>NZ_JAATNG010000001.1 GCF_013184805.1 Pseudoruegeria sp. HB172150
GCGGCCCCGGCGGCGGACCCGGCGGCTGTTGCGAAGAACGTCCGTCGATCCATGCCGCCCGGCTCAGTCACGTCACTGTCCACGCGCAGCGCGACGTCGTTCCCTGCGTCAGATATCTCTTCCACGAGTTTCTCGAAGTCGTCGGGCTTCATCTGGGAGTCTCCCTTTGAGCTGGTCTTGGCTATCACTGTACTATTTGCCCGGGCTTCACCTTTCCCGGCCGTAAATGACGCGGCCCCGGTCAACCGGAATGGTACCAGCAGTTTGGGCGGATCAATGTACAGCAGGAGACATTTGGCGCGAGTATTCGGCTTTCAGGTCTCCGCGAGTACCTTGGGGAAGAAGAGAGCCTGACACTTGCACTTGTCGACAACTCTGCAGTCAAGCTCGGTGGGCCGGAGCGTTGGTGTTGGGCAGAGATGGAGTTTTGCCGTTTCAAGAATTGAAACTGGGAAGGTTCCAATGGTCAAAATGAATTTGGCCCGTTCGAACTTCTGACTACACACGATCGGGACCAGTCCATTCGCATTGAGGATATTCGTGTCTCACGCAGCGAAGGTCCGCTTTCCGCCCTTCCGGCGAGACCTCTCGCTCCTGCGGCACAGATCGAGCGATTGCAGCGAACGGCAGGACCGTCCGCTTAGCGGACGTTGGTGAGTTGCGCAGCGAATGACCGCTTACCGCACTGATGGCAAGCGTAGGGTGGGCAATCTGCCCACCACTCCAAACACCTCCCAACGTCATCCCCGCGAAATCGGGGACCTCATCCCACAGAGGCCAATCCGCAAACTGACCACACCCGTCCCCACCCGAGGTTAGCGCTAACACGCCTGAAATCAATGACTTGACCCCCCGTCCCCATGGGGACGCCTTCCCGTCGGGCCGTCAACTCACCCTCACGCCCCGGCTCCAAGCCGCCCGCATCACCGGCGTCGCATCCGCCTGACGGACCCGCACCAGGTCCGCCCGCTGCCCCGCCTCGATCGCCCCCCGATCCGCCAGCCCCGCAGCCCGCGCCGGCGCCTCGGAGACCGTCCGGATCGCCCTAGGCAGGTCGTCCCAGAACGCCCCCAGCCTGAAGGCCGACAGCATCAGCGCCCCCGGCACATAATCCGACGAGACGATATCCAGAAGGTCCATCCCCGCCAGTTCCAGCGCCGAGACATTCCCCGAATGCGACCCGCCCCGGATGATATTCGGCGCCCCCATCATGATGGCGATGCCCTTCTCCCGGCACGCCTCCGCCGCCTCCACCGTGGTCGGAAACTCCGCCAGCGCCGCCCCGTGCCCGGACGAGACCGCCACCTGCCCGTCCGTGGTGTCGTCATGGCTCGCCAGCACCGCCCCATAGCGCCGCGCCTCGCGCACCACCATCGCCTCGTGCCGGTCCCCCGCCCGCGCCCGAAGGTTCTGCAGGTGGCTGACGTGGTCGTCGAACTGAGCGTCCGACATGTTCTTCTTGCCCTTCAGATAAGCCTCCAGCTTGGTGATGTCGCGGAACTGCCGCTGCCCCGGCGTGTGGTCCATCACGCTGACGATGCCGATCCGGTCGTCGGGCCCGAATTCCTCCAGCTCCTCCATCAGCGTGTCGGAACAGATTTCCGCCCGAAGGTGCAGGAAATGGCTGATCTTCAGGATGCCCTTGCCCCGCAGTCGCAGGACCTCGGACGCGGTTGGGCGGGCATATTTCTCGAACTTGCCCTCGCCGAACAGAACAGACCCGATGCGCAGCGCGTCGAAGACGGTGGTGATGCCGACCGAAGCGAGCTCGGCATCATGGGCAAGGATCGCCGAATCCAGCGGCCAGTTCACACCAGGACGCGGCTCGATATGGCGTTCGAGGTTGTCGGTGTGGAGCTCGACGAGCCCCGGGATCAGGTAATCGCCGTCGCAGTCCATCGCGCCGGCGGGCACGCCGGTGCCTTCCTCGATCCCGGCAATGGTCTCGCCGGCCAGGATGACACGTCCCGTGACGATCCGGTCGCGCAGGACGATGCGGGCATTGGCGAAGCAGGTCTCCTGTGCCACATCGCTGTCATCCTGGTCTGGCATGCGGGTCGGGGGAAAAGGGGAATTCATGTCAGATTACGTCCGTTATGCGATCTATTACCTGCCACCCGAAGGCCCGCTGGCCGAGTTCGGGGCGGCGTGGCTGGGATGGGATGTGGACCGTGGCGTGCCGGTGCCGCAGCCAGAAGTAGCGGGTATCGGTGACGCCACCGCGACGCCCCGGAAATACGGGTTCCATGGAACCCTGAAGCCGCCGTTCCGGCTGGCGGATGGCACAAGTCCCGAAGCGCTCTTCGAGGCGGCGGAGGCACTGGTCGCCGATCTCGCGCCGGTGCATCTGGAGGCGCTGGTGCCGGGCGCGCTGGGGCATTTCCTGGCGCTGAAGCCAGCCGGCGACACGGTTGCGCTGGCGGCGCTCGCCGGGCGCTGCGTGGCGGATCTCGACGCATTTCGCGGACCGCAATCCGAAGCCGAACTGGAGCGGCGCCGAAGGGCCGGACTGACCGAGGGGCAGGAGGCGATGCTGCGGAAATGGGGCTACCCCTACGTGTTCGGGGAGTTCCGGTTCCACATGACGCTGACCGGCCGTTTGGCTCCTGACGAACTGGCCCGGTTTCAGGCGGAGGTGGACACACACCTGCCGGAACTGCCCCGGCCGTATGTTGTCGACCAGATCGCCGTAGCGGGGGAGCGTCCGGACGGGATGTTCGAGACGGTCCATCGCTACACCCTAGCGGGGTAGAGCGCGGCCATTGCCGCTTCTACCGTCTCATTAAGCGGCCCGTCATTGCTTATTTTCAGCGCCGGCACGCCGGCCGGCAGTGCCAGCTCGGCCCGGTCAAGACGCCTGCGGATGGTTTCCAGGTCCTCGCGCCCGCGCCCCTGCAGGCGCTCGGCGAGGGTCTCGGGCTTTGCGGTCAGGTGCAGGACAGTGAGTGTCGGAAAGACCCGCTGGGCCTCGCCGAGAACTGCGCGGGACAGGTTGACCAGCATGTCCTTGCCGGCCGCCACAAGCGGCTGAACCGCGACCGGTATGCCGTACCAAAGGCCGTGCGCCTGCCAGTGCAGGCAGAAGGCGCCACTTTCGGCACGGCTGGAGAATTCGGCGTCGTCGACGGCATCATAGTCCTCGCCGCCAAGGCCCGGCTTGCGGGTGATCACGCGGCGCACGATGGTGAGGCCCGGCTTAAGGTCTACCAGCGCCGACATCACGCTGTCCTTGCCGACGCCGGAAGGCCCGACCACGGCAATGAGGCGTCCAGAGGTCACGCCGCCCGATCCGGCGCGAAGGCGGAAACGTCGATTTCGCGGTCGCACACACTGGCGCGCGCAACTGCGTCGTGGAAGATGCCGACGATGGCGACGCCACGCGTTTTCGCTTCCTCGATCAGAGACAGCACCGTTTCGCGATTGGCGGCATCGAGGCTGGCGGTGGGTTCGTCGAGCAGCATGGCCGGGTAGGAGTGAGCAAAGCCGCGGGCTATGTTCACGCGCTGCTGTTCCCCGCCGGAAAAGGTGGTGGGCGACAGCGACCACAGCGTTTCCGGGATACGCAGGCGGGTCAGCAGGTCGGCGGCGCGGACGCGGGCCGTGTCAGCTTCGGTGCCGATGACCAACAGCGGTTCCATCACGACCTCTATTGTCGGAACGCGCGGGACGACGCGCAGGAACTGGCTGACGTAGCCAAGGACCTCGCGGCGCAGCTTCAGGATCTCGCGCGGTTCGGCGGTGGCGACATCGACATCGCCGACACGGATCGATCCGCCGGCGGCCAGGTAGTTGCCGTAGATCATCCGCATCAGCGTGGATTTCCCGGCGCCCGAGGCGCCGGTCAGGGCGACGCATTCGCCAGGAGCTACATGCAGCGCGGCGTTGGTCATCACCGGGATCACCGCGCTGCCCTGGTTGTGCAGGGTGAAGGTTTTCGACAGGCCCGAGATCTCGATCATAGCCACTTCTTCCATTTGAAAAGCAGGTAGGTCCCCAGCGCGGAGATCAGCATCAGGCCGAGGGCGATGGGATATCCATATTCCCAATGCAGTTCCGGCATGATGGCGAAGTTCATGCCGTAGAGGGATGCCACCAGCGTAGGCGGCATGAACAGCACCGCGACCACAGAGAAGATCCGCACGACCCGGCTTTGCGACAGGTTGATCTGACCCATCGTGGCATCCACCGTCAGGCCGATCCGGGCGGCGAGATAGTCGCTGTGCACCTCCAGCGCCTTGATGTCGCGCATGCCGCTTTTCACCATGGCGACGACTTCTTTTTCCCGGTCGTTGGTGGTGAAAAAGATCAGCGCACGCTGCAGCGTCAGAAGCGCCAGCCGCACGCGGCCGATCAGTTCGCCCTGTCGACCGACTTCCTTCAATGTGGTCTGAAGGTCGGCATCGGCATGGTCCGGCCCGTCGGCGAACAGCACATGCGCGGCGGCATCCAGGACCCGACCCGCCGCTTCGAGGAGGTCCGCGAGCCGCGCTATGATCTCTTCGCACAGGCCGATGAACAGGCGGTCCGGTGTGGCGCAGCCGCCGGACGCGCGATCCGCGCGCGTGGGGAAGGTGTCGAACGGTCTTGGCGCGTGGTGGCGGATCGTGACCATCCGATCCTTCGTGAGGATGAAGGTGACCGGGCCAGAGACCGGCTTCTGCGTGGAGGACAAGCCGGGAAGGACCACGGTCATGTAGTCCACGCCATCCTCGCGGTAGATCCGGTTGGAGATCTCGATCTCTTCCATTTCCTCGAGAGACGGCACGTCGATGCCCAGGCTTTCGACCGCAGAGATCTGCGCCGGAAGCGGCCGGTACAGGTCGATCCAGAGCGCATCGGGCGGGAATTCCACGCGGCCATTCTTGTCCTCTGCCAGCGAGCCGCGCGTAGTCGGAAGCGGTGCCAGACCCTTGCCGGATATGCCGTAGGCGTTGATCATGCTCAGACCTGCAGGACCGAGCTGACAAGCAGCTGGGAATAGGCGTGCTGTGGATCGTCCAGCACCTGGTCGGTCAGGCCGGTTTCCACCACGTATCCGTCCTTCATCACCATCAGCCGGTCGGCGAGCAGACGGACAACGGCGAGGTCATGGGTGACGATAATGGCGGACAGTCCCATGTCGCGGACGAGGCCGCGCAGCAGGTCGAGCAAACGCGCCTGTACCGATACGTCGAGGCCGCCGGTGGGCTCGTCCATGAACACCAGACGCGGGCCGGTGACGAGGTTGCGGGCGATTTGCAGCCGCTGCTGCATGCCGCCCGAAAAGGCGGTGGGGCGGTCGTCTACGCGGTCGGCGGCAATCTCCACGCGACCGAGCCAGTCGACGGCCTGTTCGCGGATATTGCCGTAATGGCGCGCGCCTACCGCCATCAGCCTTTCGCCCACGTTGCCACCGGCGCTTACGCCCATGCGCAGCCCGTCGCGGGCATGCTGGTGGACGAAGGCCCAGTCGGTGCGGCCCAGCATGCGGCGCTCGGGTTCCGACATGGTCAGCGTGTCGAGCGGGCCATCGGCGCGGGTGTCGAAGATCACCTCGCCGGTATCGGGGGCGAGGTGTCCCGCCAGGCAATTGAGCAGCGTCGTCTTGCCGGAGCCGCTTTCTCCGACGATGCCCATGACCTCGCCTGGATAGAGGTCGAAGGCGACGTCGGCGCAGCCGATGCGCGCACCGTAGCGTTTTGTTAAATCGCGGACGGAGAGGAGCGGAGTCATGTCGGGTCTCCTTCGGCGGGTGCGGGGGCCAGTCGAATACGCCCCATCACCACGCTGTCTTCGAGTTGGCCCTCAAGTATCACGTCGGCGCGCTTCAGCCCTTCTCGGACGAAGCCGTGCGTCTCGTAAAGCGCTATTGCGCGGTCGTTGCTGGGCGATGCCTCCAGTCCGATGCGGGAAAGGCCGTACCAGTTGTCGGCAAGATCAAGCAACGCGCCCAGCAGCGCGCGACCGATGCCGCGGCCCCAGTAGTCGTCATGGATGAAGAGGAAGATATCGCCCGAGTGACGGCGGCGGCCCATGCCGAGCATCAGCGATCCCATCCCCACGGCCAGCCCGTCCCAGGCGGCGACGAGTTGGTGGACGTTCGGCGACGGTTCGGACAGGCGCTTTAGCATGAAGGCTTCGCCGGTATACGGCATGCGCAGCGTTCCTCGGCGAACGCCGGGCATGTTGGTGGCCGCGGTCAGCGGGCCGGTGTCTTCTTCTGGTCTGGGAGCGCGAATCACTATCATGCTGTGCTTTTCTGTTGTTGCTCCGGTTTCAACCGTCCCATCAGGTGGCTATCGATCAACTGGCCGTCGCGGAGGAATACGGCCCGGCTGGTTCCCTCGATCACGAAGCCGAAGGCGCGATACAGCGAGATGGCCGGGTCGTTATCGGTGAACACACTCAGTTCAAGGCGGGTCAGGCCAAGCCAGTTGTCGGC
Organism: Pseudoruegeria sp. HB172150; assembly: GCF_013184805.1. GTDB lineage: Bacteria > Pseudomonadota > Alphaproteobacteria > Rhodobacterales > Rhodobacteraceae > Psychromarinibacter. The sequence continues at coordinate 6,422 of NZ_JAATNG010000001.1, forward strand.
CAGGTCAATGAGCGCTGCCGTCATCGCCCGCCCGATGCCGCGGCCCTGAAAGTCGTCATGCACGGATATCCCAAGACTGCCCACATGCCTTGAACGGCCCGGCTTCTGCCGGAGCGCTGCCCAGCCGATGGCCCGTCCCTCGACCTCGGCGACGATCGGGTGCGCATTGGCATCCTGCCGCATCACCTGTGCCTCGACCCAGGAGCGGGGTGTGCAGGGAAGGCGGTCGGCGCCCCAACGGACGCCGGGACAGTTGACGAGCTCCGTCAGCGCTTGGATGTCGCGCTCTTCAGGTGCGCGGATATCGATCAAGCGTCCTCTCCGGCCATCGCGCCCCGGTACCCGGCGGCGCGGCGGCTTTCGCAGTAGTCGGTATCTGAACAGACGAACATGCGCCCACCCTGATCGTCCGTGATCACTTCGTCCAGATAGCTGTCTGCCGCGCCGCAAAGACCGCAGGGATGCGGCGCCTTGGACGGATCGAAGGGGTGGTCCTCGAAATCGAGGCTGACCACCTCCGTGTAGGGCGGCAGCGCGTAGATGCGCTGCTCGCGCCCGGCACCGAACAGCTGGATCGCTGGCATTTCCATCTTGGGATTGTCGAATTTCGGGATCGGCGAGGGCGCCATCACGTAGCGGCCCTCGACCTTCACCGGATAATCATAGGAGGTCGCGATATGGCCGTGGCGCGAGATGTCCTCGTAAAGCTTCACATGCATCAGCCCGTATTCCTCGAGGCTGTGCATCTTGCGCGTCTCGGTCTCGCGCGGCTCGAGGTAGCGAAGCGGTTCCGGGATCGGCACCTGGTAGACGAGGATCTGGTCCTCGGTCAGCTCTTCCTCGGGGATACGGTGGCGCGTCTGTATCACCGTTGCGTCGGAGGTCTTCGTCGTCGTCGCGACACCTGCGGTGCGCTCGAAGAACTTGCGGATCGAAACCGCGTTGGTCGTGTCGTCGGCGCCCTGGTCGATGACCTTGAAGGTGTCGTCCGGGGTCAGCGTGGCGGCAGAGACCTGCACGCCGCCCGTTCCCCAACCATATGGCATAGGCATTTCGCGGCTGGCGAACGGCACCTGATAGCCGGGGATCGCCAGCCCCTTCAGGATCGCACGGCGGATCATCCGCTTCGTCTGTTCGTCGAGATAGGCGAAGTTGTATTCGGTCATGGGCCTAGCTCCGGTTCATGCGCAGCAGGATCGCGCCGGACAGGGTCATCGCGGTGGACCCGACCTTGGCGAGGTTGATACGTTCGTGCAGGACGGTCGCGCCGATCAGCAACGCGAAGACGATAGAGGTTTCGCGCAGGGCGGTGACCAGCGCGATCGGCGCCTGGGTGAAGGCCCAGACGACGAGAAGATAGGCGACGAAGGATGCGCCGCCTCCAACGGTCAGGTGCAACGGCAGCGCGATGGCGCGGTGGATCAGGCCGGTGCGGAAGACGGCACTTGCAACAAGGAAGACCACCGCGTCGAGGACAGAGAGCCAGCCGAAATAGCCGAGTGCCGAGCCGGCGAGGCGGGCGCCGTGGCCGTCCACGATAGAGTAGCCAGCGATGAATCCGCCGGTGATCAGGGCCAGCACCGCCGCCTTGCGCTGGAACAGCCCATCGGCCTTGCGCGCGAGGCTGGTGGAGGCAATGCCGATGGAGATCATCACGATGGCGGCCATTTCCCAGCTGTCGAAAGTGGCGCCGAAGAAAACCGCCGTGCCGAGCGCCACGAGCAGCGGAGAAGCGCCGCGCGCGATGGGATAGACCTGCGTCAGATCACCGATGCGGTAGGCCTGTATCAGGAAGATGTTGTAACCAAGATGCAGCGCCATGCCTGCGGCGAGATAGGGGAGGCTCTCTACCGTTGGCAGCGGCGCAAAAGGTAGCAGCACAAGGCCACAGATGCCCTGGCCGAGGATGACGGCAGTCATCGAGGCGGCCTTGTCGGCGCCACCTTTAACCAGCGCATTCCAGACCGCGTGCAGAAGGGCGGCGAACAGGACGACGACGAAGACGGTGGTGCTCATACGATGAACTCCGGCGTCCGGTCGCGGTCGAGGAAATTCTGCTTTGCGGCCACGCGTGTGCCCCAATGTGCCGTTAACCGATCTTGCGCTGGCGCATGCCGGACGGGAGAGAGCGGATGATTCAGTTTCAGGACCGATGCTGGGAGACGGTCAGCCTTTTCTGGGCGCTGCTCTTCGGCGCCAGGGGTGCCTGCATCGAGATCACGATGTGGTCGGTCCTGGCACTGCTTATCCCGTTCGCGGCGGCAGTGATGCTGCTTCAATACGTCGTCAAGAGCGTGATCTTCGGCCGTGGGGCTCCTCCACCCAGTTCGCTGCCGAACCAGCCCAAGGCCGGCCAGCGGATGGCCGCGCATTTGCGGCGCCCCGAGGGAGACTGACACATGCTGAACGCCATCGGAACCTGTCTTGCCGGACCGGAAATCAACGCCTGCCTTCAGGAAGAAATCGGCCAGGGCGGCATCCTTCTGATGATGCTTGCGGTCGTTTTGGTGCTTTTCCTTGTCGTGCGGCTGATGTCGCCCAAACCGGTCGCGCGCCGGGATCCGGCGCATGTCGATCCCCGTGACGGATATTACGGCGGGTTCGACGGTGACTTCGGCGGTGGGGATTCCGGCGACGGCGGAGACTGATATCATTCCGCGGCCTCCGGCACTTCGGTCGCACCGGCCTCGCGCCGCAGTTTCCGGATAAGTTCAAGCTCCGACTGGAAGTCCACGTAGTGCGGCAGCTTGATATGCTCCAGAAAGCCAGTCGCCTGAATGTTGTCGCCGTGGTACAGGACAAATTCCGTGTCCTGCGCGGGGGCGCCGACGAAATCCTCGCCCAGTTCCTCCCAGCGCAGCGCCCGGTCCACCAGCGCCATTGAGATCGCCTTGCGCTCCGACTGGCCAAAGACCAGCCCGTAGCCGCGGGTGAATTGCGGTGGCTCGGTCTTCGATCCCTTGAACTGGTTCACCGTCTCGCATTCGGTCAGAGTTACCTCGCCTATCTCTATCGAGAAGCCGAGTTCGGGGATCTCCATTTCGACCGCCACCGCGCCGATCCGCAATTCGCCCACGAAGGCGTGGTTGCGGGCGTAGCCGCGCTGTGTGGAATAGGCGAGGCCCAGCGTGAACCCCTCGTCGGCTCGGGTCAGTGCCTGTAGCCGTAGCGCGCGTTCAGCGGGCAGTTCCAGCGGTTCGCGGGTCAGGTCTGGGGGCGTCGCGTCTTCGGCGATGGCTTCCTCGATCAGCCCTTCACGATTCAGGAACTCGGTAACATGCGGCGTGCGTGTCGGAGCGGCCTCGCGCTCCAATGCGTCGGGCAGTTCGCCCTCGGCAGCGAGTTTGAAATCCAGCAAACGGTGCGTATAGTCGAAGGTCGGCCCCAGGACCTGCCCGCCGGGCAGATCCTTGAAGGTTGCCGAGATACGCCGTTCACAGGCCATGTCGCCTGTTTCCACCGGTTCGGAATAGCCAAAACGCGGCAGCGTCGTGCGGTAGGCGCGGATCAGGAAGATCGCCTCGATCAGATCGCCGCGTGACTGCTTGATCGCCAGCGCCGCGAGGTCCGGGTCATAGAGCGAGCCTTCGGCCATCACCCGGTTCACCGCGAGTTTCAGTTGCTCGCGGATCTGCGGCACTGTGAGTTCCGCGACATCCGTGTCGCCGCGCCGTTCCTCGGCCAGCCAGGTATGTGCATTCTCGATTGCCCGCTCACCACCTTTCACCGCGACATACATTCAGGACACCTCCGTCGTGCGGGGCAGAGCGGCGATGCGGTCGCTGCAGGTGAAGAGGAAATCGAGCCCCAGCGGGAAGCGCCGGTGGTTCGCCTGGAAAGCCGCGATCTCGGGGAGGGACAGCTTTGCGACATCTCTGATTCCCGGTCCCTTGAGGCTGGCGCCATTTGCTTCGAGCCGGTCGCATTCCACGATCAGCGTAGTGGAGCGGTCGGGATACTCCGGGGTGCCGATCGGGTAGGCGGAGAGTGGTTGGAGCTCTTCCCAGTGTCCCAGAGCAAAGGCGGCATCGCGCGGCCCTGCCAGCGGAGCACCGAGATGGAAACGGATCCAGGCGCGCGCTTCCTCGGTGTCGCACTGCCCGGCAAGGTAGATGGGAGTGTCCGCGTCGCACAGCGTCAGCAATACTGCGCCCGCCGCGGCGGACAGAGGCGCCGGAGGCATTGCGCCCGCGATGGTTTCGATCCGGCCGGGCCGGGCCATTGCTGACATGATCGCGCGGAAGGCGTGAGCCGCCTGCGGCGCCGGGTCGGTGAAGCCGCCCTGAAGGGCCGTTGCCTGCATCAGTCTTCTCCCCGGACCAGCGTGAAGAACTCGACCTTGGTCGCCGCAGCTTTTCGGGCGCGGGTGTCGCGGCGGGTGGTTTCCTCGGCTTCGAGCGTCTTGATTACAGAGTTTCGGGCAGTCTCGGCATCGGCTGTCTGCATCATCGCGTCCACTAGCGCCGCCGCCTCGGCGTCGGCCTTGCTGCGGCCCTGAATGTATCCGTGCCCGACCGTTCCGTCGGTGAGCTTCAGCGAGCACCGCGTCACGGTCATCTCGCCGAGGTTGAAGGGAGAGCCGGTGGCGCCGGCACGCCCACGCAGCATGACACTGCCGGTCTCGGGCTTTCGCAACCAGTCGAAGCCCGGACGAAGGCCGTGCGCCAGTGCTGCCAGCCGCCCTTCGGGCGCGCGTGCCATCAGGCTCAGCCAGGCCTTGCGCTCCTGTATGTTCGAGGTTTCATCGAGCATCTCGACAACTTCCAAAAATACTATACAACTAGACATATCCTGCCAAACGGCGCCGAGTCGCGCCAGTCCGAAATTTGTGAAGATTTGGCGACATGGCTGACCGTGGACCGCGCAAGACCCCGTTGTGGCAGGCTATTTCGACTGCCCTGAAGGCCGATATCTCGGATGGTAGGTATCGGGAGGGGGAGAAACTGCCGACCGAGTCGGAGCTGGCCGAGCGGTTCGGGGTGAACCGGCACACGGTGCGGCATGCGCTGGCGGATCTGGTGGCGGGGGGGCTGGTCAGGACGCGGCGGGGGGCGGGGGCGTTCGTGATGGCGCGGCCGACCGACTATCCGATCGGGCGGCGGGTGCGGTTCCATCAGAACCTGCTGGCGGCGGGGCGGATGCCGGACAAGAAGGTGCTGCTGGTGGAGCACCGGCCGGCGCCGGCGCTGGCGGCGGAGAAGCTGGGGATGGCGGCGGGGGAGCCGGTGTGGATCTACCACGGGCTGTCGCTGTCGGACGGGCAGCCGGTGGCGCTGTTCCAGAGCTATTTCCCGGCCTGGAGGTTCCCGGAGATGGGGGCGGTGCTGACGCGGGTGACCAGCGTGACCAAGGCGCTGGCGCATTATGGGGTGGAGGATTACGTGCGGGAGACGACGCGGCTGTCGGCGCGGGCGGCGGACGCGACGCAGGCGCTGCACCTGGGGCTGTCGGAGGGGGCGCCGCTGCTGTTTTCGGAGGGGGTCAACGTGGACGGGGAGGGCCGTCCGGTGGAGTTCGGCCAGACCTGGTTCGCCGGGGACAGGATCACCCTGACACTGGGGGAAGGGTAGCGTCCCCATGGGGGCGGGGGGTTAACCCATTGATTTCAGGCATGTTAGCGCAAACGTCGGTGTGGGGACGGATGTGATCAGTTCGCGAATGAGGTCCCCGATTTCGCAGGGATAACCATGCGCGTAGTTTGGAATGGTGGGCAGATTGCCCACCCTACGCTTGCTCAAGTTCCACGGGTGGGAGTTTGAGTAGTGCCCGTATCAATCGACCACGACCACAACGCTGTCTATCTCGCCGGTAAACGCGAAGGGAGGTTCATAAGCGGTTGAGACCGGCTGACCACTGTCTTCGCCGATACCGAAGGTATCAATCCCAAAACGCCCTGCGACAGTCGCTTCCATCGTACTCCGCGCTACCTCGGTTCCATCCACCGACAGAGCTATCTCGGCACCCTGGCCCGCTTCGCCATCAGCACCCAGATAGACAAAATCGACGGTGATCTCCGCTTCGCCAGCAGACACCGTTTCAGTGCCCTTCACCACCGTGTGCTTTTCGAAGAGATTGTAGTCGAAGACCGGGACGCCGGAATCGAGATAGAGTACCAAGCCCGCCGCGACACCGCCGAATGCCATGATCACACCTTCCGTGTCCGCACCTTCGGTTTCGACTTTGGCAGTCAAGTTCCAAGTTCGGTTCTTCATGGGAGGTGCCGCTGCTTCGGCGATACGAATGGCTCCAGAATAATAGGTGTAAGTCGTGGCATCTTCTTCAGCCCCCGGAACCGGTGGCTTCTCAATCGCCAACCGAGCCGAACCGCGGTCGTCTAGTGGCAGTACGCCATATTTTTCAAAGGCTTCATCCAGCATAGCCTTGAGTTCCCCTAGCTTTTCGGGATTCTCGTCTGCAAGGTCGTTGGCCTCAGAAAAATCGTCATCAAGATTGTAAAGTTCCCACCTGTCGTCACCCCAATTGCCGGGTGCGAAATCTTGCCGCCATGGGAAAGTGTGCTGAGCGTTGGCTTTCCAGCCGTCCGCATACATGGACCGGTTCGAGAAGACCTCGAAGTATTGCTGGGTGCGGCCCTTGAACCTTGAGTCGTTGAAGCTGGAAAGGAAACTCTCTCCCTCCAGCGGCTTCTGCGCGACACCATTCACCGAATCCGGCATCGGAATCCCTGCAGCTTCAAGAATAGTCGGGGCAACGTCGACGAGATGCAGGAAGGCAGTGCGCGGCTCATCGTCATGCTGGATCCTCGCGGGCCAGCTGATGACCATCGGGTTCCGGGTGCCACCGAGGTGCGACGCCACCTGCTTGACCCACTGGAATGGCGTGTTTCCGGCCCAGGCCCAGCCCACCGGATAGTGCGGTTCCGATTCCGGGCCGCCGAGCTTATCGAGATTCGCCATGATATCCTCGATGTCAGAAGGAATTCCGTTGAGGTTCATGATCTCATTCAGCGTGCCGTCCGGCCCGCCCTCGGATGAGGCACCGTTGTCTCCGACGATGTAGATTACCATTGTGTTCTCGGCGTCGGGCAGCGCCTTTACCGCGTCGAGCAGCCGGCCGACCTCGTGGTCGGTAAAAGCGAAATAGCCCGCGAAATTCTCGAATAGTGCGTTGTAGACTTCTTTCTGGTCATCGTTGAGTGAATCCCAGGCCGGCACCCAATCGGGCCGTGCCGTCAACTCCGTGCCTGCGGGTACAACCCCCATTTCCTGCTGGCGGGCGAACACCTGCTCGCGGTATTCCTCCCAACCCATATCGAAGGCACCGTCGAACTGATCGCGCCATTCTGCGGTTACGTGATGCGGCGCGTGCATGGCACCTGGCGCGAAATACATGAAGAACGGCTTGTTGGGCGCGACCGACTTGGCGAACTTCATGCGCGCGATGGCGCGGTCCGTCATATCGGTCATGAAGTGATACCCCTCCTCGGGGGTTTTGTCGGGTTCGACCGGTACGGTATTTTCGAAGAGGACCGGATAATACTGGTGGGTTTCGCCGGAATTAAAACCGTAGAAATAGTCAAAACCCATTCCCGTCGGCCATCGGTCGAAAGGTCCGGTAAGAGTCTGCTCCCAGTCGGGCGTGTTGTGGTTCTTGCCAAACCACCAGGTGGCATAGCCGTTGCCCTTGAGGATTTCGGCGATGGTCGCAGTCTCGCGCGGCAGCATGGTGGAGTAGCTGGGAAAACCAGTGGCCCATTCCATCAGGAAGCCGTTACCGGTGCTGTGATGGTTGCGTCCGGTCAGCAACGCAGCACGGGACGGACCGCAGATGGCCGTAGTATGAAACCGCGTATATCGCAGCCCTTCTGACGCCAGTTGGTCGAGAGCCGGTGTTGGGATCAACCCGCCAAACGTCGACGTCTGGCCGAAGCCCACGTCATCGAGCAGGATGACGATGACGTTGGGTGCGCCGTCCGGCGCGGTGATCGGTTCCTGCCAGTCAGGGTCAGAGTCCTGATAAGTCTCGCCGATCGTGCCCTCGAAAGGCGCAAGTGGGACCGGCAGCGTACTTCGGTCGGGCCAAGTCTGTGCCATTGAGGAAAAGGGAAAGACGAAAGCGGAGATGATGAGAACCGGTAAACGCGACATTGTTTCATTCCCAGTTTCAGAAGAAGGGGCGGTCGCGATCAGGCCGGCAAAAGGAAGCAGTTCGTTGGACAGGATTGGTTCAAAAGAGGCAAAGGACATTGCTGCCGGGACGCGGCGACCTTCCCAGAGCCTATCATTCGACGGGGCCGGACATTGATTGGAGGTGGCATTTTGGCGGCAATGCACGAACTTCTGTGCCGTTTGTCCGAAGCTGCTCCAGTCTTCCGGGTCCGGTTCGTCTGGGTCACCAATAACCCGATGCCGACCGCCGCCGCTGCGTGTGGCGCGTGCCCGGCGCGCCTACCACTCCTGCTCGTGCAGCACCTTCAGGATCTCCACGACGCCGTCGAGTACGGCTTCGTCCTCGATCTCGGGGTCGGGCATGGCGGTTCCGGGGATTTCCGCTTCGGGGTCGCGCAGGAACGCCTTGAGCCGCTCCGCCGTCCATTCGCCAGAGGCGCTGGCCATCGCCTCTGAGTATTCGAAGGGATCGGCCCTGCCGACGGGCTCGTCGAAGACATTGGTGAGCGACGGGCCGATGCGGTTTTCGCCGCGGCTGAAGGAGTGGCAGTCCGAGCAATGGTCGAGCGCCGCGGCGATGGCGGTGCGGGTGTCTTCCGGGAGATCCATCGCGGCGAGGTGGCGGTCGATGAACTGTTCGCCCTCGCCGCCTTCCAGCGGGGAGAGGAAGATCAGCTCGTGGCTGTCCGTCCACAGCACGATGGTGTCGTCGGGCAGCTGGTGCACGTCGCGGATACGCCGGTTGCCCACCGGGATGCGTTCGGCGAAGACGGCGCGCTTTCCGTCGATGCGGATCCGGATCAGCATGCGGCCGTTGAGGGTCGTCGCCAGCAGGTCGCCGTCCCAGGCGGGGTGGAAGCCGCGGACGACCGTGAGGGCGCAGGTGGCGACGGAGGGCAGCCAGGTGAACACGGGCTTGGTGAAGCGGTCGTGTTGGGCGTAGGAGGTGGCGACGGGGATCGGCGCGCCGTTGTAATCGGTGCCGTAGGTTTCGAACGGCCAGCCGTAGTTGTTGCCGTCCTCGATCAGGTTGAGCTCGTCGCCGCCACGCGGGCCGTGCTCGACCTCCCAGATATTGCCGGCGGGATCCACGGCGATGCCCTGCGGGTTGCGGTGCCCCTTGGAGATGTGGCGGGCTTCGCGGGTGGCCATGTCGATCTCGATGATCTTGCCGTAGTCGGCGGCGTCATTCTGGGCGACGGGGGTCGGGGCGAGCGGGTGGTCCACGATCGCGTCCCAGCCGTTCCAGCCGAAATCGCCGACGGAGAAGTAGGTTTTCTCGCCGTCGGGGGAGAAGGCGATCCGGCCGCCGGATTCATCGCCCTGGATCGCGAGGTGCGGGCCGGCCTTCATCGGCAGGCAGGGCGCCGTTTCGTAGAGGACGGACCAGTCTTTGGGGCCCGCCTCCAGCTGCGAGGCGGGGGTACCGTTGGGGAGCGGGAGTTCCGACACGACGGATGTGACGCATTCTTCGGCGTCGTGATACTTGATGTAGGACAGCAGCAGGGCGGAGCCGTGCGGGCCGTCGTAATGGGCGATCCCGTTGTAGCGAAGGCGGCCGATGCTATGGTTCATGCTGTCATAGGGCGGGCGCTTGCTGGCGGCGATGTAGGCGTCGATGCCGTGGTCGGGGGTCGTGATGCGGGTTTCGGTGAGGGTGCCGTCGGCCCTGGCGGTGTAGATCTTGCCCTCGAAGGTGGTCAGGACGACCTCGTCGCCGACATTGGTGATGCCGCCGGCGGCACCGGGGCGGGAGGCGCGGGGGACGGTGACGACACGGCCCTCTAGGCCGAGGTGGATGGACGGGAAGTATTCGGTTCTGGCTGCCTCGGGATCCTCCGTCACGGCGCTGATGGTGCGGGTGATCTTGTCGGCGACGCGGTTCAGGAAGGTGAAGGCGGCGTTGTCGGCCTCGCGGTTCATGGCGAAAATCATCAGGCCCGCGCCGAAGCTGAGGACGACGCAAAGGACGGCGATGGTGGCCCAGATCCAGGTTTTCATGAGAGAGTAGTGCCCGCTGTTGCTGCGAAGGTCTTTTATGAGTCCCGGTCCCCGACCGGTTGCCGCACGGTAACCGATTTCTGCCGGTATACAAGCCGTCCGGGGCGGCTCTGCGGTGGATTTGGCGGCGGGGATTTCGGGCCGTCCGGGGGCGTTCGGCCAGACCTGGTTCGCCGGGGACAGGATCACCCTGACACTGGGGGAAGGGTAGCGTCCCCATGGGGACGGGGGGTTAAGCCATTGATTTCAGGCATGTTAGCGCAAACGTCGGTTTGGGGACGGGGTGGGGTATTGGGCGGAGGGTCGGTGGGACGGGTTGCCAGGAGTTCCGTGGTCTTCGCGGTGGTGGGCAGATTGCTCAATCTACTCGTGCTTCAAAGACGACGTTAGGTTCGGAGTAACCATCCTTTGGTTGCTATAAGAATTGTTCACAGTTGTTAGCTAGAGAAAAGAATTTTCTTTACAGGTCAAATTCACTACTCCACATTAACAAACCCCGCCAAGTTGACAGTGAAAATGTGCGGTGACTCACCGAAACACGTGCGAAACTGAACCGCACACGTCCCAAAGGGCTGCAAATGGATGGCGTTTCGACGAAGTGGATTGGCTACGCTCAGGCTGAGTATAGGGCTTCAAGCAAATTGAGGGTTTGGCTTTTTTTTGCCAGTCTGGCTTTACCTTTCCCGTCAGTCCTATCGGTGATGACTGCCAACGAGACCCAACTGTATCTGCTTGCTATACTTAATTTTGTATTTCTCGTGATTTGGTGGATCCTTAACAGCTTTTACGAGAGGCGTCAGTCGGCCGCCCATGCCGCACGACGTGCTTCAATGATCTCGAACGGTTTGGGTCAAGAATTCTCGGCAAGTGAAACGAGAAGGCTCACTGAAAAGATGAACGTGGATAAGGACGCCGCAGCGAAGCTCGAACGATCAGATTACTATTCAAGTACAAAAGAACCAGGACCGCATCGCTTGGTGGAGCTTGTTCAAGAGAGCGCCTTTTACAGCAGTAGACTGCACACGAGCAGTGGACAGACAATCACTATCTTGATTGGAATAATCCTCGTAATCTATGCCTGCATTGCGGCGCTAGCAGTTCCACAGTCGACAAATTATGCACTGATGCTGCTGGTGCGAATGTTCTTTGCAGCAACATTATTCATACTCTCCGCCGACGTGCTTGGGGCTCGCAACAAACATCTAGCATGCGCAAAGATTACGAATGAGATACTTTTGCGTTCTGAAATGCTTCTGGAGGTTGATCCAATACCAGAAATAGATGCTCTATTACTTATGGAAGATTATACAAGTGCAATTGAGAGGGCCCCTGAAATCGTTCCGAAGCTATACGGAATTAAGAGGGATCGGCTCAACGATCTTTGGTCAGAATACACTGACGGAAAGAAAAAAGGGGCTTTGGCTTGAAAAATCTGAGGCTATTCAAAGAATTTCTCGAAAGCTCCGTCAATCTGAATCAGACACGACTGGATAGCCTTCAACAAACTAGCGACGCGCTTCAGCGGTTTGTGGATGGATCTGACTGGGGCCCTGTTGGGCTCGAATGGTACCCCCAAGGTTCTTGGGCTCATAAGACAATAATAAAACCTATCCAAAATCGAGAGTATGACGCAGATATACTGGCGATTGTCGATCCGGTTGAGGATTGGGGTGCGTCAGATTATGTAAATGAGCTTTATCGCGTTTTTCGTGCCAGCGATCGCTATTCAGACATGGTGAGACGTTGGTCATACTGCGTTACAATAGAGTACTCTGGAGAAAAACGTGTGGATGTAGCGCCGTGCATTCGGCGGAGGATTATTGGAAGAAACTTCGAAGTTTGCAATCGTCATTTGGACGAGTTCGAGTCAACAGAACCGATAGTATTTACGGAGTGGCTAATTGGAAGAAACACAGTTTGCGGATCAAATTCGTTTCGCAAGGTCACCAGACTGTTCAAATATTTGCGCGATATTAAGAGAACCTTTACTTGCTCATCCGTTTGCTTGACGACTTTGCTTGCCAATCAAGTATTTGATACAGATCGAAACAGTGATGAGGTTTCAGATACGCCTTCAACGCTATTAATGATTGTAACTCGCCTAGATGTTTGGCTGCAAACCCGCCCAGTTCTACCGAGGGTAGCAAATCCGGCTATGCCGGTCGAAGATTTTTCGACTTGCTGGACAGATGCTCAGTATCAGAACTTCCGAAATCAGATTCACCGTTACCGAGAATGGATCGAAGATGCATTCAATGAGACGGATCGAAACAAGAGTATTGCAAAGTGGCGAAGAGTATTTGGAGATGAGTTTGCGAAAGATGAAGATGCAACTGAAGCCACTGCTGTCACGGCTAAGGCCTATGCGCATTTACGTAACCGTTCCAACTCAGTATCCGAGACGGCGATCACTATTGCCGGCGACATTGTAGACCTGGTTAAGAGCTACGGCTTACGTGCAATCCCACCAAACTTTGCCGTACTTCCCTATCAAAAGCAGCCCTTTTGGCGAACTGCACACGAAGAACAGGTCCAAGTTAGAGTTTTGGCGGGTCTTTACTCTTCAAAAAGCACACCTGAAGTCAAAAAAATCGTGACCTCCGAACCTTTGAATAAGGGGCGCTGGCTTTTATTTCACGCAACGACAAATACTGGTATTCCCTTTAATATCAGGGAATTCGAGGTCTTCTGGAGGGTTACAAATACCGGGGAGGAAGCTTTAAAGGATAACGGGCTAAGGGGTGGTTTTGTTGATGCAAATTCCGGCAATGATCGGTGGGAAGCCCTGAAGTATCGTGGGTTACATTTCATTGAGGCATTTGTTGTCAGAAAGCGTGACAAGCACCTTTTGGGCGTGAGCGAACCATTTTATGTTTTGATTGAGTAAGGTGGTCTGCGTAATTTATTCGCGCTCCGCCTAATATGCCGTGAATTGTCAGCTTCTTTGGCCCTACCTCCCACCGATCAGCTTCGCCCGCAGCCACCCGGACAGCGAGTCCATCGCCATGACCATCAGCACCACGAGGATGATGTAGTAGGCGACCTCTTCCCAGTCCTTCTGGGTCTGGATCGCCTGGGTCAGCAAGAGGCCGATGCCGCCGCCGGTGATGGCGCCGATGATGGTGGCGGAGCGGGTGTTGGACTCGAAGAAGTAGAGCACCTGTGACAGCAGCACCGGCACGACCTGCGGGATGACGCCGAAGCGGTAGCGCTGCAGCGGCTTGGCGCCGGTGGAGGCGACGCCTTCGATCTGCTTGTCGTCGACATTCTCCAGCGCCTCGGAGAACAGCTTGCCGAAGGTGCCGGTATCCGTGAGCAGGATCGCGAGGGAGCCGGTCAGCGGGCCGGGGCCGAAGGCGCGCGACAGGACGATGGTCCAGATCAGCGCGTCGACGCCGCGGACGAAGTCGAAGATGCGGCGGAAGGTGAAGCGGACGGCCATGAAGGGGCTGAAGCGTTTCGCGGCGAGGAAGCCGAGGGGGAGCGCGACCATGGCGGCGCCGAAGGTGCCGAGGAAGGCCATCAGAATGGTCTCTCCTATCGCCCAGGCGACATCTGCGTGGCGCCACATCGGGTTGCGCCAGAAATCATGGGCGGCGCCGGCGATGTTGCCCCGGGTCGGGTCCCATTGCTCGCCGAAGACGATGTCGTAGAAGCTGTGGCCGTAATAGGGGCTTTCGAGGGTGAAGAAGAACAGCTCCCACCCCGGGAAGTAGCGGAAGATTTCTGTCTTGGAGCGCGTGATGGTGATGCGGCCGCCCTCTGTCAGCATCGCGACGCGGCGGTCGGAGACGGAGGCCCAGTCGGGCGGCGGATCGGGGAGGTTGGTGACGATGGCGGCGCCGTCGAAATGCGCCTCGACCGTGCCGAAGCCGGGGACGACGTATTCGGTGCGGTTGTCGGGGAGCAGGCGGACGAGGTGGCCGTGGGGCAGGGTGACGGTGGTGATGTCGCCGGTCTCGACCCAGTCGGGATGCGTGCCCTCGGGGTATTCGCCCTTGCGCTCCCCCTCGATGGAATAGGCGATGTCGCCGGTGCGGTGGGAGCGTTCGACATGGACCTTGTAGGACCAGCTGTCGGAGGCGAGGGTCACCGCGTTCTCGGGGCGCATGCGCTGCAGCAGGCCGCCGATGTCGAAGGCGATGAAGATGTAGGCGAGGTAGGCGAGGATCACCACCGGGACGGCGAAGCCGATCATGCGCTTGCGGGCGAAGATGCGGGTGGCGTCGTGCTTTGCGAGGGTCAGGTCGGCGGCGGTCATGCGAGGCGGCCCTCGGTCAGGCGGTTGCGGTAGCGGCTGGAGATCTGGTCGAAGACCACGATGGCGCCGAAGAGGAGGAGGAAGATCGCGGCGGCCTCGTCGAATTCGCCGGGGCCCCAGGACATCGAGTTCTTCAGCTCGTAGCCGAGGCCGCCGGCGCCGACGAAGCCGAGGATGGCGGAGGCGCGGATGTTGATCTCGAAGCGCAGGAGCGCGTAGCTGAGGAAGTTGGGCGCGACCTGGGGGATGACGCCGAGCAGCATGCGCTGGGTCCAGTTGGCGCCGACCGAGGCGAGGCCGTCGACGGGTTTCAGGTCGGCGTTCTCGGCGACCTCGGAGAACAGCTTGCCGAGGGCGCCGGTGGTGTGGATGGCGATGGCGAGCATGGCGGGAACGGGGCCGCCGCCCAGCATGAAGATCAGGACGAGGGCGATGACGATCTCGGGGATGGCGCGCATGATGTCCATCAAGCGGCGGAACAGCGGGACGAGGCGCGGCCAGCGGGCGAGGCCGCGGGTGGAGAGCAGCGCGAAGATCAGGCCGAAGATCGCGCCCAGCAGCGTGGAGACGGCGGCGATGTTCAGCGTCTCGACCAGCGCGGGGAAGAATTTGACGAGGTTGGCGGGGAGTTCGGCGCGTTTCTCCCAGGCTTCGGAGATCACCGCGGCGGGATAGTCGCCGACGCGGTGCAGCCCCTCCCAGAAGCCGCCGGCATTGCGCGCGTCGGCGACGTAGAAGCCCGAGGCCATCAGCAGGGCGAAGATGGCGAGCACGAGGCCGCCGTAGAGGCGGCGCTGGCGGACGAGCGCCATGTACTCCGTCTGCAGGACGTCGATGCGGGCGGGGGCGGAGATGTCTGTCATGGGGAAACGGCAGGCGCCGGGGGCAGGTGCCCCCGGCGCCGGATGTCTGGCCTTACTGGCCGATCACGGCTTCGCGGGCCGCGATGATCGACAGGTATTCGTCGTGGGTCACCGGGTCGAAGCCCAGGGTGTCGCCGGCGGCGACGCCGTAAGCGCAATCCGGGTCTTTTTCGTAGAGGTTGTCGACCAGCTCGGTCATGGTCACCTTGACCTCTTCCGGCAGCGCCTTGCGGACGACGACGGGGCCTTCGGGGATGACCTTGGATTTCCAGATCTGGACCAGCTCGTTCATGTCGACGAGGCCGGCGTCGACGGCCTTGCGCAGGGCGCCGGAGTTGTAGCCGTCTTCCCAGTTGCCCTGGGCGTCGGCCCAGGTCACGCCGCCTTCGATGTCGCCGTTATAGACCGCGACGATGGTCTGCTCGTGGCCGCCGGTAAAGACGACGTCGCCGAAGTATTCGCCGGGTTCCATGGTGATGTCGGAGGCGATCTGGGGGATCTCGATCGACGGAATCAGATAGCCCGAGGTGGAGTTCGGGTCGCCGAAGCCGAAGGTCTTGCCTTTCAGCTCTTCGATCGAGGTGATGCCGCTGTCGGCACGGGCGAAGCCGATCGAATGGTAGCCGTGCGAGCCGTCGAGGTTGATCTTGACCAGCACCGGCTCGACCGCTTCCGGGTCCTGCAGGTAGGTGGCGGCATAGCCGGAGGCGCCGAGCCAGGCCATGTCGAGCGTGCCGCCCAGGAGGCCCTGGATCACGCCGTTATAGTCGGCCGGGGCAAAAAGCTTGACAGGAACGCCGAGCGCTTCCTCGGTGTAATCCACCATGCAGGCATAGCTGTTCAGGCGGTCCTGAGCGTTTTCGCCGCCGAGGATGCCGATGCGGAATTCCTCGATTTCCTGGGCGAAGGCACCGGTCGCGAGGACCGTGGTGGCCAGGGCCAGAGAAAGGGTGGTCTTCATTGCAGTCTCCATGATTGATGCCCGCTTTGCGTCGGGCAGGGTCGCGGATCAGGCCGGCAGGGCGCTTGCCGGTGCCGGCCTGTCCAGGGATTCGATTTCGGTGGAGGTGGCGCCTTCGGAGAAATCGCCGGAGGCGCCGTAGATCTCGCGCGCGGTGTCGGTGGTCAGCATCTCGGGCGCGCCGTCGAAGACGATGCGGCCGTCGCGCATGCCGATCACCCGGTCGCAATAGCGGCGCGCGGTGTCGAGCGTGTGCAGGTTGCAGATCACCATGCGGCCGTCTTCCTCGTGGATGCGGCGCAGGGCGTCCATGACGATCTGGGCGTTCATCGGGTCGAGCGAGGCGATCGGCTCGTCGGCGAGGATGATGTCGGGGTCCTGCATCAGCGCGCGGGCGATGGCGACGCGCTGCTGCTGTCCGCCGGACAGCGCCTCGGCCCGTTTCGCCGCGTGTTCGGCGATGCCGAGGCGATCGAGGATCTCGATGGCGCGGTGGATGTCGGCATCCGGGTAGAGATTGAACAGAGTCGCGAAGGTGGACCGCTTGTTAAGCGTGCCGTGCAGGACGTTCGACACGACATCCATGCGCGGCACGAGGTTGAACTGCTGGAAGATCATCGCGCAGCGCGACTGCCATTCGCGCTTGGCCGCGCCCTTCAGCGTGGTGATCTCGCGGCCCTCGTAGGTGATCGAGCCACCGGAGGCGTCGCCCAGCCGGTTCAGCATGCGCAGTAGCGTCGATTTCCCGGCGCCGGAACGCCCGATCACGCCGAGCATGCATGGCGCGTCGACGGTGAAGTTGATCTGGTCGACCGCGGTCCTGTCCCCGAACCGCTTGGTCAAAGCCGAGACTGATAGCATGTAGCCCCCTTGCAGACAGGCCGACTGCTACGCGGGCTCAAAGACGGAAACGTAAAGGTTTGGTGACGCTTTTGTCGCGGTTTTGTTTCGGTTTCATGACATCCCAAACGGGCGGCGGCAGGATGCCGGAATGAGCGCTTCCGCGCGCTGTTATTGTCCCTTGTGGTGGTGCGATGCGGTGTCCCGGCCCTGCGATTGTGGCGGGTCCGGGAGCCTCCGGCGGGGATATTTTTGACCAGAAGAAGCAGGCGGATCGCCCCTGCTTCCGGCGATGTCGGTCAGTCCGGGCGCGGCAAGAGGCCCTGCGCCTGCCAGCGGTCGAAGATGCGCAAAACGGCGTCGGAGAAGGCGGCGTCGTTTATATGGGCGTCCACTTCCTGAAGCTCGACATTGGAGGGGCAGGCGGCGCGCATCTCGTCAAGGAAGGCGGCGAGGCCTTCGGCGTCGTGCAGGTCGGCGCCGGGACGGTCCCATTCGCCGCAGCCGCCCGTGGGCAGGAGAAGAACTGTGGGGCCCTGCGCTTGTGCCAGCCGGTCGGCATGGGCGCGGGCGACGGCGCGGCGGCGGGTTTCGTCGAGGACGACGGACGTCAGAAGGCGGTTATGGGCGTGGCTGGGGAGGTCCTTCAGGGCATCGGGGATCGGCTGCCAGCCGACGAGGTCCACGAGGTCGTAGCAGCCGGGCGCGACGATCTGCGGGATGCCGCGCTTGCCCGCGGCGGTGAGGCGGCTGTCGCCCGCCGAGATCGCCGAGCCGTGGATGTGGTTTCCGACTTCCTGCGTGGCAAAGTCCATGACGCAGGCGAAAGCGCCCTGGGCGGCGAGATTCTCGAACGCGCGGCCGCCCATGCCGGTGGCGTGAAACACGGCGACCTCGTAGCCGCGGTCTTCCAGCGCCGGTTTCAGGGGGACCATGTAGCGCAGGACGGATTTGCCGAAGCTGGTCATGGCGATCAGCGGTTTCGAGCGGTCGGGGCGCTGGACGGCGCGGGCTGCGCCGAGGACGGCGCCCGCCGCCTGCGAGAGCGAGGCGCGGCAGACGGAGTTAAGGCCGTAAAGGCCGCCGGCCCAGAGGATCATCTGGATGTCGGCGGGCAGGCGTTCCGGCGGGATCAGGGGAGAGAAGGCGACGGTGGAGACGATGTATTTCGGGGTGCCCAGCGGCAGGGCTGCTGCGACGTCGAGGGCGAGGTCGGTGCCCATGGTGCCGCCGAGGATGAGGGCGCCGTCGAACTGGCCTTGTGCGTGCAGGCGTGCGGCGAGGAGGGCGGCGCCCCTGGCCATGATCTGCATGGCCTGGTTTTCGTCCTGGGCCGCGATGGCCTCGGCGATTGTGTGGCCGGCTTCGCGCGCGACGTCGTGTTTCGAGTGGTCGGTGGGCTGCGCCGGGTCGCCGAGAACGGAGACGTCCATGGTGACGGTGTTGCCACCCTGCTGGCGGATCACGTCGGCGAGGAAGGCGAGCTCGTCCTGCTTGGTGTCGTAGGTGCCGACGATGAGGATGGTGCGGTCGGGCATGGTCACCTTGTCTGGCTGTCGTGCAGGTCGTGGTCGTGCTGCGTCTCGGGGACGCGGCTGCGGTGTTCGCGGATCACGCCCCAGACGTGGAGGACGATGAGCACGAGGATGGCGAGCGCGAGGAGGGCGGCGATGGGGCGGTCGACGAAGTCGAGCGGGGTTTTGACGCGGGCCATGGCGGAACGGAGTTTGACCTCCATGATGCCGCCGAGGACCATGCCGAGGACGATGGGGACGATGGGCAGGTTCTGGCGCTTGAGGATCAGGCCGAGGATGCCGAAACCCGCCGAGATGGCGCAGTCGGTGATGGAGTTGCGCAGGGAATAGACGCCGACGAAGCCGAGGGTGAGGATCGTCATGCCGAGGAAGCGGGTGGGGATGCGGATGATCTGCAGCAGCCAGTTGGAGGCGAAGAGCATGAAGACCACGACGATGACGTTGAGGGCGATCATCGCGATGTAGAGGGCGTAGACGAAATCGAGCTGGTTCTGGAACAGGTTCGGGCCGGGGATGACGTTGTGGACGTAGAAGACCGAGAGCATCATCGCGGTCAGCGCCTCGCCTGGAATGCCGAGGGCGAGGAGCGGGATCATCGCGGCGGCGGGGACGGCGTTGTTGGCGGATTCGGAGGCGACGAGGCCCTCGGGGGAGCCGTGGCCGAATTCCTCGGGTGCTTTCGAGGTCTTCTGGGCGTAGGTGTAGCTGAGGAACTGGGCGGTGAATTCGCCGACGCCGGGGATCATGCCCATCAGGACGCCGAAGCTGGAGCCTGCGGCGGCGATGCGCTTGAACTGCAGGACCTCGCCCATGGCGCGGAGCATGTTGCCCTTCACGCGCTGGGTGGTGGGGGCAGATTCCGGGTCGGTCAGCAGGACGAAGGCCTGTGACAGCGCGAAGAGGCCGAGGACGACGACGATCAGGTTGATGCCGGAGGCGAGCCAATCCTGGCCGAAGGTGTAGCGCTGGGTGTATTTGACCGGCTCCAGCCCGATGGTGTTCAGGAAGATGCCGAAGGCGGCGAGCATGCCGGCGGCGAAGGTCTGGCCGCGATGGGCGAGGACGACGAGGACGATGCCGAGGAGCGCGGCGAGGAAGATCTCGCGGCTGCCGAACATGGGGGCGATTTTCGCCAGCAGCGGGGCGAAGAGGATCAGGGCGACGATGGAGAGGATGCCGCCGAAGAAGCTGGCGCCGTAGGCGAGGCCGAGGGCGCGAAGGGCCTGGCCCTTCTTCGTCATCGGGTGGCCGTCATAGGTGGTGAGCGCGTTGACGGCGGTGCCGGGGGTGTTGATCAGGATCGCGGGGAGGGCGCCGCCGAACATTGAGGAGCCGTAGATGCCGAGCAGCATCGTCAGGCCGACGAGCGGGTCGAGCGAGAAGGTGGCGGGCAGCAGGATCGCGATGGCGACGGCGGGGCCGACGCCGGGAATGGCGCCGATGATCACGCCGCCGACGGAGCCGATCAGCAGGGCGAGCGCCACGTCGAAGCGGGCGAGAAGGTCGAGACCGGAGAGGAAGGCGTCCATCCGAGGGGCCTAGAGATAGGTCATCATGAAACTGCGGAACGCGCCGGGGGGCAGCGCGTCGTAGATCGCGCCGGCGGGAATCTTCACCTGCAGGAAGCTCTTGAATAGGACCACCACCGCAACGGCGAAGACGGTGGAGGCGAGGAGCCATTGCGGGCTGCGATAGCCGAGCCGGAAGGAGAGCGTACCGCAGAACAGGATTGTGGCGAGGAGGTAGCCGATCACCGGGACCAGCAGAACATAGGCCATGAACCATGCGGCATATTCGAGGGAGCGGAGCCAGTAGAGCACTTCGGCGAGCCGGCCGGGGATGCGTTCGGAGACCACCGCGCCAAGCAGGTGCAGCCCCGCGAAGAACGTCATCGCAACGAGTGATATGGCGGGCCAGAAGGCGGGTTGGGCGAAAAGCTGCGTGCGCTTTTCCACCCATGTCGTCTGCATGGGCAGGTTGACCAGCAGGAACAGCGCAAACAGGAAAAAGGCGAGCGCGAAGACCATGTCGCCGGGGCGGCGATAGCGCTTGAACAGATCCTGGAAGGTCTTCAGACGGCTCATGCGCCCTCGGGTCCGGAATAAGGCGCCCCGGCCGCGCTGGCCGGGGCGGTGGCTGGGATCAATTGTCGATCAGTTCCAGCACGGTGCCAAGAGTGGCGGCATCCTGTTCGATCTGGGCGGCGGAGGCGTCGGCATCCTGCCAGTAGATCAGCGCGCCGGTCTGCGCGGCGAGTTCCTTGGCGGCGTCGGAATTCACGACTTCCTGCGCCACCGCGGCGATCTTTTCGCGCGCGTCTGCGGGCGTGTCCTTGTGGACGAAGAGCCCGTTCCAGAGCGCGATGTTCAGGTCCGGCGCCAGTTCGCCCACGGTCGGTGCATCGGGGGTGAGCGGAATGCGCTCGGCGCCGATGGAGGCCAGCACCTTTACCTGATCGAGGCAGGGAAGGATCAGCTGCAGCGTCGTGTTGATCACGTCGGCATCGCCGGAGGCCAGCGTGTTGCAGTCGAGCGCGTCGAAGGCGGCGTCGGACGCGTAGTCGAAGCCCATCGTTTCCGCCAGCGCCAGCGTCACCTGCGTCGGGATCAGGACCGAGCCGAAATGGCCGAGGGCCACGTCGTTGTCGGCGGCGTAGGCGGCCAGTTCCTCCATCGAGGAATAGGGCGCGTCGCCGGAGGTGGCGATGACGAAGGGATAGGTCAGGAAGATGCCGACGGGATCGAACGGGTTCGGGTTCAGCGCCGGGATACCGACCTCTGGCCCGATCAGCGGGACGCCAATCACGAAGGAGCCGACGGTGTAACCGTCGGGGTCTGCCGCCGCGACCTCGGCCGCGCCGGGGAAGGGGCCGCCGCCGCCGCCGGGCTTGTTCACGACAGCTGCAGGAACGCCGTAGGTCTCCTGAAACTGTTCGGCGATCATCCGGGTCAGGACGTCCTCAAGGTCGCCCGGCGGGAACGGGACGACGAATTCGACGGGCTGTTCGGGATATTCGGCCTGGGCGGCCAGCGGCAGGGCCATGGCGAGCGCCGCAGCGCCCGTGGCGAGGAATTTGCGCATTGTCACCTCCTGTTGGTGAAGTGGTTCATTATTCGAACCATCGGTATCAAATATTCTTGCCCGGGCTTCGGTTTTCTGTCAACGTTTCTGTGAGGCCGCGGCTGCGGAATTGCCGGGCAGTTTGGAAACGCACGATGGGAACGATCAGCAAAGCACTGGAACTGCTGAACTATTTCTCCCGCACCCGGCCCGCGATCGGGCTGGGGGAATTCGTGCGGCTGTCGGGGCGCGACAAGGCGACGGTTCACCGGCACCTGGTGGAACTGCATGAAAACGGGTTCTTGGAGCAGAATCCGGAGTCGCGTGCCTATCGTCTTGGGCCGGCGATTCTGCGGCTGTCGGGGGTGCGGGAGGCGACCTATCCGGTGCGTTCCGTGCTGCGACCGGTGGTGACCCGGATGGCGGAGGCGGTGGGCGAACTGGTCCATGCCTCGGTGCTGCAGGGAGAGCTGCTGTCGCCCGCCTTTCATTCCGATCCGCTTGGGCACGGGACGCAGGTGCATTTCGACGAGGGCGAGATGCTGCCGCTGCATGCGACGTCTTCGGGGCTGGCCGTGCTGGCCTTTGCACCGGACGGTTTTCGGGAGGCGGTGCTGCGCGCGCCCTTGCCGGCAATCACGGCGCAGACGGTGACCGATGCCGGGGCGCTGCGCGGCCTGCTTGACGAGGTGCGTCACACGGGGATTGCGCGGCTGGACCGGGCGTTCGACCAGGAGGTCGCGTCGCAGGGAGCGCCGGTCTTTGGCCCCGCGGGCGAGGTCGTCGGCGCGATTTCCATCGCCATTCCGGCGGTGCGGTCGACCACCGAGAAGATGGACGCGGCGCTGCCGGCGCTGCGGCAGGGGATCGTCGAGGCGACGCGCGCGCTGGGCGGCAACCTTCCGAAAGAACATGCGGGCAAGTGGGAGGTTTCCCAGCCCGAGACCGTAGACTGATCATCCGCGAGGCACGCCATGAAGGACATGAACTTTCTGAAGGAAAACAACGCCCGCCACCTGTGGTACCCGATGGCGCATCCGGCGGACAGCCTTGCGAACCCGCCGGATATCATCGTCGGCGGCGAGGGGGTTCATATCACCGACGTGGACGGCAAGCGGACGGTGGATGCCGTGGGCGGGCTGTGGAACGTGAACCTCGGCTATTCCTGCGAGCCGGTGAAGGCGGCGATCCGCGAACAGCTTGACCGGCTGCCGTATTACTCGATCTTCCGGGGGACGACGAACGACGCGGTGATCGAACTGTCGTGGATGCTGCGGGAGTTCTTTGCGGAGGAGGGGATGGGACGGGCGTTCTTTACCTCGGGCGGCGGGGATTCGGTGGAGATCGCGCTGCGGCTGGCGCGGCAGTACCACAAGGTGCGCGGCGAGGCGGGGCGGGTGAAGTACCTGTCGCTGAAGAAGGGGTATCACGGGACGCATACGCTGGCGGCGTCGGTGAACGGGAATTCGAATTTCCGGACGCAGTACGAGCCGCTGATGCCGGGGTGTTTCCATATTCCGGCGCCGTATGTGTATCGCAATCCGTTCGGGGAGAGCGACCCGGAGAAGCTCGCGCAGCTGTGCCTGGCGGCTCTGGAGGACGAGATAAAGTTCCAGGGGGCGGAGACGATTGCCGCCTTCATCATGGAGCCGATTTTGGGCGCGGGGGGCGTGATCCCGCCGCATGAGAGCTTCATGCCGGGGGTGCGGGAGATCTGCTCGCGCTATGGCATCCTGCTGGTGGCGGACGAGGTGATCTGCGGTTTCGGGCGGACCGGAGACTGGTCAGGCTCCCGCCACTGGGGCGTGAAACCGGACATGATGTGCACCGCGAAGGCGATTACGAACGGGTATTTCCCGTTCGGCGCGGTGATGGTGTCGGAGGACCTGGCGCCGGTGTTCGAGGAGGATACGACGGGGCGCGGGGCGATTGCGTCGGGGTACACCTATTCGGGACATCCGGTTGGGGCGGCGGCGGCGATCGCGTGCCTGAAGGAGACCCAGCGGCTGCAGGTGAAGGACAATGCGGCGGCGCGGGGGGCGGAGCTGTTCGCGGGGCTGCAGGCGCTGGCGGAGAAGTACGATGTGATCGGGGATGTGCGGGGCGGGCACGGGCTGATGTGCGCGCTGGAGCTGGTGTCGGACCGGGGGACGAAGACGCCCATCGGGAAGGACGCGATCGGGAAGGTGCATCGCGGCGCCTACGAGGCGGGGGCGATGATCCGGGTGTCGGGGCCGAACATCATCCTGTCGCCGCCGCTGGTGCTGACGTCCGGGGACGTGCAGACGATCCTGTCGGCGCTGGATGCGGGGTTCGCGGTGGTGTGACGGGGACGGCCTGGGCGGGGTGCCCGGGCGTTTTGGGTCAGACCGGCAGGGCCTGTAGATAAGCCGCGCCGCGGTAGATCATGAGCTGCGGGCGTACCGGGGTGGAGGGCGCATCGGTGATGCCATGCCGGTGGGGGACGCCGCGATAGATCATCGGGTGGCTGTGGAGTGGCGCGGCGAAAGGTTCGATGTCGCTGCGCCGGTAGCGGGTGCCGCGGTAGATCATGGTCATCACTTCAAATCTCCTAAAATATGGCCCTGCGCCGACGCGGGTGGGTGTGGAAACATACCCGCAGGAAGAATCGTGCGGCGGCGCAGGGCCGGGGGCTAAAATTGGGTTGGTCCGGCGAATACGGGGTGCCGGGATCTTCATTTCGAATGTGCCCGTCCTAGCGCCGAACTGTCCGGGAGACCTGAAGAAGCGCTGAAACTTTCCTGAATTTTCCTGCACAAGGGCACCGCCTGCGGTTGAATGACGCAATTGCGGCTGAGTGCCGCGCCAGGGCGGATTGGGGATGCATTCGGCGGGATCGCCTCTACATCCTTTCGCGCGAGCGGGTTTATCGTGACTCGCATATGCTGTTTTCCCAGGGTGCCATCCGGCCATGCCCGACCCACAGGAGCCATCGACGGACCCGGACCGGGCGCGGTTGCGCCGGGCCCTCGGGCGGGAGCGTAGGGCCATCGGCATCGGCGCGGCGCTGAGCGCTGCAGCGGCGCTTGTGTGGCCATTGCAGGCGCTGTGCATCGCGGGGGTTTTCGCAGGGTTACTGACGGGTAACGGCATCACGCCGGGGCTGGCGGCGGTGCTGTTCGTGGCGCTGGCGGGCTTGCGCGCGGGGCTGACATGGCTGGCCGAGGGTGTGCTGTTCCGGGCGTCGCAGAACGTGATCGCGGCGGAGCGCGCGGCGATCCTGCGGCGCGAGGCGCAGGGGGCTGCGGAGTCGTCCTTTGGCGGGCCGGGCGCGGTGGCGGCGCTGGCGGCGGAGAAGCTGGAGGCGCTGCATCCCTACATCACCCGATACGCGCCGGCGCAGGCGCGGGTGGCGGTGGTGCCGCCTTTGATCCTTATCCTGGCGTTCTGGCAGAGCTGGGCGGTGGGGATCGTGTTGCTGATGGCGGGGCCGCTGATCCCGGTTTTCATGGCGCTGGTCGGCTGGGCCGCGAAGGCGGCGAGCGAAAAGCAGATGGCCGAAATCGGGCATTTGAGCGACCTGCTGGTGGACCGGCTGGCGGCGCTGCCGGATGTGCGGGTGCTGGATGCGGGTGCGCTGGTGACGTCGCGCTTCGCGGAGGCCGCGGAAGCGCTGCGGGCGCGGACGATGGCGGTGCTGCGGATCGCGTTCCTGTCCTCGACGGTGCTGGAACTTTTCGCGGCGCTGGGCGTGGCGATGGTGGCGGTTTGGGTCGGGTTCTCCCTGCTGGGTTTGTTGAGTTGGGGCGCCTGGGGTGGGGCGATTTTGCCTTTTGCCGGGATTTTCCTGCTGCTGCTGGCGCCGGATTTCTTTCAGCCGTTACGGGATCTTGCGGCGGCATGGCATGACCGGGCGGGGGCTTTGGCCGTGGCCGGAGAGCTTGCTGCTTGGGAAGCGGAGGCGCCGGCGGAGATCCTTGGGACCGGTGGGGCCGGTGAGCCCTTGCCGGGGGCGGCGACCGTACGGGCGGAGGGTCTGACGGCACGGCGCGGGGATCGCTTGATTGCCTATCCTGATTTCACCGTTGCGCCGGGCGAGAAACTGGCGCTGAGCGGGCCGAGCGGGGCAGGGAAGACGACCTTGCTGCGGGTTCTGGCGGGGCTGGAACGGGCTGAAGCCGGGCGTGTCGAGGTGTGCGGCGCGGCCCTGAACGATGGGACGGCGGACGGCTGGCGCGCGCGGCTGGGCTGGATGCCACAGCAGGTGGCGTTCCTGGCGCGGAGCCTGCGGTACAATGTGGGGTTCGGCGCGGCGTTGCGGCCGGAGGTGGTGGAGGCGGCGGCGCTGGACGGGGTGATCGCGACCCTGCCGCAGGGCGATCGGACGGTGCTGGGCGAAACCGGCGCGGGGCTGTCGGGGGGCGAGGCGCGGCGGGTGATGCTGGCGCGGGCGCTGGAGGCGCGGCCGGATGTGCTGCTGGCGGACGAGCCGACGGCGGATCTCGATTTCGAGACGGCGGACCGGGTGACCGAGGGGTTGCTGGAGCTGGCGGCGCGCGGCTGCACGCTGATCGTGGCGACGCATGATCCGCGGCTGATCGCGCGGATGGACCGGGTGGTGGCGGTGTCATGAGGTCGATGGCGATCATCCTGCGCTACATGATCGTGGATCAGCGGCAGGCGTTGTTGCGCGGGGCGTTGCTGTCGGTCGTGGTGCTGCTGATGGGCGCGGCTCTGCTGGGGCTGTCGGGGTGGTTCATTACGGCTGCAGCTGCGGCGGGGCTGGTCGGGGCGGGGGCGGTGTTCGACGTGTTCCGCCCCTCGGCGATGGTGCGGTTCCTGGCACTGGGGCGGACGGCGGCGCGGTATGGCGAGCGATTGCAGACGCACGATGCGACCCTGCGGGCGCTGGCGAGCGTAAGGGTGCGGTTGCTGGGGTCTCTGGTGCGAGCGCCGTACGAGCGGTTGCAGCGGGTGCGGGCGGCTCAGGCGCTGAACCGGATTACGGCGGATGTGGATGCTTTGGACGGCGTGCCGCTGCGACTGGTGTTGCCGGTGATGGCGGCGCTGGCGACGCATGTGGTGGTGTTCTTTGTGCTCTGGCGGCTGGTGGATCTGCGGGTCGCGGCGTGGGTGGCGTGTGGCTATGTCGTTGGCGGGGCTCTGGTTTTGGCGCTGGGTACGCGTGCCGCGCGGGGGGCTTCGCGGTGGGCGGAAGTGGCGGCGCAGGCGTTCCGGACGCGGCTGATCGATCTGATCGGAGGGCGGGCGGACCTGGCCGTTTACGGACAGCTGGTGCGGCAGGCGGAGGCGGTTTCGGCGGCGGAGGAGCGGCGGCGGGCGCAGGTCATGTCGCTGGATTTCATCGAGCGGGTGGCGGGGGCGGCTTTGGCGATGACCGGGGCGGTGGTGACAGGCGGCGCGCTGTGGATCGGCGGCGGGATGGCGGCGCGGGGGGAAGTTTCCCCGGCAAGCGCGGCGATCGGGGTCTTCGTCGCTCTGGCGCTGGCGGAGACGATTGCGCCACTCAGGCGGGTGCTGTCGGATCAGGGACGGATCGTGCAGGCGGCGCGGCGGGTGGCCGGGATGCTGGAGGCGCCGGCGACGGTGGGCGGCGGTTATGGCGGTGCGGCCGGGGGGATGGCGTTTTCCGGCGTCACCTACCGGCGGGTGTCGGGCGGGCGCGCGGTTCTGGACGGGGTGAGCCTGACACTGGAGCCGGGGACGGTGACGGCGGTGTCGGGGCCGAGCGGGACGGGGAAGTCGACGCTGTTGCTGATCGGCGCCGGGTTGCTGGAGGCGGAGCGTGGAAGCGTGACGCTGGGCGGGTGCCGCGTTGCGGATTGGGAGGAGAGTGCGTTCCGGGCGGCGGTGACGCTGGTGCCGCAGCGGGCGGGGCTGTTGCAGGGGACGGTGGCGGAGAATTTGCGGCTGGCGGCGCCGGAGGCCGGGGAGGATGCGTTGTGGGAGGCGCTGGAGGCGGTGCGGCTGGATGGCGTGATCCGGGCGAAGGGCGGGCTGGAGGCGATGCTGGGGCCGCGCGGGTCGGGGCTGTCAGGCGGCGAGGCGCGGCGGCTGGTGCTGGCGCGGGCGCTGCTGCGGCGGCCGGAGGTCCTGCTGCTGGATGAGCCGACGGAAGGCATCGACGGCGAGACTTCCGCTGAGGTTCTGGCCGGTATGCGTTCAGCGCTGCCGGGGGCGGCGATCCTGATTGCCACACACAAAGAGGCCGAAATGTCGTTTGCGAACAAACGGTTCGCCTTAAAGGACGGATGTCTGGTAAAATGCGAGTGAAAAATGCGGCTTTTTGACCTGTGTCAATCATGTCTTCGCTTCGCACATATAAGAAAAGCTGAATACTTGTCCCTCCGGGGGCGGGCTATTGCACGATAGGAGTTCGGAATTATGGAGTTCGGAGTTGTCGAGCTGTCGCGCCTGCAATTCGCGATGACGGCGATGTACCACTTCCTCTTCGTGCCGCTGACGCTTGGTCTGTCGATCATCGTGGCGATCATGGAGACGGTCTATGTCATGACCGGCCGCCCGATCTGGCGGCAGATGACCAAGTTCTGGGGGACGCTGTTCGGGATCAACTTCGTTCTCGGCGTCGCTACCGGCATCACGATGGAATTCCAGTTCGGGATGAACTGGAGCTATTACAGCCATTACGTGGGCGACATCTTCGGGGCGCCGCTGGCGATCGAGGGGCTGATGGCCTTCTTCCTCGAGGCGACGTTCGTGGGGCTGTTCTTTTTCGGCTGGGACAGACTGTCGAGGCGGGGGCACCTGCTGGTGACGTGGCTGGTGGCCATCGGATCGAATTTCTCGGCTCTGTGGATCCTGATCGCGAACGGCTGGATGCAGAACCCGGTCGGCGCGGTGTTCAATCCCGAGACGATGCGGATGGAGATGACGTCGTTCTTCGAGGTGCTGTTCAACGAGGTGGCGCAGGCGAAGTTCGTGCACACTGTGTCGGCGGGCTATGTGACGGCGTCGTTCTTCGTGCTGGGTGTGTCCTGCTGGTACCTGCTGAAAGGCCGGCACCAGGAGCTGGCGCGGCGGTCTATCGCGGTGGCTGCGGCGTTCGGGCTGGCCTCTGCCCTGTCGGTCGTGGTGCTGGGTGACGAGTCGGGCTACGAGACCTCGCATAACCAGAAGATGAAGCTGGCGGCGATGGAGGGCATGTGGGAAACCGAGCCCGCGCCGGCTCCGTTCACGCTGTTCGGCATCCCGGATCAGGAGGCACGTGAGACGCGGTACGCGATCCAGATCCCGTGGATGATGGGGCTGATCGGGACGCGGTCGCTGACGCAGGAGATCCCCGGTATCCACGAACTGGTGGACGAGGCGGAAGAGCGTATCCACCGCGGGGTCATCGCCTATGACGCGCTGATGACGATCCGGGCGGAGCGCGACGACACGCCGGAAGACGTGCGCGCGACCTTCGAGGAGTACAGCGACGACCTTGGCTACGCGCTGCTGCTGAAGCGGTACATCGAGGATCCGCGGGACGCGGATGACGCGCTGATCGCTTCGACCGCCTGGGATACGGTGCCGACGGTCTGGCCGATCTTCTGGGCGTTCCGGATCATGGTGGGGCTTGGCTTCGCCTTTATCGCGGTGATGGCGTACTTCTTCTACCGCGCCTCGTTCAGGGGGATGCGGTTCCCGCGCTGGGCGCTGACCCTTGGCGTGATCGCGATCCCGGCGCCGTGGATCGCCGCCGAGCTTGGCTGGTTCGTGGCGGAGTTCGGGCGCCAGCCGTGGACGGTGGACGGGGTGCTGCCCACCGCGCTGTCGGTCAGCCACCTTGGCATCGGAGACCTGCTGGTCACGCTGGCCGGGTTCATCGCCTTCTACACGGTGCTGTTCGTCATCGAGATGGCGCTGATGCTGAAATACATCCGGAAAGGGCCGTTCCAGGACGTCGAAGAGACCGACACCTGGATGGCGCGGCACGAGCACCGTCTGCGAACGCATGACGGCAAGGGCCCTTTTGCGGAAACCCCGGCGGAGTAAGAGACATGGTCCTGTATGAGCTAATCGACTACGACGTTTTGCGGGTGATCTGGTGGCTGTTGCTGGGCGTGCTGCTGATCGGGTTCGCGCTGACCGACGGGTTCGACATGGGGGTCGGCGCGCTGCTGCCCTTCGTGGCGAAGACCGACACGGAGCGGCGCGTTGTCATCAACACAGTAGGGCCGGTCTGGGAAGGCAACCAGGTCTGGTTCATCCTGGGCGGCGGCGCGATATTCGCCGCCTGGCCGCCGCTTTACGCGGTCAGCTTCTCCGGCTTCTACCTGGCGATGTTCCTTGTACTCGCGGCGCTGATCCTGCGGCCGGTGGGATTCAAGTACCGCTCAAAGCGGGACAGCGAAACCTGGCGGAGCCGCTGGGACTGGGCGCTGTTCGTCGGCGGCGCAGTGCCGGCGCTGGTGTTCGGCGTGGCGGTGGGGAACGTCCTGCAGGGCGTGCCGTTCTACCTGACCGAGGATCTGATGCCGATGTATCCGGGCAACTTCATTCTGAAGCTACTGGGGCTGCTTAATCCGTTCGCGCTGCTGGCGGGTGTGGTGTCGCTGTCGATGCTGCTGATGCACGGCGCGGCGTGGATCTCGCTGAAGACCGAAGGCGCGGTGGCCGCGCGGGCGCGGCAGTACGGCACGACGGCCGGGATGGTCGCGGCGGCGGGCTATGCGCTGGCCGGCCTGTGGCTGCATTTCGGGATCGACGGTTTTGCGCTGGTGAACGATCCGGTGGCGTCCGGCCCGTCGAACCCGCTGTATTCCGAGGTCGTGCAGGGCGGCAGCTGGTTCGCGGTCTATGGCGACCGGCCCTGGGCGCTGATCGCGCCGGTGCTGGGCTTTGCCGGGATCGCGCTGGCCATCATGGGGTTGCGCGCGGGGCGCGAGGTGTCGACGCTTCTGTGGTCGAAGATGGGGATCCTCGGGATCATCTCTTCGGTCGGGCTGACGATGTTCCCGTTCATCCTGCCGTCGACGCTTGACCCGAATTCGTCGCTGACGGTGTGGGATGCCTCGTCCTCGCACCAGACGCTGTTCGTTATGCTGGTGGCGACGGTGATCTTCATGCCGATCATCCTCGCCTACACGGCGTGGGTCTACAAAGTGCTGTGGGGCAAGGTGACCGAGGACGACGTCACCGGCAATTCCGACAGCGTGTACTGAGAAAGGAGAAGCTCAATGTGGTATTTCGCCTGGATCCTCGGACTTCCGCTGGCGGCGCTGTTCGCCGTGCTGAACGCGATGTGGCTGGAGCTGCGCGAGGACGCTGCGCTGGCCGAAGAAAACGACGATTCCACCGGCAGTCGCCCCTGACGGTGGATACAGTCCCGGACGCCTGACGCGCCCGGGGAACCTTACCCTGAAACGATAATGATCCGCTGCGCCCTCGGCGGGAGTGGAGGAAGCTATGACGGTTGATAGGAACGTTACAATCAGTCGTAGGGGATTGCTGGGTCTGGCGGCTGGCGGTGCCGTTCTGGGTGCTGTCGGGGCACCGGAGGCACAGGCGCAGCCGGTGTCGACCAATGCGAATATCGTGATTATCGGCGCGGGCGCCGGGGGCACCGCGCTGGCGAACAGGCTGGTGCGGCGTCTGGAGGGCGCGGATATTACGCTGATCGATCCACGGCAGGATCACCTGTACCAGCCGGGCCTGTCACTGGTGGCGACGGGGCTGAAACCGGCGAGCTATGTCGTGTCGAAGACCACCGACTGGTTGCCGCGCGGCGTGACGCTGATCGCAGAGGCGGCGGAGGCCATCGATCCCGACGCGCAGACGGTCGCGACCTCTGGCGGGCAGGTTCTGGCATACGATTACCTCGTAGTGGCGCCGGGGCTGGTACTGGACCACGATGCGATCGAGGGTTTCTCACTGGACCTCGTAGGGCAGATGGGGATCGGCGCGCTTTACGCCGGGCCGGGCTATGCCGCGCGGACGTGGGAGGCGGCGCAGCAGTTCACCGAGGAGGGCGGCGTGGGGATCTTCACCCGGCCGGCGACCGAGATGAAATGCGCAGGCGCGCCGCTGAAGCACACCTTTCTGATCGACGACATCGCACGGACGGCGGGCAATCGCGGGAAGATGGAGATCACCTATGCCGCGCCACAGGGGGCGCTGTTCGGCGTGCCCATCGTCGCCGAGAAAGTGCGGATGCTGTTCGGTAATCGCGGGATCAGGACCGCCATGCAGCATACGCTGAAGGCCATCGAGCCGGGGGAGAAACGGGCGACGTTTACCACCGCCGATGGCGAGACGGAGATGGAGTACGACTATATCCACGTGATCCCGCCGCAGCGTGCGCCGGAGGTGATCCGGCAGTCCGGGTTGAGCTGGGCAGACAAGTGGACAGATCAGGGCTGGGTCGAGTGCGACATGGCCACTTTGCGCCACCTGCGCTACGGGAACATCTGGGCGCTGGGCGACGTGGCGGGGGTGCCGAAGGGCAAGACCGCGGCCAGCGTGAAATGGCAGGTGCCGGTGGTCGAGGACGGGCTGGTCGCCGCGATCGCGGGGACGGAGCCGGTGGAGACGTACAACGGCTATACCTCCTGCCCGATGATCACGCGGGTCGGGCGGGCGATGCTGGTCGAGTTCGACTACAACAACGATCTGGTGCCGTCGTTCCCGGGGATTATCGCGCCGCTGGAGGAGCTGTGGATCAGCTGGCTGATGAAGGAAGTGGCACTGAAGGCCACCTATAACGCCATGCTGCGCGGACGCGCGTGAGGAAGATCTAGCCATGAAAGACATGACATTCGGGACGATGATCGCGGTGTTCGAGGAGATTTTCGGGCGCTGGCTGTTCTGGGGAATGGTGGTCGTCGCCGTGGTGGTGACTTTGGCCTATCTCTACGTGCTGATCCGCGACCGCTCAGTCAGTTGGCGCAAGTTTCTGTGGGCGCAATTGGCGATGCCGGTGGGCGCGGTGGCGGCGGTTTGGTTCCTGATGGCGGTGACTCATTCGCGGATTTCCGATATCGGCGGGCCGGTCGACGTGATCGTGCTGCTGGGCGTAGCGGCGATGGGGGCCGTGGGGGCGGCGATACTCGTCTACACGGTGCAGTCGCTGATCTGGCCGCCGGAGCGAGACGGCGGGGTCTAAGATTTCGCGCGGCTCCGGCGGGTCGCCGGGACCGCGTGTCAGTTGACAATTCTGACAATTCAAGTAGGTTTTTCGACAGCCAGCGCTTGGGCCGAGCCAACCTTTCAGCGGGCCAGGTGCATGAGTTTCCATCCGAGAATGCAGGCGACGGTTCAGGGGATCACCCTGCTGCAGGAATTGAACAGCCTGTCGCTGGACCGGGCCTGCGTGGATTTCTGGGAGGTGCAGAGCGAGGCGGGGGCGGTGGGCCGCTATGTCTCGCCACATCCGCGGCTGGTGCAGTTCTTTGATGGCGCGGCGATGGAACTGGCGCGGCCGGGGCAGGAAGCGGGCGTTTCGGCGTCGGTCTGCTATATCCCGGCGGAGTTCCCGACCTTTGGAGTGATCGGCACGGCGCGGCGGCTGCGGCACCTGGACATTCACCTGCAGGCGGACCGGCTGGTGGAAATCCTGGGGCCGGACGCGGCGATGGACCGGCCGCATTTCCTGCCGCAATCGCCGACGGTGCTGAAGCTGGGCGAGATGCTGGCAGGGGAATGCGTGCGGCCGGCGCGTCCGGCGGGATACGCCTCGGCTCTGACGGAAGCCATCGTGCATGAGACGTTTCATCTGGCGAGCACGGCGGACAATGGCGTGGGCTGGCTGGCGCAGGTGACGCGGTATGTCGAGGACAACCTCGAGGAGCCGATCTGCCTGGGCACGCTGTGTTCCATCGCGGGTATGTCGCGGACGCAGTTCTCGCGCCGGTTTCGGGAAGAAACCGGGCTGCCGCCCTATCGGTGGGTGAAGAGGGCACGGATCGCGCGGGCGCAGGAGATGCTGCAGCGGGGCACACCACTTGCAGAGGCGGCCTGCGCAGCGGGGTTCGCGGACCAGGCGCATTTCACGCGGTCATTCCGGGATGCGACGGGGATGACGCCGGGGTCGTGGCTGGCGCAGTACGAATAGTCAAAGGCCGGGCGGAACGTTCAATACGAAACCGCACCTTTGGATTATGGAAACCTCTGTTCGAACGCGAATGGGGATCCGGCGCCACATGCCGGAGCGTAGCAAAAATGAAGAATATCAGACACTTCGAAAAGGCCGGGGTGCGACTCGGCGTGAGTCTTCTGGCCTTGCTGGTGGCAATGCCCGCGACGGCACAGGAAGATGAGGGCAGTTTCCTGGGCACGATCGTGCTGAAGAACCAGGAAGATGCGACCGGGCCGGTCGATGGCGAGAAGAACCCGCCGACAGTGACCGGGTCGAAATTTCCGGTACCGCTGAACGAGGTGCCGCAGTCGCTGTCGATCCTAGGCAGCGAGGAGATAGAGCGGTTCAACGCGACCAACGTGAGCACGGCGCTGCGGTACACGGCGGGTGTGACCGCCGACGTGTTCGGCGCGGATACGGATTACGACTGGCTGCGGGTGCGCGGGTTCCAGGCAGATCAGACGGGCGTCTACCTCGACAACGCGCAGAACCTCGCCTTCGCGTTCGGGTCCTTCTACATCGATCCCTATACGCTTGAGCGGATCGAGGTGCTGCGCGGGCCGTCCTCGGCGCTGTACGGCGGGTCGAACCCGGGCGGGATCGTGAACTATGTCTCGAAGCGGCCGGGCGATCGGGTGCGCGAGCTGACCTTCGGGATCAACGACGCATCGGCGGCGTGGCTGGAGTTCGATTACGGCGATGTCACGGCCAACGACGTCGCCTATCGCTTCACCGGGCGGATCGAAGGCGGCCAGAAATACGACGACATCAACGAGGGGCTGCGCGGCACGTTCGCGCCGGGCGTGAAGTTCACGCTGGACGGCGGGACGGAGGTGACGCTGCTCGCCAATATCCACATGGCGGACGAGAAGCACAACGGCTCGACCTTCCTGCCTTATTACGGGACCGTGGAAGAGACGGCGGAGTTCGGGTTCATCGACCGGGGTTCCAATTTCTCCGATCCCGACTGGGACAGCTATGTGCGGCAGCAGGCGTCTGTCTCGGCCATCGTCGAGCATGAATTCGCGAACGGTTTCACCTTTACCGGGATCGGGCGGGTCGGCGTGGCGAGCGTTGAGGAGAGCTATTACTACCCGTTCGGCTATGCCGGTTACGCGACGATGCCGACCGATGCGGATGGCTCGCTGGCGCTGATCGCCTTCGAGCATGACACGCTGGTCCGGACCGCGCAGACCGACATGCGGTATTACGGGACGGTGCATACCGGTGCGGTGAGTCATGACCTGCTGTTCGGGCTGGATGCGCGGTATTACTGGATCGACGAGACCCAGGCCTCGGGCTTCGGCGTCAACAGCGTGGTGAACACGACTGCACCGGGCACGCCTGTGCTGGGCGCGCCCTATCAGGATGCAGTCAGCACGCAACGGCAGGTGGGCCTCTATTTCCAGGATCAGATGCGGTGGGGCGCGGGCTGGATCGGGACGGTCAACCTGCGGCATGATTTCGTGAGCACAGAGCAGGATGGCAGCGGCGCATTCACGCGTGACGACAGCGAGACGTCCTATCGTGCGGCGCTGGCCTATGAGTTCGGCAACGGGTTCACGCCCTATGTGACCTATTCGACCTTCTTCGATCCGCAGATCGTCTCGCCCGCCAACGGGGTGACCGAGCCGGGACGGGGCGAGCAGGTCGAGGTCGGGTTCAAGTGGATGCCGGAGGGGGGCAACTTTTCCCTTACGGGCGCGCTGTTCCAGATCGACCGGGAGAACGTCGTGACGGGCGCCTGGCCGGTCTACAACCAGCTGGGCGAGGTGCGGTCGCGCGGTGCGGAAATCGAGGCGAGCTATGACTTTGCCAATGGTCTGAGCCTGTCGGGTGCGGCGACCTTCCTGGATGTCGAGGTGACTGCGGACAGCGATGCGTCGCTGATCGGCACGACGCCGACGCTGACGCCGGATACGGAACTGTCGCTGTTCGTCGGCTACGAGTTCTCGGGTCAGCTGGATGGTTTGAGCCTTGGGGCCGGCGTGCGGCATCGGGGCGAGAGCTATGCCGATGCGGCAAATACGCTGACGGTGCCATCTTCGACGATCTACGATCTTTATGCCGGATACGAGTTCGAGAATGGCGTGATGGCCAGTCTGGCGGTGACCAACGTGGCCGACGACCGGTACGTGACCGGGTGCCAGACCGCCTATGTCTGCTCCTACGGCGGCGGGCGCGAGATCAGCCTGGCGGTGACGAAAACCTGGTGACGATCAGCCGCCCTGCGGGATCAGTTTCTGCAGCAGTGCGGCGAGCGCGTCTGGCGCTGTGACGGCCGGGCTGTGGCTGGCGTCGAGGTCGTCGCGGGTCCAGCCGTCCTCTGTCGCGGCGCGGTCGGCGAACTGGCGGAAAGTGTCGCCGGGGCCGTTGCGGGTGCAGTAGATGTAATGGCGCGGGCAGGCGGGTTCGGTTTCGAACTGCAACCGCTCGCCCAGGCAGCCGATGGGCATGCTGTTGCGACGGCGGCCGAGCCATTCGAGGTCTTCGGCGGGCGTGTCGGGCGGCGGCGGATTGGCGGGGACCTGCCAGCCCTGTCCGTGTTCCGCGGCGCCGGCGATCATGCGCTGGCGATGCTCGGGCGGCGCGAGGTCGAACAGCGACTGGTTGGTGCGGGGCACGAAGGCGTCGAGGTAGACGATGCGCCGCACCTTTTCGGGCGCGCGGGTGGCGACGCCGGTGGCGACCATGCCGCCGTAGGAATGGCCGAGGAGGGTGACGTCTGTCAGCTCCTCTGCTTCCAGCTCTCCCAGCACGTCGGCGATGTGGGTGGAGAGGGTGATGCCGGGATGGGCGAGGTGCGCGCGGGCGCCGAGGCCGGTGTAGCTGGGCGTGTAGAAGTCGTGGCCGGCGGCGAGACGCGGGCGCATCCGCTTCCAGGCCCATGCGGCGGACCAGGCGCCGTGGCAAAGGACGATTGTGGCCATTGTGTTTTCCCTCCCACAGATTGCGCCGGTGTCGCGCCGGGGGACCGTAGACCGGGCGGGCAGGATCGGAAAGGTGGATTGGCCGGGGCTGTGGAAAGCGGGTAAGGGGCTTGGCAGGGGCGGTCTGGTGCCCCGGGACTGTGGAGGCGCGCCCGTGTTCGATCTGATCGTCAGAAATGCCAGCCTGCCGGATGGGCGTTGGGGGATGGATATCGCGGTGAGTGATGGCCGGATTGCGGCCGTCGAGGCGGGGATCGTGGCCGAAGCCGGAGAGGTGGTGGATGCCGCCGGGCATCTGGTGTCGCCGCCCTTCGTGGACGCGCATTTCCATATGGACGCGACTTTGTCGCTGGGTCTGCCTCGGCTGAACCGGAGTGGGACCTTGCTGGAGGGGATCGCGCTGTGGGGCGAGCTGAAGCCGATGCTGACGGTGGAGGCGATGGTGGAGCGGGCGCTGCGCTATTGCGACCTGGCGGCGGCGAAGGGGCTGCTGGCGATCCGCAGCCATGTGGACGTGTCGGACCCGACGCTGCGAACGGCGGAGGCGATGATCGAAGTGCGCCAAAAGGTAGCGCCCTACATCGACCTGAAGCTGGTGGCGTTTCCGCAGGATGGATACCTGCGCAGCCCGGGCGCGGTGGAGCTGATGGAGCGGGCGCTGGATATGGGGCTGGATGTCGTGGGCGGCATCCCGCATTTCGAGCGGACGATGGCGGAGGGTGCGGAGTCGGTAGCCGCGCTGTGCCGGATCGCGGCGGAGCGCGGGCTGCCGGTGGACATGCATTGCGACGAGAGCGACGACCCCATGTCGCGGCATGTGGAGACCTTGGCGCGCGAGACGGTGCGGCACGGGATGCAGGGGCGCGTGGCGGGATCACACCTGACCTCGATGCATTCGATGGACAATTACTACGTCTCGAAGCTGCTGCCGCTGATGGTGGAGGCGGATATCCGGGCGATCGCCAACCCGCTGATAAACATTACCTTGCAAGGGCGGCACGATACCTATCCGAAGCGGCGCGGGCAGACGCGGGTGCCGGAGATGATGGCGGCGGGACTGTGCGTGGCCTTCGGACAGGACTGCATGATGGACCCGTGGTACCCGCTGGGGACAGGGGACATGCTGGACGTGGCCTCGATGGGGCTGCACGTGGCGCAGATGACGTCGCGCGTGGGCATGCGGGACGTGTTCGACACGGTTACGGTGAACGCGGCGAAGGCGATCGGGCTGGAGGGCTACGGGCTGGAGCCGGGGTGCAACGGGGATCTGGTGGTGCTGCAGGCGCAGGATCCGATCGAGGCGATTCGGCTGCGCGCGAACCGGCTGTGCGTGATCCGGCGAGGGAAGGTGATCGCGCGGTCGGCGCCTGCGGTGGCGGAACTGATGATCGAGGGGCGGCCG
Organism: Pseudoruegeria sp. HB172150; assembly: GCF_013184805.1. Classification (GTDB taxonomy): domain Bacteria; phylum Pseudomonadota; class Alphaproteobacteria; order Rhodobacterales; family Rhodobacteraceae; genus Psychromarinibacter. Next base: position 44,465 of record NZ_JAATNG010000001.1, read on the forward strand.
GGTTCGGTTGATCCGGCGGCGTATGCGCCGCGGAGTGCCGGGCCGGAAGGGTAGACTGCCCGGCGGGGACCGCCGGGCAGGTGTGCGATTATTTCAGAAGCGCGGAGATGTGAATCGGGAAGGAGCGGACCCGAGTGCCGGTAGCGTGCCAGACGGCGTTTGCGATGGCTCCGACGGTGCCGGTGATGCCGAGTTCGCCCACGCCTTTCACACCCAGTGTGTTCACGTAGGGGTCTTCCTCGTCGATCAGCAGAGCCTCGACCGAGGGCGCATCGGCGTTGACCGGGATGTGGTAGCCGGCGAAGTCGCCGTTCACCAGCCGGCCCGAGCGCAGGTCGTGAATGCCTTCCTCGTGCAGGGCAGAGCTGAGGCCCCAGATCATGCCGCCGGTCAGCTGACTCTGCGCCAGCTTCGGATTGATGATCCGGCCCGCGGCGAAGGCGCCAACGAGGCGGGTGACACGGATCTGGTAGAGTTCCGGATCGACCTTGACCTCGGCAAAGACGGCACCGTGGGAGAACATCGCCCATTGCTCGCCGATGGACGGGTCGCGGCCGCCGGTTCCGGAGCCTTCCAGCGCGGTCAGACCGGCACGTGCGAGGATATCCTCGTAGGCCTCGCTGCGGCTGTCGTCGTCGGCGGCGCAGAGGCGGCCATCACGCGCCTCCACCCCGGCATTGCCCGCGCCGAAGAGTGGCGAGTCGGGGTCGTTGGTCGCGAGCTCCGCCAGTTGGCGGATCGCGTCGGACCCGGCGGCGAAAAGCGCGCCGCCCGCCGTGGCCGTGTGGCCGGAGCCACCCGCGACGCCGCCGTCGGGTTGCAGCGAGGTACCGGCGAGGAACTCGACCCGTTCGGCGGGCAGACCGAGGCCGTCGGCAGCGATCTGCGCCAGCGCGGTCCATGCGCCCTGGCCCATGTCGACGCCGCCGGTGGCAACGGTGGCGGTGCCATCGGCACGAAGCGTCGCGGTCGCCAGCGCCTGGAACATCGGCGCGGGGAAAAGCGAGGTGCCGACGCCCCAGCCGACGAGATGGCCGTTCTCGTCCCGCATGGTGCCGGGTTCGAGCGGCCGTGTGGCCCAGCCGAAGCGCTTCGCGCCCTCGGCATAGCATTCGCGCAGTGCCTTGGATGAGAACGGCTTGCCGGAGGCGGGATCGGTCTCGGAGTAGTTCCTAAGGCGGAATTCCAGCGGATCGAGCCCTGCCGCCTCTGCCGCCTCATCCATTGCGCATTCCAGCGCGGCGGAACCGCTCGCCTCGCCCGGCGCGCGCATCGGGCCCGGTGTGCCGGTGTCCATGCGAACGCCCTTGTGCGCGGTCGATATCGCCGGGCTGGCGTAGAGATTGTGCGAGGCGTTGCCGGCGCCTTCGATGAACTCGTCGAAGGAACTGGTGGTGGAGGTGGCGTTATGTTCAAGCGCGGTCAGTTGGCCGTCGGCATTGGTGCCGAGTTTCACCACCTGCCGGGTGCCGCCGCGATGGCCGACGGGTCCGAACATCTGGTCTCGGCGCAGCGCGATCTTGACCGGGCGGTCGAGTTCGCGCGCTGCGAGGATCGCGAGGATGTAGGGGCCGATCGGGATCGCCTTGGACCCGAAGCCGCCGCCGAGATAGGGGCTGCGCAGCGTGATGTTCTCGCCGGGAATGCCGAAGTACTTCGCGAACATGTCCCGGGCCATGACGAGCGCCTGGTTCGGGCAGTCGAGGGTCAGGAGGTCACCGTCCCATTCGGCGACGGCAGCGTGCGGTTCCATCGCGTTGTGGTACTGCAGCGGGGTGTCGATATGGGTTTCAGTGGTGCGGACCGCCGCCTTGCGGCCGGCCTCGATATCGCCCTTGGAAAAAGTCACCGCGCCGCCGATTCCGGTGGAGCCAGGCTCGTAGATTTCGCCGTTGTCGAAGCCGATGCGGGCGGGCTGTTCCTCGTATTCCGGTGAGAGGAGGCGTGCGCCTTCGGTCGCGGCCTCCAGCGTTTCGGCAACGACGAGCGCGACGGGCTGGTTGGCGTAGCGCACGGAGTCGTTCTGCAGCGCCTCCGTCCGCCAGGCGAACATGTGGAACTTTTCGTCGGGATCCTGTTCGAGGGCCGGGCGGTTTTCCGGCGTGTAGACCTCGACAACGCCGGGATGGGCGCGGGCGGTGTCGACATCGAGTTTCGCGACGCGGCCGCGAGCGATGCCGGCGCTGGCATAGACGGCGTAGAGCAGCCTGTCAGGACGGTTGTCGGCGGCGTAGGTGGCAGCGCCGGTGACCTTGGCGATCCCGTCGCGGCGGGTCATCGGCTGGCCGGCATTCGATCCGAGACGGACGTGGCCGGCAGGCATCAGGATGGTGTCAGGCATGGGCGGAAGCTCCATTGACGGAAGCGAAGACGGAAGCAGGCAGCGCGGGCATACGATCCGGCGTGCCGGCGGCGGCCTGGGTCAGCGCGCGGGTTAGCACGCGTTTGGCGAGGTCGATCTTGTGGGCGTTGTCGCCGGAGGGCCTGGCGCCGTCGAGCGCGGCCTCGGCTGCGCGGGCGAAGGTTTCTGCATCTGGCGTGGCGCCATTCAGCAGTTCCTCGGCGGCGCTGGCGCGCCACGGTTTGGCGGCGACGGCGCCGAGGGCGATGTGCGCCTCGGCGATGGTGTCGCCGTCCATCCGCAGCATTGCCGCGGCGGAGACCAGCGCGAAGGCGTAGGAGGTGCGTTCGCGCAGTTTGAGGTAGCGGGAGTTCCCAGCGAACGCGGCCGCTTCGGCGGGCAGGCGCAGGGCAGTGATGATCTCGCCCGGTTTCAGGTCCGCACCGCCGGGTGAGGTTTCGTCCGGCAGCATGTGGAAGTCGGCGAGCGGGACGTCACGGGTGCCGTCCGGGCCCTCCATCTCCACCACCGCGTCCAGCGCAGCAAGCGGAACGCAGAAGTCGGACGGGTGGGTGGCGATGCAGGTCTCGGTCCAGCCGAGCACGGCGTGACTGTGAGTTTCGCCGCCTATTGCGTCGCAGCCCGCCCCAGACTCGCGCCGGTTGCAGGCGCTGTTGGGGTCGTAGAAATACGGACAGCGGGTGCGCTGCATCAGGTTGCCGCCGACTGTCGCGGCGTTGCGGAGTTGAGCCGACGCGCCGGAGAGCAGCGCCTCTGCCACCGCAGGGAAGGATGCGGCGAAGGACGGGTCGCGGGCGAGGTCGGAGTTCCGGACCATGGCGCCGATGCGTGTGGAACCGTCACTCAGCGTCTCGATCCTGTCGAGGCCGGGGAGGCGGGTGATGTCCACCACCTTGCCGGGATGGGCGACGCCGGCCTTCATCAGGTCCAGCAGGTTGGTGCCGCCTGCGAGATAGGCCGCGCCGGGCTTGGAGCCCGCGGCGATGGCTTCGGACAGCGAGGCTGGGCGGACGTAGTCGAAGAGGTTCATGCGCGTTTCCTTTCGTCTTCGGCCTCGGCCATGCGGCGCTGCGCATCGATCACGGCGGCGGTGATGCCGGGATAGGCGGCGCAGCGGCAGAGGTTGCCGCTCATGCCTTCGCGGATGCGTTCCGGGTCGTCGCCGGCTTCGCCCTCGGCGATCAGGCCGACAGCACTCATGATCTGGCCGGGGGTGCAGTAGCCGCACTGGAAGCCGTCATGCTCGATGAAAGCGGCCTGAACCGGGTGCAGGTCTTCGCCCTGGGCAAGGCCCTCGATGGTTGTGACGTCTGCGCCGTCCATGCTCATCGCGAGGGACAGGCAGGAATTCACGCGACGGCCGTCGACAAGGACGGTGCAGGCGCCGCACTGGCCGCGGTCGCAGCCCTTCTTGGTGCCGGTCAGGCCGATGCGTTCGCGCAGGACGTCGAGCAGTGTGGCCCGCGCATCTTCCAGTGGCACGTCATGGCGGTCGCCATTGACGGTAAGGCTGATGGAAAGGGGCATGATCCCTCCGATGTTGGGTGTCTTAGAGGCAGAAACCGCGGGACCTTTCGTCCCGCGCCGGTTCGTGCAAATTTGGACTGGGCCTTCGTGACCCGTAATGACAATATACGGAGGGTGCCTCCGTTTAGCAAGTCCGAAAGGGTCCTTGACCGGAAATGGGTGCGGAACCGCAAAAGTCCAGCAGAAAACCGCGGGCGGATTCGATCCGGAACCGGGAGAAGCTGCTTGCGGCGGCGAGCGACGTTTTCTCGGCTGGCGGACCGGGGGCGAGTCTCGAAGCCGTGGCGCGCGAGGCGGGTGTCGGTATCGGCACGCTTTACCGGCATTTCCCTACGCGGGAGTCGCTGTTCCTAGCTGTTTACGAGCGCGAAGTGGACGAGATGGTGGACCTCGCCACCCGTCTGGCAGGGGAGGCCGATCCGGTTGAGGCGCTGCGCCGCTGGATGCATGCGAGCGTCCATATGGTGGCGACGAAGCGCGGGATGCTGGCCGCGCTGACCCCGACGGTGGAAGGCGCCGACGCGTTCTTTGCCGAGGTGTCGAAACGGCTGCTGAAGGCAGTGTCGGACCTGATGGACCGGGGCATCGAGACCGGCAGGCTGCGCGGTGACGTGCCGCCGGAAGAGGTCATGCGGGCGTTCCTTGCGATCTGCTACACACGCGAGCAGCCGGGATGGCAGGAGACGGTTATCCGCCTGCTGGACGTGTTCATCGACGGGCTGGCCACCAGCCCGGCGCAGCGGGACGGCGGCGCCGGTTAAGGCGGGACCGACTGCTTGCGTTTCCCGACCGATCCGGGCGTTATCGCGGCAAGGAGTAACGAGGACCTGCCGCCGAGCATGGCCCGGTCGCCGGTGGAGGAGCGCGGATGAGCGATATTTCGGTACGTGTCGACGGCGTCGCTGGGCGGATCACGCTGACCCGGCCGAAGGCGCTGAACGCGCTGACCTACGACATGGCGATGGCGATCGAGCGGGCGCTTGACGACTGGGCGGATGACGACGCCGTGCGGCTGGTTGTGCTGGAAGGGGATTGCGAGAAGGCATTCTGCGCCGGGGGCGACGTGGCGGAGCTGTACCGGCGGGGGCGGGCGGGCGATTACGAATATGCCCGGACCTTCTGGCGCGACGAGTACCGCATGAACGCGAAGGTCGCGGAGTATCGCAAGCCGGTGGTGTCGTTTCTGCATGGGTTCGTCATGGGCGGCGGTGTCGGCATCGGCTGTCACGTGGCGCATCGGGTGGTCTGCGAGTCGTCGCAGATCGCCATGCCGGAATGTGCCATCGGGCTGGTGCCGGATGTGGGTGGATCGCTGCTGTTGTCTCGGGCGCCGGGGCGGCTGGGTGAGTACCTGGGCGTGACCGGGCATCGGATGGACGCGGGCGATGCGGTGCATTGCGGGTTCGCGGACGTGTTCGTGCCGGAGGCGGGATGGGACGCGCTGAAGGCGGAGCTGTGCGAGAGCGGTGATGCGGATGCGGTGGCGCGGGCGGCGGTGGAACCGCCGGCGTCTGCTTTGGCGCGGGCAGAGTGGATCGGGGAGTGTTTCGACGGCGATCTGGCGAAAGTCATTGCTTGCGTCCGGGAGGAAGAGGCGGTGAAGGCGGTACGCAAGGGCTCGCCCTTGTCGATGGCCTGCACGCTGGAACTGGTGCGGCGGCTGCGGGCGATGGATGCGCAGATCGGCCCGGCGCTTGAGATGGAATTCCGGTTCACGGCGCGGTCGATGGAGCACGGGGATTTCCTAGAAGGCGTGCGCGCGGCGCTGATTGACAAGGACCGCTCGCCGGTCTGGCGGCATCGCCCGGAGGAGGTGACGGAGGCGGAGGTGACGGCGATGTTGGCGCCTCTGGGTGAGGAACGGCTCAAATGGGAGGACTGGGCATGAAGATCGGGTTCATCGGTCTTGGCAACATGGGTGCGCCGATGGCGGCGAACCTTGTGGCGGCCGGGCACGAGGTGGTCGGGTTCGACGTGGCGGCGGCGGTGCCGGAGGGCGTGACGAAGGCGGGGTCGGCGGCTGAGACGGCCAAGGGCGCCGAGGTAGTGATTACCATGCTTCCGAACGGCGATATCCTGCGGAAGGTCGCGGCGGAGATCGTGCCGGCGATGACGGAAGGTACGGTGTTCCTCGATTGCTCGACCGTGGATGTGGAGAGCGCGCGGGCGGTCGCCGACCTGGCAGCGGGCAGCGGTATCCGGCCGCTGGATGCGCCGGTTTCGGGCGGGGTTGGCGGGGCCGCGGGCGGAACACTGACCTTCATGGTGGGCGGCGGCGACGAGGCGTTCGAGACGGCTCGTCCGCTGTTCGAGATCATGGGCCAGAAGGCCGTGCATTGCGGACCTTCGGGCAACGGGCAGGCGGCGAAGATCTGCAACAACATGATCCTCGGCGCGACGATGATCGCGACCTGCGAGGCGTTCGCGCTGGCAGACAAGCTGGGGCTGGACCGGCAGGCGATGTTCGACGTGGTGTCGACCTCTTCCGGCTATTCGTGGACTATGAACGCCTATTGCCCGGCGCCGGGTGTGGGGCCGCAATCGCCTGCCGATAACGGCTACAAGCCCGGTTTCGCGGCGGACCTGATGCTGAAGGACCTGCGTCTGTCACAGCAGGCGGCGGAAGCGGTGGATGCGGACACGCCGATGGGGAAGGCGGCAATGGATCTGTATGCCCGATTCGTCGAAAAGGAAGACGGGTCGGGCAAGGATTTCTCGGCGATGCTGCCCCGGTTCGAGCATCGCGGGCGCAGCGCGGGGTAGGTGTTCCTACAGGTAGGGCGGGGTGCAGGCGGAGACGACGACCGTGCGCCCGTCATGGGCATTGCGGAAGCGGTGCGGAACGCGGCTGTCGAAAAGGTAGGATTCGCCGGGGTAGAGCACGCGGACTTCGTCGCCGACAGTGACCTCCAGCGCGCCCTCGATGACGTAGCCGCCTTCGTTGGAGAAATGTTCCAGTCGGGTTTCTCCGGTTTCGGCGCCTTCCTCGTAGACTTCGTGCAGGATCTGCAGGTTGTGGCGGTGGGCGTTTCCGATCTGGCGGAAGCTCATGCGACCGCTGGCATCGGGTGCTCCGAAGACGTGCAGTTTCGAGGTGAGATCCAGCAATTCGTCTGGGCCGAAGAACGGACCGTCGGGGGCCGAACGCTCGACATCGAAGAAGTCGGCCATCGACATGTTCAAGCCGCTGAGGATCTTGCGCATGGTCGAGATCGACGGGCTCGACTTGTTCTTCTCGATGATCGAGATCTGGGCATGCGGGACACCGGCGCGTTCGGCGAGCTGGCGCTGCGATAGCTGCGCCATCTTACGCATGGCGAGGAGCCGGGCGCCGATGTCGAAGGTGCTGTCGGTCATTGCGGATCTCCGTCTGGAGGCGGTATCACATGCGGACTTCGATGAGCGATGGGCCGGGTTTGGAGAGGGCCTTTTGCAGCGCTGCGTTAAGTTCGCCTGCGGTGGCGGCGGCGCAGGCGGACACACCCTGACCCTCGGCCAGCTTGACCCAGTCGGGGGCGGGATCTTCCAGCGACATCAGGGGGTTTGTCCGGTCTGACGGGGCGCCCGCGCCGATTTTGGAGGTTTCGTTGGCGAGGATGCTGTACTTGCGGTTGGCGAGGATGAGGACGGTCACGTCCAGCCGCTCGCGCGCCATGGTCCAGAGCGCCTGAAGCGTATAGTAGGCCGAGCCATCACCGGTGATGCAGAGCACCTTGCGATCCGGGCAGGCGGTGGCGGCGCCGACTGCGACGGGCATGGAATATCCGATGGAGCCACCACGGTTATTGATCCAGTCATGCGCCGGGCCATGGCCACAGAGCGCGAAGAGATGCGCGCCGTTGGTGACGGACTCGTCGACGACGATGGCCTGATCCGGCAGGAGCGCGGCGACGGTCTGGCCGAGGGTCTCGGCGTCGATCGGTGCCTGCGTTTCCGGGGTGGGGATCGAGGGATGTTGAGGGGGTTCGGCGGGCTGGGCGCCCACTGCTTCAGCCAATGCCTGTAGTGCGGTTTCGGCGTCGGCGGCGGGGTCGCAGAGGGGGATCGTGTTTGCGGCTTCCGGCAACAGGTGACTGGGCCGGCCGGGATAGGCGAAGAAGGCAACCGGAGGGCGGGACCCGACGAGCACAGCGGTTTCGATATCCTTCAATGCCTCGGTCGCGAAGTCGACGTGGAACGGGATGCGGACCAGCGCGGGCGTGTCGCCGCCGCGCGCCATGCGGGCGACGGCGGCCTCCGCGCGGACGGTGCAACCGGTGGCGGCGCCGATGGCATGGGCGAGCTGCGCCATGCGGGAGCTGATGTGCGGTGCGCCGATCAGGAGCAGGGCGCCGGGTTTGGCCAGTGCGTCAGCGGCTTTTTTCAGGCAGGTCGTGTCGAAGGACGGTTTTTCGACCGGGGCGGGGGTGGCGGATGTGTTTTCGGTTTCGGACCAAGCGGCGTCATTCGGAACGACAAGTGTGCCAACCATGCCGGTCTGAACTTGTGCGATCATCTCCGCCGTTGCCGCTGCGACCTCGTCGGCGGTTTGCGGGGTGGCGACGGCGCCGCTGACGGTCTGCGCCATGCCTTCGATATCCGCCGTGAGCGGGGCATCGTGGGCGAGATGATAGGTGGCATGCTCGCCCACGATGTTCAGGACCGGTGTCGCGGCTTTTTTCGCGTTGTGCAGGTTCGCCATGCCGTTGGCGAAGCCCGGACCGAGATGCAGCAGAACCGCGGCGGGCTTGCCGGACATACGGGCGTAGCCGTCGGCGGCGCCGGTGGCGACGCCCTCGAAGAGGCAGAGCTTGAGGTCGAGGCGGGGTTCGCGGCCGAGGGCGGCGAGCAGGTGCATTTCGGTCGTGCCCGGGTTGGCGAAGCAGGTGTCGATGCCGTTTTCGGCAAGAATTCGGGCAAGCGCGTCGGCGCCGGTCTGGGTCATTTGTTTGCTCCACTGGAAGTCTTGGCGCGGTCGCGCCGGTCGAGGGGGAGCATTCTGATCCTGCGCCGAGTGTCAATAATAATGAGCGCGAAAGCCGGTGCGAGAATTTGTTTGGGCTCTCCAGGCGAATTGGCGCGCAGTCGTGTGCGGTTGGTTGTCTGGAAGGCGGTCTGGACGTGATTAGCCCTGTTTTTTCGAGCAGATCCGGTTCTGAAAGGGAATCAGCTTTCCGGCATGATCAGGCCGGAGCGCCTATTCGAGCGTACTCTCGGTGCTCAGAATTCGTGCAGGCGGCTGGAGATCGCGCCTTCTCGCTCAAAAATATACGCAAAAACTTGGCGCAATTCAGCGAGAAAAAACAAGCAATTGGCCGCTGCCGGGGTGAAATCCGGCATCTCAAGAGCCTGTTTTCCATTTGACATAGATCAAATGGGCTCGCAGCATATTCAATATGGATAGCTCATATTCAAATAGAAGACAAGCCCCCGATGCAGGTGTCCGGCCGCTTTCGACGGTTCTGAAGACGCTGGAGATCATCGACCACTTCGCCACCTGCACCCGGCCGCAGCGGTTGTCGGACGTGACGCAGGTCACGGGCCTGTCGCGGGCGACGGCATATCAGCGGCTGCTGACGCTGGTTTCGGCCGGCTGGTTGGAGCAGGACGATGTGGGGCGCTACCGGCTGAGCATGCTTTCGACGCGGCTGGCGGCGGCGGCGCTGGACCAGGCGGATATCGGGGTGCGGTCGGAACCGGCGCTGACGCGGCTGATGACGGCGGCGGGTGAGACGGCGTCGCTGTCGATCCTGGACCGGGGGCAGCCCTGCATCGTGGCACGCGTCGAATCGGACACGCTGCTGCGCGCCGAGCAGAAGATCGGGACTTACATGTCGCTAGAAGGCTCGGCTTCCGGGCGGGTGCTGGTGGCGTTTGCCGACGACGTGACTCTGGAGAGGCTTCGGGCCGGGCCGCATGAGCTGCCTACTGACGAGGTTCTGGGTGAAGTGCACGCCGACGGCTACGCGCTTTCGAGCGGTTACACCCACAGCGGCGTGCGCGGGTTCGCGGCGCCGGTTTTCGATCTGCACGGGCGGTGCCGGGCGACGGTGTCGCTGGTGGCGCCGGTGACGCGGTTCGACCTCGAAGCATTCCGGGCCCCGGTGCTCGAGGCCGCGAAGGAACTGACGAATATCCTGCACGGGGGCGGCCAGTGACCTTGGTTTCGGCATTGCACACGACGGAACCGGGCGGGAAGCCGGGGCTGCGCGACTGGCGCGAGCTGATGAAGCCGGAGCGGTTGGCCGCGATGCAGCCCAGCCGGTTGAGCGGCACGCGCGCGTTCATGAACAAGATGATCCGAGAACGCTGGGATATTTCCGTCGAGCGGTTCGACGTGGATGCGGATGCCGCTGGCACAATCGTCTATTCGATAAAGGCGCCGCTGCAGGAATTCTGTTTCATCGCTTTCTCCTTTCCGCCGAAGCCAGAGGGCCGGACTGGCCGGATCATCGGCCGGTCGTGGGACATGATGGGCACGCTGAACGAGGGGCCGGCGACCGAGGCGCAGATCGAGGAGGCGCGCGCGCAGCTTCCGAAGCTGTACCGGGGCCGGGCCAGCACGAATGCACTGGTCTGGTGCCGGTCGAACCGGTCGATGCGCGCATTCAGCGCGACGCTGGAGGCGCTGGCCGAGGGGCGGCAGCCGGAGATCGAAGACCTGAACGCCGCCTGCTACCTCATGCGGAACACCGGGCTGGACGGGAACGGCACCTTCGGGACGCGGCCGTTCCCGTCGCTGGGGCCGGACCACGCGCTGGGCGGTGTGCTGGAAGCGCAGCTTTTGCTTGCCTACCTGATGCGTGAACTGGCCTGCGACCTGGTGGAGCATCTGGCGCGGCTTCGGTCCGAAATGGCGGTGAAACTGGATCCGGCGTTGCGGCGGTTCCTGGGGGTCGGCAACGGATCGGCGCTTGGGCTGATCTTTTTTGTGCAGAAGCATCCGCGGCTGATGAACGCGTGGATCACCGCGCGGGAAACGGCGATTGCCGCGGCGCTGGGGCTTAAATTGCAGCGCGGCGATCCGCGAACTCTCGACCTGATCGGGCTGATCCGCCGTGTTGCGGTCTTCCGAAATGAAGACCGGATGATGTACGAAACCTTCGCCTCGTCCGAGACAGTGGCGCGGGAAGTAGCGAGCCTTGTGCCGCTGCTGGAGGAACTGCACGCGGAAGGCCGGGTGCGCGGCGATGCGGCGGATTATCCCTTGGATGCAATTGCGCGGTTGGCCGAGTCGAGCCTTGCACCGGAAAGCTACGAGACTTTCCTGTCTCTGCTGATCGAGCTGGTGCCGGAGACGGCGGACCGGCTGATCGCCGGGGTCGAAGGCGCCGACGAACTGGCCGTCGACCCGCTGATGACAGTGGGTGAGATGGCGGCGCTGCTGGATGCGGATTACAGCTGGGCGCTGGAGACGGACATGTCGGCGCCGGATGCGCAGGCCTATGTCTGGTACAAGTCCGAGACCGCCGAGGAACCTCGGCGCGGGCTGCGAGCCGAGATTCCCGAAGCGGTGGATCTGGGGCTGGACCTGCCGGGAGACCTGCAGGCCCTGCGCGCGGATCTGGCTACGGGGGAGGCTGGGACACCGATGGCGCGGTTCCTGCTGGCGCACCCGCAGCATCGGCTGATGGTGGCGCGGGCGCAGAGCCTTGCGGGTACGCACTTCCACACGCCGCTGGCCAATATCAATTCCGGCGACTTCGTTCCGATCGATCTTGTGCGGCTGATGAATGTCGCCTTCCACGGTATCGACAAGACCCGCGATTACCTGCAGCGCAACCTGCGGGGCGTGCTGTATCACGGTGCGCCGACGCGGGAGGATATCCGGTCCGGCGAGGGGCTGCGCTGGTTCTACCCCGAGGAGCCCAAGGCATGAACCCGACGCCCGAAATGCTGCGGATCATGCCGCGCGAGATGCGGATGATGTCGGAGCGCATCCTGTCGCTGACGAACCTGCCGAAAGGCTTCGCGCTGATGGTTGGAGACGTCGTGATGTATTCGCAGGCGATGGGGTTCGGCGGCTTTGCCCTACTGGAGCTGCGGCTGGACGACCTGAAGCCGGCCGATCCGTCTAAGATTTCCCTGATCGCTGAGAGCGGGCAGAGGATCGAGCTGGACGGCGGCGGGCAGCATGCCTGGTTCGTGGTGCCTTCGCTGATCGACCTGCTGCAGCTGAAGCTGGCTGATCACGATCTGGCGGAAGCGGAGGTCGTCGGCGTTGTCGATCCAGGCGAGCTGGGTATTGCCGAGGGGCTGGGGCGTCGCGCCGGGATGGAGCTGTCGGTGACGGACGGGTTCGTGACCGCGCGCAAGACTGCGCCCGGCGATCCGGTACTGGACCGTGTGCTGGCGGATGGCTGCCGGATGCCGGCAGAGCTCTGGTGGCGGATCTACGCAATAGCGCAGACGGCGTTGACGCCGGATTCGGTCGTGTCGCGGCGCCATGCAGGGCCGGTGATCGTGACCGAGGACGGCAAGGTGATCGGGCGTACGGACAATGACGACGACACCGACGTGAACTTCATCAGCTCTGTCGGAGCGGGCACGGAAAAGCAGGAGAAGACCGCGTGAATACCCTTATCGACGGGCTGCAATGCGGCCATTTCGACCGCGAGTCGTTTGCCGAGCTGAAGAGTGCCGGAGTGGGCGGCGTGGTTGTGACCTGCGGGTTCTGGGAGGGGGCGCTGGAAAGCCTCGACAGCCTTGGCCGCTGGCGCGACCTGATCCGCGAGAATTCGGACGTGGTGCGCGTTGCGCTGACGCCGGCAGATATCGTCGCGGCCACGGAAGAGGGCAAGGTTGCGGCAATCCTCGGGTTCCAGAACGCCAACCTATTCGAGGGGCGGATCCGGCTGGTCGAGATGTTCGCCGAACTGGGCGTGCGGGTCGTGCAGCTGACTTACAACAACCAGAACGAACTGGCCGGGAGCTGCTACGAGGCCGAGGATTCGGGGCTCGCGCGGTTCGGCAAGGAAGTCATCCTGGAAATGAACCGGGTCGGAATGCTGGTGGATTGCTCCCACGTCGGCAACCGTTCGACACTCGATGCGATCGAGGCGTCGGAGAAGCCGATCGCGGTGACACACGCCAATGCCGACAGCCTGTTCCCGCACAAGCGCAACAAGTCGGACGACGTGCTGAAGGCCCTTGGTGAGACCGGCGGCGTGATCGGCTGTGCCGCATACCGCAACATCACCGGGGACTATTACTGCAAGACCATCGAGACGTGGTGCGAGATGGTGGCGAAGACGGTCGAGATCGCCGGGATCGACAGCGTCGCCATCGGCACCGACCGCAGCCACAATTTCACCGCGCCGGACTACGCCTGGATGCGCATGGGCCGCTGGACCCGGGGCATCGACTATGGCGCCGCCTCTGCCGCGCGGCCGGGCAAGGCGCCGCCGCCGGACTGGTTCCTGACGTTGCAGGACCTGGACAAGATACCCAACGGCCTCCGCACAGTGGGTTTTTCAGAAGAAGAGGTCGCCAAAATCACCCACCAGAACTGGTTGCGCCTGTACGGCGAAACCTTCCGCAACTCCGACAGTTGAGAGGATCATCATGTTGAAGGATCGAAGAAACGCGCTTTGGCGGCCGAGCCGTCGCCTGTTCCTGCAGGGCTCTGCTGCCGCCGCCACCGCTCTGGCTGCACCGCAGATCGCCCGCGCGCAGAACAAGGAGCTTTACATCAACTCATGGGGCGGTCCCTGGCTGGAGGCCGCACAGGCCAACCTGTTCGACCCGTTCACCGCAGAGACCGGGATCAAGATCACCACGGTGTCGCCGGTGTCCTTCGCCAAGCTGGCCGCGCAGGTGCGCACCGGCGTCTACGAGTTCGACGTGACCACGCTGGGCGGCGGCGACATCGTTCGCGCCAACCAGGCGGGGATTATCGAGGACCTGGATTCGCCTTACGAAGGCGGGTTGTTCGAGAATGGCGTCGCTTCGCATGCCTTCGCCACGCTCATGGCCTGGCGTACCGATGCGGGTTGGGAAGAGACGCCGCAGAGCTGGGCGGATTTCTGGGATGTCGAGAAGTTCCCGGGCGCGCGGTCGTTGCAGCGCTATGCGGCGCGGGTGCTGCCTATCGCGCTTCTGGCTGACGGCGTCGCGCCTGAGGATCTGTATCCGCTGGATATCGAGCGCGCCTTTGCCAAGCTGGACGAGATCAAGGAGCATATCCGCGTCTGGTGGACCGGCGGGTCGCAATCGACGCAGATCCTGCGCGACGGCGAAGTCGACATGATCGGGATCTGGCACGGCCGCTATTTCGAGGCGGAAGATGCCGGCGCGCCGGTGGATTTCACCTGGAACCAGGCCGAGATCGACCGCGCCTACTGGGTCGTCGCCAAGGACACGCCGAACATGGAAGCGGCGAAGATGTTCGTCGAGTTCGCCACCTCTCCGGAACCGCTTGCCGGTTTCGTGAGCCAGGCGAATTACGGTGCGCTGAACCCGGCGGCGAACGAGTTCGTGGCCGACGCCGCCAAGCCGCGCATGCCCACCTCGCCCGACAACTATCCGCAAGTCTTCGAACAGGACATGTCGAACTGGGGCGGCGACCCGGAAGAAGTGTCGATGCGCTTCGACGAGTGGCTGGCAAGCTGAGGCGTCCTGGCGGCGGGGGCCTCTCTCCTTCCGCCGCCTGCAGGTTTCCCCTCACGGAAGCCCTGGCCGTGTCCGCATCGCGGACCGGCCGCAATCCGAGACGAGTGACTGGAAAGGACAGCGCCCGATGGCGGTGACCCTCTCGACATTAACGGAACGCAGGAACCTCTGGCCATGGCTGCTGCTGGCGCCTTTGGCGGTGTATCTGGCGTTGTTCTTCCTCGTACCGCTGGCGGAAGTCGCGATCATGAGCGTGACCGAGCCGCGGCCGGGACTGGCGAATTACGAGAAAGTCCTCACGGGATCGCTGTACCGCAAGGTATTCCTAAACACCTTCGCGACGGCGGCGCTGGTGACGGTGTGCTGTTTGCTGGTCGGCTATCCGCTGGCCTACCTGATGAACGCAACCACGCAGCGGCGGGCGATGATGATCCTGCTGCTGATCACGATGAGTTTCTGGACCTCGTTCCTCGTGCGCACCTATGCATGGATGGTGCTGTTGGGGAACAACGGGCCGGTGATCTGGCTGTTGGAAACCATCGGGTTCGAGGACCCGCCGGGGATCCTGTTTACGCGGTTCTCGTCGACGCTGGCGATGGTCCACATCCTGGCGCCCTACATGATCATGAACATCTATTCGGTGATGCAGAAGATCGACCGGTCGCTGATCCGTTCGGCCGAGAGCATGGGCGCCTACGGGTTGTCGCTGTTCCGGCATGTCTATCTGCCGCTGACCGCGCCAGGGATCGCAAATGGGTCGGTGCTGGTCTTCGTGATCTGCCTTGGCTTCTACGTGACGCCCGTCCTGCTGGGTTCGCCGCGCGAGCAGATGGCGGCTGGGCTGATCGGCCACCAGATCGAGGAATTCCTTGCCTTCGGGCTCGGCTCGGCCATGGCGATCGTGCTGCTGGTGGTGACGCTGATCGTGCTGGCGATCTATTCGCGGCGCTTCGGCCTCGACAAGCTGTACGGGTAGGAGGGGATCATGGACCGCTTCCTGCGCTGGACCGGGATCGCCATCGTAATCTTCATCGCGGCGCCGCTGGTGATCGTGGTGCCGATGTCCTTCTCGACCTCGCCGACGCTGCAGTTTCCGCCGCCGGGGTTCTGGCTGGGTTACTACGCGCAGTATTTCACCGACGAGAGCTGGCTGCGGCCGACATTCAATTCGCTGCTCATCGCGTTGATGACGACGATCCTGACGATGGCGCTGGTGGTGCCCGCGACCTTTGCACTGGTGCGGCACAAGTTCTGGGGCAAGGGCGCCGCCAACGTGATGATGATGATGCCAATGGCGGTGCCGCATATCGTGATGGCTGTGGGGTACTATTCCTATTTCGGCTCTCTCAGGCTGGTGCATTCGCATCTGGGCGTGATCCTGGCCCATACCTGCCTGGCGGTACCGATCACCTTCCTCGTGCTGTCGGCGAACCTGAAGGGGTTCGACCGGACGCTGGAACGCGCGGCGCGGTCGCTGGGCGCCACGCCGCGACAGGTTTTCATCCATATCACCCTGCCGATCCTGCGGCCCGGGCTGCTGATCTCGGCGCTGTTCGCCTTCATCCAGTCGTTCGACGAAACGGTGGTGGCGATCTTCATTTCTGGCCGTGATGCCGAGACGCTGCCGCGCAAGATGTTCGATTCCATCCGGCAGGAGGCCGATCCGGTAATCGCCGTAATCTCGACGCTGCTGTTCGTGGCGGTGTTCCTTGGCCTGATCGCGCCGCATGTGCTGCGGCTTTTCCGCAAGCTCTTTTCCCGCGCCGCGCCGAAGCCGGTGCGCGCCACCCGAAACACGCAGGCCACCACGCCGCAGGAGGTCAAATGAACCCCTATCTTCAGCTCTCCGGCGTCAACAAAACCTTTGGGGATTTCACCGCGCTGGACCGGATCGACCTGGATATCGAGCAGGGCGAGTTCGTCACGTTCCTTGGACCCTCGGGGTCGGGGAAGACCACGACGCTGATGATCATAGCCGGGTTCGAGGATGCCACCCGCGGCGCGATCACTATCGGGGGGCATTCGCTGGCCGGTCTGGCGCCTCAGGAGCGGAACATCGGGATCGTGTTCCAGAATTACGCGCTGTTCCCGCACAAGACCGCCGCCGAGAACGTCTATTTCCCGCTGCAGATGCGGGGTGTGAAGAAGGCAGCGGGCCTGGCGAAGGCCGAGGAGATGCTCGATCTCGTGGGGCTGAAGGGGTTCGCGCACCGGTATCCGAAGGAACTGTCGGGCGGTCAGCAGCAGCGTGTCGCACTGGCGCGGGCGCTGGTGTTCGAGCCGGATCTATTGTTGCTGGACGAACCGCTGGGCGCGCTGGACAAGAACCTGCGCGAGCAAATGCAGATCGAGATCAAGCGGATCCAGAAGCGTCTGGGCGTGACGACGATCTTCGTCACCCACGACCAGACCGAGGCGATGTCGATGTCGGACCGGATCGTGGTGTTCTCGGACGGGAATATCGAGCAGGCCGGGGCGCCGCTGGACATCTACCACCGACCGAGTACGCGGTTCGTGGCGGACTTCATCGGCGAGAGCAACCTGCTGGACGCGGTGGTGACGGATGCCGAGGCGCGGGTCGCGGAATGCCCGGCGCTGGGATCGGTCGTGTTCGGAGCCGAGGGGCAGCCGCCGGTTGTCGACGGGCAGGAGGTTGCGCTGCTGATCCGACCCGAGCACCTGAAGCTGTCGCGCGATCCAAAGGAAGGCCGCATGAACGCAAAGATGGTGATCGATACGATCGTGAACTACGGCGATAACGCGCTGGTCATCGGCCATCGCGGCGACACGCAGATCCGGGTGCGGGTGCCGGGGGCGGATGTGGTGATCCTGAAAGAGGGCGAGGAGTGCCATTTCAGCTGGACTGAAGACGCCGCCTTCGTGCTGGACAGGTGAGGCTGCGATGACTCCGGAAGACCTGATCACCCGGTTCGGGACCACGGCGCGCGCTTCTATCGCCACCGTCGCGAACGGCACCGGCTATTTCGCGGTGACCCCCAGCGCGCCCTATGACGAGACACTGACCACCGCCGAGCAGGCGCGACAGCTGTTCGGCAAGGCAGAGGCGCGGCTGGCGGAGATCGGGTCGTCGAAAGGGGCCATGCTGTTCTGTGCGATCCTGCTGCGGGATATCGGCGATGTGGCCGCGTTCAATGCGGAATGGGATGGCTGGGTCGCGGATATTGCGCCGCCTGCGCGGGCCTGTTTCGAGGCAACGTTGGCGAACCCGTCGCTGAAAGTGGAGTTGATCCTGGTCTGCGCCGTGGCGGGAGATGGCTGATCCGGCGCTGGTGGAGGCGCTTGTTGCCTGCGGGCATGATCTGGGGCTGATCACCGGCGCGGCGGACGCTGCACGTTATGCGACGGATGCGACGCGCCGGCCGGACGTGGTGCCCGAAGTCGTGATCCGGCCGAAGGACAAGGCCGGCGTGTCTGCAGCTTTGGCGCTGTGTCACCGGTTCGGGCAGCCGGTCGCTGTGCAGGGCGGTCTTACCGGGCTGTCGGGTGGCGCGCGGGTGCGGCCCGGCGAGGTGGTGCTTTCCACGGAACGGCTGACCGGTCTGGGTGCGCCGGATGCGGATGCAATGCTGATCCGGGCAGGTGCAGGAGTGACGCTGCAGCGATTGCAGGAGGCGGCGGCGGAGCAGGGGCTTTGCTTTGGCGTCGATCTTGGCGCGCGAGGGACTGCGACGGTCGGCGGCGGAATTGCCACGAATGCCGGCGGTATACGCGTGCTGCGCTACGGCATGTTTCGCGCGCAGGTTGCAGGGATGGAGGCGGTGCTGGCGGACGGCACGGTCGTGTCCTCGATGCGCGGGCTGGAGAAGAACAATGCCGGGCCGGACCTGCGGCAGCTGTTCACCGGCAGTGAGGGTATATACGGCGTCATCACCGAGGCGCTGTTGCGGCTGCACCCGGCGCCGGGGCTGGAGCGCAACGCGCTGTGCGCAGTTGAAGGGCCGGAGGCGGCATTGGCACTGCTGCGCATGTTGCGGGGACGGCTGGGTGGTTTGTTAAGCGCGTTCGAGGGGCTCTGGCCGGAGGTCTATGACGGCGCTTGCGGGATTGCGGGAACGCGGCCATTGCCGTTGGGTTCCGGGCTATATGTGCTGATTGAGATACAGGCTCCGAAGGGGTTGATCGAGGAGGACGCTTTCGAGCAGGTGCTGATGGACGCTTACGAGGCGGGACTGTGCGGCGATATCGTTGTCGCGCAGTCGCGGCGGGAGTTCGACGGTATCTGGCATCTGCGCGAGGCGTGCCCGGAGTTCACCTTTTCGCTGGGACGGCTGGTGCCGCATGACCTGAGTCTGCCGCTTCGCGCAATTCCGGAGTTTCTGGGCAGGGCGCGGGAGGCGGTGGAAGCTGTCGACCCGGTTGCACGGATCTATGTCTATGGCCACCTTGCCGACGGCAACCTGCATTACGTGGTTAAGAGCGAGATGCGCGCCGAGGTTTCGGCGGCGGTAAATACTCTGGCGGCGCGGATGGGTGGCTCAATCACCGCTGAGCATGGGGTGGGAACCGACAAAAAGCCGTATCTGTCGCTGGTGCGGAGCGCGGAGGAATTGGGCCTGCTTCGGCGGCTGAAGTCCGCGATGGATCCGGCAGGTATCCTCAATCCGGGTCGGGTGATTGGGCTTGACGACTGATCGGGTCTTTCCGGCTAAACGGGCGCGGGGTTATCCGGCGCCGACTCTCTTGGTTCCTTGTCCACGACGATGCGGAGCTCGATGGCGGGGTCGATCTCGTGCACGAGCGTCTGCAGGCGGTCGAGATTGCGCTCCCAGTCGGGATCGTGGACGTGGTGGCGGTTCACGGTAACTTCGACCTGCGGGAAACGGCCCGAGCTGCGGCTGCGCAGGGCGGCGATCCAGGGCCCGGAGACGGGATCGGTTGCCAGCGCGGTGCGGACACGATCGACCATTGTCGGCGGCAGCGGTGCGTCGAGCAGGGCGGGCATAGCGCTGGCGACCATCGAGACGCCCGAATGCAACATGACGACAACGACAATGGTCGCGCCGATCACGTCCAGCAGATGGGCGAAGAGCGGGTCGGTCGAGATCGCCGCGAGCGTCAGCAGGATCTGTAGCACGATAGAGTTGGAGAACTTGATCGACCGGGTCAGCACCTGCGCGCGGAATACGTCAGACTCCCGCTCTTCCGAGGCAGCGAGAAGTGCGCGGAGCGACAGGCCGTTGATCATCAGGTTGATAGCATTGACGATGGCGGCGATGGCGAGGCCGAGGGGGCCTGCGGCACGCTCTGGCGATCCGAGCGATCCTATGACCTGTGTCGCCACCCAGAGACCGCTGGCTATCAGGCTGATGCCGAAGACCAGCCAGGCGAATTGTTCGACCTTGCCAATGCCGAATTCGAAGTGTCCGAACCGGTCACGGTGTACGCCGCGCAGGATGACGGTGGAGAAAATCTCGATGATCGTCATGAAGGCGGCGCGCACGCATTCGCCAAGCATGGTGAAGGAACCGGAGGTGATCGCGGCGAAAGTCTGGAGGATCACTATGACGATGTCGGCCAGGATGGCACCGAAGATCGAGCGTTCCTTGGACCTTTCGATCGCTGTCGGTTCGCGCGTGGGAGTGCCGAGTATCTTCACAGACGCAGCCTTGCGCGAATGACGTCGAACAGCCCGACATCGGGGAACTCGACATAGGCCGCGTTGCCGAGTGGGCAGGTATTGCCGTTCAGGTCGGTTTCGCCCAAGTCGACCAGGACCTGCGCCAGTCCCTCGTGCCGTCCTTTCGCCACGGCCGCCAGCGTCCGCTCGTCGAGCGTGGCCGAAGACCCGCGCGTTAGATGAACTGTACCGATGCGTTCCTCTGACTCACCTTCGAGCAGGATCGTCGCCTGCGATCCAGGACGGATCAGCGGCAGTTCCGCATCGGAGACCGGCACGTCGACAAGCAGGTTGTCACAGTCGACCCAGCGCAGCAGGATATCGCCGGCCGCAACGGTCGACCCCTTGCCTACCTCGATTTCGTAGACTTCGGCGTGGGATGGGATGACGATATCTGCTTCGCGAAGTTTCTGGTACTCGGCTTCCTGGGCCTCGAGCGCGCTTGTCGCCTCTTTATGGAGCGCTTGCGCTTCAGCAATGTCGAGGCGGATGCGGAGCCGTTCGGCCTCTAGTCCGAGATCGGCGACATGTGCCCATGAGGGATCCGAGCCGTCCGATTCGAGGAACACGCCATCCGCTGCCGCTTGCAGGCGGGAATCGAGATCGGACAACTCAGCCTGCAGCTGGGCTATATGCTCTTCGACGTCGACTTGTTCGGTGGTTGCCGCGGTGTTCAGTGGTGCCGGTTCCAGATCGTTTTCGGACTCCGAGGGCCCATGCGCCGCGAGTATATCAACTTCTTGCTCGAGCGCGCGTTTCGACGCTTCCAGCCGCTCTATGAATACCGCCGCGTAGCGTTCCGTCCGTTTGGCGCGGTCGCGGATGAGCTGGTCGAGTTCACTGGCATAGGTTTCCAGCTCGTGCACGCGTTCCAGCGCATGCTCCTGCTGGATCCTGTGCTGCAGAACGGCCTCTGCTTCGCGGAACAGCCGGTCGTTGCGGATGCGGACAACATGGCCTTCATCGCCGATGGCTCCAGAGGTGGTTGGCGGGTCGGAGATGATCGTTCCGGCGACCGGGGCATTTACGGTCTGGGCCCATGAGGTCACCGAGGCATCGCGCACGAGGATGGAGCGGAGGTAAGGGGCAAGCATCCAGGCGGCGTAGAGGACGAAGACGATGATAGCGGTAAAGAACACCCAGTTCCGCGATTTGCGGGCGGTGGTCATCGGCGGACCCTCCGGCCGTCGATCCTTCGGGGCGCGGGCCGCTGTTGAGGCGTGTATTTGTTTTTGATCAAGTGAATCGGTTCTGTTGTTTTGTAGCTTATCGGTCGGAGCATCTCTGTTCTATTTTTTCGTCCCGTGCGGGTTGCGTTTATTAAGGCTAGCGATTTGTATTTACTGGATTCGGTACCTGCCAATACGCAGAGCGGTGCGCGGATTATTTGCCTACAGGAGATTTTGCCGGACGTCGCCGCCACGTCCGGATAGGTATACTTCGCCTGCACTGAGCGGAAAGTCATGTAGACTGTATGAATTTTTTGTGGAGATTTCGCATCCAACCGGTGAGTTGGAGCATCGGGCCTGGCGTCACTGGCCGGTTGGCGGCAGCGTCGGCGTCGGGCCGTCCGCTACACCGCTCCTAGATATTCTCCGGCGTGACAATCTCGAACGGTATGGTGCGCTGTACCGCAGCTGCGGGAGCGTCCTGTTCGATGGCCTCGATCATGGTGCGCACCAGCAGCTCGGAGGTCGTGTCCAGCGGGTGGCAGAGGGCGGCGGTGATCAGGCCCTCGGACAGCCCCTTGCGGGTTTCCGGCCCGATATCGCGACAGACGAGGCGCACGCCCTTTCGCTGTTGATCCGGGATCTGGCGGAGCGCCCGCAAGACGCCGGAGATGCCGCCGCCGACGATGAGGATGCCGACGAGATCGTCGGTCGTTGCCAGCAGGTCAGTCACCATGCGGTAGGCTTCGGCGGGGTCCTCATGGGTGGGTCGGCTGTCCTCGACCATCAGGTCGGGCGCGTGTTCGCGCATGTAAGAACGGAAGCTCGCGTCGGCGACGTCCTGGCATTGGTAACGGTGGTTACCGATGAACACCGCGACGCGACCGGGGCCGTGGGTCATCTGCGCGATGAGGAATGCAGCGGTACGACCGAGCTTCCAATTGTCGGCGCCGACATAGGCCGAGCGCTCTGGCGCGGACTGGTCGGTGATGTAAGCGACCACCGGCTTGCCCTCTTCCCTCAGGGTACGGATTGCGTGGCTGATGACCGGGTGATCAGCGGCGATTACCGCGACGGCGTCGCATTCGCGGCCGAGGGCCAGTAGCCGCCCGGCGATGTTCTCGGGCGTCAGCAAGTCGACGAAATCGACGACGGGTTCCACGACCTCGTCGCGGCGACCACGGCAGGCGGCGACGATCTGGCGGCTGAATAGTTGGTAGAGTTCGCGGGTCGACTGCTGGAGGAGAAAGCCCATCCGGTATTTCGGCGCCGCCCTGCGCAGCCGGTCCTCGATGGTGCCGATACCATAGAAGCCGATCTTTTCGGCGGCGTTCTGCACCCTTTGCATTGTGGTGCCTTTCACCTGCGCCGTGCCGCCGAGGATGCGGTTCACGGTCGAGACGGAAACGCCAGCCGCTTCGGCAAGATCGGCAATTGTCGGTCGGTCCATGGCATCCTCTAGTAGCTAAGCCTGTATCATTATGACAGACATCTTTTGACACTTTTGACAAGTTAAGTCTTATTCTATCTTTCGAAGATATCAAGCATTCGTTATGGCTGGCGGCGCTTAGAGGTCCCTCGGGGAGATGGGACATGGAGGAGATCAATATGACCAAATTCAGCCGCCTCGCGGCCACCGCTTCCACTGCCGCCATCGCTGTTTGCGCCGCGACTGCTGTACTGGCCGCCGATATCTTCGTGGTCGGGGGCAAGCCCGACGATCCGTTCTGGTCCATCGTGAAGCGCGGCGCCGAAGATGCCGGCATCGTCGCCGAAGCACAGGGCGGTTCCGTCACCTGGCTTGGCCCGCAAAACTACGACAATCTGGGCGTGGACGCCGCCGAACTGATCCGGCAGGCGATCGACCAGGGCGCCGATGCCATTGTAGGCCCGGACTGGGTTCCGGAAGCGATGGACCCTGCCTTCCAGGCAGTCGTCGACGCCGGCATTCCGCTGGTTATCTACAATGCCGGCGGGATCGAAGCCGCCGACCGTCTGGGCGCGATGAACTATGTCGGATCGAACGACTACAAGGGTGGGTTCGCCGGGGGCGAGTACCTGGGCAACAAGGGCAAGCAGAACGGTGTCTGCTTGAACACGCTGCCCGGTGCGGCCAACATCGAGGCGTTCTGCTCTGGCTTCGTCGACGGGATCGTCAGCGTCGGTGGTGAAGGCTCTGTCCTGCCGCTGCCTGCAACGTCGTTCGGTTCGGCCACCGCCGTGGCACAGGCGCTGCGCGCCCACCTGCTGCAGCACCCGGAGATCAACGCGGTCTTTGCGATCGGCAACGTCGACGCGAACTCTGCCGTCAGCGGCATCGCGCAGGCCGGCAAGGCCGGCACCGTGGAAGTCTGCGGCATGAACTTCGACGAGTCGATCCTGCAGAACATCAAGGACGGCACCCAGGCCTGCGCCATCGACCAGCAGGGCTACCACCAAGGCTACCTGGCGGTGTCTATCCTGAACAGCTACGTCAATTACGGCCTGACAGTCCCGACCCGCGAGATCCTGACCGGCCCGGGCATCGTCGACTCGTCGAATGTCGACGCGACCATGGCGGGCGTGGCCGAAGGCACCCGCTGACGCGGGTACGATCTCTGAATCACCGCTGTCCGGCCGTGCGCGGCCGGGCAGCACCCTGACCGCGTGGCGGCACGGCAGAAGGCCAGTGCCCGTCCCGCGTCCGATCCATACACATTCGGGGGGAGAGAGATGAATTCAGCCACGCAATCCGTATCGACAGGCACGCACGGCGCGCGGCCGGGTCTGGGGGTCACGCTGGGCCGCCTGGCACGGCGCCCCGAGGCGGGCTCGCTGCTGGGGATGGTCGCAGTGTTCCTGTTCTTCGCTCTCTCGGCCGGAACGATCTTTGTCTCACCTGCCGGGTTCGCGAGCTGGCTGAACGTCGCCGCCGAAATCGGCATCGTCGCTCTTCCCATCGGGATCCTGATGATCGCGGGCGAGCTTGACCTGTCGATCGGCGCAGTGATCCCGGCCTCGTCGCTCACGCTGGCAATCATCTCGGGCTACTACGGTTTGCCCGAGCCTATCGGCATCGCGGCGGCTCTGGCATTTGGCCTGCTGGTTGGCGCGATCAACGGGTTCCTAGTGCTGCGCACCGAGGTACCGTCGCTGATCGTGACCATCGGCACCATGTTCGCGGTTATGGGTCTGACGCTTGGGCTGTCGGTCCTGCTGACCGGCTCGACCAGCACCAATATCGTCCCGAGTCCTTTCTACAAGGCGCTGCTGGGCCAGTTCGTCGGCGGCATGTTCCAGGTCACCATTTTCTGGTGGGTCGGTTTCATTATCGTGGCGGCGTTCCTGCTGCACCTGTCGCCGTTCGGAAACTGGGTCTACGCGCTGGGCGGCGACAAGATCAGCGCCCGCAATGCCGGTATCCCGACTGAGCGGCTGACGATCACTCTGTTCATGATGAGCGGTTTCTGCGCGGCCTTCGTCGGCGTCGGACAGGCGATGGTCTACCAGAGCGCGCAGGTGGTGGGTGGACAGTCCTTCATCTTCAACTCGATCATGTGCGTGGTGATCGGCGGGGTGCTTCTGACCGGCGGGTTCGGTTCCGTCGCGGGCATCGTGCTGGGCACCATCACTTTCTCGATCGTGAACCAGGGCATCTATTTCACCGGGTTCGATCCGAACCTCGGCTCGGTAATCATCGGTGCCCTGCTTCTGCTCGCCGTCCTGATGAACGACACGTTCCGCAAGATGGCCCTGACCTATTCCACCAAGAAGAAGAGCTGAGGGCGGACCCATGGACACTTTTGCAATCGGCAACCTGATGCGCCGTCCCGAAGCAGGGGCCATCCTGAGCCTGATCGCCGTCATCGCCTTCTACGTCATCTTCGGTGGGGTGAATCTGGTGAACCTGTTCGGGGCCGCCAGCTGGGTCAATTTTGCCGCCAACCTTGGCATCGTTGCGCTGCCGCTGGGTCTGCTGATGATCGCGGGAGAGCTGGACATCTCCATCGGTGCGATGATCCCGGCCGGGTCGATGAGCATCGCCATCGTCTCTGGCTATTACGGGATGCCCATCGTTGTGGGGATGGCCGTCGCACTTGGCCTGGGCGTGCTGGTCGGGCTGGTGAACGGCCTGCTGGCGACGCGGACGACGGTGCCATCGCTGATCATTACGCTGGGCACGCTGGTGGCGATGCAGGGCATCGTTCTGGCCGGCTCGGTCCTGCTTACCGGAAACGCCAGCGTTCCGCTATCGGCGCCGGACTGGGCAAAGACGATCTTCGGTCAGCTTCTGGGCGGGTCGTACCAGATCATCATCGTGTGGTGGATCGCGCTGACCGCGCTGTTCGTGCTGATCATCCACTACACGCCCTGGGGCAACTGGGTCTTCGCCATGGGCGGCGACAAGGAGAGCGCCCGCAATGCCGGCATTCCGACCAACAAGGTGACGATCACCCTGTTCGTCCTGTCGGCTGTCAGTGCCTCTTTCGTGGGGATGTGCGGGGCGATTCTGTTCAACTCTGCCCAGGTGTCGGGTGGAATGAACTACATCTTCAATGCGGTCGTCTCGGTCGTGGTGGGAGGCGTGCTTCTGACCGGCGGGTTCGGATCAGTGATGGGGATCTTCTTTGGCACCCTGACCTTCGCGATCGTGAACCAGGGGATCTATTTCACCGACATCGACCGCAACTGGTCGAGCCTGATCATCGGGGTGATGCTGCTGCTTGCCGTGCTGATGAACAACAGCTTCCGCAAGCTGGCGATGACCGCCCGCCCCAAGAAGAAACCTGCGTGAGGAGGATAAGATGGCCGAGAATACTCCGGTTCTGGAACTGCGCGACGTCAATAAGTCCTTCGGCCCGATCGACGTTCTGCACGACATTTCGCTGAAGGTTCATGCGGGTGAGGTTCTGTGCCTGCTGGGCGACAACGGCGCCGGCAAGTCGACACTGATCAAGACGCTGGCCGGCGTGCACCGGCCGACATCCGGCACGATCCTGATGGATGGCGACGAGGTCAGCTTTGACCGGCCGAAGGATGCGCAGGATCGCGGCATTTCGACAGTGCACCAGTTCGGCGGGACGTTTCCGCTGATGACCATAGGGCGGTCCTTCTTCGTAGGGGTGGAGCCGACGAAGAAGTTCGGTCCGTTGAAGATCTTCGACCGCAAGACAGCCAACGAGACCGCGGTGAAGGCGGTGCAGGATTTCGGCATCACGCGGATCGACGACGGCGACCGTCTGATCGGCGGGTTGTCGGGCGGCGAGCGGCAGTCGCTCGCCATTGCGCGTGCAGTGCATTTCGGCGCGCGGGTGCTGATCCTGGACGAACCGACCGCGGCGCTGGGCGTGAAGCAGGCGAGCCACGTGCTGCGTATCGTGCTGGAAGCGAAGAAACGCGGGCTGGCGGTGATCTTCATCACCCACCAGGTGACGCATGCGATGGCGGTGGGCGACCACTTTGCGGTTCTGATCCGTGGCGCGCTGGCGGCGAATTTCATGCGCGGCGAGAAATCGCGCGAAGAGATCACCGACCTGATGGCCGGGGGCGAGGCGCTGGCCGATCTCGACAGCATCATCGAAGGGTACATGGAAACCCACGAGGGTCATCCGCCGGCGCCTGTCGCGTGACGCGACGCCCGGCACCTTCAACGACAACAGACCTGGGAGGACCCGTTCGATGAAAATCGCCCTCGACCCGTTCATGCACCGCCATCTGAGCCTTGAGGAACTGCCATCCAAGGTCGCGGAGCTTGGCTACGAGTGGATCGAACTTAGCCCGCGCGCCGACTTCCTTGAGTGGTTCAAGGCGCCCCGCGTGTTTCCCGACCGGGTGAAGCGGTTCAAGAAGGCGCTGTCGGACGCCAATGTCGGTATCGCCACGCTGCTGCCCATGTATCGCTGGGCGTCGAATGACGAGGAGGAGCGCAAGGCTGCTGTCCGTCACTGGAAGCGCGCCATCGAGATTTGCGTGGAGATGGGCGTGGACACGATGAACAGTGAATTCGGGCGCGGGCCGCATCCGGACAAGGGCACCTGCTACTGCTGCCATACCGGATCGATGATCGAGGCCTGCGAGGATGCGTGGTGGCGCTCGATGGAGGACCTGGTGCCGATCTTCGAGAAGGAAGGCATCAACCTGCATATCGAGCCACATCCCGAGGATTGGGTGGAGACACTGCAGCCGTCGGTGGACCTGATCCGCACGGTGAACAGCCCGCGCGTCAAGTTCCTCTACTGCTGCCCGCACACCTTCTATTTTGGCGATGACGTGGTGGCGATGCTGCGCGAATGCGCCGACGTGCTGGCACATGTCCACATCGCCGACACGTTCAACCACAAGGCCAGTTCCGGCCTGCGTTACATTCTCAACCCGCCGGGGACCAACGCACGAGTGCACCAGCATCTGAATATCGGGCAGGGCGAGGTGCCTTGGGACGACTTCTACCGCACGCTGGCCGAGGTCGGGTTCGACGGGATCATGACCGCCTGTGTCTTTGCCTGGGAAGAGAAGGCGGATGAGAGCGGCACGTTCATGCGTGCCGAGATGCAGCGTTACGTGGACAAGTATTTCAAGTGAGGCCCGCGCCATGACACTCAAGGTTGGAGTCATAGGGACCGGCATGATCGGTCAGGACCATATAAGGCGGCTGACGACGGTGTTGTCGGGCGTCGCGGTGACGGCTGTCAGCGACATCGACGCGGATCGCGCCCGCGCCGCCGCACCCGAGGGAGCGGAGGTGTTCGGCACGCCGCAGGCGCTGATCCGGTCGGATGCGGTGGATGCGGTTGTGATCTGTTCGTGGGGCCCCGCGCACGAGGAGCAGTTGATTGACTGTATAGCGGCGGGCAAGCCGGTGTTCTGCGAGAAACCGTTGGTCACATCGGAGAAAGCCGCGCTTAATGTGATGGAGGCCGAGGTCGCCTTTGGAAGGCGGCTGGTGCAGGTCGGATTCATGCGACGCTTCGATGCCGACTACCGCCGGCTCAAAGCGGTGATCGACTCCGGAACACTGGGCGCGCCGCTGATGTATCACTCGGTGCACCGCAACGCGTCGGTGCCGGAGGGGCTTTATACCTCGGAGATGCCGCTGAACGACACGCTGGTTCATGACGCGGATATCTCGCGCTGGCTGTTGTCGGACGAGATCGCGGCGGTCGAGGTGCGGCTGCCGCGCCGATCCACACGCGGCGGCGAATTGCGTGACCCGCACTTCGTTCTGCTTCACATGGCGGGTGGCGCCCTCGTCGATGTCGAGATTTCCGTGAACATTGCCTACGGCTACGACATTCGCGGCGAGGTGAGTTGCGAACAGGGGATCGCCGCGTTGCCGAACAGGCCAGCGACAGTGGTGTCGGACAGGCACGGCATCCGGCAGGCGATCCCCGAAGACTGGCGCGAGCGGTTCATCGAGGCCTACGATCAGGAGTTCCGCGAATGGATCTTGGCCGCCGGGCAGGGGACGGCGACGGGACCGAGTACCTGGGACGGCTATGCAGCGACGCTGGTCGCCGACGCCGCGCTGCGCGCCGTTGCCAGCGGCGGTCGCGAGGTGATCGCCATGCGCGACAAGCCGGCGCTTTACGAGACTGCGATGTCCAAGGCCGCCTGAGACGCGCGCCGCATTCGAGGAAGGTTCAAGACCGATGATCAACGGTGAGAGAACGATCGCCCGGCCGCTGCGCTGGGGTATGGTCGGGGGCGGCCGTACAGGACAGGTCGGCTACAAGCATCGCACGGGCGCGCTGCGCGACGGGACTTACGAGCTCGTTGCGGGGGCGTTCGATCTGGATGCGGCACGCGGGCGCGATTTCGGCACGATGCTGGGCGTCAACGGTGACCGGTGCTACGCAACCTACGAGGATCTCATTGCAGGCGAAACCGCGCGCGAAGATGGGGTGGAAGTGGTATCGGTCGCGACGCCGAACTTCACTCATTACGAGATCACCAAGTCTCTGCTGGAAGCCAGGATCCACGTGATCTGCGAGAAGCCTCTGTTCTTCACCGTGGACGAATGCGACGAGATCGCCGCTCTGGCCGAGAACAACGGCCTGATCGTCGGTGTCACCTATGGCTTCACCGGTCATCCGCTGGTGCAACAGATGGCGGCGATGGTGGCAAAGGGCATGCTGGGCGAGGTCCGGATCGTCGACTTGCAGTACACCCACGGTTTCAACGCGGGCGACGACGTGGACGCGCCCGAGGCCGTAAAGTGGCGTACCAACCCGAAGACGGCTGGGGCGACCTTTGTGCTGGGGGATATCGGGACGCACCTATACTACCTGTCGGAGGTCGTGCTGCCGCATTTGAAGGTCGAAAAGCTGCTGTGCGACCGGAAGGCGTTCATTCCGTCACGAGCTCCGCTGGAAGACCACGCGACGGTGCTGATGCATTACGACAACGGCGCGCGCGGGCGCTTGTGGGTTTCGTCAGTCAATGCCGGGAACATGGGGTCGCAGCGGTACCGTTTCGTTGGTTCTAAGGCGTCGCTGGAATGGTCCGACTCGCATCCCGATCAGCTGCTCTACGACGTGCAGGGCGAGCCGAACCGCATCCTCCACCACGGAATGCCGTACCTGGAGGACGAGAGCCTTGCATGCGACCGGATGGGCGCGCTGCATACCGAGGGGCTGGGTGACAGCTGGTCCAACATTTACCTGTGGATCGCTGAGGCTATCGACGCGAAGGCCCAGGGCGACGACACGTTTCTGAAAACTCACCATTATCCCGGGATCGCCGCCGGCACCGAAGGCGTGCGCTGGCTGGAGAACTGCGTGCGCTCCGCCGATGCGGGCGCGACCTGGGTTGATTTCCAATGAACGTCTTCTGAAGGAGCGAAGACATGAAGCTTTCCATCTGCACCGACGTGATGGGCAATCTGTCCTTCACCGACATGCTGGACAAATGCGTGAAGCTCGGCGTTGAGGGCGTCGAGATGACAGGTGGCGGCTGGTCGCCTGCACCGCATTTCCGGGCGGAGACTCTTCTGGCCGACAAGCAGCTGCTGAAGGAGCGGCTGAAGGAGATCGAGGCGCGAGGGCTGGAGATCGCTGCACTGAACTGCTCGGCCAACCCGCTCGACCCGGGCGCGATGGGCAAGCGACACCGTAAAGAGATGGAGGATACCATCCGGTTGGCGGGCGAAATCGGAGTCAAAAAGATTGTCTGCATGTCGGGCCTGCCCGAGGCGGCACCGGGCGACATGGTGCCGAACTGGCTGGTCTACACCAAGTCCTGGCCAGACGAGATGCCGGAACGTGACCGCTACCAGTGGGAGGACCGGGCGTTCCCGCTGTGGCATGATCTGGTGAAGCTGGCCGGCGAAGCGGGCGTGGAGAAATACGCGCTTGAGAACTTCTCGGCCATGCTGGTGTGGAACCCGGAAACGCTATTCCGGCTGCGCGATGAAGTCGGGCCGAAAGTGGGCATGAACCTCGACCCGTCGCACCTGTTTTGGAAGGGGGCGGATCCGATCGCGGGTGCGCGTGCGCTCGGCGAAGCGATCCACCACGTTCACGGCAAGGACACGCGGATCGAGCGTTGCCTGGCGGATGTGAACGGGCTGCTGGAGCTTAAGGAAGTGACCGATGTGACGAACCGCAGCTGGAACTACGTCGCGGTCGGCGCCGGTCACGACTTGCAATGGTGGAAGGAGTTCTTCTCTGTCGTGGGCATGATGGGCTATGACGGCTGGGTTTCGCTGGAGATGGAGGATTTCACCATGTCCACCGACGCGGGCATCCAGTCATCCATTGACGCTCTCCAGGCCACTATCATCCGCTAGGGTGTCATGTACAAGTTCATCATCACCATCGAGCTTCAGCCCGGCACGCGGGATCAGATCCTAGCCCGCGCGCCGGAGGTTCAGGCGGCAACGCGTGATGAGCCGGGCTGTCTGGCCTACGACTTCTTCACCTGCACTGACGATCCGGACAGGCTGGTCTTCGTCGAGGCGTGGACGGATAAGGCAGCGCATACTTTCCACATGGAGCAGCCGCATACGAAACAGTTCATCGCGTACCACGAGCAGTTCCACCGATCGCTGACCTTCGAAACCATCAACGTGGCGGACTGAGATGGCGAACCCGGTTGCCATATCCTGTGCGCCCTGCTGCTGGGGGGTCGATGACGTGTCGAACCCGCATCTGCCGCCTTGGGAGAAGGTGCTGGAGGAGGCGGCAAAGGCCGGGTTCGACGGGCTGGAGCTGGGACCCTACGGCTACATGCCGCTGGACGTAGAGCGCGTGGGCGGTGCGCTGCGGACTCGTGGATTGTCCATCGTGGCGGGCGCGATTTTCGACGACCTCGTTTCGCCCGGGAACCGCGAGAGCCTGCTGAAACAGACGGACGAGATTTGTGCTTTTATCACTGCGCTGCCGAAGCCGGGTACACATGCGGGCCAGCGGTTTGACGCACCGTATCTGACAGTCATGGACTGGGGCCACCACGAGCGTGATTTTGCAGCGGGGCATTCTGATAGGGCGCCGCGGCTCGATGACGCTGCGTGGGAGGGGATGGTCGTGAATATCCGTGCCATCGCCGAACTGGCGCGCGACCGCTACGGCGTGCGCGCCACGATACACCCGCATGCGGGCGGATATATCGAGTTCGCAGACGAGCTGGCGCGGATCGTGGAGAATATCGGACCGGAGACCGCTGGGCTATGCCTCGACACAGGGCATCTGGATTATGCTGGCATGGATCCAGTGGAGACGCTGCGGTCGTACATGGACCGCACGGATTACATCCACTTCAAGGATATCGACCCGGTCGTGTTCGATGACGTCATGGGCCGGCAAATCCGTTTCTTCGATGCCTGCGCCGAGGGTGTGATGTGCCCGATCGGCCGGGGCCGCATCGGCTATCCCGCAATACGTTCGCTTTTGACCGAAGCGGGCTATGGCGGCTACATCACAATCGAGCAGGAACGAGACCCGCGCAATTCGGGGTCCGTTCTGAGCGATCTGGCAGCGAGCCGGGCGTTCCTGAGGGAGACGGGATTCTGAGGATGGCACGATGACCAAGACCCTTGATGTAATCACCATCGGCCGGGCCGGTGTGGATCTGTATGGCGCGCAAATCGGCGCGCGGCTGGAGGATATGGGGTCGTTCGAGAAGTACATCGGCGGCTCTCCGACGAACATCGCCTGCGGTACGGCGCGGCTGGGTCTGAGATCGGCGCTGATCAGCCGCGTGGGCGATGAGCATATGGGTAGGTTCATCCGCGAGCAGCTGCACCGCGAGGGCGTGGTGACGGATGGCGTTGTGACCGATCCGGAGCGGCTGACCGCGCTCGTGATCCTCGGTATCCGCGACCAAGAGCAGTTTCCGCTGATCTTCTATCGCGAGAACTGCGCCGACATGGGCCTGTGCGAGGACGATATCGACGAGGGGTTCATTGCCTCCGCGCGGGCCGTGGTGCCGACGGGGACGCATCTGAGCCACGCGCGGACGCGGGCGGCGGTGCTGAAGGCGCTGGAACTGGCGAGGAAGCACGGGGCGCGGACGGCGCTGGACATCGACTATCGGCCCAACCTTTGGGGCGTGCTGGGACATGGCGAGGGAGAGAGCCGGTTCGCGGAAAGTGCCGAGGTGACAGCGCAGCTGCAGTCGACGCTGCATCTCTTCGACCTGATCGTCGGGACCGAGGAGGAGTTCCACATCGCCGGCGGCTCGACCGATACACTGGAGGCGCTGCGAGCGGTGCGCAAGGTGTCCGAAGCGGTGCTGGTCTGCAAGCGCGGGCCGATGGGGGCGGTGGCGTTCGACGCTGCGATACCGGGAAGCCTTGACGACGGTCAGACGGGGCCGGGCTTTCCCATCGAGGTTTTCAACGTGTTGGGCGCGGGCGACGGGTTCATGAGCGGCTTGCTGAAGGGCTGGCTCGATGGCCAGGACTGGCCGACGACCTTGAAGTACGCGAATGCCTGCGGAGCCTTCGCTGTGTCGAGGCACGGCTGCACGCCGGCCTATCCGAGCTGGGAGGAGCTGCAGTTTTTCTTTGACCGCGGTATCCAGCGGCCGGACCTGCGGAACGATGTCGAGCTTGAACAGGTGCACTGGGCGACGAACCGGCATCGCCGGGTCGATGGCGCCTGGTCGGAGATGCGGGTCTTCGCCTTCGATCACCGGATGCAGCTTGAGGAGATGCAAGGCGCGACGGTCGAGAAGATCGGCGCGTTCAAGGAGCTTTGCCTTCGGGCGGCGCGCGAAGTCCAGGATGGGCGGCCGGGTTACGGCATCCTGTGCGACGGACGGATTGGGCGCGAGGCGCTTTACCGTGCCGAGGGAACGGGCCTTTGGATCGGGCGGCCGGTGGAATGGCCGGGCTCTCGCCCGCTTACGCTGGAGCCGCAGATCGGGCCTGATTACGGGCGGCTGAAGGAATGGCCGAAGGATCAGGTGGTGAAGTGCCTGTGCTTCTGCCACCCCGACGACGATGCGGAGATGTGGGCGAAGCAAGAGGACGTGATCACCCGGCTATTCCACTCCGCGCGGCGCAACTCGCTGGAATTCCTGCTGGAGGTGATCCCGTCGAAATGCGGTAAGGTCGATGACGACACCACGCCGAAGGTGATCCAGCGCTTCTATGACATCGGCGTCTATCCTGACTGGTGGAAGCTGGAACCGTTCCGCAACGAGACCGCCTGGAAGAAGGCTGCGGATGCCATTGAGCGCAATGATCGGCGCACACGCGGCATTGTGGTGCTGGGGCTCGACGCGCCCGAGGCGGAGCTTGCCGAGAGTTTCGCGCTGGCAGCGGCGCAGCCGCTGGTCAAGGGGTTTGCTGTGGGGCGGACGATCTTCGGTGACGCTGCACGTGCCTGGATGAAGGGTGACATGGACGATGCAGCGGCCGTGGCGCAGATGAAGGACCGGTACGTGCGCCTGTGTGCGGTCTGGGATGATGCGCGGAGATCGGCGGAGCGGCGCAACGCGAAAGATTTGGAGGAGACGCTATGAGCGGAACGATCCGGCTGACGGCGGCGCAGGCCATGGTGAAATGGCTGAGCGTGCAGATGACCGAGGAGGGGGAGCGTTTCATCGAGGGAGTCTGGGCGATCTTCGGCCACGGTAACGTGGCTGGCCTGGGTGAGGCGCTGCACGGGATCGGTGAAGCGCTGCCGACCTGGCGAGGCCAGAATGAACAGACGATGGCGCATGCCGCCATAGCGTATGCCAAGACGATGAAGCGGCGCCAGGCGCAGGCAGTGACCTCTTCCATCGGGCCGGGCGCCACCAACATGGTGACGGCAGCGGCGCTGGCGCATGTGAACCGGCTGCCGGTGTTGCTGATCCCCGGCGACGTCTTCGCCAACCGGCGGCCCGACCCGGTGCTGCAGCAGATCGAGGATTTCGACGACGGCACCGTGTCGGCGAATGACGCGTTCCGGCCTGTGGTGCGCTATTTCGACCGGATCAGCCGGCCCGAACACCTTCTGACCTGCCTGCCGAGGGCACTTGCGGTGATGACCGATCCGGCGAACTGCGGTCCGGTCTGTCTGGCCTTCTGCCAGGATGTGCAGGCTGAAGCCTATGATTACCCCGAGACATTTTTTCAACCGAAGACCTGGCGCATCCGGCGGGCGGAGCCCGACCCGGTGGAGGTTGCGCAGGCGGTCGAGGCGATTAAGGCGGCGAAGCGGCCGGTCATCGTAGCCGGGGGCGGCGTAATCTATTCCGGGGCCGAAGCGGAACTGACTGCCTTTGCGGAACAACACGGGATTCCGGTGGTCGAGACGCAGGCGGGCAAGTCGGCACTGTCCTGGGAGCACGAGCTGAATTTTGGTTCGCCGGGCGTGACAGGCTCAGCCTGTGGCAACGAGTTGGCGGCGAAGGCAGACTTGGTGATCGGCATCGGCACGCGGTTCCAGGATTTCACGACGGGTTCGTGGACGGTTTTCGACGAGGCGGAGCGCAGGCTGATATCGATCAACCTGCATGGCTATGACGCGACGAAGCACGGCGCTCTGCCTGTCGTGGGTGACGCCCGAGTGACGCTGGAGAAGATCGGTGCTGGGTTGGGCGGCAAGAGTTTTGGCTGGCACGATCCGCAGGCACGGCTGGGCTGGCACGAGACGGTCAGAACCGTGACGGCGGCTCCGAAAGGAACCAACGCTCTGCCCACCGATGCGCAGGTGATCGGCGCCGTTCAGCGGGTGGCGGAGAGCAATACCGTGGCGATGTGCGCGGCGGGAACGATGCCCGGCGCTCTGCAGGTACTGTGGCAGGCGGCGGAAGGCGGTTATCACATGGAGTACGGCTATTCCTGCATGGGCTATGAGGTAGCGGGCGCGATGGGCATCAAGCTGGCCGCGCCCGAAAAGGACGTCATCTGCTTCGTCGGCGACGGTTCCTACATGATGGCGAACTCGGAACTGGCGACGGCGGTGATGCGGAAGGTGCCGTTCACGGTCGTGCTGACCGACAACCGGGGATACGGCTGCATCAACCGGCTGCAGATCGAATGCGGCGGAGCCGAGTTCAACAACATGTACAAGGACTCTAACGTCGAGGTGCAGCCTGAAATCGATTTCGTCGCCCATGCAGGCTCGATGGGCGCGCATGCCGAGAAGGCAACCGACATCGCCGATCTGGAAGCGAAGATCGTCGCGGCGCGGGGGCGCGAGATTCCGTCTATCATCGTGATCGACACGGACGCTGTCCCAGGCACGGGCGCTGGCGGGCACTGGTGGGACGTGGCGGTGCCGCAGACGGGCGGCCCGGAGCGGCTGGAAAAGGCGCGCCAACGCTATAACGAGAATGCCGCGAAACAGCGCGTCTTCAACTGAGGGAGATCGAGATGGCCGACCTGTTGCGCAAACCCTTCGGCACGCATGGCAAAGTGCACGAGATCACCCCGCAATCGGCGGGCTGGCGCTATGTGGGCTTCGGCCTATACCGCCTGCGCGCTGGAGAGACTGCTGCAGAAGTGACGGGCGGACGGGAGGTTATCCTAGTCATGGTCGAGGGGAAGGCACGGATCACGGCCGCCAGCAAGGACTGGGGCGAGCTTGGCGACCGAATGGACGTGTTCGAGAAGACGCCGCCGCATTGCCTGTACGTGCCCAATGGGCAGGACTGGGAGGCGATGGCCACGACCGATTGCGTGATCGCGGTCTGTTCGGCGCCGGGGTATGGCGGGCATGATGCGCGGCGGATCGGACCCGACGGCATTGCGCTGACCGAGCGGGGTAAGGGGACCAATACACGGTTCATCAACAACATCGCGATGGAGACCGAGGACTATGCCGACAGCCTGCTGGTGACCGAGGTGTTTACGCCGGCGGGGCACTGGTCTTCCTACCCGTCGCACCGGCATGACGAGGATGACTTCCCACGCATCACCTACCTGGAGGAGACCTATTACCACCGCCTGAACCCCGCCGACGGGTTCGGCATCCAGCGAGTTTACACCGAGGAAGGCGGGCTGGACGAGACCATGGCGGTGTCCGACGGCGACGTGGTGCTGGTGCCGCGCGGACACCATCCCTGCGGCGCGCCCTACGGGTTCGAGATGTATTACCTAAACGTCATGGCCGGGCCGCTGCGCAAGTGGCGTTTCGTCCCGGCGGCGAATGTCGAATGGATCATGGAGCGGGACGCAAAATGATCTCGCGAGCGCTGAACCAGAAGACGGCGCCGAATCTACCGTTTCCGAAGTTTCTCGATCTGGCTAAGTCGCTGGGCTGTGTCGGTGTTGAACCGCGCAACGATTTGGGGCGGCCGTTCTTTGACGGGGCCGCGCCGAAGGAGGCGGCGGAGATGGCGCGACAGCGGGGACTGCGGTTGCTGGGGCTTAGCGAGGTCTATCCGTTCAACGACTGGAACGACGAGCGGGCGCGTCAGGTGCAGGGCCTGATCGACGTTGCCCAAGCGGCCGGGGCCGAGACGATCAGCCTGATCCCGCGGGTGGACGGCAAACGGTGCGAGGACGGCGTGCGGCAGCGGGATCTACGCAATGTGATGCGGCAGGTTCTGCCGATGCTGGAAGGGCGTGACGTGGTGGCACTGATCGAGCCGATCGGGTTTTCAGGCTCGTCGCTCCGACGCAAGGCAGAGCTCGTCGAGGCGATTGAAGCGGTGGGCGGAACGGAGCAGTTCAAGCTGGTGCATGACACGTTCCAGCATGCGATTGCGGGAGAGACCGAGATATTCTCATTCTGGACGGGGATTGTGCACATATCGGGGATCTCCGACCCGACGGTGCCGATGGACGAGACGCAGGACGCGCATCGCGTGCTCATCGACGCCGGGGACCGGTGCGGCAATGCTGCGCAAGTGAGGGCATTTCTGGATGCGGGGTATTCGGGTGGGTTCTCGTTCGAGTGCACCGACGTTTCAGTTCAGGACTCGCTCAACCGCGAGGCCGAGATTGCAGCGTCTTTCCGCTACTTGGAGTCGGCGGTGACCGAGTGAATGTGTCAGGTCGCAATTAAGGGCTCCAGACCAAGTAAAGCCGCCGTCCGATTCAGTTCCGCCAGTCGCGTTTCGCCGACATTGACTCCTTCCGTCAGGGCTTGCCGGCGCTTTTGCGCGGCGGCGTCGCCTGGTACTCTGACCGGGCCATTGGCGGTAGCCGCCGGCGGATTGCTGCGGCAGGCGGCGGCGAGATGGTCGGCCTGTTCCAGGAAGGCGTCGGTGCCGGCGAAAGCGGCCGGATCGATCACCTGAAGGAACACGCTTTGCGACAGCGGGCCGGGCGCGGTGTTGGCGCGGCCCTTGCCGGAGAGGCCCTGCGTGACGAGTTCCTCGATAATGGCCAGGCCAGAGCCCTTGTAGCCCTTGGACGTGCCGCCCAGCGGCAGCAGCGTGCCGCCGTGTTCGGTGACCTCGCGCGGGTCGTCCGTGGGCAGGCCCTCTGCCGTCAGCGCCCAGGCTTCCGGATAGCGTTCGCCCTTTGCGGCCAGCGTCTGCGTCATGGTCGTGGTGGTGATCGAACAGGAAACGTCGACGACAATGGGATCGTCGCTGGTCGGAAAGCCGACGGCGATTGGATTAGGCGTCAGGAGCGGTTTCGTGCCGCCAAACGGCGCCATTCGGCTGGCGGCGGGGTTGGTTGCGCTGAGCCGCGTGATCAGGCTGCGCTCGGTGAGTGGGCGCATGAACGCGGCGAGCGCGCAGGTGTGGTGCGCGTTGCGGATCGCCCCGGTGACAACGCCATATTGGGCGGCGCGTTCGGCGGCCTCTTCGAGAGCTTTCGTAACAAGCCAGGCGCCGGGCAAGGTGCGGCCTTCCCAGACGAAGGTGGCGCCGCGGTCGCTGACAATATCGAAGCTGCCCTGTCCGTTCAGATTGCCAGTTTCGAGCTCCTTGAGATACCAGGAGACCAGGCCGGCGCCGTGGGTATCGCGCCCGAGCATATCTCCTTCTACCAACACCTCAGCCGTGACCCGTGCCTTGTCGGTCTCCATACCCGCGGCCTGCAGGATAGCGGCGACAAAGTTGGTCAGGTCATCAGTGGCGATAAGGGGCATTGGGCAGGTTCCTTGTTGTTTGGGTATGCGTGACCCTGCCGCGGTTTACGCGGGAGCAAGTTGTCGGCGGTCAGGAACCATCGTTGCCGACGCCCTGGATGAACGCGATGCTGCGGGTCAGGTGCATGCGCATAGCGTTGCGGGCCGCGTCGACATTGGCTTTTTCAATGGCCTCGACGATGGCGGCGTGTTCTGCGACCGACGCAGTTAGGTTCCTATCGGACGCGTCCTGGCCGGGAACAGGAATGGCCATCCTCAGCCGCGGGATCAGAAGAGGGCCGAGATATTCCAGCAGGTCGAGGATGTATGTGTTGCCCGAGGCCGCTGCGATGGAAAGGTGAAACCGCAAGTCCGCTTGCGGCATTCCGGTTTTGTCAGCGACGGCCAGCTTGTAGGCTTCTTTTGCATTCTGGATGGCCGTGAGCTGCATGTCATCGCGGCGCTCGGCCGCAAGCGCTGCCGCGACGAGTTCGACGCCCATCCGCAGTTCCATGATGGCGATCACGTCTTGTTTGATTGCGCCGAACGCGCCGGGGATTTCGAATCCGTGTGTCGGGAGCGCGGTGCCGAGGACCACGAAGCTTCCATTCGGCAGTTCCCGTATCTGGCCGCGGGAGACCAGTATTTCCAGTGCGCGGTCAATGACGCCGAGGCTGGTCACGAACTCGCCGGCGAGCGCGTCGCGGTCGGGGAGCTTGGCGCCTTCGGGTATAGCGCCGGACGCGATCCGTTCATCCAGGTGGCGTGCGACCTCGGTGGCCAGCTTGTGCATCCAGAGGGCACGTCGTGACAGACCGCTCGACATCTAGACACTGCCTTCCCGCCGGTTGTGGCGGATCGAGGCCACCAGTGCCCAGCCGATAAGGCAGGCGCCGATCAGGCCAGTCACCATTTCCGGCACGTGGAGCAGTGACTGGAGATACATGATGATAGCCAACACGAGGATCGAGTAGAACGCACCATGTTCGAGATACCGAAACTCGGCGAGGGTGCCTTTCTCGACCAGAAGGATCGTCATCGAGCGGACGTAAAAGGCGCCGATCCCCAGACCGATGGCGATCAGGAACAGGTTCTGGGTCAGCGCGAAGGCCCCGATCACGCCGTCGAAACTGAACGAGGCGTCGAGCACTTCGAGATAGAGGAATGCGCCGAGCCCGCCCTTGGCGGCGACGTCCATCGTTTCGTCGGCCCTGTCCAGGACCTGCCCGAGCACATCGACCGCGAGGAAGGTCACCAGCCCGCAGATGGCGGCAAACAGGAAGGCCTGGCCCTGTGGAGCGGGCAGCATCAGTGTGAAGACGATCGCGAGCACAAGGACGACGGCGATTTCCAACCCTCGAATGTTGGCGCCTGCGCGCATGCGTTCTTCGATGCCGCGAAACCAGTCGACGTCCTTCTCCTGATCGATGAAATAGGTGAGGGCGACCATCATCAGGAATGTGCCGCCAAAGGCCGCGATTGAAATGTGCGCCTCATGCATCAGGCGGGCGTACTCGCGCGGTTCCGCTGCGGCCAGCACCAGCGCCGACCACGGATCGATGCGGCCGGCGACGGAGACGACGGCGAGCGGAAAGACGATGCGCATGCCGAAGACGGCGATAGCGATGCCCCAGGTCAGGAACCGGCGCTGCCAGGCCGGTTCCATGTCCTTCAGCTTGTTGGCGTTGACGATGGCGTTGTCGAAGCTGAGGGAGATTTCCAGAACTGACAGGACTGCAGCGATCATCAGGAAGGAAACCGCGCCGCCGAGCGTGCCGGACGAATGGTACCCGAGCCAGAACGACAGCAGCAGGCCGAGCATGGTAAATGCGAGGGGCCAGCGAAAATATGCGAAGAACTGACTCATGGCCGGGTCCGGGGATCAGGCAAGCGAGTAGACCGGCGTGAGCAGGTCCCGCTTGGCGAAGTAAGCCGCGAGATTGTCGACGACGAGCTGCGCCATCGCGTCCCGTGTTTCGACTGTTCCGCTGGCGTGGTGCGGGTAAAGCGTAACGTTCGGCAGCGAAGTGAGCGCCGGCTCGGGGTTCGGTTCGTTGAGAAAGACATCGAGCCCTGCATTTCCCAGCCTGCCCGAGCGCAGTGCGTCGATCATGGCCAGCTCATCGACGACGGAGCCGCGCGCCACGTTGATCAGGGTGCCATCGGGGCCGAGAGCGTCGAGGACCTCGGCACTAATCATGCCGCGGGTTTCTTCGCCGCCAGGAACGATGACGACGAGGATGTCGGCCCAGTCCGCAAGTGACCGGACATCGGGAAAGAAGGTGTGTTCGACCGCCTTGCGGGAGCGGGAGGTGTATCCGATGTCGAGGCCGAGCGGGGTGAAGCGCTGCGCGATGGCGGTGCCGATCTTGCCGAGGCCGACTATGCCCGCGCGTTTGCCCTTGATTGCGGACATGAGGGGAAACATGCCGTCGCGAGCCCAGTCGCCTGATTCAACATAGGCATGTGCGGCCACAAGTCGGCGGCGGGCCGCCAGCGTAAGCATCAGAGCGACGTCGGCCACGTCATCGAGCAGGGCGTCCGAAGAATTGGTGAACCAGATGCCGCGCGACTTGAGGGCGTCGACGTCAATCGACTCGAAGCCGGCAGAGGAACAGGCAACGATCCTGAGATTGGGCAGATGTTTCAGATGCTCCACCGTAAGCGGGGCATGGCCGTTGGTTGCGATGGCTTCGCACGACGGTCCGTAGCGTTCGAGAAACTCGCCCTTGTCCTCGGCCTCGTCGTAGCGGTGGAGCGTATAGGCCGCCTCGAGCTGCTCCATGGCCTTGGGCCGAACCGGGTACATGACTAGAACATCGGGTTTGGTCATACCGCTTCTTCCTGTAGCTGGTGCCGTGCGCGGCGGCGCTCGGCCTGAACGTCCGGGTCCGGATCCAGCGACGCCGCCATGAGGTTGCGCGTGTAGTCCATCCGCGGATTGTCGAAGATCTGGGCGACCGGTCCCTGTTCGACGATCCGGCCGCTTTGCATCACGACGACCCGGTGCGCGAAGTCGCGGACAAGCGGGAGATCGTGGGCAATGAAGAGGTAGCTGAGGCCCATGTCCTGTTGCAGCTTGTTGAGCAGGTCGATGACCTGCGCCTGAACTGAGACGTCGAGGGCCGAGACCGCCTCGTCGCAGACGACGAGTTTCGGTTCCAGTGCAAGGGCCCGGGCGATGGCGATGCGCTGCCGCTGGCCGCCGGAGAACTGGTGCGGATAGCGGTGCATATGCCCGGCTTCGAGGCCGACCTGTTCGAGCAGTTCGCACACCCGGTTCTTCCACTTCGCCTTTGGCAGGATTTCGGGATGGATGGCGAATGCCTCTGACACGATGTCGTAGACCGACATGCGCGGGTTCAGGGATTGCGTCGGGTCCTGGAAGACCATCTGGATCTCGCGTCGAAGCTCGAACAGCTCGCTTGCGGTCATCTTGACCAGATCGCGGCCGTGATAGAGCGCCTCGCCCGAGGTCGCGTCCTCCAGCCGGAGGAGCGTCTTGGCCAGTGTCGATTTGCCTGAGCCGCTTTCACCGACGATGGCGACGGTTTCGCCGGGCAGGACGGTCAGGCTGGCATCCTCCAGCGCGACGAAGCCGCCGAAATGCTTGGTCAGCCCGTTGATCTCCATCATCGGCTTAATGCCGGTGCCGAGAGGTGCGGCCATCTCGCCCGTGCCGGGAATCGCGCCGATCAGCTTTTTTGTGTAGGGATGTTTCGGCGCGCGGTAGACCTGTGCCGCGCTGCCGGTTTCCACGATCTGCCCGCTGTTCATCACCACCACCCGGTCCGCCACTTCGGCGACCACGCCAAGATCGTGGGTGATGAGCAGGAGGCCCATGCCGGTTTCCTGCTGCAGTTCTTCCAGCAGCGCAAGGATCTGAGCCTGAACGGTCACGTCGAGCGCCGTCGTCGGCTCGTCGGCGATCAGGATATCCGGCTTGAGCGCCAGCGCCATCGCGATCATGATCCGCTGCCTCTGGCCGCCGGAAAACTGGTGCGGGTAGGCGTCGATCTTGTTCTCGAAGTCCGGTATGCCGACACGCTGCAAGAGTTCCAGGCAGCGGGCCCGCGCCTTGTCCTTCGGGACGTCGTGCGCGGTCATGATCTCTTCAATCTGGAAGCCGATTGTGTAAACCGGGTTCAGATGGCTGAGCGGGTCCTGGAAGATCATCGCGATGCGCTTGCCGTTTAGCTGACGCCGCGCTTCGGCGTTCATTTTCAGCAGGTTTTTTCCGTCGAACAGGATCTCGCCCGATACGATCTGGCCCGGGGGGCAGTCGATCAGGTTCATGATCGCGCTGGCGGAGACCGATTTGCCCGATCCGCTTTCGCCGAGGATCGCGAGACATTCGCCGCGGTCGAGGTGCCAGCTGACATCACGGACGGCGTGAACGGTTCCGCGCACCGTGTGGAAATCGACGGAGAGGCCGCGGACTTCGAGGAGATGATCAGGCATTTTTCTGCCTCGGGGTTTCCAGTCTCCACCGCTGGACCGGATCAAGCGCGGTGCGCATCCAGTTCGACAGAAGGTTGAGGCTGAGTGTTGTCAGAATGATTGCGAGGCCGGGCCAGAACGACAGCCACCATGCAGTTGTCAGGTAGGGGCGGCCCTGGCTGACCATGAGACCCCAGGTAATCTCGGGCGGCTGGATGCCGATGCCGAGGAAGGACAGGGAGCTTTCGGCCAGCATGACGAAGGCGAAGTCGAGCGTCGCGATGGTCACGAGCGTGGGGAACACGACCGGCAGGATATGGCGGAACACGATCCGGTTGGTCGAGGCTCCCATGACCTGGGCGGCCTGGACGAACATGCGCTCGCGCACCTCCAGCACCTCGGCGCGCGAGGTGCGGAGGTAGACGGGAATGCGCGTGATTGCGAGCACCACGATCAGGTTCCCGACCGAAGGTGCAAGCATGTAGAGCACGATGACCGCCAGCAGCAGCGACGGGAAGGACATGATCACGTCGGCGAGCCGCATGATGATCTGGCTGGCCATGCGGGAGGAATAGCCTGCGATCAGCCCCAGGGTGGTTCCGATTGCCATCGAGCAGATGACCGCGCCGGTGGCGATGAACATGGTGTTCCGGGCCGCCACGATGATCCGTGCGAAGAGCGGACGGCCGAGCGCGTCGCCGCCCAGCCACATCGTCCAGTGCAGCGAGAAATCGAACGGCGCCGCGTTGCGGCCGCGCAGGTTCTGCTTGGTGGCGATATCTTCGAGCAGGGTCGGACCGAAGAGCGCGCAGAGAATCACCACCAGCAGGAAGACGGCGGCGCAGAACGCGAACTTGTCGCGCCAGAGCATGCGCAGGATGCTTACCCAAGCGGGCGGTGCATCGGCGACGAAGGTCTGTTCGGACAGGGCCATTGCCTTAATACCTGATGCGGGGATCGAGCACCGCGTAGAGGATGTCGATCAGGATGTTCATGACGAAGATGGCGACGGCGGTGACGAAGATGGCGGCCATCACTACCGCGAAGTCGCGCTGCAGGATCGAGTCGATCATCAGCTTGCCGACGCCGGGAAATCCGAAGATGGTTTCCACCACGACGGCACCGTTCAGGAGCGAAGCTGCCTGATCGCCGATCACCGTGATCACCGGCAGCATCGCGTTGCGGAGCGCGTGGACGAAGATGATCGGGCGGTTCCGGACGCCCTTGGCACGTGCGGTTTTGACGTAGGCAGAGCTGAGGGCGGTGATCATCGAGCCACGCACGACCTGCACGATCAGTCCGAAGGGCCGGATGAACAGCACCCCGATGGGAAGGATCCAGTGCAGGACCGTTCCGGTTCCAGATGTCGGCACCCAGCCGAGATGGACCGAGAAAACGACGATGGCGACGATCGCGATCCAGAAGTCCGGCGCGCTGGCGCCAATCAGAGAGCAGAACGTGGCTATCCGGTCGAAGAAGCCGCCGACGTGATAGGCAGCCAGCGAACCGAGGACGATGGCCGATCCCGTCACCAGCGTCATGGTGATGATGGCGAGTTGCAGCGTCCACACAAAGGCGCGGAGCACGGCATCGAGCGCGGGTTCAGCGCGGCGGATCGACATGCCGAAGTCGAACTGGACGAGGTCGGACATGTAGTGGAAGAACTGCACGATCAGCGGGTCGTTGAGGCCGTGGATTTCACGGAACCGGTCCCGGCTTTCCTGAGAGGCGTCGACAGGCAGGTAGAGATTGGTGGGATCGCCGGTCAGCCGCGACAGGAAGAA
Organism: Pseudoruegeria sp. HB172150; assembly: GCF_013184805.1. Lineage (GTDB taxonomy): Bacteria > Pseudomonadota > Alphaproteobacteria > Rhodobacterales > Rhodobacteraceae > Psychromarinibacter. The sequence goes on from NZ_JAATNG010000001.1 coordinate 89,410, forward strand.
GACCAGGATGATCAGACCGATCAGGGAGATGGCACTTGCGATGGCTCGCTTGCCCAGGAACGATTTCATGATGGCCCCGTGTAGTTACGTCCCGGGGGCGGACCATTCCGCCCCCAGGAATTTCAACTACTTGAACTCGATCTGCGAGAGCTGCAGTTCCGAGTTGGTCTTGATGCTCGGCTCGAAGTCCAGCCGCTCGTTGACACGGGTGAAGCCGACCATGTGCCACAGGAAGACGTCGGCCACGATGTCGTTGAAGACGTAGGCGAAGGTCTCTTCCCACAGGCCCTGGCGCTCGTCACCGGTGGCCGCAGTTGCCGTGGCGATCATCTCGTCGAGCTTGGGATCGGCAACGCCCGACTGCACGCCTTCGGAGCCGTACTTGTTGAACATCGAGAAGACGGGGTCGCCGTTGGCGTTGTCGTGCATCGCCTCGACCATGATCGGGCGACCGTCGGTCACGAAGGGCTTGGAGTAGTATTCATTCCACTCCGCCGTCTCGACCATCTGCAGCTTGATGTTGAGCCCGGCCTCCTGCCACATCGAAGTTAGCGCCTCCATCGTTTCGGTGACGTTGGCGAAGTTCTCGAGCCGGCCGATCAAGGTGATCTCGGCGTCGACCGGAACACCGTCCGCCGCTGCGGCGGCCAGCAGCTCCTTAGACTTGTCGAGGTCATAGGGATAAGGCGACAGATCGTGGTTGTAGCCGATGGTCGAGGGTGGGGTCATGCCCGTGGCCTGCAGCGTACCGTCTGCAAGGATGGTGCCGATGAAGGCTTCGCGGTCGACGGCATAGTTCAGCGCCTGGCGCACGCGGACATCGTCGAGCGGAGCGGTGCTGTTGTCGATCCGCATGTAGACGGTTTCCGAGTTGGGATAGCTGTAATCCGTTTCCGGGTTGGTGGCATCCTGAAGCGCGATGTTCGGTGCGATGTCGGCTTCTCCGGCTTCGACCATGGCGGCGCGCACCGCACTTTCGGAGCGGAAGACATAGGTCGCATCCTGGACTGTCGGCGCATCGCCCCAGTAATCGTCGCGCGCGCTGAGCTTGATGTACTGGCCGCGGGCGTACTCGTCGAAGGTGTAGGGACCGGTGCCGACCGGCTGGTCGACGAACGCGTCCGGGTTAGACTCGGATGGCAGCACGGCCAGTGTGGACATCAGTAGCGGCAGGATGGGCTGGGCCGGGTCGCTGGTGATGTCGATAGTCAGGTCATCGACGATGTCGGTCGTCAACTCGAACCCGCCGTAATACTTGGCGCCAGTCTCGCAGACGAACTTGTCGGACTTGTTGCGCTCCAACGAGAACACGATGTCGGCGGCATCGAGCGCGGTGCCGTCAGAGAAGGTCACACCGTCCCGCAGCGTGAAGCGCCACGTGCCACCGCCCATATCCTCCCAGCTAGTCGCAAGGCGCGGCTGCAGGCCGGCTCCCGGGACCAGCTCGGTAAGCGTTTCGGACACGTTCTGCAGGATCACGCGGCCGATATTCGACTTTGCAGCCATGCAGGGTTCGACGTTTTCGAGCTCTTCCGACAACACCACGGTGACGGACTCTTGTGCGAGCACCTGCCCGGCTATGGTCGTGGCAAGCAACGTCGCAGATATGCGACTGATCTTCAAAGGCATGGTCTCCTCCCTTTTGAAAACTCCGGTCTCCGGTGTAGCGGATGCCGGTCGATGCCACGCAAGCGGCAGCCGCATCTCGTGGGATCTCGTGGAAGGATACTGGGGAGGCCGCATATGTATATTCCAATGGTGGATTGAAATGATATACAATTTGTATCAATTTACTGGATCGATTCATGTGGGGGAGATCGCCTATGGGTCAGGGAACTTTCGAGTTTTTCCAGCTTAGGTGCTTTGTTGCGGTAGCCGAGGAACTGAATTTTCGCCGTGCGGCGGCCCGGATGAACATGACCCAGCCGCCGCTGTCGCGTCAGATTAAGCTATTGGAAGATCGAATCGGGCTGACCCTGCTGGAGCGAAGCAACCGCTGGGTCCGGCTGACGCCGGCGGGCACCAGCTTTCTGAACAGCGCCAGCGACCTTTTGGAACGCGCCGAGTATGCGGTTCTGACGGCACGGCAGGCCGAACGCGGAGAGGTCGGGACCGTCGCGATGGGTTTCGTTCCGTCTGCGGCGCTGGAATTCGTGCCGCGCATCGTGACAGCGCTGAAGGAGAAGATGCCCGGCATCCGGTTCGATCCGATCGAGATGATGAGCTACGAGATTGTCGAGGCACTGCTGTCGGGGAGGCTGGACCTGGGCCTGACTCGGACCACGGGTCGCAACCGCGAGATCGAGAGCGACCTTGTCGTGCGCGAGCCTTTCGTGCTGGCCGTGCCGACGAACCACCGACTTTGCGGACCCGGGATGCTGGATCTCGGGGCGCTGGATGGCGAGGATCTTGTGGGATATTCTGCCGAACGCGGCGGGTTTCTGCGGGAAACTCACCGAGCACTGTTCGCCACCGCCAGTATCGTGCCTAACGTCGTGCAGGAGGTCAGCCAGACCCAAACCATCGTTGCGCTTGTAAATGCTGGCGTCGGTGTTGCGCTTGTCCCGCGGTCGTCGATGTCGATGCAGATGCGAAACGTAGCATTCCGTCCGGTGAGTATCCCACCGGAGTTTGCATCTTCGCTTTACCTCAACAACGCACCGAACCGACGGACGCCGATGCATGCCCGGTTGCGCGAGACGATCCTGGAGACGTTCCGGGCGGATGGGTCGCTCGCGTGACGCGACTAGGTCTCAGGTCTGGCTCATGACCCGACGCCGCGCGCTTCGGGCCATCAGTAGCGAAGCAGCAAAGATCACCGAGCCGCCGATCCAGGTGGACAGGGGCACCGACTGTGCGAAGATCAGGTAGCCGAGCAGGGCCACGAAAGGCAGGCGAAGAAAGTCGAACGGCGCGATTAACGACGCCTCGGCCAGCGAGAACGCCTTCGTCGCCAGCATCATGTTAAAGGCCCCCATCACTCCTTGCAGCGCGAGCAGTGCCCATTCGGTCGGCGTCGGATTTGACCAGACGAAAAGGGCTGGGATGGCGGCGATGGGTGCGGTCAGGATCAGGTTCCATGCGACAAGCGTTTCCGTCCGGTCTTTTGAAGACATATCCTTCAGGATCAGTTGGATTACCGCCGTAAGAACCGCACCGGCAATAGCGAAGACGAGACCTGACGGGACCTCTTCGGATTGGCCCGGGCGCAGGACGATCAGCACACCGGCGAAGCCCAGCAGGACCGCCGCCACCCGCGCGGCGTTTGGGCGTTCCGACAGGAAAAGCCATGCGCCGAGCGTGACGAAGATCGGCGAGGTGAAGGCGATTGCGGTGACTTCGGCCAGTGGTGCTGAGGCAAATGCGATGAAGAACAGGATCAGCGAGGCGAGCTTCAGCGCGGCGCGAACGAAATGCAGAAACCTGTAGTTCGATTTGAGCATTCCGCGCCGGCGCAGGATCCATGGCAGGACCACCAGCAGGCCGAAACTGGCGCGTGTGAACCCCATGATGAAGGGATGCACATCCGGCGACAGGTATCGGACAATGATGGAATCGACGGCCATCATTCCTGAGACGACCATCATGAGCGCAGCACCCAACAAAGGCGCATGATCCTGCCTGCTCATCTAGGTTTCCGGTGACATGGACGGCCGTCCTGGGCAAAGCGCGGGACATGCCGCGCCGGTGCATCCTGCGCGAGATCGGGCGACCTGTCAAAAATCGGAACAGCTTGAGTGAGCCGCTTCGATGTGGCCGGGTTATTGATCAAGTGCACCAATTCGCCGGGTTGTTTTCGGGGTCCGCTCTGGCCGTGATGATCTGCTTCAGTTGTAGATGGGCCATGTGGCAATAGTGTCGAGAAGGCTTTCAGTCCCGTCTGACAAAAGGGCGGAAACTGCCCGGAGCAGACGGTCCGGTTGCGCCGTTCTGCCACCGGCTAAGGTGCAGAAGGCCCGCATCTCAGTCTCGACCTCGGGGTCGGCTAAGGTCGGGGTGGGGCCGCTGAGATGCCGGATACCATGACGCTCCGGAAGACCCTTTCTGCTATCGAGGGAGAGATCACTTAACCGCTCGATCCGCCGGCGGACTGCGCCTGCAATCCGCGTTGCCCAATGGTCGAAGACATCTGGCGAAGATCGCAGCCGGAGCTGCAGTTACAGGGCGCCGGTCCTTTCGCCGTTTGTTACCTGCAGGGTAAAGCCGGTGGCCCCCGCCGCGTGATATACGGCTGCACGGTTCGGCGAACGGGGCCATCCCGGTACGCCGCGGCGCAACTTTATGCGCGTATCGCGGGATGGGCCATGCGACGACATCTGAGGTGATACTCGCATGTGTGTGGCTGGCGTGGGGAGCGCGGGACCTGCCTTTTTCACGACGAGTTGAAATGGCAGTTTTGGCACTTCGTTACCTCGCATTGCGCAACGAAGCGGCATGCCCAACTGCAGGTTTTCTCATCTCCGCTTGGATGCAGCGAGATGCTGTGTGCCAGAGTACGACAAGTGACCCTTTCAGTCATGACTGGAGTACGATGCTGTATGCCTTTTCCTCGGTGTAGCTCATCATGTCGTCGAAGGCTTCTTCGCGCCCCAAACCGCTGTTCTTCATGCCGCCGAAGGGTACGGCGGGGTAGTGCGGGCCGGCGCCGTTGATCCAGATGTAGCCAGACCTGATGCGCCGGGCGGTCGTGATTGCGGTGTCGAGGTCCCGGGTCCAGACGGATCCGGACAGGCCGAACTCAAGGCCGTTCGCGATTTCGATGACCTCGTCGATATCGCGCCATCTGAAGACTGACAGGACCGGGCCGAACACCTCGTTTCGCGCCAGATACATATCTGGCGTCACATCGGCAAAGATCGTGGGGCTCCACCAGTAGCCGCTATCGAAGCCGGGCGGTGGCGCGCCGCCGGTGACGAGACGCGCGCCTTCTTCCTGTGCCCGGCCGACGAAGCTCCGCACCTTCTCTATCTGCGCCGCGCTGATCATTGGGCCGATCTGCGACATCTCGTCGAGGGGGTCGCCGATTTTCATCGCGGACAGTCGTTCGACCATCGCGGCAAGGAACTCATCATGGATGTCGTCGTGCAGGAACAGACGACTGGTCGATCCGCAGGACTGCCCCTGCCAGCCGAAGTTCATGCCCTTGATCGCGCCAGGTATCGCCTTTTTCATGTCCGCGTCCGGAAAGACGATCAGGGGGTTTTTCCCACCCAGCTCCAGCGTGATCTGCTTGACCGCGACCTCGGCGGCGCTGCGTTGGATGTGCAGCCCGGTGGCGACCGAGCCGATGAAGGCCAGCCGCTTCACCTCCGGGTGCCGGACAAGAGCCTCGCCAGCTTCCTTCCCGAACCCGGTAACGACGTTAACGACGCCAGGAGGGAAGATTTCCCGCGCCAATTCGCCGAGGTAACAGGCGGAAAGTGGGCTTTGCTCCGACGGCTTCAGCACAACCGTATTGCCGGTGATCAGCGGTGCGCCCAGCTTGGCCGCCGCGAACATCAGCGGGTGATTGAAAGGGACAATCCGCCCGACCACACCGTAGGGTTCGCGTTCGGTGAAATGCAGGTTGCCGGGGGTGGCCGGGATCGTCGAGCCCTTCATTTCATAGCCGAGCGCGGCGTAATAGTTCAGCTGCCGGGCCGAGGAAGCCACGTCGCGGCGCATCTCAGAGATGATGTTGCCGCTGTCCTTCACCTCAACCTGCAGCAACCGCTCGCCATGCTCTAGGATCGCATAGGCGAACCGCCGGATCGTCTCTGCCCGTGCCGCGACCCCGGCTGCGGCCCAGGCCGGCTGCGCGTCCTGCGCCGCGCCGACGGCGGCGGCGACGTCTTCGGCCGATCCCTCGGGGACCTGTGCCAGCAACGTCTCGTCCGCGGGATTGACGCAGTCATAGCGCCGGCCGGACGCGCTCTCGACAAGTTCGCCGCCGATCAGCATCCGCGGGTTTTCAATGTCGAACGTAACGTCGACGCTGCTGTTTCCGGACATGACCTCACTCCCTTATTCCGGCGCCGATCTGTCGGTTTCCGCCGACCGATCCCGCCGCCTGAGTTGTTTATCTGGAAAACTATCTTCCGGTGCAATGGCGCATTGCGACGTCCGCCGGACGCGTGCACCTTCGGGCCGACAAGTAGCTCGGCGTAGCCAGGTTTTTCATGCGGGCACTGGCGCGGCTGGCGACGATACTGTTATCTAGGTAAATACTTCGGCCGCAGGCGCTGCGACCGGTGTCGACGCAACGCGGGGGAGGCGATATGGCGGACGCAGGCGGAACCTCGGGCGGAGGCCGGGTGGCGGGCTGGGGCAGCGACGTGGTCGCCGACGCCCTGGCCGCGCTGGATATCCCCTATATCGCGCTTGTCCCGGGGGCGAGCTTCCGGGGCTTTCACGACAGCCTGGTGAACTACCTCGGCCCCGACGGCCCGCAGATGATCGTCTGCCTTCATGAAGAGCACGCCGTTGCCATCGCCGAGGGCTGGGCACGCGTGACAGGCAGGCCGATGGCAGTGGCGCTGCATTCCAATGTCGGGCTGATGCACGGCAGCATGCCGATCTACAACGCCTGGTGCGACCGAACGCCGGTGCTGATCTTCGGCGCGACCGGTCCGGTCGACGCGCACGAGCGACGGCCCTGGATCGACTGGATCCATACCTCCGCAGACCAGGGCGCGCTGGTCCGGCCCTTCGTGAAGTGGGACGATCAGCCCGGCTCCGCCGAGGCGGCGGTGGAATCGGTCCTGCGCGGCTACCAGATCGCGGCGACGACGCCGAAGGGACCGGTCTACATCTGCCTCGACGTGGGGATGCAGGAGGCCTCGCTGCAGCGCGAGGTGCGGGTGCCAGACGTGGCGCGCTTTGCCCCGGGCCGCCCCCCGGCAGCCGCGCCGGACGAGGTGGAGCGCGCGGTGGACATGCTGGCCGCGGCCCACGCGCCCGCGGTGCTGATGGGCCGGATGTCGCGGGACACGGCGGACTGGCAGCGCAGGGTCGCCTTCGCCGAGGCACTGGGGGCGCCGGTGCTGACCAGCATCCACCGCCCACCCGCCTTTCCCGCAACCCATCCGTTGCACGTCCTGCCCGTCTGCGGAGAGTGGCCTTCCGTGGCCGAAGCCGACCTGATCGCCGGCGCTGACCTGATCCTGTCCTTCGACTGGCTGGATCTGGGGGGCTACCTTAGGGGCTGCATAGGCACGGCATCTACGCAAAAGCCGCCGCAGGCGCGGGTGATCCATGTGAGCCTGGATCACACCATGGCGAACGGCTGGAGCAAGGATCACTACGCCCTGCCGCCTGCGGATCTGGCGCTTTATGCAGATCCCGATCAGGTCGTGGGGCAGCTTGCCGCCGCGCTGGGGGTCCGGGGATGCAGCGCCGCCGCCCCGCTTTGCCCGGATGCCTTGCACAATCACACTCACTGGCAGAGTTCGGTGACCCCCCCTGCCTCCGGGGCGGATCATGCGATGTCTCTTGAACTTTTCGCCCACACGATCGCCGGCTTTGCGGCGAGCCGCGAAGTGTCTTTTGCGCGCCTGCCCATCGGCTGGCCGGGAGATGCCTGCGCGTTCTCGCATCCTCTGGATTACCTTGGCAAAGACGGAGGCGGCGCCGTCGGAACCGGGCCGGGACACAGTATCGGCACCGCGCTGGCGTTGAAGGACAGTGGCCGGCTGGTGATCGGGGTCGTCGGAGATGGCGACTTCCTGATGGGGGTGAACGCCCTGTGGACCGCCGCCAACCTGCAGGTCCCGGTGATCTTCGTCGTGGCCAACAACCGCGCCTACTTCAACGACGTCCGTCACCAGGAGCGGATGGCGCTCACCCGGAACCGGCCTGTCGAAAACAAGTGGATCGGACAGGTGCTGGACAATCCAAGGCCCGACATCGTTCGTCTGGCGGAAGCGCAAGGCTTTGCGGCGGAGGAGGTCGGGACACCGGACGCTCTGATCCAAGCGCTGGAAGCAGCAGAGTTGCGGTTCCGCGCGGGACAGGGCACGGTCATAGACGCCCGTGTGGGCGGTTATTGACTGTCTTCGGACTCGTCATGCACGGCCTCCAGGCTTCGCAGCGCCTTGGCCAGCAGTTCCGAAAGCCGCTCGGATTCCTTTGGCGTGAGCCCCTGCGCGATGTGACGGGCGTAATTGTCCAATGCCAGCGGCAAGACCTGCTCGGCAAGTGCGACACCTTCCTCGGTCAACTCGATCAGCGAACTACGCCGATCGTGTTCACTGGGGCGGCGGCGCACCAGCCCGTTTGCGTCGAGGTTCCGCATCACCTTGGTCAGCCCACCCGGCGTTATCAGCATCGACTGACGCAGCTCGGTCGGTGTCAGAGCGTGGGGCGGGGGCAGGGTGCGCAGGGTCACGACCACCTCGAATTCCGCCCGGGTCAGGCCGAACCGCTCCTTCACTTCGCGCCGGGAACTGTCGTGGATCAGGTCGCGCATCCGGAACAGTCGGATTACCAGGTTGCCCGCATGGGTGCTGGCCGCGGGCCATGTCGACCGCTTGCGCCGGATAAGGCCCTCGGCCGTGGTATCGAGCGGAGGTGTGTCCTCTACGGGCAGTTGGGGCGGATCCACGTCGTGTTTCAAGAATGCTCCATTGTGCTGCGGCAGGCCGGATGCCAGAGGGGAATATACGCATCGCGGTGGCATCGCCAGACACGGCGACGGCAACCGGGGCGGGCCATAAAAGAGGGAGAGGGATCATGCTGAACCTTGCCATTGACGGGACGGGCAACTGGCCAAGACGGATGGTCAATGCGGTGCAGGGCGTGAGCGACAAGGTGCGCTTCACCGCCGCGGCCAGTCGAACACCCGAAACCAAGGGCGCTTTCGCGGCGGAATTCGGGCTTAAGGTGCAACCTCTGGACGCAGTGCTTTCCGACCCGGCAGTCGATGCGCTGGTGATCGCATCCGCCCACAGCGCGCACAGACCGCATGCCAATGCGGCGGCCGCGGCCGGCAAGCACCTGTTCGTAGAAAAGCCGCTGGCCCCTGCACTGGTGGATGCCAGGGCCATCGTTCGCGCGGCAGAAGATGCCAGTGTCTGTCTGGCCCATGGGTTCAACCGCCGGTTTGCTCCAGCTTTTCGCGAGATGCAGCGAAGGGTCGAAACCGGCGAGATCGGCGAGATCCTGCATCTCGAAGGACAATTCTCCGGTCCTTCGGGCTTCGGTATCAATCCGGGAGCCTGGCGCGGCGACCGGGCGGAGTGCCCGGCAGGCGCGATGACGGCACGAGGCATCCATGCGCTCGACTCGATGATCGCCCTGGCGGGGCCAGTGGCGCGCCTGCACGGCTTTTCGGATCGGCGGGTGATCGAGGCGGAGGTGGATGACGTGACTTCGGCGCACCTGCGTTTCGCATCCGGCGCGACTGGTTTCCTCGCGTCGCATCACGCCACGGCCGAGATCTGGCGGGTGCAGGTCTATGGCAGTGGTGGCTGGATCGAGATGCGCGGCGACGCGGAACTTGTCGTCCGCTCCGTGGGAGACGCCGAGGAAAAGGTTTCGTTGACGCCGGTCGACAAGGAACGGCTGGAATTGGAGGCCTTCGCCGACATGATATCGGGCCAAGCGATCTACCCGGTGACCCAACAAGACGCGCTGAACGGGATTGCTGTGCTCGAGGCACTGGTTGCCTCGGCCGCCTCGGGCGAGGCAGTTGATGTAGCGACGTGACGAATCCTCGCCGTTAGGCTGGATCCGCCATCGGCGCTCAGGTCCGGGCCGGCTTGCCAAGGACAGCTCGCATGCGTTCGTTGTAGACCGGCAAGGTCAGCCCCAGCACGTTGAACCGTGTCAGATACCCCAGCAGAAACGCATTCGCTCCCATCAGGAAAAGTGCACCCACGTCGCCGGAGAGGATGGCATCCCGCTCCTCCCCCGTGAGGTCTAGGCTGCTGACAGCGCGTTCGGGATCGGTCTGCATGGCCCAGCGCCAGTTCTTGTCGTGCATCAGCTGGTGGCACATACGGTTCACTGCGTAGATGCTCATGCCTGGTCTCCTATCCAGGCGGCGAATGCGTGACCACGGATCTCCTGCAATTCGATCCAGTCGGCTTGTCCCGGTCCGACCGCACCCAACATAGCGATCCAGTTCAGCACTTCGCCTCCTACGTTTCCGGCCGCCAGCATGCGCGGCTCCGTTGCCTCGTCGCAGAGTGTGCCGACGTCTCCAGACCGCATCAGCGCTGTCACCCGTTTTGCCCATTCCAGATCCGGAACTCCGAAATTCTCGCCGGGGTCCATCAGCGGCCCTGCCACGTCAAGCGAGAAGCTGCCTGTTCCGATGACAGTGACGCGAATGTCCTGCTCCCAGGCGCGGATGGCGGCACCAAGCGCTTCGCCAAACGCGAGGCTCCGTTTGGAGGAAGGCATTGGTGGAAGATGGCCGTTCAGGAAGATCGGGATCACAGGCACGTCGTAGCCGGGCGTAAGGAAATAAAGCGGGACGCCGATGGAGTGGCCCACCTGGTAATGCGTTACATGTGCCGCGTCGAAGCCCTCGTGGACAAGCCCGCGGAACAGGTGCGCGGCCAGCGCCCGGTCAGAGATGAAATCGCGGGGTGGCATCAACGCAACGTCGTCGACCGGCCCAAGGAAAGTGTCGTCGATCCCGACGCCGAAGGTCGGGAAGCAGTCGAAGTAAAAAGTGTTGAAGTGATCTGTGTCAATCAGAATGATCACGTCCGGTGCCTGCGTTTCCAGCGCGGCCCGGGCCATTCCGAAGTAACGGTTGATCTCGCCGTCCGGCCCCTGATCTGCGGCGAACTTGGGAAAATAGGGCGTGTGGGGCACACCGATCCCTCCGGCGATCAAGGCCATGGCACCAACTTTCTCATCCTTGTTCCTCCCGGTTCATGATGTTGGCAAAGACATGCGACCTGAGACGCAGGAATTCCGGGTCCTTTTTTGTGGTGATCTGGTCCCGCTCCGCCGGAAGCCCGACCTCCAGTACCTCTTTCACCTGCGTCGGAGGTGGTCCGAGTACGACGACCCGGTCGCCGAGGTAGACGGACTCGTCAATGTCATGGGTCACGAACACCACCGTCATGCTATAACGGCGGCGGATGGCGAGTATGAGATCCTCCAGGTCCGCGCGCGTCTGCGCATCGACGGATGCGAAGGGTTCGTCCATCAACAGGATTTCCGGCTGGTAGGCGATGGCGCGGGCGATCGCGGTCCGCTGCTGCATTCCCCCGGAAAGCTGCCAGGGATATCGGCCTATGGCATCGGAAAGGCCGACAGCAGCTAAAGACTCTTCGACCAGCTCTCGCAGTGCCGCGGCATCTAGGTCGCGGCGTTTTCGCAATGGAAAGGCCACATTGTCGCGCACGGTCATCCACGGGAAGAGCGACCGAGAGTAGTCCTGGAACACGAGCGCCATCTCTCGCGGCGGGCGAGTCACGGGCCGGCCGTGCAGCGTGACGCGACCGCGACTCGGCGGCAGAAGCCCTGAAATGCATTTTAGCAGGGTGGTCTTGCCGCAGCCTGACGGTCCGACGATGCAGGTGAAGCGGTCGGGTTCGAAGGTGACGCTGATCTCCGCGATCGCGCGGACTGCTCCGAAGTCCCTGCCGAGTTGCTCGACCGCTAGCATACCGTTACTCCGCTGCCTTCCGTGCGCCCCGGTGCCAGGCCAGCACGCGGCTCTCGATCTGGAGCAGTGCCATATTGAGGATGTAGCCGAGAATGCCGAGAATGATGATCCCCGACCACATCAGCGGGATATCGAACAGTCGTTTCGCCTGCCAGATTCCGAAGCCGATGCCGTTCGAGGCGGCGACGAATTCGCTGATGACCATCATGATGACCGCCAGCGACAGGCTAGTCCGCAGACCGGCAAAGATGGCTGGCAGTGCGCCGGGCAGAACGACATGCAGCAGTTCCCCGCGGCGCGTGATGCCATACATCCGAGCGGTTTCGCGCAATGTCGGGTCGATCCCGGTTATCCCGGCGATCGTGTTCTGCAGGATCGGAAACAGGCAGACGAGTGCAATTAGCAGCACCTTTGCCACGTCGCCGACGCCGAGGACGAGGATGGTAAGCGGCAAAAGGGCCGGCGGCGGCAGCGCGCGGAAGAACTCCACCAGCGGCGCGGTCGCGATGCGCGCGCGCCGAGACAGGCCGAGCGCGAAGCCAAGTCCGACTGCCAGGATTGCCGATAGCGAGAAACCCAATAGGATCCGACGGATCGACGGCCAGATGTCGCTAAGAATCCGCTCGCCAAACCAGTCGGCGCGAAGTGCGGCCAGGATCTCTCCCAACGGCGGGAAAAAGAAGCTGTCGCGGGGCGCCGCCCACAGCGCATACAGCGTGACGAGCACGAATGGTGTCGCGATTTCCAGCGCGATCAGGACAGTGCGACCGTTTCGCTTCATCGCGTGTCCTTCCTGTGCGAAGGGTGCCAGAACAGCAGTCGTGCCTCCAGCCGTGCGAAGCCCAGGTTCAGCGACATCCCAAGAAGCCCCGCGGCGAGGATAAGCGCGTAGGTCCTTTCGACATTGGCGCCCTGCCGGGCCTGTAGGATCAGTTCGCCCAGCCCGGGGATGCCGACAACGATCTCCATCGTCACGACGATGATGAGCGCAACCGCCGAGCCGATCCGAATGCCGGTGCCGACATAGGGCGAGGCCGAGGGCAAGGCGACGCGCAGCAACCGGTCCCGACCCGGCATGCCATAGGCGCGCGCCGTGTCCATGGCCTGCGGTTCGACATCATGCATGCCGTAGATCGTCTGGATCAGGATCGGCCAGAAGGCGGCGAAGGCGGCCAGGAAGATCTTGGAGCCAAAATCGACTCCGATCACCAGGATGACCGCCGGGATCAGCGCCACCGAAGGAATTGGACGCAGGAACTCCACCACCAGCCGCAGCGAAGCGTACAGGTAACGCGACGCTCCCATCCCGACGCCCAGCGCGATGCCGAGAACGGCGGCAGCGCCCAGACTGGCCGCCCAGGTCCACAACGTATCCCACAGCCCGTGCCAAAACGATGCGGTGCCGAGCAGCGCGCCCAGCGTGACGAACATGACCGAAGGCGGCGGAAAGAACGCTGCCGGAAGCATCCCGATGCGCACGGCCAGATCTACCAACGCGATGGCAGCCAACGTGCCGAGCCAAGGCAACGCGCTTTCCGGCACTGTGGCGCCCAGCAAGAACCGGGTCGGCGTTTTGGCTCTGTCTTCCATCACTGCAAAGCCCTCCCTGGCCCGTGGCAATCACGTCAGTTCTCCCGCGCGCATGCCTTAATTTAATTTCCTAGATTAATAATCTCTTTGCCGCAAACCCGACGTGAGGCATATTGGCGATAAGTCCTGACAACAGAGCTGGACAAACAAGGGAGGACATCATGATAGCCTGTTTCCGGGTCAGCCGTACTGTTTTCGCTGCTGTCGCCGTGCTTGCGGTCTCTGGGCCGTTCGCTTTGGCGCAGGAGCAGCTCGACCCCGAGAACCCGACCGTAGTCACATTAGGAACGATCCCGATCGCGCCGCTGATTCCCGCCTTCATTGCCAAGAAGAATGGCTACTTCGCCGAGGAGGGACTGGAAGTGGAGTTGCGCCCGGAACCGGGCGGGCAGGATATTGTCACGGCCGTCGTGGCGCAGGAATTCGATTTCGGTTTCTCGAACCAGACGTCGCTGCTGATCGCGCGGTCCAGAGGCCTTGGGGTTAGCGCGATCGCCAAGGCCGTGGTCGGGTCCCCCGATGTCGACTCGGCATGGGATGCCGTGATCGTGCCTAGCGACAGTCCGATCCATGGGCCCGAAGACCTGCCGGGAAAAACGTTGTCGGTCAACACACTCAACAACACACCGCACATGGTCGTGTTGGCGGCATTAGAGGCTGCTGGGATTGAGAACCCGCAGGACCAGATCACCTTTATTGAAGTGCAGTTCCCCGACGCTGTCGGAGCTGTCACGCAGGGGCAGGTGGATGCTGCGTGGGTGGTCGAGCCATTCGTGACCGTTGGCACGTTCAACGACACTCGGGCTATCATGCATCCGCTGATCGAGACCGGCGAAAGCTTCTTGATGTCCGCCTATTTCACCTCGGACCGACTGATCGAGGAGAGGCCCGATATCGTCGACGCCTTTGTTCGGGCGATAAACCGGGCGATGGAGTTCTCGGCAGCCAATCCCGATGTCGTTCGCGAGTCGTTTCCAGAGTTCAACGAAAACGCTTCGGAATCTGTGGCTAGCCAGATGGCGTTGCCTTTCTGGCTGACCAGACTGTTGCCTGAAGATTTTGAGCATGGAGCGGAACTGGCGCTGAAATACGGCTTCATCGACGAGATCCCGGACCTCGATTCATTCGTCTACCAGCCGGAGTAAGCGGACGGGACATGATCGGGACTCGACATGACCAGCACACGCCTTGGAAGCGGCGTGCCGGCCATGTCGATGGGGGCAGACCGGCGCTGCTGTAGATAAAAATCAATTGACTGATCTTTTGACAAATGTTTCGGTAGGAAGATGGGCTTCCGGAGTGGGCGAAGACGGCATGGACGCACGTAGGCACAAGGCTGACGGCGACGCGAGCGGGGCCCGTATCACCACGCTCGACGCACCTTTCGCCCGCCCGGAGACGAATTTCGACGGCTCTTTCTGGAACAGCGATACCATCGCCGAACTGCTGCACGAGCTGGGGTTGGAATACGTCGCGCTCTGCCCGGGGTCGAGCTTTCGTGGCCTGCACGAGAGCCTCGTAAACCACCTCGGCGACGCCCCGCCAGAGATGTTGCTTTGCCTGCACGAGGAGGCCGCGGTTGCTATCGCACACGGCTTCGCGCGGGTGACCGGGCGGCCGATCGCCGTGATCGTGCATTGCAATGTCGGCCTCATGCATGCCGCGATGGCAGTCTACAACGCCTGGTGCGACCGGATGCCGATGTTGATCCTCGGCGGAACCGGACCGCTTGACGCCACCCGCCGTCGCACTCCCATTGATTGGCTGCACGCGTCTGCGGATCAGGCGGCACTGGTGCGCGATTACGTGAAATGGGATGACGCTCCGCATTCAACAAAGGCAGCAATCGACTCGATCCTGCGCGCGGTGCGCATGGCCAACATGGCTCCGAAGGGCCCTACCTACGTCACGCTTGACCAGAGGCTTCAGGAGGACAGTTTCGCCTTCCAGCGCAGCGCGAAACCGAACGTGACGCGCTTTGCGCCCCCCGCGCCGCCAGTGCCGAGCGACGAACTAGTCGCACAAGCTGCTGAGCAGCTGCTCGCGGCGCGCGCACCGATCATTCTTGCTGGACGTGTCTCTCGCGACGAGTCGGCATGGGAGCGCCGCGTACGCCTTGCCGAAGCGCTCGGCGCGCGCGTGCTAACCGATCTCAAGGTGGCGGCCGCCTTCCCGACAGACCATCCCCTGCATGGGCCGGACCCGGCCATCGCCTTCACAAGCGACGCCGGCGTCGCCATTCTGCGCGATGCCGACGTGGTGCTCAGCCTCGATTGGTGGGACCAGGCGACGCTGTTCCGGCAGGCCTGGGGCGACGATCACGTTCCCGCCACCGTCATTCGCGCCTCGCTCGACACCTACGTCCACCGTGGATGGAGCCGCGATCACATGGGGCTGACTGCGGTGGATCAGGACATTCTCTGCGACCCGGACCTGTTCGCCGACGCGCTTCTCCGCACGGTGGAGGCGAAGGCAGACGAACCCTTCCGTCAGGATGCCGCCGACCGCCTGGCACGTGCCGAAGAGAACAAGTGCGATCCTGCCAGGATTCCGCCGCTCAATGACGACGGGAGAGCGATTGCGCTGTGGGATATCGGCACCGCACTGCACAAAGTGACCGAAGGCCGGAGGTTCTGCCTTATGCGAGCGCCGCTGGGCTGGCATGTCGGTTCGCTTCCGATCACGCATCCGCTGGATTATCTGGGTGCGGACGGCGCCGCTGGTATCGGCGGCGCGCCCGGCATGTCCGTGGGTTCGGCGCTGGCGCTCCGGGGAAGCGGCCGGCTGCCCGTGGCGGTCTTCGGTGACGGTGACTTTCTGATGGGTGTCACCGCACTGTGGACCGCCGCACATTATCGCATCCCAATTCTCGTGGTCGTGGCAAACAACACGGGGTATTACATCGACGAGCAGCACCAGGTTGCAACGTCCCTTACCCGCGAGCGGACTGCCGACACGGCATGGATCGGCCAGCGGATTGCGGACCCCGAGGTCGATATTCTCGGAATGGCCATATCGCAGGGTTTCGAGGGCTGCCGCGTGGAGGCGCGGGACGACCTGGAAGAGGCCCTATCCGACGGGAGAGACGCGGTGGAGGAGGGACGCTGCTATCTCGTCGAAGTGCGGATTCGGCCCGATTACGAAGGCTACCCGCGCTGAGGTCGTGACGATTAACGAGCGTAATTTTCCGGAAATGCCAAGCATCAAGCGGAAACCAAGGGAGGAAGACATGAAACAGAGACTAGCGAAGATCGCGATAGCCACAGGCCTCGCGTTGGCAGCTGTGGCCACATCCGCCCCAGCACAGGAATTTCCCGACAAGCCGATCACGATGATGATCGGGTTCCGTCCGGGCGGTGCCGTCGACACGACGGGCCGGCTGATTGCCGAGAAGATGTCGGAAACGCTCGGTGTGCCGGTGACGGGGGTCACGAAATCCGGCGGCGGCGGCACGGTCATGGCGGCCGAGCTCATCAACTCGGAGCCTGACGGCTACACCATCGGCATGGGCGCCAGCGCAGCCTACACGCTCGCGCCACAGCTCAATTCGGATCTGCCGTTCAAGATCGACGACTTCGACCACTTGGCGACCCTGACCTATCCGTCCGACGCCATCGTGATCAGTGCCGACAGTGAATACAACTCGATGGAAGAGATGATCGCGGCACACAAGGAAAGCGGCGATCCGATCACCTTTGCGTCGCAGGTTTCCGCCTCGCGCCTCATGGTGGCGGCCATCTCAAAAGCGACGGGTGTCGAGTTCCGGGTCATCCCCGTTCAGGGGGGTGCAGACGGCATCAAGGAGGTGCTCGGAGGTCATATCGACATGACCTGGAGCGGCAGCGGCTGGACCGAGCAGGTTCGTGCCGGCACCATGAAGCCGCTGGCTACGATGGCGGCGGACCGTATGGAAGACTATCCCGACGTTCCGACGCTTCTGGATCTGGGGTACGACTTCACCTTCGTCGATACCTTCATGCTCTCGGCCCCGAAAGGCGTGCCGGAAGACCGCATGGCAATCCTCGTCGACGCTATCGAGAAGGCGATCAGCGATCCCGCCGTGCAGGAGACGCTGCGCGAGAAGATCGGGCTTCAGACCAAGTACCGCGGCCCCGAGGAAACCACCGACTTCCTGCACCAGCAGTACGATGCTGTCGCACCGCTGGTCGACGCAGCCTCGGGCTGACGGGCAGAGTTAACGACCTGTTCGGCCACGACAACGGGCGTGGCCGGGCTGGATGCGAAACCGGGCGGGATCAAAGAGATGAAGCGGTCTGACATCATATCGGGGACTCTGATCGTTCTGGTCGGCCTGCTGATGATCTTTGTGGTCGTGCCGCGCCAGATCAAGTCTTTCAGCGGGTACGGACTGGATCCGGCCTTCTTCCCGCTGTCGCTCCTCTGGCTCCTAGTGGCACTTGGCGCGCTTCTGGTCGCGACCCGGCTGTTGAAGCCGGTCGATCCCGAGGCGGAAGGCGGTGGTCTGGACGGGTCGAACTGGGCCTATATTGGTACCGCCGCCATGTACTTTGTCCTGGGTTTTCTGGCGATCACGGCCGTCGGCTTTGTCATCGCCGGAGCCGGAATGATGATCGTCCTGATGCTGGCCATCGAAAAGCGCGAAGCGCGCTGGACAGAGGTGGTGCTGTTCCCGGTGGCGACCGCCTTCGTGATCTATTGGCTGCTCTACAATGTCTTCAGTGTGCAGCTGCCATCGGGCCCTTTCTAAGCGAGCGTGGCAATGGATCAGATCCTGCTCGGCGTCGGTGACGCACTCGCGATCGAAAACGTCTTGCTTATCGCGGTCGGGGTGTTCACCGGATTGCTGGTGGGCGCGATCCCGGGCCTGAACGGGCCGATGGCCATCGCGCTGGCCCTGCCCATCACCTTTTACCTGTCGTCGCTAAGCGGCATCGCCTTCCTGATCGGCATTATGAAGGGCGGGACCTTTGGCGGCTCCGTCGCCGCGATACTCCTAAATACACCGGGTTCACCGGAGGCGGCCGCGACCGCGATGGATGGCTACCCTCTGGCACAGAAGGGCAAGGGTCTGAAGGCCATGAAAATGGCACTCTATTCCTCGGTCTTCGGCGACTCGGTCAGTGACATCGTTCTGTTTTGTGTGGCAGCACCCGTCGCGGTGATCTCGCTCAAGATGGGGCCGCCGGAGATGGCCTCGGTGCTGATCTTTGCCCTGACCATCATTGCAGGGCTGTCGGGCAAGTCGCTGATCCGCGGCCTGATAGCCGCGACACTGGGTGGCGTGATCGGCACCATCGGCCTGGACCCGGAATCAGCCGTACCCCGAATGACATTCGGCTTCGTACAGCTATCCGACGGCGTCTCGCTCATTCCGATGACCATCGGCCTGCTCGCACTGTCGGAAATCATCGTCCAGCTGGAGGCGCAGATCCTCGGCCGAGCCGGCGCGGCGAAACGGCTCAACCCGTTTGCAAAGGAAGTGCCGCGCGAGAACAAGGTCGTCACCTGGGCGGAGTGGCGCGCCTGTTTCCCGACCACCCTCCGCTCAAGCGCCATCGGAACCGGCATCGGCGCGCTTCCGGGCGTTGGCGCTGTCGTTGCGGGCTTTCTCGGCTATGCCTCGGCTAAACGTGCCTCGAAAACGCCCGAGGAGTTCGGCACGGGCAAGCTCGAAGGGATCGCCGCCGTGGAGGCGGCGAACAGCGCGGTTTCCGGCGCGAACCTCATTCCGCTTCTGGCAATCGGAGTACCCGGCAGTCTGACCGCTGCAGTGTTGATCGGGGCCTTTTTGGTACATGGCGTGCAGCCCGGACCGCTGATCTTCCAGGACCACCCGCGGCTGATCTACGGCATCTTTGCCGCGATGGTGCTGGCGAATATTTTCAACTTCGTCATAGGCCAGGCCGGTCTGCGGTTTTTCGCATTTGTCGTCAGCTTCCCTAACCGGTTCATCTACCCGGCTGTTATATTGTGCTGCATCGCTGGAGCCTATGCCGGGGCCAACAGCATGTTCGACGTCGCCATCGCCTTCATCTTCGCGGTGGTAGGATACTTTATGCGCAAGCTGGACTTCTCATTCGCGGCTTTCATCATCGGCTTCGCCCTGACACCGCAGGCGGAACTCTACGTTCGCCAGACAGTAATTCTTTACGGCGACCGGCCGATGACGCTGCTGACGGATCATCCCATCGTCGCCTTCTTCCTTGCGCTGACGACTTATTCGGTCATCCGGATCGCCCGCTATCAACGCAAGGCTGACCACGCCCGCGTCGCGCTGCGTGAAGGCGCGACGTCGAACGATGCGCCGGATCTCGAAATCACTGTCCGGGACAGATCGGAACCATGATTGAGAAGATCGAGATCGAGAAATGCACCGGCTGCGGGGTGTGCGACATCGTCTGCCCCGCCGATGTCATCCACATGGAGCCCATAGATGACCCAGGTGACCTGCCGGGATTCGCGGCGGGCGACCTGCTGCCAGTCATAAGGTTTCGCGAGCACTGCATCACCTGCTTCAGCTGCGAAATCTTCTGTCCCGAGCAGATCGTGGATGTTCATCCGTCGGTAAAGAACCGGCCGCGTCCATGGTGACGGCATGAACATGAAGGGGCTTTTCTCGGAGACAGATATCCTGGTGATCGGCGCCGGCGCCGGCGGTCTCCTTGCAGCGCTGAGCGCCAAGCGGAACAGCCCTGCCGGTACTCGCGTGACGCTCGTCGATTCCTGGATGATCGGCCGTACAGGGCACACTGCCTTCTCCAACGGATGGACCATCGTGGCACTGCCGGAGGACGACATCGACGGCATCCTGCGAGAGATCGTCGCCGGCAACGATGGAATCGCCGACCAGGAACTGGTGCGCCAGACATTGATCGACTCGCAAGACCGGCTGCGCGACTTCGAGGCAATCGGCCTGAAATTCCCCCGCAACGATGACGGCAGTTATGCCCGCCGACCCACGCGCGGGCTGGATCAGGCCAGGGTCATGCATCCCGAAGGCGGCGGGCTGGAATTCTGCTGGCACCTGCGCCGGGCATTAGAAGACGACGGTGTCCTGCTGATCGACCGGCTGTTCGTCATTGGGCTCCTGAAGGACGCCGACGGTCGGGTCACCGGCGCCACCGGCATCGGCAGCCGCAGCGGCGAATTCTACGTGATCGCGGCGCGCGCGACCATTATCTGCACCAACGCGATCACGTTCCGCTCGGGTTTCGTGCGCGACATCACCGGGACCGGCACGCTGCTGGCCCTGCGCGCCGGTGCGTCCCTTCGCAATGCCGAGTTCAGCTATGTCCGCCCCGGTACACCGAAGTTCTATTTCGAGGGCATAACCTTTGCGATCCAGGAAGGCGCGCGTTGGAAGAATGCCCGGGACGAGGCATTCATGCCGGAATATGATTCTGACTGGGGCGACGAGGCCGACGTACCCACAATCGCGCGCGCGATGGCGTTGGAGAAGCGGAAAGGCAATGATCCGCTCTATCTCGACATGTCGCCGATCCCCGAGGAGTTTCGCGACTACTTCGTTCAGAGCAAAGTCAAGTGGATGGACAACTTCTTCCGCAAGCTGGGGGAGGAAGCCAAGACCGACATGTTCGGCAAGACGCCGTATTTTGCGCTCAACCAGATGACCAAGATGGCGCTGCGCACTGGGCCTGACTGCCGCTCAGATGTGCCAGGCCTTCTTGCCGCTGGTCTGGCGCAGGCCGGGGCGGCGAACCACTTTGCCGGGTTTCACATCGGGTTGTGCATAGGCAATGGCTGGATCGCTGGAAAGAGCGCCGTCGAGGATCTCGATACGGCGCCGCCGCCACAAATTGACCCAGCACAGGTCGAGCGCCTGTATGCACAGACTGACGGAAGATTGAAGCCCTCGGCGAAGACGGAGTCCGACCGGCTTTTGCGCGACCTGCAGCAGATCATGTTCGCCTATGACGTCGGAATCCTGAAAGAAGCCGGCCGTCTGGAAGATGCGATGGCGAAGGTCGATTCCCTGTCCGCGCGAGCTGCGGATCTGCGGGCGCCGCATGTGCACGAATTGGTCCGGCTGCAGGAGACCGAGGCAATGCTTCTTGCCGCGCGGCTGATTCTCGGCGCATCGCTGACGCGCACCGAGTCCCGCCTAAGCCACATCCGCGAGGATTACCCCGAGCGCGATGACGAGAGCTGGCTCTCTTGGGTAGACATTCGCGAGGCACCGGACGGTGTCGCGGTCGATAAGACGCCGGTGCCGTTAGTCCATTGCGGCGTTGAACAGATCGCCCGGGGCCGTCCGGAACGCCTGCGCAAGGGAACGATGGCAGCGGGATGAATTGATTGGTAGTTGCCTCAGCTCTCGACCCTGGCAGACCACCAGTCCCAGGCCCGCGCCAGGATATGCGGCTGCAGGTTGGCTGCGCCGGAGGCGTCGATCTCGGCATCGGTCAGTCGCGTGATCGGCTCGAACGCCGCCGACGTCACCTGCAGGCGGGCGTCGGAACATAGCTGGATCGCCCGGAACGTCATCGAACGGATATCGTCCCCGACGACGACGGCGCCGTGATTGGCCAGGAACACCCCCTGCGCCCGCCCCATAGCGGCGGCCAGCGAGTCACCCTGCTCACGCGTCGCCACCAGCAGGTTCGTGTCGCCGAACGCCTGCTGCGCCGACCAGTGCGGCACATGATACCCCACAGTCGCTCCGACATGCGTCACCGGGCGGAACGCCCGGCCCGTCAGGCAAAAGGGCATGATGTCGGCCGAATGGAAATGCGCAATCGCGGCCACGTCCGGCCGGGCGCGATAAATCGCGCCGTGGATCACCCGTTCCAGGAAATACCGGCGGCCGTCATCTGCCACCGGATCGCCGTCGAGCGTGAATTCCGCCACATCCCCCGCGGCAATCATCCCGGGACTGCGGGCAATGGGCAGCAGATAGCGTTCCGGGTCACCGGGATGGCGCTGGCTGACATGGCCGAAGCCGTCCAGCACGCCCTCGTTGACCAGTATCCGGCTCGCCAGCACCAGATCCCTGCGCGTTTCTTCCAGCGACTGCGTCATCGGTTCGAACCCCCCTCCGGTTCAACGCAAGGCGATTTCCAGCATGACCCGGTCACCCCGGTACAGGCCCTCGCTTGCATAGATCAGCTCCCCCGCGCGCGACAGGACCGACCGCCGCATCACGGCGACCGGCGCGTTGACCGAGATGTCGAGATGCCGCGCAGTGTCCACGTCGGCGGTTGCGATGGTCAGGACCTGCTGCGCTTGTCCCAGGTCGTTGCCGGCCAGCTCCTGCAGAAGATAAAGCAGCGCCTCTTTCTCGAAACGCTCGGGCGGAAGCTGCCGATAAAGCCGGTCGTCCAGGAAGGAGGTGCCAAGCAGGAACGGCTCGCCGTCCCGCCGGTGCAAACGCACCATCCGGCGATAGGCCGCAACCGGCGGCAGGCCGCGGCCCAGCACATCCGGCAGCTCGGCCAGGTGCGCCTGAACTAGCGTGGTGATCTGCGAGCCGAGGTGCGCTTCCAAGAGCTGCGCCCAGTCCATTTCCAGCGCATGGGCAGGCGCCTGGGCGGGCCGGCGGCGCACGAAGGAACCCTTGGCCCGCTTGCGCTCGACCAGCCCCTCGTTCTCCAGCGTGTCGAAGGCCTGCCGGATCGTGCCGCGCGCGACGCCGAACTCGTCGGCCAGATCCTCGATCCGCGGGATCTGAGAATCCACCGGCCAATGGCCCGAGATAATCCGGTTCCGGAACAGCTCGGCAAGCTGCAGGTAGATAGCCACACGGCTGCGTTTGAGCACGCCTTCCGTGTCGGCGTCCGCGCTCTGACCTCCTGTCGACGGCAGTTCCATAGTCTGCTCCGGCTCTTGTCGTGGCTTCCTGCTAAGCGCATCCGGCCGCGTTGGGCAATAGGCTTCTTTATATAAAGATTATATATATGGACTTTTGATTTTTATATGTCCTAATAGAGAAGGGAAGAGACGCGGGAGTCGCATGGCACGCCTTCAGATATCCATCGCAAGCTGGGATTATGACCGGGTGCGCCCCCTGATGGACGGCCGCGTCGGCGTAGAGGGATGCGAGGTCAACTACCTCCCCATGCCGGTCGAGGAATGCTTCCATCGCGCCTATTTCCACTCCGAATTCGACGTGACCGAGATCGGGATGAGCCCGTTCCTGATCGCCTGTTCGCGCGGGCTGACGGATTACATGGCGCTGCCCGTGTTCCTGTCGCGGATGTTCCGGCACTCGGCCATCTACGTCTCGCGCGACTCGGGCATCGACACGCCGGAGGACCTTCGCGGCAAGCGCGTGGGCGTGCCGGAATACCAGATGTCGGCGGCGCTCTGGTCGCGCGGGATGCTGAAGGACGACTTCGGCATCGTGGCGGATGACATGTCCTGGGTCCAGGGCGGGCTCGAACAGCCGGGCCGCCGCGACAAATTCCCGCTGAACCTGCCCAATGGCTTTCCCATCGAAGCCGCGCCGGCGCAGGCGACCCTGTCACAGATGCTTGGCGACGGCGCGCTCGACGCCGTAATATCCGCGCGTGCGCCCTCCAGCTTCCTCGACGGCTCCGGCCGCGTCCGGCGGCTGTTTCCCGATTACCGTCAGGACGAGGCCGAATATTACCGCCGCACCGGGATCTTTCCGATCATGCACGCGGTCGGCATCCGCAAGTCGCTGGTCGAACGGCACCCCTGGCTGCCCGCGTCGCTCTGCAAGGCCTTTGCCGGTGCCAAGGCGATCGCGGAACAGGATCTCGGCGAGGTCACGGCGCTGAAGATCGGGCTGCCTTGGGTTGCCGCGGAATACGAACACACCGTCCGGGTGATGGGGCGCGACTTCTGGTCCTACGGGATCGAACCGAACCGAAAAACGCTCGAAGCGATGATGCGCTATTCGCACGAACAGGGGCTCGCCACTCGCCGGCTGGCGCTGGAAGAGGTCTTCGCCGAGAGCACGATGGAAGACGTAAGCGTCTGAACAGGAGGAGAGACGATGAGCGTCCAACTGATCTGCGCCTCGCACAGTCCGTTAATGTTGACGGATATCGAGGAAAGCGAAGAGGGCGAGCAACGGCGGTTTTTCGAGACTGTCGATCAGGCCGCAAACACGTTGCAGGAATTCGGCCCGGATCTGGTGGTCGCCTTCTGCCCGGACCACTTCAACGGCTTTTTCTACGACCTGATGCCAAGCTGGTGCATCGGCACCGCCGCCGTCGGTACCAAGGATTGGGGGATCCCCGGCGGCCCGCTGCGGGTACCACGGCAACTTGCAATGGATTGCGCGCGGCACATGCACCGGCATGACTTCGACACCGCCATTTCCCATGACATGAAGGTGGATCACGGGTTGACGGTGCCACTGATCCAACTGACTGGCGCGCTCGCGCGTTACGACGTGCTACCGATCTTCATTAACTGTGCCGCCGATCCACGCCCGTCGTTCCGCCGCTCGCGCCTGTTCGGGGCCGAGGTGGGGCGGTTCCTTGCCGGGCAGAGAGAGATGAAGTTCACCATCATCGGCTCAGGTGGCCTGTCCCACGATCCGCCGACCCCGCGGCTGGAGCGTTCTCCGGCCTCGGTGGCGCGGCGGCTCATCGAGCGCAGCGTGCCGACGCAAGACGAACTGGAGGCGCGCGAGGCGCGGGTCGTTCAGGCGGCGCGTGACATGGTCAAGCGCAAGGGGCCGTGCCTGCCGCCGAACGCCGACTGGGACGAGGGGTTCCTCGATGCGATCACCAGCTTCGACACCGACCGCCTGGACGCGATAACCGATGCCGAGGTCGATCAGGTCGCCGGCTTCGGCGCGCATGAGGTGCGCACCTGGGTCGCGGCGATGGCAGCGGCGCGGGAACTGGCGCCGGTGAAGGCAAAGGTCGACTATTACCACATCATTCCGGAATGGATCACCGGCATGGGCGTGATCTCGGCGTCGGCTTCATGACGACGGCGCGACCGGCCCACGAAACGCGGCGCGTAAGCTCCGGCGATACCGACATCCACTACCGCCTGTTCGGCGGAGGCGGCGGATTGCCGGTCATCATCGCGCACGGCCTGTCCTTCTTCTCGTGGGACTGGATCGAAATCGCCGAGGCGCTCGCCTCCGAACGTCCGGTCGCGGCGATGGATATGCGGGGCTTCGGCGAATCCGGCTGGAGCCCGTATCACAAATACGCTCCCCCCGCCGCGGCGGCCGACATCATGGCGATCATGGATCAGGAGGGCTGGGACAGGGCGATCCTGGCCGGCCACTCCTTCGGCGGCCGCGTCTGCCTCTATGCCACCGCGACCTGGCCGGACCGGGTCGCCGCGCTCGCCCTGATCGACTTCGCGCCCGATCTGGCACCGCTGGGCCGCAAACGTGTGGCGCAATCCATCGGCGGACAGCCGGACCTGTTCGACGGCGTCGAGGCCGCGATGCGCTATGACGGGCTCGACCCGGCACAGGCAGGCGCGGACCTGCGCAAGCGCTACGAGATGTTCCTTCAGCCCGTCGATGGCGGGTACCGGCTGAAACGCGACCTCTACCACCGCGACAAGTTCAAGGCCGTGCTGGAAACCGGACAGCGCGCGCCGGAAAAGACGGATTTCTGGGCCCTCCTGTCCAACTTGACCCAGCCGCTGACGGTAATCAGGGCCGCCGAGTCCGACCTGTTCGCACCGGAAACCATGGACAAGGTGCGCCAGGCCAATTCACGCGCCGAGGTCTTGGAGATCGCCGGCACCCACGACCTTGCGCGCACCAATCCCGAAGGCCTGGTCGACGCATTGCGCCCGCTGATCGCCCGCGCGGAGTGAGACGATGAACGAACAAAGCCGGAATATGACAACCGTTCCCAACCTTCCCGAGAACCGCGGCCTCTATTACGGCGGCGCGTGGCACGAACCCGCCGGCGGCTACACGTCTGTCACCAGCCCCGCCACCGGCGCCGACCTGGGGCAAGTGGCCGAGGCGAACCAATCGGACGTCGCTGCCGCGGCCGAGGCCGCGCACCAGGCGTTCCAGTCCTGGCGCTGGCTCAAGCCTTCGGTGCGTGGCGACGCGCTGCGGCAGGTGGCCGAGATCTTGCGTCAGAACAGGGAAGAACTCGCCCTGATCGACGCCATCGATTGCGGCAACCCGGTCAAGGCGCTGATGCGCGACGTCGACATCGCCGCCGAACTGACCGAATATTTCGCCGGGCTCGTCTACGAGACCCGTGGCGCCACGATCCCGATGGGCGACGGCATCGTGAACATGACCATCCGCGAACCCTACGGCGTCTGCGCCCGCATCGTGGCCTACAACCACCCGATCATGTTCATCGCCAGCCGCTTCGCCGCACCCGTCGCCGCAGGCAACACCGTCATCATGAAGCCGCCGCCGCAGGCGCCGCTTTCGGCACTGCGCTTTGCCGAGCTTATCGACGGCGTTTTCCCGCCCGGCGTGTTCAACGTCCTGACCGGCGGAAAGGAATGCGGCGAGGCGCTGGTGGCACACCCACTGATCCCCAAGATCACGCTGATCGGATCAATTCCGACCGGCCGCGCCATTTCCCGGGGCGCGTCGGACCGGCTGAAGGATGTCAGCCTCGAACTCGGCGGCAAGAACGCACTCGTCGTCTACCCGGATGCCGACCTCGACCGCGCGGCGGCGGGGGCGGTCAAGGGCATGGCCTTCACCTGGTGCGGACAGGCCTGTTCCTCGACCACGCGGCTGTTTCTGCACGAGGATATCCACGACGCGGTGCTCGACCGGGTCGCCGAGAGCGTGAAGGCGTTTCGCCCCGGCATCCCCACCGACCCCGAAACGACGATGGGCGCCATCGTCTCGAAAGAGCAATACGACAAGATCCTGTCCTATATCGAGATCGGCAAGTCCGAGGGCGCCCGCCTCGTAGCCGGCGGCAAGCGCCCCGACGATCCGCAGCTCGCCGACGGCTGGTACATCGAGCCGACTGTGTTCGCCGAGGTGACCGCCGACATGCGCATCGCGCAGGAAGAGATCTTCGGCCCGGTCCTGTCCGTGCTCAAATGGCGCGACGAGGACGAGATGTTCGCGCAAGTGAACGCCGTGGAATACGGGCTCGCCGGCGGGGTCTTCACCCGCGATCTTGCGACGGCCCACCGTGCCATCAGCCGGATCGAGGCCGGCTACACATGGGTCAACAACGCCGCGGCGCATTTCTTTCCCGCGCCCTTCGGCGGCACCAAGCAATCCGGCAACAACCGCGAGGAATGCTTCGAGGAGCTGTTGTCGTTCACACAGGTCAAGAACGTCTACATCGACCTCTGACAAAGGGGTCACCAGCCCGGAACCGACCGCAGAGCCGGCCGGGCCACTCAGCCGACAAGGGAGGATATCATGCTCGGCAGATTGACTGGATTATCACTCATTGGCGCGCTTGCGCTGTCGGGCGCGGCCTGGGCGCAAGAGGAGATCACGCTCACGATCAGCGCTTTCTCGACCTCGCAAAGCCCCAATCACAAGCTCACCGTAGACCGCGTGATCGGGGAGATCGAAGAGAAATCCGGCGGCCGCGTCAAGTTCGAGACCTATTTCGGCGGCTCTGCCTATGGCAACTCGCAGCGGCAATACGAACAGGCGCAACGCGGAATCGTCGACATCTCGCACGGGCTCTTCGGCTACACCCCCGGCCGTTTTCCGATGGTGGAGATCCTCGAATTGCCGTTCCTCTACGAGGACAGCATCGCCGCATCCAAGGCGTTCTGGACCACCTACGCGGACTACATGGACTTCGAGGGCGTCAAGCCGATCGCGATCTGGCTGACCGCGATGCAGCAAACGCATTTCAACACCCCGGTCGAGAACATTCCGGACATGGCCGGGTTGAAAGTCCGCGCCGGCGGCCCGTCGATGGTCGCGGCGCTGGCCGAACTGGGAGCGGAAGGCGTGCTGTTGCCTGCACCCGGCATCTACGAAGCGATGCAGAAGGGCGTGCTCGACGGGGCCATCGGCGCGATGGGCATCCTCGTTGCATTCAACGTGGGTGAAGTGTCGAACTATCATCTGAAAACCGACATCACCGCCGCGCCGTTGTTCCTGATGATGAACCAGGGCAAGTACGACTCGCTGCCCGACGACATCAAGGCGCTGCTCGATAGCTATTCCACGCCTGAGATGATCGGAGAATTCGCCGAGGCGTTCACCCGCTCCGACGTGCGCGGCAAGGAGATCGCCACGAGCGAAGGCCACATCTTCCGCGAACTGACCGAGGAGGAGCGCGCCGATTGGCGTGCCGCGACCCAGCCGGTCGTCGACGCCTATCTCGAAGAGCTCGAAGGCAAGGGCTTCCCCGCGCATGAGTTCTACGACGCGTTCATGGCCGAATATGAACGCCAAATCTCGATGACGAACTGATCGGCACGCGGCGGGCGAGGACGGAATGAGCCCATTCGCACTGGGATTGGCCGGGTTCGGCGTCCTGATCCTGCTCCTCGCCCTGCGTGCGCCGATCGCGCTGGCGACGGCCGTGACCGGGCTGGGGGGCGTCTGGCTCCTGCGCGATCACCAGACGGTTCTCTATCTGACCGGTACGGTCCCACGCGAGATACTGGAAAACTACGCGCTTTCGACGCTGCCGCTGTTCATCCTGATGGGCAACGTCGCCGCCAGCTCCGGCCTGTCGACAGCACTGTTCGATGCGTTCAACGCGCTGGTCGGGCGCCGGCGGGGTGGGCTGGCGGTGGCGACGGTCCTGACCTCCGGTGCCCTCTCTGCGGCGTCGGGGTCGTCGCTCGCCATGACCTCAACCATGGCACGGATGGCGGCGCCCGAAATGCTGTCCCGCCGATATCATCCGCGACTCGTCTGCGGCACCATCGCCGCGGGCGGCACGCTCGGCATCATGATCCCGCCCTCGACGATGTTGATCATCTACGGCTATCTGACGGAAACCTCTATCGGCGCGCTCTTCGTGGCCGGGCTGGTACCCGGCCTTCTCCTCGTCGCGGGTTTCGCGCTGACGGTCGCCGTCTGGGCGCGGCTCCGACCCGGCGACGCGGGCCGCGGCGGCGATGACGAGGGCGGCAAAAGCGACATGGGCCGGCTATTGGCACTGGTGCCGGTGCTGGCACTTTTCGGCGTGCTGCTGGGCGGGATCTACGGCGGGCTCTTCACCCCGACCGAAGGCGCGGCGGTGGGCGCCGGCGCGGCCATCGTCATCGCGGCGGTGATCGGCAAGCTCACGCTGCGCCGCCTGCGCGACGCACTGTTCGAGACCGCACGCACCTCCGCAGTGATCTACCTCATCATCATCGGCACGGCCTTTTTCCAGTTCTTCATGGAAGCGTCGCGCGTCCCCGTGCAGGCGGCCGGCGCAGTCAGCGGGCTGGGCCTGCCGGCCCCGGTTGTGATGCTGATCATCATGGCCCTGATCGCACTGCTCGGCTGCATCATGGAGGGGCTCGGCATCATGTTCCTCACCGTACCCATCCTGTTCCCCATCGTGACCGCCATCGGCTACGATCCGGTCTGGTTCGGCATCGTCATGGTGCTCCTGATCGAGCTTGGCCTCATCACGCCGCCAGTGGGTATGAATATCTTCGTCCTGGTCTCCCAGATCCCGGAACTGCGCCTCAGGGACGTCTTCGTCGGCGTGCTGCCCTTCGTGGTCGCCATCGTCGCCGTGGCGCTGGCGCTTCTGGCCGTTCCGGATATCGCCCTTTTCCTTCCCGCGACCATGAGGTGACGCCATGCGACCGCTGTCCCGCTCCTTCGCCGCCATCGCGCTTCTGGGCTCCGTCGGGCTCCTCGCGGCGACGCTGGTCACCATGCTCGACGTGGCGGGCCGCATCGCCGGCGTCACCCTTATGCGCGGGGCCATCGATATCGTCGGCCTGTCGGTCGTGCTGGCGGTGGCGCTGGCGGTCGCGGAATGCGAGTGGAACGACCTGCATGTCCGCGTCGAACCGCTCTCGGCCTGGATGCCGCGCGCCTGGCGTCGTCTGGCCGATCAGGCGTGGCGGCTCGTCGCCGTCGTCGTGCTGGGCGCGATCGCCTGGTCTTCGCTGAAAGAGGGGCTGCTCTCGCACGGCTATGGCGAGGTTCTGCCCGCCCTGGACCTGTCGCTGATCTGGCCCGCCGCCATCGCCGCGGCCGGCTTCGCCATCGGGGCGCTTGCCGCGGCTCTGGCAACACTGCGACGGCCGCGCGGCGCGGACGACGGAGCCGGGCCATGACAACACCCATTGTCCCAGCCAATGACACGAATACCAAGAGGACCCCATGCTAACCGACACACAGCGCCGCGAGGCCGTCGCCTCGCTTCTCGAAAGCCACCGCACCAAGGTCCAGGGCAAGCGCCCGTCCGAGATGTTTCCCGACATCGAGATCGAGGACAGCTACGCGATCTCGTCCATGGTCGCCGAGGCCCGCGTGGCCGAAGGCCAAATGATCGTCGGCCACAAGATCGGCCTTACCTCCAAGGCGATGCAGGCGGCCTCGAAAATTGACGAACCCGATTACGGCTATCTCTTCGACGACCTCGTGCTGTCCGACGGCGCGAAGGTGCCGTTCGAAAGCTTCTGCGTGCCCAGGGTCGAGCCGGAACTGACCTTCATCCTGAAAGAACCGCTCACCGGCCCCGGCGTCGGCCTCGTAGACGTCATGCGCGCAACCGAATGGGTCGTGCCGTCGATCGAGATCATCGACGCAAGGGTGACCGAGCCGCGTAGGATCTTCGACACCGTGGCCGACAACGGCGCCGCCGCCGGCATCGTGCTGGGCGGGCGCCCGGTCCGGCCCGAGGACGTGGACCTGCGCTGGGTCGGCGCCGTCTTCTACCGCAATTCCGAGATTGAAGAGACTGGCATCGCTGCCGGGGTACTGGGCCATCCGGCCATGGCCATCGCGTGGCTGGCCAACAAGCTCGGCCCCTTCGGCACCACGCTGGAACCCGGCCAGCTCATGCTGTCGGGGTCCTTCACGCGCCCCGTCTGGGCGGCGAAGGGCGACACGTTGCACGCCGATTTCGGGCCGCTGGGCGCGGTGGCGGTTCAGTTCGTCTGACGCGTCGGCGGGTCAGTGGTCGACAAAACCGTCCTCGGACCGGCATGATTGGCCGGGACGGACCGGGCATAGGAGGGGTATCATGGGCAATCTGCATCTTTCGGTGGCGGTAGGCGACTACGACCGTACGCGGCCGCTGATCGACGGCGACGTCAGGATCGATGGTGTAGACCCGGTTTTTCTCCGGCTGTCTCCCGAGGAGATTTTTTTCCGCGCCTTTCGCACCCGGGACTTCGATATTTGCGAGCTTTCAATGAGCTCGACGGTGGTCAAGATCGCGAACAGCGATTGCCCCTACGTGCCGATCCCCGTCTTTCCCTCGCGGGCATTTCGGCACACCTCTCTCTATATCAACGCGACCAGGGGCATTAGCAGGCCCGAAGATCTGCGTGGCCGCCGGGTGGGGCTCGGAGAGTATCAGCTGACGGCCAATGTCTGGGCTCGGGCGCTGCTGGAGGATGACTACGGCGTGCGTCCCGGCGAAATCGACTGGGTTCGCGGTGCGTTCGAAGATCTGGGCGGGCGTCCCGAAAAGATCAGCCTCGACCTGCCACCGGATATCCGGATTACTGACGCGCCGGCTGACAGGACGCTTGCGCAGATGCTGGCGGACGGCGAGATCGACGCTCTGGTCGGCCCCCGGATGCCGTCCACCTTCGGTGCGGACGGGCCGGTGCGCTGGCTGTTCGACGATCCGTTGAAGGAGGCGCAGGACTATTATCGGCGGACCGGGATCTTTCCGATCATGCACCTCGTCGGCATTCGCCGCGAACTCGTTGATACCAATCCGTGGCTGCCAGCGACTGTCCAGAAGGCATTCGAGGCGTCCAAGGCGGAATGCCTGTCGCGGCTGTCCGACACGTCGGCCACAAAGGTGACGCTGCCCTTTGTCGAAGATCAGCTGCACCGGGCGCGCCGGCTTATGGGTGCCGATTTCTGGTCCTATGGTGTCGACGACAACCGCAAGGTGCTGGACACGTTCCTTGACCACCATCACCGGCAGGGACTGTCCCGGCGCCGTGTGTCCGTTGACGAGCTGTTCCATCCCTCGACCTACGCCACCGCGCGCATTTAGGTCCGTACGTCGTAAGTCACGGGCAAATAGAGTGTGGTCTCGCGGAGATGCATCATCGCTTATAGGTGGCTCACCGCGATCAGTTTCCTACTGCCGATCCGAATTGCCGGCGGATTGCTGCGTCAACGGATTTTCAGTGCGAGTGACGATGGTGCTGCCGGAGAGATTTGAACTCTCGACCTCTCCCTTACCAAGGGAGTGCTCTACCCCTGAGCTACGGCAGCCCGTTTCGTGCGCGGCTGATTAGACGCAATCCGCCGAGGGCGCAAGCGCAATCTGGACGGTTCCCGGGACGTGCGGTACACAAGGCTGCATGGGCAAGAAAACGGGGCAGACACCGCGGCCCAAGGGCGGCCAAAACCGCGAAGACCGGTTGAAGGCGGCGCTGAAGGCCAATATCGCGCGGCGCAAGGCGCAGGCGAAAGCACGCGGCAAGAAACCCGAGGAGTGAGGCAAAGATGGATTCAATTCTGGTCCGGGGCAATGGTGCCCTTTCCGGTGAAATACCGATCGCAGGGGCGAAGAACGCCTGCCTGACACTGATGCCGGCGACGCTCCTGTCGGAGGAGCCACTGACGCTGACCAACGCGCCGCGGCTGTCGGACATTAAGACTATGTCGACGCTGCTGCGCTCGCTGGGCGCGGAGGTGGTCAGCCTGCAGGACGGCGGCGTTCTGGCGATGTCGAGCCACGACCTGACCAGCACCTGGGCGGACTACGACATCGTCCGGAAGATGCGCGCGTCGAACCTGGTGCTCGGGCCGCTGCTGGCGCGGATGGGTCACGCAGAGGTGTCGCTGCCCGGCGGCTGCGCGATCGGCGCGCGGCCGATGGACCTGCATATTCACGGGCTCGAGGCGCTGGGCGCCGAGATCGAGCTGAAGGATGGCTATCTGTTGGCAAAGGCGCCGAAGGGGCTGAAGGGCGCGGAGATAGCGCTGCGCTTCGCTTCGGTGGGCGCGACGGAGAACATCGTTATGGCGGCGGCGCTGGCGCGCGGCACGACTGTGCTGACCAACGCGGCGCGTGAGCCGGAGATCGTGGACCTCGTGAAATGCCTGCGCCAGATGGGCGCGCAGATCCAGGGCGAGGGCACCGAGCGGATCGAAATTCAGGGTGTGGACCGGTTGCATGGGGCCACCCATGAGGTGGTAGCCGACCGGATCGAACTGGGCACTTACATGCTGGCCCCCGCGATTGCCGGCGGCGAGGTGGAATGTATCGGCGGGCGGCTCGACCTGCTGGGCGCCTTCGTCGAAAAGCTGGATGAGGCCGGCGTCGCGGTAGAGCAGACCAATCGCGGCGTGAAGGTGTCGCGCAAGAACGGGCGAGTGAAGGCGGTCGACGTGACCACCGCAGTCTTCCCCGGTTTTCCGACCGACCTGCAGGCGCAGATGATGGCGCTGATGTGCACCGCCGAGGGTGTCAGCGAGCTTCACGAGACGATCTTCGAGAACCGGTTCATGCATGCGCCGGAGCTGGTGAGGATGGGCGCGGATATCGAGGTTCATGGCGGCACCGCGACCGTGACCGGCGTGAAGAAGCTCAAGGGCGCGCCGGTGATGGCGACAGATCTGCGCGCTTCAGTCTCGCTGATCCTGGCGGCGATGGCTGCCGAGGGCGAGACACGGGTGGCGCGGGTCTATCACCTCGACCGTGGCTATGAGCAGCTGGAGAAAAAACTCATGGGTGTCGGCGCCGAGATCGAGAGGATCTCCGGCGAATGAGCCAGGACGCCCGCTTCGAAGATGCCGACGAGGCGCCACTGCACCTGGTCGCGCGCGAGGCGGAGGGGTTGCAGGTGATCTCGGCCCTGGTCCAGGACGCGGTCTTCCCGGCGGGCGAGATGCGGTGGCTGGCGAAGGAGCGGCGCTTTGCGCTGCTGCTCAACCGGTTCCGGTGGGAGGACAAGGCGGCGGCGGAGCGGCGCGGCGAGTATGAGCGGGTGCGCTCGGTGCTGGTCGTGGATGACGTGCTGAAGGTGTCGAGCCAGGGCATCGACCGCGGCGATCGGGACCTGATTCTGTCGCTCCTCTCCATCGGCTTCGAGCCGGGTGAGGACGGGGCCGGGCGGCTGGAGCTGGTGCTGGCCGGGGACGGGGGCATCGCGCTGGAGGTGGAGGCGCTGGAGGTCACCCTGCGGGACGTGACCCGGCCCTACAGGGCAGTCTCGGGACACGCGCCGGGGCACCCGGATTAGGGGCGTCCCCATGGGGACGGGGGGTCAAGTCATTGATTTCAGGCATGTTAGCGCAAACGTCTGATTGCGGACATTCCGCTTTTTCTTCTGGTTGAAAATATCCCGGGGGGTCCGGGGGGCAGCGCCCCCCGGCCTCACCGCAGCGGAAACGCCCGTCCATTCCAGGCGCAAGCTTGTGATGCATTTCCCCCGCCGCTATTGGAGTTCGGCGAGGAGTGCTGCCGATGCCGATAGTCCTGTCGACCACAGAGCCCGATTTCGAAGACCGTTTCGCCGCCTTCCTGTCGACGAAACGCGAGGACGCGCCCGACGTGGACGAGACCGTGCGCGCGATCATCGAGGATGTGCGGGCCCGGGGCGACGCGGCGGTCATCGAGCTGACGGCGAAGTTCGACCGGCTGGAGCTTACGCCTGAAACGCTGGCGTTCTCGGCGGAAGAGATCGAGGCGGAATGCGCGAAGGTGCCTGCGGCGGAGCGCGAGGCGCTGGAACTGGCCGCCGACCGGATCCGGGCCTATCACGCGCGGCAGATGCCAGAGGATGCAAGCTGGACCGATGCGGCCGGCGCGACGCTTGGCTGGCGCTGGACGCCGGTGTCTGCGGCCGGGCTTTACGTGCCGGGGGGGCTGGCCTCTTACCCGTCGTCGATGCTGATGAACGCGATCCCGGCGCAGGTGGCCGGGGTGGAACGGCTGGCGATGTGTGCGCCGACACCGCGTGGCGCGGTCAATCCGCTGGTGCTGCTGGCGGCGAAACTGTCGGGCGTCGAAGAGGTCTACCGGATCGGCGGCGCGCAGGCGATCGCGGCTCTGGCCTATGGGACAGAAACCATCGCGCCGGTCGACAAGATCACCGGGCCGGGCAATGCCTTTGTCGCAGCGGCGAAGCGGCGGGTCTTCGGCAAGGTCGGCATCGACATGATTGCGGGGCCGTCCGAAATTCTGGTCATCGCGGACCGGCACAACGACCCGGACTGGATCGCCATCGACATGCTCAGCCAGGCCGAACATGACGAAAGTGCGCAGGCGATCCTTGTCACCGACGACGCCGGGTTCGGGCAGGCTGTTGCGGCGGCGGTGGAAAAGCGGCTGCAGGTGCTGGAGCGGCGCGAGATCGCGGCCGCGTCCTGGCGCGATTTCGGCGCGGTCATCGTGACGCGCGATCTGGAGGAAGCGGCGGCGCTGTCTGACCGGGTGGCGCCCGAGCATCTGGAACTGTGCGTCGAGGATCCCGAAGCTCTGTCGCAGCGGATTCGCCACGCGGGCGCGATCTTTCTCGGGCAATGGACGCCGGAAGCCATCGGCGACTATGTCGGCGGGCCGAACCACGTGCTGCCGACGGCGCGGTCGGCGCGGTTCTCTTCCGGCCTTTCGGTAATGGATTTCGTCAAGCGTACGACGCTGGCGCGGATGACGCCCGAAGCCCTGCGCGCCATCGGCCCGGCGGCCGAGACACTGGCGCAATCGGAATCGCTGGAAGCGCACGGCCTGAGCGTGCGGGCGCGGCTGGAACGGCTGAACGAGGGGGCAGAGGGATGACCGACGCCACCATGGACCTCCGCTCCGTCACCATCGATGACAGCGGGCTGCCGGCGCCGACGCCGGAGATCGAGCAGGAACGCAAGGTCGCGATCTTCGACCTGCTGGAGGACAATTCCTTTCGCCTGCCGGATCGCGACGGGCGCGAGGTGCCGCCGCCGCCCTATGATCTGGAGCTGTGCATCCGCGAGCGGCGTCTGGTCTTCGACCTGAAGGGCAACAAGGGGCAGGTTGCCGAATTTCATCTGTCGCTGGGTCCTTTCCGGCAGGCGGTGAAGGATTATTTCCAGATCTGCGAAAGCTATTTCGACGCGGTCAAGCGCCTGCCGCCAAGCCAGATCGAGGCCATCGACATGGCCCGCCGCGGCATCCACAACGAGGGCGCGCGCATCCTTCAGGAGCGGCTGGAGGGCAAGGCCGACGTCGACATCGACACGGCGCGGCGGCTGTTCACCCTGATCTGCGTGCTGCACTGGGGCGGGTGAACGCGCGATGACCCGGCTCCCCTCCTCGGTGTTGTTCTGCTGCGACCACAACGCCGTGCGGTCGCCGATGGCCGAGGGGCTGATGAAGAAGCTTTACGGGCAGGACTGCTACGTACAGTCAGCCGGGGTCCGAAACGACCTGGAGATCGATGGTTTCGCTGTCGCCGTATGCCAGGAGCTGGGCGTGGAACTGTCGCGCCACCGGTCGCGCAGTTTCGAGGAAATGAAGGAGTGGGGTGACGACCTGTCGAGCTTCGACCTGATCGTCGCGCTGTCGCCGGCCAGTCAGCGGCTGGCGCTGGAGATGACCCGGCTTTACCATCAGGACGTGGAATACTGGCCGATCATGGACCCGACGGGACTGGGCACGAAGCGCGAGGAAAAGCTGGTGTCCTACCGGCAGACGCGCGACCAGATCCTGAAGCGGATGCAGGAACGCTTCGGACCGGGGAAGGCGGAGGGCGAGTGAGATCGTATTTCAATGCCGATTGAAATAAAGACACTCACGGGAGTAGCGGTCGATAGCGTGCTGGACGATCTCGCGCGGCTGCGGATCGAGGTGTTCCGGGCCTGGCCCTATCTTTACGACGGCGATCTGGCCTACGAAAAGCGATACATGGCGAGCTATGCCGACAGCGCGGATGCGATCCTGGTTGGGGCGTTCGACGGCGCGCGGCTGGTCGGCGCCGCGACCGGTACGCCGATGGAGGATCACGCGGACCAGTTCGCCGAGCCCTTCGCGGCACGCGGCCTGACATTGACCGACATCTTCTATTGCGCGGAAAGCGTGCTGCTGCCCGGCTGGCGCGGGCAGGGGATCGGGCACGCCTTTTTCGATGCGCGTGAGGCGCATGCGCGGGCGCTGGGGCGACGGTACAGCGTGTTCTGCGGCGTGGTGCGGCCCGGCGATCACCCGATGCGGCCCGCGGACTACCGTCCGCTCGACGGGTTCTGGCACAAGCGGGGTTACGCACCGATACAGGGTGCCATCGCCCGGTTTTCGTGGAAGGATGTGGGCGACGCGGCAGAGACCGAGAAGCCGCTGCAGATGTGGATGCGAGACTTATGAAGATTGCGACGGCGGCCTACCCGGCGGACTGGTTCGGCGAATGGGCCGATTACGAGAAGAAGCTGACCGCCTGGGTGACGGAGGCGGTCGGGGCAGGGGCCGATCTGCTGGTTTTCCCCGAGTATGGCGCGATGGAGCTGGTGTCGCTGGCGGGCGAGGGCGTGGGGATGGACCTTGAAGCTTCGGCGCGGGCGGTCTCGGACCTGATCCCGCAGGCCGACGAGCTGCATGCGAGGCTGGCGGCGGAGCATGGCGTGCATATCCTGGCCGGGAGCGGCCCGGTGATGACGGGCGAGCGGCCGGTCAACCGGGCGCGGTTCTTTGGGCCCGAAGGCATGCTGGGCTATCAGGACAAGCAGATCATGACGCGCTACGAGCGCGAGATCTGGGACGTGCGGCCGGGCGATCCGCTGACGCTGTTCGACACGCCGCTGGGGCGGATCGGCATCCTGATCTGCTATGACAGCGAGTTTCCCCTT
Source organism: Pseudoruegeria sp. HB172150 (assembly GCF_013184805.1). GTDB lineage: Bacteria > Pseudomonadota > Alphaproteobacteria > Rhodobacterales > Rhodobacteraceae > Psychromarinibacter. The sequence goes on from NZ_JAATNG010000001.1 coordinate 127,425, forward strand.
CTGGGGCGGGCGCTGGTCGATGCGGGTGCCGAGATCCTGCTGGTGCCGTCGCAGACCGAGCGGCTGTCGGGTTATTCGCGCGTGAGGATCGGCGCGATGGCGCGGGCGCTGGAGAATCAGTGCGTCGCCGTGCATTCGCCGACGGTCGGGGCGGTGGAGTGGTGCGAGGTGCTAGATACGAGTACCGGCGCGGCGGCGGTCTATGGCCCGCCGGATCTGGGCTTTCCCGATACCGGGGTGATCGCGCAGGGGGACCTGAACGTGCCGGGCTGGGTCTATGCGGATGTCGATATCTCTGCCGTGGCCCGTGTCCGCGCCGAGGGGCGGGTCTTTAACCACGCCGACTGGGCGCTGCAGGACGCCCCGTCAAAAAACGTCAAGTTTGGCTGAGCAAGCGCCTGAGAACTTGAATATCGCCGCGAAAGAGCGCATTTAAGCGGCGCCCGCATGGGGCGGGCGTGAATATGGAGTGACCATGGCCAAGGAAGAACTGCTCGAATTTCCCGGCGTCGTGAAGGAACTCCTGCCGAATGCGACGTTCAGGGTCGAGCTGGAAAACGGCCATGAGATCATCGCACATACGGCAGGAAAGATGCGCAAGAACCGGATCCGGGTGCTTGCCGGCGACAAGGTGCAGGTCGAGATGACGCCCTACGACCTGACCAAGGGCCGTATCAACTATCGGTTCAAGTAGACCGGCGTGATGCTGCGGCGGATGGTTCGGACCGTTGTGCGGTCCGGCGCGGCGGGGGGCTTTGCACCCGCCGTCCATCGTGTTTGTGCCGATGGCGTACTCGTTGCGGCCCCCCGGGATGTTTTCAGCCGGAGGAAGCGGGCGGACTCGCCTTTCAGCTTCCAATGCCTGCGATGCGGCTGATCCTGGGATCGGGCAGCCCGCGGCGGCGGGAGCTGCTGGGGCAGCTGGGCATCGTACCTGACGCGGTGACGCCGCCGGATGTGGACGAGACGCCATTGCCCGGAGAGTTGCCGCGCGACTATTGCCGGAGGATCACCGCCGCGAAGGCGGAGGCGGTCGAGGGCGGGCCGGAGGATGTGATACTCTGCGCCGATACGACGGTGGCGCTGGGCCGCCGCATCCTGGGCAAGCCCGCGGATGCGGGCGAGGCGGCGGAATTCCTGTATGCTATGTCCGGACGGCGGCATCGCGTGATCACCGCGGTGGCGGTGAAGCGCGGTGCGCGGATCTGGGAGCGGGACGTTGTGGCGCAGGTGCGGATGAAGCGGCTGTCGGATACCGAGGTGAACGGTTACCTCGCGACCGGCGACTGGGAAGGCAAGGCGGGCGCCTATGCCATCCAGGGGCCGGCGGGCGCATTCATCCCGTGGATCCAGGGCTCCTACACAGCCATTGTCGGCCTGCCGGTTTTCGAGACCGCGCAGCTGTTGCAGGCGGCCGGCTGGCCGGTCTGGGGGCAGGGATGAAAGGCAGCGTGATCGCCCTTGGCGAATGGCGCGGACGGGGCGCCGCGGCGCGGCTGGTCGACGGGCAGCTCGACGACCTGTTGATCGATCCGCCCGACGACACGCCGCGCCCCGGCGCCATCTACCGCGCCATCGCCGACCGGCCGATGAAGGGGCAGGGCGGCGTGACGGTGAAACTGTCCGGCGGCCAGCGTGGGTTCCTGCGCCAGTCCAAGGGCTTGCGGCCCGGGCAATCGCTGCTGGTGCAGATCGGGACCTATGCCGAGCCGGGCAAGGCGGTGCCGGTGGCGACGCGGCTGCTGTTCAAGAGCCGGTTCGCCATCGTGACGCCCGATGCTCCGGGCGTGAACGTCTCGCGCCAGATCAAGGACCCCGAAGAACGCGCCGCGCTGGAGGCGCTGGCCGTCGGCATGGTGCCTGAAGGAACGGGGCTGATCCTGCGGTCCGAAGCGGCGGGGATGCCCGACGATGTCGTGGCCGGCGACATCCGCACGATGACGGATCTGTCGCAGGCCATCCTGGGCGATGCGGAGGGCCGGGAGCCCGAGCTGCTGCTCGACGGGCCCGACGCCCACCAGACAGCCCTGCGCGACTGGCCGGAACCAGAGCTTCTGGCGGACGGTCCTACCGCGTTTGCCGACCACAGCATCGACGACCTGATCGAGGCGGCGCTGTCGCCGCGGCTGCCGCTGTCGGGCGGCGCCATCGCCTATGTCGAAGCGACCCGCGCGCTGGTGGCGGTGGATGTGAACACCGGTGGCGATACCTCTGCCGCGGCGGGATTGAAGGCCAATCTCGCGCTGATCCGCGCCCTGCCGCGGGCCCTGCGCTGCCGCGGTCTTGGCGGCCAGATCACGGTGGATTTCGCGCCGCTGCCGAAACGCGACCGCCGTCAGGTGGAAACCGCGCTGAAGGCCGCGTTCCGGGCCGATCCGGTGGAAACCATGCTTGCCGGCTGGACGCCGCTTGGCCATTTCGAACTGCAGCGCAAGCGCGAGCGCGCGCCGCTGGACTGGCGCTGAAACGACGCGGCGGCGCGGCCGTGAAAAATCCCGCGATGCCACTGGACAGTGCCGGAAAGCAGCTATAAACAGCGCCGACCCGAGCGGATGCCGCTCACCCGTGCCCGGGTAGCTCAGGGGTAGAGCAGTGGATTGAAAATCCTCGTGTCGGTGGTTCGATTCCGCCCCCGGGCACCACAAGCTTCCAGTCCAAGAAGTCAGCCACCCGGATGGAAACGCTGTCACACCCGTTAACGTGCCTTCGAATGTGCGACACATTTTTATGTTTTCGTTTCGACGTCATGCGCTTCGGGGCGGTTTTTGGGAGAGTCTGTTGACCCGCCGCGCGTGCATATCGTGTCACCTTTTCCAAGGTATAGCGTCAGGTGATCGCCAGGAACTTGAACTCGGTGCATCCCCATTCAAAAACGGTTCGCCGCGGCAGCCTTTTTTGAAGTGACTGATGTGAGCGTCACAAGTGCGCTTCATCCCGGATTTTGCGGAAGGTCCTTCGTGCGCTTTTTCCGTCCCGGCAGAGGTATTGAGAAACCGCGCAAGCCGTAGAGTTTCTGCTCGTGCCGGATCTGGCACAGTTTGTTGCGTTCGGTCGGAACTGATGGGTGCGTTCATCCAGATGGTAGGGAATTTCCACGCATGGAGGCCGGGTGATTGACCCGAGTTAGCTGGATCGGACCGGGTAGGCCGTATCTGCCTCCTTCGACGACACCCATTGTCTTTCGATCAGGCGGCGGACGACGGGGGTGCCCGGCCCGCGATGGAGCAGGCGAAGGTTGTCGAAGACCTCCGCGTCGGCGGCTGTCCGTCGCTGATTGTGGCGGATGTAATCGCCCCATGTCGCGACGTGATAGGACTCGCTCCATTGTTCGGGGCGTTCGATGTCGCGCAGCAGGACCCACTGTTTTGCTCCGTCGCGGATCCGGATGCGCCGGCGCCGGGCCATGAGCTGCAGAAACGCCTCGGTGTCCCCGGTATCGATCAGGTATTCGACGACCACCATGATCGGGCCGGCCTTGTAGGTCAGGCCGAGTTTGGCTTCGGGCGTCCGGAAACGGTTCAGAGGTTCGAGGTTGGCCGTACTGACCGACGGCAGCGGTTTCCACAGCCCGATCAGTGCCCCGAGGGCCAGCACCAGCGCCGCCGCGAGGAAGGTCGCCGTCAGTCCGGCGGTTTCGGCGGCCCAGCCCCAGAGCAGGCTTCCCAGGGCCATGCCGCCGAATGCGCCCGCCTGATAGATCGACATCACGCGGCCGACGACCCACCGGGGCGAGAAGAGCTGTGTCGAGGAATTCAGGATGGACAGCACCAGCACCCAGCCGCACCCCGACAGCAGCAGGGCCGGCGCGCAGATCCAGGGGCTTGCCGAGAGCGCCAGTGTCAGGGTTCCGATGGCCGAGCCGATGAATCCCAGCCGGGCGACACCCTCGTTTTCGAAGCGCCGGCGCAGGGGCCGGTTTATCGCCGCGGCCACGACCGCGCCTGCACCGAAGAAGGCAAGCATCAGACCGAAAGTATTGGCGGTGCCTTCCAGAGTATCCCGCACAAGGACGGGCAGAAGCGCGGGGGTGACGATCGCCGACGATCCGAACAGCAGCGCGCGGAAGATCAGGCGCTGCAGGTCGGGCGACATGCTGGTGTATCGCAGGCCCCCGGATATCGCGCCCGCGAAGCTCTCGCGCGGTAGCGGGCGTTCGGTCGCAGGCGGGTTCCAGGCCTTCAATGCGAAGATGATGCCAATGAAGCTGGCGGCGTTCACCGCGAAGGCCCAGGCGGCGCCGGCCGTGGCGACGATGAGCCCGCCCAATGCCGGGCCCAGGCTGCGCATCCCGTTGTAGCCCATGGCGTTGAGGGTGACGGCCTGGGGAATGTCGTCTCGCGGGACGATATCGCCGACGGAGGCCTGCCATGACGGGGCATTCAGCGCGCCGCCGCAGCCGATCAGGAAGGTGAAGCCAAGCAGCGACCAGGGGGACAGGACGCCCGCAAAGGCCAGAACGGTCAGGGCGACCGAGACGGCGAACATGGTGCACTGCGCCGTCAGCATGACCTTGCGGCGGTCGAAATTGTCGGCGACCACCCCCGCGAACAGCGAGAAGACCGTCTGCGGAAGCCAGACGGCGGCTTGCACCAGGGCGACCATGCCTTCGGATGAGGTGAGCGACACCATCAGCCACGCGGCGCCGACCATCTGCACCTGCGTGCCGAAATGCGACATCACCGACGCGATCCAGAGCGACCGGAACGTGCGGACGCGGAAGGGCGAGGAGGATGAACCGGGGCCCGCGGTCACGTAGGGAGCCTTTTTCCGGCCCGACGGGGACACGGGCGTGGTGCGCGAAGACGTCGCTGCCGCGCGGAGGTCGCATGCGTGCTGTGTGGTCCCAAGGCTCGTTCCCATCCGGTTGCGACGCCGAGCCTACGACTGTCGCAGCGGGGAGACTTGTGAGTAAAGCTTCCAGGTCACCGCGTGAAACTCACCCTCGGGGATCGACAGGCCCGCGGCCGGACTTCTGTTTCGACGGCCATGCTGACAGTCGCGATCGCGCCGTGGGGTTATAAGGCTTACGAGGAAAGCCACACCGGCGTGGACCGGGCGGACCCGGCGGCGCGGATGGCAACGGGAGTGTGCGATTATCTGGTGTGAACGAAACGACGGATAACCGTCGGGATCCGCCGCAGTCCCCGGAAACTGCGGGCCTATTTTCAGTTTGGATTTGCATAAAGTGCAAATTGACCGTAGCTTTTCTGTGAGTTTTTCTTGGGACGCGCGGCCCCTTCTTACATTCGGACGACCGGATTTCCGGCGTCCGATTGGTGCCGATCCGGTTCCCGGAGAAGCGGCTTCGAAGAGGATCGAGGCAGGGGGCTCCGGTGCTTGGCGAATGATGCAATCGGCCACGACCGGGATGGGAGGAAAACATGCACAAGCGCCAGTTGCCACTCAACGCGCTAAGAAGCTTCGAGGTCGCGGCGCGGCAGCTCAACTTCAGCGCGGCGGCGACAGAACTCGGGGTGACGCACGGCGCCGTCAGCCGCCAGATCTCCATACTGGAAGCGACACTCGGGCTGAGGCTGTTCGTACGCGGTTACCCGATGAGCCTTACCGAGGACGGGCAACGGCTGTTCGAAGGCATCGCGCCTGCGTTCGAGCGTATCATGACCGCGATGAGCGAGATCGAACAGGGCAGCCCCAAGTATGTCGTCGCGGTCAATGCGCCACCCACATTCACGATCAAATGGTTGATTCCGCGCATGTCCGTGTTCATGCGTCGGCACCGCAACATCGATGTCAGGATCACGACTGGAACCAGCCTGCCGGCCGGCGGGCGGTCCGCCGATGTACTGATCCGGCGGTTCGGGTCCCATCGCGTCGAATTCAAGCCGAAGACATTTCTGACTGGCGAACTCGTGGCGGTCTGCGCGCCTGAATTGCTGGAGAAGGAAACGCTGAGGTCGCCCCTGGATATCGTCAAGTTCCCCCTGATCGAGGCCGCGACAAACCCGGGCAGATGGATCGAATGGTTCAGGTCGGCCGGCCTCAACAAACCCGCCGACGCGCGTTTCGTCCATTTCGAGGAGATGTTCCTTGGCCTTCAGGCCGCGATGGAGGGTTTGGGCGTCGCGCTTGTGCCGCTGCCGCTGGTTGCCGACGACCTTGCGGCATCCCGGCTGGTCGTCCCGGTCCAGTCGTCGCTTGTGCAGGGGTTCGACTACGGGTTTCATGCCACGCCTCTGGGCGTCAACGAGCGGGCCACGGCGGCCTTTGTCGACTGGCTGAGTGTCCAGGGCGAAGAAAGCAACTCCATGGCGCGGTCGCTTGTCCTGTCTGCCTTTGCCGAGAGTGAGGCATAGGGCCGAAACGAAGACAGCCCGCGCCGATGGCGCGGGCCGTCATTCCGGTTTCTTAACTCAGGTCAGTCGTCCGTGCGAAGCTTGGCGCTGCCGACAAGCGTTGTGTCGAACTGCGACTCGCACTTGGCGGTGCCGTCTTCGTCCAGACTGACAACAAGGTTGTCGCCCGGGCAGACAGGGCGGACGAACTTCACCGTCAGTTCACCGCGATAGTGCCAGTCCGTGCCATACTTCCTGGCGGCGAGATCGGCCACATAGCCGGTATACATCAGGCCGTGACCCAGCGTGCCGCGAAAGCCGCGTTCCTTCGCGTAGGCATCGTCGTAGTGCAGAATGTCGTTGTCGCCGTTCAACTTGCCGTAGTTGTCGAACATCTCTTGCGTCTGCGGAATGGTTCTTTCGATCATGGTTGTTGTTCCTAGTCCGGGAATGCCGAGGTGTGGAGAATGGAGGTCAGCTGCTGTCCGTCGGCGCGATGGAAATCGACCTGATAGCAGATGTATTTGCGGCCCTTCTTCTCGTACTTGTCGGTGAGGCGCCCGGTGCCGACCACCTCTGTGGTTTCGTCCGCCCAGATCGGATGGAAGAACTTGAACGTGTTACCGATCATGATGCCACCCTGCTGCGGCGGGTACTTCCGGTACATGACCGCCATCAGATAGACGGCCACGACGTTCGGCGGCGCAGCCTGACGGCCGTCGATGACGTAGTTGGATGCTTCCGCACTGACCACCGACATGTATTCTTCCACGATGTCGGGCGTGATGGTGAACCTCAGCTCGGGAAATTCCGAGCCGATTACCCAATCCTTGTACAATGCGGCGGGCTGTTCACCCTCTCTCGGTTTGACTTCGCTTGGTCGTGTCATCTTTCATCATCCAATTGCCAGTGTGCCGGCGAATACTCGGTTCCGGCTCGTTCCGATTGCAATCGAAATTGAGGAAGATGCCTGTGAGAATTTCTCTCAGCCTGAATGTGCTGGCGGCTTCGTAGGCTGACCAGGAAACCGGCCCGCTGTGGGTCGGGCTGGAAGCGTTCAGAGGGAGGGTAAGTTGATGACGGAAGCAGGTTTGGCGGGCGATGCAGCGGGGCTCGGGCTGGAGGGAAGGACGGTTGTCGTCACCGGCGCGGGAAGCGGGCTGGGCCGCGCTTTCGCACTGGGGTTCGCGCAGGCGGGCGCTTACGTCGTTGCCGCGGACATCGTCGGGGCGTCCGCGGATGAGACGGCGATCAAGGTCGAACAATCGGGCGGCCAGGCCATCGCCGTCACGGTCGACACAACGGATCCGCAATCCCTTGACCGTCTTCGCGACGCGGCACTGACCCGCTTCGGCGAGGTCTCGGTGCTGGTGAACAACGCCGCGATCTATGGCGGTCTGCGGCGTGCGCCCTTCGAGGAAATCGACCCGGCAGAGTGGGATCGCGTGCTGGCTGTGAACGTGAAGGGCGTGTGGCTTGCAACCCGCGCGCTTTCCCAACCACTGCGTGACGCACGGGGCGCGGTGGTCAATGTGGCGTCGACCGTCGCCATGACCGGTTCGCAAAACTGGCTGCACTATGTCGCCTCGAAAGGGGCCGTCCTTGCGATGACCCGTGCTCTCGCGCGCGAGATGGGCAATAGCGGTGTGCGAGTCAATGCAATTGCACCGGGCTTCACGCTGACCGACGCCAGCCTGGACCTGTTCCCCGACGCTGCCGGACATCGCGTCGATCAGAGGGCCCTGGGGCGCAGTGCCGAGGCCGAGGATATCGTCGGCGCGGCCCTGTTTCTCGCCTCGCAAAGATCGGGATTCACGACCGGTCAGACGCTGGTTGTCGACGGCGGCAGCCACTTTCTTTGAGCGGCTTGGCAAGGGTCGTTCAAGGGCACGATATCCTGTCAAGAAATCTCAAGCCGATGTCAGTGAAAGTCGGTTGCGGTCTGTAAATGATCTAGGTCAAGGTTGTGAAAATTCCGTCCTTCAAGTTCCCCAGCGAAACCGAAGCGGCGACAAGAATGCGAAGCTTCCGGGAGGGACGTACTTGCTAAATTCGTTTCGAATACTTGATCTTACGTGGGTTCTGGGCGGGCCGTTCGCCGGTCAGCTCCTGGCACAGCTTGGCGCCGACGTGATCAAGGTAGAAACTCTGAGTGGCGATTTCTCCCGCAGCGTCCCGCCGCACTTCATCGAGAACGACTCCGCCTATTACCTGTCCGTCAACCGGGGGAAACGGGGGATCGCGCTCGATCTCAAGTCGCCTGAAGGGATGGAGGTGTTTCGTGACCTCGTGCGCAGCTGCGATGCCGTGGTCTACGGTTTTGCGCCCGACGTCCCGAAACGGCTGGGCATCGACTACGAGAGCCTGTCGGAGATCAACCCGAAGATCTGCGTGGCAGAGCTTATCGGTCTTCACGATCAGGGCGATTACTCCCGCGCGCCCGCTTATGACCTGATCGTTCAGGCGATGGGCGGCGTCATGAGCATCACGGGCGAGGAGGACGGTTCGCCGGTGCGGGTCGGCTATCAGATCGGCGATCTGTCTGGCGGCCTTTATCTTGCTCTCGGTCTGACGGCGGCGCTTGCGCGGGCCGCGCGCGAGGGGCAGGGCGCCAAGGTTCAGATCTCGCTTTACGACTGTCAGGTTTCCCTGCTGACATGGCAGGCGCAGAACTACTTCGCGTCGGGAACCATTCCGGTCGCGAGGGGGTCGCGCAACCCGGTGCTGACCCCAAGCGAGGTCTACCGCTGCGCGGACGGGCGTTACCTTGCGGTGTCGCCGACGGGCGACGCGTTCTGGAAGAAGTTCTGCGAACTGATCGGCCGACCCGACCTTCCGGAAAGCGCCGAGTTCGGCAAGCGGCCAGACCGGCTGCGGAACGCCGACGCGCTGATAGAAATCCTCGCCGATATCTTCAGCAAGAAGCCGGCGGAAGACTGGGTGAAGATGTTCTTCGAGGCACGCGTTCCGGCGGCGCTGGTGCAGAACGTGGCCGAGGCCGTGTCGCATCCCGTTGCGCAGGCGCGCAGGATGGTGGACGATGTGCCCAACCCGGCGACCGGGTCCCACGTGAAATTCCTCGGCAATCCCTTCAAGTTTTCCGGCCAGCCGCAACTTGGCTACCCGCCGCGTCACGGCGGGAACACCGAGGAGGTCCTCTCCGGGGTGCTCGATTATTCACCAGAGAAGATCAAAGAGCTCGTGGCCGTTGGTGCAGTCGGTACCGGAACGCCGGCCAAGGCGGCAGAGTAGCTTGACGATTGGCTGAATAGTCGGACCACTCACACGTGGATAGCCGGGGCAAACCGGCGAGGTCTGGGAAAGAAATCAGACCCGAAAAGCGGAGGAAAGATGGACACTTCGTCGATGGAGTCGGTGAAGCTGCGGACTGGTAGCAGTCCGGGACAGCGCCCGTTCTGGCAGGGTGAGCGCGCGATCCAGTGGGCCGTGGCGATTGTCGTCTGCTTCCTCGTTCTGGCGCCTGTGGTGCCGCTGCTCGTTCAGGCCGTGGCGGACCGGGCGCTCTATCTGGATGATATCCAGCCGACCTTCGGCAACTTCGCCCGGCTGATGGAGGACACGGAGTTCCTGCGCTCGGTCCTCAACTCTATGATCTTTGCCGCTATCGGTACGACGTTCTCCTGCGTGGTCGGTGCAGTCGCCGCCATTCTGATCGGGCGGACGGACATGCCGATGAAGGGCCTCGTCTCCGGCCTGATGATCTGGCCGATCTTCATCTCGCACCTCGTCATCACCACCGGCTGGTCCATCGTCTATGGTCCGGCGGGCTATGTGACGATGACCTTCAAGCTCGCCTTCGGCGACGTGCCCTGGAACCTGTATTCGATCGTCGGAATGTCCGTGGTCGCGGGCGTCTGCCAGGTGCCGATCACCTATCTCTACTGCCTGACCGCGCTGCGGTCCTCCGACCCGACGCTGGAGGATGCCGCGCGGGCGGCAGGGATGCGGCCGCTGACCGTGTTCTGGCGGATCACCGTGCCGCTGCTGCGTCCCGCGCTGATCATGAGCAGCATCCTGAACCTCGTCATGCTGCTGGAAGCGGTCTCGATCCCGCTGGTGTTCGGCCGTCCGGCGGACATCGAGATGTTCATGTCCTACATCTATACGCGGGCGATCTCGGTCTCGAGCCCCGACTATGGTCTGGTCGCGGCGGCCGCCTGCTTCCTGGTCCTGCTGGTGGTCGTGCTGGTGTCTAGCCAGCGCGTCCTGCTGCGAAAACCGGAACGCTTCGTCACCATTGCCGGCAAGGCGACCCGACCGCGGACGATGAGGCTGGGCAACTGGCGCTTCGTGGCGCTTGCCGCGCTATTGCTCTACCTTGCCATCCTCGTCGTCCTGCCGCTGGCCGGGCTCGTGACCTATGCCTTCTCCAGCTTCCTGACGCCACTGATCCCGATCCGCGAAGTCCTGACGCTGGACAATTTCCGGCTGGTGCTGAGCACGCCCGTCTACGTGCGATCGATGACGAACTCGATCATCATCGGGGTTGTCGGCGGTGCCTTCGCCGTCGCTATCGTGGCGTTGCTGGCCGTCGTCGTGCATCGCTCGACATTCCCGTTCCGGCGGTTCCTCGATATCATCAGCCTGCTGCCACGCGCGGTCCCGGGCATGATCGCCGGCATCGGGATCTTCTATGTGACCGTGATCGTCCAGCCCCTCGGCTGGCTGCGCGAGACGATCTTTCTTCTGATGATCGCCTTCACGATGCGCTACATTCCCCTCGGTTACGGCGCCATGGCCACGGCGATCATCAAGATCGACAAGCAGCTCGACAAAAGCGGACGCGCCATCGGGGCAAGCTGGTGGACGACCATACGGCGCATCGTGCTGCCGCTCATGGTCCCCGCCATGCTGTCCAGCTACGCGATCCTGTTCATCCATTTCTTCAAGGACTACGCGACCGGCGTCTTCCTGGTCGCGCCGGGCAGCGAAGTCCTGGGCACGACCCTGCTGCAAATGTTCCTCAGCGGCGAGACGGGTCCGGCCTCTGCTCTCGCGACCATCCAGCTTGCCATCACCGCCCTCTTTATCCTCGGCATGCGCCGCATCGCAGGAGTGTCCCTTTATGGCTGACCTGAGTCTCAAGAATGTCTCCCGTCACTTCGGCGGCTTCGCGGCCCTCAAGGACCTCAGCCTCGACGTGCGGGAAGGAGAGTTCGTATCGCTTCTCGGACCTTCGGGCTGCGGCAAGTCCACGACGCTGGGCCTGATCGCCGGGCTGGATCAGCCGACATCCGGCAGGATCATGGTGGGCGGTCGCGTGGTTGCCGACGGCGACAACGGCACCTTCGTCCCCGCGGAGGACCGCGAACTTGGCCTCGTCCTGCAAAGCTATGCGCTTTGGCCGCACATGACGGTTCGCGGCAACATTTCCCTGCCGCTGGAAATCCGGAAGGTTCCGAAGAAAAGGCGGGGCGAACTGGTGGAGGAATACCTCTCGCTGGTCGAGATGTCGGACTATGTGGATCGCTATCCGCACGAACTGTCCGGCGGGCAGCAGCAGCGCATCGCGCTGGCGCGGACGCTGGTCTACGAGCCGGTTGTCCTTTTGCTGGACGAACCGCTGTCCAACGTCGATGCCAAACTGCGGGAGCGTGCGCGGACATGGCTGCGCCGGCTTCAGCGGCATTTCGCCGTGACGACCATCTTCGTCACGCACGACCAGTCCGAGGCGCTGACCATGAGCGACCGGGTCGCGGTCATGTCCGAGGGACGGCTGGTGCAGTTCGGCACGCCCGAAGAGGTCTACGCCCGACCCGGCGACCCGTTCGTTGCGGACTTCGTCGGTTCGAGCAACCTGATCAAGGGTGTTCTGGAAATCGCGGGCGGCGATGCACGGCTGGTGGTCGGGGACCGGACGATCCGCGTTCAGAAGCCGCAGGCCATCGATGCCGGCGGGCCGGTGACCATGGCTGTCAGGCCAGAGAAAATCCGCGTGCTCGCCCCTGGCGACGACCGGGACAATGTCCTCGACATAGAGATCAAGGACTCCGATTTTCTCGGTGCAAGATCGCTCTATCACGCGGATCTCGGCGGACAGGCGATCCGGTTCGAAAGCCGCGCCAACGATCTGCGGGGCCCTGTACGCGTCGGGTTCTCCGCCGACGATTGCTTCGTCTTCCGAGGCTAGGGCAAACAGGACCGATGGCGACGACGAAAATTGCGACGGCCGATGCAACCTCGGTCACGATCCGGGGCAAGGATCTGGTCGGCGACCTGATCGGCAAGGTCAGCTTTACCGAGCTGACCTATTTCCTGACGACCGGGCGGATGCCGGATGCCGCGCAGACACGCGTGCTGGACGCCTGCCTCGTCACACTCGCCGAACACGGTTTCACGCCGGGCGCCCTTGTCACGCGGCTGCTGGCCGACAGTGTTCCGGGTCAGGTACAGGTTGCCATCGCAGGCGGGCTGATGACCGTGGGCGAGGTCTTTGCCGGCACGATGGAAGGCTGCGCCGCACTGCTCGAGGCGGGCGTGGCCGAGGGCGGCGACCCGTCGGATTACTGCAAACGGGTCGTGGCAGAGCATCGCGCGGTGAAAAAACCGGTTCCGGGCTTCGGGCACGGGTTTCACAAGCCGGACGATCCCCGGACCGAGCCATTGCTGACGCTCGCCGAGGACTGTGGCGTGGCCGGGAAATACATCGGAATGCTGCGTGTTCTCGCGACGGAGGTCGATGCGCAGGCAGGACGCCACATCACCATCAATGCGACGGGCGCCATCGGCGCGCTGCTGCTGGAGATCGGCGTTCCCGCCAACATCGCGCGCGGCATGGCGGTCGTCTCGCGGTCCGCGGGTCTTCTCGGCCACATCATCGAAGAGTCCGAAACCCGCTCCGCCAGAGAGATCGCGCGCCTCACCAAGGAAGCCATACCCTACCGTTCGGACGATCAGTAGCTTCTGCGCACCGCGACCTCGATAAGCGTGCTTTCCGTCCGGTCCAGCGCGCCGATAATCACATCGGCCGCGCCGTCCAGCGTCTCCACCCGTTCCGCATTCAGCCCGTATCCGCGTGCAATAGCGACGAAATCCACCCTTGGCTCGCGGATCGCCGTCACGGCGATCAGCGAGCCCTGACGCCCCGACCGCTCGTCAAGAATGCGGTACCCGTTGTTGTTCAGGATGACGAAGGTGACCGCCAGCTTCTCATGCGCCGCAGTCCAAAGAGCCTGAATGTTGTAATGCGCGCTGCCGTCGCCGATCAGGGCCAGCACCGGGCGTTGCGGCTGCGCGGACCTGATGCCGATGGCCGCGGAAAGACCCCAGCCGATGCCGCCACCGCGCAGACCGAAAAAGCTGGCCGGCTGCGGCCCGACCAGGAACTCCCGGATGCCACGCGCGAGCGAGATCGCCTCTTCGACGATGATCGTCCCGTCCGGCAGGCGGTCGCTCAGCCGGTAATACAGCGCCAGCGCGTCGACCAGACTACGATCCGCCGACATCGCCTCCGCCTCCAGCGCGGCGCGCGCTTCTCGGGCGGTCTCCCGTTCCGTCTCCATGCGCCGGGCCGCACCGGACGCAAGGCCGGCGTCGGATGCGAGGCGCCGGCTGAGGGCCGTAAGCACCAGAGCGGGATCCGCCAGAAGCGACGTTTCGGTCGTGTAGGTCTTACCCAGCTCCCACGGGTCGGTGTCGATATGGACGATCGCAATGTCCTCCGGCACCGGGTCGGTCTCGTGAGGAAGGGACAGGGTCATCAGGTCCGCACCGACCGAGATCAGCAGGTCGTGGCGCTCCAGATTCTTCCGCACGCCGGGGGCGAGCCGGCCGATGGCGCCGCGTGCCAGCGGATGCCGGGGCGGTAAAGGCGTCGTGTTGGCAATGTTCTCGGTATAGACAGGCGCGCCAACAAGTTCCGCGAACTCTGCCAGCTGCTCCTGCGCAGAGGACTGTTCCACGGCATCGCCTGCGATGATCACGGGCGCCTCCGACCGGGCGATCCGGGCCGCCAGCGCGTCGATCTCGGCGTCCGGCGGCGCAGTCTGGGTGAGAACACGGTTCGGGACACCGGCGGGCACATTCGTCAGCGTCTTCATGACGTCCTGCGGCACCGACACAAAGACCGGGCCCGTCGGCACGGTCATCGCAACCTTCGCGGCTCGGCGCAGGATCCGGGGGATCGTGACGGCGCTGCGGATCTCGGCCTGCCATTTCACCAGCGGGGCCGCCATGGCGGGCAATTCGCCCCACAGCACCGGTTCGGTCGTACAGAATTCCTGATCGTGCTGGCCACAGATGACCAGCATCGGCGCGCCGGCCTTCGCGGCGTCGTACAGCATCCCCATCGCATTCCCAAGGCCCGGCGCGGCGTGCAGCAGGGCCACCGACAGGCCCCGTGCTGCCAGCGCATGACCGCCCGCCATGGACAGCGCCGCGGCCTCCTGCAGGCACAGGACATAGGTCAGCGCACCGGCCCGCTCTATCGCTTCCAGCAGCGGCAGCTCCGTCGTCCCGGGATTGCCGAAGACATGGCTGACCCCCTCGGAGATCAGGATTTCCGCTATCAGATCCGCTCCCGAGCGCACGCCCATCCAAGTCTTCCCTTCCCGTCCACAGGCCACAAACTGCCGCTGATAGCGGCGCGGGCCACCCGAAAAAAGCTCACATCTCCGGAAGATTTACTGATTTGTACCGGAAAAGCCGCGGCCTGTACCTTGGTCCCGAAAGGCGGGTTGCGCATGAAGGTGCATGTCGGGCAGGCGGACGAGATACGCGCAGAAGGGCACATCGTCGTTGCCATAGGCGAGAAAGAGGT
The DNA here is from genome assembly GCF_013184805.1 of Pseudoruegeria sp. HB172150. Classification (GTDB taxonomy): domain Bacteria; phylum Pseudomonadota; class Alphaproteobacteria; order Rhodobacterales; family Rhodobacteraceae; genus Psychromarinibacter. Next base: position 142,497 of record NZ_JAATNG010000001.1, read on the forward strand.
CGGGCTGTTCGCCGTCGGGGACGGCATCGTCGGCTGGATGAACATCTGCCCGCATCAGGGCGGCCCGGTCTGCCAGGGCAGGCTGTTCCGCCGCGTCGTCGAACCTCTGGATGCCGAGCGCCGCAGCTTCGGGCGCCAGTTCGACGAGACCGACAGGCACATCGTCTGCCCGTGGCACGGGCTGGAATTCGATCTTCGGACCGGGCGCAATGCAGCGAATGGCGAACTGCGGCTGCGCGGCGTTCCGGTCACCGTCGAGGGGGAGGACGTCTATGTCGAGGTCTGACGCGGCCCTGTCGCTGGCCGCTGCGGCGGGCAAGACGGGCAACAACCCGTACGAGCCCATAAACTGGCTGGCAGAGGAAATCTGGGAACTCAGCGAGGCCGCAGTGACGCGGGAAGAGGCAGATCTTGTCACCGATGCCGCCGTGACGGCCCTGATGACGGCCGCGGTCAGGCTCTATGCCAAGAAGTGCGACGGCGAGGCGCGTACCTTCCGCCCGCTGAAGGGCGACTACGACGAGGTCGTCACCCCGACAGAGGCGCTGACGGCGTGCACCGAGCTGTTGCGGGCCCTGCATCTTGGACCGATGGAATTCGCGCTGTGGGCGCGGCGGCAGCCGGAAACCTATTACGACGAGCCTTTCGCGCCCGCCCGTGAGGATAAGGCGCCGTGACAGAGCAGAGGATCACCCGCCCGCTGGAGAAGATCACGGTCAGGACCGACACGCGGGACATCCTTGCCCATGCAAAACGCGACGCGGTCCGGCGCAAGTTCGACGACTGGCTGATCTTCGACATGGACTCGCACCATCAGGAAAGCGTGTCCTGGAACGAGATCGTCCAGTTCATCGAAGATCCCGTCGTGCGCGAGCAGGCGATGAACTACCACAATGAAAGGGTCGGCGCGCCGCCCTACGGGCTGAACGCGAATTTCGGCATGCGCTATCAGGATGTGGGCGGCCGCATACTGCACCAGGCCGACCGGCGCGAGGATGTCTCGGGCGAAACCGTGCACCGCGACGTGGTCCTCGCCCGGCGCGCGATGGAGGCGATGTCCGTCGACTACACGATCCTATTTCCGGTCTCCATGCTGCTCTTGGGCACGCATCCCCAGGCGCATATGGAAGTGCAGCTGGGCGATGCCTACAACCGCTGGCTTACCGAATACCTGATCCCGCAGGACAGCCGCCTTAAGACGCTGATCTATCTGCCGTTCAACTCACCGGATGCCGCCTACCGCACCGCCGAGAAGTTCGCGGACAAGCCCGGTGTCATCGGCTTCTGCGTGACCTCCATCCGTCACGCCGGCGTTCACGAGAACGCCTACATGCCGCTCTACCGGCTGATCGAGGAAACCGGCAAGCCGATCGCCTTTCACGCCGCCTATCACTGGACCGACCCGTCGCTGAAGACGATCCCGACCTTCCTCGGGATGCATTCGCTCAGCTTCGTCTGGTGCAACATGGTCCACATGACCAACTGGATCCTGCAGGGTATCCCCGAACGGTTTCCGGCGCTGAAGAGCATCTGGGTGGAAAGCGGGCTCGCCTGGATCCCGTTCCTGATGCAGCGGCTGGACGACCAGTACATGATGCGCCAGTCCGAGGCGCCGCTGCTCAAGCGGATGCCCAGCGACTACATGCGCGAAAACTGCTGGTACAGCTCGCAGCCGATGGAACGCGGCAATCTCGAAGCCCTCGAACTGACGATGAAGATGATCAATGCCGAGACCCAGCTGCTCTACTCGTCGGATTGGCCGCACTTCGACTTCGACACGCCGGGATCGATCTTCAATCTCCCGTTCGTCAGCGAGCAGGCCAAGCGCAACATCCTCGGCCTGAACGCCGCGCGGCTCTTCGGTCTTCCGGAAACCCGGCCCGAACCCTGACCCCAAAATGGAAAGCCCGGCTTCCATCGGAAGCCGGGCCATCCGGGCAGGACCTGCAGTCAGGCGCTACTTTTCGGTTGCTTCCAGAAAGCGTGCGCGCCAGTCATCCATCGCCGCGTCCACTTCCGGGGAATAGTCGAAGTAGGCGACGCCCATCTCCGGATCGATCCCTTCCGGCGCGATCGTATTGTAGTGGAACTGAACATCCGCCTCGATCCCCGGGTAATACGGCGTCAGCCCGGCTTCGCCGACCACCTTCTGACCGGCTTCGGTCATCAGGTAATTGACCAGCAGCTTGCCGCCGTTCGGGCTGCTGCCGCCTTCGACAACGCCCATGTCCCGCGACAGAACGACGGTGCCGTCGTCGAGGAACGTGATCCCGAGAACCCGCGCCTGTGCGCCTTCCAGCTTGCTGGGCAGAAGCGCCCGCGGCAGCATGAAGGCGGCAACGTATTCGCCGGTCTGAACCTTGTCGGTCATCACCCCGGCGGTCTGCTCGAAGCGCAGGTTCGGCGCGAGCTTGTCGATCAGCGGCCAGAACTCGTCGCCATGATGCTGCATCAGGCCCGTGTAGACCGAGTAAGAGAAGGGAGAGACCATCGGGTTGTAGGATCCGATCTTGCCTTCGAACACCTCGGGATACTGCTCGATCTTCGCGACGAGATCCTTCAGGCCGGTCGGCTGCTGTTCTTCGGACAGAAGCAGCTTGTTGAAGATCATCGGCTGCGGGTCGATGGACAAGGTGAAATAGCCTTCGGGCTTGATCGCGAATGGCGGCAGCATTTCCGCATCGCTCGGCTCAAACGAGATCAGATCGCCCTGACCGCCCATCGCCAACCACTGATCCGGGCCGGTGGCCATCAGCACGTCGGCTGTCCGCGTGCCCGACGCCTTTTCCGCGCGCCAGCGTTCGAAAGTCTCGGCGTTGGATCCGGTGCGCTTGGGCGTGACCTCGATATCCGGATAGACCTCGTTGAAGCCGCCCAGGATCACCTCCCAGTTCTGCGGGTTCAGCGTCGTGTAGACAACGACCGGCCCTTCAGCCTTCGCGGCCTCCAGAATGGCGTCCCAGTCTTCGGCAGCCTGCGCCGTCAGCGGCGCCAGCATCGCACCGATCAATGCGGCTACCGAAAATGCGGACCTCCTCCGATCTGCCCAGCAGATTCCTTGCATTTATCTCACTCCCTATTCGTTTCTTGTCGGCTTGCCTGGTAACGCTGTGCTCCCGGTTCACAAAGGATCCTTGCTTGGATGGTCGGGCCGGTTATCAGGTGTCGCCGTCGGTTTTCACCAACGCAACGTCAGCACAAACAATGAAGACCCGGCTCAGCGCGTTTAACAATCGAGTTTGCGTTACAACTCTGTCAGGAAAAATCCAAACCGCCCGACACTGGCGGGCCATTGGGCTTGGACTGGACATCCACCTCAATGTGATCCCAACGTCGACATTACCCACTCTCTTCGAGAGCGAAAGTGCCGCCGGTGTCGATGCGTCGCGTCAAATTGGCGCGTGCTAAGCGTCAGCATGCCGCCCAAAGGCGTTCTCCCTTTGGCTGTTTGCTGCGGCAGAGATCAAATTCCAATCGGGGATGATCGGCTATGAGCCGACGAAAATTTAGATCATTAAGGCAAAACTGACCCAAGCGGCCCAGAACGAAATGCAGCCGCTGCAAGGGGCATATCATGGACTGTCGACCGCCGGGCTTTCTGACGGTCGTTGTCAGTGGGAAACGCGTTCAGAGTAAACCGCGCCATTCAGCCGGTAATTCGCGATGCGCAACGATGCAAACGGGCTTCACGGCGCCCCAAGTCATCGGACGGGTCATGATAATGCGGCAACATCAACCTGATGGATTGCGTTGTCCGTTCTGCGCCAAGCCGTTCGCTGTGCGGCTTTATTGGTTTCACGATTTTCTGCCGTCCGTTTCGCTGTTTCGTAGGTGATGCTTTTGGTGGGACCGCCATGCCAGGATGCCCTACATTTTTTGGGGGTACGTTGGGCGACGCACCTTTTGGAAGTCCTTGTTGCTAAACGACCAATGGAGCCAGGCGCGTGGTTCCCAGGGCAGCAATTTCAACTTGTTTCCGCCCGAACTGCCGCAACCGCGGCGGCACTCGCATCTGTGTCCGGGCGGCAGCCTGGGCCGGACATGGCGGCGGCCGCGAGGCGGAGCCCAGTGTGGATCGCATCTTCCGGGGTCAGGCCCTGCCAGGCGGCGTGCAGATATCCGGCGCAGAAGGCGTCGCCGGCGCCGCTGCGGTCGACGGCTTCTACCGGCGGCGGGACGACGCGGGTGGTCCCGGCGGGGCGGTAGGCGGCGACCTCTTCGGCGCCGCTGGTGATGACCACGTGATGCGGTTTGCCGGCGAGATCCGCCGCGATCATCGCGGGCATGTCCCGGCGGCCGGTGTACCTGGCCAACTCGTCATGGTTGGAAATGCAGAGGTCGAAATCGGCGGCGACATCGGCGCTGTATTGGCCGTTCAGATCGGCGGAGACGGGGATGCCGGCGAGGTCCGCACGGCGGTTCGGGGTGAAGAGCAGCGGATGCGCCCGCGCCATGGTGTGCAGGCGGTCGAAGCTGGAGAAATCGGTCTCCGCCACCAGCGTTTTCCACGCCTCAGCGGCCCGGTCGGCGCACCCTGCACGGGCGCCGATCATCCGCTTGTCGGACCCGTTCGCGAGGATAACCGCGAGGGTCGGTCCGATCTCCGGGCAGCGGCGGATGCCGCCGGTGCCGACTCCGGCCCTTGCCAGGCTGTCGACCGTGACGCCGGACAGCGGATCGTCTCCGGCGACGGCGAAGTACTCGACCTCGTGGCCCAGCCGGGCCAGCCACCAGGCGACGTTGGCCGGGGCGCCGCCGCCATCGATGGTGACGCTTTCCGCGCCCATCTTTTCGTGCGGCTCCGGCAACCTTGCGACCTGAAACACGAGGTCGAGATTGAGGTTTCCGAGGATCGCGACCCTCACTCGCCGACCCGTCCGGTGAAGGCCGCCATCACGAAACGTTGCGCGAAGGCGAAGATCAGCAGGACCGGCAGCGCGGACAGCAGCGCCACGGCCATCATCGGACCCCACATGGGCTGATGGTCGTCGATCGAGGTGAAGGCCTTGAGGCCCACGGCCAGCGTCCGCTTCTCGGGACTGTCGAGCACGAGCAGCGCCCACAGGTAGATGTTCCACGCCCCCATGAAGCTGATGACGGACAGCGAGGCGATGGAGGGCAGCACGTTTGGTATCGCGATCTGCAAGAGCTGGCGGAACGGGCCGGCGGCGTCCATGCGCGCCGCCTCGAACATCTCGCGCGGAAGGGTGCGGAAGCTCTGCCGCATGAAGAAGACGTAGAAGCCGATATAGGCGATGGAGGGCACGATGACCCCGGCGCGGGTGTCGAACCAGCCGACCATCGAGATGCCGACATAAAGCGGGACGATGCCGATAATGGTGGGAAAGGTCATGGTGGCGACGATCGTCCAGAAGGCGGCCTCGCGGCCGCGAAACCGCAGATGGGCAAAGGCAAACCCGGCGGGCACGGCGATGGCAAGCTTGCCGACGGTGACCAGCGTGGCGATGAGGATCGAGTTCCACAGCCACGCGGCCACCGGATAGCCGGCGAAGGCTGTGCGGAAATTGGCGAGCGACGGCTCGTCGGGCCAGAAGCGGAACGTCTTGCGCAGCACCAGTTCGTTGGGGGTGAAGGCGGTGGTGGTCATCCAGAACAGCGGAAAGACCGACAGCACCGCCGCCAGGACCAGAACCGCGTGGACCATCCAGAACGTGCGGCGATCAGCTTTCATAGTGGACCCGATGCTCGAACATGCGGAATTGCAGCCAGGTCACCGCGAGGATCAGCAGGATGATCAGGACGGCGGCGGCGCTTGCCTGGCCGAACTGGAAGAACTGCAGGCCGCGCTGGTACATGTAATGCAGGATGTTGGAGGACTGGCCGTAGGGCCCGCCACCGGTCAGCACATCGATGGCGCCGACGATGTCGTCGAGAACGCCCATCGTCGTGGTCACGGCGACGAAGAAGAAAGTGGGCGAGATCAGCGGCAGTTCGATGGTCAGGAAGCGCCAGAAGGGGCGGGCGCCGTCGAGGGCGGCGGCCTCGAGGATCGGTTTGGGGATGCTAACGAGAGCGGCGAGGAACAGAAGCATGTTGAGGCCGAAGTTCTTCCAGAATGCCACGATGGTCACGCACCACAGTGCGAGGTCGGGGTCGGTGTGCCAGCGTTGCGGCGGCAGGCCGACCCAGCCGAGGGCGGTGTTGAAAAAGCCGTTGAGCGGGTCGAACAGCCAGAGCCATGCGATGCCGGCGGTGGAGTAGGCGAGGATCGTCGGCAGGAAGAGGGCGATCTTGTAGCCGTTGGCGACGGTGCCCTGCCGCACCCGGATCAGCAGCACGGCCAGACCGAGCGGCACGAGGATCTGTGCCGGGATCAGCACCACGCAGTAGATCAGCGTGTTGATCAGCGCGTCGCGGAAATTCGGATCGGCGAAGATCCTGCGGTAGTTTTCGAGGCCGACGAAGTTCGCTTCGGGGCGGATGAAGTTCCAGTCGGTCACCGACAGACCGACCGAAAACACGACCGGCAGGTAGAGGAAGACCACGGCGAAGAGAAGCGCTGGCCCGGTGAAGATCCACGGAGCCAGCGCAAAGGCGAATTTTCGCGTCATCGGGCGCCTTGTCTCAGCCGATCAGCGGTGTCAGTTCGGCTTTGGCGCGGATCATGCCTTCCTCGGCCGGCACTTCACCTTCCAGCACCCGCGCGACCCACTGGCGCCAGACATCCTGGCCTTCCAGACCGCGTTCGCCGGGCCAGATCGTCTCGGCCGTCAGGCCTTCGGCAAGCTGGGCATAGCCGGCATCCTGCAGCGGCAGCGGCGCGATGTCGTGAACCGAGGTGTTGAGGTAGCCGACCTTCGACCAGATCTCCTGACCTTCCTTCGAGGCGCAGAATTCAAGGAAGGTCATGGACGCCTGCGCCAGTTCCTCGTCGCGGGCATAGATGGCGAGGAAGTTGCCGCCGGAGTTCATGTTCCGCGTGCCGCCGAGCGACGGGAACATCACGTCCTTGAATTCGTATCCGGCGTCGAGCAGCGACGAGGAGCGCGCGGACGAGGTGCAGACGATGGCGATGGCGCCGCCGATCTGGGCCTGCGCCTGAGCGCGGTAGTCGAGGTTCTTCCAGAGGCCGGGTTGAACAGGCTCGGCAAAGGCGGCCATGCCGGCAACGGCTTCGGGCGAGTCGCAGACGACGTCGTCGCCATGGATGATGTAACCGCCGGCATTCTGGATGTAGGCCTGCGAGGTCCACTCGTTGTTCGACAGGTCGAGGGCTGAGCGGTAGGTCGGGTGGCTGCCGCCGCCCAGAGCTTCCTCTATGGCCGCCGCCTTTTCCATCAGCCATTCATGGCTGACATCCATCGGGATGTCCTCGTCGAGCCCGGCTTCGCGCCACAGGTCCATATTGATCCAGGTGACCGGGGTCGACATCGCCCAGGGCAGGCCGATCAGCTTGCCGTCGATATTGACCAGATCGTGCACCTGCGGCTTGAACTGGCTGATGATTGCTTCGGCCTTGGCGGCGTCGATCTCGTTGAAGTCACGGGCGCCCAGGGTGCGCGAGGCAAAATACCCGAACTTCCAGCCCGTGATCATCATTTCGGGAGGACGGCCGGCGGCGATGGAGGCGAGCGCCTTCGTCGCCATTTCCTGATAATCGCCGTCGAGACGGTTGACGACCTGTACGCCGGTTCCCTTGGCGTTGAAGGCATCGACGACCTGCTGGAACGGCCTGTCGGCGCCCCAGGGGCTGGAAATGGTAACGGTGGTATCATTGGCAAGGGCGCGGGCGGGCAGCAGCGCGGCGGCGGAAAGGCCGGCCGCGCCGGCGACGACTTCGCGGCGCGTGAGGGCATTGGAAGGCATGGGACGGCTCCATTTCACGATTGAGGATGGGCGTCTGCTGTATACACAGCAGCGCCTGAATCCGGCTTAGCCCGGCCCGGCGACGGATTCGTGACAGAGGCTCTGCATGTCTGTGACAATCGCTGCCGGGCGGCGGATGCGGCTTGTTTCCGCTGCCCGCCTGACGCAGGAGTCTTCGGAAGGAGGGCCACCGTGGATAAAAAAAGCACGCTGACGCGGATCGCTGCCGAAAGTTTCAGCGACAAGCGGGAACGCCCGATCTGGCTGCAGATCTACGACCGGCTTGCGCAAGCGATGCAGTCGGGCGTTCTGGCCGAGGGAGAGCGGCTGCCGGGCGAAGAAGAGTTGGCGGGCATGTTCGGAGTCACCCGGATCACCTTGCGCCGGGCGCTCGACCGGCACCAGCGCGAGGGGCGGCTGCAGGCCCGCAAAGGTGTTGGCGTGTTCGTCCGCTCGATTTCCGTCCGCTATGTCGTGCATCCGCACGAAGCCTTTAACGATCCGGTCGCCGGCGATGCGCTGGAAACGCGCACCGTCTCGCTGCGCCGGCGCGTTGCCAGCGCAGCCGCTCGGGAAGCCTTTGCACTGGGCAGCCGGGCACGAACAATCGAGCTGTCGCAGTTGAAGTCGGCGGGTCAGGCGCCGGTCTACCTGTCGCTCAAGGAATTCCCGGTGGATGTCTTTCCGGAGTTCGAGGACCGCTACAACGAGACCGGCACGATCCTGGGCGCGTATGCGGCGCATGGCATCGACACATATACGCGATTGGAGACGCGGATATTCGGCGATTTCGCCGATGCGCGCGAGGCGGGGCTACTGCAGATCTCTCCCGGCGCACCGCTGATCCGGTCGCGCAGCCTGAACCACGACCTTTCGGGGCGGCCGATAGAGGTAAATCGCGGCTGCTGGCCGATGTTCAGCGTCGAACTGGTCTTTGGCGAATCCGACCTGACAGTGCATCGCTGACGTCGACTGAAGCGGGCCGGTCCGGCCATTTCCAGGCCCAACGACGGGGGCTGATCGGGCGTTGTCAGAAAACCGACACATGCGTGAAGGTTGGCTGTCACAGGAATCGCGCAGATTGGGCTTGCACACGTGTGCAACACGCCAAGCCGATGCATGAAACCGATCAGCGGGAACCGTCATGACCATATCCAAAACGCTCACGCGCGGCTGCCTGACCGCGGCCCTTCTTTCCACCGTCGCCTTCACCGCGACCGCCGAGGACTACACCATCACCGTCTGGGCCGGAGGCACCAACGAGAACTCCGACTACCGGTACGAAGCCATCTCGATGGCCGCCGATATCCTTGAACGCGAAGCTGCTGTCCGCGGCGAGGACCTGTCCATCACAGTCGAAAGCCAGGCCTGGTCCGGCTGGGACGATTTCAAACAGGCCTTCACCCTGGCCTCGGAAGCGGAAAACGCGCCCGACATCGTGGTATCCGGCCACGAGGATATCGGGCCGTGGTCCGAAGCGGGCCTGATCCGTCCGATCGAGGATTACGTCTACTTCGACGTTTGGCCGCTGAACGCGATCTATCCGAACCTGATCGACGTCGCGTCCTATAACGGGCAGGTCTGGGGCATCCCGCAGGATGCCGAGGCACGCGTCTTTTACTGGTCGATCCCGGCGCTGAAAGCCATTGGCTGGTCCGAGGACGAGATCGAGACCCTGCCGTCGCGTGTCGAGAGTGGCGAATTCACCCTTTACGACATGCTCGAAGCCGCCAAGGCGATGCAGGATGAAGGCGTCGTCGGCGACGAGATGGGCTTTGCGCCCCGTGTTTCCAACGGCCCCGACTACTGGCAGTTCTACCAGTCCTTCGGTGGCGAAATGGTCGATCCGGAAAGCGGCAAGCTGGTGGTCGACACCGCGGCGCTGACCGGCATGTACCAGTTCTTTGTCGATGCCGTCGACATGGGCGTTGTCCCGGCGACCTGGCTCGGTTCGGAATGGGACATGTGGCACCAGAACGCCGCAGCCGGCAACTACGGCGCCTGGCACGGCGGTACCTGGCACTATGCCCAGTGGACCACCCAGTTCGGCCTCGAGAACTTCTTCGACACCGTGCAGTATTCGTTGATCCCGTCGGGTGGCGAAGGCGGCCGCGCGAACTCGATCACGCACCCGCTGGTCTACCTTGTCACCTCGGCGGCGTCCGAGGACGAGGCCGCCATCGCGGCGGAACTGATCGCCATCGCCTCCGAGCCGCGCATCAACGCGTTGCACGCGGTGAAATCGGCGCATCTGGGGATCGCCGAGGCCGAAACCACCGTGCCGCTTTATGCCGAGGACCGCTGGCTGACCGCCGCGTCCGAGCGCCTGGCGCCGCATACGAACGCGATCCCGAACAATGCCGATTTCGGCATCTACTGGACCGCGATGTTCGACGGGCTGGAAGCGTCGTGGACCGGCGTCAGCTCGGTCGAGGATGCGGTGGCTGACGTCGAAGCCAAGGTCACGCAGGCGCTTGGCGACAATGTCATCGTCCGCTGAGGCGACAGGAGGGGTGGCGCGCGCGGCGCGCCATCCCTCGACCGACCGCCCCCATCGCCAGATAGCCGCCGCGCGACCGCGCATCAGCCTGTTCGGCGCGCTGCTGCTGGCGCCGGCGTTGATCCTGCTGACCTGTTTCTTTCTGGCGCCTGCGGTGCTGACAGCCGTCTTTGCATTTACCGACATGTCCACCTCGACGGGCATCGGCAAGGGGCAGTACGTGGTCACGCCGAACCTGCTGCGCGAGCTGGCGGATGCCGGGCTTTCCGACGAGGTCGCCGAGGCGGTGTCGGTGGAGACCTACACGGTTGATGACGCCGGGCTTGAGGCGGCGGAAGCGGGCGGGGTGGATGGCCGTTTTTTAAAGAACATCGCCGACCGGCTGAATGGCGAGACCTACACCGCTGCGCGCGAGTTCGAGCGCGCCCTGCGCGGTTTGCCCGACGCCCCGCGTAGCCCGCGCGAACTGAAGCTCGCGGCGGAGCATTTCGGTCAAAGCGTCCTGAACCAGCGCTTCGACACCAGCGAAGAGCTGTCCGCCACTCTGGCCGAGGTCGCTCCGAATGTCAGCGAAGAGACCCGCGACCGTATCGTCGCGTCGTCCTATACCGGTGCCGTCTGGACGACCGAGAATTTCCACACCCTTGCGACACAGCGGGAAACGGCACGCCTGGTCGCGAACACCTTTCTCTTTGTCAGCGCGACGCTCGGGTTCTTCAACCTGAGCCTCGGCCTGTTCCTGGCCATCGTGCTGTTCTACATGCCGAAACCGGTCAACAGCGTGTTCAGCACGCTTTGGCTGCTCCCAAGGATCACGCCGGTGGTCCTGTATGCGATCATGTGGAAGTGGTTCACGTGGGAAGGCGGCTTCCTGCCCGTGCTGGCCGAACAGGTGGGTTTACCGTCCTTCAACTACATGAAGGGCTCCGTCGTTACCGCGTGGATCACCATGATCATGGTGAACGGATTCATCGGCGCATCCTTCGGACTGATCCTGTTCTCGGGTGCGCTACGGGCGATCCCGGTACAGCAGCTCTGGGCTTCCGAGGTGGACGGAGCCACCCGCTGGCAGCAGGTCCGGCGGATCATCCTGCCGCAGCTGCGCTGGCCGATCCTGTTCGTGACCGCCTACCAGACCCTGTCGCTCCTGTCCGCCTATGAGCAGATATGGCTGACCACCAATGGCGGCCCGGGCAAGACGACGACGGTCTGGGCGCTGGAGGCGTTCCGCACCGCGCTGTCGAATTATTCCGGCAACCTCGAATACGGGTTGGGCGCCGCCATGGCGCTGGTCCTCGTGATCGTCGGGCTGACACTGTCCATCCTATACCTGCTGCTGTTCCGGTTCGGCGAGCTCGTGTCGAAACCGCGGATCGAATTCTGAGGGCTGCTAATGACACGCAACTTCTCGATGCTGCCGCTGCTTCTGGTCATCGTGCTCGTCAGCCTGCCGCTGATGGTGATGTACGGGTTCCTGGTGCTCGACACCTTCACCGATGCCCCGCCGGGAGAGTTATGGCCGGACCGGTTCACGCTGCGCCACTGGCGGTTCCTGTTCGATCCCACGGAGGTCGGCAACGTCTGGGCGGCGTCATTCAACAGTCTGGTTCTGGCCTGCTCGATGATGGCGATCGTGCTGTCGGTCTCGACCACCGCGGCTTACGCGATCTCGCGCCTGCATTTGCCGTTCCGGCGTTTTTTCCTCGCCGGGATCCTTGTTATGCACGGTTTTCCCGCGGTGACGCTGATCATCGGCGTGTTCTTCGTGCTGAACCTCACCGGACTCTACGACACGATGATCGGCGTGATCCTGGTGAAGGGATCACTGATGCTGCCCTTCGGGATCTGGATCATGAAGGGGTTCTACGACGCCGTTCCCTGGGAGATCGAGATGGCGGGCGTTCAGGATGGTGCCGGGCGGTTCACCGTGTGGTGGCGGCTGATCCTGCCGCAGGTGAGGCCGGGGCTGGTGGCGCTGGGCGTGTTCGCGTTCCTCGACGGATGGGGCGAATACGTGCTGCCACGCATCCTTGCGCCCAGTTCCGATATCCAGGTGCTGTCGGTCTTTCTCAACGAACTGATCGCGGGCGACCAGCTTGGCTATGACTTCAACCTCTTCAAGTCGGTGGGCCTGTTCTACACCCTGCCGGTGATCCTCCTTTACCTGATCTTCCAGAACCGGCTCATGAACATCTTCGGCGGAGGCACGAAAGGCTGATGCGACTACAGCTTGAGAATTTCACAAAGGCCTTCGACGGCGTGCCGGTCATCGAGGACATGAACCTGCAAGTGGAGGATGGCGAGATGCTGGCGCTGCTCGGTCCATCGGGCTGCGGCAAGTCCACGACGCTGTTCGCCATCGCCGGGATCTACCGCGCCGATGGCGGGCGTATCCTGTTCGGCGAGCGTGACATGTCGAACCTGCCGTCGCAGCGGCGGAATGTCGGCGTGGTTTTCCAGAACTACGCGCTCTATCCGCATATGTCGGTGCAGGAGAACATCGCCTTTCCGCTGACCGTCGGAAAGAACCGCATGCGCAAGGCGGATACGGTCAGGCCGGTGCGCGAGATCGCCGAGCTAATTCATATCGAGGAACTGCTGGCCCGCAAGCCCGCGCAACTGTCCGGCGGCCAGCAGCAGCGCGTGGCACTGGCCCGTGCGCTGGTGCGGCGCCCGGACGTGCTGCTCCTGGACGAACCGCTGGCAAACCTCGATGCCAAGCTGCGACTGGAGATGCGATCCGAGATCCGCCGCATCCAGCGCGAAACCGGGATCACCGCGATCCTCGTGACCCACGATCAGGTCGAGGCGATGTCGATGTGTGATCGCGTGGCGATCATGAACAAGGGAGAGATCCTGCAGATCGCGCCGCCGACCGAGATGTACCGTTCGCCGGTCAGCCGGTTCGTCGCCGGGTTTCTGGGCAATCCGCCCATCGTGTTTCTCGATGGTCATGTGACCGGCGAGTGCGGGTTCACGATGGAGCAGGGGCTGAGCCTGCCGCTGCCGCAACGGCTTCGTGGCCTGTCTTCGGGACAGTCGCTGACGCTGGGCGTCCGGCCGGAGCATTTCGGCACGTCCGGCGCCGCGGTGGCGAGCGGAAAGGTGACTTTCGTGGAGCCGCAGGGCCGCGAAACGCTGTTCGATGTGGAAACGGCACCGGGCGTGGTCCTGCGCTCGATACAGCCGGCGCGGCAGGATGTCGGCATCGGCGACACGGTCAGCTGGCCGGTGGATGCCGAGCACCTGCTGGCCTTCGACGCTGCCGGTACGCGCCTTTGATGCGTTCGACACTTCGGCATCCCTGGCCCGCGCGTCCGGATGGCCGACCGCTGTGCATCGCGCATCGCGGTGCGTCCGCCCATGCAAAGGAGGGGACGCGCGACGCATTTGTTTTCGCCGCCGACCTCGGGTCCGACATGTGGGAGGTGGATATCTGGCTGACGGCGGATGGGCGACCTGTCGTTTCGCATGATCCGATTGTGACGGCTGTTGACGGCAGGTCGGTCAGGATCGCCAATCTCACATTGTCTGCGCTTGCGGAGAATTGCCCCGACCTGCCGACTCTGGCGCAGATCGTCCGTCTGGCCGGCGAGCGAGATCAGGCGCTTTATCTCGACCTGAAGGCGCGCGGGGCCGGGCCGCCGTCGGTCGCGGTGCTGGAGAGCGACGGTTTCGAACCCGCTGCCCTTGGCGCATTCGACGATGCGGAGGCGCGGGCGCTGGTGGAAGGCGGCTGCCCGTGGCCGGTGACCGTTCTTGTCCGTCTGGGGGAGGACCCGTTCCTGCGCGCGGATGCGACCGGCGCCGACATCATCCACCTGTGCTGGGAACATGGCGGCGACCGCCCGCAGGATCTGGTTACGCCCGAGCTGATCGCAGAAGCGCAAAGACGCAGCCTGGGAATCGCTATCTGGCACGAGGAGCGGGCTGAAGTTCTGGCGGATCTAGTGAAGCTGCCGGTGCTTGGCATCTGCACCGACAATCCGGAGCGTCTCGGCGGGTTCCATGTACTGCCTGAGCGGCGGATCGAGGTTGTCTGCCATCGCGGCATCAACCACATCGCGCCGGAAAACACGATGGCGGCGGCGCGGCTGACCTATGACATGGGCTGCGACTGGCTGGAGCTGGATGTCCGGCAGACCCGCGACGGCGAAATCGTAGTGATCCACGATGCCAGCGTCGACCGGACCTCGGATGGAACCGGCGCGGTTGCGAACATGACGTTTGCCGAGATCCGTGCGCTGGACGCAGGCACGTGGAAAGCGCCCCACTGGGTTGGTGAGCGGGTGCCGAGCCTCGGCGAGGCCATTGCGCTGTGCCAGTCTTTGGGCCGAAAGATGTATATCGAGAACAAGTCCGTGCCCGCCGCAGCGTTGCTCGATTTCGTACGGGAGCGGGGCTTTCTGCAGGATTGCTTCTTCTGGTCCCCCGATGCGGAGCTGCTGCGCGAGATGCGGCGGCTGGAGCCAGCCGCCAACATCAAGTCCAATATCGAACACCATGACGGGTTCGAGGACATGTGCAGTTCCCTGTCGCCGCAGATCTGTGAGATTCAGGTCGACACCTGGGAGGTGCAGGCGCCGCTCTGCCGCGCGCATGGGATCCGGCCGATGCTGCAGTATTTCGGCGACGACCCGGCCGTTTTCCGGCGGATCGCACAGTGGCAGCCGGAAATGATCAACCTCGACCGCGCCGACCTGCTGCTCGCCGCGCTGAAGGCGCGGGCATGAAGACCTCGCGCCTGCCCACCGCCATCGACGTGGCGAAACGTGCCGGCGTATCACGGTCGGCCGTCAGCCGGACGTTCACCGAGGGCGCCAGCGTTTCGCCCGAGACCCGGGCCAAGGTGCTCGCGGCGGCCGAGGACCTGGGGTACCGGGTGAATTTCCTGGCGCGCGGGCTGATCCGCCAGCGCACGGAACTCGTCGCGATGGTCGTCTCGGATATGGATCATTCGTTCCGCGCACGGCTGGTGGATCTTCTTTCGCGCGGGCTGGTCAACCTTGGCTATCGGCCCGTGCTGCTGCCCTGGAGCGAAGGCGACAATCCCGGGCAGCTGATCGACATGATGCTGCACTACGCCGTGTCGGGGACTATCGTTACGTCGGACACGCCACCGGGGGACATAGCGGCACAGTGCATGCAGCACGGCGTACCGCTGGTGCTGGTCAACAAGGCGCCGGTCGACAGCAATGTCGCCCGTGTGGTGGAAGATTTCGAAAGCGCCGGACGGCTGGCGGCCGATGCGCTGGCCGAAGCGGGGTGCAAGCGGGTGGCATGGGCCGGGCAGCGGCGGCCATCCTTCACCATCGGCAGCCGGAAGGCCGTTTTTCTCGACCGTTTGCTTGACCTCGGATTGGACTTCGTGGGCGACGTGACAGGCGCGCGCCAGAATTATGCCGGCGGGCAGGAGGCTGCGCAGGCGTTCCTGGAGCATGGCCTGCAGGCGGACGGTGTCCATTGTGCCAACGATTTTCTCGCGCTGGGCTTCATGGACGGGCTGCGCGCCGCAGGGGTGACCATCCCAGGCGATCTTGCGGTGGTGGGCAGCGACGATATCGCAGAAGCTTCGTGGGCCAGCTATGACCTGACGACCATCGAGCAGCGACCCGAGGATCTGTCGCAGGCCACGCTGGATGCTCTGGTCGACCGGATCGCCCATCCCGCCGAAACGGCAAGGATCCGGCAGGTTGGCGTGCGGCTGGTCCGTCGTGGGTCGACCGGGGCTGTGCGCGTCGCTTCAAGTTCAGGCAGGTCCAGAGGCGGTTGAAGGATGCGGCGCGACCGACAGTCTGAATGCAGGTTAGCTGTTTAACTTGTTCGGCGGATCACGTTATGAGGGGCCGTGGCCTTTGCGGCCGGAGACTGCCGATGATCCTCAAATCGCTGACTTGTATGCATGACGCTCCGGGCCGGGGTGCTCGCGTGTCAGTAACTGGGAACGGTTGGGCCGCCTGATGGGAAAGCCGTTCGACAAAACCTTCCTCGTCTTCTTGATCATCGCGCTGGTGGCAGGTGCCGCATGCTACCACCTGAAAGGTGCCGAAGTGACGCTGGATGCGGTTCGTAACGCCCTCGGTCTGGCTCTGTTCGTCGCGCCGCAGCTTCTGGCCGGCCTGATGATCGGCGGGCTGATCCAGGCGATCGGCATGCAGGACAAGATACGGCGTTTCTTTGGCGGCTCCACCGGCTGGCGTGGACTGGTATTGGGGTCGGTTGCCGGGGCGCTGACACCTTCGGGGCCGTTCGCGTCATTTCCGCTGGTAATCGCGCTGTGGAAGGCAGGCGCCGATCTTGGTGCGGTGGTCGCTTACATCACCGGCTGGGCACTTATTGGGGTTCACCGCCTGATCGTGTGGGAGATCCCGCTGATGGGCGCAGAATTCAGCCTTGTGCGACTGCTGATCAGCCTGCCGATGCCAGTGCTTGCCGGGTATCTCGCACGGGTCATTGCACGCAATACATCCCTCAATCCCGGCCCGCCGGGTGAGGACGGGCCGGAAGGCGCGCGCGCTTGAAGATTGCCGTGCGCCTCTTTCTGCCGCTGCTGCTGATCTGGCTGGGCATTGTGGCCTACAGGCGTGGCGGCATGATTGCGCTGCGCCAGTCCGGCGGCTTTGCGGTCACCTCTGCGCTCAACATCGCGCCGCGCCTGATCGTTGCACTGCTCGCCGCTTCGTTCCTGTCGCAGATCATCCCGGCAGAGCTTATCGGGCGGCAGATCGGCGCGTCGAGCGGCCTCACCGGGATCCTGATCGCGTCGATTCTCGGTGGCATCATGCCCGGCGGGCCTATGACCTCGTTTCCGATCGCCGTGTTCCTCTGGGGCTCCGGCGCCGGGGCGCCGCAGATCATGGCGCTGATCGCGGGGTGGTCGGTCTTTGCCATGCACCGGGTCATCGCTTACGAGTTGCCGATGATGGGATGGCGGTTCACCCTGCTGCGGATGCTGGCCGTGGCGGTGATCCCGCCGCTGACCGGTCTTCTGGCGGCGGAGGTTGTGTCGCTGCTGGGTCCCGACGCCTTCGCGCCGCCGGCGGGCCGGCTCTGAGCGCGGTGCTTGCCGGAATCGCGGTTGAGCCAGTATCATCTAGGCGCGCCGCTGCCAGGGGAGGAGGCCGCATGACGCGACATATCGGGATGAGTTTTCGCACCGTTTCGGGGACCGCCGCTGGCCTGGGAATGGCAGGCGGGCGATCTGTAGTCGCCGACCGGCCAGAAGGTGTTGCCGGGGGCAGGGGCCTCGGGTTCGAGGGCGGCGAACTGATGGCAGCCGCGCTTGGCGGATGCTTCTGGAACGAACTGAACTTCGCGGCCCACGAATCCGGACTGCAGATCGCGATAGAAGCGCTGGACGCCGAGGTGGAACTGGCGGGAACGCCGCCGCGGGTGGCACGTGCCCGCGTGTGCGCCCGGCTTTCCGGTGCGGACGAGACAACGCTGCAGGCTGTCTTCGACGCCGCGCGCGACAGTTCCATCATCGCCAACTCGATCACGGATGCGATCCCCGTGATGTTCGAGCGCTTGCCCGGATGAGAAAACTGATCGACACCTCGCACCCGTTTTATCGCCCGCTCTGGGTGCGGATTGCCGTGACCCTATTCTGCCTTGCGTGGGGCGCTTTCGAAGGCGTTAACGGTAACGGTTTCTGGGCCTCGCTGTTCATCGGGCTGGGCATTCTATGTGCCTACGAGTTCTTCATAGCGTACAAACCGCCCGCGTCCGAGCCGGAGGACGAGGACGCCTAGGCCGCCGTGCGGAGCTTGACAAAGCCGCCGCGATGCCACATGTGCCTCTCGACGCTGCGCTGCCGCGTGAGCATGCCGCGCCCTGACAAGGGCCATCAGCGCACCACGATATCCAGTTCCCATTCACGCAGGGTTCTTACCGCGACGGCCGGATGGCACGGGGTTCGCCCGTTCATCCAGAGGCCGCGCTTAACCCTCGCCCGGCGGTGCGCTTCGCATCGCCTTGTCCATTCTCCGTCCGCATCCCGCGGAACGGGTCCGAAAAGGAAACCTTTTGTTCGACTTCGACATGCTCGGCCTTGCGCCGGCCCTTAACGACGCCATCAAGCGCGTCGGATTCAAAGAACCTACCCCGATCCAGAACCAGGCGATTCCGCTGGCGCTGGAAGGCCATGACGTCCTGGGTCTTGCCCAGACCGGCACCGGCAAGACGCTGGCCTTCGGCCTGCCGCTGATCGATGCCCTGCTGGCGCAGCCCGGCCGGCCCGCGCCCAAGACCGTCAAGGCGCTGATCCTCGCGCCGACCCGCGAACTGGTGAACCAGATTGCAGAAAGCCTGCGCGGCCTGACCGTGGGCACGAAATTGCGTGTCTCGACCGTGGTCGGCGGTCAGTCCATCGGCAAGCAGATCAACTTCCTGTCGCGCGGCACCGACATCCTCGTCGCCACGCCCGGCCGCCTCATCGACCTGATGGAGCGCGGCGCGGTGGACCTGTCGCAGACCCGCCAGCTAGTGCTGGACGAGGCCGACCAGATGCTGGACCTCGGCTTCATTCATGCGCTGCGCAAGATCGCGCCGCGCCTCGGCACTCCTCGGCAGACCATGTTGTTCTCGGCCACCATGCCGAAACAGATGGAAGAGCTCAGCCGCGCCTACTTGACCAACCCGCGCCGGGTGCAGGTCTCGCCCCCGGGCAAGGCCGCCGACAAGATCACCCAGTCGGTGCATTTCGTCGACAAGCCCGCGAAACCGGCCAAGCTGCGCGAGATCCTGTCGCGCGACATGGACGCGCTGACGCTGGTCTTCTCTCGCACCAAGCACGGAGCTGAGAAGCTGATGAAGGGGCTGGTCGACGACGGCTTCAACGCCGCTTCGATCCACGGCAACAAAAGCCAGGGACAGCGCGACCGCGCAATCAAGGCGTTCCGCGACGGTGACATCACCGTGCTGGTCGCCACCGACGTGGCCGCGCGCGGCATCGACATTCCCGGCGTGGCCTATGTGGTCAACTACGACCTGCCGGAAGTGCCCGACAACTACGTCCACCGCATCGGTCGCACGGCGCGCGCCGGACGCGAAGGCGAGGCCATTGCGTTCTGCGCCGCGGACGAGGTCGATCAGCTGAAGCAGATCGAGAAGCTGATGAAGATCGAGATTCCGGTCGCCGGTGGCACCCGCCCGACGGCAGAGGCCGGCGAACGCTCCGGCAAGCCGCAGCGCAATCGCCGCCGCCGCGGCGGTAGTGGCGGTGGCCAGCAGGGTCGCCGTCAGGAAGGTCAGCAGGGCCGCCGGAATGAGGGCCAGCAGGCGCGTCGGCAGGAAGGTCAACAAGGCCGTCGGCAGGAAGGTCAGAAGCCCCGCACAGCCGCCAATGCGCCGCAGAAGCCGAAATCGAACAACCGCCGCCGCCAGCGCCGCCGCGCGAACGCGTAACGCGCTTCGGCAGGTCGTTCCTAGACCAGACAGATATGGGCCCGGCATCGCGGATGCCGGGCCCATTTTCATGTGTGCCAATGCGGGTCGACCTCGCCGTACGAAGTGCCCAGTCGGCTGGGTAGGGAAGCTCTGCCGGGCGATCCGCCATTCAACTGACGGTTACACGCAGCCGCCGATTGGCTGGATGGAATTTTCCGAATGAACGTGGTATAGTGCACGCAATTTAATGACTTTATTGCTTCACATTTAGGGATTTTCCAATGCGATACTTGCTTTGCGGGATACTTGCTACGGTTGTGACCGTCCCATCGCTCGCCACGGCCGTGCCTCTCTATCTTTTCGAGTCCGTCGCGTCCGCTCCGTCCACGGCGCCGGGTGGTAATATGCCGCTGAACCGGCGCCCGTCGATCGCCGATACGGGCGAAGTTGTGCTGTCCGAGCGCTATCTTGACGGAGGCATTGTTCGCGAACGCATCCGTGTCGTTGCGGCCGATGGAACAGACCGCATCGCGGCTGACGAAGCGAGCGTCAATCTCGATATCGACTTCGAGACGAACCCGGTCATCAGCGACGACGGCGAGTACATTTCCTTTACCGCGACGGACAGTGACGGCCTTTACGGCGTCTACCGGGTGGATTCGGCCGGCCTGATCACCCGCATTGTCAGGGAGGGCGACAAGGACACCGAATTCGTCAGCGTCGAAAACATCACCTGCCGGACAGGCTGCCCGGTCAGCAACTACCAGACCACCAACCAGGGTGAGCCGAAACTGGACGGAAGGGTCGCCTTCTACAAGCTGCAGGGGCCTCCGGGCACTCTAGAAAGCGGCAGCATCGCAGCCGGGCGGGGCGGCGATGTCTATCCGCTGAAATCCGGGCCGAAAGCCACGCCAAACATGCATCAGGCCAATACGGGGCAGGTTTACTTCATCGTCGAGAACGCCGACGGCGTAATTTCGACCATCGATGGTACGTCGTTCAACCAGATCCTCTACTCCGGCAGCGGCTATTACGATTTCAGCGATGTTGCGCTTGAAACGCTGGCCACGAATGGCCCGATGACCGCCGCTGTTGTAACGGGACGCAGATCTTCCACCGGTGAGGCGGTGGTGCTGCAAAGGATTTCGCCGACTGAGTTTGACGAGGTCGCTACGGAAATCGGTCCCTTCGATGCGTTCCGAGAAGTCTCTGTGAACAAATACCAGGAGATCGTCTTCGGCGCCGATCTCGATATCCAGGGCTCCGGCATTTTCACCGGGGACGATGCCGCAAACAACCGCGTCATCGGTCCGGGAGACGTGCTCTTTGGACAAACCGTCGTTTCCGTGGGCCTGCAGAAGGCAGAGGCGCTGAACGACGATGGCATCATCACGCTTTGGGCCGAATTGGCCGACGGAACACAGCACATACTGCGGGCGCAGTCTTTCGCCGACTACCTATCCGATCTTGATATCCAGATGAGCCTGCCGAAAGGCGGAAGCCTTTCGGTCGCCTCGGCCCTGCAGGGCGCTTTCCCGACATCGGCCTTCGACCTGGAGTTCGACGTGGATTTCCTGACCGGAATGGGAATGCTGGAAGTCCTGATCGGCGATATGTCACTTGGCACCCTGCGTTCCGAAAGCGTGCCGTCGGACGGGATCTACCGGTTCGCAGGTATCAGCCCGCAGCCATTCTTCGGCGACCTCCAAAGGGGCGAAACTGTCGATCTGAGATTCCTGCTGACGGGTCAGGACGGCGCGACGATACGTCTGGACAACGTCGCCTTCCTGCAGGACGGCAGGCGCCTGGACCTTCTTTCGAACGGGGATTTCGAGGAAGGCTATCTCTCGGGCTGGCGGGTCGAGGGAAGCGAGGGCGCGACGGCCTTTGCGAAATCGGTGCCAAATGCGCTCGCGCCAGTGCCATTGCCAGCATCGGCATTTCTGCTGATCGGTGCGCTTGGCCTCTGTGCTACGGCCACACGTCTACGGCGACGCCGGATCCAGACCTGATCAATCGACGACGCCGGCCTGTCGCGGGTTGAGACGAAGGGCCGACGCGCTTGCTGCCCGGGTTTGGTCCGCTGTGGCCATGATCCGGCGTGTTGAGGCCGCGAGCATGAGGAAGGTGCCCGAACGAAGACGGGTACCTTTGTCACTTCGGATTCGCAGTCTGCGGCGGGCGAAGTCAGGCGCCCCCCTCACAGCCCCAGCATCGACCGGATCTTCGCCTGATCGGTCTCGCCACCGGCGAAATCGTCAAAGGCCTTGCCGGTCGCCTCGATGATATGGGCGTTGATGAACGGCGCGCCTTCCGCCGCGCCCTGTTCGGGGGATATCAGGCAGCATTCCCATTCCAGCACCGCCCAGCTGTCGTAATCGTACTGACAGAGTTTCGAGAAGATGCCCGAGAAATCCACCTGCCCGTCGCCTAGCGATCGGAACCGTCCGGCGCGTTCGGTCCAGCCCTGATAGCCCGAATAGACGCCCTGCCGCCCGTCCGGATTGAACTCCGCATCCTTCACGTGGAAGGCGCAGATCCGGTCGTGGTAGAGGTCGATGAAGGACAGGTAGTCCAGCTGCTGCAGCAGGAAGTGCGAGGGGTCGTAGTTGATCAGCGCCCGGTCATGGTTTCCCGTCGCCTCCACGAACATCTCGTAGGTCGCGCCATCGAACACGTCCTCGCCCGGGTGGATTTCGTAGCCTACATCCACGCCCTGATCCTCGTAGACATCGAGGATTTCCTTCCATCGGCGGCCAAGCTCGGCGAAAGCCTCTTCGATCAGGCCGGGCGGGCGCTGCGGCCAGGGGTAGAGATAGGGGAAAGCCAGCGAACCGGTGAAGGACACGGTCGTATCCAGTCCCATGTTGCGCGCCGCCTTGGCCGCCTTCTTCATCTGGTCCACGGCCCATTCCTGCCGCGCTTTCGGGTTCTTGTGCACGGACTCGGGCGCGAAGGCGTCGAACGCCAGGTCGTAGGCCGGATGGACGGCCACCAGTTGCCCCTGCAGGTGGGTCGACAGCTCGCTGACCGCTACGCCGGCATCCGAACAGATGCCCAGCACCTCGTCGCAATAGGTCTGGCTTCCGGCGGCCTTGTCGAGGTCGAACAGCCGGTCGTCGAAGGTAGGGATCTGCACTGCCTTGTAGCCGAGCGAGGCCGCCCAGCCCGCGATCCCTGCAAGCGAATTGTACGGCGCTTCGTCGCCTGCGAACTGGGCCAGGAACAGTCCTGGCCCCTTCATCGTGCTGGCCATGTCTCCTCCGTCATGACGCGGGTTTCAGTATGTCGAGCCCGGTGCGGAACGAGGCGGCATTCGGCACCTCAAGCCCCTGCATCGGCGGTTCGTCGGGTTCCTCTATGGCGCGGATCGCGGCGCGGGCGAGGAAGTCTCCGGCCCGCCGTACATCTTCGGACACCGCGAGGATCGACGGGCGGAACTGGGTCAGGAAGTTCACCGATTCCTTGGCGGCGACATCGACATTGCCGCCGACGACCCGGCCTTCCGCTTCCAGCGCGGCGACGACAGACATCGCGGCGGTGGTCGAGGCGCAAAGCATTCCGTCCACGTCCGGATGGCGTGTCAGGTAACCCATCGTCGCGGCGGCGATCGTCTCGGGGCTGTCATCCGAAGTCGCGTCCATGTTGAACCGCGCAGTAATGCCGGCCGCGTGCGCGGCTTCTTCCATGCCTGCCTTGATGTCCTGCGAGTAGTTCTGCGCCAGCGGCGGGGCGATCACCATGACGTGCCGTCGCCCCCGCGCCGCCAGCCGTTCCACAGCCAGCTTGGCGAAAGCGCGGTTGTCATAGTCGAAATACGAATGCTGCTCGCGCCACTCGGACCGGCCGTGGGCGGCAAAGGGAAAGCCTTCGTCGATCAGATACCGGAGCCTCGGGTCCTGCGGCTGGATCTGGTTCAGGATCATCGCATCGGCGGTCGCGTTCTCGACCACGTAGCGCACCGGGATCATCGGATCCTCGGTCGGGAAGTAGGGTGTGACGATCAGGTGGTAGCGCGTGCTGCGCAGCGCGCCGGCGATGGCCGAGATCATCCGCGCGGTGTGGTTCAGGATTTCGTGCTCGGTCGACAGGATCAGCGAGATGACGTTGGTCTTGCCGGTCTTCAGGCGCACGCCGGCGCGGTTCGGAACGTAGCCGATCTCTCGCGCGATCTGACGGATTCGCGCTTTGGTTGCGGCACCGATATCCGGGGCGTCATGAAGTGCCCGGCTGACAGTGGGTACCGCCAATCCGCTCAGCTCTGATATCGTCTTGAGCGTGGGTTTTTTCCTGTCGCTCGCGGCCATTTCATCCCATCAACCGGTTCATCCTGCACGGTTTTTTCCACGCGATACAAGCCGGATCCTTGTATTATCCGCCGTCGGCGGCGTTCGGATTATCTGGCATGTTAGCGCTTGAAACGCAAATCTAAAACGTTATAGGCTCTCCGTAAACGATTTAGCCAAAGGGAGGACTCAATGAGAAAACTGGCTACTTTGTTGACTGCGACGGCCCTGACGACCGCGGGCGCGGCGCATGCAACGGACCTTGAAGTCATGCACTGGTGGACATCGGGCGGCGAAGCAGCCGCCGTCGCCGAACTCGCCAGGGCATTCGATGCAACAGACAACCACTGGGTCGACGGCGCGATCGCCGGTTCTGGTGGCACCGCCCGTCCGATCATCGTCAGCCGGATCATCGGCGGTGACCCGATGGGGGCGTTCCAGTTCAACCATGGGCGGCAAGCCGAGGAGTTGATCGAGGCGGGCCTGCTGCGCGATCTCACCGACGTGGCCGAGGCGGAAGGCTGGAAGGACATCGTCAATCCACCCTCGCTGATGGATGCGTGCACCGTCGATGGCAAGATCTATTGCGCGCCGGTGAACATCCACTCTTGGCAATGGCTGTGGCTCAGCCACGATGCGTTCGAGAAGGCGGGCGTCGACGTTCCGACCAACTGGGACGAATACGTCGCGGCCGCTCCGGCCCTGCGCGAAGCAGGTGTCGTGCCGCTGGCACTGGGCGGTCAGCCCTGGCAGGCTTCGGGCCTGTTCAACGTACTGATGGTCGGCCTGGCCGGTCCGGACGTGCTGGTGCAGGTCTATGGTGAGAACGACGCCGAACTCGCCGCTGGCGAGGAACTGGCGCGCGTTTTCAAGGCCGCCGCCGATGCGCGTGAAATGTCGCAAGGCTCGAACGTGCAGGACTGGAACCAGGCGACCAACATGGTTATCACCGGCGCCGCCGGCGGTCAGGTGATGGGCGACTGGGCACAGGGTGAGTTCCAGGTGGCCGGACAGGTCGCAGGCGAGGATTATTCCTGTCTGCCGGGTCTGGGCATCAACGAACTGATCGACACCGCCGGTGACGCTTTCTACTTCCCGGTCGTTGACGATGAAGAGATCACCGCGGCGCAGGACGTTCTGGCGGCGACGCTGCTGGCGCCCGAAACGCAGGTGGCCTTCAACCTCAAGAAGGGCTCGCTGCCGATCCGGGGCGATATCGACCTCGCAGCGGCGAACGACTGCATGAAGAAGGGTCTCGAGATCCTGGCCGCCGGCAATACCTTGCCTTCGACCACGATCCTGAACACCGAGGACACGAACAACCAACTCAACGACCTGTTCGTGGAATTCTTCAACGATCCCTCGATCACGCCGGAGGACGCGCAGGCGCGCTTCGTCGACATCGTCGCGAACGCGGACTGATCGCATCCTGAAGATACCGCCGGCTCCCAGAGCCGGCGGATTTCCACGCCGGTCCGCGCTGGGGGCAGCTTTGCATCAGCGAGGAGCCTGACGGGAAAGCGGCCGGGGAGGGCCGCTCGAGGGGAGAACGAGTAATGGCGGAAATCGCCGAATCCGTCGTCGGAGCGGGTGCAACGCCCGATGATCGGCGCGCGCGTAGCGAACGTGGCTTTGTAACTGGGATCGTCAGTGCTGCGCTTATATGGCTGGCGATGCAGCTTGGCCTGAACCTGCTTTTCGAACTGGCCGGACCGACAGGCGCATGGGTTGCGTTCCTGTTGCCTTGGGCCTGTCTGGCCTTTGCCGTCCTGTCGCTTGCAGGCATGTATTCCACCCGCTCCGGGCCCGTAGTGGTCGGCAGCAACCGCCTGCGGCGCAATGCGTACGGCTGGTGGCTGCTGGCGGCATTCCTGCTGTTGATGGCCATTTTGGGCGAGAGCGCCGAACCCATCTTCGACCCGCTGGGCAAATTCGGTGGCATCATTGTCGAGTTCTGTTCGGATCATGGGCTCTTTTGGGGCGTCGCCGCCGCACTTGTCGGCGCCGCGCTTGTGATTGCAGGCACCGACACCCTACAGGCGAACAGGCCGGGGCTTGTCGAGCGCGTGCTGGTGCTGAACCTTACCGCCAAGATCGCAGCCATTCCTATGGCGGTCGTCGCGGTCGCCGTCTTCCTTGGCGGAACGATCTGGACGGTGGTCTATTCCTTCACCAACTCCAAGCTTCTGCCACGTGCGCAATTCGTCGGTCTCGATCAATACGAACGGTTATGGAGCACAAACCGCTGGATCGTCTCGATCGAGAACCTGATGATCTACGGGATCTGCTCTCTGATCCTGTCCTTCATTATCGGTTTCACCCTCGCCGCCCTGATGGATCAGAAGATCCGGTTCGAGAACACGTTCCGCACCATCATCCTTTATCCCTTCGCGCTATCCTTCATCGTCACCGGTCTGGTCTGGCAGTGGATCCTCAATCCGGATTTCGGGGTGCAGAGCATCATTCGCGGTCTGGGCTGGGAAAGCTTCACATTCGATCCGCTGAACAATGCCGACATCGTCATCTTCGGCATTCTGATCGCTGGGCTGTGGCAGGGCACCGGCCTTGTCATGGTGCTGATGCTCGCCGGTCTGCGCGGCATCGATCAGGAGATCTGGAAGGCCGCCCGCGTCGACGGCATCCCGGCGTGGAAGACCTACCTCTTCATCGTCATTCCGATGATGCGGCCGGTCTTCATCACCACGCTGGTCATCATCGCGTCGGGCATCGTGCGGCTCTACGACCTTGTCGTGGCGCAGACATCGGGCGGGCCGGGCATCTCGTCCGAAGTCCCGGCGAAATACGTATACGACTACATGTTCCAGGGTCAGAACCTTGGCCAGGGCTTTGCGGCGTCGACCATGATGCTGCTGGCTGTCGCCATCGTCGTCATCCCCTGGGCCTATCTGGAATTCGGGAGCAAGAACCGTGGCTAATCCGGCAGTTATGTCCCAGACAGCGGCCGGTTTCGACGCCGTGTCGCGGCAACTCGAAGGCCCGCAGGGCCCGAAACCGCGCAAGCGCTTCTCCCGCGCCAATATCTTCATCTACGGCACGCTGATCGTCGTGGCGTTCTATTACGCGCTGCCGCTCTACGTCATGATCGTGACATCGCTGAAGGGGATGCCCGAGATCCGGCTTGGCAACATCTTCTCGCCGCCGGTTGAAATTACCTTCGAGCCGTGGGTCAAAGCGTGGTCGCAGGCCTGTACGGGCCTCAACTGCGACGGTCTAAGCCGCGGCTTCTGGAACTCTGTCCAGATCACAGTGCCATCGGTAATCATCTCGATCCTGATCGCATCCGTGAACGGCTATGCGCTCGCGAACTGGCGGTTCAAGGGAGCCGACACCTTCTTCACCATCCTGATCTTCGGGGCCTTCATCCCCTATCAGGTGATGCTGTACCCGATCGTGATCATCCTTCGGGAAATCGGGCTTTACGGCACGCTCTGGGGCCTCGTCATCGTGCATACGATCTTCGGCATGCCGATCCTGACGCTCTTGTTCCGCAACTACTTCACCTCGCTGCCGGAAGAGCTTTTCAAGGCCGCCCGCGTCGACGGTGCGCGGTTCTGGGGGATCTATTTCCAGATCATGCTGCCGATGTCGCTGCCGATCTTCGTGGTTGCGATGATCATTCAGGTCACCGGGATCTGGAACGACTTCCTTTTCGGCGTGGTCTACACCAAGCCAGACACCTACCCGATGACGGTTCAGCTCAACAACATCGTCAACTCGGTGCAGGGCGTGAAAGAATACAACGTCAACATGGCGGCCACGATCCTGACCGGGCTCGTGCCGCTGACCATCTACTTCGTATCCGGCAAACTTTTCGTGCGCGGCATCGCCGCGGGCGCCGTCAAAGGCTGAGACATGACTGCTAATTCCGTTGAAATCAAAAATCTCGACCTGTCCTTCGGCGCCGTCGAAGTCCTGAAGAATCTGAATCTGGAGATCCCGGAAGGCGAGTTCCTTGTCCTGCTGGGCGCGTCCGGCTGCGGCAAGTCCACGCTGCTGAACTGCATCGCCGGGCTGCTGGAAGTGACCGGCGGCCAGATCTGGATCAAGGATCGCAACGTGACCTGGGAAGAACCCAGCCACCGCGGCATCGGCATGGTGTTCCAGTCATACGCGCTCTACCCGCAGATGTCCGTGAAGGGGAACCTGTCCTTCGGGCTGAAGAACGCGAAGGTGCCGAAGGTCGAGATCGAGGAACGCGTCGCCCGTGCGGCGGAGATCCTGCAGATCCAGCCGCTGCTGGACCGCAAGCCAGCGGCACTGTCGGGCGGTCAACGGCAGCGGGTGGCGATCGGCCGGGCGTTGGTGCGCGACGTGGACGTCTTCCTGTTCGACGAGCCTTTGTCTAACCTCGACGCCAAGCTGCGCGCGGACCTGCGGGTGGAGATCAAGCGGCTGCACCACAAGCTGAAGAACACGATGATCTACGTCACCCACGATCAGATCGAGGCAATGACACTGGCCGACCGGATCGCGATCATGCGGGCGGGCAAGATCCAGCAGCTCGGCTCGCCCGACGAGATCTACAACCGTCCCAAGACGAAGTACGTGGCCGAGTTCATCGGCTCGCCGTCGATGAATTTCCTGAACGGGGACCTAACTGCGGAAGGCTTTGCCATGGATGGCGAGACGGTGCCGATGCAGGGCTACAAGTTCGCCAACGGCGCGGCTCCCGGTCCGGCATGGATGGGTATCCGGCCGGAGCATGTCGCGACGGGCGATCAGGCCCAGGCGATGCCCTACAATGCCGATGTCACGGTCGAGTTATTCGAGCCGATGGGTGCCGATACGCTTGTCTGGACCACCGTTGCCGGGCAGCCATTCCACTTCAATCTCGACGGCCAGCACAAGGTTGCCAGTGGCGACCAGATGAAGATTGGCTTCGATACTTCCCGTAGCTCGCTGTTCGACAAGAGCAGCGAAGCGCGTCTCTGACACAAAACGGCAAACCGCCAGCAGTACGAAAGAAACAGGCCCTCCGGGGTGGCACAAGGAACGACCAGATGACCGATTTCTCCTACCAGCTCTATTCCTCGCGCAACTTCCCGCCTCTGTCGGACACGCTGAAGATGGTGGCGAATGCGGGCTACAAGCAGGTCGAAGGCTACGGCGGGCTTTATGCGAACCCCGGTGATCTGAACCAGCTGAAAGCTGACCTCGACGCCAACGGGCTGACCATGCCCACCGGCCATTTCAGCCTCGAGATGGTGCGCGACACGCCGGACCGGGTGCTTGAGATTGCGAAAACGCTGGGTCTTAAGGCCGTCTTCGTCCCCGCCGTCGGCCCCGATCAGCGCAAGCAGGACGCCAAGGGCTGGGCCGCCCTGGGCAACACGCTGGCCGAGGCGGGCAAGCCGATCCAGGACGCGGGTCTGACCTATGGATGGCACAACCACGCCTTCGAATTCGTTGATACTGGCGGCGACGACATGCCGCTCGACCTGATCCTCGGTGGCGGCGATCTCGCCTGGGAATTCGACGTCGCATGGTGCGTCAAGGGCGGGCAGGACCCGCTGCAATGGCTCGAGAAGTACCGCGACCGTATCTTTGCCGCCCACGTGAAGGACATCGCCCCCGAAGGCGAGTGCACCGACGAGGACGGCTGGGCCGATGTCGGTCATGGCACCATGGACTGGGCCGGCATCATGACCGCCTTGCGCTCGACCCCGTGCCGGTATTTTGTGATGGAACACGACAATCCATCCGACCACGCACGTTTCGCCCGGCGCTCCATCGCCTCGGCGCAAAGCTATTAAGGACCTGACAACATGGACAAACTCGGCGTAGGCATCATCGGCTGCGGCAATATCTCTACGGCCTACCTCCGGCTCGCTCCGCTGTTCAAGGCACTGGAGGTGCGCGCCGTGGCCGACCTGAACATGGGAGCCTGCAAGGCACGCGCGGAGGAATTCAACACCGAAGCGCTGTCGGTCGAGGATCTGCTGGCGCGCGACGACATCGGTGTCGTCGTAAACCTGACCATCCCCGAGGCGCACTTCCCCGTCTCGAAACAGGCGCTTCTTGCGGGCAAGCATGTCTATTCCGAAAAGCCGTTGGTGCTGTCGCTCGAGGGCGGCGAGGAGCTTTCGGATATCGCCGAAGAGACCGGCCTGCGCGTCGGCTCCGCGCCCGACACGTTCCTCGGCGGCTCGCACCAGCTGGCCCGTGCCCGCATCGACGAAGGGCTGATCGGCCAAGTCACCGCCGGGTCCGCCCATGTCATGAGCCACGGAATGGAGCACTGGCACCCAAACCCCGATTTCTTCTTCCTGCCCGGCGCCGGCCCGGTCCTCGATGTCGGCCCCTACTACATCACCAACCTGATCCAGTTGCTGGGTCCGGTGAACCGCGTTGCCTCGCTCGCCACTTCCGCCACGCCGACCCGCACGATCCTCACCGAAGGACCGCGCCAGGGCGAGGAGATCCCGGTGAAGACCCCGACCAACATCCATGCGCTGCTGGAGTTCGACAACGGCGCAACGATCACCTTCTCGGCCAGCTGGGATATCTGGGCGCACCGCCACGGCCCGATGGAGCTCTACGGCACCGAGGGCTCGCTGTTCCTGCCCGACCCGAACTTCTTTGGCGGCAATGTCGGGCATGCCGGTCGCGACGGCGAAATCACCGATCTGAAAGCCTGGGACCATCCGTTCGGCCGCACCAATCAGGAGCACCCGAAGCTCGGCGGACTAGCCAACTACCGCACCGCCGGTCTTGCCGACATGGCGCAGGCGATCCAGGAAGGCCGCCCACACCGCTGTTCGCTGGAGCTCGCGGTGCACGCGGTGGACGTCATGACCTCGATCCTGACCGCCGGCGAACACGGCCGCTGGATCGAGCTTGACACCACCTGCGAACGGCCCGCGCCAATGACGCCCGCCGACGCAGCCGCTCTGATGGTGGACGAATGACCTATTCCCCGGCAGAAGACCGCTACGAGCGAATGATCTACCGGCGCTGCGGCCAGTCCGGGCTGCAGCTGCCCGCCATATCGCTGGGCCTCTGGCACAATTTCGGCGGTGACACCGCGCACGACGCCAAGCGCGCGATCTGCCGGACCGCCTTTGACCTCGGCATCACCCATTTCGACCTCGCCAACAACTACGGCCCGCCTCCGGGCAGCGCCGAAACAGCCTTTGGCGATATCCTGAGGACCGATTTCGCGGGCTACCGCGACGAACTCATCATCTCTTCTAAGGCGGGCTACGGCATGTGGCCCGGCCCTTACGGCGAATGGGGATCGCGCAAGTACCTAATCGCCTCCTGCGACCAGTCGCTAAAGCGTCTTGGTGTCGACTATGTCGACATCTTTTATTCCCACCGCTTCGATCCCGAAACGCCGCTGGAAGAAACGATGGGCGCGCTCGACAGCATCGTGCGGTCGGGCAAGGCGCTCTATGCAGGGATATCGTCCTACAACTCCGATCGCACGCGCGAGGCAGTGGCGATCCTCAAGGATCTCGGTACGCCCTGCCTGATCCACCAGCCGAGCTACAACATGCTGAACCGCTGGGTGGAGCGCGACGGCCTGAAAGAGACGCTGGCCGAACTCGGCGTCGGGTCCATCGCGTTCACGCCGCTGGCACAGGGCATGCTGACGGCGAAATACCTGAACGGCATCCCCGAAGGTTCCCGTGCCACGCAGGGCAAATCGCTGAACCCGAACATGCTGTCGGAGCATGCCATCGAGAACATCCGCAAACTCAACGATATTGCAGAGGCACGCGGCCAGACGCTGGCGCAGATGGCAATCGCTTGGGTTCTTCGCGAAGGCGGCATCACCACAGCTCTGATTGGGGCGTCGAAACCGAGCCAGGTGGAGGATTGCGTCGGCGCAATCGGTAACCTGGAGTTCAAAACCGACGAACTGGCGCGGATTGACGAATATGCCGACGAAGAGAAGATCAACCTGTGGGCCAAGTCGTCCGAGACGTCCAAGGGTGCGGCAGAGCGGTGACCTGTGACTGCTTTCGCAGATATCTCAACATCGATTGAAGTAAAGGCGCCGCGATGATCCGCAATCCCATTCTACCCGGCTTCAATCCCGATCCATCCATATGCCGGGTTGGAGAAGATTACTACATCGCCACCTCCACCTTCGAATGGTATCCCGGCGTCCAGATCCACCATTCCCGCGACCTCGTGAACTGGACGCTCGTTTCGCGCCCACTGAACCGAGCTGCGCTGCTCGACATGCGCGGAAATCCCGACAGCTGCGGTATCTGGGCACCCTGTCTCAGCCATGCGGACGGAAAGTTCTGGCTCGTCTACACGGACGTCAAACGCTACGACGGCTCATTCAAGGACGCGCCGAACTACATCACCACATGCGAGACGATCGACGGTGAATGGACCGATCCTTGGTTCATCAAGAACACCGGCTTTGACCCGTCGCTGTTCCATGACGAAGACGGCAAGAAATACTTCATGGTCCTTCAGTGGAACCACCGTGGCAAGGGTACTGGTGGCAATCCGAAACATGCCAGCTTCGACGGTATCCTGCTTCAGGAATGGTCGCCGGAAACCGGCCTCAGTGGCCAGATCAGGAAAATCTACGATGGCACCGACCGCGGGTTGACCGAGGGGCCGCATATCTTCAAGCGGGGCGGCTGGTACTACCTGACCGTGGCAGAGGGCGGCACCGGTTACGACCACGCGGTGACGATGGCGCGCTCCCGCGACATTTGGGGACCGTACGAAACGCATCCGCAGAAGCACCTGATCTCTACAATGCATGCGCCGGAGCATCCGATCCAGCGAACCGGTCACGGGCAGTATGTCGAAACGCCGGACGGGCAGGGCTATCACACCTTCCTGATGGGCCGGCCAATCTCCGGCCCGGACGGAACCGGCCGCTACTGCCCGCGCGGGCGTGAAACCGGGATCGAGCGGGTCCTCTGGCGCGACGACTGGCTGTGGCTGGAAGACGGCGGCATGCTGCCGCGCGAAGAACTACCAGGGCTGACCGATGCCGAGCCGGAGCCGCCTCGGTCCTCGGACACCGATTTCTCCGGCCGTGCGCTGCCGCCCGAGTTCCAGTGGTTACGCACGCCCGAGACCGACCGCATATTCCGCATCGGCGACGGCGCGCTGACGCTCATCGCGCGCGAAAGCCCCGGCAGCTGGTTCGAGCAGTCCCTTGTCGCCCGTCGGCAGGAGCATCTGCGCTATGCCGCTGAAACGACGGTGGAATTCGAACCGGCCACCTATCAGGCGAATGCCGGCCTTACGACCTACTACAACCGCTTCAAGTTCCATTCTCTGCTCGTCACGGACGATGCCGAATTTGGCCGCGTGCTGGTCATCACGTCCTGCCCCGGCAATTACCCCGACGGCGGCATCGAGATGATCGGCGAACCGGAGCCGCTACAGCCCGGCCCCGTGGACCTGCGGGTCGAGGTTGATGGCGCGACGCAGAGGTTCTTCTACCGGCAGGGCGGCGGCAACTGGCAGCCGCTGGGGCCGGAACTGAACGCCGCCGTGATCTCGGACGAGGGCGGGCGGGGTGAGCACGGCTCCTTCACTGGCGCCTTCGTCGGCATGATGGCCTTCGACATCTCCGGCCTCGCCGCCGAGGCGCGGTTTTCGCGGTTCGGGTACTACCCGGTCGAATAACGCCCGACTATTCGACCACCCGCTGCGCTACCCGCGTGCCGGCGGTGAGGGTGGCCGACGGGAATTGCACAACCTGTTCGCCCGGTTCCAGCCCGCCCAGCACCTCTGCCAGCAACCCGTTGTCGCGGCCGATTTCGACCGCCTGCGTCTCCGCCCGCTCGTCGCGAACAACGAACACCGCCCAGCCGTCGCCGTCCCGGAACAGCGCGCTGGACGGCACGATCACCGCGTCCTCCGACTGCCAGATCACGATCCGCGTCTCCACCCGAAAACCGTGCCCCAGCCCCTCGCGCCGCTCCGGCGGGCTGGAGATGCGGACGACTACCGTCACCCGCTGTTCCTCCACCCCCAGCGCCGAGGTCTTGGTTTGCCCGAACGGCTCCACCCGCGTCACCGTGCCCGCCAGTGATCCGGGCCCACCCCAGCTCTCGATGATCACGTCGTCGCCGACGCTGACCTGCACCGCGTCGGAGGAGATCAGCTCCACAACCACTTCCAGATTGTCGCGCACGTCGCCGACCTCTAGGATCGGGGATCCTGCCGGCAACGTCGTCTCGTCCTCGTTGATCACGCGCAGGATCACCCCGTCGGTCGGCGAATAGATCGGCATCACGTCGCCCAGCTGCGCCTCCAGCGCATCCAGTAAACCGCGGTCGTCGAAGCCGATCAGCTGCGCCTGCGCGCTCTGCAGCTCCGCACGGCGCTGCGCAATCGCCGCCTCCGCCGTATGCAGCCCCGCCTCCGCCGCCCGCGCCTGACCTTCCGCCCGGTCCAGCGCCGCCTGGCTCACGGTTCCGCTCTCCGCCAGCCGCCGCGCGCGTTCCACGTCAGAGTTCGCCACGTCCAGATCGGCACGCGCCGCTTCGAGGTTGGCCTCTGCCACGCGCAGCGCCGCTTCTGCGGCTTCCACCGCCGCCATCGCCTGTCCGCGCGTCCGCGCGTCCAGCGCCGACGGGTTCGCCGGGCGCATTTGCGCCACGACCGACGCGTTCTCGGTCACCGCGTCGCCCGGGCGCACCTCTACCCGCAGAAGCCTGCCGTCCACCGGCGTCGACACGACGAAAGCGTCCCGCACCCGCGTCCGCCCCTCCTCGTCGATGGTCAGCATCATCTCGCCCCGGCTCACCTCACCGATATCCACCATCGTGGCGCGCGGCCAGAACGCGGCGGTCAGGGCGGCGACTACCAGAATGGCGGCGCCGATCGTCAGGATGGGACGAGAGAGTTTCTTGCGCGCCATGCTGCTATTCCCTTGATTTCAAGACGTCTATCAACGCGGTCCGGTCGAGGTCCCGTTTCACCAGCCAGCCCGAGACCATAGCCGCCGCCAGCGTGAACGAGGCGGCAAAGCCATGGCTCCAAGGGTCGAACCCGGTCGGAATCTGGTAGATTTCAGAGGAGAAGCCCTTTGCGATCAGGATCGACAGGCCATAGCCCAGGACCGAACCCAAAGGCACCGCGACCAGCATGATCAGT
Organism: Pseudoruegeria sp. HB172150; assembly: GCF_013184805.1. Taxonomy (GTDB): domain Bacteria; phylum Pseudomonadota; class Alphaproteobacteria; order Rhodobacterales; family Rhodobacteraceae; genus Psychromarinibacter. Next base: position 177,606 of record NZ_JAATNG010000001.1, read on the forward strand.
CCCAGTTCGCCCAGGAGGACAAAGGCGGCCTCGCCCTTGGAAAACCCCATCACTCGAAGCGAGGCCAGATCGCGGTTCAGCTCCGTTTGCGCGATACGGGCCGCGTTATAGACGATGCCGAAGGTGATCACGAAGGCGACCACGCCCATGATGTACCGTGCCGATCCGGCGCCCTCGTCCATCAGCCGCTGCAGCGACGCCTGCAGATCCTCGGCCACGGTCACACCGGCGACAGTCGGCATGTCGCTGAGCGTGGCATAGATCTCGTCGGCCCGCGCGGGGTCGACCATCAGCCGCGCGCTGGTGATCCGCAGCGGTTCCTTCATCTCGCGGTTCAGCGCATCCAGCTGCATGTAGGCAGGCGTGCCGATCAGGCTGCGCGCAACCCGCACGACCGGCACTTCCAGCACAGGCCGCCGGCCTTCGCGCACCTCAATGGTCAGCATTTCGCCCGGCTCGATCTCAAGTATATCCGCCAGCGACTGGCTCAGCACGATGCCGCGTTCGGGCAGGGGGATCGGCCGCAGGTCCTTGTCGATAGCGCGCGACAGCTCAGTGTCGGCGATCATCCCGCTGACCGCGCCGCGCTGTGTCTTCAGTCCGTTGCGCAGGATGGCGGAGACATCGCGCGTCGGTTCCACCCGCAGCACGCCCGGAACGCGCGCCAGTTCCAGCGCCGCCTTTTCGGACAGTGGCGTGTTGAAGACGACGGTCGCGTCGGACCGGTCGATGACGGTGAAACTCAGATCCTGCATGGTGTCGAAAGACCCGTAGATCGTGGTCATCCCGGCGGACAGCGCCATGCCTCCTGCGACCCCGGCGATCAGCGCCGCCACGCGCCACGGCCGCCGCGCCACACCGCGCAAGATCATCCGGCTCGGCTGGTCCAGCATGCGGCCGACCGGTCCGTCGAATGTGACCGTGCGGCTGTAATCGGCAGGGGCAGGGGGCCGCATCGCCTCTGCCGGGTCCAGCGCGAAGACGCGGCGCAGAACGAAAAGCCCGCCGGCCGAGGCGGCGGCGATACTGGCGCCCACGCCGATCACGAAAGAGGTCGGGTCCGGCCGGAAAACAAGGAACGGGAAATTGTAGAATTTCGTATAGACCGGGATCATCGCGCGCCCGGACAGGATGCCCAGGATGCAGCCCACCGCGGCGCCCGCCGTGGCCACGATCAGGACCATCTTGAAGTAATGCGAGCCAACTTCGCCATTGGTATAGCCGAACGCTTTCAGTAGCCCGATCTCTTCCCGTTCCGACTGCACGATGCGGCTGACCACGATGTAAAGCAGGAAGGCAGCCACCGCGAGGAACAGCGGCGGGACCGAACGCGCCATGGTCTCGAGGCCGGCAATTTCCTCCTGCACGAAGCGGTCCGACACAAGGTCGTCGCGCCCGTAGGCTCCGGTGCCGCCCCATCTGTCCAGTACCGAGTCGATCCGGTCGATCACCTCCGGTTCCGACGCGCCCCGCCCCAGCGCGAAAAGCACTTCGTTGAAGGCGCCCGACATGTCGTAGGCGGCGGCAAGTGAGGTGCGCTGCATCCAGATCACCGCGAACCGGGCCGGATCCGGCACCATCTGGCCGGGTGCGGCGGCGTAAAGCAGCTCCGGCGACTGCGCCAGGCCTGTGATCCGAAGCGTGCGCCGCGCGCCGTTCATGGTGACGTTCAGCGTGTCACCCGGTGCAATATCGTGCGCCGCCGCAAAGCCGGCCAACAGCAGGATCTCGTCGCGCGACGCCTGCCCGGGCATCCGGCCCTCTGTCAGGTAGACCTGGTTCAACAGCTGCTCGCCCCGCTCTTCCAGCGAGGTCGCTCTTGCCTGGATCGGTACCGCCTCGTCCGGCAGGTTGACCAGAGCCGCACCGCGGACGCGTCCCTCGACCCGCGCGACGCCGGGAATCTCGGCCAGGATCGCCAGTTGCGAATCCGGCGCACGGGTCAGGGAGGCGAAGACATTGGCCAGCCGGTTTCGCTCGTAATAGGCGCGTCGCGTCTCGGTCAGGGACGTGACAAGCCCGGACATCATAACCTGCAGCAGCACGCCCACCGCAATCACAGCCGCAATGGCGATGACCTGCCCGCGAATATGATTGAGGTCACGCAGAAGCTTGCGGTCGAGCGGTTTCACCAGACGACCTCCTCGGGCGACAGCCGGGTCTCGTTCTGCTCCACCTCGCGGATCTGGCCGTCGGCCAGCCGGATCACCTTGTGCGCCATGCCCGCGATGTTCGCGGCGTGGGTCACCATCAGCACGGTCGCACCCAGCCGCTGGTTCACCTCGTTCAGCACGCGCAGCACGGCGCGGCCCGTGGCGCTGTCTAGCGCGCCGGTAGGTTCATCGCAGAACAGGACCTCGGGCTGTTTCGCGATGGCCCGCGCGATGGCGACACGCTGCTGCTCTCCGCCGGAAAGCTGCGAGGGAAAGTGATCCACGCGCTCCTTCAGGCCGACAAGCTCCAGCGCTTCCTCGGGCCGCATCGGGTTATCGGCGATCTCGGTTACCAGTTCGACATTCTCCCGTGCGGTCAGGCTGGGCATCAGGTTGTAGAACTGGAACACGAAGCCGACATGTTCCCGCCGGTAGCGGGTCAGCCCGGAATCATCGAGGTCGGTCAGGCAGATATCGCGGAAATGAACGGTGCCGGTGCTGGCATGGTCCAGCCCGCCGAGGATGTTCAGCAGTGTCGACTTGCCGCTGCCTGAAGCGCCAAGCATCACCACGATCTCGCCCTGCGGGATCTCCAGATCGACTCCCCGCAACGCGTGGACCGCGGAACGCCCCTCGCCATAAGTCTTGGTCAGGCCCTTCGCGGTGAAGGCGATCGTCATGCGATACCTCGTGCCGGGCAGCGTCAGATGCCGCCCAATGTTTCCCGGGTCCGGAAGGCCGGCCCCGCGTTAAGGTGCAAGTCGGAGCATGTCTGGTTCAAATTGTTAACGCGCGACTTGAGGCACATCAAATCGCAAGGTTCGGGCGGCAGGTTACTTGTATGGGTGGACCTTAGGGGCCGTTTGCGATCCGCTCGGACTGGAGGCCCAGCGCATTATGCCATCGGCTCGGGAAACATGTGCGCACCTGGTGGCAGTTGCCGGGGACTTGCGATTCCCTCTAGGCTCACGAAATCCGCCTAATTGAGCTGCAGCTCAAAAGTGAAATCCGTGTTCACACTTTTCCTGAATGAAATTAGATACTTACATGGTGTCCGCGTGCGAACACCCTCAATCCCTATCCAAACGGCCGCGCTTCCACCTCCGGCAACGCCATATCCCTCACCTTTCGAAGCAGCCCTATGAACCCCTCGACCTGGTGCGCCGCTGTGGCCCGCCCTTTGTCGGCCGTGGCCTTAGAGGCATCTCCCACGGTGCCTTCCGGGTTCAGATCCGCCGCGATCCACCCCCGGCTGATCCCCCCGATAGGCGATATCGGGTCCGTCTCGGCGGCCGACCGGAAATCCTTTGCCTGACCCATTTCTACGCAGTCCGGCCGGAACGCCAGCATCAGCGAGGTCTCCACGTCCCCACCATGGATGCCATAGGCCCGCTCATGTTCCGAATACATCCCCTCCGGATGCCCGAAACCGCCCCACTGGCACTTCACCGCCAGCATCCCGGCTTCCACCCGAAGCTCCCGGCTCAGGATCGACACCAGATCCAGGTTTCCCCCGTGCGAGTTCACGATGACGATCTTCCGATAACCCGCCCGCGCCACGCTCATCCCGATCTCGGTCCACGCCGCCAGCGCCGTCGGGGCGGTCAGCGTCAGCGTCCCCTTTGCCCACAGATGCTCGTTCGACTTGCCCACCGCCTGCACCGGAAGGATCGCCACATCCAGATCGTCAGGGCAGCTCTTCCGGAACTCGGCCAGCATCCCCTCGGCGATCATCGTGTCGGTCCCGACCGGCAGGTGGGGCCCGTGCTGTTCGATGGCGGCGGTGGGCAGGATCGCGATAGAGGTCATCGGGTGGACCGAGGCAAACTCGGGCGCCCGCCGTTCTGCCCAGTCCAGCCTGCGGCTCACTCCACCGGCTCCGGCTTATAGGTCGCATCGAGCCGGTAGCGCAGGTAATCAGCGCCGGTGACCGGGGGATACTTCGCCTCGCCCGAGCCCGGTATCGCGCGGATCACGCTGTCGGGGTTCGGATCGAGGAAGAAGGCGATGGAACGGCGGCGGCGCTTCGGCGGCAGCACCCGGTGCGGGGTCGAGACGTATATGTCGTTGGACCACCGCATCAGCAGGTCGCCGATGTTGACCACGAAAGCACCCGGTACATGTGGCACGTCAGTCCAGTCGCCACCGCGCGGTTTCACCTGCAGCCCCGGTTCGCCGTCGGTCATCAGCAGCGTGACAGAGCCGTAGTCGGTATGCGCGCCGGCACCAATTTCGCCTTCGGCGCCAGTCGCGGCCGGATAGGTCAGGACGCGCAGGGTGGCGAGGGACTGGTCGAAATGCTGGGCAAAGAAGTCCTTCGGCAGGCCGAGATCGGTGGCGATTGGCTGCTGCAGCGCCACGCCGAGAGCCAGGGCGGCATCGTAATAGGTCAGCATCGTGTCACGGAACCCCGGCAGGTCGGGCCATACATTCACGCCGCGAAACGGCTCACCCGCTACAACGCGCGGATCGTCTTCGGCAAGATCGAGGCCGACGTTGTAGGCCTCCTTCTGATCGACCTGGTCAGATGTGTCGTCAAGGTTCTCGCTGCCCTGCGCCGACCAACCGCGATTATGCGGGTTCTTCGTGATCGAGAGCGGCGCTTTTTCCGAGGGCGGGAGTGAGAAGAAAGTATCGGCGGCGGTGAACACGTCGGAGACCAGTTGGTCCGGCACCGGGTGGCCCGACAGTAGAAAAAAACCTGTGTCGCGGCAGGCGGCGCCGAGAGCCGAGGTGAAGGCATCCGGGTCGGTTTCGTAGTCTGTCCAGTCGAGGATGGGGATCATGCGGGGGCCTCCCGAGGTTTCGCCACGGCGCCGATGAAGCGGACCAGCCGCTTTTCGACGCGGGCAAGGTGTTTCGCCCGGCTCTCGGGCGTCGAAGAATCCATCAGGTAATGCGCGGCAAAGGCAGTGCGGCAACGCTTTGCACAAAGCAGTCGCACGCCGCGCAGGATGGTGCGGCGGCCGGGTGCGCCGATGAAACGGGTCAGCCACCAGCTTGCACCACAGGTCGTGAAGACGGCGAGGCGCGTGATGTTGAGAAGGCCGGGTTTGATGTCCTCGCCTTCCGCGGCAGGCATCTCGAATGCGACGCCGGGAACCATGACGCGGTCGAGCCAGCCCTTCAGCATCGCAGGCAATCCGTACCACCAGGTCGGGTAGACGAAAATGAGCGTGTCACACCATGTCAGGGCATCGAGGTGCGCCTCGATGCCCTTCCGGTTCTCGTCAGTATCCTCGTAGATTTCCAGTTCGCGTGCGGTAAGACGCGGGTCGAAGCCTTCGTCATAGAGGTCGATCAACCTCGTTTCCGCCCCGGCGGCGGCGAGCCGCTCCAGCACCTTGTCGCGGACCGCTTCGTTGAAGCTGCCACGGCGGGGGTGACTGTAGACGACCAGCGCCTTCATCAGAGCGCCTCCATTTCCCGCGTCACCCGTTCCAGGTGAGCCTTCAACTGCGGTTCCTGATTGTTGTTCATGTCGTATAACGCGATGTACCGTTTCTTGGGCATTCCGCAGGCATACCACACTGCGCGGGTGACGCATTTCCGCGGTGGATCGCCGTTCAGCATGGCGCGCATTCGGGTACCGCCGTAGGTCGTGCAGGCGGCGAGGCGCTTGATGTTGGTCAGGCCGGGACGGACGCCGCCATCCTGCAATTTGAAGCTGACGCCGGGCAGGAAAACTCGGTCGAGGAAGCCCTTGAGGATCGCCGGGTAGCCGAAATTCCAGACCGGGAAAACCATGACGAGTGCCTCTGCGGCGCGGAGGCGCTCGACATACTCCTTCACCGGCCCGATATTGTCCGGCTCGTCATGATACCCACGCCGTTCCAGTTCGGTCAGGACCGGGATGAAGCCCTCGGTGTTCAGGTCGCAATCGTCCACGTCCCAGCCGCGGGCGGTCAGTGCTTCGACTACCGCGCTGTGCACGGCGGCGTTGAAGCTTTCTGGGCAGGGATGAGCATAAAGGACGAGCGCGCGCGTCATCCGGCGGCCTTGAGCTTCGGATAGGCATACATCCGGTCGTAGCTCCAGTCCGGGTCGTCCCAGGAGATCATCTTGCCGGGATTCAGCAGGCCCTTGGGATCGGCCTCACGTTTGAAGGACAGCTGGGTGTCGTCGGTGTGCTGCCGCCCGCCTTCCTCCAGCGTGTATCGGTGCGGGTTGAAAATCAGCGCGCCAGCTTCCTCGTGCAACCGGATGATCTCGTCCAGGCGTTCCTCGGTCGTGAATTTGACCATCGACAGGCCGGCGAAGGCGATCTTGCCGTTCATCCGGATTGCTTCCAGGTGCTGCAGGACTTCGGGCGAGAAATCCGCGCGCATCTTCTCGATCAGCTCACGGTGTTTCGGGAAAGCGTAGCGGACCTGAAGGTAGGTGATTGACGGATCGACCTTCAGAGCACGCAGGGTCGTGTGGTTCCAGCCGTATTCGAAGATCGGCCCGGGATCGCGCGCCCAGTCGTGATCGTCGGAGCGGTAGATCAGTTTCGCCTCCGGCCTCCGGCCGAGGAAGGTCAGGAAACCGTCCATGGACTGTGGCGCGACCATCAGGCCGACAAGGTTCGTGCCGGATTCCACGTATGGCTTCACCCGCTGGAAATAGTCATGCGCGATGGGCGCCTCGTAGACTGAGGCGATCTTGAGCAGGATGCCGTCCTCGTTGGCGATGTCGTCGGCGAATGCCATGGCTTCGGCGAAATCGTCGAAGGCGACGAAAAGGCCGGTCCAGTCATACGCCGGTGCCAGCGGCATCTCCAACTCGGTGATGATCCCGTTAGTGCCATAGGCATGCGAGACGCGCGCCAGCTCTTCGCCGGTGAATTCCAGGATGCGCGGTTCCGCTTCCATGGTCACAACGCGCAGGCGGATGATGTTGCCGAGATCGCGGAGTGAACCCCAGTGGACCGACCCGACGCCACCCGACCCGCCGGCAATGAAGCCGCCTATCGTGGCCGTGGCCCACGTTGAGGAGAACATGCGAAGTTCCTGTCCAGAGGCTTCCTTGCAGGCGACGTCGAGGTCCTTCAGCAGGATGCCAGGTTCGCAGATCACCCGGCCTGGGGCGATTTCCTTCACAGCCGTCATGTGTCGAAGGTGCATGACGCAACCGCCGGCCAGCGGCATTGCCTGCCCGTAGTTGCCGGTGCCCGCACCGCGCGTGGTTACAGGCACGTCATGGGTGTAACAGACCTTCAGGATCTCGATCACCTCGGACTCATTGCGCGGACGCACGACGAAATCGGCGACCACGTGATCGAGCCGCGCCTTCAGCACCGGGGAATACCAGAAGAAGTCGCGCGAAGAGGCGCGGATGTTGGTGTCCTTCTCCTCGATATCCAGGTGAGAAAGGGCGGCCTTGGCGGCGGCGATGTCCATACTCATGACACTCCAAGCAGTTCGTCGAGTTCGGCGTAGTCGGGCAGGGTGCGGTCGATGGCACGGCCTTCCCGCAGCACGATGCGGTCGGATTGCGGGCGGGCGAAGAGTTCTGTCCACTCTCGGGCGCGGAAGATCACAAGATCGGCGGGGGCGCCTTCGGCAAGGGACGGCGCGCCCCAGCCGCAACTTTCCGCCGGGGTGGTCACGCAGCTTTCCACCCAGTCGGCCCGCGAATGGTCCAGATGCGCGATCCGAGTCGCCTGCCGCATGACCTCCAGCATGTCGAGGTCGCCGTAAGCGTAAAACGGATCGCGCGTGTTGTCGCTGGCGAAGCTGACCGGAATGCCGCGTGCCTTCATCTCGTGAACCAGAGTCACACCACGATAGCGGGGCGTGCGGCCAAAACGCCGGTCCTGCAGGTAGAGGTTGCACATCGGCAGGCTGACCACGTTCAGCCCGGCGCGGGCTACCAGATCCAGCGTGTCGAGCGCGCGGGGTTCGTTCTGCGTCGAGAGCGAGCAGCAATGGCCCACCACGACGGCCTTGTCGAAGCCGGTTTCCTTGGCCGCGATGGCGATGGTGCGCAGTGTCTCGGAAGCCGGGTCCATGGTTTCGTCGACGTGGAAATCGGCGGAGAGGCCACGTTCCCCTGCCATTTCGAAGAAACCGCGCAGGATCTCGTGAAGCCCCGGAACAGGGTAAGTAACCAGCCCTAGCACGCCGCCGAATCCCTCGACGGTATCGGCGATGGCGAGGAACTCTCCGTCCGTTCCGAAGCGATCGCAGCTGATCAGGCTTGAGCCCTGCAATTCCACCTTTCCGGCCCATGTGTCGCGCAGTTCGGCGAAGACCGGAAAGCTGATCGCATACTGGTCGTCGCCGGAATCCAGATGTGTCCGGATGCGGGACGTGCCGTGGGCATAGGCGCTGCGCAGCCCGAACTCCATTCGGGCGCGGACGTCCTCGGCCGACCATTTGGCGTGATCGCGCCGCACAGTCGTCAGAGCGCCCATGAAGGTGCCGTCGGGGTTCCAGGCGCGCGGCCAGATGTGGCCCTTGTCCAGATGCGTGTGCATGTCGGTGAAGCAGGGCAGGACCATCGCCCCCTTCATCTCGACATCGTCTCCGCCCGGCGCGGCGATCCATCCGCCGTCTATGCCGATATCGGTGCGCATGAGGTCGCCCGCCTGACCCAGCAGGCAGGCCGGCACGGTCACGTCGCGCAGAGTGAAGCGGCCCTCGGGGAGCTTGCGGAAATCCATCTAGCCTTCCCGTTTGAGCGCGCTCTCATGCCACTTGTGCAGCGCGAGATAGCTGATCAGGCTCATCGCCGCGAAGATCACGACGCCCATCAGGGAGATCAGGATAAGCGCGGCATAGAGCCGGCCGAAGTTGAAGCGATAGGAGGCTTCGAGCAGGGTCGAGGCGAGGCCCAGACCTGTGCCGGCGCGGCCGATCACGAATTCCGCAACCACAGCGCCGATCAGAGCGAGGCCGCCGGCGATCTTCAACCCGCCAAGGAAGAACGGCAGCGCCGATGGGGCCGCGAGATAGCGCAGGCGCTGCCAGCGGTTGGCGCCGTAGATGGTGAACAGGTCTTCCAGATTATGGTCCGACGATTTCAGCCCGATGGTCGTGTTTGACAGGATCGGAAAGAAGGCCACGATCCAGGCGCAGAGCAGGGCCGCGACAAAAGCGTTCTCGACATAGATCTGCAGAAGCGGCGCGATGGCTACGACCGGCGTGACCTGCAGGATCACGGCATAGGGGAAGAACGACAGTTCCGCCCATTTGGACTGGGTGAACAGCACAGCCAGGAAAACGCCGCCACAGACCGCCATGATCAGGGCCAGCAACGTCAGCCGGCCAGTAATCAGCATGGCCGGCCACAGGATCGGCCAGTCCTCGACCATTTTCTGCGCGACGACAGTAGGACCGGGGAGGATGTAGTGCGGCACTTCCCAGATCGTGACGTAGAAGTGCCAGGCAAGGATCGCGACGACCAGCACCAGCGATGGCAGCATCCAGCGCGCGATCTTCATCAGCCGCTCGTTGCGGGCGCGCGCCTCTTCTTCGGCGTCGATCAGAGGCGCGGAAGTGGCGGGTTCGGCGATACTCATGCGGCCTCCGCGATGGCTTGGTGAAGTGCTTCCTGCGCCTTTCGGGCATGCGCGGCGTATTCGTTCGATGTGCGGAATGCCTCGCTGCGCGGGTAGGGCGCGTCGACCTCCAGCTCGCGGATCACGCGGCCGGGGCGCGCGGCCATCACGACGATGCGGTCGGACAGGAAGACGGATTCGAAGACCGAGTGGGTCACGAAGATTACCGTGCAGCCGATGGATTCTCGCAACGCCAGAAGGTCGTTGTTCAGTTTCTGACGGGTGATCTCGTCGAGGGCGGCGAAGGGTTCGTCCATCAGGATCAGCCGCGGCTTGGTCACCAGCGCACGTGCGATGGAAACGCGCATCTTCATCCCACCCGACAACTCGCGCGGAAAGGCACGCTGGAACTTCTCCAGCCCGACCAGCCGCAATGCCTCCAGCACGTCGTCCTTCACCTCGCTGTAGGACTTGCCGCGCAGGCGGAAGGGCAGCCAGACATTTTCCGCCACCCGCGCCCATGGCATCAGCGTGGGTTCCTGGAAGACGACACCAAGGTCGCCCAGACCCTGCCCACCGGTCCATTCGATCCGGCCCGCGGTGGGCCGCATCAGCCCGGCGACCAGCCGGAGCGCGGTGGACTTGCCGCACCCGGACGGGCCGAGCAGCGAGATGAAGTCACCCTCGTTTACCGTCAGGTTCATGTCCTTCAGTGCGACGACTTCGCCGCCGAAGGTCTTTTCGATATGGCTCATCTGAAGCAGCGCCGGACGTTCGCCCAGCGGTTTTCGCGTAATGGCCATAAGCCTCTCCGCTCAATGGGGCGGGGATACGAGACCCCCGCCCGATCTTGGCTGTATCGTTACTTCAGGTCCATCCCGACGCCTTCGTTCACGAATTCGGTCGTGAACGCGGAAGCCCAGTCGATATCGCCTTCGATAACGCCGGCAGTGACCATCTTGTCGAAGAAGTCCTTGACCTTCTCTTCAGTCATCGCGCCGATCCCCATGGACTCGGCGTCGCCGGAATCCACGATGCCCTCGGACAGCATCTTTTCAATGGCGTAATCGATCTTGTCCTGAGTCATCTCGGGGTTGTCGGCCATGATCATCTCGTCCGCCGCCGAATGATCGCCGTAGAGGTAGTTGTACCAGCCCTTGATCGATCCATCGACGAAACACTTCACCTCTTCAGGCTTCCCCGAGATGGTGTCGGCCATCGTCTCGATGGTGGTGGCATAAGTGGAGTAGCCCGCGTCAGCGATCAGGAAAACGTCGGGTGTGAAACCACCTTCCTTTTCAACGAGATATGGTTCCGATGACAGGTAGCCCTGCATTCCCATCGAGTCGTCCGCGAGGAACGGCGCGGGGTTGAAGGTATAGGGTTCGCGCTGTTCCGGGGTGAATCCGTATTCGGCGATCATCCACTGGTAATAGGACTGATAGCCGTTGTCGCCGATCAGCAGCGTCAGGTCTTTCAGGCCCTCGAAACTCGCGGCCTTGCCAGGATGCGCCAGGATCACCTGAGGATGCTTCTGGAAAATCGCGGCGACTGAAACCACCGGCACGCCTTCCTTCACCGCGTTGAACGCCTGCAGCAGGTCGCCACCCATGTGGTAATCGATCCGCCCTGCAAGCATCAGCGCACGGTTGTTCACCTGCGGACCGCCCTGAACGATAGAAACTTTAAGGCCGCACTCCTCGTAAGTGCCGTCAGCCACGGCCTGGTAGAAGCCGCCATGTTCAGCCTGGGCCAGCCAGTTGGTGCCGAACACGACCTCGGGCATGTCCTGGGCGCTGGCGGTCCCCGCGGTGACGACAGCGGCGGCCGTCGCAAGAAGGTGAGTCGCTTTCATCTTTCCCTCCAAGTGGATTTCGGAAGAGCATTGGAGAGCCCCGCAGCAAGGAACAGGGGCCGTCCGGTCAGTGCCGTGATCGGCACTACGTTGTGACCAATAATTAGGCAAGCGTACAGTTTCTGTCTGCGAAATGGGCGATTTAATCTTCGGCCGTCTGCGCGCTCTTGGCGTCGGTTCGCGAGGCTGAGAGACATGTCGAAACCGGAGGATCAGACCATGATCAAAAGCCTTGTTCCCACATCCATCGCACCGCCGTTCGCACGCTATGCCCATGGCGTTTCGGCGGACGCCACGGCGGGTATTGTCGTGACCTCGGGGCAGCTGGGGCTTGCCACGGACGGAACCGTTCCCGACGGCGCGGAGGCGCAGGCGCTGCTCTGCTTCGGCAACATCGATGCGATCCTTGCCGAGGCGGGCACGAGCCGCGAGCAGGTGCTTCGGATCAACGCCTACGTGACGGGCCGGGAACACATGGCGGGATACATGAAGGCGCGGGATACGTGGCTGGCCGATGTCGACCATCTGCCTGCGTCTACCCTGGTGATCGTATCGGGCTTCACGCGGCCGGAATTCGTAGTGGAGGTCGAGGTTATGGCCGCTTTGCCAGAGGCTTAGGTCAAAATCTCCTCGACCCAGGCTGGCACGATTTCGGTGGCCGGACCCTCGCGCTGCTCGCGGAACGCACGCGCCCGAAACGACGCGTCAAGGTTCAGTTCCAGCGTGTCGACGCCTGCTTCGGCCGCCAGTTCGACGAAACCAGCGGCCGGGTAGACCTCGCCGCTGGTGCCGATGGAAACGAACAGGTCGCAGGCCGCTAGTTCCTCGAATATCTCGTCCATCCTGTATGGAATCTCGCCGAACCAGACGACATCCGGCCGAGTAGCCCGTGCTGTGCAGGCCGGGCAGTGATCGGTCGGCGCCATGCGGTCCGGCGCGGCCCAGCGGTGGCCGCAGGCGGCGCACAGTGCGCGGAGCAACTCACCGTGCATGTGCCAGACCGCGCGGCTGCCGGCCCGCTCATGCAGGTCGTCGACATTCTGCGTGACGATCAGAACCTTGCCCGGGAAATCGCGCTCCAGCCGCGCCAGGGCGACATGTGCGGCATTCGGCGCCGCCGCGCGGCAGTTGTCGCGGCGGGCGTTGTAGAAATCATGGACCAGTGCCGGGTTCCGGGCAAAGCCTTCGGGCGTCGCGACGTCGTTCAGGTCGTATTTGGTCCACAGACCGTCCACGTCCCGGAACGTACCCAGCCCGCTTTCCGCCGAGATCCCGGCGCCGGTGAGGATGACGATACTGTCCATGCGACGCTCCCGCTGCCACACCCTTGTTGGCAAACGTGGCGCCGCGGCGCAACGCTTGACGCCGACATCGCGGCACCGTCTTCTGCGGCGCATGGTGACACGGGTCCTTTTCGTCTGTCTTGGCAACATCTGCCGCTCGCCCATGGCCGAGGGGGTGTTCCGCGCGATGGCGGAACGCGAGGGGCTGGAGGCGGAGGTGGACTCAGCCGCGACCGGCGACTGGCACACCGGCGATCCGCCCTATCCGCCAGCAATCACCGCTGCCGCTGCTCGCGGCTACGACATCGCCAACCAGCGTGCGCGACAGGTCAGGCGTGGCGATTTCGACCGCTTCGACCACGTGCTTGCGATGGACGGATCGAATTATGATAAGCTGTCGGCGCTGTGCCCGATGGATGCGAAAGCAGACCTGCGCATGCTGATGGAATATGCCCCCGAGACCGACCGCGACACGGTGCCGGACCCTTATTACACCGGCGATTTCGAGGAAGCGCTGGACCTGATCGAAGCCGGTGTGGAAGGGCTGTTGGCTGAACTGCAGCGCTGAAGCAAAGGCCCGGCCATAGCTGCCCGGGCCTCTTCGAATTCTCAGGTTTCGGCCTCAGCCGCAGTAGTTCTGCGCCGTTGCGCCGAAGACCTTGTAGCGCTGCCAGAACACCTCATGCGCGGTGCGGTCCGACTGCCGGATCACCTGCGCCTGATGAGGATCCTGGAAGAACGTTGCCGCCAGCCGCTGATCATTTGCCGACAGGGTGCGGTTCGCCACTGACTGGATGCATCCGCAGAGTGCCCGGGATGCGCCGGGACGTCCGGATTTCAAACAGGCGCTCTCAATCATGCCTGCATATGCGGTACCGGAACAGCAGACGGCCAAAGCCGCCAGAACGACCATCTTTTTCATGCCTTGCCCTCGTCCTCGTATGTTGAGGTTATTTGGTTGTTTATAGCCGCTATGATTGTCAGATTCTTACGAAAACTCAAATCCGCAATTTCGTCACAGGCTTACGAAACGTAACGCCGTGCCGGTCGCGCCACAACCTAGTTGACATGTTTTAATAGTGAGATGCCCATGTCGGTTGTAGTCAAGCGGCGTCCGGAGATGGAATTCGTACCAGGTGGTTGTCGAAAGCGACCTCATGCCGGCTCGGCGAACGAGGCGAGTCGCCACCGACACATCCGAAGATGCCCTTACCGGTCGTATAGGTGAACCCGCCTTCTCCGCTGCTCAGGCCGCAGATATCGTCGCTGTCGACGGCACTAAGGAATTCAGCCGTCTCGGAGTCAAAAACCTGCATCTCGCCACCTCGGGGCGAGGTTATGGCAAAGCTGTCGCCGCTCTCTGAAAAGGCCACGCTGCCCGCATAGGCCCGCATCCGCTGGTGAACGTCAGCCGGAGCCTCGGCCAGCACCATCTCTCCGCCCATCCGGTGCAACCCGGCGAGTGGCGGGTTGTCGTTAACGTCGCCTTCCCATTGCATCGCGAAGGCGATCAGCCCGTCGTCACGCACCGAAAGGTGACGGAGCGAGTTCTTGTGATACTCGCGCGGCAGTTCGACCGTCTCCAGCAACTCGCCCTGCAGCGTCGCGTAAGACAGGTTCGGTCGCATGATCGGAATGTTCAGCTTGGTACGGCCTGAATCCGGGTGCGTCTCGATCCCGCCATTGGCTATGGCGAAGATATCAGTACCCGGTAACAGGCAGATATCATGTGGCCCGACACCGCCCGAGACGAATTCGCCGATCCGGGCATAGCCATGTTCGGCATCCCAGATGCCGATCACGCCACTTGTCTCGTTATAGGCATTCTCCGGCGTGAAGAGGCGCGTACCGTCAGGTGAGAATGTTCCGTGCCCCATGAAGTGGCGACCTTCCGGGCTTTCCAGTGTCGCCTCGATCTCGCCCTTCGCACAGTCGATGACGATCGCGAATGTGCCCGGGCGGCGGGCGAAGGCCACAGCCTCCGGCCGGTGCGGATGCGCGGCGGCTGCATGGCCGCGGCCGGGCAGCGGCAGGCGAAAGATCTCGGCGCCTGTCTCCGTTAAGCCGAAGAGGTTGTAATCGCCCGAGGGCAGCATCCCGGCGGCGAGGTAGGACGGTGCGCCAGCGTCCGCCCAGGAAGGTTTCGGGATCAGGCCCGTCGCGACGAGCCCGGCGAGAAATCCGCGGCGAGTGGACATGTCAGTCTCCGTCCAGTGCGTTGAAACCGGCGCCGACGCCCAGAATCGGCGCCAGTGAGGCGCCGAGCAGTTCGCGGATCCGGTCGATGTTCTGCTGCAGGATTTCGACTTCAAAGCGTCCCTGCACGTCCCCGACCCCGGCGAAGGTCGGGTCCTCCAGGCCGGCAAGACGGTCCAGCGCGCGGTCATAGGCCGTATCCAACTCGGCTTCCACGTTCGGTGCGCCATCGGCCAGCAGGCGTACGAGATCCCGCGTGCCTTCCAGTGACAGCAGCACGTTGCGCGCCGACCGATTGGACCGCCTTGCTTCTGCGCGGTTCGGGCGCGGGCGTTCGAAGCTGCCCAGCGGCCGCCCAAGCCTAGTGTCGGAGGTGAACTGCAGCCCAGAAACGACCGAGCCGAAGAAGGCCCGTACCGCCTCTTCCTCGCTGCGATAGATGTCGTTTTCTCCTGCATTGCGTAGGAGATCGGCATAGCCGTTCTGCCAATCGTCCAGGATCGCCTGAGCGGTCGCGGAGATGTCGCGCGCTACAGCCTGCAGCAGCTTGCAGCGGTATTCCTCCGGCTCCGCGTCCATGAACTGCGGGTCGTAGAGCAGGAATTCCAATGCATAGAACCCGCGACCTGCGATGGAGACATGGGAAAAGTCTTCTTCGCTGTCGGCGGCAGGGTCCCGGGCTTCGATCAACGTGGTAAGCTCGCGCGGCGTGAACCCTTTCGTATCCGGCCAGAACGCCAGCGCAAAGGCACGGTCGCCGGTTTCCGTCGGACCGAAGCGCAGGTGACTGATCCGGACCCAGGAATCGAATGCGTCGTTGTAGGCTTCGCGCAGGCCCGGGCTGGTGGCAGAACAATCCTCCTGCGCGCGTTGGTCCAGCACTTCGGCATTCGCCGCCAGTCGTCCGAAACCGGGCAAAACATGCTCGTCGATTATCCGGTCAATGTCATAGGCGAAGGTCGGCACAGCGGTGAAAACCAGGGCAAAACAGGCCGCAATCAAACGCATCACAGGCTCTCCAGAAAACGGATCAGTGCCGCACGGTCTTCTGGCGGCATGTCGACCACGGCGTCGCGCTGTTCCTGCGCCTCGCCGCCGTGCCAGAGGATCGCCTCTAGCTGCGACCGCGCACGCCCATCATGCAGGAAATATGTGTGTCCAGAAACCTGTTCGGTCAGCCCGATGCCCCAGAGCGGCGGTGTGCGCCATTCGTACCCGTCCGCGCGCGCCTCGGGGCGTTGATCGGCAAGCCCGTCGCCCATGTCGTGCAGCAGCATGTCGGAATAGGGCCAGATCAATTGAAAACTCTGTTCCGCATTGTCTTCCAGCCGGTGTGTCACAAAGGACGGTCTATGGCAGGAGATGCAGCCGGTTTCGTAGAAGATCCGTTTGCCCGCCAGAACCTCGGGGTCGTCCACATTGCGTCGAGCAGGCACGCCGAGGTTGCGCGAGTAGAAAGTCACAAGGTCCAACCCCTGCTGGTCGATCTCGAAAACCCGGTCGTCGCCATCGCCGTGGATCGCAGCCATGCAATCAGCCTGCAGGTCGGTACACTCGCCGGAGCCGGCAGTGTGTAGTGGGTTCGAGATACCGATATCGCCGGCAAAGGCCGCCGCGCTCTGTTCCTTGACCGTCGGGTTGCCCGCCTTCCAGCCGAACCGCCCCAGCATCGGCATGTCGAATTCCTGAGACCAGACGATTTGTGCCCGGCCCGAGACACCATCGCCATCAGCGTCTTCGGGGTCTTCACCGGCAAGGATGTCGGCGGCTGGAATTGCCTCCAGAAGTCCCATCCCCAGCATTTGTGGTGCTACGCGTGGCGACAGCATCGCATCGGGGTGCAGCGGGCCATAGCCGAGATCGGCGGCAGTATAGGTCGGTTCGCGCAGCGCGGCGGTTTCGCCGCCGGACAGTTCGACGTTGAATTCCTCGTAGTCGATCTGCAACCGGTATTCCGGCGCCATGCCCGGCAAAGCAAAGTCCTGTAACTGGGTGCCGTAGTTCGGGTCAGGAAGCGAAGCGATGTAGCCCTCGATCTCCTCGATTGCATCCGCATCGCTTCCCGGTATCGACACCCGAAGAAACATCGAGACCGCGCTATCTTCTGGGCCCTCCGGTGGATGCCCGCGCCCATCCTTCAGATGGCAACGCTGGCAGGACCGCGCGTTGTAGAGCGGACCAAGACCGTCGGAGGCCTGTGTCGAGGACGGTGCCGACACCCAGATCTTCTTGAAAAGGCCGTTTCCTACCTTGAACTCCAGTTCACCCTCGAAGCTGATGTTTCCGGACGGCTGCGAAAACGCATCGGCGTTGCTGCGTGCCCGCACCGTGGCTGCGCCGGCGGACATCTCCTCGAACTGAGTTGGGGCGCTGAAATCGGTAGCGGGTTTCGTGACCGCCTCGATCCGGGTAGCCTCTTCGGCAGTACGCGGCACGATGGCAAGGTGCGGCTCGTCGAGCGGGCCCGCCAGCGCGGCTGCGGGCCCAATCAGTGCAACGATCGGCAGAATGCGTCTCATTGCGTCTCCCTATGCGTTCCTTCAGGTGCATGCGGCGCGCGACCGGAGCCCCGCGCCGCATCGCACCTTTTACTGGAACACGGCAGACGGGTTATCGAGAGAGTCGGAGCCTTCGAACTCGATTTGATCCAGTCCGAGGGCGGATACAACCCGCTCGATGGTCTTGGTCTGTGCGATCAGGCCGTTGACACCACCCATGACCAGCATTTCGCCCGCGACATTTCCGCGCTCCAGCATCTGGTCATAAGCGAAACCGGCTTCCGCGCTGGCCTTGATCTGGGCAAGAGCACGCATCGTTTCAGCCAGCTTCAACTTCAACTCGGCGTCCAGGTCCGGGTCGGTCGCCGCGACGAGGTCACTCAGCGACGGACCGGAAATCTCGGTGCCGTCCACAGACTTGTACTCGCCGAGATAGACATTCTGAATTCCCAACCCGTCGTAGTAATGGCTGTTATGGGTGTTGTCCGAGAAGCAGTCGTGCTCTTCTTCCGGGTCATTCAGCATCAGGCCTAGGCGCATTCGTTCTCCGGCCTGTTCGCCGTAGGAGAGAGACCCCATGCCGGTCAGCATCGCAGAGATGCCGGCATCCGGATTCGCGGTCAGCGAAGTACGCGCTTCGCCGCCGTCTTCCCATTGTGTGACGATCCACTCGAGGTCCGAGACCAGCAGGTCAGTCGCGGCTTTGAGGTAAGCGGCGCGGCGGTCGCAGTTTCCGCCGGTGCAGTCGTCGCCTTGGAGATAATCGGTGTAGGCCCGGTCGCCATTGCCTGCCTCATGGCCATACAGATCCTGACCCCAGAGAAGGAACTCGATGGCGTGATAGCCCGAAGCCACGTTCGCCTCGATCCCGTCGGCTTCGTGCAGCGTGTCCGAGATCAGTTCCGGTGTGATTTCGGTCGCGTCGACCTCCTCGCCCGACAGGGTGAAAGTCGGGTTTGCGATTACGTTCAGCGCCGCGAATTCGTTCTCGTCGGTCGGTCCGCCGTAGGACGAATCGACATAGTCGATCAGACCCTCGTCCAGCGGCCAGGCGTTCACCTTGCCTTCCCAGTCGTCGACGATTGCGTTTCCAAAGCGGAAGACTTCAGTCTGCTGGTAGGGGACGCGGGCGGAAAGCCACGCTTCTTTGGCCGCCTGCAGCGTGTCCGCCGAGGGTTCGGCGATCAGCGTTTCGACGGCGGCCTGCAGCGCCTTGGCGGTGGCCAGGCTGTCGCCATATTCGGCGGCCGCGATGTCGGCGTAATTCTCGAGGATGGCATCCTTGGAAACGTCTTGGGCAAGGCCCGTGGAAGCAAGGCCGAGGGTGAGGGCCGTGGCGCTCGCGGCGTATTTCAGGTGTCGCATTTGGCTAGAGGTCCTTGGGTTAGTGTAGTGTTTGAGGATGTGCGGGCACCGGTCCAGCCCTGAGGGCCGCCAGTGTCATGCGCTTCAAGGCCAGTCCCAGCGTTTCCGCCAGGCCGACGAGGGAGGGGGCCATATCGGCCCGGATCATCGTGGCAGCGATCAGCATCGCGTCCTCGCGGTCGCCGTCACCCGCAACGCCGATGAAAGTCGCAAAGCAGCTTTCGTCACCGCCGAGGCAGCGGCAGCTGACTCCGTGCCGCATTAATGGCCTGCGACCATGCCGGTGGCAGATATCGCAAATCGCTTCCAGCGCGGTAACGGCACTTGCGCCGTCGCGCGGCCCCAGATGCGCCGCGAAATCGCGATGCACCTGTGCCTGCGCGTCCGGTCCGTCGTTCCACAGCCGCAGATACAGGACCGCGCCCGCTCCGACCGGGTCCAGTTCGGTGATGAAGCCAACTGGCGCACCGCCACGCTGGGGCCGCGGCTGTTCGATGCTCATTTTGTGAGGATCAGTTTGCCCGCGCGCGTGATCCGCAGCGTGTAACACTGGTCGCCCAGCACGATCTTGGCCTCGCGGCCACCGTCGGTCAGCTCTTCCGCACGATGGATCGGTTGTGCGTTTGCGATATTGTAGTCCGTGTTCAGCGATGCAGTCATGCCGGTGCCTCCGTGCGCCGTTCGTAGTGGTCGAAAAGCCATTCCACGTTGCGGGTCAACGGCAGTCGGCCATCAGCCAGGATGCTCAAGATCTCGTCGCGAAGTGTCGGACCCGATGTCTCATCCATCGGTTCCCGCTGCGCGGTTCTGTTCGCACTCTGCATCCCTTAGCTCCGTTTCTGGCCCGGGCTCCCCCGCTTGCAGACTTGGGGTGGCTAGAAAGTTGGTGGATTTAAGGTGAGTGATTCAGTCGGATTTGTCAATCCGAGTAATTTAGTCGGATTAATTTTCTTGCCACGTACTCAGCGCCGAACGCGATCAGTCGCGTGGCTCGCGGGAGAAGCGGCGGTCAGCCGGCGGCGATGCAGGTCATTTCGGTGCCGTCTGGATCGGGCTCTCTGTATGTCGCCTCGTCGCCCTTGATCCAGATGTACCGGCCGAAGCTGCCGTCGTAGCGGGAGCCGGAGGCGGTGCGGGACAGGGAGCCGGTGTCGATGCTGTCGCCGCGCTCGAAGCGGATGCTGGGGAGAGTGGTGTCGAAATACATGGTGACCAGCTCGTCGGCGGGGTTGCCGTTGCATTGCCAGAAGGTGGTGCCGGTGGGTTCTTCCAGCAGGTATTGGGCGACCAGCTCGCCCTCGCGGCGGAGGTAGCTCTGCTCGACGCAGGCGCGGGGGTCGTCGGCCTTCCAGCATTCGTCGCGGCCGGAGATCCAGCCGCGCTGGTAGGCGCGGAGGTCGGCCTCGGCTTCTTCGGCGCCGGCGTCGAGACCCTGGGTGACCTCGATCGCGGCGGCGTAGCGGTCGGCGACGAGGCGGTCGAGGGCGGCGAGGTCGGGGTCCTCGCAGATGAGCTTCTCGGCCTCGCTCTGGGCGGCGGCGCAGTCGAAGGAGGGGCCGTCCTGGGCGAGGGCGGGGGTGGCGAGGAGGAGGAAAAGGGCGGCGAGGGAACGGGTCATCGCGAAGGGCTCCGAACTGGGAAAACTATGGCCGGCAGACTAGCTGAAAATCGGGGGCCTGGGTAGGCTTCGGAAAGGGCGGTCGCCAAGGCGTCCCCATGGGGACGGGGGGTCAAGTTATTGATTTCAGGCATGTTAGCGCAAACGTCCGTGTGGGGACGCGGCGATTGAACGGATCGTTTGGGCCGGGTCAGACTGCCCTGGCCAGAAGGATCAGCGACAGGCCCGACGTCACGAAATGAATGCCGACCAGAACGCCGATCGCCCATTGCGCCGTGCCCGGCAGACCGAGGAGGAGCAGCAGCCCGATCACCACGGATGCGAGGCCCGATGCCAGCAGCCAGCCCCAGCCACGGGTCTTGCGGTTCTGGAAGGCCATGATGCATTCGAACACGCCCTGCGCGGCGAATGTCAGGCCGAGAACGAAGGTGATCGCGATCAGGCCGGTCATCGGGAAAAAGGCGAGGTAGACGCCGGCGGCCAGAGAAATCAGCGCGATGATCGCGTTCCAAATCGTCGAACCCCAGGTCCGGGTCTGGAAGGCGTGCCAAAGGTTGATCGCGCCGGCGACAATGAGGATCCATCCGAACAGGACCTTCAGGGTAATTCCCACCGCCAGCGGGAAGATCAGGGCGATGATCCCGAGGATGAGCAGCACCACACCGAGGCCCGTGAACCACCGCTTGCCCTGCCGCACCGCTTCCTGAAGCGCCTCGGGGTCCACGTTGGAGTAGAAGCTAACGGTCGTTCTTGGATCGTCGTCCTGGGCCATCTGCCTGTCTCCTCGGTCGTGTTATTCCGATTGGGCTGTGCATTAACCCTTGCCGATAGATGGCGAGCAATCAACCCTTCCGGTTGAACGGACAAGAAGCCGGTGACCGGTCTGTCTGTGTTCTGCCACAGCCACCCGGACAGAAACCTGAGGTGCGTGGGCCAGGTCCGGCACCGATACTCGGGGTACCGATCAACACGTCGGTTCTTGCCGCGACCATCAGTCTGCCGGCAAATGCTGCGCCTCTTTCATCGGATCGACTGGCGCGTTCTCGACCGTACCGCCAAGCATCGGCAAAAGTTCGTCGCGAACATAGTCGAACAGGGCGCGCCCCTGCGGAACGTCTTCCCCACGATAGCGGATGGCTGACAGGGGCGTGGGCGCTCCATCGAGCAGCACGCCGCTCTGATCGAACATGCTTTGCTCGAACAGGGGGAAGTCCTGGGGAATTGCCTCAAGCTCCGACCCGTCGATCGCGACGACGTTCAACAGGTTTCCCGGCTGCGGACGGTTCACCCGGTGGGCGAAAGCCTGGCCGTCCCTGACGAAGTGCAAGTCGCCGTGGATCGATTTACCGGAATAGGTTCTTTTTCCGTCCGGCGTGTAGATCACGAACCGTTCGGTGCTGCTCTCGAAAAAGGCGAATGCCGTGCCTTGCTCCGAGATTTCGACCGCACCGGGTGTTGTGGCCAGGCCCTCCGGCTCTTCCCTTACCGTGAAAAGTTCGCTGAAGTGACCGTCGCGAAAACTGTAGATGCGCGCAAGATAGCCTGCCTCGCGCCAATGCAATGGATGTTCGAACAGGGCAAGGCCGCCGTCCGGCATCCATCCGATCAGTTCGAACCCTCTGTCGGGCATCGCGGTGGTGGCGATCGCGCCGGTTGACGGGCTTACGATGTGCAGAGTGTTGCGGTAGCGGAGAGCGAATTTCTCGCCATCCTGCGAAAATCCCGCATAGCTGGCGGAGCTGCCTTTCTCGCCAGCCGGAACATAGACCGAGCGAAGAAGTGCGCCGGTGCGGCCGTCGTAGAAATGCACGCGACCGAAATTTCCGACAGCGAGCATGTCGCCGGTGGGGGAAACATAGGTTCCCCAGATGCTGTAGCCGCCGTCGCTCGCTATCGCGTCCGGTATGACGAGTTCGCTGATCAGTTCGCCGGTATTCGCATCGTAGAGCGCCCCTTTGATGGTCTCGTGATCAGGGCTGTAAAGCGCGACGCGACGTGTGCCCGTCGGATCGACCACGTTCGTCGCTCCCATGTGAAGTTCCTCGATCTGCGAATTGCGAGACGCCGCGACGCGCCAGAGAAGCTGATATGCATAGGTTCCCGGGTCGAGGTCTTCCGGGCCCGGATCGGGCGGAAAATGATCCAGCAGAGCCCGGATCGCGCCAATGCGATCCCCTGCCTGAAGCGCCATTTCCGCTTCTGCCAGCAATTGAGGTGTTTCCTGCACAAGCTCTGGCGGCGGCGCCGGGCGTGTTCCGGCGTCCGCCAGTTCACGCTGCTGCTCTGCAGAAAGCAGGGCGAAAGCCGCGCGGTAGAGTTCCGGTCCGTTTGGTACGTCCAGCCCTTCATATCCGCCACTGCCGACAAAGCCGAGCATTTCCCCCTGTGCAGAATAGAGCAGGTTGTTGAACGGCACGAAATCGGAGACCTGCGGTTCCAGTGCGGCCCCGGTGAGGTCGACAACCGACAGTTCCAGATCCGGCGCACTGCTGAAGCGGTTCAGGAGAGCGATCGAGATGGCAGTTCCGTTCCGGACAAAGGCACCGATGTCCTCGCCGTGGAAGGCGCTTTCGAACAATACCTGGCCGTCGTCCTTCATAACCACCATCCGGTCCGACCCCCGGAGCGCGAGGATGCGCCTGTCGGGCGACGCAAACAGGCTGAACGGTTCCTGCATCACATCGGCGGCGATGACACGGCGTGTGCCGTCGAGCGCGATCTCGATGAGGCTGGCCGGTTGCGAAGGATCGGTCGAGCCGGTCTGACCGAGGAGGGCGCCGTGCCCGTTCCAGCCCATGAGGCCGACGACCTCGGCATCGCCCGAACCTTCCACTTCGACCATGCCCTCGCCCAGTTTCATCGTGAACCGCTTGCCGCCGAGAGGAAATTGCGCGACCTGCTGCCAGGTGGCGGTGTCGTAGACGGTGGCGGCGGTCCCTTCGAGTATCGACCGCTCGTAGGTCACGAAGTAGCGACCATCATGCGAAAAGCCGTACGGCTGCGGTGCACTGATGCCGGCAGACGGCAGCCGGTACAGGCGCGCACCGGTCCGGGCGTCGAGGAACAGCACGCCATCGCGGGCCGCGATGTAGGCGGTGCTGCCATCCGGTGAAAAGCCGGTGTGGCCGACGCTGGTGATAAAGCCGATCTCTCCCGTCTCGGACGCCGGGACCGGCTCGCCCACCGGCAGCCCTGTCGCGGTGTCGAGCAGATAGGTCGGAGGGCGCTGATCCAGCGGCATGTCGGAATTGACCTGGTACAGCAGCAGCATTCGGCTGCCATCCCGGTTGAGCTGTGCAAAGGCCGGAACCCGCGCGTTCAGCTTGAAGCCCTTGCTTGCATAGGCCCGCCACAGGGCGTTCGCGGCCTCGGGATAGCGTTCCATATCCTCGGCTGTCGGATTCGGGGGCAGACCGCGCATCGCCTCGGCAATGCCGGCGATGCGGTCGCCGCGTCCGAGGAACAGCTCGATCGCGGCGCGGGCATGGGCGCGGGACTCTTCGGGCGTCAGCGCCTGTGCCTGCACGGGAAGGGCCGCGGCAAGGCAAAGCCAGGCCGTGAAGATACGTAGGAAGAAAGTCATTTTGCCCCCGGAATGAAGAAACGGTTCGGAAATCGCGTCATCAATATCCCGCCGCGGAATCGCCGCGACGGCCACCACTCGGGGAAGTATCGGGGTAGCTGTTTGCCAAGACAAGGAAATTGGCGGCCCGGGCGCGGTTCCGGGACGGTTGTGGGGCTGGGCCAGCCGGGCGCGATGCGCCGTCAGCCGACCTCTTCGACGTCGACCGCCTGTTTCGTCTTTTGCGATCCGGCGGTGCGCATCGCGCCCTTGACCGGGGCGAGGTCGAAGTAGTCGCGCCCGCGCGCCACCACGATGTGGTCCAGCCCGGCGGGCATGGCGTTGGTGGGGTCGAATTCCATCCAGCCCATGTCGGACCCGCACCAGGCGCGGACCCAGGCGTGCATGGCGTCGGCGCCCTCGAGCTTCGGCTCGCCCTCGGGCGGGATCGTGCGGAGGTAGCCGGAGACGTAGCCGGCGGGGATGCCGAGGCCGCGCAGGGCGGCGATGGAGATGTGGGTGAAGTCCTGGCAGACGCCGCGTTTCAGCTTCCACGCCTCGTCGACGGCGGTGTCGACCATCGTCGCCTCGGGGTCGAAGGTCAGGTCGCGGTGGACGGCATCGCAGATCGCCTGCGCCGCGGCATAGGCGGTGCGGGCGCCGGCGGTGGTCTCGCGCGCCCAGGCGACGATCTCGGGATGGTGGCCGACGCGTTCGGAGGAGAAGCGGAAATGGTGCGGGGCGGTGTTGTCGATGGCGCCGAGGTTGGCGAGTTCCTGGTAGAGGCCCTCGAGCGAGGGGGAGACGTCGAAGACCGGCACCGGCTCGAACCGCTCGACGCGGGCGGTGACGCGGAATTCGGTTTCGGTGAGCGGCGCGTCATAGGCGATCTCGACGCAGGCGTTGTCGAAGAAGTCGCGGCGGGTGATGCGCTCTGTCGGCTCGGGCTTGATCGACAGGCTGGAGGCGATGACGCGCTGTTCGCCGGGCAGGTCGGCGGGGACGATGCGCAGGACGTGGCGGCCGGCATCGGCGGCGGTGTCGTATTCATAGGTGATGGTCAGGCTGACGTCGTAGAGCATTCCGTCACCGCAGATAGGATTGCGCGAGGAGGCCGGACAGCTCTGCGCTGCGGTTCGCGATCTCGATCATCGCGTCGTGATCGAAATCGGCCGCGGTTGCGGTGGCAAGGTCGGTTTCCAGCCGCAGCACGTGGCGCAGGATCGGCGTCATCCGCGGCCCGTGCTCGGGCGGGCCGACCGTGTCGAGGTGTTCGTGGATTGCGCGAAGCTGGTAGAGCACCGAACGCGGGTTCATCCCGTCGAGCAGCAGAAGGTCGATGACCGTCTCGCGCCCGGTCGCCGCGACGAAGCGGCGGCGATGGGTCATGATCGAGTCGCCGGCCTCGATGGCGAGGTCATAGCTGCCCTCGGGCGCATCGGGCGCGGTGAAGGAAGTGACGAAGTTTGCCGTCGCCCAGGCGCGTTCCATCGCGCGGCCGAGCGACAGGAAACGCCAGCCGGTAAAGCGGTACATGTTCTCGTGCACGAGGCCGGTAAATCCGGAGATCTTGCGCAGGTAGACGCTCATCGCGCGGGCGGCATCGTCGCCGGCCGTCAGGCGCGGCGCCATGCGTTCCATCGTACGCTGCAGGTCGGCCAGCGCGTTCCAGCCATCCACCGAGAACCGGTCGCGGATGCGCCCGGCGGATCGTATCGCGGCGCGGACATCCTCGAGCATCGCATCCGGCAGCGGTTCCGCCGCGTCCATGCCGAGGATGTCGAGATACTCGGCAAGATACTCCGAAAGCGGCAGGTCGGCGCGGCCGGTTTCGGCCAGACGCAGGTGGTAGCCGCGCAGCATGCGGATCTTCTGCTCAGCCCGTTCGGTGTAGCGCCCTAGCCAGAACAGGTTGTCCGCGGCGCGTGAAGGCAGCGCCACCATCTGGCGGCGCGACTGGTCGGGCGCCTGCTGCTTGAGGAGGGTTTCGGCGGTCGGCGGCTTGTCGGACACCACCCAGACGTCGCTGACGGCGCCGCCCTGCTGCATGGCAATATCGGCGGATTCGTCGGAATTGCCGATCCGGGCAAAGCCGCCCGGCATCACCTGCCAGCCGTCCGGCGTACGGGCGAGAAAGACGCGAAGAGACATCGGGCGGGCGACGAGTCGGCCATCCTCCAGCGCGGGTGCGGTGGAAAGCGAAACGATTTCCTGCGCGGCGAGCGTGCCCGCTTCCTGATCGATCCAGGCGGGGTTCACATCGGCGCCATCCGCCGTCTTGCCGCCGATGACAACCTTTGCGCCGTGCTCGAAGGGCAGGCCGGTGGCCATCGCCTGATCGACGGTCATGCGGTCGAGATTGGCCTTGACGTAGTCGCGCGCCGCCGGTCCGCCACACCACCAGGTGGCGATATTCGGCATCGACAACGGGTTACCGTTCAGATGCTCGGCAATGCGCGGCATGAAGGCCATCAGCGCGCGGATCTCCAACGCACCGGAGCCGACGGCATTGACCATGTCGACGGTACCGGCGCGCAGCGCGCCCAGCAGGCCGGGCGTGCCGATCTGTGAGGTCTCCTCCAGTTCCAGCGGGTCCATCCAGCCGGAATCGAGCCGCCGCCAGAGAACCGAAACCGGTTGTGGCCCGCCGACCGTGTGAACCATCAGGCGTCCGTTATGGACAACCAGATCCTCGCCCTGCACCAGCAGGAAGCCGAGGTAACGGGCGATATAGGCATGTTCGAAATAGGTGTCGTTCAACGGACCCGGCGTCAGGATCGACACGCGGCTGCCATCCTTGCCGCGCAGATCCAGCAGCGCGTCGCGGAACTGGCGGAAGAAACGGGCCAGGCGGGTGACGTTCGACCGGCTCATGATGCCGGCAAAACTGCGCGCCGTGGCCATCCGCGTTTCAAGCGCGAACCCGGCACCGGAGGGTGCCTGTGTCCGGTCGCAGAGCACCCACCATTTGTTGTCGGGGCCACGGCCGATGTCGAAGGCGAGGAAATGCAGGAAATGGCCGGAGCGTGGCCTGACGCCAACCATCGGCCGCAGCCATTCCGGGTTTCCGGCGAGCAGTTCCGGCGGCACCACGCCCTGCGTCACGAGGTTCCCGGAGCCGTAGAAATCGGCCATTACCCGTTCCAGCAGGTCGGCACGCTCGACAAGCCCGGCCTCTATCTGCTGCCATTCCCGCGTGTCGATCAGAAGCGGCAGGTGGCTGAGCGGCCATTCGCGTTCCGCGCTGTCATCGGGGCCATAGTGGCGAAAGAACACGCCGGCATCGTGCAGGTACTGGCTGCCACGGGTCTGGGCCAGCGCCAGTTCCTCTGGCGACAGAGCGGCCAGTTCGGTCAGGAAACTTGTCCAGACCGGGCGCAGCTCTCCTTCGCCGTCAAGCAGTTCGTCCGCGACGCCGGGGATCTTGCGGTAATCGCGCAAAAGCTCCGCGAGACCGTCCTCCGCCGTTCTTGCCGTGTCCGCCATGTCAGACTCCGGGCGGACGCCGGAGATCCAGCGTCATCGGGAATTCGGGATGCGTCAGTTCCGGTTCCGGCGTGTAGGATTTCGGCGTGTGGCCGAAGGGTTCGAAGCGGGTGAGGCGGCGCGCCTCTGCCTCGTTGGCATTGACCGGGAAGGTCTCGTAGTTGCGGCCGCCCGGGTGCGCGACGTGATAGGTGCAGCCGCCGATGGCGCGGCCCGTCCACTGGTCGTAGATGTCGAGCGTCAGCGGCGCATGGACCGGGACGACCGGGTGCATCGCCTCTGACGGCTGCCAGGCCTTGAAGCGGACGCCGCCGACCTTCACGCCGCTGGTGTCGGTTTTCTGCAGCGGCACGCGCCGCTGGTTGCAGGTGACGATGTAGCGGTCGGTATCGGCGGCCTCGAGTTTCACCTGCAGGCGTTCGGTCGAGCTGTCGGTGTAGCGCACCGTGCCGCCGATGGCGCCGGTCTCTCCCAGCACGTGCCAGGGCTCCAGCGCCTGCCGGAGTTCCAGGGTGACGCCGTCCACCTCGACCTCTCCGCAGAAGGGGAAGCGGAACTCGGCCTGCGCCTTGTACCATTCCTCGCGGAAGTCGAAGCCGTTCTGTTTCAGGTCCGACAGCACGTCGAGAAAGTCCTGCCAGACGAAATGCGGCAGCATGAAACGGTCGTGCAGCGTGGTGCCCCAGCGGGTGAAACTGCCGCCGAGCGGCGCGTTCCAGAGCCGCACGAGGATGGCGCGCACCAGAAGCTGCTGGGCGAGCGACATGCGCGGGTTCGGCGGCATCTCGAAGCCGCGGAATTCCACGAGGCCGAGGCGGCCGGTGGGGCCGTCCGGGGAATAGAGCTTGTCGATGCAGATTTCGGCCCGGTGGGTGTTGCCGGTGACATCGGTCAGCATGTTGCGCAGGAGCCGGTCGGTCAGCCACGGCATCGGCTGCACGCCCTGGCCCGGATGCGGGATCTGCGACAGCGCGATTTCCAGCTCGTAAAGGGCGTCGTGCCGGGCCTCGTCGATGCGGGGCGCCTGGCTGGTCGGGCCGATGAACAGGCCGGAGAACAGGTAGCTGAGCGAGGGGTGCCGCTGCCAGAACAGGACGAGCGAGCGCATCAGGTCGGGGCGGCGCAGGAACGGCGAGTCGTGGGTGGTGCCGCCGCCGACGACGACGTGGTTGCCGCCGCCGGTGCCGGTGTGCTTGCCGTCGATCATGAACTTGTCGGCGCCGAGGCGGGATTGCCGCGCCTCTTCATAGACGCCCTCGGTGATCTCCTTGCAGTCCTCCCACGAGGTGGCGGGGTGGATGTTCACCTCGATCACGCCGGGGTCGGGGGCGACACGGATGACGTTCATGCGCGGGTCGTGGGGCGGCGAGTAGCCTTCGATATGGATCGGGAGGCCGAGTTCCTCGGCGGTGTCTTCGGCCGCGGCGAGGAGTTCGAGGTAATCCTCGATGGTTTCCACGGGCGGCATGAACAGGCAGAGGCGGCCGTCGCGGGGTTCGATGGCGATGGCGGTGCGGACCTGGCCATCTTCGGGGTCGACGCCCTGTTCCATGATCTTCTGGCGGCGGCCGGCGTCGCGGGCGGCGCTGACCGGCTGGGTGCGGTCACCGGACACCTCGGGGAGCATGTCCTCCATCTGCTGCGCTTCTTCCTCGGCGATGCGGGTCAGTTCCTCCACCACGAGGCGGCGGCGTTCGGCGAGGTCTGCGTGGACGTCGGGGAGGTCGCCTTCGATGACGGAGGGGTCGGCGGGGTATGTGTAGGGATAGGCCGAGGGCGGGATGAAGGGGAGCGAGCCCAGCGGCAGGCGGAAGCCGACGGGGCTGTCGCCGGGGACGAGGAAGAGGTGGCCGCGGCGGGTTTTCCAGTGTTGCGAGCGCCAGCGGGTGGAAGGCTGCGCCTTTGACTGCCAGCGCTGCAGCGGCAGGGCATAACCGGCCGGATTCTCGAGCCCGCGCGAGAAGACGCGGGCGATGCGGGCGCGTGCCTCGGGGTCTTTCAGCTTGCTGTCTTCCGGCGTGACGTTCGGCGGCAGGTCGCCTTCCTTGAGGATCCATTCGGCGGGGTCCTCGTAGGTGGGCTGCACGTGGTCGGGGTCGACGCCAAGGCGGTCGGCGAAGCCGGAGAGGAACCTGTCGGCGTTGTCGGTGGTGGCGGTGTCCTGCTTTTTCTCCGTGGCGATCAGGGCGGCGTTCTTCCAGATCGGCTTGCCGTCCTTGCGCCAGTAGAGGCTGAAGGTCCAGCGCGGCAGGGTTTCGCCGGGGTACCATTTGCCCTGCCCGTAATGCAGGAAGCCGCCGGGGGCGAAGCGGTCGCGCAGGCGGCGGATCAGGGTGTCGGCGAGGCCGCGTTTCTGCGGGCCGACGGCGGCGGTGTTCCACTCGTCTGACTCGAAATCGTCGATGGAGACGAAGGTGGGTTCGCCGCCCATCGTCAGGCGCATGTCGGCGTCGTAGAGCGCGCGGTCGACCTGCTGGCCGAGCGCATCGAGCGCATCCCAGGAGGTGTCCGAGAACGGCTTGGTGATGCGCGGGTGTTCCGCCACGCGGTCGACCTGCATGTCGAAGCCGAATTCGACCTCGGCAAAGCTCGCCATGCCGGTGATCGGCGCGGCATTGCGGTAATGCGGCGTGGCGGCCAGCGGTATGTGGCTTTCGCCGGTCAGAAGGCCGGAGGTCGGGTCGACGCCGATCCAGCCGGCGCCCGGCAGGTAAGCTTCGCACCATGCGTGAAGGTCGGTGAAATCGTGGTCGGTCCCGGCCGGACCGTCAAGCGACACAAGATCGGGTTTCAGCTGGATCAGGTAGCCCGAAACGAAACGGGCGGCGATGCCCAGATGGCGCAGGATGTTGACCAGAAGCCACGAGGTGTCACGGCAGGAGCCCTTGCCGATCTCCAGCGTTTCCTCCGGCGTCTGCACGCCAGGTTCCATCCGGATGACGTAGCCGATTTCCTTGTTCAGTCGCGCGTTCAGCCCGACGATCATGTCGACCGTGCGCTGTTGCGACTTGTCGAGGCTGTCGAGCAGGGCCTGCAGTTTCGGCGTCGCGGGTTCCGGCTTCAGGTAGATCGACAGGTCGCCGCGGATCGCCTCGTCATAGGTGAAGGGCCAGTGCTCGGCGGCCTCCTCGACGAAAAAGTCGAACGGGTTGTAGACCGACATATCGGCGGTCAGGTCGACCTCGATCTTCAGCTCGCGAACCGGCTCGGGAAAGACAAAACGCGCCTGCCAGTTGCCATAGGCATCCTGCTGGTGATTCACGAAGTGGTTCGCCGGAGTGACTTTCAGCGAATGCGACAGGACAGGGGTGCGCGAATGCGGCGCGGGGCGCAGGCGGATGATCTGCGGGCCAAGATTGACCGGGCGATCGTACTTGTAATGAGTGAGGTGATAGATACTTGCCTTGATCGCCATGGAGTCGGTCACGCCCTGCTTGTTCGTCCCCGACTTTCCACGTTTTGCCGGGGCGGTACAACAGATTGCGGATTAGACGCGCATGTGCCCGGTGATTGTGCGTTTTGTGCGCCTATTTTGCGGGCGGCCGGGAGGAGCCGTATGCCGCGAAGATCGCCGGCGGGGCGGAATATTCTATTAATTTTCGGCGTTTGGGACCGAGATTCGCCGGAACGGGTCGAGCAGAACCGCAGCCGGCGTTTCGCCCGGTGCCGTTGCCAGCTTGTCGAGCAAACCCGTTGCCACGATCTTTGGCAGGGCGTGCAAGAGGCAGTCGAGCCATTTGCCGGACATCGCCCTGAAATCGGTGGCGGACGCGATAACGGCGGGCGGATCGGGTAGGATATGGTCTGTTTTGGCGCCATCGCTCATCGTCAGGCGGGCGGATTGGGTGTTTCCCGGGGCGCAGCCGGCCATGGTGATGCGGACTGCAAGCGCAAGGACATTTGCGTCGCTGAGAGCGGCAGGGGCAAAGCTGGACAATCCCGGCGCGCCGTGGATCAGGGCGCAGGCGAAACAGAAGGGTATTGAGAAGCGCGCGCCGATGGGCGTCGTCGGTTTCTGCCGTTCTTCCAGCGGGTTGAATAGCATGTCGTTCGGCGGGTGCAGGGTGAAAGCGGCGGCCGTGATGTTGTCTGGCCCGACGCCTTGAATGCGCAGGTCGAGGGCAAAGGCGATAGCCTCGTGAGTCCCCCGGCAGCAGGGCCATTGCTTCAGGCTGACGGTTTCGCCTGCGAAGGTCTGGCCGAAGTCTTCGAAGGCGGATTTGTCGGGCGGGTCGCCTGCGAGGATCGCGGCGAGGCCGGATCTGCCTTCCAGCGGTTCGAGGACTCCCTTCACGCCCATCCGCGCCAGCAGCGCGCCCTCGACGGCGGCGCGGGCGGCGAAACCGTCGCGGACGGCGCGCAGGTCGGAGGCGGGGGAGCGTTTCAGCTCGTCGGTCAGCATGAACTGGCACAGGGTCAGTGAGACCGCATCGACCGTCTGTTCCGGCGTCAGGTGCAGCAGATGTGCCGCGCCGAAGCCTGCCGCAATCGCGCCGATCATGGGCGGGTGGTACCAGCCGCGCGTGGCCGGGTCGGAGGCAAGCGACAGGCCGAAACGACAGGCGATGTCGCAGCCGATGGCCATGGCGGCGAGGATGTCGGCGAGGGTTCTGTTCTCGGCCTCGGCGAGGGCGAGGACCGTGGGGATCAGCGCGGCGTTCGGGTGCAGGCCGGCAGGCTCGAACGTATCCTCGAAGTCGATGGCATGGGCGAGGGCGCCGTTTCCCAGGGCAGCGCCCGCCGGTGTCGATGTGCCGCCCGCAAGGAGCGTGCAGGGGCCGGGTGTGCGGGCATGGTCGGAAAACAGCGTGGCGCGGGGTTCGAGCGCGGTGGCGGCAGCCATCGTGGACAGGCCGTCGGCGAGGCAGATGCGGGCGGCGTGCTGTGCTTTGGCGGGAAGGTCGGCGTAGCGGATGGCGGCCGCCGTTTCCGCAAGCCTGCGCGTCAGCATCGCGCGCTGGGCCGGATCAGGTCGCCATCGGCGGTGTAGTCGGTGGCGAAACGGGCTTCTTCGGTTATGTCGCGCAGGTAGGTCAGGATCTTGTCGAACCTGGGATCGTCGGGCGCGACGAAACGGGGGTCTGCGCTGCGGTCGATCCAGACCGGGACCAGCGCAAAGTCGACGAGGCCGCTCTTGTCGAAGGACGCCTCGACCGTGATCGACATCGCGCTGTCGGGCGGGAAGTTGTAGTTCGAGGTGAAGTCCGGGATCCAGTCGGGGTTCAGCTTCTGGATCTCGCGGAAGCCTTTCGATTTGGCGTGCGCCTCGTCCATCTTCAGGTCCAGCGCGAAATTGGCGAGGCTGTGGACTATGGGGCGGCCCCTGTAGAACTCCATCCCCTTCAGGATATGCGCGTGGCAGCCCAGCACCATGTCTGCGCCCGCGTCGATCACCGCGCGGGCGACGTCGCGCTGGTAATCGGGGACGACGGCGGGGACGAAATGGATGCCGGCATGGTGCGAGACGATGACGGCGTCGACCTTTGCGCGCAGGGCCGCGACGGAAGCGGTGAGCGCGGCGAGATCCTCGCGATGCGGGAAGGTGTGGATGCGGGCGGGTGTGCCGGGCTGATCGTGCTCGATCTGTTCATAGACGGTGTGGCCGCGCATCGGGGCGCAGCCGGGCTTGTTTTCCTCGGCCCAGTAGTTCTGGGGCAGGATCGAATTCACGGCGAGGAAGCCGAGGGTGACGCCGTTGCGCTCGACGATGACCGGCTTGCGGGCTTCTTCGATATTGGCGCCCGCGCCCATCCGCATGGCGCCGGCTCGGTCGAGATTGGCGAGGGTGTCGAGCATGCCCTCGGCGCCCCAGTCCATCGTGTGGTTGCCGGCGAAGCTGACGACTTCCAGCCCCGTGGCGACAAGGGCGTCGGCGATTTCGGGCTTGCCGCGCATGGTGTGACGGGCCTGCGGCAGGCGCTGGCCGCGGGTGGTCAGGTTCACCTCGAGCTGGCAGTAGCCGATGTCGGCTTTGGTCAGCCGGTCGCGGACATGGGTGAAGATGGTGGCGGGGTCGTCGCGGTCCGGGGCGACGTCGCCGACGGCGGTGAAGCGCAGCATCTACCAGTCCTCCGCGTGGGTCATGTGGCAGGCGACGGCGCCGTCGCCGGTGGGTTCAAGCGGCGGGCGGGCGGTGGCGCAGACGTCACGAGAGAAGGGGCAGCGGGTGTGGTACGGGCAGCCGGAGGGCGGGTTCATCGGCGACGGCAGTTCGCCGCGCGGGGGAACGTCGGCAGGGGGTGCGTCGGGGTCGGCGGGCAGGGCGGCGGCGAGGAGGGCGCGGGTGTAGGGATGGTCGGGGGCGGTGCAGATCTTGGCGGCGGGGCCGCGTTCGACGACGCGGCCGAGGTAGATCACGATCACCTCGTCGCACATGAAACGGACGGTGGCGAGGTCGTGGGAGACGAAGAGCGTGGCGAGGCCGTATTCGGCGCGCAGGTCCTTCAGGACGTTGAGGATCTGGGCGCGGATGGAGATGTCCTGCGACGAGACGGGTTCGTCGAGGAGCATGAGTTCGGGCTTCGAGGCGAGGGCGCGGGCGATGGCGATGCGCTGGCGCTGACCGCCGGAGAATTCGGCGGGGACGCGGTCTCCGTCTCTGGCGCTGAGGCCGACCGCTTCCAGCACCTCGTCGACGCGGGCGTCGATCTCTCGCCGGGACATGTCGGTGGCGGCGGCGAGGGGTTCGCGGATGATGCGGCGGACGCGGAGGCGGGGGTTGAGGGAGGAATAGGGGTTCTGGAAGACCGGCTGGACGGATTTGCGGTAGGCCTTGCGTTCGGGGGCGGTGAGCGTGGCCAGCGACTTGCCCTTGAACCGGACCTCGCCGGTGGTGGGCGCGTCGAGCAGCAGGAGCAGGCGGTTCAGGGTGGTCTTGCCGCAGCCGGATTCGCCGACGACGCCGAGCGATCTGCCCGGCTCGCAGTCGAGGTTCACGTCGGTCAGGGCGTGGAGGTGGCCCTTTCTGACGCGGAAGGCGCGGCCGAGGCCGTGGGCGGAGAGGATCGCGGTCATGCCACTTCCTCCCGCGCGCGCCAGCAGGCGACGGTGTGGCCGGGGCGCAGCGTTTCGGTCGCGGGCTGCATGCGGCATTTGTCGATGGCGAGCGGGCAGCGCGGGTGAAAGGCGCAGCCCTCGGGGCGGGCGCCGACGGAGGGCGGGGCGCCCTCGATCATCGGCAGGCGGTCGAGCGCGTGGGAAGTCGAAGGGACGGCGGCGAGGAGGGCGCGGGTGTAGGGGTGCTGCGGGTTGCGGAAAATCTCGCGCACCGGGCCGGTTTCGACAATGCGGCCGGCGTACATGACGGCGACGCGGTCGCAGATCCGGGCGACGACGCCGAAGTCGTGGGTGACGAAGAGCATCGCCATGTGATGTGCCCGCTGCAGTTCGCGCAGGAGGTCGAGGAACTGATACTGGATCGTCGCGTCCAGTGCGGTGGTGGGCTCGTCGCAGATGATCAGGGCGGGGTCCTGTGCCAGCCCGATGGCGGAGACGACACGCTGCCGCATGCCGCCAGACATCTGGTGCGGGTAGGCGCGCAGGCGTTCGGCGGGAGAGGGAATGTTGACCTCTGCCAGCGCCGCCTCGGCGGCTTTCGCGAGATCGGGCTTGCCCGCGCGCCGAAGTGCTTCCTTCAGCTGCGAGCCGACGGAGAACACGGGGTTCAGCGAGGCCATCGGATCCTGCAGGATCATCGAGATCTCGCCGCCGCGCAGCTTGTGCAGCGATTTCGCCGGCATCTTCAGGATATCCTCGCCACGCCAGAAGATCTCTCCGGTCGTTCCGGCGGCGAGGTTCGGCGGTGTCAGCCGCAACACGGACATGCCCAGCGTGGACTTGCCCGATCCGCTTTCGCCAACAAGGCCCACGGTTTCGCCGGGGTCGACGTCCAGCGAAATGTTATCGAGGATCGCGGGCGCGTCGGCCTCGCGGCCAAGGCGGACGGTCAGGTTGCGGACGGAAAGCAGGCTCATGCGGTCCTCCCCCGGAGGGCCGGGTTGATCCGGTCGGTCAGGGCATCGCCGACGATGTTCACGGCCATGACGACCAGCAGAATCGCGATGCCGGGGAACAGGCTGATCCACCACGCCGTGACGACAAGCCCGCGGCCATCGGCGACCATCGAACCCCAGGACGGGTTGGGGGGCGGCACGCCGACGCCGAGGAAGCTGAGCGATGCCTCCAGCACGATGACCACGCCGACCTGCAGGGTCGCGACGACGATCAGTGACGGCGCGATGTTCGGGAGGATGTGGCGGAAGATGATCATCCCGTGGCCGAGGCCCGATGTCCGGGCGAGGGCGACGTAATCCTCGTTCTTCACCCGCAGCGCCTCGCCACGCGACATGCGGGCGTATTGCGACCAGAGCACCAGCGAGATGACGATGACGATATTGGCAAAGCTGGGCCCGGAGATCGCGCCGATCAGCAATGCCAGAAGGATCACCGGCAGCGACAGGGCGAGGTCGACGATGCGCATCAGCAGCCGGTCGACCCAGCCGCCGACATAACCGGAAAACGTGCCGATGGCCGTGCCGATGCTGCCCGCGATGCCGATGACGACGACGCAGACGGCGAGCGAGATGCGGGCGCCCTG
The DNA here is from genome assembly GCF_013184805.1 of Pseudoruegeria sp. HB172150. Classification (GTDB taxonomy): domain Bacteria; phylum Pseudomonadota; class Alphaproteobacteria; order Rhodobacterales; family Rhodobacteraceae; genus Psychromarinibacter. Next base: position 213,701 of record NZ_JAATNG010000001.1, read on the forward strand.
CACCAGCCGGGCCAGCATGTCGCGGCCAAGCCGGTCGGTGCCGAGGATATGCTCTATCGAGCCCCCTTCGATCCAGAACGGCGGGTCGAGCCGGGCACGGAGCGAGCCGCGCAGGGGATCATGCTCTATCAGGTAGGGGCCGACGAGCGCGGTCAGCACGAAGAGGATCAGAAGGCCGATGGCCGCGTAGAAGGAATACTTCTGCATCAGCCCGCGTCCCTCATCCGCGGGTCGATGGCGAGGTAGAGCATGTCCACCGCGAAATTGGCGAGGATGAACATCGCGGTGATGACCAGCACGACGGTCTGGATCACCGGGAAGTCGCGGGAGACGATGGATTCGTAGGCCAGCCGCCCGATGCCGGGCCACGCGAAAACGGTTTCGACGACGACGGCGCCGGTGATCATGGTGGCAAAGAACGCGCCCATGAACGTGACGACCGGGATCAGGCTGTTCGACAGGGCGTGTTTGAAAATCACCGTCGCTTCGGACACGCCCTTTACACGGGCGAGCTTGACGTATTCCGACCCGAGCGCGTCCAGCATCGAGGCGCGGACCAGGCGGGTGACGGCGGCGAGGGTGAAGGTGCCCAAGGTCAGGGCCGGCAGGATGTAGTGCTGCCAGGTTCCGTAGCCCGAGGTCGGCAGCAGCCCCCATTTCACCGAAACGATGTAGATCAGCACGATGCCCAGCCAGAAGCTTGGCACCGACTGCCCCAACAGGGCGATGACGCGGACCAGCACGTCGATCCACGAGCCGCGGGTGACTGCGGCGACGACGCCCATCGCGATACCGACGACCAGCGTGAAGGCGAGTGCGACGGCGGCCAGCGAGATCGACGCGGGCAGGCGGCTCATCACCAAGTCCAGCGCGTCCTGCCGCCCGGCGTTCACCGATTGTCCGAAATCACCCTGCAGCGCGTTGCCGACGAAGGACAGGTATTGCCGCCACATCGGCTGATCGAGGTGCAGCTGCTCGATCAGCATCTGCCTGTCGGCCTCGGTGGCGCTGTCACTGAGCAAGAGCGCCACCGGATCCCCGGTGACGCGGCTCAGTAGAAAAATGACGAGGCTCATCAGCAACAGCGCGGCGAACGCCTCGATAAGCCGGCCGGTAATCTGCCGAAGCATCGGCCGTAGTCTCCCTGCCTTGCCGGCGGGGCCGCGCGGGCCCCGCCGATTGGGTTTACTCGGCCTTTCCGACCGTATCGAAGTTATACACGTATGCGGTGTCGATGACCCATTCGCCGACATCCGGGCCGACGGCCCAGGGTTCGTTGGCGAGCACCATGAACACGGCGCCGGCCTGATCACGGATGTACTGGCCGATTTCGGTGAGCTTCTCGGTCCGCGCCGCCGGATCGGTTTCCGCCGCCAGTTCCGCCATCAGCGCCTCGAGATCGTCCGAGGTGAAGGAGGCGAAGAGCGACTGCGTCGAGAAGCCCGCCTCGACCCCGTTTTCCGGGTTCGGGAATGGGAAGCCGCGGTGGGTCATCGCGAAGTCGAGCGCCTTGCCGGATGTCCATTCGGTGCGGATCGACGGCCAGTCGCCCGGCTCGATCGTCGCGTTGATGCCGACGTCTGCCCAGTAGAGCGCGGCGGCTTCGGCCATCAGCGGCAGTTCGGCGCCGGGGGTGGTGGCGAAGGTCTTCAGTGTCATGTCAAAGCCGTCGGGGTATCCGGCCTCGGCCAGCAGTTCGCGCGCCTTGTCCGGGTCGTAGGGATAGGGCTGTACCGAGTCCCACGCGGCGACGGGGGTGTCGCCGTTGGCGACGGTGCCCTCGCCCGCGAAGAGCTCGTCGATGATCGCCTGCTTGTCGATGGCGTAGTTCATCGCCTGCCGGACGCGCACGTCGGACCACGGGTTTTCCTTGTTGAACCGCGCCTCGTCCGTCTGGACGGTGCCGCCGAGGCGGATGACGGGGGACCATGTCTTTTCGGCGGAGACGATGCGCAGGCCGGCGTCCTTGAGGCCGGCGATGGAGTCGAAGCTGACCGGCGCGATGTCGGCCTCGCCCGCCTGCAGCATGGCGACGCGGGTGGCTTCCTCGGGCACGATGCGGATGGCGACGGTTTCCCAATCGGGCGAGACCCGCCAGTGGTCGATGTCGCGCAGGGTCAGCACCACTTCGGAGCCGTCGGTGCTGTGGTCGAGCACATAGGGGCCGGTGCCGACCGGGGCGGCGGTGTCGGCGCCCGCGGCGAGGCCTTCGATGTAGCTTTTGCAGACGATGCCGAGCTGCTGCGCCTCGCCGAAGTAGCCCTTGTCGAGCAGGAAGTCGGGCGCCTTGAGGTTGACGACGACGGTGAGGTCATCGGGCGTGTCGATGGTGTCGATGATCCGCCGCATGGTCGAGGCGGGGCCGGCGCGGCTGTCTTCGGCGACGAGGCGTTCGATGGAGTATTTCACGTCTTCGGCGGTGACGTCGCCGCAGCTTTCGTCGGAGAACGGCACGCCTTCGCGGAGGTGGAAGGTCCAGGTCTTGCCCTCGTTCGACATTTCCCAGCTTTCGGCGAGGCCGGGCTCGGTGTTCCCCTCGGGGTCGAGGTAGACGAGGTATTCGTAGACGAGATCCAGATAGGTCTTGCGCTGGCCCGAGCCGGACCAGGGTGTCATCGTCTGGTCCGAAAGCGTCGGGGTGGCGATGACGAGCTCGCCGTCGGCGGCGAGCGCGGGCAGTGCCAGGCACGTCGCCGCGGCGGCTGACAGCAATGCCGCCCGTGTGGTGTGAATCATGATTTCCTCCCTGTCGGCTGTTACGCCCTTTGTCCTGAGGTAATCTCTCGATCTTGGGTCAGATTGTCAACAATCTTGACTCTCGCGCGTTTGGGGTGGAGTCGGTATCCTGTGCCGCACTTGGGAAGGAGGCGCTGTGCCGGAAGATCAGGAAACCACGGCGGCGGCGGGGCGGTCGCCCTCGTCGGAAGTCATCGCGCAGGCGCTGAAGGATCGCGTGCTGTCGGGCGGCTACGCGCCGGGCCAGCGGCTGATCGAGATGGAGCTGGCCGAGGAATTCGGCGTCGGGCGCGGGCGTGTGCGCGAGGCGTTCCGGACGCTGGTGGGCGAGGGCTTGCTGGCCTTCGTCGCCAATCGCGGTGTGATGGTACGGCGGTTTACCCGTGAGGAGATGCTGTCGATCGGCCGCACCCGCGAAGTTCTGGAAGGGCTGGCGGCGCGGCTGGCCGCGGAACGGGAACTGACAGCGGAGGAGCAGGCCGCGCTGTCGGACTGCCAGGCGCGGATGGACCGCGCGGTGGCGGCGGACGATGTGGAAGAGTTCAACCGGGAAAACCGGTCCTACCACGCGCTGATCGCGCAATTCGCCGGGAACGAGCTGATCCTCGATTTCCTGGACCGTGCCCGCGTGCCGCTGATGCGCCTGCAGCTTCCTCCGGGGGCGGCGGCCGAATCGATGCCGCGTTCGAACCGGCACCACCACGCGATCACGACGGCGATCCTGACCGGCATGCCCGACGCGGCAGAGGCCGCGATGCGCGCGCATGTGCGGCGCGGCAACCAGCATATCGCGGAGCTGCCGGACGAGGATTTCCAGTAGCTACAGGAAGCGGACCGGCACGCTGTACGGCCCATATTCCGGCCAGTTGGTCATCGGAGTCGGGCCGATCACCTCGAACCCGTTGCAATGCTTTGCGAAGGTCTCCAGCGAGGCGGTCAGCATCAGCCTTGCCAGCGAAGCGCCGGCGCACTGGTGCGGGCCGCGGCCAAAGGCGAGGTGCGGCGGCGCATTCTTGCGGTCGAGCCGGAATTCATTCGGATCTTCAAAGGCTTCCGGATCCCGGTTCGCCGCGGTGAAGGCAATGGCGATGGGCTCGTCCGCCCGGATTGTCCGACCGCCGATCTCGACATCTTCCACCGGCGTCCGGGCAAAGCCGCGGTACGGCGTATAGAGGCGCAGAAGCTCTTCGGCGATGTCGGGGATCAGCTCGGGCTGATCCTGCATCAGGCGGAAATGCTCGGGGTGGCGGGAGAAGTGAACGGCGACCGATCCGAGGAAGGTCGTCGGCGCGATGATGCCCACCACCAGCAACTGCCGGATCGTGCCGAGGATCAGGTGTTCGGGCAATGGCTCTCCCTGGTCACGCGCGGCAAGCAGGGCAGAGGTCGGATCCTCGCGCGGGTCGCGCGGATTCACCTTGCGGTCGTCGATGATGCCCTGTGCCATGCGGTAAAGGAACTGGCTGGTCGCCTCCAACCCCTTGAGGTCCTTGGTCTGCAGGGCGTGGTTGAACTCCTTGCCGATGGAACGGATCTGCTGCGCGTCCTGCTCGGGTATCTGGAAGAATTCCGCCAGCACGTGAATCGGCAGGTGATAGGAGAAGTCGAGGCAGATATCCGCCTCTTTCATCGCGGGCAGCGGCGCGAAGAGGCGGTCGGCGATGTCGCGCACGATGGGCCGCCAGTGGTCAATACGTTCCTGCCGAAACAGGGGCGCGATGGCGCGGCGGTAGGGCGTGTGTTCCGGCGGATCGAGGTGCAGCGGCGGGCGGCGACCCGTCGTGGCGACGCGGGGCACGACGTTCTGGACCGCCGTGGAGAATTTTGCGGAATTGCCCATCGCCTCGGCCACGTCGTCGTACCGGGTCAAGAGCCAGAACCCGCCAAGATCGTTGGAATGCGCCACCGGGCAGCGGCTGCGCAGATCCTCGAACAGTTGCGGCACATCGTCGAACTGCTCAACCCATTCGGCGTCGAAGTCGTGCTCTTTCGAAAACCGCTCCTGTCCCTGCGGTTCGCGGCGATCATGAATGACGTGAGCCATGGATTCTCCCATTGATTGTCGACAATATGAGTTGGGGTTAGGACATTGGCAAGCCCTTCCACGCCCAACCGGTTCAAACCGCGCCTAGTGCCGGCGGCGAAGCTGGACTAGGACTCGGCGGAAAGCGGAGGCATGCCATGACCGAGATCGCGCCCTACTGGCAGAACTACATCGACGGGAGCTGGACCGATGGCGGCGCCGGGCGGCTTACAGTGGACGATCCGGGCAGCGGCGAGGTTCTGGCAGAGCAGGCGCTGGCGGATGCCACGGACGTCGACCGCGCGGTGCAGGCGGCGAAACGATGCCACGAAAGCGGTGTGCTGACCGACATGCGGCCACTGGAGCGCGGGCGGCTGGTGCAGGGCATGGCGGTGTGGTTCCGTGACCATGCCGACGAGATCGCGACCGTGCTGACGCGGGAACAGGGCAAGCCGTTCTGGGAAGCGAAAGGTGAGGTCGAGAACGCCGCGAAGTATTTCGAGTATTTCGGCAACCAGGCCTCGACGGTCGAGGGCAAGTCGATCCCGCTGGGTGCGGGATACATCGACTACACGGTGCCCGAGCCCTATGGCGTCTCGGCCCAGATCATCCCGTGGAACTTTCCGCTTGAGATCGCCGCGCGCTCCATCGCCTGCGGGATCGCCACCGGCAACACCTGTGTCGTGAAGTCGTCGGAGATGACGCCGCTGTCGTCCAGCTACTTCGCCCGCGCGGGCGAAGCGGTGGGGCTGCCCAAAGGAGCGCTGAACGTCCTGACCGGGCTGGGTGGCGAAGCGGGCGCGGCGCTGGCCGGGCACCCGGATATCGACCAGATCGTCTTTACCGGTTCCGTCGCCACGGGTCAGCGGATCGCGGCGGCGGCGGCGAACAGCGTCATTCCTTGCGTGCTGGAGCTTGGCGGGAAATCGGCGGCGATCGTGCACGAGGATGCGGATCTGGATGCGTTCGAAGCCTCGGTCCGTAAGGGGATCTTCATCAATGCAGGGCAGGTCTGTTCGGCGATGTCACGGATCGTGGCGCACCCCAAGGTGCATGACGAGATCGCCGACCGGATCGTTTCGCTGGCGAAATCGCTGTCGGTCGGGCCGGGTATCGAGCGGACCGAGTTCGGAGCGAACATGGGCCCGATGATCAGCGTGAAGCAGCGCGACCGCGCCGTGGGTATGGTCGCGCAGGCGGAGGCGGACGGCGCCAGCGCCGCGACGGGTGGCCGGGCGCTGAACCTGCCGGGGTCGTTCATGGAACCGACGCTGATGACCGGTGTGACGCCGGACATGCAGATTGCGCAGGAAGAGGTGTTCGGCCCGGTCGTGTCGCTGATGCGCTATGGCGACGAGGCGGATGCGATCCGCATCGCCAACGGCACGCAATACGGGCTGGTCGCGGGCGTGTTCACGCGCGATCTGGACCGGGCGGGCCGGGCGGCGGGCAAGCTCCGCGCGGGGCAGGTCTTTGTCAACGAGTGGTTTGCGGGCGGGATCGAGACGCCGTTCGGCGGTTACGGCAAGTCCGGTTACGGCCGTGAGAAGGGTCGTGAGGCGCTGTGGAACTACGTTCAGACGAAGAACGTGGCGATCCGGCTGGGGTAGGCGGCGGGGTCTGGCAGATCAGGAGGGTTCCGGCCCGGATTGTATCCGGGACCGCAGGCTCAGAAGTCGACCGTGACGCCCGGCAGCTTCAGCGCCGTCATCAGGTCGCGCAGTTCCTGCCGTGCCGCGACCATCGAGATGTTGAACTGCTTTACGCCGACATCCTTGAGGTCGAGCAGCGTCAGGCCGCGCGGGAACAGTTCGCGGAAGGTCACACGCTCGGTAAAGCCGGGGGCGACGCGGAAGCCCAGACGGCGCGCCAGCTTGTTCAGCGCCGCGATCATCAGTTCCTTGTTGACCATGCGCTGCGGGCCGACGCGGTTGCGGACGACGACCCAGTCGATGGCGGTCAGCCCGGCCTGGCTGCGCAGCTGCCGCGCGCTCCACACCATTTCGGAATAGACGGAGGGGCCCATGATCTCGTGCGTTTCGCCGTCGGTCTTGGCGAGAAGATCGAAGTCGAGGAAGGAGTCGTTCAGCGGCGTGATCAGCGTGTCGGCCAGCGAATGCGCCACCTGGCTGAGACGGGTGTGCGAGCCGGGGCAGTCGATCAGGATGAAGTCGCAGATGCGTTCCAGTCCCGAGACGGCCATGGACAGGCGGCGGTCGTAGATGTTTTCGCCCGCGGCGAGGTCGCCCTTTTCCACGTCGGGCAGGTCGCGGAATTCGGGTACGGGCAGGTCGAGCCCGTGGCGTTCCATGTAGGTCAGCCGGTTTTCGAGGTAGCGGGTCAGGGTCTTCTGGCGAAGGTCCAGGTCGATCACGCCGACCTTGTGGCCGAGGCGCGCAAGCGACGTCGCCACGTGCATCGACACGGTGGACTTGCCGGCTCCGCCCTTTTCATTTCCCACGACGATGATATGCGCCATGGCCTGTCCCTCACCCGTCCCTTAGGGACTGTATCTGCCTCGTTTGGGCCACTATATGTTGAGGGGACACACAATGGAAGCATTGCTGCGGAGTTTTCCCCACAAATATTGTGGTGTGCTTTGGCTGTGTTTTCTGGCTTTGTCCGGGGACAAGACTCAAAACGCCGCCCCGAGGGGCGGCGCTTCGTGTTCGGTCTGGTGCAGGCTTAGAAGCCCAGGCCTTCGTATTTCTTCTTGAACTTCGACACGCGGCCGCCGGTATCCATCAGGCGGGTGCCGCCGCCGGTCCAGGCCGGGTGCACGGAAGGGTCGACGTCCAGAGACAGGCTGTCGCCTTCGTTGCCCCAGGTGGTTTTCATCTGCACGACGGTGCCGTCAACCAGCTTGACGTCGATGATGTGGTAGTCGGGATGGGTATCTTTTTTCATCGTCCGTCTCCTTACGCGCCGGTGTTTTCGAGCGGCTTGTAGTGGGTATCTTCAGCGATACGGGCCGATTTTCCGCGGCGCGAGCGCAGGTAGTACAGCTTGGCGCGGCGGACCTTGCCGCGGCGCACCACGGTGATCGAATCGATGTTGGTCGAGAAGAGCGGGAACACCCGTTCCACGCCTTCGCCGAAGGAGATCTTGCGTACCGTGAACGAGCCGGCGATGCCGTTGCCGTTCTTGCGGGAAATGCAGACGCCTTCGTAGTTCTGCACCCGGGTGCGGGTGCCCTCGGTCACCTTGTAACCGACGCGGATAGTATCGCCGGCCTTGAAGTCCGGGATGTCCTTGCCGAGCTCCTTGATCTGCTCGGCTTCCAGTTCAGCGATCAGGTCCATCTGATCCACTCCTATTCTGCCCCCGGTTTGCCCGGGAAGGTTGATGCCGCCTCAGAGCTCCTGGTCTTCTATCGGGTTCGCCGCAGCGCCCGCCGGAGGTTCAGGTCGTCGTTCCTTGATCTGCTGCCCGCGGGACCGGCTTTGACGGGGCGAAGAAACCCCTGTGCGCAATCCCATCGGCGAACAGCAAAAACACCTGACTCGGGCGCAGCCCGGCAGGTTGGGGGCTTTTAAGGGAAAACGGGGGCGGTTGGCAAGGGGGCCGGGCGGCTAAAATGTGGGGCCGCGATGCACGCCAGCCCATCATTGCTGGGGGCTCTACCCGTCATCAAACGCGCTTGCACCGATGACGCACGCCGGGTCCATTCCGGGATGTTCTCGGCCAGAAAATGCGGGGGATCAGGTTGGTTTGCCCTGATGAGCCGCCCAGAGGTCGGGGCGTCGTTCCCGGGTGAGGGATTCAGACTGGCTGCGGCGCCATTTCTCGACCTCGCCATGGTTGCCGGAGAGCAGGACCGGCGGAATCTCGTGGCCGCGCCACTCGGCGGGACGGGTGTATTGCGGGTGCTCGAGCAGGCCCTCGGAAAAGCTTTCTTCCTCGGTCGACGTCTCGTTGCCCAGCACGTTCGGCATCAGCCGGACGGTGGCGTCAAGCAGCGCCTGCGCTGCGATTTCGCCGCCGGTCAGGACGAAGTCGCCCAGCGAGATTTCCTCGATCCCGTAGGCGTCGATGACACGCTGGTCGAGCCCCTCGAACCGGCCGCAGATCAGGGTGGCACCCTTCGTTTGCGACAGTCGCCGGGCGGTGGCCTGGTCGAAGGGTTTGCCGCGCGGGGAAAGGTAGATGATCGGCCATTCGGCGCGGTCGGGCGGGGTGCCTTTTGCCGCGTGGTCGAGAGCTGCCCCCATCACGTCGGCACGCAGGACCATGCCAGCGCCGCCGCCTGCGGGCGTGTCGTCGACGTTGCGGTGTTTCCCTTCGCCGAAGGGCCGAAGGTCGATGGGTTCCAGCCGCCACAGGCCCTTTTCAAGCGCCTTGCCGGTCAGGGATGCGCCCAGCACGCCGGGGAAGGTATCGGGGAACAGGGTAATGACCTTCGCGGTCCAGGCGCCGGCCAGTTCGGGCCGGTCGGTCATCGGTTCGCGCGGTTTGAGGCTTGCGCCGATGGACAGGCGTCCATGGGATTTGCTGGGGCGGGTCATGCAGCGTTCCATAGCGGAAAACGCGATGCAGTCCAGCCCGCCCCGGATCTCAGGTGCGGGTCAGGCCGCCAGACCGATGATGCCGAACAGTACCAGCAGGAACAGGATCAGCACCACGAAGACCAGTATCTTCGCGCCAGAAAGGGCGAGGCCGGAGATGCGGCCGAAGCCCAGTAGCGCCGCGATGGCCGCGACGACGAGAAGTATCAGAATCCATTCGATCATTTGTCCGTCCTTTCCGTTCCGGCCATCCGAACTGGCGCCGTTTTCGGAAGGACAACGCCGAAAGGGTGCGGCGCGTTCCGGTATGGATCACTGTTCGGGGAACAGGCCCTCGGGCGGGTCGGCGACGATGCGGCCGGCGGAGAGATCGACGGTCGGTACTATCGCGAGGGTGAAGGGCAGCAGGACCGGCTCTTTCAGGCCGGCGCCCGTTACCTCCAGCAGGTCGGTGGCGCCGTGGTTCAGGACGGCCTTGACCGTGCCGAGGAGCGCGCCGCCGGTGTCGCGGACTTCGAGGCCGATCAGGTCGGCGTGGTAGTATTCGTCATCCGGCAGATCGGGCAGAGCGTCACGGTCGGCATAAAGGCGGACGCCGCGCAGGGTGTCCGCCTGTTCCTTGGTCGCGATGCCGTCGACGCGGGCGGCGAAGCCGGACTTGATCGACTGGGTCAGGTTCAGGGCGAACTGGCGTTTGCCGTCCTCGGACCAGAGCGGGCCGTAATCGGCGATCGCCTCGGGATCGGCGCAGAAGCTTTTCAGCCGCACCTCTCCCTTGACCCCGAAGGACCCGGCGAAGGCGCCGACGCAGATGCGGTCGTCGTTCATGCGGTGAGACCCATCGCGCTGGCAATCAGGCGATAATCCGGGTCGGGGATCGCGAATTTCCCCTGTCGGAAGGCCATGCCCCAGTGCTGCTTGTTGCGGATGAAGCCGAGGTCATCCAGCAGCGGCCGCACCGGGACGGTGTTCACGTCGTCGAACCGCGCGGCGCGGCACCAGGCGATCATGCCCGGCGCGAACTCGCGCTGCTCTGCCTCTTCGCCGGTGACCGTTGCGTGGGCGATGAAGGCTTGCACGGGTTTGCCGTCGAAGTCGGTCTTCGGCGCGTAGAGGATCACCGCGTCGCCGACAGAGAGGCTTTTCACCGGCGCTTCGCGGCCATGGCTGAAGGCGACGATGCCCGCTTTGCGGGCCATCGCGGCCTGGCGCTCATGCACGACGCCGATGAAAAAGCTCTGTGCCATCGGAGGGTTGGCGGATTACTCCGCCGATTCCTCGGCCGCGACTTCCTCGACCGGCTCTTCGGCGGGAGCGGCAGCGGCTTCGGACGCAGCGGCGGCCTTGGCGGCTTTTTCTTCAGCGCGCTCTTCGGCTTTCTTGCCGGGTTTCGCCTTGTTCGGGTTGTTGCGCTCTGCCTTGTCGCGGACGCCTGCGGCTTCCAGCATGCGGGCGATGCGGTCGGTGGGCTGGGCGCCCTTGCCGAGCCAGTACTCGACACGCTCCATGTCCATCTTCACGCGGTCTTCCGAGTCCTTCGGCAGCAGCGGGTTGTAGGTGCCCAGTTTCTCGATGAAGCGGCCGTCGCGGGGCATCCGCGAGTCGGCGGCGACGATCGAGTAATGCGGGCGCTTCTTGGAGCCGCCGCGGGCCAGTCGGATCTTCATAGCCATTTGATTTTCTCCTTTGAATGGCGTGGGTCGGGCGATTTCGGATCGCCCCTTACGATTGGTGTTTCCTGTGGTGACGGATGACTTCCTCTATGATGAAAGAGAGGAAAGCCTTGGCGAATTCCGGGTCGAGCCCGGCCTCTTTCGACAGCGCCTCGAGCCGCGCGATCTGCTGATCCTCGCGCGCCGGGTCCGAGGGCGGAAGGTCGTGTTCGGCCTTGAGAAGGCCGACTTCCTGCGTGTGCTTGAACCGTTCGGCCAGCGTGTAGACGAGGATCGCGTCCAGCCGGTCGATGCTGGCGCGGTGCTGCGCAAGAAGTTCGGCGGCGCGGGCGACGACGTCGGTCATGGGCGGTCTCCGTGCTCGGGGAAACGGGTGTATGGGGCGTGCGCGGCCCGTACTGGGATGGTCCGTGACATGCTGGTCCGGGCGAGGTGCTGGCAAAAAGCGATCATTGGACCAATTCCGGCGCCATGTGGCGATAGGTGTCGCAGCCCGGCAGCGGTGAGACGGCTGACGGATCGCGGCGCGCGCCCAGCCGTTCGGCCAGGGCAAGGGACGGGGCGTTGGCCGGGTCGATGTAGCTGATCACGCCCTGCCACCCGAGATCGTGGAACAGGTGATGCAGCACAGCCGCGCTTGCCTCGCGGGCGTAACCCTTGCCCTCATGCGCGGCATCGCTCAGGAGCCAGCTCATCTCTGGCTCGTCGAACTCGCCCGGGTGGAACGGGCCGGCCATGCCGATGGTTTCGCCGGTGTCGGTGAGGACGACGGCGAACATGCCATAGCCGCGCAGGTCCCATTGTCCGACATAGGTCGCGAACTTGCGCCATGCGTTGGCCAGATCCATCGGGCCGCCGTAAAATTCGGCGCGCGGCGACATCAGGAAACCGAGCATCGCCTTTTCGTCCGAAGCGCCGGGGCGGCGAAGCGTCAGGCGCTCTGTCTGGAGGACGGGACCGGTCATTGACGTGCCTCCGGTGCCGGGTAGCGGTACACCACGTCTTCCGGATCGGGCCGTGCCACGTCGGGGTCGAGGACGCCGCCGAGCCGTTCCGCCAGCGTGCGGGAGCGGGTGTTGCCGGGGTCGATATAGCTGACCAGCGTCGACAGGCCCAATTCCGCGAAGCCATGGTTGCAGAGGGCGACCGCGGCCTCATAGGCGATGCTTTTGCCCTCGGCGGCGTCGTAGAGCAGCCAGCCGATTTCCGGCTCGATCCAGCGCGGCGGCTTGATGATCGAGATCTGGCCGAACACCTCGCCGGTGAAACGATCGGTGATCGCCAGCCCGCCAAAGCCGAACAGAGACCATTGCGCGATGTCCGATGTGAACCAGCCCCAGGCCACGTCGGTGTCATGGGGGCCGCCCATGAAGCTGGCGCGGTCGCTGGCGAGGAACGCGGCGTAGTCCGCGAAATCCGCCGCGATATGCGGGCGCAGGGTCAGGCGCTGGGTATGAATCACGGGGGCGGTCACGCGTAGGCCTCCATGCCGCCCTCGGCATCGGGGGCCGGGTGGCGGTAGACCAGGGTGCCGTCGTCAAACGGCGACACGGCATTCGCATCGACGGTCGCACCTAAGCGTTCCGCCAGCGCCATGGAGCGCGTGTTCTTCGGGTCGATGTAGCTGACCGCAGTGTCCCAGCGCAGATCGTTGAAGACATGGGCGATGATCGCTGTCGCGGCCTCGGCCATGTAGCCCTTGCCTTCGGCCGCCGGGTCCCAGACCGTCCAGCCGATCTCGCGCTCGGGCCAGAGCGAGGGGAACCACGGTCCGCAGCTGCCCAGCACGGCACCGCTGTCGCGGTCGATCATCGCGAAGACGCCGCAGCCGTTCATCAGCCAGTGGCCCATCAGGCTGCAGAAGGCGCGCCAGGCGCGGCCCTTGTCATGCTCCGGTCCGCCGCCGATGAACGTCGCGCGGTCGGTGAGGAAGAATGCCTCCCATACCGGGTAGTCGATCGGCTCCGGCGCGCGGAGGATCAGGCGCTCGGTTTCCAGCCGGGTGGTGCCGGTGAGGGACACGGTCATGCGGCCAGCTCCTCGGGCGAGGGATGGCGCCAGACCGGCATCGGGCCGTAATCCGGGTGCTCGTAAACGCTTTCCGGCCGTGCGCCGAGGCGCCGGGCGAGGTTCTGCGAGCGGGTGTTGTTTTCGGCGATCAGGCTGATCGCGGTGGTCCAGCCGAGCGTCTCGTAAGCCCATGCGCGGGAGGCGAGCGCCGCCTCGTAAGCGATGCCGCGGCCTTCACCCTCGGCAAAGAGGGACCATGCGATTTCCGGCTCTGGCCAGGACGAGGGGTAGAACGGACCGACGACGCCAAGGGGCGTGCCGGTTTCGCGGTCGGTGACCATGAAGCGGCCGTAGCCGCGCAGCTGCCAGTGGCCGATCAGTTCGCCGAGCTGTTCGAATGCCTCTGTCTTGGTGAAGGGGGCGCCGAGAAAGACCGTGCGCTCTGCGTCCATGCGGAAACGGGCATAGGCTTCCAGGTCCCCGATGCACGGAGCACGGAGGATCAGACGCTCTGTCGTCAGCGTGGGGATATGCACGGCCGCGCCGGTCACCGGGCGGTGTCGGGACGCGCGACTTGCTGCGCGGGGACGGCAGATGCGGTTTGGAGGCGAAGCGGAGTCATGGGCCTATTTCTTCTTGCCTAAGCCGGAGAGACCGGGGGGCAGCTGCATGCCGCCCGCGCCGCCGCCGGGCATGCCGGGGAAGCCCTTGGGCAGTCCGCCGGGCATACCGCCGCCGCCGCCCATCTGCTGCGCCGCGGCCTGCATTTCCGCCTCGGACGGCATGCCCTTGCCGAACATGCCGCGCATGGCCTGTTTCAGCGCGCCGCCCTTCATCTTACCCATCTTCTTCATCATGTCGGACATCTGCCGCTGCATCTTGAGCAGGCGGTTCAGCTCCGACACTTCGAGACCGGCGCCCGAGGCGATCCGCTTCTTGCGGGAGGCCTGCAGGATCTTTGGGTTGGCGCGTTCCTTCTTCGTCATCGACTGGATCAGGGCGATCTGGCGGCGGATGACGGTGTCGTCCATGCCGGCCTCGTCCATCTGGCCCTTCATCTTCTTCATGCCGGGCATCATTCCCATGATGCCTTCCATGCCGCCCATCTTCATCATCTGCTCGAGCTGCATCTTCAGGTCGTTCATGTTGAACTGACCCTTCTGGAACCGGCGCATCATGCGCTCGGCCTGCTCCTGCTCGATGGTGGCCTGCGCCTTTTCGACGAGGCTGACGATGTCGCCCATGCCTAGGATGCGGCCGGCGATGCGTTCGGGGTGGAATTCCTCGATCGCGTCCATCTTTTCGCCGAGGCCGACGAACTTGATCGGCTTGCCGGTGACGGCGCGCATCGAGAGGGCGGCGCCGCCGCGGCCGTCGCCGTCCATCCGGGTAAGCGCCACGCCGGTGATGCCGATGTCGCGGTCGAAGGCCTCGGCGACGTTCACCGCGTCCTGACCGGTGAGGCCGTCAACGACGAGGAGGGTTTCGCGCGGTTTGGTGATGTCGCGGACGTCGGCGGCCTGCTGGATCAGTTCCGCATCGATATGGAGGCGCCCGGCGGTATCTAGCATGTAGACGTCGTAGCCGCCGAGGGTGGCCTGCTGTTTCGCCCGCTTTGCGATCTGCTGCGCGCTCTCGCCCTTGACGATGGGCAGGGTGTCAACGCCGATCTGCTGGCCGAGGATCGCCAGCTGCTCCATGGCGGCGGGGCGGTTGGTGTCGAGCGAGGCCATCAGGACGCGCTTGCCGTTCTTCTCGGTCAGGCGCTTGGCGAGCTTGGCGGTGGTGGTGGTCTTGCCCGAGCCCTGCAGACCGACCATGAGGATCGGCGCGGGCGGGTTGTCGATCTTCAGCTCGCCGGGGTCCTGATTGTCGCCAGACAGCACGTGGACCAGCTCGTCATGGACGATCTTGACGACCTGCTGGCCGGGCGTGACCGACTTCGTCACCGCCTGGCCGGTGGCCTTGTCCTGGATCGCCTTGACGAAGTCGCGCGCCACGGGAAGCGACACGTCGGCCTCGAGCAGCGCCACGCGGACCTCGCGCAGCGCGGTCTTGACGTCGTCCTCGCTGAGCGCTCCCTGCTTGGTGAGGCGGTCGAAGACGCCGGACAGGCGGTCTGACAGGTTCTCGAACATCGCGTGGCCTTCGTGTCGGTTTCGATTGCCCCCCAGAGGTAGGGAGCGACCCGGGATGCGCCAAGCGCCCCCGCGGGCGAAACTCGCTGGCGGGGGGCGATCCCCGCAATGCACGGGGACCGGAAGCGCTGGCACTTCCGGAGATTGCGCGCGGATTACGCGGGGACGGGGGAGAGAGTCAAGGGCAGAGTCGGGGCCGCAGCCGGGCGCAGGTCACGGCTGCAGCGGGAAGAAGAAGGATATCGCAAGCACAGCCGCGGCGCCGGCGATGATGTTCATCGGTACGCCGACGCGCAGGAAGTCGGCGAAGCGGTAATTGCCCGCGCCGTAGACCAGCGTGTTGGTCTGATAGCCGATGGGCGTGGCGAAGGAGGCGCTGGCGCCCAGCATTACCGCCACGACAAGTGCGCGGGCATCGAAGCCGAGCCGATCCGCCAGGGCAATCACCACCGGAGTCAGGACTACGGCGACGGCGTTGTTGGTCACTGTTTCGGTCAGCAGCGAAGCGGTGGCGTAGACGGCGGCAAGGACCAGGACCGGAGGCAGGGTTTCGAGTATTGGCGCGATGGCGCCAACGACGAGTTCCACCGCGCCGGAGAGTTCCAGCCCCTTGCCGACGATCAGCATGGCGAAGACCAGAACGAGGATACCGGCGTCGATGGAATCCCATGCCTCGTCATTGTCTATGCAGCGCAGGACCAGCATCGCGGCCACGGCCAGCAGCGCGGCGATCAGGATGTCGGTGATGCCGAAGGCGGAAAGCGCGACGACGAGGATCAGGGCCAGGAGCGCCAGCGGCGCCTGCCGGCGGCGGTAGGCCCGGCCCGAGGCGCGGGTGATCGCGACGAGGTCGCCGCGCTGGGCAAGCCGGTCGAAGCTTTCCGGCGGGCCCTCCATCAGCAGCCGGTCGGCGGCGCGCAGGCGGACCGAAGACAGGTCGGCCCCGGCGATATGGTGCGGACGGTGGACGCCGAGGACCCGCACGCCATAGCGCGAGCCGAGGCCCAGTTCGGCCAGGCGCGCGCCGACGGCGGCGCGCGCCGGGGTCACGATGGCCTCGACCTGCACCATCCTGGTGTCGTCTGCGCGGCGCGCCTGGTTTGGCGGGCTGCGGCGCAGACCGGTGCGCAGGCCGCGCGTTTCGTGCAGGGTCAGCAGTTCGGCCATGTTGGTCAGCACAATGAGCACATCGCCCGTCTGCAGCGATTCCTCTTGCAGCGCGCCGCGCAACATCTCGGACCCGCGGCGCAGGCCGGTGATGCGGATGCCGCGGCGGTTGAGCGGCCCCGCCTCTGCCAGCGGGTGACGGGCGAAAGGCGAGTCCTCGAGGATCGTCACCTCGGTCAGAAAGGGCGAGCCGGCGATGCGGTCGTCCATCTGGCCGGTATCGCCACGCTCTGGCAGCAGGTGGCGCCCGAACAGCAGCAGGAAACCCATGCCGACGGCGGCAGTCACAAGGCCCACGGGTGCGATCTCGAAGATGCCGAAGGGCTGCATTCCGGCATCCCGCGCGACACCATCCACCAGCAGGTTGGTGGAGGTGCCGACCAAGGTGCAGGTGCCCCCGAGTATGGCGGTATAGGAGAGCGGGATCAGCAGTTTGGTCGATGCAGTGCCGCGCGCCTGCGCCAGCCGGATCACTACCGGGATCAGGATCAGTACCACCGGCGTGTTGTTGACGAAGGCGGAGGCCACCATTGTGGCGCCGAAGAACAGGGCCAGCGTCTGGATCGGATAATCTTCTGCCCGCGACACGATGAGTTGCGCCAGCGCGTCGAGCAGGCCGGTTCGGACCAGCGCGCCGGAGATGACGAACATCGCCGCAATGGTCAGCGGCGCGGCGTTGGAGAAAGCGTCGGCCACGTCGCCGGCGGGTACCAGGCCCAGCAGTATGAACAGAGCCGCACCCGCGGTGGCCGTGACCTCAGGCGGATAGAGTTCGGCCACGAAGGCAGCGAAGATCAGGCCCAAGAGAGCCAGCGCCACGAATGCCTCGTGACCCGCGATCAGGTCCGTCATGAAATGAGCGCTCCGCCTGCTCCGAACGTTGCCGACTCCGGCTGCGCTTGTATAGAAAGGCGCCGCTGGCCGGAGCGGACCGGAGGCACAACGCAGGCGGCGACGGAATGGTTCCCGCGGCGCCAAGATTTTTTCGGGGGCGGTGATGGACAACGGCTGGGAAGCGTCGGCGGCGGCCTGGATCGCCGATCAGGGAGAGCTTGGCGATTTCAGCCGGCAATATGTGCTGGACGGGCCGATGCGGGCGCGGGTGCTGGCGGCGGCGCCCGGCCGTGCGCTGGATATCGGCTGCGGCGAAGGCCGGTTTTGCCGCTGGCTGCGGGGGCAGGGGATCGCGGCGGTGGGGCTGGAGCCTGCGCAGGGGCTGCTGGACGAGGCAATCCGGCGCGATCCGGAGGGGGAATACGTGAAGGGACGGGCCGAGGCGCTGCCCTTCGACGACGGCGCGTTCGACCTTGCGGTCTTCTACCTGACGCTCATCGACATCGACGACATGCGCGGCGCGGTGGCCGAGGCGGCGCGGGTGCTGCGGCCGGGCGGGCGTGTGCTGGTCGCCAACCTGCAGCCGTTCAACACCGCCGCGACGGCCTTCGACAAGCATGAGAGCGGCGGGCGGCTGATCCAGATGAACCGCTACCTAGAGGAATTCGACGGCTGGTACGAGTGGCGCGGCATCCGCATCCGCAACTGGCACCGGCCGATGGCGGCTTATATGGGCGCATTCCTGGAGCAGGGATTGCGGCTGACCGCCTTCGAAGAGCCGCGCGCAATCGGCGATACCAGCGAGACGAAGCGGGACCGCTATGATCAGGCGCCCTATTTCTTCATGATGGAGTGGCTGAAACCTTAGGGGGCATCATGGCCGAGGGCGTGCGTGACGGGGCGGTTGGACCGGTCCGTTCGGTCTATTTCCATAACCCCGAGGGCAATCTTGTGGAAATCGCAAATCCTGATTGTTAGATATAGCAAATCTGAACAGAAGTGCCGAAAGGTCGCCCGACATGTTGGAACGCGCACAAGGAACCTCGATGGAGAACTGGGACGAGATCCGCACCGCCTATCAGGTGGCGCGACTTGGCACGGTCAGCGGCGCCGCCTCGGCGCTGGGGGTTCATCATGCGACGGTCATCCGGCATATCGACGCGCTGGAGCAGCGGCTGGGCGTGAAGCTGTTCCAGCGGCACGCGCGAGGCTACACGCCGACCGAAGCAGGGCGCGACCTGCTGCAGGTGGCGCAGGCGACGGACGAGCAGTTCACCCTGCTGGCGGGACGCATCCGCGGGCGGGGCGAGGAGGTGACCGGGGAACTGATCGTCACCACTTTGAGCGGTGTCGCGCCGCTGATCCTGCCGACGCTGGTCGCCTTCCGCGAAGAGCATCCCGGGGTGATCGTGCGGCTTCTGACCGGCGAGCGGGTGTTCCGGCTGGAATACGGCGAGGCGCATGTGGCGATCCGCGCCGGATCCCCGCCGGAAGAGCCCGACAACGTGGTGCAGCCCTTCGGGCGGCTGCGCGGCACTTATTTTGCAGCGCAGAGCTATGTCGACAGGCACGGACTGCCGAAGGATGACGAGGATCTTGCCGGGCATGCGTTCGTCGCCCGCGACGAGCCGCCGCGCGCGCCGTTCGACCGGTGGCTGGCGGAGCGGGTGGAGCCGGAGCAGATCGTGTTCCGCTCGTCCGAGCAGACGGCGGTGGAACTGGCGGTGAAGCAGGGGGCCGGGATCGGCTATCTGCCGCTCTGCGACATGAACCGCGGCGCGGGTCTGGTGGAGGTCTGGCCGACGCGGGAAGAGTGGTCTTCGCCGCTGTGGCTGGTCACCCATGTGGACCTGCACCGGACGATGAAGGTGCAGGCGTTCACGTCCTTCCTGAAGGACGCGGCGCGGGACTGGAAGTGTTCGTGACCGGTCAGCCGCAGTCTGATTGAGCGCCTGCGGCGCAAGCTTTCTGGCACTTCGTGCGTGTAGGGGGGCGCTGCCCCCGTCGCCTGCGGCGACTCCCCCGGGATATTTTTTGCCAGAAGAAGCGGGGCGGAGTTGGCGAGAAGCGCCAGTGGTTCCGCTAATCTTTGCTGACCGGGTGCTCCGCTTCGAACCGCTCGCGCCACTGGCGGCTCTGTGCGTCAGCGAGCTTTGCGGTGGGTATCTCGACCGATTGAGCCAGCACCGGGTCCAGATCCAGCGCGGACAGGACCTGGGCGAGGACCTTTCGCGGGGTCTCGGACAGATCGTCGTAGCGGATGCGCAAAGGCTCTAGCGCCTCCTGCCTGAACCATTCCTCCCAGGCTTCGTCGAGCGCAGCCAGGTCTTTCATGTGGAAGGCGATGCTGTCCGGATCGTATCGCGGCTCCTGCCCGGGCGCCAGGCGTTCCAGTTCCGTGCCGTCCGAACGGCGGTGCCACAACCCGCTCTGCTCCGCCCTGACGCGCGAGATCGCCTGGTCGAGGCGGTCCTGTCGGGACAGGTGAATGAAAAGCGTCGGGCCGAAGGCCTTCTCTATCCGCCCGGCATCGCTCATCCGGCCCGGGACGAGCAGGCCAAGCTGCTGCAGGAAGAAGTCGAAGCTGCCACGCTGCATACGCAATCCGAAGATGTCCGTTTCGCCCATGCCGCGCGCGAGGGCCGCCTCGAAGACCGCCCGGACAGCATCCCGCGAGGTGGTGAAGGATGCCGGATTCAGGTCGTAGACCTCCAGCCACCGGTCCAGCGACGGCGTGTGGAAGTGCGAGTTCGGGCGTCCCGCGGCGTTTGTCGCCTCGAGCATCCCGCAGAGCAGGGTGCTGCCGCTGCGCGGTGCGGTGCAAAGCACGTAGGATCGTTTCGGGCGTGGAAGCATGAAGGAACAGGCGGGCGGACTGAGTGCCGGCGGACATTAGGCGGCGAGGCCGGAACGGGCAAGGCGCGGCGGACGCGGATGTGTTGCGGGCGCGGCAAGCCGGGAAGGCTGCTTCCGGGCATAGGCGGACAACCCGAAGGCAATGAATCCTTCAGTCGTTCGCCGGTGTGCCGAGTTCCCGTTCCAGGAATGCCTCGAAGGCGTCGAGGTTGACCGGCTCGAACTGGCCGAAGCCCTGCATCCAGACCGACGCGGATTTCAGGGCGTCGGGTTCCAGCTTGCACCATTTCACCCGGCCGCGCTTTTCCTGGCTGATCAGGCCGGCGCGGGTGAGGATGGTGAGGTGCTTGGAGATCGCGGCCAGCGACATCTCGAACGGGTCGGCGACATCGGTCACGGCCATGTCGTCCTCCAGCAGCATCTGCAGGATGGCGCGCCGGGTCGGGTCGGCAAGGGCGGCAAAGACGGTGTCGAGGCTCGGCTGCATGGAATGGCTTTGGCAAGCGGCGCGGGTTTGGTCAACCATTCGGTTGAATATGGGGAATGGCGGGAAATGCCATGCAGGGGCGGTTTCCCGGTGTGGGAGGTGAAAAAATACTGTTTAATATCAGCGTATTGATCGAGAACAAGCGGGATTGACTCATTCCCGCCCGCTACCTAGTGTCCGCCCGACTGATCGGGGGTCCGGTTTCATGGTCGATCCAGAAGACAAGGCGCGCCTCGAGCGGCTGGACGAACGGATCGCTGCCCTGAAAAAGGAAAAGGAACCGGCGCCGTCGGTCGAGGGACATGCCGCGGGCGGGGCGGAACTCGCCTGGCGGATGGTGATAGAGCTGGTGGCCGGAATCGTGATCGGTTTCGGCATCGGGTACGGGCTGGATTGGCTGTTCGGCACCCTCCCGATCCTGCTGGTGCTATTCACCTTGTTGGGCTTCGCGGCCGGGGTGCAGACGATGATGCGCTCGGCCCGCGCGGCACAGGAAAAGGACGCGGGGCGCGCGGCGCCCGAGGAAGACGGGGACCAGGATCGTGGCGACGAAAGAACATAGCGAAGGCCTTGCTTTCCACCCGATGGACCAGTTCATCGTGAAGCCGCTCTTTGGCGAGGTCGGCGATCCGGTTTACTGGTACACGATCACCAACGTGACGCTGTGGCTGTTCCTGACGGTCGTGGCGGTCAGCCTGCTGCTGGTCGCGGGCACACGCGGCCGCGCAATCATCCCGACAAAGATCCAGTCCGTCGCCGAGCTGTCCTACGGCTTCATCTACAAGATGGTCGAGGACGTGGCCGGCAAGGACGCGGTGCGGTTCTTCCCCTACATTTTCACGCTTTTCATGTTCATCGTGATGTCGAACTTCCTCGGCCTGCTGCCGCTGGCCTTTACGACGACGTCGCACCTGGCGGTGACGGTGGTGCTGGCACTGGCGGTGTTCCTGACGGTCACGATTACCGGCTTCGTGCTTCACGGCGCGAAATTCCTCAGCCTGTTCTGGGTGTCGTCCGCGCCGCTGCCGCTGCGGCCGATCCTGGCGCTGATCGAGGTGATTTCCTACTTCGTCCGCCCGGTCAGCCACTCCATTCGCCTCATGGGCAACATGATGGCCGGCCATGCCGTCATCAAGGTTTTCGCCGCCTTCGCGCCGCTGATCCTGCTGTCGGGTCTGGGTGTGCTGGTGACGCCGCTATCGGTGCTGGCGATCTCTACCATCTATGCGCTCGAAGTGCTGGTGGCCTTCATCCAGGCCTATGTCTTCACGATCCTCACCTGCGTGTACCTCAAGGACGCGCTGCATCCCTCGCACTAGGCGGTGCGTGCCGTTGCACGCACCCACCCGCAAACGAACACCAATTCAGCCAATTCCAACGTAAGGAGAAACGATCATGGAAGGCGATATCGCACAAATGGGTGCCTTCATCGGCGCAGGTCTGGCTTCGGTCGGCATGGGCGGCGCTGCCGTCGGTGTGGGCAACGTTGTCGGCAACTTCCTGTCCGGCGCCCTGCGCAACCCGTCCGCCGCTGGCGGCCAGACCGCGACCATGTTCATCGGCATCGCCTTTGCGGAAGCCCTGGGGATCTTCTCGTTCCTCGTCGCGCTTCTGCTGATGTTCGCCGTCTGATAGCCTCTTAACACTCCTTACGCGCGGGCGGCCCCGGGGGCCGTCCGTTGTAGACGAGGTGTCTGGAGGACGACATGGCAACTGATACGAACGGCGCCATCATCCTCGCCCAGGCGACGGACGAGGCGGCGACCCACGGCACCGAAGGTGCGGAGCATGCGGTCGAAGGCGCGGCGCACGCCGTCGAGGGCGCGCATGGTGTCGAATCCGCCGCGCATGGCGGAGGCGAGGCCGTCGGCATGCCGCAGCTCGACTTCAACAGCTGGCCGAACCAGATCTTCTGGCTGCTGGTCGCGCTGGTGGCGCTCTACCTGATCATCAGCCGTATCGCGCTGCCCCGCATCGCGTCGGTTCTGGCCGAACGCGCCGGGTCGGTGACCAACGATGTCGCTGCCGCCGAAGAGTTGAAGCTGAAGGCGCAGGAAGCCGAAGCCGCCTATAACCAGGCGCTGGCGGATGCCCGCTCGGAAGCTCAGGCGATCATCAACGAGGCGAAGGCCGAGATGCAGGCCGAGCTGGACGAGGCGAATGCCAAGGCCGATGCCGAGATCGCCGCGAAGGTGGCGGAATCGGAGAAGGCGATCGGAGAAATCCGCGCCAACGCTCTGGCAAGCGTCGAGTCGGTGGCCAAGGAAGCCGCGGCCGAGATCGTCGCCGCGCTGGGTACGAAAGCCGATGCCGCGACCGTCGATGCGGCGGTTTCCGAACAGATGAAGAGGGCCTGAGCGATGCGCTATCTTGTAACGCTGTTTGCCCTGGTGGCCGCCAGCCCGGTGCTGGCCGCGACCGGCCCCTTCGTTTCGCTGCGGAACACCAACTTCGTCGTTCTGATCGCGTTCCTGATCTTCATCGGCGCGCTGGTTTTCCTGGGCGTTCCGGGGATCCTGGGCCGCATGCTGGACAAGCGGTCGGCGGGGATCCGGGCCGAGCTGGACGAAGCCAAGGCGCTGCGTGAAGAAGCGCAGACCGTGCTGGCCTCTTACGAGCGTCGGCAGAAGGAAGTGGCCGAGCAGTCGGTGCGCATCGTCGAGCACGCCAAGGAAGAAGCCCGTCAGGCCGCCGAGCAGGCGAAGCAGGACCTGGAGGTTTCCATGGCCCGCCGTCTGCAGGGCGCCGAGGAGCAGATCGCCTCGGCTCAGGCCAAGGCTGTGAAGGAAGTGCGCGATCAGGCGGTAAATGTCGCCATTGCCGCGGCCAGGGAGGTGATCGCCAAGGAGATGACCGCCGCCGCCGCCAACAAGCTGATCGACGACTCGATCGCGACCGTGGAAGCCAAGCTGCACTGAGCGGCTCCGGCGCCTACGGACAGGTGAAACCCGGCCCTGCGGCCGGGTTTTTTCTTTTGCGGTGCGATAGCCGGAAGTTTGCCTTGGGTGCCTATTGCGCCGTGTAGGCGCCGTCGACGAGGTGATAACTGCCGGTGATGAAGGACGCGCGGTCCGACAGCAGGAAGCAGACCAGCGCGGCCACTTCCTCGGGCTGGCCCAGACGTCCGATGGGGTGCATCCCGGCCAGGCCCTGCTGCTGCTCATCGGTCATCGCGCTGTCGATCAGCGGGGTCTTGATGAACGCTGGGCCGACAGCGTTCACGCGAATGCCCTTGGCGCTGTATTCCAACGCGGCGTTCTTGGTCAGGCCAACGACGCCGTGCTTGGCGGTGACATAGGCCGAGGACTGGGCGAAGCCGACCGAACCGAGGATCGAGGCGATGTTGACGATGGCGCCGCCGCCGGATTTCTCCATCGCCGCGATCTCGTAGCGGCAGCCGTAGAAGACGCCGTTCAGGTTGACGCCGATCACCTGATGCCAGCCGTCCAGCGGGTATTCCCCGACCGGGGCGGCGGGGCCGCCGATGCCGGCGTTGTTGACGGCCATGTCGAGGCCGCCCCAGAGGTCGACGGCCTTTGCAACCATAGCCTCCACCTGTTCAGGCTTGCTGACATCAACGGCGAAGGGCTCGGCGGTGCCGCCGGCGTCGCGGATCTCCTTGCACATGTCTTCGGCCGGGCCCTCGTGCAGGTCGGCGACCAGCACCTTTGCGCCGCCCGCCGCCAGTTCGCGGGCGATGGCCGCGCCGATACCCGACGCTGCGCCGGTGACGATGGCGGATTTGCCTTCGAATTCGTTGCTCATGGTGATCTCCTGTCAGGTCATCCGGGCCGGGGAGCGCAGCGCTCCAGAAGGGGCGGCGCGTGCCGTCCCGACGCCGGGGAGGCGGGCATGTGCCCGCCTTACGATTTCTATGTGTCTGTTCCGGAAGCGGTTTCAACGAGGCTGCGCTGCGATACCTCTGCGCGAATTGCCGCATGCGGGCAGCGCTGGCACCCGTGCGGTCAGGGTTCGAGCAGGCGGCGGAACAGGCCGATATGCTCGGCGGCCATGCGGTTGCGCGCCGCATCGTCCATGCCGTCCCAGTTCGCGACGAACCAGCGGTCCAGCGCCTCGCCGACGCCCATCATGATGTCGATCAGCAGCGGCTCTGGCAGGTCGGCGCGGATCACTCCGAGGGCCTGGCCACGCACAACGAAACCGGCGACCCAGTCGCGGGCCTGGGTGATCATCGGTTCGATGGCCTCGGAATGCACGCCTGCGGCGCGGGTCTGGTAGAAGATCGAGCCGAGTTTCAGGGCCTGCGGCGCGTGGCTGACGGCGGCGATGCAGCGGGCGTAGAAAGCCTCGCATCCCGACCAGAAGCCAGCACTGTCGAGGCTGTCGAGGTCGAAGGATCCGGCGCGCTCGAACAGATCGGCGAGGGTGACCTCGAGCAGTGTCTCGAACAGGTCGGCCTTGTTCTCGAAGTAGTAATAGAACGAGCTTTTCCCCATTTCCGCGCGTTCGAGGATCCGATTCAGCGAGGCCGCGTCGTAACCCTTTTCGGCAAATTCCTCGGTCGCACAGCGCAGAAGAAGCGCGCGGGTTTCGGCGTTCAGGCGGGAAAATCGGTCTCGGCTCATGGATTGACTATAGCGGCGGCGGTGTTAGGTACCAGAGGTGTGTACCGCCTGGTACACAGATTCGGACAGGCCGGAAAAGCCATCAAGGAGCGAGACAATGAAGATCGGAATTTCCGGGGCTGGTGTGGCCGGACCCACGCTGGCGCATTTCCTGCTGCGGTGCGGACATGAACCCACGCTGATCGAAAAGGCACCGACGTTCCGCACGGGCGGCTATGTCATCGACTTCTGGGGCACCGGCTATGACGTGGCAGAGCGGATGGGGCTGATCGGACCGATCCGCGAGCGGGGTTACCAGGTGGAAGAGGTGCGGTTGGTCCGCGACGACGGCAGCCGCGGCGGCGGGTTCGGTGCGGATGTTTTCCGGCGTATGACGCATGACCGCTTCACCAGCATCGCGCGCGGCGATCTGGCGGAGGTGATCTATCGCTCCGTCGAGGGATCGGCCGAGACGCTGTTCGGCGATACCGTCTCTGCGATCGAAGAGGATGGCACACGGGTCGGCGTGACTTTGGAAAGCGGCGGGTCGCGGGAATTCGACCTGCTGGTCGGCGCGGACGGGCTGCATTCGCGGGTGCGCGAGCTGGGCTGGGGGCCGCAACAGGATTACGAGCGGCAGCTCGGCTTCTACGTCGCGGCGTGGCAGTCCACGGGCTATCCGCAGCGCGACGAAAACATCTACGTCAGCCATGCGGAGCCCGGGATCAGCCTGTCGCGATTCTCGATGCGGGACAACCGGACGCTGTTCATGCTGGTCTTCTCCACCTCGCATCTTCCGGGAGAGGAGCCGCAGGACGATGCCGCCCGGCGCGCGGTGCTTCACGATGTGTTCGGCGGCGCCGGGTGGGAGGCGCAGGCGATCCTGGCGGAACTGGACAAGGCGGGCGAGGTCTATTTCGACCGGGTCAGCCAGACCGAGGTGCCCGAGTGGTCGCGGGGGCGGAAGGTTCTGCTGGGCGACGCGGCGGCCTGCGCGTCGCTGCTGGCGGGCGAAGGCACCGGGCTGGCGATGACCGAGGCCTATGTTCTGGCGGGGGAACTGCACCGCTCGGGCGGGCAGGTAGAACCGGCACTGGCCGTCTATGAACAGCGGCTGCGGCCGTTCCTTGAGGAAAAGCAGAAAGCGGCGCGGGGGTTCGCGTCCTCCTTCGCGCCCGAGACGGCGTTTGGTGTCTGGCTGCGGCGGGTCGCGACCCGGATGATGGTGATCCCGCCGGTCGCCGACCTGCTGATCGGCAACAGCCTGAAGGACGACATCACGCTGCCGGACTACGGGATGGTGTAAGCGTGGGTCAGCCCGCGGCGCGGACCTCTCCCTGCCGGGAAAGCGCGTCGCGGATGACAGGCCGCTCCGCGACCAGCCCGCAACAGTGGGCGATGGCGGGAAACCGGTCGTAAAGCTCATCCTGTGCCGGGTGCCATGTGGTGATCATCAGCAGGTAGAGATCGGCGGCGGAGCTGCGGGGGCCAAGGTGATAGGGGCCGCCGCCGGCAAGCTGCGCCTCGACCGTGGCGAAGGCTTCGTCGACCATCTCCAGGCCGCGCGTCCGGATGCCGGGGATGCCGATGGGATCGGTCGTATAGCGCTGCGGGTAGAAGTACCGCTTGAAGTGATCCTGGACCGAGGTTGCGAGGAAGATCAGGGACCGCAGGAACAGGGCGCGGTCGGGATCGTCCGCCGCCGGCGCGACATCCGTCAGGTCATGGGCATCGGCGAGGTAAAGGCAGATCGCGGAGGCTTCGGTCAGGATCTGGCCGTCTGGCAGGCGCAGGGCGGGCACGCGCCCGGCCGGGTTGATGCGCAGGAATTCCGGGCTGCGCTGCGCACCCGTGAGAATGTCGACCTCGACGATCTCGTGCGGAAGCCGTGCTTCTTCAAGCACCATCTGTGGGGCGAAGCCGGCCGTGGCGCGGCATGTATAGAGCCTGTACATGCGGCGGACTATGCGTCAGCGCGCGGCATGAATAAACCCGGCCCAAGGGGAAGGGCCGGGTTTCCTGAAACTATGAATCGGTACTGAAAAACTGGATCCGGACAGGGTGCCTTGGATGAAGGGAACGACGTGTCGGCACCCTGCCCGGACCGGGGCGAGCCAGGGACGGAGGCTAGATGCTCGCCCAGTCGGAAAAGATCTGGTCCGGCGCGATGCGCGGCGTTTCGGGGCGGTTGAGGCGCCGCTCCTGCTGCGGGGCGGGGTCCGGCTTGGGCGTTTCGAGAGGAACGCGGTGCGGGCGGTGTGCGGTGCAGAAGGTCATCGTGCGGGTCTTTCGGTTGCGGGTTTGCGGTGGCGCTGAAGCCGATGACCCGATTGGGCCGGCTTCCCGAAAGACAGGCAATGACAGCGGGGTGATAGGCGATGACAGGCGGATTGTTATCCGATGACAACCGGGGGAAGTCGTTTGAGATCAGTCCTTTGGCAGGTTTCTGTCGCGACGGATTACCTTCGCTTATCTGTGTGCCGCAGTGCAATGGAGCTGGCACCTGACCGGGCAGCTTATGGATTTGAGCGGATGCGAAGGCAGAGATCGTCGCCGCGATGGGTCGAATGGCCTTCTTTTCCCGGCGGTTTGTGGCGGAACCCGCGAAAAGCTAGAAGCGCATGCCTGCCTGTCGACAGTGGCAGGCATGCACCGCGCAGTGCTGTCGGTGCCGGCTATTCGATTTCGTTCTTGAAGATCTCACCGTCCTTCATGATCAGGTCGAAGTTCGCGGCCGGATCCGCGACCAGGTCGATATCCTCCAGCGGGTTGCCATCGACGAGGATCAGGTCGGCATAGGCGCCGGGCTCGATGACGCCGAGCGGGCCTTCCTGGTACGGATGGCGCGGACCGGCGAGTTCCAGCAGTTCGGCATTTGTCGAGGTCGCCATTTTCAGCACCTCGTAGGGCGTGTACCACGTCGCCATCTTGGCAAGGAATTTCCCTTGCTTCTCGGCCAGTTTCGCATCGAACAGCATATCGGTGCCGAACGCGACCTTGACGCCGATTTCCTTCGCCATTTCGATGGACTTCGTGGTGCCGTCGGTCACGGCTATGAATTTCGCCGTGCTGAAGGGGTCATTGAACGAGAACGCGTCCTCGTCATTCAAGATCGGCTGAACCGACAGCCAGACGTCGTGCTCCTTCATCATCTCGAGCGTCTCTCTGCCAAGCAGGTTGCCGTGCTCGATCGACTTCACTCCGGCTTCGACGGCCATCTGGGCTGCGGTGTCGGTGAAGATGTGGGAAGCGACATAGGTGTTGTAACTTTCCGCCACCTCGACGAAGGCTTTCAGCTCTTCCATCGTGTACTGGCTTACGTCGAGCGGGTCATAGACCGACGAGACGCCGCCACCGCCGGAAATCTTGATCTGCGACGCGCCCATTCGCATCACCTCGCGGGTGCGCAGCGTAATGTCGGGCACTCCATCGGCGATGAGCATCAGACCAACGCGGTTCCAGTACCAAAGGGAGTCGCCCGGGTTTGACGGGACGTCCTGATAAGCGCCGTAGTCAAAATGGCCGCCCGTCTGGCTGATCGGGGGGCCGGAGGGCAAGATCCGCGGGCCGGGTATCTCGCCAGCGTCGATCATCTTCTTCGTCGCAAATGGATTGCCGCCCACGTCCCTGACGGTTGTGAAACCTCGCATAAGCGTCGCCTCGGACCCTATTGCGCCACGGATGGCGATCTCCAGAATATCGCCGGTGACAACGGTGTTCTGCGATGCGCAGCAATAAGAGGTATGCCAGTGCGCGTCGATCAGCCCGGGGATCATGGTGCGCCCGCCGCCGTCGATCACGGTGCCGCCGGCCACGGCGAGCGGCTCGGTCGAGACCTCGGAGATCAGGTTGCCGCTGACCAGGACATTGGCGTTTTCGAGCAAGGTTTCATTGACGCCGTCGAAGACGTTTATGTTGGTGAACAGTACTGGTGTCTGATCCTGCGCATGTGCGGGCAAAAAGGCTAATACAACAGAGACCGAGGCAAGCAGGGCGCGAACGGGAAACGGCATGACATCTACTCTTGGCTGCTTTGGAATACGGCCAGAATTGCAGATGACCTGATTCGAAACAATTCAACCACAGAGTGTCTGCGTCAGAGTTGACGGTCTTATCGAACCAGCAGGTGCATCAGGATGCCCGCGAAGTCTTCAACGGCGCAGCCGGTCAGCCAAAGCGCAACATGGATCCGATGCGCGTTCCGGCGGCAATCTCTTTCCTTGCGGCGGCGCAGGCTGAGGCTCCATCCGTGGGCTTATCTACCCTGGCCCGCAGCGCGCTAAGCACCTCTTCACCGGTCGGCCTGGCGGCCAGAACCTCGTTATATGCGCGGTCTGTCTGGGCCTTGGCATAGCCCTTTTGCTGGTTCGACCGGCTGAAACCATGAATGGCCGCCAGTCGCGTGCCCGCCGCCCATTGCAGCCTTTCGTCGGGACAGCGATCAATGATCATGCTGGCGACGGCGGTCTCGAGGAAGAAGACCCGCGTATCCGCAACCAGTGCGGGATAGGAAAGGGCGCTTTGCGGTGTGGGCGGTTCGGAGGTTGTTGTCTGGCAGGCGGCTAACCCGGCGACCAGGGACATCGCCGCAACGGAATGAAGAAATCTGTACATCGAACGGCCCTCGAAAATCGGTAGCAGTCAATTCCGGCTCAAGGTGCCATGCATTCCTACCATATCAACGATTTATTGTTTTATCGCTCAGGCAAACAGCGGCGATGCCGCCGTGCATTGTCGGGCTGGCCCACCGCGCCGGCGATCTGATTGCCGCAACCACACAGATCAGAGCGAACAAGGACTTAGCCGAGGTAGATTGCTCATGTCCGCCGGTTGTATTGCCCTGCCAAGTCTCGTCGGTGCCCGGATTTGTGGTCGGTCGAGAAGAAAGCGCCCTCGCGGCTGTCCGCGAGGGCGCTGGCTTTTTCGGCTTCTTTCGCCTGAACTGCCTGCCATACAGGCCGGCAAATCTCGCCCGAGGTTACTGGTTCGGGTAGATCAGGATATCCACGCGGCGGTTCTGGGCGCGGCCTTCCGGCGTCAGGTTCGACGCGATCGGCTGGTTCTCGCCCCGGCCCGAGGGCACGACGCGGTTGGTGGCGACGCCGTTGGTGATCAGGATGTTCGCGACCGACTGCGCCCGGCGCTCGGACAGGTCCTGGTTGTGGGCGGCGGAGCCGGTATTGTCGGTATGGCCGATCACGTGGACCCGCGACTGCGGATAGCGGTTCAGGTTGTTCGCCAGGTCGCGCATGTCGGGATAGAGCGCGGTGCTGACGATGGCGCTGTCGATGTCGAACAGGATGTCCTGCGGCATCCTCACCACAAGGTGGTCGCCGTTGTTGATGACCTGAATCCGGCTGTCCAGTTCGGCGCGCAGCTCGGCGGCCTGCCGGTCGAGATCGGCTCCGATCAGCGCACCCGCGCCGGCGCCAAGGGCGCCGCCGATCAGGGCGCCGCGCGCGCGCTCGCCGGCATCGCCGCCCGTGGCGACGCCCGCCAGGGCGCCCAGCACGCCGCCGATGGCCGCGCCTTCGCCGGTGCGCTGCCGCGGGTTGCCGGTGTTGACGGACGGATCGGTACAGGCGGTCAGGGCCAATAGCCCGGCGCTCGCCGTCATGAGGGTCACACGAAAATTCATGGGGACTGCCTTCTGTTTCAAACTCCCAGGGGCCACAGGATATAGCCCAAGGCTGTCCCGTCCAGCGGAAAGACCCGCCGGATTCGGCGGATCCTTGCCGTGGTAATCACATTTCCTTCATGCTTCGGCCCGCGCGGATTCGTAGGCGAGAATCGCGCGCTTGACCGGGATGCCCCAATGGTAACCCGCCAGCGCGCCGCTTTTGCGCAGCGCCCGGTGGCAGGGGATCAGCCAGCTGATCGGGTTGCGGCCCACGGCGGTGCCCACGGCGCGCACCGCCTTCGGATTGCCGATGGCCTGCGCGATCTCGGAATAGGTCGTGACCTGGCCCGAGGGGATGCTCAGCAGCGCCTCCCAGACCTTGATCTGGAACGGCGCGCCGATGAGGTAAAGCGGCGTCGGCTCGCCCGCATCCTGTACGCCGAAGGCGTTCAGGACCCACGGGCGCAGGAACATCGGGTCCTCGGTGAAGGTTGCGCGCGGCCAGCGGCCAAGCAGATCCTCCATCGCCGCCTCCTCGCCTGTTTCGGCGGCAAAGCCGATACCGCAGAGGCCCTTTTCGGTGCCCATCACCAGCGCCGGGCCGAACGGGCTTTCGAACCAGCCCCAGAAGATCTCCAGCCCCTCGCCGTGGCGGGCATAGTCGCCGGGGCTCATCGCCTCCCACCTGAGGAACAGGTCGTGCAGGCGGCCGGAGCCCGACAGGCCCAGCTCGTGGCTGGTTTCCAGCGTGGTGAAGTTCGACCGCAGCATGTCGCGGGCATGCTCAAGCGTCAGGTATTGCTGATAACGCTTCGGCGACACGCCGACCCAGCGGCTGAACAGGCGCTGGAAATGCGCCGGGCTCATGTTCATTTCAGCCGCCAGATCCTCCAGCGACATCGGTTCGTTGCCGCGGGCGTCGATCAGGTCGATCGCGCGGCGCATCACGGCGAAATGGTATCCGGTTTCGGGGCTTTGATCGGTCATGGTCATGCTCTCTCTTTATGCCCCAAAATATGGCGCAAAGAACCCATCTGCGACCCGTTTCCTGCGCGATCGGGAAACAGAGGGCGCAAGAGCTTGCAGGTCCCGAAACGCCCATGCCAAAGGGGAGCATGGCCAAGCAGCTCGACTACAAGACCCTGTGCGAAATCTTTCGCCGCTTTCACGAGGCGGAGCCCGAACCGAAGGGCGAGCTGAACCATGTGAACGCCTATACTCTGGTCGTGGCTGTGGCGCTGTCGGCGCAGGCGACGGATGCCGGGGTGAACAGGGCGACGGTAGAGCTGTTCAAAATTGCCGACACGCCGGAAAAGATGCTGGCGCTGGGCGAGGCCGGGCTGACCGAATACATCAAGTCGATCGGGCTCTACCGTAACAAGGCGAAGAACGTCATCAAGCTGTCGCGGATCCTTGTCGATGAATACGGCGGGCAGGTGCCGTCGTCCCGCGCGGCGCTGCAGTCGCTGCCGGGGGTGGGCCGGAAGACCGCGAACGTGGTCCTGAACATGTGGTGGGGCCATCCGGCGCAGGCGGTGGATACCCATATCTTCCGGGTCGGCAACCGCACCGGCATCGCACCGGGCAAGGATGTCGACGCGGTGGAGCGCGCCATCGAGGACAACGTCCCCGCCGAATACCAGCGCCACGCGCATCACTGGCTGATCCTGCACGGCCGTTACATCTGCACCGCCCGTAAGCCAAAATGCGGCGGGTGCCCGATTGAAGACCTTTGTCCCTACGAGGAGAAAACCATATGACGAAATCCTATGAGGTCGTCGGCATTGGCAATGCCGTCGTCGACGTTCTGGCGCAGGCCGATGACAGTTTCCTGGAGTTGATGGGGATCCAGAAGGGGATCATGCAACTGGTCGAGCGCGAGCGCGGCGAGATGCTGTACGGCAGCATGAAAGAGCGCGTGCAGGCCCCCGGCGGATCAGTGGCGAACACGCTGGCCGGGCTGGGCAGCCTGGGCCTGTCGACGGCCTTCATCGGCCGGGTCCACGACGATGCGCTGGGCCGGTTCTATGCCGACGAGATGGAGCAGGACGGGACCGCCTTCGTCAATGCGCCGGTGCCGGATGGCGAGCTGCCGACCTCGCGGTCGATGATCTTCGTGTCGCCCGACGGCGAACGGTCGATGAACACCTATCTGGGGATCTCGTCCGAACTGGGCCCCGAGGACGTTTCCGACGATGTGGCGGGACGTGCGAAGCTGTTGTTTCTGGAGGGATATCTCTACGACAAGCCGAAGGGCAAGGACGCCTTCGAGCGCGCCGCCAAGCTGTGCCGCGACGGTGGCGGGCAGGCTGGCATCGCGCTGTCGGATCCGTTCTGCGTCGACCGGCACCGCCGCGATTTCCGCCGGCTGGTGAAGGAGCTGGATTTCGTGATCGGCAACCAGCAGGAATGGACCTCGCTTTACGAGACCGACGATCTGGGCAGCGCGCTGGAACAGGCGGCGGCCGATTCCGGGCTGATCGTCTGCACCCGCTCCGGCCATGACGTGGTGCTGGTGAAGGGCGACGAAGAGGCGGTGGTGCCGGTGAACTACGTCACCCCCGTGGACGCCACCGGCGCCGGCGACCAGTTCGCCGCCGGGTTTCTCTACGGCTACGTGACCGGCGCCGACCTCGCCACCTGCGGCCGCATGGGCTGCATCGCGGCGGCGGAGGTGATCGGCCATATGGGCCCGCGCCCGGAGGCCGACATGAAGGCTCTGTTCAAGGCCGAAGGGCTTATCTGACGGCGCGTCTGCGGCGCAATCTTTCTGGCACTTCGTGCGGTCGGGGGCTCTGCCCCCGTCGCCTGCGGCGACACCCCCGGGATATTTACTACCAGAGGAAGGGGCGGATCTTGCATCCGTTCAAAAGCGATCGTCAGTAACCCGCAGTCCGGTCGACGCGGAACAGCAGCGGCTCGCCCGCTTCGCTGCGGCGGATATTCTCGGCAATGACTTCCGAGGCCGTTTCGGCGCGGGTCTCGCTGGCGATATGCGGGGTGACCGTGACGCGCGGGTGAGACCAGTAGCGATGGTCCTGCGGCAGCGGCTCGACGCGGAACGTGTCGAGCGTCGCGTGACCGATATGGCCGCTGTCGAGGCCCGCGAGCAGGGCGTCGTCGTCGATCAGCGGGCCGCGCCCGGGGTTCAGGATCACGGCGCCCTCGGGTAGCTCGGCGAGGCGCGTGGCGTTCAACAGGTTTTCGGTCGCGGGCGTCTGCGGCAGAAGCAGAACGAGGATCTGCGCGGTGGAGAGCGCCTCGGCCAGCCCGTCCTCGCCGGCAAGGCAGGTGATGCCATCGATCCGTTTCTGGCTGCGGCTCCAGCCGGTGACGGGGAAGTTCAGCGCCGCCAGCGCCTGCGCGCAGGCGGTGCCCAGTTCGCCCAGCCCGAGGATCGTCACCGGGCGGTGGCGGGCCAGCGGCGGCGGCGAGAAGCGCCATTCGTGATCCGGGTTCACGATATGCGCGTCCATCCCGAGGTGGTGGCGCAGCACGTGGCCGGTGACCCATTCCACCATCCCCTCCGTCAGGCCGCTGTCGACCATGCGGGTCAGCGGCTGGGTCAGTGTCTTGTTGGTCACGATCTGCTCGACCCCGGCCCAGAGGCCGAGAACCGCCTTCGCCTTCGTGTAAGGCGAGAAATCGGTGAGGTCGTTGTTCGGCGCGTAGACGATGTAATCGACATCCCCGGGGGCGAAGTCGTCGGCGATCTCGGCGTCGAGGCCGGCGGCTTCGATGGCGGCGGGCAGCGGGCGCGCGTAGTCGGGCCAGCGGTTGTCGCCGCCGGCATAGAGGATCTTCAGGGTCATGTGCGGTTTCTGGGCCTGTGGATATGTGCGGACTGGGTCAGCCCGAAGGCGACCATGAGGACCAGCATGGCGGAGCCGCCGTAGCTGACCAGCGGCAGCGGCACGCCGACGACGGGGGCAAGGCCCATCACCATCGACATGTTCACTGCGAAGAACAGGAAGAAGGTTGCGGCGATGCCCAGCGTCAGGATCGCGCCGAAGCGGTTCTGGTTGTTCACCGCCGAAGCGATGCAGAAAAGGATGATCAGCCCGTAGATCACCAGAAGCGAGATGCCGCCGACAAAGCCGAATTCCTCGGCCAGCGTCGTGAAGATGAAGTCGGTGTGCTTCTCGGGCAGGAAGTTCAGCCGTGACTGCGTGCCCTGCATGAAACCGCGTCCGGCCCAGCCGCCGGACCCCAGCGCGATCTTCGACTGGGTGATGTGGTACCCGGCGCCCAGCGGGTCGGTCTCCGGGTTCAGGAAGGTGTCGATCCGGCGGTACTGGTAATCCTTCAGCAGCTGCCAGTCTGTGCCGCGCGACCAGAACACGGCGGTGATCATGCCGCCGCCGGCAGCCAGAACCGCCGCGAAATACAGCCAGTGAACACCGGCGATGAACATCACGAAGGCACCGCCCGCGACCAGCAGGATCGCGGTGCCGAGGTCGGGCTGGGTCAGCACCAGGTAGGTGGGCAGCAGGATCAGGACGACCGGGATCAGCACCCACAGCGGGCGCGACACCTTGCGGATGTCGAGCCAGTCGTAATAGGCGGCCAGCAGCATCACCACGGTGATCTTGGTCAGCTCCGACGGCTGCAGTCGCATGAAGCCCAGATCGATCCAGCGCTGCGCGCCCATGCCGGTGGCGCCGAAGAATTCCACGAAGATCAGCAGCAGGACTGAGACCGCGTAGGCCAGCGCCGACATGTTGCGCCAGAACCAGATCGGCACCATCGCGACGCCGATCATCAATACCAGCCCCAGGCCGAAACGCTTGAGCTGCGGCTCCACCCAGGGGGTCATCGAGCCGCCGGCGACCGAGTAGAGCATCAGGAACCCGATCCCCGCCGCCGCAGTGACCAGCACCAGAAGCGGCCAGTTCAGGAACAGCACCTTGGACAGGCCGGTGGGGACCCGCTTGACGTTGTACTCGAGATAGCTCACGCGCGGTTCCTTCCGTCCGAGAAGGTCGACGGATCGCGCAGGATAAGCTTTTCCTGCCGCGACCGGATCGTGCCGTGCTGGCTGGTCGGGTAGGCGTCGAGCGGCGGCGTGCCCTGGTAAAGCGCCTGAAGGATGATGTCGCGGGCGATCGGTGCCGCCACGGCAGAGCCGCCGCCGCCATGCTCGACCACCACCGCGCAGGCAAAGCGCGGCGCGGCGATGGGCGCGTAGCTGACGAACAGCGCGTGGTCGCGACGGTTCCACGGCAGGTCTTCGTTCGAGGTGACGCCGGCGGCGCGTTCGGCGGCGGTGATGTTGCGGACCTGGCTGGTGCCGGTCTTGCCGGCCATGCGCATCTCGTCGATCACCACGCGGCTGGCGCGGGCGGTGCCGGTCTGGGCGTTGACGACCTGGCTCATGCCGTCGCGCACCAGGGCAAGGTGGCGCGGATCGACATCGAGCGGCGGGATCTCGGGCCGGTCCTCGGCCGGGTCGAGCGAGCCGATCAGCCGTGGCTCGACCGCCTTGCCCGAGGCGATGCGCGCTGTCATCAGCGCCAATTGCAGCGGCGAGGCGAGCACGAAGCCCTGGCCGATCCCGGCGTTCAGCGTGTCGCCGATCAGCCAGTCGGCGCCGCGGTTCTCGATCTTCCACGCCTTGGTCGGCGCCAGACCGGACGCGACCGCCGACAGCGGCAGTTCGTGCCGTGTGCCCAGCCCCAGCCGGCGGGCCATGTCGGATATATTTTCGATGCCCACCCGCTCTGCGATCTCGTAGAAGAACACGTCGCAGGATTGCTCCAGCGCGCCGGTCAGGGTCAGCTTGCCGTGGCCCCAGCTGCGCCAGCAGTGGAACCGGCGGTCGCCAAGCTGTTTGAAGCCACCGCAATAGATGCTTTCGCCGGGGTCGAGCACGCCCGCCTCCAGCGCTGCGAGCGCCGTGATCATCTTGAAGGTGGAGCCGGGCGGATAGGTGCCCTGCACCGATTTGTTGGCCAGCGGGCGGTGATCGTTGTTCAGGAGCGCGCTGTAATCCGCGACGCTGATGCCGCGGACGAACTTGTTCGGATCGAAGGAGGGCGCGGAGCCGAGTGCGAGGATGTCGCCGGTCTGGACATCCATCACAACGGCAGAGGCGCTTTCATCCTCAAGCCGCACCTGCGTGTAGTTCTGCAGCGCGCCGTCGATGGTCAGCTGCACGTCGCCGCCGGGTTTGCCGTCGATCCGGCCCAGTTCGCGCATGACGCGGCCCTGTGCGTTCACCTCGATCCGCCGGGTGCCGGCCTGACCGCGCAGATCGTGTTCCAGCTTGGCCTCGACCCCGGTCTTGCCGACCTGAAACTTGGGGATCTGCAGCAGCGGGTCCTCATCCTCGGCCAGGTAGCCCTCGGTCAGGTCGTAATCGCTGACCGGGCCGACATAGCCGACGATATGCGCGAAATCCTGATCCATCGGGTATATGCGGCTTTGTCCGACCTCCGGCGAGACACCGGGCAGGGCGGGGGCGTTCACCGCGACCTTGGCGAAGGCCTCGTAGGTCAGCCGGTCGGCGATCGTGACCGGCACGAAGGGCGAGCGGCGGTCGATCTCGGCGCGGGCGCGTTCAAGGTCTTCCTCGGGCAGGTGGATGATCCGCTGCAGCCGGGCCAGCACCTCGTCGACGTCGCCGGCATCTTCCTTGACCAGAACGACGCGGTAGTTCTGTTCGTTGTCGGCAAGGATCGTGCCTCGACGGTCGAAAATCACGCCGCGCGAAGGCGCGATCAGGCGGATGTTGATGCGGTTCTCGTCGGCCAGAAGGCGGAACTGGTCGGCCTGCTCGACCTGCATGTAGCGCATCCGCGCCGCGAGGATCGCACCGAACCCGGCCATGCCCGCGCCAAGGATCAGTCCGCGGCGGCTGACGATACGGGCGCTTTCCGCGGTATCCTTCGGGGTCCGCTTCATTGCGCCCGCCGCACCGCGTCGAATTCGGCAGAGCTCATCTTCTGTACGCGGAACAGGACCCGTGCGACGATAACGATGATCGGATAGGTGATGACCGTGGCGATCAGTTGCAGCAGCATCAGGCCGAACTGTGCCTGGGGCACACCCAGGATCAGCAGCACCAGGAAATTGGACAGGTTGATGAAGGCCATCACCGCGGCGACGACGCCGATTTCCACCATCAGGGGCTGTTCGCGCAGCGCTCCCTCGCGGGCGCGCAGGTATTCCACCGACAGCACCACCAGTCCGGTCCAGAGCCCGGGCGGCCGCATGTAGAGGATGTCGGTCAGCAGGAACACCGCCGCGATCAGCAGGGTCGGGACGTAGTGTGGCCGCCGCAGTACCCAGGCGCAGGTAATGCAGAGCAGAAGGTCCGGCCCCGGATAGCCGCGTGGTCCCAGATCGGTCGGCAGGATGTGCATCAGGATGATCGCCAGGCTCAGGCTCAGGTAGGCGATCCCGTAAAGCCACTGGTTCGCGGTCAGGCGGCCCCTATCCATCGGCGGCCTCCTCGAAGATGCCGGCCGAGTCCGCCTGTGGCAGAACCAGGCTTCCGGGGTCCTGCACCGGGTCCTTGGCATGGGCGCGCAGCACGCGCAGGAAATCGAGCCGTTCGTAATCCGCGGCCAGCCGCACCCGAAGACGCCGGTCCGACCCCTGCACCACGGTGCCGACAAGGATGCCCGCCGGGAACACGCCGCCGTCGCCGGAACTGACGATGCGGTCGCCTGGGCGCACCTGGTCCGGGTCTTCGATGAAATCGAGCGGCGGCAGCGCGCCGTTGTCGCCGGACAGGATCGCCTTCTGCCCCGACGGCTGGATCGACACCGGCACCCGGCTGTTGGAATCGGTCAGCAGGATCACCCGGCTGGTGGTGTTGCCCACGCCGCTGATCCGTCCGACAAGGCCCAGCCCGTCGGTTGCGGCCCAGCCGTCGACGATGCCGTCGCGCTGGCCGATGTTCAGCAGCACCGACTGGCGGAAGGGCGATCCGCTGTCCGCCAGCACGACGCCGGTCACGAAGGTCAGCTTCGGGTCGAGGCGCACGTTGTTCAGGTCAAGAAGCTTGGCGTTCTGCTGTTCCAGCTGCAGTGCCGCTTCCTTCCAGGCCTTCATCTGCTGCAGTTCGCGCCGCAGCTCCTGGTTCTGCTCGTAGATGCGGGTGTAGGACTGGAAGTTCTCGACCATCCCGGCCATCTGGCTGACCGGCAGCAGCATCCAGTCGAAGCTGGGCACCACCTTGTCCACCACCTGCGCTCGGAAGCGTTCCATGCGGGGGCTGTCGATACGCCACATCAGGAACATGCCGAACAGCACGACGACGAGCAGTCCGATCAGGATACGCCTGACCGGGCGGACGAATTCGTCGCTGTTTCCGCCATTCCGTGCCACGTCTGCCTCCGCCTCCGGGCGCTCCGCCGCTGCGCGTCAGCCCCTTCGGGCCGTCCCGTCCGCGCCGCCGGGTCCGCCGGACCGAATTTCAGCTTTCGTAGTCTATCACATGCCGGAGTTGTTTTTCATACTCCAGCGCCTTGCCCGTGCCGAGGGCCACACAATTCAGTGACTCGTCCGCCACCGAAATCGCCAGACCCGTCTGTTCCCTGAGCGCAAGGTCAAGCTCGCCCAGCAGCGCGCCGCCGCCGGTCAGCATCACGCCCCGGTCGACGATATCCGCCGCAAGGTCCGGCGGGGTGGCTTCAAGAGCGGTCATCACCGCCTCGCAGATCGCCTGCACCGGTTCCGACAGCGCCTCGGCCACCTGCGCCTGGCTGACTTCGGTTTCCTTCGGCACGCCGTTCAGCAGGTCGCGGCCGCGAATCTGCATGCTGGCGCCACGGCCGTCATCGGGCATCCGCGCGGTGCCGATGGAGGTCTTGATGCGCTCGGCGGTCGATTCGCCGATCAGCAGGTTCTGCTGGCGGCGCAGGTAGTTGATGATCGCCTCGTCCATCCGGTCGCCGCCGACGCGGACAGAGCGGGCATAGACGATGTCGCCCAGCGACAGCACCGCGACTTCCGTCGTACCGCCACCGATGTCGACGACCATGGATCCGGTGGGATCGGTGATCGGCATCCCCGCTCCGATCGCCGCCGCGATGGGTTCCGCGATCAGCCCGGCGCGGCGCGCGCCCGCCGACAGAACCGACTGGCGGATCGCCCGCTTTTCAACCGGGGTCGCGCCATGCGGCACGCAGACGATGATCTTCGGCTTCGAGAACGTGGTCCGGCGGTGAACCTTCCGGATGAAATGCTTGATCATTTCCTCGGCCACGTCGAAATCCGCGATCACGCCTTCGCGCATCGGCCGGATCGCCTCGATACTGCCGGGGGTCCGGCCAAGCATCAGCTTGGCGTCCTCGCCGACGGCGAGCACCTGCTTGCGCCCGTCTTTGACGTGGTAGGCCACCACCGAGGGTTCGTTGAGGATCACGCCCCGGCCCTTCACGTAGACCAGAGTGTTGGCTGTGCCGAGGTCGATGGCCATGTCCGCAGAGAACAGGCCGGAAAGAAAAGACATTGCTTACCTTCGCATTGGGTCAAGCTTCCCCGGGCGCCAGAGACTCACATCCCGGCACCACACGGCCTTATATTGACCGCGCCGGGCGAGGGAAAGGGGGGCCGTCCGGTGAAATCCGCGACATTCCGCCGGGAAACGGACGGGCGCGCCAGCCAGGACGATCCCCTGCTTCTTCTGACGCGTTTCATCTGGTTTGACCCCACTCTGGAAATTTCTGCTCGAAAGATCAACTGCTTACAAATAATCGATTTCACCGGGTTTGATACCGCATTGGGGTGTTAGTGCTCGAACTGCCGTTTGCCACGAGAAAGTTCAACGAAATAGGCCAATGAATTCAGCTATTGGCCAATTTTTCCGTGCGCCAATTCGCGCTTAGTGCGCAGTTAGGGACCGGTGGATTTCTCTTGTCGGTCAACGACCAAGAGCTGAACTAGCTCATCCACGCCATCCCTGCTGTCTTTGGCGTCTCCGGCCGTTGGGATTTCGCGCATCTCCAGATAGTCCAGCATCGTCTTAACACTATGGTGCCAAATTGGCTTTCCAGCCACTTCCTTGCCGGAGAATATCGGTTCCTTGCTTTCTTCTTGCTGCTCGGCCAAGCGACTTAATAGCGAGTGAACCGCCGTATAGACTAAGAGCGCTTCATCATGCTTGGAAGCGGTGGGTGGGGTTCGATCAGAAGTAAGCCCCGCAAGCCAATCTGTGGAGACTCCCATCCCGTTTGCAATCGCGATTACAGCGTCGAAACCCGGCCGCTGCGGATTCTTTACCCGCATGTAATTTCCGAGCGATGCCTTCGAAAGATCGCAGCGTTCCGCCATCTGCTGGACGGTCAAGCCAGCTTCGGCCTGCAGTCTTCGAAGTCTTTGCGCCACATCGTCGTCCATCAATAGCCGTTCCTGTCGAATTAAACGTTGACGCATCCTTTTGGGATTACTAGTAGTTAATAAGATGTATAAGATGCCCTATTGAGCTCATTGGCGATGTCCATGCCTAGCTATCCTAACCGCGCACTTCTTTACAAGAAGATCCGCTCGGCATTCGTCGCACAAGGCGGCTTACTCCATTCATGGTGTCAAGAAAACGAAGTAGCGATGCCAAATGCGCGCTCGGCAATCCTCGGGAACTGGAACGGCCCCAAAGCGTCGGCTTTGGTCGAAAAGATCAAGTCGGCGGCAGGAATCGAATGACGACACTAGTGAAGCTACGCAGTGTACTGGGTTTAGGCAGAATTCCAGATCACAGAACTGCTGCGGCACGATGGT
Source organism: Pseudoruegeria sp. HB172150 (assembly GCF_013184805.1). Classification (GTDB taxonomy): domain Bacteria; phylum Pseudomonadota; class Alphaproteobacteria; order Rhodobacterales; family Rhodobacteraceae; genus Psychromarinibacter. The sequence continues at coordinate 255,040 of NZ_JAATNG010000001.1, forward strand.
TAAGCGCCAACTTGGTTCCGCTCCAATCCGATCCCACAGACGGCCGCAAAACAGCTTACATCTTTATCTTCGACCTCCCCGCTCAAGAGCGCCTCGCCTATCTCCGCCGTCAACTCGATGAGCTGAGGCTCGACCCTGGCAGCTATGACGACGCAGCGCACGAGGCGTTCTTGCAGGCGTCTCCGTCTCGACGGGAACGCGCGGAAGGCAAGGCGGCGGTCGCACGGATGCTGGTTGCGCTGGGGCCGCGTGTGTGCTGGGCGGAGCGGCTTCACCTGGTGCACGAGCGGTTTGGCGAAAAGGGGCATTCAAAGCCCCGTTTGAAGGCCCTGTTGACGGCCGTCAAAGGCGTGGACCCGATCAACTACGCGCCCGCCCTGCTGGATGAGTATACAGGCGGCCAGAACCGGGCAGAGGTTTCGGAGGAGGCCTGGCGGTTTTTCCTCACGACCGTCCGCGACGCTGCGCCGGAGTTCCCGTTGAAGCAGGCGTGGCGCGATGTGCGGGACGTGGCGAAGGCCGAAGGCTGGAACTGGCCGTCCTGGTCGACGGTCTACCGGCGCTGGCAGGGGCTGTCCGCAGCGGAACGGCTTGCCGCGCGGCAAGGCAGGCGCGCGGCCGTGGACCGGCTGACAATACCGGCGATCCGGGACAAGACCAGCCTGAATGTTCTGGACGTCGTCTCGCTGGACGGACGGATGCTGGACCTCTGGACGGACTTTGGCGACGGGCGCGCGGTTCGGCCTGTGGTTCTGATCCTTCTGGACGTTGCATCGGGCTTTGTCCTGGATTGGGAGCTGGCTCCCAGCGAGAACGCTGCCGCAACGGTACGGCTGATCAAGCGGGTGTGCGAGAAGTTCGGGATTTTCGACATGCTCTATACCGACAACGGCTCCGCCTTCGCAGGCCATCTGGTGGCGGGCGGCAACGTGTTCCGCTTCCGGAACGGCGGCAAGATGCCGGAAGGCGCCCAGCCGCTCGGCATCTGCAAGATCATGGGTATCGAGTTGACGTTCGCGCTTCCGAAGAACGCACAGGCCAAGCTGGCGGAGCGGACCTTTGCCACGCTGTCGCGTGTCATTGACGACCGGCCGGAGTTCAAAGGTGCACATGCAGGGCACGCACCGGGCGCAATCCCGAACGCTACCATCCTGCCTGTCCCGATCGCGAAGCTGCGGTTTGTGCTGCAGCGCGAGTTCGGACGGCACAACCGGGAGACGGGCCGAACAGCGCAAGGCGCGCGCGGCCGGTCCTATGAAGGGGTGTTCCACGACGGCTTTGCGACACGCACCGGGCGGACACCCACGGCGCGCCAGCTCTATTTTGCCGGTCTGATCTATCAGCCGGTCTCGGTCGACCGGAACGGCCAGGTGCGCAAGAACGGATGGGTCTACGGCTCATATACCACACAGGACGCCTTGCTTCGGCACCATGGGACCGGGCGACAAATCCTGCTGGGGCGCGATCCCGACGATTTCAGCGCACCGGCCATCGCCTTCGACGCGGGCGGCAATCTGATCTGCGAGGGCATCGAGGCTGTCCGGCCCGGCGAGTACTGCAGCGTGGACGGCATTCGGGACGCGGCTCGCAACCGCAAGGCCGCGCGCTCGGCGGTCGCGGCTGCAGACGCCGCGAACAACTATCTCGACAAGGCCGCTTTCGAGGCTGCCCTGGCACGGCTGGGCGACGTCGGTGAACCGGAGTTCGTACCGGACAGGACGGTCATCAGCGGACACTTCACGTCCCCGTTGAGCGACCGTCCAGGGACATCCGGACAGGAGATCCCGCAGGAGCGGATGAATGAGTTTCTGCGGAACATGGATGCCCGGCTTGCCCAACAGCGGGCGGACCGGGGCGAAACGGCATGAGGAACGACACCCCGCCTCAATGCATGCAATGCCGAGCCGGAGCCCGCAGCCTTGACAGGAGAGCAAGTTGCCAGACCATCTTCGAATTGCCAGTGCGGAATACCGGCCACGACGCCCGGATGACTTCGCATCCACCGAGACCTGCCGCGACATCATGCGGTCGCTCGACCTGGTGAGATCGACGCCCCACCCGGCGCTGACCATGATTGCGGGCGCGCCGGGTGTCGGAAAGACCCGCACGCTTCAACAGTTCTGCGCACGTGAAGGGCAGGATGCGATCTATCACAGCGTCGCCGCCGGCGAGGGGAAGCCGACCGGCGTCGCCACGCCACTCCTGAGCGCCTTTCGCGAAAAGGCCAATGGCATGAGCCTGTTCGCCATGCGGGAAACGCTTGCCGCATTCATCGGCCGGGGGCGCGTCGTGATCCTGGACGAGGCGCAGTACCTGGAACCACAAGGCGCGGAGTGGACACGGGCGCTGGCCGAGGCCGGCGGCTTCGACCTGGTATTATGCGGTGACCTCAATCTGCAAAAGATCATGATACGTGCCCCACAGCTGCAGAGCCGGATGATCCGTCCCGTGGTAATCCGTCATGCCAGCCGGGCGGATGTTGCATGCATGGCAGAGGGTACGGCGTTCGGGACCGAGCAGGCCATCGATCTTCTCTATGCCATTGCGCGCCTCAAAGGCGGGCTGCGTAACGTGGAGAACGTGACCCGTCTCGCCCTGCTGTTCGCGGGCCACGACCAGCCCGGCCTGGAACACCTGAAGGCCGCGATCAGGGACATGAAGCTCGCACCGGCAATGGAGGCTGAACATGGCTGAGCTGTTGTCAGCACCGAGGCTGCAGGCGAGGTCGTGCAGCATTCGGTGGGTGCGACATGATGGTCGTGCCGGGTTTCCGCCGGAGCGGTGTCGTATGGATTGCCTTGGCTGAAGAATTGTGCCGTCCGCCGCTTAGGTGACCGGTAGAACATATTCTCAGATTTGTGGAACTGGACACCCGCATCAATCGGCCTGCCAGGGTCGGATCTGGCTTGCCCAAAGCGATAGATCATACCTCTTGCCGGTTCGGGCGGGCGATTTGCGCAGAAATCCCAGTCATGCGGATGGCCAACCAGATCTTCTGCGTCAAAACAGATCAGTTTTGACGCAGAACACCACTCTATTGACTTCAGCGATGCTACTTGCTCGGCGCGGTACAGTTTTTCGCCATCCAGGCCTGACAGCTTGCAAACGTGTCGGGCCCGAAAACAGACGTATAGATGGAGGGGAAGAAGGCATCGGCGGGAATAACGGAGCATCCCACATGTTCCGGTAAGCCACCGGTCAGTGAAATTACCCGAAATTGGTCGATATCACCTTTTGATGCGTTGATATCGCCCTTTCCAGTAACCTCGACTTCACGCTCTTGTTTGCCGTTGACGAAGATCTGGACTTTCTTGTGGCCCTGGTCCGGGACTGAAACTGTTCGCACCCAGGGAACCAGACTCAAGGTGCAAAATCCTGAACCAGATTTAAGCTCTTCGGCGATAAAAACTTGCGCAGCCCCCGGATCAATCGCGTAGACGATATTACCTCCGGGATAGAAATCCGAGACGCGGGCTTCCCAGCACGAGTTCGGCAGCATGCCCGAGATCGTGATTTCGATGACAGGGCCAATGCGCAAAGCGCTCGCTTCAAGATAGTACATATTCCCCCCTGAATTAGTCACAAAATAAGTATTAAAGAGAGAAACAGGATGCCATTTAGATCCGATTCGGTCAATTTTAATTAATCTAAACTCAATAAATTTCATAATCAGGCGGATAAATCAGGAATTAATTCAATTATCAGACATCTTGATGCCAGGATAAATCTTTATTTATGTAAGTTTGCTTGGAAAATGGATATGTCCCATGCGCCTTTCAGCGGCGGAGATTGTGCCAATACAGAATGTCTTTGTCATCGGTGATTAGCACTGTTTCGACGCCGTATCTGACCCATCTGTGGTACCATGTGGTTCGACCTGAATGCGTGACGTGGCCATTGTTCGCTTGAGCAGAGTAAAAGGTTGTTCTGCCTCCAGCCTCGAATTACTCCGCTTCTACCAACGGGAACAGATCCGGACTGGGTTGGCTGAATGAATCTGCAGTTGGCTGAACATGCCGCTCGTCGTCTTGTCGCTTTAAGGGATCGAGCAATTGTTGCCGTCGATGGAGTAGACGGCGCTGGAAAAACCACGTTCGCCGATGTGCTCGCCAATCACCTCGAGAAATTAGGGCGTCCCGTCACCCGGGCATCAGTCGATGGCTTTCACAATCCCGCAAACGTTCGCTACGCTCGTGGACGAAACAGCCCTCAAGGCTTCTACCTAGACTCGTACGATTATGACGGCCTGCGAGAGAGCCTCCTGGACCCGTTCCGAAATGGGCACTTAAAGGTACTTGCCTCACTTTTCGATCATGAGATCGACGATGCGAAGCGGGTCTGGAAATCGGCCCCGCCAACGGCACTATTGGTGCTGGACGGCATATTCCTCCATAGGGAGGAATTGCTGCACCAATGGGATTTCAGCATTTTTCTATCAGTCCCGTTTGCAGTTTCATACGCGCGAATGGCTCAGAGAGACGGATGTGATCCCGATCCGCATGCGGACGGTAACTCCCGCTACTACCAGGGGCAGCTTCTTTACCATCGAGAATGTGATCCGGAGACAAGGGCCAATTTGGTCATAACTGATTGGTGAGCGTAAACGCCTGATTTTCTGGTAATGACCTCAACCTTCGTGGCGCATTCCCCACAGAAACAACCGTTCGACTATCTCACACCAAAATTTTGCCTTTGCTCATCCCTGAGCCTATCTGCGTGGCTCACTGACGGCTTCCGTGCGAACAAGCAGACGATTAAAGTGATTGCAGAAGACGTGCCTTCAGCCCTTCAGGAAAGAGCCTTGGATGCTTTGGCAGGTCCAGTGTGTCGAGCGAGAACCATTCTGCAAAGCACCTGGTGCCATCATCCTCATGAAACTCGATGCGGGATGCGTCAGCAAAGACATCGTCCGAAAAGGCAACATTGAAGATCGCCAGAAGTTCGTGTCCCTGGCTGCCTTCATGGGTGTAGATGTTTTCCATGAAGAAGGGGGCGTCGAGGATTGTTGCTGTGACACCGAGTTCTTCGCGGAACTCCCGAATAACTGCGGACTCGGCAGTCTCACCGAAATCGACCGAGCCGCCGAGGGGGCGGACGCCCTTCACCCGTCCAGCGTCATCCAGAACTTCGGCAGCCAGAAGCCGTCCGCCACGCCAGTGGAGCCCAAGAGCTTTGAAACGGATACGGGGTGCGGGACGCCATGTTGTCATTAGTCGGAACTACGAGATGATGCTAGCGGCGGCAATGGGCTGGTTTTCTCTGTCCGGGACACCGACAACTGCTGTGGTGCGAAGGTAGCAGCCTTTCAGCGCGCATACAGATATTGCCGCATAAAATCGAATGCTTCGTGGAACATGGGGTGCCAATCGTCGGCAAGCAGACCGTCTAGTGGCTGCCAGAAAAATGTGAAGACATGGCCCCCATCGTCTTCGGTTTGGTGCGACCACGAGTCGGGAAGCCCGATCTTGATCCACTGATAGAAGTGCCAAGGCTGTCGATCGGATCCGATTGCTGCTACACTCAGCGCAACGGGCGTCGACAACTCTATCAAGCCGCTTTCCTCTCGCAGCTCACGCCGGGCAGCTTCCAGCGGAGTCTCCCCGGCTTCAATAGTTCCTTTCACGAATTGCTTGCCCGCGCAGGGATGAACGAATGCCAAAACGTCAAGGACTATGCCTTGCCGTCGTGTCACCACAGGGCAGGACTTGCTCGCTACGGACATGCCACCAGGAAACATCCTTATTGCTTTGCAGGTCAACGTCCGCGACGGGCAAAGCCGAACTGCTCCGTACCGTAGAGCGGGCCGAACCACATACGTTTCTGCCGACGGCTGTGATCTTTTTTTGGCCGTGATAGAAAATCAGTTCAGAACGGAAAGCAGATGCCTGCGGTGTTTGGCCTGATCGAACAGCAGGTCGGAGACTGCCCTGCGATGTCGGGCATTTTCCAATCCCAGCCCCTTCAGCCGATGCTTCTCGCTCATTTCCATGCCGCCTTAGAGCTTGACCGAAAACTAAGTCGAATGATTTCAGCCAGTTGTGATTCTCCTGTGTTGCGAAACCCGGAGAGATCAATGCCCTGGACTGAAATCACTCGCCTCGACTATGACCGACGCGGCCAGCGCTATGCAAGCGACAGTACCGATGAGGAGTGGCATTGGTCGCGCCGTTCATGCCGCCCAGGTCCAGGCTGGGGCGTCCGCGCCGTACCAGCATGCGCGTGGTGTGGGATGCGATCCAGTACATCGCGGCGACCGGATGCCAGAGGGCGATGCTGCCCAAAGACTTCCCGCCCTTCACGACGGTTCAGCACTATCTCTACCGGATGCGCGACAGCGGCCTGCTCGACATTCTGAACGACGCTCTGGTCGACGTGTCGCGCATGCTGGCCGGTCGCGACCCCGCGTCAACCGCCGGTATCATTGACAGCCAGTCTGTGAAGACCACCGAGAGCGGTGGCCCGCGCGGCTACGACGCGGGCAAGAAAACAAAGGGTCGCAAGCGTCACATCGTGACCGACACCGACGGCAACCTGCTGGGGCTGGTGCCGCACGGCGCCGATGTTCAGGACCGCGACGGCGCACCGGGCGTTATCGCGCAGGCGATCGGAAACCATCCGACCCTGGCCCATCTCTTCGCCGACGGAGGCTATTCCGGAGACACGTTTCGGGAGGCGTTGAACGACGTCGGCGGCCCGACAATCGAAATCGTCAAGCGCCCTCCCGGCGTAACCGGCTTTGTCGTCATCGCGCGCCGCTGGGTGGTCGAGCGCACCTTCGCCTGGCTCGGCCGCTGCCGCCGATTGGCAAAGGACTGGGAGGCGTCCATTGCCTCCGCCATCATTCTAATAACTATTTGTAATTGAATGAAAGACTGGCACACCAAACAAAAACCTACCATCCAAACCGCCAAAATACTATCAACAGATTTAGCCCCATGAACGTTGTACTCCGCCCACGTCTCTAGGCACTTGCGGAAGGCAAGTGCCAATTGGCATGCAATCGCAAACCCATATTGGAGTGCACCCCTGCGGGTGGGCAGGATCAAAAAAAATTTGACCAACCCCCGGCAGCGGAACTCTACACCGACGCTGCAGAAACCTCCACCCTCGAACTAGTCGATGTTGGCCCGGATTTCTGCGATGATTTTGTGTCACCGGACTTCGGACCGGGATCGGAATAGTGGCTGGACCTTGCGATACCCAACAGATCGCATCCCTGCCGGATTGAGAGCTCGCACAGTCGGCAGTCCCCAATGTTGACCCGCTTCTCGGTGAGCATCCCGAGCGCTGAGCCGCTTTTGGAAACTCGATCTCAAGTCCCTTGCGCCCATCCAACTGTTCGAACGCTGCGATTCGGGCTTACTACTCAGCCATCAGCTCGGCTGCGGCCAAGTCGTTGTCGAAGGCACCGGGCACCATCTTCTCGATCCAAATGCGGATCCGAGTGCGTGATAGGTCGTGGTGGCGACCGAGTGCTGCGGCGTCTCGCCGCCATAATGCTAGGCTACTTCCTGGCGCTTGAATTCCGTACGCTGACTGAGGTGGCGTCGGGACATTGGCGTTCTTGCTTTGCAAGCCGGCAAGCCGGCAAGGAGGCAAGGAGGCAATTCAACTTGTCCGACTGGTCCACTCACAAGGGCGCACTCCAGAAAGGGGTAAGATTGCATGCCGATACACAGTTAACGACCCGGAAATGGGGCGAGCGTGAGATTCTGTCGATCTGTGCCGTGAAATTTGGCGTTCGCACAATTGAGACCACTGAAGAACTTACTTAACAGTCACCTCTTTTCGTTTGGGTCAGGCAGCGTTCCCAATGCTGATAACTTCCCCGATTGTGTTGGTGCCTTCCGGTCAAGCCACCTCAACACCACCTTCACCGCGGGTTAAAAGACCTGCGTTGATGAGGGCCTCTACCAAGCTTTCCTCCGCACTCGGCTCGGCACTCTGCCCGGCCATCACCGGCAAAAGCAGCGCCACATGCTGTTGCGGGAGCACAAGTTCGCGCGTGATGGATTTCACGGCCCAATGCTCGTCGATCTGCCAGACAAAGAGTGGGCCCGAGGGAAACAAGCCAGAAGGCCTTGCCGTTCCTCCGGTTGTCCCACCCATGTCCGGCCGCCAGAGCACTGCGGACTGAAGTGTGTGATGAAAACTGATCGCGCGCTGCACCCATGGCAGAAGTTCGGCCTCGCCCCCGAGATCGTAGAGGAAGTGGAAGCGACGGAAATCGGCCTTGATTTCCGTCGAAATCCCCACCGCGGCAGCAATGCGGCGCGCCATCCACTTGCGCCGCCCGTTGGTGTCACCGGTGTGGCAGAGCAGAGCCTCAACCTCTTCGCGCAGCATCGCGCGGCAGGCATCGACCGCCAGATCCGTCTCTTCCTGGTCCAGTGCCCCACACATATCATCAAAAAACTTGGCTGCGATGCGCCAGTGACGATCCGCCAGTTTGGCCGCGTAGTCGCGCGGGCTGCACATGGCCAGCAGGTCGGACCAGAGCGGTGCGCCGATCAGAACGTGGGCGGAAGCAAACTTCTCCATTCTCAAGATGTCCTCGCTCTTGGTGAACCTGAAGCTTGGTGCCGCACGCAAAGCACAGATGCGTTGCGCCTCTTGCAGCGTGACAACAAGGGTTTCGACGGGAACGCCCTGGAACACCTCGGCTTCGTAGCGCCGGTCCGGTGATTGTCCGGTGGGGTCGGGAGCGACGATGGCAATCAGGTCGTAGTCAGAACGTGGCGTGGCCCAGCCATTGGCGTGCGAGCCGGTGAGCGCGCCGACCAGAAGCGCGGTGCCGAATCTGTTGCGCAGGAAATCTGCCAGCGCTTGCTCGGTCTCGGGTGCCAGCGTCATGTGGCAATCGCGCGTTGGCACAGCGGTGTGGCTAGGTTCGAAGTCAGGTGTGGCCCGAAGAACATGTCGAGTAAAGCAGGCGACATAGCTGTCACATCCGAGGGGGCTAATGCTGAGGCCACGATGGCGTCGTCGAGCTGGGCAAAAGCTGCAAGCGACATGCGCCGAAGCGATCCCCCCACAACCTCGAGCACCGGGTTGTCCGGTGTGAGCCTCAGGACACGGTGAGCCATGTCGAGCGCCGCCGAACAGGATACAAGATCTTCCCCATCGCGGCCTATATGTTCAGTGTAGGCGCGCAGGAACCCATCTCGCGGTGCGCGGTTTTCAGTCACCGCCTGTACGATTTCCAGTGCGTTCGGAAAGGTGACGCGCGCGTGCCGCAGCAAGGCATTGAAACCGGTGATCTGCTCGGTCCGAGCCCGCAGTGCCAGTGCGGCGTATGCATTGCCATGAGCAAGCGTCTCTGCCCGCCAGAGATGCTGTGCAAGTATTACACTAGCCCTGTGATCCTCGACATCTGACCGCTGCGCGGTATCCAGGCCCGACTGCATCGCGCCGATCACTTCTATCATTAGGTGTCGCGGCCCGGCGCAAACCTCCTTGCGGCCGATCAGCTGACCCACTGCCTCGGCGTGATCGGCGATGGCGGCGGGCGTGGCCTCGGAGCACGCAAACGCAGCGCGCATTAACACGCCGAGACAGCCTTCGTAGACGCCATGGCCCAACTTGGCCGCGATGGCCATCACGCTGTTGGGTGCTTGTGGTCCAGAACACGCAAGCAAGCAGAGCTTAGGAGCATGATAGGCTGCATGGCTGACACGCAAAGTCAGGTGCAGCGGGTCCGTCAGCCCAAGACGTGCAGCGACCGCCTGCGACAACGAGTCCAGATAGGCCAGAACAGCCCTGCGACTGGCCATGAACTGTTGAAGCGCGCCAACGTTCATCGGCCGCGAATGGCCGTGTCTCTGCCCGGGATAGCGGCAGGTTCGGTAGTTCTCGGGGGGCAGTGACCAGCGCAGCGAGCGCCCTTCGAGCAGCGGACGGCCATTGTTGTCGAGCGCTTCCATCGGTGGGAAATAGCGGAATACGCCGCACCCCAAAACTGTGTCGAGCGAGATCGGATATGGTGGGCAGATTGGGAGCATCAGCAGCTATCCTGAACAAGCGAACGCAGGTTGGGGTCGAGGCGGTAGTGCCGATCGGCCTGCGCGATGGTTGTGGTGCGATGGGCGGTCATCAGGATGGTCTTGTTCATGGCGCGGAGGTTGGCGAAAATCGTTTCCTCGGTGGCCTCGTCGAGATTGCCAGTGAACTCGTCTAGTACCAGTACGCCGGCGCCCTGAAAGAGGGCCCGGGCCAAATAAAGCCGCTGACGCTCACCCGCTGACAAGATATCGCCATTGCTGGACACTGGCGTGTAAAGGCCACCACGTGTCTTACTGATGAAGCCGGTGGCACAGGCCTGGTCGCAGACCTCGCGGACACGTTGCACATCGGGATGAGAGGCGAAGCCGGTGATGTTTTGCAGCAGGGTGCCGCTGAACAGTTGGTCTTCCTGCATCACGGTGCTGACACAGCGCGAGAGGGTTCGGCGCGAATAGTTCTGCAGGGGCTGGGAATGCCAGTGGATTGTGCCACGCTCGGCGGTGTAGAGGCCCAGAATCAGTTTAAGCAACGTGCTTTTACCAATGCCCGAGGGACCGGTGATCACAACGATTTCCGACGGAAAGAGCCTTAGTTCCACCCGTTTGAGGATGCGTGGTAAATCGGCCCCGAACCGAAACCCTACGTCGTTCAGGCACAGAACGGCATCGCTGGGCGACGCCTGACGCGGCGCCGAGTAGGCTGACTGCGCCCGGCGTGCATCGCCAAAATCCGAAAGTGGGTCCTGCGGCTCGAGCGCCAGCGTGCTGAGATCGCGCAGGTAGAGCCCGATATCCCACAATCGCCCAACCTTTTGCGTAAAGCCCGACAACATGACAGTAACAAGCAACAAATAGAAGGTCAGCCCAAAGAACCCGCTCATGGTGACTGCGCCCTGTAGGTAAGCGATGCAGCCCAAGCCAACCATGGAAAATCGTGTCAAAGACAACAGCACCTCGCCCAGCGTATCCGCTGCACCGTCCAGTCTGCGCAACGCCGCCGTGCTGCCAGACACACGTTCGTAGCTGATCTGCCAGATCAGGTCGCGCACCGTTTCCAGCCCGCTGGTTTTGATGAGTTGTATATTGCGCAAGTTCTCACGCAGCGTTGTACCTTCTGCAGCGTTGACCAGCAGAGATTGCCGCAGAGGGCGCTGCCTGCGTCGCAGGAGTGCCAGCAGGCTCACCATGTAAAGCGCTACCCAAACCAGAAGCCCTATTCCTACCATAGGGTTCAATACGAAGCAGAGGACTACCAGCACCGACAGCGTAGAGAGCTCGACTACCGCGTCGATGCAACCGTCCGACACCAGCCCTCGAACAGCGCGCAGAGCGGCGAAGTATTGCGTGATCATGCCTGTGGACTTGCGCTGAAAGAAACGGAAATCCAGGCGCAAGATCAGCCGGTTGAGATAGCGCGCGAGCACGTAGTCGACATCGCCGATAAGCCGGTCAGTGAGTGCACGTTTCATGGATTTGAAAACCGCCACACAAGCAACTGCCAGAGCCGCCACACCGAGACCGGGAAGCAACATTGATGCATTGTGAGGCCAGAGCACGAACTCCATTAGAAATTTAGTAAAAAGCGGAAACAGGAATAAACCTAACTGTGCCCCAAGAGCGACCAAAGCGATCAGTGCCATCTGTTTCCACGCCCCCGGGATCGAGGACAAAATCGTCAGCAGCGAAAGCTTGTCGAGGCGACCCAAATCCGGGTTATACACGCGCGCGTCGAACTCGAGCGCAACCCCTGTAAACCGAGCCGACATCTCGGCGCGTCCAAGCATGCAGCGGCCCACTGCCGGGTCACGCAGGTAGAAGCGATCTCCTTTTACGTGTGTCAAGACAACGAAATGATACATCCCGAAATGCAGTATCGCTGGCAGTTTCAGCTTTGCCAGATCGTCGAGATCCACTCGCACCGCACGTCCGCTCAGCCCGAGTTCTTGAGAGATCATGAATAGATCAAGAAGGGTTGTGCCGTCGGTGGGCGTAGGGAAACGCGCCTTCAAAACGGCAAGGTCGATCTCATTCCCATGGAGCGCCGAGATGATGGCCAGGCTGGCAATTCCACAGTCTGCGCGATCTTCCTGAAGAATATCTCCCCAAAAAGCATTCATGGCACAGATCCGACCAAGATGTCCAAAATTCTAAAGTATCTTCTCGGCACCAATATTTTAACATTTTTCTCTAAATTTTTGTGATTCCAAATTTTATCTTCCGAGATATTCAAAATTAATTGTGGTTCCCCACCACTCCAATCAACCATTTCCACTCTGGCGAAGAGATGCTGATGTCGCATAGCGCCAAGCAACGAGGTGTCAGGATAGACCGTCACATCGCTGTGCTGTTCGACATAGCGTGCGATCTCGGGTGAGACGCCGAATGCCACTACACCATCGCGCATGGACAAGTGTCCCTCCACCAGCTCCCGCTGTTCAATCGGCATCAGAAAGAGGATGCTGAGCGAGCCAAAGACCAACGCAGTGAAACCAAAGATAAACGCGCCTGACATGGTTCGAATACGGCGCGCCCGCTGAAGGAATGTCGCTTCATTCACGGCCACGAGGGCGGCTTGTCGAAACAGGTGGTGCGCCTGACCCCCCTGGAATGTTTCATTTTTTTCAGCGTCTTGCATTGCGTACCACTCACCGAGATTAGCGGGCACAAACCAAATTTTTGCCCGCGGTGGACACCCCCGGCCGATGGAAAATGCCGATTCACTCTGGAATGCTCCCCGGCCGTGGCCGGGGGAGCACCAGGTCGCTTACTACGACCAGCCACCGCCGCCGCCGCCGCTTTCCGATTGGCCGCGGCCACCGGAAACCATCAGCATTTCCTCCTTGGTCAGCTCGCGAATTGCGGGCTGTTCTGGGGTCTTCTTGGTGTCGTTGGTCATGTCTGAGACTCCTCTGTTAGACATGTGAACCGACGTCGACGACCGTAGCCGCCACAACCGGTAGCGGGTAGACTGGTCACATTGATCTCCTTTTTCAACTTAAATTTCCCGCATTAGAAGAAATTTTTATTTCGCACTCAACTTCACTTGCGAAAGCTGGATTTGATGATAGGTATTACGTCCAGCACGTAACTGCTGTGCCGAAATTACGGGAAGTTCTGCGCCATGTGCATTTACTTTGGTGATCTTAGGTCGTGCCTCTGTTTCGCGCAAAAGAGGTTGTGAAGCAGTGAGTGACGCACGACCGATACAATACGATTCCTCGGAAACGGGTGCGCAACGCGACCGGCTTGTGGAGTTTACCGGGCGCGAGTGGATCGCAGATCATGAGACCGATTGGGAACTGCCCGATGCGCGCCCTGTCATTACCCGCCAGAGCCGCGTTTTCACGATCGGAAGCTGTTTCGCCCGCCGCGTTGCCACGTACCTTTCGGCGCGGGGGGTGGAATGCGAATTTAGCGATGCTCTTGGCCTTCACTACAACCCTGGGACGATTCTGCGCGAGGTGCTGCTTTCCTCTGGAGAACGGTTCGACGGCCATCTTTGGACGGTCGAGCGTCGCGGCCAGCGGCGCTACGTGGATCCCTACCGCAACAAGGTCTGGTCGCCGGACGTGACCGCGATCCGGGCAATGCAGGCAGAGATCGAGGCACGCAACCGAGCGCGCTTTGCCCGTGCCAACGTTTTTATCGTGACCCTTGGGCTGGCAGAGATTTGCGAAGAGCTGGTCGGAACGGACTGGTCAATCATCAACCGCGTGCCCGTACGTGATCTGGTGGGACCGCACCAGTTTCAGGGCCGTGTGCTGCCCACATTGGAGGTGATCGCGCTGATAAGTGGAATCATCGCCACGATTCGCGCGTCCAAACCAACTGGGACGCCAATCCTCTTTACGGTCTCGCCCGTGCCACTAAAGACGAGCTTGCGACCCTATGATGCTCGCGTGTCAAACGCGCTGTCAAAGGCGCGGCTGCTCAGCGGATTGCACGAATGCCTCGAGGGGCTGGGCGATGCGCACTGCCACTATTTCCCGAGTTATGAGTATTTTAATGGTCCCAATCGACCTGAGATGTTTCACCCCGATTGCAGGCATGTCCGCGATTGGGCTGTTGACGGCGTGATGCGCCACTTCATGGCGGCCTACTGTGCCCCCGACCTGTCCGCCACTCCGGCGAGTGCAACAACTTTTTTTTGATGCAGGAGCACGACATGCAACCTTCCATTGGCGATGCAGAGTGGTTTTCCCTGCGCGGCAACGTAGATCCCCGCATGGTGATGCCGATACTGAGCACCGTCGCGGCCTCGCTTGACCTCGACCTGCGGCAAACTGGGCCGGCGCGGGCGGAACTTCATTTGGATATGGAAACGCCATTAGCTCTGGCCTGGCGCGAGACGCCCCTGCCCGCACGAATGATGCAGCGCCATCTTGCAAAGGAGGTGCGCTACTGCGAAATCATCGTGTCGGGCCAGCGCGAGGCGCTGGACAGGCGTGCGGAACAATTTGTCTCTCAACTATCACGCCAGCTCGAATGCTATAGCGCCGACGAGTTGAACGAGATCCTTCGTTCGCTACCTCTTTTACGTCAGTTCGCTGCGGGCCTCCGTGGCGCGTTCGAAGGATGGTCGATCATTTTTCGCGACCATTTCCTCGAGGACACGCTCGGACTGGCGCTGACACTGCTGCGCTGTGACCTGCCGCCGGATCAGCTTTTGGTGCTGGCCAAGGGGGATCGCACACAGAACCGGCACCGCGTGCAGGCCACCATCGAACGGCAGGGAGTCGAGACCGGCGTACTGGACAATTCCGTGATTGACGGCACCGGCGGCGACCCGGCGCTGCTGGCGCAGGCCGAGGCCCGGATTGAAACGTTCATTAGTCGGGCGCGTGCCAAGGGCCGCCGTGTAATGGTAATCGACGATGGCGGGCTGATCGCGTGGTTCGCCAGGCGCGGGGATGCCGGGCTGCACATCGATGCAGCGGTGGAGCTGACGGTGGCGGGGCTCAAGCGAATCGCTGCGCTCGGACAGCTCGACCTGCCGGTTTTCAACATGGCGCAATCCAATCTAAAGCATCAACTGGGCTATCATGAGATTGCTGATGCCTGCATGAAGCGCATTCGCGAGATGCTGCCCGGTTACAAGCTGCGTGGGCGCGCAGTGCTTCTGCTGGGCTACGGGGTACTGGGTGAGAGGCTGGCACAGCGTCTGCGCGATGCCGGTGCGCATGTAAGCATTGTCGATCCCGACATACTGCGCTTGATCATTGCGGCCGAAGCTGGCTACAGCACCTATCGCAATGCCAGGACCGCGCTGCTCGATCGCGAGACTTTTCTGATCTGCGGTGCATCCGGGGAAATGGCGCTGAGCGACGCGGATCTCGATGTGCTGCCCGATGGAGTGTTCCTAGCGCCTTTTGCGACGCGTGATTTCAGTGTCCTACGCCAGGAGACCTACATGCGCAGCGCGCGCGAGCTGCCCTTCACTGGTCTGCGCTTCCAACTTGACGAGACGCGCAAGGTCACACTGCTGGGTGATGGTCGCTCGCTTAACCTTTTCGAAGGGTTCAGCATTCCCAACGAATGCTACGACATCTTCAAGGCGGGCGCCTTGCTGGCAACGGCGGAGCTTTGCCGCAGTTTTGAGGCCATCGGACCGGGCGTGCACACCGTGCCGGTTAATGACGTCATCACACGCTCGGGACTGTTCGAGGCATACTACGACCGATATCTGTCGCGGCCTGGCAACACAGAGCCCGAAGCGCGAACCCAGGACGCATTCGTCCCGGCACTGCATGGCGCGAATGTGGCCGTGGTGGGCTATGGCGTCGCGGGACGGCTGCATGCTCGCATCCTTAAAGAATACGGTGCCAACGTCTGTATCGTCGATCCCCGGTTCCAGAACCTGCCCGACACCTACCAGGTCGACAATATCCCCGAATTGATGGCTAGCCTTGGAGATATGGTTAGGATCTGGACGGTCAGCTGCCCGACCCACGAGCATCTCAATGCGGTGAGCCAAATCCTTCAGGTGGCCCCGGGAGCGCGTATCTTGCTAGAGAAACCCGCCTGTCAGGCCAATGAGATCGGACTGTTCCAGAACTTGCTCGCATCACATCCGCAGGCACGCATTGTCATTGTCGATCAGTATCGCCATTCCAGCGTGATTGACCGGTTCTGCGAGATCGCCGCCGCACAGTTTGGCGAGGCTGGGGCCGATCAGATCGAAATCCGCTTTCACAAGGACCGTGGCGACGAGATAGAGACTGGGCGCTTTGTGGATCATTCCTATGGTGTGCTGGGATATGAATGGCTGCACATGCTGACGATTCTTGAACGAGTTCTGAGCGCGGATTTCGACAGCTACTGTGCGCAGGGGCTGGCACGGTCGGAATTCTCGGTGAAGCAGCATCCGAGGCTCATCAATTCTGCTGTACACGAAACAACCCTGTTGCAGCGCGGTGCAAAGGACATGCGGATCTCGCTCAGCTCCGACATACTGCGCGCCTCCGAGACCACACGCCTTGGGCCGCCACCGGGTGCTGCCGATGCAAGCGAGCCCTGGCGCAAGGGATTGCGTAGCGCCGATACGCGCGAGCGAGTCTGCATGCTGCGGCGCGGCACGGTTTCAGCCACGCTCTATCTCGATCCAGTCACGACGCAGGACGGCTGGCAATTGCCACGCAACCATCACCGCATCGTCGTGACTCGCGACGGTGCGATGATCTGCGACGATGTCTTTGCGGATTCACCGATGCACAACGCACTCAAGATCGCGATCAACAGGCTGGCAGGAACTGACGCTATGTCGCCGCTCGATATTCGATCGCTGCAACGGATCTCCGAGATAGCAGCAAAGCTGCGTGCTGGAGCGGCTACTGATCTACCTGAGCCGGGCCACGTGGCGCGCTGGAGCGCGGAATAGATGTCCGTGATGTCACCTGCCGCATCAGTAGCGCCAGCGTCCCGCCGCGCGGGGCGGGGGGCCAACAACTCTGGACGCTCCACATGGCTGGTCGGGCTCGAGGGTGTGCAGGCGCCGGCTATCCGGATCGAAAGCGGTACCCGTCCGCTTGACACTGCAGCCCTTGATCTGCCGCCCCCATTCACACGGCTTGCACAGGATACCGCAGTGGAGTGGGTTATTGAAAGCAACCTCGGCCCACTCGACACGCAATGGCCCGACGCGCACCGGTCGCTGGGCGTGTTCCGGCCTGGCGCGTCGGAACCGTTCTGTTGGACGTTCGAAAAACTAAGCGCAGAAGAGTGCGTGGTCTGGCTCGATGACGAGAGGGCGAGGGCGCGCGCTTTCATGCATGTGGACATGCATCGCCGTCAAATCCTATTGTGTGAGGACACGCCGGGCAGCCGCTGGCTGAGTAGGATGGTACGCAATATCCATGCCGCCTATCTGGTGCATACGGGCTGGCAGCCGTTACATGCCTGTGCCTTTCCGGCGGGCGCTCGGATAGTTGTCGGCATCGGGCAACGTGGCGCGGGAAAGTCGACGCTGTCCTACCTTGCCGCGCAGCGTGCAGGCGGATTCTTTGCGGATGACATGGTGCTGATTCGTCCGGCGCCCGACGGCGATAGTGAGGTTGTCGGCTGGCCTGGCCGTCTTGCCGTGCGGCGCAAGGTTTTGGAACAAACCCTTGGTGAGGCTCGCACGGCGGCCATTGAGCCACGGCTTAGGCGTGGGCTGGCGCTAAGCCATGGCCATCTGCGTGGCGACCGGTTCGCCTTTGATCATGACGAAATCGCACCACTTCTGGGGATTGACTATGTGCCAATGTGCAAAGCGCCACTGCGCATCGCGAGGCTTTCGGCACATGCAGGCATGCCGGTTATGTCGCCCTGGGCAAAAAGCGGTCTATGTGCAGAAGATCTGTCGCACGGGCGCGACCGACGCCATTTCACCGACTTGGTCGGGTTTTACCGCGGTAGGCCGTGCGAAGCCCCAGCTCCGGCCATCGAGATTCACGCCGAGGTAAGCCAGATGCAGATGCCTTTCGAAATGACGGAGCATTTCGATACCCTTTGGCAACACCTTGTTCGATAGGCCCGCGATCTTGGATGTGCGTAGCATCGCCTTCGACTTTGGAGGCACTCTGGTCCGCCCAACGCCTGCGCCACAGCCCGAGCTGATCACTGAAATCTGCAGGCGTGAGATGCACGGGAAACTGCCGGCAGGTTTTGGTGCGAAGCTGGGACGTGGCATGGCCCAGGCCAAAGATGCCTATCGCGACCGGCGCAGCGATACGCCTTTGGCGCGAGTAATCGCAGAGGCGGCAGGTCGGGGCTGCATGACTGAGGCTCAGATTGCAACCTGCCTCGCGCGAGCCTGGCGGATGCAGCAGTCGGAGTGCCTGTTGCCCGGTGCGGCCCAGGCCCTGCGTGCACTGCACGCAGCAGGCTACCGGCTGGTTCTGGCTAGCAACACGCGGCGGAGCGAAAGCGCACGGCGTCAGGCGCTCGACAGGTTGGAAGTTGAGTCGTTCTTTTCTGGTATCGTCGTCTCCTCCGCGATCGGCTGTGCCAAGCCGGAGCCCGCGTTTTTCAAGGCGGTCCGAGAGGCTACGCGTGGAGCGCCTACGCTCTTTGTGGGGGACTCCTTTCGGCGTGATGTGCTGGGCGCGGCGCGCGCAGGATTGGCCGCGATCTGGGTTGCACCGACACCGCAACCAAGGCTGCGCCACAGCTTCGGCATTACCGATGCGGTTGGCCGCCTGCCCGCACTGCTGGGAGTTGAATCGTGATAACGCAGGGTGACAGTCAGGGCCGCGTGGTTGTTGAAAACGGCGAGGTTACGGTGCTCGACCTGCCAAATGGGCCGACGACCTGCCGCGCGATTGCCAGCATCATCAGCCCGGGGACCGAGCGGCGCTCTCTGGAGACCGTGCGCGACACCGGCCCGCACGCCCCGGGCTACATGACGCTCGTGCGTTGTCCCGACGGACGCGTCAGCCTTGACCCCGTGCCCCATGGCGCAACCTTTCTGACCAACCGACCCCGAAGACTGAGCGTGCCGGAAGGTGTGCGTCTGCCCCAGATTGCCGCCGCGCGTTTTCAGCTGATGGCGGCGGTCACGCTGCAGCAGGTGGGGTTCGATGCTGGTCGTGAGGCCGGGGATGGCCATGCCACCGTGCTCGGGTCTGGCCCGGTCGCTGTGGGCTGTGTCTTTGAATTGATGCGGCGTGGGCTACGCCGGGTTACCGTAGTGACAGCACGGGCCGATAGCGTGCTGTGCGATCTCGGGGCGGTCGAGCTTGTGGCGCCGGGCGATATAACCCCGGCCCCGTGCGTGATCGATTGCACAGGCGCCCCCGACCGCGCGATGGAGGCTACGGCGAAGGGCGGTTGGCTTGGGTTGCTGGGCACACCGGCCAACGATTACTGCGTGAGCGCGCTGGAGTTGCACCGACGCGGGCTGCGTGTCTTTGGACTACACGAACTCGGCCCGGCGCCATCGGACTATAGGGCAATGTTTGACACGGTTTTGGCGTGGCACCTCGTGCAGGGATGGCACGATCTGCTGGAGGCATGGTGCTGCGTCCTGCCCGGCAAAGAGGCCCCCACGCATTACCGTGCGATCCTAGCGCGGGAGAATTTGCCCCCCTTCCTATGCCTTGAGTGGAACGAGGCATGAAACATCCGCCCCTCCCCACAGCATCGCTGCAGGAGCTAGGTTTCTACAGCATCGGGCTTTGGCCGGTCACGGCCCGCGCGCTCGAGCGGTTTCTGCTTGCTAATGCGGTGCCCTCACTGGACCTGCGGGCTGGCAGGCGTGGCTTTGCCTTGCTCGAACGTCCGGTCACAGAGAGTCGCGCGCTGCTGCGCCGTCTCCACGCTGTGGCGCCACTGCGGATGATTGCGAGCGATGTCGATCTGGGAGATGTTGTTGCTGACAGATGTCATGAGCGTGCGTGGGATAGCATCACTGCGCTCGACGCATTGATCTGTGACGTGCCGGACTGTTTGATCAGGCTGTTGGGACGTTATGTGCCACGGCCTGAAGAGTTTGTTGGATTGCGGGAACTGACCGCGCTCTGGCCTGCACACACGCTGTTGTTGGAGCTTCATGACCCGACTTGGTTTCATCCTGCGATAGCCGCGCCTTGGACCCTTTGCGCAGACTGGCCGAGCTTGCGGCTTTTGGCCGACAGCGATCAGATCGCGCAGGCGATTTCGTGCCATGGCTCCGTTCCCGTTGCTGCCAGCCTTGCTGCGATGCGCGATCACGTGGGCATGGTTCATCTTTGCGACACAGGTGACGGGCTCGACCGGGACGCCACCGACATGATTGCGCAAACGCTTTTCGGTCGAAACGGCCACAACACAGCTGTTCCGGTAGGTTTCGAATTCACTGGGCCCGACCGCTCGGCCGCATGCGTCGCCCAAGCCTATGCGAGGGCGTGCGCGCATTGGCAGAGCAGCCTTGGGGCATTACAGCTTGCCTAAACTGATAGCCCGATGAGCACAACCAGGACGAACGACACACCCCATGCGGCTGCGGAAGCGGCGGTACTCTCCTTGCTGAGCAATGCAGGCAGGATGGCCCCGCTCACGATTGCGCGGATCCCCCGTGGGCAGGGTACCGTAAACTACCGCGTCGAGACCAACATGGGGCGATTTTTTGTGAAAAGCTATCTCCCGGGGGCGGATCTCGCCGCGGAGAACGCAGCCATCGCGTTGAGTGAGCGTGCGCGGCAAACCGGGATCGCCACAGCCCATCCGGTTCGCTTTGCGTCCGGGTGCTACGTGGCGCAGGACGCAGGCAACGCCATTTCGGTGTGGCACTGGATCGAAGGCGAGGTGCGCACGAAAGCTCTAGGCTCGGCGGCGCTGCACGAAATTGGCTATGTACTTGGACGTCTGCACACCGCTCTGCGCGGCTATTCCAACAGCCTCGCTACCGCCAACAAGACGCACCGTTTTCTCGCTACCAGCGAGGCGAGTGTGCGGGCCCAGATTGACAGCATTGAAAACGCCTTGCAGGCAGAGGTTCACCAGACCGGCGGCACTGTTTTCGATATTACTGCGGCCCGGGCGCTCGTGGAGCGGCGGGTACAACTGCGCCAGCTGCCCAGGATTATGAAGAGCCTCCCGGCATTGTCCTCGCAGGTGGTCCACGGGGACTACACAACGCTCAATCTGTTGTTTGAGGGAGACCGTGTTTGCGCTGTGCTCGACTTCCGACCACCCGAACCGTTCCTGGTCTCATGGGAGCTTGGGCGCATCGCCTTCAACCCCGACCTGATCGCAACCAGTGATGATTGGCTCAAGCAAGCACAGGCCGTCATCGAAGGCTATCTCGACGCCGGTGATGGTCTCGCTCGTGAGGACATTCTGTTTTGCGGGCGCGTGGCGCTGATCCAACTGCTCAAGAGCCTTTACGGAATCAAGCAACACTACCTCGCGCCCGCGCTGCTTCAGGATGATCTCGATGTGTTCTGGGCGGAGAGACATGTCAGCGTGAGCCGGATGCTTGCGCAATTGGACGAGGTCGACTCCATGCTGGTCTCGGTCACGAAGTAGGTTGGCGCGATGGGCAACAATGCGACAGGGATTGCAGTCGGAGATCTGATTGGAGTCATCCGCGGCCCTGCGCTAAGCGCTGCGGAGCGGCGGGAGTTGCACCAGCGCGTGCCGGGGTTGAGTTTTGGCCCTGTAACTGGCTCCACAGGTGCCGACACGGACATTCGGTTGGGACAAATCACAGTTGCGCGGCCCGCCCCCGGCGCGCACTGCGCCCTGCGCCGCGCGGTGAACGCTGCCCTGACGGTGGAGGCCCTGCACCATGGCATGCTCATGCTGCATGGGGCCGTGGTGGCACGGGGCACCGAGGCTCTGCTGATCCTTGGGGATTACAACGCGGGCAAAACGCGTCTGGCTCTTGCGCTGGCATCGTGGGGCTTTGCCGGTCTGGCAGGCGATCTGGCGCTGATTGGGGTGGATGGGTCGGTGCACGGTGGCACACGGGCTGTCCTAATGAAGTGGCCAGTGGACGATCTGGGCATGTCCCTGCCGCCGTCGGACCTAGGATTGCCGAAGGGCGCCATGCGCTGGCAGGCGCCAGAATGTCCCGGCGGCCCCTACCCCGGATGCTGCGTCACGCAGACAGTGCTGCTGACCGCACCGGGCGCGCTAGGACCGCATTGCGAACCCGACTTGGCCTATGCGTTGCGTGCTGCTGTCCTGCGCTCGCGCAGGCGGGTCATTCGCGATGACGACTGGCAGGTGATGCTGCAACGCCATCCTGAAATAGCTGCTACACAAGAGAGCTTGATCCGATCCCTTGCGGCGAGGGTGACCATGCTTTGCATCGCTAATGATTTCCCTTCTTGTGTCGAACAGATACTCAGTTTGCTGGGTAAGAAACCTTCCGTCTTTGCCCGCGAAATCTAGGCCACAACGTCGAAAGCCAACTTCAGGGAGAACCACCTTCATGGAGGTAGGCCGAAACAGTTGCCGATTGACAGCTATGGATAGGGCGTCGCGGACTGAAGCTTCGAGTGACCGAACGGTCCCCCAAATGGGCACGAAGGGCCTTAATTGTTAGTCATGGAGTTATGCGGGGTTTCCAAGTGTAAGCACCTTTCCAAGTTAGTGGGTACAAATTCCGGCACCCTGGAGATTGGATCTATGCCCTTCTAACGCAGACAAATGAGGGGAGGGCATAATACATATTTCAATCTACCTCTGAAGTGAGACGAATGACAGAGCACGCCAAGCAGCCGTGCATCCGATGCATTTTTTGTTGCTTGGATTAGCACGAAACGGAGTCGTAAGTATTTAGGAGTTTTGTAAAGCGGCCATTCTCAATGGCGAATACAGCGCGATGGGCCACATCACTTGAACGAACAAGGCTGTCCTCAGTGGATGAGGCCACTCACCAAACACCTGGATTCGAAAATGGGGAAAGTTTCCCCAATTACCTGATCAGACGTGGCCCTTTACGAGACTGCGGTATGGAAATTGGCAATGTCGTTTGCCCATTTCGCCGAAGAACACTCGCCTCTATTTAAGCATCTCTGGCTGGGTACCACGCATTTGTGGCACCTAGTCCCCACGCATGGTCATTGGCTTCCGTTGACCCAGAACTCGGAATGCCACGACGTTGCCACTGATTGCTGCCGTCAACTGCAGGCCCGAAACCATTACTCTATCGAACCGAAGTTCTGCGGGGCAGTCGGGCCATGCAGACGCGGTTTTTGCTGGCGCAGCATGATATGACCCCATCGGGCCTGTGTCACTTGCTTATCTTGGGGTCCTCCCTCTTTCCAATCACAGAGGAGGACCAAAATATTCAAAATAGTTCATTCCCAGTGAGCGCTCCGCGTCGACAGTTTCTTTTTTGCCATCTATGTTCACTAACTGCATCCGCTGTAGTCACACCCACATTGCAAACCACGTACAACTGGTCGTCCACCTCTGGGACATTTGCATTCTTTTCCGTCCGTGGTCGTGAGTGTTCCTCCGCACGATCCCGTCGATTGGCCGAATTCCATGCTCGCAACACGCGTTACAACAGGGCGAGTCTCCGATAATTTTCGGTCGCAGGCTTGAGGAACTTCGGCATTCAAAACGTCTGCATGGCTCGGAAAGCCCGATACAAAACTCAATGTTATGCCGATGAGTAGAGCTAAAGTACGCATCCCAAAATTCTCCACACTTCAATTAATACTACCATCATACCACAATCACTCTGTATTGTCAACAGAGTTTAAAATATGGCCGGCGGGCGGATCAGTATTCGGGCAGCAGGAAGCACTCCCGCATTTGTAGACACTTTACTCCTTACTTTAATCTGAGGAGGCGGACATGGGGCATACAACTATAGCAATGGTTTCAGGCGAAATACGGTGCATCAGGTCGCCGTGCGCGGCTATCCGGTGCGGGAGGTTTCCCATCGTTTGGGTGTCAGCACGTATTCTCTCTACAAGTGGCTATACCCGTTCTGCGATTGGATGCCGAAGCCACGCGCGGACCACGAGGCCGAAGACTGCTGTTTGACGCGCGAGCTGACGCATGTCACGGAGGAGCGCGTTGCGCACTCGGTATTTTTGGCTGGGATCGCCGCGCAAGTCGGCTTTCGTCACCGCGCTGGCCGATACGACAGCAAGCCCTCAGTGCTGGCTGAGAACTGGCTGGAACAACGGTTCGATGCATCAACACCCGTTCAGTTCTGGGTCACCGACATCACCTGTTTCAAGAACTACGAGGGCTGGTTGTACCTGTGCGCCGTCCTCGACCTGTTCTCTCGCCGCGTGGTCAGCAGACCGGCGCAATCGTGCATGAAGACGGATCTGACCCTTCAATTCTTGCTGATGGCGTCTGCCGGCGACAGCCCGACAGAACTGTCATGGTGGATTCCGATCACGGTTCGCAGTTCACCAGCCGCGAGTGGCAATCCTTCCTGCTCCAGCTTGAACTAGAACCCGGCAAGAGCCGACGCTGGAAATGCCATGACAATGCTGTCTCCGAGAGCTTCTTCCAACTCCTGATGCAAGAGCATATCCGACGGCGAACATACCCAACCCGCAATGTGCCCAGGCTAGACATCTTTGAGTACATCGAGATGTTCTACAATCCAAAGTGAAAGCATACTAACATCGACATTCGGTCGATCATTGGCTTTGAAGCCCGTCAGCAGAATTTGAACGGGGTAGGTGTCTAGGAAAATAGGAGCACCTAAAGTGATCT
The DNA here is from genome assembly GCF_013184805.1 of Pseudoruegeria sp. HB172150. GTDB lineage: Bacteria > Pseudomonadota > Alphaproteobacteria > Rhodobacterales > Rhodobacteraceae > Psychromarinibacter. Next base: position 279,696 of record NZ_JAATNG010000001.1, read on the forward strand.
TTGTGGAAAATACCAAATGTCTGCGCTGGTGTTGGCGGTGCCTAGGCTGACTTATTCGAGTGCCGACACTATTGTATCTGGATACACCACATGGAATCATAGCTCTTGTGAGGTGGACATGATGCAAGATTTTAGTTGGCCACAGATGGTACTTGGACTGGCGGCCCTCATTCTTCTAGGGTTCTTGATCCTTTCCGAGGCACCGCAAACGCGACGTCTGAACGCCGTCAATGAAGTCTTGACCCAAGTCGAGGTCGATCCCTCGCGGTTCACGCGTCTGCGTGACCAAGTAGCTTGGATCGTCCGCAACTCCGATCTTGGCGAAACGGCTCATATGTCACAAGAAATTGCCCTCGACCGGTTAGATGTCGTAGTTAGCGATGCACGATTTGCGGAGATCACCAAAACTGGGCGCGCCAACGCAATTTACGATCCCGAACTGAAGGCAGTCTTTATTGACAGCTACCTTCTTGACCCGGTTGATTTACCGTTTATTGGCACGGATGGTCCCACCGCTGCTTTCTCGGAAGCGGATTTCGGGTTCTGGAATACAAGCCTCAGTTTCGTGATCGCCCATGAACTCGGACATCATTCTGCGGGTGACAACGCTTCAGCCTTCTTCTCCTCAAATTGGTTGTCGCAGAAACCCATCAAAGTGGATCGAGAGGTGGCAGCTGATGCCTATGCGCTCGACACCCTAGCCCGTGCATACTCTGATCCAGATATGCCCGACGTGCTGGTTGAGCAGAACGCGCTCTTTTTCTTTGGCCTTGATTTTAATGATCTGGTCGGTGCGGAGCGGGCTGCGGGCGATTTGATCGGGGCGATGAAAGCCATGACTCTCATGATGCAATTTTCTTCAGGTTCATACAGTCCGTTTTATCAGGATGCAGCCCATCCCAGCTTTTTAGCTCGAGTCCTACTGGCGCTAGATGGGGTTTCGCTTGCGCCTGACTCGGTAGTCCTTGGGCAATCGCCCGTCTTAGTTGAAGAAACCCGTCGCCAACTGAAGGCAGCAGAGCGGCGTTTTTTAGAGATCCAAGCTCCTGGGCCGATTGCGCGCGTTGCTGCTCACGAAGGACGAGTTCTTCTTGCGGTACGCAATTTGATCCACACGCAAGAAGATGATGGCTTGAGCAAGATCTACCGTATGCATCTGCCCGAGATGCCGAAAGACCCGACATTTGAATTAATCGCAACCGAAGAAACACCAGCAGGAATTGGTGAAAGTCACAACGCTTGGATCGAGACGCAGCTCGAAGCACTGGCCCCCGGAATAGGTACGCTTGGTTTGGCTGGTGAGGTAGGCATAGTGCCACAACTCCGGCTCTTCGAGCCATTCGAGCGATTTCAAACCGATGGGCTCGCTTTTGTGGACGATGGCTGGGCACTGCCGAGCTTCAGTTCCAACTATGTGGCAACACGGGAGGCCATCAGTACAGTGGCTCAAACCTATTTTGACCAGTTGGACATAGAGCTTGGCTTGCCGATCGCAAACGAGGATGCCTTGATCTTTCCGGTCTTTCTGCAACAGAGTCGTACCTTTCGCGTCGTCAGCGTCCGAGCATCATCAGGGGATAAAAAGGTACGCGAACTCGTACTCCTAGATGCCGGAACTCCCGAGACTCTGCACGAGCCAGAGCTTCTCGTGGATAAACCACCGATGCGATTTTATGGCGAGTTCACGCTGGAAAACGGCTGGATCGATATTGAGGGAGCGCGGTGGACTGGCGAGGAATGGATTGTTCCGGGGCGGGCCTCAGGTGGAGAAACTCCTTATGTTTGGGAGCTGCATACCGGGGGTGGTGGACAGCCTTGGGTGACGCAATCGCGTGAGCGACTGATGGCGGATTTCATCGCCGAAACCGGTGAAGCCTCCTTCGGCCGCGACCTCGATCCAACAGGACCATCGCTGATGGTGCTGAACCCAGACGCGGCACTGGTATGGTATGATCAAGATACTGTTTGGCTCTCCACGCCCCATGACACTGTCCCGATCTTTCACCCTGCGTTCGCACAGTTGCGTATCACCCCTATAGACGCGACACGCGCCTTGTTTTGGGTTAGCAATGCAACCAAAGCCTATTTGATTGATATATTGGATTGAAAGGACATGACCTTGAGCCAACGCCTGACCCTTGCCATAGCTGCAATCGCCTCTTTTGGGATCATCTTTTTCTTTGTAGACCGTGCTAGCCATCCCAGCGTGAGTGGGGCCTTTGGTGTCGATCCAGAAGCGACCTTTAGTTCGGTGTTGACCGCTGTCATCGCCTTTGTGGCAACACTCGTGGGAGTCCTTCTGGGTGCGATTTACCGCCGCTTGATTGCGATGCAGAACGATGGGCGCAAATCGGTTAGCTACCGCGTACTTTTCCGGAGCGTTTTTCGTTCCATCGATTTCCAGATTGGACTATTCGGGGCACCGGTGGTCTTTGGCCTTCTTTGGCAGGCAATTTCTGATCTTTCTATAGAGGCCATGCTCGTGATAGCCCTTCAAAACGGGTTTGCGAGCCACGCGGTTTTACGTGAAGTAACCCCGTTCCGTGGAAATACAGAGTAAGTTTTCGCAGGCGCCGGCAAAACAAGTCCTGATTGTGCCTCACCATTGAACATGCTGGAGCACGCCACGCTCGTATGAAGGGCCTTTGCCATCTTGGCAAGTCGACCAACCTAGGCAATTGCGGCCCATTAGAGACGTTCAAGGGCTGTGTCGTCGCTGCGCTGCAGCTTTCCAAAAGCCGACGTTAATGAAATTCGTTTTTAGCATGTATTGTGTCACAACTGGACAGCGGCGGAGGTAAAAAAGATCATGCAAATTCCGGAAGGTATAGTTGAGGACCAAGTACTCGTAGATTTGATCGACCTCAACGATGAAGTCGGCATTGGTACAACACGTAAGGTTTTCGGAGTGAAAGGGGCTTCGGATCTAGTGATCAAAGAAAGCCACAAACCCTTTCATTACAGTAATTTTGTCGAGTGGACTGTGTGGCACGCGGTCCTGGAAATGGCCAAAGACATCATAGGCAACGAGACAAACCCGCAGTTGCAAAGTCATTTTGCACGAGCAGTGGCGATTTCGAATTCAGCAAAATTCTTGGTTATGGAAAGGCTGCAACCTGTTAATTATCTCGATCAAACCCAACTCCGGAACTTTCCGAGTTGGCTGAATGACCGAAAGCCAAGTGCATTTGGCTTAGCAGAAGATGGCCAGGTCAAAGCAATGGACTACGCCATGGTCAATTTCTACCACGTTCTTAATCCTCTCAACAATTCTAGTCCGTTCTGACATACTCGGCCCAAAGCGATCGTTTGCGCATACTGTGAGCGACGTCGGTTTCGCGTCATCATGTCGGTCATTCGAAGCGTCGTTCAGATACACAAAGGAGTTCTGGGTGTTTGCTAATCACTGCCAGCAGTGTCACTAATCCGCGTTCTGTGCAATTGCATGGCAGCACGTATCAGGGCCCGGAAATCCTTGGATGATCGCAGGGCTTGAATCAGTTCTACCTCCAAATCTTCAATCAAAGCATTGGATGCCTCGCCGCTTTGGAGTAGCCGCTCCGCCCGCGCCCTCAGCTTGCTCGACAGTGGCGCTTTGCCAGCCATAACCTTAGAAAGATGGGCTTGGTGGATTCCCAAGGCCGTCGCCAACTCGGCCTGCGTCAACTTGTCCTTCCGCTGACACGCTTTCAGAGCCGCGATGATTGAGCCGTCCTTGTTCGACATATGCATTGCATATATGCTTTGCATTATGGAGGACAATGCCATGTGTCATCGTCGTTTCGGACCCGAGGATGAGGTGGTCCCAGGCGTGCAGTATGGTCGTCGGGAATGGGTTCCGACGCCGGCATTCCTGGCGGCCATAGCTGACCTCGAAGGCGACAATGTGGATGACTACGTCAGCCCGAAGGGAACGCCCTTGGCAGAGGATCTAGCATTCTGCTTGCTTGGCGGCTACGGGGTGAAGATGGAGCTAAATCGCGCTGCTTGGAATCAGCTGGACGAAGCTGGAGTTCTGCGGGCAGATGATGTCCCGAGCGTGGTCGAATTCGAAGCGTTGCTTAGCGAACCGCTACTAGTGAACGGCAGGCTACAAAAGTATCGCTATCCAAGGCAGCGGGCTGGGCGTTTGCACATCGCGTTGAAGTCTATTCGTGATACTCCGCCAAATACCGACGATCCGATCTCGTTTCGAAACCGTATGATGGAGTTACCCGGCATCGGTCCCAAGACAGCGTCGTGGATCGTCCGGAACCATGTCGGCAGCGACGAAGTGGCTATTCTCGACGTTCACGTTCTGCGCGCGGGGGCTATGATCGGCCTCTTTCCCGATACATACAGGCTACCCCGCGACTACGAGGCGCTGGAGCGCAAGTTCCTTTGCTTCGCCCAAGCCTTACAGATCCGCGCGTCAGTCCTCGACGCCATTATTTGGCGAGAAATGCGCATTTTATACGGCTGAGCATTTCCTCGCGCGCCCCTTTGCTTATGATTATTGGGGGAGTGATTCTATGTCTAGCAAGAAAACACTGAAAAGTTCGTCGTCTATGGCTGGCAATAAGGGAGCTCGAGCCTCTGGGGGGGCGAACAACGACGCATGCGATCTGCATATCGACGTGGATCTCGAAGGCGTTCGCCTGCCCCGCTTGGAGCGAATTAAGGTAGGCGATTCGCTGGTGGTGGAACTCAGGGCTGAGGGGCAGTTCCCCACTGTCGTCTGCGTGGATTCTGAAGGGGAAATCGTCGGCGCCTTGTCAGCGTTCCTAAATCTGGCGCAATTAATAAGATGCCTTAGGGACGGCGTGAATTACCAAGTGGGGGTTACGCAGATCCGACCAGGTGGATGCCATGTGGTCGGGACACGTGTGCACTGATGATCGTGGCGGGTGGGGTCTACCGCGAGGAATGCGTACGGCCGACATGGTCGCGAATTTTCGGGTCGGGAGGTAGAGCCGCCGCCGCCGTGTCCCGGCTATCACCTGGCACACGGCTCGTCGCTTATGCCTGTCAAGACTGGGTCGATGACGCCAAGCACTCGATGGCGGCCTTTGGCGTCACCGCCGATTTCCGGCCCATCAGAGAGGACATTGCGTTTCACTATCTCCACCCGCTTTCCCATGCAGAGCTCATCGGCGCACCCGAAGCATGCTATGAGCCCTTGAGGGTCGCCGGAAACACGGTGCTTCGGTTCGGTTACATAGAGGGAGATGCATTGGTCAACGCAGGGCGCGCAGTCTTCGATCCCCAGAACGCCAACGAGGTTCATCGCTTCCGGGAAAACGGATCCACGGCCGAAGCGCTGGCAATCGTCCTCAATGAGGTGGAGTTGAATCTGGCGATGGGCGACGCTGGAGAGGAAGGTGCTCGAGGACTGATGCAGCACTCCGGAGCTTTCGTCGTCGTGGTTAAACGAGGACCGCGGGGAGCAATGGTGGTTGCCGATGGTCTGACCGCAAACGTTCCTGCCTATGCGGCAAATACGGTTTTCAAGATCGGCTCGGGTGATGTGTTTAGCGCGGTTTTCGCGCAGCGCTGGGGCGAGTTGGACGACGACCCAGTGACAGCGGCTGACACGGCATCCCGTGCAGTCTCACGCTATGTGGAGACAAGAAACACGGAAGTGGATCTTTCGCAACTGACATCTAGCCTGCCGATGCCAGCGCCTGATCCAGCAAGCAAGATCTATCTAGCAGCGCCATTCTTCAACCTTGCCCAACGCTGGATGGTGGAAGAAGCTCGCAGGTGCCTCATGTCCCTTGGTGCGAATGTCTTTTCGCCTATCCACGACGTGGGGCCCCACGGTGATGCAGAGTACATTGCTAAGCGCGACCTTGATGGATTGGAGCAATGCTCAGTCGTGCTTGCGTTGCTGGATGGTGAAGACGCCGGGACTTTGTTCGAGGTCGGGCATGCGCATCGGCACGGCATTCCCGTCGTGGTGCTCGCGGAATCGCCGCGTCCTGAAAGCCTCACCATGCTCCAGGGCACTGGTTGCATGATCGTATCGGACTTCTCGACCGCCATTTACGAGGCGATCTGGGGGACTGCCCGATGAAGGCCCTCCTGATGTCCGGTGGACTGGATTCCGCGGCACTGGCGCACTGGCTGCGTCCAGAGGTCTGCGTCACAATTGACTACGGTCAGATAGCCGCCAAGGGCGAGATCGCTGCATCATCAGCCCTTTGCACCGCCATTGGACTTGAGCATCGCCGCATTACTGTCGATCTGTCCTCCCTTGGCTCAGGTTCCATGGTAGATCGCCCGGCGGCACTGGGTGCGGCGGCGATGGAGTTCTGGCCATACAGGAACCAGATGCTCGTCACGCTTGCCGCCATGATGCTGATGCCCCAAGGTATTACGGAGATCATGGTCGGATCTGTCTCCACCGATCGCCATGCTGACGGCAAAGCAACCTTCTTCCGTGCCATGGATCGCGTGCTGTCTCTTCAGGAGGGCGGCGTACGCGTCACTGCACCGGCATGTAATCTTTCGACGCCGTCGTTGTTGCGCAAGTCAGCTTTCCCGTACGATCTCATAGGGCTAACGTTCTCTTGCCACGTCCACGAGTTCGCATGCGGTCAATGTGGTGGGTGCCTCAAGCATCGTGAATGCGTCGACACCGTCTATCACAGAACGAATGAGCAGGTAACCTGATGGGAGGGTATGCACCAGATCAGATCAAGAAGGCGAAGGGCGGCGCCGCACCACCTGCCGTCGTTGGAGATGGGTGCGATCTCGCATTCCATACTGATCTTGTGGGTGTGCAATCCAGCGTCAGCGCCGCGCTTAACAAGGAAGACAAACTCGTAATCAGCCTTCGCATCCAAGGCAGGATCAGAAGTGTGGTTTGCGAAACCACTGCTGGTGCCGTCGTTGGTACATTGGCCGCATTCAGGGGGTTGTCCCGGCTGATCCGTTGCTTGGAACAAGACGTAGCGTATGTTGCTATCGTTGAGACGGCGTCCTTCTCCCGATGCTCGGTCAAGGTGTTCCGTCGATGATTTCAATTGCAGGCGGTGTTTATGCCGAACGGTGCAAGTATCCGGTTTGGGACCAGATCTACGGCTCCGGGCTGAGGGCCGCGATCGCCGTGAGCTCCGTGTCTGATGCAGTGCACTTGCATGCATACGTCCCTGACGAATGGATGGAAGATGTCGAAACGAGCTTAGCGAGTTTCGGCGTGGCCCCGCAACTGCATGCGTCCGAGCATCCAATGACATTTGAGTATCTGAATACTTTTCAACCGAATACACTGCCTGAGGAACTGTCGCCCCGCTATCCCGACCTAATGGTGGAAGACAAGGTGGTGTTGCGGTTCGGCATGCTTGAATGTGACGCTTGCGTCAAAGGTGACAGGGTGGTCTATGATCCACAGTCGCCGACCGCGTCGTTCTATGATAATGGATCGACGGCTGGTTCCCTGGCGATGATTGTGACCGGCCGCGAACTCTTAAGCTTGACTTATGCCGAGGGTAGTTCGGGCGACAACCCAGGGCGCCACATGCCCGACGAGGATGTTCTCCTTTCAGCAATCGTTGCGCTCCGCGATCTGCCGCAACCGCCGCAGATCGTTTTGGTAAAAGATGGCCTAGGCGGTCTGATGGTATTCCAGGGGGATCAGCCGGTCCGCATCCCAAGTTATGCGGCTGAGAGCTTCTTCAGGATCGGCTCTGGCGACGTCACCGCAGCGGCATTCGCGTATGCTTGGGGCGAACTTGGACGAGACCCTGTCGATGCGGCGCACTATGCCGCTCGCTGCGCGGCCCATTTCGTGGAGGGGCCTCGCCTCCCGCTCCCAAGTGTAACTGAGGTGAGCGGCCGAATGCCCAACACGGCTCGTCGCGAAGAGATCCGCATCGTGGGACTAGGCGACTTTGAACTGCAAGCTCTTGTCCTTACGACACGTTCATGGCTGAGCTATCTCGGCGGAAGCGTCAGGCATGTGACATTTGGATTGGATGATCTCGACTGCCGAGCCCACGAATGCGTCGACCTACTGTTGATTGGATCACGGTGCTCGAAGTTCGAACTCGAAGCCGCAGCAAAAGCCGGTCTTCAGCCAAAAGTGGTTTTCTGGCCTTCTGCCATGGCAGATTCTTCACGAGACTGTTTCCCGGGTGCAGTGGTGGCCCGCGACTACGCGACAGCACTCTATCTCGTCATGAGAAGCCCGGAACGATGAGACCACCGCAGTTCAGAGGCTGGCCCGAAGAAGTGACTTCGCGCATCAACCCTCCGACCAAGACCGGTAAGTTGGCGGAAGATCTTATTCGCGAGGCCCATGATAAATGGATCGAGTTCATCGAATTCATTGATGCGCGGGCTCACACGCGATGGGTTTTTCGCGGTTGCGCATCACCCAGTCACCTGTTCGTACCGAGCGTAGGACGTAAGGCCGAAACCTATTCGCCATTGAATGAAGAACGGCTTTTCCGTGCGTTCCAGCGATCGGCGGACACGATGGTCGCTGTACGTCCCCTATCGGATTGGGATTGGCTGGCCATTGCGCAGCACCATGGTTTGCCAACTCGATTGCTGGATTGGTCGACCAATCCCTTGGTCGCTTGCTTCTTTGCCGTTGCGAGCTTTCCCACGGGAGAGGATGCCGTTGTACATGCCTATAGCATTCCCGACGATGACATCATCGACCCGAAGAAGAACGAAGATCCATTCTCCATCGACCGTGTGATGTACCTGTTGCCGTCGAAATCTGCCAGCCGCATCATTAACCAACGCGGATTGTTCTCGGTGCACAATCAACCCAACGTGCCTTGGGACCCGCCGAAAATGAATGAATTCGTTATACCCGCGTCAATGCGGGCGCGATTCCGGCGGGGGTTGTTCAAAATGGGCATTGACCACAGTCACATCTATCCCGACTTGGGAGGCCTGTGCGAGACCCTGAAATGGCGGTTTGTAGCCGGCATTGGCATCGGCGACCCAATAATTGGGTGACGGGATGGACCAATTGAAAGCTCTTCGAGAGAAGATCATTGCAGCCATGAAGGCCACAGAACTTAGGGAAACCGAAGCCTGGCAGGACCTTTCTGCGCTCTCTTCGAACACATACGTCGACACGATCGAGACCTTCGACGACGAGGTTCGGATCGACGGTGATCGGTTTGAAGGACCCTTGATATGGCACGTCACTCTTCATTATGGGCAGCATGCGTCCGAGGACGAACTCGTCATCTCGGACAGCTTCCCCGGAAGTTTCGAGGGGCAGCTTGAGGACGAGGTTCCAGTGATCGAACGCATTATGGCCGAAGTGTCTTCATTCTATGAATGATGCTCAAGTGGTGGTGTCGCCTGGAGGCAACTTCAACAGGAAGCGATCGCATCTCGTAAGTATGCGTCCGGTCTGACCACTCTGATGTTGGGAATCCGCGGCTGATAGTGTCCATTCTTGATGATGGACATTCTGAGGCACTCTATGGCGAGCAAGAACGTTCAGAAGAAGCGGTTCTGGTCGGATGAAGAGAAGCGGTCGATCTGCGCGCAGACGCGGGCGCTGAAGATCGAGAGGCTCGAGCATCAGCTTGCAGGTCATCGCAAGGCGCGATTCGGCTCGAAATGCTGGTCCACCATCGCCAAGGAGACGATCGAACGCATCGCCAGGCTCTATGCCGTCGAAAAGGAAGCGCGCTACAGGTCATCCGCGGAACGCGTCGCGTTGCAACAGGCCAAGGCCAAACCGATCTTCGACGACCTGGAAGACTGGCTGAAGATCCAACTGCCCAAAATCTCGGGGAAAACCAAACTGGCCGAGGCCATTCGCTACGCCCTCGATCGCATGCCAAAGGCGCAGGCCTATCTCGAAGACAGCCAGCTCGAGCTGGACAACAACATCTGCGAGCGCTCAATCCGACCGCTGACGAGCGGGTGGTCATTGTGCACCTCATCTTTAAGTGCTTGGAAACATTGAAAGCTGATGTGTGGTGTCAGCGTGACACGGGCGACCTTTCCGCTCGATCGCTGAGAAGATTGGCTCTGAGTACAGGTCCTTGGCGCGAATTTGATAGGGTGCGCCTTCGACGACCTGGTTTGCGGGCAGGATCCCGTCCTTGATCAGCCTTCGGATGACGTGGTTGGTCACACCGAGTTCCTTTGCCGCCTCGGTCATGGTGCGATACGGGCCATCCTTGTCGGCGGAAAGATAGCCGTGGATGCCGTTGACACGGCGGATCGAGGACACGCGTTTTGCGTTCCAAGTCTTCCCCTGCCCGGTTCGCATGCCCATCCGGTTCAGGCCGGCGGCGATTGCCTCATCCGACCATCGGCCCGCCATCTCCCGAATGACGCCGAGGGCTTCGTCGCTCGTCCTCGCGCCATGCTCGCCTGTCTTGGGCTTCTTCGTCCTGAGTTCTGTGTGCCGTCCCCCCTTCCAATGGATAACAAGGACGATCTCGCCGGTCGCCTCATCGATATCGGCGATGATGTCCTCAATCAGGGTCCTAACCAAACGCTGGCGGCTGCGCATGGTTGTCTCCGGGGCCTCCCATGCCGCCTTTAGATCCCGCGCAAGGCCTTCCAAGCGGTCTGGTTCCACGACCGGGACCTCGGAGCTGGTATCTCCTTCCAGCCGCTGTTCGAACGTCCGCACGCGCCCGAGCGCCTCTTCCCAGCGTTTCTCGAGTTCTGACGTGATCAGCCGGTTCTCCAGATCGCAGGAGGCGTAACGTCGTTCGGCCAGCGAAGCGTCGTATCTGGCCTGCTGGGGTTCCATCTCAAGAACCCTCCGCCTTTCTTGCGCTGCTTTGCTCATTGCCGCCTGTGCCGCGACTGCGGCTTCAATGGCGAGCGGCGCGACCGCATCGAGCAAGGCTTCGGTGACCAACCGTTCGGCGCGGGCGCCCCCGAAGGTCATGCACCGCTTCTGGCCGAGAAGAAGATTGGGTGTGTCGCATCGGTAGACGGGGCGCGGTGTTCGTCCGGTATAGACGACGTGAAGACGCCTACTGCACCTAGCGCAGGACACCAAGCCTGCCAAAAGGGCCCCTCCACCCCGACCGGATTTGACCCCGCCCGATCGACCATAGGCATTGCGCGCAAGCTGGGCTTGGTTGCCTTCAGACGCGTGCCTCGACGAGACCGCAAAGCTCCAGCACGTGATGCCAATCGCGCCCATTGCGGGCCAAGCGCGAGACCTCAAGACAGAAAATCGCGCCGACCGCCCCAGAACAAAGCAACGCCACCAACCGCTCAAAGCCAGGCCGCTCAGCGCATCCGCTGGCGGAAATGCCGAGATCGTCATCGATGACGTCGACGGATGCGAAGCCATAGCCACGTGCTGCCTCAACCAGATTATACTGCCTGCGCTGGCTCTCTAAATTGACCATGACCTGGGTCTGGGTCGACTGGCGGACATAAACAACCGCGCGTCGCTGCAGAAGGGCGGGCGGTAGAATGGCGCCGTGCTCAACACTCATTGCCCGCCTCCTTCAGGTCGGCCCCGGCGGCCGCCAGCAGGAGTTGCACCAGGGCCGACAGAACGACCGTCCGGTCCTCCTCCGTCAATCGGGCAATCGGACACGGTTGAAAGGGCAGCGGAAGTCGCTGTGCCTTGGCGGGGTGTTGAAAGGTCATGCTCGGCCTCCTTTGTCGATTCCTCATCGACAAAACATCGCCGGAACCTCAGCGTTCCGAGAACCCTGTGAAGATCAACGAGGGCGGCAACCGAAGCCATCGGCGCGCCCAAGGTCATCGCCGAACACGTGGCAGCGTCCTGAACCCAGGCCGGAGACATGATTGCCACAACGGGATCGCGTTCCAGCGCGAAATACTGGCCGTCACCCTGTCGCAGCGCACGAAATACTGTAACATCCGATCCGAAATAGGCGTGCCACCGGTAGTGGACACGACAAACCTGCCCGACATGGGCAGTATGAACGGGAACTGGCGCCGTACGGCGAAACGCGTGGGGTCCGGATTGTAGCTGCAGCAAGCGAAAACGTCCGGTTCGGCTGCCATTTGTTCCACGTGCTGCAAAGGTCCACTGTGAACAGGTAGCTGAAGACAGACGTCACCAGTATCGGCCGCAATGTCCTTCTCGTATCATCACTGCAGCCAGGTCCCGCCCGTCGGGAAGACGGCAGCTTCCGATCTTGCGGTCATAACTCGACCGGCCATTCAGGAAGCACTCGAGGCGGAGCCCGGAGACCAACTCCCGCATCCTCGCTGTCGCACGATCGCCCCTGACGGTGCCACGCTCCGCACAATCCAGCGAGCCGAACCGGATGGGGACACCGGAGACCTCAATCGTGTCGCCGTCCCGGACATGTGTCACCGTGCCGGCAATGCCATTGGCCGCTGTCATCGGGACGAGAGGCCCGAGATACTCCGGAAAGCGCTCCACCGCCTGAAACCCCAGGTAGCCGACCACGAGGCCGGAGAACAACACAACCTGCAGGGCCGACCACCAGGGCCACGCGCCTTGGGCGCGACGCCTGTTGCGCGGGCTGCCGTGTCTTCGTTCGCTCCCAACCGACTTAGCTTGAGAAGGGCGGTCCGCGCTCCGGTACGGAGCAGTAAGTTTCATCAGCAGGCGGTACTGCTTCTCACTCAGCCTGGCTCTTCGGCCGTATCGGTCAAGCTTCGTCTGCATGTCGCCAAGGAATCCACGCTCCCAGTTATTGGCTGCGGTCCCATTCAGTACCTCGGTGATGGCGGTTTGCAGCTCCAGGAGTTGCTGTTCTGAAAAAGGCATGAGGGGAGTTTTGAATCCGCCTTCTTTGTTTGTCACCCGAAACTTTGGCTAAACCGCCAAGTAGCGCGAAGATAGAGCATCCTGCAAAACACATAGGTCGACTTGGGCCCAATCGAACGACCTCGCCGAGATCTTTGGTTGCGCAGTTGCCCCGAATGTTCGCATCAACGGGCTGCGGGGTAACATCCCGAATTCTAACAAATGACCGCTCTGGGCCGTTTTTAGCACTTCGGATACTTCGGCCGTGTGTTGGCTTTGTGTCGCACAGCTGCCTTCGGTGTCCGGAGCGGAAAAAGATAACAGTTCGGCTATGATCCGCACACCAAATTCTATCTGAATTGCTGACTTCGCCAGCCCATCCCGGATAGTCCGTAGACTTCCGCCCTCTTCCGGTTTCAAATCCGTTGGAACAGGGAGTACAAACCGAATGAACACGTACATCTTCTGGTCACAAGTACTTTGGGGGGGGCGGGGGGCAAAGCCCCCCGACGGGTCGGGCCGCCTCAGCGGCCCGAAACCCAAGTGTCGGTCAGCCCGCGTCCTTGTAGCTGACCGCTTTCACGTCGGCATCCGGGGCGGTCTTGCCCAGCCGGACCAGAAGGCGGTTCAGCGCGGTGACATAGGCCTTGGCCGAGGCCACCACGGTGTCGGTGTCAGAGGCCTGACCGGTGGCGATACGGCCATCCTGTTCCAGCCGCACATGCACCGTGGCCTGCGCGTCGGTACCCTCGGTCACCGCGTTGATCTGGTAAAGCTGCAAATGCGCATCGTGCGGGAACAGCTTCTTCACCGCGTTGAACGTCGCGTCGACCGGGCCGTCGCCGGTGGCAGTTACCTGCTTGTCCTCGCCGTCGATGGTCAGCGTCAGGTCGGCCGACTGCGGAGCCTCGGTGCCGCAGATCACCCGGAGGAACCTCACCTGGATGCGCTCGTTCGAATGCTCGACCTCGGTATCGCGCATCAGCGCGATCAGGTCGTCGTCGAACACCTCCTTCTTGCGGTCGGCGAGCGCCTTGAACCGCACGAACACGTCGTTCAGCTGGTTATCCGCCAGGTCGAAGCCCAGGTTCTTCAGCTTCGACCGCAGCGCGGCGCGGCCGGAATGCTTGCCCATGACGATGTTGGTCTCGGAGAGGCCGACATCGGAGGGGCGCATGATCTCGAAGGTCTCGGCATTCTTCAGCATGCCGTCCTGATGGATGCCGCTTTCATGGGCAAAGGCGTTCTTGCCGACGATGGCCTTGTTGTATTGGACCGAAAAGCCCGAGACCGTCGCCACCCGGCGCGAGATGTTCATGATCTTCGTCGTATCGACGCCGGTCGACCACGGCATGATGTCGTGGCGCACCTTCAGCGCCATCACGATCTCTTCCAGCGCGGTGTTGCCGGCGCGCTCGCCGAGGCCGTTGATGGTGCATTCCACCTGCCGCGCGCCGCCCGCCACGGCGGCCAGCGAGTTGGCCGTCGCCATGCCCAGGTCATTGTGGCAGTGGGTGGCGAAGATCACGTCTTCCGTGCCCGGCACCTCTGCGATCAGGCGGCGGATCAGGTCGGCGGATTCCACCGGCGCGGTGTAGCCCACCGTGTCGGGGATGTTGATCGTCGAGGCGCCCGCCTTGATCGCGATCTCGACCACGCGCTTGAGGTAGTCCCACTCGGTGCGCGTCGCATCCATCGGCGACCACTGCACGTTGTCGCAGAGGTTGCGGGCATGGGTCACCGTCTCGTGGATCCGCTCTTCCATCTGCTCCTTGTTCAGGTTCGGGATGGCGCGGTGCAGCGGCGAGGTGCCGATGAAGGTGTGAATGCGCGGGGATCTGGCGTGTTTCACCGCCTCCCAGCATCGGTCGATATCCTTGAAATTCGCCCGCGCCAGCCCGCAGATCGTGGCGTTCTGTGCCTGCTTGGCGATCTCGGATACGGCGGCGAAATCGCCTTCCGAGGCGATGGGAAATCCCGCCTCGATGATGTCGACGCCCATCTCGTCCAGAAGCTGGGCGATCTCCAGCTTCTCTTCATGGGTCATGGTCGCGCCGGGGGATTGCTCGCCGTCGCGCAGCGTCGTGTCGAAAATCAACACGCGGTCGGAATCGGTACTAATCATTGTGATGTCTCTTCTGTTGTCCTTAAGCCGAAAGTCTTTTGGCGCGGTGGCGTTCCTCTGAGCGGTCGCGCCGGGACGGCACGCTCAGAGGCGGCTAAGGAGCAGGAGAAGGCCGAGCGGCAGCGCTGCGCGGGGCGCAGTCGGAACGTGGATATGCCGCAGGCTCGTCATGGCGCGGGACTATAGGCGGATCGCGGTAAAAGAAAACCCAAAAAATCGGACGCCCGGCTACACAACTATCCCGATAGCATTTTTCGTGATACTCTCGCGTCTTATTGATGAATGCATTTTGGGAGGAGGGCTCATGGCCGGATCCATGCGATACCGCTTGCGGGTCGACTTGCCGGACAGCCAGGAGATGATCGATTTCGCCGTGGCGATGCGACGTATCCAGGGAATTTCCGACAACCGGGGCTACAACATCATCGCCGGCGTCCATGGCGCGCCGTTCTGGTATTGCTGGCACCACCAGTTCAGCCGCCGGTCCGACAACCGCGCGCAGCTGTTCCTGCCGTGGCACCGCGCCTACCTTTATTATCTGGACCTTGCCCTGAACGATTTTGTCGAGGAGGGCGGCGTCGCGCAGCCCTGGTGGGACTGGACTGCGATCCGCGAGGTGCCAGAGGGCTACGAGGCGACCGATATCGGCGGCGAGGAAAGCCCGCTGCGTCGCTACCGGATGAACATCGACCTGCCGACCGGCGACATCCGCCGGTTCACCCGCCGGCGGCCAGGGCAGAACCCGGCCGCGCGGCTGCCCACCGAGACCGAAGTGGCGACGGCGCTGAACGACAACGACTGGTCCTCCTTCTCGGACCGGGTGCAGAACATGCACGATCACGTTCACGGCTGGGTCGGCGGCGACATGGGCGACACGACCACCGCCGCCTACGATCCCGTTTTCTACGCGCACCACGCGATGGTCGACCGGATCTGGTACCTCTGGCAGATCCGGAACGGGATCAACACAATCACCGGAAGCCTGCTCGACATCGTCCTCGACCCCTTCGCGATGACGGTGCGCGACGTGCTCGACACGCGCGCGCTGGGCTACGAATATGCCGACACGGCAGAACAGATACCGCCGGTCGACCCGGTGCCCGTGGGCTAAGGGAGAGTAACGATGATCGAGATTTACGAATACAAGGCATTCAAGCCCAAACTCCGCCCCGGCTACGTGCGGGCGGATCTGGAAATCTACGGGATCGACACGTTCCGGCAAAGCTATAGCGGGCTGATCTATTTCAACACGCCACGGCCGGACCCCAAGAACCTGAACCCGGACGATCCGGCCTGCGCCGGGCAGTTCGCCATCTTTGGTCACCTCGAATGCACCGGCGATGACGGACACTGCCACATGCGCGCGCCGCAGCGGTTCGATACTCGCCGGTCGAGCCCGCTGACACCCGCTTTCAAGCGGGTCGAAGTGACAGAGGGTCTGCGACGCGCGCTGGACGATACAGACGAGCTGGCCATCACCATCGTCGTTGCCGACGAACTCGGCTCAAAGGCAGCGGAGGAAGGCTCCGACTACAAGACGCCGCTGCTCAAGTGCAAAGGACTGCAGCTGGTCACTTTCGCCTGAGCCTTCGGGCTCAGGTAATCTTGCAGTCCGCGCCCCGGGCTCGGGAAGCTCCATCCCGAGCCCGACGGTGCGCTTGCAGGCCAGCGCGGCCTGTGACACCGCCGTCAGGCCGGTTCCAGTATCCCGACATGGATCGTCCGGCGCACACGGAATCCCAGCTTTTCGTATAGCGCGATCGCGCCCGTATTGCTGCTGAAGACGTGAAGATAGGGGAGTTCTCCCCGGCCCATGATCCGGTTCAGGACAGTCAGGCACAGTTCCCGCGCATATCCGCGCCCCAGGTAATCCGGGTGGGTGCAGACCCCGCTGAGTTCGGTGAATCCGGGCTGTTTCAGCCGCTCGCCCGCCATCGCGACAAGGCGTCCATCCTGCTCGATCCCCCAGTATTCGCCAAGCAGGTGGACATGCAGCGCGAAGGGGCCGGGATTGGTCAGCGTGGCCAGTTCCAGCATCGCCGGCGCGTCCGCCGCGCTCAGCTTGCGGGCGGCCGGGGCCGCTACTTCCGACACTTCCGGCCGTTCATAGATCATCTGCTGTGCGGGCATATTCGCCGCCATGCGTGCGCCGGGCGGACAGACGATGTCCTCGGCCTGCGGAGTCACCATGCGGCCGCCGGCGGTCACGAGCGCACCGAGGTCGGCAAGGCTCTGCTCGCTGTCATCGCCGGCGGCACCGAACGGGCTGATGTCACTCCGGAATCGGCGCGCGTTGCCGGTGCCGGTGGCGAAACGGCCATGCACGGTCGTCAGCGCGCTCCAGACCGGCCGGTCGAGGATATGCTCATCCATTGCCGCCACTTCCGCCCGTCCGCGTGATGCGCTGCAGCAGCGATGCCTCGTCCAGCGCGGCCTCTAGGTGATCGAGCTGCTCCAGAAGCGGGCCGTCCTGACCGGCCATCAGACCCGCGACGCCGGACTCGATCCGCGGCCAGATGTACTCCCGGCCCTGCGCGACGATATCCCGGCCCCGGTCCGTCAGGCCGACCAGACGCGTCCGCTGATCCGTCTTGCCGCGCTGCACACTGACGATGCCCTGCTTCGCCAGCTGCCCGACGCTGCGGGTCACACCCGGCTGGCTGACGCCCAGCGCCTCGACCAGTTCGTTGACGGAAAGCGGCCCCTGCTCGTCCAGCGCCGCGAGAAGCGGATAATGGCCCGCCTGCACCGGTACGTCATGGTCTGCCATGACTTTCTGGGTTTCTGCCTGCAGCCGCTCGCCAATCCGGCGCAGGCGGCTGCCGAGGGTCAGATAACCCTTCTGACGGACGATATCCTCGACCATACTAGAATTCCTATTCACTGTTATATAACGCGATATATAAAATCTCGCAAACGGTCAACCGGGATCCGGAGACAGCGCCCGGCCTCTTCAGGAAATCATGCAGTCCGCGCCGGGCTCGGGAAGCTCCATCCCCAGCCCGACGGTGGGCGTGTAGTCCAGCGCGGCAATCCGCGCGCCGCCGTCGAAAGCCAGGAAAAGAAGGTTCGCGCCCGCACGGATCGCGATGCCTTCAGGGTCGGAGCCATAGGCGATCAGCGGTTCTGTCCCGATCAAGGTGCCGGAGGCGTCGAACTCGAACAGCGAATTCGTCCCCTCCCAGTCGTCCACGATCAGCAGATGCCCGGTGCGCGGATCGCGCGCGATGCCCTGCGGTTCGGTCAGCGGCGGTTCGAGCAGATCGGCGTGGATGATCTTTTCCACGGTACCGTCCATCCGCACCCAGATGATCCGCGCCGGATCGTCCTCCACCACCACCAGCGTCCCGTTCGGCAGCACGATCATCCCCTCGGTCGCCGCATTCAGGTCGCCCAGGCGGAACGGCTCTCCCCTCGGGGCGCCGTCCTTCGACATCTGCTGATACCGGCCCATGCCGTCCGCCACGATCAGCCCGTCGCCATGAAGCGCGATCGCCTTGATCCGGTAAAGCCCGCTGCGCCAGCGCCGCAGTTCCACGCCATCCAGCGTGACAAGGATCGTCTCCGGCCCCTCGTTGGCGATCCAGAGGCCGCAGAAGGCGGGGTCGTATTCCAGACTGGCAGGCCGGTTCAGGTGGTAGAAGCCGGACAGCTTCAGGTCCAGCGCCGAAGCAGGCCAGGCGATCAGGGCGAGGAACAGGCAAATCCGCATGGCGGCGCCTCCGGGCGACTCGTCGGTTGTTAGGATGGCACTAGGTCCCGCTGGGTCAAGCGGTGCGAGTGTAAGGGGAGCCGGATGGTCAGGTTGACGTGCGGGATGCCCGTTTCTTTTGCGGGGCAGGGCGGATGACGCGGCTGGTTCTGGTACTGGGCGACCAGCTTTCCCCCGACATCGCCGCGCTGAGGGACGCCGACAAGGCGCAGGACACCGTCGTCATGGCCGAAGTCATGGGCGAAGCGACCTATGTTCGCCACCACCCCAAGAAGATCGCCTTCTGCTTCGCCGCCATGCGCAAATTCGCGGCCTCGCTGGAGGCCGACGGCTGGCGCGTCGCCTACACGACGCTGGACGACGAAGACAACACACAGGCCATCGACAGGGAACTGATGCGGCGTCTGTCGGAGACCGGGGCGGACGAGATCATTTACACCGAGCCCGGCGAATGGCGGCTGATCCGCCTGCTGGAGGATTTCGCCGACGCCGCCCCGGTGAAATGCCGCCGGTTCGAGGATGACCGGTTCCTCTGCAGCCACGCGGAATTCGACCGCTGGGCCGACGGGCGCAAGGCGCTGCGCATGGAATACTTCTATCGCGAGATGCGGCGGAAGACCGGCCTGCTGATGGACGGCGGCGATCCGGCAGGGGGCAAATGGAACTTCGACCCCGAAAACCGCAAACCGCCGCCCGACGGCGTGGATTACGGCGGACCGATGCAATTCCAACCGGACGGGACGGTGGAGGATGTTCTATCTATGGTTGAGATTCACTTTCCCAACAATTTCGGAAAGTTGTACCCATTCCGCTTCGCCACAGACCGCGGACAGGTCCGCCGCGCACTTGCACATTTCGTGCAACACGCGCTCCCGCGCTTCGGCGACTACCAGGACGCGATGCTCATCGGCGAACGGTTCCTCTACCACTCGGTCCTGTCGGTCTACCTCAACGCCGGACTGCTCGACCCGATGGAAATCTGCCGCGCCGCCGAAGACGCGTGGCGTGCCGGCGACGTCCCGATCAACGCCGCCGAGGGCTTCATCCGCCAGATCATCGGCTGGCGCGAATACGTGCGCGGCATCTACTTCCGCGAGGGCCCCGATTACCCGCGCCGCAACGCCCTGAACCACCAGCGCAACCTGCCGGATTTCTACTGGAGCGCCGAGACCGACATGCATTGTGTGGCGAAAGCGGTGGAGCAGACCCGCGACGAGGCCTACGCTCATCACATCCAGCGGCTGATGGTCACCGGCAACTTCGCGCTGCTCTCCGGGGTGAACCCGACGCAGGTGCACGAGTGGTACCTCGAGGTCTACGCCGACGCCTATGAATGGGTCGAGGCGCCGAACACGGTAGGGATGAGCCAATACGCGGATGGTGGCATCCTTGGGTCCAAGCCGTACGTCTCCTCAGGCGCTTACATCGACCGGATGTCGGATTACTGCAAATCCTGTGCTTACGATGTGAAACAGAAGACCGGCGACGGCGCATGCCCGTTCAACCTGCTCTACTGGCATTTCCTTGACCGCCACCGCGCCCGGTTCGAAGGCAACGGCCGCATGGCGAACATGTACCGCACGTGGGATAGAATGGACGCGGACCGGAAGGCGGCGGTGCTGGACGGGGCGGAGACGGTCCTGGCGAAGCTGTCGAAGGGGGAGCGGGTTTAGCAATACCTTTCAGATGCGCGCCGCTGATAGCTTCGGTTGCGATGCCCGGGCCTCAACGCCTGGATCGCAACACAGTCTTCCTTGACAGGCTATTGCTGAACCATAGCGAGGAACGTGTTGCGAGCCTTGCGAACCATTTCCAGAGCTTCCTCGACCGGCATGTCATTCAAGATCGGATCACTGTTCCCGGTGCTGACTGTCAAGAGAGAACCGGATCCAAAGGGTCTCCATTCACGGCAGTCAGTCTTGCGGCCATTGGTTTCGATCAGACAAAGCCAGCCCTGTTCCAAGGTTCCATGGCGGACAATGTCAAGCGAACCGCCACCTCTCCAGTACGACTCAGGCACGGGATAGCGGGTCGCGGGCGCAATCAAGACGTTGCTTATGTGCCGATACGGTTCCACGGCGTACATCTCACACCAGGTAGGCGCGTCATTGGTTGCGCAAGCGGAAGTCATGGCCTCTTCGTTGCTTGATGGTGTGATCGAGACGACATTCACGTCGACGGGACGCGTGCCGTTTTGGCTCATCCTGCAGAACAGAGCGTGGTCTGCCTTTTTCTCAGCTCGGCCGAAGAACTTCGCCATCGTCTCTTTCGCAAGGAGGGGTTCCATTTCTGGCGGCAAGTCGAGGATTTCTCCGGCGACACGAACCTGAATCGATTTTCCAATGCAATCGGCGGGGATGTACTGCTTCCAAAGTGCGACACTCGAGAGACCACCGGCAGTCGCGACGAAGAGTCCTGCAAGCAGCATCGGAGGAACGCCGAGATATTTCGGGATGCTGGCCAACATCGCCGCGGCAATGGAAACGGCGAGGGATATGGCAAGGACCAGTACGATGCCCAATCCGGCATATTGACCGGTCGGCGGATCCGACCACAAAAGCCCGACTGGGAGTGCAGCGGCCAGAACGATCAACGGGAGCCGCCACCAACGGCCCATCAGAAACGCCAATCCAGTAAAGAGTCCGGATCCAAGGGCAACGAGAAACAGCTGTGTCGATGGGCCTACGGGAAACATGGTCTGATTGAAGCTCAGGGCCTCGAAGGATTTATTGAATTGCAATTAAATACAGGTTTTCACCGCCTAAGAATTTCTGAATAAAATGACCGCCACAAGTTCTAATCTTGTTGAGAGCACGGCGAAGCTAACCTGTTTGCTGACCGCTCAAATGCTCTTGTTCATTTTTTTCAAACAGCGGTGATCCCTAAACCCGCCCCAGTTCCGCATCCCCCGCGATCCGGACGTACTTGTACCGCGGCGGCATCGGGCGTGCGGGCCAGTCGGGGTCGAAGGTGAAGCTCGACACGCGGCGCTGCGAGAACTGGCAGACCGGAATGTGGTAGATGACCGGGCGGGAAATGCCTACTCGGTCGAGGTGCTCTCACCTTCACCGGAAATCTCGGCGGTGGTCTCGTCCAGCACCCCCTCGGACCACATGCCAGAGGCGACCTGGCCCGAGGCGTAGCGGATCGTGCCCTCGCCCTGGCGGCGGCCATTCTCGAACATGCCTTCGTAGATGTCGCCATTGAAATAAGTGGCGATACCCTCGCCGTTGATCTCGCCGTCCGCCCATTCGCCTTCGTAAGTAAAGCTCTCGTCTTCCTCGGTCTCGGGGTTGTCGGGGATCACGATCTTGCCGGTGCCGTCGCGCTGGCCCTCGACGAACCCGCCTTCGTAAACGGTGCCGTCGGCATAGGTCGCGGTGCCCTCGCCGTGGCGCTGGCCGTCCTGCCACTGGCCGGTATAGGTATAGCCGTCGGCATAGGTCATCGTTCCCTGGCCGTGGTTCTTGGCATCCTTGAACTCGCCCTCGTAGACCAGGCCGTTGGCGTATTCCGCCTTGCCCTGGCCGTCGATCACGCCGCCGCGCCACTCGCCTTCATAAGACGATCCGTCGGGATAGATGATGCGGCCCTGACCCTCGGCCAGATCGTCGCGGAACTCGCCGACATAGATAGACCCGTCGGGATAGGTGACCTGTCCCTCGCCCTCGATCCGGCCCGCGACCCATTCGCCCAGATAGGCGTAACCGTCCGTGCCGTAGAAAGATCCCTGGCCGTGGCGGCGGTCATTCTCGAACGCACCCTCGTAGACGTCGCCATTCGCATAAGTGACCTTGCCCTGGCCCTGACGTTCGCCGTTGACGAATGCGCCCTCGTAGACGTCGCCATTGGGCTGGGTCAGGGTGCCGGTGCCGTTGATCTGGCCCTCGGCCCATTCGCCGTTATAGACCAGCCCCGACGGCATCGTCAGCGTGCCCGTGCCCGAGCGCTGGCCGTTCACCAGCGTGCCTTCATAGACGGCGCCGTCGGGATATGTGATCTTGCCTTCCCCTTCCTTCACGCCGTTGACCCAGGCACCTTCGTAGATATAGCCGTTCGGGCTTTCCATCCTGCCCTGGCCGTGATGCATCGCATCCTGGAAACCGCCGGTATAGTTCACGCCATTGGCGTAGACCGCGGTGCCCTCGCCATTGATCTTGCCGTCGACCCAGTCGCCCTCATACGTGCCGCCATCGGCGAAGGTGATCTTGCCGAAGCCCGAGGGCTTGCCCTGTTCGAAATTGCCTTCGTAGACCGAACCGTTGGGGAAGCGCGCGACACCCTGGCCGCGGATCTCGCCCTCGACCCAGGCGCCGGTGTATTCGTAGCCGTTCGGCAGGCGGTAGGTGCCGGTGCCGTCCTGCTTGCCGTCCTTGAACGTGCCCTCGTAAACGCCGCCATCCTCGTACTGCTTGACCTGGACCTCGCCGTCTTCCTGCGCGTGTGCCGCGCCCGAAAGGCAGGCGAGAACCACGCCCGACAAAGCCGCAATTCTCCGGGATGTCTGCACGTCGCCCCCTCTCTGGTCGGACCCTGTTAATCCTGTATCGCTTTTGCGGAAACCTAAAGCCAAGGTCCGGGACGGGCAACGGTTTTTGCCCCATTCGGCTTTCCATGGCCGTGCAGTCTGCTAAGACGCAAGTCACGTTACGGAGAGAGACATGGCCGACAGGTTTCGCCTGACCCTGGCACAACTGAACCCCACGGTCGGCGCGATCGAGGCCAATGCCGACGCGGCATTCGCCGCGTGGGAGGCCGGCAAGGCCGCGGGCGCAGACATGGTCGCGCTGCCCGAGATGTTCGTGACCGGTTACAACACCCAGGATCTGGTCGCGAAGCCCGCCTTCCGCCGCCACGCAGTCGACGCGATCCACTCGCTGGCCGCGCTCTGCGCCGACGGTCCGACGCTCGGCATCGGCGGGCCGCATCACGAGGATGGCGAGCTTTTCAACGCCTATTACGTCCTCACCGGCGGCAACATCGTCAGCCGTGTCCTGAAGCACCACCTGCCCAACGAAACCGTGTTCGACGAGGTGCGGATCTACGATTCCGGTCCCCTCGGCGGCCCCTATTCCGTGGGCAACACCCGTGTCGGCACCCCGATCTGCGAGGATGCCTGGTACGAGGACGTGGCCGAAACCCTGGCCGAAACCGGGGCCGAATTCCTGCTGGTCCCGAACGGCTCGCCCTATTACCGCGGCAAGCTGGAAACGCGCCTGAACCACATGGTTTCGCGCGTGGTCGAAACCGGTCTGCCGCTGATCTACCTGAACATGGTGGGCGGGCAGGACGACCAGATCTTCGACGGCGCCACCTTCGGCCTGAACCCGCATGGCGAGCTTGCCTTCATCATGCCCGCCTTCGACGAAGAGATCCGCACCATCGAGCTGGAGCGCACCCCCGAAGGCTGGCGCATCCTGTCAGGGGGCGAGACGCCGCAGCCCGACGTCTGGGAACAGGACTATCGCGCCATGGTCGAGGCGGTGCGCGACTATTTCCGCAAGACCGGCTTCTCGAAGGCGCTGCTGGGCCTGTCGGGCGGCGTCGACTCCGCGCTCGTCGCCGTGATCGCCGCCGACGCCCTCGGGCCGGAAAACGTGCGCTGCGTGATGCTGCCTTCCGAGTACACCTCCGACCATTCGCTCGAGGATGCGGAAGCCGTGGCAAAGGCTCTGGGCTGCCGCTACGACTACGTTCCGATCTCCGGGCCGCGCGCGGCGGTGACCGAGGCGCTCGCGCCGCTCTTCGAAGGGCTGAAACCGGACGTGACGGAAGAAAACATCCAGTCGCGCCTCCGGGGCCTGATGCTGATGGCGCTGTCGAACAAGTTCGGCGAGATGCTCCTGACCACCGGCAACAAGTCCGAGGTGGCGGTGGGCTACGCCACGATCTACGGCGACATGGCCGGCGGGTACAATCCGCTGAAGGATCTCTACAAAACCCGGGTCTTCGAGACCTGCCGCTGGCGCAACGCCAATCACCGCGACTGGATGATGGGCCCGGCAAAAGAGGTCATTCCGCCCCGCGTCATCGACAAGCCGCCCTCTGCCGAACTGCGCGCAGACCAGAAGGACGAGGACTCGCTGCCGCCCTACGAGGATCTGGACGTGATCCTCGAACAGCTGATCGACCACGAAGCCTCCGTCGCCGAGGTGGTGGCGATGGGCTACGACCACGCGGTGGTCAAGAAGGTCGAGAACCTGATCTACATCTCGGAATACAAACGCTTCCAGTCCGCGCCCGGCGCGCGTCTGAGCAAGCGGGCCTTCTGGCTGGACCGGCGCTACCCGATCGTGAACCGCTGGCGGGATCCCAGCTGACGGTTGCTGTCAGGCGTGGCGCCTACGCGGCGCCAACTCTCTGCGAACCCTAATGCGTCCGTTCGGCGTATGCCGTCCCCAAGCGCCCCGCCCGGCGGCACGCCGGGCAGCGCCGGCCCGCCCCCACCTGGGCAAAACTTCCGGAGATGACGGCGCAAGAGGCACGGTGTCGGGGGGGCTTTCTGGTACCAAAACGCGCCACTTCATCGCGCCTCGTCGGTCCGCCGCCGCCCGGCATCCCGTCTGACCTATCCGATCGGCATACCCTCATGTTCGCATAGGTTGAGCTAGAGCTATGAATTTCCCGGTAAGTATGTTATCATCTTCGAATTGTTTAATTGTAATGCTTTCCATGAAGGATCGCGCGATGCGTTATTTTGCCATTCTGATGCTCTCGCTGCTTTTCCTGGGGCTGGGTCAGTTCGCTGCCGATGCGCAGCATGTTCCCTGCAACCCGGTGTTTGACGAGTGCGGGTAAACCACGTTGATCGGTAGCACTTCTGGAGGGACTCATGGGGGATGAGTTCATGGCGAGTGATTTTTATATTGCGTTGTTTTTTGGTGGTTTCACGATCTGGGTATTTTCCCGGGATCAGTTTGAACGGCCTTCCTACCAGCCATCCAAGGAACTGAAACGGATCGCGGAATTCCTGCAGCCGTCGGACCTGCGGAACCGGCGCATCGCGCTGTCGGCGCGGGCCTTTTACACGGCGATGCTGCTGCTGATCTACGTGGCCTGCAGTTTCTTCATGATCGGGCCCATCGGGCAGGCCTTCGGATTCCAGTCCAACCTGGTCAACGAGGTGATGCTGGCGCCCATCGCGGTCAGCTTCGCGATGGTCGGCCTGGCGCCCGCCGTGCGCCCGCTTCAGAAATTCGAGGAACTGCTGCGCGTCGCGTCGCACCGTGTCTCCGGCATTCCGGCACGGCTGATCGCCGGGGCGCAGATCCTGAACGCCCGCAAGCTGGACTTCGGCGAGGCGCAGCAGGGCTGCCTGATTTCGGATCGGGACTGGGAACGGATGCGCCACTACTCCGACTGCGCGCATGGCATCCTGGACGACCCCGACGATTTCGACCGCGATATCACCAAGATCTTCGCGTTCCGCGCCTGGGTCATCCGGCAGAACCTGTTCTCGCACAAGTCGCCGCCTCCGGCGCGGATTTCAAGGAACGAGGTATCGCTGGGGGATTCCATCGAGCGGCTGGTACACAGCCTCGACAGCCTGTCCGCCTTCATGCCCCAGGACGAGAACGACCCGGCAACGCCCTCCCGCGACCGGACCGAGTGGGAACGCTATGCCAAGGATGCGGACGAGCTTGCCTCGGACCTCTGCGCGCTGCTGATGCTCTATGTCGAGCATGGCGTGCTGGGCGTGCGTACCGACCTGGAGACCGAAGCAGAAGAAGCCCTGACCGTGCAGGCGGCGTTCTTCCACAACATCGAGTTCAGCGAGGCCGATCACCGGATCACCAACAGTGTCTGGGTCCGGGCGACCATAACGGCCGTGGTCAGCGCCTTTGTCGTGAGCATCGCCTATTCGGCCTTCGATCCGTCGGCGGGTTCGGGGATGCTGCGGACCGTCACCAACGCGGTTCAGACGGCGCTGTCGGCGCTGCTGATCTACGTGCCCTCGATCCTCTTCGCGCTGCTTCTGCACGACCAGAGGGTCAAGTCGAACACGTGGCCCAGCCTCTACCGGGAAGACTGGACGAACTGGATGGTTCCGGTGATGTGGATCGGGCTGGCCTGCGCGGCCTTTGCCGCGATCGGGCTGGTCGCGTTCAACCTGTATGCGATGGCGATCGAACATGGATTGGCTGCCGTAGTCGCAAAGTTCTGGCAGGCGGCTTTCTTTGCGCTGCTGGTCGAGGGGCCGCGCGGGTTCCTTGCGTCGATCCTGGTGATCGGGCTGATCGCCCTGTTCGACGGCTGGCGCGCAGGGGCGGGGTCAAGCTGGCGTTACGGTGTGACCATTCTGGTCGGTGTGTCGATGTTCGCAACCTCCGCCATCGCCCAGGGCTGGGCGATCCAGGTCTCGCGCGAGATTCATTGTGCCGGTGATGCGGCTTGCATAGAGGCGCTTCCGACGATCTGGGCCCTGCTGTTCACCGATCCGCTCCTCGCACTCGCAGGGCTGCGTTCCTGCATCGTGGGTGTGATGGTGATGATTGTAAGCGCCCGGACGCTGCATGTCGGGATGGATGCGTTCAACCGCACGGCCGGGCAGGAGATACCGGCGCCGGTAAAGTAGCGGCCTAGGGGGGCGTGCCTGCACGCACCGCCCGCCAGGCTCCGAGGGCACTGCGCGAGCCCGTTGCGATCTCTGCGCGCATGTTCTGCCCGGTTCGGGGCGGCGCTGCTGGCGATGAAGGGACTAGGCGGGGCAGCGGGGCTTTCGGGCCGCAGCCGTGCCACACAAACGCACCCCGTCGGGCCGGCATTGCCCGACGTGCTTCATGCCCTGAGGCCGGGTACATTCGCGAGCCAGTCAGACAAGGCCCGCCCCCCCCAAAGCCGTTAAAGCCGCACCGTCCCCACACAGACGTTTGCGCTAACATGCCTGAAATCAATGACTTGACCCCCCGTCCCCATGGGGACGCCTCAGATTTCCTCCAGCAGGCACCCCTCCAGGATCCGCTCCACCGTCGGCATTTCACAAAGCCGGGTGCCCAGCGTCATGCACGCCGCCGCCGCCGCCGCGACCCCGAATTTCAGGCACTCCGGCAGCGTTTCCTCCCGTGCCAGAGCCAGGGTGAAGGCCCCAACGAAACTGTCCCCGGCCCCCACCTTCGAGACCACCTCCACCGGCGATCCCGGCGCCGCGTGCCACGCCCCCTCGGCGGTGCACAGGACCGACCCGTCCGCCCCCCGCGCCACGATCACGTTCGCCGCCACGCCCCGGTCGATCAGGTCCTTCGCGAAGGCCGCCGTATCGGCCCGCTTGGTCAGCGCCCGGCCCGCCAGCTCCTCCGCCTCCGCATCGTCCATCCGCAGGACATGGACGGCATCGTTCCTCTGCTGGACGAGGTTGAACAGCGCCGGGCCGGAGGTATCGACGATCAGCCGCGCGCCCCGCCCGGCCACGTGCTGCGACAGGATCGAAGGGAATTCCTTGGCGACGCCCGGCGGCTGACTGCCGGAGAGCACCACCATCGTCCCCTCGCCCGCCGACTGGTCGATGGAATTGAGCCCGCGCTGCACGTCCGCCTCGGTCCAGATCGGGCCGGGCATGACGAACCGGTACTGGACGTTTTCCTCCTGGTCGGTGACCGAGAAGCTGAGGCGGGACTCGCCCGGGCCCTGGAACGCGACGGTGGGCACCCCTTCCAGCGCCAGGAGCTGCAGCAGCTGCGCGCCGGCGCCGCCGCCGATGGCGATCAAAGCAGTCGCCTGGCCGCCGAGATTGCGCACCGCCCGCGCCACGTTGATGCCGCCCCCGCCGGGATCGATATGCGGCTCGGTGCAGCGCAGCTTGTGCTCGGGATAGACCGACGGCGCGGAGGTGGCGAAATCCACCGTCGGGTTCAAGGTGATGGTCACGATGTCGGTGCGCATGCGGTGTCCCTGTCCTGGCTTTCCCCTTGCCTAGCTTGCAATCGCAAGGGTTTCCAGCGTCAGCGGCCCGTCATTCCCACCAGCGATCAATGCTGGCGATATCATCGTCGGACCAACCGAAATGGTGGGCCATCTCGTGCACCACCACATGCGCCACCAGCGCGCCAAGCGGCTGGTCGCCGCGGGTCGCCCATTCGTCGAGGATCGGACGGCGGAACAGCCAGACGGTGTCCGGCTGAAGCGGCTGGTCGAAGGTGGATTTCTCGGTCATCGGGATGCCGTCGTAAAGGCCGGTCAGCTCGAACGGGTCGTCAAGATCCAGATCCGCCAGTAACTCATCGGAGGCGAAATCCTCTACCTGAAGCACCACCTCGCGCGCGGCCTTGTCGAAGGGTGCTGGCAGCGCCTCGAGCGCGGCGCGGGCGAGCGTCTCGATGGCCTCGAGATCGGGGGCCGTCCAGTCGGAGGGATCCTGCGTCATGGCGGCGGTATGCCTCGGCGCGCGGTGCAGGGGAAGACCGATATGTGGCAATCGGGTAGGATAGCGACGGGAGGTGGCCATGGCAGAGAACAAGACGAAACCGACCGGCGCCGATGTCGCCGCGTTCCTCGACGCGGTGGAGCCGGCGCGCAAGCGCGAAGACGCGCACCGGCTGGACGCGATCTTCCGCGAGGTGACCGGGTTCGAACCGGTCATGTGGGGGCCGACGATGGTGGGCTACGGGCGCTACGCTTATACCTACGACAGCGGGCATTCCGGGGAGTTCCTGGCGACCGGCTTTTCGCCGCGCAAGGCGGCGCATTCTATCTACATCATGCCGGGGTATGCCGATTTCGGGGAGATCCTCGGGCGGCTGGGAAAGCACAAGATCGGCAAATCCTGCCTTTATGTGAACAAGCTCGTCGACATCAACGAGGATGTGCTGAAGGAGCTGATCAAGGCGGGGCTGGCGGATCTGGGCAGGCGGTATCAGATCCACCGGGCCTGACCGGTCAGGCGATCGGCGCCGTGGCGAGTAAGGCCATCACGGCAGCGGGGGCGAAAAGCTGTTTCATGGCGCTGTTTGTGAAACGTTACCGCAGGCGAAGGCTTTCCATCCGCAGGAAAGCGGCTCAGCGATCACCGGTGGGTCAACCGCGCCCGCACGGTGCCGGTGGACAAGCGCAGACCCTTGTGACAGAGCAGCGCGGAAGGAGACCCATGTCATGACCACGACCCGTTTCGCCCCTTCGCCCACCGGTTATTTGCATGTCGGCAACCTGCGGGCCGCGCTGTTCAACTTCCTGATCGCGCGGAAGGCAGGCGGCACCTTTATCCTGCGCCTCGACGACACCGATCCGGAGCGGTCGAAGCAGGAGTATGCGGATGCGATCCTGGAAGACATGGAATGGTTGGGTCTGAACTGGGACCGGATCGAGAAGCAATCCGACCGGCTGGATCGATATTCCGAGGCGGCGGACAAGCTGCGCGGCGACGGGCGCCTTTACGAGGCGTTCGAGACGCCAACCGAATTGGACCTGAAGCGGAAAAAGCAGCTCAACATGGGCAAGCCGCCCGTCTATGACCGGGCAGCACTGGCCCTGTCGGACGAGGAAAAGGCCAAGCTCCGCGCGGAGCGGTCGGGGCACTGGCGGTTCCTGCTGGATCTGGAACGGATCGAGTGGACCGACGCTATTCTGGGAGAACTCTCCATTGACGCGGCCTCTGTGTCGGACCCGGTGCTGATCCGTGGCGACGGGCAGGTGCTGTACACTTTCGCCTCCGTGGTGGACGACATGGACATGGGCGTCACCAACATCGTGCGCGGATCGGATCACGTGACTAATACCGCGACACAGATACAGATCATCGAGGCTCTGGGTGGGACGCCCCCGGAATTCGCGCATCATTCGCTGCTGACCGGTCCGCAGGGCGAGGCACTCTCGAAGCGGCTGGGCACCCTGTCGCTGCGCGATCTGCGCGCGCAGGGCGTCGAACCGATGGCATTGCTGTCGCTGATGGCCCGGCTGGGGTCGGCGGACCCGGTGGAGTTGCGCTCGTCCATCGGTGAACTGGTCGAGGGCTTCGACATCTCACGCTTCGGCGCGGCCCCGACGAAGTTCGACGAGAATGACCTGTTCCCGCTGACGGCGCGCTATCTGAGTGCTTTGCCTTACGAGGCAGTCGCCGAGGATGTGCGCGGGCTGGGTGTGCCGGACGAGATCGCGCCCCAGTTCTGGGCCGTGGTCCGTGAGAACATCACCGTGAAGTCGGATATGGCCGGCTGGTGGGAACTGTTCCGCAAGGGGCCGCAGTCGGTGGAACTGGACGAGGGCGACCGGGAGTTTGTCGCAGAAGCGTTCGCGATGCTGCCGCCGCTGCCCTATGGGCCCGAGACCTGGGGCGAATGGACGGCAGCGGTAAAGGAGAAAACCGGGCGCAAAGGCAAGCAGCTGTTCATGCCGCTGCGGCTGGCGGTAACCGGCCGGGCGCGGGGGCCGGAGATGGCCGACGTGCTGCCACTTTTGCAGGTGGCGCCAAAGCTGAACTGAACGAGCCCGCTATAAAACCTGCAGGGATTTGACCCAGATGTAGCGCTGGCCGCCGATGCGGCGGTCGACTTCACCGACGATCCGGATGGGAGTGTCTGGCGACACTTCCTGCCCGCCGAAGGTACGCTGCGGGATCTCGACCTGTATTTCTCCGCTGGCGTCGCGAAACAGGTAATAGTCGCTGCGCAGGTGCGAGACGATGTTGCCTTCGAGCGTGACATAAGAGCTGATGCGGGCGGACTGCGCCGCCTGAACAGTCATCTGCGCGCCGGTGGCCGTGGGACCGGTGAATTGTGCCTTTGCTAAGCCGGGGGCGGCGATGGCAAGGCTCAGCGTCAGAACAAATCTCTTCAGAAAATGCATGGCCGACTCCAGTACTATGCGCGACGGGAGGGAATCGTCTTGAGTGTACAGGAAATTGCCGCGCGGCGACACGGCGCGGACTCTCCGATGCCCGCTGCTTACCTGCCTTAAGAGACCCGCGCGAAACACAACCCGTTCGGGCCGAGGGATACGGTCTTGCCTTTGACCTTCGCATTCTCGGCCAGTAGCAGTTCAGAAGGGCCGGGCAGGTCGTAATCCACTGCTTCCTTCGACATGTTGAACACGCAGCAGATATTGCCGCCCCGGGTGTAGGCGAGCACCGGATCGGTGCTGTCTAGGAAGGCCATCCTGCCGCTGCGCAATTCCGGCGTCTCGCGGCGCAGGGCCAGCATCCCACGGTAAAAGGCCAGCACGCTGTCGTCGCCGCCTTGTGTGTCCACCGCGCGGGCCTGCTGTGGCTGCTTCACCGGTAGCCAGGTCTTGTTGGCTTTGGAGAAGCCGGCGTTGGAGGCCGATTTCTCCCACACCATCGGGGTACGGCAGCCGTCTCGGCCCTTAAGTTCCGGCCAGAAGGTCAGGCCTTCGGGATCGGTCAGTTCGCTATACTCCAGCTCGGATTCGAGCTGGCCCAGCTCCTCGCCCTGATAGATGCAGACCGAGCCCTCGAAGCTGAGTAGCAGGCCCGCCGCCAGCTTTGCGATGCTGGCGCTGTCCTTGCCGTGTTTCTTCCACCTCGTGACGTGGCGCGGTACGTCGTGGTTGGAGAAGGCCCAGCAGGGCCAGCCTTCCGGCGCGCCTTCCCAGAAATCAGTGATACGGGAGCGGAAGAATTCCGGCGTGAATTTCGGGCCGAGGAACTCGAAGGAATAAGCCATGTGCAGGCGCTTGCCGCTGGTATACTCGCCCATCAGGTCGATCGAGTGGTGGCCGTCGCCGACTTCGCCGACCATTGTGCGGGCGTCGAATTCGTCAAGCAGCGCGCGCATTCGGGCGAGGAATTCCAGGTTCTCCGGCTGGTTCTTTGAAAACAGGTGATACTGCATGTCATAGGGCCGGCGCGCCGGTTCGTCCTTCTTGACCGGATCGGCGGCGTCGTCGGGCAGGCGGGCGTCGTGAAAATAGTAGTTCACCGTGTCGAGGCGGAAGCCGTCGACCCCACGCTCCAGCCAGAAGCGCATGTTGTCGAGGTGCCAGTCCTGCACATCAGGATTGTGAAAGTTGAAATCCGGCTGCTCTTTCAGGAAGTTGTGGAAATAGTACTGGCGCCGGCGCGAGTCCCATTCCCAGGCGACGCCGCCGAAGATCGCCTGCCAGTTGTTGGGGACAGAGCCGTCTGGTTTGGGATCGGCCCAGACAAACCAGTCGGCCTTGGGGTTGCTGCGCGACTGTCGCGATTCTTCGAAGAACGGGTGCTTGTCTGAGGCATGTGACAGAACCTGATCGATGATGACCTTCAGGCCGAGGTCATGCGCCTTTTCCACCATCGCATCGAAATCGGCGAGAGTGCCGAAGACCGGGTCGATTCCGCGGTAGTCCTCGACGTCATAGCCCATGTCCTTCATAGGCGAGGTGAAGATCGGGCTGAGCCAGATCGCGTCAACCCCGAGGCTCGCCACGTGGTCGAGCCGCTCGATGATACCGGGAATGTCGCCGACCCCATCGCCGTTTCCGTCCATGAAAGAGCGCGGATAGATCTGATAGGTTACCGAGCCGCGCCACCATTCATTGTCGGTCATACAAAAGGTCTCCTGTCGGGAAGCGGGGAGTTGGACCGGGACGGACCAGCGAATGCTGCACCCGCACAAACAGCAAAGTACAATCGCGGGCGGCGATCAACCGGGCAGCGGTGTGCTGGGCGAAAAATTCGATCAGATTCCGCGGAGGACGGGGTGGATGGGGCAGCGGTTTCTCGGTTTGCGATCATTCCACGGGCAGTGGTTTTCAGAGCATTCCAGAACTGCACAAAGTCAGGAAGCACTCTTCGCCAACTGCTGCGAGCAGTTTGGCCAGAATTCGTGTCTGTAGTTTCCAGAGCCGAGATGAAAGCGATACGCATGCGGTCCACTGACAACTTTTTTGGGGGCGTATTGGGTACAAATGACGTAACGGGCCACTGCAAGACCTCTGAAGCTGCCTGCCGCAAATACAGTAATGAGTACGGACATCTTGTTTTGCAGCGCCGACGCCAAAGCTCGAATCTGACCGTCGCCTCGGCGAGAAGATAGAAAATCGTGTAAATTAAGATTGAGGCGCTGAATGTCGCGTTGAAGCCCCTGCAGTTACAGTTCTCTGAAGGGTTGCCCGGCTCGGTGTGAGCGAAGTTTCTACCGGCAACCTTAACCCATTCTCGCATTACCATGGCCACAAACCCTGTGCCGCTGTCGCATCTGAGGTGGCCCGGGACACCACGGAGGATCACCTGGTCCGACAGCATGTCGGTGAATCGGTTGGTCCCGGCCAGCGGTCTACCCGGAGGCACACAACGCGACCAAAATTTGCGGTCATCGTTTCAGCTATTGAAGATTTCTTAGAGTTTGGGCCATCCCCGGAAAGCAGATCCTCGGTGCGCTACCGTACCTGGTCCTTTCGCAGCAGGTCCGAAGCAGGCCATGGTCAAGCACCTTGAACTGACCTAGTCGATTCGACACACCTACTTACTTTTGCGTTCAACAACCTCGCCGATGGGAAAGAAGATCCTGCCGGCAGCCCGGTACAGGGGATTGCGAAGCAAACGGAAAAACAGCACCGGATTGTTTTTCAGGCCATTGGCATATTTCTGTCCGCCCAACTGCACCGCGAACCAGCTTAGCGGTCTTATCCAGAGTGCAAAGACGTTCCCCGGCCCCAGGACCGACCGTTTTGGATAGAGGCGGTCGCTCCAACGTTTGTAGTCAGGATTTCGCAGGGCCTGCATGAAGCCTGCTGGATCGCGGTCGAATGCATCAACATCCTTGCGCGTTCCGTGTTTCAAAACGTGCGGTCTCACGAATGGCGTCAGTATCCAGCGGCGCCAACCGAACAGCCCATAATTCACGATTTCGTACTTCTCTGCGAATGTCTGGCGTTCCGCGCCCTGATTGCGATGATTTCGGTAGGCATCGTCGGCGATGTCGAATTCCGCGAGATGGATCGGGCAATCATCCGGCGGGTCGCCGAGCGGCGGAAAGAGGTCGGCGCCGGAACAGCCGAAATACTGCCGGGCAATTCGATCATTACCCTTCGCCGCCGTGGCCATGATCTCTTCGGCCGTCTGCTCAGACAAAAACCAGGGCGCTGGCATCGGCAAGCCGTTTTTTTGCCGCCACTTGTTCAGCCGGACGGTGACTTCCTCGACAAATGCCAAGTATGAGTTTTTGTTCTTGTAGCGTCTTGAATTGTACTGCCGGACCAGCGAGACATGAGCGGCCGAAAGGCGGGATTCATTTACTCTATCCTTCGACGGAGCGGGAAACTCCGCAAGTTCAGGCAGGCCAGTCGTTTCCGAAAAATCTTCGATGATGTCCCATGTGCGATCGCGCGCTCGATCATAGCGCCGAACATGGAACGACTTGGGCGGAAGCGCATTCTCCCAGGTTCGTATCAACGAGTTGTAATCCAGCCAGCCCTGCGTCTCGGAGGTTTCCAGCCATTCGGAGAAGCAGAGGTTGGTCGAACTGATAGCGCCGCCGGCGGCAAGTTCCGCATACTGCGAATTGGCCCATTCATCCTGCCGTCGCAGGTAGACAACAGCCTCGGTATCGAACCCCTTGAAATGCCGGACCAGCCCGACCGACTCTGACCGGAGGAAGAACGCTTCCGACGACAGGATGACCGTGTGGACCTTGCCCTTCATCAAGGACAACCCGTGCAGCACGTGTCGATGGAGTTTCGTCTCGCCTTCCGCAACTTCGTTGATGAAGCCGGCATGGCCCGCCTGTTTGTGCGGCCGGTCCGGCTGCCAGTACACACCGACTTCGGGATACCAGATTCCTTTTCGCAGCAGAGCCGGGCGATTGTCTTCCAGCAGGTGCTGCAGCACGGTACTACCGGTCTTCGTTGCGCCCAGGTGAATTATAAGCCGGATACGGCCGTCCGGTTTGCCACCGACCTCCTTCGTATCCGGCGGTGAGGTCACACGATCCTTTCGCGCGTAGAAGTTCAGTGCCTGCTGCAGGGAACGTCGTTTATCATTGCCTGGCTCGGTCAGGTACTCCCGGTACAGATCCTCGGCTGCAATCGGTGCAAGTTTCAGGGCGATCCGCACCAGATCGATACGCTGCGACCGGGTGGCAGCCAACAAGAGCCCGTAGGCCCCGGCGCGAAGATGCTCATTGGACAGCTGGAACGGATCGGGGATCAGGTCCTGCGGACCCAAGCCTGCGCGGTCCAGTGTCGCTCCCAGTTGCTCAACGAAGGCCTTGCTGGCACCTTCCGCCTCTGCGGTTTGCCACGCAAATCCGAAGTAGAGGAAATGTAAGAACTGCGAGACCTGGAACTGCGCCAGCCAACGGTGCGGCGATCTCACCTCCAGCGCGCCGCTTTGCGCCAGCTGTCGGATCACCTGGTCGAAGTTCTCAAGCTGATCCTCGACATCCGACATGGTCTGGGCGCGGCGCACGGCGGAATCCGTTCGTATCCGGTAAACGACGCCGTCGCTATCGCAGACCGAAATCACCGGATCGGCCATGTAGGCCTGCAGCAGAAACGCCCGCTCCTCGCGGTAGGTCGTCAGAAAGCGGATATTGTGGCGGTTCAGGAAGTCGCGACGATAAATCCAGTTCCAGAAATGCCGGGAATGGGCAATCTCCGGATAGGCCGCCACCGAGGTTGCACGGATTTCCTTGGGAAAGAACTGTTCGGTACGGTCGGGGCGCATTTCGCGGACTACACCGGACTCGTCTTCGACCTGTTCGTGCACCTTGCGGTAACGAACCATATCGGCGCCATCCGCCTCGGCCATCGCAACGACCCGTTCCAGGTGCCCCGGGTCGGGCATGTAATCGTCAGGGTCAATGAACAGCACGTAGCGCCCCCGTGCCTGTTCGATCCCCTGATTGCGGACGAAGCCGGGTCCAGCATTCTCTGTCCGTCGCACCAGGCGGATGCGCGGGTCGCGTTCGCAGAACCCTTCGATGATTTCGGCCGAGCGGTCCGGGCTCACATCGTCGATCAGGATGACCTCGAAGTCCTGGAAATGCTGCCGCTGGATCGACCCGAGGCATTCGGCGACGTAACGCTCGACGCCGTGAACCGGAATTATGATCGAGACCGTCGGATCGGTCGAAGCGGCAGCAGGGATGTTGCGAACCGGTCGGTTCGCCTCGATGAAATCGAGGACATCCTCAATCTCAGCTGGCACCTCGCCCTCGGGCAGATGATAGATTGTGTACCAAATGAAAAAGGAGTGAAACAGCTCCGAAAGGTCGCGCTTGCGCGAACGATGGGGCACTGTCACCCGATCATCGGTCAGTCCCCAACCGGCATACCACGGCGCGCCGAAGCACACGACCTCCTTTCCGGCCATCAGAGCCTCGAACCCCATGCCGCTCGTTCCGACATAGACTTTGTCGACCATGTCGAACAGTTCGAACGGATTGACACCTTCGCGCAGGATCTGGATTCGCCCCTGCGAACTCATGTCATCGAAGTAGCCACGCCGTTGAGTGGACTTGACCCAGTTCAGATCCGGGTGGGTCTTTACAATGATCAGAGCGTCGGGGTTCTCATCAATCGCCGCGTCTAGCATGGCACTGAACTCGCGAGGCGAAGCCCTGCCGTAGAAAGTCGACGCATCCGAGTAGTTCTGGTCGACCACCAGGACTCGACGCTTGTATCCCGGTTCAATGCCCGGCCGGAAAATCGGCTGGGAGTTGTACTTCGAAATGCGCGTCTGGACGATCCGTTCCATCAGCCGAACCGCACGCGCACGCTCGGTTTCGGTCAGGACAAAGTCGCCATTCAGCCTTTCATCCAGCCGTGTTTCGTAGTCCGACATGTAATATTGGGCGCGATCATCAAAGATGTAGCCCAGACATGCCTGGTCCCTGTTTCGCGATCCCAGAGCTTCGGACCAGCTTGTCGTGGATGCCAGAAAACCCATCTCGAAGAACAGGACAGTGTCGTCCGGTCGCAGATGCCGAATCAGGTTTTTCGTGCTGTCGTGGGACTTAGACAGATCGTCCATAATCGCGCCATACATGAGCACCGGCGCATCCCCGTCAATCTCGGGTTCATCAACTGCAATCAGGTTCGGAAAAAGCCTGGTCAGATTCGCCGAGAACCCGTGTTCGAGGTTCTTGCGCGCGAAGCCGATCCGATGGGTATTAAACCGTCGTGCGAGGACCTCCTCGCGATTGTCCTTGGCCGCCTTAGTGTCCCCCCGACCTAACAATGTGGTGTACCGCGAGTGGATATCCCGTTGTCGTGGAGAGCGCACGTTCATTCATACCACCATGTTCGTCATACTAGGCATCAGCGCTCGGTATTACTGCTACGACGCAGCGAGTGAATCAACCAAAGCGCCCCGGGTTTAGCTGATTTTTTCGCCTCCAAGAAACCTAGTCTGTTCGCCGCCCCGAGCAAATCGCCGGCCATCCGGAGAACCAAAAATGCGCATACAAACTGCCATCCGGCGGATATTGAAACTGGCACCACGATCTGCGCTTTTGCTGGCTAATGCTCTATTTAAGTCTATCCAATGCACCTCGCATCTTTCGTCCACATTCTAAGGAGAAGCGGGTACAGACTCCATTGTCTTCCTTATTGTTCATCTTAAAAACTTCACCCAAAATTTCATCTGCTGCAATCTCGACCGTATCAGCACGTGGTACGAAAGCTGGTGATTGGGGCCCGCCACCTGCAATGCACTGCTGGCGACTCTACAGCTGAGTTCAACGGAAAGAGTGAGGTGCTCTTTGCCTATTTCTGGATCTCGGCGCGAACGCGCGCGCGTCTTTCCAAGACACTTTCGATCCTGACAAGCCCGCAAAATGCGCAGACTGCAGTTCTCATAAGAATTCACATTCCGTTGCGTTGGCCCCGATGAGCGTCAGAGACGCATTCCTGCGCTCAGCACTTCCTTCCAGATACAGTAACGCTTTGGCAAAATTTCCCGTAACCGTTCGAAGCATCCTCTGTTCGTGATATCTCACGTGATCGCACACTTGACTGCTTCGCAAGGACCGTTGGCTCCGTGTTGATGGAGCGACCGGTTGCATTCAGCGTTCGGGCAACAACGGGGGTAGCAGCGGCGCGCGCGTTACCCTTGGTTCGCCGCTAGCGCCGTGGATCGTGAGACTTCCTCGAAGAGTCGCGCAACGGCCTCTGCGCCGGGGTCAACGTAGCCGCGAAGCTGGTTCGGATTGACATAGGCCGCACGTCCGGCCTTGGCGCGCAGCATCTCGGCGGTGCGGTTCGCGCCCTCGCGGGCAGCGGACGCGGCGGCATCGACTTCGCCGTCTGCCAGTTGTTGGAGCGCGGGGTGTAGCGCATCAACCATGGTGCGGTCGCCTAGTTGGGCGCCGCCGACTTCCTGCATCCTGTCGAGTCCGGCTCTCAGAGCCTCGCGCAGAGGCATCCCGCTGGAGGCGGCATCGCCCGCCGCCGCGAAGAAAATCGCGAGGAGCACGCCGGAAGATCCGCCCATCGTCTGGCTGAGTTCCTGGCCGATGGCGCGGTAGAGCTGGGTGTGGTCGGCGAGGGGCAATTCGTCCATTGCATGGACGAGAGCCCGCGCAGCGGTCGCGAGTGTTGTGCCGGTGTCGCCGTCGCCGGTGCGGGCATCGAGCGCATTCAGGTCGGCCTCGGCCTTAATCAGGGTTTCGCAGCAGCGGACCAGGAACTCGCGCGTGGCGGGATGGTCCGAGGGCAACGGCTTGATCGGGCGCAGGCCGTCCGGAAGGTCACGGATTTCGACCGGCGTTAGCGTGTTCACGCCCGGCCAGGCCGCGACGGGAGTGTCAGCCTGCAGCGCCTTAAGTTCCACGTTGTCGGCGGGGAAGACAGAGACAGAAAAACCGCGCATTTCAAGCGAGGTCATCATCGCGGCGGGACCGACGACGAATTTCAACCGGTCGGCGATGGCGGAATTAGCGAGTTCGAAAGCGAGGACCTGCATTTCCAGCACCGACGCGCCGCCGAGGTTGTTCAGAAGCGCGACATGCGGCGTGCCAACAGGCATGTGCCGCGACAGCTTGTCGGCGACCATCGCCACAGCGGCGCGCGCGTTGATGTAGTCGACCTGTTCGACGCCGGCCTCGCCATGGATGCCGAGGCCCAACTCGGCCTTGCCGGGGGGGATGCGGTCTTCTTTCGGCACGCCGGGAACCATGCAGGTATCGAGCGACATGCCAATAGACTTGATGCGCCGGATGACCTTTTCGGCGGCAGCGGTGACGGTGGCGAGATCGGCACCGCTTTCGGCGGTAGCGCCGGCGATCTTATGGACGAAGAGCGTTCCGGCAACGCCGCGCGCCTGCGGCAGGTCGGGAAGCGCGACGTCGTCGTCGACGATGACCATGTTGACGTTCAGGCCAAAGGCGCGAGCGCGTTCCGCGGCCAGCCCGAAGTTCAGGCGGTCGCCGGTGTAGTTCTTGACGATCAGCAGGCAGCCGGCGGGTCCGGTCACGGCGAGGATGCCGGCGAGGACGGCGTCGACCGATGGCGACGCGAAGACATCACCGCAGATCGCGGCGGTCAGCATGCCGGGTCCGAGGAAACCCGCATGGGACGGCTCGTGGCCCGACCCGCCACCGGAGACCAGCGCGACCTTGGAGCGGTCCCAGTCGGTGCGCACCACGGCGCGGATATGCGGGTATCCGTCCAGCCGGGCGAGGCGGCCGCCGGAACATGCGATCAGCCCGTCGACGGCCTCGTTAACGATGTCTTCCTTGCTGTTCATGAATAGGGTCATCGTTATCTCCTTCAGAAGGCGCGGGCGCCCGTGGCGTCGAAGTAATACGGGTTGTCGGGGCGGATCTTGAGTGTCTGACCGGCGCGCAGTTCGGTATGCGCATCGGTCACCGTCACCAAGTCGTGGTTGCGAAAATGCAGATGAAGACGGGTCTGGTCGCCCAGGTGCTCGACCCGGATTACCTGGCTTTCAAAGCCCTCGCCCTGACGGATCTGTTCGGGCCGCAGGCCGATCCATTTGGTGCCCGGCGGCGCAGCGCCGAAGATGTCGGCGGGCAGGATGTTGATGCGGGGCAGGCCCAGCCGGCCGGCGGCGTAAATGCTGACCGGTTTTTCGTAGACTTCGCGCGGGGTGCCAAACTGGACGAGACGTCCGTTCTCGAGCACACCGACATGGGTCGCCATGGTCATGGCCTCGATCTGATCGTGGGTGACATAGAGAAACGTCGCCCGGGCGTCGGACTGGATTGCCTTCAGTTCGACGCGGAGGTCCGCGCGCAGCTTTGCGTCGAGCGAACTTAAAGGTTCGTCCATCAGGAAGACCTGCGGATCGCGCACCAGCGCGCGGCCGATCGATACGCGCTGCATCTCGCCACCGGATAGGGCCGTCGCCTTGTTGTCGAGCTTGTGGGAGATCTGCAGCATCTCGGCGATCTTGCCGACGCGGCGTTCGATCTCGGCGGGCTCGGTATTCAGCAGTGGCGATTTCAGCGGGAAAGCAAGGTTCTCGCGCACCGTCATGTGCGGGTAGAGCGAGTATTGCTGGAAGACCATCGCCACATTGCGCTGCGCTGGGGACAGGTTGGTTACCGAGCGACCTCCGATTGCGATCTCGCCACTGTCAGGCAGGTCGAGGCCGGAGATCAGGCGGAGTGTGGTTGTCTTTCCCGCGCCGGTTGGACCGAGCAGGACGACGAAGGCGCCGTCAGGTACAGTCATCGACACATCGTCCAGCGCGGTTGTCGCGCCGAAGCGCTTGGTGATGTTGTGGAGCGTGATCTCAGCCAAGGCTCAGCACCCCCTCATTGCCGGCGGAACGGAGAGCCTGAGACGTGTCCGCGTTGAACAGGGTGATCTTCCGCGCGTCGAACCTTAGGCCGGTGGTTTCGCCCTCAGTTACCTTCTGGTGCGAAGGGATCCGCGCCTTGATGTCGCCGTGCTCGGTGCGCAATGTGACGATCTGCGTGGTGCCCAGGTATTCCGTCGCGATGACCTTGGCGCGATAGCCGGCTTCCGTGTCGAGATGGACATGCTCCGGCCGAATACCTAAAGCGACGTTACCTTTCGCGCCTTCGCGCGTGACCGGTACGGCGATTTCCTGGCCGCCCAGTGTCAGCGTTTCCGCTCCTTCGGCGACGGTGCCGTTGAAGAACAGGACGTTCATCGGCGGCGAGCCCAGAAAGCCAGCGACAAAGAGTGTTGCGGGCCAATCGTACAGGTCCTGAGGGACGCCGAACTGCTCAACCATGCCGTGGTTCATCACCACGATCTTGTCGCCCATCTGCATTGCTTCGAGCTGGTCGTGGGTGACATAGATGGTGGTCGCGCCCATCCGGTCATGGAGCGCGCGCAGTTCCTCCGCCATGTGCTCACGGAACTCGGCGTCGAGCGCGCCGAGGGGTTCGTCCATGAAGAACGCCTTCGGTTCGCGCACGATTGCGCGGCCAAGCGCGACGCGCTGGCGGTCGCCCCCGGAAAGCCCGCCGACGGGGCTGTCGAGGATATCGGTGATGCCGAGGAGGCGCGCGATTTCCTCGACCTTGCGCCTGGTGTCCGCGCGGGAGGCGCCCTGGCTGCGAAGCGGGTAGCCAATGTTGCGGCGCACATTCATGTGCGGATAGAGCGCGAACATCTGGAACACGAAGGCGATATCACGCTGGCTGGCGCGCCGGCCGCCGACCTCTTCTCCGTCTATGTAGATCTCGCCGCTGGTCGGCAGCTCCAGCCCCGCCATCATCCTCAGCGTCGTGGTCTTGCCGCAGCCAGAGGGGCCAAGGAGCATGAAGAACTCACCATCCTCGATGGTGAAGCTCGACGATTTCACGGCAGTGAAGTCCCCGAAATCCTTGCGCAGATTGTCAATCCGGATCTGAGCCACGGCCTACTCCGGAAAATGGCTGACGATCAGGAACATGACGGTCCCAGTCAGCGTGACGATGAAGGAATAGGTGAAAGCGGCCATCCAGAACGGCTGCATCATCATGAAGACGCCGAGGCCGATCAGGATCGAGGCCGCCATCTCCCACGGCCTCCGCACGAAAATGCGGCGGGCGGGCCGGTCGCCAGTGGTGTCGGCGCTCGGCGCAGACCGGCCGGCGAGGGTCTCTTCGGGATCTGTGGCAGGGTTGCTCATTTGCGGACCGCTCCGAAGGTGATGCCCCGCAGCAGGTGCTTGCGCAGCAAGATGGTGAAGACGACAACCGGCAGCAGGAAGATCGTGGCGCCGGCAGCAACCGCCGGCCAGTCCTGGCCGCCGACGCCTATGATCGTCGGGATGAACGGGGGCGCGGTCTGGGCGGTGCCAGAGGTCAGCAGCACCGCAAAGGCATATTCGTTCCAGGCGAAGATTAGGCAGAAGATCGCAGTAGAGGCGATGCCGGTCGCGGCCTGCGGAAGCACCACCTTGTAGAAAGCCTGGAACCGCGTGTAGCCGTCGATCAGCGCCGCTTCTTCGTATTCGCGCGGGATCTCGTCGATGAAACCTTTCAGCAGCCAAACCGCCAGTGACAGGTTCACCGCGGTATAAAGCAGGATCATCCCGGCATGAGTATCGCTGAGGCCAAGGGCGCGGAACATGAGGAAGATCGGGATCGCGACCGCGATGGGCGGCATCATCCGCGTCGACAGGATGAAGAACATCAGGTCGTCCTTCAGCGGGATGCGGAAGCGTGAGAAGGCGTAGGCCGCCAGCGTGCCGAGAAAGACCGACAGGAATGTCGAGACGAAACCGATGATCACTGAGTTCATGAACCGCCCGCCGAAACGCGAAGGCCCGGCAATCACCATGTCGTACTTTCGCACGATTTCCTCGTACCACGTCTGCGGCGGGTGCGCGGCGAGGTATTCCGCCGTCTGCCGCGTGCGCGTGGTGAACAGGTTGACGTAGCCTTCCAGCGTCGGCTCGAACAGAACCTTTGGAGGGTAGGCTATAGCGTCGGAGGGCGACTTGAAGCCGGTGGCAATGATCCATAGCAGCGGCAGCAGCGTGATGACCGCGTAGGCGACGACCAGGATCCCGGCGACCCATTTCTGCGTCTTCGACGCGGCGATGACGGAGAAGTCGCTCATCTCTCTTTCACCTTGTTCAGCGCCTTCACGTAGATCGAGGCGAGCCCGAAGACCGTGACAAACAGGATGATCGCGTAAGCAGAGGCGTAGCCCGTCCGCCACTTCTCGAACGCTTCGCGCTTGAGGTTGATCGAAGTGAGTTCGGTGGTCGATCCCGGCCCTCCGCCGGTCAGCTGCACCACGAGGTCGAACATCTTGAAGTTTTCGATGCCGCGGAACAGCACAGCCAGCATCAGGAAGGGCAACACCATCGGCACGGTAATCGTCCAGAACTGCCGCCAGGGCGAGGCGCGGTCGCATTCCGCAGCCTCGTAGATCGAGGTGGGAATGGATCGAAGTCCCGCCAGGCAGATCAGCATGACGAAAGGCGTCCACATCCAGGTATCGACGATGACGATGGCCCAGGGTGCAAGCGACACCTCTCCGATCATCGAAAAACTCGACGGATCGGTGCCGGAGAAGAAGCCGACGACGTAATTGAACAGGCCAATCTGCGGCTGGTAGAGAAACGTCCAGAAATTCCCCACCACTGCGGGCGACAACATCATCGGCAGCACGATGATCGTGGTCCAGAAATTGTCGCCACGGAATTTCTTGTTGATCAGCCAGGCCAGCGCGAAACCGATGACGACCTGCAGGGCAATGGTCCAGAACAGGAAATGCGCCGTCGCCTGCATTGTCTCCCAGATGTCTTCGTCGGTCAGGATGCGCTGGTAATTGCGCAGGCCAACCCACTCGACTTCGGCATTCGGGCGATTGACGCGGTAGTTTGTGAAACTCAGCCGGATCGTCCAGATCAGCGGGAAGATGTTAACCGCCAGGAGCAGGAAGATGGACGGCGCCACGAAGATCCAGGCGATGGCCCGGTCCGACAGCCCTCTCACCCTGCGGGCGATATTGGGCGGCGTCGCCGCGGCGGCACGCTCGATCGCACTGTTGGACATGTTGCCTCGCCTGGGATCGTTTTTCGTGGGCACGGAGCGGCAGGGAGAGCGACCGCTCCGCGCGGCATCAGGGGCGCCGGCCTACTGCCGGCGCGCCCGTTCTACATCTTGCCATCGTCCTCGAAGACTTCGGTCCAGTCCTCGACCAGGCCGTCGAGCGCTTCCTGCGCGGTGCCGTTGCCGGCAATCACGTAGTCATGCACACGGTCCTGCATCGCCAGAAGCAGCGAGGCATAGGATGGCTCGGCCCAGAAATCCTTCACGATTGCCATCGAGTCGAGGAAGGTCTGCGCATAGGGCTGGCTGGTCGCGAAATCCGGGTCCTCGACCACGGCCTTGAGCGCCGAGTATCCGCCAAGCTCCCACCACTTAGCCTGAATCTCGGGCTGGGCGAACCACTTGATGTATTCCAGCGCGGCGTCCTGGCTGTCGGAATAGGAGAC
The DNA here is from genome assembly GCF_013184805.1 of Pseudoruegeria sp. HB172150. Lineage (GTDB taxonomy): Bacteria > Pseudomonadota > Alphaproteobacteria > Rhodobacterales > Rhodobacteraceae > Psychromarinibacter. The sequence goes on from NZ_JAATNG010000001.1 coordinate 324,517, forward strand.
GACGGAGATCCCCTGTCCGCCGAGCTGGGCGAAATGCCCGTCCGGACCGGCCGGGTTGGGGAAGTAGCCAGATTTGCCGCCACCCACGTTGGGATCGGCCTCGACACCCGGCCAGATGAAGGCAAAGTTCATCTGCAGCGCGACCTGTCCGGATTTGTAGGCGTCGATGTTCTCGGACATGTACCAGTCCGATGAACCCGGGGGCACGCAGCAGTCGTAAAGGGCCTTGTAGAACTCCAGGCCCTTGGCCACCTCCGGCGCGTTCACGATACCTTCCAGCTTGTAGGGCTCGTCGGGCGTGCCGTAGGTCAGGCCGTAGTTGTAAAGCGCGTTGGTCACACCCATGGTGATCCCTTCGGATCCACGCTCGGTATAGATGGCGGCGCCGTAGACGGTCTTGCCGTCGATCTCGCGGCCCTGGAAGAACTCGGCGATGTCTTTCAATTCGTCGAGAGTCTCGGGCACGGCGAGGTCACGGCCGTAGGTGTCCTTGAACTCGGCCTGCAGCTCCGGCATCTCGAACCAGTCCTTGCGGTAGGTCCAGCCGACCACGTCGCCGAAGGCGGGCAGGGCCCAGTAATTCGGCGTTCCCTTGGGCCATTCCGAGTAACCGGTGACGGTCGCCGGAATGAAATCGTCCATCGTGATGCCTTCGGCTTCGAAGAAGTCATTCAGCTTGATGTAATGACCGCTTTCGGCGGAGCCGCCGATCCACTGGCTGTCACCGATCATCAGGTCGCAGAGCTGGCCGCCGGAATTGAGTTCGTTCAGCATCCGGTCGGCGAAATTGGGCCATGGCACGAATTCGAAGGACATTGTGTGCCCCGACTCGGCCTCGAAATCCTTGGACAGTTCGACCAGGGCGTTGGCCGGATCCCAGGCGGCCCAGCACAGCGTCAGGTCGTCGGCGCTGGCGGACTGTGCGCCGCAGATCACGGCGCTAACCGCCGCGGCCATAAGTGCAATGCGCGTCTTCATGTGAATTTCCTCCCCATGTTCGGTCGCCGCCTCCCTGCCGCGACTCGCTGGTGGCAATAAAGCTACCTGAGGTACGTGCCTCATGGCAATTATTTTCTGAGGTACGTACCTCAATTTGGTTGCAATCCAGCTCGAAACAACCGAGAAAAGAGACCACGCCGACACGATTTGCGCGCCCCAAGGAGCTGAAATGCGCCCTACTACCAAAGACTTGGCCAAAGCAGCCGGCGTCAGCCTTGCGACGGTCGACCGGGTGTTGAACCGTCGTGCGGGCGTACGGAAGGAAACCGTGGAAGCGGTCAATGCCGCGATCGTGGAAATAGGATTCGAGCGCAACATTTCGGCCGCCAACCTTGCCCGCGGGCGCCGCTACAGGTTCGAATTCCTGCTGCCGACGGCGGGCGACCAGTTCCTGGAATCCCTTGTCGCCCGTATCGAGGAGGCCCGGACTGCCTTCGTCGGTGAATTGACCGAAGTGCGTTTCCGGCGCGTGCTGAGTGACGATCCGCACCAGATCGCATCAGAGCTGACAAGCATTAGGCCAGACACGGCGGACGGAATAGCGATCATGGCGCCCGAGGCTCCGCAGGTCCGCGACGCCACGCAGCGTCTAATGGAGCGCGGCGTGAAGGTGGTGCAGTTCGTGTCAGGTCAGCCGGGAACGAGGCCAGTCGATTTTGTCGGGGTAGACAACAACGCGGCTGGCGCGACGGCGGGCCGGCTGATGGGCAAGTTCTGTACGGGGCATCCAGGGCGCATACTCGTCATCGCCGATACGATGACAGCCCGCGACAATGTCGAGCGCAGGCAGGGGTTCGACCTCGTCCTGACCAGGGACTATCCGGAGCTGGAAGCGCTGCCTTCTGTGGAAACGCATGGCGACCTGGAGCGCACGCACCGGATCGTTCGCAACCTTTACTCGAATTTTTCCGATATCTCCGGCGTCTATGTGCTGAGTTCGGAAACGCGCGTCGCGTTGCAGGCGATATCCGAGGCGAGCGACCTGTCGACGCAACAGGTGATCGCGCACGAGCGGACCAGCTTCAACGAAGAGATGCTGCGCAATGGGGGACTGGACGCCGTCATCGCGCAGAATCCGGGGCACCTCGTGCGGAGTGCCATCCGCGTACTGCGTGCTCGCTGCGACGGGCGGGAACCGATTGCGTCGCAGGAACAGATCCGGATCGAGATCCTGATTCGGGAGAACCTGGGACATGGTCCGAGCCGCGTGATTCAGCCTTGAATTTTCAGAGCGATTGCAACTCGGTTCTCGATTGATATTGCACGTTTTCTTACGCGAAAGGCGTATCTGTCCTTTCCGACAAAGGAAAATTGACGCACGAGCAATACCTGCGTCTTCTGGCTTCCGCGCCGGATTGCTTCTTGCTGTCTGAAGCGTCGATCCTAACGTACTCCGCCACTCGACCACACCGGCATCTCACATCGGTGTCGCCGCGCATGCAACGACCAGCCGCGAACCCTGCATCTTCGGACTTCTACGCCAAATCGAACAGTGCGATGTGCCTGGCCGGACCAATGCCCGCCGCACGGTGTTGTTTGTGCCTTCTGGATCGCTGTGCGTAACAGTGCTTCGATTGCAGCGGCTGCGCACCGCAATGAAGGGAGCGCGACGACACGAGATCTCCTCAATAGGCCGATAACGTTACATGATCTGATGGTGGAGCCGATCGGGATCGAACCGACGACCTCGTCATTGCGAACGACGCGCTCTCCCAACTGAGCTACGGCCCCACTGGCGCGCTATGTGCGTATTTTTAGGCGCAGTGTCAAGCGACCCGCGCGCGGCGGGGCGGCTTGTGCCGCCCCTCCCCGGATGCGTCAGCTTTCAGCCTCGGCGACGTTGCGTTTCACTTCGAAGTAGCTGTCCGGCGTGACCGACATCGAGTCTATGCCGGCGTCGACCAAAACCTTCGCGAAGTCGGGGTAGTTCGACGGCGCCTGACCGCAGAGACCGACCTTGCAGCCGGCCTTGTGGGCCCGCTCGATCACGCTCTGGATCATCCAGACCACCGCCGGGCTACGCTCGTCGAAGAGCGGTGCCAGCCGGTCGCTGTCTCGGTCGATCCCGAGGGTCAGCTGCGTCAGGTCGTTCGATCCGATCGAGAAGCCGTCGAAACGCTTGGCGAATTCCTCTGCCAGGATCACGTTCGCGGGGATCTCGCACATGACGTAGACCTGCATGCCGTTCTTTCCGCGTTCGAGGCCGTTCTCCTTCATCACTTCCAGCACGCGGTCGGCTTCCTCGGGCGTGCGGCAGAACGGGATCATGACGATGACGTTGTCGAACCCCATATCCTCGCGCACGCGGTGGATCGCCTGGCATTCCAGCGCAAAGCCGTCGCGGTAGCCCGGATCGTAGTAGCGTGACGCGCCGCGCCAGCCGATCATCGGGTTTTCCTCGTGCGGCTCGAACTGCCTGCCGCCCAGCAGGTCGGCGTACTCGTTGGTCTTGAAGTCCGACATCCGCACGATCACCGGCTTCGGATGGCAGAAGGCGGCGATACGGCCAAGGCCCATGGCGAGGTGGTCGATGAAGTATTCGGCCTTGTCCTCGTAGCCGCGGGTCAGAACGGCGATTTCCGCTTTCGCCTCCTCATCCTTCAGCTGGTCGTAGTGCAAGAGCGCCAGCGGGTGGACCTTGATCGCGTTGTTGATCACGAATTCCATCCGGGCAAGGCCCACGCCATCGGTCGGCAGGCGCCACCAGCGGGCGGCAGTGGCCGGGTTGGCGAGGTTCAGCATCACCTTGGTTTTCGTCTCGGGCACGTGAGACAGGTCAAGATCCTCGACCTCGTAATCCGATGTCCCGGCATAGACGAAACCCTCGTCGCCCTCGGCGCAGCTGACCGTCACCTCCTGCTGGTCGTGCAGGACGTGGGTGGCGTCGCCGCAGCCGACGATTGCCGGCACACCAAGCTCCCGGCTGACGATGGCGGCGTGGCTGGTGCGGCCGCCGTGGTCGGTAACGATGGCAGAGGCGCGTTTCATGATCGGCACCCAGTCGGGGTCGGTCGTCGAGGTCACGAGGATCGCGCCATCGACGAAGCGGTCGATGTCCTTCACGTCCTCGATCAGGCAGATCATGCCCGTCGCCACTGCATCGCCAACGGCGATGCCGGCAATCAGCTTCTCGCCATGCGACTTGATCCTGTACGACTTCAGCGCACCGGCATCGACGCGGCTCTGCACCGTCTCCGGCCGGGCCTGCACGATGTAAAGCTTGCCGGTCTTACCGTCCTTGGCCCATTCCATATCCATCGGCAGGCCATAGTGCTTTTCGATCTCGTTGGCCTGACGGGCCAGTTCTATGGCCTCGTCATCGGTCAGCACGAAGGACTGGCGTTCAGCCTTCGAGGTCGGGACGTTGCGCACCGGGTTGGCCGGATCGCCGGAATAGATCATTTTCTTTTCCTTGGCGCCGAGCTTGCGCTCAAGGATCGGTTTCACGCCGTCGCGGCCGAGGAAAGGTTTGTAAATCTGGAATTCGTCGGGCGTCACCGCGCCCTGCACGACATTCTCGCCCAGACCCCAGGCCGCGTTGATCAGCACCACCTTGTCAAAGCCAGACTCGGTGTCGATCGAGAACATCACGCCCGATCCGCCGATGTCGGACCGCACCATCTGCTGCACACCGATCGACAGCGCCACGTCCATGTGGTCGAAGCCTTGCACGTTGCGGTAGGAAATCGCCCGGTCGGTGAAGAGCGAGGCATAGCACTTTCGGCAAGCCTCGAGCAGCTGCGCCTCGCCAGAGACGTTGAGGTAGGTTTCCTGCTGGCCGGCGAAACTGGCATCCGGCAGGTCCTCGGCGGTGGCGGAGGATCGGACGGCGACCGAAAGGTTCTTTTGCCCGGCGCGCGAGGAAAGCTCCTCGTAGGCGGCGACGATGGCCTCGCGCAGGTGGTCCGGCCATTCGCCGGCGCGGATCGCCTTGCGGATCGTGTCGCCTGTTTCGTGCAGCGTGATACGCCCCTCGGCCAGCGCGTTGGTCTTGTCGCGGATCAAGTCGTTCAAACTGTTATGGGTGATGTAGCCGCGGAACGCCTCAGCAGTGGTGGCGAAGCCCGGGGGTACGTCGACGCCCAGTTCGCCCAGCGTCTGGACCATCTCGCCCAGGCTGGAGTTCTTGCCGCCCACCAGCGCGACATCGCCGCGCCGCAGGTTCTCGAAGAAGATGACGTCTTTGCTGTGGTCTTTGTTACGGTCAAGCATCGGTTCCTCCCGCAGTTCCGATCCGGATTTATCTCCGGTCGCAATCCTACAACCGCACGAGTGACACCGCCTTGACGCGGGTCAAACCCGGTCGCGTGACGCTTCGTCAGGCAGGTGATTTCTGCCGGGCAAAGGCCTCGATCTGTGCCGCCGGGCGGGCGCCGGCCAGCCGCGCCACCTCGCGCCCGTTACGGAACAGGATCAGTGCGGGAATGCCCTGAATGTTGTAGCGGATCGCGGCGTCGGGATGCGAATGCGTGTCGATTTTGGCCAGCCGGACGTCGGGCGCCAGCGCCTGCGCCGCCTTGGCGAATTCCGGCGCCATCATCCGGCAGGGGCCGCACCAAGGAGCCCAGAAATCGACGAGCAAGGGCAGGTCGTCGGCCTTCACGCTTTTCTCCAGCGTGGCGAGATCCATTTCGTGCACCTTGCCTTCCGCCAGCTTCGCGCCGCAGACGCCGCATTTGGGGCCGGCGCCAAGTTTTTCGGCGGGCACGCGGTTCACCGAACCGCAGTCATGGCAGGTAAGCTTCAGGGAGCCGGGCATCGCGTGCGCCTTTCACATTCTCGTTTCCGAATACATGGGGCGCATGCCTGCATCGCACAAGAGCTGCGATGGCTGTTTGTCCGGCGGGTCACCGCGCTATGTTGCGGCAGGTAACAAGAAGGACGGTGCATGCTATCCCAACGCCTGTGGCGGCTGCTGCAATTGTCGCGGAAGATATGGGTCCGCACGTCGCTGATCGCCGCGCTTGCGGTGATCGCGGCTTTCGCGTCGTGGGCGTTTCACGGCCTGATCCCCGAGGAGTGGGCCGAACGGTTCGGGGCGGAGGCAGTACTGCCCGTATTGAACATCCTCGCCTCGTCGATGCTGGCGGTCACAACGTTCTCGCTGTCGGTGATGGTCACCGCGCATACGTCGGTCGCCTCGCAGGTCACGCCCCGCGCGCACCGGCTGCTGCTGGAGGACACGACTACGCAGTCGGTCCTGTCCACCTTCCTGGGCGCATTCATCTTCGCGCTGGTGGCGCTGGTGCTGTTCCGGTCGGGCTTCTACGGCGGCCGCGATTCCGTCATCGTGTTTGCCGTCACGGCGCTGGTGATCGTGCTGGTGGTCGTCGCGATGCTGCGCTGGATCTCGCACCTGTCGCGGCTGGGCAGTATCGACGAGACAATGCGGCAGCTGGAGAACCGCGTTCGCGATAACCTGACAAACCACAGGCGCTGGCCGGGACTGGGCGCGAAGACCTACGAGAACAAAGAAACGATACCGAAAGGCGCGGTACCGGTTCTGACCCCGCTGGCGGGCTTCGTGCGTCACATCGATGTCGGCGCGGTGCAGAAGGCTGCGGAGGCGCGCGATTGCCGGGTCTACCTGTCGGCGATCCCGGGCGACTGGGCGGGCGAAGGCGATCCGGTCGCCTATACCGACCACGCGGGAGAGGAGACGGCGAAGAAGATCGTGGCCGCCTTCACCTTCTCGCCGCTGCGAAGCTTCGACCAGGACCCGCGGTTCGGTGTGTTTGTCCTGGCGGAGATCGCCGTGCGGGCGCTGTCTCCCGGCGTCAACGATCCGGGCACGGCAATCGAGGTCATCGGGCGGCTGGAACGGCTGCTGACGGAAACGTCGTCGGACCAGATCGTCGCCGAAGACCCGGAATACGACAACGTCCGCGTCCGGCGCCTGCCCGAAGGCGAACTGATCGAAGAGGCGTTTTCCATGATAGCGCGCGACGGCGCCGGAATGGTCGAGGTCGCATCGCGGCTGCTGTCGACGCTGCGCCGGATGGCGCGGTCGCGCGACCCGGAACTGGCCGATGCGGCACGGGTGCTGGCGCAATACGCTCTGGCGGCGGCGGAAACGGCGCTGGATCGCGAACACGATCTGCTGCGGCTACACGCGTCTGTCGAAGGGTGGGGCGGGTTCGATGCCGAGAGGGAACCCGCACCGCTTGTCGTGCGCCGCGGCGATGAATAGGTCGAGGGTAGGCGGTATGGGAGGTACGGCGATGGCGCTGAGACGCTGGGAAGAACTTGGCGGCGAGGAGCAGCTTGCATTACGCGAAGCTTATGCGCCCGCGCAGGACAGCGAGCCGGGCACCTGTGACATGACGCTGAAAGTCGACCGGTTTGCGGCGTATCTGGCGGAGAGAGGCGTCGCCTTTTCCGCTGACAGCCTGCGCCGGAAGGGCTGACGTCACGACCCGTCCGGACATTGGAACCTGACCCGCCTGTTATGCGTCGGGGAAAGTGGTTCACCGTGCGGATGAAAGGGTCCCGATGCTACAGTGGTTCCAGCAGAACGGCCAGGTGCTCAACCTCGCCGTCAATTTTGCGATGGTGGGTATTTGGATCGTCTACCTGCAGCTGTTCTGGCGCAGCTATCGCCGGCAGCTGAGTGCGAACATCCTGATAAGCCGGGGCGCTGGCGCCGGCATGGGCGCGCGCTGTCTGATCTCGAACATGAGCGCCGAGTACGTCTTCATCGAGGGCGTTATCCTGCTGCTGCGGCGAGGTGAGGAAAGCTGGAGCACGGTGATCACCCATTCCGAGGGGCTGGGGGCAAATGGCGAACAGGGCTGGAAGCGTAACGAAGGGCCGCTTGCGGCCGGGGACTATCTGGATATCGGCCGGTTTGACGACCTCCTGCAGCGCGCGTTCGGTTCGGTGCGCGAGGAGGACGCAAAGGGGGCCGCGCCGGATTTCGACAGTTTTGAGGTCTGGGTGATCTCGGAATACACCGCCGAGCGGCGCATGGTATTTGTCCGTCGCAAATTTAACGTAGAACAGCGCGGCGGCCGCTGGACGCTGCATGCGGACCGGATAGAGACGGAACAGGTGCGTGGCGGGCAAAAGCGGGCCCGGATCGAGCAAATCCTGGAGGAGCATCTCGACGACGCCAGCCTGACAGTGGAGCAGGGGACGTAATGCCCCCAGCCGCATTTACTCCGCTGCTTCGGCGTAGGCCTCCAGCGGCGGGCAGGTGCAGATCAAGTGCCGGTCGCCATAGACGTTGTCGACCCGGTTGACCGGCGGCCAGTATTTGTCGACCCGGAACGCGCCCGCCGGATAGCAGCCCTGTTCCCGGCTGTAGGGTCGGTCCCAGTCGCCGACCAGATCCTCGACCGTGTGGGGGGCGTGTTTCAGCGGGTTGTTGTTCGCGTCGATCTCGCCCTTTTCCACCGCAGCAATCTCGTCCCGAATTGAAAGCATCGCATCGCAGAAACGGTCCAGCTCGGCCTTGGTCTCGGATTCCGTGGGTTCCACCATCAAGGTGCCGGCCACCGGCCAGCTCATCGTGGGCGCGTGAAAGCCGTTGTCGACCAGCCGCTTGGCGATGTCGTCCACGGTGATCCCGGCGGATTTGTCGAAGGCGCGGGTGTCTAGAATGCATTCATGCGCCACGCGGGCGTTGCGGCCCTTAAACAGCACGTCATAGGCGCCTTCCAGCCGCTTGGCGATGTAGTTGGCATTCAGGATTGCGACTTTGGTGGCCTGCGTCAGCCCCTCGCCGCCCATCATCAGGATATAGGCCCAGCTGATCGGCAGGATCATCGCAGAACCGAACGGCGCGGCAGAGACGGGGCCTTCCTCCCCGCCTGTGAACGGGTGGCCCGGCAGGTAAGGCGCCAGATGCGCCTTCACCCCGATCGGGCCCATGCCGGGTCCGCCACCGCCATGCGGAATGCAGAAGGTCTTGTGCAGGTTCAGGTGACTGACGTCGCTGCCCAGTTCGCCGGGCTTGGCCAGGCCAACCAGCGCGTTCAGGTTGGCGCCGTCGAGATAGACCTGACCGCCAAACTTGTGGGTGATATCGCAGACCTCGCGCACCGTCTCTTCGAACACCCCGTGGGTCGACGGGTAGGTGATCATGCAGGCGGCCAGGTTCTCGCCCGCGGCCTCGGCCTTGGCGCGGAAATCGTCGAGGTCGATATCGCCATTCTCGGCGGATTTCACCACCACCACCTTCATCCCCGCCATCTGGGCAGAGGCCGGGTTGGTGCCGTGGGCCGAGGTCGGGATCAGGCAGATGTTGCGGTGTTCCTCGCCATTCGCGCGGTGATAGGCCGCGATGGTCATCAGGCCGGCATATTCGCCCTGCGCGCCGGAATTCGGCTGCATCGACATCGAGTCGTAGCCGGTGATCGTGCAGAGCTTCTCGCAGAGATCGTCCAGCAGCTGGTGGTAGCCCTCCGCCTGCTCGCGCGGTGCGTAGGGATGGATGTTCGAGAATTCGGGCCAGGTGACCGGCATCATTTCGGCTGCCGCGTTCAGCTTCATGGTGCAGGAGCCGAGTGGGATCATCGCGCGGTCCAGCGCAAGGTCGCGGTCCGCGAGGCGGCGCATGTAGCGCATCATCTCGGTCTCGGCGCGGTTCAGGTGGAAGATCGGATGCGTGAGGTATTCGGTCGTGCGAACGAGGTTCTGCGGCAGGCGATAGTCGCCGGTGCGCGGCGCGCCCTGTTCGATGCCGAAGGCGACCCACAGCCGGTCGATATCCTCGAACCGTGTAGTCTCGTCCAGCGCGATACCGATCTTCGTGGTACCGACCTTGCGCAAGTTGATGCGCTGGTGCCGGGCGGATTGCAGGATCACGCCCTGCAGCGCACCGACCTCGACGGTCAGCGTGTCGAAGAACTCCTTGGGCTCGACAGTGTATCCCGCCGCTTCCAGCCCGCGGGCCACGCGCAGCGCCTTGCGGTGGATCTGCTGGGCGATGGCCTTGAGGCCGATGGGTCCATGAAACACCGCGTAGAACGAGGCCATGACGGCCAGCAGCGCTTGCGCGGTGCAGACGTTGGACGTGGCCTTCTCTCGGCGGATATGCTGTTCGCGGGTCTGCAGCGACAGCCGGTAGGCCTTGTTGCCGCGCGCATCGACGGAGACGCCGACAATACGGCCGGGCATCGCGCGCTTGTGGTCGTCGCGGCAGGCCATGTAGGCGGCATGCGGGCCGCCATATCCCATCGGCACGCCGAACCGCTGGGTGGAGCCGACGGCGATGTCGGCGCCCATCGCGCCCGGTTCCTTGAGCAGGGTCAGCGCCAGCGGATCGGCGATCACAATGCCAAGCGCCTTCTGCGCGTGAAGCGTTTCCATCTGAGAGGTGAAGTCGCGCAGGTGGCCGTAGGTGCCCGGATACTGGAAGATCGCGCCGAAAATACCTTCGGACGGCATATCCTCGGGTGCGCCGGTGATCACCTCGATGCCGAGCGGATGCGCGCGGGTTTTCATCACCGCGATGTTCTGCGGGTGGCAGTTCTCGTCGACGAAGAAGCCGGTGACCTTGGATTTCGACACCCGCTGCGCCATCGCCATCGCCTCGGCGGCGGCGGTGGATTCATCGAGCAGCGAGGCATTGGCGATATCCAGTCCCGTCAGGTCGCAGACCATGGTCTGAAAGTTCAGCAGCGCCTCCAGACGCCCCTGCGAGATCTCGGGCTGATAGGGGGTGTATGCCGTGTACCAGGCCGGGTTTTCAAGAATGTAGCGCTGGATCGCGGGCGGCGTGACGGTGCCGTGATAGCCTTGGCCGATCATCGTGGTGAACACACGGTTCTTCGTGGCGCATTGACGCATGAACCAGATCAGTTCGCGTTCCGACTTCGGCGCGCCGAAATCCAGCGGCGCCTTCTGCCGGATCGAAGCGGGCACGGTTTCATTGATCAGCGCGTCGAGGCTGTCGGCGCCGACGACCTTCAGCATCTCGGCCATTTCCTGCGGCGAAGGGCCGATATGGCGACGGTTGGCGAAATCGTGCGGATTGTAATCGGTGGGCGTGAAAGGCATGTGCGGTACTCTCGGGTAATGGTCAGCGCCGTTCGACGAAGCGGGCGAGGTTGGCGAGCGAAGAGGTCAGGCCCTGCTGGTGGGCCTCGGCGGTGATGCCGGGCGGAACATCGGCGGCAGTGATCCGGACCTCGGTGCCGGTATTCGCCGGCAGCAGGTCCCAGGTCATCCGCATGGTTCCAGCGAATTCGGGGCGGTCGCTGTCAAAGTCGATGTCCCAGACGATCTGCGACGGCGGATCTAGGGCGACGAACTTCGCATTGACTACATCGGTGCGGTCCGAACTCTTCCCCTGTCCCGACGTGGTTTCGGCAAAGGTCAGGATCAGCCGCAGCGCGCCGCCCGGGCGCGGCTCGAACGCGTCGACCTGCATCGTCGCGCCGGCGGGCGGCAGCCATTGCACCAGAGCCTTCGGATCGGTGAAGGCGGCATAGACCTCAGGCGGCTGCGCCGCGACAAGGCGCGCGGCGCGGTCGACCCGCCGCGGGGCCGCGGAACTGTCCGGCAGGGCGGAGATCAACCGATGAAGTCCTTGTACTCGGCTTCGTCCATGAAATCGTCGAGCGTGGACAGGTCCTCGACCTTCAGCTTGAAGAACCAGCCGTCGCCCATCGGATCCTCGTTCACGAGGCTGGGCGTGGCCACGATGGCGTCGTTCACCTCGACCACCTCGCCGTCGATGGGCGCGAGGATGTCGGAGGCGGCCTTGACGGATTCGATCACCGCCACTTCGTCGTCCTTCGACACGGTCGTGCCGGCCTCTGGCAGCTCGACAAAGACGACATCGCCCAGCTGCTCGCTGGCGTGGTCGGTGATGCCGACGACGACGACGTCATCCTCGACGCGAAGCCATTCATGTTCCTCGGTGAATTTCATGCGGTGCTCCTGTTGGTCTATCTTTTGTAGGTGGCGGGCCGGAACGGCATCGGGGCGACAATCGCGGGCAGCCGTTTTCCCCGGACCTCGCCATAGATCGTGCCGCCTTCCTCGGCGTTTTCAATAGCGACGTAGCCCATCGACATCGGGCGCTCGATCGACGGGCCGTATGCGCCGGAAGTGACGTGTCCGATAGGCTCGCCGCCGGTTTCGGCGGCGTAGAGCTCCGTCCCTGCCCGCATCGGCGCGCGACCTTCCGGCAGAAGGCCGACGCGGCGGCGCGATGCGCCGGAGTCCAGCTGTTTCAGGATGATCCCTGCGCCGGGGAAGCTGCCCTCGCGCGCGCCGCCAGTACGGCGGGCCTTCTGCATCGCCCATTCCAGCGCGCCTTCGACGGGGGTGGTCGTGGTGTCTATATCGTTGCCGTAAAGGCAGAGCCCGGCCTCCAGCCGCAGGGAATCGCGGGCGCCAAGGCCGATCAGTTCCACCGGACCCTGATCCACAAGCGCGGCGGCCAGCGCGAGCGCTTCGGCCTCGACGACGGAAATCTCGAACCCGTCCTCGCCGGTATAGCCAGAGCGCGAAATCCAGAGATCGCCGTAGTCGCTTTCCAGCACCTCGACATCCATGAAGCTCATCTCGGTTACACCCGGGACGATCGTGGCGAGGGCTTCCTCCGCCGCCGGTCCCTGCAGGGCAAGCAGGGCGCGGTCGTTGATTTCCTCGATCTCGCAGGTGTCCGAAAGATGCGCCTTCAGGTGCGCGATGTCGTCGGCCTTGCAGGCCGCATTGACGACGAGGAACAGGTGGTCGCCGCGATTGGCCACCATCAGGTCGTCGAGGATGCCGCCGTCGTCATTTGTGAACAGCGCATAGCGCTGGCGGCCCTCCTTCAGCTCCATCAGCGCGACGGGAACCAATGATTCCAGTGCTTTGGCCGCATCGGCGCCGTCACCGGATTTCGGGCGCAGCAGCACCTGACCCATATGGCTGACGTCGAACAGCCCGGCTTCCGCGCGGCAGTGGAGGTGTTCCTTCAGCACGCCCATCGGGTATTGCACCGGCATCTCGTAACCGGCGAAGGGCACCATCTTGGCCCCGTGCGAGACGTGGAAATCGTACAGACAGGTCCGCTTCAGCTCGGCCATGCCGCCCCTTTCGTGTCCAGCCGGAAAAGCGCCCGGCACCGTTCCGGACGGTATTCCGCCCTTGCGATGCCCCCTCTGTCCTTTCGCCTGAGATCGTTATCCCTTCGGCGCCCCAATCGGGGTCTCTCCAGAGTCCGTTATCGGCCAGGTCCCTTGCGCCTGAGAGTTTACCGGGGCGGTTGCTCCTTCGGCACCGGCTTTCGCCGGATTCTCCCTGAACCGATGTCGCATACGGTAGTAGATGCGCCGCAACGCGGCAAGGGGTTGTATCCCGGTTCGGTTGGGGGCCAGATGCGGGCCATGTCAGACCCATTCTTTTTCGGCTACGGCAGCCTCGTAAACCGCGCCACCCACGACTTCACCGACGCCCATCCCGCGATCCTGCGCGGCTGGCGTCGGGTGTGGCGGCACACGCAGCTTCGGCCGGTGGCCTTCCTGACGGCTGAACCGGCGGAAGGCGTGGAGATAGAAGGGCTTATCGCCCACGTCCCGAACGATGACTGGGCCGCGCTGGACGAGCGCGAAGGGGCCTATGACCGGTCGCATGTAACCGGCGACGTGGGCCATCCGGTGACCCGCGACATCCACGTGCAGGTGTACTCGATCCCGCATGGCAAGCACGGCGTGCCGGACGAGACCCATCCGGTGCTGCTCAGCTATCTCGATGTGGTGGTGCAAGGCTACCTGGCCGAGTTCGGAGAGGCCGGGGTGACCCGGTTCTTCGAGACAACCGGCGGCTGGGACGCCCCGATCCTCGACGACCGCGCCGCGCCAGTCTATCGCCGGGCGCAGGAGCTGTCGGCGGACGAGACGGCGCTGGTAAATGACTGGCTAAAGCAGGTCGTAGCGCGGGTGATCGCCCGAGTCTAAAGCGGGTACGTGGCGGTGCATTCGACCGAAGCGTCGACCGTCACACAGAAGGCGAGTCAGTAACTCCGTCCCCGCGCCGACACCGGCCAAACCGTTTCGACCACTCCGCCGCGGACCCCCACATACCAGTCATGCAGGTTACACGTCGGGTCGCAGTGGCCGGGGATCAGGCGGAGCTTATCTCCCGTCCGCAGGCTGTTCTCCGGGTCGGTGAGCTTGCCGTGTTCGTCCGACGCGCCGGTATAGGTGACACCTTGGCTGTCGTGCACAAGCGGCAGGCCGGAATCTGTGGTCAGGGATTTCAGCCCGGCATCGCAGACCGCGCGACCATCGCCGTGCGTGCTGACGGACTGCGTCAGGAGGAACAGCGCGTTCTCCCACTTGCCGGCGTCATATCGGTTGCCGTCCGCATCCAGCACCGCCCCATAATCGGCGTCCATGAAGGCGTAGGAGCCGCATTGCAGTTCCGTGAAGACGCCCGAGTTCCCCTCCAGCTCGTAACTCCCGGTGCCGCCGCCGGAAACCTGCGCGGCCGGAAGGCCGGCTCTGGTCAGAGCAGCTAGTGTGTCCTTCACCAGTTCCAGCCCCGTGTCGAACGCCGCCTGCCGTTCGCTTGCCGTGCGGTAGTGCTGCATGACTCCCTGGTAAGCCTGCAGACCGCCGAATGTCAGACCCGGCGCCGTGTCGATGGCAGCGGCAAGAGCAACAGCCTCGGCGGGGGTGGCGACGCCGCAGCGGTGCATGCCGATGTCGAGTTCGACGTAGCAGTTGAGCTGCGTGCCATGGCGCTGGGCAGCCTCAGCCAGCACATCAACGTTGGCGGCGTCATCGACGCAGACAGTGATCCGCGCGCCGGTCTGGGGCAGGCGGGCGAGGCGGTCGATCTTGAAGGGATCGACAACCTGATTGGTGATCACGATCTCGGGGATACCGGCGCGGGCGAAGACCTCTGCCTCGGCCAGCTTCTGGCAACAGACACCGGAAGCGCCGCCCAATGTCATCTGCAGGCGCGCAACGTCGACGGACCGATGCATCTTGGCATGCGCGAGGTGGCGTAACCCGCGGGCTCGGATGAAATCGCCCAGCTTGCGGATGTTACGCTCCAGCGCGTCGAGGTCGAGGACGAGCGCCGGGGTAAGGATGTCGGCGGCGGCCATGCCGGGGCGTGCGGGAATGTCGAAGCCGAGTTCCAGCCCGTCGAAATCCGAACTGGCGCGCGGCGTGTCCATCAGCCCTGCAGCTCTCTGACCCCGATCTCGCCCTCTTCGCGGGCCTTCATCGCCAGCGCAGCGGCGTGGGAGCCGGCCAGGGTGGTGTAATACGGCACCTTATCCATCAGCGCGACGTTCCGCATTGAACGGCTGTCCTCGATAGCCTGCGCGCCTTCCGTAGTATTCATAACCAGCGCGACGCCGCCGTCCTTCATCACGTCGACGACGTTCGGGCGGCCTTCATAGGCCTTCAGCACGATCTCGGTCTCGATGCCCTGTTCCTGCAGGAAGGACGCCGTGCCGCGGGTCGCGAGGATACGGAAGCCCAGATCGGTCAGGATCTGCGCGGTCTCGATCAACTCGGGCGTCTTGTCGGCGTCTTTGATCGACAGAAAGGCGGTGCCTTCGGTCGGCAGGATGGTCCCGGCGCCGAGCTGGGCCTTGAGGAAGGCGCGGGGGAAGGAGCGGTCCCATCCCATGACCTCGCCGGTAGACCGCATCTCCGGGCCGAGCAGTGTGTCGACGCCGGGGAAACGGGCGAATGGCATGACAGCTTCCTTGACCGAGAACCACGGCATGTTCGGGTCGGCAAGCGTCAGCGGGTCGGCCAGCGGCAGCGGATCGTCGGGGCCGGTGCCGGGCGGGTAGGGCTCGCGCGTCGGGAAGGCAGAAAGCGGTTCGCCGGCCATCAGCCGGGCGGCGATAGAGGCGATGGCGCTGTCCGTCGCCTTGGCGACGAAGGGCACGGTGCGCGAGGCGCGGGGGTTCACCTCGATCAGGTAGACGTCGCCATCCTTCACTGCGAACTGCACGTTCATGAGGCCGACGACGTTCAGGGCACGGGCCAGCGCCTCGGTCTGCTTCTCGATCTCGGCGACGATGTCCTTCGGCAGGGTATGCGGCGGCAGCGAGCAGGCCGAGTCGCCGGAATGGACGCCGGCCTCCTCGATATGCTGCATGATACCGGCGATGTGGACGGTGCTGCCGTCGGAAAGGCAGTCGACATCCACCTCGGTCGCGCCGGAAAGATAGCTGTCGAGCAGGACCGGGCTGTCGCCGGATACCACAACGGCTTCGTCGATGTAGCGTTCGAGATGCGCCATGTCGCGGACGATTTCCATCGCGCGGCCGCCAAGAACGTAGCTCGGGCGGATCACCAGCGGGAAGCCAATGCGCTCCGCGGCGGCAAGGGCCTCCGCCTCGGTCGAAGCAATGGCATTGTTCGGTTGCTTCAAGCTTAGCTTGTTAACAAGTGTCTGGAATCGCTCGCGATCTTCGGCCAGGTCGATGGCATCGGGCGTGGTACCAAGAATCGGAATGCCCGCATCGTGCAAGGCATTGGCCAGTTTCAGCGGCGTTTGTCCGCCAAATTGTACGATCACTCCATGCAGGGTGCCTGCCTCCTGCTCTACGCGCAGGATCTCCATCACATGCTCGAAGGTGAGGGGTTCAAAGTACAACCTGTCGGATGTGTCATAGTCGGTCGACACAGTCTCTGGATTGCAGTTGACCATGATCGTCTCGTAGCCGGTACTGGAAAGCGCGAAACAGGCGTGGCAGCAGCAGTAGTCGAACTCGATGCCCTGACCGATCCGGTTCGGGCCGCCGCCGAGAATGACAACCTTCTTCGCACCGGTCGGGCGCGCCTCGTCCTCGACCTCGCCCATCACGGGCGTTTCGTAGGTCGAGTACATGTAAGGCGTCTGCGCCTCAAACTCGGCGGCGCAGGTGTCGATGCGCTTGAAGACGGCGGTGACACCGGCACTGATGCGGTCGGCGCGGATGCTTGCCTCGGTCCGGCCAGTCAGGGCGGCAAGACGGGCATCGGTGAAGCCCATCATCTTGAGCTTGCGCAGGCCGGTCGGGTTGGTGGGCAGGCCGTTGGAACGGACCTCTTCCTCGGCCTCGACGATCTCGCGGATGCGCGACAGGAACCAGGGGTCGAAACTGGTGACGTGCTGGATGGTGTCGTCGCTGAGGCCGTGGCGCATGGCCTGCGCGATCATGCGCAGGCGGTCAGGCGTCTGGGCAGACAGCGCCTTGATGATGGCGGCCTCGTCCGGGGTGCCATCGGCACCGGGGATGGTGATCTCGTCAAACCCGGTCAGGCCGGTTTCGAGGGATGCCAGCGCCTTTTGCAGCGACTCGTGGATAGTGCGGCCGATGGCCATGGCCTCGCCTACCGATTTCATCGCGGTGGTGAGTTCCGGCTTGGAGCCGGGGAACTTCTCGAAGGCAAAGCGCGGGATCTTGGTGACGACGTAGTCGATGGTCGGCTCGAAGCTGGCGGGCGTGACCTTGGTGATGTCGTTATCGAGTTCGTCCAGCGTGTAGCCCACCGCCAGTTTCGCTGCGATCTTGGCGATGGGAAATCCGGTGGCCTTCGATGCCAGCGCGGACGACCGCGAAACCCGCGGGTTCATCTCGATCACGACCATCCGGCCGTCTTCGGGGTTCACCGCCCATTGCACGTTGGACCCACCGGTTTCCACGCCGATCTCGCGCAGCACGGCGATCGAGCCGTTGCGCATGATCTGGTATTCCTTGTCCGTCAGCGTCAGGGCGGGGGCGACGGTGATCGAGTCGCCGGTATGGACACCCATGGGGTCCACGTTCTCGATGGAGCAGACGATAATCGCGTTGTCGGCCTTGTCGCGCACCACCTCCATCTCGAATTCCTTCCAGCCAAGAAGGGATTCGTCGACGAGGATCTGCGCCACGGGAGAGGCTTCCATGCCGGAGCGGCAGTATAGCTCGTAATCCTCGCGGTTATAGGCGACGCCGCCGCCGGTGCCGCCAAGCGTAAAGGCGGGGCGGATGATCGCGGGCAGGCCGATATGTTCCAGCGCTTCGAGCGCGTCCTTCATGCCGGCGGCGATGTCGAACTTGCCGTTATCCTTCTTCGGCGCGGCAACGATGGTGGCCTTGGGGTTTTCCAGCCCGATCCGGTCCATCGCTTCGCGGAACAGCTTGCGGTCCTCGGCCATCTCGATGGCCTCGCGCTTTGCGCCGATCATCTCGACGCCGTACTTCTCCAGCACGCCCATCTCTTCCAGCGCCAGCGAGGTGTTCAGGCCGGTCTGGCCGCCCATCGTCGGCAACAGCGCGTCGGGGCGTTCCTTTTCGATGATCTTTGCGACGATCTCGGGCGTGATCGGCTCGATATAAGTGGCGTCGGCAAGCCCCGGGTCGGTCATGATCGTCGCCGGGTTCGAGTTCACCAGGATGACGCGGTAGCCTTCCTCGCGCAGGGCCTTGCAGGCCTGTGCGCCGGAATAGTCGAACTCGCAGGCCTGGCCGATGATGATGGGACCGGCACCGATGATCATGATCGACTGGATATCGGTTCTTTTCGGCATCGGACCCCCGGGACATGGCACGCCGCGCGACGCCGGAAGGAGTCGCGCAAATCGTCGCGGTTATAGTAACTGGGCTGGCCGGTGCAAGCCCATGCGGGCGGGGTTTGTTACTGCCGGGGAATCTGCTTCCGGATCACCAAAGCGGATCGGCCGGTCGGTTGTTAGGCGAGGTGCGTGCTCAGGAATTCCTGCGCGCGCGCGTGGGCGGTTTCGGCGGCGTCCTGCACGTAGCTGGCGCGCGCGTCGTTGGCAAAGGCGTGCCCGGCCTCGTACCAGTAGACTTCAACCTCGGGCAGATAGGCTTTCACCTCTTCCATCACGTCGGCGGGGGTGTGATCGTCCTGGGTGCCGCAGTGAAACTGCACCGGCGCCTTGGCCGGGCTGTCGAGGTACTGCTGCAACCGTGTACCGTAGAAGGAAACCGCCGCCGCCACGTCCAGCTTCTGTGCTGTGCGCAGTGCCAGCCCGCCGCCCCAGCAAAATCCGATGACGCCGACCTTCAGACCCCGGTCCGCCAGTGCCGCGACGGCTGCGCCAGCATCGAGCATGACCTTCTCCGTGTCGGAGGCGAGCATCAGGTCGCGGCCTTCGGCGCCCTTGTCGAATGGGATGACGGCGCCCTTCTTCTGCCGGTCGAACAGCGCCGGGATCGCGACAACATAGCCAAGCGCGGCGTAAGCCTTTGCTACGCCTTTCAACTGATCGGTGACGCCGAAGATTTCCTGCAGGATTACGATCCCGCCCTTGGGCGCGTCTTCGGGTTCTTCAATCCAGCAATCCAGCTTGTGCCCGTCGGCGGCGGTCAGCTCTGTCATCATCTCGGTCTGTCTCCTGTGAAATGGCCGGGTCCTTGCGGGACCCGGCCGGAATGGCTCATTCGCCCGCGGATATCCCCGCTTCCTCGAAATAGCGCAGCGCGCCGGGATGGTAGGTAACGGCGTTCGGCGGCGCCATCGTGGCGGCATCGAAGTTGTTGAACGCGCCGAAGGAGGCGGCCAGCGCTTCCTTGTTCTCGGCCAGCGCCTTGGTGAGGTTGTAGACCAGCTCCTCGTCGACATCGGCATTGGTCACCATCATCCACGGGATCGACATCAGATTGGCGTCGTAGTTGCCAAGCCCGTTGATGCTGTCGCTCTGGCTGCGGGCGACGATGTCACCGGCCGGCAGGAAGTCCTTGAACGCCTTCAGCCCCTCGTCGGAATTGTCGAGTGAGACATAGCACAGGCCGCCGCGGTCCTGCAGCTTGACCGCCGCCTGCTGACCGGCACCGGCGTTGAGCGAGACCAGCGCCACGTCCACCAGTTCGTCGCCAAGCGCGTCGATGCCGGCGGCGAAGGAGGCGACAGGAACCTTCTGGAAGTCATCATAGGTCAGGCCGGCATTGGCAAGGCCGCCCATGATGTAGAAGGGGATGATGGTGGACGATGTGTATTCGGACGCGATCCGCAGGTCGGCGGCCTTTTCCTTGAGATCGGCCACGGTTTCCAGCCCGAGGTCGCAGGGCGCCATGATGCCGGTGACCAGCGGGAACATCGTGCCGACAAGGCGGATGTTGGGGTGGGCACGGTCATAGTTGCCGGTGCCGTCGAGCGCATATTCCACCTCCACACCGTTGAAGAAACCGAAATCGACCTCGCCGGATTCCAGAAGCGGCATATAGCCAACCAGAGGCTGGGTGCGGGCCGTGATGCCGGCGTCATTGGCGACCTTGGCGGCGGCCTGACCGGTATTGTAGGCAAGCGTCCCCTGCGCGCCGCTGGCGATAGTCACGACCTGCGCCTGTCCGGCAGTGGCGGATAGGGCAAGTAGCCCGGCGCCGAGTGTTGTCTTGAATTGGATCATGGTGTCCTCCCGTTGATGGATTGGTCCGGGGCGGTTTCGCCCCGGGGCTTGAGCAGTCGGATGGCAGCCAGCAGCGCGACGGTGGCGATCCCGGCCGCGATGCGCAGGGTGCCGTCGATGGGCAGATAGGTGATCGGCAGGCTGAGCGCGCCCAGCAGGAGCAGCAGGGCGCGGAGCACGAAGTTCAGGCGTCGCGCCCAGAAGCCGATGATCGCGGCAGTGACGGCGGCGATGCCGATGGCGGTCTGCACGGTGGCGAGCGCGGTGTCGCCCCAGCTGCCGGTAAGCAGCAGGGCCGGGGTGGCGACAAAGGCGAAGGGGAGGATAAACGCGGCCCAACCGGTGCGCATCGAGGCAAGGCCGGTTTCCAGCGCGCCCGCCTTCGAGATCGTGGCGGCGGCGAAAGCGGCCAGCGCCACCGGCGGCGTGATCATCGACATCATGCCGAAATAGAGGATGAAAAGGTGAGCGGCGATCTGGTTGATCCCCGCCTCCACCAGTGACGGTGCGACGAGGGCGGCGAGCAGCACGTACACGCCCGAGGTCGGCATGCCCATGCCGAGAATGATGCAGATGATTGCCGAGACGAGGAGCAGAAGAACGATGTTCGAACCCACCGCATCGACCAGCACCAGCGTCAGCGCGAAACCCAGGCCTGTGACATTCAGCACGCCGATCACGAACCCCGCGGCGGCGACGATCAGGATCAGGTCGACCATCGAGGTACCCGTACCGACGAACACGTCCCTCAGCTTCGGCAGGGTCAGGCGCTCGCCGCGATAGGGACGCAGGAAGCCGACCGCGACGATGGCGACCGAGGCCATGAGCGCGGAATCCTCCGGATCGTAGCGGAACCAGAACAGCGCGGCGAGGAGGACGGCGAAGGGAATGGCGAAGTGCCAGCCTTCCTTCAGGACCTGGCGGGTGGTGAGCGTGTCGTCCTCGTGGGCAGAGATATTGTCGCGCCCGGCGATCAGGTCGACCTGCAGGAAGACGCCGAAATAATAGAGGATCGCGGGGATCAGCGCGGCACCGGCGACGGTGACGTAAGGGATCTCAAGAAACTCCGCCATCAGGAAGGCGGCGGCGCCCATGATCGGGGGTGTCAGCTGGCCGCCGGTGGACGCGACCGCCTCGACCGCACCGGCATCGCGGGCGGAATAGCCGCCTCGGCGCATCAGCGGAATGGTGAAGACGCCGGTGGTGACAACGTTGGAGACGGCACTGCCGGAGATCGAGCCGAAAAGCGCGGAACCGACGACAGAGATCTTGGCAGAACCGCCACGGGTACCGCCTGTCGCGGCCATGGCCAGATCGGTGAAAAAGGCACCACCGCCCGCCGCGAACAGAAGCTGGCCGAAGAAGACGAAGAGCAGGACGATGATGGTGCCGACCGCCAGCGGAGAGGAAAAGACGGCAGAAGGATCGAAGCCCACGTACTGGACGAGCCGGACGGGCGACAGCTCCTTGCCGATCAGGCGTCCGGGGACCTTGTCGGCGAAAAGCGCGTAAATCAGGAACACCGCGACGATGGCGAAAAGCATCCAGCCGGCGCGGCGGCGGATGCCTTCCATCACGGTGATCGTAACGACGGTGCCGATGACGGTGATCTGCCACGGGCGGTAGAACTGTTCCTGCAGGAGCCAGTTGAAATCCCACGCCGTGTACATGAGCGTGACGAAGGCGATGCCGGCGACGATGCCGTCGATCCAGCCCACGCGTGGCTTTTCCTGCCCGCGCCAGTCGTACCGCAGGAACGCGATGGTGATCGCAAGGCCAAGCTGCAGCGCCATGTATTGCTGGGTCAGGATCGCCACGCCCATCCGCGTCGGCGCCTCGACGTTCCACAGGATGCAGGCGACGCACATCACCGTCGCCATGATGGCGACAAGCATGTCGGCGAGTGTGGAGGGTTTCGGCGTTTCGGTCATATCGGCTGACTGCGGAGGCTCGGCAGGGGTATTTTCCCCCGTCTGCGCGCCATTTCCTGCAGGTTCCTCCCCCCCGGTGAGTTCCCGGCAAACACTAGGATTGGCTGCGAGATTTGGCAATCACCGACATGGCCGAGGGTGCTGGCCGGGCGTGCGGCAGATGTCGACAAAGCTCTGGTTGCCTAGCTGCGGCCCACCCACGGTCACGCCCCGCTGCACAACGAACCTGCAGGCCACGCGCATGATCGGCAGGTCGGCGATTGTGCCTTCTAAGCCTCGGGTTTGTGCGCTCATGCAGAGGCATACTGCGTTTGGGTTTCCCGCGTGCATGGACTATGTCTTCGTTGGGAAGAGACAGAGGACGCATGACATGAGCGACGACGACACTTACGTACCGCCGAAGGTCTGGACCTGGGACCGCGAGAACGGCGGGACCTTCGCCAGCACCAACCGCCCCATCGCCGGACCAACCCATGACAAGGAACTGCCGGTCGGCAAGCACCCACTGCAGCTCTACTCGATGGGCACGCCGAACGGGGTGAAGGTGACGGTGCTGCTGGAAGAGCTGCTCGAGGCGGGGATCAAGGAAGCGGAATATGACGCCTGGCTGATCCGCATCGGCAATGGCGACCAGTTCGGCTCGGGCTTCGTCGACGTGAACCCGAACTCCAAGATTCCGGCGCTGATGGACCATTCCACCAACCCGCCGACCCGCGTCTTCGAATCCGGCGCGATCCTGATGTACCTGTCCGAGAAGTTCGGCGCCTTCCAGGTGTCGGATCCGAAGGACCGGGCAGAGATGCTGTCCTGGCTGTTCTGGCAGATGGGGTCTGCCCCCTACCTCGGCGGCGGCTTTGGCCACTTCTACGCCTATGCGCCCGAGAAATGGCGGTACCCCATCGACCGCTTCGCAATGGAGGTCAAGCGCCAGCTCGACGTTCTGGACCGGCACCTGGCCGATCACGACTACATGGCGGGCGGCGAGTACACCATCGCCGACATGGCGATCTGGCCCTGGTACGGCGGGCTGGTGATGGGCTGGCAGTACAACGCGGCCGAGTTCCTGGACGTGAAATCCTACAAGAACGTGGTCGAATGGGCCGAGCGCATCCACGCCCGCCCCGCCGTCAAGCGCGGCCGCATGGTGAACCGCACCGCGGGCGAGCCGTCCGGGCAGCTGCTGGAGCGCCACGACGCCTCGGATTTCGAGCTACGGACGCAGGACAAGATCGGCGAGGCCGCCGAGTAACTCTGGCCTTGGTGCCGGCTGAATACGCTGGGGGCTGTCTGCCCCCGGTCGTCCATCGTGCTTGCACCGATGGCGCACGATGGACGACCCCCGAGGATATTTCTGACCAGAAGAAGCAGGGGATCGGCGTTTGCTGGCCGTAGCGGTATCCTGCGCTTGACCGGTGCCGAGCGGAGGCTAAACCTTCGCGCATGGCATACAAACCCGACGGCTATACCAGCCTTTCCCCCTACCTGATCGTACCCGATCCGGAGGCGGTTCTGTCGTTCTGCGAAGAGGTGTTCGGCGCCAAGCGGCTGCGCGTGATCGAGGATGGCGACCGGATCATGCATGCGGAATGCCGGATCGGCGACTCGGTGCTGATGATGGGCGGCGCCGAGGGACCTCCCGCCACCCTGCATGTCTACATGGAAGACCCGGATGCGGCGCATGCCAAGGCGCTGGAGATCGGCGCCGAGGAGATCCAGCCGATGATGGACAAGGGCGACGGCGACTGGCGCGGCGGCTTCCGGACGCCCTGCGGCACCAGCTGGTTCGTGGCGAAGCAATTGTGAGAGCCGGACTCGACACGCCCGTCGGCCCGTTCTGGATCGAGACAGAGGACGGGGCGGTGACGCAGGCGGGATGGGGCCGCGTGGAGGCTGGAACCGGGTCTGACCCGGTAGCGGCGCAGGCTCTGGACGAACTGATCGAGTATTTCGAAGGCGGGCGGACCGGGTTCAGCGTGCCGTTGAGATCCAAGCTCACCGGCCTGAACGCCCGCGCGCAGGAGGCGATGCTGGCCATTCCCTTCGGCGAAACCCGGACCTACGGCGACCTTGCGAAACTGCTGGATGCGCCGGCGCAGGCAATCGGGCAGGCCTGCGGCGCCAACACGATCCCGATCCTGATCCCCTGCCACCGGGTGCTGGGCTCGAACGGGCTCGGCGGCTATTCCGGGCGCGGAGGCATCGAGACCAAGGTGGCGCTGCTGAAACTGGAAGGCGCCGCGTCTCTGTTGATTTGACGTGTTTCGACACCCCGCTGAAGAACCGCATCGGTTCTTGCGTTCGAGGCGAAGCCGAAAGGCAGCGAATAACGATTCAGGCTAATGTCGAAATGCTTCAGGCTTTCCGCTGCGGGATCAGCTGCTGAAGGATGCCGGCGAAGACCAGATAAAGCGACGTGACCACCAGCCCCCAATGCGCCCAGCTGTTCGGGTCGAAATCCACCCAGGCGGCCCAGCCGGCAAAGAACGTCCAGGCAAGCGCCATCGGCAGCGACACCGTGCGCCAGCGGTCGGTGCGCACCGGGTGCACAAATTTCAACGGCGTGAACATCGCTATGGCCAGCACCACCACGATGCCGAGGATGGCGTAGAAGTTCGGCTGCAGCGCGAACATGACGATCACCACCATGTTCCAGCAGCCCGGAAAGCCGGCGAAGGAATTGTCCTTCGTCTTCATCCGTGTATCGGCGAAATAGACGACGGAGGCGAAGGTTATCAGGATGATCGCCAGCCACCCGGTCCAGCCCGGCAGAAGATGCGACTTGAACAGCGCGTAGGCCGGGATGAACACATAAGTGAGATAATCGATGATCAGGTCCATCAGCACGCCGTCATATTGCGGCGCGTTGGTCTTGACGTCGTATTTCCGGGCCAGCGGCCCGTCGATCCCATCCACGGCGAAGGCGACGACCAGCCACAGGTACATCAGCCCCCATTTCTCGTCGACGGCCGCCAGCATCGCCAGCATGGCAAAGACGGCCCCGGTCGCAGTGAGAAGATGAACGAAAGTCGCCTGTATCCGCGCGGTCATGGGGCAGCCTTACAGGTTCGGGCCTCCATCCGAAAGATTGGAATTCAAGGCCGCGGATCTTCGCGTTCGTCTGTCGCTTCCGTGCCGCCGGGCCAGGGGCGGGGCACGCGCCAGCGCGCGACGGGCACGTCCCGGCGCGACAGGCGGACGGCGAGACCCAGCGCCACGCCCACGGCGATGGCGATAGTAAGGTCGGTGACGACGGTCAGGACCAGCGTCACCAGCAGTACGCCCTGATCGGCGCGCGGCAGCGACAGATGCTGTTTCCACCGGTGCGGCTCGGACATGTTCCAGGCGGTGATCAGAAGCAGCCCGGCCAGCGCCGGCATGGCGAGGTAACCGGCGAGCGGCGCGGCCAGCATCATCACCGCCAGCACGGTCAGGGCGTGGACCATGCCAGCCACGGGCGTGCGGCCGCCGGCGCGGACGTTTGTGGCGGTGCGGGCGATGGCGCCGGTGGCGGGAAGGCCGCCAAAGAAGGCAGAGCCGATATTGGCCACCCCTTGCGCAAAAAGTTCGGCAGAGGGGCGGTGCCGGTCCTCGATCATCCGGTCGGCGACCATGGCGGACAGCAGCGATTCCACGCCTGCAAGGAAAGCAATGACAAAGGCCGAAGGCAGAAGCTGGGTGAAACGCTCCCCCGACATGGCGGGTAGCGAGGGCACCGGCAGACGGTCGGGCAGGGCGCCGAAACGGCTGAATATCGTGTCGACGGGCAGGGACAGGAGCGCCACGGCAGCGGAGGTCGCGGCGACGGCGAGGATCAGCCCCGGCACCAGCGGCGGCGCGCGGCGCAGGGCGAGGATGCCGACCAGCGTCCCGGCGCCGATCAGGGTGGCCTGCCACGACCAGGTCGGGGCGGCGGCAGCCAGCGTCGTGACCTTGCCAAAGAACTCCGCCGGGACATCCTGCGCCTGCAGGCCAAAGAAATCCTGCAGCTGACTTGTGGCGATGATCACCGCGATACCGATGGTGAAGCCGGAAATCACCGCCTCCGGCACATGCTGGATCAGCTTGCCGACGCGCAGGTAGCCGGCGATCACGAGGATCACTCCCGCCATCAGCGTGGCCAGCACCAGCCCGTCATATCCGTGGGTCGCGATGACGTCGTAGACCACGACGATGAAGGCGCCGGTGGGTCCGCCGATCTGCACCCGGCTGCCGCCGAAGAACGAGATCAGGAAGCCGGCGACGATCGCGGTGATCAGCCCCTGCGCGGGTTCGGCGCCCGATGCGATGGCGATGGCAAGGCTCAGCGGCAGCGCAACCATGGCGACCGTGACCCCGGCGACCACGTCGCCAAGGAACAGCTTGGGCGTATACGCCCTGAGGGTGGTCGCGATTTTCGGCTGCATGGTCGGAAGGACCGGACGGAACGAATGGATTTATCCCGGGATACGCCTGTGCCGCGCGAAAGGAAAGCCGGGCACGGGCGCGCGTTTTGTCTCAGCCGTCCGGGCGGTCGCGCCAGAGCACCACCGCGGGCTCGCCGTTGTATTTCGCCTCGGTCCGGTCGCCGTACCCGAGTTTGGCCGCGACATGCATCGATTTTTCATGCGCCGGATCGAACATGGCAAAGGTGCGGGCAAAGCGTTCGTCGGCCCACTGCAGGACGCGGGTCATGGCCTCGGTCGCATAGCCCTTGCCATGGGCGTGCGTGGCCAGGACCCAGCCGGCCTCCGGGATTCCCGCGACGTCGATATCGAGATTGCGGTGGTAGTCGGCCAGGCCGACTTCGCCGATGAAACGTCCGTCACGATCCTCGACAACCCAGTATCCATAGCCGAGCAGGTCCCAGTGACCGACATAGCGAAGGAGGCGGTGCCAGGACGTGTCGCGAGGCAGGGGTTTGCCGGTGATGTAGCGCACGACCTCCGGGTCGGCCCATAACGCGGCGCTGCTCTCGAAATCGTCGAGGCGGTGGCCGCGGAGAGTCAGGCGCTCGGTTTCGAGAACGGGAACCATGCGCAAGGCTATTGCATGCACGCTGTGTTCCGGCAAGCGGGGTCAGGCCTTGGGATGGGCCTTTTCGTAAACTTCCATCAGGCGCGCCTGATCGACCGCCGTATAGGCCTGGGTCGTCGACAGCGAGGCGTGGCCAAGAAGTTCCTGGATCGCGCGCAGGTCGCCACCGGCAGCGAGGAGGTGGGTCGCGAAGCTGTGGCGCAGGGCGTGAGGCGTGGCGGAAGCAGGCAGCCCAAGCTGCATCCGGGCCTGTTCCATCGCCTTGCGGATCAGGCGCGGGTTCACCGGACCGCCGCGGACCCCGCGGAACAGAGGCTGATCGGACTCCACCGGCCACGGGCAGGCGCGCACATAGGCGGCGACGGCTTGCCGCGCGGCGGGAAGCACCGGCACCAGACGTTCCTTGCCGCCCTTGCCCTTTATTCGCAGGACCTCCGGCAGGGGATATTCGGCCCCCGTCAGGCCCAGCCCTTCCGAGATCCGCAGGCCGCAGCCATAGAGAAGGGTGACGATGGCCATGTCGCGCGTGGCGACCCAGTCCTTCGTGGCCTGCAGTTCGACGGTCGAGATCATGTCGCGCGCGGCGTCCTCGGTCAGCGGGCGCGGCAGCTTGCGGCGGTATTTCGGGGATCGGGCAGAGAGAGTCGCGGTGGCATCGAAGCCATCGCGCTCCGCCACCCATTTGGTGAATCCCTTCACACCGGAGAGCGCCCGCGCCAGCGAGCGGGCCGAAAGGCCACGCCCGCGCTCGTAGGCCATCCAGGAACGCATGTCGGAGACGCTGACATCGGCCAGCGCGCCGCGGCCCTGGCCGCCACCGTGATGTTGCGAAAGAAAGCCGAGAAAGCCCGCCACGTCGCGCCGGTAGGCCTGCAGTGTCAGCTCTGCTGCGCCGTCCAGCGCCTTGAGGTGGCTGAGCCATTCGGCCAGCGCGTTGGCCAGCCCCGGCGTCAGGGCCAGCCCGTCCCCTGCGACCCGGGGCGCGGTCACGCCAGCCAGCGGCGCATCGCGCGTTCGAATACGCCCGCGAAGAATGTCAGAAGGTCGGTGCCCTGCGTGGGCTTGAACTGGTGCGGGTCCTCGGCGCCGAAGACCAGCATGCCGGGCAGACGGCCCTTGCCGAGATCCAGTTTCAGGCAGGCCTCGGACCGGATCCAGTCGAACCGGTCGCCGTAGATGGTGTCATCCTTGGGCTGCACCTGGCGCAGCGTGACCTGGCGCACGGGTACGTTGCGGCCCTGGGTCAGGTAGGTTTCGACGAAACCGGGTTCGGCAACGTAAAGCACCTCGCCCAGATCGCGCGTCGCCGGGTCTTCGCCCGCGACGGCGGATTCCAGCACCAACCGCAGCGCGTCGACGCGCAGGATCTCGCGGATCTCGGTGCCGAGGTTGGACAGGAAATTGTCGAACTCCACCGGGTCCAGCATCTTCAGCACGGCGCGGTGGATCATGTTCGTGCCGGCAAGGTTCTCGTAAGCGGCAGCGATCACGTGGCGGTGGGTCTCTTCGAGACGATCCAGCCGTGCCTCCAGCCGTTCCATCGCGATGCCGCGCAGGTCGACGATATTGCCGCCCATGACCTTTTCATTCGCGTCGATCAGCGCGCGCATCAGGTCGCGGTCTTCGAGGATGAGTTCCGGTTCGGAAATGATCTTGGTGCGTAAATCGTCCGTGATAACAGCGGGTTCGCTTGCCATGCCTGCCTCGTCTATCTGCTCGCGGCGCCTGCATCGGACGCCAGTCAATTTTGTTACGCCCGTTGTGCCCAATCGCAGGGGAATCCGTCCAGTGAAATGTCCGGTAAACGGGAGGAACAGCGGCCCGGGTGGCAGGGGGGACACAGGGTGACGGAGGGCATTCGGCGCCCTCCGCCAAGGAGTAAGGTCAGAGCCCGAAGGTCACGTGCCCGGCCCCGTCTATCGGCCAGGCCGGGTTCCAGGCGATTTCCCACGGGTGCCCGTCTGGGTCGGCGACATACCCCCGGAAACCGCCATGCTCCGGCGCATCCGCCGCGCGCAGCAGGCTGCCGCCAAAGGTGATCAGGCGCTCCATAAGCGCCGTCACCGCGCCCTCCGAGCCGACATTATGCGCCATCGCATAGGCGCCGCCGGGGCGCAGGCCGGTCTGGTTCATGTCCTCCTCCAATGCAGCGCGCAGGAAGGTGGAAAAGACCAGCCCGTTCATCTGGTAGAAGGTGATCTCGGGCGTCTCAAAGACCGGTGTCCAGCCGAAGCCTTCCGCATAGAAGCGCGTCGACCGCGCCATGTCCCCGATGCCAAGGGTGATAAGGGATATCTGTTGCATTCCATAGCCTTTCGCTTCTCCGGCGCACCATTGCACCGAAGCTGAAGGCCAAGGGACTCGACGCGGAAGCGAAGGCCAGGACCCGCCGCAGCGGAGGCCGGGCTAACCGCACCGGCCTCACCTTTTCTGGCGCGGTCAGGATAACATCGCGCAACGGCCGGCGACAAACGAAAAGGGCGGGGAAACCCCGCCCTCGCAAGACCTTGCCGGCGCCGGATCAGATGATCTTCTGCCCGGTCTTTTCCCAGTCCTTCAGGAACGCTTCCAGCCCCTTGTCGGTCAGCGGATGGGCCGACATCTTCTTGATCACGTCGGGCGGTGCGGTGGCGACATCGGCGCCGATCTTGGCGGCCTCGGTCATGTGGTTCACCGTGCGGATAGAGGCGGCAAGGATCTGGGTCTCGAACCCGTAATTGTCATAGATCTCGCGGATATCCGCGATCAGGTCCATGCCGTCGAGGTTGATGTCGTCAAGCCGCCCGATGAAGGGCGAGATGAACGTGGCGCCCGCCTTTGCGGCTAGCAGCGCCTGGTTCGCCGAGAAGCAGAGCGTGACGTTGACCATATGGCCCTCGTCCGACAGCGCCTTGCAGGCTTTCAGCCCGTCCCAGGTCAGCGGAACCTTGATCGCGATGTTGTCGGCGATCTTCTTCAGCTCGTGGCCTTCCTTGATCATGCCCTCGGCATCCAGCGCCACCGTCTCGGCGGACACCGGCCCGTCGACCATGTCGCAGATTTCCTTGGTCACTTCCTTGATGTCGCGGCCGGATTTCATGATCAGCGAGGGGTTCGTGGTGACCCCGTCGACCATGCCCAGCTCGTGCAGTTCCCGGATCGCATCCACATCGGCGGTATCGACGAAGAATTTCATCTCTGCCCTTCCATTGGCTGGCACTTGAAGTTGGGCGAGTGTTAGCCCAAGCAGGTTCGACATGAAAGGTAGAATGGCGAAGGCCGGAGGGTAGGATAATGGACTTCACGATCTGGCTCGCCTTCGTGGCGGCTTCAACGGCGCTCCTGCTGATTCCGGGGCCGACAGTCCTGCTGGTGCTGAGCTACGCCATCGGGCACGGGCGCAAGGTGGCCACGTCCACGGCGCTGGGCGTTGCCCTGGGCGACTTCATCGCGATGAGTGCCTCGCTGGCGGGCCTCGGCGCGCTGGTGATGGCGTCGGCAACGCTGTTCACGGTGCTGAAATGGGTCGGCGCGGCCTATCTGGTGTTCCTTGGCGTGAAACTGATCCGCAGCGCCGATGGCGCGGTGCTGATCACGCCGGACACCGAGGTTCTGTCGCGCAGCCATGTCTTCGGGCACGCGGTGACGGTGACGGCACTGAACCCCAAGAGCATCGCCTTCTTCATCGCCTTCGTGCCGCAGTTCGCCGATCCGACGCGGCCGCTCCTGCCACAGTTCGCGATCCTCGTGGCGACCTTCGTGGGGCTGGCGATCATCAACGTGTTCTCCTACGCCTTCCTCGCCTCGCACCTGAGAGACCTGATCCGGCGGCCGCGCGTGATCGCATGGATCACCCGCGCCGGCGGCGGGGCGCTGATCGCGATGGGACTGGCCACCGCAGCCCTGCGCCGCGCGCAGGCATAGGCTGGTGACGGCGCCCTCCTTCTATGAAGAAGGCGCGCTGGTCGCGGTGCTGACGACACAGCCGCTGGACCGGCTGCTGGACTACAAGGCGCCCGAAGGCGGCTGTTTCCTCGGCGCCTTCGTCGACGTGCCGCTGGGGCCACGCCGGGTTCTCGGCGTGGTCTGGGGCCCGGGGCGCGGCGATTTCGACATCAACAAGATCCGGCCGATGAACCGGGTGCTGGACGCGGCTCCGATGCAGGAGGAGATGCGGCAGTTCCTTGGCCGGGCGGCGGATTACACGCTGACGCCGATGCCGGCGATGCTGCGGCTGGCGACACGCTCGCCGGGCCTCGGTGATCCGCCGTCGATGCGCAAGGTCTACCGGCTCGGGCATTCCGAACCGGAACGGATGACCGACGCAAGGCGCCGGGTGCTGGAGGTGCTGCGCGACTATGGCGGGCTGTCCTTCACCCTCGGCGAGCTGGCGGAAACGGCGGGGGTGACCTCTTCGGTCATCAAGGGGCTGGTGAAGCAGGGGGCGGTCGCGGAAGAGGACAGCCCGCGCGACCTGCCCTATCCTCGGCTCGACCCGGACCTGCCGGGGAAGGAGCTGACCGAGGACCAGGCAGCGGCGTCAGAGGTGCTTCGGGGCGCGATACGGTCGGGGGACTATGGGTCCACGCTGCTGAAAGGCGTCACCGGATCGGGCAAGACCGAGGTGTATCTCGAGGCGGTGGCCGAATGCCTGCGCAAGGGGCGGCAGGCGCTGGTGCTCTTGCCGGAGATCGCTCTGACGGCGGAATTCCTGCGGCGGGTCGAGGCACGGTTCGGCGCGATGCCGGCGGAATGGCATTCGGGTGTCACCATGACCGAGCGGCGGCGGGCGTGGAAGATGGTGGGCGAGGGCGGCGCGCAGCTTGTCGTCGGCGCGCGCTCGGCTCTGTTTCTGCCCTATCGCGACCTCGGGCTGATCGTGATCGACGAAGAGCACGACACCTCCTACAAACAGGAAGACGGGGTGCTGTACAACGCGCGCGACATGGCAGTGCTGCGTGCGTCGATCTGTTCCGCGCAGGTGATCCTCGCCTCGGCGACGCCGTCGCTGGAAAGCTGGGCCAATGCCGAAATCGGCAAATATGCAAGGCTCGAACTGACATCCCGCTTCGGTGAGGCGGAATTGCCGGAAATGTCCGCCATCGACATGCGGAACGAGGATCTGCCCGGTAGCCGCTGGATCTCTCCGACCTTGCAGCGCGAGGTCGAGGCGCGGATCGCCCTTGGCGAACAGGCGCTCCTGTTCCTGAACCGCCGCGGCTATGCGCCGGTCACGATCTGCCGCGCCTGCGGCCACCAGATCGGCTGCGATCACTGCGACGCGCGGATGGTGGAGCACCGGTTCCTGAAGCGGCTGGTCTGCCACCAGTGCGGCGAGACGAAACCGATGCCGACTGTCTGCCCCTCCTGCGGCGCGGAGGACCGGCTGGCGCCGGTCGGCCCGGGCGTGGAGCGGCTGCAGGAAGAAGCGGCGGCGCTGTTCCCGCAGGCACGGATCGCGGTCCTGTCCTCGGACCTCTTCGGTTCTGCCCGGGCGCTCAAGGCGAAGGTGGAAGAAATCGCGTCCGGCGGCGCCGATATCGTCATTGGCACGCAGCTGGTGGCGAAGGGGCACAACTTCCCGCTGCTGACCCTGGTGGGCGTGATCGACGCGGATCTGGGACTGCAGGGTTCCGACCTGCGCGCCGCCGAGCGGACGTTTCAGTTGATGCGGCAGGTCGCCGGACGCGCGGGGCGGGCGGAAAAACCGGGGGCCGCGCTGTTACAGACCTATCAGCCGGAGCATCCGGTGATCCGGGCGATCCTTGCCGGCGACGAGGAAGGCTTCTGGCGCGCCGAGGCCGCCGAGCGCAAGGCGGCGGGCGTACCGCCCTATGGCCGCATGGCGGGGATCGTGCTGTCCTCACCCGACGTGCAGCAGGTCTTCGACATCGGCGGCGTGCTGGCGCGGAACGACGCCCCCCTGCGCCGCATCGGCGCGCAGGTCTACGGGCCCGCGCCCGCGCCCATCGCGCGGATCCGGGGCCGGCACCGCGTGCGGCTCTTGGTGAAGGCGGCCAAGACAGCACCCTTGCAGGCGGCGCTGGCGCAATGGGTGGGGCAGGTAAAGCTGCCGACCAACCTGCGGCTGGCGATCGATATCGATCCTCAGAGCTTTTACTGAACGATCGTTCAGCGGTGCGCCTGCGGCGCGAACCTTTACTTGAGGTGCGAGGGGCTCTGCCCCTCGCGCTCCCCGGGATATTTCAGACCAGAAGAAGGGGCGGATCGGCGCGCGGTTATTCGGCGGCTTCCGGAACCGTCGCCTGCAGCGGCGCCCAGATCGGCTGCGTCGGGATGAACAGGGCGACCTCGTCACCGACCTTCACCATGCCCTCGCGCTCAACCCAGGCGGTCAGGCCGCGGCGGTTCTCGGCGGCGGGCTTGAAGCCCTTGCCGTGACCGGGATGCACCTTCTCGATCTCCTGCGCCGGGAAGATGCAGGGACCGTTCTCCAGATCCACCGTCAGTGTCGCGCCGGACGGCAGCTGCAGCCGCGACGAGGGCGGAATATGCGAGAAGTCCGGAATGCCCTCGACCACCATCGAGGCGCCAAGCAGCACCGGGTCGAGGCTGTCGAGCCCGATCTCGGCGGCGATGCCGGCCAGTTCCTCGGCCGACAGGATCGAAAGCTGGCGCGCGTTGCGGATCGGCGTGTCGCGCGGATGCAGCATCGAGAAGCGAGAGCAGCAGGGGCGGGTGGCGCCGCCATGGGCCTCGCCCTCGAACCCGTCGAGCGTCGCCATGACCTCCTGTAAAGCCTCGGCACGCAGGCTGGCGTCGCGGTCGGGTACGCGGCCAAGCCAGCTGATCTTC
This sequence comes from Pseudoruegeria sp. HB172150, assembly GCF_013184805.1. GTDB lineage: Bacteria > Pseudomonadota > Alphaproteobacteria > Rhodobacterales > Rhodobacteraceae > Psychromarinibacter. The sequence goes on from NZ_JAATNG010000001.1 coordinate 358,563, forward strand.
GCGGTAAAATCGGAACGGACGAGCGCGGCCATGGCGGGATTCCCTTGTCGGATGCTGCGCACAGTCTGCCAAGCAATTCCCGCGCAGGCAATCGCAACCCGGCAAAGAAAAACCCCGCGCCGGGGCGCGGGGTTCCGAAGGTCAGGTCGGTTCCGGCAGACCGCCGTCGCCCGATGGCTTGGGCTTCGGCTTGGTCTTCGGAATAGAGGTGACGCTGGCGGTCCCGCCCTGGTCGGGCGTGTCGCCGTCGTCATCGCCGCGGTTCAGCGGTTCTCCCGCGATCACCTTGGTGATCTCGTCGCCGGTCAGCGTCTCGTATTCCAGCAGGCCCTGCGCCAGCCGCTGCAGATCCTCGTTCTTCTCGATGAGGATGCGCTTGGCCGTTTCGTAACCTTCGTCCACCAGTTCCTTCACCTTGGCGTCGATGCGCTTCTGCATGTCGTCAGAGTGGTTGGTGCCGCCGCCATAGGCGCCGAGATAGGACTGCTGCTCGTTCGCGTAGTCGACATAGCCCAGCTCTTCGGCGAAACCGAACTGCGTCACCATCGCGCGGGCGATCTTCGACACCTGCTGGATGTCCGACGCCGCGCCGGAGGTCACGTTCTCCTTGCCGAAGATCAGTTCCTCGGCCACGCGCCCGCCCATCGCCATGGCGATCTTGGACTTGTACTTGGTCAGCGTCACCGAAAGCTGGTCGCGCTCCGGCAGGGACAGAACCAGACCCAGGGCACGGCCGCGCGGGATGATCGTCGCCTTGTGGATCGGATCGTGCTGCGGGACGTTTAGGCCGACGATGGCGTGGCCCGCCTCGTGATAGGCGGTCAGCTTCTTCTCGTCGTCGGTCATGACCATGGACCGGCGTTCCGAGCCCATCATGACCTTGTCCTTGGCGTTCTCGAAATCCTCCATCGTGACGAAGCGCCGGCCGACGCGGGCGGCCATCAGCGCCGCCTCGTTCACCAGGTTCGCCAGATCGGCGCCCGAGAAGCCGGGCGTGCCGCGCGCGATGATGCGCAGGTCCACATCCGGGCCCAGCGGCACCTTGCGGGCATGCACGCCAAGGATCTTCTCGCGGCCGCGGATGTCCGGGTTCGGCACCTGCACCTGCCGGTCGAACCGGCCGGGGCGCAGCAGCGCGGGGTCCAGAACGTCGGGACGGTTGGTCGCGGCGACGATGATGATGCCTTCGTTGGCCTCGAAACCGTCCATCTCGACCAGCAGCTGGTTCAGCGTCTGCTCGCGCTCGTCATTGCCGCCGCCATAGCCGACGCCACGCGACCGGCCCACGGCGTCGATCTCGTCGATGAACACGATGCAGGGCGCGTTCTTCTTCGCCTGCTCGAACATGTCGCGCACGCGGCTCGCACCGACACCCACGAACATCTCGACGAAGTCGGAACCGGAGATGGTGAAGAACGGCACGCCAGCCTCGCCCGCGATGGCACGTGCGAGCAGCGTCTTACCAGTGCCCGGGGGGCCGACCAGCAGCGCGCCTTTCGGGATCTTGCCGCCGAGGCGCGAGAATTTCTGCGGGTTGCGCAGGAATTCGACGATCTCTTCCAGTTCGTCCTTGGCCTCGTCGATGCCGGCGACGTCGTCAAAGGTGACACGTCCGTGCTTTTCCGTCAGCAGCTTGGCGCGGGACTTGCCAAAGCCCATCGCGCCGCCGCGGCCGCCGCCCTGCATCCGGTTCATGAAATAGATCCAGACGCCGATCAGCAGCAGGAACGGCAGGAAGGTCATCAGGATGGTCTGGAAACCCGACTGCTCCTGCGGTTCGGCCGTCACGGTGACGTTGTTGTCCAGCAGCTTGTCGGTGATGTCCGCGTTGTCGGGGCGGATCGTGACGTAGTCCTGCCCGTCATTGGTGCGGAACAGGATGCGTTCGCCGTCCAGCCTGACAGAGCTGATATCCCCGTCCTCGACACGCTCGACAAAATCGGAATAGCTGATCGAGCGGGTGGTCATGGTGGATTGACCGCCCGAGAACAGGTTGAATAGCGCCAGGATCAACAGAAACAGTACGACCCAAAACGCGATGTTTCTGGCGTTGCCCAAAAAATGGTCCTCCAAGATTGGCCCGCAGGATACCGCGGACCTGCTGATCTAAAATAGGGATCGGGGCGCGATCTTCAACGCAAAAGGAGCTTCCTTGCGGCAATCCGCGCCACCAATCGGCTCAGGCGGAGCGGATTGATGCGATAAAACGGTTACTGTCGTCCTGCGGTGACCAGCGCCAGCTTTCCCGCGCGCCGGAATCGGCCGGATCGGCGAAAGGACAGGCGGTGAGTCTGTCTCCTCGCCAGAGCGATGGAGCGGCCAGCATCGAGCGGCGCGGGATCGTGCCGTCCTTCCACGCCGGATCAAGCTGCAGCAGACCGGCTTCGCCCGTGGCGCGGATCGTCGCGTCGTCGCCATGCGGCCCTTCGGCGGTCCAGCGGTTGTCCCATTTTTCCCGGCTGGGCACCGGATCAGACACCGCCGCGAGTTCACGGCCAATGCGGAGGCCGCCCGGGTCCATGGCAAAGGTGCAGCCCTGCAAGGTTGCCGGGCCGGGCAGGGCGGACCAGTCCGCCTGTACCAGCCGCATCAGCGAGGCAGAGCGTGGGGCGTGCTGGGTCCCGGTCAGAAACCGGATGGCGGCGGTCAGTGTGCGGCGGCGGAATTCCGCTGTCAGGCCGTCCCAGCAGGTTGTTTCGACGACGAGATCGGGGCCGTCCAGCCGCCACGAACCGGACAGGCGGCGTTCCAGTTCAAAACCGAGGTCGCGGCGAGTCGCGGCGAGATTGGCGACGGACCGGGCGATCTGATCGTCGGGCAGGTCAAGCGTGGCAAGCGCCTTGCGGATGCGCGCGCGGTCATAGGCGGTGTTGTCGTTGGTCGGGTCTTCGATCCAGGCAATGCCGCGGGTGCGGAGTTCGGTGCGCAGGGCGTCGCGGGAAATCTCCAGCAGCGGGCGGTGGAAGGTCACGCCATCGGTTTCGAAAGTGGGCCTCATGCCGCATAACCCGTCGAGGCCCGCGCCGCGCATCAGTCCGAGAAAGAAGCTTTCGACATTGTCGTCGCGGGTGTGGCCGGTGGCGCAATGGGCCACATCGTTCGCCACACACCAGGCGGCGAGGGCCGCGTAGCGCCCCTTGCGTGCCTCTTCGGAAAGGTTGCCGGCGCCGTCCCACCGCCAGCGCAGCACGTCATGCGGGACGTTCAGGGTGGCGGCGATGTCGCCCACGGTGCGCGCCTCTTCCGCCGCTTCGGGGCGAAGGCCGTGATCGACGGTCAGTGCCACGACATCCGCGAAACGGTCGCGCATCAGGCAGAGCAGCGCCAGCGAGTCGCCGCCGCCCGACACCGCCACGGCAATACGGCCCGGTCCGTCGGGGCAGGTCATTTGGAAATGCGCCGAAACCGCCTGTTCCGGCGTCGGCGTCATTGGCAGCGAAGCGACTGCGCCTGTCCCACGGCCGTCTGCGCCTGTGGCGAGGACGGGAAGCGCGCGCCAATCTGGGTCAGCATCACGCAGGCTTCGTCCACCTGGCCAAGCTGGCTGAGGGATGACGCGAGCTTGAGCAGCGCGTCGGGCGCATTGGGGCCGTCGGGGCTGCCCGAGAAGCTGGCGAGATAAGCGCGCCCTGCATCGGCGGTCTGGCCAAGCTGGGTCAGCGCCTCTCCGCGCAGATAATGCGCCTGTGCGTTCAGCGGGCCGCCGGGATAAGTCTCGGTGAATGATTGGAACTGTGCCGCCGCCTGCTGGTAGTCGCCGGAATCGTAAACGGCGCGGGCGGCGTCGAAATCGGCCTGCTCGCCCATCGCCATCTCGGCTCCGGCGGGAAGCGTCGTTTCGGGCAGCGGCGTGACCGATGGCATTTCGGCTGCGCCCTGCACCTCACCACCCAAGGTCGGCGTGTCACCAAGGCTGCCGATGTCGCAATCCGCCTCCAGCTCGCAGAGCCGGAATTCCAGGTCGCCAATGCGGTTGGTGCCGTCCTCGACCACGCTGTTGATGCGCAGCTGCATTTCCTCGGTCTTCGCCGTCATCCGGCGCAGCTCTTCCTCGATGCGGTCCATCCGCTCGATGGCGGTGCTGCCGCCGAGGCTGGCCACCGGCGCGCCGGTGGTCGACAGCTCCCGCTTGAGCCGCTGCAGCTCGACATAGAGTACCGACAGTTCCTGCCGGATATCCGCCAGCGTCGCGCTGTCCTGCGCCGCCACCGGTTTCGCCACCGGCGCCAGCGCGAGCGCCAGGGCCAGAACCGATCCTTTCAACCACCCCTGCACGGCAGCCTCCGTTCGTTTAGCTGATGGGTCCGGCGCTCAGTACCGTCACGGAGCGGCGGTTCTGGGAATAGCACGCCTCGTCCGAGCAGATCTCGATCGGGCGCTCCTTGCCGTAGCTGATTGTGGTCAGCCGGTTCGGCGCCACGCCGCGCGACACGAGGTATTCGCGCACCGCGTTGGCGCGCCGTTCGCCGAGGTTGAAGTTGTAGACCCGGGTGCCCTGCTCGTCGGCATGGCCCTCGATGGTGGCGGTGTATTCCGGGTTGTCCGTCAGCCACGTCGCCTGACCCTGCAGCACCGACTGCGCCTCTGCGCTCAGCGTGCTCTGGTCGACCGCGAACAGCACCCGGTCGCCGATGGTCTGGTTGAAATAGGCCGGCGAGGACGGGTTCGTCGCATCGGCATAGGCGTTCGGATCGAAACCGCCGTTCACGTCGCCGGCACCTTCGCCGAACCGGTCGGGGTTGGAACAGGCTGCCAGGGCGACCAGGGCGAGAGAGCCGAGGGCAATCCGGATGGGGGTCATTTTAACGGGCCTCTTGTGGGTCGTTGTTGCTCGATGCGAGCGTGATTAGCATCATATTAAGGCTTTGGGAACGAATTCGCCACTGCCCGTCCTCATTGCAGAAGCGGCGACCATGCCGGGTCCGACGCGGCGCCCTCGGTGGGCACCCGGCGCAGGTTGCGGCCGCTGATATCGACCGAGTAGAGCGAGGCACTGCCCTCGGCGCCCTGGCTTTCGCGGGTGAACATGATCACGCGGCCATTCGGCGACCAGGTGGGGCTTTCGTCAAGGAACGAGGCCGTGAGCAGGCGCTCTTCGGACCCGTCCGTGCGCATCACGCCGATGTGGAACCGGCCGTTGTTCTGCTTGACGAAGGCGATCATGTCGCCGCGCGGCGACCAGACCGGCGCGCCATAGCGGCCGGCGCCGGCGCTGATCCGCGTCGCCTCGCCGCCGCCGGCGGGCATGATGTAAAGCTGCTGCGTTCCGGACCGGTCGCTTTCGAACACGATGAAACGTCCATCCGGAGACACGCTGGGCGAGGTCTCGATCGACGGCGCATCGGTCAGCTGGCGCTTGGCGCCGGTGGTCAGATCCAGCTCCCAAAGGTCCGAATTGCCGCCGCGGGCCAGCGAATAGATCACGCGGCGCCCGTCGGGGGTAAAGGACGGCCCCACCGACATCGCGCCCGCCTCCTGCTCAAGCGCCTGCCGGGCAACGGTGTTGACGTCAAGGATGTGGATGCGCGGGCTGCCGGTTTCGTAGGAGGTGTAAAGCACCCGCTCGCCATTGGGCGAAAAGCGCGGCGCCAGCACGATGGAACTGCTGTCGGTCAGGTATTCGACATTGGCGCCGTCGTAATCCATCACCGCCAGCCGCTTGCGGCGGGCATCCTTCGGACCGCTTTCGGCAACGAAAACGACGCGGCTGTCGAAATAGGGGCCCTCACCGGTGATCCGCGAATAGACGGTGTCGGCGACACGGTGCGCCATGCGGCGCCAGCTGTCCTGGCTGGCGACGAACTGCAGCCCGTCGCCCATCTGGTTCTCCGAGAACACGTCGAACAGGCGGAACTTGACCACGACCTTGCCGTCGGCGGTGGTGCTGACGGCGCCGGTGATCAGCGCCTGCGCGTTGATCGCCTTCCAGTCCGCGTATTGCACCGGGCTCTGGAAGCTGGTGATGTTGGAGATGTAGGCCTCTCGCGGGATCTCGCGGAACAGGCCCGTCCCGGTCAGGTCGGAGGACACAACCTGGCTGATCTGCGCGGCCAGCCCCTCGGCCCCGGCATTCTCCGCCACGAAAGACGGGATCGCGAAAGGCAGCGGCTCGATGATGCCCTCGTCGATGGTGATCCGCAGCGGCTCGCGCGCCTGCGCCTCCGCCTTGGCGGACAGGCCGGCCAGCGCCAGCGAAAGGGCCAGAAAAAGGAGCCGGGTCATATGATCCTCATCCTCTCAGGATTGAATGTCATTTCTGTGTGTTTCCAGTCCAGGTGCTTTTTGCGCGGCAAGGGATAAGCCCGACCGCTACACCGCAGGATAGCACGGCGCGCCACCACGAATTTGTCGGCTGCGGCGTCTTTCCTGCCATCCCTGTAGCCTGTCATCGTGATCGCGCCTGCCTTCGGTGTGCCGTCCCGGTTCACCCCGAACGTGCCAACGACGGTAGTGCGCACTGCGTTTGAGGAAAGCGCTTCGCGTTTCCGGTATGGTTCGGTCGCCAGTGCGACGCCGTTTCGCTCCGGCTGCGCGGTGGCTTCGACGGGGGCGCATTCGATGCACTCTGCCCTTCCAGGCAACGCACAGTCACTGGCAGGCACAGCGAGTGCTACGTTCACCGCTCCGATTTCCGTCGGCAGTGATGCCGGACCGGCCATCGCCCATCGATATGCAGCGAGACAGCTCATTTCATCCGCATCCCGCTCGGATCGAAGGTCATCTCGATCTCGCGCCACTGGTCGAATTTCTCGGCCGGCAGCGGGAAGCCTCTGGAACCGCAGCGTATGATCGCGCGCCGCGCCGCCTCGAAGGCCCGCGCCGCCGCATCGCTGCTGCCGCCGCGCGAGTCCAGCATCCGGATGCTCGATGTATCCGGCGTCCCGTCGCGGTTCATCGACACCGAAACGACCACCGTGGTCTGCAACGCCTCCGTGGACAGCGAGCCGGTGTTCCAGCATTGCTGAACTGCAACGCGCAGGCCCTCCTTCTCGCTGCTCGACATCGGCGGTCCGGCAGGTGTGGTCGGCGCGGCTTCCGTTGGCTCGTTCAGCGCGTCATCGACGGCTCCCGCGATGGCGTCGGCCAGCGGATCGGTTTCCGGGGCTTCAGGCACGGGGTCCTCCGCCGGTTCCTCGGCGGGCGGTTCAGGCGCGGTAGGGGCTCCCGGTGCCGGCTCGGGCTGCGGCTCGGGTTCCGGTTCGGGTTGCGCCGAGGCGGTAACAATCGGGCGCTGCGTCGGCACGGGGGAACGTTCCGGCGCCGTGGGTTTCTCGGCCTCGGTCACGATTTCGGTCGTGGCCTCCTCGGGCGCGGCATCCGGCTGTTCCTCTGCCACAACATCCGTGTTGGCGTCGGGCGAGACGCGCGGCGCGGGCGTGTCGGCGATCTCGGGCGCATCGGGGGCGTCGGGCACCGGGATCGGCGCCACGCGCGGCGCTTCGCGCGGCTGTGCTTCCTCGGCAAGGGGGGCGGGCTCGGGAAGGGGAATATCCTCCACCGGCGGGGTGATTTCCGGCGGCGGGGTGTCGGCGACCTCGGCCTCGGGCGCGGGCGGTTCCTCTACCGGAACCGGCGTGTCCTCGACGGTTTCGGGCTCCGCCACCTCGGGCGTTTCCTGAACCTCGGGCGGTTCGGAGGGGCGCACCTGCGGGGGCGGCGAGCTTTCGACCTCGGGCACGACCGGCGCGGGGACGTCGACAGTAGCATCCGGCTGTTCCTCGGTCGGAACCGCCTGCCGGGTCAGGGCGGCGTATTCCTCGGCAGAAACCAGCGAAACGTCAGCGGAATCGAACACCGGGTCGTCCGGCGCCGACTGCAGCAGCCCGCCGAACATCAGCCAGGCGAGGAGCAGGCCGTGACCTGCGCCGGATATGACCGTACCGGTATCCAAGGCGCGTCAGCCGTCCGATCCGTCCAGGGTCGGTCCGCCCTGCTCGGTCACCAGCCCGATGTTGCGGAACCCACCCGCGTTGAGGGCGCCCATCACCTGGGCGACCTGTGCGTAGGGAATGCTACCATCGGCGCGCAGGAAAATCTTGTCGCTCGTGCGTTCTGCCGCGATGGCACGAAGCTTGCCGATCAGTTCCTCAGGCGCCGTGGGCGTGGTCTGGATCATGATCTCGCCCTCGGCGGTGATCGTCACCGTCAGCGGTTCCTCTTGATCGACGGGCAGTGCCTCTGCGGCGGTTTCAGGCAGCTCGATAGGTACGCCCACGGTCAGGAGCGGGGCCGAAACCATGAAAATGATCAGCAGCACCAGCATGACGTCGACGAAAGGCGTGACGTTGATTTCGCTCATCGCGCGGCGCTTGCCGCGGCGGCGTCGGTCACGGCCGCGCCGTTCCGCGCCGCCCGACCCCTTGATGACACCCGCGCCCATCTCAGCTGTCCAGCTGGCGCGAGAGGATGGTGGCGAACTCGTCGGCGAAGGCCTCGTAATTGGCCACGATCGCGTCGCTGTCCGCCGAAAGCTTGTTGTACCCGACAACCGCCGGGATGGCGGCCAGCAGGCCCAGCCCGGTGGCCAGCAGCGCCTCGGCGATGCCCGGCGCCACGACCGCGAGCGAGGTATTCTGCTGCCCCGCGATCTCGATAAAGGCGCTCATGATGCCCCAGACCGTGCCGAAAAGCCCGACGAACGGCGCAGTAGACCCGACCGTGGCCAGATACGGCAACCCCTCGTTCAGCCCCTCGGCCTCCTTGTTGATCGCGACATCCATCGACCGGTCGATGCGCGCCTGCGCCCCCCGGATCAGCCCGCCGTCCTGCCGGTGCGACCGCCGCCATTCCAGCATCCCCGCGGCAAAGATCCTCTCCGACGACCCGTCCGGCGTCGGCCCGAGCTGTTCGTAAAGCTCATCCAGCGGCTCGCCCGACCAGAAACTCTCGTCGAACCGCGACTGCTCGCGCCGCGCCGCGCGGTAGGAAATGAGCTTGCGGATCATGATGGCCCACGACCAGAACGAGGCCACGAGCAATAGGATCATCACCAGTTGCACGACAAAAGACGCGCGCCAGAACAGCGCGAAAAAGGAGAAATCGGCTTCCATAGGTCCTGCTCTTGGTTCGGCCCGTGTTTGGTAAGGGCTCAGTTGAGCCCGTGTTTACCGGATCTCCGGGTGAAATGCCAAGAAAACCTATGAAGGAAAGACAAAGCCCCGTGATCAGCCAAAGGCTCGGCGAATATCTGCCGGAAGCCGCACGGACCGTCCCTGCAGCGTCATCGCGATCACCGTCACCTTCGCCGCGAACAGCAGATCCGCCCCCCGGTACACGTCCTGCGCCATCACCATCCGCGCGCCGGAGATCGACGAAACCGCGGTCTCCACCACCAGATCGTCCTGGAACTGCGCCGGGCGCAGGTAGTCCGCGTCGATATGCCGGACCGCCAGCACGACGCCGTCCCCCTTCATCGCCAGCTGGTCGATCCCCATCGCCTCCACCATCTCGCTCCGCGCCCGCTCGATGAACCGCAGGTAATTCGCGTGGTACACGATCCCGGCAAGGTCGGTGTCCTCGTAATAGACGCGGATCGGGAAACGGTGCGGCATCGGCGGGCCTTTCAGCGGTGCAGTGCCGCCCTCTCTAACCCAAGCTCCCGCCGCAGGCGAGGGGCGCGCCTAGTCCGGCGCCGTCCCCGTGATCAGCCGCGGCGCCCGGTCGCCGCCAAGCCCGGCGATGACATCGGTCAGCGGCGTGCCAAGGATGTCCGCCTCCGCCTCGTGCAGCTTCCTCAGCAGCGCGCGCACCGCCTCTGTCTCGCGGGTGCGCGCCGGCCGCGTTTCCGCCGGCCCCGAGGCGATCCCAAGCGACACGCCAAGGTCCGACGCCAGCTCCGCCAGGGTCGTCGACCGCAGGTCGCGCACCAGCGCGACACCGGCGGATTCGGTCTCGACAAGGTAGCCTGCCGTTCCCAGCATCTCGAACACCTCGCGCCGGCCCTCGGGCGGGGCCGCGGCCATCAGCGTTTCCTCGGTGATCGTCCCGCCCTTCTGCGCCTGCCGGTGCAGCGCGGCCAGCAGAGCCACCGCGGTTTCCAGCCGACGCCCCGGCTCGCGCGCGCCATTGGGCATCGCCTTTCGGCCGCGCCGCCAGTCCGGGATCGAGGCCGCCACGACCGCGCCCAGCACGATCACCATCCACGAGGCATAGACCCAGATCAGAAAGATCGGCACCGCCGCGACCGTGCCGTAGATCGTCTTGTAGGTGGCGCCGGAAAACAGGAAGGAGTTGAAGCCCCAGGCCAGCACGCCAAAGGCGATGGCGGCAAAGACGGCGCCGATCAGCGCGTGCCGCACCCGCACCGGCCGCGCCGGGACCAGCACGAAAAGCGTGGTAAAACCGAAGACATAGATCGCCAGCCGGACCAGTGTCTGGAACGCCGGCAGGCTGACAAGGCTGGGCGATTCCTCCGACACACCATAGGTTGAGGGCTGGAACTCCGCCGCCAGCTTTATCGCGTCCGAAGTCAGCGTCAGGCTCGCCGCCATCAGCAGCGGGCCAAGCGTCAGGATCGCCCAGAACACCAGGAAGCGCACGAAAAGCGGCCGCACCCGCTCCACCCGCCAGATCTGGTTCAGCGTCGACTCGATGGCCGACAGCAGCAACAGCGCGGTAAAGGCCAGCCCGACCACGCCCAGGGTGGTCAGGTCGCTGGCATTGTGGGTGAAGGAGGACAGGTGCTCTTTCAGCGCGGCGCCGGCTTCCGGCACGATGGCATCGAAGATCAGCGATTCCATCCGGTCCTGCGCCGAGTCGAAGGCGTTGAAGTTCGACAGGATCGAGAAGGCGATGACCAGCAGCGGCACCAGCGCCAGCAGGCTGGTATAGGTGAGCGCCGCCACGGAATTGTCGAGCCGGTCAGCGAAAAATCGGCGCATCGCGTATATCGTGAAATTCACGAGGTCCGCCACCCGGCCGTAAAGGCGGGACTGCCGGCAGGTTTCGATTGCGTCGCGGATCACGGGCATGTGGCTGAGTATAGCCGGTATTTCGCGGTTGATCAGGGGTGGTGGCGCCTAACACCTGCAAAGACAGGCGAAATTGCCGCAGTCGCGGGGCATGTCAGCAGCGGATCGGATCGGATCGGGTTCGGCGGGGCCGTGAGTGTGTTCCCACAGGTGGCCAAGGCGCTTGCGGCGGACCAGCGTGGTCTCGAAGAACGCGCCGCGCATCTTTTGCTTCACGTCGGGCATGTCGTGGTGATGGCCGGTGCCGATGGTCACGCAATCGCCCTTTGCGACCTCGGCAAAGGTGCCCGAGACCACTGCCGTCGCGGCGCCGTCCAGTATGAACCAATACTCGTCGTAGTCATGGTAATGGCTGTCCATGCGGGTGTGCTTGGCATAGGGCACCGGGTCGCCCGCGTCGCTTGGCTCCGGCTCGTTCTCGAGGGTCCAGATGCCGCAGCCGGCGATCTCGTCGCCCCAGGTGCCGGAGAGATGCAGGAATTCTGCGTCATCGGTGGTCGCCGCGACCCGCCAGTCATCGACACCCTCGTCGGCGTCCCAGAACTGCCCGGCGCGCAGGACCATGCTTTCCGTACCGGCGCTGATCTGGCAGCGACCGCGCGTGATCAGCAGCCGCTCGCGCGGATACTGGCGTTCCAGCGGCAGCGATGTGACCGGGCCCGGTGCGTGGATGGCAAAGCGGCGAAGCTCGCACCAGCCGGGCAGGGGATCGTCTTGGCGGTAACGCATCGGGCCTCCCGGCGTCGTCGTGACACTCACGGGCGCCACGCTGGCGGCATATGCCGCGCCGGGCAAGCCCGGATTGCGGGCGCCTGTCCTGCCGGGCGCCCGCCAGACGTCTCCGAAAACCGTCAGTCCGCGTTCATGTCATTGATCTGCATCGCGATATAGGCGGGCTCGCCCATCCGGTCGAGCAGCGACAGCTGCAGTTCCAGCCAGGACATGTGGCCTTCCTCGTCCAGCGCGTTGTTCTCGAACAGGCGCTGGGTGCCGATATCGCCCGCATCCATCGCGTCGCGGGAGGCCCTGGTGTAGAACGAGATCGCCTCCTTCTCATCTTCGAGGTCGGCGGCGAAAAGGTCCTTCAGCGACTGAGCGCGGCCCGCGACCTTGGCGGGTTTCATCTGCGGGTCGCCGCCAAGGAAGACGATGCGTTCGGCGAAGGATTCAGCGTGGCCCAGCTCCTCCTGCATCTCCTCGCGCATCTTGCTGGCCAGCTTGTCGAGGCCCCAGTCATCGGCGGTCAGCGCGTGCAGCATGTATTGCGTCACGGCGGACAGCTCCATTTCCAGCGCCTGCTGCAGGTTCTTCAGGCAATCGCTCTTGTCGGTCATGATGTCGTCTCCTCGTCAGATGTCCGGCAGCCGGTGCCACCGGACCGGTTTCGTTACCCCTTACCTATGGGGTGCATGTGACAGGACAACATCCCCCGACAACGCGTCGCAGGGGGTCAGCCGGCGGCTGAAAGCCGGGCGAACAGACGCAGCGCGTGGCTCGGATCCTGTGCCACGGCAGGCATCGACGGGTCGTAGGCGGCGGCGATCACGCCGGCGATGTCGGGGCGCAGGATCACCCGGTCTCCGGCGATGGCCAGCGGCGACTGGCTGGCAAAGGCGGTGTCGGACCAGAGCAGGATGCTCTGCGCCATCTGCGCCAGCGCCAGTTCCTCCGCCGGGACCTGCGACAGGGCGGCGTCCATCCGCAGGAAGACGAAGGCCGCCTTGATCGCGCCATCCGGCTCGAAGCGGAAGACGCGGTACTGGTTCGCGCCCTGCGCCACCAGTCTTTCCACCAGCGGATCCAGGTCCGGGATCATCCGGCCAAGATCGGGCACCGCCAGCAGCTCCTCCCAGTCGCGGAAGAAGAACACCATCAGGTTGGCGCCCAGTTCCGGGTCGGTCTCGGCCATCCGGTGCCCGGCCAGCGCCACCACCGCCTCGCAGGCGCCTTTCAGGATCTGGAGCGTCGCATCCTCGACGCCGAAGACGATCGGCGCGATCGGCCGCCCCCAGCGCGCGCAGAGGTAGGACCCGTCCGACCGGGTGAACAGCGCTTCCACCTCGGCCGGCGTCACCAGTACCGTCCCCAGACAGACGTTTGCGCTAACATGAACATTTTCAAGGGCTTGACCCCCCGTCCCCATGGGGACGCCTCGATTCCAGACCCGGCCAGTCCTACCGAACCGCCTCCCCGGGCGCCACCCCGCCCGCTTCTTCTGGTCTGAAATATCCCCGCCGGAGGCATGGCCCGCAGGGCCATTCTATTTCCCGAAAAGGTCCGACTGCCCCGGCTCCCGCGGCGCGTCGAGCCCCAGGTGCCGCCACGCCTTCGCCGCCAGCATCCGCCCCCGCGGCGTCCTCTGGATCAGCCCCTGCTGCAGCAGGTAGGGCTCGATCACCTCCTCCAGCCCGTCCCGGCTCTCGCTCAGCGCCGCCGACAGAGTTTCCACTCCCACCGGCCCGCCGCCGTAATTCTCGGCGATCATCCCCAGGTACCGCCGGTCCGCCCCGTCGAGACCCAGGTGATCCACCCCCAGCCGCGTCAGCGCCCCGTCGGCCACGTCCCGCGTCAGCCGCCCGTCCCCCTCGACCACGGCGAAGTCCACCACCCGCCGCAGCAGCCGCCCCGCGATCCGCGGCGTCCCCCGCGCCCGCTTGGCGATCTCGGTGACGCCCGCCGGCTCCGCCTCCACCCCCAGCATCCGCGCCCCCCGCGCGACGATATCGGTCAGCTCCTCGGGCGAATAGAACTGCAGCCGCACCGGAATCCCGAAACGGTCGCGAAGCGGAGTGGTCAGCAGGCCTAGCCGCGTAGTGGCGCCGACAAGGGTGAAGGGCTGCAGCTCGATCCGCACCGTCCGCGCGGCAGGCCCCTCGCCGATCACAAGGTCCAGCTCGAAATCCTCCAGCGCCGGATACAGCACCTCTTCGACTACCGGGTTCAGGCGGTGGATCTCGTCGATGAAGAGGACATCGCGCGCCTCGAGATTGGTCAGGATCGCAGCAAGGTCGCCCGCCTTGGCCAGCACCGGGCCGGAGGTCATCCGGAAGTTCACCCCGAGCTCGCGGGCGATGATCTGAGCAAGGGTGGTCTTTCCCAGCCCCGGCGGGCCGTGGAACAGCGCGTGGTCCATCGCCTCGCTCCGCCGCCGGGCGCTTTCGATGAACACGCGCAGGTTTGCCCGCGCTTCGGCCTGGCCGATGAAGTCGTCCAGCATCTGCGGTCGCAGCGCGCGGTCGAAATCTTCCGGCTGGCGCTCCGGGCGCAGGGTCGGATCGGGCTCGCTCATGCGGTCATCCCTTAGGCGCCAGCAGCTTCAGCGCCGCGCGGATCAGGGCAGAGGTTTCGGTTTCCGTCTGAGCCGCCTCGGCGACAGCGCTGGCGGCTTCTCCCGGCCCGTAGCCGAGGTTGGTGAGGGCACTCAGAGCGTCGGCCTGAGCCACTACGGTGCCGGAGGTTCGGGGCGCGGCGGGGCGTGATGCCGGGCTTCCAGTCTCGATGACTTCGGCGGGCGAGGCGGTCTCCGTGGGAAACGCGCTGCCCATCGCCATAACCGTGGGCGCCTTGTCTTTCAGTTCGTTCACGACGCGCTGGGCGATCTTGGGGCCGACGCCGGGCGCGGCCTTGACCGCGTTCCAGTCGCCGAGCGAGATCGCCCGACTGACGCCATCGGCGCTGAGTGTGCCAAGGATCGCCATCGACGCCTTGGCGCCGATGCCCTGGACCGACATCAAAAGACGGTGCCATTCCTTTTCGATCAGCGAGGTGAAGCCGAAGAGCTGCAACAGGTCCTCGCGTACGAGTAGGTCGGTGTAGAGTGCCACCGCTTCGCCGGGGCCGGGGAGAGCAGCGAGTGTGCGATCGGAAACGTGGACGATGTACCCGACGCCGCCCACGTCGATCAGCACGTGATCCGCGCCGCGATAGTCGAGCCGGCCGGCAAGCCGCCCGATCATGCGGCGCCCCGGCGGATCGCGGCGCTCAGGCGGCCTGCGGATTGCACGTGGTGGGCGTGGCAGAGCGCGATCGCCAGCGCGTCGGCCGCGTCCGGTCCCGCGATTTTGGCGCCCGACAGCTGCAGGCGCACCATGTGGTCGATCTGCTGCTTTTCGGCGTGGCCGACACCGACAATGGTCTTCTTGACCGTGTTCGGGGCGTATTCGCCAATGCTCAGCCCGGCCTGTGCCGGGACCAGCATCGCGATGCCGCGCGCCTGACCTAGTTTCAGCGTCCCGGCGCCGTCCTTGTTGACGAAGGTCTGTTCGACGGCGGCGGTGGCGGGAGCGTACTGTGCGACGATTTCGGTGAGCTGCGAGAATAGGCTGAGCAGGCGGACCGCGAGGTCGTCGCCCTCGGACCGGCAGACGCCGTTCGCAACATGCGCGATTCGACCGTTTTCAGCCTCGATCACGCCCCAGCCCATCATCCGGAGGCCGGGGTCGATCCCCAAAACGCGCATAAATGTCACCTGCTCACGATTTTGTTTGCAAATCGTTTAGCACGAAACGCGAACATCCGCCAAGAGCGCTTGTCCTGGCACTTACTGACGGGCGCGCGCGGAAGTTGTGAAACCTGTTTGTTCGCGGCGTTTCCAAGTCTGAACGCGACAGATTCGGAGCCGGATGCTCGCTTCTGCCAATCGGGCGTTTCAAAACTGCTCAAGACATGCGCAAATCGCATAGATGACATGCAATTCGGTCCCTTGCTCGCGACTGAATTCGCTTCTAGCTGGCATCCGACGACGCAATGACCGCGCCGCTGTTGACACGCCAATAGAAGGATAAATCCCAATGGCATCTTTTGACTCCGCCCGCCCCTCGGTCGACGGTCGCAGCACTGTGCGTCCGACCGGTTTCTTCGGCCAAATGGTCGGGATCTGCGCCGCATGGAACGATGCGCGCGTGACCCGCAATGCCCTGTCCCGTCTTTCGGACCACGAGCTCGACGACCTGGGTCTGAGCCGCGGTGATGTCGACGCAATTACGCGTCGCACCAACTACTAACACCGCTCACGATCTAAACGCCAAAAGGGCCGCGTTCCCCCCACGGAACGCGGCCCTTTCTTTGCACCCCCACGTGCAACCCCACCCTAGCGAATTGACCGAGTCACTCCTTCCACGAGCAGCTCGGATACCGGATCCAGAACCATGACCTTTGCCGCGATGCGTTCAAAGGTACCGCCCTGGGAGAGCTCGGCCATCTTGCCGCCATAGGCGACCGGACCAAGCTGAAGAAACAAAAAGATCTTGAAGGCGAACACGGCCAGCAGGAACAGAGCGATCTGTCTGACCGGCAGGCTCCGCCGATGTTGCCGCCGCCTGGCGATCTCGATCCCGTCGTGCCGAAAGCTTTCGACCGACTGGGCCTTGCGGATCGTAAAATTGGTCATCGGTAATGTCGTCAGGCTTGTCATTCTAATTCCGTTCGGCAGATCAGGCGGCGTCGAACGAGAGAGTTTTTCGGGTCGGAATGCGGCAGAAATGTGGCAATGAGCGCGATTTACCCCGTTTACGCCACATTCTGCGGGGAAGAGACGAAGTGACCCCAATAACTTGAAACAGTTGCATTACAAGTTATAGATTGTTTCCGGAGAGTAACGGCTCGATGCTGCAAGTAAATGTTCCGGTGGCAGAATCTCGATACGACACAATTTATGCGTGTGAAAAGAAAAGAACCGCGTCGCAAGCGACGCGGTCCAGTTAGAACGAAGAAAAGGGTAGCTGAAATTCAGTCCGAAGACGCGGAAAAGCTTATACTAGGAACCTTGTACGAAAGAGTGGGCCATTTCAGGTGCCATCGCGCGCTGCCCGACGATGAACACCACGCCGAAGGTGGCCAGGAGAATTGGTACAGTGAAGAACATCATTTACAGATTAACCAGTCTTGGTTGCGTCTCAGCGATGCCAAGATTGAAGTGAAATGTGGCAAGAATGGGGCAGGCCGCCCCAATCTCCGGTAAACTCCGTTAATTCCGGGTTACCCTCTGCAGAGTGAGCGTTGTCCAGTCGACAATCTCTTCGCGTGCCAAAAGATTGAACCCCGAGCGTGCATAAACCTCGATAACCTCATCGGCCTGGGGATTGAGAATCCCCGACAGAATCGCTTTTCCGCCCGGCGTCGTGACCGACGCGATATCCGGTGCCAGTGCGATCAGAGGACCCTTGAGGATGTTGGCGAAGACCAGACCGTAGGCAGCGGCCTGCTGCAGCGCCGGGTGATCGAGACCGGTAGCTTCGTGGCAGGCGACGCTGCCAGTCATGCCGTTCGCGGCAAAGTTCGCCTCGGCCACCTCTACCGCAACCGGGTCGATGTCGGAGGCGAGCACAGTGGTATCGGGCCAGATCTTCTTGGCGGCCATCGCCAGGACGGCAGTGCCGCAGCCAAGGTCGAGGACAGTTTCCGGCGCGTCACCCGCCTCGACCATGCGGTCGAGGGCACGCAGGCATCCGAGCGTTGTGCCGTGGTGGCCGGTGCCGAAGGCCATCGCCGCTTCGATCAGCAGAGCAATGGAACCTTCCGGCACCTTGTCGGCATCGTGGCTGCCGTAGACGAAGAAGCGGCCGGCAACGACCGGCGCCAGTTCCCGGCGCACCTTGGCGACCCAGTCGGTTTCGGGAAGCTCGGAAACGACGAATTCCGCGGCACCGAAGGCGGCCGTGAGCAGGGCGAGCGCGGCCTCGTCTGGCGGGTCGGTGAAATAGCCGCCGACCTCCCAGAGACCGGAGCCGTCTTCTATCTCGAAGACGCCGACACCTGTCGGTTCCGGCTCCAGCCGTTCCATCGCTTCGCCAAGCGCCTCGGCGCGGTCTCTGCCCCTCAGGGTCGTCAGTGCTGTGAATGTGGTCATTGCGTTGCGCTATTGCGGGGCCGCGCCTCCGTCAAGCGCCTGTCGTGTCAACCGATGGGTCTGGCCGGTACGCCGGCGAGCTTCGCGCCAGGGGCGACATCGCGGGTGACGACGGCACCGGCGGCGATCAGAGCACCGTCGCCGACGGTCACGCCGGGCAAGATGACGGCGCGACCGCCGATCCAGACATCCTCGCCTATGGTGACAGGCAGGGCGCGTTCCAGCCCCTCGCGGCGCTGGGCTGGAACGTGGTGGTGGTCGGCGCAGTAGACGTGGACGCCGGGGCCAAGCATGGTGCGCGCGCCGATTTTAACCCGGGCGGTGTCGAGGATCACGCAGCCGGTGTTCAGGTACGCTGCTGCGCCGATATGCAGGTTGATGCCGTAGGCGCAGTGAAACGGCGCTTCGATCATCGCGGTATCATCAATGGAACCGAGGACGTCGCGCAGTTGCGGCCCGCAGGTGCCGCGCTGAACCGGATGCATCGAGCCGTGCTCATGCACCGCCTCCCGCGCGGCACTGCGGAGCGCCTCGAGTTCGGGCGTCAGGCAGGAATACCATTCCCCGTCGCTGACGCCCGGCAGCGCGTTGGTCAAACGGCCAGCCCGATGGAGCAGGTCACGCCGGTCCCGCCAAGGCCGCAATACCCGGCCGGGTTTTTGGCTAGGTACTGCTGGTGGTAGTCTTCGCCGTAGTAGAACTCGGGTGCCGGTATGATCTCTGTGGTGACGTCACCGTAGCCGGCCTTTTTCAGGCGCGGGGCGAATTCGGCCTTGGTACGTTCGGCCGCTTCACGCTGTGCTTCGCTGTAATAGTAGATGCCGGAACGGTACTGCGTGCCCATATCGTTGCCCTGGCGCATGCCCTGCGTCGGGTCGTGGCCCTCCCAGAACAGCTTCAGCAGTTCCTCGTACGAGATTACGGACGGATCGTAGACCACGTGAACCACTTCGTTGTGTCCGGTTCGACCAGTGCAGACCTCTTCATAGGTTGGGTTCGGGGTGAAGCCACCTGCATATCCCGCCGCGGTCATCCAGACGCCGTCGGTCTGCCAGAACTTTCGTTCCACGCCCCAGAAACAGCCCATGCCGAACATCGCCTGTTCCATGCCTTCCGGAATCGGCGCCTTCAGGTCGCGGTCGAACACGAAATGCGTCCTGGCGGTCGGGATCGGGTCGGGACGACCGGGCAGCGCGTCACCAGCGCCGACCATCTCCATCTTTTTCTGCTTGAGCATGAACATCGCGTCTCTCCCTCTGTCTGGGGTCCGGTTCCTTATATAAGGTCGGGGCGTCTGGCTGGCTACTCCGCCGGGGTGGGCAGACCGCCGCTAAACACCGTCTCGTGACCGGGTTCAGGGTGCCGGGGGATCATCAGCGCCAGCATCAACGAAGTCACGGCCATCGCGGCGGCCAGCACGAAGACGCCGCCGGGCGAGACGATCCAGAGATATCCCAGCAGCGCCGGCAGGAAAACAGCGGCGATGTGGTTGATTGTAAAGGCGACGGCGGCGGTGGGGGCGATGTCGCCCGGATCGGCGATCTTCTGGAAGTAGGTCTTCAGCGCGAAAGCGAGGGTGAAGAAGATGTGGTCAATGATATATAGGCCGGCCGCCATCAGCATGCCCCAGCCGAAATAGTAGATGCCGCCATAGGCGAGGAAGATAATGGCCAGTCCGCTGTATTCGAAGGTCAGTGCGCGGCGTTCGCCCCAGACCGCCACCGCCTTGCCCATCAGCGGGGCGAACAGCATGTTGGCGAGGAAGTTGAACAGGAACAGAGCGGTGACCTCGTGCACTTCGAAGCCGAAGCGTTCCACCATCATGAAGGCGGCGAAGACGACAAAAATCTGCCGTCGGGCACCAGACATGAACTGCAGCGCATAATAGAGCCAGTAGCGGCGGCGCAGGATCATCTTGCGGACCTGCGGATGCGGCGCCTCGAATTGCGGGTAGGCAATCATGCAGAAGACGGCGATCAGCGCCGTGGCCCCGCCGGAGACGAGGTAGACGAAGTTGTAGGAAAGATCGAAGGTCTTCCATGTCACGACCAGCAGGCCGTAGGCCAGCAGCGAGGCGGCAGAGCCGACGCCGACGACCCAACCGAGGATCTGCGGAGCGCGGCTTTTCTCGATCCATTGAAGCTGTAGCGACTGGTTCACCGTTTCAAAGTAATGGAAGCCGATCGAACTGAGCATCGTGATGGTCAGGATCCCGGCGAGGCTCGGGAACCAGGCGGTGACGGCAGTGGAGACCCCAAGCAGCAGCAGGGCAATGGTGCCAAGGACCTGTTCGCGCATGAACATGATCAGGGCGATGACTCCGACGGCGAGGAAGCCGGGGATTTCTCGCACAGTGTGGAGCCAGCCGATCTCTACCCCAGTGAAACCGGCGACCTCGATGACGAAGTTGTTAAGTAGCGCCGACCATGTGGCGAAGGCGATGGGCATCGCGAAGGCCATCAGCAGCAGGAGCGACACCGGGCGCTGCCAGAGCGGCAGGTGGCGAGCGTCGTCGAGAGGCATGATGCGCTTCATGGATTTCCCATTAGGCCGATTGCAGGCGATTGGCGAGGGAGAAAGTCTGTGCGTCAGCGCACCGAGCTGTGCCAAAAGGCGCGTGCCTTCTTTTCAGGCGCGCACGGGGATCATCGTGCCCTGCAAGAGCGCGACCTGTTTGCTGGTGCCGCCGGCTTCGGCCCAGACCTCGGCGTTGACAACGACGATACGCTTGCCAGGTCGGATGACTTTTCCTTTTGCGATCAGGGACGTGCCGGTGGCCGGGGAGAGGAGGTTGATCTTCATCTCGACAGTCAGGACCTCGTCTTCCTCCTCCATCAGGCTAAGCGCGGCATAGCCTGCAGCGGTGTCGCCAAGGGCGAAGCTGACGGCAGCATGGGCGTAGCCGTGCTGCTGCCGGGTGGTGTCGAGAACCGGGGCGGTGATCTCGACCTCTCCCGGCGAGACGGCGCTCAGCCGCGCGCCCAGAAGCGTCATCATCGCCTGCCGGTCGAAGCTGTCGTGCAGCTTCGCCTCGTATCCGGCGAAGCGCGGATTCATTGGGCGCGTCCCGGCATCGGGATCTCGACGGTGAATGGGCCGGTGAGGATCGCTAACGCCTCAGGCCGCATCAGTTCGGCCAGGGCGGGCATCGAGGACCGGAGGCCGCCGGTATAGGTGCCGAACGCGGGCAGGATCACCCGGTCAGCATCATAGAGGAAACAGGGGCGGGACACGTGCCGTCCGCGCGCGTTCAGGACCGCCTTGGGGTGGTAGTGGCCCGAAACTTCGCCACTAGCGCCGGTCTTGGCGATGTGCCGGAAGGTGAGAGGCGGTTTCTGCAATTCGGCCAGATGGGTGCCGCCGAGGTCGACGGGGCCGGGATCGTGGTTGCCCTGGATCCAGACCCAGCGACGACCGGCCATCAGGCGGCTGACCCAGAGGCGCGTATCTTCGGACAGGCCCTCGACAGATGCATCGTCGTCGAAGCTGTCGCCGAGGCAGACAACGGTTCGCGGGTCGAGGCGGTCGATTTCAAGGTCGAGGCGAGCCAGTGTGTCGTCGGTTTCATACGGCGGCAGCAGGCTGCCACCTTTCCGGGCGATGCGTTCGGACTTGCCGAGATGCAGGTCGGACACGGCCAGAAGCTTTGCATCCGGCCACCAGAGCGCGCCGGAACCGCGCGCTTCGAGCGTGGATCCGGCCAGCGGGAAGCGCGTGGCGTTCTCATAATGTTCCATGTCCATGGCCCTACATAGCAGCGCCATTCGCGTCCCATCAATAGGCGTGGGAGGAACAGGCGAAAAGATATGGCGGGTGCCGGATCAGGCGAGTTGCCTGCCGTCGAGCCCAGCCTCCTGCATCAGGCGGGCCGCCTCTTCGGCTAGCAGGCGTTCCGTCGCCATGCCTTCCACCGGGACCTTGCCGACCTCGAGGAACAAGGGCGCGGCGAGCGGCGTTACTCTGTCCAGGGCTACGTGGTCGATGCGGCCGTGGGTGCGGGCCAGCATTTCCTCGATGCGGCCGAAATCGACAAGACCCTTCAGGGCTTCCTCGCGCGTGATGTCCATCAGCAGGTGGTCCGGATCGTAGCGACGCAGGGTGTCGTAGAGTATGTCCGACGAAAAGGTCGCTTGCCGGCCGGTTTTGCGCTGGCCGCCGGTGTTTCGGTCGATCAGCCCGGAGATCACGGCGACATTCTTGAAGGTGCGCTTCATCAGGGCGTTGCCCGCGAGCCAGGTCTCGAATGCCTCGCGCAGATCGCCACCCTGCAGCAGCGGCGCCGGGTCAGTCGGGCGGTCGAGCCCCCAGATCAGGACGGCATAGTCAGTGGAGACGAAGCCCATCGGGTGCAGACCCAGCTTTTCCATTCGCTGCGTGAGGAGGAGGCCCAGGGTCTGCATGGCGTTGCGGCCGGCAAATCCGTAGACGCAGAGATGTTCGCGCCCGTCCCACGGGAAGGTCTCTACCAGCAGGCGGTCAGGCTCCGGCAGTTTCGACACGTAGCGCTGGTGCGCCAGCCATTCGGCGGTGTGCGCGGGGAGTTCCGGCCAACGTTCCTGCTGGAACATGCGCAGGATGCGGTGCGAGAGCTGGGTGGAGGTGGCGAACTTGGTGCCGGAGAAGACGGCGATCTTTGGTTTGCGGTAGGGCGTGCGTGTGACCTCGACCACGGTTTCGCGCAAGCCCTCGTATTGCACGATCTTGCCGCCGATCAGGAATGTGTCGCCGCGGGTGAGGGACGCGGCGAAAGCTTCCTCGATCTCGCCCAGTGGCACGCCCTGGCCGCGCATGCGAACCTTCAGCAAGTCGCTGTCGATGATGGTGCCGAGGTTCATGCGGATCTGCCGCGCAGCACGGGGGTCGCGCAGTTCCCAAAGGCCGTCGTCGCGCTGCTTCAGGCGCTGCCAGCGGTCGTAGGCGCGCAGCGCATAGCCGCCGGTGGCGGCGAAATCGAGGCAGGCATCGAACTCGGCGCGAGTCAGGGCGGCATAGGCCCCGGCGGTGACGACCTCGGCATAAAGCTCATCAGCGTCGAAGGGACCGGCGCAGGCGGCGATCAGGATATGCTGGCAGAGCACGTCGCGCGGACCGGGGCCGCGCGGATCGCCGTCGAGATCGTGGGCCTTCGCTGCCTCCAGCGCGGCGACGCATTCAACCACCTCAAAGCGGTTGGCGGGCACGAGAAGCGCCTTGGAAGGGGCGTTGTAGCGGTGGTTGGCGCGACCGATGCGCTGGATCAGTCGCTTGACGTTCTTCGGCGCGCCGACCTGGATGATCAGATCGACATCGCCCCAGTCGATGCCGAGGTCCAGCGTGCCGGTGCAGACGATGGCGCGGAGCTTTCCGGCGACCATCGCCGCCTCGACCTTCAGGCGCTGCTCGCGGGCGAGGGAGCCGTGGTGGATGCCGATGGGCAGGTCATCGTCGTTGGCGAGCCAGAGGTTGTGAAAGAAGATCTCTGCCTGGGCGCGGGTGTTGTGGAAGATCAGCGTGGTCCTGTGCTGCTTCACCTGCTCCAGCACGGCGGGGATGGCATAGGCGCCACCGCCGCCTGCCCAGGGCGGGCGCTCCTCGGTTTCGAGCATGCGGATGTCGGCGTCGGGGCCGGGATCGGCCTGGAGGATCTCGCAGGGGTCGGGGTGTTTCGCGAGGAGCCTGGCCAGCGCGGGCGGGTCCTCGACCGTGGCAGAGAGGCCGACGCGGCGAAGGGTGGGGCAAAGGCTTTGCAGGCGGGCGAGGGCGAGCATGAGCTGGTCGCCTCGTTTCGACTCGGCCAGGGCGTGGATCTCGTCGACGATGACGCGCTGCAGGCCGGCGAACATTCGGGGGGCGTCTTCGTAGGAGAGGAGCAGAGCGAGGCTTTCGGGGGTGGTCAGCAGGATGTGCGGCGGGTCGGCGCGCTGGCGCTTCTTCTGGGTGGCGGTGGTGTCGCCGGTGCGGTCCTCGATCCGGATGGGGAGGGCCATCTCGGCGACGGGAGTGGAGAGGTTGCGCCTGATGTCGGCGGCGAGGGCCTTGAGGGGGGAGACGTAGAGGGTGTGGAGGCCCTGGTGGGTGCCGGGGGCCAGCTCGGCGAGGGAGGGGAGGAAACCGGCCAGGGTCTTGCCGCCGCCGGTGGGGGCTATGAGGAGAAGGGCGGGGTCCTCTGCCCGGTCCAGCATGGCCTGCTGGTGGGGGTGGATGGACCAGCCGCGGGAGGCGAACCAGTCGGCGAAGAGGGGGAGCAGGACGGCCATGGGCAGAAGCTAGGGCAGAGGGACGGGAACGGGAAGGGCGAAGGGGGCGTCCCCATGGGGACGGGGGGTCAAGTCATTGATTTCAGGCATGTTAGCGCAAACGTCGTGTGGGGACGGGTGCAGGTGGACAGCAATTGCCGTACTTACAGCGGCACGTCCGCTCCAGCAAAATCATGCGTCGCTTTGCGTATTTCCGGCGTCGGAACGCAATGAGACAACGCGCAAGATCAGGCGAGTGGCCGGACGGGCCCGAGATCGCAGGTTTCCGGGCGGACCCGCCGGCTATTGGCTCAGAAGTTGCAGAATGCCGAACGAGGTCAGCAGGACGCCGGAACCAAGGCCGATCGCGCCGAGCAGCGGGGCGAGGCGACGCGGTGCGCGGCCGGAACTCGGATCGCGGAGCGCGTTCGGAGAGCGGCTGTACCGGGTGATCGGTTTTCCCCGATGCCGCGTGCGGGGCTGTTCCGGCGCGGCGGGGCACTCGGTCATCTCGCCCGCCCCTGTCCGGGCCACCGAATTTGCCGGCGGCCGGAGTGCCGCGATTTCCGGCGCCGGTTGCTCCGGTGCGGTGTTCCAGTATGCTGCCAGCCGTTCCTTTTCGGCCTCGACAAAGCGGGCCACCGGCGTTGGCGCAGCCTCGTCCTGCCTCGCATGCTCTTTCAGGCGTTTGCGGGCGTCCCTGATGATGGGCGCGTAATCCGGTGGCAGGACCGCGGCGGATCTTACGATGTAACGCATCGAGTCGAGTCTGACCCGGCGCGCTGCTTCGGCATCCTCGATCCGCCCGAGCACAACGGACATGAAATAGAGGGTGAATTCCTCGGGCGTGGCGTCGGGCCGGTCGGCCTGCAGCCGGTCATAGGTCTCTTCCAGCCAGGCCACCGTCGGCCGGTCCGGTCCTGCCATCGGCGTCTCGCCAAAGCAGGGCGAGACCGTCCGAAGTGCCTCGCCGTAGTAGATTATCTTGCGCAAGCTTGTCGTTGACTGAACGACATCGTCCAACTGGTCCGGGAGTGCGTTATCTGCCCCGCGTACAGTAACCTCCCAACCAGCGGACTGACGTGCTGGCTGCCCCATTTAATCGCCCCGTTTGTAGACTGGTTACGTCTATCATCCCACTATACAAAGCCTCTCTTAAATCAGCATCTGGGTCAACGATGACGTCGCTGACAATATGTAGATGGGTCTTCTTCTATTGCGGCGGCGTCGGGACATCTCTGTCAGACGAGCAATCTGCCTTACGGTTGTGCGTTCCGCGAACATTCGCGTGCCGTCGGGGCAGGACGCCGTGTTACCCCGCGAGAACTACAGGGAATGCTGCGAAGAAGGACTGTCCCTGAAAACCTATGGACGTGTTTGCGTTGCCTGACTACCGTTTAGGTCGAAATTCTTACGTTGAGTTACTTCGTTCCAGAGTGCCATTGGGAGGATTTGATATGGCCTTGCGTTCCCGTCCATTGACCCGCCGCGGATTTATCAGGGGCCTAGCCTCGCTTGGCGGGGCCGGTGCGGCCTATTCCGCCCTTGCGGCATTTGACCTGATGGGGCGCGGTGCGCTGGCCGCAGGCAATACCACAGCACCGCTGCCGAGCGGCAGCCTGCAAGGCAAGAGCGTTATCGTCATCGGCGCCGGGATCGCAGGGCTGTGCAGCGCGATGCGGCTGGCGCGGGCCGGGGGCGAGGTGACGATCCTCGAAGCGACCGACCGGCCGGGCGGGCGCAGCCTGACCCTGCGCAATGGCGACAGTTTCCGCGAGTGGGACTGGAATTCGGATACGACAATGGTGTTCGAGCAGGTGGGTGACGTGCCGCCGGACGACCCCGACAACTACCTGAACGCCGGGCCGGGGCGGATCCCGCAGCACCATACGCGGGTGCTGGATTATTGCCGCGAACTGGGCGTCGCGCTGCAGCCTTACCTTTACATGGACAAGGCGAACCTGATGCAGAACGACCACTGGAACGGCGGGCGCCCGGTACAGGTGCGGCGGTTGAAGAACGACCTGCGCGGAGCGCTGGCCGAGATGCTGGCGAAGGTCGCGGACCAGGGCGCGCTGGACATGCCGCTGAGCGCCGGCGACACCGAGGCGTTCCTGCAGATGCTGACCCATTTCGGGCAGCTCACCTATGACGGGGCGCAGCTTGTCTACGCGGGGGCCGAACTAAAGAGCGACTACGTGCGCGCCGGTTATTCCGTGGACCCGGGCGATGTGCGGACGCCCGGTCGCCCCTGGCCGACGCTGTCGCTGGACGAAGTCATGGCCTCGGACTTCTGGAACAGTGAGATGTTCAATGACTTGGAGTATTTCTGGCAGACCTCGCTGATGCAGCCGGTCGACGGGATGGACATGATCTGGAAGGGTTTCCTGGAGGCGGAGGTCGCAGAAGGGCAGACCGTGGGCGATCTGATCGTGCTGGAACAGCCAGTACAGGCGATCGATCTGAATGACAGTGGGGCCACGGTGCGGACCGGCGACGGCATGAGCCACAGCGCAGATTTCGTTGTTGCGACTCTGTCGGCGCCACTGCTGGCGCGGCTGGGCGGAAACTTCATGGACGGGGTAACGCGGCAGATCCTGTCGGAGGTCTATATCACGCCGGCCTGCAAGGTCGGGTTCCAGGGACGGTCGCGGTTCTGGGAAGAGGAGGACCGCATTTATGGTGGGATCTCTTGGACCAAGGGGCCGATCAGCCAGATCTGGTATCCGAATTACAGCTTCAACTCGCCGACGGGCGTGCTGACCGGGGCCTATAACCGGGGCGAGGATGCCGCGGAGTTTCAGGCACTGACGCGAGATGAGCGGATCGAGGCGGCGCTGGCGGGAGGTGAAAAGCTGCATCCCGGGTATCGCGACAAGGTCTTTGCCGGCAACGGCGTGTCGATTGCCTGGGCGAAGATCCCGTACCAGGCGGGCGGATGGGCCAACGAGACGGCATTTTCGCAGCCGGATGTCTTTGCCCGGATGGCGGCGGCGGACGCGATCGGGAACCGGGTGTTCATGGCGGGCGACTGGTTCAGCTACTGGCCGGGCTGGCAGGTGGGCGCGCTGGACTCGGCGCATCTGGCGACGGACCAGATCGCGCGGCGGGCGGTGTCCGGGGGCTGAGCGGAGCGGCTACCGGATGCCTCGCGGCATCCGGTTTACGACGCGCATTTCCTTGCCAGCCGTTCGGCGATGGCGGCGATTTCGTCAGGGAAGCGCTCCGGGCCGACGGATTGCGCCTCGTCCGCCCAGGCGACGAAGCGGGCCATCAGGGGGACGAAGGTCTGGCGTTCCACTTCGGTCCAGCCGGACAGGAATTCGCCCATTACCAGGAATTTGAACCGGCGCACCGCGTCGACGATGGCGGTGCCGCGGGCGGTGAGTTCGACGATGGTGCGGCGGGCGTCCTGCTGGCTGACGGCGCGGCGGGCGAGGCCCTTGCCGATCAGGTCGCTGACCAGGCGCGAGGCGCGCGAGGGGTCGATCCTGAGCCGGGCGGCGACGGTGGAGACCATGGTTTCGGATTCGCGTTCCTCGCCGAATTCCAGCGCCGGCGCCGCGATGGCGACGAGAACGTCGAACTGCGCCTGGTCCAGCTCGTCATCGAGGCCGAAGGCGCGCAGGGCGGCCGTTGCAAGCTCGCGCTTGTTCACCCGGCGGCGCCATTGCTGGAGCACCGCGTCGATCTCGAAGGCGACCTGGCTTACCTGCCTGTCGATCCCCGCGGATTCGAGAAAATCCGCGATCTGCTTGTCCTGAGAGGCTATGTCCCCGTCCTCCGGCCCATCCGTTCGGCGCAGATTACGCGAAAAGGGAGACTTTGACAAATACATGCTATTGACATGCAATTGCCAATGGCACAAATAGGGAGAAACGATACGGACGCGCCGGCGACCGCAGTTTTGCTGGCCCTGCGATCCGGCAACGAAAGACTCAGGACGCCCCCAATTGACGGATTTGACCGAAACGCATTCCATTGGTGTCGACAGGGCCAGAATTCGGCTGGTCTTTATCGCCGTGTGCTGTGTTCTGCTGCTGGCCTCGATGGGCCAGACGGTGGTGACGACGGCCCTGCCGATCATCGTCGGTGATCTCGGCGGGCTGGATCAGATCGCGCTTGTCATCACCGCCTACCTGCTGGCCGCGACGGTCGGGGCGCCGGTCTTCGGCAAGCTGGGCGATCTGTTCGGTCGGAAGAAGGTGCTGCAGGTCGGGATCGTGGTGTTCCTGATCGGCGCGCTGATCTGCGCCATGGCCCCGACGCTGTCGGTGCTGGTGGTCGGCCGTTTCGTGCAGGGGCTGGGCGGCGGCGGGCTGATCGTCGTTTCCATGGCCACTGTCGCCGATGTCGTCTCGCCGCGGGAGCGCGGCAAGTATCAGGGCTACCTGGGCGGCGTCTTCGGTTTTTCCACGGTTGTCGGCCCGCTGGCGGGCGGCTTCGTGGTGCAACATTTTCACTGGAGCTGGATGTTCCTTGCCAACGTGCCGCTGGCCTTGCTGGCCTTCGGCGTAATCGCCGCCGTACTGGAATCACATAGCGCCGACCGGAAGCCTTCCATCGACTATCCGGGTGCGGTGCTACTGACGGTTTCTCTCTCCCTGGCCGTCACGATCGCCAGTGTCGGCGGCGACCCCGTCCCCTGGACGAGCCCGATGATGATGGCCCTTGTCGCGGCGGTGTTCGTCGCGCTTGGCGCCTTCATCTTCGCGGAGCGCCGGGCGGCGGAGCCGATCCTTCCGCTGGAGCTGTTCCGGATCAACAACTTCGTGGTGTCGAATACGGTGGGCGCGGTTACCGGGGTGGCGATGTTCGGCACCATCACCTTCATCCCGACCTTCATGCAGGTGGTGAAGGGGCTGGAGCCGTCCACCTCGGGGCTTTTCGTGTTCCCGATGATGCTGGGGATGATCGGAGGGTCGGCGATGGCGGGTCAGGTGATGTCGCGGACCGGGCGCTACAAGATGCTGCCGGTGTTCTCTACCATGCTGCTGACCGCGGCGATGCTGTTCCTTGCCACGCTGAAGCCGGAGACCCCGAACTGGATGATCGCGGTGGCGGTGACGGCGGCGGGTCTGGGCATCGGGCCGGTGATGGGTGTCGGCGTGACGGCGATCCAGAACTCGGTGCCGGCGCGGATGGTTGGCGTGGGCACGGCGAGCGCCAACATGTTCCGCCTGATCGGCGGGTCGCTGGGCACGGCGATGTTCGGCGGGATCTTTGCCCATGGGCTGGCGCGCGAACTGGGCGACGCGGCCGAGACGCTGGGCGGGGCC
The DNA here is from genome assembly GCF_013184805.1 of Pseudoruegeria sp. HB172150. Lineage (GTDB taxonomy): Bacteria > Pseudomonadota > Alphaproteobacteria > Rhodobacterales > Rhodobacteraceae > Psychromarinibacter. The sequence continues at coordinate 387,874 of NZ_JAATNG010000001.1, forward strand.
AGCCCGCGGTCGCTGACCGCGCAGGCGATTACACAGATGGATCCGGCGGTGCAGAGCCAGGTCACCCACGCAATCGCGGCCGCGCTGCATCCCTGTTTCTACATTGCGGCGATCCTGGCGGCCATTGCCTGCCTTGTGGCAATGCTGATGCACGAGGTTCCGCTGTCGGACCGGGTGCCGGCGGCACGGACGCCGGCGGAGTAGAGCCAGACGGTTTTTCGGAACAGTTGGTCCAAGAGTTGCGCCGCTTCGCCCGTGTCGGGCGAAGCGGCGTTTGCTTTCATGTGCCGGATGCCCGGTGAACTGCGCGGCCTCAGTCGCCGGATTCGCGGAGGAGGCGGTTGGTACGGGCTTCCTCGATGGCGTTGTGCAGGCGTTTGGTCTCTTCCCGGTCGCGGACCGAATTGGTGATCGTGACGGCGGTCGAGACGAGCATGATCGCCGCCATGGCATAATAGCCTTTCGCCGTGAGCGTGGCCTGAAGGTTGTAAATGCCGGCCGCCATCATGAAGGCGGCGATTGCGAATTGCAGGTAAGTGAAAAGTTCGTAGGCGTTGCTGCGCTGGGCGCGGGGTTTGGTGGTCTGGTCGCTCATGGGTCAGTCCTTTGGTCCGTCTGGTTTGAACAGGGGATGTGTCAGCAGGTCGTGGCGGTCTGACGCGCCCGGAGGCGGGCGATGACGGCGTCGGCGGTGACGCGCACCGGCGTGCCGAAGCCATGGTCGGCGAGGCGGTCTCGGACCGCATCGGCATTGCTTTCGGCGTCGAGTTCGACGAGGGCCGCCGCCGCGGCTTCGTCGGCCTCGAGACGTTCGCGGAGACAGGTCAGGGTTGCCTCGGCCTCTGACAGGGTCGATCGGCCGGCAGAGGCGGTGAAGCGGCTTGCCTGTCTTGCGGCGATGGTGGCGACGGCCAGCCGTTCGCCCCGTCGAAGTTCGCTGAGGCGGGCCTTTTGCTGGGCGACCATGGCGCGCAGCCGGGACTGTTCGCGGGAATAGATGGCGACCGTCCGGTGGACGCCGTCGAGTTCGGTTTCTATGTCGGCGATCGCGGCGGCCGCCTCGTGCGCGAGATCGTCGCTGCCGTGGTCGAGCGCGGCGAGGGCGCGGGTTTCGAGGTCGGCGAGGCGTTCGGCAAGCCGTTCCTCGGTTCTGCGTTCGGCGGCGCATTGCGCCGCGATGGTGGCGACGGCGCGGCGGCCGGCTTCGTGCGCCGCCACGCAGTCCCGGATCTGCTGGCGCAGGAGCGGTACGGTGTTGGCATCCACAACGTCTTGTGCCGCATCCTCGACGTGGCCGCGCAGTATGGTCGTCAGGCTCTTCAACAGCATCTGGTCCTCTTTCAGCAATCTGTGAACAGTGTTCACTTTTTTACTGTGGACGCTGATTCCCATTCGTGCAAGAATTTTGTGAACACCGTTCACATAAATCGGACAAACCGTTGGTAACAGAAGAAAAAAAGTTGTCGCCAAAGCGCGCCGCCATGCGTGACCGGATCATCGAGGCGATTCTCGACCGTATCAAGACGCAGGGAATCGGCCAGCTGTCCGCCCGCGATGTCGCGAAGGCCGCGGGGTGTTCGGCGGCGGCGATCTACACCGTGTTCGAGGATTTCGACCACGCGATCTTTGCCGCGAACGCGCGCACGCTGGAGCGTATGGGCGCGGCGCTGGCGGCGGTCGAGGTGACGGCAGACGATCCCGGCGCCGGGATGCGGAAGCTGGCCCGCGCCTATGTCCGCTTTGCGCTGGAGAACGAAGTGTTCTGGTGGGCGGTGTTCAACCAGAACCCGGCGGAGACGACCGTCGTGCCGGATTGGTACCACGACCTGCATGCACGGCTGATCTCGCAGATATTCGAGCCGCTGAAGACGCTGCGCCCGGATCTTGACGAGGAGGGCCTGTCGCTGCGCGCCCGGACCTTGTTCAGTTCCGTGCACGGTGTCGTGCTGTTGTCGCTTGAGCGCCGGTTTGTCGGCGTTCCAGCGGATCGGCTGGAGGAAGAGGTCGACGCGCTGGTCGCGGCGATGACCCGTGGGCTGGGAGAGAACTGAGACAGCCTATGGCGCCCGGTGGGGCTGCCCCAGAAACGGAAACGGAGCCCGTAGGCTCCGCCAATACGTCCGCTCGGGGACCGGGCTTACTTCACGATCACCTCGTCCTTGACGAACATGTTCGCCCAGGCGCGGTCGATCAGTTCCGGGGTCATCTGGTAGGGGATGCCTTCGAACTCGCAGATCGCGATCATCTGGTCGATCAGGAAGATCGGCTGGTAGTTCGCGTAGATGTTGTTGATCGTCGGGTACTTGTTCTTGATCAGGTGCACCAGCGCGCCTTCGTCCAGCGGCATCTTCCGCTTCTTGGCGACCATGGCGAAGATCTTGAGGTAGTCCTGCTGCGACGGGCCGTCGATCTTGATCTTGAAGAAGATCCGGCGAAGCGCCGCTTTGTCGAAGATCTCGTTCGGGTGGAAGTTGGTGGAGAAGATCACCAGCGTGTCGAAGGGAACCTCGAACTTTTCGCCCGATTGCAGGGCGAGGATGTCCTTGGATTCTTCGAGCGGGACGATCCAGCGGTTGATCAGGGCCTGCGGCGGTTCCTTCTGGCGGCCAAGGTCGTCGACGATGAAAACTCCGCCGGTGGATTTGAGCTGCAGCGGCGCCTGATAGGTGCGGCTGGTGGCGTTGTAGACGAGGTCGAGCATGTCGAGCGACAATTCACCGCCGGTGATCACGGTAGGACGTTCGCACAGCACGTAGCGGCGGTCGTAGCGGTTCGAGATCCGCCGCAGCTGGGTCGGGTCGTCTTCCAGTTCCTCGGCCACGGTGTGGACGATGGGGTCGTAGACGGTGATGACCTGGCCCGAGTAGAAGATCGCGCGTGGGACGAAGATATTGTCGCCAAGCGCGTCACGGATACCGTTCGAGATCGAGGATTTACCGTTGCCCGGCGGGCCGTACATAAGGATCGAGCGGCCGGCGCCGACCGCGGGGCCAAGCTGATCAAGCAGGTCGTCGGGCAGGATCAGGTGGCCCATCGAACCGGTCAGCTGATCGCGGGTGATCTGGATGTTGCGGATCGACTGGCGCTTGACCTGCTGGCCGTAATCCTCGAGCGGGACCGGCATGGCGCCGTAGTATTCCGACTGGGACAGCGCATCGAGGGCGCGGGCCTTGCCGCCATCGGATAGCTGGAAGCCCATCTCGCCACCGGAGTTGGCGTGGAGCGTACCTGTCGCTTCGACAAGTTTCTGCGTGCGGCAGAGATCGACGAGTTCCTGCGTGACCTGCACCGGCAGCGCCAGGACCCTGGCCATATCGGTGACCATGTCGAGGTTCCGGCGGAACATCGTCTTCAGCAGGATGTCACGCATCACCACGGTCGGCAGGCCGGTTGCCTCGAGGCTTTTCGGGGCCGGCGGCGCCAGAACCGGCGAAGACTCCATGTTCATCTACTGCTCTCCATCGGTCGATTCTTCCCAAGCGGCCTTTTGGTAGAGGCACTTGACTTGGTCTGTCGCGTAGTCTTCTGACAGGTTACTGTGGCAAAAAATGGACGTGGCGAGGGCATGAGCAGACCTAATCCCGCAGTCTACATCGCATTTCTGGTGGCTGTTATCGTGGTGCTGGGCACGGTGACGCTGGCGAAGGGCGGGTTCTATATCGCCAAGCACGAGGGCGATACTCTGCACCTTCTGCAGATCGTTTTCCGCATGGCGAGCGGGGAGTGGCCGCATATCGACTTCATGACGCCGATCGGGCTGATGGCGTTCGCGCCAATCGTGCTGTTCCTGAACATCGGCATCGGCGTCGGCAAGTCGATCCTGCTGAGCCAGGTGCTGCTGGCCTTTATCCTGCTGCCGGCGGTGTTCTGGACCGGCATGTCGCGGCTGCCGCGGCGGGCGGCTTATCTGTTTGGAATATCTGTCTTTATTCTGGTTCTCGGGCTGGTGCATGGCGAGACGGAGCGATCCGTCTCTATCTCGATGCACTACAACCGCTGGGCCTGGGCGGTGAGCTATGTCGTGATCGCGCTGGCGGCCCTGCCGCCGCGGGATTTCCGCAACGAGTCACTGGACGGGGTGATCATCGGGCTTGGGATGGCGTTCCTGGCACTGTGCAAGGTCACCTATTTCGCGGCCTTCGCGATCCCGGTGGTGGTCGGGCTGGCGCTGAACGGCGGCATCCGGTCGCTGCGGCTGTCGGTCGTCAGCGGGCTGGCGGTGGCGCTGATCGTGTCGGTCTTTGCGACGCTGGATTTCTGGTTCGCCTATTACAACGACCTGCACACCGTTTTTGCTTCTTCCCTGCGGCCGCAGCCGGGGTTGAGCCTGCGCAGCCTGATCACGGCGCCGGCCTATCTGGGCAGCATCCTGGTGTTGGTCTTCTCGGTCATCCTGCTGCGGCAGGCGGGCGAGATGACGCTGGGCCTGCTGTTGCTGCTGCTGACGCCGGGCTTTGTCTATGTCACCTACCAGAATTTCGGCAACGATCCGCAGTGGCTGATGCTGCTGGCGGTGCTGCTGCTGGTGCCCGAGCCGCGGCCGGAACTGCGCAACCCTTTCGGCTGGCCGCTGAGCCAGGCGCTTGTGGTGGCGGCCTGTGTTGCCGGCGCTTTCGCGCTGCCATCGATGCTGAACCTCGCCTACAGCCCGTTCCGGCATCTGGGCGCCAAGGCCGAGGATTACCAGCCGATGCTGGTGAGGACGCCGCAGCATCACGACCTGAAGATCCCGATCGTACGGGCGAATATGGTCGACGGGCGCGTGGCGCTGGACGTGGCGGGGTCCGGGCTGGAGGATCGTGCGGCGCTGGCCGAGCGCGAGGAGACACGGGCGAGTTTCCAGGGGCAGGCATTGCCGCATTGCGAGCTGCAGTCGGGAGCCATCGCCTGGTTCGAAACCATTGTCGAGGATCTGGAGTCGAACGGGTTCGGTGGCGGCAGCGTGCTGTTCGTGGCGGATGTGCTGACGCCGTTCTGGCTGTTCGGCGACCTGCAGCGGCCGGAGCACGGCGCGCCGTGGTATTACGGCGGCCTGCCGGGGATCGAGAGCGCGGATTACCTGCTGGTGCCGCTTTGTCCGAACCTGCTGTCGGTGCGCAAGCAGATCCTCGACGACATCACCGAGGCCGGAATCCCGGTAACGGAACTGCGCCGCGCGCCGCTTTACATCCTTTACGGCCTCGACCGTCCGGCCGAGTAGCGGAGGCGCGGCGCCCGCACCTGCCGGAGCGCCGTGCCGCCAGCCGTCCGGCAGGGTATCAAGCGGCGTGGTAGCCGGAGAAGATCACGTGGTCGTCGTCTGAATAGAGCGTCAGTGCGAAGGCGTGGTGGTTGCGCAGCACTGCACGCTGGTTGACCGAACCCTTGTCCGTCACCTCGCCCTTGTCGAGATTCAGCGGCTCGGTCATCACCACCGCCTTGGGAACCCGCATCGAGCTGCCGGTGGCATGCTCGTTATAGGCGGCGAGCTTGTCGGCGATGGCGCGGCGCAGGGCGGGGTGATTGAACAGGGTGTCGTCATCCATGCCCGCGGCGCCCGGCACGATCTTTTCGATGGCGGGCCGGAACGGGATCAGGATGGCACCGAGGCTTTCGTGCCCTTCGCCGACGATCACCACATCGCGGGCCAGCCCCTCCAGCGCATCGGTGAGTTTCGCGCGCAGCGTGCCGACCGAGACCCATGTGCCGGTGGCGAGCTTGAAGTTCTCGGCCACGCGTCCGTCGAAGAAGAAGCCCTTTGACGGGTCGTCGGGATCGGCGAAGCGCAGGGCGTCGCCCAGCAGGTAGAAGCCTTCCTCGTCGAAATGCTCGGACGTCAGTTTCTCATCGCGCCAGTAGCCGGGTGTGACCGAAGGGCTTTTGACGCGCGCTTCCCACTTGCCCTCGTTGGGAACGAGTTTCAGCAGAACTTCGCGCGACGGGATGCCGACATTGCCGGGCTTGTCCTGCGGCTCGGTGCAGAAAAAGGCGAAGGGCGCGGTTTCGGTGGAACCGAGGCCGGTGGTGAGGAACACGCGCTCTCCCGTGGTCTCGACAGCGAGACGGTCGAGATCGGCCCAGGTGTGTTCCGCCATGGCGGCGCCGGCATACATCATCAGCTTGAGGTCCTTGAAGTAGGACTTGCGCAGGTCGGCGTCCTCTTTCATCGCGTGGACCAGCATCTCGTAGCCGACGGGCACGTTGAAGTACCAGGTGGGCGAGATTTCCTTGAGGTTCTTGATGGTCAGGTCGATGGCGCCGGGGACGGGCTTGCCGCCGTCGATATAATAGCTGCCGCCGTTGTAGATGTTCATGTTGAACACCTTGTTGCCGCTGGCCACGTGGTTCCACGGCGCCCAGTCCAGAAGCACCGGCGGTTCCGTGCGGAAATAACGGAAGCAGTCGGCCACGATTTCCTGGTTGGAGCAGAGCATCCTTTGCGTCGTGATGACCGCCTTGGGGTTGCCCGTCGTGCCGGAGGTAAACATGAACTTCGCCACCGTGTCGGGCCCGGTGGCGGCGTTAGCAATGTCGACGGCTTCGGTGGGGACGGTGGCGAGGAGGTCGTCCCATTCGATGGTCAGACCGGCGCCGCTGACGCCGAGGCGGGGCAGGCCGGAGAAGACATCGTCCATCGCGGGGGTGAACTTGGTCGTGTTCTGGGTGAAGACAGCGCCGGGGGTGATCTGGTCGCGAACCGATTTCAGCTTTTCGTACCCGTCGGACACCAGCGAATAGGCCGGCGCGATGGCGGCGGAGGGTACGCCGACATGCTGCGCGGCAAGCGCCACGAGCGCATGGGCGATGGAGTTTCCGGAGAGGATAATGAGTGGCTTTTCGGCGCTGAGCCCAAGGTCCAGCAGCGCCTGGCCGATGGCGCGGATATGTTCCAGAAGTTCCTTGTAGGTAACCGGTTGCCAGGCACCGTCGGGGCCGCGTTCTGCCATCCAGGTACGGTCGGGTGCCTCTTTGGCCCAATGGGTGATCCGGTCTGACATGCGGTCGGGGTAAGGGTTCAGCTTGCCCTTCTGCCAGACCAGAATGGATCCGTCGTCGCGTGTTTCCCACTCGACTTCGGCATCCCACAGTTCGACGCTCCGCAGGCGTGATTCGCTCATCGGCTCCTCCCCAATCTCCTCTTGGAAAACTGTTTACAACGAAATAGTTTCCATGGATAGTGAAATTGCGGTGACTCGCGAAATCGCCGCTGGGAGGATTGCTGGCTTATGAAGTACCTGACTTTCGAGATGCGGGGCGATGTCGCCTTGCTGGGCCTGAACCGGCCGGAAAAACGCAACGCGATCTCGGATGCTTTCGTTGAAGAGTTGGACGGTGCAATTTCCATGGCGAACGCGCAGGCCAAGGCTGGCGTGATCCATGGAGTCGGCCCGCATTTCTGCGCTGGCCTCGACCTGGCTGAACATGTCCAGAAAACGCCGTTCGAGGGCGTGCATGGCTCGCGCCGCTGGCACGAGGTGTTCGCGCGGATCGAGCGTGGCAAGCTGCCGTGGTTCTCTGCCCTGCATGGTGCGGTGGTTGGCGGCGGGCTTGAACTGGCCTCTTCCACCCATGTTCGCGTGGCGGATTCGACTGCGTTCTTCGCGCTGCCCGAGGGGCAGCGGGGAATCTACGTGGGCGGCGGCGCTTCTGTCCGGACGGCGCGGCTGATGGGTGTGGCGCGGATGACGGACCTGATGCTGACCGGCCGGTCGATCGACGCCGATACCGCCGAGCGCTGGAATGTCGTGCAATATGTCGTCGAGGAAGGCGCTGCGGTGGAAAAGGCGCTGGAGCTGGCCGCGAAGGCCGCGACGAACGCCGAATTCTCTAATTACGCGGTGATCAACGGGCTGCCGCGGATCCAGGACATGTCGTCGGATGACGGGCTGTTCGTGGAAAGTTTCATCGCTTCCTTCGCGGCGACCACGCCGGAGGCGGAGGCGCGGCTGCAGGCCTTCCTGCAGAAGAAGGCCGGGAAGGTGGGGCGCCCGGAGGACAAGAAATGAACAGCCAGTCTGCCGATTTGATGGACGAAGAGCCCATCGAACTCGGCGTGCTGGCGGAGTCGCTCGGCTTCATGCTGCGCATCGCGCAGGTCCACTGCTTCGAGATGTTCTTTGACCGCCTCGGACCGCAGGGGCTGAAGCCCGGGGAATTCACCATGCTTTGGGTGGTGCGGCTGAACCCGGATATCCGGCAGGGCACGCTGGCCCGCTGGCTGCGGATCAAGCCGGCGCACATGACCAAGCTGGTGCAGAAGATGGTGTCGGCGGGGCATTTGCAGCGCCGGGTGCCGGAGGACGACCGCCGTTCGGTCCACCTGTCGTTGACCGACGAGGGCGAGACCTACGTGGCGAAGCATCGCGACGAGTTCCTGACCTTTCACGAGGCGGAACGTTCGATGCTGAACGAAGAGGAATGCGCGGAACTGGCCCGGCTTCTGGGAAAGATGACGGGGTTCCGCAGGGAGGCACTATGAACATCGACGACCTGATCGCCATCGACATCCACACGCATGCGGAGGAACCGTGCTGCGGCCACCGCGACGACGGGTACGACGAGTTCCAGGCCGGGATGGCGAATTATTTCAAGAATCCGGCCGGCAAGGACGGGATGCTGCCCTCGGTGCCCGAGACGGCGGCCTATTTCCGCGAGCGCAAGATCGGCGCGGTGATCTTTCCGGTGGACGCGGAGCGGAACACCGGGTTCCGCCGCTATTCCAACGAGGAAGTGGCCGAGATCTGCGCCGAGAACAGCGACATCCTGATCCCGTTCGCCTCTGTCGATCCGTGGAAGGGTAAAGCGGGCGTCCGCGAGATCCGGCGGCTGGTGCGGGACTTTGGCGTGAAGGGCTTCAAGTTCCACCCGACGATGCAGGGCTTCTGGGCCAACGATCCGCAGTTCTACCCGATCTACGAGGCGATCCAGGACGAGGGCGTGATCTCTCTGTTCCATACCGGGCAGACCGGTGTCGGGTCGGGGATGAAGGGCGGCATGGGGATGCGGCTGAAATATTCCAATCCGATGACGATCGACGACGTGGCCGCGGACTTCCCGGACATGCCGATCATCATGGCGCACCCGGCCTTTCCCTGGCAGGAAGAGGCGCTGGCCGTCTGCCAGCACAAGCCCAACGTTTACATCGACCTGAGCGGCTGGAGCCCGAAGTATTTCCCTGAGATCCTGGTGAAATACTGCAACTCGCTGATCAGGAAGAAAGTTCTTTTCGGTTCCGACTGGCCGGCGATCACTCCCGACCGCTGGCTGAAGGATTTCGAAAACGCTCCGTTCCGGGATGAGGTTCGCCCGCTCATCCTGAAGGAAAACGCGGTGAGGTTGCTGAACCTCTGACCGGGCGCATCTCTTGGGAGGGATATCATGATGCACTTCAAGACACTGACAGGACTGGCGCTGATGGCCTCGCTGGCAGCGTTTTCGGCCGAGGCGCGGGATCTGCGCCTGGCACCGGCGGCCCCGCCGGCGCACCCGGCCAACGGGGTAATGTACGTGAATTTTGCCAAGTACCTGCCGGAGGAATCCGACGGTCGGCTGACCGGCACGATCCTTGGCCCGGAAGTGGTGAACCTAGGCCAGATGAAGGACGCGCTGCAAAGCCAGGTGGCCGAGGTGGGCAACCTGCTGCCGCTGTATTTCCCGGCGGATTTCCCGAACATGGCGCTGACCGGCGAGCTGTCGCTGATGGGCACCAACAGCCAGGCGACGGCGGCTGCGGTCACCGAGTACACGGTGTTCTGCGAGCCCTGCCAGAAAGAGATGCGCGACAACGGGCTGGTGTTCCTGGGCTCGGGCGCGTCCGACCTGTACGAATTCATGACAACCAAGCCGGTGAAGACGGCCGATGACCTGAAAGGTCTGCGGCTGCGCTCTGGCGGTGCACCGTGGGGCCGCCTGGCCGAGAACTTCGGTGCGGTGCCGGCGCAGATGTCGGTCTTCGACCAGTTCGAGGCGGTGAGCCAGGGCGTGATCGACGGCACCATGGCCTCGGTTGCCGACCTGATCTCTTTCCGGATGGTCGAGGTGATCAAGTACATCACCTATGTGCCGATCGGGATGTACGAATCCACATCGAACTTTGCGACGTCAACCATGACCTGGGACAGCTTGTCGCCCGAGGACCGCGCCGCAATGGTACGTGCGGCGAACCGCGCGAACACCGACTTCACCCACCGCTGGTCGGCCGAGATGCCGGCGGAGGCCGAAGCCGCGGCCGCCGAGGCAGGGATCGAAGTGGTCGAGCCCGATGCGTCTCTGGTGGAAGCGATCCAGGAGTTCGTGTCGACCGAGCCGGCAACGGCGGCAGAACTGGCGAAATCCAACTTCGGCATCGAGGACGGGTCTGCCCGGATCGACGAGTTCCTGAAGCTGGTCGACAAGTGGACGGCCATTGCCGAGGAAGTCGACAATGACCCGGTCGCGATGGCCGAGAAGATCCAGGCCGAGGTCTGGGACAAGGTCGACTACGCGACCTACGGCACCGCGATGTAAGAGTGCTTGGCCCGGGCGTCCGAGGCGCCCGGGCATTTCAAGGGATGGGGCGATCCTGAAATGCAGCAGATGATACGGGTGCGCGATGCGCTGCTCTCGGCACTGGCGGTGCTGGGGGCGATCGCAATCGTCGCGCTGATGGTGCATGTGGTGGCGGATGTGGCGATGCGGAACCTGGCGAACAGCCCGATCCCCGCGACCTACGAGATCGTCACCGAGTATTACATGATCGCGCTGGCCTTCATCCCGCTGGCCTGGGTCGAACGGCGTGGCGGCATGGTGCAGGTCGAGGTGCTGGAAGGACTGCTGGGACCGAACGGCAAGAAGGTGTCGGACTGGATCGTGGCGCTGCTGTCCACGATCATTTACGGCACGCTTTGCTGGGTCACGCTAAGGACCGCGCTGCAGAACTTCAACACCGGCACCTTCGTGATGTCGCAAAGCACGCGGCTGGTGGTCTGGCCCGCGTCCTTCCTTCTGCCAATCGGGTTCGCTTTGGCCGCTCTGGTGACGGCGATCCGGCTGATCCTGCCGGAGGAACCGAAATGAGCATCGAGACAGGTTTCATGGGCGTCGGCGTCCTGTTCCTGCTACTGGCGCTGCGGGTGCCGGTGGCGCTGGCTCTGGTTGCGGTATCGTTCGGCGGTACAGCGTCGATGCTGGGGCTGACGCCGGCGATGGGCATCCTGTCGAACACGCCGCATTCCTTCGTCGCGAACTGGACGCTGTCGGCGGTGCCGATGTTCCTGCTGATGGGGTTCATCGCCTTCCATGCCGGGCTGACCGCCGGGCTGTTCGAGGCGGCGAAGGCGGTCCTGCGGCGGATACCGGGGGCGCTGGCGATCTCTTCGATCTTTGCCTGTTCGGGCTTTGCCGCCGTCTGCGGCTCGTCGCTGGCGACCGCCGCTGCGATGGGGCGGATCGCGATCCCCGAGATGGTGAAATCAGGCTATTCGGCCAGCTTTGCCACCGGGTCCATCGCCGCGGGCGGGACCATCGGGGCGCTGATCCCGCCGTCGATCCTGATGATCGTCTACGGGGTCTTTGCCGAGACATCGGTGACCAAGGTCTTTATCGGCGGCGTCACCATCGGGATCATGACGGCGCTGTTCTATTCCGGCGTCGTGCTGTTGACCTGCTGGCTGCGGCCGGACGTGGCGCCGCCGCGCCCGCTGGATGCGCAGGACATCGACACCAGGCGCGCTGTGCTGAAGATCTGGCCGGTGCTGCTGCTGATGCTGGTGGTGTTCGGTGGCCTGTTCTCTGGCATCTTCACCGCGACCGAGGCGGGGGCCGTGGGTGCGATGGGCTCCATCCTGATCTCGCTGGCCATGGGGCGGTTGAACTTCGCCATCTTCCGGACGGCGATGATCGAGACGCTGATGACGGCGGCGTCGCTGTTCATCATCGGCGTCGGCGCGGCGATGTTCACGCGGTTTCTCGGTCTGTCGGGGCTGACCAGTTTCATCTCGTCAGCCGTCAGCGGCGCCGAGCTTGGCTATGTCCAGCTGATGGTGATCGTGGTGGTGCTGTACCTGATCCTCGGCATGTTCATGGAGCCGTTCGGCGCGATGCTGGTGACGCTGCCGGTGCTGCTGCCGATCTTTCGGGCAGAGGGCATCGACCTGATCTGGTTCGGCGTGCTGGCGGTCAAGCTGCTGGAGATCGGGATGATCACACCGCCTGTGGGCCTGAACGTCTTCGTCATCCGAAACGTGGCCAGCGAATACGCCTCGGTCATGCAGATCTTCAAGGGCGTGATCCCGTTCCTGATCGCCGACATCTTCGTGGTGATCGTCGTCATCGCCTTCCCCGCGCTGATCCTGTTCCTGCCGAGTATGTTATGACCTATTCCGAGAATGCCGACGCGATGCTGGACGCCCTGTCCCGCACGCCGAATTTCGCACGCGTGGCGGGCGATGTGCTGGATGCCGAAACCCTGAATGCAATCCTTGGCGAGGCGGCCAAGGTGGCCGAGAGCGCGGTGGCGCCGGTGGGCCCGATTTCCGATCGGGTCGGCGCGCGGTTTGCGGATGGCAGGGTGACGCTGCCATCAGAGTATGGCCCGGCCTGGGATGCCTTGGCCGAGGGCGGCTGGCTGGGTCTGGAGCACGAGGAGCGGTTCGGCGGCATGGGAATGCCGCTGAGCGTCTTCGCGGCGGTGAACCCGCTGTTCGAACGCGCCTGTGCGCCTTTCATGATGTGCGCGGGCGGGTCGCGGTCTGCGGCGCTGTTGCTGTCTGCCTGGGCCGATGCGGAACTGCGCGACGACTGGGTGCCGGCGCTGGTGGCGGGCGAACGCTGTGCCACGATCTGCATCTCCGAACCCGAGGCCGGGTCGGATGTTGGCCGTATCCGGACACGGGCCGAGAAGGGCCCGGACGGCTGGCAGGTTTCCGGGCAGAAGATCTGGATTTCCTTCGGCGATCACGACCTGCGAGACCGGATCGGCCATTGCATGTTGGCGCGGACCGGCGATGCGCCGGGCACCCGCGGGCTGTCGCTGTTCTTCGTCGAGCGCGGGCCCGGAGTGATCTGCGAACGGATCGAGGAGAAGATGGGCCTCCACGGTTCGCCGACCTGCGCCCTGCGGTTCGAGGACGCGCCCGCCGTGCTGATCGGCGAAGAGGGGCGCGGGCTGCCGCAGCTTTTCACCATGATCCGGCATATGCGGCTGAGCGTGGCGACCCAGGGGTTGGGGATCGCGCTGGGCTCCTACGACGTGGCGCGGGAGCATGCTGAAAGCCGTCGACAGGGCGGTGATCCGAAGGCGCCGGCGGTGCCGATTATCCAGCACGCGGACGTGCAGCGGCAGCTGATGGCGATGAAGTCGCGGATCGACCTGTTCCGGCTGGCCCTGGTCGAGGCTGCCTGTGCGGCGGACCTGTCGGGCGACGATCCCGACATGGCGCGGCTTTGCAGCTGGTTGCTGCCGCTGATCAAGAATTTCGGCGCCGAGATGGGGTTCGATTGCGCCCATGCAGCGATCCAGGTGCTGGGCGGCGCCGGGTTCACCAAGGACTACCCGGTGGAACAGTACCTGCGCGATGCGCGGGTATTCACGATCTACGAAGGCACGACGGGTATGCAGGGCCAGGACTTTCTGCTGCGGCAGACCCTGGCCGAGGATGGAGCAGCGGTGAAAGTCTTCCTGAAGATCGCTGCAGCCGAATGCGCCGAACACACCGGGGCGCTGGCCGTGGTGGAACGGTTCGGCGCCTTCGCGGAGGAAGTGACGGACGCCGACAAGGCGCGGCTGCCGGGTATGGCCGATGCGTTCCTGCGGGCCGGATGGGTCGCGGTGCAGGCATGGCTGTCGGTGCGGATCGCGGAAACCGGTGAGGCCGCGTTCTTTCGTGCGACGGCGGCGGCGGAACTGGAATTGCGGATCGCCGCGGCGCGCGCGGCATAGGTTTGCTGGGTCGGGTGTGCCCGGCGCTACATCATACATCCGTCATATATGCTAGATCTGTGGGCGCTGCAGAGATCTTGTAGATAAGTGATCAACGCTGTGGATATCTAGTTGATCTTTGCCCGGGCCCACGCTATGTGTGCCTCACAGGTGCATAGACGCGGTATGCAGAACTGACGTCAAGGGCCCGGTTGCCTTGGGTGGCCGGGCCTTTTTCGTGGCTGGATTTTCTGGAATCGGAAAAGGCGCCAGGTGCTCAGACGCGGTCCTTGCAGCGTGCCTTGCGGCACTCCCTGACGCCTTCCCGAAGCACCTCGTCCGAGGGGACGGGATGTCCGGCTGGCTCCGGCCCCGAGGGACCTTCGCCACACGACCTGCCCGAAGACCTGCCGTGGGTGCCTTCCGCCCTCCGAAGAGGACATCCGGCGCGCTCCAGCCCTTGGCAGCCAGGGCCGCGCCCTGGGTTCGGTGAACCCGTCGGGCTGCGGTCCAGCTCCGGTTCCGTCACGGGCGGGCGCGGTCAGACCGTCCCTTCCGCGCCGGGCCCGGGAGAGCCTTGCGCCCCGCGCCGGTTCCGGAGAACCCTTGCGGTAATGAAACTGTTACAAGGGGCATCGGGGTTCTCAAGAAAATAGCAGTGCAGCATGGAATTTTCCTGGGGATGAAATCGTTGACATGTATGGGGAAAGGCCGGTTTTCGGGGCGCGGGCCGGGGGGTTGGCGGGCTGGGGATTATCCGGGCCGGACAGGGGCCCCTGCTGCGGCTGCGAAAAGGGCGTCCCCATGGGGACGGGGGGTCAAGTCATTGATTTCAGGCATGTTAGCGCAAACGTACGGTGAGGACGCTTCGCGCCGGGAACCGAATAGGCGATTCGCGGGTTGGTCGGGAAATGACATGGAGACGACAATGACACGCATCGTGATTCTGCTGACCGCCCTGGCGGCGCTTGCCGCCTGCGAGACCGTCGAGGGCTTTGGCCAGGACGTGGAGAACGCCGGCGAAGAGCTGCAGGAAGAGTCGAACCGGGCCCAGTACTGAAACAGGACCGGGCCACAGGTTCAGGAACAAGGGGAGGCGCCGGGCGCCTCCCCTTTTTCGTGTCAGTGGTGGCTGGCGGTTTCGAGATTGACCGGAAGGCAGTTGATCGCGATGAGCGTCATGCCGAGATCGGCCTTGCCGTCACAGTCGAACGCATCCTCGACGCCTTCCGGAGAGTCGACGGCAACCTCGGCATGGCCCGGATCGTGCTCTGGTTCGCTCATGCGGAGCGTGCTGACGCCATCGTCGCAGGTCACTTCCCCGCCGTCCCGGAACAGCTCCATCGGAAGGATGAAGACGTGCTGGTTGGACCGGTCGGCGGCGCAGAAGGCGGCGGCGAAGTCATCTGCCGAGCGGGTGTCGCTGACGAGATTGTCCTGGGCGAGGGCGGGGCTGGCAAGCAAGGCGAAGGCGGTTACGGTGGTTCGAAACATGATGGTCTCCCTGTAAATCATCTGTTCGGTGCAGAATGCAGGAAGGGGATGCTGTAGGGGAAAGTACGCCGCAACTACGGCGTGTCACGGAGCGAGACAGGACTTCCCTTGATTGTTTCAGCCGCCGGGCCGGACCTGTTTCCGCATCGGGCCTTCCGGGCGGTAGCGGTCCATCACGGTATCCAGCGATGCGTTGGTGATGGCGGGATTTGCCGCCTGCAGGTAGGGCAGGAGGACGGCCTTGTTGGCGTGCTGGCGCGCGCCGGAGGGGGTGTGGTCCGGATCGGGGCGGACGTTGGCGAAGCAGTCGATGAAGGCCTGTTCCGGGATGCCGAGATCGGCGGCGATCAGGTCGGTGGGCCGGTCGCCGGGGGCGGCGAGGGCGGGGGCCGCGGTCAGCAGCAGGACGGCCAGGGCGCGCATCGGTGTCTCCTCCTTGCAATGCGTGGAGGTTCTACGCCCGGCGCGCCCGGTTCCGTCGCGGCGCTATTCCTCCAACCGGAAGCCGAGTTTCACGCCAACCTGGAAATGCTTGACCTCGCCACCCTCGACATGGCCGCGGATCTGCGTGACCTCGATCCATTCGATGTGATTGATCGATTTCGACGCGGTGGACACGGCGTTGCGGATGGCGTCGTCGATGGTGGTTTCGGACGAGCCGTAGACCTCGGTGACGGGATAGACGTGGTTGGACATGAGCGGGCCTCCTTTTGCGGAAGGAGGGTAGGGTGTGGGGGGAGGGAGGCAAGGAGGGGGGGCGGTTGGCCGGGTGGTGGGCAGATTGCCCACCCTACGGTTGCTAAATTACGTCAATGCGCTGGTCGTATTTATGACTAATTTAACTACTATTGGAACGATGCAGGGCGGGGTGCTCTGCAAGTAAAAACAATTGGAGGGGTGATAGTGAGGAAAGCTGTCCTTTTCGTCGTTTGCCTGATTGCCGTGGCTGGATGTGAAGCGCAAAAGACACCTGTTCCCACGGGTGGAAGCAGATCAGATGCACTTGTGGAAATGTCATTCGATGTCTCGGCATTGGAGATCCCAGTCGTGGATTGGGAAACGGCTGCGAAGTCGGCGACCAAACGCTGCAATGCGTGGGGTTATCGGCACGCTGATCCATTTGAAGGCACCAAGACGCAATGCCAATCAACTGACATTTACGGTGGTTGCAACTACGCGACCGTGACCCGCGTCTATCAGTGTATCAACTAGATGTCTGGTAAGGTGCGCATGAATGCGCACCTTACGCTTTCCAATTGGCAGTAATCTTCGATCCACCGGGAAATTCGCAAGGGCCGAATGACCCGGAATTCACGGATCAGGCGGTCGAAGGCAGTTTCAGCGAACCGCAGGGCGTATGACTGCGCACCCATCGCTTGCTTTCTATCTTAATGAACTTAGGACGATTTCCCCGTCGCCATTGAGAAGAACAAACAGCAGATCGCTATCTGGTTCTTCTGATTCCTCCCGAGTGGCAAAAATGATACCTGCGCTTGTCACAGCAAATATAACGCCAACCTTGGAAATTACCGTTGCCTCAATTTTCTCGCCCGCAAGAATCCTTTCGGCTCTGGATTTTCCAAGTTCGTGTGAGAAATGGAGTAAGAGAAAAATCGCAACCGGCAGTGTCGCTTTATATAGAAGCTTCAAAAAATCTTCGAAGTTGACTTTATCAGCAGCTCGATCCAGCAATCCGAAGAAACTTATCCCACTCCCCTCTGAAGCATTGGCATTAACAATTATTGCTACGAAAAATATTATTACAAAATATTCCAAATACAAAATGAAATTCCATATTACATTGAACCCAGAAAAGATTATGCAAAACGCCAAAACTGCGCATGCAATTTGCAGAACTCTCTGACGCACATCGCCTAGGAATGACAGGGAAAATAGATCTCCGATCCTACCTATGATATGATCTTTCTGCCGGGCAGACGCTTTTTCTAATGCGATGAGAAAAAGGTTCACTAAATCACCGAATTGCCAGCCGATCAGAGAAGACGCAGCGATAGCCATAGTGAACTGAAAATAATAGTTAAAAACGAAACCCGGATCCAGAGCTGGATAGAACCCGCTCGGTAGCACCGACAAGTATCCGTAGATATTTATTGTTCCGATTGATGTAATGGAAGCCAACGCGAGTGCTAGCGTCACCCACCTTTTCTGAATTAACTGGAATATTCTTCGCGACCTTCACCCATCCATCTTCAAGGCATTAATAAACGTCTCCTGTGGAATATCAACCTTCCCGAACTGGCGCATCTTCTTCTTGCTGGCCTTCTGCTTTTCCGGAAGCTTCTTTTTCCAGGTGGCGTCGCCGCCGTAGCATTTCGCCGTCACGTGCTTGCGCAGCGCAGCAAGGGTCTCGCGCGCGATGACCTTGCCGCCGATGGCCGCGTGGACGGGGATCCTGAACATGTGGCGGGGATCGGCTGTTTCAGACGCGCAGGGTGCTCGTTCCAGCGCGCCGGGACGTGGTGGTGCGCATGCATGCGCGTTCCTCGGTTGCTCCCCAAAGTTGTTTTTCGCTCAATTTATGGTAGAATGAAGGTCTTCACACTTGATTCCCAAAAAGGATATTGTCATGCGGTTTTTCGCACTCTCTTTTCTGTTGTCTGTCTTCCTGGCCACGGGTGCCACGGCTCAGAACCAACCCCCGGCAAATGCCCAGCAGATGTCCGATCTCACGCAGGCGATCGGGAACCTCACGGTGCTTCTGAACAACATCAATCGGGGCGCTGCGCCGGCCGGATTGACCAGCCCGGGCGGGACATCCATGACCTGCACGAAGTTCTGCAAGGACTGCCAGAGCTGCGAGTCCTATTGCTGCGAAGCGACCGATCCCGATGACCTCGATCTGGTCATCATAACCGACGACGAGTGAGGCCCGCCGCGCCTAGCGGATCAAGACCGCACCGGGCGCGGCCGGTGAAACCGTCTTCGATCGTGATCCCCGATGCCCGCGCGATCGGGGATCACCCATCCATCTTCAGCGCATTGATGAACGCTTCCTGCGGGATGTCGACCTTGCCGAACTGGCGCATCTTCTTCTTGCCGGCCTTCTGCTTTTCCAGAAGCTTCTTCTTCCGGGTGGCGTCGCCGCCGTAGCATTTCGCGGTCACGTCCTTGCGCAGCGCAGCCAGGGTCTCGCGCGCGATGACCTTGCCGCCGATGGCCGCCTGGATCGGGATCTTGAACATGTGGCGGGGGATCAGCTCTTTCAGCTTCTCGACCATGGCGCGGCCGCGCATTTCGGCGCGGTCGCGGTGGACCATGATGGAGAGCGCGTCGACCGGCTCCTCGTTCACGAGGATCGACATCTTGACGAGGTTGTCCTGCCGGTAGCCGGTGAGCTGGTAGTCGAAGCTGGCATAGCCCTTGGTGACCGATTTCAGCCGGTCGTAGAAGTCGAAGACCACCTCGTTCAGCGGCAGGTCGTAGACCACCATGGCGCGGGTGCCGGCATAGGTCAGATCCTCCTGAATGCCGCGGCGGTCCTGGCAGAGTTTCAGGACGTCGCCGAGATATTCGTCGGGGACGAGGATCGTCGCCTTGATGCGCGGTTCCTCGATATGGGCGATGGTGGTGATGTCGGGCATGTCGGCGGGATTGTGCAGCTCGCGCGTGGTGCCGTCCTTCATGTGGATGTGGTAGATCACGCTGGGCGCGGTGGTGATCAGGTCGATGTCGTATTCGCGTTCGAGCCGGTCGCGGACGACTTCGAGGTGCAGGAGGCCGAGGAAGCCGCAGCGGAAGCCGAAGCCGAGGGCGGCGGAGGTTTCCATCTCGAAGGTAAAGGAGGCGTCGTTGAGGGCGAGCTTTTCTATCGCGACGCGCAGGTCCTCGAAATCGGCGGCGTCGACGGGGAAGAGGCCGCAGAAGACCACCGGGACCGAGGGCTTGAAGCCGGGGAGCGGTTTGTCGGTGCCCTTCTTCTCGAGGGTGATGGTGTCGCCGACCTTGGTGTCGCGGACCTGCTTGATCGAGCCGGTCCAGATGCCGATCTCGCCGGGGCCAAGCTCGGGGATGTCGACCATCGCGGGTTTCAGCACAGCGAGCTTGTCGACGCCATAGACGGCGCCGGTCTGCATCATCCTGATGCGGTCGCCCTTGCGGATGACGCCGTCCATGACGCGGATCAGGACGACGACGCCGAGATAGGGGTCGTACCAGCTGTCCACGAGCATAGCCTTGAGGGGCGCGTTGCGGTCGCCCTTGGGGGCGGGGAGGCGCTGGACGATGGCTTCCAGCACGTCGGGGATGCCGAGGCCGGTCTTGGCGGAGATCTCGATGGCGTCGTGGGCCTCGATGCCGATGACGTCCTCGATCTGTTCCTTCACCCGCTCCGGTTCGGCGGCGGGGAGGTCGATCTTGTTGAGGACCGGCACGATCTCGTGATCCGCCTCGATGGCCTGGTAGACGTTGGCGAGCGTCTGGGCCTCGACCCCCTGCGTGGCGTCGACGACCAGCAGCGAGCCCTCGACGGCGCGCATGCTGCGGCTGACCTCGTAGGCGAAGTCGACATGGCCGGGCGTGTCGATGAGGTTGAGCGTGTAGGTGTGGCCGTCCTGCGCCGGATAGTCGATCCGGACGGTATTGGCCTTGATGGTGATCCCGCGCTCGCGCTCGATGTCCATGGCATCGAGGAGCTGTTCCTTCATGTCGCGTTCGGCCACGGTGCCGGTGAGCTGGATCAGCCGGTCGGCAAGGGTGGATTTCCCGTGGTCGATATGGGCGACGATGGAGAAATTGCGGATGTAAGCGAGGTCGGTCATTGCGGTGATATGCTGGCGAAACGGTGCGCCGTCAATGGGGCGCGAGGGGCTTGCGACGCAGGGGAGCGGGGCTAGGTGGTTCGGCATGAACATGGGTGTGGCAATCGCAATCGGGATCGCCATCGGCACCGGGATCGGCGTGGCGATGGGGAACATCGGCGCCGGGATCGCGGCTGGGGCCGGGATCGGGGCCGCACTTGGAGTAATCGCGGGCCGGGGCAAGAAGTAGAGTGGTTCAGCCCGGCGTATGCTTCGGCTGGGTGGCACGAATGGTGGGTGAACCCGCGCCGTGCGGCGCGGGACCACCCACCCTACGGCGCGGGACTGGTGTTGGGAGAGGCGCGCGGGGCGCGATCTGTGGAAAATGAACCGGGGGTGCGGTAGTGGGGAGGTGCTCGACTATCTCAGGGACAAGTGATCATGGCTGACATTGCCCTCCGCGTCCGCGTGACCGGCCGGGTTCAGGGGGTCTGGTTCCGGGGCTGGACGCAGGCGGAGGCTTCGGCTCTGGGCCTGTCTGGCTGGGTCCGGAACGAGGCGGACGGGTCGGTGTCGGCGCTGATAACGGGGCCGGAGGATAAGGTCGCGCAGATGGTGCGGGCGCTGCACCGGGGGCCGGAGCTGGCGCGGGTTGCGGCAGTCGAGTCCGAAGAGGTCGCGGAGCGGGCGGAGGGGCCGTTCCGGGTGCTGCGCTAGGGCGTTTCGGGAACGCCTGCACTGGCGATGCCATATAGCCCCGCCTGCGCCTGGTTCATTGACGGCGATTGTGGGACAGGAGTTTCCGGCGCGGCCTAGTTCTTCTTCTTGCCCTTGCCGCCGGAGTTCTTGGTCTTGCCGGCACTGCCGCTGCTGCCGCCCGCGGCGGGGCTGCCGCTGCTGACCTCGCCCGGGGGCGTGACGGCGGGACCGGGGCGCATGTCGTGCGGGGCGAACCAGTTGGCGGAGGCGCGGTGGCAGGCCTCTACCTCGTCCCAGGCGCGTCGGGAGCCGTTCAGTTTCAGCCGGTCCTGATTGCCGTTGTCATAAGAGATCTCCATGACCAGCGCGCGCTGGAATTCGCGGATGAAATTCATCTTGTTGCTTTGGGCGAAGAGGAAGACCGGCTCTCCGGGTTCGAACTGGTAGCCGGTGGCAGACACGTCCCAGACCGGGTGGCTGTCGAACTGGATCTGCAGCGTGTAGTCGTGGCCGTCGCGCAGGCTGGACCAGTTCTCGTTTGAGATCATCACGTAGAAATTGTCGTGCACCGGATTGCGGCCGACACGGATCCCGGTGCCGCTGTTCCACGAGACGGTGGCGTAACAGCCGTTGTCCATGCGGGGTTCGAGCTGGACGTCCCAGTTGCCGGTCTTGGTCCAGTAGGCGCCGTCTTCGGCTGCTGCCGATGCGGCGGCGAGGGCGAGGGCAAGAATATGGCCCAAGTGGCGGATCTGCATGATGCCTCCGGAAAATGCTGTTTTGCCCGGAGTTTGCCACGGGCCGGTCCGGGCAGGCAAGCGTGGCGGGGCGGAATGACGGGGCTCGTGTTGATCTGGCACAAGGAATGCATGCGGATATTGGAATATGTGAGGCGCAGGTTTTCCGGTTGGAGGAAGTCTCGATGGTACGGCTGGCGATGACGCTGTTTTCGGTGATTGCGACGACGCTGATGGGCACGTTCGTGATCGTGGCGCTGGTGGCGGGGTATGTCACCCTTGTGCCGATCCTGGTGGCGGCCGGTCTGGGGTTCGTCGCGGCGGTGCCGGTGTCCTGGTTCGTGGCGCGCGCGATTTCTTAGGCGTCGAGCCAGGTCCTCAGGGCCGCCTCGAATTCGCGGGGCTTGTCGGCGTGGAGCCAGTGACCGGCGCCGGGGATCTTGGCGAAGCGGGCCTGCGGGAACAGCGCCTTGATGCGGTCGCGGTGTTCGGGCCGGACGTAGTGGCTCTCGGCGCCCGAGAGGAACAGCGTGGGCGTGTCGGTGCTGGCGTCGATGTCGGGGAAACCGGTGATGCCGTCCATTTCCCTGTCCAGCACGTCGAGGTTCAGGCGCCAGCGGTGCTCCTTTCGGTCGAGGGACTGGAGGAGGAAGGCGCGGGTGCCGTCTTCGGGAACTGAATCCTTCAGCTGGGCGTCGGCGTCGCTGCGGGTTTCGACGCTGGTGAGGTCGACGCCGCGCATGGCCACGATCAGCGGGCGCTGGTCGTGGTCATAGGCGGTGGGGGCGATGTCGGCGACGGTCAGGCGGCGGATCAGGTCGGGGCGGGTGAGGGCGAGGACCATCGCGGCCTTGCCGCCCATCGAGTGGCCGACGACATCCATAGGCGCGCCATGATGCTCGATGACCTCGGCGAGGTCGCCGGCCATGTCGTCGTAGCTGTTGGTGTCGTGCCACGGGCTCTGGCCGTGGTTGCGCATGTCGACGGCGAGGACCTGGCCGCGGTCCGAGAGCCGCTTGGAGATCACGCCCCAGTTGCGGGCGGAGCCGAAGAGGCCGTGGACGATAAGGACGGCGGGTTTGGCAGTGGGCTCGCCGGTGACGATGGTGTTCAGCATGGCGCTGGCATAGCGCGGGGCGTTGGGGCTTTCCAGAGGGCGCGCGGGCGGTTAGGATCGAATGTCTGCGAAACCGGGGGGTTATGCATGGGGACGGTCCGAGGGCCGGAGGCGCTGGCAGCGTCTCTGGCGGATGTTTTCGAGAAGAAGCTGAAGCTGAAGGGCGACGGGCTGGAGGCGAAACTGGCCGGCGGCGGCGCGAAGCTGCCTGAGTGGGTGCAGGCCGAGGCCGGCGCGATCGCCGAGGCGGCGGCGCTGGCGCATCATCCGAAGCTGTGGATGCGGGTGGATGAGGGGGCGCTTGAGGCGGGCTACAAGCGCTGCGTGCGCTGGGCGAAGGGCGTGGACCTGAAGGCGGAGCGGCGCGGCAAGGTGCTGGACTGGGCTGCCGGGACGGCGTTCAACCTGCTCATCGTGATCGCGGCGTTCATCGGCTACCTGGTGTGGTCGGGGCACGTCTGAGGGACGCGCCCCTGGCCGGTTTCAGGCGGCGACCAGCGGGTAGCCGAGCTTGCCGACCGCTTCACGGATTTCGTCGAGGATCGCCGGGTCGTCGATGGTGGCGGGCATCTTGAAGTCCTGGCCGTCGGCGATCTTGACCATGGTGGCGCGGAGGATCTTGCCGGAGCGCGTTTTCGGCAGGCGGTCGACCACGGCGACGAGTTTGAAGGCGGCGACGGGGCCGATCTGGTCGCGGACCAGTTTCACGCATTCCTTCGCGATTTCCTCGTGCGGGCGGTTCACGCCCGTGGTGAGGCAGACGAAGCCCATGGGAAGCTGGCCCTTCAGCTCGTCCGAGACGCCGATCACCGCGCATTCGGCGACGTCGGGGTGGGAGGCGAGGACCTCTTCCATGCCGCCGGTGGACAGGCGGTGGCCGGCGACGTTGATGACGTCGTCGGTGCGGGCCATGATCCAGAGATAGCCGTCCTCGTCCTTCATGCCGGCGTCGCCGGTTTCGTAGTAGCCGGGGAAGTGGTCGAGGTAGGATTTCTTGAACCGCTCGGGTGCGTTCCAGAGGGTGGGCAGCGTGCCCGGCGGCAGCGGCAGCTTCACCGCGATGGCGCCGAGGGTGCCGGGGGGCACCTCGTGCCCCGCCTCGTCGAGGATGTGGATGTCGTAGCCGGGCATGGCGACGGTGGGAGAGCCGATCTTGATTGGCAGGAGTTCGACCCCGGCTGGGTTGCCGGCGATGGTCCAGCCGGTTTCCGTCTGCCACCAGTGGTCGATGACCGGAACGCCCAGCAGGTCCCTGGCCCAGTTGATCGTGTCGGGGTCGGCGCGTTCGCCCGCGAGGTAGAGTGCGCGCAGGCCGGAGATATCGTATTTCTTCAGGAACTCGCCCTTGGGGTCCTGCCGCTTGATGGCGCGGAAGGCGGTGGGGGCGGTGAAGAAGCTTTTCACGTTATGCTCGGAGATCACGCGCCAGAAGGTGCCGGCGTCGGGGGTGCCGATCGGCTTGCCCTCGAACACGATGGTGGTGTTGCCGTGGATCAGGGGGGCGTAGCAGATGTAGCTGTGGCCCACGACCCAGCCGACATCCGACGCGGCCCAGAACACCTCTCCCGGGTCGACGTTGTAGATGTTCTTCATCGACCAGTTCAGCGCCACGAGGTGGCCGGCGGTTGGGCGGACGACGCCCTTCGGCTGGCCCGTCGTGCCGGAGGTGTAGAGGATGTAGGCGGGGTGGTTGCCTTCGACGGGAACGCATTCCGCCGGTTCGACGCCGAACTGGATGCCGTGCCAGTTGTAGTCGCGGCCTTCCTCGAGATGCGCGACCTCCTGTTCGCGCTGGAAGATCACGCAGAAGTCGGGCTTGTGCGTGGACTGTTCCAGCGCGCCGTCGAGGAGCGGTTTGTAATGAACGATGCGGCCCGGCTCGATCCCGCAGGAGGCGGCGATGATGCATTTCGGCTTGGCGTCGTCGATGCGGACGGCGAGTTCATGGGCGGCGAAGCCGCCGAAAACCACGGAATGGATCGCGCCGAGGCGGGCGCAGGCGAGCATCGCTTCCAGCGCCTCGGGGATCATCGGCATGTAGATGATGACGCGGTCACCCTTTTCCACGCCCTTGGCGCGAAGCGCGCCTGCGAGCTGAGCGACGCGGTTCCGGAGGTT
This sequence comes from Pseudoruegeria sp. HB172150, assembly GCF_013184805.1. Classification (GTDB taxonomy): domain Bacteria; phylum Pseudomonadota; class Alphaproteobacteria; order Rhodobacterales; family Rhodobacteraceae; genus Psychromarinibacter. The sequence goes on from NZ_JAATNG010000001.1 coordinate 412,672, forward strand.
CACGTAGGTGATGCGGCGGGTGACGCCGGAGACGGGGCTGTCATGGATGATCGCGACCTGATCGCCGCGCCCGGCCTCGACATGGCGGTCGACCGCGTTCCAGCAGGTGTTGACCTTTGCGTCGGCGAACCATTCGTAAATGTGGTCGCCGCGGTCGTAGAGCGCCTGTTTCGGCGGTTCGACCCAGTCTATCGCTTTCGATTGTTCCAGCCAGAAGCCTTCCGGATCGTTTTTCCAGGCTTCGTAGACGTCTGCGTATGCCATGGTATGCCCTCCTCGCTCCCGTGATCTGCTTTAGCCTTGACCCTGCGTCCGGGCAAGCGGGGCAGGCTGCGGTATCCGGTCACTGTTCGCGTTAACGGGGGGATGCGCGGGCTGTCGGAATGCGGTTAGGGTGGCAGCGATATGCTTGGGGGATGACGGTGATGCGGGGAATACTGCTTTGTTTGGTGCTGGTGCTGACGAGTTCCGGGGCGGAGGCGCAGGGGCGCTGGCGGAGTTATGACGGCGGGTCGCGGGAGATCATCGCGGGCGCGAGCGTCTGCCCGATGGATGACGCGGTAACAGCGAATTACTTTTGCTTCGGCCTGTCCTGCAGCGCCGAACGGCCGCTGTCCTTCGAGGTGCTGTTCGCCGGGGGCGAGATGGCCGACGAGGTGACCGGCGTTCTGGAGGTCGACGGACTGGAGGTCGCACGTTTGCCGATGGCGCGGGTGCGGCCGCCTGAGGGGGAGTCGGTGTATTACGCGGCCTATGACCCGGCGGCGCACGGGGCCGCAGTGGAGGCGCTGAAAGGCGGGACCCGGGCGACGGTCTCGCTGGTCTCGCCGGTGTTCACGCTGCGCCACGAGATGGGGCTGCGCTGGTCCGCGCGGATGATCGAGGAGGCAATGGCGGCCTGCGGGAGCGAGATGGCGGCGCCCGTCGCGCCGGTGGCGGAACCGGCGCCTGTGGCGGAAGGCGCGACGCTGCCGGTGATCGCGATCCCGACGGTTCCGGCCCCGGCGCCCGCGCCGGACCTGCCTGCCCCGGCGCTGGAGGTTCTGGCGGAGGTGCGCGATGCGTGCATCGACGGGACGGTGACTGTTCAGGAGGGCTTCGTCACCGAGACGGACCTGGACCTGGACGGGGTGCCGGACCTGGTGGTGGATTACGGCGGGGCGGCCTGTTCGTCGATGGGGACGCTGTTCTGCGGGTCGGCGGGATGCCTGCAGGCGCTTTACCGGCAGCTGCCGGGCGGCGGGTACGACCTGGTCTACAGGGCCAACATCTACGGGTTCGAGACCAATCAGGTGACCGTCACCGAGATGAGCACACACGGGTCCTATTGCGGGCGCGTGGGGGCCGAGGGATGCACGCTGCGTTTCGTCTGGGAAGACGGAAAGCTGGTGCCGCTGGAGTAGCGTTCGGGCGCCGATCACATCTGCTGTAACAGATGAAATGTGAGTTGCCGGATCGCGGAAATCGGCGCTGAGATTTCTGTCAGGCCGGGGCAATTACGCCCCGGCCGATTCAGAGGACGAACGCCCATGGGCGACAAGAAAGCCGCGCCGAAGAAGGCCGGCGGACCGAAACCAAAGTAACGTAAGGCACGGGGGCCGCGCCGCTCAGCCCTTTCGGTCGGCGCGGCTTCCAGGGTGAGTGACTTGCGTTCCGTCCCCGGGAATTCATTGCCAGATCATTGGATGACGCGCCGCTCCGGGTGAGGCGACAACCTTGCCCGGACCATTGCTGTGCCGGGCCGTCAGAGCGGCCAGAACAGCGGGATCAGCGCAGAGGCGAGAAGGCCGATGGACAGGTTGAGCGGGATGCCGACCTTGAGGAAATCGGAGAAGCGGTAGCCGCCGGGGCCGTAGACCATCATGTTGGTCTGGTAGCCGATGGGGGTGGCGAAGCTGGCCGAGGCGGCGACCATGACGGCGACGACCAGCGGGCGCGGGTCGATGCCGATGGCTTCTGCCAGGCCGATGGCGATGGGGGTGACGACGACGGCGACTGCGTTGTTGGATACAAGTTCCGTCAGTATCGAGGTCAGCAGGTAGATCGCCCAGACGATCAGGAACGGCGGCAGGTCGGTGAGGGCCGGGGCAATGGTTTCGGCTATCAGCATCACCGCGCCGGAGGATTCCAGCGCGGCGCCTATCGCGAGCATCGAGAAGATCAGGGCGAGGAGGCGGCCTTCGACGAAGGACAACGCCTCGTCCGCGTCGATGCAGCGGGTGAGCAGGACCACGGCGACGGCGATGACGGCGAGATAGAGGATCGGGGCGACGCCGAGGCCGGCCAGCGCGACGATGCCGAACAGCGCGGCGAGCGCGATGGGGGCGTGGCTGCGGCGGTAGGCGCGGGCGGTGGGCTGGTTGACGTTCACCAACTCCATCTCGGCGGCGAGGCGCTGGATATCCTCTGGCGCACCTTCGAGCAGGAGGGTGTCGCCGACGCGGACGACAAGCTGGTCGATCTGCTGGCCGATGTTCTGGTCGCGGCGGTGGACGGCGAGGGTGTAGACGCCGTAGCGGCGGCGCAGACGCAGGTTGCCGAGGGCGCGGCCGACCATGCGGCAGCCGGGGGTGATCAGGACCTCGACGGTCTTGGTTTCCACGGCGGAGACCTGATCGACGCGTTTGAGCGACTTGTCGCGCTGCAGGCTGAGCAACTCGGACATCTGGGTGCGCAGAACGACGCGGTCGCCGACCTGCAACTCGACGCCTTCAAGGTTGCGGCGCAGCGATTCATCGCCGCGGATCACGTCGATCAGGCGCACGCCCTCGCGCTGGAACAGCTGGACGCTGAGGACCTCGCGGCCGACGAGGTTGGATTCGGGGGGGATCACCGCCTCGGTGAAGAATTTCATCTTCGAGCGGTTGGTCGATAGCAGGTCGGCCATGCTGGTGCGGTCGGGCAGCAGGCGAGGGCCGACGAGATAGAGATAGACCGCGCCCCAGGCGACGAGGATCAGGGCCATCGGCGTGACCTCGAAGATCGAGAAGGGGGCGAGGCCGCCGGCGCGGGCGACGCCGTCGACGAGCAGGTTGGTGGAGGTGCCGATCAGCGTCGTGGTGCCGCCGAGGATCGCGGCATAAGAGAGTGGGATCAGCAGTTTGCTGGCTGAGGCGCCGATGCGCGAGGCGAGCTGGACGAAAACCGGGATCATCACCAGCACGACGGGGGTGTTGTTGACGAAGGCCGAGGAGACGATGACCAGCGCCATCAGCGCACCGACTGCGAAGGCGGGGCTGGTATCGGCGCGCGACTGGGCGATCTGCGTGAACCATTCCAGCGCGCCGGTCCGGACCAGCGCGCCCATGACGACGAACATCGCGACGATGGTCCAGGGCGCCGGGTTGGACAGGACCGCGAGGCCCGCGTCATAGGGCAGGACGCCAAGGAGCAGCAGCAGCGCGACGCCGGATATGGCCGTGACCTCGGGCGGATAGACCTCTTTCACGAAGAGGACGAACATGAGGGCGACCACGGCGAGGGTCACGAACGCTTCGCCGTTGTCGGAAAGTAGTCCTTGGATCATTCGATGTGCTGCCGCCTGGAACCGGGGGGTATCCTTACCCGATGCCGCGCCCTGCACAAGCGCGGCATTCCGCTGCGGATGGAGTGTGGTGCCCGTGCGTCATTTTGGTGCGTCATGTCGGCGTGGGGTCGGGCGGCAGCGGCTCCGCCTGCCGCGGCTGGACCAGCAGGATGCCGGCGAGCATCAGTGCCATCGCGGCCCAGACGATGGGCGGATAACGTTCGGACAGCAGCAGTATCGACCAGATCACGCCGCCGCCGGTGATCAGGTAGGCGACCTGCGCGGCGAAGACCGCTCCGGCGCGGCGCACCAGCCAGACATAGGCGGAATAGGCCAAGATGCTGATCAGGGATGAGAGCAGCACCGCGAGATCCGGCGGGCCCCAGGGCGGGCGCGGGTCGATGAACTGCCCGGTGGCCAGCGCCAGCGGCAGCGCGATGACGGCGCCGATCCAGCAGGAAGCACAGAGAAGCTGTACCGGGTCGAGGCCGGCTGTGCCGAACTTGTCGACCATGTTGCCTTCGAGCGCATAGAAGAACGGGGCAATCATCGCGACGAGAACCCAGGCCGAAAGCGACGGATCGGGCAGCGCCGCGTCGGGGGCGGCGAGCAGCAGCACCGCTAGGGCTCCCAGCAGCAGGCCGGCGAGGCGGGTGCCTGCGAATTTCTCGGTCCCGAGCGCCAGCGCCATCGGGAAGGAGAACATCGGCACCAGCGAGACCAGCAGTGCGACGATGCCCGCGGGCAGGTGCGCGGCGCTCTGGTAGAAGGCGATGCCGGGGAAAATATTCCCGGCCAATGCGACGGTCAGGCAGATCGGCAACTGGCGCCAGCCGATGCGGGGCAGGCGCCCACGGGCGGCACAGACCAGCGTGATTGCAGTACCCGCGATCGCGGTTTGCCAGAAGATCAGGCCGAAATGCCGGTAGCCGTCGGAGACGGCGATGCTTGCGAGAGGCACCGACAGGCCCCAGAAGACGCCGCAGACGATCAGAATTGCGATGAAAGGTGTGCGGCCGGTCATTGAACGGGTTCCGTGACCGGGGCGCTTCTGGCGCGGCGTGGCTGCACCAGGAACAGGCCGCCGAGCATCAGCAGCAGCGCCGCCCAGACCAGTGGCGGATAGCGCTCGGCCAGGATCAGCATCGACCAGAGCATGCCGAAGCCGGTGATGAAATAGGTGATCTGCGAGGTGAAAACGGGTCCGGCGCGGCCGATCAGCCAGAGGTTTCCGATATAGACGCAGGTGTGGATCAACGCGACGGCGATCATTGCAAGGTCCGCAGTCGGCGGCGGCATCGCGATGGCGCGGAACTGGCCGGTCGCGAGAGCCAGCGGCAGGGCGACGGGTATCGCGATCAGCGCCGAGCCGAGCATCACCTGCACCGGATCGAGCCCGGCGCGACCATACCTGGCGAGCAGGTTGCCGTTCAGTGCGTAGCAGCAGGGGGCGATCAGCGCGATCAGCACGTAGAAGCCCTGCACCGGCGCGCCGCCCTCGCTGGGCCGCGACAGGATGATCAGGCAGACGGCGGTCAGGCCCGACAGCAGGCCGGCGATGCGGCGGGCCGACAGGCGGTCGTTGCCGAAAGCGACCGCCATCGGCATCGAGACGATGGGAACGGTGGAGAGCACCACTGACATCACTCCCGCCGGCAGGTGAGCGACGGCGGTGTAGGTGGCGAAATGCGGGATCATGGTGCCCAGTACCGCAACGCCGGCGCAGGTTCGCCACTGGGCCATGGTGCGCGGCAGGCTTTTGCCGCGCAGACGGCAGATGCCGAAGGCCATGACGCTGCTGATGATGCCCTGCCAGAAGATGATGGCATACGGCTGCCACCCGCCGGACACGGCGATCTTGTTGAATGGCTGCCCGAGGCCCCAGCCCGCGCCGAACAGGAGCACCGCGCCGAAGAGCAGCGCCCGGTTCTCGGCCGGGGCGGCGGTCATGGGCAGGCGGGCGCGAGGCGTCCGCCGTCGCGGATCATCGCGACCTTGATGGCCTTGCCGGTCCTGTCGTCTGTCTCTACGTAGAGGCCGGAGAGTGTGGCTTCGCCCGAGGCGGGCTTGAATCGGCCGCCGGGCATGCCGGTGATGAAGCGGCGGAGCGGCTCGGATTTCTCCATGCCGATCACCGAGTTGTAGTCGCCGCACATGCCGGCGTCGGTCTGGTAGGCGGTGCCGCCGGGCAGGATCATCGCGTCCGCCGTGGCGACATGGGTATGGGTGCCGACGACGACGGAGGCGCGGCCGTCGCACCAGTGGCCCATCGCCATCTTCTCGGACGTCGCCTCGCAATGCATGTCGACGAGGATCGCCTGCGCCTGGCCGCCAAGGGGATGGGTCTTTAGCACCTGTTCGACGGCGGAGAACGGATCGTCGAAGGCGCGCTTCATGAAGACCTGGCCAAGGGCCTGGGTGACGAGGATCTTGCGGCCGCGCGTCGCCTCGAACAGGCGGGCGCCGCGGCCGGGGGCGGACTTGGCGTAGTTCAGCGGGCGGATGATCCGCGGTTCGGCCTCGATGAACTGCAGCATGTCGCGCTGGTCGAAGGCGTGGTCGCCGAGCGTCAGGCAATCGGCGCCGGCGTCGAGCAGGTCCTTGGCGTGGGCGGCGGAGAGGCCGGCGCCGTTTGTGGCGTTCTCTCCGTTGACGGTGACGAAGTCGAGCCGCCACTCCTCGCGCAGAGGTTTCAGGCGGGCTGTGACCGCGTCGCGGCCCGACCGGCCAACGACATCGCCGAGGAAAAGCAGTCTCATATCAGAGCGGGCTTAGGCGCCTTGAAGACGCGCGGCAAGGACAAACGCGCCGGTATTTGGCAAAAGCTGGGGATCGTCTATTCAGATGGCATGAGATATGCGCTGATCCTCGTTTTGCTTGCCAATCCCGCACTTGGCCACTCCATCGAGGAGCATATCGCCGACTGTGCCTGCAATTCCGCCTGTTACACAGACGAAGTCGAAGGGCTGTCCTGCAATTCGCGCGAGATTTCGTTTCGGGGCCACGGGTTTCCGGACGAATCGGATGTGCTGATGCGCGGGATCACCGGATCGAACCAGCAGTTTCCGCGGCCGCATGATTACCGTTTCCGGATCACGCGGACGCCGCACATGGCAGCACACCCGACCGCGACGGTGCCGGGCGCCATCGGGGTGGCGGTGAACGGCATTCCGATCTTCGATCCGTCGACGCAAGGACCAGTACGGCCGTCGACCGGCAAGCCCGTCAGCGCCGCCGCGGCGGGAGAGCTGGACATCTGCGGCGGACATGCCGGGCGGGGTGACGACTATCACTATCACCGGGCGCCCAACTGCCTGATCGAGGAACTTGGCCGCGGATTCGTCGACGAGGCACGGCGGCCCATCGGCTGGGCGGCGGACGGGTTTCCGATCCTCGCGCTCGGCTGGTTCGACCGTGGGAACGACATCGAGGACAAGCTGGACGCGTGCCGCGGAGCGACCGATGGCTCGGGGCGGTATTTCTACAATGTCGAGACCCGCGGCGATTATGCGGTGCTCGACTGCTATTCCGGGGTGCCGCAGGGGTTTACCAGAGACACCTGGGAGCACCGCCGCGATGCTTCGGGGAAGGAGATCATCGGCATCCCGATCCGGTTCACGGTCGGGACGTTTCAGAACATCCCGGCGGGGCGCGATCTGTGCTCTGTCATGACCGGGGTGCTGAATGGCGTCGACGTGCTGCGTGGCGGGCGGGTCGAGAAGGTGCGCGGCGTCGAGGGGACGCTTTATTACTGCAATTCCGGCTGCTACGGGCATTTCGAAGAGGTTAAGGGCGCCGGGCGCGGCCGGGTCGTGGCTTTCGCAACGGCGACGGACCGGTGCCCGGGCAGCTTTACGCCAGCGGTGGATAACGGGTTTTCCCGCTACGAGCGGTAATTTGGGGCGCGGTCGGCGGCGTATCAAAGTCTTCGGTGGCAGGGACGGCCTGTGCGGCCGGCCCTAGGGGCTTGGTCAGCGGCCCAGTCTTTCGGCGATCAGCGAGCGCATGGAGATCGGCGGGCGGTCGATCAGGTTGGCGAGTGTCGGATCGGTGGTTGCGAATTCGCCGTTGCGGCTGGCGATATGCATGCCGAGCGCGATCTTTGCTGCGTGTTCGGGCACGCCACGGGCCACGATCCTTGCGTGGAAGCCCTCGTCGGAGAGGGTTTCGCGCCGGATCGCGCGGCCGAGATCTGTGGCGATGGCGGCGAGGTCGGTAAAGCTCAGGGCCTCGGATCCGGTGAGCGGCGGGGTGGGGCCGTCGAAGCGGCCTTCTTCCACCAGGATCGTGGCGGCGGCTTCGGCGAGGTCGGCATGGGCTGTCCAGGAGATCGTGCCGTCCTGGGGCGCCTCGAGGTGGCCGGTGTCGAATGCCTCTGCCATCACCGTGAGGCTGCTGGCCGCGTAGAAACCGTTGCGCAGAGCGGTCCAGGCGAGGCCGGAGTCGCGCAGCATCTCTTCAGTGGCGTGGTGGTCGTGCATCGGCGGGAAGGCGGAGCTGGCACTGGCGCCCATGTGGCTGGTGTAGACGATGCGCCGGACCTTGGCGGCGCGGGCGGCCTCTATCGCGGTGCGGTGATGGGCCAGCGGGTCGCCGCCCCGTGCGGCGGCGTTGGAGGAGACGAGGAGAACCTGTTCGGCACCGTCGAAGGCGCGGCGGAGGCTTTCGGGATCGTCGTAATCTGCCTGGCGGACCTGGATGCCCGTTGCGGTGAGGTCTTCGGCCTTGCCGGGATCGCGGCAGCTTGCGGTGATCGCGGTGGTCGGGAGGCGGGTGGCGAGCGCTTCGACGATGGCGCGGCCGAGTTGGCCGGTGGCGCCGGTGACGGTGATCATGGGCGGCTCCTGTGATCGGGGTTCGCTGTTATCGGTGATAACGGCTTTTCGATATCAGTGATTATCATCGATAACAAGAGGGCGCTATCAGCGGTAACGGATCGGCGTTAGGGTGGCGGCATGGGTGAGACGGACGAGACTGTGAGTGAAGCGCCTTCGGGCGACGTGCGGGGCCGGATACTGGCGGCCGCGGCGGAGCTGATCGCAGCGGGCGGGCCGGATGCGGCGACCACGCGGGCGGTGGCCGGGGCCGCCGACGTGCAGGCGCCGACGATCTATCGGTTGTTCGGCGACAAGCGCGGGCTGCTGGACGCGGTCGCGGCGGAGGTTCTGGGGCGCTATGTCGCCGGAAAGGCGGCGCGGGAACCGCATGCCGACCCGGTGCAGGACCTGCGGGACGGGTGGGACATGCATGTGGAATTCGGCCTGACCCATCCGGGGCTGTTCGCGATCATGAGCGGCGGCACGCCCGGGGCCGCCTCGCCCGCCGTGGCGGCGGGGATGGAGGTGCTGCGGGCGCGGATCAGAAAGATCGCGGAAGCGGGGCGCCTGCAGGTCAGCGAGGCGCGGGCGGTGGGGCTGACGCAGGCGGCCGGCGTGGGTACGGTGCTGACGCTGCTGGGCCAGCCGGAGGGCGCCCGCGACCTGGCGCTGTCGGAGACGGCGCGGGAGGCGGTGATCGCGGCGATCACCCGTGTTGCGCCGGCTGTGGCCGGGGACGGTGCGCGCGGGGCGGCGGCGGCGCTGCGTGCATCGTTGGGGGATACCTCGGTTCTGTCGGGCGGGGAGCGGTTATTGCTTGAAGAATTGCTGGACCGGATCGCGAATGGCGAGGCGCGGCGGGAGTAGGTGTCACGGTCCCGTCCGGGTCAGGCGAAGGTGAGCGTTTCCGCTTCGGTCACGATCATGTCGAGGCGCTGGTCGGTGGGTTCGAGAGGAAGGGCTTCCGCCTCCTGCGCGGCCCAGGCGAAGCCTATGGCGATGGTCGGGCGCTGGGCGCGGAGCTGTTCGAGGGTGCGGTCGTAGAAGCCGCCGCCGTAGCCAAGGCGGTTGCCGGCGCGGTCGAAGGCGACGAGGGGGACAATCAGGACCTCCGGGGTCATCCCGGCGGCGGTGACGGGGACGCGGGCGCCGAAGGGACCGTCCTTCATCTCCGTCTCCGGCGTCCAGCTGTGAAAGATCAGCGGCAAGCCGCGGCGGATCGTGATCGGCACGCCGACGGGGGCGGTGGTGGCGTGGGCGGCCATGGCGGGGAGCGGATCGATTTCGGTGCGCATCGGCATGTAGCCGGAGAGGGGACGGCCCCTGTACGGAGCGAGGGCTTCCAGAAGGCGGGCGGCGCCGGCGGCGCGGTCGCCGGTGTGGTAGGCGGTCTGGCGGCGGGCGAAGGCGGCGTCGCGGGCGGCGGCCTTGACGGCGGTGAGATCGGTCACAGCAGGAAGGCCGCGGCGAGGCCGAGGAAGGCGAGGAAGCCGACCACGTCGGTGACCGTGGTGACGAAGGCGCCGGAAGCGAGCGCGGGGTCGACCTTGATCTTCTCCAGCAGGACCGGGATGGCGGTGCCGGCGAGGCCCGCCACGACGAGGTTGATGATCATCGCGGCGCCGATGACCGCGCCGAGCATCGGCGACTTGAACCAGATCATGCCGAGCACGCCCATGCAGACGGCGAAGGCGACGCCGTTGATCAGGCCGACGAGGATTTCCCGCCGGATGACCCGCCAGACGTTCGAGCCGGTGAGGTCCTTGGTGGCGATGGCGCGCACGGCAACAGTCAGCGACTGGGTGCCGGCGTTGCCGCCCATCGAGGCGACGATGGGCATCAGCACCGCCAGCGCCACATATTGCGCGATGGTATCGTCGAAGAGCGCGATGACCATTGAGGCGACGATGGCGGTGACGAGGTTCACCGCAAGCCACGGGAAGCGGCGCTTGGTGGTGGCGATGACCTTGTCCGAGAGCGAGCTTTCGTCGCCGACACCTGCGAGGCGCAGGATGTCCTCCTCGTGCTCCTCGTCCAGAACGATCATCGCGTCGTCGATCGTGATCACACCGACGAGCTTGCCGTCCTCGTCCACCACGGGCGCCGAGATCAGGTGGTACTGGTTGAAGGCATAGGCGACGTTGCCTTCCTTCTCGGTGGCCTCGATGGTGCGGAAGGTTTCCTCGGCGATGTCCTTCAGCTTCACGTCGCGGCGATGGCCGAGGATCTTGCCCAGGGTGACGTTGGCGACCGGGTGATAACGCGGGTCCACCAGGGTCATGTGGTAGAAGTCTTCCGGCAGATCCTCGCGCGAGCGGAGGTAGTCGATGGCCTCGCCCACGGTCCAGTATTCGGGGCCCGCCACCACCTCGCGCTGCATCAGGCGGCCGGCGGAGTATTCGGGATAGGTCAGGGCCTGTTCGACGGCGAGGCGGTCGTTGTCCTCGAGCGCGCCGAGAATGGCCTGCTGCTGCTCGTCCTCAAGATCCTCGAGCAGGTCGACGACGTCATCCGATTCCAGCTCGCGGACCGCGTCGGTCAGGACTGAGGGCGACAGGAGGTCGAACACCTCCTCGCGGATGGATTCGTCGAGTTCCGACAGGATCTCGCCGTCGATCTCGGGTTCGTAGACTTTCAGGATCGCGACGCGGTCGTCGTAGTCGACCTGTTCCAGAAGGTCGGCGATGTCGGCGGCGTGGAGCGGCTCCATCAGCTCGGTCACGCGTTCGGCGTCGCCTTCGTGGGCGGCCTCGGTGATCGCAAGGACCCGGTCGCGATCAAGTTCGTAGCGGACGTCTTCGCGGGGTTCTTCGAGCGTTTCTTCTTCCGCCATGGACTGCCTCTTTTCCGGTCGCCTTCAGGCTAGTGAAGATGGGGCCGTGGCGACAGGGGTCCAGTGGATTTACCCGCCGTGCGGCGCCGCCTATTCTGCGCCGGTCTAAAGAGGGGTACGCGCATGGGCAAGGTGCTGATCTGCGGTCAGGTGCTGGGATTTACGGAGAATCCGTTCGATGTGCCGGTGGAGGACGCGGCGCGGTACGAGCGGCGCGGGGCGGTGCTGGTCGGGGACGGGCGGATCGCGGCGGTGGGGACGGCGGAGGATCTGCGGGCGGCGCATCCCGGGGTCGAGGCGGTGGACTATGGCGACGGGCTGGTCACGGCGGGGTTCGTCGATGCGCATGCGCATTATCCGCAGACGGCGATGATCGCGAGCTGGGGCAAGCGGCTGATCGACTGGCTGAACACCTACACCTTTCCGGAGGAGATGGCGTTCGGGGATGCGGAATATGCCGCCGAAATCGCGGCGCGGTATTTCGACCTGACGCTGGCGAACGGGACGACGACAGTCTGTTCCTATTGCACAATTCATCCAGAGAGCGTGGAGGCGTTCTTTGCGGAGGCGCAGCGGCGTGGGGTGAGGACGGTGGCCGGCAAGACATGCATGGACCGGAACGCGCCGGAGCGGCTGCGGGATACGGCCGCACGGGCCTATGACGAGAGCAAGGCGCTGCTGGAGCGGTGGCACGGGGTGGACCGGCTGAGCTATGCGATCACGCCGCGGTTCTCGCCCACGTCGACACCGAAGCAGCTGGAGGCGCTGGGGGCGTTGTGGGCGGAGTTCCCGGATTGCCCGATGCAGACGCACCTGTCTGAGCAGACCGACGAGATCGAATGGGTGCTGGGGCTGTACCCGGAGGCGCGGGACTACCTGGATACCTACGAGCGGTTCGGGCTGCTGGGGGCCGGCGGCCTATACGGCCACGCAATCCATCTGGAGGCGCGCGAGAAGGACCGGCTGCGGGAGGTGGATGCGTCCCTGATCCATTGTCCGACCTCGAATACGTTCATCGGGTCGGGACTGTTCGACATGGCCGGGCTGACGGCGGCGGGGCACCGGGTAGGGCTGGCCACGGATACCGGGGGCGGATCTTCGTTTTCCATGCTGCGGACGATGGCCGCGGCCTACGAGGTGGGGCAGCTGAACGGGTCGGCCCTGCACCCTGCGCAGCTTTACTGGTTGGCGACGACCGGGTCGGCGCGGGCGCTGCGGATGGATGACCGGATCGGGAACGTCGCGCCGGGGATGGAGGCGGACCTGGTGGTGCTGGACCTCACCTCGACGCCGGGGATCGCGCAGCGGGCGGCGCGGGCCGGGGATATCTGGGAGGCGCTGTTCCCGACGATCATGATGGGCGACGACCGGGCCGTGCGGGACGTCTGGGTCGGCGGTGTGCGGGTCTGAAGGTCCGGGCGGCGGCTGACCGCCACCCGGTGTTTCGCTGTCGCCCGGTCAGCCGATTTCGGCGCCGTCCTGACGCCATACGGCGATGACGGACGAGCGCGGCTTTCCTTCGCCGTCGGGCCAGGAACCGCCGGGGTGCTGGATGCCGACGAAGGCAACCTTGCGGTCCGGCGACCAGGTCAGGCCGGTCACTTCGGATCCGTAGGGCCCGGTGAGGAAGCGCGCGATTTCGCCGGTTTCCGGATTGCCGACCAGCATCTGGTTGTTGCCCTGGCCCGCGAACTCTCCTTCGTTGCTGTAGTCGCCATCGGTCTGGATCCAGAGCAAACCGTCGGACGAGAAAGCCATGCCGTCGGGCGAGTTGAACATGTTGCCCGGCGTGACGTTTTCAGACCCGGCATAGGCGTCGTCGTGGACGTCGGGGTTGCCGGCCATCACGTAGAGATCCCAGGTGAAGCCGGTGGCGCCGTGGTCCTCGCCTTCCGGGCGCCAGCGGACGATCTGGCCGTACTCGTTGGTCTGGCGTGGGTTCGGACCGCCGACCGGGGTTTCATCGCCACCGGCATTCGGTTTTACGCCACGGTTGGAGTTGTTGGTGAGGGCGCAATAGGCCTCGGCCCGCAGAGGGTTTGTGGTGATCCATTCGGGACGATCCATGGTGGTGGCGCCGACCTTCGACCCGGCCATGCGCGCGAAGACCAGGATTTCCTCCAGCGGCATGCCGGTGGTTTCCGGGGTCAGCGGCAGCCATTCACCGGTCATGTCGTCGTTGAACTTCGCCACGTAGAGCGTGCCATCGGAGAGCAGCCCGTCAGTCGGCTGACCTCCGGCCCAGGTGCCGTTCGAGACGTACTTGTAGATGAACTCGCCACGTTCGTCGTCGCCCATGTAGACGACGATGCGTCCGTCGGCGGCCTGAACCATCTCGGCATTCTCGTGCTTGAAACGGCCGAGGGCGGTGTGCTTGACCGGGGTGCTGGTCGGATCGGACGGGTCGATCTCTGTCACCCAGCCGTGGCGGTTGGGTTCGTTCGGCTCGTTCGAGAAGTCGTAGCGCGGATCGAATGTCTCGTAGGCATAGCGGCCTTCGGCGCCGATGCCGTAGCGGTCGAAGCCGAAGGGCAGGACGAGCGGCTTCTGGTCCTGGCTGGTTTCGGTGGAGCCGAAGTAGCCGTTGAAGTTTTCCTCGCAGGTCAGGTACGTGCCCCAGAGTGTCTTTCCCGAGCCGCAGTTGTTCATCGTGCCCTTGGGCGACGTGCCGTCGGGGTCGGCATTGGTCTTGACCAGTTCCGCCCCGGCAACCGGGCCGTCCATGGTCATCCGGGTTTCGTGGGTGATGCGGCGGTTATAAGGGCTGTCGACGACGACTTCCCAGCCGTTACCGTTATCGGCGATCTCCAGCACCGTGACGCCCTGCATGTTCTTCAGCAGCGTGACCTCGTCGGCGTTCTTCGGCATGCCTTCGGAGTCGGCGGGCAGGTTGATCTTGGGGTTCACATATTCAGAGTTGATCGCCAACAGCACGTGGCCGTCATGGGTGAAGGTTTCCATGCCGTCGGTGTTCTCGCCGAACACCTTGTCGGACATCTCGACCGGGACGCCGGTTTCGGGCGTATAGGCGCCTTCGGCTTCCGAGAACAGGGCCTGCCCCCATTTCACCAAGGGCTTCCATTCGTAGCCTTCGGGAACGTGGATGTCGAAATCGGTGGCGATGCCGATCGGGGTGAAATTGAAGGCTGCGGCCTGGGCGCGGGCCGAGGTGGCAGAGCCGAGCACGCCCGAGCCGAAGACGGCGGCTGCCGAGCCGAAGCTCAGCGCGCCGCCCAGGAAACCGCGGCGGGAGATGGCTCGTTCGACGACGGCGTCGAAGTCATTCGTTGCGGGGCGCGGGTCGCGGAGTTCGTCGAACTCGTCCCAGGACAGATCAACCGTTTTCCGGATATCCATTGTCATTCTTCCTCTGGCTTTTTCGCTGGATCTCGTCCGCCTGATGGGCGAACGCCCCTGCCAGCTTTCATGCCGGGATGTCGGATACGTAACGGGCTTATGTCGCTCAGGTGAATTCTGAGATGTTATCACATTACTTTGAAGTATCACGTGGACCTGCAGAGGTCTCATTTCCCGCCAATTGGTAGAACCGGCTCGCGCGCGTCGGTTGCGATACATTGGAGGTGGTCGAAATTTATATAATTACTTCAGTTTGATATACTGAACTGCCCCTTACCGGTTGCAGCCGTTTCACAGCATTACCGGCGCGGCGGTGCCGTGGAATTCCGGACTACCAACTCGACAGGGAGGACTTTGCGCAGGACGCCGTCCTGCGGGTCGAGGATCGCGTCGACCGCGTGGCGCGCGATATCCTTCAGCGGCTGGCGGATCGTGGTGAGGGGCGGTGTGGAGACGGCGGCCTCTGGGATGTCGTCGAAGCCGATCAGGGACACGTCACCGGGCACCGAAATGCCGCGCTCTGTCAGCCAGTCCAGCGCGTAGAGTGCGATGGCGTCCGACTGGGCGACGAAGGCGGTGGGCGGTTCGGACGCGGCAAAGATCCGTTCCAGCGCCTCGGCGACGGTATCTGCGTCGGTGAGGGTTTCGTGGATCGGGACCGAGGTGCGGGGGATGCCCGCCTCCTCCAGCGTGTCGAGGGTGCCGATGGCGCGGCCGGAGGTGGCCGAGTAGAAGGCGGTGTCGACAGTTTCGAGCGTGACCGGGCCGCTGCTGCCGGCGGTGAATTCCATGGCGAGGATGGCGAAGCGGCGGTGACCAAGGTCGAGCAGGTGCTGCGTCGCGAGGCGGGCGGCGGCGGCTTCGTCGATGCCGACGGCGGGGATGCCGGTTTCGCGCCTGTCGACGTAGAGCGCGACATAAGGCAAGTGCCGGTCCCGCGCTTCGTCGATCAGGTCGCGGGCTTCTTCGAGGCAGTAGAGCAGGAAGCCGTCAACCACCGCGTTGCGAAGGTTCCAGGCGAGCTGTTCGTGGTTGGCGGAGGAGACCAGCGACAGGCCAGTGCCGCTGTCGTCGCAGGCGCGGGCGATGGAGGTCATCAGTTCGCGCGCAAAGCTGTCCTCGAAGAAGTAGGAGAGCGGTTCGACCGTGGCGACGCCGATGGCACCGACCTTGCCGGTGCCTAGGACGCGGGCGCGGGGGTCCGGTCCGGCATAGCCGATCTGGCGGGCGGTTTCGAGGACACGGTCGCGCAGCTCTTTGCGGACGATGCCGGGGCGGTTGAAGACGTTGGAAGCGGTCGCCTTGGAGACGCCGGCGGCCTCGGCCACGTCGGCGAGGCGGGCGGGTTTCCGGGTTGGGGTGTCTGTCATGTGCGGTGTCCTCGCCCTCGGCTTAGCCGGGTTCTTGAACCGGTTCAATATTTGCTTGACCGGGGGTGGTTGGGAGCGGTATCTTTGAACCGGTTCAAGGGCGCGCTGCGAGTCGCGCTTGAACCGGTTCAAACCTCGACGGAAACCCAACAGGATCGATTGCGATGACTGCGCTCGACATGCCGCGTCCGATGACACTCCGCCCGTTCTGGAGCGACGTTGGTTTTGCCTTTGCCGTCTACTTGCGCCGCCGCCGGAGGGTTGCGGAGCACAGGCGCGCGCTGAAAATGCTGGGGCGCCATTCGCCGCGGCTGATCGCGGATGCGGGGTTTTCACCCGACGAGGTCTATGCGCTCGCGGGCGGCTGGGACGAAGTGTTGCGGGAAGGCGCGCGGGAGAGGGACGGGTTCATCCGGTTGGATGGCGCAAGGCGGGCGACACGGCATTGAAAGCGATGTTTAAGTGCCTTCTATGCGATCCGCGAATTCGAGCGCCGCGAGATTCCGGCGTTCGTGGATTATGGCGACGATGACCGGGTGGTCGTCTTCGAGGATGTAGAAAGCCAAATACCCTCGGTAGCGGATCGAGCGCAGGCCATCGAAGAAGACGGATCGGGGCCTGCCAATGTGCGGGTGGGCGTCGAGTTCTTCCAGCTTTTCTATCAAGCCTTCGAGGAAATCCCTCGCTCGGGCCGGTCCCCAGTGATCCTCGCCCCAGGCTCGGATCGCCAGCAGATCCGCTCGGGCCCTTGGCTTGAGGCGCATGTTATTCGGAGTCGAGCAGTAGTTTCCGCAGGTCGACGTCTTCGGTCGGTTCGCCGGCGGCTTCCCTCAGGTCCCGCTGCAGCAGATAGAAGGCCGTCGCGCCATCCTCTTCCATCAGTTTGCGCAGCCCGGCGCGGACGACTTCGGAGAGATTTGCGTAGACGCCAGCCTCTACCTGTCTTTCGGCGTAGTCCTGCATGGCTTCTGGAAGGGAGATGTTCGGCATAGCAGACCTCATGCTCACTTCAGCCAATATATGGCCAATCTGGCCATGCGGCAAGCGTATCAGCCAGTCACAAGCGCCTTCGCCAGACGGGTCTGGGTCTCGATGACGCCGGGCAGGTCGATGGTGGTCAGATCGCCGTCGCGGACGACCTGGCGGCCCTCGACGAAGAGGTGGCGCACCTTCGTGGGGCCAGCGAGGAGGAGGGCGGCTGGGTCCCAGCTGCCGGCGCTTTCGACGCCAGACGTGTCCCAGAGGGCGAGGTCTGCGCGGTAGCCGGGTTCGATGCGGCCGCAGTCGTCGCGGCCAAGCACCTCGGCGCCGCCGCGGGTGGCGATTTCGAGGGCTTCGCGGGCGCTCATCGCGTCGGCGCCGTTGGCGACACGTTGCAGCAGCATGGCGGTGCGGGCCTCTGCCGCGAGATTGCCGCTGTCGTTGGATGCGGAGCCGTCGACGCCGAGGCCGACGTGCACGCCCGCGTCGCGCATCTGCCGGACCGGAGCGATGCCTGAACCGAGGCGGCAGTTGGAGCAGGGGCAGTGGGCGACGCCGGTGCGGCTGCGGGCGAAGAGGTCGATTTCCTGTCCGTCGAGCTTTACGCAATGGGCATGCCAGACGTCGGGACCGGTCCAGCCGAGATCCTCGGCATACTGGCCAGGTCGGCAGCCGAAGTTTTCCTGCGAATAGGCGATGTCCTCGTCATTCTCGGCAAGGTGGGTGTGGAGCATCACGTGCTTTTCGCGCGCTAGGATGGCGGTATCGCGCATCAGTTCGCGGCTGACAGAAAAGGGTGAGCAGGGGGCGAGGCCGACGCGGATCATCGCGCCGGGGGCAGGATCGTGGAAGGCGTCGACGACGCGGACCATGTCGGCGAGGATATTGGGTTCTGGCTCGACAAGGCTGTCGGGCGGCAGGCCGCCAAGGCTTTCGCCGATGGACATGGCGCCGCGGGTGGCGTGGAAGCGGAGGCCGATATCGCGCGCAGCGTCGATGGTGTCGTCGAGGCGGGCGCCGTTGGGGAAGAGATAGAGGTGGTCGGAGGTCAGTGTGCAGCCGGAGAGCGCCAGTTCGGCGAGGCCGATCAGGGCGGAGGCGCGGATTTCCTCGGGACCGAAGCGGGACCAGATCGGATAGAGGGTTTTCAGCCAGCCGAAAAGCAGCGCATCCTGACCGCCCGGGACGGCGCGGGTGAGGGTCTGGAACAGGTGGTGGTGGGTGTTCACGAGGCCGGGGGTGACGATGCAGCCCTCGGCGTTCACGACCTCGCCGGTAGAGGTGAGGTTCTGCCCGATGGCGCCGATCTCGCCGCCGCGGATCAGGATATCGCAATCGGCGTATTCGTGGCGGCTGTCGTCCATGGTCAGGACGCGGCGGGCATTGCGGATGAGGATTTCGGCCATGAGACGCTCCGGGCTGGTTAGTTCGAAGCTAGGCCAGTTGCGCGCGCGGGCAAAGGGCCGGGGCGGGCGGACCGCCCCGGCCGGATGATCAGTGCATCGCCCCGGTGAGCCGGGTCATCTCGTCTTCGGTCAGGGTCAGCGCGGCTGCACTTGCGAAGGTTTCGACCTGGGACGTGCTGGTGGCGCTGGCGATGGGGGCGGTGACGCCCTCGCGCCCGATCAGCCAGGCCAGCGAGACCTCGGCCGGGGTGGCGCCATGCGCCTCGGCCACGGTGTCGATCACGCCGAGCAGGTTCAGGCCCTTTTCATTGAGGTACTTTTCGACCGAGCTGCCGCGGGCGCGGCCCTGAAGGTCGTCCTTGGAGCGGTACTTGCCGGTCAGGAACCCGGCGGCGAGAGCGAAGTAGGACACGACTCCGATGTTCTTTTCGATACAGAGATCGCGCAGCGGGCCCTCGAAGCTGTCGCGCTTGTAGAGATTGTATTCGGGCTGCAGCACCTGATAGGCGGGCAGGCTGTTGTCCTCGGCCACTTTCAGGGCTTCGGTGAGTTGCGCCGCGTCGAGGTTGGAGGCGCCTACGGCACGGATCTTGCCGGCCTTCAGCAGCTTGTCATAGGCGCCGAGGGTTTCGGCGTACCCGGTCTCGGGGTCCGGCCAGTGCGAGAAATAGAGGTCGATGACATCGGTCTGCAGCCGTGCGAGCGAGCGGTCGACGGCCTTGAGAATCCAGTCCTCGGACAGGCCTTTTTCGCCCGGGCCGCCCATGTCGGAGCCGACCTTGGTGAAGATCGTGACCTTGTCGCGCATGCCGGGACGTGCCGCGAGCCAGTTGCCGATCACGGTTTCGGATTCGCCGCCCGTATGTCCCTCACCCCAGCGGGAATAGACATCGGCGGTGTCGATGGCGTTGAACCCGTGGTCGATGAAGGCATCGAGGATGCGGAAGCTTTCGGGCTCGTCGGCGGTCCAGCCCAGGACGTTGCCGCCGAAGACAATAGGGGCGGTCTCGAGCCCGGTGGGCCCCAGTTTGCGGGTTTCCATTTGGTGTAGCTCCTTCGAGATGCGGGCGGCGCGACATGCTGTGCGCTGCCCTTGCCGGCGATTACATAGCACCGGGCCGGAAGGATAAAGCCCGAAATGCCGGCTGACCTGGCGTCGGCCGGTTAGTCGTTGGGGGCGGTGCCGCGCAGGATTTCCAGTGCCTCGGCGTGGATCCGGGTATTGGCGGCCGCGAGGACGCGGCCGCCCATCGGGCAGGGGTGGCCTTCCCAGTCGGTGACGACGCCGCCCGCCGCCTCGATCACGGCGAGGGGGGCCTGGATGTCGTAGGCGAAAAGCCCGGCCTCGACCACGAGGTCGACCTGGCCCGCGGCGAGGAGGGCGTAGCCGTAGCAATCCATGCCGTAGCGGGTGAGGTTGGCGTTGGCCGAGAGGCGGTGGAAGGCGGCGCCTTCCTGATCGGTGCCGACTTCGGGAAAGGTGGTCAGGATGGTGGCCTGAGACAGCGCGCGCGGTGCCCGGGTGCGGAGCGGGGCGTTGCCCATGGGGCCGTCGAGTTCGGCGATACCGAGGCCGCCGACGAAACGTTCGCCGATGTAAGGCTGGTCGATGACGCCAAGGATCGGGCCGTCTTCGGGCCCTACGGCGATCAGTACGCCCCAGGTGGGCGTGCCCGAAATGAAGCCACGGGTGCCGTCAATCGGGTCGAGGACCCATGTCAGGCCGGTGGTTCCGGTTTTCGCACCGTATTCCTCGCCAAGGATGCCATCCTCGGGGCGGCGCTCTGCCAGGATATCGCGCATGATCGCCTCGGCGGCGCGGTCGGCGGCGGTTACCGGGTCGAAACCGATGCCGGCCTTGTTCTCGGCGGCGAGGCCGACGGCGCGGAAATGCGGCAGGATTGCAGAACGGGCGGCATCGGCCAGGGCGTTGGCCGTGTCGAGAAGCTCGGCTTTCAGGCTGTCGCTGATCGGGTCCATAAAAACACTTACCGCGCGGGAGGGTTCCCGCGCGGTAAGCGTTCACCACCGGGCCGTCAAGCCCGGCATGCAAGCGTTTCTTAGGCGACGTCGCTCATGACGCGGGCCAGTTCGAACAGGCGGCGACGCTGGTTTTCCGGCATCGCGTAGTAGGAGCGAACCAGTTCCAGGGCCTCTTTGTCCGCCAGGATGTCGCCGGGAACGTTCGCCTTCTCGGTGGCGCCGGCGTCGACGCTTTCGTCGATCCCTTCGAAAAAGAAGCGCACGTCAACATTGAGCGCCTCGGCAATATCCCACAGGCGGGACGCGCTGATGCGGTTCATGCCCGTTTCGTACTTTTGAATTTGTTGAAATTTGATGCCGACCTTGCTGGCGAGCTGCTGCTGGGTCATCCCAACCATCCAGCGACGGTGCCGCACCCGCTTACCGACATGTACATCCACCGGATGCTTCATCTTCAGGTTTCCTTACAACTCTCAAACGTAGAGCTAGTGATCACGTAGGACGGGAATCGCTCAACCTGTCTTTTTGGATAGTTTGTCCCCGAAAGGTTAATAATTGCTGGGGAAACCCGGGCGTAATGCCGAAATTTGCGCCAGATATTGCAGGTTTGAAACGCAATGTCAGGTTGCAGCGCTCTTTCGAATCTGAAAATTGAATTCGTCCACAGGTTGATTGACCCAACGTAAATCGGCGTTCGATTCGTCGTAATTCTCGCCAGATCCGGCATCGTCGGCTATGCCTGAACGAACGAGGAGGAGGGGGCATGCGGGTATTCGGAATCGAGGAATACGGACAGGCGCCGGGCTTTCGCGAGATGCCGGTTCCTGATCCGGGGCCGGGAGAGGTGCGGGTCCGGATCGCAGCCTGCGGCCTGAACTTCGCAGATCTGCTGATGATCGAGGGCCGGTACCAGGTGCGGCCGGAGCCGCCGGTGATCCTGGGCAAGGAACTGGCGGGAACGGTGGAGGCGGTCGGCGCGGGTGTGACGTCGCCGGCGGTGGGTGCGCGCGTGTCGGTCTTTGCCGAGACCGGCGGGCTGGCCGAGGCGGGCTGTTTTCCGGCGGAGCGCTGCGTGGTGCTGCCGGACGCGATGGAGTTCGACGTGGCGGCGGGATTCCAGATTGCTTATGGCACCAGCCATCTGGCGCTGGACCACCGCGCGCGGCTGAAGCCTGGGGAAACCCTGCTGGTACTGGGCGCGGCGGGGGGCGTCGGGCTGACGGCGGTGGAGATCGGCAAGGCTATGGGCGCCCGCGTGATTGCCTGCGCGCGGGGAGCGGAGCGGCTGGAAGTGGTCAGGGCGGCTGGCGCGGATCACCTGATCGACAGCGAGACAGAGGACCTGCGCGAGGCGGTGATCGCGCTGGGGCGCGCGGACGTCGTTTACGACCCGGTCGGCGGCGATCAGTTCCGCGCAGCGCTGCGCGCGGTGAAGCCAGAGGCGCGGATGCTGGTGATCGGATTTGCCAGCGGTGACGTGCCGCAAATCCCGGCTAACGTGGTGCTGGTGAAGAACGTGACCGTGATCGGCCTGTACTGGGGCGGTTACACTGGATTCGCGCCCGAAGTTCTGACCGGGAGCCTGGAGACGCTGATGGGCTGGTATGCCAATGGGAGGTTGCACCCGCATATCGGCCGCAAGCTGCCGTTCGACGCTGCGGGCGAGGGCCTGGAGCTGCTGCGGCGGAGAGAGGTGGCCGGAAAGCTCGTGATCGAAATGTGAAGCTGTTTCACGTTCCGGTTATACACTGCCGGTGGCGCAGCGCGTTAACCCATCTTTAAGCCTCTTGTGCGACAATATGTCATGTCAGGAGACAGCCGACATATCCCGTTTTTGTCGCGGCCGCTTCGCGATGACGTTGTCACGGCGTTGGCTGTGGTGGGAATCGGGCTCTACTTTTACCTGGTAATCCGCTTGTACGTGTGGCTGGCCGCCTCAGTCGTTTCGCTTCTGTTCTGAGGCGCGGGCGCGCAGTCTCCACTGAGACTGCAACTACATCGCCCGGTAGCCCTGGCGGATCATCTCTTTCAAATGGCCCGTCACGTCGCCATTCGCAGAGGTGCCGCCGTAGAGGTTGATCTTCTGCACACCGAGGTCAGGCAGGTGGTTGCCGGCCGAGATCTGCCGAAGGTGCTGCGGCTCTGTGCCTTCCAGCATGACGGTGACGGCGAGATCGGCGGCGACGGTGGCCTCGATCGTGCGGTCGTTGTCGGATTCGACTGCTTGCTGCCAGCCGATCTGTGCCAGGTCGAGACGCTCCTGCGCGCCGGTGCGGAAGGAACAGTTGCGGCAATGAGCCAACGGCAGCGGCGTCTGTTTCCAGGCGGAGCCTTCAGGGGCGCCGATCCAGCGCAGCGGGAGTTCCTTGAGCGTCTCGCCACCTTCGCCGAGCTCCGGCTCCGTCGTCAGGATCAGGTCACATTCGCCGCGCTGAAACATCCGCTTCAGTTCCGACGTGTAGAGAGAGTTCAGCAGCACGCGGACGCGGGGGTATTCGGTGTTGAAGCGCTGCAGGACGCGCGGGATCACCGGATAAACGATGTCATGCGGGACGCCGAGCGTGATCTCGCCTTCGAAGGCGTGGTCCGTGAGGCGCGAGAACATCTCGTCATTCATTTCGACCATGCGGCGGGCGTAGCCGAGCAGCTGCTCACCGGCCGGGGTCAGGGAGATCTTGCGGTTGGAGCGGTCGAGCAGATCCTGACCCATCAGCTCTTCCAGCCGCTTGAGCTGCATCGAGACCGCAGATTGCGTCAGGTTCAGAAAGCCGGCTGCCCGGGTAACGCCACCGGTCTGGGCGACGGCGACGAAGGAGCGGAGCACGGAGATATCCAGATTGCGCATCCATCACATTCCTTGATCATTTGCTTCAAGAACATTCGTTTTCAATATCCATCACTGCATTGCATATATCAAGACATGAAATGCAAATACGCCCATCCATCACGAAATGAGAAGGAGACTGGAGATGAGCACGCAAACCTTTTCCCACGGCGGTACGCGCTATGGCTCATACCGACGCCTGTCGCTGGCAGAGCGAATCCTGGCCGCTTTGGCGGTGCAGAGGCAGCGCACCCAGCTCGGACAGCTAGATGATCATATGCTGCACGATATCGGCCTGAGCCGGGAAGACGCGGACCGCGAAGCGTCCCGACCAGTGTGGGACGCACCGGCACATTGGTCAAAGTAACGAAATAGTTGGTGAACATGCGTCGGTTGCCTCCGGAAATGCTTGAAATAAGAGCCGTGCTTGCCGATATTTGATGGCGAGTGCGGCTCTCCTGCCGCGTGTCGGTATCTTTGAGGAGGCTTGAATGGCTCAATTCCAAACCGAACGCTCGATTGGTGGTGTTCGTTCTGCCCAGGTAGACGAAGGTCTGCGGGCACATATGAACAAGGTCTACGGCACAATGTCGGTCGGCCTGCTGGTCACCGCCGGCGTTGCATGGGCCGTGGGATCGAGCGAAGCACTGCTGTCGATCTTCCGCGACCCGATCACCCTGCAGCCCAACATCCTGGGCTGGGTGGCGATGTTCCTGCCGCTGATCATGGTTTTCGCCTTCGGCGCGATGATCAACAAGCTGACCGCCGCAGGCGCGCAACTTTTCTTCTACGTCTTCGCTGCGGCGATGGGACTGTCGATCTCGTGGATCTTCGTGGCCTTCACCGGGATCTCGATTGCTCAAACCTTCCTGATAACGGCCATCGCCTTTGCGGGGCTCTCACTTTGGGGTTACACGACGAAAAAGGACATCTCCGGCTGGGGATCCTTCCTGATCATGGGCGTGATTGGCCTGATCGTGGCCTCGATCGTGAACATCTTCCTGCAGTCGCCGGCGATCTACTTTGCCGTGTCGGCCATCGGTGTGCTGATCTTCGCGGCGCTGACCGCCTATGACACGCAGAAGATCAAGAACGTCTATCTGCAGCACGCCCATGCGATGGACAGCGAGTGGCTGGGCAAGTCGGCGATCATGGGGGCACTGAACCTCTATCTCGACTTCATCAACCTGTTCATGTTCCTGCTGCAGTTCCTTGGCAATCGCGAGTAACGCGCGAAACATTCCAGACCGAAGGGCCGGCCATGGTGCCGGCCCTTTTCTTTTGCGGGCTCAGAGCAGGCGCTGCATCTGCATCGCGGGGAACAGGATGCCGGGGCGAAGCTCCACCCGGATCGGCCGCAGCGTTTCGAAGCCCATGGCCTTGTAGAACGGCACCGCGGTGCGGGTGGACTTGCAGTCGAGAAGGGTGACGCCATCCTCAGCGGCCTCCTCCACGACGCGTGTCAGGATCGCACGGCCGACGCCGCGACGCAGGGCACGGTCATCGGTGACGACGTGGCGGATATCTCCGATGGTGGAATTGCGCCGCCCGGTCCAGCCGCCAGCGCCGATCAGGGCACCATTGGCGGTCTCGGCGACGTAGAACGTGCCGGAGGCCAGAAGCGCAGGCTGGGCGCGGGAAATAAGCGGCAGGGCGGTGACAAGGACCGAGGGCGGATAATCCGCCTTCAGCAGCCGCGGGTAGGCGCGCGCGAACAGCGCGTCCAGTGCGGCGAGGTCCTGCGGCGTCGAGGGCCGGATGGTCAGCGTGTCGCTCATGGATCGAATGTAGCGATTTGACGGAAAAGAAAAAGCCGCGCTGAACGGCGCGGCTTCGTCATCGTCGTGTCGGGAAGGGCTTACTTGATCTTGCCTTCCTTGTATTCCACGTGCTTGCGCGCAACCGGGTCATATTTCCGGACCGTCATTTTTTCGGTCATCGTGCGCGCGTTCTTCTTGGTCACGTAGAAATGGCCGGTATCCGCGGTGGAATTCAGCCGGATCTTGATCGTGGTGGGCTTCGCCATTGTCTTTGTGCTCCGTCGCGCGGGCGTGCCTAGGCCGCCCGGGAAAACCTTGAAGCCCGCCTTTTACTGTTTGCGAGGGCTGAGTCAACCGGAATCCCGGTGAATTTGCGCGGATGGCCTGTAAGCCGGATTCTGTCGAGGATGGCCATTCCTCTGGTATGCCGGTTACCCGGCATCTCTAGCTGCCAACCCGGACTTCCGGGGCAAGGCGCCCCTGGGGTTGCCCCCGCGAAGTCCCTATTCGGCATTGCTCCCGGTGGGGCTTGCCATGCCGGTCCGGTTGCCCGTCCCGCGGTGGGCTCTTACCCCACCGTTTCACCCTTACCCCGAAAACGGGGCGGTCTGTTCTCTGTGGCGCTTTCCCTCGGGTTGCCCCGGCCGGGCGTTACCCGGCACCGTCGCCTTGTGGAGTCCGGACTTTCCTCGGAGGTTGCCCCCCGCGGCCATCCGGCCATCCGCGCGGAACGGCAGTTAAGTGCGCGCGGGGCCGCGGTCAACAGGGAAGCGCGCGGCGAGGTCGGTGATGGCGGCCATGTCCAGCGCATCGAGAGGCCCGGTGGCCCAGGGCCGGAAGCGGCGGCGGAAGGCGTCAAGCCGGGTTTCGTGGGCGAGGTCGGGGGCGTAGCCGAAGCGGGTTGTGGCAGAGCGGAAGGCAAGTTCGTCGGGTGTTTGGGACGCAGCGTCCGGCGATGGCCATACGGACAGGCCCAGACGGGCGAGGCGGCGCCAGTCGAAGCGCAGGCCGGGGTCGATCTTGCGCAATGGCGCCATGTCGGAATGCGCGATGACCCGTTCCGGGGGAATCTGCCAGCGACCGAGGATACCGGGCAACAGGCCCTCGAGCGCGGCCATCTGCGGTTCCGGGAAGGGGCAGTCGCCAGTGTTGTCCAGTTCAATACCGATGGATCGGGAATTCACGTCCTCCACCCCGCCCCAGTGGCCGGCGCCGGCATGCCAGGCGCGCTGGTCCTCTTCGACGAGGTGCCATGTGGTGCCGTCACGGCCGATCAGGTAATGGGCGGAAACCTCGGCCTCTGGCAGGCAGAGCCGTTTCAGCGCCGCCTCGGCCGTGGCCATGGCGGTGTAGTGCAGCACAATAATATCGGGAAGGACACCACTGCGGCGAGGCCCGAAATTCGGCGAGGGGTGGTGGATCACCCGGCGATGCGGCGGAACGGGGTGGGATCCCAGCTGCAGGCAAAACCGTCGCCGTCAGGATCGAGGCCGAGACGGTCACGCTCCGGCCCGCCCTGCTTCAGGAAATCTTCCTGTGCCAGGTCGCTGGAGGCGTATTTTGCGCAGTTGCGCTGGTATTTCGAGTCCGCAAACAGGTTGTTGCGGCTGTAGACCTTGGTGCCGACCGGGTTCGAAGTCGCCAGGGCGAAGGCCACGACATTGCCGCTGTCGCCGCTGCGGGTCGGAACCGCGCTGGGCTCGACCTCGATGAAGGCTTCGCGCTGGGCCTTCAGGCGGGCTGCGTCGCTTTCGATGGATTCACGTTCGGCGACCGCCTCGAAATCCTGCTCGTCGGAGATCCCGGCGTGGGTGGTCGCGACGGCAGGTGTCGGGTTGGCGGTCGGCGCCGGGGGCAGCGTGGTGGTGGCCACGGCGCTTGGCGGGACCATCGGCGGCTTTGGCCGGGCCGAAGCGGGTGTCTCGTCCGAGATCGCGGCGCGGGGAATGATGTTGGTTTCGGCCGGGGCCGGGGTGCTGCGGGAGGTGCCGTAGTTTTCGTAATCCCCGAAACCGACGCCGACGTCGGGGTTGGAGTCCGGCAAGTCTTGCGCGCAGCCGGCCAGTACGAGAGCGGCGAGGGCTAACCCGGTCTTGTGCATCTCAGTTGTCCTGCCCGTTTCTTGGTTGCGGGCCTGTTACCACCATTTGCCCGGTTTGGAAACAAAACCTGCCGCATTTTCGAGCGCAAACGCGGTATTGAGCAGGTCTGCCTCTTCCCATGGCCGCCCGATCAGCTGCAGGCCGAGGGGCAGTCCCTTGCCGTCGACACCGGCGGGCACCGCGATACCGGGCAGGCCGGCGAGGTTCACGGTGACGGTGAAGACGTCGTTTAGGTACATCTGCACCGGGTCGCTGTCGGACATCTCGCCGAGGCCGAAAGCGGCCGAGGGCGTGGCCGGGGTCAGGATCGCGTCGATACCGTCGGCGAAGGCCAGTTCGAAGTCGCGTTTGATCAGGGTGCGGACCCGGCGTGCGCGGTTGTAATAGGCATCGTAGAAGCCGGCCGACAGAACGTAGGTACCGACCATGACGCGGCGCTGCACCTCGTGGCCGAAGCCTTCGGCGCGGGTCTTTTCGTACATCTCGGTGACGCCATCGCCCTGCGCCAGATGCGCGCGCCGGCCGTAGCGGACGCCGTCATAACGGGCGAGGTTCGAGGACGCCTCGGCTGGTGCGATCACGTAATAGGCGGGAAGCGCGTATTTCGTGTGGGGCAGGGAGATATCGACGATCTGGGCACCGGCATCCTTCAGCATTTCGGCGCCATCGGCCCAGAGCTTTTCGATCTCGGAGGGCATGCCGTCCATGCGGTACTCCTTGGGAATACCGATCTTCTTGCCCTTGATGTCGCCGGTCAGCGCGGCCTCGAAATCCGGAACTGCGAGGTCGGCGGAGGTCGAGTCCTTCGGGTCGTGGCCCGCCATGGCGCCGAGCATGATGGCGCAGTCGCGGACCGACTTGCACATCGGCCCGGCCTGATCGAGCGAGGAGGCGAAGGCGATGATGCCCCAGCGCGAAACGCGGCCGTAGGTGGGCTTCAGCCCCGTGATGCCGACGAAGGCGGCGGGCTGGCGGATCGAGCCGCCGGTATCGGTGCCGGTGGCGGCAAGGCAGAGATCGGCGGCGACGGCACTGGCCGAACCGCCCGAGGAACCGCCGGGCGTCAGCGAGGTATCGTCATTGCCGCGGCGCCACGGGTTCACGGCGTTGCCGTAGGTCGAGGTCTCGTTGGAAGAGCCCATCGCGAACTCGTCCATGTTGAGCTTGCCCAGCATCACGGCGCCGGCGTCGAAAAGCCGGTTGGTTACGGTGGATTCGTATTCCGGCCTGAAGCCGTCGAGGATCTTCGACGCGGCCTGCGAGGGTACGCCGCGGGTGCAGAACAGGTCCTTGATGCCGAGCGGGATGCCGCACATCGATGGCGCGTCGCCCTCGGCGATGCGGGTATCGGCATGTTCCGCCTGTTTCAGCGCAATCTCCGGCGTCTTGTGGACGAAGGCGTTCAGCGCGTCGGCGGCGTCGATCTCGGTAAGGCACGCCTTGGTCAGTTCGACCGACGACACCTCTCCGCCGCGGAGCTTGTCTCGGGCTTCGGCTATTGTGAGCTTGGAGAGATCCGACATTATTCGACCACCTTCGGTACGGCAAAGAAACCCTCGCGGGCGTCGGGGGCGTTGGACAGGACCTTGTCCTGCATGTTGCCGTCGGTGACGACATCCTCGCGCCGCTTGAGCCGCATCGGCGTGACCGAGGTCATCGGTTCGACGCCCTCGATATCCACCTCGTTCAGCTGCTCGATGAAGCCGAGGATGGTGTTGAATTCCTCTGCCAGCGCGGGCAGCGCGTCGTCTTCCACCTTGATGCGGGCGAGCTTGGCCACATGGGCGGCGGTTGCCTTGTCGATCGACATGGGGCTCTCCGGGATGTCTGGTCAGGCACTGCGTTTAGCGCCGGGGCCGGTGGGCTGCAAGCGGTCGGGGGCTACACCTTGGCGAAATGGCACGATAGTTAACAAGTGCCCCGCTCTGCGGCGGGTGTTTTTCCCGGAGCTTCCCTATGGATCTTGCCCTGACCATCCTGCCCATTGCACTGGCCATTGCCCTTGGCTGGGCCGCGCGGGCGTCAGGGCTGGTCCGGGAACAGCATTGGCCGGGAGTGGAGGAGCTGAGCTTCAAGCTGCTGATTCCGGCGATCCTGATCCATTCCATCGCCGGGGCGGACCTGTCGCTGTCACGGATCGGGGCGTTCGCCGTGGCTCTGGTGATGACGGTCGCAGTTGGCGGCGCGATCGCGCTGTCTTTGCGGCTGGTGCTGGCAATTCCCAACGCGTCGCTGTCGACGCTGTATCAGACGGCGATCCGGTTCAACGGCTTCATTTCTCTGGCGGCGGCGGCGCTGCTGATGGGAAATACCGGGCTCTCGCTGATCGCCGTGGCGATGGCGGTGCTGATCCCCGTGGTCAACGTGCTGAACATCATCGTGCTGGCGGTTTTGTGCGGCGGTGGCGCGTCGCCGGTGCGGATTGTGAAAACGGTTGTGACGAACCCGCTTGTGATCGGCGGCTTCATCGGGATCGCGGTGAACCAGGCGGGCGGGCTGCCGCATTGGGCGGACGAGACGCTGGAGATCGTGGGGCGCGCGGCGCTGGCGGTGGGGCTGCTGGCGGTGGGGGCGGGCATTCAATTGAAACGACTGATGGACTTCTCGTTCCTCGTTGTGCTCGGGCTGATCCTGCGGCCGTTGGTGGTGCCGGCGCTGTATGTCGGAATCGCGTGGCTGCTGGATCTGTCATCGGAAGAGACGCTTGCCGGGATCCTGATCTTCGCGGTGCCGGCGGCGTCGAACGGGTACATCGTGGCCAAGGCGATGGGCGGCGACGCGCCGCTATATGCCGACCTGCTGGCCTGGCAGACGCTGCTTTGCCTAATCGCGATTCCGGCCTATTCGGTGCTGGTGACGTGACGGGCGTAGGTCTCGATCATCCAGGCGAGCATCGTCGCGTTCAGGATATGCCAGAGGAAATGCGTGCCGATTGGGAGGCGGGCGCAGAGCGCACTGTCGAGACTGCGGACGCTGATCGAAATGGTCAGGAGCGCGGCGCCCATCGCAAGATTGCGGGCCGTCTCTGGGTAGCGGCGGGATAGCACAAGCGCGTAACCGGCGATGAGCAGGACCACCGGCCAGTATTCAGCGGACACCCGGAAGAACGGCAGGCGGCTGAGGAGAAATGCTGCCAGTCCCGCCACCGGCAGGAAGGCGAAGGTCGCGAAGAGCGAAACGTTCATCGGCTGCAGCAAGTAAGTTCGGGTCGCCGCGTAAAGGTAAAGCAGCACGAAGAGCAGGATCGACAAGCTGTCCGCGGCGCCGGTCCAGGCGATGGCGAAGACGTGCCAGGAGAGCGATGCCAGCCCCACCAGAGCGAGCAGCAGGATCATTGCCCGGACATAGGGGAGTTGCCGGCCGCGCAACCTGCGCCACATGATAAACGCGGCGATCAGGAAGGCCGCGTTCGACATCGCGTTCAGTGGTTCGGCCAGAAGGCCGGGGCCGAGCCGCTCGCAATAGGCGTCGATTTGTGCGGTCCAGTTCATGTGACTGTGCGGACTTCCCTGCTATCTGTCGGTAGCACTCATATTAAGGAGCGATTCCATGAAGATCACCTGGCTTGGACATGGCAGTTTCCGGATCGAGATCGCGGACCAGATCCTGCTGGTCGACCCCTGGTTCACCGGCAACCCCGTATTTCCCGAGGGAAAGAAGGAAGAAGCCACCGTTGGCGCGACGCATATCCTGCTGACCCACGGGCATGGCGACCATGCGACGGACGCGGTGCCGCTTGCCTCGGATCTGGGTATACCGGTGGTCGGCATCTTCGACCTGATGAGCTTCTGGGAAGGCCGGCATGACATCAAGATCATCGGCATGAACAAGGGCGGCACCGTGGCGCTGGGCGAGGTCAAGGTGACGATGGTGAACGCGGAGCATTCGTCGTCGATCGCTTCGGATAACGGGCCGATCTATTCCGGGGCGGAGGCCGGGTTCATGATCGAGGGCGAGGGTCATGTGATTTATTTCTCTGGCGATACCGACGTGATGGCCGACATGAAGGTGTTCAACGACCTGCACAAGCCGGATATCGGCATTCTCTGCGCCGGCGGGCATTTCACCATGGACATGCGGCGCGCGGCTTATGCGGCGAAGGAATTCTTCGACTTCAAGACGGTGATCCCGTGCCACTACAAGACTTTCCCGCTGCTGGAGCAGTCCGCGGACGAGCTGAAGGCGAAGCTGCCGGGGGTCGACGTGCTGACGCCGGAGGTGATGGAGTCGGTGACGCTGTAGCGCAGCGGGGCGGTTGCGTCTTCTGGCTCACCTGAGCGGATCGGGATCGGCAAGCGCGGCTCGGGCTTGAAGAAAGCCGGCGCGGCGGCTAGAAGCCTGCGCCAGCACCCCGGGGTATCGGAGAGAGAGACATGGCCGGCCATTCAAAATGGGCGAACATCCAGCACCGCAAGGGCCGCCAGGACGCGGCGCGGTCGAAGCTGTTTTCCAAGCTGTCGAAGGAGATCACCGTCGCGGCGAAGATGGGCGATCCCGATCCGGACAAGAACCCGCGCCTGCGGCTGGCGGTGAAGGAAGCCAAGGGGCAGTCGATGCCCAAGGACAATATCGACCGCGCGATCAAGAAGGCGACCGGCGGCGAGGGCGACGATTACGAGGAAATCCGCTACGAGGGCTACGGGCCCGGCGGGGTGGCCGTGATTGTCGAGGCGATGACTGACAACCGGAACCGGACCGCCTCTACCGTGCGGTCGACCTTCGGGAAGAACGGCGGGAACCTGGGCGAGACGGGCTCTGTCTCCTTCATGTTCGAGCGGAAGGGTGAGGTGACTTATCCTGTCGATGCGGGCGATGCGGATACGATCATGCTGGCGGCGATCGAGGCGGGGGCGGAGGATGTGGAGAGCTCGGAAGAGGGCCACATCATCTACTGCGCCGATACGGATCTGAACGAGGTGGCGACGGCGCTGGAGGCGGCGCTGGGCGAGAGCGACTCGACCAAGCTGATCTGGAAGCCGACCACGACCACCGAGCTGGACCTGGACGGGGCGACCAAGCTGATGCGGCTGATCGAGGCGCTGGAGGATGACGACGACGTCCAGCGGGTGACGGCGAATTTCGAGGTCTCCGACGACGTGATGGAGCAGCTCGGGGCGGCCTGATTTCGGGGCGTCCCCATGGGGACGCCTTTCAAGTCATTGATTCCAGGCGTGTTAGCGCAAACGTATGGTGAGGACGCGCCGGGGATGCGCGTCCTTTTTGCCTTGATGGGACGGTGGGCAGATTGCCCACCCCGCGCAGCGACACGTCACTGCTGCTTCCGACAGCAAACCTGCACTGTCAGGTGCGCAGGCGCGGTTTGAGACGTGCGGGCGCCGCAATGCCGTTGTCACCTTCCGGCCCCTATGCTGAGGTCGATTCGGGTGACAACGGGGGCGGAAATGCATTTCACATTCAATCGGTTCATCGCCGCGGCGGTTGTGTCTGTGGCGGGTAGCGCGGCCGTGGCGCAGGAGTACTGGCCGGAGCTGGAAACCGGCACCATTCTCGGCTGCGAGGCGATCGAGGGGATCGGATTGTTCCGCTACGATGCGCTGACCTCGGGCGGGCACAAGCGGTTCATGATGACAGAGACCTGTTTTTCGCAGGAAGACGGCTGGTTCGTCGGCGCCGAGACCCTGCAGGGACTCGAACTCGCGCAGGAATACGGGCCGGGTGCGGGGCGCTACGAGATCATCGAGGATGGCGACCAGGCCTTTCGACGGCGAAACGTTTCGTCTGCTCCTGCGGAGATCGGACCAACCGAGGAGGACTACAGACTGGTCGCAGATCCGCCGGTGCTGCGCCAGTCCGTCTGGGTGCCGCAGCAGATCGAACGCTACGCGGGCTATGACACGGTGTATGGCGAGGTCTATTCGTTCCGGTCCCTCGCCGAAGATCTTGACGCGTTGCCAGAGGGGCGCTGGTACGCAGACAGTTACACGGTGCGCATTTCGCGGCTGGATGCCAACGACAACGGCGTCACCGATGACAACCTGATGTTCGGGTCCATTCCCGTGCTGTTCGATGCCGGGCCGGCAGGGATCGAGATCCTGACCCAGACGGCGAATTACAGCGGGCAGACGCTGGCGCTGGATGTCGACGGCGGCAAGGTCAGCGGGCAATATGGGTTCGTCTTCTCCAACCCGGTGCTTCCCGCGGCGCGGGAGCCGGGTGCCTATGAGACGGCGGTGGTCGAAATCAACGAGATCATGGGCCGGCTGGTGCGGGATGGCGAACGGACCCGGCTGGTCGCGTTCGGGCTGGGGCGCGCGACGCTGCGCAATGCCGCGGGACAGGTGGCGGTCGACGATGCGACGCTGAACCTGCAGGCGATCCCCGTGCCGCCCGATGTCAGCATGGACGTCTTCGAGGACATGTTTCCGGGAACGGTGTTTCCCGACTAGGTTTCGGCCACCGCGCACAGGTTCTGTGCGCTTCTTGTGCGCGCCTGCGGCGGCATTACCTGTCGTCAAGCAACAGGAGGCGCACATGCAGATCGACCGGGAAGAAGGCGAGACCAAGGGCGAGTACACGGCGGAAGGCGGGGCTTACATGACCTATTCCGTCGCCGGGCCGTCGATGATCATCATCGACCATACCGAGGTTCCGGAGTCGCTGAAGGGGCAGGGTGTCGGGCTGGCGCTGGTCAGCCGCGCCGTGGAGGATGCGCGGAAGGAGGGGCGGACAATCGTGCCGCTCTGCCCCTATGCGAACGCGCAGTTCAGGCGTCACAAGGAGTGGCGGGACGTCTGGAACGGAGCACCGAAATCATGAGCTGGAATCCGGCACTGGAGCCGCATTGTCCCGATGCGGGCGGCGTGGACTCGATAGAGACGCTGATCATCCCGCGGGCGCGGGACCTCGGCGGGTTCGAGGTGCGGCGCGCTCTGCCAAGCTCGCGCCGTCAGATGGTGGGGCCGTTCATCTTCTTCGACCAGATGGGGCCGGTGGAGTTCCTGACCGGGCAGGGGATCGACGTGCGGCCGCATCCGCATATCGGGCTGGGCACCGTGACCTACCTGTTCCGGGGCGAGTTCGAGCATCGGGATTCGCTGGGGACGCACCAGATGATCTATCCCGGTGAAGTGAACTGGATGATCGCCGGCAACGGGGTGACCCATTCCGAGCGCACCAGCGCCGCAACGCGTAGCGGGCCGTCCGACCTGATGGGAATCCAGACCTGGGTCGCGCTTCCTGAGAAAGAGGAAGAACGCGCTGCAGGGTTCGAGCATCAGGGGCGCGACGCTCTGCCGATGCTGTCGGGCGAGGGCAAGGAGGTGCGGCTAGTGCTGGGCCACGCCTGGGGCGAAAAGGCGCCGGTGGGCGTGTTTTCCGAAATGTTCTATGCCGATGCCGCGCTGCAGCCCGGAGCAAAGTTGCCGCTGCCGGACGAGCACGAGGACCGCGGGCTATACATCCTGCAGGGATCGGTGGAGATCGCCGGGCAGCGGTTCGAGGCCGGGCAGATGATGGTGTTCCGGCCGGGCGACGAGATCACGGTGACGGCCGGGCCGGAAAGCGCGCGGCTGATGCTGCTGGGCGGCGAGACCCTGAGCGGGCCGCGCTATATCTGGTGGAACTTCGTGGCCTCGTCGAAGGAGAAGATCGAGGCGGCGAAGGAAGCGTGGGCGGCGGGAGACTGGGAGCAAGGACGGTTCCAGCTGCCGCCGGGGGACGAGGCGGAATTCATTCCGCTGCCGTAGGTGGTTCGGTTGTGTCTTTGGCTGGCCGCGCGTTGATTTCCTCGGTGAGCGCGGACAGTGCCTTCTGGGCGTAGTCGAGGCGCAGTTCGTACCTGCCGGAAGCGGTGATGAAATCGGGAGGGAGTATGCCGGCCAGTTTGAGTGTCTGGATCAGGTGTGTTCCCGAAAGGGGTATGTAGTCGGGATCTTCGCCTGAAAACCGGTTGTAGATCCTGCCCGGAAACCACCGGCTTCTTTTCTGTGCCTGAGTTGCGGTTGCGATCTTGAATTGCAGGAAATGCTGTAACCCTTCCTGATCGTGCGGGTAGCGGTCGACGGCACGGCTGAAGGCGGAGACGACGGAGCTCAGGCCAAGAACCGTGGTTTCCGCCGCGGCGGTTTGTGTTGGCGACGGTCCGCTCAGGATCTTCAGTATCGGTTGCGACATTGGTTCTGCCTAATTCCGCAGGCAAAATGGGTCAACTTGCATCGCCAGAGGGTTCGGGGCGCATATGGAGGGCGCGGTGTCATGGGGCACGAGACGATAGAGGCGTATCACGCGGCGCAGGCCGAGGCGGACCGGCGGATCTGTGATGCGCTGCGGCGGATCATCGATGACGGCGTGGCCGGGGCGGAGAGCCGGATCTGGCATGCGCATCCGGTCTGGTTTCTGGAGGGCAATCCGATCGTCGGTTACGGCAAGCTGAAGGGCTGCGTGCGGCTGCTGTTCTGGAGCGGGCAGGGTTTCGAGACGCCGGGGCTTTCCCCCGAGGGCAAGTTCAAGGCGGCGGAAGTGCGATACACCGATGTCGGGGAAATCGACGAGGCGTTGCTTCGGCGGTGGCTCGACGAGGCCCGGACAGTACAGTGGGACTACAAGAATATCGTGAAGCGCAAGGGGCGGCTGGAGCGGCTTGTCTGAGGGGAGGACGGCGTGAAGGAAAAGGGATTGCGCGGCATCTGCCTGTTTTTGGTTCTGGCGATCTCGTTTGGCGGTACGTCGGCGCGGGCGGAAACGGTGCTGCTGAAGTCTGGTGCGCGGGGCGAGATGACGGTTGGTCTTTCCGCCGCGCCGGAGCGGTCCGGCGGCGCCGGGGCTGGAAACCTGCTGCTGATAACGGTTGCGCTGGCGTCGCTGGAAGGGCTGCGTCGGGAGATGGAGGGCCGGAGCCTGTGCCAGCGCTATGCCAGGGACATCTATGGCCGGCTTGTCGCCGATGTCGGACAACTGCCGCCGGAGATTTCCGGGCTGGTCGATCCGACGGCGCCACTGGCGGCGGTGCGGGTCGCGTTCCGGCAGGCGGGGACGGACGGAGTTTCCGTCAACGTTTATCAGGACTTCGACATGCGGGGCATCGTCCCGTGCCGGCCCGCCTGAACGGGCAGGGGTCAGTTGGGCGGGACAAGGCTCTGCCGCGCGGCGCGTAGCACCGAGGTGGTGAGTGGTTTAAGTGCCTGCGCGACGTGGCGGCTGACCTGCCAGTAGAGCGGGGTGTCGTGGGGCATGTCGGGAAGGACCGGCACGAGGCGGCCGGCGGCGATATGGGGTGCGGCGAGGGGTTCGGGGTTCATGCCCCACGCGAGGCCGGCGCAGGCGAGGTCGAGGAAGGCGTGGGTGGATGGAAGCTGGTGCGGCGTGAGCGGAACTTCGCGGCCCGCGGCGCGGGCGGCCCAGCCGTGCTGCAGCCGGTCCTTGGGGTCGAAGGCCATGACCGGGGCTGCGGCGAGGGTGTCGGCAGTGACGCCTTTGGCGAAGTGTTTCGCGTGGAAGCCGGGGGAGCAGGTGGCGATGTAGCGGAGGCTGCCGAGCGGGTGGGAATCGCAGCCCTGCAGC
This sequence comes from Pseudoruegeria sp. HB172150, assembly GCF_013184805.1. Taxonomy (GTDB): domain Bacteria; phylum Pseudomonadota; class Alphaproteobacteria; order Rhodobacterales; family Rhodobacteraceae; genus Psychromarinibacter. Next base: position 449,150 of record NZ_JAATNG010000001.1, read on the forward strand.
GGGCCGGGCGTGCCGGTGACGGCGGCCGCCACCTCTCCGCGCTTCAGCCAGTCGTGGGAATGGTCCTGATCGTCGATGACGAGGTCGTAGAGGAAGCCTTCGGCGCCGGCGAGCGCGGTTGGGAACCAGGTGGCCAGCGAGTCGGCGTTGACGGCGATTTTCAGCGGCGCGGGGGCGAGGGTGGCGAGGTCTTCGGTGAGGGCGCGCTCCATCAGGCCGACCGCTTCGGCGTGGCGCTGCAGGCGGGCGCCGGTTTCGGTGGGGCGGCAGGGCGCGCCGCGCAGGACGAGGACGGCGCCCATGCGTTCCTCGAGCGCGCGGATGCGCTGGGAGACGGCGGAGGGGGTGACGTGGAGCTGGGCCGCCGCGCGTTCGAAGCTTCCGGTACGGAGGACGGCGGCGAGGGCGCCCAAGGCGGCGTAATCGAGCTGCGACATTAGTAAGGCTTAATCCAGATAAGTTTGTTTAGTTTGCCTGATCCGAGCAGACCAGGCAATCCCGGGCGCCATGAATGGATGGACCGCAGCCGCGACCGGCTTTCTGACCGGATTTTCCCTGATCCTCGCGATCGGGGCGCAGAATGCATTCGTGCTGCGGCAGGGGCTCAGGCGGGCGCATGTGTTCGCGGTGTGCCTGACCTGCGGTCTGAGCGACGCAGTGCTGATCGCGGCGGGCGTTGCCGGGTTCGCGGCGGCGGAAGCGGCGGTGCCCGGGATCGCGCCGCTGATGCGCTGGGGCGGCGTGGCGTTCCTGCTGGTCTATGGCGCGCTGTCGTTCCGGCGGGCGGCGGGGCCGGCAGAGGCGCTGGCGCCGGCGGCGGCGGGCGAGGGATCGCTGGCGAAGGCGCTGGCGACCTGCCTGGCGCTGACATGGCTGAACCCGCATGTGTACCTGGACACGGTGGTTCTGCTGGGATCGCTCTCGGCGCAGTACGAGGGCGCGCGGCTGGCGTTCGGGCTGGGCGCGACGGTGGCATCGTTCTGCTTCTTCTTTGGCCTGGGATACGGCGCGCGGCTGCTGACGCCGGTTTTCGCGCGGCCTTCATCCTGGCGGGCGCTGGAGGTCGCCGTGGGGCTGACGATGTGGGCCATCGCGGGAAAACTTGTCATAGGTTAAGGGCTTGTGGCGCCGGTGGCGTGGGCGTATCGGAAGGGCATGCCGGACATCACCCCTCCCCCGTCGCGGCCGCTGGCTGGCGTCCTGTGGATGCTGATCACCGGCATTCAGTTCGTCGGCGTGACGGCGGTGGTGAAATACATCGGACCCGGCATTCCGGCGGCGGAAGCGGCTTTTCTGCGCTATTCGCTGGGGCTGATCTTTCTGATACCCGCGATGCGGCCGATCTTTTCGGTGAGGCTGGACCGGGTGTCGAAGACGCTGTTCGGGATCCGCGGGCTGGTGCACACGCTGGGCGTGATCCTTTGGTTCTTTGCGATGACCCGCATCCCGCTCGCCGAGGTGACGGCGATGGGCTACATCTACCCGGTCTACGTGACCATCGGCGCGGCGATCTTCCTTGGCGAGAAGCTGGCCGTCCGCCGGATCGCGGCCATCGGTGTGGCGCTGATCGGCGGGCTGATCATCCTGCGGCCGGGTTTCCGTGAATTGTCCGAGGGGCATATCGCGATGCTGGGCAACGGGATGCTGTTCGCCGTGTCCTACCTGATCGCGAAGGTCATGACGGGGCGGGTGCCGCCTGTCGTCGTGGTCGGCTGGTTGTCGATTTCCGTGACGGTATTCCTTTTGCCCTTCGCGATCCCGGTCTGGGTCTGGCCCACATGGGAGCAGATGGGCCTGTTCCTGATCGTTGCCGGGTTCGCGACGGGCGGGCATTACACGATGACGATGGCCTTCGCCTCGGCCCCGCTTGCGGTAACGCAGCCGGTAACCTTCCTGCAGCTTGTCTGGTCGGTGTCGCTGGGGGCGCTGGTGTTTTCCGAGCCGGTCGACGGCTGGGTCGTGTTCGGTGGGGTGCTGGTGCTGGGCGCGGTGTCTTTCATCGCCTGGCGCGAGGCGGTGCTGAAGCGGCGGGTGGTGACGCCGGCACTGGAGGAAGGGCGGCTCTGAGGCCGTCGTCACGCGGAGCCGCTGAAGCGGCATGATCTTTCTCTCTGCCGCCGCCTTCGGCCTGGGCCGAGGCCGCCCTTGGAGATGTGACGCGTCTTGCGGGCGTTGTGCATGTTGCGGAGCGCAATCGCTTTTCTGCTGCGAGGCCCGCGATGCGGGCTTGATCGAGCGTTTGCCACTCATTCCATCGGTCAAGGTCAAGCCGCCTTCGGCGGTGCTGCGCAACCTTGACAGATGGAATGAGCGGCCGCCTTTACCGCAGGGTGGCGCAGCCCAGGCGGCGGACCTATCTTGATCCGGCAGGGCAAGGAGCAGGCATTGGTCTTCGGCGGAATTGCAGACGGGATGAGCCGCGGGGTCGAGAGTATCGGCGATGCGGTGAGCGGGGCGTTTTTCGAGCCGGTGATCCGGCTGGGCGTGACCGGGCTGAGCCGGGCCGGGAAAACCGTGTTCATCACTTCACTGGTGGCCAACCTGATGGACCGCGCGCGGATGCCGCAGCTTGTGGCCGCCGCCGAGGGCCGCGTGCTGGCCGCCTACCTGCAGCCGCAGCCGGACGATACGGTGCCGCGTTTCGATTTCGAGGGGCACCTGGCGGACCTGACGGGGGCCGAGCCGGTCTGGCCGGAATCGACGCGGGCGGTCAGTCAGCTGCGGCTGTCGCTGCGGGTCCGGCCCGCGGGGCTGCTGGCCGGGCTGCAGGGACCGCGGACGGTGCATCTGGATATCGTGGACTACCCGGGCGAATGGCTGCTGGATCTGGAGCTGATGGACCTGAGCTATGCCGCCTGGACCGCGCGGGTGCTGGAGCGGCTGGAACCGCGCGCCGAGGCGGCGGCATACTTGGCAGCGGTGCGGGAGGTGGATGGGGCGGCGGCGTTCGAGGAGGCCGAAGCACGGCGGCTGGCGACCGGGTTCGCGGATTACCTGAACGCGGCGCGGGCGGCGGGGTTTTCCGACTGCACGCCGGGCCGGTTCCTGTTGCCGGGAGAGCTGGCGGGCAGTCCGGTTCTGACATTCGCGCCGATCCCGGAGCCCGAGCGCGCCCGGCGCGGCAGCCTGTGGCGCGAGATGGAGCGGCGCTACGAGGCGTACAAGTCGCGGGTGGTGCAGCCGTTCTTTCGCGATCATTTCTCCAGGATCGACCGGCAGATCGTGCTGGTGGACGCGCTGGGCGCGATCCATTCCGGGCCGGCGGCGATGGAGGACCTGCGCCGCGCGCTGGCGGATATCCTCGCGGCGTTCCGTCCGGGGCAGAACGCGTTCCTGAGCCGGCTGTTCCTGGGGCGGCGGGTGGAAAAGATCCTGTTTGCCGCGACGAAGGCGGATCACCTGCATCACCACCAGCACGCCGCGCTGACCTCGATCATGGAGGCGCTGGTGCGGGAGGCGAAGGACCGGGCGGATTTCGCCGGAGCGCGGACCGGGGCGATGTCGATCGCGGCGCTGCGGGCGACGGTGGAGGAGACCCTGAGCCATGGAGGGCGGGAGCTGGACTGCGTGCGGGGTACATTGTTGAAGGACGGGCGGATGGCGGCGTTCTATCCCGGCGAACTGCCCGCCGATCCGCAGCGCCTGCTGGGACCGGCGCGGGCCGGGGCGGAACGCTGGCTGGACGAAGATTACGAGGTGATGACATTCGCGCCCGCCAAGCTGCGGCTGCGGCCCGGCGAGGGGCCGCCGCATATCCGGCTGGACAAGGCGGCGCAGTTCCTGATCGGGGACCGGCTGTGAAGCTGGTCGCGGCACGGGCGGAGGATGCCGAGCGGCTGGCGCGGATCCTGGGCGACTGGGTCCGTGAGACGCCGTGGATGCCCTGCCTGCATTCGCGGGAGGAGGATCTTGCGCATCTGGAGATGATGATCCGCCGCTTCGAGGTGCTTTGCGCGTCGACCTGGAAGGGGCCGCAGGGGTTCCTGGCGCGGGACGGGGACATGGTGCATTCGCTGTACCTCGCGCCCGGTGCGCGGGGTCGTGGCTATGGTTCCCGGCTGCTGGGGGCCGCGAAGGCGCGGTCGGAGCGCCTGCAGCTCTGGTGTTTCCAGTCGAACGAAGGCGCGCGCCGGTTCTATGCACGGGAAGGTTTCGTCGAGGTGGAACTGACCGATGGCGGCGGCAATGACGAGGGGCTGCCGGATGTGCGGCTGATCTGGCCTGGCCCGGAGGAGGCGGCATGAGCGAGAAACGCGGACCGGTGCTGATCGAGATGGAGGCGGATGCGGCGGTGAACCCCGCCGCGGCGCCGCCGGTGGAGGATGTGGCCGCGCTGCCCGACGCGGCGGCGATGCAGAAGATGGCGGTGCTGGCGGCGCGCAAGCCCTCGGTTCTGGCGCGGTGGTTCTGGCGGCTGCTGGGGGCGCTGGTGAGCTTCGTGCTGTCGGTTGCGGCGTGGGATTTCGTCACCACGCTGCTGGCGCGGAACCCGGTTCTCGGGTGGACGGCGACGGTGCTGATCGGGCTGTTCGTGGTGGTGCTGCTGGCGATCGCGGTGAAGGAATGGGCCGCCTACGCGCGACTTGGCCGGATCGACGCGCTGCACCGCGCGGCGGATGCGGCGCTGGTGGAGAACGACCTGCGCGCGGCACGGTCGGTTGTGGAGAAGCTGGGGGCTTTGTATGCCGGGCGCCCGGAGCTTGAATGGCACCGGCAGCGGCTGGCGGAGCGGACCGGCGACGTGTTCGATGCGGACGGTCTGCTGGGGCTGGCGGAGGCGGAGCTGCTGCAGCCGCTGGACAATGCGGCGCGGCGCGAGGTGGAGGCGGCGGCGCGGCAGGTGGCGGCGGTGACCGCGGTGGTGCCGCTGGCGCTGGCGGATGTGGTGGCGGCGCTGACGTCGAACCTGCGGATGATCCGCCGCATCGCCGAGATCTATGGCGGCCGGTCGGGGACGCTGGGAAGCTGGCGGCTGACGCGGTCGGTGCTGACGCATCTGGTGGCGACCGGGGCCGTGGCGGTGGGCGACGACCTGATCGGGACCGTCGCGGGCGGCGGGGTGCTGACCAAGGTGTCGCGCCGCTTTGGCGAAGGGGTGATCAACGGCGCGTTGACGGCGCGGGTCGGGATCGCGGCGATGGAGGTCTGCCGGCCGCTGCCGTTCCGGGCGGCACGGAAGCCGTCGGTGACGCGATTGGTGCAGCGGGCCCTGACCGGACTGTTTTCCAAGGGCTGACGGGTTTGGCGGAGCCGCTGGCGCGGCGCGGTCTTTCCCTCCGCCGCCGCCTTCGGCTCTGGCGGAGTCCGCCTGTAGGGTGGTGACGCCTTTGCCGTGCGGTGCGGCGGTGGCTGGGGTTTTCGCTTTTCTGCTGAGAAGCCCGCCGGGGCGGGCCGGATCGAGCGTGTGCCACTCATTTGCGGTGTAAAGGCCAAGCCGCCTTCGGCGGTGCTGACGCAGCCTTGACACCGAAAATGAGCGGCGGCCCTAGGGCTGGCGGGGGTGCAGGGAGCCGAGCGGGGGCAGGAGTGTGCCCCTGACGAGGCGGCTGAGGATGCCCGGGACCGGGGGAATGCGCGAGACCGGGAACAGGATGTGGTCGCGGAGCTTCGGCAGGAACCGGCTGTCGGACTGGTACTGCGGGGTGAAGACGGCGCTGAAGACCTGGTAGGTCCAGACATGCCAGCGGCGGGCGAGCACGTAGGCACGGAGCGCCTCGTCAAGCGGGTGGCGGTCGAGGGCGGACCAGAGGGCGTAGGCGTCGAGCAGCGCCATGTTGGCGCCCTGGCCGAGCTGCGGGCTGGCGCGATGGGCGGCGTCGCCGATATGGGCGAGACCTTCGGAGACGGGCGTGCGCAGGGTGCCGTGTGTGTAGCGGGCCATGGTCATGACATCGTGCTCGGTGACCGTCTCGAGGAACGGGGCGAAGTCGGGCCAGAGGGCGGTGGCCTCGGCTTTCCAATGGTCGAGCGGCGCGGCGCGCCATGCGTCGTGGCCATCGGCGGGGAGCGACCAGAAGATCGCGGCGAGGGGCTGCTGGTCGTCGGGCAGGCGGCCGATGGGCAGGGCGCCGATCATGCGGTCGGCGGCGCGGTAGCGCTGCGACAGGCGGTCGGTCGGAAGCCGCGTGTCGGGCCAGGGGACGGTGCCCCAGACCGCGCCGTAGCCAAGCGGGCGGGATTGCAGCGGCGAGAGGGGGGAAGCGGCGCCGGCGGCGTCGACGATCAGTTCGAAGGGGCCGTCGGACGTGCCGTTCGCGAAGATCAGGCGCTGGCCATCGCGGGCGCTGACACGGTGGTCGGGGCGGATCTCTGCCCCGGTGTCGCGGGCGGCGGTGAGGAGGCAGTCGAAGAGCGCGGCGCGGTGGATGCCGAGGCCGTAATGCGGGCCGCCCTTGCGGTCGTAGGTGACGTCGAGAACGCGGCGGCCCGTCGTCGCCTCGTGGCCGAGCATGCTGTGGATTTTCTGCCCGAGGGCGCGGGCGGAATCGCCGGCGCCGGCCACGTCGAGGACCATCTGGCCGACCGGCTGGATCACCAGTCCGGAGCCGATCGGGCGCGGCGCGTCGAACTGGTCGAAGACAGTAACGCGCCGCCCCTCGCGCGCCGCGAGCGTGGCGAAGGCCAGCCCGCCGATGCCGGCGCCCGCGACGGCGATGTCCTGAACCATGTAACGTCCCTTGCCCTTCCGCGATGGCATCCTAGCGGTGCGGTCCGCGCTGTCCATGGGACCTATGGACCTCGCCCCCGGCGGGGCCTATAAGCGCGGCCATGACCCGTATAGTCGCGATCATCCTTCGAATTACGGGCCCGGCGCTCTGATCGACCGAGCCGCCGGGACAAGGCGCATGACCTTTCACGCCGACCATTCCGCCAAAGACGATCCACGATTCCGCAGGACCTGATCCGATGTGTGCCGACACGCCTGACTACAAAGATACCCTTAACCTGCCCGAGACAGATTTCCCGATGCGCGCGGGGCTGCCGAAGCGCGAGCCCGGCTGGCTGGAGCGCTGGGAGAAGATCGGGGTCTACGACCGGCTGCGCGGAAGCGCGGACGGCCGGACGCCGTTCACGCTGCACGATGGTCCGCCCTATGCCAACGGGCACCTGCATATCGGCCACGCGCTGAACAAGACGATCAAGGACATGATCGTCCGCTCGCACCAGATGATGGGTTACGAGAGCCGTTACGTGCCGGGCTGGGACTGTCACGGGCTGCCGATCGAGTGGAAGATCGAGGAGCAGTACCGCGCCAAGGGGCTGGACAAGGACAAGGTGCCGGTCGTGGATTTCCGCCAGGAATGCCGGAAGTTCGCGGAGGGCTGGGTCGATATCCAGCGCGAGGAGTTCAAGCGGCTGGGGGTCACCGGCAACTGGGACAACCCGTACCTGACCATGGATTTCCATGCCGAGCGGGTGATCGCCGAGGAATTCATGAAGTTCCTGATGAACGGGACGCTCTACCAGGGCTCGAAGCCGGTGATGTGGTCGCCGGTGGAAAAGACCGCGCTGGCCGAGGCAGAGGTGGAATATCACGACCACCAGAGCCACACGGTCTGGGTGAAGTTCCGCGCGATCAAGGGCGGCGACGCGGATTTCGATCTGGGCGACGAGGCCGGGGATTTCGACGGCGCGAACCAGGCGCTGCTGGCGTCGCAGCTGCAGGGCGCGGACGTGGTGATCTGGACCACCACGCCCTGGACCATCCCGCAGAACCGCGCGGTCTGTTTCGGGCCGGAGATCTCTTATGGGCTTTACGAGGTCACCGGGCGGCCCGAGGAATGCTGGGCCCGGATCGGCGACCGGTATCTGCTGTCGGATTCGCTGGCCGAGGACACCTTTGCCAAGGCGCGGCTGGACGGGACGATGTACCGGCGGCTTCGCGACGTGAGCGCCGAGGAGCTGGGGCGCCTGACGCTGGCGCATCCGCTGCGCGGCGTCGAGGATGGCGACGGTGAATGGGATTTCGACGTGCCGATGCTGCCCGGCGATCACGTGACAGAGGAGGCGGGGACCGGGTTCGTCCATACCGCGCCGAGCCATGGTGACGACGACTATCAGATCGGCCTGAAATACGGGCTGCCGATGACCTACAACGTCATGGAGGACGGGTCCTATCGCGCGGATCTGCCGCTGTTCGGCGGCAAGCGGATCCTGCGCGAGAAAGCCAAGAAGGGCGACTGGGAAGGCGATGCGAACGCGGCGGTTATCTCGACCCTCACCGAGGTCGGCGCGCTGCTGGCGCGGGGGCGGATCAGGCACAGCTATCCGCATTCCTGGCGGTCGAAGGCACCCGTCATCTACCGCAACACGCCGCAATGGTTCGCCGCCATCGACCGTGAGGTCGGCGACGGGCAGGATACCTATGGCAAGACGATCCGGTGCCGTGCGCTGACCTCGATCGACGAGCTGGTGAAGTGGACGCCGCGGACCGGGCGCAACCGGCTCTACTCGATGATCGAGGCACGGCCCGACTGGGTGCTGTCGCGGCAGCGCGCCTGGGGCGTGCCGCTGACCTGCTTCGTGAAGAAAGGCGCGAAACCGGACGATCCCGACTTTCTGCTGCGCGATGCGGGCGTGAATGCGCGGATTCTTGACGCCTTCGAACAAGAGGGCGCGGATGCCTGGTACAGGGAAGGCGCCAAGGAGCGGTTCCTGGGCAACGACTACGCCGCCGACGATTACGAGCAGGTTTTCGACATTCTGGACGTGTGGTTTGACAGCGGCTCGACCCATGCCTTCGTTCTGCGCGACCGCGAGGACGGGACCGCGGACGGTATCGCCGATGTCTACATGGAGGGGACCGACCAGCACCGGGGGTGGTTCCATTCCTCGATGCTGCAGGCCTGCGGCACCATCGGGCGCGCGCCCTACCGCAACGTGGTGACCCACGGTTTCACGCTGGACGAGAAGGGCAACAAGATGTCCAAGTCGCTCGGCAACACCATCCTGCCGGAGGAGGTGGTGAAGCAGTATGGCGCGGATATCCTGCGGCTGTGGGTGGCGACGACGGATTACACCGCCGACCAGCGGATCGGGCCGGAGATCCTGAAAGGGGTGGCAGACAGCTATCGCCGGCTGCGTAACACGATGCGGTTCATGCTGGGGAACCTTTCCGGGTTCACCGAGGACGAACGTGTCGATGCGGCGGAGATGCCTGAGCTGGAACGCTGGGTTCTGCACCGGATGGCGGAACTTGATGAGCGGGTGCGGCAGGGTTATGCGGCGTTCGATTTCCAGGGCGTGTACCGGGCGTTGTTCGAGTTCGCGACCGGCGACCTGTCGTCCTTCTACTTCGATATCCGCAAGGATGCGCTGTACTGCGACGGCAATTCGCTACGGCGGCGGGCGGCGCGGACGGTGCTGGACCTGCTGTTCCACCGGCTGACCACCTGGCTGGCGCCGATCCTTGTCTTCACCATGGAAGAGGTGTGGCTGGAGCGGTTCCCCGGTGAGGATTCTTCGGTGCATCTGGTGGACATGCCGGAGACGCCGGAGGGCTGGCTCGACGCCGCGCTGGCGGAGAAATGGGCCGCTGTGCGCAAGGTGCGGCGCGTGGTGACGGCGGCGCTGGAGATTCAGCGGCGCGACAAGGTCATCGGCGCCTCGCTGGAGGCGGCGCCGGTTGTCCATATCCGCGAGCCCGAGCTGCTGAAGGCGGCGAGATCGGTGGAATTCGAGGATGTCTGCATCACGTCTGCGGTTTCGCTGACCGGCGATCCGATGCCGCAGGAAGCGTTCCGGCTGCCGGAGATCGAGGGCGTCGGCGTGGTCTTCGAGACGGCGGAGGGGGAGAAGTGCCAGCGCTGCTGGAAGATCCTGCCCGATGTCGGGACGCACAAGCATCCCGGCGTCTGCTCGCGCTGTAATGCGGCGCTGGGATAGGGTTTCGCCGCGCCATTGGCGCGTCGACCGGGGCGGGCGCTTTGCGCCCGCTCTGTTTTTGAGAGTCAGCTTCTGGCTCACCAAAGCGGAAACACGCTTCGCATCCGCCATCGCCTGAGACAATGCGGACAGGCATCGTTCCGCCGCTCAAGAACAATAGCCGTCTCCCCGCAAGCGGGGCCCCTCGGCGATTCTTCCTGATCGTCGGCCCGCCGCCTGTCCGCATTGTCTCAGGCGATGGCGGCTCCGAAGCGGAACGAGATCCCGCACGCGCAGTGGAAAACGATACGGGGGTCTTTCTGAAGATCGAGTGAGCGGAGCGTGGCGGGATGCGTTACAGAAGCGATTCCTCGAATGGAAACTGCGAGAGCAGTTCGATTCCGGTTTCGGTCACCAGCACCTGCTGTTCCAGCTTGACCCCTTCCTTGCCACCCTCCTCGCCGATGAAGCTTTCAACGCAGAGGGTCATGCCGGGCAGGATCTCTCCGTCATAGCCGGCGCTGGGAAAATCGCCGTGGTGATAGAGGTAGGGGTACTCGCCGGTCATGCCGCAGCCATGGGCGGAGAGGTAGTAGCGGTGGGCGTAGTATTTTTCCGGGATGTCCCATGCGGCGTCGGCATAGTCGCGGAACGACATGCCGGGGCGCAGGATGGACATGTTGTGGTGCACCTGCTCGTAGGCGGTCCGGTAAAGCTCTCTCTGGGTGGCGGTGGGTTTGTCGGGTCCGGAATGGAAGGTGCGCGAGAAATCGGCGTAATAGCCGTGGCAGCCGACGACATCGGTATCCAGCGCGATCAGTTCGTTTTCGCCGATCACGTTGTCGCCGGTCTCCTGGTACCAGGGGTTGGTTCGGGCGCCGGCGTTCAGCAGGCGGGTTTCGATGTAGTCGCCGTTCTGCTCGATGACGGACTTGTGCAGGACCGACCAGAGCTGCGCCTCTGTCAGGCCGGGACGGATCGCGGCGCGGAGCTTGGCGACGCCGACCTCGGTGGCGCGGAGCGAGGCGATGACGCATTTCATCTCTTCCGGCGACTTGATGGCGCGGGCCATTTCAACAGGTTCCTGCGCGTCCGCCATGCAGAGCCCCTGTTCGGCGAGCGCGATGGCGGTACCGGCGTTCAGGCGTTCGACGCCGACGGTGGCGCCGGGGCCGACCAGTTCCGCGATCGTGTCGGCAATGTCGGCGGCCCATGCGCGTTCGCGGTCGGCGATATGGGGGCCGGCAGCGACGAAGCTGGCGGTCCGGGCGGGGCGGACCTCGTCGACGGTCTCGAAACCTTCTCCCAGATGCTCGGCGCCGGTGAATTCGTGCAGGATCGCGCGGTCGGCTGTCATCAGCAGGTAGCGCGACGGAGCGTTGCGGGCCGAGAAGACCTGCATGTTTCGGGTGCCGGTGGCGTAGCGGATGTTGACCGGGTCGGAGAGGATGACGGCGGCGATGCCGCGCTTTGACATCTCGGCGCGGACGCGTGACTGGCGGTAGGTGCGCACCGCGACAAGGTCGATTTCTTCGGTGGGCGCGCGGTCGAGCTGTGCGAGTCCCTCCAGGTCGCTGCGCTCTGCGTGCCAGTCCAGTTCAGTCATTTCTTAGCTCCCCTCTTGCCGGCGCATCCTGCAACGGGGCCTTGCCGTCGCGAAAGCGCGAACACGACCGGTCGTGGCGTGGGGACGACCCCATAGCGCTGTGAATTCTTGCAATACGGGGGGCGTTCGCCGTAGCGAGGAGGGGATGGCGCGATCCGGCGCCTGCGGAGGAAGGTGTGGCGATGTCGGATATCGGAAAGGTTCTGGTGCTGGAGCAGAGGGCGGAATGGTTCGCGGAGGCGCTGGCGGAGCAGTGTCCGGGCTATCGGTTCCTTCCTGCGACCACAGTCGACGCGGCGATGGCGCTGGCGGGCGAGGCGGAGATCCTTGTGGGCTTCGCGCCGGCCATTCCGGCACGGCTGGTTGCGGCGATGCCGAGGCTGGCGTGGCTGCAGGCCGTGACGACCGGGGTCGACAACCTGCTGACGATGCCGGAACTGGCGCCGGAGGTGGCGCTGACCAACTGCGGCGGCATCCACGGGCCGCAGATGTCGGAGATGGCGATCCTGATGATGATGGCGCTGCCGCGGCGGTTTCCGGAGATGCTGGAGAACCAGAAGGCGCGGCACTGGGAGCGTTGGGGCCAGCCGATCCTGGAGGGCAAGACCGTCTGCATCCTGGGGCTGGGTGCGATTGCAGAGGTGCTGGCGGCGCGGTGCAACGCCTTCGGGATGCGGGTGACCGGCGTGTCGGACGGACGCAGCGAGGCGCCGGGCGTGTCGAAAGTCTATCGCCGCGCGGCGCTGGAGGAGGCGGCTGCGGAAGCGGATTTTCTGGTGGTACTGGTACCCTACACGCCGGAAACCCATCACATTGCCGGTGAACGGGTGTTCAGGGCGATGAAGCGTTCTGCCTATGTGATCAACATCGCGCGGGGGGCTTGCCTTGACGAGGCGGCGCTGATCGCGGCGCTGGAGGCGGGAGAGATCGCCGGGGCAGGTCTGGACGTGTTCGCGCGCGAGCCGCTGCCGGCGGACGACCCGATCTGGGCGGCACCGAACACGATTGTGACGCCGCATATCGCCGGGTTCTCGGATATCTACCTAGAACAGACGATGCCGGTGCTGGTGAAGAATTTCGCGGTTTATGCGGCGGGCGGGACCGCGGCATTGCCGCTGATCCCGCACGGCGGCTGAGGACGGGTTTTCGAGGGAGGAGGGAGAAGGATGGCGAAGCAGCGGAAGGCGGTGATCACCTGCGCGGTGACCGGCTCGATCCACACGCCGACGATGTCGGAGCATCTGCCGATCACGCAGGACCAGATCGCCGAGCAGGCGATGGCGGCGGCGGAGGCGGGGGCGGCGATCCTGCATCTGCATACGCGGAAGGACGAGGATGGCCGACCCTCTGTCGCGGTGGAGGATTACGCGACCTTCCTGCCAAGGGTGAAGCAGGCGACGGGTGCCGTGGTCAACATCACCACCGGGGGCGATCCGCGGCTGCAGATCCGCGAGCGGATCGCGGCGGCGAAGGCCTTTGCGCCCGAGATGTGCTCTCTGAACATGGGGTCGATGAACTTTGCCTTTCATCCGCTGGCAGCGCGGTACGAGAGCTTCAAATACGACTGGGAGAAGGACTTCATCGAGGGGTCGGAGGCGAACATCTTTCGCAACACCTTCGCCGACATCAAGGAGGCGGCGGAAGCGCTGACGCCGCTGGGGGTGAAGTTCGAGCATGAGTGCTACGATGTCGGACACCTCTACAATCTGAAATTCTGTATGGATATCGGGCTGTTCACGCCGCCGATCTTCCTGCAGTTCGTGTTCGGAATCCTTGGCGGGATTGGTCCGGACGTGGACAACCTGCTGTTCATGAAGCGCACCGCCGACCGGCTTTTCGGCGACGATTACCGCTGGTCTGTGCTAGGCGCGGGTGCGGCGCAGATGCCGATGGCGGCGACGGCGCTGCAACTGGGCGGGAACGTGCGGGTCGGGCTGGAGGATTCGCTTTACATCGCGCGCGGCGAACTGGCGGTGTCGAACGCGCAGCAGGTGGAAAAGATCGTGCGGATCATGGGCGAGCTGGGCGTGGAGCCGGCGACGCCCGACGAGGCGCGGGAAATGCTGGGGCTGAAGGGCGGCGACCGGGTGAACTTCTGACGGGTCAGCCCGGGGCGCAGGGCATGCCAGCCGCACCCCATGCCTTGAAGTCGTCGAGGTGGCTCTGCACGTCGTAGGGCGCGGGTTCGCGGCCCGCGCCGGGGGCGAAGCCCCATGCGATGAAGCCGTTTTCCGAGACATCGTGGGTGATGTGTTCCACCAGCCCTTCGAGGTCGCGGCCGCCGTTGCGGTCGGGATCGGCGAGCTGGGCACAGATCTCTGCCGAGGTCTTGCCGGTCCACTGGAACTCCAGCGGCGCAAGCTGCCAGTCGAGGCCGGCATGGGGCGGGGCGTGGGGGATGGAGTTGGGCAGGTCGGTGGTCAGGTGGCAACTGGAGCAGGGCAGGTATTCGGCGCCGATGCGGCTGTCGCCGCCGTGGATGTTCATGCCGTGATCGCGGGCCTGGCCGCTGGCGGTGGCGGTCCAGAGGGGGATGTTGTCCTCTCCCACGTGGCAGTTCGAGCAGCGTGGATGCGACAGGACCTCGTGGATGCGGTCCCAGGCTGCGAGACCATCCTGCTCGGAAACCGAGCCTTCGGGGAGAAGCGTGTCGTCGAGCTGGGTTTCGGCGGCCAGCGCGAGGGTTGCCGGGACGGTCAGGGCGAGGGCGATGAGGGTGCGGCGCATGGCTGTGTCCTCAGGCGAAGTCGATGTGGTGGTGCATCGGCATTTCGCGGATGCGCTGGCCGGTGGCGGCATAGATCGCGTTGGCGAGGGCCGGGGCGGCGGGCGGAACCGGCGGTTCGCCGATGCCGTGGACACGGTCGGACAGTTCGATGCCGCGCACCTCGATATTCGGGCACTGGTAGAGGCGCATGCCCTCGTGGGCGTGGAAGTTGGTCTGCTGCGCGACGCCGCCGGAATAGGTGATCTCGCAGTTCATCGCGTGGCCGAGACCCCAGACGACGCCGCCCTGAACGTGGTTCTCGAAATTCACCGGGTCGATGACGGTGCCGACCTCTGCCGCGGCCCAGACGTTGAGGATGCGGATGCCGCGTTCGGTGTTTTCGACCTCGATCGCCTCGGCGGTCATGGTGCCGAAGCTTTCGACGAGTGCGACGCCAAGGCCGCGATTCTCTCCCGGGTCGCGGCCCCAGCCGGACATCTCGCCGACAGCTTCCAGAACGGCGGCGGCGCGGGGGGTGTCTGCGAGGCGCAGGCGTTCTTCCAAGGGGTCGGCGCCGGCGGCGTGGATCAGTTCGTCGAGGAAACTTTCACCGAAGAAGGCGGCAGTGACGGCGCCAACGGAGCGCCAGGAGGAGACTGGGGCGAGTTCCGGAACGGCATAGGCGCGGACCCGGTAATTCGGCAGCATATAGGGCGCGTTCCAGACGCCGGAAACGATCTGGCCGTCGGGGCCGGGCATCGACAAGCCGAGGCGGGAGAATTGCGACCGGGCGGCGGAGGTCGTGGCGATCTGGATGTCCATCGACTCGATCCGGCCGTTCAGGACGGTGCCTTTCCCGCGCGCCATGCCGATCTGGCGGGGGAAGTCGTGGGCGAAATCCTCTTCGCGGGAGAAGGTCAGCTTGACGGGGGTGCCGCGCATCTGGTTGGCGATCTCGGCGGCGAGTTTGAGGTTCTCGAATTCCAGCCGGTGGCCGAAGCTGCCGCCGCCGAACTGGTTGTAGAAGATCACCTGTTCGGCGTCGTGGCCGGTGACACCGCCGACGATCTGCTGGACGAAGCGCGGAAACTGGTGGGCGGACCAGACCTCGACCGCATCGTCGGTGACGCGGATTATGGCGTTGATCGGTTCCAGCGGCTGGTGCGCGGCGTATCCGGCGCGGTATTCGGCCATGATCGGCTGCGCGGCGGCGGTGGCTTCGACGTCGCCGTCGTTGCGCCATTCGCGGTCGAGCCGGTCCTCGGTGAAGGAGGCGGCGACCTCTTTCCAGTGATCTTCCTGTTCGGGCGGGTAGGGGCCGGTGCCCCAGTCGACGGT
Source organism: Pseudoruegeria sp. HB172150 (assembly GCF_013184805.1). Classification (GTDB taxonomy): domain Bacteria; phylum Pseudomonadota; class Alphaproteobacteria; order Rhodobacterales; family Rhodobacteraceae; genus Psychromarinibacter. The sequence goes on from NZ_JAATNG010000001.1 coordinate 464,665, forward strand.
GACGGCGTCGGCGGCCTGCTGCGCGCGCCACGTGTTGTCGGCGATGACGGCGATGCCGTTGGTGACCGGCACGATGTCCTTCACGCCGCGCATGGCGCGGGCTTCGATGTCGTCATAGCCGTTGAGCGGGCCGCGGTTGGGGTTCACGCGGGGGGCGGCATAGACCATGCCGTCGATGGTGAGGTCGATGCCGAAGGTCTGGGTGCCGGTGGATTTGGCGACCATGTCGATGCGCGGCATCGACTGGCCGATCAGCCGCCATTGCGACGGGTCGCGCAGGGGCACGCCGGTGACGGGCTCGATGGTGGCGGCGCGGTCGGCGAGGGCGGTGTAGGGGATCGCTGTGCCGTCGGGCAGGATGACGTGACCGGATTTCGTGGTCAGGTCTGCGGCTGGGATGCCGTGTTCCGCGCTGGCGGCGGCCTTCAGCGTTTCGCGGGCGGTGGCGCCAGCCTCGCGCAGCTTCACGTAGCTGTCGGGGATCGAGCTGGAGCCGCCGGTGCCCTGGAAACCGAGGATCTTGAAAACGCCGCCGAGGAAGGAGCGCGTGGCTTCGGCGACGAGGCCGTCATCGTCGGAGCGGAAGGGGGCGCCCTCGACCGCCATGGCGGTGTTCCAGTAGGCGGGCGAGGGCGGGCCGAAGGAGGTTTCGAACTGGCCGAGATCGAGGTCCATTTCCTCGGCGATCAGGGCGGCCTGGGCGTGGACGACGCCCTGCCCGATATCGGCGTGGGGGGTGATCAGGGTGATCTTTTCCGGCGTGATCCGGACCCACGGGTTGAAGGTGACCTCGTCGCTGCCGAGGTCGCGGGAGAGCGGGTTTTCCGGGTCGCGGCTCACCATGTAGACGCCAAAGGCGACTCCACCGGCAATGGCGGCGGAGCCGATCAGGAAGGTGCGGCGGGCGATCTTTCCGGCGCGGGACATCGGCTATGCCTCCTGCATCTTCTGCGCGGCGGCCTTCACCGCGGCGCGGATCCGGGGGTAGGTGCCACACCGGCAGAGGTTGCCGGACATGACACGGTCGATCTCTTCGTCGGTGGGGGCGGAATTGGTTTCCAGCAGCCACGCCGCCTGCATGATCTGGCCGGACTGGCAGTAGCCACATTGCGCTACCTGTGTCTCGATCCAGGCCTGCTGCACCGGATGCGGCGCGTCGGGCGTGCCGAGCCCTTCGATGGTGACGATCTCGGCACCGTCGGCATAGGCGGCGGGCACCTGGCAGGATCGGACCGCCTCGCCATCGAGATGGACGGTGCAGGCGCCGCATTGGGCGATGCCGCAGCCGTACTTGGTGCCGGTGTAGCCCAGTTCATCCCGCAGGACCCACAGGAGGGGCATGTCGTCCTCGACATCGACTTCGTGCTGCTGCCCGTTCACAGTCAGTTTCATCGTTACGCTCCCTAGGTTCACGCCGGGACTGTCTGTGCCTATGGTATCACCGCAATCGGTACGCCCCATTCACAATCTGTGCCAAAAGACTATCGGATCGCGCCAAGTAGAGCGCGGATGGTTTCAGCGGGCGGCGAGTGCTGGAAGAGTGGTGCCGTGGCAGGTGCGGAGCTTGGGTTTGACGAAGAGTGACCGATATCCCCTGGCGCTGGCGGTGGAGCGGGCGTCGATGATTCTGGGGCTGGATGCGGCGATGCTGCTGAAGCGGGCCGGGTTGCCGCCGGATTTCGTGGAGAACGAAAAGCGCGGCGCCACGGGGGCGCAGGTGGTGGCGTTGTGGGAGGCGGTGGACGAGGCCTGCGACATGTCGAGCCAGGTTTTGCACCTGGCGACGACAATGGCGCATGCACCGTTTACTCCGGCGATGCTGGCGTTTTCGTGCAGCCGCGATATCCAGACAGGGATCGGGCGTCTGGCGCTGTTCAAGCCGTTGCTTGGTCCGGCGCGCCTGCATCACAGGGCCGGGGCGGAGCGTTTCGAGATCTCGGTGCGGATGGCGGAGCCGGGCCTGAGGATGCCGGGCTGGATGGCGGTGTTCGAGGTGGTGTTCCTGCTGGAGAGCTGCCGGTCCTTCACGGCGCGGAAGGTCGCGCCGCTGGAGGTGCGGCTGCCGTCGAATGCGGAGGTTTCCGACGAAGTGCGCGATTTCCTTGGCGCGGAAATTGTGCCCGCGCCGCATCCCGGTCTGGTGCTGGCGCGGGAGGATGCGCGGCGGCCGCTGATCACCGAGAACTCCTCTCTTTGGACCGACGCGGAGCGGCATCTGCGGCGCAAGCTAGCGGAGCGCGACAACTTCGACCTGATGAGCGTGCGGGTGCGGCGGGCGCTGATGGACATGCTGCCGGCGGGGGAGACCACGATTGAAGAACTGTGCAAGCGGCTGCACCTGACGCGGCGCACGGTGCAGCGGCACCTGCAGGCGGAAGGGCACAGCTACCAGGCGATTCTGGCCGAGACGCGGGCGGAGCTGGCGATGAGCTACCTGACCGAGGAGCAACTGAGCGTGGAGGAAACCTCTTACCTGCTCGGGTATCGCGAGCCGAATTCCTTCTTTCGCGCGTTCCAGGGCTGGACCGGCAGCACGCCGGCGGCGGTGCGGCGGGCCGCGAATACGGATGACGCCGCCTGATCGCCGTTTTCCCTGTTTCCATCCGGGAGGTGGGCCGGTAGGCAGGAAGGGAGGGAGGGCGCGGCTTGCGGCTACTGGTGTTCACCGATCTGGACGGCACGTTGCTGGATCACGCGACCTATTCCTATGCGGCGGCGCGGCCCGCGCTGACCGCGCTGCGCGATAACGGTGTTCCGCTGGTGCTGGCGAGCAGCAAGACCGGTGCGGAGATTCGCCTTTTGCATCAGGAGCTTGAGCTTGGGGATGCGCCGGCCATCGTAGAGAACGGCGCCGGGATCTACTGGCCCGCGAAGGGTGCGGAGGATGATCCGGCGGATTACCGGCGCATCCGCGAGGCGCTTGCCGGGATGCCGGAGGCGGAGGGCTATCGCGGCTTTGGCGATATGAGCGACGCGGAGGTTTCCGAGGTGACGGGGTTGCCCGTGAAACAGGCCGCGCTGGCGCGGCAGAGGTGCCATTCGGAGCCGGGGCTGTGGCACGGAACCGATGATGCGCGGCAGGCGTTCCTGTCGGCGCTGGAGGCGAGAGGCATCGCGGCGCGCAGCGGCGGGCGGTTCCTGACGCTGTCTTTCGGGCGGACCAAGGCGGATGCGATGGGCGAGGTGACGGAACGGCTGGGCGCGGAGCGGACCATCGCACTGGGCGATGCGCCGAACGACGCCGAAATGCTGGCACTGGCCGATTTCGGCGTCATCGTGCGCAACGATCACGCACCGCCGATGGACCTGCCCGAAGAGGCGGCAGGGCGCATAAGCCGCACCGATCTTCCCGGCCCGGCGGGTTGGAACAAAGCGGTTCTGCGGCTACTTGAAGAGACGGGCATGAACTAGGGGCGGATGAGCGGATGGCGGATTTTCATCAGAACGGCAACATTGCCCAGTTTCACAACCTCCGCACCAGGCCGATCGAGGAGCTGGAATACGAGCTGGAGACCTTCGCGCAGACGCGGAAGATCACGCTGATCCTGCCGTCGCTCTATTCCGAACTCGAGAATCCCGCGCTGACCCATATCGTCGAGGAACTGTCGAAGATACGGTACCTGCACCGGATCATCATCGGGCTCGATGCGGCCGACGAGTCGCAGTACCGGATGGCGCGGTCGTTCTTCTCGGTGCTGCCGCAGAACCACGTGGTGCTGTGGAACGACTCGCCGCGGATGAAGTCTCTGGGCCGCACGCTGAAAACGCTGGGCCTAGCGCCGATGGAGCCGGGCAAGGGCAAGAACGTCTGGACCTGCATCGGTTACCTGATCGGCTGCGCGGACAGCGCGGTGATGGCGATCCACGATTGCGACATCGTCACCTATGACCGCGAGATGCTGGCGCGGCTGGTCTATCCGGTCGCGAACCCGAATTTCTCGCTGCAGCTGTCGAAGGGGTTCTATCCGCGGGTCGGCAACGGCAAGCTGAACGGGCGGGTATCGCGGCTGCTGGTGTCGCCGCTGCTGATCGCGCTGAAGAAGGTGATCGGCGATCACGATTACATCGATTACCTGCGGTCGTTCCGCTACCCACTGTCGGGGGAATTCGCGCTGCGGACGGCGATGCTGCCGGACCTGCGCATTCCGTCGGACTGGGGGCTGGAGATCGGGGTGCTGTCGGAGGCGTGGCGCAACCTCGGGCGCAACGCGATATGCCAGGTGGAGATCGCGGACGTCTATGACCACAAGCACCAGACGGTCAGCGAGGATGACGCGAATGCCGGGCTGAACCGGATGTCGACGGATATCTGCAAGGCGATCTTCCGGAAGCTGGCGGCGGAAGGCACCGTGTTCACGCCGAACGTGTTCCGGTCGCTGAAGGCGACCTATTACCGGCGCGCGCTGGATCTCGTCGAGGTCTACGCGATGGATGCCAAGATGAACGGTCTGTCAATCGACCGCCACGCGGAGGAGCGGACCATCGAGCTGTTCGCGGAAAACATCATGCGGGCGGGCCAGATCTTTCTGGACACCCCGCACGAGACGCCGTTCATCCCGAACTGGAACCGGGTACATGCGGCGGACCCCTCGCTGATCCCGGACCTGAAGGCCGCGGCGGCGGCGGATGAGGAAGAGTACGAGCCGCTGCCGTTCCGGGCGGTGGGCTGAGCGCGGCTTAGGTGAGCGCCACCGCGCGCTGTTTTTTTTGAAATCGGGCGGGTGACGCGGTGGGCTGGCTGTGGCCTCCGCCGTGTGGTTGGCGCTCAGCTTCCGGCTCACCAACGCGGATGCGTGCTTCGGCTGTTGAGGTTTTCAGAACCGGTTGGTGATCCAGCGGCACTGGTAGGGGCCGAGGGCGACGGTGTCGGTTTCCGGCGTGACGCGCTCGCCGGAGAGGAGATCGACCCAGGCCTCGTCGGCGATCAGGTTCAGAAGTTCCGACTTCACCTCGACCGTGTCCTTCGACACGTTGTGCAGCGCGAAGATCGACTGCGAGCGGTCGAGCGACTGGCGCCAGACGCCGAAGACGCGGTGATCGAGCGGCAGAGTGAACTGCGTGGCGTTGGGGTGGAAGGCGGGCTGGCGCGACCGGATGCGCAGGCGTTCGGACAGCGCCGAGAGCACGCGGGACTGGTCGGAGCCGGGATCGGCGAGACGCGCGCGCAGCGTGGGGTAGTCCCAGCGGTGCCGGTTGATGGCGCGGTTCATTCCGCGCCGCTCCACGGCTTCCAGGTCGTTCGGCGTGGCCAGCATCGAGTGGATGTAGAAGGCGGGGATACCTTCCTGCGACATCGGGATCGTCTGGGAACAGACGAAGCGGGCGATCTGGTGCTCGTCCTCGCCGTCGAAGGTGCGGGCCATCGCCGAGAAAAAGGCGGTGTTGAGCTCGTAGACCGACTGGCCGCCATCGGGCAGAGCGCGCATCGAGACGAGGCCGCCGGAGCTTTGCACGGTCTGGATGATGCGGTCGATCTCTTCGGGCGGTATCAGGCCCTCGGCGGGGCGCATGCCGACACCATCGTGGGAGGCAGTGAAGTTCAGGTAGGCGCAGCCCAGCGGCGCGGGCGGCATCGCGCGCTGCCACGCGGAGAGAAGCCGCGCGGAGCCCGAGAGCATCGCGTGAAGGATCAGCGGCGGCAGCGGGAAGTTGTAGATCGAATGCGCTTCGTCGCACTGGCCGAAATAGGACAGGTTCTCGGCCTTGGGGACATTGGTTTCGGTCAGCAGGATCACCGGTTCGGCGCAGTAGTCGCTTAGCAGGCGCAGGAGCTTCACGATGGCATGGGTCTGCGGCAGGTGGATCGAAGAGGTGCCGGGCTCTTTCCAGACAAAGGCCACCGCGTCCAGCCGGACGATCCGCACGCCCTTGTCGATATGCAGGCGGATGATGCGCAGGATCTCGAGCAACACCTCTGGGTTGGCGAAGTTCAGGTCGATCTGGTCGTGGCTGAAGGTGCACCAGACATGGCGGATGCCCATCGCCGTCTCTACCTCCTGCAGGAGCGGGGTGGTGCGGGGACGGACCACGGCGGAGAGGTCGTCGGACGGATCGGCCTCGTAGAAGAACTTGTCGTATGGCTCCTGACCCTGCCGGTAGGCATTGAACCACGTGCCCTGCGAAGAGACGTGGTTCAGCACCAGGTCGGACATCAGGTGCGTGCCGGCGCTGATCCGCTCGATGTCCGGCCAGTCTCCGAGGGACGGGTTCACCTTGCGGTAGTCGGTGACGGCGAAGCCGTCATCCGAGGTGAAGGGAAAGAAGGGCAGGATGTGGACGCCGTTCATGACGCCGCGCATCGAGGTTTCGAGAAAATCCGACAACAGGTCGAGCGGTTTGTGGAAGCCGTCGATCAGCGAGTCGCCATAGGTGACCAGCACCGCGTCGCGTTGCGACCAGAGCGAATTGTCGGGCTTGCGCGGGCGCTTGCGGGGGCTCTGCCCCTCGGGCCAGAAGGCTTCGATGGCCTGCGCCGTCAGCGCCGGGATGTCGGCGTCGGGGTAGAGGAAGGACAGGAACTCGGAAACCCGGGCGTTGAGAGTGGTCGGCTTTTTCAGCATGTCCCTGCGTATATCCCCGTGGGTATCTGCACTGGCGTTCCTCCCGGTTTTCCCCGTAGCCGTCAGAAATTCAAGGTTATCCACGGTCGATGTCGCGGATTTGTGCGTTTGAGGCCGGAATCGGCAGAAATCCGGGCATTGTTCCCGATAGATCAGGGCTCTCCGCGCGACGGGAGCGAGTCGGCGATCATGTCGGCGGCGCTGGGAGAAAGCGCCAGCGGCACGTCGTGGAGCATTGCAAGACGGGTCAGCGCCTGCAGGTCGACATCGCCGCTATGGGCGACCGTGGGGTCTGCGAAGAAGATCACCGCGTCGAGTTCGCCGGTGGCAATCAGCGCGCCGAGCTGCTGGTCGCCGCCGCGGGCGCCGCGCTGCAGGCGCTGGACGGTGAGATGCGGCGCCGTCTCGGTGACGATGCGGCCGGTGCCGCCGGTGCAGGTCAGCCGGTGGCCCTGCAATGAATTTGCATGGCGGGTGACCCAGGCGCGCAGGTGGGTCTTGCGGGTGTCGTGGGCGACCAGCGCGATTCGGCGCGGTGCGGTGGAATGGGCGCGGGCGCGGGAGGTGATGGCGAGGATGGTGCGGACCTGCGCGGCAAAGCCGGTGGCCTCCGCCGGGAACACACCGCCGAGTGCCGCCGTGCCGACGGTGAAGCCCGCGGCCCCCGCCTGCGCGGTCGCCTCGATCCGCTCGGCGCTGTCGATGGAGCCGGCCATGATGACGGGCTTGGCGACCGCCTCGCAGACCTGGCGCATCAGGCCGGGGACATCGCCCTGGAAGCGGTAGGCGAGAAGGTCCAGCCCGTGGACATGTTCTAGGTCTGCGAGGCGTCGGGCGGAGGTGACGATATCCTCTGGCGGGCCTTCGAGCACGCTGGGATGGCCGGTGATCCTGCCGGGGAACGGGTAGTAGCGCAGCGGGTGATGGCGGGTGACCTCTGTCACCGCCCGCGGACGCGTGCCGCCGAGAAGGCAGTCGACATCAAGCTCCACCGCGGCACGGGCGGAGGCAAGCTCGCTTTCCTCGTCGAGGCTGACGACCTCGAGATATGAACGGCCGCCGGCGGCGCGGATGGTGTCGGCGAGGTTCTTCAGTTCCGGGACCGGCAGGCCGACATCCTTGAAGCCGATATGGCGCACGCCGCCTTCGAGCGCCTCGTTCAGCCGGGCGGGAGCGTCGGGGATGGTGCGATCGTCGGAAGTGAGCATCAGGATGAAGTCGAAGGCCATCGGTCAGGTCCTTTCGAGATCGGGGGCGATGGGGGCGGCGCGGGTCCAGATGGCGGCGGTTTCGGCGATGCGCAGGTGATCCGCCTGCAGGCTGTGATCGATCAGGGACTGCAGGTGGCCAAGGGCGGCGCCGCAGGACAGACCGGCGGCGGTCAGGGCGGAGAACACGTCGCCGACGCCATGCGGGACGCCCTGATGGTGGTCGGCGAGAAAGCGGCGGGTCGCCGTGCGCGTGACCTCGAGGATACCGGTGCGACCGGGTTTCGCGGGGGGCGAGGTGACGCGGATCGCCTTGACCTCGGTGTCCTGCAGGAGGCGCGCGGCGGCGCGATCGGGGTCGTCCTCGCCGGTGAGCCAGCCGAGTTCAAAGAGATTCGGCGTCAGGATGTCGGCGCGGGGCACGACGAGGTCGCGGAGCGCGGCGGCGGCATCGGCGGCGATGTAGAGCCCCTTGGGCAGGTCGCCGAGGGTGGGGTCGACGGTGACAGCGGGCGGATGATCCGAGGCGCGCAGGCGATCGATGGTCTCGGCGGCGAAGGCGGCGTGGTCCGGGGTCGGCAAGTAGCCGGTCAGCACCGCCTCGTGATCCGCGAGCCAGCCGTTGGCATCGAGCGCGTCGCGCATGGCGGCAAGGCGGTCGACCGGAACCGGGCTGCCCGCGACATGCGGCCAGGCGGGGTGGTTCGACAGGGTGGTTGTGGGAAGCTGGGTGACGGTATGGCCGAGCGCCTGCAGCGCGGGCGCGGCGGCGGAAAGGCCGACATGGCCGTAGGCGACCCAGCTGGAAATCATCAGGATGCGGGCCAAGGGGGGAGTCCTTGCAGCGGCGGTTCGGGTGCATGGTACGGGCAGAGTGCTGCGGGCGAAACGGCGAAATCCTCTCCGGGGTCAAATGCGCGCTGCCAGGTATGCTTAGTGTCTCATGTTGGGGGGGCGATGCATCGTCCGGCTGCCTGTGCAGGTGGTTGGTGGGAAGGGAAGCTTCCGGCCCACCTAAGCGGATGGGCATCGGGGGCGTGGCCTTAACTCGGATGGATCGCTAAGCTGCGCCAAACGGCAGGGAGGAGCAGCCGGTGAGACAGATCGCTATCGTCGGCGTGGGCAAGATCGCGCGGGATCAGCATGTGCCGGCCATTGCAGGTTCGAATGCGTTCGAATTGGCGGCGACGGCCAGCCGGCACGGAACTGTCGAGGGTGTCGAGGCCTTCCATTCGCTGGACGAGTTGCTGGAGGCGCGGCCCGATATTCCTTGCATCTCGCTTTGCACGCCGCCGCAGGTCCGCTACGGCGATGCGCGGCTGGCGCTGGAGGCGGGGCGGCACGTGATGCTGGAAAAGCCGCCCGGCGCGACGCTGAGCGAGATGCATGACCTTGTGGCTCTGGCCAATGCGCAGGGCGTGACGCTGTTCGCGACCTGGCACTCGCGCGAGGCGGCGGCGGTGGATGCGGCGCGCGACTGGCTGCGCGGCAAGACGATCCGCAGCGTCGAGATCGTCTGGAAAGAGGACGTGCGGCGCTGGCATCCGGGGCAGGAATGGATCTGGGAGCCGGGCGGGCTGGGCGTCTTCGATCCGGGGATCAACGCGCTGTCGGTGCTGACGGCGGTCTATCCCCGGGCGCTGCATCTGCAGGCAGCGGAGCTGGAGTTCCCGGCGAACCGGGGCACACCGATCGCGGCGTCGCTGTCGTTCCGCGATCCGGGCGGTGCGGAGGTATCCGCCGTGTTCGACTGGCGGCAGGAGGGGCCCCAGACCTGGGACGTGCGGATCGAAACAGACGAGGGACCCGCTGTGTTGATGGATGGTGGCGCGAAGCTGGTGCTGGGCGAAGCCGGCGACGATGGGCCGGCGGCGCTGGACGAGGAATATCCACGGCTCTACGCGCGGTTCGCGGAGCTGCTGGACAAGGGCGAAAGCGATGTCGACCTGTCGCCGATGCGGCATGTGGCCGATGCGTTCACTCTGGGGCGCCGGGTGGAGACGGCGCCGTTCGACTGGTGAGGGAGGGTTGAAATGACGGAACCTTTGAAAGGGATCCTGCCGGTGGCGCCGACACCGTTTCACGCGGACGGGCGCGTCGACGAGGAGGGGATGCGGCGGGTGCTCGATTGCCTGATCGATCAAGGAGTCGATGCGATCTGCATCCTCGCGAATTACTCGGAACAGTTCGTGCTGTCCGACGAGGAGCGCGCGCTGCTGATGCGGATCAGCCTGGAGCATGTGGCGGGGCGGGTGCCGGTGATCGTGACGATCAGCCATTACTACACTGGCATCGTCGTGGAGCGCGCGAAGGCGGCGAAGGCGATGGGCGCGGCGATGGTGATGATGATGCCGCCCTATCATGGCGCCGGGCTGAAGGCCGACGAGCAGGGGATCTATGACCAGTTCGCAGCGGTGGACGCGGTGGGCATCCCGGTGATGGTGCAGGATGCGCCGCTGTCGGGGGTCAACCTGCCGGTGCCTCTGCTGGCGCGGATGGCGCGCGAGCTGGAGCAGGTGAGCTATTTCAAGATCGAATGCCCCTTTGCCGCCGACAAGCTGGCGGCGCTGATCGAGGCGGCAGGGGACCATGTGCTGGGCCCGTGGGACGGCGAAGAGGCGGTGACCCTGCTGGCTGACCTCGATGCAGGCTGCACGGCGACGATGACATCGGGGCTGTTTCCGGAGCATATCCGGCCCATCGTGATGCACTACCTTGGCGGGGACAGGGACGCGGCCTACGCACAGTGGCAGAAATGCCTGCCGCTGATCAATCACGAGAACCGGCAATGTGGGCTGCGCGCCTGCAAGACGGTCTATGCCGAAGGAGGCGTGATCGGCTCGGACCACGTGCGGCATCCGCAGAAACAGATGTCTGAGCGGACGAAGACGCGGCTTCTGGACCTGGCGCGGGAGCTGGACCTGACGGCCCTGCGCTGGGGCAAGTGAGTCAGGCGGCGATAAGGTCGATCTCTGCATCCGAGAAACCGTAGCGAGCGGCCATGCGGCGGTGCGCAGTGCTGCCGAGCCAGCCGCGCAGGATAGCGTCGATGCGGTCGCGCAGGGCGGTTTCTTGCAGGGAAACGGCAAAGGCGCCGAAGGCCGGGGGTTTCTCAAAATGCGGAACCTCGACGGTTTCGAGGTTCCAGCATCGGTTTTGCGCGATGAACCCCGCATGGGCGCGGGCGACGCTGGCGTAGGCGTCGGCAGTGCCGTCGCGGACGGCGGTGGCTGCTTCGGTATAGGTTTCGAAGATCTTCAGGCGATGCTCGGGCAGACCGAATTCGACAGCGGAGCGGTGCTGGAACTGGTCGCGGATCACGGCAAGTGTTGCGGTGCCGTGCTGCGCCACCGAGCGGTAGCCGGTCAGGGCGAGGGGATTGCCGCGCCGGACGAGAAACCCGTCGGGCAGAGCCCAGATCGGGCGGGTGAACAGGGCAGTCAGGCGGCGTTCCTCGGTTGCGAAAAGGCCGGTGGTCATGTGCCAGTCGCCGGTCGCGAGGCCGGGCAGGAGTTGGGCGAATTCGGTTTCGACCGGTTCGAAACTTTCGCCGAGCGCGCCGAAGACATGGCGGGCGATTTCGACGTCATGGCCGGTTACCGCATCGTCGGCATCGCGGAAGTTGAAGGGCGGTTCGATCAGGTAGGCGAATTTCATGGCGCCTCCCCGTAGCTGGCGATCTTGATGGCCAGCACCTCCTCGCACCGGTCCAGCAGTGCGCGGCGGCGCCCGAGTTCGGCGGAGTGGTCGCGCAGGATCTGCCGCCGCTCGGCGACACCTGCGTCACCGGCCTTGGCCAGCGCCGTGAAGCGCTTCATCTGCTTCAGCGGCATGCCGGTTTCACGGAGCCAGTAGAGCAGCGTCAGCCAGTCGATGTCCTTTGCGCTGATATCGCGGTGGCCGTCGGGTCCGCGCGGAATGTCCGGCAGCATGCCGGATTTCTCGTAGAAGCGGATAGTGTCGGCGCTGAGGCCGCAGGCTTTGGCGGCTTTGGAGATCTTCATGATGTGGCTCCGTTGCTTTCCACTGGCTGTAGCGGGTTGGAGCAGCTCCAAGTCAACAGGAAAGCAGGCCGTTTGTGATAGCCTGTCGATGTTTGCGGAAGGGCGCTGTGTCTGGATTGCGCCTACTTGGCTGGGACCGGATCGGCGGTCGCGCCTTTCGTGGGCACTTCCGGGATCTTCAGCGTTTCCGGGTCGCCTTCGTAATGCGGCGACATGATCTGCACGCCGGCGGCATGGAATACGTCGAGGATGTGCGAGCGCAGTTCCGAAAGGATACGCGGCAGCTGTTCACCGCGCTTCGAGTAGCCGTTGATCTCGTAGGTCACCGCGAAGTCGCCCAATTCCTTTCGCAGGACGAAGGGCGACGGCGTGGATTTGATGCCGGAGGTCTTCTTGGCGGCTTCTATCAGCAGGGCCTCGATCTTCTGCTGCGGCTCGTCATAGCCGATGCCGACGGGCGTGTGGATCAGCAGGCCGCGGCCGTCGATGGACTGGGAGTAGTTTTTGACCTCGGAGTTCAGAAGCTGGGCGTTCGGGATCGAGATCAGCTCGTTCTTGGAGGATTTCAGGTGGGTCTCGGTCAGCTTGATCGCAGTGACCTCACCCATGTGATCGCCGATCTCGATGAGATCGCCGACGCTGGTCGATTGCCGGTAAATGACGAAAAGCCCGGCGAGGACGTTGGAGACGACCGAGTTGGAGCCGATGGAGACCATCACGCCGAGCAGGATCGACATGCCCTGAAAGGCGGCGGAATCGGAGCCGGGGATGTGCGGGAAGGCAAGGATCAGGGCGGAGATGATCAGGAAGGCGCGGACGAGGTTGAAACTTGGCCAGACCCAGTGCTTCTGAAAGCCCCGGACGCGTACCGTGCCCGCCTCAATGTTCTCGAACGCCACCCGCGCGATGCGGATCAGGTAGCGGGTAATGAAGAATATGATCAGCAGGACAATGAGGCTGGGAATGAAATCCACGAAGGACTGAAGCGCGCCGATGACCGGATCGGTCACGTAGTTCAGAAGAAGCGAGGCGACGCCGCGTGTCTCCGCGAAACTGAACAGGACGACGGAGACGTAGTAGTAAAGCGCGACGAACCAGAGCAGGACGAAGACGCCCTGGACGGCGACCGAAGCGACTTCGGTCAATGCGCGGGTGCGGACGATTTCCTGTGTCGCTTCCTCCACCTGTTTCAGATAGCCGGCGATGATGTTTTCGCTGCGTTTCTTCAGGCGGCGGTTCAGCCAGATCAGGGCGACGGTGAAAAGGATGAACACACCGGTCCAGATCAGGCCGCTGATCAGCCCTCGGATGCGGGCGTCGGAAGACCTGTCGACCCGGTAAAAGCGGATCGCATCCTTGGCGAATTGCGCCCAGATATCCGCGATGACCTCGGTATCCTGAAAGCCCGCGAGCACCGCGTCGGGCTGGGTGACGATGACGATCGGGACGCCGTCGATCTGAATCTGATGGCCGAACTGATGCTCGACGACCTCGGTTTCGATGGTCAGGGAATCTGACGCGCTCGCAACCTGGACGAGGCGGTCCGCGATGTCCGTAGCACGGTCGGAGGCGGAATAGCCGGAGGTGCCCATGACCTCGAAGACGACGCGCCCGTCAACGATGACAGACGCCGTGTCCGGTATGACCGCTGGGCTTTCATCCTGTGCGACCGCCGGCGCAAGCAGGAACAACAGCATGAAAAGCCCCGCAATCGCCGGATAAACAATGCACCGTATACCTTGCCGGATGGTTGCCACAGGTCAGGCCCTTTCCGTCTAATGTACGTAAGGTTAACGACAAACGGTGGCGAGTTGGCAAGAAAATTGCGTGGCGGCCGATTTACAGGCGCAGGATCAGTCGTGGCTGTAACGCTGCTCTCGCCAGGGGTCGCCGTACATGTGGTACCCGTTGCGTTCCCAGAAGCCGGGGCGGTCGCCAGCCATGACCTCGATCCCATTCAGCCACTTGGCGCTTTTCCAGAAGTAGAGGTGCGGCACCATCGCGCGCATCGGACCGCCATGTTCCGACCGTAGCGGCGCGCCCTGCCAGTGGGTGGCCAGCAGCGCGGTGTCGGACATAAAATCCTCCAGCGGCAGGTTGGTGGTGTAGCCGTCATGCGAATGCAGCATCACATGGGTGGCGTCGTCCCCGAGCCCGGCATCTTCGAGGATGTCGCGCGGGCGGACGCCCTGCCAGTCATTGTCGTAGCGCGACCAGGTGGTGACGCAGTGGATGTCGGTGCGAAGCGTCGTCTGCGGGTAGGCGCCGAAGCTTTGCCAGTCGGGCGAGAGCGGTTCTTCGACGAGTCCGGTCACGTCGAGGCGCCAGGTGTTCAGGTCAACCGCCGGTTCGACGCCAAGGTCGAGGACCGGCCAGTTCTTTACCTCATGCTGGCCCGGCGGCAGCCGGTCGTGACCGGTGCGGCCGGTCAGGAACCTGCCGCTTTCGGCCCATTGGCGTTTGGTACGGGTGAGCTTGCTGTCTTCGGGCAGTTCGTCCTGCATGGAAGAGTCCTCCGGACGGATGTCGGTCTTCGGTGAAGATGGCGCCGGCACTGGGGAATTCCAATCCACCGCGTGCGGCGAAACTTGGTGGCCGGCCCATTCGGAGCCAGGCGACCGGGGCGCACCGCAGGTTTGCCGCGAAACCGGGCATTGCGGATACGGGGCAAGGGGCGGAGGAGCCAGTATCATTTGCGGCGGAAATGCGGCACGCGCCACACGGCCGCCACATTCGTAAAAATACCCTGTCTTTTCCGTGGCTTTCGGGGGCATCCGCCCCGACTCACTTTGCACGACCGTTGCGCGATGACACACAATGCAATCTGCAAACCGGTCTCTATTTCCGTGCCGACACAAACCGTGAAGTCGCGCCACTTGGTTAACCCTATGTAAATAGAGAGAAGTCACATTTTCCGCGCATTTCCGGAATTCCGGAATTGCCAGGATTTCGGCTCCGGTCGTACCATCGTCGATACTGCTTGCTGGTCCTGTTTCGCAGGACTGAAAATTGGGTGAAACCTTGGGGTATGCTGACGACAGGCCCGGTCTGTCCGAGGAGGCTGCCATCGGTTCGATGACGGCGCATCCTGCGGACGCGGCGATGGGCGCAGGCATTCGGGGAAAGGTCGGTGGGGACCTTTTTCCGAACCGGCGCTACAAGGGTCCGGCCAAGCCGGACGCCTCGGTGGATCACGATCTGCTGCTGTCCTGTCTTGGTCCCGCCAGTTTTCCAAACGCTTGCCATTTAAGACCGCGCGCGGTTCCGCCGCGCGTTCCGACCTGGGGGCCATTTCGGCGCCCGACCCCGCCTTGCCCCGTCCGGGACAGGCGGATCGTATCAGTGCCATCCGAGGGCGTCGCACATTACGGCGTATCCGGGTGAAGGAGGAGACATGACGATCATCGACGAACTCGATCTGGCGAAAGTGCTGCAGGGGGTGGCTATCGCCCAGTTGGGGCATGGCGTGGTCGCGGCGGCATTGGACCCGCGCGCACCGCAGGCCGGGCTGATGCCCTGCGAGGAGGCGACGGTTGATCGGGCATTGCCGGCCCGGCGACGCGAATATGCCTGCGGGCGCGCCGCGGCCCGAGGTGCAATGGCGGGGATCGGCGTGTTCGGCCAGCCGGTGACGACCGCCGAGGATGGTTCTCCGTCCTGGCCCTGCGGTGTTGTCGGCAGCATTACGCATTCCGACCGTGTGTGCCTTGCGGCGGTTGGCCGGGCGGAAAGCATCGAGTCCATCGGCCTCGCGCTTTCGGATGCCGAACCGCTGGAAGAAGCGCGGCTTCACACGGTGCTGACGCCGCATGAGCGTGATTGGCTGGAAGAGGCACCGGTCATCCGGCGCGGAGTGCTGGCCAAGCTGATCCTGTCGGCCAAGGAGTGCGCCTACAAGTGCCAGTATCCGCTGACCGGCTTGTCCTTTGGCTTTGACGAACTGGAGATCGCGCTCGATACGGACAACCGGACCTTCCGCGCGATACCGCTCGACGCGCCGATTCCGCCGGAGATCGCCGCGCGGATGTGCGGCCGCTACGTAAGTGTCATGGGGCAAATGCTGACCACGATGGTGCTGCGCCGCTGAACTGCCTGCGGGTCTCGCAGGCTCTAAATCTGCGCCCGGTCGTATGGCCGGGCGGTTGAAATTCTCAAAAAGGTCCGAAGCTGTGTCGCGCAGAAATGCTTGGCGTCTTCGCGCGATCCTGCGGTTTCTTACAGGCCCAGATGCGGCCGGCTTGCCTCGTGCGGTGACTGGAAATAGGGGATCGAGACCAGCGGGATCAGGCTGGTCTCCCGCTCCATCTGGGCGCGGGTGCGGATGGCCGGGTGCCGCAGATCCTGCAGGAAGGCGACGAGTATAGCCAGCAGGACCGACAGGGCCACGCCGCCGGCTGCGAGCACGTAGCGCCCCGGCCCGACTGGGCGATCCGGCGCGATCGCAGGCTCGATGACCAGCAATCGTTCGGCCCGGCTGGTCACTTCCAGCTGATGCGCCGCCTCCGCAGCTGCACGGGTGCGGGCGGCATCTTCCTTGCGGTTCTGCAATTGCAGGAGCTGGCTTTCGAGCCTGGCCATTTGCTGTTCCATGTCCGGCAGCGCGCCGATGCTGCGGGCGAGACGGCTGCTGCGCGCCTCGAGCATGATCTTCTGCGTGTCTAAGCTGGCGATCTCGTCGCGGATCTCTTCCATCCGGCGCTGGACGACGCGAGGCTGGTCGCCGCGGCCGAGCTTTTCCAGTTCGGTCTGGAGGGTCATTCTCTCTCGGTCGATATCGATGATCGCCTGCTGTATGGCGCTGATCTCGACGCGGCGGAATTGCAGACCGCCGGGGACGGCAGTTTCGTTGCGTTTCCGCACCTCGGAGATCTCATCCTCAAGCGCTTCGATCTGTTGCGCCAACGCCTGTTCCTGTTCGGTGAAGAAGTCGAGCGTGGCTTCGCTGCGGTCCAGCCTGGCGGCGTTGCCGAGATCGACCAGCCGGTCCGCCAGTGCGTTGGCGACGTCGCGTGCCTGGTCCGGAGTGGAGAGGCGGGTGCTGATGGCAAGGCCCGCCACTGCGCCGCCCGGGTTGCTGCCGACCGGCGTGTCCGCAAGACGGATCAGGTCGCGGAGGCTGGCGGCCTTTTCGGAGTCGGTGAGTGCGGGAGGCGCTGCGAACAGGCCGTGAGTCTCGACAAGTTCAAGCAGGCTGGCGCGGGTCATGAGTTGCTGTTCCGCGGTCAGGAGCCGGCGGAGCGGTGTGTCGTCGGACGTCGACGGCGCGAAACCGTCGGCGACACGCGGCGCGGCGATCTGAACCGTCGCCGTGGCCTCATATGTCTGCGGCCGCTGGATAGTGAAGAGCGTCGTAGCGATGATGCCGAGTACCATGACGCCGACGCACGTGGCGCGGCGGCGGCGCAGCATTGCCGCGAACTCGGTGAATGATTTGATCGGGCCCATCGCTCGTGGTTCCTGTCAGTCGTGCGACCGGGTTATCCGGCGCCGTCTTCGGCTCGGTTGAGGACCACGCCAAGCAATGGGGGCTGTCCGTTCAGAAGTCGCTCGCATTCCCTGAGCTGATCGGCGTCGGTCCGACCGCCGTCGGACACGAGCAGGACGCCATCGACCTGCGGCAGGAAGGCTTCGGCGTCGTCTGCTTCCAGCATCGGTGGCAGGTCGTAGATTGTCACCTGCGGCAGCAGGCTGCGGTTCAGGTCGTTCAGCACCCTGATCGTGTTCGGGTGCTGCAGCATGGCCACGGAACCCTCGACGGGCGTGTCGTTCAGGCAGAGCGCAAGGTTCTGTCCAATGCGGAACAAATGCTGTGCCGGGAGCATTTTGCCCGCCAGGAACGGCTCTATCGCCCCGGTCTTGCGGATGTTGAAGGTATCGGCAAGGCCCGGCGCGCGTAGGTTCAGATCGACCAGGGCGGTTCGGATGTGCGGAAGCCGGGCAAGACTGAGCGCCAGGTTGGCGGCGGTGAAGGAGGCGCCACAGCCGGCGGTCGGCGAAGTGATGGCGACGCGGCTCCAGCCGTTGGTCTGGAGGGTCCGCAAAATCCGGGTGCGCAGCAGGTCGAATGCGACGGAAGCCGGATCTTCGGGGCGACAGGTGATAAGGCGAATGCGGGCGTCCGGGCCGAATTTCGGTGCGTCGGCGATGATCCGCAGTTTGTTCCAGGCATCTTCGTGGTCGGGCCCGCCTGTCTGGGCGCGGCTGACGGGCGGGGCCACTTCGCCTCGACGCGACTTGCCGGCGGTGCGGAAGCCGTCGGCAAGATTCCTGCCGCCTTCGTCCCCCATCTTCAACATCTGCACTTTGGATCGTTCCGTTCTGGAGAGATCCGGCACCGGCCCCCGTTTCCGGGGCGCCGTGCGCCGATTTCAGCTGTCAGTAGCCGGTGCCGCGGAGCATCACGCCCGCCGTCATCGCGATCAGCGACAGATCGGTCGTCAGCGTGCAGATCCGTTCGTATTCGCGGTCGGCGACAGCACGGCCCGTGAAATCGCTTTCGTTGCGCTCCGAGACCTGCCAGAGGCCGGTGATGCCGGGGCGCATCGCCACGTAGGCGTAAGGATCGCCGTAGAGGTCGATCTGTTGCGGCAGCATCGGACGCGGGCCGACAAGGCTCATCTCGCCGGTCAGGACGTGCCAGAGCTGCGGCAGTTCGTCGAGCGAGCTGCGGCGCAGGAAGTGGCCGAGCGGAGTGATCCGCGGGTCTTGCTTAAGCTTCTGCGTCGCGTCCCATTCCTGCCGGAGCAGCGGGTCGCTTTGCAGGTATTCTTCAAGCCGCCGTTCGGCGTCTGGCACCATGGTACGGAATTTCAGCATGGTGAAGGCGCGGCCGCCCCGTCCCAGCCGTTTCTGGCGGAACAGGATCGGCTGTCCTTCGATGGACAGCGCGATGGCGGACAGCGCAAGAAGCGGCAGCGCAATTGGCAGGATCAGCATTAGCAGCACGAGGTCTATCGCACGCTTGCCCCACCGGCGGTACGCGCTTTCCTGGTTCTGAACCGAAGCCACGAATTTCGGCGAAGCATTGAAAACCGGTGCCGGCCGTTTCGTGTTGCGAGCCGGAATCACGTCATTGCGCAGTTCCGGTGACAGCATCGATGGCACCGATGCGGCGCCGTTGGTAAAGTCTTTCATCTGTTCCCCACACCCTCAAACACACAAACGCACCCAAGCCCGCAGCAGGTTTTGGTGGGTCTGTGGTGCCCCCATCATGCCGCATTTGAGGCTAGATTAAGGCAAAAACTTCCCATCGGGGAGGGTGGCAGCCTTGCTAGACACAAAAATCGACGGTTTTGGCGGCAAACGCCTTCGAAACGGGACTTTCTACCGGTTGGCCCGTTTCCCAATGCGTTCCGTGCAGGAACAAGATATGTCATTGGTTCCGATATGGAAACCTAAAAATATCCCCACCCGATTCGTTACCTGTTTTCCGCACCCACTTTAGATTGTGTTCTATTTGTGGCATCGCCCTTTGGATGACACAATTTGAAACTTTGCTCCGGTTTCGGTGTCGAGAAACGGCGGGTTCGCCGTTGGGCAGGGCGCCAAATTCGCAGGATGACAATTCGGTGATTGGGCGGGAACCACATACGGGACTCGATGCGGAGGGATCATAGCCGGCCGCCGCGGCTGCCGCCTTTTCCGGGCCGGCTCTGGGCCGACGCTAGATCGTGGGATCAGGGCAGGGCGCGGGAAAGTGCGCGGGCGAGCTTGTCGGTCAGTTCTTCAAGCTGAGCTTCGGTCACGATGAAAGGCGGGGCGAGCAGCACGTGATCGCCCTGCCGCCCGTCGATTGTGCCGCCCATCGGATAGCAGATCAGCCCTTCGTCAAAGGCCGCGGCCTTGAGTTTCTTGTTTACCTGCAAGCCAGGGTCGAAGGGCGCTTTGCTGGTGCGGTCGGCCACCAGTTCCAGCCCGCGGAACATGCCGCGCCCACGGATATCACCGACATTGGGATGCTGACCGAAGCACTCGCGCAGGCGAGCGGCCAGCAGCTCTCCCATCTCGGCGGCGCGGGACGCCAGGCCGCCGGTCGTGAGCTTATCGACCACGGCGTTGGCCGCGGCACAAGCTGTCGGGTGGCCGTTATAAGTGTGTCCGTGCTGAAAGAAGCCGCTGCCGCTTTCGATCGCCTCGTAGATTGCTGCGGTGCATAGCATGGCGCCGATCGGCTGGTAGCCTGCGCCGAGACCCTTGGCGACGGTGACGATGTCCGGTGCGATGCCGTCCTGCTCGCAGGCAAAGAGGGTCCCGGTGCGGCCCATGCCGCACATCACCTCGTCCAGGATCAGCAGGATGCCGTGCCGGTCGCAGATATCTCGGATACGTTTGAAATAGCCGGGTACAGCGGGCACTGCGCCGAGCGTCGCGCCGACCACGGGTTCGGCGACAAAGGCGAGGACGGTTTCGGGGCCGAGATCTTGAAGCGCCTGCTCAAGCTCGTCTGCCATCCGCAGACCGTAGGCTTCGGGTGTCTCGCCTTCATCGCGGCCACGGTATTCGTAGCAGGGCGAGATATGCGACGTCTCGATCATCAGCGGCGCGAAGGGTTCGCGGCGCCACATGTTGCCGCCGGTGGCGAGCGCACCCAGCGTGTTGCCGTGGTAGCTTTGCCGCCGGGCGATGAAACGCTGACGCTGTGGCTGGCCGATTTCGAGGAAGTATTGCCGGGCGAGTTTCAGCGCCGCTTCGATGGCTTCGGATCCGCCGGAGACGAGGTAGACGCGGTCCAGCCCGCCGGGGGCTGCCGCGATCAGCTTGTCGGCCAGTTCCTCTGCCGGTTCCGAGGTGAAGAAACCTGTATGCGCAAACGGCATCTCGTCGAGTTGCCGCTTGATCGCGGCGATCACGTCCGGGTCGGAATGTCCAAGGCAGGACACCGCCGCGCCGCCCGACGCATCGAGATAGGTCTTACCGTGCCGGTCAATGAGATAGACGCCCTCGCCACGTACGGCGGTTGGTGGCAATGCTCGTGTATGACGGGGAAAGACATGATTCATGGGTCTATCCGTGCCGATCTTTGCCTGTTCATGAAACATATGAGTCGGGAATTGACAATAACTGAAACGGATGAAACAGTTTTTCCTGACAGGGAGAAACAGCGTTGCCACATAGCTTCGATCAGCGGCTGGCCGGCAGCTACGACGCGTTGAGCGCAAAGCTGCGGCAGGCGGGCGACTATGTCGCTGCCAATCCGATCGATGTCGCGACCCGCAGTCTGCGTGCGGTCTCGGCCGATAGCGGGCTGGCGCCGGCGACCTTCTCGCGCCTGGCTCGGGCGCTCGATTTCGAGAATTTCGAAGCACTGCGGGATTCGATGCGCAGCAAGCTGGGTCGCCGGATGAACGGCTTCGCCGACCGCGCTGGACGCCTTCAGCAAGAGCATGGCGGCGAGGGAGGCAGTTTCGTGGCGGCGCATCTTCGCGCCTGCCTGGAGAACGTGGAACAGATGGGGCGCGAGATCGATACGGACCTCCTCGAGCGGGTGGTCGACCAGTTGCACGGGTCGCGGAAGGTTGTCGCACTGGGCGGTCTCGGTTCGACCGGACCGGTCGAGTACCTGTCCTACATGGCGAATTTCTGTGCCGACAACTGGTCGCTGGCCAGCCGCATGGGCGCGTCTCTGGGCGCGGGGCTGACCGGGCTGGACGAGCGCGACGCGCTGATCATCGTGACGATGCCGCCGTTTTCGGCCCGCTCGATCAGCGCGGCACGGATGGCGGCGGCGCAAGGCGTGTATGTGATCGTGATCACCGACACACACGCCTGCCCGGCCCTGCGCCACGCGGCGGCGCATTTCATCATGCCGACCGACAGTCCGCATTTCTATTCCTCCTACGTGGCGACACTGGCGCTGATCGAAACCATGATCGGGATGCTGGCGGCGCGGGCCGGTAACGCGGCGCGCGAGCGAATCGCGGAGGTGGAAGAAAGCAATCGCCGGCTGGAGGAAACCTGGCCCGGCTGAACCCGAAGCGTAATGTGAGTTGAACCAAGGGAGAAAACATATGTTCACTCGATTTAAATTTGCAGTCACTGGTGCTGCGCTTGCCGCCGTTATGGCCCCGGCCGCCATGGCCGAGGAGTTCATCACCATCGGCACCGGCGGTGTCACCGGCGTCTATTATCCGACCGGGGGCGCGATCTGCCGTCTGGTGAACAAGGGCCGGAAAGAACACGGTATCCGCTGCTCGGTCGAATCCACCGGCGGCTCGGTCTACAACCTGAACACCATCCGCGAAGGCGAACTGGAATTCGGCGTGGCTCAGTCGGACTGGCAGTACCACGCCTATAACGGCAGCTCGAGCTTCGAGGATGCCGGTCCATTCGAAGAACTGCGCGCAGTCTTTTCGGTGCATCCGGAACCGTTCACCGTGGTGGCGCGTGCCGATGCGGGCGTCAGCTCCTTCGAGGACCTGAAGGGTAAGCGCGTGAACATCGGTAACCCGGGTTCCGGTCAGCGCGGTACGATGGACGTGGTGCTGGACGCGATGGGCTGGACGACAGACGATTTCGCCCTCGCGACCGAGTTGAAGGCGGCAGAACAGTCTGCCGCGCTTTGCGACAACCAGATCGATGCGATGATCTACACTGTCGGCCACCCGTCGGGTTCGATCCAGGAAGCCACCACGGCCTGTGACTCTGTGCTGGTCAACGTGACCGGTCCGGCGATCGACGGGCTTGTCGAGGAAAACAGCTTTTACCGCGTGGCCACGGTCCCCGGCGGCATGTACCGCGGCAATGACGAGGACGTGACCACCTTCGGCGTTGGCGCGACCTTCGTTTCTTCCTCCGCGGTCAGCGAAGAAGCCGTGTACCAGGTGGTGAAGGCGGTCTTCGACAACTTCGAGGATTTCAAAGGTCTGCACCCGGCCTTCGCAAACCTGAAGCCCGAGGAAATGATCAAGGACGGCCTGTCTGCGCCGCTGCATGACGGCGCCGCGAAATATTATCGCGAACAGGGCTGGATGGAGTAATCCGGCAGTTTCGACGGGGCCCGCTTGCCGGGCCCCGTTACATCCTTAAGATGAATCATAAGCGACTGGCGCCAACAGCCGGCGGGACGGGGAGTTGAGATTATGGCCGAAGAGTCCGGAAAATCCCGCGCATTGAGCGAGGAAGAACTTCAGGATCTTGTCGCCTCGACCGATTCCGGGGCACGCAATCCCACCGGTCCGGTCGGCACGGCGTTGGCGATCATCGCGGTGGTCTGGTCGGTGTTCCAGGTAATCCTGGCCTCGCCCTGGGCGAACTACCTGCTGCCCGGCGACGTGATCAACAACTCACGACAGATCCACCTGGCTTTCGCGATCTTCCTGGCGTTCATGGCCTATCCGGCGCTGAAAAGCTCTCCGCGCAGTTACATCCCGATCCAGGACTGGATCATGGCCTTCCTCGGCGTCTTCACGGCGCTTTACGGCTATATCTTCTATGACAAGATCGTGCAGGCCGGCGGGCTGGCGGACGATACCGACAAGTGGTTCGCGCTGCTGGGCCTGATCCTGTTGTTCGAGGGCGCGCGTCGGGCCTTGGGGCCGGCGATGGCGATCATCGCTACGATCTTCCTGCTTTACGTCTTCTTCGGTTCCTCCCCGTGGGTGCCCGAGGTGATCCGTTGGAAGGGCGCCTCGCTGCAGAAGGCGATGAGCCACATGTGGATCACGTCCGAGGGTGTGTTCGGCATCGCGCTGGGCGTGTCGACAAAGTTCGTCTTCCTGTTCGTACTATTCGGCGCGCTGCTGGAGAAGGCGGGCGCGGGCAATTACTTCATCAAGATGGCCTTCGGCGCGCTGGGCCACCTGCGCGGCGGTCCGGCAAAGGCGGCGGTCGTCGGCTCCGCTGCGACCGGCCTGATTTCTGGCTCGTCCATCGCCAACGTCGTGACCACCGGCACCTTCACCATTCCGCTGATGAAACGGGTCGGGTTCTCTTCGGAAAAGGCAGGCGCGGTCGAGGTCGCAAGCTCTGTCAACGGGCAGATCATGCCGCCGGTCATGGGCGCCGCGGCGTTCCTGATGGTGGAGTATGTGGGCATTTCCTACGTAGAGGTAATTACCCACGCCTTCCTGCCAGCCGCGATCAGCTACATCGCGCTGGTCTATATCGTTCACCTGGAAGCCGTGAAGAACCGGATGCCGACGCTGGGCAACCGCGTGGTGTCGCTGGGCCGGACAATCGGCGGGATGGCGGCATTCTTCGCCGTTTTTGCGGCGGTCTGCTATGCCGTTCAGTTCCCGGTGAAATGGATCGTGTCGGCCGTGCCGGGCGGGTCCGGCTGGGTGCTGTCGCTGTTGCTGCTGGCGGCCTATGCGGCGCTTGTCTGGGTCGCGGCGCAGACGCCGGACTTGGAGCCGGACGACCCGAATGCCGAGACGGTGGAACTTCCCGAGGTGGGCAAGATCTACAAGTCGGGCCTCTATTACCTGCTGCCGATCATCGTGCTGGTCTACTTCCTGATGATCGAGCAGAAATCGCCGGGCCTCAGCGCCTTCTGGGCCAGTGCGCTGCTCTTCGCCATCCTGCTGACCCAGCGCCCGCTGAAGGCTCTGTTCCGCGGCGAGGGCGAGATGGGCGAGAAGTTCCGCGCCGGGGTCATCGACCTGTGGCAGGGGCTGGTGGACGGTGCGCGCAACATGATCGGTATCGGCCTGGCCACGGCCACGGCGGGTGTGATCGTGGGAACCGTCACGCTGACCGGTGTCGGGCAGGTAATGGCGGACCTGGTGGAGTTCCTGTCCGGCGGCAACCTGATCCTGATGCTGGTGATGGTGGGGCTGCTGAGCCTGGTACTGGGCATGGGCCTGCCTACCACGGCGAACTATATCGTGGTGTCGTCGCTAATGGCCGGCGTGGTCGTCGAGCTTGGCGCGCAGTCGGGGCTGATCGTGCCGCTGATCGCGGTGCACCTCTTCGTCTTCTACTTCGGCATCATGGCGGATGTGACGCCGCCGGTCGGGCTGGCGAGTTTCGCCGCTGCGGCTGTGTCGGGCGGTGACGCGATCCGCACCGGGTTCACGGCGTTCTTCTACTCGCTGCGCACCGTGGCGCTCCCGTTCGTGTTCATCTTCAACACCGACCTGCTTCTGATCGACGTTACGTTGGTCGAGGGGATCATGGTCGCGATCATCAGTACGATCGGAATCCTGATCTTCACTGCCGGCACGATGGGGTATTTCGTTTCGCGGTCCCGGATCTATGAGAGCGTGGCGCTGGTGCTGATCGCCTTTGCGCTGTTCCGGCCGGGCTTCTTCATGGACATGATCCAGCCGCCGTACGAGACCATTGCACCGGCGGAGCTGGAGACTGCGCTCGACAATGCGCCGCCCGGCAGGGAATTGCGGCTGGTGGTGTCCGGACCCGACTTCGACACGCTGGAGCCGAAGGACACGACGGTCGTGCTGACCACGACCGATGCGTCCGGGGCCGAGCAACTCGAGGCGTCGGGCCTGCTGCTGATGGAAGAAACCGACGGACAGGTGCCGATGGAAGAGCCGATGTTCGGCACGCCTTACTCGGACACGCTGTCGAGCTTCGATTTCTACGGTGATGAGCCGGTAGTCCTGTCCTCGGTCCAGGCCCCGGCAGATCAACTGCCGAAAGAACTGATCTTCATCCCGGCGTTGCTGCTGCTCGGGCTGATCGTGATGCTGCAGCGTGGCCGCGCGCCGAAAGAGGCGGCGGGAGAGGAGGCCATCCAATGACGCAACCCGTTCTGTGCGCCGTCGATATTTCGAACGGGCTGGAAGACGTGAAGGTGGTGAAACGCGCCAAGCAGATCGCGGACCTGGACGGTACCGGTCTGGACGTGATCACCGTGCTGCCGGATTTCGGGATGAGCATCGTCGGCACTTACTTCAGCAGTGACCATCACGCCGAAGCGGTGAGCAAGGCGAAGAAGCTGCTGAACGATCTGGTAACGGCAGCCATCGGTGACGAGGCGAATGCCGCGGCCCGGCATATCGTCGCCACCGGCAATGCCTACGAAAAGATCCTGCAGACGGCAAAGAGCGACAGCGCGCAGCTGATCGTGATCGGCGCGCACAAGCCGGACCTGAAGGACTACCTGCTTGGTCCGAACGCCGCCCGAGTGGTGCGGCACTCGGAATGCTCGGTCTACGTAGTGCGCTGACGGCCTTCCCGCACAGGTGATGTGCAGCGGCCGGTTTGGCCTTTCGGTGCCGGGCGGGCGCTGCTAACGTGGCGCGGCCGGCGGGTTTTTCGCGATCGCCGGCCTCCTCGCCATGGCACCCGATGCGGCGCCAGAGCCCGGACAATCCCGAAAAATCCGCCCGGAGATAGCCCATGCCGATTACCACGCGCCGCATTCGTCACGACCTGAAGTTCCGCAGGACCACGGTTGTTTCCAATACCCGGATCACCCCGCAGATGGCGCGGATCGTGGTAAAGTCGCCGGAGTTGGAGGGATTCCAATGTCCCGGGTTCGACGATCACATCCGGCTGGCATTCCCGGAGCCGGGCCAGGCTCTGGATAAGCCGACGCCAGGTGAACGTGGGCTGGAATGGCCGAACGGGCGCCCGGAAACGCGGCAGTTCACGCCGCGCTTCTTCGATCCGGAGGCGCAGGAACTGACGCTGGATTTCGTGCTGCACGAGGTCGGCGTGGCGGGGCCGTGGGCGATGGATGCCAGGCCGGGCGATGAGCTGGGCGTTGGCGGGCCGCGCGGGTCCTTCCTGGTCGAGGGGCAGGCGGACTGGGAGCTGCTGATGGGCGACGGCACCGCGCTGCCGGCGATCGCGCGGCGGCTGGAGGCACTGCCTGCCGGTGCGAAAGCGCGCGCGGTTATCGAGGTGGCGGATGCCGCCGAGGAGCAGCAGATCGAGAGTGCCGCGGATGTCGAAATGGTCTGGCTTCACGCCGACAAGGGCGAGACACTTCAGGGCTATCTCGATACGCTGAGCCTGCCGGAGGGCGAAGGGTTCGTCTTTTTTGCCGCCGAGGCCGACGCGGTCAGCAAAGCGCGCGAGAAACTGGACGCGCTAGGCCATCCGGGTTCGCATCTGAAGGCATCGAATTACTGGCGCAAGGGCGAGGCCGACGCGCACGACCACTAGGTGCACCGGACGCTCGGGTTATTCAGTAGCAGTAGCCGCCGGGCCTAGCGCCCGGCGAACTCCACGGACCAGCGCGTCTGCGCTCCGGGCGGCGGCGGCGGGAATGGCGCCGCTCGGCGGATGTGGTTCATTGCGATCTGGTCCAGTTCAGCGCTGCCTGAGGACCGCGCGATGCCGACGGATCCCAGCCCGCCCGACGGCGTGATCGAGAACGAAACGAGCGCCACGCCCTGAAGGCGCGTGCGGTCTCGCCGCGTGCGGCTGATCTTGGACATGACCTTGTTGCCGTACTGCGCCGCGGCGCGGGCATTCGCGGCGGCCAGCGCACCGGCGCTGCTTCCGCTGCCATTGCTGGCATCCGGTCCCTCAGCCTGCCCTGTATCGCGGCCGCGCACGCCGTCCTCTGTCGCGTTGCCCGCGTTGCGCACGGGCTGTGGCGGCGGCGGGGTGGGCCGCGGAGGCGTCTCCTCAACACGCTCTGGCACCAGATCGTCTGGCCGGGGCGCCGGCGGCGGCGCTTGGGTGACCGCAAGTTCGGAGCCTTCGGTTTCGACCGCTTCGAGGGTCTCCACCGGTGTGGGTGTCACGGGTTCCGCCGTTTCGACCGGGACCGGCGGAGGCGTTTCGGTCACCGGCGTTTCCTCCGGCGGTTCGGTTGCCGGCGTGACCGGATTGATTGGGGCGGCCGGTGTCAGCGTGCTGCTCTCGACCATCGCCGTAACGACCGGTTCGGCGGTTTCGGTCAGGTGCGCGGCGGTAGCGGTGGTCGGCTCGGCCTCGGCCACTTCCTCTGGTTCCGGCTCAGGAGCTTCGATTGGGACTGGCGGTGGTGCTTCCGCGGCTTCAGTGACCTCTGCGGTCTCTGTTTCCACGACTTCGACCGTTTCGGTCTCGGTCGGCATCACGTCGGCCGCGGTTTCGGTCTCCACCGGCTCGGGCGATTCCACAGGCTCCGCCGGCTGTGTCTCCGTCACCTCTTCGGGCTCGGCGATTTCTTCGGTTTCCGCGGCTTCGGTGACTTCCACCTCCTCGGCCTCGGTTACCTCGGTCGGTTCGACTTCGGACGGCGTGCCGGTGACCATGTCGGCAAAGCTGTTGCCCAGCTTCGCCACACCGGCGGGCGCGCTGTCGAGCGGCGGGGGCGGCGCGGCGCTGACGGCGACCATGCCGCCGCCATGGATGGCGATAGAGGCGGCGAGAGCGCCGAAGGCTATGACGGGCGCGCGCTTCATTCGAGGCCCTTCTGGGTGATCAACCAGATGTCGCCCGCGCCCGCCGCGCGCAGTTCCCCGGCAAGCGAAAGCAATGTGCGGGCGGGAAGGTTGCGATCCGGGACGAGGCGCAGTTCGGTGGTTTCCTCGCCTTCCGCATCGGTTCCGGTTTCCGACTGCGCCACCACGCCGGCCACGTCGATGGGTTCCGAACGGTAGGACAGGCTGCCGTCGGGCAGCACGACGGCGGCATCCGGCGGCGCGCGACCCTCCAGTTCCGCGGTGTCCACCAGTTCCACGCGGTTGTCGAGCGGCGGCGCCAGCGCGCCCGCGATCATGAAGAAGATCAGCATCAGGAAGACGATGTTGATGAGCGCGATCGTCGGCTCGCCTTTCTGTCGCTGAGAGGGGCGGCGGAGCGGCATGGGACTACTCCAGCACCGTGACGTTCAGGTCGGGCAGACCACGCAGCGTCACCAGCAGTTCGATCAGTTGCTGCGAAGTCGTCTCGTCGTCCGCGATGGTGACGAGCACGGTCGCGTCCTCGCCGTCGCGCAGTTCTTGCAGCCGGTCCGCCAGCGCATCGATCTCAACAGGCTGACCGTTCACCGACATCTCTTCCGCGGACAGCCGCAGAAAGATCGGGGGCGTCGCGCTGGCGGCGGCAGGTGCGGCGGAGGCGCCGCCGGTGGTCAGCGGGATCTCGGCGAACTTGGTGAAGGTCGAACTCAGCATGAAAAACAGCAGCAGAAGAAAGATGACGTCGATCAGCGATGTCATCGAGACGGCGCGGCGGCGCTTGACTGCGCCTCTAATTGGCATGGGCGGCCAGCACGGCGCTTGCCGGGCGGCGGGGCGGCGTGGCGGTCTTTGCGACCGGGTGCGGGCAGAACACGGTCTCCACGGCAATCTCTGCAAGCGCGCGTTCGCGCGAGACGCGGGATTCAAGGAAGGTCAGCATCAGGCTGGTGGGCATCGACACGGCGAGTCCCGCCGCGGTGGTCATCAGAGCGACCCAGATGCCGCCGGCCAGTGTGGAAGGATCCACCGAAGAGCCGGCCTCCTGCAGAGCCTGGAAAGCGTCGATCATGCCGAGCACGGTACCGAACAGACCCAGAAGCGGTGCGATCTGCGCGATGGAATCGAGGATGCGGAAACCGCGTTCCAGCTTGTCGAGACGCAGGGCGGCCTCGGCTTCTACACGGGTCTTGGTTTCGGCGGACGGATTCTCGACCGCACGAAGCAGGATCGGGGCAAGGTGGCTGCGGCTGGCCTTCAGCTTTTCCCGCGCGGCCTTCAGGCGGCCGGCGTCGAGATCCTGCAGGGCCAGGCGGATGCGGCGATGCCGACCGACGCCCGAGGCGGCATAATGCCAGAGCTTGTAAAGGATCACCGCCAAGGAAAGGACGGACAGGACCAGCAGCAGCGCCACGACAGGGCCGCCGAGGTCCACGATGCCCTGAACACGGTCCTGCAGAAGGGTTGTCATTTCGCTCCAGTTCACCCGATCACCTCGACATCAGAGCGGGTGGAAAGTTCCAGCTTGTCGGTGCAGGTTGCCGGATCCAGCCCTTCGCCGTCGCAGGCCTGGATGCCATTGATCAGGACCTGTCCGAGATTGCCGCATTCAAGGCCCGGCACGTCGAACTGGCGCACGCGCGGGCGGCTGACAGGCAGGGTCTGCAGGTCGAACAGGGTCAGGCGTTCGACCACGCCGCCCTTGGTCAGCAGCACTGTTTCCAGAACCAGCTTGTCCACCTGTGTGCCGAGCCCGTTGGTGGCCATGAATGTCAGGCGGCAGGCGCCGTCCAGCGGTGCGGCGCTGTTCAGTTCCACGAACAGCGCGGGTGCGTCTTCGACCGCTTCCTGCGCCATGGCCTGACCGCCCGAAAAAGCCAGGGCAAACGCCGTGGCCAGGCAAATCGAATTCGTTCGGGATACACCCATGGGATCTCCGTATCTCTCTATGTCGGGACAAATGCGGCCGGGGCTGGATCGGCCGGCAACCGGTACGCGTGGCGTTCCCTTCTCGACGTGTCTGTCTGGTTCCGGCCGGCATCCGGCTTGCCCTGGGCGTCGTCAGAATCCGGCCGATCTCAGGTTGCATCGCATAAAATAGGCGACTAATCTAGTCAAGTAAGTCGTCCCGGTTTCGAGGCAGTGCCGATCCGGACGAAACCCAGCGATCCCAACGCTTTAGGGCCGGGAGCGAGTCAGGCGCCACAATGAAGTCGGGAAGGAATGCTGCGGATGGTTTCCACGGTGACAAGGAACGCGCGTCAATTGCGCAAGGTGCTGGCCGAAAACGACTCGATGCGTCCGCGTGATCTTGCCGCTGCGGTAGGTGTCAGTGAGGCGGATCTCGTCGCCGCGCAGGTGGGGCAGGAGGTGACGCGGATCGTTGCGTTGCCCGATGCTCTGATGCCGCGGCTGACGGCACTTGGCCCGGTGACGGCGCTGACCCGCAATGAAAGCGCGGTGAGTGAGAAGACCGGGGTTTACGACAATTACCGGCCGGGCGACCACGCGGCGATGGTGCTGAACGAGGCCATTGATCTGCGGATCTTTCCGCGATCCTGGGTGCATGGCTTCGCGGTGGAGAGGGAAACCGACAAGGGCATCCGCCGCAGCCTGCAGATCTTTGACGCGGCGGGCGATGCCGTACACAAGGTCATCTTGCCGCTGGACGCGGAGCCCGCGGGATGGCGCGCGCTGGTCGAAGCGGTGGCGACGGGTGACCCCTCGGACTACGTGGCGCTGGAACCCCGTAAACCGGTGGAGGCGGCGAAGGCCGATCCGTCGAAGGCAGAGACCCTGCGCAGGGAATGGGACCGGATGTCGGACTCGCATCAGTTCCTGCGCCTGGCGTCGAAGCTGAAAATGAACCGGCTGGGCGCCTATCGCATCGCCGGGAAACCCTATGTGCGGTTGCTGCAGCCAGAGGCGCTGGACCTTGCGCTGGAGGCACTGCAGGCGCAGGCGGTGCCCTGCATGCTGTTCGTCGGCAATCGCGGTTGCATCCAGATCCATTCGGGCCCGCTGCAAACGCTGAAGCGCATGGGCTCGTGGCAGAACGTGCTCGACCCCGACTTCAACCTGCACCTTCGGTTGGACCATGTGGCCGAGGTCTGGGCGGTCGACAAACCAACGCGCCGCGGCAAGGCGGTTTCCATCGAAGCCTTCGATGCACAGGGCGCGCTGATCCTGCAGCTGTTCGGGATGCGCAATGACAGCGTCGACCACTACCCGGCCTTTACCGAAATCGTTAACGGCCTGCCGGAAGGCACGGCAGAGGAGGCGCTGCAATGAACTCTGCCAGACCCGAACGGCTGCCGCTGCCAATCATCGTGTTCTTCTGTCTTGTCGGCCCGCTGATCGCCTTCGCGGCCAGTGCGGCGCCAGAGGACGTACCGCCCGGCAAGCGGCTTCTGGCCATCGGCGGTTCGATTACCGAGATCGTCTACGCGCTGGGCGAGCAGGATCGGCTTATCGCGCGAGACACCACATCGAGTTACCCGGCCGAGGCTCAGGATCTGCCTGATGTGGGGTACATGCGTGCGCTGTCGCCGGAGGGCGTGCTGTCGGTAAACCCGGATCTGATCCTCGCCGAGGATGGTAGCGGGCCGCCGGAAGCCATCGATGTGCTGCGCGCCGCAGATGTGGAGTTCGTGACGGTTCCGGAAGGCTATGACCGCGCCGCGATCCGGAAAAAGATCGAGACCGTGGCAGAAGCACTTGGCGTGCCGGAGAAGGGCGCGGTGCTGGCCGACAAGGTCGACGCGGCTCTGGCCGATGCGATGTCGGCGGCTGAAACCGAGACACCGAAGAAGGTGCTGTTCGTGTTGTCGACACAGGGAGGGCGGATCATGGCTTCCGGCACCAACACGGCCGCCGACGCGATCATCGGGCTGGCGGGCGGCGAGAACGCGATCACCGGGTTCGAGGGCTACAAGCCGTTGACCGACGAGGCTGTCATTACCGCCGCGCCGGATGTCATCCTGATGATGGCACGCGGCGATCACGCGACGGGCAACCTTTCGCTGCTGGCGATGCCGGCCATTGCCGCGACGCCCGCGGGCGTCTCTGCCAGTGTCGTGCGGATCGACGGGCTGCTGTTACTGGGCTTCGGCCCGCGCACGCCGGAGGCGGTGCGCCGCCTGAACGCGGCACTCTACGGGGAAGGCTGACCGGTGACAGTGGCGGAGGCGTCGGGCGGGGCCCAAATCCAGCGTACACAATCCCGGGCCGGCGACCGCAGGGCGCGGGCGCGGATCGTCATTTGCGGATTGGCCGTGCTGCTGGCCGTGGTCAGTGTGATCAGCCTCGGCACCGGGGCGACGGCGACCTCGCCCTGGCAGGTCCTGTCGATGCTGTTCAACGGCGAAGAGGTCAGTCTGCGCGAGTCGATCATCCTGTTCGACATCCGCCTGCCACGGCTGGCGCTGGGCATGCTGGTTGGCGCCTCACTGGCCGTATCCGGCGCGGTGATGCAGGGGCTGTTCCGCAATCCGCTGGCCGATCCGGGACTGGTGGGGATCAGCTCCGGCGCCGGACTGGGCGCGATCGGCGCCATCGTGCTGGGCGGCATGCTGCCCGCCTGGGTAGGGGCGTGGACCGGTACCTACCTGGTGCCGGTGGCGGCGTTCCTGGGCGGATGGATCACGACACTTCTGCTGTACCGCGTGTCCACACGGAACGGGCGGACATCGGTCGCGATGATGCTGCTGGCGGGAATCGCGCTGGGGGCGCTGGCGGGGGCGCTGTCGGGCATCCTCGTCTACATGGCTGACGACGCGCAATTGCGCGACCTGACGTTCTGGGGGCTGGGGTCGCTGGCCGGCGCGACGTGGACCAAGGTGCTGGCCGCGCTGCCGCTGATCGTTCTGGCCATGGCGGCGGCGCCGTTCCTGGCGAAGGCGCTGAACGCGCTGGCACTGGGCGAGGCGGCGGCCTCGCATCTGGGCATTCCGGTGCAGAGGATGAAGCGGATCGCGATTCTGACCGTGGCGGGGGCCACCGGCTCGGCGGTGGCCGTGTCGGGCGGCATAGGGTTCGTCGGGATCGTGGTGCCGCATCTGTTGCGACTGGCCATCGGGCCGGATCACCGCTACCTGCTGCCGGCCGCGGGCCTCCTGGGCGCGGCGCTTCTGATCGCTGCCGACATGGTGGCGCGCACCATCGTCGCCCCTGCGGAACTGCCCATAGGCATCGTGACGGCGGTGCTGGGCGGGCCGTTCTTCCTGTACATCCTGTTGCGCAACCGCGCCGTTCTGGAGGCGTGATGCTGACCGCCCGCGATATCACCGTTTCCCTGTCCGGGGTGCCGATCCTGAAAGGTGCCGGGTTCACCGCAAGGGCGCGCGAGCTGACGTGCATCGTCGGGCCGAACGGCTCCGGCAAGACAACGCTGCTTCGGGCGCTGACAGGTGAGCTTTCCTATGGCGGCGAGGTGCGGCTGGAGGGGCGTGACATGCGCGCGATGAAGGGGTGGGAGCTGGCCACCCGCCGTGGCGTGCTGCCCCAGGCGACACCGTTGGCCTTTCCCTTCACCGTGCTGGAAGTGCTGCGCATCGGCCTGCTTGCCGGGACCGATGCGGCGGAGGACGATCTGCCGGAACAGGCGCTCGCCCGGGTCGGTCTCGCCGGGTTCGAGGGACGGTTCTACCACGCGCTGTCGGGCGGCGAGCAGCAGCGGGTGCAGCTGGCGCGCGTGCTGCTGCAGGTCTGGCATCCGGTGGAGGATGGCAAGCCGCGCTGGCTGTTCCTGGACGAACCGGTGTCATCACTCGACATCGGCCACCAGCTGGAGGTGATGCAGATCGCCCGTGACTATGCCGATGCGGGCGGCGGGGTGGTGGCTGTGATGCACGAGCTGAACCTGACGGCGATGTTCGCCGACAGCGTTGCGCTGATTCACAAGGGCCGGACGATGTGCCAGGGCGCGCCGGCGGAGGTGCTGAAAGACGAAGTTCTTTCAGAGGCTTACGATTGTCGCGTCCGGGTGAACCGAACGCCCGAAGGCGTGCATGTGCCGTTCATCCTGCCGCAGGCCGCGGGCCCGATGCCGTAGGAACCGCCTCGACCTTTGCCGGTTTGTGCCGCTATAGGGGAATCCAGCCCGGCGGGGGAGACCGGGGCGGGAGGACCCGGCAGGATGCGCGATATCGACCTTGTCATTTTCGATTGCGACGGCGTGCTGATCGACAGCGAGACGATCAGCGCCCGCATGCTGATCGCTGAACTGGCGGAGCGTGGCATCGATCTCGACATGGATTACGTCGCGCGGCATTTCCTCGGGCGAAGCTACCCCGTGGTGCTGGCGACGGTCCGCAAGGATTTCGGCGTCGACCTGCCCGAGAGTTTCGAACCCGCCTATCGCCAGCGCCTGCTCGACGCCTTCGAGACAGAGCTGACGATCATGCCCGGCGTGGCCGATGTGATCCGCGCGCTGGACCGGCCCTACTGCCTTGCTACCAGCTCCAGCCCCGTGCGCGTGAAGCGGTCGCTGGAGATCGTCGGCCTGGACAGCGTCTTCGCCGGAAAGGTGACCACCGCGTCCGAGGTCGCCAATGGCAAGCCGGCGCCGGACCTTTTCCTTCGCGCCGCTGAAAAGATGGGCGCGCAGCCCGAGCGCTGCCTCGTCATCGAGGACAGCCTGATGGGCGTGCGCGCCGGGCTTGCGGCGGGGATGGTCGTATGGCGGTTCACCGGCGGCAGCCACCTGCAGGGGCGTGCGCTGGAGACGCCGGACGACGCCGTGCCGCACCGCGAATTTGCAAATTTCCGGGAATTCTTTCACTCTGACCTTCTTTCCGAAGGGACGGAGCCGCAGCGATGAACATGGCCGGGGACCGCGATCAGGAGGCGACGCCGCTCGACCTCGCGGCGCGGGCAGGCTGGCTGTACTACGTAGGCGGCAAGACCCAGGACCAGATCGCGAAGGAACTGGGCATCTCGCGGCAGCGGGCGCAGCGGATGGTCGCGCGGGCGATGGCCGACGGGCTGATCCGGGTGCGGATGGAACATCCGGTCTCGCATTGCCTTGCGCTGGAGGCGCGGCTGCGCGAACGGTTTTCGCTGAAGGTCTGCCGTGTCGCGCCCAGCCTGGGCGAGGGGGTCGACCCGGTGCATTCCATCGCGCCCTTCGCGGCGGCGGAAATGGAGCGCATCCTGTCCTCGTCAGAACCTCTGGTGATGGCGCTGGGAACCGGCCGGACGCTGCGCGCCACGATCGAGAACCTCAGCTCGATGGAATGCGAACAGCACAAACTGGTGTCCTTGAACGGGAACATCTCGCCGGACGGGTCGGCGTCCTTCTACGACGTGGTCATGCGGATCGCCGACAAGATCCGTGCGCCGCACTTTCCCATGCCGCTTCCGCAGATCGCCTCGTCGCCGGAGGAACGAGAGGTGTTCTACTCGCTGAAGCCGGTGCAGCAGGTGATGCGGCTGGCGCAGGGGGCGGGCGTGACCTTCGTCGGCATCGGCCAGATGAACGAGAACGCGCCGCTGCGGAAAGACGGATTCATGAGCGCCGGAGAACTGGCGCAGATGCAGGCGGCGGGTGCCGCGGGAGAGATCGCCGGCTGGGCCTATGACGCCGAGGGGCGGTACCTGGAGACGGGGACGAACCTGCGGGTCGCGGGCGTGCGGGTGGACCCTCCGGGGGAGAATCTGGTTGTCGGCGTTGCTGCGGGAACCGAGAAATTCGAAGGGCTTCAGGCCGCGCTGAAGGGCGGGCTGCTGAACGGGCTGGTGACCGACGAACCGACGGCCAAGGCGCTGCTTACCTAGCGGGACGCTTGTTCCGGCTCGTGGTTGTATGGGCAAACATCTGAAATTTAACAGGTTCTATGAATTGTGCGCTGCTTGCCATGCGTGGTGACGGCCGCAGGCGGGGCCTTTTCCAGACCCGTATCGTAACAACCGCAGCGCGCATTCCCGTTCGAAAGCGTTCTCAATCGGCCTAGAATTGCAGCATTCCGGCTTGACAAAATGCCGCGCCGGTGTGAGCATATGCTCACTGACTGAGTATATGCTCAGACGAATTGGGAGGATTCCATGACTGCTGAAACCCGTGCCCTGATGGGCGCGTGTGCTGTCGCCGCATTTGCCGCGACCGGCGCACTGGCCCAGGACACCACAATCACCATTGCCACGGTGAACAACGGCGACATGATCCGCATGCAGGGTCTGACCGACGAATTCACCGCCGAGCATCCCGACATCGCCGTCGAATGGGTGACGCTGGAAGAGAACGTTCTGCGCCAGCGCGTCACCACCGACATTTCGACCAGTGGCGGCCAGTTCGACGTGATGACCATAGGCACCTACGAGGTTCCGATCTGGGGCGCGCAGGGATGGCTGCAGCCGCTCGACGACATGCCCGACGATTGGGATGCCGACGATCTGCTGCCCGCGATCCGTGGCGGCCTGACCGTCGACGGCACGCTTTATGCCGCGCCGTTCTACGGTGAATCTTCCATGGTCATGTACCGCACCGACCTGATGGAAGCCGCGGGCCTCGAGATGCCCGACGCGCCGACTTGGGACTTCATCAAGGAAGCCGCGGCGGCAATGACCGACACGGATAACGAAGTCTACGGCATCTGCCTGCGCGGCAAGGCCGGCTGGGGCGAGAACATGGCGTTCCTCACCGCGATGTCGAACTCCTTCGGCGCGCGCTGGTTCGACGAGGACTGGGCGCCCCAGTTCGACACCGAAGCCTGGGCGAACACGGTGAACTTCTACCTCGACCTGATGAACAACTACGGTCCTCCGGGTGCCGCCAACAACGGCTTCAACGAGAACCTGGCGCTGTTCCAGCAGGGCAAGTGCGGCATGTGGATCGACGCCACCGTCGCCGCGTCCTTCGTGACCAATCCCGCCGACTCGACCGTGGCAGACAGCGTCGGTTTCGCGCTGGCTCCCGATAACGGGCTGGGCAAGCGCGGCAACTGGCTCTGGGCATGGTCGCTGGCCGTTCCCGCGGGCACCGATGCCGAGGAAGCCGCCAAGACCTTCGTCGCCTGGGCCACGTCCAAGGGCTATACCGAACTGGTCGCGGAAACCGAAGGCTGGGCCAACGTCCCGCCGGGCACCCGCCAGTCGCTCTACGACAACCCCGCGTACCAGGAGGCCGCGCCCTTCGCTGCGATGACCCTCGAGTCCATCAACGCGGCCGATCCGACCAACCCGACCGTGGATCCGGTGCCTTATACCGGCGTCCAGTTCGTGGCGATCCCGGAATTCCAGGGTCTCGGCACTCAGGTCGGTCAGGAGTTCTCTGCCGCACTTGCCGGCCAGCAATCCGCAGAAGAGGCGCTCGAAAGCGCCCAGGCGCTGGCCGAGGAAGAGATGGAAGCGGCGGGATACCGCTAACCCTCCCTGCAAGCTGGCGGTGGGGCCGGAGTTTCCGGCCCTGCCCACCCAAGACGGAAACCGATCCGTTCGTCCGGCCGTGACGCACGTTTCCCGCGACCGCGAAAGAGCGCCCCGAGGCGCCGGCATGCGGCCCCGTTTCCCGAGAACAAGCGCAACAACAAATGCGCGTTAGGGAGAGGACTGCCAGATGGCAACCCAGCATTCCAAATCCGCCGCCCGCGTGATGATCTCGCCGGCCGTGATCTTCCTGCTCGGCTGGATGATCGTGCCGCTGGTGATGACGATCTATTTCTCGTTCCTCGACTACCGGCCATTGCGCGGTGTCAAGGAATGCTGCGTCGGGTTCCAGAACTACGAACGCTTCGTCACCTCCAGTTCCTTCACCGAAAGCGTGATCACCACACTGATCATGGTCGGGGGCATCCTGCTGATCACCGTGATCGGGGGCATCCTGCTGGCGCTGCTGCTGGACCAGCCGTTCTGGGGACAGGGGATCGTCCGGATCCTCGTCATCGCCCCGTTCTTCGTGATGCCCACCGTCTCGGCGCTGGTCTGGAAGAACATGTTCATGAACCCGGTGAACGGGCTGTTCGCCTATCTCTTCAAGTTCCTGGGGCTGGAGCCATTCGACTTCCTCACACAGGCGCCGCTGTTCTCGATCATCCTGATCGTGTCATGGCAATGGCTTCCCTTCGCGACGCTGATCCTGCTGACCGCGACCCAGTCGCTGGACAGTGAACAATTGGAAGCCGCCGAAATGGACGGCGCGCCGGTGCTGTCACGGTTCTTCTACATCATCCTGCCGCACCTGGCGCGCGCGATCACCGTGGTGATCCTGATCCAGACGATCTTTCTTCTGTCGATCTTCGCCGAGATCTTCGTGACCACGAACGGCGCCTTCGGCACCCGCACACTGACCTACCTGGTCTACCAGCGCGTGCTTGAAAGCCAGAACATCGGGCTCGGCTCCGCCGGCGGCATCATCGCCGTCATCCTCGCCAACATCATCGCGATCTTCCTGATGCGGATCGTCGGCAAGAACCTGGATCGCTGAGGGAGGATCGGACAATGGCACGCGCAGTTACCACCCGCCGCAAGACGATCACCACCATCGTGGCCTGGGCCATCGGGATCCTGATCTTCTTCCCGATCCTCTGGACGATCCTGACCAGCTTCAAGACCGAGGCAGAGGCGATCGCCGATCCGCCGTCCTTCCTGTTCTTCAACTGGACGCTGGAGAACTACACGCTGGTGCAGGAGCGGTCGAACTACTTCCGGTTCTTGATGAACTCGGTGATCCTGTCGGTCGGTTCCACCCTGCTCGGCATCATCATCGCGGTCCCAGCGGCCTGGGCGATGGCCTTTGTGCCCGGACGGCGCACCAAGGATGTGCTGCTGTGGATGCTGTCGACCAAGATGCTGCCGGCGGTGGGCGTCCTGTTCCCGATCGTGCTGATCGCGCGGACGCTGAACATCTATGACAGCTACATCCTGCTGATCATGGTGCTGATGCTGATCAACCTGCCGATCATCGTCTGGATGCTCTACACCTATTTCCGGGAAATCCCGGGAGAGATCCTGGAGGCCGCCCGGATGGACGGCGCGGGAATGCGGGAAGAGATCCTTCACGTCCTGACGCCGATGGCGCTGCCGGGGATCGCCTCCACGGTGCTGCTCAACATCATCCTCGCATGGAACGAGGCGTTCTGGACGCTGAACCTGACAACGGTAAAGGCGGCGCCACTCACGGCATTCATCGCCTCCTACTCGAGCCCCGAGGGCCTGTTCTATGCCAAGCTCTCGGCGGCCTCGACCATGGCCATCGCGCCGATCCTCATCCTCGGCTGGTTCAGCCAGAAACAACTGGTCCGCGGCCTGACGTTCGGCGCGGTGAAATAAGGGGACAGACCTATGGGAAGCATAACCCTCAACCAGGTGACCAAAAGCTTCGGAGAAGTACAGGTCATCCCGCCGCTGGATCTGGAAATCAACGACGGAGAGTTCGTGGTCTTCGTCGGGCCTTCGGGCTGCGGGAAGTCGACG
The DNA here is from genome assembly GCF_013184805.1 of Pseudoruegeria sp. HB172150. Lineage (GTDB taxonomy): Bacteria > Pseudomonadota > Alphaproteobacteria > Rhodobacterales > Rhodobacteraceae > Psychromarinibacter. The sequence continues at coordinate 504,147 of NZ_JAATNG010000001.1, forward strand.
CTGCTGCGGCTGATCGCGGGGCTGGAAGACGTAAGTTCCGGCATGATCGCGATCGACGGGAACGATGCCACGCAGGTGCCACCGGCGAAACGCGGGCTGGCGATGGTGTTCCAGTCCTACGCGCTCTACCCGCATATGTCGGTCAGGAAGAACATCGCCTTTCCGATGAAGATGGCGGGCGTGCCGCAGGAAGAGCAGGAAAAGCGCATTACCAACGCGGCGAAGGTGCTGAACCTGACCGACTATCTCGAAAGGCGTCCGGGTCAGCTTTCGGGCGGGCAGCGGCAGCGGGTCGCCATCGGCCGCGCCATCGTGCGCGAACCGGCGGCGTTCCTGTTCGACGAACCGCTGTCGAACCTCGACGCGGCGCTGCGGGTGAACATGCGGCTGGAGATTTCCGAGCTGCACAACACGCTCGAAACGACAATGATCTACGTGACCCACGATCAGGTCGAGGCAATGACCATGGCCGACAAGATCGTGGTTCTGCATGCAGGCGTGATCGAGCAGGTGGGCTCGCCGCTGGAACTCTACAACAACCCGAGAAACGAGTTCGTGGCCGGCTTCATCGGGTCGCCCAAGATGAACCTGATCAAGGGCGAGGAAGCGGCGAAGCGCAACGCGGCGACCATCGGGATACGGCCGGAGCATATCGGCCTGTCCACGACGGATGGCGCGTGGCAGGGCAAGGTGGGCGTGGCAGAGCATCTGGGCTCCGACACGTTCATCCACGTTCACGTGCCGGAATTCACCGAACCTCTGACAGTTCGCGCAAGCGGCGAGTTCAGCGTGCGGCACGGCGACACGGTCTATTGCACCCCGGACGAATCCAAGCTTCACAAGTTCGACGCGAAAGGCCTGAGGATGACATGAAGCGACTGGAAGATAAGACTGCCCTGATAACCGGTGCCGCGCGCGGCATCGGTTATTCTTTTGCCGAAGCCTATGTGCGCGAAGGCGCGCGGGTCGCCATCGGCGACATCAACATCGCGCGCGCCCGCGAGGCGGCGGAAGGGCTGGGCGAGGCGGCGATTGCCGTCGAGATGGACGTGACCGATCAGGCCAGCATCGACCGCGCGGTGGCCGGGACGGTGGCCGAGTTCGGCCATATAGACATCCTGGTCAACAACGCCGCGCTGTTCACCGCAGCCCCCATCGTCGAGATCACGCGCGAAGATTATCAGCGAGTGTTCGACATCAACGTGGCCGGCGTTCTGTTCACCATGCAGGCCGTTGCGAAACACATGATAGAGCGCGGCAAGGGCGGTAAGATCATCAACATGGCCAGCCAGGCCGGGCGCCGGGGCGAGCCGCTGGTGGCCGTCTATTGCGCGACCAAGGCGGCGGTGATCTCGCTGACGCAGTCTGCCGGGCTGAACCTGATCGAACACGGCATCAACGTGAACGCCATCGCTCCCGGCGTTGTGGACGGCGAACACTGGGATGGCGTCGATGCGTTCTTCGCCAAATACGAAGGCAAGGCGCCCGGTCAGAAGAAGAAGGAAGTCGGCGGGGCCGTGCCCTATGGCCGGATGGGCAAGCCCGAGGATCTGACCGGTATGGCGGTCTTCCTCGCCTCGCCCGAGGCCGATTACATCGTCGCGCAGTGCTACAATGTCGACGGCGGCCAGTGGATGAGCTGATAGCGGCCACGCGCTAGGACCACCCGTGCCCTATGGCCGCAGGTCCCAGGTGCGGGGCGGTCAGAGCTTGCCCGCAAACCGGCCTTTGGATATGCCCCCCTCCACGAGAGGGAGTGGCCGATGGCGCGGAACAGCGAAGGTCAGGAAGAGCGGGAAAAGTCCCGGCGGGTCGGCGCGCTGGCGGGCCTCTGGCCCTTCATGCGCCCCTATCGTGGCCTGATCATTGCCGCGGTCGGCGCCCTGATCCTGACTGCGATGGTGTCCCTGACCCTGCCTGTGGCCGTGCGGCGGGTCGTCGATGGGTTCGAAACCTCGGCGGAACAACTCCTCGACAGCTATTTCCTTGCAGCCCTCGGCATTGCCGGACTGCTCGCCGTGGGCACCGGCCTGCGTTATTACCTCGTGACGCGGCTGGGGGAACGGGTCGTGGCCGATATCCGCAAGGCGGTGTTCGACCGGATGATCGGCATGTCGCCGGCCTTCTACGAAAAGATCATGACCGGCGAGGTGCTTAGTCGCATCACCACCGATACGACACTGATCCTGTCGGTGATCGGTTCTTCGGTCTCCGTCGCCTTGCGAAACGTGCTGCTGCTTATCGGCGGCCTGATCCTGCTGTTGCTGACCTCGGCCAAGCTGACCGCGATGGTTCTGATGATCGTGCCAGCGGTGATCATTCCCATCGTGTTCCTCGGCCGCCGCCTGCGCCGGCTGAGCCGCGAAAACCAGGACTGGATCGCCAGTTCCTCGGGCAGCGCCTCCGAGGCGCTGTCGTCTGTGCAGACGGTGCAGGCCTTTACCAATGAAGCGGCGACGCGGGCGAGCTTTGCCGATGTCACGGAACGGTCCTTCGTTTCGGCCAAGAAACGGATCGGAACGCGCGCGGTGATGACGGTGATCGTGATCGCGCTGATCTTTTCCGGTGTCGTCGGCGTGCTGTGGATTGGCGCCCGTGACGTGCGCGCGGATCTGATGTCCGTCGGCGAACTGGTGCAATTCGTCATCTACGCCGTACTGGTCGCCGGTGCGACCGGCGCGCTGTCGGAAATCTGGGGTGAACTGCAACGCGCGGCTGGCGCAACGGAACGGCTGGTGGAACTGCTGAACACCGAGGACAGCGTTAAGGATCCGGCGAAACCGCTGCCACTTCCCGCCGCCTGCACGGGTGCAATCACGTTCGAGAACGTCGTGTTCCACTACCCGGCCCGGCCCGACGTCGCGGCGCTGAACGGCATTTCCGTCGACATCGCGCCGGGAGAAACGGTGGCGCTGGTCGGACCCTCCGGCGCGGGCAAGTCCACCATCATCCAGCTGCTCCTGCGCTTCTACGACCCGCAATCCGGCGTGATCCGGATCGACGGCATGGCGCTGCCGGACATGGCGCGCGCCGATTTCCGCCGCGCCATCGCGCTGGTGCCGCAGGACCCCGTGATCTTCGCCGACACCGCGCGCGAGAACATCCGTTTCGGCCGTCCCGACGCCACCGACGCCGAGGTCGAGGCCGCCGCCCGCGCAGCCGCCGCCGACGAGTTCCTGCGGGCGCTGCCCGAAGGGTGCGACTCCTACGTCGGCGAGCGCGGCGTAATGCTGTCGGGCGGTCAGAAACAGCGCATCGCCATCGCCCGCGCGATCCTGCGCGACGCGCCGATCCTGCTGCTGGACGAGGCGACCTCGGCGCTCGACGCCGAAAGCGAGCGGCTGGTGCAGCAGGCGGTGGAAAAGCTCAGCGAGGACCGCACGACGCTGATCGTGGCGCACCGGCTGGCGACGGTGAAGAAGGCCGACCGCATCCTCGTCTTCGACCAGGGCCGCATCGTCGCCGAGGGAAGCCATGCCGAGCTGGTGTCTCAGGGCGGGCTTTACGCCCGGCTGGCACGGCTGCAGTTCACCGAGGGTGTCGCGGCGGAATAGGCGGTTCCGTTGTGTCACGGATCTGCCCAACCCCTTGATCAGCCTTGCGTGGCGCCGGAAATCCGCACATTTATGGGTTAAAACGTGCCACGGGCCGGGCCGAAACCCGGGGGAGGAAAAATGGGCAAGCGAGTGTACAGGTCCGCCGCAGACCGCGACGCGATCCAGTCGGAGAAGTCGTGGGCCGAGCGCAACAACCCGGTCACGATCTATCAGCTACTCAGCGGCACAGCCGGCAGGTTCCCGGATCGCAACGCCTTTACCTTCCAGATGTTCGCCGATCCCGGTGCGAAAGCCGAGACGCTGAGCTGGGCTGAGCTCAAGGATCAGGTCGGGCGCGCCGCCAACCTGTTCCGCTCGCTCGGCGTCGGCGAAAACGATGTCGTCGCGCTGATCCTGCCGAACTGCACCGAGACATTCGTGGCACTCTGGGGTGCGCAGGTCGCCGGCATCGCCGCGCCGATCAACCCGCTTCTCGACGCGGAACAGATCGCATCCGTCCTGCGCGAGACTGGCGCTAAGGTGCTGGTGACCTTGCGCAGCTTCCCCCACACCGACGTGGCGCAGAAGGCGGCAAGGGCGCTGCGGGACGCGCCCGGCGTGAAGACCGTGATCGAGATCGATCTGCTGCGCTATCTGAGTTTCCCCAAAAGCTGGATCGTCCCGCTGATCCGGCCGAAGGTCGGGACCGAAAGGCAGATCCCGGTGCTCAACTGGCACAGCGAACTTCCGCGTCATGGCGCTGAACTGACCTTCGAGGACGCGAACCGCGACCGCGTTACCGCCTATTTTCACACCGGCGGAACCACCGGGATGCCAAAGGTGGCGCAGCATCTGCAATCGGGGTTCATGTACAACGGCTGGCTAGCGGACCGGCTGTTGCTGACCGAAGAAGACACGCTGATCTGCCCATTGCCGTTCTTCCATGTCTTTGCGGCGGTGGTCGTGGGCTCGGCGGTCCTGACCTCGGGCGCGCATGTCTTCTGCCCGACGCCCGCGGGGTATCGCGGCGATGGCGTGTTCGACAACTTCTGGAAGCTGATCGAGCGCTGGAAGGTCACCTTCGTCCTGACCGTTCCGACCGCGCTCTCTGCGCTGATGCAGCGCCCGGTAAACGCCGACATTTCCTCGCTGCAGATGGCCTTCTCCGGCTCCGCGCCGCTGCCGATCGAGCTGTTCAACCGCTGCTCCAAGGCGACGGACGTGAACATCGTCGAAGGCTACGGCCTGACCGAGGCGACCTGCCTTGTCGCGGTGAACCCCCCGGATGGCGAAAAGAAGATCGGTTCTGTCGGTGTGCCGCTGCCCTACACCGACGTGCGCATCCTGCAATGCGACGAGGACGGCAATGTGCTGAAGGAGATGGGCACGGATGAGATCGGCGAGATCTGCGTGTCGAATCCGGGCGTCTATCCGGGCAACACCTACCTCGAACCGCCCCGGAACAAGGGCCTGTTCGCCGACGGTAAGTGGCTGCGCACCGGCGATCTGGGGCGGCTCGATCCGGACGGTTACCTGTTCATTACCGGCCGGGCCAAGGACATCATCATCCGCGGCGGGCACAATATCGATCCGGCCGAGATCGAGGAGGCGCTGGTGGGGCACGATGCGGTGGCCTTCGCGGGCGCCATCGGCCAGCCGGACGCCTTCGCCGGCGAGCTGCCCTGCGCCTATGTCGAATTGGTCGACGGCAAGACCGCGGAGATCGAGGAACTGCTCGAATTCGCGAGCAAGCGCATCCACGAACGCGCCGCGCGGCCGAAATACCTCGAGATCCTGCCGGAGCTGCCGAAGACGGCTGTGGGCAAGGTGTTCAAGCCCGATCTGCGCCGGATGGCGATCAAGCGCGTCTACAACGAGGCGCTGGCGGCAAAGAGTTTGGCGGCGGAAGTGGTAGAAGTGGCCGAAGACAAGAAGCGCGGTCTGGTCGCCAAGCTGGAACGCCGGGGTGAGGTGGATGCCGAGGCGGTTGGGCACTGCCTTGGAGAGTTCGCGCGTCCCTGGGACTGGAAGTGACCGCTGTCGGTCCGGATACTCTGAAATAGTAAGGGCCGTTTGTCCTTGCCCGAACTTGGCATGTGGCTAATCTCCGGCCCATGTCTCTGAATACCCGCCTCTGCGAAGAAATCGACGCCCGCCGCGACGACCTGATCGCGCTGACCCAGGATCTGATCCGCATTCCTACGCTGAACCCGCCGGGGTCCTGCTATGCCGATATCTGCGAGTACCTGGAGGAGCGACTTTCCGCTTCCGGCTTTACCTGCGAGATGATCCGGGCGACGGGCACTCCCGGCGACAGCGAACGGTATCCGCGCTGGAACATCGTCGCCCGGCACGAGGGCGAAGGCACCGGCGACTGCGTTCACTTCAACTCGCATACCGACGTGGTCGCGGTGGGCGAGGGCTGGACCACCGATCCTTTCGGCGGCGTCCTGATGGATGGCCGGATTTACGGCCGCGGCGCCTGTGACATGAAGGGCGGGCTGGCTGCGTCTATCCTCGCTGCCGAGGCGTTCATCGGCACCTGCCCGGATTATCGCGGCGCCATCGAGATCTCCGGCACGGCGGACGAGGAAACCGGTGGTTACGGCGGCGTCGCCTATCTGGCGGAACAGGGCTTTTTCGCGCCCGAGAAGGTGCAGCACGTCATCATCCCGGAACCCCTGAACAAGGACCGCATCTGCCTTGGCCATCGCGGCGTCTGGTGGGCCGAGATCGAGACCAAGGGGCGCATCGCCCACGGCTCGATGCCGTTCCTCGGCGACAGCGCGATCCGGCACATGAGCGCCGTGTTGGAAGAGATCGAGACCTACCTCTATCCGCTGCTCGCCGGCAAGCGCACCGACATGCCCGTGGTGCCAGAAGGCGCGCGCCAATCGACGATGAACATCAACTCGATCCATGGTGGCGAGCCGGAGCACGAGCCGGATTTCACCGGCTTCCCGGCGGCCTGCGTCGCCGACCGCTGCAGGATCGTCATCGACCGCCGCTTCCTCATCGAAGAGGACCTTGCAGAGGTGAAGTCCGAGGTCTCGGGCATGCTCGAGAAGATCCGCGCGGAACGGCCCGGCTTTCGCTACGAGATCCGGGATCTCTGGGAGGTGACGCCGACCATGACCGAGCGCGATGCGCCGGTCGTGAAAACGGTGGCGGGCGCGATTCAGAAGGTGCTGGACCGCAGTGCCGATTACGTGGTCTCGCCCGGCACCTATGACCAGAAGCATATCGACAGGATCGGGCGGCTGAAGAACTGCATCGCCTACGGGCCCGGCATCCTCGACCTCGCGCACCAGCCCGACGAATGGATCGGCGTCGACGACATGCTGGACAGCGCCAAGGTCATGGCGTTGACGCTCGCGGAACTGATCGGGCCGGGTGGGGCGGCCGAGAAGGACGACGACGCCTGATCTTCAGATCGTCGTGCACGGCCAGGGGCTCCCGGCCGTGAGCACGAACGCTGGGGCTGGGCGCAAACTCAGGCAAACCAGGCGACGGCACGTTCCGGCGGACATCAGGGTGCGGTTTCACCCGGATGGAAACGGATCGCCGCAAAGCTACCTCTTCACCTGCGGCCCCTTCCAGATGGAACCCGGCCCGGGGCCGCGCGGTTTTGTCCGAAAGCCAGCGAGGACACCATGACCCACACACTGACCCTGCAGAAGATCGAGCCTGTCACCCACAACGTGAACCACCTCGTCTTCAACCGGCCCGACGGCTACGACTTCGTGCCGGGACAGGCCACTGACTTCGCCCTCGACAAGGACGGCTGGCGCGACGAGCAGCGGCCGTTCACCTTCACCAACCTGCCGGACTCGGACACGCTGGAATTCACCATCAAGTCCTACCCATCGCATAACGGCGTCACCGAGCAGATCGCCAAGCTGACTGCCGGCGACACCGTCCTGATCGAGGATGCCTGGGGCGCGATCGAGGACAAGGGCCCCGGCACCTTCATCGCCGGCGGCGCGGGAATCACGCCCTTCATCGCCATCCTCCGCGCCCGCGAAAAGCGCGAGGGCACGCTGGAAGGCTGCCAGCTGATCTTTTCCAACGCGACCGAGAAGGACATCATCCTGCGCGGGGAATGGGAAAAGATGCCCGGTCTGAAGACCGTCTTCACCGTCACCGAGGAAGACGCCCCCGGCCTGCCGAAACGCAAGATCGACGCCGATTTCCTTGAGGAAACCGTCGCCGACTGGGACGGCGTCTTTTACGTCTGCGGCCCCGACAAGATGGTCGAGGACATCGAGCAGATCCTCAAGGACAAGGGCGTTCCCGAGGACAGGATCGTCGTCGAGGCCGCCTGAGGAACGCTACGGAAAATTGCTGGGGTAACGCCGCGGGCTTCGCTAAGCTGGCGCAAAATGCCAACGGGAGAACCCACCGATGTTCCTGAAAACACTTGCGCGTTCCACCGCGGCGCTCGCGCTTTGCGCCGGGGCCGCCTTTGCCCAGCAGACCGATATCACCATCGGCATGCAGCTGGAGCCGCCGAACCTCGACCCCACCGGCGGCGCCGCGGCGGCCATCGACGAGGTCGTCTATGCCAACGTCTTCGAGGGGCTGACGCGGTATCAGTCCGACGGCTCCATAGCCCCCGCGCTGGCCGAAAGCTGGGACATCAGCGATGACGGCACCGTCTACACCTTTCACCTGCATGACGGCGTGACCTTCCACGACGGCAGCACGATGGACGCCGAGGACGTCAAGTTCTCGCTCGACCGTGCCCGCGCCGACGATTCCACCAACGCGCAGAAGGCGCTGTTCGCCGGCATCGCGGATGTCGAGGTCGTCGACCCGCTGACCGTCAAGGTCACGCTGTCGGGCCCGAATTCGGCCTTCCCGACCAACATGGCCTGGGGCGACGCGGTGATCGTGGCGCCGGAAAGCATCGACAGCGCCGCCACCAACCCCGTCGGCACCGGCCCCTTCAAGTTCGCGAACTGGGTGCAGGGCGACCGGGTGGAGCTGGAGGCTTACCCGGATTACTGGGGCGAGAAACCGGCGCTGACGAAAGCGACCTTCAAGTTCATCTCCGACCCGACCGCTGCCTTCGCGGCGATGATGGCCGGCGATATCGACGCCTTCCCGGGCTATCCGGCGCCCGAAACGCTCGTCCAGTTCGAATCCGACCCGCGCTTCAAGCTGATCATCGGCTCGACCGAGGGCGAGACGATCATGGCGATGAACAACAAGGACGAGGTCCTGTCGGACGTGAAGGTGCGCGAGGCCATCAGCCATGCCATCAACCGTCAGGAAATCATCGACGGCGCGATGTTCGGCTACGGCACGCCCATCGGCACCCATTTCGCGCCGCACAACCCCGACTACGTCGATCTGACCGCGCAGTCGGATTATGACCCGGAGAAATCAAAGGCACTCCTCGCCGAAGCCGGGCAGGAGGGTCTGACCCTGTCTCTGAAACTGCCGCCGCCCTCCTACGCGCGCCGAGGCGGAGAGATCATCGCGGCTCAGCTGCGCGCCGTCGGGATCGAGACCGAGATCGAGAATCTCGAATGGGCGCAATGGCTTGAGACCGTATTCAAGGGCAAGGATTTCGACCTGACCATCGTCAGCCATACCGAGCCGATGGACATCAACATCTACGCCCGGCCCGACTACTACTTCCAGTACGACAAGCCGGAATTCCAGAAGCTGATGGAAGACCTGAACCTCGCCACCGATCCGGCGGAGCGGTCCGATATCCTGAAGCAGGCGCAGCAGATGATCGCGGACGATTACGTGAACGTCTACCTGTTCCAGCTGGCGCGGACCGGCGTGGCGAATGCCAAGATCGAAGGACTGTGGGAAAACTCTCCGACGCAGGCCAACGACCTGACCGGGGTGTCCTGGACCGAATAAAACACCGTCAATCGGCCCGGTTTTGACTGCTAGGCTGATTGCGGCCGAGTTGAATATTCTTGAGAGATATAGTATAGTCTTCAAATCTATTTGAGGACTATTTTCATGGCTGAGTATTTTTTTACTTCTCGAAACATAAAAAGGCCGCGCAATGGGGCGGAATATTTCGGGGACGAACCAGCTGAAATGGTTACATATGTGATTGCACCGGATGGTGCGACTACTATGAGTCCTGCGGATCGAGTGACGGGGCCAAACAGAGCCAGCAGATGGGCCAATGCCATACTCGAAGACGCCACGCAGCTCTGGGAACAAAATGCGCCGCATCCCGAAAACGCACCCGTGTCTGGCGATATCGTCGTATTCGTGCATGGATATAACACCGATGCCCAAGATGTCTTCGAATCCCACATCGAATTGGCCAAGAACTTGCGCGACAATGGCCTAACCCATGCAGTCTTTGTCAGTTATTCGTGGTCGTCTCGGGGTGATTTTTGGAACTATTTGGAAGACGATAGCGACGCGCGGCAGACGGCAATCCATCTGGTTCAGTCTGGTCTAGCGGTATTTGCTGCCTTCTCAACCCCGGATTGCCGCGTTCGCGTTCATGTACTGGCGCACTCAATGGGTGCGCTTGTAGTTCGTGAGGCGTTTCGCGCGGCACCCGGTGCCAAGCCCACTCGCGAAGGAGCATGGGGACTCACGCAACTAATAACCTTTGGCGCCGATATCTCGGTACGTTCCATGCAAGGGCGCGAAGGGGATCTAATGCTCGGAAAATCGCAAAGGTTCACGAACTATTTCAATCGCCGAGACGCTGTACTGGCGACATCGAATGTTAAGCGGTTCGCCAGCTCACCGCGTCTTGGACGGCACGGCGCTCCACCAAGCCGACTTGCGCAGATCGTAGATGTTGATGTTACTGAACGTTGGCAGAACGTTAGCTCCCGATTTGATGGGCAAGACAAGTTTCGGGAAAGCCACAGATTTTACAGAGGCGACCCTGTTTTCGCTCTTGACGTGGTCCATACAATTCTCGGGGATCTGGACAGGCGAGAGATTCCCACTCGCGTCGACTCCGACGAAGAAGGTCGTTTGAAGTTGGTGCCGCAAATCTAGCCTCCTTTGTTGCAGCTTCGGGATTTTTAGAAGATCGAGATCTGCAGCGGCAGCTTTACCGGAGCCTCGGCGCCCGCGGCCAGGTCTTCCCAGAACCTGTCATGCAGCACTTCGGGAAAGACGTGCCCTTTCGGGAATTCGCCGCGCCCGAACCAGCCCGCTTCGGTGATCGCCTCTTCGGCCGGGTTCCGGCCGACGTCGATCTCGCCCGAGACATAGTCGCAGAGATACCAGAACTTCACCATCCGGCCGCTGTCGTCGATCAGTTCGTCGATATAGGCAAGGCGTTTGGGGGCCACGCGAATCCGGGTTTCCTCGAATGCCTCGCGGATCACCGCGTCGGTCTGCTCTTCCGGCCCTTCGACGCCGCCGCCGGGCGGCGCCCAGAAGTCGTAGACGTCTGGCTTTCGGTGCCGCGCCAGCAGCAGCCGTCCGTTCCTGAGCACCAGCGCGCCGACCGAGATGCGATGTTTCACGAGGCTTCCCTTTCGACGGCTCCACGGGCGGGCCAGCCGCGCCCGGGCCTATGGTTTCAGGCCGATGCCGCGGGTGCAACCCGCCTTCGGAACCTCGGATCGGGGAGGAGTGAAACCGCGTTGCCACGCCCGCAACCGCAAGTGTTATTTCCCCGTGGCGCCGCACGCGCGGCTCGCCTAACGTCGCGCTCATGCTGCGCTATCTCGGTTCGCGCCTCCTCTCCCTGTGCCTCAGCCTGGCCGTCGCCAGCCTGGTGATCTTTGCAGCCATCGAGGTGGTCCCGGGCGATCCCGCCTCGTTCATGCTGGGCCTGAACGCCGAACCCGACACGGTTGCCGCGCTGCGGCAGGAACTCGGCCTCGAGGGCGGCTATGTCGAACGCTACCTCGCCTGGACAGGCGGCATGCTGCATGGCGATTTCGGCACCTCCTACACCTACCGCGTGCCGGTATCCGAGCTGATCATCGCGCGTCTCTGGGTGTCGCTGCCGCTCACGATCTTTGCCCTGATCATCTCCACCGCCATCGCGATCCCCGCCGGCGTCTGGGCCGCCTCCCGCCGCGGCCGCCCGGCGGATATCCTCGTCATGGGCACCACACAACTCGGCATGGCCGTCCCGAACTTCTGGTTCGCGATGATCCTCGTCCTGATCTTCGCCATCAATCTCGGCTGGTTCGCCGCCGGCGGCTTTCCCGGGTGGGAGGCCGGCTTCTTCACCGCGCTGAAATCGCTGGTGCTACCCGCCCTTTCGCTCGCCCTGTTCCAGGCCTCGATCCTCGCCCGCGTCATGCGCTCCAGCCTGCTGGAAACCCTCGACCAGGACTATGTCCGCACCGCCCGCGCCAAGGGCCTGTCCCGCCGCCTCGCCATCCGCAACCACGCGATGCGCAACGCGATGATCCCGGTGATGACCATCGTCGGTCTGCAATTCTCCAACCTCATCGCCGGCGCGATCATCATCGAGAACGTGTTCTTCCTGCCCGGCCTCGGCCGCCTCGTCTTCCAGGCCATTACCCAGCGCGACCTGATCGTCGTCGAATCCGTGGTCATGATCCTCGTCTTCGCCGTGATCCTCGTGAACTTCCTCGTCGACCTCTCCTACGCCGTCATCGACCCGCGGCTGAGGCGGCGCCGATGAAACTGCCCGCCACGCTGATCCTCGGCGCGGCGCTCAGCGCCGCCTTCGTCCTGCTGGGCCTGATATCCTTTGTCTGGACGCCCTATGACGTCACCGTCCTGAACGTCGCCGGCCGCATGCAGGGACCAAGTGCGGATCACCTTCTCGGCACCGACCATTTCGGCCGCGACATCCTGTCGATGATCATGGTCGGCGCCCGCACATCCATCGGCGTGGCGCTGGTGTCGGTCGGCATCGGCATGGCCTTCGGCGTTCCGCTGGGCCTTTTCGCCGCCGCCAATCGCGGCGGCTGGGTGGACGAGGTGATCATGCGCGGCAACGACATGGTCTTCGCCTTCCCGCCGCTGGTCCTCGCCATCCTGATCACCGCCAATTTCGGCCCCTCCGCCGTCAATGCCATCCTCGCGATCGGCATCTTCAACATCCCCGTCTTCGCCCGCGTCACACGCGGCGGCGCGCTCAGCCTCTGGACGCTGGATTTCGTCATGGCCGCCCGCGTCGCCGGCAAGGGCCCGGGCCGGATCAGCGCCGAACACATTCTGCCCAACATCCTGAATTTGCTGATCGTTCAGGGTACCATCCAGTTCTCCGTCGGCATCATCTTCGAGGCGGCGCTCAGCTATGTGGGCCTTGGCGCCCAGCCCCCGGTTCCGTCCTGGGGCCGCATGCTCGCGGACAGCCAGACGATGATCGGCCTCGCGCCGCACATGGCGATCTTCCCCGGCCTCGCCATCGTGCTGATGGTGCTGGGGCTGAACCTGATGGGGGACGGGCTGCGCGATCATCTCGACCCGCGGCTGAGGAGGATGAGATGACACATCTCCCGGCCAGAAGAAGAGGCGCGCGATGCTGAGCGTCGAGAACCTGTCGATGGCCATCCACGGCACGCCGATCCTGAACGGCGTGTCGTTCGAGATCGGCCGGGGCGAGGTGTTCGGCCTCGTCGGCGAAAGCGGGTCCGGCAAGTCGATGACCGCGCTGGGCGTGATGCGGCTGGAGCCGCGCGGCGCCGAGGTGTCCGGCCGCGTGCTTCTGGAAGGAAAAGACCTGATGCGCGAGCCGGAGTCGCGGATGAACGCGCTTCGGGGTCGCGAGATCGGGATGATCTTCCAGGAACCGATGACCGCGCTGAACCCGGTCAAGACCATCGGCGACCAGGTGGCCGAAACGCTGCTGGTCCACGACGCCGCCGACCGTGCCAGCGCACGCAAGGTCGCGGCGGAGCGGCTGGCGCGGGTGGGGCTCGATCCCGACAAGGTGCCGCTGTCGCGCTACCCGCACGAGCTTTCCGGCGGGCAGCGGCAGCGGGTCTGCATCGCCATGGCAGTGGCGCTGCGCCCGAAACTGCTGATCGCCGACGAACCGACCACCGCGCTCGACGTCACCACCCAAGCGCAGATCCTCAAACTGTTGAAAAGCCTCGTGGAAGAGGACGGCATGTCGCTGATGCTGATTACCCACGACCTGGCGGTCGTGGCCGGCATGGCGCACCATGTCGCGGTGATGCGCGACGGCGGAATTGTCGAGCAGGCGCCGACTGCGCGGCTGTTCCGCGAGCGGGCGCATCCCTATACCGCAAAGCTTTTTTCCGACAGCGGCCATGTACCAAGGCGGGAACCCGACACCAGCGTCAAGCCGGTCCTTCAGGTTCTGGGGGCGACACGGGATTACCCGGTAGGCAGCTCGCTGTTCGGTCCGCGCCAGCATTTCAGGGCCGTCGATGACGTCGACCTCACGGTCTACGAAGGCGAAAGCGTCGGGCTGGTCGGTGAATCCGGCTGCGGCAAGTCCACCCTGACGCGGGCGATCCTTGGCCTCGATCCGCTGGAGGGCGGCAGCATCGAACTGGACGGAACACCGGTGATCGCAGGGCAGGTGCCGCATGCGCTCCGGCGTGGCATGCAGGTGGTGTTCCAGGATCCCTACGGCTCCTTCAACCCGCGCCACCGCGTTGGCCGCCTCGTGGCGGAACCGTTCCACCTCGATTCCGTGCCGGAGACGGAGCGGGACAGACGCGTGGCGGAAGCTTTGGAGGCCGTCGGACTTACGCCGGCCGACCGCGACAAGTACATTCACGAATTCTCCGGCGGGCAGCGCCAGCGCATCGCCATTGCGCGTGCCATCGTGATCCGGCCCAGACTGCTTATTCTGGACGAGGCGGTCAGCGCGCTGGATGTCTCGATCCGGGCGCAGATCCTCGATTTGCTCGCGGACCTGCAGCAGCGTTTCCGGCTCAGCTACCTGTTCATCAGCCACGACCTTTCCGTGGTCCGCGCGATCACCGACAGGGTGCTGGTGATGCAGGCGGGGCGGATCGTGGAAGAGGGCGAAACCGGCACCGTTCTTACGGCGCCGCAGCATCCCTACTCGCGCAAACTGATTGCGGCTGTTCCACGGATTCCCGAGGCTTGGGTGGCCTGAATAGGCCCGTTTCCGGTACACGGAGTGGCGGTTTTTTCGCCGTGACGGCGGGTGATTACGCAATTCATCATGAAAAATGCCGTTGAAATACAGGGCTTCCGGCGCTTTCCGGGGCGGATTGCCCGCGTTCCGGTTGCGTATCATTTGGACATTTGCTTGGATGAAGGGCGAAACAAGGGCGGCAAACGCCCAGGGGACAAAAAGACAGGGAGCGCGATTTGGTATCGGACGCCGCGAACGGCGCATTCGTCGAATTTGATCGGGTGCAGAAGAGCTATGACGGGGAAACGCTCGTCGTAAAGGACCTCAATCTCTCGATCGGGAAAGGCGAGTTTCTGACGATGCTCGGGCCTTCGGGCTCCGGCAAGACCACCTGCCTGATGATGTTGGCCGGTTTCGAAACTGCTACCCATGGAGAGATCCGGCTGGGCGGGCAGGAGATCAACAATATCCCGCCGCACAAGCGCGGTATCGGGATGGTGTTCCAGAACTACGCTCTTTTCCCGCACATGACTGTGGCCGAGAATCTCGCCTTTCCGCTGGAAGTCCGAAAGATGGGCAAGTCCGAGCGGGAAGAGAAGGTCAAGCGCGCGCTCGACATGGTGCAGATGGGCAGCTTCGGCGGCCGCCGGCCGGCGCAGCTTTCGGGCGGTCAGCAGCAGCGGATCGCCCTGGCCCGCGCGCTTGTCTTCGAGGCGGAACTGGTGCTGATGGACGAGCCGCTCGGCGCGCTCGACAAGCAGCTTCGCGAACATATGCAGTTCGAGATCAAGCATATCGCCGACAATCTCGGGATCACCGTGGTCTACGTGACCCATGACCAGACCGAGGCGCTGACGATGTCGGACCGGGTTGCGGTGTTCAACGACGGGCGTATCCAGCAGCTGGACCCGCCGGATGTGCTGTACGAGGAGCCGCAGAACAGCTTCGTCGCGCAGTTCATCGGCGAGAACAACACCCTGTCGGGCAAGGTCACGAAAATGGAAAACGGCCGTGCCGAGGTAACGCTGGACGATGGCGAGGTGATCGACACCGTGCCGGTCAACGTGAACGCCGTGGGCGACAAGACATTGGTCTCGATCCGGCCCGAACGGGTCGAGTTCAACAAGGACCGACTGGCTCCCGATGCCCATACGCTGAAAGCCGAAGTGCTGGAATTCGTCTACATGGGCGATATCTACCGAACCAGACTGCGGGTTGCGGGCAAGGACGATTTCATCGTCAAGACCCGGAACGCCCCGGATCAGCGCCGCCTGCAAGCGGGCGAGATGCTGGAAATCGGCTGGCGACCGCAGGACTGCCGGGCGCTCGACGCCTGAGGAGGATTTCCCTCCGCTTCGCGGCCTTCCCGGGGCCCAGGGGGGAAAGAAACACGGGTAAATGACAACAGGAGAACATCCTATGAAACTCAAGTCACTGATGCTTACGACGAGCGCGGCTCTTGTAGCGGCGCCTGTTGCGTTCGCGCAGGACATGGCCGACAGCATGACCCTGGTCAGCTGGGGCGGCGCTTACCAGAACAGCCAGGTCAAGGCTTATGCCGAACCTTATCAGGCTGAACATTCCGAGGTCGAAATCGTCTGGGACGAAAGCTCGGCCGAAGCCGTGGCCAAGCTGCGCGCCATGAACGAAGCCGGCAACATCACCTGGGACCTCGTCGACGTCGTGGCCGCCGACGCCATCCGTCTGTGCGACGAAGGCCTTGCGATGGAATACGACCCCGAGGAACTGCTGGCTCCGGCACCCGACGGCACCTCGGCCGAGGATGACTTCGGCGACCTGCTGGTCTCGGACTGCTTCATCCCGCAGATCGTCTACTCGACCACCTTCGGCTACCGCACCGACATGGTTCCGGAAGGCGCCGAGCCGCCGTCCGAGATCTGCGACGTGTTCGACCTGGAAACCTATCCGGGCAAGCGGGCGCTTGAAAAGCGTCCGATCAACAACATGGAATGGGCCCTTCTCTGCGACGGCGTCGCCAAGGAAGAAGTCTACGACGTGCTGGAAACCCCGGAAGGCCAGGACCAGGCGCTCGCCAAGCTGGACGAGATCAAGGACGAAGTCATCTGGTGGTCCGCCGGCGCTGACACGCCGCAGCTGCTGGCCGACGGCGAGGTCTTCATGGGCTCGACCTATAACGGCCGCCTGTTCTCGGTAATCGAGGAACAGGACCAGCCCGTCGCGATGATGTGGGACGCCCAGGTGTTCGACCTTGACGGCTGGATCATCCCCGAGGGCCTGCCCGAAGACCGCCTGGCCCGCGTGAAGGACTTCGTCTACTTCGCCACCGACACCCAGCGTCTGGCCGACCAGGCTGCGTACATCTCCTACGGTCCGGCCCGCGAAAGCTCGGCGCCGCTGGTGGGTGAGCACGCGGAACTCGGTATCGACATGGGTCCGCATATGCCGACCGATCCGGACAACGCGGAGAACACCTTCGTCTACAACTACGAGTTCTGGGCCGACTATCGCGACGACATCGACGCGAAATTCCAGGCCTGGCTGGCTCAATAAGAAGGCCGCGCCGCATCAGGCGCAGCGCATGAAGACCGGAGCGGCCCCGCGAAAGGGGCCGCTTCCCAGAACAAGAAAATGACAGGGGACCAACGCATGCCCAAGGGCTATATCATCGGCCACATCACCGTGACCGACCCCGAGGCGTACAAGGAATACATCGCCAGGGATACGCCCGTGCTGAAGGCGCTCGGCGCCCGCTTCCTCGTCCGCGGCGGCCAGTCCGAAGTGCCGGAAGGCGAAACCGGCCAGCGCCACATCGTTTTCGAGTTCGACAGCTACGAACAGGCCAAAAAGGCCTATTACGACCCCGAATACCAGGAGATCTCGGAGATCCGGAAACGGTCGGCCGAGAGCACCATCATTCTCGTGGAGGGCCATGATGACTGACGCGACCGCAGGCCCGGACGTCAAGACCGGCCCCACGCCCGACAACGCCATCCGCGAAGCCGAAGCCGCCAGTGGCCCCGTCCTCGCCGCCGATGGCACGCCGCTGAAACGATCCCTGCAACGGGCGCTGCGCCGCGAGAAGATGCGCGCCCTCATGCTGATCTCGCCGCTCCTGATTTTTATTCTCGTCACGTTCATCGCGCCGATTGCGGACATGCTGTTCCGCTCGGTCGAGAACCAGAGCGTCAGCGAGACCCTGCCGCGTACGGTCGTCGCCCTGAAGGACTGGGACTACAACAGCGGCGAGGCGCCGGACGAGGATGTCTTCGCTGCCTTCTACGTCGATATGATCGAGGCGGAAGAATTCAAGATTCACACCCGTCTGGGCACCCGTCTCAACTACGAGCATACCGGTATAAGCTCGCTGTTCCGGCAGACGGGCCGTGCGGTCGGACGGTTCGACACGGACGAATACACGGACGCCTTCGTCGATCTGAACGAGGCTTGGGAGGATCCGGTAACCTGGCTCAACCTGATGCAGGTGAGCGGCATCGAAGACGTCCTGCCCGAGACCGCCTCCGCCTGGCAAAGCTGGTCCCGCATCGTCGAGGAAAACAATGACGTTCTGGCCGAGGAAGAGCCGGAAGATTTCCTTTACACCACGCTCTACCGTGACCTGATGGCGAATGGCGACGCGGTGGCGTCCTTCGAGGGCGACGAAGCCGCATTGCTGCAGGAGGCCGCGGCCGCCGTCGGCGAATGGGAACCGGTGTCGCTGAAGGAACAGTTCCTCGACATCGACGAGGACTGGGCCGATCCCGAAATCTGGGGCACGATCCAGGCGTTCTCGCCGAACTACACGCCGGGATATTTCCTGAACTCGGTCGATCTGCAGATGACCGCCGACGGCATCAGCGCCCAGCCCGAGAACCAGCGCATCTACCTGCTGCTGTTCAAGCGGACGCTGTTCATGAGCCTCATGATCATGGGCTCCTGCATCCTGCTTGGCTATCCGGTCGCCTATCTGCTGTCGAACCTGCCGATGCGGGTGTCGAACGTGCTGATGATCCTTGTCCTGCTTCCGTTCTGGACCTCGCTACTGGTCCGAACGTCGGCCTGGAAGGTGCTGCTGCAGCAGCAGGGGGTGATCAATGACATTCTGGTCTGGCTTGGCATCGTCGCGGATTCGAACCGGCTGGTGATGATCAACAACCAGTTCGGCACGATCGTCGCGATGACGCATATCCTGCTGCCGTTCATGATCCTGCCGCTCTACTCGGTGATGAAGACCATTCCGCCCAGCTATGTCCGCGCCGCAAAATCGCTCGGCGCGACCAACTGGACGGCATTCTGGCGGGTCTACTTCCCGCAGTCGGTGCCGGGCATCGGCGCGGGCTCTATCCTCGTCTTCATCCTCGCCATCGGCTACTACATCACGCCGGAACTGGTGGGCGGCACCACCGGGACGTTCATCTCGAACCGGATCGCTTACCACATCTCGTCGTCGCTCAACTGGGGCCTCGCGGCCGCACTGGGGACGATCCTTCTGGCGGTCGTGCTGGTCCTCTACTGGGTCTACGACAAGATCGTCGGCATCGACAACGTGAGCCTGGGGTAATCGACATGGCCGTAATCGCACCCGTCAAAACTCCGCCGCTGCAAAGCTTCACGCTGCCGCTGTCCGCCGTTGTCGGCGCCCTGTTCGGCCTGCTGGTGGGCATCGCGAATGAGGTATCACTGATCGGGCTCTTCGTCGGCGCCGTGTTCGGCGCGGCGCTGTCCTACATGCTTGTCACCTTCGTGCCGAAGAAGAACGTGGGCAAAGGCGCCGCCGCGCTGATCTGCGCGGTGGCAGGGCTGGTCGTGGCCGGCTTTGCCGGTCTCGTGGCCGGCGCGATCATCGGCTGGATCATGGGCTGGTTCGTCTATTGGCTGCACACCGGCAAGTACCGTGCAAGCGTGCCGCCTTTCTACACGCCGGGGCAGGTTCTCTGGCATAACAGCTTCAAGTTCATCTGCGGGCTGATCTTCTTTTTCCTGATCGCGCCGATCGTCACGATCATGCCGCTCAGCTTCAACGCCGAGGACTTCTTTACCTTCACGCCGGGCATGCTGGCGCTGGATCCCGCGGCCTTCTCGCTGAAGCACTACCAGGACTTCTTCACCAATCCCGACTGGCAGCAGGCGCTGCGCAACTCGGTCAAGATCGCGCCCGCGGCGACGATCCTGTCGGTGTCGCTGGGCACTCTGGCCGCAATCGGCCTGTCGCAGCCGCACGTACCGTTCCGCCGCGCGATCATGGCGATCCTGATCTCGCCGATGATCGTGCCGCTGATCATCTCGGCGGCGGGGATGTACTTCTTCTATTCGCGGATCGGGCTGCAGGGGACCTATGTCGGCGTCGTGCTGGCGCACGCCGCTTTGGGCATTCCCTTTGTCATCATCACGGTGACGGCGACGCTGGTCGGCTTCGACGACTCTCTGACGCGGGCGGCAGCGAACATGGGCGCGAACCCGGTGCGCACCTTCTTCAAGGTGCAGATGCCGCTGATCCTGCCGGGCGTGATCTCGGGCGGTCTCTTCGCCTTCATCACCTCCTTTGACGAGGTGGTCGTCGTGCTCTTCGTCGGCTCGGCCGGCCAGAAGACGCTGCCCTGGCAGATGTTCACCGGCCTGCGGGAACAGATCTCTCCGACGATCCTCGCCGTGGCGACGATCCTGGTGGCGATCTCCATCGTGCTGCTGACCACGGTCGAACTTCTGCGCCGCCGGTCCGAGCGCCTGCGGGGCATGTCGCCGGGTTGATCAGAGCCGGCGGATGCTTCCTGCAGAGGCGTCCGCCAGCGATCACGGGTACGATGCGAACCGAGGCGTCCCCACCCTAGGTTAGCGCTAACACGCCTGAAATCAATCACTTGACCCCCCGTCCCCATGGGGACGCCTAAGGCGTTTCGATCACAATCCAATACAGATCGCACCACGAATTGCGTTGAAATCTCCGATCTCTGGCAGCGATGCGTGGTCCGGTTTTGATCGACAATGCCTAGGGCAGAAGGTGCAGCCAGACCCAGATCGTGCCGATACTGAGGGCCGTCGCGATCAGCACGCTCGACGCCGCCACCCGCTTCGCCACCCCATACATGTTGGCGAAGAGGTAGGAGTTCACCCCCGGCGCCATCGAGGCCGTCACCACCGCCGATCTCAGCTGCCCCGTCGACAGCCCCAGCATCGTCCCCAGCCCGAAAGTCACCGCCGGATGAAGCACCAGCGAGATCGCACAGATCATCGCGATGGTCGCCATGTCCCCCTCGGGTTTGTACCTCATCAGCACGCCCCCCAGCCCGAACAGAGCCGCAGGCAGCGCCGCCCGGATCACCAGGTCCAGCGCGTCGGTGAACACCCCCGGCAGCGGCAACCCGGTCAGGTTCACCACCAGCCCCAGACTGATCCCGATCACCAGCGCATTCTGGAAGATCGCCGACAGGATCGACTTCACCTTGGCCCCGATCCCCGCGCCCTCGGCCTTCACCAGCTCCATCACCGTCAGCCCCAGCGCGTAACAGAACGGCGCATGGAGGGCGACAATGGCGAAGTTCGGCTCCAGCGCCTCCGGCCCGAAGGCCCGCTCGGTGATCGGCAGGCCCAGCAGCAGCGAGTTGGAGAACAGCCCGCAGAACCCGATGGCCACGCAATCCGGCCAAGGCCGGCGAAAGATCAGCCGTGCGCCGATGAAACCGGCGATGAACCCGGTGACGGCGCCGGCGTAGAAGCTGAAGAGCAGCCGGAACTCGAAATTCTGCCCCAGATCCAGTTGCGAGATCGCCCGGAACAGCAGGCACGGGATCGCGAAGTTCTGGGCAAAACGCATCAGCCCGTCGACAGCGCTTTCCGAGAACAGCCCGCGCCAGGCGGCGAGATAGCCAAAGCCGATCACGATAAAGACCGGCAGGATGACGTCGATCAGCGCCTGCATCGGCGGAGCCTGGGTCGGGCGGAGAATGCGGGAGCCGCCGGGGGGGTGATTGCGGGGGAGAAGAAAAGCGTCAGCCTAGACCTCATAGCGGATGACCATGCCGTCATAGGCAGGTGTGATGTGATCCGCCGTCTCCTCCACCAGCGTGTCGTAATCCATGTCGATATGCATGTTGGTCAGCACCGCCCGTCGCGGCGCGGCGCGTTCGATCCATTCCAGCGATTGATCCAGGTGGGAATGGGTCGGGTGCGGGGTGCGCCGCAGGGCGTCGAGGATCCAGCAATCGAGCCCGGAGCAGGCCTCCCATGCTTCCGGCGTCATCATCTCGACGTCGGGCAGGTAGGCGAGGTCCTGCACGCGGAAACCTAGCGAGTCGATAGACCCGTGCTTGACGAGAAAAGGGTTCAGCGTGACAGGGCCGCCATCGCCATCGATGGTGACCGGACCGTCGATCAGGTTCAGATCGAGGATCGGCGGGTAGGAAGAGCCTTCAGGCTGCACGAAGACATAGGCGAACCGGGTGAGGAGGGCTTCCTGCGTGGGCGTATCTGCCCAGACAGGCAAGCGGCTTTTACGGTTGAACACCACCATGCGCAGGTCGTCGATTCCGTGGACATGGTCGGCATGGGAATGGGTGAAGACCACGGCGTCCAGAAGGCCAATGCCTGCGTCGATCAGCTGGGCCCGCAGATCGGGGCTGGTGTCGATCAGGACGCGGGTCGTGCCGTCATCCGTTTCGCGCTCGACCAGCAGGGAGCAGCGGCGGCGCCAGTTCTTCGGATTGGCGGGATCGCAGTCGCCCCAGAGGCCGCCCACCCGCGGCACCCCGCCAGAGGAACCACAGCCCAGGATGGTGAAGCGCAGTTCGCCCATCAGGCGGCGGCCTCGTAGGCGGGAACCTTGGAGAAGAGCCGTTCGAAATTCGCCTGGGTCTGGGCAGCGAAATCGGCGTAATCCATGTCGAATACATCGGCGCCGACACGGGCGGTGTGGGCGGTATAGGCCGGTTCATTGCGCCGTCCGCGATGGGGCGGAGGCGCGAGGTAAGGGCTGTCGGTCTCGACCAGCACCCGCGTCACCGGCGCGTTGGCGAAGATATCGCGTAGTTCCTGGCTTTTCGGGAAGGCGGCGATGCCGGACATTGACAGGTAGAAGCCCAGATCCAGTGCCGCCTCTGCCAGCGCGGCACTGGAGGAGAAACAGTGCATAACACAGGTGTAAGAGCCCGCTGCGTATTCCTCGGCAAGAATACGGGCCATATCCTTGTCGGCGTCGCGAGAGTGAATGATCAGCGGTAGACCGGTGCGACGGCAGGCCTCGATATGGATGCGCAGGCTTTCCTGCTGAATATCCTTCGAGTCTGCCGTGTAGTGATAGTCGAGGCCGGTTTCGCCAATGCCGACAAGTTTCGGCTGCTGGGTCAGCGCCACCAGTTCATCGACTGTGGCAAGCGGCTCTTCGGCTGCGCTCATCGGGTGGGTGCCTGCGGCGTAGAAGACCGGTTCGAATGCCTCGGCAATGGCGCGCACCTGAGGTTCCTGGCGCAGCCTGGTGCAGATCGTCACCATGCGGGTGACGCCGGCCTTCAGCGCGCGATCGACGACGGCTTCGCGCTCGTCGTCGAAATCCGGAAAGTCGAGATGGCAGTGACTGTCGGTGATTTGCGGCGTTGCGGTCATGAACTGGCTCAGGCAGCCGTTTGCGCCGCCGTTTCTTGGGTCTTGAGCACCATATCGAGGATGAGCGCGGCAGGGTCAAGGTTCACCGCTCGGCCGTGGCGCGCACGGGCACCGAGCGTCTGGGCAAGCTCGGCCCAGCGGCGGGATGCCTGCGGGTTGGGCGAGATCTGTGCCAGCAGCCTGGCCTCGCCCGGGGCAGCTTCGGGTTCGGGGGGGGCGGAGATGCCCGCGCGGGCAGCTCGGGCGAGGAACAGGTCGAACAGTTCGATCAGCAGAGCGAAGCGGTCGGCATTGGGCCGACCGACGGCGCTGTCTGCGAGCTTGAGGGCGAGGGGGCGGGCGTTCGGGTTGCCGAGCACCTGGACGAGATCGCTGTAAAGGGCGAGCCCTTCCATCGTTATCAGGCGAAGGGCAGTGCCGACGGAGCCTTCCGATAGCGCGGCGAGAGCAGCGGCGTCCTGTCCGGGGTCTACACCGGCTTGTTCGAGGGCCTCGGCCAGGTCCACGGGCGAGAGTATCCCGCAACGCAGGCGGCGGCAGCGGGACAGGATCGTAGGCAAGAGGCGTGACGGCTGGTGCGCGATCAACAGGAGGGTCGTGTTCTTCGGCGGTTCTTCCAGAAGTTTCAGCACCGCGTTCGCGGCATTCACGTTCATCTCGTCGGCGGCGTCGATGATCACGACGCGACCGCCGCCGTCAGCGGAGGACATTTCGAAGAAATGTTTCAGTCGGCGGATTTCCTCGACGGTGATCTCCTGCTTCAGGCGTTCGCCTTTCTCGTCCCAGGGACGGCGGACGAGAAACAGGCCTGGTTCGGATAGGGCAGCGAGTCTGTGGGCGACAGGGTGGCCGGGGTCTATCTCCAGCGTCGTCGGCGGAGGCGGCGCGCCGAAAAGGCCGTCGTCTTCAGTTGGAGGTGTCGCGAGCAGAAAGCGGGCGATGCGCCACGCCAGCGTGGCCTTGCCGACGCCGCGCGGGCCGGTGATCAGCCAGCCATGATGTAGACGGTGCGAGTTATAGGCGTCGAGAAAGGCGGCCTCGGCCTCTTCCTGTCCGATCAGGTGCGGGGTCTCGCGCGGATGGGGGGCGCCCTGAACGCGGTCGGCCTCGAGCGGCGCGCCGTCGCTCATGCGAGTGCCTTCCGTGAGATGGACAGAACCTCGGCGGCCACCTCTTCCTGCGAGCGATCACCGTCGATAATGCGAAAACGCTCGGGGAACTCCGCGGCGAGGGCGAGAAAGCCGTCACGCATACGCTGTTGCAGGCCGAGGCCGAAGTCCTCGAACCGTTCTTCGTGTCCCTGTCGTCCCTTTGCGCGGGAGAGGCCGGTTTCCGGGTCCATGTCTATCAACAGGGTCAGGTCGGGCTCGCGCCTGATCATCAGCCTGTGCAACTCGTCGACCTTCTGGCGAAGGTTGCCGCGGGACAGGCCCTGATACATCCGGGTGCTGTCGGCGAAACGGTCGCAGATGACGGTGCGACCCGCTGCCAGGGACGGCTCGATGAGTCGTTCCAGGTGGTCGCGGCGCGCGGCTGTGAACAGCAGGATTTCGGTTTCCGCCGACCAGCGCTCTGGGTCGCCTTCAAGCACGAGGCGACGGATTTCCTCTGCACCGGGAGAGCCGCCGGGTTCGCGGGTTAGGACGGTATCAATGCCCTGGGACTGGAGATTGTCGTGCAGCAGGCGGGCCTGGGTGGATTTGCCCGAGCCGTCGATGCCTTCGAACGTGATGAACAAGGCATGCGTCATACGGGGCCTGTGCCCAGGGGCGCGATGGAAAGGGCGGAAGTGGTGGCGATCTGCATCTTGCCCGTTGGCGTAGCCGGGCCGGATGGCCGGGTCAACCGGCGCTAGAGTACCTCTGCCGCCTGGCCTGCGGCCCAGGCGATCAGTACCCGCGCTGCGGTACGAATGCGGGGCAGGAAGCCGCCTCGCACAACTTCGCGGTCGGCGATCAGGGGTATGCGGGTTTCCTGCATGTCCGGCATGCGGATCACCAGTTCACCGAGTTCCTGGCCTTCGGCGATCGGCGCCTCGATGGGGCCGCGATACACGACCTCGCCATTTATGTCGCCTTGAACAAGTGCCGGGACCAGCAGCGTCACGTCCTCCGGCACGGCAAGGCCGACGCGTTCGACATTGCCCAGCCATACCGGCGCTTCGGCCAGCACGGTGCCAGCGTCGACAACCTGTTTCTCGACGAACTGGCGGAACGCCCAGTTGACGATACGCTCGGCCTCTTCGGCACGTTCTGCTTCGGAGTTCAGGCCGGAAATCACGAAGACGATGCGGCGGTTGCCCTGAAGAGCGGAACCGACCAGGCCGTATCCGGCTTCGGACGTGTGCCCTGTCTTCAGCCCATCAGCGCCTATACCAAGTTTCAGCAGTGGATTTCGGTTGAAGCGATTCTGCGGAGCGCGACCATCGAACTCATACTCCTCCATACCGAAGTAGCCGTAATATTCGGGAAACTCGGTGATCAGCCTAACCGCGACCCGGCCCAGATCGTGCACAGACATGCGGTGATTGGGATTTGGCCAGCCGCTGGCATTGGCAAAAGTCGAGTGTTCGAGGCCGAGCGCCTGCACGCGCTCGTTCATCATGCGTGCGAACGCGTCCTCAGTCCCCGCCAGCCCCTCGGCCACCACGACGCAGGCGTCATTTCCGGAAAGCACGACGATGCCCTTGATCAGTTCTTCGACCGTGGGCCTGTCGGTTTCGTCCAGGAACATGGTTGAGCCGCCCATGTTCCTGGCCCGTGAGGAAACGCCGAACCGGGTATCGAGCGTGACCCGGCCATCGCGCAGAGCCTCAAACAACATGTTCAGGGTCATGAGCTTGGACATGGAAGCCGGCGGCAGGGGTACGTCAGCCTCTTTCGACATCAGGACGGTGTCTGTCGACAGGTCGTAGACCCAAGCGGCTTTAGCCCGCGTGTCAAAGGCATGGGCCGGCACGGCGCCAAGGAACAGTGCGAGCGCTGCGAGCAGACGGGCAAAACGCATGGGCCGGTAAGGTCCTTTCAGTGACGGATCAGTTGTTCACGAAATATGCGTCGGAGTAGCCCAAATCCTCGAGCTTTGCCAGCAGAGACGTGCGGTCCGCCTTGGTCGGCGCCGGACCGGCAAGAACACGCCAATAAGGTTTCCCGTTGCTTTCATCCTTCACGATGGCCGGGACGATACCACTGGAGCGCAGCTTGTCGGCCGTGCTGATTGCATTGCCTTCGACGCTGTACAGGCCGATCTGGATGAATGGCTTGTCGACCTGGTTGTCCGAAACCGCGGGTGGCGGCAGCGGTGTCGTTTCCATGGCTGCCGGCACATCTTCGGCCGGGGCCGAGGTATAGGTGACGTTGCTTATGTCTGCCGGGCTGGCAATGGCGGCTTCGAGCGCGGCGACTTCAACCTTCATCGGGTGATCGCGTGTAGCGGTTTCGATTGCATCGGCCGACATCACTGGCGTCGCCGCGACTTCAGGCTTCGGTGCATCGGCTAGCGAAAGCGGCAACGGATCGGCGGAGGCCGGTATGGGCTCTACCGCAATCGGCGCGGGAACACCGGGAAGCTCGGCCTCTGCCAAGAGTGTTTCTTCCGTTTCGGCGCTATCCTCACTTTCAGGAAGTTCCTCCGAAATTGGCAATTCCGCCGGGCCAGGTGCCGCTTCTTCGCGGCGAAGCGCGACGACTGACAGTTGCTCCGGTGCGCCAGCCAGCATACCGAGCGCCGACGCGGCATCTGACGAGACCTGGATCGAAGGCCCGGGATTGTTCCGTTCGCGTTTGAACAACGCGCCAACCACGTACTTCCCGTTGTCCTCGTTACGGATCAGCACCCGCTCCGGTCCCGTGACGTCTGGATGCGCCACCCACACCCCACCCAGTGAGGGCCGACCATCCCAAAGCCCGCTGTCTGCCGCCTCGAATACTTCGGGCGCCTCGACATCACGCTCGCTGATCGGTGTCTTGCCCGGTGTGGCGGCCGCAGACGTAACTTCGGCCTCAGGCTCCGGTTTCTTTTTTAGTAGTGGAAATTCTTTGTCCTCCCCGCAGCCGGCAAGCATTACCGTACCACAGAGAAGCAAGGCCATCTGCCCTGACCTCATCCTTGCCATACCATGCCCCTTTTCACGCGTGCTTTGTGCCGCGTTTTTTTGCTCGAACCTGCATACGGGCGCATGCAGATAGGCGGAGAATAGCCGAGCCTATGAATTATTTAAAGTGTCAACCGGTCTGTGGGCGGTTTTTGGCTAAAGCACGTCTCTTTCGGAGTGGTCTTGCTTGGCTGCTGCGGATGCGGTTAGGCAAGCGCGGTTTGAAAGTCGGCAGGGCGGTCGAATGCGAATGCCATGCCGCTAACGCTCGGAAGGACGGCAGAGTGGTCGATTTCGGTGGTCTTGAAAGCCAGTGAAAACAGCGCCTAAGCCACTGACATCAAAAGATACCGGGAAAAAGTGCCCCACCTTTTGTCGCAAGTACGAGGCGAAACACGTCCTTTATACAGGAAATGCTGCGTGCTTGTTTAGATTGAAGATCTGGATTTCGTTGTCTCGACCGATTGCGTTCTGCCCTGCCCGCGCATAGACGGGGCAGGACGCGGGAACAGTGGCCGAGCGGTCGAAGGCACCAGTCTTGAAAACTGGCGGGCGCGGAAGCGTCCCGTGGGTTCGAATCCCACCTGTTCCGCCACCGAGACTCGTCTCATTTCCGAATGTAGAAACCTTCCGGAATTCCCCCGACATTTCGACGGCCTGTGATTGCATGTTTGCTTCGGAGACGCACCGACATCGGCGTTTTCGCAGTTTCCCCAGCCCAAGCTCAGTTGCCCAATTTCGACGGCGGGGTTTGGGGAGAGTACGCTGATAACAGTAATTAAGGAGTGACCTAACGGTTGGCGTGATTCCCGCGGGTATCGCGGGCTGAGCGAAGGCTTTACTAGAGAAGCGAGGCCTGGGCGGGTCGCTTGGCGGCCACGGTTGTACTTCGACCGAGGTTTGGATTGCCGATCTGACTGTGACCGAGGAGATCAACCATGACCAAGGGCAGCCTATCAGCGACAGCGGCGTTGCGCGCGCTCTTGTCGGAGACCGCCGACACACACTTGCTTACCGATACGCCGGAGTTCGTCGCCGACCGTCTCAGGGCGCTGGATATCGACTCGCTCTGCGGCGCCGGGCGCAATTGCGTTGACACCTGGACGTGTCTTGTCAGATCAACTTGGCTTACCGAGGCACAGTGGGCTGAATAGCGTCGCCGGATGACGAAACGCTCACCATTTCGCATCTTAAAGACATTACCTGAGATCATCCGTTTGGCGGTTACGAAAAACATCCGCTTCTCGCTTTCGCTTCGGAATGTCTAGGAACTGCTGCATGAGAGGTGCGTCGATGTGAGCCATGAGGCCGCCCGTTTCTGGAGGCATCGGTTCGGTCCGATGTTTGCTTCGGAGATCCGGAAACGCCGGGTCGAAGGTATGCGAACCAGCCGCTGACGCTGGCATATAAACGAGATGTTTTTGACGACCAAAGGTGAACGGCACAATCTGTGGCGGCGGCCGATCACGAGGGCGAAATACTGGAAAGCTATGCCACCATTAACCGCTACAAGAACGTGGCATTGAAATTCCTAAATAAATCAATGAAGCATTATGGCCGGCGGGATGTCATCGTGACCGACTGACTCCGATCATATGGCGCGGCACTTAAGGAAATCGGTGCGAATGATTGCCGGGAAACTGGCCGAAGTCGAAACAGCTGCGCGGAGAATTCGCACCTGCCATTCCGACGTGAGCGGGCCACGCTGCGCTTCCGGCGGATGCGAGGTTTGCAGATGTTCGGCGACTTCGATGCCTCGGTTTTCAACCATTTCAACTCGGAGCGCAGCTTCTCCTCCAGATCCAATTTCAAGAAGGACCGCGCTGCCGCTCTCGCCGGGTGGCGCCAACTCGGCGCGGCGCAAAGGGGAGGGCTACTGTCCTAGCTGAGACCCATTCCAATCCGTCTGACAGGTCCTTCCGACCGGTCGCGGCGCCCGGCATTCACCCATTTCTTCAGGTTATGAATGCCTAAGAGAACGCAATTTGACTGTGTGCGACTGCCTTCCCACACTTACGGAGTGATCTGGGGCGTCAGTCACCTGCGCAATCCAATCCACTTTTCGCGGAAAGAGAAGGGTTAAAGGTGAAAGTATTCATCTCGGTCGACATGGAGGGCATG
This sequence comes from Pseudoruegeria sp. HB172150, assembly GCF_013184805.1. Taxonomy (GTDB): domain Bacteria; phylum Pseudomonadota; class Alphaproteobacteria; order Rhodobacterales; family Rhodobacteraceae; genus Psychromarinibacter. The sequence continues at coordinate 533,488 of NZ_JAATNG010000001.1, forward strand.
GCCTGCATCACCCATACCGACCATACTAGGATCGATGGCCATGAGTATCAGATTGCCCGCCGGTGGATGACGGCGGAGGCCAATGCGGCGGCAGAGGGCGCTTTCGAGGCTGGGGCGACCGAGGTCGTCCTTTCCGACGCTCATGGCGGAATGCATAATCTTCTGCCCGATGAACTGCACCGAGACGTACAACTGGTCAGCGGCGCGCCGCGTCCTCTGCTGCAGATGGAAGGGATCGACGCGAGCTTCGACGCAGCACTGATGATCGGGTATCACGCCCGAGCCGGCGACGCCCTTGGTATCCTGTCTCACACCCATGTCAGCCGGCTGTCCTACGAACTGCGGCTGAACGGACAGCCCGTCGATGAGGTCGCATTCAACACCGCAGTCGCGGGCCATTTTGGCGTTCCATTGGCGCTGGTCTCGGGCGACGACAGACTGGTCGCGGGGCTTAAGGAAAGCCATCCCTGGGCCGAGTTCATCACGACGAAATGGGCCATCAGCCGGTTCTGCGCACGCAACCTCATGCCGGTGAAGGCACAAGACCTGATCCGGGAGGGCACCACGCGCGCGCTCGGGCGACTGGAAGAGATGAAGCTGGTCCAACTGGGCGATCCGATTGAACTGGAGATCCATTTCCTCGACCCGATGTGTGCCCAGATAGCCTTAGACATCCCCGGCGCTGAACGGATCGACGGAAGGGCGATCCGCTATGTCGGGAGGGACATGCTGGAGATTACCAGGATCTGGCGACTAAGCATCAATGCCGGAATGAGCTCGTTCCCGATATGACTCCGGACACCGACCCGATCCCGACAGGCCAAACTGGCCGGCAACAGAACAACGCTAACGACGCGGAAGATCCATGCCATTACTAGATGTCCACGACCTTCAGGTTCACTTCAACACCGACGCTGGCGTCGTGCGCGCAGTCAAGGGCGTGAGCTTTTCGGTCGAACGCGGCAAGACTCTGGCGGTCGTCGGTGAAAGCGGCTGCGGCAAGTCGGTTACGGCGATGGCGATCATGCGTCTGGTGAAGGCACCCGGCCGGATCGCCGGCGGCAAGATGCTGTTTTCCGTGGATGGCACAACCACGGATCTGAGCGCGTTGGAACCGATGGGCCCCGAGATGCGCGGCATTCGGGGCAATCAGATGGCGATGATCTTTCAGGAGCCGATGACATCGCTAAACCCGGTCCATACGATCGGCCATCAGATCATGGAGCCGATCATGCTGCACCAGGGTCTGGGCAAGCGCGCCGCGAGGACGCGCGCCATCGAAATGCTGCAGGCGGTCGGGATCCCTGCGGCTGAGTCCCGGATCGACGATTATCCGCATAATCTGTCCGGCGGAATGCGGCAGCGCGTGGTGATTGCCATGGCGCTTTCATGTAATCCGTCGCTGATAATTGCCGACGAGCCCACCACGGCGCTCGACGTGACGATCCAGGCACAGGTGTTGAAGCTGATGAATGATCTGCGGGAAAGGAGCGGGTCCTCGATCGTTTTCATCACGCACGATCTGGGCGTGGTCGCGCAGATGGCCGACGACGTCATCGTGATGTATCTCGGCCAGATTGTCGAAAAGGCGAACGTGGAAGAACTATTCCGCGACCCTCAGCACCCCTACACTCAGGGGCTAATGAACTCCATCCCCTCCATGGCTATCGGCAAGACCGAACGACTGGAGCCAATCAAGGGATCGGTTCCGAACCCGCTTTCGCTATTTCAAGGCTGCGCCTTCGCTGAGCGATGCCCGCACGTAATGGACAAGTGCCGTGCCCATGAACCACCCCTGAAAGAAACGAGCACTGGCCACCTGGCCGCCTGTTGGCTGTAAAGCGGCGACTAGCCCGCACGAGCCGCCCGCGGCCTCCGAAGCCCGCAGCCCCAATTCGCAAGAAGGAAAAGAGATTGGCTGAAAAAAACGAACCGTTGCTGGAGGTCCGGCATCTGGAAAAGCACTTTCCGGTACGCAGGGGCTTAATGCGTCGCACGCAAGGTTACGTGAAGGCGGTAGACGATGTCACCTTGTCCTTCGCCAAGGGCGAGACGGTCGGGCTGGTCGGCGAAAGTGGCTGCGGCAAGACCACAACGGGTCGGTCGATCCTGCGGCTGATCGCACCCACGAGTGGCGAAATTCTCTTTTCCAGCAAAGAACTGGCGCGGGACGGGGAAGCAACCCGCCGAGTCAATGTCGCCGATCTTCCGGATGAAGATCTGCGCCGGCTGCGCCGGGACATGCAGATTATCTTTCAAGACCCCTATACTTCGCTGGACCCACGTATGGCCGTCGCCGACCTCGTGGGAGAGCCACTTTACGTCCACGGGATCGCACGCGGCAGCGAACTGCGCGACCGGGTCGAGAGTCTGCTGATTGCGGTAGGGCTAAGTGCGGACCATATGCAACGGTTTCCACATGAGTTTTCCGGCGGTCAGCGGCAGCGGATCGGCATAGCCCGTGCGCTTGCGCTACGTCCGCAATTCATCGTGGCCGACGAGCCGATCTCGGCACTTGACGTGTCCATACAGGCTCAGGTGGTGACGCTGCTGCAGGACCTTCAGGAAGAATTCGACCTTACGTATTTGGTGGTGACACACGACCTGACCGTCGTCCGCTACATGAGCGACCGCGTGGCGGTGATGTATCTGGGCCAGATCGTCGAGATCGCGAAATCCGAAGAACTCTTCGAGCATCCCCGCCATCCTTATACCGAGGCGCTGCTATCGGCCATTCCCGTGCCTGATCCGAAGACACGGGTTAATCAGATTCTGCTCGAAGGCGACGTTCCCAGCCCGCTCAATCCGCCATCGGGTTGTCGTTTCCATACGCGCTGCCGGTACGCCAAGGACATCTGTCGCAAGGAAAATCCGGAATTCCGCGCCATGGGCGAGGAACACTACTCGGCGTGCCACTTCGCCGAAACCCTGCCGCTCAAGCCGTTCGGCAAGAGCTAGATCACCGGGCCGGACCTCGGCCTTTTGCTTCGTTTTCCGGCAATGGACAACGCTTTCAAAGCTGCGGCTTGCTGAAATCAACGGCAATAACCCAGAGGAATGAATACGCTAAATGTTCATATTGGACAGGCTGTTAAGCGAGTGAAACTCTGCAATCGGTACTTCGGGTGTCGAAGCGACATGGCTTCAATGTTGTACGGCACATCAACAGGGAACCCACGGTTCGGAACAGAATCCTAGACCCACTGCTACCAGTTCCGGTCCCGGGTAGATGAAAGGACGGATCACATGAAAATGGGACGAATTAGATTAACTTTGGCGATAAGCGCAGTGCTTCTAGGCGCGAGCTTTTCAAGCGCTCAGGCCCAGGATCCGAAAATGGGCGGGGAACTGCGTGTGGGCATCGCCCGGGATGTCGTGAACATGGCCCCTTGGCTGTCCCAAGGCGCGAGCGTCTACATTATTCAGCAGAACGTCTACGACAACCTGATCAACTATGACGACGATGGCAACTTGGCGCCGGAATTGGCTGTTTCCTGGGAGGTCGTCGACCCGCAGACATACGTGATCCACCTGCGCGAAGGCGTCGTGTTCCACGACGGCGACACCTTCGATGCCGAGGACGCAAAAGTTTCGCTCGATATGATGCGCGACCCGACTGGAACCTCGGCGCTGGCGCCGCAGTTGGCCGACGTCGAAGAGGTGAACGTGCTCGATCCCTACACTGTTGAACTGAAACTGAGTCAACCAAATGTCGTCGTCTTCTCGGCGCTCGCCTCGTCCACGGCGCATATCCTCAGTAAGGAATGGCTTGAAGCCGGTCACGACCTGAATACCGAAATGAACGGCACCGGGCCCTTCATATTTTCGGAATTCGAGCCGGGCGTGCAGACTGTGCTGGTGAAGAACGAGCACTACTGGAAAGAGGGCATGCCCTATCTCGACAAGGTGATCGCTGTCCCCTACCGCGACGACAGCGCAAGAATCAACGCACTGCTCTCGAGTGAAGTGAACTTCATCGAGTATGTTCCTTACATCGAGTTCGACCGCCTGAAGCAGGACGATGCCTATTCGATGTATGCCGGCGTCGGTCCGTACAACTTTCTGCACCTTAACGTCAACGAACCGCCCTTCGACGACGCGCGGGTGCGTCAGGCTTTGAATTACCTGATCGACCGTGACCTACTGATCCAGCTAACGGCCGGCGGCGCGGGTGTTCCGATCGAAGTGGGGCTGCTGCAACCCGACGACCCCTACTACAATGAAGATCTCGCGCGCTGGAAATTCGACCCGGACAAGGCGCTGGAACTGCTTCAGGAAGCCGGTTACGAAAACTTCTCTGATATATCCTTCGTGCTAACCTGCTCGACCGTGACGGTGCACAAGGATCCGGCAGAGGCGATCCAAGCTACTTTGCAGGGCTTCGGCATGAACGTCGAGATCAAGTATATCGACGTGCCTACCTTGCTGGATTACCGCCAAAACGGCGGCTATGTCGCGATGATGGATGGTCAGTCCGCTGCCTACCAGGATCCGGACGCCTATTCCGCCTATTTCGAAACCGGCGCGCCCGGCTATTCCACTGCCACCGACTTTTCCGACGAAACGCTCGACGAACTTCTGGCCAAAGGTCGGGTAGAAAGCGACTTCGAAACGCGTAAGCAAATCTACCATGATTTCGAAGAGCGCCTACTCGAACTGACGCCGTGGTATTTCGGTTACTTTCGTCCGCAGGGCGAAGCGATGGAGGCCAAGGTCAAAGGCTATCGGCGCTGGCCTGGCTTGCTCGGCGCCCATTCGACGAGCCGCTTCGAATACGTCTGGATCGAAGAATAATACAAGAAAGGTGCGAGATGGATGACGCGGCCGGTCGGCCGATCCGCCTCGCACCGCAGCCAAGTTCCAGGGGAAGGTCAATGCCCGGACAAGCCAACCAACGCAGGAGCTGGCGAGAAACGCCTGTCTCAGTCTTCTGCCGAGCGCCGAGATCCCGGTCGACATGATCAACTACATAATCAGGCGTCTTGTTCAGACTGCCATCACCACCTTCATCGTCGTTTCGCTAATCTTCTTTCTGGTGCACCTGCTGCCGGGAGACCCGGCGCGCACGATCCTGGGCGGAATGACCGCGCAGCCGACGGCCGAACAAATCGCCGCCGTCCGGGAACAGCTTGGCCTGGACCGGCCGCTGCACATCCAGTACCTGACCTATCTGAGAGACCTCGCTCGCGCAGATTTGGGAGAGTCTCTGGTCAACAATCGGCCCGTCCTCGACGATATCTTACTTCGGGTTCCACGAACGTTGCAGATCGCCGTTCCGGCGCTGATTCTTGCGACGATTGTCGGAATTCCCCTCGGTGTAGTCGCCGCCCGGCGCCGCCGACGCATGGGCGACTTGGTCATATCGACCATTTCGGTCGCCGCCTTCTCGCTTCCGTCCTTCGTGAGCGGCCTGCTGTTGGTCGTAGTCTTCTCGATCAACCTACAATGGTTGCCGGCGAGTGGCTGGGTTTCGCCCGCCGATGACTTTGCGGGATTTCTGTCCCGCATCATCTTGCCGACCATCGCACTGGCCGTTGCCCCGGCAGGCCTCATCATGAGGATGATGCGGTCAAGCATGCTAGAACAACTGGGCCAGGATTATGCGACCACGGCTCGCGCAAAGGGGCTGACTGACCAGAAGGTCGTCTACGGTCACGTCTTCCGAAACTCGATGATGCCGGTAGTCACCTCGCTGGGGCTGCAGGCCGGATTTCTCTTCACCGGAAGCGTAATCGTCGAAAACGTATTCAACTGGCCGGGCATCGGGAACATGCTTTTGGATTCAGTCCTGAACCGGGACTACCCCGTCATTCAGGGTATGGTCCTCGTAGTCTCGCTCGCCTTCGTCCTAATCAACCTCATCACCGATCTGACTTACGGCCTGATCGATCCGAGGATTCGCTATGATTAAACGGTTCCGCGCGACTTTCCGCCTCTTATTGAAATCGCCTCAATTCGTAGTGAGCCTGATCTTACTGTCGGTCATTGGCTTTCTCACGGTCTTTGGCCCGCTGATCACCCCCTGGGAGCCATGGAGCATCGATGCCACAAAGCGGTTTGCAGGCCCATCGCTGCAGCACTGGCTGGGCAATGACGAGTTCGGGCGCGACATCTTCAGCAACATTGTTTACGGCGCAAGAATCTCACTGATCGTCAGCATTCTCAGCATGACCTTCGCCAGCGTCGTGGGGGTGATCATCGGTATGGTCGCCGGCTACTTCCGTGGCGCCTGGGAAATGCTGGCAATGCGTGGAACCGACATCATGCTGTGTTTCCCGCCGATGCTGATGGCGATCTTCCTGGTGGCATTGACCGGGCCAAGCATCGTGAACCTAGTCTTCGTGATCGGGATCCTCTTCATTCCGCGTTTTGCCCGGATTGCCTACAGCAGCACGCTATCGGTCGCCGAAATCCAATATGTAGAGGGTGCGCGCGCGATCGGGGCGCGGAATTGGTTTATCCTCCTGCGGCATATCCTACCGAACATTCTTGCGCCGCTCTTCGTGCAATTCTCGCTGGGCCTAGGTTCCGCAATCCTGATCGAGTCGGGTCTTAGCTTTCTGGGCCTCGGACCTCCTCCGCCGGCGGCTTCGTGGGGTCGGATGATTTCTACCGCGCAGCGCTATCTGTCGGTCAGTCCGTTCGGCGTGCTATGGCCCTCGATCTTCATCTCGGCGACGGTGATCGCAGTCAACCTCCTAGGCGACGCGCTTAGGGATACGCTCGACCCGCGCATCCGCAACCGGTCGGAGTGAGATGATGGCCTTCGGCTCCATTACAACCCGGGAAACCATTACGGCGCGACTGGCCTTTTCGGCCGCAAGGCGCACCGCCCGCAAACGAAGACACATGACACAATAGGACAGAGGTTACGAAAATGTCGTTCACTTGGAAAGACGCCCGGCTAGGCTACACAGTACGCAAACGCCCACCGACTCCGAACCTGGATCTGGAGCGGTTTAAGGACCTGTTCACCTCAAACTGTTCGGACATCATGGGCAAGCTCATGACCATGGATCACCGGATCAAACCGGTCTTTCCAGTGGAAAAGCCGGTGATTGGCCATGCGATCACGGTCATGGTGCACCCCGGCGCGAATACCATGGTCAAGAAGGCGATGGAAATGGCAGAGCCCGGCGACATTATCGTCGTCAACGACTGGTTCGACCGCAACAACGCGCTGCTCGGCGGGATCATGGCCGAGATGGCCGCGGCGAAGGGCATCGCGGCCTTCGTGACCGACGGTCTGGTCCGCGACAAGGAAGAGCTTGAAGAAGCCGGTGTGCCGGTCTTTGCTCTTGGCCTGACTCCAATCGCGCCAGCTGCCTCACGGCCGATGGGGCAGATAAATACTCCGATCAGCTGCGGCGGTATCATCGTCCACCCGGGCGACATCATCATGGCCGATAATACCGGCATCGTGGCGATCCCCCCTGCGGACGCCGAACTAGTTCTGGAACGCGGCGAGGCGCTAATCAAAAAGGAATGGGACTGGTTACACCCGGAAGAGCCGGGAAAGTTTGCCATCTACGACGCGACCAATGCCGAGCTTGAGCGCACCGGTTGCGAGATTGAACCGGGCGCCTGAGCGGCAGGCCGGACCGACCAAACACTAATTACAGGGCGCCCGTTGCCGTTCGACGGATCGGGGCCCATCCACAGCAGACCCGACATCCCTACCCGGCGCCGATCGACGCCGACCGGAGAAGGCGTGTCGTCAAAGGAGCTCTCCATGGATCAACCTGCAAAACACGAACTGGCCCGCATGACCTATCGCGAGGCCGAAATGGCCTTCAAAAAGAACCCGGTGATCCTGATCCCGATGGGCTCGACCGAGCAGCACGGACCACAAACGCCGACCGGCGATTTCCGCCTGGCCAATGCGCTCTCACTCGAAATGGCGAGGCGCACCGGGGCGATCAGCGCCCCTGTCATTCCCTTCTCCGAGGGCGCTGCCGCACGGGATTTTCCTGGTGCCGTCGCATTGCGACGTGAGACGCTCTATAATCTGGTCTGGGATGTCTGCCGGGGTTTCACGCGCTTCGGGCTCGATCATCTGATGCTGGTCTCGGGAGATCACGGCAACGTGCCGATCCTGGAAAACCTGATCCGGGACTTTAAGGATTCCGAGGGTATCCGTATCTCGATGGTCGAGCAGTACCGCTGGTTCACCCCGGAATGGCTGGAAGAGATCTACGAGCGTCCCAACCCGCCGATCGGCCACGGCGGCGACCCGATCATGTCGCTTAATCTGCACCTTTTTCCCGATGACGTGCGCAGTGATCTGATCGAGACCGAGATCAAGAATGATTTCCAGGGCCTCCGTGCCACCAGTTTCACCCAGATGACCTTTGGCAAGCACATGTTCTATTTGCCAGTGGATTACAGCGAATTATCCCCGAACGGCGTCCGAGGTGACGCCTCGATCGCCAGCAAGGAGGTGGGCGAAAAGATCTTTAATGGCCTGGTCGATAAGGGCGTAGAGATCGTCGAGCGTTTTAAGCAGGTTGATACTCGCTGCGAGGCGAAGCCGTGGTGACCGAGCGCCCGGCCAGCACCACCGTGACTGGGCCGAAAAAACTCGGCCGGGACACCGCCGGCCACGTAGAATTCGGAGCGCACCTGGAACCGGCGCTCCGGGTTCGACAGGGGGAGATCTTTGCAGTCGAGACGCTCGACAATTGGTTCGACAGCCTGAATGAACCTGGAGCCAGACCGGATCTGACCAAACCTCCAATCGGCGCACTGCAGGTGTTTCGGGCAAACCCCGTGAACGGCCCGATCCACGTCGAGGGTGCCGAGCCTGGCGATGCGCTGCGCGTGCATATCCACGATATTGCAATCCGCGACTGGGGTTGGACCGGCATGCTAAAGGCACGCGGCATGACCGGCACGCTCGCGTACTTTGCAGAGATCGATGAGGACTTCGCCACCATCATCCGCCATGTGCCCGGCCCTTCCGGTACTTTCGCCGATGGCGAAGCGGTGATGGATGTCGGCCGCGAAGTTCGCTGGCCCCTCGCGCCCTTTATTGGCGTTATTGCGACCGCACCCGAGCGCGGCGTCGAGAATACCGTCATCTCGCAAGGCGCCTGGGGCGGCAATCTGGACGTACGCGACGTCAGCGCCGGGAATGTGGTAGAACTGAATTCGGCCCATGAGGGGGGGCTGCTGTTTGTCGGTGATGTCCATGCTTCGCAAGGGGACTCTGAATTCACGGGTATCGCCAACGAAACCGCTGCAGAACTGCTGCTTTCGGTAGAAGTCATGAAGGGCCGTCAGATCCCCGGTGCGCTCAGGATTGAGAAACCTAATAGCCTGGTGCAGGTCGAGAGCGCCCGCAATGCCGGCGGCCGTGACCGGGCATTAACCTGGGTCTTCATCAACATGATCCGCTGGCTGGTTGAGGACTACGGCATGTCAAAACGCGAGGCAGTGCTGCACATGACCGCGAATTCGCTGGTGCGAACACATATCTACCAGAACACGTCGGGTGCGTTCTGCTGCGGTGTCGAATTTCCGAAATCCTGTGTCTAACGCTCGCGCCACGCAATGACTGGATTCCGGAGATCACACCATGGACAATTCGAAAACTCTACAGTTTCCAGATCTGCGCGCTAAGGTCGCGCTCGTCACCGGCGCCAGTCGCGGCATCGGTCGCGACACCGCCATATTGCTGGGCACAGCCGGAGCTACGGTATATGCCGGAACCCGCGGTGTGCAGTCCGCACCTGATGGCACACGCTGGATTGCACTTGATGTGACTTCGGACGAGTCCGTCAGCAACGCAGTCACCCAGATTCTGGCAGAGACCGGCCGGCTCGACATCCTGGTCAATAATGCCGGCGTGATGGATTGTATTGCACCTATCGGTGAAAGCATGATCGGCACAGAGGTCAACCGTCTGCTAGACGTCAACGTGACGGGCGTCTTGCGCTGCATGAATGCGGCCATCGAAGCGGTTCGGGACGCGGGTGGCACGATTCTAAATGTAGCCTCAGGCGCCGCTAATAGGCCTTTCGATGGCTGGGCCGCCTATTGTGCCTCGAAAGCTGCCGTCGCGATGCTTTCCGAGGTCGCCGCGCTGGAAAACGCCGGCACCGGGCTGAAAGTCTTCTCGGTCAATGTGCCGGCCACAGATACCGACATGCAGGAAACCATCCGCCAATCCCGCATCAACCAGATCAGCCAGATCGCCAAGGCCGATCTAGTTCCGGTGCGGACGGTCACGCGGTTCATGGCAGCGCACTGCACCGAAAAGGCTCGAGAACTTGATGCCGTGACGGCCGACCCTCGCGATGAGGCAATCTAGGCTTACCTATCGGCCGATTGACGGGCTCGCAAGGAAACGTCGGTCCGCGATATTTGCCGCAACGGAGCGGTCGGTATATCCTGAGGTTATGGGAGGGTTCAGATCATTCCGGGAAGGGGGCAGATGAACTTTCGCCAGATGGAGATCTTCTATGCGATCATAACTACAGGGTCGGTCACCGCTGCAGCACGATCGCTTAACCTTAGTCAGCCCGCCGCGACGAAAATTCTGCGCCATGCCGAGGATCGTCTGGGTTTCAAGCTTTTTCACCGCATCAAGGGGCGGCTGCTGCCTACCGACGATGCAATGGTCATTCTACACGATGTTGAGCGGGTGTTTCAGGATGTCGTCACGGTCCGGCAAACCGTCAGCGATGTGCGCCTAGGTCGCACGGGCGCCTTGAGCGTTGTTGGAGTTCCGCCAGTCTGCCAGGTGGTCATTCCGAAGGCGATCGCGCGTTTCAAGCAAGACCGTCCCGAGGTCCAGATCAGTTTTGCGCAGCGCGAAGGCAATGCGGCAATGCAATATGTCGCAACGCAACGGGCAGATATAGGCCTATCCTTTCTCGTGCCTATCCATTCCAGCCTGCAATCCCAGACGATCTTGGAACGCGACATGGCCTGTATCGTACCACTAGGCCATCCGTTCGCTTCACGAAGTCATGTGACTGCGTTGGATATGGAAAACCAACCACTGATCACGTATCCCAACGACAGCAAGCTGAACCCATTCATCGAGGCGGCGTTCACCTCGAGTAGAGTAGAGATCCGGCATAGCATCCAAGCCACGTCGATACTTACGACCTGGGGCCTCGTTCAGCAGGGCGCTGGCGTGGGAATTGTAGAAAACATCTCTCAACTTGAGGATTTGTACTCGAACATCGCTGTCGTACCCTTCAAGCCGTCGATACCCATCCGGCTCGATGTTATTACGCCGAACATGAAACCACCTTCGCGGCTTGCGTCCCAATTCATTGATACCGTGCGTGACGTGCTTATGAAGTCTGTTCCGTGAATGGGTTTCGGACTGGAAACACTGGGGGGTGTCAGAAAGATTCTGACCGGCCTCGCGACGGTTTCGATTAACGGTTGCGCGACGGGTGGTTCTGACAGGGGCGGGCTTGGAGCGTGCCCTCCTAGGGTACAGTACAGCCGCGAGTTCCAGGCAAGCCCGACCAATTTTCATTCTCAGACGGGAAGCTGAAATGTTTAGCGCTGGCTTCAACCCGAAACGGCGACTTGCCGATTGCCAGTGCCATCCACTCGCACCTTAAGCGGTTCGCATCCTGACGATAAACATGCAAGCGACCCGCCCAAACGGAATGGATGATAGTGTACCGGGAAATGGTGCAACTTTGGTTTTCGGCCTGTTTTCGGCAGCAGTTACAGGGCGGCGTTGGTCGCCGGGTCCGCGGGTCAATGTCGCATTTGGCAGTGACTTTTTCAGGGTTGTGCAGCGGCGCGTGATCGTCCACGGAGCGTTTTGTTTTAGCATCAGCGCGCTACGAGGCGTGGGAACGGCGGCTCTTTAGGGGAACAGCAGTGGGAGAGGGAGAAACCTCCCATTTGGCCGGCATATGTTGTCCCAGAATCTGACCCGCGGCGAGGGATGTTTCCTGTTTCTTTCATCGCAACGAAATCTATATTTGGCGCGAAGATAATTTCATTGGGCTAATAGCGCTAAATATGGTATCTTTGCTGTTGTTGAAAACCGTTGAACCGAGAGGTTCCGTGTGTTCGTATCCCACACCTTCCGCCACGTAGTTTGACGTACTCTCGGGCCGGGCAGGCATCGAGTGCGATCCCTGCCTGTTGGGGCATGCCGTTACTGCCACAACACCAGCGCGTGTCTTTCGTGAATTTCCGCCTGTCCTTTTGGGAAGTGTTTCTTTGAATTTGGGATGGTTGGATTTGACTTGTAGAATGCGTTGAATGATTTTTCCCAAAGGTATTTCGCCAGGGCGCGGCCGAAAATTTCCAGTGACCTAAGTGAGGCAAAAAGAGAGCCGTCACCGTTGTCGCTTGTCGCGCTAAACTAGCGGCGGCCGACCGGTGAGAGGGTTTCGAAAGGAATGCCCGTCGCCGCCTCGTATTCCTCTTCGTCCCAGAAACCGATCAGGATGCCGGATTCCGCGGCCTTGGTCTGCCGCGCAAGAACGGCGGGCGTCGCGGTGATGCGGGTATGGTGGCGCGTGGCCCAGTCGAGCAGCGCCTGCTCCATACGGGTGCGTACCGCGACATGCTCCGCCGCCTCCGACGCACCCAGGTCGACCAGCTCCTGCGGATCGGTGTCCAGGTCGAACAGAACCGGACGGAACCCTTCGCAGCGGATATATTTCCAGCGCCCGTCGAAGATCATCTTCGTATGCGCGTTCTCCTGCGGCTGCTGCAGCGACCGGGCCATGTCGGACCAGTGGTAATCGTGTTCGCTGATCACGTAGCGCCGCGAGAAGCCGTCCTCGCCGTTAAGCAACGGGGTCAGGTCGCGGCCCTCGATGACATGGGGCTTCGGCTTGCACCCAAGGGCGTTCATGAAGGTCGGCGCGAGGTCGATCATCTCGACCAGCGCATCGGTGGCGGTACCGCGTGTCCTGTCGGCCGCCGGCCGCGGATCGGCGATGATCAGCGGCACCTTGACCGCCATCTCGTGATAGAAATCCTTGTCGCCCATCCAGTGGTCGCCCATGTAGTCGCCGTGGTCGGAGGTAACGGCGACGATGGTGTTCTCGCGAAAGCCCTTTTCCTCCATCCAAGCGAAAAGCCGGCCGAGATTGTCGTCGAGCTGCTTGATCAGGCCCATGTAGGCAGGGATGACCTGTTCGCGCACGTGATCGCGGGAAAAGCTGCGGCAGACGCGGGCCTCGTGATAGGCGGCGACCAGCGGATGGTCGGTGCCGCGCTCCGCCTCGGAACGAACTGGCGGAATGATGTGCTCGGGTCCGTACATGTCGTGATAGGGCGCCGGGACGATATAGGGCCAATGCGGCTTGATGTAGGACAGGTGGCACATCCACGGGCGCCCGTCCGCCATCGCCTGCTCCATGAAATCCATCGCCCGGTTGGTCATGTAGGCGGTTTCGGAATGCTCCTCGGGCACGTTGGCTGCGAGGCGGGAGTTCTTCAGCAGCCACGCGGAAAGCAGTTCGCCGTCAGCGTCGAGGCCGGAATTGGCGAAGTCCTCCCACGGATTCTCCGACGCGAAGCCGTGCGCGACGAGGTAATCGTCATAGGCCGACCATTGCTGGCGCGGGCTGTCCGGGTGCAGGCCATCATCGCGCTCGAAGGGCTCAAAGCCGCATTCGGACACACGCACGCCGATCTCGCTGGACGGGTCTATGCCCAGCCATGCCAGCCCTTCCGCATCGGCGGTCATGTGTGTCTTGCCCACCAGCACCGCCCGCGCGCCGGCCTCGCGCAGGTGATCGCCCAGAGTCGGCTCGCCCACACGCAGCGGCATGCCGTTCCACGTCGACCCGTGGCTGCGCACGTAGCGGCCGGTATAGGCCGACATCCGCGACGGCCCGCAGACGGGCGACTGGACGTAGGCATTGGTGAATCGCACCCCACGCAGGGCAAGAGCATCCATATGCGGCGTGTGCAGATGCGGGTGGCCGTAGCAGCTGAGATAATCGTACCGAAGCTGGTCGGCCATGATCCACAGAACGTTGGGACGATCGGTCATTTCGCCATTTCCATATCGAGCAGGTCGTCCGCCGGGGTGCGCAGGAAAGCCTCGACCCGGTCGAGCAGGGCAAGGAACTGGCGGATCTCGTCTTCCGTCAGCACCTCGCGCAGCGCGGCGCGGCGGCGGGCCATCACCGGGGCGGCGACCTCATAGGCAGCGCGGCCCTTGGCGGTGACCTCGACGATGGTCTGCCGCTTGTCGCGGTCGTCGCGGTGGCTGGTCACGTAACCCTTCCGGTGCATCTCGGGCAGGGCGCGGCTGAGGAGGGAATGGTCGGACTGCTGAATCGCCGCCAGATCGCGGATCGTCATCGGGCCGGCGTCGCACAGGTCCCAGAGCGTGCGCCATTCGACGATCGACAAACCACCGCCGAACTGAAGGAAGCGCTGACCCTGAACGCGGGAGGCTGCATAGACTGCGGGTAGTCGCGAGAAGATATTGAGCTCTTCCTGGGCACGCCTTTCGCGGATCCGCGCGGGATCAATGTTTTCTGGATCGGTCATCAGTCTCCTCCGCCTATGATAAAGCCCGAAAATATAATGCGTGACAAGTCATATAATTTTTGCCAGTCTTGGCTGAGCCTTCCTCAACTCATGTTCGGGGACCGGCCGCACGCCTGGAGGATGGCGTGCCAATCAGGGAGGAAAAGACTTATGAGGACCATGATTCTGGGTGCTGCGCTGGCGCTCTCGCCGCTTTCGGCAGCGGCTCAGGCGACGCTGACCGCCGAGACGACGACCCCCGGATCCACGCCGCACTACATCGATACAACGCTTGCGGCAGTTCTGGACAGCGCGGGCGTGGCCACTCTGCAGATCACCGAAGGCGCGACCCTGACCAATTCGGTTCAGGCGGTTGCCGAAGGGCGGTTGGACATGGCTCCAGCGCCGCTGATTCTGCCGTTCCTGCTGTCCAAGGGAATCGGGCCATACGCCGGTATCGGACCGGAGAAGGGTGCGGAACTGGCCGCGAACATCCGGGTTATCTTTTTCAACGCCGGTTCGGCGCAGCTGTTCGGGTATTATAACAGCAATCCCGTCGAGGACATTCGCAACCTTGAGGGACTGCGTATCTGGAATGGGCCGCCGCGTGGGGCGGCGCTGACCTCCGGGCGTGCGATGCTGCAGCTCCTGGCCGGAGCCAAGGACGGCGAGGGCTACGAAGGCGTTCAGACACCCTGGCCGGATACGGTCTCGACGATCACCGGGGGCGGAGCCGATGCCTGGACGATTCCGGAAGGCCTACCCTCGGGCCGTCAGATCGCGATTGCCGCGGTGGGCGGGATCACACTCTTCGACGTGCCGTCCGACTTGTTGAACAGCGAACTGGGCAAGCAAATCCTCGCTGCACCGGGCCATGCGCCATATTCGGTGCCGGTTGAGGATTTCCGCGCGGCTTATGCCGGCAATGACATCACAGTTATCACCGACGACGATACCTTCGATAGCTTCGCCACCGCGTTCGGGCAGATTGTGCCCGCCGGACTGGACGAACAGTTGGTCTACGACATCACAAAGGCGTATCTTGAGGGCGAGGACCGCTTTCTGAAGGGGTCGCCGCGCGGTCCCTACGCGATGATGAGCTTTGGTGACATTGACGGCGTGAGCCAGGGTGCTTGCGGAGCGGTGCAGATCAAGATGCACCCCGGCGCCATCCGCGCCTTCGAGGACGCCGGTCACACCGTCGCCGATTGTCTGCGCCCGTAAGGCCAGTTCGGGCGTGGCCGGAATACCGGCCACGCCCCTCCACCAGGCAATTGCCATGACAGATCCCACTCAAAGTCGCCCGCTCGGACAGCGTATCGCGTACGTTCTGGCCCTGCTGCTCGTCATCGTCGGCATGATCAACACCATGCCCGAGATACCCGGTCTGCAGGATTGGGCACGCGAGGTGACGGGGCGCCCGTTCTTTCGCATATCCGGTTTTCCTCCGGAGTATTTCTATCCTCCGGTGTTCTTCGTGATGATGGTAATCGTGGCGCTGGATTCCAGCGTCTACCGGGCGTGGAAAGAGGAGAAGCCGCACCTGGCGTGGCTGGGATTGCTGCTGGATATCGGGCTCATCGTTGCGGCCTTTCTCGGCGCGTTCGGCTATCTGGTCGAGATCGACTCGGTCTGCCTGATCGACCAGATTACCGGCGAGCGGGCGCGCCTGATGCAGGAGGCGGCGGAGCGGTCTGCCGGGGTCATACCCGGTATCTCACTGGAGGCGGAAGTGCCCGCCTGTCAGGCGCGGTTCGGGCTCTGGACGATCCCGCTGCTGTTCACGATCATCATACTGTTCTTCCTATACAATGTGCGGGTCTGGGGACTGCCGTTGGTCATAGTGTCCAGCATGGTGGTGCTTTACACCGTGGGCACCGCGCTGATCTGGATGTTCGACCTCTCCGACCACAACTTCCTGCTGACCAAACTTGGTGCGGATGGCGGTGACGTTGCCGCGGCAGCGATCCAGAAGGCGACAAACGTGTTCATCTCGCCGGACGGGTTCATGGGCCGGTTCATGGATATCGTCGTGAACCAGGTCTTTCCCTACGTGATCCTCGGCGCGCTGTTCGGGACGTCAGCGGGCGGAACCTCGCTCATCAAGCTTGCGGTGATGGCCACGCGGCGGCTGAGAGGCGGGCCGGCCCACGCCGCTATCGTGTCCTCCGCCATGTTCGGAACGATTACCGGCGGGCCGGTGACGAATGTTCTGTCCACTGGGCGCCTGACCATCCCGATGATGCGGCGCAACGGATTTTCGCCGCAGTTCGCGGGCGGGGTCGAGGCCGCAGCTTCTTCTGGCGGGCAGATCATGCCGCCGGTGATGGGTGTGGCGGCTTTCGTGCTGGTCGCGCTGACCGCGGTGCCCTACACCAAGGTAATCACCGCGGCATTCCTGCCAGCGATGTTCTTCTTCTTCTCGATCTTCCTCGCTGTCGTATTCCAGGCCCGCCGGGAAAGGATCGAGCCAATGCGCGACATTCCCGACGATTTGATCATGGACCGCCAGGACTGGCTGAACCTGATCATCATCTTCCTGCCGATCCTCACGATCCTGCTGCTTTTGCTTGGCAACAAGGACTCGATCGATACGGGCGTTCTTGCGTCGGTTCTGCCTGCGGGCGTGGTGCAAACAATCAAGAATGCCACCGGCGATGCGGTGTCGGCGGGCTGGTGGGCTGTTGCGGTGTTGATTCCGTTGCTGTTCCTCGACCCCGGGACAAGGGCGCACCCTTCACGGGTCTTGGCCTCGCTCGCGGATGGCGGGATCCTGCTGTCCCGGCTCTTCCTGCTGCTTTTCGCGGTGTCGATCATCGCGGCTTTCCTCAACGAGAGCGGCCTGACCGGCGAGCTGACCCGCGCGGTGACGACCTGGCTCGAACATGCGCAGGTGCTGCGCATCTTCGGGTTCGAGATCCACATCGTCGGCGGCGTCTACCTGATGCTGGCGCTGACATGCGCGATGTTCTGCGCCATCGTGCTGGGCATGGGGATGCCGACGGTTCCGGCCTATGTGAACGTCGCGCTCCTGTTGGGGCCGCTCCTGGCCAACCTGGGAGTCAGTTTTTTCACTGCGCATATGTTTGTCTTCTATTTTGCGGTAGCCTCGGCAATCACACCGCCCGTGGCCATAGCCGCGTTCGCGGCAGCGTCAATCACACGGACCGAACCGATGCGGACGGGCATTGCGGCGGTTCGAGTCGGGATCGTCATGTTCACGATACCATTCGTTTTTGCGTGGTATCCGGAGCTGTTGCTGATCGACGACGCCGTGACCATCACCGACGAGATGGGCAGAAAGACCCTGATCGAAGGCTATAGCGGGCAGACCGACTGGCTTGCGATCGGGCTGCTGAGCCTGCGCTTGGTCTTGGCTCTGTATCTTGTAGCTTCCGCCCTGGCGCGGTTCGATCGCGGGCCGGTCAAACTGTGGGAGGCAGCGCTGCGCCTGCTGCTGGCGGTGATCGTGCTTTGGAAAACGGCCACTGTCATGTGGGTGGGTATTGTCTTTGGACTGGCCCTGATTGCCATCCATGCGTTGGCAGCCGGAAAGCGCGAAACCGCGGCGACTGACAACCAGCCGCCTGCAGTCGGGGATCCGCAAGACCTGGCTCGGCAAAGCCTGAACTGAAAGGGGTCAGGTGCTCTCTTCGTCGCTGGCCTTGTCACGGCGTAACGACGCAGTGGCTCGGTAATGTGGTCTCCTATCTGCTCGGGTCAGGATTGGATATCGGGCCGGTGTGCAACCGGAATTCGACAAGAGTGCATTTACGGTTCGTGCTTATCAGCGGCCGGCGGAGGCGTGAGCTGGGCCAAAGGCCGTTCCCTGGCTCACGCCGTGAGTGCATGTGTTGCGTCTAGGTATGAACGCCAGCCACCGTAGGACGTTATGTCCTCGGCGTCCGTTACTGCGGCGTATTCGACGAGAAAGCCGCTGCAGCTTTGTCCATCTGCAAGGGAAATGGTTCCGATCCCAAGGGGCGCTTGAATCTTCGACAGGAAGGCTCCCACGGCCGCTGTCTTCAGTGCCCAGAGTTCGACTTCCAAAGAGCGCCCATCCTTTGCGACGCGCAGCATACCGGGCTTCGGCACGGGCCCCCCGCGAAGCCGATACAGGCGATAGTCCTCGCTGGTTTGCGCTGGTCCCAGGCATCGTGCCCCAAGGTCGGTCAGTTCATGGTTCAACTGAAGGTTTGACATATGTGCGCCGACAGCGGCGATTATGGTTTCGTTGGGGCCTATCTTCGGGGTGATGATCAACGGCGCGGGAGTAGTGAGGCCGGTACCGGGGCTCTGTCCTGCATCCGTTTCGAGCCGGGCTGCCCAGGCGGCCAGCAGGCCGTCGCGACCGGCGGGGGCGAGCAAGGTCACGCTGCCCGGTCGGCCATCGGTTCGTGTAGATGTCGGAACTGCCAGCCCGCACATATCCATCAAGTTTACGAAATTTGTGTAGGTTCCGAGACGCGCATTTGGGCCGATAGGGTCCGCCGCCAGCTGCGCCAGAGTGTAGAAGGTCGGGATCGTCGGCACGCACATCATGTCGATCTGGGCGAGTACCGGCTCGGCCACCCGTTTAAGTTCCGCCAAGCGGTAGACACCACGGAAGGCATCGACGGCGGACAGCTTGTCCGCGGCCGATACAATGGATCGCGTCACCGGATGCACGGAATCGGGGGACTCCCGCATCATCGTTTCCATGGCCGCCATACGCTCGGCGACCCAGGCACCGGAATAGAGCATTTCTGCGGTGTCGTAGAAGGGCGACAGGTCGATCTCCTGCAGATTCGCGCCGAGCGCGCGGAGCCTTTCCAGTGCTGCGTCGAATGCGTCTTCCTGTACTCGATCACCGAAAAAACGGCGTGACGCCACGTCCGGAACGCCGATGACAGGGACAGGACGGTTGTCGAGCGCAGGAATGGGCAGGGCCCGCGAATAGGCATCCTTCGCGTCATAACCGGCCGCAGCTTTCAGCACGGTCCATGCATCCGAGACCCCGGTGGCAAATACCGAGATGGTGTCGAGCGTGCGGCAGGCGGGGACCATGCCGGTGGCACTTAGCAGGCCGAGGGTCGGTTTGATTCCGACGATATTGTTGAGCGCCGCGGGTACACGACCGGAGCCGGCTGTGTCGGTGCCCAAGGCAAAACTGACGATGCCCTGCGCAACCGCGACGGCGGAGCCGGAGGAGGAGCCGCCGGGAACGATGTCAGGGTCGAGCGCATTGCGTGGCACGTCGTAGGGCGTGCGCACGCCAACCAGTCCGGTCGCGAACTGATCGAGATTGGTTTTGCCGATTACCAAGGCGCCCGCGTCACGCAGTCGGGCAACGACAAACGCATCCTTGTCGGCGTCGTAGGCGAAGTCGGGGCAGGCGGCGGTTGTTGGCAGCCCGGCGACGTCGATGTTGTCCTTGACCGCAAAGGGAATACCCCAGAGCGGGTAGGCGACGGGGTCGAACGGGGGCAGGGCGGCAGCGTCTTGCGCGACATCTGCTTCCTCCCGCAACGTAATGAAGATGCCCAGATCGGCCACGTCCACTATTCGGGCGTAGACATCTCGCAGGATCGCGGCGGGGGTCTCGCCGGCGGCGTACCTCTCGTGCAGGGCCGCAATGCCCAGATCGGGCGCGCCGCTTACCCTTGTATCCATCGTCACTCGCCTTCCAGAAAGATTACCGGTTCGGTCCACTGGATCAGGACCACGCAGCCCTCGTCCGACCGGACCGAGTGCTCCGTCCCGGCGGGGTTCACGACGAAACTGCCAACCGGGTAATGCCCGTTTTCATCCGACTGGCTGCCGTCGAGCACCAGCACCGTTTCCAGCCCAGCATGCCGGTGCCTTGGGGCATCTGCGCCCGGCTGGTAGCGCAGGAGCGCCACCTGCGGTTTGCCCGGCTGCAGAACGCAGATCTCGATGCCGTCCCGGAACGGCGAAAAGGCCATCGTTTCCCATCCACGGTCGGACAGGCCGGGGAAACGCAATGCGTCAGGCATCGATCGGCGCGAACGCGTCCAGGATCATGTCGACCGGCGCGGTCCAGCCGACGATTGCACCCTGCGCTCGGATCATCTGCAGCGCGGCCCGCTTGAACTCGGGGAAGTAGCTTTCGGTTGCATCTTCGGCGAGCAGGCATTCAAAGCCGCGGTCGTTCGCCTCGCGCATGGTGGTCTGGACGCAGACCTCTGTCGTGACACCGGCGAAGATCAGTGTTCGCGTGCCTAACCCGGCGAGATGTTCTCCGAGATCGGTGGCGTAGAAAGCACCCTTCCCGGGCTTGTCGACCACCTTTTCGGCCGGCAGCGGTGACAGTTTCGGGATGATCCCCGCGCCCGGTTCTCCGGCAATCAGGACGCGGCCCATCGGTCCCGGATCGCCGATCCTCAGCGACGGGTTGCCGCGACTGCGCTTCGCGGGCGGACAGTCCGAAAGGTCGGGGCGGTGACATTCGCGGGTGTGGATCACGGGGATGCCGGTTGCACGGCATCCTTCGATCAAACGCGCGGTCGCGGGCACTATGGCCTGCAGCAGGCTGACATCGTTGCCCAGCGAGGCGCCGAAGCCGCCGGGCTCTATGAAGTCGCGCTGCATGTCGATGATGATCAGCGCCGTGGTAGCGGGATCGAATTCCAGCTCGAATGGTTGCGCGTCGATCTTCATGCGTGCCCTCCCATGTGCTGGCCGATGGTCGGGATATCCGCCTGCGCCGCGATGCATTTGTAGACAAGCGCGCCTTCTGACATGACCAGCACTCGGTCGGAGAGTTCGAGGATCTCGTCGAGGTCCTCGCTCATCAGCAGGACGGCGGTGCCGGTGTTGCGGGCCGACATGATCCGTGCTCGGATCTCGGCCACGGCGGTGAAGTCGAGGCCGAAACAGGGGTTGGAAATCACCAGCAGGTCGACCTCACCGTCAAGCTCCCGCGCCAACACAGCGCGCTGGACGTTGCCGCCGGAGAGGGCGGTGATCGGGCTTTCGATGGAGGTGGTCTTGACCTTGTAGTCGGCGACCAGATGCTCTGCGCGCCGGCGCATCTCTCCGGGTGCCAGCCAGAAGCGGGTGTCGGCGCCGTTCGCCTCGAAGCTGCGGAAGGCGATGTTCTCGGCCACGGTCATGCGGGGGGCGCAGGCGTTGTGGAGGGGTTCCTCAGGGAGGTAGCGGACCTTCAGGCGGCGGGATTCGGCGCGGGTGGCGTGGTAGGGGGAGCCGTTGACCTTGATGGTGCCGGCGGAGGTGGGGCGCTGGCCGGTGAGGATCTCCATCAACTCCATCTGGCCGTTGCCGGAGATGCCGGCGATGCCGACGATCTCGCCGGAGCGGACGGAGAGGGATGCGATGGATATCTCGCCCAGCCCGGAGCGGTCGCGGGCCCTGACGCCTTCGAGTTCGAGGACGGGGGCACCGCTGGTTTCGATGCGGGACGCGGGTTCGGCAGGTTTGGCGTCACCCATCATCATCGCGGCCATATCTGAGTGTCCCCATTCGGACACCTTTCCGCCTCCCACATGCTTTCCACGTCGAAGCACCGAAAATTCGTCGGCGTAATTCGTCACTTCGCGGAATTTGTGGGTGATCATAAGCACAGAGAGCTCGCCCGCCTCGCAAAGTTTGCGGACGTGGCCCAGAACTTCATCCGCCTCGTCCGGCGTCAGGACCGAGGTCGGTTCGTCGAGGATCAGGAATCCGCGCCCGAGGTAGAGCTGTTTCAGGATCTCCAGTTTCTGCTTCTCGCCCGCCGCCAGCCTGTGCACCGGTTCGGTCAGCGGCACGCGGAACGGCATCGCGTCCATGAATGCGCGGAGGTCCTTTAGCTCGCTGTCCCAGTTCACCACCGCCGGTACATCGGCGCGGCTGATCACCAGGTTCTCGGCGGCCGTCAGGGCCGGGACCAGTGTGAAATGCTGGTAAACCATCCCCAGCCCCTTGGCATGGGCATCGCGCGGGTCGCGCACATCGCCGTCGAAGCCGTCGATCAGAAGGTTGCCGGAAGTCGCGTGGTAGAAACCCATGATGCACTTGACCAGCGTCGACTTGCCCGCGCCGTTCTCGCCCAGAAGCGCGTGGAAGCTGCCGGGTTTCACCTGGATCGAGACATTGTCGAGCGCGGTGAAGCTGCCGAAACGCATGGTCATGCCGACGGTTTCGATCCCGATGGCACCCTTCGCGCTGTCCGGCTTGGTGTAGGTGGCCGCCGGTTCGGCCATTGCCGCCATGTTCATGGCAGCACCGCCAGCAGATCGCCGGAGGTCGCGACGGCGCCGAAGACGCCGCCCTGCATCTTGATCATCTCGATGGCGGCGGCGTGGTTGGCCGGATCGGTCGCGGCGCAGCAGTCAGTCAGCATGACGCATTCAAAGCCGCGGTCGTTGGCCTCGCGCATCGTGGTGTGGACGCAGACATCCGTGGTGATGCCGGTCAGCACGATGTTGTCGATACCCTTGAGCCGCAGGATCATTTCGAGGTCGGTGGCGCAGAAGGAGCCCTTGCCGGGTTTGTCGATGATCACCTCGCCCGGTTCGGGGGCCAGTTCGTCGATGATCTCCCAGCCCGGTTCGCCCCGCGTCAGGATCTTGCCGCAGGGACCGGGATCGCCGATACCCGCGCCGATCTGGCGCGAGCGCCAGCGCTTGTTGGCGGGCAGATCGGACAGGTCCGGGCGATGACCTTCGCGCGTGTGGATCACCATGTAGCCCTTTTCGCGGAACGCCTTCAGCAGGCGGCTGATCGGTTCGATTGGTGCGCGGGTCAGCGAGATGTCGTAACCCATCGCGTCGACATAGCCGCCGACGCCGCAGAAATCCGTCTGCATGTCGATGACGATCAGCGCGGTGTTCGCTGGCCGGAGGTCGCCGTTGTAGGGCCAGGGGTACGGGGCGGAGGCGATGGTCGTTCCGACGGGCGTATCAGACATGACATTCATGGCTCTCTCCGGTCATTTGGTAATGGAAAGTTCGCGCGGCGCGCCTGTCAGGGCACCGGACTTGGACGAGGACAGGATCAGCACCGCCAGCGTCAGGACGAAGGGCGCGGCGTAGAACAGATAGTAGCCGGTGGTGACGCCGACCGACTGCAATGCCGGGCCGAGCGCACCGGCGGCTCCGAAGAGCAGCGCCGCGAAGAAGCAGTTGATCGGCGACCAACGGGCGAAGATCACCAGCGCCACCGCGATCAGGCCCTGTCCCGAGGAAATGCCCTCGTTCCACGAGCCGGGGTAAAACAAGGACAGGTAAGCGCCGCCGATCCCGGCGAGGGCGCCGCCGAAGGCGGTGGCAAGGATACGCACGCGGGCGGGCTGGATTCCCAGAGCGCGGGCGGCATCGGAACTGTCGCCCACCACCCTAAGCGTCAGCCCGATCCGCGTGCGCTTCAGCATCCATGCCAATCCAACAGCAAGCACGGCGCCGAAGATGAAGAGAACGTTGACCCGCAAGGCCGCCTGCACCTGCGGCAGGTCGGACCACCAGCCGAGGTTGATCGCCGGAAGGTCCGGTGCGACCGGCTGGATGAACGGTTTGCCGAAGAAGAATGCAAGCCCGGTGCCGAGCAGCATGAGCGCGATCCCGATGGCGATGTCGTTGACCTTGGGCAGCGAGCAGAGCAGTCCGTGGACCAGCCCGAAGACTGCCCCCGCCAGCGCCGCCGCCAGCACACCGATCCAGGCGGAACCGGTCATGTAGGCGAGCGCGTAGCCCGCCATCGCGCCGAAGACGAGCGTGCCTTCTAGGCCAAGGTTGATGCGGCCGGAGCGTTCTGTGATGACCTCGCCAAGCGAAACAAAGAGGAAGGGTGTGGAAACCCGGATCGCGCCACCCAACATGGCGATGGGCACTGCCCAGAGACCGATATCGCCGTTCATGACCGCTCTCCTTTCGTCAGCCATCCGACAAGGTCGAGGCGTCCGGTGAAGGTTTCGGAGGCGAGGATCGCCACGAAGACGAAGCCCTGCAGAACGATCATCGTCGCATCCGGCAGGTCCATGCGGCGCTGGACCAGCCCCGAGGACGCCTCGAACCCGGCGAGAAGCAGGGCGACCGGGATGATCGCCAGAGGATTGTGGCGGGCGAGGAAGGCGATGAGGATGCCGGTATAGCCATAGCCGGCCGCGAGCGAGGCGTTGGCCGATCCGTGGACGGCGGACACTTCGAAATAGCCGGCGAGCCCGGCAAAGGCGCCGCCGAGCGCAGTGAAGCCGATCACCAGCTTGCCGACCGGCAGACCCTGCACCTGTGCGGCGCGGATGTTGCCGCCGGCGATCCGCGCGGCGAAGCCGATGGTCGTGCGCTCGATCAGGATCCAAGCGAGGATGCAGGACAGCACCGCTATCGCCAGCCCCCAGTGAACGTTCCAGCCCGGCAGGTTGCCGACGCGGAAAGCCTCTGCAATCGGCGCGGTGGACGGTTTGTTCAGGGAGGCCGGGTCGCGGAACGGTCCCTCGACGAGGTGGTTCATGAGTGCGATTGCGATATAGGCCATGAGCAGGGAGGCAATGGTCTCGTTGACACCGCGCCATTGCCGCATCGCGCCGACCGCGCCGATCCAGATCCCGCCGACCAGCGCCGCCATCAGTGCCAGTACCGGCATTGCGATAAAGGCGGGCCAGCCCGCCAGCGGTACCGCCAGCGCGCCAACCATGACGCCGCCAAGAACGATCGCACCTTCGCCACCGATCACCACGAGGCCGAGCCGTGCCGGGATCGCGACACATAGCGCTGCGAGCAGCAGCGGTGCGGCGCGGGAGAGCGTGTTGGACCAGGAAAAGGCGGTGCCGAACCCCGCCTTGTAGACCAGCGAATAGAATTCCAGCGGGTTCTTTCCCAGAAGCAGCAGAAAGAGCGCGAAGGCGAGGAACCCCGCCAGAAGCGCCGCAACCGGCAGGGCGAGACCCTCGATCCGCCCTGCCAGAGGCACCAGCCAGGCGCGCGACGGCGCCTGGCCCCCCGGGATATCGCCCGCGACCGTCATCTTAGGAGGTCGATCCGATGACGCCCTCGACGAGGTAGTTCATCGATTCCAGGGCGACGTCGGTTTCCTCGTACGAGACGCCGTCGGCGGCGATCACGTTGCCGGCGTTATCCTTCAGCGGGCCCTCGATCACGGCGAAGCCGCCGCTGATGATCTTGGCCTGCGTGTCTTCGAACTGCGCGCGGGCGGCGTCGGAGTTCGCGGGGCCGAGCGGCGACATCTTGATGAAGCCCTCGGCGAGGCCGCCGCGCACGAAGTTGTCGATGGGCTCGCCCGCCAGCGTCTTGGTCACCATGTCGGTATAGACGGTGGCCCAGTTCCACTCGGCGCCGGTCAGGTATTTCTCGGGGGCGAGTTCGGACTGGTTGGCGTGGTAGCCGCAGATGAAGCAGTCGCGGGAGGCGGCGGTTTCCATCACGACCTTCGGTCCGTCGACGTGGCAGGTGATGACGTCGGCGCCGGCATCGGCCAGCGCGTTGGTCGCTTCGGCTTCCTTGACTGCCATCGACCATTCGCCGGTGAAGATCGCCTGGCAGGTGATTTCCGGGTCAACGGCGCGGGCGCCGAGGAGGAAGGAGTTGATGTTCAGTAGGACCTGCGGGATCGGCTTGGCGGCAACGAAGCCGATCTTCTTGGTCTTGGTCGCGTGGCCGGCGGCGATGCCGTTCAGGTACTGGCCCATGCCGATGTACCCGAAGTAGGAGCCGACGTTTTCGGGCATCCCTTCGGACCACAGGCCGCCGCAATGTTCGAAGCGGACATCGGGGTAGGCGGGCGCGACCTTCAGGATATGCGGGTCGAAATAACCGAAGGAGGTCGGGAACAGCAGTGTGGCGCCGTCGAAGTTGATCATCGACTCCATGGTCTGCTGGACGTCCTGGGTTTCGGCGACGTTTTCTTCCTCGATGACCGTGACGCCCTCCATGGCCTTCACGGCGGCGGCGCCTTCGGCGTGGGCCTGGTTGTAGCCGTAGTCGTCGCGCGGGCCGACATAGATGAAACCGACGGTCAGCGGGCCCGCGGCGCGGGCGGGCATGGCAAGGCCGCCGAGTGCAGTGGCACCCGCCAACCCGGCAGACGTCGACAGGAAGTGGCGGCGTGTCAGGGAATTTGTCATTTCGGCGAACCTCTCTGTTGATACCCGGCGATTCTCGGACCGGTTTCGCAACAGGTTATGCTTTGAACCGATGATGTCTGCTGCTAAGTTCGAAGCGTAGCGATGCAAAAAATGCAGCAGTCCGGATGCGACACCTCGAAACCCTGGACTTCATCGAAGCAATCAGCCGGGCCGGTTCAATACGGGGAGCGGCGGATTCTCTTTCGATCACCTCGACAGCCCTGAACCGGCGCCTGCTGGCGCTGGAAAAGGAGCTTGGCGCACCGGTTTTCGAGCGGCTGGCGCGGGGAGTGCGGTTGTCCACGGCGGGTGAACTGCTGATCCAGCATATTCGTGGGCAACGGGCCGATCTCGAACGGGTGCGGTCGCAGATTGCCGACCTCAAGGGCGAGCGCCGCGGCCATGTCAGCGTTGCCTGCAGTCAGGCGCTGCTGCCCTATTTCATGCCGCGGGAAATCAACGCCTATCGCGCCGAGCATCCGCTGGTGACATTCGAGATCAACCTGCGAGACCGCTATCGTGCCGAGCGGGCGTTGGTCGCCCACGAGGCCGACATCGCCCTGGTTTTCGAGCCTGTGCGTCTGGCCGATGTTCAGGTGCTCGCGACGGCGCCGCAGCCGGTGCATGCCGTCATGGCGCGCGGTCATCCCCTAGCGGCGAAGCGTGTCGTTCGCCTGTCGGACCTGGCCGATTATCCGGTCGGTATGCCAAGCGAGGAATTCGGAGTGCGTTACCTTCTGGATATCGCTATGCGCCGATCCTCCGTGCAAATCTCACCCGACATCGAGTCCGACAGTTTCGAGTTCCTGCGCTGCTACCCCGGGCCGGAGCTGATGGTGACGTTCCAGATTCCAATCGGACTGCCATTGGACGATGACTCGGAAACCATCGTTTCACGGCCCATCGACACGCGGGATGTGCCGGCGGGGCTGCTTTATCTCGCGCAGATGCGTGGACGAACGCTGCCGGTCGCGGCCGCGAATTTTGCCCGACAACTGGCCCGCGCGCTGGATACGGCGCCCGGCGCGGAGGAACTGACGTCGTAGGCTGAAAGATAGATGTGGGGGATGCGTAAGGAGTCCGATAACGAAGAATGGACTGCAATTGCGCGGTTGATTTGCGAGATGCCGGGCCCGGCCCGCGAATTCGGTCGAGATCAGTTCGCTCCGAACAGGATCTTTCGCGCCTTTTCGCTTGAGAAGAAGCTGTTCCGGCCACTGAGGTCGCCAACTATCGGAACCTCTGGAAAATACCTTTGCGCAAGGTCGAGCGACGGGAGGTCGTGCACAGTGTCCGGTGCGGCGATGCAAAATGCCTCATGTCCAGTGAAGGAGGCGGTAAGTCCGTGCAGGCAGGCCTCGGCCGCCATATCGGACAGCGTGTAACCCCACAGATGCTTGTCCGCGTCTTCTACGCGCGGAAGGTAGGCATCGCGGGCAACGGATTTCTCGGGCACGATGTAGTGAAAGCGAAGGCTCGCTATCTTCAGGTCGTCATGTAGCCGAACAAAGGCGTCTGCCTGCTGTTCGCATATCCACTTGGACAGGCTGTAAGGGTCCTCGCACCGCGTCGGCTGCGCTTCGTCGATCGGGAAATAGTCAAAATGCGCCTTCCTGCTGAAAGCTAGGCCGAGCGCGTTGACGCTCGATGCCTGGCAGATGCGGCGGATGCCACTTTGGACCGCTGCCTGCATGGCGTTGAAACTGGCCGTGACGTTGTTGTTTTGGACCACATGCGGCGGGTGCTGGCGGGGTGACGGGATTGCGGCGAGATGAATCATAGCATCGCACCCGACCATCGCGTTCAGCAGAGCGTCGAATACCGTACAGTCGGCTTTGAGGTACCTGAGGTTTTCGTGATGTTTCGGTTGGTCCGGGAGTGACGCGTCAATGCTGACGACTTCGTGTCCCTGCTTGAGGGCGAGGTCGACCACGACTTTGCCCAGCCGACCGTTCCCTCCTGTTATGGCGATCTTCATGGGTGGTTCCGTGAAATGCGGGTCATTACCGACATGGCGGCGGTTCGAGTTTTCGGGATCTTTGACGGCGGCATCGGCGGGCCTACCAATTGGTCACCGAACCGTCGGGACGCTTTAGATGCGGAGCCTCCCAAAAGCGGAATTCCTGTTTCCTTAGAGCGGCTTCGTTCACTTCGACACCCAGTCCCGGGGCGTCGTTTACCTGATACACCGCGCCGTCAAGCTTCGGCTGCATCGGGAAGATTTCCTGATCGTCGAAGCCGAGGCTTTCGGCGGGGGATGCACGGGTTTCCAGCCAGGAGAAATTCGGCACGGCAGCCGCGAAGTGGATCGTGGCGGCGGTGCAGATGGGGCCCAGAGGATTATGCGGCATCATGTCGACGTAATGCGCCTCGCTCCAGCCGGCGACCTTCATTGCCTCGGTCAGGCCGCCAACATTGCAGACGTCGATCCGGTTGTACTGGTGCAGGTCACCTTCGATGTACGGCAGAAACTGCCATTTCGAGGCGAATTCTTCGCCTATGGCAAAAGGCACGTCGACCATTCGGCGTAGAGCCTGATAGGCGGACGGGGTTTCGTCGCGGATCGGCTCTTCTAGAAAGTCCAGCGTCCCGGTCGGCATCCGATGGCAGAAACTGGCGGTTTCGGCGACGTTCAGACGGTGGTGATAGTCGATGCCCAGCACCACCTCGTCTCCCAGTTCCTCGCGCGCGCGGACACACCATTTCGCGGTTTCTGGAATTGACTCCCTCGGCTCATACACGCCGTCATGTTTTTGCCTGCTGCCGTGGAAAGCGGGGGACAGGCGCATGGCCTTCCATCCCGCCTGCATCAGAGACTGGGCCTGTTCGATCATTTCCTCGCCCGGCGGTGCAGACGTGGAGGCAAAGGTTGGAATATGCGTGCGGTGGGCGCCGCCGAGCAGTTCATAAACTGGCACCCCGAGCGCCTTGCCCTTGATGTCGTAGAGCGCCAGATCAATCGCGGACATCGCGGCGAGAAGGACGCGGCCGCCCTCGAAATACTGGCTGCGGTAGAGTTCCTGCCAGAGGGCGCCGATTGCCATCGGATTCCGTCCGATAAGGAACTCGGCGAAATGGTCCAGCGCTCCCATCACGGCCTTCTCTCTGCCGCTCAGGCCGCTTTCTCCCCAACCGTAGATGCCTTCATCGGTGTCGATCTTGACCAGCAGCTGGTTGCGGGTTCCGACCCAGACAGGCGTTGATGTTATCTTGTCGATCTTCATGGATCGGACCTCTTGCCTTAGGTGGCGCTGGCAGTGAACCGGCAGGTCTGGGGCCGGCCGAATGGCGGCCGCGGCTAACCGCTGTCGAGATGGAAGGCGAGCGCGCGTCCGGCGCCGTCCACGTGCTGGGTAATGACCTCGGTCGCGCGTTCGACGTCATTGTCGCGAAACGCCTCGATGAGGTGCTCATGTTCCTGCAGGACCTCCCGGTGCCGGGCTTTGGTCAGGACCTTCCGGCGGGTCAGGGTGTCGAGAAGCTGGCGCTTGCTGACCCAGGTGCGGACGGCAGCTTCGTTGTAGTGATTCTGCACGATGAACAGGTGGAACCGGTAATCCAGAGCACCGAAGCCGGCGCGATCCATGGGCGAAGCGTCGCGGATGCGGTCGTGGATGCGCATCACTTCGTCCAGATCTTTCCGCGTACAGGTCTTCGCGAATCCCGCGGTGAGATAGGGTTCGATCAGGCGAATCAACTCGAATATGTTCACCACCTGCTGGCGGTCCATGGTGGTGACCGTCGCACCCTTGTTCAGTTTGAACTCGACCAGTCCTTCGCCTTCCATCCGGCGCAGAACCTCGCGCACCGGATTAACGCTGGTCCCGTATTTCCTGGCGATTGCCTGAACCCGCAGGGGCGTCCCGTGAGGGTACTGGCCGTCGATCATATCCGTCAGAAGGCGGCTGTAGAGCGATGCCCGCCCCGTGTTTGCGTCGTCGCTGTCCATTGTGTCCCTCACCCCGTTCTTCGCCCTTTTTGCCTATGGCATCCAGAGCGCGCAGGGATTGTCAAACCGACAGCGTAAAGCTTTACCATTTAACATTTTTTTCAATTCCCCTCTCCTTCTTCGCGGCTGCGGCAAGTGCCGGCTGAATGCTGCCTTTGCCGCGGAACAGCACCTTCTAGACTATTGACACGACGGCTGTTCGCGAAAATAGTGTGCAAAAAAGAAACGAAAATTACAATGGGAGGAGAAGATGTTTGCATTAATTTCGGCTCGAAAGGGCCGGACACTCGGAGGCGTAGGTGCGCTTCTGGTCTCGTCGGCGATGCTTGTTGCGGGCCCGGTATCCGCGCAGGGCAGCGACACGGGAGTCGATCCCGAGACCTGGACCCCGGAATACGTGCGCAGCATTGCGGGGCAGACAGAGCCGAACACGGCCGAGGAATGCTCGCAGGTCGTGCCGCTAGATTACTCGGGATCGGTGGACTACTGGTACGTGGGCCCGAACGAGGCCAGCCCGGAACTCGAACACAAGATGTACGACGACTTCTGGGCTGCCTGGGAAGAAACCTATCCGAACATCGAGGTGAACGCGCAGAACCTCGGCTACAACGACATGCTCAACAAGCTGCGGACCGCAGCGCTTGGGAACGCGGCGCCCGGCGTCGCGCGCCTGCCGATCCTCTGGGGGTCGGAATTTGCGGCGAAGGGACAGCTCAGCGAGCTGTCGCCGGAGGATGTCGGTTACAAAACGGAGAACTTCTGGCCGGGCGCCATGAAGTCCGTTACCCAGAACAACAAGGTCTGGGGCATTCCGACCAACAACGAGACAATGGCGTTCATCTGGAATGCCGGCATCTTCGAGGAGGCCGGGCTCGACCCTGAAAAGGCGCCGGATACCTGGGCCGAAGTCGTCGAGTACTCCAAGCAGATCAATGAGAAGACGGGCAAGGCAGGTTACGGCCTCGTGGCGCGCGTCAACGCCGGGAACACGCCGTTCCGGTTCATGCCAATGGCCTGGGGCGAGGGTGGCGGCGCGCTTGATGAGGCGTCCGACAGCCCGAGCTATCAGGAGGTGTGGGTCAACAACGACGGCACACGGCGCGCGGTTCAGAACTACTATGACATGTACGTGCGCGACAAATCCGTGCCGGTGTCTGCACTGACCAACACCCAGACCGAAAACCAGGATCCGTTCCTGGCCAACCAGCTGGCAATGGTCATCGCGCATCCGAGCGAATACGCGACGATGCTCGACCGGGCCAACAAGGCGACGGGTGACGACAAGGCCGCAGCGATGCAGGTCGTCGACAACATGCGCTATGGCATGATCCCGCGTGGAGAGGATCGGCGCGCTGTCGTCTTCGGCGGATCGAACGTCCATATCTTCAATCCCGACAACGTCGACGGTGATCTGGACATGGAAGCCGCCAAGGCACTGGTCTGCTTCATGACGGGTCCGGAATGGTCGACCAAGCTGGCCTGGGTCAGTTCGAACCCCGGGAATACCCGCGGCTTCGAAACCGTCTGGATGAAAGAGCGACTGGATACGATCAAGTTCCTCGACGTCTCGACCTCGATGCTTCCGAGCGGAATTCCATTCCCGCCGGTCGCTGAGAGCCCCGAGATCATGAACATCATCATCCCGGAAATGCTGCAGAACGCATTGACCGAAAAGATGACCGTCGAGGAAGCCGCAGCGGACGCCGAGAAGAAAGTGAACGCGCTTCTCAACGGGATGTAGTTCTATCCTCCCGACAAGGGAGCTCCGCCGGCTGACCGGCGGGGCTCCACCTTGAGGTGCACCGCCTCACGAGCGGCTGCAGGAAAGCAAGGGCAGGTCTCATGAATAGCTCAACAGGGCGCAAACCGACGCCGCGCGGTTTGTTCGGCCGGATCGCCGACCATCGCCTCGACTACCTCTACATCCTGCCGGCGATTGGCGTGATGCTGCTGGTGATCGCCTATCCGATCTACTACACCTTCTACCTTTCCTTTTTCCGGACGCCGCCGAGCCTTGCGATGTCCGACAAGGTGTTCAACGGGATCGGCAACTACATCACGATCCTGACGAGCGAGAGTTTTCATGAAGTCACGATCAACACCGTCGTCTGGACGGTCTGGTCGACATTCTTCGCAACGGCCCTGGGCCTTGGCGCGGCGCTTGTACTGAACCGCCAGTTCGCCGGCCGGGGCGTGCTACGCGGGCTCCTGCTGATCCCCTATGTTATCAGCGCCGTCGCCGCTTCGTATATCTGGCGCTGGATCTATCACAGCGACTTCGGCGTGCTGGGGGCAATCCTGAACCGGCTTGGCATTATCGACGGCAAGCTGAACCTTCTGGACAACGTCAATCTGGTGCTGCCGTCGCTGATCGTCGTGAACGTCTGGAAGGAGTTTCCTTTTGCGATGATCATGATCCTCGCCGGGTTGCAGACGGTTCCGGACCAGCTTTTGAAAGCTGCGCGGGTGGATGGGGCAGGAGCGTTCCACCGCTTCCTTCATGTCACCCTACCTCACCTGAAGGGCGTGATGGTGATCACCGTGCTGCTGCTCTTTGTGGCGAACCTGAACCATTTCACCATCCCCTGGATCATGACCGGCGGCGGCCCCGCCGGGGCCAGCGATATCTGGATCACCCAGATCTATCAGATCGCCTTTGGCCGCATCCGCTTTGGTCTCGCCAGCGCATACTCGGTCATCCTTTTCGCAGTGATGGTCGTGATCGGGTACTTCTATGTCCGGGCGTTGACCGGCAATGACGACGTCAGGAGGCGCGGATGAGCCGCCGATCTTACAACGCTGGCTGGAGCCTTACCGGCTGGGTCTTCCTCATCCTGCTTCTGATTTTTGCCGTGGCGCCGATGCTGTGGATGCTGATCACGTCGTTCAAGTCGCAGTTTGCGGCGCTGAAATACCCGCCGGAGTTCATTCCGAGCAACCCGAACCTGGAGCAATACGAGCGCCTGCTGTCGCCGAAAAATGAGGTCGGGCGGCAGTTCCTGCGCTACATGGCCAACTCTATCTGGGTGTCCACCGCCACGACGATCCTGGGGGTCGCGGTGGCGGTGCCTGCGGCCTACGCATTCGCGCGCTTCCGTTTTCCGGGCCGGCAGGCGCTGTTCTTCTCGGTCCTGTTCCGCAACATGTTCCCGGCGGTGGTCTTCCTGATGCCGCTGTTCATCATGATGCGCTGGATGGGGTTGGTGAACACTTATTCGTCGCTGATCATCACCTACCTCACATTCGGGCTGCCGCTGTCAATCTGGCTGCTGAAGGGGTTCTACGACAACATTCCGATCGAGCTGGAACAGGCGGCGCGGATCGACGGGTGCACCCGGTTTCAGGCCTTCTACCTGATCGTCATGCCGCTTTCCGCACCCGGCATCATCGCGACGGCGATCTATTCGTTCATCACCGCGTGGAACGAGTACGTCTATGCGCTGACGTTCCTAAACGACGACCAGAAGCTCACGCTTCCTGTCGGGCTGCAGCGCTTCTTCACCGAGTACGCCACCAACTGGCCGGGCCTGATGGCCGCGTCGTTCATCATGAGCGTGCCGGTCGTGGTGATGTTCCTGATCCTGCAAAAATATTTCGTACGGGCCCTTACCGAAGGGGCGGTGAAGGCATGAGGCGTGCGAGCAGTCAAACCAACGAAACGGGGGCCTGAATGGCGCAAGTGGAATTCCAGAACGTCGTCAAATCCTATGGCGCGTTCGAAGCCGTCAAGAGCGTCTCGTTTACCGTGGAAGACGGCGAATTCGTTGCGCTCGTGGGGCCGTCGGGCTGCGGCAAGACCACGACGCTCAACCTCGTCGCGGGCCTGCTGGACCTGACCAGCGGCGACATCAAGGTGTCTGGCAAGACGATCAGCGATCTCGATCCGAAGGACCGGGACATCGCGATGGTGTTCCAGAACTATGCGCTCTATCCCAACAAAACCGTGCAGCAGAACCTCGCCTTTCCCCTGAAGATGCGGAAGGTGCCGAAGCGCGACATCGGGGCGAAGGTGGCGGAGGCGGCACGCCTTCTGGAAATTACGCACCTTCTTGACCGGTATCCCCGCGAACTGTCCGGCGGCCAGCAGCAGCGGGTGGCATTGGGCCGGGCGCTGGTTCGCGATCCGCAGGTCTTTCTGATGGACGAACCGCTGTCGAACCTCGATGCGAAGCTTCGGGTTCAGATGCGGTCGGAGCTCAAGCGGTTCCACCAGGACCTGAGTGCGACGATCATCTACGTCACGCATGACCAGCTCGAGGCCATGACCATGGCCGACAAGATGGCGGTGATGAGCGGCGGCGTGCTGCAGCAGTACGATGCACCGGAGCGGATCTTCGAAGAGCCGGCGAACACGTTCGTCGCGGGGTTCGTCGGAAGCCCGTCGATGAACCTGCTGCCGGCCACGGCGGTCGAGCGCGATGGCGCGGTTTATGCAACGGGTGATGGGTGGGAGCTGGTCCTTGCGCCGAGGAATGCAGCGTCCGCGCGGGCGTCGTCCGGTCCCGGCATCATTCTTGGAGCGCGGCACAGCAGCCTTGGTCTGCACGACACCGAGACACCCGGGTGCATCCAGGCGCGTGTCTTCACGGTCGAGCCGACCGGCGACATCACCTTTGTCCATGTCGACGTCGGGGACAGCACGTTCGT
This sequence comes from Pseudoruegeria sp. HB172150, assembly GCF_013184805.1. Lineage (GTDB taxonomy): Bacteria > Pseudomonadota > Alphaproteobacteria > Rhodobacterales > Rhodobacteraceae > Psychromarinibacter. Next base: position 568,641 of record NZ_JAATNG010000001.1, read on the forward strand.
TATCAGCGTCGATCCGGAGCGCCGGATCGCGGCGGATCAGACCGTGTGGATCGAGTTCGACCAGAACAAGCTGCATGTGTTCGACGCGCAGACCGAGAAAAGGATTGCCCCCGGCTGATCACGAGCTGGTCCGGCGCACCCGGAAAACTGCAGGTCAGGCGTGACTGCCTGCACCGAACTGTCCCGGCCGAATGGCAGTGACGGGAACCGACATTGAGGGAAAGCATACGATGAAGATAATCGACATGAAGTGCGCGGTGATCGGGGATAACCCGATTGTCCGGATCATCACCGACGAGGGAATTTCGGGGTTTGGGGAAGGCGAGTATTTCAAGCCGTACCTCAAGCCTTTCGTGCTGCACTTCAAGGATGCCATCGTCGGAGAGGACCCGACCGACGTCGAGCGTGTGATGCTGCGCATCCGCCGCCGTGGGGCGTTCAAACCGTGGGGCGCGGCGATCAGTATGATCGAGCACGCGCTGTGGGATGTCGCGGGCAAGGCCGCGGGGGTTCCGGTCTACAAGCTGCTGGGCGGCAAGGTCCGCGACAAGGTGCGGGTCTATAACGGCGCGATCCGGACCGAGATGAACGGAACCATGCCGGAGGATTATGCCAAGGCGGTCCGGCAGATGAAGGAACTGCCGCATGGCTTCTCCTTCGTGAAGATGGGCGTCGCCTTTCATAGCCCGATGAAGGACGACGTTCCGAATTTCCATTACGGGGAAAAGATGAAGCCGAACCCGTTCCACGGGTTCCACACGACCGGGCTGATGACCGAGCGCGGCATGTCCCACCTGATCTCCTGCGTTGCCGCGATGAAGGAAGAGCTTGGGGACGAGGTCGGGCTGGCACTCGACTGCGGGCCGGGCTTCACCCCGATCGATGCCCTGAAATTCGCCAAGGCGATGGAGCCGTTCAACCTGATGTGGCTCGAAGACATGATCACGGGCGACTACACGCCGTGGATCAATGCCGACGTCTATCGCGACGTGACGCAGGCCACGACGACGCCCATTCATACCGGCGAACAGATCTATCTGCGGCAGAATTTCAAGTCGCTGATAGAGGGACATGCCGTGAACGTTGTCGGGCCGGATCCTTGCGATGTGGGCGGTCTTGCTGAGATCAAGTGGATCGCGGAATACGCCGACTTGCACGGCATCATGATGGCGCCGCACGGCACCGGGAATGGCCTTCTCGGCCTTGCCGCGCTGGTGCAGGTGTCAGCCACGATGCCGCTCAACTTCATCGGGTTCGAACTGCCGACGGGACGTCCCGACTGGTGGTTCGACATCGTCGACGGGCTGCCGGATCCGCTGGTCAAGGACGGCATGATCACCGTCTGGGATCGTCCCGGTATGGGCGCTGACCTGAACCCGGACCGGACGCAACCGTACCTCAAGGAAGAAGACAAGGATTTCTTCGAATGACCCATACGCCGGACATCGTGCGCCCCGACAAATCGGTGACCGACGCGCTGCGCAATATCGGTGCCGCGACGGCCAGCGCCGAACTGCACCGCCTTGGCATCCGCAACACGCATATCGAAGGCGTCACGACCTGGACGCCAGGCAAGTCCGTTGTCGGGCCGGCCCTGACCCTTCAGTTCATGCCGATCCGCGAGGATGTTTACGAGGACAGCGAATACAAGGATCCCGAGTCACAGCTTCACCGCCACGCGCTTTATCACGCGCAGGCGGGCGATATCGTAGTGGTGGATGCGCGTGGCAAGCTCGACAGCGGCGTCTTCGGCGAGATGATGATGACCTATCTTCACGGGCGCGGCGGGCAGGGGGTGGTCATCGACGGCGCCTTGCGTGACTGGCCGAACATACAGAAGATCGACATCGGCTGCTGGATCAAGGGTGTCACGCCGAACTACCACACCCAGCGCGACATCTTCCCCTATGCCGTCAACGTGCCCATCGCCTGCGGAGGCTGCTATGTCGCCCCGGGCGACATCATTGTCGCTGATGACGATGGCGCCGTGGTGATCCCCATCGGCATGGTCGACAAGCTGCTCGCCCGGGCCAAGGGCCACGTGGAGTGGGAGGAATTCTCGCGCCAGAAACTCTCTGAAGGGGGCGACCTGCGCCGCTACTACCCGATGCGTGAGGGCACCGAGGCCTGGGCCGAATACGAGGCCTGGAAAGCCGCGAAACAGGGTTAGGGCCGAGCGCCCCGCCATCCGAATCAATCGAGGAAAGAGGATCAAGCGGTGAAAATCACGGATCTCAAATGCGCCGTCATCGCAAGCAGCCCCGTCATCCGCATCACCACGGACGAGGGCATCACTGGCTGGAGCCAGATCGAGACGCCGAAGCCATATCTCCAGCCCATCGTGCTGCAGCTGAAGGATTGGATCGTCGGGCAGGACCCCCGGAACGTGGAGCGCGTGATGCGCCGGATCCGCGTGAGGGGTGGCTTCAAGCCTTTCGGCTCGGCGGTCAGCGCGATCGAGCACGCGCTTTGGGACATCGCGGGCAAGGCCTTGAACGCGCCGGTGCACCGGCTGCTGGGTGGGAAAGTGCGCGACGAGGTGCGGACCTATCGGACGCTTTACCATCGTGAAGCCGGGGTCGGCCATTCTCCAGCGGATTATGTGAAATGGGCCGAGTTCGGGAAGTCGCTGCCCGAAGGTTTCACGATGTTCAAGCTGCCGACATCGTTCCACTCGTCCATGGTCGCCGACGTTCCGGATTTCTTTTACGGGTCAGTGCAGACGGATGCGCCGTTCCCATATCCGCATAAGGGCGTCATCACCGAAGACGGCATGAAATACCTCGTCGACTGCGTCACGGCGGCAAAGGAAACGCTCGGTACGGCCTGCGGCCTCGCTGTCGATGCCGGCCCCGGATACATGCCACAGGACGCGCTGCGATTTGCGCGGGCGGTCGAACCGCTGAACCTTTTGTGGATCGAGGACATGATCACCGGCGACTACTCGCCGTACGTGAACCACGATGTTTATCGCGACGTGACGCATGCCACGACCACGCCGATCCACACCGGAGAGCAGATCTACCTTCGTCAGAACTACAAGCACCTGATCGAAAGCCACGCGGTCAACGTTATCGGGCCCGACCCTTGCGATGTGGGCGGCCTTGCCGAGATCAAATGGGTGGCCGAGCACGCCGACCTTCACGGCATCGCCATCGCGCCGCACGGCACGGCGAACGGAATCCTCGGACTGGCGGCCCTGATCCAGGTGTGTGCTGTGCTTCCGGACAATTTCATCGCCTTCGAGTATCCGGCCCGGTTCGAACCGTTCTGGTACGACATCACGGAAGGGTTCGACGGAGTGCCGGTGAAGAATGGTCGGATCGCTGTTCCCGATCGTCCCGGCCTTGGCGTGAACATGCTCGAGAAGGAGGCGCGTAAGTACCTGACGGAAGGTGACACCGACTTTTTCGACTGAGAACTGGTCGAGCCGGCGACTGTACCTGTCCGGTCAGCTTCATTCGGCGCCGGACCACAGGCTCACGATTTACGCGCTCTGGTTTCGACGAAGCGCATCATCGCGGAGAACACCTTTTCCCGGTTGCTTCGCCACGCGAAGCCGTGGCCCTCGTGGTCGATGCGGATCAGTTCGCAGTCGTGGCCCCGGCCAATCAGAGAAGCATAGACCAGTTCGCTTTCGGCCGGTGTAACCCTTGGATCGTCGCCACCATGTGCAAGGAACAAGGGCGTAAGGATATTGTCGACCTTCCGGTAGGGCGAAAGCCGCGCCAGCAATGCGCGCCCCGCCTCGGTATCCAGGTCGCCATATTCAACGGCGCGCAATTTGCGCCGCCAGGGCCCTGTCGCCGAAAGTAGCGTGTAGAAGTCGGCAATGCCGTAGAAATCGACTGCCGCACACCAGTCCTCAGGGTACTCGGTAATGCTGGCAAGGACCATGAACCCGCCATAGCTCTGGCCGGAGACCACCATGCGGTCGGCGTCGACATCGGGACGGGCCGCAATGGCATCCCGTATGGCCTTGAGGTCACGCACCGCATCCATCCGTTTTTCCAGATCGTCGCCTGCCTGCCAGTCGCGCCCGTACCCGGTGGAACCGCGCACGTTGGGAGCGACGACCAGCCAGCCTCGTCGCGCAAGGTACTGAACGTCGGACCGCCAGTGCGCGGCGTATTGCGATTCCGGGCCCCCGTGGACAACGAAGAAGACCGGGTAGCCGCTGGGCGGGGCAGGTGTCCGCGGTGTAAAGACAAAGGCCGGAGCCTCTGCGCCATCGAAGCTTGTGAAGCTCTCGATATCCGGTTCGACAGTGTCTTCTTCCGTCAGAACCGGCGCTCCGGCGCAGAGAATGGCGGTGTCACTGCCATCCAATGCGATCTGCAATATGTGGGACGGACCACGGAAGCTCGTCAGTGCGATGATGACGGCATCCTGCTTAGGTGCAAAGATCAGGGTGGTGATGCGTCCCGCTTGGGGAAGCTCAAGCTCCGTTTCAGCGCCAGTTGCATTATCCAACAGGACCAGGCGGCTGTAACCATGATCGTTCCAGGCATAGGCGATTGTTGTTTCGTCCTTGCTTATCGCGATTGCCTCCACATCGCCCGGCGGTTGGGCGCGCCAGTGCAGGTCTCCGCTTTGCGGGTCCAACTCAGCAACGCCGTGGAACGATTGATCGCGGTCCGTCGCCATCAGCAGGGCGTCTCCCTTGCGGATCCAGCGTGCGGCGTTGATATGCGCCCCGGTGCCGTGAACGCCGGACCCGGGCAGCAAAGTTCGTGACTCGCCGCCATCCAGGGGGAGCAGAAGCAGATTGGCATCAAACATCCCGTCGGGGTTTTCCTCGATAAGCAGTGCGCTGCCGTCGGGTGTGAAGTTGCGCGGCGTCCGCCAGCCAGGACCCGTCAGGATGACCCGGTCTTCGCCGCTATCGAGATTGCGAAGATGGATCTGCATTGCGGTGGCGTCGGCGGCATTGCTCGCATAGGCGATGCGTTTCCCTTCGGCATCGAAACAGCCCCAATTATGCACCGTTCCTGGGGTTTCGGTCAGCGGTTCTGGGCTTTCAGCGCCTTCGCGCAAGAGATTCAGCTGATGATGCTCGTTACCGCCGCTGTCGGTCGTGAACAGGATGTCCCGGCTCTTTGGACGGAACGCGAAGCTGCCGACCTTTTCGGTCAGCGACGTGCGGAGGATTGGCGGTGCATCCGGGTCGTTGAGATCGCGCGACCACAGCTGATCGAACCCGGTTTCATCGGACAGCCACGCCAGCACGTTGCCATCCTCGGACACTGCCGGAGACTGGTGGGCGCGCGGAGAAAGGTAGGTTTCGATTGGCGGAAGGTCCAGTCCGTCTGCCAACCGATCCGAGGCTGCCCTCAATGCTGTGCTAAGATCGGGTGCCTCGGGGGTGGCCACGTGGTTGGCAAGTTCAACCAAAGTGAACCTTGCCTCTGGCCAGGCTCGGTGGAGGTCCCAGGCACTTTGCGCAGGCGTCACGACGTCGTAACGGCCCTGGACGATTTCACAGGGGAGATGGCGGATTGCATCTATGTTCTTGAGAATATGACCTTCCGGGAGGAAGAAACTGTTGCTGCAGTAGTGGGTGAAAATGCGCGATATCTCCAGTGCCGCCTTGGGCCGGGTCAGGTTGTTCACGTGCGGCGCACTCAGCAGCAATGTCTGCGTGCGGGCCGAAAAACCGCGCAACGCCTGAGCCGCCGGCATGTGCACCGCCGGGTCGGGGTCGATCAGCCGTGTGTAGTAAGCTTTCAGTAGGTCGTCGCGTTCCTCCTCGGGAACATGGCCAGCAAAGTCCTCGAACGCATCCGGGAACAGCGTACCGATACCGTGGAACCAGAACCGCACCTCATGCGGGCGGCCTAGCAAGACACCGTGTACTCGCAGACCAAGGCAACGGTCAGGATGGGCGATGGCATAAGCGAGGGTAAGGAAACTGCCCCATGAGCCGCCCGCGACCATCCAGCTTTCGATTTCCAGATGTTCCCGGATTCGTTCGATATCCTGGATGAGTGCCTGGGTGTCGTTGTCGTCCAGCAAGGCGGACGGGGTCGACCGGCCACAGCCGCGCTGATCGAACAGGATGATGCGGTATCTTGCCGGATCGAAGGTGCGCCGTTGCGGCGGTTTCGCACTGCCGCCTGGTCCACCATGCAGAAAAACCACCGGAATTCCGTCCGGGTTTCCCGACTCTTCGACATAGAGAACATGAGGCGGATCGACTCGGACTTCGTGCGTCGCGTAGGGGCGAACCGGCGGATAGAGTGCCTCATTATTCATCTTCGTTCCTTCGGGTGGGTTGTTTCTTGGGCGTAGGCAGCTGCGGACGAGACTGACCGGATGGAATCCAGAATTTTATGTCTTTCTTTCCGCTTCTAACGCGGAGGATTGTCATACAACCCGATGAGCGCAAGTGCCTGCTATTGGAAATCGGTCAATTGCGCTCACACCAAGAAAATATTCCATACAGGGATCCGAAAACGATGAAAAAACACGCAAATTTCCTCAGGTGTGTGGCAGCCGCTGTCGCCTTGGGCGCCGTGCCGGCTTTGGCGGAAACGCCGGCTGATACGCTTCTGATGGCGCGCAACATCGACGCGATCAGCACGTTTGATCCGGCACAGATCGGCGAAGTCGTCACCAACGAGATGATCCAGAACATCTGTGACAGCCTCGTTTCGATCGATCCAGAAGACGAGGCCAGTGTCGTGCCGGCGATGGCCAAAGACTGGACTGTGTCGGACGATGGCCTGAAGATCACTTTCAATCTGGTTGAAGGTGCAACCTTTCCATCGGGCAACCCTGTCACTGCGAAAGATGTCGTCTGGTCGATGCAACGGGTGCTGAAGCTGGGCTTCGGCAATGCTGCGACACTGACCGAGTATGGCTTCAGCGAAGAGACGGCCGAAACGGATTTTGTCGCACTCGACGATTACACCTTCGAAATGAACCTTTCGCGCCCCTATCCGATTGCCCTGATCCTTCAGGCGGTGGCATCGAACCGCGTGGCAAACGTTCTGGACAGCGAATTTTTGAAAGGCGAAGAAGTCGATGGCGACTATGCCAACAAGTACCTGACGACGAACAGCGCCTGTGTCGGCCCGTTCGCCTTGCGTCAGTGGAATGCAGGCGAGGTCGTCATTCTCGAGGCAAACGAGAACTACTACGGCCCAGCCCCCAAGCTGAAACGCATCATCATCCGCCACGTGGCTGAAGCGCAGGCGCAGCGGCTGCTACTTGAGCAAGGCGATATCGACGTGGCGCGCGACCTGGGCGCGGAAGACCTGCGCGACCTGAAAGAGAACCCGGACCTCGAAGTCGTTTCCACACCGCTCCATCAGCTTTACTACATGGGTTTCGACAGCGCCAAACCGGAGTTCGCGGATGACCGCGTGCGCCTCGCCTTCAAGTACCTGGTCGACTATGACGCCTTGGCAGACACGGTCATGGCGTTCCTTGGTGTGCCGCGGGCAAGCGTCGTACCATTGGGGGCGCTTGGTGCGTTGGACGAGGAAGAGGGACAACCGTTCTCGCTCGATCTCGACAAGGCCAAGGAACTGCTGACCGAAGCCGGTTACGGCGACGGTTTCTCGGCGCGACTCTTTGTCGGCACGCTACCCTACGTGGCTCCTATCGCTCAGCATGTGCAGGAAAACGCCGCGAAGGTTGGCATCGACCTGCAGATAGAGCAGATGGCCAATGCGCAGCTGTTCTCGGCCTTCCGCGGACGGGATTTCGACACCATCATGCTGTCCTGGCAGACATCCGTGCCGCACGCACATGGCATGTTGTCGCGTCACGCGGTGAACCCGGACAACTCGGATGAAGCGGGGCTGACAATGTTCCCGACCTGGCGCGCATCCTGGTACAACGAGGACTTCAACAAGCGCGTGGACGAAGCCCTGTTCGAAAAGGACGAAGCCAAGCAGATCGAGATGTACAAGCAGCTTCAGCTTGATCACATGATGCACGGACCGTTCGCCTATATGTTCCAGCTTCTGGACACAGCCGTACTGGGCAGTTCCGTGACCACATGGAAATGGAACGCCTTCCGCGTCTACTACGCCGATATCGAGAAAGGCTGAGCCATGTCGGCGAGCGATCTTGCCGGCTCTGCAGCCTCGAACCAGTCTGCCCCATCGATCCGGTGGGGCAGGGTGGCGCGCGAGGTCCTGCGTACCGTTGCCTCGGTCCTGGTAACGATCCTGGGACTGCTTGCGCTGACGTTCTTCATAGGTCGGCTGCTGCCGCTCGATCCGGTGCTGGCGATCCTGGGGGATGATGCCAGCCAGGAAGCCTATGACCGGATGGTTGTGCAACTCGGCCTCGACAAGCCGCTGTGGCAGCAGTTCCTGACCTATGTCGTCAACAGCCTGCAATTCGATTTCGGTACATCGCTTACCAGTGGCAAGCCGGTGACCGAGGACATTCTAAGGGTCTTTCCGGCGACGTTGGAACTGGCCACCGTGGCGATGATCCTGGGCACCGGGCTGGGCATTCCGCTTGGGGTTATTGCCGCCGCGAACCGGGATACATGGATAGATCAGGTGGTCCGGGTACTGTCGCTGATCGGGTACTCTGCGCCGATATTCTGGCTCGGACTGCTGGGACTGACAGTTTTCTATGCCGGGCTTGGCTGGGTCGGCGGGCCGGGGCGGATCGACATTCTGTATCAATACGATCTGACGCCAAGGACGGGCCTTTACCTGATCGACTCTGCTCTGGCCGGGCGTTGGGACATTTTTGCGGACGTCTTCAGCCGCATCGTCCTGCCCGCCTCGATCCTAGCCTACGGCGCGATGGCATATATCAGCCGGATGACCCGCTCATTCATGTTGGAACAGTTCAGCCAGGAATACATCGTCGCAGCGCGGGCCAAGGGCGCTTCTCGCACGCAGATGATATGGTCGCATGCATTCCCGAACATCGCGGTGCAACTCGTCACGGTCGTGGCGCTGTCCTATGCGTTTCTGCTGGAGGGCGCGGTGCTGACCGAAACCGTTTTTGCCTGGCCCGGCTTCGGACGGTATCTGACGACAGCCCTGCTCCGGGCCGACATGAACGCGGTTCTGGGCTGCACGCTGGTCGTCGGCTTGATCTTCATCACGCTGAACCTGCTCTGCGATATCTTCTATCGCGCCTTTGACCCGAGGACACGATGACCGATACGCCCGTTACTTCCTCGCGCACATCCCTGCGCGCCTGGCTGGAGGCGCCTGCGGCGAGCACTCCGCGGCAGGCACGCGCTCAGGCAGCCTGGCGTGGCTGGAAGCGGCTGTTGGCCAACCGGGCCGCTCTGGCCGGACTGATCGTGCTGATACTGCTGGTGGTGATCGCCGCAATTGGCCCGCTGCTGACGCCCTATTCTCCGATGTCACAGGACCTGAGTGTCAGGCTTCAACCGCCTTCGATGCTGCATCCGCTGGGGACGGACGATCTGGGGCGGGACATCATGACCCGGATCCTCTACGGCGCGCGCATTACACTGATGATGGCACTGCTGGTGGCGCTGATTGCCGGTCCCATAGGCCTGATCATGGGCGCCACGGCCGGTTATCTGGGCGGATGGTTCGACATTGTCGCGATGCGGCTGGTCGATATCTTCCTGTCTTTTCCGTCGCTTATCCTTGCTCTAGCCTTTGTTGCGGCGCTTGGTCCGGGGATCGAGAACGCGGTGATCGCCATCGCGCTATCCGCCTGGCCGCCTATCGCACGGCTGGCGCGGGCCGAGGCGCTGACTGTGCGCAAATCGGACTACATAGCTGCGTCGCGTCTCCAGGGGGCGAGCTCGACACGCCTGATCCTGCGTCATGTCATGCCAATCTGCCTGCCCTCGGTCGTGATCAGGATCACGCTGAACATGGCCGGCATAATCCTGACGGCTGCGGGCCTGGGCTTTCTGGGTCTGGGCGCGCAGCCGCCGAGCCCGGAATGGGGCGCGATGCTGGCGTCGGGGCGGCAGTTCATGCTAACGAACTGGTGGCTGGCCGCGACGCCGGGTGCTGCGATCATGCTGGTCAGCCTCGCCTTCAACCTGCTTGGCGACGGCCTGCGCGACGTGCTGGATCCGCGTGATGAGTGAACCATTGCTGGAAGTGAAGAACCTGCGTGTGGCCTATCCTTCGGCGCATGGCTACAGCGATGCGTTGCGGGGCATTTCGTTCGCACTTGGGCGAGAGAAACTGGGGATCGTCGGCGAGTCCGGATCGGGTAAATCGACGGCCGGGCGTGCGGTGATGCGTCTGCTGCCGCCAAAGGCGCGGGTAACTGCGGACGCGATGCAGCTATCCGGGGTTGACCTGTTGAACGCCAGTGAACGCAAAATGCGTGACATTCGCGGCGGGCGAATAGCGATGGTGCTGCAAGATCCGCGCTATGCGCTGAACCCGCTGAAGACAGTCGAATCTCAGATCGTCGAGTCCTGCCGCATCCACACCAGGGCGTCGCGCTCCGAAGCACGGGATCGCGCACTGGCCATGCTGGAGGATGTCCGGATACGGGATCCGCAGCGGGTTGCGCGGCTATACCCGCATGAATTGTCGGGAGGCATGGGACAAAGGGTGATGATCGCGATGATGCTGATCCCGTCGCCCGAACTGGTGATCGCGGACGAACCGACGTCGGCCCTTGACGTTACGGTGCGTGGCCAGATCCTGGATATCCTGAACGAACGTGTCGAAGCGCAGGGGGCTGGGCTCATCTTCATCAGCCACGACCTGCCGCTGGTCGGCGATTTCTGCGACCGGGTTCTGGTGATGTATGGTGGTCAGGTGATGGAGGAACTGGCCGCGCATGAACTGGCCAGGGCTACACATCCCTACACGCGCGCGCTGAACGCAAGCCTGCCGCCGCTTGACCGCAGGGTTGAGGAACTGATTGTGCCTGAACACGATCCCGAATGGCTGAGTGAAAGACGGGCATGACAGCGCCGAGCCTCGAGATAGTAAACCTTTCCGTCGCCTTCGGCAGTGACCGGGCCCGGGTACAGGCTGTGGACAATGCTGGTTTTCGTGTCGCGCCAGGTGAGTCTTTTGGGATCATCGGCGAGTCCGGCAGCGGTAAATCGACTATACTGCGTGCCATCTCCGGCCTGAACGACGAATACGACGGCAGCGTGCTGATCGACGGACGCGCAGCGCCGCGTCCGAGAAACAAGGCGTTTTTCAAGAACGTTCAGATGGTGTTTCAGGACCCCTACAGTTCTCTCCACCCGCGGCGCATGATCCGCGCCACGCTGATGGAACCGCTGGAGATACACCGTTTTGATCGGCGCGACGAACGTATTGCGCAGGCGCTGTCGGATGTAGGGCTCGCTCCGGAATTCGCCTATCGCTATCCGCACCAGCTGTCCGGTGGGCAGCGGCAGCGCGTTGCGGTCGCGCGTGCGCTGCTGTTGGAGCCGCGGATCATGCTTCTGGATGAGCCTACCTCGGCATTGGACGTTTCCGTGCAGGCGGGCGTTTTGAACCTGCTGAACACATTGCGCCTGTCCCGGGGCCTTACCTATGTGATGGTCAGTCACGACCTGCGAGTAATTGCGCATATGTGCAGCCGTATCGCCGTCATGACCCAGGGCAGGATCGTCGAGGAACTGAGCGCCGACGACCTGCGTTCGCAGAACGCTGAGCAAGACTACACCCGCGAGTTGATAACGGCGAGCCGCGTGGCACTGGCGGCGGAATGACCGTCCGATCTGGAAGGAAACAACTATGAAGACGAACGAAAATCCGATGTGGTCTCTGGTGGAGGCCAAACGGGAAGCGTTCATTGGCCTGTCCGACCGCGTGTTCGATACGCCGGAACTGGCCTATACCGAGCAGCAATCCTGCGCCGCGCATACCGCCATGCTCGAAGCCGAAGGGTTTCGCGTTCGAGAGAGCGCGGCGGGTATCCCGACCGCGGTCATCGGCGAAGCAGGCGAGGGCGGGCCGGTCATTGCCATCCTGGGGGAGTATGACGCGTTGCCGGGACTGAGCCAGCAACCGGGCCTGGCCGAACCGAAGATGATCAGCGAGACGGGCTACGGCCACGGTTGCGGTCACAACCTGCTTGGCGCCGCGGCCATCCTGGCCGCGACTGCAATGAAGGACTGGTTGGCCGCCGAGGGGATCGAGGGGCGCGTGCGCTACTACGGCTGTCCGGCCGAGGAAGGCGGCGCCGCGAAAACCTACATGGTGCGCGCGGGCCTGTTCGATGACGTCGATATCGCCATCACGTGGCATCCGGCGAGCTACAACGGAGTCGATGACGCACACTCGCTGGCCAACACGCGGATCGATTTCACCTTCACCGGCAAGGCTGCACACGCCGCAGGTGCGCCGGAACTGGGCCGGTCGGCGCTTGATGCGGTTGAATTGATGAACATCGGCGTAAACTACATGCGCGAGCATATGCCCGACGATGCACGGGTTCATTACGCCTATCTCGATGCTGGCGGTCCTGCTCCGAACGTCGTGCAGGCAAAGGCCACAGTCCGGCAACTGGTCCGTAGCCGCGACCTGAAGGGCCTTGCCGATCTGGTGGCGCGCGTGCGCGCCATATCGGACGGCGCGGCTCTGATGTCCGGGACAAAGGTCGAATCCAAGGTGTTCTCGGCGGTGTCGAACCTGATCGGCAATCGCCCCTTGGAAGAAGCGATGCAGGCTGAGTTCGATGCGCTGGGCCCAACGCCGTTCGACGCCGCGGACCTGGCGTTCGCGCACGAGATCCGCAAGACGCTGACGCCTGACGACATCGCCGACACGTTTCGGCGCCTCAGCATGAAACCCGACTATGACATGGCGATCTGTGAATTCGTGGCCCCATTGGACCGGCCGTTCGGGGGAGGAATGGGCTCCACCGATGTGGGGGACGTCAGCTGGGCCGTGCCGACGGTCCAGGCGCGTGTCGCAACCTGCGCGATGGGTACGCCGTTTCACACGTGGCAACTGACGGCCCAGGGCAAGGAACCTTTTGCCCACAAGGGGATGCTACATGCGGCCAAGGTCATGGCGGCAACCGCGCGGGCTGCGATGACCAGCGACGTTTTGAGGGCGGCGGCGAAGAAGGCGCATCGGGACCACTTGGCGGAGTATCCCTATACCTGCCCGATCCCGGCAGAAACCCGACCGCCAGTCGCAGCTGAATAGCGGAAGTGTTCCGTTCTAGGGGCGAGCGCTATTGATCCTGCGGCAGATTGGAGGGCAAGACCGCATCGCTAAGAGGAGGCGTCATTGACGGAGCAGGGCAGGCGGAGCTCGGCCACGGAGGAGCGCGAAAACGCGGTTTCGTCCCAGTTTCCACTGGTGCGGCAGAACGTTCTGCACAAAGTCCGGCGCGATATCGCCTTTGGAAAGATCGAGCCGGGTAGCCGGCTGACCGAAAGGGAACTCTGCGAGTCCCACGGTATCAGCCGGACTGCCGCGCGGGAGGTCATACGACAGCTCGATGCCGAAAAGCTGGGCGAGGTCGTGCCGCATCAGGGGCTGCGTATCGCCCGGCCAACTGAAAAGATGGTGCGGGAAATCTACGAGATACGGGCCGAATTGGAGACGCTGATCGTCCGCGCATTCATCGAGAAGGCCACGAATGCGCAGATCAAGCGGTTGCGAACAATCATCGGCGGTCTCGACAAGTCGATGAGGGATAGAGACATCGAGGCCGTGATCGATCTGTCCATTCGCTTCGTCACCTACATGAACGAAGCGGCAGACAAAGTGATCGCTGGCGAACTCCTGGCCCAACTGAACGCCCGCATAACCCTGGTGCGCGTCCTCGCGCTGGCGCAGCCGGGACAGACCGAGGTCGGTGTCGGGCAACTTGAGCGGATCCGTGAACGCGTTGCGGCGCGAGATGCAGCCGGCGCCGAAGCGGAGATACGGCACTACATGTCGACCGCACTGGCCTCGGCGCTGCAGCAGCTGAAACAGAACGGCGAGCAAAGTCTCTGAAGGATTGCGGGGTTCGGCGGTCGCATTCACTTCAATGCGGCGGAAGCAGAGGCTGCAAACCTTTCAGTCACTGGTCGGTGGAAGCAGATCCATTGTCGAATTGCGGCTTTGGATCTCTGCCTTCATGGACAGCAGCGCAACATCGCCGGGGTTAACCGCGAGTGCATCATCAATAATTTCCTCCACAACTTCTGGAGCCGCGCCCATCGCATTGCGGATCCGCGCGATCATGATCCAGGCTTCGGTTCGTTGCGGGTCCAGTCTGACGGCTTCGTGGAATGCATTCGCTGCGGCGTCGAAATTTCTCAGAGTCAAAGAGACTCCGGCGATCTGAAGATGTGTCTCTGGGAAATCCAGCCGGTTTGTCAGGGAGCCCCGCCAGTCCGACAACGCGGCGCGCAAGTCCTCTCGTATCTTTTCGGGAAGCGACGCGAATGGCAGGTCAAACAGTGCCCGAGCGACCGCAATTCGAACGGATCGCACGGGGTCAGTCAATGGCGTGAGCAGCCGGGACAGCCGGTCCTGCGGTTCCGCGAAACGTTGAACGCCGATGGCGGCCGCGTGGACGAGCGGGTCCGGATCCTCCAGCAAGGGCGCGACCTGGCCCGCGACCTGGGGGCTTGCCGCTTGTTCCAACAGCCATAGCGCCGTCGCGCGCACGATGTTCGGATTGCCGTCGTCCAGGGCGACCCCGACAAGATCGAGCGATGCCTCCGAGGGGTTCTCCCGGCCATTTGCCAGGACGGGTCCATAGTTGCTGCCCCGATGTGTCGGATCGGGGAACCAGTTCGCGATCTGTCCAGCGGCCCAGTCCGGCGACCGGTCGTCATGGCAGCCCGTGCAAGCATCAGGTGCGCCAGTCGCCCTGGTCAGATCCGGGCGCGGAACCCGAAAATAGTGATCCGCTCGCCAGTCATTGCCCATGTAGACACGCTCGCCCATGTGGCAGGACTTGCATTCCGCGCCCGCGGTGTCGGTTATGTGGTGGTGGTGATCTGGTGTATCGTAATCGGCGAGCCGCAGTCTGGGGAAATCCGGGTTGCCGGCAGGGCTATGGCATTGCGTACAGACGGCATTGCCTTCGGACACAAGGCCGGCGCCATGCGGGTCGTGGCATTTCGTGCAGGTTACGCCTGCGGCATACATCTTTGACTGAAGGAAAGATCCGTAGACATAAACCTCGTCAAGGATCTGCCCGTCCGGGTGGTACAGTCCGGGTCGAAGCAGTGACAGGTTGTACGAGTCATGGAAAGGCGTCCCCGGCTGCGGGTTGCCGTCCAGATACGCCTCGCGGCGCGAATGACAGGTCGCACATTGCTGCACCGTGGCTTCAGCATCAGAAAAATCCATGGAGAAGCCGTAATTGTCGGGTGTCGGCGCCGCGCGTGCGGTTTCCAGCGATTCGGCCCATGCGACATGCGTCGACCCGGGGCCGTGACACGCCTCGCAGCCGACACCGATTTCGGACTGCGTTGAAGCGTAACGGCGGTTCTCCGCGTCGTAGTTTTTCTCAAAGCCGGTCGCGTGGCATTCCGCGCAGCGCGCATTCCAGGTCTTGTATGGCCCTGTCCAGTGAAGGCCGTCATCTGGCGGAAGATCCTGGTCGGGATACAGGTGGAACCAGCGATCATTTACCGTATCCCAGACGACATCGAAGCTTTGCAGTCGGCCGGGCTCGGTTTCGAGCAGATACTGCTGCAACGGTTCGATACCGACGACCGAATGGACATCGTAGCCCGTTGTCGTGCCATCGGTCTCCGTCACATCGACATGGTAACGGCCGGCCTCCGATATGCTGAAACGCGCCGTCATCTTGCCTAGGCTGAACGTCGTGCCGTCGAAATCCGCCACCACGGTTTCGGTCGAAGGCCATGTCCAGGCCAGAGCATGGTGTGAACCGGACCAGGCGCGCGCCTCATCGGTATGGCAATCGATGCAGTTTTCCGATCCGACATAAGCCGGAGCCTCCTGCGCCACTGCCGGGACAGCGGAAAGAAGCAGATAGTGCAGAACGATCCGCCGGAGCATCATGTCGTCCTCCGCCGGGTCATCACGTGCTAGGATTGAGCGGCGGAAGTGCCGAGTGCATTGGCCTGCGCCGCGCAAGCCGCCGGAATTCGGTTAGCGCCTTTTCAAGCGACTTCCAGCCATCGGCCTCGTCGGAGCCGCCACCGTATCTGGCAGCGCCCAAATCGGTAAGGGCGGCGGCCACGCGCAGATCGCGCCGCGGATCCGCCCCGGGACTGCGCGCGGCCCATCTGTCCAGCGCCGGACGAAGGGCCGCATGGTCACGGATGCGCAGAACCCGTGACAGTGCGTTCCATGCGTAAGTCTCCGAAGCAAGATGCGCGGCGCGGCGTTCCGCCATCCATGTGGCAAGGGGTTGTCGCATGCGGCGAATAACAAAGATCAGGAGCGCGCATAGCAGGCCGACGCCGATCACGGCGGCTGTCAGGACACGCCAGTCTCGCGGTGGGGCAGCCGGCGCGGCAGGAGAACCTTCCACCAAGACGGAAATGGCAGGGACCTCGGCTATGTCCACTTTTCCGGTGTCGAGATTGTACCAGTCGAGCGACACGGCTGGCAGACTGCCGCTACCACCGCCCTCGGCAACGTATGTGATCTTTTCGGTTCTCGTGCCTGTGATAACGCCGCGATCCTCGCTCTCGACAATCACCGGTTCGTCAGGATAGGCGCGGAGACCATCGACGGTCGCCGACGGTAGCAGAGGCGGTAGAAAAATCGGCGACGTGCCACGGATCGTCGCGGTTATCGTTCGGATCAGACTGTCGCCCGGCTGCATGCCCGCAGGAGTGCCGTCGAAGACTTGCTCCAGCGTAAGCTCATCGGCTGCGACGAACGGATCGAGGTTTTCGGCACCTTCAGGCACTGTCCCTGTGACCGTGATCGGGTCAGTCGCAAGCGAGGTTTCCAGCGGCGCGTTCGTGTCCGGGTCGGCCCATGTCACGGCTATCTGCTGTGCTGGCAGATCGATGCTTCCCGGAACCATCGGGGTCAGCAGGTAGTTGCGGGTGACGCCGGACCAGGTGGCCCCGTCAATCGTCTGGCTGGTCGGGCCCGAAGATCCGATGCGTACCAGGAGATTTGGCGCCTCGAAACTCGGCCAGACGGGGGACTCCGGCATGAAGGTGGGCACGAGAATTGTTAGGCGGAGAGAAACTGGCTGACCGGGAATCGCTTCGGTCGCTTCCATCTCCGTCCGCAAAATGGGCTCCTGCGCCTCGACAGGCGAGGCCAGAATGATCAGCAGAACGGCGAGCAGCGGTCGGATCATTCCGTGGCTCCATCCATTCCTGTTTCGTTGGCCGGCCCGCCATCAGCGGCAGCTTCGCCAGTCTCCTGTGCCGCCTCGAGCGCAAAGCGGCTCCTGAGGAAATCGCCGGTGCTGGTGTCGACCGTATTCATCCACTGTTCCGTGGTCAGCATTCCCGGGCCGCTGTCTTCGGCCACTTCCATCTGCGTTTCGGCTCCACGGTTCGACTCGTTGTCGAAAACGACTTCATCCGCGCCGATGCCCATGTCTTCGCCGGTATCGGACTGTTCCTGGGCGGTCTCGACGTATTCGACGATCTCGTTCGCGGTCGCGAGGTTCTCTTCTGCCCCCGGATAATCGGGATCGCGTTCCAATGTGGTTTCAAAAGCGCGAACCCCTTCGCGGTAACTGCGCGACTTGATGTAGGCCATGCCCTGAATGAAGGAGGCTTCTGCCGTCTCGACGCGGTCAAGCACTTCCACCGCTTCCTCATACTGGCCGTCGCGATAGAGGGCATAACCGCGCCACAACGGATCGACGAACAACTCGGCTGCGCGTCCGAAATCATTGCGTTCGAACGCAAGGCGGCCCTGCTGGTCGGGGGTGAAGAACCAGTCTGCGATGCCGTCGGCCCGGGCTTGTGGTGCCGGCAGCATCAGTGCGAGCGCGGCCAGCACGGCCCAACGCATCGTCCAGCCGCGCCGGAACCACAACAGGGTCAGTAGAACGGCGGGCCAGGCCAGCAGGGCGCCTCGATCCTGCCAGGGCTGCTGGTCATCCTCTAGTAACGCGCGGGCCTGCTCGGCATCTAACATCCGGTCGATCTGCGTAACGTCGCCGGCATCCGGGGTGAGTTCTATGACCGGTACGTTGGCCAGCGCATCGATACCGCGGTCGCCCACCTCCTCGGGCAGAACGGCGAGGACCATCGATCGGGCATCCGATATCGCGGCCGTGTCGGCAGGGTCGATCCCGTCGGCCACGAAAAGAACGACGCCGGGGCTGCTTTCCCGTGCAAGGAGGGACTGCGCGAGCGTCAGCGCCTCACCGGCGTTCGTGCCGTCTCTGGGCATGACGTCCGGAACAAGCCCGGTGAGATACGGCAACATGACGCCCGGGTCCTCTGTCATCGGGACCGCGACATGCGCGGTGCCGGCATAGGCGACCAGCGCCGTGCGAGCCCCCGCTCGAAGCTCCAGCAGATCGCGGATCTTCTGCTTGCCGCGTTCCAGCCGGGAGGGGGCGACATCGGTTTCTTCCATCGACGGGGTCACCTCAAGCGCGACCACCAGCGGCGCGGACTGGGCGACGAACGGGTTGGGCTGGCGCGACCATGTGGGGCCGGCGGCACCGAGTGCCAGCAGTGTAAGCACCACAACCACCAGGTCGATCGGCAGGACACGGCGCCGTGTTGCAGCACCCACAGTCAGCGCGGCGCGCAGATGCGGGGCCAACCCGTCCGTCGGAGGCGTGCGCCCTGTCATGGCCGAACGCACGGCCCACCAGAGTCCGGCGATGGGAAGAAGCGCCAGTAGCCAGAGGGGGCGCAGCAGGTGGAAAGCCTCGAATGCGACGGACAGGTTCGTCATGCATTCGCCTCCGCAGGACGTAGCCGTTCTAACCGGACACGGCGGCGAGATGAGAAATGCAGCGCCGCAACGGTTCCTATCCCGATCAGAACCGCCAGTCCCATCGGCCAATGCGCCAGCGAACGGCGTGGGCGGTAGGACAGGGTCTCGGTCTCGCGCGGCGCAAGCGCGTCGATCCTGTCGTAAACGGCCGTCAGCGCCATTTCGTCAGAGGCGTAAAAATAGGCACCGCCGGTGCGTGAAGCTATATCCTGCAGGGCCGCCAGATCCACCTTGTCCTCTCCGGTGGCATCCGGATCGCCGACGCCGATAGTGTAGATCTCCACACCCTCGCTCGCCGCGATTTCGGCGGCGTTCACCGGCGACATCGCGGATGCGGTGTCCGAACCGTCGGATAGCAGGATCAGCAAGCGCTGCTCTATTTCCGAGGCCTCGAAGGTTCTGATGGACAGCCCTATCGCGTCTCCCAGCGCCGTGTGCGGCCCCGCCATGCCGACCTCGGTCCGGTCGAGAAGTGCGATCACCGTCTCCAGGTCTTCGGTCAGCGGGGCCTGCACATAGGCTTTCGTCCCGAAAACGATCAGCGCCATTCGGTCGCCGTCGCGGCCCTCGATGAATTCCGAGACCACGTCTTTCACCGCTGCAAGTCTCTGGACGCGCTGGCCTTCTTCGTTCTCGAAATCGCGGGCGTCCATGGATCCGGAGATGTCGATGGCCAGCACGACGTCGCGCGCGGCCTTGGTCTGTTCGATCGGCGCGCCGACGCGTTGCGGCTGGGCGAGTGCCAGTAAGGTCAGCACCCATACGGCGATGGCTGCCATCATCTGCAGGCGCGTCCTCGCCAGTACGACCGCACCCGGTTTCGCTTCGGCGCCGGCGGCCTGGGCGATCCGGCGGAAGAAGGGGAACCGCAATGCCTCTACGCGGTGGCGATATGGTGGGAGAAAGCGCCAGACAAGGATGGGTAGCGGCAACAGGACAAATGCCCAGGGGAAAGCGAACTGGATCACGGGAACCTCCCGTGCTTGCGGATCCAGTGGTCCGCAGCATCGTGAAGCGAAGCGGCGTCGACGGCTTTGGCGTAGGGCGCATGAGTCAGCGCCGGACCCGCAGCCACCGGGAAGTCTCCGGTAGACTGGAGAAATGCGATCCAGTCCGCGCCGGACAGACCGGCGACATCGCGGCGGGGATAGGCGGCCAGCGCCGTTCGCCGCAAGACGGTCGCGATCGCGGCGGGATCATCTCCAGCCTCCAAGAGACTGGCCAGCGCCTCGCGGCGGTAGGCATTCGCCCGCCAGCCCGCCCAGAGACGCCACAGCGCATAGGCGAATGCCGCGATGACCAGCGCGCCCAGCACCCACCAGCCCGCGGTCTGCGGTGCCATCGAAACAGGCTCCGGTACCGGCGGCTCAATCAACTGGTTCAGAAGATCGATCAGGTTCTGGGGTTCTGTTTCGTCGGGGTTCATCGCGGACCCAGACCCATGAGCCGGCGTACCTGCGGCAGCGTCTCTTCCCCGGTCGACAGCGGCAGGACTGGCACGCCGAAGCGGCGCTGCCAGTCCAGGACCTCGGCGAGACGCCCCCGGGCCATGTCGGCCAGGGCCCGGTGCTGCGCCTGATCTGCGGTATCGATCTGCGCCTGTAATGTGCCGTCCGAAACCACAAGGCGCAGGCCCTCGGGCAGTTCCTCGGCCATCGGGTCGGACACGAGCACCAGGATCAGGTCGTTATGCCGGGACAGGCCGGAGATCAGGAGTTCGGCTTCCGCGTCGATACCGTCGAAGTCCGACAGAACGATGATCAGATGGTTCTGGGCTGCAATCCGGTACGTGGCCCGCAGGACACGGGAAATCGGCAAAGGCGGCACGTCGGGAGCTTCCGCGTGCAATAGACCATTGGCATCCGACAGGGCGGTCAGGAATCGATGCAGCGCACGCCTTGATCGCTGCGGCCGGATTTCCGCGATTTGTTCGTCGCCGAAGACAATTCCGCCGACGCGGTCGCCCTGATCGAGAATGCGGAAGGCTGCCAGTGCGGCCGCCTCTGCCGCCGTGACGGATTTCATGTTCAGGCGGGAACCGAAGAACATCGACATACGCTGATCCACGACAATCAGCGCCGGGCGGTCGCGTTCTTCGGTCATCACGCGGATATAGGGTTCACCGGTGCGGGCGGTCACTCTCCAGTCAATTGACCGGACGTCGTCGCCCGGCAGGTAATTTCGCAACTCCTCGAAGTTCAGGCCGCGCCCGCGCAGCCGCGACGCATGGCGGCCGTTCAGGACCGAGCGTGCCGGCTGACGCGACAGGAACGTCAGGGACCGTGCTCTGCCTTCGAGCGACAGGAGGTGTCCGAGAGTAATGGCGATACGGCGGTCCGTCTCCTGCCGCGGCCGCCCCGGCAGCGTTCCCGTCCGGATGCGTGCGGCGGTGTCCCGCATCAGGTCAGCGCCACCTGCGCGATGAGTTCGCGAACCACAAGGTCGGCCGAAACCCCTTCGCCCTGAGCCTCGTAGGTCAATGTCAGGCGGTGCCGAAGCACATCGGCCGCAATCGCGCGCACATCCTCCGGATCGACGTAGTTCCGCCCCTGAAGCCAGGCCTGCGTGCGCCCGCACCGGTCGAGCGCCAGCGAGGCCCGCGGCGATGCTCCGATCTCGATCCAGCGCTTCAGATCATCGCCATAGCCATCGCGGTGACGCGTGGCGTTCACCAGGTCTGCCATGTAGCGCTCCATGGCCGGTGCCACGTGGATCTCGCCGATGGCACGCCGAGCGGCGAAAACCGCCTCCTGCTGGATCGGGGCTGGCGGCTCTGTTTGCGCAGCGCCGGTCTGGGCGGCGATCTCCTCGCCACGAACCAGTCGTATGACCTCCACCTCGTCGTCAACGGGCGGGTAGTCGATCAGCACGTGCATCAGGAACCGGTCCATCTGCGCCTCGGGCAGCGGATAGGTTCCTTCCTGCTCAACCGGGTTCTGTGTGGCCATCACCATGAAAAGCGGCGGCATTCGGTGCGTCTTGCCGGCGACGGTGACCTGCCGCTCCTCCATGGCCTCCAGCAGGGCCGCCTGCACCTTGGCCGGAGCACGGTTGATCTCGTCGGCAAGAACGATGTTGGCAAAGATCGGACCCTGTTCGAACCGGAATTCCGAGCCGCTGTCGGACTGGTAATAGACCTCGGTTCCGGTCACGTCAGAAGGCAGAAGATCCGGCGTGAACTGGATGCGGCTGAAGTCGCATTCGAGGTTTCTCGCCAGAGCCTTGATGGCACGGGTCTTGGCGAGCCCCGGCAGCCCCTCGACCAGCAGGTTGCCATTGGCCAGCAGGCCGATCAGCAACCGTTCGACGACCTCGCGCTGGCCAATGATCGCCTCGCCCATTCGGTCGCGTAGGGCGTCGATTGCGACGCGTGCGTCGTCCGTCTCGGCAACGTCGGCGGCGACGTCACTCGCCATCTGGCCAGACCTGTTCCCAATCCTGCGCCATGTCCACGATAACCCAGCCGCGGTCCGGGCCCTCGTCGAGCCCGCGGTTCAGGGTGCCGATGTGACCCTCGCGGTCATAGGCGAACTCGCGTTCGGCATCGGTGTGGTGGATCAGCAGCCCGAAGCGCGGGCCATCGCCCGCGGTCGTCCACTCGATCATCTGAAAGTCGCCGTCGGAATTGCCGCCGGCAAAGATCGGGCGCTGCCCGATATGGCTCATGATACCCACCGGCTTGCCTTCCTTGTCGTCGACGAAGGTGAGCCCGCCATTCTTGGTCACCGTCGGCGTACCGTCGTCGGATACCGCATAGCTCGTGTCGCCCTCGCTGCCGACGACCTGCCACGGCGGAATGCCGTAGGCGTCGTCTGCGATAGCGCGGATGAAATCGATGCCGCCGCCAGAAACGATGTATGTCTTGAAATCCTCGTCGCGCAGATAGCTCAGCAGTTCCAGCATCGGCTGGTAGATCATGCTGGCATATGTCTTGCCGGTGGAGGGATGCGTGGCAGTTGTCAGCCACTCATAAGCGCTGGCCTTGAAGTCCTCGGGCGTGATGCCGGCATGGGAGATGTTGATGATCTCGATGAGGCCCTCGTTGCCGTTGGCCAGCATCCCTTCCATGTCGCCGTCATTCGCGGCCTGAAGGATGTCGGAAGTCAGGGTGGACGGATCCGCGGCGGCTTTCTCGCGCAGGACGTCGACCGCGTAGAGAAGCTGGAAATACGCCGGCTGCTCGGTCCAGAGCGTGCCGTCATTGTCGAAGACGGCAATGCGGTCCTCCGGGGTGACGTAGGTATCCGCCCCGGGATCGGTGACGCCGTCGACAAAGGCGATGATCGCGGATTTCGCGTCGCCCTCGTTCCACGACGGCAACGGGTCCGCGAAGGCGATACCTGGCAACGCCACGAGGGCAATGGTGAAGACGGTGGTGCGCATGTCAGCCTCGAACGGTCAGAGGGAATGAAGGTCCGCGAAGCCAGGGAAGTCTTCGCGGACCTGGGGGGCTCGGGCGCTTACCGGCTCATGCCGCTGAGCGTTTCTTCGAGATCCGCCTGGATCTGGTCGACCGAGAAGCTCGCGGCGTCCTGCGACGGCGGGAACTCTTCGAAGGTCGAGAAGAATTCCGCGACCTCAACCTGTGCCGGAACCAGCAGATAAGCGTGGTCGATCATCCAGTCCCAGTAGGTGTTAGAGGTGATGTCGGCCCGTTCGTAGGGATCGGAACGCAGGTCGAATATCTTGGGCATGCGCAGTTTGGTGAACGGCTCGGCCCAGATGTTCAGCGTGCCGGTCTCGCGCTGTTCCGCGAAGACCATCTTCCAGTTCTCGTACCGCAGGCCGATGATGTCGCCATCGTCGCTGAAGTAGAAAAATTCGGTCCGCGCGCTCTCGTCGCTTTCGCCGGTCAGGTAGGGCAACTGGTTGTAGCCGTCGAGATGGACCTTGTACTCGGCACCGTCGATCGTGGTGCCGGCAAGCAGGCGGTCCTTGATGTCCGCGTCGCCAGCGGCGGCCAGAAGCGTCGGGAACCAGTCAAGGCCAGAGAACAGACCGGTCTTGACCGTGCCGGGCTCGATTTGGCCGGGCCAACGGATCATGGCGGGCACGCGGAACGCGCCTTCCCAGTTGGTGTTCTTCTCGCTGCGGAACGGGGTAGTGCCCGCGTCTGGCCAGGAGTTCTGGTGCGGGCCGTTATCCGTCGAGTAGATCACGATGGTGTTGTCGGCAACGCCCGACTCCTCGAGCGCATCCAGGATCGAACCCACAACCGCATCGTGTTCGATCATGCCATCGGCATATTCAGTCAGCGCGGTCAGTCCGGGTTCGCTGCGGTGGTCTTCGCGAACGTGCGTGCGGAAGTGCATCCGCGTGGTGTTCATCCAGATGAAGAACGGAGTACCCTGTTCCACCTGCCGGTTCATGAAGTCGATGGCGGCGGCGGAGGTCTCGTCGTCAACCGTCTCCATCCGCTTGCGTGTGAGCGGGCCAGTATCCTCGATCTCGCCATCGGCAGAAGACCGGATCACGCCACGCGGGCCGTACTGATCACGGAAGGCCGGATCGGTCGGGTAGTTGAAGTTCTCCGGCTCCTCTTCGGCGTTGAGGTGATAGAGGTTGCCGAAAAACTCGTCGAAACCGTGCGCGGTCGGCAGAAACTCATCCTTGTCGCCAAGGTGGTTCTTGCCGAACTGTCCGGTGGCGTAGCCGAGGTCCTTGAGCGCCGACGCGATTGTCACGTCGTCGGTGCGTAGGCCCACATCGGCGCCTGGCAGACCGACCTTGGACAGTCCGGTCCGAAGCGTCGATTGTCCGGTAATGAACGTCGACCGTCCCGCAGTACAGCTCTGCTCGGCATAATAGTCGGTGAACTTGACACCCTCTGCCGCGATGCGGTCGATGTTGGGCGTCTCGTATCCCATCAAACCGAAGCTGTATGTCGAAAGGTTCGTCTGGCCGATGTCGTCACCCCAGATGACCAGGATATTCGGTGGGCCCGCGTCCTGGGCCGCCAGCGGACCGCCGAGGAAAACGGCGGCAGCTGTCGCGACCAGTATTCGTTTAGGTGTCATAACTTTGCTCCCTTTGGTGCAGTGATGGTTAACGTCCAATCGGCCCCGCGATCCGCTGCCGGGAGGGGCCTTTGCGCTCGGGTCATGCCTTGTCCTTTTTCGGCCGTGCATCGGCGTGTTCGAGGTAGGACCAGATCTCGTCGGCCAGATCCTCGAGAAGGCTTTCATACTCTCGGACCCTTCCATCCATCTGCTCGCCGCTTTCGCGAAAGCGGCGAAGCGCGACAGAAGCTTCCTCGTGGTCTACGCAGATCGACCGAAAGTCTTCGTCGCGGGCACAGGCCCGATGAATGTCGAGCTCTCGTGCCGGGAAACGGTCCACGACTGAACGAAATCCCCCCATGAATCAGATCCGGAATGCTTACCCGGTTGACGACCGCGGCAATCTGCCGTGAGTCGAGCGAAAACTTTACAAGAGGCAGGGTGGCCAAGTGCTGAGGCCGCCGGAAGGTACGAACAGGTTCGTACCCCCTTAACGTGCATATGCCGCTGACGATTTTATGTAAGTGACATATAGTTTTGCTATCGCTTAGGTTGATGTGCTAAAGTTAATGCGTAGTGTTCGAATTGTGAAAAGTGTCGTTCTGTTTCCAGTGCAATCAAAGTATTTGCGGTATGAACGAGTTTACGATCACGGAAGGGCCCCTCAGCGACGCCAGGCCTGTTGAGTCTGATGTCCGCGCGGAGTTGGCGAGCATATTGTCCAGTGCGCTATTGCAGAAAAGCGAAAGGCGTCGGAATTTCCTCAAATTCATTGTCGAAGAAACACTTGATGGTCGCTCGAGCCGGCTGAAGGGTTTCACGATCGCCACGGAGGTTTTCAACCGGGACGCGAGTTTCGATGGTAAGCTCGACCCGGCGGTTCGTCTGGAGGCGCGGCGATTGCGACGCGATCTCGATAGTTACTACTTCGGCGAGGGCCGCCACGATCCGGTGCGAATCTCGATCCCGAAAGGTACTTATGTGCCGTGCTTTGAATGGCATGAAAGACCGGCGCCAGTCGTCACAAAACCAGTTGAAAAGGCTGAGCCGGAAGAACAGGAGGCGGCCGAAGCAAAGGCCGACCGGCCAAAGTTTCTGGAGCGGATCGGATACACAGTTCTGGCTGTCGCTCTGGTCGCCGTCTTTGTCGCCGGCTGGTTCCTGGGACCACGGCGCGGAACTCCGGATCACGTCAAACTGCCGGCAGTTGTGGTCGTACCATTCGAGGCCATCGGCGGAACCGATACCGAGCAATACCTTGCCGCGGCCATGAGCCCCACACTGGTGGACATTCTCAGGCGCTTCCCGGGAATGCAGCTTTACGGTTCCATACTCAGCACGCCGTCACCTGACCAATCGCCAATTGCACTCGGACAGGACCTTGGCGCGGCCTACGTGCTGACGGGTACGGTACAGTCCGAAGGGGAAGACGTGCGTATCAGCGCGCAACTGCTGGAAGCCGCGACAGGAAGGCTCATCTGGGCCCGCACTTTCGACCGAGATCTGGATCCCGCGGATCTGATAACCGCGCAGAACGATCTTGCCGCCGATATCGCGACAGAAATCGGTCAGCCTTACGGTGCGATCAACAGCAACCTGAACCTGAATGCGAATTCGTCCGACGTCTCCGACATGGAGAGCTATCTCTGCCTGCTTCGTGCACACGCATTCTGGCGCGATTTCGAGGTGGCTAAATTTGCTCCGGTCGTAAGCTGCCTTCAGACAGCCGTCCGCAAGAACCCCGATTTCAGCGATGCCTGGGCCATGCTCGGACGAATGCACCTGGCCGCAGGCATTTTCAGGCTTGGCCCAAATGACCGGAACGAGTCTCTTGCGCTGGCGATAGAGGCCGGATCCCACGCGCTTACCCTTGATCCGAACAGCACGCTCGCGCTTCTGGCGATCTCCGGCGCGTACCATTATTCCGGCATATACGCCGAGGCGGAAAGGTATGCCCGCATGGCAGTGGAGCAGAACCCCTACGACCCATTGGTGTTGGTCAATCTGGGTTGGCGCCTCGCCGTTCGCGGCAATTTCGAGGAAGGCATTCCGCTGGTAAAAAGCGGAATCGCACGGTCCGCCCACCCGCCAGGCTGGTATTTCCATACCTTGGCGATCGAACGCCTGATGGAAGGGGACGGTCCCGGCATGCTTGAGTTCGCGAACCGCGCCTCCTCTGACGGGTCGGCGATCAGCCAGTCCTTGATTGCAATGGCGTTCATCATCATGGACGACCACGAAGCGGCCCAACAGGCTATTGCCCGGATGAACGAGATTTCACCCGATTACGATCCGATCAGGGCGTTCCTTAATCACCAGGCAACCGATGAGATCATCGGCGAAATGACTCAGGCGCTGGCACGAATTGGGTGGACCCGCCCGGCAAAGGTGCAATAGCGCAATTCGGCGCGGGGGCTCTAGCCAAAGAGCGCGCGGCCAAACTGCGAAATCGGATGTCGGCCTCTCGCGAAAAACCTGGTTGGTGTGTCGAACAGCCGTTTTCGCTCCGCTCGGGTAAGGGCGACCGAGTACAGCGTGGCATAGACCCAGAATGCGGGGTTCCGCCGTATCTTCTGATCCGCCATTGATCTGGTTTGCGGCGTTTGGCGCGCCATATCGGTATTGAGTTCGCTTGCGCCGAAACTTTTCCAGGAAAACCGTCGAACCGCCTTCTCCCAGATCTCGCCGTGCCGGGTGCCACGGATGATCGCGCGGGACACGCGAATGTCTTCGTACCCGTGCGCCTTTTTCGTTTCGAACTCCTGGATGACGTCGGTTGCGGTGAAAAACGAATAGCGATGGAACAGGAATTTCGCGATAAGCTCTTCCGTTCCGGGAGTTGAAGGCGGTGTCGGATCGGACAGGACGCGGTCGACCGCCCCCGCAAAGTCGGACGCGCGATGCCCGATGCCAGGCAGGTTGTAAAAGGCGTTGCCGACTGTAACGAGCGGCTTTCCGTGGCAGGCCGCCAGAAGGCCGACACCGGAGTTGTAGCAGACAACCGCGTCACAAAGATCCAGGATCGCGTGAACATTGTCGGATCGCGACGCCAGCAAGACATTGCCGGGCAGGCTCGAGGGTTCAAGCTTCGACAGCGGATGCGGTTTGACCAGGAACAGCTTGTCGGGATGTTCCGCCGCGACGCGCGGAAGGCTGTTAACGAACTCCCCGTAGTCCAGGAAGGGGTCGACATAGTGGGTGACAGCCATGTCGTCTTCCAGCTGAAGCGGAACGAAAATGGTCTGTCTGCCAGCGGACAGCTTGCCCGAAAGCCGTACCTCGGTCTCCGACCGGCTCGACGCGTCTTCCAGAAGATGCGCTCCGGTGCGAAGCTCCTCAATGTACTGCCTGGCCGCACGCATTTCCTGCGAGGTAACCGAAATGTTCTCAAGGGTTTCGGGTGCGAAATCATAACCCGCATAGGCGACGTCGCGGGAGTAATACACCGTATCCGGCAGGGCGCCGCGTTCGATCACGATGGTTTCCAGGCCGGCTTCCTTTGCAAACTCGAATGCTGGCCGGAAAACCGAGTGGCTCTTCATGTACGGATTGAAGACCGCCAGCGCATCGATCCCGCCACTTTCGATCATGCCCTTCAACCTGGCCGCAGAGGCTTCGCTGTTCTCGAAGAACGGGACCAGACGATAGCCTTCAAGGCGAAGGTTGATGAAGTATCCCCAATGCTCGCTTGCGACACAGATGCAGGCTGCAGTCATTTTTCTTTCAAGAAAATCAACATTCAACACCTGTTCTGCTTTGTACGCATACTGATCGAATGCCTGCTTCAGACGTTTGCGTTTCCAATCGTTTTTCGAGCGCCAGTCCGTTCCTTTCAGGGCGATGGGATGCCACCTGTGAAACACCTTCAGCCCCAGCCTTTGCGCGCGCATACCCATAAGCTCGTTCATGCGCCGGAAGCCGAGATAGGGTTTGGCCGTGAAAAACTCATCGGTCATCGGGCCGTAGAGGTCGCTTTCGGAACTGTGCGGCACAGGGAACAACCCGGATATCAAACCGGCGCGAAAAAAGAACTCCACGTCTTCGGACCCGTGCCCGCGGAACTCTTCATTGTAACCGCCTGTAAGCTCGAAGAACCTTTTCGAGATCAGAAAGCAGTTGGAATAGGGCGCCACAAACTCGAACTCGTCCTCGAATTCGCCGAAGAAACCGGAAAAGAAGGTCCGCTTCAGAAACTGTTCCTGATCCTCGTGGTCGGCGGTGGCCTCCAGGCTTTCGGTCATCCTTTCTGAAAGGTGATACGCGGGCAGATCGAGTATGACGTCGAACACGCGCCGCATGTCGGCGGCGCAGGCGGCATCGGCCAGATCCGCGAACAGGCTCCGGACAGAGACAAAGTCTATGTCCATGAAGAAGATAAATGGGGTTTCCACGAAGGAAGCGGCCATATTGTGCGCCGCAGCCGCATTGTAGATGCCGGAATCCTCGGTATTGGCGTAACGGAATCCGTGTGTCTTGCATGCGTCTTCGACACGAGTCTTGTGCGGATTCCGGCTGCCGTAATCGAAAATCAGAATTCTCGGCGTCGGCGTGTAGTAGTTCCCCAAGTCGTTCAGACGGTTCAGGACCCAGGGATTGTCATCATGAAGCCTGAGGCAGATGACCAGCGTAATCTCGTCGGGAGTGATCTTCGCCATCCGGTCCGGGTCTTCGGCTTCCAGGATAGTCCGCAAGCCGAGCCCGGCGTTCCGCCCCAAAACCGTCTGCGCATCGCGCTTCCCGGGAATCGAGGATGAATCGTGGCTTTCCAGCATGTTGGCTCCCCGATTGCAGCCGGCGCGGCGGGTATCCAAGCGGTATCTCTGCGGAATTGGAAGTGCTGTCAAGGAACGCGTCCAATGAGGCACTGGCTGGAAATAACGCGTTAAGGCAGGTCAATTGGAAGTGGATCGGGTCAGCGTGCGACGCTGAGCCCATGCTGCTCACGGGTAAGCATCACGCGATGTTGCGCCGGCTTGGCAATCGTCGGAGCGATCAAAAAACAAGCGCCTGAGTTGGCCCGCCGGGGTGAACTCAGGCGCATGCTTTGTTTGTAGCATTGCCGGATCGGGCAATGTTCGCCCGATCCGGGTGGAGGTAAGCGGAACCTGTCCGCTCATGCTGCCAGTGCGTCGGCGGTCGTCTCTGTTGGTGAGAGTTCCGCGGCAGTACTGACCGCAATGCGCAGGTAATTACCGGTTGCGCCTTGATGGCTCACGCCCCGGTAGCGAAGCTGCACCGGAAGCCCGAAATGCGGCTCCGATACACCTCCACGGTGCACATGGTTCACACCCCGGTAGGTCATCGGACGGCTTGTCCCGATGGCTTCAGGGTAGGCGGCACGGCGGTTTTCTTCCGGAATGTAGCCGATACCGCGGTAAATCATCTTGGTCATTATTGGGGCTTCCTTGCTTTGAATTGTGCTTTTCTCCGGTCGACGGGCGCCTGCATGGCGGCACGCCAGAGGATCATATGTCCTTGCATCTCCAAATCCTTTTCAAATGGGCTCTTAATATTGGTGCCGGTACGTGTCCGACCCGGCGATGCTCTAGCAGGCTTCCGTCGGGGGAGGCTTGAAGGTGCAATGTTTATTTTCTGAAGAAGTTCTGAAGATCGGTGGTAAGTTGATGCAATGCTGTTCTGAAGAGGGCCGAAGCGCCGGGGAACGATGGTCATTCAGTTCGGGGCCTGCTTGCTGGATATCGACCGCCGCGTGCTGGAGCGTCACGGCGCTCCGGTTCATCTGGAACCGCAGGTTTTCGCGCTGCTGACCTATCTGGTCGAGAACTCCGACCGCGCGGTTACGAAGGACGAGCTGTTCGACAACATCTGGGACGGCAGGGCGGTAAGTGACGCGGTACTGACCTCCCGTATCCGCAGCCTGAGGCGGGCTATCGACGATCCCGGCGCCGCTTCGCATATCCGTACCATTCATCGTGTCGGCTACCAGTTCCGCACGCGGGTCCGGCAATCGAACCCGTCCGCCAGTGCCTCCACGCCGGACACATCAGCCTTGCCAGGAACTTCGGATACCGCGCAGGCCGAGGAACTTCGGCACGTCGTGGTTCTTGCGGTGCAGCCAAGGCTTCGCCTCGACCGCGATTACGACGCGGATGCCTTCGACGAGGTGCTGATCCGCGTCCGCGACCGATTGGTCGCGCACCTGTCTCCCGACGACCGCTGGCTGACCGGGGCGGACGGCTCGATCTATGCGCTGCTCGGCGCAGTGCGTGCACACAGCGACGATCTGCTGCGCGCTGCCCGCATTGCGCTCACAGTAGCTGAGGCCGATGACCCTTCTGTCGCCGACGCCGCGGTTGGCATCTGCGCCGGTACGGTTGCGCGGGCCGGCGACTCCTATCGCGGCAGGCCCATGCTTCTTGCCGGTCAACACGTCTCGCGGGTTTCCGGAGGCAAGGTTGGTCTCTCGAAGAGCGATACCGCTCTCTACGGCGATGCAGCGCAATTCGACATGTCGGGCGAGGTCGCCGTCCTGCTTGATCTCGACGAGTCGACGGAAACGCGAGAAGCTGCGCCGCCCCTGATCGGACGCATGGTCGAGATCGGGCTGATCGAAGGCGCCGTCGCCGCCACGATCGACAAGCTGTCTGGCGGAAGCATCACGCTGCAGGGCGACGCCGGTGTCGGGAAGACGCGCATCGCGGCGCGCGCGGCAGCCATGATCAACCGGACGGGCGGCCGCCATTCCACCGTCTATCTGCGCGAGCTTGCGGCGCCCGGTGCCCTGTACCGGGGAATTTTCCGCGGCCTGACCGATCTGATCCCCGATGCCGAGGCTCTCCGCAAAGCTGCGCCCAAACGCCTGCAGCCGCAGCTCGACGTGATCCTCTCCGGCAAGACCAGCCTTCTGCCGATGCGGCACGATCCCGTCCTGACCGAAACGGTGCTTTCCATCCTGCGCGAGATATCAAGGGACCGGTCCCTTCTCATTGTCGTCGAAGATGCCCACTGGATAGACGATGACAGCCGTCAGCTCGCCCTTCGGCTGGCGGAAGAAGCACCTGACATGCAGGTCATCCTGCTGATTACCGCAAGGCCTTCGGCGCAACCGTTTCTCGAAGAGATCGCCGAACGCGCACAGGGCGACATCGTCGCCCTGTCGGTCGGCCCGCTCAGCCCGCGCAACGCGCGCAGTCTGATCGAGGCGCTGGACAAACGCATCGACGACGACACGGCTGAGGGGCTGATCCGCCGCGCCGCCGGCAACCCGCTGTTCCTGACCCGATTGGTCGAAGCCTACCGCCGGCAGGGACCGGCCGTTCTGGAACGGGTGCCCGAAAGCGTTCAAAGCGTCGTGCAGATCCAGTTCGACCAGCTCTCGCCGGGCGACCAGTCACTCCTGCGCCAGCTTTCGGTGCTCGGAGAGCGTTTCCAACCCGAGATCGCCAGACACGTGCTGGGCGAGGAAGCCGATCAGCTGCGCCCCGTGGCAGGCTTTCTGAAGCAGAGCAGCCAGTGGATTTCCTTCACCCACAACCTCGTCCACGAGAGCATCTATCTCAGCCTGCCGCGCAAACAGCGCGAACAGCTGCACACAGAGGCGGCACAGGCGCTCGTCTCCTTCGATCCGCTTCTGGCCGCCGAACACGCCATGCGCGGAGATCTGGCGATTGCGCCCGAAATCTGCCTGCAGCTGGCCCGCGATACGTTCAACTTCCGCCGTCATGCCCGGTCCGTCGAACTGATCGAGCGCGCGACGCAGCTTGACTGCGCCCCCGACCTGCGCGCGCAGCTGGAAATCTTCCTTGGCTCCGCCCAGCTTGAACTCGGCGACGAGGCGCGCGCGCATGCCTATTACGAGGCGGCGCTGGGCCGCGCCGAAACGGCGCTGCCCGCGGTTTTCGCGCTGACCCGTATCGCCCGCATCCATGCGCGACACTTCCGCCTGGAAGAAGCCGAAGCCGCCATGAAGGAAGCCGATGCCTGGACTGAGAGAGAGCAGGGGCCAGGCTACTTGAAGTCCGAGATCGCGGAAATCCGCGCCGCGAATGCCTGGCTTGATCGCAATCCCGAAAAGGCGCGCGAAGCGGCGGAACTCGCGGTGGATCTTGCCGACCATCCCCACCCAAAGGCGCGCGCGCTGAATTCGCTGGCCTGGGCGCATTTCTCGCTCGGGCATTTCCGGACGGCGGCACAGGTGTCCGAAACGTGTCTGGATCTTATCGACACGAATGAACTGCGCCTGGTCGAAAGCTACGTCCTCGGACCGCATCTCCGCTTTGCCTGGTACACCAACCCGGGCCACGAACGTCTGGTCGACGCTCATACCGTGGTCGAGCGGGCCGACCGTCTGGGCATCGCCGCTCCGCGCATCGAGGCACGCTGCGCAAGGCTGGAAATCACCTGGGAACTCGGCGAAACGGATATCCTCCGCGAAGACCTGAACGCCCTCGACGAAGAGAATGCACAACTCGATCTGCTCAGCTTCGCCACGGCACGGTTCTTTGAGGCGCTGGACGACCTCGGTTCCGGCCGCCGGCCCGATCTTGCGCGCATTGACGCGGCGCTGGCAGTGGCTCGGTTTCCGGCTTTCCTGCCACTGAACTGGCTGCGCGCGCGCCTTTCGGAATCAGAATTTGCCTCGGATCAGCAACCGTCCACGCTTGAGCGGCTCTGGCTTCTGCGGCTGACCGGTCAGGATCTGCTAGATCAGGATTCCAAGCTGGTCAGTCGGGACCCCGACGAAAACCTCAACTGGCGCGCATTCGCCGCCACGCAGGCACCGCGCCTGAAAGCGGTGCTCGATAAAATTGGCAACTGACCACGATCTCAGAGGCCTTCGGAACGAACAACGCACGAAGGCGTGCGTTCAGCGGTGGTCTTCCAGAATGATATCCGACGCCTTCTCACCCACCATGATCGCGGGCGCATTGGTATTGCCCGAAGTCACCGTCGGAAACACCGACGTGTCCGCCACCCGCAGCCCGTCCAGCCCGTGCACGCGCAGGCGGGCATCGGTGACATCCTGCGCGGGGTCGGGCCCCATCCGGCATGTGCCGACCGGATGAAAGACCGTACCCGCGCGGGCCCGGATATCGGCGATGAACTGATCGTCGGTCCGGATATGATCCCCCGGCAGTATCTCCGACTCGATGATCCGCGACAGGGCAGGGGTCGCCGCGAACTGCCGCATCAGCTTCGAGGCTTCCAGCATCTCCTGCACGTCGAACTCGGTCTCCAGGTATTTCGGGTGGATCGCAGGCGGCGCCAGCGGGTCGGGCGAACGGATTTCCAGATGGCCACGACTGGTCGGGCGCGTCGGCTGCGCGCCCATCAGAAAACCCGGGAACGGGTCCGGGCTCATCAGCGGGCGCTTGCCCGGAGGCGCCTTGGTATAGCTTACCGGCGAAAAGAATAGCTGGATGTTGGGCCGTGTCAGTTCCGGCCGGCTGCGCACGAAGCCGCCCGCCTGATTGACGCCCAGCGACAGGATTCCGCGGCGCGTCAGGACATAGTGCAGCCCGTGCCGCAGCTTGCCGTGCCAGGGGCGAAGCTGGTTGTTGAGCGTCGGCACCTTCGACCGGAACAGATAGTCGATCGCCAGGTGATCCTGCAGATGCCGCCCCACGCCTTCGGCAGCGTGCAGCACCTCGATCCCCTTGTCCCGCAGCAGCGCGCCGGGACCCACACCCGACAATTGCAGCAGCTGCGGCGAGTTGATCGCGCCCGCGGCAAGGATCACCTCGCGCCGCGCCCGCGCCTGCCGCTCGACACCGTTCTGAAGATAGGAAACCCCGACCGCCCGCTTGCCCCCGAACAGCAGCCGCGTCGCCAGCGCGCGTTTCTCGATCCTCAGGTTCGGCCGCTTTCGCGCCGGGTGGATATAGGCGCGCGCCGCCGACATGCGCATACCGTCCTTGGCGGTGTTCTGGTAGGTGCCGACACCTTCCTGCACCACGCCGTTGAAATCCCGGTTGCGCCGGAACTGCAGTTCCTCACCCGCCTGCAGGAAATCCTCGCAAAGGGGATGCAGATACTGATCCAGCGTCGTCACATGCACCGGTCCATCGCCGCCGCGCACATCGCAGGATCCGCGGTCGTTGGTTTCCGACTTCCGGAAATAGGGCAGCACATCATCCCAGCCCCAGCCGGGATTGCCCATCGCCTTCCAGTCCTCGAAATCCTCGCGCTGCCCGCGGATATAGACCATCGCGTTGATCGAACTGGACCCGCCCATCACCTTGCCACGCGGCCAGTAGGACACGCGACCATCCAGCTGCGGGATCGGCTCGGTGCTGTACATCCAGTTCACGCTCGGCCGGTAGAACGTCTTGCCATAGCCGATCGGCATCCAGATCCAGAAGCTCATATCGCTGCCACCGGCCTCGAGCAGCAGCACCGTGTACCTGCCGTTCTCGGTCAGCCGGTTGGCCAGCACGCAACCGGCAGAGCCTGCCCCAACTACGATGAAATCGAACTCGGCCATCCGATGCCTGCTGCTTTCATGGGCCGTCTTCCGGGCCGGTTTCGCTGCATGTGCCGCCGGTATTCGGCGGGTGCAGGCGAACCTAGTGCCGCATTGGTCTGGTCGGCATATCCATTTTGAATTCTTTGGCACACCAATGTGCGGTCTGTGAATGTCGGGCAGAATGGCCCTGACGTCCAGACCCGTTCCCTGCTACCGAATGGGACGGCAGGGCAAACGGGAAGAAACGCATGAATGGCAGATCGGTCCTGATCGTCGGGGCAGGCATCACCGGAGTGGCATCCGCGGAATGGCTGTGCCGCGACGGCTGGCAGGTGACGCTGATCGATCCGGTGCAGCCCGGCAGCCCGGATCAGGCGTCATACGGCAACGCCGGGCTGCTGTCCCGAACCTCGGTCGTCCCGGTCGCCACGCCCTCTCTCGTCCGTCATGCACCGGCCATGGTGTTCGATCCGTCCTCGCCCCTGTTCCTTCGCTGGTCCTACCTGCCGCGGATGATCCCCTGGCTGCTGCCGTTCCTGCGCAACGCCAACGAAGCGAAGATCCGTCAGATCGCCCCGGCACTCTCGGCAATGACCTTCGACGCGAACGAGCAGCATCTCGCATTGGCCAGGGGCACAGAGGCCGAACGTCACATTGCCAATGGTGACTACGTCACCCTCTACACGAAGAAATCCGACTACGACTCCGACCTCCTGACTCAGGAGATGCGCCGGAAATTCGGCTCGGTTCCCTCGGAACTGACCCGCGCGGAACTGGTGGAGCGTGACCCGAACCTCGGCCCCGCCTACACCTTCGGCACCCTCTACCAAGGCTGCGCATGGCTGACGTCGCCGGGCCGCTATGTCGCCGCGCTCTTCGACCATTTCCTACGCCACGGCGGGCAGTACCGGCAGGCCAAAGCCGTCGACATCCAGCCCGGTGAAATGCCCAAGCTTACCCTCGAAGGCGGCGAAACGCTGACCGCGGACAAGGTCGTGCTGTCGTCCGGCGCATGGTCCGTCAGGCTGGCAAAGCGGATGGGCGCTCCGGTCAAGCTGGAGGCCGAGCGCGGGTATCACGTTGCCATGCATTCGCCGAGCTTCAACGCGCCTTACCCATATATGGTCACAGACGCGAAATTCGTCGCGACGCCGATGGACGGCTTCCTGCGCGCCGCGGGCGTTGTCGAGTTCGCCGGGCTGGACGCGCCCGCCTCGGAAGCGCCCGTCAGGCTGATCGAAAAGGCAGTGAAACGGCTCTACCCGACCCTCGAATTCGATCGCTCGGAAAGCTGGATGGGCCGCCGTCCGACCACGCCTGACAGTCTCCCGGCGCTGGGCGAAAACCCGAAGGCGCCGAATGTGCTACATGCTTACGGCGGTCAGCATGTCGGCCTGACCATCGGCCCGAAACTCGGCCGCCTCGTGGCGGATATCGCCGCCGGGCGCAGGGCCAACATGGACCTCGCGCCGTACCGCCCCGACCGGTTCTGACGCTCAGGCGTCCGGCGAGGCGCTGATCACGTAGAGCTTGCGCATATGCTCGTGGATCACCCACTCGCCGGTCCAGCCCTGCGGCAGCACCAGCAGGTCGCCGGGTCCGATCTCGCGCGTCCCGCTGCCATCGGCGTTCGAGACAGAAGCGCGCCCGGCGATGATGTGGCAATACTCCCCCGCCGCCGTTCGGTCGGCGGTGAAGCGCCCCGGCGTGCATTCCCAGACGCCGATCTTGGTCCGCCTGTCCGCCGAGGTCCAGAGCGGCGCCGAGGCTTCCTGCTGGCCCTCGGTCAGGGTCGTCGGCTTGTCCGCGAACGCGCTTAGTTGCACCGACGCGAGGTCGGCAAACGTCTGTAAGTCGATCATGGCTGTCTCCGGAGTTAATGTCCGCCCGGCTGTTTCTGCCCGCCGAAGATCTGCGCCAGCACCATCATCAGCGTGGTCACAAGGATCATCATCGTTGAAATGGACGCGATCGTCGGGTCGATCTGATCGCGCAGGGCGTTGAACATGTTGCGCGTCAATGTCGGGTTGTCGCCGCCAGAGACGAACATCGCCACCACCACCTCGTCAAAGGACGTCAGGAAGGACAGCAGCGCCGCGGTCACCACAGCAAACCGGATCTGCGGTAGAGTCACGGTCAGGAAAGCCTTCCAGCGCGGCGCGCCAAGGCTTCGCGCGGCCTCCTCCTGGCTCATGTCGTAGCTTTTCAGCGCGGCACCGATCACGATGACCACCAGCGGCAGCGCCAGCACCGTATGCGCCATCACCAGCCCTGGGATGGTGTAGAGCAGGTTGAGCCGCGCATAGGCATAGAAGGCGCCGACCGCGACCAGCACCAGCGGCACCATCATCGGCGTGATCATCAGCACGAAGGTCGCCCGCACGAAGCGCACGTTCGAGGCATGCAGCCCGTAGGCCGCCAGCACGCCCACCGGTGTCGCGACCAGCATGGTCAGGAACGCGGTCTTGATCGAGGTCCGTGTCGCCAGCATCCATTCGTCGGAGCCGAAATAGTTGCTGTACCAGCGGGTCGACCAGACCTCCGGCGGGAACTCCAGATACTGGCTGTCCGAAAACGACATCGGGATCACGATCAGTGTCGGCGTCACCAGCAGGACCATGATGATGACCGACAGCACGTACAGCCACAGGCGCTGGCCATGGGTGACCTGGGTCTCGGTGGCAGGCGACTTGAACCAGTTCAGCATCAGTGCCCGCCTCCCGCGATCTGTTCCAGCCGCAGGAACCGCGACGCGATCCACAGGATCGCCACGGTCAGGACCAGCAGGACCACGCCAAGCGCGCTCGCCGCGCCCCAGTTCACGAAAAGCTCGATGTTCGACACGATCTTCATCGACACCATGATGACCTTGCCGCCACCCAGAACGGCGGGCGTCACGAAGAAGCCAAGACACAGGATGAACACCATCAGCGACCCGGCGAAGAGGCCCGGTGTGGTCAGCGGGAAAAACACGGTCCAGAACGCGCGCTTCGGCGTCGCGCCAAGGTTGGCGGCGGCTTTCATGAAATCCCGGTCGATCGCCCGCATCGCGCCATAGACCGGCAGGATCAGGAACGGCAGCATGATATGCACCATGCCGATCAGCGTGCCGGTCATGTTGTGTACGAGCTTGAGCGGTTCGTCCCACAGGCCAAGCGAGATCGCCCAGGTGTTGATCAGCCCGGTCTTCTGCAGCAGCACCAGCCAGGCGTATGTCCGCACCAGCAAGGACGTCCAGAACGGCAGCAGCACAGTGATCAGGCACAGATTCGCCAGCCGTGGCGGCAGTTGCGAGATGAAATAGGCCAGCGGATAGCCGATCAGGATACAGAGTCCGGTCGTCAGAAAACTGACCTGAAACGTGGTCATGAAGATCCGGGTGTAGGACTTGCTCTTGATCATCCGCTCGTAGTTTTCGAGCGAAAACGATCCGTCCGCGCCGATAAAAGACACGTAGAACAGCCAGCCAACCGGCAGCACTAGGATTACGAGTATCAGCAGGATCGCCGGTGAACTCAGCCCGTAAAGCCGCAGCCGTTCAAGCATGCCGTCCCGGCGCAGACCCGCCTCGTTCGGGCGCTCGGCCATGGCACGCGCCCGGCCATCACGCCGAATTCCGCTATCGGTCAGGGGCGTGTCCGCCATGCTACGCTCCCGTCCCGTCGATCAGCACGGTGTCCTCCGGCGCGACGCTCAGCATGACCCGGTCGCCGACGGACGGCATCGAAGACAGCTGCGCCCCCCGCGTCGCCCCGCGCAATGCGATCTCGCCGCCATCGGGCAGCTTCGCCTGCAGCAGGAAACTGTCACCCTGGTAGACAACGTTGGTCGCCGTCGCTTCGAAGTTATTGCTGCCCTCGCGCGGGCCGTCATCCGTCAGAACGATCCGTTCAGGCCGGATCAT
The DNA here is from genome assembly GCF_013184805.1 of Pseudoruegeria sp. HB172150. Taxonomy (GTDB): domain Bacteria; phylum Pseudomonadota; class Alphaproteobacteria; order Rhodobacterales; family Rhodobacteraceae; genus Psychromarinibacter. Next base: position 607,779 of record NZ_JAATNG010000001.1, read on the forward strand.
CAGCATCAGTTCCTTTGCTTCCGGGGGCGGCGCGTCATGCATCAGGGCAGTATCGCCATAATACACGTGATCGCCGCGCTTCTTCACCGGCAGAAACGTCGAGTCCCCGATGAAATCGGCGACGAACCGGTTCGCCGGGCGCTCGTACAGGTCCCGCGGCGTCGCCAGCTGCATGATCCGCCCGTTGTTCACCACCGCGATCCGGTCCGACATCGTCAGCGCCTCGCGCTGGTCGTGGGTCACGTAGACGGTGGTCATCCCAAGCTGTTCGTGCAGATGCCGCAGCTCGATCTGCATCTGGTCGCGCAGCTTCTTGTCGAGCGCCGAAAGCGGCTCGTCCATAAGCAGGATCTGCGGTTCGAACACGATGGCGCGCGCCACGGCCACGCGCTGCCGCTGCCCGCCCGACAGCTGGTCGATCCGGCGCTCGCCGAACCCTCCCAGCTGCACCGTTTCCAGCGCCTTCTCCACCCGTTCCGCGATTTCCGCCTTCGGCAGCTTCCGCAGGCGCAGCGGATAGCCGACATTCCCGGCCACCGTCATGTGCGGGAACAGCGCATAGCTCTGGAAGGTCATGCCGACATCGCGCAGGTGCGGTGGCGTGCGGATCACCTCGCGGTCGCCGAACTTCAGGCTGCCGCAGTCGGGCCGGGTGAACCCCGCCAGCACCATGAGCAGCGTCGTCTTGCCGGACCCGGATGGTCCCAGCAGCGTCAGGAACTCGCCGCTTCGCACCTCGAGCGAGACATCGTCCAGCGCATGAACCGGCCCGTAGGTCTTGGTCACGTTCTGCACCGTGATCGGCAGCGCTTCCTTGGTCGTCGTGGTCAATGGCTCTCCCCTCGGATGGATCGGCAACCGTGGCGGACGCAGGACGTCCGCCACGTTGAAGACTTCTGAAGACCGGACCGCTTACTCGGTCAGCATCTCGGCATACTTCTCCGCCGCGACGATCTCCCACTCGGCATACCATTCCAGCGAAATCGGCAGCTGCATAGCCGCGTTGTCCGGGGAAGATGGCAGGCCGGCCGCGACTTCCGCGGTGATCTCACCCGTATCGTAGGCCGCCTTGTTGGTCGGTCCATAGGTGATGTATTTCGGCAGGTCGTCCTGGTACTCGGGCTTCGAGATCTCGCCCAGGAACTCCATCGCCACGTCCTTGTTCGGCGCGCCCTTCGGCACCGCAAAGCAGTCGTAGTCCAGCAGCGCCTGGTTGAAGCTGTACATCACGTGGCCGCCGTCCTTGGCCGCGTTGTCGAAACGGCCGTTCCAGCCGGTCGTCATGTCGACTTCGCCGTCCTTCATCAGCTGCGCCTGCTGCGCACCAGAAGACCAGAACACCGCGATATGCGGACGCAGCTCGCGGATCTTGTCGATCGCGCGGTCGATGCCTTCTTCCGAGGACAGCACCTCGTACACCTCTTCCGGCGGCACCCCGTCGGCCATCAGTGCCGGCTCAAGTGCGCCCGCGACCGAGTTGCGATAGGCGCGGCTGCCGGGGAACTTCTCGACATCCCAGAAATCCGCCCAGCTCTGCGGCCCGTCCTCGCCATAGGTGTCGGTGTTCCACGCATAAACAGTCGAGAACACGTCGCCGCCGACGCAGTACTCGCTGTAGAGGTTCGGATAGAAGTTGGAGACGTCGATGACGTCATAATCCAGCGGCTCCAGCAGCCCCTCGGCGCCCGCTCGTGCCGCGGAACCCGAGCCGGAGGCGACGATGTCGAACGTTACCGCCCCGGTGCTCACCTGCAGCCGCACGTCGGCCATGCCGCCATAGGTCTCCTGCTTCACTTCCACGCCTGTCGCCTCCGAGGCGGGCTCGAACAGTGCCTTGCTCTGCGCTTCCTGAAAGGAACCGCCCCAGGACGCGATCGTCACGGTCTTGTCCTGCGCAAGGGCGGTTGTGGCAAGCAGCGATGCCGCCACGGTGAGAGTCATCTTCAGTTTCATCGGTCAACCTCCTGTCGGTGTGCCAGTTCAGCCGCGGATCGCGGCGCCAGCCGATTGTCTTTTGTTCCGCCGGCTCGGCCGGGACCGGCGGAATGTTTCCGTCATGCCGCTTTCGCGCGACGGCATTGCAGATCGTCGAGCCAGCGGTAATAGGCGACCGCCGTCGGCAGGAACCATGGCGTGCCTGTGTAAAGGGGACGTGTCGGATGCGGCAGATCGTCGAAAGCGGTGCTACCTTCCTTCAATCCAAGGACTTTTTGCCCCGTCCGCATGCCCAGGTAGCTGGCCATCGACACGCCGGATCCGCAGTAGCCCATGGCGTAATGCACACCATCATGCACCCCGGTATGCGCCAGTTCGTCGAAGGTGTAGGCGACATTGCCGCTCCACGAATGCGACAGCGCGCAGCCGTCGAGCTGCGGAAAGATCCGGCACATGCTCTGATAGAGCCGCGGCGCGCTTTCCGCCGTGTCGGTCTCCCGCGCCGACACCCGGCCGCCGAACAGGATGCGCTTCCGGTCCGGCGTCGCGCGGTAATAGTAGATCACCTTGCAGGTATCGCTGGCGATGCGGTCGGTCGGGAAAAGCTCGTCGATCAGCGCCTCGGGCAGTTCCTCGGTTACGATGATGTAGCTGCCGATGGGGATCACCCGCCGCCGCAGCCACGGCACCAGCGTGCCTGTGTATCCGTTGGTCGCGACGATAACGTCGCGCGCCGATATGGTTCCTTTCGTCGTCCCCACGCGAAACCCGTCGCCGGACCGGTCGATGGACAGCGCCGCGCATTGGCCCACCGCAACGGTGCCGGCCTTCATGGCGAGATCCAGCAGCCCGCGATGAAACTTCGCCGGATGGATGGAGCAGTGCTTGGGATAGACCACGCCGCCGTAGTAGACGTCCGATCCCATCTCGTTCCGCTGCTCGGAACGTGGCACCGCAAAGCTCTCGATCCCTTCCTCAGCCCGCATCGCCTCGGCATCGCGCACGAGGCTCTCGTAGTGCTGCGGCGTATGCGCGGCGTGATAGCGGCCCACGCGGCGGAAATCGCAGTCGATCCCTTCGCCTTCCACGAACGCGCCGACCCAGTCCAGCGCGGCCTGTCCTTCAGCGCGGATCGCCCGCGCCTTCGCCTCACCAAATTTGGCGGTCAGCTTCCCCAGGGAAGGCTTCACGCTGGTACTGATCTGGCCGCCGTTGCGCGTGCTGCAGCCAAAGCCAACGTCCTGCGCGTCGATCACCAGCGTCGACCGGCCGCCCCGCGCGGTCACAATCGCGGCGTTCAGCCCGGTATAGCCCGACCCGATGACCAGCACGTCCACATCGCGCGGCGGGTCCTCCGGCAGAACGGGCGCCTCTCCCAACTGATCCTGCCAGTAGGGGTATTGATGAGGAACGGGCGCCAGCTCGCGAGCCATCGGTTTCTCCATGCATGCACAAGGGCATAAAACACCTCATGTGCGGATTAATCCAGAAGGCTAGGGTAGAATTGGCCTGAGCCGCATATCCATTTCGTGAAATCACCCAGACCAATTTTCGCGCAAGGCCGGCAGGTCGCGCAGCACATCGATGCCGCGTTTGATGTCCTCCGGCGCGGCGCTGCCAAAGCCGATGACCAGCCCGTTCCTCTCGATCGGCTGCATGCAATACCGGCTCAGGGGTGCCACGATGACACCTTTCTCCGCCGCCTGTGTGACGACGGCCTGCTCGTCGATTCCCGATGCCAGGTCGGCTAGCGTGTGGAAACCGCTGCTTGTCTCCTGCAGCCGCATTGTGTCGGGCAATGTGCGCCCGGCTTCCATCAGTGCATCGTACCGCGCCTTGTAGAGCCGCCGCATCAGCCGGACATGGGTCGCGAAATGCCCCTCGTCCATGAAATCCGCGACCACTGCCTGCGTCGCCGTCGCCGGACCGCTGGCCCAGGACTGGAACATCCGCTCAAAGGCGTCGACCATCCGCTCGGGAACCAGCAGGAAGCCAAGGCGGAGCGACGGAAACAGCGTCTTCGAGAAGGTCCCCACATATATCGTCCGTCCCGCCGGGTCTGTGCTGTACAGCGCCGGCTGCGGTGCGTTTCCGTAATAGAACTCGCCGTCGTAATCGTCCTCGATGATCAGCGCCTGCGCGGCTTCGACGGCCTGCAGCAGCTCGAACCGGCGCTGCAGCGACATCACGTGACCCAATGGCTGTTGATGCGACGGTGTGACAAAGGCCAGCCGGAACCCGGGCGCCTTGGCCAGCCCGTCGGCGACCACGATCCCTTCGTGGTCGATATCCACCGGCACCAGGTCCGCTCCTTCGGACAACAGCGCATTCCGTGCGCCCGAAGCCCCCGGATTCTCGATCCAAACCTTGTCGCCGCCGTTCAGGAACAGCTTGCCGATCAACGAAAACGCCTGCTGCGCGCCGCAGGTGACGAAGATCTGTTCCGGATTGCACCGGATTCCTTTCAGTGCCCCCAGATGCGTCGCGATGGCGCGGCGCAGCGCTTCCAGCCCCTTCGGCTGCCCGTACCCCATGACGGCGCCACGCCCGCCCCGGAAATGCCGCGCCGACAGCCGCGCCCAATGCGCCATCGGAAACGCGTCGAGCGCGGGCAGGGCGGTGATGAAGGCCCGCGCCTCGTGTGGCAACCACGTGCGGCGGGCATAGCGTTCCTCGCCACTCGCAATCGTCCCCGACAGCCGCGGCTTCGCGTCCTGCGGCGCCGGGTCGACCATGGCAGAGGCCGCGGGCCGCTGGCTGTCCAGCGTGTCGCTGACAAAGGTGCCCGCACCGATCCGCGACACCACCATCCCCTCGGATACCAGCCGGTCCACCGCGTCGATCACCGTGGTGCGCGACACGCCGGTCTCCTTCGCCAGAACCCGCGTCGCCGGTAGCCGTTCGCCCGCGCGCAGCCCACCCGACAGGATGATCTCGCGCAGTGCCATATACAGCTGCACGCTGATGCTGCGCCGCGACTCGCGGTCCAGCTTGATCGCGCTCAACAGCGCGCCGCTTTCCTGCTTCATATGCCTTCCGGGAACGATTGGTCTGCCGATGTTCCCGAAATGGATATATTAACCGGGCCAATTTTTCTACAATTTCCGGCACAGCGCAGCGCCCGAGTCCCGGTTGGAGCCAATGAAACTCAAGAAGATCGAAACCTTCACCAACGAATTCGTCTGCTTCGTGCGCGCCACGGCAGAGGACGGCGCGCAGGGCTGGGGGCAGGTCGCGCCCTACAATGCCGACATCACCGCGCAGGTCCTGCACCGGCAGGTCGCGCCCTTCGCGCTGGGCATGGACTGCTTCGACATCGACGAGATGATGGACACCGTCCGTGACCGCGAGCACAAGTTTCCCGGCGCCTACCTGCGTCGCGCCATGGGCGGCGTCGACACCGCCCTCTGGGACATGCGCGGCCGGATCGAGGGCAAACCGGTCTGCGAACTGATCGGCGGCACGCCCGGCATGCTCCGCGCCTATGCTTCCTCGATGAAGCGCGACATCACACCGGCGGACGAGGCCGCACGGTTCCAACGCCTGCGCGACCAGCACGGCTTCGACGCCTTCAAGTTCCGCATCGGCGCCGAGGTTGGCCGCGATCAGGACGAATGGCCGGGCCGCACAGAGGAGATCGTGCCGACTATCCGCAAGGCGCTGGGCGACGACGTCGCCCTGCTGGTCGACGCCAACTCCTGCTACTCGCCCGCCAAGGCCATCGCGGTCGGCCACATGCTGCAGGACCACGGCATCTCGCATTACGAGGAACCCTGTCCCTACTGGGAATTCGACCAGACCAAGCAGGTGACCGACGCGCTCGACATCGACGTCACCGGGGGCGAGCAGGACTGCATGATGGCGAACTGGAAAGGCATGATCGACGGCCGCATCGTCGACGTGCTCCAGCCGGATGTCTGCTACATCGGCGGCATCGCCCGCACCCTCCGCGTGGCCCGCATGGCCGAAACTGCCGGCATGCCTGTCACCCCGCATTCCGCGAACCTCTCGCTGGTGACCCTCTTCACCATGCATCTTCTGCGGGCAATCCCGAACGGCGGCAAATACCTCGAATTCTCCATCGAAGAGGATGACTACTACCCGTGGCAATACGACCTGTTCACCACAGATCCCTACGCCGTCGATGGCGGCCGGGTGACGGTGACCGACGCCCCCGGCTGGGGTGTGGACATCAGCCACGCCTGGCTCGAGAAGTCACATTACCAGGTCAGCGAACTGGACTGATCCCATGAAAATCGAAGAAATCCTCTCCGGCACGCCCGTCGCGGGCCTGCCCGGCGGCCACTTCATCGACGGCGCTTACACCGCGTCGACCCGCGCGCAGATGGAAAGCTACGATCCCGGACGCGCCGCGCCTTTCGCGACCTTCGCCAGGGGAACCGCTGCCGATATCGATCAGGCCGTCGCCAGCGCCATACATGCTTTCGAAAAGACCTGGCGCAAAACGCCGCCCGCCGAAAGGGGCCGCATCCTCTACCACGCAGCTCAACTGATCCGGGATGACGCAGAGCGGCTGGCAATTGTCGAATGCCTCGACAGCGGCAAGCCCCTGAACGAGGCGCTGGGCGACGTGAACGGCGCCGCCCGTGCCTTCGAATACTACGCCGGCGCCTGCGACAAGCTGCAGGGCGATACCTTCCCGCTGCCGCAGGGCTATCTCGGCTATTCGGTCTACGAACCAGTCGGCGTCAGCGCTCAGATCATCCCGTGGAATTACCCTATTTCGACAGCCGCGCGTGGCATCGCGCCGGCGCTGGCGGCGGGCTGCACCGTCGTCGCGAAACCGGCGGAGCAGACGCCGTTCACTGCACTCCAGCTCGCGGACATCCTGACGAAGGCCGGCCTTCCCGCGGGCGTCTGCAACGTCGTTTCCGGAACCGGGGCAGAGGCCGGCGCACCGCTCGTCGCGCATCCGGATGTCGACCAGATCACCTTCACCGGCTCCGTCGCGACCGGTCAGGCCGTGATGCGCAGCGCTGCCGACAACGTGACCCGGCTGGTGCTGGAACTTGGCGGCAAGTCCCCCGTCGTCGTCCTTAACGACTGCGACATGGAACGCGCCCTGACTGGCGTCCTCGGCGCCATCTTCGAGAATGCCGGACAGATCTGCTCCGCCGGGTCGCGCCTCGTCATCGAGCGCGGCATTCACGACGCCTTCGTCGGGGAACTCTGCGCCCGCGCGAAAAAGCTGACCATCGGCCACGGCCTGCGCGACCCGCAGCTCGGCCCGGTGAACTCCGCCGGCCATCTGGACAAGATCGCCGGTTTCATCGACCGCGCCCGCTCTCGTGGGGCCGAGATCCTCACGGGCGGCAGGACAACCGCCGACCCGGAAACCGGCGAGGGCTGGTTCTACGAACCGACCATCGTCGCGGACCGCCCTTCTGACGACGAACTTGTGCGCGAGGAAATCTTTGGCCCGGTGCTGACCGTTCAGATCGCCGACGATCCGGAGCACGCGCTGGCGCTGGCGGGCGACTGCCAGTACGGCCTCGTCGCCGGAATCTATACCGGCAACGTCTCCAACGCCCTGAAGATGGCGCGCGACGTCGACGCGGGACAGATATTCATCAACGAGTATTTCGCGGGCGGAGTCGAGGTGCCGTTCGGCGGCAACAAGCTGTCCGGCTTTGGCCGAGAGAAGGGGCTCGAGGGCCTGCGCAGCTACTGCAAGGTCAAAAGCGTGGCGGCCCGCATCGACTAGCTACGGAAATCTGCGCATCGCGGCAGCGGCCTTGGACTGACCACCGCTTTTCGATGCCGGCCACCGACAGACCTTGCTATGCTGCGGCGAGGTTAACTAACGTGGCCGCGATGACCCAGAAAACCCTCCTCCTGACCGGTGCAAGCCGTGGCATCGGCCACGCGACGGTCAAGGCGTTCCAGAACGATGGCTGGCGCGTGCTGACCGTGTCCCGGACCGCCTTCGACGAACGCTGCCCGTGGCACGCGGGCGCGACCGACCATTTTCAGGGGGACCTGTCCGATCCGGCCTCCCGCGCCGATCTCGTCGCCCGTGTCCGCGACACGATCGGCAGGGACGGGTTGCAGGCCATTGTCAACAACGCCGGCATTTCACCGAAGGGCGAAGGCGGCGCACGCATGGGGATCGCCGACAGCGACGATACGCTCTGGCAGCAGGTGCTGGCAGTCAACCTGATCGGTCCGGCGGCCCTGATGCGCGACCTGTTGCCGGAACTCGAACAGGCGCAGGGGGCGGTCGTCAATGTCGGCTCCATCGTCGGCTCCCGCGTGCATCCCTTCGCGGGCGTCGCCTATGCCTGCTCCAAGGCGGCGCTGGCGGCATTGACGCGCGAGGCCGCCGCCGAACTCGGCCCGCGCGGCATCCGCGTCAACATGGTGACGCCGGGCGAGATCGAAACCGGCATCCTCTCGCCGGGGACAGAGGAGATGGCCAAGGTCATCCCGCTCCGGCGCCTCGGCCAACCGGACGAGGTTGCGCGCGTGGTGCTGTTCCTGTGTTCCGGGCAGGCCTCCTACGTGAACGGCGCATCCATCGACGTGAACGGCGGCCAGCACGTCTGAAATCCTCAGGTCGAAACGAAAAGCGCCCCCGGATCGGTTTCGACCGGAGGCGCTTTCTTGAATTCCGCGGCTTAAGCTTAGGACAGGTTCTCCCGAGCCCAGCCTTCCGCTTCGTTGAGCGACATTTCGAACCGCTTCAGGATCTCGCGGACCTGTCCTTCCTCGATGATCAGCGGCGGGCAGAAGGCGATGCTGTCGCCGATGGCGCGCACGACCAGCCCGTTCTTCTGGGCCAGTTCATAAACCTGCATCCCCAGCTTGCCCTCGGGATCGAACGGCCGCTTGGTTTCCTTGTCCGCGACCAGTTCAACCGCCGCGATCAGGCCGACGCCGCGCACGTTGCCGACCAGCGGGTGATCCGCCAGCGCGCGCAGCCCGTCCTGCAGGACCGGCGCCACCCGCGCGGCATTGCCGACAAGGTCACGCTCCTCGATGATCGCCAGGTTCTCCAGCCCCACGGCCGTCGCCACCGGATGCCCGCTGGCGGTGAAGCCGTGGCCGAACGACCCCAGCTTCGCCGAGTTGTCGGCGATCCCCTGGTACAGCTTGTCGGAAAAGATGATGGCAGCCAGCGGCATGTAGGAAGAGGTCAGCTGCTTCGACACCACCATGATGTCGGGCTCGATCCCGAAGGTCTGGCTGCCGAACAGCTTGCCGGTGCGTCCGAAGCCGGTGATCACCTCGTCGGCCACCACCAGCACGTCATACTTGCGGCACACCGCCTGGATCTTCTGCCAGTACCCTTCCGGCGGCACATAGACGCCGCCCGCCGCGATCAGCGGCTCGCCGATAAAGGCGGCAACGGTCTCGGGGCCTTCCGCCAGGATCATCTCTTCCAGCTCGTTCGCCAGCCGGTCAGCAAAGTCCGCCTCGCTCTCGCCGGGCTCGGCATAGCGGTAATGATGCGGGCAGTTGGTGTGCAGCACGCCCGCGATCGGCAGGTCGAAATCCGCGTGGTTCAGCGGCAGGCCGGTCAGGCTGCCCGACGCGATGGTGATCCCGTGATAGCCGCGCTTCCGGGCGATGAATTTCTTCTTCTCCGGCCGGCCGATGGCGTTGTTGTAGTAACGGACCATCTTCACGACGGTGTCGTTCGCCTCGGACCCGGAGTTGGTGAAGAACACGTGATCCAGCCCCTCGGGCGTCATCTCCACCAGCTTTTCCGACAGGTTGATGCAGGGATCATGCGACTTGTGGCTGAAGATGTGGCTGTAGGGCAGTTTCGACATCTGCTTCTGCGCCGCCTCGACCAGCCGCGGCTCGCTGAAGCCCACCGCCACGCTCCAAAGCCCGGCCATGCCCTCGATCAGCTGGTTGCCCTCGTCGTCGTAGACATAGATACCCTCGCCACGCTTGATGATCGTCGGGCCGCGCTCCTCGTGCCGCCGCGCGTTCGTATACGGGTGCAGCACGTTGCGGATATCCCGGGCAGCAGGTGAGTTGGGGCGTACGATATCTTCCATTGGGATCTCCCGCATCAAGGTCGCATATGTTCGTGGTCGGCAGCTTGCTGCGCCTGGCCGTCACGGGCCAGCGCCCGGCCGGTACGTCCGGTGAGTCGCCTCGCCCATCTGTGAGGCGTCCCGAACGCCAGTTCAACCCCCGTCAACGGGCGGAAATGCCCCGAAACCCGCACAGAACGCCCCGCGGGGCCGCTTTCGGCGGGGGAGATTGCCATTGCCGCACCTTGCCCGTTCCACTAGCGCTTGGGCCATGACAGACACCGCCTCCCGCCCCGGTCCCGGTCGGCCGCCCAGCATGACCGACCCGGTCGGCAGCATCCTCGGCGCGGCGGCGGGCCTCTTCGCCGGGAAAGGCTACGAGGGCGCCTCGCTGCAGGACGTCGCCCGCGCCGTGGGCATGACCAAGGCCGGTATCTATCACTATTTCGGCTCCAAGCAGGACCTCTATGACGCCATCGTCCTGTCTGTCCTGTCCGACATGCTGGAGAATGCGCAGGCAGCGGTCGCGCAGGCCGACGGCCACGACACCCGCCTGCGCGCCTTCATGGTCTCGCACGGCCGCTACCTGCAGGAAAACCACGACAAGTACCGCGCCAGCTTCATCGGCCGGGCAGGGGGCGACACCACCGGATACACCGAGAACCAGATCGACGCGCGCCGGAACTACACGCGGTTCCTCGAGCAGATCATCCGCGACGGCTGCGCGGATGGCGCCTTCGAGACCGACGACGTGCCGACCACCGCGCGCGGCATTCTCGGCATGCTGAACTGGATGGCGCGCTGGTATCAGCCGACCGGCCCGAAGAACGCGGCAGAGATCGCCGATGGCTATGCGACACTGATCCTCGCAGGCCTCGCGCCCCGGTGACAGGGGCCCCCGAGCGGGCTTGACTCAACGAAGGCACCCATTTACCTACCCATCGGTCGGTAATTGTAGGCGCCACATGAAAGCGGAGCACTGACATGGGCAACGTTGCACAGAACTGGGACGATATCCTCCGGATCGAGGACAGCCTCGACGAAGAGGAACGGATGATCCGCGACACCGCGCGCAGCTATGCGCAGGACAGGCTGCTGCCCCGCGTCCGCGACGCGTTCCAGCAGGAAAAGACTGACCCGGAGATCTTTCGCGAGATGGGCGAACTCGGCCTGCTCGGCGCGACCATCCCCGAGGAATACGGCGGTGTCGGCGCAAACTACGTCAGCTATGGCCTCGTCGCCCGCGAGGTCGAGCGGGTAGACAGCGGCTACCGCTCGATGATGAGCGTGCAGTCCAGCCTCGTCATGTACCCGATCCACGCCTATGGCAGCGAGGAGCAGCGCAAGAAATACCTGCCGAAACTCGCAACAGGCGATTGGATCGGCTGCTTCGGCCTGACCGAACCCGATGCCGGCTCCGACCCTGCCGGGATGAAGACGCGCGCGGTGAAGACCGACGGCGGCTACAAGCTTCGCGGCTCCAAGATGTGGATTACCAACAGCCCCATCGCCGACGTCTTCGTCGTCTGGGCCAAGTCCGAGGCGCATGACGGCGCGATCCGGGGTTTCGTTCTGGAAAAGGGCATGAAAGGCCTGACCGCGCCGAAAATCGAAGGCAAGCTGTCGCTCCGCGCCTCGATCACGGGTGAGATCGTCATGGACGACGTAGAGGTCGGCGAGGACGCGTTGCTGCCCGATGCCGAGGGGCTGAAAGGCCCGTTCGGCTGCCTCAACCGCGCCCGTTACGGCATCTCCTGGGGCGCGATGGGGGCCGCCGAAGCCTGCTGGCACGCCGCCCGCGACTACGGCCTCGACCGCAAGCAGTTCGGCAAGCCGCTGGCCCAGACCCAACTTTACCAGAAGAAACTCGCCGACATGCAGACAGAGATCACCCTCGGCCTGCTCGCGTCTCTCCAGCTCGGCCGCCTCTTCGACAGCGGCCGCATGTCGCCCGAAATGATCTCGCTCGCCAAGCGCAACAACTGCGGCAAGGCGCTGGAGATTGCCCGGATGGCGCGCGACATGCACGGCGGCAACGGCATCTCCGACGAATACCCGGTGATGCGCCACCTGATGAACCTCGAAACGGTGAACACCTACGAGGGCACGCATGACGTCCATGCGCTGATCCTCGGCCGGGCGCAGACCGGTCTCCAGGCGTTCTTCTAGGTCCAGCCGGGCGATTGCCCGCGTTCCACACAGAGAACCGGCGCAACTCGGGGCTTGCCCTTGTCCGCGCCAAGGCCAACTCTCTGAACTGAACCAGCCGGTGCGGGCCAACCCCGCGCCGGCAGCGATCAGGAGGAGACCGCCATGCCCGACACGCTGCAAACCGCAGAGAGCTTAAAGACAGATCTCTATATCGACGGCGAATGGCGCCCCGGGCGCGGCGACCGCTTTGATGTCCTGAACCCCGCCGACGAATCCGTCCTCGCCTCCGTCGCCTCGGCCACCGAAGACGACGCGATGGACGCCCTCGACGCAGCTGAAGACGCCTTCGCCGGCTGGGCAGCACGCACACCCCGCGAACGCTCCGAGGTCCTGCGCAAGGCGTGGGAACTGATGATGGCGCAGCAGGAGGACATCGCCCGCCTCATCACCCTCGAAAACGGCAAACCCCGCGCCGACGCGATGGGGGAAGCCGCGTACGCCGCCGAATTCTTCCGCTGGTTCGCCGAGGAAGCGGTGCGCAACGAGGGCATGCTCTCTCGCGGCCCGTCCACCGGTGCCCGCATCGTCGTCCACCACAAACCCGCGGGCATCGCCGTTCTGGTTACGCCGTGGAATTTCCCCGCCGCGATGGGCACCCGCAAGATCGCGCCCGCGCTCGCCGCCGGCTGTCCCGTCGTGATCAAGCCCGCCTCCGAAACGCCCCTGACCATGCTGGCCCTGATGCCGATCCTCGAAGAAGCAGGCGTGCCCAAGGGTCTCGTCAACGTCCTGCCCTCGCGCCAGTCCGGCAAGATCGTCGACAGGATGCTGCACGACCCGCGCGTCCGCGTGATCAGCTTCACGGGCAGCACTTCGACCGGCGTCAAGCTCCTGCATTCCGCCGCCGACAACGTGCTGAAACCGGCGATGGAACTTGGTGGCAACGCCCCCCTGATCGTGTTCGACGACGCCGATCTGGACGAGGCTGTGAAGGGCACCATGCTCGCCAAGATGCGTAACCTCGGCGAGGCCTGCACCGCCGCCAACCGCATCTATGTCCACGAAAGCGTCGCCGGGGCTTTCACCGACAAGCTCGCCGATGCGATGGGCAAGCTGAAGATCGGCGACGGCCTCGACCCCTCCGTCGACGTCGGACCGATGGTCAATGCCGATACCCGCGACAAGGTGGCGGCCTTCGTCGAGGACGCCGTTTCCAAGGGCGCCAGGCTCCGTCTTGGTGGCAAGGCGCAGGACGGCAAGGGCTTCTACTACCCGCCCACGATCCTCACCGACGTCCCCGAAAACGCCGAATGCGTCCACGACGAGATCTTCGGCCCCGTCGCCGCGCTGCAGACCTTCTCGGACACCGACGATGTCGTCCGCCGCGCCAACGACACGCAATACGGCCTCGTGGCCTATGTTTTCACGAAGGACCTGAAGAAGGGCATGCAGGTCTCGGAACGGCTCGATTACGGCATGGTCGGCCTGAACCGCGGCCTCGTCTCCGACCCCGCCGCGCCCTTCGGCGGCACCAAGCAATCCGGCCTCGGCCGCGAAGGCGCACATGAGGGCATGCACGAATTCATGGAAACGCAGTACATCTCGACCGACTGGTGAACCGTTCCCAGCGACCAGCGCAGAACGACAAAAGGCGGCCCGATGGCCGCCTTTGCACGTCGTCTCGCAATGGAGAGATATTGGAGCGGGCGATGAGATTCGAACTCACGACCCTTACCTTGGCAAGGTAATGCTCTACCCCTGAGCTACGCCCGCATCCGTTGGGTGAGCCGTCACTTATAAAGAACCGGAAGGGGCTGCAAGGGGGAATTTGCATCAATCGGCTACAGCTCTGGCGAATTTTCGGCAATCTGCCGTCACGGAACGTCTTACGGACCCGGAATTCGAGGCCAACGAAGGCGCACATGCTCAGACGTCGTTTCATCCTGGCGGGGCTCGCCGCCGCTCCGGTCTCAGCCTTCGCGCATGCCGGCCACGGTCCGCAGGAGGTGGCCGCACATATTGACGCATCGGTGAGGACGCCCAATGCCCTGATACTGGACCTGTCGCTGACGAACAGGGGGCAATACCAGACCGAGCTTCTCGGCATTTATGCAGAAGATTCCACCGCATTCGCATCCTTGCCTCTGACCCTGCCGCCAGGAGAAACACGGGTGCTGAAGGCGGCACTGCCGGGCAGCGACTGGCCCGCCGTGTTCACGCTCATTCTCGATTTCGGGGAAGACGGCGCCAGTCCTCTGACCGTGGTTCCGCGCTGACCGATCAGACAGGGCTCCGCCGGGCCCGTCCCCGGCGCGCCACTCTCACACCAGCGCCATCCACATCACCGCCACCGCCGTGATCGAAATCGACGCCACCGTCCCGAACATCCCGACGCGGCGCAGCAGCACGATCTGCGGCGTCCGCCCGTAGCCGTAGGCATGCAGCACCCGCCCCGCCAGCAGCAGCCCGCCCAGCACATGCAGCGCCCAGGGCGCCATCCCCTGCAGCTCCGCCATCAGCAGCAGCAACAGACCGACCGGCGCGTATTCGGCGCAGTTCGCCTGCGTCCGCATCCGCTTGACCATGTCCTTCTCGCCGCCGTCCCCGACAGAGATCCTGTGCCGGAACCGCCCGGCCACGACCCGCAGCGAAAGGAAAAGGAACAGCAGGGCAATAAGGCCCGCATAGATCGGCGTGATCGTCGGTATCATGCGCGCCCCGTTCTGCTTGCGTTGCCGAAGACCTAGGCGGGGAACAGACCCTTGGCAAGCGGCGCACCGCCGATTGGCACGGCGTGCTTGCCTTGGCGTCGTCCTTCCGTGCCATGGTAACCCCGAGACACCCGAAGAGGACCCATCCCATGCCTGCAATCCCCGAAGGCGACATGCATGTCGAACTGAACGGCGACGGCCCCTGTGGCCCCAGCCGCTGTATCCGTATCAGTGACCCAGACCGCCTGACCCAGTTCGGCGCCTTCGTCGAAATCCTGCCGCCCGGCTCCAGCTCGTCGATCAAGCACTGGCACAGCGCCGAGGACGAGATGATCTATGTGCTGGAGGGCGAGATCACCCTGATCGAAGGCGACGAGGAAACCGTGCTGCATCCCGGCGACGCCGCCACCTTCAGGGCGAACGAGCCGGTGGGGCATTGCCTCATCAACCGCTCCGACGCACCGACGCGCTGCCTTGTCGTCGGCACCCGCGCCTCCTATGACCGGATCACCTATCCCGACCGCGACCGCGTCTGTCTGCGCGACCGGTCACTGCCGGGGGACCTCTGGTTCGACACCAGTCTGAAACCGGCGGACAGCGCCTATTCCGACTGACCCTTGCGGCGCCCAGCCAGGCGAAGATGCAACCGGAAGCTGCTATCTGAACAGGTTAACTTCCTTGATCGAATCCCCGGGTGAGACGTAGCATTCGCCCAGGAAGAGGAGGAGAACCCATGAAGATCAACCCACTTGTGGGGCCTGCGGCCGTGGCCGCAGCGCTTTCACTGACCCTGCCGCTGCAGGCGCAGAACCGCTTCAGCTTCACCAGCCCCGATGCGGCCGATTTTGCCACGCCCGTCTCCGCGGCAAAAGCATGCGACACCCTGAATGCCGCCAGCTTCGAGGGCGTGTCGTTCCTCAAGGCGGAAACCGCCGAGGTCGACGGCACCGGCTTCTGCCGCGTCACCGGCATCATCAGCCCCGCCATCGAATTCGAGATTTCCCTGCCGGATAACTGGAACCGGCGGCTCTACATGTTTGGCAACGGGGGCTACGCGGGCGAGGATCTGACCGCGGCCAGCCGGGTCGGGACGCGCGACATGGCCCTGACCCGCGGCTTCCTGACGGTACAGCAGAACACCGGCCATGACGCCCGGACTCAACCGCTGGGCAGCTTCGCAGACGGCGACCTCGCCGCGCTGGTCGACTATGCCTTCCGCGCGGTCCATGAAACCGTCTCGCTCAGCAAGATCATGGCGGCGTCTTACTACACCCGCGAACCAGCCTTTTCCTACTGGGACGGCTGCTCCACAGGCGGGCGCCAGGGCCTGATGTCGGCGCAGCGGTTCCCCGGCGATTTCGACGGCATCGTCGCGGGCGCGCCGGTGCTGGATTTCACCGGCACGCAACTCTGGGGTGTCTACAACGCGCAGATGCTCGACGCCGCCCCGATCTCGGAAGCGCAGCTTGGCGCCTTTGCCGAGGCGGTAATGGGCAAGTGCGATGCCATCGACGGCGTCGAGGACGGGTTGATCACCGACCCGCGGCAATGCGACTTCGACCCTGCCGCCGATCTGCCGAAATGTGAGGGCGAAGCAAGCGACTCCTGCTTCACGCCCGAACAGGCAGAGGCCATCGGCAAGATCAATGCAGGCGTCTTCGTGGAAGGCGAACAGATTTTCCCCGGCGTGCCGTGGGGCGTCGAGGGCGTCGACACCAACGGCTTCAGCGGCTGGAACCAGTGGATCGTCAACGACAGCGGACCCAGCCGTCAGGGTCTTTACGGTGAGACCTTCGTGCAGAACATGGCGCTGCTGCCGGCGCGCGGCACCGATATCGACTGGCGCAGCTTCGACATCGCCGGCCGCTATGGCGAGATTGGCATGATCCGCGAGATCCTCGACGCGACCGATCCGGACCTGTCGGCGTTCCGCGACAAGGGCGGCAAGCTGATCACCTATTTCGGCTGGGCCGATCCCGCGCTCAATCCGATGATGGGCGTCAACTACTACGAGTCCGTCAGGGCCGAGATGGGCGAAGCAGAGGTTCCCGATTTCTACCGCCTGTTCATGGTGCCCGGCATGTTCCACTGCCGCACAGGCTACGGGCCCGACAAGCTCGACGCACTGACGCCGCTGATCGACTGGGTGGAAAACGGCGTGGCGCCGGAAACCATCGTCGCGGTGCAGGAAGCCGACGGTGCGGCCACCCGCGAAAGCCTGCTTTGCCCGTATCCCTCGGTTGCCGTCTATGACGGCGAGGGAGATGCCGGAGAAGCAGCCAGCCACGCGTGCGAGATGCCGTAGGCGTTATACATTGAACCTGTCGGACCGCCCGCCACCATCCGGTTGCGGGCGGTTCGCGTTTCTGGCCCGCTACTCCAGTTCAACCAGCAGGTCCTTGGCGTCGATCTGCGCGCCCGGTGTGACGTGCACGGCCTTCACGACCGCGTCGCGCTCGGCATGCAGGCCGGTTTCCATCTTCATCGCCTCGATGGTCAGCAGCAGGTCGCCCTGCTTCACCTTCGCCCCGACCTGCGCCGCGACGGTTGCCACGACACCCGGCATCGGTGCGCCGACATGGTTCGGATTTCCGGCCTCCGCCTTCATCCGCACCGCCTTGTCGCCCGCCACCTTGCGATCCGGCACCCGGATCACCCGGGGCTGGCCGTTGATCTCGAAGAACACCCGCTTGTCGCCGTCCTCGTTGGTTTCCCCGACAGCCGACAGCCGCACTTCCAGCGTCACGCCCGGCGCGATTTCGGGAGAGATTTCCTCGCCCGGTTCCATCCCGTAAAAGAACGTCCGCGTCGGCAGGGTCCGGACCGGGCCGTAGATCTGATGCCGCGACGAATAGTCGGTGAAGACCTTGGGATACATCAGGTATCCGCACAGATCCTCGTCGTCGATCTCATCCTCGGGAAACTTCTCCGACAGTTCCTTCTTGGTCGCTTCAAGGTCCGCATCCGGCAGATGCGCGCCGGGCCGCTCGGTGTTGGGCTTCTCACCCTTCAGCACCTTCTTGACGATCTTGTCCGGGAACCCGCCCGGCGGCTGGCCGAGGTTCCCGCGCATCATGTCGATTACCGAGTCCGGGAAGGAAACCTCCACCTTCGGATCTTCGACCTGCTCGCGGGACAGACCCTGCGACACCATCATCAGGGCCATGTCGCCCACGACCTTGGACGACGGCGTCACCTTCACGATGTCGCCGAACATCAGGTTCACATCGGCATACATCTCGGCGACCTCGTGCCAGCGTTCCTCCAGCCCAAGCGAGCGCGCCTGCGCCTTCAGGTTGGTGAACTGGCCGCCCGGCATTTCGTGCAAATAGACCTCCGACGCCGGCGCCTGCATGCCGCTCTCGAACGCCGCGTACTGGCCGCGCACGGCTTCCCAGTAGTTCGACATCTCGCGGATCGCCCCGATGTCGAGCCCGGTATCCCGCTCCGTCATGGTCAGCGCTTCGACGACGGTGCCCAGCGTCGCCTGCGATGTGTTCCCCGATAGCGCGTCCATTGCGCAGTCCACCGCGTCCACCCCGGCCTCCGACGCCGCCAGGATCGTCCCGCAGGCGATGCCCGCCGTGTCGTGGGTGTGGAAATGGATCGGCAGCCCGACCTCTTCCTTCAGCGCCTTGAACAACACCTTCGCGGCCACCGGCTTCAGAAGCCCGGCCATGTCCTTGACGCCCAGCACATGCGCCCCGGCCTTCTCCAGTTCCTTGGCCATGCCGACGTAATACTTCAGGTCATACTTCGCCCGGTCCGGGTCCAGCATGTTGCCAGTGTAGCAGACGGTGCCCTCGCAGACCTTCCCGGCCTCCACCACCGCATCCATCGACACCCGCATGTTCTCCACCCAGTTCAGCGAGTCGAAGACGCGGAAGATATCGACCCCGCTCTCGGCGGCCTGCTTGACGAAGGCCCGCACCACGTTGTCCGGGTAAACCGTGTAACCCACCCCGTTCGACCCGCGCAGCAGCATCTGCGTCAGGATATTCGGCATCGCCGCCCGGATATCGCGCAACCGCTGCCACGGGCATTCCTGCAGGAACCGGTAGGCCACGTCGAACGTCGCACCGCCCCAGCACTCGACGGAAAACAGCTCCGGCAGGTTCGCCGCATAGGCCGGCGCCGCCTTGATCATGTCCAGCGACCGCATCCGCGTCGCCAGCAGCGACTGGTGCCCGTCCCGCATCGTCGTGTCGGTGACCAGCAGCCGCGTCTGCTCCTTCATCCACTCGGCCAGCCCGTCCGGCCCGCGCTCGTCCAGGATCTGCCGCGTGCCCGCCGGCGGCGTATCCACGCGCAGCGCCGGCACCCGCGCCAGCTTCAGCTCCGCATGCGGCCGCTGCCGCCCCTCCGTCTCCGGATGCCCGTTCACCGTGATATCCGCGATATAGGTCAGCAGCCGCGTCGCCCGGTCGCGCGGCTGCCGGAAATCGAACAGCGCCGGCGTCTGGTCGATGAACTTGGTATGGTACTCGTTCGACAGGAACACCGGATGCCGCAGCAGGTTGATGACGAAGTCGATATTCGTGCTGACCCCCCGGATCCGGAACTCCCGCAAAGCCCGGTCCATCCGCTTGATCGCCGCCTCCGGCGTCGGCGCCCAGGCCGTCACCTTCTCCAGCAGCGAGTCGTAATACCGCGTGATCACCGCGCCTGAATACGCCGTTCCCCCGTCCAGCCGGATCCCCATCCCCGTCGCCCCGCGATACGCCGTGATCCGCCCGTAGTCGGGGATGAAGTTGTTCTGCGGGTCCTCTGTGGTGATCCGGCACTGGATCGCGTGCCCGTCCAGATGCACGTCATATTGCGACGCCACCCCCGTCGCCTCCATAAGCGACTTGCCCTCGGCGATCAGGATCTGCGCCCGCACGATGTCGATCCCCGTCACCTCCTCGGTCACGGTATGCTCCACCTGCACGCGCGGATTTACCTCGATGAAGTAGAACTCGCCCGACTCCATATCCATCAGGAATTCGATGGTGCCCGCGCATTCGTAATTCACCGCCTCGGCGATCTTCTTGCCGAGACTGCAAAGGTGTTCGCGCTGCGCCGGCGACAGGTAGGGGGCAGGGGCCCGCTCCACCACCTTCTGGTTCCGCCGCTGGACCGAACAGTCGCGCTCCCACAGGTGATAGATATGCCCGTGCTGGTCGCCGAGGATCTGCACCTCGACGTGACGCGCCTTCATGATCATCTTCTCGAGGTAACCCTCGCCGTTCCCGAACGCCGCCTCGGCCTCGCGCCGGCCCTCCTTGACCTTCGACTCCAGCTCTTCCGGCCCCATGATCGGCCGCATGCCCCGGCCGCCGCCGCCCCAGGAGGCCTTCAGCATCATCGGATAGCCGATTTCCTTGGCTTCCCTGGCGATGGCCTTCATGTCGTCGCCCAGCACCTCGGTCGCCGGGATCACCGGCACGCCCGCGGCAATCGCCACCTTCCGCGCCGACGCCTTGTCTCCAAGCGCCCGCATCGTTTCCGCCTTGGGGCCGATGAAGGTGATGCCGTTCGCCGCGCAGGCTTCCACGAAATCCGGGTTCTCGGACAGCAGGCCATAGCCCGGATGGATCGCGTCCGCGCCGCACATCTTGGCGACCCGGATGATCTCGTCGATGGACAGATAGGCCGCCACCGGACCCATCCCCTCGCCGATCTTGTAGGCCTCGTCGGCCTTGAACCGGTGAAGCGAAAGCTTGTCCTCCTCGGCATAGACGGCCACCGTTCGCTTGCCGAGCTCGTTCGCTGCCCGCATCACCCGGATCGCGATTTCGCCCCTGTTTGCAATCAGGATCTTCTTGAAATCGGCCATCGGGTGTCCTCCGGTTAATGGTTATTGTGCAGGTGCAGAATATCTTTTGTCGCGTTTGCGTAAACTGGAATCTCTCTGCGCCGCGGCGGTGGGGCGGTGCAGACACGCTCGCCACGCGCCAATGTGACTTCCGATGTGATCTTCACGGCTCTAAGAGGGACGCCGCAATCATTTCATCCGTCAATTCGGCAGAGCCAGCTTGTACCCGATGCCCAGAGACCTTCCCGATATCTCATTCGTCCGCCTGACAGAGGTCGCGCCGGCCGAGATCATCGCACATATGTCCGACCCGCGCGTGACCGAGCATATGCCGCTCGCGAAGGGCGGATGGACCCAGGACACCTGCGCCGCGTTTGTCGAAGCAAAGGAAGCCTGCTGGCAGCGGGACGGCCTGGGCCACTGGGCCATCCTGGCCGACGGCGAATATGTCGGCTGGGGCGGCTTCCAGAAGGAAGGCGAAGACTGGGACTACGGCCTTGTCCTGAAACCGGGACAGTTCGGGCTGGGCACGCGGATCACCAACCATGCGTTGGCCTTCGCCCGCGCAGATGAACGCATCCCTTACGTGACCTTCCTGCTGCCGCCCTCGCGCAGGCATCTGCGCGGCCTCGATCGCCTTGGCGCGCGCTTCGTGGGAGAAGTCGATTACGACGGCAGCACCTTCCGGAAATACCGCCTGGATACCCCGAAAAATCCGCACGCTTCTTCTGGTTGAAAATATCCCCGCCGGAGGCTCCCGCAATATCAACCCGCGTCAAGGCAGGGCGAACGCGGTGCACCGCCACAGGCAGCACTTCCAACCCGGCTTGCCAACGCCAGCGTATCGCGCAATCCTCGCCGGAACGGACTCCAAACACCTGGACAACGACCCGATGACACCGGTCACCCGCATCTTCGCAGTATCGCCTCCGCCCCTCGCGTAACAGGGCGCTGCCACCCGCGCTGACGCGCCGGTGGTGCCCGCCTTCGTGAAAGCGCGGCCTTTGCGCGGCTGAGCCTGCCGAACCGGCGGGCCGGGTCGTTCTGTCCGCCTCTCACGCAATCCCACCTTTTTACTCCGCAGCCGCATGGCGCCGCCCGGTCCCGGGGGGGCGGCGCATGCGTCCTGTGCTGCGTGGCTTTCGTGAGGCCAAATTCCATGTCCAATAACTCCTCTCTATTCGTCCTCAGCCTGTCCGCGACCCTGTTGATGGTCGGTGTCGGGATGATCGTCGCCCTGCTGCCGCAGCGGGTGCATGCCATGACCGGAACGCTGGAAAGCGTCGGCCTGATCGCCTCGGTCTTCGCCTTCACCTACCTGCTGGCGCAGCTGCCCATCGGCGCCCTGTCCGACCGCCTCGGGGCAAAGCGGTTCCTCGTGCTCGGCTATTTCCTGTGTGCCGCCTCCGGGCTCGTGTTCTTCGGTGCAGGGACAGCGGGCGGGATCTATCTCGGCCGTGCCCTTCAGGGGCTGGGCGAGGCGCCGATCTGGGCGCTGGGTCCCGCGTTCCTGTCGCTTGCCCACCCGGCCGCCAAGGGCCGGGCCATCGGCATCTACAATGCGGCAATCCACACCGGCCTGACCCTCGGGCCGCTGCTGGGCCTGCTGATCGCGCCGGACGGTCAGGGCCAGGCGCCTTTTCTCGTCTTCGCGCTCCTCTGCTTCACCGCCGGGCTCCTGACGCTGCTGTTCCTCCCATCGGCGCCGGTGTCGGTGGGACCGGCGCGGGTGAGTCTCCGGGAGGCGCTTGGCGTCCTGTGGCGGCGGAAGCCCGCGATCCTTCTGGCCGGCGTCGTGCTCTACGGTGCCGGATACGGCGTGTTCGTCAGTGTCCTGCCCGTCTCCCTGACGGTGACTCATGGCTTCGGTAGCGCCGCCGTGAGCATGAGCTTCGTTCTGTTCTATGCGGCAGTCAGTTTTTCTCAGGTCGTCGCGGGCAGGGTGTCGGACCGTGTCGGACGGTCCGGCTTCCTGATCGGGGGGATGGTCGCGGCGGCGCTCGGGTTCGGCGCGGTCCCGTTCGTTCCGGGGCTATGGGTATTCCTGCCGCTCGGTGTCGCGAGCATCGGGCTGGGCGTGTTCTGCATCGCGTCGATTGCCGAGCTGAACGACTGCGTGTCCGACGCGCTCAAGGGAACGGTTTCCGGCGCCTACTATTTCGCCTGGGGGCTGGGCTATGTTCTCGGCCCGCTGGGTTTCGGCGCGGCGCTGTCGGGCGGGCCGGCGGTCGGATACGCATCGCTCGCGGTGCTGTTCGGCGGGGCGGCTCTGGCCCTCCGGTTCCTGAAGACATGACGATCTGAAGCCGAAGCCCTGCGCCCGCCGGACCTCGGCGGGCGCAGGGCCGTCCGGTATCACCTCCGGCACTGCCGGGTGCTGCGCGATGCGGCGGCAATGGTCGGGCGGAACGGCGGGACCGGGACCGCCTTCCCGGGCATGCGCCATGCCTGATCCAGCCTGCCTGTCCGCACCTGTCCTCACACCTAGGTTAGCGCTAACATGCCTGAAATCAATGACTTGACCCCCCGTCCCCATGGGGACGCCCCTCCGCGGCCTGCCCGCCGCACTCACCTCGCTTGTCTTGCCCCCGGCAATCCCCTAGACCGCTTCCGACCACGGATACCCGCGCCAAGGAGCCCTCATGCGCCTCTCCCGCTACTTCCTGCCCGTCCTCAAGGAGACGCCCTCCGAGGCCCAGATCGCCAGCCACCGCCTGATGCTCCGCGCCGGCATGATCCGCCAGCAGGCCGCCGGCATCTATTCCTGGCTCCCCCTCGGCTACCGGGTCCTCCGCAACATCGAGCGGATCGTCCACGAGGAGCAGCAGCGCGCCGGCCATATACCCCTGCTGATGCCCACCATCCAGCCCGCCGACCTGTGGCAGGAGTCCGGCCGCTACAACGCCTACGGCCCCGAGATGCTCCGCATCCGCGACCGCCACGACCGCGACATGCTCTACGGCCCCACCAACGAGGAGATGATCACCGACATCTTCCGGTCCCATGTCAGCAGCTACAAGGACCTCCCCCTCACGCTCTACCACATCCAGTGGAAGTTCCGCGACGAGGTCCGCCCCCGCTTCGGCGTCATGCGCGGCCGCGAGTTCCTGATGAAGGACGGCTACAACTTCGACCTGACCAAGGAAGACGCCCTCCACGCCTATAACCGCCACCTCGTCAGCTACCTGCGAACCTACGAGCGGATGGGCCTGCAGGCGATCCCGATGCGCGCCGACAGCGGCCCCATCGGCGGCGACGACACCCACGAATTCCTCGTCCTCGCCGAGACCGGCGAAAGCGAAGTCTTCTACGACAGCGAGATCACCGACCTGAAGTTCGGCGACCGCGACATCGATTACGACAGCCACGAACAATGCGCCGCCGTCCTGGCCGAGTTCACCTCGCGCTATGCCCGCACCGACGAGACCCACGACGACGACTTGTTCCTTGAGATACCCGAAGCCCGCCGCCGCAAGGCCCGCGGGATCGAGGTCGGCCAGATCTTCTACTTCGGCACCAAGTATTCCGAACCCATGGGCGCCACGGTGCAGGGCCCCGACGGCAAGTCTGTCCCGGTCCACATGGGCTCGCACGGGATCGGTGTCTCCCGCCTCGCCGGGGCATTGATCGAGGCGAACCACGACGACAGGGGCATCATCTGGCCTTGGGAGGTCGCGCCCTTCCATGTCGGCATCGTCAACGTCAAGCAGGGCGATCCGGCGGCCGATGCAGCCTGCGAGCAGCTGGAAGCGGCGCTGACGAAGGCGGGTCTCGAAGTGCTGTACGACGACCGTGAAGAGCGGGCCGGCGCAAAGTTCGCGACAATGGACCTGATCGGGCTGCCGTTCCGTATCACGGTCGGACCGCGCGGGCTTGAAAAGGGTGTGGTCGAACTGACCGACCGCCGCACCGGCGAAAGCGAGGAACTGACGCCGGAACTGGCGGTGGCTCGACTGACATCGTAGCCTGCTGGATAGAGCCGCGTCGGGTCGCCGGCTTCGGCTCCATGGGCTGAAGCCTTTCCAGATATCAACCGATGCGAGATTGCGCGCTGTTTCCGACATGCGGTGCACTGGGTAAAATCAGCCTCAAACAGCGATTTCTTGCTGTGTTTGGCGCCTGATCGGAAAAAGGTATATACAAACGCTATAGACATGTTATACCGCCCTCCCACGAGGCCGGACAGTACCGGCTGGTAGTAGAGAGGAGGCATTCATGTCCAAGAAATCGAAGATCAAGAGCCTGAAAAAAGAGGTCAAATCCCGCCAGGCCAAGGTCAAGCGTCAGGAAACGAAGCTGAAGAAGGCCAAGAAGGCCCTCAAGAAAGCCGCCTGACACGGGCAGCCGCACTCACGGATCCATTCAGGGCGTCGGCGCATTGGATCGCCGGCGCCCGCCTCTATAGGAACAAGGAACGCAAACGATGGCTGAGCTGACCGAAGTGAAAGGCGTTGGGCCGTCGCTGGCCCGGGCGCTGAAAGAAAGCGGAATCGACAGCGCCGAAGCGATGGTTTCGGCCGGCGAGTCCGGATTGGGCGCGGTACCCGGGATCGGGACGGCGCGCGCGGTGACCCTTGCCGCCGCCGCCCGCGCCGCGCTTTCCTCGCCTGCCGCAGTGCCGAGCCCGGCCGCGCAACTGGCCGCGCGCAGGGCCGCCCGTAAACCTGCTGCGAGCCCCGCTCCCACGCCGAAACCCGAGGCAACTTCCACACCCGCTGCAGCGTCCGCCACGAAACCAGTGACCGCCCCAGCCGCGAAACCGGAACCAACCGAACCCGTCGCCGAAGCCGAAGTCGAAAAGCCTGCCAAGGCAAAGAAGACTAATAAGGCCAGCAAGCCAACGAAGAGAGCCAAGGCGGAAAAGAAGGTGAAGAAAGCAGACAAGGACGCCAAGGCAAAGAAAAAAGCCAAGGCGGAGAAGTCGAAAAAGAAATCGAAGGATGCGAAAGCGTCCAAGTCGGACAAGAAGGCCAAGACCGCAAAAAAGGCGAAGGCCAAGAAGGCCGAAAAGAAGACCAAGAAATCGAAGGCCAAGAAGCTGAAAAAGGCCGCTTGACCACCGGACAGGGCCAATCGGCCCAAGGCTGGCGGAAACTTGCGCGCGGGATCACCCGCGCGCATTTGATTTTCAGGGACCTATCCGAAATCTGCCGGAAGACGAGAGAACAGGCAGGGACGGGCACTAGTGTAACTGACGCCGCTCCTTGGCCTTGCTTCGACCGCGTTCCGCCGCCGCTTGACGCCCCCGCGCAATCCGCTAAGGCTCCGCCGCATGCCGATGTTCTCCGGATTTGAATGGATGATCGCCTGGCGCTACCTGCGCGCGCGCCGCGCCGAGGGTGGCGTCTCGGTCATGACATGGATCAGCCTGATCGGGATCACGCTGGCCGTCTTCGCCCTGATTGCCACACTCGCCGTACGCTCCGGTTTTCGCGCCGAATTCGTCGACACGATCCTCGGCGCGAACGCGCATGTGACGGTCTATTCCAGCACCTATGTCACTGACACCGGGCAGACGCTGCGCACCTTTACTGACTACGACGAGATCGCAGACCGGCTTGCCGCGGTTCCCGGCGTGACCCGTGCGGCGCCGCTGGTGAAAGGGCAGGTACTGGCCAATTTGCGCGACAGCAATGCCGGCATCGAGGTTTTCGGCATTCAGAAAGATGACCTGCTGAGCCTGCCGCGCATCGCCGAGGCGGAAGAAGCCTGGGGCGACATCAATCGGCTGGAGGAAGGCGTCGCCATCGGCTCCGGCGTGGCGCGGGAGCTTGGCGCGACAATCGGCGACCGCATCAAGATCATCAACCCGAATGGCGTTCGGTCTGTCATGGGTACCAGCCCGCGCGTGAATGCCTACGAGGTTGTCTACATCTTCACGGCGGGCCGCTACGATATCGACCGTACGCGGGTCTACATGCCCTTCGCCGAGGCACAATCCTTCTTCAACAAGGAGGAACAGGCCGACGAATTCGAGGTGATGGTCGAAGACCCGGACAATGTCGATGCCTACACACCGGCCCTGCTGGAAGCGGCCGGTGAACGCGCTTTGGTATGGACCTGGCGCGATGCGTCAGGCGCCTTCCTGCGCGCGTTGGATGTCGAGGACAACGTGATGTTCATCATCCTGTCGATCCTCGTCCTGATCGCGGCGATGAACATTGTCAGCGGCCTGATCATGCTGGTGAAGAACAAGGGCCGCGATATCGGAATTCTGCGGACGGTGGGCCTGACCGAAGGATCCATCCTGCGAATATTCTTTCTGTGTGGCGCGTTCACCGGCACCATCGGAACTATTGCCGGGGTAATCCTTGGGTGCCTGTTCGCCATCTATATCGATCCGATTTTCTCCTTTGTGAATACGATCATGGGCGGTGGCGTCTGGGATCCCTCGATCCGAGGCATCTACTATCTGCCCGCAAGGCTGGAACTTGGTGATGTCCTGTCGGCGGTCTTCCTGGCGCTGGGACTGTCCTTTGTCGTCACGATCTTCCCGGCGCGCCGGGCGGCCCGGATGAACCCGGTGGAGGCCCTGCGTTATGAGTGAGGCGGCGCTGGAGCTGACTGGGCTCGAAAAGGGCTACAACCGTGGTAAACCCGGCGAGGTGGTCGTCCTGCGCGGCGCGGAACTGCGCGTGCATCCGGGAGAGGTTGTCGCCCTTGTGGCGCCGTCCGGCGCCGGGAAATCCACCCTCCTCCACATTGCGGGGCTACTGGATACGCCCGACACGGGCGAAGTGCGCATAGGCGGCGAAATGATGAACGGCCTGTCGGATCGCAAACGCACGCGGGTCCGCCGGTCTGAGGTGGGTTTTGTCTACCAGTTCCACCACCTGCTTCCGGAATTCTCGGCCCTGGAAAATATCGTCATCCCGCAGCTTGCGAACGGAACCGCAAAGCCAAAGGCGGAAGAACGCGGCCGTGATCTGCTGGGACGTGTCGGCGTGGCTGAGCGCGCCACGCACCGTCCTGCCGCCCTGTCGGGCGGTGAACAGCAGCGCGTCGCCTTCTGCCGCGCGCTGGCGAACGCTCCGCAGTTGCTGCTGGCTGACGAGCCGACCGGTAACCTCGACCCCGACACCTCGGACCGCGTCTTTTCAGCGCTGATGGAGCTTGTGCGCGAGACCGGGCTTGCGGCGCTGATTGCGACGCATAATCTGGACCTTGCCGCGCGGATGGATCGAACCGTGCGGCTGGAAGGGGGGCAGATCGTCTGACGGCCCCGACAGAAGCCATTTAGCGCGGGTTAGCTACTCGCGCAGACAGCCTAGACGGAGACGCCGATGCGATACGCCCTGATAACCCTGATTTTGACGGCCGTGCCGGCCATCGCGCAAGAGCCCGTAACCGGAGAAGAGCTTTACCGCGCCTACTGCGCCGGATGTCATGGTGTTTCCGCCAGTGGCGACGGTGCTCTGGCCGACCTGCTGACAGTGCCGGTGGCCGACCTGACCGGGCTGGCCGCGAGGAATGATGGTGTGTTTCCGCTTTCCGACGTGGTGCAAACGATCGACGGTCGAATGCTTCTGGATGCGCATGGCGGGCCAATGCCGGTTTTCGGGCCGATGCTGGGAGGCGGCAGCGCGGTCATCGATGCACCCGAAGGCGGCGTGATCCAGACCCGCGGCGACGTGTTGAAGATCGCCGAATACCTCGCCTCGCAACAGGCGGAGTGACATGCCGCCGCGTAACAACGTGCGCACGGGTACTCTCCTGATGCTGTCAGTAGTTCTGGTCGCCTGTGCACCAAAGCCAGAGCCGGAACCGATGCCCGAAACCACGGGTGCGGCATCGTTCCGGACCTATTGCGCCGTCTGCCACGGATCCGGGGCAGACGGCGCTGGGCAACTGTCTGTGTTCGTACCCACCGGTGTGCCCGACCTGCGCGGTCTGAGCTCGGGGAACGGCGGCACATTCCCGGATACGTATGTGGTCGAGGTTGTCACACGGATCAGCGACTTCCATGCCGGCGTCGTCGCAATGCCGGATTTCGGGCCGCTGCTGGACGGGGAACCCGTCGTATACACAGCCTCGGACGGAACCCGCATCGAGACCAACGGTGCCGTGCTGGAGATCGTCGATTACCTGCGGCTGATCCAGAACTGAACGGACCGTATACGCCGCGTCATCTTGCACACATGAAAGAATAATTTTCACAACCCCGCTGAATCGTGGTAGATTATTGCAAAATAACAATATCGGGCGGTGCAGTATCATGCGGGCGGTTTCTCTGTTTTTTGCCATGTCAGGCGTGTTGGCGCTGGGGGCGTGTACGAACGAGGTCGAGACGGGGCGTGCCTCCTTTGCGGACCTTTGCGCCGGCTGCCATGGGGAGACCGGACAGGGAAACGGGCCGATGGTGGCCAACCTTACAACCAAGCCTGCCGACCTGACCCGGATCTCCGCGCGGAATGGTGGGACGTTTCCGCGGGTTGACGTTATGTCCAAGATCTACGGCTATGCTAGGGGGGAGGCGCATGGTGGCGCCATGCCCGCGTTCTGGCCGCTCTTGGATGGTCCGACGGTGTTGGTGGAGACGGGTGACGGAATCCTGACGCCGACACCGGAGCCGCTGGTGGCGTTGACGTCATATCTGGAGAGCATTCAGCAGTGATTCAGGACAAGGCGTGACGGTGCGCGTCGTGGTAATCTTCGCCTGAAGGAGGGTGCCGCGATGAGATTTGTTCCCGCTTTGATGATTGCGTGTCTGGCCGCGCCCGTGCTGGGGCAGGACCTGGGGAGCGGTGAGAGGAACTTTGCCATCCACTGCGCCGGCTGCCATGGCGAGGATGCGAAGGGCGGGGGGATCGCCTCGATGATACTCGACGGTGAGGCGCCGGACCTGACGAAGCTGGCGGAACGGAACGGCGGGGTGTTTCCGCGGGCGGCGGTGGTTTTCCAGATCGACGGGCGGGATCCGCTGCCGGGGCATGCGGGGGAGATGCCGCAGTTCGGGCCGCTCTTCGAGGGCGAGACGGCGGCGCTGAAGACGGCGGCGGGGCAGCCGGTAGTGACCTCGAAGGCGATCGTCGAGCTGGTCGAATGGCTGGAGGCGCGGCAGGAGTAGGTGGGACAGGCGCGGTTTCGCCTTCCGGAAATGTGATCGGAAAGCTTGGAACAGGGGGCGGGGGCGGTGCGTTTTCCCGTCAGAGCGCCGGCGAGGGTGCCGGCGGAAATGATGGAGGACGTCATGAATTGGGACCAAGTGCAAGGCAACTGGACTCAGATGAAAGGCAAGGCCCGCGAGAAGTGGGGCGAGCTGACCGATAATGAGCTGGAAGAGGCCCGCGGCGAGCGGGAGCAGCTGATCGGGCTGGTCCAGGAAAAATATGGCAAGGCGCGCGAGGAAGCGCGGCGCGAGGTGGATGCCTGGCAGGCGTCGATCTGAGCCATCCTGACTTGTAGAAAAGGGCCCGCCGGAGGGGACTCCGGCGGGCTTTTTTGTGGGCGTCCCCATGGGGACGGGGGGTCAAGTCATTGATTTCAGGCGTGTTAGCGCTAACCTCGGTGTGGGGACACGTCGGGCGGGCCGCTCTATTCCGGAGGGGTACAGATGATGGTGCCTTCGCCCGAACCGTCGCCGGATCCGACGCCGTAGCTGGAACTGAAGGTGCCGGAGGGGATCTGCACCTGAACGCGGACGTTCACGCGGGTCCGGACGATGCAGTTATCCTCGATCAGCTGGAAGATGTCTGGTTCCTCCTCCTGCGCGTGGGCGGCGAGGAGGGGCAGCAGGCCGGCGGTGGCGAGGCCGGCCAGAAAGGCGGAAGACAGGCGTAACATTGGGAACCTCCGGTATGTGACGCAGAGATAGCCTGCGGCGCGCAGGCTGCCAGAGCGGGCACGGAGAGGTACGGGGGAGCAGGGTGGATGGCGCGACGGGTGGCGCGCCATCCAGTGGCGCGGTCAGGCGCCGGGCGGTGTGTAGGCAGAGGAGAGTCCCGCCGCCTTCTTCGCCACATCCACGAATTCCGCAGAGGTCCAGGCGCGGACGGTTTCGATCCGCGACAGGATGCCGGAGGCGCCGATGGCCATGGAGACGGCCGCCGCGGCATCGCCATCCGGCGTTTCGGTGATTGCGACCGCGTCGTTCGAACCGGACGTCATGTAAAGCGCGATGAGCTTGCCGCCGGATTTCTCGACCAGCGCCCCGATCGCGGCGGCGCGGTCCTCCGGTTTCTTCAGAAGGCCCCTCATGCCTTCTGCGGAATAGGATGCATATGTGATGAAACGTGGCATTACCATTTCCTCCAAGCTGGTACCCTGCCCGAAGAAACTCGCCTGACGCGTGCCGGCAGATTACCCGGCGCTCCACCCCGGCCGCGATAATACGGCCCCCTTCGGAGGCAATGGCTTTGCGTGCCAAGTCCTTTCCTCCGTTGATAAATCCTACGCCCGGCAATGCGGGCCGGTAAAGGGACCTTGGGGAAGCAATGACGCAATACAGCATGTTTCGGCACTGTTTCGGCCGGGGAAAACGGCGCCCGTCCCGTTAAAGCGGAAACGTGTTAACCATTGTTAATCTTGAGTAATTTTGCCGCCTTTAGGGTGGCGAATGGGTTCGGGCATGCCGTGGGGATGGGGTGAAACCCCATCCTACGCCTGCTGGGCGAGGATCACCCCGGCGGCCATCAGGGCAAGTGCTATGGCGCGCTGCGGCGAAAGGCCGGTTACGCGGGCGCCGAACAGGCCGAAATGGTCGATCACGGCGGTCGAGACGAGCTGACCCAGCAGCACCATCATCACCGCGTTTCCGACGCCGAATTTCGGCGCGATCACCGTGACGGAGAGGACGTAGAAGGCGACGAAGACGCCGCCGAGGAACAGGTGCGGTGGCTGCGCCGGAAGTTTGGCCAGTGCGGAACCCTGCCCGGCGAGCAGCATCGCGGTTGCGGCGATCACGAAAGCGACGAGGAACAGGATGACACCGGCGGCGAAGGGCGCGCCGATGCGGGCGCCCAGCTGCGCATTGATCGCGGCAAGGAGCGGGATGCCGACGCCGGCGGCGAACATGACGGCAGCGTAGCGCAGGGTGTCGGACAGCATCGTCGGCTCCGTTGTGGTGACGGGCGGAGAGTAGGCGGGAGGGCGCAGGGGGTGCAAGTTGTGGCGTGGGGTGTGGTGGGCGGCGCGCTTGTCACGGGTTCCGCCCGGCGGCTACGCCGGGCAGCGCCCGCCCGGGGCTTCGCCCGTTCGCGGCTGAAATCGTCCATTGGACGATTTCCGGGACGCCGCGAACCCTCCCCCCGGAGGGCGCTTTTCCGACGTGGCAAGTGGTGCAAGTGTTGGGCGTGTGGCGGTGTGGGCGCGCAATTCAGCCGGTGCGGTGCGCCCTCCAGGTCGGGCGCTGCCCTTTGTGTTGGGCTCGGGTGGGTAGAGGAGAAAACATACTTTCCAACTCGCGAAAGGTTTTTATACATTCCATAAGAAAGTGAAAGGACAAATCTATCTTGGAAAACAAAGTTACCTTTGTAGTTGGAGCTGGAGCAAGCGTAGATTTTGGAATGCCGACTGGTGACCAGCTAATTTCCGTAATCTCGAGGTTCTGCACACCTGTAGATGATTATTATTCTCATGATCGAGATCCATTCCGGTTTGAACGAAACGATGCAGTCGATGCACTTGTAAACGCAGTGCACGAGTATGTTCTGAAACAACCAGGATTAGCGCATGAACCGGACGCTGCCGCGTCGCTACTGTCGCGGTTTGCTCGATCACTGTGGCTTTCTAAGAGTATTGACAACTTTTTGAACGATCAGAACGACGAAAACATCGTCGCAATCGGGAAAATGGCAATCATGGCCGCAATTCTGCATCACGAAAATACAATGTTTTCAAATGATGATGACGAAGACAGATCAAATCTGCTTTTTGATCCGGGCCCACCAAAATTTCAGGAATTGGACTTTGCGGAGCTTCGTTCGACTTGGCTGGTGCCGTTTTTTAGGGTGCTTCGTGGTGGGGCGACCCTTCCCGAAATGAGCGACAGATTAAAGATGACAAACCTGATAATATTCAACTACGATAGGTGTATTGAGCACTTTCTATTTCATGCTTTTCGCCAATATGATCATCTATCTGATGCAGATGCAGCTGACTTAGTGGGTCAAATTAACATATCTCATCCTTATGGAGTAATCTCAGAGCTCCCGTTTAAGGATGAAATCCAAGATGCAATAGGCTTCGGAGATACCGACAAACTGAAGGAGGCGGTTTCTGGCTTTGAAAGGATTAGAACCTTTACCGAAAGCGTTAGCAAAAAACTGAGTGATGAGATTCAAGAAATGATTATAGAATCGAGAAAGGTTGTCTTTCTTGGCTTCGGGTTCGCCGAGCAGAATCTAAATTTATTGGGCGCAAATTCAAATGCATTGCAACCAAATCAAAGGCGCCGCGAGATTTATGCGACTGCTTATGGTTTGAGCGAGTATCTCACCACGCGGGCAAAGCATGGGATATCTGTATTTCAAGCTGGCCGCACAAACGTAAAAGATGCGATCCGATATGACGAAATGAAACTAATAAAGATAATTAATGGCACGTGCTCTGAGCTAATCAACGAGTACGGCCACGAATTCTATTAAACATCCAACTCCTCCACGAACCGCGCATTCTCCTGAATATACTGGAAGCGCAGTTCCGGCTTCTTCCCCATCAGCCGTTCGACGAGGTCTCCGGTCTCGCCCGGTTCGTCCTCGTCTATCGTTACCCGGATCAGCTTGCGCGTCTCGGGGTTCATCGTGGTGTCCTTGAGGTCCTTGGCGTCCATCTCTCCCAGGCCCTTGAAGCGGGAGACGTCGATCTTGCCCTTGCCGCCGAGACCCTTTTCCAGCCAGGCCTCTTTTTCCGCCTCGTCGATGCAGTAGACGCGCTTCGCGCCCTGGGTCAGGCGGAACAGCGGCGGGCAGGCGAGGTAGAGGTGGCCGGTGTCGATCATCGGACGCATCTGGGTGAAGAAGAAGGTCATCAGCAGCGAGGCGATATGGGCGCCGTCGACATCGGCGTCGGTCATGATGATGATCTTGTCGTAGCGCAGGTCGTCGATGTTGAAGCGGGTGCCCATCGAGACGCCGAGCGCTTGGCAGAGGTCGCTGATCTCGGCGTTCTGGCCGAGCTTGGACGAGGCGGCACCGAGGACGTTGAGGATCTTGCCGCGGAGCGGCAGCAGCGCCTGGGTCTTGCGGTCGCGCGCCATCTTGGCGGAGCCGCCGGCGCTGTCGCCCTCGACGATGAAAAGCTCGGTGCCTTCGCGGGCGGTGGCGGAGCAGTCCACCAGCTTGCCGGGGAGGCGGAGTTTCTTGGTTGCGGACTTGCGGGCGGTTTCCTTTTCCTGGCGGCGGCGCAGGCGTTCCTCGGCGCGCAGGACGAGGAAGTCGAGGATGGCGCCGGCGGATTTGGTGTCTGAGGCGAGCCAGTTATCGAAATGGTCGCGGACGGCGGATTCGACGAGGCGGGCGGCCTCTGTCGTGGCGAGGCGGTCCTTGGTCTGGCCGACGAATTCGGGCTCGCGGATGAAGCAGGAGACCAGCGCGCAGCCGCCGGAGGTCAGGTCGTCGCGGGTGATCTGGGCGGCTTTTCTGTTGTTGGCGAGTTCGCCGTAGGCGCGGATGCCTTTCAGGATCGCGGCCCAGAAGCCCTGTTCGTGGGTGCCGCCCTCTGGCGTTGGGACGGTGTTACAGTAGGACTGGATGAAGCCGTCGCGCGAGGGGGTCCAGTTGATCGCCCACTCGACCTTGCCGGGGGTGTTGAAGCGTTCGGTGAAGTCGACGGTGCCGGCGAAGGGGCGGTCGGCGTAGGTGGAGGAGCCGTTGAGCTGTTCGCCGAGGTAGTCGGCGAGGCCGCCGGGGAAGTGGAAGGTGGCCTCGGTGGGGGTTTCGCCGTCGTCGATGGCGGATTTCCAGCGGATCTCCACCCCGGAGAAGAGGTACGCCTTGGAGCGCACCATGGTGAACATGCGCTTGGGCTTGAAGCGGTGGTGGCCGAAGATTTCCTCGTCGGCGTGGAAGGTGGTGGTGGTGCCGCGGCGGTTGGGGGCGGCGCCGATATCGGTGACCGGGCCGAGGGGGATGCCGCGGGAGAAGCGCTGTTCGACGAGTTTGCGGTCGCGGGCGACCTGGACGACCATGCTGTCGGAGAGCGCGTTGACGACGGACGCGCCGACACCGTGGAGGCCGCCGGAGGTCTGGTAGGCCTTGCCGGAGAACTTGCCGCCGGCGTGGAGGGTGCAGAGGATCACCTCCAGAGCGGACTTGCCGGGGAATTTCGGGTGCGGGTCGAAGGGCATGCCGCGACCGTTGTCGCGGATGGTGACGGCGTAATCCTCGTGCAGTTCCACCTCGATGCGGTTGGCGAAGCCGGCGACGGCCTCGTCCATCGAGTTGTCGAGGACCTCGGCGACAAGGTGGTGCAGCGCCCGCTCGTCGGTGCCGCCGATATACATGCCGGGGCGCTTGCGGACCGGTTCGAGGCCCTCGAGCACCTCGATCGAGCTTGCATCGTAGGAGTGTTCGGCGTGGGCGCCGGCCAGGAGGTCGTCGGCCATTCTCTGCTCTATCTTGTGTTTGCTTGCCGCCATAATGGCAGGTTTGGGGGGGCGTGGAAAGCCTTGCCGGCTGTTGGCGGAGCGGTCTTTCGGCGGCCTCCGCGGCCGGTGCAACCGGCGGGGGCGGTGGCGCGTTCGGCTTCGCGCGGGCGCGACGAGGCGTCATGAATGTTACCGGAATCTGTTAACAAGTTGTCTTGTCCGCCGCGCAGGCTCGCAGCGTGGGGAAATCAATCAGAGGGAATGATTCCATGAACCTTTTCAAGGCGATTGCCGTTGCGGCCACCCTTGTCCTGGGCACCGGCGCGGCGCATGCCGTGACCGTGCTCGACACGCTGAGTACCAATACCGAGCCGTTCGACTATTACACCAACCAGGGCGGGCTCCGGTTCTTCAACCTGGCCTCATATGGCCCGGTCGGGCAGAGTTTCACCCTGTCCGAAGAGACCACCAATCTTGAGATCAGTGCCTATTTTTCGACCTTCGGATCCTATGCCGACATCACCGCGACGCTGGTCGAGGGTACCGGACTGGGCGGCGCCGTGCTGGCGACCCTGTCCTTCTACGCCGATGCGACCCGTTACGATGCCGTTCTGGGGAGCTTCGACTTCTCGGCGCTGGGCGCGCTGGTGGGCGATTACACCATCGTCTTCGACGGGGTCGGCACGCTGGGCGGCAGCACCGTCGAAGTGCTTGCGCCGAACAGCTATGCCGGCGTCGATACGCCCGGCACCTCGGCCTATGACGAGGACGGACTGTTCAACTTCGGCTCCAGCAACCCGGTCAAGGATTTCGGCATCAAGGTCGAGGGCGATCCGGTCGCGCCGGTGCCGCTGCCGGCGGGCGGCCTGCTGCTGGCCAGTGCGCTGGGTCTGGTCGGCGCGCGCCGGGTGCTGCGCCGGAAAGCCTGAGTTGGTTTTGACTTTGTGCGTGTGACGTGGGCCGGGCCCATCGGGCCCGGTCATTCACCGACCGTGGCGACGCTGAGACGGACATTTCATTCCGCGGAGTCCTGCGGCTGCATTGGACGCATGTGGGTTTCATGCTCAAGAGGCACCGGTCTACTTTTTTACGTAAGGATATGATAGTATTAACGGGGGGGCTTGCGTATGAAACTGCAAGCATTTCTCTTGTTAATTTTCGCCACAGCCGCCCAACCGCATGGTTGGTACGATCCATATTGTTGTTCTGATCGTGACTGCGCACATATTCGGGCGACTGCAGTTGCAGTTGATGGTGCCTGGATTGTCTCACTCAAGGCGAATGACCATCCGATGTTAAATTCATCTGTGAAGTATATTATTCACTTTGATGACTTCAGGGTGCGGCCTTCACGAGACAACTACTTCCACGCATGCATCAGCAGCAAGGAAGGCTATCTGCTTTGCCTCTACGTTC
This sequence comes from Pseudoruegeria sp. HB172150, assembly GCF_013184805.1. GTDB lineage: Bacteria > Pseudomonadota > Alphaproteobacteria > Rhodobacterales > Rhodobacteraceae > Psychromarinibacter. Next base: position 644,322 of record NZ_JAATNG010000001.1, read on the forward strand.
CGGAAGGCGCATTCTAACACGCGATCGCTGAGTGCGAGTTGAGCTGTTCCCGTGCGAACCAGTTCCGACTGCTTTGCGAGACAACGGTGTTGCAGCCCGGGCGCAGAGTCGCGGCCCGGCGAAGCGCGGCGGCCTTGCCGCCATGTGCGCGGGTCTAACGAAATCCGGTTCCTGGCCGAGTTCGGTTGAAAATCAGTCAAACGGCGGGAAAGCATACAAATCAGGCACACTCTGCCTTCGGTTTCGCCATCTGCGGCGAAGCGGTTGCCTGGCCGATCCATGAGTGCCCATAGTTGCTTTACGTCGAACATGGATACGACTCCCATCGAGGTATCCGGTTAACCCAAGCAAGGAACCGATATGAAACGCACTTTTCTGACCATTGCCGCCGTTCTTGCCGCGACTCCGGCGCTTGCCCATTTGAACCCCGATGAACACGGGTCGTTCATGGCGGGCCTGTCGCATCCTGTCTTCGGGCTGGACCACATCCTTGCGATGGTCGCGGTCGGTCTCTGGGCGGCGTCGCTCGGCGGGCGTGCCACCTGGCTTCTTCCGACCGCCTTCGTCGGGTCAATGGTTGTCGGGTTCTTTGCCGCCGTCGCGGGGATGCCTCTGCCATTCGTTGAACCGATGATCCTTGTCTCGGTCTTCGCCCTCGGACTTGCGGTCGCCTTCGCTCTTCGCCTGCCGGTCGAGGCGGCGGCGGGCATCGTCGGCGTTTTCGGCCTGTTCCACGGCCATGCCCATGGCGGCGAACTCGGGACCGCGGGTGCCATCGCCTTCGGAGCCGGATTTGCAGTGTCGACGGCCATCCTCCATGCCTTTGGCGTCACCATTGCCGTGCTGGCAGGACGCGCCATCACCGGTCCGAAGATCGTTCGCGGACTTGGTCTGGCGACCGCGCTTGGTGGCGTATGGGTCGCCGTCGGCGGCTGAAGGTCCGATCGGTGATGGATTGGGCTTCTGTTCGTGCTGAGGCCAGCGGGTAAGAGCGGCAGGGCGATCCGAGTTGCGGGCTGTTCTGCTCAACACTTGCGAGATGCGTCTTCGCTTTGAGCTGCGCGATCGTGCCAACCGGATCGCCGGGCCGTGTGGGCGGCCCGGCGCGCATTGTCATATATTTGACACGTATCAAGGCGTTGTCAGGTAAACTGCGCTATCCGGGGAGCGGACAGGTTCGAGGAGATGCGCGATGCAGGATGTTCCTAAGCCCGTAAGCGAAGCGCCCAAGGCCAACGGGGCGGATCCCACCGGCTTTCCTACCGTGACGCCCGATCAGGTGCGCGAGGCGTTCGAAAGCGGCCAGTATCCCTATTCCGAGAAGATGACCCGGCCCGATTACGAGCGCGAGAAGGCGCAGCTTCAGGCCGAGCTGCTGAAGGTGCAGATCTGGGCGCAGGAGACGGACCAGAAATTCGCGCTGCTCTTCGAGGGGCGGGACGCGGCCGGGAAGGGCGGCACGATCAAGCGGTTCATGGAGCATCTGAATCCGCGGCAGGCGCGGGTCGTGGCGCTGAACAAGCCGACCTGGGAGGAGCACGGGCAGTGGTTTTTCCAGCGCTACATCGCGGAGCTGCCGACCGTGGGCGAAATGGTGTTCTACGACCGGTCCTGGTACAACCGGGCCGGTGTGGAGCGGGTGATGGGGTTCTGCACGCCCAACGAATACCTCGAATTCATGCGCCAGACGCCGGAACTGGAGCGGATGCTGGTGCAGTCGGGGATCCAGCTGTACAAATACTGGTTTTCGGTCACGCAGGACGAGCAGCACAGGCGGTTCGAGCGCCGCAAGACCGATCCGCTGAAGCGGTGGAAGCTGTCGCCGGTGGACCTGGCCTCGCTGGAGCGGTGGGACGACTATACCGAGGCGAAGGAGGCGATGTTCTTTTACACCGACACCGCCGATGCGCCGTGGGTGATAGTGAAGTCGAACGACAAGAAGCGGGCGCGGATCAACGCGATGCGGCATTTCCTGTCGACGCTGGATTACCCGGAGAAGGATGACAGCATCGTCGGCACGCCGGATCCTTTGATCGTGGGGCGGGCGGAGCATGTGGTGCACAAGTCGGACCACATCCTGGCGACCTCGTTGCATCCGGCGACACGGCATACGGACGGGTAGGGGATGAGCATTGGCGGGGTGGTATTAAGCTTCCGGCTCATGTGAACACCGGCGGTTGGCCGCCGGCGGGTCAGGCCGGGCGTTCGTCGAAGGCGGGGAGGTCTTCGAGGTGGTCGTCCCAGTTGGCGCGGCTGGCGATGTAGATATGCGCCAGCGGGCGGAAATCGACGGGCGTGTCGAGGCAGCCGGCGGGCACCATCAGCAGGGCGCCGTCGTTGCGCAGGTCGGGGACCGGGGCGCCGCAATTGGTGCAGAAGGTCGTCTGGTGGCGCGCGGCGGGGATGCGGTAGGTGCGCAGGTGATCCTCTCCCGACAGCCAGGTGAGGCGGGCGGTGGAGGAGAACAGCTTGGCGCCGTGGGAGGAGCCGGAGCCCTTGCGGCAGCGGCTGCAGTGGCAGAGGAAGAAACGCTCGAACTCGCCCTCGATCTCGAAGCGGACGGCGCCGCACTGACAGGAGCCGCGATGTAGTTCCGTCATCGCAGGCTCCCGCGGATCATGGTCAGAGATTATCGGTCTGCGGCATGCCCAGCACGTGGAAGCCGCCGTCGACCTTGATGATCTCGCCCGTGGTGTCGGCGCCGTAGTCGGAGGCGAGGTAGACCGCGGTGCCGCCCACCGATTCCAGCGCGGCGTTGCGGCGCAGGGGGGCGTTGATCTCGGTATGCTTGAAGGTCTTGCGGGCGCCGCCGATCGCAGCGCCGGCCAGCGTCTTCATCGGGCCGGGGGAGATGGCGTTGACGCGGATGCCCTCGGGGCCGAGGTCGTTGGCGAGGTAGAGCACGGTGGATTCCAGCGCCGCCTTGGCCACGCCCATGACGTTGTAATAGGGCGTGACGCGGTGCGAGCCCTGGTAGGTCATCGTCAGCACAGTGCCGCCGTTCGGCATCAGCGCGCGCGAGCGGCGGGCGACGTCGATCAGCGAATAGCAGGAGATCGCCATCGAGTTGGTGAAGTTCATCAGCGAGGTGTCGATGAAGCGGCCGGTCAGTTCCGAGCGGTCGGAATAGGCGATGGCGTGGACGACGAAATCGAGGCTGCCCCACTTGTCGCCAAGCTCGGCGAAGGTGGCGTCCATCTTCGCCTCGTTCATCACGTCGCAGTCGATCAGGATGTTTTCGCCCAGTGTCTCGACCAGCGGCTTTACCCGCTTGCCGAAGGCCTCGCCCTGGTAGGTGAAGGCCAGCTCCGCACCCTCTGCGGCCATCGCTTTTGCGATGCCCCAGGCGATGGAGCGTTCGTTCGCCACGCCCATGATAAGCCCGCGCTTGCCGCGCATCAGGTCAGCCATGTCGTTTCATCCGTCGTATCTGCTGAGCAGCATCGAACCGTTCGTGCCGCCGAAGCCAAAGGAGTTGGTCATTACCGTGTCGAGACCGGCGCCGGTGACCGTTTCCGTGGCGATCTCGTCCGGGTGAAGCGCCGGATCGAGGGTCTCGATATTAATGGAGGGGGTGATGAAATCGTCCCGCAGCATCAGGAGGCAGAAGATTGCCTCGAGCGCGCCGGCCGCGCCCTGCGCATGGCCGGTCATCGACTTTGTCGAGGAGACGGGGGGCGTGCTACCCTCGCCGAAGATGCGGCGCACCGCCTCGACCTCGCCGACATCGCCGACCGGGGTCGAGGTGCCGTGGGCGTTGATGTAGCTGATCCTGCGGTCCTCCGGCAGGGTTTTCAGCGCGAGCTTCATGGCGCGTTCGCCGCCCTCGCCGGAGGGGGCGACCATGTCGTGCCCGTCGGAGGTGGCGCCGAAGCCGGTGACCTCGGCATAGATCTTCGCGCCGCGCGCCTTGGCGCGTTCGAGGTCTTCCAGCACGACTATGCCGCCGCCGCCGGAGATGACGAAGCCGTCGCGGTTGGCGTCGAAGGCGCGGGAGGCCGTCGCGGGGGTATCGTTGTATTTGCTGCTCATCGCGCCCATGGCATCGAACAAACAACTGAGCGTCCAGTCGAGTTCCTCGCCGCCGCCGGCGAACATCACATCCTGCTGGCCGAGCATGATCTGCTGCGCCGCCATGCCGATGCAATGCAGCGAGGTCGAGCAGGCCGAGGTGATCGAGAAGTTGACGCCCTTGATCTTGTAGGCCGTCGAGAGGTTGGCCGAGATCGTCGACGACATGCATTTCGGCACCGCGAAGGGACCGATGCGTTTCGGTGCGCCCTTTTCCAGCACGGTCTGGTGCGCGGCGAACATGGCCGAGGTCGAGGGGCCGCCGGAACCCGCGATAAGGCCGGTGCCGGGATTCGACACCTCCTCTTCGGACAGGCCGGCATCCGCAATGGCCTGGGACATGGCGATATAAGAATAGGCGGCACCCGGGCCCATGAAGCGCAGCAGGCGCTTGTCTATCTGCGCCTCGACGTCGATGTCGATGGCGCCCTTGACCTGGCTTCGGAAGCCGCGCTCGGTATAGTCCGGCGCGGCGACGATACCGGATTTCCCGGCCTTCAGGCTTGCTGTCACCTCCTCGGCGGAATTGCCGATGGAGGAGACGATCCCCAGTCCGGTGACTGCGACACGACGCATTTGCACTCTCCCTGCTGCCCGGTCCTCGTCAGGACTTGGCGGCGGCGAGGCCGACCTTCAAGCCGGTTGCCTCGCAGACGACCTCACCATCGGCCAGCACGCGGCCGTCTGCAACGCCCATCTTCAGCTTGCGGTCTATGACCCGCGTGAAGGTCACTTCGTAGGTGACAAGCTTGCGGTCAGGGCGGACCATTCCGGAATTCTTGACCTCGCCGACGCCGAGCGCGAAGCCCTGGCCCTGCCAGCCACGCCAGCCGAGATTGAAGCCGGTGAGCTGCCAGAGCCCGTCGAGCATCAGGCAGCCGGGCATCACCTCGTTGCCGGGGAAGTGGCAGGGGAAGAACCAGAGGTCGGGCGAGATGTCGAGTTCCGCCGTGATATGACCCTTACCGTTCTCGCCACCGTCGGCGGACACTTCGGTGATCCGGTCCATCATCAGCATGGGCGGTTCCGGCAATTGCGCGTTGCCGGGGCCGAAAAGCTCTCCGCGTGCGCATTTCAACAGCGCTTCCTTGTCGAATGACGTCGGATATTGGGACATTTCCCCCCCGTTTTTCGGCTTATGCCTCTTGAATCACGGGGTCTCTATCACCCGTATCCGCGGGCTGGCAAGCGCGTGCGTTTACCTGTCCGATACCGCGGGGGCAGGATTCCGTTTGAAACTCGGGGTCTGTGGACACTATATTAGGTTTCATGCGGGACGGGATCACGATGCAGGCGACCGAAACACGCCAGAAACGCGGGGCCGATTGGCTGGCTGGTGCCGGGCTGCGCCCGACACGGCAGCGCGTTGCCCTGGCCGCGCTGCTGATCGGTGACGGCAAGGACCGGCATGTGACGGCGGAGAGCCTCTATGCCGCAAGCTGCGACAGCGGCGAAAAGGTTTCCCTGGCCACCGTCTACAACACGCTGCGCGCCTTTTGCGAGGCGGGGCTGATGCGCGAGATCACGGTGGACGGGTCGAAGAGCTATTTCGACACCAACACCTCGAACCATCCGCATTTCTTCTGGGAAGACGATGCGCATCTGACGGATGCGCCGGCGGAGGAGCTGAAGATCGCGCAGCTGCCACAGGCACCGGAAGGGGCGGAGATCGCCAAGGTCGACGTGGTGATCCGGCTGCGTCCGGCGCGGGGCTGAGTTTCCCTTTTTCGGCTGTTGTTGCTGGAATGAGCGCATCAGCGCGCTGTTTTTTCTGAAATAGGTGAGGGGACGCGCCGCCTTTTGGGCGGTGCTGTGTGTCGCGTGGAATTCAGCTTCGGGCTTTCCGAAACAGGGCGCGGCCCGGTGGCGGATCAGGCGGCGCGGAAGCGGTCCGGGATCTGCCAGTGATCGCTGACGCGCGCGCGTTTCCAGTGGCGCGAGGACAGGCGCATGTTGGCGCTGCGGGCGAATTTGATTAGGTCCTTGACCGAGCCGCTGTCGACGTCGAATTCCATCAGCCGGTCGGGATCGGCGCGGAAATGCTCTCGCACCATGTCGTGGTGGCGGTGGAAGTCGTCGGCCCAGAGGTTCAGCACGCCCTTGAGGCTCATGCCCGTGCGATCCATCGCCCATTGCAGGTAGCGGCCGCCCTGGCGGTCGATGCGGTCCTGCAGCCAGCGGTCGGTGTCGCGGGTGTTCAGGATGAATTTCGCCGACGGATATTCCTCGGCGAGGAGCGCGAAGCGGCGGAAGTTTTCTATCTGCAGCCCGCCCTGGGAGAATTCCATGCCGAAGAAGGCGCGGAAGTCGTCGAACCCGTAGACCGCCGGGCGGCCGGCGGAGATGTTTCGGTGGATCGCGAGCTGGACGTTGCGGCCCTGGACGGCGGGATGGCCCTTTTCGCGCCAGTAGCGGCCGGTTCCGTGCAGCGACATGATTCCGCTGGCCTGGAACAGGTGGTTGAGAGCCGTCGTGCCACAGTTGTTGAAGCCGATCTGAAAGATCCGCATGGCGTGCCTGTTAGCCTCTGTGTTTTTTGTTTTGTCTGCGTCGATAGGTGTTTTTATTTATCCACAGGGCTACGGATTGAATACGGCGAAAATGCGGCGCCGGGGCCGGGCCGGCGGTTATCGGCCTAGAACCATTGGCCGGGCTCCATCAACCCAAGGTCGAGCAACTGCTTGGAATGCCACGTAAAAGATGTCGAGTTGTGCCAGTGGAAGGTGGGGATGTCGAAGGTGGAGCCGGCATTGGTCTTGAGCGCCTTTGCGGTCCGGAATGAACAGATTGCCGCCGTAATGTTGTGGTGCCAGGGGCAGGAATAGGTGTTGTATTCCTCGTCCGAGAAGGTGTGGTCGGGGCGCAGGGTCAGCCCCTTTTTCGCGCGGAACAGCGCAATGCGGTCGATCTTGCGGGAGGCGGGGGGAACGTGTTCCTCGAACCGCCAGCGCAGGCCGCCGAAGAAGTCGAGCTGCCGTTCCTTGGGTTGATTGCCGTCGGGGTCGAGGCGGGCGAGGGCGTAGTAGCCGGATTTGTCGAGATGCGCGTCCTCGAGGCTGACGGCGTCGGGATGGGTTTCGAGGTCGGCGGCGTAGAGGTCGACGACGTAGGTGAGCACGGCGTCGCGGCGTTCCTCGGTGTGGAAGGCCAGCATCTCGGCGATGGAGCGCGTCTCGCAGAACGGGAAGAACAGGTATTCGGCGTTGAAGCAGTAATAGAGCCACGTGCCGGGGGCCGCGGCTATGACGGCGTTGACCGCCTGGATATGGGCGCCGGCGCGCTGCAGCGGGTGGTCGATGCGGTGCACGTCCTCGGCGAGGTGGCGGGGAAGCGAAAGCTCCCCGGGGGCAAAGAGCAGGACGGTGGGGAAGCCGAGATTCATATGGTGGCGGATGGTGGAATCGACCTCGACGAGGTCCTCGACGAAGATCATCGCGACGGGGCCTTTCGCCAGCGCGGCTTTGCCGTCTTTCAGGAATGCGTCGAGGCTCGGGTAGCGCATGGGCGGGTCCGGTTGCGTCGGGTTTCCGGGAGCGTGCCCCGATCACGGCGCGGTTTGCAAGACGGGGCGGTTGGGTGTATGCGGCGGGCCTGATCCTAGCAGGTGAGACTGGCCGACGATGGCGGAGCCGAAGAAGCTGTTCATCAAGACATATGGCTGTCAGATGAACGTCTATGACAGCGAGCGCATGGCGGAAGCCATGGGCGGCGCGGGCTATGTGGAAACCGCGTCGGCGGACGACGCGGACATGATCCTGCTGAACACCTGCCATATCCGCGAGAAGGCGGCGGAGAAGGTCTATTCCGAGCTGGGGCGGTTCAAGGAGCTGAAGGCGGCGCGGCCGGACCTGAAGATCGGCGTGGCGGGCTGCGTGGCGCAGGCCGAAGGCGAAGAGATCATGCGGCGGCAGCCGCTGGTCGATCTGGTAGTGGGGCCGCAGAGCTATCACCGGCTGCCGGAGCTGGAGGCGCGGGCGCGCGGCGGCGAGAAGGCGCTGGATACCGAGTTTCCCGAGGAAGACAAGTTTACCCGGCTGAAGCGGCGGCCGCAGGCGAAGCGCGGGCCGACCGCCTTCCTGACGGTGCAGGAGGGCTGCGACAAGTTCTGCGCCTTCTGCGTGGTGCCCTATACGCGGGGCGCCGAGGTGTCGCGGCCGGTGGCGCAGGTGCTGGGCGAGGCGCGGGATTTGGTGGAGCGCGGGGTGCGGGAGATCACCCTGCTGGGGCAGAACGTGAATGCCTATCACGGGGCAGCGGAGGGCGGCGACTGGTCGCTGGCGCGGCTGATCCGGGAACTGGCCGGGATCGACGGGCTGGAGCGGATCCGGTTCACCACCTCGCACCCGAACGACATGGACGACGACCTGATCGCGGCGCATGGGGACTGCGCAAAGCTGATGCCGTACCTGCACCTGCCGGTGCAGTCGGGGTCGGACAGGGTGCTGAAGGCGATGAACCGCAAGCACACGGCGGAGAAATATCTGCGGCTGATCGAGCGGATCCGGGCGGCGCGGCCGGATATCCTGATGTCTGGGGATTTCATCGTCGGTTTCCCGGGAGAGACCGAGGCGGATTTCGCCGACACGATGGCGCTGGTCGAAGCTGTTCGGTACGGGCAGTGCTATTCCTTCAAGTATTCGGCGCGGCCGGGAACGCCGGCTGCGGAGCGGGCGCTGGTCGATGCCGATGTTGCGAGCGAGCGGCTGGCGCGGCTGCAGGCGCTGCTGACGCGGCAGCAGCGGGAGATCCAGGACGAGATGGTCGGCTGCGAGGTCGGCGTGCTGTTCGAGCGCAAGGGGCGGATGCCGGGGCAGATGGCGGGCAAGTCCGACCACCTGCACGCGGTGTATGTCGAGGGCGCGAACGTGGCCGTGGGCGATCTGGCCCGGGTGCGGATCACCGCGAGCGGGCCGAACTCGCTGGCCGGGGAACTGGTGTAGCGCCGCCGGGCGCCGGTTCCGGAAAGCCTTTCTTAACCAGAGCAGTCTAGCCTGCGCCTGCCAGGTATGGGGGCGATGGGCCGGTTCGGAGGAGAACCGGTCATTGCAGCATATTCGCCCTTTTTCGTGAGGCTGGAGGGTTGCGGATGCTGAGAATTGCCGGATTTGTCCTTGTTTTGGCCGGCCTCGCCGGTGTCGCGGAAGCGCAGCGGCTGAGTGCGAATGCCGGTTACGTGGCGATGCGGCCCACGATCGCGATCAGCTGCTATCGCGGGCCATGGCAGCAGGTGATCTGGGACCGGCCGCAGCCGGAATTCATCGACAGCCTTGTCGCCGCCGGCTACGACATTGCGACAGCGAGCGCGATCGCGAACCGGATCTGCCGCGATCCGGCGCTGGTCAACGACCCGGCCGGGCTGCGCAAGGCGGTGGCACGGATGCTGCGGGAAACGCCTGTGCGGAACTGATGCCTGGTGGCGGCTGCGGATATCGCGGGCGGACGGAGCGGGCGGACGGAATGGCGCGGCGGCCGCACGGTGGGTTATTCCTGATCGGCACTTTGCGGGCTGCTGCGGTGCGGCAATGGCGGGATCCGGCGAACGCGTACAATATCTGCCGCGGTTTCATGCTTTTGCCACAACCATGTGTGCAGACTGGCCCCCATATTGGCGCCTGCCGCCGATTGTGACTTGCGTCCGGCATCGGCGCTTGGCACGCTCGAAGCAAGTACCAGGGAACGGAGAGCTACTTGGCCATTGGCACCTTGACCCCGCCTGTCTCACCCGAAGAGATTCACGAAACCCTTCTGGAATTCCCGGATAACCGATTGCTGATCGACCTCTGCGGAGAGTTCGACCGCAACCTTGCGCAGGTCGAGCACGGGCTGTCGGTGCAGATCTTTCGAAAGGGCAACCACCTGGCGGTGATCGGCGACGGCGAGGCGCGCGGGCAGGCGGCGGCGGTGCTGCAGGAACTGTACGCGCGGCTGGAAGCCGGGCGTTCTGTGGATGCGGGCGATATCGACGGGCTGATCCGGCTGGGCGGCAGCGACAAGGACACGGGCGCGCGGGACGGAGACCAGATGGAACTGTTCCAGGGCGGCCGGGTGGAGATCAAGACCCGGAAGAAGACGGTGGAGCCGCGGACCGAGGCGCAGAAGGCTTATGTGAAGTCGCTGTTTTCCAACGAGCTGGCCTTCGGCATCGGCCCGGCGGGGACCGGTAAGACCTATCTGGCGGTGGCGGTGGGCGTGTCGATGTTCATCGGCGGCCATGTCGACAAGATCATCCTGTCGCGTCCGGCTGTGGAGGCGGGCGAGCGGCTTGGCTTTCTGCCCGGCGACATGAAGGAGAAGGTCGATCCCTACATGCAGCCGCTGTACGATGCGCTGAACGATTTTCTTCCCGGCAAGCAGCTGGCCAAGCTGATGGAGGAGAAGAATATCGAGATTGCGCCGCTGGCCTTCATGCGCGGGCGCACGCTGTCGAACGCTTTCGTGGTGCTGGACGAGGCGCAGAACGCCACGACCATGCAGATGAAGATGTTCCTGACGCGGCTTGGCGAGGGGTCGCGGATGGTGATTACCGGCGACCGAAGCCAGGTCGACCTGCCGCGCGGCGTGCAGTCGGGCCTGCAGGATGCGGAGCGTCTGCTGAGCACGGTGCAGGGGATTTCGTTCAACTATTTCACAGCCAAGGACGTCGTGCGTCACCCGCTGGTCGCGAGGATCATCGAGGCTTACGACGCGGACGAGGCGTCCTGAGCCGATATTCCGGCAAAATGAGGACAGACAGATGTGGCTACCGGATGATCCGCTGATCGCGGCGGAATTGACTCGTCTGCGTGCGGCTTCGGAAGAGGCGCGGGCGGCGCGTAAGGCACGGGGCGGGTTCCGTCCGCAGGACATGAGCGACAATATCGTGCGCATGGGGACGGAATTCCTGGCGCTGTCGCCGGAGGAGGGGGAGCTGGTCTACATGCTGGCCCGCTCCGCCGGGGCGCAGAACGTTGTGGAATTTGGCGCGTCCTTCGGGATTTCGGCGATGTATTTCGCGGCGGCGATGTGGAAGACGGGCGGGCATTTCACCACGACGGAGGTACATCCGGACAAATGCGCGGCGCTGCACGAAACCTTCAGGCGCGCGGGCGTGGAGGATTGCGTGACGCTGCTGGAAGGCGATGCGCGGGAGACACTGAAGGGTGTCGAGGGGCCGGTGGATTTCGTGCTGCTGGACGGCTGGAAGGGGATGTACCTGACGGTGCTGGAGATCCTGAAGCCGAAGCTGAAGCCGGGGGCGATGGTTCTGTCGGACAACCTGAGCCTTGCGTCGACGAAGGACTATTTCGATGCGGTGAGCGATCCGGCCTCGGGCTTTCTGACGCAGCGCTGCGGGGATATGGGGCTGAGCCTGTACCTGGGGTGACGACGGGTCGCGGCTCGCCCTCGGACGGAGGCGGGTTAGGTATCGGGTGACTCGGAGGGCCGGCCATGGGGCATCATCATCACCATCATCATCACCATGTCGACCCGGAGGCGGGCGACCGGCGGATGTGGCTGGCCATCGCGGTCAATTTCGGGCTGACGCTGGCGCAGATCGCCGGCGGTATCCTGGCGGGGTCGCTGGCGCTGATCGCGGATGCGCTGCACAACCTGTCCGACGCGGTGTCGCTGGTGATCGCATTCGCCGCGCGCAAGATCGCGCGTCGGCCAGCGGATGCGGAGATGACCTTCGGCTATGGCCGGGCCGAGGTGATCGCGGCGCTGATCAACTACACGACGCTGATCCTGCTGGCGCTGTATCTGGGCTACGAGGCGATTCTGCGGTTCCTCGATCCGCAGCCGGTGGAGGGCTGGGTCGTGGTGATCATCGCGGCCATCGCGCTGATCGTGGATGCGGTGACGGCGCTGCTGACCTACGCGATGTCGAAGAACAGCGTGAACATCCGGGCGGCGTTCCTGCACAATCTGGCGGATGCGCTGGGTTCGGTGGCTGTGATCGTCGCGGGGACGCTGATCCTGCTGTACGACTGGCGGCTGATCGACCCGGCGGTGACGTTGCTGATCGCGGGGTACATCCTGTGGATGGCCTTTGCCGAGATCGGCGGGGTGATCCGCATCCTGATGCAGGCGTCGCCGCCGGGGATCGATTCGCGCGAGGTGGTCGAGGCGCTGCGCGGTGTCGACGGCGTGCGGGGCGTGCATCACGCGCATCTGTGGCAGATGGAGGAGCATGCCGCGGCGCTGGAGGCGCATGTGGTGCTGGAGGAAGGTCGCTGGGGCGAGGCGGACGCGATCAAGGACCGCATCAAGGACGTGCTGAAAAGCCGGTTCGAGGTGGGGCATTCGACGCTGGAGCTGGAATGCGCGCGGCACGCCTGCGATGGCGCGCCGGTGATTGGTCACGCCTAGAGCGTTGTCGATTTATTCTGGATCACGCAACGCTGCCTGAAATCAGAGATTTCAACGCATTGCGGGATGCGGTCTGTTTCAGGTTAAGATCGAAACGCTTTAGCTGGCGACGAGGCGGAGCTGCGGGGCCGGGCGGCGGGCGCGCTGCGGGAAGTAATACATCTGCAGGCAGTTGCGGCGGAACATGACGGTGAAATGCATTGCGGGTCTCCTTGCTGGTGCCTCGATCCTGGCCCGGCGGGGAGCTGTCGTTCAAAAACAGCCGGGTGTTATCGGATAGCAATCGCCTCGGGACGGTTTCACTTCGGTCTTCTGATGATCTCCTGATTTCATGCGCGTGTGTCGATCAAAGGACCGAACGCGTTCATTTTGTTGGCGAGGACTGGACAATTGCGGCGGGATCGGATGCATGGCGCCATGACGGTCGATGTCGTGATCGAGGCCCCCGAATGGGAGGCGCTGGGGCTGGAGGCACTGGCTTCGCGGGCGGCGGCGGCGGCGCTGGCGCACCTTGGGCTGGAGCCGGAAGATTTCGAGACGGCTCTGTTGGGCTGCGACGACGACCGGATCGCGGTGCTGAACGAGGCGTTCCGGGGCAAGCCGACGCCAACGAACGTGCTGAGCTGGCCGTCCGAGGAACGGGCGGCGGAGGTGGCGGGCGAACGGCCCGAATTGCCCGCGCCGGGCGAGCTGGGAGACGTCGCGATTGCCTGGGGTGTCTGTGAGCGGGAAGCCGCCGAAGCGGGCAAGCCCGTGGCCGATCACGTCACGCATCTGATCGTTCATGGAATTTTGCATTTACTCGGTTACGATCACGAAGATGACGCCGATGCCGCACTGATGGAACGGACTGAGGCCGAGATACTTGCAACCCTGGGTCTTCCGGACCCATATTAGCGTCGCGGGTCCATAGGAGGCCCGTGTTTTTGGAAAGGAACGATGGGCGACTCGGATAGCGGGTCCTCTAGCGCGGCGCAGAGCGCGCAGGATCATAGTAACGACGGGTATCGTGGGCTGTTTGCCCGATTGAAAGATGCCTTCTCCAACGGTTCGGGCGAGACCGAGCCGGACCATTCCACAGACACCCATGTTCAGGTGAACGGAACCTCGCAGGCAGGCGCCTCGCTGGGGCTTCTCAACCTGCGGCGGATGCGGGTGGAGGACGTGGCGATCCCGAAGGTGGAGATCGTGGCGGTTCCGGTGGAGATCACCAAGGAAGAGCTGGTCAAGGTGTTCCGCGAAAGCGGGCTGACCCGGCTGCCTGTCTACAAGGGCACGCTGGATACGCCGCTGGGCATGGTGCACCTGAAGGACTTTGCGCTGACGCACGGGTTCAACGGCGGCGGCGGGCGGTTCAACCTGCGCAAGATGCTGCGGCCGCTACTGTTCGCGCCGCCGTCGATGCCGATCGGGGTGCTGCTTCAGAAGATGCAGACGCAGCGGATGCACCTTGCGCTGGTGATCGACGAATATGGCGGGGTCGACGGGCTGGTTTCCATCGAGGACCTGATCGAACAGGTCATCGGCGAGATCGAGGACGAGCACGACATCGACGAGGACAATTACTGGGTGCTGGAAAAGCCCGGCACCTATCTTGTCCAGGCGAAGGCGCCGCTCGAGGAGTTCGAGGACGAGATCGGTATCAAGCTGGCCGACGAAGAGGATCAGGAAGAGATCGACACGCTGGGCGGGCTGGTCTTTATGCTGTGCGGCCGGGTTCCGGCACGCGGCGAGATGATCCCGCATCCCGCCGGGGTGGAATTCGTGGTCGTCGATGCGGACCCGCGGCGGATCAAGCGGCTGCGGGTGCGGCTGCCGCAGGAAACGCGTGACAACTAGCGCGCTGCCGGCCCGGTTCGGACGTCGTTCGATGCCGCTGGCCGCGCTGTTCGGTGTGCTGGCGGCGCTGGGGCAGGCCCCGGTGTCGCTGCCCTGGGCGACGCTGGCCGGGCTGGCGCTGGTCTATCCGCTGTTCGCGCTGGCGGCGCGATCGAAGGGCGCGGCGTGGATCGGCTGGGCGTTCGGCGTGGGGTATTTCGCGGCGACGCTGTTCTGGATCGTCGAGCCGTTCTTTGTCGACGCGGCGCATGACGGCTGGATGGCGCCCTTCGCGCTTGTGTTCATGGCGGGTGGCTTTGCGCTGTTCTGGGCCGGGGCCTTTGCGCTGGCGCATTGGGTCGGATCGGGGCGCTGGGGGCGGGCGGTGGCCTTTGCCGCGGCGCTGGCGCTGGTGGAACTGGCGCGGTCCTACATCCTGACCGGATTTCCCTGGGCGCTGGTCGGCCATGCCTGGGTCGGCTGGGCGCCGATGCAGCTTGCCGCCTTTGTCGGGCCGGTTGGGCTTAGTTTCCTGACGGTACTGTGTGCGGCGCTGGCGGCGGCGGCGTGGCCATCGTGGCGGCGTATCGTGCTGGTGCTGCTGCCCTTCGTGGCGCTTTACGGCTTGGGCGTGTGGCAGGGGGCGCGGCACCTGGCGGAGCCGCTGGGGCCGGTGGTGCGGCTGGTGCAGCCGAACGCGGCGCAGCACCTGAAATGGGATCCGGACCATGCGCGGCTGTTCTTTCAGCGGGCGCGGGAGTTCACCGCCGCCGGTGAAGATGGCCGTCCGGACCTGATCATCTGGCCGGAGACGGCGATTCCAGTGCTGCTGGAGCAGGCGGAGGTGTGGCTGGAACTGATCCACGAATCCGCCGGCGTTGTTCCGGTGATCTTGGGGATCCAGCGGACCGAGGGCGACGACGCCTTCAACAGCCTGATCGTGCTGGACGAGAACGGCGAGGTCTCGGACCTATACGACAAGTATCACCTGGTGCCGTTCGGGGAGTACATGCCGCTGGACCGGGTTCTGGACCGGGCCGGGACGACGCTGTTCGGTGTCGGGACCGGGCGCGGCTACAGTGCGGGGCCGGGGCCGGAGATGCTGGAGCTGGGGGCGCTGGGCCGGGTGCTGCCGCTGATCTGTTACGAGGCGATCTTTCCGCAGGATGTGGCCGCCGCGCCGGAACGGCCCGACTGGCTATTGCAGATCACCAATGACGCGTGGTTCGGTGCAATCTCGGGCCCGTACCAGCACCTCGCGCAGGCGCGGCTGCGGGCGGTGGAGCAGGGGCTGCCGATGGTGCGTGCGGCGAATACCGGGGTGTCGGCTGTGATCGATGCGCGGGGCAACGTGCTGCAGTCGCTGCCGCTGAACGAGGCGGGCTGGGTGGATGCGCCGTTGCCGCCCGCTTTGCCGCCGACTATTTACGCGAAGACGGGTGATTGGCCCGTGGCGGGGCTATTGTTCGTGCTGCTGATCGGTCTTTTCCTGCGGCGCAGCAATTCTGTTGACGAAATCGCTGCGTCCCGATAACGCAGTCGAACGTGCCGCCACAACGGCTTCCTGGCGTGGTCGGCCCAAAACCCTAATGGAGCACTCATGTCCAGAGATAACTATATTTTTACCTCCGAATCCGTTTCGGAGGGTCACCCCGATAAGGTCTGTGACCGGATTTCGGATGCAGTCCTCGATGCATTTCTAGGCGCGGATCCCTATTCCCGCGTCGCATGTGAGACATTTGCAACGACAGATCGCGTGGTCATCGGCGGCGAAGTCCGCGGGCCGGGCGATATCATTCGCAGCGTTGAACAAATCGCACGCGATTGCGTGAAGGATATCGGCTACGAGCAGGAAGGCTTTCACTGGGCCAACATGAAGGTGGACAGCTACCTGCATGCCCAGTCGGCCGATATCGCGCAGGGCGTCGATGCCAGCGGCAACAAGGACGAGGGCGCGGGCGACCAGGGTATCATGTTCGGTTACGCGACCGACGAGACCCCGGAACTGATGCCGGCGCCGATCCTTTATTCGCACGCGATCCTGAAAAAGCTGGCCGAGGTGCGCAAGAACGGCACCGAGCCGAAGCTGGGGCCGGATGCGAAATCGCAGCTGACGGTGAAATACGAAGGCGGCAAGCCGGTTGGCGTGACGTCGATCGTGCTGTCGACGCAGCACCTCGACCCGTCGCTGACCTCGGAAGACGTCAAGGCGCTCGTGTCGCCTTACATCTACGACATCCTGCCGGATGGCTGGGTGCTGCCCGACTCCGAGTGGCATGTGAATCCGACCGGCAAGTTCGTGATCGGCGGGCCGGACGGCGACGCCGGGCTGACCGGACGCAAGATCATCGTCGACACCTATGGTGGTGCTGCCCCGCATGGCGGCGGCGCGTTTTCCGGCAAGGACCCGACCAAGGTGGACCGCTCGGCGGCCTACGCGGCGCGGTACCTGGCGAAGAACGTGGTCGCCTCGGGCATGGCGAAACGCTGCACCCTGCAGCTGTCCTATGCCATCGGCGTGGCAAAGCCGCTGTCGATCTATGTCGACACCCACGGCACCTGCGACGGCGTGACCGATGCCGAGATCGAACAGGCGGTGGGCAAGGTCATGGACCTGACCCCGCGCGGTATCCGCGAGCATCTGCAGATGAACCGCCCGATCTACCAGCGTACCGCGGCCTACGGCCATTTCGGGCGCACGCCCGAAGAGGACGGCGGCTTCTCGTGGGAGAAGACGGATCTGGCCGAGGCGCTGAAGAAGGCCGTGTAAGCGCGGCCTTCCTGCAAGGCGATACAGGCGACGCTCTGCCGGAGCGTCGCCTTTTTCGTTTCGGGCAGTCTACGATCTGGCGGTCGCTTCCTGCTTGGGGCTGGCCGAAGTTGCTGCGGGAGGCACCGACGGGGGTACGGGGCTGACGGGCTGGATAAAACCCCGGCGGCGCGTGCCGAGTAGCTCAGACAGCCCCGGCGATGACCCAGACGCCCCAGGCGATCAGGACGGCGCCGGCGACCCGCGACAGCGGGCGGCCGAAGGGCGTGAGCTTTTCCAGTGCCACGAACGCGGCAAGGCCGACGATCCAGTAGAGGTTCATGATACCGCCGACGAAGAGCAGCGCCATCAGGAACCAGCAGCAGCCGAGACAATAGGCGCCGTGTTCGAGCCCCATCACGAATGCGCCGGATGCACCCGGGCGGCGGCGCCTGGTCAGGAAATCGGCGGGCGAGCGGCAATGGGCGAGACAGGTATCCTTCCACGGTGTGAACTGGAAGGCGCCGGCGGCGATCAGGACGAGTGCGCCGGGGATCGTGTCGATCAGCGTCATCATCGTCGCTGAAACGATGCCCGCCGCCTCCAGCGCCCATTGCGCGAAGGCCGCGAGCAGACTGAAGCCTGCCCAGGCGGCGAGGTATCCGCCGAGAAACGCAGCGGCGATGGCGGGCACACGCGCCGCCTGCGCCGTCTGCCGGAGCAGGGCGGCATAGAGCAGGATGACCGGCGCGACGCTGGGCAGCATCATCGCGATCATCATCACCCACCACATCAGGAAGACGAGGACCGCGTAGCCGAAGCCCCACGCGCCGGGTTCGCGCATCCCGGGCATGTCGCGCATGCCCGCCATCCGCGTCATTTCCACCGCCGTCATGTTCATGCCGATGCCATAGACCGTGTAGAGCCCGGCCAGCAGGAACAGTGCGCCCATGGCGCAGATCAGCAGTGTGCGGTCGCGCCGAAGCGCGGTTTCCACCAGCCCCCGGGTCATGCGGTCAGGCGGCTTCCAGCACGCCCTTGCCGGAAAGGTGCAGCTCGGCGAACTGGCCGTAGCTGCTGTCGAGGCCGCTGAGGTCGATCTCGCCGCTGGAACGTGTGCTGGCGGATCCGATCTCGGCGATGCGGTATTCGAAGCCGTTGGGCAGGTCGATGCGGGCCCGGTGCTCGGCGCCGGTCACAGGGTTGCGGATCGGTTCGGCGGTCATCTCGAAAATGTCGCCGACGGTGCCCTTGCCGGTGCGCGCCTCTATGTCGAGGTCGAAGCCGATCGGTGCGCGGATCGTTTCGAGCCGGTTCGGCGACATGGCGGCAAAGACCCACCACATGGTCGCCATATCGTCGGTATCCTCGCCGAGCATGATCTTTTCCATCGCCTGGGCCTGCGCGTCGGTCGCCTTGTCGTCGATGAAGAGCTGCATGGTGCCGCCGCCCTCGTGGACCGGGCCGTCCCAGGTGTAGTTGGAGGCGGTGTAGAGGCCGTCGAGCTTTACGCCGCCGTAGTGGCCCTTGTTTATCTCGAAGATGACTGCCGCGCGGCAATGGCCGTGTGTCGGCAATGCGTTGAACTGGCAGCCGCAGCCATAGCTGCAGTTACAATTGACCATCTCGCGGCCATGGATTTCCCAATCGGTCATAACTGTCCCCCACCATGTCGAATAATCGACTTTACGCTAACGTTGGGTAAGGTATCACGATTCGGCGTTGTCCCGAACGGAATACCGGTTTTCCGCCCGGACTCGCGTGGTTTGTGCCTGTTTCGTGGGCTTGACCGGGGAAATCGAACCTGCCAGTTCCCGCGCCGATGAGCGAAACCAAGCACCCGAAAGCGCCGTGGCGCAATTTCTACGGGCGGCGGCACGGCAAGACATTGCGGCCGGCGCAGCAGGAATACCTTGAGGAAGATCTGGCGGCGCTGAGCCCCGGGCCGGTGGACTGGGACGTGAACCCGGAGCGCACGGCGCTGGACGTGGAGGCTCTGTTCGGCGGGCGCGAGCTGTGGCTGGAGATCGGGTTCGGCGGCGGCGAGCACATGGTGCATCAGGCGGCGACGCATGCGGATGTCGGGATCATCGGCTGCGAGCCGTTCATTAACGGCGTGGCGATGCTGCTGGGCAAGATCCGCGAGGCGGAAGTAGAGAACATCCGTATTCACCCGGGCGACGTGCGCGACCTGTTCGACGTGCTGCCGGAAGCCTCGGTGGCGAAGGCGTTTCTGCTCTATCCCGATCCGTGGCCGAAGAAGCGGCATCACCGGCGGCGTTTCGTGACGCCGGAGCATCTAGAGCCGCTGGCGCGGGTGCAGAAGCCGGGGGCGGAATTCCGGGTGGCGACGGATATCCCGGATTACGTGCGACAGACGCTGGAGCAGGTGCCGCAGTTCGGGTTCGAGTGGACCGCCGAGCGGGCGGCGGACTGGCGGGAGCCGTGGGACGACTGGTATTCGACCCGCTACGAGCAGAAGGCGCTGCGCGAGGGGCGGGTGCCGCATTACCTGACGTTTCGGAGAATGTGATATCCTCGGGTCATTCTAACCGAGGATTTAGCAATGGCCGACCTCTGCATCACCAATTGCCACATTCATCTCTTCACCCGGAACCACATACCGTCCGACTATCCGTCGCCGCTTCTGCGGCCGTTCCGGCGATTACCGTTTCTGGTTCGGTTCTTTGCCTGGGTTGCGCGGGTAATCAATCGAACGGACTGGGCGGACATGCTCGACCGCCTTTATCGATTCCAGCAGGAATCGGACAAGGTCGAGCAGCGCGAGATACTGGAGGCAGTACGAGGGTATTATCCGGAGGGGACCCGGTTTGTCGTTCTGCCGATGGACATGAGCTGCATCGGGTACGGGCCCGTCCCGATGTCGCTGAAAGAGCAGCATGACGAACTCAACCGGCTGCAGGTGAACGACAAGGCGCCGGGCAGCATAATCCCCTTCGCCACGATGGACCCCAGATCGCAGGCCAGCATCGACGAGGGGATGCGCGCAATCCGCGAGTTGCAGTTCAAGGGACTGAAACTGTATCCGCGACTGGGTTTCGCGCCCGATGATCCGGCGCTGATGGACCAGGTTTATCCTAATCTCGCGGAACAGGGTTTGCCCGTGATGACCCACTGTTCGCGGGGTGGCGTGCAGGGGCGTGAGCTGAGCGATTTCACCGCCGATCGGTATAGCGAGCCGGACGCTTTTCTGCCCGTGCTGCAGAAATTTCCTAAGCTGCGCGTCTGTCTGGCGCATTTCGGCGGCCAGCGCGACTGGGAGGCTTATGCGCGTGGCGAGGCACCGACCGGGAACGACAACTGGCAAGTGCGGATTCGCCGGCTGATCTGTAGCGACGACTGGCCCGGGCTGTGGACGGATATCTCCTATACCCTGTTCTATTTCGACGACTACATCCCCTACCTGCGGATCTTCCTGCTGGCGGATGACGACGCAGGCAAACGATTGCGCGAACGCGTTCTGTTCGGGTCGGATTTCTACATGACGCGTCGCGAGGCCCTGTCAGAGCGGGATATCTGTTTTCGCCTGCGGAATGCGTTGGGGGAAGAAACCTTCCGCCAGATTGCGGAGACCAATCCGCATGCCTGGCTGACGGGTGAAGGCCTGTAACGGACGTTCCCGTCTCTGCCAGCTGCATCAGACGGTGGACCTTGTATCGGAGCTTGGGTAATCGGGGGACGGTTTACTGAGAGGTCCCCATGTCGAGCCACGGCCCCGCGATTCCCATGACCGCCCGCAAGTCGGGACCGCTGAAAGGCACGGCGCATGTGCCGGGGGACAAGTCGATTTCGCACCGCTCACTGATCCTCGGCGCGCTGGCGGTGGGTGAGACGCGGATCTCGGGCCTGCTGGAAGGGCAGGACGTGCTGGATACCGCCGCCGCAATGCGGGCTTTCGGGGCCGACGTCGTCGAGGAGGGCGGCGGCCACTGGCGGGTGCACGGCGTCGGCATCGGCGGCTTTTCCGAGCCGGAGGATGTGATCGATTACGGTAACTCCGGCACCGGGGTGCGGCTGGTCATGGGGGCGATGGCGACCACGGCGATCACCGCGACCTTTACCGGGGATGCGAGTTTGCGGAAGCGGCCGATGGGGCGGATCACCGACCCCCTGGCGCTGTTCGGGACGCGGGCCTATGGGCGCGCGGGCGGGCGGCTGCCGATGACGCTGGTGGGTGCGGCGGATCCGGTGCCGGTGCGCTATACCCTGCCGATGGCCTCGGCGCAGGTGAAATCCGCGGTGCTGCTGGCCGGGCTGAACGCGCGGGGCGAGACTGTGGTGATCGAGCCGGAGGCGACGCGGGATCATACCGAGCGGATGCTGACGGGGTTCGGCGCGGAAATCTCCGTCGAGCCGCTGGCAGAGGAGCGGGTGATCACGCTGGTCGGGCAGCCGGAGCTACGCCCGCAGGTGATCGCGGTGCCGCGCGATCCGTCCTCGGCGGCGTTCCCGGTCTGCGCGGCGCTGATCGTCGAGGGATCGGACGTTCTGGTACCGAATATCGGGCTGAACCCGACGCGGGCCGGGCTTTATGAGACGCTGCGCGAGATGGGCGCGGACCTGACCCTTGAGAACGAGCGGGTCGAGGGCGGTGAGCCGGTGGCGGACCTGCGGGCGCGGTTCTCTCCCGACATGCAGGGGATCGAGGTGCCGCCGGAGCGGGCGCCGTCGATGATCGACGAATACCCGATCCTGTCGGTGGTGGCGGCGAATGCGACGGGCAAGACCGTCATGCGCGGCGTCAAGGAACTGCGGGTGAAGGAGAGCGACCGCATCGACGCGATGGCGCGCGGGCTGGAGGCCTGCGGTGTGATCATCGAGGAGGACGAGGACACTCTGATCGTGCATGGCATGGGCGCGGGCGGCGTGCCGGGCGGCGCCACCGCCGAGGCGCGGCTGGATCACCGGATCGCCATGTCCTTCATGTGCTGCGGGATGGCGGCGAAGAAGCCGGTGAAGATCGATGACAGCGGGCCGATCGCGACGTCCTTCCCGATCTTCGAACCGCTGATGGCGGGGCTGGGCGCGCAGCTGGTCCGGAGCAATTCGTGAGCGCGTATTTCGGGCACTGGCGGCTGATCCCGGAAATCAGCCACTACTCGGCGGGCGGCCCCCCGGAGCGCGGCGACTATGTGATCGAGGACCGTGATGGCGAGATCGCGTTCACCGTCAGCTGGGAGGCAGAGGGGAAAGAACTGAAGACGGAGTTCGCGGCGCCGGCGGACGGATCGCCGGTGGAGGCGGGGTTTCCCGGGGTCGACAGCTATTCGGTCACGCATGAGGACGATTTCACCTTGCTGAGCGATGCGATGGCGGGCGGCGAGGCGATCCTGAAAGCGGTGCGCCGTGTGTCGCGGGACGGGCGGTTGATGACCGTGCTGCAGGAGAATGCGGACGGGCAGGGCGGCTGGATCCGGATCTTCCAGGTCTACGAGAGGGCGTGAGCATGGCCGAGGGAAGCTGCCTGTGCGGGGACGTGCGATACGTGGTGAGCGGGCCGATGCGGCCGGTGATCGCGTGCCACTGCATCCAGTGCCGCAAGACCTCGGGCCATTTCGTGGCCGCGACCTCGGCGCCGCGGGAGGATGTCGAGGTTTTCGGCGAGGTGTCTTGGTACCAGTCGTCGGACACGGCACGGCGCGGGTTCTGCGGACGCTGTGGGTCGAGCCTGTTCTGGGACGGGCCGGGGCGGAACCTGTCGATCCATGCGGGGACGCTGGACGGGCCCACAGGCCTGACGCTGATGGGGCATATCTACTGCGCGACGAAGGGCGACTATTTCGAGATCGCCGACGGGTTGCCGCAGGCGGAGGGCGAGGATCCGGTGTTGACCACCATGATGCCGGATCAAGGGGTCTGATGCCCGCAGGTTCCGCATTCACCGTCGCCATCGACGGGCCGGCGGCAGCCGGGAAGGGGACGGTCTCCAAGGAGGTCGCGCGGCATTTCGGGTTCGCGCATCTTGATACCGGGTTGCTGTATCGCGCCGTGGGCCGGCGGGTGCTGGATGGCGAGGATGCGCTGGCGGCGGCTCAGGCGCTGCGGCCGGAGGACCTGCATCGCGATGGTCTGCGGTCGCCCGAGGTGGCGTCCGCCGCGAGCGAGGTGGCGGTGCGCGGCGATGTGCGCAGGGCGCTGGTGGCGTTTCAGCAGGGCTTTGCCCGGCAGGAGGGCGGCGCGGTTCTGGACGGGCGCGATATCGGCACGGTGATCTGCCCGGGGGCGGAAGCGAAGCTTTACGTGACCGCCTCGGACGAGGTGCGGGCGCGGCGGCGGTTTATCGAGTTGCAGGCGACGGGGCATGACGTCACCTTTGACGGGGTGCTTGCGGATCTGAAGGCGCGGGATGCGCGGGACAGCGGGCGGACCGACGCACCGCTGGCGATGGCGCCGGACGCGGTGCTGATCGACACGAGCGAAATGAGTATCGACGAGGCGGTGGCGGCGTCCATCGCGGCGGTCGAGGCGCGGATGACAGGAGAGCGATGATGCAGCAGCGTGAACTGGGCAAGGGCGGGGCGAAGATCTCTCCGATGGGGATCGGGGCGATGTCCTTCGCCGATTTCTACGGGCCGACGGACGAGGCGGAGAGCCACGCGATCCTCGATGCCGCGATGGAGCTGGGGATCAGCCATATCGACACGTCGAACGTCTATGGTGCGGGGCGGTCGGAAACCGCCATCGGCACCTATCTGGCGAAGCGACCGGAGGCGCGGGACTTCTTTTCCATCGCCACCAAGGGCGGGATCGCGCGGAGCCCGGAAGGGGAACGGTATTACGACAACTCGGCGTCGTATCTGGAAGGCGAGCTGGACAAGAGCCTGAAGCGGCTGGGGGTGGAGTGCGTCGATCTCTACTATATCCACCGGCGGCAGGCGGAGATGCCCATCGAGGAAGCGGCAGAGGCGCTGGCGTTGCTGGTGCAGAAGGGCAAGACGAAATCCATCGGCTTTTCCGAGATCGCGCCGTCGTCCCTGCGGCGGGCGGCGGCGGTGGCGCCGGTTGCGGCGGTGCAGTCGGAATATTCGCTGTCGACGCGCTCGCCCGAGCTGGGGCTGGTGCAGACCTGCGCGGAGCTGGGCGTGGCGCTGGTAGCGTTTTCGCCGGTGGGGCGCGGGCTGCTGACGGACGATCCGCATACGCCGGAGCGGGTGGAGACGATCCCGTTCCTGAAGTCGAATCCGCGGTTCGAGCCGACGAACCTGCGTTACAACCTCGAGATCACCGACCGGTTCCGCCGGCTGGCGGCGGCGCTGGGAGAACCGGCGGCGGCGCTGGCGATTGCGTGGCTGATTTCGCGCGGGGATCAGGTGATCCCGATTCCGGGGACGCGCTCGGTGCGGCATTTTCGCGAGCTGGCGCGAGGCGCGGAGCTGAAGCTGGGCGCGTCGGAACTGGCCTCTATCGAGGATGTGCTGCCGGTGGGATGGGCGCATGGCGACCGCTACAACACCGGGCAGTGGAACGGGCCGGAACGCTATTGCTGACCTGCACGGGGTGAGCGGGATCGCTCTGGCGCCCGCGTCGGCGCGCGATGCGGACCGGCTGGCGGATATCCGTGTGGAGGCGATGCGCATGAGCCTGGAGGCGCTGGGGCGGTTCGATCCGGTCAGGGCGCGGGCGCGGTTTTTTTGACCGTTTCGAGCCCGGCGATACGCGGCTGATCCTGGTAGGCGAGGTGCTGGCGGGGTTTGTCGTGGTGCGGGTGCAGGCGGATCACCTGTATCTCGACCACCTTTATCTGCGGCCCGCGATGCAGGGTGGCGGCAGGGGCCGCGCAGTGGTGGAGATCATCCAGCAGGAGGCGCGCGATGCGAAGCTGCCGCTGCGCCTTATGGCGCTGAGGGACAGCCCGGCGAACGGTTTCTACCAGCGCTGCGGGTTCCGGATGACCGGCAGCGACGAGTGGGACGTTCATTACGAGTGGTGTGCCGCCGGTTAGCCGAGCTGGCTGAGGGTGAGCGACAGGCAGAGGCCGAGGGCGACGGCGACGCCCGTCCATTTCTTGTCTTCCTTCCTGGCCTGCGGGAAGACCTCTCGCGCGAGCGACGCGACGACGGCGCCGGCGGCGAAGCATTTGATCGCGGAGGTCAGTTCGTCGGGTGCGTCGGAGAGCCCCCAGTAGCCGAGAAGTGCTGCGACTGAGAGCAGAACCGCGACGCCGGACCAGATCGCGATGACCGTGCCGCGGCTTCTGCCATCCTTCATCATCCGCTTGGCGCCGCCTGCCGCCTCTGGCAAGTTCGACAGGAAGATCGATCCGGCCAGTGCCGCCACCTGCAGCGCGTCGGAGCCGATCAGGGCGGTGCCGAGGGCGAGGTTTTCGGGCACGCCGTCGAGCGTGACGGCCAGCAGCAGACCGATGCCGCCGGCATTCGAGAGCTTCGCGTCTACCCAGTTGTCCAGCAGCGTGAACAGGGTCGCGCCGAAGCCGATGGCGACGGTGACGGCGAGGAGCGGCAGGGTTTCGGTGCTGGGGCGGATCATTTCTTCCATCAAGGAGACGATCAGCGCGCCGCCGGCCATCGAGACGATGAAGCCCTCCGTCTGGTCGCCAAGACCGCGAAAGGCGCCCCAGACAGCGCCGAGGATCAGCGCAGCAGAGGTGATGAGGATGACGGCGATGACGACCATGAAAGACAGGACGCCGCCGATGGCAGGAGGTTCCCCCTGACCGCGCGGAAGGGCGCCGACGGCGCGGGGCTTGCATTCGGGCCGGGCGGCGGCTATATCGCGCCCGTCGACAAGGCGGGCAACGCTGCAAGGCAAGAGGACGAGCAGGGTCGGAAGTTCCGGCCCTCTTTGTTTTGCGGACCGCTTGACCAACGAAACCCCAAGACCGGCGGAGACAACCGCCCGGCCCGAATAGCAAAATGTAAGGAACTGACACGCCACATGGCTCATAACGCATCCATGGAGGAATTCGAGGCCCTCCTTAATGAAAGCCTCGAAATCGACACCCCGAACGAAGGGTCTGTCGTCAAAGGCAAGGTCATCGCGATCGAAGCGGGACAAGCCATCATCGACGTCGGCTACAAGATGGAAGGCCGCGTCGACCTTAAAGAATTCTCCAATCCCGGTGAAGCGCCCGACATCAGCGTCGGTGACGAGGTCGAGGTGTTCCTTGACCGCGTCGAGAACGCACGCGGCGAAGCGGTCATCAGCCGCGACAAGGCCCGCCGCGAGGAAGCCTGGGATCGTCTGGAAAAAGCCTATGCCGACGATGCGCGCGTCGAAGGCGCGATCTTTGGCCGGGTCAAGGGCGGCTTTACCGTCGACCTGGGCGGCGCCGTTGCGTTCCTTCCCGGTTCGCAGGTCGATGTGCGCCCGGTGCGCGATGCCGGCCCGCTGATGGGTCTGAAGCAGCCGTTCCAGATCCTGAAAATGGACCGCCGCCGCGGCAACATCGTTGTCTCGCGCCGCGCGATCCTGGAAGAGAGCCGCGCCGAGCAGCGTGCCGAGGTCATCGGCAAACTCAGCGAAGGCGATGCCGTCGACGGCGTGGTCAAGAACATCACCGAATACGGCGCCTTCGTCGATCTGGGTGGTGTGGACGGCCTGCTGCACGTCACCGACATGGCCTGGCGCCGCGTCAACCATCCGTCCGAGATCCTGTCGATCGGCGAAACCATCAAGGTTCAGGTCATCAAGATCAACAAGGAAACCCACCGTATCAGCCTGGGCATGAAGCAGCTGCAGGACGATCCGTGGGATTCGGTCGAAGCCAAGTTCCCGCTGGGCTCGGTTCATGCCGGCCGCGTCACGAACATCACCGACTACGGTGCGTTCGTCGAGCTGGAGCCGGGCGTCGAGGGCCTGGTGCACGTCTCGGAAATGTCCTGGACCAAGAAGAACGTCCATCCCGGCAAGATCGTCTCCACCTCTCAGGAAGTGGATGTCATGGTGCTGGAGATCGACACCGCCAAGCGCCGCGTGTCGCTGGGTCTGAAGCAGACCATGCGCAACCCGTGGGAAGTGTTCGAAGAACAGTTCCCGGTCGGCACCGAGGTCGAGGGCGAGGTCAAGAACATCACCGAGTTCGGTCTGTTCATCGGTCTCGAGAACGACATCGACGGCATGGTTCACCTGTCCGACCTGAGCTGGGACCAGCGCGGCGAGGATGCAATCCAGAACTACCGCAAGGGCGACATGGTTAAGGCCGTCGTCACCGAGGTGGACACCGAGAAAGAGCGTATCTCGCTGTCGATCAAGGCGCTGGAAGGCGATCCGTTCGCGGATGCCGTGGACGGTGTGAAGCGCGGCTCGATCATCACCGTGGGCGTCACGGCGATCGAGGACGGCGGCATCGAGGTGGAATACGAAGGCATGAAGTCCTTCATCCGCCGCTCCGACCTGTCGCGTGACCGTGCCGAGCAGCGACCAGAACGCTTCCAGGTTGGCGACAAGGTCGACGTTCGCGTCACCAACGTCGATCCCAAGTCGCGCCGCCTGGGTCTGTCGATCAAGGCCCGCGAGATCGCCGAGGAAAAAGAGGCCGTCGAACAGTACGGTTCCTCCGACTCCGGTGCATCGCTTGGGGATATTCTTGGTGCTGCCCTGAAGGGCGACGACAACTAGACTTGTCGATCTGATAAGTATTGAAGCCCCGCATTTAACGTGCGGGGCTTTTTCTTATTAATTTACTAAACATGTGAACAATCTAAAAAGTTACGTCAGAAACAGAACTAGGCATCACTCGGTGAATGGTCGTATTACCGGACCGAATCAACCACCGGCCAAACCCTGCCCGTTTTTTGCGAATTCATCGGAATCATTGCGTTTTTCCGGGTCATAGCCAAAATGGTTGCCGATTGAGACCGTTTTCTCGTGAATTATCACGGGTGGAAGGACTGTTAATGTTTGTGGGCCAAAGGTTTCGCCTTATAGTCGCCCAAGCCGAAGAGCCGTACCAAAGCGGTCAGAAAAGCTATTACGAAGGGGGAACTTGAATATGATCCGTTCGGAGTTGATTCAAAAGATCGCCGACGAAAACCCGCACCTGTTCCAGCGCGATGTCGAGCGGATCGTGAACACGATTTTCGACGAGATCATTGAGGCGATGGCGCGGGGCGACCGGGTCGAACTGCGCGGATTCGGTGCCTTTTCCGTCAAGCAAAGAGATGCCAGAGTGGGGCGTAACCCGCGTACCGGCGAATCTGTCGAGGTGGAAGAAAAGCACGTGCCTTTCTTCAAGACCGGCAAGCTGTTGCGCGACAGACTGAACGGGAAAGCCTGACACCCGAATGCGCTACATCCGCTATGCGATCCTGGCCGTCATCGCGGTCTGCCTTATCACCGTCGCTCTTGCCAATCGCGAACTGGTGACGCTTCACCTGCTGCCGGCGGACCTGGCGGAACTGATCGGTTTCAGCGCTGACGTGACGCTGCCGTTGTTCTTGGTGATCCTGGGCGGCGTCATTGCCGGTGTGCTTCTGGGCTTCATCTGGGAGTGGATGCGCGAGCACAAGCACCGGGCCGAGGCGACACGTCAGCGGCGCGAGAAGGAAAAGCTGGCGCGCGAGGTCAGCAAGATCAAGACAAGCAATCCCGGCGCCGACGACGACGTGCTGGCCCTGCTTGAGAATGGCAGCAAGGCGGGCTAGACCCGCGGCATGACCAATTCCGTCCGGATCAAGTTCTGCGGCCTGCGGACCGCCTCTGACATCGAGGCGGCGGCCAGGGTTGGTGCGGCCTATGTCGGTTTCAATTTCTTTCCTAAGTCGCCCCGCTACGTGGACATTGACACGGCGGCGGAGCTGGCGGCGCAGGTGCCGATGGCCATCTGCAAGGTGGCGCTGACCGTGAATGCCGACGACGCGACGCTTGATGCGATCACCGCGAAGGTGCCGCTGGACATGCTTCAACTGCACGGCAGCGAAACGCCTGACCGCGTGCGAGAGGTGAAGGCGCGTTACGGTCTGCCGGTGATGAAGGCGGTCGGGATCGCCACGGCAGACGATCTGCCGCTGCTGGAAGGCTATCTGAAGGCGGCGGACCAGATCATGGTCGATGCCAAGCCTGCGCCGGGGGCCGAATTGCCGGGCGGCAACGGCGTTCCCTTTGACTGGCGGCTGGTTGCCGGGCGACGCTGGCCGGTGCCATGGATGCTTGCGGGCGGGCTTACGGCGGACAACGTGGCCGAGGCAGTGCGCCTGACCGGCGCGCGGCAGGTGGACCTGTCCTCGGGCATCGAAAGCGCGCCTGGGGTGAAGGACCCGGCGAAGATTGCCGCTTTCGCGGCGGCGCTCGCTTGACGGTGGTGTTTCGCGAGGGCCGGCGCGAGGATGTGCCGGCCGTCGTGGCGCTGATCGCGAACGATTTCCTTGGCAAGACCCGCGAGCATTCCGACATGGAAGCCTATCTGGCCGCCTATGACGCGATGTGCGCGGAAGGGGCGAACCTGCTGATCGTGGGGGAGGAGGATGGCGCGGTTGTCGCCACTTATCAGATCACGTTCATCTCGGGTCTGTCGCTAAGCGCGGCGCGGCGGGCGCAGGTGGAGGCGGTGCGGGTCGCCGACAGTCTGCGCGGCCGGGGCATGGGGCGCGCGATGTTCGAGGATGCGGAGCGGCGGGCGCGGGAGGCGGGCTGCAGCCTGATGCAGCTGACGATGAACGCGCAGCGGACGGAGTCTCGGAAATTCTACGAAACGCTCGGGTTCGAGGCGAGCCACGTGGGGTTCAAGAAGCGGCTGGATTGACACGGTCCGTTGTGCCGCAGGTCCCGTCCTGACCCAGAATTGGTTAAGATTCCGCCCCAATTCTGTGGTTTTCCCGGCTTTGTATAACATGAGCCGGAAATCAGGGGCAGCGATCATGGCCGAGACCACAAGCCTGTCGTATCAGGAGCGGCGCAGTGCGCTTGCGGCGCAACCGATGGACCGCCTCGGGCTGGTCACGCTGCTGTCCGGTGTCTACTTCCTGCAGATCTGGACCACCTATTTCTTTCAGGACAACTCAATCTGGTCGTCGTCACTGCTGGCGGCGATGATCGCCGTGAGCCTCGTGCAGTGCCTGCTGCCCCGCGCGGTCAGCCTTATGGGCGTGAATGCCGCGGTGTTCGTGCTGCATTTCCTGGCGATGTCGCCGGTCGCGTCGAACAATCAGACCACCGCGTTCTTCTTTTCGCTGGCGATTGTCGCGGGCGGGCTGCTGGCGTTTCGCCGCGGCGATGACCGCGAGGGCGTGTTCCGGTCGATTGCCGGGCCGGGTCGGTGGCTGCTGGCGATCATGTATTTCTACGGCATCTACCACAAGATTAACGTCGATTTCCTTGACCCGTCGGTCAGCTGCGCGACCGTGCTTTATGCGCGGCTGGCGGATGTGTTCGGGCTGGAGAACTGGCGTTTGGGCCAGTACGGGGCGATCTATGCGACCTTCGTGATCGAGGGGATCGCGATGGTCCTGCTGTTTTCCACCCGCTGGAAGCTGGTTGGCATGGCGATCGGCATTCCGTTCCACGTCATCATCGGCTGGACGGGTTATGCCTATTACAAGGACTTCTCGACCGTGGTGCTGGCGCTTTACGCGCTGTTCCTGCCTGCCGCCGCTCTACGGATCGGGCTGGACAAGATGTCCGCGATGATGGGCGGGCAGGCGGCGGCGCTGCGGGCCGGGCGCATGGCGCTGTTCGGGCTGGCGGTAAGCTATGTCGTGCTGTCGATGGTGAAGTTCGGGTCGCTGGCGATCACGCATGAAAGCTTCACATGGGTCTTCACCGCCTATGCGCTGAACTTCTACGCCTTCGTCCTGACCTGCGTGCGTCCGGCACCCGGAGAGCAGAAACCGCACGCCGGGTGGCTGGCGATCATCCCGATCCTGTTCTTCGTGAACGGGCTGAGCCCCTATCTGGGGCTGAAGACCGAAGGTTCCATCGCGATGTTCAGCAACCTGCATACCGAGGGCGGCGAGACCAATCACCTGATCACCGGGGTGCTGCCGTTCGGGGCCGGGTACCAGAACGATCTGGTCGTGCCGCTGGGGTCGAACGAGCCGAGTTTCGATGCCGCCTATGTCGGCGAGGGGCTGGCGCTGGTGCGCTATTCCTTCGATCGGATCCTTGCGCTGAATCCCGGGCTGGTGGTCGAGGTGGCGGGACCTGATGGACCGGTCAGCACGGCGGATGGCTGGGAGAACACCTATCTGGCGGCGGGTCCGCTGGCGCACAGGTTCCTGCTGTTCAAGCCGGTGGATTTCAACCGGCCGAAGGTCTGCACCCACTAAGCAGGGAACGTCAGATCGGACGCCGCCGCATCAGCCGGAGGGTCAGGTTTCGGCCGCCGCGCAGGACCGGGTAGAGCGCGCGGGACAGACCGGGCGAGCGGAAGATGCGGGCGTTCAGGCGGTTGAACCAGTCCGATTCGGTAGAGAGCAGGGCCATGCGGGTCAGGCAATCTGCGCCGTGATGGACCTCGCCGTCCTCGATCATCGCCATGCCTTCGTTCAGGTCATAGCCCTGATACTGAAGCCAGCGCGCTTCTTCGCCGCCTTCGCGGGCGTCGATCAGGCGGACCGGGCCGGCGGCGGCGCGTAGCCGCGCCATGGTCACGTAATTGGAACAGAACGGGCAATCGCCATCATAGACGATTGTTATGCCGCCGGTCGTGTTCTGGTCGGGTGTCATCTGCTCGGATCCTCTTCACGATCCATATAGGGCCATTGTGGCGAAATTCCGATGTCTTGCCGTGGGTCAGGCGGGCGGTTGCGCTTGTTCCTGCAGCATTGCGGCGGTATCCACGGCACACTCGAATGCGGAGAGACCCATGGCCGAAGACCTGATCAACTCCTTCATGACCGGACCCGACGAGAATGGCCGTTTCGGCCTTTATGGCGGGCGGTTCGTGTCGGAAACGCTGATGCCGCTGATCCTGGACCTGGAAGCGGAATACGAGAGGGCGAAGACCGATCAGAGCTTCTGGGACGAAATGGAGTTTCTCTGGAAGCACTATGTCGGCCGTCCGTCGCCCCTGTATTTCGCCGAGCGGCTGACCGAGCGTCTGGGCGGCGCGAAGGTCTATTTCAAGCGCGACGAGTTGAACCATACCGGCGCGCACAAGATCAACAACGTGCTGGGGCAGATCCTGCTGGCGCGGCGGATGGGCAAGGAGCGCATCATCGCCGAGACCGGGGCGGGGCAGCATGGCGTGGCGACGGCGACCGTCTGCGCCAAGTTCGGGCTGAAATGCGTGGTCTACATGGGCGCGCATGACGTGGAGCGGCAGAAGCCGAACGTGTTCCGCATGCGCCTTCTGGGCGCAGAGGTGGTGCCGGTGACATCCGGGCGCGGCACGCTGAAGGACGCTATGAACGATGCGCTGCGCGACTGGGTGACCAATGTGCGCGACACGTTCTATTGCATTGGCACGGTGGCGGGGCCGCACCCCTATCCGGCGATGGTCCGCGACTTCCAGTCGATCATCGGCAAGGAAGCCAA
This sequence comes from Pseudoruegeria sp. HB172150, assembly GCF_013184805.1. Taxonomy (GTDB): domain Bacteria; phylum Pseudomonadota; class Alphaproteobacteria; order Rhodobacterales; family Rhodobacteraceae; genus Psychromarinibacter. Next base: position 676,762 of record NZ_JAATNG010000001.1, read on the forward strand.
GGAGCAGATGCTGGAGGCCGAGGGCCGACTGCCCGACACGATCATCGCCGCGATAGGTGGCGGGTCGAACGCGATGGGGCTGTTCTATCCGTTCCTAGACGACAAGGAGGTCCGGATCATCGGCGTCGAGGCCGGCGGCAAGGGTGTGAACGAGAAGATGGAGCATTGCGCCTCTCTTACCGGCGGGCGGCCCGGCGTGCTGCACGGCAACCGGACCTACCTGCTGCAGGACGATGACGGGCAGATTCTGGAGGGCTTCTCGATCTCGGCGGGGCTGGATTACCCCGGGATCGGGCCGGAGCATTCCTGGTTGCACGATACCGGGCGCGCCGAGTATGTCGCGATCACGGACAAGGAAGCGCTGGGGGCGTTCCAGATGTCCTGCGAGACCGAAGGCATCATTCCGGCGCTGGAACCCTGTCACGCGCTGGCGCATGTGATGAAGATCGCGCCGGAACTGCCGAAGGATCACATCATCTGCATGAACATGTGCGGGCGCGGCGACAAGGACATCTTCACCGTCGCCAAGGCGCTGGGCATGGAGATGGGCGAGGCGGACTGAGGCCGAGAGGCCCAGCCGCACCGGCATAAACCTGCGATTATGCCGGTCTAACCGCGGTGTATCGCGGCTGCCTTAAACCTCATGAGAAGGTACCGCCGTTGAGCGGAGGGAGGACCCTCGCTGGTGCCGGAGCCGGTTCGGGCGGCCAGCTAGCCGAAGCTATTCTGCCGGCAGGTGCGCGACGTAGTGGGCGAGGTCGGCCAGTTCCGCTTCGCCGAGTTCCTGCACAACCTCGACCATGGCCGCACGGTCGCCAAGGCGGCGTTCGGCCTTGTAGTCCCGCAGTGCTTTCAGAAGGTAATCCTCGCGCTGGTTGCGGATCGAGGGCATCTGGTGGCCGCCGCGCAGCTCTGCACCGTGGCATTGCACGCAGTGATGATCGCGGGCGAGGGCGGCGCCGCGTTCCATGATGGCTGGGTCGCCGGGGGCTTCGGGCGGTTCGGGATCTGGCAGGCCCTGTATCCAGGCGGCTGCGGCACGGAGGTCGTTGTTAGACATGTCCGCGGTGATGTCCGCCATGATGTCAGAGGGACGGCGGCCTTCGCGGAAACCCACCAGCGAGATCAGGGCGTAATAGTCGTCGAGCCCGCCGAGGGACGGAGTTTCCTCTGTCTCCGACTGACCAGTTTCACCGTGGCAGGCGATGCACTGGTCGCGCAGTTCCTCGAATCCTTCCTGAGCAGAGGCGAGCTGCGGTACGGCGAGCAGGGCTGCCGTCAGGATTGTCCTGATCGTCATGGAATTTGCCTTTGTCCGGAAAGCGCAGGGCCCGGGCGGCCCCGCGTCAGGTTTATGAGCGCTGATTACATGGCGTCGTAGCTGATGCGGTACACCGCACCGTTCCAGTCGTCGGTGACCAGCATCGAGCCGTCGGCCATGACGGCCACGTCAACCGGGCGTCCGACGTATTCGTTGTCCTGGATAAAGCCGGTCAGGAACGGTTCCATGCTTGCGACATTGCCGTCACCGTCGAGGTGCACGACCATCACGTCGCCGCCGATCTTGGTGGTGCGGTTCCACGGGCCGTGACGGGCGAGGAAAATCGCGCCCTGATATTCCTCGGGGAACATGTCGCCGGTGTAGAAGCGCATGCCGAGCGGCGCAGTGTGCGGGCCAAGCAGGGCGATCGGGTCGGTGAAGTCGTCGCAGGAGTAGCCCCAGCCATATTCCGGATCGGTGAACGTGCCGTTGTGGCAGAATGGATAGCCGAAATGCTCGTTACCGGGATTGGTCAGGCGGTTCAGTTCGTCCTCGGGCAGATCCTCGGACACCCAGTCGCGCTGGTTGTCGGTGAAGTAGAACTCTGCCGTGTCCGGGTGGAAGTCAAAGCCGACCGTGTTGCGCATGCCGCGCAGGATCGGTTCGGCGTTGGCGCCGTCCTTGTCGAGCTTGCGGACCTCGCCGAAGCCTTCCTCGGGCATGCAGATGTTGCAGGGTGCGGAGTTCGACACGTAGAGCTTGTCGTCCGGTCCGAGGGCGAGGAAGCGCCAGCCATGCGGGCGCGGTTCGCCGAGGTCGGTATAGATCACCTCGAGCTCCGGCGGGCTGTCGAGGCTGGAATCGACTCCGGCGGCCTTCACGATCTGCTGGTGCTCGGCGATGTAGAGATCTTCGCCGTCGATGACGATGCCGTTGGGCCAGTCGAGATCCTCATAGAGGACCTGGGGCTCGCCGCCCGCAGGGATGACCCAGACCTTGTTGGCCTGCCAGTTCGAGACATAGACGTTGCCGCTGTCGGCGATGCGGACAGTGCGGGCGTCCGGGATCTCGGCGGCGAAGACCTCTACCTTGAAACCTTCGGGTACCTGCAGCATCGGAACGGGCAGCTCTTCAGCCGTTGGCGGCAGCGGTGGCGGGGTCTGGATCGCAAGCGCCTGGGCGCCGGCGGTTTCGGGGCGCCCTTCGAGCGGGCCCTCGGCCGGGGGCGGATTGTCGACCGCGGGCGGCGCCGGGGGATCGGCCTGGGCCAGGGCGGCGCCCGCCAGGACGGTGCAGCCGAGAAGCGCGCCGGCGATGGCCGGGGACGCGCCAAGAGCCCGCGCGAGCGCGGGTTTCAGCAGATGTTGCATGGTTTCCTCCCTTTTCAGCCGCAGGCAACTGGCGGCTGAGAGAAAGTATTCTAGAAAAATACTTTTCCGGCAAGTCTGCTTTAGGTTGCGGCGCAATCAGCCAATACTTGCAGGGGAACAATATCGAGCGCGCGCTTGTGGGTTGCGCCCAGATTGACCCTTGGCGCGCAGCCCTCGTCATGTGCCTGCATGAATCGGCTGGCACAGAGGCACCAGTGATCGCCGGGTTTCAGCCCGGCGAAGCCGAATTCGGGGCGCGGAGTCGACAGGTCGTTGCCGACATACTTCGAATAGGCGAGGAATTCGGCGGTCATCACGGCACAGACAGTGTGGCTGCCGTGATCTTCCTCGCAGGTGTCGCAGTGACCGTTGCGGAAGAACCCGGTGAGCGGTTCGGTCGAGCAGGGTTCGAGCGGCAGGTCGAGGACGTTTTTCGAGGCTTCCATATGCATGGCATGTCTCCTGGCTTGGGTCCGGGGGTCAGCCTAGAGCCTGTCGTGGAGGGATCAAGTTACGTCTGGGGCAGGTCCCATCGCAACCAGCGGCCATGGAAATCGACGCGGCCGAGCGCGATGCGGCGGTCGCCGGGCCAGAGGCGCAGGGACAGGCCGGCGCCGGGGCTGTCGTCGTCGGCCTCCATGGCAAGCCAGGCGAGAGGCGCGTGGGCGGTGGCCCTTTCTCCTGCTGCCTCAATCAGGGCGCGGGCGCGGTCCTTGACCGGTTCGGGGAAATATTGCCACGCGATGGTGTGGTAGAGCAGGTGGAGTTGGCCCGGGTGCGGTTCGGCGAGGCGGGTTTCCAGCCAGTCGGCGGCGTCGGCGGCGTCGACGACCGGTTCTGCGATTTCCAGAGCGGCGCGGGTGCGGGCGAGGCGGTCGGGCTGGTCAGGCCAGATATAGGCGGTCAGGCGGAGCTGATGCGACGGATTGGTCGGATCGAGCGGCGTCAGGTCGGTGCCGCGGCGTGCGGTGACCTTTGGTTCAGCCTTCGGCGGCAGGGAGCCCTGCCAGTCGGGTTTCAGGGTCAGGACAGGGCTTTCGGGTCCGTAGGTGGCGCCGGGGATTTCGAGCGCGTAGCGGTCCCAGAACAGGTTGAGCCCGGCGCTGGCGCCCAGTTCCGACAGGACGATGGGCAGGCCGTATTCGGCGGTCAGCCAGTGGCCAGCGGCGATCAGCACGGCGCTGCGGCCAAGCTCGTTGGTCTGGGGCGGGCGGTTCAGCCAGTACATCAGCCGTGTTTCGTGGTCGATGAAGGCGGCTTCTACGGCGGTCCAGAGAGATTCGTCGTCGGTCTGGTTCGGAGGGTAGCAGGCGGCGAGGTCGGGGGCGCTGCCGTCGATCACCAGGCCGTGCAGGCTGCCGGCTAGTCGCAGCGGCACGGACTGGCCGCGCGAGCCCAGCTCTCCCCGCCAGGCGAGCAGGCGGTCGGTGACAGTGGTACCGGGGCGCAGGCGGTCGGCGGCGAGTGTCAGCAGGCGCGCGGTGAATGGCGAACCCAGGGCGTCGCAGGATCCGGCCTGATCGCGCAGGGCATCGGAGAGGGTCATCTGAATTTATCAACCAGTTTCTGCAGGGTACTGCGGTCGTCGGGTTCGGGCTCCGGCTTCGATTCGGATGCCGGGGCGGGCTTTGCCTCGGTCTTGTCGGGCGTCTTCGACGAGCGTGGCGGGGCGGTGCGCAGGGCGACCGCGTTCATGAAGCGGCCGGTGTCGCCTGCGGCGAGGTCGGCTGCGCCATCGGAGATGCCGCGCAGGAGGTCGTCGATCCAGTCTTCGTCGGCCTTGGCGAAGTCGTGGAGAACGTAGTGGGACACCATGTCCTTGTGGCCGGGATGGCCGATGCCGATGCGGACGCGGTGGTACGAGTCGCCGATCTGTGCGTGGAGCGAGCGCAGCCCGTTATGGCCGGCATGGCCGCCGCCGGTCTTCACCCGGCACTTTCCGGGGGCGAGGTCGAGCTCGTCGTGAAAGACGGTGATGTCGTCCGGGGTCAGCTTGTAGAACTGCATCGCCGCCTGCACCGAGTTTCCGGAGAGATTCATGAAGGTCTCCGGCTTTAGCAGCAGGACCTTTTCGGAACCGAGGCGGCCTTCTGCAACCTGGCCCTGGAACTTCGACCGCCACGGGCCGAAGCCGTGGTCGTCGGCGATCCGATCGACTGCCATGAAACCGATGTTGTGCCGGTTGCGGGCGTATTTCGCGCCCGGATTTCCGAGGCCGACGAAGAGGCGCATGGAGAGGCTCCCGGTTGCTTTGGAGCCGTTCTAGAGGGTGGGGGCGGGTTGCGCAATGTCGCCTGCCTCCGCGCGCGGAGCCGAGCCGCAGCTTAGCTGCGCGAATTGATCTTTTCCGATATTTGGGCCGAAGTGTGGTACCAATTCAGGTTGCAGACGGCCACCAAACGAACAACGGGGCCCAAGGGCCCCGCCGTGAATTCTGTGTGACGATTGGAAGGGTTATTCTTCCGCCTGCTCGGTCGCGGGAACTTCGTCGGCCGCAGGCGCCTCTTCTTCTTCGTCATCGCTGGCACTCAGGCCCGACGGGGCAGAGACGTTGGCGATCACGAAGTCACGGTCAATCGTCGGTTTGGCACCTTCCGGCAGCGTGACGGAGGAAATCGTTACCGCGTCGTTGATGTTCAGGCCGGACACGTCGACGGTCACGTGATCCGGAATCTCGCCGGCGGTCACGATCAGTTCGATTTCAGGGCGGACCACCGTCAGAACGCCGCCGCGCTTGATGCCGGGCGAGGTTTCCTGGCCGACGAACTCGACCGGGATGAACAGGTTGATCTTGGTGGTCCGGCGCAGGCGCATGAAATCGACATGCGTCGGCAGGTCCTTGACGACATCGCGCTGCACGTTGCGGCAGATGACGCGGACGTCGTCGTGGCCATCGACCTTCATGTTGAAGAGCGTGGACAGGAAACGGCCTGCCCTGAGGTTCTTCAGAAGTTCGTTGAAGGGCAGGTTGATCGGCAGCGGGTCGATCCCGCCTCCGTAAACGATGCCCGGTACCAGGTTGTCACGGCGTGCTTGACGGGCGGCCCCCTTGCCTGTCCCCGTCCGTTCCGTGGCGATGAGATCTGGAATCTCGCCAGCCATTTTCGGTTCTCCTAAAATCAAGCGTTCTGGGGCATCCTCCAAGGGTGTATGCCCCGATGAAGCGCCGCCTATAGTGCAGAACGCGGGTGAGGGGAAGTGTGTTTTTCGCTTGCGGGCGGAGGCGCAGCGGCTAGCGTCGCCGAACCTTTGCCCCCAAGCCCGAGTCATCGTGCCATGAACATGTTCACCGCCCTTCGTGCGTCCCGCGCTTCTGCCGCCGCGCTGGCCTCTGTCGGCGTGATGTGGGGTGCTTTTGCCGGGCTGGTGCCGGATATCAAGGATCGGGTCGGCGCGTCGGACGCGGAACTGGGCGCGGCGCTGCTGGCGTCGGCGCTGGGCGGGGTGATCGCAATGTGGGCGGCGCCGTGGACCGGGCAGCGGCTGGGGCGATTCACGCTGCCGGTGCTGGGGCTGGTGATCTGTATCTCTGTCCTGCTTCCGATGTTCCCGACCGGAGTTGTCGGCCTAGGCGTGGTCCTGTTCGCGATGGGGATCAGCGTTGCGACGCTGGACATTTCGGCGAACGTGCATATTAGCGGGCTGGAGGCGCGGCACGGGCTGCACCTGATGAACGTGAACCACGCGATGTTCTCCTTTGCCTTCGCCGGGGCGGCCTGGGGAGCTGGGCTTGGTCGCAAGGCGGGGCTGGGGCCGGAGCATATCCTGCCGTTCATGTCGCTGGCCTGCCTGGTGCTGACCTTCGCGATGCGGGTGCCGCAGGTGGCGGATGCGCCAGAGGCCGATGCCATAGACGCGCCGCGCCGGCCGCCCTGGGGCGCGATCGTGCTGACCGGCCTTATCCTCTTTTCCGCCTTCATCGGCGAGAACGCCACCGAGGCGTGGTCGGCGCTGCATATCGAGCGCACGCTGGGTGCCGAGCCGGGGCATGGCAGCTTCGGCCCCGCAACGCTGGGTCTTGTGATGGCGTTCGGGCGCCTATCTGGCCAGTTGCTGACCGCGAAGCTGGGCGATGCGCGGCTGATCTTCTATTCGGCGCTGCTGGGGATGCTGGGTGCGCTGACCATTGCCGCAGCGCAGTCGGTGCCGGTGGCTCTGGCCGGCGTGGCCGTCACCGGGCTGGGAATGGCGGTGATCGTGCCCTCGGTCACATCGATCCTCGGCGCGCGGGTCACCGAGCGCCAGCGCGCGCACGCGATTTCGCGGTCGTGGATGGTGGGCATGGTTGGGTTCTTCATCGGGCCGTCGATGATGGGCGGAATCGCGGAGCTGTTCGGCCTGCGCCTGTCTTTTGTGGCCGTGGCGCTGATCATCTCGATGATCCTGCCGGCGATCTGGGCGCTGGCCTGGCGCCCGGCGCGGCTGGCCGGGCAGCCCTGAAGTGTTTGGGTATCCAGCTTCAGGCTTAGAGATAACCGATCTGGTGACTGGTCAGGCGGGTTGCCAGCGTCCCTCGAAACCCTCCGGTATCAGCAGGATGTCGCGGTCGAGGTCTTTGATGGTCTTGCGACCGCAGAACGCCATGGACTTGTCGAGCTCGTTCCGGATGACTTCGAGTGCGGTCGACACGCCTTTCTTGCCCATTGCGCCCAGCCCGTAGATCGCGGCGCGGCCGATATAGGTTCCCTTGGCGCCCATCGCGAGCGCCTTCAGCACGTCCTGGCCGGAACGGATGCCGCTGTCGAGATGCACTTCCATCTTGTCGCCAACCGTGTCCAGGATCGCCGGCAGAGCGCGGATCGAGCTGAGTGCGCCGTCGAGCTGGCGGCCGCCATGGTTCGACACGATAATCGCATCGGCGCCGGAATTCAGCGCAAGCTTCGCATCTTCCGCGTCGATGATGCCCTTCAGGATCAGCGGGCCGCCCCAGAGGTCCTTGATCTGGCGAACCTTTTCCCAATCGAGCGAGGGATCGAAGCTTTCCGCCGCCCAGACAGAGAGAGAGCTGAGGTCGCTGACACCCTTCACGTGGCCGACGATGTTGCCGAAGCTCTTGCGCGGCGTTTTCGCCATGGCTGCGGCCCAAGACCATTTAGTCGACAGGTCGGCGATGTTGGAAAGCGAGGGTTTCAGCGGCACCGTCAAGCCATTTTTCAGGTCCTTGTGCCGCTGGCCAAGGATCTGCAGATCCAACGTCAGCACCAGCGCGGAGCATTTCGCCTCTTTCGCGCGCTCGATCATGCGGACGACGAAGTCCCAGTCGCGCATCACATAGAGCTGGAACCAGAACGGCTTGTCGACATGCGCGGCAACGTCCTCGACCGAACAGACCGACATGGTGGAGAGCGTGAACTGGGTGCCGGCCTCGTGGGCGGCCTGACAGGCGAGGATCTCTCCATCGGCCCATTGCATGCCGGTTGAGCCCACAGGGGCCAGCGCCACCGGCATCGAGACGTCCTGGCCGATCATCTGCGTGGCGGTGGAGCGGCCGTTCATATCGACGGCCACGCGCTGGCGCAGGTAAATCTTGTCGAAATCCGATGAATTCTCGCGGAATGTCTGTTCCGTCCAGCTGCCCGACTCGCAATAGTCGAAGAACATCTTCGGCACCCGGCGCTTGTAGATGCGCTTCAGGTCCTCGATTTCGGTGATCACGGGCATTGGGGTCCTCCACGGGTCTCGGCCTTATTGCGTTAGCAGGGCGGTGCGGCGGAGACAATCTTGTCAGTGGCGCGCGCGGGATTGGTCAGTCACTTGCCTTCAGCGGCAGGGCGCTGCGGCTCTTGATCCGGCGCAGAACGAAATTGGTGGTAGTTGCGCGGACGAGGCCGGTGGCCAACAGTTCCTTCATCAGGAATTCCTCCAATGCCTCGGGATCCTCGGCCACGACCTTGAGCACGTAATCGGATTCCCCAGTGATCGAGGCGCATTCGATGATGCGGTCGTCGCGGGCGACGAATTCGTTGAAGCGCGCGATTGACTGTTCGCGGTGGTCTATCAGCGAGACATGGACATAGGCGAGGGCGTGGAGGCCGACCTTGCGAGCGTTCAGGATGGCGACCTGGCGGTCGATGACACCGGACGCTTCCAGCGCTTTGATCCGGCGCCAGCAGGGGGAGGGTGTGAGACCCGCGCGGTCTGCGATCTCGTTAAGGCTGAGTTTGCAGTCGGACTGGAGGGCGCGGAGGATGGCAACGTCGAACTGGTCGAGGTTGGGCAATGTTTTCCTCCTTTCATTTTAATCGAGGTAAATCTTGCCCCAATTGAGGCATTGTAGGGAGCGGATTGGCAAGTCTTTTCCAGAACACGCGAGTAGCCTTGCGGGTGAGGAGGAGCTTTCCATGCCCAAGAACACGACCTATGCGTCGAAAAAGCCTGATGCGTCCGGGCATATCCAATACACGCCTGAGGAGGATGCCGTCTGGCGCGACCTGATCGCGGCACAGCTGCCTCGTGTGGAGCGGTACATGGCGCGGCCGTATCTCGAAGGTCTGGCCGCGCTGGACCTGCCGCGGGACCGGGTGCCGCAGTGCACCGAGCTTTCGGAGACGCTGCGCGATCTGACCGGCTGGCGCGTGGAACCGGTTCCGGCACTGATCCCGTTCGGGACTTTCTTCGGGATGCTGGCGGACCGGGCCTTTCCGGCGGCGAGTTTCATCCGGCGGCGGGAGCATTTCGACTATATCGAGGAGCCGGACATCTTTCACGAGATCTTCGGCCATGCACCGCTGCTGACCCATCCAGAGTTCGCAGCGTTCAGCCAGGCGATCGGAAAGGCAGGGCTAAAAGCGCGGAAGGAGGATCACGCGTGGCTCATCCGGCTCTACTGGTTCACCATCGAATTCGGGCTGATGCGCGAGGATGGCCGGATCAAGGGGCTGGGTTCCGGGCTGGCGTCTTCGACAGCGGAACTTGAGCACGCGACCTCGAATGTGCCGCTGAAGCGCGATTTCGATGTCGTCGACATCCTGCGCACCAGCTACCGGATCGATATCCCGCAGCCAGTTTACTATGTCATCTCGGATCTCGAGGAGCTGTTCGCTGCTGCCGCGCGTGACCTGCTTGCCGAAGTGGCAGAGGCGCGCAGGCTGGGCGTGTTGCCGCCGCTCTATCCGGCGAAGGAGGATGCGGCCTAGCCGGCAGGCCGCGTCTCAGGCGCTGTGGGCGCCGTCGGCGAGCGATTTGACAAATGCGCAGACCTTATCCGGGCTTTCCCCGTTGCCGACACGGGCCACGATGGCCGAGCCGACGACCGAGCCGTCGGCGACGCTGGCGATGGCTGCAGCAGCTTCGGGCGTCTTGATGCCGAAACCGACGACGATCGGAAGGTCGGTCTTCGCCTTGATGCGCGCGACCTCGGGGCCGACATCGGCGGCCTGCGCTTCGGCGGAGCCGGTGATGCCGGTGATCGAAACGTAATAGACGAAGCCGGAGGTGTTCTGCAGGACCTTGGGGAGGCGACGGTCATCGGTGGTCGGCGTGGCAAGGCGGATGAAGTTCAGGCCAGCCTTCTGTGCCGGGATACACAGCTCGTCATCTTCTTCCGGCGGCAGGTCGACGATGATTAGGCCATCTATGCCGGCCGCCTTTGCGTCGGACAGGAAGCGGTCGACGCCGCGGCTGTAGATCGGGTTGTAGTAACCCATCAGCACGATCGGCGTGCTGTCATCCTCCTTGCGGAACTCCACCACCAAATCCAGTGTCTTCTGCAGGGTCATGCCTGCGGCGAGGGCGCGCTGGCCGGCGAGCTGGATCGTCGGACCGTCCGCCATCGGGTCGGTGAAGGGCAGGCCAAGCTCGATGATGTCGACACCGGCCGCGGGCAGACCCTTTACCACATCCAGCGAGGTGGCGTAGTCCGGATCGCCGGCCATTACGTAGGCGACGAAAGCTTTCTTTCCGGCAGCCTTCAGTTCAGCGAATTTGGCGTCGATCCTGGTCATGTCGGTCTCTTCCTGCGGTCCGATGGCGGGTTTGGCGAATGGGCAGAGGGAAATCAATCCCCCGTGTCGTCCGGCATGTGGTTAATGCGCGTGCGCAACCGCAAATCCGCCATGAAATCTGCACCCGCAGCCAGTTGGTGCGTTAACGCCCCGTGAATTCGACGGAGGGCCGCTGGTTCCGACTCTGGCGGAGGCGCATACTGTCGGCATTTCAAGCAGGTAACGATTTTGGGTGCTGAGATGTTTTATGACCAATTTGTTCGTATCACGGCGGCTGCGCTGTTGGCCGCCGGTATCAATGGCGGTTCCGAGGCAAATGAAATGAATGCCCCGGGGCCGTCCGAAACCGAACTGCTGAGCTATTTCGTTTGCTCCGACATGGCAGAAGCCGGCCTGTTGCCGCGGGATATCGCGGCGGCCTGCAGCATAACCTATCTGAAGGTGAAGCTTAGCTTTCTGCCCGGTGTCGGGCTGGACGACTATTTAGCTATCGACGCTGCGTCGCGAGCGCAGGTCAGCCGCGCAGGCTATGATGCGTTGCGCGACTGGTACCGGCAGAACCCGGCACGGGTGGATGCGCTGAGGGAACGGGTGCGAGCGCAAAGCGTGGCCGCGGTACGGTAGCTGGTACAGGCGCGGCGCGAGACGCGCCGCGCCTGCCTTACTTGTCGCAATTGACCATCCAGCCGACGCCAAACCTGTCGCGGCACATGCCGAAGCCCTTGGCCCAGAAGGTTTCGGCAAAATCCATCTCGACCTTGCCGCCCTCGGACAGTTTGTCGAATATTGCCTTTCCCTCTTCCACCGTTGGCCATCCGGTCTGCAGGGTGACGCCCGAGAATCCCTTGTGCGGTGACATGCCGCCCGTGTCAGAAGCGAGGATCTCCCGGTCACCCAGTTGCAGGCTGGCATGGGCTACCATCGACTTGTTCTCGTCGGTGACCCACTCGGTATCCGGCATATCGGAAAAGCGCATCAGGCTGGTGATCTCACCACCGAAGACCCCGGCGTAGAAAGTCAGCGCCTCTTCGCAATTGCCGTCGAATGTCAGGTAGGGGTTGAGTTCCATAACGCATCCTCCATGGCGTGCGCGCATGCTTCCATGGGTGCCGGATTCGCGCAATCGCGGCCCGTGGGGCGGGCGGAGGCTTGCCACCGCGGTGGGCTGTGGTGTTCGGGGGGGGGCAGAAAAAGCAACGGCGGCGCCCAGGGAGGAGGAAGGGCGCCGCCGTCTGTATCTGCGACCGCCAGGGAGGAGGAAGGCGTCCGCAGTATCCGGTAGAGCGGCGGTGCTCAGGGAGGAGGAAGAGCACCGCCGCCTTTACCTGCAGGCACCCTAGGGAGGAGGATGGGCACCTGCGGCATCTTTCAAAGAACGGCGGTGCCTCAGGGAGGAGGAAGAGACACCGCCGTCTTTGGTCGCTGACACCCAGGGAGGAGGAAGGGCGCCAGCGGTAAACTCAGAGCGGCGGTACCTAGGGAGGAGGTAAGGCACCGCCGCCTTTGACGCGGAAACCACAGGGAGGAGGAAGTGGTTCCCGCGGAAGAAAGGTGCGGCGACATCAGGGAGGAGGAAGATGTCGCCGCGAGTTTTCAGACAACCTAGGGAGGAGGAGAAGGCAGTCTGAACTCAAAACTCCTTATTCGCCGTATGCCGCCGTGCGGGCGATTGAACGCAGCTCCGAGCGGCTAATGCCCAGGTCGCTCAGCTCCCGGTGCGACAGCTCCTGCAGCTCGCGCAGCGTCTCGTTGTAAAGACGGCGCTTGCCATAGGCGGCACGGGCGCGATCGAATTCCTGGCGCAGACGAAAGACCAGCCCGGTCTCGTATGCTTTGATGTCGTTGGTGAAAGCCATTTGCTTTCCTTCGTACTCGTGTTGGGTGCGGTGAACCGGCCGCTGCCGTTTGCGTTCCGCCGCTGTTGGAGCCAACATAAGCCGATGCTGCGTGTGCACAATCCCAAAGCGCTTCAATTCTGCCATGCAGCATGTGCATACGTGCCCTAGCGTAATGCTTAATATGTGACGCATGAATTTTCGGCATTCGGCGGAAGCGCTCTTGAGATTTGCCGAATAGCTGACACGTAATGCCCAAGGTTTGGGCGGGGATGGAATGCAATGTCCGTAAACATTGAAGAAATACGTCAAGTGCTGCGTAACGTCACGCTTCCAGGAGGTGGCGATCCGGTCACATCCGGCCTGGTGCGAGCGTTAACAGTAGAAGGGGGAATCGCCCGTTTCGTACTGGAGGCGGACAGCCCCGAGTCGGCAGCGGCGCTAGAGCCCGTGCGGCAGGAATGCGAGCGGAGGGTCGCCGCAATGCCGGGAATCCAAAGCGCTTCGGTTGTTCTTACCGCCCATGGAAATGCTGCGCCGCAGCAAAATGCGCCCGACCTGAAGATCGGACGTCACCCGACCCGACAGGACGGTCCGATGAAAGTGTCTGGCGTGGACCGCATCCTTGCCATCGCCTCCGGCAAGGGTGGCGTGGGCAAATCCACCGTCGCCTCTAACCTTGCGGTGGCGCTGGCGCGGCAGGGGCGGCGGGTGGGGCTGCTGGATGCCGATATATATGGCCCTTCGATTCCGCGGATGATGGGTGTGTCGAAAAAACCTGCCTCACCGGATGGCAAGACCATCGAACCGCTACATGCCCATGGCGTCACGATCATGTCGATTGGGCTGCTGGTCGATCCCGATCAGGCGGTCGTCTGGCGTGGGCCGATGCTTATGGGTGCGCTGCAGCAGATGCTGGGGCAGGTGCGCTGGGGCGAGCTGGACATTCTTATCGTCGACCTGCCGCCCGGGACGGGCGATGTTCAGCTGACATTATGCCAGCGCACCAAGCTGACCGGCGCGCTGGTAGTGTCGACGCCGCAGGATGTGGCGTTGCTGGATGCGCGAAAGGCGATCGACATGTTCGGCAAGCTGAACGCGCCGGTGCTGGGGCTGATCGAGAACATGTCGTCTTTCATCTGTCCGCATTGCGGGGAGGAGACACATATATTCGGCCATGGTGGCGTCCGGGCCGAGGCGCAGAAGATCGGCGTTCCGTTCCTGGGAGAGCTGGCGCTGGACCTTGATGTGCGGTTGGGCGGGGATGACGGTGTGCCGGTCGCGGCGGGCGAAGGGCCACTGGCCGATGCATATGCGCAGATCGCGCGTGGGCTGGTGGCGGGCGGAATGGCCTGACAAGGGCGTCCCGCGGTCCCGTATGGGAACGTATGGGACCGCGAATGGGAAATCGTGGGGCCGGCGGGACACACCTGCCGGTTTTCATGTGAATCATGCCCGAAAATCAGAGAGATTCGGTTGCGGGACTGTGAATTCCCACGGATAAGCGCGACATGCGGTGAATTTCGCCGGGAAATCGTGGAACTTTTTGAGCCCTTGAATCCGGGTATATCTGGTAATCGAACAGCCAGAGCTTACTAGATGTAGATAAAGGGCCGGTCTCTGCCCAACATACTGTGGTTTTTATGCCCCAATTTCCGTGATTGAAGTTGATGGTCGCGTGAGATTTTCATTGATTTCCATGAATTCCCATGCGATCCCTTTCATACGATGAAGACGGCAAGGGGCAGCAAGACCCCGCCACAATAAAAACAAGTCAGGTTTCATACAGGCTACCGCTTTCATCGAACGAAGAGATCCGGCGCGCGGGCGAGCAGACATCCCCCCAGGTGGCGCGCGCAGCTGGACTACCCGCAAAGCGGGACGAGGGCGGCGGATTGAGCAACGGCAGCAGCTCAATCCGCCGTTTCCGTTCCGGGGACATCAAACCACCTGAGGGAATGGGAGCCGCGGGACAGTGGCGCGACGGTTCAGAGGCGAGTTCCACCAGAAGGTGGACGGCAAGGGCAGGGTGTCGATCCCGGCCCAGTTTCGCCGTGTCCTCGAATCCGGCGATCCCGGCTGGTCCGACGGCAAATCCCCCGAATTCGTTATTGTTTACGGTGATCACCGCCGGAAGTATCTTGAATGCTATACGATTGATGCAATCGAGGAGGTTGACGACCAGATCGCCGGCCTGCCGCGCGGTTCCGCCGAGCGGCGTTTGCTTGAGAAACTGTTTTCCGGCCAGTCGACTCAGATCGGCGTGGACGAAACCGGTCGCATCGTGCTGGCCAAGAAGCTGCGCGACAAGATCGGCATCGGCGACGAGGCGTTTTTCATCGCCACCGGCGACACCTTTCAGATCTGGCAGCCGGACACCTACGAAACAGATTTGTCCAGGACCGAGGCGATGCTGGACGAGTATCCCGAGGATTTCGATCCGCTCACCCTTCTGGATCAGAAGCGGGGCGAATAGGCCATGGCCGCGGCGGACCCTGCCAGCCCCGTCCCGCACATCCCCGTCCTGCTGCGTCCATTGCTGGAGGCGGTTGCACCCGTCGAAGGTCGCTGGCTGGACGGCACGTTCGGTGCAGGCGGCTATACCCGCGGGCTGCTGGAGGCCGGGGCAGATCACGTGACCGCGGTAGATCGCGATCCGACGGTGTTTGTGATGGCCGAGGAATGGGCCGGCGCGTACGGCGAGCGGCTGAGCATGGTAGAGGGTACCTTCGGCAAGCTCGACGAATACGACGAGGATCTAGACGGCGTGGTTCTGGATCTGGGTGTGTCGTCGATGCAGATCGACCAGGCGGAGCGCGGGTTTTCCTTTCAGAAGGACGGGCCGCTGGACATGCGCATGGGCGATACCGGGCCGACGGCGGCGGATCTGTGCAATACCGCGTCAGAGGCGGATCTCGCAGACATTCTTTATCAGTATGGCGAGGAACGTGCCTCTCGCCGGATCGCGCGGGCTATCGTGAAGGCGCGGGACGACGCGCCGATAGAGACCACCTTGCAGCTTGCCAGGATCATCGAATCGCAACTGCCGCGACAGAAACCGGGGCAGGCGCATCCCGCGACCCGCAGTTTCCAGGCCATACGTATCGCCGTGAATGACGAGTTCGGCGAGCTTGCGTCGGGGCTCGAAGCAGCCGAGCGGGCGCTGAAGCCCGGCGGGCGGCTGGCTGTCGTCACTTTCCACTCGCTGGAGGACCGTGTCGTGAAGCGGTTTTTCCAGATTCGCGGTGGCAAGGAAGGTCAAGGCAGCCGCCACGCGCCGCCGACCGAATCCGATACGCCGAGATTCGAAGTGATCACGCGCAAGGCGGTGGGGGCGGATGAAGAAGAGCTTCACCAGAACCCGCGCGCCCGGTCCGCCCGGCTGCGTGTCGCGAAACGGACAACTGCTCCGGCCGGCGCGCCGGATCGCACCAAACTGGGACTGCCAATGCTGAACAGGGGGGCAAAACATTGAAATCGCTTGCATTCGTCCTTTCGATCCTGGCCGTGATGGGGCTTGCCTTCTGGGCCTATGGCGAGAACTACAAGACCCAGCGCGCACTGAGCGAGGTGCAGAACCTGCAGCGCCAGATCGGCGCATTGCGCGAGACACGAACGGTGCTGAAGGCGGAATGGGCCTATCTGAACCGCCCGGACCGGCTGCGCGACCTGGCCAACCTGAACTTCGAGCGGCTGGAGCTGGTTCCGCTGGCGCCTGCGCAGTTCGGCCGCGTCGAACAGGTTGCCTTCCCGCGGTCCGAGCCGTTGTTTGAGTTGATCGAGGATCCGGTGAACGTAGCCGCGCTTCTGCCGCCGGCCGAGGAGCCGCAGCCTTGAGCCGCGTCCCGCTTCGGCCGCTTGCGCGGATCCTCGAGGCACGCAGCAAGGGCGAGAATCCGGACGCGATCGAGCGCGAGAACCTGCGCCTGCGGCACGAGGAGATGCGCGACAGGGCCAGGCAGCGCGCCGAAGGGCGCCTGGTAGTGCTGGGCGTGTTCTTCTTTTGCGCCTTCACCGTGGTCGGAACCCGGATGGGGTTGATGGCGGCCTCGGCGCCGGAAGAGCCGAGGTCTTTCGTCTCGACATCGGAGATCACCGCGCAGCGGTCGGATATCGTAGATCGCAACGGCAAGATTTTGGCGACGAACCTGCAGACGCATTCGCTCTATGCGCAGCCGCCGCTCATGGTGGACCCCGAGGGTGCCGCTGCCGCATTGGCTGCGACCTTCCCGGACCTGGAGGAGGAGAAACTACTCAAGCTGTTCACCGGGAAGCGGAAATTCGTCTGGATCAAGAAAGTCCTGTCGCCGGAACAGCAGCAGATGGTGCATGATATCGGCGAGCCCGGGCTGCTGTTCGGACCGCGCGAGATGCGGCTGTACCCGAATGGGGCGCTGGCATCGCATGTGCTGGGGGGCTACGGTTTCGGGCGCGAGGGCGTTTATGCGGCCGAGGTGATCGGCACCGCCGGTGTCGAGAAGCAGTTCGACGAGTTCCTGCGCGACCCGGCGGAGAACGGCAAGCCGCTGCAGCTGTCGCTGGACCTGACGATCCAGTCGGCGGTGGAGGAAATCCTTTACGGCGGCATGAAGCTGCTGAACGCCAAGGGCGCCGCAGCCGTGCTGATGGATGCCTATACGGGCGAGATCGTATCCATGGCGAGCCTGCCGGATTTCGACCCCAACGACCGCCCCGTTCCGCTGCTGCAGGGCGATCCATCTGACAGTCCGCTGTTCAATCGAGCGGTGCAGGGGGTCTACGAGCTTGGCTCGACCTTCAAGATCTTTGCCGCCGCGCAGGCTATGGAGTTGGGCTTGCTTGGCCCGAACAGCCTTGTCGACGCCGACGCGCCAATGAAATGGGGCAAGTACACGATCAAGGAATTCGAGAACCACGATTACGGGCCCTACCTGTCGGTCACGGACGTGATCGTGAAATCCTCGAACATCGGCACGGCGAATATGGCACTGATGATCGGGCAGGAGCGGCAGAAGCAGTTCCTTGAGTCTTTGGGTTTTTTCGAGCCGACCAAGGTGGAACTGTTCGAGGCGCCCTACGCCAAGCCGCTGCTGCCGCCGAAATGGTCCGAGATCAATACGATCACGATCTCCTACGGTCATGGGCTGTCGGCCAGCCCGCTGCATCTGGCAGCGGCATATGCGACAGTCACCAATGGCGGGACCAAGGTGACGCCGACGCTGGTAAAAAAGGATTACCGCATCCCCGGTCCGCGCGTTATCTCGCGCGAGACCTCAATCGCGGCACGCAACATGCTGCGCGCAGTGGTGACTCGAGGTACCGCCAGCTTCGGCGAAGTGCCGGGCTACATGGTCGCCGGAAAGACCGGCACGGCGGACAAGCCAAAGCCGCGCGGCGGCTATTATGACGACAAGGTGATCGCGACCTTCGCCAGCGTGTTTCCGGTGAACGATCCGAAATACGTATTGGTCGTATCGCTGGACGAACCGGTTGAAACCTCGGGCTCCAAGCCCAAGCGCACTGCCGGCTGGACGGCGGTTCCTGTCGCGGCAGAAATCATCCGGCGCACCGCGCCGCTGCTGGGTCTTGCGCCCGCGATTGAACCTGCCCCGGCGGATGCGTTAACAGAGGGGTAAGCAAAGAAAGTCGAGGCGGATGGCACCCCGGGCGAAAACACTCGCGGATCTGGGACTTGCGGCACAGGGCGGCCGCGAGGCAAAGGTGACCGGGCTGTCGGTGGACAGCCGGCAGGTCGAGTCGGGTCACCTGTTCGCGGCGCTTCCCGGCAGCCGCATCCACGGTGGTGAATTCATCCAGTTCGCGCTGCGCATGGGGGCTGGGGCGATCCTGACCGACCGGCAGGGCGCGAAGATCGCCAGGGAAGAACTGGCCGCGAGCGACGCGGCGCTGGTCGTTACCGAGGATCCAAGGCAGGCGCTGGCCTATGCGGCGGCGCTGTGGTTCGGGCTGCAGCCGGATACCATCATCGCCGTCACCGGAACCAACGGGAAAACTTCTGTCGCCACCTTCACGCGACAGATCTGGACCGAGCTCGGGCTGAAATCGGTGAACCTGGGCACCACGGGTGTCGAAGGCGCGTACGAAACCCCGCTACAGCATACCACGCCGGAACCGATCACCCTGCACCGGGTTCTGCGAGAAATTGCCGAAGCCGGGGTGGATCACGTCGCGATGGAGGCATCGTCTCACGGGCTTGCGCAGCGGCGCCTGGACGGGGTGAACCTGGCAGCGGCGGCGTTCACGAATTTCAGCCAGGATCACCTCGACTATCATTCCAGCTTCGAGGAATATTTTGCCGCCAAGTCGGGGCTCTTTACGCGCGTTCTGCCGGATGACGGCGCAGCGGTGATCAACATCGACGATCCGCGCGGGGCCGAGCTGGCGGACATTGCGATGGATCGCGGCCAGGATATCCTGACAGTCGGGCGCGGCGAGGAAGCCAACCTGCGGATTCGGGCGCAGCGCTATGATGCGACTGGGCAGGACCTGCGGTTCGACTGGAACGGCCGGCCGCGGCAGGCGCGGCTGGACCTGATCGGCGGGTTTCAGGCGGAAAACGTGCTCACCGCAGCCGGGCTGGTCATCGCGACCGGCTGCGATCCGGTGCGCACCTTCGACATGCTGCCGCATCTCAAGGGCGTGCGGGGCCGCATGCAGCTGGCCGCCACGCGCGAGAACGGGGCGACGGTGTTCGTGGACTATTCGCACACGCCGGACGCGCTGAAAACCGCACTGCGAGCCTTGCGGCCGCATGTGTTGGGGCGGTTGATCGTGGTGTTCGGAGCCGGCGGCGACCGTGACACCACCAAACGCCCGCTGATGGGGCAGGCGGCGGCGGAGAACGCCGATGTCGCCTTCGTCACGGACGACAATCCGCGGTCGGAAGATCCGGCGTCGATCCGTGCCGAAGTGCTGGCCGGCGCGCCCGATGCGACAGAGGTCGGCGACCGGGCGGAGGCGATCCTGCGTGGCGTGGATGCGCTGCAGCCGGGCGATGCGCTTCTGATCGCGGGCAAGGGGCACGAGACCGGCCAGATCATCGGCGATGATGTTTACCCCTTCGATGATGTGGAACAGGCGAGCGTGGCCGTCGCGGCGCTGGACGGACGGCTGGTATGACGCTTTGGACCGCGGCGGACGCGGCAGCGGCAACCGGCGGGCGCGCGACGACGGACTGGGTCGCCACGGGCGTTTCCATCGACACGCGGTCGCTGCGGCCGGGCGACCTTTTCGTCGCGTTGACCGATGTGCGCGACGGCCATGACTTTGTGGCCGATGCACTGGGCAAGGATGCGGCGGCGGCAATGGTCAGCCGCGTGCCGGACGGAGTGTCCGAGAACGCACCGCTTCTGATTGTGGACGAGGTGCTGCCGGCGCTGGGACGGCTGGGCGTGGCCGGGCGGGCACGGACCAAGGCGCGGGTCGTCGGGGTCACCGGGTCGGTCGGCAAGACCTCGACCAAGGAAATGCTGCGCGCGGTGTTGTCCGGGCAGCGGCGGCGCGTTCATGCGGCGGAGAAGAGCTTCAACAACCAGTGGGGCGTGCCGCTGACGCTGGCGCGAATGCCCGCCGACACGGAATTTGCCGTGATCGAGATCGGCATGAACCATCCCGGAGAGATCCTGCCGCTGGCGCGGATGGCCCGGCCCCATGTCGCGATGGTGACCACCGTGACGCAGGCGCATCTGGAGGCCTTCGACTCGGTGGATGACATCGCACGCGAAAAGGCTGCAATCTTCGGCGGGCTGGAGCCGCGCGGAACTGCTGTGATCAACGGCGACATTCAGACCGCCCCGATCCTGCGCGAAGCCGCGCAGGCAGCCGGTGCGAAAGTGCGCACCTTCGGCATGGCCAGCCGTAATTTCCACCGCGTCATGGATGTGCGACTGTCGCGCGAAACCACGGTGGCGCAGGGCAGGCTGTGGCGGCAGAAGGTGATGTACAAGATCAACTCTCCCGGCCGCCATTTCGCTGTCAACGCGATGGGGGCGCTTGGTGTTGCGAAGGCGCTGAACCTCGACGTCGCGTTGGCCGTCAACGCATTGGGCCAGTGGCACCCGCCCGAGGGGCGCGGCAAGATCGAGATGCTGTCACTCGATGCGGTCGAAGAGAAGATGGCAGTCGAACTGATCGACGACGCATTCAATGCGAACCCCGCTTCGGTCGAGGCGGCGCTTGACGTGCTGGCCGCGACGGAGCCGCGCGACGGGCTTGGCCGCTACAGTCGCGGCCGGCGGATTGCGGTTCTGGGAGACATGCTGGAACTGGGCGAGGACGAGATTGCCCTGCATGCGGCCATTGCCGAATTGCCGGCGCTGAAGGTGCTTGACCTCGTGCATTGCGTCGGGCCGCGGATGCGCGCGCTGTACGACATCCTGCCACCGGAGCAGCGCGGCCAATGGTTTGAAAAGGCAGAGAAACTGGCCGCCCGGGTGCACGGGCTGGTGGATGCCGGGGACGTCATCCTGGTGAAGGGGTCCAAGGGCATAAAGGTCAGCCTCGTTGTTGACGCGATCCGTAAATTGGGCCATCCGCTGCTGACCGAATCCGAGGAACTTGCCTGATGCTGTACTGGCTGACCGAATTCTCCGACGGCGGCGACTTCTTCAACCTGTTTCGCTACATCACCTTTCGCTCCGGCGGAGCCTTCTTTACCGCGCTGATCTTCGGTTTCCTGTTCGGTCGACCACTGATCAACCTGCTGAAGCGGCGGCAGGCCAATGGCCAGCCGATACGTGATGACGGGCCGGAATCGCATCTGGCCAAGCAGGGGACGCCCACGATGGGCGGTGTGCTGATCCTGGGCGCACTGCTGGTGGCAACGCTGCTGTGGGCGCGGCTGGACAACGGGTTCGTCTGGATGATCCTGTTCGTGACGGTGGGTTTCGGTCTGGTGGGCTTTGCCGACGATTACGCCAAGCTGTCGAAGGCGAACTCCAAGGGCGTGCCGGGAAGGCTGCGCCTAGGAATCGGGTTCCTGATTTCGGGGATTGCGGTCTACTGGGCGTCCTGCCTGCACCCCGACGAGCTGACGTTTCAGCTCGGGTTCCCCATCTTCAAGGACGTGCTGCTGAATCTCGGCTGGTTCTTCATTCCCTTCGGCATGATCGTGATCGTCGGCGCCGCCAACGCGGTGAACCTGACCGACGGGCTGGACGGGCTGGCGATCATGCCGGTGATGATCGCCGCGGGGACGCTTGGCGTCATCGCATATGCGGTCGGCCGGGTAGACTTCACCGAATACCTCGACGTTCACTACGTGCCCGGCACCGGCGAGATCCTGATCTTCACAGCCAGCCTGATCGGTGGCGGGCTGGGCTTTCTGTGGTATAACGCGCCGCCCGCGGCGGTATTCATGGGCGATACCGGATCGCTTGCCCTCGGCGGGGCGCTGGGGGCGATTGCTGTGGCGACCAAGCACGAGATCGTGCTGGCAATTGTCGGCGGGCTGTTTGTGACCGAGGCGCTGTCTGTGATCATCCAGGTCGCCTATTTCAAACGCACCGGAAAGCGCGTGTTCCTGATGGCACCGATCCACCACCACTTCGAAAAGAAGGGCTGGGCGGAGCCGCAGATCGTGATCCGCTTCTGGATCATCTCGCTGATCCTGGCGCTGATCGGGCTGGCGACGCTGAAAGTCCGGTAGACGGCGATTGTCGGATATGTGTGGGATTCTAGTCGCTGTTCGGCGATTTTCCCGCTGAGTTTGTTCGAAACGCGCCAATCGCAGGCCCGAAGGCGTTTCCCCTATGACCTATCAGCCCCGACGCATCCTGATCACCGGCTGTTCCGCCGCCGGCAAATCGACGCTGCTGGTCGAAGTGGCCCGTCGTGGCTGGGTTACCGTGCCGGAACCGGGCCGTCGGGTGATCGCGGCAGAGCGGGCCGCCGGCGGCGACGGGCTGCCATGGGTGGATCTTGAGCGCTTCGCCCGGCTCTGCCTCGAGATGGCGATCGCGGACTGGGAGGCAGCCGGGCCGGGGATAACGCTGTTCGACCGCGGCATCTTCGACGCTGCGATCAACCTGCGTCATATGGGGCAGGACATTGGCGATGCGCTCACCCGATATCGCTACGATCCGCTGGTGCTTCTGGCAGAACCCTGGCCGGAGCTGTTTGCCGCGGATGCGGACCGAAAGCACGGGATGGACGCGGCCCTGGCCGAGTTCGAGCTGCTCAGGGCCGGGCTGGACGAATTCGGCTATCGTGCCGAACCGCTTCCCAAGGTCAGCGTCACCGATCGCGCGGACTGGCTGGAATCCCGCCTCGCGAGCGGGTAATCCGGTCTGACAGGACAGGAGAGATCATGATCCCCGTTCGCGGATATGCAGGCGAGACCGTCGCCGTTCTGGGCCTCGGCCGCTCCGGCCTTGCAGCCGCCCGTGCCCTGCGCGAAGGCGGCGGGACGCCGGTCTGCTGGGATGACGGCGCCGAGGGCCGGGCACGTGCCGAATCCGAGGGTTTCACGCTGCGCGACCTGACCCGGCAGGGCGCCTATGACGACGTTAGCGCGCTGATCGTCTCTCCGGGCATCCCGCATCTTTACCCCGCGCCGAACAAGGCGATCGCTGCCGCCTGGGAAGCGGGCATGCCGGTGGACAATGATATCGGCCTGTTCTTCGCCAGTTTCGGCAGCGCGGACTGGGCGCAGTTCGACCAGCCGCCACGGGTCGTGGCCGTCACCGGCTCAAACGGGAAATCCACCACCGCCGCACTTATCCATCATGTGCTGGAGCATGCCGGCAAACCGGCGCAGCTGGCCGGCAACATCGGCCGCGGCGTGTTCGACATCGATCCACCGCAGGACGGCGAAGTGGTGGTGCTGGAGCTGTCGAGCTACCAGACCGAGCTTGCGCGTGCACTGACGCCGGATATCGCCGTCTTCACCAATCTGACGCCGGATCATCTGGACCGGCATGGCGGGCTGGGCGGTTATTTCGCCGCCAAGCGGCGGCTCTTTGCCGAGGGCGCGCCGGATCGTTGTGTGATCGGCGTCGACGAGCCCGAGGGCCGGTTCCTGGCGAACCAGCAGTCGCAGGGACCTGCCGATACGCGGGTGATCCGGGTGTCGTCGGGTACCAAACTCGGCGGGCCCGGCTGGTGCGTCTTTGCCCGCAAAGGGTTCCTGTCGGAATACCGGAAGGGCAAACAGGTCGGTTCCATAGATCTGCGCGGCATCCGGGGCCTGCCGGGCGCGCATAACCACCAGAACGCCTGCGCCGCCTATGCGGTCTGCCGCTCGCTGGGCATGGGCCCCAATTCGATCGAGGCGGCGTTCCGGGATTTCGAGGGGCTGCCGCATCGTAGTCAGATCGTCGCAGAGCAGGACGGTGTCACCTGGGTCAATGACAGCAAGGCCACCAATGCCGACAGCGCCGCGCAGGCGCTGCAGGCTTTCGACCGGATCCGCTGGATCGCCGGGGGTCTGGGCAAGGATGGCGGCATAGCCAGCCTTGCGCCGCATCTGTCGCGGGTGACAAAGGCCTACCTGATCGGCCATTCGGCGCGTGATTTCGCGCTGCAGCTGGGCAACACCGCACACGAGATCTGCGAGACGATGGAGATGGCAGTGGCCTGCGCCGCCGCAGATGCGGAGCCGGGCGATACGATCCTGCTGGCCCCCGCCGCCGCCAGCTTTGACCAGTTCCCCGATTTCGAGAAACGCGGCGAGGCGTTCATGGAACTGGTGCGCGCCCGTCTGACCCCCGCAGGCTGACCGCACCGCTTCTTCTGGCCGCAAGTATCCCCCGCGGAGCGTCCCGCAACCGCAACAGGCGCGCGGCCGGCGAAGCAATTGATCGGTAAACACTAGCGCGGTCGGAAATCTTTGGTTAATCTTGTCCCCAGACCCGGAAAACCGGGCGAGCAGTGACAGTTACAGGCGGTACCCCATGACGGAAATGGTGTTCGGCGCGGCGCCCGTTCGCGAAGGCGAGCCGATTCTGCCGCGTTGGTGGCGGACGATCGACCGCTGGTCGCTGGCCTGCGTGCTGCTGCTGTTCGGGGTCGGTATGCTGCTTGGCCTTGCCGCTTCGCCGCCGCTGGCCGCGAAGAACGGGTTCCACGCTTTTCACTATGTGCAGCGGCAGGCGTTCTTCGGGGCGCTGGCGCTGATCGCAATGGTGCTGACCTCGATGATGTCGCCGACCATGGTGCGCCGGCTTGGCGTCATTGGTTTCGCTGTGTCGTTTGTCGCTCTGATGCTGCTGCCGGTTTTCGGCACGGATTTCGGCAAGGGCGCGGTGCGCTGGTTCAGCCTCGGCTTCGCCTCGGTACAGCCGTCGGAATTCCTGAAACCCGGTCTGATCATCGTGTCAGCCTGGCTGATGGCGGCGAGCCAGGAAATAAACGGCCCACCGGGCAAGAGCATTTCCTTCGCGCTGGTCTGCGCCGTCGTGGGTCTTCTGGCGCTGCAGCCCGACTTCGGTCAGGCTTGCCTGGTGCTGTTCGCATGGGGCGTGATGTATTTCGTCGCCGGTGCGCCGTTCACCCTGCTGATCGGAATGGCCGCACTGGCCGTGACGGGCGGCACTGTTGCCTATAACGCGTCTGAACACTTCGCCCGCCGCATCGACGGCTTCCTGTCGCCAGAGGTCGATCCTCGCACACAGCTTGGCTATGCCACCGGCGCGATCCGCGAGGGTGGGTTCTTTGGCGTCGGCGTCGGCGAGGGCCATGTGAAATGGTCGTTGCCCGACGCGCATACCGATTTCATCATTGCCGTGGCAGCAGAGGAATACGGGCTGATCCTCGTGCTGTTCATCATCCTTCTCTACATGACGATCACTGTCCGGTCGCTTCTGCGGCTGATAAGAGAGCGGGATCCGTTCATCAGACTTGCGGGAACGGGTCTCGCCTGTGCGTTCGGGGTGCAGGCGATCATCAACATGGGGGTGGCTGTGCGGCTGTTGCCGGCCAAGGGCATGACGCTACCTTTCGTCAGCTACGGCGGGTCGTCGCTGATCGCTGGCGGGATTGCCGTGGGCATGCTGTTGGCCTTCACGCGGACCCGTCCGCAGGGTGAGATCGGCGATATCCTTATGCGTCGGAGACACTGACCCTTGTCCGGACAAATCCGATATTATCCGGTGCGCCGCCGAAGATGGGTGCCAATTTTCTGCACTGATCGCGCATTCGGCGGCGCGGCGTAATGGCGGAACGCCCACTTCTCGTCATTGCCGCCGGTGGCACCGGTGGTCACATGTTCCCGGCGCAGGCACTGGCCGAAACGATGCTTTCCCGCGGCTGGCGGGTGATCCTGTCCACCGATCCGCGCGGCGCGCGCTACACCGGCGCATTCCCCGAGGCGGTTCAGATAGAGCAGGTCTCTTCCGCCACCTTCGCCCGCGGCGGCATCCTGGCCAAGCTGATCGCGCCATTCCAGATCCTCGGCGGTGCCATTTCCGCGATCTTCGCGTTCCGCCGCCACCGCCCGGCGGTGGTCGTGGGCTTCGGCGGCTACCCCTCGATCCCCGCGCTTGCTGCGGCGACGATCCTGAAACTGCCGCGCGCCATCCACGAGCAGAACGGGGTGCTTGGCCGGGTCAACCAGGTCTTTGCGAAACGCGTCGATGCGGTTGCCTGCGGCACCTGGCCGACCGAGCTGCCTGAGGGCGTGACCGGCGATCACACCGGCAACCCGGTGCGGCGGGCGATCCGCGACAAGGCGGGTTCGCCTTACATCCCCCCCGGCGATCACCCGATGCAGGTCCTTGTGCTTGGCGGCAGCCAGGGCGCGCGCATCCTGTCGGACATGGTGCCCGCCGCAATCGCGGAACTGCCCGAGACGGTGCGCGCCTATACCCGCGTCTCGCACCAGGCGCGGCCCGAGGATCATGAGCGTGTTACCGCGTTCTACGCCGAGCATGGCATCCGCGCCGATGTGCAGCCGTTTTTCCATGACGTGCCGGAGCGTATGTCAGAAGCGCAGCTGGTCGTCGCCCGCTCTGGCGCGTCCACCGTGGCGGATCTTACCGTCATCGGCAGACCCTCGATTCTGATCCCGCTGGCCGCCGCGATCCGCGACGAACAGGCAGCAAACGCGCGCGGTCTGGTTGACGCCGGGGCGGCCATCATGATCCGAGAATCGCTGCTGGACGTCAGCTCGCTTTCCGAGCATATGGCGCTGATTCTCGAAAACCCCGACGGCGCCGTGAAGATGGCCCACGCGGCATTGACGATTGGACTACCGGACGCGGCAGAACGTCTGGCGGACTTGGTAACCACACTGGCAGAGAGGCGCGAGATCGGGCATGAAACATGAACGCTGGGGCAAATTCCGGACCTGCGGCATGAACGCGGCAACCAAATTGCCAATGGAAATGGGCCCGATCCACTTTGTGGGGATCGGCGGCATCGGTATGTCCGGTATCGCCGAGGTGCTGATCAACCACGGCTACAAGGTACAGGGATCGGACCTTAAGGCGTCGAAGATCACCGACCGGCTGGTCGCGATGGGCGCAAAGATCTTTATCGGGCAGAAGGCCGAGAACTTGGCCGAGGCGGAGGTCGTGGTGATCTCTTCCGCGATCAAGCCGGGCAACCCGGAACTCGACACCGCCCGCGTCGAGGGCCTGCCCGTCGTGCGCCGCGCCGAGATGCTGGCCGAGCTGATGCGGCTGAAATCCAACGTCGCCGTCGCCGGCACCCATGGCAAGACCACCACAACGACGCTGGTTGCCACGCTGCTGGATGCTGGCGGGATTGACCCGACCGTGATCAACGGCGGCATCATCCACGCCTACGGATCGAACGCCCGGATGGGGCAGGGCGAGTGGATGGTGGTCGAGGCCGACGAATCCGACGGTACCTTCAACCGCCTGCCCGCCACCATCGCGATGGTGACCAATATCGACCCCGAGCACATGGAGCATTGGGGCACCGAGGAGAACCTGCACCGGGGCTTCCTCGATTTCGTCGAGAACATTCCGTTCTATGGGCTCGCGGTCTGCTGTACCGACGACCCGGACGTGCAGTCGCTGGTTTCCAAGGTCACCGATCGCCGCGTCGTCACCTTCGGCTTCAACGCTCAGGCGGACGTGCGCGCCGACAACCTGCGTTACGAGCGCGGCGTAGCGCATTTCGACATTCGGCTGCGGTCTGAGGACAAGTGGATCCGCGACTGCACCCTGCCGATGCCAGGTAATCACAACGTTTCCAACGCTCTGGGCGCGGTCGCCGTCGCCCGCCATCTGGGCATGAAGAAGGACGCGATCCGCGAGGCGCTGGCCAACTTCAAGGGCGTTAACCGCCGGTTTACCCGCGTGGGCGAGGTGAACGGCGTGACGATCATCGACGATTATGGCCACCACCCGGTTGAGATCGCGGCGGTGCTGAAGGCTGCACGGCAGGCGACAGACGGCAAGGTCATCGCGGTGCATCAGCCGCACCGCTACACCCGGCTGTCGAACCTGTTCGGCGACTTCTGCACCTGCTTCAACGATGCGGACGTGGTTGGCATCGCCGAGGTCTATGCCGCCGGCGAGGATCCGATCCCCGGCGCCACCCGCGACGACCTGGTGGCGGGCCTTACGCGCGCCGGTCACCGCAGCGCCCGCGCCATTTCCGACGAGGGGGATCTGGCGGCATTGGTCCGCGAATTCGCCGAGCCGGGCGACATGGTGGTATGCCTCGGTGCCGGTACCATCAGCTCCTGGGCGAACAACCTTCCGGCGCAGCTGGAGAAGGACGGCTGAGGGCGCCCGCACCATGAGTCTGCCACTGATCCTCGCCTGTCTCTGGGTCGTGGCGGCCTCGGTGACCGCGTTCTTGCCAATGCGCTACCAGATCGCGCCGGGGCTTCTGCTGCTGATCAGCGCCCCGGTGCTCATTTACTTCCTGGCGCGCGAGCACGGTCCGGTCATCACGTTGATCGGCATCTTCGCGGTGCTGTCGATGTTCCGCCGCCCGCTGATCCACCTGTTCCGCAAGCTGGCCGGAATTCCCACGGAAAAGCCCGGCGAATGAGCCTGCCGCTGATCCTTGGCTGTTTCTGGGCCATCGCCGCCAATGTGGCCGGGATGCTGCCGTCGAAACGCAGCCACTGGCCGGCCGCGTACGTGCTGATCGCCGTGGGGCTGCCGATCCTGGTCTGGATCTTCTGGCTCCACGGTCCCTGGATCGGACTTCTCTGTCTCGCTGCCGCCATGTCGATCCTGCGCTGGCCGGTACTCTACCTCTGGCGCTGGATCAACCGGGTGCTCGGCACCACGGAACGGCAGTAGTCCCGCATCTTCTTCTGGCCGGAAATATCCCCGCCGGAGGCACACTCCGCAGGAGCGTTCCCTTGCGCAGCCCCCGACACGCGCCTATCCCGCAGTCATGGCTGATACGCTTCCCCAGACCCGTGGCACGCTGACGCCGAACCGTCCGCTTTCGGACCTGACCTGGCTGCGCGTAGGCGGGCCGGCGGATTGGCTGTTCCAACCCGCCGATACCGAGGACTTGACGTCGTTCCTGCGGGCGCTCGACCCGGCGATCCCGGTTTTCCCTATTGGCGTCGGGTCGAACCTGATCGTGCGCGACGGCGGAATCCGCGCGGTGGTGATCCGGCTGGGGCGCGGGTTCAACGGGATCGAGATCGACGGCGACCGGGTCCTCGCGGGGGCTGCTGCTCTGGATGCACATGTCGCGCGGAAGGCGGCGGCGGCCGGGCTGGACCTGACGTTTCTCAGGACGATCCCGGGTGCTATCGGCGGCGCGGTTCGGATGAATGCGGGCTGCTACGGGCGGTACACCGCAGATGTGTTCGAAAGCGCCACGGCAGTGACGCGGGCCGGCAAGATTATTACGCTATCGCCCGGCGATCTAAACTTCGCCTATCGCCAGACCAACCTCGCCGCCGACACGGTGATCACATCTGTCACCTTCCGCGCGCCGAAGGGCGATCCGGAGCTGCTTGAGCAGCAGATGGCCGACCAGCTGGCAAAGCGCGACGCGACGCAGCCCGTGAAGGACCGCACCGCGGGCTCAACGTTCCGCAATCCCGCGGGTTATAGCTCCACCGGGCGGGCCGACGATACGCACGAGCTGAAATCGTGGAAGCTGATCGAGGATGCAGGGCTGCGCGGGGCTCGGCACGGCGGTGCGCAGATGTCGGAGAAGCACCCGAATTTCCTGACGAATACCGGGAGCGCGACCGCCGCCGAACTGGAGGCGCTGGGCGAGGAAGTTCGAAAAAAGGTGTTTCAAAGCACCGGAATATGTCTAGAATGGGAAGTGATCCGGGTTGGCGAAACAGCCCCCGGCGATAACCAATAAGAACAGATCCGACGTGTCGCCATAAGATGCGCGGTTCGTGAGGCAGAAGGCGGTGGTGGTGTCGGGCAGGGCATCCCGGAATGTTGTCGTGTTGATGGGCGGACTCTCTGCCGAGAGAGAGGTTTCGCTGTCGACCGGGCGCGAATGCGCCGAGGCGCTTCGGAGCGAAGGCTTCGATGTGACCGAGCTTGATGCCGGGCACGATCTTGCCTTTCGCCTGACGGAGCTGTCCCCCGACGTTGTCTTCAACGCCCTGCATGGCCGCTGGGGCGAGGATGGCTGTGTTCAGGGCATGCTGGAATGGCTTCAGATCCCCTACACACACAGCGGTGTGCTGGCCTCGGCCTTGGCTCTGGACAAGGAGCGGACCAAGGCAATCTACCGCGCCAACGGTCTGCCGGTAGTCGAAAGCCTGCTGGCCGAAGCAGATGACGTGCGGAAGAGCCATGTGATGGAGCCGCCCTACGTAGTGAAGCCCTATAACGAGGGCTCCAGCGTCGGCGTCTATATCGTGCAGGATGGCGCAAATACGCCGCCGCAGTTGAGCCGTGAGATGCCGGACGTTGTGATGGTCGAGCAGTATGCGCCGGGTCGCGAACTGACCACGACCGTGGTAGGCGATACCGCGCTGACGGTGACGGATATCATCACCGAGGGCTGGTACGACTATCACGCCAAGTACGATGTCGGCGGTTCTCGGCATGAACTGCCCGCGGATGTGCCGCAGGAGATTTTCGACGCCTGTCTCGACTATGCCGCGCGCGCCCATGTTGCTCTGGGATGCCGCAGCATCAGCCGTACCGATTTCCGCTGGGATGAGGGCAGGGGACTTGCCGGACTGATCCTGCTGGAGACCAATACCCAGCCCGGCATGACCCCAACATCGCTTGCACCCGAACAGGCGGCCCATTGCGGCATGAGCTTTGGCAAGCTCTGCCGCCAACTTGTCGAGGAGGCCTCGTGCAACAGGTAACGCTCCCCCGCCGCCGCGACCCGGCGCCGTCGAGATGGGCCTTTCGCCTGCATCGCTGGTGGCTGACGCCGTCGGTGCGCCGGTTCCTGCGCCTCGGTCTGCCGCTTTCGGTGGCGGCGCTGGCGCTGGTCTGGGTGTTCTCGCAGCCGGCAAATCGTAACGCCATCACCGACATGGTGACCGAGATCCGCCGCTCCATCGCGGAGCGGCCGGAATTCATGGTCAAGATCATGGCCATCGATGGTGCTTCGGGCGAGCTGTCCGAGGATATCCGCGAGGTTCTGCCGCTGGATTTCCCGGTTTCCTCGTTCGACCTGGACCTCGTGGCAATGCAGAAAACCGTGGCGCAGCTCGACGCGGTTGCGTCGGTCGATCTGCGGGTGCGTCCGGGCGGCGTTCTGCAGGTTGACGTGACCGAGCGCGTTCCAGCAATCGTCTGGCGGGCCGAGGGGATGCTGGAATTGCTGGATGCCGATGGGCGCCGTGTTTCGGCGCTCGACGCTCGGGGTGATCGTGCCGACTTGCCGCTGATCGCAGGCATTGGTGCTGACCTGCAGGTGCGCGAAGCGTTGGAGCTGTTCGCCGCCAGCACCCAGATTGACGACCGTCTGCGCGGAATTGTGCGGATGGGGGAGCGGCGCTGGGACGTGGTGCTTGACCGTGGTCAGCGCATCCTGCTGCCCGAGACAGAGCCGGTCACGGCGCTGGAGCGGGTGATGGCGCTGGACGAGGCGCAAGATCTGCTCGCCCGCGACCTTGCTGTCGTAGACATGCGCAATCCGACCCGTCCGACGCTGCGCCTGAACCCGAATGCCGTGGAAGAACTGCACAAGATAAAAGGCATAGAGCTGGGAGATATCCTTCAATGACCGACCTCTACCATTCCCAGCGTGCGATGCGGGCCATGCGGAAAGCCGCGCTGCAACGCGGGGTTATCGCGATCCTCGATATCGGGACGTCCAAGATCGCCTGCCTCGTGCTGAGGTTCGACGGTCCGGAGCAGTATCGCGAGACCGATGGGGTCGGTTCGCTGGCCGGTCAGTCCGCGTTTCGCGTGATCGGAGCCGCAACCACCCGCTCGCGCGGTGTGCGCTTTGGCGAAATCACGGCAATGAACGAGACCGAGCGGGCGATCCGTACAGCGGTGCAGGCGGCGCAGAAGATGGCAAATGTCCGCGTGGACCATGTCATTGCGTCTTTCTCCGGCGCGAAACCCCGCAGCTACGGCCTTGCCGGCGCGATCGAACTGCATGACAGCACTGTGGGCGAACAGGACGTGGCCCGCGTGCTTGCCTCCTGCGACGTGCCTGATTTCGGCGAGACCCGCCACGTGGTCCATGCGCAGCCGGTGAACTTCGCTCTGGATCACCGCTCCGGTCTTGGCGATCCGCGTGGACAGATCGGCAACCGTCTGGCTTGCGACATGCACGTGCTGACCATCGAGGGCGATGCGGTGCAGAACCTGCTTTACTGCATCAAGCGCTGCGACATGGAACTGGCCGGCATCGCGTCGTCCGCCTACACCTCTGGTATTTCGAGCCTCGTAGAAGACGAGCAGGAGCTGGGGGCCGCCTGCATCGACATGGGCGGCGGGTCGACCAGCATCTCGATCTTCATGAAGAAGCACATGATCTATGCCGACAGCGTGCGGCTGGGCGGGGCGCATATCACGCAGGATATCTCCAAAGGGCTGCAGGTCTCGCTGGCTACGGCCGAGCGGATCAAGACGGTCTTCGGCGGTCTTGTGGCCACCGGAATGGACGACCGCGAGCGGATCGAGATCGGTGGCGATACCGGCGACTGGGAACATGACCGACGAACGGTTAGCCGCTCGGAACTCATTGGAATCATGCGCCCGCGGGTGGAGGAGATTCTGGAAGAGGTGCGCGAGCGGCTTGATGCCGCGGGATTCGAACATCTGCCCTCGCAGCAGGTCGTGCTGACCGGTGGCGGGTCACAAATTCCGGGACTCGACGGGCTGGCACCGAAAATTCTCGGCAATCAGGTGCGCATCGGCCGCCCGCTCCGGGTTCAGGGTTTACCTCAGGCTGCAACCGGTGCAGCCTTTGCCTCGTGTGTGGGGCTTTCACTCTTCGCGGCGCATCCGCAGGACGAGTGGTGGGATTTCGAAATGCCGATCGAACGCTATCCGGCGCGCTCGCTGCGCCGTGCCGTGAAATGGTTCAAGGATAACTGGTGACCACTATATATCGTTGCACCGGCAATATCGCGCTGAAAGACGCAAAAAGTCCTCGACATTTTGTGTCTAATCGGCGTTTTTTTCGTGACCTTCCCCGGTGGAATCAGTAAGGTTGCGGGTAATGAGGCGGACCGGGGGGTCAACCCGGGGCAAAAAGACAGACAGGCGGACCAACAACGATGACATTGAATTTGCAAATGCCCGAACGTGAAGACCTGAAGCCCCGCATTACCGTATTTGGCGTCGGCGGGGCCGGCGGCAACGCCGTCAACAACATGATCGAGAAAGAGCTGGAGGGCGTGGAGTTCGTGGTTGCGAACACCGACGCGCAGGCGCTGGCGCAAAGCCATGCGCCCGCCCGCATCCAGATCGGAGTGAAGGTCACCGAGGGCCTTGGCGCAGGTGCCCGCCCGTCCGTCGGCGCGGCCGCAGCCGAAGAAACGATCGAGGAGATCGTGGATCACCTCGCTGGCGCACACATGTGCTTCATCACCGCCGGGATGGGCGGCGGCACCGGGACGGGCGCCGCGCCGATCATCGCGCAGGCGGCCCGCGAACTGGGCGTTCTGACTGTCGGCGTCGTGACCAAGCCGTTCCAGTTCGAGGGCGCCAAGCGGATGCGCCAGGCAGAGGATGGCGTCGAGAACCTGCAGAAGATGGTCGACACGCTGATCATCATCCCGAACCAGAACCTGTTCCGCCTCGCCAACGAGAAGACGACCTTTACCGAGGCGTTCTCCATGGCAGACGACGTTCTGTATCAAGGTGTTAAGGGCGTTACCGACCTGATGGTCCGCCCGGGCCTGATCAACCTCGACTTTGCTGACGTCCGCGCTGTTATGGACGAAATGGGCAAGGCGATGATGGGCACCGGCGAAGCCACCGGCGAGGATCGTGCGATCCAGGCCGCCGAGAAGGCGATCGCCAACCCGCTGCTGGACGAGATCAGCCTGAAAGGCGCGAAGGGCGTGCTGATCAACATCACCGGCGGTCACGATCTGACCCTGTTCGAACTGGACGAAGCCGCCAACCGTATCCGCGAGGAAGTGGACGCAGACGCGAACATCATCGTCGGTTCGACGCTGGACGACAGCATGGAAGGCGCGATGCGCGTTTCGGTCGTTGCCACCGGTATCGACGCCAGCGAAGCGACCGAGGTTCCGGTGCCGCGCCGCCGCCTGGCGGAGCCGCTGCACAGCGCACAGGAAGTCGAAGAAAAGTTCGAGGCCGACTATGCCTCTGCCGCGCATGTCGCCGCCGAGGAGCAGCATGTTCCGGTGGCCGCGGAACTGCGCGCCGAGGAACAGCCACCGCTGTTCGACAGCCTCGAGGAAGAACAGGTCGAGGAGCCCTCGAGCAACATCTTTGCGCAGGACGATCTGCCGCCGCCGGCTTACCGGCCCGAACCGAAGCCCGTCGAAGCCACGGCTCCCGAAGCTACGCCCGAGGCTTTTGTCGCGCCAAAGGCGGGATCGCCTTCTCCGGAGGTGCTGGCTCGTCTGCAGAGTGCGGTGCAAAAGGCACCCCGTACTCGCCCTGCCGCCGTCGTCAACGAGGAGGAGCCGGCCGAGAAATCGCGCTTTGGGATCAACTCGCTGATCGGGCGGATGACCGGCCACGCGGCCGAGGCGCACCCCCAGAGAGCGCCCCATCCGGTCCGCCGCCAGCCCCCGGTGACCGCGCCTGAAGAAGAGCTGGAGATGGATCCGGACCAGGAGCGGATCGAGATTCCGGCTTTCCTGCGACGCCAGGCAAACTGAATCAGCGGTCACAAGAATGCTTGTCAAAGGACCGGCCCCGGCCGGTCTTTTGCTTTTTATTCAAAGGCTTCACAACTGAACCGATCAGTTTAGGCGGGAAGTTGCGCAGCCCGAAGCCGCATGTTTCAGAGCGTTGCAAAGAGTGAATTGAGGAAACCTTACCCAGCCTTTAACGCCACTTTTGCCGGCTTATCTCTCTGTCCGGAATATGGGTGAGAAGAACCAGTGCAGACAACGATCAAGAGTCCCGTCAGTTTCTCCGGCACCGGCCTGCATAGCGGCACGGATGTCCGGCTGACCATTTTGCCCGCCTCGGCGGAGTCGGGAATATGGTTTCGCCGCACCGATGTCACCGATAGCGATCCGCTGATCCCGGCTCGCTGGGACGCGGTTGAGGCTGCGCCGCTTTGCACTCGGCTGGTCAACCACGCAGATGTATCCGTTTCCACGGTCGAGCATCTGATGGCCGCTTTGGCCGGGTGTGGTGTGCACAACGCTCTGATCGAGATCGACGGCCCCGAAGTGCCGATCCTCGATGGATCATCCGCGCCTTTCGTCGCCGGCATCGTCGCCAAAGGCGTCCGCCGCCTGCGTGCTCCGCTGCGGGCGCTGAAGGTTCTGGAACGCGTTGAAGTCCGGAAGGGCGACGCCGTTGCCCGTCTGGATCCGGCCGACTCGCTGGAACTCGATTTCCTCATCGATTTCGAAGACGCCGCAATCGGCCGTCAGGAACGCCGCCTGCATATGGCGAATGGCGCCTTCGTGCACGAGCTATGCGATGCTCGTACCTTCTGCCGTCTGTCGGATGTTGAATTGATGCAGGCCAATGGTCTCGCTCTTGGCGGCAAGCCGGGAGAGAACGCCGTAGTCTTCAACGGCGACGAGATCCTGTGCCCTGGCGGCCTGCGCTATGAAGATGAGCCGGTGCGCCACAAGATGCTCGACGCGCTTGGCGACCTGTCGCTTGCGACCTGGCCGATCCTTGGCCGCTATACCGGGATTCGCGCCGGTCATGCGCTGACCAACCAGCTACTGCGGGCGTTGTTCGCTCAGCCGCAGGCGTATCGGGTCGTGCCCTGCAGCGCCGACACCGTTGCGAAATTGCCCGGTGCCGGCATCAACCGCGCCGATCTTGCGGGCCTTCCGCACGCGGCGTGACCCGTTCCCATCACGGCAACTTCCCAGCGCCAAAGGGGCTTTTGGCCCGGATGCGATCTGTGCTAGGAACTTCCCAAAGTGGGGGTCTGCCTTGGCGCGGACCGATAAACTTCGGATAGGGTAGGCCTTTGACGATACGGGCAAAGTCGCGAACAGGTGCCATTGCGGTTACCGTGGCGCTGGTCCTGCTGGCTGCATGCGGCCGCGGTCGGAACGACACCCCGGTCGAGAACCAGAGCGCCGAGGAGATCTATCGCCGCGCCGAGTACCAGCTGGAAGTGGATCGCGCCGACGACGCCGCCGAACTGTTCGGAGAGGTGGAGAGGCTGTATCCCTATTCCGAGCTCGCTAAACGGGCGCTGATCATGCAGGCCTATTCCTTTCACCAGGACAAGGATTATCCGCAGGCCCGTGTCTCCGCGCAGCGTTATCTCGATTTCTACCCGGCGGACGAGGACGCCGCCTATGCGCAGTATCTGCTGGCGCTGTCCTATTACGACCAGATCGACGAAGTCGGTCGCGACCAGGGCCTGACCTTCCAGGCGTTGCAGGCGCTGCGTGCTGTCATCGAGACCTATCCCGACAGCGAATACGCCGACTCGGCGATCCTGAAATTCGACCTCGCCTTCAACCACCTCGCCGCGAAAGAGATGGAGATCGGTCGTTTCTACCACCGGCGCGGCAACTATGCCGCAGGCATAAACCGTTTCCGGGTCGTCGTAGAGGACTTCCAGACCACCACGCATACCGCGGAAGCGCTATACCGGTTGGTAGAGGCTTACCTGGCGCTCGGTCTTTACCGCGAGGCGCAGACCGCGGGCGCCATCCTCGGCTACAACTATCAGTCGACCGATTGGTACAGCGACGCCTACACGCTTCTGACCGGCAAGGGCTTGCGGCTGGAAGCTTCGGGCGACAGCTGGCTGAACCAGATTTACCGCCAGATGGTGCGGGGCGAATGGCTCTGATCCCGTCCGGCCGCCCTTCCGGGGCGAATCTCACCGCAGGGTAAACCGTCATGCTGCGCAGTCTCGATATCCGGGACATGCTGATTATCGACCGGCTCGAGCTGGAATTTCAGCCGGGACTGAACGTGCTGACCGGCGAGACCGGAGCGGGAAAGTCGATACTGCTCGATGCCTTGGGATTCGTGCTGGGATGGCGCGGGCGTGCGGAGTTGGTGCGTTCCGGCGCCGAACAGGGCGAGGTGACAGCGGTGTTTGACCTGCCGGAGAGCCACGCCGCGCGCGAAGTGCTGCTGGAATCGGGACTGCCGGAAACCGGAGAACTGATCCTGCGCCGCGTCAATAGTGCAGACGGCCGGAAAACTGCCTTCGTCAACGACCGGCGCACCTCCGGCGATACCCTGCGCCGTCTGTCGGACGTGCTGGTGGAACTGCACGGGCAACAGGATGACCGTGGTTTGCTGAATATCCGCGGTCACCGCGCCCTGCTCGACGCTTTTGCCGGGGCCGAGGCCGCAATTGCGGCCTCGCGCACTGCATGGCGCGCCATGGGAGCGGCCCGCAAGGCGCTGGCGGAGGAGGAGACGGCGCTTGCCGCGATCCGGGAAGAGGAGGACTTCCTGCGCCATGCGGTGGCCGAGCTCGATGCGCTCGATCCGCAGCCGGGCGAGGAGGGCGAACTCGACCAGCGCCGCCGGTTGATTCAATCCTCAGCCCGCATACGAGAGGATATCGCCAAGGCACATGGCGCCTTGGGCTATGACGGCGCCGAGGGGCTGATCGCCAATGCGCTGCGCTGGCTGGAGGATGTGGCCGAGCATGCCGAGGGACGGCTCGACTCCCCGATCGCGGCGCTGTCCCGCGCGCTGACCGAGCTGGGCGAGGCGGAGCAGGGCGTCGGCGACTGCCTCGACGCGATGTCCTTCGACCTGGGCGACCTGGAACGCACCGAAGAACGCCTGTTCGCGATCCGCGGGCTGGCGCGCAAGCATGGGGTAGCTCCCGACGAGCTGGGTGATTTCGCCGGCAAGCTCCGTTCCCAGCTTGCCGCACTAGATGGCGGCGAGGCCGACCTGAAAGCGCTTCATGCGGCTCTGGCAGAGGCCGAGGTCGCCTATGACACTGCTGCTCAGGCGCTGACCGCAATCCGCACCAAGGCCGCCGCGCGGCTCGACAAGGCAATGGCGAAGGAGCTCGCACCGCTGAAAATGGAGCGGGCCAGTTTCCGGACCGACATCGCCGGCGCCGAGCCCGGTCCCGAAGGCCGCGATGCGGTCGCCTTCACCGTCGCAACCAATCCCGGTGCGCCCGCCGGGCCGCTGAACAAGATCGCGTCGGGCGGCGAGCTCAGCCGCTTCCTGCTGGCACTCAAGGTCTGCCTGACCGGCACTGGCTCGGGTGTGACGCTGATCTTCGACGAGATCGACCGCGGCGTCGGCGGCGCCACTGCCGACGCCGTGGGCCGCCGCCTCGCGGCGCTGGCCGAGGCGGGGCAAGTGTTGGTCGTTACCCATTCTCCGCAGGTCGCGGCGCGTGGGCAGCATCACTGGCAGGTGGCCAAGCGAGTCGCCAATGGCGCTACCCTGTCAGAAGTCACGCCGCTGACCAGCAGCGACCGCGTCGACGAGATTGCCCGAATGCTCGCCGGGGACACCATCACCGACGAGGCGCGCGGCGCCGCCCGCGCGCTGCTGGACGGCTAGGGACAGTCCGGTCCCTTCTTCTGGCCGAAAATATCCCGGGGGAGTCGCCGGAGGCGGCGGGGGCAGAGCCCCCAGCGGCGGTTGTCATATCGCGATATGCCCGACGTCATATCCCGAAGACCAGCCGCACGCCGGACCAGATCAGCCGCAGTGACAGCACCGTCAGGATCGCGTTAAGTGCCAGCTTGAACCGCTTCTCGTTGATCCGCGCCAGCATGTGCTTGCCCAGCCATGTTCCGACGAAACCCGCCACGATCAGCGCGGCAATGAACCCGGCCCATTCGGAAAAGGCGAAGCCGAGGAACCCGAACATCAGCGATTTCAGCCCGTGCTGCAGCGTCATCAGCACCGCCTGCGTCGCCACGTGGGAATGCCGCTCAAGGTCCTGTGCTTTGACATAAGCCGCCACGAAGGGTCCTGTTCCGCCGATGAACATGGTCAGAAAGCTGGAGAATGCGCCCGCCACCGGCCCGGATCGCTTGAAGATGCCTGGCGTTTTGCCAAACACCGTCCACAGGATGAACGCGCCCACGGCGATCTGCAGCCAGCCCGGGTCGAGCTGCACCACGGTCATCCCGCCGACGGCGACGCCAATGACGGAACCGATCGCGAAGGGCCAGAACAGCTCCCACCGCATGTAGCGCAGGAACAGGACCGAGCGTCCCGCGTTCGAGCCTAGTTGCACCACGCCGTGCACAGGGATTATCGCCAGCGGTGGCAATAGCGATGCCAGCACCGCCAGCATCACGCCGCCACCGCCGATACCAAAGGCGGCCGTGATGAAGGATGCGGCGCAGCTGGTCAGAAGCAGCGCCACGACCACCGGCCAGTCCAGCCCCGCGGTGATAAGGTCGATCATCCCGTCCC
This sequence comes from Pseudoruegeria sp. HB172150, assembly GCF_013184805.1. GTDB lineage: Bacteria > Pseudomonadota > Alphaproteobacteria > Rhodobacterales > Rhodobacteraceae > Psychromarinibacter. The sequence continues at coordinate 716,056 of NZ_JAATNG010000001.1, forward strand.
CTCCGTCGCTGCTTGCTTAGCGCCAGCAGCGGGCGGGGGAAAGGCCGTCACGCAAGGCCGAGCGAGTCGGTCAGCGTCAGTGCGGTGATCCCGCCATCGACGGTGATGTTCTGGCCGCGGATCCAGCCGCTTTCCGGCGAGGCGAGGAACCGGATCAGCGCCGCGATCTCCTGCGGGGATCCCGCCCGGCCGATCAGTTTCAGGGACGAATCCGCCCGATCTCCAAGCGCCAGTTTGAAATCCTCGAGGATCGGCGTGTCGACGGCAGACGGGCTGACGCAGTTCGCGCGCTGGCCACGCGCCATCAGCCGCCCGGTCTGTATCGCGGTCCAGACCACGACGAATTCTTTCGACAGGCAATAGGCTCGGAGCGGGTCGATGTTCCGTTCCGCGATGAAGTCCGGCAGTGCCTCCGGCCCATCCAGTGCCATCAGCGCCTTCACCTCGTCGATGTTCTCGCGCCAGTGCTCGCCGGCCCGCGACGCGGTCGAGACGATGGCGGCGCCCGGCGCCAGCTTGCCATCCAGCGCCTCGGCCATCGCGCGGAGGCCGAAAACGTTCACGCGCAGGACATCCTCGGCATTGCCGTCGCGCGGCGGCAGTCCGGCGTTCAGGATCAGCGCGTCGAATGGGCCCTCGACGCCCGCGGCCGCGGTGGCCACCGCCTCCATGTCGCCGATATCGACCATTTGCCAGGTGTCCACACCGCCCGGTTGCGCGATGTCGAAAGCGGTGATCCTGTGGCCGTCTGCCGCCAGCACCTCCACCACTGCGGCTCCGATCCCCGACGCCGCCCCCGTAATCGCTACATGCATGATTAGCCTCCCTTTTCCTGCAACAGACTGGCGGGATTCCACACCGAAGGCCAGCCCCGGATGACGCGGGTTTGAACAGGTTCCGCTTGACCGCCCGGCACACCGTAGCCCAGCATTCCTGTCCATGAAGCGTCTATGCGCGATATTGCTTTTCCTGGTGCTGCCTGGGCTGGCCCCGGCGCAGGGCAACTATGCGGCAGAGTACGAGGCGTTGCTTTCTGCGCTCGCTGTAGCCGAGACGCCTGCCGAGGCAGACGGGCTGGTGCCGCAGATCTGGAATCATTGGCTGACCGCCCCCGACCCGGTGGCACAGGAGGCGCTTGACACCGCATTGGAACACCGCCGGGCGTATGATTTCCTCGGTGCTCTGTCGCATCTCGACCGGCTGGTCGAGACATATCCCGATTATGCCGAGGGCTGGAATCAGCGCGCGACGATCTATTTCCTGACCGGGAATTTCGAGAAGTCGCTGGCCGATGTGGACGAGGTGCTGAAGCGCGAGCCCCGGCATTTCGGCGCGCTGGCCGGACGGGCGATGATCTACTACCAGCAGGGCCGCGTGCCGCTGGCGCAGATCGCTGTGCGCGAGGCGCTGAAGTTCCATCCGTTCCTGGCGGAGCGTGCGATCCTGGACGTGCCGGCCGGGGAAGACCTCTAGGGTTTCTGATCGCTTGGGCGATCCGACCGACGCCGGGTGGACTTCGTCCCCCCCAAACCCCCCTAGGATATTTTCCGCCAGAAGAAGGAGCCGGATCAGTCGTGGCTCATTTGCATGTCCGCAACGGCCAGGGCCGAACCAGCTTCGAGATATGCGCGCAGCCGGGCGGGCCCCCGTCTTTGCAGGCCGATCCGAAGCTCTGTGTTCATTGTCAGTGGTGCCATGAACCGGGCTTTCAACGTGGCAAGCGGCGCGCCAAGCATCACTTCCGACGAGGGTTGAATCATCGACAGCAGCAACAGGCCGGGCACGACGGGTGCGGAGAGGCCGAGGCGTGGGGCCAGTTCCGCGTCGCGGTGGATGGGGTTCGGGTCGCTTGATAGTGCGAGGTAGCGGTCGGTCAGCTCTTGGGAAATGGCGAATGGTCCGAACCAGGTGACGTCCTTCAGCATCTCCGCGCGGAAGGGCGCGGGCGCTGCCGCGATCAGATCCGCGATCTTCACCCGGCGCAGTGCGGTGCCGAGTTTCGCCACCTCGGCGCCGTCACGGCAGAGCGTGAAGCGGTGGTCGGTCAGGTCTCCGCGTGATGTGGTCTCGGCCCGTGCCGTCAGGGCTGTGTCGAGAGGCAGGAGGGCCGGACAGTCCACGCTCTGGTAGTCGTGGATCAGCATCTCTTCCGGGCCAGTCTCCGGCAGCGCAAGATGCGCGTTCACCTCCGGTTCCGCGAAAAGCAGGACGGTGGCGAACCAGGGCAGGGCGGCGGGTGCCCGCCCAGTGATCTGGCCGACCAATGCCGCCAATTCTTCCGCACACGCGGCAGGCAGGCCGCGCGGCAGTTCCAGCTCCGCGCCCATTACAGACGTCCGGCGGCGCCGAGGATCAGCGAGGCGTTGATACCACCGAAGGCAAAGGAATTGCTGAGCACGTAATCCTGTTCGAAGTCCTGCGCGCTGCCATGCACCGGCGTAAAACCTATGGCCGGGTCCATTTCGTTGAAGTTCAGCGAGGGCGGCGCGGTCCTGGACCGCAGCGCCTCCAGTGCGATGATCGTCTCCAGCGCTCCGGCCGCCCCAAGTGCGTGACCGTGGATGGGCTTGGTGGAGGACACAGCGAGCCCGTCGAAGACGTCGCCGAAGACCGCGCGCATCGCCTGCGTCTCGGAGACGTCGTTGGCGATGGTTCCGGTGCCATGCGCGTTGACATAGCCGATCTCGCGCGCGCCGATCCCGGCCTCTGCCAGCGCCCGGCGCATCGCCGACGCGGCACCTTCCGGGTCGGGGCGCAGCAGGTCGCCCGCATCCGAGGTGGTGCCATAGCCTACGATCTCCGCCAGCGGTTCGGCGCCGCGTGCCTCTGCCGCCTCAAGCGTCTCGACGATCAGGATGCCCGCGCCTTCGCCCAGCATCATGCCGTTGCGGTCGCGCGAGAACGGGCGGCATTGGTCGGGCGTCAGCACCCGCAGCGCCTCCCAGGCCCGGAACACGCCGGGGACCACGCAGGCCTCGGTCCCGCCGGTGATGCAGCGGGTCATGGCGCCAGCCCGGATCAGCTGAAATGCCAGGCCGATGGACTGGCTGGCCGAGGAACAGGCGGTGGAGTTGCAGTAAAGCGGCCCGCGTGCACCGTAGGTCATCGAGATCCACGAAGCGGCGGCGTTGGTCATGATCTTCGGCACCGCCATCGCGTCCATCCGCGTCAGCCCGGCGCCGTAAGTGTGGGCGGCGAATTTCAGGTAGTTCTCATCCAGCGTATCGGCGCCGCCGAAGCCGGAACCGACGATCACGCCGCAGGCGCCGCCGAAATCGGCCTCGTTCAGCCCCGCCTGCGCCACGGCTTCAGCCGCTGCGATCAGGGCGAAACCGGTCACTCGGTCCTGCATCCTTGGTTTCACGGTGTCGCCGGCATTCGCCTCGTAAAACTCGGCTGAAATTGCGGCCGCCCGCGTCACGCGCTGCTCGGCGATGGCGGAGAACAGCACCTCGCGCGCCGCCGACACCCCGTCGCGCGCCGCGTCCCAAAGGGATGCGACCCCCGCGCCGCAGGGCGAGAACGCCCCGGCGCCGGTGATGACCACACGGGGCAGGCTCATGCTTCGGATTTTTCCCGGATCTTCTTCGATGCCACGGTCAGCAGGTCCTGCACCGTCTGCAGATCGGCGACCTCGTTATCGACCGAGATGTAGACACCGTACTTCTCCTCGATCGCCATCAGGATCATTATGAAATCCGCAGAGGCGATGTTCAGGTCCGCCAGGTTTGCCTCCCGGTCCAGCGCCGCGCGCTCGATCATGCCCTCTTCGGCGACCAGATCCAGCAGGTCATCCTCGAGCGTTTCGCTGGCGGCGTCGTTGCGCATCGGCGCTCCCTGGGCAATAAGGTCCGGCGCCATTAGTCAGGCAAAGCAGGGGGGATTGCAACAAGGATGACCCGGGTTGCGCAGGGGAAAACGGCCGTGATCGCGCGGTCTCTCTGCTTCCATCTTGCCTCGGCACTGGCGACACTGGTCTTCCTGCCCGCCTATGTGCTGGTGCTGGTGCCGGTACGCATCGGCTGGCCGGTTCTGGCCGCCTATATCCGCCTGCAACTGTGGCTCCTGCGGATGATCTGCGGTCAACGCGTCGAGGTGACTGGGGTCGAAAACCTGCCCGCGGGCCCCTGCCTTCTCGCCGCCCGGCACGAGTCGATGTGGGAGACGATGTTTCTGCCGCTCCACTTCCACAACCCTGCCGTCCTGCTGAAGCAGGAGATCCTGCGCTACCCCCTCGCCGGTCCCATCGCGCGGCGGCTCGGCCATATCGGCATCGACCGCTCCGGCGATCTGGAGGCGGCGCGCGCCAGCTTCACCGGAGCGAAACAGGCCGCCTCCGACGGCCGCTCGATCCTGATCTTTCCGTCGGGCACCCGCGATCCGGCACTGCGCGATCGTCTGCAATCGGGCGTCGCGGTGCTTTACCGCCAACTCGGCCTGCCCTGTGTTCCGGTCACGCACAATTCGGGCCGGTTCTGGCCGCACCGGTCCTGGCTGCGGCACGCCGGTACCATAAGGGTAGAGATCCGGCCGCCGATCCCGGCCGGGCTGAAGACGAAGGAGTTCATCGACCGCCTCGCCGCCGGCCTCAGCCGGGACGGATAAGACGCCCTACATCCCCTTGCATTCCGGCACCGGCGTCACCGCCTTGCCGGTCTGCTTGAAGGTCACCAGGTTCTTTACCGCCAGATCGCCCATTGCGGCGCGGGTTTCGACCGTGGCGCTGCCCACATGCGGCAGCAACAGCACGTTTTCCATCGGCAGCAGGGCCTCTGGCACGTGCGGTTCATCCTCGAACACGTCGAGCGCCGCGGCGCCGAGCTTGCCTTCCTTCAGCACTTCGACCAGCGCCGCCTCGTCCACGACAGAGCCGCGGCCCACGTTGATCAGCGTGCCCTCCGGACCCAGCGCCTCCATCACCTGACGATTGACGATGTGATAGGTCGACGCGCCGCCGGGGGCGATGACGATCATGTAGTCGCAGGCCGCAGCCATATCCGTCAAGTCGCCGTAATACTTGTAGGAAACGTCCTTGGGCGAGCGGCTGTGATAGACCATCTCGACGCCGAAGACCGCCAGCTTCTCGGCGATGGTCTGGCCGATCCGGCCCATGCCCAGAAAGCCCACGGTCGTCCCGCGGATCGAGCGCGACAGGGGGGCGTCACCCTCGCTCTCCCACCGGCCGTCCAGCAGGTATTTCGCGTCCTGCAGAAGGTTCCGGGCGGAGGCGAGCAGCATCAGGACGGTGGTGTTCGCCACCTCGTCATCCAGCACCTCGGGGGTGTGGGTCACGACGATGCCACGCTCGACGGCGGCCCCGGTGTCGATGCTGTCATAGCCGACGCCGAAGTTGGAAATGACCTTCAGCTTCGGCATACGGTCCATCACCTCTGCGGTGACATCGCCATGATACATCGCCAGCAGGTATTCGACCCGGTCGCCATGCGCATCCAGTACGTCGTCCACGTCGTAGATCGCCGTCAGCAGTTCGAACGCCTCATCCAGAGGCGCGCGCATGCGCTCGGTCGGCTCGCCGAGCATCAGCATTACCGGTTTGGTCATGTATCCGCCTTCACCGTCTGGCGCTGTTCGCCAAGGCCCTTGATGCCCAGCTCCATCACGTCGCCTTCCTTCAGGTAGACCGGGTCCGGCTTCATGCCCAGCCCGACGCCCGGCGGTGTGCCGGTGGAAATCACGTCGCCCGGATGCAGGGTGAAAAGCTGCGACAGGTGGGCGATGATCTGCGCCACGGTGAAGATCATGGTCTTCGTGTTTCCGGTCTGCATCCGCTTGCCGTTCACGTCGAGCCACATGTCGAGGTTCTGGACATCTTCGACTTCGTCCTTGGTGACCAGCCAGGGCCCGGTCGGGCCGAAGGTGTCGCAGGATTTGCCCTTGGTCCACTGGCCCGAGATCTTCGCCTGGAAATGCCGCTCGGACACGTCGTTCAGCGTGCAGTAGCCGGCGACGTAGTCCAGCGCGTCCTCTTCGCTGACGTATTTGCATTTGGTGCCGATCACGACGCCCAACTCCACCTCCCAGTCGGTGCTGGTCGAGCCGCGCGGCATCACCACGTCGTCGTTCGGGCCAACGATGGCGGAGTTTGCCTTCATGAACAGGATCGGGTGCTCGGGCGGCTCGGCGCCGGTCTCGGCGGCGTGATCGGAATAGTTCAGGCCGATGCACATGAACTTGCCGATCTCGCCGACGCAGGGGCCGAAACGCGGAGAGGTCTGCACGAGGGACAGCGTGTTGACATCGATCTCGCGCAGCCGGTCGAGTCCGGCTGCGCCCAGCGTGGCGCCCGCGATGTCATGGACATGCGGCGACAGGTCCCGAAGCTTTCCGTCGGCGTCGATCAGGCCGGGCTTTTCCTTGCCCGGTTCACCGTAGCGGCAAAGTTTCATGCGTCCTCTCCTTCAATGCGTGCGACAGCCACCGGGGCAGACCCTCGCAAGGAATCCGCTCCGGCGCCAGCCGTGATGTGGTCAGTGATTGTCGCGCGGCGTGAATTTGCGCGCGATTTCCTTGTATTCGTCCGCGCCGCGCAGAGTCATGCCCTTCGAGAACGGCTCGACACGTTCGCGGAAGATCTCCTGCCAGGGCGACTGGCTGAGCGGCGCATAGCTGTGCCCGTTCAGCGCCTTGCGCCGCGCGGCCAGTTCCTCGTCGCTGACCTGCATGTCGGCGGTGCAGGCCTTCAGGTCGATGCGGATCACGTCGCCGGTCTTCACAAGCGCCAGCCCGCCGCCATCTGCCGCTTCCGGCGAAGCGTTCAGAATCGAGGGCGAACCGGAGGTTCCCGACTGCCGTCCGTCGCCGACGCATGGCAGGGCATGGATGCCCTGCTTTAGCAGGTAGGAGGGCGGGCGCATGTTCACCACCTCGGCACCGCCGGGGTATCCGATTGGTCCGGCGCCGCGCATGATCAGGATGGAATGCGCATCGATCTCGAGGATCGGATCGTCGATCCGCTTGTGGAAATCCTCGGGCCCGTCGAAGACCACGGCCTTGCCCTCGAAGGCCATCGGATGATCGGGGTCCTCAAGGTACCGCTCGCGGAACTCCTTGGTGATGACGCTGGTCTTCATGATTGCGCTGTCGAAAAGGTTGCCCTTCAGGTTCAGGAACCCGGCATCCTTCAGCATCGGTTCGGCGACGGTCTTGATCACCTCGATATTCTCGCTGCGCCGTTCGGCGCAGTTCTCGGCCATGGTCTTGCCGTTGACGGTCAGCGCGTCGGGGTGCGGCAGTAGCCCGGCTTCCAGCAGTTCGCCAACCACCGCCGGCACACCGCCGGCACGATGGTAGTCCTCGCCCAGGTACTCGCCCGCGGGCTGCAGGTTCACCAGCAGCGGGATCTTGTAGCCGATGCGCTGCCAGTCGTCATTCTCCAGCGGCACGCCCAGGTGCCGCGCAACGCCGTTCAGGTGGATCGGGGCGTTTGTCGAACCGCCGATGGCCGAGTTGACGACAATGGCGTTCTCGAACGCCTCGCGGGTCATGATCCTGTTCGGTGTCAGATCCTCGTGGACCATCTCGACGATGCGCTTGCCGGTGTCATAGGCCATCTGGCCGCGTTCGCGATAGGGCGCGGGGATGGCGGCGGAGCCGGGCAGTTGCATGCCAAGCGCCTCGGCCAGCGAGTTCATCGTGCTGGCCGTACCCATAGTGTTGCAGAAGCCGGTCGAGGGGGCCGAGGAGGCCACCAGTTCCATGAACTGGTCGTCGTCGATCTCACCCGCTGCCAGCAGTTCCCGCGCCTTCCAGACGATGGTGCCAGACCCGGTGCGCTGCCCGCGGAACCAGCCGTTCAGCATCGGCCCGACGGACAGGGCGATTGCTGGGATGCCCACGGTTGCACAGGCCATCAGCAGGGCCGGCGTGGTCTTGTCGCAGCCGATGTTCAGCACGACACCGTCAATCGGGTAACCGAAGAGCGACTCCACAAGGCTGAGATAGGCGAGGTTCCGGTCCAGCGAGGCGGTTGGCCGCTTGCCGGTCTCCTGGATCGGATGCACCGGGATTTCCATCGTCGTGCCGCCCGACGCGGCGATACCGTCGCGCACCCGTTTCGACAGTTCGATATGGTGCCGGTTGCAGGGGGAAAGGTCGCTGCCGGTCTGAGCGATACCGATGATCGGCTTGTCGCCCTGCAGTTCCTCGCGCGTCAGCCCGTAGTTCAGGTAACGCTCGAGATACAGCGCAGTCATCTCGCGATCGTCGGGGTTGTTGAACCATTTCCGCGAACGGAGCTTGGGTTTGTCACTCATTGCCTGTCTCTCCGGATCAGATCGACCAGCCGCCGTCGATGGCGTAGGCTTGGCCGGTAACGAAAGCACTTTCGTCGCTGGCAAGGTAAACCACAAGCGACGCAATCTCTTCTGGCTGCGCGAGCCGCCCCATCGGTTGCCGCGCGACAAAGGCGGCCATGGCGGATTCGTAATCGCCGGTCGCCCGCAGCCTGTCATGCAGCGAGGGGCTTTCCACCGTGCCGGGGCAGATCGCATTGCAGCGGATGTTCTGGGTCACGTAATCGGCAGCAACCGACTTGGTCAGCCCGACCACCGCGGCCTTCGATGCGCCGTAGACGCAGCGGTTCGGCACGCCCTTCAGCGAAGAGGCGAGCGACGCCATGTTCACGATGGAGCCCTTGCCGCCCTCCAGCATTCCCGGCAGCACCGCGCGGATCGTGCGGAACATCGCTTTTGCGTTGAGCGCGAAGGCGAAATCCCAATCCTCGTCGGTCGCTTCCTGGATCGTGCCGTTGTGGACGTATCCGGCGCAGTTGAACAGGATGTCCGGCTGCGCCCGTGCCGCGCCCTCGGCGACCGAGGCATCGTCCAACACATCCAGCCGGAACGCCTCGATATTCGGATGGTTCAACCCTTCGAGCGCCGCTTCGTTCACATCGGTCGCGAAAACCTTTGCTCCGGCATCGGCCATCGCGATCGCGGATGCGCGCCCGATGCCCTGACCGGCGGCGGTCACCAATGCCCGCCTGGCCCCAAGCCGTTCTGTCGTCATGCATTCCTCCCAAAATGCGCGCTGACGCAGCCGTGCTTACCGTCCGTTATCCGTTAGCGCGTATCAGGCCTATTGCATAGTTTCGGAAAAAGCTAGGGTCGCGGGTGGGAGAGTTGCGGAAGGAGGAGACGCAAGCGCATGAAACGCGTCCTTATAATCGGTGGCGGCGGCATGATCGGCCAGAAACTGGCCCATCATCTGAGCGCCCGGGGTCTGAACGGCGACACCGACATTGAAGTCACCCTGTTCGACATGGTGTTTCCGAAGGGCGGTGCCCCGGCGGCCAACCGTATCACCGGGCACCTCGCTGATACTGACGCCGTGGGGCAGTTGCTGGAGGCGCGGTATGACGTGATCTTCCACCTTGCCGCTGTCGTGTCCGGCGAGGCGGAGGCGAATTTCCAGATCGGCTGGGAGGTGAACGGCGAGGCTGTGATCCATTTCGGCCGCAAGCTGGAAGAGGAACATCGCAAATCCAAGGGCGCCTATGTGCCCAGCCTGGTCTTCACGTCGTCCATTGCGGTCTTCGGGCCGCCCTTCCCCGACAAGATTCCCGACAATCAGCCGCTGACGCCGCAGACGTCCTATGGCGCACAGAAGGTCTGCGCCGAGATGATCGTTAACGACATGGGGCGGCGCGGCATCGCTCGCGCGGTGGCGATCCGGCTGCCGACCGTGGTCGTCCGGCCCGGCCGGCCCAACATGGCCGCGTCCTCATTCTTCTCCGGCATCATTCGAGAGCCGCTGAACGGGCAGGAAGCCATCCTTCCGGTTTCCGACGATGTGCGGCACTGGCATGCCAGCCCGCGGGCGGCGGTGCGGTTCCTGTGCCAGGCAGCGGGCCTTGACCCGGCGCTGCTGGGCGACAACAGGGCGCTTACCATGCCCGGCGTCAGCTGCACGGTTGCCGAGCAGATCGAGGCGCTGCGCAATCTCGCGGGTGACAAGACGGTGGCGCTGATCAAGCGGGAGCCGAACGAGACGATTCAGCGGATCGTCGCCGGCTGGCCCCGGAACTTCGATCCGCAGCGGGCGAAGGCGCTTGGTTTCGAGGCGGAGACGAATTTCGACGAGATTATCCGGGTCTATATCGAGGACGAGCTGGACCGCTGATCCCGCGCGACCGGGGAACTCTTTCGCATAGTGGCCCGCGGAGTTGCAGGCGCAAGGCTTTGCCTCGCGTTTAAACCCGGGATCGGTCGGGCGATATGCCCAATAATGCGGCGGCGTTATCCATCAATGCGCCGTTGCGTCACGTCATTCGGGTTCCGTTCCGTCATCCCTTGTCAGGTCTGGCACCGAACCACATCCTGTCGCGAACGCACGCGTTTTTGGGGAGGAAACTTCGTGCACCCGCATGGATCCTCCCCAAGATGCCATCGTATTGGAGACGGGACCATGCAATCCAAGCAGACAAGCCGACTGCCATCCGCGCTGCGGGGCCTCCGCATCCCGGCCGTTGCCGCGCCGATGTTTATTGTATCGGGGCCGGAGCTTGTGATCGCCCAGTGCAAGGCTGGGATCGTCGGCAGTTTTCCGGCCCTTAACGCGCGAGAGGCCGAAGGCGAGCCGTCGATGCTCGAAACCTGGTTAAAGCAGATCACAGAGGCTCTCGACGCCCACAACCAGGCGCATCCGGATAGCCCGGCCGCGCCGTTTGCAGTAAACCAGATCGTACATCGGTCGAATACACGTCTGCAGCGGGACATCGAAATCTGTCACAAATGGAACGTTCCGATCTGGATCACCTCGCTCGGTGCCCGGCCCGAGGTCAATGCCGCGGCGCATGACTGCGGCGGCGTTGTTCTGCACGACATCATCAACAATACCTTCGCGAAGAAGGCGATCGAGAAGGGCGCGGACGGGCTGATTGCCGTGGCCGCGGGGGCCGGCGGCCACGCAGGGCCGCAATCGCCGTTCGCTCTGGTTCGTGAGATCCGGGAATGGTTCGACGGACCTTTGCTGTTGTCCGGGTCAATCGCCACGGGCGAAGCACTGCTCGCCGCGCGTGCGCTGGGGGCCGACCTTGGCTATATCGGATCGCCCTTCATCGCGACGAAGGAGGCGAACGCGCTGCCAGCCTACAAGCAGGCGATCGTGGACTATGGTGCGGAGGACATCATGTATTCCTCCTACTTCACGGGAGTTGCAGGGAATTACCTGAAACCATCGGTGCTGGAGGCCGGTCTCGACCCCGACAATCTGCCCGAAAAGACGCCTGACGCGATGGACTTTGCCGCTGCCACCTCTGGCAAGGCGAAGGCGTGGAAGGATATCTGGGGGTCGGGCCAGGGTATCGGTGCTGTTAAAGCCGTTGTTCCCGTTGCGGCGCTGGTGGATCGCATCGCGGCAGAGTACCGCGCCGCCGGCAGCCGGCTTACCGCGGAATTCCTCTGAGGGACACGGCATAGCGAGGCGTGGCTCGGGATAAGTAGGTGGGAAACTTCAAGCGCCGCTTCAGAGGCGTCTTCTAACCTGCTGGTACATATGGCAGATTCGGTTTGGTTTTTGCTATTTCGCTCTGTGGAATAGTTGCCGCGCCTGCACGATCAGCGCCCCATTGCGCGGATTGTGAAAGCACGTATCGATCGGGGCCGTCATCGAGGATTGTCAGTCCGACGTGGGCCTATGTTGTCCTTGCCGAAGCAATTTTCTTGCGATCCCATATCTTTACGAGGCACCCTTCCAGGGTTTTTCAGAACGCCTTGAAGGTCAGTGTTGTCAGCGACCGCTCGATGCCGTCAATGTCCAGAAGCTCGTCATTGATGAATTTGCCTACATCGGCGCCCTCGGGAACGTAGAGCTTCAGCATCAGGTCGAACTCGCCGCTGGTCGAGTAAAGCTCGGAGTGGATTTCCTTCAGCACGATCTGCTCGGCCACCTTGTAGGTGGTGCCGGGCCGGCAGCGAAGCTGAATGAATACGCAGGTGGTCATCGGGGCACTCCTTTGGCCGGTCGAGCGGCAGAATGGCCGCGGTCGGCGGGGGAATCAATGGGCCGTCTTGGAATGGGTTCCGGCGCCGCCTATAAGCGGCCGGAACCAGACGGAGGCGCCTCATGCGCAAGGCCAGCATCAGCCGCAAGACGGCGGAGACCGCCATCTCGGTCGAGATCGATCTCGACGGGACCGGCGCCTATGACATGGCGACGGGGGTGGGGTTCTTCGACCACATGCTGGACCAGCTGGCGCGGCACTCGCTGATCGACATGACGGTCCGGGCGAAGGGCGACCTGCATATCGACGACCACCACACGGTGGAGGATACGGGGATCGCGATCGGGCAGGCTCTGGCGCAGGCGCTGGGGGACAAGAAGGGGATCCGGCGGTACGGATCGTGCCTGCTGCCGATGGATGACGCCCTTGTCAGGGCGGCGCTGGACCTGAGCGGGCGGCCCTATCTGGTGTGGAATGTGGAGATGCCGGCCGCGAAGATCGGGACGTTCGATACCGAGCTGGTCCGGGAATTTTTCCAGGCGCTGTCGACCCATGGGGGGATCACCCTGCATGTGGATCAGATCCACGGGTTGAATGCCCACCACATCGCCGAGGCGGCGTTCAAAGCGGTGGCTCGGGCGCTGCGGGAGGCGGTGGAGACCGACCCCCGCAAGGCCGACGCGATCCCCTCGACCAAGGGGGCGCTGTAGGGCGTCCCCATGGGGACGGGGGGTCAAGTGCTTGATTTCAGGCGTGTTAGCGCTAACCTCGACTGAGGACGCAGCAGCAGCCATTCCGCGATCAGCAGGTTCGGTACCCAGCAGAGCCACGCCACGATCGGGTAGCCGGTTTCAAAGCCGAAGGCGGCGGCCAGAAGCGGCAGGTAGAGCCGGAGCGTGACCGCGGCGAAGGTCAGCGCGGCGGAGCGGATCATCCAGCGGCGGTGCTCGGCGATGCGGCGTGCCATTGCCAGCTGAATGCCGCGCGCGGTTGTCGCCAGCCAAAGCACGGCGAGCAATGCGAAGCCGGAGGCCGCGACCGGGCCGGCATTGGTGTTCAGCGCGATGAAGAAACCGCCGGTGCCGGAGAACAGGATTGCCATGCCGTAGCCACGGCCGAGCCAGCGGTGGACCGCCGGACGCCGGTTGCGAAGACCCGCCCAGAACTGGAACGGCATCAGCGCCAGTGCAACCGGCGCGAAGAAGATGTGGACGTAAAGCGCCACCGGTTTCTTGAACACGTGGTGGAACATCGGTGGCATCGACAGTTCGACGCCAAGCGCCAGCCAGCGCCAGGAGGCCAGCGCGATGGCGAGGGAAAGGAACCAGAACAGAAAAGTGCGGATACGGGGCAGGGCGGACATCGGCAGCTCCAGATAAAAACTTGACAGTGGAAAGTTGAAACTTGACGCTGTAAAGATCATGAAATCTTGACGCTGTCAAGATGGCTGGTAATCTGCCGGCACATGGACGCTGACCTGCAGAAAAAACCTCATCATCACGGCAACTTGCGCGAGGCGCTGGTGCTTGCCGGCCTGCAACTGCTGGAAGAAGGCGGGCCCGATGCGCTGACCCTGCGCAAATGCGCGGCGCTGGCCGGCGTGTCGCACGCGGCGCCCGCACATCATTTCGACGGGCTTCACGGGCTGAAATGGGCGCTGGCGGAGGAAGGGTTCCGACGGTTCCGCAATTACATGGTCGATGCCGAGGTGACGGGCGAGCAGACGCCGCGCGGACGGATGAAAAGCATCTGCCGCGGATACCTGCATTTCGCCCGCGACAACCGCGCCCTGTTCCAGCTGATCTTCGGGTTCGATGCCAAGGATGTTCCGGTGCGGCCGACGCGGGATGTCGGCTCTTTCGGCTACGAACCTCTGCGCCGCTGCTGCGCGCCCTTCATTCCCGACGACGTTCCGCGCGAAGTGATCGAGGCGCAGGTCTGGTCGCTGATCCACGGCTTTACCACGCTGTTCCTCGCCGGGCGGTTCTGGGCACTGGAGGATGCGCCCGAGGACGGCGCCTTCGATCAGGTCATGGCGCTGCTGGACCGTGTCGGCACCGCGCCCGAAAGCCTTGGAAATCCCGGCGATCCGTCGTAACAGCCGGACCGGACTTCAAGGGATCCAGAATGCTCACCGCGATCATCGATTACGATTCCGGCAACCTGCACTCGGCCGAAAAGGCGTTTCAGCGCATGGCGGCAGAGGCGGGCGCGGGCGAGGTCATCGTGACCTCGAAACCCGAGGATGTCGCGCGTGCCGACCGGATCGTCCTGCCCGGCGACGGCGCCTTTCCCGCCTGCCGCCGCGCTCTGTTCGCGGTGGACGGCGTGGCTCAGGCGATGGAAGAGGCGGTGCTGGAAAAGGGCCGGCCCTTCATGGGGATCTGCATCGGCATGCAGATGCTGGCGACGGCAGGCCACGAATACGAGAAAGTACCGGGCCTGAACTGGATCGGCGGCGACGTGGTCGAGATCGAGCCGCACGATCCGGCGATGAAGGTGCCGCATATGGGCTGGAACGACCTGGTGATCGACCGGCCGCACGCGGTGCTGGACGGGATCGAAACCGGCGACCATGCCTATTTCGTCCATTCCTACCACTTCCGCGTGGCCGATCCGGCGCATCTGCTGGCGCATTGCGATTACGGCGAAGCGGTCACTGCCATCGTCGGCCGCGACAACATCGTCGGCACCCAGTTTCACCCGGAAAAGAGCCAGTCCGCCGGGTTGCGGCTGATCGAGAACTTCCTGACCTGGGCGCCCTGACGCCGGCTACTGCTGCCGGCGCCAGACGCCGCCTTCGCGGCAGATGCCCAGAACGCAGCCCGAAACCGACAGGTTGTCGCCGGACAGGATCAGCTTGGAATTGTAGGTCTTGTCACGGTCTGGCGCGTAGACCTTACCGCGATATTCGCCGCCGCCCTTTGGCACCGTATCCCAGATGATACGGCGGCCGACCTGCGGCGACTGAACCTCCTTGCCGGCGGGATCAAAGGCGCGGGTCAGCGTCCCGCACAGGCCGCCGCCGCAGGGCGTTACCTCGATCATGCCGGAATTGCCGTTATCGTCCGGCGCGGTCAGCCAGTTGCCTTCCAGCGGGTCGGCCAGTGCAGGCACCGATACGAGGGCGGCCAGCATGGCCGCCATTGCCAGTCGTTTCATGGATGTCCTCCCAGTCGTCGGGCGCAGTCTGCGGCAGCGGGGCACGGCGGCGCAAGACTGACGTAGCGCGCGGGAGGCGCGGGGCTATTCCACCCGGGTCCAGGCTTGCGTCTTGCAGAGGCCGATCGAGTTGCAGGCCCGAAGGTTCAGCCTGCTTCCGGTCGCTTGAAGCGTGACCGGAAAGGAACTGCCGATGATCGGTACATAGACGGTGCCGTTGCCCGTTGCGCCCTGCGCCGCGACATCCCACAGGATCCGGCGGCCGACATTCGGCGTCGTCACGGGATTGCCGCTGCTGTCATAGGCGCTGATCACCGTTCCGCACAGGGTTTGTCCGCAGGGCGTGATCTGTACATGGCCGACCTGATCCTTGCGGTCGGGTTCGGTCTGCCAGATGCCGGTCAGGCTGCCAGCCTGCGCCGGGGCGACGGCGAAGCCGATCAGAGTTGCGGCAAGAGCGACAGTCTTGTTCATTGTCTTTCTCCCCATTTTCCGTTTCTGCCGCACAGGCCGGACAGGCGCGCCATCCGCGGGCGACGTTGCGTCAGGAGTTAGCGCATTTGCGGTGAAGGCCAAATCGGGCGGAGAAACGAATTCGTGAGCAGAGGCGCGCCCTTGGCAACCCGCATCCGGCGTGGCAAAGACCCCGCGCAGTGCAAGGAGGCCGCACCATGATCCTGTTTCCCGCCATCGACCTGAAGGACGGCCAGTGCGTGCGCCTGCTGCGCGGCGAAATGGACGCGGCTACCGTGTTCAACGACGATCCGGCCGCGCAGGCGCTGGCGTTCCAGGAGGCGGGTTGTGAATGGCTGCACCTTGTCGACCTGAACGGCGCCTTTGCCGGAGAGCCGGTGAACGGAGCGGCTGTCGAGGCGATCCTGGCGGCGGTGTCGGTGCCGGCACAGCTGGGTGGCGGCATCCGCGACCTGGCGACCATCGAGATGTGGCTGGACAAGGGGTTGCAGCGGGTGATCCTTGGCACGGCGGCGGTGGAGAACCCGGAGCTGGTGCGCGAGGCGGCGGCGGCGTTTCCGGGGCACGTCGCGGTGGGGATCGATGCGCGGGGCGGCCGGGTGGCGACCAAGGGCTGGGCCGAGGAGACCGACGTGGAGGTGGTGGACCTGGCGAAGCGGTTCGAGGATGTCGGCGTGTCGGCGATCATCTACACCGATATCGACCGGGACGGCGCGATGGGCGGCCCGAACGTCGAGGCGACGGCGGCGCTGGCGCGGGCGGTGCGGGTGCCGGTGATCGCCTCTGGCGGGGTGTCGTCGATCGACGACCTGAAGGCGCTGCGCGACAGCGGCGCGCCTTTGCATGGCGCGATCTCTGGCCGGGCGCTTTACGACGGTGCGATTGACCTGCAGGAGGCGCTGCGCATAATGCGGGCCTGATCCCCTCAGGCCGGAGCGCGCGGTGCGGAACGTCCATCTTTTCAATTCGATACGCGGTGCGGCCGCGATGGTGGCCTGAGCCGTGCTGGTTGGCGTTATGGAACTGGTGGCGGGGATCGTCCTGCTGGTCGTGGCGATCCGGGGCGGGGTGGCGCGGTTCCGGCTGATGTCGGTCATTGCGCGCTGGTGCCTTGGCGCGATGGGCGTCGTGCTGATTGCGGCGGCGGTCGTGTCGGCGCCCTACAGCCTGGGCTACTGCTCCGGCGGGCTGGACGCTCCGGCGGAATGTTCGGGCGTGGAGAGCGAGACGGCGAGCCTGCTGGCCGCGCTGACGTTGCTGGCGACGCTGGTGGCGGGGTATGCGGCGGCGGCGCTGGCGGTGGTGGCGCTGCTGGCGGAAACGGTGATGCGGATGCTCCGCAGGGCCGGCCCGTCGCGGCCCTGACGCGCTGGCGTTCCGCGGAGATCCGGACTAACAGGACGCGAACCGCGCGAGGGACCGAGCCCCATGCTGAAGACCCGCATCATCCCCTGCCTCGACGTGGCCGACGGCCGCGTGGTTAAGGGTGTGAATTTCGTCGACCTGATCGATGCCGGCGACCCGGTGGAGGCCGCGCGCGCCTATGACGCTGCGGGCGCGGACGAGCTGTGTTTCCTCGACATCCACGCCACGCATGAAAACCGCGGGACGATGTACGACCTGGCGACGCGCACGGCGGAGCAGTGCTTCATGCCGCTGACCATCGGCGGCGGTGTGCGGACGCCCGAGGATGTGCGCGCGCTGCTGCTGGCCGGGGCCGACAAGGTCAGCTTCAACTCGGCCGCGGTGGCCGACCCGGACGTGATCGCCCGCGCCGCCGACCGGTTCGGCAGCCAGTGCATCGTCTGCGCCATCGACGCCAAGACTGTGGAACCGGGCCGGTGGGAGATCTTCACTCATGGCGGCCGCCGCCCCACCGGCATCGACGCTGTGGACTTCGCGGTGACCATCGCGGGCAAGGGCGCGGGAGAGATCCTGCTGACCTCGATGGACCGCGACGGGACCAAGCAGGGCTTCAACATCCCGCTGACCCGCGCCATCGCGGATGCGGTGGAGGTGCCGGTGATCGCGAGCGGCGGCGTCGGCACGCTCGACCACCTGGTCGAAGGCGTGACCGAGGGCCACGCATCCGCCGTTCTGGCCGCCTCGATCTTCCATTTCGGCACCTACACGATCGGCGAAGCCAAGGCCCACATGGCCGCCGCCGGTATCCCGATGAGGATGACATGACCACGCTTTCCCGCCTCGCCGCCACCATCGAGGCCCGCAAGGGCGCCGATCCGGACACGTCCTGGACCGCGAAGCTGCTGGCCAAGGGCCCGGAGAAATGCGCCGAGAAGTTCGGCGAGGAAGCGGTCGAGGCGATCATCGCCGCCGCCAAGGGCGACCGCGAGAACCTGACGCGGGAAGCGGCTGACGTGCTCTATCACCTGCTCGTCATGCTGGCCGCGCGCGACGTGACGCTGGACGAGGTGATGGCGGAACTCGACCGCCGCGAAGGCACCTCCGGGCTGGCGGAGAAGGCGTCGCGAAACACGTAGCTGCTTCTTCTGGTCGCAAATATCCCGGGGGTTTGGGGGCAGAGCCCCCAACCGCACGAAGTGCCGGAAAGAACGCGCCGAAGGCGCTCCGCTGTTTTCAGAGACGGGACGAGATGATGCCGGTCGCGATCCCGGCATTGCGCAGTTCGGAAAACAGGCGCTGATATTCCATCTTCGGGCACATGTTCTGGATCACGTCGATCCCCCGTGCCTCTGCCTTCGCCGCCGCCTCGGGGTGCGACACGCCGATCTGCATCCAGATCGTCTGCAGCTTCGGCAGGTGTTCCAGCGCCTCGTCGACGATTTCGGGCACGAATTCCGGGCGGCGGAAGATATCGACGAAATCGACATCCGCGTCCTTCGGGATCGAGGCAAGATCGGGATAGACGGTCTCGCCCAGCAGCGTGTCGCCCGCGTTGACCGGGTTGACCGGGATCACCCGGAACCCCTTGAGCGACAGGTATCGGGCGACGTAATAACTCGGCCGGATCGGGTTCGGTGAAATGCCCACACCGGCAATCACGCGGGTGCGCTGAAGTATCTTTCGAAGATATGAATCGGAATAGGACATGGCTTTCCCATAGCATGTTCACAGGCACAAAAAAGCGCCCGAACCACGAAGGCCGGGCGCAAGTCACGGAACGAGGGACAGTGAATATGAACGCGAGTGTTCCGTACCCGCATTCAGGAATATAGATAGGATCGCACCAGCCGTTTTAAAGGTCACGTAATATCAGCGTTACCGCTGAGTTAAGTGGACTGCGGCCGGCTGCGCGAATGCGCGTTTAATAATTTGAAAAATATAAACAAATACCGCATCGCGAGGGCGCGATCCTGTCCGAAAAGGCTGGTCGACAGGAGGTGCGGCGCCACGGCTGGGCCGCCGTATAACGCGGCAAACGCGCAAAAATGCACAGGAATGGCCGGCTTTTTTGACGGATGAGGAAAGACTCGCCTAGGACCGCCGGCTCGCCGCATAGAGCGAGACCGCGGCGGCGTTGGAGACGTTCAGCGATCCGAACGCGCCCGCGAAGGGGATCCGCGCCAGCGCATCGCAGCTTTCGCGGGTCTTCTCGCGCAGACCCGGGCCCTCGGCCCCCAGAACAAGACCCAGCGGCCCCGGATGCGCGGCCAGAACCTCGTCCAGCGGCGCATCCGCCTCACCGGCCAGGCCGACCAGCGCATAGCCCATCTCGCGCAGTTCCTCCATCGCGCGGGCGAGGTTTGCGACGCGCAGGTAAGGCTGTCGTTCCAGCGCGCCGGACGCGGTCTTTGCTAGCGCCCCGGTCTCTGGCGCGGAATGGCGGGCGGTGGCGATGACGGCGCGGGCGCCGAAGACCTCGGCCGAGCGCAGGATGGCGCCCACGTTATGCGGATCGGTGACCCGGTCGAGCAGTACCACGAGCGGCGCCTCGCCGGGGCCGAAGCCGCAGGCATCCGCCGGTCTGCCCCAGTCGAGCGGCTTTACCTCCAGCGCCGCGCCCTGATGCACGGAGCCGGGGTCGAGCGGGGCCGGGAACCTGCGCGGATCGGCAATCTCGGGCTCGATGCCGCCGGCCGCCAGCGCGTCGCCCAGCCGGTCGGCGGCGTTCTTGGTCAGCACCAGCCGCAGCTTTTCCCGCGCCGGATTTTCCAGCGCGTCGCGCACCGCGTGCAGCCCGAAGAGCCACACCGTCTCCGCCGCCGCGGCGCGCCTGCCGCGTTCCTTCTCGATCACCCATTTGGGTTTCTTCATCGCTCGGGCTCCCGGTTTCGCCGCGTCGTTCGTCATGCGACGCATGAGGCGGAACGGCAAGGGATTTAACGGTTGACGGTCCCCGGAGCTACGGATAATCAGCGCTCCACGTCGGGCGACGTGCTGCAAGGTGCGGCAGCGGACTGTAACTCCGCCGGGGAGACCCATGCCTGGTTCGATTCCAGGGTCGCCCACCATTCCCCCTCATTCCAATGACTTAGGCTGCAGGATGCAGTGGCGGGGCATTCGGTTTGCATGCCGACACTGCACCTTCCGGCCAGGAAAATTCTCTTGCAGCGGGCGGGTGCGGCGAACCTGCCTTCTTGCAGCAGGCGGGCTGATCCGGTTTCAGGGCCCCGAGGTCGGGTAGTGGTGCGGCCAGGGCGGTCGAGCGTGTCACTGTTCTGGTTGTTACAGACGCCGGGCCTTTACGGTACGGGCTGCGCGTTCCGGGGCGATCGCCAGACAGCGCATCGGGATTCGTTTGCCGACCGTTAGGTGATCGTGAAAAGTGGCGGATACGTGCGCTGTATTCGGATTGCGGCGGCGGGATGGTATTGACTGCGACTATTTCGACGCAGAGACTGTAACTGCGCCAATTTCTGTTACAGTGATATTTCGCAGATGCAAAATCACCTAAAGAATTGCATAGAAGAAAGTTCACACCCGACCGAGCTTTCTCCCGAATTGATAAGCGACCTGTCAAGTATTCGTTTTCGATGCGACAGCGCGTCGGAAATCAAGATCAGCCGAGATGATAACGTTTCCTACGATGCTCAGGTGTCTCTTCGGTTCGATGGCCTGGGGCTTTATGTTTCGGGCGATATCTTTATTCCCGGCAAGCAGCGCAGGAACGGAATACTCCTGGGCGGGCGCGATGACTGGGAGATGTCGTTTTACGGCCGCATCAGCAGTTATCTTGATCTGGGCGGCGAAGCAGACGGAATGGTTTGTCTTATCGTTCCCTGCGCCTTGTCTTCGAATACCGGTCGGGATTCGGGGGAGCTGATCACAAACGGTGTCCTGCAGGCGGTGTTTTCGACGACCGGCGGCAAGGGCGAGATCGTCTCCTGCCGGCTGGATACCGTGGAAGGCGCCGGATCGGAACTCTGGTGGCCGGGCGCGTCTGTCGAGATACCGGTCGATGGCGAGAAACTCGATTACTTCCGGCGCGTGCGGTTTCGCTATGTGCTCGGTCCCGGGACCGAGAAAGAAGGCGCCGGCATTCGCAGCCTGTTCGATCCCGAGTCGAAGGAAAGCATTCATTCCGCGCTGAAGCAGCATGGTATCCACGTGATCGCCGAAGAGATCACCGATACCAAGGCATTCCACGGAGAGTTCGAATCCGCCGACGCATTCCGCGAGCTGAGCGCGCAGATGCTGATCGACGCGTATCTCAGGAAAAGCCAGGCGACGGTGCCGGAGCCGGACTGGGAACACACCATCGTCTTTGCCGGGCTGACGGATAATAACGAGAGGAATCCGGAAAGCGACGCGCCGCCCCAGGAATACAAGAACATGTTCAGCGGCGTGTCCTACGGGTTCGACCGGCCGGTCAACCGGTTCCGCAGCAGGTTCGGATCCGTCATCAACGTGACCGAAACGACGCGGATCACCGCTAAGTCACAGATGGGCGGTGTCAGCGATGTCACGTGGACGCTGCGCAGCGTGACCCTGCATGAAATCGGCCACCTGCTGAACCTGCCGCATTCCTGGTCACGTCACCTGGGACATGGCTTTCTGCCCCGCAATGCCGAAGCCAGCGCCAGCTGGGTGAATTACCATTCGCTTTATCCCGTCGGTCCCTTCGCGCGCGCGGTCATCAATTCCTTCGAGCACGAGGACCAGCGTCCGGCTCTCTTAACCGCGCGCCGGGAAAACTATTTCTCGAAGATGAAAGAGGGCCAGTACGATGAAGCCGAGGACAGCTTCATCCGGCATGCGCCGCTCAACCAGATCGCCCAGGGTGGGCTGACTTTTCTCGACTCGGCGCGGCAGGCGCCGGCGCTGGTGATGCCGCAGGGCGACCGGAACAAGCCTATGGGGGATCAGCTTCAGGTCGTGACTCTCAGCGGAGGTGAATGGAAGCCGCTGGAAAAGCTCGAGCTCTGGCAATGGCACGCGTCCAGGAATAGGTCGGTCACGGAGATTCCTCCGATTCCCGCTTTCATCCGGCTGAAGGACTTTCAGGACGAGTTCCTCTGGTACAGCCTCGCGACCGGTAGCCTGCAGATCGTCATGCGGGCGGAACACGGTGAAGAAACCCAGTGGTCGCCGCCAAGAAATGTCTGTGTGCTTGACCCGATGCGCCTGCTGCCTTCGAATCCCGAATTCGCCGCAACGTCCGGCCTGCCGGAGAAGGCAGTCGTCCAGCCCGGAGCGACGTTGATGGGTTTCCCCTGGATCATGAAGGAAGATGTGAGTGCGCATTTCAACACCTTCTGGCATGGGGACCGTCCCAAGAGGCTGACGTTCCAGGTCATAGGTTACCGGGTCAGCGGCGTCGTCATGCGTTCGAACATCTTCGAGGTCGAGTATACCGAGAAGAAGGACATCGGTTCTGACTATATTGCATTCGAACAAAGTCGGACTGCCCGGGACCGAGAGTTCTTTAAAGTCCCGCCGGAGACGATCCATCTCGCGCCCCACGAAACGTTAGATACCAGTATGCAGGAGCTTCGTGGTGCGCCCATCATCCCAACCTGACCTGCGAACACAGGAGTGACCATGGCTTTCCCTAATCCCATCAAGCCGCTCATAGCGGCCTATGCCAACCTGAATGGCACGCTTTTCGCGATGTCGGTCGATCGGAGCCAGTCGCAGAACGCGCTGAAATATCTTGGCCGGGCGACGGCGGACGGTTCCTCGAACGATACCGACGAAGACTGGCACGAGACGAGCCTGCAATTTCTGAACGCCAACTCGCCGGACACCGGCGATTACAGTGTCGTCTCCGGCAATCCCGCCACGAACAACTCCGCAGGTGGCGAACTGCTGCAATCCCCGTGGTACGCGATCTTCGAGCATGGGAGCGACGCCGGTGCCGGCGGCGCCGGCGATCTATGGGTCGGTCGTTTCTTTCAGACTGACGATGCGGGTGGCGTCGCGGGCCTGGACCCTGCACCGGCGGAGGGCAAGGTGTTTGTCTTTGAACGGAACCAGGCGACCGAGGTGGCTGACGGGCTGCCGCACCTGATCGCACTGGACGCCAGGCGCGCCGTGCTGATCGAGACCTACGGCGATGCCGGTGCACCCGGAACATTCGGCGCCGAACACGGCGGCAGCGGGTCGTTGCGCAACGAGTGGTAATACGGAATGACCAGGGTAGCTCCCCAACTTATGGTTGGGGACCGTCCCAAGATCTATTGGGACGGAACACACAGGGCTGCGGTGCCCGAGGAAACCTGGGACCGCATCCAGCCCCTGCTTTCCCGGGCAGGGGTCACGCGCATCGGCGAGCTGACCTCGCTTGATCGCATCGGGCTGCCGGTCGCGCAGGCAATACGCCCCATGTCACGGGCGCTGACCACCAGCCAGGGTAAGGGCACAACCCCGGTTACCGCCCGGGTCTCGGCCGGGATGGAGGCGCTGGAAAAGTGGCATGCCGAAATCCTGGAAAAGCCCGACTTGAAGGGCACGTCCGATCATCTGTCCGGATCCAACCAGGTTGTTGATCTGGAACGCGCGACATTGACCGCGAGCGGCCCCGCGGAAGCTATGGCCGGGACCGAGTTATCCTGGGTCGAGGGCGTGTCGCTGTGGAGCGGCGATCCGATCCTCGTTCCATGGGATTACGTCCACCTCGATACGACCGCACCATGCGAGTCGTCGCTGCTGCCGCGCGGATCGAACGGCCTTGCCTCGGGCAATACGCGGCCCGAAGCGATCTTTGCCGGGCTGTGCGAAGTGATCGAGCGCGACGCGGTGGCGGATTTCCGCGCCCTCGACGCGCGGGCGCGGGCCAGACGGCGTGTGGGTGCCAACGCGATTTCCCGCACCCGTTTCGGCGACCTGACGGACATGATCGTCAGGGCTGGCTTTACCCTGGACGTCTGGAATGCCCAGAACGACCTTGGCGTGCCGGTGTTCGTCGCGACGATCACGCCCAGGCCGGGCACCGACGCGCCGGTGGCAGGGTTGTCGGCAGGCGGATCGGGGTGCCACCTGGATCCCGAGATCGCCCTTGTTCGTGCCGTCCTGGAAGCGGTGCAGAGCCGGCTGACCCGTATTTCCGGCGCGCGGGACGATCTGGCGTCGATTCACTTCGGGCAGGCACGGAACAACGAGATCGGCGCATTCCTTGCACAGTTCTTCGAGGAACCGGTGTTCGAGGAGCCTATCGAGAGTGCCGCGCTTGGTGACTGCGCCGGCGAAGACATTCATGTGCTGGCGGGGCGGCTGAACGCCGCCGGATGCGACGAACCCGTGGTCGTCGACCTCAGCCTGCCGGACACCGACATCCATGTCGTTCGCGTGGTCACGCCCGACCTGGGGATCGTCGGGCCGAACGGCAGCGCGCGGCGCGGCGCCCGGCATACCTGGCGGCTCCAATGACGATCCGGCGGTACGTGTTTGCCGGATCCAGCCTGTCGCCGCCCGACAAGGAGGCGTTTCCGGAAATCGAGTTCCTGCCGCCGGTCGGCGAGGCCGACATCCTGCGGCTGCTCGATGGCCAGACAGCGGTCATCGGCATTATCGACGGTTATTTCGGCGACCGGCGCGCCGTCACTCACAAGGAGATCGTGCTGGCGATGGCGCTTGGCGTCACCGTCTTCGGGGCCGCATCGATCGGCGCTCTGCGCGCGGTCGAGTTGCAGCAATACGGAATGATCGGCGTCGGGGAGGTGTTCGAATGCTACCAGTCCGGGCGGCTGAACGACGATGGCGACGTCGCCCTGCTTCATGGCCCGGCAGAGATGAACTACCAGGCGCTGACCATTCCCCTGGTCGAGGTGGCGGCGACCCTGAAAGCCCTGGAGGCGCGTGACCGCATCAGCCACCAGACCGCCAGATCGCTGTTTCAATGCGCAGGGCGGGTTCATTTCGCCGAACGGACGTGGGGCGCGGTCACCGCCAGCCATTCCAGCGACAGTCGATATGCGTTGCGCCTGACCGAAGAGCTGGAAGCGGCCCACGTGGAACGCAAGCGGCTGGACGCGCTGGCGATGCTGAATCAGATGCGGACCGCCGGCGGTCTGGCTGCGGATCGGCGGCCCGATCTGCCGCCGTTCACACCCTATTTCCTGGAAACGCTGCAGCGAGCCGGGTTCGCGGCGGACGATTTCATACCACGAAACCAGCTTTCGTGAGGCCCTCGACAAGGTTGTCGTGGTGGTCCTGACGGCGCAGGCTGTAATTTCCCAGAAACCACTGAATCGCGACCTTCGGCGAATAGGGCTCGTCGCCACGCCAGGATTCGGAGAGTAGCTGTTCCGCCCGTTTCACCTCGTGGCTGGCCTCTGCGAGACGGCCGAGCATGGCCAGCGTCGCGCCGCGCAGGATCAGCGGGTGGATCGGGTTGCGGATCTCGCCGATGTTCAGGAACTGCAGCGCCTTCTCGTATTTGCGCTGGAAGTAATACAGCTCTCCGTAGTCGGTCTGCATGAAATCCAGGTCGTTGACGAGGCGGCTTCTGGCCAGGTCGTAATAGTGCTCGGCCTTTTCGGTGTTCCCGAGGTAGAGATAGCCGGTGCCGACCGCGTTCAGCCGGTAAGCCTCGTAAGGGCGCAGGGACTCTGTCTTCTGCAGAAAACGTTCCGCCTGATCGAATTCTCCGGCCCGAATGAAGCACCATGCCATGGACAGGTTCGCATTCCCGTAGCGCCCGTCGAGAACCAGGGCGCGGCGAGCGAGCTGGAGCGCCCGCGCCTGCCGCTTTTCACGCTCCAGGCCGATTGCCGTGTTGCGCCGCGACGAGTTGTAGCTGCCGATCAGGTAGGTGTAGGGCGGCAGGAAGGACGGCTCCAGCTCGATCGCGCGTTCCAGATAGGGTTCGGCGAGGTTGTAATAGCCGGGGTCCGTCGCGCCGAGGATGTTGATCTTGGCGTGGACGTAGTTCTGATATGCGCTCCATTCCTCTTCCGGAACCAGATCCAGGCGCTGCTGTTCCGCGCGCTCGATGGCCGGAAGTGTCGCGAAGGCGATGTCCTCGACCGCGTCCAGTACGGTCTGGGACGAGTCCATGTTGACCTGCCGGGGCGGCACATCGGCAATCTGCTTTCCGGTATCCACTTCGGTGATCGCCGTCGTCAGTTCGAAGCCATCCGACAGCTTCATGGCGGAAGCCGTGACGATATAGGCCGCGCGCGCTTCGGCGGCGGCGGCGCGCGCCTCGCCCAGATCCAGCGACAGCTTGATGCTGGTTGCGCCGGAGAGCGTTTCGATCTCGCGCATGGCACTGTATCGCGCGATCAGGCGAGAGGTGACCTGGCCGAGAAGCTCTGCCTCACCGGTCCGGTCGGACACCGCGTGCGCCACAACCATCACAAGCGGCGGGCGCTGCTGCCCGCGCGGAGGCTGGGGCTGGAGCGCCGGAGCGCCGGCCGCGGAGCGTCCGTTCTTTGATCTGAGAAGGGTCTCGCGGGTCTGGTCGCTGACCGGGAACCCAAGGTCTGCCAGGGCGCTCTCGACTGTGCGGTACACGCGCAGCGCCTTCGACACGTCCCCCTGGGTCGCGTGCAGTTCCATCGCGGTGCGGGCGGCGCGTTCGTTCTCGGGTTCCATGCGCAGGACAGCATGTGCCGCTTCCAACCGGCTTTCCACGCTGGCCTTGTCATCCGCCATCACCCGCTCGGCCTCGCGCACGCGCTGGCTGAGCGTGCTGCGACGTGCGGATTCGAGCCAGCTGTCGAATTCAGGGGTTATGCCGCCAAGGTCTGTCAGAAGGTCTTCGGTGTTGGAGAACTGCAGGCTGGCGGATTCATCCCAAAGGTCGAAATCCACCGAGTTCGGTTCGACGGCAATCGAAAGCCGGTCAATGGAAAAGACCGAGTCGACCAGCGGTCCCATGGACTTGCGGATGTCGTGAATCGACTGCCGCAGCGAGGATTGCGCCTGCTCGGATTCACGGGTTGGCCACATCAGGTTCAAGAGGTCGTTTCTTCTTACCGCCCGTCGGTGGTTCATCAGGCAATAGGCGAGAATTCCCGTTGCCTTGCGCGCCTTCGGCAGTAGCGACACGCCTTCGACCGATCGAACGCGGAATGCCCCGGTCAATGAAACCTTGATGACAGGCTGTGAGCGCACACCCTGGGCGTTCACATTCATATTCCTCTGACCACCCCTGTTTAGTTTTGTACCCAAATCTACGGGAACATTTCGCCGATGCAATGATTTCGAAATCAAGCTGCCAAATAGTGCCGTTGTCTTTGCTCAATAAATGGCCCGGTCCCGTGACATTGTATTGAGGCGTCTGTCTGCCGCTCTGTATCGCGGATTCAGGGGGCTGGTCGAGTGGTGATGACGAGGATTCCGGAATCCTCTGACGGTTTTTCCTGAGTGGGCAAGCCGCGGTCAGCCGGCGGACAGGGGCGGCAAAATCCGCCTAATACGCTAATTTCATGCACTTTTCACCAATGGTTAACGGCCAACTCACGCCCTGATCACGCTTGTCGTCCATAGTGAATGCATACAATGACGGAGGAATGCGATGGGCGGGAAGCCCGCTTCGCGACCCTCCCGACACCGAGGAATTTGGAATGCTGATCAATGGTCAAAGCCGGGCACTTACACCGGCGACGTTGTGCTTGCGCGCTGGCGATCGGGCCGATGCCCCGCCGGCAAAGGCGGGTGAAACCTGTTGAGCCTCTATCCGGGCCGCGGAGCAGTTTACGGGGTGGACAGGCTGCCTCGGTCCCGCGGTCCGGCGTGATTTTTACATATTGGTTTTCCGGGGGGCGGGGAGCCATTTTAAAATACATTTGAACCACCGATGGATTCGGCGGTCCATTGGAGAAGCAATTTTTGCTGCCGGGCGCAGGAGTGGTTAGGCAGCCCCTTGCCAGGTGCTCATGTTTCCGGCGTTGTTTTCAACGATCTCTCCGCCCCCCACTTTTCCTGCCCGGTGTGGCAGGCGGTCAGTTCCGGCTGCCGTGCCCGGCACCGCTTCCGTCCCTGCCCAAGAAATCCTGACATCGGCGACGGCGTTTCGTCACAAAAGCGCAACCTCCCTGCCGCTTGCCGGTCATCCGGACGCGCCATGGTCGCATCGTTCCTTTTCTTTGCCGGTCAATTGGTTAAAGGTGCCGGCGAGGGAGGGGGCATCGTTGGCGGCGGCAAGGAGCCAGTAGCGTGAACGACACCTCAAAGACAACGGCAGAACGCGGCCCGCTGATGATCGACCTTGCGCTGCAGGGCGGCGGCTCTCACGGCGCTTTCACCTGGGGTGTTCTGGACCGGATGCTCGAGGTCGGCTGGATAGATATCGAAGGGATTTCCGGCACTTCCGCGGGCGCGATGAACGCGGCCGTCCTTGCACATGGCATCGCCACCGGCGGCAAGGAAGGCGCACGCGCCGCGCTCAGGGATTTCTGGCGGCGGGTGTCGCGCGCGGCGACCTTCAGCCCGTTTCAGCGCAGCCCGATGGACCGCCTGCTGGGGCGCTGGACGCTGGATTATTCGCCCGCCTATGTGACCGCCGACCTGATGGCGCGGATCGTGTCGCCCTATGCACTGGGCATGACCGATCACAACCCGCTCAAGACCATCCTGGACGACATGCTGGATTTCGAGGCGATCGCCGACGGCCCGGTCAAGCTGTTCATCACCGCGACCAATGTGCGGACGGGGCGCGGGCACGTGTTCCGAAAGCACGAGATCACCGCGGACGTGCTTCTGGCCTCGGCCTGCCTGCCGACGCTTTACCGCGCGGTGGAGATCTGCGGGGAGGCCTATTGGGACGGCGGCTTTGCCGGGAACCCGACGATCACGCCGCTGGTCAACGAATGCGAGGCGCGGGACGTGGTGCTGGTGCAGATCAACCCGGTGGACCGGCCGGGGCTGCCGACCGACGCCCGCGACATCCAGAGCCGGATCAACGAGGTGTCCTTCAACGCGACGCTGCTGAAGGAACTGCGGATGATGGCCATCCTGCGCAACGTGGTGGATGCCGGGTCGGGCGAAGGCAAGCTGTGGTCCGAGATGCGGATGCACAGGATCTCCACCGACCTGATGGTGGAACTGGGCGCCTCTTCGAAGCTGAACGCGGAATGGGCCTTCCTCGACATGCTGTTCGAGGAAGGACGGCGCGCGGTCACCGCCTTCGGTGAAAAGCACCGGGACGATATCGGGGTGAATTCCACCCTCGATCTGGAAGACTACATCGCGGAGTGCTGACCATGGGACTGCTCGGCATTCTGATCGGCCTCGGCTTTCTCATGTTCATGGCGTTCCGGGGCTGGACGATCCTGGTGCTGGCGCCGGTGGCGGGGCTGATCGCCGCCGCGTTCTCGCGCGAGCCGCTGCTGGCGCACTGGACCCAGACCTTCATGATCGCGGCCGCCGGCTTCGTGGCGCAGTTCTTTCCGCTGTTCCTGCTGGGCGCGCTGTTCGGCAAGCTGATGGACGACAGTGGATCGGTGCAGGCCATCGCCGACCTGATGACACGCAGGCTCGGCCCGCAGCGGGCGATCCTGGCGGTGGTGCTGGCGGGGGCCATCGTCACCTATGGCGGCGTGTCGCTGTTCGTGGCCTTCTTCCTGATCGCGCCGATGGGGCTGGCGCTGTTCCGCGCCGGGCAGGTGCCCAGGCGGTTGTTGCCGGCGGCGCTGGCGCTGGGGACATCGACCTTCACCATGTCGGCGATGCCGGGCACGCCGTCGATCCAGAACGCGATTCCGATGCCGTTCTTCGGCACCGATCCGTTCGCCGCGCCGGGGCTGGGGATTATCGCCTCGCTGGTGATGTTCGGGCTTGGCATGGGCTGGCTGACGCTGGCGCAGCGGCGCGCGATGCGGGCGGGCGAGGGGTTTGAAGGCACGGACCTGCCGCTGGCGGTCGAGGAGGCAGCGGTCGGGGCTTCGCAGGACCTGAAAGTCCGCGAACTGGTCACTACGGCTGGCGAGTTCGACCCGGCGGAGATCGACCGCGGCGAACGCGCGCCGGAAGGGCCGGGCGCCATCATCGCCGCCACGCCGCTGGTCGTTGTGATCGCGGTGAACCTGATCCTGTCGCAGTTCGTTCTGCCGAATATCGACGCCAGCTTCCTTGCGGAACCGCGCTGGGGCGGTGTGACGCTGGCATCGGTCGCGGGTGTCTGGTCGGTGGCGACGGCCTTGGCGGTCGCCATTCTGGTGCTGGTCCTGCTGAACTGGGAGCGGCTGGCCGATCTGCGTGCCTCCGTCGACGCAGGGGCGAACGCGTCTGTCCTGCCGGTGGTCAGCGTGGCCAGCCTCGTCGGCTTCGGCGCCATCGTCGCGGCGCTGCCGGCCTTCGAGACGGTCAGCAACTGGGTGCTGGGGATCGACGGCGGGCCTCTGGTCTCGCTCGCCGTGGCGACGAACATCCTGTCGGCGCTGACCGGGTCCGCATCCGGCGGCATGACCATTGCGCTGGAGGCGCTGGGCGAGACCTACATGCAGATGGCGACGGAACTGGGCATCAACCCGGAGCTGCTGCACCGGGTGGCGGTGATCTCTTCCGGTACGCTCGACAGCCTGCCGCATAACGGTGCGGTGGTGACGATGCTGGCCGTGTCGGGCTGTACACACCGCGACAGCTACCTGGATATTGTCATGGTCGCGGTGGTGGGCGCTCTGGCCGCGCTGGCGGTGGTAATCCTGCTTGGCACGGTTTTCGGGTCGTTCTGACCGATATTTTTCGCAGAATGACAGCTTTTTTGCCGCCAATTAACGCTGCACTCACGGCGCGATCACGCTCGTAGGTCATAGTGACCTCATCCCGCATTGCTTTCTCGTATGGCGGTTGGGTCGCGGGTGATGGCCTTTTCGCACGGGTTCTGTGTACGAGTGGACATTTTTTGCTGAGGGCGGGGGGTTTTTCAGCATTTGTTTCGAGGGCTGTTGGATGAGAAAGCCCGTATGACGTAGACGTAGATGCCGGTTGGGATTTGGACTTGCCAAGCATGGGTGAATTTTTGGCCAGTCCGGTTCCGATGATGTTTCCTCCCTGTATTGTCCCCGCCCTCATCTTCCCGGTTCCCCGGGCCCGCGACCTCGCGGGCCGGAAAGCCGTATCTTCCCGGAAATGGTTATTGCGGCTGGAGCTCAGGGTGTTTTCGACCCTTCAGGTGGCTAGTCCGGCAATCACGGCCGATTTCCACGCCGTCGCATAATCCCGCATCGCGCCGGAGACACCGGACATCTCTGTCCCCGGATCGAATGCGGCGTGGCCGTCGCCGGATCTGACGAGCAGGGCCGCGCCCTGGCTGGTGCCTGTGGTCCCCTCGGATGCAACGACCGGGCTGCCGGTCGCCGCGATCAGCATGCGGCAATAGTCGGCGTTCCTAGCGAACGGACCCTCCACCACGATGGGTCCGTCATGGCCGATCAGGTCGAGGCATGCGGCGGTGACCAGAGCTAGGTAAAAGCTGGCGGCGGCGGTCCGTTCTCCGCTGCCAAGGCGCGGTTCCGACGGGGTCCATCGGGCCGCACGATGCTGAAACGGGCCGGAATCGCCGACTATCGCGGGCAGCAGCATGATTTCTTCGCCAAGGACCTTCGCGACGTCGGCGTCGGATGGCGCCGCGAACTGGCCGGAGATGATGGTCTCGAACTCCCGCCCGCCCATGAACCGGGCGGAGGGGACGGGATCGCCCAAGGCATTCACGTTGACCAGCGTGTCGCGGGCGGGGTCCAGATCGGCGCGCTTTCCGCCAACCGCCATCGCGATCACCCAGGTGCCGGTGGAGACCACGGTGAAAGGTGCTTTGCGGGTCAGCACATGCGGCAGGAGCGAGGCGTTGGAGTCGTGGATGCCGCAATGGACCGGCGTGTCGGGGGCAAGGCCGGTGCGCGCGGCGATCTCTGGCAGGATCGGGCCGAGAATTTCGGCCGGCGGGCGCGGCGCCGCGACCTTATCGCGAATGCCGAGGCGGTCGACGAGGGTGGAAAAGGTGCCTTCGTAGGGGTTCCAGAGATCCGTGTGACAGCCCAGCGACGTGACATCCGTCGCCGCCACGCCGGTCAGGCGGAAGCCCCAGTATTGCGGATAGGTGACCACCGTCGCGGTCCGGTCCGGCAAGTCCGGATCCGTCGCGAACATCCAGTGGATCTGCGCGCCGACGTTAAGGCCCATCGGCAGGCGTGGCGAGCCTGTCTCGGAAAACGGCGGGCGGATCGCATCGTATTCGGCGGCCACGTCATCTGGCCCGGTATGCTCGTAATCCAGCACCGGCGCGGCAAGCCCGCCGTCCCGGTCCAGCAGCACGCCGGACGCGCCGTGCGTGGTGACCGAGATCGCGTCGATCCCATGCTCCGCATGAAATGCCGCCAGCCCGTCGAGCAGGAAGTCCCAGTGCCCCTCCACATCGAAATGCGGCCAGGGCGGGCCGGGCAGCACTCTGTTCGGGCGGGTCACCACGGCGATTTCGGTCAGCGTCTCGCGGTCGACCAGCGCCAGCTTGGCGTTGGTCTTGCCGATGTCGATGACGGCGACGTGGCTCATAGCATGTGGAAAACGGGGGTCAGCGGCACCGCGACGGGTTCGTTATCCGGGTGGGTTTCCATGATGTCGGACATGTGCGCCCACCATTTCTTCATCACCGGGTGGTGTGGCAGGTCGTCCATGCCGTGATCCTTCTCGCGCCAGAGCACGCCGAACAGGGTGTTTGTCTCTTCGTCGAGATGGATCGAGTAATCGGATACGCCCGCCTCGCGCAGCAGCGCTTCAAGCTCGGGCCAGATCTCATCATGCCGTCGCTTGTATTCTTCCTTGGCGCCGGGGTTCAGCTTCATCCTGAAGGCGTATTTCTCCCTCACCAGAACCTCCACATTTGCCAGAGCCGGGGCAGGGCGATGACCGCGATCAGCAACAGGCCGATGAAGATCGACATCACGATGCCCGGCACGTTCAGAAGACCGAGGCCGAAGGTCACCAGGCCCATGACGAAGGCGGCGATCACCACGCCGGGGATGGAGCCGGAGCCGCCGAGGATGCTGACGCCGCCGAGGACCACCATCGTCACCACCTCCAGCTCCCAGCCGAAGGCGATGGAGGGGCGGGTGGAGCCGAGGCGCGAGGTCAGGCAGATCGCGGCGATGCCGGACATCAGGCCGGTCAGCAGGAACAGGATGAACTTCACCCGCCGCACCCGGATGCCGGAGAACAGCGCGCCGGTCGGGTTGTTGCCGATGGCATAGACGGCGCGGCCGAAGTTGGTCTTGTGCAGCAGGATGCCGAAGATCACCGCGAGCGCGGCGAAGAGCACGAATTCAAAGCTGATCACCCACCAGACATAGCCCTGGCCGAAATAGGCGAAGGCGGACGGATAGCCTTTGTACACCTGATCGCCCAGCACGATGTAGGAGATGCCGCGAAACAGGCTCATCGTGCCGATCGTCACGACGATCGAGGGCAGGCCCATCCCGGTGACCAGCACCCCGTTGAACGCGCCGCAGATCAGGCCGGTGCCGATCCCGATCAGGACCAGTGTCACGACGCCCACGTCGAACTGTGCCGCCGCCCCCATCGCGGTGGAGGCCAGCGCGATGATCGACGCGACCGACAGGTCGATCTCGCCCGAGATGATCAGCAGCGCCATGGCGAAGGCGATCATCGCCTTTTCGGTGAAGTTGAAGGTCGCGTCGGAAAGGTTCCAGGCGTTCAGGAAGTAGGGCGAGGCGAGGCTGTTGGCGATGAAGATCGCGACGGCCACGGCCAGCAGCAGGACTTCCCAGCTTTTCAGAAGGCGCGCGGCGGGGCTGTCCAGGCGGTCAGGGATATGTCTGGCAACGTCGGTCATGCCGTGCCCTCTGCGCGTTTCAGGATGATGCGGCCCTTCGTGCGGCTGGCGCGGGCGTTGAAGGCGACCGCGATGACGATGGCGCTGCCGGAAATGGCGAGCTGCCAGAAGGGCGAAATGCCGATGACGGGCAGGGCGTTCTTGACGATGCCGAGGAAGAGCGCGCCCAGCAGCGTGCCGAGGATCGTGCCGGCGCCGCCCGCGATGGAGATGCCGCCGATCACGCAGGCCGCGACGACCTCCAGCTCAAAGCCGCCGGCGATGTCGACATAGGCCACGGCATAGCGCGCGACCCAGAGATAGCCGGTCAGCCCGGCAAGGGTGCCGGAGATGACGAAGGCCCAGAACTGCGTGCGGCCCACGTTCAGGCCGGTATAGACGGCAGCGTTCGGGTTGCCGCCGACGGCGTAGAAGGCGCGGCCAAGCGGCGTGCGGGCGATGACCAGCAGGAACATCGCCACGGCGATGATGGCGATCCAGCTGAGCATCGGCAGACCCAGGACCTCGGCACGGGGAAATCCGGTGAAGGCGGCGCTCATCTCGTGCGAGTTCACCCATTCGCCGCCGGAGATGACGAAGATGATGCCGCGGTAGATCGTCATCGTGCCCAGCGTCACCACGATGGGTGGGATCGACAGCGTCCAGACCAGCAGGCCGTTGATCGCGCCCATGACGGCGCCCATCGAGACGGCGATGGCAAGGATCACCGGGATCGGGATACCGGGCATCGACGCGTTCAGCATGGCGCAGACCATGCCGGTCAGCGCAAGGTTCGCGGCGACGGACAGGTCGATGCAGCGGGTCAGGATCACCAGCGTCTGCCCGATCGCCAGCAGGATCAGCGGCGAGGTGTCGTTGAACACTTTCGACAGGTTCGACGGCTCGATGAAGGCGGGAAAGCGCGAGGCGATCAGCGCCAGCAGCGCCACGATCACGGCGATCAGCAGCGCCTCGCGGGACTTCAGGAACTGGGTCACGGCTTGGCTCCGATCCCCGCCGCGTGGCGGACCAGCGTTTCCGGGGTCAGGTCGCCACCGGCGATCTCTGCCGCGATCAGACCCTCGCGCATCACGATCACGCGGTCGGACATGCCCAGGATTTCGGGGATCTCGGAACTGACCATGATCACTGCCAGCCCCTGCGCCGCCAGTTCCGCCATGAAGGCGTGGACGGCGGCCTTGGACCCGATGTCGATGCCCTTGGTCGGCTCGTCGAGGATGATCACGCGCGGCTTCGTCGCCAGCCACTTGGCGATCACCACCTTCTGCTGGTTGCCGCCCGACAGGTTGCCGACATCCTGATCCAGCGAGGCGGCGCGCAGGTCGAGCCGTTCGGTGTATTCGCGGGCCAGCTTGAATTCTTCTGCCAGCCGCAGGAAGCCCCGGTTCGAGGTCTGCGACAGCGACGGCAGCGTGACGTTCTGGAAGATCGGCAGGCCCATGATCGCGCCCTGCTTGCCGCGATCCTCCGGCACATAGACGATGCCGTTGGCGATGGCATCGGCGGGGGAGTGGATGGCGGCGTCGCTGCCGTCGATGCGGATCTTGCCGCCGGAGGGGCGGGTGATGCCGAAGATCGCCTGCATCAGCTCGGACCGGCCTGCGCCCACGAGGCCGTAGAAGCCAAGGATCTCGCCCTTGCGCAGCTCGAAATTGATTCCGTCGAACTCGGTCGGGTGCGCGAAGCCCTCGACCTGCAGAACCGTGTCGCCGACCCGGTGTTCGCTTTTCGGGAAGATGTGGTCGACGTCGCGGCCCACCATCAGGCGCACCAGCTCCGCCTCGTCCACGTCCGACATCAGACCCGCGCCCACCTGCTGGCCGTCGCGGAAGACGGTGTAGCGGTCGGCGATGCGGAAGATCTCGTCGAACTTGTGGCTGATGAACAGGATCGCGCGGCCTTCAGATTTCAGGCGCTCGACCAGTTCGTACAGCTCCTCGATTTCCTTCTGGCTGAGGGCGGCGGTCGGCTCGTCCATGATCACCACGCGCGCGTCGACCGACAGGGCGCGGGCGATGGCGACGAGGTGCTTGTTGGCGATGCCCAGTTCCTTCAGCGGCATCATCGGGTCGAGCGGCGCGTCGATCCGGTCAAGGATGTCTTTCGCCTTGCGGCGCATCGCGGGCCAGTCGATCAGCCCGAAGCGGCCGCGCGGGGCGTGGCCGATGAAGATGTTCTCGGCGACCGTCAGTTCGTCGAACAGCACGGTTTCCTGATGGATCGCGGTGATCCCGGCCTGCGTCGCATGCAGCGCGGTGGGGAAGGTGGTTTCCTGCCCGTCGATCTCTATCCGGCCCTCGTTGGGCTGGAGGATGCCGGTCAGTACCTTGACGATGGTGGACTTGCCTGCGCCGTTCTCGCCGACCAGCGCGGTGACCTGGCCGGGGTAGAGCTCCAGCGACACCTCGGACAGCGCCCTGACCCCCGGAAAGGTCTTGGTGATGCCTGAAAGCGCCATGACCGGGGTGGTCGAAACCCCGGAAGCCGGTCCGATTTCCGCGGATTGCAGCATTCTACCTGCCTGAAAACACGTCAAAAGGCCCGGCGCGGACAGGGCCGCACCGGGCAGGGAGGATCAGAAGATGCTCTTGAACTCGTCGATATTGGACGAGTCATAGACGAACGGGTCGGCCATCGCGCCCTCGTTGTTGTCGTCCAGCGTCAGGTTGCCCATGCGGCCCATCGGGATCTCTGCGCCCGGCTCGGCCGTCGCATCGCCGGTAGCCAGTTCATAGGCCAGGTAGGCGGCGGAATAGCCAAGGTCGATCGGGTTCCAGATCGCGAAGGACTTGGACGCTCCGCTTTCGATGGCGCCGGCCATTTCAGACGGCAGGCCGAGGCCGGTGACGTTCACCTCGCCCACCTTGCCGGCATCCTCGACGGCCTTCGCGGCGGCCACGATGCCCACGCTCGTCGGCGCGATGATCGCGTCGAGATCGGGATAGGACTGCATCAGGCCGTTGGCCTCGCGGTAGGACTTGTCGGCAAGGTCGTCGCCATAGACGGTCGCCACCACCTCGATGCCCGGATAGTCGCCCATCACCTTTTCCATCTCGGCGATCCAGGTGTTCTGGTTCGTCGCGGTGGCAGAGGCCGACAGCACGGCGACCTGGCCGCCATCCGGCAGGTGATCGGCGGCGAGCTTGATGATCATGTTGCCGATCAGCGGGTTGGACGAGGGGTTCAGGTGCAGCTGGCGGCCTTCCGGCGCGACGCCCGAATCCCACGAGACCACGGTGATGCCGCGATCCATCGCCTTCTTCAGCGCCGGAACCAGCGCGTCGGTGTCGTTGGCCGACACGGCGATTGCGTCGACCTGCTGGGCGATCAGCGAGTTGATCACCTCGATCTGGCCCTCGGCCGTGGTATCGGTCGGGCCTGTATAGATGATCTCGACATTGCCAAGCTCGGCCGCCGCTTCCTCGGCGCCCTTCGCGGCCGCCTCGAAGAAGCCGATGCCGAGCGCCTTGACGACCAGCGCGATGCGCACCGGGTCCTGGGCATGGGCCATGCCGCCCGTCAACATCATCGCGGCCAGCGCGGTGCCGCCGAACAGTCTTCTGGTAACTTTCATGTCTTACTCCTCCCAGTTTGAGCAGGGCTCATGGGCCCGGGGCTATCCCGTGCCCGACTCCGCCGCGGCGCTTTCCTGCACCACGATCAGCTTGATATCCGCGGCCTCCAGCATGGCGGCGGCGCGGTCCGAAATGCCGTCATCGGTGATCACCGTGTCGATCCGGTTGAGCGGGCAGAGCACCAGGCTCGACCGGTTCTCGAATTTGCTGCTGTCCACCAGTACGATTAGTTCATCCGCCTGGCCGATCAGCTTCTGCTCCGCCTGGATCAGCAGCGGGTCGGCCTCCATCAGCCCCAGCGGTCCCAGCCCCTGCGCGCCCATGAACATGCGCCTGGCATAGAAGTTCCGGGTCACGTCGTTGTCGAAGGGCGACAGGATGATGTTCTGCTCGCGATAGATCGCGCCGCCGGACAGCATGATCGTGTTCTTCGAATGCTTCAGCAGGTGCTCGGCGATCGGGAAGGAATTGGTGAAGACCTGCATCCGGCGCGAAGCCAGCGGATGCACCATCTGGAACGTGGTGGTGCCGCCGTTGATGATGATCGGCTCGCCATCTTCGCACAGGTCCACCGCGGCGCGCGCGATGGACTGCTTTTCCTTGATCCGCATCGTCTCGTTGACGGCGAAGGGGCGGCCGGCGAGGCCCACGAATTGCGGCGGGTTGATCGATTCCGCCCCGCCGCGGATGCGGCGCAGCTTCTTCTGGACGTGGAGCGTGGCGATGTCGCGGCGGATGGTCGCCTCGGACGCGCCGGTCAGGTTGCACAGGTCGATCACCGTGACGACGGGCCGGTCCTGCACCGCCGATAGAATGACCCTGTGACGTTCCTTTTCGTGCATCCGATCCTCCCTTGATCGCTGACGGTGCAAGGATTCTCGCACTCTGTCAATCATAAATGATCAAATTCTTTCATACTGCGCTGCAGCATGAGCGAACATGATTGTTAATGATTGACATTTCGCCGCGCCTCCCGCATGTTTTTGCGAGTTTGGTCGCCGGGCGCATGGCGCCGAATGGGAGGAAGACATGCTTAAAACCGCTGCAAACCAGCGTCTTGCGAACGGCTGGGATGACGCCAGGGCGGCGTCGATGAGCGAATCCGAGAAACTGCTCTATCGCTCCAACCTGCTGGGCTCGGACAAGCGCATCACCAATTACGGCGGCGGCAACACCTCGGCCAAGGTGATGGAGACCGATCCCCTGACCGGCGAGCAGGTAGAGGTGCTGTGGGTCAAGGGCTCCGGCGGCGATGTGGGGTCCATCAAGATGGACGGCTTCGCGACGCTCTACATGGACAAGCTGAACGCACTGAAGGGCAAGTATCGCGGGCTCGCTTACGAGGACGAGATGGTGGGCTACCTCCCCCACTGCACCTTCAATCTGAACCCGCGCGCCGCCTCCATCGACACGCCCCTGCATGCCTATGTCCCGAAAAAACACGTGGACCACATGCACCCCGACGCGATCATCGCCATCGCGGCCTCGAAGAACTCGAAGGAACTGACGCAGGAGATCTTCGGCGGCGAGATCGGCTGGCTGCCGTGGAAACGGCCGGGTTACGAGCTGGGCCTGTGGCTGGAGAAGTTCTGCCTCGAAAACCCCGACGCGAAGGGCGTCGTGCTGGAATCCCACGGCCTCTTCACGTGGGACGACGACGCAAAGGCCTGCTATCAGCTGACGCTGGACGTGATCCAGCGCGCGATGGACTGGTTCGAGGACAAGACCCGCGACGTCCCCGCCTTCGGCGGTGCGAAGCACGACAGCCTGCCGCCCGCAGACCGCCGCGCCGTCGCCGCCCGGCTGATGCCCGCGATCCGCGGCTTCGTCTCCGGCAACCAGCACATGGTCGGCCATTTCGAGGACAGCGACACCGTCCTGGAATTCGTCAACGCGAAGGACATGGAGCCGTTGGCGGCGCTGGGCACCTCCTGCCCGGACCACTTCCTGCGGACCAAGATCCGGCCGCTGGTCGTGGCCTTCGATCCGGCGAAGAACAATCTCGACGAGGTGCTGGAAAACCTGCCCGCGCAGGTCGCCGCCTACCGCGACGACTACGCCGCCTATTACGACCGCTGCAAGCACGACGACAGCCCGGCGCTGCGTGACCCGAACGCGGTCGTCTACCTTATCCCGGGCGTCGGCATGATCACCTTCGCCAAGGACAAGGCCACCGCCCGCATCTCGGGCGAGTTCTACACCAACGCCATCAACGTGATGCGCGGCGCGTCCTCTGTCAGCGAGTATGTCGGCCTGCCCGAGCAGGAGGCGTTCGACATCGAATACTGGCTGCTGGAAGAGGCGAAGCTGCAGCGGATGCCGAAGCCCAAGGCGCTCGCCGGGCGCGTGGCGCTGGTCACCGGCGGGGCGGGCGGCATCGGCTCTGCCACCGCCGCGCGCTACCTTGCCGAGGGCGCCTGCGTGATGCTCGCCGATATCGACGAGGCGGCGCTGGCCGCGACCTCCGACAACCTGACCGGGCGCTATTCCAAGGACGTCATCCGCACCGTGAACATGAACGTCACGGACGAGGCGGCCGTCATCGCCGCCTTCGCCGAGGTCGCGGTGGAATTCGGCGGCGTCGACATCCTCGTCTCCAACGCCGGCATCGCATCCTCCGCCCCGGTGGAGGAAACGACGCTCGCGCTCTGGAACAAGAACATGGACATCCTCAGCACCGGCTACTTCCTCGTCAGCCGCGAGGCTTTCAAGGTGCTGCGGACGCAGGACATGGGCGGTTCCGTCGTCTTCGTCGCGTCGAAGAACGGCCTAGCTGCCAGCCCCAACGCATCCGCCTACTGCACCGCCAAGGCCGCCGAGATCCACCTTGCCCGCTGCCTTGCGCTGGAAGGGGCCGGGGCCGGTATCCGCGTCAACGTGGTCAACCCCGACGCAGTGCTGCGCGGGTCGAAGATCTGGGAGGGCGAATGGCTCGACCAGCGCGCCTCGACCTATGGCACCGACAAGGAGGGGCTGGAGGAGATGTATCGCAACCGCTCGATGCTGAAGCGGTCGGTCCTGCCCGAGGACATCGCCGAAGCCGCGTATTTCTTCGCCTCCGACACCTCGTCCAAATCCACCGGCAACATCATCAACGTGGACGCGGGCAACGTGCAGGCCTTCACGCGGTAACGCGCGGGGCCATAAGGGAGGAGGCGACATGAGCAGCGGATACGACAGCGCGAAGCAGGTCTTCGCGGACTGGGGCGTCGATGCCGAGGCCGCGATGGCGCGGCTGGCCGAGATCCCGATCTCGATGCACTGTTGGCAGGGCGACGACGTCGTGGGCTTCGAAGCGAAAACCGGCACCTCGGGCGGCGGCATTCAGGCGACAGGCAACTACCCGGGCCGCGCCCGCACGCCGGACGAGCTTCGCGCCGATCTGGAATTCGCCTATGCGAACATCCCCGGTTCGCACCGGCTGAACCTGCACGCGATGTACATGGACACCGACGAGCAGCCCGACCGCGACGAGATCGAGTACCGCCATTTCGCGCCCTGGGTCGACTGGGCGAAGGGGCAGGGGATCGGGCTGGATTTCAATCCGACCTTCTTTGCCCACGCGAATGCCGACGACAACCTGACGCTGGCGCATCCCGACAAGGGCATCCGCGATTTCTGGATCGAACACGGCCGCCGCACCCGCGAGATCGCGGCGAGGATGGGCGCCGAAATGGGCTCGCCCTGCGTCAACAACATCTGGGTGCCCGACGGATACAAGGACACGCCCGTCGACCGCATGGCCGCGCGGCGCCTGCTGGAAGCGTCGCTGGATCGGATGCTGGAAGACCCCTTTGACAAGACCACCCTTCTGGACGCGGTGGAATCGAAACTGTTCGGCATCGGGGTAGAGGCGTGCACCGTCGGCAGCCACGAATTCTACCTCGGCTACGCGATCCGCAATGGCACGCTCCTGTGCCTCGACATGGGGCACTTCCACCCGACCGAGAACATCGCCGACAAGCTGTCCTCGGTGGCGCTGTCCGTCGACGAACTGCTGCTCCACGTCTCGCGCCCGATGCGCTGGGACAGCGACCATGTGATCCTGCAAAGCGACGACATCCTGCAGATGGGGCAGGAGCTGGTGTTCTCCGGCCTGCTGGAGCGCACCCATATCGGTCTCGACTTCTTCGACGCCACGATCAGCCGCACGGCGGCGTGGGTGATCGGAACGCGGAACATGCAGAAGGCGCTGCTGCGCGCGCTGCTGCTGCCCGAGGCGGAGCTGAAGGCCGCGGAAACCGCGCTCGACTTCTCCAAACGCTTCATCCTGAGCGAAGAGTCGAAGGACCTGCCTTTCGCCGCCGTCTGGGCCGAATTCTGCGAACGCCACGACGCACCGACGGGCCGCGCGCTGATGTCGGCGCTCGACGCCTACAAGGCGTCCGTCGCCCCGCGCGGATGATTGCGAGCCGCTGGCGGGCCCCTCACCGATCCCAGCCGTCGGTCGCTGTCATATCCCGTCAGTAGGCGTTGCCGCGATAACGGAGCGATTGCGGGCGTTTCATCCCCGGCTCTGTCACCTGTGCCGCGTGAAGGATCCCTCGGTAGCGCAGGGGAATGCCGCTTTCAGCTTTGCGTCCCGCCCGGGCTGCGGAGGCATAGGTGTATCCACGGTAGCGCAGTTGCCGCGGCGTGTTTGCGCCCTGTTCGTCGATCATGTGGTCTGCTGACGGGATCAGGGATTCATCGGTAAAGTTCTTGATATCGAACATGTTGAAATACTTTCCAAAAAAGACGTTTCTTAATCAGGCGATCCCCATGAGCGGCATGCGCTGCATCGCCGCTATCTCCTTTCGCCGTTAACAACTTCGCAGATTTTCGTTGTCATCAGCGTTGTCATCGGTACGCGGTTACCGTTGTTCTTTTGACAGGCGTCTTTGGTGGCAGCAGCGCCGAACGCGCGTTTGGTCATTGTGCCTGTTGTTGAACCTGTCCACTCTCCCACCATGAACACAGACCAGCTTCAGATCCGGCGTGCCGGCCGCGAGGACCTCGCGGCGCTGTTGGACCTGTACCAGCACCTCACACCGGGCGCGGCGAGCCCGACGCTGCCGGAGGCAGAAGCGATCTTTGAGCGGTTCCAGAACTACGGCAGCAGCGGGATCTTCCTCGCGGAACTCGGCGGCGAGCTGGTCGCGTCCTGCGTCCTCGTCATCGTGCCGAACCTGTCGCGCGGCGGTCGGCCCTATGCGCTGATCGAGAACGTGGTGACGCATTCCGGCTTCCGGAAACGCGGCTTCGGCAAGCGGGTTCTCGATGCCGCGTCCGAGGCGGCGTGGCAGGAAGGTTGCTACAAGGTCATGCTGATGACCGGGTCGAAACGGCCGGAAACGCTGCGCTTCTATCTCGGTGCGGGCTTCGAGCAGTCGAAGACCGGATTCCAGAAGCGGCGACTGCCTGCGCGGGCGGAAACCTGAGAGACGCGCCATGTGGCGTGCGGCTGCCGCCTGTCGCGGATGCGCGCGGAAGTGACGGTTCCGGCGGCGTATCGCGGCGCTGCGCCGTCTATCCCGCGAAAGGATGCGCATGGGCGATGTCGCGCATTCACGATTTGGAGGTTCGCAGCCGGTCCTGATGTATACAGAAACCGCGTCAATCGCGGTGCAGTATGGAAATGCCTTGCCATTCTGTGTACAAAATGGGCCGTGTCGAGGTTTCTGGCGGTGTCGTCCGGTTTGACGCCGCCAAGGCGGAGTGACATTTTCTTCGCGCGTGCAGGGAGGATCGCATGGCACCGCTCGATGAGCGCAAGGGCGTCTGGAAGTCCGGCAAGGGCCGGGGCCGCCGCACCCCCAAGGGGCGGCAGGTGGACGATGCCGCGCTGGCCGAGGTTCAGGCGCTGCTGGCCGACCGGCCACGGCGGCGCGACCTGCTGATCGAATTCCTGCACCTGATCCAGGACGCATACGGCCATCTCTCGGCGGCGCATCTGCGCGCGCTGGCAGAGGAAATGCGGATGGCGCAGGCCGAAATCTACGAAGTCGCCACCTTCTACGCTCATTTCGACGTGGTGAAGGAAGGCGAGACACCGCCGCCCGCCCTGACCATCCGCGTCTGCGACTCGCTGTCCTGCGAACTGGCCGGCGCGGACACCTTGCTGAAGGCGTTGCAGGGCGGTCTTGACCCCGCACAGGTCCGCGTGTTGCGTGCCCCTTGCATGGGCCGCTGCGAAAGCGCCCCGGTGCTGGAACTGGGCC
This sequence comes from Pseudoruegeria sp. HB172150, assembly GCF_013184805.1. GTDB lineage: Bacteria > Pseudomonadota > Alphaproteobacteria > Rhodobacterales > Rhodobacteraceae > Psychromarinibacter. Next base: position 759,583 of record NZ_JAATNG010000001.1, read on the forward strand.
ATAACCACATCGTCCATGCCACGCCGGAAAAGGCGCAGGCGGCCATCGCGGCGGGTGACACCCACACCCATATCCCCGAATACGAGGACCTGCTCACCTATCGCGGCACCGGCGGCTATGAGGTGCTGGAGCGCCTTCGTCAGAACGGCGACTGGGAACAGGTGCAGGAAACCCTGCTGACCGCCGGCCTCCGCGGCCTCGGCGGCGCCGGTTTCCCGTCGGGCCGCAAATGGGGCTTCGTCCGCGCCAATCCCGGCCCCCGCTTTCTTGCCGTCAACGGTGACGAGGGCGAACCCGGCACCTTCAAGGACCGGGTCCACCTGGAACGCGAGCCGCACCTCGTGCTCGAGGGCATGCTGATTGCCGCCTGGGCCGTCGAGGCGGATCGCTGTTTCTTCTACATGCGCGACGAATATCCGGCGGTGCTGGAGATCCTCCGCCGCGAGATCGCCGCGCTGGAAGAGGCGGGCCTGATCGAGCCCGGCTATATCGACCTCCGCCGTGGTGCCGGGGCGTATATCTGCGGCGAAGAATCCGCGATGATCGAGTCGATCGAGGGCAAGCGCGGCCTGCCGCGCCACCGTCCGCCCTATGTCGCGCAGGTCGGCCTCTTCGACCGACCGACGTTGGTCCACAACGTCGAGACCCTGCACTGGGTCGCGATGATCCTGCGCGAGGGGCCCGAGATCCTGAACGCGGTCGAAAAGAACGGCCGCAAGGGCCTGCGCAACTACTCCGTCTCGGGCCGCGTCACCGAACCGGGCGTCTACCTTCTGCCCGCCGGCTCCACCATCCGCGACGTGATCGACGCCGCGGGCGGCATGCTGCCCGGCCACGAGTTCAAGGCCTACCAGCCCGGCGGCCCGTCCTCCGGCCTGCTGCCCGCGTCGATGGACGACATCCCGCTCGATTTCGACGTCCTGCAGGAACACAGCACCTTCATCGGCTCCGCCGCCGTCGTGGTCCTGTCCGACAGGGACAGCGCGAAAGGCGCCGCGCTCAACATGCTGCGGTTCTTCGAGGATGAAAGCTGCGGCCAGTGCACCCCCTGCCGCGTCGGCTGCGAAAAGGCGGTAAAGCTGATGCAGGCCGACCGCTGGGACGGCGAGCTGCTGGAGGATCTCTGCCAGGTCATGGCCGATGCCTCGATCTGCGGGCTGGGCCAGGCCGCGCCGAACCCGATCCGGCTGGTCATGAAGCACTTCCCGGATGAGGTGGGGGGATGAGCACGGCCCGAACCCTTTTGCCAGGCCGCAGGCCGGGCAGCGCCCGACCCTCCCCCCGGGAGGGCGCATCGCCGACGTCCCGCGCCCCTCGCCGGGCAGTCTGCGCAACGCCGCCACGCACCGTTCGAACGACGCACGCGCCCACCCAGGGTCGGGCGCTGCCCTCCGCACTTCAAGCCACACGTCGCCAGAAGGTCGCCTGATCATGCCCGACGGAAGCCAGACCAAGACCATCACCTTCACCCTCAACGGTGCGGAAACCACCGTCCCCGAGGGCTGGACGATCTGGGAGGCGGCGCAGGGACGTGGCCTGACGATCCCGCATCTCTGCCACAAGCCCGCGCCCGGCTACCGGCCCGACGGCAACTGCCGCGCCTGCATGGTCGAGGTGGAGGGCGAGCGGAACCTCGTCGCCTCCTGCATCCGGCCCGTGGCCGAGGGCATGGTGGTGACGACCGACACCCGGCGCGCCGAGAAGGCGCGCAAGATGGTCATGGAACTGCTCGTCGCCGACCAGCCCGAAGCGCCGCACGACAAAAGCTCGCATTTCTGGGACATGGCCGCCGCGAGCCAAGTGACCGAAAGCCGCTTTCCCCGCATCGAACCCGACCGCATCCCGCTGCTCGACGACAGCCACGTCGCGATGCGCGTCAATCTCGACGCCTGCATCCACTGCAACCTCTGCACCCGCGCCTGCCGCGAGGTTCAGGTGAACGACGTCATCGGCATGTCGGGCCGCGGCCACGACGCCGAGATCGTGTTCGATCTGAACGACCCGATGGGCGCTTCTACCTGCGTCGCCTGCGGCGAATGCGTGCAGGCCTGTCCGACCGGCGCGCTGATGCCCGCCTCGGTCGTGGATGAGGCGCAGCACGGCGACAGCGCCGACTATGACCGCGAGGTCAAATCCGTCTGCCCCTATTGCGGCGTCGGCTGTCAGCTGTCCTTCAAGGTCAAGGACGACAGGATCAAGTATGTCGAGGGCATAGACGGCCCCGCGAACGAGAACCGGCTCTGCGTCAAGGGCCGCTTCGGCTTCGACTACATCCACCACGACCACCGCCTGACGAAACCGCTGATCCGCCGCGACGACGCGCCGGAAAAGGGGCTGAACGTCGATCCGCAGAACTGGCAGGCCCATTTCCGCGAGGCGACATGGGACGAGGCGCTGGACCGCGCCGCCGAGGGCCTCGCCAAACTGCGCGCCGACACCGGCACCCGCGTCGCCGGCTTCGGCTCGGCCAAGTGCTCGAACGAAGAGGCGTATCTGTTCCAGAAGATGATCCGCCAGGGCTTCGGCCATAACAACGTCGACCACTGCACGCGGCTCTGCCACGCCTCCTCGGTCGCCGCGCTGATGGAAAACGTCGGCTCCGCCGCCGTCACCGCGACCTTCAACGAGATCGAGAACGCCGACGTCGCCATCGTCATCGGCGCCAACCCGATCGAAAACCACCCTGTCGCCGCCACCTATTTCAAGCAGTTCGCCAAGCGCGGCGGCAAGCTGATCGTGATGGACCCGCGCGGCGTCGGTCTGCGCCGTTTCGCCAGCCACATGCTGCAGTTCAAGCCCGGCGCCGACGTGTCGATGCTGAACGCGATCATGCACACCATCGTCGAGGAAAAGCTTTACGACGAACAGTACATCGCCGCCTTCACCGAGAACTGGGACGCGATGAAACAGCATCTCAAGGGCTTCCCGCCCGAGAAGATGCAGGAGATCTGCGGCATTCCCGCCGAGGTGCTGAAGGACGTGGCGCGCACCTTCGCCACCGCCCGCGCTGGCATGATCTTCTGGGGCATGGGGATTTCCCAGCACATCCACGGCACCGACAACTCGCGCTGCCTGATCAGCCTTGCGCTGATGTGCGGCCATGTCGGACGGCCGGGCTCCGGCCTGCACCCGCTGCGCGGCCAGAACAACGTGCAGGGCGCCTCCGACGCCGGGCTGATCCCGATGTTCCTGCCGGATTACAAGTCGGTCATGGATGATGGCGTGCGCTCTGCCTTCACCAAGGTCTGGGAGTCCGGGGATTTCTCGAACCAGAAGGGCCTGACCGTCGTCGAGATTATGGATGCGATCCATGCGGGCGACATACGGGGCATGTATATCCTCGGCGAGAACCCGGCGATGTCGGACCCCGACGTGGAACATGCGCGCGACGCGCTGGCGAAGCTGGAACACCTTGTGGTGCAGGACATCTTCCTGACCGAGACCGCGAACTTCGCCGACGTGATCCTGCCCGCGACCGCCTGGGCCGAAAAGACCGGGACGGTGACCAACACCAACCGGCAGGTGCAGATGGGCCGCCCCGCCGTGCCGCCCCCTGGCGACGCGCGAGAGGACTGGTGGATCGAGGTCGAACTGGCAAAACGCCTTGGCCTGAACTGGACCTACACCCATCCGCGCGAGGTCTTCGCCGAGATGAAGCTGAACATGGGGTCGCTCGACAACATCACGTGGGAGCGGCTGGAGAACGAGGCGGTGACCTATCCCTCGCTGTCGCCGGAAGACCCCGGCCAGCCCATCGTCTTCGGCGATGGCTTCCCCCGCGCCGAGGGCCGCGCACGGTTCACCCCAGCCAACGTGATCCCGCCCGACGAGGTGCCGGACGCAGAGTACCCGATGGTACTGATCACGGGCCGGCAGCTGGAGCACTGGCACACCGGCTCGATGACCCGCCGCGCCACCGTGCTGGACGCGGTGGAGCCAGAGGCGAACTGCTCGATGCACCCGTCGACCCTGCGCAAGCTGGGCGTGGCGCCGGGCGATATGGTGCGCCTGACCACCCGCCGCGGCTCGGTCGAGGTCATGGTCCGCGAGGACCGCGCGGTGGCGCCGGACAACGTGTTCCTGCCCTTCGCCTTCGTCGAGGCGGCCGCGAACGTCCTGACCAACCCGGTGCTCGACCCCTACGGCAAGATCCCGGAGTTCAAGTTCTCGGCGGTACGCGCGGAACGGGCTATTGCGGCCGCGGCGGAGTAGGGGCGGGCCACCTCTCCGTAGTTCACACTGACCACGCCAGACCGGCTTGGCAGGCAGTTTCGGGGCTACATCGCAATGTAATCCGAAACTGCGTGGCGGAGGCTGTCCCCATGCGACGTTTGCGCTAACACGCCTGAAATCAATAAGTTGACCCCCCGTCCCCATGGGGACGCCCCAAAATCCAGCCCCAGCCCCGCGTCGCGAACCCGCCTCCACCCGCCGCAACCGGGCGATCCCAGGTCCCTTGGCACGCTAAGAATTCCTCAGCTATCGTCGGGGTCCGGCCGGAGGAGGGCCGCACCGCCAGCCAGGGAGGAACCATGTCCGATATCGAAATCGCCCGAGCCGCGAAGAAGAAGCCCATCCAGGAGATCGGCGCCCGCCTCGGCATCCCGGCCGAGCACCTGCTGCCCTACGGCCACGACAAGGCCAAGGTCGGGCAGGAGTTCATCCAGTCGATCCAGGACCGGCCGCAAGGCAAGCTGATCCTCGTGACCGCCGTCAACCCCACGCCCGCAGGCGAGGGCAAGACGACTACCACCGTCGGCCTCGGCGACGGCCTGAACGCCATCGGCAAGAAGGCCGCGATCTGCATCCGCGAGGCGTCTCTGGGCCCCTGCTTCGGCATGAAGGGCGGCGCCGCAGGCGGCGGCTATGCCCAGGTTGTGCCGATGGAGGACATGAACCTCCACTTCACCGGCGACTTCCACGCCATCACCTCGGCCCACAACCTCCTCTGCGCGCTGCTCGACAACCACATCTACTGGGGCAACGAGCAGGAGATCGACATCCGACGCGTGGCGCTGCGCCGGGTGATGGACATGAACGACCGGGCCCTGCGCGAGATCGTCTGCTCGCTGGGCGGCGTCGCCAACGGCTTCCCCCGCCAGGGCGGCTTCGACATCACGGTGGCGTCGGAGGTGATGGCGATCCTCTGCCTCGCGACCGGGCTGAAGGACCTGCAGAAGCGCCTGGGTGACATCATCGTCGCCTACCGCCGCGACCGGACACCCGTCTATGCCCGCGACATCAAGGCAGACGGCGCGATGACGGTGCTGCTGAAGGACGCGATGCAGCCGAACCTTGTGCAGACGCTGGAGAACAACCCGGCCTTCGTTCACGGCGGGCCCTTCGCGAACATCGCTCACGGCTGCAACTCGGTCATGGCGACGACGACGGCGCTGCGGCTGGCGGATTACGTGGTGACCGAGGCCGGGTTCGGCGCGGATCTTGGGGCGGAGAAATTCTTCGACATCAAGTGCCGGAAGGCGGGGTTGAAGCCAGCGGCGGCCGTTATCGTCGCGACCGTCCGGGCGATGAAGATGAACGGCGGCGTCCCGAAGGACAACCTTGCCGCCGAGAATGTCGAGGCGGTGAAGAAGGGCTGCGCCAACCTCGGACGGCACGTCGAGAATGTGAAGTCTTTCGGGGTGCCCGCGGTGGTGGCGATCAACCATTTCGTCTCGGACACCGAAGCGGAGATACAGGCGGTGATCGATTACGTGGAGAGCCACGGGTCGAAAGCGATCCTGTGCCGGCACTGGGCGGAAGGATCGAAAGGGATCACCGCGCTGGCCGAGCATGTAGTGAAGATGATCGAGGGCGGCTCGGCCCAGTTCGGCCCGCTTTATCCGGATGCGATGCCGCTGTTCGAGAAGATCGAGACGGTGGCGAAGCGGATCTACCGGGCGGATGCGGTGCTGGCGGACAAGACGATCCGTACACAGCTGAAACAGTGGGAAGAACAGGGCTACGGGCACCTGCCGGTATGCATGGCGAAAACGCAGTACAGCTTTTCGACCGATCCCAATCTGAGAGGCGCACCTGTGGGTCACAGCCTGCCGGTTCGCGAGGTGCGGCTGAGTGCAGGGGCCGGTTTCGTGGTGGTGATATGCGGGGAGATCATGACCATGCCCGGGCTGCCGCGGGTGCCGTCGGCGGAGTCGATCTGCCTGAACGAGAATGGGGAGATCGAAGGTCTGTTCTGACGGCGCGTTGCTCGGCATCTCGCCTTGGAGTCAGCCGCGAAAATCTCTGGTTCCGTCGGGATGGCCGTTTCCTCGTTCCTCCTTGCCAGACCGCTTCCGGAGCGTTCTGATATCGCTAAAGGGAGGACTGCATGAGCGTGAGAGTCGCGGTCATCGGCGCAGGGGTCATGGGTGCAGATCATGCCCGTATCCTTGCGGTGGACTTGCCGGTCGCGGAACTGCGAGTCGTTTGCGATGCCGACCCGGCGCGTGCAGAAGCCGTAGCGGAGGTATGCGGCGCGGGGGAAGTGGATTCTGACCCCGAGGCCGTGATAGCCCGGAACGATGTGGATGCCATTCTGATTGCCAGTTCGGATCCGACGCATGCCCGGTTGGCTCTGGCCTGCATCGCAGTGGGAAAGCCTGTTCTGTGCGAGAAGCCGCTGGCCCCGACGACGCCCGAGTGCCTGGAGGTGATTGCCGCGGAAGTGCAAGCGGGTCGCCGTTTGGTGCAGGTCGGCTTCATGCGGCGGTTCGATCCATCCTACTCGGCGATGAAGTCGGTTCTGCAGGCAGGTGAAATCGGCCGGGCGCTGATGATGCACAATTTTCACAGGAACCTCGAAGCGCCAGAATGGTTTACCGCGTCGATGGCGATCACGAATTCCGCGCCGCATGAATTCGACGCCGCGCGGTTCGTGCTGGGCGGTGAGATCGTCACGATTTCGGCGTTTCAGCCCAGGCGTGAAGGTTCGGGAGTGCCACCAGTCCTCATGGTGCTGGAGACCGATGACAGCCAGTTGGTGTCCATCGAGGTGAACAACACAGCCGGCTACGGTTACGACGTCCGCGGCGAACTGGTGGGCGAGAGAGGCTCGGTTTCGCTTAATGCCTCGGTTCCGGTGCGGGTGAACTACGACCTGATGTCGGCTGAGAGGTATCCGGCGGACTGGCGGCCGCGTTTTGCCGAAGCATACCGGCTTCAGGACATGGCGTGGCTGCGCGCTGTCGAGAGCGGCAAACCATGTGCCGTGGGAGCGAGTGCCTGGGACGGGTATTGTGCCACGGCCATCGCGGAGGCGGGTGCGACGGCGTTGGCGAGCGGTAAGAAGATGGTCGTGGATCTTGCCGAAAAGCCCGCGCTGTATGCAAGATTGGCGGAATAATCTCTTGCACGCGGTGCATTATTTGGCGGGCTCAGCCATGACTTCTTGTTGCTATTGCCGCCGAATGCAACTCGGTGCGACTGGAGCGAAGGGTATTCAGGGAGGCAGTCCTGCTGAGCGGGCTACCTACACGTCGGCTACCAATGCAATGTCGCGGCGTGCGGGACTGAAATTAATCATACTTTTTAGGAATTCGTTCTTCCCAGCGCGGTTTGATCTTTGCATACTGGGTTGAAACTTGGCCCCGCCCTGAAGCGGAGCGAAAGAGAAATCGCCGGATTTGCCTTGGACCCCCGGGAGGAGATCGGGGTCTGACGGTCAGCCGGCGTACCGGGCCGCCGCCATGCGGGGCGGTGGGCCGGTCACACAGGGAGGAACCCGCATGAGCATGCTGGAGCTATCCGGTATCACCAAGTCATTTGGTGCGATCCACGCGTTGCAGGGGGTCGACCTGACCATCGCCGAGGGCGAGGCGGTTGGCCTGATGGGCGACAACGGTGCCGGAAAATCTACGCTTATGAAGATCATCGCGGGCAACTTCCACCCGACCGAGGGGACCATCCGGATCGAGGGGCGGGACGTGCGCTTCGACAAGCCCATCGATGCGCGAAACAACGGGATCGAGATCGTTTATCAGGATCTCGCGCTGTGCGACAATCTATCTGCGGCGGCGAACGTCTTCCTGGGGCGGGAGGCGAAGAAGCGTCTGGGGCCGTTTACCTATCTCGATCACAAAGCCATGTACAGCAAGGCGGCGAAGCTTTTCGCGGAGCTGAAGTCCGAGACGCGGCCGCGCGATCTGGTGCGTCAGATGTCGGGTGGACAGCGTCAGGCGGTGGCCATCGCCCGGACTCGCCTGAGCGATCCGAAACTGGTGCTGATGGACGAGCCGACGGCGGCCATTTCCGTTCGGCAGGTTGCGGAAGTCCTGGCGCTTATAAAGCGGCTGAAGGCGACGGGCCACGCGGTGATCCTGGTGAGCCACCGGATGCCGGACGTTTTCGATGTCTGTGACCGGGTTGCAGTGCTGCGGCGCGGGAACAAGGTGGCCGACAAGCATATCAGCGATACCAGCCCGGAAGAAGTAACGGGCCTGATAACGGGGGCGATTGAGCACGCATGAGCGATATCAGCGAAAAATCCCACGCGGTTATCGATCACACGATCTCTGAACACCGGGAGATGACGTTCCTGCAGTCGGTCCTGCGTTCGCAACCGTTCTGGGTGTTCGTCGCGATCGTGGTCATGGTCGTCGTGATGTCATTCGTGAACGACAAGTTCCTGACCGGGCAGAACATTTACAACACGACACGGAACTTCGCGGCGGTCGGGATCATGGCGCTGGGCATGTCCGCAGTGATCTGTACGGCGGGGATCGACCTGTCGGTGGGATCATTACTCGGCCTTGCGGGGATCGTTCTTGGACTCGTGATGCAGGCGGGCTACGGCATCGAGATCGGATTCCTGGCCTGCATGGTGACGGCGGCTGTGGTCGGGCTGATCAACGGGGTGCTGATCGCGTATGTCCGGATGGCGCCCTTCGTGGTGACGCTGGGCATGCTGGCGATGGCGCGGTCGATCGCCATGGTGATCTCGAACAACAAGATGATCTATTCCTTCGGGCCGGACGAGGAACTGTTCCTTTGGATCGGTGGCGAGTACATGTGGGGCGTTTCCAACCACGTGTGGGTTCTGATCGTCCTGACGGCGGCGTTCTGGTGGGTATGGAAATATTCTACCTGGGGCCGCTGGGTGATCGCCATCGGCGGCAACGCTCAGGCGGCGAAGCTGTCGGGTATCCCGGTGGAGCGGGTGCTCGTGTCAGTCTACATGCTGTGCTCAATGTGCACGGGACTCGCGGCGTTCCTGCTGGTGGGCTGGTTTGGCTCCGTCACCAACGCGATGGGGGTGACGAAAGAGCTGGACGTGATCGCCGCCACGGTGATCGGCGGCGCGAACCTGATGGGCGGCGTTGTCTATGCAATCGGGGCGCCGCTGGGCGCGGCATTGATGGAACTTATTCGTAATTCGCTGCTGTTCGCGGGGATCGACGCGCTGTGGCAGCAATTCTTTGTTGGTCTGTTCCTGATCTTGGCAGTGCTGCTGGAGCAGATCCGCAATCGCGGACGGTAGAGGAGGCCGTTCCGTATTTTCTATCCTAGGGAGGAAACCATGAAGAAACTGATGGCTACTGTTGCGCTTGCCGCCATTGCCCTGCCGGGCGTGGCGCTGGCTCAGGACTACACCTTTGCGCTGGTTCCGAAGGCGATGAACAACCCGTTCTTCGATCTGGCACGGGATGGCTGTTACAAGGCACAGGAGGAGATCGAAGGCGTCGAATGTCTGTACATCGGGCCGGGTGAGCATACCGAACTCGAGCAGATCCAGATCGTGCAGGACCTGATCAGCCAGGGTGTGGACGGGATAGCCGTGTCGCCCTCGAACGCGCCGGCAATGGCACGTGCGCTGAAGGCGGCGGTGGATGCCGGCATCCCGGTGATGACCTGGGACGCCGATCTGCTGGAGGAGGACAAGGAGATCCGCGCGACCTTTGTCGGGACCAAGAACTACGACATCGGCGTCAATCTGGCGAAGATCACCCAGGAGCGTCACCCCGACGGCGGTTCGATCTGTCTGCAAACCGGCGGTGCGGCTGCGGCCAACCACAACGAGCGGCTGAAAGGCATCCGCGACACGCTCGCCGGCGAGGATATGGGCGAAGCGCCCGGCAATCCGCTTGACGGTCAGGGCGGATGGACCGAGATTTCGGGCTGTCCTCTGATCACCGACGATGACGGGAACAAGGCAGTATCGGGGATGACCGACATTCTTGCCGCAAACCCGGAACTGACCGCCTTCGTCTCGACCGGGGCCTTCACCCAGTGGTTCGACAACGCCTATCGTCAGGCGGCGGAGCCTTACAAGGCGAAGCTCGACGACGGTTCGCTGTCGATCATCGTGGCAGATACCCTGCCAATGCAGATGGAGCAATTGTCCGACGGCCTGTCGAACGGACAGGTCGGGCAGCGTCCCTTCGAAATGGGTTATCGCGCCATGCAGATCATGAAGGATCTTGCCGAGGGCAATGAGGTCGAGGATCCGATCTATACCGGTCTCGACGTCTGCACCACGGCGAATGCCGACAGCTGCATAGCGCAGTAAGACGATCTGAGAGATTAGGCGGCGGCGCGGGGTTCGCGCCGCCGTCATCGCGTTTGCCACCCGGGTCAGGGCAGGGTATCTGCGAAAGGTGCGGTTGATATGGTAAGGCCGGTATCCCGCACAGGACGAGGAGGACATCATGGGCACAGCATTTCTGGCCGCGGACGCGGTCGCCGTTGTCACGGGCGCGGCTTCGGGCATCGGCAAGGCGGTCTGCCTGCGGCTGGCTGAGCGCGGACTAAAGATTGCGATGGCGGACCTGCGGGCGGAACCGTTGCAGGCGGCGGCCGAAGAAGTGGCTGCCGTTGCGGGTGCGAGTAAGGTAATGCAGCGGGCGCTCGACGTCTCGGACGAGGCGGCGGTTTCAGCATTTTCCGACTCCGTGTTTGAACGGTTCGGTCGGGTGGACTTCCTGATGAACAACGCCGCCATGCGAGTGGCAGGTGGCACCCGCGAGGATATCGCGGAGTGGCGTCACACGATGGATGTCAACTTTTGGGGTGCCGTCTATGCAGAACGTGCCTTCCTGCCGCGGATGATCGAGCAGGACACACCCGCCGCTATCGTCAATACCGGGTCCAAGCAGGGTATTACCAATCCGCCGGGTAACCTGATCTACAACGTCACGAAATCTGCGCTGAAGTCCTATACCGAGGGGCTGCAGCACCACCTGCGGAATGTCGACGGCTGCAAGGTCAGTGCGCATCTGCTGGTTCCGGGCTTCACGACGACCGGAGAGCGCACGCCGCAATCCGAAGCGTGGATGCCGGTTCAGGTGGCGGACCGCATGATCTCGGCGCTGGAGGACGGCGACTTCTACATCATCTGCGAGGATGGCGAGGTAACGGCCGAGATGGACGCTAAGCGGATGCTCTGGGCCGTCGGCGACATCATCGAGAACCGGCCGCCGCTGTCGCGCTGGCATCCGGACTGGGGCGACAAATTCAAGCAGAGCTGAGTCTATGGAATTTGCGAAATATCCGAGCCTGAACGGGCGCAGCGTCTATGTGTCCGGCGGCGCGTCCGGCATCGGGGCGGAGATCGTGAAGGCTTTCGCCGAACAAGGGGCGAAGGTCGGGTTTCTTGACTTGGATGCACGGGCCAGTTCGGCGCTGAGCGAGGAACTGGGCGACAAGGCTGTCTACGAGATCTGCGATCTCAGGGACATAAATGCGATGCGGGCGGCGCTGGGGTCGCTGAAGCAGCGGATCGGACCGGCGCAGGTTCTGGTCAACAACGCGGCTCGCGACGACCGGCATGATTGGGCCGAGGTGACACCGGACTACTGGGACGAACGGGCCTCTGTAAACCTGAGGCACATGTTCTTTGCGATCCAGTCGGTGGCGCCGGACATGATCGATTCCGGGGGTGGTTCGATCATCAACATGGGCTCGAATTCCTGGTGGGAGGCCGGCGGCGGCTTTCCGGCTTATGCGACCGCGAAAGCGGCCGTGCACGGGCTGACACGGACAATGGCGCGGGATCTGGGGAAGCACCGGATCCGGGTGAATACCGTTGTGCCGGGCTGGATCATGACTGACCGGCAGAAGGAATTGTGGGCTACGCCGGAAGCGCTGGAAAGGCACCGGGAGCGGCAATGCCTGCCAGACCTGATCGAGCCGATCCATGTGGCGCGGATGGTGCTGTTCCTGGCGTCCGACGACGCGGCGATGTGTACGGCGAACAATTACATGGTCGAGGCAGGCTCGATCTGAGGAGGATGTCATGGAAAAGCGGAAAATTGCGAAGACCGGGTTGGAAGTGACGCCGCTGTGCTTTGGCACGTCAGCGCTCGGTAACATGCCCGACACCTATGGCTATGCGGTGGACGAGGACCGCGCGCGGGACACAGTGAATGCGATTTTCGACGGGCCTGCGAATTTCCTCGATACCTCTCGGAATTACGGCCTTGGTCGGAGCGAACAGCGGGTTGGCGCTGTGATCCGTGAGCGCGGCGGTTTGCCAGACGGGTTCGTTTTGTCGACCAAGCTGGACCGGGACATGGAGACACGGCGGCTTGATGCGGATCGCGCACGGACCTCTCTGGAGGAGAGCCTGGAGGTACTGGGGCTGGACCGGATTCCGATGCTGCACCTGCATGACCCGGAGCACTGCCGTGACCTGAACGAGATTACACGCGAGGGTGGGGCGCTCGACGAGTTGTTCAAGATGAAGGACGAGGGGATAGTGCAGGCGGTCGGGCTGGCGATGGGGCGGCTCGACATCATGTTGCCGATCCTGAAGGACTGGCCGTTCGACACGCTGATCAGCCACAACCGCTATACCCTTCTGAACCGCTCGGCGGACGAGATGTTCGACTATGCGGCGAAGCAAGGCATGGCGATCCTGAACGCGGCGCCCTATGCGAGCGGGGTGCTGGCCAAGGGCAGCGCGGAGATGCCCATCATCACCTACCAGAAGGCGGACGAGGCGGCGCTGGCCCCGGTGAAACGGATCGAGACGGTCTGTGCTGCCCATGGTGTGGCGACCGGGCCAGTGGCGTTGCAGTTCTCGATGAAGGATCCGCGGATCGCTTCGACGGTGATCGGCGTGTCAAAGCCAGAGCGGGTGGCGCAGACGCTGGAATGGGCGGAGGTCGAGATTCCGGACGCTGTGTGGCGCGATCTGGAAGAGTTGGACTATTCGATGGAAGATCCCGAGGCGAACCGGGTGTACCGGCCGGCCTGACACTGCCGGCGCAGTCTCTTAAATCCGCTGGACGTATTGCGAATTTGCCCGCAGGGTGCGCCGCTGAGCGAAACGAGTCGGCGTCAGAGCCGCGGCGCGACGTTTTCAGTACGCTCCCTGTCGCTTGCGTGTCCTGTCCGTCGTCGGAATGTGTATACAAAAACCGGGAAACTCGCGGGGATTTGCGCTGTTCATCCCCGTCTTCACCTGTATATGTATACCAAAATTCCGCTCAGCCGGATCACCGTCACTGACAGGAGGACATACAGTGGCAGCCTTTATCCTGACCCTCAGTTGCCGTAACCGCCCCGGTATCGTTGCCGCGGTCGCCGGGTTCCTTGCCCAGGGGCAGGGAGACATCACAGAGGCGCGTCAGTTCGACGACTCGATCTCGGGCCTGTTCTTCATGCGGGTCTGTTTCGAATACCCGGGTGCGGAGGCAGGCCTACGCGATGGGCTGGGCAAGATCGCCGGTCAGTTCGAGATGGACTGGGACCTGCGGCTGAAGGACAAGGCCGACAAGGTTCTGCTGATGGTGTCGAAGTTCGACCATTGCCTGGGCGACCTGCTGTACCGGAACCGGATCGGCGAGCTGAACATGGAGGTGGTGGGGATCGCGTCCAACCACCCGAAGGAGGCACTGAGCCTAACGGTGCACGAGGGCATTCCCTATCACCACCTGCCGATTACGAAGGACACGAAGCCGCAGCAGGAGGCGCAGATCAAGGCGCTGGTCGAGGAGAGCGGGGCGGAGCTGGTCGTGCTGGCGCGCTACATGCAGATCCTGAGCGACGACATGTCGGCTTACCTGTCCGGCCGCTGCATCAACATCCACCACTCGTTCCTGCCGGGATTCAAGGGTGCGAAGCCCTATCACCAGGCGTTCGAGCGGGGGGTGAAAATGATCGGCGCGACCTCGCACTATGTGACGGAGGACCTCGACGAGGGGCCGATCATCGCGCAGGACGTCGAGGCGGTAACTCATGCCGACACGCCGAACGACCTGGTTGCGAAGGGCCGTGACATCGAGCGGCGTGTGCTGGCCAAGGCCGTCGGGCTGCAACTGGAGCGGCGGGTTTTGCTGAACGGTTCGAAGACGGTGGTCTTCGAGAAGTAGGGTCAAGTTTCTGTATACAGAAAAATGAGGAGCGGCCCATTGCGGGCCGCTTTTTGTAGTTTGAAATGGCGACAAGATAGATTATGTATACAGAACGGAGGCGGAATCGGAGGACCCTGTCATGATCAGCTTCATCGGACGCAAGGCGCAGGATGGAACGCCCACCGGGGCGGGTCTGCAGGATCTGCTGAAGGGTTATTCGATCGAGGTAATGCCGCGCACCGCCGCCAAGGTCGAAGATTTTAAGGCGCTGCTGCCCGAGGGCACCCGCGTCTACATCGCACATATCGAAGGCACGCCGATCGAGGACATGGTCGAGACCGCAAAGCGGATCTCGGGCGAAGGCTTCCCGGTGATGCCGCACTTCCCGGCACGGATCATAGAGGACCGCGCGACCCTGGAAGACTGGATCAAGCGCTACCAGGGCGAGGCGGGCGTCGATCAGGCGCTGCTGCTGGCCGGTGGTGTTGCGAACCCGGTCGGCGATTTCCACTCGTCGATGCAACTGATGGAAACGGGGCTGTTCGACAGCCACGGCTTCAAGCGGCTCCACGTCGCGGGCCACCCGGAAGGCAACAAAGACATCGACGCGGACGGGACCACCAAGCTGGTGGATGAGGCCGCACAGTGGAAACAGGCGTTCTCCGAGCGGACAGACGCGGAAATGGCGATGGCCACGCAATTCGCATTCGAGGCGCAGCCGATCCTGGACTGGATCAAGGGAATGCGCGACGCGGGCATCAGCTTGCCGGTGCATCTGGGCATCGCCGGGCCAGCGAAGCTGCAGACGATGATCAAGTTCGCCATTGCTTGCGGTGTCGGCCCGTCGCTGAAGGTGCTGCAGAAACGCGCCAAGGACGTGACCAAGCTGGTCATGCCCTATGAGCCGACCGAGATCCTGACCGATCTGGCCGAAGCGCGGGCGCTGAACGGACCGTCGGTGGCGCAGATCCACTTCTTCCCGCTGGGCGGCATCAAGACCTGCGCGGAATACGCGATCCGGCACGGCGCGGTGCCGGTGCAGGCCGCGGCCTGAGTTTCAAACGCCCTGGAAGTCTTTGAGAGACTTTCGAGGCGTTTTGCTTTCCAAGAGAATTGATGCGGGAGGAGGTCGGGGCGTCTGACTTCGCCCGTTCCAACACAACGTGTCAGCTTAGATCTGCGCGCGTCAGAGGTTGACGATGCGCTCGGACGGAACCCCGGACATGGCATGGATCAGTGCGTTCGTGTTGGTGACACTGAATTTCTTGTGCAGGTTGGCGCGGTGCACGTCGACGGTGCGCGGCGAGATGCCGAGATCGCGGGCGATTTCCTTGGAAGTGCGGCCGTTGGCGAGAAGAAGGGCCACTTCGCGCTCGCGGGGAGACAAAGGCTGGTAGGGGCGGTGCCCGGAGAGATCCGCAAAGCTCCAGACCGCGCGCATCAGCGGATCCTCTGGTGTCAGGGAGTGGCCACGGACCCGAACCCAGAACAGTGCGCCATCCTTGCGGGCCATGACTCGTTCGTCCCAGTACTTGTTCGTTTCCTTGAGATCCGCGACGCCACGGTCGCGAATCTTCACGAAATCGTCCTGGGTTGGATAGAGAACCTCGAACAGGCAGTCGTTCAGTTCGCCGGACTCGTATCCGAACATCCGCTCGAACTCCGGATTACACTGGCGGATCACCCGGTTGGCGGTGACAACGATGCCGACCGGGCAGAATTCGAAGGCGACCGCAGCGAGATCGCGATCCTCGAATGACTTATCTATACGTGATTTCCCCAACTTGCGCCGTTCTGTTTCCTTGGACAGCCTAGTGCCACAATACTACGGGCCCGCGCAGGTGCAAAGCCGCGCGCGGTATAGGGAGGTTTGCTCATGAACAGGTTGAAAAGCGCCCTTGCGGCGCTGGTTTGCGCGACTGCGCTGGCTGGTGGTGCCGCGGCGCAGGATGGTGATCCGGTCAAGATCGCGCTGGTCCACGGGATGTCGGGATCGTCCTTCGAGGTGTTCTCGAAGCAGATGCACACCGGTTTCGAGATGGGGCTGGAATATGCCACCGGCGGGACGATGGAGGTGAAGGGCCACCCGATCGAGGTGATCCTGAAGGACACGCAGTTCAAGCCGGACGTGGCGCGTGCCGTGCTGGCAGAGGCCTATGGCGATGACGAGGTGCTGCTGGCTATCGGTGCGACATCGTCCGGCGTGACTCTGGGCATGCTGCCGATTGCCGAAGAATACGAGAAGATCCTGATCGTGGAACCGGCGGTAGCGGACAGCCTGACCGGGCCGGACAGCAACCGGTACATCTTCAAGACTTCACGCAATTCTTCGATGGATATGCAGGCGCAGGCGCTGGCGTTGCAGCCGGACGAGAATCTGCACGTGGCAACGCTGGCAGAAGACTACGCGTTCGGCCGTGACGGGATCGCGGCGTTCAAGTCGGCGCTGGACGGCTCGGGCGCCGAGGTGGTGACCGAGGAGTATGTGCCGCAGGGGACCACCGATTTCACCGCGGCAGCGGAGCGGATGTTCAATGCGCTGAAGGACCTCGACGGGCGCAAGGTGATCCTGATCTATGTCGCCGGTGGCGGTGACCCGATGGGCAAGATCGCTGCGATGCAGCCGGATCGCTACGGGATCGAGATCTCCACCTCCGGACACATCCTGCCGGTTTTACCGACCTACAAGGTCGTGCCGGGGATGGAAGGCGCGGTCTACTACTATTACGAGGCCTTCGACAACGACATCAACAAGTGGCTGGTCGAGGAACACGAGAAGCGGTTCGACTCGCCGCCGGACTTCTTCACCGCGGGCGGCATGTCAGCGGCGCTGGCGGTCGTGAAGGCCCTGGAGACGGCCGAGGAATGGGACACCGAGACGCTGATCACGGCGATGGAGGGGATGTCCTGGGACACACCGAAAGGGCCGATGACTTTCCGGCCCGAAGATCATCAGGCGCTGCAGGACATGCTGCACTTCAAGATCCGCGTCGATGACAACGTGGAATGGGCGATCCCCGAGAAAGTGCGGATCATCGAGGCCGGTGAGATGGACATTCCACTGGGCCGCGAGAACTGAGTTCAACGCCCCGGCGGGCTTGGCCGGCCGGGGCGTACCGCTTCGCAGGGGCTTGCGGAGCGCGATGAAACTGCCACGCTGATCTTCATGACACATCCATCCCTATCCACCCGCGATCTGACGATCCGGTTCGGCGGTCATGTCGCTGTGAATCGTGTGACCTGCGATTTCCGACCAGGCGAGCTGACCGTGATCGTGGGGCCGAATGGCGCCGGGAAGACGACCTATTTCAACATGATCTCTGGTCAGCTGGTGCCGACCGAAGGGCAGGTGCTGAAGGACGGGGTGGACCTGACGCGGATGCCTGCCTCGCTGCGGGCGCGGCACGGGGTGGGGCGGGCGTTCCAGCTAACAAATCTGTTCCCGCGCCTGAGCGTGCTGGAAAACATTAGGCTGGCGGTGCAGGCGCAGACCGGCGACGGGCGGCGGTTTTTCCGGCCCGTCGGGAAATTCACCGAATTGACGGCACGAGCAGAGCGGTACCTGGAGGCGACAAAGCTGGACCGGGTGGCGCATCTGCCGGCCTCGGCGCTGCCGCATGGCGACCAGCGCAAGCTGGAGGTGGCGCTGCTGATGGCGATGGAGCCGGATATCTACATGTTCGACGAACCCACGGCGGGGATGTCGCACGACCATGCGCCCGACGTGCTGGAGCTGATCGCCGAGATCAAGCACGACAAGTCGAAAACTGTGCTGCTGGTGGAGCACAAGATGGACGTGGTGCGGCGGCTGGCCGACCGGATAATAGTGCTGCACAACGGTGAGCTTATTGCCGATGGAGCCCCGGGCGAGGTGATGGACAGCCAGTTGGTGCGGGATGTCTATCTCGGTAATGCGGGGGAGATGGCATGAGCCTGCTATCGGTCAAGGGCATGTCGGTGGATATCGGGCAGTACTCGGTGCTGCACGGTGTGAGTTTCGAGGTACCTGAGGGCGGGGTGTTCGTGCTGCTCGGCCGGAACGGGGCGGGGAAGACGACGACTTTGCGCGCGATCATGGGTCTTTGGGATCCGACGCCGGGGTCTGTGCATTTCGAGGGATCGGAGATTTCCGGGCTGCATGCCTCCGAGATCGCGCGGAAAGGCATCGCCTATGTGCCCGAGAACATGGGGATCTTCGGCGGACTGACGGTTGCCGAGAACATGGTTCTGGCGACGGCTTCCGGAAAGTATGACGGGAAGCGGCTGGAGTGGATCTATGAGCTGTTTCCGGCGCTGAAGACGTTCTGGTCGAAGCCGGCGGGCGCGCTGTCGGGCGGGCAAAAGCAGATGCTGGCCGTCGCCCGCGCAATCGTCGAGCCGCGCCGCCTGATCCTGATCGACGAACCGACCAAGGGGCTCGCGCCGTCGATCATCGCCAACATGGCGCAGGCGTTCCGGGAGATTTCTGAGGACACAACCATACTGCTGGTGGAACAGAATTTCGCCTTCGCCAAGGCGCTGGGCCGCGACATGGGCGTGATCGAGGACGGGCGGGTGGTGCATACCGGCACGATGACGGAGTTCGCCGCCGATGCCGAGCTGCAGAACCGGCTGCTGAGCCTTTCGGGTGCGGAGGCACCGGCGTGAGCGGCTGGGTCGAGAAAGCAGGCGGCGTGTTCCTGCTGCCGGTGCTGATCGCAGCGGTTGGCTTTGTCCTGATCGGCACCCCGTCAAGCTGGCTGACGCTGACGGTGGCCGGGCTGTCGATGGGGATGATGGTGTTCCTGATGGCTTCGGGGCTGAGCCTCGTCTTCGGGCTGATGGACGTTCTTAACTTCGGTCATTCCGCCTTCGTCAGCTTTGGCGCTTTCGTTGCTGCGTCGGTGCTGGCGGCGATGAGCGGCTGGCTGGGATCCGAAAGCTGGGTGCTGAACCTCATTGCGCTGGTGCTGGCGCTAATGGCGGCTGTGGGGTTCGGTCTGGTCGCGGGCTGGTTCTTCGAGCGTGTCATCGTGAAGCCGGTCTATGACGACCACCTGCGGCAGATCCTGATCACCATGGGTGCACTGATCGTGGCGGAACAGATCATCCTGACGACCTGGGGCGGCACGCCGATGAACGTGCCGCGTCCGCGTTTCCTGGAAGGCTCGGTTCTGATCGGCGACAGTTCCATCGAGATCTACCGGATCTTCGCCTTCATCCTCGGCGCGCTGGTTTATCTGGGCCTGTTCTGGCTGCTGAACAGCACCCGGCTGGGGCTGCTGATCCGCGCAGGAGTGGAGAACCGCGAAATGGTGGAGGCGATGGGTTTCCGTATCGACCGTCTGTTCGTGGGGGTGTTCATGCTGGGCTCGGCGCTTGCTGCGCTCGGCGGTGCGATGTGGGCCGGGTATCAGGCGCTGATTACCCCGGCCCTGGGGGCCGAGATGCTGGTGGTCGTCTTCATCGTGGTCATCATCGGCGGGCTGGGGTCGATCCAGGGGACGCTGCTGGGCGCGCTGATCGTCGGCCTGACGCAGAATTACGTAGGCTTTCTGGCGCCGAAGCTGGCGCTGGCCTCGAACATGATCCTGATGATGATCATCCTGTTGTGGCGGCCTTCCGGCCTGAAACCGGCGGTGAAATAGGATGCAGGGCTCTCTGACAGTCAAGATCGCCGCGCTGGCCCTCTGGGCGCTGCTGCTGTTCGCGCCGTTCCTGTTCCAGGACGTGCGGCAGATCGAGGTGGCGGCGCGGATCTGTGTCTTCATAGCGCTGGTGGCAAGCTATGACCTACTGATCGGCTATACCGGGATTGTGTCCTTCGCGCATACGATGTTCTTCGGCTTTGGCGCATACGGGGCGGCGATTGCCCTGAAACAGATGGGGCCGGGATGGACGCCGGTGCTGCTGGGCGCGGTCAGCGGCGCGGTGGTCGCGGCGGTGATCGCGGCATTTATCGGTCTGTTGAGCCTGCGCGTGAAGGCGATCTTCTTTGCCATGATCACTTTGGCGGCGGCCTCTGTCGCGCTGGTGCTGGCGTCGCAGCTATCGGGGTTTACCGGTGGCGAGGATGGTATGACCTATCGCGCGCCTGACCTGTTCAAGCCGGCGACAAAGCTGCTGACGGATGCAGACGGCAAGGTGCTGAACGTGCTCGGTGTTAGGATGAACGGCAAGCTCGCCGCCTATTACTTCGTCTTCATCGCCTCGGCGCTGCTGTTCTGGGCGATGCTACGCATTGTCGGCTCGCCGCTTGGCACCGTGCTGAAGGCGATCCGCGAGAATGAGGCGCGGGCGGAAGGCATCGGGTATCGTGTCGTCGCCTACCGCACCGCGGTCTTCGTGATCGCGGCGGTGACGGCGAGCCTGGCCGGGACGGTCTATGCGGTCTGGCTGAAGTATACCGGGCCCGAGACGGCGCTGAGCTTCGACATCATGATCGACATCCTGCTGATGGTTGTGATCGGCGGCATCGGCACGATGTGGGGCGCGGTGATCGGGGCGACCGCGTTGGTGCTGGCGCAGTACTACCTGCGCGATCTGATGGAGGTTGCAGCCGGGGCGACAGCGAATGTGCCGCTAGTGCCGGAGCTGCTGAGTCCAGAACGTTGGCTGCTATGGCTGGGGATCCTGTTCATTCTGCTGGTTTATTTTTTCCCGGCAGGGATCGCTGGCACTTTGATGGGCAAGAGGGAGGCCGAGTGAGGTCCCTCTTCGAAGGCGGCCGCAATGGTTGCTGGACTCGTCCAAAGGGGCGGTGTCTGAGTCGCTTCAGCCGGATCGCGATGCAACTCGTCAACGCCCCAAAAAGCTAAAACAGATTTGGCCGGCTAAAGCCCCAGCGAATGCCAGAGTTCCATGATCTCCGCTTCGGACAGATCGTCTGCCCGCGCATAAAGACCCCGCCCGTTGTAAGATGCTAGAACGACCGGTGAATCCGTAGTGCCGAGGACGGCACACCACGGCTCGCGGCCGGCGGCGGGGGCGAAACCGGTCCAGTTGGTCGCGATCAGCACATCCTGCTGATCGGCGTTCGGGGCGGGATCAGAGGTCGCTTCCAGATCTGCATCGGCGATCAATGCCCAGGCAGTGCAATAGGGTTCGAGCAGATCAAGGAATCGGTCGAGAGCCTCGTCGGGATCGAGTGGCGGCACCGGGCCCAGGCGTAATGACCAGGTTTCCGCCAGCATTGCGGCCGAAAGGCCCGTCTGTGCCGCGGTGTCATCAGTCTCCAGTTCGCGGGAGAGCACCCAGAGATGCAGGCTGGCTCCGGCAAAGGTGGAGAAGGTTGTGCGGAGCTGTTCAAGCAATGCGGGCTCGGGGTCGAAGAGGTCGGTTTCAAACAGCGCGGTTTGATCTTCAAGACCTGTCGGGACCGGGCCGGGCAGTCGTTGCAGGCGACGGCTTGCGGCGTCGAGACAAAGAACTTCTTCGGCGTCATTGCGGATGGTGAGCCGGCGAGGGAACACGGTTTCATCGATTTCGGAGAGGATTGCAGCAATTAGATCCTGGCCACTTCCATCGCCCAAACGGCGCCGGTTGTCCTTGATCACAGAAGTTTCAGCGAGTTGCTTCAGTCGGGATTTCAGGTTGCCAGTGCTCATTCACCCGCGCCGATTTTTGCCAGTGCATCGTTGGCGTGGGAGAGGATGGCGGCAGGATCAGCGCCGTTGGAGCAGCGGCAGCAGATCGCTTCGGTACTTCCGGCGGGGCGGACATAGACAAGGAGCATGTCAGAGGCGATCAGGGTCGCGTGGTCCGGGGGGCGTCTGTCGGGGAAACAAGCGGCGAGCGGTGAATTCGGCGCCGGCAGCAACTGCGCACCAGTCTCAGCGATGGCATCAAGGATTTCCTGACGCGGTCGGGTGTCAGCGCTGGATGCAAGGACCAGGCGCGAATCCAGATCTATGAACGCAGTCAGCCGGATCTCGGCTATTGCAGAGCGAAGCTGGTTCAGAATTTCAGTTACGCTCAAATCCGGTCTCTTGGAAGTCACTGCACCCACCCGACGAGCTATAGTTCATTCGGGTCGTGAAGAAAATCACAAGTCGGCCCGCTTTCCTACGGCCCGGTGATAGCATGGGGTGGAGGCTCTTCAGGTAAAGAGATTGTCGGCGTCAGCGTCGGCGTCGTCGCGGGATGGACGGGGACGGCGTGCAGCCGGTCCATCACCGCGCGTGGCGCGGCGCGGAACAACACGTCCCGGTCTAACGCGCCCCGATTGCCCTGTTGTCTCTTCCGTAGGTGCTGGCGTAGACATTTCAGTGACCTTCGGTGCCCCGTCTGGTTCAGGCGTGCCCAATACCAGCGGTTCGCTTTTTTCGGTCTGCTCTTCAAGCACCAACGGGTCCGATTCTGTTGGCGCGGTGGTACGCGGCGTTACCGTGCGCCGCACATCTTCACCAAAGCCGGGGCGGGTATAGGGGCGCATCCGGGTGGATAGTTCGTTGGCAAGATCGACGAGAGCAGACGCAAAGGCGTCGGCACCGCAGGCCTGCCACTTTTCGAAGTCTTCCTTGGCATCGAGAGCCTGTACCAGCGAGATCGGGAAGACACCACGGAACAATCCCTCTGTCTCGCGTTCGACGCGCATTACAACACGTTGGCGGTCACGCTCGTTGATAATCTTGTCGAAGCGGGTCAGCAGCAAAAGGCTCTTGTCGTACAGTTCTTCCGGAAAGGTTGCCCAGACCGCGGCTTCGCTCTGCCGCCAGGCCTGGTTCGCATGGGTGCACCAAACCACGCCGTCGGCGAGGTCCATCACACGCTCCCACACCTCCGGTGGCATGTTGGGATCAGAGATCCCCGGCATGTCGATCACATCGCAAAGCTCCAGCGCTTCGCTCTCGTGGAATACACGAATGTATTGAACGTCCACCGGCGAAATCGACGGAATATCATCGATATCGACTGGGGACTCGTTGCCGTCGAGGTCGACCTGGTAGGGCGCGCCTTCGCCGTGCGAGATCCAGACTGGCGGCAGCTGCGTGGCGGTAACCTTGGTGGGCAGGGCAGGTTCGCCTATCAACAGGTTCGACAATGTCGACTTGCCGGCGGAAAATTCACCCATCAGGGCAATGCGAGGCTTGCGCTCATCACCACCGAGCCGGGTTGCGGCGTCAGCGCGGACGCTTTCCTGTGTGGGTTCGTCGAATTGCATCTTGCTCTGCGCCTCCGGTCAGGCTGCGAATTTGTCGAGGGTTTCCATGGCGTCGGCGAGGGCGCTCTGGCGGTCGCGCGGGTTGTCGACTCCAAAGGCGGCGGCAAGCTCGTCGTCCGTCATGTTGTCCTGCTCGGCGAGGTTGGTCAGAATCGCGATCTGTTCTTTCAAGAAGCCCATAAAGGCTGATAGCGCATCGTTGCGCACCGAAAGCGCGTGATCCTGCTTCAGGCCATAGGTTATCGGCTCAGTTTCCGCCTGAATCAGGCCGAAGAACTCTTCGGCGAATGCCTGGTAGCCGCGCTGTCGCCGCCACCAGCGGGACCACCAGTTGGCCTGCATGTCGAGCGCGATAGTCTGGCCCAGCAGTACTGGCGGTGGAACACGAGGGGCGTGCGGAGCCTCGATCGCGAAGGCCGGGTCGTTCACAAGGTGCGCTTTTCGGTACACCTTGGTAATGTCGGCAGCGGTGGCGCGAAGGATCTTGTTCGTCGCGTCCTGCGCCTTCTTGGAATAGCTTTGATACGCGGAGCGCAACAGAACCCGAAGACCGGTCGGTTCGTATTTCCAGACGGTGGTTTCGCCGAAGCGTTCGAGATGGTCGATCAGCGCCGCAGTTGCGCGGCGCAGGAAATTGTGGTGGGCGCGGTCGACGCGTCCGTTGAAATCCTCGATCAGCTTGTCGAATTCCTGCTCGATTACCTTGCGGCCGACGGCCTGAATCCGCTGTAGCCCGTCAGCAAGTTTCTGGCGGTCGAGTTTCGGTCCGTTGCCGTCCTGCCTCCGCATCGAGACGATGTTGTTGGAGACGCGGATACCGCTGGCGAGGTTTCGGGCGCTCTTGGCGACAGTATCGAGCACTTCCTTGCCGTGTCCATCAGCGATGCGGTCGGACAGTGCGGCGTAGAGCGCCGGTACACCGGAGAGACGCCAGAGACGGGTTTGCTCGTCTTCGTCCGCGGGGGCGCTTTCGGCATTTGCCCACGCCCAGTTTGCGAGCGCGGCGGCGCTGTCGGTTTCGATCTCGGTGATGCCGTGGAGAGCTTCGTTGGCCCAGTAGGCGCTGCCGAATATGATCTCGGCGTCCAGAGGGCCCTGATGATCCGCGAGGGTCTTGCGGATGCTCTCCTCGATTTCCGGGATTTGCCGACCGGGGTCGGACAGCTCGTCGATGCGGTTCACGAAAATGATCACGTCGCGGGACTTCACGTTAGCGATCAAGCGGATCAGCGCCATGTCGACCGAAGACAGAGCCTGGTGCGCGGAGAGGACGACCACGCAGGTGCGGCTGTCGCGGATCGCCCGGATGGTGATCTGCTCGCGGACCATGAATGTGTCGTTCACGCCCGGCGTGTCGCGTATGCAGAGCGGCATAGGCACGTCGGGTCGGTGCATAAACACCTCTGCCGACTTGGTAATGTCGGCGAAGCGGCCCTGTGTCTTGGACGTCTCCGTCTGATCCTCGAAATCGTCGCCGAGACAGACATAGCGTTCGATCAGCGGGCCGTCGAAATAGCCGTAGTCATGAGTTTGACCGAGAAGGAGTTCGAACTTGCGGCCGAGACGGCGGCGTGACTTTTCCTGCATTTCAGCGATCTGCTGGCGGACCTTTTCCACCTCGCTGTCGGCGCCCGCGCGGCCTGCAAGTTCACCCATGCGGCCGCCGTTCAGGACCAGCTTGTCCCATTCGTCGCGATTGAAGAACTGGAACCGCGCCTGAGTGTCCTGCTTCACGGGCTTGGGGCTGATATGCAGGGAAGTGACCACCGACGTCCATGGGTTGACGTCGGCGGGCAGAAGGTCGGGCCAGCCGACCATTGCGTTGACCAGCGAGGTCTTGCCGGCCTTGACCTGGCCGATCATCGTTACGCTGGGTTCAGTGACCGCCAGCTTGTTCTGCAGCTTTCGCGCGGTCTGCTCGGTAGGCCTGTCGCCAATTCGGGCAAGATGATCGAGAGCGCCATGCACTTCCTGAAACTTCTCGGTCAGGGGCACCAGGTTCGCAAAACCGGGCATTGCCAGTTTCGAGAACGACTCTGCGCAGTCCGTGTTCCGCTTCAGAATAAACGTATCAGCATCCATGCGATTGCCTGCCGCGGTAAAAAAAAACGGGGGTTGCCCGCCGGTGTCGGTTTCGGGCGACTTGCGTCACCTAGATTGGTGATGGTTGAAAGCGGCGATTTTTCGGCCAAGTGCGGCGATTCCTTGGCAAAGTGTCGAAAACTGAAAGTAATATCGCTTAAGCCGCGAGAGCTGTTTCGAAATCTCTTTTGATTTGCAACAGCGCAGTGACAGCGTCTTCGGCGGCCTGGGGATTCTGTTCAAGCTGTAAAAGTAGAAGATAATCCGCGGCCTGCAGCACGGTTTCCTCGAGCGCGGCGTTGCCTTCTGCGTGAGGTCCAAGGGCTTCAACAGTTTCCACGCAGCAGTCGAGGACAGGTGCAGTGGCATCAGGATTATCGGCGATGCCGGTCAACATGGTCTCGGCACCAGAGCGGATCAGCGCGAGAGCGGCCCTCGCACCGGATTCGGCCGGTGGCGCTGCCGAGTCGGCGGGTTCATTTCCGTCGTCACCCAGGTCAAATCCCGAGAGTTCGCCGCCGGAGAAATCGAACGGATCGTCGTCGTGCTGTTTGGCGGTGATGCTGGCGTCATCGATTGCTGGAGGGGGCGGTTGCTCGGGCTCTGCCTCTGGCAACGGTGCGGCGGGCGCAACATTCTCATACCGGCTGAGGAACAGAAGCGCTCCGTCGATATCTGCCTGCAGGCCCTTGTCGAGGCTTTCATTCAGGGTGTCGAGCAGGACCTGGCATCCGGTGATTTTCATCGCATCGGCGTTTTCGGCTTCATAGCCGATTAGGGACAGGGCGCGGCTGGCAGCGACCGGGAACAGCTGCAGATAATGTTCCATTGCAAGCTTTTCGTGAAGCACGCCGAGGTTGCGGCGGATATCGTCTGGGTGAGTGTCAGTCTTGGTCAGGACCAGAAAAGCATGATCCTTCATGGAGTCCGGCAGCTTGGTCCAGATGGTCTGTTGCTGAGTGTCGAAATTCTCGGTGGCCCAGATCGTCATCTCGCTTCGGCGTGCGGCCCACCGAGCGGCGGCCCGAATTTCGGCAGGGGAAGAATCCGTGACCACTTCGAGCAGGCCGATGCGCTGCAGCATCGGTTGCGGTGCACGTATTTCGATGAAGGAAGGCGTGAGGGCGAGGGCAGCGCTGAAATCATGACCGTCGAATACCCGGCGGCTTCCATCGCCGAGAGTCACTGTGAGTTCGCGGGCTTCGCCGTAGCGGAATTCCGTTGTCGGCAACGGTGTACCGGGTGGGACAAGCTGTGCGCCGGCAATGACATTGCACAGCGTGGTCTTCCCGGCGCCGGGCATACCGAGGACTGCGATCCGGATCGGCGAGGTAAGCCGGTGCGCGAGGCGTTCGGCAAGCTGCACAGCACGTGGTGGCAACCCTCCAGCCGCAAGTAGCCCGCGCAGACGCGCGACTACGTCATCGCGGGCGTTTTGTGTCATCAGCGAAGAAGACCGGTCGATAAGCTACGGAGCCGACCGAAGAGCTTGCCGCTGTCACGACGCTTGAACTTTTCTGCTGTCTCTGGCGTCGGCTCTGGCGGGGGTGCCGCTGCTTCCGGACGCATGGGGATCTCGGAGCCAGCTTTCGGCGTAACACGAATTACCGAAAGGCAGACATTGTCCTGATCGGGATGGTTCAATGCCTTTAGTGCGCGAACCAACCGATTTGCCAGTTCCGAGCTTTCAGCATGCGAATCCTCGCTCAGTATGCGGAGAATGTCTTTACGTTTAAGGAACGGCAATCCGTCACTGGCGGCGACGATTGTATCACCGGGCCGCAGTTTGAGTGGCTTTTCGGGGCAATCGATTTGGCTTATCTCCTCGCCCAGCAGAGCGGAGGTCAGACAGTTGCGATCAGGGTGATTGCGGCCGGCCTCCTCGGTCATCATGCCCTGTTTGACCATGTAGTCGATTTGCGGAGCGAGGGAATGATCCTCGTTAAGCTGGCGCAGTTTGCCGTCGCGGATCAGATAGAGCACGGAGTCGCCGACAGAAATCCACCACAGTGCATCGTCCATCTGAACAAGGGCGATCAGGGTCGATCCCATCCCCTCGGTCGCCGGGTGCTTGGTGGTGTGATGGCGGACGCAGTCATTAGCGGCCATTGCCGCGTTTCGAAGGGCTTCCGTGACCAGTTCCGGATGATTGGCCAGTTCGGTGGAGCGCAGCTTCAACTCGCTGAAGACTTCGGTGACGACGATCTTGCTGGCGACTTCGCCCGCCTGATGGCCCCCCATGCCGTCGGCGAGAACCACGAGGCCGACGCCAGCGCCGATCGGGAAATCGGCGACGATTGCGTCCTCCTGATTCTCGCGCCTGCCTTGGTTCAGGGCCGACGCGACATCAAAGCTGAGTCTTGGTCCACTAAGCAATTCCGACCTCGTTGTCCTCGGTGAGATCCCAGGCAAAATCCGGGCCGCACAGGGCGACGAAACGCAGTGTGGTTTCGCCGATCCGGATCAGGTCGGCGTTGGAGATCTCTTCTGTCGAGAGAACCGGGCGGCCGTTCAGGCGCACGATATTGGCCTTGCCGCCATGGCCGAGGTAAAAGGCGTTCTGCTCTTCATCGTATGCGATGGCTGCGTGGTTTTCACGCGAGATTGCCATGTCGCCGAAATTCAGCTGGACCGATTGATCCTCTCCACGCCCAATCTGGCTAACGCCACTGTAGAGTGCGAAGGACGCGCCACGTCCGGGGCCGTCGATGACCACCAGCCAGCCAGCCGGAAACAGCTTGGCCTGTGCGACTGGGCGGTTGCGTTTGCGGCCGAACACGTCGTCCTCGGCCGCATCGCCCGCTGCGAAGCCGAGAAGCCGAGTTTTGGCGCGGCCCGCACCGCCGGTAGGTCGCGCGATGGCCATGGAGGTAACCTGAGCCGAATGATCCGGAGCGCTGGTATCTCCATTGGCGCGATCCTTGATCATCTGCATCGCCTCTCGCGCCATTTCGGCCTGGCTGCGCTCAGGCGGAGCGTTGGGGAAATCGTCTTCCTCCGCGCCCGTCTGGGCCGTTTCTCCATCCTCGTCGTCGTCGAACAGGTCCCAGATCTTGCGGACTTCCTGGCTCGGCGTGCTTTCGGTGTCGTCGTCCGACCCGGCAGGGTTGGGGTCGGAATCTTGCACCGGATCCGCCTTAGCAGTCTGTTCTTCTTTTTCCAGCATACCGCCGAGTCCGGGCTCGTCGGGGTCGTCCTCGACATAGTCGTCAAACGCTTCCTTGGGCGCTGCATCGTCGTCGATTTCATCGGTGTCCGACGGAGCCACGGCAACCTCGTCCCCGCTTTCGTCCCAGAGGATACCCTCGGCCGCCCATTCCTTGCTGCGTTCAAGCAGTGTCTCTTCGTCAAACTCGTCTTCCTGCTGGGGAATGTCAGCTTCGGGCGCACTTACGGCGCGTGTTCTCATTCCTCGAAAGAGCTTCACTGCGGCGCCCTCCTGCTTTGGGATTCGGCATTTCTGTCTCGGCTGGCACGCCGCTTTTCGGATCTAGAGAAAAGACGGGCGAAAAAAGATTGGGGCCGCTCGGGAAGCGTCTCGTCTATTTCGGCAAATGCCGCTTCCGACTCGGCGAGCGGTACGAATTTTTCGGTTTCCGCCAACTCCTCTTCAGGGTTGACGTCCCCAGCTGCCGGGATTCGTCCGGATTGGGCAGGCTTGGCAGGTTTTGACTGCACCACTGGCTGGACGGCATCGATTGGTTTCGTTTCCGAAGGTACCGGTTTCTCGGAGGTCGCCATCAATTCACGATTTGTGGTCGCGGTCAGTTCGCGGATGGCAAGGTCCAACTCCTGGTCCTTGCGGGCGCGTTCGCGCATTGCCTTCTGACGGCGGGCCTGATCGATCTCTTCGATCCATTCCTCGGCACTTTGCAGTCTGTCCTTGGGAAACACGGCCAACGCCTTGTCGATGGCACGCAGAAAATAGTGATCGTAGCCCTCTGTGCGGGGCGGGATCGGCTTGTACGGGTCAAGCTCATCAGCGGCCAGCGCGGCAAGGCGAACCTGGCTGTTTGGCGGCGCCTCGCCAGTAATCAGGTGGTAGAAGGTAGCGCCCAGCGAATACAGGTCCGAGGAGGCCGACTGCGTATTGTTGGCCAGGTAAAATTCCTGTGGCGAGTAGCCGTCCTTGACAATGTGCAGGGCGGAAAGTGCACGACTGGCGTTGGTCGCGACCTCACGTGCTGCGCCGAAGTCGATCAGAACCGGGTTGCCGGTCTGATCGATCAGGATGTTGTCCGGCGAGATATCGCGGTGAAGCACGTCCTGCTCATGCACGTACTGGATAGCGTCCAGCAATTTCAGCAGCATCTGCTTGATATCGGCCGGAGTAAGCTGATGGCGGTCTTGCTCGATGATGTCCTGCAAGTCGCGGCCCTCGACGAAATCGAGCGCCATATACGATGTTCCAAAATCCTCGAAAACCTGGTGTACACCGACGATGTTCGGATGCTTAAGCTTCGACATGCGTCGGGCTTCCAGCCCGAAATGACGCACGACTTTCTCAAAGTCCTTTTGCAGGGACCGGGAACGGGCGCGCACGCGCGACTCGGTCCGGCAACACATTGCCGAAGGAAAGCACTCCTTGATAACGACTTTCCGATCGAGGCTGTCGTGAGCGAGATAGGTGATCCCGAACCCGCCAGAGTTCAGGTAGCTGTCAATACGGTATTGCCCATGCAGCAGACGGTCCCCAGGGTTCAGGGTGTCGTCGCGGCCGTCGGGATAGGGTGCCCCGCTCATATGTTCTGCAACAGCCATAGAAGGTCGTTCGCCATTGATCCTGCGAGTTTTTTGTACCGGAAGAAACCTCCCAACCTGTTTCAGTTTCCACAACAATGTGACCAAATAATGGTTCAATGGAGCAAGGTTTCAGGCCGGTCTGATCGGATTAGAATCGGTTTTTCGGAAGTAGATCTCGCGCCGCGACGGAACACTTTGGGAATGTGTCAGAGGCCGCCAGAGGCAACGGCCGAAAACCGCTCTATTTTCAGTAAGTCGCTGATATAATGAGGAAACAGCGCTAGCTGGTGACTTGCCGCCCGCTCAGTTCACGGTTGCTTCGCGCGAGCAGGCTGTCGGGAGGTATGTCGATCGCCGGGACCGGCAGTGCCGCGATCCTGTCTGCCAATTCGGCGGGAACTCCAAGCATCCTGCCGACGGCCGCAACCAGGACTTCTGGTTCGACCGGTTCGCCGGCCGCGGTACGTCGAGCTGCGGCGATCATGGAAGCTTCGATCATGTCGACGGCGAGTTCCGCAGGCATCGGGCGAAAGACGCCATTTGACATTCCTTCGCTGATAACGGTTCCCCCGATTTCGTGCACAAAGCTCCCGGGGCCGACAGCACGAAATCCAAGGCGCGCACTGAATTCAGTGAGACGCGGACAACGCCGCGTGAGTTCCAGAGCTTGCTTCAGGCCGAGGATGAGCTTGCGGGCCGGGTCACTTTCTTCGATCTGCGCCTCGAGAATCAAGGCGACCAGCTCGCGAGCCAGCTCTTCCTTGCACGCCTGCATCAATTCTTCGACCGAGCGGAAATAGTTGTAGAACGTTCCGCGCGATACGCCGGCGCGACGTATGACATGGTCGATCAGGGTATCCTCTGGGTCACGTTCAGACAGCACGAGGGTGGCGGCCTCGATCAGCTTGAGGCGGGTTTTTTCGCGCCTGGCCTGGCCCGGATCCCGCGATTTCTTGCGGCAGAATATCATGACTCAGATTCGGGCGGGCGGAGCCGGAATACCGCACAGTAGAGGGCCGGTGCGAACAACAGGGTGATCAGCGTGCCGGCGATAATTCCACCCATCATCGCATAGGCCAT
Source organism: Pseudoruegeria sp. HB172150 (assembly GCF_013184805.1). Taxonomy (GTDB): domain Bacteria; phylum Pseudomonadota; class Alphaproteobacteria; order Rhodobacterales; family Rhodobacteraceae; genus Psychromarinibacter. The sequence continues at coordinate 790,924 of NZ_JAATNG010000001.1, forward strand.
TGGGCCCCAGAAGATCTGCCGGGAAATCGGGATCAGCGCCAGCGATGCGGCAGCGGCAGTCAGCAGGATCGGGCGGGCACGTTCGTCGGCGGCTTTGGATATAGCCTCCCACCGGGATTTGCCTTGGGCACGGATATCCTCGGACGCCTGTATCAAGATAATCGAGTTCCGGATCAGGATGCCGACAAGTGCGAGAACGCCCAGCACCGCGACGAACCCCATTGGAGCGCCGGATCCCAGGAGTGCGATAACCACACCGATCAGGCCGAGAGGTGCGACAGCCATGACGACTGCCATCAGGCGGAAACTTTGCATCTGGATCATGACAAGCGTTAGGATCGTCATGACCATGATCGGCACGACGGCGATGATGGGTGCTTGGCTTTCGGCGCTACTTTCGACAGTGCCGCCGACTTCGACCGAGAACCCACGAGGCAAGTTGGAGATGAATTCGTCCACCGCGGGCGTGAGATCTTCGACGATTGTTGCGGGCTGGTCCCCGCCGACAATGCCTGCTTTGACGGTGATCGTGAGTTCGCGATCTTCCATCCGGATCTGCGGTTGCTCGGTGGTGTAGCTGAGAGTTGCGATGGAGCTGAGCGGGATCGTGGTTCCGTCGTTGCTGGCGAATTGAAGGTGCTCGAGCGCGCGCAGTGTTTGCCGTTCTGCGGCCTGCCCGCGCAGGATCACGTCGACGAGTGAGGTGCCTTCTCGCAGCTGGGTGATAACGCTGCCCTCATAGACGCTGGAGAGGACGCCCGCGACGTCTGATTGTGTCAGGCCGAGTTGGCGCAGGCGGGCCTGGTCCAGTTCCACCCGGACAACGCGGATCGGTTCGCTCCAGTCAAGCGAGATGGCCTCAAGGCGCTCGTCCTGGGCAATCAGGGCGGCGAATTCACGGGCTACATCGCGCAATTTAGGGATGTCATTACCGACGACGCGATATTGAACCGGTTTGCCGACGGGCGGGCCAAGTTCGACCGATTTGGAGAAGAATTCGATTCCTACGGCGGCCTCGGAATAGGCGTCTATCTTGGCTTGAAGCGAATTTCGGGTATCGACTGTCGGCGTCATGATGATGACCTGGCCGACGTTCGGCCCGTCGGTGGGCGAGTCGTGCGTGAGGACGAAACGTGGGGCGCCGGTGCCGACGTAGGAGGAGAAAAATTGTACCTCCTCCTGTTCGCTCAGCCATTGCTCAAACTCTGCCATTGCTGTGTTGGTGGCATCAAAACTGGCGTTCTGGCGCAGAGTAATGTCAACGATGACTTCCGACCGGTCGGATGTTGGGAAAAACTGCTGCTGAACGAAGCCCATCCCATAAACCGAAGCGGCGAAGGCGACGAAGGTGGCTAGGATGGTGATCCACTTGAAACGCATGGCCTGGTATAGAACCGAGCGGAAGCGGCGGCGCAGCCAGCCGGGCTCGCGGTGGGTATGTTTCCATTTCGCTGGCAGGAAAGTGGCGCCGAGCACCGGCGCGAAGAGTACCGCGACGATCCAGCTTAGCAGGAGAGAGACGACGATCACCCAGAAAAGGGAGGATGTGTATTCGCCCGCCGCCGAGCCGTTCAGCCCGATAGGTATGAAGCCCGCCATGGTTATCAATGTGCCGGTCAGCATGGGCCAGGCAATCGACGTCCACGCGTAAGAGGCCGCTTTGGACAAGCTCTCTCCTAGCTCCAGACGCGAGATCATCGTCTCGATCGCGATCATCGCGTCGTCCACCAGCAGCCCGAGAGCGATGATTAGCGCGCCGAGTGAGATCCGCTGCAGTGTGATGCCCATGGTATCCAGGATCAGGAAGGTAAGTGCCAGCACGATCGGGATCGACAGTGAAACAACGAAACCGGCTCGGACGCCTAGCGAAACGAAGCTGACGGCCAGCACGATAATGACCGCTTCTGCCAGAGCCCGGACGAAGTGGCCCACAGATTCCTCTACGACGTGCGGTTGATCCGCAATCTTGTGTACCTCGATACCAATTGGCAGATCAGCGACCACCTCTTCCATCAATGCATCCAGGTCCGCGCCGAAGTCGAGAATGTTCTCACCGTCGCGCATGCCGATGGTCAGGCCGATAGCCGGCGTGCCAGCATAGCGTACGAGTGTGGAAGGGGGATCTTCAAAATCCTCGGTGACGGTTGCGACGTCGGCGAGAGTGAAGAACACGTCATCGACACGGAGCGGCGCATTCGCGAGATCGGCAGCGCTGTCGAACTGGCCGCTGACCCGGATAAGGACTTGCTCATTTCCTGTCTGGACGATGCCCGAAGGAACGATCTGGTTCTGAGCGGCAAGCGTGTTCATGACCGTCTCGCCGTCCAGACCGAGAGCGGCTAGCCGGCTAGCGGAAAACTCAACAAGAACGACCTTGTCCTGCTCACCGATCAATTGGACCTTGCCTGCTGCGTCGAGTTCCTGGACGCGGTCGCGAGCAGCCTCGACATAGGTCTTCAACTCATCGGGCGCAAAGCCGTCACCTGTAAAAAGGTAAATGTTGCCAAACACTTGCCCAAAGTCGTCGTTGAAAGCGAAGCCTTCAAACTCCGACGGAAACTCGCCGCGAATGTCGGACATCATATTTCTGACGCGCAGCCAGATCGGCGGGATTTGCCGGCCCGGGATCGTATCACGTACATCCACATACACGACGGCACGGCCGGGGTAAGTGACAGAGCGTGTGCTGTCGAGTTCGTCAAGTTCCTGCAGTTTGCGTTCGATCCGATCGGTGACCTGAGTCACCGTTTCCTCGGCCGTAGCGCCCGGTAGCGAGGCGCTAATGACCATGGTGGGAATGGTGAAGCTTGGATCTTCCTCGCGCCCCATGTTGAGGTAGGCAAGTGCGCCTGCCACGAGGGCGACGATGGTCAGGTACCAGACGAAAGAACGGTGGCTGAGCGCCCAGTCGGATAGGTTGAAGTTTTTCACTCTATACGCACTCCGACAGTTTGCCCGTCTTCCAGGCTGTGAACGCCGCGCGTAACGATTTCGTCGCCAGCTTCGAGCCCGTCCTTGATCGCCGCGAAACCGTCAGCGGTGTAGTCGATTGTTACCGGGGTGAGATGGACTTTACGCTCTTCACCATTGTTGGACACGACCCAGACTTTCGGTTCATCCTCAGTTCCGGTAATCGCCGATACCGGGATCGCGATCAGCGGTTCACCACCGCTTTCCAGTGTTGCAGTGATCAGGCTGCCGATGCGGTAATCAGGCGGCGGATCCTCCAGCCGAAGGCGCAGGCGACGCGTGTTGAGGCTGGTTTGCGTGACCGGCTCGATTAAGCGCAGGGAGGCGATGACCGGCGGAACGTTCTGCGAATGGTGTCGTATCTCGAACGTAGAGTCGGAGGGCAGCGTTTCCGCGAGCACTTCGGGGATATCGATCACGGCCTCGCGTCCGTCGGGGTCGGCGACCTGGACAATGCCGGTACCGGCGGAAACGACCGTGCCAGGGTCGACCTCGGTCGAGAGAACGAGGCCCGGCCGCGATGCAGTGAGTGTTGCATAGCGTGCGGCATCTTCGGCTTGCTGAACCTCGGCGCGGGCGCTTTCAACCTGTGCGGCAGTTGATTCGCGGTTCGCGCGGGCGCGCTCGAGTTCAGCATCCGACGCGATGCCGCGGTCAAACAACGTTTCCGTTCGGTCGAGTTGGCTGGCAGCTAGGCGCGCTTCGGCCTCGGTGGCTTCCAACGCGGCACGCGCTGATGCGAGATCCTGTTCCAGGGTTACATCGTCGAGCGTCGCAATGACCTGTCCGGGTTCGATCAGATCTGACGGAGACACGTCCATTGTCGCGACGCGCCCCGCGGTTTGGAATGCAAGCATCGTGACGTTCTGGCCCCGGATCACGCCGGAGAACACGCGAGCGACGGCGGGATGCGCGGCGACGATCTCGGAGATTACCGGGCGAGGCGCAACGGGTTCGGGCGAAGGGGCGCCGGTTTCGGCCTGTACGCCGATTGGCGCGAGAAGCGAGACGGCCAAGAGGAAAGCGCGGGTCATTCGGCCATCTCCACAGGACGGACGGCCTGACCGGGGAACAACAGATGCGAGCCAGCACCGACCACAAGAGCGCCTTCTTCAACCCCGTCCTCAATGCGGAGCGCCTCATCGCCGAAACCCGCAAGAACGATTGGTGTCATGTCGACCCTCATGGTGTCTGGATCGACGGTCCAGACAGCCGGGCCAGTGGCACTTGCCGTCAACGCGTCGGATGGGACGGTGACGATAGGTGCGCTGGCCAGAACCACAGTGCCGACAATCTGCGTCCCGAATGGAAGGTTCCGGCCGAACTCCGGTGGAATCGCCGCTCGCACTTCGACGGTACCGGCATCGGTCAGCACATCGGATACTTCGGTGACCTCTGCGTCGATATCGCCTTGAGCAGGGGTAGAAAGACGGATCGGTTTTCCTCGTGCCTTGGCTAGACCGAACACATCGGGCGCCTGAAACAGTGCCTCCCGCAGGCCCTCGACGGCAAGACTGACGACTTCTTGCCCGGCACTCACAATTTCGCCGGGGTCAGCGCTGCGATCAATAACCACGACATCGGAACTGGCACGGAGGACTGTATCTTCCACGGCCTGTTCGGCCTGTTCCAGCGATGCCTGCGCACGGTCTCGGGAGGAGACGGCAGAGAGATAGGCTTCTTCCGCTTCGTCCAGATCGGCCTGGGTACCCGCCCCGCGCTCAAGGAGGCCACTGGCGCGGTCGCGGGCGAGCCGAGCTTGATCAACGGCTGCCGTTGCCGCCTGAAGCGACGCACGGGCGGCATCGAGCGACGCGTTGGCCATATCAGCCTCTACTTTGGCGATGACTGTTCCTTCGGAAATGTGATCGCCGACCTCGACATTCACCTCGGTTATGCGGCCGCCGGTACGGAATGCTGCCGGATAGCTTTCGGACGCCTCGACGGTGCCGACGATAGAGAAGGCATCTTCGGATGATGACTTCTCAGCGGTAACGATCTCGACCGGCAGCACGCCTTGCGCCTGGGCCGCCAAGGGAAGGATGAAAAGCAAGAGACAGGCAGATAATCGAACTGACATCAGAAATTCCCGGCGCGTTTGCGGACTGGTGTGGTGGAGATAGTGAAATTGACACTCGTGTCAATTGGCGCGGTGACGGTTTTTCGGGTGCAGTTAACGGTACGACGCGCGGTCGTTTCGGGGATCGGCGTGGTCAGGGTGCAGTCGGTAAGGGCAGGCAACCGGGAAGTCCGGCGGGCAAAACAAGGAGCGCGCCTGCGCGATAAAGGTCGAGACCGAGGCCCGGCCCATCGCCGCGGACTGCTATCCAGATACGGCCAGTGTCCACAATGGCCGCCTCGTCAGGTAAACTTCTGGCAAAATTTTTCATCGGAAAAATCGCGATTGCGCCCGGGGCGGCATCGGTAAAGACCATGACCGTTGCCAATACTGCCAGCCAGCCGACAAAGACGACGCACAGGTAGCCGATCCAACGGCTAAAAATCGTGTACATGTTCAAGGGCCACCGGACCTGTTTCGATATCGCGCAAGCGACCTGCAAGTTCGTTGACCCTTACCATGCTCAGATGACGATAGTCGCCATAGCCTTGGCGAGGGAAACTGATTAGGGCATCGCTGGCACGAAACTCGGTTGAGGTGGTGGTAAAAAGAATGTCGTCATTTCCCGCGATCTCAACAAAATCAGCGCCTAAATGAGCCAACTTTTGTAGGATATGTGTAAGGTCGCGGTAGCGGGGAGTTTCGATCTCGATGCCTTGTGGGCGGTTGGAGATTATCTGCACCACCTCGAGTTCGGACAGATCTTCGATCGTCAGTCCGTTGACGATCATGCGGAGCGTCAAATCGTCGGCGCCGACGGTTTCGACCGCGCTGGCGATGATGTCTGCGTAGCCCGACTTGACCCAGTTCTCGATACCAAGGGCAATGCGGCGCTCCTGGTCGCGAAATGTCCCGCTGTTGGCGGCGGCAAGTTCGTTATTGGCGGCTGCGAAGTCCCATTTGTACCAAGGGGTCTGCTGCAGGAAGGCGGCGTAGTCCGCGGCTTGCCGGGCGGAAAGGTCGTCAAGTGGAGCGCGATTTGAGCCGCGGATCCAAGTGGCGATGCGGCCGAGAGTTTCCTCGTAGGCGGCCTTGGCGCCGAACTCGGCGGTGAAACTGACGCCTATGGTGTAGACCATCTGCTTCGTTTCCCATGGGAAGCCGCCATGAGCACCGGAGGCTTTGGAAAGCGAGCAGAGCGATGACCAGAAGCCGGTGATCGAGCTGAAGAACCCGAAATCATGTGGGTCGCCTTCGGAGATGACTCGGGCATAGTCGTCATAGGCGTGTACGATATGCCATTCCGGGTAGGTCAGCAGCGTGCGCGATTCCGGACGTCGATGTTCAGGTGGCAGGATCGATACGTAATTGTCCGGCAATGGTTCGCTCCTGCATGCCAGTTCGACGTAGGCGATCGGTGCAAGCAGGATGACCACGAACGCCGCCAAGACCATCAACAGCCGTCCGAACCAGCGAAAAAGCCAGCGCATCAGTATCGATCCAGCTTCAGCCCGGCCCAGACCGCGAAACCACCCAGCAAAAGGTGCGGAAGGTTGGCGAGAAAGCGTAGCAAAGAGAAGGACATGCCAGCCGAACCGTTGGTGAAGATACCGAAGTCGAGATAGCCGTAGCCGGTGAAGAAGCCGAAGACGCCGTCGCCGAGATAGAGCGCGCCGAACAGGATCAGGAAGATCTTCGAAGCGCGATGGGAAATTAGTGCAGCTGCGAGGGCCCAAAGGGCGGATGCGACGTGCAGCGCGTCGTCGAAGAGATCCAGTTCGAAGATACCGAAGGCCAGCCCCTCGTCATCGGTCAGGCCAGGGATGTAGTTCAGCGACGCGGCACCCAGAAGAACCACGAAATAGCCGAGGGCGATCTTTTGCAGGGTGCTCATAGGGTCTCCATGTAGGTGTCCCAAAAGTTGTTACGGAAGATACCCTGCGGGTCGAGTTCCCGTTTCGCCTTCGCGAATTCTGCGGCGCGGGGGTATGCGTGCACGAACTGTTCCTGTCGAGCGTGGGGCCGGTACGGCAGATAATAAGTTCCGCCGACACCCAGAATGCCTTCGATCAGCGCTTGGGTCATGCGCTTCATGTCGGCCTCGGCGCGGGCGGTCATTTCCTGGCTGAAAGACATGACGGCAGCGATGCGGGGCTGTGGTGCATAGGCGAGCCAGCTGTCGGGGTCCGTATCGACGTAGCGAAGGGTGACGTTCAGGAATTCCTGATAAGAGGCTGGAATCACCTGCCGGCAGACGTCGATGAAATCCGCGAAACGATCCGGCGGAACAAAATATTCGTGCAGGATGTCTGTCCGGTTGGGATCCCTGTCGTCCAGTGTGACAACGGGCTCGTTGATCAGGCTGTTTCGGGTGGACGGTCCGCCACCGAGCTTCGGACCCAGGTCGGTTTCCGTCCACCAGCGAATGCGCTTCATCCGCTCGTTGCCGAGTTGGGCGCGGTAGATCTGACGGGACAACTTCGACAGGGTGCCGGAACCGCTCGCAGGCGGCAGCGCTGACTGATCCTCGGTGGCCCGGTAGGTGATCAGAAGGGCCTGATCGAAGAAATGCGCACGATCGACGTTCAGTCGGCCGTAGGCCATGGTGACCGAGGTGTCGTCGAGAGCTTCGGTGAAGCGCTGGCCGAAGTCCCGGGAGTCGAGCTTTTCAAAGGTAGGGGCCAGGCGCTGGTTGGGTGCGATGTCGACTTCCATCCGCGTGATGGCGCCGGTCAGGCCATAGCCGCCCATCGTCATGCCGAAAAGGCCCGGGTTCTCGGTTCGCGAGCATGAGACCAAGCCGCCGTCGGGCAGGACCATGTCAAAGCTGCGGACCGAGGCGCCCATCGGACCGATTTTTACTGGCCAGCCGTGGGCATTGACGCAGAAGGTCGCGGCGACGCCGAAATCGTTGTTCGACTGCATGACTCGCGGGCCGAATCCCAGCGGGTCGAGGGCCGAGATGACCTGGTGCCAGCGTGCTCCGGCATGGACCAGCATCGTCGAATTGCCAATGTCTGGTTCGATCCACGCGCTATCGAAAGTCAGGGCGTGTCCGTCATGTGGAATCGCTTGGCCGCCCATGGAATGACGTGCGGCGCCCACATTGACGGGGCGCTCTTCGGCGCGCGCGTCGGCGATTTCGGCGCGGATAGCTTTAACCAGCGCGTCGCCGGGATCCTCAGTCAGGATAGAGTGCCGGAAGATCGGTGTTTCCGACAAGCCGCTCGCGTCGTTAAGTTTCCCTTCACCGCCGGCACCGGCGATGGTGGCCGTGCCGTCCAGGCTGGGGTTCGTGGACGTAAAGTGGTGTGTCAGCCATCCACCGAATATCGCTCCGGCACCAAAAAGTGCGGCGCGGCGGGTAAAGGTCTTCATCGTGCCAGGTCTTTCCAGAATCCGTCGGGCGCACAATTGCGCAGAGGCCAGGAAAAGGCTGGTACTGAATTCCTTACCTGAATCAAGCTCCCGTACGGGTTCGTCCGGGAGTTCAGTTTCAGGCAGCCGCTTTCAACAGAGCGTCGATATGCGCAGGACCGGTCGGGCGGATGCCGTTCGGGTTCAGCGCCTTGATCGAATAGTAGCCGCGCGTGATATGGTCCATGTTCACCGTCTCGCGCACGCCGGGCAGGCTGATCATCCGTTCCAGATGGGCGCTCAGGCGCGGGTAGTCGGCAATCTGGCGACGGTCGCATTTGAAGATGCCGTGATAGGCGGCATCGAAGCGGATCAACGTGACGAAAAGCCTGACGTCGGTTTCGGTCAGCCGGTCGCCGAACAGGAAATCGCCGGACAGTCGATTTTCCAGCATGTCGAGCAACGCGAAGACACCGTCGACGGCTTCGTCGTAGGCTTCCTGCGTGATGGCAAAGCCGGCTTTGTAGACGCCATTGTTGAGCTGGTCGTAGATCTGCTTGTTCAGCGCATCGATGTCTGCGCCGATATCCTGCGGGTACAGTCGGACTTCGGAAGGGGCGAGCTCTTCGAAGGCGGTGTCGAACATGCGCAGGATGTCGGCGCTTTCGTTGTTCACAATGGTATCGCGCTTGGTGTCCCAAAGTACCGGGACCGTGGCACGGCCAGAGACGTGCGGGTCGGCGCGGGTGTAAAGTTCGTGCAAGTGTGGAGCATCGTGGAGCGGGTCCGTGTCGGCGCCGGGATAACCGCCGAAGCTCCAGCCCTGTTTGTCGAGGACCGGGTTGACCACTGTGACGGGGATCAGGTTCTCCAACCCTTTCAGTTTGCGGGCGACCAGTGTCCGCGATGCCCAGGGGCAGATCAGAGCGACGTAGAGGCGGTAACGGTTCGGTTCCGCCTTGAAGCCGCTCCCTCCGGTGGGGCCGGCCGAGCCGTCCGGGGTAATCCAGTTACGGAAACTCGACACCTGACGGACAAAGCGGCCCTTTTCGTCAGCCTTTTGCACCGGCTGCCAGTCTTCGGTCCATTTCCCATCGACGAGCATGGTTCAGGCTTCCTTCTGGGTGATGTGGAACCGGGTGCCCCACGGGTCGGTAAGGACGGCGCCTGGTTGCAAGGCTGCATTTGCCAGCCCCGCAGGCGTGCCGAGAATTTCCACTTCTGTAAGGCCGGTTGCCTCCGGCGTGCGGGTGCCAGCGTTTCGGCTGTTCCAGATGTTTCCGGCCAGATGATGGTGGTAGCCGCCGGAGCTGAAGAAATTCGCGCCGGGATACCGCGTGGTCAGGTCCATGCCGAGCGATTGCTTGATGAATTCCTCGGACGGATCAAGCGCACCGACCTGCAGGTGGACGTGACCGACAACCGTGCCGTCAGGCACGCCGGACCAGGGAGCGGTTGCTGAGCTTGCCACATCATTGAGATCGAGCGGTTCGGTGGCCATCGCGATCTGGCCGTCCTTCACGGTCCATTGGTCGCGGGGGCGGTCGACGTAGATTTCTATGCCGTTGCCTTCGGGATCGGCGAGGTAGAGAGCTTCGCTGACCAGATGGTCGGAGGCACCCTGAAGCGGCACTCGGGTTTCAGCGGCGTGGTGCAGCCACGCACCAAGATCAGCGCGGGAAGGCAGCAGGAAAGCGGTGTGGAACAGGCCGGCTTCGCGGGGGGATCCACGGGGGGCGGCGGTGTCGCCATGCAGTTCCAGAAGCACGCGGTCGCCGGTGCCGTAAGTGGCGGATTCGCCGTTGCGGTTTATCGGTGCGAGGCCGAGAGCCTGTTCGTAGAATCCGCCGACGGTGTCGAGGTCGCGGACCTTCAAAACCACGCGGCCGATCTCAAGGGGGGCGGAGCTGGTAGCCATTTTTCTCAATCCTTCAAGGACCATTCATGCAGTCCATGTGGTGTACCCCGCCGCCAATGCGACAGGGCAGTTATTGCTTTTAATGGTTGGTCTAACGTCAGGCGGCCAACGCGGACTGTATGCGCCGGGTCGGGTAGAGCGCGAGTGCGCCGTCACCCAACAGCGCGAGCGCGGCCTGCACGGCGGCCCACATCACCGGGTATTCCCAGCCGCCACCTTCGTTGCTCCAGCCGAAGCCAGCTCCAGCATGAGCGAAGAATGCGGCGCCCAGCAGGACCGGTACGAGCCCCGCAGACACATAGCGGGTGGCGATGCCGAGGATCAGGGCGATGCCGCCCGCGATCTCGGCTATCATCGTCAGGATGCCCAGCCAACCCGGAAGACCGAGCGATGAAAAGAATCCAGCGGTGCCGGCGGGTGTGAAGACGAGAAGCTTTGTCAGCCCGTGGGCGAGGAACAGGGCGCCAGTGGTCACTCGAAGGATCAGCGCGGCGTAAGGGGCGGTGGTGTTGTCAATCATTGTCTCTCTCCGTTTCGTCCCGGCTGCTGCATTTAGCCGGGGTGCTTTTCGATAACGGCAAGATGGAGGTTGCAGGATTGGAATGAAATGGAGAATATGTGGAAATACTATCGCCGAAATGTTCGGAATACTTATATGGATATGGTGGATGGATTGCGCGCATTCGTGGCAACCGCGCAGAGTGGGTCTTTCACTGCGGCGGCGGGGCGCCTAGGGGTCTCCAACCGGCTGACATCGAAATACGTAGCGGAACTTGAGGCTCGGCTGGGAGTACGCCTGCTTCAGCGGACAACGCGGAAGGTTGGGATCACACCGGCAGGGGAAGAACTTCTGGCGCGGGCGCCTGCGCTGCTGGAAGAGTTCGACGGGATGATCTCGGACGTGACCGAGGGGACACGCGGGTTTTCCGGAAGCATGCGGATCTCGGCGCCGGTGACGTTTGGCGAGGTCTATGTGCAAGAGATGCTGCGCCGGTTTGCGGCGCCGCATCCGGCATTGGTGATCGACCTGCGACTGGACGACGCTTACGTGGATCTGGCCGCGAGCGGGATCGACCTAGCATTTCGGATCGGGGAGCCCGCGGTTTCGGCCTTGAAAGCACGGAAGCTCGGTGAGGTGGAAAGCGTCGTGGTGGCGTCGCCGGACTACCTTGCTCGCTACGGAACGCCGCAATCACCGGACGAATTGGAAGGTCACGCCTGTATCGTCGACACGAACCGCCGAAATCCCGCGCGTTGGGCATTCCGGCGAGGCGGCGAGGAACTGGACGTTCAGGTTCGCGGACGGTTCTCGGTGAACAGCGCAAGGGTGGCGCGGGATCTGGCGCTGGAAGGGTTCGGGATCGCCTACGGACCGGACTTTGTTCTGGGTGAGGCACTTGCGGCTGGCCGTCTAGTGCGGCTGATGGACGGATGGCAAGGGGGCGTACATCCGTTGAGCGCGGTCTACCTCGAAGGGCGTACATTGCCGCGAAAAGTGCGCGCGCTCATTGATTTCGCGGCGTCGGACATCAAGTCGGCGGGGGTGCTTTGAATCCGGGCGATCCAGTGACGACACTATTCATGAAACCGGACCCGGCAGGTTAAGCACCGCCGAGCCCGATCTGTTGCCGCCAATTTGTCAAGCCGCCATTTCCGGCTTCTTACCGAGAATGATCATGCCGAGAAGATCGTCTTCGCTCACCTTGTCGACCTCGACGGTGCCCACCAGCTTGCCGTTCTTCATGACACTGGCGCGGTCGCAAAGCGCCTTTACCTGATGGATGTCGTGGTCGATAAGCAATATCCCGATGCCGCGCTTTTTAAGTTCATCGATCAGTTCGGCAACCATCCGCGTCTCTTCGACACCAAGCGCGGCGGTGGGTTCGTCCATGATCAGGATCTTGGCGTTGAAGTATACCGCGCGGGAGATCGCGACGGACTGCCGCTGACCGCCTGAGAGGCCCGCAACGGGTGTATTGAAGCGGCGGAAGTTCGGCGTGAGACGGCCCATGATCTTGCGCGTCTCGGCCTCCATCTTCGCGTCGTCGACGAAACCTAGCGGTGTCGTCAGTTCACGGCCGAGGAACAGGTTTGCTGCGGCGTCGAGATTGTCTGCAAGGGCGAGGTACTGATAGATTGTCTCGATCTGATAGTTGCGCGCGTCACGGGGATTGTTGATTTCGGCCTTTTCGCCGTTGACATAGATCTCGCCACTGTCGCGCGGCAAAGCGCCGGACAGCATCTTCATCAAGACTGATTTGCCGGCGCCGTTATGGCCGAGAACACCGACGACTTCGCCCGGGTAGAGGTCGATGGTGACGTTGTCGACGGCATGGATGCCGCCGAACGCCTTGCGCATGTTGCGCATTTCGACAAGCGGTGTGCCGGTGCGGTCTATTTCGGAACTCATGCGTCAGCTCCCGGTCCGTTTGCGGTAGAGGATGTCGACGTAGACGGCGAGGACGAGGACGATGCCCACCACGATGTTCTGGTAGGGTGCGTCGACGCCGACCATGGCCATACCGGACTGCAAAGACTGCATGATCAGGGCGCCGAGAATGGCGCCATAGATCGTTCCGACACCGCCGGAAAGAGCAGTGCCGCCGATTACAGCCGCAGCGATGACGCGCAGTTCGTCCAGCGTCCCGATGTCGTTGGTGTGGAAAGTCAGGCGGGCACTGGCGACCACGGCGGAGATCGCGCAGAGGATGCCCATAATCATGAAGACCTTTACAGTGAGTGCGCGGGTGCGGATGCCGGACAGTTCCGCCGCCTCCGGGTTACCGCCGGCGGCGAAGATGTAGCGGCCGAGGCGGGTTCGCCGGGCGAGCACAATCATTATGATCGCTACCACAATGAGCAGAACGACCGAGTAGGGGATGCCATAGCCAGCGGTGAAGCCTTCCGGCATTGTCAGGCCGCGGTCCTCGAATGACCGTTCCAGCCGCCGACTGGGAATCTCGTATGCGTTCAGGATCGCAACGAAACCAAGTATGGCAACCGTGGCGATGCCACCTATCACAACCTCTGCCCAGACAGGTTTTACCTGAAACTCGTGTCGCACCTTGGATCGACGTGCTGCGATCAATGCGTAGAGCGTAGCGATGACGGCAAGTGCCCCAAAGACCCAGCTCCAGGTTTCGCCCAATGTTCCGTTGATGCCGCCGAGCAGTTGAAAATTGCTGTCGAGCGGGCCGATGGTCTGGCCATTTGTCAGGTGCCAGGCCACGTTCCGCCAGACGAACAGGCCGCCCAGAGTCACGATGAAAGCGGGTATTGTCAGGTAGCCGATCAGCCAGCCATGGAATGCGCCGATGATCGCGCCCGCGAGAATGCCGGTGAGGATGGCCATAGGCGCGATTAGCGGGTGTTCCAGACCGAGACCCATCCAATCCGGCAGGACGACGGTCTGCATCATCGCCATGATGGCGCTACAGGTGGCCAGCAGCGAGCCGACCGAAAGGTCGATGTTGCGGGTGACGATCACGAAGACCATGCCGGTCGCCATCAGGGCGACGGATACTGTCTGGATCGTCAGGTTGAAAATGTTGCGGGGGGTCAGAAACCGCCCGTCGGTCAGGAAGTTGAAGACTAAGCAGACGACGATGAAAGCGCCGATCATGCCAAGAAGCCGAGTGTCGATTTCCAGCGTAGCCAGCAGGTTGCGCTTGGTGCTCCGCGTCGGTTCGCTGACGGAGTCAGTGCTGTCGCTCATCGCGTCTTTCCGGAATTCATCTGGGGACGCGCTCCCACCAAAACTGGCGGGAGCGCGACGTTCTTCAGCTCATGTGATGCGGATCAGTTGCAAGCCGCCGGGCCGCTGTCGCCAACACCTTGGCACAGGGTTTCGGTGTCGATCCAGCCGGCATCCACGACCACGTCCAGATTGTCCGCAGTGATCGGGATCGGCGCGAGGAACTTGGCCGTCATCGTCGTGCCGGACGGCGAAGTCCATTCTTCGGCGCCCTCGATATCGGCCATCGCGGTTCCACCAGCCAGCGCCAGCGCGATCTCGCCAGCGTTCTTGCCTAGTTCACGCGCGTCTTTCCAAACGCTCACTGTCTGTGTGCCGAGTGCCACGCGGTTCAGGGCAGCAAGGTCCCCGTCCTGGCCAGAAACCGGGATGCCTTCCATGCCTTGCGCGGTCAGGGCCGCCACAACGCCACCAGCGGTGCCGTCGTTCGAAGCGACTACAGCGTCGACGTTGTTATCTTCTGCGGTCAGGATCTGTTCCATGTTCCGCTGAGCGTTGGCTGGGATCCAGCCGTCGGTATAGGCTTCGCCGACGATCGTGATGTCGCCAGCGTCAATGGCCTCCTGCAGGACTTCCTGCTGACCGCCACGCAGGAAATCGGCGTTCGGGTCGGTCGAAGATCCCTTGATCATCACGTAGTTGCCTTCTGGCGCTTTCTCGAGCACGGCACGTGCCTGCATCCGACCAACCTCTACGTTGTCGAATGTCAGGTAGAAGGCGCGGTCATCCTCGATCAAACGGTCATAGGCGATTACAGGTACGCCTTCGTCCGCGGCTGCTTGCACCGCAGGGATGATGGCTTCGGTGTCCTGTGCCAGGACAATCAGCGCGTCCACGCCCTGGGCCATCAGGCTTTCGATGTCCGACAGTTGTTTGCTGGCAGATGATTGAGCGTCGGTGGAAACATAAGTCGCACCGGCAGCATCGAGCACGGCCTTGATGGCGCCCTCGTCCCGTTTCCAGCGCTCTTCCTGAAAGTTTGACCAGCTAACGCCTACAGTCTGGGCAAAAGCCGATGTGGTAAAGCCGGCGGCAATAGCCGCGGCCACTACGAAAGTTCTACGCATTGAAGCCTCCCGAATATCTTTGCCTTATTGGGCAGGCCGACCAGAGGCCGACTGGCGTTAACATGGCATAATGCGTTGGCTTGTCAAAATCGAAATAGATGCATCTTTTGGCGTCGTCGCGTAAGACAGGTCGACGGTATTTCCCCTCGCGGCGGAGACTATTGTTCCATTAGTGTCGGCCCGAGGTGTTTGGGGGAGGAGATGGAGAATGCAGCGAATCTGGCCGGACACCGCAGCCTTAGTATGGGCCGCTTCACTGGCTGCAGCCTTGGTGTATCCAACTGCCGTGATTGCGGCCGATCCGGTATTTCTGAACCGTTCCGGCAGTCTGCCGGTCTCCCATGTCTACGATGGCGGTTGGGAACATTTCGTCGGCGGCGGTGTCGCTGTCTTCGACTGTAACGGAGATTCACTGCCAGAGATATTTGCAGCCGGCGGCGAGAACCCGGTGCGACTGTTCCTCAATACCACAGAGACGGCGGGTGCGCCGTTAAGCTTTTTACTCGGAGAGGTCCCTGATCTGATCGGCGTTACCGGCGCGTATCCGCTGGATGTCGACAGCGACGGTCTGCTCGATCTGGTGGTCCTTCGAGCGGGGCCGAATGTCATGCTGAAGGGGCAGGGTGAATGCCAGTTTACGGACGCCACAAAGGAATGGGGCATAGTGCCCGAAGATCGCTGGACCACCGCCTTTTCGGCAACATGGGAGCCGGGCGAGACCTGGCCCACGCTGGCATTTGGCAATTACGTGGATCGCGCCGACCCGGACGGACCATTTGGTGCCTGCGACGACAGTGAGTTGTTCCGCCCGGAAGGTGAAGGATATAGCAATCCGCAGGTTCTGGAGCCCGGCTACTGTCCGCTGTCGATGATGTTTTCCGACTGGTTCCGGCGGGGCCGGGCCGACCTGTGGTTATCTAACGACCGGCATTACTATATCCGTGGTGGCCACGAGCAAATGTACCGCCTTGACGAGGGCCGGTTTCTCGGAGCTGAGGATGGATGGGAAGAAGTGTCGATCTGGGGCATGGGTATCGCCGCCCGCGACCTGACTGGCGACGGGCGGCCAGAGGTCATGCTCACCTCAATGGGCGACCAGTTGCTGCAATTCGCGACTGCACAGGGGTTTCGCCGCGCGCCTTATGAGACAGGTGCTACGGCCCACAGACCCTTTACCGGCGACGACGGGCGTCCTTCAACTGGCTGGCATGCAGCCTTCGATGACGTGAATAACGACGGTCTGGCGGACATCTTCATCTCCAAGGGCAACGTGGACCAGATGCCCGGACTAGCTATGCACGATCCGAACAATCTGCTGATGGGCCGGCCCGATGGCACCTTTGTTGAGGCGGCTGCGATTGCGGGGATCGCCACGATGAGCCGGTCACGCGGCGCTGCGCTGGCAGACTTGAACGGTGATGGTCTGAGAGATCTGGTGGTGATCAATCGCAGAGCGCCGATGGAGGTGTGGCAGAACGCGACGGCAGGGGGCGGAAACTGGGTCGACGTAGAACTGCGGCAGAACGGCTCCAACACACGCGCCATAGGCGCTTGGGTGGAGTTGCGAGATACCTCTGGCATCCGGTTGCAGGAACTCACTGTGGGTGGCGGTCACGCGAGTGGTACAGCGGTGCCTCTGCATTTCGGGCTTGGTCAAGCCGGGAGCGCGGAGGTGCGTGTCACCTGGCCGGACGGGAAGGTTTCAGAGTGGTCCGTTGTGCCCATCAACGACCTAACGACAATAACTCGCGACCGCTAAGTGTCGTTTTCGGTCAGCGATCCACTGGCAATCCGCTGGGCACACTATCGGGTACACCAAGGCGGCCGGGAACCGCCGTCTTGCCAGTGAGGCTTTCGAGAAAGGTGACAAGGTCGTCCAGCGCAGGTTCGCTCAGTGCGATGCCGGGTCCCTCGTATGCGGCCGACAGAGCGGTAGTTTCTGCTGAGTCTGTAGTTACTTCCCAGTCTTCTGCTCCCGGAAATTCAGGCAGAATGGCCTGTGAAGCGTCATATTCTATGACCCGACCGCCCGCATGTTCTAAAAGGAATGCGCGAAGGTCGCGATAGGCGCCATCGTGGCCATAGGGCGCAGTCAGGGTTACGTTGCGCAATGACGGTGTTCTGAAGCGGTAGGCGTCTTCGAGGCGTCCGCTGACGCGCAGGCGACCTTCGTCGCGGAAATGGCTTTCGAAGCGCGCCTTCTTGCCCGGTCCGATCTGCGGCACGGCCATGGCATGAAAGGCGTGGTCGGTCTGAAATTTGCCGGAATGACAGGTCGCGCAACCGATTTCGCCGTAGAACAGTTCCATCCCACGCAGGGCGGCACCATCGAGCGGGACCTCTCCGCGCAGATGAGCGTCGAATGCGCTGTCGTCCGACCGCCACTCGAAAGAGATGAAGGCGGCGATCGCATTTGACAGATCGGTGAATGCAATTTCTCGACCGGCGGCGATTTCCGGGTAGGCGGCTTCGAACAAGTCTCGGTATTGCGGGATAGCGGCGACACGGTCGGCCAGGGCATCCCAGGCGCCACCTTCGCCGGTGATGCGGCCCTGCCGCGCAAGCTTGCTGACGTCGTTTTCGCCATAGTGTCCAGCCATCTCGTCCTGTGACAGCACTGGGAACATCGTCTGTGCCGCGAGCACATTGTCGAAACCCATTGTCATGTCGTCTTCCAGGGGCGTGCGGATGCCGCTTGCGCGGGACGGATCAGCCTCAATCCGGCCATCATGGAACATGACGGTGAACTCGGATGCACCAAGGTTCCAAAGGCCGGTGGCATTGCGCGGGATGCGTTCCTCCGGTGGGTTTTCTGGGTCTAGTCGTCGATCTGGCCCGAGCCCGACACCGCCTTCGCCGATGCCCAGCGATACAGCGTCGGACGTGCCGAAACGGGGGTGATGACACGTGGAGCAGGCGATGTTTCGGTTGCCCGACAGGATACGGTCGTAAAACAGAAACTGGCCGAGTTGGACCTCTGCATCGTCTAAGGTGCCGTAGTCGGAATCGGTGACAGGCTTCGGCAATTCGGCTGCAGCCGGTAGCGCTATGCCCATGCAGATTGCGAAACACGCTAATACTCGCATTGCCCCGAGCCTCCCATCTTCTCCCTCGCGCAGCATAGGAGCGAAGGGATCGATTTGTCCATTTACGGAACGCGCCTGAAATCGGGCTGTACTCGGCGAATGCATGGGTTAGACGGAGGATCAAAGCAGAGCCCGAGACGGCGCGGATGGTGATAAGAGAAAGAGAGGTCCGAAATGCATACGCTCGACGAACTCAAAGCAGCAGGTTTGACCGATGCGGAACTGAGCGGCGGCACGCTTTCCGTTATTTCACCAATTGATGGCAAGGAAGTCGCGAAGGTTACCCAGACGCCTGCAAGTGACATGCCTGCCATCATCGCCAGGGCGCAGGAGGCTTTCGTTTCTTGGCGCACCACGCCTGCGCCGCAGCGGGGCGAACTGGTGCGGCTTTTCGGAGAGGAACTGCGGAGTTCCAAGGACGAACTTGGCGCAATCGTTACCCTGGAGGCTGGCAAAATTGCCTCGGAAGGTCTGGGCGAAGTTCAGGAGATGATCGATATCTGCGATTTCGCCGTGGGGTTGTCGCGGCAGCTTTACGGACTGACCATCGCCTCCGAGCGGCCCGGGCATCGGATGGCGGAAACCTGGCATCCCATGGGCCCTGTCGGCGTGATCACCGCATTCAATTTCCCCGTGGCTCCCTGGGCGTGGAACGCAGCGCTGGCGCTGGTTTGCGGCGATCCGGTGATCTGGAAACCTTCGGAAAAGACGCCGCTTACGGCTATGGCCTGCCTGAAGATCTTTCAGCGGGCTGCGGAAAGGTTCGGTACCGCACCGGAAGGGCTGGTGCAACTTGCAATCGGCGGACCGGACATTGGCGAGGCACTAGTGATCTCGCGTGACATTCCGGTGATTTCGGCGACGGGTTCGAGCCGGATGGGCGAAATCGTCGGACCGAAGGTCATGGCACGGTTTGGCCGGCCGATCCTGGAATTGGGCGGCAACAATGCAATGATCGTAGCGCCAACGGCGGATCTGGACATGGCGATCCGGGCCATCGTGTTCTCAGCTGTGGGAACCTGCGGGCAACGCTGCACCTCGCTGCGGCGGCTGATCGTGCACAATTCGATCAAGGATGACCTGGTTGCGAAGTTGGTGACAGCCTATGCCAGCCTGCCAATCGGCGACCCGCGCGACACAGGTACGTTGGTTGGGCCATTGATCGATGCAGGCGCGCTCGAGCGCATGATGAGAGTTCTGGAGTCGGCAAAAGCCGAGGGTGGGACGGTGCATGGCGGTCAGCTTGTAACCGAGCGTGTCCCGGGAGGCTCCTATGTGACCCCGGCAATTGTAGAGCTGCCCGAGCAGACCGACACGGTGCGCACGGAGACATTTGCGCCGATCTTGTACGTGATTGGCTATGACGACCTGGACGACGCCATCACGATCCAGAACGATGTGCCGCAAGGTCTTTCCTCCTGCATCTTCACCCTGGATTTGCGCGAGGCGGAGACGTTCCTGTCTTCCGGGGGTTCGGACTGCGGCATTGCCAACGTGAATATCGGTCCCTCCGGTGCCGAAATCGGCGGCGCATTCGGCGGCGAGAAGGCCACAGGCGGCGGGCGCGAAAGCGGGTCGGATGCCTGGAAGGGCTACATGCGTCGGCAGACCAGTACGGTGAACTACTCGGCGGAATTGCCTTTGGCGCAGGGCGTCAAATTTGACATCTGAGGTTTCCAGCCTCTGGCGAGCCTCTTGCCGCGAGAGGTTCGAGGCTCAGCCCTTGGCCGGATCGAAGAGCGTTGATCTTGCGATTATAGGCGGCGGTTTTACTGGTTGCTCTGCCGCGCTACACGCAGCGGAGTCCGGTGCCACGGTCTGCCTACTGGAGGCTGAACGGATCGGGCACGGCGGGTCGGGACGGAATGTCGGGCTGGTCAATGCCGGGCTCTGGCTACCACCAGATGAAATCGTCTCTCAAATGGGTGAAGCGGCAGCGCACAGGCTTATGGGGCCGCTCGGCGAAGGGCCCGAAAAAGTGTTCGGGCTGATCAAGCGTCATGGGATTGAATGTGAGTCGGTACAGAACGGAACGCTACACTGTGCACATTCGCCTGCCGGATTTCGCGAGATAGAGACACGGTTTCGGCAGGGCAACCGGATGGGCGCGCCGCTTGAACTACTGGACGCAGCAGAGGCGCGAAGCCGAGTTGGCTCGGCGCGGATCCATGGCGCACTGCTGGACAGGCGGGCGGGTACTATTCAACCGCTCGCCTATGCGCGCGGGCTGGCTCGTGCTGCGGCTGCGGCAGGGGCTGAGATTCATGAGCTAAGCGCGGTAAGCAACCTGTTTCGGCAGAACAATGGGTGGCTGCTGAAAAGCAACGGCCACCCTGTCCGTGCGCGGACCGTACTGATTGCGACCAACGCCTATCACCTTGGGATAAAGTCGCCGTTCCGGCCGCGGTTCGTGCCTGTTGCTTTCTCACAGTATGCGACGTCACCACTGGATGATGTCGCGCGCGCGGATATCCTGCCGGGCGGCGAAGGGTGCTGGGACACTGCGCAAGTCATGAATTCTTTCCGGGTGGATGAAGCGGGTCGGCTGATCGTTGGCGCGATCGGTAGTAGGGAGGCGCTGACAGGCGGCTTTCACAACGCACATGCCCGGAGGCTGCTGCGTCGGCTCTTCCCGGCGTTGGACGGAGCAGAGTTCGAGTACGCCTGGCATGGAACAATCGCAATGACCTCGGACCATGTTCCGAAGATCGTGGCCTTCGGACCAAATGCGCTGGCATGTTTTGGATACTCGGGGCGCGGAATTGGCCCAGGGACCGTATTTGGCGCAGCGGCGGCAAAGGCGCTGGTGGGCGCCGGCGAGAACGTTTTGCCGGTGGAGCCGGTCGAGCACTACAGCGAACGATTCACTGGTGCCCGCGCGGTGTTCTACGAACTCGGCGCGGCGTTTGCGCACGCATTCGGGCTTGGTCTGCGAGGAAAAGCCGATGTTCCTCCCAAATCGTGATGGAAAAGGCTTGGACCGTTAAATTCTTGCCGCGTTGTCGCGGACGCAGACAATCGGTCTTCCTCAGATCACTCGATTCTGTACATCATGCGGAGCGAGGCCAAAATACACGCGAAATGCTGTCGCAAAATTCTCTGTGCTGGAGTAGCCGGCAATAAATGCGGCTTCCGCAATCGGGACTCCGTCTTCACTTAAGGCGCGGCGCGCGCGAAGCAGGCGTTCGCGACGTATGAAGTCGCGAAGCGTCAGGCCGTAACAGCTTTTGAAATGGCGCTGCAAGGAGCGGCGGTTGAGACCAAATTCCTGCTCAAGCCGGTCGAGAGGCAGATCTTCGGAAAGGTGATCCAACAGGAAAAGCCGTATCCGCTCGGCGGTGGCGTCGTCCCCATGCCGCTGATAGGAAGTCTCCACCAGTTCCTGCGCCAGGGCGCGGCGCACAAGCTCCATTCCGCGTGACATTCGGTAAAGCCGCACCTGCGCATCGCTTTCCTGTGGCGGCGGCGCGACGATCTGCGAGGCGAGGCGCGTGATCTCCGTGCAGGGCACCCAGTTGTGCAGGCGGAAGGCGGGCGAGGCGCCTGCGGTGTCGTCGGGCCAGTCGAGGTCCTCGGCCCCGGCGATCTGGTCCACCCAGTCGAGACTGGTGGCGATGGAGATCTTTCGGTAGGGGTCACCGAAGGATTGCAGGTGCCTGAGCGTGCAGCTCTTTTCCACCCGCATCATCACCGCATCCGGCGCAGCGCGCGCGTCGAGCTCGACCTCAATGCCGTCGAAGCTGAAAAGGTGATAGCCTTTCAGCAGCACGAGGATCTGGAATTTCGGATCCACAGTCGTTTGCGCCGGATCTTCCACTCCGGATTTCCGCGTGTCGAGGACGCCTATGCGAAGGCCGCCCGGAAAGATGTTGACCGTCATGGTGCGGGACCCGATTTCCGAAGAGGTGTCGCTGGGTTGGCGCGCGAAGGCTGGCTGCTGTCGTTCCCGCAAATGCATGAGTCGCTTTCACAGGGAGGCGGCAAATGGACACCGGTTTCCGTGGAAACTATAGAACCTGAGTGAATAACTCAAGAATAGGGTGGTGTCAGCCGCGCGGGAAATGCGCGTCGGGA
This sequence comes from Pseudoruegeria sp. HB172150, assembly GCF_013184805.1. Classification (GTDB taxonomy): domain Bacteria; phylum Pseudomonadota; class Alphaproteobacteria; order Rhodobacterales; family Rhodobacteraceae; genus Psychromarinibacter. Next base: position 813,209 of record NZ_JAATNG010000001.1, read on the forward strand.
TACCGGACGGAATACCGGGACAGAAAAATGCGACCGAAGCACATGTGCGACCGGCCCGCGATACGTGCGGGCGGATCTCTTCTAATGACGGCCCTGCTATCGGGAACGGCGATGGTGACGCCGGCTCTGGCGCAGGACGCGACATATCTTGGTCGTATCCAGCTGGAAAACAGCGGATCGGCGTCACGTACCGAGGGGGAAGGCACGGCATCGATCGGTCCCGTGACCGACAGCGTCGTGCCGAACAGTGCGGGCGGAGCATTGCTGGGCGACGTGCCGCTGGTGAACACGCCGGTCTCGGTTTCGGTGGTGACAAATACGCAGATCGAGGAGCAGGGAGCCCAATCCGTCGCTGAGGCGCTTCGTTACACGCCGGGCGTCTTTTCCGAGTATCGCGGAACCTCGAACCTGCATGACGAGACGCAGTTGCGCGGTTTCGGGTCGCGGACCTTCGTGCCGAAGGCGCTGGACGGGATGTCGTTCGGGCGTTCCTCACTGGGGCAGCTCGACCCGTATTACCTGCAGAGCGTCGAGGTGATCAAAGGCCCGAACTCCATCGCGTTCGGGCAGGTGACGCCGGGCGGGCTGATCAACATGACCTCGAAGCGGCCCACCGACGATCAGGGCAACGAACTGGTGCTGACCTTCGGTTCGGACGATTACAAGGGCATCGCGACCGACCTGCAGGGCAACCTCGACGCGGACGGCGACCTCCGCTATCGGGTCGTGGCCTCGCTGTGGGACAAGACCTTGCAGGGCGATTTCGGGCAGAGCCGCCTGCTGCTGGCGCCGTCGCTGACCTGGGAGATTGGCGACAGCACAGAACTGACCGTCTACGCGCTCTACCAGAACGAACCCGAGGCCGGGCAGCGCGGTTTCATGCCGTATCTCGGAACGATGGAGCCCACCAACAACGGTATCTGGATCGACCCGGATTTCGTATCATACGCGCCGGATTTCGACACCGTGGAGCGCGAGACCTGGGCGCTTGGCTATGAGGCGACGCACGGGCTGGCGAATGGCTGGTCGCTGACCCACATGCTGCGCTATTCGTCGATCGACCTTTTCCACAGCCAGCTTGGCCTTTGGGACTCGTCCGACGACGGCGCCGGCAACTACCCTCTCTACCTGTTCGAGAGCACTGATTACGCCGAGGAACTGACGGCCCGCGTGTCGCTGGATGGCGAGGTCGTCACTGGGGCGCTGACCCACAACCTGACCTTCGGGGTGGACTATCTGAATAGTGACGTCGAAAGCACGTATGCGCGCGACGACGGTTCGACCTATACCTACAACTTCGCCGACATGATCTCGCCGACCAACGCGCAGATCGCGGCGCTGACGCTGGACGCCTATACTAGCGAGACGCATAGTGAACTGAGCCAGACCGGCATCTTCGCGCAGGACCGGGTCGAGTGGGGCAACTGGGACTTGCTAATGGGGCTGCGTTACGACTGGGCGACGACGCGGATCTCCGAAACCTACGCGGCCAGTTGGGGCGGCGGAACGTCGGACGACACCTACGAGGCAGAGGCGCTGACCGGCCGGGTGGGCCTGTCCTACGAATTCGCCAATGGCGTCGTACCCTATTTCAGCTATTCGACCTCGTTCGAGCCGGTGACGGAACTGGATGACGATGGCGATGCCAGCTACGACCCGACCACGGCGCGGCAATGGGAAGCGGGCGTCAAATGGGCCTCTGCCGACGGAAAGATCCTGCTGAGCGCGGCCTATTTCGACATCCAGAAGAAGAACATTGTCGAGAGCTATCTGGACGAGATGAACAATCCGGTGACCGACCAAATCGGCTCGGTCCGGTCCAAGGGCATCGAGCTTGAGGCGAAGGCGGAGTTGATGGACAACCTGACTGTCATCGCCTCGTACTTCAACACCGACGCCACCTACGAAACCGGGGACTACGCCGGCAACACCTTCTACGCGATCCCGACCGAACAGGCGTCGGTCTGGGTGCAGTACGGTTTCACTGAGGGCGTGGACGGGTCGCTGGGCGTCCGCTATGTCGGACCCTCGTGGAACTATGAAACCAACGACTTCCAGGTACCGAGCTACACGCTGGTCGATGCGGGACTGTCGGTCGACCTTGGTGTCATCGCGCCGGAGGCAGAGGGTGTGAAGGCAGCCGTGACGGTGCAGAACCTGACTGATGAACGTTATGTCACCTCCTGCGTGAGGGAATATTGCTGGCTTGGTGAAGGCAGAAACTGGTCGCTCCGCCTGTCCTATGACTGGTAGAGTGCTGGCAGCCGTGGCAGCGGTTATGTGGATCGCCTCGGCCGGACCAGGTGCACCCGGTCCCGGGGACCGCCGGACAACCGCCGTCGAAGCCGGGGGAAGCGCAAGCTTCCCCCTTTCGGCTGAATCCGGCGATTATATCGTTGGGCGGCTGGAAAGCCCGAACCACCCGTTCGACCTGGTGCTGGTGGATGCGGACGGCGCTGATGTGCGGCGCCTGCTGGAAGGAAACACTGGCGCGGGTCAGTTTCATTTCGTGGTGCCTGGGAGCGGCATGGCGCTGGAGGCCCGGAACGGCGGCAAGTCCGGCTTCGAGGTCGTTCTGGAGATCGAACGCCAGGTGCCGCTGGCGGCCCAGACCGGGATGCCTGAGACTTTCCTGAGCCCGAAGATCGCAGACCTGGCCGAACGGATCGCGGGCGGCGGCGATACCGGCGCCTTCTGGGAAGAACGCGCGGCTGAAGGCACACCGATGATCGAGCCGGCCGAGCGTGAGGGGCATGTGATCGCCACGTTCCTCTGGCGCGGGGCCACGCAAAACGTACGGCTTTGGGGCGGTCCGGCGGCGGATCACACCTGGATGGAGAGGCTGGGAGACAGCGATGTCTGGTATGCAAGCTTCGTGGTTCCCGACAGTGCCCGCCTGACCTACGGCTTCGCGCCCGACGTGCCGCAGTTCGACGGAACCGAACGGGAGAACCGTGTGGCGCTGCTGGCCACGCTGCAGGCGGATCCCCTGAACCTGTCGCCCGTCTATCTGGACGCACCCGACCGCTGGGCGCAGCGCTCGCAGATGGTCCTGGCCAAAGCGCCGGAGCAGCCGGGAATGGACGGGCCACTGCCGGAGGCGCGCGGGACTGTCGAACCTATCGCGTACACCTCCCAACGGCTTGGCAATATCCGAACAGTCGATATCTATACGCCGGCCGGGTTCGATCCGGCGGCGACGGATACCGTGTTGCTGTTCCTTTTCGACGGGCCCGCCTATCAGACGGACCGCGCGCCGGTGCCCGAGATCCTCGACCGCCTGATCGCGGATGGCAGTCTGCCGCCGGTCGTCGCAGTCCTGATCGATCCGATGGACAACCGCCTGCGCGGTGCGGAACTGCCATGCAATCCGGATTTCGCAGACGCGATGGCGGAAGAGCTACTGCCGCTGGTGGAAGTGCGCCTGGGCCTGACGGCGGATCCGGCGCGGACGGTAGTTTCAGGGTCCTCCTATGGCGGTCTCGCCTCTGCCTGGATCGTCCACCGCCGGCCGGAAAGCTTCGGCAGCGGGATCGTTCTGTCAGGGTCTTTCTGGTGGGCGCCGGACGGCTACGACCGGCAGGGTACGCCGTACATGTCGTCGCTGTGGATGAAGGACGCACCGGAGGACGTGCGGCTGTGGCTGTCGGCGGGTATCTACGAGACCGGCCGGGCGCCAGGTGAAGTGTCGATACTGGAGACGTCCCGGCATTTGCGGGATGTTATGCGAATGCGCAGCGTGGACGTGACCTATCGGGAATATGTCGGCGGCCACGATTATCTCGTCTGGCGCGGTGCGCTTGCCGAAGCCCTTCTGGGTCTTTTCGGCAGTAGCTAGGTAGTAGTTACGCTTTTTCGCCGTGGCACGTTTGGTACTCGTTGCGCTCGATACATGGGACGAGGCGCGGCGACGACTCCCTGCTTTTTTGTTCTGCTGACGTGCATTGCAGTTCGGTCCCAAGAGCATCGACATCCGTCGACGGATTGTCTCATTTTCCAATCATCCAAAGCCGCTTACCGTTTGGTTGATGAATGGTTGGATTGGCCCTTGTTCGGAGAAAGTTATACAAATTGCCCATAATAGGAGCATTTTTATATTATTTTCACTGCGGCTAGCGTTTAGGTTCTGCAACCTAATAGCCGTGGTTGTAAAATTGGTGAAAACTGGTTGTGCCCATTCAGGGCAACTGCTAACCGTCGAACTCAAGGCAGTACGATAGGCTCTCTATGCAAAGCGCAGACTATGACAGATGCGACGCGACCGCGCTGGCGGAGCTAGTGGCGTCGGGAGCGGCAAGCGCAGCGGAGCTTGCAGCGGAAGCAAATGCACGCATAGACGCATTGAATCCTGCGATGAATTTTCTGGTGCATCGGTTTGAATGCGACGTGCCGGCCTCGCCAACTGGCCCGTTTGCCGGCGTCCCGCTTTTAATCAAGGACACCGCAATGGCTGTGGCGGGAGAGAAGCTGACCTCGGGCTCACAGTTTCACGCCGACGTCATTAGTGGTTCCGACGGCACCTTGGCGAAGCGGTACCGTGAGGCAGGGTTTGTTTTTCTTGGCCGGACCAATGTGCCGGAACTGGCTTTGAGCTTTACGACCGAAGGCGACTTTCACGGCATTGCCAGGAATCCGTGGGATCCAGAGCGAACACCGGGTGGATCAACCGGCGGCGGCGCTGCGGCGGTTGCGGCCGGCGTCGTGCCCATCGCGCAGGGGTCGGACGGGGCCGGGTCTATTCGGGTTCCGGCAGCGCATTGCGGTGTTTTCGGACTGAAGCCATCACGGATCCGAAACCCTTCCGGTCCTGCAATGGGCGTCGGCAATGCCGGAATGGGGACACCACATGCGGTTACCAGGTCAGTCCGGGACTGCGCGCGGTTACTGGATGCGACGAGCGGTCCCGACATCGGTGATGCCTATGCCGTTCCACCTCCGGCCCGACCCTATGCAGATGAAATCGAGCGCGAGCCCGGTCAGTTGCGGATCGGACTGGTTTTGGAAGCGCCGGATGGAGCCGAATACGATGATGATTGCCGTGTGGCTGCGACAGCGGCGGCACGGCTTTGTGAAGATCTTGGCCACGCCGTCGAGTTAATCGAGCCGGAATTAGATCACTCCGGGCTGAAATGGGCGTGGCGAACGATCGCGGCGACATCGGCGGCGCGGGGCATCGACAAAGCGGCAGCTGCGCGTGGTATCGACGATCCTTTGTCCCAGTTGGAACCAGTGACGGCTGAGTGGATACGGCTGGGTCGCAGCGTTTCCGGCATTGACTATCTCGGAGCGGTTCAGGTGCTGGAAGCATCGAGCCGAACAATGGGTCGGTTTTTCGAGCGTTGCGACATCTTTCTGTCGCCGACGACCGCACAGGTCGCGCCAAGACTGGGATTTCTGCGTGATGATTCAGTCGGGTTCGAGCAGAGCTACAACCGTTTCTGGAACCATGCGCCACATGCACCCGCCTTCAACGCGTCCGGATGTCCGGCGATGAGTGTGCCGCTCCATTGGACAGAGGGCGGGTTACCCGTAGGCGTGCAATTCGGTGCGGCTTTCGGGAACGAGGGTCTGCTTGTTTCGCTTGCAGCGCAGCTGGAACGGGCAAAGCCCTGGTTTCACCGGCGCCCCGATCTGAAGTGGATGGCGACGCCGGTTGCGGAAGCCACTTCGTGAGATTTACTCTTTCGAACATTGGAACCTGGCATTCGCCGATTCAATGGGCTGGCCTGATCCTGTCCGGGATGGCCTTGTCCGCGCTGCTAAACTTCGCCAATTTTCCGGCCGCGTTACTGTTGGGTCCAGTTATCGCATCGACGATATTTGGCATTCGCGGAGCGAGCGTGCGGATGCCTGTCATCCTACACCGGATGGCGCAGGGCATCGCCGGGTGCTTGATTGCGCGGTATATGAGTCCCGAGATCATGGCAGGGATACTAGAGCACTGGGCAGCGGTAACGGCTTTTGTCGCTTTGACATTTCTGATTTCCTGCTTGGTCGGCTGGACACTTGGCAGGCTGGCTCACTTCGATGAAGAGGTGACGATCTGGGGTTTTTTGCCAGGTATGGCAGGCACGATGATCGCGATGGCGCACGAGCGTGGACTCGATAGCAGGATCGTGGCGTTCATCCAGATCCTGCGTGTGGTTGCGGTGATTCTGGGGGTCAGCATGCTGTCGCGAGTTATCTCGGCCGATGCGCCGGCGGCGCTGGGCGACAGCGGGCCGGTGACGACCATTGGTCTGATCTTGACGCCGGTGTTTTGCCTGATTGCGGTGCTGTCGGGGCGATATCTTACATTTATCCCTGCGGGCGCAACGCTGGTGCCACTACTGCTCGCCAGTGTTCTGCATTTTGCAGGATTGCCAGCGCCGGCATTGCCGGCATGGCTTCTGCCGTTCAGCTACCTGATCCTTGGCTGCCAGGTCGGGTTGCGGTTTACCCCGTCTATGGTGCGCAGCATCGCGCAGTCATTCTTCCTTATTCTCGGTGGCATTGTGGCGTTGTTGTTCATGTGCGGCTTGTCTGGCGCATTGCTGGCCGAGATTGTGGGCGAGAGTCTCATTACCGGCATCCTGGCAACCGTTCCCGGAAGCGTCGAAACCGTCGCCCTGATCGCAGTGAATACCCATGCCAACCTGAGTTTCGTCATGACGCTGCAGGTGGTGAGGCTGTTTGCAGTGGTGTTGGCTGGGCCGTGGATCGCCAAATGGATGACCGCGCACCTGACCGGTGCACGAGCCTGACCTAGTCCATATCGTACAGCGACTGGCGATAGATAGCGCCAAGCGTCTGCGTCATTGCTTCGCTCGCCTTGTCCGGCGCGCGGGAGGCAATGGCATCGACGATTGCGCGTTGCTGTTCGCGACGACTGCCTTCGTCGCCGCCGGAAACCGAGCCCAGTCGCGCATCGCATTCGATCCGGCGCAGCAGGCTATAGATTTCAGCCGCCAAAGCGTTTCCGGTCGCCTGCGCAATCAGTCGGTGTATGTCGGCGGCATCGCCAGAGCCGGGTTTTTCAAGCTCTTTCTGCATGGCGGCGATATCGCTGGGCGTGGCACGCATAGCGGCCAGCTTTGCAAAAACGGGTTCGATCATGCGCCGCAGTTCGGCGACCTCGACCGGACTGGTCATGTTGACCAGGTCCTCCTGGCGCGCCTTGGTGCGGCGCCCCGGAGAGCGGGGCCGGGCGTCGGGTATCTCATCGCGCTCCCGCAAAGCCTGAAGCGCCCGACGAAGTGTGTGGCGCTTGACGTCAAGTCGGTCCGCTAAAATGCGCTCAGCTGGAAGCGCACCGTCACTCGCGTACACTTCGAGTATCTTCTCGGCAAGATTTGCCAAGTCGCTGGGCAGCGCAGCTGCGATAGGGGCCGCGGTGGCCTCATCGCTGGTAAGCTGTGGCTGGCTGTTCATCGAACCTCCCGAACACCGTTTCCTTCTCCGCCCGACCATCGCAGACGGCCCCAGTCTCACGGCCTCCTCCTGACCGTGGTCCCAAGTAGCACTTGAACGAGTTCACTTCAACCATATGGATTGGTTGGAGCGCCAACGTCATGCAACCGTGTCGGAATCGCTGCATCAACCGCTTGCATTGCGGTGCAGCACCGATGTGACGACTAGATGCATACGCCGCAGCCACACGCCGATTTTTCCAGTCGTTTGTGAGGAGTTTGTTGACCTACAACCAAATTATTGGTTAACTATGGTCAAAGATCTCGGTTGAAAATTGGTCGACGGAAGGACAATGCGGAAAGAGCGCCTGGAGGCAGCGGCCAAGTACTACGCGGCCTACAATGCCGGTTCGGTCGATGCCGTGATTGACTGCTATTCGGATGACGCCACTCACGAAGAAGTCGCCTTCGCCAAAACGCGATGCGGTCGGGAAGCGCTGCGCGAGGGTGTGGAACGGTTTCTGGCACTGTTTGCCGATCTGGAATTTGAGCTGCGGAGAACCGTGGTCTCCGGCGATAGCATCATGTGCGACTATCGTATGACCGGAACAGTTACCAAGGACCTCGGTCCGATGAAGCTTGCGGGAGAGAGTATCGTGCTGAGCGGATCGCATCTGCTTGAGTTCGATGGCATTCGGATCAGCAAATGCCGCGACTACTGGGATCCAGAGGAATTGGCATCGCAGGCGGTCGGATGATCGTATGCGCCGCATAATCACACGCAACAGGGAAAGGTAAGACATGGCGGTCTGGGAAGAATTTTTGAGCGAGGATGACAAGAAGGTTCTCGAGATACGCAAGCCGCGCGAGCTTAACGGGCCCGGCTCCCGGCAGGCTTTGCTTGTAATCGATATGCAGATGACCGCGATCGGCTATGACAAACCGATCTGGGAGCAGCTGGACGAATATTCCGGCGCCTGCGGGCCGCATGCCTGGAAATCGATTCCGTATCAACAGAAGATGATCGGTGCCGCCCGCGAGGTGGGGATGCCGGTGATCTACTCAAAACATGTCTTCCACCCCTACATGGGGCTGCCGCGTGCCGCTCCCGGCGACAACTTCTCGTCGCTCAGCCACAAGTCGGAAATCCCTGATGAACTGGTGATGCAGGAAGGCGATATCCTGATCGAGAAACAGACTCCAAGCTGCTTTGCCTACACGAACCTGCCTCTGATCCTGAAACATTACGAAATCGACGGGCTGCTCGTGATGGGCAACTCAACTTCGGGCTGTGTGCGGGCGACGGTGGTCGATGGGCGCGCGGCCGGCTATGCGGTTTCGGTGATCGAGGAATGTGTGTTCGACCGGATCGAACTGTCGCACGCTGCCGCATTGTTCGACATGCAGTTCAAATATTGCGACGTGATTTCCGCCGACGAGGCTTTGGCCATTATCGACGGAACGGCAGAAGAAATCGCTGCTTAAAGAGGCAGCGGATCAAAACGACCAAAAGCGCCCTCGCTGTAAATAAGCCCCTGCTTTTGCGGGGGCTTTCTCGATTCAGGTCGATCCATAAGGGCGGCAACGCGACCGAAAAGAACTGCATGGGTCGGCGAGTCGATCTCTCGGTCGAGGTAGCAGTCGAAACTGGCAACAGCGCTAGTCAGTACGGGCGCTCCGGTTCGAAGTATGCTCCAGTCGCTCGGTTCAAAGCGAGCGTCGCCGGCGACACCGCGCTGGCCGGCGAAAAGGCTGGCAAGTTCAGCGTGTTCAGCTCCAAGATAATTGACGCTGAACCTCCCGTTGGCTCGGATCGGCTCCAGCACGGCGCTTTGGCAATAAATACAGATGAGCAGGGATGGCGGCCGGTCAGACAGGGAACAGACCGCGGTGACCGTCACGCCGGCACGGCGACCGATATTGCCGGTGGCTACGATTGCAACCGCACTGGCAGGGCGCCGCATGGCTCGGCGGAAATCCATTGAAGAGACATCAGCGGTAGCTGGAGCTGCGGTAGCACTCATGCGTCCTCCTCCGGGGCGAGCCCCTTGGACCAGACTGTTATCGCGCGTAGGTGGCGCGCCATTTCACGTTCCGCGGCCGCGCCGCGACGGTCGAGCAAGGCGGTCACGATCGCATCGTGGTGGCGATAGCCGGTTTCGCGTGTCAGCGGCGGATGTCGCAGACGAAAACTGCTATCCCGGGCTATGTCGGTGATGCGATCAATAAGGTAGGAAGCCAGCCTGTTATGACTGGCCACCCCGATGGCGCTATGGAACTCGGCGTCAAGTTCCTTGTCGAACCTTTCCGGATTTGACTGTGCATGCAAATCGGCGATGCGCCGAAGTTCCTGCGGTGTACCATACATAGCAGCGAGGCGTGCGATCTGTGGCTCAAACGAAAGGCGCGTTTCCCAGAGATCGGGGGGGTTCGTGTTTTGGATGACGTGCTCATGCCGCCAGAGCCGCTGCCGTGAACGATCCGAGGGCGGTACCGTGCCCTCGTCACGAAGTGTGCGGATCGCCTGGCGCACGACATATCGGTTGACGCCATATTCTTCTGATAGGTACCGCTCCGGAGGAAGAGACCCCTCCTTCGTGACCAGCTTGCGGAGCTCCACCACGACGTGGTCGCGCTGGTTTTGGTCGTTGATTGTCCGCTGTTCGGTCATGGGTGCCCTTTCCTAAGCGGTTTTCGCACGTGTCCTGTTGGGTAAAGGCAACCACAATGGCCTGGGCGAATCAACCAAACCGCAAAAACCAAGCCGGCCGGTGCTTGGATTGGTTGGAAAACCTGCAGTACAGATCAACGATTAGGCGGCCAGCCCGGCATTTGGTCGCTCGAGGTGCGCGTCACTCGCTCTGCCAATATCTCGCGACTCTTGGCTTCCTTAAAATTATCTGGTTTTGCTGAGGTATATTTGTGCATGTGAAGAAAATATGCACCCAAAACTGTTCAAAAATTCATCTGGTTCTGGGTCTGGCAGGTGACTCTCGTACATTCGGTTGATGCCTGGTTGACACAACCAAATGTCCAACCGATCCTTCAACCAAGCGAGCCGGTGCTGACCAAAGCTCGGTCGCATCAACCGAGTTCAGCAATATCGAGGGATGAGATGGACGGAATGCCAAGACCCGTAACGCCCGGCACCGACAGCGTGCTGAAGACAGGCGAAGAGTACAAGGAGTCGCTTAAGGACGGGCGACAGCTTTGGGTCAACGGCAAGAAGCTGGACACCGTTTTCGACGAGCCGGCACTCGCGGGTGGCATCGACATCATGGCATCCATGTTCGACGACCAGTTTACCGAGCAGTATGGCGAGGCTACCACTACCTTTGACGAAAAGCTTGGCAAGTGGGTGGGTCGTTCCTGGCAAGAGCCGAAGACGCCGGAGGAGTTGGTCGCCCGGCGGAAGATGATCGAATACACTTCGGAGAAGACGGCTGGCGTATTTGGGCGCCCGCCCGATTTGGCTCCGACCATCGCGATTGGAATTGCCTCGTTGCTCGACCGGTTCAAGGGCGCGAAATCGGCCTTCGATGAATGCCAGCCGGACTTCGCCGAGAACGTCGCGCGATACATCGAGTACGGTCGCGAGAACACGATCACGGCTGCGGAGTCGCTGACCGGACCGCAGAACGACCGAACCCACGGCCACGCGCAGGCCGCTAGTCTGCTGCAGGTCAAGAAGATATCGAAAGACGGCGTCTGGATCTCCGGCGCGAAGTCGGTCGGGTCGGTCGCGGCTCAGTCGAATGAGATCATCTTTACTAACCTCGGCTACCCCGACACGCCGCCCGAGGCGAAGATTTGGGGCGCGAGCCCGATCAACGCCGAAGGCATCAAGCTGGTCAGCCGCGAGATGCTGTCGAACCCCGGTGCCGACCCGTTTGACCATCCGATCAACCACAAGGGCGAAGAAGCTGACCAACTGGTCGTCTTCGATAACGTCTTCGTTCCGAAAGAACGCATCTTCAATCTAGGAGACGCAAGCCTTTGGGGTCTTGCGGGCGAGGCGACCCTCTGGGCGCACTGGCACGTGCTGACTCGGCTGATGGTTAAATCCGAAATCTATGTTGGTTGCGCACAACTCGTCACCGAGGTTCTGGGTACGGGTCACTTTCCGGGTGTGCAGGGTGTTCTGGGCGAAATAATCGAGTTCAACCGTGCGATCCGGGCTTTCATCCTGGCGGCCGAGGCGAATGCCGACCAAGCGCCGAATGGGACGATGCGTCCGGACGTGACAATGATCACGGCTGGTCGCCTCTACACGATCCGACAGTATCCGTACATCGTCCACCAGCTGCAGGAAATTTGCGGCCAAGGTCTCGTGATGCGCTTCGGGAAGAACGCGTTCGAAAACCCGGAGATCGGTCATCACTTGGCTGAACTTCTTCCAGGCCGCGACGTCACCGGCATGCAGAAAGAAGCGCTGATGAACTTCATCTGGGATCTCACGGGCTCGAGCCTCGCCGGTCGCGTGGCGCTGTTCGAGAACGTGAACGCCGCACCTGCGCCGCGCCTGCGGGAGCGTCTGTTCCGCGAGTTCGACCGAACCGAGATGGTGAATCGCGTCAAACGCATGGCGAACCTGGATTTCTGACTTCCGGTCTGCCCCAGGCGGGGTGGGCCAACCAATACCGACGAGGGATGGCGATGGCTACGCAATACGAAATGGTGAAGGTCTTCACGCAGCAACTGGAGCTTTGTGGGGTCAAGCCGCATGAGACGCTGATCGTGCTGAGCGAGGGCGATATCCGCAAGGACTACGCCGAGGCGACGCTTCTGGCGGCGCGTGAAATGGGCGTGAGTTGCTTCCAGCTGAACTTGCCGCTGCGCGAGACACGGTCAATCAAATCGATGACTGGCCGCACCGGGATCGCCGGAAACCTGCCAGCGATCGAGGCGTTAAAAAAGGCAGATATCGTCATCGATTTCATGGGTATGCTGTTCAGTCACGAGCAAAACGAGATCTGCGCTACCGGTACGCGCGTCTGCTTCATACGCGAACCGTTCGACATCCTGTGCCGCAATATGCCGAACAAGGATCTGCGGCGGCGCGTCGAGTGGGGCGAGAAATTGCTGAAGGAAGCCAAGGTGATGCGGATCACCTCGGACGTGGGCACCGATGTGACCTACGAGTTGGGCGACTACCCGGTGATGACGCAGTACGGCTATACCGATACTCCGGGCCGCTGGGACCATATGGGCACCGGCCAGGTGCTGACCAACGGCAATGACGGCCATGTCAACGGCGTCGTCGTGCTGCAGGCGGGCGACATCGTCAACGGGTTCAAACGTTACCTCGAAAGCGAAGTGCGTCTGACCATCAAGGACGGGTTCATCACCGACATCGAAGGGCCGGGGATGGATGCAGCACTGATCCGGAAGTACATCGAGAGCTACAACGACCCGCGCGCCTATGCGATCTCGCATATCGGATGGGGACTGCTCGACAGCGCGCCCTGGTATCACAATATCATCACGCGGACGAAGGACCAGGAGATCGGTACTTCGTCGTTGTCCTACTACGGCAACGTGCTGTTCTCGACTGGGCCGAACACTGAGCTGGGCGGCAAGAACGACACGGCCTGCCACATGGACATGCCGATGCGTGACTGCAGCCTGAGCCTCGACGGTGTGCCTATCGTCGAAAAGGGTAAGGTCGTCGTCCCCGAAATGGTAGCCTGAGGAGCGACGCCGCCATGGATGCAAGCGGGGTTTTCGAACCTGAAGGAGCGGCGGTTTCACCCGGCGCCAAGCGCAAGCGCTCTCCGTGGGAGCGGCAGAACATCGCGCTGACTTGGTCACTGCTGTCGCTGCCGCTGGTAGCGATGGTGGTGCTTTTTCTTGCTCCCCTGGCGGTTTTGCTCTGGATCAGTTTCGGCGGCTGGGCCGATGCATACGGGTTCGAGGGCTACGGCAAGCTGGGTGCGCCGGTCTACCTGCGGCTGCTGCTGTTTACCCTGAAGCTGGCGCTTACGGTGACTATTGCCTGCGCGGTCCTGGCCTATCCGATCTCGTTCCTGATGGTCTGTTACAAAGGGACCTATGCGAAGCTGATGGCATTAGGCCTATTCGTATCGCTGTGGCTGAGTCTGTTGGCGCGGACGTTCGCCTGGATTGTCATTCTGCAGCGCAACGGCATTCTGAACTCGATCCTGATGGCCTCGGGAATCGTCGATGAGCCGGTGCCGCTGGTCTACAACCAGACAGGCGTCTACATCGGCATGATCCACATCATGCTGCCCTTCATGATTGTGACGCTGGCGCCCGTCATGGCTGCGATCGATGACGCCTATATCAAGGCTGGCCTGAGCCTAGGAGCCAAGCCGTTCCAAGTATTCCGCCAGATCTATCTGCCCCTCAGCCTGCCCGGCATCGTGGCCGGATCGATCCTCGTCTTCGCCCTAGCTTTTGGCTTTTACGTGACGCCAGCGATCCTTGGAGGCGGACGCACGCCCACAATCGTTCTCGCGGTCAAGGATCAGATCCAGAAGTTCGGCGATCTGCAGCTCGCGGCGGCGACGTCGATGGTGCTGCTGTTCATCTGCCTGTCGATCCTAATCTTCTATGACCGCGTCGTCGGCGTCGACCGCATCCTGCAGCGGGGAGGTCACTGATATGGAGTATCTCCTCGGACCACAGGGACGCGCCGTCCTGAAGATATATGGCTGGACTCTGCTGCTTCTGATCAACCTGCCGATCCTGATCCTGGTGCCGATCTCGTTTGGTGCCGGCAGTTCGATGGTCTTCCCGCCGCAGCAGCTGTCTCTGGAATGGTATCGCGAACTGGTTGACGATCCCGGCTGGGGCAAGACGGCGCTTCTGTCCCTGCGGATCGCGGTCACTGCAACCATCTGCGCGCTGATAATCGGGGTGCCGGCCGCCATCGGCATCAGCCGCCTGAAAGGCAAGACTGCGAACATCATCAAGATGTTCTTCGTATCGCCGATGATCGTGCCGCTGATCGTGATCGGTGTCGGCTATTACCTCGTGCTGGCCAAGCTCGGCATGCTGCAACGGATTTTGCCGATCGCCTTGGTGCACGCAATCGTGGTGATCCCGTTCGTCATCATGCCCGTGCTGGCGCGCCTGTCACGGAATGACCCCGCACTCGAGCGTGCTTCCGCCTCGCTGGGAGCGAACCCCTGGAAGACACTGTTCACCGTCACGCTGCCGCTGCTATTGCCGGCAATTGCGGCGGCGGGGCTCTTCGCATTCATGTTCTCCTTCGACGAGGTGGTCATCGCCCAGTTCCTCGCTGGTCCGCGTTTCGAAACGCTGCCCCGCAAGATGGAAGGTGGAATGACCGAGGACGGGTTGAACAAAGCGATCACCGCCATCGCGACAATCCAACTGACTGCTGTGCTGCTCTTCCTGTTCGCGCAATGGGCAATTGGCCGCGTGCGCGAAGTGCGCGCCGCACGTTCCGGTCCAACTCGGGTTGCGCGCTCGCTTTCTGCCGCTGCAGTCGCCGACAGTTTCGACGCCGAGACTGCACCCAATTCGCCTCCCCCTCCTGTCCACAGAAAGAAAAGCACACGCCCGATGGAGACGACGCAACACGGCTACGGCATCCGTTTCGAACGTTTGAGCAAGTATTACGACGGCAAGCCTGCGGTCGAGGATGTGCAGCTGGCGGTCCAGCCCGGCGAGTTCGTGACGATCCTCGGCCCGTCCGGTTCCGGCAAGACGACGCTTCTTATGATGGTTGCGGGATTCGTTGCGCCGGACTACGGGCATCTTCTGCTGGGCGATCGGGATATCTCTCGCGTGCCACCGTACCAGCGCGACATCGGCGTTGTGTTCCAGTCCTATGCGCTGTTCCCGCACATGAACGTGTCTCGCAACGTCGGCTACCCCTTGCGGGTGCGCGGGACGGCAAAGTCCGAGCAGTCGGAACGGGTGAACTGGGCTCTGTCACGAGTGCAGATGCAGGACTACTCCGAGCGGCTGGTCAGCCAGCTTTCCGGCGGGCAGCAGCAGCGGATTGCTCTGGCCCGAGCTATTTCCTTCAACCCGCGCGCTCTTCTGATGGACGAACCGCTGGCCGCTCTCGACCGCAACTTGCGCCAGTCGATGCAGCACGAAATTCGGTCGCTTCAGCGCAGCCTCGGACAGACCGTGGTCTTCGTGACCCACGACCAGGAAGAGGCGCTGAATATGTCTGACCGGGTTGCGGTGATGAACCATGGCAAGTTGCAGCAGATCGCCACGCCGCGCGATCTGTACCATGCGCCGGTCAATTCCTTCGTCGCCGAGTTCTTCGGCGAGTCGAACCTGTTCCGTGGCTCTGGGTCGGGCGATGTGCTGGAAACTGAGGGTCGTAAGCTGCCGCTTCCGGGACAGGCCAGTGGCAATGCGGTTCTTTGTGTGCGTCCGGAGGTGGTGCGGCTGGACGATCCCGCCGCTCCGGACTGGGCCATCGATGGGACGGTCACCGATATCCGGTTCCTGGGCAGCAAGCTGCGGATCGAGCTGGATACCGCTTTCGGGACGATCATCGTTGCTCAGCCGATCGATGGCCAAACCGAAGCACCGGAGCACGGCAGCCTCCACAAGATCAGCTGGGAGCCGCGAATGAGCCATTTGATGGCGTCGTGAGGCATTCGCCGTCCGGCAACAGGCACTGGGCGGCGAAGGAAGTGCCGGTGGCGTGGCAGGGTGTCAGCGCAGCCGGGGAGAGGGTGTCGGGCCGGGGAGGATGGCGGCCGGACATCAGACCTCGCACGGGCGGGGCAATGAACACCCGAAAGAACGCGACCGGCAGAAAGCTCGGCGCACAGCCACTCCAACACGGAAAGGTATGACAATGGCGATAAATACCAATAGACGACGCTTTCTGGCCGGGACCGGTGCGTCTGGACTTGCACTGACACTTCCCGGGTTACGCGCTTTCGCGCAAGACACGCCGCATTACCCGCAACTCGAAAGTGAGGGTACCATCGTGATCTGCACCTGGGGCGGATCCACGGACGAGCGGATTAAGAGCTTCTGGATGACTGAGTTCGAAAAGGAATACGGGCTGTCCTGGGAGACGACCAGCTATCCCGACCCGGCGAAACTGGAGGTCATGGACCGTATCGGTAACGTCGAATGGGATCTGGTTGACCTCGAAGGAACGCAGATGAACCTGGCGATCTCGAAGGATCTTCTGCGGCCGATCGACTACGAATTGCTTTATTCGGTTGTTCCGCAGGAAGAGCTGAATCAGGACGTATGCAAGGAATACGGTATTGGTTCGGTGGCGTTCTCTACCGTGATGGGGTGGGATACCGACAAGTTCGAAACCGGGCCGCAAACCTGGGTTGAGTTCTTCGATACAGAGAAGTTTCCCGGCCGCCGAGGGCTGTACGCACAGCCACGCCCGTCCTTCGAGATCGCGTTGATGGCCGCCGGTGTGCCGCGCGAGGAAATCTATCCGATCGATATGGACGAGGCCTTTGAGGCGCTCGATGCGATCCGCGACAAGGTTGATCTGTGGGTCGAGCGGACCTCGCAATGGGGCGTCATGTTCCAAAACAAGGAGGTCGATTTGGCAGGTGCCAGCCTCGGGCGTCTTGTCGAGGAAAAGATCAATGGCCGCAGCTACGACTTCACCTTCGCGGAAGGTATCGTCGAGCAATCCTACTGGTGCATTCCAAAGAACGCACCGGCGGGTGATGAGGCGATGAAGGCGTTGACCTGGTTCATGCGTGCACCGGGGCAGTTGGAATACGCGAAGTCGAGCCCGGTTGGTATGACCAACATCACTATTACCGACGATCTGCCGCCCGACGTGGCAGCCTATTCGCCAGGCAATCCAGTGAACCGGACCACCAATCTTTACATCGACGATGTCTGGTGGACCGAGAACGCCGAAGAAGCCGGTGTGCGCTGGCTGGAGTGGCTGAGCCGAAGCTGAGTATAACAATTTGGAGCAGCGGCGTTACCAGCGCCGCTGCGCCCGTTCTGAAAAAGTCGCACAGGCGGAATGTCGGACTTTTGCCAACAGTCAATTACGATGGATTCGGTGCCGCCAACACGTTGCGACGGAACATCGCCTTTGCCCGCCGAACTGAAAAACTCTGTGATGCTGCTGGGCAGTTTCGACGGATTTCATAGGGGGCATCAGGCGCTGCTTGCAGCGGGGCGCAAGGAAGCCAAACGCCTTGGTGTCCCATTGTCGATCCTGCAGTTTGATCCACATCCACGGGTCTTCTTCGCGGGCGAGACCGAATTTCGCCTTGTCGCCGGAGCGGCGCGAGATCTCTTGGTGGCGCAGTACGGTTTCGAACTGGTGTTCGCTCCGCTGTTCGATGCGCGTTTTGCCAATCTCGAGCCGGAAGATTTCGTCGGCCTGTATCTGGTGAAGCACCTCGCCGTAAGCGGCGTAATTGCGGGGCCGGACTTTCGATTCGGCCGGGCCCGGAAAGGCAATGCAAGCCTGCTATCCGAGCTCGGCGCTCGCCATGGTTTCCAGGTACAGATCGCCGACGAAGTTCGGCATGGCACAGTGCGCGTTTCGTCCAGTGCGATCCGGACAGCAATCCGCAGTGGACGACTCGACTGCGCGGAGAAACTGTTGGGGCGGGCCTGGACGACTGGGCTGCCGAGTACCGTGAGCGGTTGCTGCTTTCCACCGGAACAGGTTTTGCCGCCACCCGGTCAATGGCATGTCACATACATGGATCGGACAGGGCGCTCCTTACGGGACGGTTTCCTGTACCTCGCCGAAGGTAGGCGGGTCCGTCTCGATGCGCCGGACGGAACCGCCATGGTGCGCTGGAACTGCGCCTCTCAAATCGGATAGTGAAGCGGCCCGTCCTGCAGAGTGATCCACCGTAGCTCCGTGAATTCCGCAACGCCCCAATTGCCGCCAAAACGGCCATACCCGGACGCCTTGACACCACCAAACGGCATTTGCGCCTCGTCATGTACCGTCGGTCCATTGATATGGCAGATCCCGCTTTCGATGCGTTTCGCTACGGCCAACGCGTTCATTGTGTCACGCCCGAAGACTGCGGCGGAAAGGCCGAACTCGCTTTCATTGGCGATACGGATGGCTTCGTCGACCGATGCCGCGCGGATGATTGCGACGACGGGTCCAAAGCTCTCTTCTGAATAGAGGCGCATCTCCGCCGTCACGTTATCGAGAGCTGCCGCGTTCAGGATGGTTCCGTCTCCACCCCCTGCGACGAGAGTCGCACCTTTGTCCACTGCGTCCGCGATCAGGTCGCGCACGCGGTCGGCCGCCGCCTGGGTGACAAGGGAGCCAAGCGGCTGCTTCCCGTCTCGCGGGTCGCCGGCAGTTAGTTGCGCGACCTTACCGGAAAAGGCGGCCGCAAAACGGTCGCCAGCATCCCCGACCGTGATAATCCGCTCGGTCGACATGCAGATCTGGCCCTGGTTCATATAGGCGCCAAACCCGGCGGCAGCGACCGCCGCGTCGATATCGGCATCCTCCAGCACGATCATCGGGGCTTTGCCGCCGAGTTCAAGCAGGGCGGGTTTCAGGTGTCGCCCTGCCAACTCTCCGATTACCTTGCCGACACGGGTCGAGCCGGTGAAGTTCACGCGCCGCACGGCAGGGTTGGCGATCAGCGCTTCGACGATCTTTGGCGCGTCGTCCGGATCGTTGGATATGGCGTTGAGCACACCGTCGGAAAAGCCCGCCTCGGACACAGCTTCGACGATCAGGGCATGCACGCGCGGACAAAGCTCGGAGGACTTCATCACCACTGTGTTGCCGCAGGCGAGAGGCGTGGCGATGGCCCTCACGCCAAGGATGACCGGCGCATTCCAAGGGGCCATGGCGAGCACCACGCCTGCCGGCTGACGGACTGCCATGGCGGTCGATCCGGGACGGTTCGACGGCACGATTTCACCCTTGATCTGGGTCGTGATCGCGGCCGCCTCAACCAGCATGTCTGCGGCCAGCATGACGTTGAACCGCGCCCAGCCTTCCGTAGCGCCGATTTCATCTTTCATGGCCGCGACGATTTCGTCGGCGCGGGCTTTCAGACTTTCGGACGCGGCAAGCAGCTTTGCTCTACGCTCACCCGGGCCGGTCGCTGACCATGTCGGGAAGGCACAGGCCGCGGCATCGACAGCCTTCGTCGCGTCGGCCAGAGAAGCCGCGGCAGCCTCGGTTACCGCTTCGCCGGTAATCGGATTTTCTCGCGCGAAACGTCGGTCGCCTTCGGCTGGCACTTGTTGGCCGTTGATAAAAAGATTGAGGCTTTCCATAGACATGGTCCTTTCAGGTCTGCTCCATCGCTGCGCCACCGAGGAAGGCGCGCACAACGGCGGGGTCGGTGCGAAGAGTTCCGGCAGGGCCGGATCCGGTAATCCGCCCGGCCTGTATCAGATAGGCGCGGTCGGCGATTGCCAGGGTCGCGCGGGCGTTCTGCTCGACGATTACTACGGTCAGGCCGGTGGTGCGGATCCGTGCGAGTGCGGCAAAAACCTCCTGCACCACAATTGGTGCCAACCCGAGCGAAGGCTCGTCGAGAAGGAGAAGTTCCGGTGCAGACATCAGCGCCCGTCCGATTGCGACCATCTGCTGCTCGCCCCCGGACATGGTACCGGCGATCTGATTGCGACGTTCGGCGAGCTTTGGGAACAGCGCTAAGACTTCGTCCCGGTTTGACACTACACCAGCCCGGGCGCGCGCGGGAAAGGCGCCGAGGGCCAGGTTGTCAGAAACGCTCAGACCGGGAAATATTCCACGCCCTTCCGGCACCAATGCGATGCCACGCTCCACCAACTCATGCTGGGGAAGGCTTAGAAGGTCCAGCTCGCTATATCGGATGCTGCCACCCTCCGGTCGCACCCGGCCGCCTATGGAACCCAGCAAAGACGACTTGCCAGCGCCGTTGGCGCCCAGGATCGCAACCATCTCTCCGGCGCCGACAGTGATTGAGACCTCATCTAGCGCCACGTGTTTGCCATATCTGACGGTGAGGTTTCCGACCTCAAGCATCGTGGCCCTCCCCGAGATAGGCCGCGATCACGTGCGGATCCGTCAGCGCCGTTTCGGTTGTCTCGTCGGCGATTAGGCGGCCCGAATTCATGACTACGACCCGCGGGCAAAGCGCACGCACCGCTTCCATGATGTGTTCGACCATCAGAATAGTGATCCCGCTGTCGGTCAGTGACCGGATCAGAGCAATGCCTTCCGCAAGTTCCGTGGGATTCAGCCCGGCAAGCCATTCATCGAGCAGCAGAAGCGTTGGCTCTGCCGCAAGCGCGCGGGCAAGCTCCAGCCGTTTCTGGTCGATATAGGTAAGCTGTCCGGCATTGGCTGCCGCTCTGTCCGCCAGGCCGACGCGCAGCAGTGCGTCACGTGCTACGGAGCGCGCCGTCTCGCCCCAATGGGCTTTGGCGCCAAAAACGGCCGGTATCATCACGTTCTCTGTCAGGCTCAGCGAAGGCAGGATGCGAACGAGTTGAAAGGTACGGGCCACGCCCGTGCGGGCGATCTGGTCGGCACGTTTGCCGGTTAGCGGATCGCCTGCCAGAGTAATCCTGCCGGAAGTTGCCGGAAGGTCGCCGGAGATTAGGTTGATCAGTGTCGTCTTGCCCGACCCGTTGGGTCCCAGCATGCCAATGATTTCACCCTTTGCGACATTAAAAGACACGTTGTCAACGGCGGTAAGTCCGCCGAACTTCTTGGTCGCGCTGCTGATGGACAGGAGCGTCATGCAGTCCGCTCCTTCCGACTTGCCCTAAGGCGTTCGATCCCGGCCAGCACGCCATCGGGCAGCGCGAAGACCACCGCAATAAAGAGCAGCCCGAGGAAGATCGGATAGGTGTCCGGGAAATTCGACGACAGCCATTCGAAGATCAGGAATAACGGTACTGCACCGAGGGCTGGGCCCCAAAGCCGGTTCGCCCCGCCGAGTAGGGCCATGATCACCGTCAGGAAGCTGACTGTTGGATTGAAGACGATGGCCGGTTCCACATAGACCGAGCGTGGGCTGGCGACGGCGCCGACAAGTGTTAGGATCGTGGCCGAAAGAACGAAAGCGATCAGCTTGGACCGGGCGAGATTAATGCCGGAATGCGCTGCGACAACCTCATCGTCACCGATTACGCGCAGCGCTAGGCCAAGGCGGGAACGATGGACATACGCCGTCAGGGCGATGGTCGCGGCGCCCAGTGCAAGCATTTGCCAATAAATGTCGCGGGCGGTGACATCAAGGAAGATGTAGCGTCCCAGCGTGCCAGTTATGTTGACTTCGTACCAGGTAATGAGTTGGCGGACGAGTTCGGCAAGGCCGAAGGTAAATATTACAAAGTAGACACCTGCCAGACGGAGCGTCGACAGGCCGACCACCAGCGCCATCGTGGCGCCGATCACGGCGGCAGCGACCAGCACAAGTGGGTAGGGCAGGGTTTCGTTCAGAACGGCAACGGTGTAAGCGCCGGTGCCGTAAAAGGCGACGGTTGCCAGCGAAACATAGTGCGTATGGCCTGAAAACAAGGCCCAGCCGTTGGCGAGTGTCACATAGGTTACCGCGCCGATCAGCAGGCCGAGACCGTAATCCGACACAAGGTTAGGGGCATATGCTAGCGCGGCAAGCGCTACGAGGGGGAGCAGGAGTTTCATCTCATCCCTTCCCGAACAGACCCTGTGGCCGCCACAGCAAGACACCGAGAAAGATCGCAAAGGTCGCGGCCAGTGTAAGGCCCGGGTCGATGGCAGTGGCGACGAATGTCTCGACCAGCCCCAATGCCAGACCAGCCAACAGGGCGCCGCCGACATTGCCGACGCCACCCATGATGACGATTACGAGCGCCTTCATGGTGAAGACCACGCCGTCTGTGGCAGAGAAGGTCTGGTACATCGCGATCGATGCACCGCCGACGGCAGCCAGGGCCGTGCCGAGTGCAAACCCTTGGCGTGCGACGCGGTTCACGTCGATCCCGACCAGAGGCGCAGAGGCAGGCGTCTGGGCAACGGCCCGTAAGTTAAGACCCCAGCGTGTGCGCGCGAGGACCAGTACCAGCACGGTTCCTACGACAACGCAGATCGCAAAGGCGATCAGCCGGTTCAGCGCAACCGAGACACCGAGGATGTTGATACCCCTATCGAGATAGGAGATCGACGTGAAGTTCGCTCCGAAGGTCACCAGAAGCACACCCTGGATCAGGAACAGCAGTCCAAAGGTCGCAAGGATCGAATCTACATCTAGCCGCCCACTCGAACCCGAGCGCGCCACCAGAGGTTGCATCATTACCGTGTAGAGCAGCCAGCCCAAGCCGTAGCCTGCCGGTGCAATCAACACCAATGCAGCGAGGGGCGGGATCCCGAGCCCCTGGAACAGGAAGACTAGGATGAAGGCTGCCAGCAGGGTGATCTCGCCATAGGCGAGGTTCATGATGCGGGCGATGCCGTATTGCAGTGTAAGACCCAGGGCGAGCAGCGCATAGGTGCCGCCAAGCACCAGGCCGAGTACAAGTGTCGTCAGAAGCATGTTTGTCCGTTTGAAACTCTTGCCGGGTACGGGCCGGCCATGCCGCCCCGTACCGCATGTTCAACCTCTCACCATTCAGGCTTCGGAATGTCGGGATCGGCAGCACCTTCTTTGTCAGCCGGGTTAACGCCTTTGAAGGCACCGTCCTGCCATTGGCCCACCCACCATAGATCGCGAAGCTGGTTGTCCTCGAGTTTCACCTCGCCGATGATCGTATCGAATATGCCACTGTTGAGCTCCTCGGCGAGGGCGTCGTTGTCGACGCCGACCTTTGCAATCGCCTGCTCCAGCATTTCCAACGAAGCATAGGTGATCGCAGAAGCCCAGCTATCCGGAGGGTTGCCTACCACCTCGGTGTGGCGGGCGAAGTATTCCTGAATGGCTCCTGAATCAGCATTGACCCCACCAATGGCCAGAACGCCGTCAGCTTTGCCGTCGGCGATGCCTGGAAAGATCGGGAAAGCGCCGCCCACACCGATGAAGAATACCTTGGGATTGAAACCCATCGACTGCGCTGTCTTTGTCATGCCGAAGCTGCCCGGCGGATAAGAGAAGGCGACGAAGCTGTCCGCACCCGAATTCTGCGCTTCGTTCATGATCGCCGCGAAGTCAGAGGTTCCGAGCGGATAGCTCTCGTCATAGACCAGTTCGAACCCGGCTTCTTCGAAGGCAGGTCGAGCGCCATTGATCAGGTCGATGCCGAACCCGTCTGCCACCGAGACCACGGCGACCTCGTTGTTGATGATACCGGCGTCGTGCGCGGCGGAAAGCATCTCGACCAGGCCGGAGGCATAATCGTGGCCACCGCCCAGCATCCAGAAACTGCGCGGCCAGCGCTCCACGAATTCCGGCGCTTTGTCAGTCACATTCGTGACCCCGAGCTGCAGATAGCCAAACCTATCCATCAGCGGTGCGATCGCGAGGTTGGAGCCAGTTCCCCAGGGTGGAAGGATGATGTCCACCTTGTCCTGCGATGCCAGGCGCTCGATGGCGCGGACCAGGTCTTCGTTAGACGATCGGTCGTCATACTCGACGACCTCGATCATGCGTTTCGTGCCGTCAGGCATTGCAAGGCCGCCGGCTTCGTTCACCGTTTTCACCCAAAGCTCGTAGTTCGGGATCGTTGTGATGCCGGCGCCGGTGGCATTTGGGCCCGTCCGGGCGACGGCGTAGCCGATGGTCACTGTGTCGTCCGCGGCCTCGGCAACGCTTGCAGAGACGGATAACGCCGCCGCGAGGCCAAGCGAGAAAGCGCGCAATGTGGCGCGCCGATTATAGTCGGTCATGGTGTCCTCCCTTTCGGTCCACTCGCCAAGCACTCTTGTACTGCGCCATTCGGTGCAGGACTTGCCGGACGTGGCCCGTAGATCGACCCTAATGTGAGAGCGCCGGTCCTAGAAATGCACTTTTAAGATCAACATTTGCACTTTTGCTTGATTCAGCGCTCGGTTCCAGTGACGTTATCCTTGGAATGCCGACGTTCCTTCAGATCCAGTCGAACCGTCGAACATCGATTAGTGTTCACCGTCTGCGTAGCCCGCTGACCCGTGTCGGCTATTCGTTGCGACAGGGGTTTGCGCAGCTCTTGCTCGTCTC
Source organism: Pseudoruegeria sp. HB172150 (assembly GCF_013184805.1). Classification (GTDB taxonomy): domain Bacteria; phylum Pseudomonadota; class Alphaproteobacteria; order Rhodobacterales; family Rhodobacteraceae; genus Psychromarinibacter. Next base: position 837,657 of record NZ_JAATNG010000001.1, read on the forward strand.
TGCTGGTCGCGTGTGGTTGCGCGCGGGCCCCGAGGATACCCGAGAACCCATCGATGCTCCGCGACTGGTATGGCTTGCTGATGGGGCGGGGGAGGAGTTACTGGCCGAAGGCGGCACGCGCGCCACGATCGTTTCGATTGCCGGACTGGCACTGACCGGAGCGCTACCTGCAACTCCGCTCGGTGAACAAATGCAACGTACGCTCGGGCAGGATCTGTCCTTCCCTCTGGAAAAGGACGGTCGTATCGGCGGCCTCGTGGAAGGATTGGACAACGAGCGAACGACAGCCGAGCCGGGTGCAGATATTGCGGCTGGATTATATCTTTCTCTCCTGCTGGTTCAGATCTGGAGGCTGGCGCGCGCGGATCTTGTGGCCCATGGCCGCGCGCCACAAGGCTTGGCCGAACGCTTTGTACTGCTCGCGGGACAGCGCGTGCGCGAACATCTGAAGGTGACAGACTACGCCCACGCGTTGGGGATCAGCCGCGATAGGCTCGGTTCCGCAGTTAGGAAGGCGACCGGCTTGTCGCCACAGGCATACCTACACCAATTGCTGATCAGAGAGGCGTCCGATCTGCTTGCCAGTACCGGTATGCCGGTAGGGCAAGTCGCGTATCGGCTGGGGTTTCCGGATCCGGCTTATTTCACCCGTTTCTTTACCCGGCATCGGGGGGAGAGCCCCGCACAGTTCCGCCGCGCGGCCAAGGCCCGCCGTGCCGCCGGCGATGTGTCCTACGCCGCTTGGCCATGAGCATCGAAACTGAAGGCTGATCTGGAAACTGCCGCAACAAATGGAACAATCGGCGGCGGCGTTGCGGGGTAAGCCTCCCCACGCTTAACTGCGCGGAGAGGCTCGCTTTTCCTATGCCGCTACGTCGAAGCGGTCAGCATTCATCACTTTCGTCCAGGCGGCGACGAAGTCATTCACGAACTTTTCGGCGCTGTCGTCCTGAGCGTAGACCTCCGAGTAAGCGCGCAGGATTGAGTTGGATCCGAACACAAGGTCCATACGTGTCGCCGTCCACTTCACCGCGTCGGTTTTGCGATCGCGGATCTCATAGGTACCATCGCCAACAGGCTTCCACGTGTTCGCCATGTCCGTCAGGTTGACGAAGAAGTCCGGCGTCAGTGCACCTTCGCGGTCGGTGAACACGCCGTGCTTCGTGCCGCCAAAGTTGGTGCCCATGGCCCGCATGCCGCCGACCAGAACGGTCATCTCCGGTGCAGTCAGACGCATCAACTGCGTCCGGTCGAGCATCAGTTCCTCCGGGCTGACCGGATAGTCGTCCTTGATGAAGTTGCGGTAACCGTCGGCCAGGGGTTCGAGCGCCTCAAACGAGTCACCGTCGGTCATCTCGTCGGTGGAATCGCCGCGGCCCGGAATGAACGGTACCTCGATATCGAAGCCGGCTGCCTTGGCCGCCTGCTCAACACCCAGATTGCCCGCGAGGACGATTGCGTCTGCAACGCTTGCGCCGAACTCGGCGGCAATCGGCTCCAGCACCGACAGCACCCGTGCCAGGCGGTCAGGTTCGTTGCCGACCCAGTCCTTCTGCGGTTCCAGCCGGATGCGCGCGCCGTTCGCACCGCCGCGCATATCGGAGCCGCGATAGGTGCGGGCGCTATCCCAGGCGGTCGACACCATGTCGGACAGGCTGAGGCCACTCTCTGCGATCTTTGCCTTGACCGCGGCGACGTCGTAGCCAGTGGAACCGGCTGGAACCGGATCCTGCCAGATCAAGTCTTCTTCCGGAACCTCGGGGCCGAAGTAGCGAACCTTCGGGCCCATATCGCGATGGGTCAGCTTGAACCAGGCACGGGCGAAGGTGTCCTTGAAGTACTCCGGGTCGGCCATGAACTTCTGGCAGATCTCGTTGTAGATCGGGTCCATCTTCATCGCCATGTCGGCGTCGGTCATCATGGGATTATGACGGATGGACGGATCGCTGGCATCGACCGGCATGTCCTCTTCCTTGATGTCCACCGGCTCCCACTGCGATGCGCCGGCAGGCGATTTGCGCAGTTCCCACTCATGACCGAACAGCATGTCGAAGAACCCCATATCGAACTTGGTCGGTTCGGAGGTCCAGGCGCCTTCGAGGCCCGAGGTTACGGCCCGGCTTGCCAGCCCGTGTTGTTCGGGGTTCGCCCAACCAAGGCCCTGGAGTTCAGGGTCTCCCGATTCCGGATCTGCGCCAAGAAGGGCGGCATCGCCGTTGCCGTGAGTTTTGCCGACAGTATGGCCACCAGCGGTCAGCGCTGCGGTTTCCTCGTCGTTCATCGCCATACGGGCAAAGGTCTCGCGGACCTGAGCGGCTGTCTTCAGCGGGTCCGGCGTGCCGTTCACGCCCTCTGGGTTGACGTAGATAAGGCCCATCTGCACGGCGGCTAGCGGGTTTTCCATCGTTTTGGGATCTTCGACGCTGTCGTAACGGCCGTCGCTCGGTGCGAGCCATTCCTTCTCGGCGCCCCAGTAGGTATCGATTTCCGGGTGCCAGATGTCTTCGCGGCCAAAGCCGAAGCCGAAGGTTTTCAGCCCCATGGACTCGTAGGCGACGTTGCCCGCCAGGATGATCAGGTCCGCCCAGCTGACCTTGTTGCCGTACTTTTTCTTGATCGGCCAAAGCAGCCGGCGTGCCTTGTCGAGGCTGACATTGTCGGGCCACGAGTTCAACGGCGCGAAACGCTGGTTCCCGGTGCCGCCGCCGCCGCGACCGTCGGCGAGACGATAGGATCCAGCCGCGTGCCAGGCCATACGGATCATCAGGCCGCCATAGTGGCCCCAGTCCGCTGGCCACCACTCCTGGCTGTCGGTCATCAGCGCGTACAGATCGGCCTTGAGCGCATCGACATCCAGCTTTTCCAACTCTTCGCGGTAGTTGAAGTCCTTGCCCATCGGGTTCGGCTTCGTATCGTGCTGGTGAAGAATGTCGAGGTTCAGCGCATTGGGCCACCAGTCCATGACAGACGTACCGGTCGCGGTAACACCTCCGTGCATAACAGGACATTTTGCGGTTTCGGGTAGATCATTGCCGTCCATGGCTCTTCTCCTTTGACTTGGGTGCTACGTTTCGAACCGTTTCCAACTGGGGTACGAGAAGAACGAGAAACAGGCCGTCCGGCGGCCCATCCATCAAAGCTCCTCCCGATTCACCATTTCTTGGTAGCATCAAATTGGAATTATTATAATTGGTATTTTATAATGATTGTGATAATAAAATCTTATGATTAATGTCACCATGAAGCAGCTGCGCTATTTCGATGCGCTTGCCCGGCACAGGCACTTCGGCAGAGCGGCTCAGGCCTGTGCGATTTCGCAACCCGCGCTATCGGTTCAGATGAAGGAACTGGAGGCGTTGTTTGGCGCCCCGCTGATCGAACGAACCGCACGGGAAATACGTCTGAGTGGCCTCGGCGAAGAGTTGTTGGTCCGCGCACGCGATATACTGCGGGCGGTGGAAGAACTTGAAGACCTTACGCGAACCTCCCGCGGACCGCTGGCCGGGCGCTTGAGACTGGGGATAATTCCGACCGTTGCGCCATATCTGCTTCCTGAATTGATAAAGCACTTGGCCGCGAATTATCCGGATCTCGACGTCCGGCCCCGGGAAACGGTCACACAGGCCCTCGTACGGGACCTTGAGGACGGGCGGCTCGACGTGGCGGTAGTTGCGCTTCCGATGTCGGAACCGGCCCTGCACGAAGAACCGCTTTTCGAAGAGGAATTCGTGCTGGTTCGGCCATTGGAAGATGCCGACAAACCGGTGCCCAAGCCTGAGGTCCTGCGCGAGATGCGCCTACTTCTGTTGGAGGAGGGGCATTGCTTTCGCGATCAGGCGATTTCCTTCTGCAATCTCTCCGCCAGCCCGCCTCGCGACCTGATGGAGGGCAGTTCCCTGTCTACGTTGGTGCAGATGGTGGGAGCGGGTATAGGTGTGACTCTCATCCCAGAAATTGCAGTTCCTATCGAGTCAGGTTCGGCACCTGTATCCATCGCGCGTCTACCCCAACCCCGCCCACAACGGCGGATCGGGATGGTTTGGCGGAAATCGAGCCCGCTGGCTGACAAATTCGGACAGATAGCCGAGGTTCTGCAGCAATTCAGTCGAAACCGCGAAGGTCTGCACTACGTTAAAAACCACGCAGATACATAACAGATCATAGCCAACTTCCGTCTTTCTCACACCTGGGTTCGCTTACTGCTTTCCGATTTGCGGCAGTGCGGCGAAGGTGGGCGGGACAGTCCAGGAGGGTTCTATGCAAACTGCTCGATTGGCTATGGCTTTGGCGTTGTTGCCATCCGCAGTATCAGCTGAGGGGATCACCGCCGTGATGTCGGCATTTCCGCCGGAATGGGCCGAACTGCGTGAGGATGTTCAAGGAGCCGAGTCGACCCAAATAAACGGAAACGAATTTGTCACGGGAACTTTGGAGGGCCAGGATGTGGTCCTGTTCCTGTCGGGCGTTTCGATGGTGAATGCGGCGATGACAACGCAGCTTGCTCTCGACAATTTCGAGATCGACCGCATCGTGTTTTCAGGAATTGCCGGTGGCGTGGATCCGGCCCTGAACATCGGTGATGTTGTCGTGCCGGACCAATGGGGTCAGTACCTCGAGGGCGTCTTTGGCCGAGAGGCAGAGGGGCAATTTGCAATTCCGCCTTTCCTGACCTCGGATTTCCCCAACTTCGGAATGATGTTCACCAGCCCGGTCACGGTCACGAGCGGTCGGCCCGAAACAAGCGAAACGCGTTTCTGGTTCACCGTCGATTCGGAGATGCTCGCCCTCGCGGAGGAGGCGGCGACAACTGTCGAACTCGCAGAATGTAATCCCGGCAATGAGTGCCTTTCGAAGACCCCGCAGATTGTCGTCGGCGGGAACGGTGTGTCCGGCAGCCGGTTCGTCGACAATGCCGAGTTCCGCGAATTTGCTTTCGGAACTTTCCAGGCGCGTGTGCTCGACATGGAAAGTGCAGCGGTCGCGCACGTTGCCTTTGCCAATCAAGTTCCCTTCATTGCGTTCCGCTCGCTTTCCGACCTGGCGGGAGGCGGCGAGGGCGCCAACGAAATGGCGACGTTCATGAGCCTTGCGTCTCAAAACTCTGCTGAGGTGGTGAAGGCTTTTCTCAAGGCCCTCCCGTGACAAATCCTATCGCGGCGACTCTCGGTGGGTACGATTACGTATGACCGTATTCTGGTTACAAGCCGGTCCGGCTAGACTGGATACCTGTTTCTAAGACGGGCCGGCCCAGCCTGAGCCATTCGGTTCGCGCAAAATCCAACTGTCGCAAAAAGTTGACAAGACAAATAGTCGCAGGCCTACTCGGTACAACCGGTGGATTCTGCGGATCGCTGCCGGACAACCAAGAATACTCGCATCCGCATCGCCGACTGGATCTGGGAGGAGCAAATGTCGGATGAGCTAGAGAAGCTGAGTGAAGTCGTGTCTTCGCGGCGGGATGTGTTGAAGACCCTCGGGGCGACAACGGTCGCGGGCGCTTTGCTGACCACTGCGGGAGTTGACCCGGCAATGGCGCAAGACCTCATGGCCGCGAATTCCACATTGAAATGTGCGATGGGCAACGCCGGCCTTCAGGCGACATGGTGCGCGCAGGGCAAACAGGCCGCCGAGGCTTGGGGCGCTTTGATGAATGTCGAGGTTACCTGGTTCGACGGAGAGTTGTCGGCAACCCGGCAACGCGCAACTGTCGACAACCTCGCAACGCAAAGCTGGGATTTCGTGGCGTTGCAGACCTTTGGCATTGGTACCCTCAACGATCCGATCAGCAGGGTGATTGATGCTGGCACGCCTGTGATCGCCATGGATACGATGATGGCGCCGGAAGGCCAGCTGGCGCTGCACACGTTCATTGCGCCCGACAACATCTTCATGGGTGCGGTCACGGCGCAGGCATTGTTCGATTCCATCGGCGGCGAGGGCCAGGTCGTGATGACACAGGGTGCTCTGGGCCATACAGGCGCACAGGGGCGCGCGCAGGGCTTCCGTCAGGTACTTGCAAACTACCCGAACATCGAGCTTGTGGACGAACAGCCAGCAGACTGGGATGTGACCAAGGTGGCTCGGATATGGGACTCCTTGTTAACCAAGTTTCCGGATCTTAAGGGCGGATACTTCCACAACGACGACATGGCGCTAGCCGCCTACAACGTCATAAAGGCTAAAGGTCGGGAGGGCGGCATCAAACTGTCCGGCATCGACGCGATGCCACCTGCCGTGAACGCGGTTCTCGACGGTATCCTGGTCGCTACCGTCCGTAACCCGTCCTGCCGGATCCATGGCTGGTCTATCGCGAACGGTGTGGCGGCTGTGGTCGGAGGAGAGCAGGCCGGAACCGATGTTCCTGCCTTCATCCTCGCCGACGGTCCGGTGATTACCCAGGAAACAGCGGCTGGCCACCTGTGGCTGCAAAAGAACTTCCTGATCTGATCCGGTGATGGACAGTCTGGAAAACAATGACGGGGGGACTTTGGTCCCCCCGTTACAGGACGGGTCTCCGCTTCTGGAAATGCGGGCCGTGACGAAGAGATTCGGCGGCATCGCGGCGTTGAACAGTGTCGACTTCTCAATTCTCGAAGGCGAAATTCATGGCCTCGTTGGCGAGAATGGCGCCGGAAAATCCACGATGATGAAAATCATCGCCGGCGTTCATGCCGATTTCGAGGGAGAAATGTTCGTGGCCGGCCAGCCCGCCCAGTTCCATTCCGCACGGGATGCACTGAAGGCCGGCATCGGCATGGTTCACCAGGAACTATCGATCGTTCCTGATCTCTCGGTCGCAGAAAATGTATTTCTCGGTCATCAGCCGGTTCGGGCCGGTGGTATCATCGACTGGGGCTACATGAACCGCACCGCGCGGGAGCAGATAGCCAGTCTGGGGCTGGAAATCGATCCGACGAAGCGTATGGGCTCGCTGCCGGTCGGGCTACAGCAGCTTGTGGAATTGTCGCGTGTTCTGTTCTCGGGCGCGCGCATCATTATTCTGGACGAACCGACTTCGGCGCTGTCGCCGCCCGAGGTCGCCCGCCTGTTCGATGCGTTGCGGCAGCTGCGCGCACAGGGTCGTAGCATAATTTTCATCTCGCACTTCCTGGACGACGTGCTGGAGATTTCGGACCGTGTCACGGTCTTCCGCAACGGTCACAAGGTGGCAACGACACCTGCGGCGGAGCTCACCAAGGACGAGGTCATCGCGCAGATGATCGGCCGGGGATCAGCAGAGATGACCATGGGTGAAGAGACAGAGCTTTGTGGCGACGACAGCCATCCGGTGGTGGTGGAAGTACGTGGTATCGGCGATGGTATGGCATTGAAGGACGTGTCCCTATCGCTTCGTCGTGGAGAGATCACAGGCGTTTACGGCTTCATGGGCTGCGGCCAGATCGAACTGTCGCGCGCGCTCTTCGGCAAGGGTAATCTGCGCTCTGGTCAGGTGTTTCTGGAAGGCAGTCCAGTCCGTTTCCGGACTACGGCGACCGCGCGACGCGCGGGCATAGCTTATGTGCCCGAGAACAGGCGCATGATGCTGTTTCGCACCGAACCGGTCTTCAAGAATGTCTCGATTGCCATCCTGGATCGGATCGCGCGGCTCGTGCTGCGCCCAAAGGAAGAGCAGCGCATCACAGGCAATCACATCGAGGACCTGCAGATTCGGCCGCCGAGAACGGATATCGCGCTGGGAAACCTGTCCGGCGGAAACCAGCAGAAGGTGGCGCTGGCCAAATGGCTGACCCATCTTCCCAAGGCGCTGATCCTGGTCGAACCGACGCGCGGAATGGATGTTGGCGCCAAAGAGGATGTGATCCGCATTGTAAAGTCGCTCCGCGACAAGGGGGTCGCGATCCTCGTGCTGTCAACGGAGCCCGAGACGATCCTGACCTTGGCCGATCGCGTGACGGTAATGAAGAAGGGCCTCGTCGCTCGTGAATTCACAACGGGGCATCTGGAAAAGGCGGATCTACTGGCTGCCGCATAAAGCGGCCGGGAAATAGGGAGCAGGGATGGCAGACACGGTCGACATCAAGTCAACGCGCAGTGTGAAACGGTTTCTTGCCGAGCAGATGCGAAACATCGCGCCGGTCTTCACCCTGATCGTCCTGATCCTTTTCTTTTCCCTTCAGAGTCCGGTGTTCTTCACTCTGGACAACGCGCTGAACATCCTGGCGAACTCTTCGATCACCGGCATCATCGCCGTCGGTCTCACCTTCGTGATCCTGACCGCCGAGATCGACCTGTCGGTGGCGGCAATCGCGAATGCCATCGGAATAACAGTCGCCTTTTTCACGATGCAGCCTGAATACGTCAACATCAACACCTGGCCAATGTACGGTGGCCTCGCGATCATCCTGACACTTCTAGCGGCTTTCGGACTTGGGTCGGTGACGGCATTTGGAGTAACCGTGATCGGGATTCCATCCTTCATCATGACACTGGCGATGATGCAGATCGCGGATGGCTTATCAGCGGTGCTGGTGCGCGGGCAGATTGCCTATAACTTTCCCGACTTCATCGTCATGCTTGGTTCAGGCAAGGTGTTCGGACTTCGATGGTCGATCATCGTCTGCCTGATCTTCCTGCTCGTGGCGCACTTGGTTCTGAAATACACGCGGTTCGGCAGGTACGTTTACATGGTCGGCGGAAACCGCGAGGCGGCAGAATATTCCGGCGTGAACGTCAAGCTGATCATCGCGTCGGTGATGATTATCTCGGCCATGTGTTCCGGCATCGCAGGAATGATTGGCGTCGCCTATTTCGGCTCCGCTCAACAGAATGGGTTCAACGACTTTCTGCTGACCGCTATTGCCGCTGTCGTCCTTGGCGGCACCAGCCTTTTCGGAGGCCGCGGAGGTATCGGGAACACGATTGTCGGTCTTCTGGTTCTGGGGGTTCTGAACAACGGGCTGGATCTGATCCAGATCGACAGTTTCCTGAAGATCCTGATACGCGGGCTGATCCTGCTCGCGGCACTGGTGATCAACGTCTATGCGCAGAAGCTAAAGGAGAGCTCGGGGTAGCCGTCTTCAGAGCAAGTACTCGGTATCCGGTTACTCAGAGCGCCTCCTCCGTCGCTATATGGCGTGCCATTCGTTGCACCTCGCTGATATCGGCAATGTCGTCGCGGCGCAGCACCAGATCTCTCCCAAGCGCCAACGCTCGTGCCTCGCAGCTGGCGCGCATTCTTTCGTCGGATATCAGTTCAAAATCCGCATTATGCGCCAGACCCAGGATGCGGCGGTGGCATTCGATGCCACAGAAACCCAGTGCATCACGCCAAATAGCATTCAACAGCCGTGACAACGCGGTTTCGGAAGCTTCTGGCTGGCCCTGATCCTCGTAGAGACTGGCGGGATACAGGATTCCGGTCCGCTCACTCCTCCAAAGACGAGAGAACTCTTCGGCGAAAGTATTCCAGATGATCTGGGCTTCTTCCAGGATCCACTCGGCATAAGCACCACGATCGGCGCCATGCCCGGGCTGAGAGAGAGAGGCCATCAGGAAGTTCGCAATCAACATCCCGATGTCGAACCCCATGGGCCCATAGACGGCGAATTCAGGGTCGATCACCCGCGTATCCGTTTCACTGACCATCACAGATCCTGTGTGGAGATCGCCGTGAAGCATGGTCTCGCCGCGAGAAGTGAAGGCCATCTTCAGCTCCTGTGCCGCGATTTTCAGTGCCCGGTCGGATCGAAGCGATGCCACGATACGTTCCAACCCGTCAGTGTGCCGGTTCATCTCGGCTTCGTAGTAAGGGTCGGTGAATACGAGGTTTTCTGTAATGTCACAAAGTTCGACATTGCCGGCGAAAAGCGCCAGATCCGACTTTTTCTCGGACGCGGGCAGGGACAGGTCAGAACCTCCGAACAGCGTTCGCGCGCAGAACAGTCCGAGCCGTTTTCCCAGTTCATAATAGCGTCTTCCCTCAATAAGCCCCTGACGCAGAATGATGTGCGAAGTCAGGTACTCCATGACCACGAGCGCCTGTTCCTCGTCGAAATGGTATATCTCGGGAACCGATCCTGGATCGCGCTCTGCTTGCCGGACAAGTGCATTGAACTCAAAGTATGACCGGCGCAGGGGCAGGGGCCAGCTTTCGCCGACAAGGCGCACGTAGGGCAGGGCTTGCTTGACGATGACTCCGCCCGCCCGGGACTCGACTATGAACACTAGGTTCAGGTTGCCATCGCCCACCTCGCGCACAATCCACCCGCTGGGATTACCTAACCGGTCTGTCATGACTGGCAGCGAGCCGAGACGAGCCGCAAGGCTGTGCGTGGACAATGCCTCGTAAGACATGCTTCCTCCCAGTACTTCCTGCCGATCCTCCTCCGGCGATGGAAGCGTGCCTGTCTCTGGGAAAATGTCAAATGGCACGCAGGCTTTTGAAGCCGTCAGATATGATGACGACGTTGATGCCCGCGTCAAACGAGTGTGTTTGTCCTAGACAGGCTGACCCCTGATCACACAGACCTCGTGATACAGTTCGGCCCCACCGTCCTGTTCTGTAATCGCTTGGGCCGCAAGGGCAGACAGGCGCCTTTTCCCTTCCGGGTCTGCATAGAATTCGCAGGCAAACGCGTCCTCCAGGTCGGTGCGCTGCAGGGCCTTCTCAAGCGCGACGAAAAAGGAAATGTCGGTGCCTGCATGCTGTAGCACGATTTGCGAAGCCAGCTTCTCTGGCCGGTAGCCATTCGCCTCGAACAGTTCGAACAGAACCTTCGTACCAATGCGGGCACCAAAATTCAGGATGACTTCAGCCTCAGGTGCACAGGCGCGAACTCGACGCAGCAACGCTTCATTGAGGCCAAGTCCAACCGAATTGAAGGGATAGTCGTCGAACTCGGTCCACGGGTAGTAGTGCGCGATATGGTCCTCGTCGGGGACATCGGCGCCATCCGCCAGCTTGGTACGTTGCGCTTTGCGGAATGCGCCGAAGCGTGAGTCATTCGGGTCGCCGACCTGCGGCAGGCATCCAATCACGACATCAGCGTTTTCCACTTCCGCGCGTGCTTCGGGGGTGTCGACCAGGCTGACCGCGCCGGAAACCGGCACGAACTTATGGGCATCCTTTGGGGCAAGGCTCGCAACGTTCCGCTCAGCCAAAGTTGCAAGGCGCGGATCGAGGTCGCTGCCGGTAACGCGCGCGGCGCCGCACATGTGCAACATGAAGGCGGCATTGATGCCGGTCCCGACGCCAACTTCATAGACCCGCTTGCCGCGCAGATCCGCTCTTTCGAGTCCTTTCTGAAAGGTCTGGGTCCAGGGGTCGGTGGGATCGAAAGCGAACTCGGGAGATTCAGGGGTGACGGCATAGTCGGACGCCTGCACCGTTTCAATCTGGTTGGCTTCGGTCATGTGTCTTCCTTGATTGGTGACATGGTCGGCCGGTTGCGGCGGAAGTTTCGCCGGCAAGCTCAGTCAAGCAGCAGGACTTCGCGAACGCTTCCGCGCAGGCAATGATCAGAACGCATCGACGCGGCATAGCCGCCGGCATTGATCAGCGCGATCACATCACCGTCGCGTGGCACTGGCATTGGATGATCCACTGCCCATTTGTCGAGCGCTTCGTTCACATTGCCGACCACCGTGTAGCGGCCTGTCGGACCGGAACGCGGTACCGTCGGAACCGGTTCGCAGGGCAGCCCGTAAAAGGCAGGCTCCATCGCCAGGTTGAAACCAGCGTCTAGGCCGAGGAACTCCACATCCTTGCGCCTTTCGGAATAGGTCACGCTTGCCAGCAGGACCCCCGCATCCTTGGCAAGATAATCGCCCGGCTCAACTGCCAGCGTCAGGCCGCTGCCGCGAAATGCATCCGCAATGGTCTTCGCCCAGCGGCCCAGATCGAGCGGCCGGTCATCGGCACGGTGCGGCACGCCAAGGCCGCCACCGATATTCACCTCGGATAGGTCAGGGAGTTGGTCAATGAAGCTGTGGCTGGACGCGAGAACCTCTGCCAGTTGCTCCAGTTCCCGATCCAGATAGCCGCAACCGGCGTGAAAATGGATGCGAGTGATCTTAAGACGGTGCTCGCGCGCAATCTCGATCGCTTCCGGCAGCCGGTCCAGGTAGATCCCGAACTTGGTCGCCTCTATGCCGCTGTATTGCAGCATGTCGTTGCCAGTATAACCAATGCCCCGGTCGGGATTGATTCTGAGGCCCACCTCACGCCCTGGGCAGAGCCGCCCGTAGCGGCGCAGCGCGGACAGAGAATCGAAGTTGATCCGCACCTTTTCGAAACGCGACAGAACCTCGATATCCGCCGCACCGAGCGATGTGCCGGTGAAAGAGATATCCTCTTCGCGGAATCCGCAAGCGAGCGCATGCAGCAACTCGTCGGGAGAACAGATATCTGCCCCGCAAAGCCCCTGCGCCGCCAGATACGAAAGCAATTGCGGCGTACGGTTCGCCTTGATCGCGAAATAGATGCGGTGATCCAACCCCTCGCCATCGAGCGCTGCCTGCAACCGACGCAGATTCTCTGCGACGCGCGGCGCGCGGATCACATAGGCCGGTGTTCCGACCCTGCGTGCCACAGCATCAAGGTCCGCGGTGCCAAGGTGAAGTCGACCCTCGCGATAGCCAAGATCATCGCGCTGCCACCATGGTTCGATTGTAGGAGCGAACGGGCTGTCGGCATCGGTCGCGTTTTCCGCGACGGTTCCGTCAGACATGCCGCGGTTCGCCCGTCACAGTTTCGCGGACGGGTGCGGCGTGCTCGTCATCACTCGTCAGATACAACAGCCGAACATCCGTGCTTTCGCCAGTCAGGCACTCGGAAACGCGGGCGCCGTCGCAACAGGTGCGGTCCACCAGAACATCCAGTGGAAGCCCAACATCGCTTCTTCCGATCACTGCCTGCTTGATACGAAGTACGGTCAGGGGGGCGGAAAGTCCGCGACAGTCGATAATGCTCGTAGGTTGGCTCATGTCCCATCCTCTGGTTTGATTTTCTGCGGCCCGAAGCCGCGTGGCTTACCTTCCTCAATACTCGTCACTGTAATGATCACCGCGCCCGCGAAACGCCGGAGCGATGAGGTTGTGTCATGTCTTTCCGGCCCGCAGGTCGGCGGCAGCCCGGTCAAGGGAATCGGTCAGGATGCTGACGATGTTGTCGATGTCCGACCGTTCCACGATCAGCGGTGGCGACAGGATGCAAAGGTTTTCATAGGGCCGGACGAGCAGGCCCGCTTCTTGGCAATAGGCGTCCACCCGCTGCGCCAATGCCATGTTCGCGGCATTGGGCCCGGCTTCGCCACCGGTCCAGCACTCTACACAGGCCATCAGATGGTCCCCGCGCACGGTATAAACGATTGGAGAGTCCAGCAGTTCCCGTAGCCGTTCGATGAAATAAGGGCCAACCTCGCGAACATGGCCGCAGATATTCTCGCGCTGCATTAGCTCGATATTCGCAATCGCGGTGGCACAGGCGACGGGGTGGCCGGAATAAGTGAATCCGTTGGAAAACACCGGCTTGTGCGCAGGGGCCGCCTCCGACATGGCGTCGGCGATCCGGTCCGAGATCAGCACCGCGCCCAAAGGCTGATAGCCCGAGGTGATCCCTTTGGCGGTCACGATCATGTCGGGCACGAAACCGAACCGGGCCTCTGTGGCGAAGAAATGTCCGAGACGGCCGAACCCCGTCACGACCTCGTCTGACACGTAAAGAATGTCGTGCTTCCGGCACAGTTCGAACGTGGCCTTCTGATAACCTTCCGGCGGCGTCAGTACGCCGCCAGAGGCAAGGATCGGCTCGGCTACAAAGCAGGCTACATTGTTCGCGCCGATACGGGCGATTTCCGCCTCCATTTCGGCAAGCAACTGCTCCAGCCGCGTCTCGGCACTGATCTGACTGCGGTCCGGGTCATGGCCGGGGCTGGACAGATGGTGGACGAACTCACTTTCGTATTGGAAATGCGTCCGGTCTGCCGCTTTGCCCGAAAGCGACGCGGCCAGATAGGTGCTGCCGTGATAGGCGTTGCGCCGCGACAGCACATGACGTTTCTCCGGCCGCCCCTGAGCGGCAAAATAGTAATGTGCGATGCGCACCGCCGAGTCGTTCGCGGTGGAGCCGCAGGTCGTAAAATGCACGCGGTTCAGATCGCCGGGCGACAACTCGGCCAGCATCTCCGCCAGACGCGCAGCAGGCTCGCTAGAGACGTCGCCAAACGGCGTATAATAGGCCATGCGTCGTGCCTGGTCGGCCATCGCCTCGACCAGTTCCTCACGACCGTAGCCAACGGTCATGCACCACATGCCGCCGATCGCATCCAGATAGGTCTTCCCGTCCGCGTCGCGCACCCGTGCGCCTTTCGCGTCTCGTACAACCAGCGCGCCGTCATCTCCGAGCGAACTCAGATCGGCCCACGGATGCAGGACGTGCCGAGCATCGGCTTCGGACAGGGTCCGGGAATTCTGAAGCTCGCCTTTTGCGTGGTTGGCTTCGACAATCGTATCCATCAGGCCTGCGCCTCCCTTTTTCGCTCATCTTGCATGCAAAGCCGACTCGCGACCCGGAAGAGGCCGGCGTGACATGCAACTGGGTCGTCTCAGGGCCCACCCGGAACTCCCCGGCTGGGACGCGGTCTAACAACGAACCACCAGCTTTTTTGACATTCGCCGCGCCGTAGGTCGGCACAGGCGCTCCGGGCTCGGAGGTCATTCAGTGCTCGGGATCTTCCCAAGCAACGTGTGCCGGCATTGTTAACCGCGCACCGGCGCAACCCCAAGGCCTCCAGAAAAAAAGTATCGGAATCCCGATATTTAACGTTCTGGTCAGGACTAATGCACCATGTTCGGGCAGGTGGCTCAGATAGCGGGCAGCTTTACGAAGCGATTGCCTGTTTTGGCTGCGAAGAAATGGCTGCTGCTTCAACAGCTAATGGTGCCTGGCCGCATGACGTGTCGATGCGGCGCCTTGCGGATGCGCTGATTGCGATGGAACCAGCCGGGTTCGAACGATGGCACACCCATTGGCGCTGTGAGGTTTTTTGCGGGTGCAGATTAGGTTGGTGTTGATCTTGCCTGCGAGATTGGAACGTCAAGCAACCTCTTTCCGAAGCCATCGTCGCGTTGCAACCGGCGCAGGTCTCGCCCCGGTATTCAATTCGGATCTTTCGGACTCCACTCGCCAGGGTACCATATCGGTCGATCTAACTAGTTGCATCGGCCACTCGCCCCGAAATGCTCAGATTCGGAAGTGTCTTGAAAAGCAACTGTCGCCACTGAACAGCCAGACCTGGATGCAAGGGCCCGACTTCGTGAATTACTTCGGTCGGCTGTGACTCCTTACATGTGTCCATGAGTGCTTTCCTCAGGTTTTCGATAGTAGGGGCGCCGAAGTAATGTGCACCAGTCGCAACATGATCCATTAGTCCGTCAACGCCCGAAACCATGACGGTTCTACCGGCTGCAAGGGCTTCCGCGGCGACGAGACCGTAGGGTTCCCAGCGCGACGGCATCACAATTGCATCACAGGACCCGTAGGCTTCGCATGGGTCTGCGACAAAGCCCTCGAACCGAATTCGCGGGTCATCGCCGGCCAGGCGTTCAAGTGTTTCGCGCTCCGGTCCGTCACCGAAGATGCGCAGGCGCAGATCTTTGCCCTCCAGCTCGCGGAAGGCACGTATCAGCGGCCCAAAGCCCTTCTGGCGATCCAGCCGGCCGATCGCGCCGATGGTGCGGATGGGGCCGGACGGGCGCGGCAGCGCGCGGAGCCGGGTCAGGTCGACCTGCGGCTGGATGACGGAAAGGACGTCATTTTGGACGAGGTCACGCTGCAGCAGCCAGTTTGCCTGGGCATGGCTTACCGCCACGACCCGCTCGAATAGCGCATATGCCGTTCGCAGCAATGTATGGAAGCGTCGCCGCGCCTTGACGTTCGCAGTAACGAAACCCGCCGAATAGCTGTGTTCGACATGGATCAGGGGAATACCGGAATGGCGCGCCCTTAGCGACATGAGGCCGGGCAGACCACGCCAGGAAATCGCAAGGTGCGAGACGATCACGTCGGCCTCGACCGCAACGCGCGCGGGCCGGTTGCGAGGTACGACGACGATCTGGTGGTGTGCGAGTTCCGCCATGCCGGGATCGCTGGCCAGGAAATCGAGGTAACGGGTTACCCCGCCCGGGTTGGTGTCATCGACGAGATGGGCGATGCGAAGCATGGTCAGATCCTCTTTCTAGGTTTCAGGATTGCTGGCGGGATTTCAGGCGCGACTGCATGACACGGGCGCCGCCGTGTCCGAGCAGGGCCAGCGCAAGCGATGCGGCCAGCGTGGTCAGGGTCTTGCCCGGTTCTTCGAGCAGTGGACGGCGGGAGGTGGCGAGCGACGCCCGGATCATCCGGCTTGCCGCCGCACCGTCGCCGGAACTGAACGCCCGGCGCGCCAGATAGCGCAGCTGATAGGCGCGGGCGGCGGCGGCATGACGGACGAAGAATTCGGGTGCGAGAGGCTCCAGTTTCCCGGCAATCCGTTCCCACGATTCAAGCTGCTTCCGCAGCCCCGCCGATAGGCCACCCGGTGCTATGCGATACCGGGTCAACAGACCCGGAATGCCCTCGATCTCCCAGTCCGTTGTCAGGGCCAGGCGAAGCCAGCACTCGATGTCCTCGGACTGGCGGAAGGTCTCATCGAACCACCAGTCACGCAGGGTTTCATGCGCCGGGCGCCACGCGATGGCATCGAGCGCCGCGCGGCGGAAAACCGGCGCAGAGCCGTTGCCGACCGGGTTGCGTAGAAACACATGCGCGGCGGTCACGTTCTTCAGGCGGGGGCGCTGGGCGATCTTCAGCGGCCGGCCCGACATGTCGATCAGTTCAGAACCGGAATAGCTGAGCCCGACATGTGGATTGGCCTCAAGATGCGCGATATGCGCGGCAAGCTTGGTCGGTCGCCAAAGGTCGTCGGCGTCGCAGAATCCGATGTATTCGCCGCGCGCCGCAGCGATCCCGCCGTTGCGGGCCCCGGCAAGGCCGCGGTTCGGCTGCTGGATGACGCGGATGCGCGGGTCTCCGAAACTGCGGGCGACCGCGACGGTCCGGTCGGTCGAGCCGTCGTCGACCACGACCACCTCTAAATCCGTGAAGGTCTGGCCAAGCAGGCTGTGCAGCGTTTCACGCAGGGTTTTGGCGACATTGTAGGCGGGAACGATAATGCTGGCACGGGGCATGGATGGATCCTTTCAGGCAGCGAAGAGGCGGCGGCGGAACTGGCGGGGCAGCAATGGCGCGACGAGTGCGCCGGTCAGTGTCAGTCCGCCGCGGCGAAGGTCGGAAAGAAAGCCGCGCGGGCTGGTGGCAAGCCCGGACAGCGCAAGGCGCAATGCCTCGGCCCGAGGCGCATCCACCCGGAGCGCGCGACGGGAGAGATACCGCAGGTGGATGGCCTCGGCCCGGGCATCGGGCTGGTGCCCGAAACGCGCCGCGGTAGCGAGTGCGGCCTCCCGGCCCTTCCGCATCGCCGAAAGGTCAGAGGAGAGGCCGGTTGGGCTGGTGCGGTAGCTTACCAGGAGTTTGTCGATGCCCGTGACGCTGGCCCCTTGCCCAGTCAGCCGGATCAGCCATTCGAGATCCTCGTTGTGAACGAGTGTCTCGTCGAAGCCCCCGGTCGAAAGGAAGGCGTCGCGGCGCACGGCGAGGTTCGACATCGTGCAGACCGGGTTCTCGCCAAGCAGCATCGCGATGGTCAACGGTTCCGGTGGAACGGTGGATTGCGTGCGTGCGCGTTGCCCGTCGAAAAAGGCGATGGCTCCATAGGTGGCATCGGCGCCGCCACGAATGGCCGTGTCGATCTCGGCCAGCTTGGACGGCATCCACAGATCGTCCGCGTCGCAGAAGGCGATGATGTCCCCCTGTGCCTGCGACACGCCGAAGTTACGGGCCGCGCTCGGGCCCTTTCCGGGGTTCCGGAGCAAACGGATGCGCGCGTCGCGAGACAGCAGCATTGCCGCCAGCGCGCGGGATCCATCGGTCGAGCCGTCGTCGACCAACAGGCACTCCCAGTCCTCGAACGTTTGCGATCTCAGGCTCAGGACCGTCGCCGCTAGTGTATGCACGGCGTTGAAAAACGGGACGATGATCGAAATGCGGGGCATGTCAGGCAACTTTCGGCAAGGAACAGCGGAGGGATGGCAGCAGCACCGGCAGCGCGGCGCCGACCTGGATCAGGGTTGCGAGCACCAGATAGCCGGTGGCAATCGCGGTCAGACCGTGGGGCGCCATCAGCGCGGTATTGGCGGTCAGCGCGGCAGTCAGGCTGATGGTGACCCAGAATTCGACCTGCGGACGCTCATGGCTGCGCAGCCATTGCGCGACCGCGGACCAGATCACCGCGGGGACTGCGGCAAGACAAAGGATCGAGACGACCTCGGCGATGCCGTCCCAACCCGCGCCGAACAGGATCGGCACGTAAAGCGGTGCGGCGAACGCCTGCAGGACGACGACCGGCGCGATCAGGGCAACGCTCAGGACGATTGCCTGGCGCAAGGCCGCGGCACGGTTTTCGGCGGAACAGAGATGCGGGAACAGAGCGGTGGCGAGCGCCTGCGAAAAAGACGTGGCGAGGCCGAGACCGGCATTGAACGCCATGAAGTAGAGCCCCAGCGTCTCGGCACCGAGCAGCAGGCCGATCACCAGCTTGTCCGCCTGCAGGCGCAGCGCCTTGACGACCTCGACGCCCAGCACGGCCCATCCGTACCGGATGAAGGGTGCAATCGGCGCACGCGGGCCGGCGGTCGGTTGCCACGGATGCAGGCGGCGCATCGCGACGAGCCAGACCGGCGCGGCGAGGAGGCGCGGCAATATCAGCGCGACCGGCCCGGGCACCAGGACAGCCAGGATCGCCGAAAGCAGGTTGGCGCCGACGACCTGCCCGCCCGCAATGGCGGCAGTCTGCTTCATCTTGCCGTCCCGCATGGCGAGCGCGCATTGCACGAGGCCCGCCGGCATGAACAGGTACTCGCCTGCCAGGATCGCGATCAGGGCGAAGAGCTGGGCATCGGCGGTAACGGCGAAGACCGCCGCCCCGATTGCCAGCTGCAGTGTGAACAGCCCGATGCACCAGACCCAGAACAGCCGCCGTGCCGTGCGGCAGGTCGCTTCCAGCCTGTCCTCGGACGCGGCGATGATCCGTTGGCCCACCCCGTTTTCGGTCAGGGCCTTCAGGATATCGGCGGCTGCCAGCGCGGCGGCGGCAACACCGATCGCGGCCACGTCCATCGTCCGCGCAACCGCCACCACGACGACAAGCCGCGAAGCCTTTGCCGCCACTTCGGACAGGCAATAGGCAAGCAGGTTGCGCAGGAAGGGGACCGGGCGATGGACGTCTGGCATGATCGGGTTCCGTGAGTTTGACTGCCGCGCTGGCATTGCCGGGCTTGTAATCCAGCCTGTTCAGCCGGTCGCGCACGCCACCGGACAGTTGGGTGGTGCGTTTGATATGCAACCTATCCGATTGGATTATCGGCCGATCCGGCCGAAGGGATGGACCGCGATCCACGCGGCGCGCTATTCCGGGTCAAAACAGAAATCGAGCCCGGGGTACGAGTAATGATTGCCCGCCGCCGCGACCTTACAGCCGGTTTAATGTCGGCGCTGATGGCCACGGCCTGCACCGCGCCGCGCGAGGCCGCGAACATCGAACCAGCCGCGACCGGAGGCGCCTATCAGGCGCAGTATCGGGACATCGACATGTCGCGGGACGCTGCCGCACCGATACTGGTCTCTCCGCGGATGAACGCCGCGAAATGCCGCCCCTATGGCGGAGACCGGCCAACCGGATCTAAGGCAAGCTTCGGTGGCTACCTGCCTGACGTGCTGCGCGGCGAAGTGCTCTCGCGCGGCGATCTGGTGCAACTGCTTCTGCCCGGCGACGACACGTTCTCCGGCGACTATGTCGTATCCCGCGACGGGACCCTGAAGCTGCCCTTCATCGCCCCGATACCCGCTCAAGGGAGAACGACCGAACAGGTTATCGCGGATGCGCGCGCTGCGCTGGTGTCCGGCGGTTACTACGGTTCAAGCCCCTCGGCCTCGTTGTTGGTCAAGGATTTCGCCCCGGTCCGCATCGCCGTGTCAGGCGCTGTGTTCGAACCGCAGACCGTCAACATCGGCGGCGTGCCCGGCGATCAGGTCGATACGCTGCGCCAGGTGGCGCTCGGCGCCTCGACTGAGGGCCGCAACCTCTCGGTCGCGCTGCGCAGTGCCGGCGGCATCCGCCCGGATGCCGACCTCTCGGCGGTCCGGATCACACGGAACGGCACGACCTACACGCTGGATCTGCGCGGTTCGCTGCAGGGGTTCCGGTCCGAGGACCCATTGCTGATCACCGGCGATCTGATCCACTTACCATCGCGCCAGTGCTTCCAGGACGACCTGATGGTGCCCGGTCCGATCAGCCCGCCGGGGATATCGCTCTATCTGTCTAACCTGACGGTTCCGGCAACGGGCAATGCGCCGTCCGCCATCGGCCAGACCGTGCGCGAAGTCCCCTACGGCACCCGCTTCCTGCAGGCGGTCGTCGATGCGAATTGCGTTGGCGGCGCGCGCGCGACAAGTGCCGACCGCTCTGCGGCGTTGTTCTCGCGCAACCCGATAACCGGCGTATCGGTTGTGATCGAACGCAAGGTGGAAACCATGCGCCAGCGGGCCGACCGCGACGACTACGATCCGTACTTGCTACCGGGCGATGCGATCGCATGTTATGACAGTAGCGTTACGAACGTTGCCGAGATCGGGCGGATTATCGGCCTTGCCGGATTGATTGCCGCTATCCCGTGAAGGAGCAGCAGGCGACGCTCAGCGTTCGCTGCTCCATTCCAGCAGTGCTGTACGGGTCTCTTCCCAAAGATCCGCCACCTCGCGCAAATCCCGGGACTCGATGGCGCCTCCGCGCTTGAGCTTGGTCTCGATCGCTGCCAACGCATCACGCAGGGCCGAGAAACCGAAAACGCCGCAGGTTCCCGCGCATTTGTGCACTGCGCGCCTGAGCTCGTCGTTCTGCAGCCCACCGCCTATGCGATCTATGTCCCACGTGATCTCTGCGATGCTCCGGTCCAGCAGGGCCGTGCTTCCCTTGGTGACGAAACGCTCAAGGTTCTCGGTCGAAAGCAAAGCAGACTCGCATCGGCGGACGGAATCCTTGGGCGCTGGAATGTCGCTCTGTTCGGTTTCTCCGGCGACCACGGCAAGGGTCTGACGAAGAGTCTCCCGGTCAAGCGGTTTGCTGATGCAATGCGACATGCCCGCCTCGCGAAAACCGGCGATTTCCTCCGGTAATGCGTGGGCCGTGATGGCAACGATTGGTGTTTTTGCTGAAGCCCCGTCACCGGCGCGGATGTTCCGGGCGGCTTCCGGCCCGTCCATCACCGGCATCGAGACATCCATCAGGATAACGTCGAACTGTTTCGCCGCCGCCCATTCCACGCCGGCGCGTCCATTCACGGCCTCGGTAACGGTATGCCCGTCGGCCTCCAGGATCTCTCTCGCGACCAGACGGTTGATCTCGTTATCCTCGACAAGCAGGACGTCGAGCGGCGATACTTGCGATATCGCTGTGTTTTCAACACGCGCCCTCGGCGTCGCCAGCGGGAAAACGGCACGTTCGAACGGCAGGCGCAGCCAGAACAGGCTGCCTTCGCCGCGCACGCTTTCCACACCGGTCTCACCGCCCATCAGCTTGGCAAAGCGGCGCGCGATCCCGAGGCCAAGACCCGTTCCGCCCGCCTGCCGCGCATAGGATGAATCCAGTGTCTCGAAATCGCGGAATATTCGGTCCAGATCCTGTTCGGCGATACCGATACCGGAGTCGATGACCCTGAACTCGATCTGTGGACTGGCAGACCCAATCAGTTCGACTTCGATCTCGACGCTTCCGGCTCGCGTGAACTTCACCGCGTTCCCGACAAGGTTCAGCAGCACCTGCCGAAGCCGGCGGGGATCGCCGACGGCCCCTTCGGACGGATCGCCTACCCAACGCCATTCGAGAGTATTGCCGTTCTTGGCGGCCAGCGGCGCCGTCGTCTCGACTACCCCGTCCAGCAATTGCGGGATGGAGTAGGCCTTGCGTACCACCTCCATCTTGCCCGCCTCGTATTTTGCGAGGTCCAGGACATCGTTGACGAGGGAAAGAAGCAGCCGACCGGAGAACTGCATGCGGTTCAGCAATTCCTGCTGCCGGTCTGACATCGGTTCGTCCTGCATTAACTGCATCGAACCGAGCAGACCGTTCAGTGGCGTCCGCATCTCGTGGCTCATGACCGCAAGGAACTCCGCCTTCGACCGTTCTCCCGCCAGCGCCCTGTCCCGTGCCTCGGTCAGGTTGTCTTCCGCAGCGCGCCGCCGCGAAATGTCGCGGATATAAGCGACAAAGACACGCCCGCCGGCATCTTCTGCCTGATCGACCGACACCTCGGCAGGAAACTCGCGCCCCGAGCTGTCTACGGCAGTCACTTCGAATTGCCGGGCACCGGCCGTCGGTCGCGAACCGTCTCGGAGAAAGCGGAAATAATCCTGCTGGGCCTTTTCGCGCATGTGCTCCGGCAACAGCGTATCGATCAGCTTCTCACCCAATGTCTGTTCCCGGGAAAGCCCAAACGTCTGCTCCGCCGCCGGGTTGAACTCCAGAATCAGGCCCCGGGCGTTGGCGACGACGATCGCGTCCTGCGAGGTTTCGACAATCGTCCGCATCCTTGCCGAAGTTCGCTGCACTTCTTCGGCGCGGCTGGCCGAAAGGCTGGACAACCGGAACATTGCCATGGCGACAAGCACCAGCCCCGCAAAAAGGACCGCCAATACAATTGCCAGCAGGATCAGTGTTCGGACCAGCCCCTCGCGCCGGCTGTCAGACACCTCCGCAAAGGCCCCTAGCCCGGCGAGAGAGAATCTTCTTACTTCATCAGAGACGTCTTCGGCGCTCCTGACGATATCCGGCAGCGCCGATAGGAGTGCGGCATCATCGCCGTCAATCAGCGGAACAGTATCGTCGAGAAATGCGCGAACCCGGCTCCGCGGTTCGTCATAGGTGCTGTCCCTGCGCAGCGAGCGGAATACGACGCCCTTCTCGATCGTATCCATCCGGCTGTAGAAGACGTCGAACCGTCGGCGTACCTGGTCCAGCAGGGCAGGGTCATCCTGCGCACGCTGCAAAGCCAGCTCGAAGCGCAGAAACTCCACATCCGCCTGTGCCAGGCTCCATTGCAGGTTATCGGAGTTGGCGGTCGAAACCTCCTCGATTTCGCGCAGCAGCACCCAGGCCATGAAGGTGATCAGCCCGATGCAGGCGGCCAGTGCAAAGGCCGTGACCCCGGTGCGGAGCCACGGCTGGGTGCTGGTCTCGGTCCTGTCGGTGCCTGCCACTGCGGTCTCCGAACGTCTTTGCCGCGTCGACCGGGTTATTCCCCGACGACGATACGGTCCAGTTGCCAGATGCTGCGAGAATAGATCAACTCGGTCTGGTAGTCGGAGCTTGAATCGTACGGGTAAACCACCCACAGCGGTCCCTTGTCGCGAACCGACATCGTTTCGCCGTTGTTCAGATAGGCAACAATCGGGCCGTCCTCGACCCAGTCCTCTCGCGGAATCTCGACGGAATAGTCGTTGATTGCAGTGGCGTTCAGAACATCGCCTTCGGCACCAACTGCCTCCATCAGGGTGGCCAGCGGCACGCCGGTGAAGCTCTGGATCCCTTCCGTCCAGATCGTCGACGTCTCGAATGTCACGGCTTCCAAGGCTTCGAGCATAGAAAGATCGAAGACTGCGGCGTCGCCGTCATTGGTTTCGGCGATGGCTCCTGTGATCGTCAGGATCACATGGCCTTCGGGCGCGGCCAGTTCATCGGCAACAGCCGCCATTGGTAACATCGGCAGCATGGCCAGTGCGGCGCGGGTGAGAAACGAATGCATGGCTCCTCCTCAGGGTTGTTTGAACCGGTAATGCCACATCCGCCTTGTTGGCGCATCGGGGCATCGGAGGTACCCACCTATCCGATCGGATAGGTGGGCATGGATTTGGCCCTCAGGCCGCATGGCGCATTCGGAGCGAGCCGATCATGTCGAGCGCGTCCGACAGCTCCGGCTGCAGGCCGGGCCGATCCAGCGCGAAGGCGATATTCGCCTTCAGAAATCCCGCGACGGACCCGCAATCGTACCGTTGGCCTTCGAACCGGAAACCCGATACCGGCAGGTTTCCGGCATCGGCCGTGATCGCATCGGTCAGTTGGATCTCTCCCCCGGCGCCCAGGCGCTGCGTCGCAACGCGGTCGAACACGACCGGGTCGAGAATGTAGCGGCCGACAACCGCGAGACGTGAGGGCGCGTCCTCAGGGCTTGGCTTTTCCACCAGCCCGCGCGCATGGGCGACACGGCCGGTTTCCGATGCGACGTCCAGTATCCCGTAGGAAGAGACATCCGCCGTAGCGACTTCCATCGCGGCCACCAGGTGGCCACCTGTCCGGGCATGTGCGTCGACCATCTGTGCCAGGCATCCCTGCGGTGCGCGGATGACGTCATCCGGCAGCAGCACGGCGAATGGCCGGTTACCGACGATCCGCCGCGCCAGCCCGACCGCATGGCCAAGCCCGCGCGGGCTGTCCTGGCGGATGAAGCTGTGGCTGCCCGCCGGCAAGGCACTGCGACGGATCGCGGCAAGCTGGTCGGCCTTGCCGGCATTCGACAGGCGCCTTTCCAGTTCCGGCGAGGCATCGAAGTGGTCTTCCAGCGCGGTCTTCCCGGCCGAGGTGATGAAAAGGAACTCCTCGATCCCCGCTTCGCGGGCTTCTTCGACCGCGTATTCGATCAACGGCCTGTCGACGAGCGGCAGCATCTCTTTCGGGACCGATTTGGTCGCAGGCAGAAACCGGGTGCCGAGGCCGGCAACGGGAAAGACGGCAATCTTGACGTGGGTCATGTCTGTGTTCCTTTCAGGCTTTCAATAGGCGCCGCGGCCGCCAAGCACGGCGCGGAAGGTCATGGCGATTAGGATGAGATCCAGCAGGATCGTGCGTGAACGGGCATAGGCAAGGTCCATGTCGACCATCTTGTCGAACCCGATTTCGGCGCGGCCGGAGACCTGCCACACGCCGGTAAGCCCCGGCTTGACCGACAGGCGGCCGAGTGCGCGTTCCGGATAGGCATCGACCTCTTCCGGCAGCGCCGGGCGCGGCCCGACCACCGACATTTCTCCGCGCAGCACGTTCAGGATCTGCGGCAACTCGTCGATGGAAAAGCGCCGCAGCAGCCTTCCGACCCGCGTTACCCGCGGGTCGTTGCGCGACTTGAAGCACACGCCTTCGCGGTCGGACCGCGCCAGCAGGGCCGCACGCCGCGCTTCGGCATCGACATGCATGGAGCGGAACTTGAACATGGTGAAGGGCGTGCCATCCTTGCCGATCCGCGCCTGCCGGAACAGCACCGGACCGCGGCTGTCGATCTTGATCGCCAGGGCGAGCAAGACCACCAGCGGCGAAAGGACCGCAAGCGCGCCGCCAGCCAATGCGATGTCGATGAGGCGGCGCGTGGCCAACATGCGATCCGCCTTCGCCATCGCGGCGACCGCCGCATGGGCGAGGAAGGTCGCGTTTCCGATCAGGTAGCGCCCCGCCAGCCGACGCGGTTCCATCGCCAGCCGCCAGATCCATTCGCATTTCGCCTTTCGCACCGCGCCAGGCGCACGCTTCACGCGCTCGGCGAGAAAGTCGAACAGGGCGCCGACGCCCATGGTAATGCGGGCGTCGATGCGGCGGGCGTTGCGGGCCAGCCAAAGGTCCTGCTGCGGCACGCCCAGGGCGACCAGCAGGATGTCGGGCCGGGCGGCGTTGATCGCGGCGATCGCGGCGGTCTCGTCCTCCATCCCCCGATAGCCGTCACGCGTTCCGACGATCCTCAGTCCGGGGATCTGCAGGCACAGCTTGTCAGCCGCAACCTCTGCGACGCCATCCTGGCCGCCCAGCAGGAACACGGTCAGACCGCGCGCCGCGGCCTGCCACAGCAGGGCAGGCGTGAAATCGGTGCCGTTCAGGTTGGCAAGGAAACGACGCCCCTGCATCCGCGCGGCCAGCTCGACGCCGATACCGTCCGGCAGAACCATGTCCGCCGTCGCCAGCGCGTCATGATAGTCCGGGTTGCGGCGGGCAACATTGGCGCAATGGGCGTTGAGAAAGGCAACGCGGCTGCGCCTGCCGGGCGTGAGCAATTCGGTGATCACGGTCTGAGCGTCGGCAGAGATGACGTCCAGTCCGAAAAGCGGGATCGTTTCGATGCCGCGCGCCGGTGCAGCAACGGGCGAGACGCTGCTGTCATTGCGGAAACCGGCCATTCCGTGATGTGCAAAAGTCATGGGGGCAGTCCTTCGGTTTGTCTGCCGTCGAGATGCCGCGACGCCCCCGATTCCGGCAACGAAGCAGCGGGACAGTCTCCAGACCCGGTAGGATTACCCTTTGAACTTTCAGGAGAATCCTCTGCCCAATCGAGCAAAGTCACATCCGATGGAACTGATGCCCACTATCCGAAGGGATAGCCGGAGTAACCAGGATTCCTGTTCAGATACCGCCCACCGATGGTGTAGGAGTTATCAGATGAAGAATGGAAACATGTGCCGACGGGCCTAAAGTGTACAAAGGACAAGTAATTCTGCCGGCGGTTGCTGTGTGACCGGCAGATCCCGGTAGGAACGAGTAAGGAGCGAGAATGCGGATACTCATTGCCGACGACCACGATCTGCTTCGCGACACGCTTGTCATGTTCTTCGAGTCCGAGGACGGCATCGAGACCGATACCGCGATGGATCTGGAAGAAGCCGCGCAGAAGGTTTCCGATGCGCCCTACGATCTTGTCTTACTCGATTACACCATGCCGGGCATGAACGGCCTCAACGGCCTGCAGCGGATCCGGGAAATCCCAGGCGACCACAGGGTCGCGATCATTTCGGGAACCGCCAATCGCGAGGTCGCCGAAACTGCGCTCGAGGCCGGCGCGGCCGGCTTCCTTCCCAAGACGCTGTCGGCGAAGTCGCTGGTGAACGCGATCCGCTTCATGGCCATGGGCGAGCAATACGCGCCGCTCGATTTCATGCGCGCGGCAGAGAACGAGCCGGCCCACCCGCTGGCCGAGAAACTGTCCCAGCGCGAACAGGAGGTTCTCAAGGGGCTGACCGAGGGCAAGTCGAACAAGGAGATCGCACGCGATCTCGACATCCGCGAGCCGACGGTGAAGCTGCACGTCAAGACCCTCTACCGCAAGATCGGCGCGTCCAACCGGACGCAGGCCGCGATGATCGCAAAGGACGAAGGCCTGTTCTGACCTATCCGTACGGATAGGCCCGGCACTCCGATTTCTCCCCCGGACAATCCAGCCGCGCAGGCGATCCGGAAGGGCGAGGAATGTAGAACGCGGGCAAGGAGACTTGCCCATGAAACCCGACCAGACCCGCCGCCGCATACTCCGCGTCCCGCCGCTTGTCCGGCTGCCATTCCGTCAGCTGTCCATCGCGCGGCTGCTGCGCGGCGGTCGTCTTTCCGATGGCGGGCGCTTGCCGCGCTATGCCGGGATATTCGCCATTGGGGCCGCATGCATCTGGGCGCCGATCTACGGTTATCTCACGACCGCGCCCTTGCGCTATACGTCGGGTTTTTCGCTGATCCTGCCCGGCTCGGGCGCCTCCGCCTCGGTCAACCTCGACAGCATCGGGCAGGCATCTTCCTACGCCAACTCGCCCTTCGCCTCATCCTCCGTCAGTCCGACAGAGACCTACAAGCGCTTGCTCGCAGCGGAACGGATCGTGGCCGCCGCCGCTTCGTCGCTGTCGATGCGCTCCCGCGATTTCGGCCAGCCGCGCGTGGAACTGGTGGACCAGACCAGCCTTATCCACGTGTCCATAGCCGGCGGCGCGCCGGAAGACGCGCAGGCCCGCGGCGAGGCGCTTCTGGCGTCGTTTTTCGCAGAGATCGAGGCGTTGCGCACCGACGAGGCGCAGATGCGCGAAACCAGCGCCGGAACGGCAATAGCAGAGTACCGCAACTCCGTCCTCGCCACCCGCGAAGAGATCTCGCGCCTCCAGAGAGAGAACGGACTTATTTCTACCGTCCAGTATGAGTCCCTAGTCGCCGAAACGGACACGCTGGCGCAGCGAGTCCGCGACATGGGGGTGCAGCTCGAGGAAAAGACCAGCGCGGTCAGGGCGCTGGAGACATCGCTCGGCCTGAACCCGCGGCTGGCCGCCGCCGCACTGCGGCTCCACGCCGACATAGAATTCGCGGCGCTCGTCAAGGAAATGTCCGAACGCGCGGCGGAACTGTCCCAGGCACGCAGCCGCTACGGCGAAAACCACCCCGAGGTGCTGTCGGCCCGCGATGGGCACGAGGCCGCGAGGATCGAGGCATTGCGCCGTGCCATGACCCTGACCGGCCTGACATCCGACGACCTTGCCGCACTCGACCTCTCCCATGTCGGCAGCCGCGCCGCCCTGCTTAGCGATCTGGTCACCTTCGAGGCGCAGCGTGCCGGGCTGGCGGCCGAGCACAGGGCCCTGACCGCCCGGCTGGACGCCGCCGAGACACGGCGCGTCGAACTGATCGAGCCGGCCGCCCGCCTCGAAGACCTGCAACGCGACTTCGCCGTGGCCGAAGCCGTCTTCGCCTCCGCCATGGCGCGAACCCAGACCACCAAGACCGATCTCTATGCGTCCTACCCGCTGGTTCAGGTCCTCGAAGATCCCAGCCTGCCGACCGAGCCGACCTCGCCGAAGCGCAAACTGGCCGTCGCCGCCGGGATCGCCGCGACCTTCTTTCTGCTCGTCGGCCTCTTCCTAGGCTGGATCCGCCGCCCGCTGATCGACCGCCTGTTGGCGCCGGGCGCCGATGCGACCGTTCTGATGGCCGCGGAATGAGCGGATCGGCCGATACAACACCGGCCAATCCGGCGGAGGCATTGATCCTGAAAACCCTCTGCTGGACCTGGCCGCTCTACTTTCTCGGCGCGCTCTACGTCGTCGGGCCGGTCCTTGCCTGGGTTCTGGGTGGGCTGGCCGCGCTGTCGCTCTACCTCGGCCCCGCGATCCGCCCGGACCTGCGTGCGCGGGGTAAGGTACCGCCGGTGGTCCTTGCCTGGATCGCGGGAATGGCGGTTATGCTCGTCGCATTGTGGGTCGGGCATCTCGACTGGGGGCTCGGCCTGAAGCAGACGATCAAGTCCACGATAGGCTGGGCCAAGGGCTGGGCGCTCCTGGCACTCTTCCCCTTCATAGGCGCGGTGCTGCCGATCCGGCGGGAGATCCTGATCCGCGGACAGTGCATCATCGGTCTCTGGACCCTGCTGCTACTGCCGGTTCTCCTCGCCGCGCCCTATGCCGGCATGCCGGAACGCATATTCACATCGCCCCTGAAAGCTGTTGGCGGCCCCGGCCCGGAATATTTCTCCGTCTACTTCTTCACCTGGGATCCCGCCAGCTGGACCCCACGCTGGCAATTCTACGCGCCCTGGTCGCCGTTCGCGGCCCTCCTGGGGGTCGTGCAGGTCTGCTTCGCCCTCGAAGAACGCAACATTCGCTGGCGTACCATCGGGTTGGCGGCGGGCGCCGCGATGATCCTGTTCTCCAAGTCGCGCATGGGCCTTGTCGGTCTTGTCGCATGCACGGTTGGTCCGCGCCTGCTGCCGCTTGTCCTGCGCGGATGGGCATGGACCGCGCTCGCCGCCGCGACCGCCTCGCTCGCGGTCTTCGGAACGGCCCTCGCCCAGGCCGTCAAGGATGCGGTCGCGGCCTTCAAGGGCGCCCGTGCCGACAGCACCCGTGTCCGCGAAACGCTGCAGCGCATCGCCGGCGAACGCTGGCAGAACGAGGCCTACTGGTTCGGCCACGGCACCGTTCAGCCCGGCGCGCATCTCGTCGAATACATGCCCATCGGCAGCCATCACACCTGGTGGGGCCTGCTTTTCGTCAAGGGGCTGGTCGGATTTCTCGCGATGCTGGTTCCGATGACATGGCAGATCCTTCTCGCCGCCGCGGATGCCGCAAGATCCCGTCGCGGTTACCTGCCGCTCGGCATCGCGATGACCATGGTTCTGCTCTCGTTCGGAGAAAACATCGAGATCGAGGCGTACATGCTCTGGCCGGGCCTGATTGTCCTCGGGATACACGCATCGGAGCGGGCGGACGATTTACGGTATGACATTCCGCAAAACGCCGGCTAGGTCCGCTTGCTGAATAATTGGCTCCAAGTGCATCGCCCCGGGCTCTGCCCAGCCGCGCTCGGCGACTTTGCCGCACCACAGGAGAAGCTGGGCATGGGCGAAATTCAGGGCTTCTTTAGTTACGGTCTACCCCGAGATCCTTCCAGTCTTGCGGGTATCGGTTTGTGCCTGGAGATACATTGATGAAGCTCGACACAGTCCACTTCACACTATCGAAATAGTCATCATTGGCCGCTTCTTGCACAGAACAGCAATCTTGTGGTTTTTGGTGGGTTGGGTGGTAGTAGGTGTGCGTATGCAGTACTTTATTTTAATACACAACAACTTAGGCAAGGCAGTGGCGGAGACGAAAGAAATCGAACCAGAGATATGTTCCTTTTTTCCAACCTCCGGAAAACACGGCACAAACTCAGCGTAGGAATTGGGTAGACGTTTGATTTTGAACAACTTTTCAGATCTTTAGGGCTCGCTTGTCCGATGAGCGCAATGGTCCCTTCACGTCGTTCCTTTTGCCAAACGTCATCTGTTAACCGGCGCCGTGGCAGCGCCCGTTCAAACTGTCGCCGAGTGCCGCCTCAGTCGTTCCCTCCCGGCACGACGACAAGACACCAGCCTGTACAGTGTCTCGGGTCAATATATGGTTGACGTAAGTGAATTAGAGTTCGGTTGAAGCATGACGGCAAATTCTGACGAAACAATGCAGGCGCTTCAGCATGAGGTCCAGCGATTACTGGGTCGGTGTTTGCTGCGGTTACAGCAATACGAACGTCTGATCAAAGCTATTATGGGGGACTGCGAAATCTCGGGGCCGGCTCATGCCTTGGAGGAAGTGAGGGCCGCGCGCATGACCGCCACCGCCGGCAAGACGCTCGGAACCATAGTCGGCGAACTCCTGGGATCGTATGTTGTTCCCAATGAGGTCGACACTCCGATACCGACCTCAACCGATACCTCTGATGGCCACATCTCAATCGGCAGCCGGCTGCAACTATCGGACGCGGATTTCGCCCGGACTG
Source organism: Pseudoruegeria sp. HB172150 (assembly GCF_013184805.1). Taxonomy (GTDB): domain Bacteria; phylum Pseudomonadota; class Alphaproteobacteria; order Rhodobacterales; family Rhodobacteraceae; genus Psychromarinibacter. The sequence goes on from NZ_JAATNG010000001.1 coordinate 868,868, forward strand.
AGAATGACCTGAGGGATTTGGTGCTTCTGCGGAACAACCTGGTCCATCATTTCATTGACCAGCACGACATCAGAACCCTGGACGGATGCCGTGGCGGCCGCGATGCCTTGATCAAAGCCTACACCCGGATTGACCGGCATTTCGAAGAACTCCGGGCATGGGCCAAAGGCATGCATGACGCTCGTCGGGCGCTCGCGGGGGTCGTCCAATCAGATGCATTCCACGACCTCGTGGTGAATGGCATTCACCCGGATGGCACAGTGTTCTGGCCTGGCGCAGGCATTGTGCGCGCGCTGCAGGAAGCTTCTGGAGTGTTGGCCGTCAAGGGTTGGACGACCGTCGCGGAGGCTGGCAGGTGGATTGCGGAGCGGTATCCAGAACAACGGCCCGAGAAATATGGATGCAGCAGTTGGCGGCAGGTCGTGCATGAATCGCGCTTCTTCGAACTACGGTACTTTGAAGTCGGTGCACTTCGCGTTGCCCGGTATCGGGATAAAAAACGCCCTGCGAACCCAAGTTGAGGCCCGTCTGCAGGCAGGCTGCATCTTATGCCATACGAGGCTGGCTGGGTCGGCGGGCTGCCTGGGAATTAGGTGGCCATCAGCTTTCATTCAACCGAAAGTCAAGTCCAGCGCCGGAAGCGGCCGCCGACAACCGTATCGCGCCAAACGCCAAACAGAGACTCGGGCCGTATTGGGCGGCTATTTCGCCTGTGAATTCGAGTCTCTTGAGGCCAACGCCCCGCACAAGTCGCGGAAAACACGCCACAATACGTGAGGTATAAAATCGCTCAATATCAATGCCTTATGTCGTGGCGGAGACGAAGGGATTCGAACCCTCGAAACGGTTTCCCGTTTACTCCCTTAGCAGGGGAGCGCCTTCGACCACTCGGCCACGTCTCCGCCGACCCTCCTAAATGTCCGGTGCCAGAGAAACAAGGACAATATTGAACGGGCAGGTGGGAGCGGCGGGTCGACCACACGACCGAGACGGACCTGCGTGGTCAATGCGGCCGCGAGACCCGATCCCTGAAGCCACACCAGTCCTTCGGCCTACGGTTTGTCGCTCAGCACGCGGTACCCGCGCGGTTCAGCCGGATTGCCGCTGACGATGGCGTAATCTTCGACGTCCGAAAGCACGACGGCCCGCGCGCCCACCACTGCGCCCCGACCGATGGTCCGGCCGGGACCCACGAACGCGTCTGCTGCGATCCATGCGTCTTCACCAATGGTGACTGGCGGGCGTGTCAGGTCAAAGGTCGGGCTGGATATGTCGTGGCTGCCGGCGCAGATATGCGCGTATTGCGATATGGTTGCCCGCGCCCCCACGGTTATCCGGCCGATCGAATAGAGCCTGGCGGCGTATCCCACGGTGACGTGGTCGCCAAGGGTCAGGTTCGACGGCATGAAGATATCCGCGCCCGGGTTAATGCGGACGTTCTTGCCGACACTGGCTCCGAACATGCGCAGCAGGAACACCCGCCACGACCAGAAGAACGGGCGCGGCGTGAACCGGAACAGCGGCCAAAACAGCCACCAGAGTATCCGTGTCAGCTGCTCCTGCTTGCTGTACTTGATGGCCTTGCGGTTTGCGTCGATGTCCAGCCGGTCGGTAGCCGTTTTTTCCGATGGCGACATTCAGCAAGCCTCCAAGGTCACAGAACAGCTCTGATACCAGAGCCGCGGTGATTGCGCTATGCGGTCAATGCCCGGCGGTCAACGTTTTACGACAGCACAACGAAACGGATCGCGCGCTGGATCTCGAAAAAATCCGTCGCCCGGAACTCCAGCACTCGTGGTTCCGGATGTTCCATTCCGGGATACCAGCTGCCCTTGTAGGCTTCGACCGGATTGGTGAACTCGACGCGCAGCTCCCATTCCTGCGTCTGCTGGGGCAGTCCACCGGCGACGCCACCGGTCAGCGCGGCTTCGACGCCGTCGCGGATCTCCTCGACCGCTGCGGCGGGGCTCAGCGACTTCGTCGCCGGGCCGAACCCTTCGCTGGTCGCCACGGTGGCGATGCCGGGCACAAAGGCTTCCGCCTCGGCACACATGCCCATGTCGCCGGACAGGAACACCGACGGCACGCCGTAGCGGGCGGCGCAGAGTGCGTTCAGCGTGAATTCCGACGCGACTTCGCCGTTGATCAGCAGGCGGGACACGCGACCGGTCAGCGTATGCGCCAGCGGGTTCGTGTCGGAGCCGGCCTTGTTGTGATAGCCGGTGTAAAGTGCTGCATCGAAGCTGTCGTCGATGCCGAACATCATCAGGTCGGGATGGCCGCTCCAGCCGCGGACAATGCTGACATAAGAGGGCAGGCGCGACAGGATCAGGTTGCGGGCCGTGGAATGGGCATCCTTGACCAGGATCTCCTCGGCCCCGGCTGCCTTGGCGCCTTCGCAGGCCGCAACCAGCTCATCGGTCATGTATTCACGGAATTCGGCGTATTCCGGCTTGTCCTTGAACGCCTCGTTCCAGTCGGTGATGCCGGCCGTTCCCTCGATATCGGCGCTGATGAAGATCTTCATGCTTGGTTCCTTTTCTCACGCCAGTTCCGCGACAGTGGCGATCAGCCGGTCGATCTGTTCGGGTGTGTGTTCCGAGAACACCGCGATCCGCAGGGACGGCCTGTCTGCCGGCGCATCGGAATAGCCGCCCGGGGCCACGAGTTTCACCAGGATATCCCGCACGGCCAGCCCTTCGGCAATCGCCGCAAGATCGCGGCCGGCATCGGTCAATGTCACGATAGGCACCGGAGTTTCGGCGACGTCGAAACCAAGCGCTCTCAGGCCGGACCGCATCTGCGCGACATTGGCGCCGAGACGCCGCCGGATCGAATGATCGGCCGTCAGCAGCCGCAGCGCCGTCAGCCCGGCGGCGGCAGCCGCGGGCGGGGGAGGCGAGGCGCCCCGCATGATCCGGGCGCGTTCCTTGATCCGGTCTCTCAGCGCCTCGTCGCCCGGAATGATCCCGCCCAGGCCACCGAATGCCTTGCTGAGTGTTCCGGCCACGTGGCTGCGCGGTCCCTCCGCAGCGAAATGCTCCAGCAAGCCGCGCCCATGGGTGCCCAGCACTCCGACACCGTGACTGTCGTCGACCACCAGCCGGCCATCCTCGTATCTGTCTAGAATGGCGCGATAGTCAGCGAGCGGGGCCAGGGCGCCTCCGGAAGGAAACACCCCGTCGGTCACAACGACCGGCCGTTCGCCGGATCGAAGCTCCGCTTTCAGCACGTCTTCCAGCGCGGACGTATCCCGATGAGCAAAGGTCACGACGCGCAGGTCCAGCGACGGCACCGCGTCGCGGATGCTGTAATGCGTCGCGGCATCCATCAGGATCAGGTCGCCCGGCTCGCAGATCCCCTGCATCAACGCCATCGGGCTGGCATAGCCGGAGATCAGGTAGGTGACGTATTCGGCGCCGAACCAGGCGCACAGCGCCTCCTGCAGCTCCTGATACACTTCCATCGCCGCCAGCGTTCCCGGCCCCATGCCGAAACGCCGCGTCGCCTCGCAGGCCGCCTCGATCACCTCGGGCCGTCCGTGCATCGCGTAATAGCTTGTGCCGCAGAAGTAATCGACCTCGCGCCCGTCGATGCGCATGCGCGGGCCGATAGGCCCGTCCATGGCCATCGGCGCGCCTACTGCGGCGTCACGCGGCACGGCGTTCAAGGAACATCGGACCGACGCGGATGCCCTGCCGCCCGGCCTCGTCCACCGCCCCCAGCTCAAGGACCTCTTCCTCGTAGAGCAGCCCGTGCATCCGGAACCGGTCCTTGTCGATGGGCTCGCAGGAATGGGTGCAGAAATACTCGATCAGGCACAGCAGCTTGCCGTGGCTGTAGGACAGGTACGTGACGTTGAAGTCCGGCCCGTATTCACCCAGATGCGGCGCGATTTCCGGCGGCGGTGCTTCATCGGGGATGTCGGTGGACTTGGTCCACTCGGTCTCTTTCCACCGCAACTTGCCGGCCGATGGAAAGCTCAGCTCCATATGCGGATAGTCGGCGCCCTTGCCATAGATCCGTCCGTCGATGACAAAGCTCGACCCGCCCGCCGGCCGGATCTGCAGCGGCACGCCGTCGCCCATCAGGTACAGCTTGCCGTCCTTCTCCTTGATCTCCACGACCTCGCCGGACTCCGCTTCGTGGTAGTTTCCGGGCAGATCGGCGAACTGTTCCGCGGTGATCGGGGCAGGACGCTGGCTGCGCTCCGGTGCCTTGCCCATCTTCCGCTCCGCCAATGCGATCCGCAGCCCCTCGTTGCCAAGCCGGTTGGCGATCTGGTTGGCGAAATCGAGCGTGGCGAAGATCAGGACGCCAAGCCCCGCGCTGGGCAGCAGCGCCATCTGCGAGGCATAGCCATAGACCGCACCGCCGTGGCCCACCGTGGTCCAGCCGTCCAGCTCGCCGATGCCGTAGCACAGACCATAGCCGTTGATCACCTTGCCATGGGCCTTCCGCTGGCCCACGGGTGTCCACATCTCGCGCAAGGAGGCGGGGGAGATTACGCGGGTTCCGTCCGGCGCGAATCCGCCGCGCAGCAGGCATTGGGCATATCGCGCCATGTCGCCGGTCGTGGAAAAGATGTTCCCGGCCGGCGAACCGCCGAGGTCGAAAACCGGGGCAGGGCTGTCGCCTTCCAGCGTCCACATGTCAGCCGGTGCCAGCCGCTCTCTGATACCCGGCGCCATCCCGGACGACGTGTCGCTCATGCCAAGCGGCGCCATGATGTTGCTGTGGACGTAGTCGGAGTAACTCGTCCCGGTGACCTTCTCGATCACCAGCCCGACCACGGCGATGCCGGCGTTGGAATAATGCATGACCCCCGCGCTCGGATCCTGCTTCAGGGTCGACTGGGCCAGTTCCGCCACGGTCTCCTCCAGCGGCGGGCGATGCGCGTCAAGGTAATGCCCGCTCTTCGGTTCGCGGACCAGTCCTGCGGTATGACTCATCAGCTTGCGCAGCGTGACCTCCGGCCCGAACGGCCCGGATTCGCGGCCCGCGAACGGGTTGGTCGGCGCGAAGCCCGGCAGATAGGTGGACACATCGGCGTCGATGTCGATCTTGCCCTGCTCGACAAGCTGCATGATCGCCATCGAGGTGAACGTCTTGGTGATCGACCCGATCCGAAAGCAGGTATCTCCCTTCATCGGAAACGACAGGTCCGAACGCTGGATATGTCCCTCGGCCATCAGCCCGTCGCGGTCGACCAGAGCGTAGGAAATCGACGGGATCGCCTTGTCCTCGACCTCGTAGGAAATCAGGTCCTCGAACAGGCTCTTGGCATCGTCGGAAATAGTCATCGCGGGCGTCCTTCAGACTTGGTGGCGCGGGTCCAGAACATCGCGAAGCGCATCGCCCACGAGGTTCCAGGCCAGAACGAAAAGGAAGATTGCGGCCCCCGGAAAGACCAGCGTGTACCAGAACTGGAACGGGTTGCCGGCCTGGCCGACGATCCAGTTCCGGGAATAGGCGATCAGGTTGCCCCAGTCGGCATAGCCTTCCTCGGTACCGACGCCCAGGAAGGACAGCGCCGAAGCCGACAGCACCATCGAACCGGTGGCCATCGTCGCCAGCACCAGCACCGGGAAGAAGGCGTTGGGAAGGATGTGCAGCACGATCAGCCGCAGGTCGCTGGCGCCATAGGCACGCGCGGCGCTGACGTAATCCATCTCGCGTATCCGCAGGATTTCGCTGCGCACCACGCGGGCATAGCCCATCCATCCGAAGGCGGTCAGCGCGACGATGATCGGGACCAGGCCCTTACCCAGGATCACGGTCAGAACCAGCGCGGCGATCAGGAAGGGAACGGCAAGGAACACGTCCACAAGACGCATCAGCAGCTCGTCGATGATGCCGCCGTAGTAGGCCGCGATGGCGCCGATGGCGGTGCCGATCAAGGCGGAAATGATGACGACGCCAAGCCCGATCTTGAACGCGGTGCGGGTGCCCCAGATCACCGCATAGTAGATATCGTACTGCCCCTGCGTGGTGCCGAACCGCGCCTCGGGCGAGGGCGGCTGCGGCGTCGCCCAGAACCCCGCGCGCGGCGTGTCGTAGGGCGACAGCTGGAACTCGGTCGGCGGTGCCAGCAGTGGTGCAAAAACCGCGATCAGCACGAAGGCAAGCAGCAACAGCAGGCCGAACAGCGACATCGGGTTCTGCAGCAGGTAACGAACCACTCTCATCGCGTCTTCACCCTCGGGTCGAGCATCGGATAGATCAGGTCGACGATCAGGTTCAGCGCCACCAGCACCAGGGCGAAATAGATGCCGAAGCCCAGCACCGCAGGGAAATCCAGCCCCGCCGCGGATTTCGCGGCGAACTGGCCAAGACCGGGGAAGTCAAAGATCGTCTCTGTGATGACCACTCCGCCCATCATGTAGGCCAGCTCCATCCCGGCGACCGTCACAACCGGCAGCAGCGCATTGCGCCGCGCGTGGCGCAGCTCCACCACCTTGCGCGGCATCCCCTTTGCGCGCGCGGTGCGCACGTAATCCTGCCGCAACGTTTCCAGCATCGAGGTGCGCATCACCCGCGTGATGCTGGCGACGTTGACGTACATCAGCGTGATCACCGGAGCCACGAGGTGCCGTATCGCGTCGAAGAAGATCGGCCAGTTCCAGTTCAGCAGCGCGTCGATCGTGTTGGCGCCGGTGTAGCGGGTGAACTCGTCAGAGTTGACCTCGGTAATGGCCCATTGGCTCAATCGCCCGGGTGGGAACCAGTCAAGCGTGGAATAGAATATCAGCAGCATCAGCAGGCCGAAGACGTAAGTGGGAAAAGACCAGCCGAGGATCGCGAAGACCCGGATCGAATGGTCCTGCCATTTGTTGTGGTTCGTCCCCGCCCGCGAGCCGAGCCAGATCGCGCATAGAAGCCCGGGGACAAAGGCGAAAAAGACCAGTTCCATCGTTGCGGGGAAAAGAGAGGAAAGTGCCGTTGCCACCGGCTGCCGCGCTGTCTCGGACCAGCCGAGATTGCCGTGCAGGATGTTGCTGAGCCAGCGCGCGTATTGCACCGGAAACGGGTCATCCAGACCATATTGCTCGATCATGGTCCGGATCATCTCCTGCCCGCCCTTCAGGTAGTCGTCGGTGGGGGCGTAGGCTGCCAGCCGCTGCGTCGGGCTCAGCGACATCTGCAGGCCGAAGATCATCAGCGAGAGGGCGAACAGCACGACGGGCAGCATAATCAGCCGTCGCAGGGCATAGGTCATCATGCGGGGGTCGGGTCCGGAAAGGTCGTCGTATCGGGCGCCGGGCGGACATGCCGCCCGGCGTCGCGGATCTTGTGATCAGTCGTTCGACTTGGTGACCGGATAGAAGTCCCAGGCACCGTAGGTGATCATGTTGTGAACGTAGCCGTCGATGTTGTCCCGCACGACGATGAAGCCGAATTCCTCGTAGAGGAAGATCGTCGTGGCAAAGTCGTGCGACATTTCCTGCAGCTTGGCATAAATCGGCTCGCGCACTTCCGGGTCCGAAGACGCCCAGGCTTCATCCAGCAGGGGCTCGAATTCCTCGGACATCAGGTCGCGATAACCCTGACCCGAAAACCCGGCGACCAGCCCCGTCGGCGACAGGTAGTAGGTCGCAGCGCCAAGCGGACCGCCCGGGTCGGAATAGTCGGGGCCCCAGCCCATATACATCATCGGCGCAGCGGGTACCTCGCGGTTGTTCCGCAGGGCGGACAGCGACGAGGGCGGCAGCGACTGGATCTTTAGCTTGAACTTCGGATTGATCCGCTGCAGCCCCTGCTGAAGGATCGACAGGGCGGCCACGCCGTTCGTCGCGCCTTCCTGCACATAGGCCGTCATCTCAAAGCCTACGTCCCAGAGCTTGCCGTCAAATGCCGCCTTGAAGTGCTCGGTGGCCTTCTCGGGATCCCATTCGTAGACCGGCGAGTCCTCGCGGTACCCCATGATCCCACGCACCGTTGGGCCGTGCGACTGCACCGTCTTGCCCAGCAGAACCTGGTCGATCAGGATGTCGTAGTTCATCGCATAGCTGAAGCCCTGACGGACATCGAGATCGGCGAAGAAGTCCGGCGGAATGCCGGCGCCGTCCAGCTGCCCCGAACCGATAGCCGGGTTGTCGACCTCGTCCAGCGGCCAGAAGAAGAACAGACCACGTCCGAACACCTTGGGCAGGCCGTCGATGACCTTCACGCCTTCGGTCGCAGCCATCTCCTCGAGGAACTCGATGGGAGTTTCAACGAAATCGGCATCGCCCGAGATCAGCTGCAGCCGCCGGGTGGTCCATTCCGGCACGGTCCGGATCACCACGCGTTCCAGCGAGGCGGGCTCGTCCCAGTAGCCTTCGAACCGCTTCAGCGTGATGCGCCGGTCGGTCTTGTCCCATTCTTCCAGCATGAACGGGCCAGAGCCGTTCTCGACGTCGAACAGCGCGTCCTCGCTCAGCTCGGGGCGGTAGTATTCGTACCAGGTGTCGCCATCGCCATCCCAGCCGCCGACATCCGCGGTCCATTCCGCGTCGACGATGGACGTGCCGAAGGGCAGGGCCATGATCCCCAGCGTCGCCGGGAACGAGGACGGGATCGTAACGGTCACGGTGTCGCCTTCGACGACGATCTGTGACGCCAGCGCGTCATAGACCTCGCGCAGCGTTTCGGGGCTCGCGTCGGCGATATCCTCAACACCACCGACTTCCTTAACCCAGGTTGCGATGCTGTTGTATTCGCCGGCTGTCACCACCTCGGTGATGGCGTTCGACATCCAGCTTTGACCCATCAGCATCGCGCGCAGCAGCGAATACTTCACGTCCTCGGCCGTGATCTCGCCATAGCCCGGCTCGATGGCCGCCATCTTGTCTTCGCTCAGCTCGTCATAAAGTTCCCACGAGATCGAGCCGTCGTCGCCCTTCACCCCGACATAGTGGGTGTGGACGTCGGCGCGCATCGGGAAGCTGTAGCTGACGGACCCGTCGTCGTTCTCGACGATCAGCCCGTTTTCCAGCGACGGGACCTCGGTTGAAAGCGCCGGCACGAATTCCGAGATCTCGGAACCCTTGAAGTTCAGAAGCCGGTTGTAGACGTTCAGCACCCCGTAAGAGCTGGGAGTGTCGGCGATATAGGCGGGGTCAAAGGACTGAACGTCGCTTGCCCACAGAAAAACGAAAGTCCCCGGGTTCTTCGTCTGGGCGATGGCGCTCGCGGCCGTCAGCCCAAGACACAGACCCAGCGACGCGGCTACGGCACGTTTCATGGCAATCCCTGTCGCGTTGTTTTTTGTGCAAGTGCCCCAAAAGGATGGAACGGGGCTTGCCGGACTGTCCAATGCTAAGATAGGAACGGTTATGCAAAAAATGCATGAGGCACCCAATGGAACTGGCCTGGCTGGAGGATTTTGTCGAGATCGTCGCCACCCGGAACTTCTCCGCGGCGGCCTCAGCCCGGCATATTTCGCAATCCGCCTTCAGCCGCCGGATCAAGTCGCTCGAAGCGTGGCTCGGCGCCGAACTGATCGACCGCAGCACCTATCCGGTGCGCCTGACCGGCGCCGGCAACATCTTTCTGCCACGCGCGCAGGAGCTGGTGCGCGACATCTACCAGCTCCGCGCCGAATGCCGGAACCTATCGGGCACGAACGAGCCGCCACTCGCGTTTTCCGCGCTCCACACCCTCGCCATCTACTTCTTCCCGCGCTGGCTCCGTTCGCTGGCCGCCTGGCCCGAGCCCACGCGCTGCGTGATGCATGCGGGCGATTTCCTGGAATCCATCGAACAGCTTTCCCTGCGGAAATGCGACTTTGCGCTGGTCTACGATCACCCGGCGGGCCTGCCTGTACTGGAAACCGGCCCGTTTGAATCCGTTCAGGTCGGCACGGACCGGCTGATCCTCGTCTGCGGCTGCGATGCGAATGGCAAGCCGCTCTATTCCGTCGATGAAGGCGAGATATCCGAGCCGATCCCCTATCTCGCCTATGCCTGGAACGACGGATATCTCGGCAAGCTCATCGGCCTGATCCTGTCACGCCGGTCAACCGAACTGCCCCTGTCGACCGTCTATCAGTCCTCCCTCGCGGAAGGACTGAAACAGATGGCCATCGTTGGCAGCGGCATCACTTGGCTGCCGCAGATCTGCGTCCGCGACGCGATTGCCGAGGGGAAGCTGGTCCAGATCGGCGGCAGCCAGATGACCATAGAGATCCAGATCCGCCTGTTCCGGCGCTCCGGCCATCAGAGCGCAACCATCGAAGCGTTCTGGCAGCAGCTGGTGCTGAAAGAGGCGGCAAGCCGCACGCGGCTGCCGATTCGACCCTAGCCGGTTGCCGCAGAAACGGGCGGCGCCCAAGAAATTGGCAAAACTGGTTGCGGCCCGTACAAATTTAAGTCCTTATGCAAATCATGCATAGGGGTCTTTCCAAAACTGCCATCTGCGCGGTCGGCGCCAGGGAACGCAGCCTGCATTGTAATCACAGCGTTCGGCGGCCGCCCTCGGCGATCCGTTTCGCCGGTTCGCTCCGAACAGCTTACCCGATGCGGCGCGTGTTGACAGCCCGGTGGCGCTATGCGCGGACTGCCGTGACCACACCATGCAACGGATCCCCAACGTGACCGGGACACCCGAGACGATAGATACCGACGACGACGTGATCCTCTCAGTCGAGGACCTGCGCGTCAGCTTCCGCCTCACCAAGACCGAAACGCTCCACGCGGTGCGGGGCGTATCATTCCAGATCAAGCGCGGCGAAACGCTGGCGCTGGTCGGTGAATCCGGTTCCGGCAAGTCGGTGACCGCGATGACCGTCATGCGCCTGACCGAATACGACGGCGCCCGGATCGACGGCGGCCGCGTCCGGATGCGCATGAAGTCGGGGAAGGTCGAGGACCTTGCCACACTCTCCGAGCAGCGGATCGAGCAGTTGCGCGGTTCCGAGATCTCCATCGTCTTCCAGGACCCGATGTCGAGCCTGAACCCGGTCTTCCGCGTTGGCGAACAGATCGCCGAAGGCATCGTCCGGCACCAGGACAAGACGCAGGCCGAAGCCGAAGCCATCGCCTTGTCGATGCTCAAGCTCGTGCGCGTGCCCGATGCCGAGCGCCGGATGAAACAATATCCGCACCAGCTGTCCGGCGGCATGCGCCAGCGCGTCATGATCGCCATGGCGCTGGCCTGCCGGCCGTCTCTGATGATCCTTGACGAACCGACCACGGCGCTGGACGTCACGATCCAGGCCCAGATTCTCGATCTCGTCCGCGCGCTGCAAAAGGAAATCGGCATGTCCGCCCTGTTCATCACCCATGACATGGGCGTGGTGGCAGAGATCGCCGACCGTGTCTGCGTGATGCTGAAGGGCGAAATCATCGAAAGCGGCACGGTCTACGAGATTTTCGGCAACCCGCAGCACCGCTACACACAGTCGCTGATCGCCGCCGTGCCGCGCCTTGGCAGCATGTCCGACAAGGACGCGCCCGAAAAATTCCCGCTCGTCACCTACACGGCAGAAGGTGACGCCGCATGACCGCCGCCGCTCCGGAACTCAGCAGGGAAACCGACACCGCCCGCCCACTGGTCGAAGTCCGCGACCTTGTCACCCGCTACGACCTGAAGTCCGGACTGTTCGGCAAGGTTGCCGGCCGCGTGCACGCGGTCGAGGGTGTGACCTTCGACATCGCGCCGGGCGAGACGCTTGCGCTCGTCGGCGAGTCCGGCTGCGGCAAGTCCACCGTCGCCCGCAGCCTGATGCAGCTGGAAAAGATCACTGCCGGTTCAATCCGTTACAATGGCGTGGAACTGGTCGGCGCCGAGCGGAAGACCATCCTGCAGTTCCGCCGCGAAGTGCAGATGGTGTTTCAGGATCCGTTCTCGTCGCTCAATCCGCGCATGACGATTGGCCGGGCGATGATGGATCCGATGCGGGTGCACGGCCTTGGAAAATCGTCCGATCTCCGCGCCCGCGCCGCCGATCTGCTGGAACGTGTCGGGCTGTCGGGCGATCATCTCGACCGCTTCCCGCATGCCTTCTCCGGCGGCCAGCGGCAGCGTATCTGCATCGCGCGCGCGCTCACCTTGGATCCGCGCCTTATCATCGCCGATGAAGCCGTCGCATCGCTGGACGTGACGATCCAGGCGCAGGTGATCAACCTGCTGATCGATCTGCAGCGGGACCTTGGAATCTCGATACTGTTCATCAGCCACGACATGGCGGTGGTCGAGCGCATGGCGCATCGCGTGGCCGTCATGTATCTCGGTGAAATCGTCGAGATCGGAGACCGGCGTTCGGTCTTCAACAACCCGCGGCATCCCTATACGCGCAAGCTGCTGTCCACCGTCCCGGTGGCCGATCCGAACAAGCGTCCGAAAGACCGGATGCTGATGACCGAAGAGATCCCGAGCGCCGTCCGCCCGCCGGATTTCGTGCCGAAGAAACTGCCGATGCGGCAGGTCTCGCCGACGCACATGGTACGTGAGACCGAGTAAGTCCTAGCGCAGCGCGTCCGCCGCGATTTCGAACGAGTGGAGTCGCGCGGTGTGGTCGTGGATCTGACCGGTCAGGATCACCTCGTCCGGTTCGAATTCCCGGATTAGCCATTGAAGTCCGGCCTTTACGGTATTTGGGGCGCCGACGGCCGAGATGCGCAGCGCCTCGTCCACCATCGCGATGGCCGAGGGATCGGCAACCTCGGTGATGTCGTTCACCGGGGCAGGCAGCGGGCCGGGTTTGCCGGTGCGCAGGTTGATGAACGCCTGCTGCATCGAGGTGCGCAACCTCACCGCCTCTTCATCGGTGTCGGCGGCGAACACGTTGACCGCCAGCATGAAATGCGGCTTCGGCCACGCCTCCGACGGGCGGTAGGTTTCGCGGTAAGTGGCGATGGCCTGTTCCAGCATCTGCGGCGCGAAATGAGAGGCGAAGGCGTAGGGCAAGCCGAGATGCGCGGCAAGCTGTGCGCCGAACAGGCTGGAGCCCAGCATCCAGACCGGAACGTTCGTTCCGGCGCCCGGCACGGCGCGGACGCCCTGCGTGGCCTCACCGGGCGCAAAATAGCTCATCAGTTCGACAACATCGTTCGGGAAATTGTCGGCATTCTCCATGCCTCGCCGCAGCGCGCGCGCGGTTCGCATGTCGGTGCCCGGCGCCCGGCCGACGCCAAGGTCGATGCGATCCGGGTAAAGCGTCGCCAGCGTGCCGAACTGCTCGGCAATGACCAGCGGTGCATGGTTCGGCAGCATCACACCGCCGGCGCCGACGCGGATCGTGCTGGTATGCCCCGCCACATGCCCGATCAGGATCGAGGTCGCGGCAGAGGCGATGCCGGTCATGTTGTGGTGTTCCGCCATCCAGTAACGGGTGTAGCCCCACTGCTCGGCATGCTGCGCGAGGTCGATGGTGTTCCGAAGCGCATCGGCAGGCGTGAACCCTGCCGGCACCGGCGATAGATCGAGAACGGAAAAGGGGACCATGCGATGCTCCTCGGCTGACCGTCCCCAAGATCTATGTCGCGCGTTAACGGGTTTCCACCGCCGCCGCCGCACAAGTCCGGCGCGCCCCGCGCACAGCGGCGCGGGGCAGGGGGATCAGGTGCGTACGCCCGAGAAGCGGCTTTGCCAGTCCTCGCGCTCTTCGTCCGAAATCTTGCGGAACAGATTTTCCGGAACGGTAAAGGCACGCCCCGGAGTCAGACCCTTCAGCGCGGCTTCCATGTCGTCCGGCCAGCCCATGCCGTCGGCACCCATCGCCTCCAGCATCGCGGCGGAGGCATCCGGGATGAACGGTGCCGACACCGCGCCATAGAAGGCGATCAGGTTCAGCGAGAACCGGATGATCGCCGCCGCCCGGTCAGGGTCTTCCTTGAAGACCGACCACGGCGCGGCCTCCTGCAGGTACTCGTTGCCGATCACCCACAGCGCCCGCAGTTCCGCGGAGGCCTTGCGCACCTCGATGGCTTCCATATGCGCCGAATAGGCGTCCATCCGTTCGGTCAGCTCGCGGATCACTTCCACCTCGCCGGGACCATAGGCGCCGCCCTTCGGCACCTCCTCGCCAAAGCGCGAGCGGCAGAACTTGGTGACGCGGCTGACGAAGTTGCCCAGCACGTCGGCAAGGTCCTTGTTCACCGAAGCCTGGAAATTCTCCCAGGTGAATTCGCTGTCCGAGTTTTCCGGCGCATGGCTCAGCAGCCACCAGCGCCAGTAATCCGCCGGCAGGATCTCCAGCGCCTGATCCATGAACACGCCACGGCCCTGCGAGGTCGAAAACTGCCCGCCATCGTAGTTCAGGTAATTGAACGACTTGATGTAGTCGACCAGCTTCCACGGATCGCCCGATCCGATGATCGTCGCCGGGAACGACAGCGTGTGAAACGGCACGTTGTCCTTGCCCATGAACTGGACGTAGCGGACATTTTCCGCGCCCTCGTCGGTGCGCCACCAGCGGCGCCAGGCGCTGTCGTCCAACCCCTCGCCATCGGACCATTCCTTGGTCGCCGCGATATATTCGATGGGCGCGTCGAACCAGACGTAGAAGACCTTGCCCTCCATGCCCGGCCACGGCTCCTCGCCCTTCATCACCGGCACGCCCCAGTCAAGATCGCGGGTGATGCCGCGATCCTGCAGCCCGTCGCCGTCATGCAGCCATTTCTTGGCGATGGAAGTGGTCAGCACCGGCCAGTCGGTCTTGGACGAAATCCACTTGTCCAGCCGCTCACGCAGCAGCGATTGCCGCAGGTACAGGTGCTTGGTCTCGCGCACCTCCAGATCCGTCGACCCGGAAATCGCGGAACGCGGGTTGATCAGGTCGGTCGGGTCTAGCTGCTTGGTGCAGTTCTCGCACTGGTCGCCCCGCGCCTTGTCGTAGCCGCAGTTCGGGCAGGTGCCCTCGATATACCGGTCGGGCAGAAAGCGGCCGTCGGCGTTGGAATAGACCTGGCTTTCGGTCACCTCCTCGATGAACCCGTTCTCGGCCAGCCGCCCCGCGAAGTACTGCGTCAGCCTGCGGTTCTGCTCTGACGACGAGCGCCCGAACTTGTCGAAGGACAGCCGGAATCCATCCGACAGATCCTTCTGGACCTGCCACATCTCGGCGCAGTACTCGGCCACCGGCTTGCTCGCCTTGGCGGCGGCCAGTTCGGCAGGGGTGCCATGCTCGTCGGTCGCGCAGATGAACATCACCTCGTGACCCCGCGCGCGCATGTACCGGGCATAGAGGTCGGCGGGCAGCTGGCTGCCCACGAGATTGCCCAGATGCTTGATCCCGTTGATATAGGGGATCGCCGAAGTGATGAGTATCCGCGCCATGCGATCGTTCCTGTGTGAAAGTCCCGCGCGCTCTAACGCATTCGTCCGGTCGGTGCCAGTCGCGATCTAGTGCGGCTCGCCGTCGCCCTCGCGTAGACGGCCGATCAGTCGCCCGATCAGGAACGAGGTGCGCGGAGAATAGACATATTGCGTGCGTTCCTCGACGGTCGGGCGCGCACGCATCCGCATCAGCCCGTAGACCACCAGGAACAGGTGCCCGGCCGCGACCAGAGCGAACATCGCCCAGGGCCCGAACGCGCCGATCAGGGCGGACGCGATGAGCGGCGACGCGATGGCCCCGATGGCGAAGAAGAACATCAGCGCGGCGG
Organism: Pseudoruegeria sp. HB172150; assembly: GCF_013184805.1. Lineage (GTDB taxonomy): Bacteria > Pseudomonadota > Alphaproteobacteria > Rhodobacterales > Rhodobacteraceae > Psychromarinibacter. Next base: position 884,458 of record NZ_JAATNG010000001.1, read on the forward strand.
ACAGCTCCACGCGTTCCTCGTGCTTGGCGAAGTCATGGGCGTGGGATGCGGCGACGGAATAGACTGGAAAGGTGGAGAAACCGAAGAACCCGGCGCCCAGCAGCACCATCACCGTGCCGCCGCCGCTGACCGCGACGGTGACGCCGCAGGCAACCATCGCCGCCCCGGAAATCCAGATCAGCACCCAGCGCCGGTCGAACTTGTCTGCAAGCCATCCCGTCGGCCATTGCGCCAGCGCGCCGCCAAGGACGAAGCTGGCCAGGAACCATGCGATCTGCCCCGGGGCAAGGCCGACTTCCTGCCCGTAAAGCGGCCCGACCATCCGGAACGCGGCGCTGGTCTGACCGGCGACGATCACGCCTGCCACCGACAGCGGCGAGATCGCCCAGGCCAGGCGCGGCCTAAGCCGTGGCGCGTCCGGCACCTCGGGCTGTTTCAGCCGCGACAGGGTCAGCGGCAGCAGCGCCGCGCTGCAGAACAGGGCGAGCAGGTTGTAGGACACGTAATGCGCCGGCTCCAGCACGCCGATCAGCAGCTGCGCCATCAGCGCCGCGCCCATGTCGACGCCCCGGTAAGCGCCCATCGCCCGGCCCCGGGTCTCGTTCGTCACCTTCGCCTGCAGCCAGCTTTCGACCACCGTGTAGCACCCGGCGACACAGATGCCGCTGGCCACACGCATCGCGGCCCAGAAATACGGGTCGACCACCAGCATATGCGCCAGCAGGCCGATGGTGCCGGCGGCGGTGAAGGCGGCGAAGGCGCGCGAATGGCCGACCGCGCCCATCAGGCGCGGCGCCTGCCAGCAGCCGATGAAGAAGCCCACGAAATGCGCCGAACCCAGCAGGCCCACCTGCGTCGGCGTGAAGCCCAGCTTCACCCCGGACAGCGCGTCGAGCGGCCCCACGCCCCCGTTTCCCAGCTGCAAGAGCACGACTGACAGGAACAGGGCAGCGAAGGAAATCAACAGGCGCATGCCGCATTGCTTTCCAGCCCGGGTCGCGGTCCGCAAGCCGCTTTGCGACGCCACAGCGGCGTTTTCCCGACACCGCGCCGTCAAACCACGGTCCCGGCCTCCGATCCCGGCACCGCCAGCGGAAAAGCACGCAGACCCGCCCGCTTCTTCTGGTCGAAAATATCCCCGCCGGAGGCTCCCGAAACATCCGCCCACGCACCGCCTGGACATCGGCGCGCCCGACCGTATTGCCGAAACATTCCCGTTACATACCAGGCGTAGAGCCATCCAATGCCTGCCCTTCGCGTCTTTGCCGTTCTCGCCGTCACCCAGCTTGTCAGTTGGGGTGCAGTGGGCCTGTTGCCGGTGCTGGCGTCAGGGATTGCCGAAGCCCTCGAGCTGCCGCTTGCCACGGTGTTCTTCGGAGCCACGGCTATGTTCGTGGCGATGGGCGTCACGGCGTCGCTGGCCGGCCGGGCGTTCCAGCGGTTCGGCGCCCGGCGGGTGATGGCGGCCGGAGCGGTGCAGACAGCCGCCGGCCTCGCGCTTCTTGCCTTGGCAATGACCGGACCGGTCTACTTCGCGGCCTGGATCGTGATCGGCATCGCCGGGGCGATGCTCTTGACCACAGCAGCCTATATCTACCTGTCCGACCATGCCGGGGACCGCGCCCGCGGCATGATCGGCATGCTGATGCTGGCGACCGCGCTCGCAGGCAGCCTGTTCTGGCCGGTGACTGCCTTTCTCGACCACCTGCTCGGCTGGCGCGCGACCACCTTCGCGTTCGCCGTGCTGATGCTGGTCCTCGTCGCGCCGCTCATCCTGATTGGCCTGCCCGAAGCGCGCCGCCAGCGCGTGTCCGCCGAAACCTTCCCGCGCGCCGATATTCGCAGAACCGCCACTTTCCGCCTGATCGTCACGGTGGTCGCGCTGAACAGCTTCGTCACCTTCGGGTTCGAGGCTATCGGGATCGAACTGTTCCAGGCGCTCGGCACCGGCACGGCCGGGGCCGTTGCGGCGGCGTCTCTTCTTGGGCTCTTCAAGGTCGGCGGCCGTCTGGTGGATCTGGCGGGCGGCAGACGCTGGGACGCGATGACGACTGCCCTCATCGCGGGAGCGATGATGCCCTTGGGCCTTGCGTCGCTGTGGCTCGGCGGGGCGGCGTGGGGTGCGCTGGCGGCGTTGCTGATCCTGTTCGGCATCGGCAGCGGCGCCTTCGCGGTGGCCCGTGCCACGATGCCGCTCGTCTTCTACCGCAAGGACGACTATGCCGCCGCGATGTCGGCTATCGCGCTGCCACTCAACCTCGCCAGCGCCGCCGCGCCGCCGGCACTTGCCGCGCTACTGACACGCGCCGGTCCCGCGGCCGTGCTCGCCGGTCTCGCAGGGCTGGCAGCGGCCGCCTTCCTGCTGCTTCTGCGTCTTGACGGAATTCGCCGGCGGGATGCGGCGGAGCATCCCGCCTGACCGGAACAGGTTCGGGAAATGTGGGAAAAATTTGACCGCTTGGAAAAAACAACGCTCCCGAACCGGCTTTACCACCCGCATTACAACGGTGGTTACAACGGTTGTGTCCGACATGCCGCCTCGCAGCAGCACTCTGCATGCGGTCGGGTCCAAGTCCGTTACGACCCGGCCGCGCCCTCCCTGCCGCTGCTTCCGACAATCCCCGGCCATTCCGGCCGGTCATATATTCAGGAGATCGTTTTGATGACGATGAAGACCTTTGTTACCGCAGCTGCTCTTTCCCTGGTCGCCGGCGTTGCCGCCGCGGCGCCTGCCGGCATGGCCGGCGGCGTGATGACCGACCTCAAGGGTATGACGCTCTACACCTTCGACAATGATACCGCTGGCACCAGCAACTGCTATGGCGGCTGCGCGCAAAGCTGGCCCCCGTTCATCGCCCAGGCTGGCGCCGCGGCCGAAGGCCCGTTCTCCCTGGTGACCCGCAAGGACGGGGCGCAGCAGTGGGCCGTTAACGGCATGCCGCTTTACTACTGGGCCGGCGACCGCAAGGCCGGTGACGTCAACGGCGACGGCGTCGGTGGTGTCTGGCACGTGATTAAATAAGCCGTTTCAGTACGTTACCGTTTTACCTGAGCCTTTTTACGAAAGACTTTCACCCCATCTATTTTCATTAGCCAATCGTTTTTCGGCGCGCTCCTCCTGATTACCCTAAGGGGGAGCATCTGGCCCGGTTCGCTGAGTATTTTCGGCGGACCGGGCTGTTTTTTGTTACAGGGTCATTCCGCCATTGCGGCGGCATGGGCCCGGAAGCTGCCGTTTTCCCGCGTCACCCGCCAGGTTTTCATCGGGGCTGTCCGCGCCCTCCGGCGGTGCAGCAGCCAGCCGCGCCGCCCCGCGCCGTGGTCCGAGCACATCTGCCACCGCGTTTCCACCCCCGGCGCGCCGCCGTCGCCCGGCGTCAGCAGCAGGCCCAGCGGATGCGTGCCGTGTTCCTCTGCCCCGGTTTCGGCGGCCAGGTGCAGCCGCCGGACCGAGGTCAGCCCCGGCACCGCCGGCAGGTCCGCCACCACCAGCGGTACCACGCCGGCGCGCAGAACTTCCTCCATGCACCACAGCACATCCTCCTCGCGCACCGGTTCGAGGAAGATCAGCCGCGCCGGATCGAACAGGTGGAGCGCCGCTTCGGGATTCAGCCGTTCCGGCATCCAGCTGGGCACGATCCAGAGCACCGGCCCCTCCAGCCGCGCCGCGACGACCGAGGCCAGCGTGCGCCGCGCGTCGCCGCAGACCTCGTGCGCGCGGGCCATCGGCAGCGCCAGCTCGTCCAGGAAGGACAGGGCGGGGCGGTCGCGTTGGCTTTGGCGTGACAGCAGCGGATGATTCATGCAGCCAATATAGATGTTCGCTTTTCGTTCTCCAATACCGCAGGGCAATCCGCTCTTGCCCCCGGTGGTACACAGGTTAGCTTTCCGGCAACGACGAACAGGGGGACAGCCATGAAGACGATCAAACTCGGCGCAAGCGACCTCGAGGTCTCGCGCCTCTGCCTTGGCACCATGGGCTGGGGCAGCCGCAACACCGAAGCCGAGGGTCACGCCCAACTCGACCAGGCGCTTGCCGGCGGCATCACCTTCATCGACACGGCAGAGGTCTATCCGACCTATCCGATCAGCGCCGAAACCGTCGGCCGCACCGAAGAGATCATCGGCACCTGGTTCGCCAAGACAGGCAATCGCGACAGGATGGTTCTTGCCACAAAGGTGTCCGGTCCGAACCAGAAGGTCGCACGCGGCGGCGAGGGTTATAGCGGCGCGGTTCTGCCGAAGACGGCAGACGGCTCGCTGAAGCGGCTGCAGACCGACGTGATCGACCTTTACCAGCTGCATTTTCCGACCCGCCCGCAATACCACATGCGCGCCAACTGGCGGTTCAACCAGGCCAGTGTCGACAAGGCGGCCGTCGCCGATCACATGCTCGACGTGATGGGCGGCATGCAGAAGCTGATCGAGGCCGGCAAGATCCGTTACTGGGGCCTCTCGAACGAGACCGCCTGGGGCACCGCGCAATGGCTGCGCCTGGCTGACGAGAACGGGCTGCCGCGCCCGATCACCATCCAGAACGAGTATTCGCTGCTGTGCCGCACCGCGGACACCGACCTGTCAGAGGTCTGCGTGGCTGAGAACATACCCGTCCTGCCGTTCTCACCGCTCGGCATGGGGCTGGTGTCCGGCAAGTATAACGGCGACGTGACACCGCCCGACACCCGCCGCGCCGTCGAGGCCACGCTGAACGGCCGCATCAATCCCAAGGTCTGGCCCGCGGTCGACGCCTATATCAAGATCGCCAGGGATCACGGTCTCGATCCGTCCGCCATGGCGCTCGCATGGACTCTGACCCGGCATTTCGTGGCCGCGCCGATCTTCGGCGCCTCGAAGCCGGAACACTTGGAAATCGCGATGACGGCAGACGCGATCGAACTGTCCGACCAGGCGCTGGAAGCGATCGACGCCGTCAACAAGGCGCATCCGATGCCCTACTGACCCTGCGCCAAACTCTCGCCCGAATTTTCGGTTAATCCGGCGCGAACAGGCGGGGAAAACCGCCGTCCGGGCAGGCCGCGGGGCAGAGTGCATGACGACGGAAGGCAGACAATCCAAGGCGCGGCTGGTCGTCGCCCTGATCTTCCTGGCGGCGCTGGCGCGTTTCGCCATCCTCTTCATGTGGACGCCGCATCCCCCGGACATGTCAGGGTTCTACATGTCAGGCTGGCTTTACGCGCACGGTCTCTACGACCTGATCTATGCGACGCCGGACTATTTCTTCGGCGGTACGCCGCCGGACTGGATGGAACCGCTGGAGCAGGTCGGCCTCTATGGCAACGAGGTCCTGCCCTACGTCTATGCGCCGCTCTGGGCGGCAGTCCTGTCGCCGATTGCGGGCGCGACTGACCCGCTCACTTTTTTCCGGGTCTTCGACGTGGTGCTTGTCGGGCTCATGGTGGCGTCGGTCTTCGTCGCATGGCGCCTGGCGCGGCGCTGGGCCATTCCGCTCTGGGGGTGGACGGCGCTGAGCACCGTGGCGCTGGCGACCTCCGTCACCGCCTATATCGCGCTGGCGCAACTGCAGCCGCAGATCGTGGTGGCCTTCCTGTGCCTCGTGGCCTTCGAGCGGTACGGGGCGGGCAAACCGGTTGCGGCGGGAATATGCCTTGCATTCGCCGCGGCGCTGAAGCTGACGCCGGCGGGATTGGCGCTGATCTTCCTGCTCGACCGCAACTGGCGCGCGCTTGGCGCGTTTGCGGTCGTCGGACTGCTGCTTGCCGGTCTGAGCCTGATCATCGCCGGTCCGGACCTGCATTTCGCCTATCTCGACAGCCTGATGGCGGCGGGGCAGGGCATCCACATCACGGCCGTGACCTATAACATCGAGGTCCTGCTGCAGGCGATCAGTTCGGCGCTGGGCTTCACGCCCGCCTTCGATCCGTGGCAGCGTGGTATCCGACTGCTCGAAACGCCGTTCCTGATGACGGTGGTCAGCAAGGCGCTGCTGCTGGCCGCGCTGGTGTGGATGGTGCGCGCCACCGCCGCCCTGCCGTCGGACAAGCGGCTGGTCGCGCGTCTGTTCCTGCTGTCGATGCTCCTGGCCTTGTTCGGGCCGCTGGGCTGGGCGCACTACTACCTGTTGCCCCTGTTCCTTCTGCCGTCGCTTATCGGACTGCTGCCGGTTCGGCTGGCCGGGTGGACCATCGCCGCCTTCCTCGTGGTCGCCAGCTGGCCGGTGATGCTGGGGGTGGCCCTGACCATTCCGGGCGACTTTGCCCGCGCCGCAATTGGCACGCTGACCATGCTGACGCTCTTCGCGATCACCGCCGCAGGTTGCGCACGGCAGGGCCAGACGCGCAGCAATGCCACAGTCGCGGATACCCTCGCCGCTGCCTGAGACGGCCGGCTTGCACGGCTTCCCGAATCCCCCCCTTGTGGCGGGGAACGGAGGGGCCCATGCCGCTGACCATGAACCGGGACGTCTTCATCACCTGCGCCGTGACCGGTTCGGGCGCGACGCAGGACCGGTCGCCGCATGTTCCCCGCTCACCAAAGGAGATCGCCGAAAGCGCCATCGACGCGGCGAAGGCCGGTGCAGCGATCGTTCACTGCCACGTGCGCGAACCCGACACCGGCGCACCGTCACGGCGGCTGGAACTGTACCGTGAGGTGACCGACCTGATCCGCGCCTCGGACACGGACGTGATCCTGAACCTGACCGCCGGCATGGGCGGCGACCTCGTGCTGGGGTCTTCCGATCGGCCGCTTCCGCCCGGCGCGGGCACCGACATGATCGGCGCCGAGGCGCGCACCGCCCATATCCGCGACTGCCTGCCGGAGATCTGTACGCTCGACTGCGGCACGATGAATTTCGCCGAGGCCGACTACGTGATGGTCAACACGCCCGGCATGCTGCGCGCTATGGGACAGATCATGACCGATCTCGGCGTGAAGCCGGAGATCGAGGCTTTCGACACCGGTCACCTGTGGTACGCGAAGCAACTCGTCGCGGATGGAATCCTGAAAGATCCGGCGCTGGTGCAGCTGTGCATGGGCGTTCCCTGGGGCGCGCCGGACGACATGAACACGTTTCTCGCGATGCTGAACAACGTCCCGGATCACTGGACTTTCTCGGCCTTTTCGCTGGGCCGGAACCAGATGCCATACGTTGCGGCCTCGGTTCTGGCGGGCGGCAATGTGCGCGTCGGGCTCGAGGATAACCTGATGCTGGGCAAGGGACAGCTTGCGACCAACGCACAACTGGTGGATCGTGCGTTGACCATCATCGAAAGCCTCGGCGCGCGGGTCATCGGACCCCAAGAGACCCGCGACAGACTGGGGCTGAAAAAGCCTTAAAGGGAGGCCGACGCAGATGCATTTCCGTTTCCTCATCCCCATCGCCCTGTTCCTGCTGACCGCATCCTGTGGCGGGTTCAACATAGGCGACAGCCTGCCTGACAGCATGAAGGGCAGTGCAGCAGCGCCCGAAGTGGTGATCGAAACCGACCCCGCCGCAGAAACCGCCGAACCCGTCGCGACCGAAACGACATCGCCCGCCCCGGCGGCGCGGCCCGCCCGCATCGACCTCGACCCCTCGAATACCGATGCGCTCGACAGCGAACGGGTGATCTGCGAGGCGAAGGGCGGCAAATGGTCCGCCGCGGGTTCCTCCGGCGCCCATGTCTGCGTCAGCACCACGCGCGACGGCAACAAGGCCTGTACCAGGGCCACGCAATGCGAGGGCTACTGCCTTGCGCGCTCGGGCACCTGCGCGCCCTTCACCCCGCTCTACGGCTGCCACGAGGTCCTGACCGACAATGGCACCCGGCAGACCATCTGTCTGGAGTAAGAATGGAAAAGAAGGCAGCCATAGTCGGCGGGGGCGTGATCGGCGGCGGCTGGGCCGCGCGCTTCGCACTGATGGGCTGGCAGGTCCGCGTCTTCGACCCGGACCCGGACGCACCGCGCAAGGTGAATCAGGTCCTCGAAAATGCCCGCGCATCGCTGCCCGCGGTAATCGACGCACCGCTGCCGCCGGAAGGCGAGGTCATCTTTTCGGGCACCATGTCCGAAGCGGTCGCCGGCGCCCGGTGGATCCAGGAAAGCGTGCCGGAGCGGCTGGAGCTGAAACAGACGCTGTATCAGCGCCTTCAGTCCCATTGCGGCGAGGACGCGATCATCGGCTCCTCCACCTCGGGGTTCAAGCCCTCGGACCTTCAGGCGATCTCGCACCGCGCCGACCAAATCATCGTAGCGCATCCCTTCGTGCCGGTCTACCTGCTGCCTGCGGTCGAGATCGTGGGCAGCGCCGCCAACCCGCCGGAGACGCTCGACCGGGCCGAGGAGATCCTGCGCGGGATCGGGATGTTCCCGCTGCGGCTTGCCAAGGAGATCGACGCCCATATCGCCGACCGGCTGCTCGAGGCGGTCTGGCGCGAGGCGCTGTGGCTCGTGAAGGACGGCATCGCGACGACCGAGGATATCGACAACGCGATCCGCATGGGCTTTGGCCTGCGCTGGGCGCAGATGGGCCTGTTCGAGACCTACCGGCTCGGCGGTGGCGAGGCGGGGATGCGGCATTTCCTGCACCAGTTCGGTCCGGCGCTGCAGTGGCCGTGGACGAAACTGACGGACGTGCCCGATCTGGACGACGAACTGATCGACACGATCGCATCGCAGTCGGACGCCCAGTCCGGGGCCCATGAAATCTCAGAGCTGGAGCGGATCCGCGACGGCAATCTCGTGGCGATCCTGAAGGCGCTGAAAGGTCAGGGCTGGGGCGCCGGGCAGGTGCTGAAGGAACAGGACGCCCGGCTGCGCGGGGAGGACGCCTAGGCGCATCCCTCGGAGCGGCTTCGGATCGCTTGCGCGATCCGACCCGCGGGGGGACGCTGTCCCCTCGGTCCCCGAAAATGCAGTTTCCGATAAGGCTCTGTAAAAGCGCTGATTTCTAGTGAATTGGCCAGTGTCGTAGTGCTGGTGTGGGCAATTCACGGGCAATTCTTCGAAGTTGACCGTGGTCTTATGATCGGCCTATCCTTGGGATGAAATGCGTAGCGCATCTTCGGATGGTCGATGCAGAGGCGGGTCGAAAGACTCGTTGGCGGATCGCAGGCCGCCGATCAAATCTGCCCCTTGTCTCATCGGGTTACGTGGGTCCACCCCTCTCTGATTGATCCAATGGAGACGAATGATGCGTGAACGCTGGTACTCGAAACCACAAATCGCCCGATACATTACGAAGCGGTTCTTCGATGTTACGCCTCGCAGCGTCGAAAGAATGCCGCTTGAGTCGAAGCTGATAGCTGGAAAGAGGCGCTATAGTACAGTATCAGCCGATGAAATCTGCAAGTCTTTAATCGAAGACGCACCTACAGTTCTTGGCACTCCCGGTGCTCGGACGATGAAGCTGCAAGTTGCTCAAATAGAAGATCAAAGCTCGGGGGCAGGCACCGGCCCATAGCATTCCCCAATACTGCGGGCGTCTGCGTCCGTTTCGGGCGATAATGGCGGTAACTCCCTTGGGAGTTGCGCGTTAGAGCGGCCGAGACGGTTTGCCGTGCAGCTTAGCGAACTGCACCAGATGGCAAGGTGGTCCGGGCATAGCGCGGCTGGCAGAGATATTGGGGGAGCCCCAAACATTGTCTCACGCAAAGAACGAACGCCCCCAAACTGGGAGCGTTCGATAGCTGCAGAGTATTGGAACAGCGGATAGCGAACCCGCTGTACCCAATTATCGCGCGGCGCTGGCGCATTAGCGAACGTTAATTGTTTCTGGGATGGGTTGTTAGCTCGCGAAGTTCAAAGCGGAAGTTTGATGTCGGTAAGTCATTAATCGAAAACCAAATTCCCAAGCGCATTGGCACGATATCGTTCCTCCTGCCGTTTCGGCGGGGTGGTTAAGAAGTCTGAAACCGACCGCGCGAGGTCTCGGCGGTCAATCTGGAGGATGAGGATGCCCGTGGATGATGATGAAATCCGCCGTCGAGAACGAGAAGACCTGGATACCCACGTCATTGAGGATCAGCGAGGCGGCGACACTACGACGCTGCAGATGTACAGGGAGGACGAACTACCTGCGTTCCCTGTTGGCCTGTCGTGGAACAGGATGAGGGAGCGCTGGGAAAAGAAGCCGCTGGTCAGATGGTCAGGCGCTTTGGGCAGCACGGTCGGGTCACTTAGAGGCAGAACTCGGATTAGTGCGATTGGCGTTCCCATGGGTGAGCGCAGCGGCCTTTTCGCCTTCGACCTGGATAGCTACAAAGAGGGCAACGAAGCGGACAATTGGCTCAAGAGTCGCGATCTGCCCCCCACCCGCAAACACTCCACAATGAGCGGCGGCGAACACTGGATTTACCGGCTTCCAAAAGAGTTCTGCGATCTACCAAGCACTGGTGGCAGTTTGGCCCGTGGTTTGGATACGCGTGGCGAAGGCGGCTACATCGTCTGGGCAGGTGGTGTTGACGACCGGCGATACGAAGTCATTGATGACCGCGAGCCCGCTTATCTACCTGAAGCGGTGTGCGAAGAACTTCAGCAACTATCAAGTACGGGGAAGAAGCGAGCAAATCCGCCCGACTACTGCCAGCCGTCTGCGGAAGATCAGCGACGGATCACGGAGCGGCTTGAAGAGCTATTGTTCAATGACGAGTCGCTGTCAGCCCTTTGGCATAGGGGCGAAAAGGCGCACGGTGATCAGACTAGGTCAGGCAAGGACTACACGCTTGCCCTGATGCTTGCACGAGGCGGCTTCGGTTATCACGAACTTGTCTGGCTGATCTACGAGATTTTCGACCACGGCACGGTGGCTAGAGATGGCCACACTGAGAAGGCCATCGCCAGCATCCGAAGATGCGCCCAAAAGGCCATGCAAACAATCCGCGACAGATCAATTCAGAGGTCCGACCGAATTGACCTCCTTAGGATCAACGTCGGCGATCACAGACGCGGCGAAATCATCCGGTCCGTCTCCGAGCACCTGAGCGCGAAGCGCAAAATGTTTCGGTTCGGATCGAGTCCAGTGACGGTATTGTCCGACTCCACAGGCGTGATCCATCTTCTCGATGATGGCACGCGCGTTCCCGAAGCCGTTTTGGTGCCAGCCGAAATTAACGAAGTCCTGGCATTAATCGAGATCGAGCAAGAGGTTCATGCCTTCGGCATCAACCGGGATGAGGAAGTCAGAAAGCCGATCCCAGTATGGTTGACGAACGGCATCGTCCGGAACTCAGGTCGGTTCATGCAGGATCTCCTCGGGATTGCGCGCTACCCGATGATGACCAAAAATGGGCTTGTGAGCGGGCACACGGGCTACGACGAGCGCACGAAACTTTGGTGGGCATGCGATCCCGTTGAGCCAAGGTTCGAAGGAGCCGGAGAAGAGGCCCTCCAGTTCCTTCGAGATCATATGTTGGTTGGGTTCCCGTTCGTTTCCGAGGCGGACCGGATCCGCGCGCTGGCACTTCCGCTGACGCTGATGGTGCGACGTCTTCTGCTGACGACAGGACAGTGCCCGGGGTTTGGTTTTCGGGCGAGCGAGGCGAATTCCTTCAAGACCTTTTTGGTACAGAATCTCAGCCGAACGGTGTTGACGTATCTCCCCGCGACGCATGCTTACAGTCCTCGGCCGGAGGAGTTTGACAAGCAGTTGTTGGCGACTGTTCGGACTGACCCCGACCTGTTGTTTCTCGACAACCTGCCGAACGGCCATGCGTTCGGCCAGGCTTCGTTGGACAAGCTAATGACAGATGGTGTCCTTGAAGCACGCGAACTGGGTCGCTCGCACAACGTCAAAGTCCGGTTCTCTGGCGTTCCCGTGATCACAGGAAACGGATACTACTATCGTACGCCAGATACGCGGACGAGGTTCTTCGACATCAATCTTGAGAGGAACCAGGAAGTGCCAGCGGATTGGGTAGAGAGTGTCCTTCAGTTCATCGAGGACGAGCGACCAGCGATCATTGGAGCGTATCTCAAGATATTGGAGTGTCCGCCAGCACAAGCGCCTAAAGGAATGCGGTTTCCAGAGTGGTGGGAGGTTGTCGGTGGCCCGCTGAGCACAGCTTCTCAGGTGTCAGAACTGTTCGCTGTGGATGACATGGAAGGTGGTGTAGGCGGTGGCTACAGTGGTCCGCGATCGAACCTGTTCAGTGCGATGCTAGAGATGATGGCACGAGGGGGTGTTTATGAGAATGCGGCCAGTGTCGATGGAGAGGCCATGGCCGATGGGGAAGAAGGCAAGACGGGTGAGACAGTAGACCTGGACGAGATTGCCGCCCGAGGCGGTTACTACTGGGCGGAATTGGAAACTCTGTTTGAGGAGGAGCTTCGCGATGCTCTGGGCATTGAGGATTCCGTTCCTCTAAACCGACGGCACAGCGCGCGGCTGAGCCAATTGCACCTGAACCATAAAGCCCGGCTCATCGGGTCCGCGAATGTTGGACGGCTAAGGACCAAAGACGGGCGCGATCTGAAATCACGTAAAAAGACAATATTCTTCATTGAAACCGTAGGAACGGCCGACGATATCGCGCTGTGACAGGCAGAGTTCTGCAGGGTTGCTGCATGAATGCCGGTGTATCTCCTCCCCATGGAATCCCCATGGAAGATTCCATCCACGGGGAGCTTGGAGACCCGTAAGTTACTGAATTCAATTATACTAAGTCTTTGGGCCCCATGGTCCCCATGGACCCCATGGAACGGGGGGCTTGCCATACAAACGGCGAACGCCGCCATTGATCAATTCCGAACCGGGTGAATTCCACCGACTTCCACGGGGTTCCACGGGGAAATGCGTTGGGGAAAGATGCACTCCGAGCATCATTAAAACGGAATTAACAGACCACTAGTCGAAGTCTATGTTAAAACGGCAATTGAGCTAGTGCACAGAAAAAGCTTGTGCAGCGTTTGCATGTCCCGCTATCCTAGGAGAGATATGAATTGGAGAAATTACGCAGAACACAGATGCCCACGTGTGAAATATTATCTATCGGGGAAAGTAAAAGACGTCATTGAAAGAGCCGGTAATTAGAAAGCTTAGCCGACAGGTATTTTTAAGGATATTTAAAAGCTACCAATAATTTGGAGGAGTCTCAGATTGCAAAAGGAACACTCGCGCAATCACAAGGAAAAACACGGAATTCTCAAGGTTTTTTTGATTCCTATCGCCCTAGCGCTTTTGTCTACTCCAGCAGACTGTGAAGAGTATCTTCTGTACAACGAAGGTCAAGTGGTTTGGAACTACCATGGACATGCGAGATTGCTTCTTGATTTTCACGGAAATTATGTAAGCGGCACAATATTGCCGATGAAAGGTATAAATGGAGAGGCCAGATATGTATACGGGGAGAATTTTGAAGAGGGAAAGATGCGATTGTTCCTTCCTAACGAAGAAGGCATTTTGAGGCCAAACATCTATGAAAAGGAAATCACAAGAGACAAAATCATATGGAAATCTGAAACGGCGAGTAATTTTTTTAGGTTGAGAAGCGGTCCATTTTCCGAGGCATCTTTGACATTTTCGTACGGCAGTTGTTCGGTTAGAACCCAGTTGTTGCAAGTCTTTCTAAATGAAGATTCGGAAAACATAACTCCAGAAATTGACAGCATATTAAGAGGGAAGATCTCCGAATTCACCATTATGAGTAGCGGTGGGCAGATATACTTGACTACTCCACTTGGAGAAGAGGCGCGGGCAGCGCAGCTGGTTAGACAAATTAACTCTGTACATAGTGTTTCATACTTTTCCGGCTGTGGCCCGGAGGAGGCAACGAACTTCACCTTGCCGAAAAGTGTTATTTCGGAGGATTCCGACATTAGTTCGTCGGAATTAGCAGATTTTTTAAAGGAAGGCGTCAAAACCTTTCTCGAGGCTAATCAAGGAGAAAGCGACATAAGATACAAAATAGATATTATTGGAGTTGCCGAATCTCCTTTTCTGGGAGCCACAGTGAGCGCTCGGCTGTCCGTTACCGCCTGGTCGAGAGCTACACGACGCGCGGACAACAATTGGGATCGATTTGAAGTATTTGCAGCAGTGGCCGACATTTCCCCTCAGTCTGTAAATGAAACCACAATTATTATTTGGGTCGAAGATCTCTATACGGGAAGTGTCGTAGCTCGTCCCAATGTAGATCCACCGCATGAAAGTTTTCTTAATATTTTATCGGGTCCCGGCGAGGAAGGCATCATTGCTCTTCTATTGTCGGATTTTTTTGCCAATGAATATTCAGGGCGATGTAGTGTTGAGCCATTATCGGTGGAGAACTATCTTGAGCCGGAAAGATCAATTATTTTTAAAGATAATTTCGGTAGATGTCCCTGGAACGAAGCAGAGCGAGGAGATTGAGTCGTAATATGTATAGCCGCACACATAGGAATCTAATCACTGTAATTGTTATTTTTGGTCATGTAGGTATTTTTCTTTACGCTTTTTTGGTGGTTCCGTATTTTAGAGCGGGTGAAATACTAGATTCCGACTTTTTCCAATTGGTACTTATGGCGAGCCCGGTTCTTGCAACGACGTCCATGTTGGCCTTCGTTAAATTGTTAGACGACGGGGGAAGAGGGCCGCGTGGAAGGAGAGTAGGTTTGACGTATACAGTGATCACTGTATCGCTTCCCGTTATTCTCATCATCATAATATTGTATATTTTTACTTTGTTCGCACTTGCTGTGAGCACTCTAGACAGGCTGAAGTTATCCTTGGGTGTAATAGAAACGTTTTTTGGAGGATACATTGGTATACTTGGAAAGAGGCTGTATGGAACTTCTTCTTGAATTGGATTGGAATTCCTGAGAATATTTTATCATTTTTATACTTTGCGTAACTGGGTAATTCGCCATTATAGATTCAGTTCCATCGAGCAAGTATCGATATCATGGTCGTGGTGGTTTCCACCCAAAGCGGTAAGCCTTCAGTTTTCGAAAACGCTGACCTTGGCGGACCGACTGCATTTCGCAACCTTTGCGCGTCTGGTGCCCAACCTATTCAACACTATTTCATGTTCGAAGCATGTAATTTGGCCTCTGGTCATGTTCCGATGCCTCGAGCGATCAAACGACGATATGTCATTTTTCGATCCGCATCGATCTGCGGTGGTGGATACGGAAGCGCATCCACATAGCTGTCGGCTATGGAAGCATCACTTGATCGTAATTCATGATAGACGTTCAGCAACTCTCGTCCAACGTGCTCCGGCAAAGGTTTCCTGCGTGACCGAAATTTGCTGGCGAATTTCGCGACCGGAGTCGCTCGCCGCGCGTTGCTGAAAACGTCGATCAAGGCAGGCACATCAGTCACGCCAAAATTGTTCACGAGCGTTGGAGCACTGGCGTAGCTGAGTGGCATTGCAGCCGGATCCCATTTAGCTTCACCGAAAATGCCATGGTGAAGCGTTTGGATCGGTGGCGTGACATGAACAAGCTTCACTCCTAATGCTCCGTTCTGCGCAAAGGCGAACCGTGTCCCGTCAAGTTCGGCGAGTTTTTTGGGGTTCATTAAGTTTTTCCGATGGCACCCAGTGCAACCGAAACTGCCAAATTCCCACAAGGGATCGGTTCTCATCTCGTTCGGATCATCGAGACGAGGTTGCCTGAGCATGACTATGACAACGCGAAGGCTATCCATCTGTGCCCAATCCGCTCAGTGACGAGGTAAGATCTTCGCACCACCGAGAGGCGTCATCGCGCTGTCCTATGTCCGCGACGAATTCTTGCCCGCGCGCAACGGCATTGAGCCTGTCGTGGGCCTCCCAACGATCTGCGCGCGCGTGGTAAGTCAGGCCAACTTCGTGCAGCCATGTAGGGACGCGCCAACGACTGACAGCACCTCCCGGCAATGAAAGCCTTTGCTCGTCTCTCGCTTCGTTGGCGGTTCCTCCACGACCGAGATAAAGCGTATTATTGGCGTTCCATTCTCCAAGAGTATGTGGATGCCGCATTGCGAAGCCGGACGGCTGATCAGTTGCTCGTGGATTCGCTCCCAGAGAAACAGTTTCCTCAACCACCAGAAAACCAAAAAAACGGTGGTGCCGGTCGCTGCCATCGGGCTCTGCAAACAAACCAAAGAACAGGAAGATATCTCCTATCCCAACGGCGTTGTTCGCGAGGTGGGACTGCGCAGCTCCGGTTTGGCCAAAGGCGCACCGCCCCTGATCAAACATGGGGTCATGATGGCAAAGACTGGTGCCTGATATTCGCGACTTGGTCGCAGTTTCAACTATCTTCGAAAGTCCGAGGTCCGCATATGTAGTCTCGGAGCGATGTCTTGTCGGTATAGGCAGGCTGATCGGCTTTCCGTCGATAATCGGCGACGGGGCTCCGCCGGCACCAGTGTCAAACCCCTTCCTGCTCAGCACGATCTTCATGAACTATCGTCGCATACCTTGTGGACGTACCAGTAGTATCTTGGAAAGACATAGCGTTTGTCACCACCTTAGGCGCGGATGCTCAAGGCGCCGTGCCATTGGAGGCCCAAAGGGACAAGCAACCTCCCAAGAATTGGCGCCATCGCACAATCCAATTGATCCCCTAATGCGTTGTGGGCACGCGACAACGTCGTCACGCCGGGGTGTGCGGTGGGCCGGGGGGATCATCAGTTCCGGAGCGACGGGGGGCCGGAACCGCTCTGGGGGCTGCAAGAAAACCGTTGGTTAGTGAAGAAAACGATAAAGGTTATGGACTTAGATGAAGGACATTAACTCAGATCGTGTTGGCGACGGACAGAAGGAATTGGAATTCCTCCAAGAGAATGTCCATGCTGAACACCCCGATCCGCCTGAATGGCTGGACGAGGACCAACAGAAATTCTGGCGCATTCTGGTGAAATCAAAAGCACCTGCGGATTGGTTGTGCCCAACGTCGCTTCTGCAGCTGTCCCAGCTGTGCGTCTTGTCTGCGAGGTTCTTCAACATCCAGCAGGAGATTGACGAGAACAACCTGTTTCAAGACGTCAACACGCGGAGTGGCTGGTGGGAAAAACCAGACCCAAGATTAGCAATACAGTCGAAGGTGTTGACGCAGATGCGGGGGGTGATCCGCGATCTTGGTCTGAATTCGGGCGCTACGACCATGTCCGCGCAACGCCGCCTCGCACGTCTCGAAAAGGCTATGAAGCTGCGCGGCGAACACCCTGAACAAGAAAAAGCCAATGAAGAAGAAAAACACCAAGAGATGATCCAACTTCTCGCCAGCTAACCAAACCACAACGGGAACCAAAGCATGCCTATTAACGTAGAAGAACTTCTCAAGCTTAAGGAGTTCGAATCCGAGGAAGAATTCCTCGACCGAGTGGACGAACTCGTTCTGAAGATCGCAGAGATGGACATCAAAGACAGAAAGAACATCGCAGGTCTCCTAGTGCTTCTGGATGAATTGACTGCAACGCACGAGATTTATTCAGAACAGCTAGTAGAGGAAAGAGAGGTCGCTTGAGCAGGAAAAATAGGTTCTTCAAAGGCCAGATTAACCACGTCTTCGGCATGTCCAAACGCGAGGCGCGCGCGACGCGCAACGGCGTCGCCGGCCACCCCCGGAAGCGCGCGTTAGCGCCACGGAGAGCCACGGACATTGACAATGCGCCCATCCATGTACCCAGGCACCCGCCGCCCACTGCGTCAATTCTCGATCACGGGAACATGATAGTTGGCTCAAACTTCGTTCCGCAATTTCATGGGTTTACCAATGGCTAGATCCATCAAGGTCCACATCGAAAACGATAGTACCGTAGGTTGTCCTAAATACAATCTTCTGGTGCAACATGAGATGCCTCTATGGGCTCTTGCACGTAGGTTGCTCGATCTTGGTGTTGACCGCGACACCAGCATTCTCATCTACGTGATCAATGCAGAAGACTACGACGAGGACGAAAGGTTCCCTGAACGTACTGTGGGGGAGTGGGCAAAACTATCTTGGGAAGATGGAATGCGTCTTGCTCAACAGAATGCCGCCTGACTTCGACCAATAGAGGCAAAGCTAACCAACATTAGGAACGATATCGTTCCTCCTATCGTTCATTCACTCCTTCGAACACCGTTCAAGCGAGGTAAAGCACTATGCTTGTAAGACGATTGCCACCAGCCACCATCAAACTAAAAAATGGCTGCCACCTCACCCTGTCTAAGCGCATAACGGGCACCACTGCAAAGGTAGCACATTCCTCTGCTGTACGTGCCTTGCAGCAATACGAAAAGGCAGAAGATGCAGAGGAACTGCTGGAGATTCAGCACCAGAATCTCGATCTGCTGGATGAGCTTATTGCAGCTGCAACTCTCATCGCAGAGAACCTTCTTTCCGCTATTCGGATGCTGGAAGGCAACCCTACGGATGGCACCGGCCCGGTAGTTGAAAACGCAGCAACCACCCGCGCCTTAGCGGATGCCTTAGGAGCTGCTGTACCAGAATTTGATCTGGGGGAGTTGGACGAGACTCTGCAAGTTCTGCGTAGCACTTACGCCGACATTACGCAGGACCTAGACACGGCCATTAAGCGCAGAGAGAAGCTTGATATGGTCCTGCGCGAAGGAACGGCGATCGTCATCGCGCACGCAGATCGACCTGCCAGATTGTTCGAACTTTACGAGCTACCGCACGAACTGTCTGTGGCTACATCCGACAACTGCAAGGCACTCTGCAAGAGTTACCTCAGTCGGAAAGAGATCAAACGCCAGAAGGACAAGGCAAACCGAAGGGACACGCTCCGACGAGACATTGCCAGCAAGGTTGCAAGGATCTGGGAGGGAGACTTCAGCAATGCCCGGTAACAGCAACTTCCCCGTCACCTTCACCAGCACCCGACCCGTCTCTAATCAGCCCACCAATGCACCTGTGCAGCCATCGCTTCCGACTCCCGCAAGAGGCACCAAGGGCAGTAAAGACTTGCATAGCGATGCGATACTTTCTGCAGTAGGTCGCATCATCAAAGAAGAACTAGAGAAGCGCGACAGCGACTTGACCGAGAAGTTCGCATCGCTCGATGGGAACACCATCCTTAAGTCAGCTTCCGCAGCCATCCTCGCTGCCAACCTCGCAGCACTGCGGGAGTATGCAGGTAATATATCGCTTCGACGAGCAAAGCATATCGAAGGTACGGAGCCACTTCCGGCACTTCTGGGGGGAATTCTCGATGCTTGATCTTTCTCCTGAAGATGTCGCTGCACATGAGCTACGGCACATCCTCGCAGCTTCCACAGCCCTCATGCAGAACGGCACAGCTGCCGACTACAAGAGCACGATAGTCCACTTCGACTTCACGGATGAAGGCGCTACCGTCCACTTCGCAATCGAAGATCCTAGCACCGAAGACTTGCCTAAGAAGGTAACACAGCTGGCAGCTTTAGGTCCGGTGGTGAAGTTCGACGGAGACCTTTTCGACCTAATTCGTGAAGGCAACAAGGAAGCCCTGCGCAAAGCAGGAAACCTCTCCCCCGAAGACCTCGATGCGGCTGCACAGTTTGACGGTCCACCTATGGAACCGATCAAGATTTTGCTTGCCACCAAAGACTTGCAGGAGGTCTTAGGCGACAAAGGTTTCGACATTCTCGCGAAGCAGCTGCGCACAGCGCATAACCAGCACGTCGAAGAGTTCGGCCTAGCAGAATTGGTTCCACGCAAGTATGCAGCTGCAGCCCTGAAGGCAGCACAGGACGAGTTGTCTGCTACTTCGGGTATTCCGCAATGAGCGACATCAAAGACCTTCTACGGCACGAATATCTGCACGCTCTGGGCCATGTAATCGCAGACATTCTGGCCGGCCATACAGAACCACAACAAAGCCATTATTGCTGTATCGTGCAGCCACCGGACGCATTGTTCAAAGCCGATGGAAGCGAGTTCGATACGGCATTTGTCTTCCTGTCTGAAGTTCATGCAGGGAATGGTCACATCAATATGCAGGAATGCTGCCTCTCTGTCGAAGATGTCGAGGCATTCCAAAGCATGTCTGCACGTTCAGAAAAAGATCCTCATATACGTTCCATCCTTGGGGTGGCGTTCTTCATGTCCAGTTGGTTCCACCAATCCAACGTTCTGAATGCAGCACTGGAAGATGGTTCAGATGAAGAGGGAATTTACATCCTCGAATCCAAGGAACTCTGGAAGGCCATAGAAGCACCCATACGTGAGTTGTTCGCTGCTATGCTAGCAGGAAGAGAGACTATTACAGTGGCACCTTTTACCAACATCCCTCTCCCTGTCTGGACATATATAGATGCACCTGCCGACAAGGTACCGGACATTAGACCTAAAGAAGAGATCAACGATGCCGAGGCCACTTTGGACAGAACCCAGACCGGAACAGGATAAGATTGCTACCATTCCGGCCAGCGATCTCACATCCGGCATGTTGATTGAGAAATGCGCCGAAGATCCACGTCTTGATGGGCAGCTCGTGGTGACTTCGGTTGCGGTGCCGGGCGGAAGGGTGAGCATCTTCACTAAACGCGGCTACAGCACGACTCTGAGTTCCAACCGCAGAGTTGATGTGGTCGAACCTTGATCTGGGGGTGTGTGAAGATCTTCCGCCCGGCACACCCGCCGGATTCGCGCCCCGGCGACTTCACCCGGAAAACCATCAATTTGGACGTTTTCACGGCCCAACTTGACCCAAAGCGCGGGAAAATTTCCCCATTAATTCAGTGACTTAACAAGCGCATTAACCACGCCAAACCCGGCGCGTGGCGTTCGTGGCCAACGGCCCACACCGGGCGCGTTCATCTGGGCCAGCAACGGCATTCTTAATTATCCCCATGAATTCAGTCACTTAACTGCATACTTCAGGAACGATTTCGTGCCTAGATCGGTCGTTTGTGACCTTCTTCGGCACCTCAACTTTGGCGTGAGTGGGCATGTCAGCGGAGCGCCAGCTTCGTCAAACAATAAGACCGAGGCAGCGATCTACAGGTGCCGCCCCGGCCCGGTTCAAGTTCTATTAGCTCCCTTAGTATGCCTTGCGCGGTGACAGTAGAACTCTTACAGCCCAGATCGTCGGAGTCGCGACTACAAAGGCGACAACGAAAGCCTCGGCGCGATTGGCCGTTGCGCTATAGACCGCGGTCGACAGTGCGAGTGCACAAGCCAGCGTACCGATTCTTAGACCCTTAAGGCATGTCTTCATGGGTAGGTTCTCCTCTGTACTGCAAGCTACACCTCCGATGCTTGCAGTGCTGTTAGATTCGGAAGCACCTCTGATCACGGGTGTTAAGGCTTAACACGCAAGACAAGCTTCTTTTGCTTGTTAAGCCGGATTCTGGTAGCTTCGGCCTCGGAGGACGGTTTGATGTTCCACTCGACCGACAACGCGGGAGAAACCATCCGGAAGCTGCAAGTTCTCAGCGATTGGTACGCTGAGAACGTTGATACTTCGACATTGACGCCTTCGTTACGCTGCGCACATCGACATATGTTCGGGCTCACAGCCTTCGATGTGTCAACACCGGTCGTCCAAAGTCTGGCCAGATCACGTTCTGGGCTGGAAGCAACCGAGTCCATGCTGCGCTACCTGAAAGCTAGTCCTGAAACAGTTGAAGTGTTTTCGGAGAAAAGCATGACCCGCCTACTGGAGAATACCGAGCCGCTGAGCGGCTGGGCTAAACACTTCTGGTCTGACTGGCTGGAGCTAAGCGACGAAGGGGCACCGGGAATGTGGTGGCCCGTGCCTGTGCTGAATCACCTGCTAGCTAACCACTTTCCGGCTTCGACTCTACGTTCAGTCACAATTGCCCTTGAGGCGATGGGAGTCGTGGAACGACGGCGTGCGCGCCATCAGGTCAACCCGAAATCCCGGGCAAACGCGATTAGGGTAACTAAGCGCGGCTTGATGCTCGATGAGGAGTTGAGGAAATGAAAAAAATTCTACAGCTTAGCATCGCCCTTTCTTACCTCCTATTCCCAGCACCATCTGTGGATGTTCAGCGCTCGGACGCTGATCAAACCGCAAAGTACGAGGAAAAGAGCGACGATGCGTATGACGACCTGATCAAGCGGCTAAAGCAGTTCTCCTAACTTCAAAACGTCCGCTTCGAACTCGTAGCCGGCGACTCTGAGAGCTTGCAACTTGAAATTGTACCGCTACGCAGGTGACCTGCCAAAAACGGTCGCTTCCGCTGGTGACGCAAACGGTTGAGTTATGGCACATCCTGCGGCTCGGAGAAGGTCCGAGACGAGCCCATTTCAGACGTCGGTGAACTGCGCGGCAACCGGCGCGACGGGCGGGAGACAGTCGTTCGCCGCATGGCAGCGAGAACTCGCGGGGATCGCCAAAGCGGACATTGGACACCACAAAATCTATAGATATCTGCAAGAAATTACGACATATTGTCGTCAACGGCTCACACAGCTCATGATGTAGCAAGCGATCCCGAATGACCTCAGAAGTATGTTTGATGAACAGTCTGTCCGAGGTTTTGGCCGCCGATAGTGCGACGATCGTGGAGTACTATGTGCCTCCTTCACCATGAACCACAGCCGGTCAACTTGACCGGCTGATCCCTTCAAATAAGCAGTACGCTAACTTTTACCAAAAGCTCATTAGGCCGAGTCGGCCCGCTGACCACCAATTAAGAGCATCTTCTCTGAAGACATCAGAGGGTCAACTTGGCCCGCTGACCCACTACACCAAGACATTATTCCGCACGATATCGTTCAAAATGCCTTGGCCACGCACCAGCTGCGCACGCACATACCCTGTCTGGGGGCATAGTAATAGCGCGATTTCGTCCCTGAGAGTGAACGGCCGCAAATTATTGAGGCAACGACACATGCTCCCTATATTGTTTGAACCGTACATGTCGAAATCATGGGTAGGATTTTGGAAGAACCTGAATTCAAAACCAATCACCGAAACCCGTTGACAGAACTCTCAGAACTCCGGCTCGAAATTGGGCCGAAAGACGAGGTCTTCGATCTAACCTGCCGGTTGCGGTTCGGCGTTATGCAGTATGAGCACAAAGACCGAGAATATGGGTCGGTGTGTCAAAGGCTCACTTACGCTTGTCACTCGAAGGTTGCGAAAGCACGTTTGACGAAGTCTTCGGAGAAAGTGGGCTAGAGTCGGTTCTGGAGGAAGACGCCTTAGAAATAGAGACCGCAGCGAAGTTCGCCGGTGCTGTTGAGGCGGCTACGGATGCCGGGGCGAATGCCAAAGCGAATGCTGGAGTAGGTGTTGGAGCGATGCGAAAACGCAAGATTTCGCAAAGCAAGGTGCATTTGCCTGTTGAAGCACGCCCGAACGATAGTTGGGAAATCCAGCCGAAGTCCGTAACCGAAGGTGCCACAACCTTGCTCGAAGGTACCGCAATACCGGGAGTTCGCCTTTGCGGAGTTCGCCGTCTCCATGGAGGGAACCGCATGGTAATTGCTGGTGAGGTGCAAGTTGCAAAGAGCGTGATCCGTGTATCTGCCAAGGGAGGTAATCGTCTTAACAGAGCGATGAATGAGTACCAAAACAAGGATGCAATCGTTGCCCAGATATTGAAGAAGGCCATTCTCCGTGAGGCAGCTAGCAATGTGCCCGGCCGACCAAAATCTATTGTGGCAATATCTCGAAGCGAGGTTTCGGAAGAGTGACGCAACTTCTAGAAGATGTTCTTACCGAGGATGAGCTGAAGGCAATTGACGATGTACTTTCTGGCGATAGTCCGAGATTTGACCTTTTGGTAGATTTGTCCGGTTTAGACCCTCGAAACGACTTCAAATTCTCGGACCTGAGAAGATTAAATCTATGCGGTGCGGATCTAAGGGGATTTGATTTCACTGGCTCGGATCTGCGCCAATGTGTGCGAAACGGCAATACGCTGATTGACGATACAACCGTCTTTGATGACGCCTTAGTTGAGTGGATAGACGTCGAAACTTTGCCAATCGTGATGAAGATGCAGGAAGTGGAAGCGGCATCCGGGCCAGAGCCTCGTCAAAAGCTGTTGACTGAACTGGTTGCTGAGTTCGGGAAGACCAGTCACGTAGTCTCCTACATGGTCTCGGCTGCGTCCAAGGCACAAACGCTCGATGAATTCTTAGATTTCGCGCTGTTCCTGCCCGAAAAGGTTACGACCAATCAATCCGCTACTTTACGATCTGCCGGTTTGAAACTGCTGAAAAAGAAGCTGTCGCAGAGTCGTTCTCGAACTGGCCGAGGGGCTACGGCAATCTTTGCTATAGAAAATATAGTTGCGAAACTTCAACAGGCACCGGACTCGATGGCGGAACGCATTTATGGTCATTTGGCTGATGTGGTTAATTCAAAGCAACCAGCCACAATTGGCAATCGACTGGTTTCAGTTGAAGCAAGGGATGTAGAGCACGCTTTCTCTCGAATAGGACAGTAGATTTTGCGGATTGTTCAGGCGGCAATGTTCGAAGTAAAATAAAGCGAGCCGCTGAAATTAGGAAACTTCTAAAATTTAATCACTGGTTGACCTGTCAATAAAGCTAATATCCTTAAGTGGTTCTTGCTCCGCATTCATTCTAATATGTTCTAACAAGACCATTGTTGCCGCACAGGCCATTAAGAATTTCTCCTTTCTCGGAAGGTCCATCTCAATGTTGTGCGATGTGTTATCGCAGAGATCCTTAATGCGATCTTTTTCAAATGAAGCATCTCTCATGTGGGCAAATTCATTTCGTACTTTCCGTTGAATTTGAAGCTGGTCATGTATAGCGTCATCAATCAATCGAAGGGCGTAACAGGCTTCTATCCGCGCGTGCAGGCTGCCAAGCGGCGCGTTGTGGTTATCTAAAAGTTCTTTGCTGCTCTTGCCTGGCCGCAGATATGCAACCAGTACATCGCGCAGCTGTTGCTCAACAAAACCCGTTGCAACAAGAACAGCTCCTCGAGCACTTTCTTTGTTGAGCATATCTGATATTGTGCCGAGCTCCGCTTGAAACTCAGCACCAAGTGGGTTCAATTGTGCGCTTCTTTCACCGCTAGCCATAGTCACAGCATGGCATGGGGGTAGGTGCAGTCAAGCTTCGACGCAGAGTGCGATATCGTGCGGCATTACTGTTCGGTCAGTGCGTCTGACCACTTCGTCAGCCACTCCCTGCGCTCGGCAAGGAAGTCGTATTTCAGGTAGTGGCGCATCACACCTGAGACAGAGGCACTGGCGCTATGGTTCAGCATCCTGTCAGCGACTTCGAGTGGACATCCCTCGGCCGCAAGCCATGACATGAGTGTGCGGCGAAGATCGTGCAGCTGCCAGTCGGTAACGCCACATGCCTCGTCCAGCCGGGTCTTGAACTTGGTGAACTGCTTGATGGGCGATGTGCCAGTGCTGGTGAAGATCCAGCCAGTGTCGATGGTAAGCGGCTTCACAGCTTCCAACACCCCCATAGCTTGGGGGGCGAGAGGCACGATGAAGCTTCGCGACGACTTTGTGATTTTGGCCGGCAGTACGATTTGATCGCCTTGGATGTGCTCCCACCATAGACAGGAGCATTCCGTCCGACGCAGGCCGGATAGGTGCAGGAGGCGGAAGTAGCTCTGCCAGACTTGAGGCAGCTTTCCGGCACCTTCGTATACCTGTTTGGCTTCCTCCATGGAGAGGTAGCGCTCCCTTGGCTTGGTAGGAGTTGATCGGATGGAACGCACGACCTGCGCGTCAACGAGTTCTCGTTCTGATGCCCACCCCCAGAGTGCCTTCGTCTCCTGAAGCGTTCGACGCATGGAAGTTGGCGCTGTGGCAGCTTTGCGGTCGAAGATCTGAACCAGGTCTTTCCGGTTAATCGCATTCGCGGGGTGTTTCAGTAACGGCTTCAGGTCGCGCTTCAAATCCCGCACAGCTTCACGGATGGTTCTGCGCTGCGCCTTCGCCTCTGCCCAATTGTCGATGACCTGTTCCAGTGTGGGCGATGCGTTTGTCCTACCCGTTGGTATCTCTGCGCCCGCGCGTATGGCGGCAAGAGCGGCTTGAGCGGCGGCTCTTGCATCCTCCACACCCTGATGGGGCCAACTGCCGAGGTGTACCCGATGCCGTGTGCCTCTGAAGGTCTTCCTCATCTGCCACTTCGCATCGTCGCGATGTCCTGTGACACTCAAACCTGACACCGCAGCATCAGTCAGGGTAGAAGCGGGTCCACTCTGGGGGAGGTTCCTGCGGATGTAAGAGTCGGTCAGTCTGGTGTCAGAGATTCGTCCCATTCTCATTCCTCTGTCTGGGCAATTCCTAGCCAAAAGAATCGCTCGGATTGGAAGAGATCGCTGTCAAAAAGAGACGCTGCGGGACGAAAAGTCAAAGGCAATCCCTGATCTCAGGGAAGAAAAGTAATTGACAACAAATAGTTAAGATGTGAGTGCGAGAGGTGGCGAGACAGTGCGAGAATTAACGATAGGACGACTGAAAATAGTGCGCTGGGGGCGCTGTCCCCCCGGACCCCCCCTGGGATATTTTCAACCAGAAGAAGCAGGCGGAGGTGGCTCAGACCTTCTTTGCAACGAGGAACCGGACGTTCTTGGCGCCCTCGAATTCCGCCATTTCGACGATCTCGAAACCGCCGTTGCGGATCGCCGCTTCCAGCTCTTCCCGGCTAAAGATCAGCACGTTCGGTGCCTTTCCGACGGCGCGCATCAGCAGCAGGACCAGCCGGATCAGCGGGTTCATCTCGCGGAGGCAGGCGGTTTTGGTGATGTAGTAACCGCCGGTTTTCAGCTGCGCGCGGGCCTGGGCGATGGCGGCGTCGAGATCGCTGACGAGGTGCAGCAGGTTGAAGCCGAGCACCGCGTCGAAGCTTTCCGTTTCGGCCGCATCCGCCTCAGCCGGAGCCACCGCGAACGCCACGTTCGCCGCGCCGGCCGCCGCCGCCTTTTCGCGCGCAATGGCGATCATCTCGGCCGACACATCCGTGGCGACGTACTCCCTGACCGAACCCGCCAGCTTCAGCGCGGTCGATCCGGTGCCGCAGCCCGTTTCCAGCACCCTGTCCTCCGGCTTCAGGTAGGCGCGGACCCGTGTCAGCGTCGCCTCCCAGGCCGGTACGTTCTTGACCGGGCTTTTGGCATAGCGCGCCGCGGCGCGGTCCCAGAATGCTGCATCGCTATTCATGATTGAAACTCCTTTTGGCGCCCCTCTATCCATACAGGATTGACAAGGGAATTGCCGAATTCCGTATCTGCAGTATACGAAAACGCATGACATGGCCCGCCGCCGCCTTTGACTGGAACCACCTCCGCGCCTTCCTCGCCACAGTCGAGGAGGGATCGCTATCCGCCGCCGCCCGCGCGCTGGGCCAGACCCAGCCGACGCTGAGCCGCCAGATCGCGGCGCTGGAGGAGGATCTCGGCCTGCCGCTCTTCGAACGGCTCGGCCGGTCGCTGTCGCTGACCCCGGCGGGCCGCGATCTCGTCGCCCATGTGCGCGAGATGGGGGAGGCCGCGGGACGGATATCGCTGGCCGCTTCCGGCCATTCGGAAACCATCGAGGGCCCGGTGTCCATCACCGCCTCGGACTCGATGTCGGCCTATCTCCTGCCCGACATCCTCGCCCGGCTCCGCGCCGAGGCGCCGGGGATCACCGTGGACATCGTCGCCGCCAACGACATCCGCGACCTGCAGCGGCGCGAGGCGGATATCGCCATCCGCCATGTCCGGCCCGAACAGCCCGACCTCATCGCGCGGCTGATCATGACATCTTCCGCGCATCTCTACGCCTCCCGCACCTATATCGACGCGCGTGGACGCCCCACCACGACCGACGACCTGCGCCAGCACGACATCATCGGGTTTCAGCCCGTCGACCGGTTCCTGGCAGAGATCAACCGCCTCGGCATTCCCGTGGAACCGCACCAGATCCGGCTTGCGACAGAGAGCGGCATCGTCGCCTGGGAACTGGCGCGCGCCGGGCTCGGCATCGGGATCATGGACCACCAGATCGCAAGGCAGTTCCCCGAGATGGAGCGGCTGGTGCCGGAACTGCCGGCGATCCCGGTGCCGGTCTGGCTGATCTGCCACCGCGAGCTGCAAAGCAGCCGCAGGATCCGCCTCGTCTACGATTTCCTCGCCAGCGCGCTGTCCGCCATCTCCTCCAGATAGCCGGGAAACGCGCGATCCGGCACGCTTGCCTCGCGCACCAGCTGGTCGAAATGCGCAAGGATGGTCTGAACCCGGTTCGAATCCCGGAACGCCAAGTAATTGCGCCCGACATAGATCACCGCCAGCAGCGGGCCGAAGATCGTGACCGGAGAGGAAAACAGCCGCCGTGCATCGAAAAGATAGATGCGCAGGCGCGGATAGAGCTGCCGGTAGAGCGAGAGGATGCGCTCGGTCTGCGCCAGCCGCAGGTCTTCGGGCAGATCGCGGTAATAGCCCTCGGCGCGCAGGAAGCTTTCCATTTCGTGGATCGGAAAGGCGATCTCGTAGTCCGATTGCGCCGACAGCATGAAGTTCAGCCGGTCCTCCGACGCGCCGATGGCCTGTTCGGTGGTGCGGCCCAGATGCGGGCTGTATTCCCATTCCAGCATCGCGCGCGTCTTCAGCAGGTCGGGCAGCGACGCCGGAACGTGCCGGATCTTGTAGCCCGCCGCCTCGCGGTGCCAGTCGAATATCTGCTCGTCCACCAGCGCACGAGGCGCCTCGGTCACCTCTAGGCTGTTCGCCAGCAGGTCCGCGGCACTTTCTGGCCGTTCCGACAGGCCCAGAAGCCAGTCCGCGGAGACGCCGAGATAAGAGGCGCATTCGCCGACGACCTGCGCATTTGGCAGCCGCGCACCCCCGTCGGACAGCAGCTGCGACACGGTCGAACGGTCCACGCCGATGCCGCGCGCCAATCCGCTCTGGCTGACATCGCCGGTTTCCATCGCCTGACTCAGGCGGCGGCGGAACAGGTAAGCGCGGTCTCTCTTGTCGAATCTGGCCATTTGTTGATTTTTATCACGGATTGAGGGGAAAAGTTAATCATATCCCGAATTCGCAGCGCCGGCCGCTCTCGTTACCCTGTTAACGGGGACATCGAGAAAATCCGGAGGGATGATGGAGACGCGGCAACGTACCGTGGTGAAAGCAGTTCTGTGGTCCGTACTCGGATGGATCATCATGGCTCTGGTCGGGCTGACCTGTACCGGCTCTCTCACCACAAGCGGCACGATGGCCGCGATCAACACCGCGCTCGGCCTTCTGAGCTACGTCATCTACGAACGGATCTGGACCAACATCGCGTGGGGCCGCGCATGAGCGGCCGTATCGAATGGCCGACGCTGGGACTGCTGACTTTCTGCTACGCTGTCTGGGCCCTCGGCACCACCGCTGCCGCGGAATGGAACCTTGCCTTCGGCATCGCGTTGACGGCGCTGGCGATTGCACAGTTTTCCTCTCTCCAGCACGAGGCGATACATGGCCACCCGACGCGCAATGCCACGGTCAACGCCGCGCTGGTCTTTCCGGCGCTGACGCTGATCGTGCCCTATATCCGGTTCCGGGATTCGCATCTGGATCACCACAACGACGCGGAACTGACCGATCCCTATGACGACCCGGAATCGAACTATCTCGACCCGGCGGTGTGGCAGACGCTGCCGCGCTGGCTTCAGACCCTGCTGATCTTCAACAACACGCTGCTCGGCCGCCTGACCGTGGGAACAGCCATCGGCATGTTTGCCTTCATCCAGGGAGATGTCCGCCGGATGCGCGAAGGCGACCGCCGTATCATCCGCGGCTGGCTGTGGAACCTGCCGGCGCTGGTGCCGGTCGCGCTGTGGTTCGCCTTCGTGGCGCAGATGCCGGTCTGGGGCTACCTGATCGCCGTCTATGCGGGCCTGTCGCTGGTACGCATCCGCACCTTCCTCGAACACCAGGCGGCGGAACGCGCCTCAGCCCGCACCGCGATCATCGAGGATCGCGGGCCGCTGTCGCTCCTGTTCCTGAACAACAACCTGCACGTGGTCCACCACATGCACCCGCGCGTGCCGTGGTACCGGCTGCCGCAGCTCTATTCGCAGAACCGCGAGCGGTACACGCGGCGGAACGGCAATTACGTCTACCGGTCCTATGCCGAGATCTTCCGGCGCTATTTCCTCACGCCGAAGGATCCGGTGCCGCATCCGCTGTGGAAGCGGTAAGCCGCGACATCTTCTAACCCTCTGGCAAAAGGCGACTTCCGGCTGCCGTCCAGCTGTGCCATAGCGCCCGTATGGACCTCTGGATCATCGTTACCATCGCGGCGGCTGCAATACAGACCGTGCGCTTCATGCTGCAGAAGCAGATCAAGGCGGCGGGCCTGTCGACCGGCGGCGCAACCTTCTCGCGCTTCGTCTTCGCCGCGCCGCTGGCGGCGCTGACCGCCTTTGCGCTGATGCGGGCGCTGGAGGAACCCTTTCCGCCCCTGACCGGCACCTTCTGGGCCTATTCCTTCTTCGGCGGGCTCGGCCAGATCGCGGGAACGCTCTGCACCGTCGCGCTGTTCGGGTTCCGCAACTTCGCGGTCGGTATTGCCTTCACCAAGACAGAGACCATCCAGGTCGCATTGTTCTCGGCCGTGGTTCTCGGCGAAGCGGTGTCCGGCACCGGGCTGGTCGCGATCCTGATAGGGCTTGCCGGGGTGGTGCTGATATCGCTGAAGGGCAAGGGGCTTGGCGGCGGCATCTTCAACCGGTCCATGGCGCTGGGCCTCCTGGGCGGCGCGGCCTTCGGCGGGTCCGCCATCGGCTATCGCGGCGCGGCGCTGGAACTGGGCGACGGCAACTATGTCTTCCGCGCGGCCTTCACGCTGGCCGCCGTCACTGCGATGCAGACCGTGGTCATGCTGATCCTGCTGCGGGTGCGCGAGCCGGGCCAGATCACTCAGGTCTTCCGCAAATGGCGCACCACCGCGCTTGTCGGCGTCACCGGCATGCTGGGTTCGCTTGGCTGGTTCACCGCCTTTACGCTGCAGAACGCGGCCTATGTCCGCGCGCTGGGGCAGGTGGAGCTGATATTCAGCTTCCTGATAACGACGCTCGTCTTCCACGAGGCCGTCAGCCGTCGCGAACTGACCGGCATCGCGCTGCTCGGGCTCAGTGTGGTGATGCTGGTCCTGTACCTCTGACCGGCGCGCAACCCGCCTGCTTCTTCTGGTCAGAAATATCCCCGCCGGAGGCTTCCGCACGTTCCGACGGCGGGCTGGCGTAACTCAGTAAACAGCCGAAACCGTGTCCAGCAGGGAATGGGACCGTTCCAAACCTCACGGCAGTTGACGTAAAGCCAACGGCATGCTCACCTCGCCGAAGGCCGCCACCGGACGTGCTCCGCAGCCACCCGAAATCCAGAAAATTTCAACAAGATCCGACCGGGGGAAAGCGTATGCGGAGCTTGAGGGCACCTATTTTGATTGCGGCCACTGTCGTGCCTATGGAGGCGGCGGCCCAGGACGGCGAGGCGTTCCTCGGAACCATCGTCCTTGCCGCGCCGGCAGGCCCGGACCCGGATGGCGAGATCCTTGGCATTCCCGACCTGGCCGATGATGTCATCAACATCTCCAGCGCGGGAATCGCGCTAAGCAACCCGGCGGACCTGTCCGAGCTGTTCGTGGCGGAACCAACGATTGCCGTCGGCAGTTCGATCCCGATGTCGCAGAAGGTTTATGTCAATGGCATCGAGGAAAACAACCTCGCCATCAGCATCGACGGTGCGCGGCAGAACAACAAGATCTTCCACCACAACACCACCACGCTGATCGATCCGGCGCTGCTCAAGGTGGTGCGGATCGACCCGGGCGTGGCTCCCGCCGATGCAGGTCCGGGTGCGCTCGGCGGGGCGCTGGCCTACGAGACCAAGGATGCCGCCGATCTTCGGGGTGCCGGAGATACGTTCGGCGGCCGCTACAAGTTCGAGTTCGACACCAACGGCAATATCGTGTCGAACAGCCTCACACTCTACGGGATGCAGGGCGGATGGGACTACCTGGCTTTCCTGAAATACGCCGACGGCAACCCGCGGAAAGACGGCGACGGTGTAGAAATAGTCGGCTCGGGTACAGGCGTGTTCAGCGGGCTCGCAAAGCTTGCCTATCAAAGCGATACCGGCAGCCGGATCGAGCTGTCCTTCGAGCAGGTCGAGGATGACGAGGCGCGTCCATACCGGGCGAATATCGGGCAGATCATCGGCGGACGCCCGGTGCCGCCGACCCGGCCCTACGAGATGACCCGGACGAACGTTGCATTGACCTACACCGAAACGGCGCCCGACGGGCTCTGGGATCCGAGGATCCAGATCGCCTACAGCGGAACGGATCTTTTCATAGACGAGAGCGACCTCAGCACGGCGCAGACCGTCGAGGGTGTTACGGAAAGCATCAGCGGCGTGTTTTCCAACCGCTTCGACCTCGGATGGGGCTCGATCAACGCGGGCGTCGATTTCTTCTCGGACACGGCCGAGACAGACTATGTCTACCTGCCGAATTCCGCGTGGAACGAGGCGGCAAAGGAAAAGCTGCGGAACTTCGGCGTCTTCGCGCAGGCCCGGCTGGAACCCACGGTCGACACGCGGTTGTCCTTCGGCGCGCGCGCCGACTTTCAGGAATTCACCGGCGTCGATGGCTCGACCCAGTCGGCATCAGGCGTTTCCGGCAACGTTTCCGGCGAATGGGACGTGACCGACCGGTTCACGGTCAGCGCGGGCTATGCGCATGTCTGGGGCGGTATCGAACTGGCCGAGAACTTCATCATGAATCCTGCCTGGAGCTATGCCGATAGCGGGATCGAGTCGGTCACTGCGCAAAACTATTATGTCGCCGCCGCCTATGATTTCGGTAACTGGATTGTGGATGGCAAGATCTTCGGCACCGACATCAACAACGCCCGCGCCGCCAGCTATTCCGGCGGTCCGGAACTGACGACCGACCTGCAGTCCCGCGGCTACGAGGTCGGGTTCGGTTACGGCTGGAACGGTGGTTTCCTGCGCGTGGGCTTTGCCAGCATCGACACCGAACTCGACGGGCGCACTGCGGATTCCTACACCGGCAACTACCTGACGATGCCGATGGGCGATTTCCTGACCGTTCAGGCCGCCCACGAATTCAACAATGGGGTGCTTGTGGGCGGCGACGCGCAGATCGCGTTCGATTATGACGACACCTACGATTATGACACCGGTGGACAGGGGCCCACGCTGCCGGGATACACGGTGGTCAACATCTTCACCGAATACACGCCGCCGCAGATGCAGAACCTGACGTTCAGGGCGGAAGTGAACAACCTCTTTGACGAGACCTATGCGAGCCGTGCGACCTACGGCCAGGAGTTCGTGGGAGAGGTCGTGCCCCTGAACGAGCCCGGTCGCTCGATCCGCCTGAGCGCGGAGATCGCGTTTTAGCGCGGTTGGGAATGCCTGCTCCGCGTTCCCGCTCCAATGCGGCGGGCACGCGGAGCGAGGCGGAACTTTTGACGAGCCTGATTTGCCCGAGCGGCGCCAGCGTCCGCCTTGGCAGCTTTCTGGGTGACCGGCCCGGAAACGGGTCGGCCATCCCCGTCGGTGTCACGGTCGTGCGACCTGCGCAAACGGCACCCTGCACATACCGTCCCCACTCTACGTTTGCGCTAACATTCCTGAAATCAATGACTTGACCCCCCGTCCCCATGGGGACGCTATCCGCCATACCCCTGCATCGGCCCCACGCCGCCCAGCCTTCTGAACAGGCTCTCCTCCGCCCCGTTGTCAAAGAAAGGCACCGTCTCCGGCGGCCCCAGATCCGGCAGCGCCGCCGCCACCTCGGCCAGCACCACCTCGGTCACGAAGGGCAGGTGGAACTCCCTGACCCGCTCCAGCGGGATCCATTGCAGGTGCCCGAGTTCGCCCGAGGCGCGCGAGAAATCATCCGGATCGCCCTGCACCGCCGCCACATCTGCCACGAAGAACCGGGCATCGAACCGCCGCGGCCGCCCCGGCGGCGTGATCGCCCGGAAGACAAAGGACAGCGCCCCGGCGGCGGGCACGAACCCGGCTCCGGCGAAGCCGAGCCAGTCCTCCGGTACGTCGCCGGACCAAATGCCCGGCAGCCCCAGCGCCAGCCCGGTCTCCTCCCACAACTCCCGGATCGCCGCCGCCGCAAGGGCGGGCCCGAGGCCCGGCACGCTTCGCTCGTCGATCCGCGCGAGGCAGCCGTCCGGCAGCGGCTCTGCCATCGGCACGAATGCATCGCCCGCGTCCACCGCGCCGCCCGGGAACACGAACCGGTCCGGCATGAACGCCGCCTTGGATCCGCGCTGACCCATGAGCACACGAGGCGCTGTCGCGGCATCCCGCACCAGCACCACCGTTGCCGCATTTCTTATGGCTGTCTTGTCCATTTCCGATCCTCCCCAAGGGCGAGGATCAGCTGCCGTCCCCGAAACCATGCATCCGCTTGGCCCATTGCAGCGCCACGATCAGCCCCTTCAGCCTCGGCAGAAGGTACAGCGACAGCGCCACGCAGCCAACCGAGAAGACCGAGGCCAGCATCAGAGGCTCCGGCCGCCAGGTCGAGTACGCGAAAAGGATCGCCGGTGCCATCAGGTGGCCGACGATGAGGATCGTCAGGTAGGCCGGCCCGTCATCGGCCCGGTGATGGTGCAATTCCTCGCCGCAGACCGGGCATTCGTCGCGCACCTTCAGATAGCCGCGCAGCATCGGGCCCGACCCGCAATTCGGGCAGCGCCGGCGCCAGCCGCGCCAAAGGGCGGGCTTTACCGGGCGGTCCTCTAGGGCGTGCTGGTCCGCGGTCATATCCGTCATGCTCTGATCCGGTGAATTCTGATGTCCCCCAACATAGGCGCATTGGCCAGGTTAGTAACCGCGCGCATCGTCATTGCGGCGCTCTGTCGCAAAAGAGCCCGGACGACGTTGTGAAAAAATCTGCGCCCCCGGCGACGGAAGTCCGGACTGCGCCCGTTTCACTATCAGAACGCGCAAGACAGATGCACCGCGCGTCGGAGGAGCAACCTTGAAACAGGAGCAGACAATGAAACGCATCCCCCTACTGGCCGCGACGGCCGCGATTGCTATCGCCTCGACCGGCGTGATCGCCACCGCCCAGAGCAACACGCCGCCGGCCCAGCCGGAGCGTCCCGCAGGGCCAGCGATGATGGTCTTCGAGCGGTATGACACCAATGGCGACGGCACCGTCACCCGCGAAGAGGTGGACGCGCTGAAGACCGAACGCTTCACCGGCATGGATGCCGACAGCGACGGTCAGGTCTCGGCCGAGGAACTGTTCGCCGCGCAGGAAGCGCGCCGGGTAGAACGGCAGCAGGAGCGCGCGGCACGTATGGTCGAACAGCTCGACGAAGACGGCAACGGCCTGCTGAGCGCCGAGGAACTGGCGGATGCCGGACCGCGCGGCGACCGCCCGGACCTTTTCGAGCGGTTCGACACGGATGGTGACGGCTCCATCACGCAGGCCGAGCTGGAAGACGCACGCGGCATGTTCCGCGGCCACGGCAAGGACGGGCGTGGCAATCACGGCGACCGCCAGGGCTTCATGAAGCGTGGCCATGAAGGCGAACGCGGTCAGGGCCAAGGCCAGATGCAGGGCTACATGCCAATGCCCATGCCGATGCCGGGTTACGGGATGATGCCGGGTTACGGCTATGCCCCTATGCCGGGCTACGGTCCGATGCAGGGCTACGGTATGATGCCGGGCTACGGACACGGCCCGCAGCAAGGTCCTTGGGGCCAGGGCGAGCGCTGACGCCCTGACTCCGATGCGGCGGCGCGCAGGTCTCTCCCCGAACAAAGCGCGCCGCCGCGCATATTGCTGCCCAAACCCTTTCGGGATACGCCATCCGGACGATGAACATGGCTCTGGACGCTCTGTCTGACGTCTCTGACGAGGCGCTGCTCGTCGCTTTCGGCAATGGCGACCGCGAAGCCGCGCAGGCACTGACCTTGCGGCTGACTCCGCGCGTCCTTGGTTTCGCCGCACGGATGCTGAACGATCGGGCCGAGGCGGAGGACGTGGCGCAGGAGGCGATGCTGCGGCTCTGGCGACAGGCGCCCGAGTGGCGGCAGGGCGAGGCGAAGGTGACGACATGGCTCTACCGGGTGGTGTCGAACCTGTGCACTGACCGGTTGCGCAAGAGCAGGGGGCAGGCGCTCGACAGTGTGCCCGAGCCCGAGGACGAGAGCCCCGGGGCAGAAGCGGGGCTGCAGCAGGAGGCACGGGCAAAGGCGCTCGAACAAGCGCTGCAAGAGCTGCCGGAGCGGCAGCGGCAGGCGGTGATCCTGCGCCACATCGAGGGGTTCTCGAACCCTGAAATCGCGCAGGTGATGGACATAGGCGTTGAGGCGGTCGAAAGTCTGACCGCCCGCGGCAAGAGGGCGCTGGCGGCCAATCTGGCGCCGCGGCGCGCAGAACTGGGGTACGAAGATGGCTGAGACGGCTGGAAAACCACTGGACGAGACGGAGCTGGAATCTCTCTTCTCCGCCGCACGGGCCGAAGCGCCCGATCCTTCGGGTGCCTTGTTCGAGCGAATACTGGCGGATGCCGATGCGCAACTGGCGGCACGGGCGGTGCCGACCGCCGCGGACACGCGACCGCGGGGCCTGTTCGGCGGCCTGTTTGCCGGTATCGGCGGCTGGCCCGCTGCAGTGGGCCTGGCGGCGGCGGCCGTGACTGGCCTGACCATTGGTGTGGTCACGCCGGACACCGTGGACTCGCTGTCGAACGGTTACCTTTCTGCCGACTGGACGACGGCGGAGGACCTGATGCCCTCTTATGCCGGATTGCTGGGAGAAAGCTGACCGATGAGCGATCCCGTAACAGAACCGAAACGGCGTTTTCGCTGGGGCCGGCTGGTCCTGATCCTGTCGCTTGCGTTGAACCTTCTCGTCGTGGGCCTGATAGCGGGTGCTTTGATCAAGGGCCCCCCGAAGCGGGACCACGGGCTGCCGATGCGCGACCTGGGCTTCGGCCCGTTCGTCGCCGCACTTCCCGACGGCGACCGGCAGGCACTGGCAGAGGCGATCCGCGAGCAGGAAGGCAGTTTCCAGTCGCGTCGGTCCGAGCTGCGTCGACAATTCGATGCCTTCCTCGCGGCCCTGCGCGCCGAACCTTACGATCACCAGGCGCTGGTGCAGATCATCGAGTCACAGCAGAACGAGATCGCAGAGAGCCTTCAGGCAGGCCGCGACCTGCTGCTCGATCAGATCGCCGGTATGGACGATGGCGAACGCGCGGCCTACGCGGAATCGCTGGAGAGCGGATTGCGTAGGTGGAAGCCGGACCGTCCGCCGCCGCCGAAGAAGGACTGAGGCCGCGCCAGGCCTGGTTGAAGAGACCCGTCCTCAGGCGGCGTTCGATTGAACCATGACCAGGTTGCGCCCATCCGCCTTGGCCGCATAAAGCGCGCGGTCGGCGGCCTCCAGCATCTTTGCGGTTTCGGCCTGGTAGAGATCGCTCGTCACCAGCCCGATGCTTGCGGTGACCGTGACACTGCCGGCGCTGTTAGGCAATTCGACCGACGGCTCGGCTATGGCACAGCGGATCCGGTTCGCAGTCGTGCGGGCATCGTCCAGAGCAGCGTTGCGTACGACGGCCAAAAATTCCTCTCCGCCAATGCGCGCGAGCAGATCGCCGTTGCGCAGGCAGCCGCTCATCCGGCGGGCCACCTCGACCAGAACCGCGTCTCCGGCCGCGTGGCCGAAGGTGTCGTTGATTGTCTTGAACCGATCGAGATCCAGCATCATCACCGCGAAGCACTCGCCGGCGCGGCGGGCTTCCCTTGCGATCACCTCCATGCGGTTCATCGCGTATCCGCGGTTGAACAGGCCGGTCAGTGGGTCGGTCACCGCCATCTTCAGTCTGTCACGCAGGGCTGCGCGTTGGCCGTCAGCCCGCGCTTTGCGCGCCAATTCGCGCCGCAGCCGCAGCGCGACCTCTTCGGCGTCGAAGCCGGTTTCGACAAGGTCGCTGACGCCGACGTCCAGTGCGGTGACCGCCCGTTCGGGTGCGGGGGCCGGCTGCACCAGAAGTATCGCCGCGTGCATGGTCTGGCTGCGGCAACGCAGATCCGAGATCAGGCGCAGGGTTCGTTGCGGCAACCCGACGTTTTCCGCGACGACGATGGCATCAGGTGCCGTTTCGCCGCGCAGGGCGGGTAGGGCCGATCCCTCCTGCATGATGCGGATCTTTCCGCGTATGCGGGGCGCCAGTTTTTGCCGCCAGACGACGCCCTCTGCCAGGTTCGGGACGATCAGGACGATGTCGCCGGCCGGTGCGAATGGCGGCACCGCCTCGGCAAAGCCGGGACCCTGATCGGTATCGGTGGCGTTGGCCATTTCGGCCTCGCTGGCATGGCGGCGTAACAGATTGCGGATCCGCGCAGAGAGCAGGGCCGGTTCCGATTTCGTGTCCACCACCGCGTCGGCGCCGGCCTCCAGCGCATCGATCCGCATCCGGCAGTCGGAGCCGTCGAGCCGCAGGATCAGGGGGATCGAGCGCGTTTGTGGGTGGGTTCGCAACCTGGCGCAGAGTTCCGCGCCGTAGAGACTGCCCAGCCGCTGCGGAAGAAGGATCAGGTCGGGCGGATCGCACTGCGCGATCTGCAGCATCTCATCGAAATCCGCGGCCTGCACGGTCTCGTAGGCGAAAGGCGCGAGGCGGGCCTTGAGGACGATGCGCTCTCCCGCTACGGAATCGGCGATAAGGATACGGCCCGACATGGTGTCCTCGCACTTCCAGCTTGTGTGCGTTTCGTTCGATTTATTCTTTCGTTGGGACAGGTTAAGAAAACGTTTCGGGTTGAGTGGAGAAAGTATTATGCAGCAGGATCGCGCCGAGACAGTGGCTGCACAGGCGCTTGCCTGGCTCGCGGCAAGCGACGACATGATTGGCGTTTTCCTTGGCGCGACCGGCGCTTCTGTGGACGATATCCGCGCGCGCTCGGGCGATCCGGAATTCCTGGGGTCGGTGCTGGATTTCTTGATGATGGACGACACTTGGGTCGTGGCCTTCTGCGATTCCGGCAGTCTACCCTACGAGACTGTCATGCAGGCGCGGGCTGCTTTGCCGGGCGGCGCGCAGGTGCACTGGACCTGACCTAGAGGTTGATCTCCAGCACGCCGTCCGGTTCCGCCGCGCGGCTCTGGCACAGGATTATCTGGCTCTCGCGATCCTTCTTCGACAGCACGAAGTCGCGGTGTTCCACCTCGCCCGAGATGACACCGCATTTGCAGACGCCACACAGCCCGTCCGAGCATTTGACATCAACATGCACGCCCGCCGCGAGCAGCGCGTCGGAGGCGGAGATGTCTTCGGTAACTTCGATCTCCCGCCCGGATCTGGTGAGTCTCAGAGTGAATGGGTGGTTCTCGTATTCCGGCAGTTCGGGGACAGAGAAGTATTCCAGATGCCGTGCCTCTTCCGGGAAGCCGTTGGCTTCGGCTGCGACCATCACTGCCGCCATGTAGGCATCGCCGCCGCAGGTATAGACATGCGCGCCGGCCCGATACCTCAGCACCCGGGACAGATCCGCCCGGCTGCCCTCGTCGCTGAAATGCAGGTGCAGGCGGTTGCCCCAGGGCACGTGGCGAAGGTCCTCGAGAAAACCTGCATCCTCTCGCCGCGAGCAGGAATAGTGCAGCGCGAATTCCGCACCGATGGCATGCAGGTGGTGGGCCATGGCGATCATCGGCGTCACACCGATGCCGCCGCCCATCAGGTAGGTGAAGCTGGCAGTCTCATCGAGCGGGAAGTGGTTGATCGGATGGGAGATGAATACCCGGCGGCCTTCATGGAAGATTCGGTGCATCAGCTTCGAGCCGCCGCGTCCTGCATCCTCGCGCAAGACGGCGATCTGGTATTTCGACCGGTCCGCCGGGTCGCCGGACAGCGAGTACTGCCGGAAGAACTCGGGTGCGACGACGACGTCGATATGAGCGCCCGCGGTGAAGGGCGGCAGATCCGCGCCGTCAGGTAGCGAGAACTCATATTTGCTGACGCCGCCGGTCATCTGCTCGGCTCGCGAAACCACAACCTGCAGCACCGGGCTCTCGCCCTGATCGGCGGTGTAGACATGCTCGGGCGGCACGCCATTTGCCCGCCGGGTCTTGTGCTCCTCGGCCGGGATCATCGCCTGGTACGCCTCGATCCCTGCTTCGCGGTCCATCGGGAAAGGCCAGGGATAGGGCGGCGGCGCCAGCGGAGCCGGGTACACGGCCAGCGTCTGGTCCTCGTAGCGCAGGTCGAGATCCCGCTGCAGACCGCGCGTGTTGGGCGGTTCGGCGGGCGGGCCGTAGGGCCCTTCGTCGGTCATCTCGAGGTCCCACCACCATTTCTTGACCGGGTTGATATCACCCTTCCCGACCATATCGTCGAGCTTCGCCAGCACCGGCGCGGCCTTGGGCACCGTCATCGCAGCCCAGCGGAACGGGCTTTCGGCGAAGAGCCCTTCGAGGTTCCACGGGCAGGTTTTCATGCACCGCCCGCACATGGCGCCGTTCTTCTGGCTGACACGGTAGGTGGTGCACTTCTGGCTGTCCGATTTCCAGATCTCGTAACCGTTGAACATCAGTTTTGGACCAGCCGTGATGGCGCCGGAAGGACATTCGCGGGCGCATTTGTTGCAGGAGTTACAGAACCGCTGCAGGCCAAAGTCGATCGGCTTGTCGTGGGTGATCGGCATCGTCGTGGTCACGACACCGGATTTCAGCCGGGGGCCGAGAAACGGATTCAGGATCACCTCGCCGATACGGCTGACCTCGCCCAGACCCGACAGCAGCAGCAGCGGCGGGTGTAGAACTTCGTCGTCCATAACCGTGTGCGTCCGGGCCGAGAACCCGAGGTTGCGAAGGTGCTGCGCAAGCACGCCGCCGACCAGCGAAAAACGCAGGTATGCGCGCATCGACTGGGCACAGCTGATCCAGTCGTCGCCGGAGGCGCCCTCCATCGTCTCGTGCCCCTGATCGACGATCATAGAAATCGCCTGGTCGTGGTAGGGCGTGATCGGCTTGCCGGCGGCGTCATGCGAATACCATGCCCAGTCCGGGCAGTCGCTGAGGCCAACTGCGTCCTGCCCGATGAAATAGAGCGCGGCCTTGATGTTGTCGGCATTGCGCTGTGGGTCCGAGGTGGAGGGGTGAATCTCTCGCGTCTCGCCGTCCTGAAGCAATATGAATGCACCCAGAGA
This sequence comes from Pseudoruegeria sp. HB172150, assembly GCF_013184805.1. Lineage (GTDB taxonomy): Bacteria > Pseudomonadota > Alphaproteobacteria > Rhodobacterales > Rhodobacteraceae > Psychromarinibacter. The sequence continues at coordinate 925,478 of NZ_JAATNG010000001.1, forward strand.
CGGGCGGAACGCAAAGGCAGAGGCGGATTTGCGCACATAGTTGCCGTTCTTCGCCCCCTCCTGCGCCGCACGGCCAAGATCGCCGAAGAGCGAGCGCGCAAACATGTTCGCCCGTTTCGGGACTCGAGGGACATTCGCGCGGTCGATATACGTAGTGGGTTCGTCCACCCGTTTCAGGCGTTCGAACGGATGCGGACCATCCTTGAACTCGCGCGACTTGAATGGGTCCGCGTTCCGGGCGTTCTTTGCCTGATGGCCGAGCCCTGCCTGCCAGCCGAGCCCCGGCTTCTGGCCCGGAAGAATCGGCTTGTCCGGCTCCATTTCCAGCGTCGTCGTAATCACCGCAAGCCCGAACCGCGTACCCAGGAATGGGTTCATCGCCTCGCCATTCTCCACAGCCGCAAGCCCGGACGCGACCGCGAGCTTTTCCAGATGCACCTCCGACGCGGCACCGGAATGGGCGCGCGCCTCGTAGCCCAGAAGCCGGATGTAGTTCGACAGCGTCACCGCCGTTTCCATGGTCCGCAGGCAGGCGCGGTGCGACTGCGCGTCGAGGATCCAGTCGGTTCCGGGCTCGTCCGCGCGCGGATCGCGCGGATAATCGCAAAGCAGCACGAGGGCATGCGTGTGATGCCGGCACTCTTTCGGCGGGGCGGCGAGGGCTTCGCGCAGGCCGGCCATGATCACGTCGATCCCGGCTGCCAGTGTCTTCGGCTGCATGGTGCGGATCTTCTCGGCCAGCCGGTCCACATCCGGGTTCGCCAGCGGCTCATCCAGCCATGCGGATGCCGGAATCTCGCAGACGCCGACCATCGCACTGTCGAGGTAATAGCCGAATGCCTTCAGGTGCCGCGCCCGTTCCTCCGGGTCTTCGGGGATTGTCGCGCGTGCCTTCGTCACCCCGTCGCGGGTGGCGTCGAGCATCGCCTGATATTCCTGCATCGCGTTAACGATCGACAGCGGGTCCTCGGGGCGGCGAAAGCTCAGCCCCTGCATCGGCCCCAGCCTGTCGAGATCGACGGTCACCCCCGTCCGCGCCAGCTTTTCCAGCGGGTACGGGCCCAGATGCACCGGACGGTTCCGGTATGAAAATAGCTTACCCATCTCCTCCTCAAAGATGCGTTGGCGGCAGGTCCTCTCCCGTCATCAGTTTCTTTAGCAGGTCCTTTAGGTCCTGCCGCTCTTCCGGGCTGAGCCGTTCGGCCATGACCGCCGCATTGCTGCGGGCAATAGGCGTCGCCTGCGCCAGCAGTTCGTAGCCCGTTTCGGTAACGGCGACCGTACGGGTTCTGCCATCTCCGTTTCCGTCCTGTCGGGCGATCAGCCCAGCGACCTCCATATTGCGCAGCGCGCGGCTGACTGCTGTGCGGTCGATACCGACATAATTCGCGATTTCAGACGGTTGTCGCAATTCCTCATTGCCGACCGCGAGCAGGATCGCCCAGAATGTCCTTGGCAGACCCAGCTTGCGCAGACCGTCCTCCAGCCGTCGCTGCTGTATGCGCGCGGCAAGTGACAACTGATAACCGAGGGAATCGTGAAGACGGTATGGTGACGACATAGTTGTCATTGTCAATCAAATCGATGTGCCATGTCAACGCCCTGCGACCTGTGGCAAGACTGGCAGCAGAAGGGGACAGGGATGACGGCAATCCGTGGGGTGCTTTTCGACAAGGACGGCACGTTATTCGATTTCGAGGCAACGTGGAGCGCCTGGGCGGCGACGATGCTGCTGGATTTCGCCGGGGGCGATGCTGAGAGGGCGACGTCCCTTGGGGACCGCATCGGTTTCGATTACGCGGCGCGCAGGTTCGATCCGCTCAGCCCGGTTATCGCCGGAACCCCGGATGAACTCGTGGCTTTGCTCGGGCCAGGCGTTCCGGAATTCTCGCCAGACGAGTTGGTCGCCCGGCTGAACGCCACGGCCGCAGCGGCTCCGCTGGTCGAAGCCGTGCCGCTGAAGCAGTTGATCGCGGAGCTTCGGTCTGTAGGTCTGAAACTCGGTGTCGCGACCAACGATGCCGAAGTACCGGCCCGGGCGCATCTTGCTGCCGTGGGACAGGAAGATGCCTTCGACTTCATCGCCGGTTATGATTCCGGCTTCGGCGGCAAGCCCGAACCCGGTATGTGCCTGGCGTTCGCGCGCGCCGTGGACCTGTCGCCTTCGTCCATTGCCATGGTGGGGGACAGCACGCATGATCTGGTTGCGGGACGCGCGGCGGGCATGCGCTGTATCGCGGTGCTGACCGGGATGGCGGAGGAGGAAGACTTGGCGCCGTTGGCCGATGCCGTATTGCCGAGCATCGGATATCTGAGCGACTGGATCGCCGCACAGAACCGGCCAATTCGGACATGACGGAATTGTAGAAAAACGACCTGACTGGTCGCATTCCCTCGACCTTGCTCGCGGCCGCTCCTGTTTGCTAGGCCAAACAGGAGTCGCGACATGGATACAGTGGTCAAGCGCCGCAAACGCTCCGGCGGGCATTCAGGGAACCGGCGGCTCAACAATCCCGCGGTGATCCGCCAGATGCCCTGGCGGCTGCCGGTCAACACCGATCGGCCCACTGAACCGCTGACCGAGGAAGGCATCGCCGCGATCCATGATGGGGCGATGCGCATTCTCGAGGAAATCGGCATCGAGTTCCTGAACGACGAGGCGCTGGCGATCTTCCGCGAGGCGGGCATGACCGTGGACGGTACTAATGTCCGCATGGGCCGCGATTTCGTGATGGAGATGCTGGGCAAGGCGCCTTCGACTTTTACCCTGACCCCGCGCAACCCCGACCGTGAGCTGGTCATGGGCGGCAAGTACATGCTGTTCGGCAATGTCTCTTCGCCGCCGAACTACTGGTCGCTCGAGACCGGCAAGCTGCCCGGTACGAGCGAACAGTGCCGGAACCTTTTGAAACTGACCCAGTATTTCAACTGCATCCATTTCGCCGGCGGCTACCCGGTGGAGCCGATCGACATTCACCCATCCGTCCGGCACCTCGACGTGCTGTTCGACAAGCTGACGCTGACCGACAAGGTGGCACATGCCTACAGCCTTGGCGCCGAGCGGGTCGAGGACGTGATGGAGATGATCCGCATCGCCTGCGGCGTCACACACCAGGAGTTCGTGGCCAAGCCGCGTATGTACACCAATATCAACTCCACCTCGCCGTTGAAGCACGACATGCCGATGATCGACGGCTGCCTACGCTGTATCCGCAAGGGGCAGGCGGTGGTGGTGTCGCCCTTCACGCTGGCGGGCGCGATGGCCCCGGTCACCATGGCCGGCGCCGTGGCGCAGTCGATCGCCGAGGCGTTGTCTGCGTTGGCGCTGTTCCAGTATGTCGCCCCCGGATGCGCGAGTGCCATCGGCACTTTCACCTCCAACGTCGACATGAAATCGGGCGCGCCTGCGTTTGGCACGCCGGAATACATGCGAGCCACCCAGATGACCGGGCAACTTGCCCGCTTCTACGGGTTGCCACTGCGGTCGAGCGGCGTCTGCGCCGCGAACATCCCCGACGGGCAGGCGATGTGGGAGACTTCGAACAGCCTGTGGGCCGCAGTCCAGTCTGGCACCAACATGGTTTACCATGCCGCCGGTTGGCTGGAGGGCGGACTGATCGCAAGCCCCGAGAAGTTCATCATGGATTGCGAGATCCTGCAGATGATCCAGCGCTATTTCGAGCCTGAGATCACGGCCACCGGCCCTGACGATATCGCGTTGGACGCGATCCGCGAGGTCGGATCATCCGGCCATTTCTTCGGGATAGACCATACGCAGGAGCGTTACGAGACTGCTTTCTACCAGCCTTTCCTCGCCGACTGGCGCAACTACGAGGCGTGGAATCTCGATGGAGCTGTCTGGACCACCGAGCGTGCGCACGTGATGTTCAAGCGCATCATCGAAAGCTTCGAGGAGCCGCCGATGGATGTCGCGATCCGCGACGAACTTTCCGCCTTTGTCGAGCGCCGCAAGGCCGAGGGCGGCGCCCCGACCGACTTCTGAGCTACTCGGACATATCGGCGCGGTAGGGAATTGCTGGCTTTTGCGCCGGCGCCGCCGCGCCTAGGCTGCCTGCGACTTTCAGCGGAGGAGCCGCGATGACCGCTATGACCGAGCCCGGGGAATACACCGTCAACCGACGTGTCTGGATGACAGCGATCGGCGCGCTGGCCGGGCTTGCTGCCTGGCTGCTGTGGGACGTTCTGCCGGACCATGTTGAAAATGAACGGCTTTTGCTGTTCCTCTCTGCCGGAGCGAGCGGGTTCTTTGCAGCCCTTCTTGCCGCAGCCGGCGCACTGGCTCTTCCGCGCGCTGTCCTTGCAGCAGCGGGCGCCTCTCTTCCGGCCGCCTGCCTGCTGACCTGGGCCAGCTTAAGATACGCCGACGTCGACGACTTCCTGGAGACCGGGCACGCGGTCTTCGCCTACGGTCTGATCGTGTTCCTGTCGCTGCCATTTCTGATCGTCGCGCTGCGTTCGGGCGAGGGCTGGCGCAGCTATCCGGCGCTGTTCCGGCAGTCCTGGGACATTGCCGTGCGCTACGCCGCCGCGTTGGTCTTTGTCGGCATCTTCTGGGGTGTGATCTTTCTCTCCGACGCGCTGTTCAAACTGGTCGGGCTGGAGATCATCGAGGACCTGCTCGAAATCGACGCCGTGCCGGCTGTCCTGACCGGCGCGATAATCGGCCTTGCGCTTGCCGTGGTGGCGGAGCTTGCCGATTACATCTCGCCCTTCCTGATCCTGCGCCTGCTGCGCCTGCTCCTTCCGGTGGTCGTCGTCGTTGCCGGCGTCTTCCTGATCGCGATCCCGTTCCGGGGGCTTTCCGATGTGTTCGGTGGCCTGTCCGCGGCGGCCGTCCTGTTGTCGATGGCCGTGGGCATCGCGACGCTGATCACCTCGGCCATCGAGCGCAATGACGAGGAAGCTGCCGATTCCCGCATCCTCCTGGTATCTGCACAGCTGCTCGCCGTGGTCATCCCGATCCTGTCCGCCCTTGCTCTCTACGCGGTCTGGATCCGTGTCGCCGACTACGGCTGGAGCCCGGACCGAATCGCCGCCACATGCGCCGGCATCGTCGGGCTCGGTTATGGCCTGCTTTACGCGGTCTCCGTGATACGCCGCCGCGACTGGATGGAACGGATCCGGCAGGCGAACATCGTCATGGCACTGATAACCATCGCGCTGGCGGCCTTGTGGCTGACGCCCATCCTGAACGCTGAACGCATTTCGGCCCGCAACCAGATGGCGCGGTTCGATGCGGGTAAGGTCGCGGCAGAGGATCTCGACCTGTGGTTCCTAGGCCGCGAAATCGGTGTCGCGGGCGAGGCGGCCATTGCGGAGCTTGCCGCGATAGAGCACCCGGAGGCCGATGTGATCGCGGAACGGCTGGCGCTGCTGGAGGCAGCCGACAGCCGCTATGCCTTCGAGCGCACAGATACCGGCCCCACACAGGACAGCTTGCGCGAGGAAATACTCGTGACTGCGCCGGTCGTGCCCGAAGGGGGTAGGCTGCCCGACGGCCTGCTGGACAGGGCAGCGCCCTACGACCTGCAGCAATGGGCCGAAGCCTGCCGCGAGAAAACGCCTGCCGGAAATCCCGCCTGCCTGTTCCTCGCCGCCGATCTGGACCTCGAGAGCCCGGGCGATGAGACGCTGTTGGTCTGGAAAAATGGCCCTTATGTCTACGTCACGGCGCTGAAGGACGGGACACGCCAGTCACCGGCCTTCCTGCGTGGTGGCGCGGTAAGCCTGCAGCCGCAGGTGATCGACGACATCCTCGCCGGAAACTACAGCGTCGGTGTGCCGAGCGTCCGCTCGCTCGATCTTGGAAAGGTGGAAATTTTCATCATACCCTGACGAATTGGGGCTTTGTTAACGAGCCGCGCCTAGGCTGCCGCAAACAGACGAGGCGCGAATCGTGCACGGGATGATCAATCGATCCGTTCAGTGCTTTTTGACGGACACCTACGGGCGAGAGAAATGGGATGCGATTGCAGCCTCCGCCGGGCTCGACTTTGCCGGGTTCGAGCCGATGCTGGAATACGATCCCATTTTGACGGAGGCGGTTCTGCAGGCGGCGGCACAGGTCCTCGGCAAGCCGCGCCAGATGATACTGGAGGACATCGGTACTTACCTCGTCAGCCATGAAAACATGCAGATGATCCGACGTCTCCTGCGTTTCGGCGGCGCGAACTTTGTTGCATTTCTTTACTCGCTTGACGAACTGCCGGACCGGGCCCGCCTTGCATTGCCCGACCTCGATCTGCCCGCACTGGAACTGGAGGAAACAGACACAGCCAGTTTCACGTTGCGGGTGCGGAATGGTCCGGACGGCTTTGCCTATGTCCTGATGGGTGTCCTGCGGGCACTCGCGGACGATTACGGGGCGCTGGTGTTGCTGGAGTTCGACGAGCGGCGCGGGGATACGGAGACGATATCGATCCAGCTTGCTGAAACCGCGTTTTCCGAAGGCCGCCGGTTCGACCTGCGCCGGCGCACGGGATGACGGCTTTCCCAAAGCTGGACGACGCACCGGCGGCAGAGCTGGATGTGGAGGCGCTGGACGCCGTGATGCCGCTTGCGGTGATCATCGATGCGGCAGGCCATATCATTCATGCCGGACCGACGCTTCGGAAGCTCCGCGAAGGGGTGGACCTCCGCGGCTGCGGCTTCTTCCATCTGTTCGCACTTCGCCGGCCGCGCAGCATCACAGATTTCACCGATCTCGCCACGCGGGGCGGAGGCGCTCTGCAACTTCAGTTCCTTGACCCGCCGGCGACCGCGTTCAAAGGCCTTGCCGTGCCGTTGCGCGACGGCGCCGGTCTGCTGATCAACCTGTCCTTCGGCATTGGCGCGGTGGAGGCTCTGGGTGTCTATGACCTGACCAGCGCCGATTTCCCGCCCACCGATCTGACGGTCGAGATGCTGTACCTGGTGGAGGCGAACGCTGCGGTTCAAGGTGAATTGAGGGGGCACAACCGGCGGCTTCAGGGCGCCAGGGTCGTAGCGGAGGAGCAGGCACATACCGACATGCTGACCGGCCTGCGCAACAGGCGCGAGATGGATATGGTGCTGGAGCGATACACCAGGAGTCGGGACAGGTTTAGCCTGATGCATGTGGATCTGGACTTTTTCAAACAGGTGAACGACGCGCATGGCCATGCGGCGGGGGATCATGTTTTGCAGGAGGTTGCCGCCATTCTGGTCGAGGAGACGCGCGAGTCCGACACGGTTGTCCGGGCCGGGGGCGACGAGTTTGTGCTGATCTTCTATCGCCTGACCGACCGGGACCGGCTTGCCCGGATCGCGACGCGGCTGCTCAGGCGGCTGGAACAGCCCATTGCCTTCGGCGAGCGGATATGCCGGATCTCCGGCAGTATCGGTATTGCGGTGTCCCAAGATTATGAGAGTCCCGACGCAGAACAGATGCTGCGCGACGCCGACATGGCGCTCTACGTTTCCAAGAATGCCGGGCGGGCCCGCTACTGTTTCGCGGGGGGCGAGGCACTGAGCGCGATGGCCGGCTAAGCGCTATCCGTCCAGATAGGCGCGCAGCACTGTTTCGGTCCCATCCCGCCACAGGGCTTTCAGGGCTGCGGTAAATGACTCGCGGAACGCCGGGTCGCGGGCCGTGGACCCGTAAATGTCGCCCATCTCCAGCCAGGCGTCGGGTTCATCCTTGGCACGCTTTGCCTGCGCCGTAAGCCGGTCCCAGCTCGGATCGTTCGGCGCGATTTCGGCGCCGTTCTCGTCGGTTCCGTAGCAGTACCGGCACCAAAGCGCACTTTCGAGCGCGAGCCCCGGCACCGGCTTCCCGGCCTTCAGGTTGTCGGCGATGGACGGCACGATGAATTTCGGCTGCCGGTTCGACCCGTCGAGGCAGAGTCGGCGGATGGTGTCCTCCACCCGCGGGTTCGAGAACCGGTCGCGGATCAGCTCGAAGTATTCGGTCAGCGAGGTATCAGGCACAGGCGGCACGATCGGGATGATCTCTTCGGTTTCCACCTTGGCAAGAAAGCGCGAGACGAGGTCGTTCTGCATCGCCTCATGTGCATATTCGATCCCCATCAACCCGCCGGAATAGGCGATTATCGCGTGGCCGCCGTTCAGGATGCGGATCTTCATGTGCTCGTAGGGTGTGACATCCGGCACGAACTGCACGCCGACCTCTTCGAAAGGTGGTCGTCCGGCCGTGAACCTGTCTTCCAGCACCCATTGCCGGAACGGTTCGCAGAACACAGGCCGCGCGTCCTGCAGGTCGAACTCCTGCGCCAGATAGGCCTGCCGCGCCGGGGTCGTCGCGGGCGTAATCCGGTCGACCATCCCGTTCGGAAAGGCGACATTCTCCGCGATCCATCCCGCCAGCTCCGCGTCCTGCGGTTCGGCGATCCCCATCACCGCCGCCCGGCAGACATCGCCATTATGGGGAACGTTGTCGCAGGACATGACCGTGAATGGCGCAACGCCCGCCGCGCGCCGCGCCCGCAGCCCGGCCACGATCACCCCGAACACGGTCTGCGGTGCACCCTGATTGGCGATATCCGCCTGAATCGCCGGGTGCGACGGGTCGAAGGTCCCGGTCTCTGCCGACACGTAGTAGCCGCCTTCGGTTACGGTCAGAGAGACGATGCGGATTGCCGGATCCTCCATCGCGGCACGAAGCGGGGCGTGACCGTCCTCGACGGCAAGGAAATCCACCATCGCTCCTACGATGCGCACGTTGTCGCCGGCTGCATCCTGTTCCACCACGGTGAACAGGTTGTCCTGCGCTGCAAGGTCCTCCCGCATGGCTGCGTCGCCGGACATCACACCGGCGCCGACCAGCGCCCAGTCCTGCGCGAGCCCGCGGTTCAGCAGGTCGTCGAGATAGATCGCCTGATGTGCGCGGTGGAAATTTCCAAGCCCGATATGCAGGATACCGCGCCTCACCGCCGCCCGGTCATAGGACGGGGTGGCAATCGGCGCGGGCATTCTCTGAAGATTGGCTTGGTTCAGTTGCAGGGGCATTGACGCGCCTCCTCAATGGTACGAATCCGGGCACAGGACAGAGGGGCCGGGCGCTGGCAAGCCGACAAAATGGCTTCCGCCGGGGCAAGCCGCGTCATTCTCCGGGATCCTCCCTGATCCGGGTGAGCATTTACTCACCGAATGAGCATATGCCCGCACGATCTTGCCGAAATGTCAAGCCAAACCGCCCCGGATCGCGCGAATTTGCGCCGCTTTGCCACGAAATCTGGGGCTAGAGATCCACTGGTCGCCCTTCCGCTGCGGACTGCTTTATTGCCGCGATCACGTGCATGTTCGCGACGCCGTCGGCGCAACTGACCCGCGGTTTTTCCTCGCCACGGATCACCGCGCCGAAATGCGCCATCTGCAGCGGGAAGGGATCGGCAGGCGTGAAATCAAGCTTGCCGCGCTGCATCTCCACCGCCCAGTCCGGCGTGCCCGGATAGGTCCAGAAAGACGCGTCGGGCAGCGAAATCCCCGCCTTGGTTCCGGCATACAGGTGGGCGGAAATGTCATGCCGGGGCAGGCGCGGACTTTCGCCGGAGGACAGATCGTACGACCACGGCCCGCAACCCGCATCGGTCACCGTCAGCGTCGCAATTCCGCCCTGACGGAAATTTAGAATCGCCGCGGCGATATCTTCCACCGGGTTGCCGCGGAACTCGTTCGAAACGCGCCCGGTCACCTGCGCCACCTCGCCGAAGAAAAAGCGCAGCATGTCGATCTCATGGATCATGTTGATCAGCAGCGGCCCGCCCGTGCGCTCCGCGATGCGCCATTTCACGTCGAAATAGAAGGCTGGCTTGGCCATGGTCGCGATCACGTTCGCCGTCACCAGCCGGCCGAAGCTTCCGTCGTCGATAGCCGCGCGCACCGCGCGGATCATCGGGTTGTGCCGCCGGTGATGTCCCACCAGCAGCGGAACGCCGGTCTCCTCGACCGTTTTCAGCAGCCGCTCGCCCTCGTCGATGGAATTCGCCACCGGCTTTTCCACCAGCGCCGGGATGCCCGCGCGCAGCAACGCTTCGCCGATGGGCACATGCGTCTCGTTTGGAGTGGCGACAATAGCCCCGTCGGCCAGACCTGAAGCGATCAGTTCCTCCACATCGCGCAGATGCGGCACGCCGCGCGCCGCCGCCACCTCGGCCGCCGCGTCTGTGGGATCGACGATGGCGGACAGCGACATCCCTTCCACCTTTTCCAGGCTCGCCATGTGCGTGCCGCCGATAATGCCGGCGCCAATCACCGCAATCCGCAGTTCTGCCATTCATTCCTCCCTCGATGACCCGCAGAGGCTAAGCACAGCTCGCAGGAAACAGAAATATCCGCCCGCTTCTTCTGGTCGAAAATATCCCGGGGGCGCCGGAGGCGCGGGGGCAGAGCTCCCTCCGAAACCGGCCCAAGGCACCTACTTCCCGTAATACTCCCGGAACCAGGCCACGAAACGGGCGATCCCCTCCCGAACATCGGTGTTCGGCCGGTATCCGGTCAGGTGCTGCAGCAGCGAGGCGTCGGCCCAGGTCGTCGGCACGTCGCCCGGCTGCATCTCCATGTAGTTCCGCTCGGCCTTCACACCCAGTTCCGCCTCGATGGCCTCGACGAAATCCAGAAGCCGCACCTTGTCGGAATTGCCGATATTCACGATACGCCAGGGCGCTACCGGGGACAGGCTGTCGCCTTCGGTGATCTCATCAGGCGACGACACGCGCTCCGGCACCGCGTCTATCAGCCCGCGGATGCCGCGCACTAGGTCCTCGACATAGGTGAAATCCCGGTACATCTCGCCGTGGTTGTAGATATCGACGGGCCGGCCTTCGAGGATCGCGTCGACGAACTTGAAGAGCGCCATGTCCGGCCGGCCCCAGGGTCCGTAGACGGTGAAGAAGCGGAACATCGTCGTGGGCAGCCCGTGAAGGTGAGCATAGGCATGCGCCATGCTCTCGTTCGCCTTCTTGGTGGCCGCGTAGATCGTCATCTGCAGGTCGGCCTTGTCGGTCTCGCGATACGGCATGTCTTCGTTCGCGCCGTAGACAGAGGAGGTGGACGCCATCAGCAGATGCCGTACCTCCAGCTTCCGTGCCGCCTCCATGACCGAGAATGTGCCGATCACATTGCTGTCAAGATAGGCGCGCGGCGCCTCCAGCGAATAACGTACACCGGCCTGCCCGGCGAGGTGGACGATCACGTCGGGTTGAAAGCTTTCGGCGACCTGCCAGACCAGCGCCTCGTCCTCCAGCATGCCCTCGGTCGCGGCAAATCCGGGATTCTGCAGCAGGATCGCATGGCGCCGCCGCTTGAGTGCGACGTCATAGTAATCGGTCATCCCGTCGAACCCGTACACCTGCATGCCCTCGTCCAGCAGCAGCTTTGCAAGGTGAAAGCCGATAAATCCGGCGGTTCCGGTGATCAGGACACGGGTCACGGCGCCTCTCTCGGGTTCGGTGCGACGCGGCCTTGTTAGCCCGCGCGCGCCGCGCCGGAAAGCCCAAGCGTTTTCATCAGTTGCGTGTGTGGGGTGCGGCCGCTTGCCCCTTGTCTCCCGCGGCCGCTCTGCGTAGTCATCCCCGGACAGGGACGACAGGCGGGGCGCGCGCAATCCTCGAAGGTCCGGGACGGACCGGCGGCCGGAAACGGTTGACGGCACCGCTTGCGCGGGCACACTCGCCTTGTACCCCGGGGAAACCGGGGTGTGTGGCGGAAGAGGGAGTGCGTATGGAAGGCGCAGGCAGCTTGTTACCGATCATGGCGCTTGTGCCGTTTCTGGGTGCGCTTCTTCCCGGCCTTTTCATCCGCGCGGGGCGGAATGCCTGTGCCACCATCACCATGGCCACGACGATCCTCGCCATCGTGATGCTGCTTGTCATGGCTCCCGCAGTGATGCGCGGCGAGGTGCTTGAGGCACGGATCGACTGGCTGCCGCAGCTTGGCCTGACCGCAGGCTTTTTCCTCGACGGGCTCGGTCTGCTCTTTGCGGGGATGATCCTGGGCGTCGGGCTGCTGATCATTCTCTACGCCCGCTTCTACCTCAGCCCCAAGGACCCGATGGGGCAGTTCTACACCTATCTGCTGCTGTTCCAGGGTGCGATGCTGGGTATCGTGGTTTCGGATAACATCCTGCTTTTGCTGATCTTCTGGGAGCTTACGAGCCTCTCGTCCTTCCTGCTCATCGGCTACTGGAAGCACCTGCCCGAGGGCCGCCAGGGCGCCCGCATGGCGCTTACGGTGACCGGCGCCGGGGGGCTTGCGATGATCGGCGGCATGCTGATCCTAGGCAACATCGCCGGCAGCTATCACCTGACCGACATCCTCGAGCATGGCGAAGAAATCCGCGCTTCCGAATGGTACCTGCCGGCGCTGATCCTGATCCTCGCCGGCGCGTTCACCAAATCGGCACAGTTCCCGTTCCACTTCTGGCTTCCGCACGCGATGGCCGCGCCGACGCCCGTTTCCGCCTACCTGCACAGCGCCACGATGGTGAAGGCCGGCGTGTTCCTGATGGCCCGGATGTGGCCGGTCCTCGCCGGAACGAACGAGTGGTTTTACATCGTCGCTACAGTCGGCCTGATCACCATGATCCTCGGCGCGCTGATTGCGCTGTTCAAGGACGACCTGAAGGCGCTGCTCGCCTTCTCCACGGTCAGTCACCTCGGGCTGCTGACAATGCTGCTGGGCTTCGGGACAGAAGCCGCCGTCATCGCCGCGATTTTCCACATCATCAACCACCTGACCTTCAAGGCCGCGCTCTTCATGAGCGCCGGGATCGTCGATCACGAGGCGCATACCCGAGATATCAAGCGGCTCGGCGGGCTGGCGCGGCTGATGCCGATCACGGCGACCATCGCAACGATCGCCGGTTTCTCGATGGCAGGGTTCCCGCTGTTCAACGGTTTCCTGTCAAAGGAGATGATGCTGGAGGAAGCATCGCACACCGAGTGGTGGCACAGCCATTACTTCGTACCGGTCCTCGCCACGCTGGGCGCGCTGCTGTCGGTCGCCTATTCGCTGCGTTTCATCTTCCACACTTTCGGTGGGCCGGTTCGCAAGGACTACCCCCACAAGCCGCACGATCCTCCGTTCGGCATGTATGCCGCACCCGGGCTGCTGGCGGTGCTGGTTGTCCTGATCGGGGTCATGCCGTGGCTTGTGGAACCGCTGGTCGAGGTTGCATCGAGCGCGACCGCCGGCGCGCACCTGCATCCGCATCTGAAGATCTGGCACGGCATCACGCCGGCACTCTACATGTCCGGCATCGCCATCCTCGGCGGTATCGTCCTGATGCTGCTGCACCGCCCGCTGGATGCGATCTGGCTGCGCACGCCGCGACCGGAGGCGAAGGCGATCTTCGACGCGCTGATCCGCGCCTGCGCCGATGGCTGCCGCTGGATCACCACCTTCACCCATAACGGCGCGATCAGCCGGTACCTGGCGATCTTCGTCGTCACTTCGGTGATCATGGGTGTTATCGCCTGGATGGGTGGCGGCACGATGCCCGCGACCCGCCCGATCCAGCCCATTCCCGCGATTGTCGCCGTCGGCTGGGTGCTGCTGCTTGTCGCCACCATATCGGTCGCCACCATGCACCGCCGCCGGTTCCGGGCGCTGGTCCTGATCGGGGTCATCGGGCTGATGATCTCGGCGGGTTTCGTGTTTCTCTCCGCGCCCGATCTGGCCCTCACGCAGATCTCGGTCGAAACGGTCACCATAATGCTGTTGTTGCTGGCGCTGCATTTTCTTCCGAAATCCACGCCGAACGAAAGCAGCCGGGGCTTGAAATCCGGCCACACCGTGATCGCGCTGGCGGCAGGCGTGGGGGTTGCGGCGCTGTCCTTTGCCTTCCTTACCCGCGACTTCAGCTCGATCTCCGAATATCACCTCGCCAATTCCTACAAGGGCGGCGGCGGGCATAACGTCGTCAACGTGATCCTCGTGGACTTCCGTGGTTACGATACTTACGGCGAGATCATCGTGCTCGGCATCGCCGGCCTCATCATCTTCGCGCTGATGGAGGCACTGCTGAACGGACCCGCCGCAGCTCGGCTGCGGAATTGGGATTTCTCGCAGGACCGGTCGCGGGATCGCCACCCGCTGATGATGGTGGTCGCGACCCGGGTGATGATGCCCATCGCCTGCGTCGTGGGTATCTTCATCTTTCTGCGCGGCCATAACATGCCCGGTGGCGGCTTCGTCGCGGGGCTGGTGATCTCAATCGCGCTGCTTATGCAGTACATGGCGTCGGGTTTTGCCTGGACGATGAGCCGGCAGAAAATCGAGTATCACTCGATGATCGGCTGGGGCGTCATTGTCGCGGGGCTGACCGGGGTAGGGGCCTGGTTCGCCGGCAAGCCATTCCTGACCAGCGCCTATGGCTACATCCACATACCGCCCATCGAGGAATTCGAATGGGCCACCGCCGCGCTCTTCGATCTCGGCGTGTTCCTGACCGTGCTGGGCGCCGTCATGTTGATGCTGTTCTCGCTGTCGCGCATCGCGCGCTACGCCGGCGAGACCGTGAACATAACGGCGATGGACTACGACCCCTCGCATCCCGAATACACCGAATCCGACGCCGAGGAGGTGCACTGAGATGGAAATCGTCGTTGCAAGCACCATCGGCATCCTCACGGCGGGTGGGGTGTACCTTCTGCTGCGCCTGCGGGCATTCCCGGTGATCCTGGGACTGTCGCTGCTGTCCTACGCGGTGAACGTGTTCCTGTTCGCCACCGGGCGGATCACGATTGATGCGCCGCCTATCCTGCAGGATCACGGCGAACACCTGACCTATACCGACCCGCTGCCACAGGCGCTGGTGCTGACTGCCATCGTGATCTCTTTCGGGATGACGGCGGTGCTGGTGCTGATCTCTCTGGGCTCTTTTCTCGAGTCCGCCCATGACCGGATCGACATGATTGGCGAAGACGAAGCAGAGACGCTAGAGGTCGACGAATGAACCACTGGATCATTGCCCCGGTCGTTCTGCCGGCCATGCTGGCGCCGATCATCGCCTTCGTCATGCGCCACGACATCGTTCTGTCGCGCGTATTTTCCATCGCCGGAACGCTGCTGCTGACCTGTATCGCGATGGGGCTTGTTTCCATTGCCGCCGACGGCACCGTGCATGTCTACAAGCTGGGGGACTGGCCTGCGCCATTCGGCATCGTGCTGGTGCTCGACCGGTTGTCCGCGATGCTGGTGCTGGTGACGGCAGTCCTCGGGCTTATCGTCGCGATCCATGCCGCAGCAACCGGATGGGACACAAGGGGGCGACATTTTCACGCGCTGTTCCAGTTCCAGTTGATGGGCATCTGCGGTGCCTTCCTGACCGGTGACGCCTTCAACCTGTTCGTGTTCTTCGAGATCCTGCTGATCGCCTCCTACGGCCTGATGATCCATTCAGGCGGCAAGGAGCGGCTACGTGCAGGTCTGCAATACGTGGTGATGAACCTTGCCGGTTCGACGCTGTTCCTCTTCGCGCTGGGCACGCTTTATGCCTCGACCGGTACGCTCAACATTGCAGACCTCGCGGTGAAGGTGCGCGAAATTCCCGTAGAAGACGCAGCCATGATCCGGGTCGCGGCGATGCTGCTGATGATCGTGTTCGCGATCAAGGCGGCGCTATTCCCGGTGCAGTTCTGGTTGCCCGCGACCTATGCCAATGCGCCAGGTCCCGTCGCCGCGCTGTTCGCGATCATGACGAAGGTGGGTGCTTATGCCATCCTTCGGATCCACACCATGGTGTTCGGTCCCGACGTGCCTGCGCTGTCAGGCATGCCAGGTGACTGGCTGTACCCAGCCGCCGTGGTCACCATCGCGATCGGGGCCTTCGGCGTTCTCGGCTCGACTAAGCTGCTGCAGCTGATCGCCTTCTCGGTGGTGGGCTCCATGGGAACCCTGATGATCGCCATCTCGGCTTTCACGCCCGAGGCGCTGCTTGCCGCGCTCTACTACCTGCTGCATTCCACTTTCGCCGCCGCCGCGCTGTTCCTGATGGCCGATCTTGTGGTGATCCGTCGCGGCAGTGAGGACCTGCGTATGCTGCACCCCGCTATCAGCCAGAATGGCCTCCTGACGGCGCTGTTCTTTGCAGGCGCAATCGGCATGGCCGGGATGCCACCGCTGTCGGGCTTCCTGGGCAAGCTGCTGGTGCTCGATGCGCTACGCGACCCGCAGGTCATCGCCGTTGCATGGACCGCCGTGCTTGGCGGCTCATTGCTGACCATAGTCGGTTTCGCCCGCGCCGGCAGTTCCTTGTTCTGGCGGCCCGCGGCGATCGCGGCGATGCCGGCCGAGGCGCCCGAACCGCAGGTCGTCGCGCCGCCGGCGACATCGGCCGTCTTCGCGCCTGCCATCGCGGCGCTGGCGATGCTGGTGCTTCTGACAATCTTTGCCGGCCGCGTCTCCGGCTATCTCGAGTCCACTGTCGCAGAGCTGTTCGATCCGACCGCCTATATCGAGGCGGTTCTGGGCACCGGAGAGGAGGAGTAGGCCATGCTGAAAAAGTTCCTGCCGCACCCGATGCTGACGCCGACGCTGCTGGTGGTCTGGCTTGCGCTGGTCAACAAGGTCACTCCGGGCAATGTGCTGCTGGGCCTGATCATCGGCATTGTCATCCCGGCAATGACCCGGCCCTATTGGCCGGACCGGCCGACCGTGCACCGGCCGCTGAAGGTGATCGAGTACATCCTGATCGTCATCTGGGACATCGTGGTCGCAAATGTCGAGGTCGCCCTGATCATCCTGTTCAAGCGCAACCCGGATATCCATTCGCACTGGGTCTGCGTTCCCCTCGAACTGACCTCGCCCGAGGCGATCACGGTTCTCGCCGGGACCATCACGATGACCCCCGGCACCGTGTCCGCCACGCTCGCGGCGGATGGGGGCAGCATTCTTGTCCACTGCCTGCACACCGACGATCCCGACGACATCCGCGCGTCGATCAAGTCCCGCTACGAGGGCCGGCTGAAGGAGATCTTCCAGTGATCGTGACCTATGCCCTGTTCTTCGCCCTGGGCTGTTTCGGGCTTGGCCTGCTGTGCAACCTGTGGCGCATCACACGCGGGCCCGACAATTCCGACCGCATCCTCGCGCTCGACACGATGGTGATCAACGTGATCTCGCTGATGGTGCTCTACGGCATCTGGCGCGGCACCGCGATCTACTTCGAGGCGTCGATGCTGATCGCCATGGTCGGCTTTGTCTCCACCGTCGCCTATTGCCGCTTCGTCCTGCGCGGCGACATCATCGAGTAAGGAGAGCGGGCATGCCCCTTATCGCGGAAATCCTGATCGCTTTCTTCCTGGTCGTCGGCGGGGTGTTCGGCCTTGTCGGATCCTTCGGAATGCTCAAGCTGCGCGATACGATGCAGCGGCTGCACGCGCCGACCAAGGCGACGACGCTTGGCGTCGGCGGCGTGCTTATCGCCTCGATGATCTATTTCTACGTCGACACCGGAAAGATCTCGTTCCACGAGTTGCTGATCACCCTGTTCCTGTTCCTGACCGCGCCGATCACGGCGAACTTCATCGCCAAGACCTACATGCAGGCGCATATCCGGCCCGAGGACCTGCCGGGGAGCGAGCGGGATTACGGCTGGTCGCTCTATTCGGACCCGCCGGGTGACAGGGATGAACAGGACCAGTAACCGAAAAAAAACGCCCGCCGAATTTGGCGGGCGTTTTCGCATCTTCCTTGGCGTCTGAAGCTACCGAAGCAGCCCCAGCGACGCCATGTCGACATTCAGCGGTCCGGACAGGTCCTCGATCGAGTCGTAGAGCAGTTCCAGCGCGTAATGCGGGTTGTGCGCGTGGATGCCCGGGTCGGCGGTCACGACTTTCCAGTTAAAGACTGACTTCACCAGACGCGGCGTCCAGGTGTTGTAGGCCACGTTGCGGCCCTCGGCCTGGTCGATCACCCCGTCGCCGTTCGCGTCGGCGTAGAAGTAGGGGTAATGCGCCCCGTCAAAGATGATCGCGGTGCCGACTACGTCGCTTGCATAGTCTTGGATCATCGACATCAGCAGGTCGGCATTGGCCTGGATATCTGTCGCGATACCCTTTGTGGTGTCGCCGCTGCCGTCAAAGCTGAACCGGGAAATCCGGATCGCCTTCGAGTCGCTGGTGGTGTGGCAGGTCAGGCAAGTATCCTCGCGCACCGACAGACTGTGCGGGCTATGGCAGGACACGCAGCCGGTAATCGGCTTGGCGTGCATGAAGCGGCCGGAATAATCCTTGCCGGGGTACTGGTAGCCGACCTGGCCGTAACCGCCTAGGTTGGTCGAGGCGGCGAGCGCGTAGTGAGGGTTGATGAACCCGATCTCCTCGTTGACCTCGTCAGCCGGCAGGTCCCCGGTAGCCTTTTCAACCGTCGCACCGGCGGCGCGGCCCTGGTGGCAGGTGGTGCAGGCGGCTTCGGCGCCGCTTACCGGATGCACCACGCCTGAGGGCAGGGTGATCTCGGTGATATTGCCAAGTTGCGGGTTGTGGCAGGTCTCGCAATCGACAACGCCGCCAATCGCCACCGGCCCTTCAATGCCGGGGTCGGTTCCATCCAGGCCGTGGAAAGACCGGAACCCGGCGCCGGAGTGGCAGACCGCGCAGACCGGCGGGATTTCCCCATCCTCGTCCCAGTGACGGAATGCCTCGGCCGACGCGTCGGAATGGCCGGATCGGGCCCAGGCGCCGATGGCGCGGGAATTCGGAATGGCGATGGTCTGTGGCGAGAACGGGCCGCTTCGCGGCATGACGAATGCCGGCTCTTCACCCGTTTCAACTGTGGCTTCTTCGGCTTCGCTGTCGGAGTCGGACTGCGCGTGAACCTGGACCGTCCCAATTCCGATGCCGAGTGCCGCAATCGCGACGATCCGGAAGGCGGAAGCAAGAACGATGTGGCGATAATCATTTAGCTGCATCGTTGACCTTGATGGTTGGTTGGAGAATTGTTTAAGACAAAGCTAGCAAACAGGTGGGCGTTGCGGCAATGCAGCATTCCGCCAAAACGCCAATTTTTTGCGAAGGAGATCCGGCATTGCCATGGCAATTTAAAAGTGGATTGCCTGTTTTGCCTAATAATTCGCAATTTGCGTTTGGTGCATTTGAGATGCAGATTTCGGAGGAAGCTGCACTCACGGCACAACCAGTAGAAGACTTCCGAATCGATTCGCTGGTCAAAGAGGGGGACCTCGTCGCGCAGGGTGCACCGGTCCTGCGTTCGCGTCGTCAGCCGGAAATCGTGGCCACCGCACCGATGGCGGCGCGTGTCGCGTCCGTCGATCTGGGGCCCGGTCATCGGTTGTCCTCGATGGTCTTTTTCAAGGAAGCGGCTCCTGGCCGACACGAGTACGACACCAAGGCCGCAGCCAGTGGCGACGCGGTCGCACTGCGCGCCTCCCTGTTGGCATCTGGGCTATGGCGTTTCTTCCGCTCCCGGCCCTTCGGCAAGACGCCGGTGCCCGCCGAGATACCGTCGGCGATCTTCGTCATGGCCCTCGACACCCGCCCCGCGGCGCCGGATCCGCGACTGGCGCTGCATGACCGGATCGGCGATTTCGAGCATGGGCTGCGCGCCCTGCTCGGCATGACAGAGGGTCCGGTCCACCTGTGCCAGGACAGTGGAGACGAACTCGTCGGCCCGCCGGACTTCCCCGGTAACTTCCGCCTGATCCGCAATGGCGGTCAGCATCCGTGGGGGCTGGCCGGGCTGCAGATCCATGCGCATTACCCCGCCGCGATCAACCGCCCGGTCTGGGACATTCATGCCGAGGACGTGGCCGGTATCGGCGAATTCCTTCGCACCGGCATGGTGCCGGAAACGCTCACCTTATCGGTCACCGGCACGGCGCTGCGCGAGCCGCGGCTGGTGCGTTGCCAGCCGGGCGCCGACCTGCGCAGCCTGTGTTATTCCCACGTCAAACCGGGCCTCCATTCGATCCTCTCGGGATCGGCGCTGGACGGGCGCCGGGCGCGCTGGCTGCGGCATCGCGACCGGCAGGTGGCCGTCATGGTGCCGGATGGCGCGGGGCAGGGCGGCCACTGGTTCCTGTCGGCGCTGCACCGCGCCCGCCGTCCCCTGCCGCTGGTCCCGAACGCCGCCGTCGAGCAATCCCTTGGCGGCGCCTTCCCGGTCATGCCCTTCCTGCGGGCGCTGTCGTCCGGGGACGCAGAAACGGCGACCAAACTCGGCGTTCTGTCGCTGCTGACCGAAGACCTCGCGCTGGCCGACTACGTCACCTGCGCCGAACCGCGCCTGTCGGATCTGCTGAACGGCATGCTCGACCGCATAGAGGCGGAGGAGGCCGCATGATCCGGGGTATCTGGGATCGCGAGACCGTCGCGCTGATGCTGCTTGCGGCGGCGTTCCCGGTCTTCGTGGCCTGGGTGCAGGCCGACGGCTGGTATGCCATCGGCCGACTGATCTTCTTCCTCGTCGTCGCTGGTATCTGGCATGTGATCTTCATGCTCGCCCGTGCGCAGCCGCCGTCCTTCGCCGGTGCGCTGACCGCGCTTACGATCGCCATCCTGGCGCCGCATGACCTCGGTATCTTCGCCCTGCTGCTCGGCACCAGCTTTGGCGTGGTGATGGCGGAATTGGCCTTCGGCGGCTGGGGGCGAAACGTGCTGAATCCCGCGGTGGTGGCGCTGGCTTTCATCAGCTTCGGCTACCCGGCGTCGAACTGGCCGGAACTGGCGGTACAGATCGGCTGGGCGGCGTTCCCCGCCGCGCTGATCGGCGTGCTGACCGGTGTGATGTCGCTTCGGCTCCTGCTTGGCGTCGCGGTGGTGACGGTGATCACCCTATATGCGGGGGTCGACATTTCAGAGACCTGGATCGCCGGCGCCGTAGTGCTGGTGCTGATGGTCTGCGACCCGGTGACCGCGTCCGCCACCCGGCTGGGGCGCTGGGCCTACGGCGCCTTCTATGCCGCGATGTTCGTGCTCTTTACCTGCCAGTGGGGCGATGCCGCCCCGATACAGATCGCGGTCGCGGCGGCGCTGCTCGCTTCGCTCGCCGCACCGCTCTTCGACGAAATCGCCATCTCGATCTGGCTCTACCGGAGGAACCGGCGCATTGGCTGACAGCAACCCCGTATCCGCATGGCAACGCTTTCTGGCTGCCCCGAACGACAGCCGGTTCAAGACCCTGCTGGTCGCCTTCCTCGTGTCCGCGATATGCGCCGTGGTGGTCACCGGTGCGACGGTCGTGCTGCGCCCGATTCAGCAGGCCAACCGCGCCGCGGAGCAGCAGCTGCGGCTGGAGACGATGCTCAACGGCATTCCCGGCATGTCCGAACTGCTGGCGGACTCCGAGGATGCCGAGATTTCCACTGTCGTCGTCGACCTCGACACCGGCCGCGCCTCGCAGGACATCACGCCAGAGACGCTGCAGGCGGCGCTGGACGATCCGGCGAACTGGACGACGCTGACGCCCGAGCAGGACATGGCGAACATCGGCGTCCGCCCGAACTATCAGCAGATCTACATCGTCCGCGACGGCGACGATATCGAACTGGTGATCCTGCCGGTCTTCGGCGCCGGCGCGCAGGGCGAGATCTCTGCGATGCTGGCGATCGACGGCGACATGGAGACTTTCGCCGGCATCACCATCATCGACCATGTGGAAACTCCCGGCCTCGGCGCCCGCATCACGGAACCGGGCTGGCAGGCGAATTTCAACGGCACCCGTTTCGCCAACGATGCCGGCGAGATCGAATTCGCTGTCGCCCGCGGCCCCGCCACAAGCGACTTCGAGGTCGACGGCATCACCGGCGCCACCCGCACCGGCAACTCGATGACGCGCATCGTCCGCTTCTGGCTTGGCCCGATGGGGTACGGTCCGCTGCTCGACGCGATCCGCCGCGGGGAGTTCTAGGCCATGGCTGCGGGAAACCTCTGGCATACGCTGACCGAGCCGCTGGTCGACAAGAACCCGATCACGCTGCAGATCCTCGGTATCTGTTCGGCGCTGGCGGTGACGACCTCTCTCGACACGGCGCTGACCATGGCGATCTCGCTGACCGTGGTGCTGGTTCTGTCGGCACTGGTTGTCAGCCTGATCCGCAAGCATATCCCCGGTACGATCCGCCTGATCGTGCAGATCGTCATCGTCGCCTCGCTGGTGATCGTGATCGACCAGTTCCTGCAGGCGTTCTTCTTCGATATCAGCCGCAGGCTCTCGGTCTTCGTCAGCCTGATCACCACCAACTGCCTCGTCCTCGGCCGGACAGAGAGCTTCTCCCGCAACAACCCGCCATTCCCGTCGATGGTCGACGCGCTGGGCAACGGCCTCGGCTATTCGCTGATCCTCTGCATTATCGGCTCCCTGCGGGAGCTGTTCGGAAATGGCAGCATCCTCGGCTTCCAGATCCTGCGCACCGTCGATCAGGGCGGCTGGTACGTGCCGATGAACCTGATGCTGCTGGCGCCCTCGGCCTTCTTCCTGCTGGGGGGCCTCGTCTGGGCGATCCGTTCCATCCGCACCGATCAGGCGGAAGCGCCCGAATACGCGCCGCCCGAAACCGCGGAGCGTGCCGGATGAGCGAGTTCTTCTCTCTCTTCATCAAGGCGGCGCTGGTCGAGAATATGCCGCTGACCCTGTTCCTGGGCCTGTGCACCTTCCTCGCCCTGTCGCGCCGCCCGGGCACAGCGGTTGGTTTGGGCATAGCCGTAACCGCGGTGATGGCGGTGACGGTGCCGTTGAACCAGCTTCTCTATAACGCGATCCTCGCCCCTGGCGCCCTACGCTGGGCCGGATTTCCGGATATCGACCTGTCTTACCTGTCGTTGATCGTCTTCATCGGGGTCATAGCCGCGACGGTGCAACTGATCGAAATGCTGCTCGACCGGTTCTTCCCTGCGATCTATGCCGCCTTCGGGGTGTTCCTGCCGCTGCTGACGGTGCAATGCGCCATCCTCGCCGGCAGCCTGTTCATGGTCGAGCGCCGCTTCGACTTCACCGATTCCATCGCTTACGGAATGGGTAGCGGCGCGGGCTTTGCGGTGGCCGTGATCATGCTCTCGGCGATCCGTACCCGGCTGGCTTATGCAGATCTGCCGGCGGGCCTTCGCGGCCTCGGCATCACGTTCATCTTGGCCGGGATGATGTCGCTCGGCTTTTCCTCCTTCGCGCAGATGGTGACGCAATGATGGGCGAGATCGTCATAGGCAGCGTCGTTGTCATCGCGCTGATCCTGATCCTGACGGTCGGGCTGCTCGTCGCGCGCACCAACCTGATGCCGGGCGGCAATGTCGTCGTTACAGTGAACGAAACCAAGCAGATCGAGGCCAAGCGCGGTGACACGCTGCTCACGACCCTCCACAATGCCGGTATCGGCATCCCTGCAGGCTGCGGCGGCTCCGGCACATGCGGCCTCTGCCGCGTCACCGCCACCGGCGAGGGGGCAGGGGAGCCGCAGGCAACCGAGAAAGGTATTCTGTCCGCCGCCGAGCGCCGCGCCCATACCCGGCTTGCCTGCCAGGTCAGCCTGCGCGGCCCGGCCGATGTGACCGTACCCGGCAGCGTCCTGTCGGCCGAAACCTTCGACTGCAAGGTCCTGTCAAACACAATGGTCGCGCCGCTGATCCGCGAATTCGTGCTGGAATTGCCCAAGGGCGTGCCGTGGGATTTCATCGCGGGCGGCTTCGGCCAACTCACCGCGCCCGCCTACAACCTGCGCTTCCGCGACATCGACGTGCCCGACCGATTCAAGGAAACCTGGGACATTTCCGGCTGGACCGACCTGCAGTCGAATTCGCCGAAACCGGTGACCCGCGCCTATTCCATCGCCAGCCGGCCCGCCGACGCGGGCAAGATCATCTTCAACATCCGTCTCGCCGTGCCACCCGCGGGGCATGAAGGCGACATCCCGCCCGGCGTCGTATCCTCCTACATTTTCTCGCTGGAACCCGGCGACACCATCGGCGTGTCGGGCCCGTTCGGCGAGTTCCACGTGCAAGATACCGATGCCGAGATGGTCTTCATCGGCGGCGGCGTCGGCATGGCGCCTCTGCGCTCGATGATCCACGACCAGATCGGCAAGGGCACCCATCGCAAGATGTCCTACTACTACGGCGCCCGCTCCGTCGCCGACCTGTTCTACGTCGAGGAATTCGAGACCATCGCCGCACAGCACGAAAACTTCTCGTGGCACCCGGCGCTGTCGGATCCCGCGCCGGGCGACCGATGGACCGGCGAGACCGGCTTCATCCACGAGATCGTGCGCAACCATTTCCGCGGACACCCCGCGCCGGAAGACTGCGAATACTATCTTTGCGGCCCTCCGGTGATGATCTCGGCGGTCTTCAACATGCTCGACAAGCTCGGGGTCGAGCGCAAGAACATCTACAACGACGATTTCGGGATATGACCATGCCAGACGCATTCAGCCCCGCCCGCCGCCGCTTCCTGGCCCTCACCGGCACCGCCGCAATAGGTTCGGTCTTGCCAGAGCTCACGCGGGCGGCCCCCGCCGTCGCGACCCTCACTGGCGAGGCCTTCGCCACAAGCTGGCATATCGCCTTGCCCGCCGGCACCGACCCGGAACGCCATCGCGCGCCCATCGATGCGCTGCTCGCCGAGATCGACGCACAGATGTCTCCCTGGCGCGCGGACAGCCTGATCACGCGCTTCAACCAAGCCGGGGCAGGGAGCATCGACGTCCCCGCCGAGACTGCACGCGTCACCGCCGCCGCACTTGATCTCGCGCAGACAACCCAGGGTGCCTTCGACCCCGCCATAGGCCCCGCCGTCGCCCGCTGGGGTTTCGGCCCAATCGAAGGCGCGGCCTCCAGTGCCGACGGCCTTGCCATCGAGGGAGAGACCCTGTCCAAGGCGCATCCCGGCCTGACCCTCGACCTCTGCGGCATCGCCAAGGGTCGCGCACTGGACCTGATGGTGACCCACCTGCTGGACGCCGGTCACGAGAACTTCCTCATCGATCTCGGCGGCGAACTCGCCGCCCGGGGCACGCACCCCGAAGGCCGCCCGTGGCACGTCGGCGTCGAGGATCCGCGCCCCGATTCCGCCGGCATGGCAGAGGTGCTGGCGCTGAACGGCATGGCGGTCGCCACATCCGGCAACCGCGCAAACGGCTACACGCTGGGAACGCGCCGCTACAGCCACATCATCGACCCGGCTACGATGGAGCCGGTGAAGGGCAACCTCGCCTCCGTCTCTGTCATAGCTCCCGACGCGATGACCGCCGACGCCTGGGCCACCGCACTCTTTGCCGCGGGCGACACCCACGGCCCCGCGCTCGCCCGCAAGCATGGCATCGCCGCCCTCTTCCTCACCGCCTCCGCGTCCGGCCTCACCCGCCTTGCCACCGGCGGTTTCGACACCCACCTGGCGTAGAGATATGGAAATCCTCCTCGCCATCCTGCTCTTCACCCTCGCCGCCTGCGGCCTCGCCGCCGGGCTGATGTTGGGCGGCCGCCCGCCCGAAACCTCGTGCAGCGGCATCTCCTGCATCAAGGGAGCGAAATGCGAGACCTGCCCGCGCCGTCTGGCGGCAGAAGCGGAGGCGGAGGCCGAAAATGCCTGAGGATACCCATATCGCTTCGGTCATGCAGACCGACTTCCTGCGCCTCTCCGAAACCATGCCAATCCGCGAGGCCATCGCCGCGCTGCTCGACGCGGGCGCCTCCGCCGCACCGGTGACCGACCCCACCGGCAGCCTTGTCGGCGTGCTGACCCAGAAGGACTGCTTCCGCTCGGCGCTGAACGCCAGCTACTACCAGCAATGGCGCGGCGCTGTCGGCGATTTCATGTCGAAAGAGCCCGCGACGCTCGAGGCGGAAACCGATTTCGTCACCGCCGCCGAGGCTTTCATCGAAAAGCCCTACCGAGCCTACCCGGTCACCGATGCAGGCACCCTCGTCGGCATGCTGCACCGTTCCGACCTGCTTGCCGCCTTCCTCAAGCACGGCTGACCCGCCTCGCGCCGGATCGCGCCTGAACCCTTGCCCCGACGCCCCCACAAGCGATAGGTCCTGATCCGGGGCGAGACGACAGGACAGGCACCGTGCAGACCACAAGACCACTCCCGCCCTGGGCACCCCGGCTCGCCGCCTTCGCGATCCTCGCCAACACGACCGTCTTCGTCGTGGTAAACATCTGCATCTACTGGGCCCGCGCAGCCTTTGCCGCGCGCAATCCGGAATACATCGCCGAAGGTCCCGCCACGATCAGCCGCGCCATCTCCGATCCCTACGTCGGCGATATCTTCGCGATCTGGGTCACCGGCTCCGCGATCCTCCTCTTCCTCGGCGTCGCCGCCCTCGTCGCGGTCAGCTGGCATGGCATCCCCCGCAATGCCTGGCCGCTCCGCATCCTCTGCGGGCTCGTCGTGCTGTTCCAGGCCACCGCCAGCGTCGGCATGACGATGCTCAGCAACTTCACCTTCCACAACAACCACGACGGCCACATGATGGGCAGCTACATCTTCTTCGCCGCCCAGGCGTTCACGGTGCTCACCGGCCTCATCGCCAGCATCAACGTGCAGGTAAACCCCGACACACGCGCAGCCATGCAGGCGGCGGGCGTCCTGCATCCGGGCGCCAACCGCGTCCGCCTCTGGGCCGGCAGCGCCTCTGTCGCCCTGGTCCTCGCCTACGTGACCCTGTTCGTCGTCAAGGATTTCGACCTCGGCGCGTGGAAGGACACTGTCTACCTGATCTACGTCACGACCGAACCGGTGACGATCTCGTCCTTCCTGTTCTTCGTCCTGCTCTACGACTGGGACCTCGCAATGGTCCTGCGCCGCCAGCCCTCAACGGCTCAAAGCGGCAGCCCGACGTAGTTCTCCGCCAGCGCCAGTTGCGCCGCCTGCGAGCCTTCAAGGAAATCGAGCTCCGTCTCCTGCATCCGCCGGTCGAATTCCGACTGCTCCGGAAACCGGTGCATCATCGTCGTGAACCACCACGAAAACCGCGTCGCCTTCCACACCCGGGCCGAGGCTTTCTCGGCATAGGTTTCCACGCCGCCATCCTCGTCGTCCAGGTAATGCGCCGTCAGCGCATCATACAGGTAATGCACGTCAGACGCGGCCAGGTTCAGCCCCTTCGCCCCCGTGGGAGGCACGATATGCGCGGCATCCCCCACCAGGAACAGCCGCCCCCAGCGCATCGGCTCCGCCACATAGGACCGTAGCGGCGCGATGGATTTCTCGATCGAAGGCCCGGTCACCAGCCGCTCGGCCATGTAGGCCGGGATCCGGGTGCGGAACTCGTCCCAGAAACGCGCGTCCGACCAGTTTTCCACCACGTCGCCCTGGTCCACCTGCACGTAGTACCGGCTGAGGTTCTCGTTCCGGAGCGATGCCAGCGCGAAACCCCGCGAATGAGAGGCATAGAGGATCTCGTGGGTAACCGGCGGTGTCTCCGACAGGATGCCGAGCCAGCCGAACGGATACACACGCTCGTACTCCTTCAGCACGTCCTTCGGGATCGACTGCCGGCTGACCCCGTGAAACCCGTCGCAACCCGCCACCCAGTCGCAGTCGACCCGGTGCTCGGTCCCGTCCTTCACCCAGGTCACGTAGGGTGCATCCGTGTCGAGGTCGTGCGGGGTCACCGCCTCCGCCTCGTCGATCACGACGCCGCCCATCGCATCCCGCGCATCGTACAGGTCCTGTGTGATCTCGGTCTGGCCCCAGACCATCATCGGCTTGCCGGCCAGCGCCTTGATGTCGATGCGGAAGCCATGCTTCTCAGCCCCGATCACGATGCCTTCGTCGACAATCCCCAGCTTGTCCATCCGGCTGCCGACGCCCGCCTCGCGCAGCAGTTCTACGGTACCGTTCTCGAGCACGCCGGCGCGGATGCGGGCAAGGACGTAAGCGCGGGATTTTCTCTCAAGAACAACGCTGTCGACGCCCTTGCGATGCAGAAGCTGCGACAATAGCAGCCCCGATGGACCACCGCCGATGATACAGACCTGAGTACGCAACCACGTCCCTCCCTTTGCTGCGGCGACAGTCGCAAATCGCGCACAGATTGTCGACAATCACATTGGTCTGTTCCCGCGGTCGTCCGGCTCTACCCGCGCCGCCGCATCCGGAAATGCGCCATGATCTGCCCGTGATCCGAGGCCAGCTTGTTATAGGGCGCTTCCGGATGCGCGCCATCGGTCAGGTGGTCGTTCAGCACGCTGAAATACTCCATCTCGCCGATAGTGCGTTCGTAGTCATGCAGGAAATGCCGCGAGACCAGGATCTGGTCGATGCTTTCATAGACGCCGCCGAAGGCAGAGGTATAGACCATGTCGCGCGCCGATTTCTGCACAAACAGCTTCTCTGCCGAATGCAGCCGCACCCGCTCGATGCTCTCGGTGATACGCGCCGCTTCCTCGGGTGTGTAGCGGTCGTTTTCCGACTGCGCGTCGTGCCGCCGCATCCAGGCATAGTTCACGAAGGGCCGTTCGCCCGCGATGATCTCGCTCGACACCGCATGCTCGCCATCGTTCAGATCGCCTAGCACCATCACCGGGTGGCCCGCCTCCAGCTCCTTCACCACCAGCCCGCGCAGGACCCACGCTTCCGCCATCCGTCGTAGCCCGGCGCGCAAGGACCCCAGCGCCCGGCCGACCGGGTTGTAGTCGAGCAGGTTCTCGGCAGGCGCGAATTCCGCACCCTCGGGCTTCAGGAACTCGCCCAGTTTCGACTTCATGTGAACGTTGAAGATCGTCACGATATGACCGTTCACCGGCACGCGCACCATCAGGATCGGTCGCGACAGCCGCGACAGGCGGTAAACGCCACCATCCTCGCCCGTCAGTTCCCGGAACGGGATCTCGATGGCAGGCAGGATATCCTGCACGATGACCGGTTCCTCGGCAAAGCCGAAGCGGGACAGCACCGCCACCCCCGGCCGCCGCTTGCCCGGCTCCCCGTCATTGGCATTGCGCGCAAAGGCCAGCCCGGCCCCGTCGTAAGGCGCGTACCGCAATTTTCGAAAGATCGCCTTCTTCCGGTACGGTGCCTCCGGTCCCGGCACCACCGCATCGTTCAGCACCCGCCCGCGCGCGTCCGCCTCGTCGATCACTGCACGCAGCGGCGCCTCGTCGAAGATCTCCTGAAAACAGACCACATCGGCGTTCAGCGTCATAAGCTGATCCGCCAGCCAGTCCTCTTTCCATGCGTGTTCCTCGGCGGTGTACCTCTCGAAGCGGTAATATTCCTGCTCCGCCGCGATCAGGTTCTTCACGTTGAAACTGGCGATGGTGAAATCCGCCATCGAATCCTCTCCTCAAACCCTGCGCGGCAGAACGACCAGCGTATGATCCTGTCCCGCCAGCGCCGCATCGATCCGCGGCGCGATCTCGTCCCAGTCGCCGCCCGCCAGCCCCGCGCCAATCAACGGATAGCCTATGCGCGCGCCGTTGAACGACGCGGCGACTTGCAGAAATGCCGCCGAAATGGCCCCGTAATCGGCAAGCCGCCCGGCGCCGCCCCAGTGATACTGAGTGTAGGCATTGACGACCGTCAGGCCAGCACCTTCCCGCGCCACCTCCGCCCAGGACAGCGAGCCAAGCTTTCCGCGGTCGCCTTCCGCCGTCGCCATATCCGCCGCCAAAGCCTCGGGGAATTCCCGCGCAATCACTCGCGCGATCCCGGCCTCCATCGAGCAGAAGCAGTTGCAGCCATGGACGATCACGTCGAACGCCCCGTCCAGTGCGAGAGCGATCAGATCGCCCTCGACCCGTTTCACGCGCCGTCGCCGTATTTCTGGATCGCCGTCGCGAACATCTCCGGGTCCACGTTGCCGCCCGAGGCCACCGCGATCACCGCGTCGCCCTCTACCGTCTCCGGCATGTAGAGCGCCGCCGCCAGCGCCACCGCGCCGCCCGGTTCCACCACGATCTTCAGCCGGGTAAAGGCGGCTGCCATCGCGCGCAGGCACAGCTCTTCCGGCACCGCGATCCCCGGCCCGCAAAGCCGCTGCATGATCGGAAAGGTGATCTCGCCCGGCGCCGGCGTGATGATCGCATCGCAGATAGAACCGGACTGGCGGTCGTTGTGCTCGATCCCGCCGCTTTCCAGCGAGCGTTTCACGTCGTCGAAATCCTCGGGCTCCACCGGCCGCGCCCGCAGCCCCGGCGCCCGCGCCTCCAGCGCCAGCGCGATGCCAGAGGTCAGGCCGCCGCCACCGGCACAGACCAGCACGTCCGCCGTTTCCACGCCGTCCGCCTTCGCCTGCTCGGCGATCTCCAGCCCGCAGGTGCCTTGCCCCGCGATCACCTGCGGCTCGTCATAGGGTCGGATCAAGGTCAGACCGCGCGCGGTCGCGATGCTGGTGCCGACCTCTTCGCGGCTTTCGCCGCCAACGCGGTCATAGAGGACCACTTCCGCCCCCAGCGCCGCCGTGTTCTCGAGTTTCAGCTTCGGTGCATCCGCCGGCATCACGATCACCGCCGGCACGCCGTGCATCTTCGCCGCCATCGCCACGCCCTGCGCGTGGTTGCCAGAGGAATAGGCGATCACGCCGCGCGCCCGCACCTCCTGCGGCAGGGCCGACACCGCTGACCAGCCACCGCGGAACTTGAACGATCCGGTGTGCTGCAGGCACTCCGGCTTCACCAGCAGCCGCCGCCCCGCGATCTCGTCCAGAAACGGCGACCCCAGCAGCGGCGTCCGCCGCACCACCGGCGCCAGCCGTTCATTCGCCGCTTCGATCAGCCCGATATCGATTTGCATTGCCCGACCCATTCCCTGATTGCCGCCACCGCTTCCGGCTCGTCAAGGAACGGCACATGGCCCCGCCCGGGAACCTCCGCCGCAATCATGTCGGGCCTCCGGCGTTTCATTTCAGCAAACGTCTCCGGGCTCAAGAGGTCGGAATTCGCGCCGCGGATCGTAGCGAGCGGCAGACCGGCGAAAGCATCGAAGACCGGCCAGAAATCCGGGGGCGCCGGATTTGCCTCCGGATCTGCGGCGTCAAAGATCTGAGCCAGATCCGGATCGTAGTTGATCTTCAGACCCTCGGTCGTCTCGACATAATGCTTCCGCGCCTCCTCCATCCAGCGGCTGTCGGGGACGCCGTCGAACCCGGCCATCCGCTTCGACATCGCCTCCGCAGCGGTCTCGTAGGTTTTCCATTTCGGGTTCTTGCCGACATAACTCTCGATCACGTCCAGCCCTTCCGGTGCCACCACCGGCCCGATATCGTTCAGGCACGCGCCGATCAGACGCTGCTTCGCGGTCGCCGCCAGCAGCATCGCGATCAGCCCGCCGCGCGAGGTGCCGAGGACCGCCGCCTTCTCCACCCCCAGATGATCCAGCAGCAGCAGCGCGTCCTTCGCCTCCACCGGAACGGTGTAAGTCGCGGGATCCGCCCAGTCCGACCCGCCACGCCCGCGGTAATCCAGGCAGATCATCCTGACGTCGCCCAGATGCGGCGCGACATAGTCGAAATCGCTCATGTTCCGCGTCAGCCCGGACAGGCACAGCACGGGCAGGCCCGCGCCCGCGTCGGAATAGGCGAGTTTCACGCCGTCGAAGGTATCGAAAGTCTGCATCAGGCTGCCTTTGCCAAGACGGGAATGTCGGTCAGATCGGACAGGATATGGTCCGGCCGCCAGTCGAGCCGGTCGACCGGTTCACCGGCGCGGTTGACCCACGCGGTGACGAAACCGAAGCCCTTGCCATGCGCCGCGTCCCAGCCGTTGGAGGAAACGAACAGCACCTCGCCGGGAGCCGTGCCAAACCGCTTGCCGACCAGCTCGTAAACACGGCGGTCCGGCTTGAACACGCCCACATCCTCGACCGACAGCACATCGTCCAGCACGTCGCCCACGCCAGCGCTCTCCACCGCACCGGCCAGCATCCGCGGTTCGCCATTCGACAGGATCGCGGTCGCGAACCCTTCCTCCTTCAGGGTCGCCAGCATCTTCGGCACCTCCGGATAGGCCGACAGCTCGAAATAGAGCGCCAGCAGGCGTTCCCGCAGTTCCGGATCGCTCAGCCCCGCCGCTTCCATCGCCCAGTCCAGCCCATCCTGCGTCACCTTCCAGAAATCGCAATGCGCCCCGGCCACGGCGCGGAGCCATGAATATTGCAGCTGCTTCAGCCGCCAGTTGGCGGCCAGCCCCTGCCAGACATCGCGCAGCGCCTCGTTCCCCGGCTCCTGCGCCGCCTCCCGCGCGGCGGCGGAGACGTCGAAAAGCGTGCCATAGGCGTCGAAGACGCAAGTGGTCACCGGCATGTTCAGTCCTCCCTTTGGCGGAAGACTGGCAGATGCCGGGCTGGCGGAAAAGACCGTGAAATCCCCTATGTCGGCGCGCCCGCCCGTCCTTGCGCGGGTGTCGACTTCGGGAGCCTCCGGCGGGGATATTTGGAACCAGAAGAAGACCGGATCGTTCCTGACTGCTTCTTCTGGCTCAAAAATATCCCCGCCGGAGGCAGAAAGTTCTTCTGGCGCGCCGATGCCTGCTATTCGCCGCAGATGCCCTGCAGGCTCACCCAGTCGCTGTCGCGCAGGACCGGCAGCGCGTCGAGCTCCTGCACGGGATCGGCCTCGATAAGGCCGACGGTCGCCTCCCCGGTCATGTCGACAGAGTAGGCATAGGGGCTCGCCGGGACATCTGCCTCTGCGAAGCGTTCCAGCAAAACCGCGTCGGGCAGCGGATCGGGTTCCGCCGACATCAGCGTTTCGGCATAGGCGGCGAGGCGTTCCTCGGGAATGTCGCCCGTCGTCAACAGGCGCAAAGCGGCAAGCGGCCCGGCAAAATCCAGAAGCTGTTGCACTGCGTCGGCGCGCTGGCCACGCGCATCCTCGGCAAGGATATAGCCAGCCACCACGCTGGGATCCTCGTAATCCTCCACCAGTGTCCGGTTCAACAGGATGATCCCGCCGGGCAGATGCGCCGCCTCCGGTATGCCGCCGGGCAGAACCTCGATCCGTCCGCCGCCGCCCAGCAGCCGCTCGTCGAGCTGCGCCAGCGCCCGGTTGCCAAGGGAGGTGGTGCAGGGTGAACCCGCCACGCGGCGGATTTCCGTCAGAAGCCGCTCGCCCAGTTCCTCGCGCTTGGCCTCCGGGAGCACGCCAGATGCATGGCGGATCAGCGCGCTCGGCAGCCAGAGCAGCAGGAGCGCCAGCACAATTGCCAGTCCGCCGAGCAGCAGCACGTTCCTGAGCCGGCCCCTGTGCGGCTTTCGCTTCTCCACCGCCTGCCGGACACGTTCTATCGCGTCGATCATCTCGGGCGCGGTCAGTTCCAGGTCTTCCGGCGAATCCGGGCCGGGCCTGTAGATGGCAGGCCTGAGACCGGGGTTCTGCCGCTCCAGCGCCGGCAGCGACCAATGGGTCAGCGGACGCCCGGCGCTGTCATAGATCACCAGCGTCGCATCGCCGACCGATACGATCACGTCACGCCGCTGATCCTCGGGCGTCGCCCGCCAGACCCCCGGCGATTCCAGCCGCTGATACTCCTTGAGAGCCGTCATTCGCCCTTTGACCCTGTCCCTGAGCCGGGACGATAGCGAATGCGCGCGGCGGTGCCAATCGGATGCAGGTCAGCGCAGGTCCGGCAGTGGACCGTTCTGCGTTACCGCCAGGCTCTCGAGCTCCTTGAGGAGCTTCCGCGCCATCCCTTCCTCGAAATCCTCGAAGCCGAGCGCGACCTCGGTAAAGGCGCCGGGGCCGCGGATTACCTCGCTGTGGTAATAGGCCTGCAGTTCACCGATCTCCGCCTGGCGCCGGTCCGAGGCATTCCTCGGGTCGGCGCCGATGACCAGCCCGTTCACGGTCACGCCCGCCAGGTCGCCGCCCTCCGGCAGATCGCGCGGCCGCGGCCCGGAATTCGACTTTCCGTCGCCCGAGATATCCAGCGTGCGGCGCCAGCAGGTGCCCTGCGTTCCCAGGGCCGCCGCGCCCATAGCGATCGCTTCGCCGATCGCCGTCGACGGGTCCATGGCAGCCCGACCGGTACCGTTCAGCACCGCCGCCGCTTCGGCCAGGTCGCCGGCGCCACCGATCTCGCGCCAGTCCAGTAGCAGCCGCTGGCTGCCGCTGCCGGCCCACTCGAAGACGTAGATCCGCACAGGTGCATCGGGAAAGGCCAGGAATGCCTGCTGCACACCCGGCCGCAGGAGCGCCGCGGCAAGGCCGTCCAGCTGCAGCCGGTACTCCCGCGCGTCGACCGAGCCTGACACGTCCAGCCCCAGCGCAAGCGCATGGCGACAGTTGCTGTGGGCGGGCAGGGCGGCGAGCAGGGCCAGCGCGACCGCGAACCCGCGCATCTCAGCCGCCCCTGGCCCCGGCGCCGTGCAGCGCACCCACCGCGCGCACCATCAGCTCGCGCAGCAACTTCTGCCGCATCGCGCGCTCGAAATCCTGGAAATCGCGCGCTTCCTCGACAAAGGCACCCGGCCCCTTGATCACCTCGCGCTCGTAATAGCCCATCAGGTCGTCGTCGCCCTGGCCGATCACCAGCCCGTTTACGGTCACCTCGCCCAGCGGGAAATTCGCATAGGCCAGTGCCGGGCCGAAGCCCTCGTTGTTGCGGCCGTCGCCCGAGACGTCGAGCGTCTGGAACAGGCAGGGCGGGGCGTCTTCGAACAGGCCCGCCGCGAACCCCAGCGCATAGCCGATCGCGGTCGGGAACTCGGTGTAGTTCCGCTTCGATCCGGCGATCCGCTGCGCGGCCGCGAAGATGTCCGACCGGCTCGCCATCTTCCGCCAGCTCAGGATCACGTCCTGCTGGTAACGACCGCTCCATTCGAACACCGCCAGCGTCACTTCCTGCCCCGGGACCGCCAGGAAGGCCTCGACGACATCGTCCGAGGTCAGCGCCGCCGCCAGCCCTTCGCGCTGCAGCCGGTCCTCGACCTGGTCCACGGAAGACGAAATATCCAGAGCCAGCGCCAGGGCCAGCCGGCATTGCGCCGCCGCGGGGGAGGCGAGGACGAAGAGCCCAAAAAACAGGGGGGCCATCAGCCTCATCCCGCCGGCCTCCGCGGTGCCGGTGGCACGTCGCCGACGATCCACACCATCACCTCGCGCAAAAGCTTGCGCCGCATCGCCTCGCGGAAATCGGAATAATCGACCGCGACCTCGACGAAGGCGCCGGGACCGTGGATCACCTCGCCGGTCAGGAAATCCAGCAGCGGGTCCATTGCGCCACCCCGCATCGGCGTCACGTTGACCCAGCCGGCGCCAATGGCCATGCCGTTTATGGTGATGTCGCGGAATTCCGGCAGCATGCGGACTTGCCGGGGCTCCGGACCGGCATTGGAAATGCCATCCGTCGCGATATCCAGGACCAGCTTGCCGCAGTCACGCTGGGATTCCAGCTGCAGTGCACCGAACAGCATCGCCTGGCCGGTCGAGGTGCCTGACGGCCCGGTGCTGCGCGGGGCCGAAAGCAGGCGCTCTGCCACGGAATTCAGGGCGGCGGCGCTGTCGATCTCGGTCCAACCGACCAGTTCGCGCTGCAGGTCGGATCCGGCCCATTCATAAACGTAAAGACGCACCGGCGCGCCGGGAACCGACAGGAACGCCGCCTGTACCTCGGGCGCCACCAGGGCAGAGGCCAGGCCCTGCCGCTGCAGCCGGTACTCGAACCCGTCGACCGAGCCCGATACATCGACCGCCAGCGCCAGCGCCTGTCGGCACAGCGCCTGAACCGGCGTGGCAAAGGCCAGCGCCAGGCCGAGCGCCGCTGCCAGACCCTTTACCAATGCCCCGTGTTCTCCATGCTGGCCCAGGGTTCCGCCGGCTCAAGGCTGTCGCCAAGCTGAAGCAGTTCGATGGACACGTTGTCTGGTGAGCGAACGAAGGCCATGTGCCCGTCGCGCGGCGGCCGGTTGATCGTTACGCCATTGTCCATCAGGGACTGGCACATCTCGTAGATGTTATCGACACGATATGCGAGGTGGCCGAAGTGCCGGCTGTCCGAGGGCAGCCCTTCGTCACCGTCCCAGTTATATGTCAGTTCGACCGACGCATTGTCCTGCCCCGGGGGCGACATGAAGACGAGGGTGAATCGGCCCTTGTCGTTGTCGATGCGGCGGGTCTCTTCCAACCCGAGAAGTTCATAGAAAGCCTTGGATTTCTCCAGATCTTTCACGCGAACCATGGTGTGCAGATATGTAATGCTCATGGATACCTCCGATTTGTTGGGCGGAGCGTAGCATGATCCGGAGCAGGGGACAGGGGGAAGCGGAAAACCGGCGTCAGAAAGCCGATCTCAGAACGCGGAACGGATGCCGAAGGCGACCCCGACCTCTTCGTTCTCGTAGATGCCGATATTGCTGTCGGTGCTGCGGCCGTTGATCGTCAGCGTCGGGTTGAAACCGTATCGTTCGATCTGGGTGAAGGTGAAATCGACGGATGCTTCGAGGGTGCGGTCCTGGCGGCCTTCGCCGGGCGCATAGCGCGATTCCGGGTAGTCACGGTAGCTCCACTCGAGGCCCAGCCGCACCTTGGCACCGAGGATCGGTTTCTTCAGCGAAACGTCGATGCCGCTGCGCCACTCGCCGTAATCGACGGCTTCGCTTTCGGAGTCCGCCACAGTACGCCCGACGGAAAATCCGACGGCACCCAGGCCGTCGACAAGGCGCAGCAGGCGGATGTCGCCGCGCAGAAAGTCGGCATCCGGGGCGTTCTCGCCGTATTGCCGCTCCGCCGATCCGCTGAAGGAGAGAATGGTGTTGTCAGTCAGCTTGTACTGCTGGCCACCGCCGAGGCGGACATAGCTGAGGTAAGGTTCGCCACCATACCAGCTGTAGCCGCCGATCGCGGCCAGCTCATAGGGACCGATCCAGTGTTCGGGCCTTGCGCGGAACACGTAGCCCAGCGAGGTCTGGGTCAGGGCGAAGTCGCTCCCATCGACGTCCGGCGCCTGTTCCTTGGCCTCCGAGGAGAGGACATAGCTGCGATGGTCGAACTGGAAAACGAAATCGTGGGCGGTCCTGTCGGTCTGGTGCACGCGGTAGCGTGTGGCAAAGCCCAGCGAGTACTCGACGCCTTCCAGTGCCTGCGCAGCGCCGCTCAACTGGAATTCGAAGGGCAGGCCGTATAGCCGGGTAGTCTCGCGTCGGCTGCCGTTGTTGACGTTGCTGGTCGGCGAGATGCTGAAATTGAGCTCGGTCGACCAGGGGTTCCGGGCTCGGACATAGCGGAAATCCTTGACCGCCTGCGCGCGCGACACCTCGTCTGGCGCCAGATCCACCGCACGGCGCAGCCAGAACTGCGCGAAGGTGTCCTTGCCGTCCTTTGCAAGTGCCTGCGCGATGGCCATGGATGCTGCGTATTTTTCGTCGTCGGTATCCGCCACGACATGCGCCGCCTGCGCCGCCTGCAGCCCCTCCCGCATCTTGCCCATTTCGATTGCGGTGCGGGATTTCAGCAGCAGAGTATTGAAATCGCGCGGACTGCGGTCGAGCAGGGCATCGGCCAGCCCGTCCGCCAGTTGCGGCTGCCCGCTAAGCAGGCTCGCGACTGCGGTTTCGTAAGCTTCGCCCGGGGCAAGCTCTATCTCGGCGGCAGGGGCCGGG
Source organism: Pseudoruegeria sp. HB172150 (assembly GCF_013184805.1). Classification (GTDB taxonomy): domain Bacteria; phylum Pseudomonadota; class Alphaproteobacteria; order Rhodobacterales; family Rhodobacteraceae; genus Psychromarinibacter. The sequence continues at coordinate 962,967 of NZ_JAATNG010000001.1, forward strand.
GTGTTCCCCAGCCCCATCCAGAGCGCGGTGCAGGCCGCGAGTGCCGCCCGCATCATCAGGCGCGGCGTTTCACCCACGGTCAGGGGTTGGTCTGGTTGACGATGAAGCCGCCGGTTTCCTGAACGGTGAAGCCGCCATCTAGTACATCGTCCGGGTCGTCGCCAGTGATCACGATGATACCCGCGATCTCGTCGGCCGGATTGCCCGACAGAACGGCGTAGTATTGACCAGACTCGAATGCCTGCAGTTCGGTTTCGCCCGCCGGGATCAGCTCGCTGCCGAGAGTCCCCGCGATCTCGCCCGCATCGGAAATCGACCCGGTGCGCAGGGTGAGGAACGGAAGGGTCCCGATGGCGGTTCCGGCCTGGTTGAAGATCTGGCGGTTGTAGATGAAGCCTTCGACCGCATCCGTGGCATCGAAGTCCTCGAAGTCGACCTCGAGGATTGCGTCACCGGTAGTGTATTCCAGACCGCCGACACCGTTGAAGACGCGGATACCTGCGTAATCGCCCTCGAACGTCGCCTGACCGCTGGAGGGCAGGTTCACCCCGCCGTTCCGCGCGTAGACGAAACCGCCGAACCCGTATTCTATGTAGTCACCGGTACGGACCACGGTAAAGCTGGTCTCGCCACTCGGACTCTCACCGCGCAGGGCCTTGTAGGCACGGCGCTCGGTCTTGTTGTTGTTCTCGTACAAGGTATACGTGCCGTCCGGCGTTTTCAGCAGGGTCGGCAGGACGTTGTCCCTGTCGTAGACGCCGTCGGCGTCGAACGGGAGGTTGTTGATCGAGATCGTGTCGGACGAGGAATCGTAGACGATATCCCGGGCCTCGCCTTCCGTCTCATAGCGTTCGACGCTCGAGCTGGCCGTCGTCTCGTCACCTTCGGGCAACGTGACGTCGCCGATCGACGAACTGTCGCCGTCGTCACCGTCGTCTAGAAACGGGTTCCCGCCGCAGGCCGTCAAGGCACACGCGACGGCCATAGCTGCCATCGATTTTTTCATTGTACTGCTCGTTGCCTGCGTTTTTTTCGAAACGTGCCCAACACTTCTCCACAAGTCAACGAATCTGCCTGTGTGAAACTTTGAAGTGATGCAGGAATATCGCGGGTTTATTTGCCCACAACTTTTGGCCCCACTCCATATCGCGGAACTTCCCTTTCCCGCGCATAGATGTAGTATGGCCTTCCGGTACTCACCCGCTCAGAAGGAGACGCCCCAATGCCCCTCACGGCCGAGCAGCAAGCCGAAATCGACGCCCTCCGCGCCGCCCCGCGCCAGACCCTCCGCGCCGTCTCCGAAGGGATGGAGGCGCATCTCTATAAGGCGCATCAGGTGCTCGACCACGGCTTCGTCCGGGTCATCGACTACATGGGCGACGACGCGGCGATCACGCAGGCCGCCCGCGTCTCCTACGGCCGCGGCACCAAGTCGGTGCAGAACGACGAGGGGCTGATCCGCTACTTGATGCGGCACTGGCACTCGACCCCGTTCGAGATGTGCGAGGTCAAGTTCCACGTCAAGCTGCCGGTCTTCGTGGCCCGCCAGTGGATCCGCCACCGCACCGCCAACGTGAACGAATACTCCGCCCGCTACTCGATCCTCGACCGCGAATTCTACATCCCCGAACGCGACGCGCTGGCGGCGCAGTCCACCGTCAACAACCAGGGCCGCGGCGACGTGCTGTACGGGGAAGAGGCGGCGCGCGTGCTCGACTGGCTGAAAACCGACTCCGCCCGCGCCTATGACCATTACGAGGAAATGCTGTCGCAGGACGGGCAGCAGGGGCTGGCCCGCGAACTCGCCCGCATGAACCTGCCCGCCAACATCTACACGCAGTGGTACTGGAAGATCGACCTGCACAACCTGTTCCACTTCCTGCGGCTCCGGGCCGACGCTCACGCGCAGTTTGAGATCCGGGTCTATGCCGAGGCCATGTGCGAGATCGTGAAAGACTGGGTGCCCTTCGCCTACAATGCTTTCGAGGATTACCGGATGGGCGGCGTTACTTTGTCGGCGAAAGCACTGGACTGTGTTAAGAGGATGCTGAACCGGGAGGAAGTGACCCAGGAGACATCGGGGATGTCTAAAGGGGAATGGCGGGAGTTTGAGCGCCTGTTTTCAATCCCTTAAATAAATCGCTGAAAATCTCGGCGTGACAATTAATGAAGTAGGTTGATTTTGGTTTGAGAATGTTGCTTTTTGATTTTCAGTCGCTTGAGCTAGATGTTCTTTTTGCGATACTCATTGAGGTCAAGGAATGAAATATTTATTTAGATGTATTTTTGTGGTTGTGATTTATGGATTTTTTTTCGCGTCACCGACACCGACACCTGCTCAAAATCTGAACAATTTTTTGCTAGACCCACGTGGTATTCAGGTGAGTCCAAAACAAGAAGTGCCTTTTCGTCGACACGTTCCCTCCCGTTTAACGGGAAATTTGTTTAACCCAGTGAAAGGGTATTTGGAAGGTGGTGAAGTTCTCTTAGTCTTGGATTCCGAGATACTGCCCTCAACACAGGGTAATCAGCTATGGATCGAGGTCGGAGTTATCCAAGAAAACAATACTGTTTCTTGTGAGGGAGGTACTACGTGCTGGGTTTTATTTGGAGCGTTCCCTCCTGGAAATAACTTGAGTCGATCTGAGTTTATTGAGCTAAGTAACTTTGAAGTTATTGGCCCTATGTATCTTGATCTGCGGAAATCTGGAGGTTGAAATGGGTGGCGAAATTGGCGGTGGAATCATTATCGCTCAGGGTATTGTTTTGATAGTGGTAATTTTATTTTTCTTTCTTGGTGTTTGGGTCAGTGGACGTTTGAAAGGCGATACTCCATTGGGGCTTTGGAATTTAGTAGCATTTTGCATCGCTGCATTTTTGTTGCTTGGGCTCCCATTATCACCGGCAGTATTTAATGCGTTGATAGAAACCAACAATGATTTGTTCATGATGCTTTCAGCTCTCGTTCCCCCTTTCTTCGCAGGGTTAACATCGAGGACGGAGCTGAGACGAATTCTTGAAGGCAACAGAGAATTGAGAAAATCAAGAAATTATACTGATTAAAGGTCTTAACGACGAAAATTTGGCTGCGAAATTTACCCTTCAATCGCTAGAGAGCCGTAGGGTGGGCAATCCTGCCCACCAAAACCTCACACCAACACTCCACTCCTCACGGAATGATCGCGACCCACCCGTCATCCTTGACCCGCGCGGCGCAGGCGCCTTCGGTGGCGGAACTCAGGCGGTAGGTCGAGCCCGGAACCTCGTCCGGCGCGCATTGCGGCAGGACCAGCCGCGTGTACCCCAGCTCGGCCATGCAATTCGTCACATAGCGCACCCGCGGGCCTGCGGCGTAATCCCGGATCGCGATGGGCGTGAAGGTCTCGGCATTGACACAGCGCTCGCCGTCGCAGGCCCATTCATAGGGCACCGCGCCATAGCCGATGCGACCGCGCAGGGTCTCGTCGATCGGATAGGCGACAAAGGACTGCGCCTCGCACCCGCGCAGATCGGCCTGCAGCGACACCGGCAGGTTGCCGTTGCGGCGGGTGACGGTGTCGCCGTCATAGGCACAGCCGGCCAGGACGGCGGCGGTGCAGATCAGGGCAAGGTACTTGCCGGTCATCGTTCAGTTCTCCCCAGGACGTTACAGGCAAGAGTTGCACCTGCCCCCGCCATTGTCAAAGCCGTAAGGGCAGGGCGCGCCTGCCGTGTCACGGGTCCACCACGATCCATCTGCCGCTTTCCGTCCGGGCCGCGCAGGCGTCGTCCGACGGCCCGCCGGGCCGGAACGTGGCGCCGGACAGTTCCTCCGGCGTGCAGCGGTCCAGCGTCAGGCGGCGGTAGTTCAGCTGCGCCATGCAGCTCTGGATCGCGCGGGACCGTGCCGCCTCGTTGGCGTCATAGGTGCTGACCGGCACCACGGTCTGCACGCCAAAGCGGACGCCCCGGCAGGTCGGCCCGCGGCAGGCCCGGCGCAGCGGATAGGAACTGAACCCGGCGGTGGTGCGGGGCTGCATGTTCACCGGGAACAGCTGCGTCGCCCGCGCCTCGCATTGCACAAGATCCGCCTGCTGCTGCACCGGCAGGGTGTCATTGCGCTGGTAGACCGCGGCGGTGGTGCAGGCAGAGACCAGCGCCACGGCGGCAAGGCCCGCTAATGCCATGATCTTCATGCCAGGATTCCTTTCTGTGCCCGCCTGCGCGGACAGTGGCACCGGGCGCCGGGCGTGTCAAAACACACCGGATGCGGGCGTCGGACCTGCCGGGAATTTGCTTAAACGTATAACAAACGTATATACAAACTGTCATGAATCCGTTACACTCGGGCCCTGAGGTCAACGACTCCGGGAGATAACCCATGAGCATGCGGGCATTCGTCCTACTGGCCTGTCTCGCCGCCGCACCGGCGAAGGCCAACCCGATCCCCGAGATCATTTGCGCCCCCACGGGCACGATGTACACGCGGCTGTCGCGGGAATACCTGGCGGAACGGCGCGGCACCGGCATGCGCGCGCCGGACCAGATCATGGAGATCTGGGAAGCACCGTCGACCGGCGAGTGGACGCTGCTGATGACCTACGCCAATGGCCGGTCCTGCATCGTCGCAATGGGCGAGGACTGGTACAACGCGCCGAAGTCGGAAAGTTGAGGCTGCGGAGGGGGTCCGTACATGCGTCCCCAATCGGACGTTTGCGCTAACACGCCTGAAATCAATGACTTGCAAGGCGTCCTAATGGGGACGCTCTCTCAACATACGCAAAGCGGCCCCCATCGGGGCCGCTGGACCTATCCGGAAATCGTCCCTCAGAGCGGCTTCAGTTCCCCCGCCGAAGACCGCCCGTCCCGGCCTTCCCTCAGCTCGTAGCTGACCTTCTGATTGTCGGCGAGCCCCGTCAATCCAGCCCTCTCCACCGCCGAAATATGCACGAAAACATCCTTGCCGCCCTCATCCGGGGCGATAAAGCCATAGCCTTTGGTCGTATTAAACCATTTCACGGTGCCGGTCGGCATTCCGTCTCTCCTTGTCATTTCCCCCGCCCGCGGAATTGCGACGGGTCGGTGCAGCCAGGGTCTTCCAAGTCTCAGAGGCTGCTCCCTGACAGGAGCCGTCTTCGAAGAAAGTCCGTCGTCACACCAAAAAGCATGGCCCATTCACTAAATTTCGCAAGTGATTTGTTGATGTCAGGAAAAGTTGCAGCATAACACATACCCCGGAAGCAAAGAGGATAGGCAATGCGTTTCTTCGGCCTGAAAACCTGCGATACTTGCCGGAAGGCGGAAAAGGCCCTGCGCGCAGCGGGTTACAAAGCGTCAGTTATCGATGTAAGGGTCGACGGCGTTTCCGGCGAGGATCTGAAGCGTTTTCTAGATGCGTTCGGCAGCGATTTGCTCAATCGAAGATCTACCACCTGGCGTGGTTTGTCTGAAGAAGACAGGGCAAAGGACCCGCTGGTATTGTTGCGCGAGCACCCCACGCTGATGAAGCGCCCGGTGATCGAAAGCGACGGCAAGCTTTACCTTGGCTGGGGAGGTGACGTCAGGTCGGCCCTCCTTGGATAGAGGGATCGCGCCTCCTATGTGAATGCCGTTAACAAGGAGATTACTATGCGGAACGCGGCGCTGATACTTGGGATTATCGGCGGAATTGTCGGAATGATCGTTGGCTTCTTCAGCTTCGGCTATGTGTCCTTCGTGGAGTGGTTTGGCGAAGTTGACGACGTGGTTAACCAGGTGCAGAACCCCGAGATCATCAAGGCTGTAAGCTTTTTCGCGCCGATCCTGGCAGTTGCCGGAGGCGCTATGGCACGCAGCCAGGCGATGATGGGCGGCGCATTAATGCTGATTTCGACCGCGGGAATGTATTACGCCTTTGGTTTCAACGTTTTTACCATGTTCCCGCTGGGCATGTGCGGGCTGGGTGGGCTGCTGGCGCTTGGCGCGCGTCAACCCGACACGGTCTGAGACTTGGCCGGGCGGTCACCTTCCAGCACCAGCCGGTCGACGGAGACCGGTCCGGCACCACGGAACACCAGATACAGAAGCAAAAAGACCCAGAGGGCGCGCTGATCTGCTATTTGCCCGTCTGACATCCGGTCGAACCAGTGGCCCCCGGTTTCAGCGTCAACATCGTGACCATAGATATCGGTGAGGCTCTGCACGGTGACGAAGCCGATCATCCCAATCGAGGCCAGTCGCGTGAACAACCCAATAAGGATCAAAAGGGGCAAAACAAACTCAGCCCAAGTGCCGAATACCGCGATCAACCTGTAACCGAAGCCGAGGGCCGAGGGATCGTAGCCGACGAATTCGAACTGTTTCGGGAACATCTGCGCGTAGGCGCTTGATGATAAACGGAAGAACCCGAAGACGCCGTCGCCGATTTTGGTCAAAGCAGAGTTCCAGAAATAGATCAGTAGCACCGCAGCAAAAACCAGGCGAGCAAGCGTCGGCATGACGATCCATTCCAGCCGCTCAATCTGGGCGAATGCGTTATTATGTAGGGATATCAGCCGGTTCATGCGGGAACCTCGTTGGTGATGGCGGCAATCGCGCCGCCTTGTAGCAACAGGGTGAGCACTGAGCGGATGTCGAAGTCCGGCACCTGTTCGACCGCAGATTCCAGTGCTGCGCCGAAAGTTTCGCGGGTCAGGAGCGCTGCGAGGAATGTTCCGCCACCGGGGGGGAGCAGGTTCGGAGCCGGATCGAATTCCGCTCGCGTGATCAACACGTTCTGCCCTTCCGCCGCCGGTTTTGGCGCGTCGGACTCGGTGTTGTAGCGCCAGATGGAATAGACTGGCCAGCGCGAGCGGATCAGGCGGGCGGCTGGGGCCAATTCCAGCCTAGCCGCCATAAGATGTTCCGGGGGCATGCCATGCAATGATTCCGGTTTGATCGGTTCTGAGTCAGCCGCGTGGTAGGACTGGCGCATGGCTAGCTCCAGTCGCGCCACGTCTGGCAGGTAACCGATGTCGCGGACTGGGTCGAAGGACCGGAGGAATTCGGGCATCGCTTCGCCATAGAACATCATCAGCGGCGAAGACGGGGGATGCTTGCGCAGGTACGCCCCGGCGAGAAGCTTGAAGTTGGGCTCCCCCAAAAGCTTCCGCAAAATCGGGAACGCGCTTTCGAGGGCCTCGGTCAGGCTCACCGCTACGTTGTTGCGGTAAACGTCGAACCGTTTATTGGCCGGGGCCCCGCTAGGATTGATGAGGCCGGACGGAACTGCGCGACCGGCATCGAGGATCGCCTGGGTGAAATCGTCCTGCGAGACCATCACGTTTCAGCCTGTTCCAAAATCTGCGCGGCGCGATGCGCTTCGGCGGCGAGGACGGGCCAGTCGGGCACATCCGTGTCCCATTCGATCAGCGTGGGCTTGGCGCCGCCGACCTCGATTGTGTGGGCGTAGAGTGCCCAGACCGGATCGATCACTTCGCGGCCGTGGCTGTCGATCAGTAGAGGTGCGCCGGTTTCGTCGGCATCCTCGTCATGTCCGCCAAGGTGGATTTCACCGACTTGGGCATGCGGAAAAGCCTCGATATAGGCGACCGGGTCGGTCTGCTGGTTTGTAGCGGAGACAAAGACGTTGTTGACGTCGAGCAGCAGTCCGCAGCCCGTGCGACGGGCAATTTCCGCCAGGAATTCGACCTCTGCCATCTCGCTTTCGGCAAAGGCGAGGTAGGTGGAAGGGTTCTCGAGCAGCACCCGGCGACCGATCGCTTCCTGCAGCTCGTCGATATGGCGGCAAACGCGGGTCAGGGTTTCTTCGGTATAGGGCAGTGGCAGAAGGTCGTTCAGGAAATGGCTGTCATGGGTCGACCACGCCAGGTGCTCGGAAAAACTTGCCGGTTGCAGCCAGGTCACCAGATGCTTAAGGCGCGCAAGATGATCCGCATCCAGGCGACCCTCGCCGCCGATGGACAGACCCACGCCATGTACGGAGATCGGGAACCGTTCTGCCAGATGCCGCAGTTGCGCAATTGGCCGGCCGCCATCGCCCATATAGTTTTCTGCGTGAATCTCCAGCCAGTCCACCGGGTTTGCTGCCCTGAGAATGTCTGAAAAGTGCTGGGGCTTGTATCCGACGCCGGGCGCGTCGGGCAGCCTGTCGAACCGGGATGTGGTTGCGTCGAGCATCGGAGTCCTCGCTCTGGCAGTCGTCTGCGAAAAAACGGTGAGGCCCGGGCGCGGCAGGCCGCCGCGCCCGGTGGGACGATCCGATCAGGACGGGATGTCGCGATCCAGCGGCTCAAGCGAACCCATGCGCGCGGTACCATCTGCCATCGCCGGCAGTTCGATCTCTGCGCAGGTGCCGGCATCGACCAGGGTCCAGGAGTTGCCCTGGTAATCGACCTTCGACGTGCCGGCGCAGGTGGTACCGGGACCGGCCGCACAGTCGTTCTCACCAGCCATGGAAACACCGTAGCATTTTTCCTGAGCTTGCGCGTTGGCAACGCCCGCGGCGCCGAGGCCCACGAGGGCGGTGGCAACAGCGGTGGCGAGAAGGGTTTTGTTCGTCGAGTTCATGTCTATCCTCCGTTATCAGAGCGCCGTCATGGCGTCCGTGCTTTCCTGTTCGATCCGGGAGGCGCGGATGTTACGTTGCTCACGAACAGGTGAAAAAACGACGTGTAATCCACAGCAGACTGTAACGTTTGCCGCGATACGCACGAATGGAGAGGCAATGACGGATCGCAATGACCGCTGGGGGGACCTCCTTCGCCGGGCGAACCGGGGGGAGGCTGCGGCTTATGCAAGGTTTCTGACGGAAGCCGCGCCTGTGATCCGCAATATTGTCCGCGGGCGCGCGGGTATGGATGCCGGGACGGAGGATATCGTCCAGGAGGTCCTGCTTGCGATCCACGCGAAGCGCCATACATGGCGCGAGTCCGATCCGGTAACGCCCTGGCTCTATGCCATCGCGCGTTACAAAACGGCTGATGCATTCCGCAGCAGAAAACGCGGCGGTACGCAGGTGCCTCTGGAGGATCTGGCGGAGCAGTTGGCCGACGATGGCAGCGGCGATCCCACCGCCGCCCGCGATCTGGCCCGACTGCTGGACGAGATCGACGACCGGTCTGCCAGCATCGTGCGGGCTGTCGGGATTGAGGGGGAGAGCGCGGGCGAAGTAGGTGCCCGTTTGGGAATGAGTGAAGGCGCGGTGCGGGTTGCCTATCACCGTGCGCTTGCCCGGCTGCGCAAATTGGCCGGGACGGAAGGGTTAACGGAAGAGACCAAGGAATGAAGACTGAAGACCTGATAGCTACGCTGGCCACGGAGGCCCCGATGGCGCCGTCTGCCTCGCTGGAGCGGCGGGCGGGGCTGGGCGTGGCATTTGGCGGGCTTGTCACCCTTACACTTTTCTTCGTCGTGTTGGGACCGCGACCGGGACTTCTGATCGCCATGTCGGACCCGTTCACGCTGGCCAAGACGATACTGCCGCTGCTGCTAGCTCCACTGGCGCTGATCATGTCGCTCCACGCGGCACGGCCCGCGGTGCCGTTGGGCGTAGTAAGGTGGCTGGCGCTAATCCCGCCCGTGTCAGCTGCGGGACTGTTCCTATGGGCGTTTTCGACCACGGGCGCCGGTGACCGCTTTGCGCTGTTTATCGGTCACTCGATCCAGGTTTGTCTGCCGGCAATCACGATTCTGTCGCTACCGATAATTGCGGGACTTCTTGGCGCGCTGCGCCATGGAGCTCCGGTGCGGCCGGCACGATGCGGCGCCTTGGCAGGTCTGGCATCGGCGGGAATCGCGACGGCGATATATTCGACCTTCTGTGTCGAGGATTCGCCGTTGTTCTATGCCGTCTGGTACAGCCTCGGGATCGGTATCGCCACGGGAATCGGCGCCTTGCTTGGCATGCGATACCTGCGCTGGTAATCGCGCTAAAAACTGAACTGAAAAGAGCGCCCGAGGACGCCCTTCCTGTTTCGGCTCAGGCCGCGAGGTCCGGTGCCAGTGCCTCTGTCACCAGTGCTTCGGTGATTGCGTCCAGTTCCTGGACCGAAGTTGCTCTTTCGCCGAGGCGCCGGACCGATACCGTGCGATCCGAGACTTCCTTCATCCCGCAGGCAAGAATCACGGGCACCTTCGCCACCGAATGTTCGCGGACCTTGTAATTGATTTTCTCGTTGCGGATATCTGCCTCGGCCCGGATGCCGTGTTCCTTCAGTTTGGCGACAACCTGATGCACGTATTCGTCGGCATCTGACACGATCGAGGCCACTACGACCTGGCGTGGCGCCATCCAGAATGGCAGCTTGCCCGCGTAGTTCTCGATCATGATGCCGATGAACCGCTCGAACGACCCGAGGATCGCCCGGTGCAGCATAACCGGTCGGTGCCGCTCGCCATCGGCGCCAATGTAGGTTGCATCCAAGCGTTCCGGCAGCTGGAAGTCGGCCTGGAATGTGCCGCATTGCCATTCCCGCCCGATCGCGTCGGTCAGCTTGAAGTCCAGCTTCGGGCCGTAAAAAGCGCCTTCGCCGGGATCGACCTCGTAGTCGTTGCGGACCGACAGGATAGCCTTTTCCAACGCCGCCTCGGCCTTGTCCCACTGTTCGTCGGATCCGATACGCACATCGGGACGAGTCGAGAATTTGATGTCAAACTTGGCGAAGCCCGCGTCGCGATAGATTCCGGATAGAAGGTCGATGAAGGATCCGCATTCGGCCTCGATCTGATCCTCTGTGCAGAAGATATGAGCGTCGTCCTGGGTGAAGCCGCGCACCCGCATCAGCCCGTGCAGCGCTCCGTGCGGTTCGTACCGATGGCACGAGCCGAACTCGGCCAGCCGCAAAGGCAGGTCACGGTAGGACTTGATGCCCTGATTGAACACCTGAACGTGGCACGGGCAGTTCATCGGCTTCAGAGCATTCACGCGCTTTTCGTTCGCATGCTCCTCGTCGATCTCGGTGATGTACATGTTCTCGCGGTACTTGTCCCAGTGACCGCTGGCCTCCCAAAGCTTGCGGTCGACCACCTGGGGTGTCTTGATCTCGCGATAGCCGGCCTTGGTCAGTCGGCGGCGCATGTAGTCCTCGAGTTGGCGGTAGATCGTCCATCCGTCCGGATGCCAGAACACCATGCCCGGCGCTTCCTCCTGGAAATGGAACAGCGACATTTCGCGGCCGAGCCTGCGGTGGTCGCGTTTTTCAGCCTCCTCGAGGAATGTCAGATGCGCCTTGAGGTCGTTCTTGTTCTTGAAGGCGATGCCGTAGATCCGCTGCAGTTGCGGGCGGTTCGAATCTCCACGCCAGTAGGCGCCCGCAACGCGCATCAACTTGAAGGCGTCGGCCGGTACCTGGCCGGTATGCTGGAAATGCGGGCCGCGGCATAGGTCTTGCCAGGTGCCGTGCCAGTACATTCGGATCGGCTGGCCATCATCCGGGATTGCCTGAACCAGCTCGACCTTATACGGCTCGCCATTTTCCTCGTAGTAGGCAACTGCGCGATCCCGGTCCCAAACCTCGGTGCGGACTTCATCGCGCGCGTTGATGATTTCCTTCATCTTTTTCTCGATCGAGCCGAGATCTTCCGGCGTGAACGGCTCTTTCCGGTCGAAATCGTAGTAGAAGCCGTTGTCGATCACAGGGCCGATGGTGACCTTCACGTCCGGGCACAGCTCCTGCACGGCGCGGGCCATGATATGGGCGCAGTCGTGACGGATCAGTTCCAGCGCCTGTGCGTCGTCATCCATCGTGTGGATCGCGATCTCGGCGTCATTCTGGATCGGCCACTGCAGGTCGTAATGCGCGCCATTCACGGTCGCACTGATCGCCTTCTTGGAAAGCGACTTGGATATCGACTCAGCGACATCGGCAGGGGTCACGCCAGCATCGTACTCGCGCGCATTGCCATCGGGAAAGGTGAGGGAAATCTGGGCCATATCGGCTCTCCTCGTCGGTTTGGCGCCCACGGAACGCCCGGTTGCGGGTTATGTGCCTGCGCATATGGGATGCGCGGGTTTATGAAGTCAACCTGCCATTCCGAAGTTATTGCTTTCTTGCCGTTGCCAGCCGTGATTAGTCAGGGGCCGGAACGGAGGATCCTATGCAGCCAAGCTATCTGGAGACGCCTCAGGGCCGGCGCATTGCCTATCATCTGACTGACGGGCTGTCGCCTTATGTAGTCTTCCTCGGCGGGTTCCGCTCCGACATGGCTGGGACGAAGGCATTGCATCTCGAGTCCTGGGCTCAGTCCCGCGGACGCGGGTTCCTGCGCATGGACTATTCGGGACATGGTCAGTCCTCTGAGGACTTTCTGGACGGCTGTATTGGTCACTGGGCGGAGGATGCGTTCGAGGTCGTATCGCGACTTGTCGACGGTCCGGTTGTTCTCGTCGGGTCTTCGATGGGAGGTTGGATAAGTCTAATTCTTACGCAGAAACTGCCACGAAAACTCGCCGGTTTTGTTGGAATTGCATCAGCACCGGATTTCACAGAGGACTCGATGTGGGCCGGATTCTCAGAGGCGCAGCGGGCCGAGCTGTTGCAAAGTCGGCGTGTCGAAACGCCTTCGGAATATTCCGATGAACCATATGTGATCACACGCCGTCTGATCGAGGAAGGCCGAGATCGGCTTGTCCTGCGCAGCCCGCTGCCCCTGCCATTCCCGGTGCGCCTGCTGCAGGGAACAGCCGATGAGGATGTGGACATGTCCGTGGCCCTGAGACTTTTGGATCACGCCGATGGCGACGACATCCGCCTGACACTGGTCAAAGGTGTCGACCATCGGTTTTCGACCCCCGACTGCCTGGCGCTGATCGAGTGCTCGGTCGAAGAAGTGCTGGAACGAACGGGAGCCTGACATGGAGCAGCGTATCAGCCTGATTACCCTTGCGGTTGAGGATCTGGAGCGCGCGGCGGCGTTCTACGAAGCGCTTGGCTGGAAGCAGGAGCCATCGGAACCGGGGATCGTCGCCTTCAACCTGATCGGTCAGACGCTGGGTCTGTATTCCCGTGAAGAACTTGCCCGAGACATGGGGTTCGCGCCATCGGAGATCGGAGGATTTTCTGGCATCACGCTGGCCCATAACCTGCCGTCCAAGGAAGAGGTCGATACGCTGTATCAGCGGTTTCTCGATGCGGGCGGCCGCGGGATCAAGGAACCGCACGACGTATTCTGGGGCGGATACACGTCCTATGTCTCCGATATTGACGGTCACGTCTGGGAGATCGCTTTCAACCCGTTCTCTCCCCTCGCGCCGGACGGCGCATTTCAGTGGGGCGGGGCGTGAGGCGGCCAGCAACTTATACGGCGCTTGAGGATCTTGGCCGGGTTCGGCTCTCACCCTACTTCGCGCTGCGAAACTTTCTGTATTCGGAGATCGGCAATCATTATGCGAAGCCGAATATCCCCGATGATCCGGATCTGATGATCGAAGCCGGACGATGCCTGGCGCGCAACTGCCTTGACCCACTGGTGGAAACCTTCGGGCCGGTAGACATTCGATCAGGCTATCGGTCGCCCGCGCTGAACCATTTCGGGGCGACCGAGGTGCGGCCGCAGAAATGTTCTGCCAACGAAAAGAACATGGCCAGCCGTATCTGGGACCAGCGGGATGCGCAGGGTCGGATGGGAGCCTGTGTTTCTGTCGTCATCCCTTGGTTTGCAGCGCAGTACAACGCCGGTCGCGACTGGCGAGACCTTGCATGGTGGTTATATGATCATATCTCGTTTCACGAGATCTGGTTCTTTCCGAAGAATGCAGCTTGTAACTTGCACTGGCGCGAAGAGCCGGAGCACCGGATCCTCAGCTACATCGCACCGAAAGGGCGCCTTGCAGATCGTGACCTTGTCCCCGATCCGATGCGGCACCAGCGCTATGCCGATTTTCCGCCGTTCCGCGCGATCAGATATCCGAAAATCTCGGCGGACGGATAAACAGAACCTCACAATTTCAATAAATTCGTGCTTACCAGCGGAAAAAAAATCTGGAAGCATGCACAAACCGAATAGCTCGCAGCGAAAATGACCGATCCACTCGTCCTGATTCCGAGCCTCATGTGTGACGCCCGCGCATTCCTACCTCAGATCGTGGAGCTTAGCTGGGAGACCGCAGTGCATGTGTCGGCTCCGCTCCATGGCTCCACCGTCGAAGACATGGCGACGTCGATCCTGACCGGTGCACCGCAGCGGTTTGCCCTTTGCGGGCACGGGCTGGGCGGCATTGTCGCGATGGAAATCCTGCGCCGTGCGCCGGATCGTGTGTCCCGTGTCGCACTAATGAGTACAGGCTGCCAGCCGGAACTGCCGCAAGTCGCCGCAACCCGTGAGGCCCTCATTGTCGCAGCGCGTGCAGGCCGTGTGTCCGAAGCGATACGGGGAGAATTGAAACCCGACCATCTTGCAGTGCCGGATCCGGTTCGCAGCGGCATCCTCGATGCGATGTACGAAATGGCCGAAGACCTTGGTCCCGAACTGTTTCAGCGGCAGTCGCGGGCGATGCAGAAACGGCCCGATCAGCAGGGCGCGCTGCGAAAGGCACGGACACCGGCCCTGATCTTGTGCGGCGAGGATGACCCGCTGTTTCCGCTGCGGCGCCACGAGTTCATGGCGCATCTGATGCCAAATGCAAAGCTCGACGTCGTCGCCGGCGCCGGCCACCTGCCGGCGCTGGAGAATCCTAGTGCCGTGTCTGCGAGCCTGCGGAATTGGCTTTCGTGGCCGGTTTCCGGCCAGAGCTCTTCGTCGGCGCCTTCCTGGTCCTAGGGGCGGCCTTTTTCTTCGGCGCTGGTTTTTCCGAGGTCGCTGTCAGATCTGTCACCTCTCCATCCTCGGATTGAGTGGTGGCACCATTTGCCTCGACCTTCGCTGCCCTCGCAGGTTTCGCCTTAGCCGTTGTGTCCGCAGCGCGTTCTTCCTCGCGCTTGGCGGTCTCTGCCTTGCGCTTCGACGACACCGACGCCGGAGCCGCATTGGAGTCGATGAAGTTCAGAACCAGCGGACGGATGTTGTTGCGCCAGGACTTGCCCGCGAAGATACCGTAGTGGCCCGCGCCCGGTTCCAGGTGAGCGGCCTTTTTGCTGGCGGGAAGGTTGGTCAGAAGGTCTAGCGCCGCAAGACACTGGCCAGGCGCGCTAATATCGTCCTGTTCGCCTTCGACGACCTTCACCGCGACGTCGGTGATCGCGCCCATATCCACTGGCTTGCCTTCAATCATGAATTCGTTCTTCGCGACCTCGCGCGTCTTAAAGATCCGTTCGACCGTCGAAAGGTAGAACTCCGCCGTCATGTCCATCACCGCGAGGTACTCGTCATAGAAGCGGTTGTGGCGGTCGTGTTCGCTCGCTTCGCCCTTGGCTACGCGCATGACCTGATTGAAGAACGCCTGTGCGTGATTGTCCATGTTCATCGACATGAAGCCGGCGAGTTGCAGAAGCCCCGGATACACGAGGCGCCCGGCACCTGCGTATTTGAAGCCCACCCGCTGGATCACGTATTCTTCAAGCTGGCCCATCGTGACACGCCGGCCGAAATCGGTGACGTCGGTATCTGCCGCGTCCGGATCGATCGGACCGCCGATCAGGGTTAGCGACCGGGGCTGCGCCAACGGATCATGTTCGGCCAGCCAGGCGGTGGCCGCCAGTGCCAGCGGCGCGGGCTGGCAGATGGCGATCACATGAGTCGAATGGCCGAGCGCGCGCATAAACTCGACGAGGTACATCGAGTAGTCTTCGACATCGAACTTGCCTTTGCTGACAGGGATGTCGCGGGCATTGTGCCAGTCGGTGATGTAGACTTCGCAGTCTGGTAGCAGGCTGACCACAGTCGACCGAAGCAGGGTGGCATAGTGGCCCGACATTGGCGCCACAAGCAGGACGCGACGCTTGCGCTCGGGCCGGCCGAGAACCTTGAAGTGGACCAGATCACCAAACGGGCGGCGCACCAGCGTATCGACCTGGACGACGTGATCGCGTCCGTCTTCACCAACGACCGAGCTGATGCCCCAGTCGGGTTTCGCCACCATCCGCGCAAATGACCGTTCGGTCACTTCGCCCCAAGCGGAAATCATTTGAAACAGGGGGGTAGGGAAAATCCCGGTGATCGGATAGGATCCGAACGCAAAGGCCGTTGCTCCCAGCCACTGGTTGGTGTTCCGCACGGTTTCCATAAGGTCGTATGTGGCTAAATAGCGCATGGATAGGATCCTCGGATCAGGCAACTTGCCGTCGCGTCGCCATCCCCTCCCGAAATCGGAGACGCTGTATGCTGCACGTGCAAAATAGCCGGAAATGTTAAAATGGCAACTAAGGAAACAGAAGTCGGACAAGAACTGGACGTTTTGAACGCCAATCTGGAGAAAGTTGAAGCGCTTTCTCAACGCCTGGTTACGGCGCTTGCGAGCAAGCAACCCCAGAGACCGGGTCTGCAGGGTCCCGGGGAAGATCTCTACCTGAAGGCATTCACGGCCTACATGACCGAGGTCATGAGTAATCCGGCCAAGTTGATGGAACAGCAGGTGACCTACTGGGGCAAAGCACTGCGTCATTACATCGACGCGCAACAGGCGCTGGTCCGCGGCAAATTCGAAGCACCAGACGATCCGACCCCGACCGACAAGCGGTTTTCGAATCCGCTCTGGCAGTCTCACCCGTATTTCAACTTCCTGAAACAGCAGTACATGCTGAACTCGGAAGCGGTGAAGTCGGCCGTGGCGCAGCTGGAGGGTCTGGAACCTCGCGAGAAGAAACGGCTCGAGTATTTCAGCCAGCAGATCGTGGATCTTTACAGTCCGGCCAACTTTTTTGGATCGAACCCCGACGCGCTTACCCGTGCCGTGGAAACGAACGGGCAGAGCATCGTCGATGGCTTGGAGAACCTAGTGCGCGATCTGGAGGCGAGCGATGGCTCTCTCTCCGTAACCCTGGCCGACAAGAACGCATTCAAACTGGGCAGCAATATCGCCGCGACGCCGGGCAAGGTGGTCTTCCGTAACCGGATGTTCGAGCTGATCCAATACGAGCCGCAGACGGAATCTGTCCACGAGACGCCGCTGCTTATCTTTCCGCCCTGGATCAACAAATACTACATCATGGACTTGAAGCCACAGAACTCGCTGATCCGGTGGGTCGTGGAACAGGGCTACACGCTGTTCGTCGTCAGCTGGGTCAACCCGGATGCGTCCTATGCCGATGTCGGGCTCGACACCTATATGGAAGAGGGCTTCCTTGCCGCGATCGAGCAGGTCAAGGAGATCACTGGCCGAGATCAGGTAAATACGGTCGGTTATTGTATAGCCGGAACAATGCTGTCTCTGACGCTGGCCTACCTGCACAAACAGAAGGACAAGTCGATCAAGTCGGCGACATTTTTTACAATGCTCTCCGATTTCTCGGACCAGGGGGAGTTCACCCCGTTCCTTTCGGACGACTTCGTGGACTCGCTGGAAGAGGAAATGAAAGAAAAGGGCGTCCTCTATTCCTCGATTATGTCGCGGACCTTTTCATTCCTGCGAGCGAACGATCTTGTCTACCAGCCCGCGATCCGCAGTTACATGATGGGAGAGGCGCCACCAGCCTTCGACCTGCTTTTCTGGAACGGCGATGGGGCGAACCTGCCGGCGCGCATGACGACCGAGTACCTGCGTTGGCTGTGCCAGGGCAACCGATTTGCCGAAGGTGGAATCGACATTCGCGGCGAGACCTTGTCTATCAAGGACGTGCGTGTGCCGATTTGCTCAATCGCCTGCGAGAATGACCATATTGCCGCCTGGAAGAGTTGTTACAATGGCTTTCGGCAGATGGGCAGTCGCAGCAAGACCTTCATTGTCTCGCAGTCCGGGCACGTCGCCGGGATAGTGAACCCGCCAACGAAAAACAAGTATGGCCACTTTATCAACGATGACCTCACGCTTGCGCCCGATGTCTGGATGGAGGGTGCAGAGTTCCACGAAGGGTCATGGTGGCCCCGTTGGGAGGTCTGGCTGTCGAAGCGCTCTGGCAAGTCCGTACCGGCCCGCCACCCAGGCGATTCGGAGCAATCGATACTCGGTGATGCACCCGGCACATATGTTGTCGCCAAGCCGCTACACGCAGAAACTGAGGCATAACAACCGGTTCGCGAAAAGCGGGAAAATCAGTTGATGCGCTGCGGTGCAGCATAGTACGAAACCCATGTCGCAAGGCGGGATATTTCCGCCACATGGGAGAAGCAAGTATGCCTACCAAGACTAAAGCCGACACCACCACTGCAGCACTGGACATGTCCACTCTTGTGGAGCAATTCCGTACTTCGGCCGAGCTCGGGGAGAAGCTTGCGAAGGTCGCGCTGCAGGCTGCTGAACGTTCCAACGATCTGTCGACCAAGTGGGCCAAGGAGACGATCGCCGAATTAGGAAGTGTCGCTTCGGCCAAGGACGAACCTTCCGCCTACGCGCAAGCCGCCGGCACTTTCTTCTCGTCGCAAGGTACTCTTGCCAGCGAAAACCTGATGGCTTTCGCAGAGATTGCCCGGTCTGTGCAGGAGCAGACAATCGAGATCATGCTGAACGCAGGCAAGGCCGCTGCGGAGGATGCCGCAGATGCCATGAACAAGGCCACCGGTTCCAAGTGATCTGATCGCCGGTAGCTGCCCGACTGTGAGGCTCCGACATTTAAAAGCACAAGCAGGCCCAATGGCCCGTTCGTTACGAGAGCAGTGCCGCAAGGGAAGCCCCGACGAATCGACTTTGAGTCACTTTCCTCGGCGAACGTATCGGATGGCTGTGCAAGATACTGAACGTAAAGAGAATAAAAAAATGCTGCAGCGCAGCGAAAAAACCTTGAAATGCCGCGCTGCAGCAATCATATTCTCTCTCGAATGAAGAAACGCATAACACCCTGAGCACCCTTAGGAGGAACCAATGGCTGCGAAGACCCCGGACTACACCAAGATGATGAAAGACATGATGGGCGCGTTCCCGGTCGACATGACCGCAATGCAGGACGCCTTCAAAACCCAGGCTACCCTCTCGGACAAGCTGTCGAAGGTTGCTCTGGAAGCCGCTGACAAATCCACCGAGATTTCCTCGAAGTGGACCAAAGACACGCTGAGCAAGCTGTCCGCGATCACCGCTGTCAAGGAAGATCCGGCTGATTACACCAAAGCTATGACCGACTTCGCTTCGGCCCAGGCCGAAATGTCGGCCGAAACCATGGCCGCCTTCGCTGAAGTTGCGAAAAAAGTCCAAATGGAAACCGTCGAGCTTCTGCTGGCTGCCGGCAAAGACATGTCGGAAGACGCCACCGCCGCCGTGAAAAAGGCCACCGCCGAAGTGACCGCGGCCGCGAAGAAAGCGACCACCGCCGCGAAATAAGCGGATGTCGCCAAGGAACTGACGTGTGCCGGATTCCTCCCTGCCGGCATACGAAACTGGGCGGGCTTTAAGCCCGCCCTTTCATTTTGGGAAAGAGCAACCTAAGCTTCTTTCTGCATCGCAAAAATAAGGAGGGGGTCCGCATGGCTGACAATGAGTCTCCGCTGCTGATCAAGCGATATGCCAGCCGCCGGCTCTATAACACCGAGACCAGCGACTATGTCACTTTGGAAGACATCGCCGGTTTCATCCGGGAGGGGCGTGAAGTTCAGATCATAGATCTGAAGACCGGGGATGATCTGACCCGGCAATATCTGCTTCAGATCATTGCAGATCATGAAAGCCACGGCGAAAGCGTGCTGCCGATAAACGTCCTGACGGATCTGGTGCGTAGCTACACGACAGGCGTCAATTCTGTGGTACCTCAGTTCCTACAGATGTCGTTTGAGATGCTGCGGGACGGGCAATCGAAGATGATGGAAAATTTCGCCAATCCGATGGCGGCGATGCCCGGGTTCGAAGCGATGCAAGCGCAGCAGGAAGCCTTTCTCAAGGCGATGACCGGCGGCTGGAGCGGCGCTGGCAAGATGCCGCCGCGCCCGAGCGAGGAAAGCTCGGCAGATGATCTCGACGAGATCAAAAAGCAGCTCGCCGATTTGCAGGCCAAGCTTTCAAAGTTGAGTTAGGCGCGGTCTTAGCCAATGTCCGAAGAGGTCCTTGCGAGGGTTGGGCCGTCGCCGGCCCGCCGCTGGCTGGCGGTCACCATACTGATCGTGCTTGGCGGGCTGTTGGTTTACCTGTCCGTCATGTCCGCCGAGGCTGGACTATTAGTACAGGGGCTGTTGCTGGTGCTTGGCATCGGATCGGTAGTGATGGGCGACCGGATCAGGAAAGCCACAGAGACCTGGGTTGAATTGACTGAAGATGGACTTCGCGACGGTCACGGCCGTGTGCTTTGCCGCATGGACGAGATCGAGGGTGTCGAGCGCGGAGCATTCGCGTTCAAGCCGTCGAACGGGTTTCTCGTGCGGCTGAAGACGCCGGGGGAGCGAGCGTGGCAGCCGGGCCTCTGGTGGCGGCTTGGCCGCAGGCTCGGGATCGGTGGTGTTACTCCCGCTGCGCAGGCCAAGGTCATGGCGGATATCATTGCGCTGCGGCTAAAGGGCGGGCAGGGGTTGTTGTAGGTATCGTCGGCTATGCGGCAGGGACACTATTCATCCCGGTCTAGGTCAATCTGAGGCAAACCCTGTTTGGCGACCCCGCCGAAACAAACCTGCGCAACTAGATGTAACTCTCTGGCGACCGACTCAGCAGCCGGGTGTCGTCCCGGTATCCCAGACCAGCTGAGGCGCCCAGCGTTTCCGGCTGACGACACGGTTTTCGAAATAAAAGGAATCAAGTCCGAACTCGAAGATCGGCACGAAACCAGACCAGGTTTCGACAATGATATTTTGGTCCCCGTCCGCCATGATGGGAATGTATTGATCCATCTCTTCAGTCAGCGTGGCCTGTGTATAAGGTTTAATATAGATCCCTGTTCCCCCGTCGACCGCGGACCAGACGAGCTCATTCAGTTCCTCATCCTCGACATACTGAACCACGGTAACCCGGATGATCGTTGGGTAATCGGACTGTGTCAGTAGCGCCAGCAGAGAATTAAGCCCGGCGATGTATTCCTGGTCGATACAGGCATTCTCGCGAGAGAGCATGTCCGAGATCGTATAAGATGCCCGAACGTTCACGTTCTTGGTGCGGAACGCGTCGAAGATCGTGAACAGCCCGGCGTAGGCGAACATCAGAATCGGAAAGACCAAAACCGCCTCGACAGAAAGGCTGCCCCGATCGGAGCGACGGAACCGACGTAGAAGACGGAAGGGATTGAAAGGTCGCATCTCAGGGCTCGTTGACAAAGGCCGATTTCGCGATCAGCGCATAGTCGTTGCCGCTGACCTTGGGCAGTTTCAGTCCCAGGCCCGTGGTGGGGATCATTGTCTCGAATACGGCGCAGACGGTCACGAGCATCAGCTCGTTGATCGTGCCGGCATTGAACTGAACAGCCGGAGTAATCTCCTCTTCCCGGTCCACACATTGCACATCGCCGGTGCGGAACTGCCATGTATCGGTGCTGATGGTCTCGAGTTCGACATGTAACGCTTCGTCGCAATCGGGAATTATGGCGGCGTAGTTGCAGATGTTCGCACGAAGCTCTTCGAAAGTCGGCGTCGGATCTTCGCCCAGCCGCAGTTCGCGCACGGCCAGGTCGGTCGCCCGCTCAAGCATCGCGTGCCGCGTATTCAGAAGTCCGGCCTCGAAGCTGGAGCCGAAGATGGCGATGAAGACCGGAAACAGAATGCAGAACTCGATGGTCGTGCTGCCGCTCTCGTCCCGGCGCAACCGTGCGAGAGCAGCCATCATGCGCTTCATCATTGCAGGAGCCTCAGCCTGTTGATGTCGGCAGCGATGGCGGAGAAAGCCAGCGAGATATCCGTACCGCTCACGTTGAAGTAGTGCCCGGCGGAAGTGGCGCAGTTCGCCAAAAGCACCTGAGAGTTGTATGGTGCCTCAAACCCGATCGCGTAGATGATCGTGCCGGCAGTTTTGGCCGCGCTGCAGATCGACAGTGTGCGTGTGTCCTTTGTGCCGCTGGTGACATATGAGAGCGCGTCGTCGATGTCGTTCTTGAGGGAATACATGCCACCCACATCGTCCAGCCAATCGAAGAAGATCTCGACGGGGACGTTTGCCCAGAGTGCGTCCCACGTCATCATGACCGCATCGGACTCTCCGTACGGAGTAGATCGATCACCCGTGCTGACGCCGTCATAGCTGTAGTCATTGGTGAGGTACCAGTTCGGCACCTCTTCCATGACCGTGCTTGTCTCCCATGAAACGCACTCCCATTGGCGGCGGCGTCTGTTCCATTCTTGCTCCACGCACTCTGTAACTTCGACCTCTTCGTATTCCACCTCGAAGCGCGGCTCGCCCTCGCCTTGCCAGATTGAATAGTAGGGGCGCCCGCTATCGTCGTAGTAGACAAACACGATTTCTGTGTTCCCGGTCCGATATGGATCATTCATCTCGTAATGCTGGGTGTTCTGACCATCGGTCATGACAACCATGACTTTCAGCGTGTTGGTGTCGCTGTAGGCGACTGGACGTCCCTCGAAATCCTCGTCGACCAGACCAGCTTCGATCAGTCCGGACGCCACCGGCTGGAATGCAGGATCGAGAAACGCCGAACCCCATTTCACGCCGATTTCGATCGAGGTGAAATCGGTATGGGTGAAGTCCCCGATGTAGTCGTCCAGCTTGACGGTATCCTGCGAGAACGGCAGGATCTCTGCCCAGCTTCTCTGCGGACAGACCGGGTCTGGCGAACCGTCGAGGCCGTCCCAGTTACTGTCTGTATACGGGTCGAAGTGAAGCGTCTGCTCAACCGCGTCGCTGGTCGAGATGCTGGCGGAGCTGAATTCAGCAGTTGAGAAGTTCAGACAGTGCGAGAGTTCGTGACTCAGCGGCGACCGGTTCAGCAAGGCCATGACGTCGGCACCTGCGGAGACTTGCGTGGAATAGGGAACGATCGTGGTCGAGACGGAGCCTTCCTCGGAACTCTCGTATACCGTTTCGACGAAATCCTGGGCTGCGGTTATGAGGTTGCCCATCTTGCTGTTGTTTCTCATCGAACCCGACACGTCGAGCACTAGCGAGATCTCGACATCACCGATGGCTTCTTCGGCAATGGAGTCCACGATGGTGCCAAGCGCCTCGGTACCTACCATGCTCATGAAATGTGTTGGCACGGTAATGTCGGCGTCGACGGTAACCCGCTTGAAGTTGATCGCCTCTTCCACCGTAATGTTCTCGATAAAGGGGTCCATCCCGGCCTTGGTGAAGTAGTCGCGTACCAAGATCTCCCCATCGACTTCCTGGGACAGCGAGGCGGCAGCCAACGCTGCGCCGTCGGCGGTGTTCTGCAGCGTGGTGCGTGCCGTTTCGAAGCGTTCGATATCCACCGAGATGCCGCCTATGATCAGCATCAGGATGAAGATGAAAAGCGAGAAGATGATCAGTGATCCGTCTTCATCACGCTGGAACATTCGCGCGCGAGCAGGTAGGCCGAATGCCCGCTCGTGCCTGGAGCCGGTTTCGAGCGGACTGTCCGAGATGGGACAGGCGCAGGTGGTATGGACCCGGCGCAGGTCGCCGGTATGAAGGCAGTCGTCGATATTGTACTCTTTGTGCATCGCAATCTATTTCCCGCCAAGTGGCCGACCTACGCCCGGACGGAACTCCGGCCACGCATTATATGCGCGGCGTAATGCGGCCTATTTCCGGCCAACCTGGGCTCGAAAAATGGCATTTTGTGGGTCTTGGAACTATCAGGGTGGTTTTTGGCGACAGTGTTTCCGTCATCGGGCGGATTGCTGGACCGGCGGAAACCATAAGCGAAGATTGCGTCGCCTTTCGGTGGTGACGTAAGGAGAGCAAGCGTCATGACGTTACATGACATTCACAGGATTCGGCATAGCCTGCCGGGAGGAGACCGGGCCACTCAGGTGGCGAAGTGGCTGAAAAGCAAGACAGGCCGCGTGCCGGCGGCGAGGAGGGATCAATGAATATGTCGTCCAAGGAACCGAGCTTCCGCGAGTCAGTCGACCTGATGTTCAATCGCGCGGTGGCTCTGATGGATCTGCCGCCGGGACTTGAAGAGAAGATCCGTGTCTGCAACGCGACCTACACGGTGCGGTTCGGTGTGCGGTTGCGGGGCCAGATCCAGACCTTCACCGGGTACAGGTCGGTACATTCCGAGCACATGGAGCCGGTAAAAGGTGGCATCCGCTACGCAATGGGGGTGAATCAGGATGAGGTCGAGGCGCTGGCGGCGCTGATGACCTACAAATGCGCGTTGGTGGAGGCGCCTTTCGGCGGCTCAAAGGGCGGTCTGCGGATCGATCCCCGGCAGTACGAAGAGCATGAGCTGGAACTGATCACTCGGCGCTTTGCTTATGAGCTGGCGAAACGCGATCTGATCCATCCCAGTCAGAACGTTCCGGCGCCGGATATGGGGACGGGCGAGCGTGAGATGGCGTGGATCGCCGATCAGTACCGGCGTATGAACACGACCGACATAAATGCCAACGCCTGCGTCACCGGCAAGCCGACGCATGCGGGCGGCATCCAGGGCCGGGTCGAGGCGACGGGACGCGGTGTGCAATATGCGCTGAAGGAGTATTTCCGGCACCCGGAGGATGTGGCGCAGGCTGGGCTGTCGGGCAAGCTAGACGGTAAGAGAATCGTTGTACAGGGGCTCGGGAACGTAGGTTATCACGCGGCCAAATTCCTGCGCGAAGAAGATGGCGCGCTAATCACTGGCATCATCGAACGGGATGGGGCGCTGATCTCTGACAAAGGACTGGATGTCGAGGCGGTGCGGAGTTGGATTTCGAACCACGGCGGCGTCAAGGGTTATGCAGACGCCGAATACGTGGCGGAGGGTGCCAAGATACTGGAGAAAGAGTGCGACATCCTGATCCCGGCGGCAATGGAAGGGGTGATCAACCTTGCCAACGCACACCGCATCGCGGCGCCGCTGATAATCGAGGCGGCGAACGGCCCGATCACGGCTGGTGCGGACGAGATCTTGCGTGAGAAGGGCACGGTGATCATTCCGGACATGTATGCCAACGCCGGCGGTGTCACGGTGTCCTACTTCGAGTGGGTAAAGAACCTCAGCCATATCCGTTTCGGTCGGATGGGGCGGCGCCAGGAGGAGGCGCGACATCAGCTGATCGTCGACGAACTGGCGCGGCTCGATGAGCATCTGGGCGGTGCATGGTCAATGACCCCGGACTTCAAGCAGAAGTACCTGCGCGGAGCCGACGAACTGGAGCTTGTGCGATCCGGCCTAGATGACACGATGCGTGTCGCCTATCAGTCCATGGCCGAGGTCTGGCGCACACGAGATGACGTGTCGGATCTGCGGACCGCGGCCTACCTCGTTGCCATTGGCCGGGTGGCGCTGAGCTACCGGGCGAAGGGCCTCTGATCTACCGACTGCGCGCCGGCAGACGGTGCGCAGCCGCATAGTCTGAAACCGGTCTGCGGGGGAGCTGACCCTGTTGCCGCCCTGTGCGGCGGAAAAGCAGTTGGACCACTTCGGGTTGATCCTGCCAAAACTGCCCTTTGGTGGACTCGACAGCGGAGGCACTGCGGCCGATATTACGAGGATGAGTCTGCCTCCCGGTTTCCTGGACGAGCTACGCAGTCGCACCTCGCTTGCGCAGGTGGTCGGGCGCAAGGTCATGTGGGATCCGCGCAAGTCTAACCAGGGCAAGGGCGATATGTGGGCACCGTGCCCGTTCCACCAGGAAAAAACAGCGTCATTTCATGTGGATGACCGCAAAGGCTATTACTACTGCTTTGGATGTCACGCGAAGGGGGACGCGATTTCCTTCGTGCGCGAGACCGAGAATGTCAGCTTCATCGAAGCAATCGAGATCCTGGCGCGCGAGGCTGGTATGCCGATGCCCGAACGCGATCCGAAAGCGCAGGAAAAAGCGGACCGACGCACGCGCCTTGCCGAGGTAATGGAGCGGGCCGTTCAGCATTTTCGGCTGCAGTTAAAAACCGGCGCGGCGGCGGAGGCGAGGGACTACCTGGCGGGACGCGGATTAAGCAGTGATGTGCAGGAACGCTGGGAAATCGGTTTCGCGCCGCCGGGCTGGCAGGGGCTTTGGGATCACTTACGTGGCAAGGGTGTCGAGGAGGACCTGATCCTTGGCGCCGGGCTGGCGAAGCCGTCGAACCAGGGCAAGGCGCCCTATGACACTTTCCGAAACCGGATCATGTTTCCGATCCGCGACGCGCCAGGCCGCGCCATTGCCTTTGGTGGCAGGGCGATGGATCCGACGGACAATGCAAAATACCTGAATTCGCCGGAGACCGAACTGTTCGACAAGGGCCGGTCGCTGTTCAATGTTCGGAGTGCGCGAGAAGCTGCAGGCAAGGGGCAATCGCTGCTGGTGGCAGAAGGCTACATGGATGTGATCGCTTTATCAGAAGCAGGATTTACCGCCACCGTGGCGCCGCTCGGCACCGCGATCACAGAAGACCAATTGCAGATGCTTTGGCGGATCGCTCCGGAACCGGTGATTGCGCTCGACGGTGATACAGCTGGGCTGCGTGCCGCAATGCGGCTGATAGACATGGTTCTGCCGCAGCTGGAAGCCGGAAAATCGTTGCGGTTCGCGATCATGCCGCCTGGCCAGGACCCCGACGATGTGATCCGCACCGGCGGTGCCGGCGCCATGCAGAAGATCCTCGATCAGGCACAGCCACTTGTGCACCTGCTTTGGCGGCGCGAGACTGAGGGCAAGGTGTTTGACAGCCCCGAGCGCAAGGCGGCACTCGACAAGGCACTGCGTTCGGCGATCCAGAAGATCCCCGATGCCACTCTCAAGCGCCACTACGGCGATGAAATCCAACGGTTGCGCTGGGAACTATTCGGTAACCGTTCGAAAGGTCAGAGGCAGGGCGGCCGATTACGGGGGAATTGGAACAAGGACCCCGCGGGCGCCACGCCGGGAGCGCGGGCCTCGCTGCTGGCAGCAACTGCAGGCGAAATTGAGGATCAATTGCGCGAGGCAGTGATCCTGGCCGTTCTGCTGACGCATCCGGCATTGTTGCCCGATTTCGAGGACGAACTGGACCGTCTGGATTGTTCGCTGCCAGACCATGCGCGAATCCGTGATGCGGTCCTGCGGCATGGCGGCTGCGAGCCGAATGAACTGAAGGCGAAGGTGGTTGGTGAAACTGGCGCAGATGCCCTTGAAAAGCTTTTCACTCAAAGCCACATAGCCGTCATTCCCGCTATCCGTCATTCCAGCGATGTTGGCGCAGCAAGGCAGTGTCTGCACGAGGAATTCGTGAAGCTTGGCGCGCGCCGGGGTGCAGCGCGCGAAGTCAGCGAGGCGATGCAGGATATCGACCGGCTGGCCGACGAGGGTTTGACGTGGCGATTGACACAGGCAGCCCTAGCTAAGGAAAGGGCGGAACATGGGAGCAGCGAGGACAAGACCGTCTACGACACGGCGCCCAGCGGTGCCCGGATGAACCGAGAGGAACGCAGTGCATTCGATGCTCTGATCAGCAATATCCAGTTCACGAAGCCCGGAAGACGGTCGGATTGACGCGATTCGGTGACGAACAAGTAAAGAAAACAAGGTAAACGGATTGCGAATCAGTGATTCGCAGTGTGTGATTCGATAAACTGCCGCGAATCACAGCCCGCTTTTGGAAGGAGCGCCAATGGCCGCCAAGGACACGGACGACCGCAAGCAGGACGAACAAGAGTCGGAAGTGATGCTCGACATGAGCCAAGCGGCGGTCAAGAAGATGATCGCCGAAGCTCGCGAGAAGGGATACATCACCTACGATCAACTCAATCAGGTGCTGCCGCCGGATCAGGTGAGCACAGACCAGATTGAGGACGTGATGTCGATGCTGTCCGAGATGGGCATCAACATCATTGAGGACGAGGAAGCGGAAGACGACGAGAACAAGGGCTCGACCGAGGTGGTCGAGACTTCGACTTCACGCGAAGTCGCGGTCGCCCAGACGGAGAGCGAGAAGCTCGACCGCACCGACGACCCGGTGCGCATGTACCTGCGCGAGATGGGATCTGTCGAATTGCTGTCGCGCGAAGGTGAGATCGCCATCGCCAAGCGCATCGAGGCAGGCCGTAACACGATGATCGCGGGGCTCTGCGAGTCGCCCCTGACCTTCCAGGCGATCACGATCTGGCGCGACGAATTACTGAACGAAGACATCCTGCTGCGCGACGTTATTGACCTTGAAACGACGTTTGGTCGGTCGATGGGCGACGAGGACGATGAAAGCGTCGTTGAAAACCTTTCGGTCGGGGAAGCGCCTGCGCAGAAAAAGGAAGAGAGCCAGCCCGAGTTGGATGCTGACGGCAATCCGCTGCGCAGCGACGACGACGACGAGGACGAAGATCAGGCCAACATGTCGCTGGCAGCGATGGAAGCGGCCCTGAAACCTCGCGTGCTAGAGACGCTGGACCGGATTGCGGACGACTATACGCGTCTGTCCGAGATGCAGGACCTGCGGATGTCTGCAACCCTGAACGAGGACGGGTCGTTCAGCGAGTCGGCGGAAGGCGACTATCAGAAGTTGCGGTCGGAAATCGTGCTGCTGGTCAATGAACTGCACTTGCACAATAATCGGATCGAGGCGCTGATCGACCAGCTTTACGGGATCAACCGGCGAATAATGTCGATCGATTCCAGCATGGTGAAGCTCGCCGACCAGGCGCGGATCAATCGGCGCGAATTTATCGAGGAATACAAAGGCGCTGAACTGGACCCGACCTGGCTGGACCGGATGGCCGAAAAGTCGGGCCGCGGCTGGCAGGCGCTGATCGAGCGTTCGACCGACAAGGTGGAGCAGCTACGGTCGGAAATGGCGCAGGTCGGCCAGTATGTTGGCGTCGACATCAGCGAATTCCGCCGCATCGTACAGCAGGTTCAGAAGGGTGAGAAAGAAGCGCGCGCGGCCAAGAAGGAAATGGTCGAGGCAAACCTGAGGCTGGTGATTTCCATCGCCAAGAAATACACGAACCGTGGATTGCAGTTCCTTGATCTAATTCAGGAAGGTAACATCGGCCTAATGAAGGCCGTCGACAAGTTCGAGTATCGGCGCGGCTACAAATTCTCCACTTACGCAACGTGGTGGATTCGCCAGGCGATCACGCGGTCGATCGCCGATCAGGCTCGGACCATCCGGATCCCAGTCCACATGATCGAGACGATCAACAAGCTGGTCCGTACCGGACGCCAGATGCTGCACGAGATCGGCCGCGAGCCGACACCGGAGGAACTGGCGGAAAAGCTGCAGATGCCGCTCGAGAAGGTTCGCAAGGTGATGAAGATCGCCAAGGAGCCAATCTCGCTCGAAACGCCGATCGGCGACGAGGAAGACAGCCAGCTCGGTGATTTTATCGAGGACAAGAACGCAGTTCTGCCACTCGACAGCGCAATCCAGGAGAACCTCAAGGAGACCACGACGCGCGTCCTAGCCTCCCTCACCCCGCGAGAGGAGCGGGTCCTGCGGATGCGCTTCGGAATCGGCATGAACACCGACCACACTTTGGAAGAGGTCGGCCAACAGTTCTCGGTCACACGGGAACGGATTCGGCAGATCGAAGCGAAGGCGCTGCGCAAGCTGAAGCATCCGAGCCGGTCGCGCAAGTTGCGCTCGTTCCTGGATCAATAAGGGTAGGGGCGTCGCATGTCCCTGCTCTCGCGACTGTTCGGCAGCAAGCCCGAGGTGGAGGTGGAGCCCGAGGAGTACAAGGGCTTCGCAATCTATCCTGAACCGGTGCGAGAAGGTTCTACTTGGCGGGTGGCGGCGCGCATCGAGAAGGATGTGGATGGCGAGCGTAAGGTGCACAAGTTGATCCGGGCGGATACGGTCGAGGTCGAGGATACCGCGATCAAGGCGTCCGCCGCTAAAGCGCGGCAGGTGATCGACGAACAGGGTGACCGGATTTTCGGTTGATGCGCACGCCATTGGGTCAAAAACGCCGCGCCTGTCTTCAGACGCGGCGTTTGCATTTTAGCCCAGCAGGTTGGCCCGGATCGTTTCGAGCATCGGCTCAGTCCGATGTCCGATCAGACGTGATAATGTACCGGAGTGATCCTCCAGCCAGCCATGTGAAGCGCCGACGTCGCTGTCGACAAGAACTGCCGCCATCTCGGTAGGCAGGCCGGCACCGACCAGTGCGTTGCGGTAGGCGTCCGGCGGCATGTCCGTGTAGGTGACGGGCGTTCCCGACGCATCACTGACCATCGCCGCGAATTCGGTTAGATCAAACGCAGTGTCGCCTGCGAATTCATAGGTCTTACCTTCATGGCCCTCCCCGATCAGCACCTTGGCCGCGGCCTTGGCATAGTCGCGTCGCGGCGCGGTGGAGAAGCGTCCTGTCCCTGCAGAGCCGAAATGCTGACCCATGCCCAGTGTCTGGGGTAGGGCGGCAAGGAGGTTTTCCGAGTACCACCCATTGCGGAGGAAGGCATGCGGGATGCCGGAGGTGGAAATCGCCTCTTCGGTGGTGCGATGCATGACCGCGAGCTTCATAGGCGAGCTGTCTGCCTTCAGGATCGAGGTATAGGCGATGAAGCCAATTCCAGCAGCCACCGCGGCATCGATGACGTTGCCATGTTGGCGCGCGCGTGTTTTACCGAGGGCGTTTGTGGAGATCAGAAGCAGCCGCTCGATGCCAGAGAACGCGGTGGCGAGGCTGGCGGCGTCCTCATAGTCTCCGGTGCGGACGGTGAAACCCTGCGTCTCGTAGGCTGTGAGATCCTCGGGCTTACGGACCATCAAGGCGAAGTTTTCCTTTGATGTCTGGCTTGAAAGGTCATTTGCAACGAGACGGCCGAGGGCGCCTGATGCGCCCGCGACAAGCATTGTTGGGGAAGTCATGATGGTTCCTTAGTGGTCTGGAATCGGATATAGGTCTCATTAAGAGACCGAATGCGGTGGCCGCAAGAAGGCAGGATTTCCTGTCCAGGTAACATGAAGGGAACCGGCATGACCGAAATCGCGACGCCCGACTGGGAAGCGGGAAACAATTTGGCGAACTGTCCGGTGCGCAATGTGCTGGACCATGTGGCCGCGAAATGGACCTCGCTGTTGCTACTTCAACTTGAGGACGGGCCGAAACGGTTCAATTCGCTAGGGCGGGCACTTCCGGATATTTCAAAGCGAATGCTGACGCAGTCGCTGCGGGAACTGGAACGGGACGGGCTGGTTTCACGGCAGGTTTACGACACCAAGCCGCCGAGCGTGGAGTACTCTCTGACCGAAATGGGCCGGTCATTCCTGGCGCCGCTGTCGCATTTAATCGGCTGGGCGTTGGACAATCGACCAGGCATCGACGCAGCGCGGCATCGGTTCGATGGGGAGTAGTCGGGTGCAGACCACGTTCACGATTCAAACTGAGGGTCCGGGGCTCTACATGTTCACACGGCAGGCGGCCGAGTGGGTCGCGGGTGATGGTCTGCTGACTCTGCTCGTGCAGCACACCTCCTGTTCGCTGCTTATTCAGGAGAATGCTGATCCGGACGTGCGTACTGATCTCGTCGCCTATTTCGACCAGCTCGTGCCGCCCTCGGATCACCCGTCGATGTCCTACCTGCGCCACACGATGGAAGGGCCGGACGACATGCCCGCCCATATCAAGGCGTCGATGCTACCGGTGAGCCTGCAGATCCCTGTCTCTCAGGGGAAGATGCGGCTTGGGACATGGCAAGGCATCTACCTGTTCGAACATCGCACACGCCCGCACCGGCGCGAAGTTGCGGCGCTGCTGTTGCCTGCTGGTTGAGCGAGTGACTTCCCGCACTGTGTCGTGGCGCGGAGACGAGGAGACCATCGGCGCCTAGGATAGGGTCGAAAGGGATGATGTAAACCATTGCCTGATAGGCACATCTCTTGGTCAGATCACAGGAAGCCGCAGCCGGGCAACACATTTCCGGGCTAAATGAAGTAGCGGCATTTCCCACCTACCCAACGTCTGGAGTGTCCCCTATAGTGCCTGTGGACAATAGGGGACCGGGACCAAGGGAGAGGCCATGCGCTGCCCGTTTTGTGGAAATATCGACACTCAGGTGAAGGATTCACGGCCCGCCGAGGATCACGTGGCGATCCGGAGGCGGCGGTTTTGCCCGGCCTGCGGTGGACGGTTCACGACCTATGAACGGGTGCAATTGCGCGATCTCGTGGTCATCAAGTCAAACGGCAGGCGCGAGGATTTCGACCGCGACAAGCTGGAACGGTCGATCCGGATTTCCATGCAGAAACGGCCGGTTGAGCCCGAACGCATCGACCAGATGATCTCCGGCATCGTGCGGCGGCTGGAATCGATGGGCGAAACGGACATTCCCTCGAAAACGATTGGTGAGATCGTGATGGAAAGCCTGGCGCGGATCGACACTGTCGCCTACGTTCGGTTTGCCAGCGTTTACAAGAACTTCCAGGCCGCTGATGACTTCGAGGAATTCGTCAGCGAGCTGCGCCCGCACGTCCAAACGGAAGAGTGAGCGTCGACGACGCACGCCACATGGCGCACGCGCTGTCGCTGGCATCGCGTGGGCTTGGCAATGTATGGCCGAATCCTGCGGTGGGATGCGTTCTCGTAAACGAAAAGCGCGTCGTCGGTCGCGGCTGGACACAGCCGGGCGGGCGACCCCATGCTGAAGTGGTTGCCCTGGCGCAGGCAGGCGACGCGGCTCGCGGGGCTACGGCCTATGTCACGCTGGAGCCTTGTTCACATCATGGAAAGACGCCGCCATGTACCAACGCGCTGATCGCGGCGGGGGTGGCTCGGGTGGTGGTGGCGTTGCAGGACCCGGATCCGAGGGTCAATGGCGGCGGTCTGGCGGCATTGCGCCGGGCCGGGGTCTCTGTAGCAACAGGTGTGATGGAAGCCGAAGCTGTGCGACTGCAACGAGGGTTCTTAAGCCGTGTGGAACGCGGGCGACCGATGGTCACCTTGAAGCTGGCAAGCTCACTGGACGGTCGCATCGCGACGGCGACCGGGGAAAGCCGGTGGATCACAGGGCCGGGGGCCCGGCGGCGCGTACATGCGCTGCGGGCTACGTATGATGCGGTGCTGGTAGGAGGTGGTACGGCGAGGGCGGATGATCCGGAACTGACGGTGCGCGGCTTGGGTGATGTGCGGCAACCGGTGCGAGTAGTGTGGTCTCGTCATTTGGATCTGCCATTGCTTGGCAAGCTGGCCGCTTCGGCGCGGACGGTGCCCCTATGGCTCTGTCACGGAGACGATGCCGATCCTGACCTTTGCGCGGCGTGGGAGGGGTTGGGAGCGCAGATGATCCCGCTGGACACCGGTCGTTCCCGCCAGATCGATCCGGCCACGGCCCTGCAGGCGCTGGGCGATGCCGGGCTGACACGGGTGTTCTGCGAGGGCGGTGGCGCGCTTGCGGCGTCGCTGCTGACCGCGAATCTCGTAGATCAGCTGATCACTTTTTCCGCCGGTGTGGCGCTGGGGGCGGAGGGGCGACCGTCACTTGGGGCTATGGGTGTCGACCGGCTGGCTGAGGCACCGCGCTTCGCGCTTGCTGAGGTTACAGCGATTGCTGGGGACGTGTTGCAGGTCTGGGAACGCGCGTCTGCCTGAGCTGTTCGGTGCCGGAACAGTCAGTTGACCAGGTGCCCCATGACGCCCAGTTCCACCAACAGCCGCTCTGCCTCGTCCCGCGTTTCGTGTAGTTTCTTGCGGTCCTCACCCGGGAAAAACCGTGCACGCGTGGCAGTCGGCATCGGCTGCGGCTTCAGGATCCGGACGCGGGGCCCCAGTTTGGCGGACTCGGCAGCCCAGGCCCGGGCCAGGGCCATCTGGCCGGCCTTGCTCGCGGCATACGCGCCGAAGAATTTCTCATCCAGGTGCGGATCGTCGAAGAAGACGGCCTGTGCCGCCTCACCACGCAAAAGCGGTGCGACCATGGGGATGAGGACGGAGGTCGCCTGCACATTGATCGCCATACATTTTGTCATCTCTTTCGCATCGATATGGTCGGCGGGTGAGAGCGGCGGCGCGTGGATCGCGGCGTGGACCCAAAGGTCCAGTACCCCCCATCGATCGTAAATGTTGCGGCAGAGATGCGCCATCGCGTCGGGAATGGTGATGTCCATAGGCGCCAGTGTTGCGCTACCGCCGCGAGCCTGGATTCGGTCGTCAAGCTCTTCCAATCCGCCGACGGTGCGCGCAACAGCGACGACGTGGTGGACAGGGGCCAGTGCTTCGGCGATGGCGGCGCCAAGACCGCGTGAAGCACCTGTAACGAGAGCGAGCTTGGATCGTGTCACTGTCATAAAACTCAACTGTCTCGCTCGTACCAAAAGGTCAAGAAGTTGCGGGCCAAAACGCTGTATTTCTCCCCGTTGCTGCAGATTCCTTGACTTGGCGCCTGCCGCGCCGCAGAACGGTTCAAAAGCGAAAGAGACGTGCAGAGGAGTACGCCCAAATGACCCTGACACAGGCCGCCTTTGGCCAGAGAAGCCTTCTGAAAGATGCCGGACTGGTAATCGGCGGGTCGCTGTTCATCGCGCTTGCGGCGCAGGTGAGCATCCCTATGTGGCCGGTGCCGATGACGCTGCAGTCACTGGCCATCATCATCGTTGGCCTGACCTACGGCGCGCGGCTGGGTGCGATCACGTTGCTGGCTTATCTGGCGCAGGGGCTTGCCGGACTGCCGGTGTTTTCCAATGGCGGTGCTGGAGTCGCGTATTTCTTCGGGCCGACCTGCGGCTTTCTCGTAGGGTTCGTGCTGACCGCCTGGGTCGCTGGTCTGGGCGCCGACAGGGGACTGACGAAGCGGTTTCTGCCGGCGTTTTTGGTGGCATTGGTAGCCGGCGCAGCAATGTACATCCCGGGTGTCGCATGGCCGATGGGCGCGGCGACTCTCTTCGGGATCGACGCTGGCTGGGTCGGCACTTCTGCCGCAAGAATCTGGACCGGCTGGGTCAGTCCATTCCTGCTGGGCGACGTGATCAAGGCGGCACTGGCCGCGCTGGTGGTTACCGGTGGCTGGGCAGCGATGAAGTCCCGCAAGGCCTGAACCTTTCGGCGCTGCCCGCTGTTAGGGCAGCGCCAATGCGATGACCCGTCCGCCATTCGTCTGGAACTGGACCTGGGTGTCGCCAATCGCCAGCACGGTACCGGCATCGGTGTTGTCGCCACGCTTCGCGCGCTGGATGTTCCCTCGTTTAGTAAGGATGAGCGCGGTGCGGTCTTCGGGCTTCCCTGAGATCGCGATCAACATTGGGCTGTCGTTCACGAGTAGCGCTTCGAGTGTTGCCTGATCCGCTGCGACGCTGTGGACCTGAGATTGCGGAATGCCGGCGCCTTTCGCCAGCCGAATAGAAGCCATTCGGTATCTGCCTGTATGATTGATTTTGCGGTAACCGCACGGGTGGACGTGCGACCGAAACGGGCAAATAGAACCAGGTAGTCGCAGGGTAAAGAGGGACGCTGCGTCGCAGCGGAAACGTGCCGATGCCTGCGTTTGATGATGTTGGGCCCCAGATGCGCCGCGCGGAGTGTTATTCCGCAGCTTTTAGGGCAAAACCCTTTTCAATCTGATCGGCCGGCTCAACCGGGTAGTCGCCTGAGAAGCACGCGTCGCAATACTGCGGCTTTTTGTCATTGCGGCCATCGACCTCCCCGACGGCGCGGTAGAGGCCGTCGAGAGACACGAAACGGATCGAATCGACGCCCAGGTATTCGCGCATCTCATCCTCACTCATGGTCGCAGCCAGAAGCTTGGAGCGTTCCGGCGTGTCGACACCGTAGAAACAGGGCCAGGCAGTCGGAGGGCTGGCGATGCGGAAGTGCACCTCCTTCGCGCCTGCGTCGAGGATCATTTCCTTGATCTTGCGCGAGGTGGTGCCGCGGACCACCGAGTCGTCGACCAGGATCACGCGCTTGCCTCGTATCAGGGCATGGTTGACGTTCAGCTTCAGCCGGACGCCCATGTTGCGGATCTGCTCGGTCGGTTCGATGAAGGTGCGGCCCATGTACTGGTTGCGTACGATTCCCATGCCGTACGGAATACCGCTTTCCGAGGCATAGCCGATGGCGGCGGGTGTACCGCTGTCGGGGACTGGGCAGACGAGGTCCGCGTCAACGGGTGCTTCACGCGCCAGTTCGACGCCGATCTGGCGGCGGGTCTCATAGACTGACTGGCCGCCCAGGATCGAATCCGGGCGGCTGAAATACACATGCTCGAAGATGCAAAAGCGGGCGCGCTTCTTCTCGAAGGGCTTAAAGCTTTCGACGCCTTCTGAGGTGATGACGACCATCTCGCCAGGTTTGATTTCCCGTTCAAACTCCGCGCCGATGATGTCGAAGGCGCAGGTTTCCGAGGACAGCGCCCAGCCGTCGCCGATCTTGCCCAGCATGAGCGGGCGTACGCCCAGCGGGTCGCGGACGCCGATCAGCTTGGTTCGCGTCATCGCCACGACGGAGAACGCGCCCTCGACCCGGCGCAGGGCATCCTTCATCCGCTCGGGGATTGTGCGCTGAAGCGAGCGAGCCATTAGGTGGATGATGCATTCGCTGTCGCTAGAGCTTTGAAAGATCGAGCCACGCTCGATCAGCTCGCGGCGCAGGGCGTCGGCATTGGTGATGTTGCCGTTGTGGGCGATGGCGGCGCCACCCATGGCAAACTCGCCAAAGAAGGGCTGCACATCGCGGATCTGCGTCGCGCCCTTGGAACCGGCCGTGGAATATCGGACGTGGCCGATGGACAGGCTGCCGGGCAGCGTTTCCATCAGCGACGCCTTGGTGAAATTGTCGCGGACGTAGCCGAAACGGCGGGCGGAATTGAAGCCGCTGTCCGGGTGATAACTAACGATGCCACCGGCTTCTTGCCCCCGGTGTTGTAGGGCATGGAGGCCGAGGGCCACGAAATTCGCTGCCTCGGATACGCCAATTACGCCGAAGACGCCGCATTCCTCATGCAGCTTGTCGTCGTCGAATGGGTGGCGGGGCAGCCTGTTGTCGTCGGGCGAAATGTCCGGGTCGGTCGCGGGCATGCGTGCGAAGCTCCGAATCCCTGTGGGCAGCGGTTGCCCCCACATAGTCCTTCGAAGCCAGCCTGTCACGGGAGGATCACGAAATTGCTAAGGTTATGCGACAGTGGGGAGGCAATGCCTCAGCCGTGATCGATTCCGCTCCACCGTGTGGCAAAACGCGCGGCACTTTTACTGCGCTTTCGGCGACCGAGAGCAATGTAGTGCGTTGTGTCGATAGAGCCGTCGGGTCGGCGGCGAATCCAATGGTATTCGTTCATCTCAATCTCTCCGTTGCAATGCGGGCTGTATGACCCTCGGCGACCGGAAAGACTTGAAGACAATCTGAAGATTTCCTGAAACGTCACTGCAGAGCGAGGAGACGCCAAGCGCCTCCGCCGCCACTACAATTCGGTCGTGTCGCCTGTGCAGGCGCTCACCAGCTTTTCATATTGCGACACGATCCAGCCCGGTGCGTCTTCGGGAATCTGCTCGTCGATACGGGTGCGGGCATTTTCAAAGATCTGCGCAGTGCGGCTGTCGTCGACCACCGGAATCTCCTCACTCACCACCACTCGGTCATAAACCACAAAGGCAATCGCGATCAGCAGGATGCCTCTCAGGACGCCAAAGAAAAACCCGAGGCCACGGTCGACACCACCGAGGGCGGAACGCTGAACAGCCGATGAGAACAAAGGCGTAAAGAGCGAGATGACCACCAGCGCGATCGCGAAGACTGCGGCAAAAGCAGCAATGATCGACAATTCGCAGCTATCTCGAAGCCAGTCGCCGACCACCGGTATTTCCCGTATCAGGGGTTCCGCTTTCCCGGCGAAGAGAAATGCAACCACGGCCGCGGCTATCCAGCCGAGGATGGCCAGTGCCTCGCGCACGAAACCGCGCGAATAAGCGAGAATCCCGGAAAGGATGATGATGAATGCGACGACACCGTCGACCCAAGTAAAGCCGTCCATGGCAACTCCCGCCCTGGGCCCGTTCAGCCCGCTCCGAATACTTCTCCGACAACCTGGGCCAGATCGTTCATTGGCCGCAGTGTCAGTCCAGTCCCGCCCGCCTTGCTGCGCTGCGGCACAATGGCGGTGCTGAAACCAAGTTTCACGGCCTCTTTCAACCTGTTTTCGGTCTGCCCCACGGGCCGCAAGGCACCTGATAGGCTGATTTCGCCAAAAACGACAGTATCGACAGGCAGCGCTGCATCTTCGCGTGCAGAAAGTAGCGCGGTGGCCACAGCGAGATCTGCGGCCGGATCGGCGATCTTCATTCCGCCGGCGACGTTAAGATACACGTCGAGTCCAGCGAAGGGGATGCCACACCTGGCTTCCAGGACTGCGAGGATCATCGCAAGGCGGCCACCGTCCCAGCCGACGACGGATCGCCTTGGTTGACTGTGCGGCGTGGGCGCAACCAGTGCCTGGAATTCGGTCAGGACAGGTCGCGTGCCCTCGATCCCGGCAAAGACGACGGAGCCGGGGGAAGGCTGGCCGCGCTCTGACAGAAATAAAGCGGAAGGATTGGCGACCTCCTGCAGCCCACTGCCGGTCATCTCGAACACGCCGATCTCATCCGCCGGGCCGAAGCGATTCTTGACCGCGCGGAGGATGCGGAATTGGTGGCCGCGCTCGCCTTCGAAATAGAGCACCGTGTCGACCATGTGTTCGACTACGCGAGGGCCTGCTATCTGGCCCTCCTTGGTCACGTGACCCACCAGGATGATCGCGGTCCCGCGACGTTTGGCAAATTGCGTCAGCTCATGGGCGGCAGCACGGACCTGCGAGACGGAGCCGGGGGCACTATCGACGTTGTCGGCCCACATCGTCTGAATCGAGTCGATGATGGCGAGGTGCGGTTTTTCCGCCTCCAGCGTCGTCAGTATGTCGCGAAGGTTGGTTTCGGCGCCGAGTTTCACCGGTGCCTGCGCTAGGCCGAGGCGCTGTGCCCGCATGCGAACCTGGGCCGAGGCTTCCTCGCCGGAGATATACAGCACGTTCAATCCGTTCGCGGCGAAGCGGGCGGTTGCCTGCAGCAGAAGCGTTGATTTGCCGATGCCGGGATCCCCGCCGACAAGGATCGCGGAGGCTGGAACCAGCCCGCCACCGAGCACGCGGTCGAGTTCTTCGATGCCGCTCTGCGCGCGTGGCGGCGGTGTTTCCTCGGTCGCCAGATCGGACAGCGTTACGTTGGCGCCTTTGGCGCCACCCAGCGTCTTGCCGGCGGGACCGGCGGAGGATAGCGGCGCTTCCTCGACGATGGTGTTCCATGATCCACATGCCTCGCAGCGGCCGGACCATTTCGAGTAGGCGGCGCCGCAACTGGTACAGGTGAAGGAAGGGGACTTGGCCATGCTCGTTGTTTGACGCTTGGCGCCGCGCTTGCCAAGGGCGCCATTGCGGCAGCCCAGCGGGGCAGGTAAGGCGAGGTATGTTTCAGACGCTGACATTACGCCCGCTGCGGCTGCCCGAAGGCGCGCTGGTGCGGCGGGAGAGGCCCGCGCCGGAAGCGGCAAGGGGGGCGGATTACGATGCCAAGTTTGATTTTCACACGCTCGTCTACGGTGCGGTCTGGCTACCGGACCGGAAGACGGTTCTGCTGATCTGCCCACGCCTGATGAACCTCGCGGCTGTTCTGAAAGAAGCCGTTGTCGCAAGCGCGGCGGGGCGCTTGCGTTTTGGTCGGGTGACCAGATACCGCCGGTGGCAGGCGGTCACCTGTTACGTCGATGACGATCCGGGGCCGGAACTGACAGTCACACTGCCGGACTACGCAGGCGGCGCACAGTTGAGCTTTCCGGTGATGCCTCGCGTTGATGCTTTCACGAATTTGCGGTGTCTGCTGACCAAGTCGAAGGATAATCAACTGGACTGGATCGGCGACTGGGCTCAGCACCATGTGAGGATGCAGGGTACAGAGGCTATCGTTCTGTTTGACAATGGCTCCACCCGCTATGCGCCCGATGATGTGACAGACCGGCTCGCATCCGTGCCGGGACTGAAGGCGGCGCTGGTGATCTCTGCCGACCTGCCATTCGGCCCCACCGCGACGAAATCTCCCCGGAATGTCGCGCGGTATTTCCAGTCCGCAACGCTTAACTTGGCAAAACACTGGGTGCTGCGACGCGCGGCAGCCGTCGCGGTGAACGACATTGACGAGCTATTTGTCTCGCAGGACGACCGCACCATCTACGACGCGGCGGCGGAAAGCTGGTTCGGCTATGCGACAGCACAGGGCAATTGGCGTGCTGCACCGCATGGGGAAGGGCCCACCAGTCACGGTGATCACGTGCTGGCTTGGCAGCCGGAGAGGACCTGCAAGGAAAAGTGGGCGGTAATTCCAGGTGGCCGACTGGGCAGAATAAGCTGGGACGTACACGGGATCGGACGATACCAATTCAACCGCCTGGCAATGGTACGGGATGTTCGGTTCTTGCATTGCGAGCACATCTCGACCGACTGGAAGCGGCCGCGCGCCGAAGCAGGTGACCGGCTTGGCGCACAGTGGGACGCGGCAACTGCAGAGTTGCTTACCCGATCAGGGCTTCGGCAGGCTGACGCTTGACCGACCGCTCGGTCAGGAAGCCGATAAGCAGCGAGGCAAGGATGCAGCCGGTGAACAGGTAAAGGCCCCAAGCCGTCTCTACCGTCGCCAGCCCGATCCCCTTTACGAGAACGATGTAGAGCGCGATCAGGAATATGTCGGCCATGGCCAGCTTGCCTAGGATGTGCAGCGCGGGCAGCAATTTCGGTGATCCCAGATCGAAATGCACCAGCGCGAGGCCGATGGTCTTCAGATAGGGCGCGAAAAGTGCGAATGCTGTGACCAGTAAGGCAAGGAAGACGTCCGTATCCCAAAGTGCCTGCAGGCCGGAGATAACCGAGATCTCTGACAATCCGAATAGCGGCAATAGCCCGGCGCGCATCAGCGGCGCGAACCAGGCGATTGGAAACAGGATCAGCAGGATCAGGTTGGCGAGTTTCAGCGTCATGGCTGGCCCCATGTAGGATCAGTTGAGAGGTTTCGGAATAGGTCAGCCGCCGAAATCGCTCGCGGGTTTGCGCTGGGTCCGGAATAGTGGACCTGTGGCCGAGCGCCGCACCGTGAGATGCGGCCACAGGACACATGCCCAAAATAGGCCCGTTTTCTGCCAGTATTTTTTCCGAAGCCACGCTTATCATCTCAAAGATGCATATTGGCCGTTGTTGGCAATCAGAGGTGTGACGCAAATCGCGTAGAGGTAAGTAATGGGTGACGTGCACGATGTGGGCGGACAGGGGCAGGCGCGCCCTCAGACCGGCAGGACGAAAACGCGGCTCCTTTCTCCGAGGGTAGCACGCACCTATTCACAGGACGATCGGCCGGTTGAAAAGCCTCGTAACAGCGCAGCGCCGCAGCTAGGCGGTCGCCTTGTCGTCATGTCCGGACCGGACAAGGGGCAGGTGTTTGATCTGGCCTTCGGGATATTCACTATTGGCCGCGGCGAGACGCAGGACATCCGGATTGCAGGCGACGACACCGTCTCGCGCAAGAATCATGCAATCATGGCTTATATCGACGAAGTGCGGCGGTTCGCGTTCTTCGATGGCGGCAAGGCCAATCCGATTTGGGTCAACGACAAGGTCGTGCCGGAACTGGCCTTCCTGGAAAGCGGTGACATGATCCGCGTGGGCGAGACAGAGATGCGGTTTACCGAGTTCTCCTGAGTTTCGGTTCGATTACTCGGCGGCGCGAAGTTCGTGCTGCAGGAGAAACGGCGCGTCTGCTTCCAGCACCATGGACAGACCTTCAGGCGCATAGAGCAAGGTAAGTGTTCCTCCAAAGGAGGCCGGCAACGACTGAGTGATGATGCGGCTGCCGAATCCCTGCTGGGTCGGCTCCTTCACCTCGGGCCCGCCGGTTTCTGTCCAGCTCAGGCGGAAATGCGGTTGCTCGCCGGGGCTTTCGTTCAAGCCCCATTCCACGACAACTTTTCCGGTATGGGTGCTGAGAGCACCGTATTTGACCGAGTTCGTCGCTAGTTCGTGCAGCGCCAGGCTGAGTGTGGTTACCTGCTCGCGGCCGATCTCAAGCGGATCGCCGCGAAGCTCGATCCTCCCGACGCCTTCAAGAAACGGCTGCAAGGACCGTTGCGCCACTATATCCAGCGAGCCATTGGCGAAATCGGTCTCCATCAGGATGTCCTGCGCTTCAACCAGGGCATTGATGCGGGCCTGCAACGCCGCTTTGATATCCTCGACCGACCCGCCGCTGCGGAAGGACTGATTGACCACAATGGAGATCAGCGCGTACGCATTGCGCGAGCGGTGGATCAGTTCGCGGTTGCGAAGATCGGCCATGCGCTCTGCCTTCACCTTGCCGGTGGTTTCCATCACGGTATCAAGCATACCGCGCACCACGCCGTGCTCGTCCCGGATCGGGCTGTAGCAGAAAGTAAAGTACGCGGGTTCGAGCTTGCCGGAACGGTTCGTCTCGATGACGAAGTCTTCGACAAAGGTCGACTCGCCTGCGAGAGCACGCGCGGCGATTGGGCGGATCGTCTCGGCGGTTTCGGCCCAGACTTCCAGGAAAGGCTTACCCAGGCAAGGGTGCTTGTTGCCGAGGATCGGCACGAAGGCATCGTTGTAGATCATGATCAGATC
The DNA here is from genome assembly GCF_013184805.1 of Pseudoruegeria sp. HB172150. Taxonomy (GTDB): domain Bacteria; phylum Pseudomonadota; class Alphaproteobacteria; order Rhodobacterales; family Rhodobacteraceae; genus Psychromarinibacter. The sequence continues at coordinate 1,005,537 of NZ_JAATNG010000001.1, forward strand.
GTCACCCCAACAAAGGCACTTGGGGAAGGTCGAGTTGACCATTGTACTGACGGCGATCTTCAGGACAGGCGGCCAATCCTGGATGGGGCCGAGAGACGTTGAGATCCAGTCATGTTCGGCAATAAAGGCACTGGCGGTGCCTCCGCCACGGAGAAAGGCTGTCTCGGGGGGGAGTGGTCTGTTCAATCGATAATCCCGTAACGCGTAACCTGTCGATTTTCGCATCGCATAGGCGCCCCGCCAAGCGCGAAGTTGGTGAAATGCGGCGGATATACTCAAAAAACAATTGTGGCGACGTTTGCGGGATAGGTCGTTCGCCGATTGGTCGAGAAATCATTTCTCAACAAGCACCATCAGTATGCGGTGAAACGAAGGGTATGGAAAGAATTATTATGGTCCGCTTCCACGCGCCGGTCATTGGGAAACAAACAGCTCCAAGCTAGCGTACCGCTTCGATAGGCCCTTCGGCGGAGCCGTTAATGAACTGGCGAAGGTAGGGATCCGACGCATCGTCCATTTCGCTTACCGGCCCGGTCCAGTGGATCACGCCACCGTGCAGCATCGCGACATTGTCGGCGATTGCACGGACCGAGGACATGTCGTGGGTGATGGTCATGGCGGTCGCGCCCATTTCCACCACGATCTCGCGGATCAGTTCGTTGATGACGCCGGCCATGATCGGATCGAGGCCAGTCGTGGGTTCGTCGAAAAAGATGATCTCGGGTTCCGCGGCGATGGCACGGGCGAGGCCGACGCGTTTCTGCATGCCACCGGAGAGTTCTGCGGGGAACATATCCGCTGTCTCTGGTTTAAGCCCGACGCGACGCAGCTTCTCTACAGCGATCGCGCGCGCTTCTTCTTTCGGTTTTTTCAGCGAACCGCGCAGCAGGCGGAAGGCGACGTTCTGCCAGACCGTCAGCGAGTCGAACAGCGCGCCTCCCTGGAACAGCATGCCGAAGCGGGCGAGGAAGGCGTCGCGCTCGGCGTTGGAGCGGTTGCTGGCGACATCCTGGCCTTCGAGAAGAACTTGCCCGCTGTCCGGCGTCACAAGGCCCAGCACGCATTTCAGCGTCACGGACTTGCCGGTGCCGGAGCCGCCGATGATGACCATCGATGTGCCTTTGTCGATCTTCAGGTCGACACCCTGAAGGACCTTGTTGGAACCGAAGGCTTTGTGGACGTCGCGCAACTCGATCATTCGGTGAAGAAGACCCCCGTCAGTATGAAGTTCGAGGCGAGGATCAGGATCGAGGCGGAGACGACGGCGTTGGTGGTCGCACGGCCGACGCCCTGGGCGCCGCGGCCCGACGCCATACCGTGAAAACAGCCCATCAGTGCGACGATGAAGCCGAACACGGCCGCCTTCACCAAGCCGGAGATGATGTCGGAGGGTTCCAGGAACTCGACGGTGTTGCGGATATAGGTTGCGCCGTTGAAATCCAGCCGCAGAACCGAGACGAGGTAGCCGCCGAGGATACCGATCACGTTGCCCACCGCCGCCAGCAGCGGAAGGGCGATGGTCGCGGCGACCACGCGTGGGACAGTCAGATATTTCATCGGGTTGGTCGACAGCGTAACCAGTGCGTCGATCTGCTCTGTCACCTTCATGGTGCCGATCTCTGCGGCTATGGCGGAAGAGACGCGGCCTGCCACCATCAGGCCGGTGAGGACCGGTCCCAGTTCGCGCACGATGCCGATGGCGACAATCTGCGGTACCACGGCCTCGACATTGAAGCGCGCGCCACCGGCGTAGATCTGCAGCGCAAGCGCGCCGCCGGTAAACAGCGTCGTCAGGCCGACGACCGGCAGGCTGAAATAGCCGATCACCATCAATTGGTTGAGGAATTCGCGGAAATAGAAGGGCGGCCGTACCAGGTGGCTGAGCGTCGCGCCCGTGTAGAGTGTCACGCGCCCTATCGCGGCGAGCAGGGCCAGCGTGGAGCGGCCGACGGCTGCGACGGGCGAAAGCGGGTTCATGTGGTCACGCCAGTGTAGCGCCGGGTGTAGCGGGGGCCGAGCGAGGTCAGGATCTCGTAGCCGATGGTGCCGGCGGCGTCGGCGAGGTCGTCGATGGTCTGCATCGTCGACATCAGGTCCAGCGCCTGCGGATCCGAGTCGAGATCGGTGACGTCGACGGTGATCAGGTCCATCGAGACGCGACCGACGACTGGACAGGCCTGGCTGCCGTGGAACATCTGGGTCCTGCCGGAGAGCGCGCGATGAATGCCGTCTGCATATCCGGCGGCCACGGTGGCGAGGCGCGTTGGGCGCTGCGCCGTGAAGGTGTTGGAATAGCCAACGGTTTCGCCCGCTTCCAGGTCGCGAAGCTGGATCACTGGCAATGACAGACGGACAACGGCGGCGGCATCCTCGAATGGCCGGCCGCCATAAAGGCCGATGCCGGGGCGGGTCATGCTGAAGTGGTAATCCGAGCCGAGCAAGGTGCCGCCAGTAGCCGAAAGCGATAACGGCACGCCAAGGCCTTGTGTCATCTCACGGAAGACGCGGAGTTGCTGCGCGTTCATGTCGTGCTCCGGCTCATCGGCACAGGCGAGGTGGCTCATCACCAGGTGCGGGCCCTGCTTCATCACGAGATCGCGGACGGCGGCCCATTCGGCGGGCTCCAGCCCCAGCCGGTTCATGCCACTGTCGAGCTGAATGCCGAAGGGCGCGCCCGGCAGCGCCTCGAAATGGCGCGTGAGCTGCTCGATGGAGTTCAGAAGCGGGATCAGCCCCAGGTCGCCGATCATGTCGGTGTCGCCCGGCATGTGCCCGCCATAGACGAAGATCCGGGGCGATGGCCCCAATGCTTCACGCAGGCCGGCGCCTTCCTCGGCGACGGCGACGAAAAAAGTCCGCGCGCCCGCCGCGTGCAATGCCCGGGCGACAGGGCCTACGCCCAGCCCGTAGGCATCCGCCTTGATCGTAGCGGCGGTTTCCACGGTCGCCGCGGAACGCGCGTCGAGCGCGCGCCAGTTCTCGGCGATGGCTTGCAGGTCGATGGTCAGGCGTCCGGTGCTCATGCGCGCCGTTTTGCCGGGCAGGGGCGGCAGGTGCAAGGGGCCGTAGCTGGGCCGTTTTCTTGCAGCCGTACACTGGTGCGAGGAAACCTCGCGTGGTGAAGGCAGGTTGGACCTCAGGGCATCCAGGTGTCGTTGCGGCGCTGCCAGATTTTCTCACCGATCTGGCAATCGGCTTTCTTTATCGGAGCAAACTGCACCGGGACGTGTTTCGGCTCGTCCAAGTCGCGCCAGACCATTTCCAGGACCAGTTTGCGCTTAACCGCACCGGCAAAATCGTCCCAGCGGGTCACAGGGATGACAAAGGCGCCTGGACCGCCGATCACGCAGTCGCGGTAATAAAGGTCGAGATCGTCCAAATGCCACTGCGTCCCCATCCCCTCGCGCGTCATCAGGGGGAGACCGTTGATGGTGATGCCCTTGGCGAGCACCGAATCGCGTGCGGGCTCGACCAGCTCGCCCTGGTTGTTCGGGCCATCGCCGGAAACGTCGATCACCCGGCGCAGCCCGTCGTAGATGTTGTCTTCCAGACTGTCGCCGGCATAGAGCAGCGCGCTGGAGATCGAGGTGCGACGCAGGGTCGGGGTGAATTCGTTGGTCAGCGTGTTGCCAAACGCGGCCAGATCCTCCTGCGTTTCCAGCAGGCGCCAGTCGACGATCACCCGTTGGCTGCCCCACCCGGCCCATTCGACATAGGCCATTGCGACCTTCTGCAGCAGACCCGATTGCATGGCCGTGAACACTTCTGGCGAATTCAGCGCCTCGGCATAGCCGCGCCGCTGGATCTCCAGTTCGTTCGGGGTCATTGAGCGGGAAACATCGACCATCAGGATCAGTTCCAGGTCGACTTCGATGCCGTCGGCATGGGCAGGCACACCAATCATGCTGAGCAGAAGAGCAAAAATCCGGCGCATAACCCATTGAGGCGCCGGGAACGATTCCTGTCCAATCACATGTCGGGGAAGTGACCTAGTTTGACGAACAGTCGCCCCACGCGCCTATTTCACCGGCGGTGAGGAGATGAAATTGCGATAGTTCAGTCTGTAGTGCCTTCTGAACGCCGAATCCTACTTTTGACGATCTCGCAAGGATCAGAAGTCGGCTTCACCGCCCTGTTGCCAGGGCTTCACAAGGTTCCCGAAGCGCGTGAACTGGCTTTCAAAGCTGAGTTCCACCGTGCCGATCGGACCGTGCCGCTGTTTGCCGATGATTACCTCGGCCTTGCCGTGAAGCCGCGACATCCGTTCCTGCCACCCGGCCATTTCCTCAAGCTTCTCGTCCGACGGTTTCTCGCGTTCCACGTAGTATTCTTCACGGAACACGAACATCACCACGTCGGCATCCTGCTCGATCGACCCGGATTCTCGCAGGTCCGACAGTTGCGGCCGCTTGTCGTCGCGGCTTTCCACCTGACGGGAGAGCTGGGACAGCGCCACGACGGGGATATTCAGCTCCTTCGCGACGGCCTTGAGTCCCATCGAGATCTCGGCGATTTCCTGCACGCGGTTTTCGGCATTGCCGCGCACCAGTTGCAGATAGTCGATGATCAGCAAATCCAACCCGTGGGTCCTCTTCAGCCTACGCGCACGGGCGGCAAGCTGTGCAATCGGGATTGCTGGCGTGTCGTCAATGAAGAGCGGGCAGGCTTCTAGTTCTTTCGCAGCCTCAACGAAGCGGCGGAACTCGGCCTCGGACATGTCGCCTTGTCGGATCTGGTGCGAGGAGATCTCTGACGCTTCGGCGAGGATCCGGCCGGCAAGCTGCTCGGCGGACATCTCGAGCGAGAAGAACCCTACAACGCCCCCATCGACAGCACCTTCGCTACCATCGGGCAGCAGGCCCTTCTTGTAGGCCTTGGCGACGTTGAACGCGATGTTGGTGGCGAGCGACGTTTTCCCCATCGACGGGCGGCCGGCGAGGATAAGCAGGTCGGACTTGTGCAGACCGCCGAGCTTCTTGTCCATGTCAGTCAGCCCGGTTGAAAGGCCCGCGAGACCGCCTTCACGCTGGTATGCCGCGTTGGCGACGTTCACCGCATCGGTGACTGCGCGCAGGAAAGACTGAAAGCCGCTGTCGGCCTGGCCTTCCTCACCCAGCTTGTAGAGCGCCTGTTCCGCCTCGACGATCTGTTCCTTGGGCTCCGATGCCACGTCGACCTTCTGCGCCTTGGCCGAGATATCCTGACCAAGGCGGATAAGCTCCCGCCGGATTGCTAGGTCGTAGATCATCTGCGCGTAGTCGCGCACAGCAAATGTAGAGATCGCTGCGCCGGCGAGGCGCGCGAGATAGGCGGCCCCACCCAGCTCCTTCAGGCCCTCGTCATCCTCGAGGAACGCTTTCAGCGTTACGGGGGACGCCAGAGCGTTCTTGGCGATGCGAGCAGCGGCTACCTCGTAAATCCGGGCATGGACCGGATCGTAGAAATGCTGCGGCTGCACGACCGAGGAGACCTTATCATAAGACTCGTTGTTCGTGAGGATGGCGCCCAGAAGCTGTTGTTCTGCCTCGATATTGTGGGGGAGCACGCCGTCTTGCTCAGACGTGCCCGGCGCCTGTTGAACGGCGCTTAACTGGTTCATTTTTTGCCCCTGTCCCTAGGTGGTTCGGGCTACATAGCGAAGGCCGGGCCGCTCGGAAATCGGGAAATCCTTGTGGATAAGCTGCCGATAAGCCGGTGGGTCGCGGTCCTGTTACGCGTTTCTGTCGATATTTAGGATATCGAATGCTGCTCTAAACAAAATGTAGAGGAGAAAAACGATTCTGTGGAGCTTTCATTCACAAAAGCTCCACAAATATTCTGGCGCGGTTACTGCTTGTGTGCTTCCTGCCAGGCACGCGGCGCGGTGAGGAATTCTTCGACCTCGCGTAGCGTCTCCACGTCGAAGGCCTTGCGCGAGCGGGCGACATTAAGCACGTCCCACCAGGTGCAGAGGTAATGCAGGGCGACATCGTGCTCCGCCAGTGCTTCGACTGTGCCGGGGAAGATTCCGTAATAGAACAGAACCGCGGTGTGGTTGCAGGTGGCCCCGGTCTCTCGGATCGCGTCGACGAAGGAGATCTTGGAGCCGCCGTCGGTGGTCAGGTCCTCGACCAGCAGCACGCGTTGGCCCTCGGTCATCACGCCTTCGATGCGGGCGTTGCGGCCGTAGCCCTTGGGCTTCTTGCGGACATAGGTCATCGGCAGGGCGAGGCGCTCGGCGACGAGGGCCGCGAAGGGGATGCCAGCGGTCTCGCCCCCGGCGACGTTGTCGAAGGCTTCGAACCCCGCATCGCGCATGATGGTCATGGCGAGGAAATCCATCAGAGTCGCGCGGATCCGTGGGAAGGAGATAAGCCTGCGGCAGTCGACATACGTCGGACCGGGCAGGCCGGAGGCATAGATGAAGGGCTCGCGGGCGTTGAAATCGACGGCGCCGATTTCCAGCAGCATCGTGGCGGTCAGGCGGGCGATTTCATCCTTGGCGGGGAAGGCGGAGGGGATCACTGGGCGAACCTTTCGATTGTGCGGGGGCTGGCGGTCTTCTCCGGGTCGGGTGCCGCCTTTTGGTGGGCGCCTGCCGTAGTGTCAAGCAAGTGGCGGTAACGGCCGTGACCGGACCGGGTTTCGCGCAGGTTGGACTAGGAAACCCGCCAATGCAGCGGAAAGCCGGGGTCGAAGACAGTGACCGGGCCGTCGCCACTGTCGACCCTGTCCGGGTAGGTGACCGGGTCGCCCTTGGTCAGCGTGATGGTCTCTTCGTTCGGCGGCAGACGGTAGAAGGCGGGGCCGTTCAGGGAGGCGAAGGCTTCGAGTGTTTCCAGCGCGGCGGCGGCTTCGAAGACCTCGGCTAGGACCGACATGGTGTTGGTCGCGGTGAAGCAGCCGGCGCAGCCGCACGCGTGTTCCTTCAGCGCGTCGATATGCGGGGCGCTGTCGGTGCCGAGGAAGAAATGCGGATCGCCGGAGGTGGCGGCCTTGACCAGGGCGAGGCGGTGTTCCTCGCGCTTTGCGACCGGCAAGCAGTAGTAGTGTGGCTTGATGCCGCCGACGAGGATGTGGTTGCGGTTGATGACGAGGTGATGGGTGGTGATCGTGCCGCCCATGTCGTCTTGCGACTTCACGTAGTCCACGCCGTTCGCGGTCGTGATATGCTCCATCACCACGCGCAGGCCACGGGTCGCCTTGCGGACGGGATCGAGGACGCGGTCGATAAAGACGGCTTCGCGGTCGAAGATGTCGACGGCGGGGTCGGTGACCTCGCCGTGGACGCAGAGCGGCAGGCCGACCTCTGCCATTTTTTCGAGAACGCCGCGCACCTTGTCGAAGTCGCGGACGCCCGAGGCGGAGTTGGTGGTGGCGCCGGCGGGGTATAGCTTCACCGCCTTGACCAGACCCGACTTTGCGGCGGCGGCGACGTCGGCGGCATCGGTCGTCTCGGTAAGGTAGAGTGTCATCAGCGGCTCGAAGCTCATGCCGTCGGGTAGGGCGGCGAGGATGCGGTCGCGATAGGCCGCGGCGTCCTTGCCGGTCACAACGGGGGGAACGAGGTTCGGCATGATGATGGCGCGGGCGAAATGGCGGGCGGTTTCCGGCAGGACAGCCCGCAGCATCGCGCCGTCGCGCAGGTGCAGGTGCCAGTCATCGGGTCGGCGGATCGTGAAGCTCTGGGTCATGGGCCTTGGCCATACACAATGGCGGGCGGGCGTGCCACGGCAAAGATGGGCTTCACAAACCGCCTTGGGTTTGGGCAATCTGGCAGCGAATGGCTGGCCGGGCAGTGGGGATGTTCCATCAGACGGTCGGCGGGCATTGCCGGGACCGAACCGGGCCCATAGCGTGGAGAGCGGAGAGCCGGAAGCCGAATGTACGATCAGTCGCATACCCCTACGCAGATGCAGCGCGCCCGCGGGCGGGCGGCGGTGACACTTGCCTGCGTGGACGGGCGGGTGCGGTTGAGGGATCTGCACCAGTCGGGATCGGCGAAGGCGTTCCTGCCGAAGGTCCACGGCGCGGTGCCCGAGGTTGTATTCCTGAACACCGCGGGCGGGCTGACCGGCGGCGACCGGATGTCCTATGGTTTGAACGTCGGACTAGGCGCGAAGGCGGTGGCGACGACGCAGACGGCGGAGCGGGCTTACGCGTCCTCGGGCGGATGTGCCGTGCTGGACGTCGAGATATCGGCGGGAGCGGGGGCAGAAATCGCCTGGCTGCCGCAGGAAACCATCCTGTTCGACCGGGCCGGGTTGGACCGGCGCACGCGGATCGCGCTGAAAGGCGATGCGTCCTGCCTGATGGCAGAGACGCTGGTGCTGGGCCGCGCGGCGATGGGCGAGACGGTGGAGACGCTGGATCTGACCGATCGGCGCGAGGTGACACGGGACGGGCGGCCGGTGTTGCTGGAACCCTTGCGGATTGGCACGGACGTACTTGCACGGCGCGATGGCGCGGCAGTACTGGGCGGTGCACGTGCGATGGCGACCGTGGCGCTGGTTGCTCCCGGCGGCGAGGACGCGCTGAGCCGGGTCCGCGCTGTGCTGGACGTCGAAGGCACCCGCGCCGCGGCTTCGGGCTGGGACGGTAAATGCGTCGTTCGCGCGCTGGCCGGCGACGCCTTCCCCCTGCGCCGTTTGGTAGCGCGGGTTCTCATGGCATTTCGGCCCGGATCCTTGCCCCGGGTATGGCAGAACTGAAGGAGTACGCATGAATCTGACGCCCCGCGAAAAGGACAAGCTGCTGGTCTCGATGGCGGCGATGGTGGCGCGCAACCGGCTGGAACGGGGGGTGAAGCTGAACCATCCCGAGGCCATTGCGCTGATCACCGATTACGTGGTCGAGGGCGCGCGCGACGGCCGGTCCGTGGCCGAGCTGATGGAGGCCGGGGCACATGTGGTGCGTGCAGAGCAGTGCATGGAAGGCATCGCCGAGATGATCCATGACGTGCAGGTCGAGGCGACCTTTCCGGATGGAACCAAGCTGGTGACGGTGCACCACCCGATCCGTTGAACCGAGGGAGGCAAGGATGGGACTGCTGATCACGATGGTACTGGGCCTGCTGGCCGCGGTAGCCGCGACTTACACCGAGGACCAGGTCAAGGAATGGCTGGACGATTTCCTGATGGCGGAACAGAGGTTGAGTCCCGCCGAGTTGAGACTTTTCGCGCTGCTGGCCTATCTGATGCTGGCGGCGCTACTTTCATGGGTCATCGGCAATGGCGGCGCGGTCCCACTGATCTTCGGCGCGATGCTGGGCATCTTCATCCCGCGCGCCATCGACGGTTTTGTGTCAAGCAACAAAGACTGAATTTCAAGGAGTTACCCAAGTGATCCCAGGCGAAATCATTACCGCTCCCGGCGACATCACCCTGAACGAAGGCGCCGAGGCGATCACGCTGACCGTATCGAACACCGGCGACCGGCCAGTGCAGGTTGGCAGCCACTACCATTTCGCCGAAACGAACACCGCGCTGGACTTCGACCGCGATGCGGCGATGGGCATGCGGCTCGACATCGCCGCCGGCACCGCTGTGCGGTTCGAGCCGGGCCAAACCCGCGAGGTCAGGCTGGTTCCATATGGCGGCAAGCGCGAGATCTACGGTTTCAACCAGAAAGTCATGGGAGCGCTGTGATGGATCCGTTCCGCGTCTGGCGGTTCTGGATCGACATGGCCCGCATGGGCGCCGAGGCGCAGGCGGTCATCGGAATGCGCACGCTCGGGATGGCCGGCCTGTGGCCGGTCTCGCCAGCCGAAACAACGCGCATGGTGCAGGAAAAGGCCGATGCGTGGAACGAGGCTGTCCACGCCGGGACTGCGGCGATGCTGGCCGCGCCTGTGGCTGCGGCAGAGGCAGCAATGAAGCCCTACCGCAAACGGACGCGGGCGAACGCGCGCCGGTTGTCCAGGCGTGGCACACAGCGGAAAGCCTGAGGACTTTCACGAAGGGAGGATGCGATGACAACCTACGCCGGCGGATGCCAGTGCGGTGCGGTACGCTACTCGGTCGAAATGGATGAAATCGCTCAGGGTATCACATGTAACTGCTCTCGCTGCCAGAAACTGGGCTCGGTTCTTGCCTTTGCACCGCGTGACAACTTCACGCTGGAGAAAGGCGCCGACGCGGTAACGGAATACACCTTCAACCGGCATCAGATACGGCACCAGTTCTGCAGCACCTGTGGCATTCAGAGCTTTTCCTATGGTGCCATGCCGGATGGCACGGCGATGGTTGCCATAAATATCAATTGCCTCGATGGGGTGGAACCAAGGGAAATCGAGACAGTGATGTACGACGGTCGCGCGATGTGACCGCCTCAACGCCGGATGTCCGGCCTCATGACAGGGAGTTGCATCATGTGTCACGCGTGCGTCATTGAAGGAGCTAGGAAACATATGCTGTCGCGGCGGGATCTGTTCCGTGGCGGCGCTGCGGCCGGGGCTGCGGCGATAGCGGCAGGAGCGTTGTCGGCGCGGTCTGCTCTGGCCCAGTCCGGCGGAACGGTCATCGACCTGACCCACGCGTATGACAGCGACTTTCCGACTTTCGACGGTGTGCCGGGTATACTGTACGAAGAAGCGGTGAATTTCGACGAATCCGGCTACCAATTGTGGAAACTGACTATTTTCGAACACACCGGCACTCATATCGACGCGCCGCTGCACTTCTCCCGGGATGGAACCTCGGTGGCCGAACTGGCCCCGGAAAACCTGATGTGCCCGCTTTGCGTGGTCGATATCAAAGCCAAAGCGATGGATGACGCCAATGCGGCTTTAGAGGCCGAAGACATAGAGGCATGGGTGTCTGAAAATGGTGAGATACCTTCCGGCGCGCTGGTCGCCGTGAATTCCGGCTGGTCGGCCAAGCTGGGCGATCCTTCGTTCCGCAACGATGCGGAGGGCAAATTCGCCTTTCCGGGTTTCGGCAAGTCGGCCACGGACCTGCTGATGGAACTTGGCGCTGCGGCGATTGGTGTCGACACACTGTCGCTCGATCCCGGCAGCTCTGCCGATTTCGCAGTTCACAACAGCTGGTTGCCGGCGGGATTCTACGGGATCGAGAACCTCGCCAACCTGGACCGGATGCCGACGACCGGGGCCACGGTGTTCGTGGGCGTGCCGAAACATGCGAAAGGGACAGGCGGGCCCGCGCGGGTGCTGGCCGTGGTGTAGCAAAGCGGCTATGATGCTGCCCGGCCGCTACCATTCAGGCGGCCGTGTGGTTATGGAGTTGATTTGATGAGCGAGATTGAAGTTCGGCGCGTCCGCAGCAAGGACGATCGCGATGCGGTACGCAGCATGGTCTGGGAATTCTTCGACGCCATGAAGGCGCGCTACCCTGACATGACCGGCGAGATCGACGATTACATCGTGCATCAGGACCTTGCCGGTCAGCTCGCCGATTTCGACGCCTACTTCATTCCTCCACATGGCGAATGCTTTCTGGCTCTGGAAGGCGACAATCCGCTCGGCATCGTCAAGCTGCGCCCCGCAAAGGACGGCGCCGCGGAACTGAACCGCATGTACGTGCGCGAAGCGGGACGCGGTAAGGGTGTCGGGCGCAAGCTGTGCGGCGCCTGCATCGAGGAAGCCCGCGCGCTCGGCTACCAGACGGTCCTGCTGGACGCTCTCTACCGGCATGTCGAGGCACTGCCGCTCTATCGTTCGCTGGGCTTCGTGGAATACCACGCGCCGGATCTCTTCAACGCCCACGACCCGCGCGTGATCCACATGCGGCTGGATCTGGCTGAAGTACCTGCCTGACCGTCGATTGCGCGCAAGACCCGAAACGCAGCCTCTTATAACGTGAGCCATCCTGGCCGGAGGGTAGTGTCCCCCCGGCAGGACAGTTCGCGCCTGCGGTTAGAATCGTTAGCTGGCGTCAGGCAGCGGCGGCAGCGTGCGCAGGTACAGGATGATCGCATCGAGGTCCTCGGGCGTCATCTTCGACAGGTAGCCGTAGGGCATCGGCGGCAGCATAGCCGTACCGTCGGGTCGGACGGCCGTGGTTATCATTGTCTTGAGGTCGTCGTCCGAGTATCCGGCAAGGCCGTCTTCGTGCGATGTCAGGTTGGCGGCGACGGAGGTGCCCCACGGTCCGTGGAACTCGAACCCGCCGCGGCCGAGGTCGGTTTCGACCATCGGACCCTGCGGTCCCATCGGCGTATGGCATTCCATGCAGTGGGAAATCGTCCCGGCCATATACTTGCCGTACTCGACCGTCACGCCGCGCTCGGGCGCGGTGACACTTTCCACCGGCGGGCCATAGGCCGGGGGCAGGGGGATGCGATAGTCAGACTTGCCTGGGTCGTTATCGACCTCCGGCAGCGTGCGCAGGAACATGACCACCGACATCAGGTCGTCGTCGCCGAGGCCGCGGTAAAACGTGAAGGGCATCGGCGGGCCGATAAGGCTGCCGTCGGGGCGGATACCTTCGCGGATGGCGTGGGCAAGTTCCTCGTCGCTCCAGTCGGCGACGGCACCGAAGGGTGTGATGTTCGGCGCGATGGCCGTGAACATCTCGTTATCCTCGACGAGGCGACCTGCGAGTTCCATACTCGGAACCGGTCCCTCCGGGCCAAGTGGGGAGTGGCAGTTGCCGCAGCCCATCGGGCCGCGGACCAGGTATTCGCCGCGCTCGAGACTGGGCTCGGCGCCAGCAGCGCGAGCCGCCAGCAGAGCTGCGGTCAGGACGATGGCTCGTTGCATCTTTTGGTGTCTCCTCATGTGTGACCGGGCGAAGGGCGTGCCCGGTCGGAAATGCATCTGGCTTAAGAATGGCGATGGCGTAGGATGCCGGCTGGCTGCCGGTCAATCGGATTTCAGCGGCGTAACCGTCACGAAATGCTAAATGTTTCTTAAGCTGTGCCGCGACGGGCTGGCGGGGGCCGTGAGGCACTGCCCGAAGCTTGAGCAGGGGCTGGAAAAAACGCCGCCAAGCGCTCAGGGAGACTCGACGCCGCCCGTTGCAGCACCCTAACGTGGGCGGCGCGGGGCGGTGGCCCCGGACCGCGAGTTACAGGAGACGCCATGCCCGCCACGATATCCCGCGCCACCTATGCCGACATGTATGGACCCACTACGGGTGACAAGGTACGGCTGGCCGATACCGACCTTATCATCGAGGTGGAGAAGGACCTGACCACCTATGGCGAGGAAGTGAAGTTCGGTGGCGGCAAGGTGATCCGCGACGGGATGGGGCAGAGCCAGGTGACCCGCACAGGCGGTGCCGTGGACACGGTGATCACCAACGCGCTGATCGTGGACCATACCGGAATCTACAAGGCCGATGTCGGCCTGAAGGGCGGTCGGATTGTCAAGATCGGCAAGGCCGGCAACCCCGACACGCAGCCCGGCGTCGATATCATCGTCGGTCCGGGAACCGAGGCGATCGCGGGCGAGGGCAAGATCCTGACCGCTGGTGGCTTCGACAGCCACATCCACTTCATCTGCCCGCAACAAATCGACGACGCGCTGCATTCGGGCCTGACGACCATGCTGGGCGGCGGCACCGGCCCTGCGCATGGCACGCTCGCCACGACCTGCACTCCCGGCCCTTGGCATCTGGCGCGGATGCTGCAGGCGGCGGATGCCTTCCCGATGAACCTCGCCTTCGCGGGCAAGGGCAATGCCAGTCAGCCCGGCGCGCTGGTCGAGATGGTCGAAGGCGGCGCCTGCGCGCTGAAACTGCATGAAGACTGGGGCACCACGCCGGGCGCCATCGACTGTTGCCTGTCGGTCGCCGACGAGATGGACGTGCAGGTGATGATCCACACCGACACGCTGAACGAAAGTGGATTCGTGGAAAACACCGTAGCGGCAATGAAGGGCCGGACGATTCACGCCTTTCATACTGAGGGGGCTGGCGGCGGTCACGCGCCCGATATCATCAAGGTGGTGGAACAACAGAACGTGCTGCCGTCTTCCACCAATCCGACGCGGCCCTACACACAGAACACGCTGGAAGAGCATCTCGACATGCTCATGGTGTGCCACCACCTCGACAAAGGCATCCCCGAGGACGTGGCCTTCGCGGAAAGCCGAATTCGCAGGGAAACCATCGCTGCAGAGGACATCCTGCACGACCTCGGCGCATTCTCGATCATCGCCTCGGACAGCCAGGCGATGGGTCGGGTCGGAGAGGTCATCATCCGTACATGGCAGACCGCCGATAAAATGAAGAAACAGCGCGGGCGGCTGGCCGACGAGACCGGCGACAATGATAATTTCCGCGTCCGCCGCTATATCGCGAAATACACGATCAACCCGGCCATCGCCCATGGGATGAGCGCGCACATCGGGTCCGTCGAGGAGGGCAAGCGCGCCGACCTCGTGCTGTGGAACCCCGCCTTCTTCGGCGTGAAGCCCGAAATGGTGCTGATTGGCGGTTCTATCGCCTGCGCGCAGATGGGTGATCCCAATGCCTCGATCCCGACGCCGCAGCCGGTCTATACCCGACCGATGTTCGGCGCTTTCGGGCGCTCCGTCGAAAACTCCGCGGTTCTCTTCGTCAGCCACGCGGCGAACGCGGCCTGCATCCGGCAGGGCCTGGGCCTCGCAAAAGACACGCTTCCAGTTGAAAACACCCGCGGCATCGGCAAGTCGGACATGGTTCTCAATTCCGCCACGCCGGCAATGGATGTGAATCCAGAGACCTACGAAGTCCGCGCGGATGGCGAGCTGCTTACCTGCGAACCGGCGAAAGTTCTGCCAATGGCGCAGAGATACTTCATGTTCTGAAGGTCGAGGCGCCATGCTCCGGCCTCATACCGGCTTTTCCCTTCGCGTCGTTGTCGCCATACCGCGCCCCGGTTAGGTATTGGCGCAGGGGAGGAACCTTGACCAATTCCGGAGGTTCCACATGAGTATACAATCAGTCAGCCACGCCCGGCCGGCGCCATTTAGCCTTAGCAAGCTGTTCGCTGTTTTGATCAGCCCGATCGAGCTCCTTTTTGACGCGCGTGATCGCAAGGTCGAATTCGAACGGCTCTTTGCCAAAAGCGATGAGTCACTGGCCCGCATGGGTTTGAAGCGCGAAGACATCGCGCGACATGTCTTCCGCGACATCTGATCGCTTTCGATGTCTCCGCAAAAGGTCAGTTAATCTGCCATGTTTTCAGTGCATGGCGGCTTTTCCGACCCCGCAGTTGTCGCTGCAGTGCAGCGAAACTAGTATCAGGGCCACGGGAGGAAACCGGAACAGACCACTGCGAGGTTTCCAATGGCACAGACCTACGACATAACGAGCAGCGCCACCCACGACCGGAAAAGCGTCAAGGCCATGCTCGACACCTTCTTCGCCGGGCTCGGGCAGGGCTTCAACGCCTACCTCACCGCCCGTTCGCGCATGGGCGAAATCGAAGCCCTGAACGCAAAAAGCGACGCGCAACTCGCCGCGATGGGACTCAAGCGCGAAGATATTCCGCGGCACGTCTTCCGCGACATCTTCTACATCTGAGCGCCCCTTGTCTCCGCGCGGGAATGCGCGGAAACTCTCCCCTGACCGGGGAGAGATGTGATGCGTCACTTGTTGATAGTTGGCTTGGCGCTGGCACCGTTGCCGGCGTTGGCTGATTGCCCGGTGGCGGCTGATCTCGCCGGTGGCGTGCGCCTGATCTCTACCGCCGGCGCCGCCGAGACGTTCACACTTCAGAACGACGGAACAATCGAGGTATTCTTTTTCTACGCGCCGGGCATGGGCTCGCGCTATCATCTCGCCAAGGGTACCTACCTCCTCGACCACGAGAACATCGTGAGTGGTGAGATCGTCGAAAACTCCACAGCAGTCTACAAATACCCGGTTTCAACTGAGCAGCTTCCGGATCCGGCGCCTGGCGCCGTTTGGGAGGGCCAGATCGCCGTGCACGGAGATGCGCCGCGTGCGTCCGAGAGCCAGAGCTATGCCTTCGGTGAAACGAGGGAGCTTGACATTGCCGGTTGTGCTTACGTTTCGCTACCCGTGATCGCCACGTTTCGAAACACGGAAATTTCCTTCCAGAATGTGTATGAATATCTTCCCGAACTGGGTTTCGCCTATCTCGCGTCCAGCGGCGCCATCGGGCAGGATCCTGATTACACAGTAGAAATCAAATTGATCGAGGCGGTGAAATGAGCGCACTGGGAAGCCATGCAAAAACCGCAGGGCGGGTATCTGATTCTCCCCCTAGCCAAATCACCCGCGCGGAGGCACATGGAGGACGATTCACAAACCGCCCTCAAAATGTGCAGGAATGCTCAAATGACCACCAGATCCTTTCAAATGCTAAGCGAAGGGCTTGGCAACTTCCTCCGGAGCGTCACGTCGCCCGGCCGCTACGAAGACCTGTTCTCTATGACCGACGCACAGCTGGCTGTCCGTGGCTTGTCGCGCGATGGTCTGACCCGCAGCTTCCTGTCGGGCCGCGCTTACTGCTGATTTCGGAGGCCGCGCTATGAGCGACGGCCTGCTGAAATCCCTGCGGGTGCGGCGCGCACCCCTCGACGTTCCGCCGTCCGATACGGTGGTGCTGACCTATGACGCCCGCCTGCTGCGCCGCAAGAAACTGCGCACGGCACAGGGCATCGCCTTTCTTGCCGACTTGTCCGAGGCTGTGAGCCTCGGCCATGGCGACGCCTTCGAACTGGAGGACGGTCGCCTCGTTGAAATAGCCGCCGCCGAAGAGGAATTGCTGGCCGTCACCGGCGACCTTCCCCGTTTGGCCTGGCATGTCGGCAACCGTCATACTCCCTGTCAGATCGAAACCGACAGGCTCCTGATCCAGCGTGATCACGTTCTGGCGAAAATGCTGGCGGGTCTGGGCGCCGTGGTCGCGGAGGTAATGGAGCCCTTCACACCAGAGGGCGGCGCATACGGGCACGGACGAACTATGGGCCATTCACACGGCCCGGAAGACGCGCATGACCACGGGCACGGCCATTCCCACGTGCATCATCACGGTGCCACCATCCACATTGATGACGAGGAAGACGAGGACGAGGTTTGAGCGACCTGCTGACCCTTGTACAGTGGATGTCGCCCACCTTTCCGGTGGGCAGCTATGCCTATTCACACGGTCTGGAACAGGTCGTGGTGGACGGGGATATTACCACGGCCGATAACCTCGCCGAATGGTTGAACGACATCCTTTGGATGGGAGCGGGGCGCACGGACGGCCTTCTGCTGGCGGCCGCGCATCGCGGCGAGGATGCACACGCACTGAGCGACAAGGCGCGCGCACTCGCCGCCTCGAAGGAACGCTGGGAAGAAACCATCGCGCAAGGCCGCGCATTTTCCGAAGCGGTTACCGGCGCGACTGGGGTTCCGCTCGATCCGATGCCGTATCCGGTCGCTGTGGGCGTGGCGGCGCGCCAACTGAGCCTGCCGACTGCCGAAGTAGTGAAATTATTCCTTCATGCGACGATGTCGAACCTCGTCAGCGCCGCTGTACGTTTCGTGCCGCTCGGTCAGGCCGATGGACAGCGCGTGCTCGCAGGTTTGCATGGCGCGATGGCCGAGGTGGCAGAGATGGTTGCGCTGACACCAGTCGACGAGATTGCCTCTTTCGTGCCAGGCGGCGATTTGGCGGCGATGCGACATGAAGAACTCGAAGTTAGGATATTCCGAACATGAGCGGGAATGGCCCATTGCGCGTGGGTATTGGCGGCCCGGTGGGCGCCGGCAAGACCACCCTGACCGAACAGCTTTGCCGAGCGTTGGCAGATTCTTATTCCGTCGCGGTCATCACGAATGACATCTACACCCGCGAGGACGCCGAATACCTGATGCGGGCGCAGGCGTTGCCGCTCGAGCGCATCAGGGGCGTGGAAACTGGTGGCTGCCCGCACACTGCAATCCGCGAAGATGCTTCGATAAACCTCGCCGCCGTGGCGGAACTTCGGCAGAGCTTCGATGATCTCGACATTATCTTCATCGAATCCGGTGGCGACAATCTCGCCGCGACCTTCAGCCCGGAATTGGCCGACTTGACACTTTACGTCATCGACACGGCGGCAGGGCAGGACATCCCCCGCAAGAAAGGACCCGGGCTTACACGTTCCGACCTGCTGATCGTCAACAAGACTGACCTCGCGCCCTATGTCGGTGTTGACCTGGACCTGCTGGAGCAGGATGCAAAAACCGCGCGTGGGGATCGCCCCTTCGTCATGGCTGGCGTGAAATCCGGCAAGGGCATCCCCGAGATCGTGGCATTCCTGCAGGAGGAAGGCGGTCTCTGACCCACGCCACTCTTGAAATAAGCGCCGCTCCTCGGCAACAATTCCAGTGGGGTGCAAAGCCGTCGGCAGAGCGGCGCAGCAGTCAGAAAGAGCGGTGTAATGACCCTTCCAACCGTCGCCTCCCTTTGGATCGGGGGGCAGTTGAGTTTTTTGGAACAGGTTTGTCTTAAATCATTCCTCGATTTCGGACACCGGACACTGCTTTACACCTACGGTGAGGTGACCGGGGTGCCCGAGGGCGTCGAGGTGATGGACGCCAATGCGGTCTTCCCGCAGGGCAATTACATCAAGCATAAGGACAGCGGATCACCGGCACTGCATTCCGACGTGTTCCGCTACCACATGATCGCCAAGGAAGGCGTCGTTTGGATCGACGCCGATGTGCTTTGCACGCAGCCGTGGGAATTTGACACACCGTTTATCTATGGCTGGGAAAAGCCGAAACGGTTGATCTGCGGTGCGGTCCTGGGCTTCCCGAAAGAGTCCAAGACCCTCGCCACCCTACTGGAATTCTGCGAGGAAGAGTACCCAATCCCCCCCTGGCTCTCCGAACCCGAAATCGAGCAGCTGAAGGCGGCGCACAAGGCCGGAAATCCGGTTCATGTGACCGAGCTGAAATGGGGCGTTTGGGGTCCGGCGGCACTGACCTGGTTCCTGGCCCAAACCGGCGAGGTGGAACATGCCCTGCCGCAGAACGCCTTCTATCCGATTTCCTTCAAGGACCGCCGCGACCTGCTGAACCCTAGCGTGGATATCGAAGCGCAACTGGGCGAGGGCTGCTACGGCGTTCATCTGTGGAACCGGCGCATCCGGCGGCGGATCGTGACTCACGAAAATGGCATCCCGCATCCCGACAGCTGTCTGGGCCGCGCCCTGATCCGGCACGAGGTCGACCCGCGCGCCGCACCGATCCCGGATCAGCCGCCCCCGCACGTGGTGGCGGAGCGTGCCAAGGCGGCAGCCGCCGCCATCCGCACCGCGCCGAAACCGGTGAACGATAACCCTCATGCCGTTGGTGCGCCACCGCCGGTTCTGGCAACCATGCCGCTGATGAAGCTGGCACAGACCGAAGTCTTTCAGGAAGCCATCGACGGGCTGGAGGAGCGTGGCGGGCGCTTGAACGGATGGCTGGATGCGCCCGAAGAGGTGCCGAAGAACAACAACATCCTTGTCGTCACATCGATGAAGAACGAGGCGCCATTCATCCTGGAATGGGTCGCCTATCACCTGTCAATCGGGGCCACCCATTTCCTCGTCTACACCAACGACTGCACCGATAACACAAACGCCATCCTCGACCGCCTGCAGGAGCTGGGCCACGTGACTCGGGCGGTGAATCCATGGGACCCCGCCTCGGGCAAGAAACCTCAACACGAGGCATTGAAGGATGCGGTCAAAAAGCCCTGCTACAAGGCTGCGGACTGGGTGCTGGTGAGCGACTGCGACGAGTTCGTGAATATTCATGTCGGCAACGGTACCTTCGCGGACCTGTTCGAGGCGGCAAACTACCCGAACGTGATCTCGCTGACGTGGAAATTCTTCGGCAACGGAGGTGTGCTCGGCTACGAAGACCGCCCAATCACGGAACAGTTCACCGCCTGTGCCCCGGAATTCATCCCGAAACCGCGTCTTGGCTGGGGCTTTAAATCGATGTTCCACAAATCCGCGCCGTTCCGCCGGCTGGGTGTGCATCGTCCGCTGGGGATCAACGAGGAAGACAGGCCGAAACTGCGCTGGGTCAATGGCTCGGGCCGGGTAATGCCCGCCGAGGATCAGGCCAAGAACGGCTGGATGTCCTCGAAGCGGTCGCTCGGCTACCGGCTGGTGACTCTGAATCATTACATTCTGCGCTCAGCCGAAAGCTTCCTGGTGAAACGGGAGCGCGGGCGGATCAATCACACCGAGCAGGATCAGGGCATCCAGTATTGGACCCGCAGGAACTATTGTACCGAGACGGACGCCCGCATCCTCGCGCGGCTGCCCCGCATGCGGACGATACTCGACGAGTTTCATGCCGATTCGGAGCTTCATGATCTACATGAGGAAGCAGTCGCCTGGCATCGAAACCGCATAACGCACCTGATGAGTGATCCGGATTACCGCGCGCTTTATGAACGGCTCGTAGATCCGGAACAGACCGACGCGCTGCATCTTTCCAAGGAGTTCATGGAGCAGAAAGAGCGGGAAAAGGCGGCCAAGGCCTCGGCATAACACCGCCAAACTGCCATAGACTGCTTGTATTCCCGCATTGGGCGAGTGTCTGATAGGCGCGGGGAGGGCGCCGGAAGGAGCCTTGCATGGCCGATATCGTGTTCTTCGCCTTCGACATCTCGGAGGCGTCGCAGATCCGCCGCATCGAGAGCGTCCGGTCGGTCGGCTATAACGCTGCCTCCTATTCTTTCCGGCGCGGCAACATGAACAGCGACTACACGCCGCCCTGGCCAGACGTGCCGCTTGGGCTGGCACCGAACGAAAGCTACGTGAAGCGTGTGCTGCTGTTGTTCCCTGCGATGGCCCGCGTTCTTCGCAATGCTTCGTTGGCCAGAGGTAGCAAGCTGTGGATCGCCCGGAACATCGACTTGTTGCTGCTGGCGCATGCGGCGCGGTTGCTGATGTTCAGGCGGGATGTGCGCATTGCCTACGAATGTCTCGACATCCACAGCCTCTTCACACGCAAGGATGCCGTCGGCAGCGTGATGCGTTGGGTCGAACGGCGGCTGCTTGCTCGAAGCGACCTTTTGATTGTATCTTCGCCGGGCTTTGTCCGGGAGTATTTCGAGAAGGTGCAGGGTTATCAGGGTCGTGTCGCACTAATCGAAAACAAGCTGTGGCTCGGCAACTCAGTGCTACCTCGTCCCGCGTCCCCGCCGCGGGCAAAGGCCGAAGGGCCGTTCGTGATCGGCAGCGTCGGTTCAATACGTTGCCGCAAGAGCTTGAAGATCCTTGCCGAAACCGCCGAGCGGATGGGCGACAAGGTGCAGATCGCATTCCACGGCAACGTCCACCGTCATGCTGTGCCGGATTTCGACGAGGTTGTCGCGGCGCACACGAACATGTCTTACCACGGCGCCTACCGCTATCCGGACGATCTTGGCGCAATTTACGGCAGTTGCGATCTGGTCTGGTCGCAGGACCTATGGCAGTCGGGTGCGAATTCCGACTGGCTGCTTCCCAACAGGATCTACGAGGCGAGCTGGTTCGGCTGTCCGAGCATCGCGGTAAAAACCACGGAGACTGGGCGTCGGGTGGCCGATAAAGGGCTGGGGCTTGCGATCGAGGATACCTCGGCAGAGGCATTGTGCAAGCGAATCGACGACCTGACGCGCGCCGAGATAACAGAGATCTCGCGGTATGTCCTGTCTCATCCAGATAAGGAATTCCGCCTGTATCCGGAAGACATAGAGGCGCTTCTTGAACCTTTAGTCCCGCCCGCCGGAGGCACCACGCAGGTCGTCGAGCCGCATCCGCGCCCAGTCGACTAGCCGCTCCTTTTTGCTCGTGTCGCCCTGGCTGAGGCCAGGCAACGCGAATTGGCCGCTCCGTAGTCGTTTTTCGGTTTCCGCCCGGAACATTGCCGGCCAGTCCTCACGCTTGCCGCTCTTTTGCCGTTCCGGCGCGAAATCCGCGGGCAAGGACGCTTCGGCCAGCGTCACGCCGGCATGATCGGCGATCGCCCGGACTGCGGCGCTTGGGTCACGCGCGACCTGCTCATATGTCATCTGCAGTGCCTCGCGGCCGGTCGCAGCCAGAAATGCCTCCCAGCCGGCATTGCCGGTAGCGACGGCGGTGACTTTGGAAGCGATCAGGTCGTAGTCGTAACGCGCCGCGCCGCGCTCGGGCATGTCCGAGATCCAGGCTCCGGTTTGCTGGGCGCGGGCGAAGGACGCCGCCTGCGCCAGCAGATTCTCCCGCCGAAGATGCACAAAAACGTAGGAAAGCGGGTCATCCTCTTCCGCCAGGAATTTCTCCAGATGCTCGAAATGCAGCTTGATTGCGAAAACGCCGTTCGGGCCTGTGCGGACCGACTTGATATAGTCCAGTACCCCAGCCGCGCCTGCTTCACGGGCGCGATGACGCCAGTGCCGCCAATTACCAGAGTTGCAGTATTCCAGCGGATATCCGAAGCCGCCGGTTTCGCGCAGCCGGTGGCCCAGGAAATGGCTCCCGCAGCGGGGCGTAGTCAACAGGGCCAGTTTCGTCGTCACCAGTGTCGGGGGGAAATCGTAGACGGGATCGAATTGGCGCTGCCATGGGCCGGAAGTGGCCGTTTCGGACCTTTTTTCGCTGGTGTCGGTGCCCATGAAATCACTCTCCAATGTGCCCCCGCCCAGGCCAACCGTCACGATTCGCAGCAGAAAGTCCATTGCCGTCGGCAGGCTTCGGCCTACCTCAATGCTGCGCCTGCACAATGAACAAACGTTCGGGCGACATGCCGCCACATAATTGAGCAACCACCCGCCTTGGGAGTTTACCACAAGATGTGGTGTGACATGCGCTAACATGTACCAAATAACTGAATAGGGTCCAGTCAAGTTGCACGACGACGCTCAAATAAGCAGAACCGAATTCAACTCATCGGCGAGTTACTGCCGAATTCCGCCGATGACTTGAGATCGATGCTGCAAATGCAACATTGCTGGTCAAAGGTGCCCGCATGGGTGGGTTCCAACCAAGGAAAGGGTCCAATGCCGATCACTCACCAGCTGGCCCATATCGACCCGAAAGGTCGTATCGATTCCAGCCGAAACTCCTCCAGTCGGGCTGTTGGCGGGCGTGCCAAACGGTGCCTGGATTTGATTGCTGCTGTCACGGTGCTTACAATTTTGTCTCCGCTGTTCCTTATGGTCGGGGCCACGGTTGCACTAACCTCACCAGGTCCGATCCTGTACGGTCACTCCCGTATCGGGTTTGGAGGGCGAAGCTTCAAATGCTGGAAGTTCCGCACGATGTGCCAGGACGGCGATGCCGTGCTGGCCGAACATCTCGCCGACAACGATGCAGCGCGGCGGGAATGGGAATTGACGCGCAAGCTTAAGGACGACCCCCGGGTAACAACCATCGGGAGAGTCCTGCGAGAGTACAGCGTCGATGAACTTCCCCAGCTCCTTAACGTCATCCGCGGCGATATGAGCCTTGTAGGCCCACGTCCAGTGGTTCAGGCGGAACTGGAAAACTACAACTCCCATGCCGGGTACTACCTGTCAGCGCGGCCCGGAATCACCGGCCTGTGGCAGGTCTCTGGGCGTAATGATGTTAGCTACGATCACCGGGTGCGTCTGGACGTCAGCTATGTCGCGGACTGGAGCCTCTCCCAGGACATCGCGATCATGGCCCGTACGATCCCGGCCGTAGTGGCCAGCCGCGGCGCCTACTAAGCCGTTGGCAGACTCGACCTCCTCCATCCCCCCCGGCGCAACCGGGGGGGGCGGGTTTCGACCGCAATTGAATGCCGGCCGGTCGCGTGCCGCGATCACCGGAGTTTTCTGGTCTGCGGTCCACACGGCGCTGCCGCTTGTCAGCTCGACGGTGCTGTTCTTTCTCTGCGCGATGCTGGTCTCGCCGGAGGAGTTCGGCCTTTTCAGCTTGGCAGCAGGCATCGTCGCGACAGTGATTGCGCTATCGCCGCTGGGCTTCAGCGAGGCTCTCGTGCAGCGCGAGACACTGACCAAGTCCCATGTCGACACGGTATTCGCTCTGACCGTCGGCTATGGCGTGCTGGCTGGTCTCGCGCTCTGGGCCGCGGCACCGCTCCTCGCAGGCTGGACCGGCCAGCCGCAACTGCAACAGTTGCTCTGGTTCATGGCGCTCAAGGTGCCGCTGGACGTGGCCGTCGCGGCGCCCTCTGCGCTGATCGTCCGGTCGATGCAGTTCCGCGCAGTTGCAGTCCGGACAGCTCTGGCCTTCTCCCTGAACGCCAGCATTGCAATCTACATGCTGCTGAATGGATATGGCATCTGGGCTCTAGCGGTTGGGCAAGTGACGGGCAGTGCCGTCATTCTGATCGTGTCGCTCTACGTTGCCCGCTGGCGCCCTAGCGGCGGCCCGACCCTTGCCGCCGGGCGAGAGCTGTTCCGCTATGGGGCTTTCGCATCGGGAAGCAAGATGCTGCCAAGCCTGCGTCTGGATCACGTTATACTGGGCCTGCTGGCCGGAGAAGGCGCGCTTGGTCTCTTTGTGCTGGCCCAACGGCTGCAGCAGATGCTGACCATGGTCTTTACCGGCGCCTGGGCATCGGTGACCCATGTCCTTCTGTCTTCGCTGCAAACGAGCAAGGAAAAGACACGTCAGGCGTTCGGTCTCGCCTCCTTCGGCTCGGCTGCCATCGGCATTCCCGGTTTTGCAGGCGCGGCGCTCCTGATCGACGACCTGATTGTCTGGGCGTTTGATGACCGTTGGGCCGAGGCGTCTCTTGCGGCGCAGCTGTTCTGTCTTGTCGGCTTGCTGTCAGCAATCGGCTCGGTTCAGGGTTCTGCGATCAAGAGCCGGGGCAGGGCGGACCTGTGGTTCTACTACCTGCTGGCGCAGCAATTCGGGACGCTGGCAATGCTCGCGATCTTCTCGAAGGCGGGGCTCACGGCGATCGTGACGGCCATCGTGGTCAAGACCTACCTGCTTTGGCCGATCTCTGTCGTGCTAACGGTCCGCGCGATCGACATCCCGGTATGGGACTACCTGAAGAGCTTCGCCGCACCGCTTGTCTCCGTCGCGGCCATGGTCGCGGCCATGCTTGCGGTGGAATATGCCATGGCGGACGATCCGGCGGGCCTGCGTCTGCTTGTCACCGGGCTCACCGGCGCAGCGGTCTACCTCCCTGTTCTCTACCTTCTCTCCCGGCGACGCGTCGCCGATCTTCTCACCATCATCCGCAATAGGAGCGCAAGCTCGTGAAACATTTCTTCTTTCGCGGCGATCCGCCCAACTTCGGCGATGAAATCAACGCAACCATGTGGAAGCACCTGCTGCCAGAGGGAATGCTGGACGACGACGAGTCGACGCTTTTCCTCGGCATCGGCTCGATCATTCAGCACGGCTATGATCCGAAGGCGCGAAAGGTGGTCGTGGGTTCCGGCTACGGCGGATACACCAAGAAGCCCGACGTGCACGACGGCACCTGGGATTTCCGCTTCGTCCGCGGGCCGCAGACGGCCGAGGACATGGGCCTGTCGCCTGACCTGGCCATCGTCGATGCCGCCGTGTTGCTCCGTTCAACGCCTTTGCCCGCTCCCGCAGAAGGCATCGACGTGGCTTTCATGCCCCACTACGAAAGCCTCGAGCGCGGCAACTGGAAGCGCGTCTGCGAAATTGCCGGGGTACATTTCCTCGATCCTTCCGCCCCGCACGAGCAGACCATCGCAGAGATCCGGGGCGCCAATCTGGTAATCACAGAGGCAATGCACGGCGCCATCGTGTCGGATGCGATGCGCACGCCCTGGATCGGCGTGCGTACCATGCACCACGTTCATCGCTACAAGTGGAACGACTGGGCGCGTTCGCTGGACATCGACTATCAGCCGGTCACGCTGTGGCCGTCGAACGGGCGCGAGGCGTGGGCCTTCACAACCGGTCGCTGGGGGTCCGGTCCGAAAGCGCGGATGCTGCTTGAAGGTCCGATTGCCGCACCGGCGAATTTCGGGCTGCTGCACAGTTCGGCCCGCAGCATGAAACGCATCGCCCGTGGTAGGCCTTCGCTCAGTTCCGACGCAGCAATCGAGCGCGCGACCGAACGGGCGCTGGCCGCGGTCAACCGCTTCGTCAGGGACTACGCGGACCAGTCCGTTCCGGCATAGCTTCACTCCGGCCTTCGACTGCGTAGACTAGCGTGGTGAAAACCAGGAAAGTCCGCAGGCTGAACTGGATGAAGATCGGTACCTCGACCATTGTCGTCACCAGCAGCATCAGGGCCGAGCCGAAAAGGAACGCGAAGGTCTGATCGCCAGTCTGAATGAACCGCCACAACGGCAGAGCCACGGACGCCAGGATCATCAGCACTTGCATGCCGGTGCCGATGATCCCGATCTCCACTGCGTTCGAGAAGTAGGTGTTGTGGAAGTTGAAGCCAGAGCGGCTCTCGATCCCGAACATAAGCCACAAGGCTTCTGCGGGAGCATGGCCGCGGGTCCAGAAGGCGTTGAAGCCAATTCCAAGCAGCGGTCGTTCAGAGATGAAGCCGAATGCCTCGCGCCACAGGTCCGTGCGTCCGGTCAGCGTCAGATCCTTACCGGTGGCATCAAGAAGGCCGCCGACAACGGAATTCCAGTGCATGGCCACCAGAACACCGACAAGCAGGGCGAAGAGGACGGCGAAAAGGATTATCACGATACGCGCCGACAGGCCGAAGCGGTGCAATTGCGTGGCGAGTAGGTAGCCGCCAATACCAAGCGGCAGCACCGCCAGCGCGCTTACCGATTGCGCAAGATAGACAGTATAGACTGCAATTGGGACGCAGGCTGCCGCCACCCAGGACAGCTTGCCGTATCCCGGAATCGCGGCCACTGCGAAGGCGACCAGCCCGAACAGGGCACCGGCACCCGCCATTGCGTTCTTGCTGTTGTAGAAGCCCAGCAATGCACCGGTGTCGCCGCGCACGTTGCCGAACAGGAATCCCATGACCACCATCGTACCCAGACCAAAGAACAGGGCTGCAATGAAACTTCGCAAAGGCATCCGCGTCGCCAGAACCACCGCGATCGCCGCCGAAACCGACAGCTGAATTCCCGCACGAAAGGACTCTTCAGGCAGCCGCGACCAGATCGCGCTGGCCGTGCAGAACAGCGGCATCAGCATCACATACCAATGGCGAAGAAGGGCGGACAGGCTCGATGCCGGCCGCATCACGATCAGCATCATGCCGCAGCCGAGCAAGCCCAGAACAGCCAGCTTGCCAAGGGCGGGAACCATGATCAGCGACAACAGGACGCCAAAGCCGAGCCAGGCGTCGATCGTCGCCTCGGGCACACGTAGACGGCCTACCGGGATCTCTGCCTGCGTCATGAAGGGAAACCTAGCACAGAATCGACTCGGGGAAGCGGCACGCTTCGCCTTCAGGCGTGTAGGCGATCCAGTCGACCGTCATGGTCTTGCTGCCTTCGAATGGTTCGAACGGCCCCATCCAGTTCGGGAAGCTTTCACTGCTCCAGAAGCTGGCGAACAGTTTTTGCGGAGCCTGCGGGATCGGAGTGCCCGGCGCGGTACGATGTACTTCGGCTCCATTGACGTACCAGATGATCTCTTCCGCGCTCCAGGTGAAGGCAAAATGCGCGAAGGCGCTGTCGGTCGGGGGCGAGACCGGAACACGTTTACCATTTGTCGGCGCGCCATCGACATAGGTATTCAGGCTGACGCCGCTGGTGTCGCGCGTCAGGACTTCGATATCGATCTCGTGGTGCGGCTGGCCGTGGCTGGGGCCAATATACGTGAACAGCGCCGCGTTAAGGCCGGAGCCGGTTTCCGTCTTCATCATCACTTCGTAGGTACCATAGCCGACCTCCTGCCGCGTCTGGATTTCTGCACATGCATAGTCTCGGCCGTTACTGGTCGGTCTTTTTTCAACTTTAAGTAGAAGATTGCCACCTGATATCGACACCAGTCCACCCTGCCACTGGCAGCTCATCCATTCGCCGTTGGACCAGCCGTCTGACTTGTTCCAGAGGCTCCAGTCGAACTTGTTAAAATCGTCAAAAAACGAGGCGCTTTCCTGCGCCGATCCGGAGGTTGCAATGGCCACTGCCACGACTGCGGCAGCACCGATCGATAGCGGTTTCGATGCCTGTTTCATGGCCTCAACGAACCGGCTTTTGCATCGGGCGTCCAGAAAAAATGCAACACCTATAGCGCGAGTGCAGAATTCGGCGAAAGCCCGCTTAAAACCGGCGCATCCTTAGGCAAGGGCGGGATTTTTCTAACGAATCCTTTACTGTTCTTTGCGGATGAGGAGCTAACTGTGCTGCATTGCGGCACGAGCAGAACGAAAGAATGAGCAATGCTGCCGAAAGAGCCCGGGGCCGCCAAGCCGCCCCTCGTCTCCATCGTGATGGCCCATCGCAATGGCGAGCACTATCTGGCCGAGGCCATTGCCTCTGTCATGGCGCAGACCATTGAAGACCTGGAACTGATCCTGTGCGACGACGGCTCCACCGATTCCAGCGTCGCCGTCGCAAAGCAGATCGCAGAACGCGACCCGAGGCTGCGCGTGGTGACCGCAGCTGTCAGCAGCGGGCCGGCAACGGCGCGTAACCGTGGTCTGAGCCTCGCACGTGGTCAGTGGATCGCGGTTGTCGACTCCGATGACTTGTTGCATCCTGACCGCCTCGAACGGCTGCTGGCGCGGGCAGAGGTGCTGGGCGCCGACGGGATCGCCGATGACCTGATCTATTTCGGTGGCGAAACAGGGCGCAGCCTGCTGGGCCCGATGGGCCTGGACGGTCCGCTTGAACTGACGCCTGAATGCCTGCTGAAAGGCGGACCGCGCGGAGCGGGGCCTGTGCTCGGATACCTCAAGCCTGTCATACGTCGCGAGGCGCTGGCCGGAATGTTCTACCGCGAAAGCCTGCGGATCGGAGAGGATTTCGATTTGCTGCTGCGGATTGCCCTGAGTGGCGCAAAGATGTTCGCGGTACCCGAGCCGACCTACCTCTACCGCCGCCACGCTAGCTCGATCTCGTACCGTTTGGCCCCGATGGACGTCGAAGCGATGATCGCCGCCTACAATCGCATCCGCGAGGATTTCCGGCTTTCGCCGGAACTGGAGCGCGCCGTCGAGCACCGGCAGAGCAAGCTGTTGTCGGAGCTGGAGTTCGCGCGGCTCGTCGCAACTGCAAAGGAAAAAAAGCTGGGCCGTGCCAGCGGCCAGCTCTTGCATTCGCCTGAACTGGTCGTGCCGCTGGCCCGCTCCGCGCGCGAAGGCGTCACGCGCCGGGTCCGGCAGCGCACGACCGGCGAACAGCCGGAATTCGTCGCACTCGCCGAATCCGGAGCCGACATCCCGCCGGGATATCGCCGCTTCGAGATCTCGGGCCGCGTGCCCGCGCGTGCCGAAGCGGTGCGTCTCGCAGCCCTGGGCAACGAAGACCTTTTGGAACTGCACGCAGAGGGCCGTGCCGGGCTTGCTGCCCTAACCCACGTGCCGGGCTGGCGAAATGCGGTGTTGTTGCCGCCTGCCGATGGCTGGAGCGCTCGCGAGGAGGCAGCAATCCGATCCTTGCCCTGGACTGTCACAGATATGTCTAGACCCGTCGTGCCAGGCCGCGTGCAGGTTCGTACACCAACCTACAAACGCCCGGAGTCTCTCGAACGCTGCCTTCGCTCGCTGCAGGATCAGACTCATACCGACTGGGTCTGCGACGTCTATGATGACGACCGCGGCCGCAGCGGCGAAGCGGTCGTGCGCCGGATGAATGATCCGCGCATTCGCTACCACCTGAACCCGAAACAGAATTTCGCCTCGAAGAACATCGACCGTTGTTTCACTCGGGCCAATCCGAACCGGGCGGAATTCTTCTGCGTCCTGGAAGACGACAACCTGATGCTGACGTCTTTCATGGAGGAAAACATCCTTGCGGCGCGGGCACATGGCGTAAACATCGTCTTCCGCAACCAGTTGATCGAGCACGAGGCTGAATCCGAAGGTGCCTATTTTTCTGAACGCGGCATATTGGACGACAAGTTGACCGAGCGGGTCTATTCGCCCGAACATTTCCGGCTGGCACTGATTTCGGACATTGGGGTATCTAACGGCGGGTTGTTCTGGTCGCACAAGGCGGTCTCGGACCTCGAAGTGCATTTCGATTGCTCCGCGACATTCCAGGAGTACCTCCGCACTTTCGCCATCGAGGATCCGATTTTCGTCGCCATGGAGCCTCTGGCCGTCTGGGCCCTGAACGGCGAGTCGACGACGAGGGATCTCGGCGCCACTGCCGGCTGGTTTCGGCGCGAGCTTCGGCTGAAGCATTCCATCGCGAAGCTGCAGCATACTGCCTGGCGGCTCGCCTCGCCGGAACAGCGGCAGGGATACCTGCGCGACATGTCGTTCCTCTACCCGCAGGACGACCGTGAACGCGGTCTGACCAAGTCGCTCCTGTCGGTGCGGTGGAAGAATGGCTCGCTCGGGGCCACCGAGAAGGCACGTCTGCTGCTGCGCGGCAGTCTGATCCGCCTGCTTGGCCGCCCGGAACCGGCGCTGACGCCGTTCCTTCAGCGCCGCCCGGGTGTCAGTGCGACGCCTCCGAAGATGTAACCTTGCGGCTGCGGCCGTCCTCGACGTCGTTTCCGCCGAACGTACGATCTTGCTTATCGTCACGCTTTGTTCTCGCGCGAAGTACGAGTAGCACGAAGTAGGCCACTTGAAGCACCACCAGTGACAGTGCCACGCGCACCAGGATCGCGCCCAGTGTCAGGTCATTCACAATACCGGTGACGGTGAACACAGCTGCGGTTGCGACCATGACAATCGCAAATACCCCTATATGCATTGCGGCAACATTCTTGCAGATCTCCTCCCCCGCAAACCCGTATCCGTATAGAGGCTCGCTGGGGCAGCAATATGCATTTTATGTGACGCAACGGTCAACCCATACGGGTGCGGCGTTTAGACAGGGATTCCGCGCTCCAGCAGGCCCGAACGACCGACGCGCACACCATAGCTGGGCAGCCGACTATACACGGTCCGGTTCAGCAGTGTTCCAACCACCTTGTCCCGCAACTCCGGCTCTCGTTCCAGCAAACCGTTCACCGACTTGCGCGGCGTCCGGCCCCAACGCACGACCAGAAGGAAGCCATCGACCACAGGGTAGAGGAACTTCGCCGTCGGATCGGTTGCGGCGGCGGGCAGATCCAGCACCACCAGGTCATAACTTTCCCGGGCCCGTGCAATCGCGTCGAGCGAGGTGCGACCTTGCCGCCGGTCCGCCGGCGTGCGGCCCGGCGCGTCAAAATCCTTCAGGTTTTCCAGCGAGATGCATCGCACCCCGGCGTCCTCGGGCCGCTTGCCCAGGACAATGTCGCCAACACCGCGATCGGTCGCTTCCAGCGCGGAATGCACGTCGCCGCCACGCTGGCCGCAATCGATCAGCAGCGTGTCGCGACCTTCCTGGGCGGCGACCATCGCCAGATTCAATGCTGTCGTCGTTGCGCCTTCACCGGGCAGGACACCGAATGCGCCCACGACCATCCCGCGGTCTTCGGTGCGATGCAGATCGAGCGAGGCAAGCAGATTGCGGAACGTCTTGTTCTCGCCAGAGCCCGGCGCCGCGAGCGGAACAGACATCTTCTTCGGTCGCATGCGGATAAACGGGAGGTCGGGCAGTTGTACGTCCTCTGCCATGGGCGCTTCGCCTGCTGCGGTCTGAGCATTCCCCACCGAATCGTCTGCAGTCGGCGCAGCGGTGGAACTGACAGTGGTGTCGTCCGGTTCCACGGCGCTCGGTCGGTCAAAGATCGTTACGCGCTGTTTTTTCAGCCGCGGCATGTAACCGAAGGACCGTAGCCCGGTGGAATTGCGCAGCTCCGGCCCGGTGCGGAACCCGGTCTCGCGCATCTCGCGCAGCACCGCGATGGCCAGACCCATGATTGCGCCTAGCGCGAAACCCACTGCCAGAACCTGCCAGAGTTTTGGCAACGCCGGACGGCGCGGCTGCACCGCTTTCGACAGGATCCGCCCGTTCGAGACAGGGAAGCTGCCTTCCATCACGCTTTCCTGATAGCGCTGCTGAATCGTCAGGTATAGTTCGTTCAGCGTGTTGGCGCGTTCCTCGCGTTCGCGCAGGCCCTGCGGATCCATTGCACCGGTTTCCGCGCGGAAATCGCGGGCGTCCTGGGCGGCCGCCGAAGCTGCGGTGCGCAGCTCTTCCATCCGTGCTTCCAACCAGACAGAGGTTCTGTCCGACGCCTCGGTCTTTGCGCGCATCTCGTCGGCCATGAAGGCCTCGGCATAAGCGTTGGCAATCGAGGTCGCCAGTGCGGCATCATGCGAGATATAGCTGATCTCGATGGCATAGCTTCGGCCCAGCCGTGTGAAAACGGTGTTAGCCCGGAGCACCTGAGCAACGTTGTCGATCCGGTCTTCCTCAGTGGGGTCCGGTCCCGCCACCGGCGCTTCATTGGGCGGTGCAATCTTGTCGGGAAGATCGCTGATCGACCCCATCAGGCTTTCCTTGAGCAGGCTGGCCAGCGAGCGTTCAGGAAACAGGAAATCCTCGTTATCCTGCAGCGATAGCGTCTGCACAACCTCCCGGGCCAGCTCGTGCGACTGCAGGACCTGAAGCGCGTTCAGCACCGCCGTCTCGTCACGCCCTATGGGCAGGGCGCTGCTGATTTCCTGCTCCAGATCGCTTTGCTGTTCGCTCAGCAGCACCGTTGCAGAGGCATAAAACTCCTTCGGGCTGGTTGCATAA
This sequence comes from Pseudoruegeria sp. HB172150, assembly GCF_013184805.1. Lineage (GTDB taxonomy): Bacteria > Pseudomonadota > Alphaproteobacteria > Rhodobacterales > Rhodobacteraceae > Psychromarinibacter. The sequence goes on from NZ_JAATNG010000001.1 coordinate 1,038,129, forward strand.
TGTACCGCCCCGGCCATCAGACCGATCAGGACACAGATGAAGATCACCCATTTCTGCCGCCGGGCGGCCAGAAGGAACTCGGCCAGTTCGGATCTTTGTGGTTCCGGCCTGACTTCGTAGGCACGGTCATGCGGCAGGCTTTGGAATTTTGTCATCTGTCTCATTACCTTACCGATATGTCGGCGAGATCCGCCGCGTCAGAGCCGTAAAGGCGGACATTGCTGCCGCCGAGCAGGGCGGACACTACGCCCGCATGCAGGCAGCCCCTCAGATAGGCAGCGTTGCGTCTCCGCTCGTTAGGCAGGGCCAGCAGATAGCTGCCGGCGCAATAGGTCAGTTTCGCCGCCGCGGATCCCAGCAACGGTAGATAGCCGCGCTGACCGGTGCTGCGCTCGGTGCGGGCATGAGTCTGGCCCATGCGATAGCGCCGGGTGGCCAGCCATTTCAGGTTGGCGCGGCCCTCCGGCACGGGCTCGAAGATGGTCGCAGCCTCGGCAAAGGCAAACTCCGCTCCTGCCTTGTGGGCGCTGCTGAAATACATCGTGTCCTCGCCGCCGGTCTGGCCAAGCGCAAGGTGGAACCGCAATGCACGAATACGCGGTCGGCCGCGGTCGATCAGCACGTTACAGGTATAGCCGGTCACGATCCGATCGCCGACCCAGACGGGCTGTGTCTCGTGGATGCCGCTTTCCTGCATCCAGGCCGGGGCGTTCTGCGAATAGACTGGCTCGACCGGCCCGAGCACGACTTCAGCCGCGCTTTCCTGATGCTCCGACAGCAGCGCGGCGATCCAGCCGGGTGCGGCGGTCTCGTCGTCGTCGATGAAGGCGAGGTAGCGGGCCGTGGAGGCTTCGAGAATGCCGTTGCGGGCGATCGAGATATTCCCATGCGGGCGGTGCAGGTAGTGCACCGGCCATGGCGCCGTTTTCGCGAACGCGGAAACCCGGTCTCGCGCGCTGGGGTCGATGTCGTTGTCCGCCACGAGGATCTGCAGCCTCACGCCGTCCGGAACCTCTAGGGCCGCCAGCGATCGCAGCGTGTCATTCAGCGATTGCCGCCGGTATGTGCAGATGCCGATGTCGATCTCGGTCATGCGCTGACTTCGGGGGTAGGGACAGGGCGCGCACCCATCAGCCCGCGCCAGAATCCTGCCGACCAGGACAGGTGCATAAGCATCGACAATGGCCCCGTCGCAACCGTCAGCAAGTCACGCGCGGCGACCGCCTGTGAGAATCCCGCGGCAATGCTGGCAAAAGCCCATGCCAGCGCCGGAACCGCGAACCATCCGCTGATCGGCGCAAGAAGGGCCAACAGAACGACCGGCAGCACCGAAGCCATGATCAGTTGACGCAGTTTGGGGACCGTACCGTGCTTGTAGACGTTCCGCGCCCGGCCGCGACCGTAGTTGAAGTATTGCCGTGCCAGCCCGGCGGCCGTGGAGCGGGGATAATAAACGATCTCGGTCTGCCCGGTCAGCCAGATCTCATGGCCGGCCGCGCGCAACCTGTGGTCGAGTTCCGCATCCTCGTTATGGGTGAAAGTAGGATCATAGCCATGCACTTCGTTGAACGCATCCAGTCGCATAAGCGCATGATGGCCGTGGTCGACGAATTCGCCAGACGCCGCATTGCGGTGTTTGGAACCTCCATTCCCGACACGGGAATTCTGCGCCAGCGCTGAAACCTTTTCAAAGGCTGTGCGACCTTCCGCTACCATGCCGACCACCACGGATGCGGCGTCGGTGCGCTCTGCTTCCTCCAGCAACCTCAGGATGAAATCATCCGGATATGAACTATGCGCATCCACCCGGATGAGATGTGAATGCCCGGCGCCAAATGCTGCGACAGCAGTATTGATCCCGGCACTCTGTATCTGGCGCGGGTTGTCGATCAGGTGCACGCCGGTCAGTTCCCGGGACAGTTCTGCGACCGCGGCGATACTGCCATCTTCGCTGCCGCCGTCGGCCACGACCACGCTGCCACCGAATGCCTCGGTCTGCTTGGCCATTTGCCGAACGAGCGCTTCGATATGATCGATCTCGTTCAGGCAGGGAATGACGACAAGCGGTACAGCCGACTCGGGTAGATTGGCAGTCACGTATTACCCTCTCGCTTCGAACGGACGACCGGGCTGCTGCCGGTCCCAAGAACGCTCACCCCCTCATTTGACTCTGCAGAATTCTGCGACTGCAGCATAGCTGCAATCGTACAACCTCCGGGGGTGGGCGATTTTATGCCATTAGTTACCGTTATTGCGGCGTTTTGGTACATGCCTGAGCAAGCGCTTTGGTTATCTTTCACGCCCGAGACCTGTAGCAGTCGCACTGAAAAGCCAACGCCTGCCCGGTTTTTCGGCGGCGGCACGCCGAAATCGATCGATTCTTCGCGGGGCATTGCTGATTTCCCACCGCGCTGCCCTAAATTTAGGCGGCAGGCCGAACTTGGCAGTCTCGTTTCGCGGCTCGGTCGGGCCGGTTTTCATGCTGCCACAGCAAAACGATGCCAAAACGCGTTTAAAATTCGGCAAGGTTCCGCGCGGCTTAGCGGGGACTATTGATTTCCGCACTGCGGAAACCACCATCTTTTGCCGGGACACCACGGACGGAGATTCCATTGCAAAGGTCATTACCCGCTGGCGGCATTTCCGGTCGCCGCGCCAATCGTAGAAGTTTTCTAGCCGGTCTCTCGAGTTCCGTGGCACTTCCTGCTCTGACAGCCCCGGCACGCCTGTTCGCGCAGGATTCCGAAACCGCAGCTGCGCCCGTGGAAGGCGAACCGTTCTCTTTCGACGTTCTGACGGAACGTATGAGAGCCGCCAGCAAGGAACCGCCAGCCGAACCTGAGCAGGTCGACGACTTCTCGGCGGACCTGCACTACGACGACTATCAGCGCATCCGCTTCCAGCGTGACCGAATGCGCTGGGACGACGAAGAGCCCTCGCACTTCCAGGTCAACGCGTTCCACCCCGGCTGGCTTTTCAAGGAGCCCGTGCACATGCACGAGGTGAGGAATGGACAAGCGGTGCCGATGGCCTTTTCGACGGCCGACTTCGACTACGGCGACCTCGGCTCCAAAGTCCCTGCTGACTACGAATTGCCCGGCGTGGCAGGCTTCCGCCTGCTGACGCAGTTGAACCGGCCCGACAAGTTCGATGAACTCGTCGCCTTCCTCGGTGCCAGCTATTTCCGCGCGCTCGGCCGGGACACAGCTTATGGCCTCAGCGCGCGCGGGCTCGCGGTGAATACCGGTAGCTCCGACGGCGAGGAATTCCCGCGTTTCACCGATTTCTGGCTGGAACGCCCGGCCCCCGGTGTCAACGGTGTGACGCTTTACGCCGCGCTGCGCAGCGCGTCCGTTACCGCCGCCTACCGCTTTGTCATAACGCCTGGTGACACCACTGAAATGGATGTGACCGCGCGCATTTTCCTGCGCAGCGACATAGACCAGCTTGGGATTGCCCCCCTGACCTCGATGTTCCTCTACGGCGAGGCTGATCCGGGCAATTTCGACGATTTCCGGCCAGCCGTTCACGACAGCGAAGCACTGGTGATGAACATCCGCTCGGGCGAAACCTTCTTCCGCCCACTCGCGAACCCGGCACGCCTGGCGAGCTCTTATCTCTGGGCAGAAAACCCGCTGTCTTTCGGGCTGGTGCAGCGCGACCGTGATTTCGACACCTACCTGGATGCGCAGGCGCATTACGAACGTCGTCCGTCCCTGATGGTAGAGCCGATCGGAGATTGGGGCAGGGGAACCGTGCGCCTCATGGAAATCCCCTCGGATCTGGAAGTGAACGACAACGTCGTCGCCTACTGGATACCCGAAGCGCCGACCCAGGCGGGCGGCGAGCTGGAGTTCCGTTACCGTCTCCATTGGGGGCTGACACCGCCGGGCGAGGCGTCTTCTCAGCGTGCCCGCGTTTTGCGCACCCGTGTCGGAAAAGGCGGCGTTGCCGGCGTCGAAGAAGAGACCGATCGGCGGAAATTCGTCATCGATTTCCAAGGCGGTCTTTTGGAGGAACTTCCCGGCGACGCGGAAGTTACGCCTAACGTCAGCATGCTGCGGGGTGAAGTCGCGGAGGTCGTGCTGTCGCGCATCGACGAAACAGGGGCGTGGCGCCTTGTGATCGAAGCGAGTGCGGACAGTGGCACGACAGCCGAACTGAAGGCCGGGCTCACCGGATACGGTCGGGAGCTGACCGAGACTTGGCTATATCAATGGGTGAAAGAATGATCGAGGAAGCTAACAACGGCGCAGGCAATTTGGATCACATGCCCGGTCATGCCTGGCTGCCGCCCGAGGCACAGCTTGAGATGCCGCAGCAGGCGCTCGAGCGGGATAGACGGGGCTTTCGCCCGGCCATGTTCCTGAATGTGCTGTTTCCACGTCTCCGGGCCTGACACATGTCGCCGATGCGCCCCATCCCTCGCGCCGACACACGAACCCAATTTGTGCGTGCAGCGTCGCTGGTAACAGCGGCGCTCGCTGCCCTTGTTGCTTCGGTGCTGATGATGGATGCGTCGGTGCAGGACGGCGTCGATATTCTGGACCTCGTCAGGGCGCTGCTGATCTTCGTCACTACCGGCTGGCTTGCCTGGGGGGCGATGCTGGCCTTTGCCGGGATCCTGCCTTTGCGCCGGCAACCGGCGCCGGAATTGCATTCGCCGCAGCCCGCGACGGTGGTGCTGGTCCCAATCTGCAACGAAGATCCGATCTGCACCTTCGCCCGGGTCGCGGCGATGGATCGGTCTATTCGCGAGGCCGGGCTGAATTGCGATATCGCCGTCCTTTCGGACACGCGTGAGCCGGCTGCCAATGACAGGGAACGGGCCGCCTTTGCCCGACTTCTGGAAGAGGCCGACGGCGCCGGCCGCATTTATTACCGCTGCCGGGATAACGGGCGCGGTCGCAAGGCCGGCAATGTCGAGGATTTCATCCGCCGCTCCGGCGGTGCTTATGATCTCGCGGTAATTCTGGACGCCGACAGCCTTATGGAAGGCTCCGCGATCCGCGAGATGATCGCCCGGATGCAGGCGGACCCTCAACTCGGCCTGCTGCAGACACTTCCCAGGATCGTTTCCGCGCGATCTTTCTTCGGCCGCGCGATGCAGTTCGCTTCAGCCTTCCACGGCCCTGTTTTCACGCGTGGCCTCGCCCGGATGCAGGGCGCGACGGGCCCGTTCTGGGGCCATAATGCCATCGTCCGCATTCGCGCTTTCGCCGAAAGCTGCGGCCTTCCGGAGCTGTCCGGTAAGCCGCCGTTCGGCGGCCACATACTCAGCCACGACTATGTCGAAGCGGCCCTGCTGGCACGCGCCGGCTGGAAGGTGCAGGTCGACGGCAGCATCGAGGGGTCTTACGAGGAAGGTCCCGAAAACGTGCTTTCCTACGCCAAGCGTGATCGTCGGTGGTGCCAGGGAAACCTGCAGCACATCCGCCTCCTTGGCGCTCCCGGTCTCGCGCCGTGGAGCCGCTTCGTTTTCCTTCAAGGGATAATGGCCTACCTTGTCTCGCTGTTCTGGGCAGGCTTCCTGCTGGCATCGCTGGCGGCGACCGTCTGGGCTCCGGCACCCGACTATTTCCCCGACCCGCATCAGCTGTTCCCGTCCTTCCCCAGCGACCGCACCAAGGAAATCACCGCGCTCGCCGTCGGGATCGTCGGCCTGCTGATCCTGCCGAAATTCGCCATTCTGGCGGAGGCCGCGCTGACGCGCCGCGTCCGTTCGTTCGGCAGTACCGCCCGTGCACTCGTCTCGGTCCTGGCCGAGATATTGCTGACGTCGCTGCTCGCGCCGGTCATGCTGATGTACCAGTCACGCGCGGTGCTGCAGGTCCTACTGCGCAGCGATGGCGGCTGGCCCGCCAGCAACCGGGCCGAGGGTCACCTGTCGATCTGGCAGGCCATGGGCGCCAGCCTCTGGATCAGTTTTTTCGGGGCCGCCACGCTGCTCGCGGTGTCCTGGATCTCGCCCGATCTCACGTTCTGGCTGCTGCCGGTCTGCGTTCCCATGATCGCCGCGCCGATCCTGATCGCCTGGAGTTCGCGACCGCTGACACACGCTCTGTTCCGGGTGCCGGAAGAGACCAGCCTGCCGCCTGTCGTTTCCGAATACCACCGCATCGTGGACCGGTGGATCGCGCCTCGGCGCCCCGAGCCGGATATGATGCCGGAGATGGCTGATGCAGCAGCCTGACGGCAAACTTGTTCGCTTCCCGAAAGCGAAGAGCCATTCGGGACGGCCGCGCGATCCCCGGATAGACGCATTCCGGGGCCTCGCGCTGCTGATGATTTTCATCGACCATATGCCAGGGAACCCCTACGAAGATTACACGATCCGCAACTGGGGCTTTTCAGACGCGGCAGAGGCGTTCTTCGTTATGTCTGGCATCGCCGCCGGGCTCGCCTATTCCGGCCGCTTCCTGCCCGAGGCGCGGGCAGCGAACGGCCTGATGCCCGCCGTCGCTCCGATGTGGAGCCGCGCCTGGACGCTCTATATCGTCCACATCTTCCTGACTTTCTCGGTCATCGCGATCTTTGCCCTTGGGGCGCACTATTTCGCAATGCCCGAGCTTCTGGAAAAGCATAATCTCGGCCTCGTCTTCGAAGCGCCAGAGGCGGCGCTGCCCGGTGTCATCGCCCTGCTGCACCAGATCGGCTACGTGAATATCCTGCCAGTCTACTCGGTCCTTCTGCTGTTCGGTCCGCTGATGATCCTCGGCGGTTTGTGGCGGCCCTGGCTTGTGGCCGGCCTCTCGCTTGCGGTCTGGTTCGCCGCTGGAGTCTGGCGCCTGAACATACCCAACGCGCCGGGCACCGGAGAATGGTTTTTCGATCCGCTGTCCTGGCAGTTCGTCTTCGTGGTCGGGCTGCTGATCGGCATTCACATGCGGCGCGACGAGCGGTTCGTGCCGAAGAACTGGATCCTGTTCGGCATCGCCGCTTTCACCCTGGTCTTCGTCCTGGCGTGGAAATACATCCCCGAGGTTGGCGACTTCATGAACCACCAGATGTGGCGTCTTGGCCAGCTTGGTGCGCCGTTCCACATCGTCACGCACGAGAAAGCCTATCTGGCCATGCCGCGGCTACTGCACATTCTTGCGATGGTCTACGTCGTCTCATGCCTGCCCGTGATCACCCGCGCCTGCGGTCATAAGCTGGCGGAGCCTTTGCGCTTGATGGGTCGGCAAGGACTGCTGGTGTTCTCGGCTGGCACGCTGATGGCGCTCAGCTTCCAGGTCCTGCTGGCCGGATTTTCCGATATCGAGGCGCTGCCTTGGCTGCTGCCGCCAATTGGCGCAACGGTGTTGGTCGCTGTCGCGTGGCTTGGCGATTGGCGCCGCCGGACGGATGCAGCGGCACGGGCGTCGACGCCGGCTGCGGATGTGCAGGCACCTGCGGCGAAACGAGGCGCCGTCGCATCTGCATCCTGACCTAGCCCCGCGTATTCAGCTCTGCGATCCGGGCCCAGCCGAAAGAGATCACCGCTCGCATGCAGGTTTCCGCCGCATCCGCATCGCCACGCTGAAGCGCCTCTACAATCAGCCCGTGCTCCCGCACCACGCCTGCCTGCGATTCCGGGCGCTCGGTTGGAGAGCTTCGCCGCATCGCCGCCAGCAACGCCGCCTCGATCAATGCTCCGACAGAATGGAAAAAGGCGTTGTCCGCCGCGTCCAGAACGGCACGATGCAACGCAAGATCCGCCAGCGCGAAAGCCTTGGCGGTTTCCGCCGCTGCCATGTCTGCAACGGTCTCCTGCATCGCCGCAATCTGTTCCCGCGTCGCACGCGCAGCGGCCAGCCGGGCGGCGAATGGCTCGAAAGACAGGCGCATCTCGAAGAGCTGGCGGTAGAAATCCTCGCTATGGGAGCTGTTGAGATGCCAATGTAGCACATGCGCGTCGAACATGTTCCAGTCCAGCGCCGGTCTGACGGTCGTCCCGACCCGTGCCTTGGCGGAAATCATCCCCTTGGCGGCCAGCGTCTTCATCACCTCCCGCAGCACGGTGCGCGAGACTCCGAATTGCTCGAGCAGCTGTTCGTCTTTTGGCAGCACGCTGCCCGGAGGATGACCGCCTGAAACGATGGCCTGCCCAAGCGCCGCCAGAACCCTGTCGTGGTTGTTCCGCGCAGTAGTCTGCGAGGCGGAATTGAGAAGCAGGTCGCTCATGACATCCGGGATCGCCATTTCCCTCGCTTAATAAGTCATACTATTTGAGGCGGCCATGCAAGCTTCGCATGAGCGAATTGCGCGGCAATCACTTCACGCCGGGTCCCAAGAAAACACATCCTGCGACATCTCCAGCGGGTAGAAACTCGGCGCCAGCGCCGGCATCGCCCGTTCCGCGATGCTCTCGACCGTCCAGCCGCCATCCGCATGCATCGACCGAATAGGGCGGGGCTGGCTCATCAGGAAGATCTCGTTGGCCCGCATGGTAAAGATCTGCCCGGATACGCCTTCCGCCGCATCGGAGCACAGATAGGCCACCAGCGGTGCGATCTTCGCCGGTTCCATCGCCTCCATCTTCGCCATCTCCGCCTTGGCTTCGGGCGTGTCAGTGGGGATCGAGCCCACCATCCGGCTCATCGCAAAAGGCGCGACGCAGTTCGAGCGCACGTTGTAGCGCGCCATGTCTAGCGCAATGGATTTCGACAAAGCGGCGATCCCGTTCTTGGCCGCCGAATAATTGGCCTGCCCGATATTGCCGATCAGTCCGGAGGTGGAGACGAAATGCACATAGGCGCCAGAGCTTTGCGCCTTGAAATGCGGCGCAGCGGCCCGGGCGACGTAGAACGAGCCGTTTAGATGCACGTCGATGACCGCGCGCCATTCCTCCAGCGACATGTTGAAGAAGAATCGGTCACGCAGGATGCCCGCGTTGTTCACGACGCCGTCGATCCGCCCGAAGCTGTCCAGCGCACATTGCACGATGCGGCCCGCGCCTTCCCAGTCGGCCACGCTGTCATAAACGGCGGCCGCTTCGCCCCCGGCGTCCCGGATCGCCGCGACGACCTCGTCGGCGGGCGAACTGTCGGTGCCTTCGCCGCTCAGCGAGGCGCCGATGTCGTTGACGATCACCTTGCCGCCGTTGCGCCCGATCTCCAGCGCAATCTCCCGTCCGATCCCGCGCCCCGCACCGGTCACGACGATGCTTTTGCCTTCCAGTTCCATCACCAGCCTGCCTCCCTGTCCGAAATTTCGATAACATGTTGCATGCTCTGGCCGCCTGCACCAGTCGCCGGAGCCTACGATCCGGCCGCCGCGCCACTCCGCTCCCACGGTCCCGGTCCGCGAAAGGCTGCCTTCAGATGCTCGACCAACGCGCGCACGCTTGGCGCATTCTGCACAGAGTGCGGGATCTGCAAGTAAATCCAGTAGGTCTTGGCCGTGTAACCAGGCAGCACCTCAACCAGGTCGCCCCGCGCCAGCGGTTCGCTGACGAGATACTCCGACAAACAGGTGATGCCATCGCCCTGGCTCGCGGATTTCATCAGTTGCATGCCGTCATTGCAGGTAATCAGGTAGCGCGCCCGCACGTTGAAATGCTCGCCATCCTTCTCGAATTCCCATGTCTCGCCTGCCGGGCTGTAATTCAGCAGGTCGTGCTCGCTTAGCTCTCGTGGCGTCTGTGGCATACCGCGTTGCTGCAGGTATCCGGGCGAGGCGACCACCAGCCGCCGCATCGGGTGCAGCGCAATCTCGTCGACGCCGCCGAAGCTGCCGGGTATCGCACCGACCGCCACGTCAAAGCCTTCCTGCAACGGGTTCACCATGCGGTCGGCAGCGTAGATCTCCATGCTCAAAAGCGGATTCTCGCGCCGGAATTCGGTCAGCAGATCCATCAGATGAACGCGTCCCATCGTCGCCGGAACCTTCACCCGCAGATGGCCCGCGATTTCGGTACCACCTTTCTTGAAAGACGACAGAACATCCGAGGCTTCCCGCAGAAGTTTCATTGCCGCCGGCAGCTGCCGCAGCCCGTGTTCGGTCGGTTTCAGGCTGCGCGTGCTGCGTTCGAACAGCTGCACACCGACCTTGTGCTCCAGCTGGTCGACCCGCTTTTTCACCACGGAAACAGACATGTTCGCCCGGCGCGCCGCTTCCGAAAAACTGCCTGCCTCCGCCACGGCGACGAATGTTCTGAGATTTTCGAGCGTGTCCACTCTCCGCCCTTTCATCTTACGCGTTTCGCGCAAGGATTATGCCCATCCCGCCGCTTTGTCCAACGCGGTCCCCGTGCTACCCCTTCTCAAAGAACAACGGCAGATGCCGATTTTTCGGGAGGAAATCATGAAATCAACACGCACTCTGGGTGCCGGGATGGGGCTTGTCCTCGCGCTCGGCGCGATCACCGGACCCGCCGCCGCTCAGGACGACTGGCCAAGCGAGCCTATTCACTTCATCATCGGCTACCCTGCGGGTTCCTCGCCCGACACGATGGGCCGCATCGTCGCCGAAGGGCTCGAGGCCAGCCTCGGCCAGCCGGTGGTCATCGAGAACAAGCCCGGCGCCGGCGGCGCCATCGGCGTGCAGACCATGCTGCAGGGCGATCCGGCCTACACGTTCGGCATCACCACCAACGGGCCGATGACCACGTCGCCCAAGCTGATCCCCGACCTCACCTACACGGTCGAGGAAGACATCGCACCCATCGCGCTGATCGGGACCAGCCCGCTGATCCTGACGCTGAACTCCGATGCCGAGGCCGACACGCTCGAGGACTTCATCGCCTGGGCCAAATCCGCGCCGGGCGAGATCACCTACGGTTCCATCGGCCAGGGCTCCGGTTCGCACCTGACGACCGAGCTGTTCGCCGCCACTGCCGGCGTAGAGATGCTGCATATCCCGTTCGCCAGCTTTGCAGAGGTCACCAACTCGATCCTCGGTCAGGAAATCAATGCCGCCTTCATGGCCCCGTCCGGCGCACTGGCGCAGTTCAAAGCGGGCAACCTGAAGATCCTCGGCATCTCCTCGGCTGAATCCTCGCCCCTGGCCCCCGACGTTCCGCCGATTGCCGGCACCGCCGGAATGCCCGACGATTTCCGCGCCGAACTGTGGATCGCGGCCATCGGCAACTCGGAAACTTCGCCGGAGATCATCGAGAAGCTGAACGCCGAGATCGACGCAGTCCTTGCGACGGACGAGGCGAAGGAAAAGATGCTGGCGATCGGCTGGCAGGCGCAGGGCGGCTCCACCGCGGATCTGGCCGAGCGTATCGAAAAGGACACCGGCGTCTGGGGCGCGGTGCTCGAAAAGGCTGGTCTGCTGCCGAACTGACCATTTGGCCGGGCGCGGCGGACCGCCGCCGCGCCCATCACGGATGAAGCGAAAGGCAAAGCCATGAACCAGCGCGTGCGCGGGGCCGGTAGCGTAGTGCCCCTGAGGGAAAAGCTCGAAATGGTGCGCGGGATGATCCGCGACGAAGCCGACAGCGGAAAATTCCACGTCGACCGCAAGATCTTCACCGACACCGAGATATTCGACCTAGAGATGCGCTACGTTTTCGAGGGCACCTGGAATTTCATCGGGCTGGAAAGCCAGATCCCGAACCCGGACGATTATGTGACTGCCCATATCGGCCGGCATCCGGTGATCCTGCAGCGCGACCATGACGGCGAGATCCACTGCTTCTACAACACCTGCCGCCATCGCGGCGCGGTACTCTGCCCCTACAAGCAGGGCAACAAACGGGTTCACGTCTGCCGCTACCACGCCTGGAGCTACGACAGCTCCGGCAATTGCGTCGCGGTCTCGCAGGCCGAGGACGGCCAATACCACGACAGCTTCGACAAGGCCGACTGGCCGCTGATGCGCATCGCCCGGCTGGAAAGCTACCGCGGCTTCATCTTCGGCTCGCTGACCGACGACGTACCGCCCTTGAAGGACCACCTCGGCGGCGCCGCCAAGTTCCTCGACCTTGCCGCGGACCAGGGCCCGCAGGGTGTCGAATACGTCCCCGGAGAGGTCGCCTATACCTTTGACGGCAACTGGAAACTGCAGTTCGAGAACGGGCTCGACTTCTACCACTTCGCCGCCACCCACGCCTCCTACATGGAGGTGATGAAGCACCGCGAAAAGACCGGCACCATGGCCCCCGGCAAGACCTACGAAGGTGCCGGCGTTGACGAGGCGACGGGCACCTACAGCTACGTTCACGGCCACGCCATGATGTACGCGATCCGCAAGCAGGGCAGGGTGCACGTCCGCCCCATTGCCAAGGATCCTGCCGTTCTGGACGAGATCCGCGACCGCGCCGGCGAGGATCAGCTCAAATGGATTCTCCGCCAGCGTAACCTGACCGTCTTTCCGAACATGCAGCTCGTCGACATCTCGGCGATGCAGCTCCGCACCTGGCGGCCGCTGTCGCCGGGCAAGACAGAGATGCGCACGCACTGCCTTGCCCCCATCGGAGAAGCGCCGGAAACCCGCGCCCTTCGCATCCGGAACTATGAGGATTTCTTCAATCCCACCGGCCTCGGCGCGTCCGACGATAACCTTATGTATGAGTACGTCCAGTACGGCTACGAGGCAGGCGATGCGGGCGACACCTCCGGTTACCTGCGTGGTCTGGGGGAGGGTGCGCTGGCCGAAGACCCCTTTGCCAAGGAACTGAACCACCCGACAGCAGACTGGAAATACGGCCCCGTCACCTTTGGGGACGAAAGCGTGTTCCATGCCGGCTACCGCGAATGGCTTCGTCTGATCGAACGCGGCCTTTCCCGCGACGCCGAGGCAGAGGAGGTGGCCCATGCTTGACCAGAAGCCCGACGCGCTGACCGCCGACATCCGCGCCGCCCGCATCGCCGAGCAGGTTCTGGCGATGGAAGGCCGGTTCCTCGATCTGCAGGACTGGGACGCGTGGCTCGACCTCTATGCGCCCGACTGTACCTACTGGGTGCCGATCTGGATGGACGAGGACACCGCGACCACCGATCCGCAAAGCCAGATGTCCCTGATCTATCACACCAGCCGCACCGGGCTCGAGGAACGTGTGCTGCGCATCCGCACCCGCAAGTCGGTCACCGCGATGCCGCTGCCGCGCACGGTCCACATGGTTTCCAACATTCTGGTCGTGTCGCAAAGCGATACCGAAATCGAAGGCACCGCCGCCTGGAATGTGCAGCACTACGATCCCCGCGTCGGCAAGCGCACCTCCAACTGCGGCCATTACGAGTTCACGCTGGCCAACACTGCCGGCGGATGGAAGATCGCGCGGAAGAAGGTGATCCTGCTGGACGACATGCTGCCCGCGGTCATCGACTTCTACGGGCTGTAGCGGAGGGCTTATGCAGCGCGATCATCTCGACATCTGGGGCGGCGTGGCCCTGGCCGTGTTCGGCCTCGCCGTCGCCTTCTACTCGGTTAATCACTACGACTTCGGCGAGTTGCGGCGCATCGGCCCCGGGTTCTTCCCGACGGTGCTGGGCGGTATCCTCGTGCTGCTCGGCATCGCCGTGGCGGTGCCTGCTTTCCTGCGAAGCGGGACGACCCCGAAGGTGGACCTGAAGGAAGCGCTGTTCATCCTCGCCGCCGTCGTCGTCTTCGCCGTGCTGATCGAGCGGGTTGGTATCCTGCTGTCGACCTTCGTCACCGTGCTGATCACCACCATTCCCGCGCCAAAACCGGGGCTGCTCTGGCGCGTCGTCACCGCCATCGTCGTGTCGGCGATCTCCTGGGCGATCTTCGTCGCCGGGCTCGGCATGCCGCTCGACGTCTTCCCCTGGGGCCGCTGAGATGAACACACTCGACGGTCTGATCTACGGCCTCGGCGTCGCGACCCAGCCGGTGGTCCTGTTCTACTGCTTTTTCGGCGTTTTTCTCGGCACCTTCATCGGTGTCCTGCCCGGTGTCGGCGCGCTGGCAGCGATCTCGCTGCTGCTGCCGATCACCTTCTACATGCCGCCCGAGGCCGCGCTGGTGATGCTGGCAGGCGTCTACTACGGCGCGCAATACGGCGGGTCCATCGCCTCGATCCTGCTCCGGCTGCCTGGCACGCCGCAATCCGCAGTCACCGCGCTGGAAGGCTACCCGCTGGCCCGGCAGGGCAAGGCGGGCGCGGCGCTGTTCGTGGCGATGTCCAGCTCGTTCATCGGCTCCATTCTGGGCATCGCCATTCTCGTCCTTTTCGCGCCACTCCTCGCGCAGATCGGCACGAAATTCGGGGCCGCCGAGTACTTCTCGATGATGCTCCTCGGCCTCGTCGCCGCGTCCACCGTCGGTTCCGAAGCGCCCGCCAAGGCGATGGCCATGGTGGTCGTAGGGATGATCCTCGGCTGCGTCGGTGCCGATGTGAACTCCGGCGCGCTGCGCTTCACCTTCGGCCAGACGGAACTGCTCGACGGCGTCAATCTCGTTGCACTTGCGATGGGACTCTTCGGCATTTCCGAAGTGATCTCGAACGTCCGTACCTCCGGCGCCCGGAAGGTAGAGGAAAAGGTCGGCCCGAAAGACCTGCTGCGTGAGCGTCGTCAGCTCAAGCGCGTCAAGTTCTCGATCCTGCGCGGCACCGGCCTCGGCGCCTTCTTCGGCGCGCTGCCGGGCACTGGCGGCACCATCGCGACCTTCCTTTCTTACGCCGTCGAGCGGAAGGTGTCGCGCCATCCCGAAGAATTCGGCAAGGGCGCGGTCGAGGGCATTGCCGGCCCGGAATCCGCGAACAATTCCGCGGCGATCACCGCCTTCATCCCGACACTTACGCTGGGTATCCCGGGCGACGTGATCATGGCCCTGATGCTGGGCGCGATGATCATCCACGGCGTCCAGCCCGGTCCGCTGATGCTGGTTGAACGACCCGAGATGTTCTGGGGCCTGATCGCCAGCTTCGGCATCGGCAACCTGTTCCTGATCGTGCTGAACCTGCCGCTGATCGGCATCTGGGTGGCGCTGCTGCGGATCCCGTTCAGCTACCTCTATCCGGCGATCACGGTGTTCGTCTGCCTCGGCGTCTACTCGGTGCGCGGATCGGCCTTCGACGTGATGTCGGTCGTGTTCATCGGGGCCTTCGGCTACATCATGGCGCTGATGCGGTTCAACCCGGCGCTGCTTCTTCTGGGTTTTGTTCTGGGTCCCCTGATCGAAACGAACCTGCGACGGGCACTGCTGCTGTCGCGGGGGGACCTGCTGGTCTTCTTCGAACGCCCGATCAGCGCGGTGTTCCTGTCGGCAACGATCCTGCTGATCGGCTGGGGCGTGTTCACCAGCCTGCGCAAGATCCGGCGGCCGGTACGGCAGGAGGCAGGGGAATGACCTACGATGTCATCGTCGCGGGCGGCGGCTGCGCGGGCGTCGCGGCGGCCGTGGCCAGCGCGCGGACCGGGGCGAAAACGCTTCTGATCGAACGCAACGGCTGCCTCGGTGGCGCGGCCACGATGCGAAACGTCGCGACCTTCTGCGGGCTCTACACGCTGGGCGAGGAACCGCGCCGTGTCGTCAACGGCGTCGGCGGAGACATACTGGATCGCCTCAGGAACATGGGCGCCCTGTCCCCGCCGCAGAGGTTCCGCGGCGTTTTCGCGCCATTCGATCCCGAGGCACTCAAACTCGTTCTGGACGAGTTGTGCGCGGATGCCGGTGTCGAGGTCCTGTTCAACCTCCAGATCACCGGGGCGGAGCGCGAGAACGGCCGCATCTGCAGTGTCGCGACTGCCGGGCATGGTGGCGCTCAGACCTTCGCTGCGAACGCATTCGTCGACTGCACAGGGGACGGTGATCTCGCCGCTTTCGGAGGTGCCGCGACGCGATACGGGAATCCGGACGGGGTGAATCTCGGCACGCTCGGAACGCGGTTCGGAGGCATCGCGCCGGGCACAGAGGTGCTGGCCGCAGACTACGCGCAAGCCGTGCACAGCCTGTATCCCAACGGCACGGATGTCACCAAGGACAAGAGCGTGATGATCCGTGTTCCAATCTCCGGCGACCTGATCGCCTTCGTCGCCTCCGCCGCCTACGACCCGCGCGACGCCGTCTCGCAATCCCGCGCCGAGGCGAACGGCCGCGCACAGGCCTGGCGCTACCTTGCCGCGCTGCGCACCCTGCCGGGTTGCGAGAACGCATATCTCGTCTCCACAGGCCCCGAGTTCGGCACCCGCGAATCCCGCCATATCGAGGCACAGCGCAGCTTCACCTGGGCCGATATCGAAGCGCGCCGCCACTTCGACGACTGCATCGCAATCGGCGCCTGGGGGGCAGAGTGGCACGACCGCGAAACCTACAAGTCCAGCTTCGACTACCCGCCGGAACGCGGCAGCTACCAGATCCCGCTGTCCTGCCTTGCCAGCCGCGACACGCCAAACCTGTTCGGCGCGGGGCGGCTTGCCGATGGCGACCGGCGGGCAGGGGCAGCAATCCGGGTGATGGGCACTTCGCTGGCCACCGGGCAGGCAGCGGGCTGTGCGGCGGCGCTGGCGGCAGAGAACCGGTTCGATGCGCGTGCGACGCAGGACCTCCTCCGAGCACAAGGGGCCTTCCTGACAGCGGAAGAAACCGTCGCCGCATGAGCAGTCGGGCGTCCCGGCGGATCAGCCGGCGATGATGTCGAGGAACGGCAGGTTGCCCGCGGTCAGCCCGGCATCCACCGGCAGCACCGCCCCGGTGATCCCGCTGGCGGCGGGCGAGGCGAGAAACAGCGCGGCCTGCGCCACCTCCTCTGGCCGGACCAGACGCCCGAGCGGATAAAGCGCAGTGACCTTGTCAAAGATCTCGGGCTGCTGCGCCTTGCGTTCGTTCCAGGCTGGGGTGTGAACGGAACCGGGCGCGACCACGTTGGCGCGAACGCCGTTCCGGCCTTCCTCGGTTGCAATGGCGCGGCACCACGCGATCAGCCCGGCCTTGGCCGCCGAATAGGCAGGGTTCCCGAAATGCGCGAGCGCGTTCACCGAAGCGACAAAGACCATTGCCGCTCCATCGGGCCGGTTGCGCAGGGAGGGGAGCAGCGCGCGCGAAAACACCGCCGCGCCGGTGAAATTCAGCGTCAGGTCAAAGTGGATGCCGGCAGTGTCCGTGGCGTCCAGCGTCTCGATCCGAGTACCGCCCGCATTGGAGATCAGCACGTCAACCGGCCGGTCTGCAATGCGCGCCGCCGCTGCCTCGGTCTGCGCACTGTCGGTAATGTCGAAAAGCACCGTTTCGGCGGCGTCCGGAATGTCCATCCCCTCGCGGTCGCACGCCACCACCTGTGCGCCCGCCGCCGTCAGCGACGCCAACAGCGCGCTGCCGATGCCGCCACCCGCGCCGGTCAGGACAACACGCTTGCCGTTAAGGTTCACGCGTCCGCCTCCTCTTCGGCGGCGTCGCAGGCACCAAGACCCAGCGGATCGGCGACCTTCGGCCAGAAATCGGCGCCTGCCTTCTGATATGCGGTCTTGGCCGGGTTGGTCGGATAGCTCGACGGGCTGTCGACATGGATGATGCGCGATGTTACCGGCGCGAATCCGGCGTGGAAATGGTTGGTGGATTTCACCAGCAGGATCTCTTTTTCGGCATAGTCGATGCCGTGATTGGTAAAGATCGTGGGTTCGTAGGTCTGCGAGCGGCTGGAGATCAGGACAACGTCGATCTCCGTCCCGGCGATGCGCACCACCGCGGTCCGGCCCAGAGTGACGCGGCTGGCGCGAAAGCTCTGCCAGCCTTCCTGTGCGAGGTGGCGCACCTGCACCTCGGTATCGATGGGCGGCCCGGCCTCTGCCCCCGCCTTGCCGCCGAACCGCAGCTTGAGCGTCGCGCCAAGGCCCGCCGCATGGCAGAAGGACACCGCGATCGGATCCCAGATCGCACCGACGGCGACGCGGTCGATGCCGCGCCGGATCAGCGACATCAGCACGAATGTACCGTCCCCGGCGCAGCCGCCACCGGGATTGTCCCAGGTGTCGGCAATGGTTACGGGCAGGTCCGGATCATCCCGGCGGGTCGCCAATGCCGCGTCAATGCCGGCCTCGTAGTCGAGGATCGGCATCGCCGTCTGGCCCCGCAGCCGGTAAAGCTCATGCCCAAGTTTCCGCGCCAGCGCCGCACCTGCCTCGGGGTCATTGTCGGTGACGACAAGGATCTGCGTGCCCATCTCCGGCACGTCGCCGGCCATGAAGCCATGCACGACCGACGCGGACAGGATCGTAACCTTGCCCTCCAGCGTCTTCAGGCGGTCAACAAAGCCGCGCATCGGCTGCTGGCTCGTGGGGTAGATGCCGATCATCTTGCAGTCGAAGGTCGAGATCACCGGGCGGATCTCGCCACGCAGGGTCCGCAGGGCAAGGTCTACCACATGTTCCCCGCGCTCCTGGAAATCTGTGTGTGGGAATTCAAGAAACATGGCCGCGATGTCGAGCTGCGCGACACGGCGCCGGGTCAGGTGGCTGTGCGGGTCGAACTCGGCGGCGATCAGCACCTCCGGCCCGACGATGCCGCGCACCCGTTCCAGCAGGTCGCCTTCGCAGTCGTCATAGCCCTGCGCAACCATCGCGCCGTGAAGGCCCAGCACCACGCCGTCGACAGGAAGCGCGGCGCGCAGCTGATCGAGGATCTCGTCGCGCAGTTCCTCAAAGGTCTCGCGCTTGATCAGTCCCGCCGGTTCGGCCCAGGTCGAGGTGCCCTCGATCACGGTGAAGCCCTCGTCGGCGCCACGGCGGCGCAGGATCGGAACGGGAGAGGAGCACAGCGTCGGCGTTTCCGGATGCTCGCCGGGACCCGCGTAGAACGACGCCTCAAAGGCGGCGCGGTCCGTGGGCAGGGGCGAAAAGGTGTTGGTCTCGGTCGCCAGCGATGCGGTGAAGATCCTCACGCGGTGTCCTTCCATGGGGTTCGGAACGCCTGATGCGGCGTGCTTTGCCTGTCACGCCGCATCGCGGTGGGTCTCCTGCAATGCCAGGATCGCTGCGCCGATCAGCCCCGGCTCGGTGCGGCAGGCGGCAGGAACGACCAGCGGCTCGGTCGGCTTTGCCAGAGTCAGCGGGCGCGTCGCGGCATCGAGAGCGGAAATCAGCGCGGGGTCGTTCGACAGGCCGCCTCCCACGGGTACGACCGTGGCGCCGGTCACGTTGATGACCATGGCGAGCGGTCCGGAAAGCAGCTCCAGCCACGCGGTAACCGTCAGCGCGGCGCCGTCGTCGCCCGCGTGCCAGGCACGCAGCACGGCGGTCGAGTCGAGATCCGTGCCGGTCAGGTGCCTGTAGAGCCGCTCGATGCCGCGCGCAGAGCAGATCGCGTCAAGGCAGCCGTCCAGCCCGCAGCCGCAGCGATAGACGGGCAGGGGCGCGTCGAGACAGTTCAGCATCCGCGCGGCAACCGGGCCGTGGCCCCATTCGCCTGCATAACCCAGCGTCGCGACCAGCCGGCCATTCGCCACAAGGCCGCCGCCCACGCCGGTGCCAAGGATCGCGCCGAAGACAACCTCGTGCCCGATCCCGGCCCCCACGGTGGCCTCTGCCAGTGCGAAGCAGTCGGCATCGTTGGCGATGCGGACCGGCAGGCCGAGGGCTGCGGTCAGCTCCGGCTGGATGCGGCGGCCGGTCAGGCAGGGGATATTGGCGACGGTGGCTTCGAGGGTCTTCGGATCGACGACCCCGGCGATGGAGATCGCCACGGACTCCGGGCGCGAACCGGCCTCGGCGATGCCATCGCGCAGCGCGGCGACGAAGGCGTCGAAATCGTCCACGGGGGTCGGGCGCCGCGAGGTGGGGCGCACACTGTTCGGGCTGGTCGCCCAGGCTGCCTTGATGGCGGAGCCTCCGATATCGAAGCAGACAATCATGACGCACCCTTCTCCTCGCCGCCTACCCACAGGGAGGTTAGCTGCAAGTCCTTGTCGAGTGACAGGAAATCCGCGTCCGCGCCGGGTTCCAGATGGCCTTTTCCATGCAGGCCCGCCGCTTCCGCCGGGTAGTGGGACGCCATGCGCAGCGCCTCTGCAAGATCCAGCCCGAGAGTGCCGGTGCAATAGCGCACCGCGTCGAGCATGGTGATATCCGCCCCGGCAAGGGTGCCGTCGGTCAGCGTCAGCCGCCCGCCGGCGCGGTGGATCGTGCGGCCGTTCAGGGTGAATTCGGTCAGGTCTGAACCGGTCGCTGCCATCGCGTCGGAGACGAGGAAGATCCGCCCCGGCTCGCGCTTGCCGCGCAGGGCGATGGCCATGGACTCGGGCGCGACATGGAAGCCGTCGGCGATAAGGCCAGTCGAGACCGCGCCGGTATCGAGGACCGCACCGACGAGACCCGGCGCACGGTGGCCCAGCTGGCTCATCGCGTTGAAAAGATGCGTCGCCATAGTGGCGCCCGTGGCAAATGCCGCCTGCGCGGTTTCGGCGGTGCAGTCGCTGTGGCCCAGCGAGACGATCACGCCTGCCTCGGCGAGCGTCCTGATCTGCGCCGTGCTGACCGCCTCCGGCGCGACGGTCGTCAAAAGGCAGCCGCAGCCCTCGCGCGCGGCAACGATCCTCTGCAGGTCCGCATCTTCCATCGGGCGGATCAGCTCACCCGCATGAGTGCCCTTGCGCGCAGGGTCCAGATGCGGCCCCTCGAGGTGAAGGCCGCAGAGCCCCTCCTGACCGGCGGCGCGCGCCTGCGTGCAGGCAGCGATGGCGGCTTCGGTCACCTCGCGCGCGTCGGTGATCAGCGTCACCAGCATGGCGGTGGTGCCGCCCTTGCGGTGCGCCGCGACAATTGTCGCGATGGCCTCGGGGGAGGGGGCGTCGTTGAACTGCACCCCGCCGCCGCCATTGACCTGAAGGTCGACGAACCCCGGAACGATCAGGTCTGCCTCGGGAGAGGCGGGAATCACCTGCGCGACGCGGCCATTTTCGATCCGCAGGGCGGCATTTTCATGCCAGCGCACGCCGTCGAACAGGCGCCGCGCCCCCGGAGAAACCCCGTCCGTCATCTGCCCTGAGCCTTTTTCGTGCGGATCACGTGAGCCCCTGTTGCGTTTTCATGCCTCTTGATCGGGCTGATTATGAAAATGAATTTCATCTTCCGCTGGCGTTTTGCAATTTCTTATTGACTGCCATGAAAACGCGCCGCAGTCTACGAAAATAAATTTCGCAATTCGGGGCGGAGTCGCCAGCGCCGGTCGACGGATCCCGTAAGGCAAAGACAGGGGCCAGGAATGAAAGTCGGCATTGCCGGTCTGGGATATCGCCTTGGATATCTGGGCAAGGTCTTCACCGAAATGCATCCGGATTTCCGGATTGCCGGTTACGTCGATCCGGCGCCCGCCGGCCTTGAAGGACTGCAGAAGGCCGGCATCTCGGCAGGCACCCGGTACGACACCGTCGAGGAGATGCTGAAGGGCGAAAAGCTCGACCTTCTGATGGTCGGCTCGCCCAATCACATGCATCTGGATCATATCCGCGCCGGGTTCGAGGCGGGGGTAAAGGTGTTCTCGGAAAAGCCCGTGGTCGTCTCGACCGCGCAAAGCCTCGAACTGGCCGGGCTCCTGTCGCGCTACGGGCGCGAGAACCTTCTGATCGGGCTGGTGCTGCGCTATGCGCCGCTCTACCGCGACCTGCGCGCGGCGCAGGCGGCTGGGCATCTGGGCGACATAGTCTCCATCGAGGCGTCCGAGCATATCCCGCCCTATCACGGCGCCTTCTTCATGCGCGACTGGCGGCGGTACGACCGCTACGCCGGCGGCTTCATGCTGGAAAAGTGCTGCCACGACATCGACCTCTATAACGGCGTGATCGGCGCGCGGCCTTCGCGGGTCAGCAGCTTCGGCGGGCGCCGTACCTTCGTGCCCGCAAACGACCCGCGCAACCGGGGCATCAACGATCTCGAGGTCTATCACCGCAAGCCGGTGGGCTGGAACGGCACCGACAAGGTGTTCGACAGCGATGCCGAGATCATCGACTACCAGGTGGCCATCGTCGAATACGCCAATGGCGCGGCGCTGTCGTTTCATACCAACCTGAACGTGCCCGACGATTTCCGCCGCTTCGCGGTGATCGGCACCCGCGGCATGGCCGAAGGCGATTTCGTGCGTGGTTTCCTCAACGTGACCGACAGCCATACCTCGGATGCGCTGGTCGAAAAGACCTACAAGGCCACCGCCCTGTCGCAGCATTACGGTGCGGACGAGGAAATGGCGGCCGGTGTCGTCGCCTCGGTCCTCACCGGCGCGGAACAGCCGGTCTCGGTGCTCGACGCGCTGGAGGCGGGGCTTCTGGCGATGGCGATGGACGAGGCGCGCGCGAAACGGACCGTGATCGACATGGCGCCGGTCTGGGACCGATATGACGAGGCGCTAATGGCTAAAGTGGTGGCCTGACATGCCGGGGCAGAAGACCGCCGTCCTCTTCGCCTGGCTCCTGCTGCTTCCGGCCGTGCTCTATGTCGCGGCCATCGTCGCCTATCCGCTGGTCGACACCTTCTACCTCTCCTTTACCGACGCGTCGCTGCGCAAGACGACGAACTGGATCGGCTGGGCGAATTACGAAAAGATCTTCGACGCGGAATTCGCCACGATCATCATCCGCACCTTCGTCTGGACCTTCCTGTCGGTGTCTCTGAAGATGATTATCGGCACCAGCGGCGCGCTGCTTCTGAACGCCGCTCTGCCCGGACGCGCCGTGTTCCGCATCCTGACCATGCCGCCGTGGATCGTGCCGATGGCCATCGGCATCTTCATGTGGGGCTGGATGTATAACGGCCAGTTCGGGATGATCTCGGGCCTGCTGCAACGCTTCGGCCTGTCGGACGGGCCGGTCGCCTTCCTCGCCTACGGCAGTTCCGCCTTCTGGGCCACGATCGTCACCGACGTGTGGATCGGCGTGCCGATGGTGACGATGTACATGCTGGCCGCGATCCAGGCGGTGCCGCAGGACCTGAACGAGGCCGCGTGGGTCGACGGCGCCAGCCGGTTCTACCGCCTGCGGCGCATAACCCTGCCGATGATCTTCCCGGCGGCGATCACGATGTCGATGATCTCGCTGATCTCGACCTTCAACTCCTTCGATATCATCTGGATCCTGACCCAGGGCGGGCCGTCCGGCGCAACCACGACGATGATCATCGACACCTATTCCACCGCCATCGGGTCGAAGAAATTCGGCGAGGGCGCGGCGCGGGCGGTTATCATCTGCCTGTTCCTGTCGGCCTTTGCGATCCTCTACTTCCGGGCGGTCACCAAGCTCAGCAACAGGATGGCGACATGATGAAGAACAACGCCATGATCAACCGCTACCGCTGGTGGGAAGTGGTGCTGATGTATTGCGGGATCGCGCTGTTCCTGTTCTTCATCCTGGCGCCGTTCATCGAGGGGTTCCTCGTCTCTCTGAAACCGCTCGGCCTGCTGTTCTCGACCCCCTACAAGTTCATCCCCGAGAACGGCTCCTTCACGGCCTACCGCACGATGTGGGAAAGCGTGCCGGGCTTCGGCCGCTACATCTTCAACTCGTTCTTCATCTCGACGGTAATCACGCTGGTGGTGCTGCTGCTGGTGGTTCCGGCCTCCTATGCCTTTGCCCGGATCGAGTTCAAGAATGCGGGCTATCTGCTGGGCGCGTTCCTCGCGGTCAACATGTTCTCGGGCGCGGTGCTGCTGATTCCGCTGTTCCGGCTGATGCGTACCTACGGGCTTCTGAACACCTACTGGGCGATGATCGTGCCCGGTGTCGCGTTCCTGATCCCGACGGCGATCTGGCTGCTGCAGACCTACATGCGCCGGATCCCGCGCGAACTGGACGAGGCCGCCTATGTGGACGGGGCAGGGCATTTCTACATCATGCGCCGGGTGATCCTGCCGCTGGCGATGCCCGGCATCATCGTCGTGGCGATCACCACTTTCATCGGCGCTTACGCGCAGCAGTTCATCTTTGCCCTGACCTTCAACTCCAAGACAGAGTTCATGCCGCTGCCGATCGGGCTTTTCGCCTATTTCGGCCGGCAGGAGGTTATCTGGAACGAACTCATGGCGGCGAGCTTCGTCGGCATCGCGCCCGCCATGATCCTGATCTTCGCGCTGCAACGCTATCTCGTGGCCGGCCTCACCGCCGGGGCGGTGAAGCAGTAGCCAGCGTGGGTGAACCGGCCTCCAACGAGGCACCAACCAGACTCTAGAACCGCCGAACAGGCAGCAACAGGAGAGGAAGACATGACGAAAACCATCTTGCGCACCGGAGCCGCGGTTGCCGCCCTGACGGCGGCGCTGCCGGCTGCGGCCGAAGAGATCACCATGATCGTCTGCGGCGACACCATGGACCCGATCCACGAGAAGTACATCGGGGAATGGGAAGCGGCCAACGAAGGCTGGACTGTCGCGCCCGAAGTCGTGGGCTGGGGCCAGTGCCAGGACAAGGTGACCACCCTTGCCGTCGCCGGTACGCCGGTCGCGCTGGCCTATGTCGGCTCGCGCACGCTGAAGGAATTCGCGGAATTCGGCCTGATCGAACCGATCCCGATGAGCGACGAGGAAAAGGCCTCCTATTACCCGAACGTGGTCGGCACTGTGACCTACCAGGGCGAGCAGTGGGGCATCCCGGTCGCCTTCTCGACCAAGGCGCTCTACTGGAACAAGGACCTGTTCGAGGAAGCCGGGCTTGATCCTGAAACCCCGCCCGCAACCTGGGAAGAGGTGATCGCCGACGCCAAGGCCGTGACCGAGAACACCGATGCCGCCGGCTTCGGTCTGGTCGCCAAGACCTTCGACAACACGATGCACCAGTTCCTGCACTGGGTTTACACCAACAACGGCAAGGTCATCGACGACGACGGCAACATCGTCCTGAACTCGCCGGAAAACCTGGCCGCGCTGGAAGCCTACAAGACCCTCGTTCCCTACTCGGAAGAAGGCCCGACCGCCTACGAGCAGAACGAGGTCCGCGCGATCTTCCTCGACGGTGGCGTCTCGATGATCCACGCCTCCATCGGCGCCGTGTCGCGCCTTGCCGACACCGACATCAACTGGGGTGTCGCCAACCTGCCGCTCGGCCCCGAAGCACAGGGTCCCGGCACGCTGCTGATCACCGACTCGCTGGCCGTGTTCTCGGGCACCGGCGTCGAAGAGCAGGCGATCAGCCTCGCCAAGTTCCTCACCGCGCCCGCCGCGCAGGAGGAATACGACCTGAACGCCGGCCTGACCCCGCTGCGTCCGTCGCCGACCATCGACGCGCTGGTGGCGGAAAAGCCTTACTGGGCGCCCTACATCGAGGGCATCGAGTATGGCGGACCCGAGCCGCTGTTCACCGACTACCGCGCCTTCCAGAACATCATGATCGAGATGGTGCAGTCGGTCGTGACCGGCAAGGCCGAACCGGCGGATGCGCTGGCCAAAGCCGATGCCGAGCTGAAAGAGCTGGAGTGATCTGAGCCAACAGGCTCTCTGGTCCGGGCCTCCGGGCCCGGACCCCTGACGGAGAAAGGAATTCCCCTTGGGACAGCTGGCCCTGAACGGTGTCAAGAAGCGCTTCGAGCACCTTGAGGTCATCCACGGCATCGACCTCGACATCAAGGATGGCGAGTTCGTCGTCTTTGTCGGCCCGTCGGGCTGCGGCAAGTCCACGCTTCTGCGCATGATTTGCGGGCTCGAGGAAATTTCCGAGGGCGACTGCACCATCGACGGCGTCCGGGTGAATGACCTGCCGCCGGTCAAGCGCGGCATCGCGATGGTGTTCCAGAGCTACGCGCTCTACCCGCACATGTCGGTGTTCGAGAACATCGCCTTCCCGCTGCGTGTCGAGAAGATGCCGAAGGATCAGCTCACCGAACGCGTGAACCGCGCGGCGGCGGTCCTGCAGCTGGAAAGCCGGCTGGACCAGAAGCCCGGCAACCTCTCGGGCGGCCAGCGCCAGCGTGTCGCCATCGGCCGCGCCATCGTCCGCGAACCGTCGATCTTCCTGTTCGACGAACCCTTGTCGAACCTCGACGCCGCTCTGCGCGCAGAGATGCGGATCGAGCTGACGGCGCTGCACCAGAAGCTCAAGGCGACGATGATCTACGTCACTCACGACCAGATCGAGGCGATGACGATGGCCGACCGGATCGTGGTGCTGGATGCCGGCCGGGTCAGCCAGGTCGGCGCGCCGCTGGAACTCTATCACAAGCCGGACAACCTGTTCGTCGCCGGGTTTATCGGCAATCCGAAGATGAACTTCCTGCCCGGCACCTGCCGCGGCGTCTCCGATGCCGGCGTGGAGGTGGAACTGAAGTTGGGCGGCACGATCACCGTTCCCGTCGCTGCGGCTGCGGGGCAGGTGGGCGAGCCGGTGACGCTGGGCATCCGTCCCGAGCACCTGTCGCTGACGCCGGCGGAGCTGTCAATCACGGTGGTTCCGAGCGTCGTCGAACGGCTGGGCGTGAACACGGTGGCCTATGCCCATCTGGACGGCGTCGGCACTGTGTCTGCGCTTCTTCCGGGATCCGCCCCGGTGGCGCCGGAGCAGCCGGTAAGCCTGTCCTTCAAGGGGGCCGACTGCCATCTGTTCGGCGATGACGGCATGGCCTTCGAGCGGCGGGTCGATACCGGCCTGCCGATGCCCGAAACCGTGCAGGCGGTTCAATGAAATTACCCCACACTCGCGGAGAATTGGGCGGCCAGAGGGCCGCCCTTTTCATCTGCGGGACAATCCGAGGACCGGCGCTCAGGCCGCCGCCAGATCCGCCCCGATGCGCAGGTTGCGCAGCTTTTTCCATGTCACCTCGGGGTCGATCTTGCCGTAACCCGCGAAGGTGCCGAAGCCGCAATCGGTGCTGGCGACCACCCGGTCCGCGCCGACAATGTCGATGAAGCGCTGCAACCGCTGAGCGACAAGCTGCGGATGCTCGACATAGTTGGAGCAGGTGTCGATGACGCCGGGGGCAAGGATCTTGTCCTCGGGGATATCCGCGTCGCGCCAGACCACCCATTCATGTTCGTGGCAGGGGTTCGCGCTTTCGAACAGGATCGTCGACGGATTTGCGGCAAGAACAGTGTCGATCACCTTTTCCAGCGGGATGTCGTGGTCGTGGGGGCCTTCGTAGTTCCCCCAGCACAGGTGCATCCGCATCCGGTCCTTCGGCAGCCCTTCGGTCGCGGCGTTCAGCGCCTCGACATTCGCCGCGGCGATCTTGACGAACTCGTCCTGCGACAGATCCTGATACCCGGTATGTGCCGACATCGCGAGGTCGGGACAGTCGAACTGGATATCGAAGCCTGCGTGGAGGATGGCCTCGTATTCCGGCCGCATCGCGGTGGCCAGCGCGTCGAGATAGGCCTCGTGGCTCGGGTAGTACTTGTTGACCTGGAACGCCGTGATCAGCCCCGGCGACGCGGCATTCATGAAAGCGCGCGTACCGTAGCCCTCGGCCTCCAGTGCGGTCTTGAACCGCTGGATGTCGTCGAGCGCGGGCTGCAGGTTGACCAGCTTCACCTCGCCGATGCAGGAGGCACGGGTGAATTCCTGGCTGCCCATGATGGCGCTCAGCTTCTTCGCGAGGCCGGGATGCGCGGCGAGGTCCTTTGCGGGCTTGCGGTCGATATGGCCGCCGAAGCCGCTGAGG
The DNA here is from genome assembly GCF_013184805.1 of Pseudoruegeria sp. HB172150. Classification (GTDB taxonomy): domain Bacteria; phylum Pseudomonadota; class Alphaproteobacteria; order Rhodobacterales; family Rhodobacteraceae; genus Psychromarinibacter. The sequence continues at coordinate 1,065,584 of NZ_JAATNG010000001.1, forward strand.
CGTTCCTGCATGTAGGTCGAATAACCGACCTTCCCGAGTTCGCCATCCGATACGATGGTGACGCCGGCCTCGCGCTGGTGTTTCACGGCCTCGTTGATGGCCTCCTGCACAACGTCCTCGAACTCGGCTGGATCAAAGGATTCCCCCTTGTCCTTGGCGATCAGCAGCGCGGAAAGGGTATCGCCGCGTGGCAGGCTTCCGACATGGGTGGTTTCGATGGTCATGATGTATATCCGTCCGGCATCCAAAGTTTTTCCGCGCCACCAGACCACTCCGCCGCCGGAAAGACAACCGGGGACGAGGCGGCGGGCGGGGCGGACCGGTGCCATTCATTCGATCCGGTGTCCTGGCACCGGATATTTCTGGCCCACAGGGGAAAAACCGTTTGGTCGCTTGAGGATGGCCAAGATAACCTTCCGGTGAACAGACCCGATGCGAGTTATCCCCAGAGTAGAGGACTTTTCCCATGAATTACGATCAGATCATTGCCACTGTCGCGGGGCTTCTCGCCAGTGAACCCGGCGCCGGCGGCTTTCCGGAGCTTGTGGCGGGCGGGTTCGACCCGGCCTATCCGGTAGAGATTTCGCCCTGCGCCCGTCCCCTTCTGACGGAGGAGATCGAAGGGCAGACCGTCATCTGCGGCACGATTTCGGTGCCCGAGGATCACGAAGCGCCCGAGGGCCGGCGGATCGACCTTGCCTTCACTGTCCTGAAATCCCATTCCGACTACCCGTCTCCGGATCCGCTGGTGCACCTTCACGGAGGTCCCGGCGGCGGTATCATGGGCAATTTTGCCGGGTTCGCGCAGGTATTCGATCCATTTCGCCAGACCCGCGACCTCGTGATGTTCGATCAGCGCGCCGCCGGCCTGTCCGGCGCCAGCACCTCCTGCTTCGAAGCGATGCGCGCGCATATCGACGTGATGGTCGATCCGGAGTTCGAGGGATACGGGACCGCGCCGATCGAAGACGGACCTGGCCTGACGGCGCAATGCACCGCTGAACTGAAGGCGATGGACATTGACCTGTCGAAGTACAACACGCTGGAAAATGCCCGCGACGTGCGCGCGGTCCTGACCGGGCTGGGATACGACACCTACAACCTCTACGGCATTTCCTACGGAACAAAGCTGTCGCTGGAGGTCATGCGCTCGGTGCCCGAAGGGTTGCGGGCCGTCGTCATCGACGGCGTCGCGCCGCCGGCGGTGAAGCTCTACGATACGGTGGCGCAACCGGTGGACGAAGCGATCCAGATGGTCGTGGACCTGTGCGCCGCGGACGACGCCTGCGACGCGGCATATCCGGATCTTGGGTCGGTCATAACCGGGGTGCTGGAAGCTGCCGCGGCGGGCGAACTGGAGGTGGGCGGCGAACCGCTTCCGCTGGAGGTGGCCCTGCTGCCGTTCATGGTGCGCAACGGGTCATTCCGCAAGGAAAGCATAACGCCCGTCATCCCGGCGCTGATGTACGAACTGACCGAAGACAAGACGCCGCTATGGGACAAGATCAAGGTCGAGGGTTTCGACCTGGACAGCCTCAGCAACATCCGGTCCGAGAAGGTGAAAGCGCAGGTTAAGGAACTGGAAGGCGATCCACTGCGCGCCGCCGAAACCGTCATGGCGGAGGCGGACCTGTTCCGCGCGGCCGAAGTCGCGCTTCGGCAATCGCTCGAGGATCTACGCCTTGCCGTCCTGCGCGACCGCGATCTCGGGCCGCTGGGCGCGCTGTTCGACCGCGAGTTGCAGCGGTCCGGCGGAGAGTGGCAGACCGACCGCGACGCGGCACTGGCGGCGGCGCGGGACTACCTTGCACTTCAGAACGGGCCGCATAACAAGGTCCGGCTGGCGGCCTTCGTGGCGAAGCATTTCGAAGACGAGGAGCGGCTTCTGGCACTGATCGAGGCGATGAACGAAGCGGAGGTGGAGCAGGTTTACCGCGTCATTGCCAAGGCGGCCGACCGCCCCGAGCACGAGTACCTGAAGACACTGCACCTAGGGGTCTATGCCTGTCAGGAGGACCTTCCCTACAACACCATGGACGGGTTCGAGGAGGCGACGGCGGCGGGTAATTTCCCGGCGGTGCGCGGTATCTGGGCGGAAGAAATCGGCATCTTCTTCGAGATGTGCAAATCGTTCGACCAATCGCCGCGCGAGGGGTTCCAGGACCCGGTGGTCAGCGACATTCCCACGCTTTCCATCGGATCCGGCTGGGACACGCAGACAGCGGCGAGCTGGGCCGAACTGGCGGTCGAAACGCTGCCGAACGGTCAGTCGATCATCATCCCCGAGGCCGGGCACGGCGCAATCGCGTATCAGCCCTGCGTGCAGGATATGAGCGTGGCTTTCATCAACGATCCCACCATGAAGATCGACGACCGCTGCCGTCTGGCCGCGATGCCGGAATTCTGGATCAGGCCGGCGCCGGAGACGGCGGCCGAGCCGGAGGATGCCGTTACCGAATAGACCTGCGATACGGCCGGATCGCGCCTCGGCGGTCCGGCCCGCTTTCCGGCTGCGGTTCCGTATCCGGCTGGCGCCGGTGGCAGCCCCCTACCAGACCTTGCCGCGCGCCGCGACGTCCACCACGCGGGTCACCCGCGCGCCGTCGTGAAACACCATCCGGTCGAACAGGTTGGTAACCACGCAGGTGTGGTTCGGCACGACGCGCACCATCTCTCCGACCTGCGGGCCAGGACCTTCCACGGCGGACAGGTCGACGGTGCCATGCTCCTCGGACAGGGCGACGATGCGGGCATCGGGGTATTCCTCGATCAGCCCGTGATCCTGGAACCCCAGCAGGTCCGATGTCAGCGCCTTGGACCCGGCATCCACAATGGCGCGGGTCTCGGTCGGGCGGGACACCACTGTCGCGAGGATATGCATGGCGCAGTGTTCCGGCCCGACATGGCCGGCACGGACCATGGCGCGGTCGTTGTAGATATAGGTGCCCGCGCGGTGCTCGGTCGCGGAAGGCACCTGATCGGACAGGAACAGGTCCGGCGTGCCGCCGATGGACACGGTGGGGCAGGGCAGGCCAGCCTGCGACAGCAGCGTCAGGGTTTCGGACAGGAACGCCTCGACCTTAGCGGCGCCGCCGCTGGGCGGGTAGGTCATCAGCCCGCCGAAACGGAGGCCCTCCGCTCTGGCGATCTCCTGCGCCAGCGCCACGGCGTCCCCGGCCGTCTGCACGCCGCAGCGCCCGGCCGAGGTGTCGCATTCCACCAGCACGGTCAGCGGACGGTCGGGGCCGAACGTATCCGCCAGCCCGCGCACCGTGACAGCGTTGTCTGCGGTGACCGACAGCGCCGCGATCCGATCGTTCAGTGCCCTGAGGCGGGCCAGCCGGGCGGGCCCGAGAATGTTGTAGGTGATCAGGATGTCGTCAAAGCCCGCCTCGGCGAAAACCTCCGCCTCCGTCACCTTCTGGCAGTTGATGCCGACGGCACCGGCCTCGACCTGCGCCGCCGCCAGTTCCGGCAGCTTGTGCGTCTTGATATGCGGACGAAAATTCCGGCCGATGCCCGTCATGTAATCCTGCACGCGGGCGATATTCCCGGCCAGCCGCGCCTCGTCGATCACCGGCAGCGGCGTCATCAGTTCGGTCAGCGGCGTTCCAGGTGCGGGCCAGGGAGCGTCCATCAGGACCCCGCGTAAGGCAGGTAGCCGACAAAGCCGGCGATCTTCCAGCCTTCGGCCGATTCACGGCACCAGTAAAGCGTTTGCCAGAGCATGCGGTCCTCGCCTCCGTCGGCGCGTTTGATGCGCCCGTCGAACTTCTTTCGCACAAGCGCGGCGGGGCCGTCGATCTCTATCTCTTCCAGCCGGGTCGCGGAGAAGATCGCGGCGCGCGGATCCTCGGCATACTCGGTCGACCGGTTCGCCGTGGCCTGACGCAGCCATTCGTCGCGATAGGCGTCGAGCGCGGCAAAGGACAGCGTCCATTTCTGCGGGTTGGGGTCGAAATTGCCGTTCATGCCGGTGAAATTCTCGGCGATGAAATCGCCTTCGACCATCGACCAGTCGGCGGCGAGGAAGGCGTCGATATCGCGCGGCACCAGCATCTCCCAGATGGCATGGCGGGCGCTGTCATCGGGCGCGAAGGGGTTCTTCATCGGGTCGCGCGGGTTTTGGGCGGTTTCGGCTGACATGTTGAAATTCTTTTCGTGGATTGCGGTTTTCACTGGTCAGTTTTGGGAGTGCATGCCAGAGTGTCAACGTAAATAAGAAAATCATTTTCGGACTCGGCGGGTTTCCTTCACGCTGCAATGTCCGGAAACAGGGCGCAAAGGGACGGTCGATGGATATCTTCTCGACGCTGATGCAGGAGGGAATGAAGCTCTCGCAATCCGAGCAGCGCCTTGCCGATCTCGTCCTCGAAGATCTCGATTTCGCGGTCAACGCCTCAATCACCGACCTTGCCGCGCGGGCCGAGGTGTCGCCGCCCACGGTGACCCGGTTCTGCCGCCGTCTGGGCTGCAACTCCTTCTCCGATTTCAAGGTGACGCTGGCCAAGTCGTCCTATGTCGGCCTGCGCTACCTGAAGCCCGACGCAAAATCCTGGACGGCCCCGGAAGTGGCCGAGGATATCGTCACCAAGGCGCAGAACGCGCTCTTTGTCGTGCACCGCCAGCTTGACCTGAAGGCGGTCGAGGAAGCGGCGTCGGTCCTGTCGCGGGCGGGGATGATCTATGCCTTCGGGTCGGGCGGCAATTCCTCGATGATCGTGAACGAAATGCAGAACCGTCTGTTCCGTCTGGGCTGCCGGATCACCGTCAGCACCGACCACGGAATGCAGATGATGCAGGCCTCCGCCGTGACGCCGCACGACGTGGTCTTCGGATCGTCCTTCTCGGGCCGGAATGTCGAGCTGGTGCGCGCCTTTGCCCTCGCCCGCGATCAGGGCGCCACCACCATCGCGCTGACGCAGTCGGGCTCGCCCGTGGCCGATGCCGCGGATCTGGTGCTCACAGTCGATCTGCCGGAGGGAGAGAACATCTTCCGCCCGACCTCGACCCGCTACGCGATGCTCGCCGTGCTCGATATCCTTGCCAACCTCGTCGCCTATGCCGACCGCACCGCCACCGCCGCCACCCTGCGCCGGATCAAGGAGAGCCTGATCCGCCACCGCGACGGCGACGACAGCCAGCTTCTGGGCGACTGAGCCCGCCACAACCCAAGTCACCACGAACCGAGGTCACATGTACCGATACCGCCTGGAAAACACCTGGTCGCCCGAGCCTGCGCCCTACGGCACGCTCAAGGTCACGCTCTGGAACCTTTCGGACGAAGTGCTGAGCGATTTCCGCCTGGCCTACACCTCGCTGACCCGCGCGATGCGCCCGTTCGCGGTCGAAGGGGCAGAGCTGGAGCTGCGCGACGCCAACTATCACCGGTTCGCGCCGCCCGCCGGGCTGGAAATAGCGCCGGGGGAAAGCTGGACCTTCGAAGTAACGAACCTGAACCGCGACCCGCGCCACCGCACCGATGGCGCGAAATCCGGGATCCTGACGCTGACTGCGTCCGGTACACCGACCCATGTGGATGTCGAGGTGTCCGACCTGTTCCCCGAAGGCCGCGACCTGCCGGAACCCGGCCCGCTGCTGCCCGAAGGCAAGCTGGACGAACCCTATGCCGTTCTGCCGTGGCCGATCGCGCTGGATCTGCAGCCCGGCGACACCCCGCTGGCGCTGTGCCCCGCTCCGGGCAGCGATGCCGCCGCGCTGGCCGCCTTCAGCCAGGTAGAGGCGCTGCATCGCAGGCTCTACCCCGAAGCGCGGGCGGTATTCTCCATGCTCCCCATGCCCGGAACCCGGCCCGTCGCGATCGCCAGGGGCGGAGACTTCGGGACCGGCGGCTATGCCATCGAGGTAGCAGAAACGATCACGGTCAAAGCCGCCGATGACGACGGCATCCGTCACGGCCTGATCGTGCTGGGCCAGATGCTGCACGGCGCGGTCGTTGACGATGCATTCCGCTTCCCCGCCAGCGGCACCATCACGGACGCGCCGCGCTATTCCTGGCGTGGCTCGCATCTGGATGTGTCGCGGCAGTTCTGGAACGCCACGGACGTCTCGCGCTTCCTCGATATCCTCGCGTGGCACCGGATGAACATCTTCCACTGGCACCTGACCGATGACGAAGGCTGGCGGCTGGAAATCAAGGCATATCCGCAACTTACGCAGGCTGGGGCGACCCGCGGCCCGGACGAGCCGCTGACGCCGCAACTCGGCAACGGGGCGAAGCCGGTGCACGGATTCTACACGCAGGAAGAGATCCGCGCGGTTGTTGCGCATGCCGCGGCGCTGGGCATCACCGTGGTGCCAGAGGTCGACATCCCCGGCCATTCCACCGCCGCGCTGACGGTGATCGACGGTCTCGCCGATCCGCAGGAAGCGCCCCACAGCTACCATTCCATCCAGGGCTACGCGAACAATGCACTCAACCCCGCGCGGGAAGAGACCTACGACTTCCTCGCCAATGTCTTCGACGAGATGGTCGACCTGTTCCCCGGCGAATACCTGCACATCGGTGGCGACGAGGTGGCTGACGGCTCCTGGCTGAACTCGCACTATGCGCGGCTCCTGATGGAGAAGGAGGGGCTTAAGGGCACCTTCGAACTCCAGAGCCATTTCATGCGCCGCGTGGCGAAGATGCTGGCAGAGCGCGGCAAGAAGCTGGCCGGCTGGAACGAGGTCGCCCACGGCGGCGGCGTCGACCCCGAAGGCACGCTCCTCATGGCGTGGGAACGGCCCGAGGTCGGCATCGAGCTGGCGCGGCAGGGCTATGACGTCGTGATGACGCCGGGCCAGGCCTATTACCTCGACATGGTGCAGGCGGACGAATGGCTGGAGCCAGGTGCGGGCTGGGCCGGAACCTCGACGCCGGTGAATTCCTACACCTACGAGGCCGAGGGCGATTTCCCCGAGGAACTGCGTCCCCGGATGAAGGGCATCCAGTCCTGCATCTGGTGCGAGCATTTCACCTCGCGCGCCTATTTCAACCGGCTGGTCTTTCCGCGCCTCTGCGGCGTGGCAGAAGCCGCCTGGACACCGAAGGACCGCAAGGACCTCTACCGCTACGCGGCCATCGTAAAGCTGCATCCGGTGTTCTGACCCGCCGGGGCTGACTTGCCCCGCGCTTAAGGCAGAACATCAACCAGGGACTGTAAATGACTGAGAAGAAACGGATCGCCGTCGGCGGCATCCATACCGAGTGCTCCACCTACAACCCGGTGCTGATCCGCGAAGCGGATTTCCACTTGATGCGGGGCGACGATCTGACCGCCTCCGCCTATTTCGCCTTCCTGCCGGAAGACGATGTCGAAATCCTGCCGCTGCTGCACGCCCGCGCCGTGCCCGGCGGCCCGGTGGACCGCGCCGCCTATGACGCGTTCAAGGCGGATCTGCTGGCGCGGCTGAAGGCGGCGCTGCCGGTCGACGGCGTGTACCTCGCCATGCACGGCGCGATGTTCGTGGACGACATGCAGGATGCCGAGGGCGACTGGATCAAGGCGGTGCGCGATCTGGTGGGCCCGGACATTCCGATATCCGTCAGCTACGACCTGCACGGCAATGTCAGCCAGCGGATCGTCGACCAGATCGACATGTTCGCCGCCTACCGCACCGCGCCGCATATCGACGTGGCAGAAACGATGAAGCGGGCCTGGGCAATGCTGCTGCGCTGCCTGCGGACAGGCGAGCGGCCCTTCGTGACCTGGGCGAAGATCCCCGTCCTGATGCCGGGGGAACGCTCCTCGACCGAGGACGAACCCGCCGCGTCGCTCTACGCCGCCCTGCCGGGCCACGACGAACGCCCCGGAATCTGGAGCGCCGATCAGATGGTCGGGTACGTCTGGGCCGACGAACCGCGCGTCACGGCCGCTGCCGTCGTGACCGCGACGGACAAGGCCGAGGCCGAGGCGGCCGCGCGCGATCTGGCCGGGGCCTACTGGGACGCACGGACGAAATTCGCCTTCGGTCCGGTAACGGGCCCGCTGGAAGACATGCTCGAGATCGCGGCGAAGTCGGAAACGCGCCCCGTGATCCTCGCCGACAGCGGCGACAATCCGACAGGCGGCGGGGTGGGCGACCGTGGCAATGTGCTGGCGGCGCTGGTGGAACGCGACTGGCAGGACGCGCTGGTCGCCGGGATCACCGACGCGCCGGCGGTCGACCTGTGCTTTGCAGCAGGCAAGGGCGCAATTCTGGAGCTGACCGTTGGCGGCAACCTCGATCCCAAGGGCGCGTCGGTCAAGGCGATGTTCGAAGTTCTGCGGCTGGACGAAGGTGCCGGAGGCGCGTTCCGGCAGGCGGTCGTGCGCACCGGCGGGATCACCGTGGTGCTGGCCGCACGTCGCCGCCCCTATCACGACATCGCCGATTTGGCCGCACTCGGGCTGGACCCGGGGGCGGTTGCGCTGCTGGTGGTGAAGTCAGGTTATCTGTCGCCAGAACTGGCGCCGCTGGCCAACCCGAACCTGATGGCGCTGACCGACGGGGTGGTGAACCAGGACATCCCGCGGCTGGAAAGCCGTAACCGCGCAACGGGGATCTATCCGTGGGCGCCCGACGCCACCTTCACGCCAGCACCGGTCCGGTCGGCCCGCGCGCCAGAATAAACGCGGCCGCCCGGCCGCAGCCGATAGACGTCTTCGCGGCGGGCCTGTAACAGGGCCCGCCGCGCCTCCGTTTCAGTGGCGTTCCCGCGCCAGTCGAATTTGAGCCGAGCCCAACCCCATGCTTTCCACGCTGACCACCGTCTGGACCACGCCCGGCCTGCGCGCCTGCGCGGTCGCGATTTTCTTCTTCGGCTTCGCCGGGGCGGCGACCGCGCCCTACCAGTCCGTCGTGGCCATCCGCGAACTGGGACTGTCAGACGCCGCCTTCTCGGCGGTGACGCTGATGGCGGCGGTGATCAACGTGCTGGTCTCGGTGATCCTCGGCACGCTGGCGGACCGCGATTCCGGGTATCGCAGGTTGCTGATGTGGCTCGCCGCCTGCGGCATCCTCGGCTTCGGGGCGATCTACCTCGTGCGCTCGCCCTGGGTTTTCGTGTTCTCGGTGCTGATCCCGCTGTCGGTCTATGGCGGCCTTTATTCGCTGCTCTTCGCGGCGGGGCGGGTGTTTTCGCTGGGGCTGCCGAAATCCGAGCAGGCCGCCGTCTCCTCGGTCCTGCGCGCCCTGATCTCGGTCGCGTGGATCCTCGTGCCCGGTCTGGTTGGATTGGCGCTGTCGCGGTCCGAGACTCTGTTGCCGGCCTTCCTGATCGCAGCCATCGTCGCGCTGGTCGTGCTCGTGGTGATCAAGCTGATGATGCCGCGCGGCGGCGGCGGCGATGCCTCCACCCGGCCGCCACGCGTGTCACTGCTGGTGGCATTCGGCCTGCTCCTGCGCCTGCCTGTGGCGCTTCGGGTGCTGGCGGCGGCGCTGATCACCGCTACGCTGCACGTGAACGGCGCGGTCATGCCCCTGATCGTCACTGGGCAGGCCGGCGGCGTGCCGGGCGATGTGGGTGTCATCGTCGGCCTCGTCGCCGCCATCGAGGTTGCCTTCATCCTCGTCTGGGCGCGGATCGTGAAGACACTGTCCATCGTCGCCAGCCTCGGGCTCGGCGTGGCGCTCTACGTCGTCTACCTCGTCTGGCTGGCGCATGCGATGTCGCCCGCCGCTGTAATCGCGGCCTCCTGCGTCGGCGGCGTCGGGGCGGCGGCGATCATCACCCTGCCGCTCGGCTATCTGCAGGAACTGATCGCGGATCGTCCGGGGCTGTCCTCGTCGCTGCTGTCGATCAACATGTTCCTCGCGGGCGCGCTCGCCGCCGGCCTTTTCGCCCTCGGAACCGCCTTCGGCGGCTACCCGACGGTGGCCATGATGGGCGCCGTGGCGGGGGCCATCGGCGGAATTGGGCTGCTCATGCTGGAAGGCTGGAAAATCCGGGCCGCGGTGTGAGAGGATCGGACATGGACCGCGTTCTGGAGATCTGCGTCGACGACCTTGAAGGTCTGGAAGCCGCCGTCGAAGGCGGCGCGGACCGGATCGAGCTGTGCTCCGCGCTGTCTCTCGGCGGGCTGACGCCCTCGCCGGGCCTGATGGTCGAGGCGGCGGCGACTCAGATCCCGGTCACGGCGATGATCCGGCCCCGCTCCGGCGGGTTCGAGTGGTGCGACCGCGAACTCGCGGCGATGGAAACAGAGATAGTCGCGGCGTCCGAGGCGGGGCTGGCTGGGATCGTGATCGGCGCGCTCGACGGTGACGCGCTGGACCTTTCCGCGCTGCGCATCCTGACGCGCGCCGCCGAGGGGCTGGACATAACCCTGCACCGCTGCGTCGACCTGCTGAGCGACCCGCTGACCGCTGTGGATCAGGCGGCGGACCTTGGAATTTCGCGCATACTCAGTTCCGGCGGCGCGCTGCGGGCCGCGGACGGGATCGACCGCCTGAAAGCGATGCAGGACAGGGCAGGGGAACGGCTGGTGATCATGCCCGGTTCGGGGATCTCGCCCGCGACACTGCCCGCCCTGCTGACAGCGCTCGACCCGGTTGAAGTGCATGCCTCCGCGTCAGCCCCAGCACCGACCGATGCGAAGCTCGCGAAATTCGGATTTCAGGAGGCCTGCGCGCGCCGCACCGACGCGGCGACCGTCGCCGCCCTGCGCGCGCTGCTGGACTGACCCGGCGCGCGGGCGCGCTATTCCGGGTGCACGTCCATGTAATAGTCGGTCAGTTCCAGCCGGCAGGCCGCCGCGCGGTCGAGGATCAGCGTCGCCTTGCGGTGCATCTGCAGGATCGACCCCGGCCAGCGCGCCGAAACCGCGCCTTCGACGACCTGTTCCACCGCCTCGGCCTTGGCCTCGCCGGTCGCCACCAGCAGCACCTCGCGCGCCCGCATTATGGTGCCGATGCCCATGGTGATCGCCAGTCGCGGCGGTTCCTCGCCCGCCGGGAAGAACCGGCTGTTCGCCTCGCGGGTGGAGCGGGTCAGCGTTTTCAGCCGCGTCAGCGACGACAGGCTGGAGGTGGGTTCGTTGAACCCGATATGCCCGTTCTGCCCCAGCCCCAGAAGCTGCAGGTCAAGGTCCCCGGCCGCCACGATCTTGGCCTCGTAGGCGTCGGCCTCCGCCTCCGGATCCTCGGCCTCGCCCTTCGGCAGATGCCCGGCGCCCGGCGCCATGTCGATCTGGTCAAAGAGTTTCTCGGCCATGTAGCGCCGGTAAGAGCAGGGGTGATCGCCCGCCAGCCCGACATATTCATCCAGGTTGAAGCTCGACACCCCGGCGAAACTGACCTCGCCGGCCCGGTGCAGCGCGATCAGGTGGGCATAGACTGCCTCCATCGTGCCGCCGGTGGCGAGCCCGAGCACCGTTTCCGGCTTCTCGCGCACGTGGTCGGCGATCAGCCCGGCGGCGCGCGCCGAGGCGGCCCCGGCATCGTCGAGGATCAGGATCTTCATCTGGGCTCAGCTTTCCAGCGGGCAGTAGGCGATCACGTCCATCTCCACCTTGGCATCGACCATCAGCGGCGACTGCACCGTCGAGCGCGCCGGGGGATGCGCCGAGAAATGCTTTTTGAACACGGCATTGAAGGAAGAAAAGTCGCGCGCGTCATCGAGCCATGCGTTGACCTTCACCACATGCTCCATACCGCATCCGGCAAGTGCCAGGACTTCCCTGATGTTCTCGATCACCGCTTCGGTCTGTGTGGTGATGTTGCCCGCGATGACCTCTCCGTCGCGGGTCGGGACCTGACCGGAGACGTAGACGAAATCGCCTGCACGCACGGCCTTGGAGAACGGGCGCTCCTGCCCGCCGGCCTGCGCGTCGGCTGCGTCGAGACGGGTGATGCCGGGAATCGTCATGGTATGGCTCCGCGAAACTGATTTTCTTCTAACTGGCGAATTTCGCCCGGTATCGCAACGAATTCTTGTCGTTTCGGCGAAATCTTGAAATCCATTTTCGCCGTGTGCTTCGCAGAATGCCTCCGGCGTCACCTGTTGCGCAAGTCGGGATCACATGGCGTACGCCGCCGGTCAACCGGCGCTATCCGACGATCCACGGGGCCGGACGCCTGTCGAAGAAAGCGGCGATGCCTGCGGCTGCCTCCTCGGTTTCCCACACATCGGCCAGCGCGGCGACGGTCCGGTCAAGCAGCGCGTCGTCCACCGGAGGCGCAAAGCCTCGCAGCAGCGCCTTCGCCGCCGCGACAGCCCCCGGTGCACAGGCAAGGTAGGCTTCGGCCTCCGCCGCGACGGCGGCGTCCAAGTCGTCGGGCGGAACGCAGCGCGTCAGAAGCCCCAGCCGCAACGCCTCCTGCGCGTCGAACCGCTGGCCGGAAAAGAACACCGCGCGCAGGGCGCCTGGCCCTACGCGGGCGGCGACGTATGGCCCGATGGTGGCGGGGATCACGCCAAGCCGGGTCTCCGTCAGCCCCATCTTCACCGCCGGCGTGCCGATAGCGACGTCGCAGACCGAGGCGAGCCCGACGCCGCCGCCAAATGCATTGCCGTGGATCCTGCCGATCAGCGGCTTCGGCATCCGGTCCAGCGCCCTCAGCATTTCCGCCAGTTTCCGCGCCTCGGCCATGCGCGCCGAGCGGTCCGCCTCCATCTGCGCCTTCATCCAGCCAAGGTCGCCACCGGCGCAGAAAGTCGGGCCGTCCCCGGCAAGGATCACTGCGCGGACCTTCGGGTCATCGCCCAGCGTCGCGGCGGCCTCCGTCAGCGCTTCGATCATCTCCGCGGACATCGCGTTGTGCTTTTCCGCGCGTGCGAGCGACAGCGTGGCGATGCCGCGCGCGTCGGTTTCGATCCTGATCGTTCCGGTCAAACCTCGCCTCCCACCGTGGTCAGTCCGCGCGCAATTGCTTCGGCGCGCGCCAGTATGTCCGGGTCGAGCCCGGTTTCGAACCCAAGCTCCGTCAGCCGCCGGTACACCGCGTCCGTGGCCACGTTGCCTGCCGCACCGGGGGCAAACGGACAGCCGCCAAGCCCGCCGCAGGCGGCGTCGAAGACGCGCAGCCCCGCCTTCAGCGAGACCTCGATATTCGCCAGTGCCATGCCGCCGGTATCGTGGAAATGCCCGGCGAGCCGGCCCGGCGGGATGCGGTCGGTGACCGCCGCCAGCATAGCGCCGATCGCCTCCGGCGTACCGCGTCCCAGGGTTTCGCCAAGGCTGATCTCGTAGCAGCCCATCGCATCGAGCGCGGCGGCGGTGCGGGCCACCGCCTCCGGCGCCACATCGCCGTCATAGGGGCAGACCGCGACGCAGGAGACATAGCCGCGCACCGGCAGCCCCGCCGCATTGGCCGCTTCGGCAACCTCGCGGTACCGGTCGAGGCTGTCCGCGATGCTGGCGCCGATATTCGCCTGGCTGAAGCCTTCCGAGGCAGAGGCGAAGATGGCGATCTCGTCCACCTTTGCCGCCTGCGCCGCCTCCAGCCCGCGCAGGTTCGGAACCAGCGCCGCATAGGACACGCCCGGCACCCGCCGGATCGCCGCGAAAACAGCACCGCTGTCACCCATCTGCGGCACGCGCTTCGGGTTCACGAAGGACCCGACCTCGATCCGCCGGAACCCCGCCTGCGACAGCAGGTCGACAAAGGCCACCTTTCGGTCGGTCGGAATCACCGCCTTTTCGTTCTGCAGCCCGTCGCGCGGGCCGACCTCGAATATCTCCGCCAGGTCGGTCATCCGCCATCCTCCGGCTCGAACCGGATCAGCGGCGCATGTGCCTCGATCTGGGTACCGGCGGCGACGAGAATCTCCGCCACCACCGCCTCGCGCGGGGCGGTGAGCGCGTGCTCCATCTTCATCGCTTCCAGCACGGCGAGTTTCTGCCCGGCCGACACCGTATCACCGGCAGAGACGAGAACCTGCGCCAGCATTCCCGGCATCGGCGCCTCGATCACGTCGGCGCCCGCAGCACCTGCCGCGTCACGCTCCAGCGGATCGACGATACGCGCGGAAAACCCGCCGGGGCCGAACAGCGTGACCGCGCCGCTGGCGATTTGCCAGGCTGCGGCGGGCATGCCGTCGAACCGCCATCCTGCACCCGCCCGCTCCGCGGAAACGGTTGTCCCATCCACATCGACATCCGCCGCGTCCGCGCCGTGGCAGGCGATCTTCGCGGTCACCTCCGTTTCGCCAAGACCCAGCACCACGGACCGGACCAGCGGCTGCCACAGGGTGAAACCGTTGACCGCGCCGCCATCCTCCAGCAGCCCGGCACCCGCCATCGCGATCTGCGCGAGACGGGCAGGCGAGGGCGCCTCGACACGCGTCAGCCCGTCGATGTCCCGCGCGATCAGCCCGGTATCGACCTCTCCCGCCGCAAATCCCTTGTGCCGCGCCAGCGCCGCGAGGAAAGACAGGTTGGTGACGCAGCCCACCACCTCCGTCCGGTCCAGCGCCGAGGCAAGGCGGCGCAGGGCGATCTCGCGCGTGGGGCCGTGGGCGATCACCTTCGCGATCATCGGATCGTAGAACGGGCTGATCGTGTCGCCGGAACGCACGCCGCTGTCGATCCGCGCATCCTGCGGGAACTGCAGGTGCGACAGCGTGCCGGTGGCGGGCAGGAAACCCGCAGGCACATCCTCGGCATAAAGCCGCGCCTCAAAGGCGTGACCGGTCAGCGGCACATCCTCCTGCCGCATCGGCAGCGGCTCACCCGATGCCACGCGAAGCTGCCATTCGACAAGGTCGAGCCCGGTGATCGCCTCGGTCACAGGATGCTCCACCTGCAGCCGCGTGTTCATCTCCATGAACCAGAACCCGTCGGGGCGCAGGCCGCGCGAGCCGTCGACGATGAACTCCACCGTGCCCGCGCCGGAATAGCCGATCGCCTCCGCCGCGCGCACGGCGGCCTCGCCCATCGCGGCGCGCATCTCGGGCGTCATGCCGGGAGCGGGCGCTTCCTCGATCACCTTCTGGTGCCGGCGCTGCAGCGAGCAGTCGCGCTCGTAAAGGTGGATCGCCTGCATCCCGTCGCCGAAGACCTGCACCTCGATATGGCGCGGCTGCTCGATGAACTTCTCGATCAGCACGGCGGGATTGCCGAACGCCGACTGCGCCTCGCGCTGTGCGCTGGCAAGCGCCTCGGCAAACTCGGCCGGCATGTCGACGCGGCGCATGCCCTTGCCGCCGCCGCCCGCCACCGCCTTGATCAGCACTGGGTACTCGATGGCATCTGCCGCACCGGAAAGATGCTCCGGGTCCTGGTTCTCGCCGTGATAGCCGGGCACCACCGGCACACCCGCCTCGTGCATCAGCGCCTTGGCGGCATCCTTCAGGCCCATCGCGCGGATCGCCTTGGCCGACGGCCCGATGAACGTCAGACCGGCGGCCTCCACAGCCTCGACGAAAACCGGGTTCTCCGACAGGAAGCCATATCCCGGATGGATCGCCTGCGCGCCGGTCTCCAGCGCCGCCGCGATCACGGCATCGCCCTTCAGGTAGCTTTCGGCGGGGGGCGCCGTGCCGATCCGCACCGCCTCGTCCGCCATGGCCACATGCTTCGCGGCGGCGTCGGCGTCGGAATAGACCGCGACCGTGGCCACCCCCATGCGCCGCGCCGTCTCGATGACACGGCAGGCGATCTCGCCCCGGTTCGCGATCAGGATCTTGTTGAACATCGCCTACTCCAGATCCTCGACCAGCCGGAAGCGTTCGCAGACCAGCTCCATCTCCGGATCCCAGCCACCATTCCTCTCGAAGTACCGGCGGTGGTCTTCCTGCCAGCCTTCCAGCGTCTCGTTCTCCCCCTCGGCCAGCGCGAACCCGGCGTCGACGTCGCAGTACCGGCGGATCGTGACCTCCACCGTTTCGATCACCAGCGCCGGGACGCCGTCCCATGTCAGGGAAATGTCCTTCCGGCCCGGCTCCGGCATCGCCTCGCCATCGGCCTGAAAGTCGCGCAGGGCGCCGCAGGTGGCGGTCTTCCGGCCCGCACGGACAAGCGCCAGCAGTTCCGCGCAAAGCTCTGCGCTGTCGCCGAAGCGGAAGGTCTCGGCGCCGGGATACCTGGCGAGGGCTTCGTCCAGAGTCATGGCGTCCTCACATCCTGAACACGCCAAAGCGTGTTTCCTCTACCGGCGCGTTCAGCGCGGCCTGCAGCGACAGGGCCAGCACCTCGCGGCTTTTTCTCGGGTCGACGATACCGTCGTCCCAGAGCCGGGCAGAGGCGTAAAGCGGGTGCGACTGCCGCTCGAACATCTCCAGCGTCGGGCGCTTGAACTCTGCCTCTTCCTCGTCGGTCCACGTGCCGCCCGACCGTTCGATCGCATCGCGTTTCACCGTGGCCAGCACGCCCGCCGCCTGCGCGCCGCCCATCACCGAGATCCGGCTGTTCGGCCAGCTCCACAGGAAGCGCGGCTGATAGGCGCGGCCCGCCATCCCGTAATTGCCCGCGCCGAAGGAGCCGCCGACGATCATGGTGATCTTCGGGACCGACGTTGTGGCGACCGCCGTGACCATCTTGGCGCCGTGGCGGGCGATGCCTTCGCTTTCGTATTTCCGGCCGACCATGAACCCGGTGATGTTCTGCAGGAATACCAGCGGAATCTTCCGTTGCGAGCAGAGCTCGACGAAATGCGCGCCCTTGGCGGCGCTTTCGGAGAACAGGACGCCGTTGTTCGCCACGATCCCCACCGGCCAGCCCATCACATGCGCGAAACCGGTCACCAGCGTCTCGCCAAAACGCGCCTTGAACTCGTCAAAGCGCGAGCCGTCGACCACGCGCGCGATCACCTCGCGAATGTCGTAGGGCGTCGACAGAGAGGCCGGGACCACGTCGAGCAGTTCCTCGGGATCGTAAGCCGGCTCTTCCGGCGCCTCGCGCGGCGGCCCCTCGGGCCGGACCAGCGCCAGATTGCCCACCGCGCGCCGCGCCAGCGCCAGCGCATGGGCGTCGTCCTCGGCCAGATAATCCGCCACGCCGGACAGGCGGGTGTGCACGTCGCCGCCGCCCAGATCCTCGGCGGTGACCACCTCGCCCGTCGCCGCCTTCACCAGTGGCGGGCCGGCGAGAAAGATCGTGCCCTGTTCCTTCACGATGATGGTCACGTCCGACATCGCAGGCACATATGCGCCACCCGCGGTGCAGGAGCCCATGACGACGGCGACCTGCGGAATGCCCGCCGCGCTCATCCGCGCCTGATTGTAGAAGATGCGGCCGAAATGGTCGCGGTCCGGGAACACCTCGTCCTGGTTCGGCAGGTTGGCGCCGCCGCTGTCGACAAGGTAGACGCAGGGCAGGCGGCATTCCTCGGCGATCTCCTGCGCGCGCAGGTGTTTCTTGACCGTCATCGGGTAATAGGTGCCGCCCTTCACGGTGGCGTCGTTGCAGACGACCATCACGTCGCGGCCCATGACCCTGCCGATCCCGGCGATGACACCGGCGCAGGGCGCGGCATCGTCGTACATGCCATGCGCCGCCGTCGCGCCGACCTCAAGGAACGGCGAGCCCGCGTCGAGCAGGTTGGCCACGCGTTCGCGTGGCAGCATCTTGCCGCGCGACAGGTGCCGGTCGCGGGCGCGCGTCCCGCCGCCTTCGG
Organism: Pseudoruegeria sp. HB172150; assembly: GCF_013184805.1. Classification (GTDB taxonomy): domain Bacteria; phylum Pseudomonadota; class Alphaproteobacteria; order Rhodobacterales; family Rhodobacteraceae; genus Psychromarinibacter. Next base: position 1,083,125 of record NZ_JAATNG010000001.1, read on the forward strand.
CCGCCAGACGCGCCGCCTCTGCCACCTGTTCCAGCGCGGCGAGATGCGCGGCGCGGTTGGCACGCGCCTCTTCCGACGCCGGAATGAACCCCGATCTGATCTGCATGCCTCTCCTCAGTCTTCCTCCGCCGGGGCGGTCTCCCGTTCGGGCACCGCCACCACGCCCTCGGCGACCAGCCGTTCGCAGGCCGCCCGGTCCTTCCCCAGTATATCGCTCAGCACGGCCAGCGTGTCTTCCCCCAGAAGCGGCGGCGCGCTGCTGGCCGCCGCCGGTTCGCCGCCAAAGCGGATCGGCCCGCGCAGAACCCGCATGTCTCCGGCCTGCGGATGGGTCACGGTCTCCACCAGCCCGCGCGCGGCCACGTGCGGCTGTTCCAGCGCCTGCGCCACGTCAAGGATCGGGGCGTTCGGCACGTCGAATTCGTCAAGCCGTGCCAGCCAGTGTTCGGTGGATTCGGTCCGCATCCGCGCGTCGATAAGCGTCTCAAGCGCCTCGCGGTTCGCCAGCCGCGCGCGATACTCGGCAAAGCGGGGATCCGTGGTCAGCTCCTCCATGCCAAGGCAGCGGGCGAAGTTCTTCCAGAAGGTCTCTGTCAGGCAGGCGACGATGACATGCCCGTCGGACGTGGGAAACGCGCCGTAGGGAACGATGCTGGGATGCTTTGTGCCGACCGGCTGCGGCGCGTTGCCGGTGACGAAGTAGATCTGCGACAGATAACCGAGCATCGCCATCAGCGAATCCAGCATCGCCACTTCGACCCGGCGGCCCTTGCCGGTGCGGTCGCGCTCGTGCAGCGCCGCCAGCACCCCGAAGACGGAAAATATGCTGCCAGCCATGTCGCCCAGCGGCAGGCCCAGCTTGTTGGGCGGCTGCCCCGGCTCGCGGTTCACGCTCATCACCCCGGACAGCGCCTGCGCCACGATGTCGAAGGCGGGCTTGTCCTGCAGCGGACTGTCGGCGCCGAAGCCCGAGATCCCGCAATAGATCAGGCCGGGATTGTCCGCCGCCAGCGTGTCGTAGCCGAGGCCGAGGCGCTCCATGACGCCGGGCCGGAAATTCTCGATCACGATATCGGCCTCCGCGGCCAGCGCGCGGGCGATCTCCGCCCCGCGCGGGTCCTTCAGGTCTAACGCGAGGCTTTTCTTGTTGCGGTTCAGCGCGATGAAATAGTGGCTGAGCGGCCCGTGAAACGGCGGGAACCCGCGCGTCTCGTCACCCCGGCCCAGCGGCTCGACCTTGATCACGTCGGCGCCCATGTCGGCCAGCACCATGGTGGCGTAGGGCCCCGACAGGATGCGTGAGAAATCCAGCACCTTCACGCCGGCCAGCGGCCCGCCGCGCCCCGATGCGCCCCATCCCTGCATGCGTTCCTCCCTCACGCTGTCCTCCGCAGCTTCATCACTGCCGATCCCGCCGCGACCGCGCGGTCGCCCACGGCGATTCGGCAATCGAGAAACAGCAGGCTGCCGGTCCTCTCGCGCAGCTCCGCTGCCGCTTCCAGCAGGTCGCCCGGCCGGGCCGCCGCAATGAACCGCGTCTCCATCTGCACGGTCACCGCAGGCTGCCGCTCGCAGGCCTCATACGCAACCAGAGTCATCGCGTGATCCATCAGCGAGGTGACCGTGCCGCCGTGGACGAGGCCCAGCACGTTGCCGTGCCGTTCGTCCGTTGCCAGCCCATAACGCCAGCCATCGCCATCCCGCCGCGCCAGCAGCGGACCGATGGTCTGCCACAGCCCGCCGATCTTCATCGCTTTCCATCCCTCGGGCGTGTCCATCATGCCGCCCCCGGCGCTGCGCCGGCGCCCAGCAGCATCTGGCTCGCCCCGTCGCGAACCTTCAGCATCGCCTTGGCCAGCACGGTCTGCCCGATCGCGTCCACGCGCTCGGTGATGCCGATGGCCACCATGGAATGGTCCATCCGCCCGGCGGCGTCGAAGAAGGGCACCGCCACGACCGTCACGCCGGAGATGTAGTCGCCCCGGTCCACCGAATAGCCGCGCGCACGGGTTTCGGCGACCTCCGCCAGCCAGCGCGCGTAATCGGGGGCATGATCCCAGTTCAACCGCTCGAACCGCGCCTTCATTTCCGCCTCATCCGGCCGGTTGTAGGCCGCAAAGCAGCGCCCGGTGGCAGAGATCATCGCCGGAAAGCGGCTGCCAAGGTCCACCTGCAGCCGAAACGCAAGCTGCACCTGGCTCAGCGCCACCACGACCATATGCGTGGGATCGGTGAACTGCGTGGCGATGGTGGTGACGCCGAATTCCACCGCCAGCGCGTCAAGCCTCGGCTGGATCAGCGAGACGAAGGCGTTCTTCTGGATCGCGCTGCGGGCGATGGCGAGGATGCCGACATCGATGGAATAGCGCTTGGACTGCGAATCGAAGGCCACGAGGCCTTCATCGTGCAGGACCCGCAGGATGTGCAGTACGGTCGAGGGCACCAGCCCCAGCTCCCGCGCCAGCTGCTGCACGCCCATCGGCTCGTCCGATTTTCCCAACGCACGCAGGATCGCGACGGCCCGCGTGACCGCCGGAACCGCGCGCTTTTTCGGGCCGTCCTGAGCCTCTTCCATGGCGATCTGTCTCCTCCCGTCGCCCATCATTTGTTGTCTATATACAATGAAATAGGCGTATTGACAATAAACCCGAGTCACCGCAGCCTTGTCAATGCGCCGGGTGACGACAGTCGCAACGGCGCTGGAGGAGATCAGGGAGACACCGCCGCGATGCCGCAGCTCACGGATTACACGTCCTATTCGGACGCTCAGCAGCACTTCTCGAACGAGGCGCTGTGGAAGCTGTTCGACGGGACCCGCGAGCGGCTGAACATCGCGCAGGAATGCATCGACCGGCACGCGAATGGCGATGCCGTGGCGATCCGGGTGGCCCATGCGGACGGGCGTGACGAGGTGATCACCTTCGCCGAGATCGCGCGCCGCTCGGCGCAGTTCGCGCATCATCTGCGGGGCAGGGGCATCGCCCCCGGCGACCGCGTCGCGGTGATGCTGGAGCCGTCGCTGCCCTTCTACGTCGCCATGTTCGGCGCGATGAAGGCGGGCGCGGTGGCGGTGCCAATGTTCACGCTGTTCGGGCCCGACGGGATCCGCCTGCGGGTCGATGACTGCGCCCCGAAGGTGATCTTCACCAACGCCGAAAAGGCCGCCGACGCCCGCGAAGCCGGCGGCGCCGAGGTCGTCGTGGCGGATCAGCAGTTCCTCGACGGGCTGTCGGACCTGCCGGGAAGCTACGAACCGGCAACATCCGGCAACGATCTTGCCGTGCTGCAATACACCTCCGGCACCACCCGCGCGCTGCCCGCGGCGGTGAAACACACGCACCGCTCCATCGTGACCCTGATGGTCGCGGCGCTCTATGCCACGGGCATCCGCCCCGGCGACCGGTTCTTCTGCCCGTCCTCGCCCGCCTGGGGCCACGGCCTGTGGCACGGAACACTGGCGCCATTGGCGCTGGGCGTCTCGACCGGCACTTTCAGCGGCAAGTTCGATCCGGTGCGCCTGCTGAAGGCGCTTCAGGACTTCGAAATTACCAACCTCTCCGCCGCCGCGACCCACTACCGGATGATGCGCAATTCGGGCGAGGCGGAGAACTTCCGCTATTCCATTCGCAAGCTGTCCTTCACCGGCGAACCCATCGACAGCGAGACCGGCGCCTACATAGGCCAGCTCTTCGGCACCCCGGTCTGCTCGATGTACGGCACGACCGAGATCGGCGTGATCCTCGCGAACTACCCCGGCGCGGACGATTTCGAGGTGCGCGAGGGCTCGCTCGGCAAGGCGGTGCCCGGCGTAGAGGTGCAGGTGCAGGATGCCGAGGGCAGGGAGATGCCCGCGGGCCAGATCGGCGAACTGATGGTGCGCCGCAAGGGCGAGTGGTTCCCGACCAAGGACCTCGGGAAAACCGACGAAGACGGCTATTTCTACCACGGCGGCCGGGCCGATGACGTGATCATCTCCGCCGGCTGGACCATCGGCGCGGTCGAGGTCGAGGACGCCATCCTGAAACACCCGCAGGTCGCCGAGGCCGCCGCGATCGGCGTGCCCGACCCGGTGCGCGGTCAGGTCGTGAAGGCCTTCATCGTCCTGAAGGGCGACGAGACCGAAGGACTGTCCACCGAGATCCAGGATTTCGTCCGCGACCGGCTGGCCCGGCACGAATACCCGCGTCAGGTCGCCTTCGTGGCCGACCTGCCCAAGACCCCCGCCGGCAAGGTGAACCGCAAGGCCCTGCGCGACGCGGAAGCGAAACAGACGGAAAACACGGCCTGAGCGCCGGCAAGCGACGAAGACGGAGGAAGCGAATGAACGAGACCGTGCACAGGCAGTTCCCGAGGATCACGCCCGAAGGGCTCGAGGACCTGCGCCAGCGGATCGGCGTGAAGATCGAAAAGACGGTTGAGCCGTGGTGCTACGAGGCGACGCGCGACAACATCCGGCACTACGCGCACGGGATCGGCGACGACAACCCGCTGTGGTGCGACCCGGATTACGCGAAGGGCACGAAATTCGGCGACGTGATCGCCCTGCCGTCCTTCCTCTTCGCGACCAGCCGCATCATCTCCGGCTATGTCGGCGGGCTGTCGGGCGTTCACGCGATGTGGTCCGGCGCCGACTGGACCTGGCACAAGCCGATCCCGCGCAACACCGAGATCCGGACAGAGGCCTATCTGAAGGACCTGATCGAGCACGAGACGCGTTTCGCGGGCCGGGCGATCCAGCAGATCTACCACGTGGATTTCTTCGATGCGGCAAGCGGCGACATGCTGGCCGCCGCCGACAGCTGGTGCTTCCGCACGGAACGGAACCACGCCAGCGAAAAGGGCACCAAGTACACCGACGTGAAAAGCCGCAAACCGCGGGTCTACACGCAGGAAGAGCTGGACAGCTTCACGAAGTACTACGAGCAGGAAGAGATCCGCGGCGCCACACCCCGCTACTGGGACGACGTGACCGAGGGTGAGGATCTGCCGACCATGGTCAAGGGCCCGATGACCGTCACCGGCTTCATTGCCTACGCGCAGGGCTGGGGCGGGCTCTACATCCGCGCCAACAAGCTGGCCTGGCAGCTGCAGCAGAAACATCCGGGCGCCGGGATCAAGAACCGCTTCGGCATCCCGGACTGCCCCGAACGGGTGCACTGGGAAGAGGAGTTCGCGCTCGAGGTCGGGGCGCCGGGCGCCTATGACTACGGGCCCGAGCGTTGCTCCTGGCTGACCCATCACATCACCAACTGGATGGGCGACGACGGCTTCCTGCGGCAGGCGAAGTGCCAGGTCCGCCGCCACAACCCCGAGGGCGACATCGTCCTCATCCACGGGCAGGTGGTGCGGAAGTACGAGGAAGGCGGCAAGTACCTCGTCGAGATCCGCCAGCAGGCGGTGCAGCAGGACGAGGAACTGTCGGCCATGGGCTCGGCCATCGTGGAGCTGCCGAAACGCTGAACCAGCGGCCGACCGGGGAGGACGGGTTGCACGCATTCGAAAAGGGACTGTCGGTGGTAGAGGACATCCTGCATGTCGCGGGATGCCTCGCCCTTGTCGCGGTGGCGGCGCTGATCAATGCCGACATTATCCTGCGTCTGCTGTTCGACCGGCCCGTCGAGATCCAGTTCGAACTGACAGAGATCTACCTGATGCCGGCGCTGGCGATGCTGCCGCTGGCTCGAGTCTACCGGCAGGGCGGGCATCTCGCGCTGGAATTCATTCCGAAGGACGCCTTCGGCGCGGCCTCGCCGCTGGTGCATCGCGGCATCCTGATCGTGTCGGCGGTGTTCTTCGCCGCCGTCACCTGGAAATCCGGACAATTCGCCCTCGGCGCGTTTCAGCGCGGGGACGTGGAATGGGGGGCGGTCGACTGGCCCCTGGGATGGGCCTACGCGGCCGTCCCGCTCGGCTGCGGGGTGCTGGTCCTGCGGCTGCTCGTCGACGCGATCCGGCCGGAAGAAACAGGGCCGGACAGAATGGAAATCAACGCAATGGGAGGAGAATGAAGATGAAACTGAGGACACTCGCGCTCGCCTCGGCGGCGCTTATCGGTCTCGCAGGCACCGTTTCGGCGGAATCGCTCAGCATCGGCGACTGGCAGTCGCCCACGCATATCGTATCCGTCGAGGGCACGACCCACTGGATGAAAGCGGTCGAGGAAGCGACGGGGGGAGAGATCACCTTCGAGCACTTCCCGGCAGAACAGGCCGCCAAGGCGAACGCGCTGCTCGACGCGGTCAAGAACGGCATCCTCGATGCCGCGCTGATCGGGCCGAGCTACCATTCCGAACTGATGCCGCTCAATTCGGTCATCGGCCTGCCGGGGCTCTACGGCTCCGCCACCGAAGGCACCGAGGCGCTGCAGGCGATGTTCGAGGACGGGCCGCTCCGCGACGAATTCACGGCGCAGGGCGTGGTGCCGATCTTCGCCTTCGTGCTGCCGCCGTATCAGGTGCTGGCCAAGGCCCGGCTCGGCGCGCCCGCCGACTGGGAAGGTCTCGACATCCGCACCAGCGGCGCGACGCAGGGCCTGACCGCCCGCAGCCTCGGTGCCGTGGGCATCTCTCTGCCCGGGCCGGAGATTTATACGGCGGTGGAACGCGGCCGGCTCGACGGCATCCTGTTCCCGCTCGCCTCGGTTCCCGCCTACAAGCTGAACGAGGTCGTCAGCCACATCTCCACCAACGGCGCTTTCGGCGGCTACAGCTTCGTCGTCGTGGTCAGCCAGAGCGTCTGGGACGGCCTGTCGGACGAGGCCAAGACCGCGATGATCGATGCCGGCAAGGAAGCCGCGATGAACGTGGCCAAGGCGCAGGACGACTCCATCGGCACGCTGCTGGAAGAATGGAAGGCCGCTGGCGTCGACACCTACGAACTGACCGACGAGGAACTGTCGGCGGTCAACACCGCGCTGGAAGAGGTCAGCGCCGACTGGCTGGCGCGGATCGGCGGCGGCTCCGACGCGGCACAGACCGTGCTCGACGGCTTCAAGCCGATGAACATGAACTGATCCGCCGGACACAGGCACAGGGCACGCGGCGCGGACCTGTCCGCGCCGCAAGTGCAAGCGAGCAGACCGAATGACATCCTTCGCCGTCGTCCTATTGCTTCTCGCGGTCCTGATGGTGCTGCGCACACCCATCGCCTTTGCGATGGGGATCGCGGGCACGGCGGGGCTGGCGGTGCAGCTTGGCCCGCGCCCGGCGCTGGCCGTGCTGGAACGGGCGTTCTACGACAACACCTCGTCCTTCATCCTCGTGGCGATCCCGCTGTTCATCCTGATGGCAGAGGTGCTGACGGCGGGCGACGTCACCCGCCGCGCGATCACCGCCTGTCAGGCATGGATCGGGCACCTGAAGGGCGGGCTTGCGATGGCGACCATCGGCGCCTCGGTACTGCTGGCGGCGCTGGTCGGCAGTTCCACCGCCTCGACCGCCGCGATGGCGTCCTCGGCCTTCCCCGAAATGCGGCGCCACGGCTACCACGACCGGCTCTCCGCGGCGGTGGTCAGCGTCGGCGGCACCCTTGCCGTGGTGGTGCCGCCCTCGATCGTGCTGGTGGTCTATGGCGTGCTGACAGAGACCTCCATCGGCAAGCTGTTCATCGCCGGGGTGATCCCCGGCATCCTGACCGCGCTGGGCCTCGCCACCGTGGTCAAGCTGATCTCACACCGCACCGATTACGCGCCGCAGGGCGATCCGTTCGAACTGGGCCATGCGCTCAGGTCCAGCCGCCACGTCCTGCCGATGATCCTGCTGATCGTCGCGGTAATCGGGGCGATCTACGGCGGCATCGCCTCTCCGTCAGAGGCCGCGGCGCTGGGCGTCTTCGGAGCGCTGATCATCTGCCTCGCGCAGAGAACCCTGCGCGCCGCCAGCTTCGGCACCTCGGTCAGCCGCGCGATCTCCGCCACGGTGATGATCGTCGCCATCGTCGCCTGTTCCGCGATCTTCTCGAACTACCTCGCCTTCACCCGCGTCACCCACACGCTGCTCGAGGCGGTCTCGGCCAGCCAGATGCCGCGCCATGTGATCCTTGTGCTGATCGTGCTGGTGCTGCTGGTCATGGGCATGTTCATGGACCAGCTGGCGATCCTGTCGCTGGCGATGCCGCTGGCCTTTCCGGCGGCCATGGCGCTGGGTTACGACCCGGTCTGGTTCGGCATCATCGTGACGAAATCGGTGGAGATCGGCCTGCTGACCCCGCCTCTGGGCCTCAACGCCTACGTCGCCGCCTCACAGACCGGCGTGCCGCTGCGAACGATCTTCGCCGGCCTCCTGCCGTTCATCGCGATGGAGCTTCTGGTGCTGGTCGTGCTGATCCTGATCCCCGAGCTGTCGCTGTGGCTGCCGTCGCTGATGTAAGTGGGGCCAGCAGCACGTCGGCCGCTGAGAATCGAGCGCCCGGCAAACGGGACAGGTCATCGATTACCGCGCCGTTCCGGGTGATGCCCGAAAAGCCTTCGCCGACAATGAGATGGACGGAGAAATGGCAGCCCGTAGGGTTGTCACAGTTTCCAGCAAAAACAACGGCATAAGTCGTCCAACCTGCAAAGATACCCCTTTTGATATCAAAGTGGAAAATCCCACTTTGTCCAACCTGAGAAAGCGTCCGATTTTCGCCGCTTTCATTAAGCCTGTACACAAGCGTGCATCACGGATGCTCGGCTATGCTTTGACGCTCGGCAGCGAAGCCGCATGGCGGCAGTTTTGCTTCGTCATTAACGTTAGACTGTCGCCGGCTGAGCGCGCCGCGCTCGCCTTTGCAGCTCTTTCCAGCCTCGATGAAGACCACGCTCAACAGACTGCCGAGGCCGCTCTGTGGGGTATTGTGAAGGATGCCGCGGCATGAAGATGCTTGTGCACCGGACTGCTGGAAGCGCTGAGCTGCCATTTGTTCTCGACGATCTGAAGCTTCACCTTCGTGCGCCTGACGACTCCGAAGATAGCGCGATCGAGAACATCGGAGCGACGGCGGCAGCTGAGATCGAGCAGTTCGCTCAGATTGCGCTGCTGACCCAAACGATACGCGTGACGATCTTCGATCCGTGCGGCGAGCAGGGGCTACGACTGCCGATTGGCCCAGTGGACGATGACAATACGCCCACCGTTACGATTGATGGCGAGGCATTCAGTGAGTTCGAGTTTGCTGGCGGAAATCGGGCGTACATCTGGTGGAAGGAGGCGTACTTCAGCCTGACCCCCAGCCGGATGACGATCGAGTATATGGCCGGGTTCGGTGACGCTGCATCGGATGTTCCGCCGGACCTCGCACAAGCACTCATGGATCAGGCCGCGCTGCATTACGATGGGCGGTCACCAATGGACTCCAAGTCCCTGACCGCATCGCCGCACATGGCACGGATCGGCGCCAGGTATCGCGGGGTGCAGGTATGAACGACCGTCGATTGGAGCGGGTCCGTCAAGTCATGCGGCGCGTCGAGGACATCGACGTGGACGATGCGTGCGAACGTATGAGCGAGCGCGAGCTGGATGAAGTCCTGACCTATCACTGGCCGATCGTTGTGCGCCGAGTAATGGCCGACGGCTCCGACGAATGGCTGAAAGGGTTCGTCCGGTCGATAGCCCGGCACGGAAAGCGTCCGTCCTGGACCCCGACTCTGAAGCAAGAACAGATCATGCGCCGCCTCGTTTCCGAGCTGGGCACTGAGCCGTCTAAGGAAATCGAACTGATCGAGGGGTGAGACACAGCGACCCTGCGCGCCACCATACGCAGGGCCACAAGTGGTGGTTCGGGTTGCCAACGGTGGCACCACTTGTGTGCAGCTTACCATGGGCGGGATCAAAGGCAAGGGCAGTCCGCGAGGTTGAGGCCCGATCCCCGGCGCAGCGTTCGTGCGTCGAAAGCAGCAACTGACCGACCGGCAGGAACGCGTGACCGGACGGGCCCAAAGCGATGGACCGGCTCCGTTGAGCAGGATCTTCACGCGGAGGGCATAGGGACTGACACGGCCGCGCGCTGTGGGCAGTCGTCCTATGCCCTTCGCTCCGAACCTCACCATTGAGCAGGTGAGGCGAGAGCAACGGTTGAACTGAGTGATACGCGCGAGAGAGCAAGCAATGCGAACGAACTTCGGTACAGGACAGCCAGACCTCTTCGGAAGCGGTCCCAATGCCGCGACTTTGGCCAATTCCGGTGACCGTGCTGCTGAGTTTTCTCTTTTCGCGCAGGGCGAGGATCTGGCGCCGGCCGCCGCGGCGGTCAGGTTCATGGAAACGCTCGCCATTCCGGAAGGTCCGAACGCCGGAAAGCCTGTTTCGCTCGCACCATTTCAACGGAAATTCATCGAAGGTGCGCTGGCTGCCGACATTGCCGCCGCAGTTCTCAGCATCGGACGCGGCAACGGGAAGTCCGCGATAACGGCTGGGCTTGGCTTGGGCGGTCTTCTCGGCGTTTGGGATCATCAGCCCCGCCGTGAGATCGTCGCAGCTGCGCGGACCCGCGATCAGGGACGGATCATCTGGGATTTCGTCGCCGGCTTCGCTGCAAGCCTGCCTCTCGATCTTCAGCGCCGCTTGATCTATCGCCGCGCTCCCCGCCTCGAGATCGAATTTGAGGGTGATGGCGGCGGGCACGTTCTGCGCGTCATCGCTGCTGACGGCAAGTCCGCTCTGGGCGGAGCTCCGACGATGGCGATCCTGGACGAGCGTGGGCACTGGGCGTTGGATCGCGGAGACGAACTCGAACACGCCCTGGTATCCGGCCTCGGAAAACGTTCGGGGCGTGCCTTCCTGATCAGCACGTCCGCCAGCGACGACACGCACCCGTTTTCTCGGTGGATCGATGATCCTGCACCCGGTTCCTATGTGCAGGAGCATCGTCCTTCGCCGGGACTGCCGGCAGATGACCGGGAATCGCTTCTGATCGCCAACCCGGGCGCACCTCACGGCATCGGTGGTTCGATCAACTGGCTCGAAGCCCAGGCGCAACGTGCGATCGCACGTGGCGGATCCAGCCTCACCAGCTTCCGACTCTACAATCGAAACGAGCGCATCTCCGGCGAGTCGCGGGACATGCTCATCACGCCGGACGAATGGCAGCATTGCGAGACGGACACGCTGCCTCCACGCCAGGGCAGCGTGATAATCGGGATCGACCTGGGCGGCTCTGCCTCGATGACGGCGGCGGCATTCTATTGGCCTGAAACCGGGAGGCTCGAATGCCTGGGAACCTTCCCGTCCGTTCCCAGTCTCTTGGACCGGGGCCAGGCGGACGGCGTCGCCGGGCGCTATGTCGAGATGCACGACCGAGGCGAACTGACCGTCCTGGGCGACAAGACGGTGCCCGTGGCGCCGTGGCTGGCGGAAGTAATGCGCCATGTCGAGGGTGAACATGTCAGCGCGATCACGATGGATCGCTACAAGCAAGCTGAGCTATCGGAAGCGCTCAATCGCGCCGGAATACGTGCGCCGTGGATCTGGCGAGGGCAGGGCTTCCGGGACGGCGGAGAGGATGCGGAACGGTTCCGCCGCGCGGCTTTCGACGGTCAGGTGAAAGCCCGCCCCTCGCTGCTGCTGCGCTCCGCCTTCGCAGACACGGTCTGCCTGCGAGATCCGGCCAACAATATCAAAATCGCGAAAGCCCGCTCCACTGGACGGATTGATGCCGCTGCAGCCGCGGTCCTCGCGGTTGCCCAGGGCGCGCGTATCGCAGCCCAACCCCAGACAAAAGCGAGAATGGCATGGCTCTGAACGCAGGAAGCCTCAACCGACGCATACAAGTTCAGCGGGCCACCGCTACGCCGGACGGATCTGGCGGCTTCGAAAACGAGTGGAACGATCACGGTCAGCCGATCTTCGCCCGGCGTCGAGATGTGTCAGACGCTGAGCGCCTGAGCGCCGGCGGTTGGGACAACAAGCTGGTGAGCCGCTTCGTCGTCCGTGCAACCGCATTCGGGCGCGGTATCAATCGGACTGACCGGATCATCCACGAGGGTGTCACCTTCGAGATCGACGGCATCAAAGAGGTCCCCGATAACAGAGGCTTCCTCGAAATCACTGCCCAGACGGATGAGATCGCATGAGCATCCGTAAGGAACATCAGCGGCATTCGCGCAAGGTCACTCGGACCAAACGCTGGAAGGCACTACGGGCCGAAATCCTCGAACGGGACCGATATCGCTGCCAGTCCTGCGGCTGCGGCGGGCGGCTCGAGGTGGACCACATCAAGCCGGTTAGGACGCACCCCGAGCTGTCCTATGACGCAAGCAACCTTCAGGCTCTTTGCCCCGGTTGCCACACCAGAAAGACAAGAATCGAGTGCGGGCATCCCCCGCCCCGAGAGGACCGCCAGGACTGGCGGAAAGCGGTCGAGGCGCTGTCGCGCCCCGGCAAACGAGGCATCATACAGAAGGACTTGAACGATGCTTGACTCTGTGAAGATCGCGCGGCGCCAGTCGGAAATCCGTCAGGCCCTCGCGGAACTGGTCGGTAAGGAGGACCTTACCGACGATGAAACACGCTCCATGGACGACATGGACCGTGAGTATCGGCAGAATGAGACGCGTTACCGCGCTTCGCTGATCGCCGAAGACGAGGAACGGCGCGAAGCCGGCGATGAGCTGGAGACCCGGTCGGACAAGGAATGGTCCGAACTGATGGCGCGGTTTGAGATGCGCCAGGTTGCGCTGGCCCTTGATGAAGGCCGGGCGCTATCCGGCCAGACGGCCGAGATCGTTACAGAGCTGCGGGAAAAGGGCGGCTATCGCGGCGTTCCCGTGCCATGGCAGGCGCTGGAGATCCGTGCAGGCGAAACGGTTGCCAGCGGCACACCCGATCCGATCCAGACGCGACCGATCATCGATCGGCTGTTTCCGGACTCGGTTGCCTCTCGGATGGGAACCCAAATGATCAACATCGATCATGGCGAAGTCGAATGGCCGGTCGTGACGTCGAGCGTGGCAGCGGGCTGGGCCGATGGCGAAACTGCCAACGTCGCCGGTCCGACGACCTTCGCCACGACCGACAAGGCGCTGGCGCCGGATCAGAACCTTGGTATCCAGATGCGTGTTACCAGGAAGTCGCTGAAACAGTCCGGAGCGGCGCTTGAGGCGGCCATCCGCCGGGATATGCAAAGCTGCATGGCTCAGGCGCTGGACGCAGCAATCTTCCTGGGCACGGGCGCCAATGGGCAACCTCTCGGCGTGATCACCGGGGCATCGACTTACGGGATCACCGACACGGATTTGTCCGGCGCAGCTGCCTGGTCAGCGTTCCGCGCCGCCGTGGTCCGGTTCATGACGGCCAACGCGGCGGGGTCGCCTTCCGCGGTTCGGATGATGATCCGTCCCGAAGTCTGGGACACGATGGATGACACGTACATCGACACCGGCACGGGGGTGACCGAATGGGATCGCCTGGTGAAGAACATCCCGATGCAAAACATCGCGATGACCACCAACGGCCTGGCCGCCCCGGCCGGTGACCCGGCCGAGAGCATCGCACTTCTGACGACCTCTGCGGGCGGCGTCGCTCCGATTTTCGTTGGCACCTGGGGGGCAGTGGACCTGATCCGCGACCCCTACACCGACGCACAATCGGGCGGGCTGCGTCTCACCGGGCTTGTCACCGCAGATGTGACGGTTGCCCGGCCGAAGCAGCTCGAAGTCGTCTCGGGCATCCAGTGATGCTTTGGGGCGGTTCCAAAGGCGGGATCGAGGTTCGGTCTGGCGAGGAAGGTTCGACCGTCCTCGCCGGTCGCTTCCCGTATTCGGTGCCAACCGTCCTTCAGGGCGGTCGGGATCGGCGCCGCGAGGTGTTCCAGGCACGGGCTTTCGGCGACTCCGTGGCAGATGAGGCGGACATTCATCTGCTGGTGCACCATGATTTCGATCGCCCGCTCGCTTCGCGATCGGCCGGCAGTCTCACACTCATCGATGACGACGACGCCCTCTCCTTTGAGGCACGGTTGGCACCCGACATGCGCAATGTGAGCTATGTCTCCGATTTCCTCGGAACGTTGGCGGCCGGCCTGGTCGGCGGCATATCGCCCGGCTTCCGTGTCCCTGACGGCGGTGCGATCGTGAAGCGCGATGGAACGGGCCTCATGCGGGTCGTCAACACGGCCGAACTGGTCGAGATATCCGCGGTCACGAAGCCGGCTTATCCGCTGGCGCAGGTTGAGGCCCGTAACTGGCAGCCCGTCGGCCAGGTCGCGCGACAGGCTGTCGACCGCCACCCTTCCAGCCGCTGGAGGTGAATAGATGCTCGGATGGTTGATGAACCGGCTCCGGCCAATTGAGGCGCGTTCCAGTGGCTCGGGGTATACCGCGCAGGTCATGGCGGCACGCGACAGCTATATCAGTGGTCGCCGCGGCGTAGCAGAGCTGACGGCGACCGTTCAAAGTTGCATAAGTCTCTGGGAGGGCGGTTTCGCGATGGCTGACGTCGCCGGGACCGACCTGTTGACCCGGCAGAACATGGCGATCATCGCGCGATCAGCCGCCCTTAACGGAGAGTCGGTCCACCTGATCACTGGAACGGGGCTTGTGCCAGCGACCGACTGGGACGTGACGACTCGCGACGGACAGCCTCGCGCCTATCGCCTGTCCATCCCTGAAGCCGGTGGTGGTCGCACTGTGACTGCACTGGCGGCTGAGGTACTGCATCTGCGGATCGGCTCGGACGCGCTGACGCCATGGATCGGCACCGCACCACTTCGCCGTTCCAGCCTGACCGGAGCAATGCTTCACGCGGTTGAGGCGGCCCTGTCAGAAACGTTTGAGAATGCGCCTCTCGGTTCGCAAATCGTGCCTCTGCCGGACACTGGCGCGGATGACATGGAAACGATGCGATCCGCATTCCGGGGTCGGCGCGGGAGCACCCTTGTGATCGAGGGCGTTGCCCAGGCCACCGCAGCGGGCATGAACCCACAACTCGGGCAACGGCCGGATCAGCTTTCGCCGGATCTATCGAGGTCCATGACGGATGAGACATTGGCGGCGGCACGCGAGGGAATCGCCATGGCCTTTGGCGTGTTACCGGCCCTGCTAAACCGTGCTGCAACCGGCCCAGTGGTTCGAGAGGCGCAGCGCCAATTGGCCATTTGGACCCTTCAGCCAATTGCGGAGCTGCTGGCAGCGGAAGCGGCCGCCAAGCTGGGAAATGATGTTGCGATCGACACGATCCGCCCGCTGCAGGCGTTTGACGCCGGCGGTCGCGCTCGTGCGCTCTCGGCGATCGTCAAGACGATGGCTGAAGCGAAGGAAGCAGGCATTTCGCCCGAAGTACTTTCCGGCGCGATGCATCTACTCGATTGGAAAGAATAGGAGACAAGAATGGCTGACCGATACGATCAGTTCAAAACCGGCCCCGTAAGTCCCGCGATCGGCGGTTTCGCAGTGACGCCAGACGATGACA
The DNA here is from genome assembly GCF_013184805.1 of Pseudoruegeria sp. HB172150. GTDB lineage: Bacteria > Pseudomonadota > Alphaproteobacteria > Rhodobacterales > Rhodobacteraceae > Psychromarinibacter. The sequence continues at coordinate 1,098,505 of NZ_JAATNG010000001.1, forward strand.
CCGACCTGACCGAAATCCCGCGTGCCCTCTACATAGGGGGCGCAGGGTCGCTGGACGTAACGATGATGGACGGCACTAACCTGACCTTTGCTGGCCTGTCGGCTGGCGCAGTGCTGCCGATCAGGCCCTCTCGCATTCTAGAAACCAGCTCTGCGACTGGGATCGTCGCTCTGTACTGAACATGGCTGGGTGCGCCTGGGTTCTCGTCGAGCCCGAAGCACCCCGGATCAGTCGGTGAGTGCCGCAAAACCCCGACAGCGCGCGGTCCTTTTCTGATTGCGAGGGCGCGGCGCGTTTAGTACCCAGTGGTTTCGTTACGGCCCACCTGCTCATCTTCGCTTTCTTCTTCGCCGTCCTCGAATACGGGCTCTTTGGTCAGATCGCCTGTCACTGGTACAGCAGAATGGAAGAACGCACTCATTGTGTTCAGCGTTCTTGGTTCCGGGTGGTGAAAGGCTTCGAGGGTCACAAGATGACCATCTACCGCGGTGACCTTCCAATCGTTGTTACTACGGTAAAGACCGTTGGATTCCCTTTCTAATTCTGTGATTCGGTAGCTTTTTCCAACTTCGAACATCCTTCGTCCTCATTTGTTTGACGTAATATTTTGCTGGGAATATAGGTCTATTGGGGAGGCCGCGCTATACCTCGAGCGTTGACCTTCACACCCTCGCGGCCCTGCTGATCAAATGTGAAATCAATTCCAAGCCCTTCGATAGCGCGTTTCACTGCGTCGACATTGTTTGGTAATGCGGACGGTATTCCATAACTTGCTTCGATTCTGCGCAACGTGGCGATAGAGACATTGGCGTCCTTCGCGACTTTCTCCTGTGAGAAGCCAGCGAGGACTCGCCCTGCCGCCAGTTGGCGTCCCGTGACATGATATAAAACGCTCACAGTGATATAATCCTATTGCGTTACAGACGTGTGATTGATATATCTCACGATGCAACTTTTTATGCAAATGGAGATCTCAAAATGACTGAACAACGCGCCCGCGCGAATGAAAAACGCTTGCTCGAAAATGACCTCAATACAATGCTCGAACGCATTTGTTGGTTCTGTCACCACTTCGGTGTTGTTGCCCCGGCTTTAGAGTTCGATCCAGGTCATCCGGAGGAGATTTTGGTTACCGACGAGTTGATCGAGTGGGTCAGAGCTGAGGGCGCGTGTATTGATTGGCTTGTATGCGGCGCAGTTTCGCCCGCACTCGCCGCATACCGTGAGAAGCACCTACCTGGCGACTTAGCCTCAGTAGAGAGAGTCTCACACACCAGGAAACGTGTACATTGACACAATATGCTCGCTTCGTGTATGGCTACACAAAGCAAGGGCAGAGCCGATGCAACTCGAACTAGAGACTTACACTCCGAGTGAGGCCGAGGAGATCACGGCGGTCAAACAGGCCACGGTTCGGAATTGGCGTCGCGCGGGGCACCTTCCTCGGCAACAAGGCCATGCGCGCTACAATTTGGCGGACATGCTGGTAATGTTCGTCATGGGAATGCTGGTTTCGCGTGGGACCAGCCCGGAAGCCGCTAAAGAGTTTGCGGGGCATGCCGCCCGCGCCATTTTTCAAAGTACGATCTGGAGCACTAAAGCGTTCTCGCAGTCCGTTCGGGATAAAGCCAAAGCCGAGCTTGGAGAGATATCCGGCGACGAGGTTTCCTACTTCAAGGCGCAGCTCGGGGATGATTTTCGCCTTGATTTTCTTGAGGTGGCCCGCAGCCAAGAAATTATGGTCAAGGCGGCTGAACAACTCGCCGGTATCTCGGGCATGAAGCATCCGAGTTGGCTTGTCATCTGGGCTGACGGTTCTCTGGAATTCTTCCACGACGATGAGGACCCGGACGATAGTTTTTTCGGCAACATCCAGCACGGCGAAGCCTACGTTCAAGGCCCGGTCATGCTGTTTTGCCTTGGAGCCTTGGCACAGATGGTGATCGACCGATTGCCGCGCCCCGCGATCCGATTGGCCACGGGGGCAGAGTGATGGCAACCCGGCAGTCCCTTGTCTCGCAAGCCGAAATCAAGCGCACTCTGCAAGCGGCCCTGTCTGCCGGCTTGCGTATTGGTAGGGTCGAAGTGGACCATGCTACTGGCCGCGTTGTTGTATTCCCGGAAGGCGCGGCACCTCAAGCTGCCGGCCCCGATCCCGACGAGCTGCTGAAATGACGCGGCGCAAGAACCCATATCCCGGTGTTCGCAAGAACATGGTCAAAGGGCGTATCTATTGGAAGTTTGAGTGCGGCGACTTTCGCACCAACATTCCCGGACCCTACGGATCACCCGAGTTTCTGGCGGCCTATGAGGCCGCGCTTGCCGGTTCCAAGGCTACCAGCGCCTCGACCGCCTTGGCGGGTACGCTTGCGTGGCTGATAGAGCAATACCTTCGCAGCCTGCGCTTTCAGAACCTGTCCGACAGTCGCAAGAGGACAATTCGGCTTGAGCTGGATTGGCTTCGCAAAGAAGCGGGGAAATATCAATTCGAGCGGCTGGAAGTCCGACATATTGAAGCTCTCATGGCGAAAAAGAACGGACCCACCGCTGCGAACACGGTCAAGAAGAATCTTTCTATGCTATTCAACTTTGCGGCCAAAAAGCTCGGATACACCGGCCCAAACCCTGCTCGCTTCGCAGAGCGGATGAAGACCAACCCGGATGGTTACCACACCTGGACCGATGGGGAAGTGTCGCGCTTTCTCGAGCGGCATGGCGAGGGCACGAAGGCGCGGCTGGTAATGCTACTAGCCCTCAACACAGGAATGGCTCGACAGGATCTCGCACGCGTCGGCTGGCAGCATGTTCGGGACGGCCGGATAGCATACCGCCGCGGGAAGACATCGGTGGCGGCAGACCTGCCGATACTGCCTGAGCTGTCCGCAGAGCTGCGGCATGTCCCGTCTGACAGATTGCTGTTCATTACTCAGGACAACCGCGATGCGCCTTACGCAGTGGCTTCGCTCGGAAACTGGTTTCGGGACAGGTGCAAGGAAGCCAACGTGCCTGGTTCGCTGCATGGACTGAGAAAGGCTGGGGCGACTCGCTTGGCAAATGCGGGCGCTACGGAATGGGAGATTGCCTCGTATCTGGCCCACACTGACACCAAGCAGGCGGCAACGTATGCGAAGAAGGCAAACCGTTCACGCCTTGCGGACAGCGGATTTGCCAAACTCTCAAGCGGAAACGTGTCCAACCTTTCCGATCGGTTGGACAAAAAGGGCGGAAAATCCGATGTATAACAAAATGTTAGATGGAGATATGGCAGCCCGTAGGGGAATCGAACCCCTCTTTCCAGGTTGAAAACCTGGCGTCCTAACCGATAGACGAACGGGCCATGGCCGTAGCGTGGGGCGTTATCTAGTGGAGCCCCTGCGCCTCTGCAAGCGAATTTTTCCGGCTGATGAAATTTCCGTAACGGCGCGAAATCGGGTCAGGTGCAGCGGGCGCGGATTGCCTCGACCAGCGCCGCGATTGCGTCGTCCGGGGCCAGCTTTGCCGTGTCGAGAACCAGATGCGCGCCGGGGTAGGGGCGGTAGTCGCGCGCGGCGACCTGCGGCCAGTGCGGCACCGTCAGCTCCTGCCGGCTCGCCGCCCGCGCCTCGACCCGCTTCCGGTGCAGGTCGCGGTCGGAACAGATCACCTCAACCTCGAGGATCGCCGCCTCGGCATGGGCGGCCACGGCGCGCCAGGCGGCACGGGTCGCGGGCAGCGGGTTGACGCTGTCGGTGATCACCACGGTGTCGCCGCACAGGTTGTCCTGCGCCACCGCCATCGCCGCGGCATAGCCGGCGTCGGCCACATCCTTCAGCCGCAGGCTGCTGGTGGTCAGGCCGCGTTCGATGGAATCGATCCGCAAATAGACCGCGCCAACCTCCGCCGAGGCCGCGCGCGATATCGTGGTCTTGCCGACCCCGGGCAGGCCCGCCAGCGCTACCAGCAGCGCGCTCATGCGCCGGCCCTCGCGGCATCTTCCAACCGCAGCTGCGGCGTCTGCCGGCCCTGCCAGTGATTGACCTCCAGCTTGCCGGCAAGGTGGAACCGCGCGCCGCCATGCGCCTCCAGCGCCGGGCCCAGCGGCCCGTCATAGGCGCCGAAGGCGATCGCCTCCAGCCGCGGCCCGATGCCGTCGGAAAAGCTGAGCTTCACGTGGTTTTCCCCGATTCTGCGAACGTAATGAATGGCCTGCTCCGGAAAGGCAAAGCGCGGGGCCGGGGCCCCGGCGCCGAACGGGCCGGCCTCCTCAAGCTTGTCGATCAGGTCCACCTGCGCCGCGCCGGGCATCAGCAGCCCGTCAAGCAGCAGGTCTTTCGGCCCGACCTCCGCGGCGCCCTGCCGGGCGAGCAGTTCGCCCAGCCGCTCCATCGCCGCCTCGATCCTGTCCTCGGCCACCGTCAGCCCCGCGGCCATCCGGTGGCCGCCGCCCTTTTCCAGCAGCCCCTCCGCCGCCAGACGGTGAACGCTGGCCCCCAGGTCTATCCCCGAAACCGACCGGCCCGATCCCTTGCCGACCCCGTCCTCGACGCCGATCACCACGGCGGGGCGGTTCGTCGCCTCCTTCAGCCGTGACGCCACGATTCCCACGACACCCGGATGCCAGCCCGCACCGCAGGCCCAGACCAGCGGCCCGTCCAGCCCGCGCGCCGCCGCCTGTTCCAGCGCCGCATCCCGCACCCGGTTCTCGATTTCTCGCCGCTCGGTGTTCAGCGCGTCCAGCTTCTCCGCCAGCGCCGCCGCCTCATGCGGATCCGCCGTCGACAGCAGCCGCGCGCCCAGATCGGCCGCGCCGATGCGTCCGCCCGCGTTGACCCGCGGCCCCAGCAGAAAACCCAGATGATAGCAGTTCGGCGCCGTATCCATCCGCGCCACGTCGGCCAGCGCCACCAGCCCCGGCCGCGCCCGCCGCGCCATCACCTTCAGGCCCTGCCGCACCAGCGCCCGGTTCACCCCGGTCAGCGGCGCCACATCCGCCACCGTGGCCAGCGCCACAAGGTCCAGCATCGCCATCAGGTCGGGGCCCTTGACGCCCTCGCCACGCAACCGCCGGTTCACCTCCACCAGCATCAGGAACACCACGGCGGCGGCGCAGAGATGGCCAAGCTCGCCATCCTCGTCCTGCCGGTTCGGATTCACCACGGCCAGCGCCGGCGGCAGCGTCTCGCCGCCAAGGTGATGGTCCAGCACCACCACGTCTGCCCCCTCCGCCGCCGCGATGGGTTCATGCGACAGCGTTCCGCAATCGACGCAGACGATCAGGTCGTGATCCCGCGCCAGCGCCTGCATCGCGGGCACGTTCGGCCCGTACCCCTCGTCGATCCGGTCGGGGATATAGAGCGTCGCTCCGTGCCCCATCTCCCGCAGCCATGTCAGCAGCAGCGCCGCCGAGGATCCGCCATCGACGTCGTAATCCGCGAACACCGCGATCCGCTCGCGGCCCTTCACCGCCTTCACAAACCGCTCCGCCGCCGCGCCCATGTCCTTCAGCGTCAGCGGATCCGGCAGCAGGTCGCGCAGGGCAGGGGACAGGTACGCCACCGCCTCGATCTCCGGCACGCCCAGCCGCGTCAGGGTCCGGCACACCGCGTCGGGCAGTCCGGTGCTCTGCCCCATCGCCTGCGCCAGCCGTTCCGCCTCGACGGACGGACCCACCCAACGCCTCCCGGTCAGAGAGGCGGACACATTCAAAAACTCGCCCATGTCTCGATGTTGCAAGGTGCGCGCCGATTGGCAAGCACAGACGTCGCTTCCCCTTTCACACGTTCCATCGCATCCTGGTGAACGGGAGGAAGCCATGTCCGACACGCTCGCCATCGACAGCGCCACCGTGCGCCTGTTCCGCATCCCGCCGGCCACGGCGATGGAGGATGCGACCCATGTCGTCACCCGCATCGAGTTCATACTCGTCGAGCTCACCTCCGGCGACAGCAAAGCCACCGGCCTCGGCTATACCGCCGGGGTCGGCGGCACCGCCACGGCGGCCCTGCTGCGCGACGATTGCCTGCCGCACCTGATCGGCCGCGACGCCCGCGACATTGGCGCGATCTGGCAGAACCTGCGCGACCATCTCTACCGCACCGGCTTCGGCGCCGTGACCACGCTGGCGCTCGCCGCCATCGACACCGCCTTATGGGAGCTGAACGGGCTGGCGGACGGTCAGCCGCTCTGGCAGCGGGCCGGCGCCGCGACCCCCGGCATCCCCGCCTATGCCAGCCTGATCGACCTCCGGCCCCCCGGCACGCTTGGCGAGCATCTCGCAACACTCCGCGCCGAAGGCTACGACTGGTTCAAGATCAAGGTCGGCCTGCCGAATCTCGACGACGACCTCGCCCGCCTCGCCGCCGCCCGCGAAGCCATCGGCCCGGACGCGAAGCTCTCCGTCGACGCCAACATGGGCCTCGACCTCGAGGAAGCCGTCCGCCGCGCCCGCGCCTTCGCCCCCTTCAACCTCGCATGGTTCGAGGAGCCGCTTCCGGCAGAGGACATCCTCGGCCACGCCTCCCTCCGCGCCCAGACCGGCATCCCGGTCGCGGTCGGCGAAAGCCTCTACACCCCCGACGAAATCGCCCTCTACCTCCGCGCCGAAGCGGTGGACATCGTCCAGGCCGATATCGCCCGCATCGGCGGCATCACCCCGTGGCTCCGCACCGCCGACTTGGCCCATGCCGCCGGCCTGCCGATTGCGCCGCATTACATGGCCGAATGGGCCGTCCACCTGCTGCCCGCGATCCCGAACGGCCTCGTCCTCGAAAACGTCCTCGGCGCCGGCCTCGCCGATGTCGGCCTCGCCGCCCCTGGCTACCGTATCGAAACCGGCCGCGCCCTTCCGCCCGACGGCGCCGGCCATGGCATCCGTTTCCGCCTGACGGAAAACACCGCCCACGAGATCCCTCTCGGCCCGCTACTCATCACGCCGGAGCGAAGTCACAAGTAGCGCACGCCCGCGTGCAACCTGCTCGCCAAAGCGCCACGCCCCCGCTTCTTCTGGTCCGAAATATCCCGGGGGAGTCGCCGCAGGCGACGGGGGCAGAGCCCCCTCGGCGCCCGACACAGGCGCAACCCTAAGCCAAGGCGTCCCGGACTTACTCCAACAGGTCGGAAAGATCCGGAACCGGCGGCTGCCCCTCGAATTGCGGCGCCCCGTCCGGGATCACGTAGCCTTCGGATTTCTGCCCCGTGAACGCATGCCGGAACACCGTCAGCCCGCGCGCATCATCCAGAATACCGGCATGCAGGATGACCATCCCGGCACCCTCCACCACCACCGGCAGCGGCGAGCCGCACCTGTTGCAGAAGTTCCGCCGGTAGGCCGGCGGCTGGTCGAGGACCGGCGCCTCGTAACTTGCGATCCGCCCTTCGTCCCCGATCCAGCGGAACGCCTCTGCCGAGGCCGCGATCTCCGGCGCGAACAGCGCGCCGGTCGCCTTCCGGCAGCGCCGCGCATGACAGGCTTGTATCGGAGAGACCCAGCCTTCCAGCTCGAACCCGATCTCGCCGCAGAGGCAGGAGCCCGACAGCCGCATCCCCGGCCGCTACCGCCCCGTCGCGGGGCGCGATGTCGGGTTGCGATAGACCATCCGCCGCACCGACCCGGTCTTCGACCGCATCAGGATCGTCTCGGTCTCAAGGAAGGCCGGCTCGCGCTTGATCCCGCTCAGGATCGAGCCGTCGGTGACGCCGGTCGCGGCAAAGATCACGTCCTGCGTGACCATGTCGTCGCGCGAATAGATCAGGTTCAGATCGGTGATCCCCGCCTTCGCGGCGCGGCCCCGCTCGTCGTCGTTGCGGAACAGCAGCTTGCCCCACATCTGCCCGCCCATACATTTCAGCGCGCTCGCGGCCAGCACCCCCTCCGGCGCGCCGCCCGAGCCCATGTACATGTCGATTCCGGTCTTCTCGTGCTCGGCGCAGTGGATCACGCCCGCCACGTCGCCATCGGTGATCAGCCGGATCGCGGCGCCGGTCGAGCGCAGTTCGGCGATCATGTCCTCGTGCCGCGGCCGTTCCAGCACGCAGACGGTGATGTCGGACGGATCGCAGCCCTTGGCCTTCGCCAGCTCCGCCACCCGTTCCGACGGCGACATGTCCAGGCTGACCGCGTCCACCGGATAGCCCGGCCCGATCGCCAGCTTCTCCATGTAGACGTCGGGCGCGTGCAGCAGCGTGCCGCGCGGCGCCATCGCGATCACGGTCAGCGCGTTCGGCATGTCCTTCGCGGTCAGTGTGGTGCCCTCCAGCGGGTCCAGCGCGATGTCCACCTCTGGCCCGTTGCCGTTGCCGACCTCCTCGCCGATATACAGCATCGGCGCCTCGTCGCGCTCGCCCTCGCCGATGACGACGACGCCCCTGATGTCCAGAAGGTTCAGCTGGTCGCGCATCGCGTTGACGGCGGCCTGGTCGGCGGCTTTCTCGTCGCCGCGCCCCACCAGCTTGGCAGAGGCCATCGCCGCGGCCTCCGAAACCCGCGCCAGCCCCAACGAGAGCATGCGGTCGTGAAAGACGATATCGGCGGAAGTGTCAGGCATCTGGATGTCCCTGCGGCAATGAATACTGGTGCAACCTTCCTACCAGCCCCACGGTTTGCCGCAAGGTGCGCCGCCACCGCTTTGGTCGCTAACATTTTTCGCGCATCGGGTCCGGCGGCAAAGTGCCTTGCGGGACACAGGCTGACGTTGAAGCCGGGTCAGGGCCGCACCTGGCCGCGCTTTTCGGTTTTCCCGGTGCAGCCAAACCTGATATTCGAAACTTTGCACATGGCAGATGCAGCAAGAAAGGGGACTTCCCTGGCCACGGATTCCATGATTATCCCCCGTTTGGGGCTTGTCTACACACGTCACCACGGCAGGGTCGACGTGCCAAGCATGCGGGACGCGTTCCTGCGATCCACCTCCTCGGACGCATTCCGGCCCGGCATGAAGCGGCTGGTCGACATGTCGGACGTGACCGAGGTCGATATCGATTTCAACGCGATGATGCGCCGCGCGCAGGACGTTCAGCAGTATTTCGACAGGTTGCAGGTCTGGACGCGCATGTGCCTTTTCGCTCCGAATGCGCTCAGCTACGGCATGGCGCGCATGTTCCAGACCCTGGCAGAGGCCGATGGCTCGCGCCTGACCGTCTCGGTGGTCGATAACGCCGCCGATGTGGCCACATTCCTCGAGATACCCGAAGAGGATATCGCGCATCTGCTTGACGGCAGCGCGCCGGAAAAGCTGGCGACGGGCGGCCAGGGCTGAGACGCGGCCGGCCCGGAAACGGGCGGCGCGCCAAAGCTTGCCCGCTGCGCCCGACCCAGGGCGCAGCAGTGTCCGCCCTCCCGCTCAGGAGGCCGCCAGTTCCGCGCTGACCGGCTGACGGTCGTGCTTGCCAAGCTGAGCCTCCACCCAGCCCGCGATATCCGCGAAAACCTCTTCCTTGCCGATGTCGTTCAGCAGGTCGTGGTAATGCCCCTCGTAGAGCTTAAGCACCTTGTCCGCCGACCCGGCATGCTCGTAGAAATACTCGCTGCCCCTGCACACCGTCGCCTTGTCGTCGGTCCCGTGCAGGATCAGCACCGGCAGGGTGATCTGGCCAAAACTGTCATGCAGCCGCTCGTCCGCCCGCACCAGCGCCGCGACCGTGGCCGCGGGCTGCTTCTCGTCCTTGGTCAGCGGATCCGCCTCCAGCGCGGCCACCGCCGCGGGATCGCGCGAGAAATCCTTCATCGACAGTGCCAGCACGCCAAGATGCGGCGAGATATGCGACAGGCCCTTGATCGCCGACAGCAGGAAACCCGGCGCCGGCACCTGGAAGGCGAAGCTCTCGCAGATCAGCCCGTCGATCTCGTCCTGATGGTCGAGCGCATAGGTGCAGACCGTCACCCCGCCCGCGCTGTGGCCGAGCAGGTAGACCGGCAGGCCCGGATGCCGCTCTTTCGCGATCCCGATCATGCCGCGCACGTCGGCCACGTAATCGGCGATGTCCTCGACATAGAAACGCTCGCCTTCCGACTTGCCGCGCCCGCGCAGGTCGACCGCGAACACCGCGTACCCCCGCGCCGCGAACTGCTCCGCCGGCCAGATGTACTGTCCGCTGTGGGAATTCAGACCGTGGCAGATCGCGACCACGGCGCGCGGCGCGCCCGCCGGGTCCCAGGATCGCAGGTGAACCTTTACATTGCCGGCGCCGGTGAAATCTTCCTCATGCATTGTCGTGCCTCCTTGTCTCGGGCCCGCCGCGTGGCACCCATCGCCACCGTGCAAGGCGAATAATTGAGCAGGCAGCCGCAAAGGCCGCGGATAATGGTGAGTCACACATGCATCATGATGGCTGTGCTTCGGCGTTTCTGGTATGACGGCAGGTGTCAATTCCTTGACCGAAAGTGACACCGATGTCCGCCGGTGCTGCCCCCGAAGAAATCGGTATCCTGGCCTACCCGGGCGCCCAGCTCGCCGCGGTCCACGGGCTGACCGATCTTCTGTCCATCGCCAGCCGCTTTTCCGCCGAAACCGGCGGTCCGGCCCTCGCCGTATCCCACTGGAGCCCGGGCCGTAGCGGCACAGCGGAGTTCGTCTGTACCTACCGCAGCACCGCCGGCGATGCACCGCCCGGCATCCTGATCGTGCCGCCGACCATGGTCGACCTTCCCGATCCGGCGACCACCGCCCGCATCGCCGCCTGGCTCCTCGACCGCCACGCGCAGGGCGTCCAGCTGGTCTCGCTCTGCTCCGGCGTCGTCCTGCTCGCCGCGACCGGCCTGCTCGACGGCCGCACCGTCTCGACCCACCGCAACTACGCGGCCGAGATCACCGCGCGCCATCCGCAGGTGGCCGTCGACATCTCGGAACGCCTGATCGAATACCCCGGCCTGCTCACCGCCGGCGGCTTCATGGCCTGGGTCGATGTCGGCCTGCTGCTCGTCGAACGCCTGCTTGGCGCCCGCGTCCGGGACGAGACCGCGCGCTTCATTCTCACCGATCCCGCCGCCCGGTCGGCGCCGCTGCCGCGCTTCACCCCGCCGCACGCCCATTGCGACGCCGCCGTCCTGCGCGCGCAGGAGGCGGTGCACCTGAAGGACGGGCAGGACGTGACACTCGCCGCCATGGCCGCCGCCGCCCGGCTCGAACGCCGGACCTTCCTGCGCCGCTTCGCCGCCGCCACCGGCATGACCCCGGGCGAATACTGCCGCGCCGTGCGCATTGCCCGCGCGCGCGAACTGCTCGAAGGCGGCAACCTGCCGCTGAAACAGATCGCCGAGGTGCTGGGCTATGTCGACGTCAGCTCCTTCACCCGCGCCTTCCGCCGCGCCCACGGCCTGCCGCCCGGCGCGTATCGACGGCGGCACGGCGGTGCGGTGGCCGGGCAGGGGGAGCGGGTAGGCACCGCGATGCAGGTCTGAACACGGGACAGTCCCGGAAAGGCGCAGGCTATGGCAAGACAGACGATCCACACCGGGGGCTGCCTCTGCGGCCATATCCGGTTCGAGGCACAGGGCCCGGCCCGGAAACCGCACACCTGTTCATGCAGGATGTGCCAGCGCCACAGCGGCGCGCTGACCACCGCATGGGTCGAATTCCCAAGCGAAGCCGTCACCTGGACCGGCCCCGGTGGCGCGCCCGCAACCTTCCGGTCCTCCGATTACTCCAGCCGCGCCTTCTGCCCGGTCTGCGGCAGCACGCTGGGCGCAATCGACGATGCACCGACGGTCGGCCTGCTGGTGGCCAGCTTCGACAGGACGGGGCGCAAGGATCTCGTGCCGGCTTCGCATTCGTACCGGGGCGGCAGGCCGAAATGGTGGCGCATCGAGATCAGCGCCTGACAGTCGCGCTCGCCCTACAACGGCCGTCGCCCGCGAAAGACCGCCCCGTCAGACCTCCTCGATCCGGATCGCCACCGGATGGCCCTCGACCACCCCGGTCGCGCCCATGGCGACAAGCGCCCGGTCCAGCGCCTCGCGCGGGCACTTGTGCGTCACGAACAGCACCGGCGCGGTCGTGCGCTGGTGGCGGTACTGCCGCATCCGGTCGATAGACACGCCGGCCTCGCCCAGCACCGTCGCCACCTTGGCCAGCGCGCCGGGTTTGTCCTGCAACTCCATCCGCAGATAGAATGGGGCAGGGGCCGTCGCCTTGGCCGGCACCGGTTTCTCCAGCGAAGACGCCGGCTGCCCGAAGGTCGAAACGCGGATGCCCCGCGCGATATCCAGCACGTCCGACATCACGGCAGAGGCCGTCGGCCCTTCACCGGCGCCCGCGCCGCGCAGCACGATCTGGCCCACCGCGTCGCCCTCCAGCACCACCATGTTGGTGCCGCCCTCCAGCTGGCCCAGCGGGCTGTCCGCCGGAACCAGGCACGGCGCCATCCGCTGTTCCAGCCCGCGGCCGGTCATCTGCGCCACCCCAAGCAGCTTGATCCGGAACCCCATGTCGCGGGCCTGCTCGATATCGGCGATCTCGATCCGCTCGATCCCCTCCAGCTCGACCGAGCCGAAATCCACCTGCGTCCCGAACGCGATGGCCGACAGCAGCGACAGCTTGTGCCCCGCGTCGATGCCGCCCACGTCCAGCGTCGGGTCGGCCTCGAGATAGCCAAGCGCATTGGCCTCCTCGAACACCTCCTCATAGGGCAGCCCGGCATGCTCCATCCGCGTCAGGATATAGTTGCAGGTGCCGTTCATCACGCCCATGACGCGCTGCACCTCGTTACCGGCAAGCCCCTCGGTCAGCGCCTTGACCACCGGGATGCCGCCCGCCACCGCCGCCTCGAAGCGCAGCGCCACGCCCGCCTCCTCGGCGGCCAGGGCCAGGTCCTGCCCGTGCAGCGCCAGCATCGCCTTGTTTGCCGTCACCACGTCCTTGCCACCGGCGATGGCCGCCTCGGTCGCCGCCTTCGCGGGCCCGTCGGACCCGCCCATCAGTTCCACGAACAGGTCGACGTCGTCGCGCCGGGCCAGCGCCACCGGGTCATCTTCCCAGGCATAGTCCTTCAGCCGCACGCCCCGGTCCTTGTCCCGGTTCCGCGCCGAGACCGCCACGATCTCCACGCTGCGTCCGGTTCGGGCCGTCAGCAGCTCCGCCTTGCGCTGGACGATCTTGACGACACCGGCACCGACGGTGCCGAGGCCCGCGATGCCAAGGCGCAGGGGGGTGGACATGGGTGATATCTCCGTTGGCGATTGCATTCCGGCGCATTGGTTAGCCGGTCTTCCGGCCCCGTGCAACGCGGCAAAACCGGCGTCAGCCGCCCAGACGCTCCAGCTCCGGCGTCAGGCGCAGCCGCGTGTCCTCGTTGACCGCGATGTCACGCAAGAGCTGGCCCCGCGCCCGCAAATTCGCCGCGCGCGCCGCCAGGATCTCCGCCTCGGACCCGTCAAGCTGTGCCATGCCGCGCCGCGCCAGGATGCCGTCGATCGGCACCAGTTCCGGATACTCCGCCCGCCGCGCCTCGGGCGAGACGGCCGAATCCAGGTCGGGAAAATCCGAGCAGCCAGAGAGAATCGCCACGCAGGCAACGCATAAGAGAGCAGGCCGCATGGGTGCGCCTTTGGGTTGAGATCAGCGCCCCAAGTATGGGCCAAATCCCCCTCTGCGCAAGGAACGCTTTGATAGGGGGCTGGCCTACGGTACTATATTACGCATGGTAAGGGCTTTGCATTACAAAGAACACCACACCGCCACACGGATCCGCGATGCGGCGATCAAGCTGTTTGCGGAGCATGGCTATGCCGCCGTCTCGATGCGGCAGCTTGCGGCCGAAGTCGGGGTGCAGGCCGGCGCGCTCTACATCTACATCCCCGACAAGCAGACACTTCTCTACGACCTGATGCGCGATCATCTCGAGGAATTGCTGGCCGAATGGCGCGCGATGCCGAAGGGCGACGACCCGCTGCAGCGGCTCGAGGCCTTCGTCCGGTTTCATATCGACCACATGCTCGCCCGGCCCGATGCCGTCTTCGTAGCCTATATGGAACTCCGCAACCTTGCGCCGCAGAACTACGTCGCGATCACCGCGCTGCGCGGCGCCTACGAGCATGAGCTGGAACGCATCCTGCGCGACGGCATGCAGCAGAACCTGATGCGCGTCCCGGATGCGAAACTGACCACCAAGGCGCTGCTGGCGATGATGACCGGCGTGACCGGCTGGTGCCGCGAGGGCGGCCGCCTGAGCCGGGAGCGTGTGGAACGGATCTACTGGAAGCTCGCGCGCCGCGCCGTCGGCGCCTGAGCCGCGCAAACCCGGCCCTCACTCCGCCGGCAATATCTCCACGTCCTGCCGCAGGTCGCCGGACGCCGCATCGAAGATCAGGATGCGCTGATCCTCCGTTACCACCGCATACCAGCCGTCGCCCTGCGTGAACGCCTCCGCCACCGCGCCCTCGGGCAGGGCGATGCTGTCGGGCAGGGCGGGCCCGCCGCCGCTGCGCGTTCCGGGGAAGTTGGTGACAAGCACGGCGATCAGCACTATGAACCCGACGATCATCACAACCATCAGCACGGTCACCAGCCCTTTCAGGAGCTTCAGCGACCGCAAATCGCCAGCCTGTTCCGGAGCTTCCTCCATGTCCGTCTCCCGCCTGCGCGTGACGATCGCCGCCGATCCGCCGCCGCGCCTTGATAAGGCACTGGCGCGCGACGTGCCAGAGGCGGCGGCGCTCAGCCGCTCGCGGCTGGCCCGGCTGATCGCCGAGGGCGCGGTTCTGAAGGATGGCGATCCCGTCACCGATGCCAAGGCGAAACCGGCCGAGGGCGAGACCTACGAACTGGTCATCGAGGAAGCCGCCGAGACGGACATGGTGGCCGAAACGATCCCGCTGAACGTCGTCTACGAGGATGCCGAACTCATCGTCATCGACAAGCCCGTCGGCATGGTCGTCCACCCCGCGCCGGGCAGCCCCGGCGGCACGCTGGTCAACGCGCTTCTGGCCCATTGCGGCGACAGCCTGTCGGGCGTCGGTGGCGTGGCGCGGCCCGGCATCGTCCACCGCATCGACAAGGACACCAGCGGCCTGCTTGTCGCCGCCAAGACCGACCAGGCCCACCATGCCCTCGCCGCCCAGTTCGAGGCGCACACGGTCGAGCGGCATTACCTCGCCGTGGTCCACGGCGCGCCCGATGCCGCCGACCCGCGCCTGCGCGGGGTCAGGGGCGTGTCCTTCGAGGATGGCAATATCCTCAAGATCACCACCCAGCTCGCCCGCCACCGCACCGACCGGCAGCGGCAGGCGGTGACCTTTCACGGCGGCAAGCACGCCGTCACCCGCGCCCGCGTGGTGGAAACCTTCGGTCAGCCTGTCGCGGCCTCCCTCGTCGACTGCTGGCTGGAAACCGGCCGCACCCACCAGATCCGCGTTCACATGGCCCATGCCGGCCACGGCCTGATCGGCGACCCGGTCTACGGCGGAAAGCGCAGGCTGTCTGCCCGCGCTCTCCCTCCCGGCGGCGCCGAGGCGGCCGCCGCCTTCCCGCGTCAGGCGCTTCACGCCGCCACGCTCGGCTTCGAGCATCCCGTGAGTGGTGACATGATGTGCTTCGAAGCGCCCCTGCCGGAAGATATGCAGTCCCTGCTGGCCGCCCTGCGCGGCTAGGCGGCCACCGCTGCCCGCGTCCGGCCAAAGCCGGTCCACAGCAGCCAGCCGCAGAACCAGATTTCCGCCGCCATCGGCAGGACATAGGCGGGCTGCATCAGCGCCAGCATCTCCGGCGCCAGAAACCGCGTGAAGCTGCCCGTCAGGTAGACGACGCCCGCCAGCCCTACCAGCACACCCAGCCCGCGCGGCGCGAACCCGCTCCGCCGGATCAGCGTGGCCATCAGCAGGCAGTTCACCCCGAAGAAGATAAGCCCGAGGTCATAGCCCGCCGCCTGCGTCTCCACGAGCCACAGCACCGCCGTGTCCGACCCACCGCCAAGGGCCATCTGCAGCGCGCCCGTGTGGAACAGCAGGTTCATCGCCAGCACCGCCGCCTGCACCAGCCGGAACACCATCGCCGCCAGCGCCAGCCCCGGCTGCACGGAACGGAACAGCAGGAACAGCGCAACCGCCAGCCCCACATCCGCCAGGGCCATCGCGGCGTCCAGCGCAAACCCGGCCCGGAACAGCCCGGCAGAGGCGCGGATGTTTCCGGCCGTCGCCGCGGCATCGCCGGGAACAATCAGCGGCTGACGGATCGCGAACTCGGCGCTCAGCCCGGCCGCGATGACCACCAGATAAAGCGTGCCCGCAAGGGCTGCGCAGATGCGATAGTCCATGTGCGATGCTGCAGAGTCAGGGGAAATACGGTGCATGGTGGCCTCCTTCCGGTGTCGGGTGAGGCGCAACATACTTATGTCGAAGTGTATGGGAATTGCCGAAATGCCGATATTAATCATGCAAAAACGCATATATAGCGAATCCGGCAGCAACGGTCTGCGCGCCAAAACGTAACGATTTCTTAAGAAAATCCTCGGAAATACCCTTTTCCCGGCCAGATCCCGCCCCTGACCGCAACGATCACCCGTTCCCGGTCACCCGGCGACACGTCGGCGTGAGATTTGATGACATGACTGGCGACGCGACGGAAAACGGACCATGCTGCGTATCGACCTGAGAGGTGTGCGACATCTTGAATGGCCCGGTCGCATTCCTAAATAGAATGTTAAAGCCCGAAACATCGGGCGGTGAGAGGGATATCTATGAGCAATTACACGACGCTTCCCGCCCCGTCTCCTGAACAGGGGCTGAACCGGTACCTGCAGGAAATCCGCAAGTTTCCGATGCTGGAGCCGGAAGAGGAATACATGCTCGCCAAGGCATGGGTGGAGCGCGAGGATACCGGCGCGGCCCACAAGCTGGTCACGTCGCACCTGCGTCTCGCGGCCAAGATCGCCATGGGCTATCGCGGCTACGGACTGCCGCAGGCCGAGGTGATTTCCGAGGCGAACGTGGGTCTCATGCAGGCCGTGAAGCGGTTCGACCCCGAAAAAGGCTTCCGCCTCGCGACCTACGCCATGTGGTGGATCCGCGCCTCGATCCAGGAATACATCCTGCGGTCCTGGTCGCTTGTGAAGCTCGGCACGACCTCGGCGCAGAAGAAGCTGTTCTTCAACCTGCGCAAGGCCAAGGCCCGCATCGGCGCGCTGGAAGAGGGCGACCTGCACCCCGACAAGGTGGCCAAGATCGCGACCGATCTCGGCGTGACCGAGGACGAGGTCATCTCGATGAACCGGCGCCTGTCCGGCGGCGACGCCTCGCTGAACGCGATGGTCGGCTCCGACAGCGACAGCGCCACCGAGTGGATGGACTGGCTGGAAGACGAAGACGCCGACCAGGCCGGCGCCTATGCCGAGAAGGACGAGCTTGAGGTCCGCCGCGAGCTGCTGGCCGAGGCGCTGTCCGTGCTGAACGAGCGCGAGCAGGACATCCTGACCCAGCGCCGCCTGCAGGACCAGCCGGTGACGCTCGAGGAACTGTCCGGCGTCTACAACGTCAGCCGCGAGCGTATCCGCCAGATCGAGGTCCGCGCCTTCGAGAAGCTGCAGAAACGCATGCAGGAACTGGCGAAGGAAAAAGGCGTCGTCGCCGAGCCTGCGTAACGACGCGATGAAGTGAGATCGAAAGCCGTCCGGACGAAAGTCCGGGCGGCTTTTTCATGCCGGTAGGGCATGACTCGCGAAGGGCAGGGCGCAGCCCCGCGCCGGAGTGCTGCCCTGGACGCTTCAGGGCATCAGGCCAACAGACAGTCCCACCGCCGCTTTCCACCCGTCCCGTTTTCCGCCACTACTCCCCGGGGCGACCCGAACGGAGCACGATGTGACCGACGACATCCGGCAGGCGGCACGAACCCTCTGGACCTTCCACAGCGTCTCCGACCCTGTCGAACACGCCGACGTCATCGTCGGCCTCGGCTCCTACGACCTGCGCGTCGCCGACCGCTGCGCCCGGCTTTACAACGAAGGCTACGCCCCCCGGCTCCTCTTCACCGGCGCCACCGGCAACTGGACACGGAACCTGTTCCCGGCCACGGAGGCGGAAGCCTTCGCAGACCGCGCCACCGCCGCAGGCGTGCCGCCGGAAGCCATCGCCATCGAAACCGCCGCCACAAATATCGGAGAGAACGTGACCTTCTCCGCCCGCCTCCTGCCGGATATCCGCACGGCCATCTTCGTGACCAAGCCGCAGACGCAGCTTCGCTGCCGTGCAACGCTGGCGGCGCAGTGGCCCGAAATAAGGGCGATGGTCACCGCGCCGCTAACCGCCTTCGAGGATCAGCCCACCGCCCATCACGGCTTCCGCGCGCTCGTCTGCGAGATGGTGGGCGATGTCGAACGTATGCGGACCTACCCGGCCCCCGGCTATCAGGCCGAAGTGGCGATCCCCCACCATGTGCTGGCGGCATTCGACCTCCTGAAAACCAAAGGCTTCACCGATCACCTGCCGCGCGCCAACTGACCCGAACCACCGGCGTCACCGCTCCCCCAGCAGCCTGCGCACCTCGTCCGTGATCTCCGCGATCAGCGCGCCGCTGCTGCCGATCTCGTCGAGGATCTCCCGCGCCCGGGCCGCCTGAGCCTCCTGCGCCTCCGCCGTCGACAGCCGCAGGAGCGCGCTGGTCAGCTCCCCGCCATCCAGCACCGCCATCGCGCCGCCGGTCCGGTCCAGCGCGGCATATGGGCCCTCGAAATTCGACACGTCCGGCCCGTGGACAATGGCGGACCCGGCGGCGGCGGGCTCGAACGGGGTATGACCGCCGCGCGCGACAAAGGAACCGCCGACGAACGTGACGCCGGCCAGCGAATACCACAGCGGCATCTCCCCCAGCGTGTCAGCCAGGTAGACCGCTGTCGTCTCGTCCGGTTCCTCCCCCACAGAGCGGCGCGCAAAACGCAACTCCATCTGGCGCAGCATCTGCGCCAGCTCCGCCCCGCGCTTCGGGTGGCGCGGCGCAAGGATCAGCCGCAGCCCGGGGCGCGAGCGCAGGACGGCGAGGAACGCGGCCAGCACGATATCCTCCTCACCCTCGTGGGTGGAGGCGGCCAGTACGGTATCGGTCCGGCGGTACACAGCGCCATAGCGCAACAGCAGGCCCGGATCCGGGTCGGCCAGTTCCACCGCCGATTTCAGCGTGCCGATCGCGCCCAGCCGGTCCTCCGGCAATCCCAGCGCCGCGAAGTGCCGTCCCGAGGCCGCATCCTGCGGCCAGAGCCGCCGGAACCCGCCCAAAAGCCGCGCCGCCAGCGCCGGGAACCGGCTCCAGCGCCGATGGCTCCGTGCCGACATCCGCGCGCCGACGCAGATCACCGGCGCCGTTTCGGTGACGATCCGGTTCGGCCACAGCTCGTTTTCCATCACGATCAGCAGGCTAGGGGCCCATGCGCGCCGGAACCGCGACAGCGCCCACCGCAGATCCAGCGGCGCAAGCCGAGCCTCGACACGTGGCAGGCCCCAGCCGCGCACAAGGTCGCGCCCCGTCACCGTGTTCGCGGTCACCACCATCTGCATGTCCGGCAGCGCCTCCATCAGCGCCAGCACCAGCGGCCGGGCCGAGGTCAGCTCGCCGTTCGACGCGCCGTGCAGCCAGACAGCCCCCGGTCTGCCGCCCCCGCCGCCCAGCCGTTCGCCGAGATCCGCCACGGTTTCCCGGCCGCGCAGCACGCGCCAGCAAAGCCGTGCCAGGACAAAGGGAAATGCCAGGCTCAGAAGGATGCGGTACGTCAGCATATCTCCGCCGGGTGAAAGCGTCTGCGGCGAACCCTAGGGGAAAGATGCTGGCGCGGAAACCGGGCCCGTCCCACACAGCGGTCCGCTGCCATGAAAAAACCCGGCCGCATTACCGGCCGGGTCCAGAACATCAGAAAACGGTAGAAAAACTCAGTCTGCCTCGTCCATCTTTCCGGCGTTGAGCTGGGCGTATTTCTCTGCCCCGATACTCTCGAGCAGGTCGAGCTGGGTTTCGAGAAAGTCGACATGGCCTTCCTCGTCGGTCAGCAGCTCCTCGAAGATGTTCTTCGAGACATAGTCGCTGACCGATTCACAATAGGCGCGCGCCTCCTTGTAAAGCGCCACCGCCTCCAGTTCCGCCGCAAGGTCGCATTCCAGCGTCTCCTTGGGGGTCTGGCCAATGCGCAGGGGGTCGAGTTTCTGCAGGTTCGGATGCCCGCCAAGAAAAATGATCCGGTCGATCAGCTTGTCGGCGTGATTCATCTCCTCGATGCTCTCCTCACGGCTTTTCTTCGCCATGTGGGCCAGACCCCAGTCGTCCTGCAGCCGGAAATGCAGCCAGTACTGGCTGACCGCCGTCAGTTCGCTACGAAGGGCTTTGTTCAGGTATTCGATGACCTTGCTGTCGCCTTGCATGGCTTGGATCCTTTCCTGCTTCCACCGCGAAGATTACGCAGGTTCATAGGAACTTCCAAGTTCTCGTTCCGGGACATCGTGTCCATGAACAGAGGCAGGCAACCGCCGCAATCCGCGGCCTTCCCCAAAGCGCGATAGACCTTGCCGGGCGTGATCAGAGTGTCCGGATCGGCGGCGCGCATCCAGTCGATGGCGCTGTGGATTTCCTGATCCGAGATATTCTGGCAGTGGCAGATGATCATCGTCAGAGTCTTCGCGTTGGGTACGGCTTATTAGTTGAGTGAATTGATCGGAAAAGTCAATTCACAGTTTTCCCTGATCCCACGGAAGCCCGCGGCATACCGCCGCGACTGCCGGCCAAGGGGAAGGCTATTACTAAATTTAATTAAATAATATCAGTATATTCTGTACCGATACTCATCCCTGTCAGCTCCGGGATCACGATCCGGTTTACCGTTCGGCTTGCGGTAATGCGGCCCTTGTGAAGGTCGCGCCGGATGCACCAGGACCCCGGTTTTCCGTATACCGGCGCGCATCCGTCTCCAGCCCGTCTGCACGAAAAATACCGCTTATCGGCAGATCACCTGCAAGCGCGAAAGCCTTCCCGGTGGCATATCCCCCCGACAACACGCGCGGTTGCCCGCCCGGACCGCATCGGCCCGTGGACCGACAAGGAGCCTTTGCGGTGATTCCGACACCTGACCAGACCCGTTTCCGTACGCCCCGGCGGGCGGCCCGTCTCAACAGCCGGAACCGCCACGTTGAAAAAATCGTCAGGCCCAATAGGCATGGCGCCGCGCTGCCGGGTGCGGACCCCGCCAGGCTGCGCTGTGTGGTGCAGGTGCCGGGTAAGGAATGCCACCGAGCACCGACCCGCGCGCCTGAACCACGTCATCAGAGCATGAAGGTGGTATTGGCCGACTCGACAGACAGGAACCGGTTGCTGAGCCCCGCAGAGCGGACGCTTCACTCCGTGCTGGCGGCGTGGCTGCTGCGCGAGGTGCGGTTGTCGCTTTCCGTCCCCTGTGTGCAGGAGGGGGCTCCGCGCCATGACGATCCGGTTTGCCTGGAAATCGTCTGTGCGTCGTTGTCCCGCATCGGCCTGCTGCGCCTGGAGGCGGAGCGTTGGCGTGTCGTGGAACCGCACGCCGAGCCTGACGGCCTGGCCAAGACCGCGCGCCGCGCCGATCTCGATACGCTGCTCGAGGCGCTGGTATGCCATGCCCCCGATGTCGAGGATCTGCGCGCGATGGGCGCCATCGTCGCGACGTCGGATCCGATGCTGACCGGTGTCTGCGAGGCGCTGGCAGCGTGCGGATACATGGAATGCCTGCCGCAAAAGGCCACCTGGCGCCAGAAACTCCGCCGGACACCCCGCAAGCCCGCCTGGCGCTGGACCGCCGGTTTCCATCCCTGGCTGGTCGCCCGTGGCGGGCTGGAACTGACACGGATCGCACCGGCATCCGGCGACGCGGTGGGCGCGGCGCTCCTGAAGATCCCCGCCGGCGACCGCAGGGTGCTGGCCGGCCGCACCTGCGCGGTCCACAGCCACTTCGCCCGGTATTTCCTGAAACACTGGGACAACGGACGCTGGCGCAACTGGCAGGAAGTCCTGCGGGATCAGGACTGCTACGTGCCGGGCGACCACTGGGACATGGCCCTGGCCGCGGGGCTCTATCGCAGACTGCACGGCTAGGCCGTGGGGCCGCTAATACGGTCCGACTTCCGCGACGGCTCTCACTCAGGTAGAGCGTTAACGCGACCCTGCACGCAGCGGAGGCACCGATGAAAAACCTCATCCTTCTGACCACGGCTCTCACATCCGTCACATCCACCGGCCACGCCAGCGAGCCCCCGGTCATCGAGAATGCCGGAGACACGATCAATTCCGAGTGGCACGAGGCCTTCTCGACCATCACCGCCGACGGCCTGACCCTCTACGTCTCCTCCGACCGCCCCAGCGACATGGGCGGCGGCGAGCCCGGGGGTTTCTACCTCTTTTCCAACTACAACATCTACGTCTCCCACCGCGCCGACACGGCCGCGCCCTGGTCGCCCCTGACCATGCTGCCGGCCCCCATCAACAGCCCTTCCACCGACCACAGCCCCTATCTCTCCGAAGACGGCCTCTCCCTCTATTTCATGAGCGACCGCCCGGGAGGCTCGGGGCAGGGCGACCTCTACGTCTCCCACCGGACCGACCCCGCCGACGACGCGGGCTGGGGGCCCGCCATCAATCTCGAGCCCGACATCAACGGCCCCTTCGTCGAATCCTGCCCGACCGTGGTGGAAACCGACGGCACCCTCCACCTCTTCTACATCCAGATCTCCGGCAGACCCGACGCCTTGCCCGATTTCATGACCAGCGACTGGGACCCCGACCGCCAGGCCTTCGCGCTGCCCCGCAAGATCAGCATCAGCACCCCCCAGGGCGACTCGCATTTGGAACCCGAGAAGGGCCTGATCTGGGGCATGGACTGGCCCGGCGGGCAGGGCGGCAGCGATATCTGGCAGACCAGCTACGCCCCGCAGAACGGCGACTACGCCTCCGGCTGGACCCAGCCGGTCAATCTCGGCGACTGGATCAACACCGAGCACGAAGAGATCATGCCCTCGCCCACAGCCGACGGCAGCCTCCTGATCTTCCAGTCCGACCGCCCCGGCGGTATTGGCGGAATGGACATCTATTTCGCCCATTCGCCGGACTACCCGTTGACC
Organism: Pseudoruegeria sp. HB172150; assembly: GCF_013184805.1. Classification (GTDB taxonomy): domain Bacteria; phylum Pseudomonadota; class Alphaproteobacteria; order Rhodobacterales; family Rhodobacteraceae; genus Psychromarinibacter. The sequence continues at coordinate 1,121,528 of NZ_JAATNG010000001.1, forward strand.
GAACCCTGATGGCGGCTGTCGTTTTGGCCGGACGAAAGCGCAGAGCGCTCTCTCCGGCCCGACTTAAACCCCCTGCGCGAACAGCGGCGAAGCCGCCGCGCATCGCCGGGCCGCCCCCCGGGCCCGGCGATCTGGCCGCCACAGGCGCATAGCTCAAAGCGAGGAGGGGCGTGGCCAGCATAAAGCGCCACAGCCCAACAGACAGATCGCCGCGCCGCGGCCCCCCGACGCGCGGCTCCGTGCTTACGATCCAATGCCGGAAAAGCCCCCCGACCAAACGCACGGGCGACCCCCCCAAACAAAAGGCCCCGGTCTCCCGGGGCCTTTGCCATCACGAGATGATCGCGTTCAGCGTCGAACTCGGCCGCATCACCGCCGCCACCTTCGCCGGGTCGGCGTGATAGTAACCGCCGATATCCGCCGGGCTGCCCTGCGCCGCCGCCAGTTCCGCCACGATGGCGGCTTCGCCGTCGGCCAGAGCCTTCGCCACCGGCGCGAAATGCGCGGCCAGCGCGGCGTCCTCGCCCTGCGCCGCCAGCGCCTCGGCCCAGTAGCGGGCGAACCAGTAGTGGCTGTCGCGGTTATCCGGCTCGCCGACCTTGCGGCTGGGTGACCGGTCGTTGTCGAGGATGCCCTGCGTCGCTGCGTCCACCGCCTTGCCCAGCACCGCCGCCTTCGCGTTGCCCTTGGCATCGGCAAGGAACTTAAAGCTTTCGCCAAGCGCGCAGAACTCGCCCAGCGAATCCCAGCGCAGGTGGTTCTCTTCCACCAGCTGCTGCACGTGCTTCGGAGCCGAGCCGCCCGCGCCGGTCTCGAACAGCCCGCCGCCCTGCATCAGCTTGACGATCGACAGCATCTTGGCGCTTGTCGCCAGCTCCAGGATCGGGAACAGGTCGGTCAGGTAGTCGCGCAGCACGTTGCCGGTGATCGCGATGGTCGACTCGCCCCTGGTGATCGTCTCCAGCGAGGCCCGCGTCGCTTCGCGCGGGGCCATGATCTCGAATTTGTCAGCAACGCCCCTGGCTTCGAGGATGGGCTTCACGTACTTGATCAGCTCCGCATCGTGCGCGCGGCTGGCGTCCAGCCAGAAGATCGCGCGATACCCGGTCGCCTTCTGCCGGTCGATGGCCAGGTTCACCCAGTCCTCGATCGGCGCCTTCCGGGCCGAGGCAGAGCGCCAGATATCGCCCGCCTCGACGGCATGCGAGTGCAGCACCGTGCCGTCTTCCAGCACCATCTTCACCGTTCCATCCGCCGGGATCTCGAAGGTGGTCGGGTGCGACCCGTATTCCTCCGCCTTCTGCGCCATCAGCCCGATATTCTGCACCGTGCCGGCGGTGGCCGGGTTCAGCTTGCCGTTCGCCTTGAAGAACTCGACCGCCTCGTCATAGACCGGCGCGTAGGAATTGTCGGGGATCACGCAGTTGGTGTCCGCTTCCTTGCCGTCCGGGCCCCAGCCCTTGCCGCCCGCGCGGATCAGCGCCGGCATCGAGGCGTCGATGATCACGTCCGACGGCACATGCAGGTTGGTGATGCCGCGGTCCGAGTTGACCATGTACATCGGCGGACGGCTGGCAGTGCAGGCCTCGATGGCCGCCATGATCTCCGCATCGCCCTTCACCCGCTCCAGCAGGTCGCCCATGCCGGAATTCGGGTTCACCCCCAGTTCTGTCAGCCTGTCGCCATACTGCTCGAACACCGGCGCCAGCCACGCCGTCACCGCGTGGCCGAAGATGATCGGGTCCGAGACCTTCATCATCGTCGCCTTCATGTGCAGCGAGAACAGCGTGCCTTCCGTCTTGGTCTTCTCGATCTCGTCCGCCAGGAACGCATCCAGCGCCTTCGCCGACATGTAGGTCGCGTCCACCACGGTCCCGGCGGGGTAGGACACGCCGTCCTTCAGCACCGTCTCGCCATCCGCCGTTTCCAGCACGATCTTCGCGGTCGCCGCGCCGTCCAGCGTCGCCGACACCTCGTTCGAGAAGAAATCGCCGCCCGACATCGACGCCACCCGCGTCTTCGAATCCTGCGACCACTCGCCCATCCGGTGCGGGTTGGCCATGGCGTAGTTCTTCACCGCCTCCGCCGCGCGCCGGTCCGAGTTGCCCTCGCGCAGCACCGGGTTCACCGCCGAACCCTTGATCGCGTCGTATTTCGCCCGCGCCGCCTTTTCCGCGTCGGTGGAGGGCGCTTCCGGGTAATCCGGCAGGTCATAGCCCTGCGCCTGCAGTTCCTTCACCGCCGCCGTCAGCTGCGGCACCGAAGCAGAGATGTTCGGCAGCTTGATGACGTTCGCTTCCGCCGTCTTCACCAGTTCCCCCAGCCAGGCCAGGTCGTCCGACTGCTTCTGTTCGTCGGTCAGCCGCTCCGGAAACGCGGCGATGATCCGGCCCGCCAGCGAAATGTCGCGGGTCTCGACGGTCACGTCCGCTGCATCGGCGAAGAACCGGATGATCGGCAGCAGCGACGCGCTGGCCAGTTCCGGCGCCTCGTCGACCTTGGTGTAGATGATGTCGGGGGTGTTACCCATTCTCTGTCTCCCTCGATCCCGGTCGCGGCATGGCGCGGTCGCTCTGCCGCGCGACCCGGGGCGTTAACATGATGAAAATCCCGCACATCGCCTAATCGAAGGCAGCCGGGTAATCAACTGGACAAACCCGCCGACTCCAGCCGCGCGACGCGCTTCGCGGCAAAGATCGTCGCCACCGGCCCCAACAGTTCGAACACGATGGTCGAGCCGATGGTCAGGCTCAGTATCGTCGCCGCATGCTCCGGCATCTCCTCCGCCGCGACCAGCGCCATGCCGATGGCCACCCCCGCCTGCGGCAGCAGCGCCAGCCCAAACCACGGCCGCTGCAGCTTCGGCGCGCCGCCCAGCATCGCGCCGACCTGTCCCCCGATCACCCGCGCCACCACGCGCAACACGAGATAGGCCACCCCGACCCATCCCAACAGCACCAGCGCCTGCACCTCGAAGGACGCCCCGGCGAGGATGAAGAACAGGATCATGAACGGCCACTGGAACCGGTCGATCTCGAAGAAGGTCCGCTTATGGTGCCTGGCGAAATTCGCGATGATCGCCCCCACGGCCATGCCGACGATCAGGTAGGAAACGTCGAGCCACAGCGCCAGCCCGGCGGTCAGGAACACCAGCCCGATGGCCTCTGCCTCCATCGGATCGCCATGCCGGATGCGCCCGGTCAGGAACGCCGCCGGAAATCCCAGCACCGCCGCCAGCCCGAATGCCCCGAAGATCTCCCACAGCCCCTCGCCAAGGGCCGAGAAATCCGCCGACCCGCCCATCACGTTCACGATCACCAGCACGATGCTGAACGCCATCAGCCCCCAGGCGTCGTCGATGGCGACGATGCCGCGCAGGCTGTCGGCGAAATCGCCCTCGATCCGCGCCTGCTTCAGCGCGTCAGAGGTCGCCGCCGGGTCCGTCGCCGCCGCCACCGCGCCCAGCACCAGCGCCACCGCCGCGTCGATCCCGATCAGCCACAGTCCGAACGCGACCAGCACGATGGTCGCCACCACGATCGCGACGGAAATCCACATGATCGTCCGCCCGTGCGCCGTCAGGTTCGCCCTGGTCAGCGAGCCGCCCAGCAGGAACGACACCATGGTCAGCGCCGCGATGGTCAGGAACTCGAACCATGCCTCGACCTCCGGCGGGATCAGGCCGAACCCGGACCGCCCGACGATCACGCCGCACAGCATCAGCAGCGTCACCCGCGGCAGCCGCGTGCGCCGCCCGACCACGTCGGCGACCAGCCCGGCCAGCAGGAACAGCCCGATGATGATGAAGACGCCGTGCATGTCCATGCCCTTCTATAGCGCGGCCGCCGCCGCCGTCGCCATGCGGCATCGGGGCAGGGCGATCCGGTGGTCATCCGGGCCATGTGCGTTACCATTGGGGTCCGAATGAGACAGAGGAAACGGAAAGGACCACCATGCCGGGCAGCGCCCTGACGACCAGAACCGATATCGCCGACACCGACCTGATCCGGAGCCGCGCCTATGTCGGGGGCAGTTGGACGGATGCGGCGGGTGGCGATACCTTCCCCGTGACCGACCCTGCCACCGGCCATAGCATCGGCGATGTCGCTGCGTTCTCGGCCGAGGAAAGCGCCGCCGCCGTCGATGTCGCGCAGGAGGCGTTCGCAGACTGGTCTGCGAAGCTGCCGCAGGAGCGCAGCGCCATCCTGCGCCGCTGGTTCGAGCTGATGATCGCCCATCGCGAGGATCTGGCCCGCATCATGGTCGCCGAACAGGGCAAGCCGCTCTCCGAGGCGCGGGGCGAAATCGACTATGCCGCCAGCTTCGTGGAGTATTACGCCGAAGAGGCCAAGCGCCCGAATATCGAGGGCGTCACCAGCCACCTTCCCGATGCCGAGGTCGAGCTGTGGCTGGAACCGATGGGCGTGGTGGCCCTGATCACGCCGTGGAACTTCCCCTCCGCCATGCTGACCCGCAAGGCCGCCGCGGCGCTGGCCGCCGGCTGCACCGTGGTCGCGCACCCCTCTGCCGAGACGCCTTATTCCGCGCTGGCGCTGGCCGAACTGGGCGAACGCGCCGGGTTTCCGCCGGGGGTCTTCAACATCGTCACCGGCAGCGCACCCGTGGTGGTGCCGCCGTGGACAGATGACGCCCGCGTCCGCGCGCTGTCCTTTACCGGGTCGACCGAGATCGGGCGGCTGCTCTACCGCAACTCCGCCGACACGGTGAAGAAGCTGGTGATGGAACTGGGCGGCCACGCGCCGCTGATCGTCTTCGCCGATGCCGATCTGGACGAGGCGGTGTCGGAAGCCATCAAGGCCAAGTTCGCCACGACCGGGCAGGATTGCCTGGGCGCCAACCGGATCTTCGTGGAGCGTTCCGTCTATGACGCGTTCTGCGCGCGGTTCACCGAAGCGACCAAGGCGCTGACCCTCGGGCCGGGCATGGACGACTGCGACCTCGGCCCTCTGATGAACGAGGCGGCGGTGGCCAAGCAGGAGGCGCATGTGGCGGATGCCCTGGAGCATGGCGCGACGCTCGCCTGCGGCGGCCGGCGGGACGGGCAGGGGCCGCTCTTCTATCAGGCGACGGTGCTGACCGACGTGCCGCCCGAGGCGCTGATCTTTCACGAGGAGACCTTCGGCCCGGTCGCCGCCATTGCCCCCTTCGATACAGAGGAAGAGGCGATAGCCCGCGCCAATGCCACCGAATACGGCCTCGTCGCCTATCTCCACAGCCTCGACCCCCGCCGCATCTACCGCGTCGCCCGCGCCCTGCAGTTCGGCATGGTCGCGGTCAACCGCACCAAGGTGACCGGCGCCCCGATCCCCTTCGGCGGCACCAAGCAGAGCGGTCTCGGCCGCGAAGGTGCCCGGCGCGGAATGGAGGAGTTCATGGAGATCAAGTACGTCTGCCGGGACTGGGCGTAGCCTCCGCCCCAACCGCGCCGATGGCCCGAAGTCTCGGCGCACCCTATGCCAGACGCTCCGCCCGGCGGCACGCCGGGCAGCGCCCGACCCTCCCCCCGGGAGGGCGCTTCTGCACCTTTGCAATCGGCACTGCCGCCGGGCAGACGATGACCCACCGCCCATGGCAGGCGCCGCAAGCGCCCACCCAGGGTCGGGCGCTGCCTTTTTCGCAATGTTCGGGTGTCGCGCTGCTGATCGAGGCAGATGTGCCGACCAAGAATCTTGATAACAGCAGTAATTCACCCAAGCGTCGCGCGCACGTCCGCCATCGGAATACAGACCCTCTCCGGATTCAAAGGATCGCCAAGAGGCCGGAACCCAAGATCTTCGTAGAAATTCCAGCGCCGTTCGAAGTGGTCGTCCCTGAGGACATCGAGGACAATAGCTGCGGCGCCCATCTGATCGGCGATGCCCAGACATCGCCTCATGGCATCCACGACGAGGGCGGTTCCCAGCCCCTTGCCCTGCATGTCTTCGCGCACAGCCACCGCGCGGATGTAGATGACCGGTATGTCTGGCACGCCTGCGCGCTGCCACTTCTCCGGGCCGAATTCTGCGCGGACAGCCATTGCGCCGAGCGCATAGAAGCCCAGCACGGCGGGATCGCCCTCTGCCGTTGCGATCCATGCGGCGACCATCCCGGCCCTGATCTGGTCCGAGAGCGACGATTTCAGGAAGTTGTCGATGGGTCCGAAGCCACAGGAGAAGGCGCTGCGGTCATGCAGCGCCTTGTCGAACCTCGCGATCGTCAGAGAGGGCAGGTGAGCCGCGGTCTCAGCCGGCATCCTTCAGAAGGCCCTTCGAGGCTTCCGCAGCACGCGCCAGACCGGGCACGACCTTGCCGGGAGCCTCGACAGCTGCCCTGAACGCATCGAACGCCTCGACAGGCAGGACAGAAAGCGATGCACGCTGCTCGACCTCCTGCGCGCGCAGAAGAGCCGCCTGACGGATGAAGTCGGCTTCCTGCAGGCCGGTCGCGGCGGCGGCGGCCCTGATGCGCTCTTCATCCGCGCGGTGCATGCGCAGTTCCTTGCGCGCTTCCATCTTGCCCGGGGTCGGGGTCACAGTCTTGATGGAAAACATGGTCGGTCTCCTTCGGAGGTAAATATGTACGGTATAACGCCGTACAAGTCAAGAATGCCAGTGGTCGGCAAGGCGATGTTCGGGCGGAGATCGGACACGGTGAAGAGATGCCACCGCCCATCCCACCTGCTCCGCCCGGCGGCACGCTGGGCAGGGTTCGGGTGCTGAGGAGGCGGGCCGCCAGCCTTGACAAAAATGCGTAAAATGCGTAATTTACGCAAAACCGGAGCGCAAGCGCATGACCGTCGAAGTCCCTGCTACCACGTTCGCACGCAACTTCCCCAAGATGAAGGAAGACGTCCGCGAGCATGGCATCATAGCTGTTCGCAGCCACAAGCGGACAGTAGGAGCCTTCATTTCTCCGGCCGTGCTGGAAGAACTCGAGACGCTCCGACGCCGCCAGCGCGAACTGACCCGTATCGAAGAAGCGGACGATGCTTTCTTCGAGGCGCTGGACGACGCGGTTGCATCCTACGACGATCCCGCCTGACAGGTGGCGCTTCCCGAACCGCGGCCCGGCCTTGTTATCGGCTACGACTTCCTGTTCCGGGAACAGGCCGATGCTGGAATGGAAAACGCGGGCAAGCCCCACCCGGCGGCGATCCTCGTTGCGGTAAGGCAGGGGTGCAGACAAGGGTAAGCCTCGTCGCGATCAGCCATTCTCCCCCAAGTCCGGGCGACGAACCCTTCCGGCTGAAGCTGACGCCAGCCGAATGCAGGACGATGGGCCTCGATGGACAGGACCACTGGATCAACCTGCGCGACATCAATTCGTTCGACTGGCCGGGTTACGACCTGGTCAGATCGGCGCCTGGCGGCGGCTACGTCTATGGCCGGATGTCGAAGGGTACCTTCGCCCGCCTCGTCGAAGCGTTGAAAGCCTGCGCTGGACGCCGCTCCATTTCGCGTGACTGAACAGCGATTATTGGCCGTCAGATCCATGCGAAAAACCAGCCCCCAAACCTCGCCCAAATCGTTACTTTCGCGTTACCCTCACCCTTTCAACCACTTGAAAGGCGTCCCCATGAGGACGCCCCGACAGAGCCCGTCCGGACGCACCTCATATCTGGACCCTCCCGCCCCATGAGGCTACCAATGAGCCACTCGGAAAAAGGGGCCCCATCCATGGCTTTCGGCAAAGGCTGTCACCTCCACCTGATCGACGGATCGGCCTTCATCTTCCGCGCCTTCCACGCGCTCCCGCCCCTGACCCGAAAGTCCGACGGCCTCCCCATCGGCGCCGTCTCCGGCTTCGTCAACATGATCTGGAAGATGGTCGAGGATAACAAGGGTCCCGACGCCCCCACCCACGTCGCCGTCGTCTTCGACAAGGGCTCCCATACCTTCCGGAACGACATGTACGACCTCTACAAGGCCAACCGCGACGAGATGCCCGAGGACCTGCGCCCGCAGATCCCGCTGACCCGCGACGCCACCCGCGCCTTCAACATCGCCTGCCTCGAGCAGGAAGGCTACGAGGCTGACGACATCATCGCGGCACTGTCCTGCCAGGCCCGCGACGCCGGCGGGCGGGTGACGATCATCTCCTCCGACAAGGACCTGATGCAGCTGGTCGGCGACGGGGTCGAGATGTTCGACGCCATGAAGAACCGCCGCATCGGCGTCGAGGAGGTCGAGGAGAAATTCGGCGTCGGCCCGGACAGGGTGATAGACGTGCAGGCGCTGGCCGGCGACTCCGTCGACAACGTCCCCGGTGCGCCGGGCATCGGCATCAAGACCGCGGCGCTTCTGATCAACGAGTTCGGCTCGCTGGAGGACCTTCTGGACCGGGCGGAGGAGATCAAGCAGCCGAAGCGGCGGCAGACCCTGATCGACAACCGCGAGCAGATCGAGCTCTCGAAGAAGCTTGTCACGCTCGACTGCGACACGCCGGTCGAGGTGACACTGGACGATCTGGAAGTGAAAGAGCCGGACGCCACGGTTCTAATGAATTTCCTCGCCGCGATGGAATTCCGGACGGTCACCAAGCGTGTGGCAGAGGCGCTGGGCGTCGAGGCGCCGGTGATCGAGGATACTGCCCCGCCGGTTGAGGAGCCTGAGGCCGAGGAACAGGTCCCCTTCAAACCCGAAGACTACGAATGGGTGAAGGACGCCGCAGCGCTGCAGGTGTGGGTCGACCGCATCAACGAGCGCGGCTGGGTCGCCGTCGATACAGAGACCACCGGCCTGAACGAGATGATCGCGGGGTTGGTGGGCATCTCGCTGTCGGTGGAGCCGGGCGAAGCCTGCTATATCCCGGTGGCGCACAAGGCATCAGCCGAGGGCGGGCTGTTCGACGACGGACAACTGGCCGAGGGGCAGATGGGCCTGGACGAGGCGCTGGAGTTGCTGAAGCCGGTGCTGGAGAACGACGCCGTCCTCAAGATTGGCCAGAACATGAAGTACGACGCCAAGATATTCGCTCGCTACGGGATCGAGGTGGCGCCGATCGACGACACCATGCTGATGTCCTACGCGATGCATGGCGGCGAGCATGGGCATGGGATGGATCTGCTCAGTGAGAAGTATCTTGGCCACCAGCCCATCCCGATCAAGGAGCTGATCGGCACCGGCAAATCGCAGATCACTTTCGACCGGGTCGACGTGGCCGAGGCGGTGAAATACGCCGCCGAGGACGCCGACATCACGCTGCGGCTGTGGAAGCTGTTCAAGCCGCAGTTGCACCGCGCCCGCGTCACCACCGTCTACGAGACGCTGGAACGACCGATGGTTCCGGTGCTGAAGCGGATGGAGATGGCGGGCATCAAGGTCGACCGCAACACGCTGTCGCGCATGTCCAACGCGTTCTCGCAAAAGATGGCGGCGCTGGAGGCGGAGATCCATGAACTGGCGGGCGAGACTTTCAATGTCGGTTCGCCGAAGCAGCTGGGCGAGATCCTGTTCGACAAGATGGGACTGGAGGGTGGCAAACGTGGCAAGACCGGCGCCTATTCGACGCCGGCGGATGTGCTGGAGGATCTGGCGACGATCCACGAACTGCCGGCGCGGGTGCTGGACTGGCGGCAGCTGTCGAAGCTGAAATCCACCTATACCGACGCGCTGCAGGACCACATCAACCCGGATACCGGGCGGGTCCACACCTCTTATTCTATCGCGGGCGCCAACACCGGACGGCTCGCCTCGACCGATCCGAACCTGCAGAACATCCCGGTTCGGACTGAGGAAGGCCGCCGCATCCGCGAGGCTTTCGTGGCGGAGGACGGCAAGTTATTGCTGTCGCTCGATTATTCCCAGATCGAGCTGCGCATCCTGGCGCATATCGCGGATATTCCCGAGCTGAAACAGGCGTTCGAGGATGGTGTCGACATCCACGCGCTGACCGCGTCGGAGATGTTCAACGTTCCTCTGGACGAGATGACGCCGGATATCCGGCGTCAGGCCAAGGCGATCAATTTCGGGGTGATCTACGGGATTTCGGGCTTTGGGCTGGCTCGGAACCTGCGGATCCCGAGGGGCGAGGCGCAGGGCTTCATCGACCGCTATTTCGAGCGCTTCCCGGGGATCAAGGATTATATGGATGCGACGGTGAAATACGCCAAGGAAAACGGGCATGTCGCCACGCTTTTCGGTCGGCGCATCCACACGCCCGAGATCAACGCCAAGGGGCCGCATGCGGGCTTCGCGCGGCGCGCGGCAATCAACGCGCCGATCCAGGGCTCGGCGGCGGATATCATCCGGCGCGCGATGGTCCGGATGGACGACGCCATCGACGGGCTGCCCGCGAGAATGCTGCTGCAGGTCCATGACGAACTGATCTTCGAGGTGGATAAGGGCGCCGAGGAAGACGTGATTACCCGCGTCCGCGACGTCATGGAAGGCGCGGCGATGCCGGCGGTTAAGCTGGACGTGCCGCTGGTGGTGGATGCCGGGCAGGGGGCGAACTGGGCCGAGGCGCACTAGGCTGGAGCAATCACTGTCAACGGGCAACGGAAAACCACGCGAAAATGTACCCGACGAGGCCACTCTCGCCCCGGGGTCCATCCGTCTCTGCCTGTTCCTGAGGTTCTGCCGTACCTGATAAAGTGGCGGCGCCGCCCTCGACATGCCCGTTCGGTCCCGGCGTTTCCGCCGGTTGCCTGGCTGACCGTCCCTGCACCCAATGAAGAGGTGGTCTTGGGGACCGGATCGTCTGTCATTTGCGCAGAAAGCTACCCCCGCGCCGTGGCCACGGCACGGGGAATAGCCTGGGCGCAGTTCACGCGCAGTTAACTATGCGTGCGCTACTCGGCAGCCAGATGTACTGGCGAGACGCGATGGCGCGGCGGCTGGAACTCGACACGGCCAACGGTGAACTGGCCGTAGTGGCAGGTCAGTTCCTCGCCCGCCGGGATCAGACGGGTGGCGACGCCGCGCGACGGGTTCGACAGGTCCAAATTCGGCACGTCCGCATGGTTCATGAACAGGCCCTCGTCGCAGTCCAGAACGACACGGTCCGGATCACCGGGGTGCTCGTAGGTATAGCGTTCGAGGAACTCGCGGAAATGCTTCGGCGCGCGCTCGATGTCCTCGCGCTCGTAGGACACGTCGAAACGCGGATCGTAAAGCCAGACCAGCCCACCCTTGCGGATGTCGGTATGAGCGAAAACACCCAGCCCCTCGATACGCGAAGGGGCGAGATAGCAGCGCACCATCATCATGCGCGGTCCATCCTGTGCTGAAAGGCCGGCCGCCAGATCCGGACCGGTGACGTAGGGGGCAGGCCCCCGCGCCTAGCGGTGTTCGCAAGATCATCCTAAGCGGCAAAACCGCAAACTATGCAATTGGAAACTGTGGCCCTCGGGAGGAATTGATCGGCAGAGATCATTCCGGGCGCGGCGCTAGGCGGGCGGCGATGGCGGGCAGTTCGGCGAAATCGTCGAAGGTCGCGTCGTGATAGAGATCCTCGACCGGCGCCTTGCGGAACCCGTGGGTGAAAAGCGCCATCGGGATGCCAGCGTTCTTCGCGCTGTCGGAGTCCACCTCGCTGTCGCCGACGAACAGGAACCGGCGGGCGTGAAGCTGGTCGATCACGTGGTTGACGGCTGCGGCATCGGGTTTTCGCGGGTAGGGGCCGTCGCCGAAGGCCCAGGCGTCGAAATAAGGCGCAAGGCCGAGATGCGCGGTGACGGCACGGGCCGGGCCCTCGGGCTTGTTGGTGCACAACGCGAGGCGGTAGCCGTCGGATTTCAGGGCGTCGAGCGCGTCCATGACGTTCGGATAGAGGGTCGTGTGTTCGACCGCGGTCACGTATTTCGCGTGGAAATTCCGGTACATGCGGTCGTGACGTTCGGGTGTGTCCTCCAGACCCTCGGCTTCGATACAGCTTGAGATCAGGCGGCTGAGCCCGCTGCCAACGAAGCTGGTCACGGTTCCGAGGTCCAATGGCTTCAGCCCTTCAGCTTCCAGCATCTCGGTGGCGCAGGCGTGGATATCGCGGCTGGCATCGATAAGGGTGCCGTCGAGGTCGAAGATAACAGCGCTCACGCCGCCTTCCACTTGATCGAGCAGCCCATCGACGGCACCTGTTCGCGAGGGCCTTCGCCCGTCTCGGCGATGCGGCGCATGGCGTCGACCAGTTCGCGCGGCGTGCCGGGGGCGGCGGGGTTTTTGCCGGCCTCGTCCAGACGTCCGCGATATTGCAGTTCCAAGTCCTGATTGTAGCCGAAGAAATCCGGGGTGCAGACGGCACCGTAGGCGCGGGCGGTCGTCTGGCTTTCGTCGTAGAGATAGGGGAAAGGGAAGCTGTTCGCCTCTGCCACCTTCTTCATGTTTTCGAAGCTGTCGGCGGGGTAGTCGTTTACGTCATTGGCTGAGATCGCGACGACGCCGATGCCGATGTCCTGCAGGGTCTTCATGTCGGTGACGAGGCGGTCGAGGATGCCTTTAACATACGGGCAGTGATTGCAGATGAACATGATCAGTGTGCCGTTTTCGCCGCGGATGTCTTGAAGCGAGTAGGACTTGCCGTCAGTGGCGGGCAGCGTGAAATCCGTTGCAGGTGTACCGAAATCGCAGACAGGGGTGCTGGGCATGGGACTCTCCTCCGGGTCTATGCGCGGCAGTATAGGGCTGCGGTTCTGCGAGGCCAGCCGTTAGGAGCGGTGCGCGCAGCGGCGGTTCAGCCCTGCGGGCGCGAGATGAACCCGTCGATCCTGTAGACGCTGCCATATGCGCCGGGATTGCTCATCACCCGGACGCTGGACCAGTCGTTACCGCGGGAGACGTCGATGACCGACATATCGAGCGACACCTGATTACGGCTCCAGTTAGCGTGGTCGATCAGTATTTCGCGGTCAGAGACGATTTCGGAAACCACCGCGATATGACCCATCGGCAGTTTGCCGGTGCCAGAAAAGGCCATGACGGCGCCGGGGATCGGAGCGTGGCCGCGTTCGTAGACACCGGCGGACTGACGCCACCAGGTATTCGCGTTGCCGTGGATGTCGATGCCGGAGGCGTTGCGGGCGAAGGGCACGCACCAGACGCGCTGACCGGCGGAGTTCATTTCAGAGGCGATGATGACGGCGCGGCTGACAAGTTCATCATTCACCGACGGGCTTTCGATTTCCCTGACCTTGCCGCAGGCGGCGGTCAGCAACAATAGCGCGCCCAACATCATCAGGCGCAGCCGGTTCGGCTGTTGAACGAAATTTTCCCTCATCTGTCCCCGGCCGTTTTGTCTGCCGCGATCCTTTTTCGGATCTTCGGGCCGGAGTTTGGCAAATCTGCCGGGAAAATCAAGAGTCTGTTACAGATTCTTTCAGCAGGTCGCGGAAACCCGCGTCAGGCGGCGCGGGCTGTGGCGGTTTCGGCGGCATTGCGGATGGCGCGGATGTTTTCTCCGTAGGGGGCAGGATTGTCCGCTGTTCCACCCTTGAACACTGCCGAGCCCGCGACCAGCGCGTCGGCGCCCGCGCGGGCAACGAGGGGGGCGGTCTCCGGGGTCACTCCGCCGTCGACCTCGAGATGGATTTCGCGGTCGCCGATCATCGTGCGGAGGCGGCGGATCTTTTCTATCTGCGATGCGATGAACTTCTGGCCGCCGAAGCCGGGGTTGACGGTCATCACCAGCACGAGGTCGACGAGATCCAGCACATGTTCGACCGCCTCGGCCGGGGTGCCGGGGTTCAACGCCACGCCAGGCCGGGCGCCGGCGGCGCGGATTGCCTGCAGGGTGCGATGGATGTGCGGGCCGGCTTCGACATGGGCGGTGATGATGTCGGCGCCCGCTTCGGCGAAGGCCTCGATATAGGGATCGACCGGTGCGATCATCAGGTGGACGTCCATGACCGTCTTCACGTGCGGGCGGAACGCCTTCACCGCCGGCGGGCCGAAGGTGAGGTTGGGAACGAAGTGGCCGTCCATCACGTCGACATGCACCCAGTCGGCGCCCTGATCCTCTATGGCGCGGATCTCGCGCCCGAAATCGGCGAAATCGGCGGACAGGATCGACGGGGCGATCTTGATCTGGCGGCTGAACGACATGGAACCTCCCGGAGTTTTTCTGGCCGGGGCATTAGCGCGAATGCAGGGGTGGCGTCCAGATGCCGAGCGCGTGGTCGTGCGAAGCGGTCTGGCCTTGAGGGCGGGGAAATGAGCGCGAGACGGCCGAGTTTGACGATAGTGGCGTTCCGGCTGACCCAGATCATGGTCGCGTCGTGCAAAACGAATAGACTCGCACCAGAAACGATGAGGTGCCGAAATGACCGATGACATGAAGCGCGACCCCGACAAGGACGAACGGACCTGGACGGAAGAAATCGAAGTTTCTGCCGAGAAGCTGCAGGAGAAGGTCAAGGAACTGGCGGCCGAAGCCTCTGTCCGGCGGATCCGCATCAAGGAGCCGGATGGCGACATCGCGGTGGACCTGCCGCTGACATTCGGTGCGGTGGCCGGCGGCGTGATCGTTCTGGCCGCGCCTGTGCTGGCGGTGCTGGGTGTGATCGCGGCCTTCTTCGCGAAGGTGAAGATCGAGATCGTGCGCGAGGAGAAGAAGGAGGATGCGCCGGAGTGATCCGGCGCGTTCATCGCGATGGTGGGGCGCCGCGAAGCTAGATGAACTGCTCGCGGATGAGCCGTTCTTCAAGCCCGTGGCCGGGGTCGAACAGCAGGCGGCGGCGGACATGGGGTTCGGAGCGGATTTCGACCGCGACCACGCTTTGGACCGGGCGGCTATCTGCGTCGGCCCGGACGGGGCGCTTGTCTGCCTCCAGCACGTCGAAGCGCACCGTCGCGTTCATCGGCAGCAGCGCGCCGCGCCAGCGGCGAGGGCGGAACGGTGCGATGGCCGTCAGGGCCAGCACGTCGGAGCCGATCGGCAGGATCGGTCCGTGGGCGGAATAGTTATAGGCGGTGGAGCCGGCCGGCGTGGACAGGAGCGCGCCGTCGCAAACCAGTTCCTCCATCCGAACACGACCCGCCACGGTGATTTTCAGCTTGGCCGCCTGCGGCCCGGCGCGCAACAGTGAGACCTCGTTTATCGCAAGCGCCTCATGCAGCTTTCCGTCGGGCGTTTCCGCGGTCATGTGCAGCGGGTGGATCACCGTTTCTTCCGCCTCGGCCAGGCGTTCCAGTAGGTTTTCGGCGTCGAAACCGTTCATCATGAAGCCGACTGTTCCCCGGTTCATGCCATATACCGGCACGTCGAGGTGCATTGTTCCATGCAGCGTCTGCAGCATCAGCCCGTCGCCGCCAAGCGCCACGATGACCTCCGCCTCTTCCAGTGGGACGTTTCCATAGCGCTCGGACAGCTCGCACAGGGCGTCCCGGGCGGGGCCTATCTCGCTGGCAACAAAGGCAATGCGGGTCATTCCGTGTCTCCTGCCGCCAGATTGCAGCCGTGCGGGAAAAAGACAAGCGATACCGGGCTTTGCCGGAACCGGTCGTAGCGGTGTCGTTTTGAGGGCTTCAAGCCCCGGCATCGTTAAGGTATGACGCCGCGGAGTGCCAGCAGCCCAAAGGGAATATGCTCATGAACGCACCCCACCGCGACGCCGGATTCTTCACCGAAGCCCTTGCCGACCGCGATCCCGACCTGTTCGGCGCGATCCAGAAGGAACTTGGACGCCAGCGCGAAGAGATCGAGCTGATCGCGTCGGAAAACATTGTCTCCCTCGCCGTTCTGCAGGCGCAGGGGTCAATCATGACGAACAAGTATGCCGAGGGTTATCCGGGCAAGCGCTATTACGGCGGGTGCCAGTACGTCGACATCGCCGAGACGCTGGCGATCGAACGGGCGAAGGAGCTTTTCGGCGCGGGCTTCGCGAATGTGCAGCCGTCATCGGGCTCGCAGATGAACCAGGCGGTGTTCCTGGCGCTGCTGCAGCCGGGCGACACCTTTATGGGGCTGGATCTGAATTCAGGCGGCCACCTGACCCACGGATCGCCCGTCAACATGTCGGGCAAGTGGTTCAACGTGGTGTCCTACGGCGTGCGTGCCCAGGATCATCTGCTGGACATGGAAGACATCCGCGCCAAGGCTCTGGAACATAAGCCGAAACTGATCCTGGCGGGCGGTACCGCCTATAGCCGGGTCTGGGACTGGGCTGCCTTCCGCGAGATCGCGGACGAAGTCGGCGCGTACCTGATGGTCGACATGGCGCATATCGCCGGCCTGGTGGCCGGCGGCGTGCATCCCTCGCCGGTGCCGCACGCGCATGTGGTTACGACGACAACCCACAAGTCGCTGCGCGGGCCCCGTGGGGGGATGATCCTGTCGAATGACGAGGACATCGCGAAGAAGATCAACTCCGCCGTTTTCCCGGGCCTGCAGGGCGGGCCGCTGATGCATGCGATCGCCGGCAAGGCGGTGGCGTTCGGCGAGGCGCTGCGGCCGGAGTTCAAGGATTACGCGGCACAGGTGGTGGCCAATGCCCGGGCTATGGCGGATCAGCTTCAGAAGGGCGGTATCGATATCGTTTCGGGTGGTACCGACAACCACCTGATGCTGGCCGACCTGCGGCCGAAGAACGTGACCGGCAAGGCCGCGGAAAAGGCGCTGGGCCGGGCTCACATCACCACCAACAAGAACGGCGTGCCGTTCGACCCGGAGAAGCCCTTTGTCACCAGCGGTATCCGCCTGGGGACGCCAGCGGGCACGACCCGCGGGTTCGGCGAGCCGGAATTCCGGCAGATCGCCGACTGGATTGTCGAAGTGATCGACGGGCTGGCCGCGAATGGCGAGGATGACAACAGCGATGTCGAGGCCAAGGTTCAGGCCGAAGTCGCCGAGCTTTGCCGGCAATTTCCTATCTACTCGACGCTGTAAATTACTGGTCTGGAAAAATAAAACGGCGCGGGGTGGTTCCCGCGCCTTTTTTGTTTCCATCGGCCGGTGAACTTCGGCCGCGATCAGATCGCGATATCGGGACCGCTGTTGCGGTTGTCGCGCAGCTGTTTGAAGACGTAGATCGGCAGCAGGATCGTCGCGATCAGGCTGCCAAGCCAGACCAGCAATGTTGCCGCCAGCCAGTTGGCGATCCCGCCGATCACCATGCCGTCGACGATCAGCGACGTGATCCAGAGGCCTACGAATATCGTCACAAGCGCGACACTGCCGCGGAGTTGCGGCATGCTTCTGAGCGAGATCTTGGTGAGGAGCGGGCCAGCCAGCGTCTGCACGATACAGAAAATCGCCACGGCGACGACAAAGGCGACCGGGCTGATGGTGAATCCCGGAAGGATAAGCATCGCAATAAGCAATCCGACGGCATTGGAGATCAGGTATGCCGCCGCGGAAATCAAAAGCCTCATCATGGTACGCTCCAAGCCGACCAGAAAATGTACTGGCAGCATAAACCTGAAGGTGTGTGACACAAGCCCTGATCTTGTCGAACAGGTATTGGTTCCAACGAAATATCGTAGTCCGGCTTTAGGGATACCGCAGGTTGCTTACCGGGGCCGGGCGCTGTTTGCGCACCGGCTTATCCTGTTCCCGCCGCCTAGTAGCGAGAGCTGAACTCAGGCCCGGATTTTGCGTCGGAAAACCGCGAGGCCGCCGAGACCGGCCAGCAACAGCAGCCCAGTGGCCGGCAGCGGAACCGCGCTGACTTCGGTGTCATTGTCGCTGGGCGAACCGGCCTCGTCCGGATGGGGCCGAATGAAGCCCGGAGTCTTGGAACCGCCGGAACCTGCGACCGTCTTGGAGCCACCGGAGGTGCCGGTCGCCGGGCCAGCGCTGTCCACGTTGCTTCCGCCGGACCCGCCAGCAAAGCCGCCCGCGAAGAACTGTACGCCAGGGCCGTTGCGGTGCCGTCCGTGGCCGTCTACGTCATGCCATGGAGGGTTGGAGGCTAGAACGGGACCCTCCGTGGCGGTCGGACCATACGCTCGCAGCGCGCGTCCGGCCGGTCCCGAATGCAAGGTGAACGGAGACACGTAGTGCCCGGCCGACGTTCTGTCGTCCCAATCGCTGCACGCGATCGGTGAGGACGTCGTCGCGCTTTGCGATTCGACGTCGCACCGGACCATATGTGCGGATCCGAAGAGCGTGCCAGGGAATGGATCCCTGCCACCATAGCTAACGGCGGAGGCGTTCGCAGGAACGACTCCAAGCGCAAGCAGCGCCGTCGCGGCGCAAGCCAAAAGTTCTTTAGTAAACATCCATGCCCCCACGCATGTAACGGATCAAATACTTATATTAGTGGCTGCCAGTCGGCAATGGGATCGGCGCTTTTAGTCGGCCAATTTGACGTCAGGTCAATGCTTTACGGTGGGTGAATTGCAACTGCCGCGCGATCCGTCTAGCGCCCTCCGTGTACAAGATCATGTCTCACATCTTGGGCGTGTGGCGGCACTTGGCAGCGACGCCGGGACGTGTTCTCATCCGCGCAACAGAGAGGAGATTTCCATGGATATTGTCCGAAACGGTGAACGCCCGTCAGTCTATGGCGACCCCGCGTATTTTTCCGGTACGGTCCGGCAGGATCCGATCGTTACCTGCCCGGAACCGGCCCGCGCCCGCGCAGTGATCGTGACTTTCGAGCCCGGCGGGCGCACCGCCTGGCATACGCATCCGCTGGGCCAGACGCTGCATGTGCTTTCGGGCTACGGACTGGTGCAGAAGGAGGGTGAGCCGGTGCAGGTGATCCGGCCGGGCGACACCGTCTGGATCCCGCCCGGAGAGCGGCACTGGCACGGTGCGTCGCCGGAGATCGCGATGTGCCACCTTGCAATTCACGAGGCGCTCGACGGCAAGCACATCGACTGGGAAGAGCATGTGACCGACGAGGAGTACAACGCGCCGCGCGCGGACTGAACGGCGCGCGGGCAAACGGTCTTTCCTTTCGCCTTTCTGTTGACCGGCAGCGCGAAACTGGCTGCTGCCCCTGCGCGAGTCTCGACAAGGCGGTGAAAAACCGTCAGCAATTGCCGGACCTAACCGACTGGAGAGACCGAATGACCACCGCACCCCTGACACTCGACGCCCTGAAAGAGGCGGCCGATTCCGGCGAGATCGACACCGTCATTGCGGCGCAGGTGGACATGCAGGGGCGGCTGATGGGCAAGCGGTTCCACGTTCGGCACTTCCTTGAAAGCGCGCATGAGGAAACCCATTCCTGCAACTACCTTCTGACAGTGGACATGGAGATGGAGCCTGTCCCGGGTTTCAAGTCCGCGTCCTGGGCGCAGGGTTATGGCGACTATATGATGAAGCCGGACCTTTCCACGTTGCGGCGGCTGCCGTGGCAGGAAGGTTGCGCGCTGGTTCTGTGCGACGTGATGGATCACCACGGCAATGCCGATATCGCTATCTCGCCGCGCGCGGTCATGAAGCGGCAGCTCGCCCGGCTGGCGGAAAAGGGCATGTCGGCGGTGATGGCGTCTGAGCTGGAATTCTATCTGTTCCGCCAGAGCTTTGAGGAAGCGCATGATGCCGGCTATCGCGGCATGGAGCCGCTGAGCCCTTACAACGAGGATTACCACATCCTCACTACCGCTCGGGATGAGGTCGTGATGCGCGCGTTGCGCAACGGGCTCTATGGCGCGGGGATTCCGGTGGAATGCTCAAAGGGCGAGGCCTGGGCGGGACAGGAAGAGATCAACGTCAAATATGCAGGCGCTCTGGAGGCGGCGGACAATCACACCGTAATCAAGCACGCGACCAAGGAGATCGCGCTGCAGGCGGGGCATGCGGTGACCTTCATGGCGAAGTACAACGATGCGCCGGCGGGATCATCCTGCCACGTGCACCAGTCGCTGTGGTCGGCGGACGGCAAGACGCCGTTATTCCTCGACAAGGACGATCCGCACGGAATGTCGGCGACGTTCAAGAGCTACATCGCCGGGCTGTTGACGTATGCGCCGGATATCACGCTGTTCCTGGCGCCCAACATCAACTCTTACAAGCGCTACGTCGCCGGGACATTCGCGCCGACCAAGGCAGTCTGGTCGCGCGACAACCGGACTGCCGGGTTCCGTCTGGTGGGCGAGGGGACCAAGGGGATCCGGATCGAGAACCGGATCGGCGGGGCGGACCTGAACCCGTATCTCGCCTTCGCGGCGCAGCTGGCCGCGGGGATGGCGGGGATCGAGGAAGGGCTGGAACTGGAGGACGAGTTCACCGGCGACGCCTACGCCGCGCGGCGGGCGCGGCAGATCCCGGGAACGCTGCGGGATGCGGCGGCGCTGTTGAAGAAGTCGAAGATGCTACGCGCGGCGATGGGGGATGATGTAGTCGATCACTACGTCCATGCGGCAGAGTGGGAAGTTTCAGAATACGACCGGCGCGTGACCGACTGGGAGATCAATCGCGGGTTTGAGCGGTCCTGACTGTCGGGGATTGGCAAGGGTCTTAAGGGCCCTCGCTGAAGACGTTTTGAAGCGACAATTTGCGGAGTGTCAGGCGGTGAGCCCCTCCGGCTCTGCGATCCCATTCGCGCGGCAACAGGCGGTCACGGTGTTGGCCAGCAGACAAGCGATGGTCATCGGGCCGACACCTCCGGGAACCGGAGTGATGGCGCCCGCGACTTCCACGGCGCTGTCATAGTCCACGTCGCCGACGAGACGTGTCTTGCCTTCGCCGCGCTCCGGTGCGTCGATGCGGTTGATGCCGACGTCGATCACGGTCGCGCCAGGCTTGATCCAGTCGCCCTTCACCATCCGCGGGCGACCAACGGCTGCGACGACGATATCGGCACGGCCAACAACGGCGGGCAGGTCCTTGGTCCGGGAATGGGCTATCGTGACGGTGCAGCTGTCGCCGAGCAGAAGCTGCGCCATCGGCTTGCCGACGATGTTCGAGCGGCCGACGACGACGGCATCGAGGCCGGAGAGCGAACCGAGCTGGTCGCGCAGCATCATCAGGCAGCCGAGCGGGGTGCAGGGTACCATGGATTTCTGGCCGGTACCGAGCAGGCCCACGTTCGAGATGTGGAACCCGTCGACATCCTTTGCCGGATCAATGGCGTTGATCACCGTGTCGCTGTCGATCTGATCGGGGAGCGGCAACTGGACAAGGATGCCGTGGACGTCGGCGTCGTTGTTCAGCTTGTCGATCAGCGCCAGCAGCTCCTCTTGCGAGGTCGTGACGTCGAGCTTGTGCTCGTAGGAATTCATGCCGGCTTCGGCGGTCTGCTTGCCCTTGTTGCGGACATAGACCTGGCTGGCGGGGTCTTCGCCGACCAGCACCACGGCGAGGCCGGGGGTGATGCCGTGCTGCGTTTTCAGCTGTGCGACGTGCTTGGCGACCTTCTCTCGTACGGTCGCGGCGAAGGCCTTGCCATCGATGATCTTGGCGCTCATCCTGTCCTCCCGGTTCGGTCCGTTTCAGGCGACGGACCCGATAGCGGTTTCCACCGAATGTGCCAAGCTCTTGGCAGAGCTGGACGCCGACATCAACCAAAATGTATACAATTCTAGCCTCAGGAGCATCACGCCTTGGTGTGATATGAGGGTGCGGTTCGCGGCGCCCACCGGCATCGCGGGTTCTGCGAGGTCGAGCATGCAGAGGCGTTCGAGCGTGGAAATGCTGCCCGTTCCGGTCAATTCCATAACGGTCCAGGCGCCGGTTTGCTCGGTGGAGTATAAGGCGTCGCGGGCGGTGACTGCGAGATTGCGGGCGGCGTCGGGCGCGGTGTCCGGCGTGGCGAGCAGCAGCTGATCGGGGGCGATGCGGATCAACTTATGTATACCTGATTGGGTGAAGCGTCCCGAATTGGGTGTTTCGAGGTTCCATGCGGATTTCAGCGTTTCGACCGCCTTCGCCTCGCCGTTCTGTGGAATCGCGAGGGACAGCAGGGCGAGATCGGTGATCTCGCGCAGGCGGGTCTCGCCTTGCTGAAGATCGAGACCGGCCAGAGGTGTCGTCGGGGTGAGGGTGTACTCAGCCACGCTGGCGCGCTCCTTCCGGATCGTAGAAATGCGGCGAGACGACTTCGACCGGCGTGTCCTTGGCGCGGACGGGATCATAGGCGCGGACCGTGTCGCCGATGCGGTTGGTGCCGTTCTTCAGGAAGCCGAGGCCGATGGAGCAGCCAAAGGTCGGTGACCAGGCCACCGAGGTCATCCAGCCGAGGTCGTGGGCCATGTCGGCGGGGGCACCAGTGTTGAGGAAATGCGCACCAGCGTTGAGCAGGGTGCCGCGGTCCACGGGGCGGAAGCCGACAAGGCGGAAGTCGTCGTCGCGGATCATTTCCTCACGCTGGGACAGCGTGGTGCCTATGGCGTCTTTTTCCTGCGAGACCATGCGGGCAAGGCCGAGCTGGGCGGCGGTGGTCTGGCCGTTGAGTTCGTTGCCGACCGGGTGGCCCTTTTCGATGCGAAGAACCGAGAGCGCTTCGGTGCCGTAGGGGGCGATGCCGAGATCCTTGCCGGCCGTTACGAGTGTTTCTGCGAGGGAGGCACCGTAGCGGGCGGGAACGGCGATCTCGTAGGCCAATTCGCCGGAGAAGGAGATGCGGAACAGGCGGGCTGGGACGCCACAGCAGGTGGTCTCGGCGCAGGCCATGAAGGGGAAGGCGTCGTTTGACAGGTCGAGGTCGACGAGGCGGGAGAGGAGGTCTCGTGCGTTGGGGCCCGCGACGGAGAACTGCGCCCATGCGTCGGTGACCGAGGCGAGGTGAACGTCTAGATTGGGCCAGAGGCACTGGCGGTAGAATTCGAGGTTACGGAAGACGAGGCCGGCGTTGGCGGTCGTGGTCGTCATCACGTAGTGGGTTTCGGCAAAGCGCGCCGTGGTGCCGTCGTCATAGGCAAAGCCATCCTCGCGCAGCATCAGGCCGTAGCGGACTTTGCCAACGGCAAGCTTGGCGAAGGGGTTGGCGTAAACGCGATTGATAAACTCGGTCGCGTCGCGGCCCTGGATGTCAATCTTGCCGAGTGTCGAGACGTCGCAGAAGCCGACCTTTTTGCGAACCGTTGTGACCTCGCGGTCGACGCTGTCGCGCCAGCCATTCTCGCCAGGGCGAGCGTACCATTCGGCGCGGAGCCACTGCCCGGCGGTGGTGAAGCTGGCGCCATTGACGGCGGCCCAGTCGTGGGACGGCGGCAGGCGGGTCGGGCGGAATTGCTCGCCGCGAGCGTGTCCGGCGAAAGCGCCAATGGGGACGGGCGTGTAGGGTGGGCGGAAGACTGTGGTGCCGGTTTCCGGGATAGTCTTTCCAGCGGCTTCGGCGAGGATGGCGAGGCCGAGGACGTTGGAGGTTCGGCCCTGGTCGGTGGCCATGCCGAGGGTTGTGTAGCGCTTCAGGTGCTCGACGGAGCGGTAACCTTCCTGATGGGAGAGCTTCACATCCTTGGTGGTGACGTCGTTCTGCAGGTCGACCCACGCACGCTTGCGGCTGGGCATGTGCCAGAGGGGAGTGATGTCGGAGGGTTCGTCGCTGGCCTTCGGGGGCGTTGTGTTGGCGGGTGCGTAGCCGAGGTCGATAAGGATTTCCGTGGCTTTCGACGCACCTTCGGCAAGGGCCCGTGCGGTTGAGAAGGCGCCTGTGACAGAACCTGCGCAATACATGCCGGGCGGCAGCGAAGGGCCGGGGGCGAAGGCGGCCAGCGTCTCGTTCCAGACCGGCAGGTTGCGGTGGTGGCAAGACAGGTGGACGTTCGGGTTCCAGCCTCCGGAGACGGCGAGGCAGTCGGTCTCGATCTTCGTGCCGTCGGTCAGAGTGATTGCGGAGAGCGCCTTGCGGCCGTGGGTGGCTGCGATGGCCTTGCCTTCGCGGGTGTCGAGGATGACGGCGATCTCGATGCCGTGGGCCTTGAGGTCGACGGCGGTGCGGAGGCCGTCGTCATTGTTTGTCAGGACCGTTACCCGTCTGCCAGGAGCCGTGGCGTAGCGGTTGGCATAAGCGCGCACCGCGCCCGCAAGCATGATGCCGGGGCGATCGTTGTCGGCGAAGGCGATGGAGCGCTCGGTGGCGCCGGTGCAAAGGAGGGTGCGTTTGGCGTAGAGGCGCCAGAGGGTCTGGCGGGGTTTGCCGTGGGCTTCGGCGAGGTGATCGGTGTTCCGTTCCAGTGCGCCCATGATGCCGTGATCGTAGGTGCCGAAAACGGTGGTGCGGGGCAGGAGGCGGATGTTGGGGTTCTCGGCGAGGGCGGCCCAGGTGGCGGCGGCCCATTGAGAACCGAGCTGACCGTCGATCTCATGCGTCTCGGCAGCTAGGCGGCCGCCGGGCGTGAAATCCTCGTCGGCGAGGATGACTTTGGCCCCGGTTCCGGCGGCGGTGAGCGCGGCGGACAGGCCAGCGGGGCCGGCGCCGACGATCAGCAGGTCGCAGTGCAGAAACCCGTGGTCGTAGCTGTCGGGGTCCGGCTCTCCGGAGAGCCTGCCAAGGCCGGCGGCGGCGCGGATGGCGGGCTCGTAGAGCTTTTCCCAGAAGGCGCGGGGCCACATGAAGGTCTTGTAGTAGAAACCGGCGGAGAGGAACGGGGACAGGATGTTATTGACTGACAGGAGGTCCCATTCGAGCGGGCCGCGGTGGTTTTGGCTGGTGGCCTCCAGCCCGTCGAACAGTTCCGCCATCGTGGCGCGGGTGTTCGGGTTTGCATGGGCGCCGCGGCGCAGGGTGACGAGGGCGTTTGGCTCTTCGCTGCCTGCTGAGAAGATGCCGCGGGGACGGTGGTATTTGAAGCTGCGACCGACAAGACGCTGGTCGTTCGCGAGCAGGGCCGAGGCGAGCGTGTCGCCGGGATGGCCCTGGAAGGTCCTGCCGTTGAAACGGAAGATGAGGGGGCGGTCGCGGTCTATGAGGCCGCCGGTGCCGAGGCGAAACGGCTGGGTCATCGGGACCGGCCTTTCGCGCGGGCTACGTCACGGGCGAGTTCGACCTGGGTGATCTCATGCGTCAGGGTGTTGCGGGTGACTACCAGCCAGGAGCGGTCACCGTATTCGTGGTACCAGAGTTCGCGGTGCTCGCCGGCGGGGTTGTCGCGCAGGTGCAGGTAGGCGTGGAAGGCGTCGATGTCGCCGCCGTCAGGGCGGTCGATCAGGCTGGCATCGCCGAGATAGGTGAACTCGGAGGCATCGCGCGGGCCGAGGAGCGGGTGATTGATGATCATGCGCGACCTCGGAAATACGCGGTGTCCGTCGCTTCATTCTGCAAAGCAACGAGTGCGGGTGGCGAAAGGCTGAACGTCTGGATCATGTCAGTGCAGGTTCGGCTGGGCGCCGGCGCCCTTTTCGTCGATAGGTGCCCCCCGGCGGAAGCGGTCGAGACGGTAGGCGGTGGCGGTCGGGTGCGGGTTGCCGGTGGCCACGAGATGCGCGGTGCAGAAGCCCGAGGCCGGGGTGGCCTTGAAACCGCCATAACACCAGCCGCCGTTGAAGATCAGGTTATCGACCGGCGTGCGGTCGATGAAAGGTGAGCCGTCCATCGACATGTCCATCACGCCACCCCAGTTCCGCAAAACACGGGCGCGGCCGATCATGGGCATGACGGCCATCGCGCCTTCGCAGACATCCTCGACCACCGGCAGGTTGCCGCGCTGGGCATAGCTGTTGTAGCCGTCGATATCGCCGCCAAAGACCAGCCCGCCCTTGTCGGATTGCGAAATGTAGAAATGGCCGGCGCCGAAGGTGATGACGCCGGGGATGGTGGGTTTCAGCCCTTCGGAGACGAAAGCCTGCAGGACGTGGCTTTCGATCGGCAGTCGCAGCCCGGCGAGCGACAGGACTCGGGAGGAAGAGCCGGCGGCGCAGCAGACGACGATGTCGGCCTTTATCGCGCCGCGGGAGGTCTGGACGCCTTTGACGGTGCCATTCTCGATATCGAAGCCGGTGACCTCGCAGTTCTGGATGATGTCGACACCACGCCGGTCGGCGCCGCGGGCATAGCCCCAGGCGACGGCGTCGTGTCTGGCAGTGCCTCCGCGGCGCTGCAGCAGCCCGCCCTTGATCGGGAAACGGGCGTTTTCGAATTCGAGGAACGGGCAGAGGGCGCGGACTCCGGCGGCGTCGAGGAGTTCGGCATCGGCGCCTGACAGGATCATCGCGTTTCCGCGCCGGGCGTAGGCGTCGCGCTGACCATCGGAGTGGCAGAGGTTCAGCACACCGCGCTGGCTGACCATGGCGTTGTAGTTAAAGGACTGCTCGAGCCCTTCCCAGAGCTTCATCGACAACTCGTAGAAGGGCTGGTTGCCCTCGAGCAGGTAGTTCGAGCGGATGATCGTAGTATTCCGACCGATATTGCCGGAGCCGAGCCAGCCCTTTTCGAGCACCGCGACGTCGGTAATGCCGAATTCGTTCGACAGGTAGTAGGCGGTGGACAGGCCGTGCCCGCCGCCGCCGATGATGACGACCCTGTAGGATGGTTTCGGCGCAGGGTCGCGCCAGGCCGGTTTCCAGCCCTTGTTACCGGTCAGCCCTTGCCAGAGGATTTGCGCGGCGGAGTACTTCATGACGCGTGAGTCGCGAACCTTTGCTTCATGTCTGCACCTTTCGCACGGGGAACGGGCAGCGATAGTCCAAAAGAGACGCCGGGCGACGCAAATGGGACAGGTGCCATGCGAAGCACTTGGTTCTGCGATGGAAATAGGTGAGCGTGGGACTGAAGGAGGCCGGAAATGCAGATGCGGTTTTCGCGGCGCAACCTGATCGCGCCGGCTCGGCTGAGATCCCTGATGCAGCGCTCGGATGTGCGAGGCGCGGTGCAACTGGGCTCGCACCTGCTGGCGCTGGGCGTCAGCGGTTCAGCCTTGTGGGTGCTGTGGGGTACCTTGTGGGCGGTGCCTGTGTTCATGGTGCACGGGGTGCTGCTGAACTTCCTTTATGCGGGGCAGCACGAGTTGAGTCATGGGACGGTGTTCCGGACCAAGTGGCCGAACATGGTCTTCGGGCGGCTGTTCGGGTTCCTGCTGCTCTATCCGCGGGATTTCGACTGGATCCAGCATTCGGCGCATCACCAGTGGACGCAGAACTGGGAAAAGGACGGTGAGCTGGTGCGGGAGCCCTATACGCTCGGGTCCTACCTGCTGTGGATGTCGGGGATTACCTATTGGCACAGTCGCGTGGCACGTTTGCTGCGGTTTTCGCGCGGGATCGTGCTGGAGCCTTATGTGCGGCCGGAGCAGCATGCGTTGGTGATCCGCGAGGCGCGCTGGCACATGGCGGGGTATGCGGCGGTTTTGGTGGTATCGGTGGCCGCGCAAAATTGGGCGGCGGTGATCCTGTGGCTTGCGCCGATGCTGGTGATGAAGCCGGTGCACCAGTTGCAGAACACAATCGAGCATCTGGGGCTGAGTCACGAGGACGACATCTTCCGCAATACAAGATCGACGCGGACCAATGCGGCGATGCGCTGGCTGTGCTGGCAGATGCCTTATCACACAGCGCATCATGCGTTTCCCTCGGTGCCATTCTGGCGTCTGCGGGATCTGGATGCGGAGCTGAAGGGGAACGGGGCGGAACCCTACGCGATGGGCTGGATCGAATTCCAGGTGGAGGTGATCCGCAAGCTCGCGGCCGGGCCGGAGGACAGCTACCCGTACGACGAGGTCTGGGTGGTCTCGACCCCTGGCGGTGCCCGGAGAGTGGAGGCCGCTTGACGCTTCCCTGACTTCGCGGAACTGTGACGCGGGTCAGAGGGAGGAGCGGAATGGATTTTTCCGGACAGGTTGCCGTTGTCACCGGCGGCGCGCAGGGTATCGGGCGGGCGGTTGCGGAGCGGCTGTACAGTTGCGGCGCGCGGGTCGTTCTGTGGGACATGGATATCGCTCTTGCCGAAACAGCGGCGGCGGAGATCGGCGGTGAAACGCTGGCCTTTGCGGTCGATGTCGCGGACTGGGTGAGCGTCGAGGCGGCGGCCAGCGCAACGCTGGAGGAAGCGGGTCGGATTGACGTTCTGGTGAATTCGGCCGGGATTGCTGGGCTGAATGCGAGCGTCGAGGACTATCCGGTCGAGGAATTCCACCGGATCTGCGCCATCAACCTGCTGGGGACCTTTCACACCAACAAGGCGGTGGTGCCCGCGATGCGGCAGCAGGCATATGGGCGGATCGTGAATATCGCTTCCATCGCCGGGAAGGAAGGGAACCCCAACGCGTCTGCCTATTCGGCGTCGAAGGCGGGGGTGATTGGGTTCACCAAATCGCTGGGCAAGGAACTGGCGGGCGAGGATATTTCAGTCAACTGTGTGACGCCGGCGGCGGCGCGGACGCGGATTTTCGACCAGATGAAGCAGGAATTCATCGACTATATGCTGTCGAAGATCCCGCGCGGGCGGTTCCTTGAAGTCGAGGAAGCAGCGGAGATGATCGTCTGGATGGCATCCCGCGAGAATGGGTTCACCACAGGCGCCGTTTTCGATCTGTCAGGAGGGCGGGCGACCTACTGAGATCCGCAAAGGGGCGGTGGATTGCCGGTCTCGCCGGAGCCGCTCGACGTGTGCCGGCCTTCCGCGATAGGGTGGGGGTGAGCAGATTTCGAGCGAGGATAATCGGATGGCGCATAAGCCCCCTCACTCCGGCCCCACGGGGATGATTCACACACGGCGCGCAGCCCTGCTCGGGATGTCGGCGGCGATTCTGGCCGGATGTTCCGGTGGCGGCAGGCTGGGACCTGCGGCGCCCGACGTGTCTGCCTCGAGCTATCAGCCGGTGGCGAATGCCGGGTTCGACACCTGGGTTGCCGGGTTTCGCGGTCGGGCGTTGGGCGCTGGTATCTCCGCGGGCACGTTCGACGCGGCGTTTCGCAATGTCGGCTACCTGCCTGATGTGATCGAACGGGATCGGAACCAGACCGAATTCAAGCGGCCGCTGCAGGATTACCTTGCGCTGACGGCGGACGAGGAGCGTGTTTCGACGGGCCGGGCGATGCTGCGCCGCTATGGCGACACGCTGGCCGCGATCGAGGGTCGCTACGGTGTGGACCGGCACGTGGTGGCCGCGGTCTGGGGGATCGAGAGCCGGTACGGCGCGCGGCGCGGTACCGTCCCGGTGATCTCGGCGATGTCGACGCTAGCCTATGACGGGAGGCGGGGATCGTTCTTCGAGCAGCAGTTGATAGCCGCGCTGAGGATCCTGCAGGCAGGGGACACCACTCCGGCGCGGATGACCGGCAGCTGGGCCGGAGCGATGGGCCATACGCAGTTCATCCCGACCTCCTACATTGCCTACGCAGTTGATTTCACCGGCGACGGAAGGCGCGACATATGGGCTGACGACCCGAGCGATGCACTGGCTTCCACTGCCAATTACCTGGCGAAGGCCGGGTGGCGGGCGGGGCAGCCATGGGGGCTGGAGGCGCGTGTGCCGTCAGGATTCAATGCCGGGCAAGCAGGGCGGGGCCGAAACCGTGCCGTATCGCAATGGTCCGCCCAGGGCGTGACGACGGCGGGCGGCGGGGCGCTGCCGGATTATGGGTCGGCGGCGATACTGTTGCCGTCAGGATCGGGCGGCCCGGCATTCCTGGTGTTCCACAATTTCGGGGTCATTGGCCGGTACAACAATGCCGAGAACTACATGATCGCGGTCGGGCACCTGTCTGACCGGCTGAAGGGCGGCGGGCCGATCCGGAGCAGTTTTCCGCCGGATGCGCAGGGTCTGACGCTGGAAGACCGCAAGGAGTTGCAGCGGCGGCTGACAGCAGCAGGGTTCGATACGGATGGCACGGACGGGGTTGTCGGACCGGATACCGAAGCAGCAATCGAGGCCTATGAGCGGAGCCGCGGTTTGCCGGTGACGGGAGTGGCAACGGCTGCGTTGCTGCAGTCGTTGCGATAGGCGAAGACCGCTGCATTGGGTCGGTTCACAACCTGTTTTCTTCGGTAGTGTATACAAATTCAATGAAATGACCCGTCTTGCGGCAAAAACTCGCGGTTTTTGTATTCATTTCTGCTGGTGGAGTTGCCGCCGTCTGTGCCAGATTGCCTCTGCGACGACATCTGCTCGGGGAGGAAGGCATGAACGACATCGCGCATCTGGGACATGTCGAGGTCTTTACGGACAAGTTCGACGAGAGCCTCGATTTCTTCACGCGGGTCTATGGGCTGAAGCTGAGCGCGCAGGAGGGTGATAGCGCCTATCTGCGGGCCTGGGATGATTACGAAGTTCATTCGATGAAGCTGACGGCCGCTAACACCACCGGTGTGGGGCATATCGCGTATCGCACCTCTTCCGAGGAAGCGCTGATGCGGCGGGTGGAGGCCATCGAGGCAAGTCCGTACAAGAGCATCGGCTGGGTCGACGGCGATCTGGGCCATGGTCGGGCCTACCGGTTCGAGGACCCGTTCGGTCATATCTTCGAACTCTACTGGGATACCAACAAATATATCGCGCCGCCGGAGGATGCGTCGGCGTTAAAGAACCTGTCGAGCCGGTTCCATGCGCAGGGTGCCTGCCCGCGGCGGATCGACCATGTGAACCTGCTGGGCGAGAATGCGAAAGAATTCGCGGAATTCGTCGGAACCTGTCTGGATCACCAGCTGACCGAGTACATCCAGCTCGACAACGGGCGGCTCGGCGGGGTCTGGTTCACCTGCAACAACAAGACCTACGACCTCGTTTGTTCCGAGGAGCGGGGCGGCGGGACCGGGCGGTTGCATCACGTCACCTACGCCACGGATCAGCGCGAAGACATTCTGCGGGCGGCGGACATCATGCTTGAGAACGGCGTACATATCGAGACCGGGCCGCACAAGCATGCGATTCAGGGGTCGTTCTTCCTGTATGTCTGGGAACCCGCGGGGAACCGGATCGAGCTGGCCAATGCAGGCGCGCGGCTGATCCTTGATCCGAGCTGGGAGCCCGTGGCCTGGACCGAGAGCGACCGCAAGAAGGGTCAGGCCTGGGGCTTGAAGACAATCGAGACCTTCCATACCCACGGGACACCACCGGTACCTGGCAAGGAGTAGGACCATGCAGATCGCGATCATCGGGTTTGGCGAGGCCGGGTCGGCCCTGGTGACCGGATGGGGCGAGGCGCACGGGACGATCCGGGCTTATGACATCAAGACCGAGGACGCGGCGCAGGCGGACGCGATGCGTGCGCGGTATGCGGCGTTGGGCGTGCAGGGCTGCGCCAGTTCGGCAGAGGCTGTGGCCGGTGCGGATCTGGTTTTCTGCACCGTCACAGCTGATCAGGCGGTCATCGCTGCGCGGGTCGCTGCGCCGCACATGTCGCAGGGAGCCTACTGGCTGGACCTGAATTCCTGCGCGCCGTCCTCGAAGCGCGAGGCCGCCGGAGTGATTGAGGCCGGGCAGGTGCGGTATGTCGATGTCGCGGTCATGTCTCCCGTGCATCCGAAGCTGAACATGGTCCCATTGCTGATCGGGGGTCCGCACGCGGGTGAAGTTGCGCCGCTGCTGGAAGCGCTGCCGATGTCACTACGCGTGGTCGAGGGCGAAGTAGGCCGCGCGTCGTCTATCAAGATGATCCGTTCGGTGATGATCAAGGGGATCGAGGCACTGTCGGCGGAATGCGCGCTGGCTGCGGTTGCAGCAGGCGTCACGGCCGAGGTCGTACCGTCGCTGTCGAACAATTATCCCGGCGTCGATTGGGACGCGCAGATGGGATACAATCTGGAGCGCGCGATGGTGCATGGCGCGCGCCGGGCGGCAGAGATGGAAGAGGTGGCAAAGACGCTGACCGATCTCGGATTGCCCGACGGCATGACGCGCGCCTGTGTCGATTGGCAGCGGCGGCTGGCGGACACAAGTGCCGAGCCGCCGGAAGATCCGCGGGCTGCCGGAGCGGCGGCGGTTGCGGACCTGCTGCTGGCAGAGATAAGGAAGCCGTAGCCGTCTTCGTTCAGCCCTAGGAAACGGTATTACATAGGTTCGGCTGGGTTGGTTGGCCCGGTGGCCGGCTGACGTCGATCACCGGAGGCCAAGATGCGTTTTACCACCCGACCTGAACTCTCCGGCACCTTCGGCATGGTGGCCTCGACCCATTGGATCGGTTCGGCGGTCGGGATGAAGATCCTGGAGGCTGGCGGAACTGCCGCCGATGCGGCAGCGGCGACAGGGTTCGCGCTGAACGTGGTAGAACCTCATCTGAATGGTCCGCTGGGAGACATGACGCTGCTTGTCCGCGGTACGGATTCCGAAGCGCCGGTGGTGATTTGCGGGCAGGGCGTGGCACCGGCCGCCGCGACAATCGCGCATTACCGAGCGGAGGGGCTAGAGCTGATCCCTGGGTCGGGTTTGCTTGCGGCGACCGTGCCGGGGGCGTTCGGGGCGTGGATGGCCCTGCTGAGGGATCACGGTCGGCTGTCGCTGCGTGAAGTGCTGGAGCCGGCGATCCATTACGCTGAGGCCGGGCACCCGATGCTGGGAAGCGCAGCAGCCGCGATCAGCGGGCTGGCCGATTTCTTTCGCGCGGAGTGGCCGACCTCTGCCGAGACCTGGCTGCCGGGGGGTGCCGCGCCGAAGGCGGGGGAGCTGTTCCGCAATCCCGCCCTGGCCGATTTCTGGAAGCGGCTGTTGCGGGAAGCCGAGGCCGTGGAAGGACGTGAGGCACAGATCGAGGCAGCGCAGCGGGCATTCTATGAGGGGTTCGTGGCGGAGGCCATCGACGCGTACCTGCGCGATGCCTGCGTGATGGATGCCGCGGGAGAGCGGCGCAAGGGCGTGCTGACCGGGCAGGACATCGCAGGCTGGCGGGCCGAGGTCGAGACGCCGGTGTCCACCGGATACCACGGCTGGACCATATGGAAGGCGGGGCCGTGGTCTCAGGGGCCGATGCTGCTGCAATGCCTGAATACGTTGGCGGATGACGATGTCGGTGCGCTCGACCCTGTCGGGCCAGATTTCGTGCATCTGGTAACCGAGACGCTGAAGCTCGGGTTTGACGACCGCGAAGCCTATTACGGGGATCCGGCGAAGGCTGACGTTCCGCTGGATCGTCTGCTGAGCGTGCAATACGGCGTGGAACGGCGTGCGCTGATTGGTGGGCAAGCGGCGGCGCATCACCGGCCGGGCGCCGTGCCGGGGCAGGAGGGGCTGGCGGCGGCTTACCTCGATCGGCTTGCGCGCGACAGCGATGCCGGGGCCGCTGTCGGCGCGGGCGAACCCACGATGGCGCATCTGAGCGACCGGCGGGGCGACACGGTACATATCGACGTTATCGACCGGTGGGGCAACGTCGTATCGACCACGCCGTCGGGCGGGTGGCTGCAGTCGAACCCGGTCATCCCTGGGCTCGGTGTGCCTTTGGGAACGCGAGGGCAGATGTTCTGGCTCGACGAGGGGCTACCGAATTCGCTGGCGCCGGGGCGGCGGCCGCGGACGACACTGACACCGTCAATGGCGCTAGGGCCGGATGGCAGCTGGATGGCATTCGGCACGCCGGGAGGCGACCAGCAGGAGCAGTGGCAACTGAGCTTTTTCCTGCGGCACCTGCATCATGGAATGAACCTTCAGGAGGCGATCGATGCGCCGCTGTTTCATACCGGGCACTTGCAGTCGAGCTTTTACCCACGCGGGGTTCAGACCGGCCAGTTGATAGCAGAGTCCCGGTTCCCGGGTGAGACCTTGGCCGAGTTGCGCGCCCGCGGTCACGTGGTTACTGCGGCGGAACCCTGGGCTGTTGGACGGCTGACCGCGGCATTGAGGCGCCCCAACGGCCAGCTATACGCCGGCGCCACCGCTCGCCTGATGCAGGCCTACGCGGTAGGCCGCTGACAAAAGGATCTTTCAGCCGGCGACGGCCGTTTCGACCGGATCGTCCTGCGTGAAGAACTCTGCTCCCTTAAGCGACAGGACGAACGTGCTGCCGACGCCGGGTTTGCTTTCGACGCTGAGCTTACCGCCCTGCGCATTGGCCAGTTCCAGCGAGATCGCCAGGCCGAGGCCTGTGCCCGAGCGTGCCCGGGTGTCCGTGGAGTCCAACTGGAGAAAAGGCAGGAACACTTTCTCCAGACCTTCGGGAGACATGCCGATACCGGTATCCTGAACCGCAAACTGGACGTGCCGGCCCACGCGGCGAACGGTGACAGAGATCTTGCCCTTGTCAGTGAACTTCACGGCGTTACCGAGAAGGTTCAGCAGGATCTGTCGGGTACGGACCTTGTCGGCAAGGACCATTTCGTCGTCGCAGTCGACTTCGAACGTCAACCCTTTCCTTTCGGCCTCGGGACGCATCTGTTCCTCGACGGTGGCGACGATGTTGCGGGCGTTGCAGGGGCTCAGGTGCACAGACATGGTCCCCGCTTCGATCTTGGCGAAGTCGAGCATCTCATTAATAAGGAACATCAGGTGGTTGCAGGAGCGGCTTTGGATGCCGAGGTTCTTTTCGATGTTCTCGAAGAGATCTGAAATTCGCTGCCGGATCCTGGGCAGGTCAGGGCTTTGCTTGAAGGCTTCATCCATGAGCTTTCTGGAGGCGTCGAGGCGGGCGACGTTTTCGTAAATTCGGGAGATGCCCAGGATAACGGTCAAAGGCGTCCGAAGTTCATGGCTCAGGATGTTCAGGAATTCCGTCTTCGCCCGGTTCGCGGCTTCGGCCTGCTCCTTGGCGTGTTTCAGTTCGGTTATGTCCACCCGCAGGCACACCAGATCGCCACTGTCGGTGACGTGGTCAGTGGCTCGGAGGCGGCGGCCGTTCGGAAGTTGTTGCTCCGTTTCCCGATTGGCGTCTGCGGTTATCTCTTCTGGAAATGCCGGGCCGTCGACGGTCTCGCGGTCCGCGTCTGTGGTGAGCTGGCCCTTAGTCCGGGCGATTTGCAGCAGGTCCCGGTAGTGGATGCCGCGGCGTATGAACGGCGCAAGGGTATCGTAGAATTCGAGGTACTTACGATTGTAGGCGATCAGCCTGCCTTCGGAATCGTACATCGAAAAGCCGCTGTCCATGGCCTGGATGGCATTTTCGAACCGGCGTTCGGTGATCCGGCGACGTTCCGACAGTATCATGATCCGGCCAAGCGCGAAGAGGATGAGAATGATGATAACGCCCGAAATCAACCAGTTCCGGAGATGATGAGGGGCGTATTTCGGCCAGCCACCGTCTGTTGTTGCGGCGAGGATCCAGTTGCCTGCGGGAAAATCGAATTCCAGAATAGCGGGCGAGCGTTGAAACACATTGGGATTGCCGAATAGCAGTGCACCCTCGGCTGCAAAATTTTTGCCGGTGGCTATCGCAATATCGTACTCGGCGTCGGCCTCGCTGAACAACCTGTCGAACAATGCGTCTTGGTCGAGGACAAGCGAAACGATGCCCCAGAGTTCCGGGTTTTCAGTGTCGTCCGTATCGATGAAGACCGGCTGACGGATAACCATTCCCTGCCCGCCAATGACCAGGTCGACGGCGCCCTGCAGAATGCTGATCCCGGTATCGATGGCTTGCTGAACACTTTGCATTCTTTCCGGGTGTTCCCGGTAGTCGAACCCCAACACTTCTTGGTTGCCGTCGAGCGGATGGGCGTACCTTACAACCAGATCCGGCGCTCCGGCGACGATGAGTACCAGGTCGCTGACGCTATCCCTTGTGTGGGACGTCGCATCCAACACGTGCGCGGTGGCATTGGAAAAACCTTCCTGGTCGATATCGGGGTCTTCCGAAATGAGAGTGGTGAGATGCTGAAGAGCGAGAACCTGTTCGAAAACGGACTTTTCCAGATCTTCCCTCAGTTCGACCATTTCGAGTGTTACCGAGAGGTGTAACTCCTGCAGGTAGTTGCGATAGATCAGCCTGTTGAAACCAATTGCCGCGACCAGTAACAGACATGCCGCGAGCGCAAGCGCGGCGATCGTGGACACCGCGCGAACTCTCGGCATGTAGGAAAGCCGTTCCAAGCTGCCTGGCTTACTCAATCCACTCACATTCCCAATTGATCCGAAGAGCCGCACTGCCACCTCGCAGGTCTCGGTGTAAGGCCCCCTCACTGGTGGAGAGTTACACAGCGCGCGCGAAGCATGCAATTTCCCAATAGCCGGCAAACCGGCCTGTTGCTTTTTTATCGAGGGTAGGCGTGAAGCAATTGCTTTCAACCTGGTAGCTCTACCATGTTTCCCGATGTCGCTATTCCGGTTCACCTGTGCGTTGCGCCAGTGGTGCATTGGCCGTAGCGTCAGATTGCGCAGCGAGGACGCTTCGGGATGGCCGAGACGGCAGGACGCATAACACTCTGGCATATCGAGGTCTTCGTCGCGACGGCGGAAGAGGCATCGATCTCAGCCGCGGCACAACGGCTGGGTGCGAGCCCCTCCTCAGTCAGCCAGCAGCTAACTAATCTGGAAGCGGCGCTCGGCACGGCGCTTCTCAACCGAAACGAACGGCCGATGAGCCTGACACCGGCAGGAACTCTGTTCCTGCGGCGGGCGCAGGCGATCCTGAATGAGGCGGCACGGGCGCGGGCCGAGCTTGCGCGCCGCGACCCCCGGATGCTGACGCGACTGCGACTGGGTGTGATTGAAGACTTCGACTCGGAGGTGACACCGCGGCTGCTGCGCGACATGGCCGAAGAGATGACGGGCTGTCAGTTCCTGCTGGAAACGGGCCCGTCGCATCGCCTGTTCGACAAGCTGGAGACACGTGCGCTGGACATGATCATCGCCGCCGAACTGGGAGGCGAAGCGAACTGGATGGAGGTGCATCCGGTTCTGACCGAGCCGTTCATTGCTGCGGTGCCGAAGGGATCGGTCGCGGCGGATGCGGACGTGATGGCGGAACTGCGGCGTATTCCGCTGATCCTTTATACCGAACGGCATCACATGGGGCGGATGATCGCCTCACATCTGGCGCAACAGAATTTCCGGCTGTCGCACAGGTTCGAACTGGACAGTTACCATGCGATCATGGCGATGGTCGCGGCGGGAGAGGGTTGGACGATCCTGACGCCGCTGGGCTATCTGCACGCTGCGCGGTTCCGGGACCAGGCGGACGTGCTGCCGCTGCCGCTGGCGCCGTTGACACGGCGTATCTCGCTGACGGCCCGGCGGGGCGTCATGGAGGATATACCAGAGCGGACCGCACAGAGCCTCCGCGTGCTCCTGCAGGAAAAGATCGTCGCACCGGGATTGGCGCGGCTGCCTTGGCTTGAAGGGCAGTTGAGGGTCGAGAAAAGCTGAAAGGCGGGGAATGACTTCCCCGCCCAGGTGTTGGTTCAACGATCAAGTCCTGCCAGCCGAAGCGAGAGCTTGCGAATGGGGTGTCCAACGGCCATCGCCAGTGCGAAGCCCAAAGGCCAGCCGATTGCGAAACCACGCAGCCAGGCTGCGAGCCAGGCGGCGGTCGGTCCAAACGCCAGGAGTGTGAAGAAGCCGGAAAAGAAGAGCGACATGAAGCAGCTCATCATTGCGGTGGTCAGAAGGGTCATTTTCAGGTGCGGTTTCATATACGCGTCTCCTGTTGTCGGGACAGGAAACGGCCGCATGAACGCGCGCCGGCACCCGCCCCGGATTGGGGTTCAGGTGCCGCGGGTTCGATGATTAACAAGGCGCGTGGAGAGCACGTGCCGGGTGACCTTCCCGGCGTGAGCCTTTTTTCGGCGCCGGACAGATAGCCCGGCGCGACTTGTGGGTCAACCAGTCAGGTGCCGTAGGCCAGTTCCGGGCTTTTGATATCCTCGGCGGCCCCGACCAGCGCCTCGACGACGAAATCGCAGTCTTCACGTGTCAACCGGGCTGGAAGGCGGGCGTCGCAGGCGCGCATCAGCATAGCGCGGGTCCTTGGAAGCTCTGGTAGGTCGCCAAGGAACTGCCAGTTCCAGAAGGCGCGGGCGTTGTCCGTGGACAAGCCGAAGATCTGTACCTTGACGCCCCGGCGCGCGGCGGCGTCCTGGAAGGCTTTGGCTTCGGCATCGGTCATTCCGACCAGGTTGAACTGGATGGAGTCAGGGGCGCGGTCTTCCGGGGCAAGTTTCTTGGGCACCGTCAACCACGGTGAGGCGTTCAGTTGCCCGGCGACGTAGTCGTGGTTCTGGCGGCCGTCACGGACGCGGCGCGGTACCTCGGCCAGCTGCGGACGTACCATTGCCGCCGACATGTTGCCGAGGCGGGTGTTGTAGAGCGGAAGCTGGTTCTGCCAGCGGGCGAAGGCTTCCTGCAGGGCAGGTGAGTTCTCACCATGCGGGCCTTTGTGCTTCTTCCAGTTGTGCTCGTAGGCGCCAGACATGATCACGGCGCGCGCAATGATATCCGGATCGTCGGTGATCAGGATGCCGCCCTCGCCGGCGTTCAGGAGCTTGTAGGACTGGAAGGAGAAGCAGCCGATCTTGCCGATCGTGCCGATCTTCTTGCCGTGCCATTCAGTGCCGAGCGAGTGGGCCGCATCTTCGATCACCGGCAGGCCGCGTTCCTCGGCCAGCGCCATGATCGCATCCATGTCCGAGGTGTGGCCACGCATGTGGCTGATCATGACCGCGTCGGCGCCATCAAGCTTCGCCTCGAAATCGGCGATGTCGATGCGGTAGTTGTCGCCAACCTCGACAAGCACCGGCACGCAGTCGGCGTGGACGATGGAGGAGGGGACGGCGGCGAAGGTGAAGGCGGGGATCAGGACACGGGCGCCACGGGGCAGGCCGAGCGCCTTGAGCGAGAGAAACAGCGCGGCGGAGCAGGAAGCCACGGCCAACGCATACTTGGCACCGATCATGTCGGCGAACTCCCGTTCGAGAAGGGCGACCGGGCTGTCGTCGGCTGAGGTGTAGCGGAAGAGATCACCGCTGGTCAGAAGGCGCTCGATCTCGGCGCGGGCGGCTTCGGGGATGGGTTCGGCGTCATAGACGTTCGGGGCAAGCGTCATGGTTTCACCTTTTCCGAAATCTAGTTTCGGGAACTCTACAATGGGCGCATTTGCAAATCCAGCCCTTTCGCGCATCTTGTGGAGGACCCGACGGCAGATACAGGGTTTGCTGTGTGGAATATGATACGCGGTATCGGCGGATTCAGGCCGAGCCGGGCTTCATGATGATGCAGGTCGTGGATCCTGTGGCGTAGACCCGGCCATCCTCGGCGCCGGTGATCTCTCCGTTCGCGATGCCTGTGGAACGGCCCGCATGCTGGACGCGGCCGCGGGCGAGGACGGTCATACCGACCGGTATCGGGCGGACAATGTTCACCTTATACTCGAGCGTGGTGTAGACATGACCTTTCGGAACCATCGTCATCACGGCGCAGGCCATGCAGCTGTCGAGCAGTGTGCCGTACCATCCGCCGTGCACCGTTCCCATCGGGTTCAGCGCTGCGAATTCTGGTGTGCCGCGAAACACCACCTCACCCTCATCCACGGAGTCGACCCGGAAATTCAGGTGTCCGGCAATCGGCGGACCGGCGATATCGCCACTTGCAACGGCCCGCATGAAGTCGAGCCCGGACATTGAGGTGAGTTGCTCGAAGGTGGCGAGCTCTTCGGGAATCTGGGCGGCGTATTGCGGCATGAGAAAGGCTCCGGAAGGGATGTTCCGGAGCCTAAGCACTGCCTTGCGCGGCGGGCAACGCCGCGTTTTCGTTACGCCACGTCGCGGAGGGCGACCCTGGGAGTGATCCCGAGAGCGTGGGCGACCTCGCGGGTGAGGGCCGGCTTGTTCAGGGTGTAGAAGTGCAGATCCTCTACGCCGCCCTCTATCAAGTCGGAGCAAAGCTCGGTGCAGATCGCGGTGGCCAGCAGATCATGGCGGTCGTCACGCTCTGCCTTCTCGAATGCCTCACCAACCCAGGCCGGAACCTGCGCGCCGCACCGGGCGGCGAATTTCTGGACACCCTTCCAGTTCTCGATCGGCAGGATGCCGGGGATGATCGGGGCGTCGATGCCGGCCTCTGCACAGCGGTCGCGGAACCGGAAGAAGGTCTCGGCCTCGAAGAAGAACTGGGTGATGGCGGAGTTGGCGCCGGCGTCGACCTTGCGCTTCAGCCAGTCGATATCCGCGTTGTCGTCGGCGGCTTCCGGATGCGGATCCGGGTATGCGCCGACGCGGATGTGGAATTTACCAGTTTCAGCCAGTGCTTCGATCAGCTCGCAGCTGTCGGCGAAACCGTCGGCCTTCGGCGTGAACTTGCCCTGGCCTTTCGGAGGGTCGCCACGGAGTGCCACGATCTCGGTCACGCCGGCTTGAGCGTAGCGTTCCGCGATCTCCAGCGTCTCTGCCTTCGTCGCCTCGACGCAGGTCAGGTGCGCCGCGACGTTCAGGCCGTAATGGTTGTGAATGGTGGCGACTGCATCGTGAGTCAGGTCGCGAGTGGTGCCGCCGGCCCCGTAGGTGACGGAAACGAATTGCGGGTCGAGCGGAGCGAGGGTCCGCACGGTGTCCCACAAACGGAACGACGCATCCAGGGACTGGGGCGGGAAAAATTCGAAAGAAAGGTGCGGGGTTGTCATGGCAGACTCCGGTAATCGTGTTGAGACTGTTGTATGGTGCGGCACGATGTGAGACAAATTCATAATCCTCAAGAAGGTTATGAGCAGGACCGGAATATGCATCTGGAGTTCCGACATCTGCGCACCATCAAGGCGATCCACGAGGCGGGTGGCCTGGCGCGTGCGGCCGAGGTGATGAACATCACACAGTCAGCCCTTTCACATCAGGTGAAAGGGCTGGAAGAACAGGCGGGTGTCGAGCTTTTCGTGCGGCGGACCAAACCTTTGCGCCTGTCGGCGGCGGGGATGAAGCTGTTGCGGCTGGCGGAGCGGATTCTGC
Source organism: Pseudoruegeria sp. HB172150 (assembly GCF_013184805.1). Classification (GTDB taxonomy): domain Bacteria; phylum Pseudomonadota; class Alphaproteobacteria; order Rhodobacterales; family Rhodobacteraceae; genus Psychromarinibacter. Next base: position 1,162,083 of record NZ_JAATNG010000001.1, read on the forward strand.
CGGAGATCGAAGCGCTGGAGGACGAGTTTCGCGCGCTGGAATCGGGCAGGTCCGGACGGCTGCATATCGCCATCGAATGCCACGCCTGTTTTGAATGGCTGTTCCCGGTGCTGGAGCAGTTTCGCCGTGCCTGGCCTGACGTGGACGTGGATATACGTCCTGGCCTGGCTTTCGATGCATTGCCGGCTCTGAAGCGGGAAGAGGTGGACGTGGTCATTTCTTCTGACCCAGAACAGATCGATGCGGTCGATTTCACTCCCTTGTTCGACTACGAGCCGGTTTTCGTCGCTTCGTCACAGCACCCGCTGGCGCAGAAGGAGTTCATCGAGGCGGAGGATTTCCGGGGCGAGATGCTGATCACCTATCCGGTGGACCGGGCCCGGCTGGACGTGTTCAGCCAGCTGCTGACGCCGGCCAAGGTAGAGCCGCGCGGGGTGCGGCAGGTGGAGCTGACGGCGGTGATCCTGCTGCTGGTGGCATCGAACCGCGGCGTTGCAGTGCTGCCGGACTGGGTGGTGCGCGAAGTGCGCTACCATTCGGACTACGTGACGCGCCCGCTGACAGAGAAGGGACTGACCCGGCGGCTTTATGCGGCGACGCGGGGCGAGGACACTGCGCGACCTTTCATGGCGCATCTTCTGAAACTGGCACGGACAATTCCTATGAAGCTGCAGCGCGGCGAGCCTGCCTTGCTTGAGTGAGCGCAGACGAGGTCCAATTGCGGTTGGGCCCGCATCCATTTGGCTGACAGCGGTGCGACAGGAAGTTTGCCGACCCGCGAAATCGAAAATGGAACCGGGATCGCACTCCCGAGTTAAGGGCGCAAGACAGGAGTCGCCTTCATGCAGATTTTCCGATGCCCGACCTGCAGCTCGCGGGTCTATTTTCATAACACTGCCTGCAGTTGCGGCCAGGAGGTAACGTTCGATCCCGAGCGGCAGGTGATGCAGACTGGTGGCGCGTTCTGCAAGAACCGGGCCGAGATCGGCTGCAACTGGGTTGCGGAAAGTGGCGGACTGTGCCGGTCCTGTGCGATGACAGAAACCGTGCCGGACCTTGGCGAACCGGCAAACCTGCCGCTCTGGACTGCGACCGAACTGTCCAAAAGGTGGATGCTGGCCAACCTCGGGCGATGGGGGTGGTTCACCTCTGCGGACGAAGGTGCGCGCCCGGTGTTCAAGCTGTTGTCGGAGCAGACAGCGGCGGGTGAGGCCGACGTGACGATGGGCCATGCGCAGGGCACGATTACTATCAACGTCTCGGAAGCGAGCGACGCGGTGCTGGCGGAGCGACAGGAAAATCTTGGCGAGCTTTACCGGACCATGCTGGGCCATATGCGTCATGAAACGGCGCATTTCCTGTTTTTGCGGCTGGCGGAACGAATGGAGTTCCTCAACGCATTTCGCGAAATGTTCGGCGATGAGCGGGCGGATTACGGCGAGGCGCTGAAGGCACATTACGCGGCGCCGAAGGAAGCCGGGGACGAATACATCACCAGCTATGCAAGCGCACACCCGCACGAGGACTGGGCGGAGACCATTGCGCATCTGTTGCACCTCGTCGATCTGCTTGACTGTGCGGCGGCCGCCGGACTGTCACTGCCCGAGGGGCCGCCCCCGGGATACGATGCCTATGCAGAGGTGGATACCGAGCGTCTGATCAGCGAGGCCGTGGCCGTTTCGATCGCTGTGAACCACGTGAACCGTGGGCTTGATCTGCCGGATGTCTACCCGTTCGTGCTGTCACAGCGGGTGCGGGACAAGATCGCGTTTGCCCATTGGCACCTTCGGGGCGGGGCATTCAGCCAGCTGTAGGGTTAAGCCGCCCTTGGCAATTGCCTCCGGCTGGCCTATGTCGCGCGCGACTTAACAGGAGCCGGAACAATGCAGGGCAGTGCCAATCTCAACCTCATGATCAAGGCCGCGCGCAAGGCGGGGCGGTCGCTGGTCAAGGATTTCCGCGAGGTCGAGAACCTGCAGGTCTCGATGAAGGGCGCGGGCGATTTCGTCAGCAGGGCCGACATCGCGGCCGAGGCCATCATCCGTGAGGAACTGATGGGCGCGCGGCCGAACTATGGCTGGGCGGCCGAGGAAAGCGACGCCGAGGAGGGCAAGGACCCGACCAGGCGCTGGATCGTGGATCCGCTGGACGGGACCACGAACTTTTTGCATGGGCTGCCGCACTGGGCTGTTTCCATAGGGCTGGAATTCAAAGGCGAGGTCGTGGCCGGGGTGGTTTTCGACGCTGCGAAGGACGAGATGTTCGTGGCCGAGAAGGGGGCCGGCGCCTGGATGAACGAAACCCGGCTGCGGGTGTCGAACCGGAGCCGGATGATCGAGTCGATCTTTGCCACGGGCCTGCCGTTCGGCGGCAGTGCGAACTTGCCTGCGTCACTGCGCGACCTCGGTCGCCTGCTGCCTGTCTGCGCCGGTGTCCGGCGCTGGGGTGCGGCGGCGCTGGACATGGCCTACGTCGCGGCAGGGCGCCTGGACGGCTTCTGGGAGCGCGGGCTGCATTCGTGGGACGTGGCGGCGGGCGTCGTCATCGTGCGCGAGGCGGGCGGGCTGATCGAACCGCTTACACCGGGCGGCGACCTTCTGGAAGACGGCGCTCTGATCTGTGGCAACGAGCGGATCTTCGACCAGTTCGCGGGGGTCATCCGCAGCGACCGCTGATCCGGTCAGACGGGTTTGCGGTCGGACGGGTGGTTGACGCCGTCGGTCCAAGCGAATTCGCCGATTTCCCTAGGATTGACGCCTTCGATGGCGCCGAGGTTCACCCCGTACTGGCTGGGGTCGGACCTGCGGCGGTGATGGGTGTAGATCCCGCAGACCGAGCAGAAGTAATGCTGCGCGGTGCCCGTGCCCCAAGTGTAAAGCGTAAGCTTGTCTGCGCCACGGACGACCTCCAGGTCGTCGAGCCGCACCGACAGCATCGGCGAACCGCGTCGGCGGCAGAAGGAACAATCGCAGCGCTTGGCGTCGGTCAGCGGCTGACTGGGGCGAATACGCAGTTCGACGGCGCCGCAATGGCAGCTGAGTTTCCTTTGTTCGGTCATCGGCGGTTCCTGCTGACGCGGGGAATGCTGCTGCGCTGCAACTTGTAGGGCACTGGCTCATGGTCGGGATGACCGTGCGTACGGTTCCAGAAACCGGTTCCGCCGAGTCTGAGCCAGCCCGGCAGGGTCAGCAGAAATCCAATCGCGAAGCCGCCGACATGGGCCCAATGCGCGACTCCGGCGACCGACGCATCGGTGCCGAACCCGTTTACCACCTGCAGGCCCAGCCAGAAGCCGAGCATGATCCAGGCCGGTATCGGGAAGATCTTGAAGATGATGATGAAGATGAACAGAACGTCCACTCGCGCCTTGGGAAAAAGGAGCAGGTAGCCTCCCATCACCCCGGCGATCGCGCCGGACGCGCCGACGGTGGGCACGGTGGAGTAGGGGGCCGTCAGATAGTGGATCAGGCCCGAACCGACGCCACAGGCCACGTAGAAGGCAAGAAAACCGACACGGCCGCAATGCTCCTCCATGTTGTCGCCGAAGATCCACAGGAACAGCATGTTCCCGAAGATGTGCATGGCGCCGCCATGCAGGAAGGCGGACGTGAGCAGCGTGTAGAACGCTTCGCCCTCGGATATGCGGGCGGGGATCATTGCCCAGTGGTAGAGCAGGTTCATCGACTCGCGATTGTCGGACATCGCCGGCAGCGTGAGGAGAAAGACAGCGATGTTCACCACGATCAGCGCGTAAGTGACATAGGGTGTCTTCTGCGACGGGTTGTGATCGCGGATCGGAAACATGGCGCCTAACTTGGGGGCTGGCGCCGGAAGGTCAAGCGCCTGATACCTCTGCCAGAAGCGCGGCATTTCCGCCTGCCGCCGTGGTGTCGATGCAGAGGTGGCGCTCAAGCTGCACGTCCGGCGCGGTGAGCGCCCCGGTGATCAGTGGCAGGATCGGTCCGGCGCGCTCTGCAAGCGCCATAGCGAAGCTGCGCGCAGTGCCATCGTCGCCCCACCAGACGGCGCCGGAAAAGCCTTGAAGATCAGTCAGATCCCCAGGTGCCAGTGTCTCGGGGTATGCAATGCCGGTGCCGCCGAGACGCTCGATGGCCTGTAGCTGGTTCTCGGCAGCCTGTGCACCCGGCCCGAGGCAGAGAAGCGGTGGACGGGCGACGCGGGTCAGGCGATTTGACTCGCCGGTCGGTCCGGGAAGATTGACGGTTTCGATCGGCTTAACCGCCTGAATTGCTGCGTCGATGCGGGACTGTGCCGTCTGAAGCGGAAGACTGTCGCCGCGGTCGGCTGGAAAGCTTACCCTCTCGGATGCAGTAAAGCGGGCCAGATATTCCGGTCCGCCAGCCTTTGGGCCGGTACCGGAAAGTCCTTCGCCGCCGAAGGGTTGCGAGCCGACGATTGCGCCGATCTGATTGCGGTTCACATAGGCGTTGCCGACGGAGAGGCGTTCGGTGACGTATTGCACGCGGTCGTCGATGCGGGTGTGGAGCCCGAATGTCAGCCCGTAGCCGGAATTACGGATGTCCTGCAGGACCGTGTCGAGTTGTTCCGGTTTGAAGGTGGCGATGTGCAGGACGGGACCGAAGACTTCCCGTTCGATATCGGCGATACCGCGCACCTGGATCACGGTGGGCGGGACGAAATGGCCGGATGCGGGGGCATTCAGGCGGTGCAGGATGCGGTTCTGGTCCCGTGCCGTTGCGATATAGGCGTCGATGCTGTTCTTCGCCTCTGCGTCGATGACCGGTCCGACATCCGTTGCCAGGTGCCACGGGTCGCCGAGCATCAGGGTATCCATCGCGCCGAAGAGCATAGCGCGGAAGCTGTCGGCGATATCCTCCTGCACGTAGAGGCAACGGAGCGCCGAGCAGCGCTGGCCGGCGGACTGGAAGGCGGAGGCGAGGACGTCTCGGACGGCCTGTTCGGGCAGGGCGGTTGAGTCGACGATCATCGCGTTGATGCCGCCGGTTTCTGCGATGAAGGGGGCGCCTGGGGTAAGGTTCTTCGCCATGGCGCGGCGGATCGCCTGCGCGGTTTCGGTGGAGCCTGTGAAGGCGACACCGTTTACACGCGTATCGGAGGTAAGGGCGGCGCCGACGACAGGGCCGCTGCCCGGCAGGAATTGCAGGGCGTGGCGCGGCACGCCCGCCTCATGGAGCAGTTCGATGGCTGCATGGCCAATCAGCGGGGTCTGTTCGGCGGGCTTGGCGAGCACGGCATTTCCGGAAGCGAGGGCACCCGCGATTTGTCCGGTGAAGATCGCGAGCGGGAAGTTCCAGGGCGAAATGCAGGTAAAGGTGCCGATGGCCGGGCGGTCGAGGTCGGCGGCGCGCTCGGTGTAGTAGCGCAGGAAATCGGCAGCCTCGCGCAGCTCTCCGATGGCGTCGGGAAGCGACTTGCCAGCCTCGCGTGCGAGGATAGCGAAGAGGCGGGCATGGTGTTCCTCGTAGAGCTCGGCTGCGCGGATCAGGATGCGCTGGCGTTCCTCCAGCGGGGCCTCCCACGGGCGGGCTTGGGCGAGGGCCGCTTCGACCTCGTCCGGTGTGGCGTTCTTGACGTGGCCGACCAGGTCGTCCGGGTTGGCAGGGTTGCATTGCGGCTCGTCGTTGCCCTGTGGAAGTGCGTCCGTTGCCAGGATCGGGGCGGCTGCGAATGGCGTGGCGCGATGTGCGTCGCGTTCCTTGTTCAGCGTCTTTAGCGCAGGGCGGTGGGCGAGATCCCAGCCTTTAGAGTTGCTGCGGTCAGGGAGGAAGATCTCCGGTCCTTTGCGGACGCGGACCGGGGTGGAATCCAGCGCGGTAAATGGATCGGCGGCGACAGTTTCGGGGGGTACCGAAGCGTCGACGATCTGGTGCACGAAGGACGAGTTAGCGCCGTTCTCCAGCAGGCGCCGGACGAGATAGGCGAGCAGGTCGCGATGCGCGCCGACCGGCGCGTAGACGCGGCAGCGGGCGCCGGGATCCTGCATCAGCAGGTCATGCAGGCGCTCTCCCATGCCGTGGAGGCGCTGAAATTCCCATGTCTCGCGGCTATCGGCCATTTCGAGGATGGCGGCGGCGGTGTGGGCGTTGTGGGTGGCGAATTGCGGATAGATGCGGTCGGTGAGCGTCAGCAGGCGGCGGGCGCAGGCGATGTAGGAGACATCGGTGGCGGGTTTGCGGGAGAAGACGGGGAAGCCGTCGACGCCGATCACCTGCGCGTGCTTGATCTCGCTGTCCCAGTAGGCGCCCTTGACGAGGCGGAGCGTGAAGCGGCGGTCGAGGGTTTCGGCAAGTCCGTGGAGCCAATCGATAACGGGTAGGGCTCGGGGGCCGTAGGCCTGGACCACAAGGCCGAATCCGTCCCACTGGGCGAGGCCTTCGTCCCGCAGGACCGCTTCGATCACGTCGAGGGACAGTGACAGGAGGTCGGCCTCTTCTGCGTCGATGTTGAGGCCGATGTTGACGTCAGCGGCCTGCTTCGCAAGTGCGGCGAGGCGGGGCGTGAGTTCGGCCAGCACTCGGTCGCGCTGGGCTTCCTCGTAGCGCGGGTGCAGGGCGGAGAGCTTGACCGAGATGCCGGGAGTGTCCCGGATATCGCCTTTCGCCGCTCGTCCGATGGCGGTGATGGCGCGCGCATAGGCATCGAAGTAGCGTTGCGCGTCGGCGTCGGTGCGGGCGGCCTCGCCCAGCATGTCGTAGGAATAGGTGTAGCCCATTGCTTCCATGCCCTTGGCGCGTTCCATCGCCGCCTCGATACTTTCGCCCAGCACGAACTGCCGCCCCATCTCGCGCATCGCGCGGCCGACCGCCTTGCGGATTACCGGCTCACCCAGTCGCTTGACTGCGCCACGGAGGGCACCGGCAACGCCGGGCTGGCGGTCATCGAGCACGCGCCCCGTCAGCATCAGCGCCCAGGTCGAGGCGTTGACCAGCGAGGAGGAGGAATGGCCGAGGTGGCGGCCCCAGTCGGCGGGGGCGATCTTGTCCTCGATCAGCGCGTCGATGGTGTCGGCATCGGGGACGCGGAGCAGTGCCTCGGCGAGGCACATCAGTGCGATACCCTCGTCGGTGGACAGGCCATACTCGGCGAGGAAAACCTCCATCAATCCGGGACGGGCAGAGGCGCGGATGTCGCGGACCAGCTGCGCGGTGCGGGTGCAGATGCGGTGGCGGGCGTTGTCGTCCAGATCTGCCGTCGCGATCAGACGGGAGAGGGTCGCGTCCTCGTCGGAGTAGGTGGCGGCGTCGATCCGGTCGCGCAGGGCGGTCAGCGTCATGGGCGAGGCTCCTTTCCGGCCAGAGTAGCGCAGTCGGGCCTTGGTATTTCTCCTTATCTCCGGCATATCTTGGTGAATTCGTCCAATTCTCCGGTGCTATCCATGCCGAATGATCTTCCTCAACTCGACCGCTTCGATCATGCGATTCTGGATGCGCTGACCGCCGATGGCCGCATCAGTATTACCGATCTAGCTGCGCGGATCGGTCTGTCGAAGACACCGACACAGGCGCGGCTGAAACGGCTGGAGCGAGAGGGGGTGATAACCGGGTACCGGGCGATGCTGGATCCGATCCGGATCGGGCGCGATCACGTCGCCTTTGTCGAGGTAAAGCTGGACGACACCCGAGAGAAGGCGCTGGCCTCGTTCAACGCGGCGGTGCGTAAGGTGCCCGAGATCGAGCAGTGCCACATGCTGGCGGCGAGTTTCGATTATCTATTGAAGGTGCGTTGTTCTGACATGGCCGGCTACCGGCGCGTGCTGGCGGAGGATATTTCGACGCTGCCGCATGTCGCGCACACCTCGACCCACGTGGCGATGCAGACGGTGAAGGAAGGCGGGTTGTAAGGTGCGAAACGGTTTGTACCGGCAAGTTTGCGGTTTCCGCCCGTGACTGCCACCGCTATGGTCCGCGCCGGGCCCGCGTGGTGGAATGGTAGACACAGAGGACTTAAAATCCTTAGGCCGAAAGGCCGTGCCGGTTCGAATCCGGCCGCGGGTACCAGATGGGCCGGTCCGGAGACCGGCCCTTCGGTTTTCAGGCATTCATCGAGGTGACGAGCCGCGTGTCGAGATAGGCCTCGACCGCTTCCGAACCACCCTCGGTGCCGTAGCCGGAATCCTGGATGCCGCCGAAGGGCAGTTCCGGCAGGGCGAGGCCGAGGTGGTTGATCGTCAGCATGCCCACCTGCACCTGGCTGCGCAGTGCCTGCTCGTTGGCCGAGGAGGTCGTGTAGGCATAGGCGGCAAGACCGAAGGGCAGGCGGTTCGCCTCCGCGAGGATCTCGTCGCGTGAGCCGTAGCGGTTTATTACGGAAACCGGGCCGAAGGGTTCGTCGTTCATGATCTTCGCGCTGGTCGGCACGTCGGTCAGCACCGTGGGCTCGAAGAAGTAGCCCTTGTTTCCGATCCTCTTACCGCCGGTGGCAAGCGCGCCGCCATGTTCCACCGCATCAGCGATCATCCCCTCGATTGCAGGGATACGACGCTCGTTGGCGAGGGGGCCCATCTGGGTGCTTTCTTCCATACCGTCACCGACATTCAGGTCCTTTGAGGCGGCGATGAAGCCCTCGGTGAACTTGTCGGCGACCTTCTCCTGGACGAGGAAACGGGTTGGCGAGACGCAGACCTGACCGGCGTTGCGGTACTTGTGCGGCGCGATCTGCGCCAGCGCGGTGTCGATGTCGGCATCGTCGAAGACCATGACCGGAGCGTGACCGCCGAGTTCCATCGTTGCACGCTTCATATGCAGACCGGCAAGGGAGGCGAGGTGCTTGCCGACCGGGGTGGAGCCGGTGAAGGTCAGCTTGCGGATTACCGGGTGTGGGATCAGATACTCAGAGATCTCGGCGGGAATGCCGTAGACGAGGCCAACCACACCCTCCGGCACGCCCGCGTCGATGAAGCACTGTATCAGTCCGGCAGGTGAGGCGGGCGTTTCTTCGGGTGCCTTGACGATGATCGAGCATCCGGTTGCCAGCGCGGCAGACAGCTTGCGGACGATCTGGTTCAGCGGGAAATTCCATGGCGTGAAGGCGGCGACGGGGCCTACAGGCGTTTTGATGGTCATGCTGATGACGCCGTTTGCGCGAGCCGGGATCACCTGGCCGTAGGTGCGGCGGGCTTCCTCGGCAAACCAGTCGATGGTGTCTGCAGCGCCCAGTACCTCCAATTTCGATTGGGTGAGTGGCTTGCCCTGTTCCAGCGTCATGTGGACGGCGATGTCCGAGGCGCGTTCCCGCAACAGGTCCGCGGCCTTGCGCATCAATTTTGAGCGGTTAAAGGCCGGGGTTGCGGACCACACAGCGAAGCCTTTCTCGGCGGCGGCCAGCGCGCTGTCGAGGTCGGGGATGCCGGCATGGGCGACGGTGCCGATGACCTCTTCGGTTGCCGGGTTTACCACGTCGATCGTCTTGCCGGACTGGCTGTCGCACCAGGCGCCGTCGATGAAGAGTTGCGTGTTGGGATATGCGGTCATGGAACGTCCTGTCATGGCATCTTGTTTCGGGCCTGCTCTGCGCAAGCGAGGTGACTGGCGCGGTCATGGCCGGCTGCACCCCTCCGGCGGCCATAGCTGAGGCGGATGGGATGTCCAAGACCTCTTGGTGTGGCTTACCGGGATTGCGCTGGTAATGAGGGCATGGATTGACCGGCCCTGTTCGGCTGTCGATAGTCCATTCAAGACAATGGCACCGGAGCGTGCCGGGGGAGGATGACAGCATGCCGTACCTGCCGCATCGGGCCAGGCCGGGAGCGTAGCGATGGATTTCACCATATCGCCGGAAGTCGAGGGTCTGCGTATGCGGATCGCGCGGTTCATGGAGGATCGCATCCTTCCCGTCGAATCCGATCGTGCTGCCTATGACAGTCACGGGAACATCGCCGGTGCGCCGTTGCAGGCGCTGCGTGGCGAGGCGCGCGCAGAAGGGCTCTGGTGCCTGCAGCTGCGCCGCGAGACCGGCGGTGGCGGGCTGGGCAAGACCGGAATGGCGGTCGTCTATGAAGAGATGAACCGTTCGATCTTTGGCCCGGTCGTTTTCAATTCGGCGGCGCCAGATGACGGCAACATGATGGTACTGGAGTCCTTGGGGACAGACACGCAGAAGGCGCGGTTCCTGGCGCCTCTGGTCGACGGAAAGTCGCGGTCGGCCTTTGCGATGACAGAACCGCATCCGGGCGGCGGGTCGGACCCGGGAATGATGCAGACGCGGGCGGTGCGGGACGGCGGTGACTGGATTGTCTCCGGGCACAAGTGGTTCATCACCGGGGCAGAGGGTGCGGAGGTTTTCATCCTGCTAGCTCGTACCAGCGACGATGCGAGGCGCGGGCACACCGCCTTTCTGTTCCACCGGGACGATCCCGGCTGGGAGATTGTGCGGCGCATCCCGATCATGGGACCGGAGGAGCATGGCGGGCATTGCGAGTTGCGGTTCGACGGGCTGCGGATCCCGAAGGAAAATGTGCTGCTGGAGGAGGGGCGCGGGTTGAAGGTGGTGCAGACCCGACTGGGGACGGCGCGGCTGACCCATTGCATGCGCTGGCTGGGGCTGGCTAAGCGCTGCGTGGAAATTGCGACGGAATATTCGGCGCATCGCGAGGGCTTCGGGGTCAGGCTCGCCGACCGCGAGAGCGTGCAGGTGATGCTGGGCGATCTGGCGATGCGGATCGAGATCGGGCGGCTGCTGGTGATGAAGGCAGCCTGGGAGATCGACCGCGGCGGTTATGCGCAAAAGGAGGTGTCGATGGCGAAGATCCATGTGGCCAACCTGCTGCATGCCGCCGCTGACACAGCGATCCAGATCAACGGAGCGCGAGGCTATTCGCAGGATACCCCGCTCGAATGGATCTATCGTTACGCTCGACAGGCGCGGCTGGTCGATGGCGCAGACGAGGTGCACAAGATGCTGCTGAACCGGCATTTGACGGAGCAGGGGCGTGGTTTCTGGAGCTGGGATGTCGCTGGCGATGCGGATTGACCGGAGGCGAGAGTGAGCAGCGCCGAAAGCGGGGAAATCGAACCGGGTGCGCTTGGTGAACTTCTGAACGGATGGTTTGGACGATCCGAGGATCTGCAGGTGTCGCGTATCGGCGGCGGTCAGTCGAACCCGACCTATCGCGTGCGACATGGGAGCACGCGGATGATCCTGCGCAAGCAACCTCCGGGAGAGCTGCTGCGCGGGGCGCATGCGATCGACAGGGAATTCCGGGTGCTGAAGGCGCTTGCCGAGACAGACGTGCCGGTACCCGAGGTGCTGTTGTATCATGACGATCCGGACCCGCTCGGCACGCCCTTCTACCTGATGGAAGAGGTGCACGGCCGCGTGTTCGAGAATGCGTCGATGCCCGGTGCGGCGCCGGAGGAGCGGCGCGCGATGTATGGTTCGATTGCCGAGACGCTGGCGCGGCTGCACGCGGGGGATCCGGCGGCGGTAGGGCTGGTGGATTTCGGGAAACCCGGAGACTATTTTGCGCGCCAGATCAGCCGGTGGAGCCGGGCACTGGAGGCGTCGACAGGCGAGGCGATTCCGGGGCTTGCAGAACTGGGCGAATGGCTGACCGCACGGATTCCGGCAGACGATGGGAGGGTGTCCGTTGTTCACGGAGATTATCGCGTCGGGAATTTGATGTTTCATCCAACCGAGCCGCATGTTGTCGCGGTTCTGGACTGGGAACTCGCGACTTTGGGCCACCCGTTGGCGGACCTATCATTTTGCTGTCTGCCCTGGCACAGCTCACCGGATGAGTATGGAGGCATCCTCGGCGAGGATATTGCCGCGCTGGGCATTCCGGAGGAAGCGGAGTTCGTTACGCGGTATCGGAGTATTTTGCCGGACATGCCGCCGCCGTCCGCGTTTCACCTTGCGTTCTCGCTGTTCCGCTTCGCAGTGATCTTCGTCGGTATCGCCGATCGGGCACGAGCCGGGAATGCTGCGGACCCGCAGGCGATGCGCTTCGCGCCACTTGCGCGGCGTTTCTCGGTGCGCGCCTGGGAGGTGATCGAGGCGGCGGAGCGTTAGGTTCAGCGCAGGCGCTGTTCGCTGCCGGCATCGAAGAAGTAGGCGTGGTTCGGGGAGAACCGTAGTCCGACCTTGCCATCTTTTGGCGCCGGTTCGTCCTCTTGCACTTCGGCGATCAGGCGGTCGCCGTTCGGCGCGAAGAGGTAGATGTAGGAGACCCCGCCCAATGACTCCGTAAGGTCGACGGAGTGGGTCTCGCCGTCCGGGTCAATCGACAGGTGGTTCGGGCGAAGGCCGACCGTGACGGTCTGACCGGGGGCCGGCAAGGACACGTCCGCCGGGATCAGGGCGTCGCCCAGACCCGCGACGCGAACGCTGCCATCCTCGACCGTGCCCTTGAAGAAGTTCATCGAGGGGGAGCCAATAAAACCTGCGACGAACTTGTTGTCCGGGTCGCGGTAGAGGTCGAGGGAGGCACCGACCTGCTCGATCCGTCCAGTTCGCAGAACGACGATCTTGTCGGCCAGCGTCATCGCCTCGACCTGATCGTGGGTGACATAGATCATCGTTGCACCGATCTCTTTGTGAAGACGGGCGATTTCCACACGCATGTCGACGCGGAGTTCTGCGTCGAGGTTCGAGAGCGGTTCGTCGAACAGGAAAACCTCGGGACCGCGCACGATGGCACGGCCGATGGCAACGCGCTGGCGCTGACCTCCGGACAGCGCCTTGGGCTTGCGCTTCAGGTAGTCGTCGAGCTTGAGGATGCGGCTTGCCTCGGTGACCTTTTCCTTGATCTCGGCTTTGGGGTGGCCGGTCATTTTCAGGCCGAAACCCATGTTTTCCTCGACCGTCATGTGCGGGTAAAGGGCGTAAGTCTGGAACACCATCGCCACGCCCCGTTCGGCGGGATCATCGTGGGTCACGTCGCGGCCGCCGATGCGGATGGTGCCGGCGCTTGTCTTCTCCAGACCGGCCACCATGCGCAGAAGTGTCGACTTGCCACAGCCGGATGGACCGACAAAGACGCAGAATTCACCGTCCTCGATCTCCAGGTCGATCCCGTGGATGACCTGGGTTTCGCCATAGCGCTTTATCGCGCCTTCCAGCGTGACTCCCGACATGTGTTCAAGCCTCCCGTCTTGAATAACCTTCGGAGCGATCCGGGAAGCGCCAGTGCTGTGCATCCGCTGCGATGTCCGCCGCGGCCGGCCGCATGACTGGTGCCAGTTGTTCCAGTGCGCCCAGATCGGTCCGGTTCGTTGAGCTGGTGACCGACAACGCGCCCAGGACCTTGCCCGAGCGTGTCAGGATCGGCATCGCTATGCATATGATCCCCGGTTCGTGTTCCTCGTTGTCGAAGGCATAGCCGCGTGCACGGATCTGCCCGAGTTCTTTGCGCAGGGCAGTGGCGTCCGGCAGGGTGTGTTCGGTGTAGCGGTGGAAGGATTGCTGCGACAGCGCAACTGCCTGTTCGTCCTCTGCCAGATAGGCGAGCATCGCCTTGCCGACGCCCGTGCAATAGGCGGGTCCGACCTTGCCGGCTGCCGAGAACATCTCGATGGGACGGTTGGCGTTGCGCTTGTCGACATAGAGGACCTGCCCGTTGTCGAGCTGCGCAAGGTGCACTGTTTCACCTACAAGTTGCGCGAGCCGGTCGACGTAGGGCCGCGCGAGCGGCGCGAGCGATGTCTGCTCCCACGCTGCGTGTGCTAGCCGCACGAGGCGCAGGCCAGGAGTGTAGGCCTGCATATCCGGGTCGAAGCGCAGCATGCCCTGACGCGTCAGAGATTGCAGGAACCGGTAAAGCGTGGCCTTGGGGTAGGGGGACTCTGCGAGGATCTCGGAATACCGGACCGGGCGGCCAAACCGGGCTACATGATCCAGAATATCACAGGCCTTGGCGACGCTGCCGTCGCCCTTTGGCGCCGCGCCATTCTCGTCGCTGGCTTCCTTCGCGGCCATCTATTCCTCCCTGCCCACGGAACTCACACAACCCACCGTGGAAACGTGTTGACAGAATTACCGACTCATGAAATCTTTTTCAATATACAAAACTAAGTTTCACATACTGGAACAAATAGGGAGGAGACCATGCGTTCCATCAGAAAAGCGTCCGTCGCGGCGCTTGCGATCTTTGCCGTGGCCGGCGGGGCGTCGCTGGCGCAGGACAAACGCACGCTGACCTACTACGCCGACTTCGACCCGGCGCCGCTTGCGGCCTTCGAGGCGATCATCGCGGATTTTGAGGCGGCCAATCCCGACATCGATGTCGTGCTGCAGAACTTCGACCACGAAGGTTACAAGACTGCGATCCGTAACTTCCTGACCGCCGATGCGCCGGACCTGGCAAACTGGTATGCGGGGAACCGGATGGCGCCCTTTGTGGAATCGGGGCAATTCCAAGACGTCTCGGATGTCTGGGCAGACAATAACCTGTCGGAAGCGCTGGGATCTGCCGAAGCGTCGATGACGATCGACGGCAAGCAGTGGGGTGTGCCCTACACTTACTACCAGTGGGGCATCTACTATAACAAAGAAGTCTACGACGAGGTCGGCGCCGAGGTGCCGGAAACCTGGGAGCAGTTCATCGAGAACTGCGCCAAGTTCAAGGAAGCCGGCATCGACTGCGTCACCACCGGGACGAAAGCCCTGTGGCCCGGAGCCGGCATTTTCGACTATCTCGATCTGCGCACCAACGGTTACGACTTTCACATGGCGCTGACCAATGGCGAGGTGGAATGGACCGACGACCGGGTCCGCGAAGTCTTCGCAAACTGGATGGAACTGGTTGAGCCGGGTTATATCACCGAAAACCATGCCGCGCTCGACTGGCAGGATGCCGCGTCGCTGCTGATCCAGGGCAAGGCCGCGAACTATATCATGGGCAACTTTGCCGTGGCGGTGTTCAAGGACGGTGGCATGACCGACAACACGCTGGGCTTCATGCCGTTCCCGACGATCAATCCCGACGTGGCTCGCGCGGAAGAGGCGCCGACCGACACGGTGCATATCCCGGCTGGTGCGAAGAATGTCGAGGATGCGAAGACATTCCTCGCCTACCTCGCCACGGCCGACGCGCAGACCAAGGTAAACGAGGCGCTGGGCCAGTTGCCGATCAACAAGGACTCGTCCGTCGCCGACGATCCGTTCATCGAGGCCGGGTTCGAGCTTCTTTCGACGACACCGGGGGGCATTGCCCAGTTCTTCGACCGTGATGCGCCGGCGGAAATGGCGAAGGTCGGGATGGAAGGCTTCCAGCAGTTCATGGTGCAGCCGGAGCAGCTCGATAACATTCTAGAGCGGCTCGAGAAGGCCCGCGGCCGGATCTACAAGTAAACTGACTGCGGCGGCCCGCTTTCGCGGGTCGCCGTGCCCCGTTTCGACATGCGAGACCGCGTGCCATGACAACCGCAGTGCTTCCCGACACCAATCCACGGACCAGATCCTGGTGGCGACGGAACCAGCAGAGCCTGACGCCCTGGCTGTTCCTGGCCCCCGGCATCGTCATGTTCGTGATCTACGTCATCCTGCCGATTTTTCAGTCGTTCTGGTTGTCGTTCTATGACTGGGACGGGCTGGGAGAGAAGACCTGGCTGGGCTGGGGCAACTATGTCGAACTGTTCGACGACGATGCCTTCTACACGTCTCTGAAGAACAACGTGATCTGGCTGGTGCTGTACCTGCTGGCGGTGCCCGCAGGGCTGGCGATCGCGGTGTTCCTCAACCAGGCGGTCATCGGTATTCGTATCTACAAGTCACTGTTCTTCTTTCCTTTCGTGATCAGTCAGGTCGTCGTCGGTCTGATGTTCTCATGGTTCTACGCACCGGGGTTCGGACTGTTCTACAAGCTGGTTGAATGGTTGACCGGCACCGGCGTTGCCGTTCTGGCCGACCCGGACCTGGTGACCTACGGCATCATCGTCGCAGGGCTTTGGCCGCAGATCGCCTATTGCATGATCCTGTACCTGACCGGATTGAACAACGTCTCGCCCGACCAGATAGAGGCGGCGCGGCTGGACGGGGCGAAGGGCCTGAAAATGCTGTGGTATGTGATCCTGCCGCAGCTTCGTCCTGCGACCTTCCTGGCAGTCGTGGTCACAGTGATCGGGGCGCTCAGGTCCTTCGATCTGGTGTCCATCATGACCGACGGCGGGCCGTTCGGGTCGTCCCGCGTGCTCAGCTTCTACATGTACGAGCAGGCGCTGTCCGAATACGGCTACCGCATGGGTTATGGCGCGGCCATCGCGGTGATCCTGTTCCTGATCATGATGGTGTTCATTTCCGGCTTCATCTGGAAGATGATCCGCGACGAGAAGGAGGGGTATTGATGTTTCCCCGTCCGGTTCAGGACCGCAGCTCGGCTGCGCGCATCGGGTATCAGATCGCCCTGCCGATCGTCCTGTTCATCTGGCTTCTGCCGCTTCTTGGCGTGGCGATGACGTCGCTCCGGCCGTCGAGCGATCTGGCGGCCGGGAACTATTTCGGCTGGCCCTCTGCCATCGCGTTTTCGAACTACGCCGAGGTGTTCCAGAATTCGCCGATTGGCCAGTACATCCTGAATTCGTTCAAGGTGACGATCCCTACGGTGATCGGTGCCGTGGCACTGTCCTGCATGACGGGCTTTGCGTTGGGGGTGTACCGGTTCCGGAGCAACCTGCTGATTTTCTTCATGTTCGTGGCCGGGAACTTCGTGCCGTTCCAGATCCTGATGGTCCCGGTGCGCGACCTGACTGTCAGCCTTGGGCTGTACAACAAGGTCAGCGGACTGGTGCTGTTCCATGTCGCCTTTCAGTCGGGATTTTGCACGCTCTTCATGCGGAACTTCATCCGCGCGCTGCCGCGCGAACTGATCGAGGCAGCGCGGGTCGAAGGCGTGGCGGAATGGCGGATCTTCTGGTTTATCGTACTGCCGCTGATGAGGCCAGCCATCGCGGCGCTGTCGGTGCTGGTCTTCACCTTCATCTGGAACGATTACTTCTGGGCGACAGTGCTGACGACGTCGGCGACAACACAGCCGGTGACGGCGGGCCTGTACTCCCTGAATGGACAGTGGATCGCGTCGTGGCATCTGGTTTCGGCGGGCTCCATCGTCGCGGCGATGCCGCCGGTGCTGATGTTCTTCGCGATGCAGCGCCATTTCATCGCCGGCCTGACCCTCGGCGCGGTGAAGTAGCGCGATGAGCGGGCAGGGGATCCGGTCCTGGCGGCTCGACGACGCCCGGCAGTCGCTGGTGCTGGCGGCGCGGGGTGACGCTCTGCCGGAGGTCGTGTACTGGGGGCCGCCTGTGGCGGATGAGGCGGCGGATCTGGCGGAAGCGGCCATTCAGGATGTGACCGGCGGCATGCTGGACGAGCATCCGCCGCTTTCGATCAGTCCGGAAGCTATTCGCAGCTTTCCCGGACAGTCGGGGCTGGTGCTGGCGGACGAGGCAGGCGCGCCGCTTGTACCGAAGCTGCTGTACGAAGCGGCGGAGGAGAGCGACGGGGCGCTGGTGCTACACTATACCGATGCGGCACTTGGCCTGCGTTATTCCGGCCGGTTCGCGATCGACGATGTGACGCACGTGATTACCGTCAGCGCGCAGATTTCTTCGGACGCGCCAATCCGACTTCACTGGCTGGCAGCGCCGGTCATTCCCGCGCCGCAACTGTCGGACGGGATGATCGACGTCTCGGGCAGGTGGTGCGGCGAGTTTCAGTTGAACCGTATGGGCTGGACGCCGGGTATCCACATGCGGGAAAGCCGGACGGGACGGACCGGGCATGAACATTTCCCCGGTCTGCTGGTGTTGGGGCATGGCACGACGAACATGCATGGAGAGGCTTGGGGCTATCAATATGGCTGGTCGGGCGGTCATAGGATGGTGGCCGAGGAGTTGCCGGACGGACGCCGCCAGGTTCAGTTCGGGCATGCCTCCGGCACCGAATTGGACGCAGCGACCACGTGTGAAACGGCACCGCTGTATCTGATCTATTCCAATACCGGCCTGAATGGCTGTGGCGTTGCGTTTCAGCGGCATTTGCGCGACCGGATCGTTTCCTGGCCCGATGCCCGGCGGCCCCGTCCGGTACATTACAACTGCTGGGAAGCGGTCTATTTCGATCACGATGTTCGAATTTTGAAAGAGATTGCCTCGAAAGCAGCGGAAATGGGGGCCGAGCGGTTCGTTCTGGACGATGGCTGGTTTGGGAGGCGTGATGACGATACCAGTTCGCTTGGCGACTGGACAGTTGACCGGCGCAAATGGCCGGAGGGCCTGACGCCACTGACCGACCACATTCAGACGCTGGGCATGACGTTCGGGATCTGGTTCGAACCGGAAATGGTGAACCCCGACAGCGAATTGTATCGCGCGCATCCGGATTGGGTGCTTGGGCCGACGGATCAGATCCCGGGCCGCCAGCAGGTGGTGCTGAACATGGCGCTGTCAGAGGTGCGGGACTATCTGTTCGACCGGATCGCGGCCGTACTGGGCGAGTATCCTGTCGATTATGTCAAATGGGACCACAACCGCGTGTTGCCGATGCCGGACGCGGCGCAAACGCGGGGGACGTACGACCTGTTCGACAGGCTGCGGGAAGCTTTCCCGGCGGTTGAGTTCGAAAGCTGCGCGTCCGGCGGCGGACGCATCGATTTCGGGATCCTTTCGCGGACGCACCGTGTTTGGCTGTCGGATTCCAACGACGCGCTCGAACGGCTTCGGATCCAGCACGATGCCGCGCTATTCCTGCCCGCCGCTGTCACCGGCAGCCATGTCGGTCCGCGCAGGTGCCACACCAGCGGCCGCGTTCTGGATATTCGCCTGCGCGCCTGGATCGCTGCGCAGCGCCACATGGGGTTCGAGATGGACCCGCGCGAACTGACCGAAGAAGAGGCGAGTGTGCTGCGCGATGTCACGGCCTGGTGGAAGGCAAATCGCGACTGGATGATGCGAGCCGATATCCTGCGGCTGGACAGTGCCGATCCTTCGGTGACGGCCGAATTGCAGATTGCGCGGAATGGCGGCCGTTTCGTGGTATTTGCTGGAAAGGACGGAACGTCTTTGCAGATTGCGCCGCGTCCGTTGCGCCTGACTGGGCTCGACCCCGATGCGCGGTATCATGTCAGCCTTCGAAACCGGTCAGATGCTGTCGGGCTGTCTCGCGGTATCCCCGCGCTGAAATCCAGTCCGGTAGCTTTAAGCGGCGCCTACCTGATGGCACAGGGGCTGTCGCTTCCATGGAGCTTCCCTGCGAGTATCTGGGTGCTGGAGGGCGAGAGGCTGTGATCCTGAAAGGGAGCCACCGATGACACGGCGTGCGCTTGGCGTCTGCTATTATCCGGAGCACTGGCCAGAAGAGAATTGGCCCGACGACGCGCGACGGATGGCGGAAACCGGTCTGACCTGGGTCCGCATCGGGGAGTTTGCATGGTCCAGGCTGGAGCCGGTACCCGAACGGCTTGAGTTCGACTGGCTGGACCGCGCCATCGATGTGCTGGGAGAGGCGGGGCTGAAGGTGGTTCTTGGTACGCCAACCGCCACACCGCCGCGCTGGATGCTGGACAAGCATCCGGACATGCTGGCGCTTGATGCAGAAGGGCGTCCGCGTGGTTTCGGCTCGCGTCGGCATTATTGCTTCAGCCACGAGGGCTATATGAAGGAATGCCGGCGTATCGTGACGCTTCTCGCGGAGCGCTACGGGCGGAACCCGTATGTCCAGGCCTGGCAAACCGACAACGAATATGGCTGTCACGACACGGTCCTGTCCTATTCGAAGGCTGCGGAGAAGGCGTTTCGCGACTGGTGTGCGCAACGCTATCAGTCGCCGGAGGCGCTGAACCGGGCTTGGGGCAACGTGTTCTGGTCGATGGAATATGCCGATTTCTCGCAGGTCGGCCTGCCGAACCTGACCGTTACCGAGGCAAATCCGGCCCACGCGATGGCATTTCGCCGTTTCAGTTCGGACCAGGTGGTGCGGTTCAACAGGGTACAGGTGGACGTTCTGCGCCGGCATACCGACGCGCCGATCATCCACAATTACATGGGGCGCTACCTCGATTTCGACCATTTCGACGTTGGTGCCGATCTCGATATCGCCAGTTGGGACAGCTATCCTCTGGGCTTTCTTTCGGATCGGTTGGGCGCGACGGAACTTCACAAACTGCGCTACATGCGCCAGGGCGATCCGGACAATCAGGCGTTTCATCATGATCTCTACCGGGCGGTCGGGCGGGGGCGTTGGTGGGTCATGGAGCAGCAACCAGGGCCGGTGAACTGGGCGCCGTGGAACCCGGCGCCACTGGACGGAATGGTACGGCTGTGGGCCTGGGAAGCTTTTGCCCACGGCGCCGAGGCCGTCTGTTACTTCCGCTGGCGTCAGGTACCCTTTGCGCAAGAGCAGATGCATGCCGGGCTTTTGCGCCCCGACGGCGCACCGGCGCCGGCACTGGCAGAGGCGGTTCAGGTTGCAGAAGAACTGGAAGCCTTGCCGGAAACCGACATTACGACCGCACCGGTTGCGTTGATCTTCGACTATGCCGCGGCGTGGGCCTGGGATATTCAGCCTCAAGGGCAGGACTTCAACTATTTCGACCTTGTGTTTGCGATGTACAGGGGGCTTCGAAAGCTCGGGCTGTCCATCGATATCCTTCCAGCGGATGCATGCGATCTGTCCGCATACAAGCTGGTTCTGGTGCCTGGTCTTGCAACGATGCCCGGGGATCTCCTTGAGCAGCTGGAACGGTTCGACGGCGTCGCGCTGGTAGGTCCACGAAGTAACGCTAAGACCGAGGAAATAGAGATTCCTGTCCCTTTGCCGCCAAATCTGGCCGGTCTTGATGCCGTCGTGACAGGTGTGGAAAGCCTGTCCCCGGGGGCATCTGTCGGCCTGGCTGCGGGTGGCGCGTTCGTCCGCTGGTTCGAGCTTATGGAAGGTGCCGCAGACGTGGTGGAAGTGACTGCGGATGGTCGTCCCGCAATGCTGCGGGTGGGCGGTCTGCATTACCTTCCCGGTTGGCCGGACGAGAGTGCGTTGGCTCGGATCCTGCAGCGTCTTTGTGATCGTGCTGGTGTGGCGACGGAAAATATGCCGGAAGGCGTGCGCGTCCGCGACACTTCCGTTCACCGCTTCGTTTTCAACTACGGTTCAGGACCCGCACGCTACGGCGAAAAAGACCTGCCGGCGGCGGGTGTCCACTGGTATGCGCGGTGATGCACGGCGAAACCAGGAGGGACGAGCGGTTAACCTGTCGCTGCGGTAGTGGTTTCCACTTCAGGCGTTGTGTTTTCAGTGGCGCCGATCCTCGCAGATTTCGCCTCGCCGAGACCGAACCGAGCGGTGAGTTCGCCCAGGGCCGTTGCCTCGCTGGTAAGGGCGTGGCTTGCAGCGGTGGTTTCCTGGAACATGGCCGCATTCTGCTGGGTCACCCGATCGAGTTCGCCCATCGCAATGTTGATTTCGTCCAGCGATCCGGATTGTTCCTTCACTGAGGCGGCGATGCCACTGACATGGGCCGAAATGTCGGCAACAGAACCTACGATTTCGCGAAGCGCGCCACCCATGTTATCGACCAACCCGACACCGCGGTGGACGTGTTGGCTACTTTGCGAGATCAGTGTATTTATCTCTTGCGCCGCCGAGGAGGATCGCTGCGCCAAAGCACGGACTTCGGAAGCGACAACTGCAAAACCGCGCCCCGAGTCGCCCGCGCGCGCCGCTTCCACACCCGCATTCAGTGCGAGTAGGTTCGTTTGAAAGGCGATATCCTCGATCACATTGATGATCTTCGATATTTCCTCGGAACTTCTGGCTATCTGGTCCATGGCTGAAACAGTGTCCTTCGCAACCGCTTCACCCTGTTCTGCATTGTCGCGGGCAGCTCCTGCCATCTCGCTAGCATGCATTGCGCTTTTTGCGGCTGAGCGCACTGAAGCGGTCAGTACACCGATAGCCGCGACGGTTTCTTCAAGCGTCGCGGCCTGACGCTCGGTGCGTTCAGAGAGATCATCGGCACCGGAAGATATGCTTGCTGCTTCACGTCCGATCCTGGCGGTGCTGTCGATCAGCGTCGCCATTGTGCCGTGCAACTGGCTGACAGTATTGTTGAAGTTTACGCGGAGCCTATCGTAGTCCTCTCCGAGGTCATACGAAATCCGCGACGCGAGATCGCCATCCGCCAGTTGATCGAGGGCTTCGGACACGGCCGACACCACGCGCCCCTGCATCGCCGTCATCTCTGCGCGAATTTTTTCGGCGTCTTCTAGTGCTTCCTGCGAACGGGTGACGTCATTGCCGATCAGAATAACGCGTAGAAGGTGTCCGCCGGAATCATGTACCTGGGACATTGCACCTTCCACGATGACCTTTGGGCCGTCCTCAACCTGTAAAAGGAACCGCCGGTGGATGCGTTCCCCATCCGTCAGTGCCGACCAATCCACGGGCTCGGTCTCACCATTGCCCACATAGCCTTTGACCAGGTCCGGATAGATTAAGGTCGGCAGATTTTCATTGTTGAGTTCAAGGGCGTCTCGCAGGTTCTGGTTTGCCAGCGACAGTCTGCGATCCGCGCTGAACTCTAAATGGACCTGATCGGCATCCAATGCGTTCAGTATCGCCGCATTCAGGCGCGCTTCAGTGACTTCGGCCCATTCTAGAACGCAGCCGATCTGGACACCAACATCATCATGGACCGCGTTGACCGTGAGGTTCAGACGTTTCGCGCCGATCCGCAGATCGGTTTCCCTCGGCAGCCTGTTAGGATCCGAAGCGATATCGGCCGAAAGGTATTCTGGATCAATGAAATCTGTGGTGGATCTGCCCACCAGAGACTCAGCATCGAACACGTCGTCCCGCGCTCGAAAATAGTCGGCGTGTTTTGCGAGTAACTCCCTGCAGGCCGCGTTAGAATAAAGCACCCTTAGCGCGGTATCGGTCATCAGCATCGGGGCCGGAGATTCCTCGAAGGCCGCGCTTTTGAACTGAGCATCCCGCGTGGTATTTTCTGCCTCGCTCAATGTGTCGCGAAATGTTTCGACAGTTCGTGCAATCTGGCCGACTTCGTCATTTCGACGGCCGCCGGGCACTCGGGTGTCATAAGCCTTGCCGGCGATGCGGACGATTGCCTCCTGTAGGAGAATGAGCGGTCTGGAGACTTGAGCGCGAAGGAAAAAGGCGGCACCGATTAAAGCCACGAGAAAAATCGCGGTCGCAATGACAACTGAACGCCCTTGCTCCTCAAGCATTGCTCTGCGGGCCGGTTCAGAGGTCCAGCGGATGAGAATCACGCCCGCAACATCACCGTTGCCAAAGGCGGCAGGCGCCGCGATCAGAAATCCATCTTCGGCCTGCCGCAATCCGGCTGTCGCGAGGGTCTCCTGAACCAGGGCCATTTCAATGTCATTTAGTTCGGCAAATGCGCCAACAGACGTCAGCAGGTCGCCATTCGGTTTCACCGCCGCTGCGCCGCTCACGGCGTCACTTTCCGCGCTGCGACCCAGCAGTTCCTCCAGAGCCTCTGTCTTTCCGAAACGGAGTGCACCGCCGGCCTGCTGGCCGATCAAGCGAGTGACCTCTTCGCCTCGGGCTCGTGTCGCGTTGTCCGCAAAGTCGCGAATGGAATAGTATGACGCAATCTCTAGAGAAAGGGTTACAAGGGCGGTGCAAAGAGCGACAATAAAGGTGCTTTTGAAGAAAATTGACCTGTAGATCGTGGTCCGACTGAACTCTGGATGCTCAATTGACATGGCACGCTCTATTCGGGCACATCCTGCGGGGTTCTGCACTGTGACCTTCGTAGCAGGAGCATCATGCAGGCACGCAGTATTTCCGTTTCATCCAACACGCCTTAAAGCAGCGATTCCGCGTTAATGCCGATCGTTATGGCGCCAATGGCTTCGTTGTTTGACGGATCGACGATGACAACGGAAACTTGGCCCTGATAGGTCTGGCTCGACTCGTCGAATTCGATTTCGCTGTAGTGGACGGATCCAGCGCCGAGGCCAAAAGTCTTTTGGAATTTGGCTTCATCTCCTTGCCAGTAGTCGGAGGTCGCCGAACTGGCCGATACATTCAAACCAATTGCATCCATCGTGAATGCTTCGGTGATGGCGCCTTCCGATTCTTCGACACGTGAGCGCAAGAAATCGGCGGCTGGATTACGCAATACGTCGTCAACGATGTCGGATGACCCGCTGGCGAGACCGTCACGCCATTCACGGTCGAGTTGATCGATGTCGGCAGAACTGAAGCCCATTGTCCGCGTGTTTTGCTCTTTTATTGCTGCAACAAGTACCGGATCATTGATCCAGCCGCGCAGTTCAGCTTCGAGATAGGCTTCCAGAGCCGGGCGAAACTCATCCGCTGCGGCCGTGCCGGCCAGCATTACGATGGCCGAAGAAAGGGCTAGGATTTTCAAGTGTACACTCCACTCTGCATTGAGACGGCCAGCTCTTGTGAGGCGACTAGTCATACCGCCTCTTTAGTCGAAACAGATTTTCAAATATTTAAGATCCTGGTTGGATGCACTTCTCTTGCTCCACCCGTCATCCCTCCAGAAGGATTATTGTCAGAAGGGTCGGTTGGTAGTGCTGCAAAATGGCCAACCTAGCCCTGATCCGAAAATACATAGAATGTGACTTTACGCTAGGACGGCTCAGAACAGCTCGACCTTGCCAGGATGTGCTCGGTCGCGACCAGAGCTGGCTTCTAGCCCAGTGGTCAAACGATCTCGCATGTCCTCCAGGAAAACGCCGTCAAGTACGTGCGTTAAGTCGTACTCGTGCGTTGCCACCGGAAGGTCAGACAACCCGTGGACGGCGGCACTAAGACAGACAAGGCTCTGCGTCAGCATGTCTGCTGATTGCAGGACTTGCCGCGTATGGCTATCGCTGCCGGTCAACGGCAGGTTGTGAATTGCCTCCTGCAGTTCGGCGGACATGGCGCCGAGCCCGGAAATCTCTTCAGAGAGACGATTCAGAAATATGCTTCGGTCGACAGTGACCGGCATCGGCTCGGGCAGCACGTCGTCGTCATTCACTGTCATTCAAAGCCTGCCGAATACTTTTTCGATGCATTCCCGAAGGTTGGCAGCGGTGAATGGCTTCTTCAGAAAATTGTTCATACCTAGCTGTGCCCCTTGCTGGATGACCCTGGCATCTTCCGAACCGGTTACCATGATGAAACCGGTCTTCGCGGTTGACGCGGTCGATCGAATTGCCCGCAACAGTCCCAGGCCGTCCATTTGTGGCATGTTATAGTCAGAGATTACCAGGTGAACGGGCGTTCTGGACAAGTAGTGGATTGCTTCCTGCCCATTGCTCACATAGTCATAATTCTTGATGTTGAGTTGATCGAGTGCCTGCGTGAGAAGCCCGCGACTTACAGCCATATCGTCGACCACGAGAATTTTCAGTTTATCCCTCAATGACATGTCGGTTCTTCCTTGGGCCTCGGGGTCGCCTCACGACGGCGGTAGGTCGTCGTGTAGAGCGGTTCGGTCAGGGTTGCAGCGCAATCAGTCAGTCGTTCAGAATGTCCGGTGATCAGCCACCCGCCAGGATGAAGATTTTCAACGAACCTCTTCCAGACAGCCGCTTTTGTCTCGGCGCCAAAATAGATCACAACGTTGCGGCACATGATGACATCGAACTTTCGCTTGAATGGCCATTCACCGATGAGGTTCAGGCGCCGGAACGTAATCAGCGACTGCAGTTCCGAGCCGACCTGCCAACTATCGGGGTCGTCGGTGCAGGGGCGAAAATAGCGGTCCTTCTGGTCTTGAGGTACTTGGGCCAGAGATCGGGACGAGTATGTCCCTGCGGATGCCAGTTGCAGAATGGCCGGATCGATATCGCTCGCTAGGATGCGAAAATCGTATCGGGCGATATCAGGAATTTCCTGTAGGAAAGTCAGAGCCAGTGTATATGGTTCCTCTCCGGATGCGCAGCCGGCGGACCAAATTCGAACGCTCCCTCCACTCTGTAGCGTGATCCTCAATTCGGGGATCATGTGCTGTCGAAGATAATCGAAATGGTGGGGTTCGCGAAAAAAGCGGGTGACGTTGGTTGTCAGAACGGACAGCATTTCCAAGCGCTCTGTCTCTCCGTCAATGCCCTCGATGAAATCACAATATGCGCGGTAAGTTGTTAGACCGAGGCTACGCAGTCGGCCGGAAAGGCGCGAATGGACCAAGGGAAGCTTGCTCTCTGTCAGTTCGATTCCGGCTTCACGAAGCAACAGGTCAGCGATTCGATGGAACTCGGCCAACGACAGCTCACGCGACTTTGTCGACGCGTTTTGGATCACGCTGGCAGCGAGAGGCTCATTCATGCAGCAGCACCGGTCTTTTCGGGCAGAATCGCCCCGAGGTTGAGAAGCCTGATCATGCGATCCTCACGGGTGATGATTCCAGACAGGAACTCTGCACCGGTTCCGGCGACGTCCGGTGTCGGCTGAACCTCCTTGTCGGTGGCGCTGAGAATGTCAGATACCGCATCCACCAGGAGCCCGACAATCGGACCGTCTATCTGGGTAATGATGATGACATTGCGCGCATTTGGCTCGGGCACTTCCAAACCTAGCCGCGCAGCCAGATCAACGATGGGCACTACCGCGCCGCGCAGATTTATGACACCGCGTACATAGGGCGGTGCCTGTGGAATAACTGTGGCAGGCGTCCAACCACGAATTTCACGGACGGACATGATGTTGAAGCAAAAGTCCTGCTCGGCAATGCGGAAGGCGATCAGTTCATTGACGTCTTCCGCATCGTTTTCGTTCATCTCTGACATTTGGTCACTCCGCTGCAATTGGGGTGGAAAGGACCGCGCCACCGCCGGCGCCACTGCCGACAATGGCCGAAGGATCAAGGATCAGGGCAATCCGGCCATCTCCGAGGATCGTTGCTGCCGCCACACCGGGTACCTGGCCGTAATTTTCTTCAAGCCCCTTGATTACTACCTGGCGTTGATCGTGGATCAGATCAATCAACAGCGCGGCGCGTACCCCGTCTGCGGTTTCAACCAGCAGGATGACGTGACTGCCAGTGATATCGACGGGCGGACGGTACCCCATGACCGCGCCCACATCGACGATGGGGACGTAGTTTCCGCGAATACGAACGACGGCATTGTTCTTGCCGAGTTGGAATACTTGGTCGGTGGGGACACGCATCGTCTCGACGATGGACGAAATCGGAACGACGACGGTTTGGCCGCCGACCTCGATCACCATCCCGTCCAGCACCGCGAGGGTCAGGGGCAGGACGATCGAGAAGGTACTCCCTTTGCCCGGGTCGGACGCGATCGAGACGCGACCGCCAAGCGACTGGATCGATTTTTTAACCACGTCCATGCCGACGCCCCGGCCCGAAAGCGCGGTAAGCGTCGTTGCGGTCGAAAAGCCTGGCTGAAAGATAAGGTTGTCTATGTCGTTCGCGGTCAGCTGCGCATCAGGCGCGATCAAGCCCTTTTCCTCGGCGATCTTACGGACCTTTTCGCGATTGATGCCGGCACCGTCATCTGCAATCTCAATCACCACTCGGCCCGAGAGATGCGCCGCCGACAGCCGGATCGTTCCCTCGGGCGATTTGCCGACGGAGATCCGGTCCTCTGCATTCTCAAGCCCGTGATCGACCGCATTGCGGATCATGTGGGTCAGCGGATCCGCGAGTTTTTCGATGACAGTCTTGTCAATCTCGGTCGATGCACCTTCGGTCAACATGCGCAGGGTCTTGCCCGTGTCCGTTCCGGCCTCGCGTGCAATCCGGGACATCCGTTGGAACAGTGCCTTGACCGGCTGCGCACGTATCGCCATCACGCTGTCCTGGATCTGGCGGGTAAGGGTCCGAAGCTCCTCGAGGCCGACATCGATATCGCTGCCCTGGGAAATACCATCGCGCTTCACGGCCTGTGTGAGCATGGCCTGGTTGATCACCAACTCGCCCACCAGATTGATCATCCGGTCGATGCGGTGCAGATCGACACGGATCGTAGAGGCAACGGGCTGGGCCTTAGCGGAATCAGCCGCGACTTTTTTGTCCGGAGCAGCAGGGGAAGCGGAAAGAGCCGGCGCTGAGCTGTTAACCGCGGCCGACGGTGCCGGCGCGTCGACCGCTTCCATTTCCGACGCAGTAGTCTCGGTTACCGATTGCCCTGATAGGTCCGGCAGCGGTGGGAGCTCTGCTGTTCCATCGCCAGCTGTTTCGGTGATCGTCAGGTCGCAAAGACCTTCGACGAACTCAAAAACCTCGCGCAATGCGGTTTCCGAAGCTTCCGTCTGCAGTGCCACGTGCCATTTGAGAACACTTTGCTCCGGATCCAAAGAGTCGAATTCCGGGAGGCCGGATAAGTCGCAATCGACCTCTGCCTCTCCCAGCGCGCAAAGCTCCCGCAGGAGGAACACGGCCTCGTTGCCACTCCTGTAAAGTTCGTCGTTTGGATGGAAGTCGACCGAAAACCGTAGTTCCGAAGCTGCAGGCCCCGAGAACTCGTCCAGGGCCAATGTCATTGGAGTGAAGTCGACGTCGACCTCTGCCGGGGTATCATCCTCTTCGCCAGTGAGCGCGCGCAATTCGGCGAGCAACGGCTCACCCGCCGCATCCTCTTCATCACCGCTGCCGTCACGGGCGGCTTCCAGAAGGACGGTCAGATGGTCTGAACTGCGCATCATCACGTCCAGCACATTACCGTTCAGAGCCAGTTCCCCGTTGCGTAGTGCGTCGAGAACGTTTTCGAACCTGTGTGCGAAGCGTACCACGGCATCCAGCGCGAATGCCCCGGCGCCACCTTTGATTGAGTGCACTGCTCGGAAGACGGAGTTCACCGTCTCCGGATCGACCTCGCCGCCGGACATTTCGTCGAGTCCGTCGGTCAACTGTTCCAGAAGATCTTCCGATTCCTGGAAGAACGTGGCGCGCAGTTCGTCGGTCTTACTCATGGGCGCACCTCATGCGGAAACACGGCGGATGGCCGAGGCCAACGCGACATCGTCGAAAGGCTTCACGATCCATCCCGTGGCGCCTGCGTCCCGGGCTCGTGCCTTCATCGCCGGCGAGCTTTCCGTGGTCAGCACCAGGATTGGGGTGGCTCGGTACGCGTCTTTGGCGCGGACAGCTTCGATTACGCCGAAGCCGTCAAGACGCGGCATGTTGATGTCAGTAATCACCACGTCGGGATTTGCAGCGTCTAGCTTGTCGAGTCCGTCGATACCGTCTTCTGCCAACGTGATGTCGAACCCGGATTCTGAAAGTGACACCTGAAGAAGATCGCGCATGGTGCGCGAGTCATCGATTGCGAGCACCTTAAGTGTCATTCTGTGCCTCCTTCGCGCCGACCTGCGACGGGTTCAGACCGCAGATCCGCAGGCCGTCCCGTATATCTCCGGACATGTTTTGGATTTCGAAATGAACGCCATCCGACTGCCAGGCCAGCTTCGCTGCCAGCAAAACCTGCAGGCATTGCGCGCCGATCTGCGTGACAGGGGCGAAGTCCAGCGCAACAGGGCGGCCGCGCCTTTCCTTCAATGTGTTCATCAACCCTGTCGCTTCGGCGCCTTTCAGCTTCGAGGGCAATTGAAGCAGCGTCGTATCTTCGTTTCCGGCCATCACGGTCAGCTCCTCAACAGACGATGTGAACCCGGGCGGCACGGCTTGATCAGCCTGCCGGCGCCAAGTGGCGGCCCGTAATATCTCCATCGGCTGGGCTTTTGTTCGAATGAGGTTTGCATCGTTTTCCCTAAGGAGCAGTTAAGTGAGAAAGGGTTCAGAACAGCTCCACTTCACCCGACCCGCCGGGCGGAACTGCAGGGCGCCGATCACGCGGCGGTGTCTTCGGTGGTTTTGTCTCTTCTATTGGAACGGCCTCGGCCGTCAGAAGCTGTTTCGCGTGCCCGCTCTCCGGGAAGAAACGGACTCGTCGGGCCTGGCGACCGCCAATACTCTCGGCCTTGATCGGTATGCTCTCCGCTTCCAGGAAATCGCGCACGAAGGCTGCGTTTGCCTCGCCGATGCCAAGCCCGTTCTCGAACGTGTTCGCACCGCCAAAGATCTTGGCAACGAGATTTGTCTTTCGCCCACCGATATGCATCAGCTCGTTGATCAGGGCTTCCATGGCGAACACACCGAACTTGTTGTGCCCGGAAGCGTCATTCCGGCGGCCTGGCAGGAGGATGTGGTTCATTCCACCGACCCTAGCCGTGGGATCCCACAGGCATGCGGCGATGCAGGACCCCAGAATGCAGCTAAGCACCACGTTCGGATCGCCCGACACCGACAATTCGCCTTGGCAGACGGCGATGACCTTGGGGTTGCTGGCAGTCATGACAGATCTTCGATATCAGCGGTCGACGAATGCATGCCGGCCAAACCCGAGCGTGCTAGGATTTGCTTGGTCTGCATGGAGTTGAAGTTGGACAATGCAAGCTCCGCTTAACCGGGATCTGCGCCGAATCGTTCGCGCCGTCGGAGCATGTTCTGGCATCGGGGAATGAAACTCCCCTTAACGCAGATACGGTTCTTTTTGGGAGGGCTTTGGGCTGTTGTCCGTCGGCGATAAGGGACGTAGGACCTGCTTTTGGATTGGCCGCCGAGGAACCGCTATGCCATTGGAATTGCGTGCCGCGACAACGGGAGACCTGACTGATATTCGCGATCTCCAGATTGCAAGCTGGCGCAGAGCATATAAGGGAATCCTATCAGCAGACTTTCTTTCGTCGACTATTGTAGACGAACTGAGCACGCGCTGGAGTGTCCTTCCCGGAACTGGCTGGACGGTCGACACTGCCTGGCTTGGTCCGCGACTTGCAGGATTCGTTTCGGTCGACCGCAACAAAGGAGCCGGAGCCTATGTCGACAATCTCCACGTTGCCGGGTGGGCGCAAGGACAAGGCGTGGGGCGAGCGCTGATGGCGCGTGCTGCCCGACAATTGGCGGAGGAGGGTATCGGCCGCATCTGGTTGACGGTCATCCGAGAAAACGCTGGCGCGCGAGCATTTTACAGGAAAATTGGTGGTGTCGAGGGGCCGGAACGGGTTGAAAACCTATACGGTGAAATGGTGCAAACATATCCGGTTGAATGGACTGAATCCGGTCGTCTCGCGGCTCTCTCGCCAAGCTAGAAGTTTCCGCGAGATCCCTTGCCAAAGTCGCTTGACGCCCGTTTCGCCGTGGCATATGTCCCGTCGGCACGCGGTTGTAGCTCAGTTGGTTAGAGTACCGGCCTGTCACGCCGGGGGTCGCGGGTTCGAGCCCCGTCAACCGCGCCACTCCCCCAGATATTGGAGAGTTGCGCTTCGCAGACCTGGCAAGGTTCGCGCTGGCTATCCAGCCGGTCGCGCACAGTCGCATGCAAACACTTCGCTGTGCGCAGGGCTATGCGGATGGCCGACGCACCTATATCCAATACCAGCGCCACCGGGACCTGCCGGGCTGCTCTCTCAGATCAGCCGACGCGACAGGCCAAGACGGTGACGCAAAGACCCTGCGGCCAAGACCGCAGGAATTTGGAGACCCTTCAAAATGCGTAAGTTCCTGATGCCCGCCATCGTGGCGGCCAGTGTCGTTATGTCCGGTGCGGCCTTTGCCACCACCACAACCGTTGGCACGATCAAGTCGCTGGACATGGCAAAACGCAGCCTGACGCTGGAGAACGGAATTTCCTACACGCTTCCGCCGAATTTTCAGGATCCTGGCCTGAAGGTCGGCGAAAGGGTCAGCGTGGTCTGGGACATGAACGAGCATGCCCATGAAGCCACGTCGGTAAAAATCGCAAACTGACGCGATCCTGATCGCAGAAGAGCCGGAGGCCCTCGGGCCTCCGGCTTTCATTTGCCTTTGGCTGGCGCGCCTAGCGTGTCAGAGCGTCCAGAACGCGCACCCAACTGCGCGCGCCTTTATGAAAGCTTTCCAGATCATATTTCTCGTTCGGGCTGTGGATCTGGTCGTCGTCGCGGCCGAAACCGATCAGCATTGAGTCCACGCCGAGAATTGACTTGAAGTAGCCCGCGATCGGGATCGAACCGCCGGAGCCGATAAAGGCCGCCGGGTTCGGCCATTCATCGGAGAGAGCGAGGCGCGCTTTCTCAAAGGCAGGGTCGCTGGTGGCCATAACGCTGGCCGGCGAGGCGCCGTGGCCCTTGAACTCAACACTGCAATCAGGCGGCAGCATGTCCCGCACCATCGCGCGGAAGCTTTCGCGGATCTCCAGCGGGTCCTGTGTGCCGACGAGGCGGAAGCTGATCTTGGCGTGTGCCTTCGACGGCAGAACCGTCTTGAAGCCGTCGCCGGTGTAGCCACCCCAGATGCCATTCACCTCGCAGGTCGGCCGCGACCAGATCATTTCGAGCCCGGACCTGTCCTGTTCACCAGCCTTTTCCGACAAACCAACGCCGCCTAGGAATCCCGACTCGTCGAAGCCAAGCTGCTCCCATTGCGCACGTATTTCGTCGGAGATCTCCGGGACGCCGTCATAGAAGCCGGGAACCGTGATCCTGCCGGTCTCGTCATGCAGGGACGCTATGATCTTCGACAACACCCGGATCGGGTTCATCGCGATGCCGCCATACATGCCCGAATGCAAATCCTTGTCGGGTCCGGTGATGGTAAGTTCTTCACCCAGCAGACCGCGGAGCATGGTGGTGATGGCGGGAGTGTTGTCGTCGAAAAGACCGGTGTCGCAGATCAGCGCGAGATCGGGCGCGCTGAATTCTTCAGTGTTCGCATTCAGGAAGGGGACAAGAGACGGTGAACCGGACTCTTCCTCGCCTTCGAGGAAGAAGGTCAGCTTGCAGGGCAGAGTGCCGTTAACGGCCTTCCAGGCGCGGCAGGCTTCGATGAAGGTCATCAGCTGCCCCTTATCGTCGCATGCACCGCGCCCGCGTATAACCTTGCCCTTCGGCGTCTCCTCGACTTGCGGGTCGAACGGGTCCTTGTTCCAGAGATTGAGCGGATCAACTGGCTGAACGTCGTAATGACCGTAGAACATCAAATGCGGACCGTCGCCGTCTACGTGGCCGACGACCATCGGATGCCCGGGCGTGGCGCGCTTTTCCGCCGCGATGCCCAGTGAAAGCAGGTCGGCAACCAGCCAGTCCGCTGCCGTATCGCACGCGGACTTGTAGGCTGGGTCGGTGGAGATGGACTGGATCCGCAGCAGTTCCATCAGCCGCTCCAACGCGGCGGGCAGGTCGTCATCAATGCGGGCGAGTACGGCGTCGAGGCTCATCGTCGGTCCTTCAGTCGGGGTGAGTCCCTGCGCACGGTAGCGATTGTCCTACGGCTGTCCAGAGACGTAGGTGGCCGACAGTGCCTCCGCGCGCTAGGTTGGTTGCGCAACGAATTGCAGGAGTCTGAGATGCGCCGCGTCGCCATGGTTTTTTTGCCGAGCCTTTGCATGGCAACTCATGCCTTCGCCCAGCCGCTTACTGGCGCGGAGGCAAAAGACCTGCTGTTCAATGCCGACGAATTGGTCGTCGCGGTAAACCCGGCGGCCGAACTGTCGGACAAGGACCGTAATACCCTGGACATTCTCGTTGAATCCAATGGGTTCGGGTACTACGGCGCCATCTCCTTCGCACCGGAAGAGGGGCTTTTGTCAGAGTCGCTTCAGGGCGCCTTCAACTTTCATTCGGTCGAAGACGCAAACGCAGCGGCACGTGCCGCCTGCGAGGCGTCTAGGAAACCGGACGGTTCACCTTGCATTATCGCTGCTCAGTTATTGCCGCAGCGATGGAGGCCCGCCAGGTTCCAGTTGTCACAGGATGCTACCCGGGCATTCGAAGGCTATCTAGAAGAAGCCGGTGAGAAAGCCCTTGCTTCGTCTTCCACAACCGGTGCGTTCGCGGTCGGAACCGGGGAGGATGCCGAAAGCACGGCGCTCGAAGAATGTAACGCAAGGGCACCTGATAAGGACTGCGTGATCGCGCTCCGAAATTGATCCATGTCAGGGCGGCAAAAGGTATCAGTCGGGTATTCCGCCATTGGAATATGAGGCCCGAGCCTTTAATGAGAATAAATCAAGACCGCGGGGGAATCACGTTGGACTATACCGCTCATCTCGACCAGGCGCTGCAGCAGTTGCATGACGAGGGGCGCTACCGCACCTTCATCGACATTGAACGCACGCGCGGTGCATTTCCGAACGCGACGTGGAAACGTCCCGACGGGACGGAACGTCCGGTCACGGTGTGGTGTGGCAACGACTACCTCGGAATGGGGCAGCATCCCGTGGTGCTGCAGGCCATGCATGACGCCATCGATTCTGCAGGCGCCGGTTCAGGCGGGACGCGGAACATCAGCGGTACGACAATCTACCACAAGCAGCTCGAGGCGGAGCTTGCGGACCTTCATGGCAAGGAAGCCGCGCTTGTGTTCACGTCCGCCTATATTGCGAACGATGCGACTTTGAGCACACTGCCCAAATTGTTCCCGGGTCTGATCATCTATTCCGATGCGTTGAACCACGCCTCGATGATCGAGGGTATCCGCCGTAACGGCGGCGCAAAGCGCATCTTCCGCCACAACGACATCGAACATCTGCGCGAATTGCTGGAAGCCGACGATCCCAAAGCGCCGAAACTGATCGCCTTCGAATCCGTCTACTCGATGGACGGCGATTTCGGGCGGATAGAGGAGCTTTGCGATCTCGCCGATGAGTTCGGCGCGCTAACCTACTGTGACGAGGTGCACGCGGTTGGTATGTACGGCCCGCGTGGCGGCGGCGTGGCCGAGCGCGACCGGCTGCAGCATCGGGTCGACATCTTCAACGGCACCCTGGGCAAGGCCTACGGTGTGGTTGGCGGGTATATCGCCGCAAGTGCGAAAATGTGTGATGCAATACGGTCTTATGCACCGGGCTTCATCTTCACCACGTCGCTGCCACCGGCGGTTGCGGCGGGCGCGGCTGCGTCCGTCCGGCATCTGAAGACCGATCAGGGGCTGCGCGATAAGCATCAGGAACAGGCGAAGATCCTTAAGACTCGGCTTCGGGCACTTGGCTTGCCGTTCATCGACCATGGCTCGCACATCGTGCCGGTGATCGTTGGCAACCCGATCCACACGAAGACGATCAGCGACATGCTGCTGGATCAGCATGGCATCTACGTGCAGCCAATCAACTTCCCCACGGTTCCGCGCGGGACCGAGCGACTGCGTTTCACGCCGTCGCCGGTCCACGGTCCGGACGAGATCGACCGCCTCATTCGTGGGCTGGATGACTTGTGGTCCCATTGTGCGCTGAATCGCGCCGAATTGTCGGCGTGATTGTTCCTAAAGTGCATTGACGCTCCGCCTATGTTAGCGTGTTGCTAATACATGACTGCGGGAGGCGAATCATGACCCGCAGCGAACGGGACGTTAAGGGTAATACGGGGCATGATCGGGCGGCGGACAGCTCCTCCACCGGACGGCGTAGTTGCAGAATCGATGGGGCCGAAAAGCTTCGACGATTATGAGGTGCGCCTGGGCGACGTGATGCGCGGCGAGCGCGCCACGCTCGGCAAGTCTTTGCTGGATGTACAACGCGAACTGAAGATCAAGGCAAGTTACATTGCCGCGATCGAGAATGCGGATCCCTCCGCTTTCGAAACGCCCGGGTTTGTCGCCGGGTACGTCCGCAGTTATGCACGGTATCTGCAGCTCGACCCGGAATGGGCCTACGGGCAGTTTTGCGACGAAGGAAACTTCCAGGTTTCGCATGGACTTTCTTCTGCGGCACGCAACCGGCAGGAGAAGCCCAAAAGGCCCGATGGAGCGGCACGGGCGACGGTGTCCCGCGATCCGTTTGAAGATCCCAACACCCCCTTTGCTCCGCGCGGCGAAAGTGTTTTTGCGCGCATTGAACCGGGCGCTCTTGGCTCGCTGACCGTTCTGGCCGCTCTGATAGCCGGACTGACCTATGGTGGTTGGGCCGTTCTTCAGCAAGTTCAGAAGGTTCAATTGACGCCGGTCGACCAGACGCCCGGCGTCGCCATGGAGGTGGACCGTCTAGCGCCGTCCGAGGCCATAGGTACGGAGAGTGCCGGTCTGGCGCCACCGCCTGCGGATGCATTTGACCGCCTCTACCGGCCGCAGGCGCTTGATGTACCGGTTCTCACCGCGCGTGATGGGCCGATTGCGACGCTCGATCCCTCCAGCATCGGAACGTTCGCCAGCCCTGCCGAATCCAGCAACTCGATCGCGCAGACTGAAGCAGAGCCGCCGGCAAATGCTGAACCAGACCCGCGCATGCTCGCGGACGCGTCCCCGGTCAAGGTTGTTGAGGATGCCGCACCCAAGGTCGTCATGTTCGCGGTCCGCCCGTCTTGGGTGCGTGTAACTTCGCAGGACGGAACGGTGCTGTTTGAGCAGATCCTGGATTCCGGCGAACCCTATGTGTTGCCGCAGACCGAAGAAGCGCCAAAACTGCGCGCTGGCAATGCTGGAGCAGTCTATTTCCTGGTGGGCGGTCAAACCTATGGTCCGGCCGGCGAAGGCGGGGCGGTGGTGAAGAATGTTCCGCTTGGTCATGAAGATCTGCGGGGCAATTACGCGGTCGCTGACCTCACGCAGGACCGCGAGCTTGCCAAGATCGTCGCCAGCCTCGAGGCGCTGCCCACCGAGGAGTGACCTGATCGGGCGTTGCAGGCGATGGCCCGAAGGACTACCTCAGAGACAAGCATTCGCAGACGGAGGGGAACCCCGTGTCGCTGAACCATGTGCGCCCTTGGCGTAACATCTACCGCCGGAAGTCACGTCAGATCATGGTCGGCAATGTGCCGGTCGGGGGTGATGCGCCGATTACGGTGCAGACCATGACCAACACCGACTCCTCGGACGTGGGGGCCACAGTGGCGCAGGTGCTGGCCTGCGCCGAGGCCGGGGCTGATATCGTCCGGGTATCAACCCCAGACGAGGCCGCCACCAAGGCGCTGCGCGAGGTGGTCAGCGAAAGCCCGGTTCCGATCGTCGCCGATATCCATTTCCACTACAAACGTGCCATCGAGGCGGCGGAGGCGGGGGCGGCTTGCCTCAGGATCAATCCCGGCAATATCGGTGACGAGAAGCGGGTGAAGGAAGTGATCCGGGCTGCGAAGGATCATGGCTGCTCGATCCGGATCGGGGTGAATGCCGGCTCGCTGGAACGGCACCTGCTGGAGAAGTATGGTGAGCCCTGTCCCGACGCGATGGTCGAGAGCGGGATGGACCACATCCGGATCCTCGAGGACAACGACTTCCACGAGTTCAAGATCTCGGTGAAGGCGTCGGACGTGTTTCTGGCCGCGGCGGCCTATCAGGCGCTGGCGGAGGCGACGGATGCGCCGATCCACCTCGGGATCACCGAGGCGGGCGGGCTGATGTCGGGGACGATCAAGTCGGCCATCGGGCTGGGGAACCTCCTGTGGATGGGGATCGGGGATACGCTGCGGGTGAGCCTGTCGGCGGATCCGGTCGAGGAGGTGAAGGTCGGCTACGAGATCCTGAAGAGCCTCGGGCTTAGGCACCGGGGGGTCAACATCATCTCCTGCCCGTCCTGCGCGCGGCAGGGGTTCGATGTGATCAGGACGGTCGAGGCGCTGGAGAAGCGGCTGGAGCATGTGAAGACGCCGATGAGCCTGTCGATCATCGGCTGCGTGGTGAACGGGCCGGGCGAGGCGCTGATGACGGATGTGGGCTTCACCGGGGGCGGGGCCGGGAACGGGATGGTCTATCTGGCGGGCAAGCAGAGCCACCGGATGTCGAACGATCAGATGATCGACCATATCGTCGAGCAGGTGGAGAAAAAGGCGGCCGAGATCGAGGCCGAAACGGCGGCGGCGGAGCAGGCGGCCGAATAGCGTCCCCATGGGGACGGGGGGTCAACCCATTGATTTCAGGCATGTTAGCGCAAACGTCGGTGTGAGGACGGTTGCCGCATTGGCCGATTGGGCAGCAGCCGGCTTGCGGCAGCACAGGGTCCGAAAAGTGCCTGCGGTTCTTAGGGCGGTGCGACGATGGTGCTTTTACATGCACGGCCTGCGGCTGGTCCGGTGGGGCGGGCAGATTGCCCACCCTACCTGGCCGCACGACAGCAGCGAGACGGACCTCGTCCGCTAGCTGGCAGCGGGCAGGTTGATCCGCCCGCTGACCAATCGATGGAGTTATTGGCAGTTGTGAAGCGTCCAATGATTCCACTGAAGGTAATCGTTGACCTGGACGCCGTTTACGGGGTGACCATATTCTTCCGCGTCTTCGTCATACGTAAAGGCTTCCGAGTCTGAGATGCGGTGATAGTCATTCGATCCTTTCTCAAAACGCACTTCGACCTGAAGTCTGCACTTCTCAGGCCAGGGGATTTCGAATCTCGCGGCGTCGTTAAGGGGAATATTCGGGCCGCGCACCGTGCGCGCCACGAGATCCCCGTCGTCGTAGGGGCAAAACAGGAGCAGCTGGACATCGTCGATCCGATCGTAGGTATTACTATTCATTACCCAGAAGTATTGGATTTCCGGATCATCGTCGCCTGTCCTGTCCCTGTAGTCGTCAGCCAGTGTCGAATCAAAATATGTCGTGCTACCCATTCTACCTTCATAGTCGTCGCAAGTGTAGGCATGGGCGGGGGCCACGGCTGCAAGTGAAAACAGGGTCGCGGTGATGCCGATTGCAGTTTCTTTTGTGTTCTTCACGTATGATGCTCCTGTTTCAGGTTTGATCGACATTGTACTGTTAGGTGTAGTCAAGGATCGTATCCTGATTCTATGATTTGACTTTGATCCGGCCCTGCTTCCAATCAGCATTTGACCGATGGCGATTATATACTCAGGTGCTTCCCCCGATCTTGGAGAGCGGCTGGATAATTCAGGTATTTTTCGAGGCGCAGAGTTTCTGGAGCATGGACGCCAATCGACCCTGCCCGTGAATTGCATCGCGGTGGGGCGGGCGAGCCGGTTCGGGAAGCTGGCTTCAAGGCTCGATTGTCGTCAGTTACGTCGTGACTTTACGCGATGACGGATGCGCCCGTGTCGACCTGCGCTTCTGTCAGGCAGAAATGATGATGGGCGATGCATATCTTCCCGATAGCGGGAAACACGAACTCGGTGCGCCAAGCAAAGGGAGTCCCGTTGAGGCGTCCCGAGCCCAACCCTGAGTTCGTGCAGCCCTGTCCGATGAAGATGTCTGGCGGGTTCCTCTTTTGGCACGGTGTCGCACCCGGTGTCTGGAGACGCGCCGCGTAACGTGTGAGCCCATTGGACCAGGCGCGAGGCGCCAATAGGTTTCCGACTGAGGCGAGCGAATTCCAGAATTTCTCCAATATTTCTACCTATTTACTCCAAGCAAATATCGCGGAACGTATGCGACCAATAGCGTCAGAAAGCTCAACCGCAGCTCGGGGTGACTCTGCGGTCATTAGAACTGAAATGGAAAAATCAATGAAGCCGGTCATCAAGTTACTATGCGCTGCCACATGCGTACCCCTCAGCATCATCGCGACGTCGCCCGCATTTGCGACGAGCTGTACGTTTCCGGACGACAGTGTCTATGAGGGAGCGACAAGGAAATACGAAGACACGACGCTGAAACAAGCTTTCTACGACGCAGGCGGAAGTGAAAGCGCAGAGATCGTGAAGTTCTACGTTATGAACTACAGCCCATTCACATCAATCGACGACATTCAGATGCTCCTGTTTTGTGATGGCATGGACGTCGCAAGAACCGTTCGTGGACCGGACATAAACGGCTACTTTTACACCAAGGCAAACACAGCAGCGATATTTGATCTTCCTTGGGTAGATGGCTGCCGCCTTCAGACCGAAATTCGTTGGAAAGGATACACGCACTACCAGCGGGTTTCCGATTCTTACAATGGCGAAGACAACGGCATCAGCGTCAAAGCTGCCGACACGGGCATGGAAAGCATAACAATGCACGATTGCAAGTAACGGTTGGTGAACGCGCCTGTGCGGCCTTCCCGCTTCCTGGTGGTTTCGGCGGGTCTTCGGACCGACGGCCCGATCGCAACCTGACGTCGAAGCCCTTTGGGGCGATGCGTCGGGTTGACTTAGCCTTGGTCGCAAGAAATCCCGACAGCCTATCGAAAGAAACGAATACGTGTGCTGCCGGCGGCGAAAATCCAGAGTCTCCGCAGGAAAACTCCAAGTTTCGGCAGCCGACCCGCGCCAGGATGATGTGACGGAAAATGGCCCGGTCCGGCGGCAAATGTACCTGCCAACCGCAACGGAAAATGACCTGTGAGTTAGACGGCCAGGCGTTTCTTTCCCGGTAACAGATGCTGCCAGCTACAACAATGAAGTAAAAGTAACGGAACCCGAAAATGAAAGCACTTCTGGGATACTTAGTCGCAACGTCGCTTGCCGCAACGTCCATGTGTGACGCAGGGACATACACTTGCGACGGTGACGATAGCAGCTATGGTGTGGAGTATAACAACAATTACTTGCGAGACCAATTTGATCAGCTTGGTCTGGAATATACGAAATCCGCGACCTTCTGGATTCAAAATGGCAACGATCCCACAATTATTTGGGGGCAGAAGATCAAGGACGTACAGCTTCTCCAATTCTGTGAGGACAGTGACGGAAAGGATTACGTTATCAGACAAGTTCTTACCGAAGATATCCATTATTATAATGCGACGAGGAACAGACTTAGGTGGAATGACACTTGCAGGCTCCAGGTGGAGGTGCGGTGGTCGAGCCACGGGGACTACCATCGAGTCCACGATGCTTACGATGGCAAAAAGGCCGGGATCTCGGTCTGGGTCGGGACGACAGGCAAATTCGGTTATGACGACCTGTCCGGTTGCCGCTGAGGTGGTCCCCGCCTTGCGTGTTGCGGTCAGCCGCGATCGGGTCACCTGAAGCGCCAAAACGCTATGGCGCCAGGCAGGCGAAGGATCTTTGGGAGTGATGGTCGGACGCCTTTCCCCGCAAAAATATCTGCCACTACAACAATGAACTAAAGCAGCGGAATCCGAAAATGAAATCACTTGTTGCATATGTCATCGCAGCGTCGCTTGCTGCAACTTCCATGTGTAGCGCCGGAACATACATTTGTAAGGACGACGATGGCTCTGAACATGTGGATTTCAACAACAATTACATGCGCGATCAATTTGATAGTCTTGGACTGGACTATACGAAATCCACGACCTTCTGGCTTCGAAATGGTAACCACCCCGACGTTATTTTCGGGAGGTCAATCAAGGAGGTACAAGTTCTCCAATTCTGCGAAGACAGTAACGGTGAGGAGGTCATCATCAGAGAGGTCATCCATCATAAAATCGCCTTTAGAAACGCGGCGAGGATCCGAATTCGGTGGAATGACACCTGCAGGCTCCAGATGGAAGTGAAGTGGTCGAAACACGGGGACTTTCATCGAGTCCACGATGCTTACGATGGCAAAAAGGCCGGGATCGAAGTCTGGCTGGGGAGCAAAGGCAAGTTCGGTTATGACGACCTGTCCGGTTGCCACTGAGGTGGTCCCCGCCTTGCGTGTTGCGGTCAGCCGCGATCGGGTCGCCTGAAGCGCCGAAACGTTATGGCGCCAGGTAACGCTCCAGCACCATGGCCGGCATCGATCCGCGGATCAGGCTGCCGGGCAGCACGTAGGACGGCAGAAGGTCGAGCGTCAGGCGGTCCATCAGCGCCGCGTTCTCTGCCTCGGCTGTGTCGATCACCGAGGCGCGGATGTTCAGGCTGTCCGCCAGCGCGGCGATCTCATCCTCGGCCTGTGCGCATTCGGCGCAGCCGGGGCCGGTGAAGATCACGATGGCCACGGGCGCGTCCTGCGGGCCGTAGCCGGGGCGGGCCGGATCGAACAGGCTATCCGCCTCGCTGGCGATCAAGTCGCGGTCGGCGGCGATCTCGTCGGCATAGATGTCGGCGGCGGATGGCGCGGTGGGAGGTGCAAGCTCTTTCAGGCGTTCCAGCGCGTTCTGCGCAGGTGCCGGGACGGGCAGGGCCAGCAGGAGCGGCAGCATCCAGTGGCGCAGAGGCATCAGGACAGCCGTTCCCAGCAGGCGGCGGCCAGCGCGTCGGGGGCGGGCAGGGCGAGGCGGTCGAAGACCCGGGCGAGTTCGTCGGCCGAGGTCAGGTCGCGGCGGATTGCGCCGGACGGGCCGTCCTCGCTGAACATCCGGTTGAACAGGCCGAGGCGGCAGTCGCCGTCATAGCCCGCCACCATCAGGTTCGAGCCGAACGGGCTGCCCGCCCAGGTGGCGGAGACGTAGTTCGCGGCGACGATGTCGTTGTCGGTCACATGCGCCTCGTCGAAGCCGTAGCAGGACATCCAGCCGTCATCGCCACGCTTTTCCACGACTGTCTCGCCCGTGGTTTCGTCCTGCGAGAGCCTGTAGGCGCCATCCGCGACCGTCTGTTCGCCCATGTCGATGGCCAGCGGCTGGCGCGGCATCGGACCGCCGAAGCCGGTATCCGAGAGGTAGCGGTTTCCGCCGGTCCCGACGATCCAGGCGAGGTGGCTGCGCGGGCCGGGGACGGGCCGGCGCTGCCGCACGCGGCCGAGGACACGGCGGGCAGAGAAACCGGCGCGGTGCAGGGCCGCGCCGTAGAGCGTGTTCAGCTCGTAGCAATACCCGCCGCGGCGGCCGCGCAGCATCTTGTCGCCCAGCGTCTTCAGCGACAGGTCGGGGACGAGGCCGAGGAAGGCGTCGATCCCCTCGAAGGGGATCGCGTTCATCTGCGCCTGTTGCAGCCGTTGCAGGCCGTCCGGCGAGACCGGCACCCCGTCCAGTCCCAGCCGGGCCAGGTAAAGCGCGTAATCCTCGTCTTCCATGCGGGGCGGCTCAGCCCTCTCCGCGAAGCTCGTCGACAAGGCCCAGCATGCCGTCCAGCGGGACGTAGCCGCGCACCAGCTGGGTTTCGAACACGAAGGTGGGCGTGCCCGAGATCTGCATCCGCTGTGCCAGCGCGTGGTTTGCGTTGATGACCTCTGCCACTTCGGGGCTTTCCATGGCGGCCATCACGGCCTCTGTATCGAAGCCCTTGTCGTTGGCCATGGCGGTCAGCGCCTCGGGCGTGACGTCGCCGCGCATCGTCATCAGGTCGTTGTGCGTTTCGAAGTAGGCGTCCTCGCCCTCGACCTGCTGCACGGCGATGGCGAATTTCGCGGCCAGCACCGACTGGTCGCCGAGGATCGGGAATTCCTTGATGACGTAGCGGATGTTGCCATCGGTCTCTACCAGCGCGTTCACGTCCGGATGCGCGCGGCGGCAGTAGCCGCAGCGGTAATCCATGAACTCCACCACGGTGATGTCGCCATCGGGGTTGCCGCCGACATAGGAAAAGCCGTCGTTGAAGATGTCGTCGGAATTGGTCTCTACCAGCGTGACATCGCTGGCCGCCTGTTCATTGGCCTGGCGCTGTTCCAGCACGTCGATGGCTTCCAGCAGCACTTCGGGGTTTTCCATCAGGTAGGCGCGGATCTCGGCACGGAAGGCGTCCCGCTCGGCATCGTTCATCGCGTTGATGTCGAACGCGGCAAGCGGGCTCGCGGTCAGCGCGATCATCGCGGCAGCCAGAGGCAAACGGCTAAGCATCAATTCATCCTTCTTTGATTTTGATTCCGGCGGATTTCGCCGCAGATAGCACATCCTGGGCCCGGATCCATCCGGGCGAGCCGCGCGGCAGCAGGGCCTCGGCCCGTTTTGCGTGGATCGC
The DNA here is from genome assembly GCF_013184805.1 of Pseudoruegeria sp. HB172150. Taxonomy (GTDB): domain Bacteria; phylum Pseudomonadota; class Alphaproteobacteria; order Rhodobacterales; family Rhodobacteraceae; genus Psychromarinibacter. The sequence continues at coordinate 1,205,661 of NZ_JAATNG010000001.1, forward strand.
GGCGGTCTTGAGGTTGCCGAGCACGGCGTAGCGTTCGGCGGTGACGATGGAGGCCATGCCGTTATTGCCGGTCTTGGCATAGGCCACGGCAAGGTCGCGGAGCATCCGGGGATCGGCGGGGTCGCGGGCGCGGGCGCGTTCCAGCACGCCGACCGCGCTGCCCATCTGGCCGGTCGCCACGAGCGCGCGGCCATAGCCCGCAAGGATCAGCGGGTCGCCGGGCGCGGCGTTGGCGGCGGCGCCGTAGGTGGAGGCGGCCGCTGCGAACTCCCGTCCCTCGAGCTGCAGCTGTCCCTTGAGTTCCAGGTAATAGGGATCGCCGGGGCGGGCGGCGATCAGCTGGTTCATCGCGGCCATCCCCTTTTCGTGCTGACCGGCGCTGTGCAGCGCCACGGCGAGGCGCATCAGGTCGACGTCGGTTTTGGGAGATTTCACGCGCTGGAGGGTCCAGCCGGGTTTCCGGAGGAAGGCGGAGAGTTTGCCCTGCGCCCGCAGGAACCAGTACTGCGCCTGAGGATGCTCCTGCGCGCGCCCGGCATAGGCGGCCGCGTATCCTTCGACGGCGCGGATCCGGTCGCGGGTCAGTGGGTGGCTGCGGACGTAGGGATCCTGACGGGTTTCGGACAGCACTTCCTGCCCCCGGAAATAGTCCAGAACGTCGGACATCGCCGTCGGGTCGATGCCGGAGGTGGCGAGGTAGCGAAGAGCGGACTGGTCGGCGCTGGCTTCTTCGGCGCGGGTGTGGCTCAGGAAGACGCGGCTGGCGCTGGACGCGGTGCCGAGCGCGACGGCCGCGCCGGCCTCGGCGCTGCCGGAGGCCGCGCCGACGGCCAGCGCCATCAGCAGGCCGAACCGGGCGGCGACGCTGGCGGTGTTCAGGTTGGCTATCCGGCGCGAGATGTGGCCGTTGGCGATATGGGCGACCTCGTGGGCGAGGACCGCCTGCAGTTCCTCGGCGGTCTTGACCGTCAGGATCAGGCCGGAATGCAGAAGGATGTGCTGGGTGTCGACGACGAAAGCGTTGAGTTTCTGGTCGTTTACCACGAGGATCTTGATCTGCGACGGGCTGAGACCGGCGGCGGTGATGACCGGGCGGGCCAGTTCCTTGAGCGCGTGCTCGATGTCCGGGTCGCGGATCAGGCCGATGGCCGCAGCGGGCAGACCGACCCCGCAAAAGACCAGCGCCATCAGGGCCATGCGTATCCTCTGGCCGAGGGGTCTCGCCATTGACTGTCTGCCTTTCCGGGTGCAGGTCCTGCCTCGGGCGAGCATAGAGAGAGGACGATGCGGAACTCAAGCCGGAGCGAGGTCGATCCCTTCATTGTGATGGACGTGATGGAAGCGGCGCGGGCGGCGGAAGCGGCCGGGCGGCACGTGATCCACATGGAAGTGGGGCAGCCCGGAACGCCGGCGCCGAAGGGCGCGCTTGAGGCGGTGTCGCGGGCGATGGCGTCGGATGCCCTGGGATACACGGTGTCCCTGGGGCTGCCGGAGCTGCGGGCGCGGATCGCCCTGCTGTATCGCGAGTGGTACGGGGTGGATCTGGACCCGGCGCGGGTGGTGGTGACGGCGGGGTCGTCGGGGGCGTTCCTGCTGGCGTTCAGCGCATTGTTCGATTCCGGGGATCGCGTGGGGATCGGAGCGCCCGGCTATCCGTCGTACCGGCACATCCTGACGGCCCTGGGCCTTGAGGCGATGATGATCGAGGCGGCGCCGCGGCACCGGCTGCAGCTGGTGCCGGAGGATCTGCCGGCGGGGCTGGCGGGGCTGATGGTGGCGTCGCCCGCGAACCCGACGGGGACGATGCTGGATCGCGAGGCGCTGGAGGCGCTGATCGGGGCGGCGGCGGCGCGGGGGACGGCGTTCATCTCGGACGAGATCTATCACGGGATCGAGTACGAGCGGAAAGCGGTGACGGCGCTGGAGATCTCGGACGACGTCTACGTGATCAACTCGTTCTCCAAGTATTTCTCGATGACCGGCTGGCGCGTGGGCTGGATGGTGGTGCCGGAGGATCATGTGCGGGTGGTGGAGCGGCTGGCGCAGAACATGTTCATCTGCGCGCCGCATGTAAGCCAGGTGGCGGCGCTGGCGGCGATGGACTGCGGCGTGGAACTGCAGGCGAACCTTGCGGTCTATGCCGAGAACCGGCGGCTGATGATGGAGGGGCTGCCGGAGGCCGGGTTCACCGATATCGCGCCGCCGGACGGGGCGTTCTATGTCTATGCGGACGTGTCGGACTTCACGTCGGACAGCCGCGCTTTCGCGGCGGAGATCCTGGCGCTGGCCGGCGTGGCGGTAACGCCGGGGCTGGATTTCGACGAGGCGCGGGGGGCGGGAACGCTGCGGTTCTCCTACGCGCGGTCGACGGCGGATATCCGCGAGGGGCTGGCGCGGCTGAAGGCGTTCATGGCTGCGCGGTAGCTAGGCGGAACGGGCCTGCCGGCCCGTGAAGATATTTCGGGGAATCAAGCGGGTGGAGGGCGGCTTGCCTGGCGTGGCTGATGTGGAAGAGGGCTCGGGTTCACCGAAGCAATGCATCCGATCCACCCTCGCCTGAGCCCTGCCTGGCAGCCGCCGCCGCACTGCTCAAGAAGAATAGCCGTCTCCCCGCATGCGGGGCCCCTCGGCGATTCTTCTTGATCACCGCGCCGTCGCCCGTCCAGCCCGTCTCAGGCGAGGGTGGCCCCGAAGCAATGCTTTTCCGGGGGAAACGGATTGGGTAAGGTCCGGGAAAAATGACAAGAGGCGGTATGAGCAGGATACTGGCGGTTTTCATCGCCCTGATCTGGGGCGGAACGGCGGCGGCGCAGGTGCTGACCGGACTGGCGCGGGTGGACGCCGGGGCGTCTTCGCTGCGCGATGCCGGCGGCGGCGTGGAGCTGGTGCTGGGCCTGTCGCAGCCGGTGCCCTATCGCGTCTTCACCCTCGACGCGCCGCGGCGACTGGTGCTGGATTTCTCGACCGTGGACTGGACGGGACTGGATGCGGAGGCCTTCGATGGCTCTGAGGCCGTGGCCGGCGTCACCATGGGCGCGTTCCGGCCGGGCTGGTCGCGGATGGTTCTGGAACTGGATGCGCCGCTGATCGTGGCCGAGGCCGGGATGGAAACGGGTGAGGATGTCACCGTCACCGTGCGGCTGCAGCCTGCCAGCGCGGAGGATTTCGCACTTGCGGCAGGAGCGCCCGCCAGTGCGCTGTTTTCGCTGCCGGAACCGGCGAAGGACATGGAAGCGCCGCATCGCCGGCAGGACGGTTCGCGCCCGGTCGTCGTGGTGCTGGATCCCGGCCATGGCGGCATCGATCCGGGGGCCGAGCGCGACGGGTACCGCGAAGCCGACCTGATGCTGACCTTCGCCCGCGAACTGCGCGAGGTTCTGCAGCGGGCGGGCGGTTTCGAGGTTTTCATGACCCGGGACGACGACATCTTCGTTCCGCTGGAGATGCGTGTCTCGCTGGCGCGGATGGCCGGCGCAGACGTCTTCATCTCGGTCCATGCCGACGCGCTGGCCGAGGGGCGCGCGCAGGGCGCCACGATCTATACGCTGGCCGAGGAGGCGACCGACGTCGCCTCGGAGAAACTGGCGGAGCGGCATGACCGCGGCGATCTGCTGGCGGGGGTGGACCTGACCGAGCAGGACGACCGCGTGGCGCATGTGCTGATGGACATGGCGCGGACCGAGACCGCGCCGCGGGCCGACCGGCTGGCGGATGAACTGGTCGCGGCGCTGACGCAGAGCATCGGCACCCTGCACAAGCGGCCGAGGATGGAAGCCTCCTTCTCGGTTCTGAAGGCGGCGGACATCCCGTCTGTCCTTGTGGAACTGGGGTTCCTGTCATCGGACCGGGACCGCGAAAAGCTGCTGTCGGAGGACTGGCGTGGGAGAGCGGCGGAGGGTATCCGCGACGCGCTGATCGCCTGGTCGCGGGCGGATGCGGAAGAGGCGGAACTGCTCAGGCAGTAGAGGCGCGGCGTGCCAGCCAGATGGTGTGGCCGGCGCAGTCCGGATCGCGGGGCTGGAAGGCGATCACCTCGAACCCGCTTGCGGCGAGCAGGGCGCGGTAGTCGTCGGGGTTCAGCGATGCGTGGTAGACCGGCTCTCCCTCTACCTTGCCGATGGGTTCGCCGGCGGCGGGGCCAGAGGTGAACATCAGGACCGCGCGCGGCGCGGCATGCGCGGCGAAGACCGGGAACATGGCACGCTGATCGTCGGGCGACAGGTGAAAGAAGCTGTCCCAGGCGAGGATGGCGTCGAATTCCTCACCCAGATCGAGATGGCGCATGTCGGCATGGACGGCCCGGGCCTGCGGCAGGTTCTGCCGGAACAGCGCCACCATCGCGGGGGCGCCGTCGACGCCGGTGACGGCGCAGCGGCGGTCGGAGAGATATTCGGCGATGGGTTTGCCGGGGCCGCAGCCGAGGTCGAGCACCCGGCGGCCGGGGGCATGGTTCAGCATGCGGTCGAGCCAGCGCCGCTCGAACAGGGAACGGCTGCGCGAGGCGGCGTAACCGCGCGCGACTCGTTCATAGGTGTGCAGGATGTCTTCCGGGCCCATGAGGGACGGTTAGGGCCCGGCCGGGGGCGGCGCAAGCGGGGTTCGGCGCGGGCGGGATCACATGCGCGCGATGCCGCCGATAGGGGTTTTGACCTTTCGGGGTTGGGGATATATTGGCGACCGCAACCTTGGCCCGGGGGCAGTCATGCTGCTTTTCTTCGCGTCCTTCCTGGGCGCCATTTTCAGTTTTATTACCAATGGCTTGTTCATGGCGGCCCTGCTGATCGGGGCGGTGTTCTACATGTATGGCCGGGACCTGCCGAACCATGAGCAGCTGGCCCTTTACGCGCCGCCGACGATTTCCCGGATCTATAACGGCGAGGGCCGGCTGATCGACGAATTCGCCAAGGAGCGGCGACTGTTCACGCCGATCGAGGATATCCCGGACATCGTGAAGGAAGCCTTCATCAGCGCCGAGGACAAGAACTTCTATCACCACAAGGGCTATGACGCGCGCGGTATGGCGGCGGCGGCGCTTGACGCGGCGCGCGGCGGGCGGCTGCGGGGTGCGTCGACGATCCCGCAGCAGGTGGTGAAGAACTTTCTTCTGTCCTCGGACCGGTCGGCCGAGCGCAAGATCAAGGAACTGATCCTGTCCGTGCGGCTGGAGAACACGCTGTCGAAAGAGGAGATCCTAGAACTCTACCTGAATGAAATCTACCTCGGGCAGAACTCCTATGGCGTGACCGCCGCGGCGCAGGTTTACTTCAACAAGACGCTGGAGGAGCTGACGGTCGCGGAAGCCGCCTATCTCGGGGCGCTGCCGCAGCGGCCGGCGCAAACCCATCCGGTGCGCGACCGGGACTTCGCCATCTCGCGCCGTGATTACGTTCTGCGCGAGATGCGGGAGAACGGATTCATCGACGAGGCATCCTATGAGGTGGCGACGGCCGACCCGCTGCTGACCGTGCAGAACGGCGACTTCGAACCGTTCGGGGCGCAGCTTCCGCCACGGGATTACTTTACCGATGAAATTCGGCGGCAGCTTTCCCGCGACTTCGGGCAGGACGAATTTTTCGGCGGCGGCCTGACGATCCGCGCGACGGTGGACCCGGAACTGCAGGACGAAGCGGCGAAGGCTTTGCAGGCGGGGCTTGAGAGCTATGACCGGGGCCTGGGCATCTGGCATGGCAAGCAGGCGTCCATCGAGCCGGATCAGCTTGGTTCCGAAGAAGAATGGCGCGCGGCGTTGTCCTCGGCAGACGTGCCGCGCGATATCGAAGGCTGGTTCCCGGCGGTGGTGCTGGAGATCGGCGACCAGCGGATGCGGATCGGCATCGAGGGCGTGGAAGAGACCGATGCCGAGCCGTTCTACGTGCCGCGGGAGGATATCTCGTGGATCAAGGGCAGCTTCCACGACAATTTCGAGGTCGGCGACGTCGTCTTCGTGCGGCGGATGACCAAGGATGCCGATGGCAGCTTTATCCGGTGGACGCTGCGGCAGGTGCCCACGGTGCAGGGCGGGTTCATGGCGATGGACGTGCATACCGGCCGGGTGCTGGCGATGCAGGGCGGGTTTTCGTACCAGGATTCGGTGTTCAACCGGGCGACGCAGGCGGCGCGGCAGCCGGGGTCGTCGTTCAAGCCGTTCGTTTATGCTTCGGCGCTGGATTCCGGGTTCACGCCGGCCACGATCATCATCGACGCGCCGATCCAGGTGGATACCGGCGACGGCATCTGGCGGCCAACCAACGCGAGCCACCAGTTCTACGGGCCGACGCCGCTGCGCACGGGAATCGAACGGTCGCGGAACCTGATGACGGTGCGGCTGGCGCAGGAAATCGGAATGGACGTGGTTGCCGGATATGCCGAGCGGTTCGGCGTCTATGACCGGCTGGAGCCGTTCCTGGCGAACGCGCTGGGATCGCAGGAGACGACGCTGTTCAAGATGGTCGCGGCCTACGCGATGTTCGCCAATGGCGGCGAACGGGTGGAGCCGACGCTGGTCGACCGGGTGCAGAACCGCTGGGGCGAGACCGTGTATCGGCATGACGACCGGAGCTGCGAGGATTGTCAGATCGCGTCGCTGGATGCTGGCTTCGCGCCGATGATCACGTCGAACCGCGAACGGGTGATGAACGCGATTACGGCGTATCAGCTGACCTCGATGATGCAGGGCGTGGTGCAGCGCGGAACGGCGGCGGGGCGTGTCAACGTCGGTGTGCCGGTCGCCGGCAAGACGGGGACCACGAACGATGCGAAGGACGTATGGTTCATCGGTTTCACCTCGGACATCGTCGCGGGGTGCTACATCGGATACGACCGTCCGAAACGGATGCCGGGCGCCTCGGGCGGTGGCATGTGCGCGCCGGTCTTCAACCAGTTCATCAAGCATGCCGTCGAAAAATACGGCGGCGGGCCGTTCGATGTGCCGCCGGGCGGGCATTTCATCAAGATCGACCGATATACCGGCGAACGCCTGCCGGACGAAGCCAGTGGCGAGAACGTGGTTGCGGAATACTTCCGTGACGGCGAGGAGCCGCTGTTCGGCGTGATGTTCGATGGCGGCTGGGCGATGGGGTCGAACCTGCCGCTGTTCGCGCCGGGAGAGGACACGACAATCATCGAGGAAGGCGTGACGGTGAAGACCTCGGACGGGCAGGTGACCGTGATCCCCGACAAGGCGGATTTCGGTACGCTGTCTTCCGGCGGCCTGTACTGAGCCGTTTTTACGTAATCAGGGTCTGTTAAAGGTCCACCGAGAAAGGCGCACGGCGTATCGTTTGCGATCCTCGGGATGGTTACCGATGGCAGAGTCCAGCGGTTGCTGCCGGTTGCCGGTTCCGTCGCCAGGTATCGTCTTTCGTCGATCCAAAAAACATCTCGTTCAAACGAATGACGAAAAGTCCCGCGGCCGGGACTTGGCAAACGATTTTCGATGGCCTGTCAAAAGGTTCCGGCAACGTGTGCGTCGGACCGGCAATTCCGCATTGCCGGTCCGCCAGCAGAGAGCGTCACGCGAAAGCAGCGCTCTCTGTTCGATTTACCCACAGCTGTAGAGCTTATCCGTTTTGTCGCTACCATGCCGGCGGATAATAAGGCCGTTGTTCACTCCAAGATTGGTATAAGATGTCGTGTCGATTGAGATCCATCTATTCTGGTAGCTCCTGGAACCTCCGTACCACCTCCATTCGACTTTGAATTTGCAGTTTTTGGTCCAGGGGACCAGAAATTTGGCGAAGTGATTCTTTTTCACGTTTTTTCCGCGTTTTACATCACCTATGTACTCTTCGGAGTTGGAATCTTCGGAATCCCCGCAGTATAGAAAGACTTTTACGTCATCCATTTCATAGTTCGAGGTGTTGCGAACCCAGAACCATTCGGGAGTTGTGTAGGCACCTACTATCTCGCTGCCTTTTTTCTCGTCGAAGTCATCCGAGAGTGATCTCTCTTCGTAGGTGATGTCACCTTTGAACTTCCCGCCGACACTAGAAGTACACTGATGTGCCCGCGCGGCGTCGGGAAACGCTGCCGCTAAGGTCAATGCCGCGGCTATCAGGCCGAAGATGCTCGTTTTCGGGGTCATTTATTCCATCCGCATAAGGTCAATCGAGTCGGCGGGAACAATGGGCGTTTCCGTGACCGACTGCTTGGAGATCATGTGGAGAAAACCGGGAGTTTACTGGGTGTCACCCGATGCAGCCTGCCGGCGCTACCAGTCAGATCCCCAACCGGTCCCGCAGGGCGAACCACGACATCACCACCGCGACGGAGGCCATGCGCAGACCCGGCGCCAGCGGCATCGGGATGGCCGGCGGCCGCGCGCGGGCCATCGTGTCGAACTGCGTGAGGTCGCCGTGGATCGCCTCGGCCACGATCTTGCCAGCAAGCGTCGCCAGCGCGACGCCGTGGCCGGAATAGCCGGAGGCGGACCAGAGGCCCGGCGCGGGGCGGGAGAAATCGGGCATCCGGGTCTGCGTGATCGCGAGGGTGCCGCCCCACGCATAGTCGATCTTCACGTGGGAAAGGTGCGGATAGATCTCCAGCATCGGCTTGCGGACGAGGCCGGCGATGTCCTTCGGGAAGCGGTAGCCGTAATTCTCTCCACCGCCGAACAGCAGGCGTTTGTCGTGGGACAGGCGCCAGTAGTTGACGACGAAGCGGCTGTCGGCGACGGCGATGTCCTTTGCCAGCACTTGCGCCGCCCGGTCGCCCAGCGGTTCCGTCGCGACGATGAAGTTGTTGATCGCCATGAAGCGCCGCGCGGTCGGGCGGTTCAGCGTGCCGAGATAGCCGTTGCAGGCGAGAACGACCTGGTCCGCCCGGATCGTGCCGTTGGCGGTGCGGACGAGGCCCTGTTCGACGCTTGTCGCCTCTGTCATCTCGTGGATCCGCACGCCCGCTGCCTGCGCCGCGCGGGCAAGGCCGATGGCGAAGCGCAGCGGGTGCATGTGGCCGGAACCCCAGTCGACGGCGCCGCCATGGAACGCCTCGGATCCGATCAGCGCGCGGATGCCGTCGCGGTCCAGCACTTCCAGCTTGTCGTAATCATAGTCGCGGGCGATGCGCTCGGAGTATTCCCGTGCGGCTGTCGCGGCGGGTTCGGTCCAGTCGGCATGGGCCACCCCGTCGCGCCATTCGGCGTCGATGCCGTGCGCGGCGATCAGGGATTTCACCAGTTCGACGGAGTCCACCGAGACGTCCCAGAGCTTGCGGGCATCGTCCTTGCCGAAGGCGTGTTCGAGATAGTCCTGATCCTGCCGCTGTCCCGCCGCGACCTGCCCGCCGTTGCGGCCCGACGCGCCGAATCCGATCCGGTGGGCATCGATCAGGACAACATCGTAGCCCTTCTGCGCAGCGTGGAGTGCCGTGGAAAGGCCGGTGAAGCCGGCGCCCACGATGGCGATGTCGGCGCGGGTTTCGCCCTGAAGCGGCGGGAAGGGCGGCAGCGGCGTCGCGCTGGCGGCGTACCAGCTGTCGGGGTACTGGCCCGGGCGGTCGTTGGAGTGGAGGAGGTTCATGCGATGCTTCGCCAGGAGGTGCTGGAATTCATGGAAGGCCGGTTGTCGAAGCCTCCGTCGGGTCGAGCGGTGTCAGGGTGCCTTCAGCCTCATACGTTCAGCAGCAGGTGTTCCCGCTCCCACGGGCTGATGACCTGCATGAACTCCTGATACTCCACCTGTTTCACCGCTTCGTAGACGCGGCAGAATTCGGGGTGAAGCACGTCCCGGACCTTGTCGGCTATGGCGAACTGATCCAGCGCGTCGCCCAGAACCTGCGGCAGGGCCGGGTCGAGGTCGTAGGCGTTGCCGGTGAAGGCGGGGCGCGGGTCTTCCTGTTCGATCAGGCCGAGATAGCCGCAGGCCAGTGATGCGGCGATGCCGAGATAGGGGTTGCAGTCCATGCCGGCGAGGCGGTTTTCGACCCGCCGCGCCTCGGGGTCCGAGACCGGCACGCGGATGCCGGTGGTGCGGTTGTCGGTGCCCCATTCGAGGTTGATCGGCGCGGCGTGGTCGCGGACGTAGCGGCGGTAGCTGTTCACGTATGGCGCCAGCACCGCGATGACCGAGGGCAGATGCTTTTGCATGCCGCCGATGAAATGGCCGAAGGACGGGGTTTCCGACCCGTCGGGGTTGGAGAAGATGTTCCGCCCGGTCTTGCGGTTCACCACCGAGTGGTGGACATGCATCGCGGAGCCCGGTTCGTCCTGGATCGGCTTGGCCATGAAGGTGGCAAAGCAGTCGTGGCGCAGCGCCGCCTCGCGGATCAGGCGTTTGAAATAGAAGATTTCGTCGGCCAGTTTCACCGGGTCGCCGTGGCGCAGGTTCATCTCGATCTGGCCGGCGCCGCCTTCCTGCAGGATGCCGTCGATCTCGAACCCCTGCGCTTCGGCGAAATCGTAGATGTCGTCGATGACGGTGCCGTATTCGTCGACGGCGGACATGGAATAGGCCTGCCGCGCGGCGGCGCGGCGGCCGGAGCGGCCCATCGGCGGTTCGACCGGCTGGTTCGGGTCGACGTTGCGGGCGACGAGGTAGAATTCCATCTCTGGCGCGACGATGGGCTCCCAGCCCTTGGCGTTGTAGAGGTCCACGACCCGTTTCAGCACGTTGCGCGGCGCGATGGGGACCGGGTTGCCCTCGCGGTCCTCGATGTCGTGGATCACCTGCATGGTCCAGTCGGCGGTCCACGGCGCGGCGGTGGCGGTGGTGAAGTCCGGTTTCAGGATCATGTCGGGCTCGGTGAAGTCCGAGCCGTCATCGACCCAGTCGCCGGTGATGGTCTGCAGGAAGATCGAGTTCGGCAGGTAGAAATGCGGCTGCTTGGCGAACTTGTTGGCCGGCATGGCCTTGCCGCGGGCGACCCCGGCGAAGTCGGCGACGAGGCATTCGACCTCGTCGAGCCGGCGGCCTTCGAGATAAGCCTGCGCGGCTTCGGGAATGGCGGTGGTCCAGTCAAGCATAGCGGCGTTCCTTGAAGAACCGGGCGATCATGTCGGCGAGTTTCGGTTGGTCGACGGGGGCGGCGAGGCTTTCGCGGGCCGCGGCGAGCTGGGCGTCGGGGACGACGCCGGGACCGCGGTGGGTGATCAGGCCCTCGATGAAGCCTGCCCCGTATTCGGGGTGCGGCTGCACGGTGAAGGCGCGGTTGTCGTAGACAAGGGCGGCGTTGGCGCAGAAGTCGTTCGAGGCGACGACTTTCGCGTCCGAGGGCAGGGCAGTGACCTGGTCCTGATGCCAGGCGTGCACGGCGAGGTCGCCGATGCCGTCGAAGTCGTAGAGCTTGCGGCCGACGGACCAGCCGCCCTTGAACTTCTCGACATGGCCGCCGAGCGCCTGGGCGATGATCTGGTGGCCGAAGCAGATGCCGACCAGTGGAACCTCGGCGCCGTAGCAGTTGCGGATGAACTGTTCGAGCGGCGGGATCCAGGGGTGATCCTCGTACGCGCCGTGCTTCGATCCGGTGATCAGCCAGCCGTCGGCGGCGTGGATCGAGCCGGGCAGGACCATATCTTCCACCGGGTAGGTGTCGAAGGTGAAATCGTTGCCGGAGAGAAGCTGTTCGAACATGGCCGGATACTCGCCGAACTGGTCAACCAGTGCCTCCGGCGCGTGCCCGGTCTGCAGGATACCGATGTGCATGAAACCCCTGTAAGTCGGTTTGCGCGAGATTAGAGCCCGCCGGGAGCGGCGGCAAGGGGAGGCGCTAGCGGATGATCGCGGGCCTGTAGCGGACGCGGCTGCGGTAGGCCTGCGGCAGGTGGCGGTTCAGGCGCGCGTTGATCAGGCCGAAGATCCCGATGAGCGTCAGGGTCAGCAGGATGAAATACAGCCCGACGATGGGGTAGGGGATGAAGGGGTTGAACGTCTTGTCGGCGAAGTAATTCGCGTAGTAGAGCGCGTCGCCCATCTGCTGCCGCGCCGGGAAGCCGGAGAAGAAGACCAGCGTCGTGGCCTGGAACAGGAAGATCGCCTCGTTCGTGTAGGCGGGCCAGCCGAGACGCAGCATGGTCGGGAACAGCACCCGCCGGAACCGGGTGAATCCGGTCATCCCGTAGGCGTCGGCGGCCTCGATGTCGCCCCTGGGGACCGAGCGCAGGGCGCCGTAGAAGATCTCTCCGGCATAGGCGGCGGTGTTCAGGAACAGCACGATCAGCGCGCCGAGGGCGGCGCTGGTCAGCGGGCTGAAGAACGGTTGCCACTGCTTCAGGGACAGGAAGAAGAAGTAGGCGAGGAAGAACTGGATGAAGAGCGGCGAGCCGCGGAAGACGAAGATGAACCATTCGGCGGGCTTGCGGACCCACGGTGAGTGGGCGTCCTTGGCCATCGCCAGCGAGATCGCGAGGCAGAAGCCGAAGAGCAGTGCCAGCGTGCCGTAGTAGATGTTCCAGATCAGCCCGGAGCCGATCAGGGTGAAATGTTCGCAGAGCGTGTAGCCGTCGCGGGGAAGAAGGCGTTCCCCGTAGCCCAGCGAACGGAAGGCATAGGCCTGGATGGTGTCCCAGCAGCTGTTCATGCGGCCCTCGCCTGTTTCACGCCGCCGAGCGTCGCCTGGCCATGGGACAGCCGCTTGGTGATCCGGGCCAGAACGACCTCGGACACCTTGGTGAAGGCGAGATAGAAGACGAGCAGCGCGAGGAAATACCACATGCGCCAGTCGCCGTGCGGATAGGCGGTGAAGCGCGGGTTGGCCGTGCCGCCGAGTTCGCGGGCCCAGTAGACGATATCCTCCACCCCCAGCAGGAACAGCAGCGGCGTCGCCTTGATCAGGATCATCCACAGGTTCGACAGGCCTGGCAGGGCGTAGGTCCACATCTGCGGCACGAGGATGCGCCAGAAGGACTGGCGGGGCGTCATGCCGTAGGCTTCGGCCGTTTCGAGCTGGGCCCGGGGCACGGCCCGCATGGCTCCCTGAAGCACGTTGCCGGCGAAAGCGCCGAAGACGATGCCGAAGGTGAAGACGGCGAGCGAGAAATTGTAAAGCTCGTGCCAGAACTGCGCGGATGAGGACAGCGGCAGCTTGGCGGCGGAGCAGACGATGAAATCATTGCCCTGCCGGATCGGCTGATCCCAGTCGGGGCATTTGACCTTGTGGCGGATCCATTCCAGCCCCTGATCCAGCGCGATCACGAAGAACATGAAGTAGACGATATCCGGCACGCCGCGAACCATGGCGATGTAGATCCGGCCGAGCACGCTGAGTGGCGCGAAGCGGGACCGCGCGGCGATCGCGCCTAAAAATCCGAAAGCCAGCGCGACCGGCGCCGTAATCGCAAGCAGCACGAGGACCGTCCCGAATGAGACGTAGAACAGCATGTGCTTGCCCGTGGTGAGATAGCAGGCAAGCCAGGCGAGGCCTTCGAGCGTGTCGGGGTCTGTGCAATAGGTGAACATATGCGGGCCCTACCGAAGCTCTGCCAGGAGCCGGTCGGCGACCTGTTCGGGCGCTTCCAGCTGGGGCAGGTGGCCGAGGCTCGGGAGCGGCTTCAGGGGCGCGCCGATGCGGTCGGCGAGTGCCTCGCCGCGGGCGAGCGGGATCCAGGGATCTTCGGTGCCCCAGAGCACGGCGGTGGGGCAGCGCAGGGCGCCGAACTGCGGTTCGACCTCGGCAGTGAAACGCTCGTCGGCAAGGGCAAACTGCGCGTAGAAGGCACGCTGGCCCCTCTCGTCGAGCCAGGGAGCTTTCAGCGCGACGATATCCTCGTCGGGCAGGGGTGAAGCGAGCGCGCTGCGGATATAGGCGTCGACGACTGCGGCGTGGATATGAGGCGGGAGGCCGGTGAAGGCGTCGATATGGCGGCCGACATGGGCGAAGAACTCGGATCCCCACGGGCGCATCGCGACGACGTTCATCAGGATCAGCCGGTCGTATTCCTGGCCGTGCAGCAAATGCGCGCGGAGGCTGACGGCGCCGCCGAAATCGTGCGCGACAAGGCGCGGAGCGGTAAGGCCCCAGTGTTCCAGCATTTCGGCCATAACCTCACCCTGCGTGTCGAGCGAGGCGGGGCGGGCGGTGTCCATCTGCGAGCGGCCGAAACCGGGCATGTCGTAGTAATAGAGGCGGAATTCGCCCGCCAGCGCGGGTATCACCCTGTGCCAGGTATAGGAGGACCAAGGCCAGCCATGGGCCAGTACCAGCGGCGGGCCGTCGCCCGCGCTGCCCGCGCGAACCTGCCCGGCCGAGGTGTCATATGTCGTGTCCAGCGACCACATGCGAGTTGGGGCGGGCCTGTGCGGCCCGCCCGCAAACGCTTACCAGGTGGTGGAAACTTCCCACTTGGTGATCATCTCGTTCAGCGTGCCGTCGTCCTTCATCGACTGGATGGCGGCGTCGAACTTTTCGCGTAGCTCGGCATCGGATTCACGCAGGCCCATGCCCACGCCGCCGCCGATCATCTCGGTGCGCTCGAGGAGCATCAGATCGGCATCCTCGGCCGCGGCTGCGGCGAGGAAGGACATGTCCGCCAGCACAGCGTCGGCTTCGCCGTCGCGGACGGCGGCGATGGTTTCCTCGGGCGTGGCGAATTCGAGCAGCGACCAGCCCTGTTCGGCGATGAAGGCCGCTTGGATGGTGTTGGTCTGCGCCGCGATCACGCCGCCTTCGATATCGACATCCTCGCTGGTGGCCAGATAGGCGGAGGGATCGGGCGGGGTATAGGCCTGGGTGAAGTCGATCACCTCGTCGCGTTCGTCGGTGATCGACATGCCGGCGATGATGGTGTCGTAGTTGCCGGAAACCAGGTTCGGAATGATCGAATCCCAGTCGTTGCTGACCCATTCGCAGGTCAGTTCGGCGCGGGCGCAGAGTTCATCGCCAAGCTCGCGCTCGAAGCCGTCGATTTCGCCCGAGTCGTTGATGAAGTTCCACGGAGGGTAGGCGCCCTCGGTGCCCATGCGGATCACGTCCTGCGCCATCGCGGCCGAAGCCGAGACAGCCAGGGCGGCTGTGGTGATGAGTAGCTTTTTCATTGGGTTTCTCCCTGTTTGGTATGGGTATCAAGCGGCCCTGGTGGCCGACAGGAACTGTTGCAGGCGCGCGGTCTGCGGGTTGCCGAAGACCTGGGAAGGCCGACCCTCCTCTTCGATCCTGCCCTGGTGCAGGAACAGGACATGGTCGCTGACATCGCTGGCCAGCCGCATGTCGTGGGTTACGAGCAGCATGGTGCGGCCTTCCTCGGCCAGCGCCTTGATGACCTTGACGACTTCCTGCTCGAGTTCGGGGTCGAGCGCGCTGGTCGGCTCGTCGAAGAGCAGCGCGCGTGGTTCCATGCAGAGTGCGCGGGCGATGGCGGCGCGCTGCTGCTGGCCGCCGGATAGCTGGGCGGGCCAGGCATCGCACTTGTCGCCGATGCCGACCTTGTCGAGATATTCGCGGGCCTTCGCCTCTACCTCGGCCTTGTCGCGGCCCATCACCGTGACCGGCGCTTCCATCACGTTCTGCAGGATGGTCATGTGGGACCAGAGATTGAACTGCTGGAACACCATGGACAGGTTGGTGCGTATGCGCAGGACCTGGGCGCGGTCGGCGGGGTGCCGGGAGGCGCCGGTGCCTTTCCAGCGGATCGGCTCTCCCTCGAACCGGATCTCGCCCTGCTGGCTGTCTTCCAGAAGGTTGGCGCAGCGGAGCAGGGTGGATTTCCCGGAGCCGGAGGAACCGATCAGCGAAATCACGTGACCGCGAGGAGCCGACATGCTCACGCCGCGGAGAACCTCCAGCGACCCGAAACTCTTGTGCAGCTCGGTGATCTCGATGACGGGCGGTGTTTCTGTCACTCGGCAGACTTTTCCCAATTACGCAGGCTGAAAGTAGTGCGGAAAAAGCGGGCGAATGCAACGCCGAATCCGGGGGTTCCCGGGGGTAAATGCCTAAAGAACGGGCTCTGTCTGGGTTGGTGCTGAAGGCGTGTGCACAGCCAGGTAGTCTTCTGCGGGGATCCTGACGAATCCCGTAATGCCAAGGCGGGCGGCCAGTGACTCCGGGAGTTGTGCGGTTGCCGTCGCCACAGCCTCGGCGATCAATTCGACAGGCAGATCCGCGCCGCAGATCAGAGGCGGCGCCGGAGTTGGGGTGGAGGAGGTGACGATTCGCAGGTCCGCCGACGTCCCGGGCATGTGCCGTTCGACGAGCCGCCACGTGACTGCATCAATGGCGGCAAGTCCGGCGCGGCCGTCCGCAACCGCCAGCGCGCTGTCGCGATGTGCGCCGGTGTGGTGGAAATCGCGGAAATGCAGGCCAGCAATGTCGGCGACATCGGCGGCGGCTACCCAGCCTGACTGGCTGTCGAAGCCGTTCAGCGCGAGGATCACGCCGTCGAAATCCGCGATGCTGCGTCGCGGGTCGTCGGCGCGGGCGACGATATGGCTGTAATAGTGTCCCGGCGGCGCGCCGGGCAGGCCATAATCGAACGTGCCGACAAGCCGGGCGTTGCCGTGCAGGCGCGACCGGTAGGGAAGGCCGCAGGTCTGGCCGAGGATCAGGTCCGGTGCTTCCCAGATGTCCCAGAGCGACTGACCGCGTGCGAGGCGTTCCGGCGAGGCCAGCCCGACGTTGTCGAGTGCGTTTCGGATCAGCTGCCACAGAGCGTCAATGGCAGGCTCTTCCTCGGTCCAGTCATACATCGGCAGGGCGGCGATCATGCCTGCCTTGCCTCCACCCGCTGCCGCGCGAGTGCGCTGTCGCGGTCGTTGATACCCAGAAGATTCGCGACGAGGCGCAACAGCGCGTCTTCCTCATGGTCGCGCACCCCGTCGGCCAGAACCACCGACCACAGCGCCTCGATCACCGCTTCGCGGTCCTCGTAGGCGACGGCATCCTTGATGGCGCGGGTGAAACGGACGGTATCGGGCGCCTCTGCTTCCAGTGCTTCCGCTTCTGCCCGGAGCTTCGGTGCTTCGAAGGGCGTCAGGTCATACCGTGCCGCGAGGATGCGATCTATGCGCTCTGCCTCTGCTTCGTCGTAGCTGTCGTCCGACTTCGCCACGCGGACGAGGAGCGCCGCCAGGGCAAGGCGGGCATCGGTGTCAGGCAGCTGCTGCGGCTCTGGCTGTGTCAGCCGTTTGAGAAGATCTCCGAACATGGCTGTGAGATATAGGCCGTGTGGCAGACGACGGAAAGACTAGATCGACCCAACCCAAGGGCGAGCGATTCGCTGGGAAGTCGCGGAAGTTTTGTTGTTGCCCAAGCATTTGGCAGGGCCGCCCGTTTCCGACGCGAAAATAATCCGTGCGAAATCGACGGATTGTCCGCTTACCTATGTGTCATCCGTATGGACATTTCTTGGAGAGCGTCCGTATCCGTCCTAGAAAGCGCCTGAATTCCGGCAGTTACGACATCGAGTTCGTGCAATTTGGCCGCAATGTCCTGAATCTCGACGTCAAGGTAGTCCCGGTCGGCGCGGGCAAAACCGGCCAAAGTACGCGATGTGTCGTTGTGGATGGAGTAGGTGAAACCGTAGGTCAGACCGAACAGGCGGGACTGTTCCATCACCCCGCTCGGGTCGTCCAGCGCGAGGTCGCGCCAGCGAATAAACCCTGTGTTTTCAAAGGACCAGCGCACTGCGGGATCCCTGATCACAAGGCCGTTGCGGGAGTAGTTCTCCATCCAGTTTTCAGGGAACGTCTGAAACAGAAACGTCGGCGCGTTGTACTTGATGTGCAACGCGATGGCGAAGCCGAGGGGGCACATATCGTCAATTTCAGACAACAGGCCGGCGATGCTCGCTCTTTTGTCCACGGTTTTTCGGAGAACTCTCTATAAAGTTGCGCGGTCTACCTTGTTCGTTTTAAGGTCCCGCAAGGCGATTCCAACCGTCTGTTAGCACAAAAACCGGATGATTAAAAAAGGCGTGGCATATGGGCATGAACAAAGGGCTAGACCTAGACACCGACTGCTTCGCGGCCTTGTCGCCTGCGGGTCACTTCCTGGCACTGCGGATCGGGTTTGCCTTTCCCATCTTTGAGCAGAACTCCTTGCCGGCGCGATGGATCGAACGCTACTCGGGCCTCGGCCTCGTTTTGGCCGACCCGGTGATGCACTGGCTCTATTCCAATACCGGGGCCACCCGGTGGAGCGCGATGGACATCGACGATCCACGCGGAGTGATGGATCAGGCTGCGGAATTCGGCCTCGCTTTCGGGGTGGCCGTTTGCTGCGCCGATGCCGGGCCGCACGGGCAGCGTTCATTCGGGTCCTTCGCGCGGTCAGACCGCGAATTCACCAGTCACGAGATTGAGACTTTGGAGTTCAATCTGAAGGCGATGCATGATTCGCTGGTGCCCCCCACGAACCTCACCAGAGCCGAGCTGGAGGCCCTTGGGATGGTCAAGAACGGCCTTTTGATGAAGGAAATCGCAGATTTACTTGGCGTAAGCGAGGGAGCCGTCAAACAGCGCCTCAAGAACGCCAAATCGAAGCTTAACGCTAAAACTAGTACCCATGCCGCCACGATGGCCACAAGTTATGGTTTGATCTGACCGGGTTTCCCGTTCCGCTAATATCCGCAGGCCATTGCGTTTTTTGGTGAATGGTCATTAACAACTGTTCATTAAACGGGTTAAATCGCTCTCCATATAGGAGAGTGACCCATGCAAAACATCTCTTTCGACTTGTCGAGCCTCCATCAGCACGGCTCGGCCTACTTCGACTATCTCCGACTCCGGAAGCGATTCTTCGTTGATGTGCTTCACTGGGACATCCCGCACAACGACGAGTACGAGATGGATCAGTACGACAACCCGACTGCCTGGTACTCGCTTTGCCTTCGCGACGGTGAGGTGATCGGGGGCACGCGGGTGATGCCGACGACGTCGCGCTGGGGCAAGCATTCCTACATGCTGCGCGATGCACAGAAAGGCGTGCTGGATTCGATTCCTCCTTCGGCCATGCGATCCGATGTGGTGTCTCCGACCGTCTGGGAAATGACCCGGCTTGTCATCTCGCCGGATCTGAGGACCCAGGAAGACCGCGCGCAATGCCTGCAGGTGATCGGTGACGGGCTGTACCAGATCGCCGAGGCGCAGGGCGTTTCAGAGTATATGGGTATCTCCGCCGTGGGCCTGATCCGGGTGCTGCGGCAGCTGGGCTTTCCTTTGGAGCGTATGGGCGAGCCCTATCACGACCCGGCGGACAAGCGGAACTATACCGTGATGCGGATGCCGGTGCTGGTGCCCGGGCAGCAGCTGCTGGCAGCGGAATAAGACCCTACGCGGCAGTCGAATGCATGGGTATCGACGCTTTGCCGCGTAGGCGAGTGTGAAAGTGTTGGGTGTCGCGGGCTGTTAAGGCTCGCGGGCAGAGGTGGTTACACTCGCTCATTTCAGGAGCAATTTCGAAGGCCGTGGGAAGCGTCCCCGTGAGGGACGGGGGTATGTCCCTGTTTTCGCGCGTTGCAGCGCCAGCGTCTGGTTTTAGAGGCGTGTTGGACCCGAACTGACGGGCCTGAGCGTCATTGACGTATACGCCAATGGCGCCTATTTAAAATCATGGTACTAGTAACAGTGGTAGAGACGCCGGAATTCCAGCGGCGCGCTCGTGTGTTGATGGGTGATGAGGAACGGCACGCGCTGATCGATTTCGTCGCGCAGGACCCCGAGGCCGGTGTGTCTATCGGCGGAGGCGTCCGAAAATTTCGGTTCGCCCGGCAGGGCGGCGGCAAGAGCGGCGGCTATCGGGTGATCCATTTCTTCGGTGGCGATGACATGCCGGTGTTTCTGCTGACGGTCTTCGCCAAAAACGAAAAGGCGAACCTGACCCCATCGGAGACGGAGGCCGTTCGACGCTTGGGGGCCGCACTGGCGGCGAGCTATGGGAGACGAGAATGAGCGAAGCGTTCAAGAGCATCGAAGCCGGGCTGACGGAAGCGATGGCCATTGCCCGCGGTGAGGGGCCGGGTGTGCTGCACGAGATCGAGGTGGGCGAACCGGACGTCAAGGCGATCCGGACGCTGACGGGCCTGAGCCAGGCCCAGTTCGCGCGCAGCATCGGGGTGAAGAAGGCGACCTTACTGAACTGGGAGCACGGGCGGCGGCGGCCGGAGGGGCCCGCGCGGGTACTGCTGGCAATGATCGAGAAAGAGCCGGGGATCGTGCAGCGGGTGCTGGCGGGGTGAGTGCTAGCCGATGGGACGAGGCGATAGGTGGGAGCATCCGTCCCGCTCAATGACCATGACTGTGTCTTCTGGCGTGATTGAAGCGGTACAGGTAATCGTACGCTGGGCCTTTGCTTAATGGAAGGAGTTGATCAGAGTACACAATCTTATCAAGCTAAAGGTTGTTTCGAGTAGAAATCCCTGTGAGAATGCTGCATGGACGAAGACGAGACCCAGATCGAATTTCTCTACGAGTATAGGATATCTAAGTCACAATTCGACCAGTTGAAGGATCATGAAAAAGTTCTGGTCGCAATGTCTTGCTTCGCAATAACGGAGATTAATGTCTTTTCAAGAGTCTACATTTTTGCCTCGCCTCCGGAAATCGGCGCGGAGGTCATAGATAGGTTAAACTTCATTCAGAGATTCATTGTACTACGAACATGGTCCGCCAAGATTTTCGAATTTTTCAGTTTCATAGAGAAAATTGTGCCTAAGTCGGATTGGGGCGCAGAGTTTCGGGAGCTAATCTCCAGCGCTCAGGAAGAATTCTCGCGAATTAGGAGCCAAGATAAATATTCCGTAGTGCGCCTGATACGGCATGAAGTCACAAATCACTACAGTTATGACGCGGCCATGAAGAACATGAAACACGTCGCAGATGGCGCGGAAATAGCGTTCCATTTACATACAATGGATGGAAATTGTTGGTATCCCCTCGGGGAAGAAGTCATGTTCTCAGGGCGACTCAACAGACATACATCGAACAGGGCTACCGTCGAAGAGAGATTGAATATCAGCAGTGAGTGGATGGAATGGAATCTTGAAGCGACCCGAGCGGTTAGAGATTTTCATGGCAATGTTTTAACAGAGCTAATCTTGAAAAAATTCCCAGATAAGAAAGCCCAGAAAAAGATGTACTGGCTGCCTCAAAGCCATGTTGCCGCGATCTCGTCGACTTACGTACCCATAGTCGCCAGAAAAGAAATCAAGGAGTAGACAGGATTACACCAGCCGCGACATCTCCTTCGCCGCCCGGACGAAATCCGCGAACAGCGGATGGGGAGAGAAGGGTTTGGATTTCAGCTCGGGGTGGAACTGGACGCCGATGAACCACGGGTGGTCCTGCCATTCGACGATTTCGGGCAGGCGGCCGTCGGGGGACATGCCGGAAAAGCACATGCCCTGCTTCTCCAGCGCCTCGCGGTACTTGATGTCGACTTCGTAGCGGTGGCGGTGGCGTTCGTCGATGGCGAGGTTGCCGTAGATCTCGGCGACTTTCGAGCCTGCCTTGAGCGACGCGTCGTAGGCACCGAGCCGCATGGTGCCGCCCTTGTCGTCGGATACCTTGCGCTGGACCTTCTGGTTGCCCTGAACCCACTCCTTGAGGTGATAGACCACCGGTTCGAAGCGTTTTTCGCCGGCCTCGTGGTCGAATTCCTCTGATCCGGCGCGCTTTACGCCGGCGAGGTTGCGGGCCGCTTCGATCACCGCCATCTGCATGCCGAGGCAGATGCCGAGATAGGGGACCTTGTGTTCGCGCGCGAACTGGGCCGCGCGGATCTTGCCCTCTGTGCCGCGTTCACCGAAGCCGCCGGGCACGAGAATGGCCTGGTAGCCTTCGAGGTAGGGGGCCGGATCCTCGCGTTCGAAGATCTCGGCGTCGATCCATTCGGATTTGACCTTCACCCGGTTCGCCATACCGCCATGGGTCAGCGCCTCGGCGATGGATTTGTACGCGTCCTCGAGCTGGGTGTACTTGCCGACGATGGCGACGCGGACCTCGCCCTCGGCGTGGTGGAGGCGGTCCTCGACGTCGATCCAGCGGTTGAGGTTCGGTTTCGGTGCGGGAGAGATGTCGAACGCATCGAGCACGGCCTGGTCGAGGCCGACCTTGTGGTAGGCCATCGGCGCTTCGTAGATGGATTTCAGATCATAGGCGGGAATGACGCTGTCGGGGCGGACGTTGCAGAAGAGCGCGATCTTCTGGCGTTCTTTTTCCGGGATCTCGTGTTCGGAGCGGCAGACCAGGATGTCGGGCTGCAGGCCGATGGAGCGGAGTTCCTTGACCGAGTGCTGGGTGGGCTTGGTCTTCAGCTCGCCGGAGGCGGCGAGATAGGGCAGGAGCGTCAGGTGCATCAGGATGCATTCGCCGCGGGGTCGTTCCTGGCTGAACTGGCGGATGGCTTCGAAGAACGGGAGCCCCTCGATATCGCCGACGGTGCCGCCGATCTCGCAGAGCATGAAATCGACCTCGTCCTCGCCAATGGCGATCCAGTCCTTGATCTCGTTGGTGACGTGGGGAATTACCTGAATGGTCTTGCCGAGGTAGTCGCCGCGGCGTTCCTTCTCGAGCACGTTGGAATAGATCCGGCCGGAAGATACGGAATCGGTCGAGCGCGCCGCGACGCCTGTGAAACGTTCGTAATGGCCGAGGTCGAGGTCGGTTTCGGCGCCGTCATCGGTCACGAAAACCTCGCCATGTTCGAAGGGCGACATGGTGCCCGGGTCGACGTTCAGATAGGGGTCCAGCTTGCGCAGGCGAACGGTGAATCCCCGGGCCTGCAGCAGTGCGCCGAGCGCGGCGGAGGTCAGGCCCTTGCCAAGCGAGGAAACCACGCCGCCGGTGATGAAAACAAAGCGCGCCATTGTCTGTGGAACTCCCGTGAAGTCGCCTAGAATCATGCAGGCGCGGCGCATTCAGAAACGCTTACCCACGGGACTTAGATAATAACCGATTCCCGCGGGGCGCGCAATACGACCGCAACATGCAGTGGACTGCGGAGATTGTCCCCGCAACGTTTAGTGGATTGTTCAGTCCGCGCGGGGCGGGGTCAGCGGGGCGTCGCCAGTGGTGGGCGGCAGCAGGTCGCCGGAGGACGGCAGGGCCGGGCCGCTGTCTTCTTCTGCCGGGACGGAGGATTCGATGCCAAGCCGGTCTATAACCGAGGTTTCCGCCGAATTCCGGGCCGCGATCACGGTCAGCAGGATCGATGTGGCGATGAAGGCGATGGCAAAGCCCCAGGTGAGCTTGCCCAGTGCCGTGGCCGCGCCGCGGGCCGACATCACGCCGCCGCCGCCACCCATGCCGAGCCCGCCACCTTCGGAGCGCTGCAGCAGCACCACGCCAATCAGGCATAGCGCGAGTACGAGGTGGACGATGAGGACGACGTTTTCCATGTGGTCGGGCCTTCGGCGTTGCAACGGGGGGTATCTAGATGCTTGGCGGGCAGCCCGCAACCCCTCGATTCCGGCACGCGGGCCTGAAAGGCGCACACTGATCCGATGCAACAGCACGAAGGAACTTTCCCATACGGAAGGCGAATTGCCTTTGCGGATCGCCGCCTGCCTGCAAATGTGGTTCAGGAGGAGTTCAAGGGGAGGTGGCGCTTATGAGCCATCCGCTGTTCGATGCGGCTCTGATAGAGCTGGACATCGCGGTTTTCGATCTCGAGACGACCGGCCTGTTCCCGCATCGCGACCGGATCATTCAGGTTGCGCTGGTCATGGTGGATGAGGGTGAGATCGGCGCAAGCTGGGAGCAACTGGTGAATCCGGGCACGACGCATTTGCCGCTGGACCCGGTGGTCGTCGGGCTGACCGGGATTACCGACGCGCGCCTGCAGGGCCAGCCGGGGATGGACGAGGTTCTGCCGGCTTTCGGCACCCGCGTCGGCACTCGGGTCGTGGCGGGCCACAACGTAAAGGTTTTCGACATCCCGTTTGTGGAAGCCGCCGAGCGCCGTCATGGCGTGGAAGTGCAGACGACCTACTACGTCGATACGCTGAAACTGATGCGCCGCCTGCATCCGGAGCTGCACCGTCACCGGCTGGCCGATTGCGCGAGTCACTACGGTCTGACGTTCAATGAAGGCGACCTTCATGATGCGCTTGTCGATACGGAACTGACGGCGCGCGTGATGCTGAAGCAGTTCGGGGAACTGGCGGAACGCGGCGTCATTACGTTCATGGACATGATCGAGTTTCTGAGCTGAGCCAGGCCGGCGCGCGAGATTTCGGTTTTACTGCGCCGGGCGGGTCAGTATACCGGCGCCGTTTGCAATCGATCCGGGGAACGGAACATGGCCAATGTCGTCGTCGTAGGCGCCCAGTGGGGTGACGAAGGGAAGGGCAAGATCGTCGACTGGCTTTCTGAGCGGGCCGATGTCATCGCGCGCTTTCAGGGCGGACATAATGCCGGCCATACGCTGGTGATCGACGGCGAGACCTTCAAGCTCAACGCGCTGCCCTCGGGCGTGGTGCGTGGCGGCAAGCTATCGGTGATCGGCAATGGTGTCGTTCTGGATCCCTGGCATCTGATCAACGAGATCGAGGCGATCCGTGGGCAGGGGGTGCAGATCACCCCCGAGACCCTGATGATTGCCGAGAACACGCCGCTGATCCTGCCGATCCACGGTGAACTGGACCGGGCGCGTGAAGCCCAGAACTCGGTCGCGAAGATCGGCACCACGGGGCGCGGTATCGGGCCGGCCTATGAGGACAAGGTGGGGCGGCGGTCTGTGCGTGTTGCGGACCTTGCCGATGACGAGACGCTTGAGAAGCGCGTCGACCGGGCGCTGGTGCATCACGATGCGCTGCGCCGCGGTCTGGGGCTGGAGCCCGTGGATCGCGAGGCTCTGCTGGCGGGGCTGAGGGAAATCGCGCCGAAGGTGCTGGAATATGCGGCCCCCGTCTGGAAGGTGCTGAATGAGAACCGAAAGGCCGGGAAGCGCATCCTGTTCGAAGGGGCGCAGGGGGCGCTGCTGGATATCGATTTCGGGACCTATCCGTTCGTGACCTCGTCCAACGTGATCGCGGGGCAGGCGGCGACGGGAACGGGAATCGGGCCGGGCGCCATCGATTTCGTTCTGGGGATCGTGAAAGCCTACACCACGCGGGTGGGCGAAGGACCGTTCCCGACAGAGCTGTTCGACGAGGATGGCCAGCGGCTGGGCGAGCGCGGGCGCGAGTTCGGCACTGTGACCGGGCGCAAGCGCCGCTGCGGCTGGTTCGATGCGGTGCTGGTGCGGCAGACCTGTGCGACCTCTGGCGTGAACGGGATATCGCTGACCAAGCTGGACGTTCTGGACGGGTTCGAGGAGCTGAAGATCTGCACCGGGTACGAGCTGGACGGCGAGGTGCTGGACTACCTGCCGATCGCGGCGGAGAAACAGGCGCGGGTCACGCCGGTTTACGAGACGATGCCGGGGTGGAGCGAATCCACCGCTGGCGCGCGGAGCTGGGCGGATCTGCCGGGCGAGGCGGTGAAATACGTGCGGCGGATCGAGGAGCTGATCCAGTGCCCGGTGGCTTTGTTGTCGACCAGCCCCGAGCGCGAGGACACGATCCTCGTCACCGATCCGTTCGCTGACTGATGGCTTTGAGGTACAAGACGCGCCGGCGATTGTCGCTTTTGATCCTGTTGGTGGGCCTGCCGGTCTATCTGGGTCTTGCCTGGTACCTGACGAGCCTGATCGGGCGGCCGAACGTGCTGCTGGAGATTTTGATCTACGTCGGGCTCGGCGTGCTTTGGGCGCTTCCGTTCAAGGCGGTGTTCAAGGGCGTGGGACAGGCCCCGCCGGACGACGAGCGCTAGCCGGGGCGGAAGAAAAATGGCGGAGTGTCTGCACACTCCGCCAGTCGGCTTGCTGGTCTACAAGCACACGAACATTCGAAAAATATTTTAAATCAGCCGGTTGCGGTGCGCAGCTCTGCCCGGTTGAAGCGGCTCGACGGGGCCACGGTGAAACGGCCGCGTTCCACCCGGACGATCCGGCCCTCGCGCAGCAGCACGCCGAAGGCGCGGAGGCCCTCTTCGCGGCTGAAGCCGCCGTCGGGCATCGAGCCGGCGACGCGGGCCATGATCTGCGGGCGGGTGTTCGAGCTTTCTCCGACGATGACACTGGCGAAGGCAGCGGACGCTTCAAGCATGTCCTGCAAACCTTCCGGTGCCGTATCTTCGACGAATTGCTGGAAGGCGGCTTCCTCGTCCTGGATCTCGACGTGCTTTTCCGCCATCGCGGGCGACTTGCTTTCGTCCTTCTGTTCCTTCAGGTCCAGGTCTTCGGACCGGATGCGGCGTGGACGTACGAGGCGCGCAGCCGGGTCAGGATCCGGTTTGTCGACGCGCTGTTCCGACACGAGCATCAGTGGCGCCATCCAGCGCTTGCGCCGGGGGCGCGACTGTTCGGCCGGCGCGGCCGGCGTTTCGGCAACGACCGCCTCGGGCTCTCCGTCATCGGCGAATTCCGCCTGCGAGAATTCCAGGTCTTCTTCCGGCGCGGCCGGCAGTTCCTTGCGGACGGCGCTGGCGAGATCGTCGCGGTACTGATCCATCGCGCGTTCGGTCTCGGCGTCTTTGACCGCCTCGGACTTGCCGCCATCCGCGCGGACGGCGGCTACGGCGGCCTTGAGGTGCGCGATGGCCGACCGGCGGCGCGAGTTCTCGTTTGCGCGGAATTCTGTATCGGCCTGGGCCAGCAGACGGCTGACCGGAACGCTGGGGTCGGAGCCTTTCTTGCCGCTGCGCCGTTCGACTTCCGCGGCTGCGGTGGCGAGGTCGGCAGCTATGGCAGCGCGGTCGGTTGCAGCCGGTGCCGGTGCCGTATCGTCGGTTTGCGCTTCGACCAGTTCGTCGATCAGTTCGGCTTCGTCCTCGGCGGAGAGGCCGGTTTCGCCCAGGACGGCGCGGATTTCTTCGCGGTTGGTCGCGCCCGCGGCTTCGGCGGCGCTGCGGGCGGCGTCGAACTCCTCGCGCGACATCTTGACGACGCGGACAGTGGGGCCGGCGGGGGTGTCGGTTCCGCCATCTGACTCGTCGTCGACGCGGGCGGAGGGCATAAGGGAGAGCGGCGGCAGCTTGGCAGCCGTTTCCTCTTCTTCCTGGGGCTCTTCGGCCGTGTCCTGTTGAACGACATCATCGCTGGCTGCGGTTTCTTCTTCGGCGTCGCCAGGGGTGTCGTCGTCGGCGTCGAGAAGGCTGGAGAGGTCAAGGACCTCATCCTCGCCCGGTTCGATCGTCGCGGATTCGGTTTCGCCGTCGGTCTCGAGGACCGGCTCTTCCTCGGGCTGCTCGTCTTCTGACGTTTCGAGAACGAGAGGCTCTCCGGTAGTCTCGGCCTCTTCGGATGCGACTTCGTCCGCCTCGGCGGGCTCAGGCTCCGCCGCTTCGGCGACTTCAGGCAGGTCTTCTTCAACAACAGCCGTTTCGTCGTCCGTCAGAGCGGCGTCGTTTTCCTGCTCGGGCCCGGCGCGTTCGGCGCCGGCGATCGGGAAGATGTTGTCGGCTGTGTCAGTTTCGGTGTCTGCTTCGTCGGTTCCGCCGACGAGGCTGTCACGACCGAAGGCGGCGAGATCGGGTGCCTCTTCCGGCGCATCGTCTTCCTCGGCCTCGGTGCTGGCGTCTTCTGGCAGGGTGAGGCTGGCGATGCGGGAGGCGAGGTCGTCCTGTTCGTTTTCGTCCGTATCGTCCGTTTCGTGCCGGGCTTCGTCTTCGTCCTCGCGGATCGCGTTGACGGCGGCCTGACCGGCGAGAACCGCAGCAAAGGCGCCAGCGTCGAAGCCTTGCTCTTCGGCGGGTTCGTCTTCGGCCTCATCGTCGGAGGCATCGACAGTTTCTTCGGTCGTCTCGCTCTCGTCGGAGGCCGAGTCTTCGCTGAAGTCGGTCACTTCCTCAAAGGTGTGGGCTTCAGCTTCGACTTCGGCGACTTCCACGTCGGTTTCAGCTTCGGCGACGTCCGCTTCCTCGGTTTCAGCGTCGGGCAGTTCTTGTTCGGCTCCGGCCAGCGCTTCGATTACGGACTCTTCGCCAGCGTCAGACTGTTCCGCGATTTCTTCGATTTCGGCGGCGGTTTCCTCGGCCGGCTGTTCGGCTTCGGCAACGGGTTCGTCCGCAGCCTGTTCGGCTTCGGCAACGGGTTCGTCCGCAGCCTGTTCGGCTTCGGCAGCAGTGTCTTCGGCAATCGCAGGCTCGGGATCCTCGGCTTCCTCGGCCATGTCCGGGGCGGACTGTGCCGCCGGGCTTTCGTCTTCGGCGAAGACGGATCCGAGCTGCGGCTCATTCTGGGCACGTGCGACGGCGGCGCGAATGCGCTTCAGCTTTTCGGCGACGGTCTCTGCCACGTCGGCATCGGATTGCGGCGCCGGTGCAGGATGCTCCTGCGTGGCGCGGGCCGTGTGGGCAGCTGTGGGAACGGGTGACGGGGCAGGCTTCGGTGCGACGGGGGCCGGAGCGGCCGCATCGTCGATCTGACGCAGGTGAACGCCGTTTTCCTGAATCCGCGCCTCGACCCGGCGCTTGATCTCACGCTCGGCGATCTGGTGCAGCATCTCGGCATCCGGCTGCGGAGGTTCGGCCCCGAAATAGCGGTCATCGGCCGCGAGATCGCGAAAATACTCCGCAATCGACCGCATCGCCGAGAACGGGTCGTCGAATCCTTCGAGCGTACAGGAGAATGTCCCGTAGGATACCGTCAGAATTTTACTGGCGTTCACCATAAGATCGTCGCTTTCTCCCCCGATCCAGCACACAACGTTTACCATGTTGCGGTTCCAGAATCGGAACAGAACCGGGGTATTTGCGGTATTTTTTCTGGGTCAGATTGTGACCATTCCACGAATATCCCATTAATATCGTCATGGTTACCGCGTTTGTCGAATCCGAACATATGGTTACGTTGCTGGGTGGCGCACCCGTGGACAGTGCGCGCTTGCGCGAATCATTGGATATGGCGCCGCTACTGATCGCAGCGGATGGAGGCGCCATGCGTGCCCTGGAGGAGGGGCTGGTGCCCGCCGCTGTCATCGGCGACATGGACTCCTTGCCGCCGGAAGCGCGAACCCGACTGGACCCGGAAACGATCTGCGAGATCGCGGAACAGAACAGCACGGATTTCGACAAGGCCCTGCGAAATATCGAGGCTCCGCTGGTGATTGCGGTGGGTTTTACCGGGGCACGGCTGGATCATGAGCTTGCCGTTTACGCGGTGATGGCACGGCGCAAGGCGCGGGTTGTCGTGCTGGGCAGCGACGATGTGTGCTTTCACGCGCCGCGGTCGCTGCGGCTGGATTTGCCCGTCGGTTCGCGGGTGTCGCTGTTCCCGATGGCGCCGGTAACGGGGCGGTCGGAGGGCCTGCGCTGGCCGATCGAGGGACTGCATTTCGCGCCGAATGGCCGTGTCGGGACCTCTAACGAGGCGGTTGAGACGGAAGTGACGCTGGAATTCGACGGCGACGGGATGCTGGTGATTCTGCCGCGAAGCGAACTCAGCTCGGTGGTGCGGGCACTTTTATCCTGACGCGGCTGAGGTTGCGCTCTCTCAGGATGATGTAGAGGCCGGACGCCATGGTGATGGCGATGCCGAGCAGTGCCAGGCCGTTCGGGAAGTCGCGGAAGATCAGCCAGCCGATCAGTGTGGCGAAGGGGATCTCCAGGTATTGCATCGGCGCGAGGGTGGCCGCTGGGGCGAAGCGGAGCGACCAGGTCATCATCAGGTGCGCGAAGGTGCCGAGGACGCCGAGGGCGACGAGGTAGGCCCAGATTTCCGGTGTCGGGCTGACCGGTTCAATGACGGGGATTTCATGGAACGCGCCGAAGGCCATGAGCGGCAGCAGGAGGACCATCGCCATAACACCGGAGACGCCCTGAAGCGCGATCGGGTCGGCATGCTTGGCGACGGTGCGGGTGACGAGCATGAAGAACGAGAACACCACGGCCACCAGAAGCGGCAGCAGCGCGGGCGGGCCGACGGCGGCAAAGCTGGGCTGGACGACCAGCAGCGTGCCGACGAACCCCACGGCGCAGGCGGCAAGGCGGCGCGGTCCGACCTCTTCGCCGAGGACCAGCCAGCCGAGCAGCAGCATCAGGAAGGGCATGACGAAGGCGATGGCGACGGCATCGGCCAGCGGCAGGTAGCGGAGGCTGAGGAACATCGCGCCGATGCCGGTCATGTGGAGCAGGGTACGCAGCGCCGTGAGCGCGAGCAGGCGCGGCGGCATGGAGAGGCTGATGCCGGAAGCCCAGGCGAGGGGGATCAGGATCAGCGCCTGGAAGGTGAAGCGCAGCGTTATGAGCTGGGTGAGCGGGACGGCGTCGCCGATGAGCTTGGCCAGCGAATCCCCGAGCGGCGCCAGAACGCAGAAGGCGAGCATCAGGAGGATGCCGGTGAGGGGGCGGTCGGCGTTCATCGGCGCGGACGCTATGCCGGGGCCGGTGCGGTGGCAAGTGCGCGCGGGTCGTGGTTAGGGTTTACCCGACAGGACAAGGAGATGGCGGATGGGACAGAGCTTTGATCCGGAGGCGGTGCTGACCGCGCCGCTGATGGCGAACCTCGCGACGATGTCGGCGGACGGCCCGCGCAATGCGCCGGTGTGGTTCATCTGGGAGGATGGCGCGCTCTGGATGCTGGCGAACAAGACGGGATCGTCGGTGAAGCGGCTGCAGGACGATCCGCGCTGCGCGGTGGAGATCGTGCGGTTCGAGAACGATACAGGGATATTACTGCATCTGGGGCTGCGCGGCCGGGCAGAGGTGGTGCCGATGGATGCGGCGCGGTTCCGGCGGCTGCTGACCAAGTATCTCGGGTCGGACGAAGCGGCGTGGAACCCGTGGTTCATCGAGAACGTGGCGCGGATCGAGGACCCGGACGGGCGGATGATCCGGCTGGTGCCGGAAAGCTATTTTTCCAACAATGTCAGCTTTTTCCGGACCGGGCCCGAGTTTGCCTGGAAGGATGGCGATTGAGGTCAGGCCGGGGCGTCGGTGAGGAACCCGGTTATCTCTTCGACTATCTGTGGCAGCGCCCTTGGCGGCAGTTCGTGGCCGACGCCTTCGAGGATCGTCAGGCGGGCGTCCGGGATCGTCGCGGCGAGGGCTTCTCCGTTCGGAAGCGGCAGGATCGGGTCGTCGCGGCCGTGGAGGATCAGCGCGGGCTGCGGGATGCGGGAAACGGCGCCGGTCCAGTCGTCGCGCAAAGTCAGTGCTCCGTGGTTGAAGGCGGTGCGCGGATCGGGGCTGCAGTCGAGTTCGGTTTCGATCTTTGCGGTTTCGAGAACCGGATCGAACGGCGCGCCGGTTCCGGAGCTGAGGCGTGCGCCTTCCAACTGGAAGGCGATGACGGCGGCGCGGTCGGACCAGTCGAGCGTTGCGAAGTTCTCTAAGTGATCGAGGAAGACGGGGGCGAGGGAAGGCAGCGGATCGCCTTCCCAGCCGAGCGGTTCCGAGCCGATCAGGATCAGCTGGCCGATGCGGGCGGGCCAGGTGAGAGCGGCGATCTGGGCGATCAGGCCGCCAAGTGACATGCCGCAGAGGTCGGCGCGGGCGATGCCGTATGCGTCGAGGATGGCGATCAGGTCGTCGGCCATATCCTCCACCGCGTAATCCGGTTCCCCCGGCGGGCAGGCGGTCGAGGCGCCGGTGTCGCGGTTGTCGTAGCGGATGACGAAGCGGCCGCTGTCGGCCAATGCTTTGCAAAGCTCGGTGGGCCACCAGTGCATCGAGGCTGTGGCGCCCATGATCATGACCAGCGGCGGATCGGATGGATCGCCGAACGCCTCTGTCGCGAGCGTTACATTGTCGTTCCGGACCTGTTTGCGCATCGGAGCCTCCCGGCGCGCATCTTCAGCAGTTGGGCACGTTGACCGCAAGTCCGCCGAGCGAGGTCTCCTTGTACTTTTCGCTCATGTCCACCCCTGTCTGCCGCATCGTCTCGATGGCGGCGTCCAGCGGGACGAGGTGGGTCCCGTCGCCGCGCATCGAGAGGGAGGCGGCAGAGACGGCCTTGATGGCGCCGAGGCCGTTCCGCTCGATGCAGGGGACCTGGACGAGGCCGCGGACCGGGTCGCAGGTCATGCCGAGGTGGTGTTCCAGCGCGATTTCGGCGGCGTTTTCCACCTGTTCAGGTGTGCCGCCTAATACCGCGCAGAGACCGGCGGCGGCCATGGCGGAGGCGGAGCCGACCTCTGCCTGGCATCCGCATTCGGCACCGGAGATCGAAGCGTTGTGCTTGACGAGGCCGCCTACTGCGGCGGCGGTCAGCAGGAAATCGGGGAGCCGGGAGGGGGCGGCGCCGGGCACATGGTCGAGCCAGTAGCGGATGACGGCTGGCACGACGCCGGCGGCCCCGTTGGTGGGGGCGGTGACGACCTGCCCGCCGGCGGCGTTTTCCTCGTTCACCGCCATGGCGTAGGTGCTCATCCAGTCATTTATGGTGTGCGGAGGGGCGAGGTTCATGCCGCGTTCGGCCAGGAGGGACTGGTGGATCTTACCGGCGCGGCGTTTGACGTTCAGGCCACCGGGGAGGATGCCCTCGGCGTTGAGACCGCGATCCATGCAGTCGCGCATGACATCCCAGATCCGCTCTATCCCAGTGTCCAGCGCGGCACGGGAGATTCGGCTTAGTTCGTTGGCGCGCTTGAGGTCGGCGATGCTTTTGCCCTCGTTGGCGCACATCCGCAGCATCTCTTCGGCGGAATGGAACGGGTAGGGGACGGGCGGGCCATCATCGCTGTTGCGGCCCTCGGCCAGTTCCGCGGCGGTCAGGACGAAGCCGCCGCCGACACTGTAATAGGTTTCCTGCAGGATCGTATCGCCCTGGGCGTCGGTGGCGGCGAGGATCATGCCGTTGGCATGGCCCGGCAGCGGCTCGCCATAGGCGAAAAGCAGGTCGTTTTCGGGGTCGAAGGCCAATTCAGGGAGGTCTTCGGGAGTGAACGTCTTTCGTTTGTTTATCTCCGCAAGCGCGGCCTCGGCCTTGTCGCGGTCGTAGTCTTCCGGCGTGAAGCCGGCGAGGCCGAGGATGGTGGCTCGGTCGGTGGCGTGGCCGACGCCGGTGAAGGCGAGCGAGCCGTGCAGGCTGGCGCGGAGCCCGTGCGGGGTAAAGGGTGAGGCGCGCAAAGTGTCGAGGAAGCGCGCGGCGGCGACCATCGGTCCCATCGTGTGGGACGAGGACGGGCCGATGCCGACCTTGAACATGTCGAAGACGGAGATGAACATGAGTGCGCGCGCCGGTTCCTTTTCACGTGTTCTGGCAGATGTCGCCCGGGCGGATAAGCCGGAAACCGACGGAATCCGGCATGTTGGCGGAGTCGCTGCCGGTTTGTGATGAGGGAAGCATCACTCGGGGCGGGTCAGTACGAAAATCGCGGCAGGTATCATGCAGGCGGCCTGGATCGCCAGCAGCATCGGGCGCAGGCCCATCAACACAGACAGCAGGAAGACGCCCGCCATGGTCACCGCGGCGGCGATCTTGGCGCGCCGCGAGATCGCGCCGCGGGCTTCCCAGTCGCGGATATGCGGGCCGAAATGCGCGTGGTTCAGCAGCCAGTCTCGGGCGCGGGGCGAGCCTTTGGCGAAGAGGAAGGCGGCGAGGATCATGAACGGAACGGTCGGCAGCACCGGGAGCACGACACCGATCATGCCGAGCCCGACCGAAAGCCATCCGAGGACCAGAAAGAGATGCCTGCCCATTCGCCTGCCTGCCGCCCGCCATCGAGCGCAACATATGCCGAATTCATGCGATTGCGACCGGTCTCCGGCTGCGGCCAATTCACCCTCGCCCCCGGCGGGCAGCTTGTCTATAACCCCGGAGACTTGCCAGGAGAGCGCAACCGATGAACCTTTCGCCCATCGACACCGCAAAATTCGTCGCCGCCAAGCGGGCCGTCGATTTCGTGGAAAGCGGCATGCGGGTGGGCCTGGGCACGGGTTCGACTGCGGCCTGGATGGTGCGGTGCCTGGGCGAGATGGTCCGCGAGGACGGGCTGCGGATCAAGGGGGTGCCGACTTCGAGCCGGACCGCCGAACTGGCACGCAGCGTGGGGATCGATGTCGTCAGCCTTGACGAGGCGAAATGGCTGGACCTGACAATTGACGGTGCCGACGAAGTCGACCCGGATCTCAACCTGATCAAGGGCGGCGGCGGTGCGCTGCTGCAGGAAAAGATCGTGGCGACCGCGTCCGACCGGATGATCGTGATCACCGATGCCTCGAAGCGCGTCGAAACCTTGGGGTTGTTTCCGCTTCCCGTAGAGGTCGTGCCCTTTGGCTGGCAGACGACAAAGGCGCTGATTGAGGAAACGATCTCGGGGCTCGATGTGCTGGGAGACCGCGTGTCGCTGCGGCTGAACGGCGAGGCGCCCTACGTCACGGACGAAGGCAACTTCATCGTGGATCTGCACCTGCAGCGGATTTCCAATGTCCGCCAGTTGGGTCTGGTGCTGAACCAGATCCCGGGTGTGGTTGAAAACGGGCTGTTCGTCGATATCTGCGACGTGGTCGTCGTAGGTTATGGCGACGGTCGCGTGGAAGTGGACGATATCAATGCCGGGACGCATGAAGAGGACCGGATCGAGTTTGTCGAGAGCGACAACATCTTCTCGGATATCACGGATTAAGCACGGAACAAGGCAGGCGCATGTCCTTCGACTATGATCTATTCGTCATCGGCGGCGGGTCCGGCGGTGTTCGCGCGGCGCGGACGGCCGCAGAAACCGGCGCCAAGGTGGCGCTGGCAGAGGAATACCGGATGGGCGGCACCTGCGTCATCCGCGGCTGCGTGCCGAAGAAGCTGATGGTATTCGCTTCGGGTTTCTCGGCGATGATGGAGGATGCGCAGGCCTATGGCTGGCATCTGGAACCGGGAAAGTTCGACTGGGGGACGTTCCGAGGCAAGCTGCATGCGGAACTGGACCGGCTGGAGAGCGTATACCGCTCGCTGCTCGACCGGAGCGCGGTGACCGTCTACGACACGCGCGCCAAGCTTGCCGATCCGCACACGGTGGAACTGGCGGACGGAACGCGGGTGACGGCGAAACACATCCTCGTCGCGACCGGCGGGCATCCGGTGACACCGGAGATCACGAATGCCGATCTGGGGATCGTGTCGAACGACATCTTCCTGATGGAGGAGATGCCGAAATCGGTCCTGATCATTGGCGGCGGGTACATCGCCTGCGAATTCGCCTGCATCCTCAACGGTCTTGGTGTCGAGGTGACGCAGTTCTATCGCGGCGCGCAGATCCTGCGCGGGTTCGATGAGGAAGCGCGCGGGCTCGTGGCCGAGGAGATGAAAGCGCAGGGTATCGACCTGCACCTTGGAACGAATATCGTCGAGATGGCGCCGGCCGGCGACGCGCATATCGGGCACCTAACCGAAAGCGATGCCGCAGGTCCGGAATCCGGCGCCCGTGGCAACGGCAAGGGCAAGCCGGTCTGGGTGAAGGCGACGAACGGAACCGAGGCGGTCTATGACCACGTGTTCTTTGCGACCGGGCGGCGCCCGTCGACGGAGGGGCTGGGGCTTGAAGAGGCCGGCGTGAAGCTGGGCCGCAAGGGCGAGATCGTGGTCGACGACTACTCTCAGACTTCGGTGCCCTCGATCTATGCGATCGGTGACGTGACCGGGCGGATCGAGCTGACCCCGGTGGCGATCCGCGAGGGGATGGCTTTCACCGAGACAGTGTTCAAGGGGAACCCGACCAAGCCGGATCATGACCTGGTGCCGTCTGCCGTTTTCACCCAGCCGGAGCTGGGCACGGTCGGTCTTACCGAGGAAGCGGCGGCCGAACAGGAGCCGGTCGAGATCTACTGCACCTCGTTCAAGCCGATGAACAAGGCGTTCGCCGGACGCAATGACCGGGTTTTGATGAAGCTCATCGTGAGCAAGGAGACCCGCAAGGTTCTGGGCTGTCACATCGTGGCCCCGGAGGCGGGCGAGATGATCCAGCTTGCGGGGATCGCAGTGAAAATGGGCGCCACGAAGGAAGACTTCGATCGGGTCTGTGCGGTGCACCCGACGATGGCTGAAGAACTCGTGACCATGCGGAGCCCGTCGCGCACCGCTTGATTTCTTGCGCATGCACGCACAGGTAGCTACGAACAATCCGCGAGATACAAGGGAAAGACAGGTATATGGCCAGTAATTCAGGCGGCCCCTGGGGGGGAGGCGGCGGCGGAAATCGCGGCAACGGCGGCGGGGGTGACGACGATCGTCGCCCGGCTGACGGTCAGGGCCAGCGGCGTCCGGGCGAAGGATCGCAGATCCCAGAGATCGATCAGATCATGAAAAAGGGCCAGGAACAGCTGCGCGTTCTGATGGGCGGAGGCGGCGGCAAACGGCCGAACGGTTCCGGAAACGGCGGCGGTGGCGGCCCGCGGATTACCCGCGGCACGATCGCCATCGGCGCGCTTGTTGTATTGGCAGTGTGGCTGTTTGCGTCGCTTTACACGGTCAAGCCCGAAGAACAGTCCGTCGAGCTGTTTCTGGGTCAGTATTCGGCCACCGGAAATCCGGGCCTCAACTTTGCTCCCTGGCCGCTGGTGACCTACGAGGTCTTGCCGGTCACGCGAGAGCAGACCGAGAATATCGGAACTTCCGGCTCTCGTAGCAACGATTCCGGCCTGATGCTGACCACGGACGAGAACATCGTCGATCTGGACTTCCAGGTCGTGTGGAACATCAAGGATCCGGCGCAATATCTTTTCAACCTCGCTGATCCGGAGGCGACAATTCGCGCGGTTTCCGAATCCGCCATGCGGGAAATCATCGCGGCCAGTGAACTGGCCCCGATTCTGAACCGCGATCGTGCGATCATTTCCGACACCGCGCAGGAACTGATCCAGGACACGCTCGATGCCTATAACGCAGGTGTGAACATTCTGCGGGTCAACCTCGACAAGGCGGATCCGCCGGGCGAGGTGATCGACGCGTTCCGCGAAGTGCAGGCGGCCGAGCAGGAACGTGACCGGCTGGAGCGCACCGCGGATGCCTATGCGAACCGGGTGTTGGCCGGTGCCCGCGGTGAGGCGGCACAGATCCTCGAAGAAGCCGAAGGATACCGTGCGCAGGTTGTGAACCAGGCTGAAGGTGAGGCGAGCCGTTTCCTGGCAGTTCTTGAAGAGTACAAGAACGCGCCGGAAGTGACCCGCAAGCGCCTGTATCTTGAGACCATGGAAGGGGTGATGGGCGACATCGACAAGGTCATCCTAGACAGCAACATCTCGGAAGGCGGTGCGGGGCAGGGCATTGTACCCTACCTGCCGCTCAACGAATTGCGGCGCGGCGAGTAAGGGAGAGAGAAGATGCGTAAATCTACTATCATCATCCCGATCATCGTTGTTGCCATCGCGCTGCTTGCCTCGTCCATCTTCATCGTGGACGAAAAGCAGAAAGCCCTGGTGCTGCAATTCGGACAGATCAAGCACGTGAAGGAAGAACCCGGCCTTTCGTTCAAGATCCCGTTCATCCAGGAAGTGGTCTACTACGACGACCGGATCCTGTCGCTCGACACGCCGCCGACCGAGGTAACGCCTTCGGACGACCGGCGTCTGGTTGTCGACGCCTTCGCGCGGTACCGGATCGACGATGTGGTCCAGTTCCGGCAGGCGGTCGGCGTCGGCGGTGTCCGTTCGGCCGAGGACCGGCTGGAAGGCATCCTGAACGCGCAGATCCGCGCCGTTCTGGGTTCCGAGGGCGTCACGTCGAACACGATCCTGTCATCCGACCGGTCCGCCCTGATGTCGCGGATCACGGAAGAAGCGCGGGCACGGGCGGCGCCGCTGGGGCTGCAGGTGATCGACGTGCGGCTGAAGCAGACGAACCTGCCGTCGCAGAACCTCGACGCGACCTTCGCGCGGATGCGGGCCGAACGTGAACGGGAAGCCGAGGACGAGCGCGCGCGCGGTGAAGAAGCGGCGCAGCGGGTTCGGGCACAGGCGGACCGTACCGTGATCGAGCTGACCTCTGACGCGCGCCGCGAAAGCGAGATCATCCGCGGTGAAGCCGATGCGGAACGGAACCGCGTCTACGCAGAAGCCTTCGGACAGGACGAGGAATTCTTTGAATTCTACCGCTCCCTGTCGGCCTATTCCACGGCGCTGCATGGCGAGAATTCGATGCTGGTCATCACGCCGGACAGTGAGTTCTTCGACTACCTCGGCAGTTCCGCGGGCCGCAATGGCCGCCCGCTGGCGCTGCCTGCGCCCGAAGGAACCGAGGCGCCCGCCGGGGAAGAGGCCGCGTCCGATACCCCGTCGGGGCCGGCGCCCGAAGCTGCCGCGCCCGAGCAGGCCGAAGACGTGCCGGCGGAGGCGGAAAACGAAGCGACGGGCGGCTGATGCCTACGGTCGTTCTGGCCCTCGGGCTGGTCTTATGCGTCGAGGGGCTGGTGTTCGCACTGGTCCCTTCGCGACTCGAAGATCTGTTGCGGCTGCTGGCAGAGATCCCGGTCGATACCCGCCGGTTGATGGGACTTGCGGCACTGGCGAGCGGCGTGGCGCTGGTCTGGCTAGCGAAAGTTATCGGCGCCTGAACCGGTTTGTGCCGCTGGCGGAGAATCGCGCCACACCTCAAGCAATATTATGCATCTCTGGTGTTGCGCCCGGCTCCGTGCAACACTGACTTCGATAAAGCGATACTCACACTGTGTTGAGTTATCGCGAATAGGGTTTGTGTTGTGCATTTTCGCATCGGGGTGAATGTTCCCACGCACAGACCGACCCGGCCGCCATTCCGCCGGGACGCAAACAAAACGGAGTTTACTGTGACACCTCAGGCAATCACTGTCCCAACCCAATCAGGCCCACGGCTTCGCGCGGTCTGGCTGACCCTGCTGGGTTTGACCTTCCTGCTTGCACAGGCAATGGTCGCTCTGGCGCAGGAGCGCCCTGGCAGCTTCGCCGATCTGGCGGACAAGATCAGCCCCGCCGTGGTCAACATCACCACCGCGACCAGCGTTTCCGGCCCTGCCGCCCCGAACCCGATGGTTCCCGAGGGGTCGCCCTTCGAGGATTTCTTCCGCGACTTCATGGACCGCAACCAGGGTCCGAACCGCCCGCGCCGCTCCTCGGCGCTGGGTTCCGGCTTCGTGATCTCGGAAGACGGCTACATCGTCACCAACAATCACGTCATCGAAGGCGCTGACGAAGTGACCATCGAATTCTTCTCGGGCGAGGAACTCGATGCCGAAATCATCGGTACCGACCCGAACACCGACATCGCCCTGCTTAAGGTCGAGTCGGACGACGCGCTGCCCTTCGTGTCCTTCGGCGACAGCGACACCGCGCGCGTCGGCGACTGGGTGATGGCCATGGGCAACCCGCTGGGCCAGGGCTTTTCGGTCTCCGTGGGCATCGTTTCCGCCCGCAACCGTGCGCTGTCCGGCACCTATGACGATTACATCCAGACCGACGCAGCCATCAACCGCGGCAACTCCGGCGGCCCGCTGTTCAACATGGACGGCGATGTCATCGGCGTGAACACCGCGATCCTGTCGCCGAACGGCGGTTCGATCGGTATCGGCTTCTCGATGGCGTCGAATGTCGTCACCAACGTGGTCGACCAGCTTCAGGAATTTGGCGAAACCCGCCGCGGCTGGCTGGGTGTCCGCATCCAGGACGTCGATCAGGACATGGCCGATGCGCTGGGTCTCGAGAAAGCCGCCGGCGCGCTGGTGACCGATGTGCCGGAAGGTCCGGCCATGGAAGCCGGCATGCAGTCGGGCGACGTGATCCTCAGCTTTGACGGAACCGATGTCGAGGATACCCGCCAGCTGGTCCGTGTTGTCGGCAGCTCTCCGATCGGTAAATCGGTTCGTGTCGTAGTCTTCCGCGATGGTGAGACCGAGACCCTGATGGTCACGCTGGGCCGTCGCGAAGAAGCCGAGACCGCGGTGCCTGCCTCTATCGAGCAGCAAGCCGACCCGGAAGAGGCCGAGATCCTCGGCATCACCGTCAGCACGCTGAACGACGAGCTGCGCACCCAGCTGGGCCTTGACGAGGACGCGACCGGCCTGGTCGTCCTGTCGGTCGACGAAATGTCCGAAGCCTACGAGAAGGGTCTGCGCGCCGGTGACCTGATCACCGAAGCCGGCCAGCAGAAGGTTTCGGCCGCCGCCGACCTGGAGGATCGCATCTCGGAAGCACAGGAGGCCGGCCGCCGGTCGCTGCTGCTGCTGGTCCGCCGCGAGGGCGAACCCCGCTTCGTTGCGCTGGGCCTCGAAGAAGGCTGATCTCCGTCACCCGGAATGGAAGAGGGGCGTCCGCAAGGGCGCCCTTTTTCGTTGCGCGGGCGCCGGCTGTGCCGGTCCTGCCAGTGTCTCTGGTCATAATGCCGGTGATTTGGCATCACTTGCGGATGCGCGGGGAGCCGGAATGCTGGAAAGACTGAGAAACCTTTACGAGGGGCATTCGGCCGCGGCCCACAGGTTCCGCTATGCCCTTCTGGCCTTCGACATCGTCACGATCACCTTCGTCATCGTCACCTCGTTCCTGCCGCACAGCGCCGTCGTGGAAGTGGTGGACGTCATTCTCGGCGTCGTCATCCTCACCGATTTCCTGGTGCGGCTGGTACTGGAACAACAGAAGCTGCGCTACTTCACGCGGCTGTCGAGCTGGGCCGATATCGTGGCGATGGTGTCCTTCCTGGCGCCAATCGCGGGAGAGGGCTTTGGCTTTCTCCGCATCCTGCGGACTCTGCGGCTGTTGCATACCTATCAGCTGCTCAGCCGCCTGCGGCAGGATTTCCCGCATTTCCGCCAGCATGAAGAGGTCATTCTCGCCATCATCAACCTGTTCGTCTTTCTCTTCGTGATGACGGGCCTGATCTATGCGCTGCAGGTCTCGGTGAACCCGGAAATACGGAACTATGCCGATGCGCTGTATTTTACCGTGACGACTCTCACCACGACCGGTTTCGGGGACATTACGCTGACGGGCACCGCGGGGCGGATGCTGTCGGTGGGGGTGATGATCTTCGGCGTGACGTTGTTCCTGCGGCTGGCGCAGGTTCTGTTCCGCCCGCCAAAAGTGCGCCAGGAATGCAAGGAGTGCGGGCTTTTGCTGCACGATCCCGACGCGGTTCACTGCAAGCATTGCGGGGCGCTGATCCATATCGAGACGGAAGGATCCATCTGAGCGGCGCTGGCGGTCAGTTGCTATCGAGTGGCGTCGGGACGAGGCCGAATTCGCGGGCGAGGGCGAGCGACAATACCTCGCTGTCGACGCCTCGCGCGGCCTGCGTGGTGCGGATGGCGTCGCGGGTATCCTGGGTCATCTCGCCATCATCGGGCCCGGAAAAGGCGCCGCGCGCCGCCAGCGCGCGTTGCAGT
The DNA here is from genome assembly GCF_013184805.1 of Pseudoruegeria sp. HB172150. Lineage (GTDB taxonomy): Bacteria > Pseudomonadota > Alphaproteobacteria > Rhodobacterales > Rhodobacteraceae > Psychromarinibacter. The sequence continues at coordinate 1,246,846 of NZ_JAATNG010000001.1, forward strand.
GACGCGATGAATTCCGGCGTGAACTGGTCCGAGCAGACGCTTTCGAACCAGTGCGGCAGGCGCGTTTCGACAGGTTTTTCGACCGTTTCCTTGCGATAGACCGGCGGGTTGATCACGGTTCCGTCCGCTTCGGTCTCGGCAGGAATGACCATCACGTCCTCGGTGACGGTCTGCCGGCGGGTGGGGGGCGTGTCCTGTGCGTGGCAGGTGCCGGTTGGCCCGGACGGTTCCTGCGCGAAGGTCGGGATCGAGCCGTGGTCGTCCATGCGCGAGGCCGCACCGGGAGTGTCCGCGCCGCAGGCGGCAACGCCTGTCACCACCCAGATTGCCAGGATCTTTCTGATTTCCAGCACTGCTCGCGGCCTCTTCGGGGGCACTCTGTTGCGGATCGTACCGGAAAACACGCGTTCGCGAAAGAATTACGGCGTGCCGTCGGCGCGAGCCTCCTCCGGGCGGAGCAGATCGTCGAGCATCCAGGACAGATCCTCGACTTCTTCGGCGATGATGTGGGTGACGCCGGATTCTCGCTGGATCCTCCCGGTGACGCGCAAAAGCCGCCCTGCGATCACCGCACGGCGGAAGCGTTCATAGATCGTGCGCCAGACGATGATGTTGGAGATCCCGGTTTCATCCTCCAGCGTGACGAAGATCACGCCGTTCGCTGTTCCGGGGCGCTGTCGCACAAGCACCAATCCCGCCACCGTAACCCGGGCCTTCTCTGGCGGCAGATTCAGCAGCACATGCGGGCAGCAGGCGGGCGGACGCGGCCAGCGGGGGTGCTGAAGGAGTTTGGGGTGCTCGGTCACGAGAACAAATATAGAACCCTTCGCGATCCGCGCAAAGTGCTTTCACCAGAAAGAGACTGGCCAATCCCAAGTGAAGCCCTTATCCCGCAGGGAACACGACAGTTGGACGACAAGAGGACGGGATGGCGCGGATCACCTATATCGAACACAACGGCACCGAGCACACGGTCGATGTCCCGAACGGGCTGACCGTGATGGAAGGCGCGCGGGACAATAACATCCCGGGCATCGAGGCCGATTGCGGCGGCGCCTGCGCCTGTTCGACCTGCCATGTTTACGTCCACCCGGATTGGGTCGGAAAACTGCCGGAGAAGGAGGCGATGGAAGAGGACATGCTCGATTTCGCCTTCGAACCGGATCCGGCCCGTTCCCGTCTTACCTGCCAGGTCAAGGTGACCGACGCGCTGGACGGTCTGGTCGTGCAGATGCCGGAAAAGCAGATCTGATGAAGGCGCTTGTCGCGCTGCTGTGCCTGACCGGCGCGGGCGCGGCGGCCTGCGAGGCCCCGGCCTGGCGGGAGACCGACTATCCCGGCAGCGTGGTGACGGATGCCACCAAGGCCGGCCCGGTCGGCCGCGCCTGGTTCGCCGATCCCGTGACGCGCTACCAGCACGGCATCCTCGGGCGCGACACCGAGCCGGAGACGCTTTGGGTAGATGCCGAGGGCAATCAAGGGACCTGCGGACATTCGGTCACCCTCGACAAGACCCACGTATTTGAGGATATCGCACCGCGGCTTGTCGATCTCGACGGCGACGGGACGAACGAGGTGATCGTAGTCCGAAGCCATGTGCGGCAGGGCGCGCATCTGGCCGTCTACCGCTGGACCGGCAGCGACCTGATCCTCGACGCCGCCACGCCCTATATCGGTACCAGCCACCGCTGGCTTGCGCCGCTTGGCGCCGCCGATCTTGACGGAGACGGCCTGATGGAGCTGGCCTATGTCGACCGGCCGCACCTGGCGCGCACCCTGCGTGTCTGGCGTTACGAAGACGGCGAACTGACCGAGATCGCGGCGGCGAGCGGCCTGACCAATCACCGCATCGGACAGGATCACATTTCCGGCGGTATCCGCGACTGCGGGCAGGGGCTGGAAATTGTCACTGCCGATGGGGGCTGGAGCCGCCTTGTTGCATCCAGGCTGAAGGACGGCCGGCTGGAATTCCGGGACATCGGCGCATTCGACGGCCCGGCATCCTTCGCGGCGGCTCTGGCCTGCGACTGATCCGCACCTTCTTCTGGTCAAAAATATCCTCGGAGGAATCGCCGGAGGCGATGGGGGCAGACAGCCCCCTGCGACGTTGCCTTAGGCGGCAGGCCGGGATTGTTCGAAAAGTGATGTGATCTTTCCAAAAGAATGCCTAATGCCGGACATTCAGGTTGGTTCTGTGAAGCCGGAAATTAACCGTCCAGAGACCGCCATCCGATGTCGCGGCGGAAAAACCCGCCCGGCCAGTCGATGCCGTCGATCATCGCATAGGCCCGCTCCCGCGCCTCGGCCAGGTCGCTGCCGCGTGCGGTGACGTTCAGCACCCGGCCGCCATTGGCCACGACCTTGCCGTCGCGCTCGGCGGTGCCGGCATGGAAAACCATGTGCGCGCTGTCCTCGGGCATCGCATCCAGCCCGCCGATCACCGAACCCTTCTCGTAGGATCCCGGATACCCGTTCGCGGCCATCACCACCGTCATGGCGTGATCGTCGGCCCAATTCACCTGTGTCTCGCCCAGCCGCCCCTCGGCGCAGGCCAGCATCAGGTCCAGCGCCTGCGCGCCGAGCCGCATCATCAGCACCTGGCATTCGGGGTCACCGAAGCGGACGTTGTATTCGACCAGCCGCGGCGCGCCGTCCTCGATCATCAGCCCGACATATAGGACGCCCTGATACGGAGTGCCGCGCCGCGCCATCTCGGCCATGGTGGGTTTCACGATCTCCTCCAGCGCGCGTTCCGCCACCGCACCTTCGAGGATCGGGGCGGGGGAATAGGCACCCATGCCGCCGGTGTTCGGGCCGGTATCGCCGTCGCCCACGCGCTTGTGGTCCTGCGCGGTGCCGATTGGCAGCACGGTCTCGCCGTCGCAGAGCACGAAGTAGGACGCTTCCTCGCCTTGCATGAATTCCTCGATCACCACCTCGGCGCCCGCCTCGCCAAAGGTGCCGCCGAACATCTCGTCGATGGCGGCGAGCGCTTCTGCCTCGGTCATGGCCACGATCACGCCCTTGCCGGCGGCGAGGCCGTCTGCCTTGACGACGATGGGCACGCCCTGGGAACGAATGTAGTCCTTGGCTGGCCCGGCGGCGTCGAACCTGGCCCAGGCGGCCGTGGGCGCGCCCGCAGCGTCGCAGACCTCCTTGGTGAAGCGCTTCGACGCTTCCAGTTCCGCCGCCGCCTTCGACGGGCCGAAGCAGAGGATGCCCGAGGCACGCAGGTCGTCGGCGACGCCTGCCGCCAGCGGCGCCTCCGGTCCGATGATCACGAAGTCGATGGAATTGGCCGAGGCGAAATCTGCTACGGCGCTGCCATCCTCGATGTTCAGCGAGGCGCATTCGGCGATCTCCGCGACCCCGGCATTGCCCGGCGCGACGATCAGCCGGTCGCATTTCGGGTTCTGCATCGCCGCCCAGGCCAGCGCGTGCTCGCGCCCGCCGCCGCCGAGAATGAGGATGTTCATCGCCGCCTCCAGGTTCCGTCCGGCGCCTGATTAGGCGGCGCGGCGGCAGGTGGCAAGACGACGCAGGACAAAATGGAACTGTGGCCGCTGGGCAACCGTTGAGAGGGCAATCGAGAGAAGGAAAGGAGGCATGTCATGCCCAAGCTCGACGGAAAGAAAGTCGCCATTCTCGCAACCGACGGTTTCGAACAGTCCGAACTGGAGGTTCCGCTTGAGAAGCTCAAAGAGGCGGGCGCCGAAGTTCACGTGGTCTCGCCGGAGGACGGCGAAATCAAAGGCTGGAAAGGCAAGGATTGGGGCCGCCCGGTCAAGGTCCACCGCAAGCTGAGCAATGTCAGCTCTGACGACTATCACGCGCTGGTCCTGCCCGGAGGCCAGATCAACCCCGACCTGCTGCGCATCAATGACGATGCGCTGCGGTTCATCCGGCGGATGTTCGATGCGGGCAAGCCGATTGGCGCAATCTGCCACGCTCCGTGGTTGCTGGCGGAAACCGGCATCGCTCATGGCCGCCGTTTGACCTCGTACAAATCCATCGCGACCGACATGAAGAATGCGGGCGCGAATTGGGAGGACAGCGAGGTCGTCACCGACAAGGGGCTGGTGACCAGCCGCAATCCGGGCGACCTGGAGGCGTTCTGCGCCAAGCTGGTCGAGGAGATTTCCGAAGGCGAGCACCAGCGCGAAGCCGCCTGAGTTTTACGAACGAGGCGCCCGGTGCGTCCGGGCGTCTAGACCGAGCCGCCAAGGCGCGCCGCGACCCATGTCGTGGCGCGTTCCTGCAGGTCGGCCGGCAGTTCCCTTTCCAGCGTGACCGTCAGTTCCGACAGCTTCACCGCGGCCAGCTCCCGGCGCCATGCCGCGTCCGCCTGCCACATGATCCGTGCCACCTGGCAGGGGCCCTTGGGGTCATGGCCCTGCAGGCAGGGATTGTTGCGCCGGATCTCGGTGCAGGCAAAGTTGCGGCCCTTGCCCTCGACCGCTTCGACGATATCGAGAAACGTGATCTCGCTGGCTGGTTTTGCCAGCCTGTAGCCGCCCGAGGGCCCCAGAGAGCCCTCGACAAGCCCCGCCTGCGACAGGCTTTGCAGTGCCTTCGACAGGTATTCCTTCGGCACGCCGTGAAAATCGGCGAGCGCCTTGGTCGACAGGCGCCCGCCCTCGGGCAACGCGGCCAGGAGGGAGCAGCAATGCAGCACCCATTCGACCTGGTTGCGCATCTGCATCAGGCGAGCACCGCCTTGTCGAGGCCCAGCATCCGGTCGGACGAGCCGGGAACCGGCGTGAAGGCCACGGCCACGCGGTTCCAGCCATTGATCGCCACCACGGCGAAGGTCAGTTCGGCCAGCAGATCCTCGCCCAGCTCGAATTTGACGCGGTTGTAAAGCTCGTCGCTGATGCCGGCCGGGGTCATCTGGGTCAGCGCCTCGGTCCATTCCAGCGCGGCGCGTTCGCGTTCGTCGAAGAGCGGAGATTCCCGCCAGACGGCGACGTGGTGCAGCCGCAGCTCGCGCTCGCCGTGAATGCGGGCGGATTTCACATGCATGTCCGTGCAGAAGGCGCATCCGTTCATCTGCGAGGCGCGCAGGTTGACCAGTTCGCGCAGGATCGGGTCCAGCCGGTTGCCGTCGAGCGACTGGCTGAAGGCGAAATAGGCCCGCGCCGGGGTCGGGGCGGCGTTCGTGTAATCGAGTCGTTGGGACATGGGGCAGCTCCTTGGTCCGTTTTTATTGGAGACACTCAATATCCATAAGGATATCTATTATCCGTAAATGCAAGTCAACCCGGTTTCGGGGCCTTTCGCCCGTCGCGCCGATGGGGCAGGATCGGGGCCATGTCCGACCTGATCGACGATCCCGCCCCGGGCGAGAATGCCCACGAGTACACAGTCTCGGAAATTTCCGGGGCGGTGAAACGCGTTATCGAAGGCGAGTTCGGGAAGGTCCGGGTCAAGGGCGAGGTCGGGCGCGTGTCACGGCCGCGCTCAGGCCATATCTACATGGATCTGAAGGACGACCGGAACGTGTTGTCGGCGGTTGTCTGGAAAGGCGTTGCGGCGCGGCTGGCGACGCAGCCCGAGGAGGGGCTGGAGGTCGTGGCGACGGGGCGGCTTACGACGTTCGGCGGCCAGTCCAAGTACCAGATGGTGATCGACGACATCCGGCCCGCCGGCGTTGGCGCGCTGATGGCGATGCTGGAAAAGCGCAAGAAGGCGCTGGCGGCGGAGGGACTGTTCGACGAGGTGCGGAAGCGGCCGCTGCCCTACTTGCCGGAGGTGATCGGGGTGATCACCTCGCCGTCGGGGGCAGTGATCCGGGACATCCTGCACCGGCTGCGGGACCGGTTCCCGCGGAAGGTGCTGATCTGGCCGGTGGCGGTGCAGGGTGAGCGATGCGCGCCCGAGGTGACGCGGGCGATCGAGGGGTTCAACCGGCTGTCACCGGGCGGGGCGCTGCCGCGGCCCGATCTGCTGATCGTGGCGCGGGGCGGCGGGTCGATCGAGGATCTCTGGGGTTTCAATGAGGAGAGCGTAGCGCGGGCTGCGGCGGCGTCGGAGATCCCGCTGATCTCTGCCGTGGGGCATGAGACGGACACGACGCTGATTGATTTCGTCTCGGACCGGCGGGCGCCGACGCCGACGGCGGCGGCGGAACTGGCGGTGCCGGTGCGGCTGGAACTTTTAGCGTGGGCTGACCAGCAGGAAGCGCGGCTGAGCCGGGCGGTGACGCTGGGCGTCACCCGGCGGCGGCAAAGGCTGGCGGATCTGTCGCGGGCGCTGCCCCGGCCGGAGGCTCTGGTCGGGCAGGCGCGGCAGCGGCTGGATTATCTGGGCGAACGGCTGCCGAGGGCGCTGGAGGCGGCGCGGGAGCGGAAGCGGGCGCGGCTGGCGGAGGCGGCGGTGCATCTGCGGCCGGGCATGCTGCGGCGGGCGGTGGCGGACCGGCGGCGGGCGGTGGATCAGGTCGCCGGGCGGCTGGCGCCGGCGCTGCGGCGGGTCGCGGCGGAGAAGGAGCGCGGGTTCCGGGGCACGGCGGGGCGGCTCAGGGGGACGGTGCTGCAGAGGGATCTGAGGCGCCAGGCGGAGGCGTTCGGGCGCGTGGTGGCGCGGCTGGCGGCGGCGGGCCGGGGGCAGGTCGAGGGCTGGGCGCGGCGGCTCGACGGGCTGGAGCGGCTGCGGCAGAGCCTGGGCTATACCGAGACGCTGCGGCGGGGCTATGCGGTGGTGCGGGGCGACGGGGCGGTGGTGACCCGGAAGGCGGCGGCGGAGCAGGCGCACGGGCTGGAGATCGAGTTCGCCGACGGGCGGCTGAAGCTGGGCGGGGGCGGGCCGGCGCGGCGGGGCAAACCGGCCGATGAGCCGCCGGAACAGGGGTCGCTTTTCTGAGGCGTCCCCATGGGGACGGGGGGTCAAGTGGTTGATTTCAGGCATGTTAGCGCAAACGTAGGGTGGGGACGCCTAGCGTTTCGCGGGCGGGAAATTCGGATGGCGCGCGCCGTCCGGAAACCCGGGGCGAGGCGCCCCCGGCCTCAGACCCCGACGTCGGGTCCCATGCAGGTCAGCGGTTCGGGGCTGTTCATCACCTCGTAGAGTTCGCGGCCCTCATCGGTTCCCATGAACAGCGCCGAGATCCGGCCCTCGCGCCGGGTGAAGCGCCAGCATTTCGGCTCCGGATTGTCCTCGTAGACGAAGCAGATATTGCTCTGCGTGTCCTCGTACCAGTAGCCGTCCCAGCATTCGTCGCCGATATAGGCCCAGCGGACGCGCCGTCCGGGCAGGTATTGTTCGATCCCGTAGGCCACGCCCTGATCGTGATAGGTCAGGGTCCGGCCCTCGACATAGGCCTCGAATTCGGCGCCGCTCATGACGTCCTCGGCCAGCACGCAGGCAGGCACGGTAACGGCGAGCAGAATGGATGCAAGCAAACGCATGGCGCGAGAGTGCCAGAAAGCGGCAGCGCGAACCAGTCCCTCCGTCACGGTGGCCGGGGTCAGCGGAGCGCTTCCGCGCGCGCCTATTCCGGCCTGCGGTCGGGCGACGCTTTTGTCGGCCCGGGGGCCTGTGGCGCGGTTACGGGTCAGCTTCAGGTTCACCAAGGCGGATGCACGCTTCGAAGCCTCCCTGGCCTTCGCCTTTGCTGACAGCCGCCGGCACGCCGCTCAAGGAGAATAGCCGTCTCCCCGCAAGCGGGGCCCCTCGGCGATTCTCCTTGATCGCCGCCCCGCCGCCCGTCCGCCCTGTCTCAGGCAAGGGTGGCTCCGAAGCGGATCGGCATCGCGGCGTTTCCGGGGAGGGGGCCTTTCCACGGCGGGCGGAACGGATTACCTGAACGGAACGCTGAGAACAGGAGGGCGGATGTCCTTTTTCGGAAAACTGAAAGAGCGGATGTTCAAATCCTCGTCGAAGCTCGAGCAGGGGCTCGATGCGATCGTCGAGGACGGGGGCGTGGAAGAGGTGGTCGAGGCGGCGGTGCCCGACACGCCCGCGCCCGATCCTTCGCCCGCGCCGAAGCCGGAGCCGGAACCTGCGCCTGAGCCGCAGCCGGAGACGCCGCCTGAAACCCCGCCCGATCCCGGTCCGGACCCGGTGCGGCCTCCGGAACCGACCGAGGTGCCGCCCGCGCCGGCCGAAACGCCGCCCGCTCCGCCCGAGGTGCCGCCCGCGCCGCCGCGGGAGACGCCGACGGGTCCGGCGCCGATGGAGATTCCGACGGAGCGGACGGCTCCCGCGCCGCGCGGCGGTTTTCTGGGGCGTATCCTTGGCCGCGAGCAGAAGACCGTCGTGCGCCGGGTGCTGGACGACGACATGCTCGAAAGCCTGGAAGAGCTGCTGATCACCGCCGATATGGGCGTCGACACGGCGCTGCGGGTGACCGCGAACATGGCCGAGGGCCGGTTCGGGCAGAAACTGTCGGTCGAAGAGATCAAGGAACTGCTGGCGAAGGAAATCGGCCGGATCATGGAGACCGTCGCGAAGCCGATGCCGCTTTATCCTAAAAAGCCGCAGGTGGTGCTGGTCGTGGGTGTCAACGGGTCCGGCAAGACCACCACCATCGGCAAGCTGGCGAGCCAGTTCCGCGCGGCGGGCAAGTCGGTTATGATCGCGGCAGGCGACACCTTTCGCGCCGCGGCGGTCGAACAGCTGCAGGTCTGGGGCGAGCGCGCCGGGGTGCCGGTGATGACAGTGGCGCAGGGCACCGATCCGGCGAGCCTGGCCTATGACGCGATGGCGCGGGCCGAGGCGGAGGGCGCGGACCTCTTGATGATCGACACCGCCGGGCGGCTGCAGAACCGCGCCGACCTGATGGAGGAGCTGGCGAAGATCGTGCGCGTCATCCGCAAGCGCGATGAAAGCGCGCCGCATAATACTCTGCTGGTGCTGGATGCGACGACGGGCCAGAACGCGGTGAACCAGGTCGAGATCTTCCGCAATATCGCCGATGTCTCCGGGCTGGTGATGACCAAGCTCGACGGCACCGCCAAGGGCGGCGTGCTGGTGGCTCTGGCCGACAAGTTCGGGCTGCCGATCCATGCCATCGGTGTGGGCGAGCAGATCGACGATCTGGCGCCGTTCGACCCCGAGGAGTTCGCCGCCGCGCTGACCGGGCTGGAGACGGCCGGGTGAGACATGGCAGGGGCGGGCGGCACGCTCAGCGCGTGCCGATGCCCTTTTCGAACAGCCGCAGGAGCAGCAGCACGGCCAGCGTGATGAAGGTCGCGAGCGCCGCCAGCGGCAACTGCCCGGCGCCGCAGGCGAGGCCGATGGCGCCGGCGAGCCACATCGAGGCGCCTGTCGTCACGTGGTGCACCTTGCCGCCGGAGGCGAAGATGATGCCGGCGGCGAGGAAGGCGACGCCGGCGGTCACCGCTTCGACCAGCCTGAGCGGGTCGATGCGCAGGGCCTCCTCGGACGGGCCGAAGGGCAGGGCGGACAGCTCCTGGCTGACCAGGATGAACAGGCAGGCGGCGAGCGCGACAAGGATATGTGTGCGCAGGCCCGCGGGCTTGTCGCGCCATTCCCTCTCGAACCCGATAAGGCCCGCCAGCACCATGGCCGAGATCAGCCGGATGGCCGCGACGGGCCACGGCACCGAGGCGAAGCTGCCGGTCAGTTCGTTGACGATTTCAGTCCACATGGCCGGTTCACCGGATTGCGGTTCATTGCGTGACGGTAACATGACGGCGCCGGGATTCGAGGGGGAACCTGCGTGAGCGGCTGGCTGATCTCGCTGGAAGGGACCGAGGCGGGGCATGTGCTGGCGCTGTGGCTGGCGGTGATCGCCGCGTTCCTGCACGCGGTCTTCGGTGCGCTGCAGAAGGGCCGGCACGATCCGTGGCTGTCGCGCGGGGCGATCGATTTCAGCTATGGCGCGATGGCGGCGCCGTTCGCGTTCTTCGTGGTGCCCTGGCCCGAGCCGCATCTGTGGCCGATCCTTGCCGGGGCCTTCGTCATTCACTCTGTCTACAAGCTGCTGCAGGCGATGGCCTATTCGCGCGGCGCCTATACCGTCGTCTATCCGGTGGTACGCGGGACCGGGCCGCTTTTCGCCGTGATCGGCGCCTACCTGATCTTCGGCGAGGTGTTCACGCCGGTGCAGTGGCTGGGCGTCGCGGTGCTTCTGTGCGGGATCTTCGGGCTGGCGGTCTACAACCTGATTTTCCTGGACGTGGACCGCGAGCGGCTGCCGGTGGCGATGGGACTGGCGGTGGTGACGGGCGGGTTCGTCGCGTTCTACACCACCTATGACGCCTATGGCATCCGCGCGACGGCGGATCCGTTCACGTTCCTTGCGTGGTTCTTCTTCATCGACGGGCTGGTGATGCCGGTGCTGGCGGCCCTGCGCTGGCGGTCGATGATCCACCGCCCGGCGCTGGGGCCGCTGATGGGGCGGGGCGTTGTGGGCGGGCTGGTGGCCTTTGCGAGCTTCGGGTCGATCATGGTGGCGACGCGGCTGGACAAGGTGGGCGAGGCGGCGGTGCTGCGCGAGACCTCGACCGTGTTCGCGGCGCTGATCGGCTGGGTGGTGCTGAAGGAGACGGTGGGGCCGCGGCGGCTTCTGCTGATGGCATTGATCGCGGCGGGCGCCGTGATAGTTGAACTTGGGGGCTGAGAGAGAGCTTATGGCTGAGAAGAAGATCAACGGCGGGGTGAAGCTGGCGCTGGATATGGGGCCGATCATCGCGTTTTTCGTGGGCTATATCCTGCTGCGGGACCGGGTGTTCATGATCGGGGGCACGGAATATTCCGGGTTCATCGTGGTGACGGCGTGTTTCATTCCGCTGCTGGCGCTGACGACGTTCATCCTGTGGCGGCTGACCGGGACGCTGTCGAAGATGCAGATCGTGACGCTGGTGCTGGTGGTGATCTTCGGCGGGCTGTCGGTGTGGCTGAATGACGAGCGGTTCTTCAAGATGAAGCCGACGATCATCTACCTGCTGTTCGCGGGGATCCTCGGGTTCGGGCTGTTGCGGGGCAGGAGCTACATGCAGCTGGTCATGGAAGAGATGTTGCCGATGCGGCACGAGGGGTGGATGATCCTGACCAAGCGGGTGACGGTGTTCTTCCTGGTGCTGGCGGTGCTGAACGAGGTGATCTGGCGGACGATGTCGACGGATGCCTGGGTGAACTTCAAGACCTTCGGGCTGACGATCGGGCTGTTCGCGTTCTTCATGCTGCAGGGGAAGCTGTTCCAGGAATACGGGGTGGAGAAGGAGTGAGCGGGGCCCTGGGGCCGCGCTGACTTGGGTTTTTTGGTTGATCGCTGCCCGGCGTGGACGCCGGGCGGGGCGTGAGCGGTGATCAAGCGCCCGGGATATTATCGGCAGGTTTCCTGATAACGCAGATTTCGTGGAAACTGCAGCTGCCTATTGCAGCAGGCCCGGGCCTCGGGGTTCCGGGATGACGGGGCAATCGTCGTCGTGGTCGAACAGCCCGTGATGCGGGCGGAGGCGGGCCCAGCGGGGTTCTGCCTCGCGCGGGAGGGCGTGGCGCAGGCGGTTGAGCGACAGGGTTTCGCGGTTCCGCAGGAGGTCGGCGTAGAACAGCATGAGGCCGGGCCTGAGGTAGGAGGACCAGTGGCATACGCGGCGTTTCGGCGCCGGGATGCGGAAGCCGAGGCGGTCGAGGGCGGCGCGGGTGCGGTCGGCGTCGATCTGGATGTCGAGCCAGTTGGCATGCGGCAGGCCAAGGCCGAGCGCCCGGTCTCCCCGGGTCGGTGCGCGCAGGAACCATTCGATCAGCGCGTCGAAGACGTCGTTTTCTCGCGTGGTGATGTTCAGCACTTCCGCGGTACGTCCGGCCGGTGACGCCATCGCCGCGGCGGCCGCGGCGCGGAATTCGGCGGCGGCCATCAGTACCATGCGTCCGATGCTGGCCGGCGGGGCATAGCGCAGCGCGGTCAGGCAGACACGCGCACCGAGCGAATGACCGACCATGTCCACCGGACCGTCATGGTGGCGGCGGATCATCGTGATCAGGTCCGCCATTGCCAGCCCGGCCTGCCGTGCCTCTGACCAGGCGCGCCAGATCGTGCCGCGCGCCTCCCAACCGAAGGCGATGCACAGGCCCTCGCCGTCGCGGTCGCGGCCAAAGCCCAGATGGCGCGGCCAGGACAGCGCCTTCCAGCAGGTCCGCGCGGGCGTGAGCGAGAAGATATGGTCGTGCGGGCTGGTTTCTGCGGAGGCGGGCGAGAACTTGAAGCCGTGGACGATCAGGATGATCGGATCCCCCGGCGCGAGGCGGGCAACCGCCTGCGCGACTTCGGCTTCCAGGTTACCGGCCCCGTGAAGGACCGGACCGTCGGCCCCGGCATTCACCCTGAGGAGTGGCATGGCCCCTAGCATCCACTACTAGATCTTGTGGCGCCCGGATAAGCGTCCCATACGACATGCCTGTGAATAACTTATTACATCCATGTGACGGTGTTGACCCGTTGCGGAAATGCGTCTATCGCGGGGACCGTGGCGATTTGTTCACCGGATTGCGGGCCACGTTAAATATGCCGCTAAAGAGGTCGCGGCCGGTCCCGAACCCCCGACGCTCTCTGCGGTGGGGGTTTTTTAATGCGCATAAGGAGGCGCGAGGCATGAGCAAGGACTGGAACACCCGCACGAAACTGGTGCACGAGGGCATTCGTCGAAGTCAGTACGGCGAGGTCAGCGAAGCGATCTTTCTGACACAGGGCTTCGTCTACGACAGCGCTGAACAGGCGGAGGCCCGTTTCATCGAGGTCGGCGATGACGAGTTCATCTACGCCCGTTACGGCAACCCGACGGTGCGCATGTTCGAAGAGCGCATCGCCGCTTTGGAGGGGGCTGAGGATGCGTTTGCTGCGGCCTCCGGCATGGCGGCGGTCAACGCCACGGTCATGTCGTTGCTGAAGTCGGGCGACCACGTGGTTTCGTCGCGGGCGCTGTTCGGGTCCTGCCTGTACATCCTCGAGACCATCCTGACCCGCTATGGCGTGGAGGTGGATTTCGTCGACGGCACCGATCTGGACGCGTGGAAGGCGGCGCTGCGCCCCGACACCAAGGCGGTGTTCTTCGAAACCATGTCGAACCCGACGCTGGAAGTGATTGATATCGAGGGTGTTTCGGCGCTGGCGCACGAGGTGGGCGCGCTGGTGATCGCGGATAACGTCTTTGCAACACCGATCTTTTCCCGTGCCCTGGAACAGGGCGCCGATGTCGTCGTCTATTCCACGACCAAGCATATCGACGGGCAGGGGCGCTGCCTGGGCGGCGTCGTGCTGGGCACGCGCGACTTCATCCGCAAGACGCTGGAGCCCTATCTGAAGCATACCGGCGGGGCGCTGTCGCCGTTCAACGCCTGGGTGATGCTGAAGGGTATGGATACGCTCGACCTGCGGGTCAGGGCATCGTCCGACACGGCGCTGAAGCTGGCGCAATCGCTGGAGGGGCACGGCAAGCTGTCGCGGGTCATCTACCCGCACCTCGCCTCGCATCCACAATTTGACCTTGCGAAGCGGCAGATGGAGGGCGGCGGCACTGTGCTGTCTCTGGACATTGCCGGCGGCAAGGAGGCGGCGTTCCGGTTCCTGAATGCGCTGGAGATCTGCACGATCTCGAACAACCTGGGCGATTCCAAAAGCATCGTGACGCATCCGGCCACCACGACCCATCAGCGGCTGACTCCGGAGCAGCGCGCGGCGCTGGGGATTACCGAAGGGCTGGTACGCCTGAGCGTGGGCCTGGAAGACGCGGGCGATCTGCTGAAGGACGTGGAACAGGCGCTGGCGCGAGTCTGACGGATAAGGTGGGCAGAAACAGGCCGGCAACCAATGGTTTGCCGGCCAAACTCGTTACCCCTTCATACCACTGTTACATTGGTTATCGCCGATTTCTTAACCGTTGGTAAACCGCCGGGAGGATTTTCGGTGCGCGCATGTGACCAACGGGTCTGCGTTCCGCCTGCCGTATCGCGGCTTGCCGGAGCGTGGTTGGGAACGCAGGGTCGAACAGCCTGACCACACCCGCCCGTTCCAGTTTCATTTGCAGTTGATGACATTCGCTTTCTTTTCCCCTGTTCCGGAAACAGGGGCGAGCTATCTGAACACCACCGATCCGGACCCGTTGATCGGCTGGAGGTGGGCGGATACCTATTTCTCGCGTTGGATGATCCAAAACGCCTTTGACATCGTATGGTAGTATGTTCGATTACAACGACGGTCAGATGACCCTAATTCCGATCCGGCAGACTCGGAGGCAGAGATGAACGTGCGGACCCAGATCCCCAATGGAAAACCCGATCGTGCAGCGGCGGAGCGTGCGCTTGCGGTGCTGCGCGACTGGGCGACTGCGGCGCATCCGCAGGAGATCACCGCCCTGGACCCGGCGCTGACGCGGCTGCTGGCCGAGCCCGGCGCGGAAACCTATCCGGCGCTGGCGCGGGCCTATCCGGAGGATTTCACCGCCGGTCCCAACTATCTTGCGACGCTGCCGGACCTGCAGAACGGGCCGGAAAGCCTGATCCGCGGCGCCAAGCGGGCGATCCAGCATGTTGGCATCTCGAACTTCCGCCTGCCGATCCGGTATCACACCCGCAACAACGGCGACCTGACGCTTGAAACCTCGGTGACCGGTACGGTCAGCCTTGAGGCCGAGAAGAAGGGCATCAACATGTCGCGGATCATGCGGTCTTTCTACCGGCATTCGGAGAAGACCTTCAGTTTCGAGGTGATTCAGGACACGCTAGAGGACTACAAGGCCGATCTGGGCAGCTTCGACGCGCGGATCATGATGCGGTTCCGGTTTCCCGAGAAGGTGAAAAGCCTGCGGTCGGGGCTGGAAGGGTACCAGTATTACGACATCGCGCTGGAACTGGTGGAGCAGGACGGCCAGCAGTATCGCGTGGTGCATCTGGATTACGTCTATTCGTCGACCTGTCCGTGCTCGCTGGAGCTGTCCGAGCATGCCCGGGCGACGCGCGGTCAGCTGGCCACGCCGCATTCGCAGCGGTCGGTGGCGCGGGTGTCGGTCGTGGTGGCGGAAGGGCAGGAAATCCTGTGGTTCGAGGACCTGATCGACATGTGCCGCCGGGCGGTGCCGACCGAGACGCAGGTGATGGTCAAGCGCGAGGACGAGCAGGCCTTTGCCGAGCTGAACGCGGCGAACCCGATCTTCGTCGAGGATGCGGCGCGGCTGTTTTCCGAGCAGCTGATCGCCGACCCGCGGATCGGCGATTTCCGGGTGGTGGCGAGCCATCAGGAGAGCCTGCATTCGCACGATGCGGTGTCCGTGCTGACGGAGGGGCGGACCTTTGCCAATGCCAGCCTCGACCCGCGGCTGTTCGAGTCGCTGTTTCACGTCGGCTGAGCGGGCGGGGCGCCGAAACGGGCATTCCAGCGGGCGGGGTTTTCGTCTAACCAGACGGTCATGCCGCTGAGTTTCGCCACGCTTACCGAGTTCTACGAGGCCCCGTTCGACACGCTGATCGACGTGCGCTCTCCGGCGGAATATGCCGAGGATCACGTGCCCGGCGCGATCTCTCTGCCGGCGCTGTCGAACGAGGAACGCACGCGGGTCGGCACGATTTACACGCAGGAAAGCCCGTTCCGGGCGCGCAAGATCGGCGCGGCGCTGGTGGCGCGGAACGTTGCGGCGCATCTGGAGGGGCCGCTGGCGGAGAAGGATGGCGGCTGGCAGCCGCTGGTCTATTGCTGGCGCGGCGGGCAGAGGTCGGGCGCCTTCGCGTCGATCCTCAGCCAGATCGGCTGGCGGACGCAGACCGTCGAGGGCGGGTACCGGACCTACCGGCGGCTGGTGGCGGGGATGCTGCACGAGACGGCGCTGCCGCACCGGCTGATCCTGCTGGACGGCAATACCGGCAGCGCGAAGACGGAGTTCCTGGAACTGCTGGCGGTGCGCGGGGTGCAGGTGGTGGACCTGGAAGGGCTGGCGGCGCATCGCGGGTCGCTGTTCGGCGCGGTGACGGGCGGGCAGCCGTCGCAGAAGGCGTTCGAGTCGGCGCTGGCAGAGGCATTCACCCGGGCCGATCCGGCGCGGCCGGTGGTTGTGGAGGCGGAGTCGTCGAAGATCGGCGAGCTGCTGGTGCCGCCTTCTGTCTGGGCGGCGATGCGAGCGGCGCCGGCGATCCGGATCGTCGCATCCTTGCGCGCGCGGGCGCGTTATCTGGCGCGGGCCTATGCCGACATCACCGCCGACCGGGAGCTGCTGGCGTCGACGCTGGACCAGCTGATCCCGTATCAGGGCCGGGCGCAGGTGGAGGCGTGGCAGGCGATGGCGGCGGTGGGTGACGACGTTTCGCTGGCGGGCGAGCTGATGGCCCGGCATTACGATCCGCGTTACGAGAAATGGCGGTCGGGCCACGACCGCGAGGTGCTGGCCGAGGTCGAGGCGGGAACGCTGGACGGCGAC
The DNA here is from genome assembly GCF_013184805.1 of Pseudoruegeria sp. HB172150. Lineage (GTDB taxonomy): Bacteria > Pseudomonadota > Alphaproteobacteria > Rhodobacterales > Rhodobacteraceae > Psychromarinibacter. The sequence goes on from NZ_JAATNG010000001.1 coordinate 1,263,216, forward strand.
GATCTGGAACGGGCCGCAGACCGGATCGCCGACGCGGTAAGTGGCTGGCAGGTCAGGTCACAGTGACGAAGGGCGCCCCATCGGTGATCGCGCCGATGCGCGCCGCCGGGATGCCGCGATCCTGAAGCTGGAACAGGAGGCGGTCAGCCTCCTGCGGCGGCACTGCCGCTAGTAACCCGCCTGCCGTCTGCGGATCGAAAAGAAGCGCCGCTTTCGCGCTTTCAGCGACGGTGATGCGCGCGGCCAGCGCACGGTTTTCCGGGTAGATCGTGGAGCGGATGCCCCCGGCTGCCAGTGCCTCGGCCCCGGTCATGGTCGGGACGGCGGCGAGGCTTAGCTCGGCGGCGACACCGGACGCTTCGCAGATCGCCTGCAGGTGTCCGGCGAGGCCGAAACCGGTGACGTCGGTCATGGCGTGGGCGGTGCTCAGGATCTCTGCCGCCTGGCCCTGCGGTTCCGCCATCAGCGCCAGAGCCGCCATCACGTCACGGCCGCTGGCCTTGCCCTGCATTTCCCCCGCAAGCAGCGTGCCCGAGCCGATGGGTTTCGTCAGGATCAGCGTGTCGCCGGGCTGCGCGCCGCCGATGGTGATCGGCGGGCGGTGACACAGGCCGGTGACGGTGAAGCCGACGGTCAGCTCGGTGCCAAGCGAGGAGTGGCCGCCGACGATTTCCGCCCCTGCCGCGCCGAAAACGTCCGCCGCGGCGGCCATGATCTCTGCCAGCCACGCCTCCTGCATCGGCGGCGCCATGCGTGGCAGGATCACCTGCGCCAGCGCTGCCTGCGGTTCCGCCCCCATCGCCCAGATGTCGCCCATCGCATGGACGGCGGCGATGCGGGCCTGCAGCCACGGATCCTCGGTGAAGGCGCGGAGGTGGTCGGTTGTGACGACCTGACGGGTTCCGTTCAGGTTCAGGACGGCGGCATCGTCGCCGGGGCGGGTTTCAACGTCCTTGCGGTGGGCGGAGGGGAGGCTGGCCAGAACGCGCCCCAGCGTGCCGCCACCGATCTTGGCGCCGCAGCCGCCGCAGGCGGGCTTGTCGCCGAGCGCCTCGGCCATGCCCTCGGCGTGGGTACGTGGCAATGCTGGTTGCGGCATCTCCGGCAGCTCGTGGAACTTTCGCATGAATTTCCGGTCGATGCCGTCCTTCCAGCGCCAGAGAACCGGTGAGGCGAGAGCGATGCCCCATTTCTCCATCAGGGCGGATCTGCGGCCGAGCGAGACGAGTTTCAGGTAGTCGCCCTGCGGACGGAAGGGGCGCTGGCGGTTCTGGCCGGTGAGCGCCGCGCGGAGGTTGTCATAGAGCACTGGGGCGGCGCGGACGGCATAAACCCCGGCCTTCGGGCGCGGGGCGTGGGAGAGGTGGGCGCAGTCGCCGGCGGCATATATCTGCGGATCGGAGCTTTGCAGCGTCGGGCCGACCGTGATGAAGCCGTCTGTCAGGTCGAGGCCGGTTTCGGAGAGCCAGCCCTGCGGCTGCGCACCGGTGGCGCCCAGCGTGAACTGTGAGGCGACCGTGGAGCCGTCGGCAAGCCGGACCTCTGTGGCGGTGACCTCGGTGATTCCGGTTTCTTCCCGGAGGATGATGCCGTGGCGGGTAAGTTCCTGCAGCAGTTTGCCCCGCGCGCGGGAATGCAGGCCGGGCAGCGCTTTTGCGCTGTCAAAGACCGTTATTTGCGGGGTTTTGCGCTGGTTTTGCAGCGCATGCGCAATGGCGATGGCCAGTTCGACCCCGCCGACACCTGCGCCGATCACCGCAATGTCGGGTGCGACACCGTCCGCGACACGGGCGCAGAAGGCGGCCCAGGCCTCGGCATAGGGGCCCAGCGGTTTGGCGGCGACCCCGTGTTCCGCGAAACCGGGCAGGGCGGGCGGCGCCGAGCCGATGCCGATGTCTATGGAGGCGATGTCAAAGGGGATCGGCGGGCGACCGGCGACGTGGATGCGGCGGGCGTTGCGGTCGATGCCCGTCGCCGCGCCGAGGATCAGCCGTTCGCCGGCGAAGCGGGCAAGGCGGACAAGGTCGATCTCCAGCGCGTCGCGGTCGTAATGCCCCGCGATGTGTCCGGGCAGCATGCCGGTATAGGGCGCGGTGGGGTTCGGGTCGATGACCGTGAGGCGGACGCCCGGTACCGGCTTCATCCCCCAGCGGCGCAGCACCAGCGCATGGGTGTGGCCGCCACCGATCAGCACCAGTTCGCGGGTCAGGGGTAGGGTCTGCATCATCGGTACCGCTCCGTTCCTGCGTCAGAGCTACCGCGTGGCGGGATCGGGGGCGAGTCCCTGCTGTGCGCGCCCTGCTGTCGCGGGAGGTTATTAAGGCCGTTTCGGGTTCCGGCTCGTGCCGGTATGCTTGCGGAAAGGGAGACGGAGGAGGTTTCAATGACGGGCCCCAAGGCTTTGTTATTCGACGTATTCGGGACGGTGGTGGACTGGCGCAGTTCGGTGATTTCGGAGCTGGAGACGTTCTTTGCGCCGCGGGAGGTCGTGCTGGACTGGGAGCAGTTCGCGCTGGACTGGCGGGCGCTGTACCAGCCGGCGATGGATGCGGTGCGGAGCGGGGCGCGCGAGTACGTGGCGCTGGACGTTCTGCACCGGGAGAACCTGGAGGTTCTGCTGGCGCGGCACGGGATCAGGGGGCTGAGCGGGGACGATCTGTGGCACTTGACGACGGTGTGGCACCGGCTCGACCCATGGCCCGACTGTGCGGCCGGGCTGGCGCGGCTGAAGCAGCAGCGGATCGTGGCGACGCTGTCGAACGGGAACATCGCGCTGATGGTCAACCTGTCGCGGCATGGCGGGCTGGTGTGGGACGCGATCCTGGGGGCGGAGATCGCGCGGGCGTACAAGCCCGACGCGGCGGTCTATCTGCGGGCGGCCGAGGCGCTGGATCTGGCGCCGGGCGACTGCATGATGGTGGCGGCGCATAACGGCGATCTGCGTGCGGCGCGTGCGCTGGGGCTGCAGACGGCGTTCATCCTGCGGACCACAGAGTACGGGCCCGGGCAGACAGCCGATCTGAAGGCTGAGGAGGACTGGGATTTCGTCACCGACAGCCTGACCGGGCTGGCGGATGCGCTGGCGTAAAAGCAGATGAGGTGATTGCCGTAAGAGGCGGAACCCGCACGGCTTTTGCGGAAGCCGTGCGGGCCCGGGACCGCCCTGGGGGTCCTGCCCCCACACCGGGGAGAGACGGCGCGGGTGGCGCGATCCAAGCGCCTTCGGATATGGGTCGCGCCGGTGCAGCGTAAGGTTCAAAGAAAAAGGCGGGCCCGGTTGGGCCCGCCCTCTCTCTGCCGAAGTCCCGCTGAGGTCAGCGGTTCTCCACCTCCACGTAATCTCTGAACGTCTTGCCGGTATAAAGCTGGCGCGGGCGGCCGATCTTGTGCGCCGGATCGGACAGCTGTTCCTTCCATTGCGCGACCCAGCCGACGGTGCGGGCCAGCGCGAAGATCGGGGTGAACATCGATGTCGGGAAGCCCATCGCGTCGAGGATGATGCCCGAGTAGAAATCGACGTTCGGATAGAGCTTCTTGTCGATGAAGTAATCATCCTCCAGCGCGATCTTTTCGAGTTCCTTGGCGGTCTGGAGGGTCGGGTTGTCCTCGATCCCCAGAAGCTCCAGCACCTCGTCGGCGGACTGCTTCATCACCTTCGCGCGCGGGTCGAAGTTCTTGTAGACGCGGTGGCCGAAGCCCATCAGGCGGAACGGGTCGTTCCGGTCCTTGGCGCGTTCGATGAATTCCGGGATCCGGTCGGGCGTGCCGATCTCGCGCAGCATTTCGAGGCAGGCCTGGTTGGCGCCGCCGTGGGCGGGGCCCCAGAGACAGGCGATGCCGGCTGCGATGCAGGCGAAGGGGTTGGCGCCGGACGACGAGGCGAGGCGCACGGTCGAGGTCGAGGCGTTCTGCTCGTGATCGGCGTGCAGGGTGAAGATCCGGTCCATCGCGCGGCTGAGGATCGGGTTCACCTCATACTCTTCGGCCGGGACCGAGAAGCACATGCGCAGGAAGTTCGACGCGTAGTCGAGGTCGTTGCGCGGATACACGAAGGGCTGGCCGATGTGGTACTTGTAGGCCCAGGCAGCGATGGTCGGCATCTTGGCGATCAGCCGGATCGAGGCGACTTCGCGCTGCCACGGATCGTTGATGTCGGTCGAGTCGTGGTAGAAGGCCGACATCGCGCCGACCACGCCGACCATGACGGCCATCGGGTGCGCGTCGCGGCGGAAGCCGCGGTAGAAATAGGTCATCTGCTCGTGCAGCATCGTGTGGAGGGTCACACGGTTCTCGAAATCCTCGAGCTGCTCGGCGGTCGGCAGCTCTCCGTAAAGCAGGAGGTAGCAGACCTCGAGGAAATGGGATTTCTCGGCGAGCTGGTCGATCGGGTAACCGCGGTGCAGCAGTTCGCCCTTGTCGCCGTCGATGAAGGTGATGGTCGAGGCGCAGGCCGCCGTCGAGGTGAAACCGGGGTCGAAGGTGAACACGTCAGCCTGACCGTAGAGCTTGCCGATGTCGATGACGTCGGGCCCGGCGGTCGGCGAGTGCATAGGCAATTCGAAGCTCTTGTTATCGAAGGTCAGCGTCGCCGTCTTGTTGCTGTCTGCCATCCTCATCCCCTTTCGTAAAGGTGCGCCCAGAAGCGGGCGGCCATAGGACCCGAAGGCCCGGGTCAAGCGGTTGCGTCGTTCAGCCGTGCGAGGGTTTCCTCGCGGCCGATTACGAGCATCATATCAAAGACGCTGGGAGACACCGTGCGTCCGGCGAGGGCGGCCCGAAGCGGCTGCGCCACCTTACCGAGTTTGGTGCCGTTGGCCTCTGCCACTTGCGCCACGACACCTTCCAGAGTGTCGCGGTTCCAGCTAGCATTTTGCAACTGCGGCGTCAATTCAGCCAGTATACCACGGGATACATCATCCAGTGATTTCGCCGCCTTCTCATCCGGTTCGAACGGACGTTTGGACAGGATAAAATGCCCTTTTTCAAGGAGCTGCGGAAAGTTCTTCGCGCGATCCTTCAGGCAGAACATGGCGCGCTTGAGGCCGTCGATCTGCCGTTCATCCAGCGCCGGAAGCCCGGCAACGGCGAGATATGCGACGATTTCCGCTACGAGTGCATCATCACCGGCGACGGCGATGTGCTGGCCGGACAGATGTTCAAGTTTCTGCATGTCGAAGCGGGCCGCCGACTTTCCGATTCCATCAAGGTCGAACCACTCCTTTGCCTGCTCATCGGTAAAGAATTCGTCATCGCCATGGGACCAGCCGAGTCGGGCCAGATAGTTGCGCATCGCGGCGGCGGGGAAGCCCATAGCCTGGTATTCCTCGACCCCCAGCGCGCCGTGGCGCTTGGACAGCTTCTTGCCGTCGGGGCCGTGGATCAGCGGGATATGCGCCCAGACGGGAATATCCCATCCCATTCCCTCGAACACCAGCATCTGGCGCGCGGCGTTGTTGAGGTGGTCGTCCCCCCGGATCACATGGGTCACGCCCATATCGTGGTCATCGACGACAACGGCAAGCATGTAGGTCGGTGTGCCGTCCGATCGTAACAGGATCATGTCGTCGAGCTGGTCATTCTGAATGGTCACGTTGCCCTGAACGCGGTCCCTGATCACGGTCGTGCCTTCCAGCGGCGCCCGGATACGGATCACGTAGGGCGCATCCGGATGCGTCGACGGGTCGGCATCGCGCCACGGCGACCTGAACAGGGTCGATTTGCCCGCGGCCCGAGCGGCCTCGCGAAACTCGGCGATTTCTTCCTGCGTCGAAAAGCATTTGAAGGCCTTGCCCCGGGCAAGCAGTTCGTGGGCCACCTCGGCGTGCCGGTCCGCCTGGGCAAACTGGCTGACCGCGTCGCCGTCCCAGTCGAGGCCGAGCCAGCGCATGCCGCGATAGATCGCCTCGGTCGCCTCCGGCGTGGAACGGGCGCGGTCGGTGTCCTCGATCCGAAGCAGGAACTTTCCGCCGCGGCCGCGCGCGTAGAGCCAGTTGAACAGCGCCGTCCGGGCGGTGCCGATATGCATGTAGCCGGTCGGCGACGGGGCGATACGGGTGACTACGGGAGCGTCGTTCATGGGGGCGCTTTTACTTTTTGGAAAGGATGATTGGCTAGTCCCGGCAGGGTCTAGTCAATCGGCTGAGGGAGGACAAGTGTGGCGCTGTTCCGCTGGCTCGCCTCGGCGGTGGAGGCTCAGCGGGGACACCTGTTTCCCTGGGTGCCGGTTGTGCTGGGTGCAGGGATCGGGCTGTATTTCGCGTTGCTGCGGGAGCCGGTGCCCGCGGAGTACGCCGGATGTCTGGTGGCAATTGCGGCGCTGTCGGTGGCCGTGCTGTGGTCTGGCGCGCGCGCGGCGCCGTTCTGCCTTGCCCCGGCGCTGCTGCTCGCGGGCCTGTGCCTGGGCGGGCTGCGCGCGAACCTCGTGGCGGAGCCGGTGCTGGGTTTTCGCTATTACGGGCCGGTCGAGGGGCGGATCGTGGCCATCGACCGGTCGGTCTCGGACGTGCCGAGACTGACGCTGGATCGTGTGGTGCTGGAACGCGTCGCGCCGGATCGGACGCCCACGCGGGTGCGCGTCTCGCTGCATGGAGACCAGCGCTGGGTCACGCCGGAGCCGGGGCTGACCGTGATGATGACCGCGAACCTGTCGCCGCCGGCGGGACCGGTGGAGCCGGGCGGGTTCGATTTCCGGCGTCTGGCCTGGTTCGACCGGCTGGGGGCCGTGGGTTATACGCGCACGCCGGTGCTGGTGCTGGCGCCGCCTGATGAAGGCGCGGCGGGGCTGGGCATTCACCGGCTGCGGATGCGGATCTCGGCCGCGGTGCAGGCGGCGCTGCCGGGGGAGGCCGGGGCCTTTGCCGCAGCGATCACGACCGGGGACCGGTCGGGAATGGGGCACGAGACGCTGGAGGCGCTACGCGCGTCGAACCTGGCGCATCTGCTCGCGATCTCGGGGCTTCATATGGGGCTGCTGACGGGGTTCGTCTTTGGCGCGGTGCGGCTGGCGATGGCGCTGGTGCCGTTCTGCGCGCTGCACTGGCCGGTGAAGAAGATCGCGGCGGTCGGCGCGCTGGCGGCGGCGTTCTTTTACTACCTGCTGTCAGGCGGGAATGTCGCGACCGAGCGGGCGATGATCATGATTTCCGTGATGCTAACGGCGGTGCTGGTCGACCGGCGGGCGATCACGCTGCGCGCGGTGGCGATCGCCGCGATCATCGTGCTGTGTCTGCGGCCCGAAACGCTGACCGAGCCGGGGTTCCAGATGTCATTCGCCGCGACGACGGCGCTGGTGGCGGTGTTCGGCTGGCTGCGGGACTGGAACCGATGGTCGGTGCCGCGCTGGCTGCGGCCGGTGGCGGCGCTGGTGATCTCCTCGGCGGTGGCTGGGGCAGCGACCGCGCCGGTGGCGGCGGCGCATTTCAACCGCATTGCGGATTACGGGCTGATCGCGAACCTACTGGCGGTGCCGCTGATGGGCACGGTGGTGATGCCGGCGGCGGTGCTGGCGGGGCTTTTGTGGCCGCTGGGGCTGTCGTGGCTGGCGCTGGGGGTGATGCGCCCGGCGGTGGAGTGGATCCTGGGCGTGGCGCATCGGGTGGCGGCGTGGGAGGGCGCAGTGACGCCGGTGGTGGTGCCGGGGGCGGCGGTGCTGCCGCTATTCGCGCTGGGGATGCTGTGGCTGATCCTGTGGCAGGGTCGTGCGCGGTTCGCGGGGCTGGCGCCTGTGGCGCTGGCTTTCTTGCTGTGGTCGCAGGCGGAGAGGCCGCCTGTGCTGATCTCGGAAACCGGGGGGCTGGTGGGTGTGATGACGCCGGAGGGGCGGGCGCTTTCGAAGCCGCGGGGCGAGGGGTTCGTCGCGCTGAGCTGGCTGGAGAATGACGGCGACGCAGCGGAACAGCTGGCGGCGTTCGGACGGGCGGAGGCGGGGCGGTACGACCTGGGCGCGGGGAGCATCGTGCACCTGACCGGGCGGGGGGCGGCGGAGCGGGTGGAGGAAAGCTGCCGCACGGCCTCGCTGGTCGTCATCAACCGCGCGGCGGAGGCGGCGGGGCCGTGCCTGCTGATGGACGAGGCAAAACTGCGCGAAACCGGGGCGCTGGCGGTGTTTGCCGAGGTGGGCAGCCTGCGGATCGTCGGCGCGCGCAGCCGGGCGCGCCGGTTGTGGTCCGGGCCGTGAAGCGTGCCGTGAGAGGCGGTCAGTATGTGCGGATCAGGCCGACGAGCCGGCCCTGCACCTTCACCTGATCGTCGCGGAAGACGCGGGTTTCGTAGGCGGGGTTGGCCGCCTCGAGCGCGATGGCGCTGCCTTTGCGGCGGAACCGCTTGAGCGTCGCCTCGTGCCCCTCGACCAGTGCGACGACGATGTCGCCGTTATCCGCCGTCGAGGTTTCGCGGATCACCACGATGTCGCCGTCGTTGATGCCGGCGTCGATCATCGAGTCGCCGCGCACCTCGAGCGCGTAGTGGTGGCCGGAGGAGGAGATCATGCTGCCGGGCACCGAGACGTCGTGTTCGGCGTGCGAGATCGCCTCGATCGGGACACCGGCGGCGATCCGGCCCATCAGGGGAAGGTCGATGGCATTGCCGGTCTCGACAGGGACCGCGTGGCGGGGTTTCTCGCCGCGGCTGCCTTCGATCACGCGAGGGGTGAAGCCCGGGGACTTGTCCAGAGCGTCGGGCAGCTTCACCACCTCGATCGCGCGGGCGCGGTGGGCGAGGCGGCGGATAAAGCCCCGTTCCTCAAGTGCGGTGATCAGGCGGTGGATGCCGGACTTGGAGCGAAGGTTCAGCGCGTCCTTCATTTCGTCAAAAGACGGCGGAACACCGTCACGCTGCATGCGCTTGTTGATAAAATCCAGAAGTTCCAGTTGCTTCTTCGTCAGCATGGCTTCTTCCCTTCGGTCGCGGGCCATCGTTCGCGCGGCCCCACGTTCGAGGAATGTTCTACGCCCGTTCCCGTTATGTGTCAACGCTCTGCGTCAGAGGGGGATGTAGTCGACGGTTTCGCCCGCCTTGCGCGGCCCGTCCTGAACGGGCCGGATCAGCAGCGCGTCGGCGGCGGCCAGAACCGTGAGGAGCGAGCTGTCCTGACGATCAAAGGGCGCGATGCCGTCGGCGGTGAGGTGAGCGCGCATGTAATGCTCGCGCGCGCCATTGGGTCCGATGTCGCTGGCAAGAACTGCGGTCCGGCGCTGTGCCGGATGCGGGCCGAGGCCGAGCATGGCGCGCACGAGCGGCAGCAGGAAGACATGGCCGCACACCAGGGAAGACACCGGGTTGCCGGGCAGTCCCAGCATGGCGGCCCCGCCAAGCTTGCCGGCCATTAGCGGTTTGCCGGGGCGCATCGCGATCTTGTAGAAGGCGCGGTCCATCCCAAGCTCTTCGGCGACCGGCGCCACAAGGTCGTGGTCGCCGACCGAAGCGCCACCGATGGTGACGATCAGGTCGGCGCCTTCCGCGAACTTGAAAGCCATCTTCAGAGAGGCCGCGTTGTCGCGTGCGATGGGCAGCATGCGCGCCTCGGCGCCGGCTTCCTCCAGCATCGCCTTCAGTCCGAAAGTGTTCGACGCGATGATCTGGTCCGGGCCGGGATCTTCGCCGGGCATTACCAGTTCATCGCCCGTAGCGATCAGCGCAACGACGGGCCGGCGGCTTACCTCGACCTCCGCGATGTTCATCGCGGCCAGCAGCGACAGGTCCTGCGGCCGTATCAGCTTTGGCGCGGAAACGACTGTTCCTGAATGGAAATCACCGCCGGAGGGACGGACATAGAGCTGTTCGTCGAGTTGATCCCCGAGGGTGATCGTATCGCCGTCGGCGGCCGTGTCTTCCTGAATGACCACGCGGTCGGCGCCTTCGGGAACTGGCGCACCGGTGAAGATGCGCACGGCCTCGCCCGCGCCGACGCTGCCCGAAAAGCCGTGCCCGGCGGCGGACTGACCGATGACCCGGAAACTTGCCCCGGGCCGCACTTCATCGTTGCGGACGGCATAGCCGTCCATCGCGGAGGACGGAAATGGCGGCTGGTCGCGACAGGCCACCGCATCGGTGGCGAGGACCCGGCCCGCGGCGCGCATGAGCGGCACGGTTTCCGTGCCAAGCGGACTGGCGAGGGAAAAGACCCGGTCCAGCGCCTCGGCGACTGTAATCATGGAACTTCGTAACGCCCGGACTTGCCGCCATCCTTGTAGAGCAGATGGATATCGGTGATCTCCATGGATCTCTCGGCCGCCTTGACCATGTCGTAGATCGTCAGGCAGGCGGTGGTGACGGCGGTCAGCGCCTCCATCTCCACACCGGTCTGGCCGGTCGTCTTTACGGTGGCCTGAACCCTGAGCCCGGGCAGCGCCGGGTCCGGCACGATTTCCACCGACGCCTTGGTGATCGGAAGCGGATGGCAGAGCGGGATCAGCTCTGACGTCTTCTTGGCGCCCATGATCCCCGCAAGGCGGGCGATACCGGCGACATCGCCCTTCTTGGCGCGTCCTTCGGTAATCATTTCAAGGGTTTCCCTGGACATCTTCACACAGCCGCCAGCGACGGCGGTGCGTGCGGTGACTTCCTTGTCTGAGACGTCCACCATGTGGGCGTCGCCCTTGGCGTCGAAATGCGTGAGATCGGGCATCAGGCGGGAACCGGATCTGCCAGGATGGTGCGCGTGGCGGCCGCCACGTCCGCCTGCCGCATCAGGCTTTCGCCGATCAGGAAGCAGCGGGCGCCGTGACCGGCGAGGTCGGCCATGTCGGCGGGAGTGAAGATGCCGGATTCCGAGATCAGCAGCTTGTCCGTTGGCACCCGTTTCGCCAGCGTGCGCGTGGTGTCGAGCGTGGTCTCGAAGGTCTTGAGGTTGCGGTTGTTGATACCGAGCAGCGGCGATTTCAGCGCCAGCGCGCGGTCCAGTTCGGCGCTGTCATGCACCTCGACCAGCACGTCCATTCCCCAGCCGAAGGCCGCGTCTTCCAGTTCCGCCGCCTGAGCGTCGGAGACGCTGGCCATGATGATCAGGATGCAGTCGGCGTGGAGCGCGCGCGCCTCGGCGACCTGATAGGTGTCGTACATGAAGTCCTTGCGCAGCGCGGGCAGGGACACGGCGGACCGGGCGGCGGTGAGGAATGCGTCGGCGCCCTGAAAGCTGGGCGTGTCGGTCAGGACGGAGAGGCAGGTCGCGCCGCCGGTTTCGTAGGCTTTCGCCAGCGCCGGCGGATCGAAATCTTCGCGGATGAGGCCCTTGGACGGGCTCGCCTTCTTGATCTCGGCGATCAGGCCGTAGCCGGTGGCCGACGCCTCCCGCAGGCATTCGGCAAAGCCGCGCGTGGCGGGGGCGGCTTTCGCCGCTGCTTCGACATCGGCCAGGGGCCGCGCCGCCTTGCGGGCGGCGACCTCTTCCAGCTTGTAGGCCTTGATCCGGTCCAGAACGGTGCCGCTCATTTCGCCCCCTGTGTCGCTTTGGCCAGCGCATCGACCTTTGCCCAGGCCTTGCCGCTGTCGATGCTTTCCGACGCGATTTCAACGCCTTCCTTGAGGGTCTTCACCATGCCGGCGACTTTCAGCGCGGCGGCGGAGTTCAGCAGAACCGCATCGCGATAGGCGCCGGCATCGCCGTTCAGCACGGCGCGGAAGGCCTTGCCGTTTTCCGCTGGTGTGCCGCCAAGGATGTCTTCGAAGGCGTGGACGCGAAGCCCCGCATCCTCTGGCGAAATCTCGAATTCGCGGACCGAGCCGTCCTCCAGCGCGGCCACCCAGGAGACGCCCGCGATGGAAAGTTCATCGGTGCCGTCCGAGCCGTGGACCAGCCAGGCGGCTTCGGAGCCGAGTTTCAGCAGGGTTTCCGCCATCGGCCGGATCAGAGCCTTCGAGAAGGTGCCGGTCAGCTGCCGCTTGACCCCCGCCGGGTTGGTCAGGGGGCCGAGGATGTTGAAGATCGTCCGGGTTCCGAGTTCCGCGCGTGTGGGCCCGACATGGGCCATCGCCGGATGGTGCATCGGCGCCATCATGAAGCAGATGCCGACGTCTTCCAGCGCCTTTTCGACTGCCGCCGCCTCGAGCATCACGTTGATGCCGACCTGGGTCAGCGCGTCGGCCGAGCCGGATTTGGACGACAGGTTGCGGTTGCCGTGCTTGGCGACCGGCACTCCGGCGCCCGCCACCACGAAGGCGGTGGCGGTGGAGATGTTCAGCGTGCCCTTGCCGTCGCCACCGGTGCCGACGATGTCGATGGCGCCATCGGGCGCCTTCACCGGATGGCATTTGGCGCGCATGACGCCGGCCGCGGCCGCATATTCCTCGACCGTTTCGCCGCGTGTGCGCAGCGCCATCAGCAGCCCGCCGATCTGGCTTGGCGTCGCCTCGCCGTCGAACAGGATCTGGAACGCCCTGATCGCCTCTTCCCGGTCCAGCGGGCGGTCGGCGGCGGCGCCGATCAGCGGTTTCAGGGCGTCGCTCATGCCGGGATCGCAACCTTGCCGAGGAAGTTCTGCAGCAGCTTGTGGCCGTGTTCGGTCGCGATGGATTCCGGGTGGAACTGGACGCCTTCTATCGGCAGCTCGCGGTGTTTCAGGCCCATGATGACGCCGTCTTCCAGCTCTGCCGTGACTTCGAGCGTGTCGGGCAGGGTGTCGCGGTCGACGACCAGCGAATGATAGCGCGTGGCGTGGAAGGGCGAGGGCAGGCCGGCGAAGACGCCTTTGCCCTCATGGGTGATCGTGCCCAGCTTGCCGTGGACGATCTCGTGGCAGCGGACGACGTCGCCGCCGAAGAGCTGACCGATAGTCTGGTGCCCGAGGCAGACGCCCAGAAGCGGGGTCTTCGTCTCGGCGGCGGCGCCGGTCAGGGCGAGGCAGATGCCGGCCTGATCCGGTACGCCGGGGCCGGGCGAAAGGACGATCCCGTCGGGCTTCATTCCCATCGCCTGCTGTACGTCCAGAGCGTCGTTGCGGCGCACGACGACTTCGGCCCCAAGCTCTCCCAGATAGTGGGCGAGGTTGTATGTAAAGCTGTCATAGTTGTCGATCAGCAGTATCACGCGGGCCTCTTTTCGTTAGGGGGTGCCCCCGAGGTTTGCATCGCGCTATACATGTTCAGAGGCCGGGCCAAGGGTCAAGGTGCCTGGCGTGAATAACAATGGCGCAAGGGGGCGCGGGCAAGTTGCGCGGATTTCTGTCGGGCGCAGTCTTCGGTGTACTCATCGGGGCGGTGGCGCTGATCATGATGTCAGTCGGCAATCGGATGGTGGAGCTGCGGACCGAGGCGCCGGAAGCGGCGCCGGTGGAAGTGCCCGCCGGATCCGAATTCAACCGCCCGCCGCCGGAAACGGATCCGGTCGTGCCGTCGGAGGAAACCGCCCCCGTGGCCAGCGCCGCGCCCGAGGTGACGGCGCCGGAGTCCACGATGCCGCCGGTGCCCGATACGGTGCCCGCCGGGACGCCCGATCTGGAAACCGAGCCCGAGACCGCGCTGGATCAGCCCGCTGCGCCCGAAGCGGGGCCCGAGATGGCGCTGGCGACGGATCCGATCGCGCCCACGTCCGAAACCGTGCGGCCGGCGGCGCCCGCCGCAGAGGCACCGCCCGCCGTGCAGCCGCCGGACGCCGAAACGCCTGTCGAGGTGGCCGCCCCCGAGCCTGAACCGGCCCCCGCCGCGCCCGACGAAGGCGTATCGGCGCCTGCCACAGCCGAAACTTCCGCTCCTTCGCCAGCCGTTGCGCCCGGTGTGGTTACTCCCGCCGCGATGGAAGCCGCGCCCGTCGCAGACAGCGCACCTGCCGCGATTACCTCGGCGGATGCACCGGCACTGCCGGCTGCCCCCGAGGCTGCGCCGGACGTGACCGCCGCGCCCGAGGAAAACGCATCAACGGCCATCGCGGCGACAGCGCCGCCGGCCGCGCCCGATGCGCCGTCGGAAGACACAGTCGCATCGGCGACGACCGCGCCTCCCTCCGCTGTCGAAAGCCCGGCAGAGGAGGCGGAAGCCGAAGAACCCGCTGAAACAGAGCTGGCCGTACCCGCCGCCGCCGAGAGCCCTGCGCCGCTCGGCCTGCCCGAGCCGGGCTTGAACGGCGTCGCCTCCGGCGTTCTGACCAACCGGCTGCCCAGCATCGGCGACACACCGGAGATCGCGGAACCCGCGATCGAGGAAGAGGCCGTCGAGGACGACCGTCCCGCGCTGGCTGCCTATGCCGCGCCGTTCGAGCCGGCGGAAGGCAGCCCGATGATGGCGATCCTGCTGCTCGATCCGGGTCCGGACCTGCGGCCCGATCCGGCGACGCTGGCCGAGTTTCCGGTGCGGCTGACCATCGGGCTCGATCCGTCGCTGCCCGGCGCCGCCGATGCGATGCGGGCCTATCGTGCCGCGGGCCACGAGGTGGCGATGCTGGCGCGGGTTCCCGAAGGCGCGGGACCGCGCGATGTGGAGCAGTCGTTCCAAGTTTACATGGACACGGTTCCGCAGGCGGTTGCCGTGCTCGATGTGCCGGAGGCGGATCTGCAGTCCAACCGCGCCCGCGCCCGTCAGGTGACCGAGATCCTGCAGGCGACGGGGCAGGGGCTGATCACCTATGAACGCGGTCTGAACTCCGGCCTGCAGGTCGCCAACAGTGCCGGCGTCCCGGCCATCGCCGTGTTCCGCGAGTTCGACAACGGCAAGACCGACCCGCTGGCGATGAAGCGTTTCCTCGACGTCGGCGCCTTCCGGGCGGCGCAGGAAGGCGCGGTGCTGGTCAGCGGTCAGCTTCGGTCGGAAACGATCTCGACCCTGACGGAATGGCTGCTTGGCAGCCGCGCCGCCACGGTGACGGTCGCGCCCGCCTCGGCGGTGCTGATGGCGATGGAATAGCCTGCCGCGGTACCTGGCCGTCGCGCCCGCTTCTTCTGGTCGGAAATATCCCGGGGGAGTCGCGCAGCGACGGGGGCGGAGCCCCCAATCGCACGAAGTGCCAGAAAGATCGCGCCGCAGGCGCTCTCTTAACTGATTGCTCTTAACTGATTAGCCTCAGCGGTTGCCGTTCCCGGTGAACCGGCCGGCGTCCTGCGCTGCTGCCTGGATCGCCTTGGACTTGTTCACGGTTTCCTGGAACTCCGCCTCGGGATCGCTGTCATAGACCACGCCGCCACCGGCCTGGATGTAGAGGTCCGTGCCCTTCAGAACCGCCGTGCGCAGCGCGATGCACATGTCCATGTCGCCGCCGGCGCTGAAATACCCCACGCCGCCGCCGTAGACGCCGCGCTTTTCCGGTTCCAGTTCGTCGATGATCTCCATCGCCCGCACCTTCGGCGCGCCGGACACGGTGCCCGCAGGCATGCCCGCGAGAAAGGCGGACAGGGCGTCCTGATCGTCGGCCAGTTCGCCCACCACGTTCGAGACGATGTGCATCACATGGCTGTAGCGTTCGACGATGAACTGCTCGGTCGGGCGCACGGTGCCGATCCTGGCCACGCGTCCCACGTCGTTGCGGCCGAGATCCAGAAGCATCAGGTGTTCGGCGCGCTCCTTCGTGTCGGCCAGCAGCTCTTCTTCATAGGCGCGGTCGGCCTCCGGCGTCGCGCCGCGGGGGCGGGTGCCGGCGATCGGACGGATCGTCACCTCGCCCCCGAAGACGCGGACGAGGATTTCGGGGCTCGCGCCGATGACCTGGAAGCCGCCGAAGTTGAAGAAGAACATGAAGGGCGACGGGTTGGTGCGCCGGAGCGAGCGGTAGAGCGCGAAGGGCGGCAGCGGGAAGTCCTGCTTCCAGCGCTGCGACGGCACGACCTGAAAGATGTCGCCCGCGCGGATGTATTCCTTGGCCTTCTCCACCGCGGCCAGATAGCCCTCGTGCGTGAAGTTCGACACCATCTCTCCCAGGACCGCCTCTTCGCCGAGGTCCCGGCTGGTATCCGCGGGCACGCGTTCGAGGTCGCGGACCGCGTCCATCACCCGCTCTGCCGCCTGGGCATAGGCGGCGCGGGCCGACAGGCCGGAGCCGACCCAGGCCGGAGACACGACGGTGACCTCGCCCTTGACCCCGTCCAGAACCGCGATCACCGAGGGGCGGATCATCATCGCGTCGGGCAGGCCGAGCGGGTCAGGGTTGATGTCCGGCAGACGTTCCACCAGCCGGATCATGTCGTAGCCGAGATAGCCGAAGAGGCCGGCGGAGGCCGCGGGCAGATCGTCGGGCAGGTCTATCCTGCTTTCGGCGATCACGCCGCGCAGCGTGTCGAGCGGAGAGCCCGGCAGCACGTCGAAGGCGTCGGGATCGAAGCGGGCCGTCCGGTTCAGTTCGGATGCCTCGCCGTTGCAGCGCCAGATCAGGTCCGGCTTCATGCCGATGATCGAGTAGCGCCCGCGCACCTCGCCGCCGGTCACGGATTCCAGCATGAAGCTGTCCTGACGTGCTTCGGTCAGTTTCAGCATCAGCGACACGGGTGTGTCGAGATCGGCGGCCAGCCGGGCATAGACAATCTGGTTCGCGCCGCTTTCGTAGCCTTTGGCGAAGGCTTCGTAGGAAGGGATCAGCTGTGCCATCGGTTACTGCATCTGTGCGTGGACGGCATTCAGCGCCGACTGGTTGATGGTCGTTCCGGCCTCTGTCTGAACCGCGCTGGCGAAGGAGGACAGAATGTCGTCGCCAACGGCGCCGGTCAGTTGGGTGCGCAGCTGATCGGCGATCTGCGCGATATTCGGATCGTCGAGATCCGGCGGCGTGACTGCGTCGACGCGGACGACGAAGACGCCTTCGTTGCCTTCGATGACCTTCACCTCGTCGGGGGCCATCGCAAAGACGGTGTCGACGAAATCATCCGGGGTGTCCGGGACGAAACCGTCGCGGGCGAGGCGGGTCTCGGTGTTCATGACCGGCGCGGCCGGTTCGGGCGCTTCGGCTGTTTCTTCTTCCGGGGTGGCGGCGTCGGTGTCTTCGGCGGTCGCTTCCTCGGTGGTGGCCGTGCTGTCGTCGTCCGCCGGGGCTTCGGCTGTTTCCTCGGCTGTGTCACCGTCGGCAGCGACTTCGGGCGCGGTGTCCTGTCCGGTCGGCAGGGTGCCTTCACCCATGTCGGCGGCCAGCGATGCGGCCTGTTCCGCGAGGGCCGTCACGGTTTCGGCGCGGCGCCATTCGGCTTCGACCTTGTCGCGGGCGTCCTCGAAGGGTTCGACGCGCGCTTCGTTCACGGCGTTGACCCGCAGGGCGAAGATGCCGCCGTCGGACGTTTGCAGGATCTCGGGGAAGTCGCCGACATTGGTTTCGGCAGCCGCCTCGCGGAACTCGGGGTAGGCGGCGATGCCTTCGCTGGACCCGTCGGTCCAGTCGATCTGTCCGATTTCCATGTCGGTTTCGTCCGCCAGTTCCTCGAGCGTGGCGCCGCCTGCGAGCAGGTCGTCGGTGCTGTCGATCATGTCCGCGATTGCGCGGCGGGCGGCGTCGGTGCGGTATTCGACCAGCAGCTGTTCGCGCGCTTCCTCGAAGGGCGTTTCCTGCGCTTCGAGAACGCCGTTCATCCGGTAGATCGCAGCCCCAAGGTCGTTGGCGACGGGGCCGGCAAGGCCCGGCCCGGTCAGCGCGAAGACGGCTTCGCCGGCGGGGCCGAGATCGGCCTCGGTCATGTCGCCAAGGTCGATGTCGGCCAGTGTCAGGCCGCGCTCCGCGACCACGTCCTCGAAAGTCTTTTCGCCCGCTTCGATGGCGTCCAGAGCCTCTTGCGCCGCATCCGCCGAAGTGAAGTTCAGCCGTTCGACAAGGCGCCGTTCGGGCTGGATGTATTCGTCTGCGTGGTCTTCGTAGAGACGGCGAAGGGCCTCGTCGTCACCTTCGATGGTGCCGGCGATCATCGCGGGAGTGACCCAGGCATAGGTGACGTCGCGGGTCTCGGGCAGCATGAAGGCGTCCTGATGCTCTTCCCAATAGGCCTGCAGCTCTTCTTCGGTCGGATCTGCGATGGGTTCCGCCAGATCTTCCGGTGTCAGCGAGGTCCAGGTGATGTCGCGGGTTTCGCCGCCGTAGTTCAGGAGCGTGTTGATGTAGCTTTCCGGTATCCCGGCGGCAGCTGTGGCCGCGTTTTGCAGGATCCCGCGCGACATGTCGGAGCGAAGACCGTCTTCAAACTCGCCCTCGCTCATGCCCGCCTGCTGCAGTGCGAAGCGATAGCCTTCGCGATCGAATTCTCCGTCAAGCCCCTGCAGGCCGGGCATCGATGTAAGCTGGTCGCGCACGCGGTTGTCGCCCACCGAGATGCCGATTTCTTCGGCCTCGTTCTCCAGCGCCGCCGTGGCGAAGATGCGGGACAACACCGCCTGGTCGATGCCGAACATCTGCGCCTGCGGGAAGCCGATATTGGTGCCGAACTGCTGCGACAGGCGGTTCATCTCCTGCTGCAGTTCGCGCGCGTAGCGGTTCACCGTGATCTCGCGGTCACCGACGGTGCCGATGGAATTGACAGAGCCTCCGAAATTCGTCGCGCCGAAGCCCGCGAGGCCGACGATCAACAGAGCCAGGATGACCCAGACCGCGACTTGGGATGCGGATTTCTTCTTAGCCATCGACCGGGTTCCTTCGGTTTCTTGCGCGTGTCAGCGGTGTGTAATGGTGGCGGGACAGGGGAGCAAGGGCTGCCGTGCGCCTGTTGGCCGGGACTGATCGGTCCGGCGTTCTGTCCAAGCGGGCTGGTCCTAGTCGCGGCCCCGGTAGGGTTCCACGTATTGCAGCGCCATGTCCCAAGGGAAGAAGATCCAGGTGTCCTGGCTGACCCCGGTGATGAAGGTATCCACCATCGGTTCGCCCTGAGGCTTGGCATAGACCGTCGCGAAATGCGCGTGCGGATACATATCGCGCACCAGTTCCAGCGTCTTGCCGGTATCGACCAGATCGTCGACCACGAGGATGCCAGTGCCGTCGCCCATCATGTCCGCGTCGGGCGCCTTCAGTACCTTCGCGTCCGATTGCGACTGGTGGTCGTAGCTTTTGACGCTGATCGTATCGACAGTGCGGATATCCAGCTCTCGCGCGACGATCATCGCCGGGGCCATGCCGCCCCTTGTAATCGCGACCACCGCCCGCCAGGCACCTTCATCCGGTCCCTTGCCGTCGAGCCGCCACGCCAGGGCGCGCGAGTCGCGGTGAATCTGGTCCCAGGAAACGTGAAATCCCTTTTCATGCGGCAGGCGGTCGGTCATGGAACTGTCCTCAACTGGCGATGCGAACGGCGAGAAGGCCGAGAATGGCGGCTGCGGCGCGGTCGAGCCATGCCTTGGCGCGCATGTAGGCGCTGCGAACCGGTGCCGAGGCGAATATCAGCGCGCAGCCGGAATACCACAGGGCTTCGAGCACGAAGTGGTTGGCCAGGATCAGCGCTGCATCGGCGCCGCGCGGCATTTCCGGAAACACCGTGGCGAAGATCGCGGCGACGAAGAACACGGCCTTGGGGTTCGACAGATTGACGAAGAGGCCAAGCCGGAAGCCCGACAGCCCCTTGCCGTCACCGGTCTCGACCGGCTTGTCGGCGTTGCGCCACAACGAGACCGCCAGCCAGATAAGATAGCCGGCGCCGGCGATCTTCAGTGCCAGATAGGCCCATGGCACCAGCGCGAAGAGCGCGGTCAGTCCGACGATCGCCAGAAGGCTCCAGACGCACACGGCCACAGCAAGACCTATGGCGCAAAGGATCCCGGCCCGGCGCCCGCCGGTCAGGGAGCTTCGCATCACTGACAGGAAGGCGGGACCCGGAGACGCCAGCGCACCTATGATGGCAATGTTGAAAGCGAGGAGATGGGCGAGGTCCATCGCGCCGCCTCAGGCCTTCTGGATATCGGGAGCGTCGACCGCCTTCATGCCCACGACGTGATAGCCGGAATCGACATGATGGGTCTCTCCGGTAACCCCGGCTCCCAGATGGGACAGCAGGTACAGCGCGGAATTGCCCACGTCGTCGGTCGTCACGTTGCGGCGGAGCGGCGAGTTGTACTCGTTCCACTTCATGATGTAGCGGAAGTCGCCGATGCCGCTGGCCGCCAGGGTCTTGATCGGCCCGGCGCTGATCGCGTTGACGCGGATGCCGTCCTTGCCAAGGTCTTCCGCCAGATAACGGACCGATGCCTCCAGCGCCGCCTTGGCGACGCCCATCACATTATAATGCGGCATGACCCGCTCGGCCCCGTAGTAGGTGAGGGTCAGCAGCGAACCGCCATCGGGCATCATCGCCGCCGCGCGCTTTGCCACGGCGGTGAACGAGAAGACGGAGATATCCATCGTCATCGTGAAATTGTCGCGGCTCGTGTCGACGTAGCGGCCACGCAACTCGTTCTTGTCCGAGAAGCCAATTGCATGCACCGCGAAGTCGATCTTGCCCCATTTTTCGGCAAGTGTGCCGAAAAGGTCGTCGATGCTGGATTCGTCCGAAACGTCGCAGGGGAGCACAAGCTCGGATCCAAGTTGTGCCGCCAGAGGGTCAACTCGCTTCTTGAGTGCGTCGCCCTGATAGGAGAAGGCAAGCTCTGCGCCGGCGTCGGACAGCGCCTTGGCTATACCCCACGCGATCGACTTGTCATTGGCCAGCCCCATGATCAAGCCGCGCTTTCCCGCCATCAGGTTTGTCGTCATGGGCTGCCTCTCGGTCCAAATCGGTGCGGATTGCTTTAGGCCATTGGATCGGTCGCATCAAGGGTACCGCCGACTGCGAATAGGGTTGTTTCCAAAGGCGAAGCGGATTACGCCGTTGCGGTGTTCAGGATCGGGGGAGGCGCGATGAGCGGAGGCAACGGCAGCGAACGCAGCGGCAAGTTTGCCGGTGACGATCCATTTGCGCTGGTGCGCGCATGGATGGACGAGGCGCGCGAGAGCGAACCGTCCGATCCCGATGCGATAGCCCTGGCCACTGTCGACGAATCCGGTCTTCCCAATGTACGGATGGTGCTGCTGCGCGGGCTGCACGACGACAGTTTCGTCTTTTATACCAATTACGATAGCCAAAAGGGCAGGGAACTTGACGCTAGCGGTAAGGCGGCGTTTGTGCTGCACTGGAAATCGCTCAAGCGACAGATTCGCGTGCGTGGTCTGGTCGAGAAGGAGAATGGCGCCCAGGCCGACGACTATTACGCGAACCGCCCGCTGCAAAGCAGACTGGGCGCATGGGCCTCCAAGCAGTCGCAACCTCTCAAGAGCCGCGCTGCACTGATGGCCGAGGTAGCCAGAGCAGGTGTTATCCACGGGACGGCTCCGAACCGGCCGCCGCACTGGGGCGGTTTCCGGATCCGGCCATTGGAGTTCGAGTTCTGGGCAGACGGGGAGTTCCGTCTGCATGACCGCTTTCGATGGCGGCGTACCGATTTGCTGTCGGACTGGGCAGTCGACAGGTTAAGTCCCTAGCCCCACCTCGAAAGTGAGGTGCAATGTTAATTATTTTCGTGTTTAGGATGGAATCTTCCCTCCGATCTGTGACAACGTGTTAATTAATGACACCCGGTGAAGCGGCCGGGGGACCGGATGACTAGGGATGACGGACGGGAATCATAATTTTGATGCGGTCGAGGGCCAGGTTAAATGGTTCGACCCATCTAAAGGCTTCGGCTTCGTGGTACCCGATTTCGGCGGGCCGGATATTCTTTTGCATGCAAATGTTCTGCGCAATTTCGGACAGAGTTCGGTCGCCGACGGATCGCGAATAACTCTTCTCGTGCAGGAAACTCCGCGCGGCGTTCAGGCGGTCGAGGTCCGCAGCATCGAACCGCCAGAGGACGATGGCGCACCGGCGCTTGCGGAAATCCCTGCCGAAGCTGGCGATGTGCAGCTTGACGATATCCCTTACGAGCCGGCACGGGTGAAGTGGTTCGACAAGGCGAAGGGCTTTGGTTTCGCCAATGTGTTCGGCCGGCCCGAAGATGTGTTCGTTCACATAGAAGTGCTGCGTCGTTCCGGTTTGGCGGACCTGCAACCCGGTGAGGCGGTTGCCTTGCGGGTGGTGCAGGGGCATCGTGGACGCATGGCTGCGCAGGTTGCGGCCTGGGATTCGGTGCTGAGGACGAAACCTTGAAGCAATACTTCGCCGGGGCGGCGCTGATCGCCCTGACCCATGGGGGTGGTGCGTGGGCCGCTTGTTCGGATAGCTCGGCGGAGTTCCGCACCGAGAGTGGCCAGACCCAGTTCACTGTCGAGATTGCAGATGACCGCGAGGAAATCACCCAAGGGCTGATGCATCGCGAAAGCATGCCTGCGAAGGCCGGAATGCTGTTCGTTTATCCGCAACCGGCGACGGTGGCGTTCTGGATGCGCAACACTCTGATTCCGCTCGACATGATTTTCATGGGTGCGGATGGGGTCGTGCGCAAGGTGCATGAGAATGCGGTGCCGTTGGACGAGACCCCGATTCCCGGTGGAAATGACATCCAGTTCGTATTGGAGGTCAACGGCGGCATGGCGGCGTTACTTGGCATCACACCGGGCAGCGAGATGCGTCACCCGGCGGTCGATCAGGCCTTGGCCGCCTGGCCCTGCGAATAGCCTTTCCGGCACACGCGGCCGCCTCAGCAAGACCTGCAACAGTTGCTGGATCCTTCGGAAGCTCTCAGCCCTTGACCGGATGACTGCCGGGGAGGTTGATGCGGGCGACCTGTTCGGCGATCGGATCGGTAGAAAGCGGGTGCGTTGCCGCCGAATGCCGCGCCGGATCGCCGATCTCCTGCCACTCGCCTTCCTTGTAAACCTCGAGCGCGGCAAAGTTGGCCTTGTAACCCATCTTGGGGCTGCCGGGCACCCAGTAGCCGAGATACACGTAGGGCAGCCCCGCCTCCTGCGCGATGCGGATGTGATCGAGGATCACGTAGGTGCCAAGGCTCGACCGCGGCCGGTCGGGATCGTAGAAGCTGTAAACCATCGACAGCCCGTCATCGAGCACGTCGGTCAGGCAAACGGCCGCCAGTTGCTCCACGCCGTTTTCGTCGGGCGCACTGTATTCAATGACGCGCGAGCGGACCGGCGTCTCCTCGATCATCGCGGCGAACTCGAAGATATCCATGTCAGCCATGCCACCATCCGCGTGGCGGCTGTCGAGATAATCGCGGAACAGCTGGTACTGCTCTTCCGTCGCCCAGGGCGAGGTCGCCTCGCGTTTCAGATCGGAATTGCGCTTTTCAGTGCGGCGCTGGCTTTTAGACGGTTTGAAATCTGCCACACGTACCCGGGCAGACAGGCATGCTGAGCATTCTGCGCAGGAGGGGCGGTACAACACGTTCTGCGATCGCCGGAAGCCCTGCGCAGATAGCGTGTCGTTCAGCTTTTCGGCATATTCCCCCTGCAATGCCGTGAACAACTTCCGTTCCATCCGCCCCTCGAGATAGGGGCAGGGTTGAGGAGCCGTCACATAGAATTGCGGCGCGATGGGGAGTGTATGGCGCATGAGCCCGGCAGTTCGTCAATTGCAGCGAGGTTAGCAATGCCGGGCGCTGTCGCCAAGCCCCTACGGACTCCCCCGAAATGGGGATACATCATTCAATTGTGAAGCTTTTTTCCACACGTGAACCGGCCCCTGGGGACAAAGGGGCCGGTTCTGACGGGCGCCGGTCAGATGGTGACGGGCTCGGCGCCGTTCTTGATATCTTCGTCATCCTGCTGACGTTTGGCACGGTCTTCCATGAACTGGTCGAACTCGGCCTTGTCCTTGGCTTCCCGAAGCCGCTGCAGGAAGGCTTCGAAGGCTTCCTGTTCTTCTTCGAGGCGGCGCAGGGTTTCCGACTTGTAGCTGTCGAAAGCCTGGTTGCCGGTGGGTTTCAGCCCGTGCCGCATATGGCGGTGCTGGTGGTTATGGCCGCGACGGCTGCATCCATTGAACATACGTTTGCTCCAGATCATGTATGCCAGAAGGGCGAGGCCGATGGGCCAGAAGACGATAAAGCCGAGGATCATCGCGATGATCCATGCTCCTTTTCCGCGCTCATCGAGCCAGGTCTCGGCCTGCGAAGGCCAGGTGGCGACGGAACTCATGACTGTCTTGTCCTTTCCGGTTCGGTGTGACTTTATGTGAATGTCTTTCACATTGCCTAGATTGGCCGAATCCGGCCGCCGTTCAAGAGGGGATGTGAATGTTTTTTACATTAATTTTGAAAACCGTTTTACGTCAAATGGATAGATGTATATCGCGAAGACATTTTAAGGCTGGCTGGACGAGGGCCGGCGGCCTGATCCGACTGCCTCAGGCGATGAAATCGGCCTTAGCTGCCCCGGTCAGGCGTTCCAGATCCGCAGGCGATATCGGAAAGATGTGGCGTGGCGTACCAGCAGCGGCCCAGACAACATCGAACTCCGCGAGCCGGGGATCGAGCCAGGCGCGGATCGGGTTGAGGTGACCGATCGGCGCAACACCGCCGATCGCAAACCCGGTCTGAGCGCGGATCAGGTCGGCATCGGCCTTGCCGAGCGCCTCGCCCGCGAGCGCGCTGGCCTTGTCGGCAACGACCTGATTACCGCCCGCGGTCAGGAACAGCAGCGCCGTGCCGCTCTCTTCGCCGCGAAAGATGATCGACTTGGCGATCTGGTCTAAATGACAGCCTGCGGATTCGGCGGCTTCGGCTGCCGTGCGGGCCTGTCCGACCTCGCGGATGTCGGCCTCAAGCTGTGCCGCTTCCAGGGCGGCGCGCACGCGTTTCAGGCTCTTGCTCATACCCGCCTCCGTTTTCGCCGGTCGCGGCACTTTACGGACCGGGAGAATGGGTGCAAGCGTTCGACTCATGAATGATCTGGACTTTTTCCTTTCCCTCGAAACGCAGGTCTGGGAGGCGCTGGTGGCCGGCGATGCTGCTGCGGACGAGGCGCTGCTGGCTGAGGATTTCCTTGGCGTCTATTCCACAGGTTATGCCGAACGCGCCTGCCATGTGGACCAGATTTCCGATGGCCCGACTGTTGAACTTTATGAAATCAGCGCGCCGCGGCTGGTGCCCCTGGGGCCGGGCAGGGCGCTGCTGGCGTATCGTGCCGACTACATCCGGAAGGGCGCGGACACGTCCGAGGCGATGTATGTCAGTTCGATCTGGGAGGAACGTGGGGGGCGCTGGCTGAACACGTTCAGTCAGGACAGCTCCACCGATGACCCGGCCCCGGTCTGAGGCTTGACCCGGCAGGGCCGGGCACCCCAGATATCTGGCATGGTGTTTGCGTCCCGATTGTCTCGTTGCCCACGTCCGTATGATGCGGACAGAGGAAAGGAAGCCGCTGCGTTGTTCCCCGGGCTGGCCCCCGAACTGCGCGCACTGGTGGAAGGAACGGCGGGTTGCAGCCCGTATCTCGGCGGGCTGATCGCGAAGGAAAGCGAGTGGCTGGAAGCGGCTTTGACCCAGCCGCCGGAAGCCGCATTCGAAAACATCCTGTCCGATACAAGCGCGTTGGAAATCAGCGACTTGCACGCCGGTCTGCGGCGGGCGAAGCGGCGCGCGGCGTTGCTGATTGCGCTTGCGGATCTTGGCGGCGTCTGGGCGCTGGAACAGGTCACCGGCGCGCTGACCGGTTTCGCGGATCTCGCCACCGACCTGGCATTGAAGGCCGCGGTCGCGACAGAGATCTCTCGCGGAAAGCTTCCCGGCGCCACCGACGCGGATGTGGCCGACGCGGCGGGTACGTTTGCGCTGGCCATGGGCAAGATGGGCGCGGGAGAGCTGAACTATTCCTCCGACATAGACCTCATTGTCCTGTTTGACGGCGAGCGGCATCGCGAGAATTACCACGACGCCCGCGCCGCGCTGGTGCGGGCCACACGCAACATGGCGCATACGCTGTCGGACATCACGAGGGACGGCTACGTCTTTCGCACCGACCTGCGGCTTCGTCCCGATGCCTCGGTAACGCCGGTCTGCCTGTCGATGGAGGCGGCGGAGACCTATTACGAAAGCGTCGGCCGCACGTGGGAGCGTGCCGCATATGTCAAGGCGCGGGCGTGCGCCGGGGATCTGGTGGCGGGTGAACGGTTCCTGGAGCATCTCACTCCGTTCGTCTGGCGCAAGCATCTCGACTTCGCGGCGATACAGGACGCGCACGACATGCGGCTGCGGATCCGCGCCCATAAGGGGCTGCACGGGCCGATTACGCTCGAGGGCCATGACATGAAGCTTGGCCGCGGCGGCATCCGCGAGATCGAGTTCTTCACTCAGACGCGACAGATCATCGCCGGAGGGCGCGATCCGTCGTTGCGGGTACGTGGAACGGTCGAGGGGCTGGCGCGGCTTGTCGCAGCCGGGTGGGTGCCGGAAGATGCCGCGGACACGCTGACCGACGCCTACCGTGCGCATCGAGAGGTAGAGCACCGGGTGCAGATGATTGCGGACGCGCAGACCCATGAACTGCCGCAGGACGACGAGGGGTTTGCCCGGCTGGCCGCGTTCATGGACCGGGACGAGGCCGATCTGCGGCAGGATCTGTTCGAGCGGCTGTCGACGGTACACGAACTGACGGAAAGCTTCTTTGCACCGCATGACAACGGAGAAGCGCCGGAAATCGATGAGGATGTTCAGGCCATTGTCGACCGCTGGTCGAACTATCCGGCGCTGCGTTCCTCGCGCGCGGTTGCGATCTTCGAGCGGTTGAAGCCGGATCTTCTGGAGCGGCTTCAACAGTCGGCGAGGCCGCTGGAGGCGCTGGAAAGCTTCGACGGGTTCCTGCACGGGCTGCCTGCGGGTGTTCAGGTGTTCTCGTTGTTCGAGGCGAACCCGCAGCTGATCGACCTGATCGCCGATATCGCCGCAACGGCGCCGGGTCTTGCGCAGTATCTGGGCCGCAACTCTCAGGTTTTTGATGCGGTGATCGGCGGCGCCTTTTTCGAACCGTGGCCCGGTCTTCAAGCGTTGAAGAAGCGCCTCACCGCACAGATCGTCGCGGCGGACGATTTCGAGCAAAAGCTGGATGCCGCGCGACGCTGGCTGAAGGAATGGCATTTCCGCGTCGGCGTGCACCACCTGCGCGCGCTGATCGACGCCGAGGAGGCGGGCCAGCAATATGCGGATCTGGCCGAGGCGGTGCTGGATGTCGTCTGCCCCGTGGTGGTACGCGATTTCGCCCGCAAACATGGTGACATGCCGGGCCGAGGCGCGGCAGTCATGGGCATGGGATCGCTTGGCGCGCGCCAGCTTTCGGCCGGGTCCGATCTCGATCTGATCGTCATTTACGACGCAGAGAGCGATTCCGTTTCGGACGGCAGACGCCCATTGTCCGCCGGAACCTATTATTCCCGTCTGACCCAGGCCTTTGTCACTGCGATGACGGCACCGATGGCAGAGGGGATTCTGTATGAAATCGACATGCGCCTGCGTCCCTCGGGCCGGCAGGGACCGGTCGCCACATCCTGGTCCGCGTTCCGGACCTATCAGCGCGAGGAAGCCTGGACTTGGGAACACCTCGCCCTGACCCGTGCCCGTGTGGTCGCGGGCACCCGAACGCTGGGTGCCGAGATAGAGGCTTTTCGGGAGGAGCTGCTATCGAAGGCTGTCGATGCGGCCAAGGTGCTTCACGATGTCGCCGAGATGCGCCAGCGTGTCGCCGAGGCGAAGCCTGCCGAGACCCAATGGGAGGGCAAGCGGGGATCGGGGCGGATGACTGATATCGAATTGCTCGCACAGGCCGCCACGCTGCTAGCCGGGAAACCCGAGCGGCGCGTACCGGAGCAATTGCTGGCGGGACAGGGCGTCGGCTGGCTCAGTCCCGAAGACGTCCAACGTCTTACCCATGCCTATCGCCGTTTCTGGCAGGTCCAGGCAGCCTCGCGCCTGCTGACCGGCGGCAGCCTGAAGGTGGAGGAACTGGGCGAGGGCGGCCGCAACTTTCTGTTGCGCCAGACTGGTGCCGAAAGCTTCGACGGCCTGGCGGCGGAACTGACGGAACTGGCGGAGGAAGCTGCCGCGATCATCGATGCTGCGTTGACCCGCACGCCGGGCTAGTCCCGTATCACCTTCAGCACGGTGAAGCTGCCGTCCTGCCAGGCAGGTTCGGTACAAGCAGTCAGCCCTTCGGCCGGCAGTTCCCGCGTGATCAGATAATCCACGGGCTCCTTCAGCACCGCGTCGCAATCGCCGGCGAAGACTTCTTCCCGCCACTGGATCAGCCGGTACCACCGCACCAGACCGGTTGTGCCGGTTGGCACGAACTTGAACATTACCATCAAGGGCCGTTCGGTCAGCCGCTCCAGCCCGAAAAACGCCACGGATGCCCGCCGCACATATTGCTGCGGCCAGATGTCGAATAGCAGTACGGCATCCCCGGGCGTCTCGGTCCGCAGCCAGTCGACCAGTGCGCGTTCCTCGTCGTCCAGTTCCTCGGCCAGATCGGGTTCTGTGAATGCCTCGCGCGCGGCGGTCAGCGCGGCGGGAACCGAAAGGACGGCGAATACCGCAACCGCTGCTGCGGCAAACAGTCGTTGCCCGGTTGCGGGCAGAGGGGCGATCAGGGCCTGAGTTCCCAGCATCAGCGTCAGAAGCGTGGTCAGCGACATCGGACGGAACAGATAGAACGGCGCAAGTGCATGTGTGTGCCGGTCGAGCCAGGCGATCACGAAGGCCGCGACGATGTAAATGTTCAACCCGGCCACCCAGCTCATCGCGACCCGGCGTTCCGGCACGATCCTGATCAGCATCAGCAGCGTCATCGCCATGAGACCGGCCCAGATCAGACCGGGCCGCCAGTTCGCCGCGAACCATTCCGGCGAGGCATAGGGCGCCAGGTGGTGCGGGTTCCGATAGACCGCATAGATGACCTCGGGTCCGAACGGCAGGCCGGTCAGGTCGGGCTTTTCGGCCAGCAGCCTTTCCTGAACCAGAAGTCCAGCCAGAGGCAGCAGCAGTAGAACGAAAAGCGCGAAGGGCGGAACGAGATCGCGCCAGGACCGGCCCTGGAGGCGGCCCAGAGCCAGAAGCGCGAGCCCCCAAAAGCCGCCGACGAGGAAGTGGAAATAGGCTGCCAGCGCTGCCAGCATGACCGCAGGCATGTAACGGCCGCGCAACGCGAGACCCAGGGCGAAAAAGACCGCCGCGTAGGCCAGGACCTTGCCCTCGACGCCGCCAAACAGCCATTCGCCGCCGATCAGCATCTGACGCCCGCCGAAATAGGCAGCAAGTCCAAGGATCAGGGCCGCAGGCGAAAGTCTCAGGCCGCGCGCCAGGTATACGAGACCCAGGCACATCGCCGCCCAGCAAAGGAACGTCAGAACCGTATGCGCCCCCTCGAAGCCGAACAGGTCGATGGCAATGCCGATAAGCCCGAGGCTCACCAGACGTGCATTGGAATCGTCGTTCGCGGCGTGAAGTTCGGTGAATTTCTCGGGATGCATCACGCGGTGGCCGAGATCGAAATAATTGATCTCGTTGCCGCCCCAGCCGTGCGGCAGTCCGAGCGGTGCGGACAGCACGGCAAGGATGATCAGCCCGAACGCCCAGCTTACCGGGGAGCGCGCGACGGTATCGAGTGCAGCGAAGACCGGAGGCACCTTTGCCTCGGTTTCCGGAAAGACGAATGCCCGCGACAGGAGGAAAAAACAGACGGTATAGGATACCATCGCCAGTGCCTGCGCCCAGGCGGGTGCGAGGAGGAATAACGCTTCCCGCAGCACCAGCAGGTTCAGGCCGTAGGACAGTGCGAACACGGCGAAAAATCCCAGAACCTGACCGATGCCGCCACCTCCGCGCCCGGCGAAGGTGAAACGCCGGTTCAACACGAAGGAAACGCAGAGCCCCACGGCGTAGCCGACGACATTCGCAGGCACAGGCGCCAGGCCGGCCCAAGTCATCGCAGCTAGTATGGTCAGGTAACCGACCAGCGTGTTGACGACGCCGACCGCGCCGAACTTGGCGAAGTCGACCGCCAGACGTGTGCCGGCTGCCCGCGCTTCGCTCACGCCAGCGAACTCCCGGACGCTTCTTCCAGCCGCAGCTTGGGCGGCATCTCGGTACCTCCCACGAGTACCCTGTCAACAATGAAGACCGGCCGCTGTTTGGCTTCGATGAACAGCCGGCCGAGGTATTCGCCGATCACCCCGAGCACCAACAGCTGTACGCTACTCAGGACAAGGAACACGATAATCAAACTGGTCCAGCCCGATACGGTGGAAAAGAACAGCCAGCTTGCGAGTGAATAGACGATCAGGCCCATCGCGATCGCCGCGAAGACGAAGCCAAGCCAGGAGGCGAGCTTGAGCGGCACGATCGAGAAACCGGTGATCGCATCGGTGCTGAGCCCGAGCATCTTTTTCAGCGAATAGTTGGTCTCGCCCGCATGGCGCGCGTCGCGCTCGTAGGGAAAGGCCACCTGCGAGAACCCGGCCCAGGCCACCATACCGCGGACGAAGCGCTGGCGTTCGGGCATAGATTTGAGCACATCGAGGACCCGGCGGGACATCAGCCGGAAATCCCCGGTATCGCGCGGGATCGGAGTGTCGGAGAGCCGGCTGAGCAGCCGGTAAAAGGCTTTGGCCGAAGCGCGTTTGAACCAGGTTTCGCCGGCACGTTCCCGGCGCTGGCCGTAAACGACGTCAAAGCCCTCGTCCATCTTCGCCATCATCGGCGCCAGCAGTTCGGGCGGGTCCTGCAGGTCGGCATCGAGGATGAAGATGCGGTCGCCCCGGCACAGTTCCAGTCCCGCGGTCAGTGCAATCTGGTGGCCATGGTTGCGCGCCAGCTTGACGCCCACCACTCTCGGGTCGGCGTCGCTGAGCTTCGCAATCGTTTCCCAGGTGCGGTCGCAGGAGCCGTCGTCGATCAGCACGATCTCGTAGGCGTCGCCCACCGCGTCCGCGCAGGCCCCGGTCAGCCGCCGGTGCAGCTCTGGCAGCGTGGCCTCTTCCTGATAGCATGGGACGACGGCGGAGACCCGCGGCGCTTGCGTCGTAATTGCTCTGTCCTCCGATGCGCCGGCCATTCCTGCCGGTTGCGGGCGCAGAATACGGTCGCGGAGCGTTTTCGGGCAAGCCGTGCCGTTCTTTTCCGCGGGACTGTCGCAATTTCGCTTTGCTGGGCGCGGGCGCCGCACTACGTCTGTGCCATGGATCTGGATTACATCGATCGTTCCGGCCTTATCCGCGAGGCCTACCGCATTGAGGGGATCACGCCCGCCCAATGCCGATCCATCTTCATGGAATGGGCGCTGAAACTGCCCGAGGGTACGTCGCCGCACGAGGCAATCACTCGCCTGCTGCAGGAATACGCCGATCCGGACCATCCGATGACACAGGTGCTCAAGGAAGGCCTTGCGCCTCAGCCAAAGCCACGCCGCCGCGGTGGCTGGGCGGCGCGGCGCACCTGAGGTCGGACGCCGCTGGCGCGGCTGTGTCCAACGCGCAGGGTTAGCGGGGCAGGGCTGCCGCGCCCTTCGCCAGCGCTTCGATCCCGGCCCAGTCGCCTGACTTCACTTTGTCCCCCGGCGCAACCCACGACCCGCCCACACAGGCCGTGTTCGACAGACCGAGGTAATCCGCGGCATTCGCGGGGCTCACGCCGCCTGTCGGGCAGAAGGTGATCTGCGGCAGGGGTGCACCCAGCGCCTTCAGCGCCTTCGCGCCGCCCGCGGCCTCTGCCGGGAAGAATTTCGCCGTGGTGTAGCCGCGTTCCATAAGGCGCATCATCTCTGTCGCGGTCGCCGCGCCCGGCAGAAGCGGCAGTTCATGCGCCTCGCAGGCGGCGCAGAGTGCGTCCGTCGCGCCGGGCGAGACTGCGAAGAGCGCGCCGGCTGCCTTCGCCGCGATCACGTCCGCTTCGCTCAGGACCGTCCCCGCGCCGACGACGCCGCCCGCGACGCTGGACATGGCCCGGATCACCTCCAGCGCCACCGGAGTTCTCAGCGTCACCTCGAGGACGGGCAAGCCGCCCGCCACCAGCGCCTGCGCCAAAGGCACCGCAACGGCGATGTCATCGACCACCAGAACCGGGATGACCGGCGCTAGCCGGCACAGTTCCAGCGACCGTTCGCTCGCTTCCTTGGCAGTGATCATCCCCGTCGCTCCTTCAGATCCGCATCTTCTACTGGCTACAAATATCCCCGCCGGAGGCATAGACCTTTTTCGGCGCGCCGCCGGGACGGTGCCTAGACAACCACGCCCGCGCCGTTCACCGCGTCGCCTGCCGATTGCCGGAATACCTCGAACAGCTCGCGCCCAAGGCCGATGCCATTGGCGGAGAGGTCGGGCATGACGGACTTACGCGTCGCAAGGTCGATGCCGACAGCCTCCAGACGGCCCGCCGCCGCATCGACCCGCACCAGATCGCCGTCGCGCAGGCGGGCGAGGGGGCCGCCGGCCGCGGCCTCGGGGCAGACATGGATGCAGGCCGGCACTTTGCCGGACGCGCCGGACATGCGGCCGTCGGTTACCAGCGCCACCTTCAGCCCGCGATCCTGCAGCACCGCCAGGATCGGCGTCAGGGAATGCAGTTCCGGCATGCCGTTCGCCTTCGGCCCCTGGAATCGCACTACAACCACGGTATCTTCGGTGAATTCGCCGTTCTTGAAGGCCGTCTTGACGTCCGCCTGATCGTGGAAGATCCGCGCCTTCGCCTCTATCACGTGCCGTTCGGGTTTCACCGCCGAGACCTTCATCACGCCACGGCCCAGGTTGCCCTGCAGGTCCTTCAGCCCGCCGGTCGGCTGGAACGGGTCGGAAGCCGGGCGCAGGATCTGATCGTTCAGGCTTTCGCTTGCGCCATCGCGCCAGGCCAGTGCGCCGTCCTGCAGAACCGGCTCCTGCGTGTAGCGGGCCATGCCCTCGCCAGCGACGGTCTTGGTGTCGGGATGGAGCAGGCCGGCCCCCAGCAACTCGCCGATCATGTAACCGAGTCCGCCCGCGGCGTGGAAATGGTTCACGTCGGCGAGGCCGTTGGGATAAACCTTGGCCATCAGCGGCACCACGTTGCTGATCTCGTCGAAATCCTCGGTATCCAGCATGACGCCCGCCGCGCGCGCCATGGCGGGCAGGTGCAGCACGAGGTTCGTGGACCCGCCCGTCGCCATCAGCCCGACGATGCCGTTGACGAAGGCGCGCTCGTCGAGGATGTCGGCCACCGGCGTGAACTCATTGCCGAGCGCGGTGATCGCCAGTGCCCGCTCGGCGGCCGCCTCTGTCAGCGCGTCGCGGAGCGGCGTGTTCGGGTTCACGAAGGATGCGCCGGGCAGGTGCAGGCCCATGAACTCCATCAGCATCTGGTTGGTGTTCGCGGTCCCGTAGAAGGTGCAGGTGCCGGGGCCGTGGTAGGAGGCCATCTCGGCCTCCATCAGCTTGTCGCGGCCAACCTCGCCCGCCGCGAACTGCTGGCGGACGCGTGCCTTTTCGTCGTTGGTCAGTCCGCTGGTCATCGGACCTGCCGGCATGAAGACGCTCGGGATGTGGCCGAAACTGGCGGCGGCGATCACGAGGCCCGGAACGATCTTGTCGCAGACGCCGAGATAGACCGCCGCGTCAAAGCAGTTGTGGGACAGCGCCACACCGGCAGCTAGGGCGATGACGTCGCGGGAGAACAGCGACAACTCCATTCCGGGCTGGCCCTGCGTGACGCCATCGCACATCGCCGGAACACCGCCCGCGACCTGTGCCGTGGCGCCGACGCGGCGTGCCGTGGCGCGGATCAGGTCTGGGAACCGTTCGAACGGCTGATGCGCCGAGAGCATGTCGTTGTAGGCCGTCACGATACCCAGATTGGGCGCGCGCCCTTCGGCCAGCGCGGACTGGTCCTGACCCATCGCGGCATAGGCATGGGCCTGGTTGCCGCAGGTGAGGTGGGCGCGGCGCGGACCTGCATCTGCGAGCGCGGAAATCTTGTCGAGGTAACGGCGGCGGCTGTCGGAGCTGCGGGCGCGGATGCGCTCTGTCACGGCTTCGATCCGGGGATTCAGGGTCATGGGATCTCCGGTCTGGCTGGGGTTGAGGTTAATGTACCATTTTAAGTTAGCGCTAACAAGCCATATTTCTGCGTTGCAGCATACGCATGGCGGAATTGCTGTATTGGGTCTCCTACTCAGAAAGCTATGCGCCTAGGTTCTGGGTCAAGGGGGGAAGCTGATTGCGACCCGAGCAGAGGAACGAACCGATGAAACATCTTGACCAAGGGCGTGTAGACTTCGCCGAGATCGAACGCGAAGCCCGCCGCATGCAAGCCGAAGCCGTTGCCCATGGTTTCCGCTCGCTCCGGACCTGGGTCCGTGGTGCGTTTAAACGTCATCCGGAAGGCCAGACCCTGTAATAAAACCCAGGGTTGCCGCAGCGTCGATACTTGCCGCAATTCGGCAACAATTTTGATGCAGCGCGCATAGTCAGACCAAAAAGAAATCCCGGAAATGCGCCGGGATTTTCTTTTTTTGGCCTGAAAGAAACAACAGACTGTTTGCCACTCTGAAACATGGGCAGAACGCCCAGGAGGTGGCAGATGACCACATATCGTAGACGCATTATTTTGGCGCTGGGCGCCGTTCTGGGACTGGCGGCCTGCGGCAGCAATCCGGTGACCCGCGATTTCACTCCGGCGACCGCGCTGGAAACCGCACAGGTGCTGCCGGGCGGCCTGCACGATTTCTCGGTGGCCCGGATCGACGTGACCGTTCCGGACTCGCTGCGCGAAAGCGAAAGCAACGCCTATTATCCCGGGACCGACATTGTCTGGCACGGTGATCCCATGGGGAACCGGCACGAGCAGGTGAAAGCGATCTTCACCGATGCCATGGCGAAGGGTGTCAAACCGTTCGATGGCGCACGCGATGTCGTTCTGGATATCGAGGTGACCCGGTTCCACGCCCTGACGCAGAAGGCCCGCTACACGGTTGGCGGCGTTCATTCCATCCACTTCTACCTGCAGGTCGCGGATGCGGCGACGGGCGAGGTTATCGTACCGAAGCATTTCGTGAAGGCCAACCTGCGTGCCTATGGCGGATCGGCTGCGGTTGCTGCGGAAGCACGTGGCGACACGCAGAAGGTGCGCATCAGCCGGCATCTGGCCGGTGTGATCCAAGACGAACTGGCGGCCCTGTAAGACCCACTCACGGCGGACACCAGTGAAGCCCGGGCCGATGCGCCCGGGCTTTCGTCTTCCACAGGCCGCCTCGACCGGATAACAGGGCGTCCATGACACCCGACTATCCCGTGATACGCCTGAAACCAAAAGCAGAGGCCCGTGCCATCCGGCACGGATTCCCCTGGGTCTATTCCGACGAACTCGTCACCGACCGCCGCACGAAAGCACTGGCGCCGGGAACGCTCGCGGTGCTTGAGGATGGCGAGCGGCGGCCGATGGCCCTGTGCACGGTGAACCCCGGCTCGCGGATCATCGCGCGGGTGCTGGACCGCGACCCGGAGGCGGTGATCGATCAGGCCTGGCTGGCGGATCGCTTTCGCGCGGCGCTGGCGCATCGGGAACGGCTTTACGACACACCGTTCTACCGGCTTGTCCATGCCGAGGCGGACGGACTGCCGGGTGTCGTCGTCGACCGTTTCGGCGACGCGGCGGTGATCCAGCCGAATGCGGCATGGGCCGAGGCGCTGATAGAGCCGCTGGCCGATGCTTTGGCTGACGTCACCGGTGTGACGACGATCGTCAAGAACGGGTCTGGCCGGGCGAGAAGCCAGGAAGGATTGCCGGAAGAGACGTTGGTGCTGCGCGGCAATGTCGGCGCTCCGGTCCCGGTAGCGATGAACGGGGCCGTGTACATGGCCGATCTGCTGGGCGGGCAGAAGACCGGCCTGTTCTTCGACCAGCGCGACAACCATGCCTTCGCACAGCGCCTGTCAAAGGGCGCGCGGGTCCTGGACGTGTTTTCGCATGTCGGAGGCTTCTCGCTTGCAACGCTGGCTGGCGGTGCCGCGTCGGCGCTGGCCGTGGACAGTTCTGCGGCCGCGCTGGATCTTGCGGAGAAGGGCGCGCAGGCGATGGGTGCGGCGGACCGCTTCGCCACCCGTCGCGGCGATGCGTTCGACACGATGACGGCGCTGGCGGAGGAGGGCGCGAAGTTCGACCTCGTCATCTGCGATCCGCCGGCCTTCGCGCCGAACCGTCAGGCGCTGGATGCCGGCCTGCGCGCCTACGAGCGCGTGGCGCGGCTCGCCGCGCCGCTGGTGGCGCCGGGCGGGTACCTCGGGCTCTGTTCCTGTTCGCACGCGGCGGATCTGACGAAGTTCCGCAACGCCTCGGCGCGTGGAATTGGCAAGGGCGGGCGGCGCGGGCAGATCGTCTACACCGGCTTTGCCGGGCCGGACCATCCGCAGCTGCCGCAACTGGCGGAGTCGGGATATCTGAAGGCGCTGTTCTTCCGACTGACCGCATGAAGGTCCTGATCGACGCCAATGTGCTTTACCCGACGGTGATGCGCGAGGTGGTGCTTGGCGTCGCGAAGGCCGGGCTGTTCACCCCCCTTTGGTCGGCGCGGATACTGGAGGAATGGGCGCGGGCGGCACGCAAGCTGGGGCCGGAGGGCGAAGCGCAGGCAAGAGCCGAGATCGCGATGGTCCGGGCCGACTGGCCGGGTGCGGAAGTGCCGGTTGATCCGGGGCTGGAGGGTCGACTCTGGCTGCCGGATCCGGCGGACGTTCATGTGCTGTCCGCGGCGATCCGGGGCAGCGCGGACGCGATCCTGAGCGAGAATGCGAAGGACTTTCCCCGCGGTGTCCTCGCGGAGGAGGGACTGGAGCGGTGGAGCGTCGATCCCTTCCTGATGCGCCTATGGGCCGATCATCCCGACGCGGTGGAGGATGCAGCGGAAACGGTGCGGCAGAAGGCGGAAGAGCTTTCGGGAGAGGCCTGGCCGATCCGAAAGCTGATGCGCAAAGCGAGGCTGCCGAGGTTGGGAAAGGCGCTGGAAACGTAGCGCCGGGCTGAGCCCAAAAAATCTCTCGCTAGTCCGTTCAGCTAGCAGCTAGGTGCCGGCGGATCCCGCCAGCTTCCACCGTGCCTCAAGCTTCTCGATTGCGGCGATTCGGTCCTGCGTTTTCGGATGGCTCATAAGCCAGGCCGGCATCCCGGCGCCGCCATTGCCTGAAAGCTTTTCCAGCTTGCCGAACAGCGCCTTCTGCGGTTCAGTTCCGATCCCGGCCTTAACCAGCAGCGCCGAGGCATATGCGTCGGCCTCGTACTCGTCCGAGCGTGACAGCCCCGCGGCCAGCATCCGCGCCACCAGGTTGGCGACGAGATAGCCGAAACCCGGAAGGAACCGGGCCAGCACCATCGCCAGCCCGACCCGAACGGCGTTCTGGCCGGAGAAATCAATCATCCGGCGCCGGGAATGGCCGAGTGCGACATGCCCCAGCTCATGTGCGATGACGGTAGACAGTTCCGCCGCCGATACCTCCCCGGCGCGGTACCGGTTGAAGAATCCGCGGGTGATGAAGATCCGCCCGTCCGGCGCGGCGAGGCCGTTCACCGGGTCGATCTCGTAGATGTGCACCCGGATGCGTTCGACCTCCAATGCATGGGCCATGCGGTCGGTGAACGCCTTCAGCATCGGATCGGCAAGTTCGGTCGACTGCGCGTCCAGCATCTTCGCGGTGCGCCAGGTCGAAAACTTGTACATCACCAGCGCGTAAAGCACCGCCAGGAGGATCGGGGTGAACTTGATCATGAAGCGAATATGGGGAGGCACGGGACCGCCGGCAAGAAACCTTCGCTTGATCGCCGCGTGGGCCGTCTGGTCGGTCGCGTGCAGCAGGTCAGTTCAGGAACAGCCGCATCATCGGTTTGTGCGGCGCCTTGCGCTGCACTTCCTCGAAACCCAGGCGTCGGAACGTGGACGCGACGCCCATGTAAATCGAGCTGGAATCCTTCTTTTCATCGGTTTCGGTGGGGTAGGCTTCAACGGCGCGGGCCCCATGTTCGCGGGCATACCGGATCGCGGCGCGGGTCAGCTGTTCCGTCAATCCGTGGCGGCGCCATTTGGCGCGCACCACAAAGCAGGACAGCGACCAGACATGATCGGTCGGCAATTGCGTGCGGAAGAAACGCGAATTCTCCAGGGACGGATGCCGGCTGCGAGGCAGAATGCGCACCCAGGCGACCGGTACATCGCGGTCATAGGCCAGAAGGCCGGGCGCGGGACCTTTCTCGACGATTGTGCGAAACGCACTGCGGTTCGTGGCCTCGCCGCCGCCCCTGGCTCCGTCCCGGAACGCCCTGGAGCCGTCCGCCAGCCAGTACATGCACCAGCACCCGCTCTGGCCGCTTTTGCCCAGCACCGTCTCGAAATCCTCCCAGCGCTCCGGTGTCAGCGAGCGGATGTCGAAACGATAGGGATTCATGTGATCTGGACCGGGAAAATTGCTGCTGTTCAACGGCCTGGCGGCGGTCAATTTATTCCGGAAGCTTGCCCGCTTGTTGCTTGCGCTTCAAGCGTTTGTCGGCCCTGAGCGCCGAACGCAACCAGAGGCCGAGTCCGATGGCCACTGCACCCGCCGCCAGCGCGCCGGAGAAGTTGCCGGCGAGCTGTGCCACCGCCTCGATCTGATTTGAGAAGCCGGCACCCAATCCAACATAGATGGCGACCCACACGGCCTCTCCCAAGGCGCCCCACACTGCGAAGCGTACCCATTTCATGCGTGCCGCGCCGGTGACGAAGTTCATGTAAGGCCCCAGCGGCGACAGCAGCCAGCGGCTGAGGAACACGCCCTGGCCGCCATAACGGTCGGACAGCGTGTTGGCGCGTGCCATCAGCTCTGCCGCCTTGCCGCCCTCTGTCATGCGTTTTGTAACGTCACCGCCGCGACGGCCAAGGTAGAAGCCGACCTGATCGCCCAGGATCGCGCCCAGCCATGCCAGCAGTATCGTAAAGGTCAGCGGCAGGTCCCCGGCGGCGACGAAAGCTCCTGCCGTCAGCATGATCAGCGAAGAGGGGATCGGCAGGGCAAGGCAGGACAGGAACGTCGCGGCGAATACGATCCATAGCCCGTAGGTGGGCACGGCCGCGAGTATTGTATCGATCATGGTTGCGCGGGACCGGCCGTTGCCCGGTGGTCTGTGATGGCTGCCGTGATCCGCGCGATCAGCTCATCAGTCGATATGCCCTGGTCGCGCGCAATGCTGTCCAGCGTGGGGCGTTCGCCCTTGCCGGGGTCGCCGGCGCCGATTGCCGCGATCATCACGTCCCGCGGAACATGCCAGGAATGGGCGACGTAGCCGGGCGTCATCCATCCCGCGATCTGCTCGTCGCGATGCGCGGGGTCGGACCAGTACATGGCATGCAGGGCCCCCTGGACCAGAAAGAACAGCGTCAGTGCCAGCGCGGCCGGAAACAGCGTCCAGAGCACGGGGTGCCTGCGCCAGCCATCGGCAAGGCGGCTCAGCAGATCGGGGCGGTTGTCGGACTCGGCCATGTCGTCAGATGAAACGTCGGCGACCGATCTGGCAAGGCCGGCGAAGGCGGCTTATCGCCCCAGTTCCTTCATCCCGCGTTCGATCCCTTCCAGCGTCATCGGCACCATTCGGGACGGGCCGAAGATCTGAAGGATCAGCTGGGTGGACTGGGTGTGTTCCCAGTAGCGTTCGGGGACCGGATTGATCCAAAGGCAATTCGGCCATTGGTCCCGCGCGCGCTCCAGCCAGACCTGTCCGGCCTCGGCGTTCCAGTGTTCGTTGGCGCCGCCGGGATAGGCAATCTCGTAGGGCGACATCGAGGCATCTCCGACGAAGATGCATTTGTAGTCGGAACCGTAGGTATGCAGCACGTCCCAGGTCGGCGTCTGCGCGTTCCACCGGCGGCGATTGTCCTTCCACACGCCTTCATAAAGGCAGTTATGGAAGTAGTAGTGCTCAAGATGCTTGAACTCCGCCTTGGCGGCGCTGAACAGCTCCTCGACTACCTTCACATGCGGGTCCATGGAACCGCCGACGTCGAGGAAAAGCAGCACCTTCACCGCGTTTCGCCGCTCTGGCCGGGTCTTCACGTCCAGATAGCCATGCTCGGCAGTGGCACGGATGGTGCCGTTCAGGTCCAGCTCTTCGTCTGCGCCGTCGCGGGCCCATTTGCGCAGGCGCTTCAGTGCGACCTTGATGTTGCGGGTGCCGATTTCGACGGTGTCGTCGAAATCGCGGAACTCGCGCTTGTCCCAGACCTTTATCGCGCGCTGGTGGCGGCTTTCCGTCTGGCCAATGCGCACGCCCTCGGGATTGTAGCCGTGGGCACCGAAGGGGGAGGTGCCGGCAGTGCCGATCCATTTGTTGCCGCCCTGATGGCGGCCTTCCTGTTCCTTCAGCCGTTCGCGCAGGGTTTCCATCAGTTTCTCGAAGCCGCCGAACGCCTCTATCTCTGCTTTTTCCTTTTCGCTCAGGTGCTTCTCGGCCATCTTCTCCAGCCAATCGGCGGGTAGTTCGACGGCCTGCAGTACCGCTTCGAGCGGGATCGACTCCATGCCGCGGAAGCTTTCGGCGAAGGCGCGGTCGAAACGGTCGAGGTTACGCTCGTCCTTCACCATGGCGGTGCGGGCGAGATAGTAGAAACCCTCGATATCGTAGGTGACGAGGCCGGCCTTCACCCCTTCGAGGAACCCCAGATATTCGCGCAGGGATACCGGGATTCCGGCCGATCTGAGGGAGTCGAAGAAGGGGATGAACATCAGGTCATCATACGCTCGATGATGATGGTCGCAAACAAGCCCAGCATGCTGAAGATGATGCCGAAGACGGCACCATATTGCGCCATGTCCTTGCGGTTTCCTTTGCGGTTACGGGCCGTCAGTACGCCCAGCAGGACGCCGAAGACCGCGGCTGCCAGAACGATCATAGCGAGGCGGCCTTCACACGCGAACTGAGGGCGGCAATTTCGGAGAGGCGTCCGTGAACAGCGTCGTCAGAGCCGAAGCCGTACCGCGCCCAGCCGAGCGAATCCTGCCGGACGGCTTTTGCCTCCGCGACGCGTCCCTGCACCTCCAGAGCCTCGGCCTTGATCATCAGGAGTGTCGCCAGAAGTGCTGCATTTTCCGCCTGCGCGACGACGCCCAGGCTGTCATCGATCAGGGCGATGGCGGTGTCAGTCTGGCCGGAGCTCAATGCAAACGCGGCGAGCTGCATCGCGACATGTGCGCCCTGCAGGCGGGTTTCCGGCCGGGCGTTGTACAGCGCGCTGGACTGAAGGAAGGAGGCAAGCGCGATATCCGCTTCACCGGCGAGCGCCAGACGCCCGAGCGCAAAAAGCGAGAAAGCCATGCGGTTGTCGGACCAGCCCTGCGCACGGGCGATTGCCACGGCGCGCTTGGCCGCCGCCTGACGGCGATTGTCCGACGTGCGCGGGCCAAGCGCTTCTTCGATTGAGTCTATCCATTCGCGCGGCGTGCGCGACGGCAAGGCGCTGCTGCGATACTGCCCCTGCGGATTCAGTCGCGCCAGGATAGCCGGCAGACGCGCCGCCACTTCCTCGCGCCGCATGCCCGAACGCAGGGCAGGGTCGTAATAGGCCCGCAGGATCAGCATGTCGAAACCGGTCAGAACCGTGTGAAAATTGTCGTCGTTGAAGACGCTGTCACTCAGCCGGTAGAGGTCATTGAGGGGCCCGAGCGCCTGCGCCAGTTCCTCGTGCAGACAGTCGCGCGCCTCCTGCGGGCTGACGTCGCCGGGGATGAAGATCGCCATCCGCTCGCGGGTTTCCAACGTCGTCCAGTCAACCGCTGCAGAGCGGCGTTCGCGTTTGAATTCAGCCCAACTCGACAACCGTGGAACGACGAAACACGCGGCCTGCGGAACATACCGCTGCAGCTCCTTGCGGGGCAGCACTTCGATCGTGATGTTTGCGGCGGAGTCTGCGGGGACCCGGGTGATCGTGATGCCCGCTTCCTGACGCAGGCGCCGCAGCAGGCGTGTAAGATCGGGGCCAACGCTGCCGGGCGCGGCTCCGGTAACGCGCACGGTGATCGGTTCTTCGAAGCGTGTCAGTATCGGCAGCGTCCGGCCGCTTTCGAGCTCGAAGGACAGATCCAGAAAATCCCTTGCGATTGCGGCGTTCGAACGGGTCGGCGGCGTCACCTTCGGAGACGGAAACGTCTTCATCGGCGGCAGGGGCTCTGTCGCGGGCAAGGTCACGCGACGGGTCGGAGTGTCTGCGGTCGGCGGCGCGGCGCAGGCGGCAAGCGACACCAGTAACACGACGGAGATCAGAAAACGCATGCGGCTCAGGCCCGGTTGTACTTGATGAAGGGGGTCAACGTACCGATCCTGTCATAGAGTTTGCGGGCTGTCTGGTTGAAATCCTGTGTCAGCCAGTAAACCGTCGGGCTTTCCGCCGCATCCGCCGCCGCATAGACGGCCTCTATCAGCTTGCGCCCCACACCCATGCCCCGCACCTCCGGATCCGCATAAAGGTCTTGCAGATAGCACACGTTCTCGGTTCGCCACATGTGCCGATGGAACAGATAATGGACCAAACCGCATGGCTTGCCATCAAGCTCGGCGATCAGCCCGTGGAAATCGTGTGGATCGTTGCCCAGAAGACGCGCGAATGACGTCTCGTAAATATCTGTAGTGACTGAGCTTTCGTAAAACTCAAGATATGCTGTCCAGAGCCTTTGCCATTCCGCACGGTCACTGGCCTGGATGGGGCGTATTTCGATCAACGGCGGTCAGCCTCCGGTTCCTTCAGCGCCGCGCTGGCATACGCGACCCGGCCATTGTTACCGGCTTCGCCGGCTCAGGTCCAATACCGGCGGTAACGGAAACCGTGAATTCACCGTCCGCCGCGCGCCATGAAGGCCAACCGCTCGAACATATGCACGTCCTGCTCGTTCTTCAGCAACGCGCCGTAAAGCTTGGGCAGGGCATTGGTGCCGGACTTCTTCAGGTCCTCGGGCGTCATGTCCTCGGCCAGCAAGAGCTTCAGCCAGTCCAGGACTTCCGAGGTCGATGGCTTTTTCTTGAGGCCAGCCATTTCGCGGATCTCGAAGAACTGGGTCAGCGCCGTCGTCAGAAGCGCATCCTTGATGCCGGGAAAATGCACCTCGACGATCTGCTTCATCACCTCCATGTCCGGGAAGCGGATGTAGTGAAAGAAGCACCGGCGCAGAAACGCATCCGGCAATTCCTTCTCATTGTTCGAGGTGATGATAACAATCGGTCTGTGCTGCGCGCGCACAGTCTCTCCGGTCTCATAAACGTGAAACTCCATCCGGTCGAGTTCCTGCAGCAGGTCGTTGGGGAACTCGATGTCGGCCTTGTCGACCTCGTCGATCAGCAGGACGCATTTCGTGTCCTTGCTGAACGCCTCCCACAGCTTGCCGCGGCGGATGTAGTTCGAAACGTCGTTAACACGTTCGTCGCCAAGCTGGCTGTCACGCAAGCGACTGACGGCATCGTATTCGTACAAGCCCTGTTGAGCCTTTGTGGTCGACTTGATATGCCACTCGATCATGGGCAGGTCGAGCGCCTGCGCAACCTGTCGTGCCAGTTCCGTCTTGCCAGTTCCGGGTTCGCCCTTGACCAGCAGAGGTCTTTCCAGAGTGACCGCCGCGTTAACTGCGACGGTCAGGTCTTCGGTCGCGACATAGGACTCGGTTCCGGCGAATTTCATTCCCTGTCAATCCACTGAAGCTTGTAGTTGAACTTTGCATAGCTGCGGTGTGGCAAAGGCGCAAGCGCGGCGGATTGGGGCGTGACATCCCATCTGGCTTGCGATAGATGGGCCGCATATGGAGGGTGCTGGATGGCGGTGGAACGCGACATCGACCTGTCCGGCCTAGCAGGGATTGCATGTATGAAGGCCGAGTCATTCGATCACGACGAGTATACCCCGGCTGAAGACGAACCGTTCATGAACGAACGTCAGCTGGAATACTTCCGTCGCAAACTTCTCAAGCAAAAGGCCGAGCTGCTCGACGAAAGCAAATCGACCATCGAGGGCCTGCAGGATGGCACTCGCAACATTCCCGACATCGCCGACCGCGCCAGTGAAGAGACCGACAGGGCCATCGAACTGCGCATCCGCGATCGTCAGCGCAAGCTTGTCGCCAAGATTGATTCTGCGCTGCGGCGGATAGAAACCGGCGAATACGGCTACTGCCTGGAGACCGGTGAACCGATCTCTCTCAAGCGTCTGGATGCACGTCCGACGACCACCCTGTCGCTGGAAGCGCAGGAGCGCCACGAACGCCGCGAACGGGTGCACCGCGACGATTGATCCGATGGCGCATCGGTAGGAATACAGGGACACCGGGGCAACGCTCCGGTGTCTTTGCTTTCGGGAGGGCCGCATGCTGATCGGAATGCAGATAACCGTCGTTGGCGCGGGTATCGGAGGTCTCGCCGCCGCGACCGCGCTTGCCATGCGCGGCGCGCACGTGACGGTGCTGGAACGGGCCACGGCGATCACCGAGGTCGGCGCTGGAATCCAGATTTCTCCCAATGGATTCGCCGTCCTCGAGGCTCTCGGGCTGGGCGATGCCATCCGGGCCGCCGGTGTGATCAGCCGCGCCGTGGTTCTGCGCGACTATGCGCGCGGGGCAGAGGTTCTGCGGATCAACCTGTCG
Source organism: Pseudoruegeria sp. HB172150 (assembly GCF_013184805.1). Lineage (GTDB taxonomy): Bacteria > Pseudomonadota > Alphaproteobacteria > Rhodobacterales > Rhodobacteraceae > Psychromarinibacter. The sequence goes on from NZ_JAATNG010000001.1 coordinate 1,307,603, forward strand.
AAATACTCGGATGGCCCGCACCCGTTCGTCCTGATCCACCGAGCGCGCCTGATCGACGTGCTGGCGGAAGGCGCCCGCGCCGTCGGGGTTGACATCCGGCTGGGGGCCGAGGTGCACCCGTCCGATCCCCCGCTTCCGGGAGAGGATCTGCGGGTCGGCGCCGAGGGACTTCACTCGCAGATGCGTGCCACGCTGAACGGGCCGGGGGATGCGTTCTTCACTGGTCAGGCCGCGTGGCGGGCGGTCATAAAGGACGACGCGCCGCCCGAGTCGCAGGTCTTCATGGGCAAGGGCCGGCACCTTGTGACCTATCCGCTCGGAAACGGGCTCAGGAACATCGTCGCCATCGAGGAACGCGAGGAATGGACGGAGGAGGGGTGGTCCCACCCTGACTCCCCAGACAACCTCCGGCGCGCGTTCTCTGGCTATGCGCCGGAAGTGCGCGGCTGGCTCGACCGGATCGAAGAGGTCCACCTGTGGGGCCTGCACCGGCATTCGGTTGCGCCGCTCTGGCATTCGGACGCCTGGGCGCTACTGGGCGACGCCGCGCATCCGACGCTGCCATTCCTCGCCCAGGGCGCCAACATGGCTATGGAGGATGCGTGGGTCCTTGCGGATTGCCTTGGCTCGCTGCCCAAATCCGAGGCGCTTGCCCTCTATCAGGTGCGCCGCCGACCACGTGCGGCGCGCGCCGTCGAGGCGGCAAATGCCAACGCGAGAAACTTCCACCTGCGTACGCCGGTTCTGCGCGATGCGGCGCACTTGGCTCTGCGTCTCGGCGGGGCGGTTGCGCCCTCGGCGCCGCTGAAGCGATACGATTGGCTCTACGGCTACGACGTGACCGCCAGCTGAGGTGTCAGGCGGCCGCAAGCGCGTCGATGATCCCGCCGAAATCCGCGGCTTTCAGCGAGGCACCACCGACGAGCGCGCCGTCGACATTGGAGACCGCGAATATTTCTGCCGCGTTCGACGGTTTCACCGACCCGCCGTAGAGCAGGCGGATGCCATTGGCGGCATCGCCGAACCGGGAAACAAGCTGCGCACGCAGGAAATCATGAACCTCCGCGATCTGAACCGTGGTCGGCACCTTGCCCGTGCCGATGGCCCAGACCGGTTCATAGGCCACGACCATATTCTCAGCCGTGGACCCGTCGGGCAGGGAGCCGTCAAGCTGACCGCCAACGATGTCCAGAGTCTCGCCAGCCTCACGCTGGCTCAGAGTTTCACCGATGCAGACGATTGCGGTCAGCCCGGCGGTCCATGCGGCTCCGGTCTTGATCCGCACCTCGGCGTCGGTCTCGCCATGGTCCGCGCGCCGCTCAGAATGGCCCAGGATCACGTATCCCGCGCCGGCATCCTTGAGCATGGCGGCAGAGATGTCGCCAGTATGCGCACCCGATTCAGCGGCGTGGCAGTTCTGTCCGCCAAGGAGGATCGGCGCGCTGCCGACCGTTGCCGCCATCGGCGCCAGAAGCGTTGCGGGCGGGCAGATCAGGATTTCGCAGGCAGTCGTCGCATGCGCCTCCGCCAGCGCGGCAACCTCGGCCAGATCCGCTTTGAGCCCGTTCATCTTCCAGTTCCCGGCGGCGAGTTTCTTTGGCGGCATGTTCGTCTCCCTTAGGTCCCATAGTCTGGTTAATGACTTTGACAGCACGCGGAAAGGGGGCAAGGCGACGCGGCGTCCCTTACCTGGGTTTCGCGCAGGTGCCTGCTTGTAGCTCCGGCCCGCACGGCTATTGTAACAGACGCTGCGCCGCAGAATGCAGGCGTTTTCAAAACGATATCAACCAACAAGCCGACGGCCTCGGAAAACGGGCCGGTCGAAAGCAAGGGAATTGCGGCATGGCACTTAAACTCAAGATCATCATCGGCAGCACGCGCCCCGGTCGCGTCGGTCCGGTCTTTGCCGACTGGTTTGCCGGCCTCGCACGCGAGAGTGGAAAATTCGATGTCACACTTGTCGACCTCGCCGAGCTGGATCTGCCGCTTCTCGACGAGCCGAAACATCCGATCACCCGTGACTATCAGCACCCGCACTCCAAGCGCTGGAGCGCGATCGTCGACGAGGCGGACGCATATGTCTTCGTGACGCCCGAATATGACAGCTTCCCGCCGGCGGCCCTGATCAACGCGATACAGTATCTGGTCCACGAGTGGCGCAGGAAACCGGCCGGCATCGTCAGCTATGGCGGTGTTTCCGGGGGATTGCGCGCGTCGCAGGAACTGCGCCAGATCCTGACGACTCTCAGCATCATGCCGCTGCCACAGACCGTACCGGTCCCGTTCTTCCCGAATTTCCTGGATGAAGGCACAGTTCAGCCCAACGACAAGATGAAGGAGGGCGCGACCCTGCTGCTCAACGAACTGGCGGAGTGGGCCGAAGCCCTGAAGCAGATGCGGCAGGCTGCCTGACACCTAGAAACAGGCGATGGCTCGACGCGCCCAGTCGCTGGCGACCTCCGGGTCGTCCAGCGCCTCGTCGGGCAGGGTCCAGTAGGGCATCGTCGCGCTGCTGCCGTCCTTGCGGGTATGCGTCCACGGTTCGCCGCCCGCGGCCTCCAGCTCCCCGCCGAAGCCGTTCGCGCCTTTCAGAAGGATGGTGCCATCGCTGCGCAGGATCGCGAATATCTCGCCGCCATGGTAAATCCCCATGCCGCCGAACATCCGCCGTGTGGTGATTTCGCCCAGACCCGAGAAGAGCTCTTTCGCAAAAGCGATCTCCTCGGCGGAAAGCTTCATTCCTGACCGCGTTCCGCCGCCAGTTCCTCGACATCCTTGAACTTGATCGACTCGCCGCAGCCGCAGGCATCGGCCACGTTCGGGTTGCGGAACTTGAAACCGCTTTCCAGCAGCGAAGTTTCATAATCGATCTCGGTTCCGAACAGGAACATCTGCGCCATCGGCGCGATCATCACGACGGCACCGTCCTGTTCGACCACCTCGTCGTTGGGGTCCACATCGGACACGTAGTCCATCGTGTACTCCATTCCCGCGCAGCCGCCCTTCTTGACGCCGATGCGCAGGCCAGACGTGCCGTCACGTGCCATCAGCTTCGCGATTTGCGCAGCTGCCTTTGGTGTCATGGTCACGGCCTGTTTGCCGGGAATGCCGAACATGGTTGCTTTCCTTCGTGCCTGTTCCCCCAATCTAAGGCTGCGGCGCGGCGATCTCAAGCGGGGGCAGGGCGCCGCGAAGGGTTTCGCACAGCAGCGTGACGGCAATGGCCCAGGCAAACGAGGCCAGCGTGCCAATAATCACGTATTCGCTGGCGGCGCGGTCCTCCTGCACGGTTCCGAACCGCAGGATCGATTTCGCGGCGATCAGGAAGCCTATCGCCGCGGGCTGGCCCGCGATGATGAGGACGAAGATCATCACCCGCTCCAGAAGGCCGATCACCATGCCCCCCTTCGGCAATCCGTCCGACGGCAGATCGTCCGGCGTGGTCAGGTCCTTCACCAGCAGCGCGACGGCAAAGCGGCCGCCCTGCGTCGCGAGGATCAGTCCGGAGACAAGTACGGCACCATGCAGAACGAAGGCCGGGGCCATGCTCCACGCGCCGGTGCCCCAAAGATCCGGCGCCCAGGCAGAAACCGCGACGAGCGTCACAAGATGCAGCCCCTGATCCGTCAGGAAGCCGATGATGCCGCGCGCCGCCGGAATCCACGCCTTGCCGCCGTCGATGACCACATGCGCCGCCGCCAGCACCAGCAGGGCAGGCGGTGCCGGTTGACCGGTGGCAAGGCAGGACAGGACCAGCACCACGGCACCATGCGCCAGAAGGATCAGCGGATTGCGCTTGCCCGCCGCCATCCAGCCCGGCTGCAGCAGAAAATCCGCCAGCACATGGGCGAAAAGCAGGGCGGCGAGGGTTGGGATCATATGTTTGAGCCTTCAAAATTGTAGGTTCTAAATGCGTACAATGCAGTTTCGAAGAAAGAGAAGCCCGCGGCTGCCATCCGCGCCTGAACTGCCTGCCTGGAAATGCCGAGGATTTCTGCGATCTGCTCGTGTTTTGGGAAATCCGACCGAAGTGACAGTGCAACCGCTTCTGCCTGTGCTGATGTCCAGCCCATCGCGATGTGATCAATCAGTTCAATGATGGCGGCCTGCCAGTGGCCGATCCCTTGTCCGGCAATTGCCAATCGTCTGCGCGGACTGAGGTCTTCCAGGTGTTCTCCCGAAGCGTAGAATGCAAAACCATCTGCGTCGGAAAGGTCATTGGTCCCCAGTGTTTCGACAGTGCCAATGCCGGCCGATAACCGCGTATCGATGCTTAGATTTGCCGCCCTCAGGCGTGCGATCAGAAAGATGGCTGCGTCGAGGACGTAGTTTGGGTCGGCCAGATGCACCTGCCACCCATCGCCGCGAAACCGTGTGAAACGCAGGTCGAGATCCCATTCCTCGCCGAAATCCCGGGCCGCGTTTGCCAACGCCTTCATGGCTTCGTCGACGCGGCCGGTTTTGGCGTCCCGCGACGCGATCAGGTCCCCGGTCAGGACAGCGGAGAGGGCGGTGTTGGTCATGATGCAATTCATATAACTTGCTTTTCAATAAAGCAATTGTTTTAGCTTGCTTTTAAAAATGCAATCAATTCCCGTTGCATCAGGCTCGCGCAGGCCGCAACCCCTTATCCGTCAGAAGACCCGCCAGCGCATCCAGCGCCGCCCGGACCGGCCGGTCATGGCGTGCGTCGTGATGGGTCACCAGCCACTCGCCATGGGTGATCTCGGCAATCGGTGAACCCAGACGGACAAGCCCGGGCGTCACGTCTCCCGCGTAGGTCGGCATCACGATCCGGCCCACCCCGGACAGTGCCAGGTCCAGCATCAGCCGGGTGTCCGAGGCACCGGTGACGACCTCATCCCCGTGATTGGCCCGCAGCCAGCGCTCCGAGGGCGTGGTCGGATAACCGTCGGGCAGGGCGAGAAAGCCCGTCACCTCGGGGGAGGCCCCATAAATCGCATACTCGATAACCGATGTCTGACGTCCCGCCAGCCAGCTTTGCTCCGGCCGCCGGTTGCGGACACCGATATCCGCCTCGCGCCGGGCGATGTCGATATTTGCGTTCGACGCCAGGAACTCCGGTATCCAGCCATCGCCCGGCGACCAGACCCGCGCGATGTTCTGTGCCAGAAACCGCGCGGTCCACAGGCCCGTGGTGATCCGCACGCGCGGCACATGCTCGCCGCGGCTCCAGCGATCCAGCTGCGCCGCCGCTTCCCGCAAAGGCTCCGCTTCCTTCAGCAGCGCCCGACCCGCCGCCGTAAGCGAGTAGCCACGCTTGCCGCGCTCGAACAGGCGCTTTTCCAGCCGCCGCTCAAGGGCTGTCATCCTCCGGCTCAGCGTCGGCGGGCTCTGACCCGTCGCCCGCGCCGCACCGGCCAGCCCGCCGGCATCGGCAATGGCGAGGAAAAGCGCGATGTCATCCAGAGATTGTTCCATAAATGAAACGACTATTGCAAAGTCGCCCAGTTCTGCAAGGGCCGCAAGCGCGCTACCTTCACGCTTATCAACCGAAAATGAAACGAATAGGAGGCAATCATGCTTCTCCTGCCAGTCGACATACGTCCGCAACCGCTTATCCAGCGCCGCCGGGAAGAAGACCTGATCCGGGCCCGCATCCGCAGTCACAGGAAATGGGAACGTCGCCGCAAAAGGCTGCTGTTTCTTGCACTTGTGACCGGGCGCCGCGTCGTCAGCCGGGAACGGCGGTTCACATCCACGCCGTCCCGCGCCTGCTAGCGCAAGCGATCCGCTTCATCTCACCTGGCCCCGGGGCCGCCCGCACCGTATCCGGCACCCGCCATCGGACGCAGAAATCTTTTTCGCGCGTCGGGAACCCAATGGGCGAAACACGGGTTTCTTCGGCAACCGGAAGCGCAGGCAATTAAGCCCAGCCACCGGACATTCTGACATGGAGAGTGAGATGAAAAATCTGGAATCGCTGTTCAAGCACTTCGTCAAGGACATCTACTATGCCGAGCGGCAGGTCCTGAAAACCCTGCCGAAGATGGCGCGCAAGGCCGAATCCGACGACCTGCGCGAAGCCTTCGAACACCATCACGGCGAAACCGAGGAGCAGATCGAGAACCTCAAGAAAGTCTTCGATCTGCTGGGCCTGAAACCTCGCGGCGTTACCTGCGAGGCGATCGACGGCATCCTCGAAGAAGGCAAGGAGATCATGGAAGAAGCGGATGCGGGCGACACCCGCGACGCCGGCATGATCGCGGCGGCCCAGGCGGTGGAACACTACGAGATCACCCGCTATGGCACGATGGTCTCCTGGGCCAAGACGCTGGGTTACGACGAGGCTGCGGAGCTGCTGCAGAAGAACCTCGATCAGGAATATGCCGCGGACCAGAAACTGTCGAAACTCGGTGAGGGCACGCTGAACAAGCAGGCCGCCTGACACCGACGGGCCTTACGAAAAAGCTGCAGCGCGGTCACGCCGCGCTGCTTCTCTCAGCCTCCGAAATGTAGATGCGCCGCCCCCGAAAATGCGCGTCAGGCGGCCTCCGCAGGCGTCGCCTCCGGGAACATCTTGTCCTCACCCGACTGTTCCGCTTCGGCTGCTCTGGCAAGGATCTTCTCCCGCGCTTCGCAGGCAATATCCCAGGACGTGTTGGGATCGGCGCAGGGCAGGGCGAACCAGACTTCCTTGCCGAACACATCCTGTGCCGCGACCCGCACACTGACCTCTTCGAGCCGTCCCAGTTCCTCCTGATCCAGATCGGCGATCACATCGTCGAAGATCGCGCGAAGGCGGTCTACATCGGCCGTATGCGAGAACTGAAGCTTGATGATGCGCAGCATTTCGGGTTCCTGCATCGTCCAGTTCTCGAACGGTTCGGATGTGAACTGCTCCACGGGGACGACAAGGCGGGTGCCGTCCCAGTCTTTCAGCTGCACGTAAGTGAAATTGATGCGCTCCACGTGGCAAAGGTGATCGCGAAACACGATCCGGTCGCCGATCCGCGCGGACTGGTTCATGGCGATCTGAAGCGACGCCATGATGTTGCCCAGCACGCGCCGTGCGGCGAAGCCGAAGACCAGTGTCAGCGCGCCGGCGGTGCCGATGATTGACAGCCCTAGGTTCTGGTAAATCGTCGTCGAACTCAGCGCGATGCCGAGGGCGGTCGCGACAAAGACCACGATCAGCGCCCGACGTCCCGCAGCGACCTTTGTCGCCAGCGCACGCTGTTCCTGCTGCTGCCGCTGTGAAAGCTTCTCCGAGGCCGAGATGACGATCCTGTCCAGGACCGCGTCGACGGCGTTCACGATCAGCCAAAGGACACTGGATGCAATGCCGAGCGTTATGATCGGCGTCAGAACCGTGTCGATCCGGCCGGAAAACACGAAAAGCCGTGTCGTGGCGAAAGACATCAGCGCGACTACCGTCCCGTAGATCGCAGGTCCGCGGATCGCGCGGAGGACATCGGTCATCACCTTTGTCTTCGCCTGACGGGACGCCCAGTTCAGCGCGGAACGGACGGCCAGACCCGCAAGGACGCAGGTCGCCAGAAGCAGCGGCAGACCGATCAGCTCCCACAGCATAAGGCCGAACGCGACCTTCTGTTTCAGGAATTCCGGGAACTGTTCCTCGATGGGCGAGGGGCCGTAGATGGAATAAAGCGCCCCGATGTTCTGCACGGTCTGTGGCGAGAAGACCCAGACGGGATCTTCGTCGCCCACCTGCACCCGCGACAGCCGCAGCGAGGCCGGGCGGCTGTCGAGCGGAAGCGACCAGAGCAGGATAGAGCGGCGTGACATCCCCGCCGTGGCGCTGTTGCTGGATTCCTGGGTATCGAAGGCGTCGGGGCGGTCCGGCAGGTCGCTCCAGTTTATAACCGCCTTCCGGTCGATCAGGGCTTCAAGCATGCGGGCAAGCTGCGCGCCATAGGCCATCTGGTCGTCAACGGGAACTTCGTTCAGGTTCAGCAGATGCGCGGCGTCGACCCAGCGCCCGTCCTCCGCAGCCCCCAGAAGGCTTTCCATCGTGCCGCGGGGTGTAGATCTGTCGATGCGCCCTTCCGGGTCGGGAAGCCCCTCGTTCAGGGCCTCCAGCGGAAACACAGCATCCGACTGACCTTCCTGCGCGTGCATCGGAACAGCTGGCAGCAGGAACAGCACGAGAGACACCAGCAAACTGGCAATTGTACGCAGAACCATGCAGCGGCAACGCCGTTGCGCGCCGACCGGTTCCCTCGCCGGGGCTAATTACATGAAGCCGAGTTCCAGCCGCGCCTCGTCGGACATCATGTCCATACCCCAGGGCGGGTCCCAGGTGATATCGACATTGACGTCCTTCACGCCCGGCAGCGGCCCCACGGCATCGGCGATCCAGCCCGGCATCTCGCCCGCGACCGGACAGCCCGGCGCCGTCAGTGTCATGATCACGTTCACGTCGTTCTCGGGGCTGATCTCGATCGTGTAGACGAGTCCGAGATCGTAGATATTCACCGGAATCTCGGGGTCGTAGACCGTGCGGCAGGCTTCAACCACGCTGTCATAAAGCTCATGGTCCGTGTTCGATGGCTTGATCAGGGGGGCACCCTCGATCTGGTTTCCGGCCTCGGCGGTCATGACAGTCCCCTGTGAAAAACTGACCAAAGATATAGGGATCTGAGGAGGCTGCGTAAACCCCGGGTCGGATGAGCCATGCGGCGCTGGCCGTGGTGCGAATTCGCCAATCGGGAGAAAAAAGTTGATATCAACATTCATGCCTGACATGCTGTTCGGGCGATTCCAAAAAGGGAAGAGATAGCATGACTTACGTGCAAGGTTTCCTTCTGGCGGTGCCGGAAGCGAACAAGGAGAAGTACCGCAAAATGGCCACGGACGGCTGGGCGCTGATGAAGAAGCACGGCGCAACCGCGACCTACGAAAACTGGGAAATCGACGTCCCCGACGGCGAGGTCACTTCCTTCCCGCTGGCCGTGAAACGGAAGGAAGGGGAGAAGATCGTCTTCTCCTGGATTTTCTGGCCGGACAAGGAAACCTACGACAAGGCGTGGAAAGCGATGATGAACGACGAAGAAATGGCGGGCATAGAAATGCCATTCGACGGCCGGCGGATGATGTGGGGCGGATTCGAGGTGCTGTTCAATGCCTGAGTTTGGTATCGAAATCACCGCCTTCGCCTGGGTGCCCGAGGTTGCACAGGGCTACGTCAAGGACCTTCGCCCGCGCTGGGCGCTGGAAGAGGCCGGTCTGCCGTATTCCGTACGTCTCATCGGTCCGGAAGAAAACAACGGCGCTGAGTACCGGCAATGGCAGCCCTTCGGACAGGTCCCTGCCTATCGCGACCGCGAGATGAAGATCTTCGAAACCGGTGCGATCCTCCTGCGCATCGCCGAACTGTCCGAAAACCTGCGCGCATGGGACGAAGCAGAGCGCGGCCAGCAGATGGCATGGGTCACCGCCGCGCTGAACTCGGTGGAGCCGATGGTGAACAACACCGTCCATCCGGGCATTTTTCATGCCGGCGAGGACTGGGTGGAAGGGTTCCAGCCCGCCGCCGACAGGCTCACAGCCATGCGCCTGGACTCACTGTCCGGCTGGCTCGACGGCAAGGACTGGCTCACCGGCCGGTTCAGCGTCGCGGATATCGTGATGGCCACGGTGCTGCGGGCTCTGGAAAATCGTCCGCTGCTCACGGAACGTCCCGTCCTGTCCGCCTACCTGAAGCGCTGCCTCGACCGTCCAGCATTCGCGCGGGCGCTGGACGGGCAACTCGCGGATTTCGCGCGCTACGAGGCCGCCTGACCGGCCGACGGCGCAGCCGCCGGGCCGGATTTCCTCAACGGCCCGGCGGATCGCGTCACTGAACCGCGCGGGTACGGGGTCTCCGCACCGGCGCCGGACGGACCTGCTTTTCGATATGCTCGTAAAGCAGGCCGGCAACGTTCTTGCCGCTCGCGCGTTCGATCCCTTCGAGACCGGGCGAGGAATTGACCTCCAGAACTTTCGGCCCGCTCTCGGACCGCAAGAGGTCCACACCGCCCAGCCCCAGCTTGAACGCACGCGCCGCCCGGACGGCGGTTTCCCGTTCCGTCTTGCTGATCTTCACCGCCACGGCAGTGCCGCCCCGGTGCAGGTTCGAGCGAAAGTCGCCCTCGGCCCCGGTCCGCTTCATCGAGGCGACGACCCTGCCACCGACGACGAGACAGCGGATGTCTTCGCCCGCCGCTTCCTTGACAAATTGCTGCACGAGAAAGTTCGCACGAAGTCCCCGGAACGCGTCGATCACGGACTGTGCGGCCTTTGGCGTTTCCGCCAGCACGACGCCCTTGCCTTGTGTCGATTCCAGCAGCTTGACGATCAGGGGCGTCTTTCCCACCAGCCCGATCAGGTTGTCGGTATCCTTCGGAGACGCCGCAAAGGCCGTCACCGGCATGCCGATCCGCTGTCTCGCCAGCATCTGATGCGCATGCAGCTTGTCGCGGCTCGCCGTGATCCCTTCGGACCCGTTCAGGCAGTATGTGCCCGTCGTCTCGAACTGGCGCACGACGGCGGTGCCATAGGGGGTGATCGACGCACCGATGCGCGGGATGACGGCGTCGTAGCGCGGCAGGCGCTTGCCGTCATAATGCAGTTCCGGCGCCAGCGTGTTGATCGCCATGTAGCACCGCGTTGTGTCGATCACCTCGACAACATGGCCGCGTTTTTCGCCCTCGTGCACCAGCCGGGTGGTGGAATAGTTGGCTGGTTCCCGGCTCAGCACGGCAATGCGCAGGATCCGGTCGGGCACCACGTCGCGCAGCTCTGCAGAGTGGTAGACGTCGAAGTCCAGCGCCGGCTGGCAGAAGCTCTCCGTCGGGACCACGATCATGTCTTCGGCCAGCGCCTGACGTCCCACGAGAACACGATACGCCATCTGGCCACGGTCGGTCAGGGTCACCTCAACCGGCCATTCACGCCCTCCGATCGACATCGGCGTTTCGATCACATAACGGAACTCGGTTTCCCCGTTGGACGAGGTGACATCGCGCCGGTCCGTGATGGTGGCGGAGCAGGGGATCGCCACGTTGTACTGGCCCGGGATCGGATGGACCTGGAACCGCACCTTCGGTTTGGTGGCGGGCCCGAAAGGTTCGATATCGCTGGCATGCAGCGCCGAGGTCTTGGCGCCGGTGTCGATCTTTGCCTTAAGCGCCGGCAGACCGAGTTTCGGGAAGGAAAGCCATTCTTCCCACCCCAGGCGGAATGGATCGTGCTGGCTGTGAGATTCGGGCATGTACGGTCCTGGACGGCTTGGCTTCGTGCGGCAAATGCCCGAAAAGGCCGGATGCGGCCAGCAGCCGGGCATGACAGGGTACAACATGGCGTCGAATTTTGGCTTTCAAGTAACAGCGACGGACGGAAAGGCGAGGACCGGGGCGATTTCGACCCCGCGCGGAGAGATCCGGACACCTGCCTTCATGCCGGTCGGCACTGCTGCGACAGTCAAGGCGATGATGCCCGAGTCGGTGCGCGCCACCGGTGCCGACATCCTGCTCGGCAACACCTATCATCTGATGCTTCGCCCCGGCGCCGAACGGATCGACCGCCTCGGCGGGCTCCACAAATTCATGAACTGGGAGCGTCCGATCCTTACGGATTCCGGCGGTTTCCAGGTGATGTCGCTGGCCGAACTGCGGAAACTGACCGAAAAAGGCGTCACCTTCCGCTCGCATATCGACGGCTCGAAGCACGAACTGACGCCGGAACGCTCGATGGAGATCCAGCGTCTTCTCGGGTCCGACATCGTGATGTGCTTCGACGAATGCCCCGCGCTGCCAGCTGATGAAGAGACCGTCGCAACGTCGATGCGCCTCTCGATGCGCTGGGCGCAGCGGTCGCGCGACGCGTTCGGCGACCGTCCGGGGCATGCGCTCTTCGGCATCCAGCAGGGTGGGGTGACCGAGGAATTGCGCGGCGAAAGCGCCGAAGCCCTTTCGCGGATCGGCTTCGACGGCTACGCAATCGGCGGCCTTGCCGTGGGCGAGGGGCAGGAGGCGATGTTCGGTGTCCTCGACTACGCGCCCGGCATGCTTCCGGAGGACAAACCGCGCTATCTGATGGGCGTCGGCAAGCCCGACGACATCCTCGGCGCCGTCAAGCGCGGCGTCGACATGATGGACTGCGTGCTGCCCAGCCGATCCGGCCGCACCGGCCAGGCCTTCACGCGGCGGGGCGTCGTGAACATCAAGAACGCCCGCCACCAGGACGACCCGCGCCCGCTGGACGAGCATTGCACCTGTCCTGCCTGCAGCCGCTATTCCCGCGCCTATCTGCATCATGTTTTCCGATCGCAGGAGATCATCAGTTCGATGCTGCTGACCTGGCACAACCTGCATTACTATCAGGAACTCATGGCCGGTATGCGTGCCGCCATCTCGGAAGGGCGCTTCACCGAATTCGAAAGCGAATTCAATGCAATGCGCGAGATGGGCGACATAGAGCCGCTCTAGGCTCCGCCGGGGAACCGGCCACGCCGGGTTGCCGCGGTGCAGCGAGCCCATAGGTCTGCCTGGACAGAATGATCCAAGGAGACCGGTTATGTCCCACCCCCTTTTCCAGCCATTCACCGCAGGTGACATCGAGCTGAGCAACCGCGTCGTCATGGCCCCGCTGACCCGGAACCGCGCCGACAACGACACCGGCGAAGTCGGCGACCTGCACGTCGAGTACTACCGCCAGCGCGCCGGCGCCGGTCTGATCGTGACCGAGGCCACCCAGATCAGCCCCGAAGGCAAGGGCTACCTCGCCACCCCCGGCATCTACACCGAGGAACAGGCCGCCGCCTGGAAGAAGGTGACCGACGCCGTGCATGCCGAAGGCGGCAAGATCGTCGTCCAACTCTGGCATGTCGGCCGCATCAGCCACGTGTCGCTGCAACCGCACGGCCAGCAGCCCGTCGCGCCCTCGCCACTGGCCGCCGGCGTGAAGACCTTCACGGCCAACGGATTCGAAGAAACCTCGCCGCCCCGCGCACTTGCGCTGGAAGAGTTGCCGCGCGTCATCAACGATTACCGCCACGCCGCGCACATGGCGATGAAGGCAGGCTTTGACGGTGTCGAGGTGCACGGCGCCAACGGCTACCTCATCGACCAGTTTCTCAAGACCGGCGCCAACCGCCGCGACGACGCGTTCGGCGGCACGCCCGAAAACCGGGCCCGTCTGCTGCTCGACGTGATGGAGGCCGTGACCGGCGCAATCGGCGGCGGCAAGGTCGGCCTGCGCCTGTCGCCGTTCAGCCCCGCGAACGGCATAGACGACGCCGATCCGATGGAAACCTTCGGCTACGCGATCCCGCAACTGAATCGCTTCGACCTCGCCTATCTGCACATGGTCGAAGGGGCCACAGGCGGCACGCGTGAGCTGGCAGAGGGCGAAAGCATCGACGAACTGCGCAGGCTCTTCGATGGCCCATACATGGCCAATAACGGCTACGACCGCGAAATGGCCATGAAAGCGGTCGAATCCGGCAAGGCGGACCTGATCGCCTTTGGCCGGCCCTTCATCGCCAATCCGGACCTTGTGGAACGGCTGAAGCGCGACGCACCGCTCAACGAGGGCGACCGCGACACCTTCTACGGCGGCGGCGCGGAAGGATTTACCGACTATCCGGCGCTGGAGGTTGCCTGAACGAACCCCGGGCGCAGCGCTTTGGCGTTGCGCCCTCCGGAATTCCGGCCCTTGCCGAACAGGCTCATGAGAGTCAGAGTGGGCGGAACGGAACGCCGGTATGGTTGAAACAGAAGGGCAGAAGCCCCAGATCTTGAGGCCAAGACCGGAGACGGACGAGTGTCGCCGCTTATCGGGGCCAGGACCGTCTTGCCAAGCAAGGAAAGAGCATGTCTGAACAATTTCCGTCTTACCCAGTTCTGCCGCTGCGCGACATTGTGGTCTTCCCCCACATGATCGTACCGCTCTTCGTCGGGCGCGAGAAATCCGTGCGCGCGCTCGAGGAAGTGATGCAGGACGACAAACAGATCCTGCTGTCGAGCCAGGTCGATCCCGGGGTAGACGAGCCCACTCCCGACGGAATCTTCGAGGTCGGCGTTCTCGCCAACGTCCTGCAGCTGCTCAAGCTGCCCGACGGCACCGTGAAGGTGCTGGTCGAAGGGCGCAGCCGCGTGCGTATCCACGATTACCTCGACAACGATCAGTTCTTCGAGGCGCGTGCCGAGGTGCTGGAGGAAGATCCGGGCGATCGCGCCACCGTCGTGGCCCTGGTGAAATCGGTCGCCGAGGACTTCGAGCGCTACGCCAAGATCAAGAAGAACATCCCCGAGGAAGCCCTCGGTGCCGTGGCCGAGACGCGCGAGCCGAACAAGCTTGCGGATCTCGTGGCCGGTCACCTCGGCGTCGAGGTCGACCAGAAGCAGGAGCTTCTGGAAACGCTGTCCGTCGCCGAACGGCTGGAAAAGATCTATGGCCTGATGCAGGGCGAGATGTCGGTTCTGCAGGTCGAGAAAAAGATCAAGACCCGCGTCAAATCGCAGATGGAGCGCACCCAGCGCGAGTACTACCTGAATGAGCAGATGAAGGCCATTCAGAAGGAACTGGGCGACGGCGAAGACGGCGCGAACGAGATCGCGGAACTCGAAGAGAAGATCGCGAACACCAAGCTGTCCAAGGAAGCCAAGGAAAAGGCCGAGGCAGAGGTGAAAAAGCTTCGCTCGATGTCTCCGATGTCGGCCGAAGCCACCGTGGTCCGCAACTACCTCGACTGGATGCTGTCGATCCCGTGGGGCACCAAGTCCCGCGTCAAGAAGGACCTGCACCGCGCCCAGGCGATCCTGGACGACGACCACTACAGCCTGGAAAAGGTCAAGGAACGCATCGTCGAGTATCTCGCGGTGCAGCAGCGGTCGAAAAAGCTGAAGGGGCCGATCATGTGCCTCGTCGGCCCTCCGGGCGTGGGCAAGACCTCGCTGGGCCGGTCCGTCGCCAAGGCGACGGGGCGCGAGTTCATCCGCATCTCGCTTGGCGGCGTGCGCGATGAATCCGAGATCCGCGGCCACCGCAGGACCTATATCGGCTCCATGCCCGGCAAGATCATCCAGGCGCTGAAGAAGGCCAAGACCACGAACCCGCTGATCCTGCTCGATGAAATCGACAAGATGGGCCAGGATTTCCGTGGCGACCCGGCTTCGGCGATGCTGGAGGTTCTGGATCCGGAACAGAACGCGACCTTCACGGACCACTACCTCGAGGTGGAATACGACCTCTCGAACGTGATGTTCCTGACCACGGCGAACTCCTACAACATGCCGGGGCCGCTTCTGGACCGGATGGAGATCATTCCGCTGGCCGGCTACACCGAGGACGAGAAGTCCGAGATCGCCAAGCAGCACCTGATCCCGAAGCAGATCAAGAACCACGGCCTGAAGAAGGGCGAGTTCGAACTGACGGACGGCGCGCTTAAGGACATCATCCGCTACTACACCCGCGAAGCGGGCGTACGGAACCTGGAGCGTGAGATCGCCAAGATCTGCCGGAAATCGGTGACCAGGCTGATCAAGAAGGAAGCCGAGACGGTCGAGGTTTCTTCCGACAACCTGGATGATTTCCTGGGTGTCCGGAAATTCCGCTACGGCCTGGCCGAAAAGGACGATCAAATCGGTGTCGTGACCGGTCTGGCCTGGACCTCCGTTGGCGGCGACCTGCTGTCGATCGAGGCTCTGCGCCTGCCGGGCAAGGGCCGGATGAAGACCACCGGCAAGCTTGGCGACGTGATGAAGGAGTCGATCGACGCGGCGTCGAGCTACGTCCGTGCCATCGCGCCGTCCATCGGCGTCAAGCCGCCGCGCTTCGACCGGATGGACATCCACGTGCACGTGCCGGAAGGGGCGACGCCCAAGGATGGCCCGTCCGCCGGTGTCGCGATGGTGACTTCCATCGTGTCGGTCCTGACGCAGATCCCGGTCCGCAAGGACATCGCCATGACTGGCGAGGTCACCCTGCGCGGCCACGTCCTGCCGATCGGCGGTCTCAAGGAGAAACTCCTTGCGGCTCTGAGGGGCGGCATCACCACGGTGCTGATCCCGCAGGAGAACGAGAAGGACCTGACCGAGATCCCGGACAACGTGAAGCAAGGTCTCACGATCATCCCGGTCTCGACCGTGGCGGAGGTGCTGGACAAGGCGCTGGTACGCAAGCCGGAGCCCATCGAATGGGACGAGGCTGCCGAGGAAGAGGCCGCGGCCGCACGCGCCGCGATGAATCCGCAGCCAGATGCGCCCGGTGCCGTCGCGCACTGACCTGTGCCGCAGCTGCAAACAAGAAGGCGCCCTCCGGGGCGCCTTTTCTTTTGGGCAAATCACTGTATCTTCGGTGGATATTCGTTCACCGGTCTAGATTTAGGACTCGTACACAAGTGAAAGGTGGAAATAGTTAATTTCTGGGTGTAAGCTCGCTGCAATTGCAAACATCGGATTAGCTGGGGGTGTCATGGCCAGAAAGACAACCGCGCACAAACCGACTGCCAACAAAATCGATAAGTCGGTGACTGCCGAGACCACAAGTGAATTGCCGGAAATCGCCGATACGGCGGACGGACCGAAAGTCATGGGGAAGCGCGAACTTGTGAATCGCGTCGTCGAAGCGTCCGGCATCAAGAAACGTGCCGCCAAGCCGGTGGTAGAAGCGATGCTCAAGGAACTGGGCGACGCGCTCTCGCGGGGCGAAACGCTGAACCTGCAGCCATTCGGCAAGGGCATCGTCAAGAACTACCGGAATCTCGAGAATGCCGAGGTCGTGGAACTGCGCCTGCGCCGTTCGAAACAGGCGATCCGCGCTGCCGAAGAGTCGGACGAAGATCCCCTTGCGCAGCCTGCCGAGTGACGCTAAATGACAGCCCCGGCCGGGTGATTAGCTCAGTGGTAGAGCGCTTCGTTCACATCGAAGATGTCAGGAGTTCGAATCTCTTATCACCCACCATTCACCCGCTAGGGAACGTGCCATAGGCGCGGCACAGGGTGTCCGTTGTCGGACACGATGCGCCAGGGGCCGGTGCCGGTCTCCTGCTGTCGTCTCACCAGGCCTATGTCCCGCCACACATGCGCAGAGAACGCCGCATCGATGTCGCGCCGCAGCGGGACCCGAAACGCGTCCCGACACCGCTCCAACAGCCATTCGCTGAAATTCCACGTCCACACGATTACTCTCCCTGACTTGGCCCCCTTGAGTCGGGCCCGGAGATCGTGGTGTAGTTCCTCAAGCCAACTTGAGGTCAAGCGATGAAAAAGCCGGTTTCCAACGACCTGAGCGTCGGTGTTTTCGCCGAGCGGGCAGGGGTGCCCGTCTCCACGATCCATTTCTATGAGGCCGAGGGCCTGATCGAAAGCTGGCGCACCCCCGCCAACCACCGCCGCTACGACCGGCGCGAACTGCGCCGGGTCGCCATCATCCGCGTGGCGCAATCGGTCGGCGTGCCCTTGTCGGAAATCCGCGATGTGCTGGCGCGCCTGCCGCGCGACCGCGCTATCAGGGCCAGCGACTGGGCCGAAGCGGCGGAACCGTGGAAAGCACAGCTCGACGACCGCATCGCGCTCCTGCAGCGGCTGCGCGATCAGATCGGCGCCTGCATCGGCTGCGGCTGCCTGTCGGTGGAAAACTGCCCGCTCTACAACCCGGCCGACACGCTCGGCCGCAACGGTCCGGGCCCGCGCCGCTGGATCGGCGCCCGGCGCGAACGCGAGGGCATTCCGCAGCCCTGATCCGCAAACCCTTGCGCGCAGCGCGCTGCTTCGCTATCAGGCGCGTCGCGGCGGGTGATTAGCTCAGTTGGTAGAGCGCTTCGTTTACACCGAAGATGTCGGGAGTTCGAGTCTCTCATCACCCACCATCCTATTTCCATTGAAAACAAACGATAATTTCTCGATCCGGGCGCGGAATCCATGGTAGTTCCCCCAAATTTCCATGGTAATCTCCGATCACTTTTTGCTGATGTGATGGGGCTCTGCGCTAGAAGAATCGACACATCTCGCGACCGTTCCGTGTCCGCGTATTGACATATATGCCACAGTAGTGTTACTGTTTAGCAACACACGGTGCTTTCTCCCGCGTGGCGCTGGCCCTTGTCCTCCACATCCATATTCCCACGACAGGAAACCAAAAATGTTCGACAAAAATGTCGATAGCTTTCGAAATATGCTCACCATTCCCGGCAACGAAGCCCTGAAATCCCTCTGGGATGTTACGTCCGACCGCTTGCTGGCGGAACTGGCCGATCAAGGCGTAACCATATCCAAGGCCGAACTGATGGGGTTGCGGTCCGTTCGCACGTACGTAGCGCTCAATGGGACGGACGACAGCTATCTCATGAACGTTCGGCAGGAGATCGAAGAATCCCTCCCCCGTCTCAAAAAGGCGCGCGAGTTGGAAGAGGTCCGACAACGGATCGAAGCGGAAGATGCAGCAGCGGTCGAGGAAATACAAAGCCTCCGCCCCGCCAACCGGATGCAAAAGGCACGTGCCGCAGGGATGGATCTTCCGAAGCGCCACCAAGGCCGAAATGATCCCGAAACGACGGGCCAAAAGGAGCCGACTATCGAAGACCTCACACGTGCTGTCCAGCACCTCAGCGGTGCCGAGCGACTGAAGGCGCATCGTGCGTTGCGAGACCTTCTCCAAGCGGACGACAACTGATGGAGTACGTATCGGCAAGCGACATCAATTTGGCCCTCGGATACGGCCCCCGAGTCGACGTCTCACGGAAGGTCATTTCGTTTACCGGTGGCCCTCGGGCTGAAACGGCCCGCATCCCAAGCGGAGTCGGTCGCGGCCAAGAGCGAGGCTACGATGTGGACGCCGTCTGTGTTTGGTTGCGTCGGGTAGTGGCGGCGCATCTCTTCAACGGCCCGCAAGAGTTGGTGCTCCGATCACGAGCGCGCCCGGCGGCACGTACGGTACGGCTGGATGTGGCTGGCGATGACTGAACCACGGTACATCACTATCAGCCACATTTCAGATGTGCTGCACGTGAGCCGCAACGATGTTGGCGCACTGCTTCGCCTCACTGGATGTGTCCCAACAGCAAAGGGCATTCACCGGCGGGATGGGGGATACCCCGTGCCAAAAAAGAACGGGTTCGACCCTCGCTCAACCATCCGACACCTGAAACGCGTGCTCGCCCCCGAGCACTGGTCACCCGAACGCGCGAAAAAGCTCATGGGCATGGCAGTCCCGGAGTGCGACCTATGACCATGTACGTCTCCATTGCCGAAATTACCCAAGTGTGTGCTGAAAGCGAAAGTTGCGTTCGCGGTTTCGTTAATATGGTCAAGCCGAAGATCCGACGCGTCCGGAAGGGTGCCGGGGCGAGTACGGCCTACGTCTGCGAAGACGTGGTGCATGCATTCGAGCATGCCGCGTTGAACTGGGACGCTGCTAAATCTGCCGCCCTCCGAGAATTGGGTCGCCCTCTCGACACCTTCCGCCGTTCCTATTTTGGGCAGCGAATATGACCGAGGATATTGGTGCGCTTCCGCTAAAAAACCAGAAACATGAACAGTTTGCTCGGTTGATTGCAGTAGACGGCATGGGTATTGGTCTCGCCTATGCCACGATACAGGGGCGGGTGCCTCCCGACGGTGAGGCGCTGTCCGGTTCGATCCGGGCCAGCGCCGGGGCTCTGGCAAAGAAGCATGCAACGCGGATCGAATTCCTACGCGAGGAACAGGCGCGTCTCGCCCTTGCCGCAGAAGACGAGAATCCTCCGCCCGAGATCCGAGGCGACGACATTGGTGCACTGCTGGACCGGATCACGCGTGACTTGATGCAGAGCTGCGATGTGGCGACTGCTACCGGCCACCGTAAGATCGCCCAGCAGCTCAGTCGGGTGGCTCTCAAACACGTCGGTCGGGTGGGCCGCGCCCGCCGGAAAGGAGCGGTGAGTTATGGGGACAAGCTCGTGGACCCAGCATTCAAGAAACAGGTTTTTGACGCTATCATGATGCCGACGTGCACTTGCGGGGAGGCAGCGAACGATGAGTAACGACCCCTCCATTGCGGCCCTGTTTCGCATCGCTGAAAGCGAAAGCGGCGCGGTCCGGCAGTTGACTGCGAAGCTGAAAACGGTACGCGGGAAGAGCGCGGAAAACACCCTTCGCCAGCTCGCCGAAAGCATCGACATCCTTAGCAGTACGCTTTCGAAGCTGGCAGGTATGGAGTTGCCTGAAGAGCAATCTCCATCGACGCCGGGAGGTGCAAAGTGCGACATGAGCGATGCGGGACACAACCTTTTCGCGGCGAAGCGTACCATTCTCGCCCTGAAGAATGGCATATGCCCAGCCTGTGGCGGTATACTTCCGACTTCGCGTGCTAACGCACGTGCGCAGACGCCTGACACCCTAGCCATGGCGGAACGGATCGCGAAGGCACGCCATGCAGCTCAGTGACTGGAAGGCACCTTGGTCCGGCCCTGCTTGTCCTCTGTCCTCGACGCAGGCACTGGGCGCATTCGGCCCGATCCATTACGACCCTGCGGCCACATACGTCGGCGACGGGCGCGGATCAGCCTTCCGGGTGGTCACGGAAGATGAGGCCCGCGAGCTTGGCCTTCATCACTGTTTCACGGGCGTCCGGTGCGCCAACGGACACATCGCTCCGCGCCGACTGCGCAGCGAGAAATCCGGTCGGGGTACTGGTTGTCTGGCGTGTCGCCGCGATGCGCGACGTCGCAAAAGTTCGGGCTCATCTATTCCAATCAAACGCGGCAATAACTAGTTAACATGTTGAGCGTCCACGTCCCGTGGCACTCAGTGAGCCCTGCCGCATCCGACTTGTATTATCGCGGCAGGGCTCACCTCTGCATTCCCGACATCTTGACACCACTCCACCCGACAGGAGCCTCAATGAAAGCAACTTGAATGTACCTAACCCCCTACGAACGCTCAAAGGTCCATGTCTCTTTGACCGAGGCATTGAGCGACCCAAAAGACCCATTCGCCGCACCTTGCGAAAAGGATCGTCGCGCCGCGCTGGCGGAGGCGATTGCCTACGCGGACACTGGAAACCTTGGCAGCCTCGCGACGATCTTCAGTTTAGCTGAAGCAATTGACGTCTACGTGTTCGAGATCACAGGCGGACCTGCCAGCGGTGTCAAGCTGGACACGCGGGAATTGAAGAAGAAGTACGGCGCAGCGACTGTGAATCTTGCCCTCAAGTTGGCTGGTCACAGCGCGGCAGCCTTTCATCACCGGCGTCAGCCGGACGTGACAATTCCAACGAAGATCCTGTCCGAATGGTACGATGATGGGTAACGAATACTATCAGGTTGGTAATAATACTCACGCAAATTCGCAGACTCTTTTCAATATGTCGTTGGAGGTTCTTTGCGGCACGCTGGATGTAGTCAGGTGGGTTGCAATGTGCCAAATTATGATTGACGAGCGTGCGAAAAGCTGAATCTGCAAATCATTGACTCGAGCGAATCGGCTCGCTAGATACAAGAAGACCGCCGCCCCCGGCTAGAAGGGCGACGGTCTTATACTATGAACACGATCTATATACAGTATATCGCCGAAAAGTTCAAGCTGTATATGGTCGAAAACCAAGGGTTAACGGCTAAGAATGCTCTTCATCGCTTCTCCTAGATCATGATGCTTCGCGCCCGCGTCTAAGCGGGAGCGAAAACATCATGGTCGATGCCGTCGGATGGTCCGGCGGTGGTGTTGGCTGCCGTCAGATACGGCAGCGGCATCTTTATGGAGAAGACTATGAACAAACATTCCAATGACGACTTCGAGCTGATCGAGTCTGAGCCCCAGTACATGAACGACGCCGAACTGCTCGGGACAGACCATCCCAACATGCAGGAAATGTTGGCGCGACCGTTCGTCTGTATGACTGGCGACCTCTACGGCGCCCGCGACCGGCGCAACACGCAAGACGGCGACTGGAAGCGCGTGGAAATGCCGTTGCTGGCTTGGCTTCAAGGCGCGGAAAAAGGCAAGCGAACGTGGGGCCTGACGCGTCACCCTGAGAACAAGAGCAAAGAGGGCGCCTCCATCGTTCTGGTGGATGCAATCGACGGCGCACGGACGGATAGTGCGATCAAGACCATGTATGCGGTCGGACTCGACATCGACTCCGGTGCATCGCTGGATTTCGTGCTCGACAAGCTGGAAGACCTTGGGCTCTTCGCTATCGTCTACACGTCGCACAGTCACGGCAAGGACACGCTGACGCTCAAGCATGACGACATCATGCGCAAGCTCAAGCTCAAGGAGTCTCCGAATCGCACGCAGATTCAGATGTATCTGCGCGAGCACCACAAGGATCGCTACGACGACGACTTCATCGAGACAATCGAGATCGAAGAACTCCGCCACCAGACCAAAGACGGGTTGAAGACGATCCTGAAAACGCGTCCGCTGGACAAGTTTCGCGTGATCCTGCCGCTGTGGGAACCGGTTGAACTGGCTGACCTCGCACCGACCGTTAAGGAATGGAAGGACGTGTGGGCGGACGCGGTTACAGGCGTCGCCGTGAACATGCTGGGCGTGTCCTTCGACTCCACGTGCGCCGATGTGAACCGCCTGTTCTTCACACCACGCCACGCGCCGGATGCAGAAGACTGGTACAGCGCCGTTGTGCAGGGGCGCCCGCTGCGCTTCGAAGACATCGAGCCCTATTCCAAGGACAAGTACGTTCGCAACCGTGGTGGGGATGCCGATCCCTTTGCGGCTGTTGGTGGTGACCACAAAGCTCAGCGTGAACAGTTCACGACCGAGTCCAGCTTCGACCTGAACGCGTGGCATCGCGACTATAAAGAGCGGTGGCTGGCTGCCGACGTCATTGAGTCTTTCGCTCACGACAAGGTCCGCGTTGCAGGCGGCGAACGCCCCGGTACCGTGCACCTAGAGTGTCCGTTTGAACACGAGCACTCTAAGCCGGATGGCACCGCCACCATGGCGATGAATCCGGATGAGAATGAAGCCGGTTACTGGACCATTTTCTGTCGGCACGATTCGTGCCAAGGCCGCAACAAGCTGGAATTCGTCCGGCAGATGCTGGAAGATGGCTGGTTCGAGGAATCCATCCTGACCGACGAGGAATGGTGCATACCGCTGCCGGATGAAGATCAGGAGCCCGAACCCAAAGACGTAGCCGCTACACTCGACAAGAAGTCTAAAGACTCGGCCATCGTGAGCGCTGCGAAAGGCGTGGCGCAGTTCTGTGAAGACGAAGGTTTTTTGGAACGGCTGATTGACGACATCAGCGCCCGAGTTTCTCAGCGCAAAACGAGTGTGCGCCGTCTTGTCGCGACAGGCATTAAGGAGGCCAAGACTGGATCGCAAATGATCGCTGAAGGCGGTTCGGCGGATGGCCAAAACCCGCAAATCATCTTGAACAACTTCCGGGCCAATAGCGATGACGTTCGGAAGGTCATGACGGATCAAGGTGACGATCCTGTCTTGTTTCACAACATGGGGCGATTGGTGACTGTCGAAACCGATGAGAACGCCAATTTGCGGTTTCAGCAGACGACGCCTGAACGCTTGAAAGCTCGGATCGAGGATCGGATTGACTTCTATCGGGAGAACGAGAAGGGCGATCTGAAAAATGTCGAGGCCCCGAAAGGCATCGTAAACCGCATATTTCAGGGGGATCTGACGGAGTATCCGCCGATCCACCGCATTGTCAGCGCGCCGGTCTGCGGCGCCGAAGGTGAACTGGTTCGCGAGGCCGGATACCACAAAAGTGGGATTCTCTTTCAGCCGAAGCCCGGTGTCACGATCCCCGAGATACCGGAGGAACCGACAGAGGACGAAGTGCACGACGCAGTGCGGAAGCTGGCCGTGCCGTTTCGGGAGTTTCCGCTGGACGGAATGACGGCCGACGAGTTCGACGCGGCTCTTGAGAACGGCGACGACGTTCCGTCGTTTTGTCATCTGGTGTCCTTTGGACTGACGCCGATTTGTCGGGATATCATTCCGGGACCGACGCCGATCCACCTTGCGCGCAAGATGAAACCTCGGACCGGCGCGACGACGATTTTGATGCACATGGGATACATCGCCACGCTGGACTATGTGGACCCGATGGCGCTGCCGGACTCGAAGGCGGAGGTGGTTAAAACCTTCGTTTCTATGTTGGATGAAGGCGCACCCTACGGCCTTTTGGACAATCTGTCGTCGGCGGGTGAAATTGAATCCGACGAAGCCGCCTCCGTTGTGACCGCCTATCCGTACTACAAGGCCCGGCGGTTGAACCACTCCGCCATGATCAAGGCATCGGTGAAGATCACGTGGGGTGCCACGGGAAACAAGACGGCGTTGTCGCCACAGCTTGCCGAACGGACGCTCTTGATCCAACTCGACCCGAAGATGGAGCACCCGGAAGACCGCAAGTTTAGCCTTAACCTGAGCGACCACATCCCCCGGCATGCGGGCGAATATCTGTACTGCTTGCTGGTGCTTGTTCAAAACTGGAAGGCTAAGGGCTGCCCGAAATGGGAAGGGCAGTCGCTGGGAGGCTTCAAGTCCCACGCAGAGGTGATCGGTGGCATTCTGGAAGCCGCAGGCATTCGCGGTTTTATGAAGAACCGGGGCAAGCTGAAAGCTATTGCCAAGACGGAAGAGCCGACTTCCGCTTTGCTGGATGCCGCCATTGCCGCACATCACGCCGTGCCCGGTGGCAAAGCAGGTGTCCTGTTCCGTGCATGGGGAACCCAACCGCCGCCGAAAAAGATCAAGAACGATGCGGGTGAGTTCATTCCGTACGAATACGCCGACCATCATGTTGTGGCGATCCGGGATCTTCTGAACGAACACGAAATCGCACTGAAGAACCTCGGATGGGTCAAAGCAGACAGTGACGGGGCTATTTTCTACCCTGAGAAGGCCAAGCAATCCGTGTCTCAGATGGTGGCTGGACTTACTGACGACGTTCGCGAATGGGACGCCAGCAAGACCGATAGCGAGAACCAGCATGGGCGGTATCAGGTTCAAAAGGTACGTGATGATCAGCATGGAGCGCTGTACGAACTGGTGCAGTTGCCGCCGTTCGAGTGATGTTGGGGCGCGTCAGCGCCTGCTGGTAGGTGGCTGGTAGGTGTGGCTCCCACCCGCGTTTTTTGCGCCCGCCGATGATTTGTTGCGATGTGTGCGCTGGTAGGTCCGAACCTACCAGCGACCTACCAGCCACCTACCAGCAACTATTTCTTAATGTTTTCAGATGGGTAATGGTTCAACTGGTAGGATTTAGTCCGCTGGTAGGTGTTTGAAGGATTCTCTGTGATCTAAGTATTTTTAGGGAGCGAGGCTACTTATAGTGCATTTTTGCACAGAACCACGACTTCGCCACCTTTATTGTGCGGCGCTCGCTGAAAAATTGGAGGCACTACCCGGCATACGCACAGACCTACCAGCACCAGCGAAGCCTAGCGATCTAGAAACATGTGCACCGAAAAGCCCGAATGCTGATCGACTTGAACTGGACGGAACGGCCAAAAATCGCGCAGCACTTCTGCATGTGGATGGCCGTAATTATGGCGAGGGTCAGAGCTAAAGACACTGTTTGATGGCAACACTGCCGCTGCAAGTCCGTCGTGCCAATTCGCAAGCGCTCCGTGGTGAGCTACTTGAAAGACGCTAGTTCCTACTGCGCGGCCAGCATTGAGATAGCTCTTCAGATTGTTCCATTTCGACGCGTTGCTCAAGTTCCCGTCGCCGGTCAACAGGATTGCCCCTCTCGTTTCGAATTCTTTCCAACAACCACATGTGCCGATTAGTCGGTGATATGGCCAATCACACTCACAAAATCGTTGTCCTTTCCACGTGCCAACGGCGCCGCCATAAAGCATCAAGCTGACTTCATTAGTTGAGGCGCGACCGAAATGCGCCTCATAGTACCGCCTTAATTTCGCAAGGGCTTCTTCACGATCATCATCGGCACTATTCAGTAAACTCTCGCGAAGGTAAGACACCATGTTGGCGAACCCCTTAGCATCTTTCGGACATGTGTCTGGATCGTTATAGGGCACAAACTCCCACACCCCATGAAGTACCGGGATGGATTTTCCGGATTCAAGTATCCTTACTCGCTCAACTGAATTCTTCCCAGAGACGTCCAAGTCATTCAGACCTGACTCCGAAATGCCGTCACCGGGCCCGTCATCCTTTTCCCGATCTTCAGAATCTTCCAATGTCGGAGGTGGGAAGATGGGTTCGGGTCTGATGGGCGGTCCGTCTCCTTCGGACGGTCGAACAAACAACACACGATCAAAACGGCCGTCGGCTTCTTGTGTTAGGTACAAGACCGGATCGACGAAGAACAGCATCTCAGCATCATCCTCCCGAAGTCCCTGATCAAAGCCAATCAATAGACGACGCCACAGGTGAGCCCACGGCAGCATAACAGTTTTGGCGCCAACTTGTCCGAGTAATTCGACCAAACCGCTAATGTGGTCATTGTGGAAATGCGATATTGTCAATAGATCAATTCTCTCACCGGCACAGCCGATTTTTACTCTTTCGATTGCGTTGGTAACGAGGCGTTTTGAAGTGGTGGAGCCACAGTCATAAACCCAGAGGTAAGGCCCAAGGTGATGCGGTTCAGGCTTTCCTTGGTATTTGAAGCTCCGCCCAGTTCTTTTCGATGGTGGTGTGAATCTTATTGATCCAGTTGTGAACAGCCCCTGACCGACCGGATAGAATTGATGTACTATACAGATTTCAGCCACGTGACGATCTTTCCTTTCCGTTTCTCAACCACATTTAGCAGTTGATTCAGCCTTGTTCCAACCTGTTAGTAAAGGCGAAATACTTCGATTGTGTCGGAGTTTTGGTCAGATGAGCACCTTTGTTTGGTCACACTGCCGACGGTGAAAAACCAACATTAAGTCGCTGCGGGAGACTTGGTTGAAATAAAAGTTCACCGTTACGAGTTTTGCGCAATAATTTCTCAAATTATCTTGGCTTAATCGCGAACCAAGATGCAATCCGTTTTGACGTTTTGACGTTTTGACGTTTTTCCGTTTTGGCAAGATCAAATCACAATTTTGAAATTCCGCCTAAACCAACCGCCATTCCGATCTTCTCGAAACTGCAGGAGAATAGGTCCGTATCGGTTCTATGGTGACGTTGGGTATGCGATAGTATGCCGAATCGGCTTATTTCGGCTGAAGTCGAGTCAAGACAATTATTTTCGGCCAATAATAGTAAATCACGTATACGAGATTAACAGAATCGGTTAAGCTGATTGTCGTCATTTCGGTTAACAGGAGGCGCTTTTGAGAGCGCCGCCTTAGCCTCCCAGAATGCTAGGAGATAATCCTCCGACCCAGTTAGGAACCGGCGAGGCGTTAGGAGAAGGTGGTGGCAGTATGGAAACGTATGTTTATCGCAGAGTTTCGAGCCTTGATCAGATCGAGGGAACGTCCCTCAATGAACAAAGCCGTAAATGCTTGGCAACGGCAGTTATAGGTGACTTGGTGGTCACCCGAACCTTCACTGATGCCGGAATCAGCGGTGCAACGCCTCTCTGTGAACGTCCTGCGGGCGCTGACATGCTCGCCACCGTCCAACCCGGTGACACGATCATCGCATACAAGATCGACCGCTTATTCCGAAACAGCGCTGACGCGCTCTCGACCGTCGAGGAATGGAAGAAGCTGGGAATACAACTGATTATCGCCGACTTCGGCGCGGACCCTGTGACAGAGAACGGTACTTCCAAGCTGTTGTTCGGTATCCTCAGCATGGTTGCTGAATTTGAACGTGACATCCTTCGCCAACGTGTCTCGGAGGGCAGGGCGGCCAAGAAGGCCGCTGGCGGCCATATAGGTGGCTCTGCACCGTTCGGATACCGGAAGCTCGGGAAAGGCCGTGATGCCATACTGGAAGCGATCCCCGCCGAACAGGAGGCCATCAAGTCGATGGTTGCCATGCAAGAACGCGGCATGACGTTGAGGGAGATCAGCGCTGCGCTGAAAGCCGATGGCCACCAGCTCTCGCATGTGTCTGTCGGGAAGGTGCTCAAGCGCCAAGAGGCACAACTATGCAGCTAGTGACACTTGTTCTACTGATCGCAGTATACATCGTTCTTGGGCATGTCTGACCCGACCGCCTAACGGCGGCCAGCATGAACGCGCCAACATCTGAATGTCGCGACCTAACAACCTAGTCCCTTGGCGAGACGGTAGTCGGTTCACCTTTGAGCATATGACGTTGAAAGATGGATGCTGTCACGACTGATGGCTTAAGACGTCCCGCGTCAGCGGGAAATCAGAGTCACTTTAACTGTATGGCATTATTGAACATATTGGGGGCTCCACGAGGGTATTCCCCCCGGCGCCCCCGATCCGGGCCACACGGCGTGTGCATGTAGGTTTAGTCGCGATAGGTTCGCTAGGACGCGTTCCACACCAACCGCAGGGGATCCAGACTAGCGTATTGGTAACCCCGCCTGAGCCGTTCAGCCGTCAGAATTTCTCCGAATTTTGGGCTCGGTTAGCCCCCTGAAGTTGTTGACCGCTTTGGCCGCCTCCTGTTCAAAAGGGAAACAATGACGAAAGAAAGGAGTTATTTTATCAAAATAACCGTGTAAGGAAAATATTTTTCGATCTGTTCGTAAGATTTAAAACTCAAAAAGATGTTGTTTCTAAACGAAAACCCATTTCTTCTGCTTCGAACCTACATCCGAATAAATCAATCCCTCTTTATGGGAACTATGTTAGCCTTTATTTGATCCTCATCTTTAACAAGAGAGGAGAATTTTACATTGGAGAGCAAACACGACCGTTGCAAACTTTTGGGAACCGCCGATCTTAAAGAGCGCGGATGGACCGACGGCTTGATGAAGAGGCACTTGCCTGATCCCGACGACTACCGCGACAATCCTCACTACAAGTGCGCGTCGCCGATGAAATTTTGGCTTATAAGCACCATCAAAAAAATCGAACGGCGCAAGAGCTTCCAAGAGGATGCAGCGCGCAGTCTCAAACGGTCGGTGTCCGCGAAAATGGCCGCACCGAAAGCCAAAGAGACGCGCGCCAAGGCGTTGCAACATGACGTTGAATCTATTCTGCCGGAAGCACTTCGGGACGGGCTGTTGTTTGATACACCGTCGCTCAAAGCCGTAGAAATTGCGGTTATCGAGCAGTTGCGTGACCCGCACCACCGCAATCTGGTGAACTATCTGCGGCATGAGTGCACGGCATACGATTACTATTCGCAGTTTCTGTATGGTGCTGCGCTGGACGAATATCGCGGCGCAGTGTTGGACTCCATCGCCAAGGAGTACAAGCGCTTGGCCTGTGAATGCGCCAAACAGAAAGACGCTTGGGTACAAACCCGAAGTGAAGGGCAGGTTGCCTACAAGGTCGCGCGTGGCAAGAAACTCGGACTGATCCTCGCCTGAGCCGTTCCGCCGTCGGAAAGCTTTCGAACTAAGGCCCGGTCAGATCCCGACGGAACTGTTGACTGCATTACGCGCCACCGGAAGACTGTGGCAAACACGCCATGGTGACCAAAGAGCACATAATCGGAGAAATCCGCCGCGTCTCGGATAAGATTGGGCGTGCGCCGGGCCGACTATTATTTGAGAAGGAAACCGGCATTCATCAAGCCGACTGGTATGGAACCTATTGGCGAAGCTGGGGCGACGCAATCACCGAGGCAGGGCTCGCCCCCAACAGAAAGCAGGTGCGCCTTTCCTCGGAAGACGTACTGCGCAAATACGCAGAGGCAGTGCGCCACTTCCAGCGTGTCCCGGCAGAAATTGACATACGCATGTATGCCCGCGAACGACCGGATTTCCCCGGTCATACGACTTTCACCAACCACTTCGGTAGCAAGGCTGGAATTGTCACTGCGCTCTCACGATGGGCGACGGATCAAGAGGATTTTGCGGATATCTTGGAGCTTCTGCCCGAAACAGAAATTCCTTCCGAGACACCGCGCGCCAAGGCGGACGAAGGGTTCGTCTACCTCTTGAAGTCCGGTGATCACTACAAGATCGGTCGGAGTGCCGACATAGAGCGCCGAGTCAAACAGGTTGGTGTGGCGATGCCGGAACAGGTCACCTTGGAGCACGTCATCCGCACCGACGACCCACCCGGAATTGAAGCGTACTGGCACCGGCGTTTTGCTGACAAGCGCGCAAATGGGGAATGGTTTCGACTTACGCCGGCGGACCTTAGGGCATTCAAGCGCCGCAAATTTCAGTAAACTGCCGCTTCACCCAAAAGGTGAATTAAAGTTGACGGCGCAGCCCGCCGCATGCGACCCTTATCGGGCGTAGGACGCGGAAGTCGTGACCTTCTTTGCCTCGCATACGGCGGACCTCGGGTGCGCCAGTATCGGCGAGAGAACTTATTGAGTAGTTCTCGTAGGTTCTCTCGCTTCCACACCTGTCATTGCAGCGCGAAGTTGATTCATCGTCAACGGAAAATCGATGGGAAACTGCAACTGCTTTGGCCGGTCATCGCAAGGCCGAAACTCGCGCGTTGGTTCTTTTTTGGAAAACGCCTTTATCCTCTGCGCTTACGTCGCGCCAATGAGCTTGTCAGTTATGGTTCGAGGTCACCGTGCAGTGATCGGTCCGTCACTCTTTCCCATTCGCACATTCCGAATGGCAGATTTGGCTATGTTCGTTTCGTACAATTTTGCCTGCAAACGACGCCTTGCTAAAACTGGATGCCCAATTTTTCGGCGGCTTCCTTTTTCAGATACGCGATAGCCATGTCTTTCATCATGTTCAGGGTAGCACCGCCCACGGCCTGAGCGCCTTCCTTAGTCTTCTTCCAGACGGTATCGCTTCGGATCGCTTCAATGTAGTCGTGCCCTTGGTTCGTTAGGCGGAATACTCCCTTACCAGTCTCCACCATCAGCCCCGCATCCGACAGCAAATCGATGTGATAGATGCGCCTGACTTCTTCTTGGTCTGCGCCAAGGGTCTTGACGGCAATTACGTGTGGGTCATCTTCTGCTTCGGCAGCGAACAGAAGTTCACGAATGTAGTCATCGTCTCTTTTCATCTGTCAAAGATCCCTGTGAAGTGACAGTAAGAAATGTAGCATAGGAATCGACTACGGGTCGATGGGAGGCGTTCTGTGAAGATTTTTCCAAAGATGGTGGTCAAAAGATTCTTGGATTGTGCGCACGGAGAGTTCATATATTTCTCCTCTGGTGTACATATTTTATCTGCAATATGTCTTCATGAAGAAAATGGCCGTCCGAAAGTCCTAATTCTAGCGGAAAACGGCTCAAAAGATTTCTGCGCACTCGCGCCAATTAGTAAGGATATGGAAGTACAGAGTATCGGATTGAATTGGATCTTGCGCCTCTCCGACCCGTTCAGCGATCCACATATTGCAGAAAACGAAGAAGGGGTTGTTTCGAGTACCGATAAAGGAACCTACATTACTGTTAAAGAGTATAGGTCAAACGAAGATAGGCGCCTGTTTTGCTGCCTAGAAAATCCAGATATTGTTAACGCAGATGGTTACTTCGAAACTAGATTTCATTTTAGAAGCTGGACAATTGAATATTACGACTCGGAGTGTCGCCGTAGACGTACCTTGGCAGTGAAATCTGATCGTCGCCTTGCTTTAGCGTCAGAAGGTGAAATTAACGAAGACTAATCTACCATTTCTGCGGACATTGCGGCGTCAGCGGTAAGAAACGCTCTGCATCGCCGCCAGCATATCGTCCATTTCCTCGGGTGATTTGTAGTGGCGCAGCATTCTGGCGCTGCCGACATGACCTATGATGTTCTCTATCATTCCGTCTCCGTATCCATTTCGCTGTAGTGCAGAAACAAATGTCGCGCGAGTCGAGTAGAGGCTTACTCGCGGGCGCTTAATATTGAGGTCGGTCAGAATTTTACCGAACTGACGTTCGCCACTGAAGGCCTTGATCCGGTTGGCGATCTCCTTTTCGTTCTCGGCCTGCAAAACAGACAGACCTCCATTTTGAACGAAGTCGGCAAACGGAAGTGCTTTGTCGGGGCAGGGGATCAGTCGAGCACCATCTTTGGTGTTGCGGATGTCGATGCCTCGTTGGTGCCAGTTGTGCGCCTCATGAGTCCCAGCGTCTGAGGGAGCCAGCCGCCAGAGTTCGTGGGGACGAGCGCCCGTATGCAATAGTGCTTCGATGGTTAGGCGGTAGAGACGCCGCCGCCCGAGACTCAGTTTTGATTTGGAGTTCTCGTCCGCCCAGACGGTGTGGATCTTTTCCAAGATCATCAGAACTTGGCTTGGTTTGAAGGGCAGGTGTTTCCGATCCTCAATGCTCTTAGGGTCGGATGGCATCTTGAGTCCCGCCGCCGGGTTCGTAGGAATTTCGTCTTCATCGAAGGCGTACGCAAGAAGAGCCTTGATTGCGCCCATGTAGCCCACGACGGACGAGACCTCCTTCATACGCTTTGACAAGCCGTCCCGGTACGTCTTGAGGTGTTCGCGCGTGACTTCACCGATACGGAGATCGCCTACCCTGTCCACGAAGTCTTTCAACTTCTTCTCGTAATCGACGCGCGTCAGTTCTTTGTGGCTCTTGAAGTCCGCGAAGCGCGCGTAGAATTTCAGAATCCTGTCGGGCGCATCCGGTGACACGTATGGGCTAAGTTCAGCGAGGCGTCCATTGAGAATAATATGGTTAGCTTCATAGATGGCCTGCGCGGTCGGGTCGGAGGGTGGGGTGCATGTGGCAGCGTCTGCCAACATAAGCTGAAATGGGTCACGCTCTTCGGGTGTCAGTTCATTGAGATGCGCCCGATCTCCGAACGCGTAACCAGCGAAGTGGGCTAATCGTTTCCATTCTTGTTTCGGATCGTCTGACCGCGCGTCTTTCATGACCCGTTCCGTCTGCCGCCAGTCCTCACGTGGTGTGTCCGGTCTCCAAAGATCTGACAGCTCTGGCACAATGCCAGCATATTGCTTGATGCCCGGGCGATTGAGCAGTGCCGTCTGGGTGCGTGCTGCCTCTGCAGCTTGCTCGCTGTCTCTCCGGTTCTGGTATTCGGATACAGCGTCATCCGTGGACAACGATGCAATAAGAGTGTCATGCTCCTCACTATACCTAGCCCACTTTCTCAACGCCTCTGTTCGGTTGGAGCCGAGGCTATACTCCCAACGTTTTCGCCCTAAGACGGTCTGAAGGCGCTTAGGTACGTCCCTCAGATACTTCCAGCGACCTTCTTTCGCAGGGTAGAGGTACTTCACTTTTTCATGCGACATAGCCACTGCCTCAAACAGAATTCCATGGTAGAAGTTTCAAATTTCCATGGTAATTTTGAGGCTGATTTGATCTAACATAGAGGTGCTAGTCAATAAAATAAGGGAAATTTCATCATTGTCGGAGTTGGGAGTCTCTCATCACCCACCACCTTCCTTCGAATCTACCGCAGTCTCCGGTCAGCATTCTCTCGTAACCCGCTTGTCGGCAAATGGCGGCGTGGGTGGTGACTTGCCCTGAATTACCTGGAACCGTGCTTCCGATACAGTGACCGGTGCAGCAAATGCAGCCTGCCTGTCGGACTGCGTCCATGTTGGGAAGGATGAGGTCTCGGTCGAAGGACGTCCGGAAATGTGCAGCGGGCAGCCTAAGGCACCAGGTTTTCTCCATACAATCTCCAAGCATCCCGGATGCGACTGTGCGAGGGACAGGCAATGCTGGCACAGGCTGATTCCAACCGGCAGCAATCTTCGACATCCACAAGAAAAACAGGAGACCTGCATGAAAAAGCTAAGGAAGCTCTCTGCACTGACTTTGATTATCGCTATTCTGTCCTCGTCCACGGTTCATGCCACAACTTGCACTGACGCGGAGGGGAATAAACACAAGGCCTCGACCACATATTTAGACACCAATTTTTGGGATGCCTATGTAAATAGTTGGGGAAGTTCGGACACAAAAAAGTACTTGTTTACTGTATATAACTATAATACGGCGAACGCCTTCGATGATGTGCAATTGCTTTTATTCTGCCCCGGCAAAGACACGATCAAGAGCGTGCGGGGGGCAAACGTCAAGTATAACCACTACGCAAAGTTTAATATTCCGTGGCCAGATGACGACTGCAAAATTCAACTCGAAGTGCGGTGGGAGAATGCGACAAGCAAGAGTTACAGCAGGATATCCGATGCATTCCATCCGCATGAGAATGTCGGGTACATGGTTTGGAAGACTTATGGCAATTTCAGGCAGCGGAAGCTGACATCCTGTAAGTAAGGCTTGCGTCTGGCACACAGCAGGAACGCCCTCAGGGGTGCGCTGCGTGACGAACCGTGATCAGCCGCGAATGACGCGGCTGATCGCATGCAACCGACCTGGCATCGTATGCGTCCGAACAAAACCAGGCTGGCCGGCGATTGCCGAGGGACGGCCGCTACGTGACCACGAACTCCGCCGCCCGGCTTTGCGCCAGCACCAGCCGCATGTTCGGCAGGTCGTTCCCCTCCATCTTCTCCCGCAGCGCATCGCCGGACAGCGCAGCCCAACGCCCCAGCAACCGCCGCTCCAGCTCAGCCTCCGGCACATCCACGAACACCGTCGTATCGAACAGCGCGGCCAGCCCGTCCCACGGCGCCTGATCCAGCAGCAGGTAATTTCCCTCCGTCACCACGTACCGCACCGTCGAGGGGATGATCCGCGCGCCGGCGCGCGCGATCTCGATCGACCGGTCGAAGACCGGCACCGCGACCTCCGCCTCCGCATTCTCCCGCAGCCGCCGCAGCATATGCGCGTAGCCGCCCACGTCGAACGTATGCGGCGCGCCCTTTCGCGGGCGCCAGCCGCGCGCCTCCAGAACCATGTCGTCGAAATGATACCCGTCCATCGGGAACACCGCCGCGCTGCCCGGATCGTCCCGGTTCAACCGTTCCACCAGCGCCTCCGCCAGCGTCGATTTGCCCGCGCCCGGCGCCCCGGCAACCGCCGTCACGCTGCGCCCTGCGCCGCCACGCTCCCGCACAACGGCCAACAATCCGTCGAAATCCGTTACATTGCCCGTCTGATCCATCGCGTCCTCCCCCGGTCCTGCCGCCGCTGCGGCCAATTCTCCGGCCCGTCCTTCCCATTCAAGCCCCCCATCCCCTATGGTCCCGGGACAACACCGCGCAAGGGGAGTTGAATGGAATTCTCGCTGGCAGACATCTTCGCCGCAAGGCAAGTCATCCGGCACCGGGCAGACGCCACGCCCTTCATCCCGTCGCCCGGCATGGCGGCGCGGACCGGGCACGAGATCCTGCTCAAGTTGGAAAGCCTGCAGCCTATCGGCGCCTTCAAGCTGCGCGGCGCGATGAACGCCATCGCGGCCCTGCCAGAGGATGCGACGGGCGTCACCTGCTGCTCCACCGGCAACCACGGGCGCGGCGTCGCCTATGCCGCGGCCCAACGCGGTCTGCGCGCCGTGATCTGCATGTCCAGCCTCGTGCCGCAGACCAAGATCGACGGCATCCGCGCCCTCGGGGCAGAGGTGAAGATCTGCGGCGCCTCGCAGGACGAGGCACAGGCCGAAAGCCTGCGTCTGGTCGGGTCCGAGGGTCTGGTGGAAATCTCCCCCTTCGACGATCCCCATGTGATCGCGGGGCACGGCACCATCGGCCTGGAAATGGTCGAGGCGCGGCCCGACATTTCCGCCATCCTGGTTCCGCTCTCCGGCGGTGGACTGGCGGCCGGAGTCGCTGTCGCCGCCAAGTCGATCAATCCAAGGATCCGCCTTATCGGCATCACCATGGACCGGGGCGCCGCCATGCACGCCTCCATCGCCGCCGGGCATCCTGTCGAGGTAGAGGAAGTCGCCAGCCTCGCCGACAGCCTCGGCGGCGGTATCGGCATGGAAAACAGGCTCTCCTTCCCGCTCTGCCGCCAATACCTCGACGAGACGATCCTTGTATCAGAGGAAGAAATCCGCGACGCCATGCAGGTGCTGTATTTCGAGGACCGCATAGTTGCCGAGGGCGCCTCCGCCGTCGGCATCGCCGCAATCCTGTCCGGGAAATTCACCCCGGAAGGACCCACCGCCACCATCGTCACCGGCCGCAACGTGGACATGGCCATGTTCCACCTGATCGTGTCCGGCGAGGACATCGCGCTCGGTGACGTCACCCTGAAAGGCCGCCGCTATGCCGCATGACATCCGGATCGTCACCGAAGCGGAGCTGCGAGAGGTTGTCCACCTCGACTTAACTGCCGTCGACGTGATCGAACGCGCCTTCGCGGCGCTGGCCGGGGGCCACGTGGTGATGCCGCCGATCCTGTCGATGGACCTGCACGAGGCGAACGCCGAGGTCGACGTGAAAACGGCCTACATCCCCGGCTTCGAAGGCTTCGCGATCAAGGTCAGCCCCGGTTTCTTCGATAACCCGAAGCTCGGCCTGCCCAGCCTCAACGGCCTGATGATCCTGTTCTCGGCGAAGACCGGTCTCGTGCAGGCGGTGTTCCTCGACAACGGCTACCTGACCGATATCCGCACCGCTGCCGCCGGCGCAGTCGCCGCCCGCCATCTGGCTCCGGTAGAGGTCGAAACCGCCGGAGTCCTCGGAACCGGTGTGCAGGCGCGGCTGCAGATGCAGGCGGCACATCTGGTCCGGCCGTTCAAACGCCTCCTCGTCTGGGGCCGCGATCCGGGCAGGGCGGCGAAATGCGCCGCCGATCTCGGCAATGCTCTCGGGATCGAAGCGGAAATGATGACCGACGCCGAAACCCTCGTCCGCCAGTCGCAGCTCGTCGTTACGACAACGCCATCACGCGACCCGCTTGTAGAGGCCGACTGGCTCCACGAAGGGCTCCACATCACCGCCATGGGCTCCGACCAGCCCGGCAAGCACGAACTCGACCCCCACGCCCTGACCGCCGCCGACACCTACATCTGCGACCGCGTCAGCCAGTGCGAGACGTCCGGAGAACTTGAGGCGGCGCTGCAACTCGGTCTCTGGCAGGGGCCGCCGCCGGTCGAACTCGGTCAGGTCATCGCCGGTACCGCCAAGGGCCGCAACAGCAACAGCGACGTCACGATCTGCGATCTCACCGGCACCGGCGCGCAGGACACCGCGATTGCGAGCCACGTGATGGGCATCCTCGGCGAGGCCGGAACGCTGATCCGCGCCTGAGGCTCAGGCGTCCTCCTCGATCATCAGCTCCGGCGTCAGGTATTTGCCGCGGAAGCTTTCGAACAGCGACACCGTGCGCCGCGCGATACCGGTCCAGCCGAATGTGCGGCGGGCGAACCGCGCCCCTTCCACCGTCAGCTTCTCGCGCAGCCATTCGTGCTGCATAGGCATGTTGATCATCGCTGCGAATTCCTGCGGACGGGTCGGATCGGCCACCAGCGCATGGCGGCCGAAGTCGATTTGCTCGAACAGCCCGCCGCGCGTGGTCAGCACAGTCGGCGTGCCGCTGGCCATCGCCTCCACGGCCGTCATCCCGAACGGCTCATAGCGGGAGGGCAGGGCGAAGACCCCGGGCGCGCGGTAGTAGTTGGCAAGATCCTCGTCTGCGACATAGCCGCGCCAGTCGATCCGGTCCGCCACGCCCAGTTCCTGTGCCTTGGCCTTCCACGTGCCGACCAGCCGCTTGTCCTCGTCGGAATTGGCCCCGGCCGCCAGCACCAGCCGCGCCTTCGGCTGCATCGCGACAAGATGCGGCAGCGCGTCGATGATCAGGTCATAGCCCTTGTTCGTGGCCGCGCGCCCCACGACATAGACGTCGTCCTTCGACATCTTCAGCCGTTGGCGGATATCCGACAGCTGCGACGGGGTCACCGCCGTGAACCGCGCCTCGTCGATCCCCGGCGGGATCATCGTGATGTGGCGCGCGGGCAGGTCGTAGTGATCCTCGATCAGTTCCGCCTGATGCTCCGACGTGACGATCACATGGTCGCAGGACCGGTACAGCACGAATTCCTTCTGGATCCGCTCCTCGAACCGGTAATTTCCTTCGGCATCGTCCTTGCCAAGCGATTTCATGTCCTTCTGCTTCCACCAGCCCAGCGAATGCGGCGTGTGGATATGCGGGATCTGCAGTTCTTCGGCGATCTTCTGGCCCGAGACGCCCGCGTCCCAGTAATGCGAGTTCACTACATCGTACTGCAGCCCGTTCGCCCGCACCGCCGCCAGCACGTTCGACACGAAGTCGCCGTACCAGTCGTGCATGTCCTCCTTGCGGATAAACTCCTTGCCGCCAAAGGGGATGCGCCAGACGCGCAGGTTCTCGTTGATGCGGTCCTCGGCGGGCTGATCCTCGAACTGCCGTGTCAGAACGTCGACTTTGTAACCGAGCCTGGCAAAACGCTTGGCAAGCTCCATGACAAAGACGACCTGACCCCCGGTATCCGGCTTGCCCAGTTCCGGCGAACCCGCCACGTAACCATGCAATGAGATCATCATCAGCGACCCGATCGTGTCGCCTTTCACCCCAGCCATCTGTCTGTCTCCTTTTCGCCCTGGGTGCCGGGCCGCGTTACTGCGGCAGCACCCCGTAATGTCTGAGCCCCTCCAGAACGCCGCCCGCATGGGGGGCCTTCGCGTGGTAGAAACTGCCGGCCGGCAGCGCCTCCACAAGCTCCGCACGGGCATTGCCGACGGCAATGCCCGCTTTGCTAACGCCGAACATGGCAAGATCGTTCCCACTGTCGCCTGCCACCAGCAGGTTTTCCTCCGCCACACCCAGCACCTCGGCCAGATGCAGCGCCGCCGCGCCCTTGCCCGCGTTCGGCGGGATCACGTCGAAATCGTCGGTGCCGGACGCGATGATCCGGCAGGGCAGACCCTCCAGTGCCGCCCGAACCTCCGCCTGCGCCTCCTGCGGCACCGCGAAACTCACCTTGAACGCGGTGTTGTAGATCGCCGCATGCGGCGCGTGCCCCAGCGCCGCGATCCGCGAATAGATCTCCGTCTGCGGCCAGCCCGCGAACCGGTCCTGCCAGCCGGGCAGGGGCCCGCCTCCCATCGCAACCTCCGTCCCCAGCGCGGTGATCACCGCATCGGGCACAAGCGACGCCGGAAACACATCCGTCAAAGTCGCCGACACGCTGGCCAGCGGTCGGCTCGAATTCACCGCGAACCACAGCCTGTCCCGACCGGCCAGCAGCGCCTCGCCCAGCACGCCCATCGCCGCATCGTCGCCGGTCAGCGTGTCGTCGATATCGCTGACCAGCAGCCAGCGCCTCGTCCCGATATCTCCGGCCGCGGCCATCACTCTCCCAACGGCGTTTCCAGCGGATGCGCGGGCAGGTCGTGGTGCGAGCGCGTGGCGGTATAGACCGGCTCTTCCTCGGTGATCGGGCGGCTCAGCCACTCCATCGTCACGTCCTCCAGCCGCAGCTGCGCGCTTTCGGTGTAGAACCCGACACGGCCCTCGTCATAGGCATCGTCCACCACGCAAAGCGTCACCTGCCCGTTGATCGAGAACTCGATATACATCCCGTGTGTAACAATCTCGAGGTTCAGGTCCTTGCTGGCCGGGTAGGGCACGAAATTGCCGCTCTGCAGGCTCTCGTACTGGAACGCGAACTCGAACTCCGGCCGCGGATTGGCGCCCCAGCGCCGCAGCTGCGCATAGCCCTTCACCAGATCGAGCGCCAGGTAATAGCCATCCGCCTCGTCCGACATCCGGAACACCAGTCCGCACTTGCCGATCCCCTCCATCGACATCTTCGCCCGTAGGCGGAAAT
This sequence comes from Pseudoruegeria sp. HB172150, assembly GCF_013184805.1. Taxonomy (GTDB): domain Bacteria; phylum Pseudomonadota; class Alphaproteobacteria; order Rhodobacterales; family Rhodobacteraceae; genus Psychromarinibacter. The sequence goes on from NZ_JAATNG010000001.1 coordinate 1,347,215, forward strand.
CCTGATGCTCGCCCGGCAGCAGGAACGCCTCGTAACCGCTCAGGCATCCCACATGCAGCGCGCCGCCCTCGTTGGAAATCGTCGCATGCGGATTGCCCAGCAACGTTTCAATCTCGGCCGGGTTGGTCACCTTGAACGGGTTGCGAACGATCTTGTCGAATTGGCTGAAGGATTTCAGCATCAGCCGCCCGCGCGTATCGGTCACCAGCTCCTTCGGCGGCGGCAGCATGCGCGCGATGGTCTCGCGGCCATAGATGACTTCCTTCCGCTGGAAGAAGTTGAACAGCAGCAGCTTGTCACCCGCCCGGCAGATCCGCGCCGCGTAATTCCCTTTCGGCAACAGCACATTGTCGGCAAAGTTCCGGAACGGCCCCGTCAGCTCGTCCGAGGTCCAGTAGTGGATCTTCACATCCTCACGGATCGACCCGATCAGGTAATACCGGCCGTTCAGCCAGAACAGGTTCGGCACTTCGACATCGTCATAGAGGCCCGGCTTGTAAAGCGGCGGGCCGAATTCCCAGCGGTCCGTTTCCACCTCGCGGGCGAGGCTGACGCATCCGCGCCGCACGATCGGCCCGTCCTTCACCCGGCCGGCCGCCAGCAGCAGCCGCTCGCCGGTTTCCCGGTCGTGATAGAAGAACGGATCGCGGAAACTGACCCAGTTCCGGCCCTCGTCGGCGTTCGCCTCGTACCATTCCGGCGAGATTTCCAGCGGGTACTTGCCGCTGTTGCAGCGGGTCCAGTTGTAAAGGTCCTTGGACCGCGCCACGCCGATCCGCTGCACCCGCCCATACTCGGTCCGGCTCAGCCCGGTGTAGAACATCCGCCAGCTGGCGTCGTCGTCCGGGTCGCGGGTCACATGCATCGTCCACAGCATGTCATCGTCCCAGGCGCCGGGATCGTCGACGAACAGGGCGTTCTTCACGCGGCGCCACGTCATGCCGTCGCGGCTCACTGCGTGGGCAATGAAATCGTGGTTCGGCAGAACCAGGTGGAACAGATGATAGATGCCGTCGTGATAGACGACGTCGACATCGCCGATGTCGGAACGAAGGAAACCGTGACTGGCGTACATAGCGCGATCATGGATCGCAGGAACCGCAGATGCAAACAGGCGCCATGTGATCAACAGCCCCGGTTGACGTGGCGTCGAATGCAACATTGGATACAGTCACATCAAGAACCGACCATAAATTAGGCGGCAATCAGAATAGCGCCTAATTTTGCGCCACAAATTCCGAAGTGCATTTTGGCCGAAGACCATTTCCGACCATTCCGATGCGTGGCGCGACCGCCGCCCGTATGAAACTGCTCGGGACCCGTCGAATCTCGCATCGGCGACCCGGATGTGCGGTGGCGGTCGTTCCTGGCAGTTCTCCCACCACCGCACGGGTGCAACAAAAGCTGCGAGGGGGATGTACCGGTTATCAGCGTGACAGATCAACCGACCTACGTGCCGCATGTCCTGCGGCATGATCCCTCTCCGGCATATTTCTGAAGGGAAGAGACATATGTCGAAATTCACCAAGGCTCTGCTCGGCGCGACCGCCGGCCTGGCCATCTCCGGCCCGGCCCTGGCGCAGGATTGCCCGATCAAGGTCGGCGTTCTGCATTCGCTGTCGGGCACCATGGCGATTTCCGAAACCACGCTGAAAGACACGATGCTGATGCTCGTGGATCAGCAGAACGAGAAAGGCGGCCTGCTGGGCTGCGAACTCGAAGCCGTCGTCGTCGACCCGGCCTCGGACTGGCCGCTCTTTGCCGAAAAGGCCCGCGAACTGCTGACCGTGCACGAAGTCGACGTGATCTTCGGCAACTGGACCTCCGTGTCGCGGAAATCGGTCCTGCCGGTCATCGAGGAACTGAACGGCCTGCTCTTCTACCCGGTGCAGTACGAGGGTGAAGAATCCTCCAAGAACGTCTTCTACACCGGCGCCGCGCCGAACCAGCAGGCGATCCCGGCCACCGATTACTACCTTGAAGAACTGGGCGTCGAGAAATTCGCGCTGCTGGGCACCGACTATGTCTACCCGCGGACGACCAACAACATCCTCGAGTCCTACCTGAAGGATAAGGGCATCGCCGAGGAAGACATCTTCGTCAACTACACCCCCTTCGGCCATTCCGACTGGTCCAAGATCGTGGCTGACGTCGTGGCGCTCGGCGCCGACGGCAAGAAAGTCGGCGTGATCTCGACCATCAACGGCGACGCCAACGTCGGCTTCTACAAGGAACTCGCCGCCGCCGGTATCTCGGCCGACGATATCCCTGTCGTCGCATTCTCGGTGGGTGAGGAAGAACTGTCGGGCCTCGACACGTCGAACCTTGTCGGCCACCTGGCAGCCTGGAACTACTTCATGTCCGCCGATACCGACGAGAACGAAGCGTTCATCGAAGCCTGGCACGAGTTCATCGGCGACGATGCCCGCGTGACCAATGACCCGATGGAAGCGCACTACATCGGCTTCAACATGTGGGTGAACGCGGTCACCGAGGCTGAAACCACCGACGTCGACGCAGTACGCTCGGCCATGTGGGGCCAGGAGTTCCCGAACCTGACCGGCGGCACCGCCGTGATGGGCGTGAACCACCACCTGTCCAAGCCGGTTCTGATCGGCGAGATCCTCGAGGACGGCCAGTTCGACATCATCTCGGAAACCGACCCGGTTCCGGGCGATGCCTGGACCGATTTCCTGCCGGAATCCGCTGTCCTGAAGTCGGACTGGAAGGATCTCGAATGCGGTATGTACAACACCGAGACCTCGACCTGCGTTCAGATCAAGTCGAACTACTAAACTGACCGGCGCGGGGGGCGATGAGCCTCCCGCGCACCCCTTTAAGGGCGCAGGCATGACACGCATCCTTTGCACTCTGATCGCGAGCCTTCTGGCGTGTCTCGCGACCCTGGCCTCCGCCCAGGACGATACCGCCACGGACCTGTCCGAGATCCAGGCGCTGCTGCAGCAGCACCGCGAGATAATCGAGAAATCCTCCCGTACCACGATCCAGCCAGCCATCGACGCGCTCGCCGACAGCGGCCTTCCCGCCGCGCGCGAAGTGCTGGAAAAATGGCAGGCGCGCGAGATGTGGCAGAACGAGGAAACCGGGCTGTTCTACTTCGTCGAAGAGGCCGGCGAGGATGCGGACGGCGAGGACCTGCTGAAACTCTTCGACATCGCTACCAGGGAAGAGCTGGAAACCGTCCTCGAGGACGACATGGACCAGCTCAAGCCCAACAGCGGCATCCGCGCTCTGATGGGCGCCGCGCTGGTCCGCTTCCAGTTGAAAGATCCGTCCCCCATCGTTCGCTCCGGCGCCCTCGCCGCGATCGAGCGCGACGCCGAGGAATCCCACCTCGCCACCCTGCGCGCCGCCATGGGCGAAGAGGAAAACGCCGCCATCCAGGCCCGCATGCAGCGCCTAGAACGCCTGCTGACCATCCGCTTCGGCGAAACGGATGAAGAAAAGATCGAGGCCATCGAAAGCTTCCACGGCGACCTCGGCGTCGACGTCCGCGCCACGCTCAACCCGCTCCTCGCCACCCGCATCATGGCGGCCGAGGGCGAGGTGCCGGAAGATCCCGCGCTGGCCGACGAACTCAAGGCCGGGTCCGAGGAACTCCCCTATGACGAAGCCTACCGCATCCTCGTCTCCAACGACCTCGCGCCGCCGCTGATCAACCGCAATGACCAGAAGGCCGCGCTGATCGCGAACATCGACAACGGCAAGGTGGCCGGCATCGAAGTCGCCAGCCTCGACACCGACACCGCCCGCGACATGGCCTACGACGCCCTCGTCGAGGCCGGCACCGTCAACGCCGCCGCGACCGAAAGCGAGATCGACGACATCCTCGCCAACTTCTCTTTCTACACCGTCTACACCGCCACCTCGCCGCAGGTGGCGCTTGCCGCCGCCGCCGCGCTGCAATCCATCGACACCACCGTCGCGGTGAACCAGTTCCTCGACCTGACGCTCGACGCGCTGTCGCTCGCCTCGATCTACTTCCTCGCCGCCATCGGCCTCGCCATCACCTTCGGCGTGATGCGCGTCATCAACATGGCGCATGGCGAGTTCATCATGATGGGCGCCTATACCGGCTACGTCGTGCAGCAGATCGTGCCCGACTACACCGTCTCCATCGCCATCGCGATCCCGGCGGCCTTCGTCGTCACCTTCGCGGCGGGCGTCGCGATGGAACGGCTGGTGATCCGCCACCTCTACCACCGTCCGCTCGAAACCCTGCTCGCCACCTTCGGCATCTCGATCGCGCTGCAGCAGCTGGCAAAGAACATCTTCGGTACCCAGGCGCGGCCGCTGACCTCGCCCGACTGGCTGGGCGGCGCGATGGTCATCAACGACGTGGTCTCGATCAGCTACATCCGCATCGCGATCTTCGTCCTCGCGCTGATCTTCCTCGGCGTCTTCCTGTTCATCATGAACCGCACCCGCGTCGGGCTAGAGGTGCGCGCTGTTACTCAGAACCCGCGCATGGCCGCCTCGATGGGGATCAACCCCGACCGCATCAACATGCTGACCTTTGGCCTCGGCTCCGGCATCGCCGGCATCGCGGGCGTCGCCATCGGCCTCTATGCACAGGTCACCTCGGAACTCGGCCAGGCCTATATCGTGCAAAGCTTCATGACAGTGGTCGTAGGCGGCGTCGGCAACATCTGGGGCACGCTGCTGGGCGCCACGCTGATCGGCTTCCTGCAGAAGTTCATCGAGTGGTTCAACCCGTCGAACACGCTGGCGGCGCAGACCTACATGATCATCTTCATCATCATCTTCATCCAGTTCCGGCCAAGGGGTCTCATCGCCCTCAAGGGCCGCGCGGCGGAGGCTTAGGGCATGCTGTTACGACCGACACGCTCTGCCGCGCGCAAGCCGCTTCCCGGCGCCGGGGCCAAGGCATATTCTGCCGGTACGGATCGAATTGAAAACAGGAATAGTCTCAATGCGTTGGATTGCACTGCTCGTGGCGTTGACCGCGTCTCCCGCGATGGCGGATGTCTTCAGCTTCGAAACGCCGTCGGGGAACATCGAATGCTCGGTGGGGATCGGGCGGAACTCCGCGGATATCATTTGCGAGATCATTCAGAAGAACGGCCCGCCGGCGCGTCCGTGGCCTGCGGATTGCGCGCAGGTCTGGGGGCATCGCTTCATGCTGCGAGAGCGCGGCCCGGTGGAAATGCAATGTGCCCCGCCGCCGAAGAACCTGTCGTACTCGGACAAGGCGCCCTACGGGGTAACCGGCGAATTCGGCGGCATCACCTGCCTGTCGGAACGCACCGGATTCCAGTGTTCGAACCTGGACGGCCACGGCTTCTTCCTGTCGAGGGCGCGCCAGAGCGTCTACTGACCTCCGGTCGCCCCGGAACGGCCGGACATGCGGGGGGCGCGGCATGACCGACCAGACCTCCACTCTCTCCGCCTCCTACCCGGATGGCGGCGCACCGCGCGCAAAGCCATTCGTCATGCGCCACCCCTCGGTGCTGATCTTCCTCGCCTGCCTCGCGATCTTCACGGTGGGCGTGACGATCCTGTCGGAAGGTTTCGGGATCGGCGTGATCTCCACCTCCTTCATCAAGACGCTGGGCAAGACGCTCTGCCTCTGCCTTGTCGCCCTCGCGATGGATCTGGTCTGGGGCTACACCGGCATCCTCTCGCTTGGCCATTTCGCCTTCTTCGGTCTCGGCGGTTATGCCATCGGCATGTGGCTGATGTACGAACGGACCCGGCTGATCGTGGTCGACTCGATGGCCAACGCGGCCCTGCCGCCGACGCCACAGGAGATATCCGACGGCATCGCGACGCAGATCTTCGGCGTCGTCGGCGCCTCCGAATTCCCGCCGGTCTGGGCCACAGCCCATTCATTACCGCTACAGCTTCTGGCGGTCGTGCTGTTGCCCGGCCTGCTGGCGCTGGTCTTCGGCTGGCTCGCCTTCCGCTCCCGCGTCACCGGCGTCTACCTGTCGATCCTGACGCAGGCGATGACTTTGGCGCTGTCGCTCTACCTGTTCCAGAACGACAGCGGCCTCCGGGGCAATAACGGCCTCTCGGGCCTGCAGAACCTGCCAGGCGTCTCGGCGCCACAGTCGGTGGTGTCGATGTGGTTTCTCTGGGGGTCGGCGCTGGCGCTCGGGCTGGGCTACGTCCTCTGCGCCTGGGTCGTCTCGGGCAAATTCGGCTCGGTGATACGCGGCATCCGGGATGACGAGGCGCGCGTGCGCTTCCTCGGTTACTCGGTCGAGGGCTACAAGCTTTTCGTCTTCACCCTGACCGCCGTGATCGCCGGCATCGCCGGCGCGCTCTATTACCCGCAGGCCGGCATCATCAACCCGGCAGAGATTGCACCAATCGCCTCGATCTACCTCGCTGTCTGGGTCGCCATCGGGGGCAGGGGCCGGCTCTATGGCGCGGTCATCGGCGCCGCGTTCGTCAGCCTCGTCTCCACATGGTTCACCGGCGGGCAGGCGCCCGACATCAACCTCGGCTTCTACACGATACACTGGGTCGACTGGTGGCTGATCCTGCTGGGCCTGTCCTTCGTTCTCGTCACGCTGTTCTTCCCGAAAGGCATCGGCGGCATCTTCGACATCATCGCCGAACGCCGGACGCCCGAACGCCACGGCGCCGACCTGGGCCCCGATCAGGGCAGCCTGCGTGAACAGGAGGCTGACGAATGAGCCGTCTTCTGGAAGTCTCCGGCGTCTCCGTCTCCTTCGACGGGTTCAAGGCGATCAACAACCTGTCCTTCTCCATCGACACGGCGGAACTCCGCGCCGTCATCGGCCCGAACGGCGCCGGCAAGACCACCTTCATGGACATCGTCACCGGCAAGACCAGGCCCGACGAGGGCAGCGTCCTCTGGGGCGACAAGTCGGTCTCGCTCCTGCGCATGTCCGAGGCCAAGATCGCGCAGGCCGGCGTCGGGCGCAAATTCCAGCGGCCCACCGTCTTTGAGGATCAGTCGGTCTTCGACAACCTGCTGATGGCCCTGAAGAACAACCGCACCCCGTGGTCCGTCCTGTTCTACAAGCCCAGCAACGCCGACAAGGCACGTGTCGTCGAGCTGGCCGAGGAAATCGGGCTGGAACAGCAACTCGCGCGGAAGTCCGGCGAACTGTCGCACGGCCAGAAGCAATGGCTGGAGATCGGCATGCTTCTGGCGCAGGAGCCGCAGCTTCTGCTGGTGGACGAACCCGCCGCGGGCATGACCCCTGCCGAGCGCGAACACACGACCGACCTGCTGAAAGAGGCCGCCAAGACGCGCGCGGTCGTGGTTGTCGAGCATGACATGGAATTCGTCCGCCGGCTGGAATGCAAGGTGACGGTGCTGCACGAAGGGTCGGTTCTGGCCGAGGGTTCGATTGACCACGTGACGCAGAACAAGGAAGTCATCGAAGTGTATCTGGGGCGCTGAACGATGTTGGAAATCAAGGACCTGACCCTGCACTACGGCGGCTCGCAGATCCTCTACGGGATCGACCTCGCCGCCGCCGAGGGCGAAGTGACCTGCGTCATGGGCACCAATGGCGTCGGCAAGACCTCTCTCCTGAAGGCGCTGTCGGGAACGCATCAGCGATCCGCCGGGGATTACCGGCTGGATGGAGAGGAAATCGGCAAGGTCCCGGCGCACGTTCTGGCGCAGAAGGGCATCGGCTACGTGCCGCAGGGCAGGGACATCTTCCCGCTCCTGACCGTGCGCGAGAATCTCGAAACCGCCTATGCCTGCCTGCCGAAGTCGGAACATTTCGTCCCCGACGAGATCTTCGAACTGTTCCCGATCCTCAAGGAATTCATGAACCGCCGCGGCGGCGACCTGTCCGGCGGCCAGCAGCAGCAGCTCGCCATCGCCCGCGCGATGCTCACCAAGCCCAAGGTCCTGCTGCTGGACGAACCGACCGAGGGCATCCAGCCCAACATCATCCAGCAGATCGGCCGCGTCATCGAATACCTGCGCGACAAGGGCGGCATGGCGATCATCCTCGTCGAACAGTACTTCGCCTTCGCCTACGACCTCGCCAACAGGTTCTACGTCCTCGAACGCGGCGCGGTCACCATGTCCGGCGCGAAGTCGGACCTTGAACGCGACAAGCTGCTCGCCGCCGTCTCCGTCTGACCGCTATTCAAGCACCAGCGGCTGGCTGTAGATCACTTTCCGGCCCTGACCCAGCACGTATCTCAGCTCGTAGACCCCCGGCACGGCGGGCAGCTGCACCATGGCGGGCGACCCGCGCGAGGTATGGAAATAATGGCTCCCCAGCCGGTCGCCCCGCTTCGCCACCTCGATGTAATCACTGGCGTAACCCGGCCCCGTCCAGCCGACGCGCAGCTTCCCCCCGGCTTCGGCGCGGTCCGGCGCCTCCAGCGTCGCCGTCACGTCGGTCAGGGTGATCGGCGCCCGCGCCAGAACCTTGCGCCCGCCCGACGACATCACATAGCGCAGCTCGTACTCCCCCGGCTCCACCGGCAGGATCAGCCGCACCGGCTGCCCGCTGCGCGTGGACCGGTAGATCGGCGAAAGCTCGTCCGGCGACAGCGCCGGCACCACCGCGATATAGTCGTTGCGATAGCCCGGGCCTTCCCAGTTCACCGCGATCTCGCTGCCGATCGGCGCGCTCTCGGGCCCGCTCAGGCGCGCCTCGACCGGCGTCACCTGAACCACGCCCCGCGCCATCGTCCGGCGATCCTGCCCGGACACATAGCGGATCTCGTACTCCCCCGGCTCCGGCGGCATCAGCAGCTGCAGCGGCGACCCGATCCGCGTGTAGGAATAGTTGAGCCACCGGCCCTCGCTGGCGCCCGCATAGGTCACGGCGATCAGGTCGTTGCGATAGCCGGGGCCCTTCCAGGCCACCTCCAGCGCGTCGCCCGCGGCAACGGTCTCGGAAAAGGACAGGCTGTAGTCGAGCGACTTGAGCGTCACCGGCACCCGCGTCAGCACGGTCCGGTCCCGGTTCATCACATAGGCGATGTCGTATTCGCCGGACTCCACCGGCAGCTCCAGCCGCGCGGGAGATCCCTCGCCGGTATAGGCGACATTGATCCAGCGGGTGCCGTCGCGCGGCATCACCGCGATGAAGTCCAGCGGATGATCCGGGCCTTCCCACGCGATCTCCGCCGTTGCACCGGCCACCAGGTCCGCAGGCACCGACAAAGACGCGCTGGCTGTTTCAATCTCGATGGGCGAGCGGGCCACGATCCTGCGGCCCTGATCCATGACATAGGCGATATCGTAGGCGCCCGCCTGCGAGGGCAGGGCCAGTTTCAGGGGCGTTCCGTCCCGCACGTAGCCATAGCTCACCTGCGCATCCTCGCCGCGCGGGACTATGGCGATCATGTCGTTTCGATATCCCGGCCCGGTCCAGTCGACAGAGACCGTCGCGCCGGCGAGGGCTGTTTGCGGCCCGGTGACGCTGGCATCGACCCCCTCGACGGTCAGAGGCACGCGCGCCAGGACCGTGTCGCGCTGCGCCATCACGTAGGCCAGTTCATAGTCGCCGCCCTGCGGCGGCAGGGTCAGGCTCAGCGGCGAGCCGTCGCGGGTATAGGCATGCGCCGCCACCACATCATCCGGCCCCAGAACGGCAATGCGGTCGCCCGGATATCCCGGCCCGGACCATGTCACCCGGATCGTGGCGCCCGCCAGCATTTCGCCTTCCGCAGACAGGTCTGCGTCGACCGGCGCCACCTCGATCTCCGCGCGGGCCAGGACCTCGCGCCCCTCGCTCCGGACATAGCGGATTTCGTAGCGGCCGGGCTGTGGCGGCATCAGCAGCTGCAGCGGCGTGCCTTCCCCGCTGTAGGTGTAATTGATCCAGGCGCCGTTCTCGCCGTCAGGTTCGGATATGGCGATAAAATCTCCGGCGGCGTCGGGGCCGGTCCAGTCCACAGTGACGGTCGCGCCGGCCATTGCTGTTTCGGGCGCGGCGATCTCCACCGGTCTGTCGGCCGGAGGCAGGATAAGGGTGACGGTGACATCTTCGTCGCTGACCGACACTGCCCGTTGTGCCTCGGCACCGTCCCGAACCCGGCGGACGTAAGCCGTGTAGTCGCCGGGTGGCAGGTCCAGCCGTGGCTGCGCCTTGTCGGACACGTCAAAGGTCGCCCCGTCGGCCGTTTCGACGCGCCAGGTAAGCCCGTCGGCTATCGCCGGCCCGCCATCGCCCGAGAGCGCGCTCAGGTTGACCGACACGGCATCAGATGCCGGATCGTCGCCCGGCGGTGATGCGGTACCGGCTGCGCCCTGCAGGGCTGCGGTCAGTTCGGCGGCATCGGCGGCGGTGTGGAACGTGCCGCCGGTCTCGTCCGCGAGGCATTGCAGCTGTTCAAGGGCCGCCGGATCCGACACGTCGAACCCGATCACGTGAGCGGTGAAATCGGTGCCGATCTGTCCGAGGAGGCGGCCAACTTCGCAGGGATCGACGTTGCAGGTCTCGTTTCCGTCCGAGACGAGGATCACGGTAGCGGGTCTGTTGGTGAAATCCAGCGCCTCCGCCGCCGCCATCACGGCCGCGGAAAGCGGCGTCTTGCCGCGCGGTTTGATGCGGTTCACAGCCTCGACGATACTTGCCGACGTTCCGGATTCGGGCGCGATGACCATCTCGACATCGTTGCAGTCGCCTTCGTTCCGGTGTCCGTAGGCTGCCAGTCCCAGCGGCTGATCGTCGGGGAAGTCGCGGAGGAGATCGGCGATGGCCTCGCGTGCGATGACGATCTTGTTGACGCCGTCGATCTGGCCCCACATCGAACCCGATCCGTCAAGGATCAGCATGGCCGGCGGGCGGTCCTGTGCGGATGCGGAACAGGCGAAGGCAAGAAAGAAGCTCAGGACCAGCAGGCAGCGAGGCATCCATCGATCCTTCGGGAGGCGGCATTCATGTAAGGAATAGGCCCCGTGCATGGCCTCGGAAACAGCCGCGGCCCGGTCAGCGAAACACAGGAACCTGTTCTTGTTGTACATTCTTGCCTTGCCGCGCCTTGCCTGCCGCTTGTCGGAAGGGTAGTCGGGCGCTGGTACTTTCAACGCAGCATACCCGGAACTTATGGTCCTGCCTTCTTTTCTTTCGGTCACGCTGGGCCTGATCGTCTATTTTCTTGGCGCGTTCTTCACACGGAAGATCGCTTTCCTTAGGAATTACAACATCCCGGAACCGGTGTCAGGCAGCATCGCGGTTGCCCTCGGGACATGGGTGATCTTCCGGTGGACCGGCACCGAGATCACCTTTGACCTGTCGATCCGCGACTATCTGCTGGTGCTGTTCTTTTCCACCATCGGGCTGAATGCGCAGATTCAGGATCTGTACAGGAACGGCAAGGCGCTGCTGGTTCTGCTGCTGCTGACGGTGGTGTTCATCGTGGTGCAGAACGTGGTCGCCCTGATCGGGGTAACGGCCTTTGGTCTGCCGCGTGCGTCTGCGGTGATGCTGGGGTCTGCATCTCTGATCGGCGGGCACGGGACCTCGATTGCCTGGGGGCCGCGCGTGAGCGAGATCACAGGGATGGACAGCATCGACGAACTCGGGATCGCGGCGGCGACGCTGGGGCTGGTGCTTGCCACGCTTGTGGGCGGTCCGATTGCCAAGTTCCTGATCGAGCGGAACGGGCTGGAAGGCGATCACGAGACGGTTCCGACCGTCGGCCTCGAATACGAGGAGCCGGGCGAACCGCATGAGCAGATCGATCACGTTAGCCTTATGCGCGCTCTGCTTGTGTCGCATGTGGTCATCCTGTTCGGTTACATCCTGCATGGATTGCTGGCGCGGGCAGGGCTGGACCTGCCCCTGTTCGTGCCCTGCCTGCTGATGGGGATCGTGTTGTCCAACACGGTGCCCGTCGCACTGCCGCGGCTGCCCTGGCCGGCCCGGACGCGCGCGCTTGCGATCACGTCGGATTACAGCCTGTCGCTGTTCCTCGCGATGTCGCTGATGAGCATGCAGTTCTGGACGCTGCAGGGCGTCGGCGGGCCGCTGATCGCGGTGCTGGCGGTGCAGGTCGCGGTGGCGGCGGTCTTCATTCTTTTCGTATTCTTCCCGCTGATGGGGCGGAGCTATACTGCGGCGGTGCTGTCGGCGGGCTTCGCCGGGTTCACGCTGGGGGCGACGCCGACGGCCATCGCGAACATGTCGTCGGTGACGAAATCCTACGGCGCGGCGCCGCTGGCCTTTATCCTGCTGCCGCTGGTGTCGGCATTCTTCGTCGACCTCGCCAATGCCGTCGTGATCCAGTTCTTCGTGTCGCTGTAATGGCGCGTGTCCGCGCGGTGTCCTCACCCTACGTTTGCGCTAGCATGCCTGAAATCAATGACTTGACCCCCCGTCCCCATGGGGACGCTTCCTAAGGCAGGGCCCCCTGCGCCTTCAGCGCCTGGTATTTCTCCTCGTCCCACCACCAGTAATCCTCACCCCTGTCATAGGGCGGCTTCACCTCCGGCATCCCGAAGACATCCCAATAGGCCAGCCACTGGGTCCCCTTGTACCAGTTCGGCACCCAGATATGCTTCGCCCGCAGCACCCGGTCCAGCGCCCGGGTGGTGACCTTCATCGTCTCAAGGTCCTCCGCCCCGATGATCTCTTCGATCAGGGCATCGACCACCGGGTCCTTCACCCCGGCGAGGTTCAAAGTCCCCGGCGCGTCCGCACCCTCCGAGCCGAAGACCGTCCTCAGTTCCACCGAAGGCCGGATCGGCAGCACGATCCGCGCGCTCATGATGTCGTAGTTGAAGTCCTCCTGCCGCTGCACCTCCTCAGCCGCATCGACCCGCGTCATGATCGCATCGATCCCGACCCGGCGAAGGTTCTCGACATAGGGCAGGATCACCCGCTCGAAGCTGGCGCTGTCGGTGAGGATCTCTATCGTCAGCAGGTCACCTTCGGCATTGCGCCGCTGCCCGTCGTCGCCCACGGTCCACCCAGCCTCGTCGAGCAGCGCCGAGGCCTTCCGGATGGCAGCGCGGTCGATCTTGGTTTCCTCGGACGACACAGCGGGCGACACCGCCGGCTCGGTGAAGACAGTCTCCGGCAGCTGGTCGCGGTACTTCTCCAGCACCGAAAGCTCAGCGCCTTCCGGCAGCCCCTCTGCCTGCAGGTCCGAATTCTCGTAGAAACTGTCTGACCGAAGGTAGAGCCCGTGGAACAGGGTCTTGTTGGTCCATTCGAAATTGAACATCAGGCCGATGGCCTCGCGCACGCGGATGTCCTGAAACTTCTCGCGCCGCAGGTTCATGTAAAAGCCCTGCGCCCCGGAAGAGCGGCCGTCGGGGATCTCGTCGCGGACCACCCAACCCTTGTCGAGCGCGGGAAAGTCGTAGCCGGTCGCCCAGAGGGCAGAAGAATATTCCTCATGCAGCAGGTATTCCCCGACCTTCAGCGCCTCGAAAGCGGCGGTCACGTCGGCGAAATACTCGTAGACGAAGCAGTCGAAATTGTTCTTGCCGACATTCACCGGCAAATCGGCGCCCCAGTAGTCCTCGTCGCGGCAATAGGTGATCCGGCGGCCCGGATCGACATCGGCGATGCGGTACCAGCCCGAACTGACGGGTGGATCGAGCGTGGATTCGCTGAACGGCACTTCTTCGTAGTAGTGCTTTGGCAGAACCGGCAGTTCACCCACACGCGCCGGCAGATCGCGGTATGCCGCGCCCTCACGGAAGCTGACCTTGACCCGAAGCGGGTCGAGTTCCTCGACTTCGACGACATCTTCCAGCGTTATTTGCCAGTAGGGGGAGCCTTCTGTCTTCAGCGCGTTCAGGGTCCAGACAACGTCCTCCGCGCGGATCGGGTGGCCGTCGGAGAACATTGCCTCCTCGCGCATGTTGAAGATCACCCAGGAACGGTCCTCTGGGTATTCGAGGCTTTCGGCGATCAAACCGTAATAGGCGGAAGGTTCGTCGAACGCTTCGGCCAGCAGGGCGTCATGGATGCGCAGCAGTCCCTGGGCCCTCTCGCCCTTGAGGATGAAATAGTTGAGGCTGTCGAAGGTTCCTGATGCGAGCGTGCCACGAAAACTCATGCGCCCGCCCTTCGGTGCATCCGGGTTCACATACTCGAAATGCTCAAAATCGGCCGGGTATTTCAGATCTCCGAACGGCGAAATTCCATGGGCCGTTATCGTTTCCTGCGCCGCTGCGGGCATGGCAAAGAGAAGGGCTGCGAGAGCGAGGCGCGGAGTGGACATGTGGGTTCCTGTCGGCTGGCATTCGCGGCCAGTGTACCGCGTTCCTGACATTCGGGAAGTGGTCGCTGGTCTCACATTCAGATTACTGTTGCGGATCAGCTTAGCGGCGCAGGCACAGGTGTGAGTGCCCGGCAAGTTCGCACGACAAGGGCGGCCGCGAATTCTGGATTCAATGGAAGGTGGCCGAGGAGCAGGCGGTAGAAGACCGGGCCGTAGGCCATGTCGAGCACCACATCGATATCTGTCGGGAAACTGATTTCGCCACGCGCCGCGGCCTGTTCAATCAGCCGGCGACCGGTTTCACGGCTTGTCAGGATGACCCGGTTGCGGAAGGCGCGGGTCATCTCGCTTTCCGGGTCGGCCGCGGCGAGGGTTACCGCGATCTGGCGGCCCCGCGTGGTGGCGAAGGCCCTGACGATGCCGCCGATCTGTGCGGAGAGCGCATCGTGCAGTTTGGTGCCGTCCACTTCTTCCTCGGGCAGGTCGGCGATCAGCGCTGCCATCGCGAGTTCGCTGGCATTGGCCCAATTGCGATAGATCGTTGGTTTTCCGACACCCGAACGTGCCGCTACCGCTTCCATGGTCAGGCGTCCGAAGCCCTCGTCCATCAGGATTGCGTGGGCGGCATCAAGTGCCTTTCGGCGGGCCGCCTTGCTGGGCGGGCGGCCGCGGGGTTTTGGATCGTCTTGACTCATTTCATTACGAAACGTAACGTTATTTAAATACCAACGCAACGGAGATCCCCATGTCCGCCCTCACGCCCTACATCATCGTCAAGGATGCAGCGCGCGCCATCGCGTTCTACACCGCCGCGTTCGGTGCGGAGGAGGATTTTCGGATGACCGACCCTGGCGACGGCCGCATTGGTCATGCGGAACTGAAGCTGGGGGATAGCGTGCTGATGCTGGCCGATGAGTACCCGGATTTCGGCGCGTTGAGCCCCGACACAGTTGGCGGAACACCGGTGACACTGCACCTACAGGTTGACGATGTCGATGCGCTGGTCGCAATGGCGGAACTTGCCGGGGCAACCATTCTGCGGCGTCCCGCCGACCAGAGCTTCGGCGAGCGGAATGCGCAGGTGCAGGACCCGTTCGGCCACCGCTGGATGGTCGCGCAGGTAATCGAGGAGGTCACACCAGCAGAAATGCAGCGCCGGTGGGAGGCCGAGACCTCGGCCTGACGCGGGCTATGCCGGCACAGCTGCCAGCGACAGGATGCGGCGGTCGGCCTCCACCACGAGCCGTGCGAGGTTGCCGCCCATGAAGCCGTCGATCATCTGTTGCGACATCAAATTGGGATCGTCCTTCAGCCGCGGGTCGGTATAGCTGCCCCCGGACATCCCGTCGAAAAGCGCCCGGAATCCGCCGAAATGGTACAGCATGTTGCCATAGGGCGCATCGCTGCCGGCTACTATGTTGCGGCAATAGGGTTCACCGGCGGCAACATAGGCGAGCAGAGCGCTTTCGATATGCGGGTCGCGCTTGGCGCTGAGGACGTAGAACACATTAGGCTGGCGCAGGCCGAGTGCGCGGGCCTTCAGGTAATTCTCTTCTGAGTGTACGAAATGGCCACCGCCTCCCGCCATGTGGACCCCGATGACCGGAACGTCAGGGTGGCGTTTGGCGATCTCCTCGAGCCCTTCAGGTGGCGTGTAGGGGCCATCGGAACCGAAATGGAAGGCCGGAACCGCACCGAGGCTGACGATCTCGTCGACCACTTCCAGCACCATCGGATCAGTGATGGGGTATTCGTTCTGCGCCGGGTTCATCTTGACCACGGGCATGGCGAATTCGGTGACACAGTCGCGGGCGAGTGTCTTTGCGTTGTCGGTGCCGAGCGCCTTTGGGTCAGTCCAGCCTGCCGGTATTACCCGGGTCGGGTGGTCGATGGCCGCCTGGGCGATTGCCTTGTTCGCCTTGCGCAGGCTGGCGTGGTTTTCGTCCTTGTCCGGCCCATAGCGGAGCACAGCCGGGTTCTGCCAGCAAAGCGCCATATCGACGTCCGCGAGGTCCATTGTGGCAATCAGATCCTCCTGCAGCAGCGGGCGACCGTGGTAATAGCCCGGATCGCTGCGAACCTTCTGGGCGATGTCCTGCGGCAGATTGGCGAATGGTGTCGGATGCACGTCGCCGTCGATGGCGAGAGTCATGCCGTGTTTTTCGAGATAGTTCAGCCGCGCCGTGATGCGGTGGGCCACGTCGGTCGAGATGCGCATGTTTCCTCCCATAGCCATGGCGTCTCACTACAATCCATTATGTCGTGAGGTGAGTGTCCCCTCAACCTTGGAGTTCCGGAGCGATGCAACGCGGCTGGCCGGCAGCTAAGAAATGTGCCGGGATTAAACGCCGTGCAAGCTTTCATTGCTGGCAGGATCGGATCCAGACATTGCGATTCATCGGGGAAATCGTTGTCCTTTGACGCACGTTTGGCAAATCCACCCGTTGACGGGACTGCCAGGAATTTGTTACCTACTAGTTGGTAGCATAAGGGAGGAAAATCATGCTCACCAAGAATCTGGCGCGGCTCGCCGGGGCCGCCGCCGTGGCAATTTCAGCCGCAGCTGGTCCCGCTTTCGCGCAATGGCAGCCGGACAAGCCGATCAACATCATCGTTCCGTGGTCCGCAGGCGGCTCGACCGACCAGGTCACCCGCGTCGTCGCGCCGATCCTGGAAGAGGCGCTTGGCACGCCCGTTGTGGTGGTAAACCAGCCCGGCGCCTCGGGCTCGATCGGTACCAAGGCCGCGCTCGACGCTCCGCGCGACGGCTACACCTGGACCGCCAACGCCATCGCCAACAACGCGACCTATGCCGTGACCGGTCTGGTCGAGGACACTTCGATCGAGGATTACCACATCTACCTTCACGTCGCGAACGTGCCGGTGGTCTCGGTCAACGCGGATTCGCCGTACCAGGATTTCGGCGAATTGCTCGACGCGATGAAGGCGGACGATTCCGTGACGGTCGGTACGGCCGGCGTGAACTCTTCGGGCGGCATGGCGCTGGCCGCGATCAACGAGGCTGCCGGCGAAGAGGTCAAGGCCCGGATGGTCACCTATGATGGCGGCAACCCGGCGGTTCTGGCGACGGCGGCCGGCGAAACGATGGCGACCACGCAGCTGGCCGTGGAGCAGACCGAGATGATCAAGGCCGGCAAGATCCGGCCGCTGGCGGTTCTGTCCGACGGCGAACTGATCATCGAGGGGCTGGACCCGATCCCGCCGATCACCAACTGGCTGTCCGACATGCCTGTTGCGCCGGACTACTTCGGCGTGTTCATCCCGGTCGGCGCGCCGCAGGAAGTCTATGACACCGTCGATCAGATCTGGGCGGACAAGGTCATGAACTCCGATGCGCTCAAGTCCTACGCGACCGAGCGGGGCGCGGTCTTTGCGCCGAGCTACGGTTCGGAAGCCCTAGAGCGCGCCATGCCCGTTGTCATTGCCGAGGCCTGCGCCCGCGTGACCCGCGGCGAGGCGGTGCTCGATCCGTCCGAGATCGGCATCGACTGCCCGGAAGGCATGTAAGCACACCCACATCCGCGCGCGGAACTCCGCGCGCGGACACCCGGCCCGCGCCGGCGTTTCAGAAGGCACCACCAATGCGTTTCGACACACCAGCCGCTGACCGCGTCACTGCGGCCGCTCTCTTTGCGCTCGGCGCGGCGATGAGCTGGGGAGGGTTCGTGATGGACCGGCTTGAGATCCGTCAGATCCATCCGGCCAGCATTCCCGGGCTCGTTCCGATGATCCTTGGCGCTGCGATGATGCTGTGCGCGCTTCTGCTGGCGCTTTCCACGCGTGGCCAGACCGCGCCGGACACCGCCCCACAGGGCAACTGGTCCGATTTCGCCTTTGCCGGGGTCTGGAGCTGTGTCTTCGCGCTTCTGCTTGTCGGCACGCTGCCATTCGCCGCGGCGGCGGCGATCTACACCTTCGTCTTCGCCGGCTGGTTCACGTGGCAACCGGCCGAGGGCCCCGCCCGCAACGCGAAGCAGCTTATCTTTATCGCCGTCTTCGCAATAGCGGTTGCCGCGGGCATCGCTGCACTGTTCCGTTACGGCTTCCTGGTGAGGCTACCCTGATGGACGCGCTGAACGCTCTTTTCGCTGGCCTGGGCGAGTTCATGACCCCGATGGGCGTGTTCCACGTTGCCTGGGCGACGCTGCTGGGCATCCTTGTCGGAAGCCTGCCGGGCCTGACCGCGACGATGGGCGTAGCGCTGCTGACCACGCTGACCTACACGCTTGACCGGGACAGCGCGATCCTGGTGCTGATCTGCATGTATGTCGGCGCGATCTACGGTGGCTCCCGTTCTGCGATCCTGCTGAACATTCCCGGCACCCCTGCCTCTGCCGCAACCTCGCTTGACGGCTTCCCGCTGGCGCAGCGCGGGCAGGCCGGGTACGCCATGGCGCTGGCCACGGCCGGATCCGCTCTCGGCACGCTGGTGGGCATCCTGCTTCTTGTCCTGCTGGCCCCGGCGCTGGCGGCAATCGCGCTTGATTTCGGGTCTTTCGAATTCTTCTGGCTGGCGGTGTTCGGCATCGTGATTTCCGGCCAGCTTACCGGGGGCGTCAGCCCGCTGAAGGGTTACATTGCGGGCCTGCTTGGTCTCATGGTCGCCATGGTCGGGTCCGAGGGCATCCACGCGCATGTGCGCTTCAACCTCGGCTTCGACCAGCTGAACGGCGGGATCGGTCTGATCCCCGCCATGGTCGGCGCTTTCGGTTTTGCCGAGGTGCTGACGGTCATGTGGCGCCGGAAGGCGGAACTGTCGACGGAGGAACTGAAGGAAGACCGAGTGCTTCCGAAGCTGTCCGACCTATGGCGCTACAAGATCACCATCGGCCGTTCCGGCATCATCGGCACGCTTGTGGGGATCATTCCGGGCGTCGGCGAGGATATCGGCGCCTGGGCCTCCTATGCCGCGGCGAAGCGGAGCAGCAAGGAGAAGGATCAGTTCGGCAACGGATCCTACGAGGGGCTGACCGCGGCGGAGACCGGAAATTCGGCCGTCGTTCCCGGTGCGCTGATACCGGCCCTGACGCTTGCGGTTCCGGGGTCCGCGCCGGCGGCGGTGCTGATCGCGGCGCTGTTCATTCACGGTGTCCGCCCCGGCCCGATGATCATGTTCGAGGAGCCGACCTTTATCTATTCGGTCGCCGCCATGCTGATCCTCGCGACGATTGCCATCGCGGTGTACGGCCTGTCGCTGACGCGGCTTTTCATCCTGGTTCTGCGCATTCCGCGCGAGCTGCTGATGCCGGTCGTGTTCACCCTTTGCGTGATCGGGCCCTATGCGCTGACGCAGCGGATCTTTGACATCTGGGTCATGGTGGCGTTCGGGCTGATCGGTTTCGTGCTGCGGCAGATGAACTACCCGATGGCGCCGCTGGTGCTGGGCATCATCCTGGGAGATCTGCTGGACAAATCCTTGCGACGCGGTCTCACCCTGTCGAACGGGTCGCTGGAACCGTTTTTCACGCGCCCGATCTCGCTGATCTTCGTGGTGATCATCGCGCTGAGCATCGTGCTGTCGATGCCGGTCACGCGGCGTGCCGTCAGCAAGGTCATTGGGACCCGTAGCGGCGCAGGAGACGTGGAGGGCCCGAAGCCATGAACCAGCCTGCAACGAAACCGGTGAAACGCGATGCCGCTGCTTCGAAGCGGCGGATCCTGAAGGCGGCGCTGGCGGAGTTCGCGGCGCATGGCCATGCCGGGGCGCGGATCGACACGATTGCGGAACGGGCCGCCGTCTCTAAACCGATGATCTACAGCTATTTCGGCGACAAGGAAGAGCTGTACAAGGCGGCGTTGCGCGAGAGCTACGTGCAGATCCGTCAGGGCGAGCGGAAGCTGAAGCTGGAGGATCTGAGCCCCGAGGAAGCGGTGCGCGAGCTGGTCGATTTCACGCTGCGCCATTTCGTATCGAAGCCATGGTTCATCTCCATGTTGAACACCGAGAACCTGCTTGGCGGAGACGCGATCCGGCAGATTGGCGACGTGGCGGAGATCCAGTCGCCCCTGATCGAGTCGATCCGCCAGTTCCTGCAGCGCGGCGTCGCGGCGGGGCATATTCGCGAGGGCGTCGATCCGGTGGAGCTGTACATCACGATCGCGTCGCTCTGCTATTTCCCAGTCTCGAACAAGCACACGCTGCGCGCAGTCTTCAAAGTGCCGATCGACGAGGAATGGCTCGATCAGCGCGCTGCGATGATTTCCGACATGTTGACCTGCTACCTGCGCCGGCCGGGGCAGGAAACATCCTGACCGGCGCGGCGCGATACCCGCTCCAAATCTGACACGACAGACAAACCTCTGAAAGGACCGCAAGAAATGAGACAACAACGGATCGGCATCATCATGCACGGCGTGACCGGGCGGATGGGAATGAACCAGCACCTGATCCGCTCGGTCCTCGCGATCCGCGACCAGGGCGGACTGGCGCTGAAGGACGGCTCTTATCTCGTGCCGGACATCGTGATCGTCGGCCGGAACGCCGACAAGATCGAGGCGTTGGCGAGACGCCACAATGTCGACCGCTGGACGACCGATCTGGATGCGGCGCTGGCCAATCCGGACG
Organism: Pseudoruegeria sp. HB172150; assembly: GCF_013184805.1. GTDB lineage: Bacteria > Pseudomonadota > Alphaproteobacteria > Rhodobacterales > Rhodobacteraceae > Psychromarinibacter. Next base: position 1,367,979 of record NZ_JAATNG010000001.1, read on the forward strand.
ACACGCTGTTTTTCGACGCCGCCTCGACTCAGCTGCGCCCGGCGCTGCTGAAAAAAGCCATCGACGCGGGCAAGCACGTGTACAGCGAAAAGCCGGTTTCGGAAGGTCTGGCGGAAGCGGTGGATATCGCCCGTTACGCCAAGGACAAGGGCGTCAAGAACGGCATCGTCCACGACAAGCTGGACCTGCCCGGCCTGCTGAAGCTGAAGCGGCTTCGCGACAGCGGCTTCTTCGGCCGCATGCTGAGCGTGAAGGGCGAATTCGGGTATTGGGTGTTCGAGGGTGATTTCCTGCCCGCGCAGCGCCCGTCGTGGAACTACCGGTCCGAGGACGGCGGCGGCATCATTTCCGACATGCTGTGCCACTGGCGGTATGTGCTTGATAATGTCGTGGCACCGGTGAAATCCGTCAGCTGCCTTGGCGCGACCCACATCCCGGCGCGTTGGGACGAAGAGGGGAAGGAATACAAGGCGACCGCCGATGACGCGGCGTACGCGTCCTTCCTGCTGGAAGGCGATGTCGTGGCCCATATCAATTCCAGCTGGTGCACCCGCGTCCGCCGCGACGATCTGGTGACGTTCCAGATCGACGGCACCCACGGCTCCGCCGTTGCGGGCCTGCACAAATGCTACTCGCAGCATCGGGTCAACACGCCGAAGCCTGTCTGGAACCCGGATGAGCCGCAGCCGCTGAACCTGTTCGAAGGCTGGGAGGAAGTTCCAGACAACACTGTCTTCGACAACGGCTTCAAGGTGCAGTGGGAGCAGTTCCTGCGCCATGTCGTGGAGGATGCGCCTTTCTCTTACACCCTCGCAGAGGGGGCCAAGGGCGTACAGCTTGCCGAGGCGGGTTATCAGAGCTGGCGCGAACGCCGCTGGATCGATCTGGAGGATCTGGGGCTGTGACCACCACACTCAATCTGCCGGGCGGCGCCGTCACGCTGAAGGACGGCCCCGCGCCGATCGCGTCGGACGGCTGGAACCGCACCGCCTTTGCCGCCGCTCACGTAGTGGCTGACCCGCTGGCCGAGGCGGACCCCTGGCTGGACTGCCCCATCGACTGGGATAGGACGCTGGCCTTCCGCGAGCACCTTTGGTCGCTGGGCTTCGGCGTCGCCGAGGCGATGGATACCGCGCAGCGCGGCATGGGGCTGGACTGGCCGACCTCTCTTGAACTGATCCAACGCAGTGTGACGCTCGCGAAATCCGGCGGACACCTGATCGCCTCGGGCGCCGGGACCGACCATATCTCGCCGGACGGCGCCGATGTCGACGCCGTGATCGCCGCCTACGAGGAGCAGTGCGAGGCGGTGGAGGTGACCGGCAGCCAGGTGATCCTGATGGCGTCCCGCGCTCTGGTGAAGGCCGCCAGCGGACCCGAGGATTACGCGAAGGTATATGATCGTGTTCTGTCGGGGCTGGAAAAGCCCGCGATCCTTCACTGGCTGGGCGAGATGTTCGACCCTGCTTTGGAAGGCTACTGGGGCTCGGCCGATCACATGGAGGCGATGGATACCTGCCTCGAGATCATTGCTGCCAATGCCGACAAGGTTGATGGCATCAAGATCTCACTTCTCTCGGCAGAGAAGGAGATCGACATGCGCCGCCGTCTTCCCGAGAGCGTCCGCATGTATACCGGAGACGACTTCAACTATCCGGACCTGATCGCGGGCGATGATCAGGGCTATTCCCATGCGCTGCTCGGCATCTTCGACCCGATTGCCGGGGCCGCTGCCCGCGCGCTGACCGCGCTGGGGCAGGGGGACATGAACCGGTATGGCGACGCATTCGGGCCGACGGTTCCGCTGTCGCGCCACATCTTCAAGGCGCCGACGCGGTTCTACAAGACGGGCGTCGTGTTCATGGCTTACCTGAACGGGCATCAGGATCATTTCACGATGATCGGCGGGCAGGAGAGCACGCGCTCGACCCAGCATCTTGCTGAGCTGATCCGGCTGGCCAACGACGCGGGGCTGTTCCCGGATGCCGAGCTGGCCGCGGCGCGCGCGCGTCCCATCTTTGCCGCCCGCGGCGTGGAGGCCTGAGATGGCAGGCGTAGACGCATCCCGCCTGTCGCTCAACACCGCCACCGTTCGCGAGCAGTGGTCCCTTGCCCAGTGCATCGACGGCTGCGCGCGGCATGGCATCGGGGCCGTATCGCCGTGGCGCGACAAGCTGCAGGAGATGGGGGCAACGAACGCGGCGCGTGCCATTCGCGATGCGGGGCTTGGGGTCAGCGGCCTTTGCCGCGGCGGCTGGTACACCGAGGACGGTTCGCTGACGCAGAAGGTCATGGACGACAACCGCCGCGCGGTGGACGAGGCCGCAGAGATCGGCGCCGCTTGTCTGGTGATGGTCGTCGGCGGGTTGCCGAAGGCCTCGAAGAACCTTCCCGCCGCGCAGGCGCTGGTTGAGGAAGGTCTTGCCGACACGCTGGAATACGCCCGCACCGTCAACATGCCTGTTGCCATCGAACCCCTGCACCCGATGTATGCGGGCGACCGGGCCTGCGTGAACACAACCCGGCAGGCGCTGGACATCTGTGACCGCCTTGGCGACGGCATCGGCGTGGCGCTCGACGTTTATCACATCTGGTGGGACTATGAGCTTGCCGGCCAGATCGGCCGCGCTGGCCGCGACCGGATCCTCGCCTTTCATATCTGCGACTGGCTGGTCCCGACGAATGACCTGCTGCTCGACCGCGGCATGATGGGCGATGGCGTGATCGATATCGCCGCGATCCGCGCGATGGTCGAGGCGCAGGGCTTTGACGGGTTTGTCGAGGTCGAGATCTTCTCGGGCGATAACTGGTGGAAGCGGGACGCGGACGAGGTGCTCGCCACGGTGATCGAACGCGCCCGCGACTGCTGATCGCGATTTAACTAAAAGCCAGGGCCCGGTTTCGATTCCGGGCCCTTTCCTTGTCTGCGGGAAATGCGCGTGTCAGTCGCGTTTGTTGGTGGCGCCGATGATGCGTGCGGCGACCGGGGCGCCGAAGATCACCAGCAGGACACGGGCGAGATGGTGGACCACCACATATCCGAGGTCGGCGCCCGCAACGATTGCCAGGATCAGCATTTCCGCCTGCCCTCCGGGCGCGAACGCCAGCAGCGCGTCGATCGGGCCAGCAAGACCGAGTTGGACGACGATCCAGGTAAAACCCACGGCGAGGACCGCGAGGAACAGGACGAACATCGTTCCGGCGAACACGACGCGGACAAGTTCGCCCATCGTGACGCCGACAAATCCAGACCCCACGACCATGCCGATCAGGAACTGCGCCGCGAGAACGATCTCGAACGGCGGCTTGTGGTGGATCAGGCCAAGGACGGTAAGCGTGCCAGATGCGATCAGCGGCCCAAGGATCGCCGCGCCGAAGAGACCCGCGCGTTCGCCAAGACCCCAGCCGATAAGCGCGGCGGCAACCATCAAAGCGATCTGGCCGGGGGGGATGGACAACAGAGACTCGCCCGGCTGGCGGTCGAGGTTTTCGCCGAACCCGATTGTCATGACCAGCGGTGCAACTGTCAGGATGACGAGAACGCGGGTAGCGTGGACAAGGGAGAGCGCGCGGGGATCGCCGCCGGCCTCCTGCCCGAAAATCACCATGTCGGCCAGACCGCCGGGCATCGACGCGTACCATGCGGTGGCCGGGTCAAAGCGGAAGAAGTAGCGGAAGAAGGGCATTCCCGTCAGGCCTATGACAGCGATGTAAAACGGGACGAGGCATAGCGACAGCGCCATGTCGGGCAGGGCGGCGATCAGTCCCGGCGTCACTGCTGTTCCGATCGAAACGCCGATGACCGGACGTGCGGCCAGGGCGAGCTTGCCGGGGCCGCTCATGGGAATGCCGGCGAGCGCGGCGAGGAGACAGGCGAACATCGGGCCGAACAGGAACGGCAGCGGCAGGCCGGCCCACCAGAACAGCAGGGTGCCAAGCGCGGAGAGCGCGAATGCGACGGTGCGGCCGGATGTCAGGATGCGCTTCACCGGGCCGGCCGCGCTGGAGCGTTGCGGCGGCAGATGGCCTAGCCCCGCACGATGTCGGCGACGTCCAGGACGTACATCTGCCGCGCGCCGCTATGGACGCTGTCGATGCTGACCTTGGTGCCGTCCCGGTTGAACCGTGGGTGGAGATCGCAGCGGATCGGGCCGTCCAGTTCCCGCGGTGCCGAGAAACGGCCAATGTCGATCCGGCGTTTCGTGGCGACATGGCAGAGGATTAGCGTCTGCATGCGGTCGGCATCGGGATAGGTGTCGGTCAGCAGCCACTCTCCGTCGGGGCTGTAGGTACAGTGTCCGTCACTTTGGAAGATGTCGTCGCCATAGACGGTTTCGCTGCCGTCTTCGAGGTCGAAGAGGATGTAGTTCTTCTTTCCGTGTTCGTCGTTGCCGTGGCCGAGAATGACCCGGTTGGAGGCGAAGCAGTAATGCGAGAAGTAGGTGCGGTCGTGCAGCTTCACGAGGCCGCTTCCGTCCGCGTTGGCGACGTAGAAGCGGGTGGAGAAATGCCGCTTGGGATCTTTGCGGTAGTAGCGGTGCAGGAAGACGAACTTGCTGCCGTCTGGCGACCAGGTCAGGTGATTGACCCAGGTGGGCCAGATTTCCATCTCGGGCGTGTTGTCGATCTGCGAGAGGCGTTCGAGATCCACGACGATCCGGCTTTCGCCGGTCTCGAGATCCATGGTCCAGACGCCGTCATCCGTGGGATGAAACGGGGGCTGCTCGGCCCGGCTCAGTCCGGCATAGCCGCAGTCGGGGCGCGTATAGGCAAGGCGGGCGAAATTCAGGGACAGGGCCTGTGTTTCGGTGACGGAATAGATCGGGCGGGGCAGGCGGCGGCGTTCGCCGGTATGGACGTTCAGGATCTCGGAATAGAAATCCGCACCGTCGCGGGCGTTGTAGATGATGGACGATTCCGGGTCGGATGGCAGCCACTGCACCATCGTTCCCTGCTGCCAGGACCACGCGTAGCTGCGGGTGAGTTCGATCCAGCGGTTGCCATCCTCGGTATCGATCATGCCGATGATCGCAGCCTCGTCGGCATTCGGCTGGCGGCCGTAGACATCCACCTTCAGGCCGAGATGATATCGCCCCGACGCGTTCCACGGGCATTTGTCGTAGTAGCCGAAGAAGTGGTGACCGCCTTCCGTGATCGGCACCGCTTCAAGGTGCCGGGTCTCTGTGCTGGACATGCGTTCCTCCCGTCCAAGTCCGCGTCCGGTCATGTCTGCTTGCCTGCATGCAGGTCCCCTTGTTCGAGGGTGCCCATGTTCGCGAATGCAGTGCCAGTGCGTGCCACGGGACCGTGGCAGGCGCGTGGAAGCAGTGGGTGACAGGACCTCCCTGCGGGGAATTTGCACAGGCATGCGCGGATCCGCAAGTAGATTCGCAATTTTGCGAAAATTGCGCAAATTCTTGGCTCGGGTTGGACTGCTGATCGCGTGGTGACTAGCGGGTCCGGGTGCTTTGAAAGGATCTGCGCGGCACAAACCCATGAATCTCGCCGTGATCTCTGCGGGAACATCAACTTCGTTTAATGCCGAACTTTGCCCGGAAGTTGCGTAAAAGCCGGACAAAAGCGCGCGCAGCGCTCGTTGGGTGGCGATTCCGGCCCGGCCTGGGTCGGGTCATGACGCCCCGACTGGGAATTTCGGCAGCTCGGCATTTACAGCGGCGAGACTTCGCGCCATATCTGGCGGACTGCAAGAATTTTGCATGGGTGCCATGACACGAAAGATCGGACAGGCGGAGATTGCGGCGGCGGCGGGCGTATCTGTTTCGACCGTCTCCCGCGTTCTTGCGGGGGCGCCGGGGATCAGCGACCGGGTGCGGAATTCGGTGCGTGGCGTGGCCGAGAACCTAGGGTATCCGGTCGCGCTGGCACCGGAGCCGGTTCCGCTGACGCGGGCCATCGCTTATCTGGCGGACGGCCACGGAACGTCCGTTGCGCCTGCCTATCAGCCTGTACTGGAAGGCCTGCGCGAAGCAGCGCAGGACGCGGGCATCCGTCTGGCGATTGCGCTGCGCGAGCGGTCTGGGGAGTTGCCGGGGCATATCTTCGACGATCCGAGCGTGGGGACGTTCCTGATCGGCGTGGACCCCAGCGAAAGCGCAATCGACCGGATCGCCGCGGCCGGCACGCCGACTGTGCTGGTCAACGGGCTGGACCCGGATCAGCAAGTGGACGCGGTTGCGCCCGCCAATTTCTTTGGTGGCCGGCTGGTGGCGCGGCACCTGGCCGAGAACGGGCACAGGAAACTGCTGCATGTTGTCTGGCGGCAGCGCTGGACCTTAAGGCGGCGGGCAAGTGGCGTGGCGAGCGGTGCGGCCGAGTTCTCGACACCCGACGCGCCGCTGGAGATCGAGGTGCTGGACCTTCCCAGCCTTGACGAGATCGACGTGTTCACCGCCCTTGAGAATCGGCTGTCGAACGGCGCGATCGATTTCACCGCTGTTGTCTGCAGTAACGATGTCGGGGCGATCTGCGTTCTGCAGGCCCTGAAAGCGCGCGGAATACAGGTGCCGGAGCAGATTTCTGTGGTCGGTTTCGACGATGTTCCCGTCGCGGCCTTGTCGGATCCGCCTTTGACGACGATCCGCGTCGACTGGAAGATGCTGGGGCACGAAGCGATGCACCTGATGATCCAGCGTAGCAGGTATCCTGAGCGCAGCGCGGTGCAGGTTCAGACCAAGGTTCAGCTTGTTGCCAGGGATACGGTGCGGCGCCTGTCCTGATTTTCGCAAAATTTGCAAATCGGGCGGTTATCGAGCGATTCGATTAGTTTACCTCGGGAAATCGCCCTAGCCCTGAGCTGGATACCGGCGCCTATGCAGCAATTTCGTCGGCAGATAATGCAATAGGCGGCAAAATTGCGAAAATTTATGCAAAATTGCGGGACGGCGTTGACGGCCATGTTTCCCTCTGGTCTAGTGCCCGGAAGAGGAGGAGAGGCCTGATTTCCGTAGAATGGTGCGATGCCAAGCTGCGGATGGCAGGCAAGGGAGCTCTCCAAAAAACGACCAACGGGATTGCGCGCCGGGCAAAAACTGCCGGGCCGGAAATCCTGCACAACGGGAGGAGACTGACCACAATGAGACTACCGAAGCATTTGGCCTCGGCCGGCGCCATGACGGCAGCGATCGCATTGAGCCTCGGGTTTGCAGGTGCCGCCTACGCGGAAGGGTACGGCGAGGCACCGGACCTTGCCGAAAAGGTCGCGGCGGGCGAACTGCCGCCCGTCGAAGAGAGGTTGCCGAATAACCCGCTGGTCGTACCGGTTGCCGAAAGCATTGGCGAGTACGGTGGCACATGGTCTACGGCGCTGGTTGGCGGCAATGACGACAGCTGGCTGAACCGGACGATCGGCTACGACAAGCTGGTGCGCTATGCGCCGAACAAGATGGAAGTCGTGCCGGACATGGCCGAGAGCTATGAGGTCAACGACGACGCCACCGAGTACACATTCCACCTGCGCGAAGGCATGAAATGGTCGGACGGCGAGCCGTTCACCGCCGCCGATATCCTGTTCTGGTGGGAGGATATCGCCACCAATGAAGATTATCAGAAGATCAACGCGATCCGCGGGATGTACCAGATCGAGGGCGATGCGATGACCGTCACCGCCCCCGACGACTACACGGTGAAGTTCACCTTCGCCTCGCCGAACGCGCTGTTCCTGATGGACTTTGCCGACCGCAACGGGTTCGAGCCGACGCGGTACCCGAGGCATTACCTCGAACAGTTCCATCCGAAGTACAATCCTGACGGCATTCAGGCCAAGCTGGACGAGTACGGCCAGCCGGACTGGGTGGCGCTGATGGACTTCATCGTTACGCGCGATCCGGCGGGTACGGGCGATCCGGGCATGCCGGTTCTGACCGCGTGGGACACCACGACCCGCTACGGCGAAGCGCAGCAGGTGATCGCGGAGCGCAATCCCTACTATTACAAGGTGGATCCCGAGGGGAACCAGCTGCCCTATATCGACCGGGTTGTATTCGACGTGGTTGAAGACCGTGAGATCGTGCTGCTGAAGGCCCTGAACGGGGAGATCTCTTTCATGGACCGGCACATCGCGAATACGCTGAACCAGGCGGTGCTGTACGAAAACCGCGAGGCTGGCGACTACGACTTCGTCAACGTCGTGGCGGGCCAGAAGATGAACGAGATGCTGATCTCGCTCAACCTCAACCACACCGATCCGGTGAAGCGCGAGATCTTCAACAACAAGGATTTCCGCATCGGGCTGAGCTATGCCATAGACCGGCAGGAGCTGATCGACCTGATCTACTTCGGTCAGGGCGAACCCTACCAGGCCGCGCCGAGTCGGGAATCCGAGTTCTTCGACGAGGACATGGCGAAGCAGTACACCGAGTACGATGTGGACAAGGCCAACGAGTATCTCGACAAGGCCGGTTACGCCGAAAAGGACGATGAAGGCTTCCGCCTGGGTCCGGATGGCAAGCGCATCAGCTTTGTGATCGAGGTGCGGAACACCGAGCTTGGCGACATCGACATGCTGGAGCTGATCCGGAAGAACTGGGCCGATGTCGGGATCGAGATGCTGGTGCGGACAGAGGACCGGTCACTGCTGTACTCGCGCAAGGCCGCCGGTCAGCATGACGCGGTTGTCTGGGGCGGCGACGGCGGTGTGAACGTGATCACCGATCCACGCTATTACTTCCCATACTCGGACGAGTCGAACTATGCCGAGGCCTGGGCCGCGTGGTACGTCTCGAAAACTGGCGAGGGGCTGCCGATCACACCAGAAGAGCCTCCGGCGACCGTCAAGAAGCAGATGGAGCTTTACGACGAGATCCGGAAGACCGGGAATGCCGAGAAGCGTTCGGAACTGATGAAGGAGATCGTCGCGATCGCCAAGGATCAGTTCTACACGATCGGCACGCTTAATGCGCCGGGGCTCTATGCCGTCAAGAAGAACAACTTCCATAATGTTCCGGACGGCGCGCTGCACATCAACCAGTTCCCGGGGCATTTGAACCCGCCGACCTTCTTCATCTCCGAAGAATAAGACGGACCTGAACCCATGCTACGTTTCATCGGGCGGCGGATCCTGCAGGTGATCCCGACACTGATCATCATCTCGATCGTTTCCTTCGTGATCATCCAACTGCCGCCCGGTGACTATCTCGACACCCTGGCCGCCACGATGGCCGAACAGGGCGATACCATCGACCGCGAGTTGATGGCAGCCTTGGAAAAGCGCTACGGGCTGGGAGACCCGGTCTACGTCCAGTACTGGAAGTGGATCACTGGCATCGTGACGCGCGGCGACTTCGGGATGTCCTTTGAATGGGGGCGGCCGGTGTCGCAGCTGATCTGGGACCGCTTCTGGTTCACATTGATCATCTCTATCTCGACGCTTCTCTTCATCTGGGCCGTGGCGCTGCCGATCGGTGTCTACTCGGCGGTGCGGAAATACTCCATCGGGGACTACATCGCGACTCTGTTCGGCTTCATCGGCCTTGCGATCCCGAACTTCCTGATGGCGCTGGTGCTGATGTACTGGTCGTTCAAGTATTTCGGCCAGTCGGTCGGCGGGCTGTTCTCGCCGGAATACGTTTCGGCCGAATGGAGCTGGGGGAAGTTCGTCGATCTTCTCGGCCATCTCTGGATCCCGGTGATCATCATCGGCACGGCCGGCACGGCGGAACTGATCCGGGTGATGCGGGCGAACCTGCTGGATGAACTGTCGAAGCCCTATGTCGAGACTGCGCGGTCCAAGGGACTAACGGAACGGCGGCTTCTGATCAAATACCCCGTCCGGGTGGCGCTGAACCCCTTTGTCAGTACGCTCGGATGGATCCTGCCCGCGATCATCTCGGCGGACGCGGTGACTTCGGTTGTGCTGTCCCTGCCGACGACGGGGCCCCTTCTTTTGCGCTCTCTGCTGGCGCAGGACATGTACCTTGCGGGCAGCTTCATCATGCTGGTGTCGGTGCTGACGGTTATCGGCACGCTGATCTCCGACATCATGCTCGCCTGGCTGGACCCGAGGATCCGTTACTGATGAGCGACCAAACCATGACACATGAGATGACCGGGTCCGGCCGGTCCGAGGATGCGGCGACAGACAGCCCGCAGCGCAGGCAGGCGGCCGGCCAGTGGCAGCTGATCTGGTGGCGCTTTCGCAAGCACAAGCTTGCGGTGGTCGGCGGTATCGTTGTCGGGATGATCTATTTCGTCGCGCTGTTCGCCGAGTTCCTGGCGCCGTGGCTGCCGAATGAGCACGCCACGCGGTATACCTACGCCCCGCCGCAGTCGGTGAATTTCTTCCTGAGCGACGGCGATGGCTGGACCTTCCGGCCCCACGTGAACGGCTTCAAGGTGGAGATCGACAAGGTCGCGCTGCGGCGTAACTTCGTCGTCGACGAGGAGCAGGTAATCCCGATCGGGTTGTTCGTGAAGGGTAAGCCCTATGAACTGTGGGGACTGATCCCGATGGAACGCCATCTGTTCGGCCCGCTGGACCCCGAGGAGCCGATGTATATCCTCGGCGCGGACAGGCTGGGGCGGGACGTGTTGACGCGGATCATCTACGGAACGCGGATTTCCATGTCGATCGGCCTGGTCGGGGTGTTCCTGAGCCTGACGCTGGGCATCCTGCTGGGCGGGATATCCGGGTACTACGGCGGGTTCATCGACGACATCATCCAGCGGACCATCGAGTTTCTGCGGGCCATTCCGACGATCCCGCTCTGGATGGGGCTTGCCGCCGCGATCCCGCTGACATGGCCACCTTTGGGCGTCTATTTCACGGTCACCGCGATCCTGTCGCTGATCGGGTGGACCGGTCTGGCGCGGGAGGTCCGAGGGCGGTTCTTCGCGCTGAAGACCGAAGAGTTCATCCCGGCCGCCCGCCTCGACGGCAACAGCGAGCTGCGGATCATCGTGCGGCACATGGTGCCGTCCTTTGCCAGCCATATCATCGCGACGATGACCCTGGCGATCCCGTCGATGATCCTTGCCGAGACGGCGCTGTCCTTCCTTGGCATCGGTCTGCGTCCGCCGGTCGTTTCCTGGGGCGTGCTGCTGCAGGAGGCGCAGAACGTGCGGTCGGTCGCGACGGCGCCCTGGCTTCTGTGGCCCGGTGCGGCGGTGGTTGTGGCCGTGCTGGCCCTCAATTTCCTTGGTGACGGTTTGCGCGACGCCGCCGACCCCTATACGAGCTGAGCAGGAGTAGAAGATGTTCGACGTGATACAGGACAGCCTGCTTACCCTGCGGGACGTAAAGGTCCAGATCCGGACCGACGAGGGGGTCGTTCAGGCGGTGGACGGTGTGAACCTGTCCGTGGCGCGGAACCGCACCTTGTGCATCGTCGGAGAATCCGGCTGCGGCAAGTCGATGACGGCGCGGGCGATCACGAACCTCGTGACCTCTTCCAACAAGTCATTGTCGGGCGAGGTGCTTTTCACCCGGGTGAATGGCGAGACACTGGACCTGGCGGCGCTGGACCCGAAAGGACCAGAGATCCGCCGTATCCGCAGCGGTGAGATCTCTATGATCTTCCAGGAGCCGATGACGTCCCTGTCGCCGGTTCACACCATCGGCAACCAGATCGGCGAGGCGGCTCAGCTGCATTTCGGAGAGGGTAAGGATGCAGCGCGTGCTCGCACCATAGAGGTGCTGGGTCGCGTGGGCATACCCAACCCGTCGCAGCGGGTCGATGCCTATCCGTTCCAGCTATCCGGAGGGATGCGCCAGCGCGCGATGATCGCAATGGCGCTGGTGTGCCGGCCGCAGCTGCTGATCGCGGACGAGCCGACGACGGCGCTGGACGTGACGACGCAGGCGGTGATCCTCGACCTGATGAAGGAGCTTCAGGCCGAGATGGGGATGGGCCTGATCTTTATCACGCACGACCTTGGCGTGGTGGCGGAGATCGCCGACGACGTGGCGGTCATGTACCTTGGCCGCGTCGTCGAGAGCGGGCCGGTGGACGAGATCTTCCACGATCCGAAGCATCCCTACACGCGGTCCCTTCTGCAATCCATTCCGCGCCTTGGCGCGCGGGGAACGGGGCAGCGGCTGAAATCCATCGAGGGGATCGTGCCGCATCCGTTCGACCGGCCTAAAGGGTGCAGTTTCCACCCGCGCTGCCCGTCCTTCATGCCAGGCATCTGCGACAGCTCGGACCCGCCCGCCACCTCGCTTGCCTCCGACAGGCAGGTTCGCTGCCATCTCTACGGTGAGGACGGGTCAGAGCGGACGGTCGCTCCGGTCGTCAGCCGGTCGCCGATTTCCTCCCCGGATACGGCCGGTCCGACGACCGGAGCGACGACGCCGGCCGGTGGCACGCTGATCGAGGCGCGAAACCTGCAGATGCATTTCCCGGTCACGTCCGGGCGGCGGCGGCGCCGTGCGCGGAGCGTGGTGAAGGCCGTAGACGGTGTCGAGCTGGAGATTCGGCAGGGCGAGACGCTGGCGCTGGTTGGTGAGTCCGGCTGCGGGAAGAGCACGTTGGGTCGGAGCCTGGTAAGGATCTACGATCCGACCGGCGGTGAGGTGCTGTACCACGAGAGCGAGGGGGCGGTGACCGATCTGGTACCGCTGACCCACAAGCAGATGAAGCCCTACCGGCGCGACATCCGCATGATCTTTCAGGACCCGCATTCCTCGCTCAATCCGCGGATGACGGTTCTGGAAATCGTCGGCGAGTGCCTGAAGCTTTACGGTGTCGAGGACGGCAAGGGGATGCGGCGCCGGGTGGCGGAGCTGCTGCAGACAGTCGGTCTTCGGTCGGAATACATGAGCCGCTATCCGCATGCCTTCTCGGGCGGCGAGCGGCAGCGGATCGGCATTGCCCGCGCGCTGGCGCTGAACCCGCGGCTGGTCGTGGCGGACGAGGCGGTCAGTGCGCTGGACGTCTCGGTTCAGGCGCAGATCCTGAACCTGATGAAGGACCTGCAGGAACAGATGGGTCTGACCTACCTGTTCGTGGCGCACGACCTGAGCGTGGTCGAGCATATCTCGGACCGGGTCGCGGTGATGTATGTCGGCAAGATCGTCGAGGTCGCCGATACCGACACGCTGTTCGCGCGACCGCGCCATCCCTATACCGAGGCGCTGTTATCGGCGGTGCCGAAGCCCGATCCGCGGCTGCGGGGCAGCGGTGAACGCGTCCGGCTGTCCGGCGAGGTGGCCGATCCGGCTAACCCGCCGTCTGGCTGCTATTTCCATCCGCGCTGTCCCTATGCCGATGGCGACCGCTGTTCGCGCGAAACCCCGGTGCTGCAGGATGTCGAAGGCGGCGGGCGGGTCGCCTGCCACCATGCCGACAAGCTGGACCTCGCGGGCGTCGCCCTGGACGATCAGGTGGCGTGAGATGACCAATCCTTCGAATGGACTTCTCGCGGCGCTGGACGCCCGCGAGGCGGAAGGCAGGCCGGTGCGCGTGGGCGTCGTCGGTACGGGTGACTATGGCGAGAGCCTTGTCGCCCAGATCGGGCAGATTCCCGGGATGACGGTGTCTGTTGTCTGCGATCTGTTGCCCGAGCGGTCCTATGCCGCCTATGCCCATGGCGGGGTTGGCCGGGACGATGTGCGGGTGGCCGGCCGGTTAAGCCAACTCGAGGATGCGATCCATTATGGCAGGCCGGCGATCACCGAGGATGCGGCGCTCGTTGCAGAGGTGGACATCGACGTGGTGGTCGACTGCACCGGCGAGGTCAATTTCGGCGCCGAGCTGGCGCTGAGTTCGATCCGGCAGGGCAAGCATGTCGTCATGGTCAACGTGGAGACCGACGTGACCGCGGGCGTCCAGCTGGCAGATGAGGCGCGGCGGCAGGGCGTGGTCTATACCCTTGCCGATGGCGACCAGCCCAGCCTGATCGTCGGGCTGGCGGACTGGGCCGAGGCGCTGGGGTTCGAGGTGGTCGCGGCGGGGAAGTGGACATCGCTGTTCCCCGAGGACCAGGCTGGGGCGCGGCTGGCGGCGATCGGCGACCCTCGGAAGAGTGACGTGACCTATTTCGACGGCACCAAGACGCAGATTGAGATGGCGGCTACCGCAAATGCTGCCGGGCTGGACATAGACGTGCCGGGCCTGCACCGGATCGCCGTGGCCGCCGAGCGTCTGCCGGATTGCCTGCGACCGAAGGAACATGGCGGCATTCTGGGCCGCAGCGGCATAGTCGATGTGGTTGACGGACGCCAGTTAAATGCGGGCGAATTCTATCCGGGCGGGGTATTCACCATCGTGACCAGCCCTGCGGACCGCGCGATGCGCGCCATGGCCGCCAAGGGTGTGCCGGTCAGCGACGACGGCCGCTATGCGCTGCTTTACCGTCCCTATCATCTGGTCGGCGCCGAGACGCCGAGGTCCATCGCGCTGGCGGCCATTGAAGGGTTGCCGACGGCGGCCCCGGTTTCGCAGCGGGTCGAGGTGGTCGGTGTCGCCAAGCGCCGCCTCGAGGCCGGGACGCGGCTTGGTGGGCAGGGAACGATGGATGTCCGGGGCGAAGCGGTGAATGCGGATGGCGCGGAGGATTACCTGCCCTTGGGTCTGGTGGACGACGCGAAACTGACCCGGGCTCTTTCGCCGGGCGAACGACTGCGGATGTCCGACGTGGTGCCGCCGAACGACTCGACGGTCTGGAGGCTGCGGAGCCCGGGAAGGAAAGTGGCATGAAGACCGACACGCTTTTGCAGGAGCGCTACGGTTCCGGGACGCTGGCCGAGATCTTCGGTCGCCACTCGCTCGCCGGGACCTTTCCGAAGGCCACAGACCGCGCCGCATGGGATGCGGCCGGTGAGCGAATGGGGGAGGAGCGCGGCAGGATAATCGCGGAAGCGGAAGACCTGGCGCAACTGCCGGTTCCCGCCGTTCCCGCGACTGTCTGGCTGGATTTCAAGCGCTCTGGCCGCAGGCGCGAAGGGCAGTTGCCGATAGACCAGCGGCGCTGGCGGCTTCGGACGCTGGTGCTGGCCGAGTGCCTTGAGGGTAAGGGCCGGTTCCTGGACGCTGTACTCGATCTCGTCTGGGCGATCTGCGAGGAATCGAGCTGGTGCCGCCCGGCGCACGACCCGGACCTTGCGGACATGGAGAACCCGGAAGTCGACCTGGGCGCGGCCATGACCGCGCTGGAACTTTCGGAGGCGGATTGGCTGCTGGGGGCGAGCATCGATCCGGCGGTTCCGAAACGGATCCGCGACGAGGTCAACCGGCGCTGTTTCGTCCCCTTCCTCGCGCGCGAAGATTTTCACTGGTTCCTCAATCGCCCCGGCAAGGAGATCAACAACTGGGCCGCTGTCTGCTGCGGCGGCATCGTTGGCGCCGGGACATACCTGGAAACGGACCCGGAGCGACTTGGCGCGATCATCGCGAAAGCGATGCGGTCGATGGACGACTACATCGGCAATTTCGACGAGGATGGCGGCACGTCCGAGGCGTCGTTCTGCTGGGATTACGGGTTCGGCTATTTTACGATCATGGCGCAGCTTCTGGAGGCCAGAAGCGGTGGAGAAGTCGACCTGTGGACGCCGAAGGTGCGCCGCATCGCGGCCTTCCCGATGCACAGCCAGATCGGTGTGCGGCGGTTCGTGAACTTCGCCGACACGCATATCGGCTTCACCTACAACCCGCCGCATCTTGCCTGGCTGGCGGAGCGGCTGGAGATGCGCGAGCTTATGCAGATCGCCGCACACCAACCACCGCATCAGCGCGCGAAGAACATGCCATGGGGCCTCAGGACGCTGTTCTGGCTGCCGGACCTCAGCGCGCCGGAATATGTGCCTCCGCTGCACGACAGGTTCCGCGGGCTGCAGTGGATGATCTCGCGCCTCGATCCCACAGATCCGGATGCATTGGTGCTCGCCGCGAAGGGTGGCCACAACGACGAGATGCACAACCAGAACGACGTCGGGAACTTCACGGTAGATGCGTGGGGCGAGGCGCTGCTGGTCGATCTAGGCCGGGGAGCGATCAACCGGAAATATTACCAGAACGGCGGCGGGCGGTACGATTTCCTCGTGAACAATTCGCTGGGCCATTCGGTGCCGGTGCCGAATGGGCAGCAGCAGGGGTTCGGCAGGGAGTTCGCGGCCCGTCTCATCGCGCATGAACATAGCGAGGCCGAAGACCGGCTGGAGCTGGATATCACCGGAGCCTATCCGCCGGAGGCGGGGCTGGCGAAGCTCGATCGCCTGATCAGGCTCGACCGCAAGGCGGGCGCGGTGGAGGTCACCGACAGCTATGCCTTCGCGGACGCGCCGGGGAGTTTCGAGAGCGTCCTGATTTCGCTTTTACCTTTCGAGATCGGGAATGGCGCGGCTCTAATCCGGGGGGAACGGGGGGACCTGGCCGTGAGTGTCGATGAGCCGGCCGATGCGAGACTAGAGCTGGACGAGAAACCGGATTTTCCGCTGGAGAGCGAAACCGTGACAGTCCGGCGCCTGCGGATCGTGATTCCCGAATCGAGCGAGGCGGGGCGGGTGCGCGTGACGATCCGTCCGGTATCGGCTGGCGGCAAATGAAGGACGTGCCGGCTTCCCCGATCTCTGACTCGCAGCTCCGTCTGGAGTTGCTCGACACCGGGCGAAGCGATCTGCGCCCTGTGGTCGACGCCGCGCAGCGCGGAGATATGGATGCGGCCCGCGCAGAACTTGGCCGGGTGATCCGGTCCATGCTGCAGCCGGAGCGTTACCTGTCGCGTCGCTTCGAGCTGGGGGACAACGCGTATGTCGGACCCGACGAGACAATCGAGGTGGTGCCGGAACGGATTTTGCGGGACGAGCGGATTTCCTGCGCCGTGCCGCATCGGTTTGACAACGGGATCGACTGGACCGCAAACCCGACGCCTAACGGTTACAAAGAATGGACGTGGCAGCTGAACCGGCACCGGGAATGGCTGCTGATGGGGGAGCTGTACCGGCGCACCGGTGACGAGCGGTTGCCCGAAAGGATTGTCTCCGAATTCCTATCGTGGCGCGCGCAGGCGCTGTTGCCCGCCGATGCTCCGCCCGAGGGGACGAAGTGCTGGCGCACCATCGAATGCGGCATCCGCATGAACGCGACCTGGCCCTGGGCGCTGCACGCGATTGTCGGTTCGCCGCATTTGACGGACGAGGTGTTGCTGGAATGGCTGCGCGGGGTCTGGGAGCACGGCTGGCGGCTGCGCCATTTCCACAGCCAGGGCAACTGGCTGACAATGGAGATGAACGGTCTGGCGCAGATCGGCGTGCTGTTCCCGGTTCTGGCAGATGCCGCGGAGTGGCGGGACTATGCACTGACCACGCTCGGGCACGAGCTGGTCCGGCAGGTTTATCCGGACGGGTTTCAGTACGAGTTGTCGACGCATACACACCAGATCCTCTGGCGCGAGTTCGGGCGGCTGCAATCGGTGCTGCGCGCCTATGACATGCCGATGCCGGAAGACTGGACGCGGCGGCTGGAAACAGTGCATGCGGCGAACCTTGCAATGGTTATGCCGGACGGCCGTCTGCCGAACCTGAACAACGGCAGCTGGCATGCGCTGGACGAGCTGATGGAGGATGCCGCCGAGGCATATCCGTCTCGCGCCGATTTTCGCTGGGCGGCGTCTCGCGGGACCAAGGGCGCGCCGCCTTCGGTCAACTCTTTGGCGTTTCCGTATGCGGGTTATGTGGTGTTTCGCAGCGACTGGTCGGACACGGCGGTCTGGGCGCTGTTCGATGGCGGGCCCTACGGTTATCGGCATCACCACGAGGACAAGCTGAACCTGCTGCTGCATGCACATGGACGGCTGCTGCTGACCGAGGCCGGCAAGTACAGTTTCGACGAGTCGGCGTTTCACCGGCATGCGTTGTCGAGCGCAGGGCACAACACTGTGCTGGTCGATAGCCATGGACAGAACCGCGGGCACGATTTCCGAAAGGAAGAGGTCTGGACGGATGTTCCTTCCAGTCTTGGCTGGCGGAAGGGCGCGACGGTCGAGGTGGCGGAGGCGGTCTACGACGAGGGCTATGGTCCCGATGCGTTGCGCAGCGTTGCGCATCATCGTCGGGTGCTGTTCCTAAAGGAACTCGGCGCGTTTCTGGTGGTCGATCGGCTGATACCCCGCGATGGGGCAGTGCATGGGTACCAGGCTTTGTGGCACATGGCGGTGGATCATGTGGAGCAAGGCCCGCAGTCTGTCTGGTCGGAAGACGAAGGTCAGGCGAACCTGTCGATGCTGTTCTCGCGGGAGCTGGACCTCAAGATCGCGCGCGGTCGCGACGGTGAGGACCCGCAGGGTTGGACCTACACGCAAGATCCGAGCGGTCCGACGCGGGCTGTACCGATACCGACGGTCGTGGCGGTGTGGCAGAGCGGCGGGCCCTCGCGGCTGGTAACCCTGTTGTGGCCCCGCGAACCCGGCGCAGTCTGTCCTGTAGCGTCGGTCGAGGCGGCGGACGAGGTGGCGGATACCCGGATTCGCCTTCTCCGGCATGATAGCCAGATTATCGAAATAGACGAACGTGCCTGCCTGGGAACACCGCTTGACGGACACGGCGCCCCGAGGGCGCAGGCGGTGCATTGCCATGGAAACGAAGTATGACCCGGATGAACCTGCCCGAGGATTTCAACCCCGCGACCGCGATGCGGCAAAGCGCGACCGAGGAAGGTGTATTCCACGAGACGCGCAAGGCGGCCGGGCTCGCCGCGCGGCTGCTGGCAAGCGACGATCCCGACGACCTGGCGCTGGCGGCGACGGTGCTGGAAGCGGTTCTCGAGTGTCAGGAACTGCGCGACGGGAATCCGCACCGGGGAAACTTCAAATGGATGCGCGAGGATGCGTTCGTCGCGGATCTGAACGCGGGCGTTTTCGTTCTGACGGCGTTGCTGCCTGCCTTGCTGCAGTACCCGGACAGGCTGCCGCGGTCACTCGATGCTCTGCTGCGCGAACGCGTCCGGCTGGCCATCGACGAGGTCGAGCGGCTGGACGTCGACATCCGGTACTCGAACATCGCCCTGCTGGACTGCTATGCGCGGTCGGCGGGCGGGGCGTGGTTGGGGGACGCCGCTCTGTCGGAGCGGGGCGCCGCGAAGCTGGCCCGCTGGGCCGAAAAGACAGGCGCCGGTCATCCGGCCGAATTCAACAGCCCGACCTATACCGCCATCGACCTGAGGGCGCTGGCCGCGCTGGCAGAACTGGCGCCGGATGCGCCTACGCGCTGGCTGGCACAGGCGATGCGCGACCGGCTGGCGCTGAGCGTTATGCTGCACCTCGACCAGACGACCGGTCGCTGGGCCGGTCCTCACGGGCGGGCCTATTCCGAAGCGCTGAAACGCGATGGCAGCGAACGCGGGCGTCTGCGCGAGATGGTGGATGAGCGGCGGTTGCCGCACTGGGCGCTGGAGGTACAGGCCGGCGGAGAGATCACCGAGACGACGGATCGCGACGCGCGACAGCGGATGGTCAGCTTTCATGGAGAAGGGTTCTCGCTCGGCTCGGCGACCTCGGCGCCGCATCCGCAGGCGAATTCCGTGTTTGCCACCTATTCGCTGGGCTCCGGGGGCGGGGCGATGTTCACCCGTTATCTGCACAATGACCGCTGGTTCGGCGACACGCGTCACGCCACGGACCGGACCCGGCACCGGCACCTGCCCGACGAGGGGCGCACCTTTGCCGTTCAGGACCATGAACGAGTTTTGATGCTTTCCTCGCCCAAGGGCGCCTTGTGGGACTGCACCGCCGCCGGACTGTCGGTGGCGTGGGTCTGCGAGCCGGAAGAGGTGAAGGTCTGGGCGGGCGGCGACTGGCTGGCGTTGCCTGCGACGCTGCCGGACGACGGCGCGCCGGTGGTGGTGGAGATCGGCGGGGTGCGGTTCGGGCTGCGGGTGGCCGAACGGACGAACTTGGGGGAAGGCAGGGTGACGGTATCGCATCGCGACGGCTGCCTCGTTTTCGAGGTTGCCAACTATCGTGGGCCGCAGAAGGATTTCTGGGAAACGGTGCCTGCGGGCTTCTTCTTTCAGGGTCCGCCAATCGCCTGCCTGTATCTGGAGGTCCGGCCGGAAACGGCGCATGGCGACGCCGCCGTTTTCGCGGACCAACTGGCCGAAGGTGTGCTGAGGGCCGGTGACGGCCGGGACATCGGCGCGCTTCGCACGGCGGAACCTGTCACAACCGTCAGGCATCGAGGCATTCGCACCGTGTCGTACACGCGGGATGGGCGCAGTTTCGCACTGACGACGGATCTGGGGGAATGGGCGTTCGAGGAGGGTTACCTGCACGAGATGCCGTGGGACTGGCCCGGACTGAGGGCGGACCGAGCCCTGGCCAATGAGTCCGGAATGCTGGAACTCGGCGGTTTCCGTTATCGGGGACCCGATGCGCCGGCATGGGGTTATTGCCGGGAGGATCTGGAGTTTTGCGCCTGCGGATATCTGGGCCGGGAACCGGCGACGCTGACAATGGTACTGCCGGACGGCAAGGCGTTGACCTTTGCGACTGAAGGTCCGGGTACGCTTGTCTGGCGGAACGGAGAAATCGAGACGTTCGGGGCATTCCCGGAGCTGGGTGACTGATGCCAAATCCGGGAGGATCCGCTCTGCCTGTTGCTGCCTTTCTCATGTCGCAGCCGTCGTTCGCGCAGCACTTCTGCCCCGCCTGTATTGACAGGCTGGCGACCAGTTGCGAGCTGGTTTCGCGTAGTAACTTCACCTGCGTTTCGGATATTGCGGCGACCGGGCGGGATGTGGACGTTCTTGTCACCGGCTGGGGCAGCCCGTGGCTGGGGCCCGATGTCCTTACACAGCTTCCCCGGCTCGGCCTTGTCGCGCATGCGGCCGGGTCGCTCAAACCCATCATCGATCCAGCGCTGCTGGATCGCGGCGTTTCCGTCACCTCGGCCGCCGCAGCCAATGCCATGCCGGTTGCCGAATTCACGCTGTCCTGGATCCTGCGCTGGAACAAGCGGCTGGATGATCAGGAGCAGGCGTATCGAACGCAGCGGGACTCCTTCGATTTTCGCGGGTTGCGCCTGGGCGATATCGGTAACTTCGGCGCGACTGTCGGCATCGTCTCGGCCAGCCATGTCGGGCGCGCCCTGTTGCGTTTGATGGAGCCGTTCGAGATCGAGTGCCTTCTTTACGATCCATTCGTCTCGGCAGAGGCGGCGCGGGGAATGGGCGCGACCAAGGTCGGGCTCGACGAACTGATGGCGGCGTCGGATGTCGTTTCGTTGAACGCGCCGCTGCTGCCGGAAACCGAAAACATGATCGGCGCGCGTGAACTGGCAGCGATGAAGGACGGGGCGCTGTTCATCAACACCGCCCGTGGCCGCATCGTCGATCACGATTGCCTGGTGAAGGCCTTGGGCGGAGGGCGCATCACAGCCGTGCTGGACGTCACCGAGCCGGAGCCGTTGCCGGTGGAGCACCCGCTCTGGTCCATGCCGAACGTGCATCTGACACCGCATGTCGCGGGGTCTCTTGGGCGCGAAATCCGCCGGATGACGGAGTGGTGTGTGGCCGAAGTGGAACGCTTCGCCCGGGGCGAGCGGCTGATCGCGGCTATCGGTCCACAGGACTGGGGGCGCGCGGCCTAGGCTTGGGGTCGGGTCGTCTTTGGGATTAGCTGACCATCCGCCGTTTCGGCTCCGCTGAAACAGCATTTCGTGGGAACGAGATAGCCGGTTCGAACCGGTGGATGCCGGCCAGGCGGAAGCTTAAGTCGTCCTGCGCTTCGAGGTACAGAGCCACGAGTGCCGCGATGGACAGCCACATCTCGGTTCCCTGCAGCCCTGGTTCCTCGTCAGGCGCGAAGGCGAACCCGGCACCGTCGTGCCATTGCGCGTCAATGTTCCGGGCGAGACGGAGGATCGTGTCGCGCAGCTTTGCCTGACGGTGGCCGGTCTGGCCGGCGCAGAGCATCAGCGGGTGGATCACGTCGAGCACGTTGCAGGCCGTTCGGTCTTCCTTTGCGAAAAAATGGTTGCGGCGGGCATGGTCGAGGACCGTGTCGATGGCGGCGTTCGGATAGGGCAGGGGCAGGCCGAATTGCGCATAGGTGCCGCGGGTCAGGCGATAGAACCCGTTCACCGGCTGCAGGTAATCGTCGCCCCTTGGCGGCGACCACATGCCGGTCGCCGGGTCGCATCGGATCAGGAGTTCGCCGAAGAGCTGCGGAAGACCAGATTGCCCGCCGGCATAGCGGCTGTTGACGTAGGCGGCGGTGCCGAGGGAATCCAGCACCGCGCCGCAATGCCATCCCCGGTCGCACCACGGCAAGTCGTCCAGGCGCGTCGAGATGTCGGCCAGTGCGTGGTCGGCCCATGCTATCCGGTGGTCGGGCCGGTCGCCGAGGCATTCGAGCGCATAGCTGGCGCAGAGTATATCGTAGAGATGGGTGTTGGACGGTGCCGCTTGGCTTGCATCGGGCGGCGGTGCATTGGGATCCTTCACGAACAGCCCGCTATCCCGGTCCTGATGCGATTTCAGGAGGCGGATCCAGTCCTCGCGGCTGCGCCCGTCCGGCACGGCGCCGAACATCGCGGCGATCTGGATCGCGTCGCAGTCGGGGCGCACCGGATCGTCCGCATCGTTGCGCGGATCGCTGTAGCTGTAGCCGGGGCGGCTGTCGGTGCCGTACCGCGCCAGCAGAGTTTCCCAATCCCGTTCCGCCTTGTCCGACAGGCGCTGCAGCGAGGCGCGAACATCGCCGAGCAGGTCTTCGCGTTTCGCTCGCCGGTCCCGGATGACCCGGGCGGGATTGCCGCCGACGATGGCGTAGTCGGGCACGTCGCGTGTCACCACAGCGCCGGCTGCGACGATGACGTGGCTGCCGATCCGAACGCCGTCGGTGACGATCGCGTTCGCCCCGATCCAGACGTCACTGCCGATCTCGATTCCGCTGGTCGTCACGCCCTGCCGGGAGATGGGCGTTTCGATGTCCTCGTGGCCGTGGTTGAACCCCCAGAGCCCGGCGTTCGTGCCGATGCGAACCTCGTCGCCCATCGTCACCCTGCCCGCGACGGTGGCGCTGAGGTTGAAGGAGCAGCGCGCGCCCGCCCTGATGGTGCCGTCTACTCGGACGCCCGCGGCAACGAGGCAGCCTTCGCCGAATTCGGCATCGTCTGCCGCCCAGTAGGCGTTGGGAGAAAGGTAGCCACCCCCACCGGGACGGATCCTGCCCGTTGCCGCGAGCGTCCTGACGAAGGCGGCCTGCTCCTGACGCTCCTCGGGAGACGCCTGACCTTCGAATTTCCACGGGCAACCGTCGAAGAGATTGCCGTGCGTCGTCATATGTTCCAGACCGGGATTGGCTGCGCCGCGTCCTTCATGGCCTGCAGTTCGTCTTCGGTGGGCGCCGCGGGCGATGCCCCCGGATCGCCGAGCGTGGCGGGACGGGCACAGACGGCACAGGCGAGCCACGAGGTGCCGGCTTCCAGCCGTGTCAGAAGTTGCGGTGCCCAGCTGCGCGCGAAGATGACGTTGGTGTTCGGTTGCGCCTGCAACACGCGGCCGGTGCGGGCGGTGGGGCTCAGGTCGATCAGCAGCGACAGATCCTCGTCCGTCGCGACCTCGACCCTGCCGTTGTCGAGCGGCTGGCTGGACGCATCGGCATGGCGTGCCGGAGGCTTGACGGGAATGCTACGAATGGGCGGCACATCGGTCCTGCGGATCGTGAACCCGCCTTCCAACGTGTCCATGCCGCGGTCCGTGGTCACGCGATGGACGCGGAGGTGCCAGGGCGGGCGAGCGATGATCCAGCTTTCGACCGTTACGCCGTGCATGGGTGACCATTCGGAATAGAGGTAATCCGCGCCGATCCTTGCATCGGTCTCGCTCTCGCGTACCAGCGCGTTGCGTCCGTCTTCGGAGAAGGCCAGCATGTTGTCGAACGGCCCGGTCGCGAAGGTACGGGTGTCGTTTTCGATGCTGAAGCCATAGCGGGTGGAATACGCGAACTTGCAGTATTTCTCGGCCGCCTGCCGCATCTGGAAGGTTTCCTGCCCTCCGGTCAGAACCGTGACATCGCCGGCTTCTTCCCAGCGGATCATGCCGGGCTGGGCGAGTTCGGTGACGCCTTCGGTCGCGCTGTAGGGCACTTCCTTTGCCTGCCAGAACGGGTGGCTTTCGGGCAGGGCGAGCGGTGCGAAAGCCTTGAAGGCCCAGTAGGGCGAGCCAGGCGAGTTGTAGCTCTCGCTCATCAGGAGGTTCGGGTAGCCGTATCCTACACCGAGAATGCCGTCCCGGTCGGCGATGGGCAGGCTTGCCCAGTAGCGCATGTTGCGGGCCCAGTAGCCGCGGATTTCGCCCCATGGCAGCGCCTCGACATCGGCAAGGGCAAGAGCGCCCCAGAAACCGGCATGTGCGAAGCGGTAGGTGAGCGAGCGGCCATAGGGCAGGGCAGCGCCGTCCTCGGCATACCAGAGCTTGATCTGCGGGGCAAAATCGCGGGCGCGCTGACGGAAACGCTCGGCGCGTTCCTGGTCCTGCGCGCCGTGGCCGGTGGAGATGGCAGCGTGGATCAGCCCGTAGAAATGCATCGCGAAGGGGATGTAATGCTCTGCCCTGCGGCCGGGACCGTCGCGGTACCAGCCTTCGTCCATCGCCAGCGACTCGAGGTAATCGAGATCGCCTTCGATGATGGAGCGGTCATAGTCGACGCCGGCGCGGTCGAGCCCGAGCGATACGAGCACGTGGAAGAAATGCCAGTTGTTGGGGGCCGGTGTCTGCGACAGGGAATGCACCAGCCAGGCCGCGAGGTTCCGCTTGGCCCTGTCCGGCAGCGGTTCCCAGAAGGTCTGTGGGGCCATGGCGATGGCGAATCCGATCGCCGCGCTTTCCACAATGCGCTGGTCGTAATCCGAGGTCGGGCCCCAGTAATCCGGGTGATCCGGATCGGAGCCATTGGCGAGACCGGTCACGAAATCCCCGATCCCGTCGAAGTGCCCACCGCCCGCGATCAGCGGTGCCAGACCCCAGAGCGGGCGGGTCAGGCCTTCGAGATCGGCGGCGGCCTCGTGGAAATGGGCACCTGCGGAGCCGAGACGAAGCCGTCCCTTGCCAGTAGAGAAATGGCCCATCAAAGGTTCGGAAAGGTCCACGAGCGCCTTGATCGCATCGGTGCGCGTCGCAAAAGGATTGCCGGCCATCGGGTTGAAGGTGATGGTCTGGTCCGCGCTTGGGGTCAGGGCACTGGTCTGCTCGTTCATAAGGTCACTCCGCCGCGACTGGCGGCATCAGTTTGCGTTTCAGGGGATCGGGGCGGGGCACGGCGGCGATGAGCTTGCGCGTGTAGTCGTTCTGCGGGTTGTCGCAGATCTGGTGGGCCGTGCCGGTCTCGACGATCTTCCCGCTGTTCATCACCGCGACGCGGTCGCAGAAATAGCGCACGACGCCGATGTCGTGGGCGATGAAGATGATCGACAGATCCAGTTCGTCGCGCAGTTCCAGCAGCAGATCGAGGATCTGCGCCCGTATCGACCCGTCGAGTGCCGATGTCGCCTCGTCGGCGATGACTACGCGGGGATCCAGCGCGATAGCGCGGGCGATGCCGATGCGCTGGCGCTGGCCGCCGGAGAAAGCGTGAGGGTAACGCTCCATCATCCCCGGCGACAGGCCGACGCGGGACAAGAGCTTTGCGACCCTCTCGCGCAGGTCCTTGCCCTTGGCCAGGCCGGCGACGGTGAGCGGTTCGCCGATGATCTGCTCCACCGTCATGCGCGGGTTCAGCGACGAATTCGGATCCTGGAAGATCATCCGGATCTCGCGATAGACCTGCTTGTCGCGGAAGCTGTCGCGGCTGGTGAGATCGCGGGAATTGCCATCGCGGTCGGAAAAATGCGCGGTGCCGGTCTGCGGCTGATAGCGGCCCATCAGAACGCGCCCGAGCGTCGTCTTGCCGGAGCCGGATTCGCCGACGATGCCTAGGATCTCGCCCGGGTAGAGGTCGAAGGAAACGTCGTCCAGTGCCAGCACGCCGCTGCCTTTGCTGCCGAGCCAGCTCCGCTGTGGCGGGAAGTTGAGGCTGACGTTCCGGGCCGAGATAAGTGGCTTCTCGCGCTGGCCGTGCACGGGTCGCGCGGGCGCTTCCTCCAGCCCCAGCGAGGCATTGATCAGCTGGCGGGTATAGCTTGCCTGCGGGTTGTGGAAAACCTGCACGACCTGGCCATGTTCCACGACCTTGCCCTTGTACATGACGATGACGTCATCGGCGACCTCGGCGACGACGCCCATGTCGTGGGTGATGAACATGACCGCCATGCCGAACCTGTCCTGCAATTCGCGGATCAGCTTCAGGATCTCTGCCTGCGTGGTGACGTCGAGCGCGGTGGTCGGTTCGTCGGCGATCAGCACATCCGGTTCGCAGGCCAGCGCCATGGCGATCATCGCGCGCTGCCGCATTCCGCCGGAATACTCAAACGGGTAGCGGTCGACCGCACTTTCCGGGTCGCGGATATGGACGGCGGCCAGCGCGTCGATGGCGCGTTTACGCGCCTCCTTCTTGTCGACCTGCTGGTGCAGCATGATCGCTTCGATGATCTGCTGTCCGATCGTGTGAACCGGCGACAGCGATGACATCGGCTCCTGAAAGATCATCGCGATGCGGGCGCCGCGCACGGCGCGGATCTTTGGACCGTCCGCGTCGAGCGCAGCGATGTTCAGCTCTTCGCCTTCTTCGAGATCGAAGAGGGTGATCGTGCCTTCTCGGATCACGGCCGGTTCGACGATGTTCATGACCGCGCGTGCCGTGACGCTTTTGCCGGAGCCGGATTCGCCCACGAAACAGGTGGTCCGGCCGGTGCGCAGGTCGAAGCTGACATCCTCGATCGCGTGAACGGTCGCCTTGCCGAGGTGGAAGTCGACGCTGAGGCCGGTGACCTGCAGAACGGTCTGGTTGTCCTTTCCTGGCATTCTCCGCTCCTCAGGTATTGTTGTACGGATCGGCCGCGTCGCGCAGGCCGTCGCCGACGAAGTTCATCGCCAGAACGGCGATCACGATGGCGGCTCCGGGTGCCAGCAGCCACGGTGCCGTGGCCAGGACGCGCACGTTCTGAGCCTCCTGCAGCAGGACACCCCAGGAGATGACCGGGGCCTGCAGGCCGAGGCCGAGGAAAGACAGCGCGGTCTCTGCCAGGATCATGCCTGGCACCGCGAGGCTGGCGGCGGTGATGATGTGGCTGGTGAAGGCCGGGACCATGTGGCGCAGGACAACGCGAAGGTTGCTCGCTCCGTCATAGATCGCGGCGGACACGTAATCCTCGCCCTTCAGGGCAAGGAAGCGGCCCCGCACGACGCGGGCCAGTTCCGTCCAGCCAAGCAGCGACAGGATGATGGTGATCGCGAAATAGACCTGTAGCGCCGACCAGGACGGCGGCATGGCGGCCGCCAGACCCATCCAGAGTGGGATGGAGGGCAGGGAGCGGAGGAACTCGATGGTTCTTTGCGTGGCGGCGTCGAAGAAGCCACCATAGAAGCCCGCCAGCCCGCCGATGACCACGCCGAGCACAAGGCTGAGGATCACGCCGATCACACCGACTGACAGCGAGATGCGGGTGCCGTAGATCAGCCGGCTGAGGACATCGCGCCCGAGCCGGTCGCTGCCCAGTAGGAACAGCGGATCGCGCGGGTTTTCGGTGCCGATCAGGTGCCGGTTCATCGGGATCAGCCCGAACAAATTGTAGTCGTGCCCTTCCACGAAGAAACGGACGTAGATCTTCTTTTCCTCGTCGATCTTGAAGACGCGGCGCAGGGCCTCCGGCTCCACCTCTACCTTGTAGCCGAAGACGTGCGGCTGGATGCGCCAGCCGCTGTCTTCCTGGACATCGATGAAGTGGAGCCTTTGCGGCGGCGCGTAGGTGTACCGCGCCTGCACGTCATGCGGATCATTCGTGGAAAGGAACTCCGCGAAGATCGCGACCAGAAGGAACAGCGCGATCACCCACAGCGACGCCACGGCCAGCCGGTGCCGGCGGAAGCGCCGCCGGATCAGCTGCCATTGGCTTTCTGTGCCGACAGGGATGTAGTCCGATGCCCCTTCGACCTGCGACGACATGGCGGGTTCGTGAATGTCTGGCGACGCCATGATGCCCCCTCAGTTCGCACCGGCCATGCCGAGGCGGATCCGTGGATCCACCCAGGCCAGCAGGATGTCGGAGATCAGGGTGCCCATCATCGTCAGGAAACCCATGAACAGGATCAGTGCGCCGGCAAGGTACATGTCTTGCGAGAGCAGGGCGCGCAGCAGGATCGGCGATAGCGTCGGCAGGTTCAGCACGATGGCGGTGACGAAAGAGGACGAGATCACGGTCGGCAGGACCCAGCCCACAACCGAAATCAGCGGGTTCATCGCGACACGGGCGGGATAGCGCAGGATGACCTTCGATTTCTTCAGGCCCTTGGCGCGGGCAGTCAGAACGTAGGGCTTGTTCAACTCGTCCAGCAGGTTGGCGCGCAGAACGCGGATCAGCTGTGCCGAGCCGGCGGTTGAGATTACCAGAACCGGGGCCCAGACATGGCTGCAGAAGTCGAGGAACTTGGCCAGCGACCAGTGCGCGTTCATGTACTCGGGAGAGTAGAGTCCGGTGATGGTCACACCGAACCAGACATAGCTAATGTACATCAGGACCAGCGCGAACAGGAAATTCGGCAGTGCGAGACCGAGGAAACCGATGATCGTCGCGAAGTAGTCACCGATGGAATACTGGTAAACGGCGGAATAGATGCCGATGGGGATGGCCACGGACCACATCACGATGACGGCCAGCATTTCGACTGCGAGAGAGTTGCCGATGCGCGAGGCGAAGATCTCGCTGACCGGGCGCTTCATTTCGAAGCTGAAGCCGAAGTCGCCGACAAGCATGCCCTTCAGCCAGGCCCAGTATTGAACAATCACCGGATCGTCGAGGCGATACTGGGCCCGCAGCGCATCGATGGTGGCTTGGTCGATGGATTCGCCCGAGCCCGAGATGCGGGCGATGTAGGAAGTGACAAAGTCGCCGGGCGGCAGCTGGATCACGACGAAGACAACGACGGACAGCGCGAGAAGCGTCAGGACGATCGCAACCAGGCGGCGCAAGATGTAAGCGGTCATGGCATCCTCATGAATGTCCGGGCCCCGCGGGGCGGGACCCGGTCACTGCTGTGTGGATCAGTCCTTGAAGAAGAACTGGGATGTCCCCATCGGGCCCGGCTGCGGGTAGATCCACGCGTAGGGCTGGGCTTCGGGAACGTTGCCGAGGTTGTTCTTCGCCACGGCATAGCCTTCGGCCGGGAGGACCGTACCGATCACCCAGAACTCATCCTGCGCGATGTCGATGATCTGGCTGAACAGCTCGGCCTGCTTTTCTGGATCGGCGCTGGCCTTCAGCTCGCGATAGAGCTCAATCTGCTTCTTGGCCGCATCCGAAGGCTCTTCGGCGCCCGCGCCTTCCGGGTTGATGAACCACTGCGCCCATTTGTAGGCAAAGGCGGATTCGTTGTTCATCGGGAAGTAGTAGCGCGGATCGAGGATCGCATCTCCAAGGCCGCCGTCGCCCCACCACATGTGGAGGTCGTGCTTGTTCGACTGGAACGTCTCGTAGACGAAGCTGCGTTCGACGTTGCGCTGATCGAGGTCGATGCCCAGATCGGACCAGTAACCGACGATGAGTTGCGCGATGTCGTTCAGCTCGACCTGATCGGACGGGGTGTAGAGCTGTATACGGATCGGGTTGCCGTTCTTGTCCAGCCGGATGCCGTCACCGTTGCGTTGATCCAGACCCATGGCGTCGAGCATCTCGTTCGCCTTGTCCGGATCGTACTCGGTGTACTGCTTGGCAAGCTCTTCGTTGTAGAACTCCGATTCCGGACGTGGCGCGGCCTGATAGGGCTCGCCTTGTCCGGCGTAGATCACGTCGACAATCTCCTGCCGGTCGATACCCATGGACAGGGCGGCGCGGAAGTCGTGGTTCTGGTAAAGCTCGCGCTTTGCCGGATCCTCGTGCGTCAGGTTGAACTGCAGCACGCCGGTGTTCATCCGCGCATCGATGGTCGATACGAGATGATAGTTCCCGGCTTCCTGGCCGTCGTAGATCACCGGCTTGTTCGTCACCGTCGCGAAATGGCGGTTGGAGAAGTCGACCTCGCCATTGATGACCTTGAGCAGGATGTCTTCGACGTTCTCACTCTGCACCATGGTAACGCGGTCGATATAGGGCAACTGCTGGCCCTCCGGGTCCACCTTGAAGAAGTAGGGGTTCCGTTCGAACTCGATCAGCTGGTTGATCCCGTCATAGGGCGTCAACTGCCGCCAGGCGTTCAGCGTCGGCCGCTTCTCGTCGGTGAAGTTGGTGAAGCAGACGCGCTCGATCGCCTGCGACCAGCTGTCGAAGCCGCGGTCCTTGGCGACCTGCTCGGCGTTCTCGTTATAGGTCGGCACGAATTGCGAGCAGTAGTGCTTGGGCGCCTGCACGAAGAAGGGGCCGTTCACGCTGGCGATCTGCTGCAACAAGAGCCCGTCAGGCTTTTCGAGCGTGATCTTGAAGGTCACGTCGTCGATGGCCTCGCCGGTCATGTTCGCCCAGTCGAAGCCCTGTGCCTTTTCGCCGCTGTAGTCGGGGTTCTTCATGATGTCGTTCAGCGCGAAGGCGAGGTCTTCGGCGGTGAAGGGTTCGCCATCCGACCACTTGTGCCCCTTGCGCAGGTGGAACGTGTACTCGGTCGCGTCCTCGTTCGCCTCGTAGCTTTCGGCGATGTTCGGCACTACCTTTGCCCAGTTGTAGTCGAAGGCGAGCAGCGGCTGGTAGGCGACAGTGCGGCGGATCCAGCCGTTGTCGAAGGTCCCTTTGAGCGCCGAGCGCCAGGTGCCGCCGTACTTGCCGACTTCTTCCAGCGGCTCAAGCACCAGCGGCGGTTCCGGCAACCGGTCGGCGAGCGGCGGCAGTTCGCCGGCATCGACCTGCGCCTGAAAGTCCGGCGCCTGGCTGTAGTCCTGTGCGATTGCAGTCTGTCCGCATGTCGCCGCCGTCAGCGCGGCGACAAGTACGGCCGTCTTTCCGACACTCATCTTGTGTCCTCCCTTTTGAAAACCCATCGTCTTCCTCCCTTGTGGGTCGCGAGCTCTGTTCTTCCCCGGTGTTACGCGGTCATGTGTGCCTTCCCCGTACAGAGGCGGCGAAGTGCGGCCATGTCGTCGGTGAACGCCGTCTTGGCATCGTTCTTGACGAATTCCAGAAAAGCGGTGCGTTGGTGCGGCCAGTGAGGGGCCGGGGACCAGGCAGCGAAGAGCGCATGCCAATCTCCCTCAGCTTCCGCCAACGGGCGCCTTTCGTCGTGCGGCCGCGCCGGCAGCCAGTGAAAGACGTGATAATAGCCCAGCCACGGCCCAAGCGTTTTCACCTCTTGCAACCAGGCATCTAGCCCGCGCCCCGGAACCGGCTGCCAATAACTGAACAGGTTCTGGTGATCGCATCGGCGGAACAGCTGTTCAGCATCTACCGCGTCTTCCGTGAGCGTGTTCCGGTGGTATTCGACGCTGACAGTGATCCCTGCGGACGCGGCGCGGTCCGCCATTTCCACCAGATCCCCGCAAACGAGATCCCGCGTCTTTGCATCCGCATCTTGCCCGGAAACGGTTCCTGCCCAGACCCGGATGTTCAATGCCCCAAGCGCCGATGCGGTGTCCAGCGCCGTCGCGAAATCTTCGAGCGCCTTGTCTTTTCCGGCCCGTACATAGGTGCCGTAGGACGGGCAGGCGATGCCGGCGTCTCGGCATTTATGTGCGACACTGTTGGCAGCGGCGGTATCGCCCGAGGGCACATGCACATCGCCGCCCCATTCGATCGCCTCGACGCCCTGATCCGCGGCCAGTGCGATGACCTCTTCCGGGGTCAGCGCGCGGAAAGTTACGGAACAAAGGCCGGGGCGAACCTGCGTGGTCATGCCACCCGCTCCCACGCATCCGCAGCGACCTCGTATTGCAAGGGTTCGTTGCGGGTGAAACGGCGAATTTCTTCGATGACCATTTCGGTCATCTCGGCAACTTCGGTGCCAAGAGAGCCCGCGATGTGCGGCGTCAGCAATACATTGGGCATGTCCCAGAGCGGCGAGTCGTCCGGCAGCGGTTCCGGATCGGTCACGTCGAGCATGGCGGACAGGCGGCCGTCCCGAATGGCGTCGATAAGTGCGCCCTGATCCACGATGGCGCCGCGCGCGGTGTTGATGAACAGGGCGCCATCCCGCATCCGGGTGAACTCGCGCGCGCCGAAGGATTTTTGTGTCGTTGGCAGCAGGGGCTGATGCAGCGACACCACGTCGCTTTCGGTCAGCAAGTTGTCCAGCGACGCCATCTCGACGCCCAATGCTTTTGCTTCCTGTGCAGGCACGAAGGGATCATGCAACAGGATCCGGAAGTTGTGCGGTTGTAGAAATTCGATCAGGTAGCGTCCGACACGCGACGCGCCCACGATGCCGATGGTCTTGTCGCGGTTGCCGATCAGCGAATGCAGCGGTTCCGAACGGACGCGGAGCTGCGAGCGCTTTTCCGAGTAAAGCCGAACCCAGTCGGGAACCCGTTTGTTGTGCAGCAGGATCACGGCGAGAACGTACTGCGCGACGGGCTTGGCATTCGCAGCGGCGGCGTGTGTGACCCGAACGCCCGACTGCATGACTTCAGGCGACACGATAGACTTCACCGAGCCGGCGAGATGGGCGATCAGCTTGAGACGCGGCATCGCCTCGCGAAGTTTCATGTCTACGGGCTTTGAGCCCCAGCCGGTTATGAGCAACTCTGTCCTGGCAAGTTCTTCGGCCGGAATTACAGCGTGCAGATCGGCAATCGGCTCGGAATTCAGGAGGTTGCAGCTCTGCTTCAGCGAGCTGAGGACATCGTCACGCAGATGTATGTCGTAGCCTGAGCGGCCAAGTTGAATAAGCGCGTTCAGCACACCTGCGCCTCCTCCCTTGAAGTCGAGTCAAGGATCACATTCGTGCAAAACCGCCGCCGGGTTCAATAGATTTTCCGCAAATATGCAAAAATTGCGTTCGAGTTGGCTCGATCAGGTGCTGCGTCTCACGACCAGCCTTGCGCCCAACTGGATCTGGCGCGGCGGCGCATCGAAATCGGCCTGCCGTTGCGTGGCCAGCCGCATTGCCTCGGCGCCGATCGCTTCCCAGTCGATATTCACCGTAGTAAGGGCCGGATCCGACATTTCGGCGACAGGGAGATCATCGAAGCCGACAACCGCAATATCGCGGGGAACGGAATAGCCGTGGGCCTTGAGGGCCTGCAGAGTTGCCAGGCCGACGAGATCATTCCCGCAAAAGATTGCAGAATAACCCTCTTCCAGGTGCCTGAGCCATTGCTTTGCCGTTCGAAAAACCGAATCTTCGTCCAGGTGATCCAGTTCGACGGTCTTTACGGCCGTATCGGCACCGCAGGCGAATTCCCGGAGCCCGAACGCGAATCCTTCGCTGCGCCGCCGCAGCGTCCAGCGCTGCTCGTGTGTGAGCTGAACGATCTTGTGATGGCCCTTTTCGGCGAGATGCCAGGCCGCAAGCCGGCCCCCAGAGAAATTCGCGGGCGAGACGGCGTCGACGATCATGTCGGGGTCAATTCCATTGACCAACACAATTGGCACATTGCGCGCGCGTATGGCTCTAAGAACAGCCGGTTCTGGATCGATGCCTAGGAATAGGAAACCTGCGCCCGGTTCGCTCAGGATGTGCTTGGGCAGGTTTCCTTCACCGTCCTGAAGAGCAAAAGTTACAGCAATTCCTGAAGATTCCGCGGTATTCCGGATGCCCGCCAATATAGAGTTGTAGACGAGGCTCAATCCGGTCGGGGTCCGCAACGGGCCAACGAAGAGAACGACCCGCGACAGCTCAGTGCCCCGGACCATGCCCGGAAGCTGAACTTTGTAACCCATTTCGCGCGCGATCGACATGACTTTTTCACGAACTGGTTCGCTGATGCCCGGCGCGCGCGAGAGTACCCGGGACACTGTCGATATCGAAACGCCCGACGCTTTGGCGATTTCCGACTGATTGACACGCTTCAATTCGTTGCCTTCCATGCGCTGTGCAATAATTGCACTCTTTGCACGAATGCCAATGCAAGTCACCCCGGGTTCTTTTTCCTTTCTGAAGGCGGTAAAGGGAGGCGCAATCGAGCTGTCGGTTGGCAGATTGGGTGCCGATCCCGTAACTTTGTCGCTCTTTTGCGGCGTGGTGCGCCTACGGTGTGCCATCTGTTGGCAGGGGTCAGAACCGAAACATCGCGAAGAATTGGGAGATTGAGTAAACCTTGAACGGCCGAAACGACTCAAATGCTGCGAGTGCTGCCCGGTTGTCCATTGCGCCCATGATGGACTGGACAGACCGGCATTGCCGCTACCTGCACCGGCTGATGAGCCGGCGCACGCTGCTCTATACCGAAATGGTGACGGCGCCGGCGCTGGTGCGGGGCGATGCACGGCATCTGCTGCGGTTCGATGCGGCGGAGCATCCGGTGGCGGTGCAGCTCGGCGGCTCGGAGCCAGCGGAACTGGCGCAGGCGTCCCGGATGGCGGCGGATGAGGGGTACGACGAGATCAACCTGAATGTCGGCTGCCCCTCGGATCGGGTACAGTCGGGCTGTTTCGGGGCGGTGCTGATGGAGCGGCCCGAGCTGGTCGGCGACTGCGTGGCGGCGATGATCGCGGCGCAGCCGGTGGAAGTGACGGTGAAGTGCCGGATCGGGGTCGACGATCAGGTGCCGGAGGAGGTGCTTCCGGCGTTCCTGAGCGTGGTGCGCGATGCGGGGGGCCGGCGGGTGGCGATCCATGCGCGGAAGGCCTGGCTGCAGGGGCTGAGCCCGAAGGAAAATCGCGAGGTGCCGCCGCTGAACTATGAGCTAGTGCATGCGATGAAGCGGGAGTTTCCGGAGCTGCATGTCTCGATCAACGGCGGTATCGGGTCGCTGGTAGAAGCGAAGACGCATCTGGATCAGGGGCTGGACGGGGCAATGATCGGGCGTGCCGCTTATCATACGCCGACGGATGTGCTGCTGGAGGCGGACCGCGTGATTTGGGGCGACATGCCGCCTTTGACTAGCGCAGAAGAGGCGGTGGAGGTGATGAAACCCTACATCTCGGCGCACCTCGCCGAGGGCGGGCGGCTGCAGCAGGTGACACGGCACATGCTTGGGCTTTTCTCTGGGCGGCCCGGGGCGCGCGGCTGGCGCCGGGTGCTGAGCGAAGGAGCGAACCGCCCAGGCGCCGGGCTGGAGCTGTTGGATACGGCGCTTGGACAGGTTGAGGGTGCCTCCCGCTCTGCAGCCTGATCGGGTCGCAGGCGGCTTTCTGTCATACCAGCTTCACACAATCGCGGTGTTCTGACCTCCGCTTACCCGGAAAGCAATGACGTTTCGGGTGCGCCACTTGCAGGTCGGCGGAGATGGCGCCGGCCGTTTGGGAAACTGGGGGATTTCATGACCAAACTACCAAAGGCCGCTACCGCGGCCGCACTCGTCCTGACTGCCGTTCAGGCGCAGGCGCAATGTTCGCCGACGAATCCGTCGGCTGGGCAGACAGTGACCTGCACAGGAGTTCATACAAGCGAGGTCGACGACGTCAGTGAGGGGATCATCGTCCGGCTGGACAATACGGCCAAGATCCTGCCCGGCGGGGATCGGGGGCTCGACCTATCGGGCGACGCCGTGGAAATCTACGTTGGTGAGGACACCTCCAGCACAGCGGAGATCACATCGACCGGAAACGATGCGATCCGGTTGGAAGGGCCGGATGGACTTATCATCAACTACGGGACAATCGACGGCGATGACGAAGCGATCCAGAGCCACGATTTCGATGGTTTGAAACTCTACAACTATGGCGATATCCTCGCCGGCGACGAGGGTGTCACCGGGGACGACGGCGTCGAGATCTACAACTATGCCGGCGCGACCATCAAGGCGATGGACGACGCGGTCAATCTTGGCCTCGGTGCCAAAATCGAGAACTGGGGCCTGATCGAGAACATTGGCCCGTCCGGACCCGCGCCGGATTTTCCGCAGGACGCGGTGGATATCGATTCCGGCACTATCACCAACTACGCCACGGGTATTATCCGGTCGACCTTTGACGCGGCCATCGACTTTGACGACGATGATGGCAGCGGCGCGACGATCACCAATTATGGCCTTATCACCGGCACCTACGGGATTGAGGTGGAGAAGGGCGGCGGCGCCGATCCGGCGAACACCTCGTCCCAGGCGGTCATCAATTTCGGTCGGATCGTCGGGACTGATGGCATTGCGGTGGACCTTGGCGCGGGCGAAGACTCGTTCCGCTGGATGGCCGGATCGACGGTGTACGGCGCCCTTGATCTTGGTGACGACGACGACCTCTTCGAGATCGACGGGCCAACATCCTTCGCGGACATGATCTTTGCCGATGGCGGGTTTGGTATTGATATCGTCAAATTTGGCGGCGTTACTCTTGCCGATTTCACCAGCGCGGTTTTGAGCGGTGACACAATGCTGCTGTCGCTGTTCGGCAATGGCTGGGACTTGAACCTGTCATTGACCGGTTGGGAGCTCTTCGATCTCGGGTCTCGTATCTATACTTCATCCGAACTGGTCGATGCCGTCAGTCCGGCGCCTGTGCCGCTTCCGGCGGCGGGCTGGGTGTTCCTGGGCGGGCTGGGCCTGTTGGCAGCGGTGCGGCGCCGTAGAGGCTGAGCCGAAAGACCGGGCAGATTTATATCGCCGCGCTGGAGCATCTCCCGCGCAGCGGTTTTCTATGGACCTCGGGGCGTCGATGCGGTTTGACGGAGCGACCGTCGCGAAGGAGACTGCCAATGCCAGAGACCGGGTTGCTGATCCAACTGCTGCTGATCCTGATGGCCATCGGGGCGCTCGCTGGGGTGCTGGCGGGACTTTTGGGCGTCGGCGGCGGGATCGTGCTGGTCGCAGCTTTCTATTACAGCTTCCAGGCACTGGGATATGACGGGCCGCAGCTGATGCAGATCTGTCTGGCGACGTCGCTGGCGACCATTATCGTGACCTCGGCGCGGTCGGTGCACGGACACAATAAGAAGGGTGCGGTGGACTGGCAGGTGTTGAAGACCTGGGCTCCGGGTATCGCCGTGGGCGCAGTGCTGGGCGTGCTGGTGGCGGCGAGCCTCAAGAACGATACCCTGCAGGCGATCTTCGGCGTGCTGGCGATTGTTGTATCGATGTATATGGCTTTCGGGCGTACCCATTGGCGGCTGGGCGAGCAGATGCCGACCGGTGGAGCGCGAGCGGCGTTCTCTCCGGCGGTGGGATTCCTGTCGGTGCTGATGGGGATCGGAGGCGGATCCTTTGGCGTGCCGCTGATGACGCTTTACGGGATGCCGATCCATAGGGCGGTTGCAACGGCGTCGGGTTTCGGGTTGCTGATCGCTGTTCCGTCTGTGGTGGGTTTCCTTTTCGTGAGCATCGACCCGGCTTTCCGGCCGCCTTGGACGTTGGGTGCGGTAAACCTGCCGGCGTTCTTGGTCGTGATCTGCATGACACTGCTGACCACGCCCGTGGGGGTGAAACTGGCGCACCGGATGAACCCTGCACCGTTGAAGCGGGTCTTTGCCGGATTCCTGTTCCTAGTGGCGCTAAACATGCTGCGTTCGGCGATCTGGGGATAAGATCGGAGCGATTATTTCGCTGCTTATGGGTGTAAACCTATGCCACAACCTTGTAGGGCGCTAAAACGCGTTTGGATGCGTTCGGCTGAAACTGAACCGGCAATTGACTTGGCCAAGTTTTCCTAGAGCCCGATCCCGGTGAAGCTCGATGGCTGGAATTTGCGCCTGTACGCGGCGGCCGTCATGCCGGCCTTGCGCTTGAACAGGCGACGGAAAGAGGCGGGGTCGTCGTAGCCGACCTCTAGTGCAATTTCGTCGATGGGTTGGCCTGTAGCTTCGAGCATCTGCTTGGCCTCTTCGACCCGAAGGGCCTGCACGTATTCGATCGGGCTGTAACCGGTAGCAGTGCGGAAGCGGCGGGCGAAGGTGCGCGGATTGAGCCTGGAGCGTTCGATCATCTCCATGACCGGGTTTGGGCTTTCGTAATTCTCGGCGATCCATTCCTGGCAGTCGGCGATGATGGCATCGTTGGGGGACACCTGACGCACCATCGCGGCATAGGGCAGCTGGCCCTCGTCGTGGTTCGACAGCAAAAATACCTTGGCGGCAGTGGATGCGTGACTGGCACCACAGTAGTGGGCGATGAGGTACAGCGCGAGATCCTGCCAGGCGGTCACGGCCGCGGCGGTGATGATGTTCTCGTCTTCCGCGCTACGGCAGACGGTCATGTGGTGGCGCAGCTTTACGCTTGGATAGTAGCGGCGGAAAAGCGCTTCGTAGGCCCAGTGGGCGGCGGCCTCGCGGCCGTCGAGCAGGCCTGCCTCGGCCAGGACAATGGAGCCCGAACAGACGCCGCAGCAAAGCGTGCCCCGGGCGTGGACCCGGCGCAGCCAGTCGGTTTCGGCGAGGTACCTTCCGGTCATCGGCACGTCGATCGGCGTGAACATGTCGCAGACGATGACGACATCGGGGTCGGGCAAGTCGTCGATCGCCTGGTGCGGTTCGATCATGATGTTGCCGATGCAGCGGAACGGCTTTGGATCGGCGGCGACGATGCGGACGTCGAGCAAACCCTCGCCCGGCTTGCCGACGGTAAGCTCGGGGAAGATCGCGCCGACGGAAAACAGCAGGTCGTACAGACCGTAGAGGATCGATGATGATGTCTCCGGCGATGTCAGAAGTGCGAAGACGGGTTTCCGGTCTTCTGCCATTTGCTCCCCCATGGCGATGAACTTGTCCATTTTGGCCTGTTTCTGCCGAGTTTGCCACTCACTGAATTAGGCGACGTCCGGCATAAGCCGCGCCATCTTGAATGAAAGGATAATATCATGACTTTGCAGAGCGAGGCATTGAAGGAAAAGGCTTTGAGTGTTGGGGCCGCGGAATTTGCCGCCCAGATTGCCGGGGAGGTGATCCTTCCTGGCGATCCGGAGTATGACACCGCGCGGGCTGTCTGGAACGCTATGATCGACAGGCGCCCGGCGCTGATCGTGCGCCCAGCGAATGCCGATGACGTTATCGCGGCTGTGAACCATGCCCGCGTGGCCGGAATGCCTATTTCGATCAAGGGTGGCGGTCACAACGTGGCGGGCCATGCGACCTGCAACGATGCGATGATGCTAGACATGTCGCTGATGAGGGGCGTCGAGGTCGACCCGGAGGCGCGCGTTGCGAAAGTGCAGGGCGGTGCCACCTGGGGCAATGTCGACGAGGCCACGCAGAAGCACGGGCTGGCGACGCCAGGCGGCCTGATCTCCGACACCGGAGTGGCCGGACTGACGCTGGCCGGCGGGATCGGCTGGCTGCGCAGCAAGCACGGGTTCTCCGCCGACAACGTGATGGCTTTTACTGTGGTGACGGCTAAGGGCTCTGTAGTGCGGGCGGCTATGGACAGCCATCCGGACCTTTACTGGGCGCTGCGCGGTGGCGGCGGGAACTTCGGCGTGGTCGTCGAGTTTGAATTCGCACTGCATCCTTGCGGGCCGACCGTGATGTTCGCGGCGCCGATCTATCCGATCACCGCAGGTGCGGGACCGATCCGTTTTTGGCGCGACTTCCTCGCCGACAAGCACGACTGCATGGGGTCGCTGGTGGAGTTCTCGACCATCCCGGAATCGGAGGACTTCCCGGAGAAGTACTGGGGTCTGCGGTGCTACACCATCGCGGCGCTCTGGGCCGGGGATGCGGACGAGGGGGAGCGCGTGATGCAGCCGCTGCGGGAGCAGGGTGAACTGGCCGCCGATTTCTCGGGGCAGATGGCCTATTGCGACGTGCAGAAGCTGTTCGACGAGCTGTTTCCGGCCGGGGATTTCCGCGCCTACTGGAAGTGCCACTATACGCCCGAAGTGTCTGATGCACTGATCGACGATGCGTTGCGGATTGCGGCGGAGGCGCCGTCGGATTCGACGCTGAGCTCGATCTGGAACATGGGCGCCGAGACGATGTCGGTGCCGTGGGACGAAACCGCGATCGACCGGCGCGGGATGGCGTGGATGTATTCGCTGGATTCGGCCTGGCAGGACCCGGCAGATGACGAGGTGAACATCTCGTTCACCCGGCGTGCCTGGGAAGAGACGCGGAAATACTCGACCGAGGGTCGGCTTTACCTGAACTTCGGCGGCCATGCCGAAGAGGGCGAGAAGCTGGTCCGCGAGGCCTATGGCGACAGCTATGCCAGGCTG
This sequence comes from Pseudoruegeria sp. HB172150, assembly GCF_013184805.1. GTDB lineage: Bacteria > Pseudomonadota > Alphaproteobacteria > Rhodobacterales > Rhodobacteraceae > Psychromarinibacter. The sequence continues at coordinate 1,408,177 of NZ_JAATNG010000001.1, forward strand.
AGCCGGGTGAAGGCGCAGTACGATCCGACCAACATATTCCGGTTCAACGGGAACGTGCTGCCGGCTTCGGACACCTGATCGTCAGGTTATTGTGAGAGTAGAGAAGGGGCCGGTCAATCCGGCCCCTTTTTTATTGCCCGGTGCCAGCCAGGCGGCCACGGCGGCCGCCGCGGCGAACCTGTAGCTGGCCTGTGCGACCCGGAAGATCATCCAGAACCTCGGATCGTTCTGCGTCGGACATCGAGGCCCAGCGGCTGATCTCGTCAATGCTTCGAAGGCAGCCGGTACAGATCCGTGCATGCGGATGGATCACGCAGATTCGCACGCAGGGGCTCTCCACTTGCCCGTGTCGGCGGTAGTCGTCCATTACTGCTCTTGCCTCAGGTGCCTCAGCCTATCGAGAACACCCTGCAGGATAAATCCGGCAGCAACATGGTCAATTACCTCTGCCCGGCGACGGCGCGAAGTGTCGGCTTCGAGCAACGCGCGTTCGGCGGCGACGGTGGACAGGCGTTCGTCCCAGAATGTGATGGGAAGGTCAGTCAGGCGTTCGAGGTTGCGTGCGAAGGCGCGGGTCGACTGACTGCGTGGGCCCTCGGTGCCGTCCATGTTGACGGGCAGGCCAAGGACGAGGCCGCCGAGGTTCCTATTCTCGATTATCTGGAGGAGGCGCGCGGCGTCCTCGGTGAATTTCTTCCGCTTGATAGTTTCGAGCGGCGTGGCGACCGACAGGAAGACGTCGGACACGGCGACGCCGATGGTCTTCGTACCGAGGTCTAGGCCGGCGATCGCGCGGGCCAAGGGCAGCGCGGCGGCGAAATCTGCCATGTCGGGGCAGATCACTGCGCGACTCCGGCCTGAACCGCGGCAGCGCGGACGGTGGCCAGCCCATCCGGCAAGTCGGCGAAAACCGTCTGCGCCTCAGTCCAGATGGCGGAGGCCTGTTCCGTTTCACCCAGCACGCCCAGTGCGCCGATCAGGCGGGCCCAATCCTCTGGCGGACCGCCTTCGTCGGCGAGGCGCGCGGCGAGGCCGTCGACCATGCCGCGGATCATGCCCTGGCGTTCCTCGGCGGTCATCTCTCCGGCGGCTTCGATGTCCTCGGCGGTGGGGCCGCGCATCGTTGGCATGGTCCAGCGTTCGCCAGCCGCCCGGGCGAGGGCCGGCATCTGCTGGGTAAGCGGGGAAACCCAGGGCGCGTCGGGCGGCGAGTCGGCGAGCAGGGCGCGCCATGTCCGGAAGGCGAGATCCGGCCGGCCGGTCTGGGCGTAGAGCAGGCCGTAGTAATAACGGGCCGGACCGTCACCGGGATCGCGGGTCAGCGCCTGCTGCAGGAGGCGTTCAGCCTCGGGCGAAACATAGCCGTCCGCGGCGAGGATCATCATGTCTGCGGCATCGGAGTAATCGGTGGCTGTCGCGGCGTCGCCTTTGACCTCGATCAGGTGCTGCTGGGCTGCGTAGGCGGCGGCGAAATTGCCGATGCGTGCCTCGTTTGCCGCCAGTAGCTGCAGGCCACGCTGGTCGTCAGGGTTTTCCTCCATCGCGTTTCGGAGGCGGGTCATCAGTTCCGCATAGTTTGCGTCGAGTTCCGGTGGACCGGGGCGGTTCAAGTCGGCCGCGGTTTCGGCCATTTCCTGCGAGGGGCGGTTCTGCATTCGGTCTTCGGCAGCGGCGAGGCGGGCGTTGAGAGGCAGGTCCGGATAGCCGGGCGCGCCGATCTGGCGGTAGAGCAGGAAGGCGCCGGCGAGCAGCAATACAGTGAGGCCGGCGCCGGCATAGGTGACATGGCTTGGTGCGGAGGTGCCGGTATTGGCAATTTGCGCGGCGCGGTCGGCTTCGAGAAGGCGGCGCGAAACTTCAACGCGGACACGCTCAGTTTCTTCCGTGGACATAGTGCCGCGCGCGAGGTCGCGATCAACCTCCTTCAGTTGGTCGCGGTAGACCTGCATGTCGAAGGCTTCCGACGGTGCATCATCGGAGGCGCGTGTACGCATAAGCGCGAGCACCAAAAGCACCGCGATCACGGTCACCAGAATGCTGGAGACGATCCAGAACAGCATGGGTTCTCCCTTGTCCGCCCACCATCTAGCCATTGGGCCGCGCCGGCAAAACCCCCAATCCGTGGCTGCGGCGACTGGTCCCGCTGGCGGCATGTCGCGAAAATGGGAGAGAGTGCCGCAGATTGCCATGGCGTGCGTCTCGCGCCGCAGCATGTAGGATCGCAGCCGGACCCACAGGATTCGCCGATGAAACGCTATTCCGCCTTTGCAATCGCCCGGGAAGCCATGCGCCAGCACATGGGCTGGGAAAAAGCTTGGGCTTCGCCGGAGCCCAGACCGCATTACGATGTTGTGATTGTCGGTGCGGGCGGGCACGGGCTGGCTACGGCCTATTACCTCGGCAGGAATTTCGGCATCACCAATGTCGCGGTGCTGGAAAAGGGCTGGCTGGGCGGTGGGAATACCGGGCGGAACACGACGATCATCCGGTCGAACTATCTGCAGGATCCGTCGGCGGCGATCTACGAGAAGGCGCGTTCGCTTTACGAGACGCTGAGTCAGGACCTGAACTACAACGTTATGTTCAGCCCGCGCGGGGTCATGATGCTGGCCCAGACCCATCACGAGGTGCGCGGCTATCAGCGGACGGCACATGCAAACGCCCTGCAGGGCGTGGCAACGGAGTTCATCGGGCCGGATCGGGTTAAGGAATTGTGCCCTATCATCCACATCGGCGGTCCGCGCTATCCGGTGCTGGGCGCGCTTTGGCAGCCGCGTGGCGGTACGGCACGGCACGATGCGGTTGCCTGGGGCTATGCTCGGGCCTGTTCCGCCATGGGTATGCACATCATCCAGAAATGCGAGGTCACAGGCGTCCGTACTGAGAGCGGCAAGGTCACCGGGGTGACCACGACGCGCGGCGATATTGGCTGCGGCAAGCTTGGAATCGTCGTTGCCGGGCACTCGGGCGTGGTGGCCGATATGGCCGGGTTCCGTTTGCCGATCGAGTCAGTAGCGCTGCAGGCGCTGGTAAGCGAGCCGATCAAGCCCTGTATGGACGTGGTTGTGATGGCGAACACTGTCCACGGCTACATGTCGCAATCCGACAAGGGCGAGATGGTGATCGGCGGCGGGGCGGACGGATTCAATAACTATACGCAACGAGGCTCTTTCCATCACATTGAAGAGACTGTGCGGGCGCTGGTGGAAACGTTCCCGATGATCTCGCGTCTCAAGATGCTTCGGCAATGGGGCGGGATCGTCGACATGACCGGAGACCGGTCGCCGATCCTGTCGAAGACGCCTGTAGAGGGCGTGTTCATCAATTGCGGTTGGGGTACCGGCGGATTCAAGGCGATCCCCGGCTCTGGCTGGGGAATGGCGGAACTGATCGCAAAGGGGCATTCGCCGCTGACCGCGGATTTCGGGCTAGACCGCTTCCGCGAGGGGCGTTTCGTGGACGAAAGCGTCGCCGCGGGAGTGGCGCATTGATGCGGTTGGACAGTGTGGCGAACCGGGCGCAATCGTCGCCCGATGGCCTGGCGTCGCGCCCGGAACGGAACCGAATCCGGAGATTTCGCGTTTGTGGCGCAACAAATGCGAAAGGAGTGTTTCGATGGCAGACACGAATTACGACCGCGACCACGTTCGCGAAACTCATATCCGCGAACGCAGCGGCGGCAACTCAGTCCTGGCGTTCATCGTCGGCGGCCTGCTGGTCGCCGTCGCGGCAATCGCCTACCTCGTTTACGGCGCCGATTTCGATCAGGCAGCGCCTGCGGGCGACGGCGGTAATGTCGAGATTAACGTCGACAGCAATGCCTCTGGTGCTGCCGGTGGCGAAGCCGCAGCTGACAGCGATAGCACCGAAGCGCCAGCTGATGGCGGCGCCAGCGCAGACGCGGAAGCAACTGTGGCTCCGTCCGAGTAGGATCGACCACCGGCGCGCCGACGCCCTTACTTCCTATCAAAAGGCCGGGGACCATGCTGTCCCCGGCCTTTTTATGCCTGTTGCCGGCGTCTTGAATAGTTACTTGCAGGGGGTTGTTATGTGGGCAAAAATCCGCATCGTGTTCGGCGGGTTTCCGCTGCGTCAGGAAAATATTCACAACGCGGCGGCGTTTAGCCTAGCCGCAATGCAGAAGAGCGCGGGAAATGGCCCAGAGTCCCGTGGTATACTGGATCTGCCTACCCGCGGGAGCACTCGCGACCTACCTTTCAAGCAGCGTAAGAAGGAGGTCGCAACATGTACGAGAATACCCCACATTCCCCGCACAACCAGCGGCCCGGTTATGGGCTGCAAGATCCAGAGTACAGAGCCGTCAGCTCTGGCGGTAGCGGCTGGCTTTGGATTGCCGGTCTGGCCGTCGTTATACTGGTCGGCCTGGTTTTCTTCGGCGCGGCGACCGGTCCCAGCGGGACTGAAACCGTTGATCCTGCTGCAACAGGCGCCGTCGAAGCGCCGGCCGCCACTGGCGACGCTACTGCACCGGCTGCCGCCGGTGGAGAAGCTCCGGCAGCACCGGCAAACTAAGGTCACTCACGAACACGGCGCGGGCGGGCACGGGCGTGTGCCCGCCCGTGGCATTTGCGGAGGTCAGCCATGCTGATCCTCCGCTGTCCCTATTGCGGCGTCATGGCCGACGAGACCGAGCTGGTACCTGGCGGCGAAGCACATCTGAAGAGGTCCGGGCCCGGATCTTCGGATGACGATTTCGAAGGCTACCTGTTCCATCGCGAGAATCCCAAGGGCGTTCATTTCGAGCGCTGGCGGCACTCGGCGGGCTGCGGCAAGTGGTTCCATGCCGCGCGCTGCACCGTTACGCTGGAGGTGTTCGGCACCTATCCGGCGCAGGTGACGGAGCCGCCGCAGGAAATCCGCGAAGCCATTTCCTCGAAACGTCCCGGCTGGAGCTGGAGAGAGTACGAATGACCACCCGACTGGCAGAGGGCGGGCGCCTGATCAACCGCGGGCGCGCGCTCGAGTTCACGTTCAACGGCAAGACGATGACCGGGTACGACGGCGATACGCTGGCCTCGGCACTGCTGGCGAACGGGCAGTACCTGATGGGGCGGTCGTTCAAGTATCACCGGCCGCGCAGCGTGGTGGCGTCCGGCCCGGAAGAGCCGAACGCACTGATGAACCTTGGGTCCGGCGCGCGGTTCGAACCGAACCAGCGCGCAACGACGACCGAGCTGTTCGAAGGGTTGCAGGCGCAAAGTCAGAATCACTGGCCGAGCCTGGAAATGGATGTGGGCGTGGTGAACAACTATGCGGCGCGGTTTCTGCCGGCGGGGTTCTACTACAAAACCTTCATTCACCCGCGATCCGCTTGGAAGCACCTGTTCGAGCCGTTCATCCGCAAGTCTGCTGGTCTGGGCAAGGCGCCGAAGGATCGCGACGCGGATATCTACGAGCATTTCTACGCCCATGTGGACGTTCTGGTGATCGGCGGCGGTATTGCCGGGCTTACTGCGGCGCGAGCAGCGGCGGCCGGCGGCGGCGAGGTGATGCTGATCGAACAGTCGGCCCATTGGGGCGGCCGCGCGCCTGTGGATGCGGACGAGATCGACGGGGTTTCGGCGGATCTTTGGGTGAAGAATTCCATCGAAGCACTTGAAGAAGAAGAGAATGTACGATTGCGGACCCGCTGCATGGGGGCCGGGGTGTATGACCACGGCTATGTGCTGGCATATGAGCGGCTGACCGAACACGCGCCGCAGGACGGGCTGCCTCGACACCGGCTGTGGCGGATCCGGGCGAAGCAGGTTGTGGTGGCGACGGGTGCCATCGAGCGGCCGCTGAGCTTTGCCGGAAACGATGTGCCGGGCGTGATGCTGGCGGGCGCGGTTCGGGACTATGCTGTGAACTGGGGCGTGAGCCTCGGGCAGCGGACCGTGGTGGTAACGAACAACGACGACGCCTACCGGACGGCGATCGCCCTGACCGAGGCGGGGCTGGAGGTGCCGGCGGTGCTGGATGCACGGATTGCGCCCGAAGGTATGCTGATTGCAAAGGCGCGGGCGCTGGGTATCCGGGTGGAGACGGGACGCGGCGTGGCGAAGGTGCTGGGTCGGGCCAGGGTGACCGGTGTTGCCGTCTGTGAGCAGGCGAGCGACGGAACGGTTGTCGAGGAGATCCAGTGCGATGCGGTGGCGATGTCGGGCGGGTGGTCGCCGGTCGTGCACTTGTGGTCGCATTGCGGGGGCAAGCTGATCTGGGATGAAGCGGGCGCTTGTTTCCGGCCCGATCCGGAAAAGGCGCCCACGGGGGCGTCGGGCGAGGCCTTCGTGACGGCGGTCGGCGCGGCGAACGGCGCACTGGGAACGGCGGAAGTGCTGGCCGACGCGCACCGGATTGCGCCGGATGGCGTGAAGGCGCCGGTGGCCGCGCCGGAAGAGGCTGCGCCTGTCTCGCCGGTCTGGATGATGCCGCGCGGCGCCGGCCATAAACTGCGGTCGAAGATGTGGCTGGACTATCAGAACGACGTAAAGGTGTCTGACGTGCAACTGGCCGCGCGCGAAGGGTTCGAGAGTGTCGAGCATACCAAGCGCTACACCACGCTGGGAATGGCGACCGATCAGGGTAAACTGAGCAACATCAACGGACTGGCGGTTCTTTCTGATGCACTGGGTGCGGCGATCCCGCAGGTGGGGACAACCACGTTCCGGCCACCCTATACGCCGATCTCCTTTGGCTCGATCGCGGGTGCTGCGCGGGCGGAAACCTTCCAGCCATTGCGACGTACGCCGCTGCATGGCTGGCACGAAGCCAATGGCGCGCATTGGGAGCCGGTCGGTCAGTGGCGGCGGCCATACTGCTATCTTCAGAAGGGCGAAAGCGTTGAGGCGGCGGTTGAGCGAGAAGTGAAGAACACCCGCGAAGCCGTTGGTTTGCTTGATGCTTCGACACTTGGGACGATCCTTGCCAAGGGGCCTGATGCGGGCCGGTTCCTGGACATGCTCTACACCAACATGATGTCGACGTTGCAGCCGGGGCGCTGCCGTTACGGGCTGATGTGCAACGAGAACGGGTTCCTGATGGACGATGGCGTGGTGGCGCGGATCGACGAGGACACGTTCCTCTGCCACACCACCACAGGCGGCGCGGAGCACATCCATGCGCATATGGAAGAATGGCTGCAGACCGAGTGGTGGGACTGGATGGTCTATACCGCGAACCTGACCGAGCAGTATGCGCAGATCGGCGTGGTCGGACCGAAGGCGCGAGAGGTGCTGGAACTGGTCGGCGGCATGGATGTCTCGAAAGAAGCGATGCCGTTCATGACCTGGGCGGATGGAGAGCTGGGTGGGATCAACGTCCGCGTCTACCGCATTAGTTTCTCTGGAGAATTGTCCTACGAGATCGCGGTGAAGGCGAACCATGGGCGCGCCCTTTGGGACCTGATTGCCGAGGCCGGGCGCGAGTTCGGCGCGATGCCCTATGGCACTGAGGCGCTGCACGTTCTGCGCGCCGAGAAGGGTTTCATCATGATCGGGGACGAGACAGACGGGACCGTCATTCCGCAGGATCTGGGGCTCGACTGGGCGATCTCGAAAAAGAAGGAAGACTATCTCGGCAAGCGGGCGCAGGCGCGGGCGCACATGACGGATCCGGAGCGGTGGAAGCTGGTCGGGCTGAAGACGCTGGACGGATCGGTTCTGCCGGACGGGTCTTATGCGATTGCCGAGGGGCAGAACGCGAACGGGCAGCGGAACGTGCAGGGGCGCGTGACTTCGACCTACCATTCGCCGACGCTTGGTCATGGCATTGCGATGGGACTGGTCAGGCATGGGCCGGACCGGATGGGCGAGGTGCTGCAGTTCAACCGGACCGATGGCGGGACAGTGGAAGCACGGATTGTCAGCCCGGTCTTCTATGACCCGGAAGGGGAGAAGCAGAATGTCTGAACCGGTGAGCGCGCTGGCCGGCGCCAGATTTGACGGGTTCGCGAAGGTGGAGGCGTTGCCGCCGCGCGGGATGGTGACAGTGCGGGGCGACTTCGAGTCCGCCGCGTTGCAGGCAGCGGTGAGATCGGCCGTCGGCATTGATGTACCTGAGACCGGGCGGGTCCTGTTTGGCGTCGGGACAGCCATCGCTTGGCTGTCGCCCGATGAGCTGATGGTCTTCTGCGCCTACGACGCTGTGCCGGAAATCGTAGTCGGCCTGCAAAACGCCTTAGCTGATACACATGCGCTGGTGGTCGACGTGTCCGATGCTCGGGCGTTGTTCCGGGTCTCTGGGCTGGACGTGCGGGAAGTGCTTGCAAAATTGACGCCTGCTGATGTTTCGCCGAATGCTTTGGGCCCGGGCGTGTTGCGCAGAACCCGGCTGGCGCAGGTGCCAGCCGGCATCTGGATGACCGGCGAGTCCGCGTTCGAGGTCATGTGTTTCCGGTCGGTGGCGCAGTACGTTTTCGACATCCTGAAAGGCGCGGCGATTCCCGGCAGCGAGGTAGGCTACTTCTAGCCTTGTGGAATAGGGACGGCACCGGCCTGCATCTGCGCGCAGGCCATTTCCCGCGTCGGCCCTTGACCTTCTGCGCTTCATGCCATTTCTCTCCCCTAGACCCAATTGCCCAAGGAAAAGGGGACCTCCCATGGCTTTCGAACTTCCCGATCTTCCCTATGCCCATGACGCGCTGGCTGGCAGCGGCATGTCGAAGGAGACGCTGGAGTACCACCACGACATCCACCACAAGGCCTATGTCGACAACGGCAACAAGGCCATCGCGGGGACCGAGTGGGAAGGCAAGTCGGTCGAAGAGATCATCAAGGGCACCTATGACAAGTCCGCGGTCGCCCAGAACGGCATCTTCAACAACGCTTCGCAATATTGGAACCACAACCAGTTCTGGGAAATGATGGCGCCGGGCGGCACAGCCATGCCGGGCGAGCTGGAAAAGGCGCTGGTCGAGGCTTTCGGCTCGGTCGACAAGTTCAAGGAAGACTTCTCCGCTGCCGGTGCCGGACAGTTCGGTTCCGGCTGGGCCTGGCTGGTGAAGGACACCGATGGTTCGCTGAAGGTTACCAAGACCGAGAACGGCGTGAACCCGCTGTGCTTTGGCCAGACCGCGCTGCTGGGCTGCGATGTGTGGGAGCATTCCTACTACATCGACTTCCGCAACAAGCGTCCGGCCTACCTGACCAACTTCCTCGACAACCTGGTGAGTTGGGAGAACGTCGCTTCGCGCATGTGAGGGCGTTCCAATACTGGAGACTTCGGGTCGTCCCTGTGGGGCGGCCCTTTTCTTTGCGCGTCAGGCGTCCCTCGGCCGCATCAACAGCCAGATCAGAGCGCCGCCAGCCAGGGCCAGAAACGGTGCCATGGCGAGGTTCACGGCGGTCCAGCCGGCCTGCGGCGTACCGCCCGAGCAATTCATCAGCCCACCCGAGGCGACGGACGCGACGGTGACGCAGCCGAAGACGATCATGTCATTCAGGCCCTGGATACGGCCGCGTTCTTCAGCTGTATGGGCGCCGGCAAGCATCGTCGTGGCGCCGATGAAGCCGAAGTTCCAGCCGATGCCGAGCAGGATCAGGGCGATATAGAAGTTCTCGAGCGCGACGCCGGCCAGCCCGACGGCCCCGGCGGCGGCGAGGATTGCGAGGCCGGTGGCGACGATGCGCTCCACCCCGAAGCGGGCGATCAGGTGGCCGGTGAAGAAGCTCGGCGCGAACATCGCAAGGACATGACCCGAAACCACGTTCGCGGCGTCGTTCTGTTCGAACCCGCAGCCGACGATGGCCAGCGGGGTGGAGGTCATGACCAGGTTCATCAGCGCGTAAGAGACCATGGCGCAGATGATGGCGACGGCGATGCGCGGCGTGGTCAGAAGCTGCCTGCGCGTGCGGCCACTTGGGCTGTTGGCGGAGGGGGCGGGCGGGCGCGGGATATCAAGCCCTAGGAATAGCAGCGATCCGAAAATGTTCAGCGCTATGACGGCGAGATAAGTGCCTAGGAACGGGATCACCATCGCGTCGCTGGTCACCTTGACGAGCTGCGGGCCGATGACGGCTGAGAGGAGGCCGCCAGCCATCGTCCAGGAGATCGCCTTGGGGCGGAACTCGTCGGTGGCTGTATCGGTCGCAGCGAAGCGGTAGAAGCCTTGGGCGGACATGTAGATGCCGGTGAAGGCAGATCCCAGCAGGAACAGACCAAAGCTGCCGTAGAGCAGGCCGAGCGCGCCGATGGCGCCGCCAGCCGCGCCGCCGGCGGTGCCGAGGAAGAACCCGGCCCGGCGTCCATATCGCTGCATGAACGCCGACAGCGGGGTGGCAGAAAGCATCGAGCAGAGCACGATCAGAGAAATCGGCAGCGTGGCGAAGCAGGGATTGCTCGCCAGTGACTGACCGGCGAGGCCGCCGAGGACGAAGATCATCGGCATCTGGGAACCAAGGATTGCCTGCGCGGCGACGAGGATCGCAACGTTGCGCTTTGCGCGGCGGTCGCTGTCTGCGTGCGGTGACTCTACGATGTCGGACATATCCTTGCGCTTATCGCCGCTTCGCGGGGAAGGGAAGCCTTAGCCCGCGTCGATTATATGCGCGAAAGAGCCGCAGACCCGTCCGCCGCGCAAGCCCATCGCAGGGAGGGTTTTCCCCTCGGCGTCGGTGGCGTCGAAAAGCGGCTCGCCCTCGGCGCGGATGGTTGTGGCGTAGTGAAACTCGTGGGCTTTGAGAGGGCCGTGGAACGGACCGGCGCGCGACGTGAGGTTTCTGTAACCGAGGTGTAGCCTGCGGGAGGAAAAGCTCGTGTCCAGCGCCAGCAGACCAGCCATCTTGTGGGTGTGACCGTCGGCGTCTGTCAGGGTCTTTCCGAGGACCATGTATCCGCCGCATTCCGCATATATATCAATAGATTGTGCGGTCTTATTCAGGCTGGACAGGAAATTCTCCGCGCCTGCGATCCGGCCGGCGTGCAGCTCCGGGTAGCCGCCAGGGAGGAAAACGAAATCGGCTTCTGGGATCGAGTCGTCAGCAAGTGGCGAGAAGGGACGGATCTCGGCGCCTTGTGCCTGCCAGTCTTGCAGAAGGTGTGGGTAGGCGAAGGCGAAGGCTTCATCGCTCGCAAGCGCGATATTCTGGGCCGGCGGCGGCAAAACCGGCGCGGATTCCTTCGGGGGGAGTGGTGAAGCGAGGGCAGCCAGGGCATCGAGGTCGACGGCTTGGGCGACCAATGCGCCGGCGCGGTCGAGAAATGCCTTTAGGTCGGGGCGTTCCTGTGCCTGGACGAGGCCAAGATGGCGAGAAGGGTGTACAAGGGACGCATCACGCGGGATGGCGCCAAGGACGGGCAGACCGAGAGGCGCGAGGGCGCGGCGGAGCGTGGCTTCGTGCCGGAGGGATCCGACGCGGTTGAGGATGACCGCGGTGATGCGGGTTTGCTGATCGTACCTCGCGAAACCAGATACAATCGCTGCGACGGACTGTGCCATGCGGGCGGCATCGACGATTAGTATCACTGGCAGCTCGAGGATACGAGCAAGGTCGGCGGTCGCGCCCTTGCCGTCTGGAGGAGCGCCGTCGAACAGGCCCATCGCGCCTTCGATCAGTAGCAAGTCGCCGGTGGCTGCGAGGCTGCGGATGCGGGGTGCGGACATGGCCCAGGCATCGAGGTTGAGGCAGGGTGCGCCACAGGCGGCCTCGTGAAACCGCGGATCGATGTAGTCGGGGCCGGATTTTGCGCCCTTTACCCGGATACCGCGTTGGGTGAGGGCGCGCAGGATCCCGAGCGTGACGGTCGTTTTGCCGCTGCCGGAGGCGGGCGATGAGAGGATCAGGCCGGGCAATTGAATGCTCCTGCGGAGCATGCGTCCGGCAAAGTTTTTTTTGGCCAGAAGAATGAGAGTTCGCGCATTTGGTTCAGGCGGTTTCGGCAGGTTTACCGCGGCCTAGGGGATCGAGATTGCGCGGAGCCTCGCCCAAGGCTAGGGACTGCCAGTCGAGCACCTGGCGCATCAGGACAGAGCGACCGACGCAGATGATTGCTGGCGGTTCGAGACCCGAAGCTGAGAGATCCGATTCGAGACTGCCAAGTGTGGTTTCGAGAACCTGTTGGTCGCCCGTGGTCGCGGAGACAACGACAGCGCAGGGCTCGGACATCTGGCGGCCGGCGTCGCGGAGTGCGGCAGCGATGCGCGCGATGTGCTTGATACCCATATAAATAACGATCACCTGCGACCCGTCTGAAATCGCTTTCCAATCCAGAGACGATGGTGTTTCGCCAGACTGGTCGTGACCCGTGACGAAGGTGACCGACTGGTTGACGTCACGGTGGGTCACCGGGATGCCGGCATACGCGAGCCCGCCGATGCCGGCGCTGATGCCGGGAATGATGCGGACGGGAACGCCGTGCTGGATCAGGGTCTGCGCCTCTTCGCCGCCGCGGCCGAAGACGAAGGGGTCACCGCCCTTCAGGCGCAGGACGCGTTTGCCGGAGCGAGCGAGGTCGATGAGGCGCAGCGAGATATCGCGCTGTTTCGCCGAAGGCTTGCCGCCACGCTTGCCGGCATAGATGTGCTCGGCCTGCGGCGCCCAGTCGAGGATCTCCGGCTCGACAAGTGCATCGAAAACTATGACATCCGCCTGTCTCAGTGCGTTCAGGGCGTGAAGGGTCAGGAGGCCGGGATCACCGGGCCCGGCGCCGCAGAGCCAGACCCAGCCGGGTTTCAGCTCCGGCCAGTTGCCGGCGGGGAGGTCGGGCGAGTCGGTCATTTCAGTGTTATGCACCCGCGGCGTCGACCGGCAAAGCGCGGATTGGCGGCGCTAGGTAGCGTGATTATAGTCGCGGCGATGAACCGGAAGTCCCAGGAACGGCTGCGCCATGGTCTGACCAAAGGCACCCGCGCCGCTGCCGCAACCAGGACAGCGCTATGCGGCTTTGGGGCGAAGCGGCGATGAGGGGTGCGGAATGAGACTTCTGCTGCTGGCCGGCACGAGGGAGGGACGTAGGATTGGCCGGGCGCTCTCCAAGAAGGGTCTGGACGCAATGGCCTCTCTGGCGGGTGGAACGCATGCTCCTGCGGACCTCGGACTACCGACCAGAGTCGGCGGTTTCGGAGGTCGTGAAGCATTTCGCAATTTTTTGCGCAAGAATCAGATTTCTGCGGTGCTCGACGCAACGCATCCTTTTGCTGTTCGGATCTCACACAGGACAGCGGCGATTTGTGGTGAAGAGTCGGTGGCTTACGCGCAGGTCTTGCGGCCGGGCTGGGTGCCTCAGGCGGGCGACACCTGGGTGTTTTGTGATTGCGAGGAAGATGCGGTGGCACTGGTTCCGGAAGGCGCAACGGTGTTCCTAGGGACTGGGCCAGCGGGGCTGGACCGGTACGCGGGACTTCAGGGTCAAAGGGTGATCTGCCGCCGGATCGACTCGCCGACGTCGCCATTTCCATTTGCTGGCGGTGAGTACCTGGTCGGACGTCCGCCATTCAGCGTAGCGGATGAAGTGGCGCTGTTCACGCGGCTGAGCGTGGATGTGTTGGTGGTGAAGAATTCGGGCGGCGACGCCAGCCGGTCGAAGTTGGACGCCGCAAGAAAACTGGGGATCAAGGTGATCTTGCTGAATCGGCCGGAGCAGCCGGAGGCGCTGCGCTTCGAGACTGAAGAAGAGGCACTGGACTGGGTGAAAGGGCTGACGTGGTCGGACGGATCATAGCAACACCGGATTGCGTGGCCGAAGGTGCGGCGCACCTGGCGGCGATTGAACCACGGTTTGCCCTCGCGCTGGAGCAGACCGGACCGTTGCCACTGCGTCGGAAGAAAGACGGGTTCGAGCCGTTGTTGTCGGCAATCGTCAGTCAGCAGGTAAGCGTGGCGGCGGCGGATGCGATCTGGCGACGGATGAAGGCGGCAAACCTGACTGGACCGCGCAAGATCTTGTGGGCGACGGAAGAGGACCTGCGCGCCTGTGGGCTGTCGCGTCAGAAGATCCGCTATGCGCGGTCGCTGGCAGAGGCGCGGATCCGGTTCAGCGACTTGCGCGGTTTCCCCGACGAGGAGGTGATCGCGACTCTGGTCGAGGTGCCGGGAATCGGGCGCTGGACGGCGGAGATCTATGCGATGTTCTCGCTGGGGCGAGCGGACGTATTCGCGCCAGGAGACCTGGCACTGCAGGAAGCTGCCCGGATTTTGTTCGAAACCGACGTGCGCCCGACCGAAAAGGCGCTGCGTGAGATGGCGGAGCCCTGGTCACCGTGGCGCGCGGTTGCGGCGAGGCTGCTCTGGGCCTACTACCGGGTCGCGAAGGACAGGGAAGGGATACGATGATCCGGGAGCTTACGGGCGGGCGGCGCGAGGCTGCGTCAGGAGAAACGAAATCGCTGGTCGTGTTCCTGCATGGCTATGGCGCAGACGGCAATGATCTGCTGGGTTTGGCGGAACCGCTGGCACCGCATCTGCCGGACACGGTGTTTCTGGCGCCGAATGCGCCGGAGAAATGTCTAACCAATCCTATCGGCTATCAGTGGTTTCCGATCCCGTGGTTGGACGGCTCGGCGGAAGAGGCGGCCACGGCGAGCATGAAGCAGTCTGCGAAAGACCTTGACGCATTTCTCGACAAAGCGATCGAGAACGAGGGGGTAACAGCCGATGACGTCATCCTTTTCGGGTTTTCGCAGGGCACGATGATAGGCCTGCACGTGGCGCCGCGTCGCTCTGAACAGGTTGCGGGGGTCGTCGGTTTTTCTGGACGTTTGTTGGCGCCGGAACAGCTGAAAGAACAGGTGGTGAGCAAGCCGCCGGTTTTGCTGATCCACGGCAACCAGGACGAGGTGGTGCCGTTCGAATCCCTGCAGGAAGCAGGAAATGCCCTGAACACTACAGGTTTCGAGGTCTACGCCCACGTAATGGAAGGGACCGGACACGGCATCTCGCCGGATGGGCTCTCGGTCGCTTTGGCCTTCATGCGCGAAAAGCTGGGTGTTGACTGAGCGCAGCGTTGCAGGAATGCCAGAGTATCGGATCGGCTAGCGGTTTTTCGCCGGAAACGCGGAATTGCCAGTTCAAGCGACGTCGGGTTCATGGCACATTTGGTTGAATTGCGGAGCTGCCCCGCGCGGTCTGATTGACGGGAGACCTTGTTCGATGCGAATTCGCAGCCCACGCCGTGCGATGAGATACACAATTGCAGCACTGACCGCATCGGTTGCGCCGATCGCGCTGGTCCCGTCGTTGGCGCAGGATTACAGCCATGTACCAGCAGTCGAGGTCACTCAGGGGATCTTGCTGGAGGACCGGGCTACCCCGGTGGAGGAGCCGCCCGTCCGGATCGGCAATTTCGAGACGGCGAACACCTTACCCACAGGAACCTTCGTGCTGAACATCGGAACGGTGCAGACCGACCCAACCGAGGGGAATGGCACCGGCAACCAGATGTACCATGGTGGCATCTACTATTCGCCGCGAAACAATCTGACCTACGGACTGGATTACCAGACCTACGAAGATCCCCCGGTGAACCCGATCAACGGCAACTACCCGGCCATTGGCGTGGATACGGTCGCGGGCTTCGTCAAGTACCGGTACCTCGACAACGGGAGACTGAGCGGTGCGGTGCAGGGCTCGGTCGAGTTCTTCCGCTTCGATTCCAATCTTTTTCCGGGTGACGGCGATGGCGAGATCGTTGGTTCGGTCAAGGCGCCGTTCAGCTATTCCTTCTCGCCGCAGCTTCAAGTTCACCTGACCCCTGGCGTGTCGGTCTTTCCTGATGAACTTGGTGGCAACGACTTCTATGGCATTGTTCCCTATGTCGGTGCCGGTGTCAGCTATCAGGCGACACAGCGGCTGGCATTCTACGCATCGGTGGATATGCCTTTCGGCTCCGGCGGCAACACTATCACCGACACGGCGGCGATCGACAACGTTCCCGTATGGACGGCGGGGACCCGTTGGGCAGTGACGCCGAAGGCGGCGCTGGACCTGTATCTGACAAATGGTGTTGGCATCACGCCGGCGACCTCGATCCTCACGCATTGGCCCGATGGTGACGAGCCTCTGTTCGGCGTGCGCCTGACCTATACGCCAGGGGCGGAATACCGGCCGACCTATCGCGGCCCGATTGCGCCGCTGACCGAGCGGCAGGCCAACCTGCAAAAAAATGGCTTTACCCTTCTTTCCGCCGATGTCATCGAACCCGGATCGTTCCTGGCCGGTGCCTGGGGCGGAACCGACGAGAACTATGGCGGCGTGCTGCGTTTCAGCCCGGACCGGGATGGCGAGATTGTCGCTGTAATCGAGCAGTACGCGGATGACGGCACCGCCGATCCGGCGCTCGTGCCGTCGGATGGCGCCCGTTACATGCTGGGTCTGAAGTTGCGCTTCCTCGACCAGAACAACGGCGATCCGCTCTCGCTTTCGATGACCGGTCTGTTCGGCCGCCAGATCGATGGCGACACCCCGGGCGTTGGTGCAGCCTATGTCGATGCCTCGGCAAGCTACAAGTTCAACGACACGCTGACAGTAACCGCGAGTCCAAAACTGGGCGCTTTTGGCGATGTTGAGATCTACGGGCTGGGTCTGGGGGTGAACTACGAGCTGTTCGACGGGCTGGAGCTGATTGCCGAGGCAACGCCGGTGGGCGGGGACGGCGAGGATACGACATGGGCCGCGGGCATGCGCTATACGGTGCCAGGCAGTTCGCTGTCGGTCGATCTGAATGCGTCGAACGCGATCGGTCGCTATGGAATCGGCACGCTGATCGCGCAGGACAGCACGCGCTATTCACTGGGAATATCGACTCAGTTCAACCTGCGCTGAGGCATACGGCGCGGGGTCCTGTCGCTTCGCCGCCGCAGACAGATGGTGCCCGATTGCTCAGCATCGCGACTTGGGGATAACTGTCATATGCTCGTTGCGTTCCCGGTTTACGGAAGCAGCGGCGGTACTGCATGTAGTTGGACTTGCGTGGCTCGTACCGCCATATATAGTCGCGGTTAAGCTGGGGCGGGATCCCCGCTCTGGCGCCGGAACAACGGGCGGGCAGAGCGGGAACGGAGTCGGGCCATGGATGGAGATTTCAGGACAAGTTTTGTCAGGGAGCCGAATGCGCTGCGGCATTATCCGGCGCTGGTACTGAATGCAGACTACCGGCCGCTGTCTTACTACCCGTTGTCGCTATGGCCCTGGCAAGAGGCGGTGAAGGCGGCCTTTTTAGACCGGGTGGACATCGTGGCAGAGTACGACACCTGCGTGAGGAGCCCTTCGACCGAGATACGAATACCGTCGGTTGTCGTCCTGAAGGACTATGTAAAACCCCAAAAGCGCGTGGCCTTCACGCGCTTTAATTTATTTCTGAGGGATGAATTCCGCTGCCAGTATTGCGGATCCAAGGGGGATCTGACCTTTGACCATGTGGTTCCGCGGTCGCGGGGCGGGGTCACGAGTTGGGAGAACGTGGTGGCGGCCTGTTCCTGCTGCAATTTGCGAAAGGGCTCGAAGAGCCTGCGGCAGGTTGGCATGTCGCTGCGCAAGCCACCCCGGCAGCCTGGCGCGGAGGAATTGCGGAACATGGGCCGCAGGTTCCCGCCGAACCATCTGCACGAAACTTGGGTCGACTTCCTTTATTGGGACGCGGAACTCGAGGCCTGACACGCCGATTTGGCCTTACCACCGCTTCGTGCCTTTGCTATGAGGCGCGTAATGCGGGTGTGGCGGAACTGGTAGACGCACCAGATTTAGGTTCTGGCGCCTTTGGCGTGGAGGTTCGAGTCCTCTCACCCGCACCACTAAAAAGCTGAACATCTTCCTCAACCGTCCCGACTGGTTTGCCGGGTTCAAGTCTGGGCGCAGCCTAGGTTCCGAAAGCGGGCCACCAGAGTGACTTGCCGAGCTCATCTTTGAGGCGGGCAGGTCGTTGGCTCAAGCTTTAGCTCTGGCCATAAATGGCCCGAAGCCAGCCTGCCATTGCCCTCAGTTTGGCCTCGCTGTCCTCGCAGTACTCCATCGCACGTAAGTAGCCGTGAATCAGGCCCTCCCCGCTGTCCGTCGTGACATCGACTCCGGCGGACATCAGCGCCTCGGCATAGGCAAGGCCGCTGTCGCGCAGGGGATCGTTCTGGGCGACGGCGATGTAGGCGGGAGGCAGTCCGGCGTGGGTGCTTGCGGCGAGAGGAGCAATGCGGGCGTCGCTGTTGAGCTGCTGGACATCCGCGCAGTAGAGTGCATTGGTCGCGGCCATGCCGGCGACTTTCAGCAGGGGCCCCTCGGCGTTTTCCTCGTAGGAAGGCCGCGAGCGGTCGAAGTCGCAGGCGGGATAGATCAACAGTTGCGCGCAAAGCGGTACGTCCTCGTCTCGGCAGGTCAGTGCGACGCAGGCGGCAAGGTTGCCGCCCGCGCTGTCGCCGCCGATGGCGATGCGCGCAGGATCGATACCCAGCTTGTCTGCCTCGATATGCGCCCACTTCGCGATGGCGAGGATCTGCTGGTAGGCGTCGGGGAAGGGATGTTCCGGTGCCAGCGCGTAATCCACCGAAATCACGGTCTGCCGGTTCCAAGCCGCCAGGCGCGCGGTGATGTCCCAGTGGGTCTCGGGGCTGCCCTGCATCCAGCCACCGCCATGCATGTAGATTAGCGCCGGCTGGCTGCCTCCACTGGAGTGGCGGAAGATTCGCACCCGCACCGGACCTCCGTCGCTGTCGATCCAGTGCTCTTCGTCCGTCTCCACTTCCGGTGGCGTTGGCAAACGCATGTCGCGGGCCACGCCTTCGAAATGCAGGCGCCGGTCGGCGGGAGTCGCGTCGGTACTTAGCGTGGCCCATTTCGCGTCCCACACCTCGAGGAACCGGAAGATATCCGGGTTGATCATGCGTGCCTCCTCCTTGGGTCTTGGCAGGTCTAGTTCGGCGGAAAGTCCGGGCTTCATCACGAGGCCGAGAATCATGTCGCCCACATGCCGGCGCAGCATCCGCTGGCCGCGTTCGGTGAACAGGTCGTCGCCGAAGATGCGCGAGAAGGTCGCGCGGTTCGAGACGTTGAAGATCGATACCGCCGAGATGTGCCAGTGCAGTTCCAGCGCCGAGAGGCCTTTGCGGAACAGCCCGGCCTCAACACCGCGCTTGTAGATGTCTTCGAGCAGGCGGATGACAGAGCTGTTCTGGCCGGCAATGATTTCCGAGCGCGACATGTGCTCGCCCTCATGGACGTTCTCGATCATCACGAGGCGGACGAAATCGGGCGCATGACGGTGGTGTTCGAAGGTGAACTCCGCCAGCTGGCGCAGCGCCTCGACCGGGTGCAAGGTGCCGAGGTCAAGCGCGTCCTCGCCCTTGCGCATACCGGCATAGGCGTCTTCCAATACCGCGCGGTAGAGCTTTTCCTTGTCGCCAAAGTAGTAATAGATCATCCGCTTCGAGGTGCGGGTGCGCGCCGCAATCTCGTCGATGCGGGCACCGGACAGGCCGTGCTGGGCGAAGACCTCTCGAGCCACTTGCAGGATATTGCGGCGGACGGCGTCGGGATCCTGCTTCCACCCGCCGCGTTGCGAATCGCCGGTCCGGCCTTCCGAAGCGGTCTCACCCATGTCGATCGTCCTCCCACGCCTGGTCATTACGGCGTTGTAACCTATGGAAAGGCCCGGCTGAACCGCCTTGTCCGGGGCATCTCCACGTTCGTTTTTAACCATGGCGAACATCTCGTTGACTAATTTAACCGCCTAGTACATTCTGCCGTCAAGAGGCCAAAGGCCCGAACCTGGGAGGAGAGTCCAGCGTGTCACGTCCGTTGCCCACGCAAGCCGATATGGCTGGCGCCCGTTCGCTGACGATCGGGCTACTTGGCAGCGGCATTTCCGGCTCGCGTACACCGCGCATGCACATGGAGGCGGCGAAAGCGCAGGGGCTGGAATACGACTATCGGCTGATAGACTCCCAAGTTCGCGAGTTGCCCGAAAATGCGGGCACGATCCTCGACATGCTGCAGAAGGAAGGGTTCGACGGACTGAACGTCACCTATCCCTACAAGCGCGCTGTCATCCCGTTCATTGATGAGCTGTCGCCGGCCGCCACGAATGTCGGCGCGGTGAACACCGTGGTGTTCCGGAACGGCAAGCGGTTCGGGCACAACACGGATCACTGGGGTTTCGCCGAGAGCCTGCGACGGGGACTGCCGGGTGCGAAGAAGGACGCTGTCCTTCTTCTTGGCGCCGGCGGAGCAGGCGGTGCGGTGGCCCACGCCCTTCTGGACGAGGGCGTGGGCCGTTTGATGATACGCGACGTGAACGCGGCGACAGCCGATGAACTGGTCGCTCTGTTGGCGGATCACTATGGGCCCGGGCGTGCCGATGCGGTTTCGGTTGCGGCGGAGGCCGCGGGTGTAGCGGACGGCATCGTCAACGCCTCGCCCGTAGGGATGGAGAAACTGCCGGGCCTGCCGTTGCCGGCAGAGGCTCTGAAGGCCGGGCACTGGGTCGCCGACATCGTCTATTTCCCGCTGGAAACGGAACTGCTGGCAACAGCGCGGGCGCTTGGCTGCGCGGTGCTTCCGGGGTCGGGCATGGCGTTGTACCAGGCCGTCCGGGCCTACGAACTTTTCACCGGCCAGAAGCCGGATATCGAGCGGATGCGGGAGGCATTCGACTCTTTCAACTGACGGCGGTGACCACCGCCGATGCGTAACAGGGAGGAACGCATGACCAGACTGACACTGAAATCCGTACGGACGGCTGCCTTTGCCGTCGCCGCGGGTCTCGCCGCCGGAGCCGCAATCGCACAGGACGCGGTCGAGCTGATCTATTCCGACACGGTTCAGGAGACCGACCGCCGGTCCGGCATCCTGAGGGAAAATTTCGCGGGCTGCTTGGGCGAAGGCTTTGAGTTCAAGCCGTATTTCGGTGCGACGCTCTTCAAGCAGGGCACAGAGCTGACCGCGATGCAGCGCGGCAACCTGGACATGGCGAACCTGGCGATCTTCGACTTCTACAACCAAGTGCCGGAAACCTCGATCCTCGGCACTGCCTACCTGTGGCGCGATTACGAGCATATGCGCGCGACCTTCGACAGCGACGTCCTGGACGGTCTGATCTCGAAGATGGAAGAGGCGACCGGGATCAAGGTTCTGGCGTGGCCCTATATCGGCACCCGCCACGTTAACATCCGTGGCGACAAGGAGATCATGACGCCCGCCGATCTGGCAGGCATCAAATTGCGGATGCCGGGTGGCGAGGGCTGGCAGTTCGTGGGTGAGGCGCTCGGCGCGAACCCGACGCCGCTGGCCTTTACCGAGGTCTACACCGCGCTGCAGACCGGCGCCGTGGACGGACAGGACAACCCGCTGCCGGCCGACAAGCAGATGAAGTTCTACGAGGTGACGGACCAGATCATCCTGACCGGTCACCTGATCGCCAACAACGTCTTCTCGATGTCGGCAAGCAAGTGGGACAGCCTTGATGCCGATCAGCAGGCCAAGGTCGAGGAATGTGCGCGCGCATTCCAGGACGCGATGGATGCCGACACGATCCGGCAGGAATCCGAACTGGTCTCATTCTTCGAGGGCGAGGGGCTGAAGGTCTACGAGCCGAACAAGGACGCGTTCCGGACGCATGTGCTGGAGGTCTTCAAAAACTCCAAGTTCTCGGCCGACTGGCCCGAGGGTGTGCTGGACGCGATCGACGGGCTTTGAACGAACGGCGCGGCCCCGGAACGAGGCCGCGCCTACTGATAAGGATTCGGGAGGAAAAACGACAATGAACCAGACACTTAGACATCTTGCGGCAGGAACGGTGCTGGCACTTTCGCTGGGAACGTCGGCTTCGGCGCAAGAAGCGCCCTCGCTGATCTATTCCGACACCGTCGCCGCCGCTGACCCGCGCAGTGCCGTGCTGGACGAGGGCTTTGCCGGATGCCTTGGCGAGGCTTTCGCGTTCGAGCCTTATCACGGCGCGACGCTGGTCAAGCAGGGCACCGAACTGACCGCGATGCAGCGCGGCAACCTCGACATGGCGAACCTTGCGATTTTCGACTTCTACAACCAGGTGCCCGAGACCTCGATCCTCGGGACCGCGTACCTGTTCCGCGACATCGATCACATGCGCACGGTCTATGACAGCGAGGTTCTGGATGACCTCGTGGCGCTGATGGAAGAGAAGACCAATATCAAGGTTCTCGGCTTCCCCTATATCGGCACCCGCCACGTCAATATTCGCGGCGACAAGGAAATCATGACGCCTGCTGATCTGGACGGGATCAAGCTACGGATGCCGGGTGGCGAAGGCTGGCAGTTCCTGGGCGAAGCGCTGGGCGCGAACCCGACGCCTCTGGCCTTTACCGAGGTGTATACTGCGTTGCAGACCGGTGCGATCGACGGGCAGGACAACCCACTGCCGACCGACAAGTCGATGAAGTTCTACGAGGTAACGGACCAGATCATCCTGACCGGGCACCGCATGTCGAACAACGTCTTCGCGGTGTCGATGTCGAAATGGGACAGCCTGACGCCGGAGCAGCAGGAGACGCTGCAATCCTGCGCCGACCAGTTCGAGAACGACATGGCCGAGTATGTGATCGGGCAGGAGAACGAGCTTGTGTCCTTCTTCGAGGGCGAAGGGCTGAAGATCTACGAGCCCGACAAGACCGCGTTCCGCGATCACGTGCTGGAAGTCTACAAGGCGTCGAAATTCGCCGAGGACTGGCCGGAAGGACTGCTCGAGAAGATCGACGAGCTTTGAGGCAGGAAGGGGTCCGGCGCTTCACCCGCCGGGCCCCGCATGAATGCTAACCGGGGGCAGAATGGACCGCCTGCGCAATATCTACGAGTGGCTCGGACGACGGGCCGAGAACTTTCTGGCGCTGATACTCGGGGCGCTCTTCGTAAGCTTCCTGATCCAGATCGTGTTCCGCTACGTGCTGAACCTGCCGCTGGGCTGGACGGTCGAGTTCGTGTCCATCGCGTGGCTCTGGGGGATCCTGTTCGGCTATGCCTTCGTTGTGCGCGAGGCCGACGTGATCCGGCTGGACATCATCTATGCCCTGCTGCCGCGTTGGGCCCGCCGGGTGCTGGATGTAACGACCGGCGCAATCTGCGCCGGGATCTTCATCTGGACCCTGCCTTACGTGTGGGACTACATCAGTTTCATGGCGATCGAGAAGACCGCCTATATGAAGATCCGCTTCGACTATGTCTTCGCGATCTACATACCCTTCGCCCTGTCCGTGATCGTGCGCTGCTTCATCAGCATCTGGCGCGGCATTTCCGGTTCTGGCCCGGCGTTCGATACGCCCATGACGGCGGGTACCCACGACTATGACTGATCCGTTTACCGTTGCGATCGTCCTGATCGCGTTCCTCGCCTTCGGCGGGCTCTCGATGGGCCTGGCGATGATCTGCGGCTCTTCCGTCTATCTGATGATGAAGGGGTTCGATCCCTCCATCGCGTCCGAGACGCTGCTGCAGGGGCTTTTCAACAGCTACACGCTGCTGGCGATCCCGCTGTTCATCCTGGCCGCCGACATCATGAATATCGGCTCGCTCGCGGATCGGCTGCTGCGGTTCAGCCAGGCGCTGGTGGGGCGGTTCAAGGGCGGGCTGGGTCACGTCAACGTCGTGTCGTCACTGATCTTTTCCGGCATGTCCGGGTCTGCCGTGGCCGACGCGGTGGGCATGGGCAAGATCATCATCAACATGATGACGAAGGACGGGAAATACACCGCGTCCTATGCCGCGGCGATCACCGCCGCCTCGGCCACGATCGGGCCGATCATCCCACCGTCGATCCCGATGGTTCTGTATGCGCTCGTCTCCGACCAGTCGGTGGGCTACCTGTTCGCCGCGGGCATGGCGCCGGGTCTGCTGATGGGCGTCGTGCTGATGATCATGAACATGATCATTGCGCATCGCCGCGGCTTCGAGACGGACGAGGCGATCCCTCTGCGGGAGATGCCGATGGTCACAGTCCGCGCGTTTCCGGCGCTGATGCTGCCGGTGATCCTGCTTGGTGGGATCTATGGCGGGGTCATGACGCCGACCGAAGCGGCCGCGGTCGCGGCGTTCTATGCGCTGGCGATTTCGGTCATCTTCTATCGCTCGGTCTCGTTTCGCCAGTTCTACCAGACGCTGCTGGCCTCGGCCCGGTCCACCGCGACGGTGGGTATCCTGATCGCGGGCGCGCTGACGTTCCAGTACGTGGTGACGCGCGAGAACGTGCCGGATTCGCTGGCGGCGTTCCTGGCGCAATACGAGCTGTCGAAGGTCGGCTTCCTGCTGGCGATCAACGTGCTGTTCCTGGCGCTTGGCTGCATCCTGGAATCGGGTGCGATCCTGCTGATCATCGTGCCGATCTTCATCCCGACCGCGCAGGCGCTGGGCATCGACCTGGTGCATTTCGGCGTGATCTGCGTGGTCAACGCCATGCTGGGGCTGGTGACGCCGCCCTACGGGCTTTTGCTGTTCATCGTATCGTCGATCACCAAGCAGCCGCTGGCACGGATCGTCCGCGACCTGTGGCCGTTTCTTCTGGCGCTCGTCGTGGCGCTTCTGGTGATCACCTTCGTGCCGGACTTCGTGCTCTGGCTGCCGCGCCTGCTGGGCTACAAGGGGTAATCCGATGAAGACCTCGATTGCCACCGTCTGCATCGCCGGGGACCTTCGCGAGAAGCTTGCCGCAATCGCGGCGGCGGGGTTCGACGGGATCGAGATCTTCGAGCAGGACTTCATCACCTTCGACGCCTCGCCACGCGAGGTGGGGGCCATGGTGCGCGATCACGGGCTGGAGATTTCGCTGTTCCAGCCGTTCCGAGATTTCGAGGGGCTGCCGGAATCGGAACGGGCCCGCGCGTTTGACCGGATGGAGCGCAAATTCGATCTGATGCAGGAACTGGGGACGGACCTGGTGCTGGTCTGCTCGTCGGTGCATCCGAAGGCTCTGGGCGGGATCGACCGGATGGCGGCGGATTTCGCGGAGCTGGGCGAACGGGCGGCAGCGCGGGACCTGCGCGTCGGATACGAGGCGCTGTGCTGGGGCAAGCATGTCTGGGACCACCGCGACGCATGGGAGGTGGTGCGCCGGGCCGATCATCCGAATATCGGGCTGATCGTCGACAGCTTTCACACGCTGGGGCGCAAGCTGGACCCGCAGTCGATCCGATCCATTCCCGGTGACAAGATCTTCTTCGTGCAACTGGCCGACGCACCGATGATCGAGATGGACCTGCTCTACTGGTCGCGTCACTTCCGAAACATGCCGGGCGAAGGTGATCTGGATGTGACCGGGTTCATGCGGGCGGTGGCGGCGACGGGCTATGACGGGCCGATCAGCCTGGAGGTGTTCAACGATCAGTTCCGGGGCGGGTCGCCGCGCGCGATCGCGCTGGACGGCTATCGCTCGCTGGTCTGGCTGATGGATCAGGTGAAACGGGCAGAGCCGGGGATCGCCATCGACGTGCCGGAGATCCCGCCACGGATCCGGCCCGAAGGCGTCGCCTTCGTGGAATTCGCCGCGAACGATTCCGAGGCGGAAAACCTGCGCAAACTGTTGTTGTCGCTGGGGTTTCATCGCGCGGGACAGCACATCGCCAAGCAGGTCGAGGTCTGGCAGCAGGGCGAAATCCGCATCGTTCTGAACACCGATCCCGAGGGCTTCGCCCATACCTCGCATATCGCGCACGGGCTGAACGTCTGCGATGTCGGGCTGACGGTGGAGAGCGCACCGGCGACGGTCGAACGGGCGCAGGCGCTGGGCGCGACGCCGTTCAGCCAGCCTGTCGGGCCGGGAGAGCTTGATATCCCGGCGATCCGCGGCGTCGGCAGCGGGCTGTTGCATTTCATCGACCGGTCCAGCGATCTGGCCGACGTCTGGAAGATCGAGTTCGAGCCGGTCGCGGATGGCGGCGGACAGGGCGCCGGGCTGACCCGGATCGACCACATCGCGCAGACGATGAACTACGAAGAGATGCTGACCTGGTCGCTGTTCTACATCTCTCTGTTCGACACGCGGAAGCTGGCGACGGTGGACGTGGTGGATCCCGGCGGGCTGGTGCGGTCGCAGGCCATTGAGTCGCCGGATGGTGCGCTGCGGGTGACTCTGAACGGAGCGGAGACGCACCGGACCTTCGCGGGCCGCTTCATCGCGGACAGCTTCGGATCTTCGGTGCAGCACGTCGCCTTTGCCACCGACGATATCTTCGCAACCGCCGAGGCTCTGGCCGCCAACGGGTTCGAGGCGCTGCCGATGCCGGATAACTATTACGAAGATCTCGCGGCCCGTCTGGGGCTGGACGAGACATTCGTCGCACGCCTGAGGGCGCATGACATCCTCTATGACGAGGACGCCAGCGGGGCGTTTTTCCAGATATATTCCAAGAGCTTCGGTGACGGGATCTTTTTCGAGGTGATGCAGCGGAAGGACGGCTACGCCGGCTATGGCGCGCCGAACGCACCGTTCCGTATCGCAGCGCAGCGGCGATTGATGCCGCAGCCCGGCATCCCGAAACGCTAGGACATGTGATGCTGAAACCCACCGTCGAATGCGTGCAGAAGGTCGCGGCGCAGTTGGGTGAAACCCCGCTGTGGGATGCGCGGCGTGGCGTGCTGACATGGATCGACATCGAGCAGCCGACCTTCTGGACGCTTGATCCGGGGAGCGGTGAGGCAACGGCGCTCAAGCAACCCGGAACCTACCTTGGCTGTCAGGCGCTGACGACGTCGGGCAAGTACCTGATCGCGCGGGATCTCGAGCTAATGCTGCTCGATGCCGCAAACGGGGGCGTGATACCCTTCGCGACCACACCGAGCGAGGCGATGCCCGCCACGAGGCTGAACGATGGCCGTGTCGATGCCATGGGACGGCTCTGGATCGGCACGATGGATAACGGGCTGAAGGACGGTCTGGGTGCGCTGTATCGCGTAGATCCGGATGGTACGATGACCCGGATGCTGGACGACATCGTGGTCTCGAACGGGATCGCCTTCGACCCGGACGGCCGGCATATGTATTTCACCGATACGCGCCGGTACATCACGTTCCGCCTAACGCTGGACGAGGCGGGCGAAACGGTAACCGACCGCGAGGTCTTTGCCGATTACTTGGCCACCGGTGACCGCCCGGACGGTGCCTGCATCGACGTGGACGGCTGCCTCTGGCAGGCGTTTTTCGCGGGCGGCAAGGTCGTCCGCTATTCCCCCGACGGGCGCATCGACCGCGAGGTCGCGCTGCCCGTCACCAACCCGACATGCCTGTGCTTTGGCGGGCCGGACTTCAAGACGCTCTACGTCACCACCGCCTTCAAGTTCCTGAGCCAGGAACAGCTCGACGCCGAGCCGCTTGCCGGCAGCGTCTTTGCCATCGAGGGCGCGGGGCAGGGCGTGCCCGAAAACCATTTCGCAATCTGAGATACCTAACGGGAGGATGACATGATCCACACGAAACTCAGAACCCTGACTGCTGCCGCCCTGGCAATCGCCACGCTCGGCACGGCAGGTAACGCACAGTCGGTCGAACTGATTTTTTCCGACGTGAACCCGCCGGAAGTACCGCGTTCCAAGGCGATGACCGACATCTTCGCCGCCGAGCTTGGCGACGAGTTCGACTTCCAGCCCTATTTCAGCGCCACGCTGATGAAGCAGGGCACGGAACTGGTCGGCATGCAGCGCGGCAACATCAACATGGCCGGGTTGCCCCCGTCGGACCTGGCGCAGCAGGCGCCGGAATTCGACATCCTCGGCGCGGCCTACGTCGTGCGCGACCAGGCGCACCTGAAAGCGATTTTCGAAAGCGAGGTCGGCGAACAGCTCAAGGCCATCGCGCGGGACAAGCTGGGCGTCGAGATCCTAGGTACTTTCTATTATGGCACCCGGCAGGTGAACCTGAAGGGCGACGCCGAGATCATGACGCCGGAGGATATGTCGGGCGTTAAGCTGCGGATGCCAGGCGGCGAGAGCTGGCAGTTCCTGGGTAAGGCGCTGGGCGCAAATCCGGTGCCGATCCCCTACACCGAGCTTTACACCGCGCTGCAGTCGGGCGTCGTCGACGGGCAGGACAACCCGCTTCCGAACGACAAAGCGATGAAGTTCTACGAAGTGACCGATCAGATCGTGCTGACCAACCACAACGTGGGCTTCGGCATGCTACTGGTTTCTTCGCAGCTGTGGGACAGTCTGACACCGGAACAGCAGCAAAAGATGCAGGCTGCCGCCGACAAAGCGACCGCCTGGTCGGATGAACAATACCTCGCTGAAGAGGCCGAACTGGTCGAGTTCTTCGAAGGCGAGGGGCTGAAGGTCTATGAGCCCGACGTCGCGGCCTTCCAGGCTTACGCGCAGGAGCAATATCTGAGTTCGCCGCTGTCGGCGTCCTGGCCCGAGGGCATGCTGGACGCGATCAACGGGCTCTGACCGCGGGCCATACAGGCTGAACAATGGACGGCGCCGGGTCTGGCAAGACCCGGCGCCGTTCCCGTTTCAGGGAGTTACCGATACCAGATCGCGGCGTAGCGGGCCTGGCCGCCGGCGGTGTAGCCGGAGATGTCCTGCAGGCGGTAGCCCTGGCTGGTCCACTTGTCGAACTCCGCCTGGTACTGGGCGCCGGTCAGGCCGTGGCGGGCAACGTAGCCGCCGGGGGACATGGTCCAGATCGCGGCATAGTAGGGGGTACCGTTCACATCGTAGCCGTTCACGCGGAGGGGCTTAAAGCCCATGGCGCTCATCTGATTGAAGGTCGCCTGGTACTGGGCCGAGGTCATCCCGTGGCGGGCCTGCCATGCACTGCCGCCCTGCTTGCGCCAGATGGCGGCGTAGCGGACCTGGCCTGCGGCCTCGTATCCGGTGACATCGGTCAGGCGGTAGCCCTTGGCGACCCAGCTGTCGAACTCGGCCTGGTACTGGGCGGAGGTCAGGCCGTGGCGGGCGACGAAGGCACCGCCGGATTTGGCCCAGATGGCGGCGAACTTGCCGCCGTAGCCCGAGACGGTCTCGGGGGCGAAGCCCTTGGCGGTGAGGTCGTTGAAGTTCGACTGGTAGGAGCCGCCGGACATGCCGTGGCGCGCGGCCCAGGCGGGGCCGCCCTTTTTCGACCAGATGGCGGCATAGAAATCGGTGCCGTTGACCCGGTAGCCGGAGACGTCGGTGAGGCGGTAGCCCTGGCCGGTGAACTGGTTGAAGGCGGATTGATACTGGGCCGAGGTCATGCCGTGGCGGGCGATCCAGGCCTGGGCCTGGGCCGAGGCGGAGGCGAGGGGGAAGAGGGCCAGCGCCGCGAGGGCGGCGAGGGCGGCGGGGCGGGGGAAACGGAGCTTGGACATGAGGAAGGACCTTTGGTTGCAATGGCTGTAACGATGGGTCGGGAGAGCGACGGGACGGGTTCAAAATCGCCGCTAAAACTGAGCGTCCCCATGGGGACGGGGGGTCAAGTCATTGATTTCAGGCATGTTAGCGCAAACGTCGTGTGGGGACGCACAGTTCGTGCCATCCGGCTGAACCACGGTTCGGGCGTCGCTCAGAACCGCCAGGAGAGGCCGAACATCGGGCCGCTGAGCGTGTTGCTCAGGATCGCGCCGTCGTGCTCGAGCCGCAGATAGACATGGCGGTACCCGAGTGACAGCGACAGATCGTCCGTCAATGCATGGTTCGCGGTGACGACAGCCTGCGAGGTGAAATCCGACACCACATCGAAGCCGCCGACATCGAAGTAGCCGGTCACCGACCATGCGGGCGAAAGCCGAGCCTCGGCCCGGATGCCAATGATTGGATCGCCCAGTGGCTGTTCACCCGAAGTGCTGATGCCGAGGCTCGGGACGTCTACCTTTGCGCCCACTTCCCACACCCGCGCGCCCGCCAGAAGATCGACCGTACCGGTCGGTTCCCGCACCACCCGCCGGCCAATCGCGACGGTGGCGGAGCGTAATGACAGCTCGCCGGAAGCCTCAATGCCGCGGGCGATCTCGCCCGAGCGCGTGCCCGTTGAATTGCTGTAGTCGGCGTAGAAGACGAGGCGATTGCGATGCGCGAGAAACGACAGGAAGAAAGCCGCGTCACCGCCATCCAGGAAGTCGAGGAAAGCGGGATCGAAAGCGAAGGTGGGGCCGCCTTCGAACGGTATGATCTCGCCTCCGGCGCCGGCATCCCAGCCATAGAGGCTGATCTGGCCGGACCACGGCGCCTGAACATCCTGCGCGTGCACTTGGTGTATCATACCGCCAAGCCAGGCCAGCAGGATCGGCAGGGCAACTGGCCAGCGCCCGCGGTTTCGGCGTTTCTTCGACATCACTCGGTGCCCGTGACGATGTTTCCCGCTACTTCAACCCATGAGAAGCCGTCGCTGGGTGATACGCCTGAGGCTGCGTCACATCCCGGCTGGCGTCAATGACGGGTGACAAGGCCCGGTGGTTCCGGCCCGGCGGCGTCTGGCTGCGATGCGGCATGCGGAGGCGTGCCGAATCCGGCCCTTTCCCCTTGCGAAGCCCCCCCTCGCAGCCTATTAGGGCGTCTGATTTTGCGGGGGCCGCACATGTTCGCCGGCCCATGGATGAATGAGGACAATATGCAGGTCACCGAGACCCTGAACGAAGGTCTGAAGCGCGGATATTCTATTACGCTGACCGCCGCCGAGCTGGACGAGAAGGTCAATGCGAAACTGGCCGAGGCCCAGCCCGAGGTCCAGATGAAGGGCTTCCGGAAGGGCAAGGTGCCGATGGCGCTGCTGAAAAAGCAGTTCGGTCAGCGGGTGCTGGGCGAGGCGATGCAGGAAGCCATCGATGGCGCCATGCAGTCGCATTTCGAGGATTCCGGCGATCGCCCGGCTCTGCAGCCTTCGGTCGAGATGACCAACGAGGACTGGAAGGAAGGCGATGATGTCGAGGTCGCCATGTCCTATGAGAAACTGCCGGAGATTCCGGAAGTCGACACCAAGGCGCTGAAGCTGGAGAAGCTGGTCGTCAAGGCCGAGGATGGGGCCGTGGACGAGGCGCTGAAATCGCTGGCCGAGAACGCGCAGAGCTTCGAGGACCGCAAGAAGGGCTCCAAGGCGAAAGACGGCGATCAGGTCGTTATCGACTTCAAGGGTTCGGTCGACGGTGAGGAATTCGAAGGCGGTGCCGCGGAAGACTATCCGCTGGTGCTGGGTTCCAACAGCTTCATTCCCGGTTTCGAAGAGCAGCTCGTCGGCGTGAAGGCGGGCGACGAGGTCGAAGTGAAGGTGACCTTCCCCGAGGAATACGGCGCGGAGAACCTGGCCGGCAAGGATGCGGTCTTTGCCTGCACGGTGAAGGAAGTGAAAGCGCCGAAGCCGGCCGAACTGGACGACGAACTGGCCAAACGCTATGGCGCGGAAGATCTGGAAGCCCTGAAGGGCCAGATCCGCGAGCGACTTGAGACCGAATACGGCCAGGCCTCTCGTCAGGTGATGAAGCGGTCGCTGCTGGACCAGCTTGACGGCCTGGTGAAATTCGATCTTCCGCCGAGCCTTGTGGAAGCGGAAGCGAAACAGATCGCGCACCAGCTGTATCACGAGGAGCATCCGGACGATCACGGCCACGACCATGGCGAGATCGAGCCGACCGACGAGCACCAGAATCTGGCCGAGCGCCGCGTGCGCCTTGGGCTGCTGCTGGCCGAGCTGGGCCAGAAGAACGAGATCCAGGTCTCGGACGCCGAGATGACCCAGGCGGTCATGCAGCAGGCGCGGCAGTACCCCGGACAGGAGCGGCAGTTCTTCGAGTTCGTGCAGCAGAATCCGCAGATGCGTCAGCAGATCCAGGCGCCGATCTTCGAAGACAAAGTTGTGGACTATATCTTCGAACTGGCCGAGATTTCGGAAAAGCCCGTCAACAAGGATGAGCTGGAAAAAGCGATCGAGGCTCTCGAAGCCGACGACTGACGGACCCTTTTGGGGAGGAGGAGAAGGCCGCCCTGCAGGGCGGCCTTTTTTCGTTTTTGCGTTGGATCAAGGGGCTGTCACGGTGACGCGTGTACAATGCGATCAGGCAGACGATGGGGAGACGCGCCATGCCTGTGACACATGAACAGATCGCGTTGATCCGGTGGAGCTTTGACAAGCTGCGGCCACGACTTGAGCCGGCATCGACGTTTTTCTACGAAGAGCTGTTCCGGCTGCGGCCGGACCTGCGGGAGATGTTCCGCGAGGACCTTGCGGGGCAGGGCATGAAGTTCATGTCGACGCTGGAGACTGTGATCGACTCGCTGGAGGCACCAGCGACGATTGCGGAGCGTATCGAGGAGCTTGGTCAGCAGCACCGACGCCTGGGCGTGACCGGTGAGATGTTCGAGCCGATGGGCGAGGCGCTGATTACCACGCTGCGCGAGGTTCTGGATGATCTGGGGCCCGACGTTGAGGCCGCCTGGCGGGCGGCCTATGCCGACCTGTCGGATGCGATGGTCGAAAAGGGCGACATCCCCGCCTCTTAACTGCGCGTGAGGCGGATCAGTCGGCCGTTGTCCTCGTCGGTGATGATCAGGATCGCGCCGTCGCCGTCGATCTCTATGTCGCGAACGCGGGCGAAACCGTGGAGCAGGCGTTCCTCGGCCATCACCTTGCCGTCTTCGATCTGGAGCCTGACCACACCGCCGGGCTTCAGCGAAGAAATCAGCAGATCGCCCTGCCATTCCGGGAACATCTCGCCTTCGTAGGGGTGCATGCCGGCGGGGGCGATGACAGGGTCCCAGAAGTAGACCGGTTCCTCCAAGCCGTCGGCGGAGGCGACGCCGTCGCCCACCGGCGAACCGTTGTAGTTCTCGCCGTAGCTGACGACCGGCCAGCCATAGTTGAGGCCGGGCAGCGGGGTGTTGAGTTCGTCACCGCCCTTGGGGCCGTGTTCGATCGTCCAGAGCTGACCCTCCCAGAAGTATGCGCCCTGGATGTTGCGGTGGCCGTAAGACCAGATGCCGCCAAGCGCGTCGTAGTTGCCGGTGAAGGGATTGTCCGTGGGGACGGTTCCGTCGAGGTTCAGGCGCATGACCTTGCCGAAGCTTTTCAGCAGGTCCTGCGCGTAGACCGCGAATTGCGGGAAGCTGTGCTCTCCGGTTGTGATGTAGAGGTGGCCGTCGCCGTCGAAGGCGATGCGGGAGCCGAAGTGGAGCGGGGAGGGGACGGGCGGATCCTGGACGAAGATGTCCTCGACATTCGTCAGTTCAGTGAAATCGTCGGACAGGGTGCCGCGTGCGGCGGCTGTGGCCGTCGTGCCGTCGTCGAAGGGCTTGGAATAGGTCAGGTAGACGATGCGCGAGCTGTCGAAGTCGGGAGCCAGGGCAACGTCGAGCAGACCGCCCTGGCGCATGCTGAGCACCTCCGGAACACCGGCGATCGGGTCGGAGACGGTGCCGTCCGCGGCGATGCGGCGAAGCTGACCGGAGCGTTCGGTGACCAGGAACCCGCCGTCGGGCAGGATCTCTATCCCCCAGGGGTGATCGAGGCCCTCGGCGACGGTTTCCCGCTCCAGCGTCAGGTCTGAGGTGACGAGCTCGGCCCGGAACTGGTTGTCGAGGGCGGGTGCGAGGGTCGTGTTGCGCTGGCCCCAGGAAAAGTCCTGGGCGACGGCCGGCGCGGCGAGGGTGGCGGCGAGGGCGAAGGCGAGACGTGGGAACATGGATCTCTCGTGTCGGTGCGGGTCATTTTTTGAACTTAGCCGGAGCGGGGAGAGTTCAAGCGGCGCGGCAAGGCGGGAAATCCTTTTCGGCTCGCAATGCTTCACGATATCCTGAGCGGGCATTTGAATTCGGAGGGGTGGATGAGATTCGTTTGGGTTTTCCTGATTTTCGCCGGCCTTGCAGCGCCGCTGGCCGCACAACAGCAGCTTGGCGCCTACTATGCCGAGATCGGGTATGAGGACATGCGGAATTCCCGGGGCGTCCGGTTGGGCGATTTCGGGTCGGTGCTGCAGCAGGACCGGGCCAACGTGCACCGGTTCGGGATCTGGCACGATGGCGACCAGGCGGATCCGTATTTCGCCAATCGCAACCTGAGGGCGTCGATCCCGGCATTGTACCGGAATGGACCGCGTGAGGCGCTGATCGAGCAGATCGTCATGCAGGGCAATCCGCTGCGGATCGTGGTGATCATGTGCGGCTATGGCGGATCGCTGAACTACCTGGTGGTCGGCTTCGCGGATGGCGACTGGCATCCGGGCTGCAGCTGAAGCGGGGGCCAAGCAGACCTCCGCATTTAATGTCCAACCGAAGCTGCAGTATCCGAAAGAAAGAGGCCGCCTGCGCCGGTCGCAGCAGATTGCTGGATTGAGCCCTTAGCGGCGTATTCTCGCCAAAGTCCTCTGTCGCAAAAGGTGATAAACTCGCGTGGATGTGGCGATTCTGCTCCATTCGAACCAAGGGATAGTGCGTTGGAGAGATTGAATGTGTTTCGCGCCTCAAGCGAAGAAGACTTCGCCGACGCTCGGGCGCTTTCACGGGCTTGGGTAGAGTGGCTGTTCAAGGCTCATCCAGAGCATCGGGAGAAGACCCTTCGGAAATTTCCACCGGATCGCTACGAAAAAACCCTAGCAGAACTTCCACTCATCCATTCGGCCCCACATGGCGCAATTCTTCTCTGCAAAATTGCCGAAAAAACAGTTGGCTGCGTCATGTATGATCAGATGGAACCAAACGTTGCCGAAGTTCACCGGTTGTTTGTCACAGAGCAAGGCCGGGGCAGTGGGGTAGGTCGCGCATTACTCGAAGAGATGTTCATCCAGATGCGCCTGGACGGCTACACCGCCGTGCGCTTTTCGTCGGCGCGTTTTCTGACGCATGCCCGTCAACTCTACGAAAGCCTAAATTTCGTCGAGATTCCTGCTCCACAAGGCGCGCCAAGCTACGTGTATTTCATGGAGCGCAATTTGTAAGCTTCACGGCTCTCAAGTGCAGTGCGGCTACGGCAGCTTTGTCCGCGATGCTGACCGTTTGCCCGCTGCGCGACATACCCGGGTCAGATAAGCCTGATGCCTCGAGCAACCGTCCGTGGCGGCACCGCATGGACGGGATCATGTACCCGACCTGTCGGGTCTGAGCTGCGCGGGATCTGAAAAATCCGGGCCAATGCCGCCGCATTCGCGCATCGGGCAAACGAGAAAGGGCCGCCCGATGGGGCGGCCCTCAAACCGATCAGTATGAGCGCGATCAGTTCTGTTGTTCTTCGGTATCCGGCTGGTCTTCGCCGCTGTCCTCGGTCTCCGGGGTGGCGACCAGGTCCTCGTCGTCCGAGGTGGCGGCGCCGATGTCTTCGAAGAGCTCGGAGATCTCGAATTCGGCGGCGGCCTCTTCTTCGG
Organism: Pseudoruegeria sp. HB172150; assembly: GCF_013184805.1. Taxonomy (GTDB): domain Bacteria; phylum Pseudomonadota; class Alphaproteobacteria; order Rhodobacterales; family Rhodobacteraceae; genus Psychromarinibacter. Next base: position 1,443,374 of record NZ_JAATNG010000001.1, read on the forward strand.
CGGCCAGTTCCTGGATCGATTTGCCGGCTTCCTGAAGTTCGGCCTCTTCCTGCGAGCGGGCCACGTTCAGGGTGATCACGGCCTCGACTTCCGGGTGCAGGTGCACGGTCACGGCGTGCAGGCCCAGTTCCTTGATCGGCTGGGCGATGATCACCTGCTTGCGGTCGACCGAGAAGCCGGCCTCTGTCGCCACGTCGGCGGCATCACGCGTGGTGACGGAGCCATAGAGCGACCCGGCGTCGGAAGCGGAGCGAATCACGACGAACTTCTGGCCGTCGAGTTTCGCGGCCAGATCCTCGGCCTCTTTCCGGGTTTCCAGGTTGCGGGCTTCGAGCTGCGCCTTCTGGGCTTCGAAGGCCGAAATGTTGTCCTGGCTGGCGCGCAGGGCTTTTTTCTGCGGCAGAAGGTAGTTGCGCGCGTAGCCTTCTTTGACCGAGACCACGTCGCCCATCTGGCCCAGCTTGGCCACGCGTTCGAGAAGAATGACGTCCATGGGTCGTCTCCTTATTTCACAGCGTAGGGCAGCAGGGCGAGGAAGCGGGCGCGCTTGATCGCGCGGGCCAGCTCACGCTGCTTCTTGGCGGACACGGCGGTGATGCGCGACGGCACGATCTTGCCGCGCTCGGAGATGTAGCGCTGCAGGAGCCGGGTGTCCTTGTAGTCGATCTTGGGTGCATTGTCGCCGGAGAAGGGGCAAACCTTGCGGCGGCGGAAAAACGGTTTAGCTGCCATGGGTTATACTCCTTAGTTGCGGCGTTCGCGACGGTCGCCGCGGTCACCACGGTCGCGGTCGTCACGTTTCTGCATCTGGACCGAGGGGCCCTCGTCGTGGCCGTCGACCTTTATGGTCAGGACGCGCATCACGTCGTCATGCAGGCGCATCAGGCGTTCCATTTCCTGAACGGCCGGCGCGGGTGCATCGGTTTTCAGGAAGGCGTAGTGGCCCTTGCGGTTCTTGTTGATCTTGTAGGCCATCGTCTTGACGCCCCAGTACTCCGATTCAACGACCTTGCCGCCGTTGTCCGAGAGGACGGTGCCAAAATGTTCGATGAGGCCTTCGGCCTGCGTGTTGGACAAGTCCTGACGCGAGATGAATACATGCTCGTAAAGCGGCATGCGTGCTCCATTTCTATCATAGCGCATTTCAAAGGTCCGGCCGGTGACACCTTCCGCTGGCCGGGCCACGAGAGTCTGCGCTGCTACGGGTCGTTCGCGGAAGGAAGCCGCCTTATACAGCGGATCGTGCGCGATGCAAGGCTTTCCGGGCTGTTTGCTTTTCCCTGAAAATGCACGGGCGCGGTCCCAATCCGGACAGATTCCGTGCCTAGGCTCAGGGCAAGCGAGTAGAGGATGGCGACAAGACCATGCTGGCTGCCAAGGCCCGATACCTGAGACATCTCTTCACACCCGAACCGCTGAGCCTGCGCGAGACGGATTGGGGTTACGTGATCCGGTCGGCACATCCCGACAGCGCGCTGCCCAAGCGATGGGTCTACGGCGCGCTGGCGGGCGGAGCGCTGTTCTGGATCGTCCTGTGGCTGGCGCCGGGTATCGGTGCGGTGTGGAAAGCGGCGTATTGCCTGCTGGTCCTGGCGGCGCTGCATTTCGGGCTGAAGCGCATGGGGCAGGCAAAGGCGCATGAGTTGCAGGTGGATATGCGCCGCCGCGAATTGCGGCTTGGCGTGGTGACGGCCGCCGGCGACACGTGGATCAAGGGCAGCCTCCGGTTCGACGAGATCGACGGCAGCACGATGAAGCGGGCCGGTGGAAAATGTGTGCTGTGGTTGCAGATCAAGGGCAGCCAGGCGCTGGCGCCGGCCGGCGTCGGGTCGGAGGCGGAACTGCTGCAGATCAACGAGCGGCTGGCGCGGGACCTGAAGCCGGTGGCAAGCCAGGTGAGTTCCTACAAGCTGGCATCGAACGGTGCGAAGCGGGCCGGCGGAAGCCGTTTCCCGCCACTGAGCCCGCCGGAATACGCCTGAACCGGCGGTTCATCGACAATTGCAAGCCCACGCGCGGCGCGGTATGGCCCCCCGACACCGGAGTGATCAGGGAGGCGGTTCATGGCGCGTGCATTCATCTTTCCCGGGCAGGGAGCGCAGGCTATCGGCATGGGCAAGGCACTGGCCGAGGCCTATCCGGGTGCGAAGGCGGTGTTCGACGAGGTCGATGAGGCGCTGGGAGAGCGCCTGAGCACGCTGATCTGGGACGGTGAGGCGGAAACCCTGACGCTGACCGAAAACGCGCAGCCGGCGCTGATGGCAACCTCGCTTGCCGCGATGCGGGCGCTGGAGGCGGAGGGCGCGAGTATAGAGCTGGCGGCTTTCGTCGCGGGGCATTCCCTTGGAGAATATTCGGGGCTGGCCGCCGCTGGCGCGCTGAGCGTGGCCGACACGGCGCGGCTGTTGCGGACCCGCGGGCGCGCGATGCAGCAGGCGGTGCCTGTCGGGCAGGGCGCGATGGCCGCGTTACTCGGGCTGGATTTCGAGACGGCGGCGCAGGTTGCGGCGGATGCGGCGCAGGGTCAGGTCTGTGTTGCGGCGAATGACAACGATCCTTCGCAGGTCGTGATCTCGGGCCATGCAGAGGCGGTGGCGCGGGCCGCGGATCTGGCCAAGGAGGCAGGCGCCAAACGGGCCCTGATGCTGCCGGTGAGCGCACCGTTCCATTGCGACCTGATGGCGCCGGCCGCGGAAGCGATGGCCGAGGCGCTGGCGGGGGTGGAGATCGCGACGCCGAAAGTGCCCGTCGTGGCAAATGTGACCGCGGAGGCAGTGAGCGACCCGGTAAAGATCCGCGAGTTACTGGTCGAGCAGGTGACGCATTCGGTGCGCTGGCGGGAGTCGGTGGCCTGGATGGCTGCGCAGGGCGTGGACGAGACCTGGGAGATCGGCGCCGGCAAAGCGTTGTCGGGCATGGTGCGGCGGATCGAGAAAACCATTGCCGTGCGGGCAGTGGGCACGCCGGAGGATGTGAGCGCCGCAGTCGAGAGCCTTGCCGCGGCCGAAACGTGAGAATTCCAGCAAGAACCCATACGGAGATAAGGGATGTTTGATCTGACAGGAAAAGCGGCGCTGATCACCGGTGCCTCGGGCGGCATCGGCGGCGCAATTGCCAAGGCGCTGCACGGCGCGGGCGCCACCGTGGGCCTTTCAGGCACACGGGTCGAGCCGCTGGAGACCTTGGCGGGTGAACTGGGCGAGCGGGCGCATGTGCTGCCGTGCAACCTGAGCGACCGTGACGCGGTGGCCGCCCTGCCGAAAGAGGCGGCCGAGGCGATGGGCGCGGTCGATGTCCTGGTTAACAATGCCGGTATCACCCGCGACAACCTGTTCATGCGGATGAGCGATGAAGAATGGGACAGCGTGCTGGAGGTCAACCTGACGTCTTCCATGCGGCTGTCGAAAGCATGCCTGCGCGGCATGATGAAGGCCCGGTGGGGACGCATCATCAGCATCGGTTCGGTCGTGGGTTCTGCCGGAAATCCGGGGCAGGGCAACTATGCCGCGGCCAAGGCCGGTCTGGTCGGCATGTCGAAGTCGCTGGCCTATGAAGTCGCCAGCCGCGGCATCACCGTGAACGTGGTGGCACCCGGCTTCATCACCACTGCGATGACGGACAAGTTGACCGACGATCAGAAGTCGGCAATCCTCGGCCAGGTGCCCGCGGGACGCATGGGGGACCCCGAGGAAATCGGTGCCGCCGTGCTGTATCTGGCAAGCCCGGAAGCGGGTTACGTGACCGGTGCGACGTTGCATGTTAACGGTGGAATGGCCATGTTCTGAGGGCCGGATGCGGCTGCCGAGAAAGCGTTTGCCTTACCGGGGTGATATGCTATAGGCGGCCCACATTTGGCCAGTGACCAGCCGCTAGACGGCGGTTCAATTGGCGTTTCAGCGGGCAGCGTTCGCCCGAACGGGCAAACAGAGACAAGCGGGCGAACGGTCCGCACTGGAAATGAGGAACGACTATGAGCGACGTCGAAAAGCGCGTTAGGAAGATCGTGGTGGAGCACCTCGGAGTCGAGGAAGAAAAGGTGACCGAATCCGCTTCGTTCATCGACGACCTGGGCGCCGACTCTCTTGATACGGTTGAGCTGGTTATGGCCTTCGAAGAAGAGTTCGGCATCGAGATCCCGGACGACGCCGCCGAAACCATCCAGACCTTCGGCGACGCGGTTTCGTTCATCTCGCAGAACACCGACTGAGCCAACTCTCAGCCGTCGAATTTGCGTAAGGCGCCCTGGTCAGGGCGCCTTTTCGCGTTTGCGGATCGAGGATTTCCGCATGCGTGTGGTTCGCGGGCGTTGCCGCGACGGGATGCGCCATGCCGCCCCGTGGGCTGGAACCGCGCCACGGTCCTTTGCGTTCTTCCAGCAAAGGAGGACCCCCAATGCCAGAGCGCAAGAGATCGCAGGACGGATGCCGCGAGACCGATGACATCACCGGCGCCGACGGTTCCGTATCGCAGGCGGGACGCGCCGGCGGACGGCTGGCCGGACGAATCGGATCCAGGGACGAAAAGAAGCGCTCGCTGGAGCGGCCTGCGGGTGCGACGCGGGTGACGAAATCCGTTGAAGAGGAGGATTGAGCGATGCCGACGAAATCTCCTGTGAGGACCGGCACGTGGGTGCTGATCGCCGATGGCGAGAAGGCGCTTTTTCTGCGCAACGATGGAGACGAGGATTACCTGAACCTCAATGTCGTGCGCCATGAAGAGCAAGAAGACCCGCCGAGCCGGGAGCAGGGCACGGACCGTCCCGGGCGGATGCCGGATACCGGCGTCGGGCAGCGGTCCAGCCTGGACGAGACCGACTGGCACAGGCTGGCGAAGGATCGCTTTGCCGACGAACTGGCGGATATTCTGTACCGGCAGGCGCATCGCGGCGATTTCGAGCGGATCGTGCTGGTGGCCGCTCCGCAGGTGCTGGGTGAGCTGCGTGACAAGATGCACAAGGAGGTCGTGGCGCGTGTTGTCGACGAGATCCCGAAAACCCTGACCAACCACCCGCTGGACAAGGTCGAGGCGCTGATCCACGCGGAGTTTGCCTGACGCCCTGAGCGACCGGCACCGTTCGGGCCGTATCCTTGGATGCGGCCCCGTCGGTGCGGTCTTCTGTCAGCCCAGGTCGGCGCGCAGGGCGGTCATCAGCTCGGGCACAGTATTTACGGTATTGAAGTAGTCGCGCATCGACTCTTCAGCGAAGCCCTGAGCGATCACGTGGTCGATCATGTCGATGAGAGGTTGCCAGTAACCGCTTGTGTTAAGAAGGTAAATCGGTTTGGCGTGGAGTGTAAGCTGGCGCCATGTGAGAACCTCGAAGAACTCGTCGAGCGAGCCGGCGCCGCCGGGCAGCACCGCGATCGCGTCGGAGTTCATGAACATGACCTTTTTCCGTTCATGCATGTTCTCGGTCACGATGAAGCGGCCGAGATCGCGCTTGGCCATTTCGCGTGCCAGAAGGTGAACCGGAATGACGCCGAAGGTATCGCCGCCGGCCTTTTGCGCCGCGCGCGAGACGGCGCCCATCAGCCCCACATCGCCGGCGCCGTAGACCAGCCGCCAGCCTTCGCCGGCCAGAGCTGCGCCCAATTCCTGTGCAGCTTCGATGTATGTGGGGTCGGATCCGTCTCGTGCGCCGCAAAAGACACAGACGGAGGTAGGAGTGGATACCATATCTAGTCCTCACAGCAATGGGTTTTGACCACTGATAGCCGGGTTGATAAGGTCCCTCAACCGTTGCCGTGCCTGGGTGACGGAAGGGGATGTCAGATGCTGAGCAAGATCGGCGCGTGGTTCGGTGGAGGGCCCGTCAGCGGCGCGATTGCGGTGGTCTTTGTGGCTGCCGGTCTGGGCTATGGTGGCTGGCAACTTCTGCATGTTCCGGATGACGAAACCGACGCGGACGAGGTGGCTGTTGCACCGGCGAGCGTCTCTGATGGCGTGGCCGAGCCGGAGCCGGAACCTGATGCCGGGCCGGTTGCCGACGCCTCCGGCACGACGGAAGCCGCAGAGGTCGTGGGCGATGTCACCGGCGCGCTGGCCGGAACCGGCGAGTCATCGGAGCTGCCGAGTTTCGACGTGGTACGGGTGGATGCCGACGGAAACGCACTGATCGCGGGGAAGGCTGCGCCGGAATCCGAGGTGCGGGTCCTGCTGGATGGCGCTGAGATCTCCACGTCGCCGGCGGATCGCAGCGGCAGCTTCGTATCGATCTTTACGGTGCCGCCCGCGGATGTGCCGCGCGTTGTCAGCCTGGAAATGCAGGTGAACGGCGAGGATCCGGTTAGCTCTCCGGCGACGGTGATCCTGCAACCCTCGCTGCGGGACATGGCGCCCGATGTCGTTGCGTCGGCCGAGGGCACGACGGCGCCGGCCAGCGATGAGGGCCCGGTGGAAGCCCCGGCGGACAGTGCCGCGCCGGACGCTTCGGCTGAGACCGCGGAACTGGATCAAGCTGGGGTTCCGGAGACGCGTGTGGTCCCGCCTGTCGACACGGAGACACCGCCCGTGCCCGAGGCGGGGGTTGCCGAGCCGGATGTTCCGGCCGGTGAGGAGGAAGATACGTCGGTCGTTTCCGCCTCGGCGGAGGACCCCCCGGCGGAAACGGCGGAGTCGCCGGAACTGGCCGAGGCGGCGCCTGCCGGAGAGCCTCAGGCGGATACGGGCACGACCACCGAGGTCGCCCGTGTCGGTGAAGACGTGCCGGAAGAAGACACAGGAGGGTCCGGCCTTGTTGCGACTGTGACGACCGGATTGGCCGGCACGGCAGCATCGCTGATTCCGGATGGGTCGAATGACGGTCCGGGTTCCGGTGCGCCGCAGGGTGCTGTGGATGATGTGACAAAGAATGCGGCCGCGGAAGCCGGGCTGCCCGCTGGAGGTGAGGCCGGCGAAGTCGCGGACGGGGCTGAATCGGCGGGGGTCGCGAGTGCCGAGATGGCTGGAGCGCCGGAAGCCCTGGCGGACAATGACAGCGGCGCCGGTGAAGAGAACGCGCCGGAACTGACCGCCTCGCTTGATGCCGAAGAGCTTTCGGCGCCGGAGGGTACGGCCGTGACGGAGGCGCCCGCGGACGGGGACGCTCCGGCGGGTGTATCGGAGCCGGAAGCGCCGACGGTGCTGCTGGCGGATGACACCGGCATCAAGGTGCTTCAGGCTGGAGAGACGCCGGCGCCGGTTCAGTCGGTGATCCTCGACACGATCAGCTATGACCCGGAGGGCGAGGTGTCGCTTGGCGGGCGCGGGACGGAGGGCGGCTTTGTCCGGGTCTATCTGGACAACCAGCCGGTCAAGACGACCGAGATTGGCGTTGACGGGCAGTGGCGGATGCCGCTGCCGGATGTGGACACCGGGGTCTATACCCTCAGGATCGACGAGCTGGGGCCGGACGGGACGGTGGTGTCGCGGGTCGAGACGCCGTTCCAGAGGGAGGATGCGGAGCTGTTCGCCTCGGCGGCGCCGCAGGGGGATGCCGGGACAGAGGCCGGGGCCGCGCCGCGGGCGCCGGTGGAGCTGCTGACGGTTCAGCCGGGCAATACGCTCTGGGGGATCGCGGATGAGAAGTATGGCGATGGCCTGCTTTATGTCCGGGTCTTCGAGGCGAACCGGGACCGGATCCGGGACCCGCACTGGATCTATCCGGGGCAGGTGTTTTCGCTTCCCGAGGACGGCTGAAAACGGGGCGTCCCCATGGGGACGGGGGGTCAAGTCGTTGATTTCAGGCGTGGTAGCGCTAACCTTCCGTTGCGGACGCGCTGGTGCTGCTGTGGCGCGTGAGGCCGTTTGAGAGACACCGGGCGGCGCTGCGACATGGCGTTTCGCGATGACTGCCACAACATCCGCTCCGGCATTCCAAGCCGCCTTCGCAGGTCCCCTCGGATCGCAATCCAGCCGCGCCAGATCCAAAACGTGAGCAGGTGGACCGAAAAAGGGCGGGCCATGTGATCTTCTTCGTTGGTCCCGTTCCTTGCTGGTCCGGTATTCCCGCCTTGTCGCTTCGGTCAGGCCGGAGTTAATCTCAACCTCAGGGATGTGGATGACGGTCTTTCATTGGAGAGAACCATGTCATTTCGACCAAACACTTTTCGCAGCTTATCTTCATCTACTCTCGCGGCCGTGCTCGCTCTCGCCGCGCCGGCGGACGCGCAGGACAATGCGCTTCCCCCCTTCACCGTGAAGCCAATTCGCATCGAAGTGCTCGATAAGAATGACTTCGGCACCAACATAGAGAACGACGAAATCGTCGTCTTCGCTGTGGCCGCACTCGCTTCGGAAATCGTTGTGGACGCCGGCGACTTCATTCCCGGCGCCGGGGAGGTCCCTACAGGGCTCACGGCACCAGGTGTCCGGGTCAAAGCCTATGGCAATGGAACAGGAGAGGAGAACGACTTTCTTAAATTGTCCGACCTGGAGCATCTGAGCCTTACGACGGGTGAAAGCGCCTCGATCGCTGGATTGCCGGTTTGGGGCTTCGGTGGCGAGCCGCAGGGCGTCGCCAACCCGGCCGAACTGGGGTTCCTGTTCTTTGTCGTGGAGCGGGATGACGGATTCCCCTTCTCGTCAATATCCGGTGCCGTCACTGGCGTGGTTACCGGCGAACTCGTGCAGTCCGGGATCCCTCTGGAAGAACGTTTCAACCGTGCACGGCAGCGGGTCGGCGAAGCGCTCGACAGCCTCGTCTCGGGCTTTCCTTCGGACGATGACGTGATCGGGCCGGTTCAAGCCATGGTGGTCAGCGGAGCCGATTTCTCGGCTGATGGCCCGCTTGTGCGTGAGCTGGATTTCATCAGCGACGAGAAAAGTGCGCATTACGTTGTACGCGTGAGGATCGTCCGCGAAGCCACTTTGAGAATGGGCGATGGCGGCGCGCCGCAATCCGGAAGCTTTGAATTCGACGTCCACGATCCCGACAGCCGCAGCCGGTGCGCCGGGAACAGTCAGGTCTGCGTGGTCGAGGTCTGGGCCGACGGCGTGATCGCCGGTTCGATTCCTGTTCAGAATGGCCACGGGGAAGGTCAATTGCCCGTCGGGCCTTTCGGAGCGCAGAGTATCGTTGCCACCTTGCGCGACGGGAACAAGATCATCGCCCAGACCCGGGCAAGCTTTCCCATTCAGCAAGGTCCGATCACCGGCGGGATATCGGAGCCGGAAGGCGACACCCACGTTCTGGCCGGCGTCGGCACTGATTTTTCGGCGCTGTTCACGCGCAATCTCGCCCCGCTGCCCTGCGAAACCATGACATGGCGCCGGGAACAGGTGGAAGGAAGCGGCTTTGTATTGCTCGATCCGAACCTGGGCCGCGCGACCCGACCCCTGCAGATCGATACGAACCCCAGGGTTCGGGTTACCACTGGTGACGGTCAGGCCGGTTCCGGGATCGGCCGGGTCGGTATTGGCACTGCGGGTTCGACTTCGGCGACCGCTACGCTTGGACTCGGACAGCAGACCTTGCAACAGATCAACCCGCAGGGTTGCCAGGCGACCTTCCGGTTTGACGCTCCCGGGTTCTACCGCGTCGTCGTTTCGGTCACGAGCGATGGCGAAACCGTGGAGGCCGGCACGCTCGTCAGCGTCGCGGCCGCCGCAGACGGAGCGGCCTTACCGGATCTGACAGCGCCCCGATCAGGGACGGCGGCGAACCTGGGTTCGAGTATCCCGGTCTCGGGCATGATCTTTGCGTCCGATATTCCCGCCGTGGTCCGACTGGAAATGCGTCTTCAGAACCGACCTGGCGCGGGCTGGACAGAGGTTCCCGTCACCGTGTCGCCTGCAGGCTCAGGGCGCTTCGCGGTCACAGGGGCTATCAACACGATTGCCCTTAACCTGGCCTCGGGAAGCTATGACTTGCGTCTGGTCACCGGTACATCCGATGGCGTATCCGCGCGCGAGACGACGCGGCTCATCCTGGTCGAACCGCCCAAGTAGAGCCTTTTGTGTTTGACGGCTCTGGTTTTCGGAAGCCGGCCTGACTACTTAGTGGCATCCCGAGAAGGACAGTGGATGCCGGACCCCAGCGAGACTGATGATCAGGTGAAGACCGAGCGCAACCGCGGCATGCGGGTGGTGCGCAAGGTCGCGCCGTATCTCTGGCCGGAGGATAAGCCATGGGTGAAGCAGCGCGTGGTTCTGGCGATGGTCGTGCTGTTCCTGGCCAAGCTGGTCGCGGTGGGTACGCCGTTCTTCTACAAGGCCGCCGTGGATGCGCTGGCGGGCGAGGCGGACCGGGCGGACATGCTGCTGGCCATTGGCGCAGTCGGGCTGACCGTGGCCTATGGCATGGCGCGGCTGATGAACGTGGGCTTCCAGCAGCTGCGCGACGTGATCTTCGCCAAGGTCGGGCAGCGGGCGCTGCGGGCGCTGGCGCTGGAGACGTTCCAGCATATCCACGCGCTGTCGCTGCGCTATCACATCACCCGCAAGACCGGCGGGCTGAGCCGGATCATCGAGCGCGGCGTGAAGGGCGTGGAGTTCCTGCTGCGGTTCCTGCTGTTTTCCATCGGGCCGCTGCTGCTGGAGCTGCTGATGATCGGCGTCGTGCTCGCCGTGGTTTTCGACATCTGGTACCTCGTGGTCGTGGCGGTCACCATCGCGGTCTATATCGTCTTTACGTTCAAGGTCACCGAATGGCGGGTGAAGATCCGCAAGGTGATGAACGATCAGGACACGGACGCGAACCAGAAGGCGATCGACAGCCTGCTGAACTTTGAGACCGTGAAGTATTTCGGTGCCGAGACGCGCGAGGCGGACCGGTATGACGGCGCGATGGCGGGGTACGAGACCGCGGCGATCAAGACGGCGAATTCGCTGGCGCTGCTGAACTTCGGTCAGTCGTTCCTGATCACGGCGGGGCTGGTCGTGGTCATGGTGATGGCCGCGATGGGTGTGCAGAACGGCGCGCTGACGGTGGGCGACTTCGTCATGGTCAACGCCTACATGATCCAGATCACCATGCCGCTGAATTTCCTTGGCACCGTCTATCGGGAGATCCGGCAGGCGCTGGTCGACATGGGCGAGATGTTCGACCTGCTGGAACAGCCGGCAGAGGTTCAGGACAAGGAAAATGCGCCTGATCTCAAGGTCAACGGCGGTGAAGTGGAACTGGAGGGCGTGGTTTTCGGCTACGAGGAGACGCGGCCGGTGCTGAAGGGCGTGTCGATCCATGTCGGCGCCGGAGAAACGGTGGCGATTGTCGGGCCGTCGGGGTCGGGCAAGTCGACCATCGGGCGTCTGCTGTTCCGGTTCTACGACGTGCAGGGCGGCGCGCTGCGGATCGACGGGAAGGATGTGCGCGACGTGACGCAGAAAAGCCTGCACCGGTCGATCGGCGTGGTGCCGCAGGACACGGTGCTGTTCAACGACTCGATCTTCTACAACATCGCCTATGGGCGGCCGGATGCGACGCGCGTGGAGATCGAGGCGGCGGCGAAGGCGGCGAAGATCCACGATTTCATCGCTGCCCTGCCGGAGGGGTACGGGACGCAGGTGGGCGAGCGCGGGCTGAAGCTGTCGGGCGGCGAGAAGCAGCGGGTGGGGATCGCGCGGACGCTGCTGAAGAACCCGCCGATCCTGCTGCTGGACGAGGCGACCTCGGCGCTGGATACGGAGACCGAGCGGGACATCCAGGACGAGCTGAAGGCGATGGGCGAGGGGCGCACGGTGATCACCATCGCGCACCGGCTGTCGACGATTGCCGATGCGGACCGGATCGTGGTGCTGGAGAACGGCGAGGTGGTCGAGGAAGGCTCGCACACGGTGCTGCTGTCGCGGGACGGGCGCTATGCGGCGCTGTGGCGGCGGCAGCTGTCGGAGGGTGATGAACTGGAGCCGGGCAAGCCGCGGGTGCGGCCGGGGCCGCGGCCGGTCGGTGGTGACGACGAGGCCGGCGGCAACGTTCCGGCGGACGGTCAGTGGCGCTGGACGGCGGTGGATTCCTGACATCTCCCGACAGGGCGGTTATGCGCTGGATGCATGGCTGGCTCCCGCTCGAACCCGCCGCGCAGAAAACGGATTGTCACAAATTGCCGTTAGGGCTAACGCTCGGAATTCCGCTTGAAGGATTTTTCAGATGTTGCGTTTCGCCCTGACGCTGGGGCTGCTGGCTGCGGTCGGCCCCTTTGCCATCGACATGTATTTGCCCGCGATGCCGCTGATCGCGGAGGACCTTGGCACGACCGCTGCCGGAGTGCAGGCGACGCTGTCGGCCTATTTCTTTGCGTTCGGGATTGCGCAGCTGGTTTACGGGCCGTGGGCTGACCAGGCCGGACGCAAGCTGCCGCTTTACGTCGGGCTGGGGATCTTTCTTGTCGCGACGCTGGCATGTGCGCTGGCGCCGTCGCTGCCGGTTCTGGTGGCGGCGCGGGCCCTGCAGGGGCTGGGTGTCGCGACGGTGATGGTGATCCCGCGCGCGATCGTGCGCGACCGCTATACCGGGACCGAGGCGACGAAGCTGATGGCGATGGTGATGCTGGTGATCTCGATCTCGCCGATGCTGGCGCCGCTGGCCGGATCGCTCGTGATGGAGATCGGCGGCTGGCGGATCATCTTCGGATTCCTGGCGGCGGCGGCCGTCGTGGCGCTGGTGCTGGTCGGGACGGCGCTGCCCGAGACGCTGGCGCCCGAGAAACGCGTGAAGGTCAACCTGCGAAACCTGATGCGGGGCAGCAAGGTGCTGCTGACCGACCCGGTGTTCATGGGGCTGACCTTTATCGGCGGGTTCGGGATGGCGAGCTTCTTCGTGTTCATCGCGAGCGCGTCGTTCGTCTATGTCGAGCAGTTCGGGCTGACGCCGACCGGGTTCTCGCTGGCGTTCGCGGCGAATGCTGTCGGGTTCTTTTCCTTCTCGCAACTGGCCGGGCCGCTGGCGATGCGGCTGGGGCTGGCGCGGGTGATCCGGATCGGCGTGACCGGGTTCGTCCTGTTCACGACGCTGACGCTGCTGCTGGTCTGGGCCGGGTTCGGCAGCCTTTGGGTGATCATCCTGGGGCTGGTGCTGGGCAATGCCGGGCTGGGCATGGTGATCCCGACGACGATGGTGATGGCGCTGGACGATCACGGCGATATCGCCGGGCTGGCCTCGTCGCTGGGCGGGACGATGCAGATGCTGGCAGGTGGCCTGATGATCGTGGTGTCGGGGCTGTTCTTTGACGGCACCGCGCTGCCGATGATGGCGCTGATCACGGCCTGTGCGTGGATGTCGGGCATCCTGATGCTGGTGACGATGCCGCGGCTGGGGGCACGCGCGGCAGTGTGAGGCCCGCGCAGATGTGACCGCAGGACGCGGGCCGATGGACGGGGCGGGGCTTGTTGCAGCCCCGCCTTGTCATTAATCCTTCGGCCATGTCGATCTGGGAATACGCCAACCCTGTGAAGTTTATCGCGACGTCGGACCGTGTCCTGCCATGGATCACGGCGCTGGCGGCGGTGGCGCTGTGCGGCGGGCTGATCTGGGGCTTCTTCTTTACCCCCGACGATTACCGGCAGGGATCGACGGTGAAGATCTTTTACCTGCATGTGCCGGCGGCGATGATGGCGATCAATGCCTGGGCGATGATGCTGGTGGCGTCGCTGGTCTGGATCGTGCGGCGGCATCACGTTTCGGCGCTGGCGGCCAAAGCCGCGGCGCCGGTGGGCGTGACCTTCACGCTGATCGCGCTGGTGACGGGGGCGATCTGGGGTCAGCCGATGTGGGGGACGTGGTGGGAATGGGACCCGCGGCTGACCTCGTTCCTGATCCTGTTCCTGTTCTACCTTGGCTACATGGCGCTGTGGGCGGCGATCGAGGATCCCGACACGGCTGCGGACCTGACATCGGTGCTGTGCCTGGTCGGATCGGTCTTTGCGATCCTGAGCCGGTACGCGGTGAACTTCTGGAACCAGGGGCTGCATCAGGGCGCGTCGCTGTCGATGGATGCGGAGGAGAACGTGGCGGACGTGTTCTGGTATCCGGCGCTGGTGACAATCGCGGGCTTCGTGCTGCTGTTCGTGGCGCTGGTGCTGGTGCGGACGCAGACCGAGATCCGCAAGCGGCGGCTGCATGCGATCGAGATGCGCGAGAGGATGGGGCGATGATCCCGGAGCTGGGGAAACACGCGGGGACGGTACTGTCGGCCTATGCCATCAGCCTGATCCTGCTGGCCGGGATCATCGTTCTGAGCCTTGTACAGGCGAAGCGCGCCAAGCGGCGGCTGGCGGCGGCGGAGGCACGGCGGACCCATGGTTAAGCCGCTGGTGATCGTCCCGCCGGTGCTGTTCGCCGGGCTTGCCGCGATGTTCCTGCTGGGGATGAACCGGGACGATCCGGATGCGCTGCCATCGGCGTTTGCCGGGCAGGAGGCGCCGCCCGTGGTGCTGACAGCCCTGGGCGATGGCGCCCCGTTCACCGACGAGACGCTGCGGGACGGCGAGGTGAAGCTGGTGAACTACTGGGCGAGCTGGTGTGCGCCCTGCCGCGTGGAGCATCCGAATCTGAGCCTGCTGCAGGAAGAAGGGGTGCCGATCTACGGCATCAACTACAAGGACGATCCGGAGAAGGCGCTGGCCTTTCTTGAGGAGCTTGGCAATCCCTACGAGGCGCTGGGGGCCGATGCGAGCGGCCGCACGGCGCTGGACTGGGGCCTTTACGGTGTGCCCGAGACCTACGTGATCGACGGCGACGGCATGGTCGTTCTGCGCTTTGCCGGTCCGCTGACGCAGCGGGTGATCGAAGAGAAGATCCGCCCGGCCATGGCGAAGGCGGCGGAGTAGCGCCGCAGAGATTTCCGTTGTTCTGAAAAGCGAAACCGCGCGCAGCTTTTGCTGTCACGCGGCTCGAAGACTTCTGCCTGTAATCCGTGGCCTCAGACGGCCAGAGAAGTCACCACGACAAGCGCGATGAAGAATCCGATCTCGAGGATCGGGCCGTTCAGTCCGTATCGATTCATGGTCTGTCTCAGTCGTTCACTCATATCTCATTGCCCCCACAATGTTTGGCCGCAAACTAGCCATAAAGGAGGTCGCTGTATGAGAAACGGATCGTTTCCGTTTTTTGCAAAAGCAGCGAAAACAACTGGTTATCGTGCAGCGACCTGTCCTTATGGGAAGGTTCTGGAAGGCAAATAAGGCGAAAATGCGGCGTATTCCGCAAGGGCAGGCGTTAACCAGACGTTTCCCCTGAGGCGATGATTTCGCTCCTTTCCGGGATTGTCGCGGCGGCGGAATCCGCAAGGTTGAGCGCGACGATTCTCGGGGCCTACAACCCCCGGTTAAAGTCCCTTCGATCCTAAGGGTTTTGTTGCCAAAACTGATCCAATTTCCCGGCCCGATGCGGGGGGTGTACGGTCGGGTACTCTCCTTATTGGTTTAAGGGGTGCGGCCAGATTTTTTTCAGAGAAATCCCTCCGCGGGCCGGGATTTATCGTCGGACAGGCTTCGGGTTCTGATGGAGTCGGCCCGGTCGCTTCGGCGGTGTCGGTTTCGATTCGAGCGGTGGAGCCGCGACTGCCGGCAGGTGGGGCCGCCGGAAAAGAGATGCGCCGGTCCTGAGGCAGGACCGGCGCATGCAAGCCTGTCGCCGCGCCCGGTTGCGGGCGCGCGGGGACGTGTCGGTTACGCCGCCTTGGCGAGATTTCTCAGCACGTAGTGCAGCACACCGCCGTGTTCGACGTATTCCTTTTCCACCCCGGTATCGATCCGGCACTTGAGGTCGATGGTCTTGGTGGAGCCGTCACCGTATGTGATCGTGCAGGGCACGATGGACTGCGGTTTCAGGTCGCCTTCGAGGCCGGTGATCGAGATCGTCTCATCCCCCTTGAGGCCCAGCGACTTGCGGGTGTCGCCGCCGGTGAACTCGAACGGGATGACGCCCATGCCGACGAGGTTGGAGCGGTGGATCCGCTCGAAGCTTTCGGCGATCACGGCCTTGACGCCGAGGAGGTTGGTGCCCTTGGCCGCCCAGTCGCGGGAGGAGCCGGCGCCGTACTGTTCGCCGCCGAAGACCACGAGTGGCGTGCCCTGATCCTGATAGGCCATCGCGGCGTCGTAGATCGAGGTCTGCTTGCCGTCCGGGCCGAGGGAGTAGCCGCCTTCGACGCCGTCGAGCATCTCGTTCTTGATGCGGATGTTGGCGAAGGTGCCGCGCATCATGATCTCGTGGTTACCGCGGCGGGAGCCGTACGAGTTGAACTCGCGCACGGGAACCTGACGTTCGACCAGATACTTGCCGGCCGGGGTCGTGTCCTTGAACGAGCCGGCGGGCGAGATGTGGTCGGTGGTGACCATGTCGCCGAGGATCGCGAGAACACGGGCGTCCTTGAGGTCGGAGATGGTGCCCGGTTCCTTGGACATGCCTTTGAAGTACGGCGGGTTCTGGATGTAGGTCGAGGTCGGCGGCCAGTTGTAGGTTTCGCCGCCGGACACTTCCACCGCCTGCCATTTCTCGTCGCCCTTGAAGACGTCGGCGTATTTTTCCAGGAACGCTTCGCGGGTGACGGTCTTGTCGACCAGTTCGGCGATCTCGGCGTTGGAGGGCCAGATGTCCTTGAGATAGACGTCGTTGCCGTCCTTGTCCTTGCCGATGGGATCGGTGGCGATGTTGACGTTCATGTCACCGACCAGCGCGTAGGCCACTACGAGCGGCGGCGAGGCGAGGTAGTTGGCGCGGACGTCGGGGCTGATCCGGCCCTCGAAGTTGCGGTTGCCGGAGAGCACCGAGGTGGCGATCAGGTCGTAGTCGTTGATCGCCTTGGAGATCGGTGCGGCGAGCGGGCCGGAGTTGCCGATGCAGGTGGTGCAGCCGTAGCCGACGAGGTTGAAGCCGATGGCGTCGAGGTCTTCCTGCAGGCCGGCGGCCTCGAGGTATTCCGACACGACCTGGCTGCCGGGGGCCAACGAGGTTTTCACCCAGGGCTTGCGGTTCAGGCCAAGCTCGCGGGCTTTGCGCGCGACGAGGCCGGCGCCGATCATCACGTAGGGGTTCGAGGTGTTGGTGCAGGAGGTGATCGAGGCGATCACGATTGAGCCGTCGTGGAGCTGGTAGGCGCCATCCTCGGTCTTGTACCAGCCCTTGTTGTGGTGGCCTTCGTCACCGGGGATATCGACGGGCTCGGGCGCACCGCCTTCACCTTCCCAGCGGACCTCGGCATTGGCGGAGGCATCCTTGCCCTCGCGCACGCCCTTGACGTACTTGGCGAAGGCGCTTCCGGCGCTGTCCAGCGCGATGTAATCCTGCGGCCGTTTCGGGCCGGAGATCGCGGGGACGATGGTGTTCATGTCGAGGTGCAGGGTCGAGGTGTAGACCGGATCGTAATCCGCACCGCGCCAGAAGCCGTTTTCCTTGGCATAAGCCTCGACCAGCTTCACGCGGTCTTCGTCGCGGCCGGTGTTGCGCAGGTAGCGAAGCGTTTCGTCGTCGATCGGGAAGAAACCACAGGTGGCGCCGTATTCGGGGGCCATGTTGGCGATGGTGGCGCGCTGCGCCAGCGGCAGATTGTCGAGACCCTCGCCGTAGAATTCAACGAACTTGCCGACGACGCCGTGAATGCGGAGCATTTCGACGACCTTCAGCACGAGGTCGGTGCCGGTGGTGCCTTCCATCATCTCGCCGGTGAGCTTGAAGCCCACGACCTCGGGGATCAGCATCGAGATCGGCTGGCCGAGCATCGCGGCCTCCGCCTCGATCCCGCCGACACCCCAGCCGAGAACGGCGGCGCCGTTGACCATTGTGGTGTGGCTGTCGGTGCCGACGAGCGTGTCGGGATAGGCGACTTCGTTGCCGTCCTGGTCCTTGTCGGTCCAGACGGTCTGCGCGAGGTATTCGAGGTTCACCTGGTGGCAGATGCCGGTGCCGGGCGGGACGACGCGGAAGTTCTCGAACGCTGTCTGGCCCCATTTCAGGAACTCGTAGCGTTCCATGTTTCGTTCGTATTCGCGGTCGACGTTCATCTGGAAGGCGCGCGGGTTGCCGAATTCGTCGATCATGACCGAGTGGTCGATGACGAGGTCGACCGGGTTCAGCGGGTTGATCTTCTGCGCGTCGCCGCCAAGCGCCTTGATGCCGTCGCGCATCGCGGCGAGGTCAACCACGGCGGGGACGCCGGTGAAGTCCTGCATCAGCACACGGGCGGGGCGATAGGCGATCTCGCGCGGGTTCTGGCCGCCCTTGTCGGCCCATTCCGAAAACGCCTTGATGTCGTCGACGGAGACGGTGCGGCCACCATCCTCGAAGCGCAGCATGTTTTCGAGCACCACCTTGAGCGAGGCGGGGAGTTTCGAGAAATCGCCGAGACCGGCGGCTTCTGCGGCGGGAATCGAGTAGTAGGCGACGGATGCGCCGCCAGAAGAAAGGGTTTTACGGGTCTTGGATGTGTCTTGTCCGACGACGATCGGCATGGGGGTCCCTCCATTGGCTTGGGGCAGGGTTCAAAACTCTGACCCGGTCGCTTTGCCCCTCATATAGGGCAGGACTCAGGTTTGGCGTCTCAGTATACCATTGTGCACCGTTCCGCAATCTCGGTTTCGTGACAGCTGTTACGGCATGCTCGCTAATGCTTGATTAGCGAAGTCGAGGCTGCTTGTTTAGTTAGGACGGGGAGAGACTGAAGGGGAATTCCATGCGCGGCTTTCTGGCAGCCATTGCGGTGGCGGCGTCGATGGGTTTTTGCGCAGCTTCGGTGCAGGCTGGCCCGGTAGTTGTCGAATTGTATACAAGCCAGGGCTGTTCTTCCTGCCCGCCGGCCGACGAATTGCTGGCGGAGCTTGCCACGCGTGATGACGTGATTCCGCTGGCGCTGCATGTGGACTACTGGGACTACATCGGCTGGAAGGATCTGTACGGAAACCCCGCTTTCACCAAGCGTCAGAAAGGTTATGCCAAGGCCGCCGGACACCGGACCATCTATACTCCGCAGATGATCGTCGGTGGCCTGGATCACGTCGTGGGCTACAAGCCGATGAAGCTAGCCGAGCTGATCGACATGCATGAGGAACTGCCGGAACCGATCGCACTTTCGGTCGAGAAGGCGGGCGGCGGACTAAAGGTGATGGCGGAGGCGCTGCAGGATCTGAATGGTCCGGTCGTTGTGCAACTCGTGCGATATACACCTGAGGCCACGGTGGAGATCCGCAAGGGCGAGAATGCCGGGCGGACGATCACCTACACGAATATCGTGACATCCTGGGACATGATCGGCGGCTGGAACGGTGCGGAGCCGTTGGAACTGGAGATCGCGCTTGAGGGCGACGCCCCCGCAGTGGTGATCCTGCAGGAGCTGGGGCATGGCGGGATCCTGGCGGCGGCGCGGGTCGAATAGGCCCTTACGCCGGTTTTGGCGATACTCACATCAGGCTGACCGAACCGGTGCGGGGCCGCTATGGCGCCGCAGCCGGGCGGCCTTTTGTCAGCCGCGATTTCGCGGTTCCTTCCAGCGGCGATGGATCCAGAACCACTGGTCCACGTGATCCTCTATCAGGCGGGCGAGGCTGTCGTTCATCGCCTGAGTCATCGTCTGTGGATCGCCATGGGGGATGGGCGGTTCGACGACGATCCGGAAGTTCAGGCCGTCGGGTTCGCGGATGCCGTAGATCGGGATCGCGAGCGCGTCGTATTTCACCGCCATTTCGGCGGCGGACAGGGCCGTCCACGCGGGCTGACCCAGGAATTCGAGCGGGACGCCGTGTTTCATGTAATGGTCGACGACCATGCCGACCATGCCGCCGCCGCGCAGGAACTTGACCATCTGCGCAAGGCCGCGACGGGAGCGTTCGAACATCGGCTCGCCCAGCGTTTCCATCGCCCGGACATAGTGGGCGTTGAAAAGCGGGTTCGACATCGGGTTGTAGAGGCCGCCGACCGGGTATCCGCGCGCCACCAGCGCGGTGCGGGGCACGTCGTAATTGCCGAAATGGCCGGTGATGAGGATGACGGGGCGGTTCTTTGCCTTTGCCTCTTCCAGCGCGGCGACGCCGTCGCCGGTGAAGGGGATGTCTTTGATGCGGTCGCGGAAGGCGGCGCCGGAGTAGATCTCGATCAGGGATCTGCCGAAGTTGTCCGGCACTTTCCGGGTCATCTGCCGGACTTCCGCAGGATCCATGTCGGGGAAGATCAGGGCGAGGTTGTCGCGAACGCGCTTGTCCCAGCCGGCGATGGGCGCGGCGATGCGGGAGACGACCCAGCCGAACGCAGGCACGCGCCAGCGATAGGGCAGCAGCAGCGCGAGACCGATGAAGCCGCGGATCGCGGCGTTCGAGACACGGTCTGAGAAGGTCGGTGTGTCGCGCTTCATTCGGGGCTTCGGGCACGGGTTTCGCGGTGCCAGACATAGAGCCCGGCCCCCGCGATCACAAGCGCACCCAGGTAGAACCAGGGATCGGGGTATTCCCCGAAGATCACGACGCCCCAGATCGTCGACAGTACGAGCTGTGCATAGGCGAATGGCGCGATGGCCGATGCCTCGGCGCTGGCGAAGGCCCGGATCAGGAAGAAATGGCCGATGGAGGCGAGGATGCCGAGGCCGGCCATGAGGCAGGCGGTCAGGGTGTCCGGGGTGACCCAGAAGCGGGGCAGCAGGATGCTGATGACGACGGCGCCGAACATCGCGGCGTAGAGCAGCGAGGTCCAGGGATCCTCGCCATGACCGACATAGCGGGTGGCGAGCGAGTAGGCGGCGACGAAGACGGCGGCGCAGAGGGGCAGGAGGGACGAGAGCGAAAACACGTCCGCCCCCGGGCGGATGATGATGAGGGCCCCGATCAGGGCTGCCCCGACGCCGAAGGCGCGGCGCGGGCCGAAGCGTTCGCCGAGAAACAGGGCGGCGCCAAGCGCGATGAGGACCGGGTTGGTGTTCATCACCGCCGTCGCGTCGGCGAGCGGCATCAGCGTGAGCGAGAAGAAGAAGCAGGTGGTGGCGAGGAGCAGGAAGAGCGAGCGCAGGAACTGCATGCCGGGATAGCGGGTCCTGAACACGCGCGGCACGCGCGGAATGACGACGATGAAGACGATGACGGTCTGGCCGAGATAGCGCGCCCAGAGCGCCATGCCGGGATTTGTCCGTTCCGAGATCAGCTTGGCCGTCGCGTCCATGAAGGACAGGATCAGGACCGATGTCAGGAGGAAAAGTATGCCCTGAGCCGTGGGGCTCAGCCGGGCAATGCGCCTCATTCAGGCGTTCGCGGCAGGCCGGTGCCGATCATGCTGTCGCGGGTGACAAGCCGGGCAAGCTGTTCTTCGGTCAGGTCATCGGTGCCGGCGGGGCGGGCCGGCAGCACGATGTAGCGCATGTCGGCGGTGGAATCGTGGACCCGGATCGTCGTGCTGTCGGGAAGGTTCAGGCCGAATTCGCCGAGAACGGCGCGCGGCGTCTTCACCAGGCGGGACCGGTAGGCGCGGGATTTGTACCAGTCGGGCGGCAGGCCGAGCAGGTTGCGCGGGTAGCAGGAGCAGAGCGTGCATACGATGACGTTGTGGGTGTCAGCAGTGTTCTCGACCGCGATAAGCTGTAGCGGTCCGATGTCGAAGCCCATCTCTCGGGAGGCGTCAGAGGCGTTTTCCAGCAAGCGCTGTCTGAAATCGGGATCGGTCCAGGCGCGGGCGATGACGGCGGCGCCGTTGGCGGGGCTGCGGCTGTCCATGACGTCGATCTGGGCCTGAACCTCGGCGGAGGTGGTCACGCCCTTTTCGATCAGCAGCTCGCGCATGGCGATTTCCATCACCTGCCAGTAGGTCAGCGCTGTGTCGTTGTCGGCGCGGTAGGGATGGCCGGAAGGGCTCATCCCTTCATGGCTGTGCGGCGTGCCGTGGTCGTGGTGATCGTGCGGCATGTCAGAGCCTTTCGAGCCAGTGGCCGTAGATTTCGGCATCTACCGTGTCTTCGGGGCGTTCCGCGGCATCGCCCCAGATTTCACCCATGGTGAAGCGGACGCGGTAGAGCGGCTGTTTGCCGGCGGGTTGCCGATAGGCGAGCTGTTCCGGGTTGGGAAAGGGGCCGAGTTCGCGTTCGATCACGCCGGTCTTGCCGCGCAGGTAGGACGGGGTGCGCAGATGGCCGGGGGGCATCATGGCGCGGACGCGGACGCGGTCAGGCATCTGCCGTGCCTTCGGCTGCTTCGCCGTAGGTGGCGCCACGGCGGGCGACCTGTTCCATGCGGCGGCCGAGTTCCTCGATGGAATAAACGCCGGCCTCAAGCAGATTCTGGTTCACCGAGGCGACCCAGCGCTCGTAGTAGGTCATTGTTTCAAAGGCATCCTCGCCCATGTCCTCAAGCACGCGGCGCAGGCCGTCGACGGTGAAATGACCCTTGGACGAGCATATGACCATCAGTGCGTCGACGCGCTTTTCCCAGAGGGCGAAGTCGTGCTGGGAAAGGTCGACTGGGCCGGCGTCGCGCCCGCCCATGTCATGCCAGCGATGTCCCGGAGTGTCTGCCATGGCGGGAGGTTACGCCGGGCCGCGGGGCGTGTCCACATGGTGCGGGCAGGGTCGACGGCTGTCAGTCGTCCCCGGCGACGAGGATGATCTGTCCCTGTGCCTCCATTTCGCGGATCGCGGCGACCACGGCGCTCATCGCGTCCTCGCCGTCCTTCGGCTTGACGGTGCCGACCGCCTCCATCTCGTCCTTGAGCTGCTGGGCGAGACGCTGTGACATGTTGCCGAGGATGAACTCGGCGGACACCTTTTCGCGCTCGAGCGCCATCGCGGCGGCGAGGCCGGCGGTGAGTTGGGCCTGGTCGACCTCGCGCACGATCTTGGGGACGTCGCGGGGGTCGATCCGCTGGGGGATGTTGGCGAAGGTGAAGATCGCCTTGCGCACCTCGTCGGCGAATTCCTTGTCCTCGCTGTCCAGACCCTCGAGTACCTCGTCGCGCGTGGCGGCGGGGGAATAGTTGAGGATGGCGCCGACGCGTTCGACCGGCCCGCCATCGAATGCCCTTGGCGGTTCTGCATCCAGCTGGCTGACAAGCGCCTCGCCGATGCGGGAGACGGTTTTCGGTGCCACTTCGGATGTCTGGCCCATGGCATAGGCAAGGCGGCGTGCCGATACCCCCGGCATCAGGCCGAGAACTTCGGCCGCCTTGGAGACCTTCAGCTTCGACAGGGCGACGGCGCCGACCTCGATGCTTTCGCTCTCGATCATCGGCAGCAGGCGAGATGCGTCGAGCTCTCCCAGACGTTCCCAGGGTTCGGTGGCCTGACCGAGCCCTTCCTGACTGCGCACCCGGTCGGCTGCCTTGGCGCTGATCGTGCCTTCAAGCAGTGCCAGCGCCTTGCCGACGCCATCGGGGAAGGCGAGGCCGATCGAATCGAGTTCGCTTACGAATTCCTCGACCACCGCTTTCAGCGTGTCGCGGCTGACCGGGCGAAGATGGCCGATTTCCTGCGTCAGGCGGACCTGCATTTCTTCCGGCAGGTCCATCAGTGACAGGTCGATGCTTTCGCTGCGCAGAAGGCGCACGACGATGGCGGCCTTTTGCCGTTTGCTCAGGTCCGCGACCTGTGTGCCCGGCATACCCATGCCGGCCAGCGCCATTTCCATCGGCAACGCATTACTCCGTCCCTGGTTGCGGGACGGAGCATGAACAGAAATAGGTTAAGGTTCAGTTCGGCGACGTCAGTAGCTGGTCGTCGTGCCGGTCAGGATGGCGTCGCGCAGCGCGGTTTCCGGCCATCCGCCGGCACCGCCGCGCGTGCGGATTTCGACGAGCTGCGCATAGGCCTCCTGCAGACGGCCTTCGGCGACGTAGCCCTGGCCCATGTAGGAGCGGGCGAGGAGGTTGTCGGGATTCCGCGCGATGGCCTGACGGTAGTAGCTTTCGCCGAGCGCGAGGTCGCCGAGGCTGCGATGGACGAAGCCCTTGTAGGTCAGGACGCGGTCGTCGAGCGGATCGGACATCGCGGCAAGGACCTTGAGCGTATCGTCGAAGCGGCCAGCGTAAGCCAGTTCGCGGGCGGCCTTGTAGAGCTCGTCATCGGTGAGTGAGCCTTCCTGCGGGGCGACGCATTTCTGCGTGTTGGCATCCCAGACCGTGCCTTCGGCGCAGGTCGTGGTGGTCTGGGTCTGGGTCGGCTTGTTGTCGTCGTCGGAGCCGACGGCAAAGGCCGCTCCGGGGAGAAGAAGGGCTATGGCAATCAATAGGGAACGCATGGGGGCAACTCCTGCATTTGGAATCGGTTCAATCTGCGGTGGAATGGTACCATGCCCGGCGCGCTGGCCGGGGCATCACGATTACGTCAGGGAGGGTATCCTAGGCTGACCGGCGGGGGATTGCCGGTGCCGGTCTAGCTGGTGACCTCGACGCAGATCTTATTTTCCTCGTCGTATACCTTGCCCGTTGCACAGGTCGGGGTCGACTGGGACTCGCAGTCCTGCTGGGCGAGGGCGAGGGCCGGCGACACGGCCAGAGCAGCGGCCAGGATTAGGCGCTTGGTCATCTCGGACTCCATTGGCTGGCCGGAAACTTCGCCGGCTCTGGCTGGGAGGAAATTTCAGGAAGGGTCGGGGTTTACCCGGTGACCTTCACACAGCTCCTGGACTGTGCGTCATAGACCGTGCCGTCTACGCAGGTCATGACGATCTCTTCCTTGTGGAAGCTGCATTCGGCCGCGGCGACCATGGGGGTAAGGGCAAGAACGGCGGCGACGATGAGCGTACGGGTCATGGGAACCTCCTGTTGGGACAGGGGGACCATATCACGGAATCGGCATCATTTCACGGCGTCGTTCACACAACGCCGTGAGGGGTCAGCCCTTGCCGAACACCCGCTCGAAAATCCGGTCGACGTTCTTGGTGTGGTAGCCGAGGTCGAATTTTTCCTCGATCTCGGCGTCGGACAGGGCGGCGGTGACTTCGGGGTCGGATTTCAGCTCTGTCATGAAGTCGGCGCCCTGTTCCCAGACCTTCATCGCGTTGCGCTGGACGAGGCGGTAGGCGTCCTCGCGGGAGACGCCTTTCTGGGTCAGGGCGAGGAGCACGCGCTGCGAGTGGACCAGACCTTTGAACTTGTTGAGGTTGGCCATCATGTTGTCGGGGTAGACCACCAGCTTGTCGACGACCGAGGTCAGGCGGGCGAGGGCGAAGTCGAGCGTGATCGTGGTGTCGGGGCCGATATTGCGCTCGACGGAGGAGTGGGAGATGTCGCGCTCGTGCCAGAGGGCCACGTTTTCCATCGCCGGGACCACTGCCATGCGGACGAGGCGGGCGAGGCCGGTGAGGTTTTCGGTCAGGACCGGGTTGCGCTTGTGCGGCATGGCCGACGAGCCCTTCTGGCCCTTGGAAAAGAATTCCTCGGCCTCCAGAACCTCGGTCCGCTGCATGTGGCGGATCTCTATGGCGATGTTCTCGATGGAGGAGGCGACGACGCCGAGAGCCGCGAAGAAGGCGGCGTGGCGGTCGCGCGGGATGACCTGCGTGGAGATCGGTTCGGGTTCGAGGCCCATCTGCTTGCAGACATGTTCCTCGACCGCGGGGTCGATATTGGCGAAGGTGCCGACCGCGCCGGAGATGGCGCCGGTGGCGATTTCGTAGCGGGCCTTTTCGAGGCGGTTCCGGTTACGCTCCATCTCCGCATAGAAGCGGGCGAAGGTGAGGCCCATGGTGGTGGGTTCCGCATGGATGCCGTGCGAGCGGCCGATGCGGATGGTGTCCTTATGCTCGTAAGCGCGGCGTTTCAGGGCGGCGAGCAGGCCGTCCATATCGGCCAGAAGGATGTCGGCGGCGCGGGTGAGCTGGACGTTGAAGCAGGTGTCGAGCACGTCAGACGAGGTCATGCCCTGGTGGACGAAGCGCGCCTCGTCGCTGCCCACGATCTCGGCGAGGTGGGTGAGGAAGGCGATGACGTCGTGCTTGGTGACGGCCTCGATCTCGTCGATGCGGGCGACGTCAAATTCGACGTCCCTGGCTTTCCAGACAGCCTGGGCATTTTCCTTGGGAAATACCCCAAGGTCAGCCATGGCATCGCAGGCATGCGCCTCTATCTCGAACCAGATGCGAAATTTGGTCTCGGGCGACCAGACGGATACCATCTCGGGACGGGAATAGCGGGGGATCATGACGGGCCTTTGCCTAAGGACGACTTTCGGACGCGGGTTTAGACCGGGCACGGCGCGGCGGCAAGCGCGGGTGTCGGAATGATGCAGGGCCTGCCCGATTGGGGTGTGTTCGGTCTGTTCGGGGTGGCCGCGCTGGCGATCCTTGTGCTGGGCACGCGGATCACCGGGCTGGCCGACCGGATCGCGGATCGGTCGGGCCTGGGGGAGGCCGTGGTTGGCGGCATTGTGCTGGGCGCTGCGACGTCCCTGTCGGGGACGGTGGTGTCGGTGACGGCGGCGCTGCAGGGCGCGCCGGAACTGGCCTTTGCCAACGGCATCGGCGGGATCGCGGCACAGACCGCGTTTCTGGCGCTGGCAGATCTGATGTACCGCAAAGCCAATCTGGAGCATTCGGCGGCGGAAGCGACGAACCTGTTCCAGGGTGCGTTGCTGCTGACGCTGCTGAGTTTGCCGCTGGTGGCCTGGCTGTCGCCCGAAGTGACGGTCTGGGCGGTGCACCCGGTCTCGGTGCTGCTGGTGGCACTTTACTGCGTCGGGGCGGTGACGACGAAACGGGTCCGCGACGAGCCGATGTGGGTGCCGGTCGAGACCGAGGATACGCGGAAGGACACACCCGAAGAGGAGCCCAGTCGGAAGGATGCGGCGGTGCTGTTCGGGACGTTCGCGCTTCTGGTGGCGGCGCTGGGAGTCGCGGGCTGGGTGATCGCCGAGACCGGCACGGCGCTGTCCGAGCGGTTCGGGCTGTCGCAGACGGTGGTGGGGGCGCTGATGACGGCGGTGGTAACGTCGCTTCCGGAACTGGTGACGACGATCGCTGCGGTGCGTCGGGGTGCGATGCAGCTGGCGGTGGGCGGTATCATCGGTGGTAATACGTTCGACACCCTGTTCCTGAGCCTCAGCGATGTCGCTTATCGTGACGGTTCGCTCTACCACGCGGTCGGTGCGGGATCCTATTTCTGGCTCGCCGTGGGGATGCTTATGACCGCGGTTCTGCTGATCGGGCTGATCCTTCGGGAGCGGAAAGGGCCGCTGACCATCGGTACGGAGAGCCTGGCTTTGCTGGTGATTTATGCGGGTGCGGTAACGCTTCAGGTCGCGAGTGGATGAGTTCGGCGGAAATTGATCGCCATTTCGATGAGCGAAATCCCGTGATTGGTCAGTATTGATTATTTAGGGTTGTATTGCTGAGCAGATATTCATCCAGTGAATGCGACGGAAAGGTCTTTGCCGACCGTATTAAGTGAGTCGGCTTATCTGGAAGACGCGGCGGCGCGTGTATTTTGTGCCCGCGCGAGGAACTTCGGCTTGGAAAAAATAGTTAACTGTGTAACGGCGCCCTGGCGCCAAAGGGGTAATTGGATGCTCAATGGACCGCGGCTTGCGGATTTCATAGGGAAGTGGATCATTTCGCGTGAAATCGAGGACCGAATGGCCTCGGAAGCGCTGATTTTTTCCGGCCGGGTCTCCTATGAGCCGGACGATGCCGGACTGACCTATCGCGAGGAAGGGCTGCTAAGACCACCGGGCCGGCCCGCCATGCAGGCGGAAAGGCGGTACCTTTGGCGTGCCTCGGGGGACGATATCGAGGTCAGGTTCGAGGATGAACGCTTTTTCCACACCATCCCGAAGGGGGTGTATGCCACGGCGACCCACGATTGTGTCCCGGACCGTTACAACGTCATCTACGATTTCCGGAGCTGGCCGCAGTGGCATTCGGTCTGGGAGGTGTCGGGGCCCCGCAAGGATTACCGCATGCTGAGCATGTACCGGCCGGAGCGGCAGTCGCGCTGGCTCTAGTCGCCCGCCTTGCGGCGGTAATGATCCAGAACGAAGACGCGAATGGCGGAGGCCAGGCCGATTTCAAGGCCGCGCGCCTCGTCAATTTCGGCTGCGAGCGCGTTGAGGGGCTGGCCGCGGTCCGCGGCGATTGCACGGAACGCGTCCCAGAATTCCTTTTCAAGGGAGACGCTGGTGCGGTGACCCCGTAGCGAAAGCGAGTGCTTTTCCGGCCGGCCGGTCATTCCGACTCGAACTGGTGACCGTCGAGCTTGGTGCGGGCCTTGGTGTTCTGCGTGGCCTCCAGGACCTTCTGGGCCTTGCTACGCCCGAATTTCACCGCGTTCTCGTCGGCCTGCGTCCGTTTCGCGGTGCGGTCGCGCTGTTTGCGTGCGCGGTTCAGGTTGATGACATCTTTGGTCATGTCTCAGAAATGGTCCTTCAGCAGGTCGGCGGCCGCCTCGGATATTCCGCCGATCTTGTTGGTCGCCTGACGGTAGAAGCGGCGGGCGATCTCGGTTTCCGGCGAAGCGTCGGTGCGTTCGCGGTAGTCTTTCAGTTCGACCCGGCCGAACGGGCGTTTGGCCATCGCGGTCAGACGCACCATGATGGTCAGCCGGATGCCCGGACCAGGCGCGACGCCCAGGACGGTGCCGCGCGACGACAGGCCCCGCCCGCCCTCGTGATCCGAGGCGAAGACGAAAACCTCGTCGCCGGGCGCGATCTTCTTGCCGCCGTACATGGTCTTTTCGACAAAGGTCACGACCTCGCCGGGGCCGGCGTCAACGGGCGTGGCCTTGACGATGTAGGCGGTCATGCGTCCTTCGGGCCGATCATCTTCTCTGGCCGGACGACGCGGTCGAAGGTCGCCTCGTCGACGAAGCCGAGGGCGATCGCCTCTTCCTTGAGGGTGGTGCCGTTTTTGTGGGCCGTCTTGGCGACGGTGGTGGCGTTGTCATAGCCGATCTCGGGGGCCAGCGCCGTCACCAGCATCAGCGACTCGCGCATGATCTTGGCGATGCGGTCCTCGTTCGCCTGAATGCCCGAGACGCAGTTGTCTGTGAAGGCGACGCAGGCGTCTCCGATCAGCTGCATCGACTGCAGGACGTTGTAGGCCATCATCGGCTTGTAGACGTTCAGCTCGAAATGGCCCTGGCTGCCCGCGAAGCCGACGGCGGCGTCGTTGCCCATCACATGGGCGCAGACCTGAGTCATCGCCTCGCACTGGGTCGGGTTGACCTTGCCGGGCATGATCGAGGAGCCGGGCTCGTTCTCCGGCAGCATAAGCTCGCCGAGGCCGCAGCGGGGGCCGGAGCCGAGCAGACGGATGTCGTTGGCGATCTTGAAGAGCGAGGCGGCCGCGGTCTTGAGCGCGCCGGACATTTCCACCAGCGCGTCATGGGCGGCCAGCGCCTCGTACTTGTTGGGCGCGGTGACGAAGGGCAGGTTGGTGATCTCCGCCATGTTGGCGGCGACGGTTTCGCCCCAGCCGTCGGGCGTGTTCAGCCCGGTGCCGACGGCGGTGCCGCCCTGCGCCAGTTCGTAGATGTGGGGCAGGGCGCCCTTCACCCGCTCGATGGCCATCGCGACCTGGTGGGTGTAGCCGGAGAATTCCTGCGCCAGCGTCAGCGGCGTTGCATCCATGGTGTGGGTGCGGCCGATCTTGATGATGCCGCGGAACTGCACGACCTTCTGTTCCAGAGCGGCGTGCAGCTTGGCGAGGCCGGGGAGCGTGACGTCATGCGCCGTGGTCGCAACGGCGATGTGCATGGCCGTCGGGAAGGTGTCGTTCGACGACTGGCCCATGTTGCAGTGATCGTTGGGGTGGACCGGGTCCTTCGATCCGATGGTGCCGCCGAGGATCTCGATCGCACGGTTGGCGATGACCTCGTTGGCGTTCATGTTCGACTGGGTGCCGGAACCGGTCTGCCAGACCACCAGCGGGAAGTTGTCGTCGAACTTGCCGGCCACGACCTCGGACGCCGCCTGGATGATCGCGTCGGCGAGTTCGGGTTTCAGCTTTCCATTGGCCTTGTTTGCCACGGCACAGGCCTGCTTGATGACGCCGAGCGCGCGGACGATGGCGACGGGCTGTTTTTCCCAGCCGATGGGGAAGTTCATGATCGAGCGCTGGGTCTGAGCGCCCCAGTACTTGTCGGCGGGAACCTCTAGGGGGCCGAAGCTGTCGGTCTCGGTGCGGGTCGCGGTCATCGGGTGCTCCTCCGGTATGCCGTGGTCGACCGATGATCTACCGGGGTGCGCAGGCGGGATCAATGCGGCACGGAGGGTGCGGGGAGATTACTTCCGGAAAGAATCCAGGCTGACGACGTCGGCTTCGTGCGGCTTCTCGTCTTCGGGCTCGACGTCTTCGTCCATCGGCGCCTCTTCGACCTCGTCGTCGTCTTCCTGCGACTTGAAGGTCAGGCCGAATTCCACCGATGGGTCGACGAAGGTGCGGATCGCGTCGAAGGGGATGTAGAGCGGCTCGGGGTTGTCGCCGAAATTCAGCGTGACGGCAAAGCCGTCGTCTGTCACCTCGAGGTTGTCGTACCAGTGTT
Source organism: Pseudoruegeria sp. HB172150 (assembly GCF_013184805.1). Classification (GTDB taxonomy): domain Bacteria; phylum Pseudomonadota; class Alphaproteobacteria; order Rhodobacterales; family Rhodobacteraceae; genus Psychromarinibacter. The sequence continues at coordinate 1,473,726 of NZ_JAATNG010000001.1, forward strand.
GCATCACGATGGTCATTTCGTCCGGGTACCGGTCCGAAAGCCAGTCGGCGATTTCCACGTCGGGGTGCATCGTATCGAAAGTAATGAAGAAATGGTGCTGGCCGGGAAGACCACGTGCCTGGACGTCCAGCAGGACGTCCCGGATCAGCCCGCGCATGGCGCGGTGCATCAGATTACCGTAGTCAATCGTGCGCGACATTGGGGTCCCTCTTAAAGACAGTCTCACCATACGAGATTCGGTGCGGAAGAAAAGGCCGCCTAGACCCTGCGCCGGTCAGGTTAACATCGTGAGTGCGGCACCAGCACTGGCACAGGCTAAGAGCACCGCGGCGAAGGGCCATTTCATGAGCCACAGGAGCAGCGCCGCAAGGGTCGCAAGAGCAACCGCGCGCAGGTCAACCGAAGCCGGATCGGGCATGGGAATCGTCGCCGGACCGAGGGAGGATTCGCGGACGGTTCCGAAGAATACGTGAGTGGCGAACCAGACCGACAGGTTTAGGATCACGCCGACGACAGCGGCCGTGATGGCCGAGAGCGCGGCGGCAAGCCGGGGCCGGGTGGAAATCCAGTCGATGAAGGGAGCGCCGGCGAAGATCCAGAGGAAACAGGGAGCGAAGGTGACCCAGAGGGTCATCCCAGCGGCGGCGGCGGCGAGCAGGTAGCTGCCTTCCGCATGTCCGGTCAGGAAGCCGACGAATTCGGTGACGAGGATCAGCGGGCCGGGGGTCGTTTCGGCGAGGCCGAGGCCGTCCATCATCTGGTCGGTGGTAAGCCAGCCACGTTCCTGCACGACCTCCTGGGTCATGTAGGCCAGCACGGCATAGGCGCCGCCGAAGGTGACGACTGCGAGCTTGGAAAAGAAGACACCGATCTGAACCAGCAGAGTCTGGCCGAGGATCCAGGCGAGCGCGACGGGCGTCCACCAGATCGCGGCCCAGGTGGCGATGGTCTGGAGCGTCCGGGGCCGCTGGACGACAGGCGCCGGATCAGCGGTGCCAGCGCCTCTGAGTGCGCCGTATGCAGCGGCCACCGCAATGATCAGCGGAAAAGGAAGCGAGAAGGCGTAGATGGCAAGGAAGGACAGCGCGGCGATGATCCAGCGGTCCAGACCTTGCAGCGCCTTGCGCGAGACCTTGAGCAAGGCTTCGAGCACGATGACGACGACCGTGGCCTGGATTCCGAGGAACAACGATTGCACCAGCGGTACATCGCCAAGCCAGACGTAAAGCGCTGCGAGCAGGCCCACGACCAGTGCGCCGGGAAGCACGAAGAGCAGGCCGGCGGTCAGGCCGCCGGGCACGCCGCGCAGGCGCCAACCGCAATAGGTGGCGAGTTGCATGGCCTCGGGGCCGGGTAGGAGCATGCAGAAGCTGAGCGCGTTGAGGAACTGCTTCTCGGTCAGCCATGGCCGGTTCTCGACCAGTTCGCGGTGCATCAGCGCGATCTGAGCTGCGGGGCCGCCGAAGCTGAAGATGCCGATCCGGCCGAAGACTTTGATGAGGGCGGCCTGCGCAGGGGGCGGTTCGGTCATTCGGTATCCGGTGGCTGCAGGATATGGACTTCCGGGGTTTCACATCCGGGCAACAGATTTGCGACTATGCAACAAAAAAGGCGTGCCGAAGCACACCCTTGTAAGTGCAGGCTTCTGTTGCCAGGCGCCTGCGAACCCCGCCTTACGCGGCTAGGCGCAAGGGCTTAATTTTCGGTCTTGTTACTGCTTAAGCAGCAACGGCGACCGGAGCACGGTTGTTGTTGGCAACTGTACAATTCGGACCGATAACGGTGGTACCTCACCGGGACAAAGCAAACCCCTTTAGACGTTCGTCGATCCTGTTTCGGCCCCATGACCCGCCAACCCGGGTGATTTGGTGGAGCCGCCGGGTACCGCCCCCGGGTCCGATCCGCTTATTACGAGCGCGTTTATGTCCATAGTCGGCGAACCGACGGATTACATGTAGCGATCCGGCCGGGCTGCGGCAAGGGGCGTGCGCGTTGGAGAGGTCGCAGTTGCGGCACGGTTCAACCGTGGCGGGCCGAGCGTATTTCGGATGAAGGTTAACAGATAAATTATTGATTTGGAAAATTTTTGGCCCGCATTGGTCGCGCAAGGGGACATGTGATCGTCTGAGATAGCGGCGATCCGGTTCTCAGCCCGCCATTATCCCTTGAGACGCATTGACCTCGCGCACCGTGCCGATAAAGCTCTTTGGGCCGGTGACTGCCCCGCGGGCCCGGTGCGGGGTAGAAGTTGTGACATGTACGTGGCAGGCAAGTCGTGGTTGCGCCCAGGCGCAGCCGGCGCGGTCCGGGAGAGGTAACCGAGGGTTTCTGGAAGATGATCACCAAAGAGTTCTGCCGCACTATGGCGCGTTACAACAACTGGCAAAACACCAACCTGATCGGTGCCGCCGACAAGCTGGATGACATGGCGAGAGTGCGTGATCGCGGCGCGTTCTTCGGCTCGATCCAGGGTACGCTGAACCACATCCTGTGGGGTGACACGATCTGGATGTCGCGGCTGGCGGGCTGGGACAAGCCGGACGTCGGAATTGTCGAAAGCCCACGCTTCATGCCGGACTGGGAGACCTACAAGGAGGTCCGTTCGAAGGCCGATGCACGCATCCTGGCCTGGGCGCTGGCACTGCAGGACAAGTCGCTGACGGGAAACCTGTCGTGGTTCTCGGGGGCCCTGAACTCTGATGTGGAGCGGCCCACATGGATCTGCGTGCAGCATTTCTTCAACCACCAGACACACCACCGGGGGCAGGTTCATGCGCTGCTGACCGCGTCGGGCGTGAAGCCGGGTGAGACCGATCTGTTCGTGATGCCCGTTACGGTGTGAGCACGAAAACAGGGAGGACCGGATGACATTCAGGGCATTGCTCGTCGAGAAGGACGAGGAAGGGAAGACCAGCGCCTCGGTTCAGGCGCTGGACGAGGCGCGGTTGCCGGACGGGGGTGTGACGGTGGCCGTGGAGTATTCCACGGTGAACTACAAGGACGGGCTGTGCATCGGGCCGGGCGGCGGGCTGGTGAAGACCTATCCGCATGTCCCGGGGATCGACTTTGCCGGAACCGTAGAAGCGTCGGAGGACGCGCGCTATTCGCCCGGCGACAAGGTCGTGCTGACCGGCTGGCGCGTGGGCGAGATCCACTGGGGTGGCTATGCGCAGAAGGCGCGGGTCAAGGCGGACTGGCTGGTGCCCTTGCCGGACGGGCTGACGACGCGGGCGGCGATGGCGGTTGGAACCGCCGGGTTCACCGCGATGCTGGCGGTGATGGCGCTGGAGGATCACGGGCTGACGCCTGAGAAGGGCGAGGTTCTGGTGACGGGGGCTGCCGGTGGTGTCGGGTCGGTGGCGACGGCGATCCTTGGTAACCTCGGATACGAAGTGGCGGCGGTGACGGGGCGGCCCGAGACCGAGAGCTACCTGAAGGGGCTGGGCGCGTCGCGGATCGTGCCGCGCGAGGAGATCAATGAGGTCATCAAACGGCCGCTGGAGAGCGAGACCTGGACGGGCTGTGTCGATGCCGTCGGCGGGCATATGCTGGCGCGGGTGCTGGGGCAGATGAAATATGGCGCCTCGGTCGCGGCTGTCGGGCTGGCCGGTGGACGGGAGATCCCGACGAGCACGGTTCCGTTCCTGTTGCGGGCGTTGAACCTGCTGGGGATCGACAGCGTGATGCAGCCTTACGAAAACCGGCTTCGGGCCTGGAAACGGGTCGCGACGGACTTGCCGATGGACAAGCTGGAGGCGATGGTGCAGCCGGCGACTCTGGAAGATCTGCAGCGGCTGGGCGCGGAGATCCTGGAGGGCAAGGTCAAGGGCCGGGTCGTGGTCGACGTGAATGCCTGACAGGCGATGGCTCGGTTGCCTTGCGCCGGAAATCGGACCTAATTTCAGTCGGGAATGCCGTTTCCGGTTGAAATTGGTTCGCTTGTTTGACCTGCGCCTAAACTTTGTGCATTAACCTTTGGTTCGATGTTGGGCCGCAAATGGTGTAGCCTTGGCATCGCGATAACAGAGACTTGCACGGCCCGCAGCGTGTCCAGCGTCGGGTCAGCTGCGGGTCCGAACCGGACAGGAGGGAACATGTTCCAAAAGATCATGGTGCCCGTCGATCTGGCCCATCTGCAGAAGCTCGCGAAAGCGTTGGACTGTGCGGCGGAGCTGGCGAAGCACTACGGTGCCGAGCTTTGCTATGTGGGTGTGACCGGCGAGACGCCGGGGCCGCTGGGCCATAATCCGACGGAGTACGAGGCCAAGCTGAAGGCGTTCACCGAAGAGCATTCGGACACATCGGGATTGACGGTGAGCCACCTGACGATCCCGAGCCATGACCCCACGGTCGACGTGGATGACGCGCTGCTGAAGGCAGTGAAGGATACGGGGGCCGACCTCGTGGTGATGGGTACGCATGAACCGGGCATCATCGATTACATCTGGCCGGGCAATGGGGCAAAGATCGCTGCCCATTCGGCCGCGTCCGTTTTCCTGGTGCGCGACAGCTGACGGGATCCGTCGCGCATCACATCCGTAACAATTGAAATGACAGGGGAGGCCGCATATGGCCGATGAATCCGCCAATCAGGGCATTCCGGATCCGGAAGGTGCTGCTGATATTATTGAAACCGATTACGATATCGGACAGGACAACATCGAGGGGAACGTAGGCCCCTTCGGGTTTGATATTCACAATCCGGTCTTCCTGGTTTCCGGGCTGACCATCATTGCCTTCGTCTTCTATACGCTGGCGCTGCCGGAGCAGGCAGGTGCGGCCTTTTCCTGGCTCTTCAACAGCGTCACCAAGGGGTTCGACTGGTTCTTCCTGAGCGCCGCGAACATCTTTGTGATCTTCTGCCTGTTGCTGATCGTGACGCCGGTCGGGTCCGTCAGGCTGGGCGGGGCTGATGCGACGCCCGACTACACCTATGCCGGATGGTTCGCGATGCTGTTCGCGGCAGGCATGGGTATCGGGCTGATGTTCTACGGCGTATCGGAGCCGATGAGCCATTTCTCGTCATCTCTCGGCGGGACAGTGGTCGGCGAAGATGGCGTACGCACCGACTGGGCGCCGCTTGGCGCCGCAGAGGGCGATCAGGAGGCAGCGATCCGGCTGGGCATGGCGGCGACGATCTTCCACTGGGGCCTGCACCCCTGGGCGATCTACGCGGTGGTGGCTCTGGCGCTGGCGCTGTTTTCCTACAATAAGGGGCTCCCGCTTTCCGTGCGCTCGGCCTTCTACCCGATCCTGGGCGAACGTGTCTGGGGCTGGTGGGGCCATATCATCGATATTCTTGCGGTGTTCGCGACCCTTTTCGGTCTGGCAACCTCGCTGGGCCTTGGTGCGACGCAGGCGAATGCGGGCCTGAACGAGCTGTTCGGGATCCCGATCAACAGTACCGTGGAAGTGATCCTGATTTCGGGTATCACCGCGATCGCCCTGATCTCGGTTCTGCGTGGTCTCGACGGTGGCGTGAAGGTGCTGTCGGAAATCAACATGGGTCTGGCACTGGCGCTGCTTCTGTTTGTGCTTTTTGCCGGGCCGACGCTGCTGATCATGACCGGCTTCGTCGATTACCTGTGGGCCTACATCCAGAAATTGCCGGCGCTGTCGAACCCGGTCGGGCGTGAGGACACCAACTTCATGCAGGGCTGGACCTCGTTCTACTGGGCGTGGTGGATTTCCTGGTCGCCGTTCGTGGGCATGTTCATCGCCCGCGTCTCGCGCGGCCGCACGGTTCGCGAGTTCGTGGTCTGCGTGCTGCTGATCCCGAGCCTCGTCTGCGTGTTCTGGATGTCCGTCTTCGGCGGCGTCGCGATCCAGCAGGTGGTCCAGGACGGATATACCGCCGCGCAGGACGCGGATCTGCCGCTGCAGCTGTTCAAGATGCTGGATGTGCTGCCGCTGGCGGGCATCACCTCGCTGATCGGGATCATCCTGGTGATCGTGTTCTTCGTGACCTCGTCGGACTCTGGCTCTCTGGTGATCGACACGATCACGGCCGGCGGCAAAGTCGACGCGCCGGTGCCCCAGCGGGTGTTCTGGTGCATCTTCGAAGGCGCCGTGGCGATCGTGTTGCTTCTGTCCGCGGGCGGGCTGCAGTCTCTGCAGTCGATGGTCATCTCGACCGGGTTGCCGTTCACCGTGGTGCTGCTGCTGATGTGCTGGGCGATCTGGCGGGGCCTGATGGCGGAGCGACAGGCGGCCTGATCCTTCAGCGAGACAGCTCTGGCGCTCCCGGGTTCAAATCCGGGGGCGCTTTTCATTGCGGAGGTCACACGGTTGCATCCGGCGATACGGGGGCGCAAATGGTGTGGACGCGAATTCAGACCGGAGCCGCCCCATGCAACTCGACCTCGCCTTCGTCCGTTCCCAGTTTCCCGCCTTCGGTGTCGAGGATCTTGGGAATCAGGGGTTCTTCGAGAATGCGGGCGGGTCCTATATGTGCAGGCCAGTGATGGAGCGGCTGGAGCGGTTCTTTCGCGAGCGAAAGGTTCAGCCCTATGCACCTTACGAGGCGAGCGAGCTGGGCGGCGAGGAGATGGACGAGTCGCGGAGCCGGCTGGCCGCGATGCTGGGGGTTGGGACGGACGAGCTGTCTTTCGGGCCCTCGACGTCGCAGAACACCTATGTGCTGGCGCAGGCGTTCAGGCGTTGGATGAAGCCGGGGGACGCCATCGTCGTCACCAACCAGGACCACGAGGCGAATTCGGGGCCGTGGCGGCGGCTGGCGGAGGACGGGTTCGAGATCCGGGAATGGAAAATCGACCCGGATACCGGGCATCTGGATGTCGCGGATCTGAAGGCGTTGCTGGACGACAAGGTACGGCTGGTCTGCTTTCCGCATTGTTCGAACGTCGTGGGCGAGATCAACGACGTGGCAGCGGTCGTTGGCGTTGCTCATGGAGCGGGCGCCTTTGTCTGTGTCGACGGAGTCAGCTATGCGCCGCACGGGCTGCCGGATGTGGGGGCGCTGGGGGCGGATATCTATCTGTTCTCCGCCTACAAGACCTATGGCCCGCATCAGGGGATCATGGTGATCCGGCGCGGGCTGGGCGAGCAGCTGCCGAACCAGGCGCATTACTTCAATGGCGGGACGCTTTACAAACGGTTCACGCCGGCCGGGCCGGATCATGCGCAGGTGGCGGGGTGTGCGGGGATCGCGGATTACATCGACCTGTTGCACGCCCGGCATTTCGAGACCGAAACGGATCCGAAAGTGCGGGCGGCGCGCGTGCATGACCTGCAGCGCGAGGCGGAGACAGAATTGCTGCAGCCCCTGCTGGATTACATCGCGGGGCGGAACGATGTTCGGCTTATCGGGCCGCGCAACGCCGCCGGGCGGGCGCCGACGGTCGCGGTTGCCTGCGACAAGCGGGGCGAAGGACTTGCTGCTGACCTGTCGCATCACGGGGTGATGGCGGGCGGCGGGGATTTCTATGCCGTGCGGCCGCTGGAAGCGCTGGGTGTCGATATGGAAAAAGGCGTGCTGCGGCTGAGCTTCGTCCACTACACCTCGACCGAGGATGTTGACCGGCTGATCCGGGCGCTAGATCACGTCCTGTGATTTTGCTCCCGGGGTAACGATTGCCTGAAGACTCTCCGATCATCGTCTGGATTCGCCGCGATCTGCGGCTCAGTGACCATGCTGCTCTGAGTGAAGCGGCAGGGACGGGGCGGCCGGTTGTGCCGGTCTTTATACTGGACGAAGTTGTTGAGAAGACTGGGGCGGCTGCGAAGTTCCGCTTCGGCCTTGGGATCGGGGCGTTTCAGGAGCGGATGGAGGGGATCGGTTCGCGGCTGATCCTGCGGCGCGGTAAGGCGCTGGAGGTGCTGCGCGCTTTGGTCGAGGAGACGGGCGCGGGCGCTGTCTGGTGGCAGCGTGCCTACGATCCGGAGGCGCAGGGCCGGGACCGGGAGGTCAAGGCGGCGCTGAAGGAGGATGGGGTCGATGCACGGTCCTTTGCCGGGCATGTGCTGTTCGAGCCGTGGACGGTGGAGACGGGAGCGGGCGGGTTCTACAAGGTCTTCACGCCGTTCTGGAAGGCGGTGCGCGGGCGGGCTGTGACGGAACCTCTGCCGACGGTGACGGAGTTGAAGGCGCCTGACGCCTGGCCTGAGAGCGACAAGTTGGACGACTGGAAGATGGGCGCGGCGATGCGGCGGGGTGCTTCGGTCGTCGCGGGACATGCGCTGGTAGGAGAGGAGGCCGCGCGCGGGCGGCTGGGCGCGTTCATGTCTCACGGGATCGCCGAGTATGGCGACAGGCGGAACCTGGCGGGAGAGGACGGAACCTCTGGCATGTCGGAGCCGCTGACCTATGGCGAGATCTCTCCGGCGACGTGCTGGCATGCGGGAATGCGGGCGCGGGACGACGGCAAGCGCGGTGCGGAGACATGGTTGAAGGAGCTGGCATGGCGTGAGTTTGCTTATCACCTGCTGCACCATACGCCGCGGCTGGCAACCGGGAACTGGCGCGAGGACTGGGACGGGTTTCCCTGGAGGGAAGACGCGGGCAGCGAGGCTGTGACGGCGTGGAAGCAGGGGCGGACCGGTGTGCCGTTTGTCGATGCCGCCATGCGCGAGATGTACGTGACCGGGCGGATGCACAACCGGGCGCGGATGATCGTGGCGAGTTACCTGACGAAGCACCTGCTGACGCATTGGAAGATCGGGATGGACTGGTTCGCGGACTGCCTGACCGACTGGGACCCGGCGTCGAATGCGCTGGGCTGGCAGTGGACGGCCGGGTCCGGGCCGGATGCGGCGCCGTATTTCCGGATCTTCAACCCGGAGACGCAGGCGGAGAAGTTCGACCTCGATGCGGTGTATCGCCGCCGCTGGATCGCCGAGGCTTATGCGAACCCGACGAAGACGGCGCTATCCTATTTCGATGCGGTGCCTCAGTCGTGGGGGTTGGAGCCGGACGCGGACTACCCCGATGCACCCATCGTGGCATTGGATGAAGGGCGGAAACTGGCGCTTGCCGCCTACGAGAACAGGGACTTCTGAGGTTCGGCCGATGTGTCGCCGCTGGAACAGGCGCGGCGGAAAATCCAGCGGCCTTCTTGCGGCGTGGCCGGGCAGTGCGGAAACTGGCGCAACAAAGCGTTCCTCGGAGATCCCCGAATGCCGACAGCCGCGAAACTTGTAGCCGCCATCCTGTTAGGCGTGATGGGGTGGTTCGTGGCCGACATGATCGTTCCGTACTTCCCGGAAGAGATGAAGCCTGGACGGTTTCGTGAAATCGTTGCAGCGATGGGTGTAATGGTTGGCTGGACCTTCCTCGGCCGACGTGCCGGCGGAGGGCTGTCCTATTCGTTCGGGCTCGGGCTGGCGGCATCCGGTCTGATGGTGTTCTGGTCGCTGTTCTTTCTGGCCGGTTACGAAATGGTCATTCGCTCGCTCAGGAAGAGCTATGCCGGGCCGATGGAGGGGCTGAAGGGGATGATGGAGATCGCGATCGAGTACCTGGTCTTCCTGAAGCCGCTGGAAGTTGCCGGAACATTGATCATCGGCGGCATGATCCTGGGCTTCGTCGTCGAACTGGTGGCGAAAAGATATCCCTGACCGATGTCTGTTTTTCTATATGGAACATTGCGGTATGAGCCGCTGTTAAGGCTCGTCCTGGGTGTGGATGGCGACCTTCCCGTGCGTTCTGCCATGCTGGCCGGTCACGCCGTCCGTTGGGCGAAGGGAGAGAGCTTTCCCTTGCTGATCGAGGCGCCCGGAGAGCGGGTCGAAGGTCTGCTGCTGGACGGAGTTACGCCGGAGGCGCTTGCGCGGGCGGATTACTATGAGGCCGCATTCGGATACGTGCGGGAGACCGTGACCGTCGAATGTGGCGGTGCGCCTGTCGATGCGGAGGTCTATGTGCCGCCGGAGGATCTGTGGCAGGTCGGTAAGCTGTGGGACCTTGTGGACTGGGCCGAGCGGTGGGGGAAACTGACGCTCAGGGCTGCCGACGAGGTTATGGGTCGGTTCGGGGTGGATGCGCCGGAGGATGTCGGCCGGAATTTCATGCAGACGCGCATGCGGGCGGCCTCCTGGGTGCGGGCGCGTGGTGACAGCGCTGCGAACCATGTGCGGGCAGGCATGACCGAGGCGGATGTCGCCTCGGCCGCACGGCGGCGGCCGTACCGGCATTTCTTCATGGTCGAAGAGCAGGACGTCAGTTTTCGCCAGTTCGGCGGCGGGCAGAGCGAGACGGTCACGCGCGCGGCTTTCGTCATGGGCGATGCCGTGACTGTGGTTCCTTACGATCCGGTGCGCGACCGTGTCTTGCTGATCGAACAGTTCCGGTTTGGCCCTTTTGCGCGTGGCGACTTAAACCCCTGGAGCATTGAACCGATTGCGGGACGGATCGACCCCGGCGAGGACCCGGTGACCGCCGCCATGCGCGAAACGCAGGAGGAAGCCGGGCTGACGCTGGACCGGCTGGAACAGGTGGCGCGGTACTATCCCTCGCCGGGCGCGATTACCGAGTATCTTTATTCCTATGTCGGGCTTGCCGACCTGCCGGACGACATCACCGGCATCGGCGGGGTCGAGGAAGAAGCCGAGGACATCCGGAGCTTTCTTCTCGATTTCGACGAGATGATGGAATTTCTGACCAGCGGCGAAGCCGAGAATGGACCGCTGATCCTGACGCTTCACTGGCTTGCGGCCAACCGGTCCAGATTGCGGGGCGGCGCTTGAGTTCCGAGGAATCGCAGCCTACACAAGACCCCTGTTCAGGCGATTTCCGGAGGGGCGCGAGATGCGGATTTACAAGGATTTGCCCGAAGCCGTGGGCCACACGCCGTTAATCCGGCTGAACGCGATTTCCGAGGCAACCGGCTGCGACATCTACGGCAAGGCGGAGTTCATGAATCCGGGCCAGTCGGTCAAGGACCGGGCGGCGCTGTACATCATCAAGGATGCGGTCGCGAAGGGCCATCTGGCACCCGGTGGAACCATCGTGGAGGGCACGGCCGGTAATACCGGGATCGGGCTGGCGCTGGTAGGCGCGGCGATGGGTTACAAGACGGTCATCGTGATCCCCGAGACGCAGAGCCAGGAAAAGAAGGACATGATCCGGCTGGCGGGTGCGGAGCTAGTCCAGGTGCCTGCCGTTCCGTACAAGAACCCGAACAATTACGTGAAGTATTCCGGCCGGTTGGCGGAGAAACTTAATGAGATCGAGCCGGGCGGCGCCATCTGGGCGCAGCAGTTCGACAACGTTGCGAACCGGCAGGCGCATGTGGAAACCACCGGCCCCGAAATCTGGGAGCAGACCGGCGGGAAGGTGGACGGGTTCGTGTCGGCGGTCGGGTCGGGCGGAACGCTTGCGGGTGTCGCGGAGGCGCTGCAGCACAAGGGTGTTAAGATGGCGCTGGCCGACCCTTTGGGCGCCGCGCTTTACAGCTTTTACACGGACGGCGTGTTCAAGGCCGAAGGCAGCTCGATCACGGAAGGGATCGGGCAGGGGCGGATCACCGCGAACCTCGAAGGGTTCACGCCGGACTTCGCCTATCAGATCCCGGACGAGGAGGCTCTGCCGTATGTCTTCGACCTTTTGAAGAACGAAGGTCTTTGCATGGGCGGTTCCACCGCGATCAACATGGCCGGTGCCGTACGGATGGCGAAGGACATGGGACCGGGCCACACGATTGTCACCGTGCTGTGCGACTTTGGCTCGCGCTATCAGTCGAAGCTGTTCAACCCCACTTTCCTGAAGGAAAAGGGTTTGCCGGTTCCGGACTGGCTGGATGAAGATCCGCGTATCTTGCCCGAGGTGTTCGAAGACGCATGAGGCGCTTTGCCGCGATCCTGATCCTGCTGCTCTGCCTGCTGGCAGGAGGGTTTGGCGCACCTGCGGCGTGGGCGCAGGACGCGGCAACGGAAATTCCTCCGGATGACTCGGACGAGTGGGATCCGGACTACACGTACGACGCCTGGGACAATGTTGCGACGCGCGCCGAGGCTACCCTCAACGACGGCACCGCGAGCAACGAGGAACTGGAAGAACTGCGCGCGGAAATGGTTCTGTGGCGGCAGTATTTCCTTGCTGCACAGGATACGAACGCGGCGCAGATCTCGTCTCTGCAGGACCAGCTCGATGCGCTCGGACCGGCGCCGGATGACGGAGAGACGGAAGCAACGGAGATCACGCAGAGGCGTGAAAGGCTGACAGTCGATCTGAACGACCTGATGGTGCCCGTCCGCACTGCCGAGGCTGCATACCGCAGGGCCGAAGCGATCATCCGTCAAATCGATACCCTGATCCGGCAGCGCCAGACCGGAGAATTGTTGACCCGCGGGCCGACGCCGGCAAATCCGACGATCTGGCCTGAGGCGCTTGCGGAGGTATCCTCTGCGTTCGAGGCGGTCTGGTCCGAGTTCCGCGATGCCTGGGCGCTTCCGGAGACGCGTCAGCAAGTGCGCAAGCAATTGCCGGAAACGTTGTTCTTTCTTGCAGTCGCTGCCTTGCTGGTGCTTCGCGGGCGCAGCGCGATGGTCTGGCTTACGCAGGCCGTGCTGAACCGCAGCAAGGGCAGGGCGCGACGACTGGCTGCGGTCATGACGTCGCTGTTGCAGGTAATCCTGCCGGTCCTGGGCCTGGCCCTGTTGGCCGCAGCGATCATGGCGACCGGCCTGGTCGGCGAGCGTGGAATTGCTGTGGCTGTGGCCCTGCCTCTCTTCGGCCTTTTCCTGTTCGGCGCCCGCTGGCTGGGCCTTCGGCTTTATCCGCTGGATCCGGATGCGCCGCAGCCGCTTCCCGGTACGTCGCACCGCGGACGTGAAATGCGGTTCTACATAACGCTCGCCGGTCTGATGACCGGGTTGCTGGCTCTTCTGGAAAGGCTGCGAGAGTTCGAGGAATTCTCGCCCGAAACCCTGGCGGTCGTGTTTTTCCCGCTCTTTACGGTGGCCGGACTTGTCTATGTCCGGATCGGGCGAATCCTGTCGGCCAGCGTAGAGGAAGCGCGGAAGGATGACGATATCGACGTCTCTTTCGCGCAGCGGAGTCAAAGGCTGATCGGTCAGCTCGTCGTCATTCTGGGCATTGCCGGTCCGGTCGTGGCGCTGGCGGGGTATCGTAACCTTGCCTATCAGATGATTGTGCCGACTGCGACCACCCTGGCGCTGCTCGGACTCCTGAGAATTCTGCACGATGTCGTCGTGGAACTGTACGCAATCGTCACGCGGCGGAGCCATGAAGAAGCGCAACAGGCCCTGATGCCGAGCCTGCTGAGTTTTCTGCTGGCGATGGCGTCTTTGCCGCTTTTCGCCCTCGTGTGGGGCGCGCGCGTCGCCGATATCACCGAGATCTGGAACAAGGCCCAGGAAGGCATAACGATTGGCGATGCGCGGATATCGCTGTCGACCTTCCTGACCTTCCTTGTCGTCTTTGGCGTCCTCTACACCGCAACCCGGCTGTTCCAGGCGGCGCTGAAGGCATCGATCCTGCCGAAGACCAGTATCGATCCGGGCGGGCAGAACGCCATCGTATCGGGGATAGGGTACCTTGGCATCGGCCTGGGCGTGATGATCGCGGTCACAACGGCCGGGATTGACCTGTCGGCTTTGGCATTCGTTTTCGGTGCGCTGTCGGTCGGTATCGGCTTCGGTCTGCAGAACATCGTGTCGAACTTCATTTCCGGCATTATCCTTCTGGTGGAGCGGCCCGTCGCAGAAGGCGACTGGATCGAAGTCGGCGGGCATATGGGGATCGTGAAATCGATCTCGGTCCGGTCGACCAAGATCCAGACCTTTGACCGCAACGATGTCATCGTGCCGAATGCCGATTTCATCTCGGGTGCGGTGAAGAACTGGACGAGGGGAGACTCGACGGGCCGGATCATCGTGACGGTCGGGGTAGCCTATGGCACGGACACGCGGAAGGTGGAGCGTATCCTGAAGGAGATCGTGTCGAACCATCCGCTGGTGTCGCTGGACCCGGAGCCGATGGTCGACTTTCTGGAGTTCGGCGCGTCGAGCCTGGATTTTCAGGTCCGCGCGGTGCTGCCGGATATCGCGTTCGGCCTGCCGGTTCGCACCGAGATCCGGCACCAGATAGCGGAGCGTTTCGCCGAGGAAGGCATCGAGATACCCTTTGCCCAGCAGGATATCTGGATCCGCAATGCCGAGGCTCTGCGGCCGGGCAAGGCGGTTGTGCCGGAGGATCCCGATCCGTTGCCGGAGCCGCCGGCCGATGACCACATGGTGCCCGGCGATCCGGTGGGCGAGGCCGACAGCGGAGAAGCGGACGGAGACAGTACATGACCGACAAGGCGTTTCTGAGCACACCGTACGCCCGCGAGGCGGAAGCAACGGTGCAGGACGTGACCGAGGACGGGCGGATCGTGCTCGACAGCACCATCTTCTATGCGACCGGCGGCGGGCAGCCGGGCGACAGCGGCTGGTTGAGTTGGGAGGATCAGGAGATCGCCATCACCGATACGGTGAAAGGCGAAAACGGTGATGTGGTGCTTGTCCCGGAATCCGGGGAGGTTCTGCCGGTGCACGGGCAGAAGGTTCACCAGCGGCTCGACTGGGAGCGGCGCTATTCGCATATGCGGGTCCACACGGCGCTGCATCTGCTGTCGGTAGTCATTCCGCTGCCGGTGACGGGCGGGTCCATTGCAGTCGGCAAGGGGCGGCTGGACTTCGCGATGCCGGAGCCTCCGGAAGACAGGCAGGGGCTGGAGGATCATCTGAACGAACTGATCGCGCGGGACCTGGCGGTGACGCAGGACTGGATCAGCGAGGACGATCTCGACGCCAATCCCGGGCTCGTGAAGACGATGTCCGTCCAGCCGCCGCGCGGTGCGGGGCGCGTGCGACTGATCCGGATCGGGGCCGGGGAGACGCAGATCGACCTGCAGCCCTGCGGCGGCACGCATGTGGCGCGAACCGGCGAGATCGGTACGGTGCGGCTGGGCAAGATCGAGAACAAGGGCAAGCAGAACCGGCGTGTGAACCTGCTGCTTGACGGATAGGGCAAGGCCGATAGGGTCGGCCGCCTACCAATGGAGCGCGAATTGACCGACCGAACCACACCGCCGGACTGGCTGGACGCGAACCGCGCGACCTGGGACGAGCGGGTCGGTCTGCACCTGAAATCCGATGCCTACGATCTGGCACCGCTGCGCGAGGGCAGGGCGGTTCTGCACCCGATCGAGGAGGCCGAGATCGGCGATGTGGCCGGGCTGCGGATCGCGCACCTTCAATGCCATTTCGGCCGCGATACCCTGACATTGGCACAGAAGGGCGCTGCGCGCGTCGTCGGTCTGGATCTGTCTGGCGAAGCCATCCGTGTGGCGCGGGAACTGGCGGGCGAGTTGGGACTGGCGGACCGGGCCACATTCGTCGAGGCCGATCTCTATTCCGCGCCCGAGGCGCTGGCGGAGGATGGGCCGTTCGACATGGTCTTCGTGACCTGGGGTGCGATCGGCTGGTTGCCGGATCTCGATCGCTGGGCGCGGATCGTGGCGGAACTGCTGAGGCCGGGCGGGCGGCTTTATCTGGCCGAGGGACATCCAGCGGCGATGGTCTTTGACACGGATGCCGGTGAAGCGGCAGATGAAAAACCGGCCTGGCGCTATCCATACATGGACTTCGGCCTGCAGAAAGAAGAAGCGCCAAAGGACTACACCGGTGATTTTCCCGATCTGGAAGCCGGCCACGAGTACTGGTGGGATCATCCGTTGAGCGAGATCCTGTCGGCGGTCGCATCGGCGGGGTTGCGTCTCGACTGGTTCCACGAGCACGACCAGGTACCGTGGCCGATGTTCAGTTTCCTGGCTCCGGCGCCCGGGGCGATGTACCGCTGGCCGGATCGCCGCTGGCTGCCGCTGGCATTCTCGCTGCAGGCCAGCAAATAGGGCGTATTTCCCCTTGCAACGGGGCAAGGTGGGCGGATACATAGCCCGGACCGGAGAGGTGGCCGAGTGGTCGAAGGCGCACGCCTGGAACGCGTGTAGGCGGGAAACCGTCTCCAGGGTTCGAATCCCTGTCTCTCCGCCACAAAACTTCGTAACAGTTCGTAATTAAACGTTTGTTTCTGTGATGGGCTGGATTGTATCCATCCAGCCCTCCAAAAAATCCGAGCTATCAATGCAGACAAGTATATCAGTGATCTACCGGCTCAGTATGCTGATTCATGAGCTCCAAGCATCGACGAAGCAACTCGTCGATCCCGCAGAAGCAATGCGCGGACCTAAATCTCCAATGTTCAATCTCTAAGCGGATTTCTTTTGTTCGCAATTGAGTTGCAGAAAGTTTCGGCTCTGAGCGGACGTTGGAAACTACCGTGATGCTGTAAGCCTGAACGGAGCGAATTAAAGAATGCCGCCTCCAAAAGGAGCCGGTCAGCCAGCATCCACAGTGAAGTCGCGCGCGTTTTCCCCCGACTACCGGTTCGCCGGCAGTGTAAAGGCTGCGCGCATGCCGCCGGATGGTGTGTCGCCGAGGTTCAGCGCCCCGCCGTGGCGCTCGACGATGCGGCGGGTAAGCGCAAGGCCCAGACCGTCCCCGTCGGCATTGCCGCCGCGGGCGATGTTGCCATGCTGGAACGGCTGCAGCAGCCGCTCGCGTTCTTCCATGGGGATGCCCGGACCGTCATCCTCGACGGCGACTGTGTGCCATTGGCGCCCGGGCACCAGGACGACGCGGGGGGTGGCGCCGTATTTCAGCGCGTTGTCGATCAGGTTTGCCACCGCGCGCCCCAACAGCTGCCCGTTCCCCTGCGCCTCTGCCGGGGCGTCCGGCTTGCCGTCGACAAGGGGGATGCCGGCCTCTTCGGCCAAATCGGCAAGCAGCGCGCGCAGGTCGACCTTGTCATCCAGGCTGGGGCCATCGGCCTGGGCAAGCTGGAAGGCGGCATCGGCAACCCGCTCGATCTGCGTGATGTCCCGGCCCGCGGCCTCCTGCAACTCGGGGTCAAGTTTGCGCAGACGAAGCGTAAGCCGCGCCAGCGGTGTGCGGACATCGTGGGACAGGGCGATCAGCATGTCCGTCCGGTTGCGGTCGGCGCGGGCAATGCGGTGCTGCATGTCATCGAAGGCAAGGACCATCGCCCGCAGATCCGGTGCCCGCGGCAGCGGAATTGTGCGAGGTTCCAGATCGCGCCCGAAGGACTCTGCTGCCTCAGCCAGCCGGCGCAACGGCCGCGTCTCGCGCCAGACGACGATCATCACGATCAGGGCAAGCAGCGTGGCAAGCAGCGCCGAGACCATGCCGACCGGCAGCCCGGCCAGCGACAGCCCCGGTGTCAATCGGCGCCCAACGGAGAGCCAGGTTTCGTCGGAAAGCTGGACAAGCAGCTGAAGCCTGCCAGGAGAAATCCAGGCGCGCGCGCCCGGAAACCAATCGAAACGCGTACTTTCCGGGGCAGTCAGCCGCACTTCGTGGCCGGCCATGAAATCGGAATACTGGGAAAATCCCGCGGTCAGCCTGGGCAGGATCTGGCGGCCCCTGATTTCCTCTTCGGGATCCACGCCATGCCGCAACACCAGGCCGGAGCCGAAAAAGGCCCGCGCGAGCAGATCGCGTTCCTCTGGTCCGGCGTTGTCAAACAGTCTGACGGTGGCCTCCATCTGGTCGGCCGCAGGAAAGATATGGCGTCCCGGCAGGGTGTCTTGCCGGTCGATCAGATACACGGCCAGGACCAGCGCCTGCGTCAGGAACATGCCGAGAGCGATGAACAGGATCAGCCGGCCGGTAAGGCCGAGGCGGTTCATGCCCGCGATCTCCGGACCTGCGGCGCGAACAGATAGCCGCCGCCGCGCACCGTCTTGATGATTTCACGCGTGTCCGGCGTATCGCCGATCTTGCGACGCAGCTTGGAGACCTGCACGTCGATCGCCCGGTCGAACGGGCCGCTCATCCGCCCGCGTGTCACGTCCAGCAGGTGATCACGGCTTAGAACCCGGCCCGGCGCCATCACGAAATGCACGAGAAGGTCGAACTCGCCGGAGGACAGCCGCGCATCGGTTCCAGTCTCGCGGTCGGTCAGGCTCCGGGCGGCAAAATCCATCCGCCAGCCAAGGAAGTCGGCCACGTCTCGCGGACTGGCCACATCCGGACGAAGCCGTCGCAGCACCGCGCGGACCCGGGCCGTCAGTTCGCGCGGGTTGAACGGCTTGGCGATGTAGTCGTCGGCACCAAGTTCCAGCCCGATGATGCGGTCGATGTCGCTGCCGCGCGCCGTCAGCATCAGGATACCGAACCGTCCCTGCGGCGCCAGCCTGCGGCAGACCGACAGTCCGTCTTCCCCGGGCAGCATCACGTCCAGAAGCAGCAGATCGGGCGTGTCGCGCAGAAGGTGTTCGTCAAGCTCTGCCGCGCTGCCCAGGGAGGCCACGTCAAAGCCGCCCTCCTCCAGCATGGCGGCGGTCAATGCGCGCAGTTCGGCATCGTCTTCGACAAGAGCAATGCGGCGCCGGTTCTCGGGCGTTTCCATCGCGCGACACTAGCCCAGCCTGCAGTCGACCTGAAGTCGCAGCGGGGCTGCTTAACAAAAGGTTACAAAACTTTTCCCGCCGCACATGAAGTGCTTACAAGCACGCGCCACAGAGCCCGGAAGGTCAAGATCAGGGCACGGCAATGAAATCTAGCACCTCTGCGCGCAAGAGACCCGGAACACCATTCGGGCGGGTGCAGAGTGCATGCCGCCAATGTCTCTGATGCAATGGCCGGTTTTCCCATGGTCACCCCGGTCTTTCCGCCCGGGGTGACTTTTCCCGTGCGATCAAGTCGAACCGAAGCGAAGGAAGAATGACATGAAGCAACTCGTCTGGGCGGCTGCGATGGCGGTTATCGCGGGGCAGGTGGCTGCACAGGGCGCGGGCCCGGAATGGCACGGCATGGCCGCACTAGGGCTGCGGACGGCGCCGGTTTTCGAGGGCAGCCAGGACTATGAAACCCTCGTGGTCCCGTTTGTCAGCCTGGATTACGGACGGGTAAGCCTTGGTCGCGACGGACTGGCCATTACCGCCTTCCGTGAGGGAGGGGCGACCCTTTCGGCGACCATCGGCTATGGGGGCGGGCGCGACGGGGCCGATCTGGAGCTGCCGGGGCAGGCCGACATCGACGACGCCTTCCGCGTCGGTTTCGTTGGCAGCTACGATACCCGGATCGGCCGGATCCATGGTTCGCTGCAGCATTACCTTGCGGGGACCGAGGGTACCTCGGCGACGTTCGGGCTGGCGAACCGCGTTCCGGTGACCGAGCGGCTGAACCTGAGCGCCGATCTGTCGCTGACCTTCTCGGATGACAAGTACATGGAAGGTTATTTCGGCCTGGACAACGAAGCCGCCATGGATGCCCATCAACCGATCTACGAAATCGGCGGCGGCTTTCGGCGCGCGCAGCTTGGACTGGGGGCGACCTACCGGCTGTCCGAGAACCTGCGTCTTGGCGGACAGGTTTCCGTCGCGCAGCTTGGATCGGAAGTCCGGGACAGCCCCGTCGTGCAGGAGGATCTGAGCGTGACGGGCATGGTCTTCCTGGGTTTCGCCTTCTGACCGTTCCACCCGGCGACAGGATCGCGCCCGCCGCACTTACAAAGCTTAACAAAACTTTTCCCGCCGGAAATCCGCGCTTTACGCCGGCCAGCGACAAGGCGGCGTCCTTCGGTGAACCGGCAAACCGGTTGGCCGATCTGCGACAGAATGAAAGGAAGCAACCATGACCCTGAAGATCACTGCGATCTCCACTGTACTTGCCCTCGGTCTCGCCGGTCAGGCAGCGGCCGACGGGACCACGATCATCGGCCCCAACGGCGGAGTGGTGCACGGCACCGGCTCGTCGCACGGCGTCGTCGTCGTAGGGAACGACTACCGCCCCGTTGTGCGGCGCACCCGCTGCCAAGAAGGGCCTAACGGAAACACGTTGTGCAGCACCCGGTTGTGGCTGGACGACGACCCGAAGCGGGTGATCATCCTCGGGAACTGAGGTCCGCTTCTCGAAACCCGCGGCGTGCCGGCGGTCTGGTTGCCTAGAATCGGATCGCCGGCATTTGTTTTTCCGCCCTCCCCGGATTCCCCGTCATCGCCGTCCGGGCCGCCTTGCCAGTCGGCCCGGACGGTCAGGTGGGCCCACGGAATCCGGACGCGATCTGAATTGCCTGAAGACCCATTGGGCGCCTTTACCTGTAAAGAAAACAAAGGATTAATACATTGAATAAGACCACGCCGATTACCGTTGAAGCACCCCTGATCGATCCGGACTGGCTGCTTGAAGATCCGCATGCCCGGTTCGCCGAACTGCGCAGGGACCACCCGGTCATCCGCATCAACCTGCAAAGCTATTACGTTCTTCGCGCCGCTGACGTCGTGCCGCTGCTGAAGGACGACCGGACGGTCCAGATCGAAGGCCGTGACTACGTCGCGCATCACAATGTGCCCGATGGCGCGATGGCCCGTTTCCTGAACGACATCCTGCTCTTCGCCAATGGCAAGGACCACCGGACCAAGCGCGGCCCCTTTGCCCGCGCCTTTTCGCATCAGGCCATCTTGCCGTCGAAAAACCGTATCCGGGCCGTCGCGCGCAAGATCGTCGCCGACCTTCCGCGCGGCGAAAGCTTCGACTTCGTCGAGCGCATGGCGGCACGGGTTCCGGCCGAGATGATCGCCGCGATCATCGGGTTTCCGGTTGCCGACGCCTCCTATTTTGCCTCGCGCATCTACGAGATGGCCGGCGCGATCGGGCCGGTTTATCCGGTAGAGAAACACGACCGGGTCGAGATCGCGGCGCGCGAGGCGTTCGCCTATGTCGAGGAGCAGATGACCGCCCGGCTGGCCGCGCCCACGGACGATCTTCTGTCCCGGCTGGTCACCGACTGGCAGCAGACGCGGGGCATGGAATTCAGCTGCCTCGTCAATCAGGTGCTGGCCTTTGTGCTTGGCGGCAGCGACACGACCCGCGCCGCCTTTGCCAATGCGGTGGCCCTGCTGCGCCAGCGCCCGGACGACTGGGCCGCGCTGCAGGCTGACCCGTCCCTTGTCCCCGGAGCGATCTCGGAAAGCATGCGGTTCGACCCCTCGGTCAGCAATGTCCCGCGCTTCACGCTGGAGCCGATCCGGATCGGCGGGACAACCGTGCCGGCCGGCGTTCTGCTGCAGCTCAGCACGATGTCCGCGATGCGGGATCCGGAGATGTACAGCAGGCCGGACGAGTTCCTGATGCGCCGGACCGACCACCCCCGCCTGCACCTTGTCTTCGGCCACGGCCCGCACCGCTGCATCGGCGAGATGCTGGCCCGGCTGGAGATGGAGGAAAGCCTGAAGGCCCTTCTGGAAGACGCGCCGGGTATCGAGATCCAGACGCCCCCGCGGATGATCGGGTTCGGCGGCATCCGGCAGATCACGCCGATGATGGTCCGCATTCCGTAAGCAATCTTCCCTGAAACCCACAGCCACGCGGCATCGGACGGTTTGCGCCTTTCGATGCCGCACCTGCGTCCGGCGCGCCGGACAAGCGAACGACATGAAAGCCTTTCCGATGCGTATCATCGTACTGATCCTGCTTCTGACCCTTCCGGCCCAGATCATGGCGGAGGCCGCCGCCACGCCCGTGAAGCTTATGACCATTGCCCCGCAGGAGACACCCATCGTGCGGACATTCTATGGTCGGGTGACGGCGCGCAGTACGGTCGAGCTAGCCTTCCAGGCCGGCGGACTGCTTGCCGATCTGCCAGCGACCGAGGGCACCCTTGTCCCTGCCGGCGAAGTTCTGGCGCGGCTGGACCTTGAACCTTTCGAGCGCGAACTCGATCGCTCCAGAGCGCAATACGAACTGGCCCGCTCCGACCTTGCACGACAAGAGAAGCTGGGCCCCACGATCATTCCGCAGGCGCAGATCGACGTCGCGCGCACCGATGCCGAACTGGCGCGTGTGGCCGTTGCCGCCGCCGAGGCAGCGCTGGAGGACGCAACGCTGATCGCGCCGTTCGACAGCCTGATCGCCCATCGCGAGGCAGAGCGCTATGCGACCGTCTCGGCTGGCCAGACCATCGTGCGCATCCATGATATGAGCGAGCTTCGGGTGACCATCGAAGTGCCGGAACTGGTGATGCGTCAGACCGGAGCGAACCCGCAGGTCGCGGCCGAGGCGCTGTTGGGCGGCGCGGCCGATCCGGTCCCGCTGGTGTTCCGGGAGTTGACCGCAGAGGCGTCCGAGGTCGGGCAGACTTTCCGCCTGACGCTGGCGTTCGACGGCGAGGTGCCGGCACGGCTTCTGCCCGGTGCCTCTGTCTCTGTCAGGCTGACGCTGGCGCGGGCGGGAGCGGATGCCCGCACGCTGGTTCCGGCGACTGCCGTCCGCTTTGCCGCCGACGGAACACCGCAGGTGCTTGTTCTTGAAGCCGGGAACGTTCTGACGGCGCATCCGGTGCGGATCGCCCCCGGCCCGGACGGGCAGTTCGTTCTGCTGGACGGCCCCGAGCCGGGCAGCGAAATCGTGGCTACCGGCGCCTGGCGCCTGTCGGACGGTGATGCCGTGCGGCGCTACGAGGGTCTGCTGGACGCGGAAGGCGGGAAATGAGGATCGCCCGCGCTTCGATCGACAAGGCCCTCCTGACCTGGATCCTGATCGTCTGCCTTCTGGGCGGCGGCCTTTGGGGATATGCCACGGTCGGCCGTCTGGAAGACCCGGCCTTCACCATCAAGCAGGCGGTGGTGACGACATCCTATCCCGGTGCCTCGGCCGAGCAGGTGGCCCGCGAGGTCTCGGAACCGCTGGAATCCGCGATCCAGCAGATGGGCGAGGTGGACAAGATCACCTCGTCGAACCGTCCGGGCGTGTCGCGGATTACGGTCGAGCTGGCGTCGACCGTACCGGCAAAGGACATTCCCGCCATCTGGGAAGAATTGCGCAACAAGGTCGAGGCGGCCGCCGCGGGGCTTCCGGACGCGGTGCGCGACCCGCGGGTCGATGACGGCTTCGGTGACGTCTACGGCATCTTCATGGCCGTGACGGCCGAGGGCTTCACCGACCTCGAAGTCCACGAGGTCGCCACCTGGCTGCGGCGCGAGCTGCTTGCGGTCCACGGGGTCGCGGACATCTCGCTTGCGGGCCTGCCGGAGGAGGTTATCACCGTCATCCCCGATATGGGCATCCTGTCCAACCTCGGCGTGTCGCCGGATACCATCATCAATCAGCTTCAAACCGCCACCAGCGTCACCACGGCCGGCTCTGTCAGAGAAGGCGACCTGCGGATCGGCATCGACTTTCCCGAGGGCACCGATGGGCTGCAGGCGCTGTCCGAGCTGACGATCACCGTCGGCGACCGGGTCCTGCGCCTGACCGACATCGCGCAGGTCAACCGCAGCCGAGACGAAGTCCCGCGGCAGCTAATACGGCACAATGGCGTCCCGGCCTTCACCATCGGCATCGCCGGCATCGCGACGCAGAATATCGTCGATATCGGCGACAGGGTGGACGCACGCCTTGCAGAGCTGCGCGCCGATCTGCCCGCCGGGGTCGAACTGTACCCGATATACCAGCAGCACATCGTCGTCGACGAGGCCTCGACCGACTTCCTCGTGAACCTGGCTGCCTCGGTCGCCATTGTGATCGCGGTGCTCGGGCTTTTCATGGGCTGGCGCGCGGCCATCGTGGTTGGGGCTACGCTGCTGCTGACGGTCGTGGGGACGATCTTTTTCATGGCGATCTTCGGCATCGAAATGCAACGGATCAGCCTTGGCGCACTGATCATCGCCATGGGGATGCTGGTCGACAACGCCATCGTCGTGGCCGAGGGCATGCAGCTGAAGATGCTGGCCGGGCGGTCCTCGCGCGATGCGGCCGACGATGCCGCCAATCGTGTGCAGATTCCGTTGCTGGGCGCGACGGTGATCGCGATCATGGCCTTCTCGGGCATAGGCTTGTCGCAGGACAGTACGGGCGAATTCATGTTTTCGCTCTTCGCCGTCATCCTGATCTCGCTGACCCTGTCCTGGCTTCTGGCGCTGACCGTGACCCCGTTGCTGGCGCATTACGTCTTCAAGCGGGACCAGCGCGCCGATGAAAGCTACGACGGCCTCGTCTTCCGGGCCTTTGCCTTGGTGCTGCGGGGCGCGATCCGGCTGCGCTGGCTGGTGGTCGTTGCGCTGGTGGGTACCACGGCGGCCTGCTTCTGGGGCTTCACCAAGGTTGAGAACCAGCTGTTTCCGGTCTCGGACACGCCACTGCTTTACGCGCATTACAAGCTGCGCCAGGGCAGCGATATCCACAGCGTCAGCGCCGACTTGAGGCAATTGGAAGACTGGCTGATGGCGCGCGACGAGGTGCAATCGGTCGACGCCTTCGTCGGCGCCGGTGCGACCCGTTTCATGCTGACCTATTCGTCGGAAGAATCGACGGCGTCCTACGGGCACCTGATCATCCGCGCCGCCGATCTGGAAGACATGCCCGACCTGCGGCGCGCCCTGGAATCTTTCGCGTCCGAGGAACTGCAGCAGGGCGAATTCCGCACTCAGCAGCTTGCCTTCGGTCGCAACAGCGGCGCGCCGATCGAGATCCGGATCTCTGGCCGCGACCCGGTCGAGCTGCGCCGGATCGCTGAACAGATGGAAGAGATCCTGCGCGGTGCAGGGGAGGCGCTGCATACCATCCGCACCGACTGGCGCGACCTTGAGCCGACCTACGTGCCCCACTATGCCGCTGACCGTGCCGGGATCGCCGGTCTGACGCGCGCGGACGTGGCTACGGCCATCCAGATGGAAACCACAGGCCGCACCGTCGCCCAGTACCGTCAGGGTGACCGCCTTATCCCCGTGGTCCTGCGGTCGCGCGCGGATGGAGAGCCGACCGAGGTCATGGATACGCTCGTCTGGTCCTCGCTGGCATCGGAATACGTGCCGGTTGCCGAGATGCTGGACGGCATCGAGGTGGAGCCCCGCAGCACGCTGATCAAGCGGCTGAACCGGGTACCCACGCTGACGATCCAGGCGGACATCCCGCAGGACATTACGGCCAGCACCGCGCTGGCGCTGATCAAGGACGAGATCGAGGCGCTTGACCTGCCCGCCGGCTACAGCATGGCGTGGGGCGGCGAGTTCGAAAGCAGCGGCAACGCGGTCGGCGGGCTGGGAGCGAAGCTGCCGATGACCTTCCTGGCGATGATCCTAATTTCGGTCCTTCTGTTCGGTGCGCTGCGGCAGCCGCTGATCATCTGGCTTCTGGTGCCGATGGCTGTGAATGGCGCGGTAATCGGGCTGCTGGGCACTGGCCTTCCCTTCAGCTTTACGGCGCTTCTGGGGCTTCTGTCGCTGTCGGGCATGCTGATCAAGAACGGCATCGTGCTGATCGAGGAAATCGACCTGACCCGCGCTGCAGGCGTGCCTTTCGACCGGGCGGTCGTCGAGGCCTCTTCCTCGCGTCTTCGCCCGGTCTTCCTCGCGGCGGCGACGACGATCCTCGGCATGGCGCCGCTTCTGGGCGACAGCTTCTTCGAGTCGATGGCGGTCACGATCATGGGTGGCCTGGCCTTCGCCACGTTGCTGACGATGATCGCCGCGCCGGTGCTTTATGTGATCTTCTTTCGCCGCTCGGCAGAAAAGGACGCCCGCGCAGCCGTGACGGACTGAGTGTGGCGCGGCCTAGGGGCGGAGGGATCGCTATCCCGCCACCACGACTACCCTGCGCAACAGGCGCAGGAAATCTGCAGGTTCGCCCGGGGTCAGGGTTCGCTAGACGGAGGTGTCAAGGCGAAGGAGCTTAAGCGGGGCAGTTGTGAATTTCATCTGCTCGACGGTGGCGGGACGTCAGCAGGGCCATGCGAGAGTCTGCGGCACGGTTCTCGTAACATGACAAGGCTCCTGAGGGCGTCCTGCTGTTTTGAATTGCCTTAGGCTGCACATCCAGCGCCGATTACGATCAAGCCAACGTCTATAGCCTGCCTCAAAAGCGCGAATGACGAGATTTCGTTTTCCGCAGCCATTTTGCGCCGGCACGGAAGTGGCCGTGTCCGCGGCAACGCGCAGAAAAGTGCGCCGGAAAATCTATTCCGTTTTAGAATAGAGTCGGCAAAAATCCGTATTGGACAGAACACCTTTCCACTGCGAACGTCAGGCAATGCCGGTCTGACAACAGGGGACAATCCATGAAATTCACTGCCAGTTTCACGCTGTTTGCCACCGCCGCGATCCTGCTTTCGGGGCAGGTTCTCGCCGAGGGGTTCGACACATCGGGTATAGAGGTTAACCCGGAGCTCGCCGCGCGCGTGCCCGAGCGTATCCGCGAAGCCGGCGTGCTTGTCGGCGGATCTGACAACGCCTATGCGCCCTGGGAGTATCTGGCCGGGCCCGACGGTCAGACGCCGGAGGGCATCGACATCGACATCGGCGATGCCATTACCGCCAAGTGGGGGCTGACCTATGAAAGCCAGACCTCGCCGTTCGATGCCATTCTTCCCGCACTCGGCAGCAAGTTCGACATTGGGCTGAACGCCTTCTCGATCTCGCAGGAGCGGATGGAGGTGGTGGATTTCGTCAGCTACTTCAGATCCACGAGCCTCTGGGCGGTCAAGGCTGGCAATCCGACGGAGTTCGACCCAGCTGATCTCTGTGGCCGTCTGATCGCCGTGGCGACGGGGAGCTGGGACGAAACCCAGCTCATCAAGATCTCCGACCAATGCGTGGCCGACGGGGAAGAGGCAATCACCATGCTGCCCTTCGGACTTCAGCCCGAGGCGTTGACACGGGTGGCTGCCGGCGGCGCGGATGCGACGGTTGGCGGCGACAGCACAATCGCACTCGCCATCAAACAGTCGAACGGGATGCTCGAAGGGCTGCCGGGAGCCGGCATTTTCGGCCAGACCGGCCTGAACGGCATCGCCGTGGCCAAGTCCGATCCCGAACTGACCCAGCTCATCGCCGATACGCTGAACGAGCTGATCGAAGAAGGTACCTACGGCGACCTGATGGAAGCCTGGGGCTTGTCCTTGTCCATCGAAACCGCAGAGATCAATCCGCACGTCGACCATTGACCTACGGAACCGATCTCTTGCCCAGCGACCAGACAGAAGTGGGGCGCCCCGAAGAGGGCGCCTCCGTTGCCCTCAACGTTGTCGTCCCCCGGAAACATCCGTGGCGCTGGGTAGCGGTGGTGATCCTCGCCATGGTCACGATTTCGGCCGCCCAGGCGGTGGCCCACAACGAAAACTTCCGGTGGGAGGTCTACTGGGAGTGGCTCTTTTCCCGCCAGGTCCTGCGCGGCGTGATGTGGACACTGATCCTGACCGTGGTGGCAATGCTACTGGCCGCTGTCATAGCCATTGCGCTCGTGATCATGCGCGAGAGCGACAACCCGATCTTGAAGGGTCTCGCCTGGGTCTGGGTCTGGTTTTTTCGTGGCACGCCCGCCTACACGCAGCTTCTGTTCTGGGGCCTGTTTGCTGTGCTGTTCCCGGTGCTGTCATTTTCCAATCCGTTCGGACCGGACATCATCTCGATCGAAACCAAGTATATCGTCACCCCGTTGACCGCCGCCATCTTCGGTCTTGGTTTCAACGAGAGCGCCTACCTGGCCGAGATCTTTCGCGCCGGATTCCGCGCCATCGACAAGGGGCAGACAGAAGCGGCAGAAGCCATCGGCATGTCCCGCGGCAAGATCTGGTGGCGCATCCTGATGCCGCAAGCGATGCGGATTATCGTGCCGCCCACGGGAAACGAGACCATCGGCATGCTCAAGCTGACCTCTCTGGTGCTGGCCATTCCCTTTACGCTAGACCTGATGTTCGTCACCAACTCCATTGCCAACCGGCTGTTTCTTCCGGTGCCGATGCTGATGGTCGCGGCGACGTGGTACCTCGCCGTAACCTCGGTCCTCATGATGGGCCAGGCCTGGCTTGAGCGTCACTTCGGCAAGGGGGTCTGAGATGGAGACCGCTGCCGTCCGCCTGCAAGGGGTTCACAAGTTCTTCGGGTTCGTCCACGCGCTTCGCGAAGTCGATCTGACCATCACCCGCGGCGAGGTCTGCGTTGCGATCGGGCCCTCCGGCTCGGGCAAATCGACGCTCCTTCGCTGCATCAACCAGTTGGAGACCATCTCCGCCGGCCGGGTATTCCTTGGCGGTGAGTTGCAGGGTTACCGAGAGATCGACGGGCGATTTCATGTGCTCCACCCTCGGAAAATCGCGGCGCAGCGTCGGCGGACGGGCATGGTGTTCCAGCGTTTCAATCTTTTCCCGCACATGACGGCCCTGCAGAACGTCGTGGAAGGACCGGTGCAGGTGAAGGGACTGCGCCGCATGGAGGCAAACGCAAAGGCGCAGGCGCTGCTCGACCGGGTGGGCCTGCACGGCCTCGGCGGGCGCTATCCAAGCCAGCTTTCGGGCGGTCAGCAACAGCGTGTTGCCATTGCCAGGGCGCTGGCGATGGAACCGGAAGTCATGCTCTTCGACGAGCCGACCTCGGCGCTCGATCCCGAGCTGGTCGGAGAGGTGCTGGACGTCATCAAGGACCTCGTCGCCTCTGGCATGACGATGATGCTCGTCACCCATGAAATCGCCTTTGCCCGCGAGGTGGCGGACCACCTGATCTTCATGGATCAGGGGGCCGTCGTGGAGGCGGGCAAACCGCGCGAGGTGCTGGCGAACCCGCAGAACCCGCGAACCCAAGCTTTCCTGTCGAAGGTGCTATAGATGACGTCCGATCTTCTGACCCGCGTGACCGAATGGCGACACCACCTGCACGCCCATCCCGAACTGTCGAGCCACGAGGCCGAGACCGGGGCGTTCATTTCGGCCCGGCTGACCGAGATGGGGATCGAGCACGAGACGGGCATCGGCGGGCATGGCGTTGTCGCGCGGCTGCACCGGCCAGGCTCTAACCGTTCGGTCGGGCTGCGCGCCGATATCGACGCCCTGCCGATCCAGGAGACCAACAGCTTCGCCCATGCCTCCACCAATCCCGGTGTGATGCATGCCTGCGGGCATGACGGGCATACCGCGGCGCTGCTGGGCATCGCGGAGGCGCTGTCGAGGGACGAGGACTGGAGCGGGACGATCCACCTGATCTTTCAGCCCGCCGAGGAGAATGGCGAGGGCGCCAAGGCGATGATCGCGGACAGGCTGTTCGAGCGGTTTCCCTGCGAGCGGGTTTTCGCATGGCACAACTGGCCGGGGCTGGAGCTGGGCAAGATCGGTGTCTACGACCGGCCCGCGATGGCGGTCGGCGGCGAATGGACAGTGGTTCTGCGCGGCGAAGCCGGCCATGCGGCCATGCCGCACGACACCCGCGACCCGGTCACGGCGGCAGCGCACCTGATCGTTGCTCTGAACTCGGTGGTTTCGCGCAACGTCGATCCGATGGAGACGGTGGCCCTTACCTGCTCGACGATCCATGGCGGCACCGCCTCGAACCAGATTCCCGGCGAAGTGACGATCAAGGGGACACTGCGCACTTTCAACCCCGAACTGCGCAAGGCTGTGATCGCGCGGATGAGCGCAATCATCGAGGGCACTGCGGCGGCGATGGGGGTGGAAGCGATCTACGATATCACGACCGCGGGCAAGGTCATGGCCGACACACCGGAGGAGTCGGCGCTATCGGTGAAGGCGGCGGAGGCGGCAGGGCTGAAGACGACGCGCGACATCCGGCCTGTCATGGGTGGCGACGATTTCGCCTTCATGGTCGATCAGGGCCGCGGCGGCTCCTATGTCATGATTGGCAACGGCCCGGTCGGGCCGGACGGCAAGCTCCACGAGTCGGGGTATGACTTTAACGACGCGGTGCTAGGGCCGGCGATCTCTTTCATGACCACAGTCGCGCGCATGGCGCTGAAGGACTAGGCCATGTCAGAGCGCGTGCGTCAGGTCTTCGATGAACTCCATCACCAGCGCCGAGGCCGGCCGGTTCGGCGGGAGTATCAGCAATGTGCGAAAGTGGATGACCGGCTCGAACGGGCGAAGGCAGAGGCCGCGGCCTTCGTAAGGTTCGGCTGTCAGCGGGTCGACGAGGCCGATCCCCAATCCGGCGGCAACCATTGCGCAGATCGTTGTCGAGTAAGGCGTCTCAAGGATCGTACGGGCCGTCACACCAGCCTCGGCGAAGGCACGCTCTGCCTCGCGCCGGGCGGTATCTTCGGGCGAGAGAGCGATGAAGGGTTCGCCAGCCAGATCGCCCGGCCGGATCACCTTGCGCGCTTCAAGGGGATGCCCCTCGGGCAGCGCGACGACGACACGCTGGCGCACGAATTCGCGCACGTCGAGCCCGGTCTTGTCGATTTCGTCGGCGGCGAGGCCCAGGTCGAATTGGCCGGAGGCGACCAGGTCGCGGACCACCGAGGACATCCGGGTCTGAAAGGTAATGGCAACCTTTGGATTGCGGTCAAGGAACACCCTCAGCGCACGCGGCACGACATTGGTAGACAGTGCGGAAAGGCAGGCGATGCGCAATTCGCCAGAACCGTAATCACGGATGCGCGCGGCAGCGCCACGCAGATGGGCGATGCCGACGATGGTCTGTTCTACCTCGCGGAAAAAGAGCTGCCCCTCCGCGGTCGGCTGCAGGCGCCCCTTAACGCGGTTGAACAGGGAAAAGCCGATCGAATGTTCGAGAAGCTGGATCGTCTTGCTGACGGCAGGCTGGGAGACATGCAGCACCTCGGCAGCTCGCGAGGTTGTGCCGGTGGTCATGACGGCTCTGAAGACTTCGATCTGATGAAGGTTCATATCCGTCTCATAACATTCCGGAATGAGTTGGGTACAGTGCTGAAGAGAATGGAATAATCATGGACGACCTGACCACCTGTGTTCTCACGCCGCGTGTCTCGACCGAGGGTTACGATCCGCTCGGCGTCGGTGTTCATCGCGCGTCGACCATAGTGTTCGAAGATGCGGCCACTTACGCCGCTCGGGGCAAGCGCGGTCCGGACGGGTATTCGTACGGCCTTTACGGTTCGCCGACGACGCGCACATTGGAAGCCAAGCTATCGGCGTTGGAGGGCGCGGCGCGAACCTTCCTGTTGCCTTCCGGTCAGGCGGCCAATGCTGTGGCGCTGCTCGCCTTTCTGACGGCGGGCGATCATCTGCTGCTGGCCGACACGGTCTACCCGCCCGTCCGTGACATGGCCCTGAGTGACCTTTTGCGAATGGGCGTGGCTGTCGAATTCTTCGACCCGGTGTCGCTGGAGGATCTGGAGAGCAAGATGACGCCGCAGACCCGGGTGGTCTGGGTCGAAAGCCCCGGCTCGACGACGATGGAGGTGATGGACCTGCCACGCGCCGCCGCCATCGCACATGCCGGCGGCGCGCTGCTTGGCGTCGACAACACCTGGGCGACACCGCTCAATTTGAAACCGATCGCCCTTGGGGCCGACATCGTCACCGAGGGGCTGACAAAATATGTCTCCGGCCATTCAGACGTACTTATGGGATCGCTTTCGTTGCGCGATACGGGTGCGGCCGAAGCGGTACGGGCGCTGATGGGACGGATGGGGATTGGCGTCTCGTCCGACGATGCCGCGCTGGTGCTGCGCGGGTCGGAGACGCTTGGTGTGCGGCTGCGCCATTCGGGCCGCGTTGCGCTTGAATTCGCGCGGCGGCTGCAAGGCCGTCCGCAGTTGGCGCGAGTTCTGCATCCGGCGTTGGAAGAAGATCCGGGCCATGCACTGTTCTCACGCGATTTCCTTGGCACGAGTGGCGTTTTCAGCGTGGTCTTCCAGCCGGATGTGGCTGCGCGGCTTCCAGCCGCGCTCGACGCGCTCGAGTTGTTTGCCATCGGTGCTTCCTGGGGCGGCACGCGCAGTCTTGTCGCGCCAATGCCGGTCTCGGATTACCGTAGCGCGACCGTGTGGCGAGAGGCAGAGCCAGTGCTGCGCCTGTCGGTTGGTCTTGAAGCGGAAGACGAGCTTTGGGCCGACGTGGAGAGGTTCCTTGCCGCACTTGAGAACGCGACGCGACGGGAAGCGGCGCGTTGACGCACAGCCTTGCCGAGTGGTCCCGGCTGATTGCGCGGCGCGAGGTTTCGCCTGTTGACCTGGCTGCGCATTGTCTGGAGAGAATTGCCGCTTTCGACGGGAGCTTGCACGCCTTCATGACTGTACAGCCCGAGACAGTGCTGGCCGAGGCGTGGGAAGCGGAAGCAGAGATTGCCACCGGCGGGCCACGCGGACCACTGCATGGCATCCCCATCGGCATCAAGGACCTCATCGACGTGGCCGGCCTGCCGACAATAGCGCAGGCCGAACATCGGCGGGATCATGTCGCGACGGTGGATGCGGGCGTGGTTGCGGCGCTGCGCAGGGCAGGCGCGGTCATCCTCGGCAAGCAAGCGACCTCGGAATATGCCGTCGGGGGTACCCGGACGGACGGCCCGTGGCCTTCGCCTCGTAATCCGTGGGATCTGTCCCGCGACGCCTGTTCTTCTTCCAGCGGCTCTGCCGTTGCCGTGGCCGCCGGGCTTTGCCCTGGGTCCGTCGGTACCGAGACCGCCGGCTCAATCCGCGCCCCAGCCGCCTGGTGCGGCGTTGCCGGATTGAAGCCGACTGACGGGCTGGTGAGTGCCTCCGGCGTGCTGCCCCTTTCGCGGACGATGGATTGCCTTGGCCCGCTGGCCTGGACTGTGGAAGACTGCGCGCTGATGCTGACCGCCATGGCCGACCTGCCGGCAATCGACCTCGGCGGCGGCATCGGAGGGATCCGCATCGGCGTCGTTCGCGACTTCTACGAGGGGCATCCGGACCTGGACCCAGAGACCGGCGCGGCGATGGAGAACGCGATCTCGCTGCTGCAGGGTCGCGGTGGGCAGTTGTCGACCATCCGACTTGACGCCTTCGCCACCTACTCGGACACGGCCAAGGCAATCACATGGCCCGAGGAATATGCCGAGCACGGTGCGGAGTTGCGCACATTTCCGGATCGCTTCGGCAAGGTCGCCCGGGCGCGGCTAGAGGATGGCAAGAAACAGCTCGCGCATATCTACATTGCCGCACTGCGTCGGCGCGAAGTGCTGAAGGCTGACCTTGCAGAGCGAATGGCAAAGGTGGATCTGCTGATCCTTCCGACGATGCTCAAACCCGCCCAGCCGCGGGGCTATGAGTTCTTGCCGGGCGTCACCGACCTTTCCCTGAACCGGCCCTTCAACCTGACGGGCAATCCGGCGCTGTCGCTGAACGGCGGCTTTTTGGCTTCGGGACTGCCGATTGGGCTTCAACTCGTCGGCCGGCATGGAGAGGATGCGCTGGTGCTGCGGGCGGGGCATGTCCTGCAGGCAGCCCTTGGCCTTACCAACCGAAGGCCGCCTATCGCCGAATGACGTGTGTTCTCAGGCTGCGCGGGTCCAGAGCACAGGGAACCAGTCTTCCCGTAGCCGATCGCCCGTGGTCATGCCATGGCCGGGAAACGGCGGCGAGGTGCGGCCGGGCCGCTCGACATAGCGCGCATCGTCGCCCACCAGACGCAGCGAGAAGGCCCGGCGGCGGTCGGTACTCTCGTTGCCGCGCGCGCCGTGCAGGATGTAGTAGTTGAAGGCCACCGCATCGCCAGGTTCCATCTGCCACTCGCGGATCGGCATTCCTTCGGCGTCGGGGTCCGGGACCGGCATATAGACATCGCTGTCTGCATAGAAATTTTCTTCAGACAGCCAGCGCGTCGGCAGAACCGCTTTCTTCCACAGATGCGAGCCGGCGACACAACGCAGCGACGCCTCACGCACGGGGTCGAGCGGCGACCAGAAACTGACGGTCTGCCGGCCCTCGACGAAGTAATACGGTCCGTCCTGGTGCCACGGCGTCGGCTTGGACGTGCCGGGTTCCTTGACGAGCACATGGTCGTGGAAGAGCTGCGCGCTGGCCGATTGCATCAGGTCTGCAGCCACCTCGGCGGCGGGCGAATTGCGGATGACCTCCTCGAACTCGGCGATGCGCTGCCAGTTGCAATAATCGTCGAAGAAGCGGCCGGCGTCGCCTTCCTTGAGGTTCTCTGCGGCGTAGGGTCCGGGCTCCGTCATGTTGACCTCGACGCCGCGGCGCAACGTCTCAACATGGTCCTTGAACAGGCCCCGGATCAGGACGACGCCTTCGCTCTGGAAGGCTTTGATCTGGTCCTCGGTAACAAGCGGGTGCGGCATCGGTGTCTCCTGTATTTCGCTTGCACCCTGTGGCACCCGATAATTAGTTTCCAATAATATCTTTCTTAATAGGTCATAAACAAATGCTGCATGTTACCCTGCGCCAGCTTGAATATGTGGTCGCCGTTGGCCGCGCTGGGAGCCTGTCGACCGCCGCCGACGAACTGAATGTCTCGCAGCCGGCGCTTTCGGTGGCCATCACGCGGGTCGAGTCCCGCATCGGTGAAGCGATTTTCGTCCGGCGCAAGGGCGTTGCCGTCACGCCCACCGCTTTTGGGCGCCTGTTTCTGGCCGAAGCCGAGGCGCTGCTGGTAGACGCGGCGCTGCTTGAGCGGCCCGGCGGCCTGTCCCAAGCCCGGCAGACGCGCGTGACACTCGGCATTCTGGACGAATTGGCCCCGCGCTGGCTGGCGCCGATCCTGGGAGAGCTTCACCGGACCTGCCCAGAGACAGATATCGGTACGCGGACCGGATCCTTCGAAATGCTGACCGAAGCGATGCGTTCGGGCCGGATCGACCTCGCTCTTACCTATGACCTAGGCCTCGACGCGAGCTTCGAGCGTGTGCAACTGGCCGCTGCTTCGCCCTGGATCTGGGTCATGCCGGACGATCCGCTCGCCGGACGGGATGACGTGGCCCTGTCCGATATCGCAGACCGGCCGCTGATCCTGTCAGACCAGACACTGTCGATCCAGCACATGCTGGGCCTGTTCCGCCGCATTGGCGTGAACCCCGCTGTGCGGCACCGGGCGTCGTCCATCGGTTTGCTGATCAGCCTGGCCGCCAACGGCGAGGGAACGGGTCTGAGCTATACCGACCCGGCCGGCGATGTGAGTGACGACGGCAGGCCCGTCGCGCGCGCAAAGGTTTCGGACGGGTTTGCCGTGGAGCCGGTCGTTCTGGCCCACGAGACGCGGCAGCCGCTTCCGTTGACCGCCATTCGCGACGCCATCGTGCGATACGCCCGCTTTGGCGAACGCAATCACTCGGGTGTCAGATCGCGGTCACGACCCGCAGCTGGAAAAGGATAGTCCCATCCGTCGTGCGGGCGCCGGAACGGCGACCAGACAGCCGCCGTTCCAAGTTTATCATGAGAGGGCACGTTTAACGCCCGGAACGAGGCGGAAAAGCGTCGCGTCCAGGATGAGTACAAACACGATGGCGAGCCCGGCCATCGGGAACAGGATGCTGAGTGCCACGACCAGCACCGCGGCCCCCTTCCAAAATGGCAGTCCTTGCGGCTTCGGCGGCGCGGCGAGACGCGCGGCGGCATTCGGCCGCCGCTTCCACCACATCACCAGTCCGGAGAGGGCCACCGCGATCACCGACAGACAGAACAAGGTGTTCAGGACCAGGTTCCAGATCCCCATATCGCCTTCGTGGAAGGCGATGCCCCAGGCCATCGCCTTGGCATAGGCCGAGTAATCGGAATACTGAACGTCCGCCAGCACGTTGCCGCTGTACCTGTCGATGTGCAGCGTTCGGTCCGCGGCCGGGTTGGGACCGTCATTCGACATGCTGTCGTGGCTGATGGTCCAGACTCCGGTCTCGTCCGCAGGAAGGTTGATCTGGAAGCGTCCACTGAAGCCGATGCCGCGTGCAAATGCAGTGACATTGTCGATGGTCACTTCGCCGTCGATCGCGCCAACCCCCGCGAGCGATCCGGATTCCGGCAGCGGCGTCTGCTCCAGGCCCCAGGGAACTTCCTTCGCTACGCCATGGTTCATGTCGGCATGGCTCGCGTCGGACAGAGGCGCGCCCCACTTGTCCGCCGGAAAAGTATTCCAGGCCTGAACCATCTTTTCACCCCAGATCCCAGCCCAGCTGAGTCCCGATACCAGGAAGACGAGAAGAATCAGCGAGATCCACAGCCCGAGCACGCCGTGGATCGATTTCCAGAATGCACGGCCCCTTGCCGACAGCTGTGGCACAAGCGTGCGGCGCCAGCCGGTGCCATTTCGTGGCCAGTGCAGGTAGAGCCCGGTCGCTACCATCACGATCGCAAGGCTGGCCGCGATCTCGATCAGCCTGTCTCCGAAGCTGCCCAGGAGGAGCGTGCCGTGGATGTCGGTCAGGAAATCGTACCAGCCCGCCCGCCAGGCAAAGGTCTTTACCACATCGCCCGTGTAGGGATCGATGGCGACTCCGGTCGTGCCGGCCTCGTCGGCCACGGCGAAGACCGCGACTCGGTCCGCGGCAAGCGGTTCGACATATTGGGTGGCATGGGTGCCTGGCATCGCGGCCTCGGCAGCGGTCTGCAGCCTACTCACCGCAAGTGTTTCACCCTGCGGCGAGATCGCCGTGCGTTCGGCGCCGATCCCGGCTGCCCAGGAGATCCACAGCATCGCCAGGCCGGTAACGGCCAGCAAGCAGAGGAAGGGGATCACATAAAGCCCGGCATAGAAGTGCCATCGCCAGGCAATGAAATAGAACTTGTTGGCGGCATGAGCCGCCGCCGGAGCCGAAGCTCCGTGGGTCGCATCAGACATGATGTCCTCTCGTGTCTCTGAATTTTCGGAAGGCGAAGGTTCAGAGAGCGGATGGAGGACCTGTCGATGGCGGCAGACCTGTGGCCCGCGCGACTGCGCGAATGACCGGCAGAACCTCGGGTTCCGAGGGAACCAGAACTACCGTCGGGGCGGGAAAATCGGGAGCCGATGCCAGGCTGACGGCAGGCTTCGCCATCGCCCAGTCGCAGGTACCAGATCCGTCGTGGGGATCTCTTTCGACCGGCTCGCCCGTGACCGGATCGACACGGATCTCCAGCGGACCGTCGCCGGTACAGATCACCATGAGCAGGCCGTCAGCCGATTGGACAGGCATGGCCCCACCAGGCAGGAACGACAGCAGGAAAAAGGGCGTGACTATCGCCCAAAGCGCCGCGCGGCGCAGAAACTGTGTCCAAGTATCGGCCATTGCCGACCTTGGTAAGATCAGGACGGATCCAAGGTCAACGGCAACGTGAGACGTGCCCTCAGCAAATCCGAAGCATGGCACTTGCCATGAACCTCAAGCGCAGGGGATCGGATGACTCCTCCGGCAAGCGCGCCACGGAAAACCGACATTCGGTGCCTGCAACGAGGGAAGGTCGCAGCGCGATACATTCTCTGGCAGGAAGGTGCCGAAACCCTCTATGTCAGATTGCATTTGCATCCGCCTTCATGTCTGCTAAAAATGCGATGTTATTACATAACATATGATGAGCTATGCTACCTACTGACAACCGCCTGCCCGTAACCGTTCTGTCCGGCTTTCTCGGTGCGGGAAAGACAACCTTGCTGAACGACGTCCTGAACAACCGTGAGGGCCGCCGCGTGGCCGTCATCGTGAACGATATGTCGGAAGTGAATATCGATGCCGATCTCGTGCGCGATGGCGGTGCAGGTTTGAGCCAAACCGAAGAGAAACTGGTCGAGATGACCAATGGCTGCATCTGCTGCACCTTGCGGGACGACCTGCTTCAGGAGGTAAGGCGTCTGGCAGATGAGGGGCGGTTCGACTACCTGCTGATCGAGTCGACCGGGATATCCGAACCGCTGCCGGTTGCCGCGACCTTCGAGTTCCGTGACGAGGCAGGTGAAAGCCTGTCCGATGTTGCGCGGCTCGACACTATGGTGACGGTCGTGGACACCGTGAACCTCCTGAAAGATTATGGAAGCCACGATTTCCTGAAGGATCGCGGCGAAAGCCTGGGGGACGCCGACGACCGGACATTGGTGGACCTGCTGGTCGACCAGATCGAATTCGCCGACGTGGTGATCCTCAACAAGATCACCGATGCCGGGCCGGAGCGCCTTGACGCAGCGCGGAAGATCGTGACCGCCCTGAATCCGGATGCGCAGATTATCGAGACGGACTACGGTAGCGTTCCCCAGGATCGGATTTTTGACACCGGTCTGTTCGACTTCGATACAGCGCACGAGCATCCATTGTGGGTCAAGGAACTCTACGGTTTCGCCGAACACGTTCCAGAGACCGAGGAATATGGTGTGTCCTCATTCGTCTATCGTGCCAAGCGTCCGTTCCATCCCCAGCGTGTGCATGAAATTCTGAATGGGCCGCTACCTGGCGTGATACGGGCAAAAGGGCATTTCTGGATCGCGACCCGACCGGACTGGCTGGCAGAATATTCCCTGGCCGGGGCGATCGGGTCGATCCGGCCGATGGGGATCTGGTGGGCTGCGGTCCCGACGGAACGCTGGCCAAGCCATCCTCAGGCGATCGACTACCTTAAGCGTCACTGGTTGGAACCATACGGCGACAGGAGACAGGAACTGGTCTTCATTGGCGCCGGCATGGACAAGGCGGCGATCACGCGGGCGCTGGACGAGGCGCTTGTGGGCTCTGATACCGAATTTTCTCCGGCGGACTGGAGCGATCTTCCAGATCCTTTCCCCGGTTGGCGGCGGGCGCCGGAGGCAGCCTGATGCAGCTGCAGTTTGCCGAAGAAACGGTCGCGCAGCAGATTGTTACCGGGGCAGGGCCGGACACGTTGCACGCCATTCATTCCACCGGATGCGGTGCGGCAATCTGGCAGAGGAAGCTGGAGCCGGGTTTCCGGGCCTGGATCGAGGCATTGCCGGGGCCGCTGCTGCCGGAACTGCGTATGACCGTCGATTCATTGCGCGTGGGAGAAGCCGTCGACTGTGCGTGCGACAGCTTCGGAGTTCCGGAGGGGGCAGAGCGGGCGGCACTGCAAGAGGATGTGACCATGCTCGCATCGCTCTTTTCGCAGCTAATGGACTCACCGACGATACGGCTTCGGCTGAATGCCGTATCGGACAATGCATGCCGCCGGTTCCATATGGACAATGTGCCTGCACGGTTGCTCTGCACCTACCGGGGTCGGGGGACAGAGTTCGCTGCGCCGCGCATAGGGAGTGAACCGCAACTTTTGACCGACATGACGACTGGTGACGTTGCAATAGTCCGCGGACGCATGTGGCCAGGATCGTCCGAACCGGGCCTGCTCCATCGGTCGCCGCCGATCGAGGGCAGCGGCGAGACACGGCTCTTACTGGTCATTGATCCTGTAGGTGCTTTGAACTGATGTCGTGTCTGCGAAGAGCGCATAACACAGCGACGACGCTTCGGCGCCGGAAGCGGTCGGTTGACCCGATGGCCGCTTATGACCGTCTGCCGATGGACCTGCGCCGCTGGCTGTCGGACGCAATTCTTCCCTGGTCGGCAGCCTCCACCCTACAGCTCTGGGACAAGGCGCTCCGCCTCAGCGATGGTGACGTGGATGTTGCGGCGGAAAGGATGTCACGTCTCGAACGTCGGCAGATTGCGCGGGATGCGATACGTATCTGGGGTGGAGACCATCCTGCTACGGAAGCCGACTAGGCTTATCCGAGCAAGGCGTGCTGCTATTGCATGCATATCGCGTCAACGCCAACAACCCGATCTGTGTCGATCAGCGCCTTCCGTGGAGATGGTATTCTCGAAGAATTTCTGAGCTTGCTTAATGCCCGGAAGAACTGCAACTGGCGCAGATGCCGACAGCCTCGATACTCTCCCTTTCAATGCGAAAACCTCCCGCGCGAGCGGCGGCCCGCACCGCTCTGTGCGGAGATGTGATGCGCGCTTCCTGGACAGAACCACAATTCCGGCAGATCAGGAATGAGGGGGAGTGGGGCTGATGCGGATTGGCGCAGGCCACATATGCCGCCAGCCGATCGACCTTATGTACGAAACCGTTGCTCTCCAGGAAATCCAGTGCGCGGTAGGCGACCGGCGGCTGCGATCCAAATCCTTCGTCATTCAGTTGGCTGAGGATCGCATATGCGCCCAAGGGCAGTTCGGCTTCGAGCAGGATTTCAAGGACTCTCCGACGCGTGTCGGTGAATTGAAGCCGGTTGTCTCGACAGTATTCTTGGGCCGCCAGAATGGCAGCGGATACGTACTCGCTTCGTTGGTCTCCGTTGGAGAGGCGTGCTGTCATTTGCCAGTCGCTGGTGGTATTGATATGTAATAACATAACATATATAGCGACCCGCAACGCCGTTCAACCAAAAGGAAGTAAAGATGAATAAGATAGCGATACCCGCGGCCATGACCGCAGTGACGCTTGCGTCGGCGGCGGGTGCGGAAGTTCCCTCCGTTGCCGCTGACATTCCTCCGGTTCACTCGCTTGTAGCCATCGTAATGGAAGGGCTGGGGACGCCGGATTTGATCGTTCAGCCCGGTGCCTCACCTCATGGCTATTCTCTGCGCCCGTCGGAGGCCGAGTCGCTCCAAGAGGCTGGCGCCGTGTTCTGGGTGGGTGAGGAACTGGAGCCCTGGCTGGTCGATCCGCTGTCCACGCTGGCCACAGGTGCGAAGTCGGTCGAGTTGCTCGAAACCGAAGGCACGACCGAACTGGAATTCCGCGAGGGCGCGACGTTCGAGGCACATGATCACGACCATGGCGACCACGATGGCCACAATGGCCATGATGAGGAATCCGAGGGTGACGACCACGATCACGACCATGGCGAGGCGGCCGAGGGCGAGGATCACGACGAGCATGACGGTGAGGAGCACGAGGGCGAGGAGCATGCAGAAGACCATGACCATGACGAGCATGAACATCATCACCACGGCCACGACCCGCATGCCTGGCTGGATCCGGAAAACGCGCGCGTCTGGTTGAGCGTGATCGCAGAGGAACTCTCCACGCTCGATCCGGAGAACGCCGAAACCTACCGCGCGAATGCCGAAGCGGGCAGGGCGGAGATCTCAGAGCTCATTGAAGAGATCGGCGCGGATCTGGAGGCTGTGCGCGGTGCGAATTTCGTGGTCTTCCACGACGCCTATCAGTATTTCGAGAACCGGTTCGATTTCCCTGCCGCGGGCGCGATTTCGCTTGGCGATGCATCTGATCCTAGCCCGGCCCGGATCGAGGAGATCCAGCATAAGGTCGACGAACTGCAAATCAGCTGCGCCTTCGCAGAGCCGCAGTTTAATCCTGGGCTGTTGAAGACTGTGTTTCAGGATGTGGATGCAAAAACCGGCATTCTTGACCCTCTCGGGGCTGATCTGACCCCCGGGCCGGATCTGTATCCTCAATTGCTCGACCAGCTTGCGGACAGCCTGACCGATTGCCTGTCCTGATGCGATCGGCGGTGTGCGGGGCCTCTTCCCCGCACACCGCCAATCTTTTGGCACAGTTGTTACGATGAGAGTGGATACCTTTTTCAATAGTGTCGCATCAGGGCCATTGCCTGCCCTTGGTCCTGATCTTGAAACTGTCCGGAGCCTCTTACACGTGATACGCGAAATGGCTTTGTGCGTTCATTGGACGGAAAGCAGGACATGCGCGGACGATGGCCGGACCGAGACTGTTCCATTGCGAGCCGATGGTGGTGGGAATAGTGGTTGCCGTATGACCAGCCCGGCGCTTCCAGCTTGTTTGATAGCCGTCGCCTCTGCGGTTGTGCCATTCGGCGCATCAGCCCACCCGCATATCTTCATCGACACGGCATTTCGCTTCGTTTTTGACGAGGCGGGCTTGCTGACGGCGGTCGCGATCGATTGGACTTATGACGATTTCTATTCATTGCTGATGATCGAGGAAAACGAACTCGACAGCGACGGGGACGGTACGCCCGAGCAGGACCGGCTCGATGCCTTCGCCGGGCATGACGTCGACTGGGAGGCAGGCTATCCCGGAGATTTCACGGTCGAGTGGAAAGGCGAAGCGGTGCCGCTTTCCGGACC
The DNA here is from genome assembly GCF_013184805.1 of Pseudoruegeria sp. HB172150. Taxonomy (GTDB): domain Bacteria; phylum Pseudomonadota; class Alphaproteobacteria; order Rhodobacterales; family Rhodobacteraceae; genus Psychromarinibacter. The sequence goes on from NZ_JAATNG010000001.1 coordinate 1,515,494, forward strand.
AATCGAGCACGAAGCGCATTACGACAACGGACGCATAACGACTTCGCACACACGAATGTTGAGCCCCGCGTTTGATCCAAAGGCGGATTCTGTCGTCGCGCGTTCCTACGATCCGACCTACTTCGTTGCCTATGAGGTTCCCACGGAACCCGGCATCGTGGGGCGGGACGACTGCCGGATCGTGCGCGATGCTGCTGACAAAGCAAAAGCCCAACAGGAATACGGCGATCAGCTCGCCGCTATAGATGTGACCGGCGATCCATTCGAAGTCGTCGAGGTGCCGGACATAGGCGTTCTGTTCGCGGATGCTTTTACACTGTTATGCAACGCTGGTTCCTGATCCTTCCCGTTCTATCCGTGGGCCTGATTGCCTGGATGCTTAATGCGGGCCTGTATACTGATCTGGTCATGTGGGCGAGTGCCTGGCAACGGGATTTCCAGAACGGGCTGGCTGCCGCATTGCGGTCGCTTCGGGCGAAGGAACCCGGAGCACTCGCCTGGATGATGGCACTGTGCTTCGCTTACGGTTTCGCGCATGCGGTCGGGCCAGGCCACGGCAAGGTGCTGATCGGCGGCTACGGCGTCGGGCGGCGGGTGAATGTAATGAAGCTTTCGGGCATCGCGCTGCTATCATCATTGGGGCAGGCCGTGACGGCGGTGGTGCTGGTCTACGGTGCGCTTCTGGTCCTTGGCTGGGATCGATTGCAGATGACCGACGCCGCGGAGAACATGTTGTCACCGGCGAGCCTTGTCGCCATTGGTGCCGTCGGCGTATGGCTGGCGGGGCGCGGTGCATTGAAGCTGAGGCGCAAGCGTCAGCAGGTCGAACTCGACTGCGGTCATCACCACGGACACGGGAATGACCATCATCACGACTCCGGCGATGGCCACTGCCAAGCCTGCGGTCATCGCCATGGCCCAACCCTGGACGAGGTCGAGTCGGCTGCCGGCCTTCGCGACTCCCTCGTGCTGATCGGCAGCATCGCCATACGGCCCTGTACCGGGGCCCTGTTTCTGCTTCTGCTGACCTGGCATATGGGAATCCCTCTGGCCGGCGTCGCCGGCGCATTTGCCATGGCCGCCGGAACTGCGGCCGTCACTGTTAGCATTGCCGTGGCAAGCACGCTGACCCGAGAGAGTACTCTGTTATCCTTTGGTGACGCCGAATGGGCTCGCGCACTCATGCCCTGGTTCGAAGTCGGCGCAGGAACGTTAATTGCGATCACGTCGGTTTCCATGCTCTGACCTTGCGACCCTTCCCCGGTTCCGACTGTGCGCGGAACGGTGGCCAAATGCTATTCGACATACCCCTGGTTTCGGTCACCCCAAGTTTGACGGTCCGCTGTTGTGCGGGCCTGCAGGGACTGTTCGGGACCGATCCGAAAGCGGCACACAGATACCTATGACCAGATCTCCCGTTTCTGTTGACTATCGGCCCTCAGGTAACTAGCCGATATGTAATAACGTAACATGGAGATTCGCGGTGCTGCGATCCATCACACTTGCCGTTCTGACGGCCTTTATACTGCCCCTGGCGCAGCCGACCGAGGCGCGAGAGGGCAGTCTGACCATCGCCTACCTCAGCGGTCCTACGGCCGAGGTCCCCGACCCGCGCATCCGCTATAACGGATGGCTGTCGAACCAGGCCGGTGTTACCGAGACCCTGATGGGTCTGACGGTCGAGATGGATCTTTATCCGCGGCTCGCCAAGAGCATCGAGCAGGTCGACGATACGACTTGGCGCATCATATTGCGCGAGGGTCTGACCTTTCACGACGGCACGCCCGTGACCGCCCAGGCGGTTATCGACAGCATCGCGCCAATCCTTGACGATACTTCCGAATTCCATAACCCGCGCAACGCGGGCCTGCTGGGGATCGCAGAAATGGAGGCCGACGGGGATGGCGCCGTGATCTTCATCACGAAAGAGCCCAACGCGGCCTTCCCCTGGATCCTGACCGAGCCCGGCGTCGTTGTTATGGGCGCTCCGTCTGAGGCCTATCCGATCAACGCCACCGGTCCTTTCATTTTCAAGGAGGCGGTACCCGACCAGCTTTACCGCGTCGAGGCCAATCCGGCCTATCGCGACGGCGCGCCGGGCATTGCCGAGGTGAGGGCCCTGACGGTCACCGACCCGGCAGCGGCAGCGCTGGCATTCGAAGCCGGCGACGTCGACCTGGTCATCAATTATCCCGAGACGGATTTCGAGCGGATCACGGCGGGTGGCGCACAGGGTCTGACCGCGCCTACGGTGCAGCTTTACTGGCTCGATATCGACGCCACGAACGGTCCGCTTGCGGATGCGCGCATTCGCCGGGCGGTGTCGCTGGCCATCGACCGGCAAGGCATTGTCGATGCGGCCCTGTCCGGCGTGGGCGGCGTCCCGGCGGGAACGATATATCCCTCGCTCATGCCCTGGGCGGCCGATATCGCTCCGACTTATGACCCCGCGGCCGCAGAAGCACTGCTGGCCGAGGCAGGAGCGGTGAAAGACGGCGGGCAGTGGATGCTCAACGGCGAGCCGCTGGCGATCGACATAGTGACCTATTCCTCGCGTGCCGCGCTGCCACCGACTGCGGAACTGATCCAAGCCTACCTGTCCGCCATCGGGATACAATCACGGGTGTCCATCGGCGAATGGGGTGCGAACAACGAAGCCATAGCTTCGGGCGCGGCGGACATGCACCTGCAGGCTTGGGGCGTCGCTCCTTCGGGCGATCCGGCTTACTTCCCCGGCGCGGTGCTTCACAGCGAAGCGGACAGCAATATCGGTGGCTATTCGAACCCCGAACTCGACGCGCTTCTGGCACAGGGGCGGCAGGCCTTCGACACTGCCGAGCGTAAGGCGATCTATGAGAAGGTGCAGGCGATCATCGCAGAAGACGTGCCGCTTATCCCGGTGTTCCACGCCTCTCAGGTAAGCGTGGCGCGGGATGGGCTGGAAGGTTTCGAGGTTCACCCCGCAATCACCTACTGGATGACGCCCGAGGTCCGGTGGGCAAACTGACGTGACGATTCATGTCGACGGTCTGTCCGCGGTGCGGGCAGGCCGAACCATTCTGCATCCGACAAATCTTTCCCTGCCGCAAGGCAGCCGTATCGGGCTCGTCGGCCCAAGCGGCTCGGGCAAGTCGACGCTGTGCTATGCGCTGATCGACCGCCTTCAGGCCGAGGGCATTGCCGTTGCGCATGTGCCGCAAAGCCCGGATGAGGCGCTCGATCCGCTGCGCACCTTGGCGTTCCACTGGCGGCAGGCGGAACGCGCGTTGGGCATCGCGCCCGACCCTGCCCGGAAGGGCGACCTGTTCCGGGCGCTCCGGCTGCAGGGGCAATCCCTGAATGTCCGCCCATGGGCCTGGAGCCGGGGGATGCAGCAGCGTTTCGTAATCGCAGTTGCTTTGCTTGCGCAGCCAGCGCTTCTGATACTCGACGAGCCGACATCGGCGCTCGACCCGGTGATCGCGGCCGCAACCCTGAGCCTCGTGGAGCATCACATTGCCGAGACCGGGACCACGCTTTTGATTGTGACACACGACCTCGGCCTCGCCGCCGCGCGGGCGGCCCATCTGATGGTTATGCACGAGGGCCGTGTGGTCGAGCAGGCGGCGACAGCAGACCTTCTTGCGCGACCTGTCAGTTCGCCAGCGCAATCACTGGTCGCGCATCGTAACTGGGCGGTATTGCCATGCTGACGGTCGAGCGGCTGACGGTGCGGCGCGGCGGGCGTGAGGTCCTGCGCGACGTTTCCCTGTCGCTTGCGCCGGGCAAGACCTTGGCAGTTCTGGGGGAAAGCGGTGCCGGCAAGTCTACGCTGATCGCCTCTGTTCTGGGCCTCATCAATCCGGAACACGGCATGGTTTCCTGGGATGGACGACCCATCGCACGCGGCGCTGTGGCTCTTGTGATGCAGGAGCCGCGGGCGGCATTCAATTCCCGGCTTACCCTAAGGCGGTCCGTCTGCGAACCACTACGGGCCCGTGGTTTGCCAGAGGATCAGGACCGCTTTTTCCGGTTGTGCCGGGGGCTTGAACTCGAACCGGACCTCCTTGCTCGAAGGCCCAATCAGATATCCATCGGACAAGCGCAGCGAGCCGGAGTGCTTCGGGCCCTGATCGCTGCGCCGCCGTTGATCCTTTTCGACGAACCGCTCTCTGCACTTGACGCCGCCACCCAGAAACACACCGCCCGGCTGATTAGCGCGATTCAGCGCGAGGAAGGGTTCGCGGCTTTGATCGTCACACATGACCTCGGTTATGCCGCCGCCCATGCCGAGAACATCGCCGTTCTGCGGGAAGGTCGCATCGAGGAAGCCGCGGACGCTGATGTCTTCTTCCGCAACCCGCAAAGCAGTTATGGACAGAGCCTGGTGAATGCGGCCGTCGCGCTGGGTGCCTTGGAGCACCGCGCCGCATGAACGGCGCCGCGGAATTGCTGCTGCGCTCGGTCGTGGTGCTTTCGGGCACCGCGATACTGACCTTCATCCTGCTATGGCATGCGCCCGGCGACCCGGCGCTGACCATTGCGGTGGCACGTTACGATTCGGTTGTATCTGCTGATGTGGTAGACCGAATCCGGACTGAGTCCGGCCTGGATGCCGGGTTCTGGACGGCGTTCAGCCATTGGATCACACCCCTGCTTTCGGGAGATCTTGGCAATTCTTCGGTGTCCGGACGGCCGATCTGGCCCGAGTTGCGCACGGCAATCCTGCTCACTCTGCCGCTGGCTCTTATGGGACTACTCATCGGCCTTGCGTTGTCGATCCCGCTGGCAATCCTCGCCGTACGCCATCCGGGCGGCTGGATCGACCGCGGCGCGGTGGCTCTGGCTTCGCTAGGTGCCGCCATGCCAGCCTATTGGCTTGCGCTTCTTCTGATCCTGGCCTTCGCAGTCAAGCTCCTGTGGTTTCCCGCCATGGGAACGGGATCCGCGGCGCATCTGGTCCTGCCGGGCCTGACGCTGGGACTGGGCGTTGCCGCTTCCCTGACCCGCATTCTACGGTCCGCGTTGCTTGAAGCCAAAGGCGCGCCGTTCCTACCTGCACTTGCCCGCCGCGGTGTCGGACCCCGCGAGCGCGCGTTTTCTCACGTCGCACCCCATGCCGCGATCCCGGTTCTGACGGTCGCCGGTCTGGAACTGGCCTTCCTGCTGGAAGGCGCTGTGATGGTCGAGGTCATCTTCGCGCGCCCGGGTCTTGGCGGTTTCCTGATACACGCGATCCAGGCGCGGGATTTTCCCAAGGTTCAGGCCGTGGTGATGCTGACCGCGATCCTGTTCGTCACGGTCAACCTGCTGACCGATCTGCTCTACCGCCTCGTGGATCCGAGGATCGGAACCCGTGATGCGTGAGTTGTTGCCCGTCTTGATCGTGGTGGGGATCCTTGCTGCGCTGGCCGTATTCGGGCCATTCATTGCTCCGAACCCGCCCAACGCGATCGACATACCCAATCGCCTCGCGCCGCCGGGTGGAGAGTATCTGTTGGGCACGGATGCGATGGGGCGTTGCATCCTGTCGCGGCTGCTTCACGGCGCGCGCTGGTCTTTGGGGCTGGCTTTTCTGGTCTCGACCATCGGGCTGATCGCGGGCAGCGTTCTTGGCCTTGTCGCGGCGATGGGCGGCCGGACCGTCGATTGGGCTGTAATGCGAGTGACCGATATCTTCCTGGCCTTCCCCGACTTGGTGGCCGCGGTCGTCGTGGCTGGCGTGCTGGGTGCGGGCACCAGTAGCCTAATATTCGCGCTGACCGTTACCGGCTGGATGCGATACGCCAGGGTCGCCCGCGGGATCGGACTTGGTCTGGCCACGCGCGGGCATGTCGTGCAAGCGCAACTGGCCGGGTTGTCTGGCCCGGCGATCGCGCGATGGCATTACGTTCCGGCGCTGGTACCCTCTCTCACCGTGGTGTGGACCGGGATGCTGGCGCGCGCCATCCTCGGCATTTCGGCGCTCGGCTTCCTGGGATTTGGGGTGCAGCCGCCCACGCCGGAATGGGGCACTATGCTGCTGGATGCGAGGGTTCACATACGGTCCACTCCGCTTCAGATGATCTGGCCCGGTATGGCCGTTGTCTTTTGCGTCCTTGCCATCAACATTACTGGCGATGTCTTGCGGGACGCGCTCACCGACAGGGATGCACCCGCTTGACGGATGTCACGATCGATACCGACCGGCCCTTTCGCGGCATCCTGCTGCGGTTGCTCTCCGGATTTCTGTTTGCCGCGATGGTCGTCATGGTGAAAGCGACGAGCGAAGAAGTCCCGCTGGGCGAGATCGTCTTTTTCCGGTCTGCATTCGCACTGATTCCGCTGATCGCGTTTCTTTGGATAAGGGGTGAGTTTCCGTCCGGATTGCGCACGAAAAGGCCCTGGGGGCATGTCCTGCGCTCCGGTTTCGGGGCAGCCGCGATGTTCACGTCCTTTGCCGCGATCGCGCGGCTTCCGGTGGCGGAGGCGACGCTGATCGGCTACCTCTCGCCGGTTCTGACCGCCATTGCGGGCGTGATCCTGTTGGGTGAGCGGATGACGATTTTTCGCATCGGCGGCGTGGTGCTGGGGCTTGCGGGAGTGGCCGTCCTGGTCTGGCCCGAACTTGGCGGCGGTGTGGCTGATGACGGACGTCTCGCCGGATTGGTGCTTGGCGTGATCACCGCGATCCTGACCGCACTTGCGCTGGCGATGACGCGAAGCCTGGCGAGAAACGAAAGTCCTGGCGCCATCGCCTTCTATTTCGCGCTCGCTTCGGCAGCGGCGGGGCTTGCGACTTTGCCAGGCGGCTGGGTCATGCCCTTGGCGCAGGGTTTCTGGTTCCTGGTGCTCGCGGGCATCTTCGGCGGCTTCGCCCATATCGCGATGACCGTGGCCTTCCGCTATGCCGAAGCCTCCCGGCTTGCGCCGTTCGAATACGTCGCGCTGATCTGGGCGGTGTTGGCAGATCTGCTGATCTTCGGCCTGCCGCTGGCGCCGGCCTTCTTCTTTGCCTTGCCATTGGTGTTGGGCGGTGCAGCTTTCGCCGCGCTGGAGCGCAGTCGCCGGAAAGCAGTGGCGGCTTGAAGATCACTGTTGCTTTGTCGGCTGCCAGCCTCGTCGAACGTGGATGGCTGCCTATGCCTGCTTCAAAGTCGGCCCGCCGAATGCAGAGTTGAGATTGCCGCCGAACCGAACGGCAGGCGCCAAATCTGTTCTTGCTCGGTATGGGCCCGGCACAAATGCATGCTGGACCGAGAGCTGGTTTGCCGCAGTCATTAGGCAAAGCCAGTTTGACCTGCGAAAAAGATGCGGGAAATTCACCAACAGTTTCAAGCTTCTTGCCTATGCCGCGAGGCTGTTCCGATAGTCACGAAACGTGGACACCTTGGTCTCCTTGACTTGCCTGCATGCATGTGTCAACTAAATCTAAGAAATAGATGTAATATCTACTGAGTAGAGATGCCAGCAGAATCAGAACGTTATGTAGAGTCCGTGCTCGCTGCCCTCCGGCTTTTGGAGTGCTTTGAGACGGATGAGGGGCTGCGGGCGGTGGACCTTCGGGAGCGCACGGGTCTGCAGTACAGCCGGATCATGCGGCTGGCGGGAACGCTGGCATCACGGGGTTTTCTTTACATTGACGCGGATACCGGCCGGTACTTCCTCGGGCCAGGCCTTTTCCGTATCGGCCAACTTCTCAAACCCCGATATGACGATCTGGCGTCTTCGGTTCGGCCCATACTGAGCACTCTTGTGGCCGAAACCGGGAAGACGGCGATGTTCTCGGTTACCGACGGCATTTCACGACTGGTTCTTTGCAAGCGCGAGCCCAGTTCGGCTCTGCGTTATACTGTCAGCGAGGGGCAATCGCGCCCGATTGAGTCCGGTGCATCGGGGCGAGTCATTCTTGCATTTGGCGGCGATGCGTTGCGGGCCCAGGTGCTTGCCGCAATGGACGAGTCCGAGCGTCCTGATTTCGAGGCGAGGCTCACCAAAGTACGCGCGTGCGGTTACGACGTGAGCGTCTCGGAATTGACACAAGATGCCTTTGCCGTCGCTTGTCCGGCGCTGACCGCCGAAGGCGACCTGATCGGCGCCCTCACGCTCGCCGGCCCGAGCAGCAGCCTGAGCGAAGAGATGCAGGCACAGTACGTTGCGCTTTTGCAGCAGCAGGCGACCCTGATCACCCGGCCGTCCGCCAGCGCAAAGGCAAGCTGACTGATGCATTCAAACACCGAAGGAAGACACATGACCGAGTTGATGGAACGTGACCGCGTACACGCCGAGTACGAGCAATACGACAAGCAGGGCCGTATATGGGGCGAAGTCCCAATCGAGCGCATCCGAACCCTCGCCTTTCCAAGGGTGTCCGAGGAGGTCCGTCGGGCCTTTCTCGAATTGACCGATCTGACGACCAGTGTGGCCGACAGCCTGGACGCCCATGGCATTTGTGGCGCCATCGCACAGTCGCATTTACCGAACCTTATTCCGGGAAAGCGCATTGCCGGCACGGCCGTAACGCTGCGCAATGTCCCGGAGCGCAAAACCCCAACTCAGGGCGGGCTCGACAAGGATCCGATCAAGATGTCGAGCCGCGAGTGCCATTACATCGCCGAGCCGGGTGATGTTCTTTGCGTCGACTTCGGCGGCAACGTGGAAGCATCGAACATGGGTGGCCAGTCCTGTCTGGTGGCCAAGATGCAGGGGCTTTCCGGAGCAGTTGTGGACGGTGCGGTCCGCGACTTAAACACGATCCGCGAATTGGATTTCCCGATCTGGTGCCGAGGCGGCACGCCAAAAACCGGCAAATACCGGATGGAGGCGATCGAGGTGAACGGTCCGGTCACTATCCACGATATTCTTGTCGAACCCGGCGATTTCATCGTTGCCGACGACTCCGGCATCTGCGCGATCCCGCCGCAACTGGTCGAGACGATCCTGGCGGAGTGCCAGAAGACCGAGGCTTCCGAGGCGCGTTCGCGCGAGATGATCCGCAACAAGAGCCCGCTCAGCGAACTGAAACCACTGTTCCGCGCTCGCTACAACGAAACCTGAACCTAATAGGATCGCCGGTGGTCCCTTTAAAGGGTCGTGCCGGCGGTCCTTGCAGACATGATCAGCAATGGGAGGACCAGATGATCAAACTTACTCGCAGGACCCTTGGCCTTATGCTCGGGGCTACAATCGCGGCCGCCGGCGCGGGAAGTGCGCTTGCCGACAGCTGCGGGCTGAACAGGCCGATCAAGGTGGTCGTGGGCTATGGCGCCGGCGGCGGAACCGACAGCTATGCGCGGATCCTTGCCTCGACGATCCCCGAATTCCTCGATGAGAACCCGATGGTTATCATCAACCGGCCGGGTGGTGCGCAGGTGCCGGCGATGAAGTTCGTCAAGGCGGCCAGCCCCGACGGCACGACGTTGCAGGTCGTGGCCATGGGCGGCGGTCTGATGGCGACCATGCTGCGCGATCAGGGGATATCCTGGTTCGACGATTTCACGCCTATCGCCCAGTTCGGCGTGACGAACCAGGCACTGGTGGTGAGGGCGGACAGCGGAATCGAGACGGCGCAAGACCTGATCGACTTCATCAGGTCGAAGGCGGAAGGCGGCGACAAAGTACGCTGGTCGCATCCCGGGCGTGGATCTGTCAGCCATGTGGGCGTCACGGCATTCCTTGAAAAGAACGGGCTGCTGGACATGAGCCAGGACGTACCGTTCGACGGCGGCGCGGGAACCCGCAACGCTCTTCTATCGGGAGACGTCGACTTTTCCGCAAGTGGTGCGCATACCCTTCCGGCATTTTCCGAAGAGCTGCATGCTGTTGGTGTACTGTCGGAAGAGCGTGATCCGATCGTGGATGACATTCCGACGCTGGCGGAGCAGGGACTGGACTTCGTTCCGACATCGTCGCCCATCATCCTGGCCGCTCCGGCCGGCGCGGATCAGGCTTTTGTCGACTGCATGTCGGCGGCGGTCGAGGCTGCCACGCATCACGACGCGTTCACGGCGCTGACCAAGAAGGCGCAACAGGCTGTTGTCTACCGGAATGCGGCGGACACGAAGGCATATCTGGAGGCGCTTGCCGATGCCTGGGCGCCAACCGTGGCCGAGGTGCGTGCGGACCTTTCGGAGTAAATGGATTTGATTGCCGGCGACAAGAACGAAGAGCAGAGTCCCGATCCGATCCGCCAATGCGCGGTTGCGGTTCTGGTTTTGCTGATCTGCGGGGTCTTCGCGACCCAGGTCGGGAAGATCTATGTCGAGCCCACTGATGCGGGGATCGGTGCACGCGGATTACCTGTCTTTGTGCTTATCGCCGGCGGTCTGCTGTCCGTTATTCTGCTGGTCCTGAACCTGCCGGACGCCATAGTTATGGTGCGAAAACTGGCATCCAGACTGGCATGGCAACCGCTGACTCGGCTCGTTGCCCTGGCCCTCGTGGCCTTCGGCTATATTTGGGCGATCCGGCTGTTCCAGTATGCCATTCCAACCGCCGTTGCCATGAGCGCAATGCTGTACCTGTTCGGTGGCCGGGGCTGGGTGCGGCTGGCGGTGATCCCGGTCGTATCGGTCGCGGTTTACTGGTTCGTTTTCTTCGTGCTGCTCGGCATGTTCGAGGAGCCCGGCCAGATCCTGCAGTACGACTCCTACTCGCTTGCGCTCCGCATCCGGCAGTCCATCGGGCTGCAATAGATGGGCCGCTGCCCTCCACTCAATTCGGGAAATCTCGGTAATGGGTATCGTCGACGGCTTCGTCGCTCTCTTCTCGTCCTGGCAGGCCGTGGCCTTCACGATCATCGGAACGCTTGTCGGCCTGATCGGCGGAGCCATTCCAGGCCTGTCCTCAGGCGCCATGATCTCTCTATTGATCCCGGTGACTTTCTACATGGGACCGCTGCCGGCGCTGGCGATGATCTATGCGGTCGGCAAGTCGTCGGATTTCGGCGGCTCGATTCCCGCGATCCTGTTCAACACGCCGGGAACGCCGCAGGCCTCCGCCACCCAGGTCGAGGGCTATCCGCTGACACGGCAGGGCAGGCAGGGCAAAGCGTTGCGGATGGCGGTCGTCGCATCGGCGCAGGGCGATTTCTTTTCGGAGCTGCTGCTGATCTTCGGGGCGGCGTTTCTGGCCGTCTATGCCTCCAAGCTCGGGCCGCCGGAATTCGTGGCGATCTATTGCTGCGCCTTCATCATCATCGGCGGGCTGCTGGGGAAATCGGTGCTGACGGGCTTGCTGAGTGTGATCCTTGGCCTGTTGTTGTCGCTGGTCGGATCTGACCCGATCACCGCTGGCGAACGTTTCACTTTCGGCTCGTTCCACCTTTATGACGGGTTTGGACTTGTCCCCGTGCTGCTGGGCGTCTTCGTCTTGTCGGAAGTCTTCGAGAAGGTCGGCAACGCCGTGGTCGAAAATGCCCGTGACGCCATTGCGGGGACGCCGCGATGCCCGGATGACAGCCGGCTGACCTGGGCCGAATACAAGCGAGTCTTACCCACGATTTGCCGGTCTCAGGTCATCGGATCCGGCGTTGGCATCCTGCCCGGGCTGGGATCTGTCGTGGCAAGCTTTGTGGCCTATTCCGAAGCCAAACGCCGGTCGAAGACGCCGGAAACCTGGGGGAAGGGCGAGATCGAGGGCATCGCTGCGGCAGAAGCGGCCAACAACGCGACCTCTGGGTCGAACCTGATCCCGCTGCTGACTTTGGGCATTCCCGGCAGCACCGCGGCGGCGCTGCTTTCCGGCGTCATGCTGATCCACGGTGTCGAGATCGGACCGCGTGTTTTCGAGACCTCTCACGACCTGATTTACGGCGTCTTCGCGGCGGGGCTGCTGTGCATCGTTACCTATTTCGTGGTCGGCTACTGGGGGGCGGCCCATCTCGGCCGCCTGATCGCGAAGATCCCAGCGCAGGTCGTTTATCCGATCATCTTCCTGACCTGTTACATCGCCGTATATTCGACTGAGCAGGAAATCTTCGATATGGTGCTGATGACGGTCTTCGGTCTGCTCGGGTTCCTGATGAAGCGCATCGGGATGAGTCCGCCCGCCTTCATCATCGCGTTCATTCTCGGCCCAGGTTTGGAACGCGCCCTGAGGCAGACTTTCCTTCTCGATGATAGCGGTATCCTCTACTTCCTGGAACGCCCGATTGCGCTGTTCTTCTTCGCGCTCGGGATCGCAGCCCTGTTGCTTCGTGTGCGGAAGGAGCGGTGGAAGGTATCTGCCTGAGGACGAAAAATCCTCATCGAACCAAGTTGGCAGTACAGTTTCTTTCGAACGGTAAACCGGTGTGCGTGTGGGTTTGGAAATAGTCGGAAGAGATTGCCGAAAAATCCGCCGCAGGTGAAACTTTGGCCGACGGGAGGATGGCTCGGCCAGACGGTATTGGTAGTAAATCTGCGACCTGCAGTACCTGTGCCATATTCGCTGCCGAAGTTCTGTGCCGCGGAAGACCAATTACTTCTTTCGGCGCAAGTGTATGTTTGAACGGATTACCGGCGCTGATAGCGAGTTGGTGCGAAGTGAGCATCCGAGACATGACTTCGTTTTATGTGGTGAAACCAAAGGGTGACCGCTTCAGGGCGGTGCCGGGACTGGATTGGCCGAAATGGGCAAATTTTCCTGCCTGACACCGCGAAGCAGGAAGATCCCGACTGCGATATTCGCAGCGGAGATCATCATGTGGATACCGATGCCCAACGGTTCAGCGGTGTACGGGCCCGCAGTGCCCGATGTCAGGTAGATGTAGTCGGCCAGTGTGTGGAGGAAGATCAGGGGCAACAGGCTGGCCGTCCTGAGGAAGAGGGCGCCATAGAGGACTGCGAAACCGAAGGTTGCGCCGAACTTGTCGATCCATTCCAGCATCGAGAATGACTCGAAGAAGGCTTTGGTCAGGTGGCCGGCGCTGAAGATCGCGGCTGCAATCAGGACCGCACCCCATTTGCCGTATTTCATCAGGACCGGGACCGCGATACCGCGGGCGAACCCTTCTTCGCTGATCCCGGTGGCCAGTACGGCAAGGAAATAGAAGAACTGCCAGCCTGCGGGGATATCAACCGTGCCGTAGAGCAGTGCGGGAAGGAACAGCACGAGGGCGGGGTAGATCAGCAGGTGGACGTTGCGCACCGGCCCCGAGAAGCCACCTTTCTGCCACCAGCCCATTGCCCAGATGAACCACAGGATGAAGGCCGATTGCGCCGCCGGGATGATAAGGCGGAGCGGCGTCAGCTCGATGCCGAGTATCTTGGTGGCCACCACGAAAGGAACCGCGAGTACCGGCTGCAAAATTGCGAGCAGGATCACGAACAGTAGCGGACGGGTTTCGGCGAAGACGCGAAGGGCTTGCATGGCTGGCCCCGGAGTTGGCTGGTAATATAGAAACGATGCGTTTCGAAATGGTTCTTGTCAAGACGAGGGCGGGCAGGTGAAATGCGGCGGGGGCTGGACTGTGAGCGGAGCCGGATGAGCGACGAACGACCGAAGCGCGGACGCCCGCGGAGCCGCGCCTCGCGGGACGCAATACTTGGCACCGTGCGGCGACGCCTTCTGGCGGACGGGTATCAGCGGCTGACGATGGAGGCCGTGGCAGAGGAAGCCGGTGTCAGCAAAGCCACAATCTATCGTTGGTGGACGACGAAGGGCGAACTGGTGTTAGAGGCGGCGGAGGCGGAGATCTCCATCGGCCCAGTGCCGGAAACGGGCGATCCCCGCAGTGATGTCGAAGCGACTATCGACCAGGTAATCGATACATTCTCACGCCCGCTCGCCTCGATCGTCATCTTCGCGGCCATAACAACGGGCGGAGACGACCCGGTCATGGCGCGGAGTTTCCGCGACAGGTACGTTCACCCCTGGCGCGCCTCGGGCGCGGCGGCCCTGGGCCGGGCACTGCCGGACGGCGGAGAGAGCGGTGTGCAGTTTCTGTTGGACGTTATCTTCGGTACAGTATTCCAGCGGCTTCTTGTTTTGAGGGAACCGAACACTCATGGACTAACAGAGCGGCTCCTTGCCGTTGTTTTGCCCGCAGTTGATGCGTCCCATTGATTCAATGGTCAGATGGGCGGAGGTTTTGTTTTTGCTGTGCATGTCAATTAGATCCGCCTAAGAGAGCGCAGCAGCCTGCTGAATGCCGTCATGCTTCAATCGGGTTGTTCCGGTATTCGCGATCGGATCACGCGCCGAAAACTCGGATCTAGCACCAGTTCTGATTGACACACCTTGGTGCCATTCCCGACAGCAAGGCCGACCGCATTTTCTAGGCCGCGTTCCAAGGAAATAGTGTACAGGGACCGAAGGCGGCGGAAACAGAGAGGATCCAGATGCGGGCGATCAAAGTTCTTTTAATTGTAGTCGTTTTCGCGGCGACCGGCATTTTACTGATGCGTTTATTGTTTCCACTACCGGAACTGCCGATGGAAACCGCCTCCGTCGCCATACCCGCGACCGAAGAAACCATGTTGGGCGCGTCGATCCTGCCGCTGGATGCGGAGCACCCGGATCAGAGCGGGGTCTATCCGCTGTTCGACGGCCGCGATGCGCTGGCGGCGCGCATCCTGCTGGCTGATGCTGCCGAAAACTCCATCGATGTGCAGTATTACATCTGGCAGATGGACACGAGCAGCTGGCTGCTTCTGGATGCCCTGAAGCGGGCCGCCGACCGGGGCGTCCGCGTCCGCATGCTGCTGGACGACAATGGTGTTCCGGGCCTCGACAACGTGCTTTCCGCGCTCAATGCCGAGGAGAACATCGAGGTCCGCCTGTTCAACCCGTTCACGCTGCGCTCGCCCAAGCTTGCCTCTTACCTCTTCGATTTCCCGCGTCTGAACCGTCGGATGCATAACAAGTCGATGACGGCGGACGGTGCTGCGACGATCATTGGCGGCCGGAATATTGGCGATATCTATTTCTCCTATGGCGAGGGCACCGCGTATTTCGATCTCGATACCCTCGCGATCGGCGACGCCGCCGGGGATGTCGCGGAGAATTTCGACGATTACTGGACCAGCGGTTCAAGCTATCCAGCCGAATTGGTGCTGGCGGAAACTGACGGTGGGCTGCAGGAAATGGCCGATGCCGTCGCGGTCGCACGTGCGAGCGCCACGGGGTCGGATTACCTGGAAGCGGTGAAGAATTCGCAAGCGATCCAGCAACTTGCCAATGGCGAACTGGATTTCGAATGGACCGATGTGACGCTCTACACTGACGACCCAGCGAAGGGATTGGCAAAGACGACGGATCAGGAATTGATGATCTATCGCCTGTTCTCCAATCTGGAACCGCCGGAGTCGAAGCTGAGCCTCGTTTCCGCCTATCTCATTCCCGGGGAGCGGGGCACAGAGCTGATCAGCGGATTCGCACAGAACGGCGTCGAGGTGCGGCTGCTGACGAACTCGCTGGATGCGACGGACGTCTCCCCGGTTCACAGCGCGTGGATGGGCTATCGCGAAGATCTTCTGGAGGACGGGGTCGAAGTGCTGGAATTGCGCGCAAGCCCGGATCAGCAGCCCGATAGCTCGCTGGCTCAGATGCTGCACGGGTCGCTGTCCAGCCTGCATGCCAAGACATTCGCCATCGACGACCAGCGGATCTTCATCGGCTCGTTCAACTTTGATCCGCGGTCCGCGCGGCTGAACACTGAGATGGGGTTCCTGATCGAAAGCCCGGATCTGGCGCAACGGCTGGCCGAGGTGCTGCACCGGGACGGGCTTTTCTACGAGGTGAAGCTGACCGGGGACGGATCGCTGGAATGGACCGAGACCGAGGAGTCGGGCGAGATCACCACCTACGACCACGAGCCCAACACCACTGCGTTCAAGCGTGGGGTGGTCAAGTTCATGAGCTGGCTGCCCATCGAGTGGATGCTATAGGGCGCAATCGGAGTGGCTCGGACGGATTGGTGCCCGAAGTTGAAATACGGGCTTACCAATCAACTCTGGACATGCTGGGTCGTTACAACGATGCTCTAACTTACTGAGACAGTTCGCGACTTCGCTGCGGCGGCTGTTCGCGTGGTTGTGTGTGTATTTTTCAATTCTGGAGGACGCTCGATGATCAAGTTCCTCATCTCCACCGCGGCATACTTGCTGGCCAATGGCGCGGGTCTCCTGGTCGCCACGCTGATACTTCCCGGCTTTCACATCGACTTTTTGGCCTTCGTGGTGGCCGTCCTGATCTTCTCGGCCTTCCAGACCTTTGCCGGGCCGCTCGTTACCAAGCTGTCGCTGAAGCAGATGCCGCAACTGGTCGGGGGCATCGCCCTTGTAACCATCTTCTTTGGCCTGCTGGTGACCAACATGCTGATGCCGAAAATGGAGATTGGCGGCATTGCCAACCTGCTGGCGGCGACGCTGCTGGTCTGGCTGGGCGCCATCATCGCCACGATCCTGATTCCGATCTACGTGTTCAAGGAGCTTCGGGAGAACAAGAAGGAACGCGAGGAGGAGATTGAGCAGGATGCGCAGCGCGCGGTTGCGGCGGCCGAGCAGGCCGCGGCGGCTGCGGAAAGCGCGGCCCGGTCGGCCGCCGCCGCGAATCCGCCGCCACCCGGTCCGGACGCAGCACCGCTGGCCCAGCCCTCGCCAGCGCCTGCGACACCGAGCGCGGCAGAGAAACCCAAGCCTCAGTGACCGACGCTTGCTCGGATCATGGCTGACAGCGGGAGGTTCCAAAATGCCCTTCAAACGAATTGGCGCGGCGGCGCTTGCGGCTGCCTGTCTCGCGCTTACCGCGACGGCGCAGGAATTCGATCCGAGCCTCGGAATCGAGGCGCTGGCAGTCACCGAGGGCGGCCGGATCCTGGTCCGCAACGGTGAGAATGCGTTCGGCTGCGCGCTGACCGCCACCGATGCCAGCGCCGAGCTGTCTGATTGTCAGCTGCGCGAGGCGACCGGCGATGACGCCGAGGCGCTGCTGGCGAAGCTGTCGGAGTCGGACTGGCGGGAAATGGTGCGCCTGACGCTGTTGCGCGCGGACTGCAAGATCTCGGTCTTTGCGGGGCTGGAGGACGTGCTGGCGCAGGCGGCCGAAGAACACGGCGCCTCGCCCGATGTCGTGGAGCGGATGCGGGCAAGTCTGGCGGACAAAGCGGCACAGGCTGTGGCCCAGATGATGCGCAGCGGAATGTTGTCGGTCCGCGATGGCGAGTATGTGCTCGATAATTGCCCGTAAGTCGCTAATCCTGCATTTGCGTGGTCTGAACGGTCCGGCGGTGCGCCGCGGGCCTGAACCGGTCAGCCGGTAGGAACCGGCGCCGCCGGGCGCACGCAGGGCGAGGCAAGGGAAATCGATGGACACGAAGGCAGCCGCCGCAGTCCCCGGGCCGGACTGGTTCAAGATTATCGTGGCGCTGCCGATGCTGATCGCATTGCTTTGGTTCGGGCAGGGCTTTCTAAAGCCTCTGGCGATCACGGCGCTGATCTACATCCTTGCCATGGCGTTCGTGGACAGGCTATGCCGGGTGCCGATTGCCGGCAGGACGCTGCCCGTCTGGCTGGCCAGCATCGCCGCCGTGCTCATCGCCATCGCCTGCCTCTGGTTCTTCGGCCTCGTATTCGCGAATTCCAGCGACGAGATCGCCGAGGCGCTGCCCCGCTACGCAGAGCGTTTGCAGGTCATTGCCCTGGAGCTGGAGGCGGTCTTCGGAGCCGAGGCGATAGATCCGATCCGGCAGACCGTGGCGGGGCTGGATATCGGTTCTTTCCTGGCAATTCTGCTGAATGAACTATCCGGCAATGTCACGACCATTGCACTGATCGCACTGTACCTTGGGTTCCTGATCTCGGAACGGTCGACCTGGACCCGAAAGCTGCCACGCCTGTCCTCGACCGAGCAGGGCGCGGTAGAGCTGAACCGCCTGTTCTCGCGGATCTCGACGGGCGTGAAACAGTATATGTGGGTCAATGCCGTCACCAGCGCGATGAGCGGCGCGGTCGCCTATCTGGTCTTCGTCTCGATCGGGCTGGATTTCGCGGAGCTTCTGGCGGTGATCGTGTTCATCGTCGGATTCATTCCGAATATCGGCGCGTTTATCGGGGTGTTCCTGCCGTCGATGGTGGCGCTCTTGCAGTTCGACAGCTACGTGCCGTTCCTGATCGTGTTCATCGTCTATGGCGGGTCCGACCAGTTCATCGCCAATGTGATCATGCCGATGATGCAGGGCAAATCGCTGAACATGAGCACTTTCATGGTCATGGTCGCGCTGGCGTTCTGGGCGCTGATGTGGGGCGGACTGGGCGCGTTTCTAGCGATGCCGCTGACAGTGATGACCATGGTGATCTGCGCCGAGATGCCATCGATGCGCTGGGTGGCGGTCCTTTTGTCCAGCGACGGTATACTTGACGGATCCGAGCGCTCGGACTGACGATTCAAGGATAGCCGAATGCCTAGGTGGGAAGGCAACCGAGGGTTCTGCGTTCATTTGGAACGGCATTGCTTCGGTGCGGGGAAACTGTGTCATTGCCCCTATTTCGGGGCCACTTAATTTGACCTTCTCCCCGATTTCCGGACCATTGCGAACTGGAATTTTCCACCTTTGAATAGGCGAAGGATGAAGACCCATGAAGCGGAAGCGTTTCACGGAAGAAAAGATCATCGGCGTACTGAAGGAAAGTGAGGCGTGTGCCGGGACGGACGACATCTGTCGGCGTTATGGCATCAGCGCGGCGACATTCGATACGTGGCGGAAGAAATATGGCGGCATGGATGCGTCCGAAGCCACGCGGCTGCACGAGCTTGAGATCGAGAACGCTAAGCTCAAGCGGATCGTCGCGGACCAGGTGCTGGACATGTCGTCGATGGAGGAACTGCTTGCAAAAAACTGGTCACACCCATGGCCAAGCGCTAAGCTGTGGGGATTCTGATTGGCGAGATGGATCTGAGCGAACGTAGGGCCTGTCGAATCGTTGGGTTGTCTCGGTCGGTGCAGCAATACCGCCCCATACCGAAGGACGATGTGGCGGCCATCAAGCGCATGAAGAAACTGGCGTCCGATAGCCGGCGCTATGGCAAGCCGCGCCTGCATGCCATGCTGCAGAGGGAAGGTCTGGTCGTGAACCACAAGCGGAGCTATCGGCTCTACACCGAGCAGGGCCTGCAGGTCCGGACCAAGAGGCGACGGAAGCTGCCGAGGCGTGACCGTATCGCCCCTCAGGTGCTTGGGAGTGCTATGCAGCGATTGTCAATGGACTTCGTCGGCGACCAACTGACGGATTGTCGGCGCTTCCGCGTGCTCAACATCGCCGATGATCAGAGCCGGTTCTGCCCCAGCCAGATTGTCGACTTGTCGAACCCGGGCGCCAGGGTGGCAAGTGCCTTCGGCAACTTGGCGTCGCGGTTAGGGCTTCCCGGGGAGATCATCCTGGACAACGGACCGGGAGGCACCAGCAAGGCCATGTTCGACTGGTCCGTGCGGTCCGCGGTGTGCGCCTTCGGTTCATCGAGCCCGGCAAGCCCGTGCAAAACGCCTTCGTGGGGAGTTTCAACGGCAGATTCGGCGACGAATGCCTGAATCTGCACTGGTTCCACTCGCTACGACACGCCAGCGAGGAGATCGGCCGGTGGCGCCACGACTACAACATAGAGCGCCCGCATTCGGCGCTCGGATATCTCTCACCCACGGAGTTCCTGACGAAAACCACCGCGCAAAAACTTGAGACTCTTGCGGTCTCGACGCTGTCGCTCAACACTCAAACCGAACCGGAAGATTCTGGATCACCCCGACCCTTGTCGCGGGGGAAGGTCAGTCATTCGAGCCTCGCAAAAAGCTGTGACAACGACAAAATAAGCCTAGCCAGACAGCTCAAGCACAACGCTGAATGCTTGGCAGCAATGCTGCCAAAGTCTGCTGTGAAAGTGCTTGATCTCGACAAGGACAAGCTCGCTGAACTTTCTGACATTGCCGACCCAGACGCAGAAACTCGTTTCATGGCGGTGTTTAAGATTGTTTCGTTTGAAGACGGAAATGAGAAAAGCCAAGCCGAGCCATACACCGAAATTCGAGCGGCAATATCTGAACTCCGACTTGCCTTAGACTAGCTCGAAGCAGGTCTTGACCCTGAGGCGGTAGAACCAAAAAGCATAAAATAAAAAAGGCTATCGGCGATTTACGCCCCTTTTTCAGAAATCCAGTGGTGAAACTATAACATGGATATGATGCGAATGGCGGCTATGGCAAAAACTGGTTGACCCGTTTGCTAGTGTAGAGAAGGTCAGCTTTCCGCCCATTACGGACACTGTGGACGCATAAGATACTGGGTGGTGCGGCCAAAAACGCGAACATTTATCTATTGAAGCACGATCGTACCGCGCGCGACTGGTTGTTATGGCAAAGTAACCATTGCGCATTCCTCAGTACAATCGCTTCGCGGTATCTTTGTCGAAGACATGAATCCGGGAAAAATCCAGCGAAACTGAAAACGGCTGACCGGCTTGGACGTCTTCGCTGCCGTCGATGACGGCCATCATTTGTATTCCGTCACTTTCGAACTGGACGAAAGTCTGTGCCCCGGTAGGCTCAACAAAGAGTGCTTTTCCAGAGATCTGGGATCCGACCTTTCCCGGACGCAGGTCTTCCGGACGCAAACCTATCGTGATTTCCTTGTCCTGCCGGACGTCGAGACCATTCGGCAGCGCTATCTCATTGCCACCGGGGAGGGTTGCCTGCAGACCGGCGGTCGTTCTGCGCACACGACAATCGATGAAATTCATAGACGGCGAACCGATGAAACCGGCAACGAATTTGTTTGCCGGATTTCGGTACAGATCAATCGGTGTGCCGACCTGTTCGATGTGACCGTCCTTCAGGACGGCGATCCGATCGGCGAGGGTCATTGCCTCGATCTGGTCGTGAGTGACGTAGATTGAGGTCGTTCCGACTTTTTGATGCAGGGCTTTAATCTCTGTCCGCATCTGGACACGGAGCTTGGCGTCTAGGTTGGACAGCGGCTCGTCGAACAGGTAGGCCGCCGGGTTGCGTACGATCGCGCGGCCCATCGCGACACGCTGGCGCTGACCCCCTGACAAATGCGCCGGGCGCCGGTCGAGATAGGGTTCAAGTTCCAGCAGTTTCGCCGCGTCGGTGACACGTTTTTCAATTTCTGCCTTCGACAGCCGCGAAATACGCAGGTTGAAGCTCATGTTCTGCGCCACTGTCATATGCGGGTAGAGCGCATAGTTCTGGAACACCATCGCGATGTTCCGCTGACGCGGCGTGGCGGTGTTCACCACCTGGCCATCAATTACGATGTCGCCGGACGTCGCTTCCTCGAGGCCGGCGAGAATCCGCAACAGTGTTGACTTGCCGCATCCGGAAGGTCCGACCAACGCAAGGAACTCGCCCTCGTTGATCTGCAGGTCAATGCCATGGATGACTTCGACAGCCCCGAATGACTTGCGCAGGTTCCGGAACTCAACGGATGCCATTTGCGGTTTCCTTTTCTTGTTTTGTGTTCAACGCCTCGGCGCAGTCCTCTTTCCCACCGTCTTTGGACCAACATTGAAGCCTTGCGGGCCCGAGCAAGCCTGAAGCGATCAGTTCCGAAGCGGCGGTGTAGACCGGGAAGGCCGTGTGGGTGATCTTGCTGCCGATGCTCCGGCAATCGCCGATCAGGCGGTTGCGCCAGAGGTTCGTGACCTCGATTTCGAGCTGGTTGACCCCCACTCGAACTGCGTCGGTAATGTCAAAGCGATATGGATAGGTCCAGCGCTGAGCGATTTCCAAGCCGTTGACACGCAGGACCGCGATTTCGCGGACCTCTCCCAGGTCGATGATCAACCGCTCGCGGTCCCTTTTTGCCGGGATGTCGATCCGGGACCGGTAAGTGGCCGTCCCCGAGAAATGGCGGATACCGGGATCGGCGTGTTCGGTCCAGCAGTATAGGCGATCGAACTCGGCGTTGTCCGGCGCTCCACGCCCTTTCTGGAATTGCACCGTCCAGGGGCCATGTATTTCTTGCAGTGTGTTTATGACCGGCTGCGGTATTACGTGTTCGGTCCTTTCGGCCGGACGGGAGAAAACGACGAAGACGGTTTCGTTGGGCTCAAGTATCAACTGGACATAGCTGCGCTCTTTTCCAATCCGATAACTGGCCGTGCGGGTCTTTCCGGTGACAGGGCACCAAACCTCTGGCTCCCGACCTGTCACTCGGAAGCTCAGTTCAGTCGCTTCGCGGCGTGCCTGTGTGTTTCGAACGAAATAGAGATCTGTCCCGTCGGCACTCCGGTGTAAGTAGGCTAGGCGCGTGGCTGCGTCCGTACGGCTGTAATCGAAGTCCCGCTCAAGCCGGAGATCATCAAGTATCCTGGCCAACGGTTTCCCTGAGCAGACTCGCCCGCGACCGACACCACGCGACAATAACGGTCCGCCGGATCCCCACAGCGCATCGCAGGCAGCTGTGAAATCCTCATCTCTGTCGGCAAGGCTGGGGCTACCGATCGGACGCTCGGCAATCAGGGTGGCACCCGCCTCGACCAGGGCACGAAGCTTTTCAACCGTAGCCACCGTCATGCGGCAGGACTGGCCGCCCGCGTAGAGAACGGCGTAACGGGCGCCGGTTCTGGCGGTGATCATTCCATCCTCAACGCTCAGCTCGCTGTGGAGTGCGTCGTTGTTGATGAAGTCATAGGTATATCCCTCGGGAACCTCGCGGGGATCCTCCTCGACATACACTGCCGTGATCGGTCCTTCCTCACCGTAGAGAAAGCCGATGTCGGCAACTGTCCGGCCAAACTGCAGCAAGGTGCTGCAGCGAGTAATGTAGTCCACCCAGGCCTTGGCGCAGTGAGCCCAGGTCTCGTGCCGGTTGAAGCAATAGCCATACGGTCCGAGCGTCAATCCCGGCGGAGTGTCGGCCAAGGGCTGATGGACGGACGTGTGCATCACGAACCGGTTCACACCAAGCTCCAGCATCCGGTCGGCAAAGGGCTTAAGTGTGCGTGGAGAGTCACTCCAGCCGTTGGTGGTTCCATTTGTTGTAAGAGATTCAGCGGCGACGAATTTCTTGCCGTAGACGTTCGCGACAGATGCGGATTCACGCAGGTCGACACCGTAATTGGGCATGTCCTCATTCTCGGCACGCCGGGTCCAGAACGCGCCCATAGGCACATCGGAACGTTTCTTGAAGGCCATGCCATCGCCAAGCGTCGGACGTTCCCGCTCCATCGACTCGGCGTAATGTATCAGGCCGCGCTCATCGAGGCTCTCCCTGATCTGGCCATAGTGGTTGTCTACAACCATTTCGCCGATCGTCTTGCGGAAGTCCCATAAAAATCGCTCCGTTGCGTCGTCACTGCCGACGATCCAGCCGAAGAGTGCGGGAAGGTGCCCTTGGATATCGTAGCCCCTGCGGGCGTGAAACTCCTCTGCGAAGCCACGGGTCCAGTTCTGGATTCCTGCTTCCCAGCTGTCGGTAACGACGGCGTTTATCCCGAATTTGCCGAGCTCAAACCCGCCGGCGTTCTCGTAAAGGCGGAAATACCGGTCGAGATAGGTCTTCACGTGGTCGCGGTTGAGTTTGTCGACCTCCAGTCCAGTGGCCTCGGGCGATGCAGGGTGGTTCTTGGTTCCGACAAGCGACATGCCGATGCGCAGTACCATCCATCGGCCGGCCCCCGGTCGCCAGTCTAGCGTACCGTCGGGCCGCATCTTGTGTGTGAGGTCAATCACCTGATCCACACTCACCGTGGCTGCCGGTTCCGCGCAGTGACCGGGCGCGGCATAGTAATCCATGAGCGTACCGAAGCCGGCCTTTTCCTCGAAACGGTTTAACCTTGCGCCCTGATGTAGGACAAATTGCGACAGCATATGTTGCTGGATCTTTGTCTTCTCGGGGGGAAACAGAGCGGTCCTGTGGTCAGCATCCCGCGGCGGCGAAGCCAGGCGGAGCCTGAAATATCGGGCCGTGGTAGTTGGCAGAGACACTGTGTGTTGTGGGGCGGAACTGCGGCCGAGTTCGTAGCCGGGTATGTCGGCCAGCGCCTGGTAGACCTTGCCGTCGGTGCTGGCTTCCAGCCAGCCAAGGCGCGGAGCGGGACGGCGGACCTTTGGCCGTGCCCAATTCTCCGGCGCCATCGCAACTGACACCGCCCTGATTGTCCGTGCCTCGCCCAGGTCGAATTCGACCCATGCTTCGTCACTTTCGGGAACAGAGATCGAAATGGCACCGACATAGTCGTTATCGCACAGCTTCTCGGCGGCGATCGGGCCGTCATTACTGTGGACCGAAGTCACGTTCAGCGAAGTGGCTTCCGCATCCGGCAGTGGGAAGGCGATCACGCGGACATCCTCGTAATAGCGTTCCTCCTCGCTGAGATCGGTTTGTCCGAACGCGGAATGCCCTGGGTTCGGGAAGTTCTGGAAAGAGCCCGAGGTTTCATGGGGACGAGACAGAACCACCGTTCCGACATCGTCCGGGCTAACTGCGGTCTCGGTCCAGACGAGCTTTTTCATTGCCTGTTCCGGCGTTACCCATGGACCACCGGTTTCACTCCAGCCCGGCGACGCAGCGATGCCAACTTCAAAGCTATGCTTCTCGGCCTCGGACAGGGCAAATCGGAAGGCGTCGCGCCAACCGTCATCCATATAACTAAGACGCTTTTCTACGACTTGCGGTGTATACAGGCCCGCATCGAAGGCGTGAAACCCCGCGACGCCCACCTTTGCCATCCAGTCGATGTCCAAGGCGATACCTTCTTTGGTGACGTTCCCGTTCATCCAGTGCCACCAGACACGCGGTTTCGCGTCCTCCGGAGGACAGCGGAAAGCCTTCAGTAGGGGATGCTCTGCTTCTGTCTTGACTGTCATGTACCTTAGCCGAATTTGTCCGCGGCCCGGCATCATGACGGGCCGCGGATGTTTGATCTAATAGAAGTTTTGGGATCAGCTTGACTGGTAGGCTTCATCCATGCGGGACAGCATGTCGTTGACGCTCGCCTGCCCGCCAAGCAGTTCTTGGACGCCACTGAACAAAGTCTGCTGCACGCGCACGTTGGGCCAGCGTGTGTCCATATAGGGAACGCTCTTACCCTCATCGATCTTCGCCAGCATCTCGGCAAAGATCGGATCACGATCAGTCGCGCTGACCTGGTTCAGGCTTGGCAGCGCCTGGATCCGCGAAAGCTCGGTATCGATTTCTGGCGAAGCTAGGAACTGCAGAAATGCTTTGGCACCTTCCACGTCCTCGGCGTTCGCGTTGACGCCGAACCCCGCACTGGGGTTTGCCGGGATGTTGGTTTCTTCCGGATCATCGCTGCCAGGAAGCGGCCAGACGGTGAAGTTCTGATGTCCGGCGAAGCGGAAGATCGAGGCGTTCTGGCTGGAAACAACGATGGTCATGGCCGCCTCACCGGTGGCTACCATCTGAAGCTGTTCTTCGACCGCAGTCCCATTTGGGTTGTCGTTGAAATAGCCCTTCTCAAGCATCTCAACATATTTCTCCATCGCTTCGACCCAGCCGTCAGAGCCGGCAAATGTCGCCTCACCGGACTGCATCTTGTCCGGGAATGAAGGATCGCGGCCGTAGACCAGCGTCGCAACGAGCGCGTAGGGAATGAGCTGCGTGATGAATCCTGTACCTGTGCCCAGCGACACAGGCACCTTGCCCGCTTGTTTGACCTTCTCGCATACGGCCATGAACTCTGACCAAGTCTTGGGCTGTTCGATCCCAAACTCGTCACGCACCTCATTGTTCACGTAGAGACCGATCATCGAAACGATGGGCGCATAGTAATAGACGCTATCCTGGAAGGACATCGCCGGTCGGAAGGCGTCGGGAATATTCTGCGAATAAGGCTCGCCCGACAAATCGGCCAGATAGCCTGCCTCGGCCAGGACCTGGCAACCCATGGGGTTGCCGCTTCCTGCCCAAACAGACAAGACATCCGCCGCGGTGCCTGACGACAGCTGTACACGCGCCGTGGTGTGGAGCTGGTCGGTGCTGGCGTAGTTCAGCCGCATCCGCGAGCCAGGATTAGCTTCTAGAAAGCGAGGTACCAGTTCTTCAAAGGCGGGCCGCCATGTGCTCTGGACATAACCGCGCAAATTATAGTCTTCGGCGAGCGCCAGCCGACTGGTGAAGGGTGTCGCCAGCGCGGCGGCGCCCATCCCTTTCAGCAGGGACCGACGCCGTAGCGTCGGTTTAAGTTCATGGATCATGTCAAACCTCCCATTTGTAGGTTGCGCCGCATGGCGCTGTTTCCTGCTCCCCTCCCTGGGAGCAGTCGAATTCGCTAACCCTTCACACCACTTGCAAATCCGCGGATCATGCTGCGCTGAAGCACCAGGAAGGTTGCCAGGACCGGCAGGACACCGATCAGGAGCGCGGCGAAAATTGTTCCCCATTCGGTCACGTATTGGTCCACGAACGAGAAAATCGCGACCGGCACCGTGGCCCAGTCCGATCCGCTGAGATACAGCAGGGGAGTCAGAAAGTCGTTCCAGATGAAAACGCCGTTCAGGATCAAAACCGTTCCGGTGATCGGACGAAGCAAAGGCATCACGACCGCCACGAAGGTCAGTAGTTCTCCGGCCCCGTCGATCTTTGCCGCCTCTTCATAGGCGCGGGGGATTGTCCTGATGAAACCCGCGTAAAGGAAGATAGTGAACGGCATCTGCAGCCCGGCATAGAATAGTACCAGCGACGCCGGCGACCCCAGCAATTGAATGTCGCGCATCGTCTGATAGAGCGGGATAAGTGCCAACTGGAACGGCAGGATCATTCCAGCGAGGAAGAAAACATAGAGCCCGTAGCCCAACCGAGGTTTACAGCGTGCCACGAAGTAGGCGGCAGGCGCTCCGATCGCAACAAGGACCAGCAGGCTGCAGATCACTACTAGCGCGCTTGAGAAGATCGCGTCGCCCAGGTAGGCCTGCGACCAACCGGCCGAGAAGTTTCCGAGATACGGATCGAGCGGAACACTGAGCGGTGCTTCGCGCCAGTTCTCCTCGGACTTAAAGGCCAGGACGATCAGAATGTAGATCGGGAAGGCAAAAACCGCAGCGACAGCAATCATCACGATTTCCAGGAGAAAGCTGCCGATGGTGTAGCGCTTAGACATGCTCGATCTCCCGCTTTTTCAGAAGGTACGTGGCGGAATAGACGATGGTGGCGACGATGATCGCGAAGACGAGCGCGATGGAGGAGCCGTATCCAAACTCCCCGAACTGAAAGCTCGTCTTGTAAATGATGGTCGACATGGTTTCGGTGGCGTACCCTGGGCCACCTGCGGTCAGCACGTAGATCTGATCAAAGAACTTAAGGCCGGTGATCAAAGCGATCACCACGTTCACCGTCATGGCTGGTGCGAGCATGGGAAGGATTACGGACCAAAGGCGGCGGACCGGACCGGCCCCGTCGATCTTAGCGGCTTCGATCAGTTCTTCCGGCACCTTCTGCAGACCTGCGAGAAAGATGACCATGGCGAGGCCGACCTGACTCCAACTCGTAACGAAGATGACGCAGAACAGCGCCCAGCCAGGATCGCCCAACCATTGCTGCTCCCAGTTGCCGAGACCCGCCGCTTCCAGGAGTTGGTTCAGCGCGCCATTACTGGAAAAGATGTAACGCCAGACGAAAGACATGATTACCGGTGTCAGGACGACCGGCATGAAGAAGATCATGCGCAGAAAATTCCGGGTTCTGATCTGAGTATTGAGGGCAAGCGCCAGCAAGAGTCCGATGACAATCTTCGCCACCAGGAGGGACCCCGCCATGACCAGTGTCGTGGATATAGACGCACGTGCCTGTGGATCTGAGGCGAGCCGGCGGAAATTTTCTAGGCCGACGAAGCTGCGATCGTTGGACAGGCCATCCCAGTCTGTGAAGGCGAAACCAGTGCCGGCAATCATTGGATAGACAATGACGAAGCCATAGACGGCGATCGCGGGAAGCACGAATCCCCAGCTCACGCCGGCGCTTAGCAACCGTTTTGAGTTGCTGCCGAGTTTGGCGAATGTGACCTCGACATGTGCGGCGCTGTCAGAGGACATGTCTGGCGGACCCGGCCAAAGGGCAATGCAATCTGCGGGGCATCTCTTTGAAACAGAATATGAAATTCCTCCTCACGTCGTCCTCCTCCTTAGCGACGTTTCGATCCGCGGGTGCTGACTCGCACCTCATTTTCAGGGAACGGTATAGTGTAAAGCGCTTTACATCAAGACGATTCGTAAAGCGCTTTACAAAGATTCCTTGCAACCACCTCGGGCAATTGTGTACGCCTGAAAGGCCGCTTCGCGGCGCACGCCGCAGGGCAAAGGGGACGGTCGAAGAAAGATGGTAAAGAAAGCGAAACCTACGATTTACACGGTTGCTGAAGACGCAGGCGTGTCGATTGCTGCCGTTTCGAAAGTATTGCGCGATGCGTATGGTGTAAGCGATGTTCTGCGCGAACGCGTTCAGGCCTCAATTGATAAACTAGGCTACCGCCCACGCACCTCGGCACGGGGATTGCGGGGAAGGACTTATGCTCTCGGCACCGTCATCAGTGACATGCGAAACACTTTCCTTCCGGACATCATGGAAGGAATGCGGGCCGGCCTTGCCAACACGCCGTACCGGAACCTGATAGGCGTCAGCAACCGCTCGACCGATACCGAAACGCAGGTTCTTGAATCGATGATCGACCACAACATGGATGGTGTCATCCTTGTCGCGCCACAGATGCCTGCATCCACGATCGAACGTTTTGCCAACATTATTCCGACCGTGGTGATAGGCCACCATACCCGCCAGCAAGCCAGCTATGACACGGTCAACGCTGATGATGAGTCTGGCGCGAAACTCGTGGTAGAGCATTGTGTGTCGCGCGGTCTGCGCGACATCGTGATGTTCAGCGGCAAAACCCCGAATCAGGAAACGAGCGTCATCACGCAACGGGAGACCGGATACCGTGACGCGATGGAGACACATGGGCTGACCGACAAGGTCAGGATCGTCCGCGCGGCCGAATTGGGTGGTGCGCTGCACGGTGAACAACTCGACCTGCTGCTAAAGGAGCCGCTTACAGAGGCAGTCTTTTGCTGGAGCGACCAGCTTGCAATCCGGCTCCTGGCCGCGTTGGAAGAAAGGAAACTTCGTGTACCAACTGATATATCGGTAGTCGGCTTCGACAACTCGTCAACTGCCGCCCTACCACAGATCAGCCTTACCAGTGTCGACCAGTCCGGTATCGGGTTGGGCAAAGCGGCGATTGAACTCATGCTGGACCGGATAGCCGGTCGAGCAGAGGCCGAACATAGATTGCTGGATGTGGCCCTCGTTGGACGGCGTACTGCCTGACCGGAGGTAAATACACCTTTTACCTTGCTTCAGAACCGGGTTTGCGACGCCTCGTGAGTTGCGATGTATTGAAAGTCGATCAACGGTCGCTTGTACGAGGCCCGGCGTAAGGCCGCCCTTCGCCTTAGACGACTCTAGCAAAATGCCTCGTCGACTTTCAATGTGGCCTCTTTAGAAGACCGGAACTCGCGAGTGCAGGCGAGAGCTTCCGCGCGTTCCGAAGGCCGCCCGTCGCCGGCTTGACGTTGTAGAAAGCATGAATTAGACAGCCGAACTGCTGAGCGGGCGTCGTATACTGGCTATTACCTCAGCCTTCCAAGCTGATGAAGCGGGTTCGATTCCCGCCGCCCGCTCCAGAAATCCCTTTCCGACAATCACCTGCAAAGTTGTTGCACTTCGTTTGGCACGGGGGCGAGTTCAAGTGCAAATCGCCAGTCGACCCAACCACCGACCGGTTCCTTCACCGCCAAACAAGTACCCTTAACGGTTGACCGGCATTTGTATTTCCGTTGCGGAATTTGCATATGTCATGCGGACATTTGCAATTTTTTCACAATCGTCGCATTGCTAGGCTTGTGGCGATCAAAGGGAGGATCATCATGCAGATGATACGCTGGCGCACTTTTTGCGCCGCGGGTGCTGTTGCGCTCGCATCCGTGACCGGGTCTGCCGCGGCCGGGCCGGACGACGATACACTCCGTATCGCCATGGCCGAGGAAATCCTGAACCTCGACTACAACTACACCACCAAGCGCGAATACATCATTCTGGCGCAGTTGACCGACGCGACGCTGTTCGACCTCGACCCCGAGACGCAGGAGTTCAACCCGTCTATCGCGACCGGGTATGAATGGGTCGACGACATGACGCTGGACATCACGCTGCGCGACGACGTGGCGTTCCACGACGGCTCTCCGCTGACGGCCGAGGACGTGGCCTATTCCTACAACTGGATCAACAATCCCGACAGTGAATCGAACGCCTCGGGCGTGGTCGAGCGCTGGCTGGACAATGCCGAAGTTACTAGCCCGACATCGGTACGATTCCACCTGAAATCGGTTTATCCACTGGTTCTGCGTGACATGGCCAACCGGATCATGATCCGCAAGGACGGCACCTATGGCGAAGGCGCGGACATTGACCGCGACGCGATGGCCAGCGACCTGATCGCGACCGGCCCCTACAAGGTGGTCAGCTTCGAGCCGGGCACCGAACTGGTGCTGGAGCGGTTTGACGAGTTCTTCGGTGAAGCTCCCGCGATCCAAAAGATCGTGGTGCGCAACATCCCGGATGTCGGCACCCAGCAGGCTGAACTAATGTCGGGCGGCATCGACTGGATGTTCAAGGTTCCGCTGGACTTGGCCGAAAGCCTGGGCGCCACTCCGATGGCCGAACATCTGAGCGGACCGGACCTGCGGGTGGGCTTTCTGGTGCTGGACGCGGGCGGCTACACTGATCCCGAGGGTCCCCTGACCAACGTGCTGGTGCGCCGCGCGATCAATCACGCGCTCAACACCAAGGAAATGGCCGAGTACCTGATCGGCGGGTCGGCAGAGGCGATTCACACTGCCTGTCACCCGGCACAGTTCGGCTGCGACCAGAGCGTCGTTGAATACCCCTATGACCCCGAGAAGGCGAAGGAACTGTTAGCCGAGGCCGGCTATCCCGAAGGCTTCCCGCTGGAGCTGTGGGCCTATCGCGACAAGGCGGCCTCTGAAGCCATCGCGTCGGATCTGACCGCCATCGGGATCGAGGTAGACCTGCGCTATGTCAAGCTGGAAAGCCTGAACCAGGCCCGCGCCGCGCGTGAGATCCCCGCCTACTTCGGCACCTGGGGCTCGGGCGGCACCGCCGACACCGCGGCCATCGCGCGGATCCACTTCGACGAGGAATCCGACCGCAACATGTCGGGCGACACGGCGCTGGCCGATCTGGTCCTGTCTGCCGAACAGACGGCGGATCAGGAGAAGCGCAAGGAGATCTATTCCGAAGCCATCGGCAAGATCGCCGAGGACGCTTACTGGGCGCCGCTCTTCTCCTACTCGGCGAACTACCTGGTCTCGCCCCAACTGGATTTCCCGCTGGACCCCGACGGTCTGCCGCGGCTTCAGAATTCCAGCTGGAAGTGACACCTTAATCGCGGGGGCCGCAACCGGCCCCCGCGACCCGGAGGACCCCAATACATGTTGCGATACATCGCACTGCGCGGGCTGCTTGCCCTGCTTGTCGCCTTCACCGTTTCGCTGGCCGCGTTCCTTCTGCTGAACGTGGCCGCGGACCCGGCCCAGGCCATCGCCGGTGAAGATGCGACGCCGGACGTGGTCGAGGCGATCCGCGCCCGCTACGGGCTAGACCGGCCGCTGAGCGTCCGCTACTTCGACTGGCTCGGCGGGGTGCTGCAGGGCGATTTCGGCGAAAGCTATTACTGGCACAAGCCGGTGGCGGCGCTGGTCGCCGACCGGGCGGACGAGACGATCACGCTGGCCTTCTCGGCGCTGGCCGTCACCATCGTGATCGCCATTCCGCTGGGCGCGCTGGCGGCTCTGAACCCGAACAGCTGGATCGACCGTTTTGCCCTGGGCGTCGCTGTTTCCGCTCAGGCGGTGCCGAACTTCTGGCTGGGCCTGATCATGATCATTCTGTTCGCGGTGATGATCCCGATTTTCCCCGTTTCCGGCGACGACACGTGGAAGCATTTCGTGCTGCCCGCCTTCGTGCTTGGCGCGTCTTCGGTTCCCGCCGTGATGCGCCTGACCCGCACCGGCCTGATCGAGGTGATGGGAGCGGATTACATCCGCACCGCTCGGTCCAAGGGCTTTCGCGGCTGGCAGCTTTTGCGACGCCATGCGCTACGTAACGCGATCCTGCCGGTGATTTCCGTGCTTGCCGTGCAGCTTGGCCAGAAATTCGGCGGCTCAGTCATCACCGAGTCCATCTTCGCCATCAACGGACTTGGACGGCTGGCACTTGAATCGATCCTCGGCGCGGACATTCCGACAGTGCAGATGCTGATCTTCGTCTTCGCCATCGTCTTCGTGGCCATGAACCTGCTTGCTGACATCCTGAACGCGGCGCTGGACCCGAGGATCCGGATCGGATGACCACCACTGACTTCACCCTTTCTGCCATCGAGGGTAACGGCGAGATCGGTGCGCTGACGCCGGGCCAAATCTTTCGCCAGCGAATGTTCGGGCATACCGGCTTCCTGATCGGTG
This sequence comes from Pseudoruegeria sp. HB172150, assembly GCF_013184805.1. Classification (GTDB taxonomy): domain Bacteria; phylum Pseudomonadota; class Alphaproteobacteria; order Rhodobacterales; family Rhodobacteraceae; genus Psychromarinibacter. The sequence goes on from NZ_JAATNG010000001.1 coordinate 1,547,937, forward strand.
CCGGCCTGATCCTGCTGATCGCGCTGGTGGCGATCTTTGCCCCGGTACTTGCCCCGCATGACCCCTTCGCGCAGTCGCTGTCGTCGCGGATGCTGCCGCCGGTCTGGATCGAGGGCGGCACTTGGGATCACATCCTGGGGACCGACCAGAATGGCCGGGATTACCTGAGCCGGCTGATCTATGGCACACGCGTGTCGATCACCATCGGACTCGGCGCGGCCACGGTGGGGCTGTTGATCGGCGTTACGCTGGGCGTGATCGCCGGATATTTCGGCGGCTGGATCGACCATGGCATCAGCTTTCTGCTGACGGCACAGCTGGCGCTGCCCGGGCTGCTGCTGGCGATGGCGCTTGTCTTTATCATTGGGCCGTCGATCTGGGTGGTGATCGGCATCGTCGGCGTGCTGCACTGGACTTACTATCTCGTGGTGACACGGGCCGCGACGCAGCGCATCCGCTCGCTCGACTTTGTTGCCGCCGCGGCGGCGTCGGGCGCGAGTTCGCGCCAGATCATCTGGCACGAGATCCTGCCGAACCTGCTGAGCGCGATCATTGTGATCTTCACGTTCGAGCTGGGCATCGCGATCCTCGCCGAAAGCTCGCTGAGCTTCCTCGGCGTCGGGATCCAGCCGCCAACCCCGTCCTGGGGCCTGATGATCGCCGAGGGCAAGCAGGCCATGTTCTACCGGCCGTGGCTGGTGATCCTGCCGGGCATCTGCCTGTTCTTGCTGGTGATCGGCGCCAACCTGATGGGCGACGGCCTGCGCGACATTACCTCGCCGGAGGGCCGCAACGAATGACCGGGCTTCTGGATATTCGCAACCTCGACATCTCGCTGGCGCTGCCCGGCGGCAGCCTGCACGCGGTGAAGGACGTGACCCTTTCGCTGGAAAAGGGCGAGTCGCTGGGGATCGTCGGTGAAAGCGGTTCGGGCAAATCGATGACCGCGCTGACGCTGATGCGGCTGCTGCCGCGCAGCGCTAGATGCAAGGCGGCGCGGCTATCCTTCGACGGACAGGACCTGCCCGCGCTGGACGACCGGACTTTTGCCGAAACCATCGCCGGCCCGCGCATCGGTATGATCTTTCAGGAACCGATGACCTCGCTGAACCCGGTCTACACCATCGGGCGGCAGATGACCGAGGCGGCGGTGGCGCGCGGCCTGCTGTCCGCACGGGAGGCGCGACGCAAGGCAATCGACCTGCTCGAACGCGTCGGCATCTCCGATCCGGAAAACCGGATGTCGCAGTTCCCGCACCAGATGTCGGGCGGCCAGCGGCAGCGCGTGATGATCGCGATGACGCTGATGCTGGACCCGGACCTGTTGATCGCGGACGAGCCGACGACGGCGCTGGACGTGACGGTGCAGGCGCAGATCCTCGACCTGCTGGACGGGCTGCGGCGTGAGCGGCAAATGGGGCTGATCCTGATCTCTCACGATCTGGCCGTGGTGGCGCAGCGCACCGACAAGGTGGCGGTAATGTACTCCGGGGAGTTGGTAGAGCAGGGCGCCGCCAATCAGGTGCTGTTCGCCCCGCGGCACGACTACACCAAGAAACTGCTGGCGGCGATCCCGCGGCTGGACGGGCCACCGGGCCGCGTTGTCGCTGCCGCACCGAAGGAAGAAGAGGTGATCGCGGCGCGCGACGTCACCCGCCTTTTCAGCTCGCGCAAGGGCCTGTTCGGCCCGCGCCGCGAGGTCCGTGCGCTCGACGGTGTTAGCATGGCGTTGAAACGCGGCGAGACACTGGCCCTGATCGGCGAAAGTGGGTCGGGCAAGTCGACGCTGGCACGCATTCTGCTGGGGCTGGACGAGGCCAGTTCCGGCGACGTCACGATGCTGGGCCGGTCACTCGCCGAGATCCCGGCGACCGAGCGCGCGCGATTCGTGCAGCCTGTGTTCCAGGACCCCTATACCTCGCTGAACCCGCGCCGCCGGCTGGCAGAGATCATTGCCCGACCGCTGGTCCTGCGGGGCGAAGGCGACAAGGCGTCGAGACTGGCGGCAGTGCGCGACGCGATGGAGCATGTGCGCCTGCCGCCCCGGCTGCTGCACGCTTATCCGTCGCAGCTGTCGGGCGGCCAGCGTCAGCGTGTCGCCATCGCCCGGGCGCTGGTAACGCGGCCCGAGGCGCTGATCTGTGACGAGCCGACTTCGGCGCTGGACGTTTCTGTGCAGGCGCAGATCCTGAAGCTGCTGGACGAGCTGCGCGCCGAGATGGGGCTGACCTGCCTGCTGATCACCCATGACATGGCGGTGGTGCACGAAGTCGCCGACCGCGTGGCCGTGATGTATCAGGGCCGGATCGTCGAGGAAGGATCGGCGCAGACGGTGCTGGCACATCCCGACAATGACTATACCGCGCGCCTGCTGGCGGCGGCACCGCGGTTCGGAGAGACCGCCGAAGACCTGAAGGTGGCCCAATGAAACTCAGCACCCCGGGCCTGACGCCCGCGACCCTTTTCGCGCGCGAGACACTCTGGCAGTCGTGGCTGGATGTTGAGGCGGCACTTGCCGAAGTGCAGGCAGAGATGGGCATGATCCCCGAAAGCGCCGCGGCGGGCATCCGCGACGCTGCGCGGCTTGACCGTATCGGGATCGAGGCGCTGGAGGCCGATATCCGGCTCACCCATGCGCCGATCCTGTCGCTGACGCGCCTGCTGGGCCGGGCTGCGGGCGAGGCAGGGGCCTGGGTGCATTGGGGCGCCACGACACAGAACGTTATGCAGACTGGACGCATCCTGCTGATCCGAGAGGCGGATGCCGCGATCCGGCGGACGTTGTCTGGGGCGCTGGCACGGCTCGCCGATCTGGCCGAGACCCATGCCGAAACGATCATGGCCGGGCGCACCAATCGGCAGCATGCGCTGCCGATCACCTTCGGCTTCAAGGTTGCTGGCTGGATCGAGGAACTGTCCCGCGCTGTAGACCGCCTCGACTGCGGTGGACGGCGGCTGTTCGTGTTACCCTTCGGCGGTGCGGTGGGCGCTATGCATGCCTTCGGCCCGCAGGGGCAGGAGCTGAATCGGCTGCTTGCCGCGCGCTTCGGACTGGAAGTATTGCTGGTTCCGGGTCGCGCGATCAACGACCTTTTTGCCGATTACATCGTCCAGCTTTCGCTGCTGGCGATGAGCATCGAGCGCATTGCCGCCGAACTCTACCTACTGATGACCGAGGAGATCGGCGAGATATCCGAGACGCTGGACGCCGGCACCGTCGGGTCTTCGACCATGCCGCACAAGGTGAACCCGAAATACGTGGTCCGCGTTCTGGCCGATGCCGCCGAATTGCGCTGCCTCGCGGCCCCGGCGATGGAGACCGGGCGGTCGAGCCACGAAGGAGATTCCGCGACCAACCAGCTTCTTGGCTCGGTGACCGACCGCTCGATCCCGCTGGCGTGGGACATGGCGGTGAGGTTCGAGGGTCTGCTGAGACGCATCGCCGTGGACACCGCGCGCATGGAACGGAATTCTGGCCTGACCGGTGGCGCAATTGCGACCGAGCGGCTGATGATGCTGCTGGCGCCAAAGTCCGGCCGGGCCGAGGCGCATGACCTGATCCATCACGCGCTGGATCACCGGCCCGAGGGTGCGGCGACGCCCACCGAGGCGCTGCTCGCCAACCCGGCCCTGCGCGCGCATTTCACTGCGGAGGAGATCGCCGACGCGCTCGACCCCGCCGGCTATTGCGGCGACAGCGTGCGTATCGCGGGTGACGCGGCGGTGTTGGCGCGGGATCTGTCACGCAGGCTGAAGGATCAGATCAGGTAGACGAGTTCCGCCGTCTGCGGTTCGGCGGCGCGCCGTTCCTCGACATGCGCCGACAGCGCATCTAGGAACACCTCACACAGGTCGGCGCGCGGCCCCTTGGCGTGAAGGCTGGCATAGGTGATCCAGTGATCGCCCTCCAGAGGTCGCATCACCAGCCCAGTCTGTGCCGAGGCGGGCAGCGTCACCGCGTCGATCAGCGTCAGGCCAAGCCCGTTGCGCACCATCTCGACGGTCACCAGTGTGGAACCGGTTTCGAATGAGACCTGCGGCCGCAGTCCTGCTTCGCCCATTGCCTCTTCTAATCGGTTGCGCCATCGCTGACCCGCTGCCAGCGTGACCAATGGTGTCTCCGCAAGCTGCTGCGGGCTGATTTCCTCACTACGAGCAAACGGATGCGTGTCGGGCATCAGCACTGAAAGCCGGCTGCGGAGTACGGGCATGATATCGACCGGGATGATCTCATTTTCCACGGGCAGCGAGATCAGGCCGATGTTGTAGCCGCGCGCCGCTACCTTGCTCTCAATCTCGAACCGGCTCTCGATATGCACCGTGCATTGAACATCTGCATTTTGCCGCCTGATCCGGGCAATTGTCGGTACTACGAGACCGTTTGCCAGCGGCGCCGCGGTAACGACCGACAACCAGTTACGGGTACGGTTGCGCAGGTCCCGGGCGATCAACGGGATCTCATCGATCCCGTCCAGTGTATTAGAGATCTGCTGGTAGAAACTGGTGCCGGCTTCGGTCAGCGAAAGTGTACGCCGGGCCCGGGAAAAGAGCGGCAGCGCCAGTTCGTTTTCGAGCTGAGAAAGCAGCCGGCTTGCCGCGGACGGAGACAGGTTCAACCGATCCGCGGCCTCCGATAGCGACCCGGTCGCGACGACCTGGCGGAATAGGTGTAGGCCCTTGATGTTCATGCATCGCTGTTGGCTTCGATTTTTGCAATTAATACGGTACCGATTACATTTTTTGCAAGGTTTGGTGCGGTTTTGTTCCGATTTGTTTGTTTGCGACAGTTGGCGCCGCCCCAGTTCTCATGTGCTTGGATTTGCTATTGAAGCGCCTCCGGTAGCGGTTCAGGCTAGATCTCGGGGAATGACTTCTTCCCACTCGCGGTCCACCAGTGTGTCATCTGTGTCATCGGCATCCCATGCGGTTAAAGTGGCGTTAAGGCGCCAGAACTCGCGCAGCGCAGCGAAGCGAACCCGCGCATTGAGCTCGGGCTTCCAGTCGCCGCGACCGAAACTTGAAGCCAAGCGCCTTTGTGGCCTTACTTCAACCAACCCGAAAGGTCGCATGACGCCCGGACCAGAAACAGGGTGAGGTCCCGCACGTCATGCATTGACAATCTACCCGGGGCACCCATTGGGGGCATTCCACCGATACGGACCACGCTATTGGTGCGAAAGCTCCGCCGAAGCATTCGTACGCGATACGGTCAATGCAAAGATCTCCAGGCTATCGAAGTAAGCGGCACGCCGATGTTCCCTAAACTCGCAAATGGTCGAGAAAGCTCTCAGAGTTCTTGCGGCGCTGTATCGTTCGCGTCCGTTGCCTGCCGGCGGCGGAATAGCCGGATCACGATCACGAAGAACAGCGGGACAAACAGAACGCCCAGAACGGTTGCCGATATCGTGCCGCCCAGAACTCCTGCACCTATCGCATTGCGCCCCCCGGCGCCGGCGCCGGTCGACAGAATAAGTGGCAGAACACCAAGCGAAAAGGCCATCGAGGTCATGATGATCGGACGAAAACGCAGCCGCGCCGCCTTGACCGTGGCCTCAAAAAGAGACTCGCCGGATTCAAGGAGATCCCGGGCAAATTCCACGATGAGGATTGCGTTCTTGCCGGTAAGGCCGATGACAGTCAGTAGACCAACCTGGAAGAACACACCATTCTCGTAGCCGCCAAGCCACGCGCCAATCAGAGCACCGAGCACGCCGATCGGCATAGCCAGCATGACCGCAAAGGGGATCGTCCAGCTTTCGTAGAGCGCGGCGAGCGACAGGAACACGGCCGCCAATGACAGCGCGTAGAGCAGCGGCGCCTGATTGCCTGACTGCTGTTCTTCCAGTGACAGACCAGTCCATTCCAGTGCGAATCCTGGTGGGAGCAGCGCCGCTAGCCGTTCCATCTCCGCCATCGCCTCGCCTGATGTTACGCCGGGTGCGGGCGAGCCTTGGATCTGCATCGCAGGTACGCCGTTGTAACGATAGACACCCTGCGGCCCCTGAACCCACGAACCCGTGGCGAAGTTAGATAGGGGAACCAGCCCGCCGGAGGTGTTCCGCACCCTCCATTTTTCTATGTCCGAGGGCGTCGAGCGGGAATCGTACTGCCCCTGTATATAGACGCGCTTGATTCGCCCCTCGTCGACGAAGTCGTTCACGTAGGAGCCGGCCCAAGCCGTCGACAGCAGGCCCGAAACGTCTGAGGCGCTTACACCCATTGCACCGGCTTTGCGCCAGTCGATGTCGAGCTTGAACTGTGAGGCATCTTCCAGGCCGTTCGGGCGGGCGGAGGCAATCAGGGGGCTTTGCGCCGCCATGCCGAGCAGCATATTCCGCGCCTGTAGCAGTTCTTCGTGAGTTTGACCGCCGCGCGCCTGGAGGTAGCTATCGAAACCTGCGACGTTACCCAATTCCGGTACCGCGGGCGGGACGATCGGGAAAACAAAGGCATCCCGGATCTGTGACATGGCGCCGAATGCACGACCTGCGATGGACTGTACACTTTGGGAGGGATCAGTTCGTTCCTCCCAGTCTTTTAGTCGCACGAAGGCCAAAGCCATGTTCTGCCCTTGTCCTGCGAAGCTGAAGCCGACCACGCCGAATACAGACTCGACATCGTCGGATTCGTTGTTGAGGAAGTATTCCTCCACTGTCGTCAAAACCCGCTCGGTGCGTTCGATTGTGGCGCCGGAAGGTGCCTGGATGATGACCAGCATGATTCCTTGGTCCTCGTCCGGAAGGAAACCGGTTGGCGTCCGCATGAAGAGCGACACCATTGACGCTACCAGAATTAGGTAGATCAGGCCGATACGCACTGGGCGACGGAGTATATAGCCGACGGTGCTGCCGTAGCCGCGGGTGATACCGTCGAAGGCCCGGTTAAATATGCCATAGAGCCCGCGCCGGGTCGCATGTCCTGTATTCTTTAGTAGGGTCGCGCAGAGCGCAGGCGTCAGTGTCAAAGCGACCACGACCGACAGGATCATGGCCGAAACAATGGTGACGGAGAACTGCTGGTAGATCACTCCGGTCGAGCCGGGAAAGAACGCCATGGGTACAAACACCGCCGAAAGGACCATTGCGATGCCAACAAGGGCGCCGGTGATCTGCCCCATGGATTTGCGGGTGGCCTCGTAGGGGGAAAGTCCTTCCTCCTCCATGATCCGCTCGACGTTCTCAACCACCACGATAGCGTCGTCAACAAGCAGGCCAATTGCGAGCACCATGGCCAACATGGTCAGCGTGTTAATTGTGAAGCCGAGTGCCGCCATGATGCCGAACGTCCCCAACAAAACGACGGGAACTGCCAGTGTCGGAATGATCGTGGCGCGGAAATTCTGCAGGAAAAGCAACATCACCAGGAACACAAGCCCGATCGCCTCGAACAAGGTATGCATAACGGATTCGATGGAGATCTCGACGAAGGGTGTTGTGTCGTAGGGAACGACATACCGGACCCCTTCGGGGAAGAACTGTGCGAACTCTTCCATCCGGTGACGCACAGCCTCGGACGTGTCCAGTGCATTTGCACCTGGCGCGAGGCTGATCGCCATCCCGGTAGAGGGCTGGCCGTCAAACCGCGACACGAACTCATAGCTCTCCGCCCCGATCTCGACCTCGGCAACGTCGCCCAGCAGAACGAGGCCACCGTTTGTGTCGGCGCGCAGGACGATCTGGCGAAAGTCCTCGGGCGTCTGTAGCAGGGACTGCGCGGTGATCGTCGCGTTTAGCATTTGCCCTTCTTCAGTCGGGCGGCTGCCGAAAGCACCGGCGGAAATCTGGGAGTTCTCCTGGCTGACGGCGCTCACGACATCGGATGGCGTCATTTCGTAAGAAGCGAGCTTCGCGGGATCCAGCCAGATCCGCATTGCATATTGTGCGCCGAAGACCTGAACTGACCCGACACCTTCTACCCGACTCATTTCATCGACGATATTGGTTTGCAGGTAGTCGCTGAGGTCAGTGGCATCGTAATTTCCATTGTCCGAGATCAGCGCGATGACCATCAGGAATCCGGCTGAGGATTTTTGTACCTGCACACCTTGCCGTTGAACGCTTTCGGGCAGTAGCGGCATTGCCTGGCTCAGCTTGTTTTGCACCTGCACCTGCGCAATATCAGGGTCTGTTCCGGTCTCGAAGGTCAGAGTGATCGAGGCCGTACCGGCCGAGGATGAATTCGACGAAATGTAACGTAGCCCGTCGAGTCCAGTCATCTGCTGTTCGATTATCTGAGTAACCGTGTTGGCCACTGTCTCGGCCGAGGCGCCTGGGTAGGCCGCGCGGATCGAGATTGTCGGCGGAGCGATCTGCGGATACTGGGCCACCGGCAAGGTAAAGATCGACAACAATCCGACCCCCATGATGAGGATCGATATCACCCATGCGAAGATGGGCCGGTCAATGAAGAAACGAGCCATGGTGTTGGTCGGACCCTAAGATCAGTTTGCTTGCGGCGCGTCGGCCGGTTCGAGACTTGCGACACGTTCTTCGGGCGCAACGGTGGCGCCAGGCCGCACCTTTTGCAGGCCTTCGACAATAATACGATCGCCTGGGTTCAGTCCCTCGCTAACCACCCAGGTCGCACCCTGGTCTGTAACCACGGAAAGTGTACGCTCCTCTACGGTGTTATCGGCATTGACGAGCATGGCGACCGCGTTGCCCCGGCGGTCGCGGGTCACACCTTCCTGCGGCACGAGGAAGACATTCTCCATCGTGGTGGTTGGCATTTCGACCTGCACGTACATACCGGGTAGCAGTAACTGGTTAGGGTTGTCGAATTCCATCCGTAAAACTACAACGCCCGTCTGCTCATCGACATGCGGTTCTGCTGCGGTCAGCAGGCCCTTGTGGCCGAATGCGCTGCCGTCGGCGAGTGTCAACGATACTTCTAAATTGGCATCTTTTAGGTCGCGCGCGGTCTCGCCACGGCGCCAGGCAAGCAGTTCCGCCGCTGACTGGGTGACATCGACATAGACCGGATCCAGGTTGCGGATCGTCGTCAGTGCGGTGGCCTGGCTAGCGGTCACCAGTGCGCCGGGGCTGGCCTCGGACAGGCCGATGCGACCGGTCAGGCGTGCGCGGATCTCGGTGCGGTTCAGTTCAATCTCGGCCGACTGCAACTGCGCCTTTGCGACCTCTACCGCGGCCTGCGCCGAGTCGCGTCCGGAAAGCGCATCATCGAGCGCCTGCTGGCTGGAAACACCACGGTCGCTCAAGGCCGAAATCCGTTCGAATTCACGCTCGGCCGCGGAAAGCTGCGCTTCGGCCTGCCGTAGAAGGGCCCGCGCCTGCAGCACCGCCGCTTCGTAGGTCGTCGGGTCGATCCGATAAAGCGTATCGCCGGCCTCGACATGAGTGCCTTCCTCGAACAGACGTTCGGTGATGATACCGTTGACCTGTGGTCGAACCTCCGCCTGCGCTGATGCGCGGACCCGGCCGGGAAGCGTGGTCGCCAGGGTCACGGTTTCCGGTTGGACGGTCACCACGGTGACCGCAGTCGGAGGCATTCCCTGCTGCGCGTGCACAGAAGCTGTCGAGCCCGCAAGAACAAGTAGGCCGCAGAAGTGGTACAAGAGTCGGATCATTTGCGGCTCCAGAACGGGGGATTGGCGAATCTCCTTGCCCTTGGGCCGGGCAAGAAAATATAAAACTCTAGGGTCTCTTATTTCTTTGACGAGAGGAAATGCAAGCATTCTCTGCGTTGCAGCGTAAGGAAAGGAGCGTCGCGGGTGACGTCTGCTGACAATCTGGATGATAAACACGGCCGGGCGCGCGCCGGCCGACCCAAGGTTTTGTCCATCTGCGAACGCAAGAAACTCGTCCTCGTGGCCGTAAACGATTTGTTCACCGAAGGCGGCATCGACGGCCTGACGATTTCGGCGATTGCGAAGCGTGCCGGTATGTCACGGCGCACGCTCTACGAAATCTTCGGTGATCGAGAGACATTGCTGCTAGCCTATCTCGACGATCTTGTTTCCCGCTGCCTTCAGCCGCTGAGCTCGGACGAGCAGGAATTGCCGCTAAACGACCGTTTGCGCCTGCTGTTTCAGGCGCGAACGGAGTGGGGCTCCTGGGATTTGCCACTGGCGATCCTTCGACTGGCCATCGACAGTTCGGCGGAAGCGCCCAGTATCGGCCAGCGCTGCCTTGAAATCGGTGGCCGACGTGTGGAAGCGATGATCCGGGAAGAACTGGAACGAGCCGTCGCCAGGGGTGAGGTCGGTAAACTGGACACTGCAATTGCTGCGGCGATCCTGCGCGATATGATACAGGTCCCGGTGGTCGACGCTCTATTGGACAACACGTTCCGACCGGACGCCAAAGATAGGCGTGCGCGCACGGAACTAGCACTTGACATCTTCCTCGCCGGGATCGGAAGCGAAATGGTATCTGGTGCTTCGGCTCGCGGTAAAATTCCGAAGGCATCCAGATGATCCCATTACGCCATTAATTCAATTCCGCCGCAATAGACGCAGCATCCAACAATCTAGGCGTTCGGTCCGATGCAGTTGCTGCTCGCCGTAAGGCTGGCACCAGGCTCAAGCTCGAACACTCCGCCATCTAAAGCTCCATGCTCTCACTGCATTATCCGAAGCTAGGCCGGCTCCAGCGCTCGGCCGAATTCGGCCAACTAGTAGCGATAGCGGACCGGTCGCTAATGGTATGGCTCGCGCCGCACATGCCGGTCTTGCTCGCGCTTTTTCCGCCTGTCTGCGAGAATGTTTGTCAGAACACGTTCCTCACTGTCCCGCAGCGCGCCGAGCGTGTCTTTTGCATACCAGATAGATATCGAACGATTAGCAGCGTCCATTTGTCAGTGAAGAGATCCAGCGTCCGCGTGATGGAGAAGCTAGATTTGTACCGACGATTAATTGCAATTTCCGTGAAATTTTTCATTAGACCGCCCGATCTGCCTTGGTCCCCTGTTAACTTGCAAGAATATAGTCAATTCGAGAGCCGTAAGTTGCGCTTTGAAAGCTTCCGAGTCGGGCCAATGGACGACATCGGAAACATGCCGCTGATCATGATCCTGCAACTCACGGACGAAAGTGCGCCGGTGTCTATTTGGAGTGGGAAGGCGCAATTGTGACCGGCAATATGAAGGACCGCATGGGGATATCGCGCCTGCATCGTTTCGTCGGGAAGATTTTCTGAAGATAAACTCGTGACCATGCGCGCTTTCGGAGCAGAGGTGGAGATTGTACCTGCAGCTGGCGGCATGCTGACAGGAAATGCTATCAACCGGATGATTGCCCGTACGAAGGACCTCGTTTGCGACCCAGGCACCTTCTGGCCGGATAAAGTGACGCGGACAACTGGCGCGGCTATCTCGATATGGCTGGTGAGATCCTCAAGCTGATAGGCGGAAGGGACGACCAATTCGTCTGCGTTGTCGTCGGTAGTGGCTGCATTTCGGGTGATGCGAAGGTGCTTAAGGAGCGAGAAGCAGGCACATAGATCGTCGGTGTCAAACCTCGCTACGTTCGCGCTATCTCCGGCTAAGACACCTGCGGCAGGCATGTCCTTGAAAGCATCGGCCTGCCCTTCGTGCCCGGTGCATTCCGCCGCGACCTGATGAATGTTGCGATCGCAGTGAACAACGAGGAGGCGTTGGAGACCGCGTGTCCCGTAGCACACAAGGAGGGGATACGCGGCGGAATTGTATCGGGCGCAAATCTCTTCGCGGCGCTGAAACGAGCGAGCGACACGGTCAGCGAGAAGTCGGTGCTCAATGCAAAAGCGCGCCGGGACGAACATCCCGGCGCGTGAACTCAGCTAACGCGCAGGCCCGAGGAGAGTATCAGAATCCATAGACCGCCCGAGCGTTGTCGCGCAGGATCGCCTGCTTTTCCTCTGGCTTCAGGCCGATCTTGAAGGCGCGGGTGGGATCGTCGAAATCCCAGTGCGGATAGTCCGACGAGAACATCAGCTTGTCGGCGCCCAGCCAGCGGATCAGATGCTTCATGTCGGCGACGCGCGGCGGCTCCTCGACCGGCTGAGTGGTCAACCAGACCTGACGACGAACGTATTCCGACGGCTTCTGCTTTACATGCGGAACTTCATCGCGCATCCGTTCCCATTCGCGGTCCATCCGCCACATCAGCGGCACCAGCCAGGCAAAGCCACCCTCGACCAGCACCAGTTTCAGGTTCGGGAAGCGTTCGAAGACACCTTCGAAGATCAGGGAGATCAGCGAGGACTGGATGGCGTTCGACACCGCGTAATGTTCCTCGATGTAGAACGACGCATTGCCGCCGCCGGTATTCTCGCGCCAGCCGAAGGGCGCGGTGTGCATCGCGACGGGCATTCCGTGCGCCTCTGCCGCCTCGAAGATTGGCCAGTAGCGGCGGCGGCCCGATGGCTCCATCCCGCGCGGCACGAAACCGACCTGGCAGAACCGCTTGTCACCTGCCCGTTCTTCCAGTTCGCGGACTGCGGCGGGCGTATCTTCCTGCGGGAGGACCATGGTGCCGCGCAGGCGGTCCTCTTTCGAGCACCACTTGTCGATCTGCCAGTCGTTCATCGCCGCGCAATAGGCGGCACTGAAATCGAGATCCATCAGCGAGGGCCCGGCGCTCAGCGACTGCAGGATGCCGATCTCGATGTTGAGCGGGTCGAGATGCTGTTCGCGCATGAAGTCGAGATCGGACGCCGCGGCGCCACCACCCGGCGGAAAAGCGTCCTGCCGCATGCCAAGGCCCATGCGCGGATAGGCCAGGGCGCCGGTGATCGAGTTTGGCGGGCGAACGCCGAAGTCGCGGGCATAGTCGCGGTACTTCTGCGGCAGATAGCCGAGGATCTCGTCCTTCGTGGTAAAGCCGGGATGGATGTCGCAGTCGACAACGGTCAGCGCGGCTTCGCTTTCGGTTTCGGGCTGACGTTCAAGGACAGTATCGGCCATGATCACACCTCCAGCCGGGGATAGGTTTTCAGGACATTATCGCGAGCGACGGCCTGCGCCCAGTCCGCCGGGATCTCGGCGGGCCAGAGCGCGACGTCGCGTTGGTAGTCGTGCGGGAAGTCGGTCGCGAACAAAAGCTGATCCGGGCCGCCCATGCAGCCCATCAGCTCCGGCATCTCGTCAAAACCCGGCGGCGCATCGAAGGGGGCGATGGTCGTCCTGACCTGCCGCTCGATCACCACCTCGGGGCTGCTCTTGATCCACGGCACCTCTGTCCGGATGCCGCGCCATTCTTTCGCCAGGCGCCAGATCGTGGCGAATAGCCACGACGCGCCACTTTCGGCCATCACGACCGTCATCTCCGGGTGGCGGTCCAGCACGCCCTCGGCCAGAAGGCTCGCCACGCTGTTCGCGGCGGCCTGCGAGTAGTGAATGATGTCTTCGACCAGGTAGGAGGGGAAGCCCGATTGTGTCGGCGCGTGGCGGAAGGCGCTGCCGGAATGGACACACAGTGCGAAACCGCATTCCGCGGCGGCGTCGTAGATCGGCCAGAAGGTGCGGCGGCCCAGCGGTTCCTCGCCCATGCTGAGCGCGAGGATCTGCACGAACCGTTTGTCATCGCGATACCGGCGGATCTCCTCGGCCGCGGCTTCGGGATTGCGGAACGGCACCAGCAGCGAGGCGCGCAGTCGCGGATCGCGGTCAAGCCATTCAGAGGCCAGCCAACGATTCATTGCGCCGCAGGTCGCGGCCTGCATGTAGGGATCGTAGAGCCCCTGCACCCCGTTCACGAGGTTCAGGATCGCCGCCGACAGGTCCAGCGGATCGAGCAGCGCCTTTCCCAGCGCCTCGGCAGAGGCGATGGCATCCGCCGCGCCGGGCGGATTGAACGGCCGGGCGCTGGAGGGATAACCGACCAGTTCCAGCCGGTCGATGCCACGGTAAGGGAACATGTCCTGCCAGTAGGCATCGAGGAACGGCATCAGGTCTGCCTGCCCGGGGCTGCGCGGGTGTACGTCGCAGTCGATGGCGTTCAAGCCGGCGACGGACAGGCCCGCTGCGGGGCGATCTTCAGCCAACGTGTTCATTTCGTTCCTCCTCGTCTTCATCAAATGGCGCTGCGATGCGCCGTCGTCCAGTGCTGCGCCGATCCGCCGCGCTCAGAACCCGCTGACGGGCCGGGGCCGGTATGGCGCCTCCAGCAACGCGATTTCCTCGGGCGTCAGCGTGAGATCCAGCGACGCACGTGCGTCGGTCACATGCCCCGGCCGCGATACGCCGATGATCGGCGCGGTCACGCCAGGCACCTGCAGAACCCAGGCCATCGCGACCTGTGCCATCGGCACGCCGCGCGCTTCGGCCACGGTCTGCACCACCTCGACCACGGTGCGGTCAACAGTGCGGCTGTCGCCATAGGTGCCGACCATGCGTTTGTCGGTCCGCGTCCGCTCTGTCTCTTCGCCCCAGGGCCGCGCCAGACGGCCCGAGGCCAGCGGCGACCATGGCATGACCGCGATGCCGTCGTGACGGCAAAGCGGCAGCATCTCACGCTCTTCCTCGCGGTAGATCAGATTCACCTGATCCTGCATCGACACGAATTTCGCGCCGCCGATCCGCTCGGCCGCCTGCTGATACTTCAGAAACTGCCAGGCATACATCGACGATGCGCCGATATAGCGGGCCTTCCCCGCGCGCACGACTTCGTTCAGCGCGTCCATCGTCTCCTCGAACGGCGTCAGCGGGTCGGCGCGATGGATCTGGTAGAGGTCGACATAGTCGGTGCCCAGCCGCTTCAGGCTCTGGTCGATCTCGTGCAGGATCGCTTTGCGCGACAGTCCGCGGCCGTTAGGGCCCGGCTTCATCGGCGAACAGACCTTGGTGGCTAGCACGATCTCGTCCCGCGGGGCGATATCCCACAGGACTTGGCCGGTGATCTCTTCCGACGTTCCTTCCGAATAGACGTTGGCGGTGTCGAAGAAATTGATCCCACCGTCCCATGCCGCGCGAAACATCGTGCGGGCATCGTCGAGGCCCAGTGTCCAGGGTCGAAGCTCAGTCGGCTTGCCGAAGGACATCGAGCCAAAGCACAGCCGACTAACCTGCATCCCCGTCGATCCGAATCGGACGTAGTCCATCATGCGGCCTTTCCCGGATGAGGGAACGGCGAAAACCATCCCTGCCGATGGCCTGCCGGCCGGTGTGGCCGAATGATACTGCCGAGGCACGAAACCCCGATTGCGATCGAATGCACGGTCACTCCTCCCCGACCGGTGCGGGCCACACGGAAAAAGGTGCGGCAGACGCTCATGATTCCTGGGCGACGTCGAGAATTCATGGCCGGCCAGCCCTTTTGCTTCCTAGCCGCCAGATCCGGAAATGTATACAGATTTGCGTGATCGTGACCGAATTCATTGATCATATCCCGTTTTTGGAGCAAGAATGTCTACATGTCGGTCGTTGCGCCGGCGAATCATGGGAGGAACGGACGTGTGGGAGGGACACGTCCAGTTCGGATGGCGTACAGGGTCGCCGTCGAACCAATGTCCCGGATGGATACGCAGATTTCGCGGTGCGCCGCGGCACGGAAGCCAGTTGCGGCGTCAAGCTGCACGACAGGGAGGAGCAGAATGTCAGCGATGGCAGCGCCGGCCGAGGCCGCCGCAAGCAACCGGATACTCGAAATCCGCGACCTGAACCTGTCGCTCAGGGACGATCACGGCTGGGTGCAGGTCCTGAATGACGTGAGCTTCTCGGTTCGGCCAAACGAGATCCTCGGCATGGTCGGCGAGTCGGGCAGCGGCAAGTCGATGACAGCCCTGTCGATCCTGCGTCTGCACGCAAAGCGCGACGCACAGCTTTCGGGGCAGATCCAGTTCGACGGCCATAACCTCGCAACGGCTTCCGAAGGACGCATGCGGCGCATCCGCGGCCGGCACGTCAGCATGATCTTCCAGGAACCGATGAGTGCGCTGGACCCGGTATTCACGGTCGGCGAACAGATCGCCGAGACTGTGCGCCGGCATTTCGGGGTCAGCCGCAAGGAAGCCTTCGAACGCGCGGTTGCGGCGCTCGATAGCGTGGGTATCGCCTCGCCGCGCACCTGCGCCGGGCTTTACCCTATGGCCCTGTCGGGCGGCATGCGACAACGGGTGATGATCGCGATGGCACTGGTCTGCGAGCCGAAACTGTTGCTGGCGGACGAGCCCACGACGGCGCTGGACGTGACGATCCAGGCCCAGATCATGGATTTGCTACTGGAGCTGGCGCAGAAGACCGGAACCTCAGTTCTGCTGATCACCCACGATCTGGGGCTGGTGGCAGAGACCTGCGACCGGGTCATAACGATGTATGCCGGCCAGATTGTCGAGGAAGGGCGAGTGCGCGACGTGATCTCGAACCCGCAGCATCCGTATACGGCGGGGCTGATGCGCTCGATCCCCGACGCGCACAGGCCGCGCGGCGGGTTGTCCTCGATCGCGGGCCGAGTGCCTTCCTTCCGCAATATGCCCGAGGGCTGCCGGTTCCGCCCGCGCTGCGAGTTCGTCGAGGCCGCCTGTTCCCAGACGCAGCGGCTCACTGAAACCGGCGGTCACCTGGTGCGGTGCCATCGCGCAAGGCAACTGTCGTTGGAAGGAGCGCCGGCATGAAGTTGCCAGCGGCCACGGTCAAAGATCTGCACGTTACCTTCGGTGGAACGGTGCGCGCGGTGGACGGTGTGACCTTCACCGTCGAGGATGGAGAGATTTTCGGGGTTATAGGTGAATCCGGTTCCGGCAAGTCGACGCTGGGGCGTTGCCTTGTCTGCCTGATCAACCCCTCGGACGGCGAAGTCAGGCACCGGGACGTCGATCCCTTCGCGCTGAGCCGGCGCCAGCTGAACCGGCACCGCAGGCGGTGCCAGATGGTCAGCCAGGACCCGAACGCAGCGCTCGATCCCCGGATGACGATCCTGCAAAGCCTTTGCGAACCGCTGAACATCGCGGGCATCGGCAGCCGCGAAAAACGGCGCGAGAAGGCATACGAGATGCTCGACCGAGTGTCGCTCGCCGCGGAGTTCGCGAACCGCTATCCGCACGAGTTGTCCGGCGGCCAGAAGCAGCGGGTCAACATAGCCCGCGCCTTGATGCTCGACCCGGAACTGATCGTCTGCGACGAGGTGGTCGCGGCGCTCGACGTGTCGATCCAGGCCGACATGCTGAACCTGTTTTCGCGGCTTAAGGACGAGCTGAAGCTAACCTATGTCTTCATCAGCCACGACCTACGCGTGGTCAGCCACATCTCCGACCGCGTGGCGGTGATGTATTTCGGGACCATCGTGGAACTCGGCCCGGCGCGCGAAGTGATGGACCGTCCGCTGCACCCCTATACCGAAGCCTTGGGCTCGGCAGAGCCGAAGCTTGCCGCGGATGCCGCAGAGCGCCGGGGCCGGATCATCCTGCAGGGCGAAATCCCGAACTCGGCGAAACCGCCCACCGGCTGCCGGTTCCACACCCGCTGCCCGCGAGCCGAGGCACGCTGTTCGGGCGAGGTGCCCGCGACCCGCGAACTGATGCCGGGCCGCTATGTCGCCTGCCACTTCGCCGAAGAGATGCTGGCACGCCATTCAGACACAACAACCATAAGGCCCGGTGACAACGGTGCCCGCGCCGCCACGGCGCAACCTGTCGAACTTCGACACGACGGCCGGGCCTGATGCCTGCCCACAAAGAGGAGGAACCTAAGACATGAAGAACGGAACCCACTTGTCCGGCGTGAGCCGCCGCACGATTCTGCAGGGCGCGGCGGCGGTCGGCGGATCGCTTCTGGTGCCGGCGACGGTGCGCGCGCAGGCACAGCCTGTCAGCGGCGGCACACTGCGGGTCGCGATGCCCTACAACCCGGCGGCGCTCGACCCGCTGACGGGCCGCAACAACCCGGATTTCAACACGCTCTACACGATCTTCGACGCGCTGATCGGGTTCGAACCCTCGACGCTTGAACTGAAGCCGATGCTGGCGAAGTCGTGGGAGTTCACCGACCCGACGACGCTGGTACTTGAACTCCAGGAGGGCGTCGAATTCCATGACGGCGAGCCGTTCAACGCCGACGCGGTGGTGTTCCACTTGACGCGCTGTAAGGACGATCCGCGATCGAACGTCAAATCCGACGTGGCCTCCATCGACACTGTCGAAGCGACCGGGCCGATGCAGGTCTCGATCAAGCTGACCCGTCCCGACGCCTCGCTGCCCGCGGTGCTGACCGACCGGCCCGGCCTGATCGTGTCGCCGAAGTCCGTCAAGGAAGCGGCGGACGGCAATGTCGACAGAGCGCCCGTAGGCACAGGGCCGTTCAAGTTCGTCGAATGGCGCGACAACGACCTGATCAAGGTCGAGCGCAACACGAACTACTGGGCTGACGCGCCCTACCTCGACGCCATCGATCTGCGCATCATCAACGAGCTGAACACCGCGGCCCGGACCGTCACCGCGGGCGAAGCCGATATCGCGCTGAACCTCGGCGCACAGCAGATCGCCGTTGCCCGTCGTTCCGGCGACCTGGAGGCAGAAGCGACGCCCTCGCTGATCTACTATACGTCCTTCCTGAACTACGCACGCGGCCCGCTGGCCGACGTAAAGGTGCGCCAAGCGATGAACTGGGCGCTCAACCGTGAGGATATCAACCGTGTGATCATGCTGGAACTCGGGCAGGGGCACTGCAGCATGTTCCCATCCGGCTTCTGGGCTAACGATCCAGAGACCGAGAACTATTATACCCATGACATCGACCGCGCGAAGGCGCTGCTCGCCGAAGCGGGGCACTCCAACGGTATCGAGATCGAAACCTGGGCCTGGCCTGATCAGGCCGCGCAGCAGCGGCAGGAGGTCGTCAGCGCGCAACTGGCTGAGGCCGGTATCCGGCTAAAGGTGACGCCCGCAACACCACCCCAGGCAATGCAGAACTTCCTTGGAGACAAGCAGGGCGACCAATTGCTGTCTCCGACCGGCGGCCTGCCCGACCCGAGCCTCGCCTATGATCGAGTGTTCTCGGCGTCCGCCTACCGGAACGCCGGCGAGATCGAACTCGACGGCTATCGTCCGCTCATGGACGCGTCACTTTCGACGTTCGATCAGGATGCACGCCAGAAGGTCATGTACGACATGCAGCGTTTCGTCCTCGAGAATGCGCTGCACCTGCCGCAATACCTTTCGGCAGGTATGATCGTCCGCAGACCTGAAGTGAATGGGTTCGAATTCGGCCTTCCGCAGCGACCGCGATTCCACAAAGTGTGGATTGCGGCCTAACTGAAACAACGGATCGCCGGGAGATCAATGATGTACGCTATCGGACGAATGATCCTGCGGCGGCTGGGACAATTAGTTCCTGTCGTGCTCGTCGCGACATTTGTCGTGTTTTCGCTCGTCTTCATTATGCCCGGCGATCCTGCAATCGTCTTGGCCGGCGACTACGCCACCCAGGAGCGGATCGACGAAATTCGACGCATCCACGGCTTCGACCAGCCGATGCTGGTTCAATATCTGAATTGGCTGTGGAACGTGCTGCATTTCGACCTTGGCCAGTCACTCTATTCGAACGAGGATGTGGCGAAGCTGATCTCGGACCGCCTGCCGCACACGATCCTTCTGGTCGCTTACGCATTGATGCTGGGCGCGGTGATCGGAATTCCGATGGGTATCTACGCTGCGACTCAGCAGGGCTCGACCATCGACAAGCTGATCACGTCCTTCGCCTCGCTCGGCGTCGCCATACCCAACTTTTGGCTGGGGATCATCCTGGTCACCTATTTCTCATTGACTTGGCACCTGTTCCCGGCGACCGGTGCCGTCAGTTTCTGGGACGATCCAGTCGAAGCGTTGCGTCATGCGACGCTGCCCGCGCTGGCGCTGTCGACCAACGTGGTTGCGGTCCTCGCCCGGCAGGTTCGCAGCGCACTGCTTGAGGTCCTGACCTCGCAGCACTTCCGCACACTTCGTGCCAAGGGACTCGGATCGTCGTCGATCCTCTGGAAACATGGGCTCCGCAATGTCGCCGCAACGATGCTGACGATTACCGGCCTGCAGGTGAATCGCCTGTTCTCAAGCGCGGTGATCCTCGAGGCGGTCTTTGCCATTCCCGGCGTTGGCGCCCTGATCAGCTATTCTGCCTTGAACAAAGACATTCCCGTAGTGCAGGGCATCGCACTGGTGCTGGTGATCTACGTCATTCTTATCAACCTGATCGTTGACGTGCTGAACGCGCTCCTCGATCCGCGTGTGGCAGCCTCGACATGACAGACGCTACGAACAACAACGCTGCCGTCAGGGCCTCTGCAGAACGCGCGGCGGTGGCTGCACTGCCACGGCAGGAAAGCGTTGCGACGTGGCTTTGGAACTGGCTGAAGCACGATAAGCGAGCGGCGATCAGCATCACCTATCTGGCGATTCTCGTGATTGCAGCGATCCTTGCGCCGTTATTCGCCCCTTACGACCCGAACGAACAGAACCTGATGGACTTGTTGATGCCGCCAAGCTCGGCGCATTGGCTGGGAACGGACGACCTTGGCCGCGACACCTTCAGCCGGTTGCTCTATGGTTCTTACAACGCGCTCTACGCGGCGGGGCTCGCCGTCGGGATCGCGGTAGCCATCGGCGTTCCGGTCGGGGTCGTCATCGGGTTCGTTGGCGGCTGGATTGATGAGGCGGTCAGCCGCGTAATCGACGCCATCCTCGCGTTTCCACCACTGGTTCTGGCCGTTGCCGTTACCGGCGCCTTGGGCATCGGCTTGACAAACGCAATGATCGCGGTTGGCTTTTCCTTTGCGCCGGTAATCGCGCGGACCATGCGCGCTCAAACACTGGTGGTGAAGAACGCAGTTTACGTGGAGGCGGCGACCGGCTTCGGAGCGTCACGCGCGCATCTGATAGTCAGGCACATCGTTCCGAACGCGATTCAGCCGGTGATCGTCGAAATCACGTTGATGCTGGCTGTGGCGCTGCTGGCCGAAGCTGGTCTTAGCTTCCTCTCGCTCGGTGTTCAGCCGCCGGAATCGAGCTGGGGCGGCATGCTGGCGCGCGCCTATCATTATGTCGAGGTGGCGCCCGCACAGATGCTGGCACCAGGTTTTGCGATCCTGCTGACGGCGCTCGCGTTCAACACGCTTGGGGAGTCGATCCGCGTCCTGCTCGACCCGACGATCAAGAAAAAACGGTAACGCGCGCTCATTCGGAGGCGGCAAAGCCTCCGATCAACTGCCAGAGTCCAACAGCCGCTCCCGCAGTGATGGCCGCAATCGTGACCGGAGCGCTGACGGCGAGGACGGAGAAGCCTGACAGTCCCTGACCGACGGTGCAGCCCATCGCTATGGCCGCCCCGATACCCATCAGCGCCGCGCCGAGAATCTGGCGCCGCAACTCCCTCGGATCCTCGCAGGCCTCCCAGCGAAAGCTGCCTTTGATCAGGCTGCCAAGACACGCACCCGCCAATACGCCCGCCACCGAACCAACGCCGAAGCTGATCGAGCGCCCCGAGGATATCATCAGGAACAGCAGTGTCTCGCCCAGCGGAGCAGCATAGGTGTGCGATACGACCTCCGGGGCGTCGAAGCCGTTGGCTGCGATCCAGCTTGTGCCGATCCAAGCGCTGACCACGGCGAGACCGACGACAATCGACCAGCCGATTACTGCGGGTTTGGCGAGGATGTCAGCGTCCCATACGGATATCGCCAGCAAAACGAGGCCGATGGCAATTCCGGTTGCCGCCACGTCTAGCCCAGCGGCTGAGGCGAGGAAATGTGCTATTCCTGGCACGCGGTCGATGACCGGTTCCTGCGGAAATACCCACACCCGCATCCCCGCTAGCGGCCCGGAGATGGTAATGTAGGCGGCTAAGCCCATGACCAGCACGATCATAAAGGACCTTATGTCGCCGCCACCCAATCGAGCCAACGCACCGAACCCGCAGGTTCCCGCCATCGCCATGCCGTAGCCGAACACCAGCCCGCCGAATACGCTGGCCAGTGGGTTCCAGTTGAAACTCAGATAAATGGTGTCTTCCAGAGCAGTCCAGCCAAGCGCATAGGTAGAAAAGGTTCCGGCGACAGCTGTGCCGATTGCAATGCCCCACATGCGCAGCCGCCCAAAGCTGCCGCCATAGAGTGCGTCCTCAATTGCGCCCAAAGAGCAGAAACGCCCAAGTCGTGCGGCGAGTCCTAATAGTATGCCGCCGAACAACCCGACAATCGCCGCGGCGAGCGGTTCACCGAGCACGTCAAGCATCTGATTTCCTCCCATGCGCCGGTCAGGTATCCGGCGCGCTGTCCCGACAGAAGAGGTCGTAGACGACGCTAATTATTTGAGTCGAGCGATCGTCGGTCAAGCTATAGTAGATTGCCTTGCCATCGCGACGAGGGCGCACAAGCCCTTCCAGCCGCAGGCGTGTTAGCTGTTGCGAGACTGCCGCCTGGCGGGCCGACAGCAACTCCTCCAGTTCCGTGACAGATTTCTCTCCGGTAGCCAGATGGCACAGGATCATTAGCCTTCCTTCATGGCTGATCGCCTTCAGAAAGTTGGACGCTCGTTCCGCATTGCTTGCAATGCGGTCCATCTCTTCCGTTGTCGTCGATTTCGAAATGACTGGAAGTCGGCGCGCGGCGCCATCCTTTTCGGGAAGGGGCCCGCTGCCGGATCCGAATATGTCGGTTGCTGCCATGTTGGGTAGCACACTATCCTGCGACATCGTAGTCAATCCCCGCATCCTTCAACATGCGCTGCAACAGTCCCCAGAAAAAATCTTCTCCGGGATAACCTTCCAACCGACTCACCTCTACACCATCCTGTAAGAGTACGAAGGTCGGTGAAATTCGCAGCGGCGAAACAAAATTCATTCCGTCGGGCATGGGCTTATGTATGTCGATGCGCACCAAGGGCGCCGCCTTGCCTTCGGCGGTTTTGTCATATTCCGGCCCTACCTCGGTATTCCAGCGGGCACAGTATATGCATCCGCGCTGTTCGCCCATAATCAGCAACGTTTCCGTCTGCGCGGGCCGAAGCATTACGGTACTAAACACGGCCGCAGCGATCAGGATGCGTATGATGAATTGACCAATCATATTTAACTAATTTAATATGATTATGCGAACTCGACAAGCGACCGGGGGTAGAATGTTCGACATCACACTTGCGGGCGCTCTCTTTGCCGGTTTGCTCTCATTTCTGTCGCCATGCGTCCTGCCGATCGTGCCATTTTATCTGTCCTATCTGGCTGGAGCCGGGCTCAACGCGCTGCAATCAGATGAGGAATTGCCGCCCGGCGTCAGGAAGCGCGCGGTGCTGGCGTCGATCATGTTCGCTATGGGTGTCGCCACGATTTTCGTCGCGCTCGGTGCCGCAGCAACAGTTTTCGGCCAGCTAGTCAGGGAATGGTTCGATGTGCTGCGCTGGATGGCGTCCGCGTTGATCATCTCGATGGGGCTGCATTTCCTAGGGGTGATCAGAATCGGGCTCCTGTATCGGCAGTTCAACACTGGCGCCGGCGACACCTCCAACACGAGCGTTCTGAGTGCCTATGTGATTGGTCTGGCCTTTGCTTTCGGGTGGACGCCCTGCGTCGGCCCGGTTCTGGCGGCGATCCTATTCATGGCCGGTGGGCAGGAGACGGTAGGCGAGGGGATGGGGCTACTTCTGGCATATGCCATCGGAATGACGGCGCCGTTTGTCATTGCCGCGTTTTTCATCCGACCTTTCCTCGACTGGATGCGAGGCTTCCGTCGGCACCTGGGAAAGATAGAAAAGGCCATGGGCGTCCTGCTGATCGTCTTCGGTCTGCTGATCGCAACAGAGACAGTCAACTGGATTGCCAACTGGATGGTCGGCTTCTGGCCGGGCATTGGTTAACCAAGGGAGGACGACATGAAAGGTTATCTGATTGCAATTTTGGTGCTGGCCTGTGCCGGCACGGCTGGTGCAGTGGAGATGGGCGACGACGGTCTGCATAAGACCGACTGGATGCGCGACACCTTCAAAGACCTTGCAGAGGACCTCGCCGAAGCCAATGCGGAAGGCAAGCGCCTGATGCTGATGGTTGAGCAGCGCGGCTGTATCTACTGTACCAAGATGCATGAAGACGTGTTTCCGCGCCCCGAGATCGCCGGTTTCATCAGCGAGCACTACTTCGTGGTCCAGATGAACCTGCATGGATCCACTGAAGTGACCGATTTCGATGGCGAAACTCTCGAAGAGCGTGACATGGCCCGGAAATGGGGGCTTTTGTTTACGCCTACAATCATGTTCTTTCCGGAAGAGGTAAGCGAGGGTCAAGCCGCGCCGCAGGCTGCTGTTGCAGTAATGCCCGGCGCATTTGGTCCCGGCACAACCTTGGATATGCTGACTTGGGTAGTAGAAGAGGGCTACCTAAATCAGCAAGAAGAGGACTTTCAGCGGTATCATGCCCGCCGAATCCAGGAACGCGACAATGGCAGCGCCGACTGATGTGCCGGGAACGCGATGTATTATTCACTCTTATGAATTTATTGTTGCGTCTACGGCTCGGGCCGGTCTAAGCTACGTGTCAAAATACTCGGGAGGAGACATGAAACGAACTTGGATGCTCGCCGCGGCGGGCGTGGTAGTCGCTGGTTCTGCGTTTGCCGGACCACCGGAGCCTTCGGAAGTGGTCTTCGAAGATGGAGCGGTTTCGAATTCGCTAAGCGGGGTTCCTGGCGATCCGGAAAACGGCCGGCAGATCATGAATAAGGGTGCGGGCAACTGCATCGCCTGCCACGAAGTAACAGCGCTGTCCGATCTGCCGTTCCACGGCGAGATTGGGCCGATGCTCGACGGCGCAGCGGATCGATGGACCGAGGCCGAATTGCGCGGGATCGTGGCCAATGCGAAGATCATGTTTCCCGAATCCATGATGCCGTCATTCTACAAGAACGATGGCTATATCCGCCCCGGCGATGCCTATTCCGGCAAGGCGCCGGACGGGCTGCTCGGCCCGCTGTTGACGGCGCAGGAAATCGAAGACGTGGTCGCCTTTCTGATGACCCTGAAGGAAGAGTGAAAAAGGCAGGAATTGGAGGAATATCGATGAGTTTCACACGACGCCAATCGCTGGCTCTGGGGCTGGGCACAGCGGCTGCCGTTGCGCTGCCGTTCCGTCCCGCGCTAGCTGCAGTCGAAGATGACATTGCCGCATTCACCGGCGGAGCCGAGGTTGGCAGCGGTGGTGTAACTCTGACCGCGCCGGAAATCGCCGAGAATGGCAACACTGTCCCGATCGAAGTATCGGCACCCGGCGCGGCGTCGATCCTTGTGTTGGCTGCTGGCAACCCTAACCCTGGCGTTGCCACCTTCAATTTCGGCCCGCTGGCAGCCTCGCAGACGGCATCGACTCGTATCCGCTTAGCCGGCACTCAGGACGTTGTCGCCATTGCCAAAATGGCCGACGGGAGCTTCGCCAGCGACCGAAAGGAAGTGAAGGTTACCATCGGCGGCTGCGGCGGCTAAGTTCAGGAAAAGGAATAATAAAATGGCAGAAGGCGTGAAACCGCGCGTCAAGGTTCCGAAAACGGCAACGGCCGGCGAAGCGATCACTATAAAAACGTTGATCAGCCATCAGATGGAATCGGGCCAGCGTAAGGACAGCGACGGCAACGCAATACCGCGCTCGATTATCAATCGCTTCGTAGTGGACTTCAACGGTGAGAACGTCCTAGACGTGACGCTCGAACCCGCGATTTCGACCAATCCCTACTTCGAATTCGAAGCGACAGTTCCGGAATCGGGTGAATTCCACTTCACCTGGTATGACGACGACGGCTCGGTTTACGAAACCACGGAGCCGATCACGGTCGGCTGACCCACCAACGGCAGCTTCGGCGGGCAACTGTCGAAGCAACTCAGGGGAGGAAACAATATGAATAGAATGAGCGCTCCCGGCCTAAGTGCCGCGACCGCCATTGCGGTGGTCACTGGGCTGGCCGCACCCGCCTTCGGTGGTCCGGACGACGACGAACTGATCATCAACGGTGACACCACCATCATCACCGAAGCTCCGGCGCCCGATCATATGGAGTACATCAGCACGATCTATTCCGGCTGGCGGTTCCGCACCGACGAAACACAGGCGC
Source organism: Pseudoruegeria sp. HB172150 (assembly GCF_013184805.1). Lineage (GTDB taxonomy): Bacteria > Pseudomonadota > Alphaproteobacteria > Rhodobacterales > Rhodobacteraceae > Psychromarinibacter. Next base: position 1,573,945 of record NZ_JAATNG010000001.1, read on the forward strand.
TGGAGGAGGATGACTTCGACAATCCAGCGATGCTGGCTGTCGATGCGGCACTGGAAGCCTTTGACACGGTCGAGGGAGATGCCGGCGAAAGCTGCGCCTCGTGCCACGGTGACGTGGAAAGTTTTGCCGGGCTCACCGCGCACATGCCGAAGGTTGGCGAGGACGGCAACTTGGTGGTGATGGAGGACCTCATCAACGAGTGCCGCACAGACCGGATGCAGACCGAGGCTTGGAAGTGGTCCGGTGACGACATGCAGTCGATGGTCGCGCTGATCGGATTGCAGTCGCGCGGCATGACCATGGATGTGGCCATCGACGGGCCCGCAGCCCCCTTCTGGCAGCAGGGGAAGGATATGTACTATACCCGCTATGGCCAGCTTGAACTGTCCTGCGCCAATTGCCATGAGGACAACTGGGGCAACATGATCCGCGCAGATCACCTGAGCCAGGGGCAAATCAACGGCTTCCCGACATATCGTCTGAAGCAGGCCAAGTTGATATCGAAGCACAATCGTTTCCGGGGATGCATCCGCGACACGCGCGCCGAGACTTTCGCCGAAGGCTCCGACGAGTTCCGCGCGTTGGAACTTTACGTGGCCTCGCGGGGCAACGGCCTGTCGGTCGAAACCCCGGCGGTCCGTCAGTAGTCAACGCCCGTGTCCGGTCTGCGGACACGGGTTTTTCGTCCTGAAGAAATGCACTTATGCGAATGTTAATTAAATGAGGGCCACTGCATGATTTCTCGTCGCGATTTTCTGCAGGCGGCCATGGCGTCTGCGGCACTTTATGGTGGCTCGGGGTTCGGCAACTGGTCGCGCCTGGCGGCGCAGCAGGCACTGACGCAGGACGACCTTCTGTCCTTCGAAAAATTCGGCAACGTGACACTGGTCCACGTCACCGACATTCACGCACAGCTGAAACCGATCTGGTTCCGCGAGCCCGAAATCAACCTCGGCGTGGGCAAGAACAAGGGACGGGTGCCGCATATCACCGGAGCCGAGTTCCGTAGGTTCTACGGCATCGAAGATGGCAGTCCGTCGCATTATGCCCTGAGCTACGATGACTTCGTGGCTCTCGGTCAGGGCTATGGCCGTATGGGCGGGCTGGACCGCGTGTCGACCGTCGTGAACGCGATACGTGCCGACCGGCCGGACGCGCTGTTACTGGATGGCGGTGATACCTGGCACGGTTCCTACACCTGCTACCAGACCGAAGGGCAGGACATGGTCACCGCGATGAACGCGCTGAAGCCCGACGCGATGACCTTTCACTGGGAATTCACGCTGGGCACCCAGCGGGTGCTGGAGCATGTCCAGAGCCTGCCCTTCGCGGCGCTAGGCCAAAACATTTTCGACGCCGAATGGGACGAGCCCGCCGAGTATTTCAAACCCTACGAGATGTTCGAGCGCGGCGGTGTGAAGATCGCCGTCATCGGTCAGGCTTTCCCCTACATGCCGATCGCCAACCCCGGATGGATGTTCCCGGAATACTCTTTCGGTGTCCGCGACGAACATATGCAGGAGATGGTCGACGAAGTCAGGGGGCAGGGCGCCGAACTGGTAGTTGTGCTGTCACACAACGGGTTCGACGTCGATCGCAAGATGGCGGGCATCGTCTCGGGCATCGACGTGATCCTTTCGGGCCACACCCACGATGCGCTGCCGGAGCCGGTGGTTGTGGGCGAGACGATCATCATCGCCTCCGGATCCAACGGCAAGTTTGTCAGCCGCGTCGATCTCGACGTTCGCGACGGGCAGATGTTGGGCTTCCGACACAAGCTGATCCCGGTCTTCTCGGACGTGATCGCGCCCGATCCGGCCATGACCACAGTCATCGACGAGATCCGCGCGCCGTACCTCGCAGATCTGGAAGAGGTCGTCGGCACGACCGACTCTCTGCTGTACCGGCGTGGCAACTTCAACGGTTCATGGGACGACCTGATCTGCCAGGCGCTGCTGGAAGAGAGAGAGGCGGAAATCGCTCTATCGCCAGGTGTCCGCTGGGGGCCGAGCCTGATGCCCGGCGACCCGATCAAGCGCGAGGATATCTGGAACGTCACTTCGATGACCTATGGCGAGGCCTATCGCACCGAGATGACCGGCGAGTTCCTGAAGATCGTACTGGAAGATGTGGGCGATAACCTTTTCAACCCCGATCCGTACTACCAGCAGGGCGGTGACATGGTGCGCACGGGCGGTCTTGGCTATCGCATCGACATCACCAAGCCGCAGGGCGAACGCATCAGCGACATGACACTACTGAAGACCGGCGAGGCGATCGACCCGGCACACAGCTATGTCGTCGCGGGCTGGGCCAGCGTCAACGAAGGCACCGAGGGGCCGCAGATCTGGGACGTGGTAGAAAGCCACATCCGGCGGATGGGCACCGTCACTCTCGATCCCAATAACAGCGTCCAGGTTGTCACCGGTTGAACTACGGAGAAGAAGGTATGAGCAAGGTCCCGAAGGGCACGACATCGCGCCGCGGTTTCCTGAAGACCGCAATCGCGGCGGGTGGTGCGACGGTCGCTACGGCCAGCACGGCGCGTGCGGCAGACGGCGACCCGGCGATCCTGGAACTGCAGGAGTGGAACCAGATTCTGGGCGATGGTGTCGACGCGCGGCCCTATGGTACCCCCAGCCAGTTCGAGGCGCATGTGAAGCGGCGGAATGTCGAATGGCTGACCGCCGACCCGATTTCGTCGGTCAACTTCACGCCGCTGCACGAGCTGGATGGTATCATCACGCCAAACGGACTCTGCTTCGAACGGCATCACGGTGGCATCGCCGAGATCGATCCAGCCGTTCACCGCCTGATGATCAACGGCCTGGTCGAGAAAGAACTTGTCTTCACCATGCAGGATCTCGCGCGCTTTCCGCGTGATAACCGGGTCTACTTCCTCGAATGCGCAGCGAACTCGGGCATGGAGTGGCGCGGTGCGCAACTGAATGGCTGTCAGTTCACCCACGGCATGATCCACAACGTGATGTATACCGGTATTCCGCTGCGCTACATCCTGGAGACCGCCGGGCTGAAACCTAACGCCAAGTGGATCTTGCCTGAAGGCGCGGACGCCTCGGGCATGACCCGTTCGATCCCAATCGAGAAGGCGCTGGATGACTGCATGGTCGCCTTCAAGATGAACGGCGAGGCATTGCGCCCGGAACAGGGCTACCCGCTGCGGCTGGTCGTCCCCGGCTGGGAAGGCAACATGTGGGTAAAGTGGCTCCGCCGAATCGAAGTCGGTGATGAGCCTTGGCATCACCGTGAAGAAACGTCGAAATACACCGACCTTCTGGAAAACGGTAACGCGCGCCGCTTCACTTGGGAGATGGACGCGAAGTCGGTCATCACCAACCCTTCACCGCAAGCGCCGATCCTGCATGGCCCGGGCCGGACCACGATTACAGGCGTCGCTTGGTCGGGCCGCGGTTCGATCCCACAGGTGGACGTGACTATCGACGGTGGCAAGAATTGGCGTAAAGCCCGGATGTCCGGGCCGAGCTTCGACAAGTCAATGCACCGTTTCTACTACGAGTTTGACTGGGACGGCACACCGCTTCTGCTGCAGTCTCGCGCGCATGACTCTACCGGCTATGTGCAGCCCACGAAAAACCAGCTGCGAGATTGGCGCGGGCTGAACTCGATTTATCACAACAACGGTATCCAGACCTGGTACGTCAACGAGCAGGGAATCGCGGAAAATGTCGAAATCTCTTAGCGCATTCCTTATTCCTGCAGTCGGCGGCGCCGCGCTGGTTCTTGGCGTCGGTTACGGTTTGGCGACCCGCTCCTATCGTGCTAGCGAAGCCGAGGTTGCCCTGGCGCAGGCCAGCGCCGCAGAGGAACGCGCCTCGGCTGAAGCCGATAAGGTCGCGGCACTGACAATCGAGGTCGATAAACTGACCGCCGCCGAAACCGAACTGACCTTGCAGATCGAAGGCCTGAAAACAGCCTCCGCACCGGCGCGTCTCGGCGATCCGCTGCCCGAAGACGAGACCTTCGACCTCGGCCGTACCGCCACGATTGACGAGGTCGCCGCTTGGAACATCGACGTTCGCCCGGACGGGCAGGGCTTGCCACTAGGCTCCGGCGACGTGATGACCGGCGAGGAACTTTACACCGACAATTGTGCCATGTGTCACGGCGATTTCGGCGAAGCGATCGACCGCTGGCCGGTCCTTGCCGGTGGCAACGGAACGCTGGCAAGTGAGAATCCGGTCAAGACCATCGGGTCCTACTGGCCCTATCTCTCAACGGTCTACGACTACGTCCACCGCGCCATGCCCTTCGGCAACGCGCAGTCTCTCAGCGGCGACGACGTCTATTCCATCGTCGCCTACCTGCTATACCTGAACGATCTCGTGGATGAAGATTTCGAACTATCGAACGAGAATTTCACGGGAATCCAGCTTCCCAACGAAGACAACTTCTTCCTCGACGACCGCACGGAAGGCGAGCTTGCTAGTTTCTCTGCAGATGCCTGTATGGAGAATTGCAAGGACACCGTGGAAATCACCGCCCGTGCCGCTGTGATCGACGTGACGCCCGACGACACGGCCGCCCGCGCGCGGCGAGAGGCAGCGGCGACCGACAGTGGTGACACCGTCGTCGTGGAAGCCAGCGCCGAAACGCCCGCCAGGGAGGAGACAGCTGCGGCAATCGAAGAAGCCGACGATGTCGCACTTGTCGCTGCAGGTGAAACGGCATTCAAGAAATGCAAAACTTGCCATCAGGTCGGCGAAGGCGCCAAGAACCGCACAGGTCCGGTCCTGAATGGCATTTTCGGCCGTGTCGCGGGCAGCGTCGACGGCTTCCGATACTCGAACCCATTCAAGGTCCTTCATGACGAAGGCTTCACCTGGACGGAAGAAAGGGTCGCGGAGTTCCTGGCCCAACCGAAGAGCTATATTAAAGGAACGAAGATGTCTTTCGCCGGATTTGACGATGAGGGCGACATCGAGGCTGTCGTCGCCTACCTGAAAGCGTTTGATGAATGACGCGACTTAATCGGACGACACCTGAAACCGAACTGAAGACCCGAAAGGATCGAGCCATGAGAATCATCGCTGCGCTCATTGCTGGCGTTGCCTTCGCGCAGGCTGCACTTGCCGAGGAAGCTGTAACCTACGACTTTGGCGGCAGCTTCGAGGATGCGACCTTTGCCGTTGAATCGGCCATCGTCGACCAGGGACTTGTCATCGATTACGTCAGCCATGTGGGCGAGATGCTGAACCGCACCGGCGAGGATGTAGGCAGCGACGTTAGCCTCTTCGACGCGGCGGATGTCTTCCTATTCTGCTCTGCCGTCGTCTCGCGCGAGGTGATGGAAGCGGATCCAATGAACGTCGTCCATTGTCCCTACGGGATTTTCGTCGCCTCAATGGACGGAAAGGTGGTCATTGGTCATCGCGACTATCCGGACGGGCCGATGGACAAGGTGGAGACACTGCTCGACGACATCATCCAAGACGCAATCGCCGATTAAGGCTCGCACACGCAAACATTCGCATATCTTGACCCACATCATGCCCAATGAGTCGCTTCGCTACTAAAGGGACCGACGGAGGCATCCGATGCTGGAACAACTGATCGACGGCTACGGCGAGGCAAGGCTCCTTGGCGTTTCGGGGCTGGCCGTTGGGCTTCTTTTTGGCGCTGCCGCGCAACATTCCCGGTTCTGCCTGCGGGCCGCGACCATTGAGGTGTCTGAACGCCGCCTGGGCCAACGCATGGCGGTTTGGCTTTTGGCTTTCTTTACGGCACTGCTGGCGACGCAATTGGCCATCGTTTCTGGTAAACTCGACGTCTCGGGTGCGCGTCAGCTTGCCGCAACCGGCAGCCTCAGCGGCGCGGTCATCGGCGGGTTGATGTTCGGCGCGGGGATGATCCTTGCACGTGGATGTGCCAGCCGGCTGTTGGTCCTGTCGGGTACGGGCAACCTACGGGCACTGGTGACCGGTCTTGTGGTGACGCTGGTGGCTCAGGCCTCCTACCGTGGTGTCCTTGCCCCGGCTCGGGAAGCGATTTCTACGCTTTGGGTCGTGCCCGGCGGCGACACCCGTAATTTGGCCGCAATGCTGGGCGTCGGCAATTGGGCTGCGGTGGCGTTTGGGACGGCGGGGCTGGTTTTCGGTCTTGAGTTCGCTCGTCGAATTGGGCTGACCGCAACCCGCCTGATTGCCGCCGCATTGGTCGGCGTTTCCGTGGCACTCGGCTGGATTGCGACCTACGCCATTGCCTCGGTTTCGTTCGAAGTGATTCCAATCGCCTCGGTGACATTCACCGGACCGTCGACCGACACGCTAATGGCGCTGGTCACGGAGAGGAGCCTTCCTTTGTCATTCGGTATTGGCTTGGTGCCGGGAGTCTTCGTCGGGTCGGCCGTGGCCGCGCTTTTGACCGGGGAGTGGCGGCTTCAGCGGTTCGGTCGGGACACGCCGATGGAACGGCATCTGGCTGGCGCCGTGCTGATGGGTTTCGGCGCAATGCTCGCCGGCGGCTGCGCGGTCGGGGCAGGGGTCTCGGGCGGTGCCATCCTTGCGTTGACCGCCTGGATTGCGGTGGCTTCGATGTGGGCGGGTGCCATCCTGACCATCGCACTCACGGACCGGCGCAGGTCACGTCCAGTTCCCTCTGCCTGAACATGTTCAAAACTCGGCTGGCTTGCACAGCCTACTGCTCGGCTGTAACGAACCGATACCCGACCCCATCCGCAACGATCTGGCCGATCCCGCCACCGGGTAGATGGAACCCCACGACCTTCGCCTTTTCCGCGGTCAGCCGTTTGATTAGCGCCATCCGCGTTGCGGCGCCCATATCCGAGTCCTGATCACTGCCGATTCGCCAGCTGGGCCAACCAAACGAAACATGCGGATTGGCAATAGCGTCGCCAATGACAAAAACGCTATCGCTACCGCCGACCTCGAATGACATGTGTCCGGGGGTGTGCCCATAGGTCGCCACCGCCGAAATGCCTGGCAGAACCTCTGCGCCGTCGTCGAAGAATTCAATGTTATCCTCCAGCATCTCCAGCCGCCGCCTCGCCCCAACGGCAAAGGCCTGTCGGTCCGTGCTGATCTCGTCCACGGTTTCCTCCCGCATCCAGTAATCCCATTCAACCCGGCCGATCCGATACTCGGCATTGGGAAATGTGAAATCCTCGAATTCGTCGATGACTCCCCACAGGTGGTCGGGATGCGCGTGGGTGAAGATGATGTGCGTTATGTCCTCCGGCGCTACACCTGCCGCATCCAGATCTTCTAGGAGCGCCCCGGCTGTTGTCATGAAATCCGACCCGGCTCCGGCGTCGAACAGTACGGTTCGCTCGCCGTCCCGAAAGAGCGTCAGATTGCAGGGCGATTCCAACTGGACTTCGTTTAGACGGTAGCGGGACAGGACGGCAGCCCGTTCGGAATCGGACAGCGGAGCCAGGACGAATGAAACCGGAAGCACAAGGTGACCGTCACTGACCGTTGTCAGCGTGCCGGAACCGGATTGCACCTGGGCCACGACTTTCCGGGATAAAGCAGATAGAGCGGCCGGTCCGGCCATGAGCGATGTCAGAAACCCGCGTCTGTCCATTCCGCACTCTCCTCCAAATGCGCATAATATTCGCAATCATGAATAATACACCGCAACGTCCTGGTCCGCCAATCATTCTGTTCGTACAATACGCTATGGCGGTCAGTCGCACCCTTGCCGGATCGCTCGAAAGCCAAATCAACCCGGCCGCTTGAATCGGCGCGGCCGGACTTATTAGAGCCCGGCCGCAGCGCAATATTAAAGTCTGTCCAAGTTCACTCGACGCGGTAGTCAATCCGCTCAAGTCCCATTTCGCTGGCAAGGATTGCCGCCCGGCGGTCCAGAACCACCTTTCTAGGTTGCCACCCCCATTCGGTGTCTTGTCTCGTCGGTATCCAGGTCAGTTCTCCGCCCAGACGCCAAGGGTCTATGACAATACCGTCATACATGCTGTCGCCGCGGCGCGAGATGATCGCCGTGGAATGGTCTAGCACCCTGCGCCCGATCGCGCGATGGATGGTCAGGGTCTCGAAATCTTCCGCCACCAGACGCTTTTCCATATCCTCGGCCCAATGCTTGCAAAGCCCGCGCGGCTTTGTTCCGTTGTTGACCTTGATGTTGTGGATGAGCGCGGAATCTGTGATTTCGTAATCCAGTGCCAGTTCATGCGTTGCGACGTAGGAAACGCGCGCCGCGCGCGCCGCTTCTACCGGGTTGATGCCTGGCCCGAGTGACAGGATTGCGTCCTCCAGTTTCTGAATGTCCTCTTCGCTTCCGGGCGGCGGAGTGCCATATGGGACGCCTTGTGGATTCTCGGCACAGGCGGACAGCGCCAGCAAGGCAGCGAAGGCAATTAGCAGTTTCTTGACCGGTACCACTTTGATCGTGCTCCTACCTCAGTTTTGGTTTCACAGGTCTCGGTAACCGAACCTTGATTCAGCCGGCAGCCGTGTGAACGGCAAGACCATATTCGGTTGCTTCAAGCGCGGCAAACCAGTTTGGCGCTTCACACGAGCAAACGCCGCAACGTATTGACTGTTAGTGGAAGCGGACGCCGAGCTCCAAAATAGGCTAGAAAATCCGTATCAGGCGAAGAAGGGCAAGCAGCCGTAGAGCATTTGCGCCCTGGCGCGGCAGCCCGAGGTAAAGCGGGATGGGTGTGCCGCGAAACCGGTTCTTATACTCGGCTAGCCCCTTGGTACTAAAAACTCTGTTGTTTACCCAGTCGGATTCATGCGCTTTTTCCAATGATTTCCTCAGCCATTTCAGTTCGTGGTCAAAGCCGGACGGTTCAATGGCGGCAATGGGTGCGATGCCCATATAGACGAATTCAATGCCTTCTGCCTGAAAGGCGTCGATTGCAGCGCGCATGATGGCCAAGTCAAGATAGGCGGAGTTTTCTGGCTGGCGCCGCTTTTGCGAGGCCAGGTACCCGATGGTCTTTCCACCGGAGTAGACAGGGTCGAAATTGATGATACCGATTGGCATCCCATCTTCGGAAAGGGCAAAGAACCTGCGGACCTCCGGCTCCGGATCAACCGTGAATTCGCGATTTAGAAAGCGGATCTCACGCGTCGTGATCTTGGTCTGCTGCCACTGTCGTGACAGTTTTCTTAGGCGGCGGGCTGAGACCGCGCGGTCCGGCTGTTCGGTAACGGTCATGCCTTTGCCGTTCAACCAGTTCGTGGAGTAGCGCACTCGTTTGTACGTTCCTCCGGCAAAGCTGTGTGTCGCAAGATCGATAACGGCGTCATGGCCGACCTGATTGATGCGATATCCAAACCGTGAAAGCGTCAGAGCAGTGTGTTGTCGGCAAGCTACAAATACAGGGGTGCCGAAGGCTTCGATGAATTCCGAAATGAGGGCCGGCGCGTCTTCAGGCGCGGCTACGGGATCGCCGAGCACAAACGTGTGGCCCATCTTTTGAGCGTAGGTGATCATTCCACGTCTGTCGCCGAATGTGTTCAGATAGCTCTCGGTGATGACCGGATAGGCCAGAGGAAAATCCCCATGCTGGCGTAGGTGCTGCCAGCGCATGTCCATCGAAATTTCCCGCTCGGGAGTTCGGATCAAGCGGCGGTCGCAAGTCTTGTCGACGGTTCTCCAAAAGACTGACATTTGCAGGAGATTACTTCCAACCTTGGGTTAATGCGTCAGAGCAAAGAGCCATCTGGCTTTGGCCCTTTGCCAGTCCTGAATTGCCTCTATTCGCTGCGAAAGTCCATTCCGCCCGAATCCGAGCAATAATCAGCGTTGCTGTTTTCGCCCGATGATGTCTTGGACCCCGGCAGCTTAACCACAGTGAAGCTGCCAGCCACAGCGGGGCGTCGCTATAGTCACAGCGGCGACGAAAGAGACGTGCTGTCCGATCGGATCACGAGAGCACGGGATGGCAGCGCACCGCTCCGACGTCGGGTCGCGATCTGTGTTTAATTGGCCGCACTGTCGGAAAAACTCCACAAACCGGTCTGCCCGGTGAGGGGGCAGTCGGCACGGACGTCCTCACCCTCGTGCGTCGTCCTTCTACCACGAGCCGATCCCGCCGGTCCGAATGGACCAGTGTCTCGTGCCAAACGTATTCACATGCGCAATATCTTGTTGATCCGTCCAGGTAATTGCAAAAGATTTAGTCTCTTCAAGGTGATACATGCTCGACGAGCCCGACAGAAGGTCGATAAAACCGCCCGCCATCTTCACATTTAGCATCTGAGCAGGGCACATAACTCTGATCGTCCTAGCTTCCGGAAATTTGGTTCCACGCTTTCGCTTCCCGCAATTGGTCGGCTGCATGACAGTCCAATGTCGACTTTCGCAGGCCTGCAAGCGGCGGTAAGCTGCTGCCGATGTGTTGCCTGCCCAGGCCAAATGGGGCAGGACACGCAGAGACTGTATTACGTGCCGGAAGAGGTGTTAAGCGCTGCAGGAGAATTCACATCTCGCCCTGAGCGCACATCGGAAACGCCCGTCCCAAATCGCGGGGTCAAAGCAACATGATGTTGGAAATCTGCTATATCTCGACACGTTTGCGTTGTCTTCCTCAACTGTTAAGGTCGACGATGTGAGTGGTCTGGCCGCGCAGGCAGTCACGAGACGAATTGGCGTATGAACCGAACGGAAAAACGTCGGAATTTCTAGCCCCTGGAAAGGGACAGCAAGAGTGGTGCAGGTTTGAGGGATATTGGTGCTATTGACACTGAGAGTGTTGTAGTCATCGGCTATGCCGCGCGTTTGCCCGGAGCAGACAATGTTGGAGAAGTCTGGGAGACTTTGATCAACGGCAAATGCGCAGTCAGCCCGGTGCCAGACGACCGTTGGTCGAGCATTCGCTATTTCGATCCCAACCGTTCGGCCGCCGGCAAGAGCTACGCGCGTCATGCCGGCCTGTTGAAGAACGTCTACGATTTCGATGCAGAGTACTTTCATCTGTCACCGCGTGAAGCGCAGCAGATGGACCCGCAGCAACGGGTATTGCTCGAAACCGTGGCTAGCGCGTTCGACAATGCCGGTGTCGATCCAGCCGGGTTGGATAAGGAGCGCACTGGGGTCTTCGTGGGCGCAGCGTCATCGGATCACTCCACCACCTGCCTTCAGGATCCGACGCTTGTCGACGCTCACTACATGCTCGGCAATACTCTGTCGATCATCTCGAACCGGATCTCGTATCATTGGGACATTCAGGGGCCCAGCTACACCGTAGACACGGCCTGTTCCTCCGGCCTGTTCGCACTGGATCAGGCGCGCAAGTCCATCGCGGCGGGCGATATCGACACGGCCATTGTGGGCAGTGTGAACATGCTTCTGTCGCCGATGCCGTTCATTGGTTTCTCCAAGGCTTCGATGCTGTCCGCCACCGGCCTCTGCCAGGCGTTCGGCCGCAACGCGGACGGTTACGTGCGTGCAGAAGGCGCAGTCGTCTTCGTCCTGCGCAGTGCAGATCTGGCCCGGAAGTCGCATGACCGGGTTCGGTCCTACGTTGCTGCGACCGGCACCAACAGCGACGGCAGGACGCCGGGCATCGCGATGCCTTCGAGCAACCGGCAGAATGAATTGCTCGAGTTCGTGAAGCGGCGTTTCGAAGTCGATCCGGAAGATCTGGCATTCGTCGAAGCGCACGGCACCGGCACCCCGGTGGGCGACCCGGAAGAGGCACGCGCAATAGGCATGGCGTACGGCCAGAACAGGTCCACTCCGCTCCCCATCGGTTCGGCGAAAACTAACTTCGGCCATTTGGAACCCGCCGCGGGGCTGGTTGGCCTGTTGAAGGCTCAGCTTTCGCTCGAGAACAACCTGCTGCCACCATCGCTCCACTCAGAAGAATTGAACCCGAACATTCCCTTCGAAGAACTCGGGCTTGAGGTCGTGCGTGAAGCGCGCGCTTTGCCGAAACGCGAAGATCCTTGGTATGCCGCGGTGAACTCCTTTGGCTTCGGTGGCGCAAATGCGCATGCGGTGCTGCGCCAAGTAACGCAGCCGGCACAGCCCAAGGTGGATTATCCGAAGGCATTAATCCTGACCGCCGAAAGCCAGTCTTCGCTTCGTCAACTGGCTGAGAATTGGCAGGTCCGTGCGCAGGAAAAGAAACCTGGTCTCGCGCAGGCGTTGGTCAACGCAAACACAAGGATCGCCCGGCACCGGTACCGGCTATGCTTGCCGGCGAACTCGCCGGAACGGCTGAACGAAAACTTGGGCAGCTGGCTTCGGGGCGAAAAGAACAAATTCGTTGCTGATGGCGTTGCCAGAAACGCCGATGCGGATGTCGGTTTCGTCTTTTCCGGCAACGGGTCGCAATGGGCCGGAATGGGCCGATACATGCTGCTCAACGACGGTGTGTTCCGCGATAGCTTCACCGCGACCAGTGCGCTGGCCGTCAAGCTTGGCTCGGAGTCCCTGCTCGACCTGCTGATGTCGACCGATCTTGGCGCGCGGCTTGACCGCGCCCCGGTCGCACAACCGCTGCTGCTGGCGATACAGATCGCCGTGGTTGACGCGCTTGCCGCCATCGGCCTGGGTCCGGCGGCCGTTTTGGGCCACTCCGCAGGCGAGGTTGCCGCGGCATATGCGTGCGGTGCGATCAACCGTGAAGAGGCCGTTCGGATCATCGTCGCCCGGTCTACGACGCTGGATCAACTTTACGGCAAGGGTGCGATGGCCGCACTCGTCTGTGAGGAAGAGCGCGCGCGCGAGTTGATCGCGGCCGCCAAACTCGAGGTCGATATCGCAGCGGAAAACTCGGCCAAGAGTCTGACCGTTTCGGGTGCATCCGCGGATCTGGCCCATCTGCTCAAACTGGCACGCAAACAGCGCATCGCCGGCAAGCGGCTGGAAATCGAATACCCATACCATTCCCGCCTGAACGATCCACTTCGCCCGCGCCTCGTCGAGGAGCTGAGCGATTTCGCCGGCAAGCGCACGTCCATTCCCTTTTATTCGGGGTGTATGGGCCGCATCGTTCACGGCGACCAACTGGATACTGAATTCTGGTGGGCCAACGCGCGGAACAAGGTGCGTTTCCGCGATTGCATCGAAGCGATGGCGAGGGACGGCGTTTCACTTTTCCTAGAGATCTCACCAAAGTCAGTCCTGCAATCCTATATCCGGGACACTCTTGACGGGGCAGGCCTGGGCGGCGCTGTGCTTGGCAGCCTAGAACAGGCTGACAGTGAGCAGATCAACGCAAAAAGTATCGCACTGAACGTTCTTGCTCAGGGTGGAACTTTGGAGGAGGATGCACTGCTCGGCACAGCGGTTCCCTTCGCAAGCGGCCTCCCCGACTATCCGTTCGAACGCAAGACGCATCGGATGATTTCCGATGAACAGGTTGATTTGTTCGGACGGCGGCCGCATCACCCGCTGCTTGGCAGTCGGCTCTATCCAAATTCCTCTGTCTGGACGTCCGAACTGTCGCTTGCACGCCAGCAATGGCTGGGCGATCACAAGGTCGACGGCCAGGTAATTCTACCGGCGACCGCTATCGTGGAGCTCTTCTTGGCCGCAGCTCAGGAGATGTCTGGCGACGGTGCGGTCGAACTGAGAAACCTCGAGATCCTGCGGCCCGTCCACATCGGCGAAACGGAAAATGTCCCGATCCGGGTGTCCTACGACAGCGTCGCTAGGCGGCTGACACTGGAAATGAATACGGGCGGCGGCTGGGTTTGGGTGGCCGGAACGGCCTTGTTCCAAACCGAATCCAAGCCGCCCGCGCATATCGAGCTTGCCGAAGGTAATAAGGACGGAGCGCTCTATACATCGCTTGCCGAACTCGGCCTCGCTTATGGTCGCTCGTTTGCAAGGGCCGACCGTCTAGCAGTCAGCGATACGTCGGTGGATGTCTGGCTCGCTCCGCCGACTGAATCCGTGACGGGGTTCTGTCTGGATCCTACTTCAACCGATGCGGCCCTCCATGGCGTGCTGCCGATGCTCCGGCAGCACAATGCGAGCCGCAAGGGTGTTGTCTTCGTCCCGGGCCGCGTCGGCCGTGTCCGATGGTTCGGGCAGGGCGAGATCACCGGTGCGCGCCTAAGCCTGCGCAGTGCCAGCATCGCGGGTCTATGCGTTGATGTTTGCTATCTCGACGCCATGGGCAAATCCGTAGCGCTGTTCGAAGAATTGCGCCTGCGCCCGATGCCGGTGGGCCGTAGCGAACGTCCACTGTTCTGGGATGAAAGACGTATTTCGATTGACGGGCATTCCCATTCCGGCCACCTCGAAGCGGTGGCCGGAATGGCGCAGGAACCCGATGCGCCGGCCTCGGACCTTCAGGTCCTACGCGACACCATTGGAAGTAGGCTGGCGTGGGATATCGTGACAGCGCAAGAGCAGGACGCTTCGCTCGACCGACGTTACCAGACCGCGCTGTCCGCGCTCGAGTCGATGGAGATGGTGGCGATCGACGAGGCCGGATTGGTCACCGTTAAGGGCGACTGCCCGTGGCCAGAAATGTCCACACTCCTGACGCTGCTAATCGAAACCGAACCTGACGCAGTCGACGAAATCCAAGCCACGTTGCACGGAATGGTGTCTGACCTGCTCAATAAAGCGGTCGGCATCGAATGTCTGCGTGCTGCGGCTCTGGCTTTGCTGGGTGAGAATGCTGAAACCGTTCCCAGGGTGCTCATGGTGGGGCGGATCGATCGCGCCGTATTCCTGAAACTTCTGAACATTTCCGGCCATCTCGTTGTCGCGGCAGAAAATTCAGACGAAGCAGAAGCGCTTCGCCTGAGCCTCGACGATGCGGATCGGTGCCTTGTGACGACAATTGACGAAGCGCTGACGCTTCCGGGCTTCGACATGGTGGTCGGTCTGGGTGTGTCCGAAACGCTGTCTGCCCCTGTGCAGAAGCGTATCACCCGCAATGGCACGAAGGGTGCCCGGCTGCTTTTGGTCGATCATGCAGTCGACCTGTTCGAACTAATGACCGGACGCTACTCCAACTCCGATGCGATCGATCAACTGGATGCCAATCTGGTGCTGGGCGGCGTGGAGGTGGAGCGGAACACTTGGACTGGTGCGGCGAATGTCACGTTCCTCACTGCTGAACTCATCGCGAAATCCGAAACTGCCGACATTGCGGTCACCGTGCACGGTTCCGGAAACCTCGCCATGGCCTTGCGCTCAGTACACCAGGATGCCGAGCCCGGCAGAGTCGCGATTGTCGCGCTGGACGCGCAAGATGACCTGTTGACTACAACGCTAGCTCAGTCAGAAGCCATGCGCGATCTGCCGGCCGACGCGGTCGTTGTCTGGATCGTCCAGTCCGGACTTCAGGGCGAAGCGTCACTGAGAGGCTGGCGCCGCGTCCTGGCGAATGAGACCGGGCGTGATATCCGCTGCATCAGCGTGGACAATGACGTAGATCCCACTAGGATTCTGCACCTTGCCGCCACCAACCGCGAACGCGAACTCAGCGTGACCGCAGATGGCAGCAGCGGCCTGCGCCTTCTGCCCGCGCTTAGAGATCCGCTGACAATCGGTGGCGACCAGAAAGCCACACTGACGCAATCGGCACACGGTCGGATCGAAAGCCTTTCTTGGACTGTCTCGGCGCGGCAGGCACCAAAGGACGATGAAATCGAACTCGCTGTCGAAGCCACTGCATTAAACTTCCGAGATGTGATGTGGGCCCAAGGCCTGCTGCCAAGCGATCTGCTCGAAGGCGGGTTCGCCGGACCGACTCTGGGCATGGAGTGTGCCGGCATCGTGACACGCGCCGGCAAGGCATCGGGTTTCGCGACCGGTGACCGCGTGCTTGCCTTCGCGCCGGACGCCTTCGCAAGTCACGTTACCGTTTCCGGCCGCGCGGCTGTGGCGATCCCGGAGGAATTGAACCTCGGCCTCGCGGCGTCGATCCCGGTCATCTTCGTGACCGCCGAATACGCGCTTACCGACCTTGCGCGCCTGCGTAAGGGCGAGTGGTGCCTGATCCACGGCGGGGCTGGCGGTGTGGGGCTTGCCGCAATCCAGGTCGCCAAGCGGGCCGGCGCCCGGATCATCGCCACCGCCGGGTCCGACGAAAAACGGGCATTGCTGCGCTCACTCGGTATCGAACATGTCTGTGACAGCCGCAGCCTTAGTTTCTGCGACTACGTTGAAAAGGTCACCGAGGGCCGCGGTGTCGATGTTGTCCTGAACTCCTTAGCCGGTGAGGCGATGGAGCAGGGCATCGGCTGTCTGGCGCCCTTTGGGCGTTTCATCGAGCTGGGGAAACGCGATTTCGTCGCTAACACAGCAATCGGTCTACGGGCGCTCAAGAACAATATCTCGTATTTCGCTGTCGATGCCGACCAACTGCTAGGACATCGCCCCGCACTCGTAGGCGAGATCATGAGCCGGATCGTCGGTGCCTTCACCGCCGGCGACTATACCTTCCCGCCCGTCCGCCGTTTCCCGGCAGAAATGGTCGGCGACGCTTTCACCCTGATGCTGCGCTCGGGGCATATCGGCAAGATACTGATTGCTCCGCCACAGGTGAATGACGCCAACGTCTCCAGTGCAACGGAACTCGGTGGTAGTTGGCTGATCGCAGGCGGCACGCGTGGCTTTGGCCTGGCGACTGCGAAGTGGCTATCGGACCGTGGGGCAAAGACGCTCTGGCTGGCCAGCCGCAGTGGCGAGATCGCTGAGCGCGAGATCGTCGATACGCTGGTTGCAAAGGGCGTCCGTATTGAAGCGCGGGCTGTCGACCTGATGGATGAGGACTCGGTCAAGGGCCTTATGGACGAAATTTCGGCCGACAATGATGGGCTGACCGGTATCGTCAATGGCGCTGCGGTCTTCGATGACGCGATGTTCGCCGACACCAACACCGATAGACTGCGCCGTGTGATCGCCGCCAAGCTTCTCAGTGCACAGAACCTCGATACAGCTTCGCGCGGTTTCGAACTGCGGCACTTCTGGCTCTATTCTTCAGTCTCTGCGCGCTTCGGAAACCCAGGTCAGTCGGCCTATGTCGCCGCGAATATGGAGCTCGAAGCGATGGCGCAACGACGTCGCGCAGAAGGCCTGCCTGGACTTGCTATCGCATGGGGCCCGATCGGCGACGCCGGCTACCTTGAACGCTCGGATGAGGTGAAAGCTGTCATCGAGCGCAAGATTGGCAGGCCGATGCGGGCACAAGATGCGTTCAATGCTTTGGCCCAGGCGCTGGAAGCGGACGGGAACCGGGCTACGATTACCATCGCACCGGTGGAATGGTCGCGCCTGATGAGCGATCTTCCGGTGGTCTCCGAGCCGTTGTTCGAATGCCTCGACCTTCGGCAGGATGTTGGCGGTGCCGATGGAATGATCGATCTAGCCGGGTTGATCGAAGCGGAAGGCGAGGCGAAAGCCCGGAAGATGCTCGTAGAATTGCTGCAACGTGAAGCTGCGCAGATCATGCGCATCGCCCCGTCTGAGATCGATGTGGACAGGGAACTGGTCGAACTCGGCTTCGATAGTCTTATGGGCATGAGCCTGAAACTTGCAATGGAAGAGCGTCTCGGAACCGCGACGCCGATGACTTCCATCGCCGACGCCATGACGCTATCGAAACTCGCGCATTCCATCGTTGCATCTGCCATTGCGGGCAAAGAAGATACCGTGACAGAAACAATGGCCGAACGTCACCTGACGGAATCGGACCTGCCAGAAGAATTGAGACAAAAGATCGCCGATGCCGCCGCCGGATAAAACAGCCGAGAAATCTGACCGACAATCGTTGCTTGCAAACCTGCGGCAGACCCACGAAGCCAAGCGGCCGCGCCCGGTCGTGTCGACGGGCAGATCGAAGTCGCAGTCCGGCTCCTTCGATTTTTCGCGTCATCCAGCCTATTCTGAGGTGCGCGTTGCTAAGGCCGCCGGGCAGACCCTCGGCGTGCAATCTCCGTTCTTCCGTGTTGCCGAAGCGGTCCGGACGACTGAGGCGAAGTTTGACGGCAAATGGGTCCGTAACTTTTCATCCTACGACTATCTTAGCTTGAACCTGACCGAACAGGTGCAGGGGCAGGCCAAGCAGGCGATCGAGAACTGGGGCATTTCCGCAACCGCTTCCCGCCTCGTCGGAGGTGAGCGCACGGTGCATGTCGAACTGGAGAAACGGCTCGCACATTTCGTCGGAACTGAGTCCGCACTGGCCATGGTCTCCGGGCACGCAACCAACATGGCGCTGGTCAGCACACTTCTCGGGCCTGGCGACCTCGTGCTCGTTGACACATTGGCGCACAACTCGATCTATGAGGGCATTCGCGCTTCTGGAGCCGCGCACTCGACCTTCCCGCATAACGATTTCGCCTGGGCGGACCAGTATCTGTCCACGGCGCGCTCGCGCTACAAGAACGTGTTAATCGTAATCGAAGGTCTCTACTCGATGGACGGCGACGCCCCGGATCTCGCGAAATTCATCGAGGTCAAGCGGCGGCACGACACCTGGCTGATGGTGGACGAGGCGCATTCGGTCGGTGTTTTGGGAGCCACAGGACGCGGCATCTGTGAGGAGCAGCAGGTCGACCCGTCAGATGTCGAAATCATCATGGGCACGCTGTCCAAGGCGTTCTGTTCCTGCGGTGGTTTTATTGCGGGGTCGGCGGCGCTCGTCGACCTGATGCGCTACCGCGCGCCGGGTTTCGTCTATTCAGTCGGGCTGTCGATGCCGAACGCAGCTACCGCCATGGCATCTGTCGACGCCATCGAAAACGCGCCGGAACGGGTGCAGGAACTGCGCAGGTTATGCCAATTCTTCAAAACGACTGCGGAAGAACTCGCGCTCGATACTGGTCCCAGCCAAGGCTACGCGGTCTGTCCGATCATCATCGGCGACTCGCTCAAGGCCGTCTGGATTTCCAACAAGCTGCTGGAAGCCGGGTTCAACGTGCTTCCAATTATCACGCCCGCCGTACCCAACAAGAGCGCGCGGCTACGCTTCTTCTTGAACTACGGGCACGATGAGGACATGATCCGCGCGGTCTTGACCGAGACGGCAGTCCTGCGCGAGCGATCAAAGACCATGTCCCTTCAGGAAATGGCGGGCGGCTGAACCGTATTAGCCGTTTCCAATGGGGTAAAAGGCGCGGCACCCAATGGACCAGTCCACCGACAGCAGCGGCGTGCAGATCAGCGGCGTCCGGCTTTGCGGGGATTTCCTTGCCACACGGGAAAGCGAGCAGGCTTCAAATCTACGCTGGTTCGGCGATCTGCTCGAACGGCCGATTACGTCTGCGCTCGCGAGCTGTACGGTCTGCCGCGGCCTGACTGACCCACTGGACCGCGCAGCGTTGCTTGAAGGCGCAGTCGACAAACGTGCTCTCGCGGACCGTCATTGCTGGTTTGATCCGGGTGCAGTTGCTGAAAAGTCGATAGACACAATCTGCCAGGCGGTTGGTGTGGGAACCCTAGTCGTTGGCTATGAACTGTCTCCGATGACACGCACAGTCCTCGACCGCGCAGGTCTTGCATGGTTGGATATCTGGCTTCACCCCGTAAGATTCGCCGATGACGTACTGTTCGGTTTGCGGGCATCTGACCGAAGAATGCAGTCACGACTTTCTAAATTTGCAATTGCGGACGAGTCGCTCTGGGCACAGGCCGACATCCTGAGGGTCCAGAACTATCGCGGCTTCGCGAAATTTGAGTCCTCTCTCTCTCCCGGATCCGCACTGTTCATATGCCAGACTGCCCGGGACAAGTCGGTCCTCGACCGGAATGGGTTTCTCAACATACTGGACTTCCGGTCCGAGTTCTCTGGCATCGCCAGAAACCATTCCCACGTCTACTTCTCGCGCCATCCGAACGAGCCACGGCTGGATCGAGAGGTCGATGCTTTCCTGAAGAGCCACGGGAACGTGTCGGAGATCACTGCTCCCGCCTATCACCTGCTGGCAGACCCGCGCATAGCGACGGTAGCCTCGATCTCATCTTCGATCCTCGAGGAGGCGCGCTACTTCGGAAAAGACGTCTGGCGCTTCTTCCGCCCGCCATTCCCGCTAACTGGCGACGATGCCTATACGACTGTCCTTCAAGACTTCTGTTTTTCCCATTTCTGGGCAGCGATCCTGCAGGACTTGGCCGACACACGAGATTGCGCTCCAGCGGGCTTCGTCGACCCGAAAAACAAACTGCGCCACGCGTTGTCCTTCTACTGGGGCTACCGGTTCATCGACAAAGCCGAACTGGCCTCCATGCCCGCCAACGCGACCATCCCGAGCGAACCGGCAAGGCCGACCCTCGAAACCGCTGAACTGGTCAGCTTCGATGTCTTCGACACGCTGATCACCCGCCGATACGCAGATCCCGCGGACGTGTTCGTTGCGATCGCGGCAAAGGCGTCAGAGATCATTGGCAGCCAATCAACAAATTTCGTTGACCGACGGCGCGCAGCTGAAAGGGCCGCGACCGCGCGTGCAAACAGGGCAGGGCGAGAGGATCCGACGCTTGCGGAGATCTACCAGTCTCTCCTTTCCTGCGATTTCGATGACCCGCGCGTGGCTGAGCTCTGCGCCATGGAAATCGCCGAGGAACTGAAATCTGTCCTTCCTCGACCCGTAGGTGCCAAGCTCTACCAGAAGGCTCGGCAGGCGGGGCGGCGCATTGTCCTGTTGTCCGACATGTACCTTCCCCGCGACACGGTCGAATCGCTCCTGAAACACTGCGGGTACGAAGGATGGGACGACCTCTACCTGTCCTCCGAATACGGTCTGACTAAGCGTAGCGGCACACTGTTCCGCCGTCTTCAGGACGATACGGCCCTGCCTGTCAATGGGATACTGCACATAGGAGACAACCAGAGAGGCGATCAGGCCGTACCGGAAAGCCTCGGCATAGCCTGCCGTCCGCTGCCGAAAGCGATTGAGATAATGCGGACCGCCGCTCCATTCCTTCGCAAAGGGACCAACAGAATCGCTGAAGCGAACACCCTGAATGGCAGCCGAATGATCGCCCTGATTGCTCAGCGCAACTACGATGAACCTGCCTCCGATCCACAGACGGACGCGCTCGGCCGGGATGCAGAGACCTTCGGTTACATCGCCCTCGGCCCGCTCCTTGCGGGCTTCTCTGACTGGCTAAATCGCAGGGCAACAGAAAGAGACATCCAGACGCTGGGATTCCTAACCCGGGAGGGCCCGGTGATGCGCGCCGCTTGGGAAGCTCTTTTTCCTCAAAGCGCAATTAAAGCCAAAACGGTCTTCGCGTCGCGTCGGATCGTTCGGCCCGCAACTATCGTCAACCGGGAACAGATCGCACGGATCTTCCGTGATGCAGACCCAGGTCGCTACCGCGACTGGGACGAGTTTCTGGACGTGCAGTTTGGTGTCAGGGACTGCAGCGCGAGTAGATCCGGAATTGATTGCGATCAATTGCCTGACCTGACCGCCTCCATCGGTCCCCGCGCGTCGGAGGTAGACCACAGCAATGCGCTGAGTACTCTCCAACAACCGATCCTGCAGCATGCAATAGACGCGAGGGTAAATCTGCGTGCCTATCTCGACGAGACCGGTTTGTCCGGGGACAGGGCGGGCGTTGTTGATATCGGCTACGCTGGCCGCGTACAGGCGGCGTTTTCGCAGGTCACCGGGGCGGACATTGCCGGCTTCTACGCGGCCAAGTTTCGGACCGCCGACGATATTCTCGGCAGTTTGCCATCGCAGGCCTATCTCGTCAGCGGTGTCACGGCGAATGACAGGGCCCACGGCATTTGTCGCCACCGGCATGTCTTCGAGACACTGCTCTGCGCACCCGGACCGAGTTTCGTTGGCATAAGAAAAATCGACGGCCAATGGCAGGGCATCCCCGCAGCTGACAGCGACACGCCCCAGCGCGACGCCTTCGTCACTGCCGCCCATGCCGGTGCCATCCGGTTCGTTCAGGATTTCGCCGAGCTGTACGACGCGTCCGAAGAGATCCCGCCTTCAGTCGCAACGGCTTTGCTAGAAGCAATTTTGGACGACCCATCCAGGAATCTTGCAGAATGGCTCGGCGCGCTTGAATTCGACGATGCCTTTGCCTTTCCTGGTACCTCCACGCTGGTAAACTCCGAAGCCGGCGCTAGCAGTTCCGTTTGGCGCGAAGGCGCAAAAGCGCTCTCGTTCAGGGAATCCAGCCGACGGCGCAGAAATCGTCCGCAGTGGGAGGCGAAAGGACCATACGGGCTCCTCGGCTGGCGCCACCTGCTGACACCTTTCGTCGCACCCGTGATCGGTCGTATTGGCGATGTACATGACGTGGATCACTACCGCGACGATCCCATCGGCTTTTTCCGACGCCTGTCAGACCCGCGATACCGCCGGATCGGGCGGATCCTCTATCCCCGGGACTAGCCCGGAAACGCAGCCTCGGAGCCACTAGATCGCATCCGTTACTGCGTAGGGTGGCGGTGCTGCTAGCCACCCGGCTAGCGCCTTTGCACCCGCAATCGCGCCGGGGCCGTCGAACGTACCTGGCACATGAAAACAGGAGCGCAGGAAATCGCAGAAAGCATCGACTCGCTCTGCATCGGGCGCCTGAGGGTCGTTCCAGAATTCATCAAGCGGCTGTTGGTCGGTCAGCCCGGCGCTGCGATAGACGGACCGTCCTAGTACATGCGTCGAGCACCCCGCCTGGAGCGCTGTCAGGCCGACGGTGGAATTGACCGTCACCACCCCGTCGGCCCGTGCCAGCAAACCGTTAAGGTCGCCGCCATCCAGGTAGATTACCCGCGAACCCGCCGGCTCTACTCGCGCACGCCAGTCGGTCAGACCGTTATCGAGAGGGTGGGTCTTCACTACCAGCGCGGCATTGAGGCTCGCGTTGCCCAGAAAGGATGTAACGACCCGGTCCAGAATTTCCTCTTGTGGCTCACCCGTCCCCGATTTGAACAGTTGCACATCGTGCGAAAGCTGCAGCGGAAACAGGAACAGAGGGCCGTCATGTGCCGCGACCCGTTTCAGCGCCTCACAGCGTGAACGTTGACGGGCAGACGATAACACCGATTTCAGGATCCAGCCGCTATATTCCCGGATCGGGTGAATGCCGGAATGGGAGCGGTAATGCGGATAGGTCAGCCATGAGAGTGCCAGATTGCTGGCGTGATATGTCACATCCATGGCCGCGTAGCGCCGGAACGACCCCTTCCAGCGCGGCAGCGTTCCCACCTGTGCGATGTTGCCAGCTGCGAGGAAACGGGCGGGTATCGTCGATGCGCCTCCCATCCCGTCAGGCTCGATCAGAATTAAGTCGGGCCGCAGGTAGCCATGCTCGACGATCCAGATCCGGACATTCATCCGGTGCGTGGTAATCTCCTCAATGGCGGCGGCATGCGGCGTGCGCCCGTCTCCGAGCATGATGACATCCGTCACGCCAAGGGACACTGCAGTCTCCCGGAACCAGGCCCCAAACGCCTCGGCACGCCCGCGATAAGACAGGTAGCGGCCCGCCCGACCGTTCCAGAAGATACGCTCGCCAGGGCAAAAGCCGACTTTACTGACGTCTCCGCCGCGCGCCCGCAGAGCGAACCCGAGATGTAAGAAAAAGCGTGACGAAGGACCCTGCAGGAGCAGGAATCGCCGGCCCTCTAGGCTATCTGGGCTAGCGCCCTGCTGCACAATTGCAGCCGTTCCTTCGTGCGCCTGATTCTGCATCGTCAGTTGCTTGAGATTGCCTGCAGGGTCCATCATAAGTGGAAAAAATCCGCCTTGAAGTGGAAATCGAGCACGTGAGCCAGGCAGAGCCCAATCAAGCCCAAGACAGACGTTGCATCCTGATGCTCCAGGGGCACCCGTCGCCCTTCTGGGGTCTTCTCGCTGATGGGCTGGTGGCAGACGGTCACCGTGTGCTCAAGGTCAACTTGTGCTTTGCCGACCTGGTTTACTGGGGGCGGCGTCCGGCCGTTTCTTACCGGGGGCGCTACAGCAAATGGGCTGGTTGGCTCCGGGCCTACCTGCAAAAGGAAGGCGTCACCGACATTCTCTACTACGCGGACCGGCTGCCCTATCATGCAGATGCGCTCGAGGTGGGCAAAGAGCTTGATATACGCTGCTGGGCCATCGAACACGGATACCTGAGACCGGACTGGCTGACCATGGAACCTGAAGCCATGGGCGCGCTGTCGACCTTTCCAAAGGACATGGCGGCCATAGAGCGGCTCTCCGAAGGTGTAGAACCGCCGGACATGGTGAACCGCTATTCTTATCCGTTTTCGGTCGAAGCGTTTCACGAGGTTACTTTCGGGTTGTTGCAAGCCTACGGCCGGCCATTCTATCCTCTCTACTACTCCGACAAGATCTACTGGCCAGCGGTCGACTACATAGGCTGGTTAGGAGAACTGGCTTTCGAGCGGCGCAGAAAGCGTGAGGCCGAGCGGCTCGAACAATGGGCGGTCAGCGGAGAGGTATCCTATAACCTCATCGCGATGCAAATTCAGGCCGACTACCAGATCCGGGCCTCCTCGAAGTACACACATCTTCTGGAATTTCTCGAAGAGGTTTTTGCCTCTTTTTCACGCCACGCGCCTTCGGACCGACATCTCTTCATCAAGCTGCATCCTCTGGACAACGGTCTGGAACGCTGGTTCTCGAAGACGGCGCGCATCGCCGAGCGCTTCGGCCTTGGTGATCGGGTTCACGTAATGAAAGGTGGCGATCTCACGATACTCCTGCGCAGGTCCAAAGGTGTTGTCCTCGTGAATTCGACCGTTGGCCTGCATGCACTCAGGCATAACGTACCCACATATGTGGCCGGGGCGGCCGTCTTCGACGTCGCGGGCCTGACCCATCAAGGCGACCTGAATACCTTTTGGATCCACCCAGACGCAGTCGATACCAAATGTTTCGACGCCTTCCAGCGCGCGATTACCCGAATTCAGATCAAGGGGTCCTTTTACAACCCAGAGGGCCGGGAGGTGGCGATAAAGGAGATCCGCAAGCGTCTTTCGGTGGACGATCCTCAGGCGTTTTCGATGATGTAGCTCTTGTGCCGGAAAATCAGCGCACCGCCTAGCAGGTAAAAGAACACGCCCAGACCGATCGGATAGCCGAGATTTACGAATTCCCCGTCGTAGATCGGAAAAAAGGCCTTGTGCGCTTGCGCGGTCACGTGCACCAGCGGGTTCAGCAAGAGGATCGACTGCACCTGCGTCGGCATCGACTCGACGGTGTAGAAAATCCCGGAAAGCAGGAAGAGCGGGCGGCTGACGATCGCCCAGACGTTCTTGTAAAATGGAAAGAACGTAAACAGTACCACGTTCAGAGTCCCACCGCCTAGGCCGAGTATCGAGGCGGCCAGGCAGGCCGAAATGAACTCAAGAAGCGATATCCGGATCGGTTCGGAAATCAGCATGTCGATTCCGAACAGAACCACTACTGTCACCACGATCATTGTCAGGGCCTGCAATGCGGAGCGCGCGATGACCGCGTCCATGGGAGAGACCATGGGAAAATGCATCAACGACCGGTTGCTTGTCACAGAGGTTGAGGTAATCGAGTTGATGGTGTTGTAGAAGGAAAACGGCAGGTACCCGGCCGCGTAGAAGAGTATGAAGCTCGTGCCCAAAGGCGGCGTTCGCAGGAACTGCGAGAATGCCAGCGACAACATGGCGATCATGCCGACTGGCTCTGCAATCGCCCAGAAATAGCCGCCCCAGGAACGGCCGTAACGTGTGATCATTTCGCGCACCATAAGTGCGGAAATCACTCTAAGCATTTGAAAGCGTGGGATGTTCGTCTGGTCTGTCATTCGGGACACGTGGCCGTAGGGCCGTTCAAAAGCGCGCTATTCCGTAGCGCCTCACTTGTGCTACCTGTTTCTCTGAGAGTAAACCCAAGCAGATACAAGCTAACCGGGCCCATGTCGAAACCACAAGCTGTGAAATTGGCGGATACCAGCAAGCCGTCCGAACCGCCGGTAAAATTGACGCCCCCTGCGCCGAAAAAGCGCCGCAAGGTTCGTCATGTGCTGCTCGCATTGTCGTTCGTGCTCTTTGTCGTTGCGCCGGTAGTCGCGAGCGCGGTGTATCTCTACACGTTCGCGACCGATCAGTACCACTCCAAAACGGCGTTTTCTGTCCGTTCAGAGGAAATGTCGAGCCCGTTGGATGTGATCGGCGCCTTCACCCAGACCGGCTCGAATTCCGCGCCGGACAGCGAGATCATCTATGATTTTATCCGGTCGCAGCCCCTGATCGAGGACATTGACAAGGAACTAGACCTTCGCTCCATCTACAACATTCCCGAGAGGGACCCGGTATTTGCCCTCGGAGATGATCGCTCTATCGAGCAACTTGTCGCCTATTGGGATCGAATGGTTACCGTAGAGATAGATTCGAATTCTGGTGTCCTCGAAATCGAGACCCGGGCGTTCACGGCAGAAGATGCACAGCGGATCGCGGAGACCATTATCGCAAAATCGGCGGATCTGGTCGAGGATCTAAGCCGGATCGCGCGTGAGGACTCGATGCGCTTCACCGTGCAGGATGTTGTGAAGGCGGAAGAGCGGCTGAAGGAGAATCGGATCCGGATTCGCGAATTCCGGAGCGAGTATCAGATCATCGATCCCGAAGCGGATGTCGAAAGCCAAGTTGGCATTATCGCTGCTTTGCAAAGCAAGCTTGCGGATTCACTGATCGATCTGGAAGTAATCCAAAGCTACTCTGTTGAAGATGACCCGCGGCTTCCCAACATCCGGCGGCGTGTCGATGCGATTAGAAACCAGATTGCGGATGAGCGCGCGGCCGTTAGCAACCAGTCCCTGAACGGCAAATCGCTGTCGGAGGTCATCGGCGAGTACGAGGAACTCCTTGTGGACCTGGAATTCTCACAGAACGCCTACACCGCCGCGCTTGCCGCCGAGGAACAGGCACGTATCGAGGCCAATCGGCGCAGCCGTTACCTCGCGGTACACGTTCCGCCGACCAGGGCGCAGGACAGCCTGTATCCCGACCGATTCCTGCTTATCGTTGTGATCTTTGCCTGCGCATTCGCCTTCTGGGGTGTCCTGGTGATGATCTACTACAACGTTCGGGATCGGCGATGATCGAATTCCACGACGTTTGGAAGGCATTTCCCTACAAGGGCGGAACGAAGCAGATAGTCACCGGTCTGACCCTGGCCTTCCCCAAAGATCGAAGTATTGCCATTATCGGTCGGAACGGCGCGGGAAAATCGACGCTTCTGAGCATGATTGCAGGCACGATTGATCCGGATCGAGGGGAAATCGTGAAACTTGGCCGGACGAGCTGGCCAATGGGATTCAGGGGCGGCTTCCATGGCGACCTTACCGGCCGGCAAAACACACGTTTTGTGGCAAGGATCTACGGTACGAACACCGAAGAGATGGAGGCCTATGTCGAGGAGTTCGCCGAACTCGGGCGCTTCCTCGACATGCCTGTCCGCACCTATTCGTCGGGAATGAAGGCGAGGCTCGCCTTCGGCGTTAGCCTTGCCGCGCGTTTCGACTGTTACCTTGTCGACGAGATCACCGGCGTTGGCGATTCGCGGTTCCGGGCGAAATGCCGCCGCGCCTTCAAGGAGCGCGTGGCCACATCCCAGATCATCATGGTGTCGCACTCGGACAACACCTTGAGATCGTATTGCGAGTCGGCGCTGCTGCTCGAGAACGGGACTGCTACTTTCTTCGACGATCTCGAGGAAGCGTTGGAAATCTACGGGCAGGTCATGGCCCACTGAGACATAATCGGGCAGGTAGCGGACCATGAAACTGGGGCCAAGATGGCATTCGAGAATCGAGCGGCAGGGATCGAGCTTCGTTCCTCCCTATCCGCATAGACGCACCGATCCGGCGAACACCTTCGAGCTTGTGCGGCTGTACAGGAATAGCCTCATCTCCGTTTTCTCAAAACGGGACTACAAGCGCGATGTCATCTCCACTCGCTTCGGCCTACTCGACGTTCACACCGTCAACACGGTGGATCTGGTTAAGGAAGCACTGCACGTTCACCACGAAACGCTTCAGGCAAAGACGCCGCAGATGCGCCATGCCCTGAAGCCGCTTCTTGGCGACGGACTGTTCGTTTCCGACCGGGAGACTTGGGCCTCTCGCCGCGCCGTGGTCAGCCCGATCATCCATGCCAGCCGGGTGAAGGACTTCGCGCCGATCATGTTGGACGTCGTCGCCGAGTGGCGTGACTCCTGGCTTGCGCTCGGCGACGGGGCAGAAGTCGACGTACTCGCCGAAATGGCGGAACTGACCGCCGAAATCATCTCGCGCACGGTCTTCGGCCGGCGGCTTGGCCGCGAATTCACCGCAGAGATCGTGCGAGGGTTCAGCCAGTACCAAGCCCATGTCGATCAACTCGACGTCCTGTCCCTGATCCGGGCGCCGGACTGGATTCCGCGTTTCCAGAGTAGGGCGGCCCGCCGCGCGCTGCGCCGCGTACATCGTGTCATCGACGACATCATCGAAGAGTTCGCACAGGGTCGCGGCGATGAGACTGCGGTGATCGCCCAGCTGTTCAGTTCGCGCGATGCGGAGGGCAACAAGCTGACGCGTGAGGCTATCCGCAACGAAGCGATCGTCATCTTCATGGCTGGCCATGAAACGACCGCGAACACCCTTGCCTGGGCCTGGTACCTTTTGTCTCAGAGCGAACGCGTACGCACCAAATTCCATACCGAGATCGATGCGCTCGGCCATCTTCCGGGCTTTGCCGATGTGCGCGAGTTGATTTACACGCGTTCGATCATCGAAGAAACACTGCGTCTCTACCCGCCGGTTCCGATCCTTGGCCGTCAGGCGCTCGACGACACCCAGATCGGTGACACATTCATACGTAAGGGATCTGTCGTCATGATCTGTCCCTTCATGCTACACCGTAAACGATCTATCTACTCTCGGCCGGATTACTTTATTCCGGAACGGTTCGATGAACGTATCGCCAAGCGGCCGGAGAAATACGCGCATATCCCCTTTGCCATCGGCCCGAGGATCTGCCCCGGCCTGATGTTCGGCCTGACTGAGGCGATCATCTCGCTGGCTACCCTAGGCCAGCAGTTCGACATAGACCTTAAACCGGGCCACGAAGTGCAACCGGTGTGCCGCCTGACACTACGACCCGGCGCGACGCTCCCAATGTTACTAAGAAGACGGCAGGCGCAAAGGAAGGCGGCCTGAGGGAATTAGGCGCGAACCGTTTGTGTCTATATGACGCGGTACGCTCCGCCCTTTGCCCGAATTGACGGAAATGATGGTGCTGGTGTCCGATCAGTAACCCCGCAGGTACTGGCTCGACTCGTACCCGTCAGTGTAGCGTACCAGTCCGCGGCGTGCCAAAACCTCCAGCCGGGGTGCCCAACCCCAGGCGGTATCTTCTGCGGTCGCGATCCAGGTCAGGGTGCCACCCTTGCGCCACGGGTCGACGACAATGCCGTCATAGATGTCACCGCCCTTCGGGCTGATGACTGCTGTTGAATGGTCGATGCCAACCAGTTCACCGATGGCACGCAAAATGCTCAGGGTCTGGAATTTCTCTGCCAGTAGTCGCGCTTCCATGTCCTCGGCCCAATGTTTGCACAGACCGCGCGGTTTCAGGCCCAGGTTGACCTTGGTGTTATGGACCAGCGCTGGATCGGTGATCTGGTATTGGATTGCCAGTTCGTGAGTCGCCTCGTAGGAAACCCGCGCTGCCCTTGCAGCCTCGTCAGGGTCAATATCGGATCCGAGCGCAAGGATGGCTTGGGTAAGCTCGGCGATATCCGCTTCTGTCCCCGGCAAGGGTCCTTTGAACGAAACCGTTTCTCCGGGTGCTGCGCAGCCAGCCGGAAGCGCCAGCATGGACAGCAGAAAGAAGCGCCGATTTACACCAGTCATAGAGCCCAGAACCCCGTCAGTTGATCGGCTGTACTATACTGATCGCGCAGGAAATGTCAGGGGGGGCATGCCGGTTCGGTGGAGCGGATGTGAAGCGAATACACCACAGGATCTAAACAAGAATAACTAATAAATTCAGATAGCTGCGTTGTGCAAGCGCATAGCGGCCATCGGCGCCGAAGCCACATTCTTCAACAATTCGTGCTCCGGTCGCGTAGATCCGCCGACAGGAACGCCATTTGGCTCAGTTCATCAGCTCCGGGAGGAACAGCGACAGACTAGGGAAGGCGATCAGCAACGCGATGATTGCCAAGTCGCAGATCAAGAACCAGCCGACTCCGCGAAAGATAGTCGTCAGCGGAATAGCGGCGCCAACCACGCCCTTCACCACGAACACGTTGAATCCCAGCGGCGGGGTCAGCATCCCCATCTCGATGAATTTCACGACCAGTACGCCGTACCAGACAAGGTCGAACCCGAAAGATTTCAGCAGCGGCATGAAGACCGGCATAGTAATCAGCATAATCCCGATCGGATCGAGGAACATGCCGAGGATCAGGTAAACTACTGTCATCGCCATCAGGACCAGAAGCGGGTCGAGTGCCAGCGGCGCGATTAGCTGGTCCAACATCGCGGATGCTCCAGAAAAACTCAGAAGCCGGGTGAACATTACTGCACCAAAGCCGACAAAGAAGATCTGCGCCGTGGTCAACACCGCATCCTTCACCGCCTCGATCAGCTTGGAAAAAGTCATGCGTCCTTGCACAACGGCGACCAGCAAAGCCAGGAGCGACCCGCCCGCACCTGCCTCGGTAGGTGTGACGGTGCCGGTGTAAAGCCCACCAATGACCCCCAGAACGATAATAATGAGCGGCCAGATCGCGGCGAGCGCCCGCCAGCGTTCCCGCCGAAGGTTTTCGACCTCTATTTCAGACGGCGGTGCAAGATCCGGGTTCAGGCGGCATCGAATCAGGATCATTGCCGTGTAGGCCGCCGCCGTCAGCAGGCCGGGTATGATCCCGGCAATTAGCAGATCGACAATCGAGGTCTCTGCGAAGATGCCGTAGAGCACCATCAGGATCGAGGGCGGGATCAGCGCCGCAATCGTCCCGGCAGAGGCAACCACGCCTGTTGCAAGGCCCTTTTCGTACCCGGCCTTCAGCATCTCGGGAATGGCAAGGCGCCCCATGGCCGCTGCGGCCGCAACCGAGGATCCGCATCCCGCAGCAAATCCGGCCGAGGCGATGTTCGCCGCCACTGCCAGTCCGCCGGGCAGGGCCGACAGCCACAACCGCGCCGCCCAGAACAGCGCCGAGGCGATCCCGGAAACATATATGATCGACCCCATCAGCAGGAACATCGGAATTGCCGATAGGTCCCAGTTGGCGGCAAAGTAATAGGGGATTTCGCGCAGCTGCCCGAGCGCCACATTGAAGTTCTTCAGATACCAGAAGCCGCAGAAGCTGACGGCACCCAGGGCTACGCCAATGGGCGTCCGCACTGCGATAAGGGCGAGTACAGCCAGCAGGCAGACGAGGCTCAGCGTCAAACCGTCCATGTACTCAGACCTTTTCTATCGTGGGGCCGTGATCTTCGCCTTCATCTGGATCCTGCCCAAGCAGCAGACGAACGATGCGGAAGGCAAAACAGAGAAATAGGCTCGCACCGGCGACCGGCAGCAGCCAACGACCGGGCCAGACCGGCATGTAACCGCCCGAGATCTCCAGGACCTCGCCCTGCGATGTGCGCCGTGCGGCGGAGATCCAGCTTTGCCAGGTGAAGACGTACATGTAAGCGAGGCTCAGCAGCGTCGTGAAGATCTCCAGCAGACGCTTTCCCCGCGGGCTAAGCTGGCCAGTGAATACGTCGGCAGAGATATGGTTGCCGTGCTTGCCGAGGATCGCCAACGGTGCGAACGCTACGGCGATCATGTAATAGGCGGCGACGGTCTGGTTGGTTTGGCGCAACGGCGCGTTGAACGCCGTGCGCATGAACACGTCGACGCTGACATGCAGCATCATCAGGATGCCGGCGATGATCGCGAGCGCCAGAAGCGCCCGCGACCAATATTCAAGCAGTCGGT
Source organism: Pseudoruegeria sp. HB172150 (assembly GCF_013184805.1). Taxonomy (GTDB): domain Bacteria; phylum Pseudomonadota; class Alphaproteobacteria; order Rhodobacterales; family Rhodobacteraceae; genus Psychromarinibacter. The sequence goes on from NZ_JAATNG010000001.1 coordinate 1,605,815, forward strand.
CGATGGTAGACAGCAATTACAAGCTCCCGGGGTCGACCTTGGAGTACACCTCGTCCCACAGGACCTGCTCGAATTTTTCGACGTCCGTCCCGATCTCTGCCGACAGGCCACGCCATTTTTCCAGCGCTTCCGTGTAGGCGTCGATGAATGAGGCCGGGTCTTCGACCCCGAAGCCACTGGCAAAATCAATCCCGATCTGACGCTGCTCCTCGATGAACTTGTCCATCAGGGCGTCCCATTCTTCCGGGTTTTCAGTCGCGACCATCTTCACACCGTTGTTGGTGATCTGATCCTCCAAGACCTCGTTGGTCCGGATGATGAAGTTGTTGATTGTATGCGCCGCCGACAGATGAACGATCGCCTCCAGATGTGCGCGCTGTTGCTCCTCGGTCATCGACAGCCACGTATCGCGGTTGATGATCATCCCGAGGATTGGCGAGGAAACGCCAAGGCTGAAATCGGTGACGTTCTTGGCAAAATCGCCATAGCCGAAGGTTTTCAGCCAGTCGCCGATCCCGGTTGTGCAGTCGATGGCCCCACGCTGCAGCAACGAAACCGTCTCGACCAGCGACACCTGAACCGTTGTCGCTTCCGCCATCTGCATGATGTTCAGCGGTGCACCGGAGGAGCGGACGCGCAGATTTTTAAGTTGGTCGACCGTGGTAATCGGGTCACGGCAGATCAGCATATACGGGGCCGAGGCATAGCCGCCCATCCCGACCATGTTCAGAGCCTTCAGCTCCTCAATGCAGGAGGGGCATTTGAGCATGACCACTTCGTTCGCCGCGCCGGCGGCAGCCACCGGATCGTCGCCGGGTACTGCTAGGCCGTAGAGTGTCGCTGTCGAGGGCAGCAGGTTCGGCACGTAGTTCGTAGCAGCCACTCCGGCTTCCATCAGGCCGTCCTGAACCGCTGCGAAGGTCTCCACACCGCCCGCCAGCTGGCCGCCGGCGATCAGGTTCCACTTGATCTCGCCGCCGGTCTTTTCTTCGATCCGTTTGAACACTTCTGGCAAGGCATTCGCGTTGATGTAGTCAGAGGCGGGCACCCAGGAGCCGTAGGTGAATTCTGCGGCGCCAACCGGCGTCGCGGCAATGGCCGCTGTCGCGGCAACTACGGTAACAAACGTTCTCATATGTCTTCCTCCCATTTTGCGGACTGTCCCTTTGCCCATTTGTCTTGCTAGCTGAATGTCACTCTGTCGGTAGATGCAGGCGAGACTGCATTATTTGCACGGTGCTCAAGCGCAGGCAGAGCGGGTAACGCGATGCTACCCGCGGAACTCCAGGCAGAGTGCGAATGTCGCGTGGCGCGAAAACGGTCGCGGTTCACCTGAGCGTTCACCGTTCCAAGTCGCCACATTTCCAGGGTGCCGCAAGCATCGGATTCCGGGCTGCCGCGGTCATTGCGGTACCCTGTGACAGCCTCGCAGCCATCGAGATCCCGAGCGTCATAGTGGCTCCTCCCATTCGGGCAACAATACAGTTCTGCCCGAAAGCAGGCGGTACCATTTCCCCTCAGACGAAAGGGTAGTCAAAGGTTAACTTCCTGAGAATGGACCAAATCGCGCGGAGATCTTTCGCAATTCGCGGCAGCTGTTTCACTTCATTGGACTATTGTCGGTCGCCGCCGACAGGGCGAAGCTGACGGTCGGGAGGACTTTCATGACAGACAGACGTAATCCTTCGGCGCTGCGGTCGAATTTCGAACCCGGCACCTCGCGGTGGGCTGTTCGCCGCGCTCAGTGGCGCGCGCTCGGACTCAGCGACGCCGACATGGAGAAACCGAAAATAGCCGTCATCAACACCTCTTCCGAGGTGGCAATCTGCTTTTCGCATCTCGACGCCATCGCTGCGCGAGCCAAGGAAGCGATCCGCGCCGCAGGCGGCCTGCCATTCGAGATCCGCACCTCTGCACCATCGGATTTCATCATCTCCGCCGGACGCCGTGCGACCTACATTCTCCCGACCCGCGACCTGATCGCCAACGATATCGAGGTTCAGGTGGAAGGCGCGCAACTGGACGGGATGCTCCTGCTGACGAGCTGCGACAAGACGGTGCCGGGACAGCTGATGGCGGCGGCGCGGCTCGACATCCCGTCGCTCATGGTGATCTGCGGCTACCAGTCTTCCGGACAAATCGGAAACGAACATGTTGATATCGAAGAGGTATTCCTGCACGCCGGCTATCACGCCCAGGGTGCCACGAGTTTCGAACGCCTGAAGGAGATGAGCGAGGTCGCAATCAGTTCCCCCGGTGTCTGCTCCGGCATGGGCACGGCGAACTCAATGCATTCCGTGGCCGAGGCCCTTGGGTTGGCACTCCCCGGTTCCGCCCCGGTTGCCGCGAATTCCCCGGCCATGTGGGAGCAGGTCGAAGCGGCGGGCCAACGCATCGTAGACATGGTCTGGGACGGTCCCTGTCCGCGCGAAATCCTGACAGCCGGCGCTTTCCGGAACGCCGCCCGTGTGGTTCTGGCACAGGCAGGCTCGATCAACTGCATCAAGCATCTGCAGGCCACCGCGCTGGAGGCGGGCGTCGACATCGACCTATATGAGTCTTTCGACACCGAAGGCGACCGCACTCCGGTTCTTGCCGCTGTCCGGCCCATTGGACCGAACTCCATTGAAGAATTCGAGGCCGCCGGTGGTGCTCGCGCAGTGATGAAACGGCTCGAACCGCTACTAGAGTCGGATGTGCTCACCTGCACCGGCAATACGGTCGGCGAGAACCTAGCCAACGTCATCGTCGCCGACGAGACGGTCATTCCGCCGCTGAACGAACCCTTCGCAACCGATCCCGCAATTGTCCTCCTGAAGGGGTCGCTGGCGCCCGAGACCGGGGTCGCCAAGGTCGGACTCCGCACCCCGGACCGTGTGCTTACCTTCCGCGGCCCCGCCAAGGTCTTCGAATCCAGCCTCGACGCGGAAACCGCGTTGAAGCAGGGCCGTATTGTCAGCGGCGACGTTTGTGTCTTACGCCGCCAGGGTGTTCGCGGTGGCCCGGGCATGGGCGGGGCATCGCGACTGGTCTTTGCGGTTGAAGGCGCCGGTCTCGGGGCCGAAGTCGCCGTGGTCACTGACGGTCAGCTTTCCGGCCTCGTTAACAAGGGCCTCGTCATAGGCGAGGTGCAACCGGAATGGGCCGAGGGTGGTCCGATTGCGCTGGTGCAGGACGGCGACATGATCGCCATCGACGTTGGCGCAAAGACCATCGAACTCGAAGTCCCGGCAGAGGAACTCGCACGCCGTGCCGAGGCCTTCGTCCCGCCGGAACCCACCGCCGATTCCGGCTGGCACGCAATCTACGAACGCAATGTCACGAGCCTGCGGCAGGGCGCGTCGCTCCTGCAGCACGCCGTCAGAAGGGACGGCTGATGCGCTTCCACTGCGGCTTGACGGAAAGAAAAGACGGGGAAACGTCATAATGGAATTCGACTGGATCATCGTCGGGGCGGGTTCTGCCGGCTCGGTGCTGGCAAACCGCCTGACGGCGGACGGGCGCACGACAGTCGCCGTGATTGAGGCTGGCAAGCCCGACAATTCCGTACTGATCAAAATGCCGATGGGTCTGATGTGGCTGATGGGCGGTAAGCGCTGGAACTACGGTTTCCGCTCTTCGCCGCAGGAACATCTGGACAAGCGCGAGGTCCCAGTGCCGCGCGGCAAGGCGCTCGGTGGGTCGTCTTCGATCAATGGCATGATATACATCCGAGGCCACCGGACTGATTTCGATGCTTGGGCAACTATGGGCTGCCCCGGCTGGTCTTATGACGACGTCTTGCCGTACTTCCGCAAATCCGAGGTCAATGGCCGTCTCGGTGGCGACGGCTACCACGGCGATGACGGCGAGCTCCACGTCTCCGACAACCGCGATCCGCATAGGTTGAACGAACGGTTTTTCGGGGCAGGGGACATGCTCCAGATTCCCCGCAACCCCGATTTCAATGGTGCGCACCAGGAAGGCTTGGGCATGTACCAGACCACCACGCATGAAGGGAAACGCTGGTCGACGGCTGATGCCTTCCTGCGCCCAGCCATGAACCGTCCGAACCTGACAGTGCTGACTGGCAGGCAAGTGCGCCGCGTGATCGTCGAAGACAAGCGCGCAAAGGGAGTCGAGACTGATCAGGGCAAACTTACCGCCCGCGCCGGCGTGATCCTTGCCGCCGGCGCCATCGCCTCGCCGCAGCTACTACAGTTGTCGGGCATCGGCGATCCTGCGCGGCTGTCGCAACTTGGAATTGACCTAGTTTACGGAAATCCGGCAGTCGGCGACAACCTTCATGACCACCCGAATGTTATGCTCATGCGCAAAATTAAGAGTTCAGAAAGCTACGGTCTTTCGCTTGTCGGGATACCCCGCGCCGCGCTGGCTGCCTTCAACTACTTCTACCGGAACCGCGGCATGTTCGCGTCCAACGTGGTCGAGGCGGGGGGCTTCGCCCGCACGATACCGGGGATCCCGGCTCCTGATGTGCAGTTTCACTTCGTGCCGTTTCACCGTTCTACGGTGCCGGGCCGGATTTACGCCTGGGGCCATGGCTACGCGCTACACGTTTGCGTCCTCAGGCCCACCAGCCGCGGCCGCGTCGATGCGGTCAGCCGCGACCCCGCGGTGGCGCCCCGGATCGACCCAAACATGATGGCGACGGAATACGACCGCGAGACTCTGCTGCGTGGCACACGCCTTGCGCGGCGGATTATGGAGTCCCCGACCTTCGCCGAGGTCAATGGCGAGGAACTGCTGCCCGGTGAACAGGCGCAGTCGGACGAGGACTTGATGGCTTTTATCCGAGAGCGCTGCGGGACTGTCTATCACCCGGTCGGCACCTGCCGGATGGGCTCCGATGCTGAAGCGGTGGTCGAACCCCACCGACTGACGGTAAACGGTTTGAACGGGCTGCACGTCGTTGATGCCAGCGTGATGCCGCAAATCGTCTCCGGCAACACCAACGCCGCGACCATCATGATCGCTGAAAAGGTGGCCGAGGCCATCATGGCCGAAGCCCGGATGTCCCGCGCCGCCTGACTACGGCGAATCCAAAAATTCGAAACGCCGCGCAGGTCTTGCGCGGCGTTTCTCGCTTTCCTGTAATCGCTCGCAAACGTAGCGAATGGAATACCTACAAACCCGCTACATTGTCTGCGGCAGGAACAGCACGATGATCGGGAAGATCAACAGAACCGCCAGCCGGAACAGGTCTGAGATGATGAACGGGATCACACCCCGGAAGATCGTCGTCAGCTTCACATCACTTGCAATCGAGTTGATGACGAAGACGTTGATTCCCACCGGCGGCGTGATCAGGCCAAGTTCCGCTGTCATCACGATGATAATGCCAAACCAGACGGGATCGAAACCCAGTTGCATGACCACCGGAAACACCACCGGCACCAGCAGGATGATCATCGCCATCGTGTCCATGATGCAGCCCATCAGCACGAAGAATGCCAGGATCAGCACAAGCGTCCCGTAGGGCGACAGGTCCAGCCCAGTCAGCAGCGCCGTCACTTTCTGCGGCGACTGTGTGATCGCCAGGAAATAGCCGAACAGGATCGCGCCGATCAGGACGGTGTAGACCGAAACCGTGGTTCGCAGCGCCTCGATCAGGCTGGCCATGATGCTTTTCATGTTCAGCCGACCACGGAAAATGCCGATCACCATGGTCAGGAAGGCCCCGATGGCCGCTGCCTCTGTCGGTGTCGCAATGCCGAAATAGATCGACACGATCACCGCGATGAACAGCAGCGCCACCGCCCAAATGCCCGACAGAGAGCGCAACCCCTCGGCAAGACTGAAAGTCTGCCCGGACGGCAGCGACTTGCGGAAAGCGATCAGGACAGTGCCCATGTAGAACAATACTGCCAGTAGGCCTGGGATGATGCCCGCGATGAACAGCTGACCCACGTCGGTTTCGGTGATGTAGGCATAGACCACCAGCACCACGGATGGCGGGATCAGAATGCCCAGCGTGCCGCCTGCCGCGATCACACCAGAGGCTGGCGCCTCGTCGTAACCGAAGCGGCGCATCTCGGGCAGGGCTATCTTGGTCATCGTCGCCGCCGTGGCGACCGACGAGCCGCAGATAGCTGAGAACCCGGCGCAGGCGGCGATGGTGGACAGCGCCAGCCCGCCACGCAGATGTCCGAGCCAGGCGTTACCGGCCCGGAACAACTCTCGCGACATGCCCGAATTGGTTGCCAGTACCCCCATCAGGATGAAGAACGGTACCAGCGTCAGGTTGAAATCTGCGATCACCCGGATCGGTGAGGTCGCCAAAAGGTTCAGCGCTGGTGTCAAGCCGCGCACCATTGCAAAACCGAATACCCCGACCAGGCCCATCGCGACGCCAATAGGCACGCGCAGGCCGATCATTGCGAATAGAGCGACGAAACCGGCAATCGCCGTCAGATCACCTGTCGACATCGTCGTCCTCCATGCCCATTTCCGCGGCTTCGCTATGTTCCAGTTCGCCCTGACCCGTGGCGATCAGCCAGATCCGGACGCTAACGGTGAAAATCGCGGCGGCGGTGCCAAGCCAGATCAGGAACATGACCGGCCAGACCTCGATCCGCAGATCGAAGGTTGCTTCGTTGCTGCGCCAGGCGCTGAGTACTCGCTCGGACATCTTCCAGGTCAGCAGAACCACGAAGAACAGCAGCGCGCCCCAGGAAATCAGGTCGACCACGCGCCGCGCCCGCGGTTGCAGCACCTCGGTGACGAGATCCACCTTGATATGGCCGCCGCGATACCCAACCGCGGCAAAGCCCCACATGATGCAGGCGCCGACCAGCAGGCGGGAAAAGTCAAATGCGTCAGGGATCGGCCAGGCGAACAGATAGCGTCCGGCGGCAGATGCCACGACGAGGATCGTGCACAGGCCCAGAAGCAGCCCGGCGACCATCTCGATGATGTGGCAGAATCGTTCGAGAGTTCGGCTCATTTACAGGTGTCCGGTTGGAAGTGAGTCGGAAAAAGGGAGGGCTCAACGCCCTCCCAGAAAGTTTCGGTGAAACGACGCTTCACTCTAGGTAGGCCCCGTTCGACTGGAGTGTCTCGACGAAAGCCTCATAGGCCGCATCTGCATCGATCCCGGCCGCGCCGGCAGTCTCCTTCCACTCGTCGACCAGTGGCGCCATCGCTTCTTTCCACGTCGCTAACTCCTCGTCATTCGGAGCATAGAACTCGTGCCCCATCTCCAGGAGTTGCGCGCGTCCTCCTGCTTCGGCTTCGGCCCATGGCGTCGCCATGGTTTGAGACGCTTCCGGTGTGCAGTGGTCGATCAGAACCGTACGGTCCTCCTCCGCCATGCTCGCCATCTTGTCCTTGTTGATGACAAAGGCGAAGACGGTCGCGTAAAGCGGCACATCCAGGTGATGCGTCACGAGGTCCTGCGCCCCGAACACGAAAAGCGAGCCCCAGGGCGAGGCGGTGACATCCGCAGTTCCCTTGGCCAGAGCCTCGCGCATCGCCGGGGCAGGGACCTGTACCGAAGCGCCCCCCATCAGGTTCACGGCACGTGCGAGTGTGCCATGTGCCGGGCGGATGTTCTTGCCCTCGAAATCGGCAGGCATCAGCAGCGGTCCAGTCTTGCCGTGCAGGGTCCCCGGATCGTGCAGGTGCACCATGCAGACGAAGACGTCACTCATCTCCTGTTCCGCATAGTCCTGGTACCACTCGTGCATCGCCTTGCTGCCGCCGGTGGCATTCGCGATGTGGAATGGCAACTCTCCTGCTGCGATCACCGGGAACCTGCCGGGCTGGTAGCCTGGGTTGATGAAAGCGATGTCGACGATGCCGTCACGCGCCATGTCGTAATGGTCGGCCGCTGCGCCAAGCTGCTGGGCGGGATAGATGGTAACCTTGATCCGCCCTCCGGATGCCTCCTCGAGCGAATTTGCCCAAGGCTCCATCCCGGTAACCTGAAGCGGGTGCGTTGGCGGAACCCAATGTGACAGAGTGAGTTCGACTTCCTGTGCAGCCGCCGGCGCCGCCAGCGACAAGGCCGCCGCGGTCGCAAGTATTGTATTGCGCATTTTTTTCCTCCCTGGATAGCGTACCGTTTCTCATACGCGGGGCGGATCGCGCGCCGCGAACCGCCCCGGCAATAGTGCTGTAAATTTTCGCCCGCGTCAGCCGGCGTAAGAGTTGTACTTCTTAAGCGCCTCAATCAGGCCGTTAAGGATCGCATCGCCATCCTTGCCTGCATCGTTCATCAGGCTTTTCCACTCTTCGGTGAGCGGCGCGGCGGCATCGTACCACATCTGCTGCTCTTCTTCTGTCGGTGTGTAGAGCGTATGGCTCGCGTCCGCGGCGATCTTTTCGCGCCCGGCAGCTTCGACATCCGCCCAGCCTTCCGACATTTTCTCGGCCCATTCCGGTGTGCAGTGGTCTTCCATCACTTGCCGGTCCTCGGGCGACATCCCGTCCATCACGCTCTTGTTGATGACGAAGACGTTGATCGAAGCGTAGAACGGCATGTCGAGGTGATAGGGCACGAGGTCATCCGCACCGAAAATGTACAGCGACTCCCACGGGCTTTGCGTGATGTCCGCTGTACCCTTGGCCAACGCTTCGCGCATCGCCGGGGCAGGGACCTGAACCGAGGCACCGCCTAGCAGGTTGACGAACCGCGCTTCGGTCGCGTTGGCAGGGCGCACGGTTTTGCCCTGGATGTCGGCAGGAACCTGGATCGGATCCTTGCCGTGCATCGTGCCGGGATCGTGGCTGATCGCCATGCAGAAGAAGACGTCCGACATCTCTTCGTCGTCATAGTCCTGGTACCATTCAGTGAGCGCCCGGACACCTCCCTTGGCATTGGCGAACAGGAACGGAATCTCCGCCGCCGCCATGATCGGGAACCGGCCCGGTTGGTAACCCGGATTGATGAAGCTGATATCGGAAATGCCGTCCCGCGCCATGTCGTAGTGGTCGGCTGCCGCGCCAAGCTGCTGCGCCGGGTATATTGTAATCGTGATGCGCCCGTCGGACGCTTCCTTGATCGACTCTGCCCAAGGCTCCATCCCGAGGGTCTGAAGCGGGTGTGTCGGCGGCACCCAATGCGCCAGGCTCAGCTCTGTCTGCGCCAGAACCGGGCTTGCCAGACCCAGCGCAACCGCCGCGGCGGTTAATGTCCGTGTGTACATGTTTCCTCCCATATGACTGGCATGCCCTGATGCGGCCGCCGATTTCCTCCGCCATCGACTACAGCACAGAATGCACGTTACGGCAACAAACACAGCGCATCGGCGACCCATTTCCTGATCGGGACTCGTCCAATAACTGCCATGGCCGTCGGATCGTGATTTTCATTCCGTGCATACATAGGCAACAGCAAATCTTCTTTATCCTCGCCCGAAATATGGCTTGCGCAGCGGGAGGATCACGGTGTCCAGCATCGTGACATCCATCGGCAATCCGCACAGGTAGACGACCAGTTCACCAAGTTGCTCCGGATACAGGCAGTCGCTTTCCATCTGGTCGGTCGATCCCGGCGCCAGCATCGACTTTGTCGCTCCCGGATGAATTGCCGAGGCAGAGATCAGGTCGTCCCGGTAGTCGAGGCAGATCTGCCGCGTCAGCCCGTCGATGGCGAATTTGGACGCGGTGTAGGCCAGTGAATGGTGCCGCGGGCTCTTTGCCGAAAGCGATCCAATATTGATGATCCGCCCGCCGGTGCCGCGCTTACGCATCGCCAGAATTGCCTCGCGCGAACACAGCACGGCAGAGGTCAGGTTGGTATCGATGACCTGGTGCCAGCGCTCTGCCGTCAGTTCGTGCAGCCAGGTCGCATCCGCGATACCGGCGTTGTTGATCAGGAAATCCGGAATCCCAGCTTTGTCGATGCAGGTCTCGAACAGCGCCAAAATCTGTGCTTCGTGCGTCACGTCCGTCGGCACTTCAATTGCGGTTCCGCCTGCCGCCGAGATCTCCGTCGCCAGCTCCGCCAGTTTGTCCGCGCTCCGCGCCGCGATTACGACCGTGGCGCCGGCCTTCGCCATTTCCGCCGCGATTCCACGCCCGATACCGGTGCTTGCTCCGGTCACTACCGCGACGCGGCCCTTCAGGTCTGCCATGTATCCTCCCTCAAACTTCCGGCTCACCAAGCCGGCCCGTCAATTTCCGCGATGTTCGTAAGATCTACCGCCAGTCATCCACCAGCACGGTCGCCTGCGGCTTGGCCCCATAGATCTGCCAATACCCGTTGGCTTCGCCGCCAGTAACGATCACATGAATATCCTCCAGCCGGAACATCGGAATCTCCTCGTCCGGCACGGCCTTCAACCGAGAAGCATAGGGTTCCTCGCCAAAAGTGGCGCGCGGATAAATGTAGTTCTGCACAAGCTGGAGATCCCAGAATCGTCCCGCCGGCATCACCGCAGCATCGTGCAGCCATTGCATTAGCTCCGCCTTGCTCTCGAACCCGCCGCGCTCGATGAACTGGCGTGCGCAGATCGGATCGAGCACGAGGATTGGCGCCGTAATGGCATCCGTCCCGCGCAGCATGTCCGATACGTGTTCGCGCCAGCCTTTTTCCCGCAGCCCGAGCGAGAACGTAGTCGACCGGCAACCGGAAAAGATCGTCACCGTGCTCTGGTCCGCCGCATAGCCTTTCTGGACATGCATCGGCTCCCAAGGCGAACGCTCCTCATTCTCCGCAAAGCACAGCCCGTTATAGGTGTAGTTCGACCCGAGAGATCCCATGAAGGTCTCGTTCGGAACCGATCCGCCCTGCAGGTTCTGCGACAAAAGAGAATAAGCCCGCCCGATCGTCGCGTTCGCATGGCTGTAGGGACCCATGGCTCCGATCCCGCAATTCATCCCTATCTCGGTCCGCACTGGCCCGTTCACCACAGACATCGTCGCTGCAGAACTTGAGGAGGATCCGCGCGCGCTGACCCCCGACGCCGCCAGCGCCAGGATCACCGGCAGGTATTCCGGCTTCGCACCCGCCATCACAGCGTTCACCGCCACCTTCTCGACCGTGTAGCTCCAGAGCCCACGGTTCTTTGTCGGCTGCATCCGTCCCACGATCTCGTCCGGCTTTCGGTTGGTCCCTGCCAGCATTGCCTCGACCCGCGCTTTCGTCGGCAACACGATAGGCAGCTTGTCCGTCCAGCCTTGCTCCAGGAACAACTCGTGCAATTCGTCTTCAGACGCTTCCGGCACGAACCTGTTCTTGCTCAGGTCCGGTGCCTTGGCCAATTTTTCCTCGACCGGGGGCAGGGCGCCTGTCAGCCCTTCCACGATCTCGCGCATCACCGGTTCGCCGGTTGCGGGATCGTTGCCCTCGACATAGGCGCGCAATTCCTCCGCTGTGCGTCCCATCACCGGCTGCGGCACGAAAACCAGCCGCGCCTGCGGCAGGCCGCCTACCCGGACGACAGAGCGCACGACGCGCACGAATTTTTCGGTATGCACAGCGACGGTCGGCACGCCGTATTTGCTTTCCAGAGTGATTGCATGGGTCGACACCGCCGGGGCGCAGGTACTGCAATGCCCCACTCCGACGATCGCCGCGTCGCCCTTGTCGCGGATTTCTTCCCACAGCTCCGGATCGTCCTGTGCATACGTCCCAGAAAGCTGTACCAGCTTCGTTGTGACACTGGGCATGTTGCGCGCGAACCAGTCGGCAACCTGCTTCAGCAACTCGACCGAGTCGTCGAATCGGCTGTCGACCAGGTAGACCGTCCTGCCGTCCAGCGACGGCAACCGCTTGGCCGGTTCCTTCGCCATAATCGCGGGCGGATAGCCACGCGGGTCATGAACCGCAAGTTGTTCGGCAGACTCCGTCGGGGACTTGTCGAGCATGCTTCTTCCTCCCTCAGTACACCGGGCGACCGGGCCCGATGTCTTCTTTATCGTATACATAGCCGGATCAGACATGCAGGCCTTGTAGTCCCGCCAGCGTTACCGACTTGCCGATTCCTCACTCCCGTCCATCGAAAACTTGCACCGATTGCGATGAAATGTATACATGAATGCAAGCCGGAGCCAAGTCGACCGTTGTAGCGGTGCAGGTTTCCCGGTGCCCTGAGGTGGGCGATTTCCGTCGGAGAGGCGCCGGAATTCGCGGGAGGAGCTGCGTTGGGAGGAGAAAAGGCAATCTAGACCAGCAGGTTATGAAAGGCGCCCGCCTAGGTGAAGCAGCCAGCGCATACGTGCGCAACACGCTGCGTCTATGGTCGCGGTCGTCAAAGGTAGCCGCACTTCAAATGGTTTCCGCGAATACATGCCACGCGGAACCGTCGTCCGAACGGATATGTACCAATCAAGGGAGGAGTACATGAAACTAACGAAATCGACCATCTTCCAGCAGGCGATGGCCAGCGCGCTCATCGCGGCCGCCTTCGCTCTGCCGGCATCAGCGCAGGTCATCGACCTCGATGGCGAGACCGTCACCATTGTGCACAACGCCTCGCCGGGCGGCGCCACCGGTCTTGGCTCGCAACTCGCGGCCGATGCCTGGGCCAAGACCATGGCGGGTAATCCAACTATCGTTGTGCAGTCCGTGCAGGGTGGTGCCCTGACCAAGGGCATCAACCATGTGATGAACGCCCGGCCCAACGGCCTCACCATTGGCTGGCTGGCCTGGCAGGGTTCGACCCGGATCCTCGATCCCGAACCGCTGCAGATCCCGTTCGACGAGTTCGGCGTGATCGGCGGTGTCGGTGCCGCCAACTTCTTCCTCCATGTCCGTTCGGATGTGGGTGACGGAATCACCTCGGGTGAAGAGATCGCCGATCTGGAAAGCCTTAGCTTCGGCGGGTTCTCTCCCAAATCAGCGGCCTCGATGCAGACTGCCGCTGCGCTCGACATGCTGGATGTTGATTGGAACTTCGTCTCGGGCTTTGCCGGCGACGGTCCGCTGCGTGCCGCCCAGGCGCGCGGTGAGATCGAAGCTTACCCGGCCACCGCTGTCATCTGGAGCAAGGAACTGCGCGACGGCCCCATCGCCGAAGGCGAAACCGTCTCTGGTTGGCATTATGCTCCGCCGACAGAGGACAATTCCGGAATGATCGCCGACCCGGCCTTCTTGGGCGAGGTCCCGACCTTCGCCGAATACTATGAAGCGGTAAAAGGCGAAAAACCGACCGGCCCGGCCTGGGACGTCATCCAGTTTCACGGCCGCGTCTCGAACCGCGTGAACTGGATCATCGTGGCCCCTCCGGGCACGCCGCAGGAGCATCTCGACATGCTGCGCGAAAGCTTCCATGAGGCGATGACCTCGCCGGAATACCTGGAAGCGGCGACCAAGCTATACGGTGCCGAGCCGAACGTCGAGTTTTGGGAATCGATGACCGGGATCATCGAAGATGTTCAGGCGACGCCGGAAGCCCTTAAAGACCTGATGCGCGAATACATCTCGCGTATGGAAGGCTGAACCGGGCATTCTGAAGCCATGGCCGGGACTGTGCCCGCACGGTCCCGGTTCTCGTCCCTCTGTCGATGCGGCCTTGCGGGAAACCTTGCTTTGAGCGAGTTTTCTCTAATCGAGAAAGGTTCATTCGTAAGAGGGCAAAGGCTTGACCGAACAAGTTCGCGAGGCCGAGAAGGCGATGAGTTCATCCGATGAGGAATCAGGGGGCAAATCCCACGCGATGCGCGCGGTCATTGCGCTGCGCCAGCGCATCCTCAGCGGGGAATTCGTAGGCGGGACGCGTCTTTTTGAGGTTCCGCTTGCGGAACAGCTTAATATCTCGCGTACCCCGATCCGCGAAGCCATGTCGCGGCTGGTGAACGAGGGGCTGCTCGATCGGGGCAAAAGCGGCGGTTTCACGGTCCGCAAGTTCGGCTTCGAGGACGTCATCGACGCCATCGACCTGCGCGGTCTGCTAGAAGGCGCCGCCGCCCGACAGGCCGCCGAACGTGGGATCACACCCGAGCAGGCGGAACGCCTCAGGGAACTTGTGGCAGAGTTGGACGACTGTTTCGGCGCGACACCCGACGACGTCGATTTCGAGCTTTATTCCGACCTGAATGGCCAATTTCACGCACTTCTGATGGAGCTACCCGGAAACGATATCCTCCGGCGCGAGATGGAGCGGGTAAACGGTCTGCCCTTCGCATCACCCACCGCCTTCATGCCGGACAAAGCCGATATCGAAGCCTTCCGGCGCACACTCTACATCGGGCAGGAACATCACCGCACGTTGCTGCAGGCGATCCTCGCCGGAGAGGGTGGCCGTGCCGAGGCAATTGCGCGCGAACATGCCCGCATTGCACGGCGGAACCTCGATTATGTGCTCAAGGGCGACCGGAGCCTCGTCAACAAGGTGCCTGGCCTTGCGCTTGTTGTAGACTGAGCTGATAGCGATAGCGCTTCAGGACCATCATTCAACTCGTTGGCGGGGAATGTTTTCCCGCGTCATCCGCCGCACCTCGTTCAGCGCCTTCAGAAGCTGCGCCGCACTGGGCGACAGGGTGCGTCGGTTATGCTTGTAGACCCGAAATGTCCGCTGCCACTCGAGGTCCGGCGCGGCCAGTTGCAGCATCGTCCCGGCCTCCATTTCGTCCCGTACCAGCGGATACGGTAGCCAACAGGCCAGATCGCCGGTCATAACCGCCGCCTTCACCACCGCGACGGACCTCGACACCACACAGGGCAGCCGAGGCTCAATACCGTGATTATGGAACCTGCGTAGCCATTCCAGGAACACCGGCGTGATCGCCGGAGGCATCGCCCAGTCCAGCCTCGCGGCGTCTTCCAACGTGACATGGTTTTCGCCGGCCAGCGGGTGACCGGCACGAATATAGGCGCCGACCCGATCCTCGAAGGTCTCCTGTGTCGCTACCCTCACGTCGTCGTCGGCATAGGTGTCGGGCGTCACCGCAAGGTCGATATCGCCCTCCTTCAGCCCGTTCAGCAGCGCATCTTCCAGCTCTTCGACCACAATGAACTGCAGGTCGGGGTGGGTGCGCCTGAGGACAGAGATCGCCTCGACCAGAAACCCGCAGGCAACGCTGCTGACCCCGCCGACGCGGACCACGCCCCGGCCCGCGCCGCGCAACTGGCTCACCGCTTCCGCCGCGCGGCCGGATTCGGCGGCGATCACCTCTGCATGAGGCAACACGGCTTCACCATAGATCGTCGGGACAACGCCCCGCGTGGTCCGCTCGAACAGCGGCACGCCCATCTCGGCCTCCAGCCGGTTCAGGGCGCGCGTCACCGCCGGCTGGGTCAGGTTCAGGGCGCGCGCGGCACGGCCGATGCTGCCGGTTCGGGCGCATTCCATCACGATCGCGGCGGAGCGTACATCCAAAGTCATGCAAGTATGTTATGGCTTTCGTTCGATTTTGACAATTCCGTAATGCCCATCCAGGCCGCACACTGAGGATCGTTCAGGACGGTTCAGTCATCGGATCGACCGGAACCCTGGGAGGACAGCGATGAACAAGTTTTCGCCAACGGCGGCCCAAGCCGCCAGCCGGTCTCTTCTGTCGGTCACGGATGCGACCTTCGACCTGCTGCGCCGGCACGGGATCGACCGGATCTTCGGCAATCCCGGTTCGACCGAACTGCCGATGTTCACCAACCTGCCCGAGGATATCACCTACGTTCTCGCGCTGCAGGAATCCATCGCCGTGGGTATGGCCGACGCTTATGCGCAGGTGACCGGTAACGCTACGCTGGTGAACCTTCACTCGGCGGCGGGGCTGGGGCATTCGATGGGCAACCTTTACACCGCCATGCGCAATCGCGCGCCGGTTATCGTGACGACCGGACAGCAGAACCGCGAACTGCTTCCCGGCGATCCGTTCCTGTTCAACGAAAGCCCGGCCGAAATGCCGAAACCTGTGGTCAAGTGGGCCATCGAGCCCGCCCGCGCCGAAGACGTGCCGCGCGTGCTGGAACAGGCTTACTGGACCGCGATGGCGCCGCCGATGGGGCCGGTCCTGGTCTCGATCCCGCTGGGCGACTGGGACCACCGCGCAACACCCGTTGCCGTCCGCGACATGACCCCGCGCCTTGGCGTGGATGAGACCGCCTTAGACGAATTCGCCGCAAAGATCGACGCGGCCCGCGAACCGGTGATCGTGGTCGGCCCCGGTGTGGACCGCGACGACGGCTGGCACGCCGCCGTGGCTCTGGCAGAAAAGATACAGGCAAAGGTTTGGGTTAGCCCGGTTTCCTCACGTAGCTCGTTCCCCGAACGCCACCCGCTCTTCGCCGGATTCCTGCCCGCGAAGCAACCCGCGCTGGCCACCTGCCTCGGTGATGCCGACCTCGTGCTGGTCCTTGGCGGGCCGGTCTTTACCTATCACTTCCCGGGTCCGGCCGAACATCTGCCCGACGGTGCCGAGCTGTGTCTCGTCACCGACGACCCACGCCAGCTTGCGGCTGCAGCGACAGGCACAGCGATGCTCGCCAATTGCCGTGCGGCGGCAGAGGCGCTCGCCGCCTATGTGAAAGGCCGCCCGCAAGCGACAGAACCTGCACGACAAATCCTGCGCGTGGAGGCCTCGGAAAAGATCACCCAGCCGTTCCTGCTGCAAACCCTTGCCGACCTGCGCGACCCGGACAGCATCATCGTCGAAGAGGCACCCACCGCCCGCGCCCCGATGCACGATCACCTGCCCATCGAGCGCCCGCGTGGTTTCTTCACCACCGCCAGCGGCGGCCTCGGCTACGGCCTGCCTGCCGCAGTTGGTGCCGCGATGACGAAGCCGGAGAAACCGGTGATCGCCATCATCGGCGATGGTTCCGCAATGTACTCTATTCAGGCACTCTGGTCCGCCGTCGAACATGACACCGACCTGCTGGTGATCCTGATGAACAACGGCGGCTATGGCGCTCTCAAGGGCATCGCCGGGCAGGTGCAGCCCCGCACCATCGACGGCGTGGACATCGGCCACCTGAACTTCACCCAGATCGCGCGGGCACAGGGTTGCGCCGCCGACTATTGCGACGACCCCGCCGCGCTGCCCGACCGGCTGCGCGACATGCTGAAACGCAAGGGACCGCGTCTTCTCGAGATCGGACTCGAAGGCGCTTCACCCCGCGAATCCATCAAGGAGGAGACTTCAATGAACGTCATGGACAAGGCCCCGTCCGGCAAGGCCGTGCGCGCGCCCGAGAAATTCTTCATCAACGGCGAGTGGGTGAGCCCGCAGTCGAACAAGATGATCGACGTGATCTCGCCGGTCACCGAAGACCTGCTGATGCGCTACCCCGAAGCGGGAGAGGCTGACATCGACCGCGCCGTCGCCGCCGCACGAGAGGCGTTCGACAATGGCCCGTGGCCGCAGATGACCCCGCAGGGCCGCGCCCGCATGCTGCGCAAGGTCGCCGACAATATCGAGGCGCGGCTTGACGATATCGCCGAGGCCTGGACCGCCCAGGTCGGCGCGCCGATCTTTCTGACCAAGTACCTCGCGCCGCAGAACGCCACGCTGTTCCGCTACTATGCCGACCTGATCGAAAGCTACCCGATCGTCAACGAGCGCAAGCGCGACGACGGCAACATCACCCGCGTCGTGAAGGAACCGGTCGGCGTCTGCGCCGCCGTCACGCCCTGGAACGCCCCAATGGTGCTGCTCAGCTACAAGATCGCTGCGGGCCTCGCCGCCGGCTGCACCTTCGTCGCAAAGCCGTCACCGGAAACTCCGCTGGAGGCCTATATCCTCGCCGAATGCATCGAGGCGGCGGACCTGCCCAAGGGCGTCTTCAACCTCGTACCCGCAGGCCGTGAGGGCGGCGACTACCTGATCCACAAGAAGGAAATTGACAAGGTCGCCTTCACCGGATCCACCGCCGCCGGCAAGCACATCGCCGGCGTCTGCGCCGAACGCCTGGCGCGCGTGTCGCTGGAACTCGGCGGCAAATCCGCCGCGATCCTGATGCCGGACGCCGATTTCGCCGCGGCGATGCCCAGCCTGATGATGTTCACCATGCCGATCACCGGGCAGGTCTGTTTCTCGCTGACCCGCGTTTTGGTGCCCGAGGACCGCAAGGACGAGTTCGTCGAGATGTACACGGGCGCGGTGAAGACGATCAATGTGGGCGACCCGTCGAACCCGGAAACCCAGATGGGCCCGCTGACGATGGAGCGCCAACTGGAGCGGGTGCAGGGTTACATCGCCGCCGGCCGGTCCGAGGGGGCCAAGGTGGCCTGCGGCGGCGGCCGTCCGCGCGGGCTGGACAAGGGCTGGTATGTCGAGCCGACCGTCTTCACCGACGTCACCCCCGACATGAAGATCTTCAAGGAAGAGATCTTCGGCCCCGTCGTCTCGGTCATCACCTACAAGGATACCGAGGACGCCATCGCCAAGGCGAATGCCACCGATTACGGTCTCGCCGGAGCGATCTTCGGCAAGGACACCGAACGCTGCTACGCGCTGGCGCGCCGCATGCTGTCGGGCAATATCACGATCAACGGCATGGTCGTCGATCCGAAACAGCCCTTCGGTGGCTTCAAGCAGTCCGGCATGGGCCGCGAAGGCGGGCCGGAAGGGCTGGAAAACTACCTCGAGACCAAAGCCATCCATCTGGTTGGCTGACACATATTCCGGGGGCAAAGGGGGCTTTGCCCCCGGAAACAGGAGCGACAAGCAATGAAATTCGGTGATGCGATCGCCGAGATCCTGAAGCGCGAAGGCGTGGACATGGTGATCGGCTACCCGGTGAATCACGTCCTGGAATACGCGGCGATCCACGACATCCGTCCAATCATCGTGCGCCAGGAACGCACCGGCCTGCACATGGCCGACGCGATCAGCCGCCTGACTTCAGGCGAAAAGCTGGGCGTCTTCGTCTGTCAGTCCGGCCCTGGGACCGAGAACGCCTATGGTGCCGTGGCACAGGCCTACTCGGAATCCGTGCCGGTGCTGGTCATGCCCGGCGGTTATGCCCGACGTCTGGCGCATGTGGATGCCAACTACAACGCCACCGTCTCCATGCGCGACGTGTCGAAATCGGCCGAACCGGTGAATGACACGAAGGAACTCGGCAACGTCATGCGCCGCGCCTTCTCGCGCCTGAAGAACGGACGCGGCGGCCCCTGCATCGTCGAGATCCCGAACGATATCTGGGACGATCCTACGCCGGAGGTCGATTACAAGCCGGTCCTCTCCACCCGCTACGGCCCCGACCCGGACGCCGTGCGCGCGGCGGTCGACCTGCTGCTGGAAGCGAAACGCCCGGTGATCTACGCGGGGCAGGGGATCCACTACGCCAAGGCCTGGCCGCAGCTGAAAGAGCTCGCCGAACGCCTGTCGATCCCGGTCTGCACCTCGCTCGAAGGCAAAAGCGCCTTCCCAGAAGACCATCCGCTCGCCCTGGGCTCCGGCGGCGCGGCGTTGCCGCTGACGGTTCGACGCTTCCTCGACCGCGCCGACGTGATCTTCGGCATCGGCTGTTCCTTCACGGAAAGCGCCTTCGCCGTGCAGATGCCGAAAGCGAAGAAGAGGGTGATCCACCAGACCCTCGACCCTGATCACGTCAACAAAGACTATGAATCCGAGGTCGCACTGGTCGGCGACGCCACTCTCTCGCTTGACGCCATCCTCGCTGAACTGGAATCGCGCGGCGCCGAGCGCCGTGGCGCGATGAAGGGCATCGCCGACGAAATCCAGACAGTCCGTGCCGAGTGGATGAAGAAATGGATGCCCAAGCTCACCTCGAACCAGACCCCGTTCACGCCCTACCGCGTGCTCTGGGACCTGCAGCGGACGGTGGACGTGGCCAACACCATCATCACCCACGACGCCGGCAGCCCGCGTGATCAGCTGTCGCCGTTCTGGAACACGACCGAGCCGCTCACCTATATCGGCTGGGGCAAGACCACCCAGTTGGGCTACGGCCTCGGCCTCGCCATGGGCGCGAAACTGGCCTGCCCGGACAAGCTCTGCATCAACGTCTGGGGTGATGCCGCGATCGGTTTTACCGGCATGGATTTCGAGACCGCTGCACGGGAACGCATCCCGATCCTCTCGATCCTGCTCAACAATGCCTCGATGGCGATGGAGCTGCCGATCATGGGCGAGTCGACGAAGAAATACCGCTCCACCGACATTTCCGGCCACTACGCTGACTTCGCCACCGCGCTCGGCGGCTTTGGTGAGCGTGTGACCGAGCTCGACCAGATCGTCCCCGCCATCAAGCGCGGCATCGCGGCGACCGAAAGAGGCCAGCCTGCGCTTCTGGAATTCATCACCAGCCAGGAACTGGAACTGTCGAAACACCCGGCAACCGAGGTGAAACTCTACCCATGACCGACACCATCGTCACCGGCGCCGAGCGCGCCATCGAGACCCTGAAACCCCTGCTCGGCGACCGCCTGGTGACCTCCGACGCGGTCCGCACCCACCACAGCCACGACACCTCTTATATGGAGCCGGTCCTGCCGGACGCCGTGGCCTTCCCGAAGACGGAAGCCGAGGTGCAGGCAATCGTGAAGGCCTGCGCCGAAAACGACGTGCCCGTCATCCCCTACGGTATCGGGTCTTCTATGGAAGGCCACACGATCCCGGTGCGTGGCGGCATCACCATCGACACGCGCGAGATGAGCCAGATCGTCGAGATCCTGCCGGAAGACGGGCTTGCCGTCGTGCAGTCCGGTGTCACCCGCAAGCGCCTGAACGAAGAACTGCGCGCCACCGGCCTGATGTTCTCTGTCGATCCCGGCGCCGATGCCTCGCTTGGCGGCATGGCCTCCACGCGAGGCTCCGGCACCATGGCCTATCGCTACGGCACGATGCGCGACAACGTCATGGCCCTTCGCGCCGTCACCGCCAATGCCGATGTAGTGAAAACAGGCAGCCGCGCCCGCAAATCCTCTACCGGCTACGACCTGACCCACCTTTTCGTCGGGGCAGAGGGCACGCTAGGCGTCATCACTGAACTCACCGTCCGTCTGCACCCGATCCCCGAGGCGATCTCGTCGGCTGTCTGCGCCTTCCCGGACGTGGGAAGCGCGGTTCAGGCCGTCATCATGGCGGTTCAGTACGGCATCCCTATGGCGCGCGTCGAATTCCTCGACGAGGTCGCCATCGCCAACGTCAACAACTATTCCAAGACCACGATGGAGGTCGCGCCGACCCTGCTCTTCGAATTCCACGGAACTCCCGCCTGGGCCGAGGAACAGGCGAAGCTGGTCGAACAGATTACCCAGGAATTCGGCGGCAAGGATTTCCAGTGGTCCGCCGACGCCGACGAACGCGCGAAACTCTGGCAGGCCCGTCACGATCTCTACTGGGCAACCAAGGCGATGCGCCCGGGCTGCGAGCTTTTCACCGCCGACATCTGTGTCCCGATCTCTCGTCTCGCCGAGGCAATCCTCGGCGCACAGCAGGGTATCCAGGGTTCCTTCCTGCAGGGCCAGATCATCGGCCATGTGGGTGACGGCAACTACCACGTCGCCTATCCGATCATGCCCGGCAATGCCGAGGAACTGGCAGAGGCAGAGCGGCTGGCCGACAAACTGGTCGAGCACTCTCTGGAACTCGGCGGTACAGCCAGCGGCGAACACGGCATCGGTGTCGGCAAGCTGAAATTCCTGCGCGCCGAACATGGCGACGCGGCAGTAGAAGCAATGAAGGCGATCAAGCGGGCGCTCGATCCGAAAGGCATCATGAACCCCGGCAAGATGGGGCAGGAGGGGTAGAGATCCGGTCAGCGTGCCGCGATGGCGCGTACCAACTCCGCGATTTCCTCGAAACTGTCCTCTTGCAGGAAATGCTTGCCCGCAACTTCGTGCCAGTTCTCGACCCCAAGCGCCGCACACACAGCCGGTGCATAGCGGGTCATGCGCAAAGTCGGATCGTCCCGGCCCCAGACGACCTGCGCCGGATAGGTCCGCGCCGCCAGCGCCGCCTTGATGCGTGCCTCGAAAGCCTCTGTCCGCTCGAACCCGCGCATGATCCGGCAGAACGCCCGGCCGCCGTCGCCCATCCGCAACAGCGCACCATACGCCATGATCTCTGCCCGCGTCGGCGTTGGTCCGGTACCCGCAAAGCGCATCAGCCCTAGGAACACCGGCGTCTGCGCCATCGCCGTCCACACAGGGCCGATCAACGGCAGGGCAAACGGCTCCATCATCCATGGTCGCGCAAAACTGGCCACATCCACCATCGTGTTGAGTGCGGTCAGCGACAGGATCCGCTCCGGCCCGCGTTCGGCCAGATCGAACCCGATCGGCCCGCCGATATCGTGGACAACGAGATGAAAACGTCCGATTCCGGCGGCCTCCAGCGCTGCTTCGGTCCAGCGCGCTAGCCCTGACCAGGAATAGTCGAAATCATCCGGCCGGTCCGCGAACCCCAGCCCCGGAAAATCGAACGTCACACCCTGAAGCCGCCGCGCCGCGAGGGCCGGCAACACCTTGCGATAGAGAAACCCCGAGGACGGAACGCCGTGCAGGCAGACGACGGGCTCGCCGTCGCCTATCCGCCAAATCAGGGTGTCAGCCCCCGTAACGGAAAGACGGGTGCCCTGTGCCTTCCAGCCAGCGAGTATGTCCCGAGGCGTCATGACAGCCGATTCTCAAGCAAGAATGTGACGACAGCATATCCGCTGTGGGGCGCACACGGACACTCCACATGCGACGAAGAATGCCACGGGAAACCGCTAGTGCCTCTTGCGTAATGTATACATTTCTGAGACATTCCTCGCGAAAGTCGGCTGGGAGAGGCGGGAATCGTGCATTCCTGAATACAGAGTCGGCACAAGGGGAGGAGCGAATGCAAAACTTCGCGTTTGCATTCGGGGCCGGAGAGAGGGCCGGACCCGTATGATCGAGAGCTTCATCGAGGGGCTGGCGCTCGTTGTCGCCTACCCGAACGTATTGTACCTGCTGGCGGGGATTGCAGCCGGCCTCTGGCTTGGCGTCGTGCCGGGCCTCGGCGGTGTTACCGGCATGGTGGTTTTGCTGCCATTCACCTTCGGCATGGACCCGGCCGCCGCTCTGGCAATGCTGCTCGGCCTGTTCGCAGTCGTCAGTACCTCCGACACGGTTACCTCCGTGATGCTGGGTATACCGGGCACCATCGCCAGTCAGGCGACGGTGATCGACGGCAACGCGCTGGCCAAGCGTGGCTTGCCGCAGACCGCCTTCGGAGCGGCCTTTGCCTGTTCGGCGTTCGGCGGAGTCCTCGGCGGCCTCGCGATGGCTGCCTCGCTGCCTATCGCGCTGTGGATCATCCTCGCTTTCGGCTCTCCCGAATTTTTCCTCCTGTCGCTGCTCGGTCTGCTGATGGTCGGCGCGGTCAGTGGCAACGCGGTTTCCAAGGGTGTTGGCGCCGCGGCGCTTGGCCTGCTGCTTTCACAGATGGGCTATCCCGTCGCCAGTTCCACGCCGCGCTACTGGTTCAACAACCCCGACCTCCTCGACGGCCTGCCGCTGGTACCAGTCGTCCTCGGCCTCTTTGGTCTGCCCGAGATGATGGAACTTGCCGCCCGCGGCACGTCCATCGCCCATATCGAGGACAAGCGGGCCAAGAATGACAGCATCTTCAATGGCATCAAGCAGGCGATCAAGCACCGCTGGCTGGTGATCCGCTGTTCGCTGATGGGCGTTTACGTCGGCATGTTGCCGGGCATTGGTGCCTCGGTGGTGGACTGGCTGGCATACGGTCACGCCGTACAAAGCGCGAAGGACAAATCGGAATTCGGCAAGGGCGACATCCGGGGCGTCATCGCGCCGGAATCCGCCAACAACGCCGTGCTCGGCGGCTCGCTGATCCCGACTGTCACCTTCGGCATCCCCGGCTCCGGCGGTATGGCGATCCTGCTCTCGGCTTTGACGATCCACGGCTTCACGCCCGGCCGCAACATGCTGTCGGACAACCTCGATATCACCTTCTCGATGGTCTGGACGATCATCGTCGCCAACATCATCGGCGCGATCATCCTGATGATCTGGGGCCGCCAAGTCGCCAGGGCCGCCTTTGTCGACGGCGCCTTCATCGTCCCCGCCGTGATCATGTTCATCTTCATGGGCTCCTGGCTGTGGTCGCCCGGCATGTTCAGCTGGATCGTTCTTCTGGGCGTCGGTCTCGGTGGCTACCTGATGAAGATCGCCGGTTGGCCGCGACCGCCCTTCATCCTCGGCTTCGTGCTCGGTCCGATCATGGAAAATGCCATGTCGATCACCTACCAGAGTTACACACCGATGGAGGTCATCAGCCGGCCAACCGTCCTGATCCTGCTGTCGGTCGTGGCCGTAGTTTTCTACTTCGCCATCCGCACCACGCGGAAACGCCTGGCCGATTTCGACATCGAGATCACCACCGTTTCCCGTGCCAGCCTTTGGCTGTCGACCGGCATTGCAGCTCTGCTGTTCTTCGTCTTCGCCGTCGCGATCTGGATGGCGGTCGACTGGCACCCGCTGGCGCGCGTTTCGCCCATCGCGATCAGCGCCTTCGGCCTGATCCTTATGGTTTTTGTCCTCCTCGAAGACCGTACGCGGCAAAGGGAGTTCACCGCCGCCCGCAAGGCAGGCGACCCGTCAGCCGGCGGCACGCTTCGCGAGTTCTACGACAAGCACAAACGCCAGATCGCCACCTTCCTCGGCTTCGCGGCTATGGCCATTGCCACGCCGTGGCTCGGCACCACCATCTCGATGGTTGGTTTCGCGGCGATTTTCGTCACGCTCAATGGCAAGTTTACCTGGCTTACCGTGGCGTTTTACACTGCAGGTGTATGGGCAGTTCTTTACGTCCTTTACGACCGCATCCTGCACACACCGTTCGTCCCGCCGTTCTGGATGTGAGCGACGGAAAGGAGGCAAGATGACAGAGACAGACACGCTTGAACGACCGCTGACCAAGGTCCTCCCCGGCGCCATCGACTGCGATATCCACCCGCGCAGCCCGAAGCTTGACGACCTGATGCCGCATCTCGATGCCTACTGGCGCGACATGCTGCCGGAACGCGATATCGACCGGCTGGAACTGACCACGATGCCGACATCCATCGGCTCCTGGGCGCTCCCCGGCGGCACCGACGGTGTGCAGGATGCCGCAAGCCTCGGCAAAAGCCTGCTTGACCCGACGGGGGTCAGCGCCGGCATCCTCAATCTCGTGAACGGGGTTCAGGCGCTTTACGATCCCTACATGTCCACCGCCATCTGCCAGGCGACCAACCGCTGGCTCGCGTCCGACTGGCTCGACCGCGACCCGCGCCTGCGCGCCGGGCTCGTGATCCCCTTCCGTAATCCCGAAGCGGCGGCGGAGGAAATCAACCGCTACAGGGATGACAAGCGCTTCGTCCAGATCATTGCCCTCGCGATGGGAGAGGCGCCGCTTGGCCGCCGCGATTTCTGGCCGATCTACCGGGCCGCCGCCGAAGCCGGTTTCGCACTCAACATCCAGCCAGGTAGCATTTACCGTGCCTCTCCCACACAGTCCGGATACCTCTCGTCACTCGTCGAAGAGCAGGTGCACCAGACCCAGGGCTTCGCCAGCCAGATCGCCAGCCTTCTGGCCGAAGGCGTCTTCACCGAATTCCCCGAAATGAAGACCGTGCTCGCCGGCTCCGGCGCGGGCTGGCTTTTTGGCCTCAGCTGGCGCATGGCCAAGGACTGGCGCGGCGCGAGGGTCGAGGTGCCTTGGATCAAGGACAGTCCCGACGACATCATCGCCCGTCAGGTCCGCATGACCATCCGCCCGCTCGACGCCCCGCCCGATCCCGCGGACGGCGCAGAGCTCATCGATTGCATCGGCTCGCCCGACATGCTGCTTTATTCCAGCGACTACCCGCGTGCCCATCCTGATGCACCGGGCACATGGCCGGCAGAAATTCCCGCTGAATACGCCGCGCAAATCTGCAAGGCCAACGCCCTCGCGACCTATCCCCGACTGGAGGTGACGCCATGACCGACACCACGGAACTCGTCCGCGAACCGCAATCGAAGCCCGAACAGAAGCTCGGCCTTGTCGACTGCGATATCCATCCGGCCCTCTCGACGCCGGGAGAACTTGGCCCCTTCCTGCCGCTCCGCTGGCGCGAACACGTCCGCGAATTCGGCATGCGCTCGCCGAACCCGCTGATGGGCGCGCTGCCCTACGCGCGGATCGGCCACGGCATGCGGCGCGACAGCTATCCGCCCGAAGGCGGCCCGCCCGCATCGAGCCTCGCATTCATGCAGGAACAGATCCTCGATCCGCTCAACATCGAATACGGCCTGCTTCACGCGCTGAATGCCGGGCCTTCGGTCATGAACCTCGAACTCGGCGCCGCCGTCTGCGCCGCGATGAACGACTGGCAGATCGACAAGTGGTGCTCCAAGGATGCCCGCCTCAAGGGCGGCATTTCGGTCCCGCAGGAGGATGCCGAAGCCTCGGTCAAGGAAATCGAACGCTGGACCGGCGACGACCGCTTCGTCCAGCTCGCTATCGTCCCGAAAAGCCTCGAACCCTTGGGCCGCAAACGCTACTGGCCGATCTGGGAAGCGGCCGAGGCACACAGCCTGCCGGTCGGCATGCACTCCGCTGCCTACGGCACCCATGCGAATACCGGGGCAGGGTGGGCGTCCTTCTATTTCGAGGAACACTATTCCTTCGCCCACACCGCGCAGACGGCGCTGATCTCGATGATCTTCGAAGGCGTCTTCGAACGGTTCCCGAAGCTCAAGCTTGTCCTTGTCGAAGGTGGCTTCGCCTGGCTCGCACCGTTGATGTGGCGTATGGACCGCGAGTGGGAGCTGCGCAAGGGTGAGGTCCCGATGTGCAAGCGCAAGCCGTCGGATTACGTCCGCTCCAATGTCTGGCTGACGACTCAGCCGATGGAAGAACCGACCAAGGTCAAGAACATCGCCCATGTGCTGAAATGGCTCGGCCCTGACAAGCTGATGTTCTCGACGGACTATCCTCACTGGGACTTCGACCACCCCGACCGCGTGTTCAAGGTTGGGCTCTCGCCCGAGGAAAAGCAGGGCATCCTGCGCGACAATGCAATCAGCGTATACGGCCTGAACTAAGACCGGGCAGGGAGGATACAGAATGGGAAAACACGTGGTCTGCCGCGTCGACGAGATCGACATCAAGATGGGCAAGCTCGTCCATGTCGAGGGGCGCGACATTGCCGTCTTCAATCTGGGCGACCGCTTCGCCGCGGTCTCGAACAAATGCCCGCATGAAGGCGCCGACCTCTGTGCCGGAAAGGTCTTCGGCTTCCCCGAGGCGGACGGTCCGGGCTGCTACCGTGTCTCCGACCGACTGATGGTCCGCTGCCCCTGGCACGGCTGGGAATTCGACCTCGAAACCGGCCGCTCCTATGTCGATCCGAACCGGGTGCGCGTGAAACCCTTCGATGTATCGGTCTCCGACGGGGCAGGGCTGGCCGAAGGCCCTTACCAGGTCGAAACCTTCGAGGTCGAAACCGACGGCAAATACGTCATCGTCGAGGTCTAGGTGGCCGAGGTCGAGCCCGTCCGCCTGCCGCCGTTGCCGCTAACCGGCGGCTGCCAGTGCGGCGCGCTCCGCTACCGCATCACAGCGGCACCGGTGACCTGCTACGCCTGCCACTGCACACTGTGCCAGCGGCAGTCCGGCAGCGGCTTCGGTATGTCCCTGCAATGCCCGGACGACTCGGTGGAACTTGAAGGACCCAGCGCCTCGCTCGAATGGACTGGCGGTTCCGGCCGTCTGTCCCGGCACACATTCTGTCCTGCCTGCGGCGTCCGCGTAACCCATCAGATAGAGGGCAGCCCGGTCATCGTGATCAAGCCCGGCACGCTCGACGACACCTCATGGCTGCGCCCGGCCGGCCATATCTTCACCGCGACGCGCCAGCCCTGGGTGCCGGAGCCATCCGCCACGACGCTCGTCTACGAAGACCGCCCCGACATGCCTGCGCTCCACGCCCATTGGAAACGAATGCTGGAAGCCGGGGCTGGCGCTTAGGTAGACGCTTCCCCGCCGCGTCGTCCTGAAAAATAGGGCAGCACGAACATGTACACGCCCGTCGGTACCAGCACCGCAAGTGGCGCCAGCGGCAGGAAATAGATCCACTCGGCAGGCTCCAACCCAAACCCCAGTGCCGCGAAGATCCCCGCTACCACCAGCGTGAACAGCAGCGACACCCAGCGGTGGATCTGCCGTATCCAGCCATTTACGTTCATCCCTGCCTCCCGTTGACGACCGGCATCAGAACCTGACAGCCACTTAATTCATCTTCTCCAGCACTTTCTCCAGACCGTCGAAGAAACGTGGCCAGCCCTGCTGCGCGCCCTCGTAGAACTGCGGCTGGTTGGCCTGGAACCCGGTCTGCTCCATCCGCAGCCGCGTTCCCGTCTCCGTGGGCGTCAGCGTCCAGGTGACGACGCTCTTCAGGCTGTAGGCATCCCAGCTGTAGGCGAGCGTCCTGTTCGGCTCCACGGCGGTTACCTCGCAGGTGATCTTGCCCCAGTCCGCCTTCAGCTCGAACTGATGCCCGACTTCCGGCATGAACTCGTTCTTCATCAGCCATTCCTCGATCAGGTGCGGTTGCGTCAGCGCACGCCAGATCTTTTCCGGCGGATGCGCAACTTCGCGCTCCACGATGACAGAGCGGGTTTCGGTCGCGGTATCCGTCATTGGTCCATCCTCTTGAGCAGGTCTTCCAGGTCGTTGAACCGATCTTCCCAGAAGCCGGCCATCTGCTGAGTCCAGTCCAGCAGTGGCGCCAGAGCGCCGGGCAGGGCGGTGTAGTGGGTCTGCCGGCCCTCTTGTCGGTCGCGCACCAGCCCGGCCTGTTTCAGCACGGCCAGATGTTTGGAAACCGCTGGCTGCGACACGCCGGCTCCGGCAGTCAGCGTTGCAACCGTCAGTTCCCCGTCGCGGCAGAGCCGTTCGAACAGAGCCCGGCGCGTCGGGTCGGCGAGGGACTTGAAAATCAGGTCCTGGGCAGTTGGCATCAATTCATAACCCGATAGTTCTCACTTCAGACCCATAACCAGATGATTATGATTTCGTCAACCCCGATCCACCTTGGAAAAACGCTACTGGCCTCTCACCGCCAAACACGCCTTGGCGCGTGCCAGTGTCATCGTTAGTAATGGGACACATTAACTTTTCCTGGGAGGGATAAATGAAGCTTCAGAAAACCTTGGCCGCCCTGGCGATACTCGCCGCAACGCCCGTAATGGCGCAGCAGCAGCTCTCGATCGCCACCGGCGGCACCGGCGGTGTCTATTACCCGATGGGTGGTGGCCTGGCAGAAGTCATCAACAATCACGTCGAAGGCTACGCCGCGACCGCCGAAGTCACCGGCGCCTCGGTCGAGAACATGGGCCTCATCGCTACAGGCGACGCCGACCTCGGCATCGGCCTTGCCGATACGGTCCAGCAGGCTCAAACCGGCACCGGCCGCTTCGAGGGCCAGCAGCTCGAAATGATCCGCGGTCTGGCCTCGCTCTACGCGAACATGGTGCAGATCGTGACACTCGAAGGCAGCGGCATCAGCTCGCTCTCGGACCTGTCCGGCAAACGCGTTTCCATCGGCGCGCCCGGTTCCGGCACCGAAGTGAACGCAGAGGCGATCCTGACGGCGAACGGCATCAGCTATGACGACATCGACGAACAGCGTCTGAACTTCAACGAAACCGCCGACGCCCTCGCCAACGGTGATATCGACGCCGGATTCTGGAGCGTGGGCGCTCCGACTTCGTCGATCCTCAACCTCGCCACGACGAATGACATCGTCATCATCGAGCTGACCGCCGATGAAATCGCCGCCTCCCGCGAAGCGACTCCAATCTTCGCCGAGACCACTCTGGCCGGTGGCACCTACGAAGGCGTGGACGACGACATAGCAGTTCTCGGCGTGCCGAACGTGCTGGCCGTGTCCTCCGAGATGTCGGACGATCTCGCCTACGCGATCACGAAGGCGATGTTCGAGAATATCGACGAGCTGAAGGCGGTGCACCCGGCCGCGAACGAGACCACGATCGAGTTCACGATGGGCGCGACGCCGATCCCGCTGCATCCGGGCGCGATCCGCTATTACGAGGAAGCGGGCGCCACGATCCCGGACAATCTGCGTCCATGACCTGCAAGATCGGAGGAGGGCTGCTTGCCCTCCTCCTCGCGACTGCCGCGCAGGCCGGCACGCTGACGGCGACCGTTGTCGGCGACGGCACCGAAATAGCGCGGATCGAAATGCCCGAGGGGGAGGGCTGGTGCATCCTGTGGCACCATTCGGTGAAAGGTTTCGAAGTGTCTGACTGTTACGAGAACCGCGACGGGCGGATGGTACTGGTGCGCTCGCACCTTCCCGATTTCGCGGCGGGACTGGATCACATCCCGGGCCGTGGGCGGCAAGTCTCCGACGGGCAGGGCGGTTACTGGATCGAGGATCTGGACGAGCCGGTGCCGGGCGACGCCTACATCCTGCGGCCCGGCCTCGGTTTCGTGAACCACCGGATCAAGGCGGGGGAGCAAGAAGTCTCGCTATCGGCACAGGCGCCGCATGCCCGCGTGCGTATCGCGCTGACCGGGGACGGTTCCTGATGGCCGACACTCTCACCGAGCCGCAGCGAAAACCGTCGCAGCCCTGGATCGTGCTGCGCGCAATCACCGTCGTCGGCGTCCTGTTGTCGCTGTTTCAGCTTTACGCCGCCGGCGTGCAGCCGCTCGGCCTGTTCTACCAGCGCCCGATCCACCTCGGCTTCATTCTGGTTCTGTGCTTCCTGATCCACCCGGCCTTCGGCATGGACCGCCCGCGCGGCGTGCTGGGCTGGACCATCGATGGTATCCTGATCCTTTGCGGCGTTCTCGTTGGGGTCTGGGTGCCGTGGAACATCGACATTATCGCGAATTCAATCTTCCCAAGGCAGATCGACGTTATCGTCGGAATCATTACCACTTTGGTGGTGCTCGAGGCCGCGCGTCGCGCCGTCGGGTTGGTGATGACGATCATTGGCGCCGTCTTCCTCCTCTATGCCTTCGCCGGTAGCCGGGGCGAGCTGCCATGGCTCGCCGACTGGATGCCGGGTATCCTGAATCATCGCGGCTATTCGCTGGATCGCCTCGCAAGTCAGATGACGCTCGGAGCCGAGGGAATCTTCGGGCTGCCGCTCGGTGTCGCCGCGACTTTCATTTTCGTCTTCGTTCTGTTCGGCGCTTTTCTTGAAGTGACCGGTGCGGGCAAGTTCTTCATCGACCTCGCCTATGCCGCCACCGGGCGTCAGCGCGGCGGGCCGGCCAAGGCGGCCGTCATCGCCTCTGCCGGCATGGGTTCGATCTCTGGTTCCGCCATAGCCAACGTCGTCACCACAGGCGCCTTCACCATCCCTCTGATGAAGCGGCTGGGCTACCGGCCCGCGCAGGCTGGTGGCATCGAGGCTGCCGCGTCGACCGGCGGGCAGATCATGCCGCCGCTGATGGGCGCAGGCGCCTTCCTGATGAGCGAATTCACCCGCGTGCCCTATGTCGACATCGTGCTGGTCTCGATCTTCCCGGCTTTCCTCTATTTCGGTGCGGTCTATCTGCTGGTGCACATCGCGGCACTGAAACAAGGCATGACAGGCATGTCGCGCGAGGAACTGCCCCGCGTGCGCGAAGTTCTTGCCGAAGGCTGGCACTTCCTTCTGCCCATCGTCGCCCTGATCTGGCTGCTCGTCGCGGGTTATTCGCCGATGCGCGTCGGCTTCTACGCCATCGTTTCCGTCGTCGTCGCCGCCGTTGCCCGCGCGCTTTGGACCTTCGCCACCAATGCCCCCAGCCTCACCGGTTTTCGCGACCTCTGCCTCCGTGGTCTGAAGCTGACGGTCGAAGCGATGGAACTCGGCGCGCGCAATGCCGTGCCGGTGACGCTGGCCTGCGCCGTGGCCGGGATCATCGTTGGCGTCGTCGGCCTTACCGGGCTTGGCCTGAAGTTCTCCGCGATGATGCTGGCCTTCTCCGGCGGTAACCTCGTTCTGGCGCTGATCCTCGTGATGATCGCCAGCCTGATCCTTGGCATGGGCCTGCCGGTCACCGCCGCCTACATCGTGCTGATCATCCTTGTCGGCCCGGCGCTGACAGAGGAATTCGGCATCCCGCTGCTGATCGCGCACCTGATCGTGTTCTGGTACTCGCAGGACTCCAACGTCACGCCACCAGTGGCGCTCGCGGGTTTCGCGGGGGCGGCCATTGCGGGCTCCAAACCGATGGAAACCAGCTTTCAGGCATGGAAATATGCCAAGGGTCTCTACCTCATCCCGCTCTTCATGGTGTTCAACGAACCGATCATCATCGGTGGTCCTGTGCCGCTCGTACTGTGGAACGGCTTCATCGCCATCGTTGCCATAGCTGGCGCGGCCGTCGCGCTGGAAGGTTTCCTCTGGGCGCCGATGCCTCTGTGGCAGCGTCTGCTGCTGGTTCCCGGCATCATCGCGGTCTTCTGGCCCGATCTCATGGTAGAGGCTGCGGGCGTCGCGCTAATCGGTGTCTTGCTTGCTTTGAACCGGGTCAGCGCACGCAGCAATCCGGGGCAGGGCACCCCCCAACCGGTTCCCGACCCTTGATCCGGCAACTCCGATTGCAGTCGGTCAGTGACACAGGAGCGTGCAGATCGTGCCGGTCCTCGTCGACATAGAGGCGTTCCTCGCAAGCGCCCGCGCCGGGGGGCTCTCCGCCGCCGCGCGCGAGGTTGGAACGACGCCTTCGGTGATCTCGAAGCGTGTCGGGCGTCTGGAAACCGAACTCGGCACCAAGCTCTTCACCCGTTCCACCCGCGCGCTGAAACTGACCGCCGAGGGCGAGCGCCTGCGCCCCCGCCTGCAGCAGATCGTGTCGGAACTGCAGGATGTCTTGTCCGACACGGGACCAGAGTTACGCGGTCTGCGCGGTACACTCCGCGTCCGCACCCCGAACACGATAGGCTCCATGTTCATCGGCAAGGCGGTCACACGGTTTCAGGCGGCCAATCCCGACATGCGGATAGAACTGCACCTCATCGACCGCCCGGTAAACCCACTGGAAGAGGGCTTCGATGTATCCCTTGGCGCGCTTCCGCAATCCTACTGGGGCGTTCACGAGACCCCGATCCAGCCCTATCCCCGCGTTCTCGTTGCAGCGCCCGGTTACATGAAGGTCAGGCCGCCACCGGCGACCCCTTCCGATCTCGTCGCGCATGACTGCCTTGCCTTCATGCTCGTCGGCCACACCTGGACCTTCGAGGGCCCCAGTGGTCCCGTCTCAACCGAGATCCGTGCCCGTTACACCGTCAACGACAGCGGCATCCTGCTCGATGCCGCGCTCCAGGGGCTCGGCCTCGCTGTTCTGCCCCGCTTCCTTGCCCGCGATCCCCTACGCGACGGACGCCTCGTAGAGCTGCTGCCCGATTTCCCGGTCTCCGCGCTCTGGCTCAAGGCTCTGGTGCCCAGCCACAAGTCCCGCAGGCCGGAGATCATCGCATTCCTTGATCACATCCAGAAGGAATTCGACCCGCCGCCCTGGGATAGGTAGGACCCCTCCGCGACCACCCGCTGTGGTTGCTGGGCCATGGAGGGGCAGGAACGGGCGAGGGCTATGCGGCAGGCTGTCCGGGTACGATACTTCAAGCGGAATCGTGAAAGAGAATCAGTCGAACTCGGTGCAAGCCCGCCAGATCGGACTTTGCCCAGTGGTCTACAATTTACTTTACGTAAGGTGGGTCTTCCAGACCGTTCCCGAACGGCAACCGACCGCCGGTCAAAAGCCAGATGCTTTCATGCATTTTCATACCTAAATCTCTGAAATGGTGAGTTTTCACTGGTTTTTCTGCTAGATTTGCCACCATAATTTTGAAAATCACCCTTGTAGGAACGTTTTAATGGTGCTTCGAGGTTTCGCCGGTAACAATCCGGACTAAAGGGGCTAGGGGAGAATAAACATGGCCACACAATTCGAAGTAATCTCGCAAAAGCTCAGAGAAATGCTGATGCGGGGCGATTTCGAATCGGGGCAGCATTTGCAGGAGATTCCGCTCGCCAAACAGTTGAACGCCTCACGTACGCCGGTCCGCCTGGCGCTGGGGGCGCTCGCTCAGGAAGGGCTGCTCATCTACAAGCCGCAGCGCGGCTTTCTGGTGCGCGAGTTCTCCATCAAGGAGATCACGGATGCGGTCAAGGTACGCGGTGAACTCGAGGCTATGGCCGCCCGTCTCGTTGCCGAAAACGGGATTTCCGAGGCGGGCCAGCAGCGGATCGTCGAAATTCTCGAGGAAAGTAAGTCGCTGAACTCCGCCCGCGAAACCATAGAGGATTACGCGACTAGGTGGTTCGCCCTGAACGAAGCGTTTCATGAGGCAATCGTCGAAGAGGCCGGCAATTCGATCCTTTCCGAGATGATCGGGCAGATAAACAATGTCCCGCTTGCCGGGTCTATGGTCCTGACTGTCAACGCGGAAATCGCCGAAATCGTTAAGGCCGGGGCGGATCAGAATCAGCGGGAGCACGAGGTGATCTTCTGCGCCATTCTGCGCCGCCAGTCCCAGCGCGCCTGCGCGAATATGCAGGAACATGTCTACAAAGGCGCTGATCTCATCTCGAATTACCTCAACCGGATTCGTACTCAGAACCGCGATATGCCGCTGTTGAAACTGGTGGCACGCGACTGACGCATAGGGCCGGTCCGGGGCCTTAAACGGGCGTCACTAAGTGAACGAAAGCACTATGCAGTACCGGTGGGTCTCCCGCCGGCTTTTCTTTGGCCTCCATCGTCTTGCATGATTTAAACGGTTGTTTTATACAGGCGTTTAAGGTTGGTGCATATGCAAGACAATGATCCTCAGTCGACCAGAGATCTCGTTATCGCTGCAGCGATACGGCTCTTCGGACATCAAGGCTACGAAGCCACGACGGTGCGCCAGATCGCCTTGGCTGCCGGCGGCCAGAATGTCGCCTTGGTGAGCTACTACTTCGGTTCCAAGGAAGGGCTGCGCCGCGCCTGCGCTCAGGAGATCGTGGCGCGCATTCACCGCATTTTTCCCACGGCACCGGACGAAATGCCCGCTGCAGGGCAGGCAGCGGCCGAACGCCAGCTGGAAACGCTGCTGTCGCTCTTCCTGGACTTCATGACGCAGGTACCGGAGGCAGAGGATCTCGCCGCCTTCGTTCTCAGGGAACTGACAGAATCCGGCGAGGTCTTCGATATCCTCTATGACGGCGTCATCGCCGACCGGCACCGGCAGCTCTGCCGCCTCTGGGGGCAGGCGACCGGCACCGATCCGGAAAGCGAAACCACGCGCCTCACCGCGTTCTCGATGCTTGGTCAGGTCCTCTACTTCCGCATCGGCCGTCCTGTCGTCGTCCGCCGTCTCGGCTGGTCCGGCATCGCCCCGGCGGAAACGGAGCAGATAAAGAAGATCTTGACCACAAACCTAAGCGCCATCCTGGCCGCCTATCGGGAGGATCCGGAATGACCGGTTTCATCTGCGCCGTTCCCCTCATATCGGCCCTTTTCTCCGCCTGTCTCCCGGAACCTCCGCTCGCCACCGGGTATGTCGAGGGTGAGTTTGTACTCGTCGCCCCTGTCGCCACTTCGCAGATTGAAAAAATGACCCTTCGTCGTGGTGACCACGTCAGGCAGGGCGACATCCTCGTACAGATGGAACGCCGCGACGCCGGCATCGCGCTGGCAGAGGCCGAAGCCGCGCTCAAGGCCGCAGAGGCACGGCTCGCGAACCTCCAGGAAGGCATGCGCGACGAGGAAATCCGCGTGATCGAGGCGAACCTCGCCTCCGCCCATGCTCAGGCCAATGAACTGGAGAAAGAAGTTGCGCGGGTCCAGAACCTTGTAACCCGCGGCGTATCTCCGCAGGCCCAGCTCGACGAGGTTCAGACCCAGCTCGACGTCGCCAACGCCAAGGTCGCCGAAGTAGAGGCCAACCTGTCCGTGGCAAAGCTCCCTGCGCGTGCCTACGAGATCGCGGCGGCGGAGGCCGAACTCTCGCAGGCAAAGGCCGGAGTAGAGGCTGCCGCCTGGCAGCTAGACCAGCGCACGCTCTACGCCTCCGCCGACGGACAGATCCACGAGGTCCTCCGCAATACCGGCGAACTCGCCGGTCCGCAGGCGCCGGTCCTGTCACTGCTGCCCGACGGCGCGGTCTTCATCCGACTCTACGTCCCCGAAACCGCCGTCTCCGGGATCGAGGTAGGCACGGTCCTGCGCGTCAATTGCGACGGCTGCGGCGACGGTGCCCGGGCTACCGTCACCTATGTCGCCGACGAGCCCGAATTCACCCCGCCGGTCATCTACTCCCTCGAGAACCGCCAAAAGCTCGTCTTCATGGTAGAGGCGCACCCGTCCGGCGACACCAGCCGCCTGAAACCCGGTCAGATCGTGGATGCGGTGCTGGAAGAGTCCGGGCAATGACCGAACCTGCCATCGAGGTGCACGATCTCGTCAAGAGGTTCGGCGACAAGACCGTTGTCGACAACGTGTCGATGACCGTCCAGCGCGGCGAGATCGCGGGCTTTCTCGGCCCGAACGGTTCCGGCAAGACCACGACGATCCGGGTCATGTGCGGTCTGCTGACGCCCGATGCCGGCCACGGCACGGTGCTGGGCTACGACCTCACTCAAGGCACGAAGATCAAGCGGGAAATCGGCTACATGACCCAGAAGTTCTCGCTCTACGAGGACCTGACCATCGCCGAAAACCTCGCCTTCGTCGCCGGTCTCTATGGCCTCCGACCGGTCCGGCGCTACGTGAACGACACGCTCGCAGACCTTGGGCTGACGTCCCGCCGCGGCCAGCTTGCTGGCACCCTTTCCGGCGGCTGGAAACAGCGGCTGGCACTCGCCGCCTGCGTCATGCACGAGCCGAAGCTCCTTCTGCTCGACGAGCCCACCGCCGGCGTTGACCCCAAGGCCCGCCGCGAATTCTGGGACGAGATCCACGAACGCGCCGAGGGCGGGCTGACCGTGCTGGTCTCCACTCACTACATGGATGAGGCAGAGCGCTGCCACCGCATCAACTACCTCGCTTACGGCAAGCTGATGGCCAGCGGCACGGTGGACGAGGTGATCGCCGAGGCGGGACTGACCACTTATCTCCTCGACGGCCCGGACACCGTCGCCGCGGCCAGGACGCTGCAGGGCAAGCCTGGCGTCGACGAGGTTACCCATTTCGGTAATGCGCTCCACATCGTTGGCCGTGACACCGGCGCCCTCAAGCAAAGTGTCGACGCCGCCATAGAGTCCCACGACGTCCGCGCCGAGATCGTCCCGACCAGTCTCGAAGACGCCTTCATCCGCTTCATGACAGAGTCGCAGGATAACATGGCATGAGGGACCTTTTCTCAATCCGCCGCCTCGCATCGCTCTGGAAGAAGGAAATCATCCAGATGCGCCGCGACCGCATCACCTTCGCGATGATGCTCGGCGTACCGCTGATGCAGCTTGTCCTGTTCGGCTTTGCCATTAACAGCGACCCCAAGGGCCTTCCCGCCGCCCTCGTCGCCCCGACACAGGACCGTTATACCCGCGCCATCGTCACGGCGCTGGAACTGACCGGCTATTACCGCTTCGACCACGTCACCGCCTCCGCGCAGGAGGCGGAGGACCTGATCGAGAACGGCACCGTCTCTTTCGTCGTCACCATCCCGTCGGATTTCGGCCGCCGCGTCGACCGGGGCGACCAGCCCGAACTTCTGATCGAGGCCGATGCCACTGACCCAGCCGTCGCCTCCGGCGCCATCTCCACGCTGGGAACGGTCGCGTCCCAGGCGCTGCTGCATGAAAAAGGCATCGCCGCCCAGGCAGCGGAGGAGGCCCGCGAACAGCTCCAGGTCATCGTCCACCGCCGCTACAACCCCGAAGGCATCACGCAATACAACATCGTCCCCGGTCTGCTCGGCGTCATCCTGCAGATGACCATGGTGATGATGACCTCCATGGCGCTCACCCGCGAGACCGAACGCGGCACGATGGAAAACCTCCTCGCCATGCCCGCCACCGCGCTTGAGATCATGCTGGGCAAGGTGCTGCCCTATCTCGTGGTCGGCGGCGTGCAGGTAGCCGTCGTGCTCATCGCCGCGCGGCTCCTGTTCCACGTCCCCTTCGTCGGCGACCTTTGGCTGCTGCTGCTCGGCGTCCTCATCTTCGTGTTGGCACTGGTTCTGATGGGCTACACCATCTCCACCATCGCCCGCACCCAGATGCAGGCGATGCAGCTCACCTTCTTCTACTTCCTGCCGTCGATCCTGCTCTCGGGCTTCATGTTCCCGTTCCGGGGCATGCCGGTCTGGGCGCAGGCGCTGGGAGAAATCCTGCCGCTCACCCACTTCCTCCGCATGATCCGCGCCGTGATGCTAAAGGGTTCCGACCTCAGCGGAGTGCGGCAGCCGATGGCCGCGCTCACGCTCTTCGTCATCGTCTTCGCGGTGATCGCGCTCATGCGCTTCCGCCGGACGCTGGACTAGGGGCCTAGTCCGTCCCCAGCATCACTTCCGACGCCTTGATGATTACGTGAACCTGCCTGCCCACCGTGATCCCCAGATCGCGCGCTGCATCAGTGGTGATCATCGAGGTGATGACGTTGCCGGCGCCCACATCCACCCGGATCTGGCTGTTCACCGGCCCTTCCTTGATGTCGAGCACCTTGCCCTGCAGGACATTCCGCGCGCTGATCTTCATGGCATCCTCCCTCTGTCAGGGCGGATAGCTAGCCCGCGCGCCCATCGCGGCCAGCCCGCGCGCGCCGCACGATCTGCACCCGCAGTGTCTCCGCCGCCAGACCCGCAATCAGTCCGACCAGCGCTCCGGCCATGAACGTCCCGATCGCCGCCGCGCCGATCACCGGCCGGCAGTCCCAGCGCGCGTCGAACATCCGCTTGCTGAAGATCAGGTCAGCCGCCGCATATGCCAGCAGCGCGCCGACAACCGGGGCAGGGATCGCCGCCAGCACGTCGATCATGCGCGGCCCGGCAACAGCCGCCGCCAGACATCCCGCCGCCAGCAGCAGCGGCGCGCCCATGCCGCGCGCGCCGAACCGGTGATGCGCCGCGATCCCGCCCGCACCATGGCACATCGGCATCGCGCCGAGCGGCGCGCAGACCATGTTCAGCAGGCCGCTCGTCGCCGCCAGCTTCTGCTCGCTCACCGTGCGCGCCGCCACCGGGAACGAGGCGCGCGCCACCGCCGCCGCGACCACCACGGCGTTCAACAGGGTCAAAGGGAGTTGCGCCAGAACTCCTGAAAACACATGCCGCATGTCATCCGCACGGCCAATCGAGGAGGTTTCGAGCAATCCCATGCCACCGGTTGCCGGCAGGAACAGCGCGCCGCCCACGACCACCAGCAACGCCCATGGCCCGCGCGGCCAGACATAGGACAGGCTCAAGACCGCGACGACGGGCAGGGCAAGTGGCCAGTTTTGTCCCATCAGCCCGAATGCCACCGCGGCCAGCATCAGCCCAAGCCCCGCCTGCAGGCCGGTCACTACCGATTGCGGCACCGCCCGCGCCGCCTTCTGCAGCACCGATGTCATCGACAGCGCCATAAGCACCGCGCCAATCACCACCCCGGCCCAGGCGATCTCGGGGCCCGATAGTCCGCCCGCGATGATCACCGCGCCGAGCGCCTTCATTGGCTGTACCGAGACTGGGCAGCGATAGACGATGGCGACCATCAGGTATCCGGCGGCGAATCCCAGAAAGACCGGCCCGGGTGCCAGAAGACCGGCGCCGATGGCGGCCACCGCATAGGGCAGCAGAGTGCCGAGGTCGCCGAACGCCCCCGACACCTCACCGGACAGGGTCCGAAGGCGTTCGATCAGGTCGCCGCGATCTCGCTGCGGCCCCGGAGGCGTGTTGTCTTCCCGCATTTTCTCCCGTCATGATACGGCGAGTCCGGCGGCCGGCAAAGCAAGAACCGCGCAATGATCCCCCGCAAACCCTTTTGCGCCAAACAAAATTCTTGTCCAGCGCACGCAGATCAGGGGCTGGATTGTTTTGCGTTTTGATGTATTTTCTCCCTCAAGTGGGAGGAAACGCATTAATGGACAGTTTCGGGAGCATCCTGGCAGAGGCTTTCGGCCTTATCCTGTCCTGGGATCCCGATCTTATCGAAATCATCGGCCTGTCGCTGCGCGTGACGCTCACCGCCGTAGGCTTCGCCTGCCTGATCGGCCTGCCGCTTGGTGCCATCGTCGGTGCGTTCCGGTTTCCGGGGCGTGCGGTCGTGACCGTCATCCTGAACGCCCTGATGGGCCTGCCGCCGGTCGTCGTCGGCCTCGTCGTCTACCTGCTCCTCTCCGCTTCCGGCCCATTGGGCGTGCTGGGCCTGCTCTACACGCCCACCGCGATGATCATCGCCCAGACGATTCTCGTGACTCCCATCGTCGCCGCACTGACCAAGCAGGTGGTCGAGGATTTGCACGCCGAGTATGCCGAACAATTCCGTTCCTTCGGCGTTCGTCCCGTCGACCGGATTACTGCCCTGCTGTGGGATGCGCGCTACAGTCTGCTGACAGTGGCACTTGCGGGCTTCGGCCGCGCCGTGGCCGAGGTCGGAGCGGTCATCATCGTCGGCGGCAACATCAACCATGTCACCCGCGTCATGACCACGACCATCGCGCTGGAGACCTCCAAGGGCAATCTGCAGCTCGCACTCGCCCTCGGAGTCGTCCTGCTGACCATTGCGGTCGCGGTGAACGCCGCCGTCATGGGCGTCCGTGCCTCCGCCGTGAGGTCCGCCTATGCATGACGGCCCCATTCCGTTCCCCGCACGTCCGGCGCAAGAGGTGATGCCGCTCCTGCAGTCGAAGAGCCTCTGCTTCGATGCCGGCGGCAAGCGCCTGATCGACAACGTCGATGCCACCATCCTGCCCGGCCGCCGCACCGTCGTAATGGGCGCGAACGGTGCGGGCAAAAGCCTGCTCCTGCGCCTGCTGCACGGCCTGATCCGCCCGTCATCCGGCGACATCCTGTGGCAGGGCCACTCCGCCACCCGCGCTGCCTTCGACGCGCAGGCCATGGTCTTCCAGCGCCCGGTCATGCTGCGCCGCTCGGTGCTCGCAAACCTCCGCTTCGCCCTCACCGTAAAAGGCCTGCGTGGCGCCGACCGCGCTGCCCGCGAGCAGGAGGCGATGGAACGCGCCCGCCTCACCGAACTCGCCAGCCGCCCGGCACGCGTGCTTTCCGGCGGCGAACAGCAGCGCCTCGCCGTCGCCCGCGCTCTCGCCTGCAAGCCGGACCTCCTGCTTCTCGACGAACCCACGGCCAGCCTCGACCCGGCCTCGACCCACGCCATCGAGGAAATGGTGGCCGACGCGCACGCGTCAGGCGTCACAATCGTCCTGATCACCCACGATGTCGGCCAGGCGCGCCGCATGGGCGACGATGTGATCTTCATGGATCGCGGCAGCGTCACCGAAACCGGCCCGGTCGCCCGGGTCCTAGACACCCCGCAGTCCAGCGCCGCGCAGGCGTGGCTCGAGGGCCGGCTCTACATCGCGCCGGA
Organism: Pseudoruegeria sp. HB172150; assembly: GCF_013184805.1. GTDB lineage: Bacteria > Pseudomonadota > Alphaproteobacteria > Rhodobacterales > Rhodobacteraceae > Psychromarinibacter. The sequence continues at coordinate 1,647,166 of NZ_JAATNG010000001.1, forward strand.
CCCGCTCAGGAAAATTCGCTAAACCAAGGGAGAAGACCCATGTTCACACGCAGACTCTTCGGTCTCGCCGCTGCCTCTTTGCTGGCCCTCGGCCTGGCAGGACAGGGCCAGGCACAGGACAAGTTCATCGTCGTCCAGTCGACTACTTCCACGCAAAACTCGGGTCTCTTCGACTACCTGCTGCCGATGTTCCAGGACAAGACCGGGATAGAGGTCCGCGTGGTCGCCGTTGGCACAGGGCAGGCGATCAAGAACGCGGCGAACGGCGACGGTGACGTACTCTTCGTTCACGCGAAGCCGGCCGAGGAAAAATTCGTCGCCGATGGCGACGGCGTGGCGCGCTACGACGTGATGTACAACGACTTTGTCATCGTCGGTCCTCCCGACGATCCGGCTGGCGTGAACGGCATGTCCGATGTCACCGCCGCCCTGACAAAGATCGCTGAAGCCGCAGCGCCCTTCGCATCTCGCGGCGACGACAGCGGTACCCACAAGGCTGAACTGAACCTCTGGAGAGAGGCCGGCATAGACGTGTCGTCAGCCTCCGGCGACTGGTACCGTGAAACCGGCTCCGGCATGGGCGCGACGCTGAACACCGGCACCGGCATGGGCGCCTACATCATGACCGACCGCGCCACCTGGATCTCCTTCGGCAACAAGGGCGACTACGGAATCGCGGTCGAGGGCGACCCGAAGATGTTCAACCAGTACGGCATCATCCTCGTGAACCCGGAAAAGCACCCCAACGTGAAGGCGGACCTCGGCGAGAAATTCGTCAACTGGGTGCTGTCCGAGGAAGGGCAGGAAGCCATTGCCGGCTACAAGGTCGACGGCCAGCAGCTCTTCTTCCCGAACGCCGAATGAATGAACTGCGGTGCGCCCAGCAGGGCGCGCCGCCTTCGCCCTACGGCGATAGCCAGCGCACGCCGCCCAACTCCGTTACATCGTAGCCGCCCATCGTCTCCGCCTTCTTCCGGAAGGCAGGCGAATGCGCGAAGGCCAGCAGCTTCTGTACCGGCGTGGTGAAATAGCTGCGCCGGTCTATCAGCAGATCGAACCGCTCTTCGATCAGCGGCAGGAACGACAGATGATATGGCGCCGCCATCGCCTCGATGCCCAGCGCGGCGTCGGCTTCGCCCCCGGCAACCGCCGTGGCCGCCTCGCTCTCGGTCCGCGCAAAGCCTTCCGACAGCTCGAAATCGCCGGGTGCCAGCCCGGTTTCCGCCAGCAGTTTCTCGAACAGCACCGCCGCGCCCGCACCCGGCTGCCGCAGGGCGATCCGCTTGCCTTTCAGATCCTCCAGCCGTGAAACCTTGCCCGCCAGTTCGGGCGACAGCAGCACGCCGCGCGCCCGCTTCGCCCAGCCGATCAGAACGCAGCCTTGCAGGTTCCGCGCTTCCACCGCGCTGATGTTCCAGCCTTCAGGCCCGGGGACATGCATCCCCGCCAGTGCCGCCTTGCCATCGGCGAAGGTATCTAGTCCCGCGAGGCTTCCGTTCAGCATGATCGCCAGGTCCGACCCAAGCTCGCGTACTGCCCAGTCCAGCAACGGATCGTGCGACCCGGTCAGGACTGCCGGCCGCTCCTCCGACGCGTTCAGGGGCCGTCCCTCGATCCAGGCCACGATCTCCGCCGTCGGGAACAATAGCTTCCCGGTGATCCGCCGATGCGGAATCTCGTCGGCCGCGGCCAGATCATAAACCTTCCGCTCCTTCACCCGCAAAAGCTCCGCGACCTCCTTGGTCGTCAGATATACCGGCTGTCCGCCGCCGCCTTGTTGCACCATGTCCCCAGTCGCACCCTTTACGTCTCAACTTCCACCCTTAAACACATATTATCAATGCTTCTAATAGGCCATGCGGCGATTCCCGACCTGTCGTAGGGGCAGGGAATCCTGTCTGTATCGGTACAATAAATCCCGTCTTCCACGCTCTGACATCGAAAATTCCACGCAAGCGTCCACCCTCGCTTCCACGTTTTGCGCTCAAACCTTTCATCACCGGCCGGGCAGTCCAGCCGGTTTCATGGATTGAAAGGAAACATTTCGATGAACACCCAAGCCAAACCCCCGCGTCCGCCGCTTAACGGTGTGGACACGCCCTCGCTCCTCGGCACCATCAACGTGGTCGCAGGCGCACCCGATCTCGCCAAGTTCAAGTTCCGCTCGGTGACCGAGTGGCAGACCGGCACCTACGCCAAGAGCACCATTTCCAGCTTCTACGGTGCCGGCGGCGATCACGAGCACAAGAAGGCCTACACCTTCGACAGCGACCACCCGGCCGTTCTCTGCGGCGAAGATAACGGTGTGACCCCGGTCGAACACCTGCTGCACGCCCTCGGCGGCTGCCTGCTGGCCGGTATCGGCAACATCTCCGCCGCTCGTGGCGTGAAGCTGAGCAAGGTCATCGCGAAGATCGAGGGCGACCTCGACCTGCAGGGCCTTCTAGGCATCAGCGACGAGGTTCGCAACGGCTACCAGTCGATCGACGTGAAGATCTCGATCGAGGGCGACGCCCCGCGCGAGAAACTCGAAGCGATCGTGGAACAGTCGCGTGCGCGCTCGGCAGTCTTCGACGTGCTGACAAACGGCGTGCCCGTGAACGTCAGCGTGGCGGCATGAAAGCGTCAGAGAATGATGTCGCAACAGCCCAAACGCCTGGATCCGGCCCGTTTCGGCGTTACGCCGCAGGACGCCCGGTCCACCCACTCGCGCTTTCTGAACTGGTTTACCGGCCAGCGGCGCGACTGAAGTAGCTTCCGCCCCCCGCATTTCGGGGGACGGCAGGACAGTGCGCGGCCTTCGGGCCGCGCGCCATTTTACTCGGAGATTTCAGTATGAAACGCCTTGATGCGATCATTATCGGTGCGGGCCAGGCCGGCCTTGCCATGAGTCATTTACTTAGCAGTGCCGGCCTGGACCACGTCGTGCTCGAGCGTTTCCGCATCGCCGAGCGCTGGCGCAGCGAACGCTGGGACTCGCTGAAACTTCTGACACCCAACTGGTTCGCGCGCCTGCCGGGCTACCGCTATGCCGGCGACATGCCGCACGGCTACATGAGCATGGCCGAGATGACGGACTACCTCACCGGCTATGCGCGGGTCTCGTCCGCGCCTGTCATCGAATTCGCGCCGGTCACGTCCTTGCGCCAGATCGATGGTGGCTTCGAATCCGAAACCCATGCCGGCAGGATCGAGTCCCGCACGGTCATCCTTGCCACCGGCGCCTGCGACCAGCCCGTGATCCCGGATTGCGGCAAACGCATCACGCCGTCTGTGGCGCAGATCCACAGCCGCGACTACCGCAGCCCGAACGCTCTTGCTCCGGGCGGTGTTCTGGTCGTAGGCGCCTCCGCGTCCGGCCTGCAAATCGCCCGCGAACTGGCCCGGGCCGGCCGCCGGGTGACCGTGGCCGTCGGCCGTCACAACAGCGTGCCGCGCCGCTATCGCGGGCTCGACATCATCGACCTGATGGATCGCGCCGGCGTATTCGACGACAAGATCCGCGACGCGCACGATCCGGAACGGTCCCGTCACCAGCCGTCGCTGCAACTGGTCGGCGACACCGAACCGCTCGACCTCGCCAGCCTGCGCGGCCTCGGCGTCCGGGTCCTGGGCCGCCTGGCGGATGCCGACGGCGCAAAGCTCCGCTTCGCCGACGACCTGGCCGAGCGGACCCGCCTTGCGCAGGTCAAGCGCGCCCGGCTGCTCGACCGGCTCGATCCCGTCGCCGACGCGCTCGGCCTGGCCGCCGATCCCGCGGCACGGCTGTCTTCGGTGCTGTCCGCGCACGACACTGCGCTCGACCTTCACGCGGAACGCATCGGCACAGTCATCTGGGCCACCGGTTTCCGACGCTCCTATCCGTGGCTGCACCTGCCGGTCCTCTCCCCGGACGGAGACATCGTCACCCTCGGCGGTAACACCGCCGTCCGCGGCTTTTACACGCTCGGCATGCCGTTCCAGCGCTGCCGCAAATCGACCTTCATCGACGGGGTGGGTGGCGACGCACACGCCTTGCTGCCCCGAATTCTTGAACACCTGGGCTCCGGCCGCATGGCCGCATAACAAAAAAAGGAAGTTACCATGAACAAGTACATTGAAACGTCTCATTACGACGCCCTGATCGTCGGCGCGCGCTGCGCCGGCGCTGCGACCGCAATGCTGCTCGCCCGGCAAGGTGCGCGCGTGCTTCTGATCGACCGGGCGATGGCGGGAACCGACACCATGTCGACCCATGCCCTGATGCGCGGCGCTGTCATGTCGCTGCATCGCTGGGGCCTGCTCGACACGGTCGCGAACTGCGGCACGCCGGCCATTCGCCAGACCAGCTTCCGCTATGGCAACGAGGACATCACGCTTGCGCTGAAATCGCGCGACGGAGTCGACGCGCTCTATGCGCCGCGCCGCTACGTGCTCGACAGCATTCTTGTCGAGGCTGCCCGCGACGCCGGGGCGGAGGTGATGCACTTCACCTCGCTGACAGAGCTGAAATTCACCGGCGACCGCGTGACGGGGGCCGTCCTGGTCCACGGCAGCGACACGATGGAGATCACGGCCGATCTGGTCATCGGTGCCGACGGCACCGGTTCCAGCGTTGCCCGGATGGTCGGGGCCGAAACCACGCACAGCATGAAGCATGCGACCGCGTCGCTCTACGGCTATGTCCCCGGTCTCGACAACGAAGGCTACCGCTGGGCCTACACCCTGGGCGCGGGGGCAGGGGCGATTCCGACGAATGACGGAATGCACTGCGTCTTCACCTCGATCCCGACCGACATGCGCAAGCGTGTGATGACGGGGGGTGTGCAGTCCGTCTACCGGGTCATGCTCCGCATGATGATGCCCGAAATCGCCGATGCGGCCTCCGCGACCGCGGACAAGATCGTGCGCTTCGGCGGAATTCGCGGCTATCTCCGCAAGGCCCACGGGCCCGGCTGGGCACTGGTCGGCGATGCGGGCTATTTCAAGGACCCGCTGACGGCCCACGGCATCACCGATGCCTTCCGTGACGCCGAACTTCTGGCCCGCGCCGTGGCGCATGGCACAGAGGGCGCGATGCAGGTCTACGAGGTCGTGCGCGACGAGCTCTCGCTGCCGCTCCTGCGGATAACGGACCGGATCGCCGCCTGCGATTGGACCATGCCGGAGCTGCAAAGCCTGCATAAGGAACTGAACCGCATAATGAATCACGAAGTCACAGAGATGGCCGAAATGATGCCCGCCGCGGCCGCGCCGCGCGTCGCCGCCTGAGGTCAGGCGGGCGCGGGTTCCCCGCGCGGATGGACCATATCGGCACGGAAGGAGTCGAAATACTGCAGGATCGGCGCCGCGCTGTCGTCGGGCACCCCGTGCTCGGCCAGCGCCTGGCGCAATAGCGCGACAAGCTCGTCGAAGTCATCGGGCTGGATGTCCATCTCGGCATGCACCGCCACCAGTTCCCCCCGGGAATAGGCCGGTGCTCCGCGAACCACCCCGACCACCACATTCGTCTGGTGCTCGATCAGCCGCGCCATATCGACCCCGTCAAAGAACCGACCCAGCCGAGGCGATTCGAGAATAAGATCATAGAAACGGAAGACAATCCGCGACAGTCCTCGCGGGCCGCCGAGCCGTTCTAGATTGGGTTCCTGCACAACTCGCACCCCCTTTCAGCAATTTGGCCATGCGCTTTCCGCTTGGTCAACGAATTCTCTTTGACGCTACAGAGCCAGAGGCAATAATGCCGAATGCTGCAACAATGCGCGGAATATTTCGGCGCCAAGACCGCAAATGACGAGGGAAACCGACAATAATCTGCAACTTCGGATGCTTGGGCCATTCGAAGTCGTCGCTGGCGGCGTGCCGGTGGCGATGCCGCCGTCGCGAAAAACGAGGGCGCTGCTGGCCTATCTCGTTCTGTCGCCGCGCGCGCAACGGCGCGAAAGATTGTGCGAGATGTTCTGGGACATCCCGGACGACCCCAAGGGCGCGCTGCGCTGGAGCCTGTCGAAAATCCGCCGTATCGTCGGCGACGCCGAAGCGCCGCGGCTGAAATCCGACCGCGCAGCTGTCGACTTCGATGCCGAAGGGCTGGACGTCGACGCCGCGAATGTCTTCGGACTGCGCGACTCCGATCTTGCAGACCTTGCGACAGAGGTTCTGGAAGAAATCGCGCTGTCCTATCGCGGCGCGTTTCTGGAAGACCTGCAGCTTGACCGCTGCCCCGAATTCGAGGCGTGGCGCACTGCCATGTCGTTCGAGGCGGAAACCACCCGCGTCCGGGTTCTGAAGCACCTGATAGATCGTCTGGCAGGCGACCCGGCACGCGCGCTGCCGCATGCCGAGGCGCTGGCCGCGTTGACCCCCGACGACGGTGCGGCGACCGAACTCGTCGGCAGTCTGCGCGACGCTGTGCGGAACGCGATGACCGCCAGAACCGCACGACCGGTCGAGCCGGCGGCGCAGGTGGCCGAGCCGCCGTCCGTTGAGACACTCGAGCATGAAAGCACGGACATCCGCTTTGTCACCGCCCGCGACGGGACCCGGATCGCCTGGACGGAGATCGGCGAGGGGCCGGTGCTTGTCCGCGCCGGTCACTGGATGACGCATCTCGGCCGGGACTTCAGCAGCAGCGTCTGGGGACCGTGGGTACGGGAGCTGTCGCGGGATGCGCGTTATGTCCGGTACGACGCAAGGTGCAACGGCATGTCCGACCGGGATCCCGAGGACTTGTCGCTCGACACTGTCGTCGGCGACCTCGAAGCGGTCGTGGACGCTGCCGGCATCGACAGGTTCACCCTGTTCGGGCCCTCCCAGGGCAGCACGGTCGCGATCGAATACGCTCTGCGTCATCCCGACCGGCTCAACGGGCTGATCCTCTATGGCGGCTATGCGAAAGGCTGGCGCGCACGCGGCGACGCCGAGGAAATCGCGAGGAGAGAGGCGCTTCTGGTCCTCATGGATCAGGGCTGGGGCTCGAAAAACAGCATGTTCCGGGATCTTTTCTCGGCCCTGTTCATGCCGGACGCCCCGCGCGAGATCGTCGAGGAATTCGGCGAGATGCAGCGCAGCACCCTGTCGCCACGCAATGCCGTCCGCACCCAGCGCGTCTTTGCCGAGGTCGATCTCAGCGACCGCCTTGCCGACATCCGTGTGCCGACCCTCGTCATGCACAGCACCGGCGATCAGCTGGCATCCATCGATGTCGGCCGCGCACTGGCGCGCGGCATCCCCGGCGCCCGTTTCGTCGAACTGCAGAGCAACAACCACCTGCTGCTGGAGCATGAGCCGGCATTCCACATTTGCAACGATGAGATACGCGGCTTTTTGCGAAAAGCTCCGCAGTCCCCGGAACCCGAAGCCAGCGCCTGGCGCGGAACCGGTTCGAACCGGGTGCAGTGTACGATCCTCGACGTGGAAATGCTGTCACCGCTGCTGATGCTGGATGGCCCCGGGTCCGAGGCCGCAGCCGAAGAACAGACCCTCCTCGCAGAAGGCATAGCCGAGATCGCGGACCGGAACGGCGGCACGCTTTTGTCGTCCGGGCAAGGGCGTGCCGTTGTCGCTTTCGGAATTGCCTCACCGTCCGAGGTGCATGCGGTCCAGGCCTGCCGTGCCGCGTTGGAAATTCGGGAGATGGTCGAGGAACGCTCAGACGGGGCCGTGCGTGTTCGCCAGGGAATAGATGCCGGACCTTTGGTCGTGCGGGAGTCTGCTGCCGGGCTCGACGCCACCGGCGTCGTCATTCGCCGAGCACGCCAGATTACCGAGGCGCTGCGCAGTTCCCGTGTCGCGCTGTCCGACGAGGCCACATACGAGGCCGGCGCCTATTGCAGCTTTTCCGCGATCCGTTCCGTCGATCTTGCCGGGTCCCGTGGCAGGCGGATTTTCGAACTGAAGGAGATACGCTCTGCGCCATCGCGGTGGCATCTGCGGCTGGAACGGCGGCTCTCGGCCTTTGTCGGACGCGAACTGGAAACCGCGGCTCTCGACCGGGCACAGGCAGACGCGCGCGCGGGCCGCGGCAAGGCCGTCTTCATCTCCGGCGAACCCGGGGTAGGTAAATCCCGCCTGACGCAGGAATACCTTGCCAAGTGCCGTCATGCCGGCCTCTCGACCGTCGAAGCCGGCGCGCTGGAACTCGACGACAACACGCCGATGAGCCTGCTGGCTCGGGTCTTCGAGGTTCTGCTGCAGGTCGACATCGCAGCGGACAGCGAAGAGGTTGGTTACGCCGTACGAACCGCTCTGGCGGCCTACGGGCTGGACGATCTTCTGGCGCCGGTTCTGTTCGCGATGGACTTGCCCTGCGAAGACCTCATCTTCGAATCCCTGTCGACGATCCAGCGGCAGCACCGTGTCCGTGACGCGCTTCGACGCCTGATCGCAATCAAGACGGCCCGCACTCCGCTGGTAATCCTGATCGAGGATCTTCACTGGGCAGACGACGTCTCGCTTGCCGCGCTCGAGGGGCTGATCCAGGGCGTTGCACGCCTGCTGCTCCTGCTGATCATGACCGCCCGTCCCAGTTTCCGGCCGCCCTGGCTGATCCGCGGTGGCGTGCTTCCGCTGCCGCTCGACCCGCTGACCGAAAACGCCACGGCGGAATTCGTCCGCAATCTCGTCGGTCCGCATTCCAGCCTCGGTGTCCTGCGCCGCCTGCTGCGTACGCGCACCGATGGCATGCCGCTGATGATAGAGGAAACGGTCAGCGCGCTTGTCCAGGACGGCCGCATCGCGGGGGCGCCCGGTGCCTATGTCGCGCGCGCTCCGATCATCGAGATCGAGCCGAAAGCATCGGTCATGCCGGTGATCGCCGCCAGGATCGCACAGCTTGACGAAACCCCGCGCCGGGTTCTGCAGATCGCCGCGGCCATCGGCCGCGAAGGTCCGCTTGCGATCCTGCGCCGCGTCGCCGGTCTGGCTCCGGAAGTGTTTTCGCAGACCTTGCAGGAACTCGAAAGGAGCGAATTCCTGTTCGAACTTATCGGCGGCAGCGGCGCTTATGTGTTCAAGCACGCCCTGATCTCCGAGGTGGCCTACGGCTCGCTCACCGACGAGGATCGCAAGGCGCTTCACCGCGACCTGTTCGCCGCGTTCCGCGATGCGGGTGGCCCCGGCAATACGGAGCCGCTGGCGCACCATGCCTATCAGGGCGGTCTGTGGGCCGAGGCCGTCGACTGGCTCATCGCGGCCGCCGCCCGTGCGGTGGAACGCAGCGCCTATGACCGCGCCGTCGCTTGCCTCGAACGCGCCGACAGCGCCCTTGCCGCGTTGCCGCCCGATCCCGAGAACACCCTCAAGGCGATCGACATCCGCCTGGCGATGCAGCCTGCCTACGCCTCGCTTGGCAATTTCGATTCTGCGACGATGCGTATCGCGGAAGCCTGCGATCTGGCGGAAGAAGCCGGCGAATCCGACCGGCTCGCGCAGGCGCTGCTGAAAATGGCCTATACCGCCGGCACCTGCGGCCAGCTGGAGGACGGCATCGCCGCCGCCGCCCGCTTGGCCGAGCATGCCAGCAAGCAGGATCTCGACTTCTATGCCTGCGAGGCGGACCTGGCCGCCGCGTTCGCTCTAACGATGAAGGGCGATGCGCGCGCGGCGATGCGCCATCTCGCCAGACACAGGTCGCGCTTTACCGGCGATCTGCGGCATGAACGCTTCAAGATGGTCAACACGCGCTCGGTCTGGCTGAACGGCAACCTTGCCCATGTCGCCGCCTTGCTCGGCGAGCTCGATCTGGCCCGCGAATGTATCGCCATCTCCCGTGCCGTGGCGCGCGAGACGGGCAGGCCGCAGGACAATCACTGCTCGCTGCAATTCGCACTGCAGGTGGCAATCGCCGAAGGCGTCACCGACCATGCTCTGGCCGAAGTGCAATTGGTCCTCGCCGAGTCGCTCGACGAGTACCTTTTCCCCGCCGGTCCGTGGCTTTTGACCTCGCTCGGCGACGCGCTCTTGCAGATGGGCCGCCGGGAAGCCGCGGAAAGCGTCCTCGAACGCGCCTACGAAGCGGCGCATGTCGGTAACATGAGGGGCATCGCCCTGCTGGCGGGCCGGCTGCTGGCCTGCGCGCAGGCGCGCGGTGGAAATGTCGAAGCGCGCGACGAACTGATGGAACTGGCGGACAAGGAAATGCCCATCTGGCTCAAGGTCCGCATCCTCTCGGCACTGGCCGCGACCGAAGACGACGACGTGACGGCCGTCGGGTTTCTTGCGACAGCCGCCGACATATCCCGCGATGCCGGATACCGCCCGGACCTTGCCCGTTGTCTCGACGCACAGGCACTGCGCCTGAAAAAAAGCGACGCCGAAAAGGCGTCGCAGTTAAGTGGAGAAGCCGAACGGCTTCGCAAGGACATGGGCGCCCGGCTGGCCGCCCATGCGTAGTTAGGGTCAGGCGGCAGAGCGGCGCGCCACCCATTTCGGCAGGAACCCGGTACCGGAAACGGTTGCGTCGCCCTCGACCGCCAGGCCCACGGCAGCAAGCCGGTCCACGAGTTCGCCGCGATCCTGCATCGCAAGGATGTCCATTGCGCCGCCGATGTTCTCGCCGCCGATGAAGACCTGAGGGATCGTCGGCCCGCCGGTGCGGGCATTCAGGTCCTTGCGGATATCGCCACCCATACCGGTTTCATGCATCCAGGGTGTATCCAGCGCCACGACGCGCAGCGGGACACCCATCGCGCCCATGCAGTTACGAACCGCCCAGCAGAACTCGCACCATTCCAGCGCGAACATGACCAGCGGCTGATCCTTGTCGCCCAGCGCTTCTTCGACATATTCGGTCGCGCGGGCAGGGACCTCTTCGACTTCCGTCTCGACCTGCGCAGAGGCAGGGGCTGCCTGCGGCGCCGGAACACCAAAGCGGCATATCGGCGTGGAATTGGAAATCTCGCGCTCCTCGGCATTCATTTCCTGTTCGATGCCATCGAACAGCGGTGTCGACAGGTACCGTTCTCCGGTGTCCGGCAGCATGCACAGGATCCGGCTGCCCTTCGGGGCCGTTTTGGCGGCCTCTAAAGCGGCCGCAAGGGTCGCGCCAGAGGATATGCCGCAAAAGATACCTTCCTGCCGCGCCAGTTCCTGCGAAAGCCGCATTGCCTCGCCGCCGTCCACCGGCTGGATCGCGTCGGTGTATCCGGATGCCACCGCATCACAGGTCAGGGCCGGGATAAAGTCCGGCGCCCAGCCCTGCACCGGGTGCGGGCGGAATTTCGGATGGCTTTCCTTGGCGGACCGGTCGGCGTTGTAGCCTTGCGGGATACCGCTCGACAGCATCGGCGAGTTGTCCGGTTCGGCGACGATGATCTTCGTCTTCGGGCTTTCGGCGCGCAGCACCCGCGCCACGCCCTTCAGCGTCCCGCCGGTCCCGGCTCCGGTGACGAAATAGTCCAGCCCGTCCGCGCCGAAATCCTCAAGTATCTCCTGCGCCGTGGTCCGCGAATGCATATCCGCGTTCGCCTCGTTCTCGAACTGCCGCGTCCAGTACCAGCCGTGCGTCTCGGCAAGCTCGCGCACCTTTTCCACCATGCCCGTCCCCTTTTCAGAGGCGGGCGTCAGCACCACGCGTGCGCCCAGGAACCGCATCAGCTTGCGGCGCTCGACCGAAAAGCTTTCGGCCATCACGATCACCAGCGGATAGCCTTTCGCGGCGCAGACCATCGCCAGCCCGATCCCGGTATTGCCGCTGGTCGCCTCGACCACGGTCTGTCCGGGCTTCAGGCTGCCATCGGCCTCGGCGGCCTCGATAGCGGCAAGCGCCAGGCGGTCTTTCACCGATCCCAGCGGATTGAAGGATTCAACCTTGGCAAAGATCTCCACGCCCTCGGGCGCAAGGCGGTTCAGCCGTACCACGGGAGTCCGGCCGACGGTTTCAAGAATGGAATTGTAGCGTGTCATGTGTTTGCCCCTTGCGTGAACTCGTTTTGGAAAATGAACGGGCGGCTCGATGGCCGCCCGTCTGGTCAAAAGTAAGGTGTATGCGAGGTCTGGCGCGCGACCCGCGAAATATCCGACCGACTCAGCCCGATATCCTTCAGGATATCGTCCGGCAGTTTGTTCAGAGCAGCACGCGTCTGCCGCTCCATCCGGCGCTGACGGAAACGTTCCGCCAGAGACATCATCGGGTTCGCCATCGAAAAGCCGGCGGTCTTGCTTTCAAACATCGTCATGGTTCTATCCTTTGCTTAACCAAATTGATTTGCTCCGCTTCCCTGCGGAATGACTGTGTTTTGCAGGGTGCCGGTGGATGCGAGCGGGGTAGCGACCGTGGTATTTTCACTGCCGCCGGGTCAATTCGTGGAATTTTTGGCATTGGATCGGGCATCGCGCTGCAGCTCTTGTACAGCGGAGCCCTTGTTTTATTGAGGAATTGCGTCGACGCTACAAAAGAGACCGCACCGCGCGAGAGTCTGCTTTCACCCGTCCTCGTCCAGGCTTCCGTGGATCGCGAACTGATCCAGCCCCGCCGCGCGCGCCTCGATCACCCGGTAGGCTTCCCTGACCCCTGCCTCAGTAAGCTCACGCGAGACCGTCAGCACCGTATTCGCATGGTGATCCGTGCAAAGCCCGGCCATCTGTGCCAGTTCCTCCCGCGCGACCGGCAACGCGGCCGCCTCGTCCGGCGCGCCGTAAAAGGTCACGAAATGCCCGGCCAGCATGCTTTCCAGAGCCGCATACTCGTCCGGCTCGATCTGCGTGACCGCCACGAAGGTCACCCGCCCGAACGTCTCCAGCCCCATCCAGCCATTCGCGAAGGCCTGCCGTGCCTTGCCGGTAAGATCGCCTTCCGTCCAGTTAGAGAATTCGAACCCGCCGGAAATGCACCATTCCCCGGTCCGTGCCGGCGAATGAAACACGCGGCTGTCGCTCTCGTCGAAATGGATCGCGCGCGCCAGCTTCATCCCCGTTCCTCCAGCAAGTCCGTCAACGGCAGCAGAATGGTCTCGTCATTCTCGCGCATCAGCATCCCCAGCCGTTCGTCGACCCCGACGAATGTACCGTCCCGCCCGCAAACCTGCACCGGCTCTCCCATCCGATACGCCAGCCCGCTCCATTCGTCATGCACGGGCTTCATGCCGTCGTCTTCCCAGCGTCCGATCCAGACTAGCGTGTGACGCGCCCACGCCTCTACCAGAAGCTCCGGCGACACCTCCCCGCAACCCTCCGCATAAAGGGCCGTCCGGTCGCGCGCATCTCCGGGCCGCTCCGACGGATCGATCAGCGTCACCTCCAGCCCGACGATCAGCCAGTCCGGCACCGCCTCCGGCTCATCCGAAGACGCCACCATCCGTAGCCGTCCGCACAGCCCGCCATTCACACGTATCCCGCCGTCCCAGTCCAGATGCACCGCCACCTCCGGCGGGGCGAGGGCGCCTAACGCATTCTGAAATCCGATCCCGCAGACCGGCAGCATCGCCACCGCGTCGGCCAGCGGCACCTCCGGCGCGAACACCAAAGCGGCCGCCAGCGCGTCCGCCCCGATCCGGTACAGCACCAGCCCCGCGTCGCATCCCTCCGCGGCCCGCGCGCAGGCGGCCGCGAAAGGATCGGAACTCACCGCTTCCCCCTGCATCAGCGGCGGAAAGCTCAGGTCGCTCACGCAACCCCCTCCGCCACCAGCCGTGACGCCACCTCGTGAAACGCCTTCGCCTGCGGGCTGTCCGGTTTCGACACGACAATCGGTGCGCCCCCATCGGAAGCAAGCCGGATATCCAGATGCAGCGGCACCTCCGCCAGCAGCGGCACGCCTAGCTTCTCGGCCTCCGCCGCCACGCCGCCATGCCCGAACACATGCTCCTCGTGCCCGCACTGCGAACAGATATGCGTCGACATGTTCTCGATCATCCCGGTGATCGGCACGTTCAGCTGCTTGAACATGTCGATCCCCTTGCGCGCGTCCAGCAGCGCCACATCCTGCGGGGTCGAGACGATGACCGCCCCGTCCACCTGCGCCTTCTGGCTCAGGGTCATCTGCACGTCGCCGGTCCCGGGCGGCAGGTCGACGATCAGCACATCCAGCGCGCCCCACTGGACCTGCATCATCATCTGCTGCAGCGCCCCCATCAGCATCGGCCCGCGCCAGACCACCGCCTGATCGTCATTGGTCAGAAGCCCGATCGACATCAGCGTCACGCCGTGATTGCGCAGGGGCAGGATCGTTTTGCCGTCCGGGCTCGCCGGACGCCCGGAAACGCCCAGCATGCGCGGCTGGCTCGGCCCGTAGACATCCGCGTCCAGTAGCCCCACGCGCCGGCCCTGCGCCGCCAGCGCACAGGCTAGGTTCGCGGCGACGGTGGATTTACCCACGCCACCCTTGCCCGAAGCAATCGCCAGGATATGCGCCACACCGGGGATCTTCTGCGGCCCGGACGGTTCCGACCGGCGCGGTTTCAGATCCGGCGGGGCAGGGGTCGGGCTCGTCATCACGACAGAGACCTTCGATGCCCCTGCGTCGGCTAACCGCGTTTCTGCTTCCGCCTGCACTGCCTCATAGGCCTTTGCCTGCGTCGCCGCGATCTCCAGCACGAAACGCACCGCACCATCCGTCACGTCCAGCGCGCGCACCACGCCGGCCGAAACGATATCACTTCCGTCCGGCGCCTCGATCCCCTTCAGGACCTCCAGCACCGTGTCTCGCGTCAGGGTCAAGGTCAGCTCTGCCCCTTGATCGTGCCGGTCACCACGTGTTCCAGTCCCAGTTCCTCGATGGTGATCACCGCCTTCGCCTGGAATTCCTTGCCCGAGGTTCCCGCCTCGCGCATCGCTTCCTCGATGGCCTGCTGCGAGGTCACGCCGACCTGCTTCAGGAATTTCCGCATCGACATGTTGAAATCGTCACTCATCCGCTGATCCTTTCCCGAGATGATCCAAAGCTTGACGCTTTGCCGGACCCGTTCCTAACATTCCGTATGGGAGGTGTCCGGGTTGCGATTATCCTGCTGGCGGCCAGCCTTGCAGCCGGGGCCGCCGCCGACGAGCGGAACATCCGTCTCGCGGCGCCTGCCAGTCTGTCTGAAACCGGCCTTCTGAACTACATCCTGCCGCGCTTTTCCCTCAAGACCCAGGTGAAGGTCGAGGTCGTGCCGCCTGGCGAGGAGGCCGAGGCCGCGTTCGGCGACACCGGAAAGACCGTATTCGCTGGCCCCACGCAGACGTGGAAGTTCGACCTTCGCGCACCCGACAACGACGGGGCGCGCAGGTTCTCCGACTGGATCACGTCCGAAATCGGTCTCAACACGGTCACCAGTTTCGCGCCGGACGGAAAGGCGATCTTCCATGCGCCGCCAACGGTCGCCGAGGAACCCGAAATCGTCGAACTCGACAGTGATGAACAGCGTCTCGGCCTTGAAATCTCCAAGGAGCATTGCCGCCGCTGCCACGTCGTGTCCGAGGATACGCGGTTTACTTCCACCGGCTCCACGCCGTCCTTCTTCCTGCTGCGGACTTTCCCCGACTGGGAGCAGCGGTTCCTCATCTTTTATGTGCTGAACCCGCATCCCGCGTTCACCCAGATCGACGACCTGACCGAACCGTTCCCCGAGGATCGGCCGCCCAACATGGTCCCCGTCGAGATGACGCTGGAAGAGGTGGAGGCCGTCGCGGCCTATGTCGCCGGCCTGAAACCCGCCGATCTGGGCGCTCCCCTGCAGCATCAGTGATCGCGGCGCTTGCTGAGGTAATCGTCCGTGGTCCGGACGCGGGGCCGGTCGCCCATGCGGAATGGTGAGTTTTCCATGTGGTACTGGGCGTTTACCCGGCAATCATCACACATCTGGATCATCCGCGCCGCCTGTTCGTTCCGGAACATGCCATGCTTGCCGGCGAGCTTTTCAAGGATGCGCTCCACGGTAGAAGTCACCCCGAACGGCTTGCCGCACTCGATGCAGCAGAACGGCTCTTCCTCGTGCAGAACGACCTGCTCAAGGGCACTGTCGGTCAGGTTGAGCCTCGGCTCGTAGCCTATTGCATTTTCGGGACAAATCGTCTCGCAGATCCCGCATTGCAGGCAGGCATCTTCCTGGAACCGCAGCTGCGGCAGATCCGGGTTGTCGCCCAGCGCGCCGGACGGGCACAGCGACACGCAGGACAGGCACAGCGTGCAGGCATCCGTATTCACCAGAACCGCCCCGTATGGCGCACCTTCCGGCAGGGCAAACACCTCCGCCTCCGGCTGCAGGGCCCTGGCGGCGGAACGCGCAATCTGCCGGCGGCTACCCATCGGCCGCACCGGCGCGGCAATCGGGGCGGGGACTTCGACACCATACAACGCATCCGACATCGCATCCGGATCGTTTGTGTCGATCACCCGCACCGCAGCCTCGCCGCCAATGGCGACCGCCAGCCCAACCTCAAGCGCCAATGCATCGCGATCCGTCCCCGGAGACGGCACCACCGTAACCTCAGCAAACCCCGCCGCAAGCCCGGCCAGAATTTCTGCATGCCCAAAGGCGTTTACCGCGTCAACTTCAAGCGGCACCACATCCGCCGGCAGCCCACGTCCATACCGCGCCGTCAGCCGGATCATCTCCGCGCCCCAGTCGCCGACGACCAGCAACCGCGGCGCCTCTCCGCCCGCATCCAGATACCCCTTCGCGAGCGTTTGTACCCGCCGCATCACCAGGTCCACAGGTGGCGCGTCATAACTGATCGCCCCCGACGGACAGACCGCCGAACACGCCCCGCAACCCGCGCAGATCATCGGATCGACGCTGACGTGATCGCCATCCGGCGAAATCGCCCCGGTCGGACACAGATCGAGGCAGCGCGTGCACCCCGTCTGCCCCGCCCGCGAATGCGCGCAGAGCAGCGGCTCGGTCTTCACGTAAAGCGGTTTCTCGAACGTCCCCACCAGATGCGACGCCTCCAGCACCGCATCCGCCACCGCCTCCGGCCGCCCCGGATCGGCCTTCAGATACCCCTCACGCTTCTCCGGCGCCGGGAACAGCGGCGCACCACCGCGCAGGTCCAGGATGATGTCGCACTCCGACACGCCGCCATCCCTCGCCGGGCCGAACGAAAAGCCGCCGCGCCCGCCCGGCTCCACCTGCCGCAGCCCGTCGATCACGACCCGAAATCCGCCCAGCGCCCCCGTCGCTGACCGCAGCCGTCCCGCGATCACGTCAAACTCCCGCGTGTCCGGCACTTCGGACACCTCGTCTAGTAGCACCGTCACGCCCAGATAGCCCTTCAGCTTCTCCGCCGCGGCCAACGCCACGTCCTCCGCGCCCAGCACAAGGCACAGCCCCTCCGACACCACGTCCACAGACTTGGCCGCAGGCGCAGGCAGCATCGCCTCCGCCGCCAGCGCCGCCATCTTCGGCAGCGTGGGCCGCGTATCCTCCGTCCACCCCGCGCGGTCGCGCAGATCCAGGAACCTCGGCACCTCTGCGCCGATTTCCTCGCTCAAAGCCTCGAAAATCCGCTGCTCCTGACCGCAGCAAACCACGGCATTTCCAGCGGAAATCGCCTCCGCCGCGCGTCCGATCTCTTTCGTGCAAAGCGCCGTGCAGACCGGTGAAACGTCCAGCCCCGTCGCCTCTGCCAGACCGGCCGAGTCGATCTGCTGCAATCCTTCACAGTCGCAAAGAATCAATCGCTTAACCATTCTACCTCCCTGGCTCGCCCCTTCGAATAAAGGGCGGATCGGCTGGGTTGCCGCGTACCGTAGGCGCGAAAGCCGTTCGCCGTAAAGGGCAGGTTGCGAATGGAATCACTCAGTGAAACGCGCCCGCAAAAACCTGACAAAATCACTCATGATCTGCGCGGTCCAAACTGCCGCGACGGCTCTTTGTCCTTCCGTTGCATTCTGTTCCGTTTTTTCCGGCGGGCAGCGTTTTCCAAAGAATTTCCTTCCCTTACCAGTTCCCATTGAGATTAAAATTCCGGCAGGGAGGACAGACGGGTAACACATGACCGCATCTGATCGGTACCAAGCCATGCCGCTGGGCGTTGTCGTGCGCCGTTCGCCGGGGGCAACCCGATGGGCGAAATGGGCATGGACTGTGACCGGAATTCTGCCCGGTGCGGGCCCCGCCGAATGGCGCGTCCTGCGAGAAGACGATGACACCATCGACTATCACGCCACCACCGGCACGCTGGAGCTTTTCGCCGGCGAAACCGAGGCGTACCTGACGGCCATCTCCGGCCGTATCCCCAGCCTCTACGTCGTGATGCGCCGCACCGGACGCGACGATCGCCCGTTGAAACTCGTACTGGTCACCGCCTCCGCCTACGAGGCGCAGGATTACTGCGACAGCGGCGAAGAGATCGTCGAGAAGGTGCCGATGCCCGAGGGGCTGATCGCCTGGATCCGCGACTTCACCGACGCGCATCATGTCGACGAGGAATTCCGCAAGCGCCGCCGTGACCGCAAGGATACCAGCCTGGTCGAAGACGGCATCGGCGATGCCCGCATCGTGCAGACGACCGACGTCTACCGCTCGCCGCGATCCGCGCGGCAGGGACGGCTGCAATGACCGGCTTCTGGTCCGCCCGCAAAGCGGCCGTCGCGGCCGAGGCGCAGGCAGAGGTCCGCGCCGCCGAAGCCGAAGCACAGGCAGCACGAGACCGCGAGATCGAACAGCGCAGCGACGAAGATCTGCTCGATGAACTCGGCCTGCCGGACCCCGACACGCTCGGCTCCGGCGACGATATCCGCGCCTTCCTCGCCGAACATGTACCCGCCCGTCTGCGCAACCGCGCCCTGCGCAGCCTCTGGCGCAGCAATCCGGTCCTCGCCAATCTCGACGGGCTGAACGACTACGACGGCGATTTCACCGATGCCGGCGGAAGCGGCATTGTCCAGACCACCTATCGTGTCGGCAAGGGCCTGGCGCGACACGTGGAAACGCTGATGGAGGACGAAAAAGCGGGCGAACAGCCAGTTCTCGTCGCCGAAGCCGAAGACAACTCTCCGCAGGAAAGCGTTACCACCGACGCTCCTGCAGTCGCACCGGTAAAGGTCGAAGTCACCCACGACCCGAGCCCGGATTCCCCAGCCAGTCCGCCGCGGCGGATGCGTTTTTCCTTCGAGGAGGACGCCGCATGAGCCAAGGAATGACGATGAACGATGTGCCCACGGTCGCGGAGGAGGATGTGCTCCGCGCCGACCTGTATGATTTCCTGGGAGTGCTACTCGCGGCGCCGCCCAATGAGGTTTTGCTGAAACAGACCGCGGGCCTGTCCGGCAACGATACACCGCTTGGCAAATCCGTGGCCACGCTGGCCCATGTCGCGAAGGCCTCGAAACCTATGGCGGTCGAAGGCGAATTCAACAGGCTGTTCATCGGTCTGGGACGTGGCGAGCTGCTGCCATATGCAAGCTACTACCTGACCGGTTTCCTGAACGAAAAGCCGCTGGCGGCCCTGCGCAGTGATATGGCCGCGCGCGGGCTTGCCCGCTCCGACAGCGTGTTCGAGCCCGAGGATAACATCGCGTCGCTGATGGAAATGATGGGCGCAATGATCGTGGGCCGGTTCGGCGTCCCGGTCGCTCTGGCCGAACAGAAGACCTTCTACAACCGGCACATCCGGCCGTGGGCCGGCCATTTCTACGCCGACCTGGAAGGCGCGAAGAACTCGGTTTTCTACGCCGCGGTTGGTGCGGTGGGCCGTGCCTTCATCGATGTAGAGAACGAAGCATTCCGGATGAGCGCCAGCTGATCCGTACAATAAGAGGAGAGCGAAAATGACCAAGAAGGACGAAGGGCAGGGCGCCAGCCGCCGCGAATTCCTGAAGCTCGCAGGCACCACCGCCCCGGCCGCCGTTGCCGCGGTCGCCGCAGGCGCCGCGCCTGCCGAAGCGGCCGAGCCGGACCTTTCCTCCGAGCGGATGCAGGACACGCTGCACACCCGCGCCTACTACGACAGCGCCCGGTTCTGATCCGGGTAATGTGACGACGGCCACGGCATCCGGTTCGCAGTACCGGGCGCCGAAGCGAGTACCAAGCGAGCAAGCGCCCCACGGGGACAGCGAGCCAAGGGAGAGATAAATGCTTAGGAAAAAAACAAACGGGACCGCGCGCCGCCCCCGGAGAACAGGCATCCTGTCCGAAGTCGCCAATTCCTCCGTCGATCGCCGCGCCTTCCTGCGCGGCTCCGGACTGGCAATCGGTGGCCTCGCGGCTATCGGCGCGACGGGCGGAACAGTCACCAGGGCGCAGGCGCAGACCGCGCCGCAGAGCGTCTCTCTCAAGAAATCGGTCTGCACCCATTGCTCCGTCGGCTGCACTGTCATGGCCGAGGTCCAGAACGGTGTCTGGATCGGGCAGGAGCCCGGCTGGGACAGCCCCTTCAACCTCGGCTCGCACTGCGCCAAGGGTGCCTCGGTGCGCGAGCACGCCCACGGCGAACGCCGCCTGAAATACCCGATGAAGCTGGTCGGCGGCGAATGGACCCGCGTCAGCTGGGAAGAGGCGATCAACGAGATCGGCGACCAGATGCTGGCGATCCGCGAGGAAAGCGGCCCTGACAGCGTCTACTGGTTGGGTTCGGCCAAGCATTCCAACGAACAGGCTTACCTGTTCCGCAAGTTTGCGGCCTACTGGGGCACCAACAACGTCGACCACCAGGCGCGGATCTGCCACTCCACCACCGTCGCCGGGGTTGCGAACACATGGGGCTACGGCGCCATGACGAACAGCTACAACGACATCCATAACTCCAAGGCGATCTTCATCATCGGCGGCAACCCGGCAGAGGCGCATCCCGTCTCGCTGCTGCACGTGCTGCGCGCCAAGGAGCAGAACAACGCGCCGCTGATCGTCTGCGATCCGCGTTTCACCCGCACGGCAGCGCACGCCGACGAATACGTCCGCTTCCGCCCGGGTTCGGACGTGGCGCTGATCTGGGGCCTGCTCTGGCACATCTTCGAGAACGGGTGGGAGGACAAGGAATTCATCCGCACCCGCGTCTGGGGCATGGACCAGATCCGCGACGAGGTCGCGAAATGGAACCCCGAAGAGGTCGAGCGCGTGACCGGCGTGCCGGAAAGCCAGATGAACCGCGTCGCGCGGACGCTGGCGAACAACCGTCCCGGCACCGTGATCTGGTGCATGGGCGGCACCCAGCACACCAACGGCAACAACAACACCCGTGCCTACTGTGTGCTTCAGCTTGCCCTCGGCAACATGGGCACCGCCGGTGGCGGCACCAACATCTTCCGCGGCCATGACAACGTGCAGGGCGCGACCGACCTCGGCGTTCTGGCCGATACGCTGCCCGGCTACTACGGCCTCAGCGACGGGTCCTGGGCACATTGGGCCCGCGTATGGGACGAAGACCTCGACTGGCTGAAATCCCGCTTCTCCGACGCCACCTTCGACGACACGCCAATCATGAACCTGAACGGCATCCCGGTCAGCCGCTGGATCGACGGCGTTCTGGAAGACCCGGAAAACATCGACCAGCCCGCGAACACCCGCGCCATGGTCTTCTGGGGCCACGCGCCGAACTCGCAGACCCGTCTGCCCGAGATGAAGACGGCGATGGAGAAACTCGACCTCCTCGTCGTGGTCGACCCCTATCCGACGATCTCGGCGATCCTGCACGACCGCACCGACGGCGTGTACCTGCTCCCGGCCGCGACGCAGTTCGAAACCTACGGCTCCGTCACCGCCTCCAACCGCTCGCTGCAATGGCGCGAAAAGGTCGTCGAACCGCTCTTCGAGTCGCTTCCCGACCACGTCATCATGCACAAGTTCGCGACCAAGTTCGGCTTCGCCGACCGCATCTTCCGCAACATCGAGGTGAACGGCGAGGAACCGTCAGTCGAGGACCTGACCCGCGAGTTCAACCGCGGCATGTGGACCGTCGGCTATACCGGCCAGTCGCCGGAACGGCTGAAGATGCACATGGAGAACCAGCACACCTTCGACCGCACCACGCTGCGTGCGATCGGCGGCCCGGCCGATGGCGACTTCTACGGCCTGCCGTGGCCAAGCTGGGGCACGCCGGAACTCAACCACCCCGGCTCCGCCAACCTCTACGACGTCTCGCTGCCGGTGGCCGAGGGCGGCCTCGGCTTCCGCGCCCGCTACGGGGTGGAGCGGAACGGCGACAACCTGCTGGCGGAAGGCATCGCGCCGGTGGGCTCCGAGATCCAGGACGGATACCCGGAATTCACCATGCAGATGCTCATCGACCTCGGCTGGGACGGCGACCTGACCCCCTACGAGCGTCAGATGATCGAATGGGTCGCCGGCTACATCGAGGAGCGTCCTGAAACCGACACCGAAGTCGGCGAAACCTCCCAGACCGGCGAGATCCCGTCGGACTACGCGGAACAGGTCGGCGGCGTGAACTGGAAGACCGACCTCTCCGGCGGCATCCAGCGCGTCGCGATCGCCCACGGCTGCGCCCCCTACGGCAACGCCAAGGCCCGCGCCGTGGTCTGGACCTTCCCGGATCCGGTGCCGCTGCACCGCGAACCGCTCTACTCCAACCGCCGCGACCTCGTGGCCGATTACCCGACCTATGCCGACAAGAAGTTCTGGCGCGTGCCCACGATGTACGAGTCGATCCAGAAGAACGACTTCTCGGAAGAATTCCCGATCATCCTCACCTCGGGGCGGCTCGTGGAGTACGAAGGCGGCGGCGACGAGACCCGCTCGAACCCGTGGCTGGCGGAACTGCAGCAGCACATGTTCGTCGAGATCAACCCGCGCGACGCCAACGATCTGGGCGTGCGGAACGGGGCCGATGTCTGGCTCGAAGGGCCGGAAGGCGGCAAGGTGAAGGTCATGGCGATGGTGACGCCCCGCGTCGCCCCCGGCGTCGCCTTCATGCCGTTCCACTTCGGCGGCTATTACGAGGGAGAGGACCGAAGGTCCAAGTATCCCGACGGCGCCGACCCATACGTGCTCGGCGAATCCAGTAACACAGCGCAGACATACGGCTACGACTCGGTCACCCAGATGCAGGAGACCAAGGCCACCCTCTGCAAGATCATGCCGGCGTAAGGAGATACGGATATGGCACGCGCGAAATTCCTCTGCGACGCCGAACGCTGCATCGAATGCAACGCCTGCGTCACCGCCTGCAAGAACGAGCACGAGGTGCCCTGGGGCATCAACCGTCGCCGGGTCGTCACCATCAATGACGGCTCACCCGGCGAACGCTCGATCTCGGTCGCCTGCATGCACTGCTCGGATGCGCCCTGCATGGCCGTCTGCCCGGTGGATTGCTTCTACCAGACCGACGATGGCGTGGTCCTGCACTCCAAGGATCTCTGCATCGGCTGCGGTTACTGCTTCTACGCGTGCCCCTTCGGCGCGCCGCAATACCCGCAGGCCGGCAACTTCGGCTCACGCGGCAAGATGGACAAGTGCACCTTCTGCGCCGGCGGCCCGGAAGAGAACAACTCCACCGTCGAGTTCCAGAAGTACGGCCGTAACCGGATCGCCGAAGGCAAACTGCCGATCTGCGCCGAGATGTGTTCGACCAAGGCGCTGCTCGCCGGCGACGGCGATGTGGTCTCGGGGATCTACCGCGAGCGCGTCGTTGCCCGCGGCTTCGGCTCCGGCGCCTGGGGCTGGGGCACGGCCTATGATCAGAAGGGCGGCTGAGACCGTCCGCCACTGAAACTCCGCGGCCCGCAGACCGGGCCGCGGCACGTCCCGAAGAACCCCGAGCGCGAAGGGGAATAGAATGCTCCGCACGATCCTCGCTGTCGTGGCCACTGTCCTGTTCTGTTCCGCGCCGATTGCGGCACAACAGGTCGTTCCGCCCGGGAATCCGCCCGTCGAGGGTGAAATCGGTCACGACGCCACCGGCGGTGCCCAGACGCTCGAGGACATACTCGCGCGCCAGCGCGGTGAAGAGATTGACGACAGTTTCCGCCGGGAGGCCATTGGCAACCCGGACAACGCCGCCAGCATGACCGGGCAGCTCGGCACGCTCGGCGGCGTGTCTGACGCGGAGCTGTGGCGCGCACTGAGATATGGCGAGGCGAATGTGACCGTCTCCGCCGGAGGAGATGTCGCAACCGTTCTTGTGCAGGACGGCGGCATGCGTTGGTACGAGTTTCGCCAGGGCCCTCTGCGTACCTATGGCGGCTGGCTGCTCATTGGCACGCTGATAGCCCTGGCGGTGTTTTTCCTTGTACGCGGCAGGATCAAGATCGACGGCGGCAAGATCGGTCGCACGGTTACCCGGTTCGAATTCATCGAACGCGCCTCACATTGGCTGCTGGCGGGTTCATTTATCCTGTTAGGAATTACCGGCCTGTTCAGCCTGTTCGGGCGTCCGCTGATCGCGCCTTATCTCGGCAAGGAGTTCAACTCGACCTTGCTGATTTATTCCAAGCTGATCCACAACAACGTCGCCTGGGCCTTCATCGTCGCGCTGGTGATGGTTTTCGTGATGTGGGTCGCGCATAACATCCCGAACCGGACGGACCTGAAATGGTTCGCGCAGGCCGGCGGTATCATCGGAAACAAGCACCCTCCCGCAAAGAAGTTCAATGCCGGTCAGAAGATCATCTTCTGGTCCGTTATCCTTCTTGGCGCGTCGATCTCCGTCTCCGGCCTGGCACTGCTCTTTCCGTTCGAAATCCAGCTCTTCGGCAAGACATTTGCCTTCATAAACTGGACGGGCGTCCTCGGCTGGTTCGATATCGCACCACTGCCAGAGTACCTCGCGCCGCAGGAAGAGATGCAGCTTGCGCAGCTTTGGCATGCGATCGTCGCCTTCGTGCTGATGGCGATCATTCTCGCCCACATCTACATCGGCTCCGTCGGCATGGAAGGTGCATTCGACGCCATGGGCAACGGTGAGGTGGACGAGGCATGGGCGCATCAGCACCATTCGATCTGGCTGGAAGAGCTGAAGGAAAAGGGCGAAGCGCCGCCCGATCCGGACACCGATCCGAAAGTCACTCCGGCCGAGTGAGCAAATGCGTCTCGGCCTCGCAGCGGCGGTTCTCGCGCTGATACTGTCAGTGGCAGAGGCGCAGGATTTTACTACGCTCAAGGGACATGGCGGCCCGATCATGGGGCTGGCGGTGTCTGCTGGCGGTCAGGTCGCGACCGCGAGCTTCGACAACTCCGTCGGACTCTGGGACGGACGCGAGCCGGCCTGGCTCGAAGGCCACGCCGCCGCCGTCACCGTCGTGACTTTCGGTCCGGGCGGCACGGTCCTGTCCGGCGGCGACGATTTTTCCGTGCGCCTCTGGAACGACGGCGCGTCCCGGACCCTCGGCACGCATCAGGGCAAGGTGACCGCGCTCGCCGTGTCACCAGACGGCGAATGGGTCGCCAGCGGCAGCTGGGACGGCACTGTCATGCTCTGGCCGCTCGGCGACGGCGAGCCAAGGCAGCTCCCACCGCCGCGCGCCGGTGTAAACACGGTAGCTTACTCTGAGGACGGAAGCCGTCTCTACACCGGCACCACCGCCGGAACGCTTCTCGTCTACGACCTGGATGAAGGCACCGATCCAGACATCCTCACCGAACACGGCTTCGGCGTGAACGAGATCGTCGTCGGCCCCGGCTGGCTTGCCTATGGCGCCGTCGACGGTGGCACCCGCATTATCGACCCCGTCACAGCCGAACAGATCGCCGACTTCACCCTCGACCGCCGGCCGATCCTCGCGATGGTCTGGCACGAAACCACCGATCAGCTCGCGGTCGGCGACGGGCAGGGCTACATCATGGTCGTCGATACCGGAGAATGGTCCATCACCCGCGATTTCCGTGCCGCCCGCGAAGGCCCCGTCTGGGCGCTGGCCTTCTCCCCCGACGGCCGCACCCTCTACGCCGGCGGCATCGACGACGTCGCCTACGCCTGGCCCGTCGACGCCCTCGACCAGTTCGACCCCGCCATGGGCAACGAACGCAGCTTTCTCCGCGACGCCGAAACCATGCCCAACGGCGAACGCCAGTTCATGCGGAAATGCTCGATCTGCCACTCCCTCGAACCGGGCCCTTCCCGCAAGGCCGGCCCCACGCTCAATGGCGTCTTCGGCCGAAGGGCAGGGACGGTAACCGACTACCGCTACTCCCCCCGCCTCGACGGATCCGACATCGTCTGGTCCGAAGGCACCATCAACGACCTGTTCGAACAGGGTCCCGACCACTATATTCCCGGTTCAAAGATGCCGATGCAGGTGATCGCCGGCGCCAGTGACCGTGCCGACCTGATCGCCTATCTGAAAAGCGCCACCGCGCGGGAGGAATGACGCAGATGAAAGCCATGCTCACAGGCTTCGCCGCCATCGTGGTGATCGCAATCGGCGCACACTTCGTCCTCGAAGCCCTCGATTTCTCGTCCGAGAACAGCAACTCAGCCGCATCCGTCCGGATCGATTGAACCCGCTCCATCACATCCCCGTTTTCCGACTTTTTCACTCGGCTTTTCACTTGTGCCGCCCCTGCCGGCATGCATAGAACCTGACCATACGCGCAAGCCAGCCACAGCCAGCGCCATTGTCAGGAGACAGCCATGAAGCCCATTCTTTACGGCGCCGCGCTGGCCGCCGCGCTTGCTGCCCCCGCCTTTTCCCAGGACGTTTCGGTTTCCAGCTATGCCGGAGAGGTCGCCGCGCCGGCCAACCCGGAAAAAGTCGTCGTCTTCGACATTGCCGCGGCCGACACGCTCACCGCCCTCGGCGCCAATATCGACGGTCTGCCTGACCCTTACTACGTCGACTACCTCGCCGACGTCGCCGCAAATGCCGAAACCGTCGGCACCCTCTTCGAACCCGATTTCGAAAAACTCGCCACCATGGCCCCCGGCCTGATCGTCGCCGGCGGCCGGTCGTCGGCCCAGGTCGAAGCGCTCTCCGCCATCGCGCCCACAATCGACATGACGATCTGGGGCGAGAACATGATCGACCAGACCAGGGACCGCATCGACGCCTACGGTGCCATCTTCGGGCTGGAGGACAAGGCAGCCGAGCTCGACGCAGCCCTCGACGCCAAGATCGAGGAAGCCAGGGCCGCCGTCTCCGGCAAGGGCAACGGCATGATCGTCCTCACCAACGGCGGTAAGATCTCCGCCTATGGCGATGACAGCCGCTTCGGCTGGATCCATCAGGCGACCGGCCTGCCAGAGGCCTTCCCCGATCTCACCGCCGAAACCCATGGCGAGGCGATTTCGTTCGAGTTCATCGCCGAGGTGAACCCCGACTGGCTCCTCGTCATAGACCGCGGTGCCGCCATCGGTCAGGCGGGCGAGGCGGCGGCAGCCACCCTCGACAATCCGCTCGTCGCCGGCACCACCGCCGGACAGCAGGGCCAGATCGTCTATCTCAGCCCCGGCCCGATCTACATCGCGGGCGGCGGCGTCACCTCGATGACGACCACGCTCGACGAGATCATCGCCGCCTTCAACGGCTGACCCTTGACCACGCGCGCCGCGATCTGGCGGGCCACCTGGCCCATCGGCCTTGTGCTGCTGATCGCGGCGAGCCTCTCCATCGGCGCGGCCAGCCTCTGGAACGGTGATTTCAGCGCCGGCTGGCTGATGATGGTCAGCCGGATGCCCCGCACCGCCGCCGCCATGCTGGCGGGGGCAGGGCTGGCTCTGGCGGGCACCGTCATCCAGCTCACCGTCCGCAACCGCTTCGTCGAGCCCGGCCTGACCGGGACACCCGAAGCCGCCATGCTCGGCCTTCTCGCAATCACGCTCCTCGCTCCCGGCGCTGCCATCGGCTGGAAAATGGCCGCCGCTGCCGTCGCGGCGCTGA
Organism: Pseudoruegeria sp. HB172150; assembly: GCF_013184805.1. Classification (GTDB taxonomy): domain Bacteria; phylum Pseudomonadota; class Alphaproteobacteria; order Rhodobacterales; family Rhodobacteraceae; genus Psychromarinibacter. The sequence continues at coordinate 1,674,836 of NZ_JAATNG010000001.1, forward strand.
TCGGAACCGCGGGTTTCCTTCTCCTGTCCCGCCACGTGCCACGGCAGGACCCGATGCTGCTGCCGCTGGTCGGCCTGATCTACGGTGGCATCCTCGGTGCTGCGGGGCTCTGGATCGCCTGGACCACCGACCTGGTGCAATATCTCGGCATATGGCGGCTGGGGGAATTCTCTGGTGTCCTGCAGGGCCGGTACGAGATGCTGTGGCTGATCGCCGCCCTCGCGGCGCTGCTCTATGCCGCCGCCGACCGCATCACTATCCTCGGACTGGGAGAGGATTATGCGCGTTCCCTCGGCCTGAACTACGGCCAGACGCTGGCGCTCGGCCTCGGGGTCGTCGCCACGATCTCGGCCGTCGTGGTCGTCACGGTCGGTGCGATGCCCTTTGTCGGCCTCGTCGTGCCCAACATCGTGTCGCGCTGGCGCGGCGACAACCTGCGCGCCAATCTGCCCTTCATTGCGCTCTCCGGCGCGGCGATGGTACTGGCCGCAGATGTGATCGGCCGGGTCATCCGCTTCCCTTACGAGGTGCCCGCCGCCACGGTCTTTTCCGTCGCTGGCGCGGGCATCTTCCTCTGGCTGCTTTATGCTGCACCGAAACAGGGCAGGGTGCATGGCTGAACGCCGTCTGCTGCTGCTGGCGGTGGCACTGCTGCTGGCCTGCGCCGCTTTCCTGCTTTGGAACCTGCGGCAGCCTGTGGGATTCATCCTCGGCCTGCGCACCACCAAGCTCGCCGCGCTGGTGCTCGTCGGCATCGCGACCGGAGCGGCCACCGTGCTGTTCCAGACCGTCGCGATGAACCGGCTGCTGACGCCCGGCATCGTCGGCTTCGATGCACTCTTCATCTTCCTGCAGACATTGCTGGTCTTCACGCTCGGTGGCGCCGGCTATACCCAGCTACCCAGGATGCTGACCTTCGGCATCGAGACGGTGATCCTGATGGCCTGCGCCATGCTGCTGTTCGGCACGCTGCTGCGCAAGGGCGCCACGGATGTCACGCGAATGATCCTGACCGGCGTGATCCTCGGCGTCCTGCTGCGCGGACTGGCCGAGATGATCCAGCGTCTTCTCGATCCTTCGGAATTCGCGGTCGTCCAGGGCGCCATGTTCGTCAGCTTCGGCGCCGTGAAGAAAGAAGCGCTCTGGATCGCCGCGCCGGTCCTCGCAGTCGCCGTATTCCTAGCCTGGCGTATGTCCGCGTCGTTGGATGTCGCCGCGCTCGGCCGCACCCGCGCACGGTCGCTGGGCCTCGACCATGACCGCCTCGTCCTGTCGGCGCTCGCCCTCGTCGCCGCGATGGTGGCGGTTTCCACCGCACTTGTCGGCCCGATCACCTTCCTCGGCCTGCTGGCCGCATCCATCGCCCACGGCCTGATGAAAAGTCACCGGCACGCCGTGCTGATCCCGGCCGCCGGCCTGATCGGCGCGCTGATCCTTGTGGCGGGCCAGTTCGTCTTCGAGCGTGTGCTGGGCCTGCAATCGACCCTCGCGGTCCTCGTCGAATTCTTCGGCGGCTTCCTGTTCCTCGCCCTCGTTCTCAAAAGGCGTCCGGCATGATCGAGACCAAAGACCTCCGCGTCAGCATCGCCCAGTCAGAACTCATCCACGGCATCTCGGTGACGATCCCGAAGGGTGGCATCACCGCCGTGATCGGACCGAACGGGGCAGGGAAGTCCACTCTGCTTCACACCATCGCAGGTCTGCAATCCGCGGCGTCCGGTACCGTCACCATCGACGGGACAGATATCGCGCGCGCCCGCCCGCAGGACCGGGCCAGGCTTGTCGCCATTCTCACCCAGAACCAGCCGATGCTCGGGCGGCTGACCGTTGAAGACCTCGTCAGTTTCGGCCGCTGGCCGCATCACCGTGGCCGACCGCGCCCGGAAGACACGGCCATCGTCGCCGAAGCGCTCGCCGAATTCGCGCTGACCGACCTGTCGGATCGCCTGCTCGACACGCTGTCCGGCGGGCAGCGGCAGCGCGCCTTTGTCGCCATGGCCTGGGCACAGTCGACACCATGGCTGTTCCTCGACGAGCCGCTGAACGCGCTGGACCCGCGCCATGCGCGGGACCTTATGACCCGGCTTCGCGACCTGTCCGCGCCCGGCGGCGATGGCCGCTCCGTCGTCGTGGTCCTGCACGACCTGAACACCGCCGCCGGTTTCGCGGACCACGTCATCGCGCTGAAGTTCGGCCACCTGTTTCTGGCCGGCCCGAAAGCCGAGGTGTTGACCGCCGAAAACCTGTCTTCGCTCTTCGATACCCCGTTCCAGACAACGGAAGTGAAGGGCCGTCAGCTCGTTTTCCCCGACTGACAGGGCTTCCTTAAAACCTGCTATGCTTGGCTCTGCGGCATCCTGCCGCGAGAATCTTTCATGCGGCCATCTGGAATTTGCAGAAACATTCCTATATTGGAATGTGAAACGATAAAACGGCTCCTGAGGAGGACCCCGCAATGACCGACTATCCCGTCAACATGGCCGTCAAACCCGAGGTCGACGCCTTCTTCGACGAGGCGACCAACACGATCAGCTACATCGTGAAGGACCCCGACTCCAACGCCTGCGCCATCGTCGACAGCGTCATGGACATCGACTACGCCGCCGGCCGCATCACCTACGATCACGCCGACACCCTGATCAGGAACGTGCAGGACCGCGGCCTCAAGCTCGAATGGATCATCGAGACCCACGTCCACGCCGACCACCTCTCCGCCGCGCCCTACATCCAGGACAAGCTGGGCGGCAAGATCGGCATCGGCGCCAACATCATGACCGTGCAGAACACCTTCGGGAAGATCTTCAACGAAGGCACGGAATTCCAGCGCGACGGCTCGCAGTTCGACGCGCTGTTCGAGGACGGCGACACCTACACCATCGGCAACATGCAGGCCTTCGCGATCTACACGCCGGGCCACACCCCCGCCTGCATGTCCCACGTCATCGGCGACGCCACCTTCGTCGGCGACACCCTGTTCATGCCCGATGGCGGCTCCGCCCGCGCCGACTTCCCCGGCGGCGATGCAGCGACCCTCTACGACTCGATCCAGAAGCTCCTGCAGCTCCCCGACGACATGCGCCTGTTCATGTGCCACGACTACGGTCCCAACGGCCGCGACATCCAGTGGGAAACCACCGTGGGCGAGGAAAAGGCCAACAACATCCATGTCGGCCAGGGCAAGACCCGCGAGGAATTCGTCAAGTTCCGCACCGAGCGCGACGCGACTCTCGACATGCCCAAGCTGATCATCCCCTCGCTGCAGGTGAACATGCGCGCGGGCGAAGTGCCGAAGGACCGCGACGGCAACCCGATGCTCAAGGTGCCGGTCAACGGCCTGTAACCCGTACTTAGGTTCAAAAGGAAACGCGCATGGAAATCAGGCACATATCGCCGGAACTTGCAGTCAGCGGGCAGATCCTGCCCGCTGACGTGGCAGAGCTGAAGGCCAAGGGCTTCCGCTCGCTGATCTGCAACCGTCCCGACGGCGAAGGCGCCGACCAGCCCAGCTCGGAAGAGATGCTGCGTGCCGCGGCCGAGAACGGCCTCGAATTCCGCTACATCCCCGTCACCTCCGGCAAGGTCGAGGACAGCGACGCCGAAACCTTCGGCGCCGCCCTCCGCGAACTCCCCGGACCCACCTTCGCCTATTGCCGCTCCGGCATGCGCTCCGCCACGCTGTGGTCGCTGTCACAGGCCGGAACGAAAGCCATGCCGGAAATCCTCGCCGCCTCCCAGGCGGCCGGCTACGACATGCACGGCGTCGCCAGGCGCATCGCAAACGGCGGCAAGACGCCCACCGATACCGGCGATGCGAAATTCGACATCGTCATCGTCGGCGCGGGCGCCGGCGGCATCTCCGTCGCCGCCAGCCTGCAGTCGCGCACCAACGCCTCCATCGCGCTCATCGACCCCGCCGATATCCATTATTACCAGCCCGGCTGGACAATGGTCGGCGGCGGCGTGTTCGAGGCGCAGGAAACCGCCCGGACGATGGGCTCGCTCATTCCGCGCGGCGTCCACTGGATCAAGGCCGCAGTCGCCGCCTTCGAGCCAAAGAACAACGCCATCATCCTCGACGGCTGCCGTGTCGTGAAATACGACCGCCTCGTCGTCACGCCCGGTCTCAAGCTGAACTGGGAAGGCATCGAAGGGCTCGAGGAAACCCTTGGCCGCAACGGCGTGACCTCGAATTACCGTTACGATCTCGCGCCTTACACCTGGCAGCTCGTGCAAGACATGAAGCAGGGCCGCGCCATCTTCACGCAGCCGCCGATGCCGATCAAATGCGCCGGCGCGCCGCAGAAGGCGATGTACCTCTCCGGCGACCACTGGTTCCGGCAGGGCGTGCTCAAGGACATCGACATCCGGTTCAACAATGCCGGCGGCGTGCTGTTCGGCGTCAAGGACTACGTGCCCGCGCTCGAGAAATACATCGACAAGTACGGCGTCACGCTGAACTTCTTCCACAACCTGACCGCCATCGACGGTCCGGGGAAGAAGGCCACCTTCAAGGTCAGCAAACCCGATACCGAGCCGACCACGGTCGAGATGGAATTCGACATGATCCATGTCGTTCCGCCACAGACCGCGCCGGACTTCATCCGCGTGTCGCCGCTCGCCGACGCCACGGGCTGGGTCGATGTCGACCAGGCCACGCTGCGCCACAAGACCTTCGACAATATCTGGTCGCTGGGCGACGTGATGAACGCGCCGAACGCGAAAACCGCCGCAGCCGCGCGCAAGCAGGCGCCCGTCGTGGCCGAAAACATCGCCGCCGACATCGCCTGCAAGGCGCCCGTGGCACAATACGATGGCTACGGCTCCTGTCCGCTGACAGTGGAAAAGGGCAAGATCGTCCTAGCGGAATTCGGCTATGGCGGCACGCTGCTGCCAAGTTTCCCGAAATTCCTGATCGACGGCACCAAGCCTACCCGCGCCGCCTGGCTGCTGAAGGAAAAGATGCTGCCGCCGATCTACTGGAAAGCCATGCTGCGCGGTCACGAATGGCTCGCGCGGCCCGAACCGCTGACTGCCAAGACGCAATAAGTGCGCTTCTGTCTCTTCCCTGTCTCAGGGCGCACTTGGATCGGGCAAGGGTCCCGCTTTGCCCGATCCGTTATTTGAGAGTACCGAGATGACCCGCCTGTTACGCCAGTACCTGCCGATCCTCGACTGGGGCCGGACCTACGACCGCAATGCGCTGTCGAACGACCTGATCGCGGCGGTGATCGTCACAATCATGCTGATCCCGCAATCGCTCGCCTACGCGCTGCTGGCAGGCCTGCCGCCAGAGGCCGGTATCTACGCCTCGATCGTGCCGATCATGCTTTATGCGGTCTTCGGCACGTCGCGGGCGCTGGCGGTCGGCCCGGTGGCGGTGGTCTCGCTGCTGACCGCGTCGGCCGTGGGGCAGGTGGCGGAACAGGGGACGGCGGGCTATGCCGTGGCCGCCCTGACGCTGGCGCTGATGTCGGGCGGTTTCCTGATGGCGCTTGGCCTGTTCCGGCTCGGCTTTCTGGCGAACTTCCTCAGCCACCCGGTCATCGCCGGTTTCATCACGGCTTCGGGGATCCTGATCGCCACCAGCCAGCTCAAGCACGTGCTGGGGGTAGAGGCAGAGGGGCACACACTGGTCGAAATGGTCGGCTCCATCCTGTCGCACCTGAACCAGACCAACTGGATCACCCTGATCATCGGGGCCGCTGCCACCGGCTTCCTGTTCTGGGTCCGCAAGGGGCTGAAACCGCTTCTGCGCCGGGCCGGGCTTGGCCCACGCATGGCCGACGTGCTGACCAAGGCCGGCCCAGTCGCCGCCGTCGTCGTCACGACCCTCCTGACCTGGGGCTTCGGCCTGGACGGGCAGGGCGTCAAGATCGTCGGCAGCGTGCCGCAAAGCCTGCCGCCCCTGACCATGCCCGGTCTCGCGCCTGACCTGCTGCGCCAGCTGGCCATCCCGGCAATCCTGATCTCGATCATCGGCTTCGTGGAATCCGTCTCGGTCGCGCAGACCCTCGCCGCGAAGAAACGGCAGCGCATAGACCCCGATCAGGAACTGATCGGCCTCGGCGCCGCCAATATCGGCGCCGCCTTCACTGGCGGCTACCCGGTGACCGGCGGCTTCGCCCGGTCCGTCGTGAACTTCGATGCGGGGGCGGAAACGCCCGCCGCCGGCGCGTTTACTGCCGTGGGCCTCGCCATCGCCGCCGTCGCGCTGACGCCGCTGGTCTACTTCCTGCCCAAGGCGACACTGGCGGCGACGATCATCGTCGCCGTGCTGTCGCTGGTCGACTTCTCGATCCTGAAAAAGACCTGGGGCTACTCTAAATCCGACTTCGCCGCCGTCGCGGCCACCATCGTCCTCACGCTGTGGCAGGGGGTGGAGATCGGCGTCGCTTCCGGCGTGCTTCTGTCCATCGGGCTGCATCTCTACAAGACGTCGCGCCCGCATGTGGCAGAGGTCGGGCTCGTTCCCGGAACCCACCATTTCCGCAACATCAACCGGCACAAGGTCGAAACCGATCCGTCGCTGCTGTCGATCCGGATCGACGAGAGCCTCTATTTCGTCAACGCGCGGTTCCTCGAGGATCTGATACAGGACCGCATCGCCGAAGGCTGCGCGGTGAAGAACGTGGTCCTGATGTGCCCGGCCGTGAACGAGGTGGATTATTCCGCGCTGGAAAGCCTCGAGGCGATCAACCACCGCCTGAAGGATTTCGGCATCGGCTTCCACCTGTCAGAAGTGAAGGGCCCGGTGATGGACCGGCTGAAGACCTCACACTTCCTGTCCGAGCTGAACGGCAAGGTCTACCTCTCGCATTACGACGCCTGGCAGGATCTCCTGCCGCAGCCTGTGTCCCGCGCGGCGGAGTAGTACGGCAGACCGGCTCGGTGCCTGTTGTCTGAAGTGAGGACGGGTAGGCCTCGGCGTGTCAAAGTGGTGCCGGCCGGTCTCATTGGAAGCGATGTTTGCGTGACCGTCCCCAAATATAGGTTAGCGCTAACACGCCTGAAATCAATGACTTGACCCCCCGTCCCCATGGGGACGCTCAGATCGGGCGGCTCTCCAGCTCCGCCGCGACCCCCTCATCCACCGGCGTCTCATAGGTCATCAGAAGGTACCCCAGGGTCGAATAGAACCCCACCGTAGCCATCAGGTCGATCACCCCCAGCCGCCCGATCGCCGCCGCCAGCTCCGCCTCCTCCTCCAGGCTCAGCCGCCGCCGGTCCAGCAGGGCATCCACCGCCCCCGCGATGAGCCCGTCCTCCCCCTCCGGCTCCCCCGCGATCGCCCGGATCCTCTCGTCCGAAAACCCCAGCGCCCGCGCCCGGCTCACATGATGCGCCCACTCATAGGCCGACCCCATCCGGTGCCCGACCCGCAGGATCACCACCTCCGACCGCTCAGCCCCCAGCGCGCTGTCCTTCACCACATGCTGCCGCAGCGGCGCCCACGCCCGCACCAGCGCCGGATGATGCGCCATCGTCCTGTAGACATTCAGCGCCCCGGCAAAGCCCTCCCTCAGGTCTTCGATTTCAACGGGCCAATCGGCATCGGATAGCGGGGGGCAGGGCGTCTGAACCATGCCATTCCCTTGCCCTCCGGCAAGGCGGCAGGCAAGTCAAACCTGCCGCCGCCACTGCGGATCTCCCGGAATTCCCCGCCGCCCAGAGCTTCGCAGCCGCTGCCCAAATTCAAAGCACCGCGCCGCCTGCCGTCGCGTTGCCGGTCGATTTTAGCTTTCGTTCCGTACCCTTGTTGGCTAGCCCTTGGCGGGCAAAGGCCATTCGCCGCCGGCGTCGATCCGCCCGGCTGTCCGCGATGCGCCAGTCAGATACCAGGCCACAACCGAGGTGCCCCATGCCGAAATCCGGCCCAGCCGTCCAGTTCACCTGCGACAAGCGCCCCGCCAGCGGCACCGAAGGCGTCGTGGTCACCAACAACCCGAACGGCACCGCGGCCGGCGCCGAGATCCTCGCGGCGGGCGGAAACGCGGTGGACGCCGCCGTCGCGGCCCTGCTGGCGCTGACCGTGGCGGAACCGATGATGGTCGGCATCGCGGGCGGCGGCGTATCGCATCTCCGGCTGCCCGATGGCCGGCACGTCGTGGTGGATGCGCTGTCCACCGCACCCGCGGCGACCGGTCCGGAAACCTTCGAGCCCGTTTCCGACGATCCCGATCACTACATGGATACCCGCGACCGTCGCAACGAGGTCGGGCCCTCCGCGGTGGCGGTTCCGGGTAACCTGGCTGGCTGGTGCCTGATGCAGGAGAAATACGGGCGGTTGCCGTTTGCCGACGTCATCGATCCGGCGATCCGCATCGCCGAGCGCGGTTTCACCGTGACGCCCTACCTGTTCGGGACGATCCGGGAACATGCGGACGACCTGCGGAAAGATACGGAAATTGCGAGCCTTCTTTTCCAGGATGGAGAACCTGCCGCTGTAGGCAGCCGGATGGTGCGGGGCGACTACGCCGAGAGCCTACGGCTTTTTCAGAAAGACGGACCGAAAGCCCTTTACGGCGGCGCGCTCGGACAGGCGCTGGTGGATCGCATTGCGACGGGCGGTAAAGATGCGGGTTTCCTGTCTATTGAGGATCTACAGGGCTATCGAGCTATCGAGCGCGAGGCCATCTTCGGGCCCTATCGTGGCTACACCATTGTCGGCCCACCGCCGCCGGCCTCGTCTGGCGTGCACGTGACCGAGATGCTGAACATTCTCGAGGGCTACGACATCCGTGGAATGCGTTACGGGACACCGGAGACGCTGCATCTACTGTCCGAAGTCATTCGCATTGCCTTCGAAGACCGGAACGCAGCCTCGGGCGATCCGGATTTCATAGACGTTCCGGTGGACCTTTACACATCTAAATCCTACGCCGCCGAAGCGCGGAGCCGGATGCGAGACGTCGGAGGCGCATTGCCGCTGCCGGAACAACTCTACGAAAGCCAGGATACGACCCATGTGACGGTGGCCGACCGGGATGGCGGCATCGTCTCTGCCACGCACACGATCAACGGTCTTTTCGGCGCGCGGTTCATGGTGCCGGGGACCGGAATCATCCCGAATAACTATATGCTGAATTACGATCCCCGGCCGGGTAAGGCGCGGTCTGTCGCTCCGGGCAAACGGGTGCCAACATCGATGGCGCCGATGATTGTCCTGAAGGACGGGCAGCCTGCTTTTGCGCTTGGACTTCCCGGCGGTGTACGCATCTTCCCATCTGCGATGCAGGCAATCGTAAATTTGATCGATCACGGCATGTCGCTGCAGGAAGCGGTGGAAGCGCCAAGGCTTTGGACCGGCGGACACCATATCGACCTCGAGCCTGGCTATGCCGAGTTGACCGGGGCTCTGGAGGCGATGGGTCATGAAGTGCGCGCCGCGCGCCAGGTCGGTGGCGGGATGAATGCAATCGGCTTCGGCGACGACGGGGTGATGACCGGGGCGGCCTGCTGGCGGGCCGATGGCACCGTCATGGCCATTGGCGGCGGGCTTGCCCGCAAGGGCGCACGGTTCCAGATCTGAAGGAGAAGACTATGACGCGCGTGGTAATGCTGGACCCGTTGCGGCCTGAACGGGTGGAGCGCATTCGACCCTTTCTGCCGGACGGATGGGAAATTGGGGTAGCAGCATCGCGCGCGCCAGAGGATCAGCTGGCGGCTCTCCAGGGAGCGGATTTTGCCGTGACCGGCGATGTGCCCGTGTCGGCCCTGATGATGGCCGTGCCCGGCCTGAAAGCAGTGCACAAATGGGGCGTCGGTTATGACAACATTGACTGCGTAGCCGCAAAGGCGAATGGGGTCCGCGTGATGCGGACCACCGGATCGAACGCGATCGCCGTAGCGGAAACGACCCTGGGTCTGATCCTGTCGGTGAGCCGGAACATCGCGCGCGGTCATGCCGGTGTCCTGAATGGCGAATGGCTGAAAGGGACGCTCGGGCAGACGTCGTTCAGGCTGACGGGCAAGACTGTGGGCATTATTGGACTCGGCTACATCGGCAAGGCACTGGCCAAGTTGTTGAGCGGATTTGACAGCCCCATCCTCTACACGAAACGCACACCCCTTTCGGCAGAAGAAGAAGCGGCGCTGAATGCCCGTTTCGTACCGCTCGAGGAATTACTGGCGAATTCGGACGTGGTGACTCTGAACTGCGAGTTGAACGACCAGACGCGCGGTATAATCAACAAACATACACTTGCGCTAATGAAGCCGACAGCTGTGCTGGTGAACGCGTCGCGTGGTGGCGTTGTGATTGAGGAGGATCTAGCTGCCGCGCTACGTGAAGGACGTCTGCTAGGCGCGGCTGCGGACGTATTCGCGATGGAGCCGATCGCTCGCGACAACCCGCTGCTGGCGTTGCCCAATATGATCATGACACCGCATATTGCCGCTGTTTCGACAGACGGATTCGCACCTTCGGTGACCCGGATGATGACGAACTTCAAATCCGTGGCTGACGGTCGCGAACCACCGGAAATGGACGTCGTTGCCTGACGCGAGGGCACTGATAATGCCCTTTCGCTCTTCGCCCGGCAATCGGACATGCTGCAGAATATATGGTGAAAAAACAGGCTTAGCCGCTCGCTTGGCGCTGTTTGCCAGCCGGTCGGATTTACACTACCGTCCCTTAGAATAGCGTAACGATTACAAGATGATACCGCGAGGGCGGGGAAAAGCCCTTGTTTTATCGTTCCAACCCACTCTCTCTCTGAGCTTGCCTCGCTCTTCATGCTACGTTTCTGGTCCATTAAGGTGCTGCGCACCGTTCTGACGTTGTGGTTCGTCGTCACTTTCACCTTCGTCGTTCTCCGCACGTCGGGCGATCCGATGATGGCATTGCTCAGCCCGGATGCACTGCCCGACGAAATCGAGCAGTTCCGACGGCAGTGGGGGCTCGATCAGCCGCTGTTCGTTCAATACCTGCGCTATGTCGGCCAGATGTTCACCGGGAACTTCGGTGAGTCGCTGCGAACCCATCAGCCGGTCATCGAGATCATACTCGACCGCCTGCCGGCGACGCTCCTGCTAGGTCTTTTGTCATTCGCTCTGGCGGCCATAATCGGGATCCCTGCGGGCGTAGTTGCCGCGGTGCGCCGCGGGGGAGCCGTCGACAGGCTGCTGATGGCGCTTGCGGTGTTTGGTTTCGCTGTGCCGAACTTCTTTCTCGGGATCTGTCTGATCCTGTTATTTTCGTTGATGCTGCAGGTTCTTCCTTCCTCGGGAACAGGGACCTTCTGGCATCTGATCATGCCGGTATTGACGCTCGGGACCGCGACAGCGGGTACGCTTGCCCGGTTCACAAGATCCGCGATGCTGGAGCAACTGGAGAAACCGTATATGCGCGCGGCGATGGCCAAGGGTGTACCGGCGTGGAAGCGCATCTACCTGCACGCCTTTCCCAACGCTGCCATCCCGATCGTGACGGTGATCGGCCTGAACCTTGGTCAGCTGATCGCCGGTTCCATCGTGGTGGAGACCGTCTTTGCCTGGCCTGGGATCGGCAGGCTGCTGGTTTCGGCGGTGTCATCAAGGGATCTTGCGGTGGTGCAGGGGCTGGTGCTGGTCATCGCGTTCACGATGGTCATGGCGAACCTGATCGTCGATCTGGTCTATGGCCTGCTCGACCCGCGCATACGGGGAGGCGCCCGATGAAAAAACGTCTGCCTGTCAGCGTGATCATCGCGGCCACCGTACTTGGCGTGATCATCTTCATCGCGATCATCGGCAACGTCTTCACGCCCTATGGCGTGACCGAGCAGAACCTGCTGGCACGGCTGAAACCTCCCGCGTTTCTTGGCGGGCCCGAGGAGTATCCGCTTGGCACGGACAGGATCGGGCGGGACATGGTTGCGCGTCTGGTCGCGGGGCTGAGGATGTCACTGTTGGTTGCTCTTGCCGGGACGGCTATCGGGGCGATCTTTGGGACCACCATCGGTTTCATCGCGGCGCATTTCCGCGGCGCTGTGGAAGAGATCCTGATGATGATCGTCGATTTCCAGGCGTCGCTTCCGTTCATCCTGATCGCGCTGACGCTACTGGCCTTCTTCGGCAACTCCATGACGCTGTTCATCATCCTGATGGGGCTGTTCGGATGGGAAACCTATGCCCGCTTGGCACGTGGTGTCGTGCTGTCCGCGGCGGCGCAGCCCTATGCCAAGGCGGTGGTGGCCCTGGGGGCCCGCCCAATACGCCTCTATACGAAGCATATTCTGCCGAACGTGGCTTCGGCTCTGATCGTCCAGCTGACGCTGACCTTTCCGCAGATCATCCTGCTCGAAACGTCGCTGTCTTTCCTCGGTCTGGGCATTCAGTCGCCAAATACGAGCCTGGGACAGATCCTCGGTAGCGGTCGCGACTACCTGTCGACCGCCTGGTGGATCTCGGTCTTTCCCGGGATGCTGATCTTCATCATCACCCTGTCGATGTCGATCCTCGGCGACACCCTGCGCGACCGGCTCGATCCCATGCTAAAACAAAGGAATACCTGACGGCTCGACCCAACGGCCGCGACTACGAACGAAACCTGTAACCAACAAGGAGACAGACCATGATTACCAGACGCGATTTCGGCAAGTACTCGGCCGGAGCGGGCGCGCTGACGCTGGCCGCCGGGGCGAAGCCGCTTTATGCGCAGGATCGTCCGACCCTGACCATCGCTGTGGATAACCTTTGGGCCAACATCAACACGATCAACGGGATCTCCACCTCGACAAGGCGGTTCTTCCCGAACATTTACAGCCTGCTGGTCGAACAGGATTACATCAACGATCCGAACGGCGTGCAGCTGAAGCCGGGCCTTGCGACCGAGTGGTCGCGTGACGGCAAGGTGTGGACCATCAAGCTGCGTGAAGGCGTGAAGTTCCACGACGGAACGACCATGACTGCGGAAGACGTCGCATTTACCCTCGGGCCGGAACGGCTGTGGGGCGACGAACCCTTCGAACCGCGCGGCAAGACCTTTACCGAGGGGTTCGTGCGCGTCGAGGCTGTCGATGACCTGACCGTCGAGATCGAGACTGACAAGGTCGATCCGTACATTCCCGGGAAACTGACCGGTTATATCGGCTTTGTCGTGCCGAAGGCGGCTTATCTCGAGATGGGCGTCGATGCTTTTGGTCAGATGCCAATCGGCACCGGCCCCTACAAGGTGACCAAGTTCGACTCAGGCGAGGTTCTGGAAATCGAAGCCTTCGACGAATACTGGGATGGCCCACCGCCGGCGGCCAAGGTGATCTGGAAGATCGTACCGGAATTCGCCGCGAGGATGGCGGGCGTCGTCTCGGGCGAGTTCGACTTCATGTACAACATCCCGACCGACCAGATGTCGCAGCTCGAAAGCTACGACAACGTAACGGTGGCCTATGCGCTGGCAGGCAACTACCCGGCGGTTGGCTTCAACTGCCTGCCCGATCCGGAAGACAACCCGCTTGTCGATGTTCGGCTTCGTAAGGCGCTGGTTCAGTCCGTCGATATGGATGCGATCGTTACCGCGCTGTTCGGCGAACTGACCTATCACCCGGAAGTGCCGTTCAACTGGACGGAATACGGCCCTTTCTACGATCCGGACATGCCGAATCCGCTGCCGTACGACCCGGAAGCGGCCAAGGCACTCATCGCCGAGACCGACTATGACGGAGAAGAGCTTGACTGGCACATCACCCGGCAGTTCTACCCGAACTACGAAGCAGCGGCCGAGATCATGGTCGAGATGTGGCGCGAGGTCGGGCTTAACGTGAAGGCAAACGTGCTGGACAACTTCCAGCTCGTTTACGAGCGCCCTTGGCACATGCAGAACTTCTCCAACTCCACGGCGTTCATTCCGGGCGACCCGTACCGGCCGCTCTGGCTAGACTGGGGTCCTGCCTCTGGCCGGGCACGGGAAGATTCCCGCACCAGAACGTGGGAGCCGACGCCGGAGTACCTCGCCGCCGGCGAGAAATTCCTGAATGCGGTCGAATTCGAGGAGCGCAAGGAAGCCTATCTCGAGCTTTCTGCCGCCTGGCAGGAAGTCACGCCGTGCATGTACCTGTGGAAGTCGGTTTACAACTGGGCGCACCGCGCAGACGTCACCTGGGTCCCGCGCCCGGATGGAGAGATGCGGATGTTCGGCGAATACCTGACTTTGCCGGCGTGAAGCACGCGTTGGCAGACATGACGGTCGCGGAGTTCCGCGACCGTCTTTCCGAAGAGCCGGTGATCCTATTGCCATTCGGCAGCCAGGAAGAGCAGGGGCCGCATGCGCCGATGGGCGATTATGTCTTGACCGATGCCATTGCGCTGAAGGCTGCCGAGCTTTCGGGCGCAATCAGCGCGCCTTGCGTTCCATTCGGCTATGCCGAATTTTTTCGGCCATTTCCCGGCGGTGTCCAGTTTCGAGCTTCAACTTTCTGCGCGGTGGTTGAAGATTTCGTAGGCGCATTCCTTGACCATGGCGTCGAGCGGCTGATCGTCCTGAACGGCCACTCCACGAATGCTGCACTGATCGATCAGGTACTGCGCAAGATTCGCCGCGAGCGCGGAGTGGCCGTGCCAACGATCAACCTCTGGCGCGCGATCCCTGACAGCCTTTGGCGAGACCTGCATGGCGAAAATGCTGGCAAGGCGCGTGGTCATGGTGGCGATCCGATTACATCTGTCTATGCCTATTTGAAGCCCGACGCGATGAGACCCGATCTGGCGAAGCCTTCCGTTCGGGGCAATGCGTTCGGATTGCCGATTGCGGGAACAGCAGGTGTGACTTTCGAAGAGATGCCCGTGCAACTGCCCGTCGATGCTGACGAAGTGAACGCCGACGGCATGCTTGGTGGCGACCCGGAGCTGTCTTCGCCCGAAATCGGCATGGCAATCTTCGATCATCTGACGACTTACTGCGCGCGGTTTATCGAACACTTCCGCACATGCGATCCGCGCGACATCGACAAGGCCCCGCCGCCATGACAGAGCCATTACTCGCCATCCGGAATCTGTCTGTCGGGCTGCCCGCAGGCTCTGACCGGCCATTCGCGGTCGAGGATCTGTCGCTGACGCTCGAAAAAGGCGAAATCCTCTGCGTCGTCGGCGAAACCGGCTCCGGCAAGTCGCTGTCCGCATTCGCGACCATGGGCCTCTTGCCGACAAACCTGCCCAAGCCGACCGGCGAGGTAGTCTTCGAAGGTCGGAATCTGCTGGCGCTTCCGCCGTCTGAGCGACGGAAACTGGCGGGCAGCCGGTTAGCAATGATCTTTCAGGAACCGGCGGCCGTGCTGAATCCGGTCTACAGGATCGGCGAGCAGGTTGGAGAAACCTTCCAGCTCCACACCGGGCTCAGCAAGGCCGAGATCCGGGAAAAGGTCACCGCGCTGTTCCGGGAGGTTCGCCTTCCGAACCCAGAGGAAATTCTTCGTGCCTACCCGCATCAATTGTCCGGTGGACAATGCCAGCGGGTGATGATCGCAACGGCCCTGGCGCTGGAACCGGCAATTCTCATCGCGGACGAGCCGACTACCGCACTGGACGTCACCACACAGGCGCAGATCCTGCGGCTGATGCTGGACCTTCGCGAGAACCGCGATACCGGTATCCTGTTCATCACCCATGATTTCGGTGTCGTGGCCGAGATCGCTGACCGGGTCGCGGTGATGCGTCATGGTCGGCTGGTCGAGATCGGGCCGGCAGAGCAGGTGCTGAACCATCCTCAGGCGGATTACACGCGAGAATTGCTGGCGGCGGTTCCTAAACTGGACCCGCACGCTTCACGTGAAGGCCTGGGTGAACCGGTGCTGGAAGCGCGCGGAATACGCAAGATTTTCCGGGGGCAGGGTTTCCTTGGCAAAAAGCGGGTGGTCAACGCTGTTGATCAGGTGGATGTCACGCTACGGCGTGGAGAGACCTTGGGTCTTGTGGGCGAAAGCGGTTCGGGGAAGTCGACCCTTGCCCAGTGCGTGATCCGGTTGATCGATCCGGATGATGGCGCGATAACCATCGCCGGCGGCAATTTCGGCGGATTGAAAGGCAATGCGCTGAGAGAAGCGCGCCGGCGCGTGCAGATCGTGTTTCAGGATCCTTACACCGCCCTGGATCCACGACAATCGGTCGGTGACGCAATCGCGGAAGGCCCAGTAATTCATGGGAAAAAAAAGTCGGAAGCTATGACAACGGCGCGGAACCTTCTGGCCGCCGTCGGGCTTGAACCGTCCGCGGCGGATCGTTTCCCGCATGAGTTTTCAGGCGGTCAGCGTCAACGGATTTGCATCGCGCGCGCCCTTGCCTTGGAGCCTCAACTTCTGATTGCCGACGAGTCCGTTTCGGCTCTGGATGTTTCGGTACAGGCTCAGATCCTCGACCTGCTGGCGGACATGCAAAAACGCCACCAGTTCGGAATGCTGTTCATCACACACGATCTTCGTGTCGCCAGCCGGATCTGCGACCGGATCGCGGTGATGCGTCAGGGAAAGATCGTCGAGGAGGGGGAACCTGCGCGTCTCTTCGTCGATCCGCAGCAGGATTACACGAAGGAATTGCTGGCAGCGGTTCCCGGTCGGGATTGGCAGCATGTCGCCAGGGCGGAAAACGGATAGGAAGACATCATGCAGAAGTATCAGATCGGCGAAGAGCCAGAACGGATCGATCCCGCGATTATCGAGGGGTTTACGGGGATCGAGATCGCAACAATCGGGCATTTTCGTCACCGTGGCTTTGTCAACAAGTCGCTTCGACCCATTGCATCTGTCGAAGGCACGATTGCTGGGACTGCAATCACTGTCGCGATCCCGGGCACGGATTCTACTATGCTTCATCATTCGCTTTCCGTGGTTCGGCCCGGCGATGTGGTGGTCATTGACCGGTTAGGCGATGACCGGCATGCCTGTGTTGGGGGTGGAGTAGCCTTTGCAGCCAAGACCGCCGGCGCGATCGCGGTCGTACTCGACGGGCCGTGCACCGATGCCGAGGAGATTATCGAGGTCGGCCTACCGGTCTTCTGCCGCGGTATCTCTCCGATCACGTCACGGCTCAACGATCTGGGCGGCGCGCTGAACAAGCCGGTGTCCTGCGGGAATGTGCCTGTCCTTCCCGGCGACCTCGTATTGCTCGACAATTGCGGAGTGTTGGTTGTGCCGCCCGATGAAATTGATGCGCTGTTGGAGCGCGCGACAACCGTGCAGTCCCGCATGGGACGGAACCGGCCCAGGATCGTTGCAGGGGAAAAACTCGGCGACTTGTCTGGCGCGAGCCGGATGGTCGCGTCGGATCAGTAGCCAATTCGTAGCTTAGGTCCGGGCGTCCGTCCGGGCCTGCTGGTCGGAATAAGCCGTAGCGACATCCAAAACGGCGGGCCGTCGCTCCTCGTCGACGATATTCAACGCCCTTTCCAGGGCCTCCGGCAGGTCAGCTGAGCGTTCCACGCGTTCTCCATACCCGCCGGACGCCTCGACGATGCGTGCATAATCCGGCGACGGATCGATGTAGGTCAGCGGCGCCCGATTGCTGGCTGCCGCTGCTCCATCGGGATACAGGCCCAGTGTAGCCCGTCTGACTGCGGCCCACATCGCGTTGTTCAGTATGATGGTCAGTGTCGGGAGATCCATCGCGCGGGCAACCTGGTGCGCGGGCGTGGGATTGCCGAACATGTAGCTGCCGTCGCCAACAACTGCGATTACCCGGCGTGTCTGATCCGCAAGCTTGACGCCGAGCGACGCTCCAAGTGCCCAGCCGAGCCCGCCCGCGGACGGCGTGGCGAAGAAGCTACCCTGACGGGTGAAATCCATGTGCTGGATGGGAAAGGGTATCTCTACCACGACCCGGTCATCGGGTCTTTGAACTGAGCGCAGGCAGCGGGCTACCCAGATCGGGTTCGATGGACCGTCGGGGGCAGGGTGGGTGAAATCGCACAGCGCGCCATCGGCCCTTGAACGTGCATTTTCCAGGCGTTCCCGGCGCCTGACAAGAACGCCGTCGGGGGTGACGGAGCCGGACAGGTCATTGAGCGCCACTGCCGGATCCCCCGCAATCGTCTCTTCGGCACGGAAATTGCGCATTGGGTAACGGCCAAAAGTCGGCTCGATTCCAAGGTGGATGATTGAGGTGTCTTCGGAAACCACATGGTTGGCAGGGATCCAAGGCACATCACATTCGACGGCGAGAACGAGGTCGGCATCTTTCAGGTATGGGCCGACCTCGACTCCGAGATTGGCGGGATGTGCTGTCGGTAACGCGGCATAACGGGTGCGATAACTAACGACGCCGACCTGCTGGCTTTCAGCGAAGGATTGTAGTGCGTCCCATTCCGCCACGGTCCGGCCCAGGCTGGAGCAGACGAGAATCGGGCGCTCCGCCTTGGCAAGCCTTTCTTTGACGCGCTCCATTGCTGCGGTATTCGGCGCCGCGGGCGCCGCTGCGCTACGAGGGGCACGGCGTGCATCCGGGCGAGCCCCGGCGGCCAGAACTTCGCGCGGAAGCGTCAGGTAAACCGGGCCCTTCGGGTCCGCCATGGCGACCGTCATCGCCCGATCCACGGCGAGTGCGGCCTGTGCGGGGTGGCGCAGTTCATAGTCCCACTTGACGATTTCGCGCAGCATCCCCGCCTGGTCGAACATTTCCTGCCCCCAATGGATAAATGCTGTTCGGCTGCCAGGCTCCCCTTCCTCGAGGATCGGTGTGCGCCCGGCGGCGAGCAACACAGGGATCCGCTCGCGTGACGCATCGATGAGACCGCAGATTGCGTTGGCTGTACCGACATTCACGTGAAGGATGACCGCCTGTGGCCGACCACTTGCCTGGTAGACACCCTGCGCCATGCAGATCGCGACGTTCTCATGCGGAACAGTTACAGGCATCGGCACGGTTGCCCCGCTGATCTCGGCCTGGGCGAAGGCCTCGATCAGCGGCGCGAAGTCAGTGCCGGCATTCCCGAAAACATAGTCAATGCCATTGTCACTGAGTGCCTCAAGAAACGCGCCAGCTGCCAGCGGGTTGTGCGCCATGTGTCTATCTCCGGATAGCAGCGGTTTTCAGTATCGTTGCCGCCAGTCCAGCGCGGCTACACTTACTCTGCCGCCAGTTGCGTGCCGTAAAGAAACCTCTGTGCTTCCTCGAGTACCACTTGCTTGACCAACCCGCATTCCACGGGTGCGCGGTTCCGGCGGATCACGAGGTTTCTGTCGATGGACATTGCAGTTACGGGTGTGATCCGAAACCCCTCTCGACGGTCGGCAGCGGCCATCGAGGACATCGGTACGATGCCGTAGCCGGTGCCGAGCCGAATGTGCGAAAGGATCGTCGAAAGCGTGCCGGCCTCGGCTTCGATGCTCGGAATCAGATCTGCGCGGCGAAACGCTGCATCCATCGCAATTCGCGGTCCGTGGCCCGGATAGTAGGTCACGATCGGCACCTTCGCGAGGGACGCGATGTCGATACTGCCTTGCGTGTCGTTAGGATCTTCAGCAGGCGAGACCAGACACAGATGGTCTTGGCCGAGAGAGATCACGTCGTGATCCGATGTCGCTTTGAAGTCACCCATCAACGCAATGTCCAGGGCGCCGGAATCTACGTGGCGCTTCAGCTGCTCGGTCGTCTGTTCGTGGAAGCGAACGTCGATACTGGTGCTACCGATTTGTTTGAGGCGCCGGGCAACAACCGGAAACAGGTCCTGGGCAAGTGCGTAGGTCGTGCCAATCGCGATGGTCACCTGCGGTTCGTAGCCGGTGTCTTCCCGAAAAATGCGCATGTCTCGCTTGACCCGTTCCAGATCTGTAAGAAGCGAGTGTGTTCTGGTCAGCAGGAACTGCCCGGCTGGCGTCAGTTCGGCTCCAACCGGGCTGCGCCGAAACAGTGGGACGCCAAGTTCGAATTCAAGTGCCTGGATCTTTCGGCTGAGCGCCGGCTGACCGATGCACAAATCCTTGGCCGCCTTCCGGAACGTACCGGCATTGGCAACTCCGACGAATCCTTCGAGATGATCAAGCTTCATGCGTCCCATCTTGGCTTACTGACCGTCCCCGGTCCCGATGGCACCATGATAGCCTAATTGGGCGAAGACAGAGAGCTGCACTTGCCCGCCGCCGCACGGTCGGAACGACACTTGCATCAGTTCCAGATCGCGAAACCCATGCCGCAGCCCGTTCCCGCCTCCGAGCGGTAGCAGGGAATGTAGTCCTGCCATTCTGTTTCGAGATGCTCGCACGCGCCGGCGACAACGATCCAGTTACGTATCTCCGACGTTCCGGAGTTGATCAGGTTTGGATCAATAGAACTCAGTGCCGCCGCATCCTTGTTCTTGCAGGCGTCCATCACCATACGGTCGAGTTGTTCGTCGACGACGAAATGCGTTAGTCCGCCGGAACCCAAAATGCCGACCCTCGCATCGCTGTTCCAAGACCGGACGGCCTTGGCTATTTCCTGGCCGAGCTTGTAGCATCGGGCTGGGCGCGGCTGGTTCGGAGGGAAATATGTGTTCAGCGCCACCGGTACGATCGGAACGATGCTTTTGGTCATAAGGCGCTGGTGAACATATCCGAACGCGTGCCCTTCGCCGTGGGGGTCGGACAGACGGTTAGCCTGGGCGATGTCGAACTCCGCATCCATCAGAGTGTCGATCATGTGCGCGGCAAGTTCATGCGCGACGGGATACTCGATGGGGCCATCCTTGGTATGGAACTGGGATCTTGCCCGTTTCCAGAACTCCGGAGCGTCCGGCAGGTTCAGCGGATTGTTCACGATGGTTTCGCCACGATAAATCAGGATCGCCGGCATGTTGTCGTCGCTGTACTGCTCGTTCTGATCGTCTCCGATGATGATCAGCGCATCGAGCTTTGCCGCATGGATTGCCTCGTCCAGGTACTCGATATCGCGGGTACAAGCCGCGGCGCGTTCCTCCAAGACCTCGGGAGTGATCTGATCCTTGATCGATGGATCCGCCTTTGTCAGGAGTTCGGCATAGGTGGACTTGTTGCCCTCTTTGTCCAGCAATGGCCGGTCCACATCTTTTTCGGCATGCTTGGCGTAATCTTCCGCCGGGCTGTTCAGAAGCGGGCTGTGCGACGCACCGATACCCATGACAATTTCAGCCATTTGAATCCTCCCTAGCTGTCACCCCGTCCGTAGGGCGGATACCCGAACGACCCGAAGTCATAGCGTCCTTGCCAGCAGGGCGGACGCTTGTTGTTGCGCCAAAGACTTCAACAAGCACATCGGGGCGGCAAGGAAAAACCGGGACAAAAGCGATACCGTTTCGTCATCACCTGCTTCGCGGAGGCTCTATCGATAAGATGACGGCTGCTAACGATGATGCCCAAAAAGCATTAGCTGCAACATCGCTCCATCATTACCGTTCAATCATGCGTCGCGGTGATCCGGCCGGCGCAATTCGTCTGTCAAAATAGCGGAACCAAAGCGGACGGACGTCAAAAGGGAGGAAATCATGAAACTCGTACGCAGGACTGTTCTTGCGGCGTCCTTGGGGCTTGGCGCATTGGCGGCAATCCCTGCGGCGGCGCAGGAAGACTATCCGACGAAAGCAATCAACGTGATCGTACCATTCGGGGCCGGCGGTGGCTTTGACCAGATGGTACGTGCTTTGCAACCCGTTCTGGAAGAGAAGCTCGGGGTACCGCTGGCGATACGCAATACGCCCGGCGCAGGGGGGCGCAGGGGGTCGATAGAACTCATGCGATCCGACAATGATGGTTATACCATCGGTCTCAGCTACTTCGTTCCATTCCTCACCGATGAATGTGTGCTGAGTAAGGAACCCGCCATCGATATCCACGAGTTCGACGTGATCTACCGCACGACGCACGACTCGCACTTTCTTATCGTCAAGGCGGACAGCGATATCGAAACGCTTGAAGGCATGGCCGGTTCGGACGGGCCGGTACGGTTCTCGACCACCGGTATCGGGTCATCGGCCTGGGTCGGCGGCAATGTGCTCGGTTCTCTGACCGGCTTCGAGCCGGCCTTTGTTGGCGGATACAAAACGTTGGGCGAGGCGAACCTGGCCGTGGCTCGTGGCGATGTTGATGCATCCATAGGGGGAATCCCGCACTTCGGCGGAATGCGTGACGATGTCCGCCCCCTGGTCTATCTCGGCGGCGAGCGGAACCCGGAATACCCGGACGTGCCGACGGCGGCGGAGCTTGGTTATCCAGACACGGCGCTCCTGGGCGGCATCCACATTTTCTCGGCTCCTCCCGGAACGGACGAAGCCAAACTGGAAACCTTGCGAGAGGCGTTCCGTGCGGCCGTCGAGGATGACGGTTTCAAGGAGTGGGCGAAGGCCAATACCACTCAGATCACACCTGGCGAGCCTGCGGATGCCTATGAGCAGGCCGATGCGATCTGTAGCCTTTACAAGGGCTTGGACCTCGACGTCGAGGGGTAGGCGCTCTGACAAGCCGATCTGCCGGGTAAGGAATAATCCGGCAGATCCCGACTGTGCATTCGGGTAGCAAAACGGAAAACAGGCCCACATGCTGGAAGCAATGACGGCCGCCCTGGCGCGGCTTGCGGCTCTTGATGCCGTCAGCACTATCCTCATCGGAACCATGATCGGTGTGACCTTTGGCGCGTTGCCCGGGCTGGGCAGCGTGATTGCACTGGCACTGGTTCTTCCCTTTACCTTCGGTATGGATCCGATGCTGGCCATGCTGCTCTACGCCGGCATCATGTCGAGCGTCACCTTTGGCGGCTCGGTTCCCGCCATCCTGCTCAATACGCCGGGGACGCCACCGAATGCCGCTACCTGTTTCGACGGTTACCCGATGGCGCGCCGAGGGGAGGGGGCACGTGCCCTGGCCATTTCGTCCGCGTCCTGTTTTGCAGGGTCGCTTGGAGGCGTGATTGTTACCCTGGCGCTGCTTCCCGTCGTCAAGCCAATCGTCTACGCCTTCGGCCCACCCGAGTTCTTCTGGCTGGTCGCTTTCGGTATGGTGATGATCGCATTTGCGGCGCGGGGCAACATGATCAAGGGGCTCGCCGGCGGTGGCATCGGCATAATGATCTCGCTGGTCGGATATGACGATATGACCGGTAGCTTCCGGTTCACCTATGGCAGCGACTACCTGTGGGATGGGCTGCCGCTGGTGACATTCGTCACCGGTCTCTTCGCCATCAGCGAACTGATCGCCTATGCCAGCCGCGGCGGTTCGACCGTAGCCGACAGCGTGGATATGGCCGGTGTGAAGTGGACGCGGCAGGTCGCCCAGGGGGTCCGCGATGTGGCCATACGCCCGGCACAAACGATGCGGGCCGCTGCCATTGGCGCTGGCGTCGGAATCATTCCCGGTCTGGGCGGCGGTGTCGCATCTTTCATGTCATACATCATCGGGATGCAGCGAAGTCGGGACGAGAGCTACGGCAAGGGCAGCCCGGAAGGAATAATCGCCAGTGAAACCGCGAACGATGCCAAGGATGGCGGCGCACTGCTGCCGACCGTCGCGTTCGGCATCCCGGGTAGCCCAGATACCGCGATCCTGCTGGGTGCATTCATCCTGCATGGCTTACAGCCGGGGCCGACCCTGCTGCGCGAGCACATGGACATTGTCTGCCTTCTTCTGTTCGGCATCTTCGTCAGCCAGATAGCCACAAGCGCATTTGGTCTCGTGTCTTCGCCGTTGCTGGCGCGTATCAGCGTGATCCGCAGCCGTTGGCTGGCACCGTTCGTCCTGAGCCTTGTGGTGGTCGGGACATTCATGCTGAACCAGAACATACTGGATTCCGGCGCGGCCGTTCTCGTGGGCATTATGGGTTACGTTCTGCGGCGGTTCGGCTTTCCGCTCATCACGATTGCGATCGGTTTCATACTGGGTCCGCTGCTTGAGACATCCTTTCTTCAGTCGATGCTGATCTCGCAGAGCGGGTTCGGCGTATTCTGGTCTTCGCCAATCGCGTTGGTGCTGATGGTCTGCACTCTGAGTGCGCTTTTCGGTCCGTTCATTGCGGATGCTGTACGTCGAACGCGTCGTGGCGATCCATCCAAAAAGGCCCAGAACAACACGGCAGGGAGGGTCGGCAGATGACAGAGCAGCGACCTGAAATCGGCAAGGTGATCGTCGACGCCGTTCTGGCTGTCATAATTCTGGTAGCAGTTGTCGACGCGCAGGGTTTGCCTCAACAAGCACGAATGATGCCAACGGTCGTCGGCATCGCGACGCTTGTGTTTCTGACTTTGGGCATCGCCGCAGAACTGTTTCCCAAGCATGCAGAGTTTCTTAAGCCGCGTACCCCACGGTCGGACGACCGAAATCAGATGCAGGCAGAACAGCCAGCGGAGTGGGGGGCGGCACTGCGGGTCATCAGCTACGTCCTGCTGTTCTGGGTGCTGATCTTTTTCTTCGGCTTCTACGTAGTGCCGCCGGTTCTGGTCGCACTTTATCTGGGGTTCGAGGGCGGCGTTCGCTGGCGCTTCGCGATTCCGCTCGCGATCCTGGCGACTTTGCTGACTTTGGCAGGATTGGCAGTGCTTCGCGTACAACCATGGATCGGCGCCGGACCAGAGCTCATCGACGGGTATGTCGGCGGTGCCGTTATGCCGTTGTTCTGACCTTTGACTGGAGATCAGACTGATGCTGAAAGTCGATGCCTTCACTCATATCTGGCCGGCACGCTATCATCGGGCGCTTGCAGATGTGACGGGTGCGATGACCGACATCACACGGCGATCCGAGGCGCAGCCGATGATGGTCGACCTCGACGAACGGTTCCGGGTGATGGACCTTTATGACGAGTATCGGCAGATCCTGTCGCTGGGTTCGCCGCCGCTGGAACTTGTCGCAAGATCAGATCAGGCGTTGGAACTCGCCCGGGTCGGAACTGAGGCAATGGCGGAGCTTTGCACAAAGTATCCAGACCGGTTCCCGGGATTTATCCCGACGCTGCCAATGGGGGCCGGTATCGAGGCGATATTAGATGCGGCACGCCATGCCATACAGGATGCAGGCGCTCTCGGAGTTCAGCTTTACACCCATGTTTCGGGCCGTCCTCTAGACGACCCGGAATTTGTACCGCTTTTCGACTATATGGCCGAGGTCGATCGCCCCATTTGGTTGCATCCCGCGCGCAGCGCGAAAATGACGGACTACGCCACCGAGGACAGATCCAAGTACGAGATATGGTGGACTTTCGGGTGGCCATACGAAACCTCTGCTGCAATGGCGCGGCTGGTCTATTCGAGAATTTTCGACCGACATCCTGGCCTCAAGATAATCACGCATCACGCTGGAGGAATGGTTCCGTTCTTTGAAGGGCGTGTTGGGCCGGGCAACGATGTTCTCGGCGCGCGGACATCCGACGAGGATTATGCGGCCTTA
Organism: Pseudoruegeria sp. HB172150; assembly: GCF_013184805.1. GTDB lineage: Bacteria > Pseudomonadota > Alphaproteobacteria > Rhodobacterales > Rhodobacteraceae > Psychromarinibacter. Next base: position 1,700,122 of record NZ_JAATNG010000001.1, read on the forward strand.
CGCGCGGAGCTTCAGCACCGACCACTGGACTATTTCCGCATGTTTTATGCCGATACGGCCACCTTCGGTGCAGCAGGTTCCATCAGACTGGCAGCGGAGTTTTTCGGATACGACAAGATGGTTTTTGCGTCCGACGCACCGTTCGACCCGGAGGGCGGCCGAATGTTCATCCGGGAAACCATCCGCGCCATCGAAGAAATGGACATATCGGATGATGTCCGGGCATCTTTGTACCATGGAAACCTGGCGCGGATGACAGGCAGAGATTTCCTGAAAGTCTGATCCTGGCCTGAATGATCGCTTCAGCGACGCGAGGGGACAACCGGTCGCGTCTACCCCGCGGACAATTCAATCGACATAACGCGTCACCGCCGGGCCGTGCGAGTTTTCCCGATCTTGCCCCCGCCAACGGCACGGCCTAGCCTCATCCGAGTCTGGTGAGCATACACCGAACCGAAACTTGAGAGGGCAAAGGGCTTTGGCGCTCTAGTTTCACTCATGAACATCCGCAGTGGGGTTCTAAAAGGATCCGCCATTCAATCCGAACCCAGTTAGGAGCACCAAATGGCGCTCGCAGCGACCCAAGTGAGTGACACCAAATCAGAAAGCGCCGTGGCCAAGACCGCAAGCTCAGAGCTGATTGCCTGTCCGAACTGCGACTGGCTTTACCAGGCGCGCATTCCCGAAGAAGGCGGACGCGCCGTATGCAAACGGTGTCATACGGTGCTTATCACAACGCGCCAGGAGGCCGGAATTAGGATTCTGGCGCTCGGCCTCGCGATCACGATCCTGGTTGCTGCAGCCGTTTTCTTTCCGTTCCTGCAGATCAGCGCGGCTGGTATAGGAAACCGGGCATCGCTACTGGATATCGCCACAAGCTTCCGGTCCGGCGCGCTGGTGTTGGTTTCGGCAGCGACGGTCATGCTTATTGTCCTTGTTCCTTTAGTACGGACGCTATTGCTCTGCTACGTGCTTGGCCCCATCGTTTTCGGCCGGAGGCCCGCACCCCACGCTCGGATCGCCTTTCGCACGGCCCAGGAATTGAAGCCATGGGCGATGACGGAGGTATTCGCAATCGGCTGCGCCGTGGCGCTCGCAAAGGTGACGGATCTGGCGCGACTGGAATTCGGACCGGCCTTCTGGATGTTCGCGCTTCTGTCGGTGTTCGTGGTCATTCACGACGCTTACGTCTGTTCCTGGTCAATCTGGAAGTCGCTGGAGGACGCAGAATGACTACGGCGAAGGAAGCTGGGCTTGTCGCATGCCGAAGTTGTGCAAGTGTCTGGCCCGTCGCCCAGGAACACTGCGACCGCTGCGGTGCGCGGCTTGTCTCGCGCCATGAGACATCCCTGCAGCAAGTCATGGCTTGGTGGGCGGCGGGCCTGATCTGCTACATCCCCGCAAACATGTACCCGATGCTTGTTACAGAAACGCTGACCTCGACCCAGCGCAATACCATTGTCGGCGGTGCGTTCGAAATCGCACATCACGGCGAATACGGGATCGCAGCCATCGTTCTGATCGCGAGCGTGCTGATCCCTATCAGCAAGTTCATGGCCATCGCCTACCTTTGCCTGTCGGTGCATCGGCATTCCGCGCAAAGTGCACTTGGTCGGCAACGACTGTACGAAGTCATCGAGTTTGTCGGGCGATGGTCAATGATCGATGTTTTCGTGGTGGCCATCCTCAGTTCATTGGTGCAATTGTCGGTGGTCGCGTCGATCCATCCGGGACCGGCATCGCTGACCTTTGCCCTGTCGGTCATATTCACGATGCTGTCGGCGAGGTCGTTCGACACGCGCCTGATCTGGGATAGATCTGATTGCAACAACAATGAACTGACCGAAGCAGCATGAGCAATACGCCAGACCACGATACGGCCCCGGAAGAGGTGCCGATCGAGACAAAACGACACCGGCGACTGCCAAGGTTCTCGCTCGTCTGGCTCGTGCCACTGCTCGCGTTGGCGGTAGCGCTCGGTGTTGCATGGCAAAACTATGCGGATAGGGGACCCTTGATCGAGGTTTCTTTCCGGAATGCAGAGGGCGTCCTGTCCGGAGAGACAGAGCTACGCCACCGCGATATTGCCGTGGGATATGTCGAGGATGTCGGGTTTGGCGAAAACCTTGAAACGGTCATTGTCTCGATCCGTGTCGACAAGGAAATGGCACGGTTCGTCGACGCAGATGCGAGTTTCTGGGTCGTACGGCCAAGGGTCAGTGCGCAAGGGGTCTCCGGCCTGGATACGGTTTTGTCCGGCGTATACATCGAAGGCGCTTGGGACGGGACTCCGGGTGAACCACAATCGAAATTCGATGGCCTCGCGGACGCACCATTGCTCGAGGTTGGGCAGGGCGGCACGGTATTTCACTTGTTCTCGGATACTAGCCTGCCAACCGGCAATCCACCTATCATCTTTCGGGGTGTTGAAATCGGGCGCATTGGCGCTGCCGAGGTATCGGAAGACGGACTGACCGTCGAAGCCGAGGCAGTGATATTCGAACCCTTCGAGCGGCTGGTTACCTCATCTACCCGCTTCTGGGATATCTCAGGCTTCAGTTTTTCACTCGACGCGGCTGGCGCGCGGCTGGATATCACCTCGCTGGCATCCCTCATCACCGGAGGCGTGACCTTCGAAACCATGGCGTCCGGTGGCGAGCCTTTGAATAAGGATTCCGTTTTCGAGCTTCACCGCGACGAGAAGACTGCCCGAGAGGATTATTTCATCGAGGGCGACGGCACCGCTGTCGACTTCATGATGGTATTCGATGAAAACCTTTCCGGCCTTTCGGCGGGCGCCCCGGTACAAATCGGCGGTCTCCGCGTTGGTGAGGTTGCGACAATTTCGGGGATCGTCGATGAGGACAGGTTTGGCGACGGCGACGTCCGGCTGCTAGCGACGCTAAGGCTGAACCCGGGACGTATTGGCCTCGACGCAGATGCTGGAGAGGAAGGGTTGCTCGACTACCTTGATGAAAGGGTCGCCAATGGTTTGCGCGGGCAATTGCGAAACGCGTCACTTCTGACAGGTGGCCTTCGGATCGACTTGGTTGAGGTACCCGACGCGGCGCCTGCAAGCATTGACCGAAACGCCGATCCGTTTCCCCAGATCCCGACCGCGCCGGCCGAAGTCAGGAACGTTGCCGCCAGTGCGCAGGGTTTACTGCAAAGGGTAGATGACCTTCCGGTGGAGGAACTGCTGGAGTCCGCCATAGCGTTCCTTGACGAGTCACGCAGTCTTGTTGGTAGCGAAGCGCTTCAGGCAGCACCGGACGAGTTGCGCGCCACGCTCGAAGCTGTACGGGCGGTGGCGGAAAGTGACGAGATCAGTGCCATCCCCGGCCAGATTTCAACCCTTGCAGAAGGGCTGCAAAGCGCCGCGGACAGGTTGAACTCGCTACTTGAAGACTTCCAGGAGCAGGCGATCATCGCCTCGGTGTCCGAACTGATCGACAGCGTGGATTCGGCCGTCGGTACATTTCCTGGCCTGGCAGCGCAGGCGAGCGCGATCCTGAGCGATGCCGAGAAAGTTTCCCTAGAAACGCTTGCCGACCGCGCGAACGAGCTTCTGGCGAGTGTTGAAGCGGTGATCGATCAGGACAGCACGCGCGATCTGCCAGAACAGGTGAGTGCTGCATTGGTCGAGCTAAAGGGCACTCTGAGCGATCTGCGTGAGGGCAACCTGATCTCAAACGCAAATGCGACTTTCGCTTCGGCCCGGGATGCGGCGGACGCCCTCGCAGAAGCGAGCGCGTCGCTGCCTGACCTGGCCGAACGCCTGAGCGGTGTTGCCAGTCAGGCGGGTTCGGCCTTTGCATCCTACGACCGCGACAGTGAATTCAATCGTGACCTTCGCGCCGCAATCCGACAAATCGAGTCGGCCGCCGGCGCTATCGACCGGCTTGCGCGGCAATTGCAGCGCGACCCAAGTTCCCTGATCACCGGAAGATGATATGACCCTCGCAGCCTTAGTTCGTCACCTCCCTACAATGTTCGTCCTGCTGTTCGTTGCCGGATGTGGCGGAGAGGTGGAGAGCCGGTATGGAGAACCAGTCAGACCAGGATCTGCCAGCGCCCCTGGCGAGAGAGTCTACACAGCCTACCACAGCATAGAAGTCGTGGCGGTGACGATGCCGAGCTATGCCGCGAACGAGGAAATCTATGTAAAATCCACCAGTGGCGCGATATCACCGCTCGGGCCGCTCTGGACCGATCTTCCGGAACGGGCGGTCACGCTTCAACTGGCCCGTGACCTCCGCACGGTGACTGGGGCTCTGGCAGCTCCTGAACCGTGGCCATTCGTCGAGCCGGCGGACGCAAGGGTCGATGTTCGTATAGAGGAGTTCCTTGCAGTTCCGACAGGCAGCTTTCGGATGTCGGGGCAGTTCTTCGTAGCGCCCGAAGTTGAGGGCAGGAACAGGTCCGGGCAGTTCAGCATAGACGCGCCCCTTACCGGTGACGGTGGTCCGGCCGAAATCGCCCGCGCACGCAGCCGCGCCGTGAGCAAGCTGGCCGTCGAGATCGCTCGGAATGGCTTGCGGTGAGCCCGAAGGCCGGTGCCAATCCCTGAGGTAGCGATGGTCAATATGCAGAGGGCTTAAGCGTGTGCGGCAGGGTCAGCCTTGGCTTTCACCTTTGAACAGCGCGATCACCGGGTTCACAACGGAACTAACAGCCAACATCAGAACTAGGCCGAGGCAGAACCCCAGGACGCCACTGATTGTGGCTGAGACGATCCACTCCACTGTACCCTCCAAAGACGGGATAGTATGGCCTGCTGCAAGCGCGATTTCGTGGACCGTATGCCCGGGTTCCGCGACACCCATCTCCTCCAGCCCATGGATGATGATCGACCCGCCAACCCATAGCATTGCCGCCGTTCCGACAATTACCAGAAGTCGCATGAACGTCGGCATCCCACGAACAATACCTCGCCCGAGCGAGCGGCCGAAACTAGTGCGCCCTTCCGCAGCGAGGTGTAGTCCCAGATCGTCAGCCTTCACGATCAGTGCCACCGCTCCGTAGACGGCAACCGTGATGATGATCCCGGCCACTGCGAGCGCGCCGGCCGTCATGGCAAAACTCAGCTCCGGCAGGGCCGATAGTGTGATTGTCATGATCTCGGCCGAAAGGATGAAGTCGGTCTTTATCGCACCGGAGACCTTCTTTTCCTCCAGATGCGCGTCCGAGAGTTTCTCTTGGTAAAGCTCTTCAGTGTGATGATCCGAAGGGTTGAGCCAGTGCCAGACCTTTTCGGCGCCCTCGAAGCACAGGTACGCGCCCCCCAGCATCAGAAGGGGAGCTATCGCCCAAGGAGCAAAAACCGACAGCAGCAACGCGGCCGGCAGAAGGATGACCAGTTTGTTGAATATGGAGCCGCGCGCGATCTTCCAGACAATGGGAAGCTCTCGGTCGGCGGAAAAGCCGTGGACATATTTGGGCGCGACTGCGGCGTCGTCGATAACGGCGCCGGCCGCTTTGGAAGATGCCTTGACCGCCTGGGCGACCACGTCGTCGACGGAGGCGGCAGCCACCTTTGCGATGGCTGCTACGTCGTCGAGAAGTGCGAGAAGTCCGCTCATATCCGGTCCCTGAAATGTATGGTTGACAGTAGACTAGTTCATCGGTCGCACCTGGCAACGACCACACAGGTGGGGAACGACAATTAGGTCGTGGCCTCTCACCCGCTGGCGCTGAGCGACCTTCGGAACAGAGTAAGACTGATCACGAGATAGGCCGATCCCAGGCCCAGCAATCTCAACAAGTCCCCGCAGACAAGGGTCAGATCAGCTCCACGGAAAACGATTGCGTGCGAGAAGGACAGGAAATGCCGCGAAGGGAACAACCAGGTGAACTGGCGTACGCCGTTGGGCTGGCTCTCTACAGGCGACATGCCGCCGGACAGCATCATCATCGGCAATACGACCAGCAGCATCAGCAATGCGAACTGCGCCATACTGCGCGCCACAATGCCAAGCAGAATGCCGATAGACGCCTGGGCGAACAGGAATGCGGCGGCACCGAACATGAGCAGTCCGCGTGAGCCGGCGACGGGCACGCCAAGGAGCCCTTCGACCACCAAGGTAAGGGATCCCGAAAATGCGACCAGGATGATCAGGCCATTGGCCCAAATTTTCGCAAGCGCAACCTCGGTCGCGGTTAGCGGCATCACCAGAAGATGCTCAATGGTACCGTGCTCGCGTTCACGGATCAGAGCTGCGCCGACCAGGATGATCGTGACCAAAGACAGGAAATCCAGGACGGCGGAAATTGCCTGGAACCAGCGCTGCGTGCCATTTGGATTGAAGGCTCTACGAGTTTGTAAGGCGACCGGTGAATCGGAAGATGCTCCGTCGCTCTGAAGGAAGTCCGTAATTTCCGCGGCGACAATACTTTGGATGTAACCATCGCCAAGCCCGGCCTGCATCATGGCCGTGGCATCAACATCGAGATAAAGGGTCGGTTGCCATCCTCGCCGGAGATCACGCTCGAAGTTCGGTGGGAATGACAGGACGAAAAGATATCGTCCGTCTGCCATCGCACCAGTCACGTCATCGGCTTCTATGTAATCCGGCCGCTGGAAATTTGGCGGGAAAAAGGCGTTGGCGATCCGCCTGCTTACAAGGCTGTTATCTTCGTCGACTATGGCGAGGGACGCATTGTTGACGTTCTCGGTGACGGCGCTGGCCTGAAGATAGACCATCCCGGAAAACATGAAGAGGATCAGGAACACCATCATCGGGTCCGTCAGCACCGCCCGAAGTTCCTTTGTGCCCAGCCAGAATATGTGCCTGACCCACTTCATCTCAGGCGGCCTGCTTGCGCAACAACAGATAGGCCGGCAGCATGAACGCCGGAACGAAAGCGACCAGTGCCAGAAGACTTGGCAACATCTCTTCCCAGCCGAGCCCCTTTGTAAAGGCTCCGGTGCTCAGGTGGACAAAGTAGGAGGCCGGCCAGAACGTCCCGATCGCCTGGCCCGCATCCGATAAGGTCGAGATCGGCTGGATCAGGCCGGAAAACTGTACCGACGGCATCATCGACAGGATCGAGGCGGCGAAGACGGCGGCGACCTGCGTCTTTACCGCTGCGGAAATCATCAGCCCGTATGCCGTCGCGACGATGGCATAGAACAAGGCACCGATCGCAAATGGCAGGAAATCCCCGGTCATCGGCACACCCAGAACAAGCACCACCACGAGCATGAGCAGTGCGAAGTTCACCATTGTGACGGCAATGTAGGGCAACTGCTTGCCCAGCAGGAATTCCAGCTTCGTGGTCGGTGTGACGTAGAAGTTTGTGATCGTGCCGATCTCCCTCTCGCGCGCGACGCTCAGTGCCATCAGGATCGCCGGGATCAGCAACAACATGATCGGAGGAACTGCCGGTCCAATCGCATTCAGGCTCTCGAAAGTCGGATTGTAGCGATAGCGGCTCTCGAAGCCGTAGGTGCTCAGTTCATCCGGATCGAATCCCTGGCCGCGCAGAAGGTCCTGCAGGTACTGTGCATGTGCCCCGGTCACGTAGGACTCAACGGTACCAGCGCGTTGCGTGTTTGCGCCGTCGATGTTTGCGGCGACATCGACGGTCCTGTCGTCACGAACATCCCGCCCAAACCCGCGTGGAATCTCTACTCCTACGCTGATGTTGCCGCTACGCAACCTGCTCATGAGATCGTCATGCGAGGCAAGCTGCGCCGACTCCGTGAAATAGGAAGACGCAAAGAACGCATCCATGTAAGCCCGGCTTTCCGGCGTCTGATCCTCATCCAATACGGCTGTGGTGATATTATCGACGTCCATCGAGATACCCATGGCAATCACGAGCAGCAGAAAGACGGATCCCAGCGAAGCGAAAGCGACCCTGATCGGATCCCGACTAAGGTCTTTCATCTCCCGATATGAGATCGCCAGGAGCCGGCCGATCGAGAAACCACTGGCTTTTGATCCGGCGTGTTGCGCAGCATTGCCGAGCAGTAAATCCGCGCTCTCGGGCTGTTCGGACCCGCCCTGTTTCGCAATTGCATCCTCGATGTAGTGAATAAAGGTCTCTTCTAGCCGGCCGCTTTCGCTTTGGTCCGCAAGGCGCTTCGGCTCATCATAGACCAGCACTTGGCCGGCATGCATCAGGGAGATCCGATCGCAGCGCAGGGCTTCGTTCATGAAATGTGTGGAGATGAATATCGTTACCTTCTTCTCGCGCGAAAGATGGACCAGCAGATCCCAGAACTGGTCCCGCGCGACCGGGTCGACACCGGATGTGGGTTCGTCGAGGATCAGCACTTCGGGCTCGTGCAGGACCGCCACGGCCAGGGACAGGCGCTGCCGCATACCGAGCGGAAGGTCTCCGGATTTTTCGTTTCGGATCGGCGCGAGGTCGAACAACTCGACCACCTCCTCGATCCGCCGCTTGGCGTGGTCTCGAGGCAGGTCGAACAAACGGGCGTGCAGCGCGAGGTTCTGTTGCACCGTCAGTTCACCGTAGAGCGAGAATGCCTGACTCATGAAGCCCACACGTTTGCGGGTCGCGATGTCCGAAGCATCGACAGGCCGACCCATCAATTCCGCTTCGCCTTCGGTGATCGGCAACAATCCGGTGAGCATCTTCATGGTTGTCGTCTTGCCGCAGCCGTTGGAGCCAAGAAAACCGAAAATCTCGCCGGGTCTGATCTCGAAACTGACATCCCGCAAGGCGGTGAAATCGCCGAAACGCTTCGTCAGACCTCGTGCAACGATCGCCGGCGCTTCTCCGTCAGCGACGAGCGGCGGGATATCCAGTTCGACACCACTACCGCGCCGATTTTCCGGTAACAAACGTACGAACGCGGTCTCCAGGTCAGCGGCGTCCGTCTTGTGGCGCAATTCTTCGGGCGTACCGGTATCGAGGATCCGGCCATCTGCCATTGCCACGAGCCAATCGAAGCCATCTGCCTCGTCCATGTAGGCCGTCGAGACCAGTACAGACATGTTCGGCCGGCCCTTTCGGATATCGGCAATCAGATCCCAGAACTGCCCGCGAGAAAGCGGATCGACGCCGGTCGTCGGCTCATCGAGGATAAGCAGATCCGGGTCGTGCAGAAGTGAGCAGCACAGGCCCAGCTTCTGTTTCATACCACCGGAAAGCTTACCCGCCGGTCGGTCAAGAAAGGGAAGAAGTCCAGTCGCTCGGGTCAGCCGCTCGATTTGCGCTGCGCGATCCGCAGTGTCGAGCGCGAAGAGGCGGCCGAAGAAGTCGAGATTCTCGCGCACGCTCAGCGAGTGGTAAAGGTTCTTGCCCAGCCCCTGCGGCATGTAGGCCAACCGCGGTCCCAGGACCCGGCGGTGAGATGCGCTGCGGATGTCTCCGCCCAACACTTCCAGCTCGCCGCTCTGCAGCTTCCGAGCGCCGGCGATCAAGTCGAGCAGTGTCGATTTTCCCACTCCGTCCGGACCCAGTATGCCTACCATCAGGCCTGCCGGTACGTCGAGCGTCACACCCTGCAGCGCGACCGTCGTACCGTAGTGCTGGCTGACGCCCGATGCGCGGACGATGCTGTCGCGCACGGCGGAGACGTCACTCATCCAGGCTTTCCGTCAGGGCGTCGAAATCGGGCACCTGCAAATCGTCGGGCCAGGGCGAGGGGGCGCCGCTGGTTGCCAGCCGCACATATGCTACGCCGCGAATGCCGGTTCGCACGATATCTATGAACCGTTCGACAAGTTCCTGCGGCACCCGGACACGGACACGGAAAACAAGGTTCTCTCGCTCTTCAGCTGTCTCCACGGTCTTGGGCGTGAATTGGGACACGGGCGAAACAAAGGTCACAGTTGCAGGAATGGCGGCGTCCGGCAGTAGGTCCAGCCGTATCCGCGCCTCGGCACCGACAGCGACGCGATGCGCCTGTGTCGCCGGAAGAAAGAACTCCAGAAACACTTGCGACATGTCCACCAGGGTCAGAACTCGGGACCCGGCGGAAACCACCTCGCCGGGCTCGGCCAGACGATACAGGACGCGACCGTAAACGGGTGAGAGAAGCTCGGTATCGTCCAGGTTGGAGCGGATCTGGTCGACGACCGCTCGGGAGGCATCGACCGCACTTTCGTTCGCCCGCATCGTTGCCTCCGCTGCCGCGAGATTAGCCGTCGCCACTTCTACATCGGTGCGCCTTGTGTCGAGAGTCTGCAGAGTGGCGGTGCCACGGTCGGTCAGGGTCTCGGTGCGGGTCAGTTCCTCACGTGCCAACGCCAGTTGAGCTTCCGCCTGCTTGATCGACGCCTGCGCAGCCGCCACCTGTGCAAGCCCGGCATCGACTTCGGCCTCTGCCTGGGCCAGCTGTGCCGCCAATGTGTCGGCATTGATGGTGACGAGTAGATCGTCGACATCCACCAAGTCACCTTCAAGCACCTCTATCGAGGCAACTCGGCCCGCGATCAGTGAAGAGACGTCAACCTGCACGGCTTCGACCCGCCCATTGCCCGATGCGATGTCTTCCGGAAGGGTTGACGCTTGGCTTTGGCGGTATGCCAAATAGCCCACGGCAATGACAGCGATGGCCACCAGTACGAGGATCGATTTCTTCATCCAAATACCCACCAAGCTCTTGAATGTCCTGATAGGTGAGCCGTGATGGTGTTTCAACCTGGATCGGGTGCGAGAAACGGGCAGCAACCAATATTCGCCGATTTCAGCCAATCGACCGAAACTGGCACACGAGCCTTACGGCGTGGCGGATACCTGAGAAAACCGGAACGCAGCTGGCGATTGACAGTATTACTGATGGTTGGCTCCGGCGGTAGGGATCGAACCTACGACCAATTGATTAACAGGCAATTGTGTCACATGGACTTTTTTTGTTAATAGGCAGTGCATTAGAACGAATATCAAGTTGAAAAGATTCACCCCTTATTCACCCCTTCACCCCCTTGTCAAAAGCCCAAAAACCTGTCTTCGGACCTGCATGTGACATTTTATAGGGTCATCCTTTCCATAAGTTCCTGCCCGTCATCTTCGAAGAGATGCCCGTAAACGTCCAAGGTAAAGGATGCCTTGGTGTGGCCCATGTACTTCTGAAGCTGCTTTAGGTTTGCGCCACGGCGCACCAGCCATGACGCGAAGTGATGTCGGAAAGCGTGAAACTGGCGGTCGCGGTGGACTTTCACATAGCGCGCATTCGAACCAGACGCAGCCAGCAAGTCGGCTTGGTCTTTGAGTGGATCAAGAAGCCTCGGATAGAGCGTCGGTAGGCTAATCGGGTGGTCGGTCTTGGTCCCGAAAAGAAGCTCACGGTTGTGCGTTTGAATGTAGGCTTCCAGCGTGTCGCGTAGGGCAGGGTGGAGGGGCACCCATCTATAACTGGCGGTAGCCTTGACGTTGTTACTTCCCTTACCCTCTGGCGCGCTCTGGCGGATGTATATGCGCCCCTCCTGAGGCGCGTAATCCTGTCGGCGAAATGCACGAGCTTCGCTGATACGAGCGCCACTATAGACCAGAAGGTGAAGCATCGGTCGATATCGCGCCCATGTGCGCCGCGTCTGCTTGTTATCGTCCTGTGCCAGTGCATCCGCTGCCGCCAGCATCGTAAAGACTTCATCCGGGGAGTAATATTTCCTTTCGGACGCCTCTTTCTCCGCCTGTTTCTCGGCGCGGGAGCGAGACTCCATTAATGGCTTATCTGGCACGTGTTCGATGTATCCGTTTGCTTGGGCATACGACAGGACGGCCCGGAACAGCCGCAGTGCCTCATCGCGAGTACGGGGCGACATGCCCGTTTCCTTGCAGCCGAGAAAGATAAGCTTGTAGTCGTCGCTTGTGATGTTGCGGACCAATTTCCGACCAACCCGCAGAATGACGTGCTCTTCTAGGATCGAACGGTACGCGCGCAGTGTGACTGGTTCCTTTGGTTCAATACCCGGCTCTGGAAACTCTAGGTGGTGCAGATAGGCTGCGGCGGCTTCCCTGAATGCAATCTTGTTGTCGAGAAAGATTGGATTCACCTTTCGGCGCTTACGTGGTGCGGCCACTTCCCGCTCAGCCCGGAAATTCTGTGCCTCCCATCGGTTCGCAAAACTGCGCTGCCGCATCTTTCCGGTTTCGTCTTTCCATCGAACGCCATAGCGAGCTTCGCCTTTCGGCGTCGGTTTTAGTGAGATCAGCTTGGCCACAAGTCACCCCAGAATCAATTGGTCGGGGGCAGCCTAGAGCGGGTGTCTGGCGATGTGAAGGCGCGCGTCATGCGGCACCTTGAAGCGATGTCCTGTGTTTCCTAGTTTACCATTGGCCGCGAATCGCGCCCCTTATCCGATTTCTGATCCGTTTGCAACCACTATGTATTGACAGTACACGCTGGGTACGATACTGTACCGCTTAAATAGTGGTACGTCCGAAGGGCGGCGCTATAAATTGTGGGCAAACGAATGAGAGGGGCGGGAGCCCGCCCTTCTCAATATCATTCCCCAATCAACATGAAATCTTAGAGGCGCCCGCGTTAGCGGGTCGAGTAAGACACTATGACCGATGATGAACTACTAGCCGTTCCGGCTTACGCGGCAAACTTCAAAAACATTAGTGATCGAATAGTAAAGGCATCCGTGGAAAAATACGGGGTCACGCTTGACCCTCGCTCTCTGTTGAAGATCAACGGCGTTCGCCTGTTTGTCCAAACGGGCGAAGAGTTTGGACCGGATTTTCTGGAGCAAGCTGTGAATACTTTGCCCGAGTTTGAAGGCATTCGAGTCGCGGCTGGACGACAACAGGCAATCGACAGCGTCAACGCAGAAGAGGCGGACGCCGCAGAGGCAGAGCTAATGGCGCTGAAGCCAGCGGATCGAATTGCTGAAGCTCGCCGGATGCAACGAGTCCGCGCTGCCGCAGGTGATCCACCCGCGCCCGAAAAGACGCCCGAAAAGCGCCTTGCCGAAATCGACAAATCGTTGAAAACGACCCGCGACCCCGGAACGCGCATGGCGCTAGGTCGCGAGCGCGAGCGCCTGACCGATGCACTAAAGGCCAAGACGGCACAGGAGGGCGGCCAATGACCCGCCCACTTTATACTTCGGTGCCCTTGATCGCGCGCGCCTTCCAAGTCAACGAATCTGTCGTTCGGCACCATTTCGCACTAGTGGGATTCCCCCGCGTCGATACCGCGCGGGTGACGACAGACAAGATCACGAAGAGCGGTAAACCCTCAACTCAAAAAGGTTTTTTGCTTGAATCGATAATTGAACACTTCCGCATGTTTCGCACTTTTCGACCGGAAATCGAGGAACGGCTTCGGGCCAGTGCGAAGCCTTCGCACAAAGAGGTGGCGGTATGAGCCCGGATGACCTTTACGTGCGCCGTGATGACGTCGCGCGGGCGTTGAACGTCCGGGGCGCGAACGTCGGTTTCGTGGCCAAGGTACTTGCCCTGTGTAACTGCCGTTTCGTGGTCGGGAAACAGGGCCGCAAATACTTCTATCTGTCCGACGCGCAACGGACCATGGATCGCGTGTTCCCCGAATGGGACTCTGACAATCAAGCGGCGCTGATCGCAATGGCGGCGCCCATCCCCGAGGCAGACCGATGAGCGATACGCCCTTGAAAAATGCGCGACATGAAGCGTTCGCGCAGGGGCTGGCGGAGGGGCTGGGGCAAGCCGAAAGCTATTGCCGGGCTTTTTCAAAGCCGTTGCCCGCAGAAGGCGAAGGCTTCCCCGATGCTGTGCGGGCCGCTGCAACCAAGCTTTCAAAAAAGGTTCATGTTGCGGACCGCGTGGCCTTCCTCAAAAAGCAAAACGCCAAGTTCGCGAGCGATGCGGCGCGCCTGACCGCACAAAGTATCAATAGCATTTTCGCGGAGACCACTTCTGCCGTACTAGAAGCCGCAAAACTCGCCGATTTTCACGGAGAGACGGCGATTGCGACCAGTTTGCGGAAACTTTTGACCGTGATGGCCGGGCGCAGCCAGCGAGCGCAAGACAAGATTGATGCGCCAGAACGACCCCAGAGTGACGGCGGCATCCTACAAGACTTCACCACCAAAATGACGTTCTGGCCCGGTGCGTATCCACAATGACCTCCGATGTAACGATTCAGTCGCTTCTGTACGTATGCGAGAGCGAGGCGGCCCGCCTTGGCGATACGGTTGCCGCGATCAAGGTGGCACAACCTCGCGACCTGCGCCAACTTTTCCAGCGCATCCACCAAACCGCCGATGTACTTTCTGGGGCGCTTACCAAGCTCTCTCATTTCAGCGCACACCTTCCAGATGACGACGCGGCAGGACCCGGAACGGTGCCGCCGCCTGTAAGCAGTCACCTGCTGTTCGCATTCCGCCGTTTTCACATGCTGTGTGCAAATGGCGTGGATAGCGAAGGCCGCATCAACACGGCGAAAAATGCGCGCGCAATTTTTACCGACACCCCCGACCAACAATCAAAAGAGGCCCTACAGGCCCAACTAGCGAGCAACGAAAATGAAACTTAATGAGACCACCATGAACCTTACACGAGGCGAGCGCAGCGCCCTACACTGCGCGATGTTGTCAGCCCTAGGCGCTTCGCCGGGCGAACCCAAATCGCCGGAAGAGTCTGCACGACAAGCCTATGCCGAAGCTGTAGCGCTTCACGACGACCCGGCGCAGATATTGAACATGGCAGATGCTATTGCGGACCATGTTTTCGCGGCGGTTTACGACAGCGATTGTAACTTCGCCTTGGTTGACCCGTCGCCTTTGCTGGAAAGCTGGCCCGATGAGATCGTTGATTGCGCTATCCGTATCGCAGGCTATCGGCGGACACTGGACGGACGGCAACCGGGCAAGCAGCGGTACACAGACGCCCCGGCTGGCGAACCGTGCGCGAAGGTGACCTTGCCGCGCGACCTCTTCGAGGGTGGCGAGTAATGGGCAAGCCGATGCAGACAATTTTGATCGCCGATAATGGACGGGCACTGGCTACAGGGACGGGCGGCGTAATGAAAGGCCTCCGATTTCCCTGCGAGGTGCTGAGTTACGCGGGTGACGGATTCTGCCTAGTCGCCAAGACAGAATCTGACTTGAAGGACTATATCCAGCGCCACCGCGAAAAGCTGTTTCTTTCTTGGCGGCGGGGCACGGCAGCGGCCATGACGGAAGAATCCATCAATGCGATGGTCAAACGGGCGATGGAACCTGCCCCGAAACGCGCGCAGCCCGAAGCGGGGGGCGCGCGGGTGTATGACTGGATGGACCACGTAACGACAGGAAAACAAGAACGGGCGCGCGGTGGAGCGTATTGAATAGGTCACACATGCTGACTCAAATAATAGGTCATGACCCGTTACCTATTTGGGAATGCCCGGAACGGGTGTAGACCCTTAAAAAAATGCCCGCCTTGCCGAAGGAAAAAGCAAAGCGGGCAATCATGAACCGCGTCCCTTATACCAGAGAGCCATTAGAAAAGGCAATAGAGGAAGGGTCAAATAGAAGGATTATGTTATGGCTGTAGCCATCGAAAAACAACCGGGCTCGGACGTGTTCCAGAAGCTTCGGGACCGAAAGAATCCATATCTGAAACCGGCTGCTGATGCAGCTAAAGACGATGTACGCGAGCGCCTACCCATCGAGTATGCCCGCACCGCCGCTGCCGCCGTTGGTAACCACGCGCTTCAGCACAACATGCTGACGCTGGCATGCGCACTAGCCTACGCGGATGCGGGCCTGTACGTCATCGACGCGCACGCGTTGGACGGTAGTGGCAAGCCCACCGGTCCGGGCGGACAGTCGAAAGTGCCGCGCGGCGCACGCTGGGAACAGCGCGCCAGTAATGACCTAGATGAGATTCTGACCTTCTGGACTGGCGACGGCGAATATCCGGAGGACAAGAGCGGGAACGTTTACCCGTATGCGCCTGTCTCGGCACCGCGTAACGTCGCGATTACCTTCCCGGAAGGTTGCGGGCTGTTTGTGCTCGATATCGACGGCGAAGCCGGAATGCAGGCGCTGGAGGCGCTGGAAGACGCGCACGGCAACCTACCAGTTACATGGGAGTCCATTACCGGTTCCGGCGGGTTGCATCTGATCTTCAAGGCGGACGGGCTGGACATCCGCAACACCGCTTCCGAGATCGCGCCCGGCGTCGATATTCGCGGCAAGAATGGGCAGATTATCGCGCCGCCGTCCATCCATCCAAATGGCAGCTTTTATCGTTGGCAGGATGGCTGCGCGCCGTGGGAATGCGACGTAGCAGATGCGCCGGAATGGTTGCGAAAATTGGCGTTCGAGGCGACGAAACACCGGCAAACCGACAAGCCAAAGGCTAAGCAAGAAAAGAAGCGGAAGACTTCCACTAAACGCACTAGCCGCCGTCAGGCGGAGGGCGTCAAGGGGCTGGACGCGCACCTTGCCGATATCGGCGATGGTGACGGTCAACGCGGTTTTGACGCTCCTATCTACGCGGCGGCGTGCGCCTACTTTGCCCGTCATAGTGCCGATGCTGACAGCGCACCGCTGAAAACGGCATTGCTTGACGCGATCCTGTCGTCTGAATGTAAAGACGACCGTGCGGAGTCTCGCTATGCAACCGACGATTACCTAGACACGCGCATTCAACAGGCCCGCGATTACATCGCAGAACAGCGCGAAATCGAGGACGCGGAGCCTTTCGACATAACCGCGTCGCTAGGTGACACGCTCGGCGAAGCATTGGACTCGCTGTCGCGTGGGTTTCGGTTCGTCAACATTGGTGGCGAAGGCAAGTTTGTTCGGCAACTTGCACGAGGCGAACCGCCCAAATTGGACGTGTGGAACACAACGGCGCTCGCGCGTTGGTACTCGAACCAAGAGTACGAATCCGCAGACGGCGGCGATATCAACCCCGTCGCGGTGCACTCTAAGCAGGCCACCCGCTGGGGCGGTACCGCGTTCGCCCCGCCGCCTGCCACGATCAGCGATTCCACCTATAACCTTTTTCGCGGATTCGCTGTTGAGCCCGAACCGGGCGACTGCACGATGCTGGAAGATTTTATCCGGGACATCATCTGCGACGGTGATGAAGAGGCGTTCCGGTGGTTGTGGCACTGGATGGCGCATCTGGTGCAACGCCCCGGTGAAAAGCCGAAGACCGCCGTGGTTATCTGGGGCGACGGCGGAATCGGTAAGGGGCATTTCGGGCGCATCCTTCGGGCGTTGGTCCATCCATACGGCACCACGCTGGGGGACGCGGACTCCGTAATCGGGCGGTGGGCTGGCGAAACACACGCGCTCAACCTTGTCTGCGTATCAGAGGAAGCCGTTTTCAGTGGTGACCGGCGCGTGGCCAATGCTTTGAAGCACAAAGTTGACCACGAAAAGGTGCGCGTGGAGGTGAAGAATATTCAGCCCTTCGAAATGGACTCGTACACGCGGTATGTGTTCGACTCCAACCACCCCGACGCAATCAGCATCGAAGGTAACGGCAGCGAACGGCGTTATTTCGTTCAACGCGTCTCGGATGCCAAGCGCGGGGATATCGACTATTTCCGTCGTCTGCGTGAGCAGATAGACGGCGACGGTATTAAGGCGCTGTTCTATGAACTGGCAACTTATGATCCTGCCAGCGTTGGTATGGAGTGGAGCGATGTTTTTATGGCACCGGAAACCAGTGATCGCGCGGCCATGGAACAGGAGACGATGCGCCCGGTTTATCGCGCCTTCGCTAACATGATCGAGGATGGTGAATTCCATTTTGAGGACGGCATGGAAAAGTACCGGTTTGTCTTCGCCAAAGGACATACACGCATTCCAACGCAATGGCTGCGGGCCTTCGCGGAACGATATGGTGACGTTCGACAGGCCGCAGAGCGCGACCCGGCGCGGGTGTTCGAACGTGTATCGGGTCAGCCGCTCACTGCGGTGCGGTCGCGTGGGAAATGCTACTACCGGCGGTCTGGTGAGCATGATGCGGAAGAATGGTCGGAAATCGAACTGAACCGGAACTGCTACGTCCTGCCGCTGAATATGCTTCCACCGCCGTCAGAGGCTGCGGCGTAGCAGTGTTTTGATTGAAAGAGGCCCGCTAACGCGGGCCTTTTCGTCAATTGGGGTCTCGTAAGTGGTTGATTTTGAACAATGTTCCAATTGTTCCAAGCATGCTCCAATCACAATTCCATCTAACCCTATGTTTTCATTACATTTGTTCCAATGTTCCAATTGTTCCAAGGAAAAAGAAGATAGGAGAGTTTGAGGACCACACACCACTGTCGCACCTTCGACGGCGCACGCCGCGCGCTGCCGTGTGCTTCTTTTTTCTGGAACATTGGAACATTGGAACAAAGACCTAGGAAATCAATGGCTTAGACCGGAACACGACTGGAACATGGTTGGAACAAGCCGGAACATTTGGAACAAAACCCCCTCCACAGCCGCCGCGCGCATTAATTGGAAATATTTTCTCCTTCGTAAGCAATAATATTACGTGTTCAGTTTCGACCAGATTCGACCCAAAAGATGAGAATCATTCGCAACTAGAGGCCTGAATCTCGATTGTTTCCGTGACTCCGTCCTCGATTTAATGTAATTTATCTCAAGATTGATTACGCCAGATTAGGCTAACCTACTGCGCAAGAAAGGGGTTTCGAGTGAAGAAAATACCGGCATTCGCCTATATGAGGACGTCCAGCGCCGCAAACGTTGGTGCCGACAAGGACTCGGACACTCGGCAGCGTGCGGCAATCGAAGGATACGCAAAGGCAAACGGTTTCGAAATCGTCGGGGAATTCTATGACGCGGCTGTAAGCGGCACCGATCCGATTGATACGCGGCCCGGCATGCTCGCCCTTCTGGACGCTGTGCTGTCGAATGGGACGCGCACCATACTGGTGGAGTCGCCCGACCGTTTCGCCCGTGATGCAGTGGTTCAAGAGCTTGGCCACAGACTGCTTAAAGAGCGCGGCGTTGAACTGATACCAACCACAGCGCCGGACTATTTCACGCAAGACAGCCCGACCGCAGAGCTTGTCCGTTCGATCCTTGGCGCTGTCTCTGCCTTTGACCGTCGCATGACAACCGACAAGTTGCGGCATGCACGGGACCGCAAGTCTGCGGCGCTGGGGCGACGCGTAGAAGGCCGCAAGCCTGTGCCTGATACGACCATAGCCGAAGCCAAGCGGCTGTATCGCAAGAGCCCCAAAACAGGCGCGCGTCGTAGCCTTCGCAAGATCGCTGAGGAACTGGAACAGCTTGGACATACGGCACCTAGTGGCAGCGCATACGCAGCGCACAGCATCAAACAGATGTTGCAACGTGCTGGCGTGTATCAGGGTGCCCGCTGACGCGGGCAACCATTACCTCAGACTCGGAATGCTGTGGCACTCAGGCCCGCTAACGCGGGCCACCATTCCCCCAATCACCATTGAACCGCATAGCCTGCCAGCCGCGCAGCCCTGATAGGCTGTAATACTATTGGTTGATATGAGCCCGCGTCAGCGGGCAAGTCGCTCAACTCTCAACAGATGACTTTGACTCTCTTCATTGTCCTGACAATCGCCCCAAACATTGTTTCCAAATAATAAACCGAGGGTCCCTTTCGGGTATACTGTATACGGGGTGGCAACCGGCTCAGTAGGCGACAGTAAGTATTGGAGTATCGTTTGGGTAAGTTAGCACCGGGGGACCCGCCCACATTCAAAATATTCGTCCAACTCGCAATATGCCCCTTAGAAAATTTACCTCATTTTCGGCCTAGTAAACATGCCAAAATGACCCGTTCGCATTTGGCGAAACACCGGATTCAATGGTATAATTCCACATGTCAGGCGCATTACTCTTTTCGTTTTTAATCTCGGGCGAAAAGCGCAAACAGGACTTATCACCTAGCGCCTGACGATTCATTCTAATTTGCGTGGTCTAGTCCTCCCGCAAATATGCGCGGCGGGCATGCCTTCTCCCCATCGCCGCGCGCTCCCAGCGCGTCGCTTCCGTTTCTTGGTTCTGGTTGGGCGGAAGCGACGCGCATCAATCCAGAACAGGCCCCTATCTAATGGAAACCCACGAACTCCGTCTAAAAATCAATGCGGCAGCCGCAAAGAGTGGCGCGCGCGAATTTGTCGGTGCAATCAACGCAATCAAAGCCGCCGTACAGACCGCCGACAAGGCTACAGACGGAGCCTTTCAGCGCATCGATGCATCCAAGGCCACGACAGCCGCAAAGACGACAGAAAAGGCGCTGACACAGACCGACGCGGCAGTGAAACGCCTTGCCGCTTCGATGATGAATGCCACGACCACAGCGAGCAATCGCTTTGCACGTTCTATGGAACGGATGAACTTCGCCGGGAACACGGCAGGGATTGTGAAGCTGGAAAAGGCCTATGCGCAATTCAATCAGACGGTACGAAACGCAGCCAGCCCTGCCGACATCACGCTTGCGACCGCCGAATTCAACAGCGCAGCCAGCGCCGCGAACCGCGCGAACCGTCAGCTAGAAGAAATTAATACGACCATTCGTGCGAACCAGCGCGCCAGCGATGAGGCCAGCGCCGCACTGGAACGCCTCAAGGGCCAGTACAACCCGCTTTATGCCGCATCCAAACAATACGAGACGGCACTAGAAGAAATTGCACTTGCAGAACGCGAAGGCGCGCTATCGGCGCAGGTAGCAAGCGCAGCCCGCGAGCGCGCCGCAGCGCAGCTTTCCGCGTCCTCTGTCGCAGCCGGTCAATACGGCGCAGCAATGAAAGCGAGCGGGCACCAGACGGCATACATGACCGCACAGCTAAACGACATTGGCGTTATGCTCGCGAGCGGTCAAAGCCCGCTCATCCTCGCGATTCAACAAGGTACACAGCTAAACCAGCTTTGGGCCATGATGGGCACGCGGGCTCAAATCTTTTCCACCATGAAGGCCGGTTTCCTTTCCATGGTCAGCCCAATGAGCTTGCTGACCATAGGCGTTATCGCGGGCGGCGCGGCCCTTGCACAGTGGGCAATCAACGCATGGTCCGCTGAGGATGCTGGCAAGTCGCTCGAAGACCAGTTGAGTAGCCTAAAAACCCTTTCCTCCGACCTGTCGAGCACGTTGGACGTGCTCCAAATGACGTCTGACGAACTATCCGCCAAGTTTGGCAAGGCCGCAGAACGCGCCCGCGAAATGGCAATGATTCAAACGCAGTTGAAGATAGGCGAAATCCGCGACGCGCTCGCCGACAATGCCGCCGAAATCGAAAAATCGGCCCGCGCATTCTCGACGGCGGCAACTGGTGGTCACGAACTGAAAACTACGCTGGACAACCTGTCCAACACGTTCGGTATCACGACGCCGCAGGCCCGCGAGCTTAACGACCTTTTGCATGACTACAGCAAGGCCGATGGGCTCGACGCACAAGTTGCGGCGCTCCAAAAGTTGCGCGACTACGCGGAGTCAACAGGAATCGAACTCGCCGATTTCCCGAAAGCGCTTCGGAAGGCGCTTGCGGCAACCGCCGAGTTGAGCAACGAGTCCGACGCCGTTCGCGCGATCATGGCTAAGGCAAAGAAAGAGCTTGAAGGCGGCGCAGATGCTGCCCGTGTTATCGCCAACGTAAACATGGCGGGGAACATAGGCGCGGCGGCCCAACAGGCTGGGGTACTCGCAAGTCAACTCCGGGCAGCCGCAGCCGCAAGCCAAATGATTGGCGCACAGAGCGGGACGCTAGACCCTGTCAGCGGCCTGCCGGTCCCAGACAAGACCGGGCTTAGCTTCGGTCTATCGAATGACAAATACGGAGGAACAGTTGGTGGTGATACCATCCTAGGGTTCGGGGACACCTCCAAACCGCTACCTCGCAATGTCGTGGACCTCGTAGACGTCTTTAATCCCAAGACAAAAAAGGGTGGCGGCGGGGGCGGTTCCGCATCTGACGTCAAGACCTTCGCGGAAGCGCTGAAAGAAATGAATGAAGCGCTGGATTCCAGCCTTGAAAGCATTCAGGCAGAGAATAACGCATTGCAGCTTCTGGCCATGGGCTACACCGACTCCGAAGCCGCAGCGAAGGTATTGGGCGAGGCGATGCTTAGCGGCGTCAACCCGCTGGATGAGTCCACGCTTGCTATGGTTCGCCAGATCGAGGCAGCCGAACGCCTTCAAAAAGAACTAACCGAACTGGCGCGAAACCCGGCGAAAGAATTTGTGGATTCCGTTCCGTCGTGGACGGAAGCCGGAAACCAGATCGAGGAAGGTGTAATTGGCAACCTTCGCGATGGAATCCGCGATCTAATGACCGGGGATTTTAGCCTTGAGTCCTTGGGCGATGCCATACTCGGGACGTTTGCCGACGTGATCGCCGATCAAGCGACCAAAGAGATTTTGCAGCTATTCGGCTGGGACGAAAACGGCATGGGCATTGGCAAGACTATCGCCAAGCTCGGCGGGGAAGAAACCACAGATGCTGCCAGCCTCAGCGAAGGTGCTTCCATGTCCAATGCGATTGTGAACGGTTCCACGCAGGGCGCGGAGATTATGCGCAACGCCATTGTATCGGCATCCACGCAGGCGGGACAAACCACCGGAAGCACTATCGCATCGCAAATGAACACTGCCGCAACATCGTCCGGCGCTGTCATGAACACACAGATAAACAGCGGCGGGCAGACGGCAGCAATGCAGATGCAAAACGGCATCGTGTCTGGTGGTAACACCGCAGCAGCAAGCATGCGAAGCGCATCCAGTGGCGGCGGAGGTGGCGGCCTCTTTAGCGGCGGCGGTATGACAGGTCTTCTTGTAGGCGCGGGCGTATCGCTGCTTGGATCGCTATTCAGTGGCAGCGATGACGAGGCAGAAGAGGACGACCCGAAAGACCCGGTTGGCATCCGACAGTATGCGGAAGGTACGCACAACACGTCCGGCATCCCTGCGGTGCTCCATCCGAATGAAGCAGTTATCCCGCTGAGCAAAGGCCGCAAGGTTCCGGTCGAGATGGATGATGGAAACGGCGCGGGCAACGGCAAGGGCGGTCGCGGCGGCGTCACCAATAACTACACTTGGCACATTCAAACACCGGATGCGGACTCGTTTCGGAAGTCTCAAACGCAAATCGCGCAACAGGCCGCCATGGCTGGACAGAAGGCGCAGGCTAAGAATGGGTAAGTGGGCGCCCGTCTATCTCTTTACCGTGCCCGGAACCGATTACGTCGGATACGCTTCGAACCTGAAAGCCCGGCAGGACCACCGGCACGGCGGGCTAATCCACCGCCCCGGCGCGTTGGGGGACGCCGTACGCGAACTGCGGACGCGTGATCGCTTTTCACCGACCGTTTTGCAGCCAATCCCAGCGGATGAGGTGAAAGCACTTGTCGAGATATGCCCGGACCCGGACGTGAAGGCGTGGGCTGCGAACGAGCGCGCCCACTTCAAGCACGACCCTCGCGCATGGTTTCCAGACCACAACCCCGGCGACGCGGTTTCGCGTTTTGTTGCGAAGGCAATTATTCGCCATCCACCGGGACTATCGCGTTGACGTTGCGAAAACACAACGTAAACGTTGCCACCGCAGGGCGTGGATAGCCGTGACAGCCTACGCTCCGCAAAGGGCGGGCCTGCCTCTGGCCTGTCTAAATTGAGCGAGGGAGCTAGGTGAGTGAGGCTCCCTCGCCTCCACCTTCATAAATCCAGCAGTCTTTCGTACCTTGTCTGACAGTGACATTGCAACCGAGGGGCTGGCGATGGAAAGATTTGCGTGGATACTACCAGTTTTGATTGCAGCGTACGTCTTCCTGACAATTTCGGAGCGAATGAACCGCAGGGCGGCGATCGACCAACACAAGGTCAATCTCCGGAAGGGTGGCCTTATCCCACGCGCGCCGCAGGACATACACAAACGTGCCTTACGAGAAATTGGCGAGGAAACTCCAAACGTCCAATTGCCACGGGTTCGCTATTACGACCCAAATGGATAGGTTCTTAGGAAGCGCATCGCTATCAAACCAGCATACCGCCTTCAGAAATTGTGATTCAAAACAAGGGCATATGAAAAGTCCGCAGACACGGCAGACATTGTCCTTGAAGTTTTCAGCCCCCAAGGCTATATACTCGGGCATTTCCCGGGTGGCCGATGGGAGCGCGTTATGGAAGAGCAAGACGTCAAACCACAAGTGAACGAACCCGCAGACAGTGACGGGGTGGCCCGAAGGCAGCGGTCGACAATCGACTTTCCGTACATGGACCTTTCTGCGGCGATTGAGGTTGCGGCAGCCGCCTTCGAACGTAATGGCGGCGGCACCGTCCAGCCGGATGAGTTGGCTGCGCAGTTGAGCCTTAGTACCAAAAGCTCAGGCTTTCGTACGAGAGTGTCTACGGCGAAGCAATTCGGGCTGATCAACGCGCCTCGTGGGGCTGATACCGTTGAACTGACGGATCTTGGGCTAAAGATAATCGACCCTGAATGGGAGCGTACGGCGAAAGCCGACGCATTTCTTCGTGTGGATTTGTTCCGAACAATCTACGATAGTTTCAGGGCGGGCCATTTGCCACCAGCGGCTGCATTGGAACGCAGACTCGTTGGCTTCGGAGTGGCGGAAAAGCAGTCAGAGCGAGCTAGGCAGGTATTTGAGCGTTCGGCAGAGACAGCAGGGTACTTTGAAAGCGGAAGAGATAAACTTGTTCGCCCTGCGAAACTTCGCGAAGCGGGCGAAGGATCGAGCCATGGCGAAGGGAAGGCAGAAGGAAATGGCGGTAGCCATGATCAGAGGGGAGGCGAAGCGGGGGGCGCTGGTGACGGCGGAAGCGGGGGAGAGTTTGATAATGTGGACCCACTGATCAGAGCACTTCTTGCGCATTTGCCCTCTCCGAAGTCCGTTTGGCCAAGAGCCGACCGAGACGCTTGGCTCAAGCTCGTAGAAGGTAGCCTTGCGTTCATTTACAAAGACGAGAGCGATGCGAGCGGTACAGCGGGTGGACAAAAACAACCCTATTCAGCCTGAGTTTCGGTCAGTGATGGCACCTAACGGTGCCATGCATGTGGGCGTAATTGATGAGGCTATGGCCTTAAAACTTGGTAGAGCCGAGGGGCTTGTTCGCCTCTTGAATGGTTTCGACAATGGTAGACACGCAGGCTTCGGCCTTGCACACATCGAAAGCCATCAAACGCGAAAGAATTATTCTACCGATAAGCTTGGCTTTCGAACGCTGGTACATATGGTTGCGTTTTGTTGCGTTGATCCTGACAAAATATCGATTGGAAACAACGGTCGACCAATCCTTTGGAGAAAGAAGGGCCATGTTTGGATCAAATGCGTGTTGGATTGGTCGGTTGAGAGAGACTGTTGGCACGTCATCACTGCGATCCCAACCGCAAGTTCGCGTGATGCACCGATTTGGGAAAAAGAAGCGGACTGACCGGCGCGTACCCGATCTGGCTTTACCGGAAGCCCCCGCTGCGTGACGTCATCCCAACTTGCCGGCTAAGGACGGTCCCAACGCTCGCGGAGTCCGCTCATGCAAACCAAATAGAAGCCTTAAGCGTCAATTTCAAGGCTTGAGTCACAATCGTCTATTTTGCCGCAGGAGTCCTTTTCCGGTTTTTGGGCTTGTGAGTCAGACGTATGGCTCAAACCTTGAGCCCGCTACAATCGATTGTAAGGAGCCATCCAATCACTACTATTAGGGAGATTAAGCGTTTCCGAGTTGGATGCTCCGGCTATGTGACGATTCGTATCGTCTTCTAGTCTCACCCCGGAAAAGCGATCCGATTCACCCCAAAATGATTCACCCCTTATTCACCCCTTTATGTGACAAAAGGTCAAAAACAGCGGGGTGAATCACCGTATTTCGCTGTCAAGCGAACAATCTCACGTTGCTAAATTTCACTGCAACAAACTGAATTATAAGGGGTTTTTTGGCTCCGGCGGTAGGGATCGAACCTACGACCAATTGATTAACAGTCAACTGCTCTACCGCTGAGCTACGCCGGAACACCGGCTGTCCGTATAACAACACCGATTCACCGCGTCCAGAGGGAAAACGGTTGATTTTGCGATCTGTCACACGCGGTGGAACCGCGCTGAAATCGATAGGCTCGGATGGGCGTGGGCCTGCTTTCTCTCCACGAGATCAATAAGGTGAGCGAAGACGTTCCGCTCTGCAGCGGGAAGCAGAGCTGGCGGCGTGTCAACGTAGATGGCAGCAGTCAGAGCCGCCACGGTTGCAGAGCCATTGCTCAGTTCCAACAAGATCTCCTCCTCACGCTGGCGGCGATGTGCAAGCAACCACTCGCAGCGTGCATTGGTCTCCGTGATAGGGGAGCCGTGCCCGGGATAGAAGACACGAGAATCTAGCGCTTTGATCCGTTCAACGGAGCGCATGAACGCGCTCAAGTCTCCGTCCGGCGGTGAAACGAGCGTGCTGGCCCAGCCCATGACCGTGTCGCCGGTGAAGACCGTGTCGCCCCAACGGAAGGAAACATGGTTTGCCGCATGCCCGGGTGTGTGAAGTACCTGCAACGTCCAGTCATTACCGCCGACTATCTCACCATCTGCCAGCAATACGTCAGCGCGGAACCCGTTATCCAGACCCTCACCGCCACCGCTCAACCCCTGGCGAGCAAGCGCCCGCATTGTTTCGCTGCGACCAGCGAAAGCATTGCCGCGGGCAAGAACAGGTGCGCCGGTCTGTTCCGCCAGGAGTGGGGCGAGGCCGGAATGATCAAGATGCGCGTGTGTGACAAGGATATGTGTGAACCGTTCACCCTTGTTCAGCGCGTGCTGGATCGCACCAAGATGTTCCGGCATCGCCGGGCCGGGATCAATGATGGCGACATCACCTTCCCCTAGAAAGTAAGTGTTTGTCCCGTGAAGGGCCATCGGGGACGGGTTGGGCGCAAGGATGCGCCGGAGCCCTGGCTCGAGCACCAAGGGCTCGCCAGCAACGGGGCTCTGCTCGGCCATGTTCATGGAAACGCTTCCTTGCCCGGTACCAACGAGGCTATTGCTATCCCATGAACTTCGCCTGGGCCAAAACATATATGCCGCGGTCGCTGTACGGGCGTGCGGCGCTGATCCTTCTGGTTCCAGTGGTGACGTTGCAGCTGGTGGTGTCGGTCGTGTTCATCCAGCGCCATTTCGAAGGCGTAACGGAACAGATGACCCGAAACATCGCTCTGGAGCTGCGCTTCCTGCGGGACGCGATAAACTCCGCCGATAGTGTGGCTGCCGCAGGGCAGGCTTTGGCGACAATTGCTGGGCCGCTGAATTACGTCACTGAGCTGCCCGTTGAGCCGCCGGGAGAGTCGTCCCTCTGGTTCTACGATTTCTCCGGAAAGCAGATGATCGAGACTCTGCGGGACGAAATGGAAGGCGTGATTGCTGCCGATCTGGCCCGTTCGTCGAGGGAGGTGACGCTCTGGCTGGCATCGGACAAGGGCGTGCTGGAGGCGACATTCGATCGCCGCCGTGTCTCAGCGTCTAACCCGCATCAGCTGTTGGTGCTGATGATCTTCACCGGCATCCTGCTGACGGTCATCGCGTTTGTCTTCCTGCGCAATCAGTTGAGGCCGATCAATCGACTGGCCGAAGCGGCGACGGAGTTCGGGCGAGGGCGGATCGTGCCATACCGGCCGTCCGGTGCGAACGAGGTACGGGCGGCGGGGAATGCCTTTCTCGACATGCGGGCAAGGATCGAGCGGCAGATGGAGCAGCGGACGATGATGCTGTCGGGGGTCAGTCACGACATGCGGACGCCGCTGACGCGGATGAAGCTGGAGCTGTCGATGCTGGAGCCGGGCGATGAGGTGGCGGCGCTGAAGCGGGACGTCGACGACATGGAGCGGCTGCTGGACGAATTCCTGGCCTTCGCGCGGGAGGAGTCGCTGGACGATCCGGTCGAGTGCGATCCGGTGGCGCTGGTGAAGGAAGTGATCGGACGGTTCGGCGATGGCGCAGGGCTGGCGCAGGTGACGGGCGAGGGCAGGGCGAAGCTGCGGCCGATGGCGGTGGGGCGGGCGCTGGAGAACCTGATCGGGAATGCCCTTCGGTATGGCAGCCGCTGCGAGGTGCGGGTGGCGGTATCGGAGCGGGCGGTCCGGATCTCGGTGGAGGATGACGGGCCGGGGATACCGGAGGACCGGCGGGAGGAGGCCCTGAAGCCCTTCGCCCGGCTGGACGAGGCGAGGAACCAGGACAAGGGGACCGGGGTCGGGCTGGGGCTGGCCATCGCGAGGGATATCGCGCGGCGGCATGGCGGGACGCTGGTGCTGGGGGAGAGTGATGGAATGGGGGGGCTGAAAGCGGACCTGGTGCTGGCCCGCTAGGGGGCGTCCCCATGGGGACGGGGGGTCAAGCCATTGATTTCAGGCATGTTGGCGCAAACCTATGGTGGGGACATGGAGCGGGCCACAGGTTTGAGGTGGTTGGTCCGCAAAAGTGGCCCCCCGGAGCATTGGATAACGCTTGGGAGGGCGCATTCGGGACGAGAAGAAGGGGTGGGAAATGGATACCGGACGACGAAGACGGGGGCAGAGCGAGCTTTTCCTGCGCCTGCGCCAAGGTCGGAGTCAAACTACTAGTCAGAAACGGTGGTTTCGC
Organism: Pseudoruegeria sp. HB172150; assembly: GCF_013184805.1. Lineage (GTDB taxonomy): Bacteria > Pseudomonadota > Alphaproteobacteria > Rhodobacterales > Rhodobacteraceae > Psychromarinibacter. The sequence goes on from NZ_JAATNG010000001.1 coordinate 1,728,585, forward strand.
CGGAGCCAGAACCGTATGAGTTTTGGCGCGCTTCGCCCGTCCTTCCTGGATTGCCGAGCAGCCTCAATATAGTATACCCCCCTATACTAATTTGGAGCGCAACATGTCCCACCTCAACCGCGACAATTCCAGACTGATTGCCCGTCTTCGCAGGATCAAAGGACAGGTTGAAGGAGTCGAGCGCGCGTTAGAAGCGGATGTCGATTGTACGGAAGTGCTTCGGCAGATTGCCTCCATTCGCGGGGCCATGAACGGTCTAACGAATGAAGTCTTCGAAGAGCATCTGCGTAGTCACGTGGTCGATGCAGCCGATACCGCCGCCCGAGAGAAGGGTGCGGAAGAAATGATCCAGATTCTGAGGTCGTACCTGAAATGACGAGAGAGATGGTCCAGAGGAGAGATGCCATGGGTCACACAGATGTCGCGACTCTCGCTCATGAGCACATCTTTCTCGGCGCGAACCAGGAACGCAACGAGCAGAAGATCTGGCTGGTCATTGCGCTAACCGCCACGATGATGATCGTTGAGATCACGGCTGGTCATTGGTTCGGGTCCATGGCGCTCATCGCGGACGGGTGGCACATGTCCACTCACGCAGGGGCTATGCTGATCGCCGTTCTGGCCTACAGGTTCGCGCGGAAGAACGCCAACAACCGCCAGTTCAGTTTCGGCACCGGCAAAGTCGGCGATCTTGCCGGCTTTGCAAGTGCGGTGGTGTTGGCTTTGATTGCGCTCTTGATCGGTTGGGAAAGTCTGCTGCGGCTGGTGGAACCTGTATCGATCAGCTTCAGTCAGGCCATATTGGTGGCGGTCGTCGGCCTGATCGTCAACTTAGTGAGTGCGTGGCTTCTTCGAGACGACCACCACCATAATCATAGCCATGGGCACCATGATCACCGGCACGATCACAACCATCACGAGCATGCTCGGGACAACAATCTGCGAGCGGCATACCTACATGTGCTGGCAGATGCCCTAACCTCGGTCCTTGCTATTGTTGCCCTGTTTCTGGGGCGCACCTACGGGTGGTTCTGGGCTGACCCAGTGATGGGAATCATTGGTGCGATTGTAATCTCGCGTTGGTCGTGGGGGCTGATCCGAGACACCGGCGGCGTATTGCTGGATCGCGTGCCGGATGGCGGGGAAATTGAGACGAAAGTGCGTGAAGCCGTCGAGACCGACGCGGATACGCTTACTGACCTGCATGTCTGGCAGATCGGTCCCGGACACTATTCGGTCATCGCCTCCGTCGCTTCAGAAGCTCCGAAGGCTGCTTCCGAGTACAAGGGAAAGCTTCAACAGATCGATCACGTGTCACACACCACAGTGGAGGTACACCAAGTGGGGCAAAACGCGTAACGAAAGCCTGGCCAGCGAGCTGCCATCGGCTTCATGCTTGTTCCACATCGCCCGGTGTTCTTACGCATCGCGGCTTTGTCGAGGCGATTGCGGCACGTATGGCGCTGGACGCTTCCAAAACGGTGTCTCGGGCCGGTATGCGGGCTGACGTCTTCCGTGGTCGCCAGAAGGCGTGTCATGGCTTGAAAACCGTCAAGAAACCGCAACTTCGCGCGGCTGGGACGTACCGCTTCAGGGTTGGTGGGGAAGTGACGTATGGTGCGGCACAATTCTCAGAATACCGTTGGCATCCTTCCTGTATCCAAAGCTCTTGTCGATCCGGATGGCCTTTTGCCCTGCATCACCAGCGATGCGCGGACGGGCGAGGTGTTAATGCTGGGCTGGATGGATGCGGATGCGTTACGTCTGACGATCGAGACCGGTGCCGAGCATTCACCAGCGGACGATGCCATTCACACTCATCTTGAATGGGCTCCACCATCGAAAAGGAGCCGGCTTAGCCGGCTCCTTCAGGATCATTCAGCGTTTGATCATTCGTCTTCGTCGGAGTCGTTCTCTGCCTTGGTGGCAACGACCTGGCTCAGCGTCATCGAGCCACACTGGCTTTCCGCGATCCCTGCGGACCGCTCCAGTTGCGTACAGGGGCGGTAGATCGGGGTAGGCACAGCCACCGCGCGTGCGACCGTCGGATAGCTCGAACCTGCGTGCGCAGCTGCGGACAGAACCAGGATCGGAGCGAGAGATGCCGAGAAAACGACTGTTTGCATCAGTTTCATAATAACTTCCTTCCAATTGACCGGTCGATCCGTCCCGCGTTTCGTCCGGTCTGGATCATGTATTGCGGGACCGCCGCCATCCTGTACGCAGCCCATGAATGCACCGCGATGCCAGCAAGAAAGATGCGCGAATTTCGCGCGAATTCTGCAATTTGGTGCCAATCGGAGGTGAATTTTCCCGGATCAGGCATACAAAACAAATGCATGCATGGCTGAAATGATGGAAAGGATGACGCGGAATCGTTAAGCTTGCGTTAATTGTGAATGCCTCAACGTAAGACCTGTTGAGCACCGTTTCTTATCTGTGGTCCGCTCGTGTCAGGAGGGCACGCAGTTGTCACACGGAAGCAACATTAGGATCAAGCTTGCCGGAAATTTTCGGCTCGAAGCCGACGGGGTCGAGATCAGGATCACCGGCGCGCGTCATCGTGCGTTGCTCGCAATCCTGGCGGCGTCGGATCAGCAGAAGAAAACGCGGGACTATCTGAAAGCCACGCTCTGGCCGCGCAGCGACGAAGCCCAGGCGGCCGGAAGCCTGCGGGCGACACTGGCCGCGCTGCGACGCGATCTGGGCGACGTGGGAGACTTCTTACGCGCGGATCGTACTTATGTCTGGCTTGAAGACATGGTGGACTCCGTCGAGATGCCGGTCGGGGGGATGGAGTTCTTCGAGGATGCGCCGACCACGATCGGATCGCATTTCGATGACTGGCTGCAGACGGAGAGGGCCGGACGGAGGCAACTTACCTCGAACCTGTCCGGGATGGTTCCGGAAGTGGTACGCCAACTTTCGATCGGCATCGTGCCCGTTCGTTCGCAGGTAGACGATCCGCACTGTGCGTTGCTTGCTTCCCGGATACTCGACTATGTGGCCGAAGGTCTGCGCGCCTACGATGTCGTCGACCTTTACGATTTCAGGCACTCGGAGCCGGCCGACAGAGACGGGGGCATAGCCACCATCCCGGACCCGAAGATGCTGGTCGAGCTGCAAGTCATCAAGGTGGGCACCATGGCCCAGATGAGCGTGTCGGTCTACGCGGCACCCAGCCGACAGCTTTTGTGGAACCGGTCGCTTGCTGCTGATCAGGCGGGGCCATTCCTGTTCACACCGCAGGAAGCGATCGATTTTGCCAACCACACTGTGGATGCGATCCTGATCGCCTGTTTCCGGAATCAGGAATTGAGGAACGATCAGCGATCCAACTCGCCCGCGTCGATGATTGGCGTGTTGCACAGGCTCCTTGGAATGTCGCGGGCCGGGCAGCGTCAAGTGCGGAACTACCTGTCGACGCGGGCTGATTTGCAGGGTTCCGCGATGTCCAGCGCCTGCTATGCCCTGTCCATCGTGAATACGATGGGCGAAGATGCCGTGCGATCCGCCGACATAGAAGAAGCGGAGGAGCATGCCATCAGGGCCCGCGCCCTCGATCCTCAGAACCCCATAGTGCTGGCGCTGGTTGGCCATGTTTATGGTTTCGGACTGCGGGAATTCACGCTCGGGGCGGAAATGCTGACACTTGCGCGCAAGTCGGCGCCGAACCTTGCCATCTGCTGGGACTTTTCGGCGATGAATGCGGTCTACCGCGAAGATGTCGAGACCGCCCTGAAATATAGTCAGATTGCCAGCAGATTGGGGCAGTTCAGCCCTTATCGCCCGCTTTTCCAATCGTCACTGGCGATCACGTCGACCCTAAGCGGCGACCATGAAACGGCCGTTCGCGTGTCGCAATCGGTCCTGTCGCGCATGCCGGATTTTCTGGCCGTCATGCGCCATTGCAGCGCCAGCCTGTCCAGTCTGGGCCGGCACGACGATGCGCTGCGCATGATCGGCCGTGTCCGCGAGATCGATCAGGGCTTCGGCCCCGAAGGCATTTTAGATCCGACCTATCCTTTGCCCAGCACGGTAAGCCGCGAGGCCATCGGCCAGACGTTCCGCGTGCTGGGCCTTAATCGCTGATCCTGACTGACCTTTTCGGAATTATTTTTGGGAGGCTCAAATGATACTTAACAGACGTTCCTTCGTGGCCGGCGCGTCGAGCGCCACCTTCCTCGCCAATGCTGTTCCCGGTCTTGCGCAACCGACGGATTGCCTTACGTTTCCGGAGACGAACGATCTGGCGTCATTGCTGCGCGGCATCATCAATCGCGCACAGGACCGGTTCGTTCCGGGAATCACCGGTGGATGCTACCAGACCCAAGATGGCGAGACGCTGGACCTGGCCGGTCTCTATTTCAGCCGTACGTCGACCTACCTTGTTTCGACCTCGGTCGATGCCATTTCAACCGTGCTGGTCACCGGCGATGCGGTGCCGCCCGATGCGATTTTTCCCGAGCGGCTTACCGTCTGCGAGAGCGACCCAGGGACGTTCCCGGCTGGTGTCTTCGCTGCGGAAAGCGTGCGCGGCGTCGGACGCGGGCGGGGGCGTGGCAGGGGCCGGGGACGCGGACGCGGCAGGGGGCGTGGCCGGGGACGGGGCCGGTCGACCAACCGCGAAGGCGGTCAACAGGCCGTGCTGGATTTCCTGTTCGAGGAGGAGATCGCTTATTATCGGCAGCGTATCAGCGAGGTGGTCCCGGCGATTGTCGAACTTCTGCGGGCACCCGGCGCCCGCCCGCCCTATTACCTGTCCGACCCCGATTACGTTGGCACCATTGCGAATAACGAAATCGAGCTGCTGCTTCAGATGCAGAAAAGCAAAGAGCGCCGCCGCCGCCAACGCGAGATCAATGTCGAGATCGGGGATATCGCAACACCATTCCTGAACGCGATCTCGGATTTCGCCGGGCCGCCGGGCGCTGTGCTTCGCCTGATCAACGTGATGGACATGGCCGGCTACGTCATCGCCTATCATTTCAAGCGCCGGTTCGGCCGGTTGCGTCCGAACGTATTCGACCCGCGGATTGAACCGGCCATCGAGGTGCCGACGCATTCCTCGTACCCCAGCGCCCACGCGACGCAGACCCACCTGATCGCCCATGGCCTGGCAGAGGTCTACGAAGACTCCGCCCTTGTCGGACGGCTCTTCGATATCGCGGAACGGATCAGCGTGAACCGGGAATATGCCGGCGTCCACTATGCCTCCGACACAGAAGCCGGCGTGCTGATCGCGCGGGCGGCCTTCCCGATAGTGCGGCTGGTCGCCGACGAGATCATTACCGACGCCGTCACGGAACTGAACGCGGATGCCGAGGCCAACTGCCATCTCCTCGGCCGGCTGTCCGGTATCGCCGCAGCGCCGGTCATGGGGGACCCGACCAGCGGGGCCTTTGCCTGGAACCTCGTCGCGCTGGGGGCAGATACGCTGCCGCCCGAGGTTAAGGGTGCGGGCACGGTTGTCGGGATAATCGACACCGCCGTGGATACCGAGCACCCGGCAATTGCGGCTGCGATCGAGGGCGAGTTCGTGAACCTTGACTACCCGATGCCGCAGGACGATCCGTGGTGCATGTCCTCGAAGGGGATCGGCCACGGAACGGCGATGGCCGGCCTGATCGCCGGGCGGATGGATGGCAGGACGTTCGGCGTGGCGCCGGAGGCCAAGGTCTTGCCCGTGCGCGCGGCGAACCTTGCGCGGGACGATCACGAGGACCGGTTCGAACTGGGTGTACAGGTGCTGGCGCTGGCGCTGGATGGCCACCGCAAGGACACCTCCGGCAATTGCGCACCGGAAACCTCGGTTGCCGCAAAGGTTGCGGCGGTCCTGTTGTCGCTCGATTTTCCGCGACCTGACAAGGAAGACGCCGGCTATCTGACTGCCGCAAGACTGGAAGCCGCACGTGCGGCGGAGGCGGCCGGCAACACACGCCGCCCCGGTCCCGGCGCCATCGTCGACGCCTTCATAGAAGAGGGGCTTCCTGTCTGCGACCCGTTCATCGTCGCGATCCTTGTGGCACAGATTTTCGTTCCGGTGGTCATTCCTTCCGGCAACCGTGGCGGCAATCGCCTGGCCTACCCGGCGTCGTTCGAGGACTACCTCCCGGTCCTGGAGCTTATGGCCGATCCCGACGGCCGGCGCGCCGTCCTGGATCAATTGCGCCGCATGGCGCGCCAGTTCAACATGATCGTCAACGAAAGTGAGCTTGAGGCTCGTTTCAATGCCTTCGCCGACGGGCCCATGGCCGCGCTGCTCGCCACCGGGCTTGCAGCAACCGGCGAGGCGGAGAACACGGCGGAAGAGCCCGACCTGTCCGATGCCGAGCGGCGCGATGCCTTTCGCAACACCGGGATCATCGTGATCGGAAGCGCGAATTACGAAGGTGCGCCGGACACGATTGACCGGACGATGTTCAGCCGGCCGGTCTACAGCCAATTCGGACCCGGCCTTTGTGCTGTTGCACCGTCGGACCGGGCCGACAATCCTCCGTTCCGCTGCGACTGGTACGGCGAAAAGCTACCGGAGCACGCGTTCGGGCAGGATACGCTGCCGGTAGCGACAGCGGATATCGCTGGCCCCGGCGGGTTCGCGGCCGATCCGCTGGCGCTGTTCAGCCATCCGGGCCAGCCCTTCGGATTCGGCGGAACTTCCGCTGCGGCGGCGCAGGTCGCGGGCGTGCTGGCCCTTCTTTCAGGGCGCGCCAGCGGCTTTCCCGGTTCCGCCGACCTGCGCAGGCAGCTGATCGCCCTGTGCAATCCCAAAGGTCCGGAATACTCGGTCGAAACCGGCTACGGCGCCGTCGATCTTACAAAGCTCTGAGGGGGCAGAGATGCAAAAGACGTTACACATTTTGTGCGGCTTCCTGGTGCTGGTCGCGATCGCACCGTCCGCATCCGCGCAATCCGGGCCGAAGGTCCTGTACCTGACGCCCTATGCAAACACCGACAGCCAGATTTCCGAGGCGCTAGCAGGCAACGCCAAGACGTTGCAGCTGGACAAGCTGGGCACGCTGGAATGGGTCGAATCCTTCAACCTGGCAGAGCCGGACCGGCCCGTATTGCCGGTAGAGCAGTCCGAGCGGATCACGGGCAGGCTCGCCACCCTGCGGGAACAGGACTGGGTGGCGGTCGAGGACCTTGCCGTTTCGAATGGCGCACCCGTCCGGATCCTGTTCCGTGACGGAGCCGCGTTTACCGCGCGCGTGGAACAGGGCGAACTGGTGGTCACGCAAAGCATATCGGAAATCGGGCTTCCACAGGACACGTCGCGGTTCCGCGATCTCTTTGGCGACCAGTCCGCCGTGGGAATCCTGGAACTGCCGGGCAACTTTCGCGACGAGGCGTCGAACACCGGTGACATCATCATCGTGCGGAACCTGGGAGTGGAAATTGGCCCGGACGAGCCCACGGAGCGCCGGTTGGAAGTGGCGGCATCACCCGTCCCGGTCGATTGCGGCGCTGCGAACGGGGATGAGACGACGCATTGCGCTCTCTACGCCGCCCGCCTGATGTCGACGCACCGGGGAACGATCTGCACCGGCACCCTGATCTCGGACAACCATCTTTTGACGGCGGCGCATTGCGTCTGCGACGAGGTCGCCAATGGCATATTGTCTGACGAGATCACCGCATCAATCGGAATTCCAGGGTATTGGGCAGGAATATCCCTCGATCCGGAAGGGGTGCATTTCTTCAATCACTCCGGATCGGATATCTGCGCTGACAGCGGGCTTCCGCTGGAGTACCGCCAGTCCAACGGGGATCTGGCGATCCTTACGCTGGAAGATGGAAGCCTCTTATCGGCGGTCCAGCGGCTGCGGGACCTGGGCGTCGAGTATGAAACGGCAGGGCGCGCGCGGGCCGCGCTTGCTTCGGAGGAAACCGGGCCGAGTATCTGGCAGACCGACGCGGGGATCGCAGGGAATGTCTTCGTCACCTTCGGTTTCGGTGTCGGACTCGACGGGCTGGCAGGAAACAAGCGGGCCATGAAATACACGTTCCGCCGCCTCACTGAGTGCCTGTATGGCTCTGAAACCTCGGACATCGGATGCGACGGCTTACAGGAAGGGATTTTCCACGACGAGTCTCTGGGCCTGTGCGCAGGGGACAGCGGCAGCGGCATGTTCAAATGGGCCGACGGAAGCCGGGACGGGTTCGGAAAATGGGTGCTCATGGGGGTTGTGTCCGGCAGTCTCAACCCGCTCAATTGCCATGAGGTGTATACGGATACGCCCCTGGAGAACCAGTACGAACGCAACATCGTCCGCGTCGATACCGATCTTGTCCTAGACTGGATCGAAGGAATTGCCGGACCCGATCAGATCTGGCGAACAGCGGGCCTGATGACGCCTCCATTCAGTGTTGCCGGTGACGGAAACTGATCGCGGAGGTCCGGGAAGCCAACACCCGTTAGATTGGTCGGGGGAGTTTGCGAACGAGGGCGAGCCCTGAATCCTGGGATTATCCTGTTCGTTCAGTGGTTTTGAGTATGGGCTACTTCAGGGGCCGGGACCGTTGCGCGGCCGCGTCGCCGCAGTCTGCGCAGGCTATCCCGCCGTCTCGCCCTCGGGCCTGTAGACCCTTGCGCGCTGGCGGTTGTCGGGGTCGAGCGACGGGATCGCCGACAGCAGGCACTTGGTGTACTCGTGCTGCGGATCGGCGAAAAGCTGGCGGGTCGGGGCCTGTTCCATGATCTTGCCGTGGTAGAGTACGGTGACGAAGTCGCAGACATGGGCGACGACCGACAGGTCGTGGCTGATGAACAGGAATGTCAGGTCAAGATCGCGCTGCAGGGTCTTGAGAAGGTTCAGGATATCGGCCTGGATCGAGACGTCCAGCGCGGCCACGGATTCGTCGGCGACGACGAATTTCGGGCCCGTCACCAGCGCCCGCGCGATGGAGATCCGCTGTCTCTGACCGCCGGAGAAGGCGTGCGGGTAGCGGCGCAGGTGTTCGAGGTTCAGGCGGCACTTGGCGGCGATCTCGCGGACGCGGGCGTCGGTCTCGGCGCGCGTTTTCGTCAGGCCCATGACTTCCAGCGGTTCGGCGATGATGTCGCGGACGGTCATCCGCGGGCTGAGCGCGGCATAGGGGTCCTGAAAGATGAGCTGCGCGCGCCTGCGGTAGTCGCGCAGTTCCGCCTTGCCGATGCTGCCGATGTCGTAATCGACCTCGCCATCATTGTAGCGGATCGTGCCCTCGGTGATCGGCGCGGCGCGCAGCATGGCGCGGCCCAGCGTGGTCTTGCCGGAGCCGGATTCGCCGACGAGGCCGTAGAAGGAGCCCTTGGGGATCTCCAGCGAGACGTGGTCGATGGCGCGCAGCATCGGCGGCTGGCCGATCAGCCGGCGGCCGAGCGGGAACAGGATCGAGACGTCGTCGACCTTGATCAGCGGTTCGGCCATCACGCGGCTCCCGGGATGTCTTCGGGGAAGAGGGCGGCGAAGTGGCCGGGCGAGACCTCGGACATCGGCGGCACCTCTGTCTCGTAGCGCGAGCCCGGCTGCAGCGTCGGGTTGCGCGGATGGAAGACGCAGCCGCGCGGGCGTTCCAGCGGGCTGGGGATGTCGCCGGCGATCGGCGTCAAGGGCGCGTCGAGGTCGTCAAGCTTGGGCAGGGCGTTCAGCAGGCCCTGCGTGTAGGCATGGGCGGGGCGGCGGATCACCTCGCGCACCGGGCCGGATTCCATGATCCGGCCGAGATACATGACGGCGACCCGGTCGGCCGTCTGCGCGATCACGCCGAGGTCGTGGGTGATAAACAGGATGCCCATGCCGAATTCGGCGACGAGGTCCTTCATCAGGTCGATGACCTGGGCCTGGATCGTCACGTCGAGGGCGGTTGTCGGCTCGTCGGCGATGAGCATCTTCGGCTTGGTCGAGAGCGCCATGGCGATCATCGCCCGCTGGCGCATGCCGCCGGAGAATTCGAAGGCATACTGGTTGATGCGCCTGGAGGGCTCGGTGATGCCGACGCGGTCGAGCATCTCGATGCTGAGCTCGGTCGCCTGTTTCTTCGACATGTCGGTGTGCAGCTGCAGCTGCTCGACCATCTGTTTGCCGATGGTGAGGGCCGGGGCGAAGCTGGCCATCGGCTCCTGGAAGATCATCGAGATGGCGCCGCCACGGATCTGGATCATCTGGCTTTCGCGTTTGATCTCCAGCACTTCCAGCGGCGCCTTGCCGGGCACGTTCAGGCGGATATGCGAGCCGGGGGCGTAGACGGTGTTGTCACCGTTCAGGCGCATCAACGACTTGGCGGTGACCGACTTGCCGGAGCCGGATTCGCCCACGAGGCCCAGCACCTCGCCCGGCATGATGTGGAAGTTCACGTTCTCGACGGCGGTGATCAGACCCTCGTCCGTCTTGAACTGGATCGTCAGGTTCTCGACTTCGACCAGCGGTGTCTCGGTCATTTCTTGCTACTCGAATAGGGGTCGGCGGCATCGCGCAGCCCGTCGCCGACGAAGACGAAGGACATCACCAGCGCGATGAAGAAGAAGACCGGGATGAAGTACCACTGGTAGTTCAGCAGGACGTCGGCGGAAGTGGTGTTCTGCAGCATGACGCCCAGCGAGTTGACCGGGTCCTTCAGGCCGAGGCCGATGAAGGAGAGCGCGGTTTCGGACAGAACGATGTAGGGGAAGGAGATCACGAGGTCGACGATGATGTAGGAAGTGAAGGAAGGCAGCAGGTGCTTGCGGATGATGTGGCCCGGCCTGGCGCCGCAGAGCTGGGCGGCGAGGACGTATTCCTGGGTGCGCTCGACCAGCAGGTGGGTGCGGACGCGGCGCGCGAGCGTCGGCCAGTTGATGAAGCCGATGATGATCGAGATCACGAAGAACCGCGTCTCCGACGACCATGTGTCGGGGATGAAGGCGGCGATGGCCATGAAGAGCGGGATGATGGGGATGGTTCGGATCGCGTCCGTGACCATCTGGATGATCCCGTCCGTGATGCCACCGAAATAGCCGGCCACCCCTCCTATGATCAGCGCGAGAACGAAGGAGATGAGCACGCCGAGCGTACCCACCGCGAGGGATGTGAAGACCGCGTGGAGCGTCCGGCTGAAGATGTCCTTACCGGTGTCGTCGGTGCCGAAGAGGTGGATGAAGCCTTCGTCCACGCCGAAGAGGCGGATGTGGCCGGGGATGAAGCCGAAGAGCTTGTAGGGCTGGCCCTCGACGAAGAAATAGACATAGCGGCGGTCTTCGGGGTCGACGGCCGTCACCCAGCGGAAGTTGGTGGCGATGGAGCGTTCGCGTTTGACGCCGTGGATGAAGGGCCGCCAGGAACAGCCATTCTGGTCGCAGAACTGCGGGATCTGCGGGGCGCCGTTGGTGTAGTCCTTGTTGCGGCCCTTGATCGTCGGGTCGTAGGGCGACAGGAACGGCGCGAAGAGGCCCATCAGGATCAGCGCGATCAGGATCGACGCCGCGAACATCGCGGTGCGGTTCTTCTTGAACCGTGCCCAGATCAGCTGTCGCTGGGTGGCGGTGAAATAGGCTTCCTTGGCGCGACGCGAGATCGCGTCTTCGGTCTCGACCACGTCGACGGTGGGGCCGGTGGTTTCGGCGAGGTTGGGCTTGGTGGGGTCGAACTGTGCCATCAGTGACCTCCGACCACGGACTTGCGGATGCGCGGGTCAATCAGCGCCAGTGCGATGTCTGTGATGAAGTTCACCCCGACGATGGTGGCGGTGAGCAGGAAGATGATGGCGCCGGCAAGCTGCTGGTCGTTGGAACGGGCGAGCGCCTCGAGCAGGAGCGCGCCGGCCTCGGTCAGAGTCAGGATCAAGGCGACGATGGGCAGCTCGTTGAAGATGCGGTTCAGGTCGAAGCCGAGCGAGTTGATGATGGGTCCGAGCGAGTGGCGGGCGGGATAGCGCCAGAGCAGGCGGCGGCCGTAGAGGCCGCGGGCACGGGCGGCTGTGACGTAGAGCTTGGATTGCTCATCGAGCATCAGGGCTCGGACGGTCTGCAGCGCGAAGGCGGTTGCGGACCAGCCGAGGATGAAGACCGGCAGCCAGGCGCGCGACAGGAAATCCTGCAGCTTCGCCATGGACCAGTCTGCGTCTCTGTACTCGTTGGAAAAAAGCCCGGTCATCGAGTCGCCGAAGAGGACCGTGGAGGCAAGCATGATCATCAGCGCCAGCAGGAAGTTCGGCATGGCAAGGCCCAGGTAGGACGCGAAGCGCAAGGAACCGTTAAGCCAGGCGTTCTTTGATGAGGCGGATATGATCCCGACGGGTATGGCTATGAGGTATGCCAAGAATAGCGATGTCAGGCATATCGCCAGAGATATGAGGAATTTGTCTCCCAGAAGGTCGTTGATGTTGAGGCGCAGAATGCAGCTGTCGCCGAATTCGCCATGCAGGAACACGTTGCCGACCCAGCTGCCCCAGCGGACAAGGAAGGGGCGGTCGAGGCCGAGGCGACGTTCCTCTGCCTCGATGTCGGCGACAGAGATGCCGGAGCCCTGCGTGTTCTTGAAGGCAAGGTAGCGCTCGGCGCAGGTGCCCGGCACCAGCTCCATCAGGGTGAAGACGATGAGCGACACCATCAGCAGCGTGAACATCGCCATGGCTGCGCGGACCGCCGCAAACTGCAGGAATTGTAGCATCCGTCCCCTAGGAGCTTTTTTCCGAATGAAGCGGGGAATCGGGGGGCGGGTCAAGAAAACTTCGGGCGGCAGTCGCCGCCCGAGCCGCTTTTTTGATCATCGTGATGCGGTCATGCCCAATCGGTGATCCCGAGTATCTCGAGCACGCGCGCGTATTGGTCAGTATTCATCATCGGAAAACCTTCCTTCACCGCGTTCTCGTAGAGCATCGGGTCCATCGCGTCGGGCGTCAGGCGCTGATCGGCGCGGCCGAGGTCGAGCAGGGCGGGGATGTCGGCCTCGGCCATGTCGAGGGAACCGCGCAGGTTGGGGACGTACCAGCCGGCAAAGCCGATCATGTGGCTGGCTGGCAGGCCAGTGGCCAGAACGCTTGGGAGGTCGGGCAGATCGAGCGCCGGGATCAGCGGCACGAAATGCACGAGGCCGGCGTCCTCGGCCATGTACTTGTCCAGGGTTTCCCTGCCGTAGGCCGAAACGATGACCCGCGCCTCGGCAGCGTGATCGCGGATCATCGCGACCAGCGTCGCCGGGTCCACGTCCTTGGTGTCGAGCCAGAGAAGCGCGCCGTTCTCGCCCCAGGCGAGGAACTCTTCGAAGGTCGAGGGGCCGATTTCCGTGGGATCGCCGTTCGCGTCGCGCAGCTTGAGCGCCTTGAATTCGGCCAGGGTGACGTCCTTTACTTCTCCGGTGCCGGTGGTCTCGCGGTCGAGTGTGCTGTCATGCAGGCAGACCATGGCGCCGTCGGAGGTGCGGCGCACGTCGATCTCGATCATTGCCGGGCCGGTTCGGATCACCAGTTCGGCGGAGGGGATCGAGCATTCCGGCAGGCCGCCCTGCGGGCTGTAGCCGGCGCGATGCGCCATCAGCAGCGGCTGGCTGACCTGCAGCGCGGACAGGCGGGAATAGGCGGCCAGTGCTTCGGCGCTGTCGAACTGCTTGATGAACAGTTTTTCCTGCGCGGTCAGAACTTTGGGCGCAAAAACGGAAGCGGCCGCGGCGGCGGCCAGAAACTCTCGGCGGTGCATGGGACTCTCCTGTCGGTGAACGCAGTCGGTGCGATCTGGCTAACCGGTTCGGGTAACAGGAGCGTGGCGGAGTGCGCGGCCCCGGCCGGAAAGCCGGGGCCGCGCCCTGTGTCAGATCATTCGTCGAAGTACCACTGGACCGGAAGGTACGGGAAGGTCCGGTAGTATTCGTAGGATTGCGTCTGGAACTCGGTGAAGTTCTTCAGCGCATTGCGGTGATAGATAACGTTCGGCGCCTGAACGGTCCCGATGAACAGCAGGTTCTTTGTCATCGTTTCCGCCATGCGCGCGCCGACTTCGGCTTGCTCGTCGGAGCCGGGCTCGGCGCCCTGGAAAGCGGCGACGTCGTCCATCAGGCTTTTCACGAAGTCCGGCGGCTCGACGCCCGAGGCACCGTCGGTGTCGACCCATTCAGCCCAGAGCATGCCGGTGCGGTGGCCGAAGTAGTTCTCGAACGGCGGCACCCACAGCTCGTTATTGCCGAGCACGATGGCGACCGGCTGGCCCTTTTCCCACATGCCGACGTCGAGCTGGTTGGAGGACTGCGCGGAACGGTATTCATCCGGCGTGACCTCTTTCACCGTGGTCTGGATGCCGACATCGGCCCAGTTCTGCGCGACCAGTTCGACGACTTCGCCGCCGATGCCCTGCGTGGCGAACTGCATGTTCAGGACGATCTGATCGCCGTTCGGCAGTTCACGGAAACCGTCGCCATCGGTGTCGACCATGCCGATCTCGTCGAGGAGCGTTTTCGCCGTTTCCGGATCGTATTCGGCCATGTAGCCGGTCAGTGCAGGATCGACCCAGGACGGTGTCGGCGAGAAACCGATGTATTGCTTTGGCTCGCCCTGGCCGAAGAAGGCCACTTCGTTCAGCTCGTTCCGGTCGATCGCCACGGACATCGCTTCGCGGAACTTGATGTTGCCGAAGACCTCGCGCTTGCCTTCGTCCTCGGACGTCACGTTGAACGAGAAGGACGGCATCGCGATGGTGGGTTTCAGCTGGATCGCGTAATCGCCGGCTTCCATCGAGTCGAGCAGAAGCGGCGCCGAACCAAGGGTGAGCGACTGCGACTTGTAGTCGGCCTCGCCGTTGACCAGCTTGAGAATCCGAACCTCGTTGTCATTGGCGTAAAGCTCATCCTGACGCGAGATGTAGGGCAGCTGCTGGCCGGTGGTGTCGACCATGAAGAAATAGGGGTTGGCGACGAGCGTCCGGCCCTCTGTGGTGTCGCTGGTGTAGATATGCGATTCCAGCGTCGGGTAGGTGGCCTTGGGCAGGCAATCCAGCTTGTCGGGATTGTTCAGCATCGGCGTGGGCGTGTCCGTCCAGTCCGAGTTGCCGAAATAGGCGGTGATGACTTCCAGCCCGGTTTCGAAGCCGCATTCCTGCGCCAGCGCGTCGGCATCCGGGTTGATGTCGGGGTGGTACTGGCCAAGGAAGTGCACCGGCAGGAAGGCCTGGGCGAAGCTGGTCGCGAAGTGGGCCAGAAGGCCGGGCTTCGGCGAGGGCAGCTTGAAGACGACGGTCACGTCGTCGGGCGTTTCGACGGTCATCGGCTCGCCGGCGACGAGGACGTAGTCCTTGGCCTTTTCGATGACCTTCGAGTCCAGCGAGATGTTGTCGTACCAGAACTTGACGTCGGCCGAGGTGAAGGGCGCGCCATCGGACCACTTGTGGCCTTCGCGCAGGGTGAAGGTCAGTTCGGTGAAGTCGTCGTTCCAGCTCCAAGACTTGGCGACGTTCGGAACAATGGTGTTCAGGTCGTCGGAATAGCGGACGAGGTTCACGTGGCGGACCGACAGGAAGTCGGAGGTGCCGGCCTCTGTCGCGTTCGACAGGGCGTGCAGGGTGCCGCCATAGGCGCCGACGGAATCATAGGGCACGACGACCAGCGGTTCGGAGGGCAGGCGATCGGCCAGCGGCGGCAGTTCGGGGTTGCCCTGGATCTCGCCGTTCAGCGCCTCGATTTCGGGGTTGGCGGCGAATTCCATCTCGCAGCCGGCTGCTTCCTGAAATTCCGTCAGGTCGTATTGCTGCGGAAATGCGCCGGCGGAGACGCCCTGCATGTCGCTCTGCGTAATCGCAGGGCACGCTGCCCATGCCGATGTCGATAGCAGGAGCAAGGCACCTGCGCTGATCAGTCCCTGTTTCATGATTTTCCCCGTTTGAAAGCGGATTGGTATGCGGGACAAAGCCTAGGCAATGTTTCGCCAATGTGACAACGGCAAAGTTATCCACAGAGAAGAGGGTAATACTCGCTAAGGGCGAGATATCGTTACGGAACTGTCATACGGGAACGGGGGAGATCTGGTAGGCCCGGAGGGACTTGAACCCCCAACCAAAGCGTTATGAGCGCTCTGCTCTAACCAATTGAGCTACAGGCCCGCCGTCCGGTGGTGATTACCAGAGATCGGGCGGGGGTCAAGCTGGCTTGGTCATTCGGGCTCAACCACCGATCAGCGCGGTGAGGCGGCGGTCGGTTTCCAGGGCCTCCTCGGCGGTGATGATTTCTTCGCCGGTATCGGTGAAATAAGCGGCGGCGGTGGCATGGGCGGCTGTTGCGTCCGCAAGACAGGCGCGGAGCGTGCCGCAGTTTTCCATGGCGCCGGTCAGTGCGGCAAGGCAAAGCGCGGAGGCTATACAGATGGCAATGCGAAGCTTCATCCTGGCTGTCCCTTGCTGGTGTCCTGCATGTGTCGGGCGCCGGGCTGTGCCGGTTCAAAGAAATCTGCGGACGGGCGGAATGGACTTGGCGCACAGGCTGGTTTATCGGGGGCCGACACTGGCGGAGCGGGGCCTATAAGCATGACCAAGAACGGGATCACCTATAGCGAGGCGGGGGTCGATATCGATGCCGGGAATGCGCTGGTGGACCGGATCAAACCGGCGGCGAAGGCGACCGACCGGCCCGGGGTGATGGCGGGGCTTGGCGGGTTCGGCGGACTGTTCGACCTGAAGGCCGCGGGGTTCGAGGACCCGGTGCTGGTGGCCGCGACGGACGGGGTCGGCACCAAGCTGCGGATCGCGATCGACACGGGCAACGTGGACACGATCGGGATCGACCTGGTGGCGATGTGCGTGAACGACCTGGTGTGCCAGGGGGCGGAGCCGCTGTTCTTTCTCGATTACTTCGCGACCGGAAAACTGGACGTGGATTCGGCGGCACGGATCGTCGAGGGGATCGCAGGCGGCTGCAAAGAGGCGGGCTGCGCGCTGATCGGCGGCGAGACAGCCGAGATGCCGGGGATGTATTCGGAAGGGGACTTCGATCTCGCGGGGTTCGCGGTCGGCGCGATGGAGCGCGGGGCGGAACTGCCGGCGGGCGTCGTCGAGGGCGATGTGCTGCTGGGGCTGGCGTCGGACGGGGTTCATTCGAACGGTTACTCGCTGGTGCGGAAGATCGTGGAGATGGCGGGGCTTGGCTGGGGAGACCCGGCGCCGTGGGTGAATGGGACGCTGGGCGCTGCGCTGCTGGCGCCGACGCGGCTTTACGTGCGGCCCGCGCTGGAAGCGGTCCGGGCGGGCGGCGTGCACGGGCTGGCGCATATCACTGGTGGAGGGCTGACCGAGAACCTGCCGCGCGTGATGCCCGAGGGGCTGACCGGTGCCGTGGATCTGGGCGCGTGGACGCTGCCAGGCGTGTTCGACTGGCTGGCGAAGCAGGGCGGCCTGACCGAGGCGGAGCTGCTCAAGACCTTCAACGCCGGGATCGGCATGGTGCTGGTCGTGGCGGAAGACCGCGCCGAGGCGCTGACCGATCTGCTGAGCGGCGCGGGCGAGACGGTTTACCGGCTGGGCTCTGTCGTTCCGGGTGATGCGATCCAGTATTCCGGGTCGCTTCTTTGACCAAACGCGTGGCGATCCTGATCTCGGGCGGCGGTTCCAACATGGTCCGGCTGGTCGAGAGCATGACCGGCGACCACCCTGCAAGGGCCGCGCTGGTCCTTTCGAACGACCCGGACGCGGGCGGGCTGAAGAAGGCGGCGGAGATGGGCGTGCCGGTGGCCGCGGTCGATCACCGGCCGTTCAAGAGCGACCGCGCCGCGTTCGAGGCGGCGCTTCGCGAGCCGCTGGATGCGGCGGAGCCGGATATCATCTGCCTTGCCGGTTTCATGCGCATCCTGACGCCGGACTTCATCAACGCCTATCAGGGGCGGATGCTGAACATTCATCCGTCGCTTCTGCCGAAATACCGTGGCCTCCACACCCACGCGCGGGCGCTTGAGGCGGGAGAGGCGGAGCATGGCTGCACCGTGCATGAGGTGACCGCCGCACTGGATGACGGGCCCATCCTGGGGCAAGCACGGATCGCGGTGGAACCGGGGGACACGCCCGACACGCTGGCGGCGCGGGTTCTTGGCATGGAGCATCGGCTCTATCCGGCCGTGCTGCGGCGGTTCGCCGAGGGGAACCGGGAACCGGTCGAGCTATAGCGGCGGACTGTTGCGATCTGGCGGCTCGATTCGAACGGCGGCTTCCGTCAGCTGGATATGTAACCGCGTTGTTTCGGTGGGTGATATACAGCGGGAACCGCCATCGGCCTTCCATTAAGGCTTGGCATGTATTTGAATTTTCGATGGCAATTGCCGCGCTGCGATAGCCTTGGTCTTGCAGACCGGTGCGATGTTACGGCGGCTTAGCCGCGATCGGTGGCCGACGCGTGCGGCAAGTCTTCCCTTTAACCGAAGTTTTGCCTATCACACGTGAGGTTCCGGGTAAGACGCGGAACGAAAATGCGAATATCCGGGCAGTATGATTACGATCACCACCACCAAGGACCTGAAGGATTTCTGCGACCGCGCGGCCAAGGAACCTTACGTCACAGTCGATACCGAGTTCCTGAGGGAACGGACTTATTACTCCAAGCTGTGCCTCGTGCAGCTGGCGATGCCGGGGACCGGCGACGACACTGCCGTCCTTGTCGATCCTTTGGCCGAGGACCTGTCGCTGGACCCGCTGTACGAGCTGATGGGCAACCGCGACGTCGTGAAGGTGTTTCACGCGGCGCGTCAGGATCTCGAGATCTTCTACATCGAGGGCGGCGTTCTGCCGGAGCCTTTGTTCGACACGCAGGTGGCGGCGATGGTCTGCGGCTTTGGCGAGCAGGTCGGCTACGAGACTCTGGTGCGTCGGATCGCGAAATCACCGCTCGACAAGACGTCCCGTTTCACAGACTGGTCGCGGCGGCCGCTGACCGAGGCGCAGAAGAAATACGCGCTGGCGGATGTGACCCATCTGCGTGTGATCTACGAATACCTTGCAAAGCGGCTGGAGAAATCGGGCCGCACCGCGTGGGTCGAGGAGGAACTACAGGTTCTGACCGATCCGGCGACCTATGTCGTGTCGCCCGAGGAAGCCTGGAAACGGGTGAAGACCCGGACGCAGACCGGCAAGTTCCTGGCGATCGTCAAGGAACTGGCGCGGTTTCGCGAGGGCTATGCGCAGTCACGGAACGTGCCGCGCAGCCGCGTGTTCAAGGATGATGCGCTGCTGGAGCTGGCCTCTACCAAGCCGCAGTCGCTGAACGATCTGGGCCGCTCGCGCCTGCTGCTGCGCGAAGCGCGGCGGGGGGAGATCGCGGACGGGATTCTTGCGGCGGTGAAGGCAGGCGTGGAAATGCCGAAAGAGCAGCACCCGGAACCGGACCTGCGCAAGGATGCGATGCAGGTCAATCCGGCGCTGGCGGATATGCTGCGTGTGCTGCTGAAGGCGAAGGCGGACGAGGCCGGTGTGGCGCAGAAGCTGATCGCGACCGCTTCGGATCTGGATGCCCTGGCCGCCGGAGAACGCGACGGGCTTGCCTTGAAGGGCTGGCGCCGTGACGTGTTCGGTGAAGATGCGCTGCGGCTGTGCCAGGGCGAGGTCGGGCTGGCAGTGAAAGGCGAGAAGGTCGGGGTGATCGAGCTTTAGGCTCGATCGAGCTTTAGGCTCGTCCGAACCGTACACCTTTCAAGCAGCACAATGGCTGACGCTTGGCCATGCACCAAGTGAAATTGCCAAAGTAACTCCGTTTCGCGGACGCGCCGGACCTAGCGGCGTACGCTCAGGGCGTTCCTGGCGCCGCTGACGTGGATGACGCGAACCGGCGCCAGCGCCTGATCCGAGATATATGTTCCTATGACCACTTCACGCGATTGCTGGGTGCTTACGCGGGTCGGCGTGGGTGGCGGGACGATCCGGAACTGGAAGGCCAGCACGCCGTCGATCGGTACACCACCGTTCAGCGGAACGAGGTCGCCATCAAAATAGCCCTGCCGGGCGGGAAGACCGGTCGCGTGGATGATGGCGCCGCCGGGGATCTTCTCCATCCTCAGGTCGACGATCTGATCGACCAGCGGGCGGGGATCCGAATAGGTGTTGACGGTGATGGTGCGCGCCGGCTGAGACCCGCCGAACCAGTTGAACGGATTGAGGTTCGACTCCCTCAGGCCGCCGCAAGACGCGGTTGCCGTCACCAGAACCAAAGCGATGACCAGCCTGATTGTCATACTGCCCCCTCATGCACTGCCTGACCGGGTTAGCTTAAAGCAGTGGCTTTGAAAAGGCTTAGGCACGGGCGCGGGCACTGGACGTTTGCGGGGTGTGCGCTTAGGTCAAGGAAATCACCGGATGGAGAGGCAAGATGGCCACCGAGGCGTTCGAAGAGATCGCGGAAACGTTCGATTTTCTCGATGACTGGGAAGATCGCTATCGCCACGTGATCGACCTTGGCAAGGCGATGGACCCGCTGGAAGAGGCATTGCGCGTCCCGGCGACGAAGGTGCAGGGCTGTGCCAGCCAGGTGTGGATCGTGCCGGAGATCGAGGGGGACGGGGCCGGCGCGGTGTTCCGGTTCCGGGGTGACAGCGACGCGATGATCGTGCGCGGGCTGATCGCGATCCTGAACGCGCTGTATTCCGGTCTCACACTCAAGGAGGTGCTGGCGGTGGATGCCGGTGCCGAACTTGGCCGGCTGGGGTTGAACGATCACCTGTCTTCGCAGCGGTCGAACGGCTTGCGGGCGATGGTGGAGCGTATCCGGCTGATCGCGACGGAGCGGGCGGCCTAGGGTTTCGCCCAGGATTCGAGGGTCGTCGCGAGGTCGCCGTATCCGGTGAGGCGGCGTTCGTAGGCGAGGCCGAGGCGGTTGGCGCAGTCCTGCGCGCGCGCGTCGAGCACCGGATCGTCGGTCTGTGCCTGATAGACGAGCTTGGTGTAATTCCCGAAATACATGTCGCGCAGGTCCGGGTGGCGGTCGAGGCCGAGCGGCTTCCAGACGAAGGCGTCGAACTGCCGGACGAGGAAATCGGTGAGGTAGAAGGCCGAGATTTCATCTTCGGCGCGGTCGAGGAACCGTTTGTTGCCTTCGAAGAAGGAATAGCAGTGCGGGCCCTCGACGAGGTCGAGTCCGAGTTCCTTGCAGGTCCGGGCAAGCTGACCGCCGGTGCCGCAGTCTGCATAGACCACGTGAATGGTCTCATACTCTGCGCGGTGTCTGGCGACGGCCTGACGGATGGCATCCGGGATCCTGTCGGGGCGGTTGTGGAGGATCGCCGGCAGGCACATCAGGTCCAGATGCGTCCAGCCGTTCGCCTCTATGAGGTCGAGGATTTCGCGGGCGAGGGCGCCGCAGGCGAGGAGAAGAACACGGCCCCTGTGCGAAGGGGCGAGGCCGGATTCCGTGAGAGTGGAGTCGTCGGGCGCCTGCATGGCCTTTGCTCAGGCCAGGCGGACCGCGGTGCCGTAGGCCAGCACCTCGCTGGCGCCCTGCTGGATCATCGAGGTCTGCAGGCGCACTGCGATGACGGCATCGGCGCCAAGTTGAATCGCCTCGTCGATCATCCGGTCGATTGCCTGTTCCCGTGAGCCGGCCAGCAGCGACGCGTATTCGCGAACCTCGCCACCGACGAGGTTGCGCAGGCCGGCGACGATGTCGGTGCCGACATGCTTGGCACGCACGGTGGAGCCGCGAACCAGCCCGAGGACTTCTGCCACCTCGCGCCCGGGAATGCCGTCGGTGGTGACCAGCAGAACCTCACTTTTCGATGTGATCATAATGATCGTCCTCCGCGCTGCCGATCCTGTCGGCGATCACGCGCCAGACGACGTATCCCACGAGGGCCGCGGGGATGAAGGCGATCCAGAGCCCGGGGATCTGCAGCGCGGCCAGCACCAGCGAGCCGATCCAGACGGTCAGCCCCGCGGCAGCGGTCACGACGACGAGAAGAAGGACGAACTTGTCCAGAGGCATTGGCGTTGCTCCTTTTCCCCAATGTGGGCGCTGCGGCCGTGTCCCGCAAGCACGCGTGTCGCGCTTGCGGTGCCCTGCAGCGGCGGGAGGTCAGCCGGCGGCGAGCTGGTTGTGCTTGCGCGCCATCAGGGTCTTGGCGGTTTCCACGGCGACGGCGGCATCGCGGCAATAGGCGTCGGCACCGATGGCACGGCCGAATTCCTCGTTCAGGGGCGCACCGCCGACCAGCACGATGTAGTTTTCGCGCAGGCCCTTCTCGACCAGCGAGTCGATCACGACCTTCATGTAGGGCATCGTGGTGGTCAGCAGGGCGGACATGCCGAGGATATCGGCCTGTTCACGTTCCAGCGCCTCGAGGTAATCCTCGACCGGGTTGTTGATGCCGAGGTCCACCACCTCGAAACCCGCTCCTTCCATCATCATGCCGACGAGGTTCTTGCCGATGTCGTGGATGTCGCCCTTGACCGTTCCGATCACCATGCGGCCGATGGTGCGGGCCCCGGTTTCGGCCAGCAGCGGTTTCAGGATAAACATTCCGGCCTTCATCGCGTTGGCGGCCAGCAGCACCTCTGGCACGAAGAGAATGCCGTCGCGGAAATCGTCGCCGACGATCTTCATGCCACCTACAAGCGCCTTGGTCAGAACGTCATAAGGCTGCCAACCGCGCTCGAGCAGGATGTTCACGCCCTCTTCGATTTCTTCCTTGAGGCCGTCATAGAGGTCGTCGTGCATCTGCTGCACCAGTTCCTCGTCGTCCAGCTCGCTCAGGATGATGTCGTCGTCTTCGTCAGCCATACGGGCGCTCCGAATAGGCGCATTTGCGCCGGTGGTTTAACGTTTTCTCTGCGAATTCTGCGGAATGCACTTCGCCTTTTGCGACATGGCCGGGACCGGGACCGACCTGTGCATAAAAGCTGTCTGGTGGATGTTCTCTTTATGTTCTATTCTGACGCGATGACGCCCGTTTCGATCCCCGCCGAGCGCCGCAAGGGGCGCGCCGCCACGTCCAACCCGGATGTGCGGTTCGACCGCTACTCCGCCGAAGGCGTGGACGATGGCTGGGACATCGAGGAGGGTCTGCCGCAGATCCGCACCGAAGTCAGCATTGAGCGGCCACGCAAGGTGATCACGCGGAACACGTCGCCGGATGTCGGGTTTGACCGGTCGATCAATCCGTACCGGGGCTGCGAGCACGGGTGCATCTACTGCTTCGCGCGGCCGACGCATGCCTATCTGGGGATGTCGGCGGGGCTGGATTTCGAGACGAAGCTGGTGGCGCGGCCCGAAGCGCCCGAGCAGCTGGTGCGCGAGCTGCGGGCGCAGTCCTACGTTCCGCGCATGATCGCGATGGGAACGAATACCGACCCGTACCAGCCGATCGAGCGCGAACATGGCATTACCCGGCGTATCCTTCAGGTGCTGCTGGAGCATCGCCACCCGGTTGGCATGGTGACCAAGGGCACGCTGATCGAGCGGGATGTGGACGTGCTGGGTGAGCTTGCTTCGCTGGGTCTGACGCGCGTGGGAATATCGATGACCACGCTGGACGCGGATCTGTCCCGCCGGATGGAGCCGCGCGTGCCCGCGCCGAAGCGGCGGCTGAAGGCCATCGAACGGCTGAGCAAGGCGGGTATCGACGTTCGGGTGATGGTGTCGCCGTTGGTGCCCGGGCTGACCGATCCGGAGATGGAGGCGATCCTGACGGCGGCGCGCGATGCCGGGGCGGTGGCGGCGAGCTGGATCAACCTGCGGCTGCCATACGAGGTCAGTCCGCTGTTCCGCGACTGGCTGGCCGAGCATTACCCCGACCGGGCCGCGCGCGTGATGGGGCGGGTGCGCGAGGCGCATGGCGGGAAGGATTACGACGCGCAATGGGGCAAGCGGATGCGCGGCGAGGGGGAATACGCGCAGATGATGGCGCAGCGGTTCAAGCTGGCCGTCAAGCGGCTGGGGCTGGATCGCGACCTGCCGCCGTTGCGGACGGATCTGTTCCGCATTCCGCCGCGCGCCGGGGATCAGCTGGAGCTGTTCTGACGCGCGGATGTCCCGGTTTTGCGGGTGCCTGCTGCGGGCGGAGGCGGTCGCGCCGGATATGGCTGGCCGCGCCTCCATGCTTACCCGCGCCGGCGGCGCCGTTTCCGTTCGGGCGCTGCCGCGGCATCCGCTCCGGTGCCGTCGGAGGCCGAGGAGAAGCCGCCGAGGCGCTCGGCGATTTCCTCGAGCGACGGGCGGGGGCCCTTCGGACGGGTTTCCAGGGCGGCGCGCATCTTTTCGAGGTGCTCGGGCATGGTGCCGCAGCAGCCGCCGATGATCGTGGCGCCGGAATCCCGCGCGAGGACGGCATAGTCGGCCATCAGGTCGGGCGTGCCATCGTAGTGGATATGGCCATCGACATATTTCGGGATGCCGGCATTACCCTTGGCGATGATCGGCAGGTCGCCCCCGAGGCTGGAGAAGCCCAGCACGGTGCGCAGCAGGTCGGAGGCGCCGACTCCGCAGTTGGCGCCGTAGGCCAGCGGAACCTTGGTCAGCTTTTCCGCCAGTTTGGCCCAGGCTTCCGAGGTGACGCCCATCATCGTGCGGCCGGCGGTGTCGAAGCTCATGGTGGCGCAGAGCGGCATGTCGGCCAGCTTGGCGGCTTCGGCGGCGGCCTTCATTTCTTCCGGGGCGCTGATGGTCTCGACCCAGAGGACATCCGCGCCGCCTTCCTTCAGGCCCTCGGCCTGTTCGTGGAACATTTCGACGGCGATCTCGTGGGTCAGCGAGCCCATCGGCGCCATGATCTCGCCGGTGGGTCCCTGCGAGCCGGCGACGATGACGGGCCGACCGGCCTTGTCGGCAATGTCCCGGCCGATCTCGGCGGCCATGCGCGACAGTTCGCGGGCGCGGTGGGCGGCGTTGTGGAGCTTCAGGCGTGATGCGTTGGAGCCGAAGGAATTCGTGAGGAACAGATCGCTGCCCGCGTCGACCGCCCCGCTGTAAAGGGCGCGGATCTTGTCCTGCTCGGTTTCGTTCCAGAACTCTGGCGCGTCGCCAGAACTCAATCCCATGTTGAAGAGGTTGGTGCCGGTGGCGCCGTCGGCGAGAATCCAGTCGCGTTCGGCAAGCATGCGAGAGAGGGCGTCACTCATCCATTTTTCCAATGCTCGAAGAGGCCGTGTCGTGGCACAGCCTTTTGTGTTTGATGCCATCCGACCGATTATGACGCAAATTGATAATCGTCATAATCTTGAGCGGTTGCGACTCATGAAGTTCCCGCCGGAGCCTTTCCTTCACGCGGGCGGGTTATGCGATCCGCAAGATCTATTCCACCCAGGAAAAGCGCGCCGTAGCCGGGGGCGGCGATGTAGAGTGTTTCCCAGTGCGGGGCAAAGCTGGATTTGAAACGGCGCAGCCCTTCCGCGCCGGTGCTGCGCCGGATCAGAGCGCCGAGCGGGCGCGGCAAGGGCCAGTCACGCGGGACGGCGGCCAGCGAAAGACGCGCGACACCCGCTGTCTTTGCGGCCTGGATCGCGGTGACGATCAGCAGGTGCATCGTGCCCTGTGGCGCCGTCGGGCCATGACAGACAAGATCGAGCGTGCGCTCGGTATGTCCTTCGTGGAAGGTAACGAAGCCGACGAGTTGGCCGTCCTTGTAGGCGAGAAAGGCGATCTGGCCGGAAACATAGAAGCCACAGAACCGGCCCATCGAGAAGCCACGGGCTCCGCCGCGCTCCGCCGCCCAATCTTCGACAAGTGCACGCATTTCGGATATCGGCAGTGTTTCGTTCCTTGCTTCGCGGATTTCCAGCCCGGCTTTCTCGGCCTTCCGGAGCTGCCGGCGGAGCTGACGGTACGCAGGCTGCAAGATGTCGAAGCTGTCCGGGATCAGCCATGCCTCCTGCGCAACAGGCAACACGCGCCAGCCGGAACGGCGGGCGGCGGCGGCGGTGCGTGCGCCGCATTTGTAAAGGATCGGGACACGAAGGCGATCGCGTGCGGCCTGTGCCAATGTATCGAGCGTGTGCAACGTGTTTTCGCCGCGTCGAAGCGGGTCGGACAGCATGATCAGGCTCTGCCCGGTCTCGGCGACGAGGGACAATGGACGGGAGCGGGCGTCGCAAAGCAGTTCGAAGGTGCCCTGCCGCATCAGCCCAGCTTCGGCACGGTCGGCAATGTAGCTGAACGCCTGGGACTTCAGCGGCGGAACATCGGTGGCGATCGCCGGGGCCAGCGTGGCTTTCGGCGCCGCGTCATGCCGGACGTGCGGGCCGACGGCGAGGATCGCCAGTGCGGCAACCCCGGGCAGAGCGAAGTACACCAGACGGAAGCCTATGATCGCGGCGAGCAGCTCGGCCTCGGGCAGGGCGGGCAGGCAGGTGAGGCAGAGAAACTCGAACGGGCCGACGCCGCTCGGAGTGGCGCCGACGAGGCCCGCGCCGAGTGCGAGCAGGAAGACGGCGTAGAACAGTATTGGCGGCGGTAGCGCGTGCTGCGGCAGCAGGACATAAAGCGCGAGCGCCGCAAAGCCGGTGTCGACAGCCACGAGAAACAGCAGTCGAAATTGCGCGCGCAGGGAGGGCAGAGACAGGTGGAGCAGACGCGAAGGACGCCAGAGTGTCAGAAGGCTGAGCCCGACCATGACAAGCAGACCCACAGCTGCCAGCGCTCGGAGCGACGGCGACAGCAGGCTTGAAAACGCGAGACCGGTAACGATCAGAAAGGCGAGGCAGGCCATGAAGGACAGTGAGACCGCGGCGGTGAGCCGCATGGCACGCCAGAGCGACATTTCGGGGAACATGCGCCAGCGTGCCAATGATCCGGTCAGCAGACCGAATCCGACAAGCTGGGCCGTCGCGGTTGCGCCGATTCCGGCAGTGCGGGCATAGCCGGCGGCGACGTTGGTCGCTGAGAGACGGTGGATGACCGCCTCGTACCGGCCGAATGCCCAGAAGCTGCAATAAGTGGCCAGGACCGCCGCAAGCCATTGCACCGGCCGGATCTCTCCTGCGGCGTCGAAGACAGAGGCGATGTCCAGCTCAGCAGATTGCCGGGCGAGCACCATCGCCACGGCGGTCATAAGCAACAAAGGCCAAGCCTGGCGCAGCAAGAGCGCCCGAAGGCAATTGCCCGTATCCGCCGCCGAGGCGGATCTGCGGTGTTTCATGGATTTCCCCTCCGATCCGCGCCCCCGGCATCGGAATAGTGGCGGAACACCCACGAAACAATTAAGCGCGGAGGGATTCTCCGCGCTTGGTTAATGGCTTACGACCGGAAGTTGACCGGGCGGGACTGCGGTCAGTCCTTATGCTCTTCCATCAGCTGGACCTTGGCGAGGCTCAGGTACTCGGCCATCTTGGCGCGGATCGTTGCCTCGCCGGCCTTGTCACCCAGATCGCCGGACAGCTTGCGGAATACGTCTTCGTCGCCGGCTTCTTCGAAATCAGCACGGATCACGGATTTGGCGTATTCGTCGGCCTCATCACCGGTCTTGCCCAAGAGTTCCGCGGCCCACAGGCCGACGAGCTTGTTGCGCCGCGCCTCGACCCGGAACTGCATCTCCGCATCATGGGCGAATTTGTTCTCGAAAGCACTTTCGCGTTCGTCAAACGTGGTCATCGGCTTCCCCAAGTAAAGTTTTGTAAGGGACCGTATGCCTGCCGCCGATGCATATCGCAAGAGGCAGCCTGCCTTGCGAGTTCGCGCGGCTTGCCCTATAGGGCGGCAAAAGGACCGGGCTGTCGCCCTGGGCCGCCCATCGGAGATTCAATCACCCCATGGCAAGGCGCAAGAAGCTTTACGAAGGCAAGGCGAAGATCCTGTACGAGGGCCCGGAACCCGGCACCCTGGTTCAGTACTTCAAGGACGATGCAACCGCGTTCAACTCCCAGAAAAAGGACGTGATCGACGGCAAGGGCGTTCTGAACAACCGCCTGTCCGAGTATTTCATGACCGGGCTGAACAACATCGGCGTGCCCACGCATTTCATCAAGCGGATCAACATGCGCGAGCAGCTGATCCGATCGGTGGAGATCATTCCGCTGGAAGTGGTGGTGCGCAACGTTGCGGCCGGGTCGCTGACGCAGCGGCTGGGTATTGCCGAGGGCACACAGCTGCCGCGCCCGATCATAGAGTTCTACTACAAGGACGATGCGCTCGGCGATCCGCTGGTCACCGAGGAGCATATCATCGCTTTCGGCTGGGCCGTGCAGCAGGACCTCGACGACATGATCGCGCTGGCGCTGCGGGTGAACGACTTCATGTCCGGCGTGATGCTGGCGGTCGGGATCAAGCTGGTCGATTTCAAGATCGAGATCGGTCGGATCTGGGAAAACGACTTCCAGCGCCTGATCGTGGCCGACGAAATCTCTCCCGACAGCTGTCGGCTGTGGGACATGGAAAGCGGCCAGAAGCTGGACAAGGACGTGTTCCGCCGCGATCTGGGCAATGTCGCGGACGCCTATACCGAGGTTGCGCGGCGGCTTGGCGTGCTGCCGACCAACGTGACCCATACGACGAAACCGCACCTGATCAACTGACAGGGCCCGCCGTGGCCCTGCAGGTGCGAAATCTGAACGAAAAGAAGCGGGGGTTCGCGCCCCCGCGGCAGGGGTGAGAGCATGAAGGCACGGGTTCAGGTGATGCTGAAGAACGGGGTTCTGGATCCGCAGGGCGAGGCGGTACGCCACGCGCTCGGTTCCCTCGGCTTCGACGGTGTCGAGGGGGTGCGTCAGGGCAAGCTGATCGAGCTGGACCTGGCCGAGACCGATGCCGACAAGGCGCGCGATACCGTGACGAAGATGTGCGAGAAGCTGCTCGCGAACACCGTCATCGAAAGCTACCAGATCGAGATCGGGTAAAGGGCAGGGCATGCGGGCGGCCTTTCTTACGGAGTACCGAAAGCCGCTGGAGATCGCGGACGCCCCGGACCCTGACTGCCCCGAGGATGGCGTGGTGCTGGATGTGCTGGCCTGCGGCGTCTGCCGGTCGGACTGGCACGCGTGGACCGGGACCGATCCCGACATCGTGCTGCCGCATATCCCCGGACATGAGTATTGCGGAGTTGTGGTTGAAACCGGCGCGGGCGTGACGCGCTGGACTGTCGGCGACCGTGTCATCGCGCCGTTCATCCTGGCCTGCGGGAGCTGCCCGGATTGCCAGTCCGGGCACCAGACCATCTGTGCGAAACAGGTCGTTCCGGGGTTCACGGTGGCGGGCGCGTTTGCCGAGCGGATCGCGGTACGCCATGCGGATGTGAACCTGACCCGGCTGCCCGAGACGATGGACCCGGCGCTGGCGGCAGCGCTGGGGTGCCGCGTGACGACGGCGTGGCATGCGCTGACCGGGCGCGCCGCCCTGAAGGCGGGCGAGTGGCTGGCAGTCTGGGGCACCGGCGGCGTGGGGTTGTCGGCGATGCTGCTGGGGCGGGCGCTGGGTGCGCGGGTGGCGGTGGTCGACGTGGTCGGCGAGAAGCTGGATTACGCGCAGGATCTTGGCGCGGATGCCGCGATCGACGCGAGCCGGGGCGATCCGGTGGCGCATCTGCGGGAGGTGACGGGCGGCGGCGCGCATGTCGCCGTCGAGGCGCTAGGAATCACGGAAACGTCGCGCAACGCATTGCTGTCGCTCAGGAAACTCGGGCGGATGGTGCAGGTCGGTATGCCCGCGGGCGAGCATGTAACGATGCCTTTGCCGATGGACGCGGTCTATTCGGGGCAGCTGGCGCTTTATGGTACGCGCGGCATGCCCGCGCACCGTTATCCCAGCCTGATGTCGCTGATCGATGGCGGGCATGTGGACCTGACCCCGTTGATCGCGCGCCGCGTCAAACTGAGCGACGCCAGCGCCGAACTTGCCGCCTTCGACCGCCCGGCGCCGCCGGGTGTCGCCGTCATCACCGACTTCGCCGGATAAAGGAGAGATCCCATGAAAGCCGCCGTCATCGTCTACCCGGGTTCCAACTGCGACAGGGACCTTGCCGTCGCCTTCGAGCGTGCAGGCGCCGAGGTGCAGATGGTCTGGCACAAGGAGACGGATCTGCCGGCGGGGCTCGACATCGTCGGGGTGCCGGGCGGGTTTTCCTATGGGGATTACCTGCGCTGCGGGGCCATCGCCGCGCAGTCGCCGATCTCGAAGGCGTTGATCGACTTTGTCCATGCGGGTGGCCATGCCATCGGGATCTGCAACGGCTTTCAGGTGCTGACGGAGACGGGGCTTCTGCCCGGCGCACTGATGCGTAACGCAGGATTGAAGTTCATCTGCAAGAGCGTCGGGCTGCGGGTGGCGACGGCGGACAGCGTGTTCACACGGGGGCTGTCGGAGGGCGACGTGATCCACCTGCCGGTGGCACATCATGACGGCAACTACATCGTGGCACCGGATGAGCTGAAAACCCTTCAGGATCAGGATCGTATCGCCTTTACCTACACCGACAACCCGAACGGGTCGGTGGCGGATATCGCCGGTGTTCTGTCCGAGAACCGGCGTGTGCTGGGGCTGATGCCGCACCCGGAACGGGCGGTCGACGACAGTCACGGCGGCAGCGACGGGACGGCGATCTTCCGCGCAATTGCGGGCCTGACGGAGCCTGCCTGACCGCCTTGGCTTGAGCGCGGCGACGCCGCGCTCTAGATTGTTGCGATGAGTGAGACCACCGATCCGCGCAAGGAACCGGTCCGCAGTGCGCTTTCGTGGCGTGCGCGGATGTCTCTGCTCGTCTTCATTGTCGCGGCGGTCGCGGTGGTCTGGGTGACCAACCAACTGCTGACTGAACGCTACACCGTTTCCACCAAGAACCGTGCCGAAGTTCGCCAGACGCTGTATGCAGGGAACCTGCTGAGCGAACTGCAGCGGAACTCCGTCGTGCCGCTCTTGCTGGCGCGCGACCCGGTGCTGATCGGGGCGCTGAACTCCGCCGACTTCAGCCAGACATCGCAGCGCCTGATCGGCGTGAAGGACGAAATCGGTGCGGCATCGCTGATCCTTTTAGATGCCAGCGGCCGGACGGTGGCTGCGTCGGACCGGGCCCTGATTGGCTCCTCGCACCGGACGGAGCCGTATTTCATCTCTGCTTTGCGATCCAACGAGACCGTGTTCAACGCCTACCGGACCGATAACGGGGCGATGCGGTTCGTCTATTCCCGCCGGATCGAGGCGGCCGGCGAACTGATCGGCGTGATCGTGGTCGAGGTCGACCTGCGGAAGTTCGAGCAGCAGTGGTCGACGATCTCGGATGCCGTCGTCGTTCTGGACAGCGAAGGACAGATCATCCTGTCGACCGAGCCGAGGTGGCGCGGGCTGACGGAAGACGAGGCGCTGAAGCTGCGGTCCGCGCCGTCGGCCATCGAACGGGCGATCCGCGCGACCGCGGACTGGGCCGCGCTGCCGACGGAGGCGTTCTACCGCGGCTCGGCGCTAATGCGGCTGGAGAACCGGATTCCGTTCCGCGGCTGGCGGATGGTCACATACACGACCTATTCCAGCGTGCGCGAACGGGTGAACGGCGTGCTTGCGCTGGAGATCATGTTCTTCGCGATCCTGCTGGCGGGCGGTTTCTATCTGACCAGCCGCCGGGCGCTGGCGCGGTCGATCTTTTTCCAGCGCGAGTCGGCAGAGCTTCGCCAGCTGAACGATACGTTGCAGCGGGAAATCGCCGAACGGGAACGGGTGGAAAAGAACCTCGAGGTGGCCGAACAGACCATCGCCCAAAGCTCGAAACTTGCCGCCCTCGGCGAGATGTCGGCCAGCGTCAGCCACGAACTGAACCAGCCTCTGGCGGCGATGAAGACCTACCTCGCCGGTGCCAAGCTGCTGCTGCAGCGGCGTCGGCCGGAAGAGGCGCTGACCAGCTTCCAGCGGGTGGACGATCTGATCGAGCGCATGGGCGCGATCACGCGGCAGCTGAAGAGCTTTGCCCGAAAGGGTGGCGATGCCCTGGAGCCGCTGGATGCAAGGGATTGTATTTCTTCGGCTTTGTCGATGATGGAGCCGCAGCTGAAAGAGCGGAAGGTGAAGATCACCCGCTCGCTGCCTGCCGAACCCGTCATGATCATGGCAGATCGCATCCGGCTGGAGCAGGTTCTGATCAATCTGCTGCGCAACGCCGTGGACGCGACCAAGGAGGTCGAAGAGCCGGCAATCGAGATTCTCTTGACCGTCGGGCAGACCGCTGCCCTGATAGTCAGGGACAACGGCCCGGGGATCGAAGATCTCGAATCGCTCTTCGAGCCGTTCTATACGACGAAAGCGCCAGGCGATGGGGTGGGCCTTGGCCTTGCGATTTCCTCGGGCATCGTGAAGGACCTCGGCGGCAGGCTATATGCCCGGAACGGGCGTGCCGGCGGGGCCGTGTTCGAGGTTCGCCTGCCCCTGATAGACACGGATATCAAAGCTGCCGAGTGAGGTAGAAAGAGACTAATGACGCAGGCAATGAAAATCGCCATCATCGATGACGAACAGGA
Source organism: Pseudoruegeria sp. HB172150 (assembly GCF_013184805.1). Lineage (GTDB taxonomy): Bacteria > Pseudomonadota > Alphaproteobacteria > Rhodobacterales > Rhodobacteraceae > Psychromarinibacter. Next base: position 1,760,911 of record NZ_JAATNG010000001.1, read on the forward strand.
TATGCGGCAATCGATCAGCCAGTGGCTGGCCCTGTCCGGGTTCGACACCGAAACCTTCGCCAGTGCCGAAGACGCGCTGAAGACCCTGGGAACCGATTATCCCGGCGCGGTCGTCAGCGACATCAAGATGCCCGGCATGGACGGGATGCAGTTCCTGAAGAAGCTGATGAGCGTGGATTCGGCGCTGCCCGTGATCATGATCACCGGCCACGGTGACGTGCCGATGGCGGTCGAGGCGATGCGCGTGGGCGCGTTCGACTTTCTGGAAAAGCCGTTCAACCCGGACCGGATGACGGAGCTTGCGAAGAAGGCGACGCAGCGCCGGCGTCTGACGCTGGACAGCCGCGCGCTGCGCAAGGAGTTGTCGGACGGCTCGACGCTGATGAAGAAGCTGATCGGCGCGTCGCCGGTCATGGAGCGTCTGCGCGAGGACATCCTCGATCTGGGGCAGGCCGAAGGGCATGTGCTGATCGACGGCGAAACCGGGACCGGCAAGACGCTGGTGGCGCATGCGCTGCACGCGGTTGGCGCCAAGGCCGGGAAGAAATTCGTTCTGCTTTCCTGCGCCGGACAGGACAGCGATGCGCTCGCAGCGCGTCTTTTCGGGCCGATCGAGGAAGGCGGCGGATTGCCGGCGCTGGAAGAGGCGCGGAACGGCACGCTGGTGCTGGAAGATATCGAGTCGCTGCCGCAGGACCTTCAGGCCCGGCTGCTGAGCTGGATGAACGAGCAGGGGACGCCGGCCGAGACCCGGATCGTCGCGATCTCGAACCTTCAGGAGCAGGGCAAGACCTGCGAGGACGTGCTGCGGCCGGACCTGTATTTCCGCCTCGCCGCGATGAAGATCACTCTGCCGCCGCTTCGCCAGCGGGGCGAGGACATCCTGATGCTGTTCACCCATTTCTCCGAACAGTTCGCCGAGGAATACGGCTGCGATGCGCCGAAGGTGTCGGCGCAGGAAGCCGCACAGCTGCTGCAGGCGCCCTGGCCCGGCAACATCCGCCAGCTGATCAACGTGGCTGAGCGCGCAGTGCTGCAGAACCGCCGCGGCACCGGCACCATCGCGTCGCTGCTGATGGCGGAGAGCGACGAGACGCAGCCGGTCATGACCACCGAGGGCAAGCCGCTGAAGGAATACGTCGAGGCGTTCGAGCGGATGCTGATCGACAACACGATGCGGCGCCACAAGGGCTCTATCGTCGCGGTCATGGATGAACTGTGCCTGCCACGCCGGACGCTGAACGAGAAGATGGCCAAGTATGGGCTGCAGCGGTCGGATTATCTTTAGCGAGAGCGTGCACCTGACCATGTGGTCTGCGGAACAGTCCCTTGCGAGGGGCTGCCATGCGCGGTGATGTCTCCGGCATCATCGCGTCGCTACTTGGGCCCATCCTCGTGGTGCTGTCGGCGAGCGAGGCGCTGAATCTCGGGATCTGGACCGAAGCGGACCCGACGCTGGTGTATCTGAACGGGCTGATCCTGTTTGCCGTCGGTCTCGGGGTGGTGCGGTTTCACAATATCTGGCAGTTGAACTGGCGGGGGCTTGTGACCCTGGCAGGATGGCTTCTTCTTGCCGCCGGTGCATATCGGATGTTCTTCCCGACAGCGCCGCAGATGAGCGAGGGTCCCGTGACCTATGCCCTCATCGCTTTCAACTTTCTGGTTGGTGCAATCCTGAGCTATCAAGCGTATCGGCGAAGCTGACATGCGAATTTTCGCCAGCACGATATGTTCGCCGCGGGTCGGCGGATTGATTGCGTACGGCTACCGGAGGTGATGAGGCATGGGCAATGGCTCCGACGCGGAGGCCGGATGCAGCGAGGACGTGCGACCGCTGCGGCCGGAGGAGAGAGGCTGGCTTTCCCGTCGCGTCTCTGAGGATTTTGGAATGCCGGACGTGGTGCGGGATGGGGAATGGCTTCGGCTGGAGGACTGTGACGCTATGAGGTGCGGCGATGGCTATGCCACCTATCTCGATGACGGCAAGCAATTGGAGCTGGTTGCCATCGGCGCGCGCCCTGCCGGGCAGGGTATCGGTACGAAGCTGTTGAAAGCGGTGCTTGGGGTGGCGCGGGAGTCTGGCCGGTGCGCGGTGCGGCTGACGACGACGAATGACAACATCGCGGCACTGGCTTTCTACCAGCGCGCCGGATTCCGGCTTTGTGGCTTGCGGCCGGGCGCCGTGGACCGTGCGCGGCAGTTGAAGCCTGGGCTACCGCTGGTGGCGGCGAATGGTCTGCCAATCCGGGACGAGCTGGAGCTCGTTTTCAGATTTGAGCCGGACGCGGAATGAGGATCGTCAGCCTGAATGCCTGGGGCGGGCAGGTTTGGGATGCGCTTGGGCCGTGGCTCGGGACGGTCGGTGCGGATGTACTGTGTCTGCAGGAGGTAATCCGCGGGCTGGCGCCGGGGCCGGAGTGGTTGCGCTATGGCGATGCGTTCCGGTCGCTGGATCAGCGGCGGGATCTGTTTGCGGATGTGTCGGCAGATTTGCCGGGCTATCAGGCGCGGTTCGCGCCGGCGGCGCGAGGCGATCTGTTGGACGCGGATGGCGGGGTGCATCCCTCGGAGCACGGGATTGCACAGTGGGTCGCGCCGGACCTTGCGATTGCAGGGCAGTGGCAGGGGTTCGTTCATGGCTCGTTTCGTGTCGGCGGCTGGGGCGAGGAGCCGGTGCCCCGGACCTGTCAGGTGACGCGGATTGCGACGGGTGACGATTCTAGTGTCGTCGTTGGTCACCTGCACGGGTTGCGGGATCCTTCGGGGAAGGGCGACACGCCGGAGCGGAGCGCGCAGTGGCGGGCGCTTGCGGCGGCGGTCGAGACGTTCCGGGAGCCGGGTGAGCCAGTTGTCGTCGCAGGTGACCTGAACGTGCTGCCGGGCTCGGACGTGTTCGGCGTTCTTGGCGGGATCGGGCTGACCGATCTGGTGACCACGCGCGGGCACGATGACACGCGAACGTCGCTCTACAAGAAGCCGCAACGGCACGCGAATTACATGTTCGTCTCGCCCGAGGTGCGGGTGGTGTCGTTCGACGTTCCGGCGGAGCCGGTCGTCTCGGATCACCGCCCGCTGATCCTCGATCTCGCGTTTTAGGTCATTCCGCCGGGATCGCGAAGACGGCGAACTGGGTGAACTGGGACGCCGGATTGAAGTTGTCGTCGGAGGCGATCACGAAGGTCTGCTTTCCGTCGATGACGGGACCGAAGGCGAAGGATTCGATGTTGTCGATATCCAGTCCGAAGTCGCCTTCCCTGATTTCGAACCACGGCGTTTTCGTCACCGACGTCACAGCGGCGGGATCGACCGATGCGGTGCCTGAGATATCGTCAGCGCCGCTCATGTCGGCGATGAAGAACCGGATGTGGTTGCCGACACCGAGCGCAAAGGTGCGTTCGACGGTTACGAGCCGCCCGTCCGGCATCGCCTCGATCGCTGAAAGCCCGTTGTCGTTCCAGAACGGATCCTGCGTCGCTTCGATAGAGATCGGCTCGGTCACGTAGAGGTATTCCGCTGCGGGCTGCATCGTGGTCGGGTCGATGACCAGCAGGCGCGCGGGGCTGCCGGATTCCAGCGTCGCCTTCCGCCCGTCCTGCGCCAGCGCATTCTCGGTTCCGGCGATCAGCTTGTCGTCGGACGTCAGCGTCAGCCCCTCGAAGCCGAGGTTGTTGTAGATCCCCCTGGTGTTGTCCGTATCGGGCAGATAGGCCTCGGGAAGCGCGATGGGCTCCGGCGCGGACCCGTCCGGCGCGGCCATGTAAATGGCGGGCCGGCCATTTTCGTCCCGCTCACTCGACCAGAACAGGTGGGTGCCATCGAATGCGATGCCTTCGGGGTCGGTACCTTTCTCGGCAAAGGCACCATTCGGGCCGGCAAGCTCGTGCATGGCCGCGAGATCGAGAGATACGATGCCTTCTGCAAGACCCAGCTTCAGCTCATAGAAACGCGCGGGACCGTTCTGCACCCGGTCATCCGAGATCGCGAGAAAGCGGTCGCCTTCCGCATCGTAGGCGAGATCCGAGATGCCGCCGAAAACCACGCCAGCCACGGACAACCCGGAGGGAACGACGATCTGACCCAGGAATTCCGGTGTGGGTGGCGCGTCCTGCGCGAAGGCGGGCATGGCGAGGAACGTGGCAAGCGCGGTGCAGATAGTGCGGTTCATGGCGGGTCTCCGGCGAAGATTGGGACGACATTCCGCTAGCGGTTGCATGTGACGAAGCAGCGACGGAGAGACGACAGTTTTCGCGTTCTGCCCAACGGCTGGACCGGCAAAATACGACCTGCCCACAAAACAGCCTTGGGTTGTATATGTAATGGCTTCATTTCTTCGGAACGCGACCTGTCCGCAATTTTCGCCATTGTAAATCCGTCGTATTCGCCTTTATGTTACAAGGCAGCGCGCCAAGAGCTTTGATCTGCCGGCGCGTAGAGAATTGAATTTTCGCGATTTTCTGACCAACGGCAACGCCCGAAGAAAAACGCGAGATGAAAACCAGGCCCGAGCGGCCAGGGAATCGCCCGAGAAAGCCTGCAGAGGCCGGGCCTTGAATTGGTGTCCGTGACAACAAGGGACGCCGGAGAAGAACCGCGATGAGGCGCGCAGGACGATACATGAGCGGACGGACGGCCACAGAGCCGCCTCTCGCTGACGCGCGCGCGCCCAGCCTCGCCCAGACAAGACACCCGCCGCACAGCTCCGCCCCGCCAGGGAAAGGGGTTTTGCCGCGGTGCCGAAGGACTTCATGGCAAAGAAAATGCTCATCGACGCCACCCACGCGGAAGAAACCCGCGTTGTGGTGGTCGACGGAAACAAGGTCGAGGAATTCGACTTTGAAACTGAAAACAAACGCCAGCTAGCCGGCAACATCTATCTTGCGAAAGTGTCTCGCGTGGAGCCATCGCTCCAGGCGGCGTTCGTCGAGTATGGCGGTAATCGCCACGGCTTCCTGGCCTTCTCGGAAATCCACCCGGATTACTACCAGATCCCGGTCGCGGACCGCGAGGCTCTGCTCGCCGAAGAGCGCGCCTATGCTCAGGCGCAGGACGAGGACGAGGACGAGAAGCCGAAATCTTCTTCGCGCCGGTCCCGGTCGCGGCGGCGCAAGTCGTCGGACAAGAAAGAGACCACCGAAAAGGCCGAGTCGATCGTTTCCGACGACGCTGTAGAGACGCGCGAAGTCTCCAGCGACGACATTCCCGGCATGGGTGTCGTTGACCTTGATGAAGACGGCAACGATGACGACACGGGTCCGGTCGATCTGACCGACGACGACCAGAAGTCGAAGGCGAAGAAAGAGGCGGAAAGCGCGGCGGATACGGCTGAGCCGGAAGAGAATGAAGCCGAAGCGCAGAGTTCAGACTCAGACGAAACCGGCGAAACCGAGGCTTCGACGTCCGAAACCTCTTCGAACGGGTCCGACGACGATGGCGATGATTCCGATGACGAAGATGACGATCACGATGACGACGAGCCCTATGCCGCCGTCGATCATGCGACCGAGCTGGATTCAGAGATCGAATCCGTCGCGGAAGAGGACGTCACCGAGGAAATCCGTCAGCCGCGCCGGCCGAAGCCGCGCAAGTACAAGATCCAGGAAGTCATCAAGGTTCGTCAGATCCTGCTGGTTCAGGTCGTCAAGGAAGAGCGGGGCAACAAGGGCGCCGCGCTGACCACCTACCTGTCGCTGGCCGGGCGGTACTGTGTGCTAATGCCGAACACGGCGCGTGGCGGCGGGATTTCTCGCAAGATCACGAACGCGACCGACCGCAAGAAATTGAAGCAGATCGCGTCGGAAATCGACGTGCCGGAGGGTGCGGGGCTGATCGTGCGGACGGCGGGCGCCAAGCGCACCAAGTCCGAGATCAAGCGCGACTACGAATACCTGCAGCGGATGTGGGAACAGATCCGCGAGCTGACGCTGAAATCCATCGCGCCGGCGAAGATCTACGAGGAAGGCAACCTCATCAAGCGGTCGATCCGCGACCTGTATAACCGCGACATCGACGAGGTTCTGGTCGAGGGCGAAAGCGGCTATCGCGTGGCCAAGGACTTCATGAAAATGATCATGCCGTCCCACGCGAAGAACGTGAAGAACTACGCCGACCAGATGCCGCTTTTCGCGCGCTATCAGGTCGAGTCGTACCTGTCCTCGATGTTCAATCCGGTGGTGCAGCTGAAATCCGGCGGCTACATCGTGATCGGTGTGACCGAGGCTCTGGTGGCCATCGACGTCAACTCCGGCCGGGCGACCAAGAAGGGGTCGATCGAGGAGACGGCGCTTGAGACGAACCTCGAGGCGGCGGAAGAAATCGCGCGGCAACTGCGCCTGCGTGACCTTGCCGGGCTGATCGTGATCGACTTCATTGATATGGAGGAGCGTAAGAACAACGCCTCTGTCGAGAAGAAGTTCAAGGACAAGCTGAAGACGGATCGCGCGCGTATCCAGGTGGGCCGCATCTCTGGCTTCGGGCTGCTGGAAATGTCGCGGCAGCGGCTGAGCCCCGGCATGCTGGAGGCGACGACGCAGCCCTGTCCGCATTGCCACGGCACCGGCCTGATCCGGTCGGATGACAACCTTGCGCTGTCGATCCTGCGGCAGCTGGAAGAAGAAGGCACGCGGCGTAAGTCGCGCGAGGTGCTGTTGAAGGCGCCGGTGGGCATCTGCAACTTCCTGATGAACCAGAAACGCGAGCACGTGGCGCAGATCGAGGCGCGCTATGGCATGTCGGTGCGGATCGAGGCCGATCCGTTCCTGATCTCGCCGGATTTCTCCATCGAGAAGTTCAAGACCGCGACCCGGCCGGTGGCCGAAGCAGCGCCGGTGGTGTCGGTCAACGCGTCGCTGATGGCGGATCTCGACGAGGAAGAAGAGGCCGTCGCAGCGGAAGCCGAGGATACTCCGGACACCACGGATGGCGACGATAAACCCAAGAAGCGGCGCCGTCGTCGCCGTCGTCGGCGCGGAAGCGGCAATGGTGGTGAGCAGGGGGGCGAACAGTCCTCGGCCCAGTCGAATGGCGATGATCAGACAAACGTGACATCTGGCGAAGGTGAAGGCGAGGCCGAAGCCGAGACTGCCACGGAATCGCCGGCTGAAGCAGCCGAAGTAGCCGAGGCGCAGCCGGAAACGGCTGAGGCGGAGGCGGAGGCGAAGACGGAAGAAAAGCCGAAGCGCTCGCGCCGCAGGTCATCGTCTTCGCGGTCGAAGAAATCCACGACGACCGAAGAGCCCGCAGCGGCAGAGGCCGCCGAAGCGCAGGCTGAAGAGCTGAAGGTGGAAACGGAAGCCGCTGAAGCGGCGCCTGCCGAGGAGCCCGCTGCGGTTCCGGAGCCTGTGGCAGAGGCCGAGCCCGAGCCGCAGGAGACTGCGGAGCCGGAACCGGCTGCCGCGGCTGAGCCGGAAGCGGAAACGGCTTCGGAGCCTGCACCTGAAGCGGAGCCCGAGCCCGAGCCTGCAATGGCAGAGGCGGACGAGGACAGCTCGAAGCCGAAGAAACGCGGCTGGTGGTCGATGGGGCGTTAAGCCCCGTCTACCCGCCTTTCCGGATCAGGTAGACCTGTATCGTGTCCCGCATTTCGTGATGCGCCAGCGCATGGCCAGCTTCCTGGCAGAAATGCGGGATATCGATCAGGGCGACCGGATCGTCGGCGTGAACCTCCAGAACCTGACCCGGCTCGAGCGGCTGCAGGCGCTTGCGAAGTTTCAGGACGGGCAGGGGACATATCAGGCCGCGGGCATCGAGGAAGGCATCGTGATCCATGACTGCGATGCTTAGGCCATCGAGCAGCGCGCTTGAAGTGCCTTTTGGGGTACCGTTCCGCCGCACTGTAGTAGCGCCACGGGGATGTGACCAAAGCGCCCCGTGACGCCACACCTTCCAGCCGCTAAGAGAAGCGGACGAGGGGAACGGAAGGGACCTGCATGTTCGGCGTCGACATCATGGATGCTAGCCTGCTGCCCGCCATGCTGGTGGCGGCGGCGGCGGGGTTCCTGTCCTTCCTGTCGCCCTGCGTATTGCCGATCGTGCCGCCCTATCTCGCCTATATGGGTGGGATCAGCATGGCTGAGATGGAGGCCGACCGCGCGGCAAGGCGGCGCGTCCTGATGTCGGCGATCTTCTTCGTGCTGGGGCTGTCGACGGTCTTTCTGTTCCTCGGCTTCACCGCCTCGGCCTTCGGCGCGTTTTTCCTGCAGAACCAGGAATGGTTCGTGATCGGCGCCGGGATCGTCGTGATGATCTTCGGCGCACACTTCATCGGGGTCTACCGCATCGGCTTTATGGATCGCGAGCTGCGGCTGGAGGCGGGCGACCGCGGGGGCAGTGCCTTTGGCGCCTATGTGCTGGGGCTGGCTTTCGCCTTTGGCTGGACGCCCTGCATCGGGCCGATCCTGGGTGCCATCCTGTCGATTGCCGCGGAGCAGGCCAGCCTGCCGCGCGGCACGCTGCTGTTGGGGGTGTATGCGCTGGGGCTGGGTATTCCGTTCCTGCTGGTCGCCGCCTTCTTCCCGAGGATGAAGGGGGTCATGAACTGGATGAAGCGGCACATGGACCGGATCGAGAAGATCATGGGACTGCTGCTTTGGACCGTCGGGCTGATGATGCTGACAGGGCAGTTCACCGCATTCTCCTACTGGCTGCTTGAGAAGTTCCCGGGACTTGCGGTGATCGGCTGAGACGCTAATCGGGCCGTTACGGCGGCTTAATCTTGCCCCGAACTTCCCTTAGCATCTCGGCAAGATGAATGATCGCGATCCCGATACGGCGCCAGAGCCGAACCATCCCGTAAAGCGCCGCCGGGTCTTTTACATTCCGGGCTACGATCCGATTCACCCCCGCCGCTACCGCGAACTCTACCGAAAGGAATCCGCGGCTCAGGCGGAGATTTCCGGCTACCGGATCGGGATCAAGCCGCGCGAGGGCGAGCGATACGGCTGGGATGTGCGCGCCATCATCGGCGACCAGAAGGTCGCCGCCGGGGTGGAGGTGCTGGTCTGGTCAGATATCGTGCGCGCTTCGATGTCGAACACGATCCCGGCGACGTATCTGCAGCTTGCCCGTACCGCGTGGACCTACATCGCGACCGGCACGCTGCGGCGGCTGATGTGGATGCGGAAAGGGCCGGTGCTGGCGGCGCTGTACCCGGTGGGAATGCTGATCCTGCAGGCCGTCCTGGCGGTTGTCGCGGGCGCCGCCGCGGGCGGGCTTCTGATCCGGCTGATCGGAGCGGTTGTCGGGCTGGTACTGGGCTGGTTCGGTGCAGAGGCAGGCGGTGCTGTCTGGACACTCTTCCTGAACCTTGTCTGGTGGGCGGCGTTCGGCGTGGCGACCGTCGCTGTCCTGCGCTGGTTCAAGGCGATGGATGGGAAGCTTTACGCCTACTACCTGATGCATGACTACGCGTATTCCTGCCAGCTGAATGGAGCCTATCCGCCGGAACTGGAGGCGCGAATGATCGAGTTCGGGAAGATCATCGCCGAGGCACTGACCGGGGACACGGATGAAGTGCTGGTGGTCGGCCACAGTTCCGGTGCGCACCTTGCGGTGACGATCCTTGCCGACCTGATCCGTGCCGGGCGCGTGCCGGCGAACGGCGCGAAGCTGGCTTTCCTGTCGCTTGGGCAGGTGGCGCCAATGGTGTCCTTCCTACCGAAGGCCGACCGCCTGCGCGCTGACCTGCATTACCTGTCGCAGCGGGAGGAATTGACCTGGGTCGACGTGACTGCACCGGGGGATGGCTGTGCCTTCGCGCTCTGCGATCCGGTGGCGGTATCTGGTGTCGCCCCGGCAAATCAACGCTGGCCGCTGATCCTGTCGGCTGCCTTTACCCAGACGCTTAGCCCGGAGCGGTGGAAGGCGCTGCGCTGGCGTTTCTTCCGGCTGCATTTCCAGTATCTCTGCGCTTTCGACCGGCCCGGGGATTACGACTACTTCCAGATCACAGCCGGTCCACTGACCCTCGCCGAGCGGTACGAGGGCCGGGCACCATCCCGCTCACGAATTGACGTGCCAGCGTCACGCTATACGTCGATGGCAGCATGAAACCGCCAAAACCGGAAGCCCGGGCCGACAAGGTCTCTCTCTGGCGCTATCTGCGCCTGTTCCGCCAGGACATCCTGTCGGCACAGCCCGCGCGCCTGTATCGGGCGTGGATGGCGGAGTTCAGGACGCCGTTCTTCCGGTCTTACCTGATCAACCAGCCTGAGCTGATCCGCGAGGTTCTGAACGCGCGGCCGATGGAATTTCCGAAGTCGTCGCGCGTTGGCGAAGGGTTGCGCCCTTTGCTGGGTAATTCGGTGTTCCTGACCAACGGTGAGACGTGGCTGCGCCAACGGCGGATCATTGACCCGGCCTTCGAGGGAGGCCGGTTGCGCGAAACGTTTCCGGCGATGCTGGCTGCAGGCAAGGCAGCGGTTGAAAGGCTGCGTGCGCGGCAGGGCGATGTAGAGATCGAGGAGATGGCCAGCCACGCCGCCGCCGACGTGATCTTTCGGACGTTGTTTTCCATTCCCATCGAGCACGAGATCGCGGCGCGGGTCTTCCGCGAGTTCCGCACCTATCAGCGGACACAGCCGATCCTGAACCTCGCCGCTTTCCTGCCTGTGCCGCGATGGATGCCCCGGCTGCACCGGGGCCGCACGATCCGCGCCGCCAAGTCCATCCGCCATCTGATCACGCAGCTAACGACCGACCGGATGTGGGCCATAGAGGCCGGTGCGCCGCCGAACGACCTTGCGACCAAGATTCTGTCCACCCCGGATCCACAGACCGGCCTCCTGTTCGAGACCGACGAGATGGTAGACCAGGTCGCGATCTTCTTTCTTGCGGGGCATGAAACCAGCGCCTCTGCGCTCGGCTGGGCGCTGTACCTTCTGGCGCTGCACCCCGAGGCGCAGGAGCGGGTTGCCGAGGAGGCCGCGGCGCTTGGCGACGCGATCCATTTCGGGGATCTGTCGCGCCTGCGCTTTACGCGAGACGTCTTCCGAGAGACGCTGCGTCTCTATCCGCCGGTGCCGATGATGGTGCGCGAAACGACGAAGCCGGAGCGTTTCCGCGACCGGGATCTGCCAAAGCGCGCGCAGGTGGTGATCAGCCCTTGGCACCTGCACCGGCACGAGCGGATCTGGGAGCGGCCGGACGATTTCGATCCCGACCGGTTCCAGACCACCGAAGGCCGCGAGTGCATGCGGGACGCGTATATCCCGTTCTCTGCCGGCAAGCGCGTCTGCGTCGGTGCCGGTTTCGCTATGGCGGAGGGCGTTCTGCTGCTGGCGCTGCTGGTCCGGGCGTTCCGGTTCGAGCGGATCGAGGGCGCCGAACCGGTGCCGGTCGCCTACCTGACGGTGCGTGCAAAGAACGGAATCCGGCTTCGGGTGAGCGAGCGGGTTTCGTCCGGGACGGCGCCGACGCCTGCGACGGCCAGCGCCGAGCGGGTTTAGGGCATCAGCCGCGAGACGTAAGGAGGCAGGGCGAAGGCGCCGAGATGTACCTCGGGCGTGTAGTAATCGGTTTCGATGCCGGCTGATGCGAAGCGGTCCTGCAACGTCGCGAGGTCCACGTGCCGCGCATCGCTGTCCGTGCCCCAGCCGAAGGCCATCGGACCGCCCGCGTAGGTCGGCACGGTTGCCATGTAACACGTCCAGTCCGCGAACAGCGCCTTGAAGGCACGCATCGTGTTGGTCAGCTCGTCGCCCTGCAGGAAAGGTACGCCGTTCTGGGTCACGATGATTCCGCCCGGCGCCATTGCGCGCTTGGCGTGGCCGTAGAAACTGTCGGTGAACAGCACCTCGCCGGGGCCGATGGGGTCTGTCGAATCGACGATGATCACGTCGAAGCCGCCTTCGGTCTCGCGGATGAACTGCGCACCGTCGGCGATGACGAGGTGCAGGCGCGGGTCGTCGAAGGCGCCCTCCGAGAGGCCCGGCAGGTATTCCTTGGAGAAATCGACGACGCCCGCGTCGATCTCGACCATTGTGACATGCTCGACGGAGGTGTGCTTCAGCACCGTTTTCGCCATGCCGCCGTCGCCGCCGCCGATGATCAGGACGCGCTTTGCCGCGCCGTGGGCGAAGACCGGCATGTGCGACATCATCTCGTGGTAGATGAAGTTGTCGCCCTCGGTGGTCTGCACCACGCCGTCCAGCGTCAGGATGCGCCCGAAGGTCGGGTTGGAGAAGACGCGTAGCCGCTGATGTTCGGTGCGGCTGTCATAGAACACCTCGTCTTCGCGCAGGGCCTGAGCATGATCGTCATGCAGGCGCTCGACGCTCCATCCGGTCAGATCGTTCATGATGTTTGCTCCTTGCTCGGCGGCTGCGCAGACCATGGGCAGGTTGGCCGGGAAGTCAACCGCGGTGCTTGTTGACGCGACGGGGGCAAGCTAAGCGGGGAACATGGAACGACGTCCGATCCTAGCCGCACTGGCCGTTCTGCCGCATCAAGGGCAATTGTTGCTCGTGCGCCGGAAAAATCCGCCCGATGCGGGGCTATGGGGCTATCCCGGCGGAAAAGTCGACTGGGGCGAGACCGTTGCAGATGCGGCCCTGCGTGAATTGCGCGAAGAGACTGGCGTGAGCGCCGAGGCAATCAGCCAACTCGTCAACCTCGACATCATCCTGCCGGATGACGATGGCGGGACCGAGCATCACTTTCTGCTGGTCGCAGTGCATTGCGCCTATCGCGGCGGGCAGGCGAGGGCAGCAGATGACGTTTCCGAAGCGGACTGGATTCCGTTTGACGAGGTTCTGTCAGGTGCCAGGCCAATGAGCCGGGACGTGGACACGGTGCTGCGACTGGCACTGGAGGCGGGGCCGGGCTGAGCCGGCCCCGGAAGATCAGGCGGCCTCGGCCCCATTAACCAGGCCGTCACCGCGCAGCAGTTCGTTGACCCGAACGTCATCGGTCGCGAACGCGGCTTTCAGTACGCCGACCGCGCGCCAGGGCTGCGCATCGCCGCACATGAACACATCGAAGGCGCCGTAGCCGATCTCGGGCCAAGTGTGAACCGAGATATGCGACTCGGCCAGCACCGCCACGCCCGACACGCCCTGAGGCGAGAACTTGTGCGTGTGGATGTGCAGCAGAGTCGCGCCGCATTCGTCAACGCAGTCGCGGAACGCCTGCTGAATGCGGGCTTCGTCGTCCAGCCCAGTGCCGTTCACGACCTCGATGATGAGGTGCGTGCCCGCGAAAACGCGGCCGTCACGGCGGATGAAGTGATCGTCACGATCTTCATCGAAGAGATCGCGAGAGATGGTGGTGTCCTGCATACGGACACAGGAATCTTCCTCGTGGGCGCCTGTCTCCAGACCGATCCCCAGTTGGAAGAGGTTGGCGCCGTCCATGGCACTGCCCCTTCTAGCCAGCAGATTGAATCCAGAGGTTCCTTAGCGCCCCCCCGTTATCTTCGGGGTTGGGATCGGTCCCTCGCTCGTGAGGCGCACTTAGGACCTCACTTCGAGTCGTTCAAGAGAAAATTTTGCGACGGATGTCAGCTATGCAATTACGTGCCGTCATTTTCCATTTTGGTACAAAAAGGGGGGCGGGCCGAACCCGCCCCCAGAACAGACGCCGGTCAGGAAGCAACCGGCGCCCAGGGGACCGTCAGTCGCGCCAGAATGGACGCGAGATTTCGCGGCGAGCCTGTTCAGGCGTAATGCCGATATCGAACAGCATGAAATGGTCGAGCTCTGCGAGTGCCTTACGGGATCGGCGGCGCTCGTCCCACTTCACGAGCAGCGCCACGAAACCGATAACCGCGGTTGCAACCGGGGTCAGGGGACGGCTGGACAGATAGCCGAGGGAGTCGTTGGTGCGTGCTTGTGTCATGGGATATCCTTTCAAAATTGTATTGACACAAAGTGGCGAAGTTGCCACGATTGAATGGATACAAACGGATTTGTACCAAGTCGAGGGAAATATTGTATTGAATACAATTTGGGAGCCGAGCATCGAAGGGCGCGGCGGGCCGAAGTACAAGGCGGTCGTCGAGGCGATCCGCGAGGCGGTTTCGGATGGTGACCTCGAGGTTGGGGCAAAGTTGCCTCCGGTGCGGGAACTTGCCTGGCAGCTGTCAATTACTCCGGGCACAGTAGCGCGCGCCTATACCATCCTGACGGATGACGGGGTGCTGGAGGCGGCAGTGGGGCGGGGAACCTTCGTTGCGGCGCAGGATCATGCAGCGCCGATATCGGTACCTGTCAGCCGTCCGGATATAGAGGCGTCGGAAGAGACAGAGGGGCCGGTACGGCTGTACGGTGCTTCGGTGCCCGATGTCGGGCAGGTCGCCCTAATCCGCGAGTTGATGGTTTCGATTGGACAGAACGGCGGCGTGGCCGGCCTGCTGGACTACCCCGACCGTGATACGAAACTGCCGCTGCGCGAGGCCGCGATCCGCTGGATGGCCGGGTCACATCTGGGGCCGCTCGACCCCGGTGACGTCGTTATTTCAAATGGCGGGCAGAACGCGCTGGTTCTGACGTTGCAGGCCTGCCTGCGCGGGGATGCGCCGGTTATCCTGGTGGAGGAGCTGTTCTACCCCGGGTTCCGGCGCGCCGCGGAACTGGTGCGGGCCCAGGTGATTCCTGTGCCGATGGACGGTTTCGGCATTGTGCCGGAGGCTCTGGAGGAACTGGCGCTTAAACACGGCGCACAGGCGCTGATGACGTCGCCGGAGGTTCACAACCCGACGACCTTGTGCACGCCGCCGTGGCGGCGGCAGGAGATCGCGGATGTCGCGCGACGCACCGGGCTACAACTGGTCGAGGACGATTGCTATCGGATGGGGCCGGGACAGGGGCTGCCGTACCGGGCGATGCTGCCCGAACAAAGCTGGTACATCTCATCCCTGTCGAAACTGCTGACGCCGTCACTGCGTGTCGGGTTCGCCGTGGCGCCACGGGGGCGCGGAGCACGGCTGCGGCGGATGGCGGAATACAACTATTTCGGCCTCGCCGCGCCGATGGTCGAACTTGTGGTCGGGATCATGACATGGCCGGGGCTGCCGGACCTGACGTCCGAGGTGCGCCGCGTGATCAATCAATATAGCCGCGTCGCGCTGAACGTGCTTGGCGGCTACCAGATATCCTGGCGCGAGGATGTGCCGTTCCTGTGGCTGCGGCTGCCGGCGGGCTGGCGCGCCGGGGCGTTCTGCCAGGCGGCGGAGGCGAGGGGCGTGCAGGTGCGCTCGGCCGAGGAGTTCGTCGTGCGCGAAGGCCGCGCACCGCACGCGATCCGGATCTCGATGAACGCGCGAATTGGCATGGAGCGGTTCGAGCGGGCGCTGGTGACATTGCGGGAATTGCTGGATAATCCGCCGGAGAATATCAGCTTCTGATTTGGGGTATTATAATACCATAATTTTAAAGCATTGTTTTAACATAATTAAATAAGGATTGCGCCGCTTGACTGGCCATTTCCTGCGTGTATAACCCCGCAATCCGAATTCCGGGCCGGGCATATGCCGGGCCCTTATCCGTAACCGAGGTTCCGAGAATGAAGACCTATACCGCGACGCCTGCGGATATCGACAAGAAATGGATCCTGATCGACGCCGAGGGCGTTGTTCTGGGCCGTCTTGCCTCGATCGTGGCCAACCGCCTGCGCGGCAAGCACAAGGCGGGCTTCACGCCGCACATGGACATGGGTGACAACGTCATCATCATCAATGCCGACAAGGTGCAGCTTACCGGCAAGAAGCGCGCCGAGAAGACCTACTACCGTCACACCGGCCATCCGGGCGGCATCAAGTCGAAAACTGCCGAAGAGATCCTGGACGGGGCGCATCCTGAGCGTGTCGTGACACTGGCCGTGAAGCGCATGCTGCCGGGCAATCGTCTGGCGCGCCAGCAGATGACCCATCTGCGGGTCTATTCCGGCGCCGAGCACCCGCACGAGGCGCAGTCGCCCGAGGTGCTGGACGTCAAGTCGATGAACAAGAAGAACACGAGGACCGCGTAATGGCCGATCAAGTGAATTCGCTCGAAGAGCTGGGCCAGGTCGCCGAGGGTACCGGTGCAGCCGAGGCCGTGGTCACCGAAGAACTCATCAACCGCGAGCCCGTTCGTGACGAGTTGGGCCGTGCCTATGCCACCGGCAAGCGGAAGGACGCGGTTGCCCGCGTCTGGATCAAGCCGGGTTCGGGCAAGGTCTCGGTTAACGGCAAGGAAATGGATGCCTACTTTGCGCGTCCGGTGCTGCAGATGATCCTGCGCCAGCCGTTCACCGTTGCCGGTGTCGAGGGCCAGTTTGACGTTCAGGCGACCGTCAAGGGTGGCGGTCTTTCGGGGCAAGCCGGTGCCGTCAAGCACGGTATCTCGAAGGCGCTGCAGCTTTACGATCCGAGCCTGCGGGCTCCGCTGAAAGCGGCCGGCTTCCTGACCCGCGACGCGCGTGTTGTCGAGCGGAAGAAATACGGTAAGGCCAAGGCCCGTAAGAGCTTCCAGTTCTCGAAGCGCTGATATCTTCGCGACAGATTTCCGAAAGGGCCGTCCGATTGGGCGGCCCTTTTGTTATGCGCTGAAGGTCGTTACGGGCGGCGCGTTACCGCACGGCGAACAGGTGCACCTCGACACCGCTGGCCAGCCGTTTTCCGGTGCCGACGAACATGGTGTTGTTCACCCAGGCATAACGGGCGTCGCCGGTTTCGAGCCGGGCGGTGGTGCGCATGTAGTAGGTGGCGGGGTCCACATCCTCGCCGCGGGCGACGCGTTCGAGCACTTCGGGCGGGCCGTGGCGGGTGCCCATGTTGATGATCTCGATCAGGGCGCCGTCATCCGTTTCGAAGGCGTAGCGGGTGTCGAGATGCGCTGCGCCGTCGGCCTGGATCGTCTGCCAGTCCGCACCGAGGTTCAGAATGGTGCCGTTCAGCAGCGGGCCGGAGACGGTGCCGCCGATGATCGGGATGATGCGGCGCTGGCCGAAGCGGCCGGCGCCCATTTCCCGGATCGGCCCGAGTTCTGCCGTGATCGTGCAGGCGTGTTCGAGTGCTGGCGCCTGTGGCATGACTGTCCCCTCCCGTCGTTAGGTGGGCGCAAGGTGGCCGCAGGCGCAGGCAGGGTCAATGGGTGGCGCTGTCCCGCGTGGCAGTGCTGCACCATAGCCCTTCGGCGCAAACCTCGGCGGGCGCGTCGAGTTCGATGATGGTGTAGCTGAGGCCGGTCTCGGGCCGGCGGAATACTCCGGGCATCGACAGGCATTCGGTGGCGCGGCGGGCAACCGGCAACCTGCCCGGCACGGGCGAGATCATCTGCGCTGGCGACACCATGATATCGGCGGCAGGCTTTCCGGGGCCGAAGGTGTTGGCCTGGATCATGATGGGCTGGGCATCTGGGTGGCGGGACAGGAATTCCTGATCCAGCGTCATGCGCCGTACCCGGCGGATCGCGATGAAACCGTTGCGGCTGCGCACCTGGTCTCGTTCGCGCAGGGCGGCGGCGGGAACGTCGGCGAAGGAACAGGCTATGCGGGTCATGGGGGCGAAGCCCGGCATGCTCCATTGCACCGGCTCGACGGGTGCGGCGGGTGGTTCAACCTGCCGCATGACGCGATAAATCAGTTCCTGACTGGTGCCAGACATAAAAACCCCCTTGATTCAATTGAACATAATCCTGTCATAAAATTGCCGGCTCGTCGCCTGCCGTACGGTAAACGAACTGGTGGCGGTTCGGCAACAATCCTGTGTCAGGAATCGGGGGCAACCAGCCCCAGGCCTCGCAGGTAAATGCCGATCCCGGCCTCGAGTAACTCTTCGGGCGGAAAAGGCGATCGGCTGCCGGCAGCGCCACGCGCGAAGAGTTCTACGACGCCATGGCTCATGGCCCAGATATGGGCGGAAAACATTGCCGGAGGTGGACGTTTTTCCGGGGGAATGTGTTGAGAGAGTTCCGCTGCGGCCTTTTCCAGTACACCGTTTGCGCGGGCGGCGACATGGGCCAGTTCGGAACTGCGGTGGACCGAGATACCGGATTCGAACATCGCAATGTAGTGGCCAGGATACTTCCGGGCGAAGGCGAGATATGCGCGGCCCGTTGCCTCGAAGGCAGCAAGCGCCGAGGGCTGGCCGTTGCTGTAGGCGTATTCCATCACGTCGGCGAAAATCTGGTAGCCTTGGCGCGCAGCTTCCGCGATCAGGTCTTCGCGACCCTCAAAATGACGATAGACGGCGGCAGGCGTGACGCCGGCTCGCTTCGCGGCTTCGGAGAGGGTGAATCCGGTGGGACCCTTTTCCTCGATAAGCTTCAGCGCCGCCTCGACCAGCGCGCGGCGCAGGTCGCCGTGATGGTAGCCGCGCTTAGGCATTCCAGATTTCTGGGCCTCCGCAGATTTTTGGATCCGGCGCGCAGGCGGCCTTCTTGTTCTTGCCGCGATAGTCGATATCGCAGAGCACGGCACGGATGGCGGCGATCCGGGCGCGGCGCTTGTCGTCGGAGCGGATCACATTCCAGGGGGCGAGTTCCATGTGCGTGCGGCTGAGCGTTTCGCTTATCGCGTCGTTGTAGTCATCCCAGTGGCGCAGACCCTCAACGTCGATCTCGCTTAGTTTCCATTGCTTTAGGGGGTCTTTCTCACGCTGAAGAAAGCGCCGGAGCTGCTCTGCGCGTCCAACATTCAGCCAGAGCTTGACGAAATGCATACCTTCGCTCTGCAGCATCATTTCGAAGCCCGGAAGCTGTCGGAAGAAGCGCTCACGGTCGGCATCCTCGCAGAAGCCGAAGACTTTCTCCACGACGCCCCGGTTGTACCAGGATCGGTCGAAGAGGACCATTTCGCCCTCTGTCGGGAGCTGTTCGGCGTAGCGTTGAAAGTACCACTGGCCCTGTTCACGGTCGGAGGGTTTCGACAGGGCGACGACACGTGCCACCCGGGGATTAAGGTTCTCCCGGAACCTCTTGATCGTACCGCCTTTTCCGGACGCATCTCGGCCTTCAAAAACGACAACCACGCGCTTGCCGGTGGCTTTCACGTCAGATTGCAGCTTGGCGAGTTCAAGTTGCAGATCCTCCAGGGCCTTCTTGTATTTGTCTTCGTCCATCCGGTCGTCATAAGGGTAGCTGGCGTCAAGGACCGTTTTGCCCTCATGCGCCAGGATCTCGTCGCGAACCGGCTTGGGCGCATGATTCTCGAAGTAGTCGCTGATCGCGCCGTCGAAGGGCAGGGACATGTTTACCTCTTTCACTTTCTTACCGGGCAGTATGCCCGACCCGGCCCGCAACGCAATGCGGGCGCGCGTCAGGCTCCGATCTGACCCATGTCGAAGGGCGTGGACTGGTAGATCTCGTTGATCCAGTTGCCGTAAAGCAGGTGCGCGTGACTACGCCAGCGGTTCTGTGGCGGCTGCTTCGGATCGTTCCCGGGATAATAGTTGTCGGGCACGTTGATCGGGGTGCCGGCCGCGATGTCGCGGTCATATTCCTCTTTCAGCGTGCCGCTGTCATATTCCAGGTGATTGAAGATCAGAAGCGAGCGGTGTGCCTGATCCTCGACGAGGCAGGGCCCCGACTGATCACTGCCGAGGAGTGTGGTCAGCCCGGGCTCTGCGTCGAGTTCGTCCTGACGGATCTCGGTCCAGCGGCTGACCGGGATCACGCAATCGTCGGAAAACCCGCGCAGGTAGGGTGAGGCGGGCAGGAGATTGCGGTGCCGGAAGCAGCCGAATGCCTTGTGGTCCAGCATGTGCTTGTCGATCTGCCAGAAGTGCCAGAGCATCGCCATGCCACCCCAGCAGACGCCGAAGGTCGAATGCACATTGGTCTGGGTCCAGTCCATCACCTCTGTCAGCTCGTCCCAGTACGTCACCTCCTGGTAGGGCAGATGCTCGATCGGGGCGCCGGTTATGATCAAGCCGTCGAACTTCTCGTCCTTCACCTCCTGGAACGGGCGATAGAACGCCTCCATGTGCTCGGCGGCGGTGTTCCGGGTCTGGTGTTCGGTCATGCGAATGAGCTGCAGGTCGATCTGCAGCGGCGTGGCGCCGATCAGCCGGGCGAACTGTGTCTCGGTCTGGATCTTCTTGGGCATCAGGTTCAGAAGGCCGATGCGGATCGGGCGGATGTCTTGCCGTTCCGCCTGCACGTCCGACATGACCATCACGCCTTCGCGGTTCAGAACCTCGAATGCGGGCAGGTCGGACGGCAAGGTAATCGGCATGGATTGATCTCCGTTTGCAGACTGGGTGAGATATGTGGGTTGTCAGCGCCGCTCAAGGGCCGAGGCGATCAGCGCGTCGAAGCCGTCGGTGTCCTGGAGTCTGGCCACCTGCTCTGCGGTGACTGTGACGCCCCAGTTGTCGGCCATCGCCTGATAGCGCGGCTGGCGGTGGGCGAGGGCGCGGGCGTAGGTCCAGCGGACAAAGGCGTCGGGGTCGACCTTGTCCTCTGGCAGAACGGTTTCTTCAAGGTAGTCGGCCCAGGCGCGAATGAGGAAATCGGGCTGGTAGTACATTGGTTTTGGTGCACGGTCGAAGCGGCGGATCAGTTCGTCGGTGTGGGCGTCGCTGCCCTTGATCCAGACCATCAGAGTGGCTTCGCTAAGGGCATTCATGACCGGGTCGTGCGGGTCCGAGGGGTCGACGACTTCGCAGATCGAGCCGCCGGAATCGCAGACGAAGTGGTCGTAGCCGTAGATGCCGAGGGCGCGGTGGATGAAATGCCCGGTGTCGAGTAGCGCGCTGATCTCGCCGACGCGGTGCTGTTCCTGGCGCTCCATGTATTCGCCGAAGGGAAGACCGCCCTTTTCCGGGTCACCCGGCTTACCGAGATAGGTGGAAAGCGGCGTGAGATTGTGGAAGCTGAGGTTTGAGCCGATGAAGATCGAGTCCGACATCAACAGGTCGCGCAGAAACGGAACGCGCATCGCCTCGCGCTTGAAGTTGTCGACAATGTATTCGCCCATGTACCGAGTGCCGATGCGGTAATCGATGGAATAGTGGTACCAGCCGCCGGTCTCGCGCAGCATCGAGGCGATGTGGGTCTTGCCCAGTCCGGACATGCCGAAGAGCAGAACGCGCTTGCGTTCCGCTCGATGCCAATCGTCCGCTGTCTCGTAAAGCATGCCTGTATCCCTGCCTCGCCCGTCCCAACTATCGCGAAACGCGGCGGAAAGGCCAGTGCGACTGCGGGCCTGGGTGGAACTGGCAGATCAGGTCGGCACGGGAGGACGGCGTCGGAACATGCGACCGTCGATGATTACCAGCCCAAGGCCCAGGAGCGCGAAGCCGAGATAGGCGCGGGGCGGCAGGGTTTCATCGAGGATCCATGCGCCGAGCAGGATGGCGACGGGCGGGATCAGCAAGGTGCAGAGCATCAGGTTGCCGCTGCCGGCCATGGCGAGGACGCGGTAGTAGAGCAGATAGGCGAAGGCGGTGGCGGCCAGCGCGTAATAGGCGATGGCGGCGAGGGTGCGAAGTTCCAGGTCGAAGCTCGGCATGCCGTCGAACCAGAAGGCGGCAGGAACCATCACCACGGCGGAGCCGGTCAGCATGCCGGCGGCGGCGACCTGCGGCGGCAGGCCCGACAGGTTCTTTTTGGCCCAGGCGCCGGCCAGCGCGTAGGAGAAGGCGCCGCCGAGCACGGCGAGCTGCGCCAGCGAGCGCAGGTCGAACTGGGCGAGATTTTCCAGGCCGATGGCTGTGGCGACGCCGAGAAAGCCGAGGGTGACGCCGAGGGCACGGCGGGCGGTCAGACGCTCGTCGCGGAATGCTATGGCGGCGACGATGACTCCGAAGATCGCGGTGGCGGCGTTGAAAATCGACGTGAGGCCGGATTCGATGTGCAACTGGCCCCAGGCCATGAGAGAGAACGGGATCACGTTGTTCAAGAGCCCCATGACGAGGAAAGCGCCCCAGATGCGGGGGCTTCGCGGGACGGGCAGGCCACGGGCGGTGACAACGATCCAGAGCACCAGCGTGGCCCAGAACACCCGGTGCGCCACGGCGGTTACGAAGCCGATCTCGTCCAGCGCGACCCGGACCGACAGGAAGACGCCGCCCCAGATCAGGGCGAGGAGCATGAGTTCGGCCCAGGCGCGGGCGGACATGGAGGTCTGCTGTGTCATGCCATGCGGATTAGATCAGGGCGGCGGCCGACACGACCCGTTTCATGCGAAATTAAAAACCCCGCCTGCGGTGGCAGGCGGGGCTTTGTCCGTGGTGGAACTCGGGAGAGATCAGAAGCTGAAGCCGAGTTTCATGCCGAAGGCGACGGCGGTGTTGTCGGTGAAGTCGCCCGCCGGAGTGCCGAAGGCCTGGGTTGTTGCATCGCCGAGCCAGCTGTACTGGACACCGGTCTGCAGCTTCATGTTGCCCTCGGTATAGGTGACGCCGACGCCCACCGCGGTGCGGCCGTCGGGTGGGTTCAGGTTGGAGCGGAAGCCGCCGGTGCTGGGCTCGTAAAGCGCCGACAGGGCTACGGCCCAGTTTTCGGTTAGCTGGCGGCCAACGCCCAGGGTGTAAGTGAAGGTGTCGTCGTCGTAGGAGACGAGAGACTGACCACTGGTCGCAACGCCATACAGGAAAGGTGAAATGTCGAACTCGCTCCAATCAGCCCAGCGAATGCTACCGAACAGCAGTGTGTCCTCCGCGATGCCGGTTTGGAAATCGAGGTTCACGGCCTGCGGCGTGTCAACATCCATTAGCGAGGAAATAGCTGGGCTGCCGTCAATCGATTCGGTGGTTCTAAGTTCGTGGCTAATGCTTGAATAGTATGTCAGTGCTACTCGCAGGGCGATCTCCGGTTTTTCGTAGGCGACGCCTAAGAGATAACCTGTACCGTAGTCCGTGTTAGTCGAGCCAGAATAGCCAATTGGCGGAAAAGTAGATGAAATGAAGGGGATCATCGCTTCAGCGCTGAAATTTTGATACCGCAGTCCAGCGTATGCGCTGAAATTGTCGTTAAACTTGTACCGCCCAATCGCATTCACTGTGTTGGAACGAAGTGTTGCAGTAGAACCTCCTGCGAAATAACCTGTTTCGAAGAAGGATGGATAAGCAATCGAGGCTCCGTACGGGTGATCGTATTGCAGCGCAGCGTCGAACTTTTCGCTGACTGCAAACTTTGCGAACAAGCCAACGTAGCCATAGCCTCTGGTGAGGTCTCCGGAGTCAGCGCCTGCAAACGTAAATGGAGAACCAACTGGGAGATTGTTCAACTGCGTCCCGGACACTTCCGGACTGACGGTCGTGAAACTAAATTCCACATAATTGCCTTCTTCGAACAGCGCACTCATGATCTGCCCGGAGCGATCGACACCCCCTGCCTCCGCTGCGGTCGAAGAGATCACCGCAAGAGTGGTCGCGGTTACGATCTTTTTCATGTCCCACATCCCTTGAACATTCTTGTTTCGTTCTGTGAAACACGGTAGCGGGAGATTTTATTATTGGTCAAATATTGACCTTAGGTAATACTTAAGTTGTTCGATCGGTGTAGCTTTCGCGTCACCATGACGCAGAGGCGCGGGTTTCCTTGCGTATATTCATCCAGTTGGCGGCAAAGATTACTGCGGCGCCGGCAAGTATCGCGGGGTCCAGAGGTTCAGCGTAAAGGACCATTCCGACGATTGCGATGATCGGCAACCGCGCGAAATCGATCGGCATCACGACCGAGGCGGGGGCCAAGGACAGCGCAGTGGTCAGGCAGAAATGCGCGACGAGTCCGGCGCAGCCGACCAGGATCAGCCAGGGCAGTGTCGCGGCGGTCGGCAGGGTGACGGCGCCGTCATGAGCAGCACAGATCAAACCGAACGCAGCCTGCATCAGGGTCAGGTAGAACAGGATACAGGTGATGGTTTCGGTTCGGGTCAGGAGACGGGTGAATATCGCCGAACCGGCAAAGCCTATGGCGGCGAGCGCCGCGGCGATCAGGCCGGGACCGAGAGAGAGGCCGCCGAACGGACGTGCGACGAAGAGTATGCCGACAAAACCCAGCGCCGCGGCGAGAGCACGGGTGGACGTCAGGCGTTCTTTCAGTACCAGCGGTGCCAGCACGGTGACCCAGAGCGGCGAAGTGAATTCCAGGGCAAAGACCTGTGCCAGCGGCGCCGAGGCTATGGCAAAAAACCACAGATTCTGACCGATGAAGTGACTGATATTTCGGATGAAGTGGATGTGGAGGCTGCGGCGGGTGATCTGTTGCAGGGTGCCGGCGCGCCAGCCGACGGCAAGCACGATCGCAATACCCACGAGCGATCGGTAAGTCATGATCTCGAAGGTGTCGTGTTGGCCCGCCAGCGCACGGCCCGCGATGGCCATGGAGGTAAAGGAGACGATGGCGCCGATCATCCAGGCGGCGGCACGCAGGGTGTTCTGCGCGTTCATCGGGAACGGGCGCGGCTGGGACGGGGCACGGGACATCCTCCCATTCGTCGGGTGCGGATACCGCCTTTAGGAGATTGCGCGCAGGTTGGAAAGGTCAGTTCGACCCGGCTTCGAGAGGCAGGCTGCAACAGCCGTCGAGGAAGCGGCGCTTGCCTTCGGATTCGAGTATTACAGTGAGCGAGTAGGGATAGTCGCGGTCGCTCATGTCGTCGCTGCAGATCTGCGGTTTGATGACGGCGAGCGCGCCATAGCCAGATGCGCCACTGGTGATGGCGACCGGGAAGGCGGGGCGGCCCTCAGCCACCATCACACCGGCGATGGGCATGGTGACGCTGGCACCCATGATATCGGAATAGAGCGCGCTGGTCTCCGAATACCGGATATTCCAGAACGGCTCGGTCCCGCCGCAGAGCAGGCCGGCGGGAAGCTCGGTGCTGGGGATGGCGGGTAGGGTCTCGGGCTCGAGGAAATTCATCGAGATCCAGCCGTTGCCGTCCTGCCAGATGATGCGGCCCCAATCGCCGGATTCGTTGGTGCCGGTGACTTCGATACCTGTCGCGGTCGGGCCAAGATCGCCGATGTCGGCGCTGTCGGCAGACGGTTCGGCGCGGACGTTGAGAGTGTCGTCGGAGGCTACGCCGGTAACTCGGAAATAGCCGGGCTGTGCAGTGGCGGGGAGAGCGAGGAGGGCGGCGGCAAGGGTAAGGGCGATGCGTTTCATGAAATGGCTCCGGGGTGAATGATTTTCCGGGAGTATATTCGAGGGTCGGTCTGCGGCGTTAACGAAAAAGCGCATTGAGCACCGTAGTTTATTATCAATTCCTTACGCGACAAACCTGATGTGCAATCGCCAGGTATTGGCTCGAACGTGCCTGAGTTGTGGGCTGCCTTAAGGACGTTTCGACTCAAGCGGGCTTGTTGGGGGCGACCATGCAGATCGCGGCGCTGTATTTGCCCGTTTTGGAGAGACGTCGATCCATACCGTCGCAGTTGAGATGCCTGGGGCGGATGGGATCGGCTAAGCCCTTACTCCCACTCAATCGTTCCCGGCGGTTTTGAGGTGACGTCGTAGGTGACGCGGTTGATGCCGTTGACTTCGTTGATGATCCGCGTGGCGGTTTCGGTCAGGAATTCGTGGCTGAACGGATAACTGTCGGCGGTCATGCCGTCGACCGAGGTGACCGCGCGCATGGCGCAGGCGTAGTCGTAAGTGCGGCCGTCGCCCATCACGCCGACGGTTCGGACGGGGAGAATGGCGACGAAGGCCTGCCAGATCTCGTCGTAAAGGCCGTGCTTGCGGATCTGATCGATATAGACCGCGTCGGCCTTGCGCAGGATCTCCAGCTTGTCGCGGGTGATCTCGCCGGGGCAGCGAATGGCGAGGCCGGGTCCCGGGAAGGGGTGGCGGCCGATGAAACTGTCGGGGAGGCAGAGTTCGCGGCCGAGGGCGCGGACCTCGTCCTTGAACAGCTCGCGGAGCGGTTCGACGAGCTTCAAGCCCATCTTCTCGGGCAGACCGCCGACGTTGTGGTGCGACTTGATGGTGACCGAGGGGCCGCCGGAGAAGGAGACGGATTCGATCACGTCCGGGTAGAGCGTACCCTGCGCCAGAAACGCGGCGCCTTCGATCTGGTCGGCGTATTTCTGGAACACGTCGATGAACAGGCGGCCAATGGTTTTTCTTTTGGTTTCAGGGTCGCTTACGCCGTCCAGTTGACCGAGGAACAGCTCTGCCTCATCGGCGTGTATCAGTGGGATGTTGTAATTGTCGCGGAACATTGAAACCACTTCGTCGGCTTCGCCCTGCCGCAGCAGGCCATGGTCGACGAAGACACAGGTGAGCTGGTCGCCAATGGCTTCGTGGATCAGCACAGCCGCGACCGACGAGTCGACCCCGCCGGAAAGTCCGCAGATCACTTTGGCGTCACCCACCTGGTCGCGGATCTTCTGGATCGCTTCGGCCTTGTACGCTCCCATGGTCCAGTCGCCAGAGAAGCCGGCAAGGCGGGTGAAGTTCTGCAGGATCAGGCGGCCGTTCGGGGTATGGTGCACCTCGGGGTGGAACTGGGTCGCAAAGAAGCGGCGTTCGTCGTCAGAGACGATGGCGTAGGGGGCATTGGGTGAGGTGCCGATGACCTCGAAGCCGGGGGCGAGTTCGGTCACACGGTCGCCGTGGCTCATCCAGACCTGTTCCTTGCCAGCCGTGAACAGGCCGCGGAAGATGCGGTCGGATGTGTGCGCGCCGGAGGGTTCGACATAGGCGCGTCCGAATTCGCGGTGGTGGCCCGATTCCACCCTGCCGCCCAGTTGCTGCATCATCGCCTGCTGGCCGTAGCAGATGCCAAGGACGGGAACGCCCATGTCGTAGACCATCTGCGGCGGCATCGGCGCATCCTCGTCGGTGACCGAGCAGGGACCACCGGAGAGGATTATGGCCTTTGGGTCGAAGTCCTTGAGGAAGGCATCGCCGACGGCCTGATAGGGGTGGATTTCGCAGTAGACCCGGGCTTCGCGGAGGCGCCGCGCGATCAGCTGCGTCACCTGAGAACCGAAGTCGATGATAAGGAGGCGTTCGTGGCTGGCTGTCATGACATGCCATTAAGGAAGGTCTTCGGAAGGCGCAAGAGCGGCGGAGCGGGGCAACAGGTGTCGCTTTCGCGTCAATTCCGACGCAATTCGCCCTCGGCCAAAGTGCACGGCAAGGTAAAGAGCGCAAAAGCCTTGTTCGGGGGACGAAACAAGTGGAGACGACCATGGGTGAACGGCGCAGAACTCGGGGCGGCGGCGGAGCTGCGCGGCGGGCGGAGCGCAGCGCGGTTCGCATCGAGACGGCGCGGTTCATCGAGCGCAACATCCCGAATTTCGAGATCCTGACGGCGGAGGCCATCGAGATCATCGAGACCAACGCGGAGACCGTGCTGGAGGAGATCGGCGTCAACTTCGTCGAGAACCCGGCGGCGCTGGAACGCTGGCGGCAGGCGGGTGCGGACGTGCAGGGCGAGCGAGTGCACATTCCGCGCGGGCTGGCGCGGCAGTTGTGCTCCACTGCGCCCTCGCAGTTCCGGCAAGTTGCGCGAAACCCGGAGCGGTCGGTGGAGATCGGAGGGCGGAACCTAGTTCTGGCGCCAGTATATGGGCCGCCTTTCGTTCGCGACCTGGACGGCGTGCGCCGCTATGCGACGATCGAGGATTTCCGGAATTTCGTAAAGCTCGGCTACATGTCGAAATGGTTGCACCATTCCGGCGGTACGGTCTGCGAGCCGACCGACATCGCAGTGAACAAGCGGCACCTCGACATGCTGATGGCGCATATGACGCTGTCGGACAAACCGTTCATGGGGTCTGTGACGGAACCCAGCCGGGCGCAGGATTCGGTGGAGATGTGCGAGATCCTGTTCGGCAAGGAGTTCGTGCAGGACAACACGGTGATGACTTCGCTCATCAACATCAACTCGCCGCTGACCTTCGATTCGGTGATGATGGGCGCGCTGGAGGTCTATGCCGCGAATAATCAGGCGGCGATTGTATCGCCATTCATTGTGGGTGGCGCGATGGCGCCAGTTTCGGTAGCAGGCACGCTGACACAGGTGCTGGCCGAGGTCATGGCGGGTGTGGCCTATTCGCAGCTGGTGCGGCCGGGCGCGCCGGTGATTTTTGGGGCCTTCGTGACCTCGATCGACATGAACTCGGGCGCGCCGACCTTCGGGACGCCGGAAGCGGCGCAGATCACCTATGGTGCCGGACAACTGGCGCGGCGGCTGAACCTGCCTTACCGGTCAGCAGGCTCGTTCAACGGGTCGAAACTGCCAGATGGGCAGGCGGCCTACGAGACGGCGAACACGCTGAACGTGGGTCTGCAGAGCGGCGTGAACTTCATGCTGCATGCCTGCGGCTGGCTGGAAGGCGGTCTGGTTTCCGACTACCGCAAATTCGTGATGGATGCCGACCAATTGGGCGCACTGCACAAGATGGCGCAGGGTGTTGCCGTGGACGAGGACGCGCAGGCGATGGACGCGATCCGCGAGGTGGGGCCGGGTGGACACTACCTTGGCTGCGCCCATACCCAGCGCAATTTCAAATCCGCGTTCTGGCGGTCCGAGGTGCTGGATTACAAGCCCTACGAGACCTGGTATGAAGAGGGCGCCCGCGACACCGATACGCTGGCGGCTATCCGGGTGGAGAAGCTGCTGGCCGATTACCAGCAGCCGCATCTCGACCCAGGGATTGCCGAGGGTATCTCGGATTACGTTTCCCGAAAGAAAGCAGAAATGCCTGACAGCTTTACCTGAGCGCGGCATGGACCGGGACGGAAGAGGCGGCTTCGCGCTCCAGCCTGGCGGCTTCGCTAGCCAATTCACGCGCCTCGGCAATCAGGGCCACTAATACCTCTATGTGACGTGCCGGGCTGTAGCTGGCTTCGCCATCCCTGCGCGCGAGATCCATCAGTTCCTCGGTAAGCAGCAGGTCGGACACTGCGCGATGCGGCGTGGGCGCGGCACGGTCCTGGAAAAGGCGCGGAAGCATCCTCTCCCGGTTGTAGTCGGCCAGTCCGTGGCGCACCGCCTGTAACAGCAGTTTCGGGCGGTGCAGGGCATTTACAAGGTCAATGAGTTCCGACATCCCGAGTCTCTCGCAATTTCATCCTGCTGAAAACAGTGCCGCATCCCCTGTGCATGTTGCGTTCAAGCCGCCTTCGGGCTGGCGATTAGGAATATGTTCATGGATTGGGGGCAGATTTTCGAGGCTGTGGATAAATTTAACGAAATAGAAACAAATTCCACCGCTAGTTGTTAACTCTTTGGCCGGAAATGCGGCTTGCCGGGATGGGTGCCCGCGCCGGGTCGAAGACAGTATCAAGTCGCTGAGGGGCTATCGGAACGATGACGGCAGACATCGCGAACGTCTCGGAGACCCTGTTTCCGAGCTGGGTACCGACACATGTGCGCCATTACGTTGTGCATACGGAATGCGGAGAATCGATCCGTGCACTCGCCCGGAATGCCGGCTGTCACGCTTCGACCGTGATGCGCCAGGTCCGCCGCAACGAGACCAGACGCGACGACCCGCTCGTCGACAAGGCGATCACCCGGTTGGCGGCGGTCGTCCGCCATCCGCCCACCCGCGAGCACGAGGACAGCCAGAACATGAAGATGGACTACCGTATCGAAAGCTGTGAGTTGCCCGAGGCCGACAGGATCGACGACGAGGCACGTCGGGTGCTGCGCCTGCTCGCAGAACCGGACGCAATACTGGCTGTGGCGCCGGGCATGGAAAAGGCCGTGGTGGTGCGTGAGATGTCGGACGGGCGTAATGTACGGACTGCGGTGCTGGATGCGGAGATCGCCGAGGCCTTTGCGCTGAAGGACTGGATCGCCGGCAAGCGCAAAGGGCGGATCGCACGTTACAGGATCTCTCCGGTGGGGCGGTCGGCTCTGAAACGGCTGGAAGCGGAACAGGCTGGAACGAGCGGCGTCTTTTCCGAGGCGCCGTCGATTTTCGGCGAACAGCACCGCGCTTGCGACACGGAGGGCGACCGCCGCCGCGGGCGGCGGGTGCTATACAACGCCAATGAGAGCCCTCTGGTGGCGCTTTCGCGACGTCGTGACAAGGAAGGGCACCCGTTTCTGAGCACCGAACTGGTCAGAGCTGGCGAGCGGCTGCGCGAGGACTTTGAACTGGCGCAGCTAGGGCCGCGGGTGGCACAGAACTGGGATCGGTTTTTGACTGGTACGGATCATGCGTCTTTCCGGTCCGGCACCGAACTCGGCCACGGATCGGAAGCGGCACGCGACCGGGTTTCGAATGCGCTTAAGGAACTGGGGCCTGGCCTGGGAGATGTTGCGCTACGCTGCTGTTGTTTCCTGGAGGGCATGGAGCAGGCCGAAAAGCGCATGGGCTGGTCGGCCCGGTCGGGTAAGATCGTCCTGAAAATCGCATTGCAACGGCTGAAGCACCATTATGAGGGACTGGGGAGCGCGGCGAGCCTGATTGGATGATCCGTCATGCCGCCGCGACGAGTAGTCCGACGAGGTAGGCGACGAAGGCGCAGAAGCTGCCGACGAGGACGGTTTCGGTGACGGCGCGCACGATCCCTTCGCCGGAGGTGCAGCCACGAAGCAGACCGAGAAGTGCCAGCGCGCAAAGTGTGCCAACGACGGAGAAGGCGAAGAGCCGCTCGTGATCCGGCCAGAGCAGGAACGGCAGGAGCGGAACGACGCCCAGCATCACGAAACTGATGAAGGTCGAAAGACCGGTGGCGGCTGGGTGAACGTCGCTCGGCGCCTCGACGCCGTGGCGGTGCTGCAGTTGCAGGTCGACCACCAGTTCGGGGCTTTGACGAAGGAGGCCCGCCGCCTGTGACGCGACCGGCGCCGGCAGGCCATGGCCGCGCAGCAGGGAGGCGAGATCCCGTTCCGTAGCGGCGGGATTGTCGGCGATCTCGGCAAGAGCCTGGCGGCGGAGGGTGCGGTAAAGGCCGCGCTGCGAGCGGCCGGACAGGAATTCGCCCAGACCCATCGATACAGCATCGGCGAACAAGTTTGCGAAGCCGAAGATCAGGACCGCAAGAATCCCGAGTTCCACGGCGCCTTCGGCGCTCGCCCCAGCGAAGCCGGCGACGATGGCGAAGGTAGTAACGATGCCATCATTGCCGCCATAGACCATCGGGCGGAGGTAGATCTGCGCGCGGTTCAGCGCGCTGGAAGACTCGTGGCTGGCCATTCGGCGGGCTCCGCTTCGCAGCGTCAATGCAGCGAATGGAGCCCGAGCGCATGATGAATATCAAGGAAAACGCGCGCCGGAGCAGGCAGACTGCAGGCGAAAAATGGGCCGCGGGGAGCGGAGGAGAGACAGATGAACCTTAAAAACCGGCGCCGGGCGCTGCACGGGCTGGTCGGAGGGCTTGGCGTTACAGCCGCGCTTGGAGGGATCGTTGGTGATTTGTATTCGCCGCGAAATGCATTGGCGGCGGCCTTTGCGATCTGGATCGTCGGGGCGACACTGATCAACGTGCTGACCGATCCGCCCTCCTAACGAAAGGCGCCCGGTTGTCCGGACGCCTTCTTGTTACATGAGTGGTTGGTCACTCGGCCGCTTCCTGCGGTGTCTTTTCGGTTACCGGTACTGCGTTCGGGTCGTATTTGTCCGGGTCGGCGGCGCGCACCGCATCGCGGACACCTTTTCCGTAATCCGGGTGCACCTGATCGAAGAGCCGGCACTGGCGCTCGATGATCTCGGCCGGAACGCCGCCCATCGCGGCAGCAACGTTCGAGAACAGCCGCTGCTTCTGCGCGTCGTCAAAAAGTTCGAACAGCGCGCGGGGCTGACTGAAGTCGTCATTGCCGATGCGGTGGTTGTAGCGGTCGGCGTCGCCGGAGACCTTTAGAGGCGGTTCCTGAGCTTCCGGAACCTCGCGCGCAGCGCCGGGCACTGAGTTCGGCTCGTAATATGCGTCGGTGGCACCAGTGCGGAGGCCCGCATAGTTCATCAGGCCGTCCTTGTGGTAGTGGTGCACCGGGCATTTCGGCTGGTTGACCGGCATCTGCTCGTAATGCACGCCCAGACGGTAACGGTGCGCATCAGCGTAGGAGAAGATCCGCGCTTGCAGCATCTTGTCCGGACTCCACGAGATGCCTGGGACAATGTTGGACGGGCTGAACGCGGCGTATTCGATTTCCTGGAAGTAGTTTTCCGGGTTCCGGTTCAACTCCAGCACGCCAATGTCGATTGGTGGGTAGTCAGCATGCGGCCAGACCTTTGTGAGGTCGAAGGGGTTGTAAGGCGTTTTCTCGACGTCCTCTTCAGGCATGATCTGGACCTGCACCTTCCAGCGCGGGAAATTGCCGTCTTCGATCGTGTTATACAGCCGCTCCTGATACCCCTCGCGGGTCTTGCCTACGACCTTTTCGGCCTCTGCATTGGTGTAGAAGTCGTGACCCTGTTCGGTCTTGAAGTGGAACTTCACCCAGTAACGCTCTCCTTCCGTGTTCCAGAAGGAATAGGTATGCGAGCCGTAGCCGTTCATGTGCATCGGCGATTGCGGCAGGCCGCGGTCGGACATCAGGATGGTGACCTGGTGCAGTGACTCCGGGCTCAGCGACCAGAAATCCCACATCGCGGTGGGTGAGCGCAGATTGGTTTTGGGGTGCCGTTTCTGAGTGTGGATGAAATCCGGGAATTTATAGGGGTCGCGCACGAAAAAGACAGGGGTGTTGTTGCCCACGAGGTCCCAGTTTCCTTCCTCGGTGTAGAATTTCAGCGCAAAGCCACGGACGTCGCGTTCGTGGTCGGCTGCGCCCTGTTCCCCGGCCACGGTGGAGAAACGCGCGATCATCGGGGTTTCCGCGCCAGGCTGCAGCGCCTTGGCGCAGGTATACTTCGAAATATCGCCGGTAATCTTCAGGGTACCGTGAGCGCCCCAGCCCTTGGCGTGGACGGTGCGCTCGGGGATGCGTTCGCGGTTCTGGTGCGCCAGCTTTTCGAGAAGCTGGTAGTCCTGCATCAATACCGGGCCGCGCGGGCCGGTCGTCATCGAGTTCTGGTTGTCGGGAACCGGCGCACCGGCGGTGGTTGTCATCTTTTTGTCGGTCATGGGTGCCTCCGAATGGTGCCTGAGATTGCTGCTTGCTTTTGAAGTAGCGTTGATCCAGCGGCGTCTAGAATAATCAGAGATGAAATTTAGCTATCGAAGCCATAGTTTTTTCTGATGGACGAAATGGATACGGCCGATGCATAATGGATGTTCCGCCTGTTCAATCTGGCTTCAGATCAGACACTTGGCGCTGAATCTTTACGCAAACGACATCGGAACGCACCTGCGGCGGGAGTTCATATTCGATGCCAGGAAAGGATCACCGTAGGTGGATTGCCCATTTGCCGCTAAAGGATAGGCTCGGGCGGTCCGTATCAGGGAGCCCCGAATGCCGCATCGTCTCGACTACGCCGCGCTGTCGCCCGAACTATTCAAAAAATATTATGCTTTCACCAATGCGCTGCTGGACAGTGTCATCCCGGCGCGGATGCGTGAACTGGTGGCGGTGCGGGTGTCGCAGATGAACGGCTGCGCCCATTGCGTCGACCTGCATGTGCGGCGCGGGCGCCAGAAGGGCGAAAGCGAGATCCGCATGCATCATCTGGCAGTTTGGCGCGAGTCGCCGCTTTTCGATGAAAAGGAACGCGCTGCGTTGGAATGGACTGAGGCGTTGACGCATCTGGGTACGCATGGCGTTCCGGATACTGTCTATGATGCGGTGCGCGCGGTGCTGACCGACAAGGAAGTCGCCGACCTGACGTTCGTGGTGATGGGGATCAACGGCTGGAACCGAGCCAGCGTGGCATTCCAGGCGATACCGGGTGAAAGCGATAAGGTGGCGGGGCTGGAAGACATAACGCTGGATTGAAACGCGGAAGGGCCCGCGATTGGCGGGCCCTTGTCAAATCGTCCGGTGCAAAGAGGTCAGGCGGCGGCGCCGGCGGCCTCGGTGCGCAGGTAGTCGAGCAGATTGTCCGGGCTCGACACGCCGTACGGATCTTCGGGGTGGTTGTCGCAAAGGCCCGGTTCCTCAAACCATGCCTCGACCACGCCGTCATTGACCACGGCGGCGTAGCGCCAGGAGCGCATGCCGAAGCCGAGATTGTCCTTGTTCACCAGCATTCCCATGCGGCGGGTGAATTCGCCGGAGCCGTCCGGGATCACCTTGACGTGCTGGATGCCCTGAGCCTGGGCCCATTTGTTCATGACGAAGCTGTCATTGACGGACATGCAGTAGATCTCGTCGATGCCGAGTTCCTGGAAGGTCTCGTAATTCTCCTCGAACCCCGGAAGCTGGTAGGTGGAGCAGGTGGGCGTGAAGGCGCCCGGGAGCGAGAACAGGATGACGCGCTTGCCCTTGAAGTAATCGTCGGTCGACACGTCCTGCCAGCGGTAGGGGTTCGGCCCTTCGATGCTGTCGTCCCGGACACGGGTGCGGAAGGTGATCTGGGGAAGTTTGTGGCCCGTTTTCATCGGCGCGGCTCCTCGGCTCGGAAGTCAGAATTCTGCGTATGCACAATGAAATACCGGGCCGCATGCTGCATGCGCAATACGGGCATGGGGCCGCTTCCCTGACCATTCTGCATACCCGCCATGCGCAGGGTGGCGGCGTGTACTTTATTCATTCGTTTTGCCTGAAAAATGCGCTAGATAGGTGCGAGCGAGGAGAGACCATGCGCGATCTGAAGATCCCGGGCCAGCGCCATCCGGAAAAGGCGCACCGCCCCGACAACGCCCAGCCAAAGAAGCCTGACTGGATCCGGGTAAAGGCGCCCAGCTCCGCCGGATACAAGCAGACCCGCGACATCATGCGCGAGCATCGCCTGACGACCGTCTGCGAGG
Source organism: Pseudoruegeria sp. HB172150 (assembly GCF_013184805.1). Taxonomy (GTDB): domain Bacteria; phylum Pseudomonadota; class Alphaproteobacteria; order Rhodobacterales; family Rhodobacteraceae; genus Psychromarinibacter. Next base: position 1,795,593 of record NZ_JAATNG010000001.1, read on the forward strand.
AAGCGGGCTGTCCGAACGTGGGCGAGTGCTGGTCGCAGGGCCACGCCACGATGATGATCATGGGTGAGATCTGCACGCGCGGCTGTACCTTCTGTAACGTCGCAACCGGCCGGCCCGACTCGCTGGACGTGTTCGAACCGGGGCGGGTGGCCGATGCCGTCGCCAAGCTGGGGCTGAACCACGTGGTGATCACTTCGGTAGATCGCGACGACGTCGATGACGGCGGGGCCGAACATTTCGCGATGACGATCCGCGCAGTGCGCAAGCGCGCACCCGACACGACTATCGAGATCCTGACGCCGGACTTCCTGAAATCGAAGCCCGGCTCGCTGGAAACGGTGGTCGAGGCGCGGCCGGACGTCTTCAACCATAACCTCGAGACCGTGCCGGGGCTCTACCCGTCAGTACGGCCGGGTGCGCGGTATTTCCATTCGTTGCGGTTGCTGCAGCGCGTAAAGGAACTGGATCCGGCGATGTTCACCAAGTCCGGCATTATGGTTGGCTTGGGTGAGGACCGGCAGGGCGTACTGCAGGTGATGGATGACATGCGCGCGGCGGATATCGATTTCCTGACCATCGGCCAGTACCTGCAGCCGACGCCGAAGCACCACAGGGTAGACCGCTTCGTGACACCGGAGGAATTCGCGGGCTACGAGAAATCCGCATTTGGCAAGGGCTTCCTGATGGTCTCGGCGACGCCGCTGACACGGTCCAGCTATCATGCAGGTGACGACTTCGCGCGGCTGCGGAACGCGCGCAACGCAAAACTCGGAATCGCCTGACCGGCCTGACGGTCACGCTTGTTCAGAAATTTAGCCCGACGAAGCCGTTGACCACGGTGTCCGCCTCGGTATCCGATGCGACGCCCAGTGACAGGCCGACACGCTCGTTGAAATCGTAGCGTCCGGCAAGGCCGGCGGTTACATCGGAGCCGTCCAAGGGAAGCTGCACCACGCCTGATAAAGTGACGGCGCCGAAGGCGCGGTAAACGGCGAAGCCCTCGACAAAGGTCGGCTCGTCATCGGCGCCAGGGGCAAAAAGACCGAGGCCGGCATCCACCTTTGGCCCATGCCATTGCGCCTGCAGCTTGCCGCTGCTGTCGCCGTCATCGTTGGACTCGAGCGCTACCGACACGTCCCAGTCGCCGGAGGTGTAGCCAAGACCGACACTGCCGATCACGGTGTCGTGGTTGGAAACGTTGTGGACCGATACCGCATAGCTCAGTTGGCCGCTGCGACCATCGAAACGAGCACCCCAGGGCAGGTAGCCGTCATGCATCGGGCCCCAGGTTGCCTCGGACCGTGTGCGCTCGGCATGGTCGGCAGCGATCGTCGGAAAGCTGCGTTCCAGCGCGGAAACGGCAAAGCTGTCATAGGCCGGATGCGGTACGCCGGCGGAGATGCGGCTGTTGCCGAAGTCCCAGGTGACGGCGCCGAATGTCTCGTGCGGGCTGTCGGCCTCGTCGGCATAGCCGTAGACTCCTAGCTCCAGCCCCAGCGGGACACGGTTGAAAGAGAGCCGCAGGTTCAAGTCGCCGGATAGGAACAGGCCCGATTCCGGCAGACGGTCGGCGAAGCCCAATGCGACGCCGCCGGACGTTTCGATCGGCAGGGAGGATTGCGCCTGTGCCGCTCCGGCGCTGAAAAACGCCGCGGTGATTAGGAAGGCTGCTCGCACTGCCTCATACCCTTTGAAAGCCGTTGTTCAGCTTGTTGTTATGAGGGGATAATACCGTAACTTGCTGCGTCCGCAAAGAGCCTTGGCGCAGATGTGATGTGTTAGGTTCCTGCGGCGCGTGCGTGGAAAATGAAGCCGAGGAAATTCAGCAAAACCTGTGCAGCGAGGATGGCGGTGGCACCCGTCGGGTCATAATCCGGCGCGACCTCGACCAGATCGATGCCGACGATCTCGTGGGTTCTGGCGGCGTGCTGGAGAAGTTCGAGCACCTCGTAGTAGAGAAAGCCGCCATGGCTGGGCGTGCCGGTGCCGGGGGCGATGGAGGGGCAGAAGGCGTCGATGTCGATGGTGACGTACAGCTTCGCGCCGGTCGGGATCGAGGCGAGGGCGGCTTTGGTGCCGAGCTTGCGGGCCTTGCGGACAGACAGGATGGTGGAGCCCATGGCGCGCGCGTCCTCGTAGCCTTCGCGGGCGGTGGAGGAGACGTTGCGGATGCCGATCTGGGTCAGGCCGGTGACATTGCGCTTCTCGGCGGCGCGGCGCATCGGGTTGCCGTGGCCGAAGCGGACGCCGTGGCGTTCATCGACGAAATCCAGATGAGCATCGATCTGCAATATATGGAAATCGCCGGTGTTTTCGAAGGCGTCGATGCAGGGAATGTTGATGGAATGGTCGCCGCCGATGGTGACCGGCAGGGCGCCGGCGGCAAGGATCGCCTCGACCCCCTTGCGGATGTTGGCGTGGCTCTGGATCGTGTCGGTGTGGACGATGTCGGCATCGCCGATATCGACGATCTTCACATCGGAGCCGAGATAGGTGGCGTCGTCCTCGTGGTCATAAGCGCCAGCATGGCCGAAGGAGAACAGGGTGGACGCCTCGCGCACGGCCCTCGGGCCGAAGCGGGCGCCGGGCCGATACTGGGTGCCGCCGTCGAAGGGCGCGCCGAGAATGGCGGCATGGGCATCGATCCGGCTCCAGTCCTCGACGTAAGGACGCTTGCCGAAGGTGGCGATGCCGGTGAAGGGCAGGTTCAGGCGGCCGGTTAGGTATCCATGGGTGCTCATGCGGCGAGGCTTGCCGGGAATGCCGCCTTTCGCAAGGGGCGGTGTGCGGCGAATGGGCGCTTGGCAGGGCGCGGGCGGCGCGGTAGACGTGAAGCATTCTGGAATTGGAATACGAAATGGCGATACCGGGACGGGTAAATCTGTGGCGCGGCATGCCGCCGGCGGTTTATCCGCCGATAATGGGGCTGTTCGGTTTGTCGCTGGCATGGCGGCGGGCTGTGAGTGTCTTCGGCCTTCCGGCCGGGATCGCGGACCTGTTGTTGGGTGCGGTGACTATGGGTTTTATCGTTGTGTTGGTTGCTTACGCGGCGAAGTTTATCACGCGGCCCGCTGTGCTGATCGAGGATCTGAAAGTGCTGCCGGGACGAACGGGGATGCCCGCGTTGTCGATGTCGGTGATGCTGCTTGCGGGTGGACTGATGCCGCTGGCGCCCGGCTTTGCGAAAGGGTTGCTGCTTGCGGGGCTGGCCCTGCATGGGGTGATTGCTCTGCTGGTGCTTTATGTCCTGTCGAATAGCCCGACTGAGGGCCGAGTCGTCACACCCGCGTGGCACCTGGCGTTCGTTGGTTTCATCGTCTCACCGTTGGCAGCGGTGCCGCTGGGTATGACGGCGCTGGCGGAATGGGTGCTGTGGTGCACGATGTTGGCGGCGGCCGCGATTTATGCAGCGAGCGCAGTGCAACTGATCCGCCGTGCGCCGCCCCCACCTTTGCGGCCGCTGCTGGCGATCCACCTTGCGCCTGTGGCGCTGTTCGGGACCGCGGCGGCGTTGCTGGGGATGACGTCACTCGCTCTGGTTTTCGCTGGCATAGCCGGGCTTGTACTGACGGCGCTGTTGGTTGGTGTAAGGTATCTTGCGGCGGCGGGATTCAGCCCGTTCTGGGGCGCCTTCACCTTTCCGCTCGCCGCCTTCGCGGGGCTGATGCTGGCGCTGGCCGGGCAGGGGGCATTGTTTCGGGTGGCCGGCGGCATCACCCTATTTGGTGCGACACTGCTGATCCCGTGGATCGCAGCAAAGATTCTACAGCTCTGGATCAAGGGCGTTCTGACAGTGAAGTCCAATGCAGCGATTGCGTAACTGGGCACGAAACGAAGCCGCCTTCTTGTTCCGGCTGAAAGTTTATTGAGGGACCTAGAGGGCAAAGCCTCCAGCCGGCCGAACCGCACGAGACGATTTGAATTCACGACACCAGGCACGGCCTAACCTCCCTGCGCTTCCAACCAGTCGAGGATCTTCTTTCGGCTGCCATCCAGCGCCGGAACCGGGTCGCGTTCGGTGCTGTCGGGCAGGCCCGACATCTTGATCGGGTTGCCGGCGGCGGTGAAGACGTGACCCGTGGGACCGGGAACTTTCACCACCATCGAGCGGGCGAGAAGTTGCGGGTCCTGCAGTGCCTCGGCAACGTTCTGAATCGCACCAGTGGGAATGCCAGCGCCTTCAAGGAGTTCAATCCAGTGCGCCTTGGGTTTTTCCAGTGTCACCGTCTCAATCAGCCGCTTCAACACCTTCACGTTCTCGCAACGCGCACCGTTGCTGGCAAATCGCGGATCGCCCTGAAGATCGAGCCCCAATGCTTTGCAAAGTCTTGCGAAAAGCACATCGTTTCCGGCAGCGATGACGAACAGACCGTCCTGGGCATGGTAGGTTTCGAAAGGTGTGATCGTCGGATGGCGTGCGCCCGAGGGGCCGGGGACTGTTCCGGTAGCGGAGGTTAGGGCGACGGCGTGTTCAAGGATCGCGATCTGTGAATCCAGCATTGCGACATCGACTTTTTGCCCCTTGCCGGTCTTGTCGCGGGAAATGATCGCGGCGAGGAGGCCCTGAGCCAGGAACATGCCGGCAACAATATCGCCGATGGAGGCGCCAACGCGGACCGGCTCGCGGTCCTTCTCGCCGGTGATGGACATCACGCCGCCGCGGGCCTGCACGACCATGTCGTAGGCGGGGCGCTGCGCCTCTGGCCCGGTATGGCCGAATCCGGAGACGGCTCCATAGATCAGGCGCGGGTATTTGGCGTGGAGGTCATTCCAGCCGTAGCCGAGGCGTTCCATCACGCCGGGGCGGTAATTCTCGACGAGGATGTCCGCCTTTGCCACCAGCCGGTCGAAGATTTTGCGGTCCTCCTCTGCACGCAGGTTGAGGGCGATCGATTCCTTGCCGTGATTGATCGCCGCGAAGTACGCGCTGAAACCGTCGACGAAGGGCGGGAATTCCCGTGTGTCGTCGCCTTGGCCGGGGCGTTCCACCTTGATGACATGGGCTCCGAGGTCCGACAGCGTCATCGTGCAATAGGGTCCGGCGAGGACATGGGTCAGGTCGAGGACGACGCATCCGGCGAGCGGGGCTTCGGTCATTCAGGGGCTCCTCTATCGTGGTTCGGTGCTGTTTGGACGGCATATCTTGCGATTCGATGATGAACCCCTCTTCCCCCCGCTGCCAAGCCATGCAATAGGGGGGCGCCAACCGACCCCACCCTTTGGAGAGCCCGATGGTGATTCGTGAGGCACTTACCTTCGATGATGTGCTGCTTGTACCTGCAGCTTCGAGCGTTCTGCCTTCGACGGCGGATACGCGCACCCATGTCACCAAGGCCATCGCGCTGAATATTCCATTGCTCAGTTCGGCGATGGACACCGTCACGGAATCGCGAATGGCGATCACCATGGCGCAGGCGGGTGGTATCGGGGTGATCCACAAGAACCTGGACGTGCAGGCGCAGGCACGCGAGGTGCGACGTGTGAAGCGGTTCGAAAGCGGCATCGTCTACAACCCGGTGACGCTACGGGCCGACCAGACGCTGGCGGATGCGAAGGCGCTGATCGAGCGTTACAACTTCACCGGTTTCCCGGTGGTGGACGAGGGCGGTCGCGTTGTTGGGATCGTGACGAACCGGGACATGCGTTTCGCGACCTCGGACGACACGCCAGTTCGGGTGATGATGACTTCGAAGGACCTGGCGATCCTGCAGGAACCGGCAGACCGGGACGAGGCAATCAGCCTGATGAAGGCACGGCGCATCGAGAAGCTACTGGTGACAAACAGGGACGGCAAGCTGACCGGGCTGCTGACGCTCAAGGATACTGAGATGTCGGTGCTGAACCCGACCGCCTGTAAGGATGACCTCGGGCGGCTACGTGTGGCGGCCGCGACCTCTGTCGGCGATGCCGGCTTTGAGCGGACCGAGGCGCTGATCGATGCGGGCGTGGATATAGTTGTTGTGGACACCGCACATGGCCATTCACGTGGCGTAATCGAAGCGGTGCAGCGTGCCAAGCGCCTGTCAAACGAAGTACAGGTGATCGCGGGGAATGTCGCGACCGCGGCGGCGACCAAGGCGCTTATCGATGCGGGCGCAGATGCTGTGAAAGTGGGAATCGGACCGGGTTCCATCTGCACCACGCGGATGGTCGCGGGTGTCGGGGTTCCACAGCTGACTGCAGTCATGGAATGCGCCGAGGCGGCGGGCGACGTGCCGGTGATCGCGGATGGCGGCATCAAGTTCTCTGGCGATTTCGCCAAGGCGATCGCCGCGGGTGCGTCCTGCGCGATGGTTGGTTCGATGATCGCGGGGACTGACGAAAGCCCGGGTGAGGTGATTCTGTATCAGGGGCGCTCGTTCAAATCCTATCGCGGCATGGGGTCTCTGGGCGCAATGGCGCGCGGATCTGCGGACCGGTATTTCCAAAAAGATGCAGCCAGTGACAAGCTGGTCCCCGAAGGGATCGAGGGGCAGGTGCCCTACAAGGGGTCTGCCGGCGCCGTCATTCACCAGCTGGTGGGTGGGCTGCGCGCAGCGATGGGCTATACCGGCTGTGCCACGGTCGAAGAGATGCGGAAGAATTGCGAATTCGTGCGTATCACCGGCGCCGGGCTGAAAGAAAGCCATGTGCATGACGTGCAGATCACCCGGGAATCGCCAAACTACCGGATGGCCTAGTATTGCGGTGGGTTACGCGCCGATCTTCAGGTTTAGCCAATGACCCCGGGCGCACGGATTGCGGCGGCGATTGCTGTGCTGGACGAGGTGCTCGCCGGTGCGCCGGCGGAGCGGGTCCTGACAAACTGGGCACGAAATAACCGCTACGCCGGGTCAGGCGACCGGGCGGCGATCCGCGATCATGTCTATGACGCGCTGCGCTGTCGGTTGTCTTTTGCCTGGCTCGGCGGATCGGAGACCGGGCGCGGCCTGATGATCGGGGCAGCGCGGGCCGCCGGCATGGATGCGGGAACGCTGTTCAGTGGGGAAGGCTATGCGCCAGCACCACTGACAAATGCAGAGACGGAAGAGCGGGTGCTCGACGCCGCGCCGGAGGCCGTGCTGCTGGACACGCCTGAGTGGTTGCTGGCGCTGACGCGTGAAAGTTTGGGTGACAAAGCGGAACCGGTGCTGGCGACCATGCGGCGGCGGGCGCCGGTTTTCCTGCGGGTCAATGCGGCCCTCACGAACCGCGAGGAGGCGCAGGCATCGCTGGCCAGGGACGGGATCGAGACGGTGGCGCACGATCTGTCACCATGGGCGCTGGAGGTGACGAAGAACCCGCGCCGGGTGAAGGCGAGCAGGGCCTACCGCGAGGGGCAGGTGGAATTGCAGGACCTGTCAAGCCAGGCCGCCTGTGCCGCGCTAGGGGTGGTGCCGGGCAAGCGGGTGCTTGATTTCTGTGCGGGCGGTGGCGGCAAGGCTCTGGCTATGGCGGCGCTGGGAGCGGAGGTAGTCGCTCATGACGCCGAACCGCGGCGAATGCGCGATTTGCCGGTGCGAGCAGAGCGCGCCGGTGCGCGGATTGGGCTGGCCGAGACGGTGGAACTGGCGGAAATGGGGCCGTTCGATCTGGTGCTGTGCGATGCGCCCTGTTCCGGCAGCGGCACGTGGCGGCGAACACCGGAGGCGAAGTGGCGACTGACGGCCGACGACCTGGCGGCACTGGTCGCCCTGCAGGCGGATATCCTTGAACAGGCGTTGCCGCTGGTCGCGCCGAATGGGCGGTTAGCCTATACGACCTGCTCGCTGCTGGAATCAGAGAACGGCAGGCAGGTCGCGGCGTTGCAGCGGGCGCATCCAGAAGTGATACTCGTTTCTGAACAAAGCTTTACACCTCTTAGTGAAGGCGACGGCTTTTACTGCGCCATTCTTGAGGTTTTCCGGAACCCGGCGGCAGCCGTCTGAAATGTTAAGAGTGTGTTAACGTTTCTTACACCATAAACGGCGAGAAACGGTTGAGGAGTTGCTCTTGTCCGATACCGCCTCTCCGACCGGGCCCCTTACACGCATGGCTCTGGCCGTGGCTCCTCGGTGGCGCCGCATGCTGGCACCCGGTGCTGGCTTGCTGGGACTTGCCCTGTTCTTCGCCGGCGGTTTTGCGGGCCGAGTGTTTCTGGTGTCCGGCGCGACGCTCATTGCGTTGGTTCTGCTGATTCACCTGCTTGTGCGGCGCCACAAGTCGCAGCAACTGCGGATATCTACCGCAATCTCGGCTCTGATCGGGCGCGACGCGGTGCCGAGTTTCCTGACCGACGAAGCGGGGCAGATCGTCTATCGCAATCCGGCCGCGGCGCAGAAGTACCCCGGTAGCGACGGGCAGACGCTATCGGCGGCTATTGGCGAGCATTTCGCCGCGCCGAACCACGTTTTGCAGCGTATGCGGCTGCGCGCGGATGCCCAGGGCGCCGCTGCGGAGGATGTGGCAACGGCACAGGGCGCGCTGCGCTTGTCGGTGACGCGAGCCGATCCGGGCGGGTATATCTGGCGGCTCGACGACCATGGCACCGCGGAGTTGGCAGAGATCGCGATGCCGATGATGCGCCTGTCAAAAACCGGCAAGATCGTCGACATGAACCAGGCGATGGAGACTTTGCTGGGAAGCCGCCCGAAGACACTGGACCGCGTTGTCATCGACGTGCCTCTGGTTAACGGGCAGCTGCATCATCTGGATACCACGCGGGGCCAGTTCGCCGCGCATCTCGCGATCCTGGAAGAGCCGGGCGGGCTGACACAGGTTTTCGCACTACCGGGTGAAGCACCAGAGCGTCACCTGATCCATGCTGATGCGGTTCCGGCACCGATTCTGAAGCTGTCTGCATCGGGCCGGATCCTGATGGCGAACAGGCGGGCGCGGCTCCTGCTGGCGCTGCCGGACGAGGCGGGGCTCGATTTCGCCTCGGTGGTAGAGGGATTGGGGCGGCCGGTGGAGGATTGGCTGCGCGACGTGTCCGAGGGGCGCGGCGGAACCCAGGCCGAAGTGGTGCGCGCGACCATGCCGCAAAAGGACGTCTACCTGCAGGTGGCACTGGGGCGGATGGTAGAAAGCGGCGATGCCTCGCTGCTGGCGGTGCTGATCGATGCGACCGAACTGAAGACATTGGAGGCGCAGTTTGTACAGAGTCAGAAGATGCAGGCGGTCGGGCAACTGGCGGGCGGCGTGGCGCATGACTTCAACAACCTGCTGACGGCGATTTCGGGGCATTGCGACCTGCTGCTTTTACGCCATGCGCCGGGCGATCCGGACTACGGCGACTTAGTGCAGATTAATCAGAACGCTAATCGCGCCGCGGCGCTGGTGGGGCAGTTGCTGGCGTTTTCGCGCAAGCAGAACATGCAGCCAGAACTGATCGACCTGCGCGACACACTGGGGGACCTGACGCATCTTCTGAACCGGCTGGTAGGGGAGAAGATCCATCTGGACTGGATGCATGATCCGGAGTTGCCACGTGTGCGCGCCGACAAACGGCAGCTGGAGCAGGTGCTGATGAACCTCGTCGTCAACGCGCGCGACGCGATGCCAGAGGGCGGCGAGATCAAGATTGCCACTCGGGCGGTGCGGCTGAAAGAGCCGCTTTGCCGCGACCGGGCCGAGGTGCCGAAGGGCGATTATGTTGTGGTGACAGTCGAGGATGAGGGATGCGGCATCCCCCCGGACAAGCTGGTAAAGATTTTTGAGCCGTTCTATTCGACCAAGCGTACAGGTGAGGGGACCGGGCTCGGGTTATCGATGGCCTATGGCATCGTCAAGCAAACAGGCGGCTACATTTTTGCCGACAGCGTCGATGGGCAGGGCACGGTGTTTTCCATGTATTTTCCCGCGCATCGCGGACGCCCCGCGTCGCCCGGCTCGGCGCTGCCGCCGCCGTCGCGGCCTGCTGCGCGTACCGGTGGCGGCGTGGTGCTGCTGGTCGAGGATGAAGCACCGGTAAGGGCCTTTGCCAGCCGGGCGCTGCGGTTGAGGGGATATACAGTGCTGGAGGCCGACTGCGCCGAGGATGCGCTTAGGACGCTGGAGGATTTGGAACTCGACGTCGATGTTTTCGTGACCGACGTGGTGATGCCGGGAATGGACGGTCCGACCTGGGTAGCGCAGGCGTTAAAACAGCGACCCGAGGTGCGGGTCGTGTTCGTGTCAGGCTATGCCGAAGACAGTATCGCGCATAACCGCTCGAAGATCCCGAATTCGGTCTTCCTGCCGAAGCCGTTTTCCCTGGCGCAATTGACGGACACGGTGCAGCAGCAGCTGGTCTGAGCCTATCCGGTGGACGATTCTTTTGCCAAGGCAATGCGTTATGGGTAATTCTTGAAGATCGGCCCCGCGTACACGGTTCCTTAAGCCTAAACCTGCCAAGATGGAATACAAAAGATTCATGTTGAAATGTGCGCGTTTTGTTCTCATAACAGAAATCAGAACAAGAGGCGAACATCGGCAGTGATTGCCGCCGGGCAGGCGCTGTGAAATAAGGGAACAAACAATCATGGCTACGGCAGAACTTCTGAATATCATGGATAAGAAGGACGGCGATAAGCAGAAGGCGCTCGACTCGGCGCTGGCGCAGATCGAACGGCAATTCGGCAAGGGCTCGATCATGAAGCTCGGCGCCGACAACCCACTGCAGGATATCGAGGCGACCTCGACCGGATCGCTTGGGCTGGATATCGCGCTGGGGATCGGCGGTATCCCGAAGGGCCGGATCGTGGAGATCTACGGGCCGGAAAGCTCGGGCAAGACGACGCTGACACTGCATTGCATAGCGGAAGAGCAGAAAAAGGGCGGCGTCTGTGCCTTCGTCGACGCGGAACACGCGCTAGATCCGCAATATGCCAAGAAACTTGGCGTGAACCTGGACGAGCTCCTGATCTCGCAGCCCGACACTGGGGAACAGGCGCTGGAAATCACCGACACGCTGGTGCGCTCAGGCGCGGTGAGCATGGTCGTGGTTGATTCGGTGGCAGCGCTGACGCCTAAATCGGAACTCGAGGGCGACATGGGCGACTCGTCTGTCGGCGTGCATGCGCGACTGATGAGCCAGGCAATGCGCAAGCTGACGGGATCGATATCGCGGTCGAAATGCACGGTTGTCTTCATCAACCAGATCCGGATGAAGATCGGCGTCATGTTTGGCTCGCCAGAAACGACCACTGGCGGCAACGCGTTGAAGTTTTATTCCTCGGTCCGGCTGGACATCCGCCGCATCGGCGCGATCAAGGACCGCGACGAGGTTGTCGGTAACCAGACCCGGGTCAAGATCGTCAAGAACAAGGTGGCGCCGCCGTTCAAGCAGGTGGAATTCGACATCATGTATGGCGAGGGCATCTCGAAGACCGGCGAGCTGCTGGACCTGGGCGTAAAGGCCGGCGTGGTCGAGAAGTCCGGCGCCTGGTTCTCGTACGGGGATGAGCGGATCGGGCAGGGACGCGAGAACGCGAAGAGTTTTCTGAAAGAGAACCCTGATTTAGCTTTCGAGATCGAGGACAAGATCCGCGCCGCGCACGGATTGGAATTCGATGCTGCACGCGAGGATGACGACGACGCACTGGTCGACGACTAGGTTTTCGTTCACGGGAAGGTGTAGAGGGCCAGCGCTTGTTGGCCCTTTTCTTTTTTGGTCATTTTAATATTTCTAGAAATATAGAAATCGATGGAGTCACCCATGTGGAGCTGGATGAGTGAAGCGCGGAAACGCCGGGAAAGGCGGGACGCGATAAGGGAACTGAATGCCATGTCCGATGAGCTGCTTTGGGACATCGGGATCGACCGCGGCCAGATCGAAGATTACGTCGATGGGCTGGCCGGACCGGCGATTCGATCACGTCGGGCGGCGGATATTCTGCAGTTTCCCGTGGCGGCGTGTTCCCAACCGGTCTGCTGCGCCGCATAGCGGGTTTGCACCCTCCGGGACTTGCGTTTGATCGCGAATGTATATACATTGGCTATCTCAACACCGGCAAGAGCAGGAGGAAACAAAAATGCAGAACCTATTGGCAAACTTGCGTGATCGCCGCGAGCGGCGGCAAGCCATCCGCGAGCTGAGCGCGATGTCACGCCAGGCACTGTGGGACTTGGGGATTACCCGGGACGAGATCGCCGAATATGTCGACGGCAAGGCCGGACCTGTCGCGCGGCGCCCACGCCACGAGGCGAAGATCCTGATATTCCCCGGGACGGTTGCCTGCCGCCCCGCGGCCTGACGCAGTCTAGTCGACCGGGTCGGTGATCCAGATCTCCGGCGCGCCCTCGACGCCGAGTTCGCTGAAGATGCCTTCGGCGCGGAGATCGGCGACGAAGGATTCGGCATCGGCGCCGCTGTCGAAATCGTGGATCACGGTGACATCGTTTGGGTCGGCGAGGGCGCAATGCACCTCGTCATGGGTCACGCCGCGTTCGCTCCGGAAATCCGGGTTCTCGCTGTAGCCTTTGAACCAGGGGGCGAATTCGCCGACGCGGTGGCGGATGAACAGGCGGGCCATGTTAGGGGCTTTCGTTTGATGGCGGAGGGCGGCACCGTAGGGACATGATGATGTTGGGGCAAGTAGAATGCACCGCGCGGTCGCTCACCCGCCCAGCGACATCGGTTTCTGCCCATCCGGTGGCAGCCCGAACCAACCGCGGACGATCCCCAGCCAGACGCCATAGGGTCTCCCGAACGCCAGCATCATGAGCGCCGCGCCGGCGCTGGCCCTCGCGGTCTCTGCCGCATCCGCACCGCCGGCGGCAACGATCCCGGCGTAGATCGGCACCTGGAATACCAAAAGTGCCAGGCTGTCGAAGATCAGCGGCTGGCTTTCAGCGGCCCGCCGCGCCATCATCCAGTCGCGCCAGACGCCGTAAGGCCGCGCCGTCAGAACCATGAGCGGCGCGCCGATTGTCCGCGCACGCAGGACCTCCGCCCAGTCCATCCCCGCGATCAATCGTTCATTCAGCACGCCTGTGATCGTGAAAAAGATCACCAGCGCCAGCGTATCGGCAATGAAGTTGCGCATGAGACTCCAAGGGCTGCTTTACTGCAATACGGTTAGGAGATAGACCGGCCTCCACCTAATCCGGAACCGCCAGATCGCCATGCCCAGCCTGAACGAAATCCGCTCCACCTTTCTCGATTATTTCCGCCGGCAAGGCCACGAAGTCGTGCCGTCCTCGCCGCTGGTTCCGCGCAACGACCCGACGCTGATGTTCGTGAACTCGGGCATGGTCCAGTTCAAGAACCTGTTCACCGGGGTCGAGCGCCGCGACTATGTCCGGGCGACCACGGCGCAGAAATGTGTGCGCGCCGGCGGCAAGCACAACGACCTCGACAATGTCGGGTACACCGCGCGGCACCACACTTTCTTCGAGATGCTGGGGAATTTCAGCTTCGGCGATTACTTCAAGGAAGCGGCGATCCCCTATGCATGGGAGCTGTTGACCAAGGATTTCGGCATCGACAAGTCGCGGCTGTTGACCACGGTCTATCACACAGACGACGAGGCATTCGAGCTTTGGAAGAAGATCGGCGTGCCGGAAGACCGGATCATCCGGATCGCCACGTCCGACAATTTCTGGCAGATGGGCCCGACCGGACCCTGCGGCCCCTGCACCGAGATCTTCTATGATCACGGCGACCATATCTGGGGCGGGCCACCGGGCTCAGCGGAAGAGGACGGCGACCGGTTCATCGAGATCTGGAACCTTGTCTTCATGCAGAACGAGCAGTTCGAGGACGGCTCTATGCGGGCGCTCGACATGCAGTCGATCGACACCGGCATGGGCCTGGAACGGATCGGTGCGCTGCTGCAGGGAAAGCACGACAATTACGACACCGATACGATGCGGGCGCTGATCGAGGCGTCGGCGCATGCGTCTTCGACCGATCCGGATGGCGACGGCAATGTGCATCACCGGGTGATCGCGGATCACCTGCGGTCGACTTCGTTCCTGATCGCCGACGGCGTTATGCCCTCGAATGAGGGGCGCGGTTACGTGCTGCGCCGGATCATGCGGCGGGCAATGCGGCATGCGCATCTGCTGGGCAACCAGGATCCCGTGATGCACCGGCTGGTGCCGTCGCTGGTCGGCCAGATGGGACAGGCTTATCCCGAACTTGGCCGCGCGCAGGCGCTGATCCAGGAGACGCTGCTTCTGGAGGAGACCCGGTTCAAGCAGACGCTGGATCGCGGACTGAAGCTGCTGGACGACGAGCTTGGCAAGCTGGGCGAGGGCGCGGATCTGCCAGGCGAGGCGGCATTCCGACTTTATGATACTTATGGTTTCCCGCTCGACCTGACGCAGGACGCGCTGCGCGAGATGGGGCGTGCAGTGGATGTTACCGGCTTCGACGCGGCGATGGCGGAACAGAAGGCAAAGGCGCGCGCCGCCTGGGCTGGGACAGGCGAGGCGAAGGATCTGGCCGTGTGGTTCGACCTGCTGGAAACGCACGGCGCCACCGAATTCCTAGGCTATGACACCGAAGTGGCCGAGGGACAGATCCTGGCGATCATAAACGACGGAAAGCTGACCGAAAGTCTGCCCGAGGGTGAAAGCGGCTGGATCATCGTCAACCAGACGCCGTTCTATGGCGAGGCGGGCGGCCAGGTCGGCGATGAAGGCGTGATCCGCTCGCTGTCGGATCACGATGTGGTCGGCAAAGTCACCGACACGCAGCGTTTCGGTGGCGGCAAAATCATCGGCCATTTCGTGAAAGCCGGGGAGGGGGCGCTGCAGAAGGGCGACGCTATTTCGCTGAAGGTTGACCACGCGCGGCGCGGGCTGATCCGGGCGAACCACTCGGCGACACACTTGCTGCACGAGGCGCTGCGGCAGGCGCTTGGCGATCACGTGGCACAGCGCGGCTCGCTGAATGCGCCGGACCGGCTGCGGTTCGACTTCAGCCATGCCAAGGCGCTGACGTCGGAGGAAATCGCGCAGGTCGAGCGCGAGGTGAACGAATACGTACGCCAGAATACCGCCGTCGAAACCCGGATCATGACTCCGGACGACGCCCGCGGCATCGGCGCCCAGGCGCTCTTTGGCGAGAAGTACGGCGATGAGGTCCGTGTTGTGTCCATGGGCCGCGCGCCCACCGGCAAGGGCCTCGACAAGGAGACCTATTCGCTGGAGCTCTGCGGCGGCACCCATGTGGCGCGGACCGGCGATATCGGCGCCTTCGCGCTGACCTCGGAAACTGCATCCTCGGCGGGCGTGCGGCGGATCGAAGCTCTGACCGGGCAGGCGGCTTTGACCGAACTGCGCGGACGCGACCTGGTGATGTCCGAGATCGAAGAGATGGTGAAATCGACCGGCGTCGAGGCCGTGGCCCGCGTGCGTGCGCTGCTGGACGAGCGCAAGTCGCTGACCAACGAAGTCGCGCAACTGCGTCGCGAGCTGGCGATGTCCGGCGGGACCAGGCCGGGTAGCGCCGAGGCGAAAGACGTCAACGGCCACAAGTTCCTGGCGCAGGTGCTGCAGGGCGTTTCCGGCAAGGATCTGCCGGTGCTGATCGACGAGCACAAGGCGCGGCTGGGGTCCGGTGCGATCCTGCTGATCGCCGATGCGGACGGCAAGGCGGCGGTGGCCGCGGGCGTGACGCAGGATCTGACCGGCGCTGTCAGCGCGGTGGATCTGGTCAGGGCCGCGGTGGCGGAGCTGGGCGGCAAGGGCGGCGGCGGCAGGCCGGATATGGCGCAGGGCGGCGGCAAGGATGCCGGCAATGCAGAGGCCGCCATCGCCGCGGCGGAAAAAGTTCTGGGAGGTTAGGATGGGCGCACTCTGGATCGCGCATGTGACGGTCACCGACGAGGAGACCTACGGCAAATACGCGAAGATCGCGACCGAAGCGATCGCCGCCCATGGCGGTGTCTTCCTGGCGCGCGGCGGCAAGTACACTGTGCTGGAGGGCAAGGACCGGCCGCGCAACGTGGTGGCGCGGTTCCCGTCGATGGAGGCCGCGGTCGAGTGCTACAACTCACCCCGCTATCAGGAGGCGCTGGAATACGCCAAACAGGCGAGCGAGCGCGACCTGATGGTGGTGGAAGAAGCCTGAGGACCCTCGCCGAGCTGACTGTGACCGATGCGCAGGCGGGGCGGGTTGCATGGATCGGGCTGCGGCCACGGCGGATGGTGCGCCGAGATGATCGAGCCAGATCCCTTGCGATAGGCGACACCGTCAGCCGTTACTGACCGGAATCCCTGATTCTTCTGGCCACAAATACCCTAGGGAGGTCTGGCGGGACGACGTCTCCCCAGCTACGTCGGGTCGCGAAGCGATCCGAGATCTATTCCAGATCCGTCTGCACCCAGCGGTCGGAATGGTGGATATCCGTCGTTTCCAATCGCCCCGGTCCGAGATTGACGAATTTGTGCGGCACCCCCGCCGGGCCTAGCAGCACGTCTCCTGTACCGGCTTCGACCGTGTCGTCACCGATAGTAAACAGCGCGCGACCCTCGCGGACGATGAACACCTCGTCATAGTCGTGGACATGCAGCTTCGGGCCGTGGCCGATGCGATCCGTGCTGAAGAACAGTACCGTCACTCCGGTGCCGAGTTGATGGCCCTGTATGTTGCCCTGCCAGACAATCGGATCCTTCGCCCAGTCCGCATGTCTTACCATTTTCGGTTCCGGCATCGTTCTCTCCATCTCGCTCAAGCTGTCACGGCCGCTCCGTATCGAACAGGATGTTACCGGACATGACCAGACCGATATAGGCACAGCCGTCCTCGCGCTGGCTGAAATGCGTCCAGGTACGGGCGGCAAAGCCGTTAGGATTCATCATCAGCAATGCCCGGTTCAGCTCGTCATGGCCGACGCGGCGGTCGATGTCAGCGGCGGCTTCGAAATCGACAATCTGGTCGGCGGTCAGCGCGCCGACCTGCATCGCGTAAGCGACGTACTCCGCAGTGGCTGGACAATCGGCGAACGGGCAGGTGGCTTCGTCATAGGCGGCGTGGGCCATTTCATGGGTGACGATGCTGGCGAAGTAGTCGTCCGAGGAAAGGTTCTGAAACGGACTGTCCACACTGCGCAGGCCGATGGCAGTGGCAGGCGGCAGGATCTCTATCCAGTCCTCGCCGCAGTGATAAAGGCCGACACAGCCGGTCAGCAGTTCGCCGACAATCTCGATGCGGACCGGACGAGTGATCGGGGCATTGCAGGCGGCGAGACGGTCGGCGGCAGACTCGGCGATTTCGCAGGTCTGCTCGATCAGGGTCCGGTCGTCTCCCGAGACAGTGATCGCGCCACGCGGGCAGGTCAGGTCTGCGGCCTGTACCGGCAGTGCGAGACTGCAAAGGGCAAATAAGAAACCTATCCGAACCATGTACACCACCCGGGACAGGTTAGCCCCGGGTGGCGGGCCGGGCAATCCGGCCCTTATTCGGCGGCGCGTGCCTGCCGTTTGCGTTCGTGCGGATCGAGATAGCGCTTGCGCAGGCGGATTGCGTTTGGCGTGACCTCGACTAGTTCGTCGTCGTTGATATAGGCGATGGCCTCTTCCAGCGACAGCGTGACCGGCGTGGTCAGGCGCACGGCCTCGTCGGTGCCGGAGGCGCGGACGTTGGTCAGCTTTTTGCCCTTGAGCGGGTTCACCTCGAGGTCGTTCTCGCGGCTGTGCTCGCCGATGATCATGCCCTGATAGACAGGCGCCTGGGCGCCGAGGAACAGCTTTCCACGTTCCTCTAGGTTCCAGAGCGCATAAGCAACGGTCTCGCCGTTCTCCATCGAGATCAGAACGCCAGCCCGGCGGCCGGGGATCGGGCCCTTGTAAGGCGTCCAGCCGTGGAAGACACGGTTCAGCACGCCGGTGCCGCGGGTATCGGTCAGGAACTCGCCGTGATAACCGATCAGCCCGCGCGAAGGGACGTGAGCGACGATCCGGGTCTTCCCAGCGCCGGCGGGCTTCATCTCGACCAGGTCGCCCTTGCGGGCGCCCGTGAGCTTCTCGATCACCACGCCGGAATACTCGTCATCGACGTCGATGGTGGCTTCTTCCACCGGTTCCTCGCGCCCCGCATCGCCGTCGCGCATGATAACCTGAGGGCGCGAAATCGACAGTTCGAACCCCTCGCGGCGCATGTTTTCGATCAGAACGCCCATCTGCAGTTCGCCGCGGCCCGAAACCTCAAACGCCTCGCCGCCGGGCGTGTCGGCAACCTTGATGGCGACGTTCGATTCTGCTTCTTTCATCAGGCGCTCGCGGATTACGCGGGACTGCACCTTCTTGCCGTCGCGGCCCGCCAGCGGCGAGTCGTTGATGCCGAAGGTCACCGTGATGGTCGGAGGGTCGATGGGTTGCGCGTCGAGCGGCTCGTCCACCGCCAGCGCGCAGATCGTGTCGGCGACGGTGGCCTTTGACATGCCGGCAAGGCTGACGATGTCGCCGGCGACACCTTCCTCGATGTCCTGCTGCATCAGGCCGCGGAAGGCGCGGACCTTGGTGATGCGGAACTGCTCGATTTTCTGGCCGATGCGGCTGATCGCCTGCACAGTCTGGCCGACCTTGATGTGGCCGCTTTCGATCCGGCCCGTCAGCATGCGGCCGACGAACGGGTCGGAGCCGAGCGTAGTGGCCAGCATCTGGAAATCCTCGTGCTGGTGCTTGATCTGCTTTGGCGCCGGAACATGGTTGACAATCAGATTGAACAGCGCCGACAGATCTTTGCGCGGTCCGTCAAGCTCCGCATCGGCCCAGCCGGAGCGGCCGGAGGCGTACATGTGCGGAAAGTCCAGCTGGTCCTCGTCGGCATCGAGCGCGGCAAACAGGTCGAAGCATTCGTCGAGCGCGCGATCGGGTTCGGCATCGGGCTTGTCGACCTTGTTCAGCACAACGATGGGGCGCAAGCCGAGGGCCAGGGCCTTGGAGGTGACGAACTTGGTCTGCGGCATTGGGCCTTCAGCCGCGTCGACCAGCAGGACCACGCCGTCGACCATCGACAGGATGCGCTCCACTTCGCCTCCGAAATCGGCGTGGCCGGGAGTGTCGACGATGTTGATGCGCGTGCCCTTCCATTCGACCGAAGTCGCCTTGGCAAGGATGGTAATACCGCGCTCGCGTTCCAGGTCGTTGGAGTCCATGGCGCGTTCCGCCACGGCCTGGCCGGTGCGGAAGGCACCTGATTGTTTCAGAAGCTCGTCGACCAGCGTGGTCTTGCCGTGGTCGACGTGGGCGATGATCGCGATGTTGCGAAGGTCCATGGAAATCGTCTCGTTAGGGATTGCGCGGCTGGTACAGCGGGCCGGGGCGAAAGGCCAGCCCTTTGATGCTGCAGCCGCAGCGTCGCGACTAGTGCGGCGTCGCGCTAGAGAAGAGCTGGATCACCACGATGCCGCCCAGGATCATCGAAATGCCGAGAATCGCGGGCAGGTCGAGCTTCTGCCCGAAGACGGCGAGGCCGATCAAAGCGATGAACACTATGCCAAGCCCGGACCAGAGCGCATAAGCGATGCCGACGGGTACGGTTTTCAGCACCTGGGACAGCAGGAAGAAGCTGACAGCGTAGCCGACAACGACGAGGATCGAGGGCAGGGGGCGCGTGAACTGCTGGCTGGCCTGCAGCGCGGATGTGCCGATCGTCTCTGCCATGACAGCGAGGACAAGATAGACGTAAACCATTGAGAACCCTCAGGTGGCGATGTAGCGGTCGCGGCGATGGTTGAGAGCGATGACCATGTTCAGAACCACCGCGCCCGCGAGAGACCACAGAACAACACCCAAGGGGAAGAGCAGAAAGCCCACCGCGAAGATCACCGCGTCGGCGATAAGCTGGACATAGCCGGCACGAAAACCGGTCGTATCCTGGATGAGCAGCGCCACGACGCCCAGCCCGCCGAGAGAGCCGTTATGGCGGAACATGGCGAGCAGGCCGCAGCCGACGATGGCGCCGAACATCAGCGCGGCGAGGCCGATGTGGATCTCGCCCACCGTCCAGCCGAGCGGCAGAAGTTCCGAGACGAGCGACAACGCGGTGACGGAAATCAGCGACTTGATGGTGAAGGCGAGACCAAGGCGCAGGTAGGCAATGATGTAGAACGGGATGTTGATCACGAAAAACACCGGGCCAAAACCCCAGCCGGTGACGTAGGACAGGATCACTGCGATCCCCGCGGTCTGCCCGGTGATCAGCCCGGCGCTGGTCAGGATCTGGAGGCCTATGGCGCACATGAACACGCCGAATCCGAGTCCCTGAACGTCGTCCAGGACGGTGTGCTTGACGGTATCTGGTGTTTCCGTGTTCATGGCGCGGGATTAGGGCAGGGGTCCTGACCGGTCAATGGGGATCGGGCCGCTCGAAACAAGATTTCCCGTCAGGCTTCTTCCGTCGCGGCCAGAAGCAGCCAGTCGCGCAGTTCGCCGATCTCGGGCCGGGCGGTGGCGTTCTTTGCGGTAACGATATGGTAGCGCATGTCGGAGGCGACGCTTCCGGTGAAGCACCTGACCAGCTCTCCCCGGCGGAGTTCACCGTCTACAAGCGAGGTGCGGACCAGCGCGAAACCGGCGCCGCGCCTTGCCGCTTCCAGCATGGCCTCGAAGGTCGGGTATTCGGGCCCGAATTCCAGCGAGTCGAAGCCAGGTGCGCCGGGCGGTTTCAGGGCGATCGCCTGAGCGTACCATCGGGCCCAGTCCAGTACTGTGTGGCGCGCACCGGCATAGCTTAACAGCGGTGCCGCCTTGAGCGCCTTGGTGGGCGGGAGCGTCGCGTAGAGATCGGGCGAGCAGATGGCGAATTCTTCCTCCAGCCCCAAAGGGATTGCGTCGTGCTCCGGCCCGCCCGGGCCTGGCCAGATCGCGATATCCGCCTCGCCGGCCGACAGGTTGGCGCGGTGGTATTCCACCTTTACGCAGACCCGGGCGTTCGGGTGTTCGGCATAGAATCGCTCCAGCCGCGGGGCCAGCCATTGAGCGCTGAGTTCTGGAGAGCAGGAGAGGAACACGTCCGATCCAGGGCGGGCGGGCATTGCCGCCTCTATCCCTTCGCGGATCAGCCGCAGACCGTCGTGCACGGCAGGCAGAAGCCGCTGGCCCTCAGGCGTGAGCGCGACAGACGGACGGGATCGGACGAAGAGCTTGCAGCCAAGCTGTTCCTCAAGCTGCGCGACCTGGTGGCTGACCGCCGTCTGGGTAAGGCCGAGCCGATCCGCCACGCGGGTGAAGTGCTGTAGGTCCGCGACGGCGAGAAAGGCGCGAAGACATTGCAGCGGTGGGAGGGACGGATAATCAGTGATCATGACGATTTCTCATGCTGATCATGCAGAGGCTTCGTTTCCCTTCGGGCAACGCCCTCACTAGATCGGTTCTTAACCCATCGGGCATGAGGACCGGCATGAGAAAATTCTATCGACGCTTGTTCCCAAGGCGGCATCGGCGGGCGCCGGCCGACCCACACCTGCGGCGAGATGTGGGGCTGGCCGACAGCCCGGCCGCGTGGGGCAGTTGGTGGCGGTACCTTTGATCTGCCCCGCGTTCCGCGTGCCGAGTTCTAAGCGGCTGGACGGGGCACTGTCCGGCGAGCGCTTGTTAGGCGCTGCCGGCTAACCCGCCAGCGCCTTGTTCAGGTTCTCGTCGATCTTCTCGAGGAAGCCCATCGTGGTCAGCCAGCCCTGGTCCGGGCCGACGAGCAACGCGAGATCCTTGGTCATGAAGCCGTCCTCGACGGTCTTGACCACGACGTTTTCCAAAGTGGTCGCGAAGGACATCAGCGCGATGTTCTCGTCGAGCTTGGCGCGGTGTTTCAGCCCACCGGTCCAGGCGTAGATCGAGGCGATGGAGTTGGTGGAGGTCTGTTTGCCCTCCTGGTGCTGGCGGTAGTGGCGGGTGACGGTGCCGTGCGCCGCCTCGGCCTCGACGATCTTGCCGTCAGGGGTCATCAGCTGCGAGGCCATCAGGCCGAGGGAGCCGTAGCCCTGCGCCACCGTGTCGGATTGCACGTCGCCGTCGTAGTTCTTGCAGGCCCAGACGTAGCCGCCGTTCCATTTCAGGGCGCAGGCGACCATGTCGTCGATCAGGCGGTGTTCGTACCAGATCTTGGCTTCCTTGAACCTGTCGGCGAATTCCTCGTCAAAGACCTTTTGGAACAGGTCCTTGAAGCGGCCGTCGTATGCCTTGAGGATGGTGTTCTTGGTCGACAGATAAACCGGCCATTTCAGGTTGAGCCCGTAGTTGAAGGAGGCGCGGGCGAAATCGATGATCGACTGGTCGAGGTTGTACATCGACATGAAGACGCCGGCGGAGGGGGCGTCGAACACTTCGCGCTCGATCTCTGTGCCGTCTTCGCCGACGAATTTCATCGTCAGCTTGCCGGCGCCGGGGAAATGGAAGTCGGTGGCCTTGTACTGGTCGCCAAAGGCGTGGCGGCCGACGACGATGGGCCTGGTCCAACCGGGGACGAGGCGGGGGACGTTCTTGCAGATGATCGGCTGGCGGAAAACGACACCACCGAGGATGTTGCGGATCGTGCCGTTGGGGCTGCGCCACATCTTCTTGAGCCCAAATTCCTCTACCCGCGCCTCGTCAGGGGTGATGGTGGCGCATTTTACGCCGACGCCGACCTCCTTGATTTTCTCGGCGGCGTCTATGGTGATCTGGTCCTCGGTTCGGTCGCGCTCCTGAATCGACAGGTCGTAATAGAGCAGATCGACATCGAGATAGGGCAGGATCAGCTTCTGCTTGATGAAGTCCCAGATGATGCGGGTCATCTCGTCCCCGTCGATCTCTACGACGGGGTTGTCCACCTTGATCTTGGTCATGGGTGTCTCCGATGGCTGGATTCGGGCATTGCGGGCGTCTTAGCGAAATTCAGAGCCACGGGGAAGACGGTATGCATTGGTATACGAAAGGTTACCGCCGGTCACGAATCACCTGATGGTTAAGCGGTGAGCGAAATGCTATAGTTCCGGTTGAATTTATGGCGCCACTGTAACGCTGCACCTGCATTGCAAACGCGCCGAAAGATATTGGAATCAGGGAGGTTTTGCGATGAAGCGGATCGCAATCTTTTGCGACGGCACGTGGAACAGGCCGGATGCGCGGTATCCAACCAATGTCTATCACCTTCACAAGTCGGCGCAGCAGACGGGAACAGATGGCGTCGCCCAGATCCTGAAGTACATCCCAGGTGTCGGTACCGGCTTTGGCAAGACGGGCGTCCGGAAGTGGTGGGATAAGGTCTGGGGCGGCGCGACCGGGGCCGGGGTGACACGCAACATCCTGGCGGCCTACCGGTTCCTGGCGGAGCAGTACGAGCCCGGCGACGAGATCTACATCTTCGGATTCTCGCGCGGCGCTTTCACGGCTCGGTCACTTGCCGGGATGATCCGCGCCTCGGGCCTGCCGCCGCATGAACAGGCGCACCGGGTGGAAGAAGCGCTGAAGCGCTACCGCGACACGGCAGAGGAAACCCGGCCGGGGACCGATGAAAGCCACGAGTTCAGACTGGAATTTTCTCCGCTGGTGGCCACCAGCCCGAAGGAGGTCGATTGGCGCGTGGCGCGCGGCGAACCAGAGCCGCACCTGCTTTCCATCACCTATCTCGGGGTATGGGATACTGTGGGCGCACTGGGAATACCCGGCCATTACAAGGTGTTGTCGCAGGTCTTTAACGGAAGTCACGGATTTCACGACACCGAACTGTCGAGCAGCGTGAAGGCGGCGCGACATGCAGTGGCTATCGACGAAAGACGCAAGACCTTTCCGCCGACACTGTGGAACAACCTCGCGGAGCTGAACGCCGGGCGTAGCGGGCCATATCAGCCTTATCAGCAGCTCTGGTTCTCAGGCGATCACGGGTCGGTCGGCGGCGGCGGCGATATCGTGGGATTGTCGAACATCGCGCTGCGCTGGATCGCCGAGGGCGCAGCTGAACAGGGTCTGGTGTTCGACGTCGCGCAGATGGAAGAGTTCCTCGGCTCAGAAGACTTCCACGTTCCGCTTCACAACCAGACGGCGGAACCGGGGCTTCTGACCAAGCTGCTGCGCCGGAACGTTCAGGACCGGGTGGAAAAGCTGGGCCCGGCAGCATTCGGCGACGTGTCCGACCCGGCGCGGCGGCGCTGGCGAGAGATCGGGGAATACCGTCCGAAACCGCTGCTGCCGTTCCAGGTGGATCTCGACGCGCCGTGACGGAGCCCGGGAACCCGGCGGGCGGATCGGCGTTGGGTCTGCAAAAGGAGACCCAGACATGATGGATTTTATACGTATCGTGATCGCCATCCTGCTGCCGCCGCTTGGCGTGTTCCTTCAGGTCGGATTTGGCAAGCATTTCTGGCTGAACATACTGCTGACAATCCTGGGTTATATCCCCGGCATCGTACATGCGGTGTGGATCATCGCGAAAACGCCGGATCACCGGCCTGCCTGATCCACTGACGACGAGAAAAAAGGGGCGTTCCACATTCCGCGGGCGCCCCTCTGTTCCGGGTACTGTCTTTGGACTAACGCGTCGTCTCTGTCAGCCGGCGGCGGACATATTCGTCGACCTGGCCGATCATCTGTTCCATGTGCGGATCTTCAAAGAAGTGCCCGGCACCTTCGACCTCCTGATGAGTGATCGTAATCCCCTTTTGCTCGTGAAGCTTGTCGACCAGCGCGTGGGTGTCGCGCGGCGGCGCTACGCGGTCAGCAGTGCCGTTGATGATCAGGCCCGAAGAGGGGCAGGGCGCCAGGAACGAGAAGTCGTACATGTTCGCCGGCGGAGACACGCTGATGAAGCCGGTGATCTCTGGCCGCCGCATCAGAAGTTGCATGCCGATCCAGGCGCCAAAGGAAAAGCCGGCAACCCAACAATGTTTGGCATTCTGGTTCATCGACTGCAGATAATCGAGCGCCGAGGCGGCGTCGCTAAGCTCGCCGATACCCTGATCGTATTCGCCCTGGCTGCGCCCGACACCGCGGAAGTTGAACCGTAGAACGGTGAACCCCATGTTGTAGAAAGCGTAGTGCAGGTTGTAGACCACGCGATTGTTCATCGTCCCGCCGAATTGCGGGTGCGGATGAAGGATGATCGCAATCGGGGAGTCCTTGGTCTTCTGCGGGTGATACCGCCCTTCCAGCCGGCCCTCGGGGCCGGGAAAAATCACTTCGGGCATGGGCCCTCCTCAACACGTTACTTCCGTGCCGCCGGAATTCTTGACGGAATCGCTCGACCACTTTAGAACTATTCTAAGTTCCGCAACGGGTAGCCGAGGGCGGCTGAAGGTCGTATTGCAGTTAATGACCGCGAGACATGAGGTCAATGAGTAAGGCGGGGACCGTCACATGAAGCTTTCGACGAAGGGACGTTATGCAATGGTGGCGCTGGCCGATCTGGCGCTGCAACCGGCGGATGCACTGTCTTCGCTCGGTGAAGTGTCAAAACGCCAGCAGATTTCACTTCCCTATCTCGAGCAGCTTTTCGTCAAGCTTCGGCGGGCGGGGCTGGTAGATTCGGTGCGCGGGCCCGGCGGAGGTTACCGGCTGGCGAAGCCGACCGACGAGATTACCGTGGCTGACGTTCTTGGCGCGGTCGACGAGACGGTAAGCGCGTTGCAGACGGGTGCCGGCGCCTCGGGCGGGTCGTCCGGATCGAAGGCGCAGTCGCTGACCAACCGGCTATGGGAGAACCTGTCGAGCCATGTCTACGTGTTTCTGCACCAGACGACGCTGGCGGATGTGGTGGGCAACGGACTGAAACCCTGTCCCGCAGTGCCAAGCCTCTTTGCGGTGGTGGACGAGGCGGACGCGGCACGGTAACGGGAACGCCCCAGGTGGTGCGCACGTGGTCGCCCCAACGAGGCGACGCCTCCGGCGGGAATATCTTATGACCAGAAGAAGCAGGGGATCTTGGTGAAGGACCGGATCTATCTCGATTGGAACGCGACGGCGCCGCTGCGCCCGGAAGCGCGCGAAGCGATGGTCGCGGCGATGGAGATCGCGGGTAATCCGTCCTCGGTTCATGCCGAGGGGCGGGCGGCCAAGTCACTTGTCGAGCGGGCGCGGGCGCAGGTGGCGGCGGCCTTCGGCGCCGAGGGGGCGGATATCGTCTTTACCTCTGGCGCGACCGAAGCTGCGGCGCTGGCGCTTGCGGGCCGCGGCCTGCACGGCGGCGACGCGGAGCATGATGCGGTGGCGGCGTGGATCACACCGGACCTTCCGGTTGCGCCGAATGGCCGCGTGACGGTGAACGATCCGGGGGCGAGCACGCTGCAGTTGGCAAATTCCGAAACCGGCGTACTGCAGGAGTTGCCCGAAGGTCTGGCCGTCTGCGACGCGACGCAGGCCTGGGGCAAGTTACCGGTGGCGTTTAACTGGTTGGGCTGCACGATGGCACTGGCCTCGGCCCACAAACTGGGCGGACCGAAGGGCGTCGGCGCGGTGATCCTGAAGCGCGGCACCGACCTTCAGGCGCGAATCCGCGGTGGCGGGCAGGAGATGGGGCGGCGGTCCGGTACGGAAAACGTCGTAGCCATTGCCGGATTTGGGGCCGCAGCCGAGGCCGCGGCGTCCGATTTGACCAATGAAATCTGGGCGCAAGTGGAAAAACTTAGAAATATTCTAGAAAGTGCCATTGTGGACGCCGCGCCAGAGGTTATCTTGGCTGGAAAAGATGCATCGCGGTTGCCGAATACCGCGTGTTTCGCGGTTCCCGGCTGGAAAGGCGAAACACAAGTGATGCAGATGGACCTTGCGGGTTTCGCGATTTCTGCGGGATCGGCCTGTTCCAGTGGAAAAGTGCGCGCGAGCCGAGTGCTGCGCGCGATGGGATACGACGAGGAAGTGGCGTCGTCAGCGATACGAGTATCGCTTGGACCGGCCACCACCGAGGAGATGATCGGGCGTTTCGTCGACGCCTGGTCCGTGCAGCACCGGAAGTTCCGGACGCGCGCGGCGTAACGAGAGGGTAAGCTATGGCAGCGTTGGATCAGACGCAGGTCAAAGAAGGCGTCGACCAGGAAACGGTTGATGCCGTCAAATCCATGGCCGGAAAGTACAAGTACGGCTGGGAAACAGAGATCGAGATGGACTATGCCCCGAAGGGGCTGAACGAGGATATCGTCCGGCTGATCTCTGCCAAGAACGGCGAACCTGAGTGGATGACTGACTGGCGCGTCAAGGCATTCGAGCGCTGGCAGCAGATGACAGAGCCGACCTGGGCGATGATCAACTATCCGGCGATCGACTATCAGGACCAGTACTATTACGCCAAGCCGAAGAGCATGATGGAGAAGCCGAAATCGCTCGACGAGGTGGATCCGAAGCTATTGGAAACCTACGAAAAGTTGGGCATCCCGCTGAAAGAGCAGATGATCCTGGCCGGGGTCGAGGGCGCTGAAGATGCGCCGGCCGAGGGCCGCAAGGTTGCAGTCGATGCAGTGTTCGATTCCGTCTCCGTGGGGACCACGTTCCAGAAGGAACTGGAAAAGGCGGGTGTCATCTTCTGCTCGATCTCCGAGGCGATCCGCGAGCATCCGGAACTGGTGAAGAAGTACCTCGGCTCCGTCGTGCCCTATTCGGACAACTTCTTCGCGACGCTGAACTCAGCCGTGTTCTCGGACGGGTCCTTTGTCTACGTGCCGCCGGGCGTGCGTTGCCCGATGGAACTCAGCACCTATTTCCGCATCAACGCGGAAAATACCGGCCAGTTCGAGCGGACGCTGATCATCGCCGACAAGGGCTCGTACGTGTCCTATCTCGAAGGCTGCACCGCGCCGCAGCGCGACACTACACAGCTGCACGCGGCAGTGGTCGAGATCGTCGTCGAGGAAGACGCCGAGGTGAAGTATTCCACGGTGCAGAACTGGTTCCCCGGCGATGAGAACGGCAAGGGCGGCATCTACAACTTCGTGACGAAGCGCGCCGATTGCCGGGGCGACCGGTCCAAGGTGATGTGGACTCAGGTCGAGACTGGCTCCGCCGTGACGTGGAAATACCCAAGCTGCATCCTGCGCGGGAATGAATCGCAGGGCGAATTCTACTCCATCGCGATCACCAACAACTACCAGCAGGCCGATACCGGAACCAAGATGATCCATCTTGGCAAGGATACGCGCAGCCGGATCGTGTCGAAGGGGATCAGCGCGGGCCATGCGCAGAACACCTATCGCGGTCAGGTCGCGGTGCATCCGAAGGCGAAGAACGCGCGGAACTACACCCAGTGCGACTCGCTGCTGATCGGCAACCGCTGCGGGGCGCATACCGTGCCCTATATCGAGGTGCGCAACAACTCCTCGCGCTGCGAGCACGAGGCGACCACGTCCAAGGTGGACGAGGATCAGCTGTTCTACTGCCGCCAGCGCGGCATGGACGAGGAAGAGGCCGTCGCGCTGGTCGTGAACGGGTTCTGCAAAGACGTGCTGCAGGCGCTGCCAATGGAATTCGCAATGGAAGCGCAGCAGCTGGTGGCGATTTCGCTGGAAGGATCGGTCGGTTAGACCGGATTGGAAACAGCCACGGTCTTTCACATCGGATCAGGCCGAAGCTTACAGATTGACACGGGGGCATGACGCACCGCGATGCGACGCCCGGATGTGACGAGGAAAATATGCTGAATATCAAAAACCTGCACGTCAAGCTTGAGGAAGAAGACAAGCAGATCCTTAAGGGTGTGAACCTGGAGGTTGGCGCCGGTGAAGTGCACGCGATCATGGGACCGAACGGGTCAGGCAAGTCGACGCTGAGCTATGTTCTGTCAGGCCGCGATGGTTATGAAGTGACCGAAGGTGCCGCCACTCTGAATGGCGAGGACATCCTGGACATGGAGCCGGAAGAACGCGCCGCGGCCGGCCTGTTTCTGGCGTTCCAGTACCCGGTGGAAATCCCCGGCGTCGGCAACATGACCTTCCTGCGCACCGCGCTCAACGCGCAGCGCAAGGCGCGCGGCGAGGAAGAAGTCAGCGCAGCAGATTTCCTGAAGCTGATCCGCGAAAAGGCTAAATCGCTGAAGATCGACAGCGAGATGCTGAAGCGGCCGGTGAACATGGGCTTCTCGGGAGGCGAGAAGAAGCGCAACGAGATCCTGCAGATGGCGGTGCTGGAGCCGAAGATGTGCATCCTCGACGAAACCGACTCGGGCCTCGACGTGGACGCGATGAAGCTGGTCTCTGACGGCGTAAACGCGCTACGGGATGCCGGGCGCGGGTTCCTTGTGATCACTCACTACCAGCGCCTGCTGAACCACATCGTTCCGGATGTCGTGCACATCATGGCGGAGGGTCGCATCGTCAAGACCGGCGGCAAGGAACTGGCGCTTGAGGTCGAGGAAAACGGCTATGCCGACATCCTGGCCGAGCTGGAAGGGGCCGCGTGATGGCACTGCCGCAGGTCAAACAGGACGCGACAGACGCGCGCCTGGCCGGGCTGCGCCTGCCGGACGGGGCGGGTTGGGCCACGTCGGCGCGAGAGGCGGCGCTGGCGCGGGTACAGGCGATGGGCCTGCCCGGGCGGCGCGACGAATACTGGAAATGGACCCGGCCCGACGGGCTGAACGCCGCAGAAGCAGCGACAGCCAAGGTCTTTCCGAACGACGAGCAACCGATCTTTTCCGAGATCGACCGCGTGCGGCTGGTGTTTGTCGACGGTGTGTTCGACGCGAAGCAATCCGACGATCCGAAGATGGCCGGGGTAGAGATCGAGCGGCTGGAACAGGCAACTCGGGCCGATATCCACTGGGCGAAAGACGTTTACGGCATCCTCGAGGAGCGCGCGCAGGATCCGGTGGCGCGGCCGCTGGCGGCACTGAACACGGCCTATGCCAGCGACGGGGTAATGATCCGTGCAACGCGCAAAGCGAAATGCCCTGTATCGCTGATTTATCTCCACAAGTCAGACAATTCCGATGCGATGCTGCACCACTGCATCAAGGTCGAGGAAGGCGCCTCGCTGACAGTGCTGGAGAACGGTCCGGCGGCGGCCCGGTTCAACAAGGTGATGGAAGTCGAGGTCGCCGATGGCGCTGCCTTCCACCATATCCGGGCGCAAGGGCGTGATCACGAACGCCAGGCTGTAACGCATACCTTCGCGCGCCTTGGCCGCGAAAGTGTGTTCAAGTCCTTCACCATGACCGCGAACGGCGTGATGACGCGCAATGAATGCGTGGTCGAGCTGACCGGCGACGATGCCACGGCCCATGTGGCCGGCGCGGCTCTTGGCGACGGCGACTTTCACCATGACGACACTGTCTTCATCACCCATAACGCCGTGAATTGCGAAAGCCGGCAGGTGTTCAAGAAGGTACTGAGGAACGGTGCGACGGGCGTGTTCCAGGGCAAGATCCTGGTTCAGCCCGAGGCGCAGAAAACCGACGGCTACCAGATCAGCCAGGCATTGCTGCTGGACGACGACAGCGAGTTCTACGCCAAGCCGGAGCTGGAGATCTACGCCGACGATGTGCAGTGCTCTCACGGGTCGACATCCGGCGCGATCGACGACGATGCGCTTTTCTATCTGCGCTCGCGCGGCGTGCCGGAATCACAGGCGCAGGACCTGCTGGTTCTGGCTTTCCTGGCCGAAGCGATCCAGGAGATCGAGAACCCGGCTATCGCGGAAGATATCCGTGTGCGGCTCGAGGCTTGGCTGGAGCGCCGGCGGAAGGGCTGATGGCGGTCACGACGGACATGGCGGCCATGTACCGCCGCCCGCGCGCCGTTGTCCGGCGATTGCAGGCGGCGGGTCCGCGCGAAGACCGGGCGCTTATCTTCCTGATGGTCGCCTGCCTGCTGATCTTCGTGGCGCAATGGCCGAGGCTGTCGCGCGAGGCGTACTTGAACCCGGAAATATCGCTGCAGGCGCGTCTTGGCGGCGCGCTGTTTGCATGGCTTTTTATCGTGCCGCTCTTTGCCTACTTGCTGGCGGGGGCCAGCCGGCTGATTGCGCGGTTGTTCGGCGGGCAGGGGACTGGTTACAGCGCCCGGCTGGCCCTATTTTGGTCGCTGCTGGCCGCCGCGCCGCTCTGGCTGCTGAATGGTCTGGTGGCCGGGTTCGTCGGGCCCGGACTGGCCCTGAACATCACCGGTGGACTTGCGCTCGCCATCTTTCTGTTGTTCTGGGGCGTGAGCCTGAGGGAAACGGAAAAAGCAGACGCGGTCGCATGACGCTGGATCTCAAGACGCTGATCGGCCAGGCATGGGCCACCTTCGCACAGCCGCGAGAGGCGGCGCGCTGGATCATGGAGCTGGGGCTGCCGCGGCGGTCCCGCTGGGAAGCGCTGCTGCTGGTCGTCGTGCTGAGCGTTGCGCTGCAATACATGAGCGTGCGTTATCTCGGCGATCCTGGCCTCGTCATGTTCGGAGAAATACTGAACCGCCCATTCACCTCGGCGATCATTCAGGCCTGTTCGCTTCTGGTCGCTATCTTCGCAATCTTTTGGATCGGTCGCGCGATGGGCGGCACCGGGCGCTTTGCCGACGCTATCATTCTGGTGGTGTGGTTGCAGTTCTGCATCTTTCTGCTCAGCGTGGCACAGACGCTGGCGCTGGTGGTACTGCCACCGGTCGCGGTGATCATATCACTCGCGTCCATCGTCGCGTTCTTCTGGCTGCTGACAAATTTCGTGGCTGAGCTGCACGGCTTTACATCGCTTGGCAAGGTGTTCGGCATGATCATCGTCTCGATCATCGCGCTGACCTTCTGCTTTGCGATCATCCTCAACCTGATCGGTTTCAGCGTCGGAGTGCCCGCCAATGTATGACGTCGAAACCATCCGCAAGGACTTCCCAATCCTGTCGCGCGAGGTGAACGGTGCGCCGCTGGTCTATTTCGACAACGGTGCCTCGGCGCAAAAGCCGCATGCGGTTATCAATGCGGTGACACAGGCGTATTCCATGGAATATGCGAACGTACACCGCGGCTTACACTTCCTGTCGAACCTCGCGACCGAGAAGTACGAGGCGGTGCGCGGCACCATTGCGCGGTTCCTCAATGCGGCGTCCGAGGACGAGATAGTCATGAACACCGGCACCACCGAGGGGATCAATATGGTCTCTTACGGTTGGGCAGCGCCACGGATGCAGGCGGGCGACGAGATCGTGCTTTCGGTCATGGAGCACCACGCGAATATCGTGCCTTGGCACTTCCTGCGCGAACGGCAGGGTGTAGTGCTGAAATGGGTGGATACCGATGCGACCGGATGGCTCGACCCGCAGAAGGTGATCGACGCAATCGGGCCCAAGACGAAACTGGTCGCGGTAACGCATCTGTCGAACGTCCTTGGCACCGTGGTCGACGTGAAGACGATCGTCGAAGCGGCGCATGAAAAAGGCGTGCCGGTGCTGGTCGACGGGTCGCAGGCGGCGGTGCACATGCCGCTCGACATGCAGGATCTGGGTGCCGATTTCTACACGATCACCGGCCACAAGCTGTATGGCCCGTCCGGATCGGGCGCGATCTACGTCAAGAAAGAGCGGCTGGCCGAGATGCGGCCGTTCATGGGCGGTGGCGACATGATCCGGGAGGTCAGCAAGGACGCCGTCAGCTGGGCCGACCCACCGATGAAGTTCGAGGCAGGGACGCCGGGTATCGTGTCGATGATCGGGCTGGGCGTTGCGCTCGATTACATGATGGCGCTGGGAATGGAGAACATCGCGGCGCATGAGGCGGCGTTGCGCGACTATGCGGTAGTTAAGCTGGCGGGACTGAACTGGCTTAACCTGCAGGGCACCGCACCGGACAAGGCGGCGATCTTCTCCTTCACGCTGGAAGGGGCGGCTCATGCGCACGACATTTCCACCGTGCTCGACAAGAAGGGCGTGGCCGTGCGTGCCGGGCATCACTGTGCCGGGCCACTGATGGATCACCTTGGCCTGACGGCGACCTGCCGTGCTTCTCTGGGGCTCTACAACACGACGCAGGAGATCGACGTGCTGGTGGATGCGCTGGAGCTCTGTCATGAGCTGTTCGCCTGAGCCAGGCCAGGCATCTGGTGGAGCCCAAAAAATCGGGCCCAATTCATGACAAGCTAGGCCGGCTGGAATTCGGCCTTTCCGGAATCACCTTTTAATAGTAAGTTACCCAAGGGAATTTTCTGTCCCGGTTGTATCGTACTGTAAATTTCAGGATTGAATTTCATGACAAAAAGCTACCACGGCCTTGGCCGGCTCGATCTGCTTATGCACGAGTGTCTGGGAGCCAACGCGCTCAATACGATTGAAGTCCTGCCGCAGATATTCGGCTATCTCTTCAAGCACAATCCGATCACCGGCAACCTGACCGAGAAGGAAATCGTCGACGGTTTTGACGCCCTCGTCGAGACCATGCGGCTGCCGGTCGGCGACGAACCTGAAGGGCCTGCCGAAGCGGGAATGACCTTCTTCGGCCAGTTCATAGACCACGACATCACCCTCGACGCCACCAGCGCCATCGGCACGCGCATCGACCCGCGCTCGATCCGCAACGTGCGCACACCGAACCTGGATCTGGATTGTGTGTATGGTGACGGACCGGATGCATCTCCGCATCTCTATTCCGAGAAGCACAAGGGGTTCATGCTCTACGGGCGGAAGGACTACGAATATGACCTTCCCCGCAATGATCACGGTCGCGCACTGATCGGCGACCCGCGCAATGACGAGAACATCATCGTCAGCCAGATCCAGGGCGCCTTCATCGCCCTGCACAACATCCTCATGTCGCAGATGGCTGAAGATGGAGACTGTGCGCATGCGGTTTCCACCTGCGCCAGCATGGGCGTGCGCAAGAAGGTCTGGGACGAGATCGTTCCTCCGAAGATGAAAAGCTTCGAAGAAGTGCGCCGGTTTATCCGCCTGCATTACCAGTGGCTGATCCTGCATCACTTCCTGCCATCCTTCGTGGATCCGGAGGTGATCAAGCACGTCCTGAAACACGATCCGTTCCACGGCAAGGCGCCGATCATGCCGGCCGATTTCTCGGTGGCGGCCTACCGCTTCGGCCATGCGACGGTGCAGCCGAAATACCAGCTGAAAAAGAACGGCGCAGACATGGACATGTTGGACCTTCTGAAAGGCGGGTTCACCTGGCGTACGAAAGACACCGAACTGGACATGGAGATGTATTTCGATATCGGCGGCGCAAAGTCCCAACGGGCCCTGCCTGTCGGGCCGAAGATGCCTGCCGCGCTGTTCGAACTTCCGGACAACATCGTCAACAAGCCGGAAAACTGGAACGGCTATGAGATCAGCATCGAGCGCGCCCGCAAGCTCGCGCTGCGCAACATCCTGCGCGACCGAACGGCGATCCAGGTCGAATCCGGGCAGCATGCGGCGATTGCGTTGGGTCTCGATCCGCTGCCGGCGCCGCAGGTCCTGAAGGACCACCACATCGACAAGACGCCGCTGTGGTTCTACTGCCTGCAGGAGGCGGGCGAGAAGGGCAACGGCAAGCTGACCGGTGTCGGAGGCAAGATCGTCGCCTCGGTCATCATCCGCATTCTCAAGCTCGATCCCGAAAGCGTTCTGCACGTCCACGGGTTCGAGCCGTGGTCCGGCTTCGGCGGCAAGGACTGCACCATGGGATCGGTCATGGAATACGTCGAAAAGCACCGCGCCGACGTGGCGCACCGAAAGGAGCTTTTCTGCGGTCACCAGCACTGACGGCAGGTCATCCCGGCAGAGCGCTTTCAGGCGCTCTGCCACCAGCGAGACGGAACCGCCTCAGGCGGCCTTGCGCGCCTCGGCCAGCATCGTCATTTCCGGGATCATCGGTGCCACTTCCACCTCGGTGAACCCGGTTTTCTCCAGCCGATCCGCCAGCCCTTCGGCATCGAGCGAGGCGGCGCGCGGGGTGAAGGCCGTATGCTGCAACTGCCAGAGCGCGGTCAGATGCGGGCCCCTGCGGCTTCCCTCGACGATGAAGTCATGAACGAAGATCCGGCCGCCGGGTTTCAGCGCGCGTTCAGCAGCGGCAAACATAGCGGCATGATCCTCGCCCGGGACGCCGGAAAGCAGGTAGGACATCAGCACCACGTCCTGATCATCGGGCCAGTCGGGCAGGCCCGTGGCGTCCGCCTCGACGTAGCGGATGCGTTCCTCCAGCCGCGCCTCGGCGATCTTCTCGCGGCCGACCGCCGCCACGTTCGGAAAGTCGACGATGGTGGACTGCAGGTTGGGAAAAGTCCGGCAGAAGGTGATCGAGAAGGCGCCGGTTCCGCCGCCCACATCCAGCATGCGCCTGGCATTGCCGAGATCGACCCGCCGCGCCAAAGCCCTGGCCGGACCAAGCGAGCCGGCATGCTGGCTGTCGGAATAAAGCCGCGCCTCCTCTGGGTCGGAGAACCAGTCGGCATAGGAGCCGACGGCATCTTCCGGCAGTTCATCCTTCAGGGCCGGCACCAGTTGATCCATCAGCCCGTACATCTGCTGTCCGACCTGGAGCTGCAGGTAATCGCTGAAGTCGTACCGCTGCCCTTTCACGAGGAACGAGGCGGCGGCCGGAGAATTGGCGAAACGGCCTTCGGACACATCGACCAGCCCCAGCCCCGCCAGGGCCGTCAACAGTGTCAGCGCGCGCTGCGTGTGAACTCCGGCCTGTTCGCCCAGTTCCTCCGCGGTCAGAGCGCCCGCGGCAAGATGGTCGAAAATTCCCAGTTCGATCGCCGCGAACAAGGCCTTCGACCCCATAAAGCCGAAGGCGATGTCGGATATCTCATGTGCTTCGGTCGCCAATGCCATGCCGGTCTCCTATGCGATGGAACTAAGGCTATCAGGTCGGACGCGGGCCCGACAACCGGGCGGGGCGGATTGCCGTTGCACCGTTCGGAATAGCCCGATATAGGGGCGCCCTAGGCACCCGTAGCTCAGCTGGATAGAGCGCTGCCCTCCGAAGGCAGAGGCCAGAGGTTCGAATCCTCTCGGGTGCGCCAAACTCAGGTCAGAGCATATATACTAACCGTGCGCTTTCGCAGCCGTTAGGTTTTCGCAGCCGTTCAGTCCCGGCAATCAGGTCTTCATTCCGGACCTCCGGCTGCTGACGAATTCAGCAATTGCAACCTAAGCGGGTCTCCCGGAGCGCCCCATGCGATGCCGCACGGCTCATTTCCGGCCTGTTACAAGCATGTCACCGGCCCCTTACAAATATGTCACCTCCAGCCACTACGCCGCGCCTCGACGGGTCGCGCCGCGCGGATGCTGGGGGAATTCAATCGAAGCATTTCCGCACGCCTCGGGACCGTGAAACCCGTTTTACGGGCGGCCGTCCTTGGCCGCGCCATCGCTGAACCATTCATCCGGCCCTATTGGGGCTACAACAGATGGAAGAACCGAGATGAAAGCACTCACTTTCACGATGACCGCGGCCTGCGCCTTCGTAGCGACCGCCGCCGCTGCACAAACCGAAATCACCTGGTGGCACGGCATGGGTGGTCACCTGGGTGACGTCGTCAACCAGATCGCGACCGGCTTCAACGAAAGCCAGGACGAATACACGATCACTCCGGTCTTCAAGGGCTCCTACGAGGAAACCCTGACCGCCGCCATCGCCGCCTTCCGTGCCGGCGAGCAGCCGAACATCGTGCAGGTTTTCGACGCCGGCGCCGCCACCGTGATCGGCGCCAAGGGCGCAACCGTTCCGGTGCAGGACCTGCTGGAAGAGAACGGCGTCGAGTTCCACATCGAAGATTACATCCCCGGCGTCCGCTATTTCTATGCCGACAGCGACGGCAAGATGATCGGCATGCCGTTCAACTCCTCCTCGCCGGTGCTCTACTACAATGCCGACGCCTTGGCCGAAGCCGGTGTCGAAGCGCCAGCCTCCTACGAGGAATTCGAAGCGATCGCCCCTGCACTGAAGGAAGCCGGCTACATCCCGATGGTGCAGACGCACCTGCCGTGGGAATTCGTCGAGAACTTCCACTCGCGCAACAACCTGCCGTTCGCGAACAACAACAATGGCTATGACGGCGCCGAAGGCACCGAGATCCTGATCAACTCGCCGGAAATGGCGATGCACTTCACCAAGGTTAAGGAGTGGCTCGACGCCGGCCTGTTCGGCTTCTTCGGCACCGGCTGGGACGACAACAAGGCCCAGTTCCTCGACCAGAAAGCCGCGATGTACATCGGTTCGTCTGGCGACTTCGGTGGCCTGACCGCGCTGGACCTGCCGTTCGAATGGTCGAACACCATGCTGCCCTACTGGGAAGAGATCACCGGCGGCGAGGGCTATCAGTCCTTCATCGGCGGCGCCGCTCTGTTCGCGATGTCCGGCCAGCCGGCCGAGGAGAACGCTGCCACGGCGAAGTTCTTCGAGTACCTGACCTCGCCCGAGGTCCAGTACATGTGGCACCGTGAAACCGGCTATGTGCCGATCACCCTGGCCGCCTACGAACTGGCCCAGGAAGACGGCCACTACGAACGCTTCCCGGCCGCCGAAACCGGCGTCATCCAGCTGTCGCTGCGCGACGGCGAGAACACCCATGGCTACCGCATGGGCTTCTATGTCCAGATCCGCGACGTCGAAAACCGTGAACTCGCCCGCTTCCTGAACGGCGAGACCTCGATCGAGGATGCGCTGGCCACCATCGAGAAAGAAGGCAACGAGCTGCTGGCCCGCTTCGCCCAGACGGTGAAGTAAACACTCGTTTCCCGAGACTGTCCGGCGGCCGCGCCATTCGCGGCCGCCGGACCCCATGCAAGAGGGCCGCACTTGAAACGCGCTGGATTCAACACCCGGTGGCTGCCGATCCTGATGCTGCTGCCGCAGCTTTCGATCATCTGCCTGTTCTTCTACTGGCCCGCCTGGCAGGCCCTTCGATCTTCCTTCTTCCTCGAGGACCCGTTCGGGTTCGGGTCCACCTTCGTCGGGCTGGAGAATTACCTGCGCCTGTTCCGCAGCAGCGAGTACATGCGCACCGCGTGGTTCACCGTGGTCTTCACCTTCTCGGTCACGCTGTTCTCGCTTGCCTTTGCCCTACTGCTGGCGGTCAAGGCCGACGCGGTGATCCGTGGCGCCAAGACCTACCGGACGCTTCTGATGTGGGTCTATGCGGTGGCACCGCCCGTCGCCGGCTTTCTCACGCTGATCCTGTTCAACCAGCGCTGGGGGCCGATGACCAACTTCTTTGCCCATTTCGGCTGGGATTTCCGGGTGCGGCTCGACTATTTCGACACCGCCGTCGCGATGATCATGGCTTCGGTCTGGAAGCAGATCCCGGTCAACTTCATCTTCTTCCTCTCCGGTCTGCAGTCGATCCCGCGCGCCGTCCGCGAGGCGGCACTCATCGACAACCGGTCCGCGATCAGCCGGTTCTGGACCGTGACCTTCCCGCTGCTGGCGCCCACCGGGTTCTTCCTGCTGATCATCAACATCACCTATTCGCTGTTCGACACCTTCGGCACGATCGACACGATCCTCCGGAACAATCCCGGCGATAACCCGATCACGCTGGTCTATCAGGTCTACCTCGACGGTTTCCGCGGGCAGGACCTTGGCGGATCCTCGGCGCAGTCGGTGGTGCTGATGGTGCTTGTCCTGGCGCTGACCATCTTCCAGTTCCGGCTGGTAGAGCGGCGCATCCACTACACCTGAGGACCGACGATGGCAGAGATTTCCCAGCCCTCCACCACATCCGCCGCGCCGGTCGAAAAACCCGATCTCGTTCACCGGCGGTTCCGCTGGTCGCTGATCGCCGACCACGCAATCCTGATCTTTGGCGCCTTCGTGATGATCGGGCCGCTTCTGATGCTGCTGCAGATGAGCACGATCCCCGATGCCGAGATCATGAAAACCGGCCCCTCGCTGCAGATCGGAGATCAGTTCTGGCCGAACCTGCAGAAGGCGCTCTTCGAGTCGATGAGCTATTCCGGCGCGAATACCGGCGTCAGCATGTTCAGGAACTCCCTGATCCTCGGCGTCGGATTCTCGGTCGGCAAGATCATCATCTCGATGATGGCCGCCTATGCCATCGTCTATTTCCGGCTGCGGTTCGCCACCTTTGCGTTCTGGCTGATCTTCACCACGCTGCTCCTGCCGCTGGAAGTACGCATCCTGCCGTCCTACGAGATCACGCAGAAGCTGGGGCTCCTGAACACCTATACCGGCCTCATCGTGCCGCTGATCGCCTCGGCGACCGCCACGTTCTTTTTCCGACAGTATTTCATGTCCGTGCCCGAAGAAATGATCGAAGCGGCGCGGATCGACGGCGCAGGGCCGATCAGGTTCTTCATCGACATCCTCGTGCCGCTGTCGCGCACGATGATCGCGGCAATCTTCATCATCATGTTCGTCTACGGCTGGAACCAGTATCTATGGCCGACGATGATCGTGACCGACGAGGGCAAGATGACGCTGGTGCAGGGGATCAAGCAGATCACCCAAGGCCTCGAAGGCAACCACATCCCCGAATTTGGCCGTTCGAACCTGCTCGCGATCCTGGCGGTACTCCCGCCGGTGCTGATCGTGATCTTCTTCCAGAGCTGGTTCGTGAAAGGTCTTACGGAATCCGACAAGTAGGGACGACGGAAACATGGCAAACGTGGCGCTCGAGGCCGTTCGCAAGGTCTATTCCAACGGGGCCGAGGCGGTAACGCCCTCGAGCTTCGACATCAATGACGGGGAGTTCCTTGTCCTCGTCGGGCCTTCCGGCTGCGGCAAGTCGACGATCCTGCGGATGGTCGCCGGGCTGGAAGAGATCACAGAGGGCACGCTGCGGATCGGCGAACGGGTGGTCAACGGCATCGACCCCGCTGACCGGGACATTGCGATGGTATTCCAGAACTACGCGCTCTACCCGCATATGACCGTGCGCAAGAACATCGCCTACGGGCTGAAGACCCGCCGCGTCCCAGCCGACGAGATCGCGAAGAAGGTCGACGACGTTGCGCGGATGCTGAACCTCAGCGACTACCTCGAACGCAAGCCCTCGCAGCTTTCCGGCGGCCAGCGGCAGCGGGTGGCGATGGGCCGCGCCATCGTCCGCGATCCGGCGCTGTTCCTGTTCGACGAACCGCTGTCGAACCTCGACGCCAAGCTGCGCAACCAGATGCGGATCGAGATCAAGGCGCTGCAGCGCCGTCTCGGCGTGACCTCGATCTACGTGACGCACGATCAGGTCGAAGCAATGACCATGGCCGACCGCATCGTGGTGCTGAACACCGGGCGGATCGAGCAGATCGGGACGCCCAGCGAAATCTACAACCGGCCGGCGTCGACCTTCGTGGCCGCTTTCATGGGCGCCCCGCCGATGAACCTGCTGGATGGCGAGGTGCGCGGCGGCAAGGTGATGGTGGGCGAAATGGCGGTGAAGGATGCACCTGCCGGGCTTGCGGACGGCAAGGTCATCGTCGGCATTCGCCCCGAAGACCTCGTGCCCGACCCGCAGGGCCGGATGGCCCTGACCGTCGACATCGTCGAGGAACTGGGCGCCCACAAGGTGCTTCACGCCAAGCTGAATGGCCAGCCGCTGCTGATCGGGGCGGGCAAGGACGTATCCGTGGGGCGCGGTCTGCTTCAGGTATCCTTCCCGGTATCGGCGATCTCGCTGTTCGACGCAGCGAGTGGTCAGCGCATCTAGGGCGGCGTTACTGTGCCCGACGGCCCGGCCACCATGGTGGGCGGGCATTATCTGGGACGAAATTGCCTTTACAGGGCCAGCCAAGTTGGCCCGACACGCCGAATCGACCGCTGGTTTTCTGCTGCCTTTTTTACCGGGTTACGGCCCGATCTTTTTGCGATCATCAGCAACCGGGCCTTAATCAGCGGGATTTGGGCGAAGTCGTGCCAGTTTCCATATGCCGGACAAAGACCTGGTTGTACTGGGATTATGCATAAGTAAAATTAACGGTAGATAAACATAGCTGCCCTCTACTTTAAATTGTAGCCGCGCTCCAGAGGAGACGTTGCCGGATGTCCATCCGGTATCGTGGTGCTGCGGGTTGAAATACCTGTGATTGACAGGAGTCCTCGATGGCAACCTACATCGTGACCACACTCGCCGACGAAGGGGTCGCCGCGTCCGTACCGCCGGATGCGGTCGCCGAGGCGGCGGATGGGCTCGGACTGTCCCTGCGAGAGGCCATCGCGTTGGCGAACGCCGATGCTGCCGAGGATGCGATCCTGTTTGCACCGGACCTGGCCAATGGCCGGATCGTCCTGCGGGGTGAAACGCTATCCATCTCGACCGACATGACCATCGACGGCGACGCGATCGGCGGAACCTCGGGCCGGATTGTCCTGGACGCGGATGATGGGCCGCGGACGTTTTCGATTGCGGCGGGCGATGTCGAGATCTCGGGCTTTGACATCACCAATGCCGGTCACCCGTCGAACGTGCTGATGGGTGGCGGCAACGGCGCAGGAATTTGGATCGCGGAAGGGGCGTCGGCGAAGGTTTACGACGTCCGCATCCAGAACAATACCGGCGGCGGGTACTCCTTTGAGACCGGCGGCGGCATTCACAACGAAGGCACGCTGTGGCTGACCAACTCCGAAGTGACGGGCAACGAAACCGGAATCACCCGCGAAACCGGTGTCGGCGGCGGGATCGCGAATAGCGGAACAATGTACTTGGACACGGTACTGATCGCCGACAACGCCGCCTCTGGCCGAATAGCCGGACCCGGCGGCGGCATTTACAACACCGGCACTGCCTATGCGATGAACCTGCTGGTCACCGAAAACTACGGGCTTCTCGGCAGTGCGATTTACAACAGCGGAACTTTCGTCGTCAGCAACGCCACCGTCACCGGGAACAGAGACGCCTCGGCCTATTACGGCAACACGGTCGCGATCCATAATGCCGGCGACCTGACGCTGATCCAGTCCACGGTGACCTCCAACCCGGGACTGGAGATCGACAACCGCGCCTATGTGGCGGCGGTCAACAGCATCGTCACCGAAACCATCGGATGGAGCGTCCACCGCCTCGGAACCAATGTGCTGGGCACCGCTGTGATGGAGGGTGACAGCATCATCGACTACACCTCAGTGGCGCAGCTTTTCGAGAATACCGGGGCAGGCGGCGCGCTGCTGACCGACAATGGCGGCCCATTCCCGACACTCCTGCTGCGCGCCGATGCATCGAACCCGGCGCTTGACGTGGGCAATGCTGAACTGGCCACGGACGCGCTTGGTTCGGCGCTGCTGACCGATGCGCGCGGCGACGGATTCGCCCGACAGTTCGACCTGTTTACGATCGGCAATGAGGGGCCCGGCACGACGGATCTAGGCGCGCTGGAACTGAACACCGACTTCGCGGATGTCTTCCTGATCGCGGATACGCTGCACGACGTCCTCAGTTACAGCGGCAAGCAAGACAAAGGCAGCTTCGAGGTCACCGACCACGGCGCGACGCTGATTCAGACCGGCAACGCGTGGAACCATGTCCTGATCGATTACGAAGTCACCAGCCGCACGATCCTCACCTTCGGATACGAAACGCTGGTCGAAGGCGAAGTTCACGCCATCGGGTTCGAGAATGACGAAAACCCCGATGCCACCACCTTCTTTCAGCTCGACGGCAGCCAGGGCTTTGGCATCCAGGATTTCAACGGCCTGTCCGACACCGGGCAGGACACCTTCGCGATTCCTGTCGGCCGGTATTTCACCGGCACCTTCGACCGGCTGGTCTTCGTCACCGATCAGGACGGCGTGCCCGGCAATCCCGCCGCGCTCGCACAAAGCGCGTGGAGCAATTTCAATCTCTACGAGAGCGCCCCCTATGTCGTCGTCGACAACGACGATTATCCGATCACCTCCTACAGCGAGGCGCAGGACAGGGGCGATTTCGTGTTCTACCAAGGATTTAATGTCATGATTCAGTACCCCAATTCCTGGGAAATGGTCGAGATAGACTACGACGTCACAGCGAAGACACTGCTCGAGTTCGATTTCGCGGCCTACGAGGTGGGTGAAATCCACGCCATCGGCTTTGAAAACGACGACAT
This sequence comes from Pseudoruegeria sp. HB172150, assembly GCF_013184805.1. GTDB lineage: Bacteria > Pseudomonadota > Alphaproteobacteria > Rhodobacterales > Rhodobacteraceae > Psychromarinibacter. Next base: position 1,838,384 of record NZ_JAATNG010000001.1, read on the forward strand.
ACCGAATGGCGAGACAATCTTTGTCCTGACTGGCACGCAGGACAATTTCGGCATCCGCGATTATTTCACCGAACCGGACGCGTCCGGCGGCACGCGCCATTACGAGATCCCGGTCGGAGAGTTTTTTACCGGCCATTACGATACCCTGGTCTTCGTGACCGATGACGACGCCGAAAGTGGCGCCGTCAGCCAGTGGCAGGACGTGACGCTCGCCGACGTATTGTAAGCGGTGCGTGCCGCAACAAGATGTGCCGCCCGCGCGGGACAGGCGGGCGGCACGATGCAGGGGGCTGCCTGTTCCCGGCGGCAAAGAGCACGCCGGGTAGGGACTATGGCAGCAGGCCCAGCATGTCGAGTTCCGGCCAGCTGGTGCGGTCGACCTGTCGGTCGATGCGCACGGTGCGGCCCTTTTCACTGACCAGTTCACCGGTCAGGCGGGTACCGGTGTCGGTGAACGACACCTGCCCGCTGCCGGTGAATCCGATACCGCGCGGCCCGGTGCCCGAGCCGGTCAGGCCGCAGCTGCGACGGTCCGGATCACATTGCGCCACCAGCTGGTAACTACCCGTGTCGCCGCCGGGAAAGACCAGCGTCCCGGCGCGGGTGATGACCCCGGAGCCGGGATCGATCTCTGTCACGAATGCGTGGCTGATCGTGCCGCGCCGGGTTTCGATGGTTGTCGAGCCCTTCACGGTCTCGGCAAGGGCAGGCAGGGCGGCCGTTGCCAGCACAGCACCGGCCAGAAGGGGGATATGCGTCTTCATGCAGGTCACCGGCTGATCGTCACGGTACGGCCGCGGTTGACCCCGGTCGATGTGTTGACCGATTTGTTGCCGGTGCAGATGCCGTTCTCGCAGGTCATGGTCCGGTTGCGGTTGTAACTTTCGCCATTCGGTCCGACGGCGGTGACATTACGGTTGCAGGTGCCGCCATTGCCGTGGTCGTAGCAATTGTTGTCGCGGTTTACCGTGGATACCCCGTTCGGCCCATAGATGGTGCTGTTGCTGTCGGCGAGCACGGGCACGGCGGCGGCGGAGAGGCCGACGAAGGCGAGGGCGGCGATGTGGAGCGTGCGTTTCATGTTGCGAGGTCCTTTGTCTTTGTGTCGGGGCGGGATCGTGTCGAACCCGATGACCAGCAAACTGGACCGTTGCTGCAACTGGCGCATTTCTGGCGCGTAATGCTTTGTAACGGAAGGTAACCGGCGCGCCTTTGCGCTTGTCTGGCACGGACGTCTTGCCAAGATGCCGTTCATGTCAGCGCCCAAGTCCCTGCTGATCGTCGAGGACGATCCCGAAATCCGCCGCCTCGTGTCCGGCCTGTTCCGGGACGAGGGGTTCGAGGTCGCCGAAGCCTCCGGTGCCGAGGAGATGGATCGCGCGATGGCACGGACGCGTCCGGATCTGGTAATCCTAGACCTGATGTTGCCGGGGGAGGACGGGCTCTCGATCTGCCGCCGCCTGCGGGGCGATCCGACCCTGCCGATCATGATGCTGACCGCACGGGGCGACGATATCGACAAAGTGGTGGGGCTGGAGATCGGAGCCGACGACTACCTGGTGAAGCCGTTCAATCCTCGCGAGTTGCTGGCGCGGGTGCGGGCGCTTCTGCGCCGGTCCTACGCGGCTCCGGCGGCGGCGCCCCGGCAGCGGCTGGGATTTGCCGGTTTCGTGGCCGATCTCGATGCCCGGCGGCTGGAGAAAAATGGCGAGTGGATCGACCTGACCGGTGCCGAGTTCGAACTCCTGGTCTGTTTCCTGCAGCGGTCCGGCCGGGTGCTGAGCCGAGACCAGCTTCTGGACTGGGTGCACGGACGTGAAACCGGCGTCTACGACCGATCGATCGACATGGCGGTCTCGCGGCTGCGCCGCAAACTGGGTGATACCGGCGGGGAGGAGCGGCTGATCGCCACGATCCGCAATGCCGGATACCTGTTCACCGCGACCGTGGCGAAACTGCCATGAGAGCGCCGGGGCTGGTGGGACGGGTCCTGCTGTTGTTCGGGCTGGGTCTGTTCGCGCTGTGGCTGCTGGTCGCCGCGGCGCTCTACCGGTCCGGGCTCAGAACCGACGAAGCGGCGCTGACGCCGCAGCGTCTGAACGCCATCGTTCTGGCGGTGGAGGCGTCGGGCGAGGGCGAGTCGGCGGTCATGGTCGGGCTGTCCGCGCCGGGCCTTCGGCTGCAGCTTGGGCCGGAACGGCTGGAGCCGGAGATGGATTCGTTACCCGACGAGGTTCTCGCTCAATATAGCACAGTGTTGGCACCGCGCGCGGTCTCGGCGCATTGGAACCCGGCACTCCGGATCGGGCGGCTGATAAAGCGGCCATACGACGAGGAACTGCCGCACCGCGCGCTGTTCGTGGTTCAGTTGACCGACGGGCGGTATCTTTCGGTCACCCGCGCCGCACTGCCAGGTCTCACGCGAGCGGGCCTGCCGTTCGGGCTGGTGGCCGGGTTCCTTTCCAGCCTGATCGCCCTGCTTCTGCTGCTGTTTCTGCTGCGCGAAGCCCGCCCCCTGGCGGCGCTGGCCCGCGCCGCCGACCGGATGGAGCCCGGACGCATTGTCGAACTCCCGCGGCCGCGGCGCGCCTCGCCCGAGCTGCACGCGCTGATCGGCGCCTTCGAGCGCCTGCAGGCGCGGCTGCATTCGGCGCTGGAGGCCCGGACGACGGTGATTTCCGGGGTCAGCCATGACGTGCGCACCTTCGCGACCCGGCTCCGGCTGAGAGTACAGCATCTGCCAGACCCGCAGGAACGCGCCCGCGCCGAGGCCGAGATCGCCGATATGATCCGGCTGCTGGACGACGCCCTGCTGCTGGGCCGGGCCGAAAGTGGCGTGATCGAGGAACAGCTGGTTCGCCCCGGCCAGGTTGCCCTTGCGGAAGCAGAAGCGAGGCTCGGGGAGGGGGCGGATGTGAGCGTGTCCGGCAATATGGCGTCCGCGATTCTGGGCGATCCGCTGGCAATGCGCCGCCTGCTGGCCAACGGGGTTGAGAATGCGCTGAAATACGCCGGACAGGCGCGAATCTCGGTTGAAAGCATGGGAGATACGGTGCGGGTCGCTATCGAGGATGACGGACCGGGTATTCCGCCAGAGCTGCGTGACCGTCTGCTGGAACCCTTCACCCGTGGCGAACCTTCGCGGAACCGCGCCACCGGTGGCGCCGGTCTGGGGCTGGCGATCATGCGCAGTCTTGCCGAGGCGCAGGGCGGGCAGTTGGCTATCGAGTCGTCGGCGTCCGGCGGCGCCCGAATTGTCGCCACCTTTCCGGCGCTTGATCTTTCCGTCGGCAACGGCGGCGAAGACGAGCCCTCGGGGCTGGTGCGGTCCCGCGTTTCGTGATCCTGTTGCGACATGATATCCGCCACTGACCGATCCTTCCTGACCGACCTGTTCCACGCCGCCGTTGCCGCCGCCGACCCGATGGAGGCGCTGAGCGCCTATCTGCCGCCAAAACCCAAGGGCCGTACCTATGTCATCGGTGCCGGCAAGGGTGCAGCACAGATGGCAGCCGCCTTCGAGAAACTGTGGGATGGGCCCGTCGAGGGCCTGGTGGTCACCCGCTACGGCTACGCAACGCCGTGCCCGACGCTGGAAGTCGTCGAGGCATCGCATCCGGTCCCGGATGCGGCGGGGCAGGCCGCCGCCGAACGCCTGATGTCCGAACTGTCGGGGCTGGGTGAGAACGATCTTGTCGTTGCGCTGATCTGCGGCGGCGGGTCTGCGCTGTTACCTGCGCCACCCGAAGGGCTGACGCTCGAGGATGAACAGGCGCTGAACCGGGCGCTTCTGGCCTCGGGCGCGCCGATTTCAGCGATGAACGCGATCCGCAAGCAGGTCAGCAGGGTGAAAGGCGGGCGCCTCGCCGCGCTGGCACATCCGGCGAAGGTGGTCAGCCTGATCGTTTCGGACGTGCCAGGCGACGATCCGGCGCAAGTAGCCTCCGGCCCGACTGTCGCGGATTCCGTAGGCCGGAAAGAGGCTCTGGCCCACGTGGCGGCCTTCGGGATCGACCTGCCGGAGACCGTGCGCAAGTATCTCGACACCGCGCCCGAGGACGCCCCGCGCCCGGACGAGGGCGGGTTTTCACATGACGAGGTCTACGTGATCGCCTCTGCCGCGAAATCGCTGGAAGCCGCCGCGGCGCGGGCAGAGGAAAAGGGCATCTCGGCCGCAATCTTGTCCGACGCGATAGAGGGCGAGGCAAAAGACGTCGGCCGGGTGCTGGCGGCACTGGCCGGGGAGGTGCGGCGCAAGGCACGGCCCTTCACGCCGCCTGTGGTGCTGCTGTCCGGCGGCGAGACCACGGTGACGCTGGGCGGCGCCGAGGGCGGGCGCGGCGGCCGCAACACGGAATTTCTGCTCGCCTGCGCACTGGTGCTCGACGGGGCCGACGGGGTCGTCGCACTGGCGGCGGATACCGACGGCATCGACGGGTCAGAGGACAATGCAGGCGCCTTTGCCGATGGCTCCAGCGCCGGTCGGCTACGGCTGGCGGGGCAGGACCCGGCGGCATTGCTGGCGGCGCATGACGCCTGGGGTGCGTTCGATGCGCTGGGTGACCTGTTCGTGCCGGGACCGACCGGAACAAACGTAAACGACTTTCGCGCGCTGCTTATCCGCTAGACTGTGTCGGAAACAGCTGGATCGCCAATCCCGGCGCGCTCCGCGTTCCCGCGATGCTGGTGATGGAGCATAGGGGGCGGCTTTTCGTAGATCACCCCGGCAATCCTGTACGATTCGACAGGCAAAATGGTTAACTCCGATGACAATGTGTCGGGTTTCCGAGGCATTGTCGTCGCATGCTGAATGTGGCGGGAATGTGACTGCCGCATTGGGGCGGGAGCAAGGGTCGGTCACCTGACAGGAAACAACAGTCGACCCAAGGTTGTGCTGCGGGCGCGTGGAAGCCGCCTATTCACCGTAAGTTAAACACGTTCCTTCTATGCTTATAAAACAAGCAACACCGGCGGGCGGCACAGCGCCATGGTAGTTGTATCAGGAGAGTTTCAGGGTTTCCCGGTCAGGGACAAAACCGGGATCGGGCACAGGCATTACGGCGCAAATATGGCGCGCTGACACATAGTTTCGCCGCAAAATGCCCAAAAGAAACCACAATTCGCTTCGTCCCTGGACATCTCAGGGTTACGGTCACGTCACTTGGGTAATCGGCCCCAGCCGCAATTGGTGCGGCCGGGCCGCGGGGAACATTGTATGGCGAGTACGAACCAGCTACCGGGCGGGAACGCCCGCGATCGCGGTGCGGCGGGGGCGCGTCCCCTTGCGAGGCCGCATGTCGCGACGGCAGACGAGGCGTCGGTCACTCCCTGCTTCACGCCGGGCACGCTGATTGCGACGGCGAACGGGGCAGTGCCCGTCGAAGATCTGCAGGTCGGCGACAAGGTGATGACCCGCGATAACGGATTTCAGCCGATTTGCTGGATCGGTGCCAAGCGGCTGACCGGTCTGGACGCGGCCGAGCGTTCCGACCTGCGGCCGGTGCGCATCCGCGCGGACGCTTTTGGCAACGGGCTTCCGGCGCGCGACCTCATGGTCAGCCCGAACCATCGCGTTCTGGTCGCCTCGTGGCAAACGGCACTTTACTTCGAGGAGCGCGAGGTGCTGTGCGCCGCGAAACACCTGATCAACAACCGCGACGTACGTGCGGTGCCGACTGTCGCCACGACCTACATCCATTTCATGTTCGAGCATCACGAGGTGGTGCTGTCGAACGGCGCCTGGACCGAGAGCTTTCAGCCCGGCGACTTCTCGCTGCGGGGTATCGGCGCGGCACAACGCCAGGAGATCCTCGACCTGTTTCCTGAGCTCAGGACCAGCCTGGGGCTCGATTCCTATCTCGCGGCGCGGCGCGTGCTGACGCCGGGAGAAGCCGGACGCCTCCGGCGCTGAATGCAGCTGGCTGGCCCGGGCTCCGTGCCCACCGGCCAAAAGGGAAACCCGCTAAGCTGGGGGGCTCGGCGGGTTTCCTGATTCCGGGGGAAGCAAAATCGCAGGTCTGGACAGCCGCCGACCGGCAGGCCAGTGTCAGGGGGACTTCGGCCAGTCTGATGGGGGACATATGGCGCGCGCATGGCATCACCTTCCGGTCTCGGCAATCGCAGTGCTCTGGCATCTGCTGGCGGCAGGCGATTTCCTCGCGCTGCGGCTGGAAGTCGACGTTTACACAGCCGGGTTCAGCGAGGTACAGATGAACTGGTTCCTTTTGATGCCGTTATGGATTGAGATCGCCTGGGGGATCGGCGTCTGGGCCGGGTTCCTGGGGGCGATCCTGCTGCTGGCACGCTCGGGGACCGCCGGAAGCCTGTTCGCGCTGTCTTTCCTCGGATGGGCGGTCACGGCGGTTGGAATGATCGTCCTGCGTGAGCCGTCGGTGATGGAGGTGACCGGCTATGTCGGGCTCGGCTTCCTGATCGCGGCAGTTGTGCTGGCCTTCCTGTTCTTCCTTTATGCGAGGAGCATGCGGGCGCGGCTGCGGCGCTGAAGGCGGGTTAACCCCGGGTTTCACGCCACTCCGCCCAGTCGTCCGGCGTGTCTAGATCGGTAACCGCGCGACGGCCGGGCAGGGGCACGAGGTCCTGCGGTACTGATTTCAGGACATCGCGGCCGCCGGTATCCCCCTGCAGCGCCTGCAATGCCGGGAACAGGTGGCGCGGAATTAGTGCTGGCGCGCCGGGCCTGCCGTCTTCGGTAGCTGCGCGCACGACAGTTTGGGACCCGAGGTCGGCAAAGCGCTTTGCCAGTGCGGTCAGATCGGCGGATTCCAGATCCGGCATGTCGGCCATCAACATGATCGTACCGGGGGTCCGTTCGGGCAGGGAGGCAAGACCGGCGCGGATCGAGGCCGACATGCCATCCCGCGCATCGGGAACAGCCGTCAGGGTCAGGTCCAGCCCCTCGACCGCACGCCACCGCTCGGGCCGGTCCGGCGGCAGCAGGGCGTGCACCGGCAGACCCGTCGCAATCGCCCGAAGCGCGCTGCGACGGAGCAGCGGCTCTCCGTCCACGTCCTCGGTCAGCTTGTCACGAGCGCCCATGCGCGAAGAGGAGCCAGCCGCGAAGAGCAGGATGGCAATCGGGGCGGTCACCGCTCCGGTATCAGCCCGCGCGGGCTGAACCGCAGCACAAGCAGCAGCACGAGACCCATCACGAACAGCCGCATATGCGCGGCACTCTCGATCAGGCGCACTTTCAGCCAGCTGCCGTCCGCCATGCCGGCGGTCATCAGCTCGATCAGCTCGCGGCCGCGCGGCTCCACCTCGACCCAGAGGTACCAGATCAGGAACCCGCCCAGCACCGCGCCAAAGTTGTTGCCCGACCCGCCGACGATCACCATCACCCAGATCAGGAAGGTGAAGCGCAGCGGCTGGTAGGTCCCCGGCGTAAGCTGCCCGTCCAGCGTGGTCATCATCGCGCCCGCCAGTCCACAGATGGCTGAACCGAGGATGAAGACCTGCAGGTGTCGCTTCGTGACATCCTTGCCCATCGCCTCCGCCGCGACCTCGTTGTCGCGGATCGCGCGCATCATGCGGCCCCAGGGTGACTGCAGCGCCAGCTGCGCCAGCGCGATCAGGATCAGCAGCACCGCGAGGAACAGCGCCGCATAGGCCAGTTTCACCGTGATCGACGAGGCGGCCACAGGGTCGACGCCCCAGTCCGCCATCCGCGCCGTAAAGGCCGCGCTGTTCTGCAGGTCGATCTCGTAGGGCACCGGACGGGGCAGGCCGATCACGTTCTTCACCCCCCGCGCCATCCAGTCCTCGTTCTTCATAACCGCGATGATGATCTCGGCGATCCCCAGCGTCGCGATGGCAAGGTAATCCGACCGCAGCCCCAATGCCGTCTTGCCGATGGCCCAGGCGGCGCCCGCCGCCAGCAGCCCGCCCACCGGCCACGCCAGGATGATCGGCAGGCCAAGGCCGCCGAGGTAGCCGGTTGCGGCCGGGTTCACCGCCTCGACCGCCGAAACGGCCGAGTCGAAGACGGCGCGATACAGGAAGAACCCGCCGATCAGGATAGCCGCCACCGCCAGCGACCGAGTCCAGCCCTGCGGCAGCCGCTTCCACGCGACGATGGCCGCGGCGATGGCGGCCGCGCCCATTAGCAGCCCGCCGATAAGGCGCCAGCCGCCCGCCGCCCAGGCATCCGGCACCGGCGGCATGCCGACCAGCACCGCGCCCAGCCCGCCAAGCGCCACGAACCCCATGACGCCCACGTTGAACAGCCCGGCATAGCCCCACTGCATGTTCACTCCCAGCGCCATGATCGCGCTGAGAAGGCCCATGTTCACGATCCCCAACGCCACGTTCCAGCTGCGCTCGAACCCGGTCAGCAGGATCAGCGCGGCGACAAGGGCGAAGAGCAGGGTGTTCTTTGTGGTCTGGCTCATACCGATTTGCCTGCGAAGATGCCGGTGGGACGGAACAGCAGCACGATCACCAGGATCACGAAGCTGACCGCGAACTTGTAGTCGGTGGACAGAAGCTGCACCAACCCGTCCGGCGCCATCTCAGGCGGGACCGTATAGGTGATCACCTTCTTCCACGCATAGGTCACCATCACCTCGGAAAACGCGATCAGGTAACCGCCGACGATGGCGCCCAACGGCGATCCCAGCCCGCCGACAATGGCAGAGGCGAAGATCGGCAGCAGTAGCTGGAAATAGGTGAACGGCTTGAAAGACTTGTCCAGCCCGTAAAGCACTCCCGCAATCGTCGCCAGCGCCGCCACGATGACCCAGGTGATCTGCACCACCCGCTCGGGGTTGATCCCCGACAACAGCGCCAGATCCTCGTTGTCGGAATAGGCGCGCATCGACTTGCCGGTCCGCGTCCGGTTCAGGAACCAGAACAGCAGGATGACGACGATGATCGCGGTAAGGATCGTGATGCCCTGGCTGGTGCGAAAGGCCAGCCCTTCGCTCAGCCCGGTCATTTCTCGGAAATTCCGCGCATTGATGATGAACCGCTCGCCGTCGGCGAAGTTCTGGTCGTCCGGCCCGATGATGAAGCGGACAAGCCCGTTCATCATGAACATGACGCCCATGGAGACGATGACCAGCACGACCGGCTTGGCCTTCTGTTCGCGATAGAAGGAATAGACCGCCCAGTCGGTAAAAAGGAGGAGCAGCGCCGTGATCGCAATGCCGGCGGGCAGGGCGAGCAGCGCCGTCGGCACTGGACCGAGCGATACGCCCATCCCCTGCAGTCCCCAGGTCACAAGGATCGTCGCCATAGCGCCGAAGGCCATGGTGTCGCCATGGGCAAAGTTGGAAAACCGCAGGATCCCGTAGATCAGCGTCACGCCAAGCGCACCGATGGCCAGCTGCGACCCGTAGGACGCGGCCGGGATGATCACGAAATTCGCCAGCGCGACGAAGGCGTTCAGGAAGTCCACGAAAGCCGTCCCCCGGTGTCTGCCATTCCGTCTCCCTCGGGTGTCTCCGGATAAGTCGTCATCACACGCCCCCGCAGCTCAGGAACCGCGTCTCGGCGCTGATGTCCGGGTCGAAGCCACGGGTGATCCAGACCAGATTGCTGGGGCCGGTCGGCAGCAGGAAATGCGTCTCTGCACCCTGACCCCAGATGATCGGCCCCAGATCGCCCTCCTGCCGCGCCTCGGCGGTCTCGGCGTCCAGCGTCACGGTCAGGCTGATCGTGTCGCCCTCGCGCCCGGTTGGGGCCAGCGTCAGGTGCAGCGTCTCGTCCGGCATCGCACAGGCGCCCGTGCCGTCACAGAGCGTGACCACCTTGCAGTCGAGCTCTGACACATTGCCCTCGGCCAGCGCCGCGCAGGGCAGGGTGGCAAGGGCGATGACAGGACCAGCGCGCACCGTTCAGCCCCCCAGAAAACTCGCCCGGACCTCGGGATCGGCCAGCAGGGCCGCGCCCGTGTCGGTGTATCGGTTGGCACCCTGCACCAGCACATAGCCCTTGTCGGCGATCTCCAGCGCCTGCCGGGCGTTCTGTTCCACCATCAGGATGGAAATCCCGGTCCTCGACACCTCGATGATCCGATCGAACAGCTCGTCCATCACGATAGGGGAAACACCGGCGGTAGGCTCGTCCAGCATCAACACCTGCGGCTCAGTCATCAGCGCGCGACCGACGGCAACCTGCTGGCGCTGCCCGCCGGACAGCTCGCCGGCCTTCTGACGCCGCTTCTCGGCAAGAACCGGAAACAGGTCATAGACCTGCGCCATCGTCTGGCGGATATCGTCACGCCGGATAAACGCACCCATCTCGAGGTTTTCCTCGACGGTCAGCGAGGTGAAGACGTTTGAGGTCTGCGGAACGAACCCCATGCCTTTCGCCACCCGCGCCTGCGGGGTCAGCGTGGCGATGCTCTCGCCGCCCAGCCGTACATCCCCGCCGCGCAGGTCCAGCATGCCGAAAACGGCCTTCATCGCCGTAGATTTACCCGCGCCGTTGGGGCCGACGATCACCGCGATCTGTCCCTTTTCGACAGCGATGGTGCAGTCATGCAGGATGTTCGCGCCGCCGCCATAGCCGCCGGTCATCGCATCGCCGATCAGGAAGGGTTCGCCCTCGGCACCAGCCTGCGCCTCGCCGGAATACCTGCCGGGCCGCAGCGTGCCGCCGCCGTCCTTGGTGATCGAGCGGTCCTTGTTGCCGCGGTCTTCCTGATAAGCGTTTCCGCTCATGCCTCCAGCTTGTCCTTGTTCTTCAGTCCGGTGCCCAGATACGCCTCGATCACCTGCTCGTTGGAGCGGATCTCGTCATGCGTGCCTTCGGCCAGCACCTTGCCTTCGGCCATCACGATGACCGGGTCGCAGAGGCGGGCGATGAAATCCATGTCGTGCTCGATGACGCAGAAGGTGTAGCCGCGCTCCTTGTTGAGCCGGATGATCGCGTCGCCGATGGTGTTCAGCAGCGTCCGGTTCACCCCGGCGCCGACCTCGTCGAGGAACACGATCCGCGCCTCGACCATCATGGTCCGGCCCAGTTCCAGCAGCTTCTTCTGTCCGCCGGACAGGTTCCCTGCCTTTTCGTCCGCCAGATGATCTATGGTCAGGAATTCAAGAACTTCATCGGCTTTCTTCATCAGATCGCACTCTTCCCGCGCCACCTGGCCGCGGCGAAACCAGCTGTTCCACAGCGTCTCGCCCGACTGGTCGCCGGGCACCATCATCAGGTTCTCGCGCACCGTCATCGACGAGAATTCATGCGCGATCTGGAAGGTGCGCAATAACCCCTTCGAAAACAGCTCGTGCGGTGGCAGGCCGGTGATGTCCTCGCCCGCCATCGTCACCTTGCCGGAGGTCGGTGGAAAGACACCCGCGATCACGTTGAAAAGTGTGGATTTTCCGGCGCCGTTCGGGCCGATCAGGCCCGTAATCGAGCCTTCGGCGATGGTCAGCGAGGCACCGTCCACGGCGTGGAAGCCCCCGAAATGCTTGTGCAGATTTTCGACCGTGATCATCCGCGGGTCCATATGGCAAACAGCCCGGCCTGAAAAGCCGGGCTGTGCATGTTCTTAACGGTTTTGTGGCGTCAGCGGAACTGCACCGTCGAGTAAGCGCCATCCTCGATGACGTACTCGCGGTAGGTGCCGGCCGCTTCACCGGGTCCGATCAGTTCCACGTTGGTCGCGCCGACATAGTCGACGTCGCCGCCATCAGCGAGGATCTGCAGCGCCTTGGCCAGCTCACCCGGCAGGATCGGCTCGCCCGGTGCGTTGGCCACATCCAGCAGGTTCGCCGCGATCGCCGCAGAGGTCGCTTCGCCGCCTGCCTGCATCGCCAGCGCCAGCAGCGCCGCAGCGTCATAGCTTTCGCGGGTGAAAGAGCTTTCGCCGGCCACGCCCGCCGCTTCGGTCAGCGCAATGAACGCGTCGGAGCCTTCGCCCTCGGACCACGGAACCGAACCGTAGGACCCGGCCAGCATGTCGCCCAGGTCGCCGACGAGTGCCTCGGCATACATGCCGTCGCCCATGACGAACGTGTCGAAGGCGCCGGTGTCGACGGCAGCCTGAATGATGCCCTTGCCGCCCTGGTCGGCGTAGCCGAAAACCACCAGAACCTCGCCGCCGGCCGAAGCCAGCGCGCCGACTTCCGCGGTGTAATCGGCCTTGCCGTCCTCATGCGGAACGTTCGCCGTTACGTCGCCCTCGAAGTTCGAGATGAAGGCGTCCGAAAGGCCTTTGCCGTAGTCGTTGTTGGTGTAAGTGACAGCGACCGAGGTGATGCCCTTGTCGGCAAGGATCGCGGCCAGAACTTCGCCCTGCCGCGCATCGGACGGCGCGGTGCGGAAGAACAGGCCGTTGTCTTCGGCGGTCGACAGCGCCGGCGAGGTGGCCGACGGCGACACCATCGGAATGCCGTTCGGCACCGCGACGTTGGCCAGGATCGCGCCGGTCACGCCCGAACAGTCGGCACCCATGATGCCGACGATGCCGTCGGAGGTCACAAGACGCTCGGCGGCGGCGGTGGCCGCACCGCTGTCGATGCAGGTCGAATCCGCCCGCACGCTTTCCAGCATCATCCCGTCAAGGATGCCGCCGGCATCGTTGATCTCTTTCATCGCCAGTTCGGCGCTGTCGGCCATTTGCGGCGTCAGCGATTCGATAGGACCGGTGAACCCGAGGATCACACCGATCTTGACGTCCTGCGCCTGCGCGGCGCCAGCGGCGAGCGCGGCAGCGGCGGAGGCCAGTAGCAGCTTTTTCATGGTCAACTCCCTGTCTGGTAGACTGTTATGCGGCGGAGCCTAAGGGCGCTCCAATGAAAAGGGAAGAGTGGCCGTAAGGCCAACGCCGCGGCAGGTCAGGCCGCGCGGACGGCGCTGGCGGCCGGACGTTGGATCTGTAGCCGCAGCCCCAGCCCGCCGGCCACGGTGCCGACGCGGCTGAACCGGCCAAGCCCCACCAGCGCACGCAGAACCTCCGGCGCCTTGGTCGCGCGGATGTCCAGCAGCACGGACCCTCCCGGACGAACCCGCTCGCGCAGGAACCTCGCGTAGGTATCGGCAGGATACAGATACCCGCAGGACAGGAAGCTGACGGCAAGGTCGACCTCTCCGGCCTCCATCACCGACTCCTGCCGTGGGTTCAGCAGCCGAAGCTTGGCCGCATCGCAACCATTGGCCACCAGAAACCGGCGCGCCACGTCAAGGTTGCTGCAGCCGCTGCCGACCGGCTGATACCAGAGATGCCGTTCCGGCCCGTACTCCGTGTCGATCAGCAACATCTCCATGCCGAGATCGGCGTGAAGAAAAAGATCCAGAATGCCGTAACCACAGCCGATATCGGCGATGCGCTCCGGCGAGATCTCGTGGAACAGGGGGCGAAGCTCGCGATACTCCAGCAGGATGAAGCCGATGGCCCGGGACACCAGTTCCAGCATGTAGCGATTGGCGGTCCGCATCAGCGGGCGATCATCCCCCTCGACCCAGGATCTCAGGATGTCGCGCCGTTCAGGGATGTCCGCCAGAACCTCGGGCCGCTGCAGACAGATATTGGCGATGTCGCGCAGGTCGAACATGGACAGATCCAGCGAGCGGATCGCCTCGGTTTCCGACATCCTGACTGCGGCTTCGAACCTGTCCACCGGACGCACCTTAATAGGCCCCTCGGGGCTGCGAGTGTTTCGATCTTAACGAAGAATATGGCGGAATCTGGGCGTGGCCGAACGGCACCCCGGTCAACGTGTCCTTACCGCATTTCCGGATCCACGTTTGCGAGGCGACCTAGACGGACAGTCGCGCCGCGTGGCTGCCCCGTTCGCGATAGGGCGTCGTGTTGTAATGCGCCCGGTAACACTTCGAAAAATGCGAGGGCGACGCAAATCCGCAGGCCAGCGCCACGTTGATCACCGACATGTCGGTCTGCATCAGCAGGTTCCGCGCCTTCTGCAGCCGCAGTTCCATGTAATACCGCTTGGGCGAGCGATTCAGGTAGCGGCGAAACAGCCGCTCCAGCTGCCGTGTCGACATGCCGACATCGCGGGCCAGGATTGAGGGGCTGATCGGTTCCTCGATGTTCTGCTCCATCATCTGGATGACCTGGCTCAGCTTCGGATGCCGCACGCCGATCCGGGTCGGGACCGACAGGCGCTGGGTGTCCTGGTCGGTGCGGATGGTGGTGTAGATCAGCTGATCCGCAACCGCGTTCGCAAGTTCCTCACCATAATCGTCGGCGATGATCTTCAGCATCAGGTCGATGGAGGAGGTGCCGCCCGCAGTGGTGAAGCGGTTGCCGTCGACGACAAAGACCGACTTGGTCAGTTCCACCTCGTCGAATTCCTCGGCAAAGCTGTCCTGGTTCTCCCAGTGGATCGTTGCACGCTTGCCGTCCAGAAGGCCCGCCTTGGCCAGGGTATATCCCGCAGTGCACAATCCGCCGACGATCGCGCCCCTGCGCGCCTCGCGCCGCAACCAGTTCAGCACCTTCTTGGTCGACGCGGCCTGCACGTCGACGCCGCCGCAGACAAGGATCGTGTCATCGCGGGCCAGTTCTTCCAGTCCGCTGTCCAGCTTGAAGGCGGTTCCGGCGGAACACGCGGCTATGTCACCGTTCTCGCCGGTGATCGTCCAGGAATAGAGCGTTTTGCCCGCCATCCGGTTGGCGATCCGAAGGCTCTCCAGCGCGCAGGCGAAGCAGAGCATCGTGAAATTGTCCAATAGGACAAATACAAAGCGGCGCGGCTTCTTGCCGGTATCAACCACTTCAATCGTCTGGCGACTCACATCCATTTTCGCCGTTCTCCGCGAGCGTAGTGCTGGACGGAACCAGTTTTGCTTTAGGCGATCAAGATTGCCAATGTATAAAAACGTCAGGCGATGTCGGAATTGCCTGAATTTTCCCTGTTTCCCCGAAAGCCGCCTGCCTTTATACGGGGACACCCGAAATCTATGCACTTTGGAGAAGTGAGATGAGCAACTGGGAAAAATCTGGGTGGCGCTCCAAGCCGCGGGTCCAGATGCCCGACTATCCGGATGAGGCCAAGCTGAACGCCGTCGAGGCGCAGCTGTCGAAATATCCGCCGCTCGTCTTTGCCGGGGAATGCCGCCGCATGAAAGACAAGCTTGCCGCGGTTTCCCGTGGCGAGGCGTTTTTGCTGCAGGGCGGTGACTGTGCCGAGAGCTTTGCCGAGTTCTCCGCAGACAATATCCGCGACACCTTCAAGGTGCTGCTGCAGATGGCGATGGTGCTGACCTTCGGCGCCAAGATGCCGGTGGTAAAGGTCGGCCGCATGGCCGGGCAGTTCGCCAAGCCGCGCTCGGCCCCGACCGAAACGGTGAACGGCGTCGAACTGCCTAGCTACCGTGGCGACATCATCAACGAGCTTGCCTTCACGCCCGAGGCGCGGATCCCGAACCCGGAGAACATGCTGCGCGCCTACACGCAGGCTGCAGCGACGCTGAACCTCCTTCGGGCTTTTTCAACCGGGGGCTTCGCGGACGTGCACCGCGTTCACGCCTGGACACTTGGCTTCACCGAACGCGATGAAGCCGAACGCTATCGTGACATGGCGAACCGCCTGCAGGATGCGTTGGATTTCATGTCGGCGGCCGGTGTAAGCGGCACGACCCACAAAGACATGTCCACCGTGGACTTCTATACCAGCCACGAAGCACTGCTTCTGGAATACGAACAGGCGCTCTGCCGGACGGACTCGACCACCGGCGTGCAGATCGCGGGCTCCGGCCACATGATCTGGATCGGCGACCGCACGCGTCAGCCGGACGGTGCGCATGTGGAATTCGCCCGCGGCGTCTCGAACCCGATAGGCCTGAAATGCGGCCCGTCGATCTCGGCCGACGACCTCAAGGTGCTGATGCAGCGGCTTAACCCCGACAACGAGGCCGGCCGCCTGACCCTGATCGCGCGCTTTGGCGCGGGTACCGTGGGCGACCACCTGCCCAAGCTGATCAAGGCGGTGCGGGAAGAGGGCGCCAATGTCGTCTGGTCCTGCGACCCGATGCACGGCAACACGATCAAGTCGGCCTCGGGCTACAAGACCCGGCCGTTCGAAAGTGTGCTGCGCGAGGTTCAGGAATTCTTCGACGTCCACAATGCCGAGGGCTCCGTCCCCGGCGGCGTGCATTTCGAGATGACCGGCCAGGACGTGACCGAATGCACCGGCGGCGTGCGCGCGGTGACAGACGAAACGCTGTCGGACCGCTACCACACCGCCTGCGACCCGCGCCTGAACGCCAGCCAGGCGCTGGAACTGGCCTTCCTCGTCGCCGAGGAAATCAGCCAGCGCCGCCCGCAGCAGCAGGCCGCGGCGGAGTAATCCGCAGGTCAGAAACGAATAAGGGCGCGAAACCATCCGGTTCCGCGCCCTTTTTTCCGTTCTGGCGTTCCGGCGTTTGACCTACGCCTTTTCCAGCTTGTCGATCAGGGCAGGGAGGTCGGCAACCGTGTCGATCATGTAATCCGCCCCGGCCGCCTTCAGCACCTCCGCTGCACCGCGCCGGAACTCCGCCAGCTCCGCCTCCGAACATTTCGCCAGCTCCTCCGGCGTCTTGCCCACGAAATTCCCCGACAGCGCCAGCCCCACCGTGATGCACCCGGCAGCCGCGCCCTCGGCGATCCCCGGCGCGGTGTCGTCCACCTTGATGACGGCCTGAGGCGGATAGGCCACCAGATCAACGAAACACTTGTACATCCCCAGCGGCCCCGGCCGCCCCTCGGGCAGGTCATCCGAGCACACCAGGTTGTCCGGCACGTATCCCTGCTTTGCCGCCACCGGCAGCACCCGTTCCATGATCGACCGCGTGTACCCCGTGGTCGAGCCCACCTTGATCCCCTTGCCGCGCAGGTACATCACCGTCTCCAGCGCCCCCGGCACCAGATCCGCGTAATCCGCCGCGACCTCCTCGTTCATCGGCACGAAGACCTCGTAAACCTTGTCGACATCCGCATCCGTCGGCGCAGCGCCGTATTTTGCCTCCCACGCCGCCGCAATCTCCGGCATGTCCATCATCGCGCGGATATGGTCCCACTTCGCCGAGCCCATCGGCCCGCGCGCCTGGTCGATCGTCACCGGGATCCCGAAGCTCTCGAACGCCTTCACGAACACGCCCATCGGCGCGAAAGAGCCGAAATCCACCATCGTGCCCGCCCAGTCGAACACCACTGCCTTGAACCTGCTCATGCCGCTGCCTCCGCCAGTTTCTGCCGTTCCACCAGCGCCTCCGCCGGCGGCGCAGCGCTTGTCACACCCATTTCGCGCAGCGTTTCGGCCACGGCCGAGACCACCTCGCGCATCACATCCGCATCCATCTGCCCGATACAGCCGACGCGGAACGACTCCACCACCGTCAGCTTGCCGGGATAGAGGATGAACCCCTTCGCCTTCATCCGGTCGTAGAACTCCGGGAACCGGAAGGCCGGATCGGCGGGGCAGAAGAACGTCACGATGATCGGCGACAGCCAGCGGTCGTCGAGCAAGGTCTCGAGCCCAAGCCCGCGCATCCCCGCCACCAGCACATCGCGGTTCTCGCGATACCGCGCGCCTCGCGCCACGACGCCGCCCTCGGCCTCATGCGCGCGCAGAGCCTCCAGGAACGCCGCCACCGCATGGGTCGGCGGCGTATACCGCCACTGGCCCGTCTTCTCCATTGCCGCCCATTGCGCGTGCAGGTCCAGCGCCAGCGAATGTGCATTGCCCTTCGCGGCCTCCAGCACGTCGGTCCTGGCCAGCACAAAGCCGAACCCCGGCACGCCCTCGATGCACTTGTTGGCCGACGACACCAGCGCCTCGAACCGCACCTCAGCCGGCGGCACCGGGATCGCGCCAAAGGCCGACATGGAGTCGATCAACAGCTTGCGGCCCGCCGCATAGGTCGCCTCGCTGATCTCTGCGATCGGGTTCAGAATGCCAGAGGATGTCTCGCAATGAATCGCGACCACATGGGTGATCGCCGGATCCTCCGCCAGGATCGCCGCCACTTCCGATCCGCGCGGCGGCAGGTAGTCGCCCTTGTCCAGCAGCCGGCAGGGCCGTCCGATGTAATCGAGGCTCTGCGCCGCGCGCAGCCCGTAGGCGCCATTCGCCAGCACCAGCGCCTTGCCATCCTTCGGAATGAAGCTGCCCAGCATCGCCTCGACCGAGAAGGAGCCCGAGCCCTGCATCGGCACACAGGTGAACCCTTCGTTCCCGTCGCCCAGCAGACCCACCAGCCGCGCCCGCAATTCCGCCGTCATGGCCCGGAAATCCCCGTCCCAGCTGCCCCAGTCGCGCAGCATCGCTTCCTTGACGGCGTAGGAGGTGGTCAGCGGGCCGGGTGTCAGCAGATACGGCTCGCCGAGCCGCGGCTTTTCGATCTTTGGTCCGGACATGGTGAACCTCGACTCGGGGCAGGGGATGTCTGGCTTAGACCTACAACTATACAACTAGACATGTCGAGCGGATTCCCTGTCCCGCAACGAAAATCGGCGCGCCCTTCCGGACGCGCAGCCTTCCGTCCGGGGTTCCCGCGAACCCGGATCTTCACACGTGCAGCTGCCACTGGTCCGTGTGCACACAAGGCGCCTCCCAGCCCATCCTGCAGGTCAGCGCATCAGAACTTCAGCAGCCAGCTCAGTTCCGCGCCATAGGCCTCCACGCCGCCACCAAGACCCTCGGCGAAGGTGCTGATATGGATGACGCTGCCATTCTCGGTCACTTGCTCAAGTCCAAACGCCAGCCGCGCACGCGAGCTTTCATCGGCTCCCGGCGACGTCTCCTCGCGTGCGAAAATTCCGCCCAGTCCGCCCGTCAGAATCAGGTTCGGCCCGAACCCCTTGAGCGGCAGTTCGAAATCCATCCCGAGCGACGCCTCCTGGACGGTGGCGCTCTCGCCCGAGACCGGCACACCGGCATTCGCCGTGTAACCGTCATGCCGGTCCGTCGCCCGTGCATAATCGAGCCGCGGCATAAGCGTGATCGACTCCAGCACGATCTCTCCCTCGACGCCGAGGGTCAGCAGCGAGCGGCGGCTCTCGAAATCGCCGCCCGCCGGCCCCGAGACCGTGTTCTGCGCACGCCCTTCCAGATAGGAGGCCGAGAAGATCAGCGGATGCTTCGGCAGCCGGTACACCGCATAAGGACCGAACAGCCAGCCATTGCCGTCGAAGTCGAACGTGCCGTCCCCGGCCGAAAACCGGTCCCCCTGCAGCATGACACCCAGCCGGATCCGTTCGCCGCGGTACAGGTTGGCGCCGAGAATCGCGTTGTAATAGCTCGAACCGGTCTCGCCGGATGTCGCCCAGTAACCAGTGGCATGCATCCAGATCAACGCATCGGTCGAGGTTTCGAGATCGAAGAAGTGCCGTCCCTGACTGACGCCCGCGTCGAACCCGCCGCCGCCTCCGCCGGAAAGCATCCGCCCGAGTTTCGGCTGCGTGGCGATCAGGGCGTGCGCACGGGCCTGCATCGACTCCGCGATGAATTTCTCGGTCTCCTCGACGGGCACGTAGGTGACCGTCACCGTGGCGGAGGCGGTGTTCGTATTGCCGGCCACGTCGCTCGCGACACCCGCCGGCACCGCGATGGTCACATCCTCACCGCCGTCCGGGTCGATCGTCACCTCATACTCGGCGCCGCTGCCGGTAAGTCCGGTGGCGGCAGCGCCGGTGACGGCCAGATCCGAGGCGGCGAACCCGGTCACATCCTCGCTGAACCGCACGGTCACCTTGAACGGGGACCCGTCGACGATCTGTTCCGGCGCGTCGAGGATACTGACCTCTGGCCGCGTGACATCGACCGGGGCGGCGACGGTGATGGTCACCGTATCGGCAGCAGAAGCCGTATAGCCGTCATCCACGATCAGCTGGAACACCAGCGTTAGGTTGTCCACGTTGAAATCAAGCTCCGGCGCGGCGAAGCTTGGCGAAGCGGACGTGGAATCGACCAGCGTGACCGTATCTCCGCCGGTCTGCGTCCACGCATAGGTCAGCGTGTCATCCTCGGGGTCGGACGAGCCGCTCCCGTCCAGCGTCACCGTCGCGCCGGAGGCGACCGTCCGGTCCGGGCCTGCATTCGCCGTCGGGGTTTCGTTTACCAGTATTCGGGTATTCACGACGGTTGTCCCGGTCACGCCAGCCAGCGCGACTTCGTAATCGTAAAAGGTGGTGCCGCCATCCGGGCTTCCGCGGAACACTATTCCCATATAGTCGTCGACGGGATAAGTGCTGTCCGCGCCGTTCTGCGACAGAATTTCTACGGAGGTAAGGTTACAATAAAGTTCTAGCTGTGTTTCGGTGATAGAATTTGAGGAAAGCGTGCCATTAAAATAATATTGGCTACCTCCGGCAATTTGATTTCCATTTATAAAGTATATATAGCCGTTTCGGAATGGGGAATTGGTGTAAAATTGAAAACTGCAACCCAATCCCAGTCCAATCGCGGGGTTCTGGTCAACGAAATCTCCATCCAGCGCCATCGCTGTCGAAGGCACCCCAAGGAGCCCGACCCCAACCATCGCCGAAAAAACACGTGTAAAAAGCCGTCCCATGGCACATGTCCCCTGCATTCCTGCCTGCCACATGTGACCAGGATCGGCCGTGTCTCGCCGCGCCGCCCCGGTTCCCCCAACCGGACGGTGGTTTAACTGAGTATTTTGTTAAGTTTTTTTTCGCGATGAGCAATAAGGAAAATCACGATGTTGGGATGATTACACTGCGGTGCAGGCATTCCACTGCCGGTATAAGGCCCGCCCGAACCAGACCGCTATCGACGTCTGAGACTATTCCCCACTCTAGCGACGGGGCGGCTTGGACAGATGACGCCAGCGGTTAGCAATGGTCCAGTTTTCGAATGGTTAAATTCGAGTTAGGAAAGTTTTTTCGGGATTCCAGTAAGTTAAGAGGCGTCCCCATGGGGACGCCCCGAAAACGGCCTCAGCGGCCCTTCCAGATCCAGCCCCCGCCGAAGACCCGGCTCCCCTCCGGCTCATAAAAAACGCAGGCCTGCCCCGGCGAGACCCCTTCCTCCGGCGCCAGCAATTCCACCTCCGCCTCGGTCTCAGATAGCGGCCGGATCACCGCCTCCCGCGGCGGCCGCGTCGACCGCAGCTTGACCGCCAGCGGCCACTCCTTTTCCGAGGTGAAGGACGCATCCCCCAGCCAGTTGATCTCCCTGACCGGCACGACCCGCGTCGCCAGCATCTCCTTCGGCCCCACGATCACCCGCCGGCCATCGACATCGAGCCGGACCACATAAAGCGGCTCCTCCAGCCCGCCGATCCCCAGCCCCCGCCGCTGCCCGATGGTGTAGTGGATCACCCCCCGGTGCTCCCCCAGCACCCGGCCATCCACATGCACGATCTCGCCCGGCTCCGCCGCCCCCGGCCGCAGCTTCTCGATCACCGAGGCATAATTGCCGTCCGGCACGAAACAGATGTCCTGGCTGTCGGGCTTGTCCGCCACACTCAGTCCATGCCGCGCCGCCAGCGCCCGCGTCTCCGCCTTCGATTCCAGATGGCCAAGCGGGAAGCGCAGGAAGCCCAGCTGCTCCGGCGTGGTCGAGAACAGGAAATAGCTCTGATCCCGCGCCGGATCGGCGGCGCGGTGCAGTTCCGGCCCGTGGAGCCCATCCTTCCGCTGGATATAATGGCCCGTCGCCATGCAATCCGCATCAAGGTCCTTCGCCGTCTCCAGCAAGTCCTTGAACTTCACCCGCTCATTGCAGCGGATGCAGGGCACCGGCGTCGCCCCGGCCAGGTAGCTGTCGGCAAACTCGTCGATCACCGCGTCCTTGAAGATGTTCTCGTAGTCGAGGACGTAATGCGGGAACCCCATTTCCTCGGCCACGCGCCGCGCATCGTGGATATCGATACCGGCACAGCAGGCGCCTTTCTTGGCCAGCGCCGCGCCATGATCGTAAAGCTGTAGCGTCACGCCGACCACGTCATAGCCCTCGCGCGCAAGCTCCGCGGCGACGACTGACGAGTCGACGCCGCCCGACATCGCAACGACGACGCGCGTGTCTGCCGGAGCCTTGGGCAGGCCCAGCGAATTCAGCTCTCGATCCAAGGGCATCTGAAAATCCTTACGGGGTCCGCCGGAATATAGGAAAATGCGAAGCACTCTCAACCCCCCGGCTTCACCCGTCCTTAAGCCGTGCCTAGCAGTCTGCGCCCGTCATATCTGAGGGGAACTGACATGTATCTACGCAAAGTGAGCGGGCCTCGCACCGTCACCTTGCCGGACGGGACCACGATGAGCCGGGCGGACCTTCCCGACCCGAAGACACGTAGATGGGTCGCAAGCCGCAAGGCCGCCGTCGTACGCGGCGTGTCGTCGGGTCTGATTTCGCACAAGGAAGCTCTGGAAATCTACGAGCTGAGCGACGACGAACTCTCTTCCTGGCAACAGGCGGTCGAGATCCATGGCGAGGCGGCGTTGAAAGCGACGGCACTGCAGAAGTTTCGTTAACGGTAGCTGTTTTTCGCCGGTCACTGGAACGGTCAAATCGAGCTACAACAGCGTTGAGCTCGGCCCGGGAAACCATTCAATAGGTTAACTGCAACGGAGCGGACTCAACTTTACGTTGGGTGAGGACGGTTTTCTGCGGTAAAGATGCGCGCAATTTACATCTAATCATTCAGTTCTTTTGCCATGTGTAAATTTGTGTGGCAGGATTCCTGTCGTGCGGTAACGTGTGATTAACCTTTCTTGGCCAGTGTTGCGGGCATCGGAAAGGTTGAGAGTGGAGAGTATACATGCGCGTCTTGTTGGTAGAAGACGATCCTGCCACGTCTCGGAGTATCGAGTTAATGTTGTCCCACGCCAACTTGAACGTCTACGCGACGGATCTTGGCGAAGAGGGGATAGATTTAGCGAAACTCTATGATTACGATCTTATCCTTCTTGATCTGAACCTTCCCGACATGAACGGCCACGACGTCTTGCGGCAGTTGCGGATCGCCCGGGTCGACACACCGATCCTGATTCTGTCCGGGGCAGACGACACCGAAAACAAGCTTAAGGGCTTCGGGTTCGGCGCAGACGATTATCTGACGAAGCCTTTCCATCGGGAGGAGCTTGTCGCACGGATCCATGCGATCATTCGCCGGTCCAAGGGGCATTCCCAGTCGGTTATTCGCACGGGGCTGGTCGAGGTGAACCTGGACGCCAAGACCGTGGAAGCCAACGGCAAGCCGGTGCACCTGACCGGCAAGGAATACCAGATGCTGGAACTTCTGAGCCTGCGCAAGGGCACGACCCTGACCAAGGAGATGTTCCTGAACCATCTCTATGGCGGCATGGACGAACCGGAACTGAAGATCATCGATGTCTTCATCTGCAAGCTGCGCAAAAAGCTGAGCCAAGCGACAGAAGGCGACAATTACATCGAAACGGTTTGGGGTCGTGGCTATGTGTTGCGAGATCCGGAGCCCAGCGAAATGAACGACCCGGTTGCCATCGGCGCCTGAAAGGCGCCCACAGGCGACAGCCCGCCACTCACAGACTAGACCTCCTCCGGGAGCGCTCCTAAGAATTCGGGAGACACTTTCGGAGGACGCCAAGCGTGGCCAAAGAGACACCGATCGCGGAGCTGACTGAAGCGGCGGCGGCGCAGGAACTGGCAGCGCTCGCCGATGCGCTGAAGCGGGCTAACCGGGCGTATCACACCGAAGACGCGCCGGAAATCTCTGACGCGGAATACGATGCGCTGAAGCGGCGAAATGCCGAGATCGAGGCAGCGTTTCCTCATCTGAAACGGGAAGACAGCCCCACCGAACAGGTCGGTGCACCGGTCAGCGAGACCTTTGCAAAGGTCACACATGCTGTGCGGATGATGTCGCTGGCCAACGCTTTCGAGGCTGGAGATATCGCGGATTTCAACGAAACCGTCCGCCGATATCTTGGCCTGCGCGATAGCGACGGGCCAATTGCCTATACCGCCGAACCGAAGATCGACGGCCTGTCTCTGTCGCTGAGATACGAAGGCGGGCGGCTGGTCCAGGCGGCAACGCGGGGGGATGGTGAAACAGGTGAGAATGTCACCGCAAACGCCCGTACGATAGGCGATATTCCGGATCGGCTTGACGGTGCGCCCGATGTACTGGAGGTGCGCGGCGAGGTCTATATGAGCCACGCAGACTTCGCAGCGCTGAACAAGCGGCAGGAAGAAGCGGGCGGAAAGACCTTTGCAAACCCGCGTAACGCCGCCGCCGGATCGCTTCGGCAGCTGGACGCGAAGATCACTGCTGCGCGTCCATTGAAGTTTTTTGCCTACGCCTGGGGCGATCTGAGCGAGCCGCTGGCCGAGACACAGCTGGGCGCGATCGAGCGTTTGCGGTCATTGGAGTTCCAGACCAACCCACTGACCCAGCTGTGCAACGGCATGGACGAGATGCTGGAACACTACTCTGAGATCGAGGCGCAGCGCGCGACGCTGGGTTACGATATCGACGGCGTGGTCTACAAGGTGAACGACCTGGACCTTCAGCGCCGGCTCGGATTCCGGTCGACGACGCCCCGCTGGGCCATTGCGCACAAGTTTCCCGCCGAACTCGCCTGGACCCGGCTTGAGAAAATCGAGATCCAGGTCGGTCGTACCGGGGCCTTGTCACCGGTGGCGCGGCTGACTCCGGTCACCGTGGGCGGCGTCGTCGTGTCGAACGCGACTCTGCACAACGAGGATTACATCGCCGGCCGCGACGCCAAGGGAGAACCGATCCGCGAAGGCAAGGATATCCGCGAGGGCGACTGGGTGCAGGTGTACCGCGCGGGCGACGTGATCCCGAAGGTGGCCGATGTGGATCTGAGCCAACGGCCGGACGACGCGGTGCCCTACGAATTTCCGACGGTCTGCCCGGAATGCGGGTCGGAAGCGGTGCGAGAGGAGGGTGACGCCGTGCGGCGCTGCACCGGTGGACTGATCTGCCCGGCACAGGCGGTGGAGAAGCTCAAGCATTTCGTCTCTCGCGCGGCTTTTGATATCGAGGGGCTCGGAGCGCGGCAGATTGAAATGTTCTACCGCGACGGGACGCTGCCCATCCGCGAGCCCGCCGATATCTTCACGCTGGAAAAGCGCGACGCGGATACCGTGTCAAAGCTGAAGAACCGCGATGGCTATGGCGAGAAGAGCGCGAGAAATCTCTTTCAAGCAATTGACGAAAAGCGAAAAATCGAACTGAACCGAGTGATCTTCGCTCTCGGGATCCGGCATGTGGGCGAGGTTGCGGCGGCGGACCTCGCACGTCACTTCGGCAGCTGGGCAGCGTTCACTTCGGCCGTCGACGCGGCGGTGCCGGCGGCGCAACGGTTTCTCAAGGCGGAAGAGGCCGTGACGAAGGAACGGCAGACGGCCGCCGAACAGGGGCGCCGCGCCGAGATTACCGCGACACGCAATGCCGTCTGGGCGGACAATCCGGCCGTTCCGGCGGAGGCGAAGGCGGCATGGGACGACCTTGTCGGCATTGACGGGATCGGTGCCACCGTGGCGGTGTCACTGGTCACGACCTTTCATCAGGAGGCCGAGCGAGCATCCATTGATCGTCTGGCGGCGGAACTTGACATCCAGGACGTCGCGGCACCGACGGCGTCGGACAGTCCGGTGGCGGGCAAGACCGTCGTTTTCACCGGTACGCTTGAAAAGATGACGCGTGCAGAGGCGAAAGCGCGGGCGGAGGCGCTTGGCGCGAAGGTGTCGGGCAGCGTTTCGGCAAAGACCGATCTGGTCGTGGCCGGTCCCGGTGCGGGGTCGAAGGCGAAGAAGGCTGCGGAGCTGGGTGTCGAGACAATCGACGAGGATTCCTGGCTGAGCCTGATCGGCGGATCATGAGCGGGCGGCCGGAAAGCCTTTTTCCGCTATTCGCGGGGCTCGAAACGCTGGAAGGCGTCGGCCCGAAGGTCGCCAAAACGCTGGAAAAGATCGATATCGAGAAGCCGCGCGACCTGATCTTCACGCTGCCGTATTCGGGGATCGACCGGCGCAGGCGGTCCACGATCCTCGGTGCGGAACTGCCGGCGACGCTGACCGTTGAGGTGGAAGTCGGCCGCCACATGCCTTCGCGCACGAAGACCGGGCCTTACCGCGTGGAAGTGCAGGACGCGCAGACGACGTTTCAGCTGGTTTTTTTCCACGCGCGCGGCGACTGGCTGAAGAAACAGCTGCCGACCGGGCAGCACCGGATCGTTTCAGGTAAGGTGGAATTGTTCGACGGGATCGGCCAGATGGTCCATCCCGACCACATCCTGCCAGTCGAGGAGGCCGAGGAGATCCCGCTTTACGAACCGGTCTATCCGCTGACCGCCGGGTTGACCCAGCGCACGATGGCGAAGGCGGCTGCGAGCGCGCTGGCACGGCTGCCGGAGTTGCAGGAGTGGATCGATCCAGGGCTGCGGGCACAGGAAGGCTGGCCGGGCTGGAAGGCGGCGGTGGAGGCAGCGCATACCCCGCTTGGCGCAGCGGAGATGGCCGCGACCGCACCTGCACGGCAGCGGCTGGCCTATGACGAATTGCTGGCGCATCAGGTGACACTTGCGCTGGCGCGCTCTGCGCTGCGCAAGGGTAAGGGGGTGGTGACCGAGGGAACCGGAGCTTTGCGCCGCAAGGTTCTGTCTTCGCTTCCTTATTCGCCGACGAATGCGCAGGAACGGGCGATGCGCGAGATCGCCGACGACATGGCCAGGCCGCTGCGGATGAACCGGTTGCTGCAGGGCGATGTCGGCGCCGGAAAAACGCTGGTTGCGCTGATGTCATTGCTGGTCGCTGTAGAAGCCGGCGGGCAGGGCGTGATGATGGCGCCGACCGAGATCCTCGCACGGCAGCATCTGGAAGGGTTGCGGCCCCTGGCCGAGGCGGCCGGTGTGGTGCTGGAGATCCTGACAGGGCGCGACAAGGGCGCGGAGCGCACGGCGAAGCTGGCGGCGCTGAAGGCCGGGGATATCCAAATCCTCGTCGGAACCCATGCCGTTTTCCAGAAGGACGTGGAGTTTCACGACCTGCGCCTGTCGGTGATCGACGAACAGCACCGGTTTGGTGTCGCGCAGCGGATGGAGCTGGGGGCCAAGGGGCGCGCGGTGGACGTGCTGGTGATGACCGCCACGCCGATCCCACGGTCGCTGAGCCTGGCGCAATACGGCGACATGGACGTATCGGTTCTCGACGAAAAGCCGCCAGGGCGGAAGCCGATCACGACGGTTCTGGTTTCGGCTGGCCGGATGGACGAGGTCATCGAGCGTTTGCGCAAGGCCGTTGCCAAGGGGCGGCAGGCCTATTGGGTCTGTCCACTTGTCGAAGAAAGCGAGACGGTCGACATGACCGCTGCCGAAGAACGGTTCCGGCACCTGCGCGCGGCCCTTGGGGAAGGCGTGGTCGGGATGGTACACGGCCAGATGCCGCCGCGAGACAAGGATGCCGCCATGGCCCGCTTCGTTGCGGGCAAGACGAAGGTGCTGGTGTCCACGACGGTCATCGAGGTCGGCGTGGACGTGCCCAATGCCTCGATCGTGGTGATCGAGCGCGCCGAGTCGTTTGGACTGGCGCAATTACACCAGTTGCGGGGGCGTGTGGGGCGGGGCGAGGCAGCTTCGACCTGTCTGCTGATGTACCAGCCACCGTTGTCCGAAGCCGGCCGGCGCAGGCTGGAGATCTTGCGGGAAACCGAGGACGGGTTCCGGATTGCCGAAGAGGACCTCGCAATGCGTGGCGCAGGAGACCTGATCGGGACGGCGCAGTCGGGCCTGCCGCGGTTCCGGATTGCGGATCTCGAGCGGCAATCAGCGCTGATGTCGCTGGCGCAGTCGGACGCGCGGAAATTGCTGCACGACGATCCGGCGCTGGAAAGCGAACGCGGGCAGGCGGCGCGCGTTCTTCTCTGGCTGATGGAGCAGGAAAAAGCGATCCGTTTGATTTCAGTCGGTTAGCTCGACTGAGCCACTTTTGTTCGCGAATGTTCCTAAAAAGTTCTTTACAGTTTGGCGCGAATTTGAGAACAAAGAGGCAACAACACTATGGAGGTTCCCGATGCTGGCCGATCTGAAAAACGTCTTGTCCCGCTCTTCGATGACGATTCTGCAGGATTTCGTGGGTGGTGCCGCGCTTATCGTGATGCTGGTCGCCGTTCTGAACCTGCCTGTCTGAGTTTCTGCCTGCGTCCTGTCATCGGCCGGTTCCTGCGCCTTGTCCCCTACTTTCGCGCAAGCCGTTGTCCTGTCTGGCTCGGGGCTCGCCTCATTGCCCCGGCTCCGGCCAACCGCATGATCAGACGCTTCCTGCCGCCGCCTCCTTGTCCCGGGAGTGCGGCGGTTTTTTTGCGCGAGTGATGGGAGAGGTCAGGCGCAGGCGGCCTTTTCGGCCTCGGCGAAGGCTTCGGCGGCGGCTTCAAGCGTCAGCATGATCGAGGCGTGGCGGTTCTTGAAGTCGCGGGCGGGGAGGAGGACCTCGAGGCCGTCGAAGGGAGCGTCGGGGACCGGGCCGTTGTCTTTCAGCATGGCCTTAAGCTGGTCGCGGGCGGTTTCGACCTGAGCGCGGGTGGCGCCGAGGATGTTGGCGCCGACGATTGAAGCGGCGGCCTGGCCGAGGGCGCAGGCCTTCACGTCCTGGGCATAGTCGACGATGCGGCCGTCTTCGGTGGTCAGGTCGACGGTGACGGTGGAGCCGCAGAGGGGGGAGCGTTTCTTGACGAAAGCCTGGGGCGCGTCGAGGCGGCCGAGATGCGGGATATCGGCCGCCAGCTCGAGGATGCGGCCTGAATAGAGTTTGATGAGATCGGAGTCGCTCATGGGTTTTCCCGGCTACCTGGACCCTCTACATAGGGCGGCGGTGGCGCTGAGGGAAGGACAAGTTCGATGGCTTTCGATCCGGGCAGTCTGACATATGACGAGAAGGGGCTGGTGCCGGTCATCGCGCAGGAGGCGGGGACGGGCGAGGTGCTGATGCTGGCCTGGATGAATGCCGAGGCGGTGGCCAGGACGCTGGAGACTGGGCGGGTGACGTACTGGTCCCGGTCGCGGGCGGATTTCTGGGTGAAGGGCGAGACGTCGGGGCATGTCCAGGAGCTGGTGGAGATGCGGGTGGACTGCGACCGGGACTGCCTGCTGGTGGTGGTGAACCAGACCGGGCCAGCATGCCATACGAACCGGAAAAGCTGCTTCTATACGGCCCTCCGGGAGGGGGAAGAAGTGGAGATCATGAGACCCATGGAATAGGCGTCCCCATGGGGACGGGGGGTCAAGCCATTGATTTCAGGTATGTTAGCGCAAACGTATGGGTGGGGACGGGTGTGCGGACCGGCCGAATGAGAGGCCACGTCGCATCCTGTCAGAGACCGACCATGGCCCGGAGATCCGCGGCGGTGGCTCCCTCTTCACGGAAGAGGCGGATCGCGCGGGCGTCGTCGCGCTTGGCGAGGCGTTTGCCGGTCTCGTCGCGGATCAGACGGTGGTGGTGGTAGTCCGGATGCGGCAGGCCAAGCAGCGCCTGCAGCAGGACGTGGATCTGTGAAGCCTCGAACAGGTCGGCACCGCGTACAACCTCGGTGATCGCCTGCTCGGCATCGTCGACCACGACCGACAGGTGATAGGACGTGCCCATGTCGCGACGCGCAAGGACCAAGTCGCCGACGCCGTGAACCAGCGTTTCGCGATCGAGTTGGTGCCGGCCTTCGTGCAGGGAGCCTGTCTCGTTGAAGGCGGGCAGGGTGGCGAGGTGGTCCACGGCCCGCGCCATGTCGAGACGGATACTGTCATTCGGCCCGGCGTCGGACATGGACCGCCCACGACAGTTGCCGGGATAAACGAGGCCATCGGGGCCATGCACCGGTGCCCCTTCCTGCGGGGCGGAGAGTGCGGCACGGATGTCGGCGCGGGAGCAGCGGCACGGGTAGCAGAGACCAAGAGCCGTCAGTGCCTCCAAGGCGGCGGCGTAGGCGGGCATCCTGTCCGATTGCCGTAACACCGGTTCGGGCCAGTTGAGGCCGAGCCAGTGCAGGTCCTCGTAGATCAGGGCCTCGTATTCCGCGCGGGATCGGTCGCGATCTATGTCCTCGATCCGCAGCAGGAACGTACCACCATGCTGACGGGCCCGGTCAAAGGCGGTCAAGGCCGAGAATGCGTGGCCTAGATGAAGCGGGCCGGTCGGGGAAGGCGCGAACCGGGTGACGTAATTCACGCCTTTTCAAGCACGTAGACGGTGGCCTTCAAGCCGATCTTGGGCAGGTGATCGCCATGTTCCTGGAACAGCACGTGCGCCTTACCCTCTTCGATCCAGCTGCGCATCCGGCCCTCGTATTCCGGGTCCGACAGGGTGTGATCGTTGAAGCTGAAGGCCAGAAGGCCCTGCGGAGCCAGGTTCTCCATCAGCAGGTCGAAGGTTTCCGGCGGCGCCGCGCCGGAGCCGATTACTCCGCTGGCGGTGATCGCATGATAGCGGCCGGGATCGAACGGCAGTTCGCCACCGGGATGCACCTGCCAGAGATCGCGGTAGACGCCCTTTTCGCGCGCCTCGGTCAGCATCTCGGCGGAAAGATCGGCGCCGTCGACAGTGGTGAAACCGGTCTGGATCAGCGCCGCGCCGGAAAGCCCTGTGCCGCAACCGAAATCCAGAACCGCCCGGTCCAGATTCTTCACCTGTGCGGCAAGGGCCCGTGCGACACGGATCGGCGTCACATAGCCGTTTTCCAGCACCTCGTCGTCATAGCTGTCCGACCACTGGTCGTAGAGCGCCCGCGTCTCGTCGGGCGTGGAGAGGTCGTAGACCTTGTCGAGATATGTCTTGTCCGCCATGCGCGGGAAGGTAGTGCAGCGCTGCGGGGTTGGAAAGCGGTTACCCGCTTATTCCTCATCTTGCGGGGTCATGCGGGAACGGCGTCGCCCTGCATGGCGAGCCAGCCCTGCCAGGCAGCCTTGGCGCGGTCGGTATAGGCCTTGTAGCGGGCCGGGCGGTTCCTGCGGCCGCCTTTCAGGTCGACGGGCGGGAACAGGCCGAAATTGACGTTCATCGGCTGAAACGTCTTTGCCTCGGCGCCGCCGGTGATGTGGTGGATCAGGGCACCCATCGCGGTTTCGGGCGGTGGGGGCGGCAACGTCGCGCCCTGCAGTTCTGCCGCGGCCAGGCGGCCGGCGAGCAGGCCCATTGCCGCGGATTCGACATAGCCCTCAACCCCGGTGACCTGCCCGGCGAACCGGATATTCGGACGGGATTTCAGCCGCATATGGGCGTCAAGCAATGTAGGCGAGTTCAGGAACGTGTTCCGGTGGATACCGCCGAGCCGCGCGAAGCTGGCATTCTCCAGGCCCGGAATCATCCGGAATACGTCCGTCTGCGCGCCGTATTTCATCTTGGTCTGGAAGCCGACGATGTTGAACAGCGTGCCGAGCGCGTTGTCGCGCCGCAACTGGACGACGGCATAGGCCTTTTCATCGGGCTTATGGGCATTGGTCAGGCCAACGGGTTTCATCGGCCCGTGGCGCAGTGTTTCGCGGCCGCGTTCGGCCATGACCTCGATCGGCAGGCAGCCGTCGAAGTATTTTGCCGTTTCACCCTCGTGGAATTCTGTCTTGTCGGCGGCGAGGAGCGCGTCGATGAACGCCTCGTACTGCGCCTTGTTCATGGGGCAGTTGAGGTAGGCTTTCTGTTCCTCTTCGGTTTCGCCCTTGTCGTAGCGCGACTGCATCCAGGCGACGGTCATGTCGATGGAGTCCGCATAGACGATGGGGGCGATGGCGTCGAAGAAGGCGAGCGCCTGTGTGCCGGTTTCGGCGCGGATCGATTCTGCCAGCGCGCCAGAGGTCAACGGGCCGGTGGCGACGATCCAGTGGCCGTCTTTCGGCAGTTCGGTGATCTCGCCCTCGCGGATGGTGATGCGCGGGTGGTTTCTGAGCCGTTCGGTCACGGCGCGGGCGAAAGGATCTCGGTCTACCGCCAATGCGCCGCCGGCGGGCAGGGCATGGGCATCGGCCATTTCCATGATCAGGCCGTTCGCCGCGCGCATCTCCCAATGCAGGAGGCCGACGGCGCTCTGTTCGCTGTCGTCGGAGCGGAAGGAGTTGGAGCAGACCATTTCGGCGAGATCGCCGGTCTTGTGGGCGAAGGTGCCGACCTTTGGCCGCATCTCGTGGATGACCACGTCGATTCCGGCCTGCGCCGCCTGCCAGGCGGCTTCGGAGCCGGCCATGCCGCCGCCGACGATGTTGAGCTGTTCCGTCATGCGCCCGATCTAGGGGAGCGGGCGCGCGAAGGGAAGGGTCTTAGGCGAGACGATCGCGGGCCTGCGCCGTGGCGCGGCGCGGTTCCAGACGCGGCAGCGCCAGCAGGACCACCGTGGCGAAGAGCGCGACGTTGCCCCAGACCGCGGGCATCAGGCCGTGCCACGCATTGGCGAGGGCGGCGCCGATCAGGTAGGTGCAGAGCGCTGCGGCGGTGACGCGCGGCGCGAGGCTCATCAGGAATGCGCCCGAGATCAGGGCGAGCCCGGCGCCGATCGCCGGTGCCGCGTTGCCGAAAAGCAGCGTGGCGCTGTCCGGTTCGATCAGCATGGCGACGGCGGCAGCGAGGAAATAGGCGCCGACAAGGACGCGGACGGTGGACTTGGCAGACCGGAGAAACGCGGTTTCGGCAGAGCCATACTGGCTTTGAGTAATGTCGTTCATAACTTCACCCCTGGGCAAATCAGCCGGGGATGAGTTTGGGGCGCCACCTTTGGCGTCCTTTTGGCCCGTTTGGGGCATAACTGCGGCAATTGCGCAGTCATGCAAGTAGTGCCTGCGGCGTTATTCCGTTTCCGACGTGTCGTCTTCGGGGGCGCTGTCGCCGTTTTCCTGCTCGGCGATCCAGGCGACGGAGACGACTTCTTCCCCCGGGGCGGTGTTGAACACCTTGACGCCGCCGGCGCCACGGGAGCGGAAGGAGATGCCGTCGACCGGGCAGCGGATGGACTGGCCGGTGGAGGTGACGAGCATGATCTGGTCGTCCATGTCCACGGGGAAGGAGGCGACGAGGCGGCCACCGCGCATCGCCTTGTCCATCGCGGCGACGCCCTGGCCGCCGCGTCCGCGCACGGGGTAGTCGTGGCTGGAGGACAGTTTGCCGGAGCCGCCGGAGGTGATGGTGAGGATCAGGTCCTCGGCGGCGGACATCTCGGCGTAGCGTTCCTGTGGCAGTTCGCCTGCTTCGACGGCTTCCTCGTCGGCATCGGCCTCGGGTTCCTCGACGATGCCGGCGACGGCGCGGCGCATCTTGAGGTAGGCGGCGCGTTCCTGGGGGTCGGCCTCGAAGTGGCGGATGACGGCCATCGAGACGACGGAATCGTCGGGCTGCAGGCGGATGCCGCGGACGCCGGTGGAGTCGCGGCCCTTGAAGACGCGGACCTCGGTCGTCGGGAAGCGGATGGCGCGGCCGCGGGCGGTGACGAGCATGACGTCGTCATCCTCGGTGCAGATGCGGACGTTCACGAGGGACACGTCCTCGGGCAGCTTCATCGCGATCTTGCCGTTGGATTTCACGTTGGTGAAATCGGACAGGGCGTTGCGGCGGACGTCGCCCTCGGAGGTGGCGAAGAAGATCTGGAGGTTGTTCCATTCCTCTTCGGGCACGTCGACGGGCATGATCGCGGCGATGGAGACGCCGGTGGGAATCGGCAGGATGTTGACGATGGCCTTGCCGCGTGCGGTGCGGCTGCCGGAGGGCAGGCGCCACGTCTTGAGCTTGTAGACCATGCCGTCGGTCGTGAAGAACAGGAGCGGGGTGTGGGTGTTGGCGACGAAGAGGGTGGTGACCACGTCCTCTTCCTTCAGGCCGCCGCCGGAGAGACCCTTGCCGCCGCGTTTCTGTTCGCGGAATTCGACCAGCGGGGTGCGCTTGATGTAGCCGCCCTGGGTGACGGTGACGACCATATCCTCGCGCTCGATGAGGTCTTCGTCCTCCATGTCGCCGGACCAGTCGGCGATCTCGGTGCGGCGGGGGACGGCGAAGAGATCCTTCACCTCGGCCAGTTCGTCCGAGATGATGCCCATGATCCGTTCGCGGGAGCGCAGGATTTCCAGATATTCGCGGATCTTTCCGGCCAGTTCCTGCAGCTCGTCGGTGACTTCCTTGACGCCAAGCTGGGTCAGGCGCTGCAGGCGCAGGTCGAGGATGGCGCGGGCCTGGATTTCGGACAGGTTGTAGGTGCCGTCCTCGTTGATGGTGTGGCCCGGGTCGTCGATCAGCCGGATGTATTCGGCGATATCGGAAGCGGGCCAGCGGCGCGACATCAGTTTCTCGCGTGCCTCGGCGGCGTCGGCAGAAGCACGGATCGTCGCGACCACCTCGTCGACATTGGAGACGGCGACGGCGAGGCCGCAGAGGATGTGGCTGCGTTCGCGCGCCTTGCGCAACTCGTAGGCTGTACGGCGCGCAACGACTTCTTCGCGGAAGGTCAGGAAGTGTGAAAGGAAGTCGCGCAGGGTCAGCTGCTCGGGCCGGCCGCCGTTCAGCGCCAGCATGTTGCAGCCAAAGGAGGTCTGCATCTGGGTGAAGCGGAACAGCTGGTTCAACACGACCTCGGGGGTCGCGTCGCGTTTCAGTTCGATGACCACACGGACGCCGACACGGTCGGATTCGTCCTGCACGTTAGAGATGCCGTCGATCTTTTTTTCGCGAGCGAGATCAGCAATCTGCTCGACCATCTTCATCTTATTGACCTGGTAAGGGATCTCTTCGACGATGATGGCGAAGCGGTCCTTGCGGATCTCTTCGACCTTGGTCTTGGCGCGCAGGATAACGCTGCCGCGGCTTTCGGTGTAGGCCTTGCGGGCACCGCCGCGGCCGAGCATGACGCCGCCGGTCGGGAAATCGGGCCCGGGGATGTATTCCATAAGCTGGATCGAATCGAGATCGGGGTTCTCGATCAGTGCCTGAGTGGCGTCGATCACCTCGCCAAGGTTGTGCGGCGGGATGTTGGTGGCCATGCCGACAGCGATACCGCCGGCACCGTTGACCAGCATGTTCGGGAAGCGCGCGGGCAGAACCGTGGGTTCACGCTGCTTGCCGTCGTAGTTGTCCTGGAAGTCGACGGTATCCTTGTCGATGTCGGCGAGAATGAAATTCGCCGCCTTCGCCATCCGCACTTCGGTGTAACGGAAGGCGGCCGGAGGGTCGCCGTCCATTGAGCCGAAGTTACCCTGACCGTCGAGCAGCGGCAGGGACATCGAGAAGTCCTGCGTCATCCGCACGAGGGCGTCGTAGATCGCCGCATCGCCATGCGGGTGGTACTGGCCCATGGTGTCGGCGACCGGGCGCGACGACTTGCGGTAGGCCTTGTCGAAGGTGTTCCCGACCTCGTTCATTGCGAAGAGGATGCGGCGGTGCACAGGTTTTAGGCCGTCGCGCAGATCCGGGATCGCGCGGGAAACGATGACCGACATCGCGTAATCAAGATACGCATTGCGCATCTCGCTTTCGATGGTGATCGACGGACCGTCGTATTCGGGGCGTTCCGGCGGCATTTCGTCATCGGTTTCAGGAGGTTCGGGCGTATCGCTCACGTGCCTTTGGCCTTTTTGCTCAAGCGCTATATCTTGTTGTGGGTAAGTATACCCTACCGTTCATATGGGGTTCAACAGCGACTTTTATTTGTGCAAGCAGCCACAAGGGGCGAGTGCTAACACACTGTTTTTGTTGCTTATTGACAATTCTCCGGCATGCTTTTTCCAATGAGCAGTCAAGGAGCACAAGAATGAGCCAGTCCGAGACGGAGCTTATGCTCAAGGGATACGGCCTGACGACCGCGGAGTTCTACTATCGGATGCCCGATTACCAGAGCGTCCTGAACACCTTTATCTGGCAGGAATACGATCTGGCGCCGGATCATCCGAACCTCTTCAAGTTCATCGAGTTCTGGCAGGACTCCATCGAGGGGCCGCTGCATTCGGTGCGTTTCGTGCATCGCAAGATGATCTCGCCCGGAGAGTGGCGGAACGTAGTCGGCGAGTTCACCCTGCATTGAGTTGGCGGGGGCAGGCGCCCCTGCCGGAGCCGGTGTTACGGGATGATGCGAGTGTATTTGGTGCCCTTCAGCGTGGCACCGGCGATCAGGCCAGCCTGACCGAAGATCACCGCGATCACCGGGGAGAGCGTGGTGGTTGTGTCGGCAGAGAGGTTCTCGCCATTTTCCTTGAGCACGTATTCGATATCGGCGCCTGCCACCCAGCCCGGCGAGCGGCGGAAGGCGGACAGCGCCTCTGGCGTCATGAAGAACAGCACATGGGAGTATTGCGCGGCGCCGATCTGGAAGCCCACGGTGCCGGAGGCGGCGGAGTAGTAATCCACCGTCGCGCCGTTCACGCGCAGTGCGCCGCGGCCATATGAGGCGCCGAAGCCAAGGCCCGCCTTGGTCACGACAGGCATCACCAGCATGCCGCTGGCCTTGTCGGCCAGATCGCGGGTGCCGGGATACTTGGAATACATGAAGTTCAGCGTCTGATCGACGCGCGCGTCGATCGTGGTTGCACCGGTGGAGCCGACGCCATTGCCACAGGCGGCCAGAAGCGATGCGCTGCCGGCACCAGCCAGGAATCCACGGCGGGGGAGGATGGTCATGAGTACTGCCCTTGTTCTACCGTCTTGCCTCTTGCGCCATTGTTTTCCGGCGCTCGCGCGGAACTTTAGCGGAATGTTTCCACGGTGTCACTTCTTCTATGCACGGTGGAATGGCAAATCGCTAGATGTTGAGGGGTGCGTCAGCTGCCGGCCTTGAGGGCGCGGGCGGCTTCGGGCGCGAAATATGTGAGAATACCGTCGCAACCTGCTCTTTTGAAACACAAAAGGCTTTCCAGCATGACCTTGGGTCCGTCCAGCCAGCCGTTTTGCGCGGCCCCGGCCAGCATCGCGTATTCGCCGGAGACCTGGTAGGCGAAGGTCGGAACCTGCAGTTCCGTCTTCACGCGGCGGCAGATGTCGAGGTAGGGCATGCCGGGTTTGACCATCACCATATCGGCACCTTCGGCCAGGTCGCGGGCGACGAGGCGCAGCGCCTCGTCGGTGTTGCCGGGGTCCATCTGGTAGGTTTTCTTGTCGCCGGTGAGCGCGCCGGACGCGCCGACCGCGTCGCGGAAAGGGCCGTAGAAGCCGGAGGCGTACTTGGCAGCGTAGGAGAGGATGGTGACGTTCTGGTGGCCCGCGGCCTCCAGCGCGGCGCGCATGGCGCCGATGCGGCCGTCCATCATGTCGGAGGGGCCGATGATGTCGGCGCCGGCCTCTGCCTGGGCGAGGGTCATCTTCACGAGGGCTTCGACTGTCTCGTCGTTCAGGATCTCGCCGTCCACCACGAAGCCGTCGTGGCCGTTGATGTTGTAGGGGTCGAGGGCGACGTCGGTCATCACGGCGATCTCGGGCACGGCGGCCTTGATGGCGCGGATGGCGCGGTTGGTCAGGTTGTCCGGGTCCCAGGCCATGGCGCAGTCTTCGGTGCGGTCCTTCTGCGCGGTGTAGGGGAAGAGGCAGATGGCGGGGATGCCGAGGGTTGCGGCCTCTTCGGCGGCTTTTGCGACGCGGTCGATGGTCAGGCGGGAGACGCCGGGCATCGAGGGGATCGGGGTTTCGTCGTTCTCGCCGTCGCGGATGAAGACCGGCCAGATGAAATCGTCGGCGGTCAGGGTGTTTTCGCGCACGAGTCGGCGGCGCGCGTCGGTGGCGCGGAGGCGGCGGAAGCGGGCGGCCGGAAACGGGGCGGGAACGGAAACCATGAGAAGCCTGTCGTCGGATTGTTACAGGGCAGAAATCGCAGGGAATTGCAGGTAGCTCAAGTCTAGGAATTGCCGCAGAAGGGGTCTAGGGTCCGCCTCAAAAGACGACTGGGCGAGCAGCGTGGACTGGTACAGCACCGTTTTCGAACTCATCGACATGCGATCCTTTTCCAATCTCTGGTACTGGATCGGGCTTGCTGTCATATGGTCTTCGGCCAGCCACTGGGTGCTTGGCGTGCCCTATGACCTTGTTCATAGCGCGGCGCGTTACGGTGAGCAGCGGCAGCAGGACCTAGAGGACCTGGTGCGGATCAACACCAACCGGATGGTGCATATCGGCGAAGTCTCCGGCCTTTGGATCATGGGGATTTCCTGTGCGATCCTGTCGGGGCTGGCGATCCTGGGATTTGCCTACTGGATCGAGTTCGCGCAGGCGCTGTTCCTGATCCTGTTTCCGCTGGCGATCGTGGGGGTGATGAGCCTGCAGACCGCGCGCGGCATCATGCGGCGCAGGCTGGAGGGCGAGGCGCTGCAACGGCGATTGCGGCTGCACAGGCTGTACGTGCAGATCATCGGGCTGGTCGCGATCTTCGTCACGGCCATGTGGGGCATGTGGCAGAACATGACCACCGGCGCGCTCGGCGGTTGATCCACCTGACTTCTGTTTCGCCCGAATCGGCAGCAACCGCGCAGCGATTGCATTGACTGAAATCTCCCTCAATTAAGAAAACAAATACATTTCCGTGCAAAGCGCGGAGATGTGCCGACGAACAATTTCAAAATTACATCAACACAATAGAAGTATTTTTCACCAAATTATAATTAAGGATGACAAACTAACCTAGTTGAACAATAATATTCGCCGCAGACCCCCGACTAAAAATTTGTCGATCACGGGAAGTAAATCCCTATCGGCGTCAGGGGAGGTTTGTTTTGAGTATCTTTATCAGTAATCAAAAGATCTGCATTAATATCAAAAATGAGCATGATCTGTTAACGAATATCCGCAATCGCCTAGAGGCCGGTGACGGATTCACACTTGCTACCTTGAACACACATCATATTGCTGTCCTGAGGGGCGACCCAAGCTATTGCAGCGTAATTGCCGCGCAGGATCTGATCTGCGCCGATGGTAACCCTGTGGTGTGGCTTTCCCGGTTGGGGCGCAGTCCAGTTTCACTGGTTACTGGTTCCGACATGCTTTTGCCGATGGCGAAGATCGCGTCCGAACTCGGAATATCCATCGCGCTGGTCGGCTCGACGGATGCGGCGCTCAAATCGGCGGCCTGCAGTCTGGTTCAGAATTGTCCCGGTCTTCAGGTTGCACTTTGCCTTGCCCCGACGTTCGATTTTGACCCTATGGGTGCAGAGGCAGATGCCGTTCTGCGCGCAATTGCTGAATCAGGTGCCGGTCTTTGTTTCCTGGCTCTGGGTGTTCCGAAACAGGAGATTCTGGCCACACGCGGCCGAATGATCATCCCGGACGTTGGATTCGCCTCCATCGGTGCTGGAATTGACTACATCGCCTGGCCCCACCGACGCGCACCTGTGTGGATGCGAGCACTCGCACTTGAATGGTTCTGGAGATTGATTTCTGAGCCTGGGCGCCTGTCTCGTCGGTATTTGCTTTGCGCACTCATCCTTCCGAGCGTCATAGCGCAAGTGCTCCGGCAGCGCCGATGGACATCGCAATAGCAATTTGTCGTTGACATGCCCGGCCTGGCCTTTACCCGTCCGTCCGCATGTCCCAGACAACCAATATCACCGTCGGCGGTGCGCCCGAGGGCTTTGACGCCCGGCTGCTGGTCCAGGAACTGGAGAAATCCGGCGGGCCGGTAATTCACGTGGCGCGCGACGACAAGCGGCTGGCAGCGATGCAGTCGGCGCTGGAATTCTTCGCGCCGCAGATGCCTGTGGTCGCCTTCCCGAGCTGGGACTGCCTGCCATATGACCGGGTTTCGCCGCATGCCGACATCGCGGCGATCCGGATGGCGACGCTGGCCGGGCTGGTCAAGGGGATGCCCGGCAACTTCATCCTGTTGACGACGCTGAACGCCGCGACGCAGCGGGTGCCGGCGCGGGGCGTGCTGGAGGAGGCGTCGTACACGGCACGGGTCGACAGCCGGGTCGATGAAAAGGCGCTGCGCGAATTCCTCGTTCGCATGGGCTTTACCCAGGCGCCTACGGTTATGGAGCCGGGAGATTACGCCGTCCGGGGCGGGATCATCGATATCTACCCGCCGGGCGAGGGCGGGCCGGTGCGGCTGGACCTGTTCGGCGATGTGCTGGACGGGGCGCGGCGGTTCGACCCGATCTCGCAGCGGACGACCGAGAAACTGGAAACCGTGGAACTAGCGCCGGTGTCCGAGGTGATCCTCGACGAGGCCGCAATCACCCGCTTCCGGCAGAATTACCGCATCGAGTTCGGCGCGGCTGGTACCGACGATCCGCTTTACGAGGCGGTGAGCGCGGGACGCAAGCATCAGGGCATGGAGCACTGGCTGCCGTTCTTCCACGAGTCGCTGGAAACGCTGTTCGACTATCTGCCGGGTGCGTCCGTCTGCCTGGACGATCAGGTCGGGCCGGCGCGAACCTCGCGCTGGGAGGGGATCGTCGACCAGTACGAGACCCGCGTTCATGCGATGCAGCAGAAGAACCGGATGGACACGGTCTACAAGCCGTGCCCGCCGGGATTGCTGTACCTCGACGATGCCGCTTGGGACGCGGCGCTGGGGGCGCGACGGGTGCTGCAGTTCAACCCGCTGCCGCAGGCGAC
The DNA here is from genome assembly GCF_013184805.1 of Pseudoruegeria sp. HB172150. Lineage (GTDB taxonomy): Bacteria > Pseudomonadota > Alphaproteobacteria > Rhodobacterales > Rhodobacteraceae > Psychromarinibacter. Next base: position 1,878,808 of record NZ_JAATNG010000001.1, read on the forward strand.
GGGGCCCTCGGTCGTGGATGCCGGAGGGCGGATCGGGCGAAACTTCTCGCCGGAACGGCAACAGGAATCCATCAGCCTTTTCGGGGCGGTGGCCGACCATGTTCGCGCGCGGATGAAGGCAGGGCCGGTTGTTCTGGCCGCCTATTCCGAAGGTTCGGCGGAACGGCTGGGGCATCTGCTGCAGGATCACGACATTACCGGGACCGAGCATGTCGCGCGCGCCGGTGAACTGGTGGACCTGACCGGGCCGGCGCTGACCGTGTGGCCGCTGGAAACCGGGTTCACCACGTCGGACATGACGGTGATCGCCGAGCAGGACATCCTGGGCGACCGGCTGATCCGCGCACCGAAGAAGAAACGACGGGCCGAGAACTTCCTGACCGAAGCGCAGTCTCTGTCGCCGGGCGACCTGATCGTGCACGTGGATCACGGTATCGGGCGCTACACCGGGCTGGAAGTGGTGACGGCGCTTGGGGCGCCGCACGAATGCATCGCGCTGGAATATTCCGGCGGTGACAGGCTGTTCCTGCCGGTCGAGAATATCGAACTGCTGTCCCGCTACGGCCACGAGGAAGGGCTGCTGGACCGGCTGGGCGGCGGGGCGTGGCAGGCGAAAAAGGCGAAGCTGAAGGAGCGGATCCGCGAGATGGCGGACCGGCTGATCCGGATCGCCGCCGAGCGGGAGCTGCGCCGCGCACCGATCATGGAACCGCCCGAAGGGATGTGGGACGCGTTCTCCGCGCGATTCCCGTATCAGGAAACCGACGATCAGCTATCGGCCATTGTCGATGTGCTGGAGGATCTTGGGGCAGGGCGGCCGATGGATCGGCTGGTCTGCGGCGATGTCGGATTCGGCAAGACCGAGGTGGCGATGCGCGCCGCCTTCGTCGCCGCGTTGTCCGGCAAGCAGGTGGCGGTGATCGCGCCGACGACGCTGCTGGCGCGGCAGCATTACAAGAGCTTTGCCGAGCGGTTCCGGGGCTTCCCTGTGGAGGTGCGGCAGCTGTCACGCTTCGTTTCCGCCAAGGACGCGGCGGCGGCGCGGGATGCTGTGTCGCGCGGGACCTGCGACATCGTCATCGGGACGCATGCCCTGCTGGCGAAGGGCGTGAGGTTCAAGGACCTGGGGCTGCTGGTCATCGACGAGGAGCAGCATTTCGGCGTGAACCACAAGGAACGGCTGAAGGAGCTGCGGTCGGACGTGCACGTGCTGACTCTGACCGCGACGCCGATTCCGAGGACGCTGCAGCTGTCGCTGACGGGTGTGCGGGATCTGAGCATCATCGGCACGCCGCCGGTGGACCGGCTGGCGATCCGGACCTATGTGAGCGAATTCGACGCGGTGACGATCCGCGAGGCGCTGTTGCGCGAGCATTACCGGGGCGGACAGTCGTTCTATGTGGTGCCGCGGATCTCCGACCTGCCGGAGATCGAGGAATTCCTGAAGGAACAGGTGCCGGAGGTGACATTTGTCACCGCGCACGGGCAGATGGCGGCCGGGCAGCTCGATGACAGGATGAACGCGTTCTATGACGGCAAGTACGATGTGCTGCTGGCGACGACGATCGTCGAGTCGGGGCTGGATATCCCGACGGCGAACACGATGGTCGTTCACCGTGCGGACATGTTCGGGCTGGCGCAGCTGTACCAGATCCGGGGGCGCGTCGGACGGTCGAAGACGCGGGCCTATGCCTATCTGACGACGAAGCCGCGCGCGAAGCTGACCGCGACCGCCGAAAAGCGGTTGCGGGTGCTGGGGTCGCTGGATTCGCTGGGGGCCGGGTTCACCTTGGCCTCGCAGGATCTGGATATTCGTGGCGCCGGGAACCTGCTAGGCGAGGAGCAGTCGGGGAACATCAACGAGGTCGGGTACGAGCTGTACCAGTCGATGCTGGAAGAGGCGATTGCCAAGATCAAGTCTGGCGAGCTGGAGGGGCTGACCGATGCGGGCGGCGACCAATGGGCGCCGCAGATCAACCTTGGCGTTCCTGTCCTGATTCCAGAGGATTACGTGCCGGATCTTGATGTACGGCTCGGGCTGTACCGGCGGCTGTCGGAGCTGCACTCGAAGGTGGAGCTGGAAGGCTTCGCGGCGGAGCTGATCGACCGGTTCGGCAAGCTGCCGAAAGAGGTCAACATGCTGCTGCTGATCGTGCGGATCAAGGACATGTGCAAGCGGGCCGGGATCGCGAAGCTGGATGGCGGGCCGAAGGGGGCGACGATCCAGTTCCACAACGACAAGTACGCCAATCCCGCCGGGCTGGTGGACTTCATCAAGGCGCAGAACGGGCTGGCGCGGGTGAAGGACAACAAGATCATCGTGCGGCGCGACTGGAAGGGGACGAAGGACCGGATCCAGGGTGCTTATGCCATCGCGCAGGATCTGGCGAAGTTCGCTCAGGCGGAGAAGGCCGCCTGAGCATAGGTCATTCGGCGGGCGTGATCTCTGCCGGGATCGGTTCCGCACCGCTCGGCTCGGTGCCCTGGCGGGACAGCAGCGAGAGGCCCATCGCGTAGCAGATCAGCGCGCCCATCGCCGGGGCAAGCGGGGTGCCGTTGAAGGCCTGGCCGATGGGAACGGCGATGATCACGGCGCCGATGGTGGCGAGCGCGCCGATGACAGAGGCGCCGAGGCCGGCCATGCGGCCCAGCGGCTCCATCGCCAGCGCGTTGAGGTTGCCGATGCAGAGGCCGCCCATCAGGAAGATCGACAGCATCCACACGATGAACGCCGCGAAATAGGCGTTGCCGGTAAGGGCGCCGGTCAGGATGATCGCGGTCATCGTGAAGGACATGACGCATTGCACCGCCATCGCCGTCATCGCGATGCGGCGCATGCCGAAGCGCATCACGAGGCGGGTGTTGAGGAAGCTTCCGCCCGCGGAGAGCAGGGCGAGCATGCCGAACCAGTAGGGGAAGGTGTCGCCGCGGTCGAAGACCTGGACAAAGATCGGCTCGGCGGTGGAGATCAGCGTGAACATGACCGCGAAGACGAAGGCCTGCGCGCCGATGGTCAGGGAAACGAGGCGGTTGCCGAGGATCTCGCGCACGCCGGCAGCGAGGTCCCGGGGGCGCAGGTCGCGGCGGTTCTCGGGGATCAGCGTTTCGGGCTGGCGCAGGCCGAGCCAGAGCGCGACCACGCCAGCGAAGGCGACGTAGCCGAGGAAGATCGCGCGCCAGTCGGCGACGGCGATGATCATCTGGCCGGTGAGAGGCGCTATGGCCGGGATCAGGGTGAAGACCATCATCGCGAAGGACATGATCTGCGCCATGCGGCGGCCTTCATAGGTGTCGCGTACAAGCGCCAGCGCGGCGACGCGCGGCGCGGAAGCACCCAGCCCCTGGATCACGCGGGCGGCGAGCAGGAGTTCGAGCGTGGGCGCGAAGTAGCAGAGAAGCGCGCCGGCGACGTAGAGTGTCATGCCCGCGAGGATCACTGGCTTGCGGCCGAAGGTGTCGCTGAGCGGGCCGCTGAACAGCGTGCCGATCCCCATGCCGAAGACGAAGCTGGTGATGATCAGCTGCGCCCGGTTCGGGTTGTCCGGGGTCAGGGTGGCGGAAATCTCGGTGAGGGCGGGCAACATGGAATCGACGGCAAAGGCCGCCGACGCGATCATCATCGCGATGAGGGCAATGAATTCGGGTTGTGAAAGCTTCTTACTGGTCATGGAGCCGGAGGTAACATGTCTTTGGCCGAATACCAGAAAAAACATGCGCAAAGCAGGTATTTGCTAAACGCATATTAATTTTCGCTTTGAAATTAGCCGTATTCCGGAATCGTGCAGGCGGGAATCCGCGCGAGATGATAGTGGGCACGGCCCAAAACGGGGCCTGTCAGGCTGCGGGATCCGTCGTCGGCGCGGTGTGAGTCGATGGGCCCAGCAACTGCATCAGGGCCAGGCTTCCGGCGCAGCAGAGCGCCGTGCCGACGGCGAGCGAGATGGGCGTGCCATCGAAGCTGAGGCCGATGGGGGCGGCGACGGCGACCGCGGCGACCGTGGCGATTGCGCTGATCAGCGAGGCACCGAGACCGGCAAGGTGCCCGAGAGGTTCCATCGCCAGCGCGTTCAGGTTGCCGATGCAGAGCCCGGCCATGAAGAAGATGCTCTGGATCCAGATCAGAAAGAGGATAAAATAGGCGGTGCCTTCGAATGCCCCGGTGAGTGCGATCACGGCAATGAGCGTGGATATGGCGAGCTCTGTCCAGAGCGTCCAGCGGATCACGGCGCGCATGCCGATCTGCACCACTATCCGGGCATTGAGGAAGCTTGCGCCCGCCGAGATCAGCGAAATGCCACCGAACCATTTCGGAAAGCTCTCTTCGGCGCCAAAGGTCTGGGCGAAGATCGGCTGGACCGTGGAGAGCGTGCCGAACAGCACGCCGAAAACCAACGCCAGGATCGCGATGGTGACGGTGACGGCCCTGATCGAGAGGATTTCAATGGATCCGCGAACGATCGTGTTCAGCCGAAACGGACGCCGGTCTTCGGGATGAAGGGTCTCGCCTTGCCGCACGGCCACCCAGACGAGGATCGCGACCGCCCAGGCCATGTACGCCAGGAAAATGCCTCGCCAGCCTATGGCGTCGATGATGAACGAGCCCATCAGCGGAGCAACCGCGGGAACGAGCGTGAAGACCATCATCGCGAAGGACATGACCTGCGCCATGCGGCGCCCCTCGAACTGGTCGCGGACGATGGCGAGGATCGCGATGCGCGGGCCAGCGGCGCCGATGCCCTGAAACACACGGGCCAGGAGGACGAGTTCCAGCGTGGGCGCCGCCCAGGACAGGAACGCGCCGAAGAAATAGAGGACGAAGCCGAACAGGACCACGGGCTTGCGGCCGAACCGGTCGGAGAGCGGGCCGGTGAACAGCGTACCGACGCCCATGCCGAGGACAAAGCTGGTGATGATCAGCTGCGCGCGGTTCGGGGCGTCGGGTGTAAGCTCCTCGGCAATGGCCGTCATCGCCGGGAGCATCGAGTCGATGGAGAATGCCACCGAGGCCATGATCATGGCCGTCAGGATGATGAATTCCGGAAGAGGGAGCGGCTTTGTCGGCATGAGGGCCGTCTACCACATTGAATGGCAGCTGCCAGAGAAAGATGCCGGAGTCATGTAACTGGCCGGAACGGGCAGGGAGCGGCTGTTTCGGCGGGGTTGGAAAACCGCGAATTGCCGCCTGCGGCCTGCTTATTCTGCGGAAGTCTTGAGTTCCTCGATCACCTGCACCCAGAGTTCCGGCGGCTGCGCGCCGGGCACCGCGTGGCGCTGACCGACGACGAATGTGGGAACGCCCGAGACGCCGTGTTCGCGAGCCCAGCGGTCGCGCGCGCGAATGTCTTCCCTGTCGGCGTCGCCCTGCAGAAGCTGGCGGATCATCGCGGCGTCGAGGCCGCAGCTGTCGGCGATGTCGGAGAGCACGTCGATATCGCCGATGTCGCGCGCCTCGGTGAAATAGGCCCGGAACAGCGAGGAGACGACGGCGGTCTGGCGGCCTTCGATCCCGGCCCAGTGGATCAGGCGGTGGGCGTCGACCGTGCTGGGCGTCCGCTGAATGCCGGCGAAGTCGATCTTGAGACCGGCTTTTTCGGCAGCGTCGACGATGGGCGCGTAGGCGTCGATGGCGCCCTGACGGCCGCCGAATTTCAGTTCCAGATACTCTTTCCGGTCCATGCCGCCCTCGGGCATGTCGGGGTTCAGCATGAACGGGTGCCATTCGATCTCGAACGGGTGGTCGGGCACCTGTTCCAGCGCGCGGTCGAGGTTGGTCTTGCCGATGTAGCACCACGGGCAGATCGGATCGGAGATGATATCAAGCTTGATCATGTTCGGCCTCCCATTCGGCGCGAAGCTTCCGGCGCTGGATCTTGCCGTTAGGGTTTTTCGGCAGAGCCGCCACCCGGTGGTAGATGCGGGGGGCCTTGTAGCGTGCGAGGCTGCGAGAGGCAAACCGGTCGAGCTCTGCTGGGTCGAGGTCGCTGTCGGCAGTGTAGAAGGCGGCGATGACGGTCGTGTCGGATTTCACGCGCACCTCGGCGGCGGCGCATTCGTGGATGCCGGGATGCGCGTTCAGGGCGGTTTCGACCTCGATGGGCGATACGCGGACGCCGCCGGCATTCATCATGTCGTCGGAGCGGCCGAGATAGGTGATGGCGCCGTCCGCGTTCATCGAGACGGTGTCGCCGGTCAGGAACCACCCGCCATTGTAGCGGGCGGCGGTTTCCTCGGGCTGGCCCCAGTAACCGAGCATCAGGCCGGGATCGCGGCTGGAGACGGCAAGGGTTCCGGGCTGGTCTGCTTCGACGGGGCCGTTTTCGCCGAGAACAGCGACGCGGCGGCCCGGCTGGGGGTAGCCGAGCGTGCCGTCCTGGGCGGGATGTGACGGGGCGCCGGAGACGAAGGTGGAGCATTCGGACATGCCGAAGGCCTCGTGGATCTGCGTGCCCGTGGCCTCCTGCCAGTGAGCGCGAGTGGTGTCGGGAAGCTTTTCGCCGGCAGAAAGGCCGTGGCGGAGCTTCGGAAGCTGCGGCACCGGGTGGCGCAGGAGCTGGCGGTAGACGCCGGGGGCGGCGGCGAAGATCGTCGCGTCGTGGCGTTTCAGGAGCAGCGGCAGCTGGGCCGGGGTGACGCCCTTGCCGGGGATCAGGGCGGTGGCGCCGATGGACCACGGGTCGAGGAGGCCGGTGCCGAGCGTGTAGGTCCAGTTGAACGCGCCGGCATGGAGCAGGCGGTCATCGGGGCGGAGACCGTACCAGCCGGACCACATCAGCCGCCGCGCCCAGATGGCGCGATGCGCGTGGGTCACGGCGCGGGGGCTGCCGGAGGTGCCGGAGGTGTAGATGATGTAGCCGGGGCGGTTCGGGTCGCCGATGGCGTATTCGGCAGGCGGCAGGTCATGGAAGGTGGCGAGGGTGTCTGTGCCGATGACCGGGCAGGGGACCGGGTCAGGGAGAGACAGGCCGGGCTCGGCGACGATGAGGGCGGGGGCGATCTCGTTGGCGATCTTGGTGACCTCGGGCGCGGTGAGGAGCGCGGAGGTGGGAACCGGGATCAGGTCGGCGGCGAGGGCGGCGAGGAAAGTGATCGGGAACTCGACGGTGTTGCCGAGGCGCATGAAGACGCGGTCGCCGGGCTGCAGGCCGCGGTCGAGGAGGCCGGCGGCGGTGCCGCGGACCGCCGCTTCGAGTCTGGCGTAGGACCAGCGCTGCGCGCCGGAGGGGGACAGGACGGCGAGGGCGATCTTGTCGGGGATCTCGGGGGCCAGCGCGAGGACGTAGGCGGCGAGGTTGAACCTGGCCGGGCAGGGAGGCGGCGGGCCCTGATCGAAGACGGCGTCCATGAACCTGTCCGATAGGGCCCGGGCGGCGGCGATGCAAGCGCCCCTGCGCGGGGCGCGATCACATTCAGGCGGGGCGGAACAGTCGCGCGCCGACCAGCCAGGCGAGCGTCGCGCCGATGCACTGGGCGACGATGAAGAGCGGCATGTGGCCGGGAAAGATGCCGGCGAAGGTGTCGGTCAGCGAGCGCGCGATGGTGACGGCGGGGTTGGCGAAGCTGGTGGAGGCAGTGAACCAGTAGGCGCCGGTGATGTAGAGGGCGACGATGGTCGGCACCGCCTCGGGCCGGTGACGGATGCCACCGAGGATGACGAAGACGAGGCCGAAGGTGGCGACGATCTCGGCGAACCATTGCGGCGGGCCGGTGCGGGCCTTTTGCGAGAGCTGCAGGATTTCGAGATCGAACATCATGTGCGCCATCCAGACGCCGAGGATGCCGCCGACGATCTGCACCGCGACATAGGTCAGGGCGGCGCTGGTCGCGATCTCGCCCCGCAGCCAGAAGACCAGCGTGACCGCCGGGTTGAAATGCGCGCCGGAGATCGGGCCGAGGATGGTGATGATCACGTAAAGGACGCAGCCGGTGGCGATGGCGTTCGCCAGCAGCGCCACGGCGATGTTCCCGCCGGCCAGCGCCTCGGCCATGATGCCGGAGCCGACGACGCCGATCAGGAGGAAGGCGGTGCCGATGAATTCGGCCCAGAGTTTCTGGCTCATGCGACCTTGCCCACCCGGCCGATCAGCGCCTTCAGCTCGCCGGGATCCATCGTCTCGACCGGGTGGTCGAGGAAGGATTCGGCGCGGCGGCGCAGGGTGGCGTAGGCGTCGGAAAACGCCTGCGGCTGTTCGTCCGGTGTGGCGGCGGCGGGATCCTCCACGCCCCAGTGGCCGCGCACCGGGGCGCCGGGCCAGTAGGGGCAGGTCTCGTTGGCGGCATTGCCGCAGACGGTGATGACCGCATCCATTTCGGGCGCGCCGGGTTCGGCGAATTCGTCCCAGCTTTTGGAGCGGAGGCCGGTGGCCGGATGCTCCTGCTGCTGCAGCAGGGAGAGCGCGCCGGGATGGACCTGGCCCGCCGGTTTCGAGCCGGCGGAATAGGCGGTCACCCGGCCCTGGCCGAGATCGTTGAGAAGCGATTCAAGCAGAATCGAACGGGCGGAGTTGCCGGTACAGAGTACGAGTATGTTCATGCGGGCCGCGCTACAGGTCCTGTGTAACAAATTCATGTCATATCAAGGATCGTTGATATAACAGTGCGGCCTGTATCCTTGCCTGGCGCTTCAAATGCAAGAGGGCCCTCGCAAGGGCCCTCTTTTGTACGGATGGATCCGCGTTCCTGGCCGCTGACCGCGGCGTCAGAAGGTGTTTCTGACGGTCCGCGCGCTGGCCGAGATATCCTCGCCAACACCTTCGACGGTGTTGCAGGCGGCCAGCGCCGAAAGCAGCGCGACAATCAACAGAGTGCGTTTCATATTCTTATTCTTCTTCCCACCACCAGACGAGCGGCTGCCAGTCCAGCCAGTCGCCATAAATCGGAACATGCTCCGGATAATGCAGTTCCCTGGCATGCGCCAGACGGCTGGTGTTGAACTGATAGAAGGGGATCACGTAGCGGCCCGTGGTCAGGACCCTGTCCAGCGCCTTGGTCGCGGCGATGAAGCCGTCGGTGGACTCGGCGGTCAGGATCTCTCCGATCAGCGCATCGGCGGCGGGGGAATCCATGCCCATCCAGTTCTTGCTGTCGGGCTCGGTGACGCCGGCGGACCCCCAGTAGCCATATTGCTCGTTGCCGGGGCTGAGCGAGACGCCGACCCGGTAGTAGGTCATGTCGAAATCGTAATTCCGCATACGCTCGTTGTACTGGGCCTTGTCGATGATGTTGATCGTGACATCGATGCCCAGACGCGACAGCGCCTCTGCATAGATATTGGCGAAGGCTTCCTCTTCGGAGGATCCGATCGACAGCAGCAGTTCGAACTCGAAGGGATTGCCGCCCTCGTCAACCAGCACACCGTTTTCGACGGTCCAGCCTGCCTCGGCCAGCAGGTCCTGTGCTTTGGCGATGTTGGCGCGGTTGCGGACGGTGCCGTCGGATACGGGAAGTTCATAGCCTTCGAGCGCGCCGGGCAGCAGGCTGTCGGCGTAGGGCTCCAGGAACGCGCGCACCTGGCCCTCGGCGGGGCCGTGATCCATGCCGAGGATCGAGTTGGAGAAATAGGACGTGATCCGTGGCTGCTGGCCGCCGGTCTGGGTCTTGTTGATGAACTCGAAATTGAAGGCGTGGATCAGCGCGTCGCGAACTTTCCAGTCGGAAAACAGGTCGCGGCGGGTGTTCATGACGAAGCCGGTAATTCCCGAGGGCCGGCCATGCGGCACGACGGACTTGATCACATCGCCGGATGTGATGGCGGGGAAGTTATACTGATCTTCCCATTTCGCGGCGTTGAATTCGCGGTTGGAGTTCAGTTCACCGGCCTTGAAGGCTTCGAACTGGGCGGTGCCGTCGGAGAAGAACTCCATGCGCACCTCGTCCAGATTTGCGTGGCCGTTCCAGACCGGCAGGTCCCAGCCCCAGTAATCCGGGTTGCGTTTGAGCGATACGAAGCGGCCGGCCTCGAAATCGTCGATCCTGTAGGGGGACGAGGTGATCGGGATCTCGTCGAGGCCCGACTCGGCGAAATCCTTGCCCTCCCACTGCGCCTTTTTCAGGATCGGGCGCAGGCCGAGGATGAGCGGAAGCTCGCGGTCCTCGGTGTTGAAGGTGAAGCGCACCGTGTGCTCATCGACGGCTTCGGCCTTTTCGATCTTGGTCCAGGCGCCGGCATAGCGGGGGTGACCGATTGTGCCGAGAGTCTCGAAGGACCACAGCACGTCTTCGACGGTTACGGGCGAGCCGTCGGAGAATTCCGCCTCGGGCCGGAGGGTGAATTCGACCCAGGTCCGCTCCGGGTCCGTCTCCACCGATTCGGCGAGAAGACCGTACAGCGTGAACGGTTCATCCCAATTCCGGGCCATTAGCGTGTCCGCGGTCAGGAAGCGGAGCTGCCAGGGAACCGTTCCCTTGCGGATGTAAGGATTGAGGCTGTCGAAACTGCCGACTTCGCCCGTAATGATGCGGCCACCTATCGGTGCATCAGGGTTGGCATATGGAAACGCCTCGAAATCTGGTGGCAGCGCAGGATCGCCGTACATAGCTATGCCATGCATTGGTTCGGCACTTATCTGGCCAATTGAAAGTAGCGCAGCCGAAACTGCCCCGAAGGCCAGTCCCAGGAGGTGGGGGTTACGTTTCATTTCGGCAACAATCCTTCTGCTCCGCCGGTGCTTTTTGCGCGAATCTACCGGCAGGCGTCTGGCATTTCAAACTTTTACCTTTGACCCCAGCAGTTAAGCGCGTATAAAGGGTGCACTGCTCGATAGGTTTCTTGCCTGTATGAAACCTGCCTCAATAACTTAACGCCCGCTTCGTGCGGGCGTTTTTTTTGGGCATTTCAGAAACGCGCCACCGGGAAGCTCCTTTGACTTCGAGAAGGAGAATCGCGGGCTTGCTATCAGGCTGGCGCAGTCTGAAAAACCGACCTTCGCAATCCGGCCCATCACTTGCGCGAGACTACGCAATCATTGCCGGTTTTCATCGCAAGGCCCGCCTGTATGCTGCGCCGCAACGAAGCATGGGAGAGCTTTCATGAGTCTGAAGGGAAAGACCGCCGTCGTTACCGGCTCGAACTCGGGTATCGGGCTGGGCGTGGCGCGGGCGCTGGCGGAGGCCGGGGCGGACGTGGTGCTGAACTCGTTCACCGACAACGAAGAAGATCACGCGCTGGCGGCGGAACTGGGCAAGGAATTCGGCGTCAACGCGCGCTATATAAAGGCGGACATGTCCAAGGGTGCGGAGTGCCGCGCGCTGATCGCGCAGGCCGGCACCTGCGATATCCTCGTCAACAACGCCGGCATCCAGCACGTGGCGCCGATCGACGAGTTTCCCGAAGAGAAATGGGACGCAATCATTGCGATCAACATGAACTCTTCCTTTCATTGCACCGCCGCCGCGCTGCCGATGATGCGCAAGGCCGGGTGGGGCAGGGTAATCAACATCGCTTCGGCGCACGGGCTGCGCGCGTCGCCGTTCAAGTCGGCCTATGTCACCGCCAAGCATGGCGTTGTCGGCATGACCAAGGTGATTGGGCTGGAGACGGCGAAGGAGCCGATCACCTGCAACGCGATCTGTCCGGGTTACGTGCTGACGCCGCTGGTCGAGGCGCAGATCCCCGACACGGCGAAGGAATACGGGATCTCGGAAGACGAGGCGATCGAGAAGGTGATCCTGCTGAAGCAGCCGTCGAAGGAATTCGTGACGGTGGAACAGATCGGCGGCATCGCCCTGTTCCTGTGTTCGGACGCGGCCTCGCAGATCACCGGGACCACGATTTCGGCGGACGGGGGCTGGACCAGCCAGTAGGCGGGGCACGCACTGTACAAGGTGGTGCCTCGGGACACGCTCAGGCGCTGAGTTTCTCGCGCTCTTTTTCCGGGAGCTTGGCGGGTTCCACCGGCGGCACGTGGCCGTTCGGATAGACGAGCCCTGCGGAGATCACCAGCTTTGCTGCGTCCTCCACCGTCATGTCCAGTTCGATGACGTCCTTGCGGGGCACGAAGAGCAGGAAGCCGGAGGTCGGGTTCGGCGTTGTCGGGAGGAACACGGACATCAGGGTGTCGTCTATCGGGATGCGGCTGTTGATCTCGCCCTTGGCGGTGGTCGAAATGAAGGCGATCGCCCAGATGCCCGGACGCGGATACTGCACGAGGCAGGCGGTTTCGAAGTTCGATTCCGTCTGGGAGAACACCGTTTCGGCGATCTGTTTGAGGCCGTTGTAGATCGAGCGGACGATCGGCATCCGGTCGACGAGGCTTTCGGCGTAGTTGATCATCGAGCGGCCGATGATGCCCTTGGCCATCCAGCCGACGAAGACCGTGAAGATCAGGAACATCACCACGCCGACGCCGCGGATGTTCACCGGCGCGTCGATGCCGAAGACGGTGCGTAGGATGTTCTCTGGCTGATAAGCGTTCGGTACGAAGGGCAGAACGAAGCCGTCGACCCAGCCGATCACCGTCCAGAGCAGCCACATCGTCAGGCCGATGGGCGCGATGACGACGAGACCCGTCAGAAACGAGGTGCGCAGGGCACCGAACATCCTGCGTCTTGGCCGGGGGGGAGGTAGGCTCTCTCCCGGGGGTGGCAATGGCGATTGGGTCATGTCGCGTCAGCAGCTGCGTTTGTCGACCTGAAGATAGGCACTTTGCAGGGCGCTAACAATGTTCCGGCAGCACGGCTGTGTAATTATCTGGCGGCAACGCACATTTCTTTGGCGATGGCGGCGGCGAGCCGTGCATTGTTGCGCACCAGCGCGATGTTGGCGGTCAGCGAGGCGCCTTCGGTCAGGTGGAAGATCCGATCCAGCAGGAAGGGTGTGACGGCCTTGCCGGTGATGCCCTGCTCGGCTGCCTCGGCATTGGCGGCGTCGATGGCGGTGCGCATGGTTTCGGCGGGGATTTCGGCGTCTTCCGGGATCGGATTGGCGATGAGCTGGCCGCCCTTGAGGCCCAGGGCCGTGCGGGTGAGCTGGGATCTGGCGATGTCGGCGGGGCTGTCGAGGCGCAGCGGCGAAGTCAGGCCGGAACTGCGGGACCAGAAGGCGGGGAAATCGTCCTGCCCGCAGGCGATGACCGGGACGCCGAGGGTTTCGAGAACTTCGAGCGTCTTGGGAATGTCGAGGATGGCCTTGGCACCGGCCGCGACGACCGTGACGGGGGTTTCGGAGAGTTCGCGGAGGTCGGCTGAGATGTCGAAGCTGGTCTCGGCGCCCTTGTGGACGCCGCCGATGCCGCCGGTGGCGAAGACGGAGATCCCGGCGGCGTGGGCTGCGATCATCGTCGCGGCGACGGTGGTGGCGCCGGTGCGGCCCGTGGCGAGGGCGACGGCGAGATCGGCGCGGGACAGTTTCAGGACGTTTTGGGCTTGCGCGAGCGTTTCCAGCTGGCCCGGTGTGAGGCCGATGTGGAGCCTGCCGTCGAGGATCGCGATGGTGGCGGGCGTGGCGCCGGCCGCGCGGATGTCGTCCTCGACCAGACGGGCGGTCTCGACGTTCTGCGGATAGGGCATGCCGTGGGTGATGATCGTCGACTCAAGCGCGACGATGGGCGCGTTTTTCGCTTTGGCGTCCGAGACTTCCGGCGAGAAGTGAAGGTCGGTCATCCGGCAGCGTCTCCTGAAATGTGGGCGGCGGCGGCCTGGAGGGCGCGGTCGAGCGCGTCGGTGCCAGCCGCGCCGTCGAGTTCGGCGGCGATATGGGCGGCCATGAAGGTGTCTCCTGCGCCGGTCACACGGGTCACCATGACCTCGGGCGGGCAGGCGGTGAGGATGCCTTCGGGCGCGGCCATGGCGGCGGGTTTGCCGCCGTTGGTTACCAGCACGCGGGCGGCACCGCGCTTTCGCATCGCCTGGGCGGCGGTTTCGGCATCGGCGAAGGGTTCGGCGCAGATCAGGCCGGCCTCTTCGAGATTGACGTAGAGCGTGGCACCCCGGACGCCGAGGAGCGGTAGCAGGCGTTCGGCCTTGCCGGGGCTGGCGGGGGCGATGCGCAGGTCGGCGGCGGCGAAGGCCGGGCTTTGCGCTATCTCGGCCAGCAGGTCGCGGGTCAGGTTGCCATCGAGCGCGATTGTGCCCTGGTATGGTGCGTCGCGCGATCCCAGCGGGCCGTCGGTCAGCGGCGCGAGGATCTTGGCACCGGCGGCTTCCAGTGAATGGGCATCGGCAATGGCAGCGATCAGGCCGTTGGAGCCTTCGATTGCCATATAGCGGTCTGTCGGCAGGTCCTCGGACCGGTAGACATGGCTTGTATCGAGGCCGAGGCGGGCGCAGGCGGCAAGGAGTTCATCGCCCTCGGGGTCGCGGCCAATGGCGGTGAGCAGGGCAGGGGTCAGGCCGAAGCGGCGCAGTGTCATCGCGATGTTCATGGCGACGCCGCCGGGCAGCCGGGTGATCCGGCCCGGCACGTCGTTCGAGAGCTGCATGACGCGGGTGGCGCGGCCGATCACGTCCCAGAGGACGGCACCGATGCAAAGGATGTCTGGTTGGGCCACGGTTGTCCCTGTACTGGCAGTCGCGTTTGCCTCTTTTGCCGTCTGCCGCGCGGGCGATGCAAGCCTTCTTGACCGGGGTTCGGCGAACGCGGGGCGCCGGGGCTTGCGCAATGCTCAACCTTCGCTTATATCGCGCGACACTTCACAGGCGGGGCTTGGGCCTTGCGGGGAGACATCCCGTAAGGTCCGCCGGTTGAGCGAAAGCTTCAAGTGGTCCCGCCGAGGCGCAAACCGGAAAGGAAACGAACATGGCGCTGCCTGAATTCACTTTGCGTCAGCTTCTGGAAGCTGGCGTACACTTCGGTCACCAGACCCAACGCTGGAACCCCCGTATGGGCGAGTTCATCTACGGCGAACGCAACGGCATCCACATCATGGACCTGACGCAGACCGTCCCGATGCTGGACGCTGCTCTGAACGTGATCCGCGAAACCGTCGCCAAGGGTGGCCGCATCCTGTTTGTCGGCACCAAGCGGCAGGCCGCGAAACCGGTGGCCGAAGCTGCCGAACGCTGCGCACAGTATTACATGAACCACCGCTGGCTGGGCGGCACGCTGACCAACTGGAAGACCGTGTCGCAGTCCATCGCCCGTCTGAAGGCGATCGACGAGCAGATGGCGGAAGGCGCCGAGGGCCTGACCAAGCGCGAGCGTCTGTCGGTCGAGCGCGACCGCGAGAAGCTGGAAGCGTCGCTGGGCGGCATCCGCGACATGGGCGGCGTTCCGGACCTGCTGTTCGTGATCGACGTCAACAAGGAAGACCTCGCCATCGCCGAGGCGAAGAAGCTGAGCATTCCGGTGGTTGCGGTCGTCGACACCAACTGCTCGCCCGAAGGCGTTGACTACATCATCCCGGGCAACGACGACGCGGCCCGCGCCATCGCGCTTTACTGCGACCTGGCGTCGCGTGCGGCTCTCGACGGGATGTCGGCACAGCTTGACGCGGCCGGCGTCGATGTAGGCGCGCTGGAAGAGGGCATGGTCGAGGAAGGGCTGGACGACGAGGCCGGCGAAGAAGCCGCTGTCGAGGAAGCCCCGGCCGAAGAAGAGGCGAAGGCCGAGGCCTGATCGGGCCCGACCGTCACCGAAACGTCATCGGGTGCGGCTATGGCCGCGCCCGGGACACTATCCGTTCGATTTGAGGAGAGCCGAGATGGCAATCACCGCTGCACAGGTGAAAGAACTGCGCGAAATGTCCGGCGCAGGCATGATGGACGCCAAGAAGGCGCTGGTCGAGACCGACGGCGACATGGAAGCGGCCGTTGACTGGCTGCGCACCAAGGGCCTGGCCAAGGCCGCGAAGAAATCCGGCCGCACCGCCGCCGAGGGCCTTGTTGCCGTCGCGGTCAAGGGTGGCAAGGGCGTTGCAGTCGAGGTGAACTCGGAAACCGACTTCGTCGCGAAGAACGCGGATTTCCAGACGATGGTGAAGGCGATTGCCGAGACCGCGCTGACCGTGTCGGACGTCGAGGCGCTGGCTGCGGCCAACCTTGGCGGCAAGACCGTTGCGGACGTCGTGACCGACAAGATCGCGACCATCGGCGAGAACATGACCCTGCGCCGCATGGCCATGGTCGAGGGCGATACGATCGCGTCGTACATCCACAACGCGGCCGCCACCGACATGGGCAAGATCGGCGTCCTGGTTGCGCTGAAAGGCACCAACGAGGCGTTCGGCAAGCAGGTCGCGATGCACATCGCCGCTGCGAACCCGGCTTCGCTGGGCGAGGCGGACCTGGATCCGGCCGTCGTCGAGAAGGAAAAGCAGGTTCAGATCGATATCGCGCGCGAGTCGGGCAAGCCCGAAGCCGTGATCGAGAAGATGATCGAAGGCCGGATGAAGAAATTCATGGCCGAGGTCACGCTGCTGGGCCAGCAGTTCGTGGTGAACCCCGACCTGACCGTCGCCAAGGCTGCGGAAGAAGCCGGCGTCGAGATCACCGGCTTTGTCCGGCTTGAGGTCGGCGAAGGGATCGAAAAGGAAGCGGAAGATTTCGCTGCCGAGGTCGCGAAGGTCGCCCAAGGCTGATCGCCCGCACCGAACCAAGCTGAACGCCCTCCGCGGTATTGCGGGGGGCGTTTTTCTTTTGGAACAGGCGACCAGCGCGAACCATCCGAAAGTGGAAGCCAGACAGCAAAGAACGGTGCAGTCCGGGCGTGGACTGCACCGTCTTATCTAAAGGCGCCCGGACAAATGGGGATGAGGACGCGGCCACCTTTATTTCGTGCCGGGCCTGCCTGTGGACTATACACAGACAGACCGGCGTCCGGTTTCCCGGTGCCGAACCTTTCACCCAGCAATAACAGGGTTCCCCGGCCCAGCTGTTCCTTGGCTAATTGCCACCACTCACGGAACACGAAAAAGGTGCCTTTTAACGCTTGGTAAAGAAAGTATGGGATTCCCTACCTTTACGGAAAGCAGCGTTAAAATTGCGTAAATTGCGCAGTGATTCCAGAGAGTTCCGGACTCACGCTCTCGCCCCGTCCCAGCCATGACACCGGGCCGCTACACCTGACGGAAAAGCTCGAAATCTAGCCTTCGATCCGAAAAATCTGATTCTGGAGACTTGCTTTCAATACCGCCTGGGCCGTCGTCTCGACATCCAGCGTCTCTCGAGCGAGGCGCAGGTGCTTTTCGACAGTGGCCGGAGTGAGGCCCATGATGACCCCGATATCCTGAGTCGTCTTACCTTCACCGACCCATTCGAGCGCTTCACGCTGGCGCTTTGTGAGCGGTTTGCGTGTGTTGGGGTAGGGCAGGGTCAGGATCTTGAGATGAAGAACGTGGTTCATCGCCTCGATTTCACTGCCTTTTACGGCCCAGATGGCATCCACATCGGACTGCGGCACACCTTCGTCAGGAATGAGCGCAATGGCGGCGATACCCCGTGCGCCAGTCTCGGCAAAGCTGATCGACAGTCCTGCGGTCAGACCGTGGCGGGTGTTAAACTCGACGACCTCGCGTTCCTTGGAGGTTAGCGCCTCGGCATGTTCACGGATCCAGCTCCACGAGCAGGAACCGCTGTTTTCGGTGGCCCAGCGGACCATCGGCGCATGCAGGTAGAGACCGTCGTTGACGAAGGTATCCATGTAGTCGCCGACGATATTGGTCAAAATCAGAAAATCGTCACGCGCGCCGAGCGACGACCGCGACCGCGACGAAGCCATTCCGTAGAGCAGCCGCGTGAATCCGTAGGAAGCCATGGCATCACAATGGTGCTGCCACAGCTCATCCATGTTTGTGGACGCGATTACGCCCTCGACATAGTCAAGCATTGTCATCCCGTCGTTCCGCGGGGTCCTCATCCGAGGGCTGATTTTTATAAGTTCTATCATAAGGTCAACCGTTTTCCTGCATGTGCGCGATATCCGTGCGCGCACGAAGTTGACGTTGCGTCCGCTTGTATCGATCCTAACTGGCGTAAATGTGGCAATTAACCCGATTTTAACCAGTTCGGGGTGTGGCCGTCGCGGTTTCGACGCGAGCGCTTGCTCACAAGATTGTGAAATGCTCATCCGTATGAATGCCTCGCCGCCGCGTCTCAGACACCGAAGACATCCGCAGTCCGGGGCTATCCATGGCCCAGGAGAGCGAAAACGAGTCTCTTTACGGGCACTTGGCCATGGAAGCTTTGATGCCGGGCCGTGCAGCGTGGGGGGCACAAACAAGCAGAGGGACCATCGCGCAGACAACACCGGCCGCATCGATGCACCTGGTTAAAAAGACCAAGGCAGCAATGGGTTACGGCGTAGCTCCACAGACCCTCATCATTTACATAATACCGATTATCGGATTAATGGATCTGACATCCGGCGCTATCGGCACGCCTCTCCCGTCGCCAATCAGCCGAGTGCGTAGCCTGCGCCTCGTACGGTTCGGATCGGGTCCTCGCCGCCATGCGCGCCGAGAGCCTTGCGCAGGCGTCCGATGTGAACGTCAACTGTGCGGGTGTCGACGTAGATGTCGCGCCCCCAGACACGATCCAGGAGCTGTTCCCGGCTCCAGACGCGGCCCGGCTTTTCCATGAAGGTGGTCAACAGACGGAATTCGGTCGGCCCCAGCTTCAGCTCCTGGCCGCAACGCGTGACCTTGTGGGTCTCCGAGTCGAGCATGATGTCCGAGAATTCCAGCCGCTGGCCAACAGACGCAGGCCGCGTGCGGCGCAGCTGGGCGCGCACGCGCGCCATCAGTTCGACGACAGAGAACGGTTTGACGACATAGTCGTCGGCGCCAGTCTCGAGCCCCCTCACCCGGTCAACTTCCTCGGAGCGCGCCGACAGCATGATGATAGGCACGCCGCGTGTGTTGGGACGTGTCTTGAGCCTGCGGCAGATCTCGATCCCGGAGACACCGGGCAGCATCCAGTCCAGCAGGATGATGTCCGGCGTGTCCTCTTCGACGAGGAGCAGCGCGTCGTCTCCTGTGCCGGCACGGGCGACGTCGAAGCCCTCTGCCTCCAGATTGTAGGCCAGCACTTCGCGCTGCGAAGGCTCGTCCTCGACGACCAGGACTTTCGGTTGTGCAGCTGCCATCAGACTACCCCGTCAGCATCCATGTATGGCGTCTCGTCACTTTTCGGGCGGCGTTCCTCGGGCATTTCACCGGTCACCATGTAGACCACCTGTTCGGCGATGGACGTGACGTGGTCGCCCATGCGTTCCATGTTCTTGGCAATAAAATGGAGGTGCATGCAGGCGGTGATGTTGCGAGGGTCTTCCATCATGTGAGTCAGCAATTCACGAAAAATCGCGTTGTACATCTGATCGACCTCGTCATCGCGTTCGATAACCTGTTCGGCCAGTTCGTTGTCGCGCTGCGCGAAGGCGTCGAGCGCGTCCTTCAGCATCGCCTCGACATCGCGGGCCATGCGGCGGATCGCCGGCGCGGCCTCTTCCACCGGCTGCAGCGTGGCTAGCACGGTGGTCCGCTTGGCGAGGTTCTTGGTGTAGTCCCCACAGCGTTCGAGATTGGCGCTGATCTTCATGACCGACAGCACGGTACGCAGATCGGTGGCCATCGGATTGCGGATCGCGATGACGCGCGCCGCTTCCTCGTTGACCTCGTTTTCCAGTGCGTCGATGCGCACATCCGTCTTGCGAACCATGTTCGCAAGATCCTCGTCACGGTCCAGGAAAGCTCGGACCGCCTGTTGGATGGACGCTTCGACGAGGCCCCCCATCTTCATGATGAGAGACTGAAGGGATTCAAGGTCGCGGTCGAAGGCAGAAGAGATGTGCTTGTCTTGCATTTATTTCTTTAACCGATACGGCCCGAAATATAGCTTTCGGTCCTCGGATCCTTTGGATTGGTGAAGATCTGATCGGTCTCACCATACTCCACAAGATTACCAAGGTGGAAGAAGGCCGTTTTCTGACTGACGCGGGCGGCCTGTTGCATCGAGTGGGTCACGATGACCACCGAATACTGGCTGCGCAGTTCGTCGATCAGATCCTCCACCTGGTCGGTGGCGATCGGGTCCAGAGCCGAGCACGGCTCGTCCATCAGCAGGACTTCCGGTTCCGTGGCAACTGCACGGGCGATGCAGAGACGCTGCTGCTGGCCGCCGGACAGGCCGGTGCCGGGCGCATGCAGACGGTCCTTCACCTCGTCCCAGATCGCGCCGCGGCGCAGGGATTTCTCGACGATTTCGTCCAGGTCCGCCTTGGATTTCGCAAGTCCGTGGATCCGGGGCCCGTATGCGATGTTGTCGTAGATCGACTTGGGAAACGGGTTCGGTTTCTGGAACACCATGCCGACCTTGGCACGGAGTTGCACCGGGTCGACCTTCTTGTCGTAGATGTCCTCGTTGTCGATCTTGATCGCACCTTCCACCCGGCAGATGTCGATCGTGTCGTTCATGCGGTTCAGGCAGCGAAGGAAGGTCGACTTGCCACAGCCCGACGGACCGATGAAGGCGGTGACGGTGCGGTCCTCGATATCGACGTCCACATCCTTGATGGCGTGGGTATCCCCATAATAGACCTGCACGTCGCGTGCGGTGATCTTGGTGTTCTTCGTCGGCATGGTGGTGACGTTCTCGCTGGTCATGGGCATCTGATTCATTGGCTCTTCTCCTTACCAGCGACGCTCGAACCGGCGACGCAGTATAATGGCGATGATGTTCATGGTCATAAGGAACAGGAGCAGCACGATGATACCGCCCCAGGCGCGTTCGTAATAGGCCGGGTCGGCGCGCTTGGCCCATTCGTAGATCTGGGCGGGCATGGCCGAATTCGGCGCCAGGAAGCCATCGACGATCCCTTCGGGGTAGTTGGTGGCGATGTAGCCGACCATCCCGATCAGCAGCAGCGGCGCGGTTTCACCGAGCGCCTGCGCAAGGCCGATGATGGTACCGGTCAGGATGCCGGGCATGGCCAGGGGCAGCACGTGGTGGAACACGGCCTGGGTTTTCGAGGCCCCTACCCCCAGCGCGGCGTCGCGGATCGACGGCGGCACCGCCTTGAGCGACGCGCGGGTCGAGATGATGATCGTCGGCAGGGTCATCAGAGTCAGGACGAGGCCACCCACGAGCGGCGCCGATTGCGGCAGGCCGCCGAACTGGATGAACACCGCCAGACCGAGGATACCGAAGACGATCGACGGGACGGCCGCGAGGTTCGAGATGTTCACCTCGATCAGGTCGGTGAACCGGTTCTTCGCCGCGAACTCCTCGAGATAGATGGAAGCCGCGACGCCGATGGGCAGCGCCAGGACAAGGACCACGATCATCATGAAGAACGACCCAATCATAGAAACCCCGATGCCGGCCTGTTCCGGGCGGCTTTCCGACGCGTCGGCGCCGGTGATGAAGGCCCAGTTGAAGGTACGTTCGACTGCTCCCGCGTCTACCAGTTGGTCGACGATGTCAAGGTGCGCAGCGTCGAGGTTCTTGTCACGCTCGAGGTCCTCGCGCTGCACCCTGCCCTTCATGTAACCGTCGACGCGGCTAGAGGCGAGAACGCGGAACGTGACGGTTTCCCCAACCTGGTCCGGATTGGCGAGCGTATAATCCCGGACCTGAGCCGGAACGGACGACGATAGCATCTTGCGCAGCGTCGGCCCATCCATGTCGGTTTCGATACCGTTGTCGGCCATGAGCTGAACCAGCGCATCCTCGATCAACGGGTTGTAGCCGAAGGTCGACACCTTGCTCATCGCCGCCGGATCGCGGTTGCCGTCGGGATCGAGTTTTTCCTCGTTCAGGTAGATCGGCAGCTCGACGAACGTCTGCGTAAAGGCCGGAATGCCGTTGCGGACGATCGAGACCAGCAGGATTACCAGGAACGCCAGACCGACACAGACAGCGGCGATCCCGTATGCCTTGAACCGGGCTTCGGCGGCATTGCGGCGCTTGGTACGCTTGTCCAGCGCGTAGAGCGACGAGCCACGAGACTTTTCCGGTCCCGACGGAACGGGTGTATTTGTCACGTCGGTCATTCGTATTGCTCCCGGTATTTGCGCACGATGTAGAGTGCGAGAATGTTGAGGCCGAGGGTGATGACGAAGAGGGTCATGCCCAGGGCGAAGGCGACGAGCGCTTCGGGCGAGGAGAAGTCCGCGTCGCCGGTCAGCTGGCTGACGATCTTCGCGGTAACGGTGGTCATCGCCTCGAACGGGTTGAGCGAGAGCCTTGCCGCGGCCCCTGCCCCCATCACCACGATCATGGTTTCACCGATGGCCCGCGAGGCCGCCAGCAGCACGGCACCGACGATGCCGGGCAGAGCAGCCGGCAGGACCACCTGTTTGACCGTCTCGGAATGGGTGGCGCCAAGGCCAAGCGAGCCGTCGCGCATCGCCTGCGGCACCGCGTTGATGATGTCGTCCGACAGTGAGCTGACGAAGGGGATCAGCATGATGCCCATGACAAGGCCCGCGGTCATGACCGAGGAAGCCGCACCCATCCAGCCCACGCTGTTCGGTCCGAAGACCGACAGCAGCAGCGGACCAACGGTCAGCAGCGCGAAAAGGCCGTAGACGATGGTCGGGATGCCGGCCAGCACCTCGATCAGCGGCTTCGCGAAGGCGCGGATCCTCGGTGTCGCATATTCCGACAGGTAGACCGCCGCGAAGAGACCGATCGGCACCGCGACCACCAGAGCGATGAACGAGATGTAGAGGGTGCCCCAGAGCAGAGGGATGATGCCGAGTTCCGATCCGCCACCGAAGCTCGGCGCCCAGGTGGTGCCGAAGAAGAAATCCCATGCGGGGTAGCGGTAAAAGAACTCGATCGTGTTGAAGATCAGCGAGAGGATGATGCCGACCGTTGTCAGAATGGCGATGGAGGCCGCGCCGATCAGCAGGTATCTGATCGACGTTTCCACGACATTCCGGGCACGGAAATCCTTGTGGGTGCGCATCAGGGCGAAGAGGAAACCGCCAAGCGCGATGGCAAGCACCACGATGGCCATCAACAAGGCGCCAGTGGCAGACATCGTCCGGTAAAGCTGCGCCGCGCGGAGCGTGGAGGAGCCGACGTCCGAACCGAGGGCAACGCCGACCCCGGCGAGGCGGTCACGGACGTCCGTGAATTCCGTACGGATGCTCGAGGCGTAGTCTTCGGTCATTGCACCGCCTGCGACGGCAATGTCGAGCCCGTTCGCGACGCGGCGCACGTCCGACATCACGAGTCCCAGTGTGCTTCCTTCCGGGATCGCCTCGGCCGGGATCGTCCCGGAAACCCGGTTCTCGATCACCAGGGGCTGAACAATCAGCCAGATTATCAGGACGAGCAGCGAGAAGACCGTCGTGAAGATGGCAACGCTGGTTCCGTAGTAGTTCGGGAGAGAGTGCAGTTTGCGGCTGTCGCCGCCGGCGCTTGCAATCGCCCTGTACCGTCCCATGAAATAGCCGATGACGGCCAGCGCCAAGATGATCGCGACGATCCAAAGCACGGGCATGTGCGCTTCCCCCAGGGATTTCGTCAGATGTTTCAATTGAGCAGAGGCGGCACAAATGGCCGCCTCTGACGTTTGGCCGAGGCCTGATTACATGGAGCTGCCCATGGTCTCCAGGTTCTGGACCTTTTCCTGGGTCGCCGAGAGTTCCGGGTCGGACACGAGGCCGTAGTTGGACAGCGGGCCGCTTGGGCCGGCGATCTCGTCAGACACGAAGAAGTCGGCGTATTCCTGCAGGCCGGGGATCACGCCGACATGCGCTTTCTTGATGTAGAAGAACAGCGGACGCGACACCGGGTATTCACCCGAGGCGATGGTGTCGGTCGACGGCTCGACGCCGGACATGGTCGCGACTTTGAGCTTGTCGGTGTTGTTCTCGTAGAACGCCAGACCGAAGACGCCCAGGCCATTCGGGTTCGAGTCGATCCGGGCCAGGGTTTCGGTGTAGTCGCCGTCGATGTCGACCGACTTGCCATCGGTGCGAACCGCCATGCAGGCGCCTTCGGCGTCGTCTTCGGACATGCCGGCATCCATCATGGCCTGCATCGCGCCGGTGTCTTCGCAGCCCTGCAGCAGGACCTTCTCTTCGAAGACTTCACGGGTGCCGTGCTTGGTGCCCGGGATGAAAGCGGCGATTTCGACGTCCGGCAGATCCGGGTTCACGTCGGCCCAGGTCATGTTCGGGTTGGCGGTCATCGCGCCATCAACCGGGATTTCGGCGGCCAGGGCGGAGAACCAGTCGGCCGGCTCGAACGCGGTGAAGGCCGGGCCGTCGATTTGCGAGGCGAAGACGATGCCGTCATAGCCGATGCGGACTTCGACGATATCGGTGACGCCGTTGGCGGCACAGGTTTCGATTTCGCTGTCGCGGATCGCACGGGAAGCGTTCGCGATGTCGATGGTGTTTTCACCAACGCCTTCGCAGAAGCGCTTCAGGCCAGCCGACGAACCGCCCGATTCCACGACCGGGGTCGGGAAGTCGAAGTTCTCGCCGAAGGCTTCGGCGACGATCGACGCGTAGGGCAGAACGGTCGACGAGCCAGCCACCTGGACGTTGTCACGCGCAGCGGCAGCAGTCGCGGACACGGCAGCGATCGCCAGGGTGGAGGCGGTCAGTTTCGCAAAGGACATAGATAGCTCCTGATTGAGTTTCGCAGGGGGACCCCTGTCTCTCTCTAAATCCCCCTTCGTGCTGGGCTGCCTACGGCTGTGGTCAGAAGCTTTTGTGACAACTGGGTAACAGTTTCATGACACCCACAGACAACGCTTGGTGGCGGAACATGTGCTCCTGCATGTTTCAATTTATTTTCCGATACTTAAGGTATATTCTCGCCAACTAGACAAATTACGGATACATGAAAAATCCATGGACTCCGCAGAAGGTTACGTTGGGTTGCCCGATAGCTGGACGGCCAAAGGTAACAGGTCAGGCCGCGCCGATAGAATCGATTTGTCACATACGTTTACCGGACGTAATGGAACGTTCCGAATCGTCCGGACCATTTCGAAGACTCGTTCCGGCAAGATCTCTGGAAAGAGCCGGGGAGTAGATCCAGCGGCATCACGCGCGGATACTCCGTTCGCCTGCGTCATGGCACTGATATTCGCCCTCAGGAGGGTAGCACCACCACGAAGCGACTGCCCTGCCCGCGCGTGCTTTCAATCCTGAGCCGGCCGCGATGCCGGTTCACGATATGCTTCACGATCGCAAGGCCAAGGCCCGTCCCGCCCATCTCGCGCGAGCGGTGGCTGTCTATGCGGTAGAAGCGCTCGGTCAGCCGCGGAATGTGCAACGGATCGATGCCGTCGCCATTGTCGCGCACCTCGACCCGCACAGCCGGACCGCGCAACATCGGGTCGCGTTCCTGGCGGGTCAGCTCGACGGTGACTTCGCCGCCGCCGTATTTGATGCCGTTCTCCATCAGGTTGGTGAAGACCTGCAATAGCTGATCGGAGTCGCCCGGCACTTCCGCGGCATCGTCGGCTCCGATCACCGTCAAAGACACGCCGCGTTCTTCGGCCACGGCGCCGAGCGTCATCGAGGCAGAGGTGACAAGGCTGGCGACATCCACGCGTTCCGTCGGGCGTACGCGCTCTTCGCTTTCGACGCGCGAAAGCGACAGCAGGTCCTGGATGAGACGGCTCATGCGGCCCGCTTCACGTTCCATGATCTCGAGGAAGCGCGCCTGCGCGTCCGGGTCTTTGCGGGCCGGGCCCTGCAGGGTCTCGATGAAGCCGATGAGCGCGGTCAGAGGCGTGCGGAGTTCATGGCTGACATTGGCCACGAAGTCGCGGCGCATCTCGCCGGCGGCCTGCACGTGGCTGATGTCTTCGAGGCTGAGCATGACGCCATCGCCGACCGGAGCGGCGACGGCATTGAAAGTCACGTCGCGTTCGCCATCACGGGTAAGGAACTGCGCCTCGCGCCGCTGTCCCGCCTTGAGCGCCGCTTCGACGCAATCCAGAAGAACCGGCTGCCGCAGGACGGTGATGTAGTGATATCCCGCGCCAGCAGCGCCGAAGAGCTGACCAGCGGCCGTATTGGCCGCGATCACTCGCTCGTCGCCACCGATCAGGACCAGTGGAAGCGGGATCGCGGCGAGGATAGTGGAGATGTCCTGCCCGGTCATGTGCCTGTGGCCGCGGCAATCGCCGCACGAAACTCCGCGACGAGCAGATCGACGTCTTCGACCCCCACGGAAACGCGGAAAAACCCTTCGGACATGCCGAGTTCGGCGCGTTCGTCACTGCTGAGGGCGCGGTGGGAGGAACTGGCGGGATGGCTGAGCGTGGTGCCGATATCGCCGAGCGTGGGGGCGAAGGCGATATTCGGCGCGGCCTGAACGAGCGCATTGGTCGCGTCGCGGCCGCCTTCGATTTCAAAGCTGACCATGTTGCCGCCGCGTTCCCCCAGCAGGGCCGCGGCGCGGTTATGGTCGGGGTGATCGGGCCGCGTCGGGTACAGGACACGTTTGACGCCGGGTGTTTCGGCGAAGGCATCGGCGAGGGTTCTGGCGTTCTGCTCTGCCCGGTCGTAGCGCAGTTCGAAAGAATAGAGGCCACGCTCTGCCAGCCAGCAGTCAAACGGGCTTGGCGTAAGGCCCAGCGTGACGGCGGTGTCATAGATGCGTTTGCGGTGGGCCGGGTCGCGCGCGGAAATGTATCCCAGCGTCGCGTCGGAGTGGCCGCCAAGCAGCTTGGTCACCGAGTGGAGCACGATATCCGCGCCTTGATCGTAGGGCTGGAAGCCGCGCGGCGTGGTGAAGGTGTTGTCGATGGCCAGAAGGATGCCACGATCCTTCGCCAGTTTGGCAATGCCCGTCACGTCGGATACGCGCAGTGTGGGGTTCGACACGACCTCCAGCAGGATCAGCCGGGTTTCGGGGCGGATCGATTGGGCGAAGCTGTCGGCGTCGGTCGGATCGGCGAGGGTCGCGTCGATGCCGAGACGCGGCAGTTCCTCGCGCAGCATCCGCATCGACCGGCCATACAGCTGGTTGCCGCCCAACACGTGATCGCCCTTTCCCAGCAGACCGAACATCAGCGCCGTGATTGCGGCCATCCCGGAGCCGAGGATCAGCCCGCCGTCCACGCCTTCCATCCCGTCGATCTTGCGGGCCAGAACCGTCGCGTTGGGGTGGCCTTCGCGGGCATAGGTGTAACCCTGCGCCCTGCCCTCGTATTGCGCGTCAAGCGCGTCCGGGCTGTCCGACGCATAAACCACCGAAGGCTGCAGAGGTGTCACGACGGGCCGGCTTGCGCTGTCGGGCCAGGATGTGCGGCGCACGAGGCTGTGTTTGGGTTCGGTCATTGTCTATCCGTCTATTGGGAGTCCGTGAAACATTCCGGACGATACGCAACTGGCTGGTTGTGTTTGTGCCGCCAAGCCGTGGTCAGATCGGCCGCAGGCTTTCGCGAAACAGGCGCATGCGGTCACGGTAGTGGGCAGCCGAGGCGAGCAAGCCATTCAATGCCGCCTCGTCGAGCTGACGGATAACCTTGCCAGGCGCTCCCATCACCAGCGAGCCCGGCGGGATCTCCTTGCCTTCGGTGATCAGCGCGCCGGCCCCGATCAGGCACCCTGCCCCGATCACCGCGTGGTTCAGTACCGTTGCGCCCATGCCGATCAGAGCCCCGTCATGGATCGTGCAGCCGTGCAGCATGGCCTTGTGGCCGATGGTGCAGTTGGCGCCGATCGTCAGAGGGCAACCGGGATCGGTGTGCATGACCGTGTTTTCCTGCACGTTCGAGCCTTCGCCGATGACAATCGGCTCGTTGTCGCCGCGCAGCGTGGCGCCGAACCAGATGGAGGCGCCGGAGCGCAGGATGACATTGCCAATGACGTTCGCATCGGGCGCGACCCAGAAATCCCCATCCTCGGGCAGCTGTGGCTCTCTGTCGCCGAGCACATAGAGGGTCATAGCGCCGTCTCCTCGTATTCGCGCTGCAGGCGGCGTACCACATCGGTCAGTCCAGGCTGGCGCGGGCGGCGCAGGCGTTCGGCGGTCACGATGGTTTTCAGCCGCTCCTCCGTCTCGTCGAGATCGTCGTTGACCAGCACGTAGTCGTAGCTGTCCCAGTGGCTGATCTCGTCCCAGCTGCGTTTCATCCGGCGTTCGACGGTGTCAGGGTCGTCCTGAGCCCGGCTGATGAGGCGGCGGTGAAGTTCGGCGATGGACGGCGGCAGGAGGAAGATCGACAGAACGCTGTCCTGCAGGGCGGAGTTTCGGATCTGCTGGGCACCCTGCCAGTCGATATCGAACAGAACGTCGGTGCCGCTGGTGATGGCGCTTTCGACCGGCTTGCGGGGCGAGCCGTAGAAGTTGCCGAAGACATGGGCGTGTTCCAGCATGTCGCCGTCCGAGACCATGCGCTTGAAGCCGGTTTCGTCCGTGAAATAGTACTCGCGCCCGTCCTGTTCGCCGGGACGTGGTTCCCGGGTCGTGGCGGAGACGGAGAACCTGATCGACGGGTCCCAGGCGCGAAGCCGTCCCGCGAGGGTCGACTTACCGGCCCCCGAGGGCGAGGACAGGATGATCAGAAGTCCGCGCCGCTCGGCCATGTTCTACTCCACGTTCTGAACCTGCTCGCGCATCTGATCGATGGTGGCCTTGAGGTCAAGACCGACACGGGTCAGGTCCGTGGACTGCGACTTGGAACAGAGCGTGTTGGCTTCGCGGTTGAATTCCTGGCTGAGGAAGTCGAGCTTGCGGCCGATGGGGCCGTCGGTTTCCAACAGTTCCCGGGCTGCCGTCACGTGGGCGCCGAGCCGGTCGATTTCCTCGGTCACGTCCGTCTTGACGGCGATCATCGCCAGTTCCTGTGCGACGCGAGCCTCGTCGGCGCCATCGGAATTCTCCAGGATGCGCGCAAGGTTCTCGCGCAGCCTGTCGGCCATCTGGTCCTTGCGTGCCTCGGCAAGCTCTGCGGCTTCGGTAGTCAGGTCCTGGATGGTGGCAAGCTGACCCAAAAGCACGTCTTTCAGTGCGGCGCCCTCGGCCTGCCGCATCTGGTCGAAGGCATTGACGAGATCCGGCAGGCCCGCCGTGATGGCCTTGGCCAGGGGGGCTACATCCGTCTCGGAGGCATTGCTTACGAGCACGCCCCGTGCGGCCAGTACGTCGGTCACGGTGGGTTTCGCGAAGCTGAGCCCTGCCTCGGCCGCCGCCGCCTCTACCTGCTTCAACTGGCCCAATATGCGTGCGAGTGCGGCCGGGTCGACTTCTTCGCACGCTGCCCCTTCGTCGCGCGCGAGCTTCAGGCCCACGGTCACATTACCTCGGGCTACGGTTTTTGAAACGGCAGCGCGGACCGGCTGGTCGAGCCCCTCGATCCAGTCGGGCAGCCGCGTGCGAATATCGAGCCCGCGTGCGTTGACCGAACGAATGTCCCAGTTCCAGCTATAGCCTACGGCATTCCCCTTTGTTGCCGCAAAGCCCGTCATGGATTTAACCATTGCTATTAACCATTTGGTAAGTTTTCGCCTCCATCTCGCCACATTCTGTGGCAGATTAAGGAAAGAGTAAGGAATCTGAAGTATCAGTTAACAAGCCGGGAGTCGGGCGGCAATGTCCGCGACCTGGCGGGGGTAAGAAGATGGAGATGAGGCATGCCGGAAACGGCAACGTGGTGGCGTTGTTCGATGGAGCGGCTTCTTTGAAATATCAGGCAATTGGCCAGGTCGACGCCTATTGGGAGGCCCTGCGCGCCGGCCGGATTATGCCGGATCGCGCCGAGGTGGATCCGCGCGGCCTCGGTTCGGCACTGGAATACACCTTCCTGCTGGAGCATGTGGCGCCGGGAATCGGACGAGTGAGAATCTCGGGTATGCACCTGCGGGACATCCTGGGCATGGAAGTACGCGGAATGCCGCTTACTGCCTTCTTCGTTCCGGATGCGCGAGACCGGATTTCGCGGGTGCTGGAAAGCGTGGTGACGACGCCGCAGGTGGCGGACATCTCTATTGCCGGTGAGCGCGGTATCGGGAAGCCCGTTCTGCCGGCACGGCTGCTGCTCGCTCCGCTTGCCAATTCGGGCCGCGGATCGCCACGGGTTCTGGCCTGCCTTGAGAGCCGTGGCGATATCGGTCGCGCGCCGCGCCGGTTCACCATCGAGCAGGTGCAGTTGCGGCGGATCGTCGAGACCAAGCGACCGGACGCCGAGGTATCAGCGAAAACGGCGGAACCGGTGGAGTTCGCAGAGCCGAAACCGGAGAGCTATGTGACGCCGCAACCTTCGGAGCGGCCCTATTTGCGGCTTGTGCGTACGGACGGCTGATCGGAACTATGCGGCGCTTTGGCTAGCGTCGAAGATTTGTTTGTTCATCCGAGTATCAAAAGGCGCGCTGGTTTCCGGCGCGCCCTTTCAGTTCAGCCCATCGAGGACCGCGCGGGCGGCGCGGAGGCCGGGAGGCTCGTCGCCCTTGCCAAGGGCGGTCATCGTCTTTTCCATTGCCGCAAGCTGGGCGGCGCGCGCCTGTTCATCCTCGAGCAAGGCGATCAATGCGTCAGCGATCGGCGCCGGTTTGCAGGCTGGACCAAGATATTCGGGAACGGCGCGAGTCTCGCTGACAAGGTTCACCAGTGTCGCCGTGTCGATCTTGAGCATGCGGCTGGCAATCTGCCAGGTCAGCCAGTTCATGTCATAGGCGATGACCATCGGTGTGGCCGCCGCGGCGAGTTCCAGCGACACCGTACCGGAGGCGGCCAGCGCCGCATCCGCCGCAGCAAAGGCGGCGCGCTTGCGGCGGGCGACATCAACACCGGCGCTATCACGGGAATCGAGGACGATTGTGTTACCGGGCCAATTGTGCGTTGCGTCGATGACCGCGCTTGCGACTCCGGGCGCTGCGGGGACGACAACGCGGGTTTCGG
The DNA here is from genome assembly GCF_013184805.1 of Pseudoruegeria sp. HB172150. GTDB lineage: Bacteria > Pseudomonadota > Alphaproteobacteria > Rhodobacterales > Rhodobacteraceae > Psychromarinibacter. The sequence goes on from NZ_JAATNG010000001.1 coordinate 1,909,558, forward strand.
GCAACGCAGCCAGAACAGGACGCAGCGCTTCGCCGAAGATGGGGGCAAGGCGCGAGACCTCGCCACGTCTGGAGCCGGGCAGAACCAGCAGGATCGGCGCGTTGGACAACCCAGTCTCGGCACGGAATTCCGCAATCTCATCAGGGCTTGCCAGCGGGTCTTCGACGACGGGGTGGCCCACGAAGTCGCAGCGAACCCCTGCGGCCTCCATGTAGGGCGGCTCGAACGGCAGGAGCGCCAGAACCTGATCGATGTAGCGCGCCATTTTCTGCGCACGGCCCTCGCGCCAGGCCCAGACGGAAGGAGCTACGTAGTGGACGCAGCGGATGTCACTGGACGCCTTCACCTGCGCTGCGACGCGAAGGCTGAAGTCGGGGCTATCGATGGTGATCATCACGTCCGGTTTGGTGTCCGCCACCCAATCCGCCGTCTGTGAGATCCGGCGCTTCAGATGCCGGATCTTCGGCAGCACCTCGGCGATGCCCATGACACTGAGTTCTTCCATGGGAAAGCGGGAGACAAGTCCTTCGGCCTGCATTTCGGCCCCGCCGATACCGTCGAACTGGACCTCCGGGCGCAATGCTTTCAGACCCCGCATGAGTGCGGCGCCAAGCCTGTCACCGGATGGCTCGCCCGCGAGGATGAAGACGCGCATCAGACGTCCTTTGCCAGCAGGAAAAGCCCGGCCTTTTCCGCAGCTTCGATGGCGGCCGGGCGGTCGATGATCATCACCTTTCCGGCTGCAATGACGATGCCGTTCAAGCCGGCCTTCTGAACCCCTTCGATTGTGCGGGGCCCGATTGTTGGCATGTCCACCCGCAGGTCCTGACCCGGTTTCGGAACCTTCACAAGCACACCGCCCTGATGGCGCAGCTTGTGGCGCGTGTCGCCCACATATTGCAGCAAGGCATCGGTGCCCTGCACCGTTTCGATCCCGAAGCAGAGCGACTGCGCCACGACGGCGCCCTGCCCCACATCGAGCGGCCCGAGTGCGGTCAGGATTTCGATTGCCCGGTCGATATCGGCGTTATCCTTCGACGACGGCTTGCGTCCCGCGAGGCGTCCGGGTTTCGCCGTCAGGTCCGGCAGCAGCTCGTGGGCGCCGCGCACTGCAAACCCTTCTTCTTCGAATGCACTAACGACGGTTCGCAGCAACTGGTCGTCGCCGCCCTGCATGGCCTTGAGGAAGCGGGGCGCGAGCATCATCGTCTTGGTATCGAAGCGCGCGGGGTTCAGAACAGGCCGGACCATCCCGCCCGCCATGACAACGTCGGTGGTCCCTGCCCCGCGGAGTGTGCGGAACAGTTGACCGAACCGTTCGTAGCTGATTTCGGCACTATCGACCCCCTGCGGGGCATCGACATCCGTACCGGAGATCGACACGAACAAGGCTTCGGGATGCTTTTTCGCGATCTGGTGCGGCAGCGCGCCCCTGCCCGCGATAATCGCCAGTCTTCCCATCAGCGCGGCGTCAGGAAATGGCGGTCACTGTCGGTCAGGATGAATTCCACAACCTCTTTCACGTAGGCGCTGTCGGTTTCCTCCATCAGCCGCGCGGCGCGTTCCTGGAAAGATCCGTCGCCGTCGCCAAGCACCTTGTAGGCCGCCCGCAGCGCGGTGATCTCGGCCCGGTCGACCCCTTTTCGGCGAAGCCCGACCAGGTTCAGGCCGCGCAATTCTCCCGCGTCGGCATCGACCATGCCATACGGTATCACGTCTTTTGCGACCTTGGTGACACCGCCGATGATGGCACCCTTTCCGATGCGAACCCACTGATGCACGCCCGAGACGCCGCCGATGATCACGTCGTCGCCGATCACGGCATGGCCCGCGATGCCGGACTGGTTCACGACGATCACGCGGCTGCCGATACGGCAGTCATGTGCAACGTGAACGCCGGCCATGAACAGGCAGTCGTCTCCGATGACGGTTTCTCCGCCGCCATGTGCGGTGCCCGGGTTCATCGTGACATGTTCACGGATCGTGTTCCGGGCGCCGATGATCAGGCGCGTGTCCTCGCCCGAGAACTTCAGGTCCTGCGGAATGTCACCGATGGAGCAGAACGGAAACACCTCGGTCTTTTCGCCGATTTCGGTCTGGCCGGTGATCACATTATGGCTCTTCACCCTGACGCCAGCCGAAAGCTTCACTTTGGATCCGATGACCGAGAAAGCTCCAACCTCTACATCCGGCCCGATCTCGGCCCCTTCCTCGACAATGGCGCTGTCATGGATGCGGGCGGTGGCGTGGATGCTCATGGCTCAACTCCCCGGTGTCAGATCGACCATCGCGGCGAATTCTGCCTCGGCCGCTTTCTGTCCGTCCACCTCTGCGACGCCGTGGAACTTCAGCACCTTGCCGCCGGTGCGCAGCCCGGTGATATGCAGCTTCAGCTGGTCGCCCGGCACAACCTTGCGACGGAACTTCGCCTTGTCGACGCTCATCAGGTAGATCAGCAGGTTGGTATCGGTGATATCGTTCGCCACCCCGATCATGATGCCGGCAGTCTGCGCCATTGCCTCTATGATCGTCACGCCGGGCATGATCGGCGTACCGGGAAAATGACCCTGGAAATGCGGTTCGTTGAAGGTGACGTTCTTGATGCCCGTGGCCGAGTTCGTGCCGTCGATATCCACCACGCGATCTACCAGAAGGAACGGGTAGCGGTGGGGCAGGATCCGCTGGATCATGTCGTTATCGGCGGTCTTCAGGGCTTCGTTCATTGGGCGGTCCTTGGTCTTCGGAAAGGCCAGCGTCTGGTAGCAGCGAAGACGCGGCTAAACAAGCGGTGGTGAGCGGCGATGCGGGTTCAATCGGTGGTGTCTGAGGTCTCGGGCTCGGACGGTATCGTCACCTCCGGCTCCGGCGTGTCAGTTTCGGGCAACGTTGCTTCGCCGCCAGCTCCATCACCCTGTCCAGAGAACGTCGCATCGATGCGCTCTATCGCTTCCTCGGTGATATCCACCGAGTCCGCAGAAAGCAGGACTGCGCGCCGGTCCATCACGACGAGAGCGCCGCGTTCGCGGGCGATTTCCGTCAGCACGGGCGTGATCCGGCTCAGAAAGTTCTGCCGGGCCTCTTCGCGCATGCGCTGCAGGTCCCGTTCCTTGGCGTCCTGCTCTGTGCGGAGCCGCTGCACCTTGGCATCGAATGCATCGGCAAGAGCGCGGAATTCTTCCGGTGGCAGCGTTTTGCGCTTTTCGGTGAGATCGAGTTCCTCGGACGTCAGGTTTGCTTCGATGCTTCGATTCTCGGCGGCGAGTTCGTTTGCCCGCTGCTCCATTTCCTCGCCAATCCGCGCAGCCTCGCGGGATCCGGCAAACAGCTTTTCCTGGTCCAGGGTAAGAACCGGCGGAGGAACTGGTATCACGTCCTGCGCGGCGGCTGACCCTGCCGTCAGAGCCAGCGCCGCGAGGAAAGCGCGGAGCGGCACGAGGACGCGCCGCACCATGGCCTAGAATCTCGTGGAGATCGTCAGGTCGAACTCACGCTCTTCGTCGTAGTCCTCTTTGACGAGGGCCTTCGAGAAGTTGAAGCGCAACGGTCCGATCGGCGTATCCCAGAAGATCGAGATGCCAGCAGCCGAACGCAGCGCAAAGTCGTCATCGACGGTGCTGGTCCCGGCCGTGTTGTCCAGCCCCCAAACCGAGCCGACATCGAGGAAGACACCGCCGTGGATGCCGTACTCTTCAGGCAGACCCAGCGGGAATTCCGCCTCGAATTTGGCGACCGCAAAGTAGTTGCCGCCGAGGGCGTCCTCGTTGGCTGCACCAAGGTCCCTCGGACCGACGCCGAAGTACTCGAAGCCGCGAATTTTGCCGTTCAAGGTGAAGCGATCGACGATGCGGGAGTCGCCACCACTGACCGAGTTGAGCGCGCCGCCCTCGAAAATCGCGCGCAGAGTGACCTCGTCGTTCACAACCTTGGTTTCACCGACCAAGAGCGCCTCACTCTTCACGTAGGAAACATCGCCGCCAATACCGGCGAAGTCCTGGCTCCAACGGAACAGGATACCCGCGTCGGGGTTCAGGCCACGGCGAAGCGTGCGGTAGGTGTATTCGTACCCGGCGCCAATGGCCCATTCCTGACCGCGCGCAGCTTCAGCTGCGAGGATCGCCGAGGACTCGGCCGGCACGTCAGTGATATCGGTAAGCCGTCCGAAGACGTTGAGACCAAGCCGCGAGTACTCGCCCAGCGGGAAATCGAAACCGGTGGTGACGCGGCCCAAGGTCGTGTTGTAGTCGGTCGAGTTCGCTTCTTCCGTCGTGGTGTAGGCGATGTTGAAGGAGTAAGCCACATCGCGTCCGAGGAAGGCTGGTTCCCGGAAGCCGAAGGAGTAGTTCTGCGTACCGGAACCGGTTGAGACATCGAAGCTGAGCGCCTGACCACGGCCGAGGAAGTTCCGCTCCGAGAAGTTGAATGTCAGACCGAACCCGGCAGACCCGCTATAGCTGGCGCCGAAGCCCAGCGAACCGGTCGGCTGCTCTTCGACATCGACATCGACGATGACCTGATCCGGCGAGGAACCTTCCCGCGGATTCACTTCAGCCTTGGAGAAGAAGCCGAGCGCTTCGATCCTCGACGCCGCCTCGCGGATTTCACGCGGGTTGAAAGGATCGCCTTCCACCGCCGTGAACTGGCGCCGGATGACACGGTCCAGCGTGGTCGCGTTGCCTTCGATATCAATGCGTTCGACGAAGATACGCGGGCCACGGACGATGGCGAAATCGATGAACAGAAGCTGGTTGCGGTCGTCACGCGTCACACGCGGATCGACGCGGATGAAATCCAGGTCCTGCTGCACCGCCAGACGTTCCAGCCGGGCTATGGTGTTGTCGATATCGAGCGGGTTGTAGACCTGGCCGGAACGGATGGCCACTGCGTTCTGATAGGCGCTGACATCGATCTCCGGCAGGTCGCTGCTAACGCTGATATTGCCGTACCGGTACTTGAGGCCCTCGCGGACCGTAAAGGTCACAAAGAAGGCGTTGCGTTCGCGGGAGAATTCGGATGCGACCGACAACACATCGAAGTCGACGTAGCCACGGGAACGATAGAAGTCCGTCAGAACCTGACGATCAAACTGCACCCGGTCGCCGATGAAGGTGTCGCGCTGGATCAACTGCCGGAACAAACCGGCCTGTTTCGATTCCAGCACGCGGCGGAGGCGGCGATCGGAGAAGTCTCGGTTTCCGACGAAGCTGATGCGTTCAACTTCGACGACTTTGCCTTCGGCAACCTCGAAGACGAGATCGACGCGGTTGTTGGACCGACGGATGATCACCGGTTCAACTGTCGCAGCAAGACGTCCTGCTTGTTCATACGCATCGACAATCGCGGCGGCATCCTGCTCGGCCACTGTCGGCGAGTAGACGCGGCGGGGCTGCGAACGGAGCAGGCCAAGAAGCGCTTCGTCCTTCAGCTTGCTGTTGCCCTCGATATTGATGCGGTTGATCGTCGGAAATTCCTGTACGACGATCACGAGCGTGCCGCCCCGTGGCTCGAATGCCACAGATTCAAACAGCCCGGAGCCGAGAACGTTCTGGTAAGCCTCGTTCAGCTGGCCGGCGGTGACTGTCTGGCCGGGCTCGATTCCCGCATACGACAACACCGTGCCGGGTTCGATACGGCCGCCACCTTCCACCGTCACGTTCGAGAACGTGTAGCTTTGCGCGTCGGCGGCGCTAAGCGAAGCGCCAAAATAGGTTGAGATTGCAAGGAAAACGACAAGAGCGGCCCTGTAAATCGCTGTTGGGCTTCTGTGTCCCTTGTTCTGCTCGCTGATTGTTGCCCGCTTCATCTGTCCCAGTCCCACCACAAGCTTGTTTTTTAATGTGGTTACCGCGAAAGCAGGGTCGTGTCAAAAGCGGAAAACAAAGCAAAAGCACCCACCGATATTCATCGAGCGGGTGCTACGCCACCAGATATGGTGGCCCTGTTACGATGGCGCTTTGGGCGCCGGTGGTCTTAGAGCGAGATAATGTAGGCCGCAGCAAACAGCGCGGCGGCGGCGCCACCGGCGAAAAGCAGCCGGTCCCAGTTCAGGTCAGCCAGCAAAGACAGGCCGCGATATCCCGACCGAAGCGCATTCATGAGTTCTGCCTCCATTCACCCAAGCAAGATACTTGCGCAAATGACGTAGGGTCGAAATTGGGCGGAATTTGGGCGTGTCTACGCCGCTTCAAGGGCAGAACAGGTCGTTTGAGAGGGCAAAAGCCATAAGGCTCAACAGCATGAAAAGCCCCACACTCATCAGGACACGCAGGGCGCGGTCGCTGGGAGGGCGGCCGATCGCGGCTTCGTAGACGTGGAAGACCAGATGGCCCCCATCAAGCACCGGGATCGGAAACAGGTTGAGGAAGCCGACCGCAGTCGAAAGCACCGCGATGAACCAGATGAAGGTTTCGATCCCCTGGCTTGCCGCTTCGCCACTGGTCTGAGCGATTCCGATTGGGCCCCGGAGATTGCAGCTGGAGATCGCGCCAACGGCCATATGATACAGGCCGGAGACAGACGACTTCACGATGAATACCGTCTGGTTCACGCCGTAGAGCAGTGACTGGCCAAGCCCGGGTGTTTCCGTCATCGGCTCGAAAATCATGCCGCCATTGACGCCAATCAGCCAGCGCGTCTCGAACCCGCCATCCGCAAGCGGTAGATCCATGCGTTTGGGTGTCAGGCTGGCTTCGAACGTCTCGCCGTCGCGCCAGACCGTCATGACCATCTCGCCACCATCGGACTCGCCCACGGCAGTGCGCAGATCCTCGAAGGCCACTATTGGTTCGCCATCCACGGCGGTAATCACGTCGCCTTCCTGAATCCCGGCTTCGCTGGCCGCGGATCCCGGCGTAACGCCGACCACTGCCCCCGGATAGGGGTATGGGACGGACACAGTCATTTCCTGCCCGTCACGGCGGATGGTGAAGTCCAGCTCCGGCTGGACCGGAAGCGTGTCGATGAAATCGCGGAATTCGGCGACGGGCGGCGTCGGTTCGCCTTCGACCGCCAGGATCTCGTCCCCCGGCTGCAATTGTCCCTGCAAGCCTGGCGCCGGGCGCAGATCGCCCACTGTCAGCGGGTCGCTCGCGACACCCGTGGCCATGATAATAGCGCCGAAGACGACGATCGAGAGAATGAAGTTGAATACCGGCCCCGCGGCCACCGTCAGCATGCGCGCCCAGAGCGGCGCGCCATGCATTGTGTGCCGTCGGGTTTCCTCGTCCATCGCATCATAGGCGTCGCTCGCCTTGTCGCTGGCCGCACCGGCGTCGCCGAGGAACTTGACGAAACCACCGAACGGCAGCGCGGCAATCTGCCATTGCGTGCCACGCTTGTCGGTTCTGCTCCACAACACTGGCCCGAAGCCGACCGAGAACACCTCTGCCCGAATCCCGCACCAGCGGCCGACAATGTAGTGGCCGTATTCGTGAACCGCGACGATGATGCTCAGCGCAACAACGAAGGCGCCGATCGTGTAAAGTGTATTCCCAAAGGTCGGGATGAGCTCGGTCAGTTCCAAAACACTGCCTCTTACTGTCTTTTCTCGATCGCCTCGCCCGCGCGAACACGGGCCAGATGATCCATTTGAAACACGTTATCAAGGTCGAATCGGGCGGAACTTAGACCCTCTTCGGTTGACATTCGCTCAAGAACCTCGCCGACGATCTCTGCCATCCCGGTGAACGCCAGACGCCTTTCCAGAAATGCGTCGAGCGCCTTTTCCTTTGCCGCGTTGAAAGCCGCGCCAGCCAGTCCGCCGATGCGCATTACCTCGCGGGCCAGCCCCAGCGCGGGCCAACGCTCCGGATCCGGCGCACGGAAGCTCAGGCTGGCAATCCGCGCCAGATCCAGCCGCTCCACCGGCAGATCCCGCCGTTCGGGCCAGTGCAGCGCATATCCGATGGCATGTCGCATATCCGGTGCGCCCATATGCGCCATAAGCGCCCCGTCGCGGAACCCAACAAGTGCGTGAACAAGGCTTTCGGGGTGGACAAGGACCTCGATCCTGTCCGGATCCAGGCCGAAATATTCCTTGGTCTCAATCAGTTCCAGGGACTTGTTGAACATGGACGCGCTGTCGACGGTGATCCGCTGGCCCATGGCCCAGTTCGGATGACAGGCGGCCTGTTCCGGCGAGGCATAGGCAAGGTTCTCAAGCGGCCAGTCGCGGAAGGCGCCGCCGGAGGCTGTTATGATCACGCGCTCGATGCAGGCGGGGTCCTCACCGACCAACGCCTGAAACACCGCGGAATGTTCGCTGTCCACCGGCAGGATCGTCGCGTTTTGCTTTCTGGCCTCGGCCATCAACAGCGGTCCCGCCGCAACGAGGCTTTCCTTGTTTGCCAGCGCGAGGGTTGTGCCGTGCCTCAAGGCCGCGAAGCCCGGCGCCAGCCCGGCCGATCCGACGATGGCGGACATGATCCAATCCGCCGGCCTGTCCGCCGCCTCGATGAGCGCCCCTGCCCCGGCGGCCGCCTCGACGCTGGTGCCGGCGAGTGCCTCGCGCAGTATCGGCAGTTGTTCTTCATGTGCCGTAACCGCGATGTCAGCGCGGAAACGTTTCGCATCTTCCGCCAGCTGCGACACATTCGCGCCGCCCGTCAACGCGACGACATCATAAGCTTCGGGATCACGTGCGATAAGGTCGAGGGTGTTTTGCCCGATCGACCCGGTGGCGCCGAATATCGTTACCCGTCTCGTCATACCAGACTCTCAGAGTGTCAAATCCGGAACATCCACGATCAGCGCAGTCAGCAGCATGAAAAGCGAGGCCCCCAGCAATGCGTCAAAGCGGTCGAAGACTCCGCCGTGGCCCGGCAACAGGTTAGAACTGTCCTTTACGCCCATGCGGCGTTTCAAGGCACTTTCTGCGATGTCGCCCATCTGCGATGCGAAGCTCAGGAGGACCGCAATCCAGTACAGGTCTCGCCCGGCATCAGTGATGTTCTTAAAGACCAGGCTGACAAGAAAAGCCGCGATCCAGCCGCTGATGATACCTGCCCAGGTCTTTTTCGGGCTGATCGAGGGCCAGAATTTCTTGCCTCCGATCATCCGACCGCCAAAGTAACCCGCTATGTCGGTCATAACGACGGTTATCACCAACCAGAACAGCCAGACGACGCCGTAGGTGTCGCGCGCCCAGGTCAGGCCATAACCCGCGACGAGGATGCCGACCGCGTAAACGGCAAAGATCAGCGGATGCCGACGTAGCAATGCGATGCCCGTCAGGGCCGGTGCAACCAGCAGCGGAAGCGTGAATACGGAGGGCAACCCCCGAGCCAGGAGGACCGCGGCGGCGGTCAGCACGCCGATCTGGATCGCTTCCGCCTTACGGTCCGGCGCGACCATTGTGGCGAGTTCCCAAAGCATGATGCCGGTCACCAACGCGGCTGTTATCGCGAATGTCGTCCCGCCAATGGAGATCAGGATGATTCCGGCCGCTGTCAGGCTAAGTCCGGTAATGACCCGCGGGCGCAGATCGTCCCATCGGCGCCCACTGGACGTCATGTAAGCACGGCACCGAAACGGCGTTCACGACCCGCGAAATTCTCGACGATCTCGGCGAAAATCCGCTTCGTGAAATCCGGCCAGAGCGTGTCTATGAACTCGTACTCGGAATAGGCGGATTGCCACAGCAGGAAATTGGAGATGCGTGCCTCGCCAGAGGTGCGGATGACCAGGTCCGGGTCCGGCAAAACGTAGGTGTCCAAATACTTTGGCAGTGTCTCTTCATCCACATTCTTAGGATCCAGCTTGCCAGCCTTCACATCGTGCGCGAGCCGACGCGTCGCACGGGCAACCTCGTCCCGCCCGCCGTAATTCAGCGCGACGGTCAGATGTACCTTGTCGTTGTTCGAGGTCAGCAGTTCGAGCTCGTCCATCATCTGCACAAGCTTGTCATCCAGACGGATGCGGTCGCCGATGAAACGGACGCGCACGCCCTCTGCCAGCAGTTCCTGCGCCTCGCGCTGGATGTAGCGCCGGAACAGCGACATCAATCCGGCAACCTCGGACTGGGTGCGTTTCCAGTTCTCGGTGGAGAATGCAAAGATCGTCAGATACTTGACGCCCAGTCCCGGGCAGGCGCGCACGATCTCCTTCACTCGGCGGGCACCAGCGTGATGGCCGAAGAGACGGGCCTTGCCGCGAGCCTGCGCCCAGCGACCGTTGCCGTCCATGATGATGGCCACATGGTCCGGCCCTTTTCCTGCGGTCTTCGTCATGGCTCTGCTCCCGGCCTCAATCGCCTCGCGGCTGACATGTCCAATTCTACAGTCCAGCGTCAAATCGGTTCAAACATATCCGCCTGTAACGCCCAAATGCGGCGGAAATAGTGCACAGAGCGTTTCCGCGCCGGCAGGTTATACCTGCATGATCTCACCCTGTTTCACTTCCAGTGCCTCGTCGACGGACTTAATGTGGCCGTCGGTCAGTTCCTGAATCTCGTCGTGCCAGAGTTTATGCTCGTCTTCTGACATGCCGGCGTTCTTGGCTTTCTTCAGCTGTTCCATGCCGTCACGCCGCACGTTGCGGATCGCGACCCGGGCACTTTCGGCATATTGGCCGGCAACCTTCGTCAGTTCCTTGCGGCGTTCCTCGTTCAACTCGGGGATGGGCAGCATGATGATGGTGCCGTTGAGCTGCGGATTGATGCCAAGACCGCTTTCACGGATCGCCTTTTCCACCTTGCCGACAAGGCCCTTGTCCCAGACGTTGATCGTGACCATCCGTGGTTCGGGCACGTTTACGGTGCCTACCTGGTTTATCGGTGTCACCGCACCATAGGCTTCCACCGTGATCGGCTCGATCATCGAGGCTGAAGCGCGACCGGTCCTGAGCGACGCGAATTCGTGGCGCAGCGCGGTCATTGCGCCGTCCATCCGCCGCTTGAGGTCATCAATATCGATTTCGATTTCGTCAGCCATCGCACCGCTCTTTTACTGTTATTCGGGCACCCCTCCCGAGGGCTGGGGCCTTATAGACCTAGCTATGCACCGTTGTATAGGTGCCCTGCCCGGCCAGAATTCCCCGGAAGCCGCCAGGTTCGTCGAGGGAAAACACGATGATCGGCAAGTTGTTGTCCCGCGCCAGCGCAATGGCGGAGGCGTCCATGACGTTCAGGTGCTTTTGCAGCACCTCGTCATAGGTGACCCGGTCGTATCTTTTGGCATCAGCGTGTTTCTTGGGGTCGCAATCATAGACACCATCGACTTTGGTCCCCTTGAAAATCGCTTCGCACGACATCTCGTTGGCGCGCAACGTCGCCGCAGTGTCGGTCGTGAAATACGGATTGCCTGTCCCCGCGGCGAAGATACAGACGCGGCCCTTTTCGAGGTGACGCACCGCGCGGCGGCGAATGTATGGCTCCGCCACCTCATCCATGCGGATGGCACTGATGACGCGGGTGAATACGCCGAGGCCCTCGAGCGATGACTGCATCGCGAGGGCGTTCATAACCGTTGCCAGCATACCCATGTAATCGGCGGTCGTACGTTCCATCCCCTGAGCCGAGCCTGCCAGCCCGCGGAAGATATTGCCGCCGCCAATCACCATGCAGATCTCGACGCCGAGGTCGTGAACGGATTTCACCTCGTGCGCGACTCGCTCCACCGTTGGCGGATGCAGGCCGAAACCCTGATCGCCCATCAGCGCCTCGCCGGAAATCTTCAGCAGGACACGCTTGTATTTGGTTTCCGGCAAGATCGCCGTCGCCACATCACTCATCTTCCTGCCCTCGGCCACCGCTTTTCTTGCGCTGCAAAATGTCGGAAAAGGCCCGCATGTTCAATCCGGAAGCGACCAGATGTGCACCAAAGCGCTGAAACGCCTGGATAGCGAGCGACCGGTGCTGATCGCTGGCGCCACGGCGAGCGGAAAATCTGCGATGGCCCTCGAAATTGCCATTGGCGCCGGGGGAGTGATCGTCAATGCCGACGCGCTGCAGGTCTTCGCGAACTGGCGCGTGCTGACAGCCCGGCCGTCGCTGGACGAGGAAGCGCTGGCCCCACACCTTCTATACGGACATGTCGCGAAGGATTTTCCGTACTCTGTCGGTCAGTGGCTACGAGATGTCGAGCCGATCCTTACCGGCGACGCGCGCCCGATCATCGTTGGCGGAACCGGATTGTATTTCAGCGCCTTGACAGAAGGACTGGCTGCCATTCCGGAAACGCCGAACCGCGTGCGTGAGGAAGCGATGGCGCGTATGGAAGCGGAAGGCGCGGACGCCCTTCTGGCCGAACTCGACAGAGCCACGACAGAGCGGATTGACCGAATGAACCCGATGCGGATCCAGCGCGCCTGGGAGGTCTTGCAGACAACCGGACGTGGACTCGCGCAATGGCAGGACGAGACACCGCCGCCGCTTTTGCCAATAGGCGAGTCGCAGACACTCCTGATCGACGCGAACCGAGACTGGCTGAACGATCGGATCGACCGCCGTTTCGATGCGATGATGGCGAACGGAGCGCTGGAAGAAGCCCGGCGGAATCTGGCCGAAGGGTGGGACCCAACGATGCCGTCAGCCAAAGCCATTGGAGCAAAAGAGCTTATCGACCACCTTTTGAGAAACCGTAGCTTGAAAGACGCAGTCTCTGCAGGAAAAACAGCTACTCGCCAATTCGCCAAGAGACAGCGCACCTGGTTTCGGTCCAAGATGAAAGGATGGGCGACGGTCGAGCTGCCAAAATAATATTCGATCAATCGCACAAAAGCTGCAAATACACAGGCAATCTGTGTTAAAAAACCTGGGACAGTGATACTCAACTTATCCGATGCGGATCTTCAGCGAGAACCGACCCGACATTAACATGGCGACTGGCGCTCGACGCTTTCGCGTCGAGAATCTGCCGCGTGTGACACCGGAAAACCGGTGGCGGACCGAAGCGATGCGCTCCTACGCGCAGCCTTTGCTTCTGTGGTTCACGCGCGGCCAGGGCCGCATCACCGTCGCCGGCGTCACACATGGTTTCGGCCCGCATCACGCGGTGTTCTTGCCCGCTGACACGATGCACGGATACGAGATGTCCGGCCAGGTATTCGGTACAGCCGTCTACCTCCCGACCGACCGGTCCCTGAACCTGCCGGAGGAGCCGGTGCATCTGCGCTTCCGCGATGTACAGCAGCAGGCCGAACTCTCGGTCATGATCGAAAACCTGCAGGCAGAGCTTCAGGCGAACCGGCCCGGCAAGGAACGGGCAATGCTAGCCCATGCAGGCCTACTGGCGGTCTGGCTTGATCGCGAAGTGGAAGCTGGGCATCGACAAGATCTGCACCCGGATGCAGCCCGCCGGATTGCCGCTGCGTATTCGGCGATGGTAGAGCGCGACTACAAGACCGGTCGCACCATAAACTATTTTGCCTCACAACTGGGCGTGACACCGACACATCTTACCCGGTGCTGCAAGATCGCCTGTGGACGGTCGGCATCGGCTTTGCTGGCCGACCGGATCCATTTCGAGGCACGGCGCCTGCTGACGGAAACCAGGCGCCCGGTGAAAGACATCGCGCAGGAGCTTGGTTTCAACTCTGCCGCGTATTTCACCCGCGCGTTCCAGAAACATACCGGCGAAACGCCCACGGGCTTCCGTAAGCACGGCTGACGCGTTCCGCCGATAAAAGCACGTGACTAGCGGCCCAGATTCCGGGATTCCGGTTGCATTGAAGGGTTATGTCGTTTTTCCTCAAAGCGCATGTCGCTTTCAGACCGTCATAAGACGGAAGCGGCGATTGACGCGACGCCAAAACGTGTGCGGAATGTCAAGCCAAGGGAGGGCGCCGTTCATCGGCAAAAAAATAACAGCTGCGTGCGGTGTCATTCGCACGACATGCGCCACCAAAATAAAAAGATCATGTCTCACAGGGAGTAGACTATGACGCTTCACACCGAAACTGGTCGGGTCCATCCGGCCGTGGAAATGTACGCCGAAGAGTACCGCGCGGGCCTGATGGACCGCCGCGAGTTCCTGACGCGCGCGACATCGATGGGCGTGGCCGCTGGCGCGGCTTATGGCCTGATCGGTGCCGTCCAACCTGCGCATGCCCAAGGCAATATGCAGGAAGGCGGAACCTTGCGGGTTCAGATGGTCGTTCACGACCTGAAGGACACCAGAACCTGGGACTGGTCGGAAATTGCCAACCAGTGCCGCGGCACCCTGGAGTACCTCGTTGAGTACAACAATGACGGCTCGATCCGCGGCATGCTGCTGGAGAGCTGGGAAATCAACGACGACGCCACCGAATACACGCTTAAGGTGCGTCCCGGTGTGACCTGGAACAACGGCGATCCGTTCACCGCAGACGATGTTGCCCGCAACATCGCGCGCTGGTGCGAGAAGGATGTGGAAGCCAACTCGATGGCCGGACGCGTCGGTGCGCTCATCGATCCGGACACTGGCGTCGCGATCGAAGGCGCCATCGAAGTCGCTGACGAGACGACCGTGCTGTTGCACCTGCCGGCGCCGGACATCTCGCTGATTGCCGGCTTTGCCGACTATCCTGCTGCCATCGTTCACGAAACCTTCAATTCCAATGACGTGATCAGTGCTGTTGGCACCGGCCCATACCTGATCTCTGAGCTTGAAGTCGGCGTAAAATGCACCCTGGTCCGGAACACCGATCACACCTGGTGGGGCACGGAAGTCTATGGTGGCCCGTATCTGGACACCATCGAGTACATCGATTTCGGGACCGACCCGGCTGCCTGGCTTGCGGCGATCGAGTCCGAGGAGGTCGACATGCTCTACGAGTCTGTCGGCGAGTTCATCGACGTGATGGACGGGCTTGGACTGGTCAAGTCAGAGGTCGTTACCATGGCCACCCTGGTGATCCGTCCGAACCAGCTGGCCGAAATCGACGGCAAAATGCCGTATGCCGACCCCAAGGTCCGCAAGGCGCTGGCGATGGCGGTGGACAACAACGTCCTGCTGGAACTGGGCTATGGCGGACGCGGTGCCGTGGCGCAAAACCACCATGCCGGACCGAAGCACCCGGAATACGCGGATATCGGCGATCCGGCCTATGACCCGGCCGGAGCCATGGCACTGCTGGAAGAGGCCGGTATGGCCGATTTCGAGCACGAGATCCTTTCAATCGACGACGACTGGCGCCGCAACACCACCGATGCTGTCGCCGCGCAGCTGCGGGACGCCGGCATCAAGGTGAAACGGACGATCCTTCCGGGATCGACGTTCTGGAATGACTGGACGAAGTACCCGTTCTCGTCGACCAACTGGAACCATCGCCCTCTTGCGGTGCAGATCTGGGCGCTCGCCTACCGGTCTGGCGAAGCTTGGAACGAATTCGGCTGGGAAAACGAAGAGTTCGACTCCCTGCTCGCCGAGGCGCTATCGGTTGCCGATGCTGAAAAACGGTCCGAGATCGCGGCAAAGTGCGAGAAGCTGATCCAGGATGAGGGCGTTACCATTCAACCTTACTGGCGCTCGCTTTTCCGTCACATGCGGGAAGGGATCATCGGTGCCGAACAGCACATTACCTTCGAGCATCATCACTACAAGTGGGCACTCGAAGCCTGACGACCAAAGCTACCGCCGCGCCCCGACCGGGGCGCGGTTTTTCGCTAATGGGACGGATGCGGTCCTAACGGGAACGGCCGCGCAAGACGCCGCAAAAGGTGCTGATCCGCCCTAGCCACGACAGGGGAAGCCATGGCGCTCTTCATCCTCCGCCGACTGGGGATCATGATCCTTACGGCACTGTGCTTGACGTTTATCGTTTTCTTTCTCACGAACCTGTATCCCAACCTCGAAAAGCTCGCGAAAACGCAGGGCAACCAGCGGATGTCCGATGAGCAGGTCGAGGTATGGCTTGCCAACAGAGGATACGACCGAAACCTGTTCGTGAAGTACGGCGAATGGCTCGGCGTCCTTCCCGGGTACGTCATCGAAGGAAACGATGGTGTGGTGAGGGGGCGTTGTTTTCCGCAGGGAGGATCGCCCGAGGACGCACCGACTTTCTGCGGTGTTCTGCAGGGCGACTGGGGCTGGTCGACACGGTTTCGCGAACCGGTGCAGGACATCGTCTTCAAACGGTTGGGGCTGACCGGTTGGCTGATGCTGGCTGTGATGTGTGTAATGGTGCCGGGCGCCCTGATTATCGGGGTACTGGCAGGGATGCGGGAGGGATCGAAGCTCGACCGGTCGCTATCGACATTCTCGATCATTACCACGGCGACGCCGGAATACGTTTCGGGTGTGATCTTTATCGCGGTCTTCGCGTCTTCCACGGTCGGCTTGAAATGGTTCAAGGGTACCGCTACCAGCGCGATGGAAGACATCACCTGGGAGAACTTCACCCTGCCGGTGCTGACGATAGCACTTTACGGCATGGGCTATATCGCGCGGATGACCCGCGCGAGCATGGCCGAGGTGATGACCGCGCAATACATCCGCACCGCTCGGCTGAAGGGTGTGTCTTTTCCGAATATCGTACTTAAGCACGCGCTCAGGAATGCGCTGATCGCACCGTTTACGGTGATCATGCTGCAGTTCCCCTGGCTGCTCAACGGCGTGGTGATCGTAGAGACACTGTTCAACTACAAAGGCTTTGGCTGGACGCTGGTCGAAGCGGCAGGAAACAACGACATCGAGCTGCTACTGGGCGTCTCGGTCGTCTCGGTCTTCGTGGTTCTGATTACGCAGCTGATATCCGATATCGGCTACGTCTATCTGAATCCGCGGATCCGCGTGAGCTGAGGAGGCACCGATGGAACCCTTAACCTGGACCGGCATCCTCGGCCCCGTTCTGAACCCGCTGCTGATCGCCGCCGCCGTTGTCTTCGGCATCTCGGTCTTGCTGCAGATCGTGTTGTCTTTCGTGACAACCAGCCCGGTCATACAGGGCCCGACGATGGCAGCGCCGCGCAGTCTCTCGGACTACGTAGGCTGGGCCACCGCTGCCAGCTTTGCCCTAATCGTGCTGGTGTGCCTGGCTTACCTCGTCGGCGGTCTGGTGATACCCGGCCTCGAGGCCAAAGGCATCCTGGGCGCGATGTCGCAGCGGCTGTGGCCGGTCTGGCTGTCGCTGGTCGTCGTGTTCGCACTTTCTCTGCAGTTCAAGCGGCGGCTCGGGCTGTACGGCAAGCTGTTCGATTCGACGATCGGGATGATCGGGTTCGGACTGGTGATGTTCTGGGTCTTTACCGGAATCTACGCGGCGATGGACTTGATCCTGACCCACGACCCGCTGACCCAGGTGTCCGGCATGAAGAACAAGCTGCCGGGCACGCCATTGTCCGGCGCCGAGGAAGGCGACTATCCCTATTATCTTCTGGGCGGCGACAATCTGGCGCGCGACGTGTTCAGCCGGATGGTCGCGGGCGCCTGGGAAGTCATCAAGATCGCTCCTTTCGCGACCGTCTTTGCCTTCATGGTCGGGATCACGCTGGGGCTGCCCGCAGCTTATTATGGCGGCAAGCTGGATACGTTCCTGTCCTTCCTCGCCAATCTGATCCTCGCCTTCCCTGTGATCCTGCTGTTCTACCTGCTGGTCACGCCGGAGATCGTGGCGACAGGGATACCCGTTTACATGGCGGCGGTCCTGTTCATCTTTCCCATCGTGTTCTTCGTGGTGCTGTTCAATTCGCGGTTCCACACCCAGCCACAGAAACGGTTGATCTATATCGGCATCACGCTGGTCGTCGGGCTGTGGCTGTATGCCGGCATCGCGTGGAACGCCGATCCGTTCGGTATCATCGCATTCCCGCCAAATCTGCTGGTGGTCTTTGTGTCGGTTGTATTCGTGAACTCGCCCACCGTGTTCCGGATCGTTCGCGGCCTGGCGCTCGATATCAAGACGCGGGACTATGTTGCGGCGGCTCAGACCCGTGGCGAAGGGCCCTGGTACATCATGCTTTGGGAGATCCTGCCGAATGCACGCGGACCGCTGATCGTCGATTTCTGCCTCCGTATCGGCTACACCACCATCCTGCTCGGCACGTTGGGATTCTTCGGGCTGGGCCTGTCGCCGGAAAGCCCGGACTGGGGGTCCACGATCAACGAGGGCCGGAAGCTTCTTTCCATCTACCTGCACCCTGCCCTGCCCCCCGCGCTTGCGCTGCTGTCGCTGGTGCTGGGCTTAAACCTGCTGGCCGACGGTCTGCGCGAAGAAAGCTTGAGGGACTGACATGGCGAAATGGGATTACGACGGTCCGATCCTCGAGATTGACCAGCTTTCGATCAGCTTCTTTACGCGATTACGGGAGATCCCGGCGGTCATGGATTTCTCGTGCACCGTGCAACCCGGCGAAGCTATGGGATTGGTCGGTGAATCCGGTTGCGGAAAGTCAACCGTAGCTCTGGGCGTGATGCAGGACCTTGGGGTCAACGGGTCCATCGTCGGCGGTTCGATCAAGTTCAAGGGCCGCGACCTGGGCCAGATGAGCGATCATGAGCTGCGCGACATCCGCGGCAGCGAGATCGCCATGATCTACCAAGAGCCTATGGCCTCTTTGAATCCGGCGATGAAGATCGGGCGCCAGTTGATCGAGGTTCCGATGATCCACGAGGGGGTTTCGGAAAAGGAAGCCTGGAAACGGGCGCTCGAGGTCGTAACGGACGTAAAGCTGCCGGACCCGGAGCGGATGCTGAAAAGCTATCCGCACCAGCTTTCGGGCGGCCAGCAGCAACGAATCGTCATCGCGATGGCGCTGATGTCGAAGCCGTCCCTTCTGATCCTCGACGAGCCGACCACGGCACTGGACGTGACGGTCGAGGCCGCCGTAGTCGAACTGGTCAAGGACCTGGGCAAGAAATACGGCACGTCGATGCTGTTCATCAGCCACAACCTCGGGCTGGTACTGGAGACCTGCGACCGGCTTTGCGTGATGTATTCGGGTGAAGCGGTTGAAACGGGCTCGATCAAGGATGTTTTCGACAAGATGCGGCATCCATACACGCAGGCACTGTTCCGCTCGATCCCTTTGCCGGGGGCGGACAAGAATACGCGCCCGCTGAAAGCCATTCCGGGCAACTTTCCCCTGCCCCATGAGCGGCCCCCCGGGTGTAACTTCGGTCCTCGTTGCGACTATTTCGTAAAGGGCGTCTGCAACGCGGACGAAGTCCCGATGTTTGAGATCCCCGGCGATGACCGGCACGCCTCTCGATGCCGGCGCATCGACGAGATCGACTGGCATGCCAAGGTCGCGGCCGCCGAAACGCATGAGAAGACGCAGGTCGGTGACGTCGTCCTGAAGATGGACAACCTCAAGAAGTACTACGAGGTCGCGGCCAACGCGCTGTTCGGCGGCGGCGACAAGAAGGTGGTGAAGGCCAACGAGTCGATCAGTTTCGACGCGCGGGAGTCTGAAACCCTGGCTATTGTCGGTGAGTCCGGCTGCGGGAAATCCACCTTTGCCAAGGTGCTGATGGGTCTGGAGACCGCAACCGATGGGCAAGTTCTGCTATACAATCAGGACATCCAGGACATCCCGATTGAGGATCGGCGCACTGACACGGTGTCTTCGGTACAGATGGTGTTCCAGAACCCCTTCGATACCCTGAACCCGTCGATGAGTGTCGGGCGCCAGATCATGCGCGCATTGGAGATCTTCAAGATCGGCAAAGACGAAGCCGAACGTCGGCAGCGAATGCTGGAGTTACTCGACCTGGTGAAACTCCCGCGTGAGTTCGCCGAACGGATGCCGCGACAGCTTTCGGGCGGGCAGAAGCAACGCGTCGGCATCGCGCGGGCCTTTGCCGGCGGCGCGAAGATCGTGGTCGCGGATGAACCGGTTTCGGCGCTCGACGTTTCGGTGCAAGCAGCAGTGACCGACCTCCTCATGGAGATTCAGCGCAATGAGAAGACGACGCTGCTGTTCATCTCGCACGACCTGTCCATCGTCCGCTATCTCTCGGACCGGATCGTCGTGATGTATCTGGGGCATATTGTCGAAACCGGAACGACCGAGCAGGTTTTCTCGCCGCCGTACCATCCGTACACCGAAGCGCTGCTGTCGGCCGTGCCCATCGCCGATACGCATGTCGAGAAGAAGCACATCGTGCTGGAGGGTGACATTCCCTCTGCGATGAACCCGCCGCCGGGCTGCCCGTTTCAAACCCGCTGCCGGTGGAAATCTCAGGTTCCCGGCGGCAAGTGCGAGTCGGAACTGCCGCCCTACCGCGACCTGAGCGATGGGCACAGGGTGCTTTGCTGGCTGTCCGATGAACAGCTCGCGGACATGGAGCCGGTTATCAAGATCGCGGCGGAGTGACGTTCGCCGCGCTTCAAGCGTGGAATTTTCTCTAACGACCAGTTCACACGCGACAAGCGTTTGCTCCCATGTACGCTTCATACGGTCGACATCCGAAACCGGGATGTTGGCAAGGGACATTGGAGGATTTTTTATGAGCTATTTCGATCTTGGGACCTATTCGCGTCCCGTTACCCGCATCGCCGAAGCGCAGACATGGTTCGACCGGGGCCTTGTCTGGCTATTCGGTTACAACCACGAGGAAGCCATTGTCTGCTTCGAAAAGGCGCTGGCCGCCGACCCTGCCTGCGGTCTGGCGCATTGGGGCATCGCCTATGCAATAGGCCCTAACTACAACAAGCCCTGGGAAGTCTTCACAGAGGAAGAAAAGGGCCCGGCCCTCGCCCGTGCCCACGCCGCGCTGGCCGCTGCCCAGGCGCTCGACCTTCCGCCTGCCGAGCGCGCGATGGTCGAAGCTTTGGCAGAGCGGTATCCACAGGATCCGGAAATCGAAGATTATCAGCCGTTCAACGACGGTTTCGCCGAGTCCATGCGCCCGGTCTACGAGGCGCACAAGGACGATCTGGATGTCACCTTCGTCTTCGCCGAGGCACTGATGAACCGCACGCCCTGGCAGCTCTGGGATCTGCCCACCGGCAAGCCCGCACCGCATGCCTCAACGGAAGAGGCGCGGGCGGTGCTGGAACGTGCCTTCGAGACGCCGGCCGCCTGGGATCACCCGGGGCTGCTGCACATGTATATTCACTTGATGGAGATGTCGCCTACACCGGAGGCAGCGTTGCGCCACGGCGACCGGCTGACCGGGCTGGTTCCGGATGCCGGGCACCTCGTGCACATGGCCACGCATATCGACGTTCTCTGCGGCGATTACCAGAACGTCGTGACCCGCAACCATGCGGCTTCGCTGGTGGACGGGCGATTCAAGGAGCATGCCGGCGGCGCGAACTTCTATGCGCTTTACCGCATCCACAACCTGCATTTCGAGCTCTACGGGGCCATGTTCCTGGCCCAGCCTTCCAGGGCTCTGGATGCCGCTGCGCGTCTGCGCGCGGAAGTGCCGGACGAGGTGGTGCGGGTTTATCCGGACCTGTTCGAAACGTTCGTCGCATCGCGACCGCACGTCCTGATCCGGTTCGGCATGTGGCAGGAGATCCTGAACGAAACGATCCCGCAGGACACGGAACTCTACGCCGTCACCCAGGCTCTGACACTCTACGCCCGCGCCATAGCCCTGGCGAACCTTCATCGTCCTGTCGAAGCGGAGGCGGAAGGGCAGAAATTTCTGACCGCCATGGCCGCGATCCCGGAGGAACGGATGCTGTTCCAGAACAAAGCCCGGGACGTTCTTGCCGTGGCGCGGGAGATGATGCTGGGCGAGATCGCGTTCAAGTCCGGCAATACCGACAAGGGTCTCGCGCATTTGCGCGAAGCGGTGCGGTTGGATGACGGTCTGATGTACGAAGAACCCTGGGCCTGGCCCCAGCCTGCCCGGCACGCGCTAGGGGCGCTTCTTATAGAGGCCGGCAAGTGGGAGGAGGCAGAGACCGTCTACCGCGCCGATCTGGGGCTCGATCCGACGCTGCCCCGCCCCCTGCAGAACCCACAGAATATTTGGGCGCTGCACGGACTGCATGAATGCCTGCAGCGGCGTGGTGAGAGTGTGGAGATCCTGCACATTCGCCAGCAGCTTGCCCGGGCGCAGGCGCGGGCGGAAGTGCCGGTGCGGGCGTCCTGCTATTGCAGGTCAAAGCGCGCTGCCTGAGGCGCTTCAGATGGCCGCCGCTATTCGTGCCGCGAGTGTTTCGATGCCATCATCGGCCACGCGCGGCACGATGCGGTAGCGTACGTTGACGAAGCAGAAAACGGCAAAGCCAAGCAGACCGAGACAGATCGCTACGACGATCACCTTACCGAAGGCCTGCGATTCCAGAAAGTCGAACACCTTGTCGAGCCCGCCCGCTTCTTCGGGCTGGCCGAGGATAGCAGCGCGGATCAGAAAGAAACCGATAAGGCCGACGATGACGCCCTGAGCCAGAAGGCCGGCCTTCAGGACCCAGTTCCAATTCATCGTGAAGCTGTTGCCGCGCAGGTGTTCCCGGTATTTGCCTGCAAGCCCTTTGTAGCCGTAATAGATCCCGGCGCCGATTGTGCAGACCCCGGCAATCCCGATCAGCCAGCGGCCAAACGGTACCGACAGGGCCTTCCCGACATAAGTGATAACCGCCGAATTTCCGCCGCTGCCGGACCCAAAGATCAATGACAGTGCAGCGATAGCCAGTGCAGCGTGGATGAGCCCGGTCACGACCATCCCTGCGCGGGCGATGATGCCCTTTGCGCCGGTCCCGTATGCTTCGAGGTCCCAATACGCATCCACCAACCGCCAGACAAAATAGGCGCTAAGACCCAGGGCGATCAGTGCCAGCACGGCGTATCCGCCGCCACTCGATTCCAGCGACTGCAGCGCCGATCCGGTCCCCTTCGCGTCTCCGCCCCGCGAAATAGCCCAGAGCGAGAAACCCGCGATTGCGAGATAGGTGAGCCCACGTCCGGCATAACCGGCGCGCATGATTGGCAGGGTCCAGGACAGATCACTTTGGGGCACAAAACAACTCCTCTTACCCATGCGCAACTCATCCATGGGCCAAGAGGTTCCCGACAACGGTTTAGTGGCGCTTAACTGCCCCAGATCACCCGCACGTAGTTCCGTGTTTCAGCGTAGGGCGGCACGCCTTTGTGCTTCTCAACCGCCTCGGGGCCGGCATTGTAGGCCGCGAGCGCCAACCGCCAAGAGCCGAACCGCATATACTGCGCCTTGAGGTACCTTGCACCTCCTTCGAGGTTTTCTGCCGGATCGGCCGCGTCCACACCCAGTGTTCGCGCCGTCTCGGGCATTAACTGTGCGAGGCCGAAAGCACCTTTGTGGGATTTGGCCTTCGGTTGCCAGCCGGATTCCTGCTGCACTAGGCGCAGGAACAGATCCTCCGGCACGCCGTGTTTGCGCGCCGCATTACGCGCCATGTCCAGATACGGGCCGGCATATGTGCCACTGTAGCCTTGAATGGCAGCACCATCGAGTTCGAAGGTCTTTGGCTGAAATCTGACGGAGTTCGCGTATTGCGTCGACGCACGCTCGTCCAAAAGCTTCGTCTGGGCCGCAAACAGACCCATACGGTTCTTGGTCGAAAGGTTCAGCCCCTCGGCAGATGCAGAGCCCGCGCACAGCATGGCAGCAGCGCAAAAGCCCCCCCAGAGAATTCGCATCTCACTGTCCCTTTTGATTAACGATAGCCATGATATTGTTTTTGCGCCCTCATCGCCAGTGTTATTCCTGTAACAGCTATCAGGCAGGCGCCAGCCCTACCCACCTGCGCCGGCATTTCCTTGCGCATTTACCTTTTCTTCACCATGTACGAATGGTCTAACAGGCACCCGACGGGAAACAGATTCGAGAAAAGGAACGGCGCATGGCGGGCTCGGTGAACAAGGTCATCCTGGTGGGCAATCTGGGCCGCGACCCCGAAGTCCGCACGTTCCAGAACGGCGGCAAGGTCTGCAATCTGCGGATCGCCACATCGGAAAACTGGAAGGACCGCAACACCGGCGAGCGACGAGAGCGGACCGAGTGGCATTCGGTCGCGATTTTTTCGGAGCCCTTGGCGCGGATCGCCGAGCAGTATCTGAAGAAGGGCTCGAAGGTATACATCGAGGGCCAGCTAGAAACCCGGAAATGGCAGGACCAGTCCGGTCAGGATCGCTACTCGACCGAGGTTGTCCTTAGGCCCTACCGGGGTGAACTGACACTGCTGGACAGCCGTGGTGAGGGCGGTGGCGGCGGATACTCGGATGACCGCGGCAGCTACGGCGGAGGGTATTCCGGCGGCGGCGGCGGCCAGGGCGGTGGCGGTTATGGCGGATCTGCGCCAGCGGGCGGCGATATCGACGACGAGATTCCATTCTGACGGAAAGCTGTCGGTGGCGTCAGCAGTGTCTGCCAGTTTATTTCCACACAGAACATTGGAAACGGGCCGTATCGCAAGCCCGGTTTTTCATTTGAGTGAATGCCCCGGCCAGATTTGAAATGTCCATTTGAGGTCGGAAGGCACAAATCCGGGCTAATAGTCTGATTTGCGCAAACTGTCAGGTTTGGACAATTCGGAAAACTTCTCGAATTTACAGTTCGACTTGAATCCTTCGAGCTGAAGGGTGGCGGAAAGTTCGATTAAATTTGGGATGACTAACGATGACCAACAAGCTCTTGGCCGAATTCTTTGGGACATTCTGGCTCGTTTTTGGTGGGTGCGGCGCGGCGGTCCTCGCTGCCGGTGTACCGGATGTCGGGATCGGTTGGCTGGGTGTCTCGCTGGCTTTCGGCCTGACGGTGCTGACGATGGCATTTGCCGTCGGCCACATATCGGGCGGGCATTTCAACCCCGCCGTCTCGCTCGGCCTGATGATTGCGGGCCGGTTCCAAGCCAAGGAGTTGATCCCCTACTGGATCGCGCAGGTTCTTGGAGCCATTGCCGCGGCAACCGTTCTCTATCTGGTAGTATCCGGTCAGTCCGAGTTCGCCGGTGTCGGTAGCTTTGCAACCAACGGCTTCGGAGACGCGTCACCGCAGGGATATTCGGTGATGTCAGCGCTGATCATCGAGATCGTGCTCACTGCCTTCTTCCTGATCATCATCCTCGGTGCAACTTCACCCGGAGCGCCGGCCGGTTTCGCGCCGATTGCGATCGGGCTTGCACTTACGCTTATTCACCTGATTTCGATTCCGGTTACGAACACATCGGTAAACCCGGCGCGTTCAACTGGCGTCGCCCTATTCGCCGATGCGCCTGCCCTTGCTCAGCTTTGGCTTTTCTGGGTCGCACCGCTGATCGGCGGTGCGATCGGGGCGTTGATCTGGCAGATGATGAACCGCCAGGCCGAGTGAGTACGCCCTCGGGCACACCAATTCACTGAGCATTTGCGCGCAGTTTGTCTGCGCGGATTGAGATTTTCCGTCCAGTTCCCGCCCGCTAGATATGCGGGAACGCTGCACTTCGCAGCCCGAAATTCAAGATTGGACAGACAGAATGATCAATACGCTCAACGCACAGGCGCCTCGCGTCCTTGCTATCCTACGCGTCGTCACTGGCCTGCTGTTTCTACAGCATGGCACGCAGAAATTGTTCGGCTTCCCGCCGTCCGAAATGGGTCAACCACCCATCGCATCGCTGATGGGCGTCGGCGGCATCCTGGAACTCGTGGGCAGTATCCTGATCATCATCGGATTCCAGACGCGCATCACCGCCTTCATCCTGTCAGGCATGATGGCAGTGGCGTACTGGATGTTCCACGCGCCGTCGTCCATCTACCCCGTGCTGAACGGAGGCGAACTGGCGATCATGTACTGTTTTGTCTTCCTTTACATGGTCTTCGCCGGACCCGGAGCGTGGAGTGTCGATGGCTCGCGCAAGGCAGCGGTATGATCGCCGTCACTGTATGCTATGACCCGCGCGGCTCAACGCCGCGCGGCTAGCCCTTCCGACAGGACGTCCATCACGACCTCATGCGGGACATCCGAAGTAACGAACGCCTTGCCGATACCGCGGGCTAGGATGAAGCGCAGCTTGCCGTCCAGCACCTTCTTGTCCTGTCCCATCAGGTTGAGCAGGGTTGCTGCACCGGGAAGATCACCCGGGATGTCGGCCAGGTCGGTTTTCATCCCCATTTCCTTCAAATGTGCCCGAACTCGACTCGGTTCTTCCTGCGAGCACAATCCAAGCCGCGCCGAGGTTTCGAATGCCAATGCGCAGCCGATGGCGACGCCCTCGCCGTGAAGCAGCCGGTCGGAATAGCCCGTGGCCGATTCCAGTGCGTGGCAGAACGTATGGCCAAGGTTCAAAAGAGCGCGGTCACCCTGTTCGGTCTCGTCCCGGGCGACGATCTCGGCCTTCATCTCGACGGATCGTTTCACCGCATGGCTGCGCAAAGCCATATCTCCGGCCGCTAGTCCGGGGCCGTTAACCTCCAGCCACTCGAAAAACTCCGCATCGCCCAACAGCCCGTACTTCACCACCTCGCCATACCCGGCGAGGAAATCCCGGCCAGTCAGCGTGCTCAGAGCGCCGATGTCAGCCAATACAAGCGAGGGTTGGTGAAATGCGCCGATCAGATTCTTGCCTTGAACCGAATTAATGCCGGTCTTGCCGCCAACCGAGGAATCCACCTGCGCGAGCAGGCTGGTCGGCACCTGAACGAAGCGTACGCCCCGCCGAAGCACGGCAGCGGCGAAACCGGCGAGATCGCCGATGACACCGCCGCCGAGTGCGACGACGATGCCGCGGCGCTCGACTTTCTGTTCCAGCAGCCACTCAACGCAGCGCGAGAACTGTTCCCATCCTTTCGTCGCTTCGCCCGCCGGCAGGACCAGCGCTTCGCTTTCGATGCCGGACGTGGCCAATCCATCGCAGAAGGGAGCGAGGTGCAGGTCCGCAACATGACTGTCGGTCACAACCGAGACACGTGGCGCATGCAGCAGCGGCGCGATTTCCTGCCCTGCCCTGGTGATCAGATCCTCTCCGATCCGGACGTCGTACGACCTGTCACCGAGTTCGACGCGCACCGTCTCTGTCATTCGTGCACCTCCAGCACGTCAGGCCTCTGCCGCAACACGTCGATGACGTTCGCTGCCATTTCTTCAATGGCATAGTCCGCCCGCGCATCGGCCACGAGTTGTGCCTGCGCATAGTAGGGCTCTCGGATTTCGCACAGCGATTTCAGCGTCGCGAACGGATCCGGCGTACGCAGCAATGGCCGGGTCGCCTTGTGCCGCACCCGCTGCCACAGAAGATTAACATCTGCCCGCAGCCAAACGGCCACACCGCGACGTGAGATGACTTCTCTATTGTCCGCCGACAAGAAGGCCCCGCCACCGGTTGACAGAATGCCGGGCCGTTCGTCCAGAAGACGTGTGATCACCTGAGTCTCCTTGTCGCGGAAGAAAGGCTCGCCATAGCGTTCGAACACTTCGGCAATCGTCAGATTCGACGCCTTCACGATTTCGTTGTCGGAATCCAGAAAAGGTACACCAAGGATCTTTGCCAGTGCCTGACCGACAGCCGTTTTGCCCGAACCCATCATCCCGACAAGCACGACAGTCTTTTTCAGCCGGTATCTCAAAACGGCATTGTCCCGCCCATAAATTCGTCCGGTGGACTGAATGGCGTGTCGAGCCGGAAAATGCCATATATAAATCCGACTACGCCGCATCCCAAGACGGTCAGACAGGCAGGAGACCCATGAGACTGATATTCAAGCTCATCCTTATATTGTTGGTGTTGGGCGCGATCGGGCTAACGGGTTATGCTTATCTGGGGGATATGACCCCGGAGCAACAGGATGTGTCGGAACCGGTGATTCTGGATGGCAGCTAGGAAGATTTCCGCACTTGTGCTTGGCGCCCTGGCTATTGCGACAACCGCCGGCGCT
Organism: Pseudoruegeria sp. HB172150; assembly: GCF_013184805.1. GTDB lineage: Bacteria > Pseudomonadota > Alphaproteobacteria > Rhodobacterales > Rhodobacteraceae > Psychromarinibacter. The sequence goes on from NZ_JAATNG010000001.1 coordinate 1,937,258, forward strand.
CAGGAAAAACCGATGTCGGCGATCGACTGGCTGTCGGATAGTGTATCTTCGGATCCACTGGCCTTTCCTTGGAACGAGCCGACGACCAGCGATGGCGCAGGAACCGAGTCAATCTCCGTCACGCCGCTGGACGAAGTCTCGCCTGACGCCGTGGGGCTGCTGCCGACATCGGTAACCGGCCTGCCGCGCACACTTTGGGGAACGAGTTCTTCCGAGGATCTGGCGCGGGAGCTTGAACAGATCCAGACCGGCCTGATGCCGGCAATGCAGGATTTGCTGCTTACTCTGCTTTTGGCGGAGCTCGACCCACCCTCAGACAGCGATCCGTCACATGCGCTGTTCCTGGCGCGCGTCGATGCGCTTATGGAACTGGGCGCGGTCGAACAGGCCGAGGCGCTGTTGAGACGGGCTGGGCCTTCGGACGAAGAAACATTCAGCCGTTGGTTCGATGCGAGCCTGCTAACCGGGACTGAGGATGCCGCTTGCGCGACACTCAAGATCAAGCCGGATTTGGCCCCCAATCTTGCGACGCGGATCTTCTGCCTGGCGCGCAACGGAGACTGGCATGCCGCCGCTGTTACTCTGGAAACGGGCCGTGCTCTTGACCAGTTGACCGGCGCTGAAGATGCAATTCTGGCTCGGTTCCTTGACCCCGAAACGTTCTCGGGCGCGCCAGAACTTGCGCCGCCAACACGCCCGACGCCTCTTGTGTTCAGACTATACGAATCTGTTGGTGAGCCGATCCCTTCGAACATACTACCGCTTCCATTCGCTCAGGCTGACCTGCGATTGAACACCGGCTGGAAATCGCAGATCGAAGCGGCCGAACGGCTCGCTCGTTCTGGAACGCTGGACGAAAACCGCCTGCTGGGTCTTTACACGGAACGCCAGCCAGCCGCATCCGGCGGGGTGTGGGATCGCGTTGCGGCGGTGCAGGCGTTCGAAACAGCGCTCGCCGCAGGAAATCACGAAGAAATCGCGAGCACCCTGGTTCATGCCTGGAACGTTCTGGGGGAAGCCGATCTTCAACCCGTTTTCGCGGACCTTTACGCCGACAAACTGGCTGACGCGGCTCTAGGCGGCGAAGCCGGACATCTTGCATTCGAGGTTGGTCTGCTGTCGCCGCACTATGAGTCGATTGCCTTGGAACATCAGCCACAGGATGCGAGTGAAAAATTTCTCAAGGCGGTCGCGCGAGGCGATGTGACCGGCATTTCCGCGCCAGACGAGACCTCAGCGGCGATCGCGGAAGGCTTTCGCATGTCTACACCGCCCGAGCGCCTAGCCGGGCTGGTAAACGACGGCAATCTCGGCGAAGCGATCCTGCGGGCGATACGTATGGCCACGGACGGAGCGCAAGGCGACCTCGAAAAGCTGAGAGACGCCGTTGCGCTATTCCGTTCCATCGGCCTGGAAGACACTGCGCGTCGTTTCGCCTTGCAGACTATGATCCTTGTGGAGGACGCATGACCCTGCATTGGGTCCAGAGCTTTCTCGAAGCGCAAGCGGCCGAACTCGACGCCGCAAAAAACACTCAACTAGCTTATGCCCGTGATCTGAAAGACTTCGCCGGTTGGCTCGAAAGGAATGGCCGCGACCTGGCTAGCGCCAGCCGCAGCGACATCGAGGCGTATCTGGTCGATTGCGATGCGCAGGGTCTGGCAAAATCGACCCGAGCGCGCCGACTTTCGGCCATCAAGCAGCTTTATCGGTTCGCCTTTGAGGAAGGTTTGCGGAGTGAAAACCCGGCAATCCAGATCAAGGGTCCTGGCCGCGAGGCGAAGCTTCCGAAGACTCTGTCGGTACCGGAAGTCGACGCGCTTCTGCGGGCTGCACAGACCCATGGTAGGTCCAAGACCGATCGGCTGCGCAATACCTGTCTGCTGGAACTGCTGTACGCCACGGGAATGCGCGTCAGCGAACTGGTCACACTGCCCGTCTCGGCCACACGAGGCGATCCGCGCATGCTGCTGGTCAAGGGAAAAGGTGGCAAGGAGCGCATGGTGCCATTGTCGCCGCCCGCCCGGGACGCATTGAAAGCTTGGATTGCACTTCGCGACGAGCAGGATGCCGAGGCGCAGAAAAATGGGAGACCAGGATCGCCCTACCTGTTTCCTTCGCGCAGCAAGGACGGCCACCTGACACGTCACCGTTTTTACATGTTGATCAAGGAACTGGCTGCTGCCGGCGGTGTATCACCCGCCAAGGTCACACCGCACACGCTGCGCCACGCTTTCGCTACGCACCTGCTGGCGAATGGCGCCGATCTGGTGTCGATACAGACACTACTGGGACATGCAGACGTCTCTACCACCGAGATCTATACGCACGTTCTGGACGAGCGGCTAAAGGAACTCGTGCTCGAACATCACCCCCTTGCCCGCGGCGTCTAAATCCGCACCGGACCCATTAGACACCTTCCAAGGCACCGATCCCTTGGATCGAGGTGAAACCCTCGAACCGCGGATGGCCATCGTGCAGCGGTTTGGTTTCACCGGCCGTCCGATGTGACGTCCGGAACTGCTCGCTGCGAGTCCAGGCAAAAAAATGCCTCTTCGCTTTCCCAGACCGTGTGGGACGCATAGAGGCGGTTGCCATCCTCCTCCGGCCCTTTCAACATGTGAAAGGCGACGAAACCGGGCAATTCCTGCAGATAGCTGTCGCGCGACAGCCAGCGCTCCTCGAAAGCCTCGGCATTCTCGAGAGGAACAGTGAAGCGATTCATGGCGATGTACATTGAGGTATCTCCGGCGGTTGAGGCGCCGCGTTCGAAAAGAACACGGCAAATGTCGAAGCCACTCCGCGCATATGTTGAACACTGCGCGAAATGAACGGCTGGCGGCTGGCTGGCGAGGCGGTGCAGCGACGCTATCGATACTGGCACAAGAAATCAATCATACAGCTAAAGCCCGGAAACGCAGAGATTATTGTTATTTATTAAAGCATTGTGCGTGCGACCATATGCAAGGAGACCTTTCCGGCACCTCTTGCATGGCAACGCACACGCCTTCAAAATATACCGGAACAACACAGGAACCCCCACCCAATGGCCGCCGACGCCACCATATGGATCACCAGCGCCGCGATCCTAACCCTTCTCGTCCTTTCTGCATTTTTCTCAGGCTCCGAAACAGCGTTAACAGCCGCCTCTCGTGGCAAGCTCAGGGCACAAGCCGACAAGGGGTCCAAGACCGCCGCAATGGCGCTGAAGATCACCGAAGACAACGAGCGATTGATCGGTTCTGTTCTGCTCGGCAACAACCTGGTCAACATCCTGGCCACGTCGCTGGCGACCGCCCTGTTCACCAGCTTGTTCGGACAAAACGGTGTGGCGCTGGCGACACTGGTGATGACCCTGCTGGTGCTGATCTTCGCCGAGGTGCTGCCGAAGACCTACGCCATCACCAATGCCGAGACGGCGGCAAGTTTCGTCTCGCCGGCGATCCGCTTGGTAATTCTGGTCCTGAACCCGGTCGTCTCGGCGGTCCGCTGGCTGGTTCGCGCGATCCTGGCACTGTTCGGAGTCAAGACCGACCCATCCAGTCAGATCCTCGCCGTCCGGGAAGAAATCGCCGGGGCCATTTCCCTTGGCCACAGCGAAGGTGCGGTGGAAAAAGAAGATCGTGACAGATTGCTGGGCGCGCTCGACCTTGCAGAGCGCACAGTCGAAGAGATCATGCTTCACCGCAGCCAGATCGAGATGATCGACGCCGCACTGCCGGCGCATGAAGTGCTGAAACTCTGCCTCGACTCCTCTCACACCCGCCTGCCCGTCTATCGCGACGAGCCCGAGAACATCGTCGGTGTTATTCATGCCAAGGACCTGCTTCGCGCCATGTACGCTCGGATGCGGGACGATGATACCGGCAGCGACGCAATGGCGGAGTTCAACGTGCTCGAGATCGCTATGGCTCCGTATTTCGTACCTGAGACCACGACACTCGACGACCAGATGCGGCAGTTCCTTCGCCGACACACCCATTTCGCGTTGGTCGTAGACGAATACGGCTCACTAGAAGGGCTGATCACGCTGGAAGACATACTGGAGGAAATTGTCGGGGAGATTACCGACGAATTCGACCTGGACGAGGATAATCCCCTTCGCCAGACCGAGAATGGCGACTACCTGGTCGACGGCGCCATGACGATCCGCGACCTGAACCGGGCCGCGGATTGGTCACTGCCTGACGAAGAGGCCAACACCATTGCCGGCCTGGTGATCCACGAGGCGCAGATGATCCCGAGCCAGGGTCAGGTCTTCGTCTTTCATGGGTTTCGCTTCGAGGTCGTGAAGCGCGAGGACAACCGTCTGACGCGGCTCAAGATCCGACCGAGCGGGGCGTCCTGACCGTAGGCGGGCCCGGTCCAACGAAACTACGGATCGCTAACGCGCTTTGAAGATTGATCCGAAGATTCCGCGCACAATGCGGCGGCCGGTAGTACCGCTCAGTTCCTTGACCAGAGCATCGGTCAGCGCACCGCCAATGCTGTCATTACCATAACGCCTGGAACTTTTCGTACCGGAGCCGCCGGAATACCGCCGGGCAGAGCGGAATTCCCGCTCTTCCTCCTCCAAGCGGGCTTCTTCTGCCTCGGCCGCCTCGACCTCCTTCGCTGCAGCATCGGCACGCTGCTTCAGCAGTTCGAATGCGCTTTCCCGATCCAAGGGTGTATCGTACTTGCCGGCCAAGGGCGAAGCCGCGATGACTTCCTGTCTTTGCTGATCACTAATTGCTCCGAGCTGCGATGAAGGCGGCCGGACCAGTGTGCGCTCGACAATACCCGGTGCGCCCTTGTCCTCCAGCATCGAGGTCACGGCTTCGCCGGTCCCGACCTCCTTGATCGCCTCTGCCGTGTCGAAGCGGGGGTTCGAGCGATAGGTCTCGGCGGCCCGTACAAGCGCCTTCTGATCCCGCGCGGTGAACGCCCGCAGCGCATGCTGCACACGGTTGCCGAGCTGGCCCAGGATGTCTTCGGGGACGTCATCGGGGTTCTGAGTGCAGAAGTAGACACCGACACCTTTAGACCGGATCAGTCGTGCCACCGTCTCAACCTTATCTATGAGTGCCTTGGCTGCGTCGTCGAACAAGAGATGCGCTTCGTCGAAAAAGAAAACGAGCTTCGGCTTGTTCGGGTCGCCAACCTCCGGCAGCTCTTCGAACAGCTCGGACAGAAGCCAGAGCAGAAACGTCGCGTATAGCTTTGGCGAAGCCATAAGCTGGTCGGCTGCCAGGACCGAGACCCTGCCACGCCCGTCTGCGTCAATCTGCATCAAATCCGCCAGTTCGAGAGCTGGTTCGCCGAATATGCCGGCCCCTCCCTGGTTCTCCAGCACCAGCAACTGGCGCTGGATCGCGCCGACAGACGCGTTGGAGATATGCCCGTAGTGCAGCGAAAGCTCCGCCGCGTTCTCGCCGACCCAGACCAGCAAAGCGCGCAGATCCTTCAGATCCAGCAACGGCAGCCCTTTTTCGTCGGACAACCGAAAGGCTATGTTCAGAACTCCCTCCTGCGCCTCAGTCAGATCCAGCATCCGGGCCAGCAGGAGCGGCCCCATCTCGGCCACGGTGGTGCGGATCGGGTGTCCTTTCTTCCCAAAGAGATCCCAGAATGTGACTGGAAATGCCTCGTAGTCGTAGTCGTCAAAACCGATCTTTTCGGCGCGACTGGTAAACGCCTCGTGCAGCTTGAATTCCGGCGAACCGGAAATCGCCAGGCCCGCCAGATCGCTCTTCACATCAGCCAGGAACACCGGAACGCCGGCCTTGGAAAATCCTTCAGCGAGGATCTGAACCGTCACCGTCTTTCCGGTGCCGGTCGCGCCAGCGATCAGACCGTGACGATTTGCATAGTCAAGACGTAAACCCTGAGGTTCGCTGTATGCTTCGCCGCCGCCGCCAAGGAATATCCGGTTCTCCATCAAATCGTCCTGAGCTGTCAAATCCGTACCTGGCGAAAATACATTGTTAAGTTTTGAGTGCCATAGAGAAGGCGCCCGGCGATCCATTGGACGACGGGCAGACTTCCTCCCTGTCAGACTGGCCGCGCCTTCGGGCGCGGTCTTTTTTGCTGCCTCCAAGATGCGAAAAAATTGTGAAAACTTACCCATTGACGCCTGCGAACAAAGGCCGTAGCTTCCGGGTCACAATACAAGTCGGCCAGTCCGGCAGGGAGAGAAACTATCAGGGAAAAGGGCCTTTTATGGCCCTTTTTTCATGTCTTGTCTTAACGCTGGCAGAGCCTTGCCGCGGCTCCAAATCGGGGCCTGACACCAGCGGGCACCCATGTTACACCCTGCGCCGACGAAATGTCTGATGACAGATGGATGCCCAATGCACGACTTGATTCGCACTCTTCCTCTTGCCCTTCTTCTCGCGCTTGCCGGACCGGCCGTTGCGCAGGAAGCAACCGGCACACCCGAAGCAACCGAGGAAGCCACACCTGATCCTCTGGAACTGAACATGGGCCAGACTGCCGAAGAAGGTCCCGGCTCAATCTATGAGAAATCGGTTCATGATGACTGGCAGATCCGCTGTATCCGTACGGAAGGCGGCGAGGATCCGTGCCAACTCTATCAGCTGCTGAGTGATGAGAACGGCAACCCGGTTTCGGAAATCAACATCTTTCCGCTGGGCGAAGCCGGTGGCGACGCAGTGGCCGGTGCAACGGTTGTCACGCCGCTGGAAACGCTGCTCACCGCACAGCTTGCCCTGTCCGTGGACACCAGCGGCTTCAAGAAATATCCGTTCAGCTGGTGCTCGCAGATTGGCTGCTTTGCACGGCTTGGTTTCACGCAGGCTGATGTAGATACGTTCAAGGCCGGAAACTCCGCAACGGTCGTGATCGTACCCGTCGCAGCCCCCGACCAGCGCGTCACGCTGGCGATTTCGCTGAAAGGCTTCACGGCGGCCTACGAGGAAGCGCTGGAACTTGCGACCGCGGCTCAGTAACGCGCCACGACAATACCGGACACAAAACGCCGCCGGGCTCCGGCGGCGTTTTCTTTTTGGCCCGAAACACTGCTTCGGACTTCAGATTTTCCGCAAAGCAAGGACGGCGTTCAGACCGCCAAAGGCGAACGCGTTGGAAAGCACCGCGTCGACAGGCGCCTCGCGCGCGTCATTCGGCACAACGTCCAGCGCGCATTCAGGGTCCGCTTCCTCATAACCGATGGTTGGCGCGATGATACCGTCGCGCAGCGCCAGGATGCAGGCCAGAAGCTCCACCGCGCCGGTCCCGCCGATCAGGTGGCCGTGCATAGACTTCGTGGATGATATCATCAACCGGTCCGCCTGACGGCCCAGTGCGTCCGCCACCGCCGCGCATTCGGTCTTGTCGTTCGCGGCAGTACCGGTTCCGTGCGCATTGATGTAGCCGATGTCGTCGCGGTTCATTCTGGCATCCGCCAGAGCCCCGGTTATGGCGCGCGCTGCGCCCTGTTTCGACGGCATCACGATGTCGGACGCATCGGAAGTCATCGCAAAGCCTGAGACCTCTGCCATGATTTCAGCGCCGCGCTTTTTCGCCCGCTCGTATTCCTCGAAAACGAAGATACCAGCCCCCTCGCCCTGCACCATTCCGGACCGGTTGGCCGAAAACGGGCGGCATGCCTCTTTCGACATGACGCGAAGCCCTTCCCAGGCTTTCACACCACCGAAACAGAGCATTGATTCCGAGCCGCCCGTCACCATCGCGTCGGCCATGCCGGAGCGGATCATCTGAAACGCCTGCCCCATCGCATGGTTCGACGACGCGCAAGCCGTTGCAACGGTAAAAGTCGGACCCTTCAGGTTCCATTCCATGGATACGTGACTGGCAGCCGCGTTGTTCATCAGCTTCGGCACGATGAAGGGGTGAACTCGGTTCTTGCCCTCCTCATAGACCGCGCGATAGTTCTCGTCCTGGGTCGAGAGGCCACCGCCAGAGGTCCCCAGGACCACACCTGACCGCGCTGCAAGGTCTCCGATGAATTCCAAACCCGATTGACCGATCGCCTCTTTCGCGGCGAGCAAAGCGAATTGGGTGAAACGGTCGTAGAGGGCTATTTGCTGGCGGTTGAAATGGGCGTGCTCGTCGTATCCTTTAACCTGTCCGCCGATCTTGACGGAAAGCCGGTCGACATCGCGAATTTCAAGCTCACCGATACCGCAGCGCCCCTCGCGCATTGCCTCCAGCGTGTCGGACACATTCTGACCGAGCGGGTTGATCGTACCCGCACCGGTTATGACAACGCGTCTCATCCGTGCTGGTCTTTCACCAGGCCTTCCACCGCGGTGACGATGGCATTGACGGAAGAAATGTCGAAATCGCTCTTCTCGGGTTCATTGGCGTTGAACGGCACCTGTATGTCGAACTCTTCTTCGATCGCAAAGATCGACTCGACCAGTCCCAGACTGTCGATTCCCAGGTCTTCAAGCGTCTGTTCGCCTTTGACGTCCGAGACCTCGAGCACCGCCTGTTCGGCGATGATCCCGATGACGCGATCTCTGACAGCTGCAGTCATGCCCGTCCTCTCACCCTTTTGCGGCGTGATTTAGTCGGTCCGGTCCGGATTTGAAACCGGTTTCTTGCGCTCCATGAGACGGTCGATCAGGCGCGGCAGACGACGCAGCGCCTTGTACATCTCGACATGCGTGTCCATTTTCACGGCCGGATAGCCGAGGATCACACGCCCGGCCGGAACGTTCGACATGATGACCGTCGCGCCGCCCGCGACCACGCCGTCACCGATGAAGATGTTGTCGACGACGCCGACCTTGCCGCCGAATGTCACGTTGTTTCCAATCTTGACCGAACCGGCGATACCGACCTGTCCCGCGAACAGACAATCGCGTCCGATCTCGCAGTTGTGCGCGATATGGACCTGATTATCGATCTTTGTGCCGCTGCCGATACTGGTCGGCCTGATCGTGCCCGCATCGATGCAGGCATTCGCGCCAAGTTCGACATCGTCTCCGATTTCCACCGCACCCAGTGAGTGAATCCGAATCCAGGATTGTGCCTTGGCAGTGTCGGCGTCGCCCATGGTCTCCCGTGCTGCTTCGGCCTTCGATTTTTCGGGCGTCACGAAGCTGAAGCCATCGGCACCGATCACAGCGCCAGGCTGGGCAATGAACCGATCTCCGATCTTCACGCGGGCACCGATCCGTACGCCGGGATGGATCAGGGCATCGTCGCCCAGCACAGCGTCCTTCGAGATCGACACATGCGGTCCGACCCGGGCGTTGCGGCCAATCCGAACGCCCGACCCGATCACGACATAAGGCGCAATCGCAGCGCCCGAGCCGATCTCCGCCCCTTCTCCGATCACAACCGTCTTGTGGACGCCCGGCGCAATCTCCAGTCCCGGATCGAGCATCGCTGTTAGTGCAGCCATCGCCATCCGCCCGCGTGGGACTTCAATGGCGGCCTTCAGCCCCAGGGCTTTCCAGTCGGCGCCGGGCCAGAGAAGCGCCGCGCGCGCCCTGCCCCGCGTCAGTCCCTCGGCGTATTTCGGATCCATAGCCAAAGCCAGATCGTCCGGTCCGGCCCTAGCCGGTTCGGCGGCGTGGGTTACGCGAAGGCTCGTTTTGCCAAAGGCGCTCGCGCCCAGAGCTTCGGCAAGTTCGGCTATGGTGAAACCGTGCATTCCTACTCCGCACAAAGCGCAACGGCACGGGTCCGATAACCCGCGCCGTTCCGGATCATCGCGGCGTGTTTAGCTGGCGAAGCCGTTCAATACTACCCCGGCGCGCAGCAACGCGTCGAAGATCTTGGCATCGCGCCCATAGACGTCACTGCGGAAATTCGCGTGCCCTTTCGGCGAAATGAACGCCGTCCGGTAGACCAGATGCACCGGGATAGGTTCCTTCAGATCAATCTGGGTGTTCTGCCCTGTGTTCAGGATCCGGTGGAAATAATCGACCGGGTTGTCAACCTGCCGCGCCAGCAGATGGTAGGCGAAGTCGAATGGGTCAGCGAGCCGGATGCAGCCGTGGCTGAAATCGCGGCGGTCGCGCGCAAACAAGGATTTAGAAGGCGTGTCATGCAGGTAGATGTTGTAGCGGTTCGGGAACATGAACTTTACCAAGCCCAACGCATTCCCGTTGCTGGGCGGCTGGCGAAGCGCAAAGGGGAAGTTGTTGGGCGTGACGGCCGCCCAGTTGATACGTTCCGGAGGGATGATTTGCCCGCCTCCCGCGACGATCTGCAGGTGCCGCGCAGCGCCACCGCGCGAGGCGATCATAGCCGGCAGATATTCATTCTCGGCAATCGATCGCGGCACGTTCCAGTACGGGTTGATCTCCATGTACTCCATGACATCAGAGAATTCCGGACTGCGCCGATCATGGGAATTCGCGCCGATAACCGATCGGGTCTCGAACGTCACCTCGCCGTGGTCGACGATCTTCGCGGTGAAATCTACAAGGTTAACCCAGACATGACGTTCGCCACGTTCGATATTCATCCAGCGCTCGCGTTCCATAGCTACGAGGATCGAAGGCAGCCGATCCTCGATCTGAACATTGATGGCTTCGATCGTGGCAGTCCCCGCAACCCCATCGGTGTTCAGGCCCATATCATACTGGAAATCCTGTACCGCTTTCTGCAAAGCCGCGTCGTAGTCGACCGAAGCCGAACGGTTGAGGTAACCCATCTTAATCAGGCGGTTGCGCAATTGCACAATAGCGTTTCCGCTGTCGCCCGGCTCCAGCTTGGACGCATTGACCACTGGGCCCCAGCCACCACGTTCCAACTGCCTTTGAAGTTCGATACGCGCCTTCATAAGACGGTTGTATTCCGGCGCCTTCGGCGGCAGCGAGCGGAGGAACACCACGGGGTTTTCAGACACAAACGACTTGAGAAGATCGGTGCCGTCTCGGCGCGGCACATCGCGAACGATTCCTTCGTCGATCGACTTAGGAGTGAGGATCCCGGTTGAGACATCATGGGCGTATTTCAGGAACACGCGCGACAGCATGACTTCCACCCGACCGAGATCGCGCTGAGTACGGACGCCACGCATAGCCGCTTCGAGAGCATCGGTCTTGTAGCTGGACGCCGGCAAGGCATGATCTGCCGCACGCTTTAGCGCCGTGAACAACGCGACGCGGCGCGCCTCAAATTCAGCGCCTTGACCGACCCAGACCGGTGCATATGCATTGGATCGATAAAACGTCGCAATCTCATCATCCAGCGCGGCAGTCTCGGCGACGGCGGACATGAACGGAGTCACGCGCGGGTCTGCCTGCACCTCGACGCATGCACCAAAAGACGCAGTCGCAAAAAGCACAGCAGCCAAAGCACGGCCAAATCTTGTATTGAATCCCGGCAGCAGCATTCCCACTCGATCCCTTTTCTTCAATTCCCAACTCTCACATGCATACAAGACGATAACGTAGCCCGAACCGTTCGCCTTCAATTGATCACGTTTTGGTCAGCCAACGGCGGTGTCACTTTCACGCAACGCTCGCCCCCAAAAGCTGAATTCCGCTGCCTTAACGTTAATGTAAGAGTGTTTCAGCAGAATTCCGCCGATTCCAAAAGCTTTTTGGAACCCTGACCGGGGCAGGTATTGGCAATCACCTCGAACCTGTGGCACAAAAACGATGCGCCTGGGGATGAGGCAGCAACAAACGCCACGATAACAGTGGCATACACGGCAAGCGACGGGACGCTTTTACATCATGGGAACGAGCTCGAATGGCCTTTCGAGGCGCGCGTTGCTCGGGGCATTTGCCGCGACCGCGGCAACGGCAGCACCGACTTTCAGCAATGCAGCAGGGTTTTTGCGAGGCGCAGGGGATATCCGCAGAATCCGAATGTACTCCGGTCGAACCGGCGAGATGATCGACAGCATCTACTGGATCGAGGGTGAATACATCAAAGAGGTGATGCAAGAGGTCACCTATTTCATGCGCGACTGGCGCACAGACGAACTTCACGGAATCGACATGCGCACAATAGACATCATGTCCGCTGCGCATAACCTGCTGGATGCGACGGAGCCTTACACGCTTTTCTCCGGTTATCGTTCCCCCTCGACCAACGCGATGCTTCGTGCTCGCTCCAGCGGTGTGGCGAGGAATTCGCTGCATATGCAGGGCCAGGCTGCGGACCTTCACCTGCAATCTCGTAGCGTGAATCAAATGGCCCGCGCCGCGGAGGCTTGCCGCGCCGGCGGTGTCGGCCGGTACTCCGGGTCGCAATTCGTCCACATGGACTGCGGCGCAGTCCGGTCTTGGGGCGCCTGATAGGGCCGCAATCCTTTCGTAAATCCAAAGCACGGCCGTCCCATTCGGGGCGGCTATTCAGTTTTGGCTTACTTGTAATCGATTGCGCTACAATACCGGTCAGCGCCCAAAAGCTTCAAACGGCAGAAAGCGGACAGGATCGCCGGGTCGGATTTCCTGCGCAGCGTCGCCGATCTCCACCAGACCCGACGCCCAGCTTAGGCCCGAGATTCGGCCCGACCCTTCCGACCGGAAAACTTCGGCTGCGCCGTCACCATTCAATCGCGCCCGCAGGTATTCGCGACGGCCGGGTTTTTTCGACTTGCTGAAAGCGGCAGGCACCATGTAGCCGAGGGCTTCCTGCCAGTCCCCTCCGGCCAGTACTCGGAAGGCAGGGCCCCCAAATACGAGGGTGCAGACGTAGGCGGCAACGGGATTGCCGGGAAGACCAAAGACCGGCACCTGCCGCCAAAGGCCCAAAGCCAATGGTCGCCCAGGCTTAACTGCTATCCGCCAGCTCTCAATCGTCCCTGTGTCTTTAAGAAGAGCAGAGATGTGATCCTCTTCCCCCGCCGATGCGCCGCCAGTGGTCAGGATCACATCCGCTTGCTCGGAGGCCATATTCATCCTGACGCTCAGCTCATGTCGGTCGTCCTGCACGTGTCCCAAGTCGACCGCGCGGTAGCCCCAGCTCGCGACAAGCGACAGAAGCATCGGACGGTTTGCATCGAAGATTTGGTGCGGTTTAGCCTCCTGGCCGACCGCCCGGATCTCGTCACCTGTCGATAGTACGCCAATCTTTAAGGGCACATGTACCCTGACTTCGCGCACTCCAACGGATGCAAGAAGCGCCAAATCCTGTGGTTCAAGCCGTCTGGATTTCTTGAAAACTACGGTTGCCGCCGGTACGTCTTCACCCGCCTTGCGCGTGTTCGAGCCTGGTTTTATCGGTCCACGGAACGCAATACGCGCCGTCTCCGCCGTGACATCCTCTTGCAGGACAACCGTATCGACTCCGTCTGGCAACATGGCTCCGGTCAGGATGCGGATGGCATGTCCGTCGGGTACTTCACCTTCAAACGGTTGCCCGGCTGCCGCTCGCCCCGGCACCAGCGGAAGGATCTGAACGCCCTGCCCGGTCGCCGCGGCTGCAAAGCCGTACCCGTCCACTGCCGAATTCGGCATTGGTGGATTGGACCGCTCCGCCAAAACATCTTCCGCCAGAAACCGACCAGCGGCTTGGAACAAGGGTACACGCTCGACCGAAGTCACAGCGTGAAGGCGCTGTCGAAGTAACGCCTTGGCGTCATCAACCGGCGTCCAGTCCACTCCCGGTGGCAATGCGAAGCAATCGTTCTTTAACGGCGGCGGTTTCACGATCCGGTCCGACGCAGAGCCGCAAGGCTGGTCTGCTCCAATACAAAATCAGCAATGGAAATGGTGTCGTCGAGGTCGAAAACCGGCCTGTTCAGATCTGGATGATCCGCATCGCTCGCCACCGCGAGGATCGATGTGTCTTCAGTCGCGATAAGGAGCTGTCCTGTGGCAGACCTGTGTGCTTCGAGCTTGGGATGTGCGTCGCGCTTGTAGCCTTCGATCAGTACGAGATCGACCGGCGACAGCCGTTCGAGCAGTTCCTCCAGCGTTGGCTCCGTGGCCCCGCGCAGCTCGTGCATCAGGACCCAACGCCGGCCCGACGCCAGCAGAACTTCCTGAGCACCTGCGTCACGATGCCGATAGCTGTCCTTTCCAGGCTGGTCGACATCGAACGAGTGATGCGCGTGTTTCACCGTGGATACCGAGACTCCGCGTCCGCGGATTTCGGTGACCAAACGCTCCATCAAGCCGGTTTTTCCCGAGTTCTTCCAGCCGACGATACCGAACACAGCACTCATACTTCCTCCCGCAGGATATCCTCGGCCAAGAGCATATCCTCGGCGGTGTTTATGTTGAAGAACGGCTCAAAGGGCATTGCAGGGAAACGCGCCGTAGCCGCACCATGACGGTCGGTCCAGGCTACCACCTTGCGAGTCCCGTCTTTCAACGCCTGCCTCAGGTCATCTCGCAGGGTCACCGCCCAAAGACCGAATGTCGGGTGTCGATGTTGTTCGCCGCTCTCATCCTGAGTCGCGGCTAACGAGATGGGATATCTTTCTTTTTCAACGGCATCCGCAAGTTTCCTCACGAGGTTCTTGGGAAAGAACGGTGTGTCTGCAGCGACGGTCACTATCCAGTCGGCGCCGTCCTCCGCCGCGCGGTCGAGCCCTGCCAGGACACCGGCAAGCGGCCCCGGATTGTCGCTGACCGTGTCCGGCAAAACCGGCAGACCGAAAGGTGCAAAGCGTTCCGGATCGCCATTGGCGTTAAGGTAGATTGTTTGCACTTGCGGTGTCAGCCGCCGGATCACGTGCGACAGGATCGGGCGCCCGCCCAGAGGCAGCAGAGACTTGTCTCCGCCCCCCATTCGCCGCGACAGCCCGCCGGCAAGGATTACACCCGGAATATCATACACCGGCGCTTTTCCTCCTGTGTCGACCATCTTCTTCGGGCACGGCCAGCGGATCGGCATCCCAGACCAGCCGTTCAGCGCCGGAAAGGCACACGAACCGTTTTCCCCGCATCCGGCCAATCAGCGTAAGTCCGACATTTCTTGCGATCTCAACGCCCCATGCGGTAAATCCGGACCGCGACGCGAGCACGGGAATTCCCATCTGCGCTGTCTTGATTACCATTTCCGAGGTCAGGCGCCCGGTGGTGTAGAGGATCTTGTCGGCCGCCGGGGCACCTTCACGAAACATCCAGCCCGCGATCTTGTCGACCGCATTGTGGCGTCCGACATCCTCCATGTAGACCAGCGGCCGATCTTCCCGGCAAAGTACAGTTCCATGGATTGCGCCGGCTTCCAGATACAGGCTGGGCGCGGTGTTTATCGCCTGCGCCAGTGTGTACAACCAAGACGTCCTGACAGTTGAGGATGACAAGGTAACGCCCTGTAACCCCTCCATCATATCACCGAACACGGTCCCAACCGCGCAGCCGGACGTCCGGGTCTTCTTCTTCAGCTTGTCCTCGTAATCGGTCGCTCGCGCGGTACGCACCACAACGACGTCGAGTTCTTCGTCGTAATCGACACCGGTGACGTCGTCATCCTGGTGGAGCATTCCCTGATTCAGCAGGAACCCGAGTGCGAGATAATCCGGATAATCGCCAATGGTCATCGCAGTGACGATCTCCTGCGAATTCAGGTAAATGGTCAGTGGACGCTCCGTCACGACATTCAGGGTCACCGGCTGCCCCTCATGATCGACGCCGTCCACCGCCTGCGTCAACCGCGGGTCAGCGGGATCCGGTGCGATCAGGAATGGGTCGTCCACGTCAGTGTCCTTACCCGGCGCATCTGTCTTCAATTCCCCTCCTCGGGCCAAGCCATGCGAAACCGGCATTGCCCGCTAGTGCCTCAGCCACAGTCGGCGACCGGTTTTCGGCCTCCTGCACCGTAGACCAAGCGCGTCTGGCTTGCCACAAGGTGTCAGTCCTGGCGGCCATAGCCTTTCACCTTCTCAAGTACGCGCTCGATTTCCGCCTCGCTCAACAGGGGCGGCTCGCCGAACGGCAGACAGCCGAGATACTGCTTCGCTAGTGTCTCCACCTCCACCGCCAGCCACATCGCCTTGTCAAGCGTCGCGCCGCAAGCGATCATCCCGTGATGGGCGAGCAGACAGGCCTGCCGCCCCTGCAACGCCTCAAGCGCGTGACGCGAAAGTTCCGCGGTTCCGAAGGTCGCGTAAGGGGCGCAGCGGATATCCGTACCACCTGCGACCGCTATCATATAATGCAGCGGCGGGATCGGCTTTTCCATAATGGCCAGTGTCGTGCAGGCAATGGGATGCGCATGCACCACCGCGCCGGCTTCCGGCTTGTCGCGCAGGATATCGAGGTGAAACCGCCATTCGGTCGAGGGCTTCAGTTCGCCTTCGATCGCGCCGTTAAACCCCATCCAGACGATATCTTTCGGTGTCATCAGGTCGTAAGGCGTCGCTGAAGGCGTGATCAGGATCCCCTCGCCTTCGCGAACAGAGATGTTCCCCGACGTACCCTGATTGATCCCGCTCCAGTTCATCTCCTGACAGGCCGCGATGATCGCCGCCCGCGTTTCGATGCTTCCGCGCATTAGCTACCCTTCCCGCGCCTCTGTCCCGTCCTTCATCGGACAACGAAGGGCCCGTGCGCAACCCTCAAGGGAGCGGAGCCCGCGCAAAAGGCAAGCAGATGCAAATGTGAAAAGCTGGTGCCCGAGGGGGGACTCGAACCCCCACGGTATTGCTACCGGCGGATTTTGAATCCGCTGCGTCTACCATTCCGCCACTCGGGCCACCGGCCCTTCGATTAGCGTCCGGCATGCGCGTCGTAAACAGGATTTTTCACAAGGACTGCGCGCTGAATGTGTCGCAAGCTTCGATCCTGCCCTCACTGAACCCGCGCTGGAACCAGCGCATCCGCTGTTCCGAGGTACCGTGAGTGAAGGTGTGTGGTGCCGGAACCCGCCCGGCATTGCGCTGCAACGTATCGTCACCGATCCGCTTTGCCGCGTTGATCGCCTCCTCCAGGTCGCCGCCTTCGAGAATGTCGAACCGCTCGTCGGCATACCGTGCCCAGACTCCGGCCAGGCAATCCGCCTGCAACTCGATGCGGACCGAAATCGCGTTTGACTGTGCCTCGCTCGACCGCTCGCGGATTGCGTTGGCCTGCGCAAGAATTCCTAATTCGTCCTGCACGTGATGGGCGATCTCATGTGCAACCACATAGGCCGCAGCGAAATCGCCACTCGCGCCCAGCCGTTGCGCCAGCGTAGTGAAGAAGGCCGTGTCGAGATAGGCCTTTTCGTCCAGCGGGCAGTAGAATGGTCCCGTCGCCCCATTGGCGCCACCGCAGGGCGATTGCGTGAAATTCTTGAACAAGACCAACGTTGCCGGATCGTATTGCACATCAAGCTCCTGGCTGAACACCTGGGTCCACACGTCCTCGGTATCGGCCAGCACGACCGACACGAACTCCCCCGCCTGCTGATCCGCCTCGGTCAGCCCGACGCCACCGCCATAACTGTCCGTCGTCACCGTCTCGTCCAGCATCGGCGACAGGTCGACGCCAAAAAACCAGCCGACCACAACAATCGCCAGTATGCCGAGCCCGCCGGCACCGCCGATTGCAATGCCACCACCACCGGCACGCCGGCGATCCTCGATATTCGCGCTGCCGCGCCGCCCTCTCCACCGCATTAACGTCGAACTCCTCAATCGGACGACAAAAGGATATGTCGCGCCGGCAATCCGGCAAGCTTGACCTTGCAGGCGCAGCATGGCCAATGGGCGCAAAGGGTAAGAGGCAGGCATGATCAGGCGGCTCTACGACTGGACGATATCTCTCGCATCATCGCAGCATGCGCTCTGGGCCTTGGCTGTAATTGCGTTCATCGAAAGCTCTGTCTTTCCGATCCCGCCCGACATCCTGATGATCCCGATGATCATTGCCACACCGAAACGCGCCTTTCTCATCGCGGGCATCGCGACGGTTTCGTCCGTTCTCGGCGGTATGTTCGGTTACTATATCGGCTACGCGCTGTTCGAGACGGTCGGCCAGCCGATCCTCGAATTCTACGGCAAGGACATCTACTTCGACGAGTTCGCTCGAAAATACAACGAATGGGGCGCTTGGGCTGTGCTGGTCGCCGGCGTCACGCCCTTTCCATACAAGGTCATCACGATCATGTCGGGTGTGACCCATCTGAACATCGTCGTGTTCACATTTGCCTCGATCGTCGCGCGCGGTCTGCGATTTTTCGTCGTGGCCGCGCTGCTCTGGAAGTTCGGGGAACCAATTCGTGACTTCATCGAGCGCCGCCTGGGCTTGATGTTCACCGTCTTCATGGTGTTGTTGCTGGGCGGATTCGTGGCTTTGAAATACCTATGACTCTCTCCCGGAACTCCCTCGTACTGCTCGCCGCTGGCGGCTCGGCCGCACTGCTTCTTGGTGCATGGGGCTCGCAATACATCGGCGGGCTGGCTCCCTGCGAGATGTGCATCTGGCAGCGCTGGCCGCATGGTGCGGCCGTACTGATCGGCGCTGCCGCCCTGGTTGTCCCCTGGGCGCTGCTGCCGCTTCTTGGGGCTCTTGCCGCCCTGACCACTGGACTGATCGGCGTTTTCCACACCGGCGTGGAGCGCGGCTGGTGGGAAGGCATCACCGAGTGCTCAGGCCTCGGCGGTCTTGGTAACCTGAGCGCCGACGAGTTGATCAATCCGGCTATTGACGCGGGTCCGCCGCTTGTGCGCTGCGATCAGGTGCAGTTTGAATTTCTGAGCCTCTCAATGGCCAGCTGGAACGCGCTGATCAGCTTTGGGCTTGTCGTCATCTGGGTCATGGCCTGGCGCGCGTCAAAACGCTGAAATGCTCGCGTCTTCAGGTTAAAATACCCGCGCCATGTGCGCCCGCATTTCCCGCCTGTGCGATTGCAGAAGGTAAGACGCGTACAAAAAGCACGCGCCCACCAAAAGTTCGATGGCATTGCAGGTTCCGACCTCGTCGGAACCCGCTCAACCGTCCAGCTTGCGCAGTCGCTCCAGCAGCGAAGACGTATCCCAGCGCCCGCCCCCGATCTTCTGCACTTCCTTGTAGAATTGATCGACGAGTGCCGTGACAGGCAGTGCCGCGCCTGTCTCGTCGGCGGTCTTCAGACAGATGGCGAGGTCCTTGCGCATCCAGTCCACCGCGAAACCGTGGTCGAACTTACCGTCCAGCATCGTCTCGTAGCGGTTCACCATCTGCCACGAGCCCGCGGCCCCGCCGCCGATCACTTCCACCACTGCGCGCCCGTCCAGCCCGGCCTTCTCGGCAAAGTGCAGGCCTTCGGACAGGCCTTGCACCAGCCCGGCGATGCAGATCTGATTCACCGCCTTGCAGAGCTGGCCCGATCCGCTCTCTCCCAGCCGCTTGCATAGCTTGGCATAGCATCCCATCACCGGCTCAGCCCGCGCATACGCCCCTTCGTCGCCGCCACACATGATGACGAGCTGGCCGTTCTCGGCCCCGGCCTGCCCACCGGAAACCGGTGCATCGACGAAGGACACCTGCGAATCGTTGGCGACCTCGAAAAGTTCGCGGGTCACTGCGGGAGACACCGTCGTGTGGTCGACGAAGACCGTTCCGGCCGTCATCCCGGCAAATGCGCCGTGGTCCCCTAGGCAGACCGAGCGCAGGTCGTCATCGTTGCCGACACAGGCCATCACGAATGCGGCACCCGCCGCCGCTTCACGCGGCGTTCGCTTGGCGCTGCCGCCATGCTGCTCAACCCAACTCTCCGCCTTGGCGAAGGTCCTGTTGTAAACGGTAACCTCATGCCCGTTGGCGGCGAGGTGCCCTGCCATGGGGTATCCCATGACCCCGAGGCCCAGAAATGCGACTTTCGCCATGACCTTCACTCTCCCATTGCGGTGACTGCTGACCCCGACTAACTAACGGCCCCAATCAAGCGGTCAACCCGGGGAACGCGCACATGGCCACAGCCTTTCGATGGCTTCTGAGGCTCTTCGGGGTCGTCGCCGGTCTGGCCATCATCGCGCTGTTCCTGGGCTATTACTTTGCGTCGCGTTCCCTGCCCGACTACTCGGCAACGGTCCGGGTCGATGGTTTGAGCGCGCCGCTGGAGATCGTGCGGGACCATGCGGATGTACCGCATATTTTCGGCGAAACTGACGCCGACGTGTACTTCGGCCTTGGCTATGCCCATGCGCAAGACCGCCTCTGGCAGATGATGATGATGCGCCGGACCGCACAAGGGCGGCTATCGGAGATATTCGGCCGGCGCACCTTCCGGTTCGATGAACTGATGCGGCGGCTCGATATCTACAATCTCGCGGTCCAGTCGGTGGAGGTTCAGGACGCGCAGACCATCTTCGCGCTAGAGGCCTATGCCGCTGGCGTAAACGCCCGGCTCGCCCAGATCAACGAAGGCTCACTGGGCCGTGGCGCGCCAGAGTTCTTCCTGTTTCCACCCCAGATCGCGCCATGGCAGCCGGCCGATTCCTTGGCGATCGTCAAGCTGATGGCACTGCAGTTGTCCGGCCACATTGCCGAAGAGGTACTGCGTGCCCGCACATCCCTGCTCCTTTCGCCGGAGCGGCTGCGCGACATCCTGCCCGACAGCCCCGGCCCCGGCATCGCGGCCCTGCCGGAATATGCCAGCTTGTTTCCGGACGTTCCAAAATACGCAGAGGTCGCTCCGGAAACCGATCCGCTGGCGCCCTACGCCCCTCGCGGGCTTTCCGGCGCCTCCAACGCCTGGGCTGCCGCACCAAACCGCTCGGCCAGCGGCGGAACACTGCTGGCAAACGATCCACATCTGGGTTTCACGGCACCGTCCACCTGGTATCTTGCCCGGCTTGAACTGCAATCCGGGGGAGTAATCGGCGGCACGATTCCGGGCATGCCCATCGTGCTGGTCGGGCGGTCAGAGCACTTCGGCTGGGGCGTCACTTCCTCCTACCTTGACGATCAGGATCTCCATATTGAGGAGGTGAACCCCGACAATCCCGGCGAGGTTCGCACGCCCACCGGCTTCAAGCCGATGGAGACACGGCCGTCGATCATCCAGATCAAGGACTCTGTTCCGGTCACTATCGATCTGCAATGGACAGAGAATGGCCCGGTCCTGCCCGGAAACCAGTACGGCCTGTCTTCAATCACACCGCCCGGCCACGTTGTCTCGCTCTCCTGGACCGCTCTGTCGGGCCGGGACACGTCGATGAGCGCGGCCATCGAACTGATGCAGGCGAAATCCGTGGAGGAAGGCTTAAAGGCGGGCGAACGATTCATTGCACCCAGCCAGAACCTCGTTCTGGCCGATGCCGAAACCATCGCGATGAAGACGGTGGGCGTGATGCCGCGACGCGACGCATCGCACCAGACCAAAGGGCGTATTCCTTCGCCCGGGTGGCTCGACGTGAACCGCTGGCATGGCACAATGAACTACCAGGCCAACCCCGAGTTCGTCTCGCCCGCGGGCGGAATTCTTGGTAACACCAACAATAAGACTGTTGAACGCCCCTTCCCACTGCACATCTCCTACGACTGGGGCGACACCCAGCGCATCCAGCGCTGGCGCCGGCTCATGCAGGCGCGCGAGGTGCATACCCGCGAAAGCTTCATCGAGGCGCAGCTCGACACGGTCTCTTACGCCGCGCGTTCATTGCTTCCCCTTGTTGCCGCCAACCTCTGGTTCACCGGAGAAGCCGCACCTGCGGGCACCCCTGAACGTCGGCGGCAGGAGGCGCTGCAACTGCTTGCCGACTGGAACGGCGAGATGAACGAGCATCTACCCGAACCGCTGATCTACTACGCCTGGATGCGCGCGCTGCAGGACCGGCTGGTCCGTGATGAGCTTGGCCTGCTGGCGCAGGATTACACCCATGTCGATCCCGTTTTCATCGAGCGCGTGTTCCGGAATGTGCAGGGCGCTGGCGTCTGGTGCGACGTGATCCAGTCAGCGGCGGAGGAAACCTGCACGGACATCGCGCGCATGGCGCTGGACGATGCCCTGATCTGGATCGGCGAGAACTACCCGGGTTCGCTGGAGTCGCTGCGCTGGGGCAATGCGCACCAGGCAACGCATGACCATCAGGTGCTGGGCGACGTACCGGTCCTGGGCTGGATCGTGAATATCCGTCAGTCGACCTCCGGCGGCGATCAGACCCTCATGCGAGGGCGCGTCTCGGGCCGTGACCCGGAACCATTCCTGAACGTTCACGGTGCCGGATATCGGGGTATCTACGATTTTGCGGACCCGGACAGCTCTGTCTTCATCATCGCCACTGGCCAGTCGGGCCATCCGCTCAGCCGCCACTATGACGACCTGGGCGAGCTTTGGCGCCGCGGCGAGTACATTCCGATGTCTCTGGACCCGCAGCTGGCACGCGCGGCGGCGGTCGGGATCACCACATTGGTCCCACGCTAAAGGTCGCGGTACCGCTTCTCCTGCCGGGGCGTCCAGCGGACGTGCAGGTCGAAACCCGCCTCGGTCTGCACTTCCTTCTCGATCACGCCCTGATCGTGAAGCCATGCGCGCCGCCTGCCCTCGGCGAAATCGAGATGCAGGTCGCGCTCCACCTTCGGTTCTTCGAGCGTGTCCGAAACCGCCTGGAACAGCGTTTCAAGCCCGTCACCGGTCCAGGCCGACACGGCGAACACGTCCGGATGCCGCTCTGCCTGAGCCAGCAACGCCTCACGGCGCTCGCCCTCGACGAGGTCGATCTTGTTCCAGACCTCGACCATCGGCGTCTCTTCCCCAACACCAAGTTCAGCCAGAATGGTCTCGACATCCTCCGCCTGATTATCGGTCTCGGAATGCGAAATGTCGCGCACATGCAGGATCAGGTCGGCCGCCAGCACCTCTTCCAGCGTGGCACGGAACGCCGCGACCAGTTGCGTCGGCAGATCGGATATGAACCCCACCGTGTCCGACAGTATCACTTCCCGACCGGACGGCAGGGTGACACCGCGCATCGTCGGGTCCAAAGTGGCGAAAAGCATGTCTTTGGCCATCACAGCTGCGCCGGTCATCCGGTTGAAAAGTGTAGACTTTCCGGCGTTCGTATAGCCCACCAATGCGACAACGGGGAACGGTACCTTGCGTCGGGCTGCACGGTGCAGTTCCCGCGTCTTGACCACTTTTTCCAACTGCCGCTTCAGGCGTGTCAGCTGATCGTCGATGGCACGACGGTCGGCCTCGATCTGGGTTTCACCAGGGCCGCCGACAAACCCAAGCCCGCCGCGCTGCCTTTCCAGGTGCGTCCAGGCCCGCACCAGCCGCGTCCGCTGGTAGGACAGCGCCGCCATCTCGACCTGCAGAACACCTTCCCGGGTACGCGCACGATCCGAGAAAATTTCAAGGATCAGGCCCGTCCGGTCCAGGATCTTGACCTTCCAGACCTTTTCCAGATTGCGCTGCTGTACTGGCGAAACCGGGCCGTCGATCAGAACCAGGTCGATCTCGACCTCTTTCAGCCGCGCACCAAGTTCCTCGACCTTGCCCGACCCGAACAGCTGCCCAGGTTGCGCCTTGGGCAGGCGCACGATCTCGGCCCCCACCACCTCCAGACCCGGCAAAGCCGCGGCCAGGGCCACGGCTTCTTCAAGCGCGGGTTGCGGGTCCCGCGCGTCACGGTCGGTCTGGATGTGAGGATGCAGAACCCAGGCACGGGTTATGTCTGCGTCAACCTCACTCACGCCTTAGTCGTCGCCCTCGTACAGGCTGATCGGCTGAGACGGCATGATAGTCGAAATCGCGTGCTTGTAGACAAGCTGCGACTGTCCGTCGCGGCGCAAGAGCACGCAGAAATTGTCGAACCAGGTGATTACACCTTGGAGTTTCACACCGTTGATCAGAAAAATCGTCACCGAGACCTTGGTCTTCCGGACATGATTCAGAAATGCATCCTGCAAATTCTGCTTGTCGGCAGCCATTGGTTGTTACCCTTTTTTATACTCTGCCGCGGACTGTCCCGCTTTTCATCTCTGCAAGTATGTACGGGAACATAACGGGATTCCAGCCCCAAAAATGGGCCGGTTCCGATTGAAAATCGGGCAAAATCGTCCGGCTGAACGCTCTGGGCCCTCAGCTGCGCCAGAATTCGGGATTCAGAAGCGCGATGATCGCCAGCGTCTCAAGCCGCCCTAGAACCATCGAACCGATGAGGATCGCTTTCGCAAGGTCGCTCAACTCGGAATAGCTGATTGGCGCTTCGGCGGCGACCGCAGCCAGCGGTCCGGTATTCGACAGCGCGGCAATTGTCAGGACCACTGACGTGTCGAAGCCCAGACCCGTTAAAGACAAAGCCAACATCACCACCGCGATGGTGATCGCAAACAACATGAAGAAGATCCATGCGATGTAGGCACCACGGTTGCGCAGATACCGCGCCAGCGCACCGGAGCCGCCGATAGACGACGGATAAACCAGTTTCTCAAGCTCTCGCAGACCGTGCTTGTACAGCGCATAGACCCGCAGCAGCTTTACCCCGCCTGCCGTGGTCGCCACCCCACCGCCAATCAGCGCCAGCCCCATAAGGATCAGCCCCGGAGTGTGCAGTCCGGACCAGCTCTGCGCGCTGTCCCAGGAGTTGCTTACGAAACCCGTGGTCGACAGGAAAGATAGAACAGTGAAAAGGCTACCCCACAGGGCCTGCAGCCCCTGCCCGAACGATTGGCCGGCTTCGACTTCGAAGGCACCCCACCAGTGACGCAGGAACAGGAACACCGGCACAATCACCACAAGGCCGACAGCCATCCGTATCTCGGGATCATGGCGGAGGCGGCGCCGACGGCTGATGTTACCCTCTCGCTCAAATGTACGTCGAGAAAGGGCAAACCCGAAAAACAGAAATATCAGAACCTCGCCGGCAAACCCCGAACCGGCTCCTTCAAGCCCTCCCTTCGGAGAGATGCCGCTGGTCGCCAAGGTGGACATTGCGTGGCATATGGCTGTCAGCGCAGTATCGCCGGCTATCAGCAGCGCAACCCACAGTACTAGCGTCAGTACCAGATAGATCGGCAGCAGCTGCAGTCCGTACCGTCGAAGCCGCGCCGGAGCGTCGGCGAGCTCGATGATCTGAGTGATGCGACCGGTCCGCTCCGTCCTGTCTCCCAGCACCTCGTACCCGCCTAGGTTCAAAGGTGCCAGAATCGCGATCGCCGTCACCCAGACCAGAAATCCGCCCATCCACCCGACCATTGCGCGCCACAGATGCGCGGCCCCGCTCAATCTCGCCGGGTCGTCATAGATGGTCGCGCCGGTAGTGGTCAGTGACGAAACCATCTCGAAATAGGCATTTAGGAAGCGCGTGTCTCCAACCGACTCGTAGATTGGCACAGCGAGTATGACCGGCAAGACCAGGTAGGCGCCCAAGAGTGCCAACAGGTGGCTTCGCGCCTGCCGTCGGGGCGCAAAGTTGACCATTGCCACACCGATCATCGCAGTCAGACCGAGAAAGATCAGTGAAGAGTGCAGAAAGACCCTTGCGCTATCCCAGTCGCGTGCGGCGGTGGCATATGCGGCGGGCAGCAGCATCGCCGCCGCCCCGATACCCATGAGGTGAACCAGCAGCGGAAGGCGGTACAGGTGCTCGCGCATCAGAAGTAGTCGATCGAGACCTGCAACAGCCGCTCGACCTCCGGCACGTCCGCCGCCATGGAGAAGATGGCGATCACATCACCCTCCTCGATCCGCATCCTGCCTGTCGGTCGCAGCACTTCGCCCTGCTTCATCACTGCGCCGATCAGCACGCCTTCCGGAAAGTCGATATCACGAAGCAATTGACCGGAAATCGGCGAAGTCGAAAGAACCTGCGCTTCGATCACTTCCGCCTCGGCATCGCCGATCGAATAGACGTTGCGCACCCGCCCGTGACGGATGTGGCGCAGGATCGAGCTGACCGTCGTGGATCGCGGGTTGATGTAGGCGTCGATGTCCAGCGGCACCATCAGCGAAGTCAGCGTCGGATCGTTGACCAGGCAGATCGCCAGCTTGGCCCCCGCCGCCTTGGCCCGAACGCAGGCCAGAATATTGGTCTTGTCGTCGTCTGTTACCGCGAGGATGGCATCGGCACGCTCGATGTTGGCCTCTTCCAGGAGCTCCATGTTCAGGCCGTCGCCGTTCAGAACGATGGTGCGTTCCAGCGAGTCCGCGGCACGCTCTGCCACGTCGCGGCTGCGCTCGATCACCTTGACCCGCACGCGGTCCGTCCGGCCTTCGAGGGCGCGGGCCACGGCGAGGCCGACATTGCCGCCGCCGACGATCACGGCGCGGTTTGTCTTGGTGACTTCCTTGCCGAAGATCTCCAGCGCCCGGTCGCTGTCTTCGGTGTGGGAGAAGACATAGACCTCGTCGTCCGGAAAAAGCTGGTCGCCGGATTCCGGGGCGAAGAGCCGGCCGCCGCGGCGGACGCCGACGACGATGGCCCGCAGGGTGGAGAAAAGATCGGAGAGCTGGCGCAGCGGTGTGTTCACGACCGGGCAGTCGTCATCCAGGAGAATGCCCATCAACTGCGCCTTGCCGTCGAGAAAGCTCTCGGTGTCGAAGGCGGCCGGGTGTGCGAGGCGGCGGAGGGCGGCGTCGGCGACCTCGCGTTCGGGCGAGATGACCACGTCGATGGGCATGTGCTCGCGCCGGTAGAGGTCGGAATAGAGGGCGTTGAGGTAGGACTGCGAGCGCAGGCGGGCGATCTTCTTCGGCACCGAGAAGACCGAGTGGGCCACCTGGCAGGTGACCATGTTGACCTCGTCGGAATGGGTGGCGGCGATGACCATGTCGGCGTCGCGGGCGCCGGCCTGGTCGAGGACGTCCGGATAGGAGGCGAAGCCGGCGATGCCCTGCACATCGAGGGTGTCGGTGGCGCGGCGGACGAGGTTGGGGTTGTTGTCGACGACGGTCACGTCGTTCCTCTCCCCCGAGAGATGCCGCGCGATCTGCCAGCCGACCTGGCCCGCGCCGCAGATGATGACCTTCATGGGCTCCCGCCTCGCCGCTTCCGGGACCTAACCGATGGCAGAAGCCGGGTCCGGGGTCAATCCGGGCCGCATCCGATCCGGGGCGTCCCCATGGGGACGGGGGGTCAAGTGCTTGATTTCAGGCATGTTAGCGCAAACGTCGGGTGAGGACGCAGCGCCGACGGGGACGACCGGCCGGGCAGACGGCGCCCCGGCACCGCCGCGGCGGCAAGGCGGGATTCCGCCTGCCGGCGGCGGAAAGATAGCCAGCCCGCCACGCAGACAATAGCCTTTCCCGAAACAGGTCGCAGACCGAGGGAGGACAACATGCGGACATTCACCGGACTGATCGCGGGAACGGCCGCGCTGCTGGCGCTTGCGGGATGCGAGGACGAGCCCGCCCCCGCACCGCCGCCCCCGCCGCCCGCCGGGCTGCCCCTGTTCGGCGACGGATACCGCGGAGACGGCGACGCCTGCCGCCGGGTCGGCGAAAGCGAAGTCACGGCGGAATTCCTCGACGACGCGGCCGACCTTGTCGCCTGCCCCGTCGGAACCGATCCGGGCCTGTTCGCCTCGGAAACCGGCGGCCGCGAGGTCGCGCGGCACATGGGCTACATCCTGTTCAGCGTGCCGCGCCGGTAGGGGAAGGCTGGCGGAGGGGGTGTCAGAGGATGCAAGGTTGTGGGTGGGCGAAGGTTGGAGTTGTGGGTGGGCGAAGGTTGGATTGGTGGACGATGCGGACACTCACCAATTCAAGAAGTGTCGTATGGTTTCAGCCCTGAGCCGCCGTTCATCACAAACGCAGTGAACGGCAACTGCGAGCCCTTCCTGATCATTTGACGGGCTGCGGCGAACGGCGGCTCTCGCGAGCAGCCTAAATACGTGCCAGAACCACATGGGTTTTGCTTTGGGGTTCTGTCGCGGCTAACCTTCTGTAGTGGCAGGCACCCTTAGGGAGGAACAGAAACGACCGTTTGTGGCACTCAGTCCTAAGCAGGCTACAAAAAGCTTTTTTGTTGACTTGCCAAATTACCAGCCACTAGTTCGATTGATCACGTCCAGAAGCTCCTTGACGAGGGTTCATCTTTGAAACGTATCCGCGAGAACGATGATGGCAGCGAAACTGTATTTGTGCCTGTGGAGTTCGACACGATGGGCCCTTACCGGGCCGAGATAGCCGTCGAGTCACTGGATGAGCTTCGTGATCTGAAGCGATCCGGAAAGCTAATCGCCCTGCGCATGATCGAACAGGACAGAACTCCAGGAGTGCAACCGCAACGTAATCTAGTGCCTTGGCGAGAGATCCAAGATTTTAACTGGAATTCCTAAAAGCTACCGTTTATGGCGCGATATCTTGGGATATGCTCGTGCCCCTAGAAGATCTGAACTACCTTAAGCGTACGAAGGCGCTTGTCCTGCTGGTGGTCGAGATTAATCGGTACGAGGTGGCAGCACATCCCTTACATCAACGCGGTGATAGTAGTGATGTAGGCCCGAACCTTTAACGAAAGACAGGACGTGGCAGCCCACTATTACTCACCGGACGATCCAGAAAACTACATTACGCCATCCAGGCTCAAGCGCCTCGGTCGGAAGAAGCAGTTCGAGTACATGGTCCACTGGTTTCGGGGCATGTTTGAAGACCCTCAGAACGAGATGCCCTACGCGGACAAGGAAGACCCTGGCGACTCTCCCTATCGCTATCCTTGGGGCGGACCTTACGATGCCGACGAACAGCTCCAAGACGAGTTTAGCGGCATAGTGCCCATTGAGGTTATCCAGGAAGCCGTCCAAGAGGTACAGTCAGACGGCACGCTAGAATGGGCACCAGGTCCAAATCACCCTGATCAGATAGCCGCCCGCGAAGAGGCAATGGCCGAACACTATGACGAGCTCCCTCCCCCGGCCTTAGAGGACATTCAGCGGCGGATAGAAAACGGCGTCGTTCCTTCCTTTGGCAACCCGCTTGAACGCGAGGAACGCGAGGCGTTGCGCCGCGAACTGGCGGAGCTGCGCGCGCTCCTCGCTCAAGACCCGCAGCCGCATGGCGGAATTGGCCACAATCAACCGCCAGAGCAACTGGCACTGACGGTCGACCTGAAGATCGAAGCAACCGTTGCCATCGACGAGATGGATGCAGAGCTTGCAAAGGAAATGCCCAACGTAGAGGTCGTGGTCGACGCGGCAGGACGGTTGCAAAAAGTCCTCTCCTGGATCGGCAAGAAACTGGATAAGTCCGTCGATAGCTTCATGGCTGCGATTGGCTCAGCGAGCGGTGTCGCGGTCGTCGGCAGCGTCACTGCTCAGCTCGCAGGGGTTCCGGTCGTTGAGAAGATCGGCCAGGTGGTGGGGACAGCCCTGCATTGGCTGAACACTGTCACCCTGCCCTTCTGAGTGACGTGTCTGCGATTAAAGTCCGGCTGAGCTGGCGCGTGTTCTTCGGAGCTGCCTTCACTGCTGCAGACTAGGAGACGGACAGGGTTCTGCGTCAAGAAGTTGGTGCGGCCTGCAAGCCGGAAGGCTGAGGACACGGCCCCTTGATGCCGGTGCCTCAGCTCGGGCGCGTTTTCGGTCGTTTGTGCCCATGGTTTCCGTCACCGACAAAAATGACCGCTTATGTCCCACGCCGGGAGCTGCCGTTCATCGAAGGTCAGCTTGGTCCGCCAAGCGGACGTTGGTGATTTGCGCAGCGAATGATCGCTTACCGCCCATCGCGTCAATTGCCGCGCAGTTCGCCGAATTCGAAAAAGCTCTTTCCAGCCCCTTCCGCGAACGGCCATCAATTCCCCTGCGGCATCACCGTCAGCATCTCGCCGGCGCTCCAGGTCACGGCTTCGTAGCAGAGCTGCGCGCCTGCGCCGCCGCACCAGCCTCCGTCGCGGGCGATGAGCAGGACGGGGCGGCCATCCCAGTCGGTCAGGCGCCAGCCTTCGGCCTGGTAGGACCAGGACCGGTCGCCAATGACCGCGTGCAGCAGGCAGCCGCCAGAGCCGCAGAACATCGACGCGCCGGAGCTGCAGCTGAACCGGCTTTCGTCGATCAGCGTGTCCATCGCGCCGTCGCCGGTCAGGTCCGCCTGCGCGACCGCGTCCCGCGGGTCGAACGCGCCGTTCTCGAAGCTGGCGCAGGTCGCGGCGGCCTCGGCCAGTATGTCGGCGACCGGATCGGCCCGGGCCGCGCCGGACATGCCGATGGCCAGGGCGGCCGCCATCAGGGTGCCCGCTGCCACGGGCAGGAACCTCTTTACACGCATGATTGCCTCCCTCTGCCGTGCCGGTCCTAGCCGGCCTTGACGGTTTCCTCCTCGACGGTCGCGATACGGCTGCCGGCCTTGTTCGTGGTCACGACGCCCAGCGACTTGAGCTTGCGGTGCAGCGCCGAGCGTTCCATGCCGACGAAGCTGGCCGTGCGGGAGATGTTGCCGCCGAACCGGTTGATCTGGGTCAGCAGGTATTCCCGCTCGAACAGTTCGCGCGCCTCGCGCAGCGGCAGCGTGGCGAGCGAGCCGGAGAGCACGACCTTGCCCTCCTCCTGCCCCGCCGGTTCGCTCTGCGGGAGTTCGGTGGCGGTGATCGGGCCGGTGCCCTCGCCGAGGATCAGCACGCGCTCGATCACGTTCTTCAGCTGGCGGACGTTGCCGGGCCAGACCATCGTCTGCAGAAGCGCGATGGCGTCGTCGCTGACATCGCGGAGCGGCAGGCCCTGGGTCTTGTTGAACGCCTCGATGAAATGGCCGGCGAGCAGCGGGATATCCTCGCGGCGGTCTTCCAGCGACGGCACCTGGATCGGGACGACGTTCAGGCGGTGGTACAGTTCCTGGCGGAAGGTGCCTGCGTCGATCTCCGTCTCGAGGTCGCGGTTGGTGGACGAGATCACGCGCATGTCGACGCGGACCTTGTCGGTGCCGCCGACCCGCTGGAACTGCTGTTCGACAAGGACGCGCAGGATCTTGGACTGGGTGCCGAGCGGCATGTCCGCGACCTCGTCGAAATAAAGCACACCGCCGTGGGCCTGTTCGAGGAAGCCCGGTTCCACGCCGCGATCCGCGCCCTCGCGGCCGAACAGGACCTCTTCCATCCGTTCGGGTTCGATCGAGGCGCAGTTGACGGTCACGAACGGGGCCTGCGCGCGGTTGGAATTGGCGTGGATATAGCGCGCGGCGACTTCCTTGCCGGCGCCGGCGGGGCCGGTCAGCATCACGCGGCCGTTGGATTTGGTCACCTTGTCGAGGTTGTTTTTCAGTGCCTTGAAGGAGGAACTTGATCCGACCATCTCTGTCGGGCCCTCGTCGCGGCGCTTCAGTTCCGAGTTCTCGCGGCGCAGGCGGGAGGTTTCCATCGCGCGGCCGATGACGACCATGAGCTGGTCGATGTTGAACGGTTTCTCGATGAAGTCGTAGGCGCCCTGCTTGATGGCCGCGACCGCGATCTCGATATTGCCGTGGCCGGAAATGATGACGATCGGGATGCCGGGATTGTCGCGCTTGACGGTCTTGAGGATGTCGATGCCGTCCATCCGGCTGTCCTTGAGCCAGATGTCGAGGATCATGAGCGCCGGCGGCTCGGTGTTGATCGAGGCCATGCACTCGTCGGAATTCGCGGCGAGGCGGGTCGTGTAGCCTTCGTCTTCGAGAATGTCGGAGATCAGTTCGCGGATATCGCGTTCGTCGTCGACTATCAGAATATCGCTCATGACTGCTTCCTCATATGGCCATTTCCTGGTTTTTGGGGGTGTTTTCCTGCGGCACCAGCGGCAGGCGAATTTCGGCACGGGCGCCGCTGCGGGCGCCCGGGGCAAACGGTTCCGCGTCGATGAGCGACAGGGTTCCCCCGTGCTCCTCGACGATCTTCTTGACGATGGAGAGGCCCAGTCCGGTGCCCTTTTCGCGCGTCGTTACATAGGGTTCGAACAGGCGCGACCGGTCCGGCGGCAGGCCGATGCCGTTGTCATCAATGGTTATAATGGCGCTGGTGCGACCGATGCGCATGGCAACGCGCACCTCGCCGGGATAGTCGGCATCCTCCGAAGATTCGCGATAGCTTTCAACCGCTTCTCCGGCGTTCTTGATCAGGTTCGTCAGCGCCTGGCTGATCATCGTGGCGTCGATATCGGCGAGCACCCGATCATCCGGCAGGTCAGCCGTAACGGTAACGCCCTGCTGCTGCGCATCCTCCTGCAACAGCACCGCGTCACGAAGGATGCCGGTCAGGTCCTGTACCTTGCGGTCCGGTTCGGGCATGCGGGCAAACTTGGAGAACTCGTCGACGATCCTCCGCAGGTCGTTCGTCTGGCGAATGATGACCTCGGTCATCTGGGTCAGGCGTTCGGCATCCTCGACTTCGCGGACGAACTTGCGCTGGATGCGTTCCGCCGAGAGCTGGATCGGGGTCAACGGGTTCTTGATCTCGTGCGCGATGCGGCGGGCGACATCGCCCCAGGCCGCCATACGCTGGGCCGAGACCAGGTCGGTCACATCGTCGAATGCAATCACGAAGCCTTCCAGCTTGCCATCATCCGTACGCCGGGTGGCCATGCGGACCAGCAGGTTCTCGAGCTTCCCCTGCCTCAGCATCTTGATCTCTTCCTGAACGGTTTCCGAGATACCGCTGCGCAGACGCTTGAACAGAGGGTCGAATTCAGGAACCACTTCGGCCAGCCGGCCGGAATGCATATCGGGGTCGAGGCCAAGCAGCCTGGCCGCGGACCGGTTGATGAAGGTCACGTGCCCGGAATCGTCCAGCCCCATCACGCCGGCGGTGATCGAGCTCAGCACGGAATCGAACAGCCGCCGCCGCGCCTCGATCTGAGCGTTGGCCTCAAGCATAGTGTTGCGCTGAGCTTTCAGCTGGCGGGTCATCTGGTTGAAGATGCGCCCGAGCATGGCGATTTCGTCATCGCCCTTCTCTTCACGCAGCTGCACGTCCAGGTCGCCAGCCCCGACACGCTGTGCGGCGCCGGCCAGACGCCCCACCGGACCCGAGAGGCGTTCTGCGAACCACAGGCCCAGCCAGATCGACGCCATCACGAGGATCACGGCAAAGCCCAGATAGAGCAATCCGAATTCGAAAACGATGCGCCCGCGTTCGCTTTCCAACTGGGTGTAGAGGTGAACCGTCTCCTGAGTATCATCGAGCAGGTTCAGGATCTCTCCGTCGACCTCGCGCGAGACATAAAGATAGCGGTCGAGATAGGCGTCCAGTGCGACGATCGCGCGGAATTCGTTGTTGTCCCAGTCCTCGATGACCACGGTCCCGCCTTCGAGCGCCTGTTCCAGCAGGCCGGTGTCCGGCTCTTCGAAATCGAACAGGTAGCTGCGTTCGCCCCTCGCCCGGATCTCTCCGGCGCCGTTGATCACGTAGGCTTCCCGCAGCCCCCGCTGAATCTGTGCCTGGCCCTGGGTCAGGATCTGCCGCAACTGGCCGTCCGAGACGAAGAAGGTCGCGCGACGGGCCCGGTTGAGGTAGTCGGCCAGCGCCTCGGCATCCGTCCGCAGATCGCGGCGGTGTTCCTCTTCGTACGCTTCCGCCGCGCTGAGCGAGGCGCCGAGGACGGTGCGCACGCGGTCAGAGAACCAGCCTTCAAGGCCGAAATTCACCGTGATGACGGCGAAGACGGCCACAAGGATCGCCGGGGCCAGGGCGACGATTGCGAAAACGCCCGTCAGCCTCAGGTGCAGGCGCGAGCCGGCGGATTGCGCGCGGCGCGCGGCGATCATCGCCGCCACACGCTGCAAAACCAGCCCTGCGATCAGCATGACGTAGACGAAGTCGGCCAGAAGCACGAGGCGCAACGCCAGCCCGGACGTGCCCTGGTTCAGCGGCCCAAGAACCAGGAAAGTCGCCGCCGCGAGCAAAGGTCCCAGAATGACCAGCCCGAGGGTGGCCGCGTTCTGCACCTTGCGCTGTCGGCGGAGCCTGCTCAGACGCTCCCATTTGAGACTACGTACGGCTGTGCGCACGAGACTCACCTCACTATCTCGCCGCACTCCGGCGACGCTACCGCAAAATCTGGTGGCCTTTTCCGCTGCCTGCGGCGCCTATGCCACTCTTCTGTTGCCGTTTTACATCAACTTGCGGCGGCGTGTCACCTGAATATCCAGATCGGTGATCTTTTTTCTTAACGTATTACGGTTAATTCCAAGCAGATCGGCGCATTTGGCCTGGTTTCCGCCCGTCGCATCGAGTGCGATTTCTATAAGCGGGAGTTCAACTTCCTTGAGGATCCTCGTGTAAAGTCCGGGGGGCGGCAGGACGCCGCCATGCAGGTCGAAATAACGGCGCAGATGCTTGGCGACGCTGGACGACAGCTTGTCGCCGTCGCCTCCACCCTGCAGAGGCTCCATCGCTGGCTGGTTCCCGAGCACCTGCTCGGTCTCGCTGCGGCTGATTTCCTCTTCGGTAGAAGTCACCAGCAGCCTGCGGATCGTGTTCTCCAACTGGCGCACGTTGCCCGGCCACGAATAGGCGCGGATCAGGTCAAGCGCCGGTTCGGAGAAGCGCCGCGCCGGCAGACCGTCGCGTTCCGCGCGCGACAGAAAATGCTCTGCCAGCAACGGGATATCGTCCACTCTTTCCCTAAGGCTGGGCACGTTCAGAGTCACCCCGGAGAGGCGGTAGAACAGATCCTGCCGGAAGGCGCCGTTTTCCATCTTGGAGGCGAGATCGGCCTGGCTGGTGGCCATGACGCGCGGCGCGTTGTCGGTGAAGCTGTCCAGCATGCGGACGATTCGGGCTTGCGCCTCGTCATCCAGATCGCCCACCTCGTCGAACAGGATGGAGCCGTTCTTGGCCCGCGACAGCAGCGTGGAGGGGCCATCCATCGTTGCCAGATCCGCTGCGCCCGCAACCACGAACGGCAGCGTGCGGCGGTCGGAAAAGTCGTGGATCGCACGGGCGATCAGCGATTTCCCGGTCCCCGATTCGCCGGTGATCAGCACCGCAAGCTCGGTGTTCATCACCCGCGCCACGAGCCGGTACAGCGCCTGCATCGCGGGCGTGCGGCCGACCAGCGGCAGGTCGTCCTGCGTCTGCTCGCCATTCACCCGCTTGGGCGTTGCGCGCCGCTTGACCTCGAGCGCGCGCGCGGCGCGCTTCATCAGGTCCGGCAGGTCGAAGGGCTTGGGCAGGTAATCGTAGGCGTCCTTCTCGGCCGCCTGGATCGCCGTCATGATCGTGTTCTGGGCCGAGATCACGATGACCGGCAGGCCCGGACGTTCCTCTGCGATCTTCGGAAGCGCGTCGAGGCCGTTGCCGTCGGGCATGACGACGTCGGAAATCACGAGGTCGCCCTTCCCCTCCTCGACCCAGCGCATCAGCGTCACCATCGAGGATGTCGCATGCACCTTGCAGCCCGCGCGGGTCAGAGCCTGAGTCAGGACCGTGCGGATCGTGCGGTCGTCATCGGCGACAAGTACCGTGCCGTCCATCTAAATCGCCTCCTTGGCATACATTACTGGTCCTCCCTCGTCTCTTTCGGCGCGACCGGGAGCGAAATGCGGAAGACGGTCTTGCCCGGCACTGAATCAACAGAGATCCAGCCGTCGTGGTCGGAGATGATCTTGCTGACGAGCGCCAGGCCGAGCCCGGTGCCGTTCTCTCGGCCCGAAACGAACGGGTCGAAGATCTCCGTCGCAATTTCGGGCGGGATACCCGGCCCGTCGTCGACGATCTCGATCTGCAGCGGCAGGGCGCCGCCTGCCCCGTCCCGGCGGCGCAGCCGCAGGGACATGTCGTAGAAGCTGCGCAGGCGGATCGTGCCGCCCTGCCCGCCCGACGCCTCTGCCGCGTTCTTCAGAAGGTTCAGGAATACCTGCAGCATCTGGTCGGAATCGACATAGGTGGGCGGAAGCGAGGGATCGAATTCCTCGACGATCTTCATGTTCGCGGCATAGCCGACCATCGCCGATTTGCGGGCGCGGTCGAGAAGATCGTGGATGTTGACCACGCGCCGCTCGGGCGGGCGCAGGTTGCCGAACTGCTCGACCTGCTCCAGCAGCGCGACGATGCGGCGGCTTTCGGCGACGATCAGGTCGGTCAGTTCGAGGTCGCCGTCGCGCAGGTTCATCGACAGCAGCTGTGCCGCCCCGGTGATGCCGGCGAGCGGGTTCTTGATCTCGTGCGCCAGCATCTCGGCCATGCCGATGGCGGACTTGGCGGCCGAGGTCACGGAATAGGCGCGGCCCATGCGGTCGGCGATCTGGCGCGGTTCCAGCAGGACGAGCACGTGCCCGGGCTGGCCGATCAGCGGGGCGATCTGGATGTTGCACTGCACCGGGGCGGAATTGCCGCCCGATACGTCGACCTTGTTGATGAACAGTGGCGACAGGTCGGTGCGGACGCGGGCGAAGGCCTCTTCCAGTGGGGCGTCTATCGCGAGCCGGTCGAAGATCGGCGCGCTGCGCAATGCCCGCGCGGAGAGGTTCAGGAACTGCTCTGCCGGGGCGTTGACCTCTGCGATCCGGTCGTCGCCATCGACGACGAAGGCGGGAACCGGCAGCGAGGCCCAGATGGTTTCACCGAGCGAGGTCATGCGGCCTCCAGCGCCGGCTCGGCCAGTGCGCCCGGCAGCAGGCGCAGGGTGCCTGCCGGCGTGGCGGTCAGCACCTCGCGCCGCAGGGCGGCGGGCGTGCCGGCGACGTCCATGTACCAGCCGAGGTGCTTGCGGACGACGCGGGCGCCCAGCGTGGTGCCGTAGAAGGACAGCGCATCCTGGTAATGCGCGGCGGCCATGTCGGCGAAGGCGGCGCCTTCGGGGATGCGGGGCTTGGGTGTGCCGTAGAGCGCCGCGGCAATCTGTGCCAGCAGCCACGGCTTTCCCTGCGCGCCGCGACCCACCATGACACCGTCGGCGCCGGAGCGGGCCAGCGCCATGCGCGCGTCGGCCGGGCCGCAGATGTCGCCGTTGGCGATCACCGGGATCGATACCGCGTCCTTTACGGCGCGGATCGCGGCCCAGTCGGCGCGGCCCTTGTAGAACTGGCAGCGGGTGCGGCCGTGGATGGTGATCATCCGAACCCCGGCGGCCTCTGCCCGGTGCGCCAGTTCCGGGGCATTCCGCAGCGTGTCGTCCCAGCCGAGCCGGGTTTTCAGTGTCACAGGCACGGTGACGGCACCGACGACCGCCTCGATCAAGGTCAGCGCGTGGTCCAGATCCTTCATCAGCGCCGAGCCGCAGGCGCCCGCGCCGGAGGCGCTGGTCACCTTCTTGGCCGGGCACCCCATGTTGATGTCGATGATCCGCGCGCCATTGGCCTCTGCCATCCGCGCGGCCTCGGCCATCCAGAACGCTTCGCGCCCCGCAAGCTGAACCGCCGTCCGCCCGTCCCCGAATCCCAGTTCCGCCTTTTCGCGCACGCCGGGTTTTGCCTGCACCATCTCCTGGCTGGCCACCATCTCGGACACCACGAGACCAGCCCCGAAACCGGCGACGAGCCGGCGGAACGGAAGGTCTGTGATGCCGGCCATCGGAGCCAACAGAACGGGAGGCGCGAACGTGAGTGACGCCACTTGAATGGTCAAATGCCTATTCCTTGTGCGGACGGTTTGGGAGGTAATGCGGTATCGGGGCAATGACAATTCCCGAAGACTTGATTAACCAATCAATTTTACAGTTGCGTAAAATTTAATCACTTCCGCCCGCGAAACGTCCTCCATTGTCACCTCTGCGGTCTGGCAATAGACAGACGGCCATGTCCGAGGATGCCGAATGAGCCGCACCGCCGCCATCATTGTCGCCGCCGGGCGGGGTCTGCGCGCGGGCGGCCCCGTGGCGAAGCAATGGCAGCCTCTGGCGGGCCGAAGGGTGATCGACCGGACGCTGGATGCGTTCCGCGATGCGCCGGGCGTCGACCGGATCGTCGTGGTGCTGCATCCGCAGGAAATGCCGCTATGCGAAGGGCTTGGCGAGGTTCTGGCGGTCGCGGGCGGCGATAACCGGTCCGATTCGGTGCGCGCCGGGCTGGAGGCGCTGGCGGATGGCGGCTTTGACCGGGTCCTGATTCACGACGCGGCCCGGCCATTGGTCAGCCAGCGCATCATCGCGGACGTGATCGCGGCGCTGGAGGACAATCAGGGCGCGGCGCCGGCGCTTGCGGTCACCGATGCGCTTTGGCGCGGCGATGACGGAATTGTAACAGGCCTGCAGCCGCGCGACGGGCTGCTCCGGGCACAGACGCCGCAGGGGTTCCATTTCGACCCGATTCTCGCAGCGCACCGGGCGCATGGCGGCGCGGCGGCGGACGATGTTGAAGTGGCGCGCGCCGCAGGGATCAAGGTGGCGATGGTCCCGGGCGAGGAACGGAACCTGAAGCTCACCCAACCGGGTGATTTCGTCCGCGCCGAAGCGATGTTGAGGGAAGCGATGGACATACGGCTGGGCAACGGGTTCGACGTGCACCGGTTCGGCGAGGGCGACCACGTGGTGCTGTGCGGGGTCAGGGTTCCGCATGACAAGGCGCTGATGGGCCATTCCGATGCAGATGTCGGGATGCACGCGGTGACCGATGCGATCTATGGCGCGCTGGCGCTGGGCGATATCGGCCGCCATTTCCCGCCCTCCGACCCGCAGTGGAAGGGCGCCGACAGTGCCCTGTTCCTGCGCCACGCGGTCGCGCAGGCAACGGAGCGCGGATATGCGATCAGTTCGGTGGACGTGACGGTGATCTGCGAACGGCCCAAGGTCGGCCCACATGCGCAATCGATGACCGAAAGGATGGCGGAGATCATGAAAG
Source organism: Pseudoruegeria sp. HB172150 (assembly GCF_013184805.1). GTDB lineage: Bacteria > Pseudomonadota > Alphaproteobacteria > Rhodobacterales > Rhodobacteraceae > Psychromarinibacter. The sequence continues at coordinate 1,975,733 of NZ_JAATNG010000001.1, forward strand.
TGGAACCCGGGCGCATCTCGATCAAGGCGACCACGACGGAAACGCTTGGCTTTACCGGCCGGGAGGAAGGGATCGCCGCGCTTGCGACGGCCCTGCTGGCGCGCGCATGAGCCGTCTGATCGCAACCTTCTTTTACGTGGGCTACCTGCCCTGGGCGCCGGGCACGTGGGGCACGGCCTTTGCGATCCCGGTGGCCTGGGTCCTGCACGGGCTGGGCGGATTTCCCCTGCTCGTGGCCGCGACAATCGTCGTCGTGCTTGCCGGGTGGTGGGCCACGTCGATGGAGACGCAGGGCGCGACCGATCACGACCCGTCCGAGATCGTGATCGACGAGGTGGCGGGTGTGTGGATCGCGCTCTGGCCGTTGTCGGGCGGGCTTTGGCACGCAGGCGTGGATTCGTGGGTGTTTCCCTGGCCGGGCTGGGTCGGGGCGTTCATCTTCTTCCGCCTGTTCGACATCTGGAAACCGGGCCCCGTCGGCTGGGCGGACCGCCGCGGCGATGCGCTGGGCGTGATGCTGGACGACCTGATCGCCGGAGTGATGGCGGCGGTGGTCATCGGGATCGCTGCCTTCGTGGCGCACGGGCTGATGGGCGTATGACGACGCGGGCGGAGACGCTGCTGTCCCGCGCCCGGACAGCGGGAGCGATCATTGCCACCGCGGAAAGCTGCACCGGCGGACTGATCGCCGGTGCGATCACCGATGTGGCGGGTTCTTCTGAAATCTTCGACCGGGGATTCGTCACCTATTCCAACGCCGCGAAGGTCGAGATGCTGGGGGTTCGTCAAGCAACGCTGGACGCGCATGGGGCGGTCAGCGAGGCGGTTGCCGGCGAAATGGCGGCGGGCGCGCTGGCGCGGTCGGCGGCAACCATCGCGGTTTCGGTGACGGGGATCGCCGGGCCCGGTGGGTCTGAACACAAGCCCGAAGGCCGGGTCTGTTTCGGGCTGGCACGCGAGGGCCTGCCGGTGGAGGTGCAGGTGATGGAGTTCGGCGCGCTGGGCCGTGCGGCCGTTCGGCAGGCGACCGTGGACTATGCGCTGGACCTGATGCTGATGGCGTTGAAGCCCGGGGCGCAGATTTAGGTTAGCTATGCCGCTCTAGGTTTTGATACAAATAAAAAAAACATCATCCGCTCGCCGCGACCTGTGCCGGAAACTGTCCACCGACACAGCGAATGAAAGCCGGCAGGTGCGGCTTTTCCTGGGTCGTGATCGTTTTCCAGATCGGGCCGAAGATCGGGTCGCCCAGCAGCGCGCGCGCCTTGCCGCGCAGCTTGGTGGCCCGGTCGGGCATCGGAAGCGGCGTCTGCAGATCATGAACCGCCTCGAACGTGCTGCCGCTGGCGACCGAAACGGCGACGTGGGTTGCCGAGACCGAGAGGCTGTCGTCGCCTTCCACCCTTACCTTGTCGCGCAGTTCGATCAGGCGCGGGCGCTTGCAGGCTTCATCGCTGAACGTCGCCAGATCCGCCGTCTCCTGCCCGTCCAGCGCCATCGCCGCGCAGAGCCGCAGACTGAACTTCGCCGCCAGCCCGGTTTCGGGCGTTTCGATGTTGCAGACCTTCAGCCAGCTTGGATGGACGCGGAGGGTTACCGTGTCGATGGTCTGCCCGGCGAGGCGCGGCGCCATACCTGTCAACGCCTCCACGGTCGCGTGGGTGCCGTGGCAGCAGGCGTGGAACTTGTGCGTGATATGGTCGAAGCGCCAGTCCTCCCCCAGTTCGTCGAAAGCATCGGCGTTCCGTTCCGCGGCATGGGTATCGGCAAAGCCCTGGGCGCATTCGATGCCGTCGGGGCGCGAGATGATGCCGGCGGCGCCCAGCGTCGCCGCCTCCACCCCCGCAGCGGCGGCCAGACCGGCGTGATAGGGTTTTCCCATGGTACCGAACTGCGATTTCAGCCCGGACGCGCGTGTGGCGGCGATGGACAGCGCGTGGGCCATGCGGTGGGCATCGAGTTTCAGGATCCGGCCGACGGCAGCGGTGGCGCCGAAGGTGCCGGCGGTCGCGGTCATGTGGAAACCCGCATCGTAATGCGACCGGCCCAGCCATTCGCCGAGGCGAATTGCCACCTCCGCCCCGATCAGGCAGGCATCGAGGAAGCGGCCGCCGTCGGCCCCTTCCCGTTCCGCCACGGCGAGTGCCGCGGGTATGATGGCGACCGACGGGTGGGCGATGGGGCCGAAATGCGTGTCGTCGAAATCCAGCGCATGCGAGGTGGCGCCGTTCGACAGGGCGGCGGCACGGGCTGGTGCACGCGTGCTGTCGCAAAACAGCGTCGATTGCGGCGCGCCAGCTTCGGCTCGGACCATCTCGCGCACAATGCGCGAGACCGGTTCGTTCCGCCCGGCGATGCCGCAGACCGCCCAGTCGAACAGCGACAGCCGCATCATTGCGCGCGCGCCTTCGCTCGGCAGCGCCGCGACCGCGAATTTCGCCAAAGTCTCGGTTACCATCACATCCAACTCTCCCAACCGGATGGCCGCCCATAACAATGTCGGCGTGCGCGAAGGCCCGCTCGGGGACGCCCCGCCTCCTCCTATCGCGGCAAATCGTAAAGATTGGGTTCCCGGCTGACCAGAGCCGGCGCGTCAGCCGTGAAGCGCGTTCGCGCGGTTTTCGAACGCGGCGACGATGCGGTGCATCGCCTGATTGAAGACCAGCCCGATGGCACGCTGCAGGATCATGTTCCTGAACTCGAAATCAACATCGAAGGCCACTTCGCACCCCTCGTCGAGATCGCGGAAGTTCCAGACGGATTTCAGATATTTGAAAGGCCCGTCAATGTATTCCGTGACGATCTTCAACTCCTCGTCGTGAAGTTCGACGCGGCTGCCGAACTTCTCGCGGAAGACCTTGAAGGAGATCACGAGATCCGCTTCCATCAGGCGGCCATAGTCGGTGTCGACCAGCTTGTTGACCCGTGCGGCGGCGCACCAGGGCAGGAACTCGGGGTACTTTTCCACGTCGGCGACCAGATCGTACATCTGTCTGGCGGAGTACGGCAGGCGCCGGGTTTCGGAATGTGCGGTCATACGGAACTGGATTCTACTTTCGTCTGATGCCGTGTTTCGTATGGTTCCCGGGCGGGGAATCCAAGGGGGCGGCATGTCTCAGCCTGACTATGTGGTCGATCAGATGATATCGGCAAAGGCCATCGCGGCCCGGATCGAAGAGCTTTCGGACGAGATCGAAGCGACTTTCGCGGGCACCGGCAAACTGATCGTCGTGGGCCTGCTGCGCGGATCGTTCGTGTTCATCGCCGACCTCGTGCGCGAACTGGAACTGCCGGTGGAGGTCGATTTCCTCGAGGCGTCCTCTTACGGCGACACGATGGAATCGAGCCGCGAGGTGCGCATCCTGAAGGATCTGCGCGGCGAGATTGCCGGGCGCGACGTTCTGGTCGTCGAGGATATCGTGGACACGGGATTCACCCTCAGCCACGTCGTGCGGCTGCTGGAAAGCCGCGAGCCACGGCGGCTGGAGACCATCGCGCTGCTCGACAAGCCGTCTCGGCGTGAGGTGGAGATCAAGGCGACCTGGACCGGTTTCGAGATCCCCGACGAATTCGTGGTGGGCTATGGCATCGACTATGCCCAGCGGAACCGCAACTTGCCCTATATCGGCAAGGTCCGGTTCACCGGCGCCTGAGGGCCCGCCGGGGCGCGGGTTGAGCACGGCGCGACAATCGCCTTGAATGGCGGCATCACGCGGCCCTGCCGCGCCAATTGACGGAGACCTGATGGGACCGGCCTGGTTCCTGCGAATGAAGCGCTGGGCGCAGCACCCGCCATCGTGGCAGCGGGTTGTCTTTGTGATCGCCATCGTCGCCGTCTGCCTGGCGCTGTTCGCCTACGAGCGTTTCTTCGGGTGGCCCGAGTGGCTGACGCCGAACCGGTTCCCGGCGGGGCGCGTGGTGCGCTGACTAGGACCTAGAGCTCGCCGAGCAGCAGCTTTGCCCGTGTCGCCAGCGCCTCGGCCAGCCGGTCGCGCACAACGGCAATGCGTGGCGCCGCCGCCAGATCCGCGTGGCTCGCCACCCAGAGCGGCACCGACATCGCCGGCATCACGCCTTCCAGACGGTCGAGCCGTGGATCGGCGTCGCCGAGGATCGCGGGCAGGATCGTGCGCCCCATGCCGGCCGCCGCCATCTCTCGCAGGGTGACGAAGCTGTCGGATGACCCGGCAATGCCGCCGGGCATATGCCGCTCCGCCAGCCATTTCGCGGGCACGGAGCGTGACAGGGCACCGCCGGGCACGAGCCACCGGTCCGGCGCGCCGGGCGCGGCATAGGGCGCGAAGCCGAGATCCGCGGCGGGGATGCCTGTCAGATCGTCGGGCAATGCGGCGGCGGGGCGAACCGCGATATCAGACTGAAGGCGGGCAAGGTCGAGATGCGCATTCGAACAGATCAGTTCCAGTTTCAGGCCGGTCGCGTCCCTTCCCACCTCTGCCAGGGCCGGAGGCAGCAGGGTGGAACAGAGAGTGTCGGTGGACGTGACCCGGACGGTTCCGGTGAGCGGGGCGTGGCCGCCCTCGATGACGCGTTCGACGGCGAGGATCGCCGCCTCGACCTCTCGAGCGGCCTCGAACAGTCGCTGACGGTCCTGCGGCACGGCATAGCCCTGCGGGGTGCGAAGAAACACCTCGCCGCCATGCCTTTCTTCGAATGCCGCAATCCTGCGCAGCACCGTGGCGTGGTTCACGCCCAGAGACCGCGCGGCCGCCGCCACCGATCCATTCTCGGCAACCGCCAGCACGAAGCGCAGATCGTCCCAGTTACCCTTGTGCAATTGCTCACAGCCTCGCCGCAAAATTGGTCACTGGTATTCCAATAACTCACAGCTACCATTCCGCTACGTCAAAATCTTTTGATCAGGGAGCCAGCAGATGAGAATCGCAAGCATTACCCTTCTCGGCGCGGCCATCGCTGTCGCGGGCAGTGTCGTCCTTGCCGCCAGCCATGTGAATGTCGAGGGAGCGATCAAGGCCCGTAAGGCCCATATGCAACTGAATGCCTACAACCTCGGTATCCTCGGAAACATGGCCAAGGGCGACGTCGATTTCGACGCCGATGCAGCCCAACGCGCGGCGGACAACCTTGCCGCGCTTGCAGCGATGGACACCACCGCTTACTGGCCACCGGGTTCGAGCAATGCGGATGTCGAAGACACCCGTGCCCTGCCCGCCATGTGGGATAACATCCCTGACGTTCTGGAAAAGGTCGCGGCGCTGCAGGCCGCCACAGAGGCGATGGCTGGAGCCGCGGGAACGCTGGAAGGCGTACAGGCGAACATGGGTGGTATCGGCGGGGCTTGCGGAGCCTGTCATCAGAGCTATCGTCAAACCGACTGAGGTTTTTCGATAGGATCAGGGCATGCGCCGTTTTTTGCTTTTTCTGGTCGTCCTGATTGTCATCGGGGCGGCCGTTTTCTGGTGGATTACCAAACCCGTAACGGCCAGTGCTGAAGTTCTGGAAGGGATCGAGCCGGATCTCGCGCAGGGTGAGTTGGTGTTTTACGCCGGTGGCTGCGCCTCGTGCCACGCCGCCGTGGATGCGAGCGGCGAGGACAAGCTGGTCCTGTCCGGCGGCCAGGGCTTTGCCAGCCCTTTCGGCACCTTCTACGCGCCGAACATTTCCTCCGATCCGGACGCCGGGATTGGTGACTGGTCGGCGCTCGACCTGTACAATGCGATGCACAACGGCGTGTCGCCGGAAGGCAGCCATTATTACCCGGCTTTTCCCTACGCCTCCTATATCCGGGCCACGCCCGAGGATATCGTCTCGCTTCACGCCTTCCTGCAGACCTTGCCGGCGAGCGATGCCGCGAACACGCCGCATGACGTTGGATTTCCGTTCAACATCCGTCGCAGCCTTGGTGGCTGGAAATGGCTTTTCCTGAACGATGACTGGGTAGTGAATGCGGATCTGGATCCGGTGCAGACACGCGGGCGGTATCTGGCGGAGGCGCTTGGTCATTGCGGCGAATGCCACACGCCGCGCAATGCGCTGGGCGGGCTGGAGACCACGAAATGGCTGAGCGGCGCACCGAACCCGGCCGGGCGCGGCTCTTTCCCGAACATCACGCCCGGTGCGCTGGACTGGTCGGAAGCGGATCTGATCGAGTATTTCACCTCGGGCTTCACGCCCGATTTCGACAGCGCAGGCGGGCACATGGCTCTGGTGGTCCAGAACCTCGCCGAACTGCCGGAAGAGGACCGCGCCGCGATTGCCGCCTATCTCAAGATGGTGCCGGTCGTGGAGCCGGAACCGGCGGACGGCTGAGGCGATGGGCGCCACGGCAGTACGAGGCCCGTGCTGCCGAGCCTGCGTACTGTCGCGCCCGTCCCCAGCTTGAACCGCGCCAGTCCCGGGGCGGTGACGGTGTCGAGCGTGCCCAGATCGAGACGCCGGCGGCCCCTGCCCGCGAAGTGTAGCATCGCGCGCCAGAGCAGCAGGTTATGCGCCGAGACAGCACGACCCGCGTCGCCGGACCAGCCGAGTTGATAGGTCACGCCGGGCGGATGATCGAGGAACAGCATCGTCGCGATGGTTTCGCCGCGCTGGCGGGCGGAAAAGAGTTGCGGCGGCGGTCCGGGGGTCTCGGACCATGCGCTCAGGAATGCGGGTGGCAGGCCGCAATAGCCGCGTGCGCGGGATTGGGCGCGGTCGAGGTCGGCCAGTTGCTGCAGCTCCTGACGCGAGGGGGTCGTGACGGTGATCTTCAGCTTCGCCTCTTCCGCCCGGCTCAGCCGGTTGCGCCATTTGCCGTGCATGCGTCGGCGCATGGTGGCGGCCTCGGTGAGGACAAGTTCCGCGTGGGTCTGAGGCGTCACGAGCGGCAGGAGGCCGGGTGTCTCCGTTTCGGGTGCGACGATCAGAAGGCGCAGGCCGTGTCCGGGCAGCGTTCGGTGCAATGCGGATAAGATCTCCGGACCGCAGACGCCTACAGGGCCGCGCGGCAGGTAGCCTGCAGTGACCGGCCCTGCCCGGCGGATAATCGTCTGGGCAAGCGCCCTGCCCTCCGTTGTCCGGATCTCAGCGCGGCACACGTGGCGACCGTGGGCCGCGACCGCCGCGCCGTAACGCCAGCTTTGCTGCATCGCGCAGGCGTCGGGCGGCAGGGCCTCCTGCCATGCGGCGGTGTCCAGTCTGTCCCAGCGGATCTCCATGGAGACGTTAACGCATCAGAAACCTAATGCCAGCTTAATGGCGCTATGCAGCGAACGAACGACTCAGTTTCGGGGATACATGCCCCGCCCCCGCGGCCTACCCTCTGGGCCGCGGGGCTTTTGGCCGCCGCGTGGAGTGCGCTTTTCCTTGCCGGGCTGGCGCTCTGGGCGCTGCTTACCTGAGGGTCAGAGGCCGAGGATCATTCGCAGCGGCATCCACACGCCCATCGCCAGCATCATCAGGTTTTCGGTCAGGGAGACAAAACCCAGGGGCACATTGCTGTCACCGCCGACGCAGGCGCATTTCAGCTCTCGCTTGTCGATGTAGACAGCCTTGAACACCGATACCGCGCCGATCGTTCCGATGACCACCGCCACCGGGGCCGCCAGCCAGACGGCGACACCGCCGGCCAGCATCAGAATGCCCGCGAACGCCTCGGCGAAGGGGTAAATGTAGCCGTAGCGCACCCAGCGCCGCGCCAGCAGGTCGTAGTTCAGGAACATCGTCGAGAAGCTTTCGACATCCTTCAGCTTCTGCACTGCGAGGAAACACATCGACAGTGCGATGAACCATTCCAGCGTGCGCAGGACCAGCGGAGTGCCGAAGGCGGCCCAGGCAAGCGCCACGGCCATGAGGAAGGCGGTGGCGAAGATGGCGATGACCGGCTGATAACTCGTTTCCTGCTCGGGGTCGTCCTTGCCGAAATGCACACGCAGGTCGTCGTAACCGCCGATCCGTTTGTCGCCGATCCATGTCTGCGGGGTGGTCTCCACCCCATGTCGGTCCATGAAGGCTTCGGTTTCCTCACGGGTGGTCAGAGGATGGTCCTCTACCTCGTAGCCTTCGCGTTCCAGCAGGTCCCTGGATTTCAGGCCGAACGGGCACAGGTGGTCGGGCATGAGCATGCGATAAAGCACGGCTTTGCGGGACTGAGTCGTATCGAGCATGGCGGAGGCGTTTCCTTCCCTTCAAGAAGGAAACGAAGCTACCCGCCCCGATGTTCCGATATTCCCGGCTCAGTCCGCCCGCCGGTCAGCGGTAGAGCAGCGACTTGCCTTCGTGGAACAGGTGCACCTTTCCCGGCGCCGCATCGAGCCGGAGATCCTTGCCGCGCAGGTCGTCGTGGATGCCGGGCAGCTTGGCGATCAGCGGATCGCGGCCATGCTCGGGCACAAAATACAGCAGCGTGACCTCTCCGAGCGCTTCCAGAATGTCGACCTTGCCGTCGATCACACAGGTTTCGCCCTGAGCCAGCGTCAGGTCTTCGGGCCGGACGCCGACCTTGACCTTCATCCCCATATCCGCGTCGGTCGTGGGGATCGCAGATACCGCGATGCCTTCGCCATCCAGCTTGATCCTTGTCTGCGCGCCGGTCTCGATCACCTCGCCGGGAATCAGGTTCATCGCGGGAGAGCCGATGAACTGCGCGACGAATTCGTTCTGCGGTTTCTCGTACAGGTCCAGCGGCGTGCCGACCTGACTGATCCCCTTGTCCGCCAGCACGACGATGCGCGAGGCGAGCGTCATCGCTTCCACCTGATCGTGGGTGACGTAGATCATGGTCGAGTCGGGCATCGATTCCTTGAGCTGAGCGATCTCGATCCGCGTGGCCACGCGCAGCGCCGCGTCGAGGTTCGAGAGCGGTTCGTCGAACAGGTAGACCTTGGGATCGCGCACGATGGACCGACCGATAGCCACCCGCTGCCGCTGTCCGCCGGACAGGGCCTTGGGCAGGCGGTCGAGATAGGGTTCAAGCTGCAGGATCTTTGCCGCCTTGTTCACCGCTGCGTCGATCTCTTCCTTGGTTTTCTTCGCGATTTTCAGTGCAAAGGACATGTTTTCCCGCACGGTCATGTGCGGGTAAAGCGCGTAGGATTGAAACACCATGGCAATGCCGCGCTGGGCGGGCGGCACGTCGTTGACGACCAGCCCGTCGATTTCCAGCGTGCCGGAGGTGATCTTTTCCAGCCCCGCGATCATCCGCAGCAGCGTTGACTTGCCGCACCCGGATGGGCCGACGAAGACGATCAGCTCTCCGGTCTGGATGTCGAGGTTGATGTCCTTCAGAACCTCGACCGTCCCGCCGTATTTCTTGCCGACATCGGTCAGTTTCAGCTCAGCCATGGGCGTCCTCCCTTACCCGTTCTTCTCGATGCCGAAATACGCGGCAAGCGGCGGCAGCATGACGGTTCCGTTCTCTGCCGTTCTCTCGTAGGGCGCGTCCGGCGCGGCTGTCCAGTCACCGTCGGGCAGCGAGACAGTTGCAGGCGCGCCGCCGAAATTGAAAGCACACAGAATGCGTTCTTTTTCATGGGCCCGGATCAGGACAAGGATGTCCTGACTGGCCTCCACCACCTCAAGGCTGCCCTTGGCGAAGGCGGCATGCGCCGTCCGGAACGCGATGGCCCTTCGGTAGAAGGCAAGCGTGGAGGACGGGTCGTCCTCCTGCACCGACACCGCGCGGTTCACGTGTTCCATCGCGACCGGCAGCCACGGCTTGCCCTCGGTGAAGCCGCCGTTGTGATTGTCGCGGTTCCACGGCATCGGAGTGCGGCAGCCGTCACGGCCCTTGAACTTCGGCCAGAAGCGGATGCCGTAGGGATCCTGAAGGTCCTCGTAGGCGACATAGGCCTCGGTCAGGCCCAGTTCCTCGCCCTGATACAGGCAGAGCGTGCCGCGTAGTGACATCAACAGCGCCGCGGCCAGGCGCAGCCCGTCCTCGGACAGGTACCAGCGCGAGGCGTGGCGCACCACGTCGTGGTTGGAAAACGCCCAGCAGGCCCAGCCGTCGCCGATGCCTTCCTCGTAATCCTTCAGCACCTGTGCCACGTGGCTGCCCGACAGCGGCTCGTTCGCGAGAAAGTCGAAGCCGTAGCACATGTGGACCTTGTCGCCGCCCGAGGTGTAGGCCGCCTGGATTTCCATCCCGCGCTGCGCCTCGCCGACCTCGCCCACCGCGGTGGAACCGGGAAACTCGTCCAGCACCGCCCGGAAACGCTTGAGGAATTCCAGGTTCTCGGGCTGGTTCTTGGAATAGAGGTGGTTCTGCCAGTTATACGGGTTCACCGCCGGCGCGGTCTTGTCGTTGCGCTCCGACGGGTCGAGCGCGGGATTGTCGCGCAGCTTCTTGTCGTGGAAATAGAAATTGATGGTGTCGAGACGGAAGCCGTCGACGCCCCGTTCCAGCCAGAAGCGGGTGATGTCCAGCAGCTCGTCCTGCACGGCCGGGTTGTGCAGGTTCAGGTCCGGCTGCGAGGTCAGGAAGTTGTGCAGGTAGTACTGCATCCGTTCCCCGTCCCATTCCCAGGCCGAGCCGCCGAAGATCGACAGCCAGTTGTTGGGCGGCGAGCCATCCGGTTTCGCATCGGCCCAGACATACCAGTCGGACCGGGCATTGTCGGCGGAGGCGCGGCTTTCCTTGAACCACGGGTGTACCTCGGAACTGTGCGAGATCACGAGGTCGATCAGGACCTTCAGGCCCAGTTCATGCGCGCGTTCGATCAGCGCGTCGAAATCTCCGAGCGTGCCGAACATCGGGTCGACATCGCGGTAGTCCGAGACGTCGTAGCCGAAGTCCAGCATCGGCGACTTCATGAAGGGCGAAATCCAGATCGCATCGACCCCGAGGGACGCGATATGCGGCAGGCGATGGATGATGCCGGCCAGGTCCCCGACCCCGTCGCCGTTGGAATCCTGATAGCTGCGGGGATAGATCTGGTAAATCACCGCGCCGCGCCACCAGTCGGGATCGGTGGAGGTGTTGTCGCGGTGCGGTGTCGTCGGGTCGAGCAGGTTCAACTTAGGCCTCTGTTTACTTACTTGACGGACCCGGCCAGAAGGCCGCGGACCAGGTATTTCTGCATCATGAAGAACACCAGCAGCGGAACGGCGATGGACACGAAGGCAGCCGTTGCCAGGATTTCCCAATTGCCGCCACGGGTGCCGAGAAGTTCGACGATCTGGTTGGTCATCACGGTCGTGTCGCCGGTGGCGTCGATCAGGAAGACCTTGGCGACCAGCAGGTCGTTCCACGTCCACAGGAACTGGAAGATCGCGAAGCTGGCGAGCGCCGGGAAACTGAGCGGCAGGATGATCCGCACGAAGATCTGGTAATCGGTGGCGCCGTCGACCTTGGCATTCTCGATGATGTCGCGCGGCAGGCCGACCATGTAGTTCCGGAGCAGGTAGATCGCCAGCGGCAGGCCAAAGCCGGTATGCGCCAGCCAGACCCCGAGGTAGCCCTTGCCGATGCCGATGGCGAGGTGAAGCTTCAGGAGCGGGATCAGCGCCAGTTGCAGCGGCACGACGAGCAGCGCCACGACGAAGGCGATCAGCAGCGCGCGACCAGGGAAATCCATCCACGCCAGCGCGTATGCGGCGAAGGCTGCGATCACGATGGGGATGATCGTGGCCGGGATCGTCACCGTCAGTGTGGACATGAAGGCTCGCGACATGTCGTCGGTGGACTGCGCGCCCGCGACCTTGCCACTGCTGAGACCGAATATCGCGATCAGCGCGAAGAACAGCAGGAAACCACCGATGTAATGCGCAAAGGACATCACGCCGGTTTCGTAGCTTCGGAAGATCAGCGTCAGGGCAAAGCCGAACAGTAGCGAGGCGACCGCGTAGATGACGATGTTCCTGGCTACATCCTTACCCAGCACCTGATCGTAGTTCGCGAGCGTGAATTCCGGTGGCACGGTTGCGGTAACAAACACCCGCTCGCCACGGCTGCCCTCGAAGGCTTCGGCGCTCTCCAGGCGATAGTCGCCGTTCTCCTCGACCGTGATTCTGGAACCGTCACGCATTTCGGCCGTCTCTCCGGGCTGGTAAGCGCCGATATCCCTGGCCGAAATCGCAAAGGCCGAAAGGTTGGAGACCGTGCTTTCCGCCTCTTCGAAGAGGTTGCCGGTGACTACGAACTGGTCGCCTTCCTGCACCTGCGTGTCCGGCGCCGCCGTCCGCAGGGTCAGGTTCTGTTCGATCGGAAAGGCCGCCTTCCACCAGCCGGTGGAGGAGATCTGGTCCGCCGTGCGGAACGACGAGATGAACAGGCCCACGGTCGGCACCATCCAGACGAAGACCAGCAGGGCGACGGAAAGGTGAACGGCCCAGGTGAGGCCAGCCTTGGAACCAGCGATGTTGTCCATTACCGCATCTCCTTCCGGGCCGAGCGCACGTTCCAGACAAGGATCGGCAGCACCAGGACCATGATCACGATCGCCGAGGCGGAGCCGACGCCCCAGTCACCGGCGCGGAACAGCTTGTCGTACATGTAGTTGGCCAGAACCTGCGTATTCCACTGGCCGTTGGTCATCGCAAATACGATGTCGAAGATCTTCAGCACGACCAGCGTGATCGTGGTCCAGACCACGACGATGGTGCCCGCGATCTGCGGCACCTTGATCTTGAAGAAGATCTGGAACGGGTTCGCGCCGTCGATGATCGCCGCCTCGATGGTTTCCTCGGGGATACCGCGCAGGGCGGCGGACAGGATCACCATGGCAAAGCCGGTCTGGATCCAGATCAGCACGATCATCAGGAACATGTTGTTCCACAGGGGGATGGTCAGCCATTGCTGCGGTTCACTTCCGCCAAGGCCAAGGTAGATGGCGTTCAGGATGCCGATCTGCTCCTGCCCCAGCGGCTTGGCGTCATAGACCAGCTTCCAGATCACCGATGCACCGACAAAGCTGATGGCCATCGGCATGAAGACCAGCGACTTGGCAAGGTTGCCCCACTTAATGCGGTCGGTCAGCTGCGCCGCCATCAGCCCGAAGGCGGTGGAGGCAGCGGGCACGATCAGGAGCCAAAGGAAATTGTTGCGCAGTGCTTCGAGGAATTTCGGCTCTCCGAACATCCGGGCGTAGTTGTCGAAGCCGACATACTGCCCGAGGGAGCGGTTGAAGAAGCTCAGCCGCAGCGTCTCGAACACGGGATAGGCAAGGTAGAGCCCAAGGGCGAACATCGCGGGAAACAGGAACAGCCAGGGGCGGATCGCGTTGGCGCGGTTTATGTTCTGGCCGATGTTCGGGCCCTTCGCCGGGAACAGGACCTTATCGAGGAACAGGTTCGACAGGTAGAAATACCCGATACAGCCACCGACGCCGATCGCGATCGTGATGACTGCCAGTAATGCCGGATGCATGCCGCCCTCCCTTCGCGCGGGTGACACGGATCGATGCCGCTTGTTTCACCCGTATCTTGCCGACGACCCGAGGCGCGGAACGCCCCGGGTCACCGATTTTCGTTATGTGTCAGGCAGGCTTACGGCCAGCTTGCCTGGATTTCCGAAGCGACGTCTTCGGCCGACTTGCCGCCGACGAAGTCGACCATGCCGGTCCAGAACGACCCCTGACCCACGGCCGGTGGCATCAGGTCCGACGCGTCGAAGCGGAAGGTGGTCGCGCCCAGCAGGATCTCGTTCATCTTGCGCAGGGTCGGGTCGGAGAAGACGTCGAGGTCAACGCCGGTATGCGGCGTCAGGAAGCCCTTGCGCGCCATCCACAGTTCATGTGCTTCCGGTGTTTCCAGGAACGCGATCAGCTCGTGCGCGGCGGGGCTGTCGTTGGTGATCGCCCACAGCGTGCCGGCGCCAAGAACCGGGTTGCCCAGGTCCTTCTCCGCGTAGGCCGGGAAGTAGAAGAAGTCGACATCCTCACCCACGACCGTGCCTTCCGGGAAGAAGGACGGGATGAACGACGCCTGACGGTGCATCATGCACTGCGCCGGCACATCGAACAGACCCTTGGGGGAATCGCGGAAGTCGGTGGACCCGACCGCCCCGGAGCCGCCCGCGACGAAATCGTCGTTCTTGGCAAACCAGCCGAATTCGTCGATGGCGGCCACCACGCGTTCGTCATCGAACGGGATCTCGTTCGACACCCATTCGTCGTAGACCTCGGGCGGCTGCGTGCGCAGCATCAGGTCCTCGACCCAGTCGGTCGCGGGCCAGCCGGTAGCGCCGCCGGACCCGAGGCCGATGCACCACGGCGTTTCGCCATCCTCGACCATCTGTTCGGTCAGCGCCTTCAGGTCTTCCATGGATTCCGGCACTTCGTAGCCGAAATCCTCGAAGTTTTCGGGGATGTACCAGACCAGCGACTTCAGATCGACCTTGTAGAAGAAACCGAAGAGCCGGTCTTCGCCGTTCTCGTCCGCATAGGTGCCGAGATCGACCCAGGACTGGCCGGCGGCGTAGTTGTCCTTCACCCAGTCCGCGGTTCCGTCGGCCAGCGGCGTCAGGAACCCGCGCGCGGCGAGGTTCGCGGCCAGCGCAGGTTGCGGGAACACCGAGACGTTCGGGGCCGATCCGGCCTCGGCGTCGATCTGGATCTGCTGCTCGAAGCTGTCCGAGCCGGTGTAACGCACGTCATGGCCGGATTCCTCGGCGAAGGCGTTCAGAATGACCTCGACATGCTCCTGGTCCGGACCGATCCACGGACCGAAAACGGTAATCTGTTCGGCATTTGCCGAACCGGCAACCAGCGCGACAGATGCTGCGCCGGTGTAGAGTAGATGTTTCATGGATTTCCCTCCCGATCTGGCGCGCTGGCGCCTTCCAAGGTGAACTGAGCGCCTGAATCGATTTCCAAAGCGCTTTGGGCGCCGTCAGGCTCTTTCATCTGAGGTTAACTGTCAATGCGCAATCGTCAAGGTACGAAGAATTAAAGGGAATTCTGCACCTGCAATGACGCAGCGCAGAAATTGAATGTTTTGACGCCGCTGCCATCCGCGCGTAGTTTCGAAATTGCCTCAAAGCGCTTTGACCACCGGAACGTGCATGAACCTCAAGGAACTGTCGGAAAAGCTGGGCCTCTCGCAAACCACAGTGAGCCGCGCGCTGAACGGCTATCCCGAGGTTGCCGAGGCGACGCGCCGCAAGATCCTCGAAGCCGCCGCAAAACACAACTATCGCCCGAACGCCCGCGCGAAAAGCCTTGCGACAGGCCGGGCCATGGCCGTGGGGCATGTCATTCCGGTGTCGTCGCAGCATGAAATGGTGAACCCGATCTTTGCGGACTTCATCGCCGGGGCCGGCGAGAGCTATCTAAGGCACGGATATGACATGGTGTTGTCACTCGTTCCCGACGACGAAGAGGAACGCGCATACCGAGAACTCGCCGCCAAGGGATCCGTCGACGGGATCATCGTTCATGGCCCCCGGATCGACGACACCCGCGTCGAAATGCTGCGCAAGATCGGCCTGCCCTTCGTGGTGCATGGCCGCATGTCGCGGCGGATCGACGATTACGACTGGGTGGACGTGAACAACCTCAGCGCCTTTCGACGTGCCACGGAGTTCCTGCTGGACCTCGGCCACCGCCGCATCGCCCTGATCAACGGTCTCGTCTCGATGGATTTCGCCGAGCGGCGCCTGATGGGCTATGTCGAGGCGCTCGAGGAACGCGGGCTTGAGAACGACGACGCATTGATACGGTCCGGAGAGATGACCGAGGCCTATGGATTCGATGCGACGACAGAAATGCTGGCCCTTACCGAGCCGCCGACCGCTTTCCTCTGTTCGTCGATGATCGCCGCCATGGGCGTGCGCCGCGCCGTCGAATTGGCAGAGCTGAAACTTGCGCGCGACGTTTCGATCATTACCCATGACGACGATCTGTCCTACCTGTCGAACGGACGCGAGGTTCCGATCTTCACCGCCACCCGCTCCTCGGTGCGGCAGGCGGGGCGCATCTGTGCCGAACGGGTGATCGACCTCGTCCAGAACCCCGACCAGCCGGCGCAACACTGCCTGCTGGAGGCCGAACTCACGGTGGGCCAGTCGACCGGTCCCGCCCCTACGAACCAAACCTGATTAAGAGGTATCCATGCTTCCCATACGCGCCGAATTCCCCAAGGGCTTTGTCTTCGGGGCGTCGACCTCGTCCTACCAGATCGAGGGCCACGCCCAGGGTGGCGCCGGCCGCACCCATTGGGACGATTTCGCCGCGACGCCCGGGAATGTGGTGCGGGCAGAGAACGGATCGCGGGCCTGCGATCACTATAACAGATACGAGGAAGACTTTGATCTTCTGGCAAAAATGGGGGTCGATGCCTACCGCTTCTCGACGTCCTGGGCGCGGGTCCTGCCGGAAGGGCGCGGTAAGCCGAACCCGGAAGGACTCGATTTCTACGACCGGCTCGTCGACGCGATGCTGGAGCGCGGGCTCAAACCCTTCCCGACGCTCTATCACTGGGAACTGCCCTCGCCGCTGGCCGATCTCGGCGGCTGGCGCAACCGCGACATCGCCGAGTGGTTCGGCGATTTCACCAAGGTGATCATGGGCCGCATCGGCGACCGCGTGCATGCCGCCGCCCCGATCAACGAGCCGTGGTGCGTGGCGTGGCTGTCGCATTTCATGGGTCTGCATGCCCCCGGCATCCGCGACATCCGCGCCGCCGCGCGGGCGATGCACCACGTCCTGCTGGCGCATGGCCGGTCGATCGAGGTAATGCGCGGGCTGGGCATGAAGAACCTCGGCGCCGTGACCAACCACGAATGGCCCCTGCCCGCCGACGGCACCGAGGAGGCCGCCAAGGCCGCGCATCTTTACGACGGGATCTATAACCGCTGGTTCCTGTCCGGCATCTATTCGGGCACCTATCCCGCCGACGTGCTCGAGGGGCTGGAGCCGCATATGCCGACGAACTGGCAGGACGACATGAAGGCGATCTCGGCGCCGGTCGACTGGGCGGGAATCAACTACTACACCCGCAAGCTGATCTCGCCGGGTGAGTCCGGCCTGTTCGGCGATTTCAAGGAAGGTGTCGGCGACCTGCCGCAGACGACGATGGGATGGGAGATCTATCCCGAGGGCCTGTACCAGATGATCAAGCGTGTCGGCGACGCCTATGCCCGGAACATCCCGATCTACGTAACGGAGAACGGCATGTCGGCGGCGGACGTGGTCCGAAACGGTGCCGTGAACGATCAGCACCGCATCGACTACCTGCAACAACACCTTGGGGTCGTGAAACGCGCCATCGCCGATGGCACCGACGTTCGCGGCTATTTCATCTGGTCGCTGCTGGACAATTACGAATGGGCGTTGGGATACGAAAAACGCTTCGGTCTGATCCATGTCGACTTCGACACTCTGGAACGCACGCCGAAAGCCTCTTATGACGCGCTGAAGAAAGCCCTGGCCAAGTAGGACCATGACCAGACAGCCCGACCGCTATTCCCTTGTCGCCGATATCGGCGGGACGAACACACGCGTCGCCCTCGCCGAGGGGCTCGACATCGTACATGGCACCGTGCGCCGCTACCGGAACGCCGAATATCCGGGGCTGGAGACGGTCCTGCGCGAGTATCTCGAGTCCGAGGATGACGTCGACTGCGCCGGCGCCTGCGTTGCCGTGGCGGGCCCGGTTCGCAACGGTGTCGGGCAGCTGACCAACCTTGACTGGCGCATCGACACGGACACGCTGGCGCGGGCGACGCAGGCTGAAACCGTATCGATCCTGAACGACCTGCAGGCGCAGGGCTTTGCGCTGGAACACCTGAAGCCCGAAAGCCTGCAAACCGTGATCCCGATGCCCGACGCAGTGCCCGACGCCACCCGGCTGGTGGTGGGCGCCGGCACCGGCTTCAACTCTGCCACCGTCTATCACACCCGCAAGGGCCGGATCGTGCCGCCCGCCGAGGCGGGGCATGCGAACATGCCGATCCGGAACGAGGCCGATCTGCGCCTCGCGAAATTCGTCGAGACGGCGCATGGCTTCCCCGGCATCGAGGATGTGCTGGCGGGCCGCGGGCTGGAACGCATCTACGCCTGGCTGGGCCACGAGCAGGGCGCGGTCCGCGAAGTCCGCGCCAAGGAGATCATGGAGGCGCTGGCCGAAGGCAGCGATCCGCGTGCCGAGGAAACCGCGCGCGTCTATGTGCGGCTGCTGGGCTCCGTCGTCGGAAACCTCGCTCTGACCATGCTGCCCTTCGGCGGGATCTACCTGATCGGCGGCGTCGCGACGGCTTTCGCGCCTTATCTGGAGCGCTTCGGTTTCGACGACGCTTTCCGCGACAAGGGCCGCTTTGCCGGGTTCATGCAGAATTTCGGCGTGTCGGTGGTGTCGGACGACTATGCCGCGCTGGTCGGCTGCGCGAGTCATCTGTGCGAGGTGATCGAGCACGAGGCGGATTTCTGAGCTTCCCATCGGAAGCTATTGCAGCGCCTTGAAAATCATCCGGACCGCGATGAGTGCCAGCAGCACCAGGATCACCCGGTCGAAAACCCTGGGCGGCAGGTGCCGGGCGATGAAATTGCCCACCGGCATGGCGCCGAACAGCGGAATCATCGCCAGCAGCCCGTAGAGGAACCTCTGTGGCGTCATGATCCCGTACCACCACAAAACCGGGATCTGCAGCGCCGAGATCAGCGCGAAGAAGACGGATATCGTTGCGATGAAACTCTCGCGTTTCAGCTTCATCGAGTTGAGGAAGGTGATCGAGACAGGCGCGGAGATGCCGGTCGCCCCCTGCAGCACGCCTGCGACGGTCCCCGTGGGCCAGACCGCGCGCAGGGCGGCGGTATAGCTCAGCACCCAGTCCGGTCGCGCGAGACGGAACGCGATGTAGCCGAAAACGGTGGCCGCCACCGCGATCAGCAGGACCTGTGCGGGAACGCTGGCCAGAATAACGGTGCCGATCAGCACGCCGATGCCGCCGGATGTTGCGAAACCCCAGGTGAAGGCGTTCGGCAGCATGTCACGCCGGTAGAACCAGCCCTGCCACAAGTTGCTCAGCAGGTTCGGCACGACCATCACCGCCACCGCAAGCTGCACGTCGAAGAACAATGCGAGGACCGGAACGGCCAGAACCGGCGCTCCTGCCCCGATCGCACCCTTCAGCAGGCCACCCATTGCGATCGCGACGAAGATCAGCGCGAATTCCCCGATCACCACCCGGCCCCCTTACTCCGCACCGTCATTCCGCCTGATCCCTTCGTTAACCTGTGAATAGCTCCTAGAACGCGGAACTCCGGGCTGCAACTGGGGCCGGGAGTATGCGCTATTGCATGGCACCGTGCACAGTCACGACGCCCGTGCGCTGGTACGCGAGATCATGAGAAAGCACATTGCGAACCGGCATCAATCCGGTCGCGCAATTGCGCCAGCCTTCTACTACGGGCGAATACAGATAAGACACGCCGGTCCGCGCCATGCGCGACATCGTTTAACCATTTCCTAAGACTGCGGTGGAAACACTGATCTTCCAGGCCCAGAAACAGGGGTGCGTCACGTTTCCGCGTGACTATCCGGACTTAGCCGGGCATCACTATTGCTGCACCCGACAGTTACGGTAGTGTGACAACAAGTTTGCGATTTAAGCAGCGGGTCGGGCAGCAGGCCGCAGAAGGAGGCAGTGATGGCGACTGAGGCAAAGCCGGAAAGGCCGGGGTTTCAGGCTGTCGCCGAAAGGCGGTTCCGGCTGGCTGGCAAGTCGATCATCGAAAAGGGCCACCCCTATTTCGTTCCCGTCGACCGGCTGGAACAGATGTATGCCGCGCGGCCCGATGGCTATGTCAGCCTGGCGCATTACGACTACCTCGGACTTGCCCGCCATCCGGAGGTGCTGGGTGCCGCGTCCGACGCGCTGCACACCCACGGCGCGGGAGTCGGCGCCTCGCGTCTTGTCGGCGGCGAGCGCACCGCGCATCGCGCGCTGGAACGGAACCTCGCGAAATTCCTTGGCGTCGGCGACGTACTGACGCTGATCTCCGGCTACCTGACCAATCTGTCGCTGATCAACCACCTGCTGGGACCGCGCGACCTGGTGCTGATCGACTCGCTGGCCCACAACTCCATCGTCGTGGGCGCGCGGTCCGGCCGGTTCGAGTGCAAGACCTTCGCGCATAACGACCTCGACGATCTGGCGGCAAAGCTGACCGCGGCGCGGGGCGAATACCGTCACGTCCTGATCGTGGTCGAGGGTCTTTATTCGATGGATGGAGATATCCCCGACCTGCCCCGCCTGATCGAGATGAAGAAGCGCCACGACGCCTGGCTTCTGGTGGACGAGGCGCATTCCTTCGGTGTGCTGGGCCGCAACGGGCGGGGCGTTTGCGAGCATTTCGGCATCGATCCAGCGGAAATCGAACTGTCGGTCGGCACCCTGTCGAAAAGCTTCGTGTCCTCGGGCGGGTTCATCTGTGCCTCTGCCGACGTGATCGCATGGCTGCGTTTCACCCTGCCCGGCTTCGTCTATTCGGTCGGCCTGTCGCCCGCGACGGTGGCCAGCGCGAATGCCGCGCTGCACATCCTGCGGCGGGAACCGGATCGCGTGGAGCGGCTGAAGCGCAAGTCGCTTCTGTTCCGGGATGCCGCGCGCGATGCGGGACTCGATCCGGGCAAGGCAATCGGCGCTGCCGTCGTTCCGCTGTTCTTCGACAGCGCCGAAGAGACGATGATGGTCAGCCAGGCGCTGATGAACAGCGGTATCTACGCCCCGCCCATCGTGCAGATCGGCGTGCCGAAGGATCAGCCGCGGATCCGCTTCTTCTTTTCCGCCGAACATGACGAGGCCGATATACTGCGTGCCGTCGACGTGGTGGCGGGCGCGACGCGGGTCCGGTCGGTTCCCCGTCTCGCCACGGTCTGAGCCGCTCTGCAAAACACCGCCGACGGCTCTGCAATCCATCTCGCCAGGTCTTCCGGGCCAGCGTATGACTGCGATCATGAATCGCCGCGCCATGATCCTGTCGAGCGGGGCCGCCGCCCTTCTGCCAGCCTTGCCGGCGGGGGCGGCGACATTGCGCAGCGTGAAGGTGGCGGAACAGCCCAGAGTCCCGCTGTTGCAGCCGGAGTGGCCGGTGCCGGACGAGCCGAACCAGATCTTTTACCTGCAGCGGTCGATCAACGCGAACACCATCGTCTTCACGGCGCGCTATGACGGCGACGGGCAGCTGGTCTTTCCCGATGCGGCCGAGATCTACTGGCGCCGCTACGGGGATGCGGGGGAACGAATGCCGCTGAAACCGATCGAAAAGATCCTCGCCTTCGGGATGCAGATCCGCAAACGGCCCGAGCCAGATCAGTATACCGTGTGGCTAAACCCGCTTCCCCAGCTGTCCATGCTGCTGATGCAGACCGCCCCCGGTCAGGCGCAGTTGCTGGGCCGGATCGGCGGACAGACCGCGCGTGCCGTCTATGCCTATGCCGAGGTCGACGATACCGGGCTGATCCCGCGCGTGAACGGGCTGTCTCTGCACGGCGTGCTGCCGGACGGCGGCGCGATTTCGGAGTATTTCAGCGTCGCGGGCGGGGAATACCGGCCTTAACCCGGAATTAGACCGGAAGTTGCTGGCACCGCGCCGCGACCCGTGCCAAGAGATTGGCCCAGAGTAACGGGACTGTAACGGGCTATACATGGCGAAGACCCAAAGCGGTCGCATCAGAACGGCTATAGCAGGGGTTGGGAACTGCGCGTCATCGCTGGTGCAGGCGGTTTCCTATTGCCGCGCCATGGGGGAAGAGGCGGTCGGCGTCAGCTTTCCGGTGCTGGGCGGATACCGACCGGAGGATGTCGAGATTGTCGCGGGCTTCGACATCGACGCGCGCAAGGTGAACCGGCCCATTGGCGAAGCGGTCCTCGCCACGCCCAACTGCACCGAGGTTTTCTGGGACAGGCTGGATGATCAGCCGGCGCAGGTACATCGCGGTCCCGATCTCGACGGCATCTCCGCCTATATGCGCAATCAACCGTCCGATTTGAGTTTCGCGCCGTCAGACGCCCCGGCCCTGACACGGGACGAGGTGGTTGCAAAGCTCAGGGCCGCGCAGGCCGGGGTTTTGATCCTGTTCCTGCCGGTCGGTTCCACTGCAGCGGTGGAATTCTACGCTGACTGCGCGCTCGCCGCAGGCTGCGCAGTGGTCAACGGCATCCCTGTCTTCCTCGCTTCGAAGCCTGCTTGGGCGCTGCGGTTCGAAGAGGCTGGCCTTCCGATCCTTGGCGACGATTTCAAAGCGCAGTTCGGCGCGACCGTCATCCATCGCGCGCTGGCGCATCTGGCGGATATGCGCGGCGTGAAGATCGACCGCACCTACCAGCTGAACGTCGGCGGCAATACCGACTTCCTCAACATGATGGACATGGACCGGCTGGCAACGAAACGCGAGTCGAAGACAGAGGCCGTGCAGGCCGCGATGGACACCCGCCTCGCCGATGGCGACATCCGTATCGGGCCGTCGGATTACGTGCCATGGCTGCAGGACCGCAAGGTCGCATATGTCCGCCTCGAAGGCCGGCTGCTGGGCGGCGCGCGCACCAGCGTCGAACTGCGGCTGGAGGTGGAAGACAGCCCGAATGCCGCTGCCATGGCCCTTACTGCGATCCGCATTGCCCGGATCGCGCGTGACCGGGGACTTGCAGGCGCGATCCCCGATGCCTGCGCCTTCCTGTTCAAGCATCCGCCGGTGCAGATGGACGACCCGGAGGCGCATGACCGGTTGCTCGCCTTCGCCGAAGGCGACACCGAATGAACACCCCCGACAAACGCCCCGCCTTCATCACCGGCGGCTCCAGCGGTATCGGCCTGGCCCTTGCCCGGCAGCTCGCCGAGCGCGGCCACCCTGTCGCGATTTTCGCAAGACGTCCCAACAAGTTGCAGGCCGCAGCTGAAGCGATCGGTCCGAATGTCCGCGCCTATCCCTGCGACGTCGCCAACCGCGCCTCGGTCGAGGCCTCGGTGTCGCAGGCCATCGAGGAACTCGGCGCGCCCGGCTACGCCATCGCCAATGCCGGCGTGGCCGAACCGGGCGAGTTTCTGGAACAGCGCATCGACGCGCACGAATACCAGATGCAGATCAACTACTTCGGCGCGCTCTATTTCGCCCGTGCCTGCGCAGTGGCGATGCCCGAGGGCGCGAATCTGGTTTTCGTCGGCTCGGGCTCCGCCTTCTTCGGCATCTACGGTTATGGCGCCTACGCCCCGTCCAAATTCGCCGTGCGCGGTCTGGCGGAGGTGCTGCGGGTGGAACTGGCGCCCCGGGGCATTTCGGTCACGCTCGCCTATCCTCCCGACACCGAAACGCCCATGCTGGAAACCGAGGAACGGCTGAAACCAGAAGCGACGAAGCTCATCACCGCAAGCGGCGGGTTGTGGTCGCCCGAAGACGTGGCCCGGGTCATCCTCAAACGCACGGACAAGGGACGTTTTGCCGTCACCCCCGGCTGGCAGATGACCGCGCTTCTCTGGCTGCATTCGCTGCTGGCGCCGGGGTTGCGACGCTGGCAGGCGGGGATCGTGCGGAAGACCCGCAAATGATGCCGGAGATCGCGCTGCTGGCACAGGCCTGCCTTGTATTGCTGGCGTTCGGCGCGCTGCTGGTGCTGGTACTGGCCGTCGTCCCGGCTACCGCGGCCACAGCGCGCGACGCGCTGCCGATCCTTCTGA
This sequence comes from Pseudoruegeria sp. HB172150, assembly GCF_013184805.1. GTDB lineage: Bacteria > Pseudomonadota > Alphaproteobacteria > Rhodobacterales > Rhodobacteraceae > Psychromarinibacter. The sequence continues at coordinate 1,999,303 of NZ_JAATNG010000001.1, forward strand.
CCGAGGTCGTCATCGTCGGTGTCGCCGTCGGCGCGCTCTGGGCCGGTGGCTGGATATTGACCGCCGCCCTCCTTCTGCATGCCGCCCGAACCGGATACGAGGCGGCCCGCGTGCGCCTTCCCGACGAAAGCCCATGGCCCGCCCTTGGCTTCGGCATCGGACTGGCCGCGCTCGGCTGGCTGGGCTCGGTATACCTTTCTGAAGTGTTTGCAGCCAATGTCGCGATGCTGGCCCTGTTCGCGCTGATCGGTGCACTGGTTCTTGCCTTCTCCGATCCGCGCACATCCCCTGCGGCCGCCTGGCTCGACATTGTGCTGTTTCCCGGCCTGCCTCTCATCGTCTTCACGGCCGCGGGCCTTCGCGGCGAGGCGGCACTGCTGCTGGCCGCGTTCCTGCTGGTCGAGACCTTCGACAGCTACGCCCTGCTCGGCGGCAAGCTTTTCGGCCGGCGCAAGGCGTTTCCGCAGATCAGCCCCGGCAAGACCATCGAGGGACTGATCGCCGGGGCGGTGATGCTGGTTTTCACCGCCGTGCTGCTGGGCCCTGCCCTTGGCGTCCCGGTGACAATGGCCGCCGCTGCCGCGCTCGCTGCTGGCTCCTTCAGTGTCGCGGGCGACCTTTGCGCCTCGCGCCTCAAACGGATCGCGGGGGTCAAGGATTACCCGCGCATCATGCCATACCAGGGCGGGCTCCTTGACATCACCGACGCCTGGATTGCCACAACCATCGGGTTCCTTGCCCTCTCGGGCGCGTTCTGACCTCCCGTGCGCCGCGAAGCATTTGAACCGGCGCCCTCTTCACCGCATCATCGCGCCGTGATCCGGACACCAGAGACCCCGTTGCCATGACGCGCAGCCCGATGATCCGGCTGCTGACCCGGCGCGCGTCGCGGGTTCTCCTCGGATTGATGGCTCTGATCGTCATGATCTTCATCACCGAGATATTCACCTCCGAACTCGAGGCGGTGATTTCAAGCGGCGGCCATGCGCTTGACCTGCTGCGCCTGCTGCTGCTGCGCACCCCCGAGGTCATCGACTTTGCCCTGCCGATCGTGCTGTTCCTCGGTCTCTACTTCGCTATCGACGGCGCCCGGACGGATCGTGAACTGATCATCTGCGCCGCCGCCGGCGAGCGCTGGCAGAAGATTCCGCGCGTCGCGCTGACATTCGGTTTGCTGGCGATGCTGCTGTCGCTGCTCTTTTCCGGCCTGATCACGCCCGCCTCCAACCACCTGCTGCGGCTGACTTATTACGACCTGCAGTCACAGCGCATCCTGCAGGCGATCACTGACCCCGGCGACCGCATCCATATCCAGGAGATCGAGGGCCGAACGATCATCGCCAGCCCGCCCGACTCACCGGACAGCGAACGCGGCTCTCTTTTCATTTACAGCGGCACGGCGGATGGCGGGTGGCGGGTGGCGCGCGCGGATGACTGGGCGGTTGTCGGCCCGGATGACGACGGGGCCTATCAGGTCGCACTGAAGCGGTTCCGCGAGTATCGCGGCGACGCGGCCGAAGCGCCGCCGCCCACGGATATGCCAGACGACACACCGGGAAAGGCCACGCTCGATTTCGCGCAGGTTAATGTGCAGACTGTGGAGGTAGCGCTGCAGATCGGCGATATCGTCGAGGCTGTCGACCGCAGTCGCCATTTCAACGAACGCTTCCTGTTGCAGGCAGGCGGACCCGTGGACGGCGAACCGGTGGAAAACGCCGACGGTGCGATAGCGCCCGCCCCTACACCCACCTTCGGCGAAATCGTCGCCGCCGCGCTCCTTTGCCCGGTCGCCGCGCTGCTCGCGGTCGCGGGCGCAGCCCTTGCGGGCACGCGGCGCGGGCGCTTTCTCGGACTGCCACTTGGCCTGATCCTCGTTCTCGGCGGGGATGTCGGCGGTCGCGCCGTGCTGGGAGAGGCGGCGGCGCTCGGGTATCCGGCGTTCTGGGCAGGGGCCATGGCGCTGCTGGCGCTCGGCCTTGCCCCCGCCCTGATCTACGTCCGGCACCGCGCCGAGCGGATCGTCATCCCGCTCCGGGGCCGGGAATGAGGGGCCGGCCCGCCGTTTTCGCGCTCGCCACCCGGCGTGCTGCGGCGGAGTATCTGGCAGGCGTCCTGCTGATCCTCTTCATCCTGCTGATGATCGCCTACACCATCGACCTGGCCGGAAATTTCCCCAAGCTGCGCACCGCCGCACAGCGTCAGGGCGTGTTCCTGCCTACGCTCCTCTTCCCGTATCTCGGCCAGCGCGGGGTCGACATCGTCACCCGCATGTTGCCGATGGCCACATTCTTCGGCGTGTTCCTGATCGAGATCTTCCGCCGGATGCGGCTGGAAAGCGTAATGCTCGCCGCCGCCGGCGCGACGCCCGCGCGCGGCTTCGCGGCCCTGCTCTGGGTGGCGCTTGTCCTCGGCAGTGTCCACTGGGCGCTGGAAACGCGCTGGCGGCCGGCGGCGATCTGGGCGCAGGTGGAGACCGGCTTTGGCAGCTACGCACAGCGATTTCCACGTACATGGCGCGACAACACCTGGCTGGTCGCGGGCGATACGGCGATCCGTGCCGACATCCTGCGCGACAGCGACGCCCAGATGCGTAACGCGGTCATCTTCCACGGCATTCGCGATGATCAGCTTCAAGCAATCGATGGGGCCGCGCGCATCTTGCCGACCGCCACGCCGCTGGTCTGGCAGATGGAGGGCGTCACGCGATGGGAGCCCGGCAACGCCGGGACCGGCGCCGCACCATTGTCCGCGCCAGACGGCACCCTCGACCTCGCTCTCATCCCCGAGCAGCTGCAGTACCACGACGTCCCCGGCTTCTACCTGCCCAATGGGCCGCTTCACGCCATTGCCGCTATGCCGGACCCGCCCGAGAACATCGCCGACATCGAAACCGCGATCTGGCGCCGCCGCGTCGCATGGTTCCTGCCCGGAGTGGTCGCATTGCTGGCGGCGGGCCTTGCCCATCTTGGCTTCGAAGGCCGACGCGTGCTGATCCCGCACCAGATCGCGTTTGCCGCGGCTGGCTACGGCTATACCGCCGCCATCAAGACTTTCTGGAGCCTTGGCGAGCTTGGCACGCTGTCCGCGCCCGTCGCCCTGCTGACACCGCTGCTGGCCGGGCTGGCGGTCGCGGTTCTGCTGATCAGGCGGGCGACGTGATCTCTTTCCGCGCCTCGACAATCCAAGGATAGACAACGCGTTCGGCCCGCTCCAGCATCGACAGGTTATCAACCTCGGCCCAAGGCAGATCGTCGATGCGGAATACCTCGACCGGCAGTTCGCGTCCGAGTTCGACGATGCCCGCTTCGTAATGTTCGTCCGGCACACGGGCGAGCACTCTCGGGCCGACCTCCCGCAAAGCCTCGACCGCTTCGGCGCTCAGCCGGGTGATTCCGACCAGCTCGCCATAGGGTGGTTCCGGCCGCACAGACAGGTCCTTCGAAATCGCGGCAAGGTGCTTCCCCGGCCCGGTCCAGACATAAACCTCGTCCCCCGCCCGGGTCGGACCCGACGTCAGCAGCCGCGTCTCCCCGTCCAGCGCAGCCGCAAGCGCCTGCGGCGCATAGACAAGGTCCGATTCCAGCACGAGGCACGGGCCCGACAGGTCCTTCAGCCCTGTCAGCAGCGACAACAGGCTGCCCGTCACCGCATAGGCTGGGTTGTGCACCAGTTCCACATCTGCATCTGACCCGTGTGCCGACTGAAAATGATCCGCGAGATGGCCGGTGACGATCCGGATCTTCGGTACCCCGAAAGCCCTAAGGCTGGCCAGAGATTGCGAGATCAGGGTCTCTCCGCCCATCGGCAGCATGCCTTTGGGAACCATCTTTCCAAGCGGCCCCATCCGAATGCCCATGCCCGCCGCAACGATGACGGCCGTGATCCCGGTCATGCCTGCCCTTTCCTCGTCCCGGTCCGCGCGCGAACCGGGCGTGCCTTGACCCGAACGGTATGCTAGGGGGGGCACGGCATCAAGACGGCAGGCAGCGATGAACGTGCAGGAAAATGAAAAGGTTGGCATCGGCCGGATCGCCGCCGACCTGCGCGGCAAGCGCATCGCCGACGAATTGCGCAGCGCGTGGTCGCTGACCCTGCTTTACCGGGTACCCAGCCTGCCCTTCGTCTGGAGTTTCGCACGCCTCGGCATCGGGCCGATGCCCGTCACCGGGGTGGGCCTTTTCATCGCCCTTTCTCTGCCGTTCCTCGCCTGGGGCGTGCCGCTCTCCGCCGCCCCCTGGGCGGTGGTCGTCGCGGCCGTCCTGTTCCAGATCCTCGACTGCGCCGACGGCACCCTCGCCCGCGTGACCGGCCGCACGTCGCCCGCCGGGGCAGAGTTCGACCTGTTCGTCGACATGGTGCAATGGGCCTGCCTCTACATCGCCATCGGCCTCCTCGCTGACCGCACCCTCGGCACCGGCTTTGGCTGGACCGCACTGGCCCTTGTCGCGGCCTGGACGCGCCTTTTCGCCCGCATGCTGCGAGAGCGGCTCGGCGGACTGGACGACGCAGACCCGGCGCCGCTGCGCCTCGCCGACCTGCCCATAGTCTTCGTCTCCGGCCTGTCCGGCCTGTTTCCGTTCCTGGCGCTCACGGGCGTGTGGCTAGGCGTGGCGGCAACCTTGCTCCTGCTCTACAGCCTGCTCGACATCGGCGACGCGTTGCTACCGCATCTCCGCCCGTGAAAATCGTCCAGCTCTGCCCTTACGCGATGGATCGCCCGGGCGGCGTGCAGCGGCACGTCCGTGACCTCTCCGCATGGCTGGAGAGCGAGGGGCACAGAACCCGCATCATCGCCCCGCCCTCCCCGGGCGGCCAGACCGGCGCCGACGGCAAAATCACCAGCATCGGCCACGCCCGGAAGCTGGCCCTTCATGGCACCGAATTCGAGGTCAGCTGGGCCAGCCGCGCCGCCCTGCGCGCCCTTGCCCGCGAACTGAAGCTCTGGGGCGCGGAGCTTGTGCACATGCACACGCCGTGGACACCGTTTCTTACGGCCCAGATGTTCCGCGCCCTCGCCCTGCCCGCAGTTACCACGGTCCACGCCACGCTTCCCGAATCCGGCCTGAATTCAATCGCCGACCGCTTCATCCGACGGAGCGCGCGGCGCCTCCTGCCGCAATCGCGCGCCGTCGTGATCCCGTCCGGGGCGCCGCTGCCGATGCTGCGCCGCCTGCTGCCCGGCCTCGAACCGCAGATCCTGCCGCCTGCCATCGACCTGTCTCCCTGGGTCACGGCGGGCCGGTCGCCGGTGCGGCGCAAGGGGCTTTCGCTGGTTTTCCTCGGCCGGCTGGAGCCGCGCAAGGGCGTCGACGTGCTGCTCGACGCCTGGCCGCGCATTGCCGCGGCGCTGCCCGACGCGCATCTCACCATCGCTGGCGACGGACCACTGCGCCCGCAGGTCGACGCCGCCCGTTCCGACAGACTGCACCTTGTGCGCCGCCCGGACGACGCCGCAGCACAGGTGCTGCTGGCCGCCGCCGATTTCTGCCTCGCCCCGGCGCCATATGGCGAAAGCTTCGGTCTTGTGCTCACAGAGGCGATGGCCGCCGGCAGCCTGCCCGTCGCCGCCGCCAATCCCGGCTTCGCCTCCGTCCTCACCGGCCCCGGCGCGGAACTGCTGGTTCCGCCCGGAGACGCCGGTGCCCTGGCGCGGAAGATCATCACCCTAGCCGCAGCCCCGGAGACCTGTGACAGCCTCCACCGCTGGTCCCGGCACGAGGCCGCCCGACTCGACATAGCGCATCAGGGCCCGCGGTTTCTCCGGCTCTACGAATCCGTTCTCGCGGACCATCCGCCCGCTTCTTCCTGCTGAAAATATCCCCGCCGGAGGCTCCCGCACGCGCCGCCTGCACCAGAGCCGGGCAAAAGCGCAGACGTCGAAAACAGCCACCCGCGAAGGCCATGCGATGTTGCCAATCCCCGGCCCGCGTGGCACGGCTGACCCGACCGCCACAGGGCAAGGGACACGCGTGAGCACGGCCGATCTGATCCTCGCCGCCGATTTCGGCACATCGGGCGTCAAGATCGGGGCTGTCGGGCCCGACCTCGTGCCGGTGGCCACAACGGTCGAGCCCTATCCGCTGCACCTGCCCGCGCCGTCTCATGCCGAGCAGATCCCCGAAGACTGGTGGAACGCGCTCGCGCGCGGCATCGCGCGGCTGAAGGCAGAGATCCCCGATCTCGCCGCGCGTTGCGGTGCGGTGGTCTTCACGGCACAGCTCTGCGCGGTGATCTGTGCCAAATCCGACGGTACGGTGCTGCGCCCGGCGATGGTCTGGCTCGACAAGCGCGCGGCGCCGCTGATCCGCAAGCGCATGGGCGGGCTTGTGACACTGGCGGGGTACAACCTGCCCTTCCTTCTGCGCTCGATCCGGATCGCCAATGGCGCGCCGTCGCATAATGGCATGGACCCGCCGGGCAAGATGCTCTGGCTTATGCAGCATGAGCCGGACGTTTTTTCCGGCGCCGACCATATCCTCGACGTGAAGGACTGGCTGCTTCTGCGCGCGACCGGGACGGTCACCACCACTGCAGACAGCGCCAACCTGACCTGGCTGATGGACACACGGCGGGGGCGCGAAGGCTGGTCGCCGAAACTGGCGCATCACCTTGGCCTGACGCTCGACAAGCTGCCGAAGATCGTCGACGGCACCGAGGTTGTCGGCGGGCTGACCCGGGAGGCCGCTGAGGGCCTGGGACTGCGCGCCGACATTCCCGTCGTCGCAGGCGGCGGCGACGTGACGGCGACCGCCATCGGCTCCGGCGCGGTGGCGGATGGCGCGCTGCATCTGTGCCTCTCGACCTCCTCCTGGGTGTCGGGCTTCTACGACCGCCGGGTGCTGAACATCTTCGCTTCCTATGCCACGGTCACGTCGGCTATCGGGCATCGGCCGCTGCTGATCGCGACGCAGGAATCCGCGGGCTCGGCCCTCGCCTGGCTCGCGCGGATGCAGGGTGCGGGCACGGACGATGCGGCTCTGTCCGCCTATTACGACAGGATCGGCAACTACGCCGCGGACGATCCGTTCTTCCTGCCCTGGCTCGCAGGGGAACGCTCGCCGATGGACGAGGAACGCCTGCGCGGCGCCTTCTACGGGCTGAACCTGCGGCACGGGCCAGAGGCACTGAAGCGCGCGGCGCTGGAGGGCGTGGCCTGCAACATCCGCTGGGCCTACGATCTGGTGGCAAAGGAGCGCGGCACGCGCACCGACGGGCCGATCCCCGCGGTCGGCGGTGCGGCGGCTAACCCGCAACTGGCGCAGGCATTGGCCGACGTGCTGAACCGGCCCATCTCTGTCGGCGAAACCGCCCTTGCCGGGATGCGCGGCGCGGCGGCCATCGCGGCGCCAACACTGGGCTGGGCCGGGGACGTGTGGCAGGCTGCGGGCAGGTTGCGTGACGGGCCGGCGCGGAACTTCGTGCCGGATCCGGGGCGCGTGGCGATGCTGCAGGACCGCTATGCCGAGTTAGCATTGCTGCGCAAGTCGCTGGCAAAGCTCTACAAACGCCGTAAGGGCAAGGCATGATCGACGGTCTGATGAAGGACGTGATCGACCCGCTCTGGGAAGCAATGGCGCGTCCGCTGGCCCGTGCCGGGCTTACACCGAACCAGGTCACCGCGCTGGGGCTGGCGCTGATCATCCTCGCCTCGCTGGCCTATCTCTGGCACCGCTCGCCCTGGATCTACGGCCTGACGCTGGCATTTGCCTTCGTCTTCGATGCGCTGGATGGCGCCGTGGCCCGGCAGACCGGGCTTTCCAGCAAGGTTGGCGGTTACTTCGACGCAATGGTCGACCGGTATCAGGAACTGATCGTCCTGCTCGCCATCGGCTGGGTCACAGGCCACTGGGCACTGGCGCTGCTGGCGTTTTCCGGTGCTATGCTGACCAGTTACGCCAAGGCCCGCACCGCCATCGAGACGCCGGTCAGCAACACCGACTGGCCGGACCTGTTCGAGCGGATGGAGCGGATCATCTACCTCTGCTTTCTGCTTCTGCTCGCCGGGCTACTGCCGTGGAACTGGGTTCTTCCCGCCGGGCTGACCGTTTACGCGATCCTCTGCCACGTCACAGCGCTGCAACGCATCCGGCGTGCTTTTCTGCTTCTGAAAGAGGCGGATAGAAACGAAAGCTAAGCTACTGCCAGCCGCTGCCGCAGCGCCTGCGCGGTGCGGATATCGGCGGAAAAGGACGCGCCCCGATCCACCGCTTCCAGCCCCCGGTCCAGCCTCAGCGCCGCGTCGCGAGCGCGGCCTGTCTGCCGCAGATAAGCCGCGAACCCGACCGAGGCCCGCAGCTCGTGCAGCCCCGATCCGGTTCGCCGCGCCGCCTCCACCGCCGACAGGAACGCCGCCTCCGCCTGCCCCGCCCGCGTATCGCGGTTGCGGATCAACAATTGCGCCTGCAGCCGCAGCAATTCCGGCTCATAGTGCAGCACACCGGTCGCCGACGCAGCCGCCAGCCCCTCGTCCACCTGCAGCAGCGCGTCATCGCCACCTGCGCTTAGCGCCGCATCGGCCAGCCATGCGTGGATCATGGGCACAGCTAGTGTACCGCCGCCACGGCGATAGTCGCCGAGCGCCCCTGCCAACTGCCGCGCCGCGTCCGGCTCGCCCAGCCTGTCCCGGGCGCGGGCGACGATCGCGCGCGCCAATGCCTGCCGCAGAGGCTGACCCTGCGCCTGTCCCGCCGCCGTCTGTGCCAGCGCCAGGCTGACCCGCGCCGCGCCTAGCTCGCCCTGCACCAGCGCGGCGAAAAGCCGGCACCACAGGGCGGTGTCCGCGCAGCCCAGCCCCTGCGCCTCGCTCAGCACGCGGCGCACCGTCTCGCCCGATGCGGCGGTGCGGCCGCGCAGCACCCGCGTCCAGGCCAGCAGGCTGCGCGCAACCATGCCAGGGTCCAGCCCCGGCGGTCCGTCCGGCAGGTACAGGTCCTCGACCGGCAACAGCGCCTCTTCCGCCGCCGCCAGCCGCCCGCGAAAGAACCGCGAGGCACCGACCATAACGTCACCGATGGCCCGGTCACGTCCGCCGCAGGAACGCACCTGCTCTCCCAGGGCCAGGACCAGCGCCAGATCGCCCCGCGTCAGGGCCGCGCGCCAGCTTTGCCAGAGGACGGGCAACTGCGGCGGTCTCGTTACTATCGCCGGCCTCTCCTCAGCCGTTCGCAGGATGTAAAGCCCGGCGCGTTCCTCCGCCGCCGTCAGATACCAGTCCACCGGGCTCAGACCGCCGAATGATGCATCGGCCAGCGCCTCGCCCGTCTGTGCCAGCGCAACCGTCCGTGCGGCGGAGAGCAGTGGCAACCCCATCGCCCCGTCGCCGCTGCGCACCACAAGCCCGCGTGCCACCGCCGCGGCGGGCAATACACTGATCGGCCGTGCCCCTTGCACCGCCACCGGCTCAGCCGTGAGGATCAGCGCGACAAGCCCGGCCCGTTCCGCCTGTTCCTCGGCCTCGCCTCCGTCGAACACGGCGACCACCCGGTCGCCCGGCCCAGGCAAAACCGTACCATCGTATCCCTCGACCGTGCGCCGCGCGAAATCTGCAAACGCGGCTTGCGCGTGCAGCACGACACCGGGATCAATCCCTGGATCGAACGCCGAAAGCTCCGGAAGGCAAGCGATGAGCACCGCCGCCTCATGCGGATCGCCGGGGATGCCGGTCGCATCGGGAAGACAGACTTCGACCGGTTCGAGCGCGGCGATATTCTCGAACGCGGTCTCACGTGGTATCGCACATTTCGGCGTAGCCTTTCGCGCCCGGGTCCAGACGCGATGCGCCTGTTCCGATCCCGGATCCACGGCAAGCAAGGCTGCGACCGCCCCCATGGCGGCCCGGGTGTTTCCCGTAGTCTGCTCGCTTTCCAATAGCTGTTTCAGCGCCCCGACCGCAATCGCCTGCAGGCGATTGCATTCGGATGATTGCCAGGCGCTGAACGACTGTGAAGGCAAGGTCAGGCCCTGCAAGAACGGCCCCCGGTAGATCTGCGCGACCTTGCTCAGGTCGTGGTCCTCTCCGGAAGCGACACAGACCTCCAGCGCGCGGCAGTCGGCAATTGCCGGGTCGGCGACAAAGGTAACCACTGTGTTGCTGGCGCGGATCGCATCCAGCCCGGCTTCCCGAAGCGCCTTGCGCAGAACGGCCAGCTCCTGCCGCAGGCTTGCGCGGGCCTGTCCCGGCGAGCGTTTCGGCCAGAACATTTCTGCCAGTTCCTGTCGCGGAACGGGCCGGCCCGCCGATTGCACCAAGTAGGCCAGCAGCCCCCAGCATCGCCGCGACGTCATCCGCACGGGGCAGCCGGTTTCGCCGGACAGTTCGAGATCTCCCAGCAACCGGATCTGCATGCGGTTCCGCTCTGACATGGCGCCAACTCCCCCGAAACGTTCGGGTAACCGGGGCGCTTACGCCATTTGGCCAGCGCCCTGCTGGCACGGCAGCAATCCGTGCACCGACCCTTTGGTTGTGCGGAGTTCTATGTAAACATTCGGTTAATGCCGGTGTCCGACGTCAGCAGGCTATGCTTCGGTCCCGGCCTCGACGACGATTGGCCTGCGTGCGCGCAGCACCGTTACCACCGCCAGCGCAAACATGGCGTGGCCCAGCATGCAGCAGGTCGCGTAGAGCCAAAGCGCCTGGCCGCTCAGTTCGGCAACCAGCACCCGTCCGAAGAGCACTGCTGTCGTGCCATGCACCACCGCGACCAACAGGATGTTCATTCCCGCCACCCGCAATGCCATGAAGGCAAAGGCCCCACCCGCCGCAATCAATGCAGCCGGCAGGCCTTCTGGCAGTTTGTAGAGCACCATCGCCAGTGCCGACACGCCGAATGCCCCAGGCAGGTTCGCTCTGAATACCTTCAGCGTCGCCTCGCGAAAGAACAGCTCTTGCGGGAGCGCGATGATCGCGATCTGGACGAACAGCGCCCAGAGCAGGCTCTGTACGCCGGGTACGAACACGACGATGTCGGTTAGCAGCAGGCCGCAAGCGATCGGAACGCTCAGCACGACGGGTATCAGGCCCAGCAGGGAAACACTTCGTCCCCAGGACCAGCCGAGGCCGTCCTGATCGTACAGGCGGCGGCCCGGAGCGCGAATCAGCGACGGAACATCCCGGCCCAGAAGGAACAACGCAAACGCCGCAGTCATCACGCCAACCACGCCAGCGGACGCAAGTGGTGTCAGATCCAGTCCTCCGCGGCGCATGAACTCTCCAAGCCCGGCCACGAAAAACAAGAATATCGCGTAGGTTAGCGGCATCGTTGTCCCGTTGTTGTCTTTTTGTCATAGCATGTGGAAAAGACGATTCCGTCAAGTGTTTTCAATTGAAACTTTTCCTACACATCTCGCCCAACGACACGCCGGTCACCCGAAACCGACCCGTCATCGTTCCACACCCACTGTGGATAAAACGCTAATACCACCGGTGGTTGTGTTTCAAGTGCTATATCCGAAGGTGACGTAAGGACTATTCGGCCGGTGCCTCTATCTGGGCCGCCTCCAGTCTTTCAAGCAACTCTGCTTCACGTGCAGCTGCAGCGTCCAATTGCTCCCGCAGTGATCTGGCTTCACTGCGCGCCTCTGTCAGTTCTGTGCGCAGCGCATCGGTGCGGCTCTCCGCCTCGACGATAAGCTGCAGCAAAGTCCGGTCTGTCTGGCCGCCGGACGTTATCGTCCCGGGCTCCGACAGGCGCAGCAGCGCCTTTACCGCCGCAAGGTGTGGCGCACCGTCCTGCTCGACGGACTGGCGCAGCGCGGAGCGATAGGACCGCAGCGCCGCATCGGGCTGGTCCTGGGCTTCGGAAATCCGGCCGATGTTGTAGCTGAGCCGCGCGAGGTCCGGCGCGGCAGCGCGGGCACGCGCGCAGGTCCAGAGCGCCGCGTCCGGGTCGATCTCTCCCACGGCAATGCCGGTGGCGCCGTCGCTGAGCGCGCTGTCCTCTGGATCACCGGCCATCCGGTCGCAAGCCGCAATCAGTGCCGTACGTCGGTCCGTGGCAGCCTGAAGATCTGCAAGCTGACGCCGTGCGTCTTCCGCAAAAGCGCCTTCCGGAAAGGTCTTCAGGTAGTCACCGTATGCGTCAGCTGAGTTCTCCGCACGCGCAGCCCGCCAAGCTGCCCGGTCGGCGCCCGATGCACTGCCTGTGCCGCTCGTGCCGCCGCCGAAGGAAAAGCTTTCCAGCGGGTCGTTGTCCTGTTCCGGCGATTCAGACGCCGGAACCGGCGTCTCGGCCTGTGCCTGCTCCGGCGCGTCGGCGGGGTCGGAGACTTCCGGTTCGGGCTCCGACTCCTGGAAAACGAATCCCTGCGCTGCGACCGCACCCGGCAGACACGCGGAAAACAGGCAGGCCGCGGCAAAACAGGCAAGAAATCGACGCATTGCACCCCTCCGCAATCTGGCCGGACCGACCGACTATGTCCGGATTCCCTTTATTGATCAAACCGCTCGATCTTCCGGCAGTTATCGCATGGACCTGTGACATTTTAGACAACCCAAAACGAATCGGCACGACGATGCCGTAATTGCGCCTCCCAACAGGCCAATAAATCTGGTGTTCTACGGTTACGGGCCCGAAGGGGCGATGCTCCCGGGACCGGCGCGAAACGGCAAGTTCGCGCAAATTGGAGAGCAGGACAAAAAAATGAACAAGAAACAAGACAGCCAGTTCGACGAGCGGCCCGAAACGCCGCCACGCAGCTACCCCGCCCCCCAGGCAGAGCAGCGCCGCTTCTACCGCCCCGAAGAAATGGTCGACGAAAAACGCCCCATCTTCACCGACTGGGCCAGCATCTGAGCCCTTGCAGGACCGCCGCGCCCGGCTAGTCTGGGCGCCATGGCCGACCCTGTCTCGACGATACGAAACCTTGGCCCTGCCTCCGACAGGGTCTACGCCCTCGCCGGCATCGACAGCGCCGACGCGCTGCGCGATCTGGGACCGGACGAAGCGTACCGCCGGCTTCTCGCCAGCGGCAGCAGGCCGCACTTCATCGCCTACTACGCCATGGTGATGGGTCTGCAGGGACGCCCCTGGAACGATTGCCAGGGCGCCGAAAAGACCGCGCTTCGCGCCCGTTTCGACGCCATCTGCGCCGAAGCCTGTCCCGCCGGCCTATCCGCCATCGAAGCCGCCCTAGACGAAATCGGCGTCCGCGCGCCGCGCTGACAGGCGGGAACCGCACCGCCTTTCCCTTCGTTAGGTTCACGCAACCGCAACGCCGGGTAGGACCGATGAGCACCGCATACACGTTCGACACACGCGCCGGAACCGAAGCCCGGACCACACGTCCGCGCACCGACCGTCAGGCCACCCTCGACCGGTTGCAGAGCATCGCGAACACCATGGACGCGCGGTTCCGCATCCCGATCTTCAACGTCCGGCTCGGCTTCGACACGCTTATCGGGCTCGTGCCAGGCATCGGCGACGCCGTGGCCCTGCTCCCCGGCCTCTACATCCTCTACGAAGCCCGCCGCATCGGCGCCCCCGCGCACCTGCTGGCCCGCATGGGCCTCAACTCCGGCATCGACCTCGCCATCGGCACCATCCCCATCGTCGGCGATCTCTTCGACATCGGGTTCAAGTCGAACCGCCGCAATGTCCGCCTCCTGCGAGAGCATTTCCAGTGCCGGTAGCCAGCGCACATTCGCTTGCGCTGACGACCGCATCTGTCACCCTGCTGCGCAAATACGGAGGCTGCCATGACCGAACTCCCCCTGCCCGCCACCGGAGGCTGCCGCTGCGGCGCCGTCCGTTTCGAAATTTCCGCGTCGCCGTTCTTTTCCTCCGCCTGCCATTGCCGCGGCTGCCAGCGGATGACCGGCAGCGCCTATTCCCTAACGATGTCGGTCCCGGCAGTCGGCTTTCGCGTGGACAGCGGCGATCCGGTGCCCGGCGGCCTGCGAAACGAGAACAAGCACATGCACTGCCCCGACTGCCATTCCTGGGTCTTCACCCGGCCCGCCGGCGCAGATTTCCTCGTCAATGTCCGCACGACCATGCTGGACAATGTGCCCGGTGACGTTCCCTTCATAGAGACGTGCCTGGCCGAGGCGCTGCCCTACGCCGCCCTCGACGCGCCGCACCAGTTCGACGGCTTTCCGCCGGAAGACCAGTACGAACCGCTGATGCGGAAATACGCCTCCGAACGGCACTGACGGCGCAAAAGAAATAGGCCCGCCCCGGAACGCATCCGGCGCGGGCCCTTCAATCTGTATCCGTGAAAGTTCCCGGCTTAGCCGACGATCTCGATCCCGGCGAAGAAGTAGGAAATTTCCACCGCAGCCGTCTCCGGCGCGTCCGACCCGTGGACGGAGTTCTCGCCGACCGACTCGGCGAACTCGGCGCGGATCGTGCCCGCGGCGGCATCGGCCGGATTGGTCGCGCCCATCACTTCGCGGTTCTTCGCGATGGCACCTTCGCCTTCCAGCACCTGCACGACAACCGGCGCGGACGCCATGAATTCGCACAGTTCGTCGTAGAACGGGCGCTCGGCGTGCACTTCGTAGAACTTGCCGGCCTGCTCCTTCGACAGGTGGATGCGCTTCTGCGCGATGATCCGCAGCCCCGCTTCCTCGAACTTGGCGTTGATCTTGCCGGTCAGGTTGCGGTTGGTGGCGTCGGGCTTGATGATCGACAGCGTGCGCTCGATGGCCATGTCGGGGTCTCCTTGATGAAAGACCGGACAAGCCTGTCCGGTCCCGAAATCGTCATTGCTGCGCCGGTTAGCACGGAGATTCGCGATTGCAAAGCCCTACCGGCGCCAGTGGTGGACCCGGCATTTCACCCCAACGCAACGTTTTCACGACGGGATACCGACAATCCTGCGGCGCGTCAGAAGACCGATTGCTTCCCCAACGTCAGGGTAAAGCCGCGATTTTCCGCGTTCAGGCAGGTCATCCCGTCCGGCTCGGAAAAACAGGCGACGCCCCCGCGCGAATGGCTGAAGCCCGGCTCCATTTTCTGCACTGAAGGGTCGGCGATCGTGTCGCCCGCGCACAACAAATGCCCCGGCCCGGTTGGCTTGACCTCGAAGGCAAAACCCCAGTCCAGGTCGCAATCCTCCGGTGGCTCGGTGAAACTCGGTTCCGCCCCCGCGATGTCGCAGCGCACGTAATTCTCCAGCCCGGTGATGATGACACAGGCGATGGCGCCGTCCGGCGTCTGGAACGGCAGGTCGGGCAGGTTATAATCCTGCGCATGAACAGGTGCGGCAACAAGCAGGACGGGCAGGATGTGACGCATCGGCGGCCTCCGGGCTTGGCGGCACCCTAGGCGGCGCCAGCCGCCATTGACAAGCGCCGCCGGGCAAAGCATCCCGGCGCGCATGCTTCGGATCGAGGACATAACCTACGCCATCGACGGCCGCCCCCTGTTCGAGGGCGCATCGGCGACGATTCCCACCGGCCACAAGGTCGGACTCGTGGGCCGCAACGGCGCGGGCAAGACCACGCTGTTCCGTCTGATCCGGGGCGAACTGGCCTTGGAGTCGGGCGAGATCTCCCTGCCCACGCGCGCCCGCATCGGCGGCGTCGCGCAGGAAGTGCCGGGGTCGGAAGTATCGCTGATCGACACAGTTCTGGAGGCCGATACAGAGCGCGCCGAACTGCTGGCAGAGGCAGAAACCGCGACCGACGGCACCCGGATCGCAGAGGTTCAGACCCGGCTTGCCGATATCGACGCATGGTCGGCAGAAGCGCGCGCTTCGTCGATTCTCAAGGGCCTCGGTTTCACCGACGAGGAACAGCGCATGCCCTGCTCCGCCTTCTCCGGCGGCTGGCGGATGCGCGTGGCGCTGGCGGCAGTACTATTCGCGGCGCCCGACCTGCTGCTTCTCGACGAACCGACCAACTATCTCGACCTTGAAGGCGCGCTGTGGCTGGAAAGCTACCTTGCTAAATACCCGCATACGGTCATCGTCATCTCGCACGACCGTGGCCTTCTGAACCGTGCTGTGGGCTCGATCCTGCATCTGGAGGATCGCAAGCTCACCTATTACGCCGTTCCCTATGACCAGTTCGCGGAACGTCGGGCGGAGAAGATCGCGCAGGCCGAGGCCGAGAACGTCAAGGCCAAGGCCCGGATCGCGCATCTGCAAAGCTTCGTGGACCGCTTCCGCTACAAGGCATCTAAGGCGGTGCAGGCGCAGTCGCGGCTGAAGATGATCGAACGGATCAAGCTGGTCGCGACACCGCAGGAAGCCGCACTCAGGAAGTTCACGTTCCCCGAGCCCGAGGAACTGTCGCCGCCGATCATCTCGCTGGAAAACGCCGCCACAGGTTATGGCGAGCGCAAGGTCCTGCGCGGCATGACCCTGCGGATCGATCAGGACGACCGGATCGCGCTCCTTGGCCGCAACGGTCAGGGCAAGTCGACCCTGGCCAAGCTGCTGTCAGACCGGCTGGGCCTGATGGACGGCCGCATGACCAAGGCGCGCAAGCTGCGCATCGGTTATTTCGCGCAGCATCAGGTGGACGAATTGCGGGTCGAGGAAACGCCGCTGGAACACCTGCGGCGTCTGCTGCCGGGTGAATTGCCGGGCAAGCACCGGGCGCGGCTTGGCGGCTTCGGGCTGGGCGCCGCACAGGCGGAAACCGTCGTCGGAAAGCTTTCGGGCGGGCAGAAGGCGCGGCTGTCGCTGATGCTGGCGACGCTCGACGCGCCGCACCTGCTGATCCTCGACGAACCGACCAACCACCTCGACATCGAAAGCCGCGAGGCGCTGGTCGAGGCGCTGACCGAATATACCGGCGCAGTGATCCTCGTCAGCCACGACATGCACCTTCTGAGCCTCGTCGCCGACCGGCTCTGGCTGGTGAAGGACGGCCATGTCACGCCTTACGAAGAGGATCTGGAGGCCTATCGCCGGATGCTCCTGTCCTCGGACAAGCCAGTCGACAAGGCCAGGGCGGAAAAGCCGAAGCCCGTGGCCTCCCGCGAGCAGAAGCTGGCGTTGCGCGCCGAGGTCCGGAAATGCGAGGCGCGCGTCGAGAAGCTGAACGACATGCGCGACAAGCTGGCGAAGAAGCTGGCCGATCCGGGGCTCTACGAGCCGGAGAAACTCGGCGAGATGGAAGTCTGGCAAAAGAAATACGCCGAGGTCATGGATGGTCTCGACCGCGCCGAAGGGCTCTGGATGCAGGCACAGGAAAAGCTGGAGGCGGCGGAGACGCACTGACGCGCCGCCGCTTTCGGAGCCTGTCTTCGCGCCTGTTCACGGCGTGTAAAGGCCGAGTCTGTATTTTCTCCTGCGATTTCAGTGTGTTGAATGGCGTCCGCAAGCGGACACAGCCATTTCGTCCCTCTGGCGCCTTTCCTGCCCCTCCGATATGACCTGCCCATGGACCCCACGGCCCTCATAACCGCCTTTGTCGCCCTCTTCGTGGTCATCGACCCGATCGGCCTCTCTCCTCTTTTCGTCGCACTCACCCAGGGCATCGAGCCCGCACGCCGCCGTGCCATCGGACTGCGCGCCTGCCTCGTCGCCATCGGCCTCCTGACCCTCTTCGGCCTCTTCGGCGAGACCCTCCTCGAATTCGTCGGCATCTCCATGCCCGCCTTCCGCATCGCCGGCGGCATCCTCCTGTTCCTCACCGCCCTCGACATGCTCTTCGAGCGCCGCACCAAGCGCCGCGAGAACCGTAGCCATGAAGAGGATGACCCCGGCGACGATCCGTCCGTCTTCCCCCTCGCCGTCCCGCTTCTCGCCGGCCCCGGCGCCATGGCCACGATGATCCTCCTCGTCGGCCAGTCCGGGAGCGACTGGACCTGGATCCTTGCAGTCCATCTGGTGATGATCGCCGTTGTCGCCATCGCCTTCACGCTGTTCCTCGCTGCCGGCCTGATCGAGCGCCTGCTCGGCCCCACCGGTATCAACGTCGTCACCCGCCTGCTCGGCATGCTCCTCGCCGCGCTGTCGGTCCAGTTCGTCCTCGACGGCCTCCGCGGCGCGGGTATCGCCCTCTGACGCTTGCGTGAAGCCGCTGACACAGCCCCAGAACTTTCCTATCTATGGGGAAGAAAGGATCGCCCCTCATGGACAGCTACGACATCGGCCGCCTCGTCTACCTGGTCCTGCTGGGCTGCGTGGTCCTCAGCTACTTCCTTGTCAGCAATCGCGGCAACCTGGGCCAGGTCGCGCGGCACGCGCTGCTCTGGGGCCTGATCTTCATCGGCGTCATCGCCGGCGTCGGTCTCTGGTCCGACATTCGCCGGGACGTGATGCCACAACAGTCGGTCTTTGCCGAAGACGGCCGGATCGAGGTGCCCCGCGCCCATGACGGTCACTACTATCTGACCGCCCTGGTCAACGAGAAGCCGGTGATCTTCGTCGTCGACACCGGCGCGACGGGCATCGTCCTGACCCAGAGCGACGCGCGAATGGTCGGGATCGATCCAGACAGGCTGGTTTTTTCCGGACAGGCCGGCACCGCCAACGGCGTCGTCCAGACTGCCCCCGCCCGCGTTGACGAATTTGCTGTCGGCCCGATCACCGACCATGACGTCAGGGTCTGGGTGAACCGCGGCGATATGGAAGGCTCCCTGCTGGGCATGGATTACCTGCAGCGCTTCAACCGGATCGAGATCTCCGGCGACAAGCTGGTCCTCGAGCGCTGAGGACGCGGGCCATCACCGCGCCTTCGCCCGACCCGGACGAGCCGAAACGCGGCCCCCGCAACCCGCTCTGGCGCAACCTGCTGCGGCTTGCCATCGTCCTTGTGGCGGCTTTTCTGCTGTATCGCCTGACGCATTATCTGATGACGGCGACGAACTCGCTTACACCGGAAACGGCGGCCATGCACCGCGTGCTTCTGGTCGTCATCCTTCTCGCCTACGCGCTTCTGATCGCGGTGCCATTCGTTCCGGGGGTGGAAATCGGCCTGACGATGATCGCCATGGGCGGGTCGACGATGGCACCCTTCGTCTATCTCGCGACGGTTCTGGGGCTGTCGGTGTCCTACGGCGTCGGCCGGTGGCTGCCCTACCGGAACCTCTGCCGGATGCTGAACGATCTTGGCCTGAAACGCTGGAGCGGGCTGGTGGAAACGATCCGTCCTTTGTCGCCGGACGAGCGGCTGGCGGCGCTGCGGACGAGGCTTCCCCACTGGCTGGGCCCGGTGGCTGTGCGTGGCCGCTATTTGCTGCTGGCATTGCTGATCAACCTGCCCGGCAGCACCGTGATCGGCGGCGGCGGCGGGATCTGTTTCATGGCCGGTCTTACGCGCCTGTTTCTACCCGCGGCCACTCTTGCGACCATCGCGCTTGCGGTGCTGCCATTGCCGCTGGGCGTCTGGCTTTGGTGGCCCGGTTTCATACATCAGTAACGCCACTCGGTCGCTGCGATGCCGCCGGAGGACCGAATTCCGCCGCCAATCGCCTTTCTCCCCCACCGTCAATCGCTATCCTGCGCCGCAGTCACATGTGAAAGGCCCCTATGGATCCGCTCGTCATCTTCACCCCTTCCGGCAAACGCGGGCGTTTTCCCAAGGGCACGCCCGTCCTGACCGCGGCGCGGCAACTGGGCGTGGATCTCGATTCCGTCTGTGGTGGGCGCGGCATCTGCTCGAAATGCCAAGTGACCCCCGGCTACGGCGAGTTCGCCAAGCATGGTGTGACGGTCCGCGAAGACGCGCTGTCCGACTGGAACGCGGTCGAGGAACGCTATGACCGCGTGCGCGGGCTGAAGACCGGACGCAGACTGGGCTGCCAGGCGCAGATCCAGGGCGACGTGGTAATCGACGTGCCGCCCGAAAGCCAGGTTCACAAGCAGGTGGTCCGGAAGGCCGCAGCCGAGCGCGCCGTCGTCATGGATCCGGCAACCCGGCTGTTCTATGTCGAGGTCGAAGAGCCCGACATGCATGAGCCGTCGGGCGACCTCGAGCGCCTGAAGGCCGCCCTCGCCAAACAATGGCAGGTGGGCGAGCAAGGCCTCCGCGTGCCGCTTCCGGTGCTGTCGAAACTTCAGCCTGCCCTGCGCAAGGGCGAATGGAAGGTCACCGTCGCCCTGCACCGCGATCATGCGGATGACGAGGAGCGGCTGCTCGATATCTGGCCAGGATACTGGGAAGGGCGGCTTTATGGCCTTGCTGTAGACCTTGGCTCCACCACCATCGCTGCGCATCTCTGCGACCTGCGGAATGGCGATGTCGTCGCCAGTGCGGGTGTGATGAACCCGCAGATCCGGTTCGGAGAGGACCTGATGAGCCGTGTGTCGTACGCCATGATGAACACGGGCGGCGACCGCGAGATGACAACCGCCGTTCGCGAAGCGCTGAACGGACTGGTGAAAGGCATCGCCGAAGATGCCGGCATCGAGCCGGCCCAGATCATGGAGACGGTATTCGTCTGCAATCCGGTGATGCATCACCTGCTGATCGGGCTGGACCCGGTGGAACTGGGGCAAGCGCCTTTCGCTTTGGCCACCTCGGGCGCGATGTCGCTGGATGCGACGGAACTTGATCTGACCGCCATCAACCCGGCAGCCAGAGTCTATGTGCTGCCCTGCATCGCCGGACATGTCGGCGCCGATGCGGCGGCGGTGGCGCTTTCCGAAGAGCCGTACAAATCCGACGATCTCGTCCTGATCGTCGATGTCGGCACGAATGCCGAAATTCAGCTTGGCGACAAGAACCGGGCCCTTGCCTGTTCCTCTCCCACCGGCCCTGCGTTCGAGGGCGCGCAGATCTCCTCTGGCCAGCGCGCAGCGCCGGGTGCCATCGAGCGGGTGCGTATCGACCCGGTGAGTAAGGAACCGCGGTTCCGCGTGGTCGGCTCCGATCTCTGGTCCGATGAGGACGGTTTCGCCGAGGCGACAGCCGTGACCGGGATCACCGGAATCTGCGGCTCCGGCATCATCGAGGCGGTCGCTGAAATGCGGATTGCGGGTCTTGTAGACTCAAAGGGCCTGATCGGTTCGGCCGAACAGACCGGAACCGCCCGCAGCCTGCCCGAGGGGCGTACCCATGCCTATCTGCTTCACGATGGCAGCGCCGAAGGCGGACCTGTAATCACCGTGACCCAGGGCGACATTCGCGCCATCCAGTTGGCGAAATCCGCGCTTTATGCCGGGGCGCGGCTGCTGATGGACGAGATCGGAACCGACACCGTGGACCGTGTCGTTCTTGCCGGCGCGTTCGGTGCACATATCTCGCCGCTGCACGCGATGGTTCTCGGGATGATCCCCGACTGCCCGCTGGACAATGTGACCTCTGCCGGAAACGCCGCCGGCACTGGCGCGCGGATCGCTCTATGTTCTCTGGCTGCACGGGCAGAGATCGAACGGCGGGTGTATGAGATCCACAAAGTCGAGACTGCTATCGAGCCGCGGTTCCAGGAGCATTTCGTGGCGGCCAACGCGATCCCGCATGCGACCGCGCCTTTTAGTCAGTTGCGGCAGGTTGTGTCGCTGCCAGATGTGGCGTTCAACACGGGCGATGCGGATGGCGGCGGACGCAGGCGGCGCAGGCGTGTGTGATCCGCGGCTCTCAACACCTCACTGGGAGTTCTACACCGGCCAAGTCACGGGCCCTGTTTGAATTTTTGATGAAACCTCACGTCATGCACTACCCGGACTTGTCCGGCCTCGAATTACGCGGCAAAGTTGTTGCAGGCGATTTTCAGTGAAAGGTTTGGCCCATGAGCACCTCGATCGGACCTGTCGAGCTTGTCGTGATCGACTTTGAGGGCAACCAGTTCAATGGAGAGGTCGCTTCCAGCCTTCTCGACCTCATCGACAAGGGCTTTATCCGTGTCATCGACCTTGCCGTCGTCATCAAAGATGCCGACGGCAATGCAGATGTACTCGAAATGCAGGATCTGCGCGAGGATGTGGCTCAGGCGATGAAAGCACTAGCAGGCGAGTTCAGCGGCCTGATGTCAGAAGAAGACCTGATGGATCTTGTTGCAGAGGTTCCGGACAACTCCACGTCCATGATGGTCCTGTTCGAGCATCTATGGCTTGGTGATTTCGCCAAGGCTGTGCGCGCATCGGGCGGTGTGCTGACAATGGCGCAGCGGATCCCCGGCGATATCGTGGACGCGGCCCGCGCGAGCCTTCTGGAAGCGGCAAAAACGGCCTGACCGAACTTATTCAGATAGGAGTTAACCATGCTTGGAAGCAGACGCGGACGGCCCAGCCTCATCGGTCAAGCCGCAAGAACCGCGGGCCGCACGGCTGTTGTCGTCGGAACCGCCAACGCGATGACCCGTAAACGGGGCCCGGCCAACGCGGCACAGCCGGAACCGGCAGTTGCCCCCGCTCCCGCATCTGCGGGCGGCCTCGATGCGGATGCGATCGCACGGCTCAAGGAACTGGCTGACCTCAAAGCCGCGGGCATTCTGACCGACGCCGAGTTTGAAGCGCAGAAAGCGCGTATTCTAAACGCCTGACTTCGTAAAACCATGTGTGGTGGCGGTGCCTTACACGCACCGCCGAGCAGACCCGGCAAGGGCCAACATTCAGATTGACTGGCCCTCCCGCCTTGTCTACCTCTGCCGGACGGAACGCGGGTGTAGCTCAATGGTAGAGCAGGAGCTTCCCAAGCTTAAGACGAGGGTTCGATTCCCTTCACCCGCTCCAAGCCACCGCTATCAACCGTAGTCAGTTTCTCAGGCACTTAGGGCGGAAGTGCGCTTCGAACCTTCCTGATTCGCAATTTTTGACGTAGCGTTAGCTTGGCGGCGCGCCGGCAGGCCTCCGTCGTTCGTTGGTTATTCTTGATTACACGGGGGATGCGCCAGATGTCCCGCAAGACTTGGTTCATAGTCGGTGCCTGTGTTGCCGTGGGCGCAGGAGCGCTCGCGATGAATTATATGATGGCGCCTGAGGACGACGAACTCGTGCAGTCCGTGACTCTGCGGCACTACGTCGACGGGTATGAGAGAAATCTCGACGCCTTGCGTGATCAACTTGGCGCAGAAAGCTGGTCTGACGACTCGATTTCGCGTCACCTGGCATCGGCGCAGCGGGAAGCCGTCGGATTGGCGGAGCGGCTTCCGAACCTTCCCGGGACTCTGTTGGTTGATCTCACCGAAATTGACCCGGAGACGACTTCGCGGGTGGAGGTGCGTGCGGCGTTCGATACGCTAGAAACACACCGGCCCACTCTTATTGCCGCCACTTGTGAAGTCGATGTCAGCGCTCACGCAGATTGCGGCGGATAGTCGCCAACGACGCGATTTTCAGAGCTGCGGTATAGGCATATCCGGATCTCTTTTTGTTGTTTTCCAATCGCCCTATAGTTGATAGTCCGGGCGCTATCGGAAGACAGCAAGGATCACACGTCCGGATTGCAGGGAACCATGTCGGGTTCGATCCGGCCTATGGAACAGAGCTTTACAATGCATGCGTCAGTCTCGGCACAATGCAAGGCACGATCGCGCGAAAATCGGCGTAGGACGCCCAAATGAGAGCCGCCAAAAATCACGACACTGCCCTCGCTAACGTGCTGGTACGACCACTCGGCAACTCGATATGATGCCAAGGCGTATCGGTATGCGACTGCTACCCATCATTCATTGGATGCGCGGCTTTGTCGTTGCGAGTTGAGCGGAGTTTCCGCGTGGAGGAACATTCATGAGACCGGCAATATTCTGCGCCGCGATTTTTGCGTTGGCCGAGCCAGTCAATGGTGCCGAATGGCGCATCGTCGCCGTGGACGGGTTCGAGGCACTCGGCGAGCCCGAAATCCGGTTCGACCCGGACGGAACGATCACCGGAAGCACCGGCTGCAATGAATTTGTCGGGCGCGGGCGAACCGAAGCAACATCGTTGGTCATCGATGGAAACTTAGCACTAACCCGAAAAGCGTGTACCGACCTGGCGCTGACCCGCCAGGAGGCCACGATCGGCACCTTGTTACAGGGATCAATCGAACTGGCTTTCGATCCGTTCGGCACGACGATGACCCTGTCGCGCGACGGCACGTCGCTTGCACTGGTCACCGGCGACGACCCGGTGCGCAGCGATCCTTCGGAACGAACGGCCATGCCGCTTGCGTTCAATGCGCCATACCTCAACGTGCAGGGCCTGAGGGGAAATCTGAACCTGCGCAATGCCCCTTCGACCGAAGGGGAGGTCGTCGCCAAGATCACGGTTGGGACAATGTTGTCGAACCAGGGGTGCCAGCAGGGAGCGGAGCACGACTGGTGTGAGGTCCAAACACTCGACGAAACGCCGACGCAGGGCTGGGCAGCGGCCGAGTACCTGCAGCCCGTAAGTGCCGAGAGACGGGCTGACGAAGGATTGTTCGACCGGACCGGACGACTATCCTGCAAACTAGGCGGCAACAACGAGCCGCTGGATTGCGACTATGGCGTAGCGACCGACAGGGATCTTGCGGTCCTCACCGTCTACCTTCCAAGCGGCAGCGCGCGCGTGATGTTCTTTGCTGATGGCGGTTTTGCCTATCACGGCAGTGCCAACGCCACGGTGGAGACAGTCGAGGACATCGTGCGTGTCAGCATCGGCGACGAGCGCTACGAGATCCCGGTGTCCGAGGTTTCGCCCGGCTGATCAGCCCTTGTGGGCATGGATGTAGGCCACGAGTTGTTTCGTGGAACCATCCTTGGAGTCGGCGCTCTCGTCACCCGTCACGATGGGCCCCAGAGCCGTCGCCAGTTCCTTTCCAAGTTCCACGCCCCATTGGTCGTAGGAATTGATACCCAGGATCACGCCCTCGACGAATACGCGATGCTCGTACAGCGCAATGATCTGGCCCAGCATTTTTGGCGTCAGCTTCGGATAGATCAGCGTTGTCGAGGGGCGGTTTCCGGCAAAGACCCGGTGGCTTGCCTGCCGCTCCAGTTCGGCGCCAGCGAACTTGCCCGCGACCTTTTCCTTGGCCTCCTCCAGCGACCGGCCGCGCATCAGAGCCTCGGACTGCGCGAGGCAATTTGCCAGCAGCAAGTCGTGCTGGTGCGCAAGATCGCGTTCGTGCCCCTGTGCCGCCACCATGAATTCACAGGGGACAACGCGGGTGCCCTGATGGATCAGTTGGTAGAAGGCGTGCTGACCGTTGGTGCCCGGTTCTCCCCAGACGATTGGGCCAGAATTGCAATCCAGCTGGCTACCGTCCATGGCGACGGACTTGCCGTTGCTCTCCATCTCCAGCTGCTGGAAATAGGCCGGCAGCCTCGACAGCCGCTGGTCATAAGGCAGAACCGCGCGAGTCGCATGACCGCATAACTGATTGTGCCAAATCCCGACGAGCGCCAGCATCAGCGGCATGTTCTCGATGCCGGCCGCTTCGCGGAAATGCGCGTCCATCGCGGCCCCGCCTGCAAGAAACTCGCGGAAATCGTCCGGTCCGATGGCCAGCATCAGCGACAGTCCGATCGGCCCCCAGATTGAATACCGGCCGCCGACCCAATCCTCGAAACCGAACACTCGAGCCGGGTCGATGCCGAACTCTGCTGTCTTATCGAGGTTCGAGGAAAGCGCCGCGAAATGATCACCAGCCACATCGGACCCGCAATGCGATGCGATCCAATCGCGCGCGGTTGCGGCGTTTGTCATTGTCTCGATGGTGGTGAAGGTCTTTGAGGCGACGATCACGAGAGTCGTTGCAGCATTCAGATCCTTCAGGGTGTCGTGGATATGTGCACCGTCCACGTTGGAAACGAAGTGACAGCGCGGACCATCCGCATAGGGCGCCAGCGCCAGCACGCCCATGGCCGGGCCGAGGTCGGATCCGCCGATGCCTATGTTCACAACGTCCGTGAAGGCCCGACCACCCGGCGCCTTGATCTCTTCCTTGCGGACTGCGTCAGCGAACGTGGCCATCCTGTCCAGCGTTTCGCGTACGCCAGGCATCACGTCGTTGCCGTCGACTATGACCGACGCGTCCAGGTTCCGAAGTGCCGTGTGCAGGACCGCCCTGCCCTCGGTTTCGTTAATTTTCTGGCCGGAAAACATCGCCTCGCACCGCGACGCAACATCGGCCCTGTCCACGAGTGCCAGCAGAGCGTCGCGCGTTTCGGCGTCGATGTTGGTCTTGGAATAATCGAAGAGCATGTCGAGCGCCGTGACCGAGAAATCCCGTGCGCGGTTGTTATCATCGAAGAGCGACAGGATCTGACGCTCCCCGGTTTTCGCTTGGAGGGTCTTCAGCTCTTCGAACATGGGATTACTCCGCCCAGTGGACTGTGGCGTCGCCCAAGACCGAGATGACCGGGGCCTTGACCGGGTCGCCTTCCTTGCGGGCCCGTTCCAGCGCCTCTCGCTTTTTCGGGCCGGTGATCAATATGTGCGTGTTCATCGCACCCCTGAGTACGGGCTTCGTCAGCGTGATGCGCGGTTCCGGCTGATCCTTGCTTCGCACTGGCAGAAGCGGCGGAGCATTGTCGGCCAATGCGTCCTCCAGCCCGACGGCATAGGGAAAGAGCGAGGCTGTGTGCATGTCGTCGCCCATGCCGAGCAAAAGGACGGTGATCGGCAGCACCTCCTTCACCCGTTCGGACAGTTCATCCAGCACGGTCTCTGGTTCCTCCGCCTCCGCGTAGAGCGGCACATACTTCGCCGCGGCCGCGCGTTCGACTAGCAAACGTTCGCGGATCAATCGGGTGTTGGAGCGTTCGGATTCCTCTGGGACCCAGCGTTCGTCGGTCAGCATCACGCGCACTTGCGACCAATCGAGATCTGCCGCGCACAGCGCGTCGAAAACCGGGCCCGGCGTGGTGCCGCCCGGCACCGCAAGCGTGGCCTCGTCATGGCGCTGGACATGGCTGTTGAGTTCGCCCGCCAGTTTGTTGGCCAGTGTGATCATCATCAGGTCGCGGTCGGGATATTCAACGAAGTTCATTCCCTGATGTCCCGCCAGCGACGCCCCTCTCGATAGAGCAGCATCAGTGCCTCCTCCGGTCCGGCCGAGCCCGGGTCGTATAGCTTCGGACGGTCTCCCGCTTTTTCCCAGGATTCTATGATCGGATCGGCCCAAGCCCAGGCGGCCTCCGCCTCGTCGCCGCGCATGAACAGTGTCTGATTGCCGCGTATCACGTCCATGATGAGCCGTTCATAGGCGTCCGGTATATCGGCCGCCTCGGGCCCGAGGGCTTCGGCAAAGGACATATCGAGCGGAACTTCGATCAGACGCATGCCGCCAGGTCCGGGTTCCTTGATCGTCACCCTGAGGTTCATACCCTCGTTCGGTTGCAGCCGGATGACAAGCACGTTGCCGCGCCGGTCGTTTGGGTTCTCGCCGAAAATCGAGTGCGGCGGGTGCTTGAAGACCACGGCAATCTCGCTGGCACGGGTCTTCAACCGCTTGCCGGTGCGGACGTAGATCGGCGTGCCCTTCCAGCGCCAGTTGGAAATATGCAGCTTCATGGCGATGAAGCTTTCCGTGGTCGAGCGCTCGTCCTCCACATCAGTGAAATAACTGTCAATGCCTTCGGCCCCGGAATACTGGCCGCGGACGATATCTTGCGGCCCCACCGGGTCGAGAGCTCGGATGACCTTCAGCTTTTCATCACGCACCGCGTCGGGCTCGAAATGATGCGGCGGCTCCATTGCGATCAGGCACAAGAGCTGCATCATGTGGTTCTGCACCATGTCCCGCATCGCGCCGGACTTGTCATAGTAGGTGCCCCGGCCGCCAACACCGACGGTCTCGGCGACAGTGATCTGGATGTGATCCACGTAAAGTGCGTTCCACAATGGCTCGAACAGAACATTCCCGAAACGGACCGCCATCAGGTTCTGAACGGTCTCTTTTCCTAGATAGTGGTCGATCCGGTAGATCTGTTCCTCGGCAAAATACTTGCGCAGCGTGGCGTTCAGATCTTTCGCAGATTTCAGGTCGTGGCCGAACGGTTTCTCGACGACGATCCGCGCGTGGTTTCCGGCGATCTTGTACTTGTGCAGGTGCTCTGCCAGGTGGCCGAACAGGCTGGGGCCGACCGAAAAATAATAGGCACGGACCACATCCTCTCGCATCTTGTCCGCGAGTTCCTTCCAGCCCTGGTCACCCGTGGCGTCGACGGCATTGTAGCTCAGAAGCTTGAGGAAACCGTCGATTTTGGGGGCATCGTCCTTGCCTTCGATGGCGAACTCCTCGATCGCCTCTCGGACAAACTGACGGAACTCGTCGTCGGTCATCTCACGGCGCGAGGCGCCGACGATACGGGAGTCATCGGGCAGCTGACCTGCCCAGTAGCGCCGGTACAGGCCCGGCAGGATCTTGCGGCGCGCGAGGTCGCCTGTGCCACCGAAGATGACCAGATCGAAGGGATCTACGGGGATGACGCGCGAAACCATGGGCAGCCTCTTTTGGATTTGGGTTAGCGCTAACGGGCCCGCATGTAGCACATGCTGGTCCGAAGTCTAGCGTGGTTGTCGGGCATCACAACCACGTGCAGCGCGATTGCGCGGCTTTTCTGCCGCGGTGCGGCGCGTTAGCTGTTTTCGGATGGCGGATGGGCAGGACCCGATGAAGGATCAGGTTTTCGAGGCGCTGGACCCAGGAAAATTCCGGGATCGCGAGGTGACGGCGAAGGGCGAGGCGCGGGCGTCGGTCGCGCTGAGCGATCCGCGGACGCTGTGGTTCAATACCGGAACGCTCTGCAATATCGAATGCGTCAATTGCTATATCGAAAGCTCGCCGGAGAATGACCGGCTGGTCTACATAAGATCTGCGGAGGTCGCGGAGTATCTGGACCAGCTGGAAGCGCGGAACTGGGGCGTTCGCGAGATCGGCTTTACCGGCGGCGAACCGTTTATGAACCCGGAGATAATCGCGATGGCGGGGGCAGCGCTGGAGCGCGGCTATGAGGTCCTGATCCTGACAAACGCGATGCGGCCCATGATGCGGCCGAAGGTTCAGGACGGGCTGCGGGATCTTGCCGCAATGCATGGCAACCGGCTGATATTGCGGGTTTCGGTCGATCACTGGGACGCGTGCCTGCATGACGAGGAACGCGGAGCCGGGAGCTTTGCGAAGACCCTGCGCGGGATGGAATGGCTGCGCGATTCCGGCGTGCGCATGGCGGTGGCCGGGCGGACCGTCTGGGGCGAGAGCGAGGCGGAGGCGCGGGCCGGATATGCGGCGCTCTACGCGCGGCACGGACTTGCCGTCGATGCATTCGATCCGGCTATGACGGTATTGTTTCCGGAGATGGACTCGCGGGTGGATGTACCCGAGATCACGACCGCCTGCTGGGGCATCCTGGGCAAGTCGCCTGGGGATGTGATGTGCGCCTCGAGCCGTATGGTGGTGAAGCGGAAGGGCGCGGACCGCTGTGCCGTCGTGGCCTGTACTCTGCTGCCCTATGAGTCGGCATTCGAGCTTGGGGAAACGCTGGCAGAGGCGGAGGGTAAGGTGTTCCTGAACCATCCGCATTGCGCAAAGTTCTGCGTACTGGGCGGGGCGAGCTGTTCCGGCTGAGCGGCGTTTCGGCCAGGCACCGGAGGTACACAGCCTGTACACCCACCGTACGCAGGCCGTGCGCACGGATTTCATTGATGTTGCGATGGGTGCCGCCCCCCAGTCCCGCGATGGGTCGGTCGCGTGGCCGGGCGGCGCGATGTCCCGGCGGTCGCGGGGGCGGTCGGTGCTGGAGCCTCCGGCGGGAATGTTTTCGGCCGGAAGAAGGGGCGGATCGTTTGCGGGTCGGAGGACGTATCTCTGTCCCCGGCAGGCTGCGGTCAGAGACCGAGGTCGCGGAAGACCTTCGGGAGCATTTCGGGGAGGTCCTCGGCGATCAGACCGGGGCCGAAGGCGCGGGCGCATTCGACATGGAGCCAGGCCGCAGTTTCGGCGGCCTGCATCGGTGCGAAGCCACGTGCGAGGAGGCCGGCGATGAAACCGGCCAGCACGTCCCCTGCCCCCGCAGTCGCCAGCCAGGGCGCGGCGCGGTCGTAGGCGGCGGAGTTGATCGAGGCGCGGCCCGAGGGCTCGGCAATGACGGTATCGGGCCCTTTGAAGAGGATAGTGCAGCCGGCACTGGCGGCGGCGTCGCGGGTGGCGTCGACCTTGGAATAGGCCGGGGCGCTTGCGGCTTCCTCGGCAAGCTTGTTGGCGATGTCCAGGAACAGGCGCGCGAACTCGCCTCCATGGGGGGTGAGGATGCAATTGTCGTGAAGCAGCGCGAAAAGCGCGGGATCCCCCGCGATAAGGGTCAGGGCGTCGGCATCGAGGACCGTCTTGCGGCGGGCCTTCAGGCAGGTTTCGATGAGCGCCTTGCTGTCGTCGGTCAAGCCGAGGCCGGGACCAAGGCAGAGGGCATTGAGGCGGGTATCCTCTAGCGTCTTTTCCAGCGCGGACACATCGCCGACGCCGCGCAGCATGACGGCATTGAGCTGCGCGGCATTCTCCTGCATCGCGGCGGGCGGGCAGCCGATGGTGACCAGCCCAGCCCCTATTCGCAACGCGCCGCGGGCGGCCATGCGCGCGGCGCCGCCGCGGCCGGGTCCGCCTGAGAGGATCAGGGCGTGGCCGTGGGCGTATTTGTGCTGGAAGGCGGATTTCGACGCGTGCGGGCTATCTTCCAATTCGAACAGAACGGCGTCTTTAGTGAGGAGTTCCACGGACGAAGACCCGTCGCCGTATGAACCGACACCAATGTCAACGACCTGGAGTGCGCCGCAAAACCCTGCTCCCGGAAACAATCGATGGCCGACTTTCTCATGATGGATAGAGACTGTCAGAGCGACGTCGAAGACCGTGCTTTCGGCAAAGTGGCGGCCACTATCTAGGCAAAGGCCTGACGGGCAGTCGATGGCGACCCCGGCACGGCCGAGTTCTCCATGAACCGCAAAAGCCGTTTTTGAAATGACATCCTCCACCGACCTGCCAAGGCCGGTTCCAGAGAGAGCGTCGATGTAGATTGCCGGATCTTCTAAGTTGCAGGTCGCGGCAACCTTATCGGGTTGTAGAGCGGTTACCTCTCCCATCTCCCCCCAACGCTCGTAGTTCGCCCGCGCCTCCGGCGGCAGCTGCGACGGATTGCCGTAGAGAAAGACCTCGACCTCCCAGCCCCAGTGTTTCAGCAGGCGCGCCACGACGAAGCCGGTTCCGCCATTGTTTCCGGGCCCGCAGAGCACGACAGCACGGTGAGTCGTGGCCTGTAGCTCGGGCCATTCCTCGAAGACCGCCTCGACGACGCCCCGCCCTGCCCGTTCCATGAGTTCCAGCCCGGTCACCTCGCCCGACGCGATGGCGGCATCGATGACGGCCTGCATCTGGGCGGCGGTGAGAAGTTCCGTCACGCCGAGGTGTCCGCCCATCTGCTGAGGCCAATATCCTTCACCACCAGTTTGCCGCAGACCTCCGGACCGGCACCGGTGACCTGGCCCGTCTTCGGAGCGTGGAAGGTCACCGTGAGGTCGGCGGCGGCCGCAACCCCCGGGTGTGGCGGCGGATCGCAGAGCAGTTCTCCATTGTCTGCGTCCAGCCCGGAAGGGATATCGACGGCGACGATGCGCCATTCATAGGCAAAGGTGTTCTCGACCAGCCCGACAACCGCGGTGAAGAGCTCGAAATCCAGCGGTCGGGTCAGGCCGATACCGAAGAGCGCGTCGACGAAAATAGCTCCGGGGCGGTAGATTTCCAGCGTGGGTGCATAGCTTTGTGGCGGGAACGGCGCGACCGGACCCATTGCGCGCCAGCGGTCGTAACTGGCATGGGCGTCAGGCGGCAGTTTCTCCGGGTCGCCATAGAGAAACACTACGACATGCAGGCCCTGTTCGGCAAATAGTCGGGCCACGACAAAGCCGTCGCCGCCATTGTTCCCGGGCCCGCAAAGCACAACCACCGGCAGAGTCCCATCGGCCAGGGCTGGCCATTCCTCCAGCGTGGCATCGACGACGCCGCGGCCGGCAAGTTCCATCAATTCGAGCCCCGACACCTCTCCTGAGGCGATCGCGGCCCGCTCTATCGCGCGCATTTGGGCGGTCGAAATGGGTATCGTCATGGATTATCCGGTCCCGTTTTGACAACTCGCATTGGTTTAGGGCAATTTGCATAAATAATGAGCAATGGGTCAGAATCCCCTGTTGCGGCGCTCTTTGCGTTACCCTACCGAATTGTGACGCAGGTAGAGAAGTGATCTTCAACCACCGACCGTATGGTTTCTAGGGAGTCGCAGCACATGAAGAAGATCGAGGCGGTCATCAAGCCCTTCAAGCTTGATGAGGTGAAGGAGGCCCTTCAGGAGATCGGCGTTCAGGGGCTCTCTGTCATCGAAGTCAAGGGGTTCGGCCGTCAGAAGGGGCATACCGAACTTTACCGGGGTGCGGAATACGTTGTCGACTTCCTGCCCAAGGTAAAGATCGAGGTGGTCCTGGGGACCGACCAGGTCGATTCCGCGATCGAAGCCATCATCGGCGCCGCCAAGACTGACAAGATCGGCGACGGAAAGATCTTCGTCTCCTCGATCGAACAGGCGATCCGGATTCGCACCGGAGAATCCGGCGAAGACGCGCTGTAAGACGCGCCGCCCGGGCCATTTTCAGACAACCAAACGTTCCACGACAAGGGAAAAACTATGAGCAACGCTGACGTTCTTAAGACGATCAAGGATGAAGAGGTCGAATATGTCGACATCCGCTTCACCGACCCGCGCGGCAAGCTGCAGCACGTGACGGTAATGTCGGACCAAGTCGACGAGGACTTCCTGGAGGAGGGGTTCATGTTCGACGGTTCGTCCATCGCCGGATGGAAGTCGATCGACCAGTCGGACATGAAACTGATGCCCGACGGGTCGTCTGCTTACATGGATCCGTTCTACGCGGAAAAAACCCTTTGCGTGCACTGTACCGTCGTGGAGCCTGACACGATGGAAGCCTATGACCGCGATCCGCGCGGCACCGCCGAGAAGGCCGAGGCCTACCTGGTGTCCTCGGGCATCGGCGACACAGCCTATATGGGACCGGAAGCGGAATTCTTCCTATTCGACGATGTGCGCTACGAAGTGTCGATGCAGAAGGTCGGCTACCAGGTGGATGCGCTCGACGCGGCATGGAACACCGATACCGAATACGAGATGGGCAATACTGGCCACCGTCCCGGCGTCAAAGGCGGCTATTTCCCGGTGAACCCGATCGACGACGGCCAGGACATCCGGTCCGAAATGCTGTCGACAATGAAGCGCATGGGGATGAGTGTCGACAAGCACCACCACGAAGTGGCGTCGTGCCAGCACGAGCTGGGCCTGATCTTCGGCACCGTCACCAAGCAGGCGGACGAGCTGCAGAAATACAAGTATGTCATCCACAACGTGGCGCAGGCCTACGGCAAGTCGGCGACCTTCATGCCGAAGCCGATCGCCGGCGACAACGGGACGGGCATGCACGTGAACATGTCGGTCTGGAAGGACGGCAAGCCGCTCTTCGCGGGCGACAAATATGCCGATCTCAGCGACGAGGCGCTGTGGTACATCGGCGGCATCCTGAAGCACGCCAAGGCGCTGAACGCCTTCACTAACCCGTCGACCAATTCGTACAAACGCCTGATCCCGGGCTTCGAGGCGCCGGTGCTGCGCGCCTACTCGGCGCGGAACCGGTCGGGCTGCGTGCGAATCCCGTGGGCAGAATCGCCGAAGGCAAAGCGTGTGGAAGCCCGCTTTCCCGACCCGTCTTCGAACCCGTACCTGTGCTTCTCGGCTCTGCTTATGGCCGGTCTCGACGGGATCAAGAACAAGATCGATCCGGGCGCCGCGATGGACAAAGACCTTTACGATCTGCCGCCGGAAGAGCTGGCCGGGATCCCGACCGTCTGCGCTTCGCTGCGCGAAGCCATGGACGAGCTGGAAAAGGACATGGACTTCCTGCTGGCCGGCGACGTGTTCACCAAGAGCCAGATCGAAGGGTACATGGAGCTCAAGTGGGAAGAGATCTACGCCTACGAGCACACCCCGCACCCGATGGAATTCAAGATGTACTACAGCTGCTGATCGACGGCCGCAGAATAGAGAGAGGGGCGCCGGTTTCGGCGCCCTTTTTTGGTTTACAGATTTCAACAGCGGGCGCAGCGAACGGATCAGGATGATCCCTCGCGCAATCGGAGTCAGTTGCAGGGAAGCCGAGTGTACAGGCCCGAACCTGCGGCGTAAGGGGTATTTATTCCCAAACGGGCGGTGAGAGGGCGACTCTAGCAGGCATACCAGCTGGAGGAGTTCATTCAGATGCCTCCCCTGAAGCCGGGCTGTCAGAATTAGGCCTAACCCTGCCGCGGCCGACAAAGGTGCCAGATGGGTTGCATCTGCCGTTTTCATTCATGACTGCAAGGGGTGATAGGCTTTTGCTTTCCGGCCATGCCAAGACCGCGATGGACGGAAGAATCGCGGGACCATTTGGAACAGTCGGAACCCACCTATCGACCGACCAAGCCTATGCCGATGCGTGGGGAAATACCGCTTCCGCGTTGGCGAAAATCAAAGCGGTGATCGGAGAGTTATCCAGAATATCCGGATGGTTGCGGGTTCACCGGATTGTCACCTCGGTGCCTGGCTAAACCCAGCGGCATCTCGTCATGAACGGGTTCAGTGACCTAGTCTTCGAAGTCTTCGGCACGGCTGTGGGTCGGCATACCCGGTCGACCATCGGAGTGGCGGGCTTGCCGCTGGGTTTCGCGATGGAGATCGAGGGTGAGGTCGTGATCTGACTTGCACCGAAAAGGCGGCTCCGACGCCGGGTTGCACGCGGGTAAGCGGGCGGCGTTGCGTGTCTTTTCTTTTCCTGATTGCAGAGTTCCGTGATATACTCACCTGATAGTTTAATGATATTCTGGGGGCTTCCCCATGGACGTATTTCAGGCCGCAATGGCATTTGCCGTGGTGATGATCATGTCTTCCACCGCGGTTACCGGGCTGACGGAAACTTATCTTCGGATCACGGCCAAGCGGGCGCGGGTACTGGCGGCGACAGTGTTGCGGTTCCTCAAGGAGGACCGGGTTCTGCAGGCCGCAGTCGAGGATGTGAGCCTGCTGGCCGATGCCAAGCTGGCGAAGGTTCGAGACCGGCTGACCGAAAATCCGGCCGGTGGCGCGCCAATCGGCGAGAACGGTTCCTTTCTCAACAGACTGCGTGGGATGGTTGCGTGGAACCACGGTGCCGAACGGGTGGACAAGCTGTCCACTTACGCCTTCCTGCAGCGTCTGGCGACGACCGATCTTGGCAGGGAAATTGCCGAAACCGCGAATGAAAGCATACTGCGCGGCCTGACGATGGGGTTCGAGCGCTATGTCGCCGCCTCCAACGAACTGTTCCGCAAGCAGGCTCAGGCGATCGCAATGGTCGTCTCGATCATCTTCGCGTTCGCGATGAACATCGATGCAGTACGGCTGTTCAACTATCTGTTCGAGGAGCGGGAGATCAGCGGCGCAATCAGCGGCGAGTTCGAAGAAGCCGCCCGCCTGGATGAAGCGACCCGTTCTGCGTTCCAGCGGGTGCTGGATGTCCTGGAGATCGATGCGGAAGTCGAACTGACCGATGAGCAGCGCGCGATGATCAGCGAGCGTTTAATGGCCACCGAAGAAAACTTGCGGAGGCTTAGCACGGAATTCGATCTGCCGATCGGCCATAGCTATTTCCCTTATGGAAAAAGCGGCGTCCCGAATGACGCAGACATCGGCGATTATGCCTCCTGGGCGGCAAAGGTGCTTCTGGCCGGCTTCCTGATCGGACTTGGCGGACCGTTCTGGTACAAGGTTTTCTCTTCCTTGTCGCATATCACACAGCTGCTGCGGACAATGGGAGACGGCCAGGTACGGGATGAGGCTGTACAGAAGAAGGACGGAACCCAGCCCGCGTCTCAAGAGCTGGTTGATGCGGTGTCCACAGACCCTGGGAAATCCAGAGAGCTGATGCGGCTATTCCGCGTATTCGCCGGGCTGGATGCAGAAAAGCCGGCGTAGGGTACGCCGGCTTTCCAGAGCGATGCGTCTGGGATGCGCCCGGATCTCCGCTTACACGATCCGGGCGCATCCCCCGCTGGAGAATTTTTTAACCCAAGAACGGCATCAACTGCATTGCCGTCTCCGTCAGGCCCATCTTCTCGCCGACCGAGATCAGTCCGGTCGCCGCCATCGTATAGGCCGTAAATCTGAATGAGCCGCCCGAGAGCGCGTTGTATGTCAATGCCGAGGCACCGAGCGGCAGGGCGAAGATCATTATCGTCGCACTCAAAATATAGAGCGCCGAACGGCCGGCCGCGGTATCGGAGAGCGATTTGGTCTCGGGGCCGTCCTGGTGAGCAAGGAAGGCACGCAGGGCGTCACCCAGCAGATCCTCTTCCTCGTCGTCTTCCGGCTTTTGTCCCAGCCAGTCGGCCACGCGGGGCGACATGTGCGGCTCTTCCATGAAAATCGCCTTGCGGGAATTGCGGTCATGCGAGGCTTCGAAAGCGAAGTCTGGTATCCGGTCGACAATATCTGTCAGCCAGTCCTCTGCCTCTTCGCCGGTCATCAGGCGATCGAGCCCCGGGCATTGTACCAGGTCCACATGGGCCACGGTCAGGATATGGTCAACGAGTTCCCAGACCAGCCGCTGCTTGCGGCCTTGCGGAACCGGACCGCCGGTTGTCCGGTCCAGCGCGACGATGCTAATGCTAGCTTTGTGGTTCGACAGGCGCTGCAGCACTTTGCGGCGCTTTTTCTCGTCTTCCGGCGGGCGAGTTACCCCTCGGAAGTGACGGATGGCGAAGGGCTTATCAGTGTAGGCGATCACCACCTGCACACCCGGCAGGGTCATGGAAATATAGTCGCCGGCGACATAGCCGCGATCCTCGATAGGAAATCCGAGGTTCTCCACCAGGGATTCCAGTGCCAGCCTGTCGACGCGGTCCAACATGTCGCCGGTAGCGCCGTAGAGCAGTTTTGCCTCGATCTTATTGTTTGTCATCGGTCCAGATTCGCCCTGACAATCGTTCATTGGTTAAAATCTGGCTAACAACTGTGAAGAGATTAGGGCGGGATTAGTGCTATTGTTGTGCAAGCGACCGGTAATCTGCAAGAATCCGCCGGTATCGTTTTCATCCCGGAGCCACAGCGCACGAATTTCTTGTTTTTCCTTTGTTTACCTTGCGGAAACCAGCACGGGGATTCCCAAAAATAAGCGATTTTCCGCCCACTTAGACGTCAATAAATGCTAAATCTGCCCTTAGGGAACCCTGTTAGCGCCGCAGTTTCGGCACATTGCTTAAGTCTATATACAAAAAGACAGGTTTCAGAGGGTTCCGGGGATGGACTCACTCACTCCGATTTTCGAATCGAGCCTCCTGTTTCAAGCGCCGATCGATGACGATCCGGCGGGGCTGGAGGAAGATGTAGGCAGGATCGCAAGGGCGTGCGACCTGACAGTTAGGATGCTGCCGACCGACGATCCGGCCTTCAGGCTGTTTCATCTCGGCGAGATCCAGGTCCTAATCACCGGCTGCGGCGATCCGCTGCCCGCTGCACATTTCCTGGAAGCACAACGTCCTGGCGAAACCCTGTTGAACGAGACCGCGGTGCTGGCGCGGCTGACCTCGCACGAATACAGCCTGTCCGTTCTGGTGACGGACAATCCCGAACTGCCATTCCCCGATTGCGAAGAGCGGCAAACACTGAAGGAACGGCTGTGCAGGCATATCACTGACGCGCTGCGCGAGCGGCACCGGGCCTCGCTGGTGTTCTGGAGCGACACGGACATGCTGTTCGCAAGCGAGGAATTCGCCAAGGCCTGCGGAAAGGGCAAGCAGGCAGAAACCGAGCGCCGACGTGCACCAGCGACGCTAGAAGAGGGTCGCAAGCAGTTCGACAGCCAGCGGACGCTGGAGGCGAACGCGATGTTCTACATCCAGACCCAGATTACGCAGGGCGCGCACCGGCGCGAAGCGCGGAGCCAGTCTGTGATCGAGCGCATTACCGGTGGCCAAACCTCGCGCGACGAGATGCAGCCGGTGCAGCCGCTGGTCCGGCCGAGTAAGCACCAGGTGGTGCGCGGGGCATCAATGATGTGCTCTTCCGCCGCAATCGGCATTTGCACGATGCCGGTTCTCGGCACGATGGTCTTCGGCTAGGGCTCACCTTCCTGCGGCCGGACGGGCCATATCGCCCGACTGTCGCAGCCGTGGCGTCTTGGGTGGTCGCGCAGGCGCTTTTTCCCGAACAGTTCGCAAACGGACCCGTTCCGTGTCGGTTTCCTGCCGGACTTGCTTCCTCGCCCGCCTAGCATCTGTGGTATACGGAGGTGTGCCGATGACCCAGTTCTACCGCGACGCCAGGAAGATCGACCCCACGAAAGGCCCGGTGCTGGGCGACGGCACACCGAACGACGCCGACCGCTGCGAAATCGGACCGACCGAGCTGGCCTATGGCGAGTGGGAGGCGGCGGGGCTGGTGCTGCCGGATCTGGCGCGAATGCGGGAATACCGCTGGCGGCGGCTGGTCGAGGGGATCGTGGCGCGGGACTGGGGCGGCGTGGTGCTGACCGATCCGCTGAACATCCGCTACGCCACGGATTCCACGAATATGCAGCTTTGGAACATGCACAACCCGTTCCGGGCGCTGTTCGTCGGCGCGGACGGCTACATGGCGATCTGGGATTACGAGCGGGCGCCGTTCCTGACGGAATTCAATCCTTTGGTGAGGGAGCGCATCCGCGAGACCGGCGCGGATTTCTTCTATTTCGACGCGGGCGACGTTGCGGAGGACAAGGCGCGCGCCTGGGCCGGGAAGGTCGATTCGCTGGTGCGGGAGCATGGCGGCAGCAACAAGCGGCTGGGCATCGACAAGCTGATGCTGCACGGGGTCCGGGCACTGGAAGAGCTTGGCTACGACCTGATGGAAGGCGAGGAGCTGACCGAAAAGGCCCGCGTCATCAAGGGGCCGGACGAGATACTCGCGATGCGCTGCGCGGTGAACGCCTGCGAGGCTGCGATGGCGGAGATGGAAGCCTTCGCGCGGGAATTCGGGCCGACCGGCATGGTCAGCGAGAACGACGTCTGGGCGCAGCTGCATCTGGGAAACATCCGGCGCGGCGGCGAGTGGATCGAGACGCGACTGCTGGCTTCCGGTCCGCGCACCAACCCGTGGTTCCAGGAATGCGGGCCGCGGAAGCTGCAGAACAACGAGATACTCGCCTTCGACACCGATCTGGTGGGCAGCTACGGGATCTGCGTGGATATCTCGCGCACCTGGTGGATCGGCGACGAGAAACCCACCAACGCGATGATCTACGCGATGCGGCACGGGCACGAGCATATCATGACCAACATGGAGTTGTTGGCGCCGGGTGTGCCGATGCGTGACCTGACCTTCAACGCGCACAAGCTGGACGATCGGTTTCAGGAGCTGAAATACGGCTGCATGATGCACGGAGTGGGCCTGTGCGACGAGTGGCCCCGGATCTGCTATCCAGATGGGTTCGACGAGGGGGCCTACGAGTACCTGCTCGAGCCGGGCATGGTGCTGTGCGTCGAGGCGCTGGTCGCGGAACCGGGCGGCGGCTTCTCGATCAAGCTGGAGGACCAAGTGCTGATCACCGATACGGGGTATGAACTGCTGACGTGGTATCCGTACGATGCGGCGCTGATGGGGACGGCGTAGACCCACCTGACTACCAAGACAGGACGGCCCGGATTCGGCTATTGTTGGCGGAAGTCAGCAAACACTGGAGCAGGCATATGGACTTCCGACGGCCCGTCACCCGCGAGCACGTCAGGGCGCTTTGCCGTCTGGCGGTGAAACCGGAGCAGGATGGCCAGGTGGCTCCGAATGCGATCACCCTGGCTCAGGCGGCCTATGAGCCGGGCGGCTTGGTCTGGGGGCTGTGGGACGGGGACGTTCCTGTCGGACTCTTGGCGATGATCGACCCAGTGCAGCATCCCGAGGGCGAAGAGGTGGAATACGACGCGGCCTATATCTGGCGCCTGATGGTGGATGCGGATTATCAGGGCAAGGGTTTTGGCCAGCGGGCGCTGGCGGAGGCGGCGACGGTGGCCGAAGACTGGGACAGGCCCCGGCTACTGGTGTCCGCGGTGGAGAAGGAATTCGGCGCGATCCCGTTCTACGAGCGCTGCGGGTTCCGGCGGACGGGGCGCATCTTGGATGGCGAGGTGGAAATGGCGGTGACGGTCGCCGAGTTCCGGCGGTGCATTCAGGGGTGAGCGACGGCCCGGAGTAGCCGCGGCCTGCCCTTTGTCGCGCCTCAGCCAAGGTCGTGGTGAAAGTGGGACAGGTTCCCGTTCAGATCCTTCACTGTGAACTGGCGTAGGCCCCAAGGCTTGTCCGCAATCGGGTCGACGATATCGGCGCCGATCCGGCCCTCTTCATTGTGCCAAGCCACATCGGAAGCCGAACTTGTCGTGGAAATAGTCCTGGGCGCTTCGCACGTCGCGCACGGGCAATTCCGGGATCGGCTGGTCGATGATCATCGCTGCGGTTCCCTGCTGTGTTGTCCAGTGCCGCGACCTATGGCGCCGCGCTGCCGGATCGGGCTTGGGCCACACGGGGTCGTGCTGAAAAGGATAGTGAATACTATCTGACGAACATGATCAGATATTTTGTCATTTCCCGCGATTTCACACGTTTTCTTCGATGTGGCATACGGCCTCCAGCTTGAATCCGTGGGGATCGAGCCAGTAGGTCGCGTAGTGGGTGCCGTATTGCGGAAAGTTCTGTGGCGCCTCGAGGATGCAGGCAGGGTCTTTCGAACCCGCCCAGTCGTGAGCTTCACGAACGATGGCGCGGCTAGCCACGGCGAAGCCGATATGCTGCAGGCCGACGGCATGGCGCGAATAGGTCGCCGCTTCGCGCGCTTCATAGAAGAAGAGTTGCGTGCCGAGTGTCCCGTTCGGTCCGTAATTGAACTCTGGAGCTGTCGGGAACCATTGTTTCATCCCCAGGATCGGCATCAGTTCATCATAGTAACTTCTGGCTTCCGCCAAGTCGGGGACGGCAAGGCCGATGTGATCAATGAAGCCGGTGCGGACCATACGCTTTCCTGATCGCTAACACGT
Source organism: Pseudoruegeria sp. HB172150 (assembly GCF_013184805.1). Taxonomy (GTDB): domain Bacteria; phylum Pseudomonadota; class Alphaproteobacteria; order Rhodobacterales; family Rhodobacteraceae; genus Psychromarinibacter. The sequence goes on from NZ_JAATNG010000001.1 coordinate 2,040,227, forward strand.
GATATGTTAACTATCTCGTGCATTGCCCGGATATCAATCGGTAACCTGCGGCGGGCGTGTCACAGTCAGGGGTGTCGCGGTGTGTTGACTGCGCGATCGCTGGATTGCCGTCTGTTGCTTCAATAACGATGGTAGCGGACCATTTGATTTCATTAGCGAGTGTCCGCCATGACCCTGAACCGCCGAACCCTGCTGACTGGCGCAATTGCGGCCGTTTCCGGCACACGGGCCCTCGCCCAGGAAATCCCGGCCACGACAGAACTGCCGGCGGGACCACTCGTGCCGCCGCCGCAGATCGTGCAGATGCCAGTGAAATACCGGCCCGGCGTGATCCTGGTCTATCCAAACGAGTTCGCGCTGTACTGGACCGTGCCCGACGGGTTCGCGATCCGTTATGCAGTGCGAGTCGGGCGCGGCAATCTTTACGAGCCGGGCGAGTATACGATTGGAGCCAAGAAGGAATGGCCGTCTTGGGTGCCGACGCCGGGCATGATCGATCGCGAGCCAGAGCGCTGGGGGCAGTTTGCAGATGGAATGCCGGGCGGGCCCGACAACCCGCTGGGCGCGCGGGCGCTGTACCTGTTCCAGCCGGGGCGCGGCGACACTTTTTTGCGGATCCATGGCACCAACGCGCCAGAAAGCATTGGGCACGCGGTCTCGAATGGCTGCGTCGGGCTGATCAACGATCATATGGTGCACCTCTATGATCAGGTGCCGCTCGGGACGCAGGTGTTCCTCTATCCGAAGGATTTCTGAACGTTCTGGTAGTGTTGCCGGGACAAATTGAGGCGGTGTGACGTGCTTTTCTATACGATCTGGCCGCTTTTCGGGCTGATCTGTCTTGGCTTCGTATTCACCAAGACCGGATTCCCGGACCCGGCGTTCTGGCCCGCGGCGGAGCGGGCGAATTACTTTGTGCTGTTCCCGGCGCTGCTGGTTACCAGCCTTGTGGAAGCGCCGGTGCGCGATCCTGCGATCCTGCGGCTTGGCGGCGCGGCGCTCGTAACAATCTGCGTGGCAGCGGCGGGGATGACGTTAGCACGTCTGATCCGTCCGGTGCCGGCAGCGCGGTTCGGCCCCGCGCTGCAGGGTGTGATCAGGTTCAACACCTATCTGGGCCTCGCGATCACCGGCAGCCTGACCGGTGACGAGGGGCTGACTCGGGCGGCGGTGTACCTGGCGATCGCAGTGCCTTTCGTGAACGTGCTGTCAATCATTGCACTCACCGAGGCGCGTGGGACGCGGATGCCGGCAATCCTGCTGCGCGCCGTGCTGACCAATCCGCTGATCCTGGCCTGCACCTTTGGCTTCGCTCTGGCGCTGGCCGGAGTCGGGCTGCCCTTCGGAACCGACCGTTTCCTGGAATTGATGGCGCAGGCGAGTCTTCCGCTGGGCCTGCTTTGCGTCGGTGCGGCGCTGCAGCCCGCTGCCGTCCGGCAGGACATCGCGGCCCTCGCGGGGAACGGGGCGCTGCGGCTACTGGGCATGCCGGTGCTGGCGGTGCTGGGCGGCCACATCTTCGGGTTGGAGGGAACAGAGGCCCTAATCCTTGTGATCTTCGCGGCAATCCCGACGGCGCCGACCGCCTATGTGCTGACGCGGCAGCTGGGCGGCGACGGCACGTTCATGGCGGGCCTGGTCACCGCGCAGACCTTCGCAGCGGTGCTGACGATCCCACTTGTGCTGCTGGTTTACGGAAGCTGGTGAAGCGCCCTGCCCCGTGCCGAAACCGCAGCGGTATGGGCATGCTCACGCCAATCTGAAAACCGGTGCCACGCAAAGGGTTACCGGGGCGCAATCGCCCCGCTATGGTGCTGGGTAAGCGTATCTGGAGGTCTGTTTCATGCGTTCTATTGCCACATTGTTCCTTTGCTCCCTTCCCGTTGCCTCACTCGCCGCCCCCTGCGGCAACGATGCGTCCGGCTTCAATGCCTGGAAAGCCGCCTTTGCACAGGAAGCCGCGCAGGCAGGCGTGGGCCAGCCGGGGCTAGCCGCGCTGGCCAATGCCGGCTACTCGCACGGAACGATCGGGGCTGACCGGAACCAGAAGAGTTTCACCTACACTCTCGACAGATTCATGGAGATCCGCGGCGCCAATTACATTGTGAACCGCGGCCGACAGATGAAGGCGCAGAACCCGCAGTTTTATGCAAGTCTGGAGCGGGTCTACGAGGTGCCGGCAGGGGTGTTGCTGGCAATCCACGGGATGGAGACCGGGTTCGGCGGGTTCATGGGGGACACGAATCTCGTCTCTGCAACAGCGACGCTGACCTATGACTGCCGGCGACCGGAGTTCTTTCGCCCGCATCTGATTGCGGCACTACAGATGGTAGATCGGGGCTGGATCTCGCCAGCGACGGTGGGCGCAAAGCATGGTGAGCTGGGGCACACGCAGTTCCTGCCGGGTAACGTGCTGGCCTATGGCCGCGACGGCAATGGCGACGGGCGCGTGGACCTGACCAACCTGGCCGACGCGATGGCTTCGACCGCCTGGTACCTTCGGCAGAAAGGATGGCAGCCTGGCGCGGGCTATCAGGAGGGGCAGCCGAATTTCGCCGCGATCAAGGAGTGGAACGCGGCAAGCGTCTATCAGCGCGCCATCGCCATCATCGCGGCACAGATCGACGGTTAGGGCGTTGCGATTTCATTCGCAAAAAGGACTACATCACGCGTTGCGCCGAAACATCTGATTTCAGGCAGCGTTGCGTGCTTAAGATAAATTCGAAATGGCTCCAGGCGATCAATACCACATATCGGCGACGCAGGTCGCCTCGCGTTCGACGGTCCGCCAAGTATCCAGACCGTCGAAATGCTTGATCTTCACGTCGGCGACAGCCTCTGGCTCTGCCAGGCGCAGGTTGACTGCCATGCGGCGGCGGCCGTCCGGGCCCGGCTCTACCCCCCGCCAGTAGGTCAAGCAGCCACAGGTGTTGCAGAAGTGAAAGGCAAGCTCCTTGTCACCACGCACATAGTTGCCGGACGGACCGTCAACGAAAAGATCCTCGTTCTCGTACCCGTATCCCCATAGCGAGCCATATCTGCGGCAGGCGGTGCAGTTACAGGCGGTCGCGTGATCGGGTGTTTCGGCAAGCCGCCAGGTTACGGCTCCGCAAAGGCAGGATCCTGTGAGCATCGCGCATCTCCTTCGCACGCAAGTTGGCGGATTAACAAGGCAATGACCATAGCCTTGTCGGTTTGACCTGACTCACGCAGTGCTGCCTTAAATCTGAAATTTCAACGCATTACGTTATGCGATCCGTTTAAGGGTGAAATTGAAACGCTTCAGAGGCCGATCCGAGCAAGCAGGCCGTGATGGTCCGATCCCAGAAGCGGCCTTAGCGTGACCGCGCCGGTTGCGCCTCTGGGGGCGTGGACCTGGTCGATGGGAAGCGGCAGCAAGGGTCCCAGCCGAGCGAACGAGATTAGCGCGCGGCCGATCCGCTCGGTGTTTGTGGCGTGAGCGAGCCGCCCAACCGAGCTGCCCCATGGGACCATGTTGAAATCGCCTCCGATCACGACCCGCCCCTGAAGAGTTTCAAGCACGGGTAGCAGCCGTTCGACCTGGTGCGCCTGGCCGTGCGGCCACGGCCAGTAATAGTGTACTGAAACGAGCCAGAGTGGACCGTGCGGCGTTTCCAGCTGAACGGCGGCGAGCCCGACGCCGCAGGTTTCGGTCCCCTCGATCAGCGGCCAGCGCGATGCGAGCGCGACGCCTCCGACGGTCTGGAAACGGCACCAGAATTGCGTCGGCAGGATATCCCTGACCCCGTCGAGCAACGCGCGGTTATTGTCCGTGACTTCCTGCAGAGTCAGGACGTCCGGCGCGGTGGCATGGATGTCGGCGATCAGCGGCGCGTGGTCACCAATGCTCCAGAGCATGTTTTTCTGGTAGAGCGTGACCGCGTCTTCCGGCACCGCCTGCGGTCGGAGCATGGCCCAGAGAATGGGCGTGACGGCGAGGAGAGCCGCCAAGAGCAGCCAGCTCGAGCCTTTCATGTTCACCAATCGCATCGCGGCGGCGACGAGGGCCAAGGTGGAGGCGATCTGCCAGCGCAGCACCGCGAGCGAATCGCCCATGGGGTGTAGTGCGCCGGCGAAGCTGAACGCGAGCAGGCAGAGCGCCAGCCCTGCCAGCATTGCCAGCACCACACGGAACGACTTGCCCACTCCCCTGCCCCTCGCTCTCTTGCCGTCACCTTGGCGTTACGGTCCCAGCTGACACCTTGCCGATTGGTGCCGTCGGGACCAGCATTGGCGGCCTGCAGCCGCGACCCGAAAGGACGACCCAAATGCCAACGGCGCCCGTGTTCTTTGACGGACCTTCTGGCGAGACGCTGTCCGCCCGTTTCGATTTGCCCGAGGGACCGACGCTCGTTACCGCGCTTTTCGCCCATTGCTTCACCTGCGGCAAGGACAACCCGGCCGCGCGGCGAATCTCGCAACGGCTGGCGGCGATGGGGATTGCGGTCCTGCGATTCGATTTCGCGGGCCTGGGCGACTCGGAGGGGGATTTCGAGGAAACTACATTCGCCTCCAATGTCGGCGAACTGGTGGCTGCGGCGGAGTACCTGACGGGGCGCGGCATGGCGCCCGCACTGCTGATCGGGCACTCGCTAGGCGGCGCGGCGGTGGTCTGCGCCGCCGGGCAAATCGCCAGTGTGAAGGCGGTCACCGTGATCGGCGCACCGTTCGATCCGGCAAGTATTGTGCGCCATTTCGAGGACGCAATGCCAAAGATTGCCTCGGAAGGCGTGGCCGAGGTGTCTCTGGGCGGGCGCACGGTGCGGGTCGGGCGGCACTTTGTCGAGGATGTGCAGGAAGCGAACATCGAGGCGGCGCTAGCCGAACTGAAACGTGCACTGCTGGTGTTGCACGCGCCACGCGATGCGGTGGTTGGGATAGAGAATGCCGCGCGCATCTTCGGGGCGGCGAAACATCCGAAGAGCTTCGTGACGCTGGACAATGCGGATCACCTAGTATCGCGAGCAGAGGATGCGGAATACGCGGCCGGAGTGATCTCGGCCTGGGCGGGCAAATACCTCGAGCTACATCCGCCGGCGCCGCCGCCTGGCGCGCCAGAAGGGATCGTGCGTGTGAGCGAAGCGGATGCGGACGGATTCCTGCAGGACGTCTCACACGGGCCCTGGCATCACACCGTGGCGGACGAGCCGGAAGCCTATGGCGGGACGAACCGGGGGATGTCGCCCTACGGGTTCGTGGCGGCCGGTCTGGGCGCCTGCACCTCGATGACGATCCGGATGTACGCGCGACGCAAGGACTGGCCGCTGCAGCATGTGCGGGTAGATGTGAGCCATTCCAAGGTGCATGCACAAGATGTCGGTGACGCCTCTTCCCCCAAGGTCGACCGGTTCCGGCGCGAGATTGCACTGGAGGGATCATTGTCCGGCACGCAGCGAGCGAAACTGCTGGCGATTGCCGATCGCTGTCCGGTGCACCGAACGCTGGAGGCGGAAGCGGTTATCGAGACCGTGCTGGTAAAACCCGGTTAGGAGCGGTTAACCATGCCGCGGCTTGGTGAAGGGACGATAGATGTGCGCGTGGAACTGAGCCAGGGGAACTGGATTCGACAGCGTGTCGGATCGAATGCCGTACGTGTGGTCGGCGATCCGCGAGAACTCGCGTGAAATCGATACTCCGTTATTACCGGGCGGGAGGGATAGAGTAGGTCAGAGAGGCGCGAGCCACGGGCTCGGCGGCGCCCTCGGAATAGACAAGCACGTCTCCGACGGCGAGGACACGGCCGAGTTTCAGAATCCTCCCCTCGGCGATCAGGTCTGTGGCTGCGGCGGGTTTGCGCATGAAATCGATGGAGCAGTTCGTCGTCACTGCCAGCGCCTGCGGGCCGATCATCGCCAGCAGGACGAGGTAGATCGTCACATCCGCCAAAGAAAAGATCGACGGGCCCGAGACTGTGCCACCCGGGCGCAGATTCTTCTCGCCAACATTCATCCGTACGCGGATCGTTCCCCCGCCGACCTCCTCGACGGTGTAGTCGCCGGCGACCTGCGGAAATTCCGTCGCCATGAAGGCGTGGAGCTCATCCACCGTCATCTTTACTGTCATGCTTTTCCAATTCCTCCCGGACGCCTAGACTCGGGTGAAACTGCGCGGAGGACAAGATGGCATTGCTGGAACGGGAGGATCAGGGCGCTGTCACCTATCTGCGGCTCAATTCGCCGGGGAACCTGAACGCATTAAGCGATACGATGCTGGCTGCGTTGCAGGATGCGTTCGACACGCTGGCAGAGGATCAGACGGTGCGCGTCGTGGTGCTGCGTGCGGAAGGTCGCGCGTTCTGTGCCGGGCACGATCTGAAGGAGATGACGCGGGGACGACAGGCCGAGGATGGCGGAGCCGCCTATTTCGCCCACCTGTTCCAGCGCTGCTCCGAGATGATGCAAGCGATTCCGCGTCTGCCGCAGCCGGTGATCGCCGAGGTTCAAGGGCTGGCCACCGCCGCGGGGTGCCAGTTGGTCGCCTCCTGCGATATGGTGGTGGCGTCGGAGGAGGCTCGGTTTGGAGTGAACGGCGTGAGTATTGGACTGTTCTGCTCGACGCCGATGGTGGCGTTGTCGCGGAATATTCCGCGCAAGCAGGCATTCGAAATGCTGACGACCGGCGGGTTCATACAAGCGGAGCATGCACTGTCGCTTGGTCTTGTGAACCGGGTGGTGCCAGCATCGGAGTTATCGGCGGTGACCGAACAGCTGGCGGAAACCGTGGCGGGCAAACTTGCATCCGCAGTGCGGATCGGCAAACGCGCCTTTTACGAGCAAATACAGATGCCGCTAGACCAAGCCTATGCCTATACCGGGCAGGTCATGGTCGAGAACATGCTGGATCGCGATACCGAAGAAGGCATCGCCGCCTTCCTCGAGAAACGCGATCCGGAGTGGCGGCAATAAGTTTCATCGGATGCGGCGCAGGTCCCACGGCCAGCGATTGGCTTCGCGATCGACCTCCTCAGGGGTCAAGCCCATATCCTCAATCAGATATGGCGGGAGGTCGCCGAGTCTGCGGCGTTCGCGGCGCACCTTCAGCATCAGGGACAGCCCGGCATCCATGGACTGTTTGCTGGGGAGGTTGTTGATGGGTCGACGCCTTCTAACATGAAGTAAGCTTGCCATAACACTGATCCGACAATGCAAATTCAGTGTCGAAGGGCAGTGGTCGCCGCCCCTCGTCGTTGCGTGTTATCTCGGGTCAAGCGCCGCCGTCGCGGGGCAGATCGTCGAAGGCGCCCCATTCCGACCACGAGCGGTGGTAGACCCGGACCTGTGGATAGCCGAGCAAGCGCAGGGCGACATAGCTGTGCGCTGCGGCGAGGCCGACCTGGCAATGAATGGCGACATTGCTGTCGGGCGTGACACCGAATTCCGCGAACCGCGCCTGCAGGGCATCTGCCGGCAACATGCGGCCGGTGTCGCCGAGATTGCCGGCCCACGGGATGTTCTGGGCCCACGGGATATGGCCTTCGGCGTACATCTTCGCCGGACGCACGTCGATGACGCTTGCATCGTCCCGGTGCTCCAGTATCCAGTCGGCCGTGGCGTGGCGGCGCGGCATCAGCGCCGCAGTGAATGCACCGGGTTCGGCTGCTTCCGCCTGGCCGGTGGCGAGCGGTCCGCCTGCTTTGGTCCAGGCGGTGAGGCCCCCGTCGAGAACGCTGACGTTCTGATGACCGAGGTACTCAGCGAGCCAGAACATGCGAGCGGCGTGGAACGCGCCGCGGTCGTCGTAGAAGATCAGCCGCTTGGCCGGGGTAACGCCGAGCGCCTCCAGCATCGCGGCAAGCTCCTCAAGCGGACGCAGAGCGCCAGCGACCGGAGAATCGGGATCCGCGACGGCATCCGGTGAGATTTGCAATGCTCCGGGGATATGACCAGCGTCGAAATCGGCGGCCTCTCTGACGTCGATCAGGAGGATTTCGCCATCATGTATTAGTGGAGGCACGCCATACTTTGCATCCGTGATTGCCTGCGCCAGTTCTTCGGGCGCGATCAGCAAATCGGGATTCGCGTAACCCGACTGGGCCGTGCCATGGGCGACCAGCGAGGCAGCCAGAGCCATCCCTGCGGCGAGCCGAACGAGTGTTCTTTGAAACATGGGTTCAGTCCTTGAATTGTCGGGGTTACGCAGCTGGTTGCTTAACGAGCCGTAAGTAAGGTTTCGGAGCGTTCCAACCAGCGGGAAACATCTCCTGCGCGACGGAATCCGGAACCGCAGGCACGATGATCACATCCTCGCCCTGGCGCCAATTGGCCGGGGTCGCGACCTTATGGCGACGGGTGAGCTGCAATGAATCGATGGCGCGCAGGATCTCGTTGAAATCGCGGCCTGTGGTCATCGGATAGGTGATCATCAGCTCCACGGTCTTGTCGGGTCCAATGACGAAGACGCTACGCGCGGTTCGGTTATCCGCGGCGGTACGGCCTTCTGCCGTGGTTCCGGCATCGGCAGGCAGCATGCCATAGAGTTTGGCAATCGCGAGCTCCGGATCCGCGATCAGCGGGTAGTTCGGCGCGATGCCCTGGGTTTCGACGATGTCGTTCGACCACGCGCGGTGCTGGGCGAGCGTATCTACCGAAAGGCCGATGACCCTCACGCCACGGCGCTTGAATTCTGGCATCAGCCGCGCGACGGCGCCAAGTTCCGTGGTGCAGACGGGGGTGAAGTCTTTCGGATGAGAGAACAGTATGCACCAGTCGTCGCCGATCCAATCATGGAAGCTGATGGTGCCTTCGGTGGTTTCCGCAATAAAGTCGGGGGCGGGAGCGCCCAGATAAAGAGACATTGGTATCCTCATGGTTTGGTCTTCCGCGGCGACCTGAAAAGACCGCCGTGCGTGAGAAGGCCCTTCTACGGCAGCTTGGGACGGAACGCCTGAAGGTCCGCTGAATCTTTTCTGAAGATTGTCTTCAGGCGGCGCCGAGCTGGCGGGAAAGCCTTTGGAACCGGGGCTCCGCGGATAGCCGCGACAGCGAAGGTTCCACACGCAACCAGGCCGGATGGCTCCAACCACGTTCGGCGACGCTTTCCAGCGCGTCGAGAGCGCCGCTCGTGTCACCGACCATTGAGCGGGTGACAGCGTTGTAGAATTCCAGCGGTGAGCCGCGCACCTCATCTGCCTCGAGCGCAGTGGCGGCGGCGGGAACTTCTCCGAGGTGCGCCAGTAGCGGCGCAAGCGCGTTCAGAGCGCGAGGTTCGTTTGGATCGCGGGCCAGCCGTGTCCGTACGCGGTACAGAGATGCTTCAGCATTCCGACGGCCACGTTCGGAGTCGAACCCGCCCGCAGCACGAGCCGCAAGGTAGAGGGCGCGGTAATCCTCGAGATTTAATTGCCCGGCACGTTCGGCAAGGGCGGCAGAAGTACGAACATCGCCCGCCGCGAACATGGTGCGGGCTGCAAGATAGTGGGTGTCGGGGTCGTTCAGATCACGACTTATGGCGCGGGCGAAAGCAGCCTTCGCCTCCGACCAGCGCTCTACCGCACCAAGCGCAAAGCCCATCGCCATGTGGCCGGCGGGCAGATCCGGACGTAGGCGCACAGCGGCTTCAGCGCATTCCAACGCCTCGGTCAGCCCGGCAAGGCCGCAGACGCTGTAGAGATGCCGCTGCACGAGCGCGACGGACAAATCGGCCTGCGCCATGGCGAAAGTGGGGGCGACCTGCACGGCCTCACGTGCCAGTAACTCGCTGCGTTCGAGTGCGCCCGCGCCACTGCGGGACAGGACCATGCGGGATTCGAGGCAGAGGCTATAGGCCGCGAGATCAAAATCCTCAACCGTATCGGCAAATGGCAGGTGATCGGGTTCCACCCCACTCAAGACTGAGGCGGTCAGGCGATAGCCGCGCTTCGGAATTGTCTCGATAACCTTCGGATCCTCGAAAACGCGGCGCAGTTCGGCAATGGCCTGGGTCAGGCTGTCGTCTCCGACGACGACATCGGGCCAGACACGTTCGAGCAGGCTCTCACGAGTAATGACGTCGCCCCCTGCCTCGGCAAGCTCCTGCAACAGCCGCATCGCGCGCGGAGACAGGCGCCGGTCGTGGATGCCATTGGTGACATGGCGCGCGGCGGGGTCAACGCGCCAGCGTCCGACATGGAATACAGAGTCTGCGGCGTCCGGCGCCGTCTGAAGGAAATTCCCGGCCATCGGTAGGTCCTGCCCCGTGTCCGCTCAAAATATAAGATTGGAACGGAATAATGCATTCGAGACGAGGTACGGAAGCCTTACTTTAGGTCAGCCCCTCCGAAGGTCAGGTATTCCACCAGTTACAGACGGTAGAGCGCCGCAAATTTCGCCTCCAGGTAGTCCAGAAGTGGCCCTTCACCCGGTTCACAGCCGCAAGCATGTGCAATAGTCGCACGCGGTTCACGCAGGCCACCATGCTGCTGCAGGTTCTGCCGCAGCCAGCCCGTTGCGGCAGTGGTGTCGCCAGCCTCCAGCTGCGCGTCGAGGTCGGGGATGTCCTGCATCAGCGCTTTCAGCAGGCAGCCCGCATAGACATTGCCCAGCGTGTAGGTCGGAAAATAGCCGAAAAGGCCCACAGACCAGTGCACATCCTGCAGGCACCCGCGGCTGGGGCGGTCGATCTTCACACCGAAATCCGCCTCAAACCGCTGGTTCCAGGCGTCGGGCAGATCCGCGGCCTCCAGCTTGCCGGAGACGAGCGCTCGTTCCAGATCAAAGCGCAGCAGAATGTGGAGGTTGTAATGTACCTCGTCCGCCTCAGTCCGGATGAAGCCGGGTGAGACCCGGTTGACGGTGCCATAGAACGCGTCCGCATCGCGGATGTTTAGGTCACCATAAAGCGCCTTCATCCGGTCATACAGATACGAGGTGAAACCGCGGGAACGGCCAAGCTGGTTCTCATAAATTCGGCTCTGGCTTTCGTGGACGCCGAGGGAGACTCCCTGCCCCAGCGGCGTCAGCGCATAGGCCGGGTCGATACCCTGTTCATAGCTGGCGTGGCCGACCTCGTGGATGGTGGAATAGATGCAGTTGAACGGCTCGCTTTCCACAGTGCGCGTGGTGATCCGCACATCGCTGCCAGAGCCCGAACTGAACGGGTGCACGGCCTTGTCGATGCGACCTCGGCTGAAATCGTAGCCAAATGCCTCCGCCATTTCGCGGGACAGATGCATCTGCACGGCTTCGTCGAAATGGCCGCTGATCGGGTCGGGCTGATGGTTCGCGCCCAGCACCGCCTCGCGCAGAGCGACAAGTCGCGGGCGCAGGGCGGAAAACAGGCGATCCAGCTCGGCACCCGTCATGCCTGGCTCGTAATCGTCGAGCAGCGCATCGTAGAGATCGCCGCCATTGGCAAGCGCTGCCGCTTCCTCCCGCTTCAGGTCGAGAACGCGGGAGAGCGTGGGGGCGAAGCCGTCGAAATCCTCGGAACGGCGTGCCTCGGCCCAGACGCCCTGCGAAACGGAGGTTACGCGGGCCAGTTCGCTGGCCAGGCGTGCCGGGATCTTCGAGGCACGGGTGTGGCTGCGGCGGATCAGGCGCAGCTTGGCGCGGTCGGCATCATCCAGCTTTTCTTCGTTGATGAGCGACAGCCAGTCGCCGACGCGCGGGTCGATCCGTCGGGCATGCAGGACGGATTCGATGGCAGCCATCTCCTCGCCGCGCTGCTCGGCAGCGCCGCGGGGCATCATCGTTTCCTGGTCCCAACCCAGCCGCCCAGCGATGGCTGCCAGCGCTTCTGTGTCACGCTGATAGGCCATCAGCTCTTCAAACGGGTTCATTCGCTATCCTCTGACCGATTGTGCGAGGGGGTATTGCGCCATGAAACGCGCGCGCAGGATCAGGCTCCACGCGACGACGGCGCCAAGCTGATGCATCAGAGCAAGCGCCACGGGGGCGGAATGCATGACGGTGACGATCCCGATCACTGCCTGGCCGAAGATCGCGACCGCCGCCCAGGAATAAGCGGTCTTTACCGAGCGCAGGGCGGAGCGGCGGGCGGCGAACCAGGAGAAAAGACCGAAAAGGAACAGGAGATAGGCGACCATGCGGTGGATGAACTGTACGGTGCCGTCATTCTCGAAGACGTTGCGCCATATTGGTTCAATCTCCCACATGCCGGGAGGTGTGATACTGCCCGCCATCATCGGCCAGTCGGTGTAGTTGCGCCCGGCGTCGATGCCGGCGACGAGCGCGCCCAGCAGGATCTGGATCAGCGCCAGTGCAATCAGCAGGTTGCCGAGCGTCATGAGGCCGGAATCCTTCGAGCGGCGCGCCTGCATAAGCTCCCGTTCAGGCCGGGCGAGGCGAAGTAGATACCAGGCGATCAGGCCGAGGATCGCGAAGGCGAGGCCGAGATGTAGGGCGAGACGGTAACTCGCCACGTCGGTCATCACGCCGGTCAGTCCGGACGAGACCATCCACCAGCCGATTGCACCCTGCAGCCCGCCGAGCACGCCGAGGCCAAGCAGGCGCAGCGGCCAACCGGGCGACAGCCGATTGGTCAGCCAGAAGAACAGGAAGCCCACGGCCCAGACAAGGCCGATGATGCGACCAAGCTGGCGGTGGCCCCATTCCCACCAGTAGATGCTTTGGAATTCGGACAGCGTCATTTCGCTGTTCTGAAGCTGGAATTCAGGGATCGCCTGGTATTTCTCAAATTCGGATTGCCACTTCGCCTCATCCATCGGCGGCAGCGCCCCGGTGACCGGGTTCCATTCCGTGATCGACAGGCCGGAATCGGTAAGTCGGGTCAGCCCGCCCACGGCAATCATCAGAACGACCAGCACAAAAAGCAGCATCAGCCATAGTCGGATCGCGCCGCGTGCGTCGCGACGGCCGCTGTCGATGGCGCCGGTCGCGGGGGTCTGGCGGGTTGAACTCTCCACGCCAACCTCTTCGAAAATCGACCGTTTCTGGCTCATGGGCTTCGCTTCCCTGCTGACGGCACTGGGGGTATAATGGGCACTTGGCTGCGCCCCGTGTGCCGGGACGTCGTGTACCGGCAGACCCTAGTCACGCAGCTCTCCGCCTTCAAGGTCATCAGGACGGCGAAGAAGCTGCCGCAGCATGCCGTGGAACATCTGCACATCGGCGCGCGTCAGTTCCAGACGCGACCACATGTTGCGCAGCGCGCGTTTCATGCCGGGCGCCTTGGTTTCCGGAAAGAAGAATCCCGCCGCATCCAGCCGCTGTTCGTAGTGGTCGCCGAGCTTTTCCACTTCGATCTGCGGTGCGGGTTCAGTGCCGGCGTAATCCATGCGCACGGGTTCCGCCGCCTCGGCCTGCCGGCGCCATTCATAGGCGGTCAGCAGTGCGCATTGCGCGAGGTTGAGCGAGGCGAATTCGGGGTTCACGGGAACCGAGATGATGGCGCTGGCGCGTGCGATATCGTCGTTTTCCAGCCCGGCGCGTTCGGGGCCGAAGAGGATGGCGACCTGTTCGCCGCTGGCGAGGCGCGCATTTGCGTCCTGCATCGCCGCCTCTGGGGTCAGGACCTGCTTGGTCAGGTCGCGCGGGCGGGCGGTGGTGGCATAGACGCGGGTGCAGTCGGCGACGGCTTCGGCCGTGGTGCCGTAGAGGCCGGCCCGGTCGAGGAGCCGCCCCGCCCCGCTGGCCATCGCCGTAGCCTTCGGGTTCGGCCAGCCGTCGCGGGGCGCAACAAGGCGCATGCGGTCCAGCCCGAAGTTGAGCATCGCGCGCGCGGCCGCGCCGATGTTCTCTCCCATTTGCGGGCGGACGAGGACGAAGATCGGCTGGCGGTCGGTCATGCGGGCTTTCTTCCGGAACGGTGCGCCGGGTGATAGTCTGATGACCACGGATGGGCAAGGAGGGCGGCCATGGCCTATGACGAAGGGCTGGCGAAGCTGATGCGGGGCGATCTGGCGGAGCCACCGGGCGTGACCGAGAAAAAGATGTTCGGCGGTCTGTGCTTTCTGCTGAACGGCCATTGGTTTGCGGCGCCCACAAAGGCGGCGGCATGATCCGCGTCGGCAAGAAGAACGAGGCCGCGGCGCTGGCGGTTGAGGGCGCCGGGCCGATGACGTTCACAGGGCGGCCAATGAGCGGCATGGTGGATGTCAGCGACGAGGCACTGGCGGATGATGCGCGGCGCGGCGAATGGCTGCGGCTGTCGCTGGGCTTCGTGGGTGCGTTGCCGCCGAAGTAGCCAAACGCTATAGGGCGCGCACCGAGACACGAAGGAGCCCGACAATGGCCGATGCCGAGCAGCCGCAGATTTACCTGATCACCCCCGCCGAGGTGGAATTGTCGTCCTTTCCCGACCGTTTGGCCACCGTGCTGGACGCGGCGCCAGTGGCGTGCCTGCGGCTGGCGCTGACCTCGACCGACGAGGACAGGCTGATGCGGGCGGGCGATGCGCTGCGCGAGGTGACGCATGCACGGGACGTGCCGCTGGTGATCGACCGGCACTGGCAGCTTGCGGAACGGCTGGGGCTGGACGGGGTACACCTGCTGGACGGAGCACGGAACGTGCGCGCGGCGCGCAAGGCGCTGGGACAGGACGCCATCGTCGGTGCCTTCAGCGGCACCTCGCGGCATGACGGCATGAACGCGGGCGAGGCCGGCGCGGATTACGTGGCCTTCGGGCCTTGCGCGGCGACGGCGCTTGGTGACGGGTCCTTTGCCGATGCAGAGCTGTTCGGCTGGTGGTCGCAGATGATCGAGGTGCCGGTAGTGGCCGAGGGCGGACTGACGGCTGAACTGGTGGCGTCGCTGGCGCCAGTCACGGACTTCTTCGCCATCGGGCCGGAGATCTGGAAGGCGGAAGACCCGGCAGAGGCACTGAAGACGCTGGCCTCAGCGATCCTCTAGGGCGGTTTCCATCCCCTGCCGGACGGCGCCGCCGCTGGCTGCGGCGAGCGCCTTGCGGTCGGCGAAATCCGCAACCTTGACGGGTGGGTGCAGGATTACCCTGACCTCTCCCTGCAAGCGCTGCGCCAGCAGCTTCAAGGCATGCACGCCGAAATCCATGTCGCCCCACCAGCCATAGAAGCGGCCATCCTCGCCCTCTGGTGCACGGTAGAGGATGGTGGCGGGCTGCACGGACAGCGCGGGTAGGTCCGGCATGAAGAGAGCCGCGAAGAGCGTTGATTTGAATGGCAGAACCCGTATGCCATCGGTGGAGGTCCCTTCCGGAAAGAAGGCCAGCCGGTGCCCGGCCCGCAGGTAGCATTCGAGGAGATCGCGGTGTTGCCCCGCGTGGCGCGCGTCGCGGGTGATGAAGATCGTTCCGGCGATCCGTGCGAGGAATCCGATACCCGGCCAGCGCGCGACTTCGGCCTTGGAAACGAAGGTCACCGGCGTCACCGCGTTCAGCACGAGTATGTCGAGCCAGGATGCGTGGTTGGTGACGATCACTCCGGGGCCGACAAGGCGCGGTCCCTCGGCCCGATGGCGCAGTCCGAGCGTCAGGAAGACGAGGCGCGAGAAGATGTGAACGATCCACGGGCTCCAGGGCCTGGAAAGGCCGTGAACGGCCCACTCCACCAAGCGCAATGGGAGAAAAATTACCAGCCCGGTTAGCATGATACAGGCTATAATTAAAGTTCGGATAACGACACGCAGCCAGCCGGCGAAGCGGATCGGTTTCGCGGCCGGTTCTTCGTCGGAACGCCAGGTGACGTTCACCTTGCGCGTCCGCCGGTATAGAGGCTGCGGTGCTTGTCGCTCATCCGCGTGGTGTCCATGACGAGGCAGATATCGGTGGTGTTGAAGGCGTGGTCGATCCAGGCGCCCTCTCCCACGAAGCCGCCGAGGCGCAGGTAAGCCTTTATCAAAGCCGGGACCGCGCGCATGGCGGCGACGCGGTCGATTTCGTGCTCCGGCAGCAGATTCATGTCCTGATAGTGATCGGCGCGGGCGCGAACGCGCAGTTCCGGCGATGCGAGGTGGCGGTGATGCAGCAGCGACAGCGGCGCGGCGAGCGACCGTGTATCGGTACCGTGGAACGAAGCCACGCCGAACAGCACTTCGATCCCGTGTTTCAACACGTAGTCGGCCAGACCGCTCCACAACTCGTACATCGCCGTGCCGCCGCGATAGTCACGGTGCAGGCAGGAGCGGCCGAGTTCGAGCAGGCGGCGGCCGGAAAACAGGAGCGGGGTAAGGTCGTATTCGGTTTCCGAATAGTACCGGCCAAGCTGTGCGGCCTGGTCGTAGCGCAGCAAACGGTAGACGCCAACCACCTGCTCGCCCTTCCGGGCGCGGTCGAACAGCATAAGGTGGTCGAAATGCGGGTCAAGCTCGTCGCGTTCCAGCCCCGCGGCATGGTCGACAAGCGGCCCCGACCCGCCCAGTTCCTTAACGAAAACCTCATAGCGTAGCCGCTGCGCCGCGCGCAGATCGTCCGGACCGGCGGCAAGCCGGACCTCGAATTCCGGCGCGAGGACGGGCTTTTCCGCCGTCTGGCTAGGGGTGTCGGCCTTCATCGCGCGGCTTTTACAGGCTGCATGGCGGGCTTGGCAATATTGCTCTGTCCGCGGCGAGTCATTAGGCGACTATTAACCTTTCTGGTAGAGTCAATGAAACGTTACTGATCGAATACGGGAAGGAGCTCGATCCGTTTGCCGTCAATCACCACCTTACCCTGGTGCTCGAAATTGACCGTGATCCGGCCACCGATGTTCGACTGCACCTGGCCCAGCCCCCAATCCGGCTGGTGCGGGTGGCGTACCATCATTCCGGGCTCGAGCAAACTGTTGAGGTCATTCATCTTTCCCTTTCCGGCCAAGGAGGCCGTGCCATGACCCTGCCGTCATCCGACATTGCCGCCCTGCTCGGCTCGCGCATCTGCCACGACCTGATTTCGCCGATCGGGGCAATCTCGAACGGGGTCGAGCTTTTGGCGATGTCGGGCGCCGGTTCGATGCCCGAGATCGAATTGATCGCACAAAGCGTCGAGCACGCCAATGCCCGGATCGGGTTTTTCCGCATCGCGTTCGGCGCGGCGTCGGAAGAGCAGACTCTGGGAGAGCCGGAGGTTCGGCAGGTTTTGGCGGATCTGTCGCGCGGCAAGCGGATCGAGATTGTGTGGAACGCCAACGGCAATGCGCCGCGGCCGGAGGTGAAGCTGGCCTTCCTGGTGTTGAATTGCCTGGAAAGCGCGATGCCGCGTGGCGGGCGGGTCGACGTCACGCGGGATGGCGGGCAATGGTACTTGCAGGCAACGGCGGAGCGCCTGAGAATCGAGGGGCCGCTGTGGGAAGCGCTGGCGCGGCCCGGAACCGCCCTTGGCGTCAGCGCGGCCGAGGTGCAGTTCCTGCTGGCGCCGTCTGTGGCGCGCGATCTGGACCGCAGCCTAACGGTAGAGCTGAGCGAGACCAGCGCAACGGTCTGGTTTTAAAGCCGTACGTGCGGCGGGCGGTCAGGCCCGCGTCGCGCCGTCGCCCGTAACCAGATACTTGAAGCTGGTCAGCTGCTCGGCTCCCACCGGGCCACGGGCATGCATCTTGCCAGTGGCGATGCCAATTTCCGCTCCCATGCCGAATTCGCCGCCATCGGCGAACTGGGTAGAGGCGTTACGCATCAGGATCGCCGAGTCGAGCCGGTCGAAGAAACGCTGCGCGGCTACGTCATCCTCGGTGATAACCGCCTCGGTATGGCTGGAGCCATAGCGGCGAATGTGATACATTGCTTCGTCAATGTTCCCAACAACTTTCGCGGCGATCTTCATGTCGAGGTATTCACGGCCCCAGTCGTCTTCTGTCGCCGGAACCGTGCCGTCGATGTCGAACCCGGGGCCGGCATGGACCTCTACCCCCGCTTCGATCAGGCTCCGGATCAGGTCGACGCCCAGAGTGTCCGCGACGTCCTGATGGACCAGCAGGCATTCGGCGGCCCCGCAGATGCCGGTGCGGCGGGTCTTGGCGTTCAGAACGACGCGCATCGCCTTTTCGGGATCGGCGGCCTTGTCGATGTAGATATGCACGATGCCTTCGAGATGGGCGAAGACCGGCACCCGCGCCTCTTGCTGAACGAGCCCCACGAGGCCCTTGCCGCCGCGGGGAACGATTACATCGATGTAGTCGGTCATGGTCAGCATTTCGCTGACAGCGGCGCGGTCGCGGGTGGGCACGCGCTGAATTGCCTCCTCGGGCAGGCCGGCGGCGTGCAGCCCCTCGACAAGGCAGGCGTGGATCGCGCCGGAGGAATGGAAGCTTTCGGACCCGCCCCGCAGGATCACGGCATTGCCGGCCTTCAGGCACAGTGCGCCGGCATCGGCGGTTACGTTGGGACGGGATTCGTAGATCACACCAACGACACCAAGAGGGGTGCGCACACGCTTAATATGCAGGCCGTTGGGGCGGTCCCATTCGGCGATAACGGCGCCGACGGGATCGTCCTGGGCGGCAACGTTGCGGAGGCCGTCGACGATGGACCGGATGCGGGACTCGTCCAGCATCAGGCGGTCGAGCATGGCGGCGGTCAGGCCCTTTTCACGGCCGAACTCCATGTCCTTGTCGTTGGCCTCGACGATCTCGGCGCGGCGCGTCCAGACGGCATCGGCGGCGGCGTTCAGCGCCTTGGTCTTGGTCTCGGCCGGGGCGAAGGCGAGATCCGCGGCGGCGGCCCGGGCGCGCTGGCCCAGGTCGGTCATCACTGCGTGGATATCGTCGAGATCCTTCATCCTCGCCTCCTGCCGCTTACATCGCCATGTCGTCGCGGTGAACTAGCGCCGCGCGGCCGGGATAGCCCAGCACGGCCTCTATGTCACCGGATTGCCGCCCCGCGATCAGGGTGGCCTCTTCCGAAGTATAGCGCGTGAGCCCCTTCGCTAACACGCCTTTCGGTCCCGCTATCTCTACCGGTTCGCCACGGCCGAACTCACCAGTCACCGCGGTCACACCGGCGGGCAGCAGGGATTTCCCCTGCCCCAGCGCCCGCGCCGCCCCGGCATCCACCAAGATCCGGCCGCGCGGCTTCATCGCGGCGATCCAGCGCTTGCGCGCGGCCTGCGGGTCGCCCTCGGCAAGGAACCACGTGGAAGGCGCGCCATCTGCCAGCGCCTTGAGCGGGCGCAGGACGGAGCCTTCGGTGATCGCCATGGCGCAGCCGGCATGGGTGGCAGTGCGCGCGGCGAGGAGTTTCGTCTTCATGCCGCCTTTCGACAGACCCGATCCGACATCACCCGCCATCGCCTCGATCTCGGGCGTAATGTGCTCGACCACGTCAAAGCGTTTGGCTGTGGGGTCTTCCTTGGGGTTGCCGGAATAGAAGCCGTCGACATCGGAGAGCAGCACCAGCGTGTCGGCGCCCACGGTCACGGCGATCTGCGCGGCAAGGCGGTCGTTGTCGCCATAGCGGATTTCATCCGTGGCGACGGTATCGTTTTCGTTCACGATCGGAACGGTGCCGAGGCGCAGCAGCTGTTCCAGCGTGGCGCGGGAATTGAGGTAGCGGCGGCGGTCGCCGCTGTCTTCGAGCGTCAGCAGCACCTGCGCGGCGACGAGGCCGTGGGGTGCCAGCACTTCCTCGTAGGCGCGGGCAAGACGGATGGAGCCGACGGCGGCGGCGGCCTGCGACTGTTCCAGAGCGAGGGTGCCCGCAGGAAGGTTCAGGGCGCTGCGGCCAAGGGCGATGGAGCCGGAAGAGACGAGAATGACATCGACGCCGCGTGCCTTTAATTCGGCCACGTCGAGCGCCAGCGCAACCAGCCAGTCATGGCGCAATGCGCCAGTTTGACGGTCGACCAGCAGGGCCGAGCCGATCTTGACGACCAGGCGCTTCGCCGCGGTCAGGGACGCCAAGGCGCGTCTTCCTCTTCGTCGGTGGCACGGTAGCGCAGACGGTCGTCGTCGATTTCCGCCTTGACCGCGCGCAGCACGTCCTGCAGTCCTTCTCCGCTGACACCGGAGATCATATAGACCTTGCCGCCGCACGCTTTCTCCAGCTCCTCGCGCTGCATGTCACGCAATTCGTCGTCCAGCGCGTCGATCTTGTTGAGCGCCGTAATGCGGGGTTTGTCGGCAAGGCCTTCGCCATAGGCCTCGATCTCGTCGATGATGGTCTGATAATCCTCTGCCACCTCGTTGGCGGTGCCGTCGACGAGGTGCAAAAGGACCGCGCAGCGCTCGATATGACCGAGGAAGAGGTCGCCGATTCCCCTGCCCTCATGTGCACCCTCGATCAGGCCGGGTATGTCGGCCACGACAAATTCGGCGTTGTCCACGCCGACAACGCCGAGATTGGGCACCAGCGTGGTGAAGGGATAGTCGGCGATCTTGGGCCGGGCGTTTGAGGTGGCGGCGAGGAAAGTGGACTTTCCTGCATTGGGTAGGCCCAAAAGACCCGCATCCGCGATCAGCTTCAGCCGCAGCCAAAGCGTGCGTTCCACCCCGGGCTGGCCCGGATTGGCGTGGCGCGGCGCGCGGTTGGTCGAGGTCGTGAAATGCAAGTTGCCGAAGCCACCGTTGCCACCTTTTGCCAGCAGCACGCGCTGGCCGACCTCTGTCAGGTCGGCGAGGACCGTTTCCTCGTCCTCGTCCAGGATTTCAGTTCCAACGGGGACCCGCAGCACGATGTCGTCGCCGTCCTTGCCCGTGCGTTGACGGCCCATGCCGCCCTGCCCGCTCTTGGCGAAGAAATGCTGTTGATAGCGGAAGTCGATCAGAGTGTTCAGCCCGTCCACCGCCTCTGCCCAGACATCGCCGCCGCGACCGCCGTCGCCACCGTCCGGTCCACCGTATTCGATGAACTTCTCGCGCCGGAACGAGACCGCCCCGTTACCGCCCGCGCCAGAGCGGATGTAGACCTTGGTCAGATCGAGAAACTTCATCGTGAAATGCGCCTTTCGCGCTAGCGTTCCGAGCCCTGCGGATACGTTATTGCGCCGCCTGCCTCAAGCTCCGCCAGCGTTGGGCGGTCAGTTCCGCCGGCATCACCGGCACTTCGCCGCCGCGGAAATGGCATTGCCGCAGTTCCGGTTCCAGTTCGACGAAGCCGAGCTTGGCCAGGACCCGGCCGGAGGTCGGGTGGTCGGGCATGTAGCCGGAGTGGGCAGTGGTTTCCGTCTGCGCGAAGTGATCCGCCAGAACGGCACCGGCTGCTTCCGTCATGTAGCCCCTGCCCCAGGCACCCGGCTTCAGCCAGTAGCCAAGCACCGGCGCAACCTCACCCGTCCGCAGGGTGACAACACCAAGCGGTTCCTCTTCGTCGCCCTCGATCACCAGAGAAGTGGGCTTTTCTGCCTCACGCGCCAGCCACTCCTCGGCGTGGTGCTGCTGGAACGGGTGCGGTGGCGAGGTCAGGTTCTTCTGCACCTCGGGAAGCGAGATGCTACGGGCGATCCATCCGGCGTCCGCCGCCTCCGGCCGCCGCAGCCGAAGCCGGGCCGTGGCCAGAGGCGCGCGGCTCATCGGTCCAGCTTCCGCAGGTAGGTCCAGGTCGGAGCCTTGGCGTTGCGCGCGACAGAGAACGCCTCGGCATCGCCGATGTATTGGAACCCGGCATGGGTCAGCACCTTGGCCGAGGCCGGATTGTCCTGGAAGACAGAGGCGAAGAAGGTCCGTGCGTCATGCGGGTTGGCCTCCAGCAACGCCTCGACCGCTTCGGACGCGATTCCGGTGTTCCAGAAGGCCGGCGCGACCCAGTATCCGATCTCGGACTGGCCTCCGCCCATGCGTTCCAGACTGATCACGCCCAGAAGTTCGCTGAGCCCATCCTGCGCGCCGTCCAGCGCCCAGACATCCTCATCCCGGTCGTCTGCCAGGGCGCGGGCGATGAACGCCTCTGTCGCCCCGGGCGGCAGAGGGTGCGGGATAGATGTGGTGTTGCGCGCGACACGCTCGTCACCGGCATACATATTCAGTAGCCCGGCATCGGAACGCCGCAGCGGCCGCAGCAAGAACCGCGCGGCTTCGATAACGGGCTGGTCGATCACTTTCTCCAGTTTCATCTGCTCCTCCCAGAGCAATGGATCGGACTTAACGCTCTTTCCCCTCCAAAACGCTTAAGGGGGACCGGCGCTTTCGCCGATCCCCCTTGAAAGTCTTTACCTGAGGTGTCGGCTTACTCTGCGGCCTCCGTTGCCGGGAGTACCGAAATAAAGGTGCGGCCCTTGAGACCCTTGTGGAAGGTCACGCGGCCCTCGGCGGTTGCAAAGATGGTGTGATCCCTGCCCATGCCGACGCCTTCGCCCGGCCACCACTTGGTGCCGCGCTGGCGCGCGATGATATTGCCCGGAATCGCTTCCTGACCGCCGAACAGCTTGATGCCAAGGCGACGGCCTGCGGAGTCGCGGCCGTTACGGCTGGAACCACCTGCTTTTTTGTGTGCCATCGATCTTGCTCCTTACTTTCCGGCCAGTTCTTTGGCCTGTTCGACCCACTCGGGCTTCACCTTGGTGCCTTCGAAGGTCTCCGGGTCCACCTCGGCCAGTTGAGCATAGGTGGTGATGCCAGCCTCATTCAGCTTCTTAACGGCGGCGGGACCGACGCCGGTGATAGCGCTCAGGTCGTCGCCCTGGGCCGGAGCGGCTTCGGCGGCGGGTTTCTCGGCTTTCGCCGGCTTTTCGGCCTTCGTCTCCGCTTTTTGCGGCGCGGCGGCGGCAACGGCGGCGCCCGAGACGGAGCCGGCACCGATGGCGGCCTTGACACCGGACTTTTCGGCGCCTTTCTCCAGGATCTCGGTGACGCGCAACAGGGTCAACTGCTGGCGGTGGCCCTTGGTGCGCTGCGACGAGTGCTTCCGGCGGCGCTTGACGAAGTGGATGACCTTGTCACCCTTGATCTGGTCAATGACCTCGGCCTGTACCCCGGCGCCTTCCACCAGCGGAGCGCCGATGGTGTCGCCTACCATCAGGATCTCGTTGAACTGAACGGTTTCACCCGCATCGGCGGCCAGCTTTTCGACCCGCAGGACATCGCCCGAGGTCACCTTGTACTGCTTGCCACCGGTCTTGAGGACCGCAAACATCTTTTGTCTTCCTTTTCGTTCCGCGTCCTGTGGCCCCCCGGGTTCCGGGGCGTTTAGGGCACGACTGGCCCGCCGTCAAACTGCGCATTGAGTCATATGGGCGGGACTCAGCCCGCCGCAAGAGCCGCGCTTATGCGCAAGATGGGCCGTTTCGTCAAGCCCTCGCCTCCGATTCCCGCGATGGATTCGAACGTGCCTAGAGTTCCTGGCTGGCCATGAAATCCGCCGCCGCGCTGCCCAACGCGAGGCTGACGGCCACGAACATATCGTCAAAGGCGTTGAACACCGCCTGGTTCAAAGCCTCGCCCGGCTTGGTCCGCGAAAACGCGATATAGTTGCGCAGTTCCTCGTCGCTCAGCGGGTCGTAGGCCATTGCGAGGTAGGAATAGAGCCAATCCTCGGTTTCGACACGGATCGCATCCTCCTGGCTCCAAACATCGGCCAGCATCTCTTCCTCGGAAAAGGTCTGTTCGAAGGCGCCGCCTTCGGACAGTCCCTGGTAGAAGGCGAAGTTCGAATTCAGCGCACCCACGACATTGTTCTCAATCAGCGCGTTCACTTCGCTAAATTCTTCGATCAGATCCAGCCGCGGGTCGCTGTCATAGCGCATGTCGGCAAGGTTAGCGCGGCTTTCGGTTTCGATATCCGGGTCGAGCAGAGCCCGGCGTGCGCCGATCTCGAGGCCGATGATGCGCTGACCCAGTTCGGAATCGAAGAAGGTCACCATTGCTTCTATGTTCGTGCCATCGAGATCCTCTGCCAGGCTTCGGCGGACTACCTCTTCCAGCAAGGCCTGATCGTATATTCCGTCAACGACACGTGCCCAGGCATTTCCTCCCGGCTCGCCGAACACCTCGAGCGCCAGTTCCTTGCCGTAGTCGAGCCCCTCGTCACGCATGATGGCGATAACCTCTGGCATCTTCAGGGCCCGATAAACGGGATCGATCCGCGCGGTCGCTTGTGCGTGCGCCGCAAGCGGCATGAATCCAAGGACGACGGTTATCAGAAGGGCGCGAAGCATGTCAGGGATCCTTTGGTTGATTGTCAAAGCTAATACCCCGCCCCAACCATTCCAAGACCGCAAATCCACCCGATTTCTGAGCCGGCGGAAACATCCTGTTTTCTGGTTGCACGGTCGGCGCACTTGCCCTACATGAGCCGCCCAGACCCTTCGCGGAGAGGTGCCGGAGTGGTCGAACGGGGCGGTCTCGAAAACCGTTGAGCCTTCACGGGCTCCCAGGGTTCGAATCCCTGTCTCTCCGCCACTTAATCATGTAGCAAATTTTGCTTTCATGATAATTTTCGCCACCAATCGATCGATCACCAATTAGCCCACACACTAAACCCGTGGTTGATGTCAGCTTACGGTTTCAATGGGGTTCCAACTCCATTTGAAGTTCTAAATTCGAGGAAGTGTTCAGACGCCTCGGTTTGGACTGCTGCGCCAAGCCCACTTTGCAGCAAGCAATTACACGATTGGCACCGACTTCTACCTTCGTGAACCTGACAACTGATGGCAGCTCATCTTGGCATATCTGTCTCATACCGATATTTGCGACAGGCATCGCGAAAGGCAACCGCATGAACATCGCAACCGGGTTTTGGCTGATCCCTGGGAGGAGGTTTAGGTGTGATCCGCGTTTGCAGTAATCAGGGCCGCCGAAGTGTCCGCTGCATTTCACCCGGTGTTTCAGGGCCTCGCCTCGACAGGAATAAATCTTTCCACACTCCAACCGTGCAAAACGAAAACAGAGCCTGACAACGTGTGCCGCTGGATCAGCGTATCAATGCCGCAGACATCGGAACGGCGTGCAAACTCTGCGAACGCCGCGACTGACGCCAGAACGCTTTTCTGATGAGTGGCTGCCCACTTGTAGCCAATGTCACCACACGCACCTTAGTTCCATATCCTGCATCGGGCTGTGACTAAACATGACCGCTCTGATGGAACCGGATCCTGGGAGGTCGATACCGGCTCGACCTAGGTGCCACCAGCGTAGGCAATGTAAGCGATGACAGTCACTTTCGCATTTGCGGTTGAAAAGGTGCCTGGGGCGTCCCTCATCGGGCAAAGCCGCGGCTGCCCCCCCGAACTGTAAGCGCGACCCGGACTACGTGTCGCCATCCCGGCAGTTTCCGGAAAGCATGTATGTATCCATGATCCAGCCGTGTTCATCCTTTGAAACGGCACGGAGCCTGTCGATCTGGTCACATACCTCGCGCAATTTACCGGCAACGAGGATCTCGTCCTCGGTCCCGACATAGGCGCCCCAGTGTATATCGACATCTCCATCAAGTTCGCGGAAGGCTCCAAGCGAGTCCAGCATAACAACGATATTACCCCCACCGTCGGGATAGCCTTTCGCCAGCTGGCGCCCCGTCATGATCGTCAGCGACTCGCCGATCCGGTTCAGCGCGACCCTGTGGCATGCCGCCAGGGCCTGAACGCTGCTGATACCGGGAATGACATCCACCTCCAGATCGAATCCGCCGCCGAACTCGATGCGATCCAGAATGCTCAGTGTGCCATCATAAAGTGTGGGATCACCCCAGACGAGGAACGCACCAACCTCGTCCTCGTTAAGGTGCTCGGCCAATAGGTTCTCGTAAATCTTCTGAACCTCTCCACGCCAGGCCTCGACATCAGCCTTGTATGCGCCAGCTTTTGATCGCTCCGGGACATCGAAATCAACGAAACGATAGTTGCTTCCTTCGATGTAACGCTCGCAGATTTCGTAGCGCAGACGAAGAAGAGCCGCTTTTTCAGCGCCCTTGTTGGGAATGAAGAAAACCGAAACGCGGTTCATCGCATTGATGGCCTGAACAGTCACGTATTCGGGGTTGCCCGCACCAATGCCGATAACCTTCACGCTACGCTTCATCGTTTCGAGACCTCTGCTAATTGCGACTCGGGACGCGCACTAGGAATGCAAACGCGCTGCCCGACAATACCGGAGACGAAACCTATCGGGACCAAAATGTTGTTCCACGACATTGCTGCAACCTACAAGAAGGCCGTGCAAGCCTTCTGCGACGTGGGCTATCGTTACCTGCGGCTTGATGACATCTTCTTTGACTATCTGGAAGACGCGGACCAGCGAGAAGAGCGCAGAGCATTGAGGCAGGGACCGGAAGGCTGGTGCATAAATATGCCTGGATGCCGAAAGAGGCGATCAAGGACCGCCCCGACGATATGGTGATCGGTATGCATGTATATCGAGGCAGCTTCCGGTCGTCTCATTTTGCCGAGGGCGGGTATCACATTGCGGCAAATGCAATCTTCAATATGACCTCGGTCGATGACTACCTGATGGAATATGACACCGAACGCGTGGATGGGCTCCAACCGCTTGCAAGGCTTCCAAATGGGGAAAATTGGTAATGCCTGGTTTTATCACGACGAAAACCGGAAAGCTGGAGACTCGGAACAGGCTGAAGTCCAAGAATGATGATGCATCGAAATACGTCGATCCAGATCAGTTGGATGTTGCGCTGCAATGTGGGTTTGCTTCAACTGAGCGCAGTAACGAGATTACGGAAGATGATGAAAAGCTGATGCTTGAGTTCATGTTTAAAACAGCGGAGGCGATCTGGGGTGAGAGTTGACGCAATCCGGTTATGATGATGCACCGTCCGGTGAAACTTCAGTTAGGAAACTGTCGTGATCGTCTCTAGGGATCAGATCCCTGTCTTTCTGCTGACCGGGTTTTTGGGCGCCGGGAAGACGACGCTGTTGAACCGCATTCTCAAGGATCCGGTGTTTCACGATACCGCGATCATCATCAATGAGTTCGGTCTCGTCCCTGTCGATCATGACCTGGTTCGCGAAGGGCGAGAGCGGCCGGTCGTTACCACTACCGGCTGCATCTGCTGTACTGTTGGCAGCGATCTTCGCTCATCGCTCGAAGAGCTGCTTGTTGGCCGCCAGAACGGGCAACTGCCACCTTTTTCTCGCGTCATTGTCGAAACGACGGGCCTCGCAGATCCGGCGCCAATCATCAACAGCCTGATTCCCGGCGGGACCAGAGCAATGTCGCTTGGCGATCACATGGTTGCGCGCGCCTTTCGACTGTCCGGCGTAATTACCGTTGTGAATGTAGAGAGCATATCGGCCGCGCTCGACGCACATCCCGAGAGCCTGCGCCAGATCGCGTTTTCAGATCATGCCGTATTGACCAGAACAGGAGAAATGCCCGCAGGCGACTGGCCAGAACGCCTGCGGGCAATGAACGGCAACCTGACAGTGCATGACGAGTCAGCGATGGATTTCGACCCTGCCGCACTTCTTGTACCAGGCAGCTATTCAGCCTTTGGAAAAGGCGAAAACGTGGATAGGTGGCTGGCGGATGAGACCGACCAACACGGTCACGGCAGACATTTCCATAACCTCAACCGTCATGGAAAGGTCCTGGCTGTTCCACTAACGAGCGACTCGCCGCTACCGGCCGACAGGTTGCATCAGTTTCTCATCAGTCTGACCACCTCGTCGGAGAATGGCCTGCTCCGGATCAAGGGCCTATTGGCATTACAAGATCATCCCGGGTCGCCAGCGGTGGTCCATGCCGTACAGCATCGTCTCTATCCGATCTACCGCCTTGAAAAATGGCCCGCGGGTTCGATTGAAAATCGGTTGGTGGTGATTGGGACAAATCTGGACGAGTCGGAGTTGCGCCGGCAGTACGCCCAGCTTTGCGATACGCCAAAGGCTTCTCTGGTCACCGGCTTTCAGGCATTTCTCAGGAACTGACGCGGAGCATAAGTCCCGGGGACAATTCCGCCGCAGTGTGTTCACTCATAGGACGATCTTTCGTTAGCCTCGCTGCGCAGCGACGGATTGCATCCAGCCCGTTGGTCAATGCGGCCGGATCGGGCTGCAAGATGAGGGGCGACTTGATTTCGATAATGCGACTGCTACTGACCGCTGGAATCATTTCCCAGCCTGGCCGGTCCTCGAGATAAACGATTGGTCGTTTCCGGCCTTCTGTAGCCGCCGCCAGTTCCGTCAATGGGCGCTGGTAACCGGCGATCAGGTTCGAGGTAGCCACTTCACATCCGGTCAACGCCCCAAGCATGCGGATCATCGCGAAGATCCCTGCGATGCCACGCGAATTGGCGCCAATACCCGTGACGCCCTGGCGCAACAGATGTGCCGTGCCGTCGGCCTGAAGGTCGGAGAATGTGAGTGCCAGGTCCGGTTCGAGCACCATGATCCTCGGAATTTCGGCCAAGGTGAAAGCGGAGAACCGGGGGGGGCTCATGACGCGCACGCCTTGGCCGCACCGTATAACCCTATATGCCGACGATCCGGTACTCATGTCCAAGTAGATCGAGTGTCTCTACGGTTTCTTCCGTGAGGTGGACGATGCGATCAGGCGGGAAACAACCCATAGGCGGATACCTTCGCTGGCTGTTTTTCGATTTTACTTGATCATCTTCGGATGACATATGGCCGAGCTTTCCGCGTCTTATGTTCGCAGCCACAGGATGAGCGCAACAAGGTCGTTTACAATAGCCGTACTCCGTGCAAAGCATCGCTCCGATGGTACCGCCCGAAACCGACGGCCAGAAAGGGAACGCGGTGCGGGTTCTGCCCAATGCCGCGACTGCCCCCGCAACTGTAGGCGGAGAGCGGTCCCGATTGACACCACTGGATCCACGAGTCCGGGAAGGTTCGGGACAGCATAGACCCGCGAGTCAGGAGACCTGCCATCTCCGGCGCTTTGATCGCGTCGCAGTCACCATGAACCGGTCGGGGCGCCACGGGGGCGGAGGTCTTGAGATGGATAGTTTCAGTCCACCGACATCATTGTCCTGCCGTTTGCGGCCCTGTCTCTTCGTGCGGAGGGCGCAATGCTGCTGGAAAGAACAATCACCTCTTTGCAATGCCGGGCGGAGAGCCCTGAGCGGGCCAATGAACTCGGCAAACTTGGGTTCCTGCAATGGCTTGCTTGGCTGAGCCCCGAGGCCTGCTATCCGGAGGAAACGGCCCGGGCCCTAAACCTGGCAGAACCCTTCAGCGAAACTGATCCTGCAATCAGGGCTTTTTGCGATCTGGTCCGGAGATCGCTCTCCGGGCGGATCGAACCGCTCGACCTCGATCTGCCCGAGCGACGTCGCCGGGGCGGTGCGCACGAGCGTAGACGAATGCTCTAGCCGAAAAACAGCTACGGATTCAGCTAGAAGCATGGGCAGAGCGACAGGATTATGAGGGATTTTCATAATCCTGTCGCAAAAGATGAATTTGATCTGCGCGCTGCAATTGCATAACTAAAAGGCTTGAAATCATTGAGCCCGAGATGCGCAGCTTTACTGTTCCGCCAGCCAAAAACATTGCCGATTTGAACCGGGTCGCCCGGGAACGCATTCTCTTTCTGGATGGCGCCATGGGTACCCAGATCCAGTCTCTCGGACTGGATGAGGACGCATTTCGCGGCCAAGGAGGGCGCAGCTGCGCCTATCACTCTGAGCTTCCGCAGAAGGGCAACAACGACCTCCTTATCCTGACGCAGCCTGACGCGATCGAAGCGATTCACTACGATTTTGCCATGGCAGGCGCGGATTTCGTCGAGACGAACACCTTCTCATCCACGACCATCGCCCAGGCTGATTATGCAATGGAAGCAGCGGTACATGACCTCAATGCCGAGGGGGCCCGCATCGCGCGCAAGGCTGTGAACCGCGCGACGGCGGAAGATGGCAAGCCTAGATGGGTCGCCGGCGCTGTCGGTCCGACAAACCGGACCGCTTCGATCAGCCCGGACGTAAACGATCCGGGCTACCGTGCCGTGACGTTTGACGATCTCCGCATCGCCTACGGCCAGCAGATCCGCGGGCTGATCGCCGGCGGGGCGGACCTGATCCTGATCGAGACTATCTTTGACACTCTGAACGCCAAGGCCGCGATCTTCGCTTGTTTCGAGGCATTTGCCGAGCATGGGGCACGCCTGCCAATCATGATCTCCGGCACGATCACAGACGCGTCGGGCCGTACGCTTTCCGGTCAGACACCTACGGCCTTCTGGCACTCGGTCCGCCATTCGCGGCCCTATACCGTCGGTCTGAACTGCGCACTCGGCGCGGACGCCATGCGTCCGCACCTGAGCGAACTGGCGGGCGCCGCCGATACCCTGGTCTGCGCCTATCCGAATGCCGGGCTGCCTAACGCCTTCGGCAAGTATGACGAAGAGCCCGAAGACACCGCCCGCAAGGTCGAGGTCTTTGCCAAGGAAGGCCTGGTCAACGTGGTCGGAGGTTGCTGCGGCACCACGCCGGACCACATCCGCGAAATCGCCGAGCGTGTTAGCGCCTACGCCCCGCGCAACATCTGGGAGATGGCTGATGCGTGAGCCGCTACTCCGACTATCGGGTCTCGAACCATTCGTGCTGACGAAGGACATACCCTTCGTGAACGTCGGTGAACGAACCAACGTTACCGGCTCTGCCAAGTTCCGCAAGCTGATCACTAACCGCGACTATGCCACCGCGCTCGACGTCGCTCGCGATCAGGTCGAAAATGGCGCTCAGATCATCGACGTTAACATGGACGAGGGGCTGATCGACTCCAAACAGGCGATGATCGACTTCCTCAACCTGGTCGCTGCCGAACCGGACATCGCCCGGGTCCCGGTGATGATCGACAGTTCGAAGTGGGATGTGATCGAAGCCGGTCTACAATGCGTGCAGGGCAAGCCGGTCGTCAACTCGATCTCGCTCAAGGAAGGCGAAGAGGTGTTCCTGCACCATGCAAGCCTTTGCCTCGCCTACGGGGCGGCAGTGGTCGTCATGGCCTTCGACGAGGAAGGTCAGGCCGACAGTTTCGAGCGCAAGACCGAGATCTGCGCAAGAGCCTACAAGATCCTGACGGAGCGCGTGGGGTTTCCTCCCGAGGATATCATTTTCGACCCCAACATCTTTGCAGTCGCGACCGGCATCGAAGAGCACGACAACTACGGTGTCGACTTCATCGAGGCGGCGCGCTGGATCCGACAGAACCTGCCGCATTGCCACATCTCTGGCGGCGTTTCTAACCTGTCCTTCAGCTTCCGCGGCAACGAACCGGTGCGCGAAGCGATGCACGCGGTCTTTCTCTACCACGCCATCAAGGCAGGGATGGACATGGGGATCGTAAACGCGGGCCAGCTTGCCGTTTACGACCAGATCGACGCCGACCTGCGCGAAGCCTGCGAGGATGTTGTCCTGAACCGATCGACCGCCAACGGCGGCAACGCGACCGAGAACCTTCTGGACATCGCCGAGCGCTACAAGGGCGACAAGCGCGAAGAGAAGAAACGCGATCTCGCCTGGCGAGACTGGCCTGTAGAAAAGCGGTTGGAACACGCTCTTGTAAACGGCATCACGGAATTCGTCGACCACGACACCGAGGAAGCGCGCCAAATGGCCGAGAAGCCGTTGGACGTAATTGAAGGACCCTTGATGGCGGGAATGAACGTGGTCGGCGATCTCTTCGGTGCCGGCAAGATGTTCCTGCCGCAGGTGGTGAAATCGGCCCGTGTTATGAAACAGGCCGTCGCCGTTCTGCTTCCTTACATGGAAGAGGAGAAGCGGCTCAGCGGAGGCGGTGGAAAAGAAACTGCCGGCACAGTGTTGATGGCTACCGTGAAGGGGGACGTGCATGACATCGGCAAAAATATCGTCGGCGTGGTCCTGGCTTGCAACAATTACGAGATCATTGACCTCGGCGTGATGGTGCCGCCGCAGAAGATCCTCGAAGAGGCAAAGGCGCGTAATGTCGATATCATAGGCCTTTCCGGCCTGATCACCCCGTCTCTGGACGAAATGGTTCACCTTGCCACGGAACTGGAACGGGAAGGCTTTGACATTCCCTTGCTGATCGGCGGGGCGACGACCTCCAGAGTGCATACGGCGGTCAAAATTTCGCCGCGCTATTCCCGCAGCCAGGCGATCTATGTCACCGACGCCAGTAGGGCCGTAGGGGTGGTCTCGTCGCTTCTGAGCAAGACCCAGAAACAAGACTACATCGACGGCATCCGGCTTGAGTACGCGGAGGTGGCCGATCGCCATGAGCGCGCCGAACGGGCCAAATCCCGACTGCCGCTTGCCGCTGCCCGGGCGAACGCCTTGAAGATCGACTGGACCGATTACTCTGTGCCGCGGCCGGCCTTCACCGGAGCAAAGGTGGTAGACAACTGGGACCTGGCCGAGATCGCCCGCTACATAGACTGGACGCCCTTCTTCCAGACGTGGGAATTGAAAGGCGTCTATCCCCGCATCCTCGACGATGAGAAGTACGGCGAGGCTGCACGCAACTTGCTGGCGGATGCGCAGTCCATGCTGCAGCGAATCATCGGGGAATCCTGGTTCGGCCCCCGCGCGGTCGTCGGATTCTGGCCCGCGAACCGCTACGGGGACGACATCCGTCTCTTCCGTGATCCGGAACGAACACAAGAGCTCGCGATGCTTCACACGCTGCGACAGCAGACATCAAAGCGGAAGGACAGCCCGAACGTTGCCCTCGCTGATTTCGTTGCGCCGGAGGGCGTGAAAGACTGGGTCGGCGGTTTCGTGGTGACGGCCGGACCGGAAGAGGCCGAATTGGCAGAGCGGTTCGAGAAAGCCGGCGACGACTACGGCGCGATCATGGTCAAGGCCCTTGCCGACCGGTTCGCCGAGGCCATGGCTGAGATGCTGCACGAGCGCGTGCGCCGCGAGTTCTGGGCCTATGCGCCTGACGAGCAGTTTGCGCCTGACGAACTGATTGGCGAGCCGTATCGCGGCATCCGCCCAGCCCCGGGCTATCCCGCACAGCCTGATCATACCGAGAAACGGACCCTATTTGACCTGCTGGACGCGAAAGCCGCCACAGGGGTGGAACTGACTGAGAGCATGGCAATGTGGCCTGGCTCTTCCGTCTCTGGCCTCTACATCGGCCACCCGGACACCTATTATTTCGGTGTTGCCAAGGTCGAACGCGATCAAGTAGCCGATTATGCGGCGCGGAAAGGGATGGAACTGGAAGAAGCCGAACGATGGCTCGCGCCGATCCTGAATTACCGCCCGGATGCTTCGATGACGATAGCGGCGGAATAAACCTGACATTGCTGCCAGGACCTGAAAACTTCCGTCGCTTGACCTGAAGCGGCCACCATTCCCTCGCCTTTCTCGACCTCAATTACCTGTCATCCGTCAAAGCAGAAATTCGGTTATTGAGCGACGACGAATGCACCGGGCTGTCGTTCGAAACTCCAAAGATCATTTTTGATCTAACAACTACCTGGAGACATCGAACCTTTTTGCTCACTGTGCCTGACGGGTCGCATCATCCTCTTTCCGAATTGCAGGGCAACTTCGGGCAGGCCCGCCTGAGCTGTAACAATTTGTGGTCAGGGTTTGCGCGGTTGATACTATGCCTTTCTTTGGCACTGGGATCCGCGCTGCTTAATTCGCGCCCTACCCTGCGACTACCAGCTTCGAGGCGGCACAGATCTTCTTGATGTGTTCAAAGCCCAATTTGGAATACTCGAAAGGCGGGGCCTTTTCCGGATCCTGTTCTGCCTCGACTACAATCCAGCCGTAAAAGCCGATACGCGCCAGACGGTCGGTCACTGCCCCAAAGTCGAAGCAGCCGTCCGGGTCGCCGGGAACGGTGAAAACGCCGTGGCGGACGCCATCGAGGAAGCTCTTGTCCTCGGTACGAACCCAGTCCAGAACCACCGGACGCACGTCCTTGAAATGGACGTGATGCACCCGCTCGCCCCACCTGTCGAGGACGGCTAACGGGTCGCTCCCGGCGAATAGCAGGTGGCCGGTATCAAAGCAAAGGGTCAGATCGGGACCGGACCCATCCATGAGCCAGTCGATATCCTCCGCCGCCTGAATCACGCTGCCCATATGGTGGTGATATGCCAGTGGCATTCCCTGCCCCGCGCTCCACTTGGCCAGTTCGGTCATGCGGCCGGCGAAGCTGGTGATCTCGTCGCGCGAAAGCCTGGGCCGTTGCGAGACAGGAATTGCCAGCTCTCCCTGGATTGAGTTTGAGCACTCGCCGTAAACGATGCAGGGCGCGCCGAGCGCGGCGAACTGCTGAACCTGCGTTGCCATTGCGGCTTTTTCGTCGTCAATGGAACGCGATAGCATTTCGCCAGAGAACCAGCCCCCGCAGAGTGACACGCCGTGGCGGTCAAGATATTCGCGCAGGCCGTCGGTGTCGGCGGGCATCCTGCGGCCGCGTTCGACGCCGGCATAGCCAATCCTGCCAGCATCCTCCATCGCACCTTCTGTGGTGAATGCCGCAGTAAGATCCGGCAGGTCGTCGTTCTGCCAGGCGATCAGAGATATGCCTATTTGGACTGCCATCAGTTGGCCCTCTGCCGTGGAAATCTGGCCATGTTACCGGCGCGGGCCGTGCGGATCGCGTGCCGTTCAGGCACGGCTGGCGTTTCGCCCTGAATGCCGGGAACTCTCCCGATCGGATCTTGGATCATCATGTCAGGAGTACCTCCGACAGTTTGATGGTGCGGCCCTCGTCCACCGAGCGGACGGCCGCTTCGGCCAGAACAAGGGCCATAACTCCATCGTACCCGGTGGTCGCCGTGGGGCTGCCGCTTTCGAGCGCGTCTACGAAATGGGCGATCTCGGCGGCATAGGCAGCGGTGTAGCGGGTCATGAAGAAGTCGAGCAGCGGCGGTCGGGTGTAGCCTGTATCGTTTGCTACGGTCACCCGCGCCTTGTGCGTGTTCTCCGCCGCGATGCTGCCCATACTGCCGTGCACCTCGATCCGCTGATCGTAGCCGTAGGTTGCGCGGCGGGAATTACTGATGGTACATTGCTTGCCGCTGGCCGTGGTCAGGATGACGTTGACGCTGTCCCAGTCGCCCGCCTTGCCGATTTCGGGATCGACCAGATTGGAGGCGGCGGCAATGACCGTTGCCACTTCCTCGCCGAGCATCCAACGGGCGACGTCGAAGTCGTGGATCGTCATATCGCGGAAGATGCCCCCGGACCGTTTGATGTAGTCGATTGGGGGCGCTCCGGGGTCGCGAGACATCACTGTGACCATCTCGACCTCACCGATCGTGCCACGGTCGACCTCCGCGCGGAGCGCACGGAAATCTGGATCGAAACGGCGCTGGAAGCCGACCATGAGGGTGGCGCCGGCCTCTTCGACAACTTCAACGACACGTCTGGCGCGGGCAACGTCGAGGTCCACGGGCTTTTCGCAGAAGATCGCCTTGCCGGCCCTGGCGCTTCGCTCGATCAGGTCAGCGTGGGTGTCAGTGGGGGTGCAGATGACCACAGCGTCCACGTCCTCCGCCGTCAAGATCGCGTCGATGGTGCGGACCTCGCCACCATACGCGGCGGTGGCAGTATCGGCAGCTTTGGCGATGGGGTCGGCCACGGCCACCAATGCCGCGCCGGGAACTGACGCGATAGCTCTTGCATGGACCTGTCCGATCCGCCCGGCACCGAGGATTGCAAATTTCACGGTCATTGTCGGGTCCTCCCTCCAGTTCCGGGGCAGGCCCCGGCGGCGTGACAGTCGAGATTGTCCAGCGTTCCGGTCATAGCGCTTGAGGACGGGGCTAGTATACAGCCGTCGCACGCCTCGGGCAGGATCTCGTCACATTGTGGCTCGGTGGCCGCCCTGCCCCATTCCAAAGTCCGGATTTTTGTCGCCGAAGTATACGCATCGTAACTGCTGTGCGGCTGGCCATGCGCTTAAGCGCTACTGGTTCGCCCGGTCAGATTGCTTGGAGGTTTCGCCCACACCAGCGCCCTCTACGAACAGAGCCCATGCTTTTTCGAACCAGGCATCCCGCGCCTCGGAATCTTCTAGCGCCATGTCGCCCATAAGCGCCGAGTTGCTGGGCCCAAGTACAACCGCCGCGATGAGCTGCGAGGCCATAAATTTGGGATCGGGGGCGTGCAATTGGCGTTTGGCGTCGGCTTCTGCGATGGCTTTAGCGAGGCGAGGTGTGAAGGGGTCTTCGCCCGCGAGCGGCCGCGCGCGCATCGCTTCGATGAATGCTTCGCGTTTTAGGGCAAGCAGTTGCGGGTCCAAGTTGGCATCGAGAAACCAGCGGGCGAGATGACGCACGCGATCCAGAGGCTGCGACGGGCTTTCAGCTTCGGCTGCTTCTAGCCAGTCAATGGTGCGCGCAAGTGCCATTTCGGTTACCGCAGCGAAGAGATCTTCTTTGGTAGCGAAGCGACGGTACAGCGTGTCCTTGCCGATGCCACACCGAGCGATCACCTGCTCCATAGTCGTCGCCGAAAAGCCCTGCGTCACGAAGAGATGCCGAGCGGCGTCCACTATGTCGGCCGCGATCCGTTCGGACTCGCGCTTGGTCGGCCTCCCGCCGCGTGCCGGTCGCTTTGCCTGTGACGTCTGCATGCCTGTTCGGTTCTTCCAGATAGTTTAGGGGACTATGCGCGGATTTTGCGCTGTCCGACAATGTCCGTATATTTCTTATTGTTTCTATCAGGATTTATCTGGACGTTACTGTCCCGTTTTGGTAGCGCTGTCTTGGACGCAAGGAACGGAGACGCGCGATGTTGGGGAAAGTTTCGGCACTGGCGGCCGCGATCTGCTGGGTGGCAACAGCGGGCATCGCGCAGGACTACGACTATCTGGGGACCATCGTGCTGGAAGCGGACGTGGCCGACACGTCGAACTCCTACGCGCTGCCCGAGATGCGGTCGGCAACGAAGACGGACACGCCCGTCGTCGAGACTCCGCAGGCACTGACCGTGCTGACGCGTAAGCAATTCGACGACCAGAACACCCAGACGGTTGGCCAGGCACTGCGCTATACGTCCGGCGTGCTTTCTGAGGTCGATGCCTCGACCCGGTACGACAGTGTGTTCTTGCGTGGTTTCGGAGGGTTCGGAACGGCTTCGCAATTCGTGTCGTTTCTTGACGGGCTGCGCCTTCCTAGAGGTCAGGCCTTTGCGCAATCCGCAATCGACCCGTTCGTACTGGACCGTGTGGACGTGCTGAAAGGACCTTCAGCACTACTTTACGGCTATGGCAATCCAGGCGGGCTGGTGAACATGGTTTCCCGGAGCCCGGACGGAACCACCGGCGGCGAGGCGCGGCTGGAATTCGGCAGCTATGGCCGGGTGCAGGCGGGATTCGAGCAACACGGTGTGCTCGCCAAGGACGGGTCGCTGCAATACAGCTTTGCCGCCATGGGGCGCGGCGCGGGTTCACGCTATGACGACGTGGACGAAGCGCGCTATGCGCTTGCGCCGACCCTGGTCTGGCAACCGAGCGACCGGACCCGGCTGACATTCGGCGCCTACTGGCAGTCGGACCCCGAGGGCGGTTATTTCAATTCGATCTACCCCACCTTCCTTGCGCCGGACTTCGCGGACGAACTCAATCGTGACCTGAACGTTGGTGATCCGGATTTCGATTCCTTCGACAGGACGCAATGGGGTGTCTACGCGGGACTTGAGCACGGCGTTGCGCCAAACCTGACACTTCGGTCGAAGTTGCGCTTTGCCAACGTTCAGGCCGACATGCAGGGAATCCAAATGGCTGCGCCGATCTCGGCCACCGGCGATCTGACACGCCTGGCAGTGATGTCCGAAGAAGAGATCAAGGGCTTCGCCTGGGACACCAATCTGGAATACACCTTCGCGTCGGGTGCGGTCTCGCACCGGCTGCTCGCCGGGGTCGATCTGATGCGGAACGAAAGCGATTGGCAGTATGCCTACGCGCTTGCACCGATACTCAACGTCACCGCGCCGGTCTATGGCGGCGTGCCCGGCCCGTTTGTGCCGCTCTCCGACAGCCTGCAGACCACTTGGCAAACCGGCATTTATGTCACAGATCAGCTGTCGTTCGGCAAATTCCGCGCCGTGCTGGGCGCGCGGCATGACTGGATCGAAACCGAAAGCGAGAACCGGCTGGCGGTCGTGACAACCACGCAGGACTCGGAGGCCACGTCCTATCGCGCCGCGCTATTGTATCTCTTCGACAGCGGCGTCGCACCCTATGTCAGCTACGCGACCTCTTTCGAGCCGGTGATCGGCGTCGATGCCGGCGGCGATCCCTTCGTTCCAACCCGGTCCGAGCAGTTCGAGCTGGGCCTGAAGTACCAGCCGGCAGGAATCGATGCGCTGTTCACACTGTCGGCCTTTGACATCACGCAGGAAAACGTTCTGACGCCTGGCAGCGTTCCCGGGTTCTCGATCCAGACTGGCGAGGTCCGGTCCCGGGGCCTGGAATTCGAAGCGCGTGGACAGGTGACGCCGCAGCTGGAACTGATCGGCGCGCTGACGCTGCTGGATACTGAGGTTACGGAATCGACCGATGCCAGCATCATTGGCAACCGCCCGCAGGCGGTTCCGGAGTACTTCGGGTCGATCTGGCTGAACTACGCGTTCGAAGGTTCGCTTGACGGGTTCGAACTGGGCGGCGGGGTGCGTTTCGTGGGCTCCAGCTATGGTGACGACGCCAACACCGTGAAGGCCGACGGTTATACGCTGGTCGACCTTGCGATACGCTACGACCTCGGCCAGGCCAATCCGGCGCTCGACGGGATGGAGGCGACACTGAACGTGCGCAACCTGTTCGACGAGACCTACTATTCGAGCTGCAGCTACAATTTCTATTGCCAGTACGGCGAGGGCCGCATCGTGACGGCTGGACTGCGCAAGACATGGTGACACGGCGCCGGTTGTTGGTGGCGGGGGCGGCGTTCCTGGCTGCGCCAGCGGTTGTGCGCGCGGGTGACGTCGAGGCGGTGGATGTACTGGGCAACAGGATTGCGCTTGCGGCACCGCCACGACGGATCGTGTTGCTCGACGCGACCGACCTTTATTCCATCGCGGCGCTCGTACCGAACCCGACCGAACTGATCGTGGGCTGGTCCAGCGTGGCGCGGCTGGATCTGGGCAAGTCCGGCGTGTTGCCGAAGCTGGATATTCCGGAGGTGGGCAAGCTGTCCGCCGACACGGTCTCTGTCGAGGGCATCCTGGCGCTGGACCCGGATCTCGTGGTCGCCAGCGCCTACATGCTGCCGCCTGACGGCGGATCGAAACTGGCGCAACATCTACAGGCCGCCGGCATTCCCGTTGCCTGGACCAGCGGCCACGACTTGGCGCTGCCGCCGGACCAATCGCTGACGCGCGCGATGGCATTCTGGGGCGCGGTACTGGGGCAGACGGCCAGAGCCGAACAGGTAGCGGAACTGGGCCTGTCGCGTTTCGACGCAGTTCGCACCTGTGCCGCGGTCGGCCCGAAGCCGCGGGTTTACATGGAGATCATGTCGACCTTCGACGATTGTTGCTGGGCTGCCGGAAGCGCTTTTTGGGGCGATCTGTTCGACATGGCCGGGGGCACCCTGTTGGCCGGTTCCGACGGTTGGGGCGGGCAGCTTTCCGAGGAAGGGCTAATCTCGCTAGAACCCGAAGTCTACGTTGCGACTGGCGGCAGCTTTG
This sequence comes from Pseudoruegeria sp. HB172150, assembly GCF_013184805.1. Taxonomy (GTDB): domain Bacteria; phylum Pseudomonadota; class Alphaproteobacteria; order Rhodobacterales; family Rhodobacteraceae; genus Psychromarinibacter. Next base: position 2,079,583 of record NZ_JAATNG010000001.1, read on the forward strand.
CCCCTGACCGGCAGCCCGGAATCGGCCCGGGATTAGATCCGGCGAAGGGGCGTGAAGGTCTGCGGCGAGCAGCCTCACGCGCGGCTCTGAAAGTCTCACCTGCAGTGCTAAATGGCCGTGTTCACGGCATCTGGTCGGGCCTGATCTCGTCACCTCTGTTGGTCCCGGTTCTTGCCGAATGCCTGGGTCAGTGGATGCATCCGGAAAACTGCGCCGACCTCGCCCCCGCCAAGACTTTGAACGATCTGAATCACTACTTCGCCCACCCATTGCCAGGCCCCTTGTGGCTATCGCTGGAAGATGACTAATGCTCGAAACATATGCCCGGATCGAATTTCCGGACGCGGATCGGTACTTCCCGACAATTCTCGACGCACTTGAGGCGCATCAATTGCCCGTGCGCCGCGAAGGTCCCCAACGGGCCATCGCCGGCCCGGGCAGCGAAGTCGCGCTGGAGATCCGCGGCAACCGGCTGGACGTGACGATAAACTGCCGGGACGCCGCATCGCTGAATTCGATGCGCTACTCGGTAACGAGCCTGATCGATTTCAATGCCCGCGAGGCTGCGCCGCAGATCCATTGGGAGGGCGATATGGCGGGCGATACGCTGCCGCCACAACTGCAGTTATTGCAGGTAACGAACACCGAGCAGATCACGCCGCGCATGCGCCGGATCTGGTTTTCCGGGGACGATCTGACCCGCTACGACACGGTCGAACAGCTGCACAGCCGTCTGTTCTTCAAACGTGGGCGGGGCATCCCTACGGACTGGCCGGTAATGACCGATGCAGGGCAGATTCGGTGGCCGGACGGAAACGCGGCGCTGGACACGCGTGTCTACACGGTTCGGTCGGTAGACTTGGCAGCGAGCCGACTAGCTGTCGATTTCTTTCTCGGCGATCATGACGGGCCTGCCACAAGATGGGCGCACGGAGCGGAGCCAGGTGATGGCGTCGGCTTCATCGGTCCCGCCGCGCGGGGCCTAGTGCGGGCGCCATTCCAGGTACTCGCCGGCGATGAAACCGGACTTCCGGGGATCGCACGCTGCCTTGAGGCGCTGGACCGGGGCGCGGAGGGCGTGGCGCTGATCGAGATTGAAGGTCCACAAGACGAACAGGAACTGTCGGCACCGGACGGTATGGCAGTCCGGTGGCTGTGGCGCGGCAGGGTCTCCCCGGGCACTTCAAATCTGCTTGAAAAGGCCTTTGCCGAAATTGACTGGCCGACAGATCGCGAGCAATGCGCGTTCTGGTGCGGTGCCGAATATGGCGCGTTCCGCTCGATGCGGCGGGCCGTACGCGACCTTGGAATTCCGGCGAGTAACACGGTTGCCTTTGCGCATTGGCGGAACGGGATGAGCGAACCGGATATTGCGGCAGCCGGAAGCAGTGCAATCCGCGACTAGGTTCATACTCCTGTGGCAAGGATTTTTCCGGCGTAGAATGGGAACTGAAGCGGTTAAGCAAGCAAGCCGGCACACGCCCGCAAGTATGTCCCGCAACCGGGAATATTGAGATGTCGACGGCGTGTGTTAAGTGCGGATTCCACTTAAGGTTTTGCTATGCACTCATGGCGCGAGCAATCTTCGTGATTTCCATCGGCACGTGATCCATCAGATTTAAATAATAAATTACTATTTTTTTTCACCAGAAATTTTCAACGTATTTTTAGTATCAGGACTTTTTATTTCAATATCCACCGTACAAAGCTAGATATATTTCCATCCTACAATATTGACGACTGAATAGAAAATTTCGCAGCGGACGATACCCAGAACGTTCCACTTCCGTCAATCTTCGGTTTCATAACTCCGGCTTTTCAGACAGACTTCCTTCACATCGCAACAGTAAATTCATGTGGCTGTTACCCAGCGATGGGATGCAGACCGGGCAGAACGCACAGGGGGTCATAATGTTCTACAAATCATTTCAGTCCTATGGATTCGGCGCGGCGCTGGCGCGCTTTCCGGTCAATCTCGAAATCGGCAGCCGGCGCGACGACTCCCTGTCGGGAACGGATAAGACTGAACTGATCTTCGGCCTGAAAGGCAACGACACGATTGTCGCCTCGCTCGGACTCGACTGGATCGACGGCGGCCGTGACTTCGATACGGTGTTGTATGACGGGTCGATCCGCGACGTGGAGATGAGTTTCTTTGGTGTGTCCGGGGGTAAGGCGAACGGCCTGAAAGCGAGCACCGCCCTGGTCACCGGATATGACAGCGACGGAAAAATCAACTCCGTCGATACGCTGACGAATGTCGAGGCCCTGTATTTCCGCGCGGATGACTTCACGCTGTACCTTGATGGCCGCAACAACGCCGTTCTGGCTGGGGATGACAACGCTGCGGCGAACGAGGATGGCGCCACAGTTTTGTCCGCGACCGACCTGCTGGCAAATGACCTGGAATTCGACGGCGACGCGATCTTTATCGCGGCAGTCGACGGAACTTCCGCGCTTGGCGCGACCGTCAGCTTCAGCGGCGGCGAGATCACCTACGACCCGGGCGCCGCGTTCGACGCGCTGGCCGAGGGCGAGACCATTATCGACAGCTTCACCTACATCGTAGATGACGGCAAAGGCGGAACCGATGTAGCCACCGTCACGGTCACCGTGACCGGCAGCAACGACGCGCCGGTTCTGATGATTTCGGATGCCGCTGTGAGCGTGGCAGAGGGCGAGACGGCCGTGCCTGTCGATGTCAGCGCCAGCGATGTCGACGCGGGCGCGGTGCTTACCTACAGCCTGGATGGCGCCGACGCAGCGCTGTTCTCGATCGACTCGAACACAGGCGAGATCGCCTTTGCCGGCACGCCGGATTTCGAAGCTCCCGCAGACGCGAATGGCGACAACATCTATGAGCTGACGGTCGCCGTGACTGACGAATTCGGTGCCACCGACAGCACCGCCCTGTCGGTTTCGGTCAGCGACCTCTGGGACCCGATCGCTCTGACCCAGAGCTTCGAGACCGAAACCGCCGCAAGCCAGTACCAGTTCGACGGCGCCGATGGCGAATTGGTGGAGATCGGGGCGGAGGTAGATCTCCCAAACTTCGCCGGCCAGTCTGCCGTCGACAGTACCGACGCCTCGGCCGGTCTACTGGGCTTTGACCTGAGCTGGGTGAACACGCGCGACGATGAGGGGATATCGGATGGCGACTACATCGGCGTCACTGACTATTCAGGCGATGTCGGCCAGTTCACCGACGGTGTGCAGGGCTACGAAATGCAGGACGCCGACGGGCTGCTGCGACTGACCTTTGACACGGTCGACCTGTCGTCACGCGCAGCGAATACAGTCGTCAAGATCTCGCTCGACACCTTCGTGAACGAGACAGGATGGGAAGAAGACGACCTGATCCGCGTTTACATCGAGACCGATCAAGGCACCGTGGCCCTGCTCGACACCAGCGGCACCGATATCGACGATCTGGGTATCGAGGATAGCTGGACCACCCTGAGCACGACGCTGGCGGCCGATGTGACCGAGGCGACGCTGATCGTTGAGCTGGACAGCAATTCCTCGTCCGAGACGCTGTATCTCGACAATGTCGCGGTCAAGGAAGTGTTCCAGCTGACACAAAGCTTCGAAACCGAGGCGACCGGCGGCAAGTACGATTTCGACGGCGCGGCCGATGGCTTCGTGGCCGAAGGTGACGAAGTGGAGGTCCCGAATATCGACGGGCTTGCCTCTGTCGACAGTACCGAGGCGTCTGCTGGGCTGTTGGGCTATGACCTGACTTGGGTGAACAGCCGCGAGGATGTCGGTCTGTCAGATGCCGATTTCGTCGGCGTGCAGGATTACACCGGTGTCGTCGGAAGCTTCACCGATGGCAGCCAGGGCTACGAGCTTTCCGATGCTGACGGGCTGCTGCGGCTGAGCTTTGACGAGATCGACCTGTCCGCCGTGGGAGAGGTCACCATCTCGCTCGATGCCTTCCTGCAAGAGACCGGCTGGGAAGCGGATGACCTGGCGAACATCTACGTCATGACCGATCAGGGCATCGTGTCGCTGCTGGATACCACCGGTCAGGATATCGACGACCTTGGGATTGAAGGCAGCTGGCAGACGTTGTCGGCGACAATTGGCGACGAGATCTCTTCGGTACAGCTTGTGGTCGAACTGGACAGCAACTCGGCCGACGAGGCGCTCTACATCGACAATGTCGTAGTGACCTCTGATCCCGATGCCTCCGGCGACGGCGGCGAAGAGCCCGAAGTCACGCTGATCTCGGCAATCCAGGGCGAAGTGGCAGAGTCGGCGATGGTCGGAATGGCGGTGACCGTTTCGGCCGTGGTGACCATGATCACCGATGACGGGTTCTTCCTCCAGGAAGAAGACCTGGAGAGCGACGGCAGCCTGCTGACATCTGAAGGGATCTTCGTTTACACGAATGGCGGCTACGCGGTGACGCTTGGCGACCTCGTCGAAGCGACCGGCACGGTTGCCGAGTATTATGGGCTGACAGAAATCACCTCGGTATCGTCGATCGAGATCCTTGCGTCGGACTATGAACTGCCTGCCGCGACCGTCATCGCATTGTCGCCCGACACTGTGCAAGATTATGAAAGCGTCGAAGGCATGAGGCTGTCGGTCACCACCGGAAACAGCGACGCGCTCACGGTGATCGAGAACTTCAACCTCGACCGCTATGGCCAGATCACAATCTCGGCAGGCACCCAGACCCAGGCCACGCAGATATACGACGCCCAGACCCAGGCGGCAGAGGTCGCAGCGCTGAACCAGGCCAATGCGAATGCCCGGCTGCTTTTGGATGACGCATCCTCGACCGAAAACCCCGACAGCTTTGCCTACCTACCGGGCGGCGCAGGGGACGACGGCAACGGTATCCTCGACAGCGGCGACGACTTTTCCGACGGCGGCACCACCGTCCGGCTTGGCGCCGAGGTCGACGGCAGCGTCGAAGGCGTTCTGACCTTTGCCTACGACGAATGGACGCTGAACGTATCCGAGACCATGACCTTCGTCGAGGAAACCAATTCCGGTACCCGCGAGGGCAGTCCGGAGGATGTGGGCGGTTCGCTGCAGGTTGCGTCGTACAACGTGCTGAACTTCTTCACCACGTTCTCGGGCGGGACCGGCCCGGGCGGCGACCTGGATCCGCGCGGCGCCGACAACCAGGAAGAATTCGACCGGCAGTCGGCCAAGATCGTCGACGGCATCATTGGCACCGGCGCCGAAGTTCTCGCGCTGCAGGAAATCGAGAACAACGGCACCACCGCCATCGGCACGCTCGTTGATCTGCTTAATGCCGAGGGGACCAGCGCCACCTATGCCTTTGTCGACCCGACCGGGATCGGCGATTTCATCGGTACCGACGCGATCACGACCGGCATCATCTATGACAGCTCGGCGGTGACGCTGATCTACAGCGACTACCTGGTGTTCGAGGAGAGTTCCGCCGACGCCACCTATGCCATCGCGTCCGCTCTGGCCGCGCTGGTCGGCGCCGAGTTCGACGATTACCAGCGCAACCGCCCGTCGGTCGCTGCGACATTCGAGGACAATGCTACCGGAGAGACCTTCACCATCGTATCCTCGCACTTCAAGTCGAAGGGCGACAGCGACCTGCAGGACGTTGCGGATGCGGCGGAAAGCTGGCTGGCGAACAACGGCGGTTCCGCAGATTACGACGCGGTTTCGGACCTGCTCAACCAACTGTATGCCGACGCCAACTTCGACCAGGGCGATGGTCAGGGCTTCTGGAACGGCGTTCGGCTGGACGCGGCGATGGAGTTGGCCGAGTGGATTTCTACCGAGTACAACGACGTCGGGGTCAGCAATTATCTGCTGCTGGGCGACCTGAACTCCTATGCCGAAGAAGACGCGGTTCAATATCTCGACGACGATGCCGGACTGACCGACCTGATCGACAGTTTCATCGGCCAGGACGAGGCCTATTCCTATGTCTTCGACGGAATGCAAGGCACACTGGACCAGGGTCTGGCGGACGGTTCGATGGCGGACAATGTCACTGGTGTCACCGAATGGCACATCAACGCCGATGAACCGGACCTGATCGGCTATGACAGCACCTACAACAACGCCGATTTCTACAATGACGGGGTTTATGCCTCTTCGGACCATGATCCGCTGATCGTGGGGCTCGATTTCGGCACGGACGAGTTTGCGTTCACCTGACGGGCGCAACCCGAACGATACGGCGCGGCCATCGGGCCGCGCCAAATACCAAGCAATCTAGTTTCAGCCCGGCGGCATCACTCCAGTTCGGCGATCAGCCCTGCAAGCAGCCTGCCCCGTGGCACGATACTCGACACGAAAATATGCTCGCTCAGCTGATGGGCGTCGGCGCCGACAGGGCCGAGGCCGTCCAGTGTCGGCACTCCGATTGCTCCGGTGAAATTGCCGTCGGATCCGCCTGCGAGCATGTCGAATTCCAGATCCAGGCCAATGCCCCTGCCTAGCTTTGTTGCCAGATCGGCAAGCTGCCGGTCCTTCAGCCCGGGCCACCATGTGGGGCGGTGGGTCTTTCGGTCGATTTCTGGCCGGATACCGGGGAGTTCCGTCGCCATCGCACGAATGCGCTTTTCGATCGCGTCGAGTTTGTCGTCGTCTGGAGCGACGCAGACCACCTCGGCCATGCAGGTCAGGGGCACGGACGAAACCGCCTGGCCTGCCTGGATGATGCTTGCGGTAAGTGCGGTCTCGCCGTCCGTCATCGCCTCGATCCGCTGCAACAGCGTGGCCATGGCGAGGATGGAAGAGGTCCCCTCCTCCTTCTGCAACAGAGCGTGGGACGGGCGGCCGTGCAGGAAGATGCGGAACCGGGCGGACGGCAAGCGGCCGGTTACAAGGTGCCCGTTGGGCTGCGCGCCTTCCGGAACAAGAACGTATTTCTCCGCTCGCGCCTGTGCCTCAATCCGCGGCCGCGCCGGAACGCTGCCGCTTTCCTCGTCGCCGGTCATCATGACCCGGACCGGAAGCTTTGGCGAAATGCCTGCAGTAGATAGCTGTCGCAGGGCCTCTAGCGCCAGATAGGCTCCGGATTTCATATCGAACAGGCCGGGGCCGTGGGCCTTGTCGCCATCGCGTCTCCAGGGAACGGCGCCGGCGAGGCTGCCGAGGGGATGGACCGTATCGAGGTGGCTGAGGATCAGGATCCCGGGCGCGTGCGTTTCGGGGCCGAAATCGGCGAGAACGCAGCCGGCGCGGCCGTACTCCGTGGGCAGAGACCTAATCCGCGCGCCCATCGCCGCCATGTCGGCGGCGGCAATAGCCAACATGTGTTCTACGGCGGCAACATCCCATGACGGGCTTTCGCAGGTGACCCAAGGCCTTACGCCCGCAAGAATTACCTCTGCGTCAAAGGGAAGCGCAGCATATTCGGCCATCAGCCGCGCCCGTCGTCGTACAGGCCCTGTTCTGGCGACCATGTCATATCCGGGTCGAAGGGATAGGCCGGGCGAACGATGCGGTGATAGTCGAGCTTCGTGAGATCGAGGTTCGAAGTGCCATCGGACAAGAGCAACACGTGACCGAAGCCAAGATCCTCCAGTTTCGGGTGCAGGTAGCCGACCTTGTAGACGTAGAGACGGTGCGCGGCGCTGTCGATCCCCATCGCTTCCAGCAATTGCGGCGAGTTGATCGAGAGGCGCGAATGATGGAAGCTGGCCGTCACGTGGCCGATTTTCAGCACCGCCCATGGCGCAGAGGAGCCGCGGAAGACGCCGGGTGGGTTCAGTTCTGCGCCAGTGGCAAGAACTTCGGCCTCCGTTTTGCGGTGGGTAGCGGGGCGCGACAGGTGCTCGGCGCCGATATCGACCTCGATCATTGCACCAGCCCCGGCCTGCCGGGCCTGATCGACTAAGCCGGGGGCGACGATGTTGACGATCACGATGTCTTCCAGCTCCGGCATGTCGAGCGCCTGCTGCAGGACCAGCGTCAGGTCGCCGAATGCGCCTGCAGTGACGTTGTCTCCGGAATCGCTGAGCAGGACGGGTGGCTGCATTTCCATCGCTTTCCGCAACCCCTCCTCCACCTCGTAACTGGGCATCTGGAGGCCGAACTCGCTGCGCCGTGCCCAGACTTTGGCGGCGATGTCCTGTGCCAGCTTGCGCGCCAGATCAACATCGCCGTCCGTGGTGACAAGTGCGTGCATGCCGGCCCAGGGCAGGTCGTTCCAGGCGAAGCCTATGAACAGGTTCGCCTCTACCACCCCGTCCATAGCGTCGTAGTCCGACAGCATTGCATAAAGCTCGTCAGCCGGCGGATAGATCGTCATCGCGGTTTCACCGGGCAGGAACAGTGGGATGTGAACCGCGGCGTGGCGCGGTTTGGCCCCAGCCATGATCCGCATCAGGTGATCGGCGGCGCGATAGCCGGTTTCACCGTCATCCCGGTGCGGCGCAGTGCGGTAGACCGCGAATCCATCAACCTGATTCAAATAGCCAGGTGTGACGTGGCCATGTAGGTCGAGTCCCACTGTTATGGGAACGTCCGTCCCTACGATCCTGCGCACGTCAGTCATCAGTTCGGTGTCGGCGGTGGATTCGCCATCCTCGACCTCCATTGCGCCATGATTGGCGGCCACCACACCGTCCAGAGGGCCGGCGGCGGCGAGGCGTTCCAGTATTTCGCCCTTCACTTCGTCGAACTGCGCGCGGGAAAAGACCGGCGTCGCGCGGCAGCGCACCAGCATGATCGGCACGATTTCCACGTCCGGTTCCTCTCTCAGGCGCTGAAGCACGCCGCGCATCAGGAAAAGCTCTTCCCCAAAGATTTCCTCGCCCCGCCAGAACAGCGAGGTCGACAGGTCGATATGACCGGGAGAGGCCAGCATGGTCTCATTCGACATGCCCATTACCGCGATCCGACGCATGACAGCTCCTTTTTTCCTGATATCGGATTAAAAGGTTCCGGCATTCGCCGGAGTCAAGCATCCATCGGAAAAATTGGAGAAAAATAGGTGAAAACAGCACGTATTCGCCGAATGAACAGATTCAATTCCGCCTAAGAAAATGGCGAAATCACCAGTTTTGTAAGGTGTCAAACCATCGCGGGGTTGACCTCTTCCGCAAGTCACGATCTATTTTTTACAGAAGTCGTAAAAATTAGGCTCCATGTCTCAGATCGCCGTCCGCCACCGGAATGCAACCCGCATCTTTCACGCCGTCCGGTCAACGCCGGGCGCGACCCAACGGGAAATCGTCGAAATGTCCGAGGCGGACAAGTCGACCGTATCGACCGTACTGCGCGAATTCGAAAAGCTGGGCCTGATCGAACGCGTCGAACGCCGTCATTCCGGCGGCCGTGGCCGCCCGTCCGAGGGCTACGCGATCTCTTCCGCCGGCGGGCTGGTCGTGGGAGTGAACCTGCGCCCGAAGGAGATCCGCCTTGTGCTGGCGGACCTGGCCGGAGAACCGCGCGCTGTGCTGTCACGCCCGATGGCCGAGAACGTCAACGATATCGGCCGCAGCATCCACGCTGGAATCGTCGGCTTGATGATTTCGGCCGGGTTGGAAGAAGCGACACTGCGCGCCGTCGGAATCACTGTGCCGGGCCTGGTGCAGACAGATGGGACGGTGCGGCACTCGCCGAACCTCGACTGGTCGAATTTCAATCCCAAGATGCAGCTGATGTCCGAAACCGAAGTGCCCGTCTTCATCGGAAACAACGCAGACGGCGCCGCATTGGGTGAAATTCTGCTGAAGAACCCGCCGAGCGACCGCAGCTTCATGCTGGTGCTCTGCGATTCAGGTGTGGGCGCAGGCCTCGTTTATAACGGTGAGCTTTGCCGTGGCGATGGCGGATTTGCCGGCGAGATCGGCCACCAGAAAATCATGCGCGGCGGGCGGAACTGTATCTGCGGGTCGCATGGATGCCTCGACGCCCATGTCTCAAACCGGTCGATGATGGCGATCGTCTGCGAGGCCGGGATCGAGGTTGACGAATTTGCCGATATCGTGCGGCTGGTCGAGGCCGGCGATCCGCGCATGACCGGGATCATGAAGGATTACATCGACGCAATGGCAATGGGGCTGGCCAATTCGGTATCCGTGACCGGCCTGCCCGACGTAGTTCTGTCGGGCGGTATGGCGGCGATGTACCCGCATATCGAGCGGCAACTGCACGAGGCGCTGAAAGACCTGATCCATCCACAGCTGCTGGTCGACCTGCGCTTTACCGTCGGAATGGAAGAGAACCGGGAACGGCCGCTGGGCGGCGTCGCCATCGCTCTGGAAGGTTGCACCGGTTTCGCGGCCCTGGAACACGCACCCTGGGCGCCGCCGCAGCAGCGCGAACCCCTTAATTCCCTCGCAACCAGCGGAGAGACTTTATGACGAAAGCCGAATCGATAACCGGCGGCACTCCTGCCTGCACGCTTCGGCGCATAACGCTGCCCGATTTCGGCATCCCCGCGGCCCTGCCTCAGATCCCGCGAGAAACCTATGCCCGGCGCGCTGACAGCCTGCTGGCGCGTGCCGGCACGGATTGGGTCGTTGTCTACGCGGACCGCGAGCACGTGGCCAACATGCTGCACCTTACAGGCATCGAACCGCGGTTCGAGGAGGCGCTGCTCGTGCTGGGGCGCAACGGGCTACGGGCGCTGGTCGTTGGTAACGAGACGATGGACTATGCGCCACTTGCGCGGCTTGACGGGCTGGACCTGCACTTGTGCCAGAGTTTGTCGCTGATGGGTCAGGATCGCAGCGTGGCCCCTGCCCTTGCCCCGGTATTGTGGGAAATCGGCCTGAAGCCGGGACAGACTGTCGGCCTTGTCGGCTGGAAATACCTTACGCCCGAGGAAGGCGCCGGCTTTGTCCTGCCCCACAACATTCTGGCTGCTGTCCGTGAAGCAGTGGGCGGAACGGACAAACTGGTGGAAGCGACGCCGATCCTGATGCATCCCGAAACCGGCGAACGCGCGGTGGTGGATGCGGACCAGATCGCAGTCTTCGAATGGGCCGCCGCGCGTGCCTCTGCCGCCGTGCGGCGGATCGTCGAGGGCACGGGGCCCGGTATGACGGAGTTCGAGGCAGCGGGGCTGATGGGTTACCAGGGCGAGCCCCTGTCGTGCCACATGATGATGGCGTCCGCCGACGAGACAGGGCGCGTGGTCGGCCTGCGCAGCCCCACGGCCAAGCGGCTGACGGCTGGAAGCGGGGTTACCACGGCTGTGGGCTATTGGGGTGCCCTGTCCTCTCGTGCGGGGATGCTGAGCGGCGCTTCGGCGGCGCCCGGGTTCCTCGATGCCTGCCATACCTACTTCAACGCGCTGGTCACCTGGTACAAGACGGCCCGCATCGGCGTGACCGGCGGCGAGATCCATGATGCCGTGACCGCCGCGCTGGCTGAGGGCGGGCTGAAACCGGCGCTGAACCCCGGCCACCTGCTGGGTTACGACGAATGGACACACAGCGCGATCCGGCCGGGTTCGACCGAAAAGATCCGTTCCGGCATGGCCTTTCAGGTGGATGTGATCCCCGGCCCGCTCGGCAAGGGACAGGCGCTGAACTGCGAAGATGCGGTGGTCTTCGCTGATAAGGAACTGTGCGGGAAACTCGCAGAGCTTCACCCAGAGCTTTATGCCCGCGTCGAGGCGCGGCGCGCCTTCGTTTCCGATGTCATTGGTCTCGAACTGGCACCGGAAGTCCTACCGCTGTCGAACACCCCACTCTGGCTACCACCCGAATGGTCCGAGCCGGACCGCGTATTGACGCTTTCGCCCGATCTGGAGAACTGACCATGGCCACCGTTTCGCTTAACACTGTCGGTAAGACCTATGGCGAGGGCGTGCAGGCCGTCACCAATTTCGACCTTAAGATACGCGACGAGGAATTCGTCGTGCTGGTCGGTCCGTCCGGTTGCGGTAAGTCCACGACATTGCGCATGGTGGCGGGTCTGGAAGAGATCACGTCGGGCGACCTGCTGATCGACGAAAAACGCGTGAACGATCTTGCCCCGGCGGAGCGCGACATAGCGATGGTGTTCCAGAACTATGCCCTCTACCCGCATATGACGGTAGAGGACAACATCTCGTTCGGGCTGAAGCAGCAGCGGATGCCCAAGTCCGAAATCAAGACGCGCGTCGCCGATGCCGCGCGGATCCTGGGGCTTGAGCCACTTCTTGCACGAAAGCCCCGGGCGCTGTCCGGTGGCCAGCGTCAGCGGGTCGCCATGGGCCGTGCCATTGTGCGGCACCCGAAGGTATTTCTGTTTGATGAGCCGCTGTCGAACCTAGACGCTAAGTTGCGGGTACAGATGCGTGCAGAGATCAAGCACCTGCACCAGAAGATCCCGACCACCACGATCTACGTTACCCACGACCAGATCGAGGCGATGACGATGGCGGACCGCGTCGTAGTGATGTCCAACGGCAAGATCGAACAGGTCGGCCCGCCGCAGGAGCTATACAACCATCCGGACACGCTGTTCGTCGCCAGCTTCATCGGCTCTCCGGCAATGAATCTTTTCCCGGTGACAGTGGATCGCGGCGACGGCGGATTGCAGGCGCGGCTGGAGAACGGCACTGTGGTGACGCTGCCGGCGGACCGTCAGGCGACCTATGGTGCCGCGGTCGGCAAGAAGATGTTGTTGGGCCTGCGCCCCGAGGCCATCGGCGAGGCCGGCGCCTACGGCTATGGCGATCTGACCACCGAGATCGATTATCTGGAACCGCTTGGCGCGGAAACACTGGTGTTCTTCCCTGTGGGAGAGGTCAACGCCTGCGCCAAGATGCCCGCGGGCTTTACCGGGCACCATGGCGACAAGGTTACCTTCAGCCTGGATTTGTCGCGGATGCACCTGATTGATCCTGAAACCGAGAAGGTGCTGAAACCCGGCCGCTGAGCGCCAAGCCTTACAATTGCAGACCCGTCACGCGCAAGTGTGGCGGGTATTCTATTGCCTGGCCGCGGAAACATAGAAAATGGCCGGGAAGAGAGCCGGCCATTTTCAGTTGCCCGGCTGTGACGCCGGGCCGGGAGAGACCTGATTATTTGGAACTGCCTCCCAGCAGCCCGCGGGTGAATGCCTTCTGGAACACGAGGAAGACGGCCATCACCGGGATGATCGAGATCACCGTGGCCGCCATCAGCGGGCCCTCGTCCACCTCCATGCCGCCGATCAACGTATAGAGCGCCACCGGTGTCGGCTGTGTGTTCGGACTGTTGGTAAGCGTCAGACCGAAGAACAGGTCATTCCAGACCGACCGGCTCTGGATAATTGCGAGCGCCGCGATGCCAGAGATCGAGGCCGGCATCAGGATCTTCCAGAAATAGCTGAAGGCGGTACAACCATCAATCTGCGCCGCCTCGAACATCGAAGACGGAATGGTCGTGAAGAAGTTGCGCAGGAAGAAGGTGCAGAACGGGATGCCAAAGGCGAGGTGCACGAGCCACAGGCCTGGGATCGTGTTGTAGAGCCCCAGCGCCCGCATCATCATGAAGAGAGGGATCTGCACTACCTGCTGCGGCACCAGCATGCCCGCGAGAAGGAACAGGAAAACGATCCTGTCGCCCTTGAACCGCACCTGCGACAGCGGATAGGCCGCCATGGCGCCGATCAGGATCGACAGCACCACGGACGGTCCTGTAATCAGGACCGAGTTCCACAGCGACCGCCCGATCCGGTCCCACCCGGCGACGTAGTTCGCCCATTCGATCTGTGTCGGAAGGGCCAGCACCTGCTGGATGTCGGCCGGTGTCTTCAGACTGGCGTTCAGGACCACCAGCAGCGGCATCATGTACACGATGGCAAGCAGCGTCAGCGCGACGTAGCGAAGGCCACGGGTGACCTGTTTGCGGGTCAGGCCGGACATCCGGGACGCGGCGACGGGGTGGGTGTCGGTGGTCACGCTCATTCCTTCACCTCATCGACCTGACGGGTCATGTGATAGATGTACGGCATCACCACGATCGAGGCGACGACCAGCAGGACAAAGGCGACGGCGGCGCCTTGTCCCAGTTTGAACATAACGAAGGACGTCTCGTACATTTCGACAGCGAGCACCGAGGATGACCGGTAGGGGCCACCCTGTGTCATCGCCCAGACGAGATCGAAGATCTTCATCGAGTCGACGGCCGCAATGCCCAGCACGACGATGGTCGAGGGCCAGAGCAGCGGCAGCTTGATCTTGAAGAGGATGGTCCAGAACTTCGCGCCGTCGATGCGGGCGGCTTCGATCAGTTCCGTGGGCAGCGCGCGCAGGCCGCCGAAATAGATCAGGAAGGTGAAACCGCTCCACGCCCAGAGCGCGGCACCCATGATCGAATAGGTATTTATCGACGGGTCACCCAGCCAGTTGGGCGCGTCGAACCCCAGCGCCTCGACGAATTGGGTCATCACGCCGTTGGACGGCTTGTACATCCAGCGCCAGGCCGAGGCGACGGCCACGGTGGTGATCGTGAAGGGGATGAAGAAGATCGTGCGGAACACGACCGATCCCCTGAGTTCCGCATCCAGCAGTAGCGCCAGTGCCAGCCCGGTAACGGTTGGGAGCGTCAGGTAGAAAACCAGCCATTTCAGGTTATTGAAGAACGCGTTTCGGAACCGGGGTTCGCCCAGCAGTTCCCAGTAATTTTCCAGCCCGATGTATTCTGGCGGCGAGAACCCGTCCCATTCGAAGAAGGACAGCCGGAAGGTCTCAATCGTCGGGTAGATGTAGGCGGCCACGTATAGAACCGCCGGGACCATGAGGAAGATGAAATAGGTCATCCGGTCGCGCTGGCGGAACGGGATCGCTGCGAGTGGGTTCAGTGTGGTCACGGGGAGTCGGGCTCCGAAAGAAAGGATGCCGGCAGCCGCGCGTTGCGCGGCTGCCGGTACAGGATCAGAAAGTACCGAATTCGCCGGCTTCGTACATTTCCTTACGCATCTCTTCGAGGCGCGCGAGCTCTTCATCGAAGGCTGCCCGGTCTTTGGTCGCGCCGAAGCGGGTAAAGGCGTTTCCGAGGTCTTCCTTGAAACCCGACGGCATCAGCACATAAAGGTTCGGCAGCACGATCGCGTCTTCGGAAACGAGCTTGTCGTATTCCATTTTGGCGATCGGATCGTAGAACGACGGATCTATCTCGTTGCTGGGCGCGATGGAACCTTTCGCCGCGTTGAATGCCTGTTGTGCCTCTGGCGAAGCGGCCGCGGCGGCGAATTTCATGCCGAGGTCGGTTTCCTCGCCCTTAAGCACAACGATCACGTCTGACTGGAAGATGGTGACGTTCTGAAGGCTCGGCGCCGGAAAGAAGCTGTATTCCTCGTTCGGCGTCCAGCCCCGCTGACGCATATAGCCCGAGGCCCAGTCGCCCATGTTGTACATCGCGACTTCGCCGGCCATCAGGCGGTCGAGCCCGTCCGACCAGACGCCCCCGGTCCATTCATCATCGAAGTATTTGACGAAATGTGCCTCGAACAGGTCCACCGCTTCCACGAAGCGCGGATCGTCCAACGGCATCATGCCGCCGACAAATTCCCAGTACCCGTCGGCTCCCGCCGCGTCGAACAGGGCAGCGTAGAACTGATAGATGGTCCATGCAGCCGAGCCACCACCGGAAGTCAGCGCGACATAGCCGTTTTCCTCGAGCGTCGTGGCGACCTCGTCCCATTCCTCCCATGTCGTGGGCACTTCCAGCCCGAGCTCCTCGAAGATCCCCTTGTTGTACCAGGTGTTGCCCAGCATGCTCATCGCGAAGGGCAGACCGTATTTCTCGTCGCCGTAAGAAATCACCTGGATCAGACCCTCGGGGAAGATCTCGTCACCGTTGATTTGTTCCCAGGCCTCGGTCAGAGGCACCAGGCGGCCGCTCTGGGCGAGCTGGTTCAGCTCCAGCCCGGCGGAGACCTGATAGGCCATCGGCGGCACGCCCCCCATCAGCGACACCTGCACCTGCTGGCGCAGGCCGGCCGAGCCGCCCGGCACGACGCGGTGCGTGAACTCTTCGTCGATTTTGCTTTTGGCGACTTCCATCATGCCTTCGACGCCTTCAAGCTCGCCGCCGGCCCCCAGGTAGTGCCAGAATTCCTTGACTTGCTGCGCCGACACCGGTCCAGCCAGCGCGGTCGACGCAAGCGCAGCGGCAGCCAAACCCGTGCGCAATTTTGCGAATACTCCGTTCATTTCCATACCTCTCCTGCGGTGCTGAGATCACTCTCGCGGATGAAATCAATTTATTCCGATTTCACAAAAAAATAAAAAATGGATACCGTCACGAGTCAATCTTTCTCTGAGCGGCGCCGGGAGATTCGTAAAAATGCCTGAAAAATGGTCAAAATCTAACCTGGAGGCGACCCTGCGCCAAAAAAAAACGCGGCGATCTGGGCTAATTTTGACGGGATTAAAGAATAATACCGAATTTCCCGCATGGTGCGACTGGTCCGCTTGACGGCGAACGGTAGCGCCGACAGACTTTTATCCGACCACCAGAAAAACATATCGCAACGCCAGAAAGGATGCACCGATGACATCGAAGCGCATAGCCGTGCTCGGGTTCAGACATGAAGCCATGATCGCCTGCCCGTTCCTGACCGATGAAAGCACGACGATGACATGGTACCTTGATGAGTTGCTCGACGTGCCCGTGACGACCCTGACAGGTGTCTTCGACACGATCGCGGCGGAAGACGGTTTCGAAGCGGTGCCACTTCTGTTCTGCCGCACCCTGCCCGGAGGCGGGTTCGAACGCGGACTATACGAAAAGATGAAGGGCGACTCGCTAAACCTGCTGAAAGAGCACGGCCTCTTTGATGGAGTCCTTGTCCTGAACCACGGTGCGGGAGAAACGGACGGGCTGGGTGTGCATGCCGATACCGATTACATCGTCGCGGTCCGCGAGGTGGTCGGCCCGGACATCCCGATTACGGTACCTTTCGACCACCACGGGCAGGTCACACAGGAACTGCTCGACGCCATCGACGCGATGGCCTGCCTGCGCACCGCGCCGCACCGGGACAATTACGAGACCAGCGTCCGCGCGACGAAACAGCTCATCGACATCATGAAGACCGGCCGCAAACCGAAGAAGGCTGCGGTGCATATCCCGATGATGATCCCTGGCGAGAAATGCATGACCGATTACGCCCCCGCAAAGGACCTGTTCGGCATGCTGCCCGACTACGACGCCCTGCCCGGCGTGACCGAGGCGCATATCTTCGTGGGCTTTGGCTGGAACGACTTGCCGTGGTGCGGGATGAAGGCCGTTGTCACCCATGAAACGAGTGAGGAAGAGGCGCTGCGCCTGGCGCGCGAGATCGCTGACAAGGTCTGGGCCCGGCGAAAGGAATTCGGGCTGAAGATGCCCACTGCTGGCGTGCGCGAGGGGCTGGAGCAGGCCGCAGCTGCGCCGGAGAAGATAATCTACCTCGCCGATTCTGGCGACAACACCACCTGCGGCGCTGGTGGCGACCTGACATTCGTGCTGCAGGAAGCCATCGACCTGGACATGCAAGACATCATCATCGGTGGCATCTATGCGCCAGACCTCGTCGACCAGTGCATCGCGGCAGGCGTGGACAGCGAGGTGACTCTGGAGCTTGGCCACCACATCTCTGCCCGCAAGCAGATCAAGACGGTGACGGCGAAGGTTCTGGCGAGCGGCGATGCCGTGGACACATCCGCTTACACCAACCTGCGCGGCAACGACTCGCCCTGGGCCAAGGTGCAGATCGGCGGCGTCATCGCCACCTTCCATTCCGCGCGCGTCTCTTTCACCGGGCCGGGACATTTCGAGGCGGTGGGCGTCGATCCGACCGCGCACAAGATCTACGTGGTCAAGGTCGGCTACCTGCATCCGCAGCAGGAAGACATCATGAACCGCAACATTTGCCTTCTGTCCGAAGGCGTCGGCGCGCTGGATTTCACCCTGCTGGAATACAGCAAGGTCAAACGCCCCTGCTTCCCGATGGACGGAGACATGGAGTGGAGCTCGATCGAAGGCGTATTCGAGGGCAACAAGGGGCTGCTCGCCACCGCCTGACGCAGGTTTCGCCGTGTTCCAGTCACCTCCCAGCGGGATGCTGTCACGCATCCCGCACCTCTACCGCGTATCGGCGTTCTATTTCTGGCTGATGGGGACGACGGCGCTGGCCACGCCGTATCTTGCCATCTGGCTCAGCGGGCGGGGCCTGACCGAACAGCAGATCGGTTTCGTCAACGCCGCGCCCTTCGCCGCGGTGCTGGCCTTCAACCTGATCGTCGGCCGCGTGGCCGACCTGCTGTTCACCTGGCGCACCACCATCGTCGCCGGGGTTACGGTCGCAGCGTTAACGCCACTTGGCCTGCTTTTCGCGGATCGCTTTTGGATCTTCGCCCTGTGCTGGCTCCTGGTGTTGCTGCCTGTGCACGTGACGATCCCCGTCACCGATGCGGCCAGCGCGCGGATCGCGCGGCGCGAGGGCCGCAGCTATGCGGATATCCGCGTCTGGGCCACCATCGGCCACATGCTGATCACAGCCGGGTCCGGCTTCGTGATCGGCGCCTTCGGCATCGCGGCATTCCTGCCGCTGCTGTTCCTGATCTCGGGCATGCGCCTGCTGACCGGGCTTGCCCTGCCAGAGATGCGGCGGGCGGAAACGGCCGGGCCGGAGACCGGGGCGCCGCCGCCCGCCGGTATGGCACAGTTCCGCCGCGCTTGGTTCGTGCTGCCCTTGCTGGCCGCCGCCACGATCAACGCCTCGCACCTGATGCAGAATGCCTTCGGCGCTCTCTACTGGGCGCAGGCGGGGCTAAGCAGCGGGCAGATCGGGTTGCTCTGGGCAACGGCGACGGCCTCCGAGATCGTACTGATGTTCAGCTTCGGCAAGCTATCCCGGCTCGCCTCGGCGCGCTGGATGCTGGCCGCCGCGGGGATTGTCGCCGCAATCCGCTGGGCCGGATTGGCGCTGGAACCAGGATTCTGGGTTCTGGCCGGGCTGCAGGTGCTGCACATGTTCTCGTTCGGCCTAAGTTACCTCGCCACCATCGCCTTCGTGGTGAACTGGACGGATGACGCGGTGGCCGCGCGCGCGCAAAGCATCGTTTCGGTGATGCGTCAGTCAATGGCCGCCGTGGTGCTGATCGGCTTCGGCGCCCTCGCCGAACGCGCAGGCGCCTCTGCCTATTTCGCCGCATCGGCGTTGAGCCTTGTTGCGGTGGCACTGGTGCTTGGGTCGCTCTGGCTGATGCCGCCGAACCGGCTGGAACGGACGCCCGCATGACCACGACGACAGAGAGCCAGCTAAATCGCACCAAGCCGCAGGCAGAGGGTAACCCCTACTGGCGCCGTGCCGCGCTGGTGCTTGGCATCTGTTTCCTGATGGAACAGCTCGATACCGGCGCAGTGATGGTCGCAATCCCGGAAATGGCGCGCGAATTCGGCGAGGCGCCGGCGCGGATGGGGCTGGTGATCACGTCCTACATGCTGACGCTGGCCGTGTTCATCCCGATCAGCGGCTGGGTCGCCGACCGATACGGTGCAAAGCGCGTGTTCCTTTGCGCCGTCTGCGCCTATATGGCCGGCTCGCTATGTTCGGCCGCCGCCGGAACGCTGGGCCAACTGATCGCCGCGCGGATGCTGCAGGGCGTGGCCACATCGATGATGGCGCCGGTCGGGCGGCTGATGCTGTTGCGCAGTGTGTCTCGCGCCGATATCGTCCGCGGTATCACCCTGATGTCGACGCCCGCCATGATCGGCCCGGTGGTGGGGCCACTGATTGGCGGGCTGGCGGTCAGCTTCGGCTCCTGGCGCTGGATCTTCCTGATGAACCTGCCGATCAGCCTGTTCCTGCTGGTCGCAGCGGCGCGGGTGCTGCATCCCCAGCCGCCGCAGAAGGTCGGGCGCCTGGACCTTCTGGGATTCCTTCTTTGCGGCCTTGCCCTTCTGGGGGCGCAGGCGGCGGCAGAGAACCTCGGCGGCGCGTTCCTTCCCGCCTGGCTCGGCTGGAGCGCGGCGGGCGTAGCGGTAGCCGCAGGGGCCGCCTACTTCGCCCATACGCGGCGCGTGACGCGCCCGGTGCTGAGGCTTGGCCTGTTCCGCTATCGCAGCTTCCGCATCGGGGTTATCGCAGGTGGGCTTGGCCGCATCGGCTTGACCGGCATCGTGTTCCTTTTGCAGCTTCAGCTTCAGGTCGGCTTCGGACTCGCGCCGCACATCGCCGGCGGGCTGGTGTTCATCCTCGGCCTCGGCTCGCTGCTGGCCAAGCTGTTCACCGCGCGCATCTTCGCCTGGCTGGGCTTTCGACGTGCGCTGATCCTGAACAGCCTGATCGCCGGGGCGCTGACCGCGTCGCTGGCGCTGCTGACGCCTGCGACGCCACAGGTCATCATATTGATGCTGCTGCTGATCATCGGCAGCGTCCGGTCGTGGCACTACAACGGCAGCAACGCACTGAGCTATGCAGAGCTGCCGAAACGGCGGCAGACCGAGGGCGTGACGCTCGGCAGCGTGCTGCAGCAGCTTACAATGGCGCTTGGCGTGACCCTGTCGGCGATCCTCGTGGCGTGGATCGGCGACGACGGCGGCTACGCGACGGGCTTCATCGTTCTGGGGCTGTTTCCCGCGGCGGCGGCGCTCGGGTTCCTTCGCCTGACGCCGACGGACGGGCTGGAAGCCAGCGGACGATCCAAAAGCGAAAGGTCCTGACGATGCGCATCGCGATCACCGGAATATCCATAGAGATGATGCTGTCCTCGCCGCTGCCGACAGAGTCCAAAGACCTGCAGGCCTATTCCGCCGAGGAAATGTGGTCGCAGGACCTCTGGATGATACGCGGCATGCTGGCCCGCTTGGACGAAGAACCAGATGTGGAGCCGGTGCCGCTGTCCTGGACCACGGCGCTGCCGGGCGGCTCAATGACCGCCGAATCCTATGCCGGGGTGAAGGCGCAGGTGCTGGATGGAATGGCGGCGCAGGGGCCGTTCGACGGTGTGCTGCTGGCCAATCACGGCGCACTGGAGGTGGCAGGTCTGGGCCGCGATGCCGATACCGATTTCGTCGAAGCGATCCGCGCGGCTGTGGGGCCGGATATCCCGATCGGCGTCTCGCTCGACCTGCACGGCGACATGACCGAGGGACTGCTACGCGCGGGAACCGTGTTCTCGGTTCTGCGCACCGCACCACATCGCGACGATGCAGAAACCGGGCGTCGGGCTGCGGATCAGTTGCTGCAGGTCATCCGCACCGGGATCCGGCCCGCAAAAGCCGCGGTGAAGATCCCTATCCTTGTTCCCGGCGAAACGGCCGTGACCGCCCTGCCCCCGGCGCGACAGCTCTATGGATGCCTGCCGGACTATGACAGCGTTCCGGGCATGATGGAGGCCAATATCCTGCTCGGCTTTGCCTGGAACGACCGTCCGTGGACCTCCGTAACTGCTTTCGCGGTGAGCGAAGGCGATGCAGAACTGGCAAATGCTCAGGCGCTCGATCTCGCCCGGCGGATCTGGGCGGAACGCGCCGAGTTCCGGCTGCGGATGGAGACCGCCGGACTGTCCGAGGGATTGGAACTCGCAGCAGGTTCCGCTGCGCGCCCGGTCTTCGTTTCGGATTCCGGCGACAACACGACAGCTGGCGCGCCGGGTGACCTTACAACGGTACTGCAGGCGGCTCTCGATGCCGGCCTGGCAAACACCGTCGTCGCCGGTATCACCGCGCCGGAAACCGTCCGGAAACTGAGCGCTGCGGGCCCTGGCGCAACAGTCGAACTGGACCTTGGTTCAGAGCATGTTTCCGCTCCCGCCACACACCGAACCGTACGCGCAGAGGTGATCGCTGCAGCACCGGAACTGGAACTTGGCGGCTTCCAGCCCTACCGCTCGCGCGAGGGCGCGTGGGCCGTAGCCCGGATTGGTGGCATCCTCGCCACCTTCCACGACTCACCGGTCGGCATCACAACGCCCGCGCATTTCCGCGCCATGGGCATCGACCCGGAAGCGCATGATATCTACGTGGTCAAACTCGGCTACCTGCACCCGCAGCTCGAGGATGTCGCCGCTCGCCATATCCTTCTAACCAGCCCCGGATGCTCCGCTCTGGACCTGTCTGCACTGGAGTGGAGCAAGATCGACCGCCCGATGTGGCCGCTGGACACAGAGGACGACTGGGACGCCGCAACCGCGCTATACGTCTGCGATGGATGACCTGCTGCGTCAGATCTGCGATGCCATCGCCCCGGACCCGGACGGCGGAGCAATTGCTGCGGGCGCCCTGCCATATGTCGAAAACTGCCTCGCAGAAGACGACGGCACGGTCCGCAACGGGATCGAGCGTCTCCGCGGTATTGCGGATGGGGACCTGCGCGGGCACTTGCACGAGGTAGAAGACGAACCTTGGTTCCGGCAGCTATCCGAATGGGTGGCCGAGGGCATTTATGCCGACCCCGGAAACGGCGGGAACCGCGACGGTCGTGGCTGGGCATGGATCGGGTTCTCCGATCCGCGCGGAACGGTTGAAGCACCTCGCACTACACCACCTCCTGCCCCGGCACTGACCCGCGACCGCCAGTTCGTCGATGTGATCGTCGTCGGTGCAGGCGCAGGTGGAACCGTCTGCGCGGCGGAGCTGGCTCTGAACGGGAAGCAGGTGCTGCTGATCGAACGCGGCGACTGGCTGACGCCGCAGGACGATCCGCGCGACCATCTGCGCAATCACCGCAATCCGCGCTACGGTCATAACACCGGGCCGGACGACAGCGACGGCGCGCGGGTCTTAATTGGCCCGGACGGCGCGGCGCGGGAGTTTGCCCCGCACGAGCCGGGCTATTCCAACAATGCCGCCTGCGTCGGTGGCGGCACCTTCGTCTACGGCGCCCAGGCCTGGCGGTTCCATCCCGACGATTTTCGCATGGCCTCCCGCTATGGCACGCCGGAGGGATCCTCGCTGGCCGACTGGCCGTTCGGTTATGAAGAGATGGAGCGCTGGTATGCGCGGGCGGAGGCCGAGATCGGCGTGGCGGGTCCGTCCGGTCGTCTGCCGCACGAACCGTTTCGTTCAGCCGACCTGCCGATGCCGCCTGTCCCGCAATATGAAAGCGCGCGGGTACTCAGTGAAGGTGCCCGAAGGTTGGGGATCGGGACCTTCGTTCCTCCACTGGCCGTCAACACCGTCCCCCGACAGGACCGGCCCGCCTGTATCGAATGCGCAACCTGCGTCGGGTTTCCCTGCCCGGTGGATGCCAAGAACGGGACCCAGAACACAGTCCTGCCGCGAGCACTCGCTACGGGAAACCTGACGCTCGCCACCAGAACTGTCGTCCAGCGGCTGCAAACCGACAGCGCCGGAACGGTCACCGGGGTTTCCGTGGTTCGCGAGGGCCTCAACGGCCCGGAAGAATTGACGATCAATGCGGAAACCGTGGTTCTCGCCGCCGGCGCAATCGAGACCGCGCGCCTGCTGCTGCTCTCCGCTTCCGGACGCGAACCGGAAGGGCTCGGCAACGGTGCCGGGCTAGTCGGGCGAAACCTGCAGGGACATACCTATCCCACAGTCTACGGCCGTTTTGACACGCAGGCGCACCCGGATCGCGGGCCCGGTGTCAGCATCGCCACGACAGAATGGACGCATGGCAATCCCGGCGTGATCGGCGGCGCGATGATGGCCGACGACTTCATCATGGTACCTGCGCAGTTCTGGCGGCAGGCGCTGCCGCCGCGCCTGAAACACTGGGGCGCCGAGCCACACGCCTTCATGCATGACAACTACCGCCGTGTGACGCAGGTGAAGGGTCCGGTGCAAGAGATCCCGTCGCCCGCCTGCAGGGTGGAACTGGACCCGAATGTCCGGGACAAGTGGGGTCGCCCGGTGGCCCGGCTCTCCGGCGTGGTGCATCCGGAAACCACACGGACGGCGGCGTACCTGCTCGACCGCGCGCGGGACTGGTTGCTGGCGTCCGACGCACGGGAAACATGGGGAGAGGTCCCGAAACCAAAGCTTTCGGCATACCAGCATCAGGCGGGCACCTGCCGTATCGGCAAGTCGCCTGAAACATCTGTCTGCACGCCAGAGGGGCGCGTCTGGGGCCATGAAAACCTGTGGATCGCCGATGCCTCGCTGCATCCGACGAATGGCGCATTCAACCCGGTTCTGACGATCATGGCGATGGGGTTTCGCACCGCGTCCCTCATCGCGCCGCGGCTTTCTCAGGTATGATTACGGCGCTTGCCATCTGACTCGTCCGCCGATGCCATGGCGCCCCCGTCCGGACGCGGCAGGCAGATCGTGATGCAGGTGCCTTCGTTGAGGGTGCTCTCCGCCCGCACCGTCCAGCCATGCGCCTCGACGATGGCCTTGACGATGCTAAGGCCCAGCCCGGTACCCTCGCCGCTGCGCTTGGTCCGGTTCCTCGCCTGCGAGAAGCGTTCAAACAGGCCGCCAAGTTCCTCTTCGGAGATCCCGACACCATAGTCGCGCACAGCAATGTCATAGCCGTTCTCGACCGGGTTGAGAGACACGACAATCCGTCCACCTGCGTTGGAGAACTTCATCGCATTGGAAAACAGGTTGCCGAAAACCTGCTGGATCCGGCCGGAATCGAAATCGACCATTACCGCCTCGTCACAGCCCTCTATGACATACTCGACATCGAACCGGGCGGCACCGGCGGAATTGGCTTCGACAGCTTCGCGGATCACGGCGCATATGTCGCTGTTCTGTATGTTGAACTCCATCCGACCGGCGGCGAATTTCTCGATATCGAGGATGTCGTTCACGATCAGGACCAGATTGTCGGCGTTCCGCTGCGCGATCTCGACCATCTCGCGCACCTTGTCGGGCAGTTCCCCACAGGCCCCGGCGAGCAACAGACCCATGGCACCCTTGACCGAAGTCAGCGGCGAACGGAGCTCGTGGCTGACGGTGGCCACCAGTTCGCTCTTTACACGCTCAGCCTCCATCCGTGCGCTGATATTGTGGAAAATCGCGACATACCGGGCCGAGCCAGCCTCAGGAGTGACGAGCTGAACCGTGACGGAATGCGGTTCGCTGAAAATGTCGGTCTCCAGGTCAATCCGCGTCGCATTGCCGTCGACAAGCGGCTGCACGATCTCGTTGAACCGTTCGAGCGTAATACGCTCGTTGACGTCCGCGAGCGAGCGGCTGGCATATTCCTGTCCCGTCCAGCCAAGCTGGCTCGCCGCCGCTTCGTTCATGTAGATGAACCGATGGGTTGCCGCATCGATGACGAAAACGAGATCGGCAATCCGGTGGACGACAGAGGTCATTTCCCGGTCAGTCGTGGCAATCTTCACGTCGGTGACGTCGGTCCGCACCGAGATGGCGCCAAGGAACTGGCCGTCGGGCCCCAGGTAGGGATAAACCGTCGTCTGTGTCCACCTAAGGGAGCCGTCCTTGCAGCGCAGACGCGTTTCGCCATCCCAGGATTCGCCCTTTTCCATTGCCTGCCGAATCGCTGTCGCGATCGGTGCGGCATTCGGCGGGTGCAGGATCTTGGCGTCCTTCCCAATCAGGTCGTCGCGGTCATAGCCGGTAATTTGCAGCAGCTTGTCGTTTACATCCACCAGTACGTGGTGTTCGTCGGAATAAGTGACGATGCAGTGCTTGTTCAGTACGGTCCGATCAAGATCTGGATGCTTGCGGTCAGGCACTTGCTACGCTCCTCAGCCTACCACCATTGGTAGCACGTACTGTGACCAATTCACCCGCATTTTTGCGGTTCGTTAGGTGTTCCTCTCAGCCGGGGTGCGATTGTTGCGGGCCGCACCAGAAAATTTGGACACCGGGGTCCGCTGTTCGCGACCTAGCGAAACCGGGTGATTCTACCCGGTGCCGTGATAGGTCACGGCACCGCCGCAGATCGTGGTGCGGATCCGCATCCCGCCAATATCGGACGACGGAATGCCGGTGATATCACCGTCCAGAATGACGATATCGGCAAGCTTGCCTTCGCGCAGCGAGCCCTTTTTTGCCTCGGTCTGCTCTGCCTTGGCTCCGCCGATGGTGTAGCCTGCCAGCGCCGCCTCAAGCTTGAAGCGATGGTCGGGAACATCCGCAACCCAGGCCTCGCGGGTGACGGCGGCGTGCAGACCGACCATCACCGAGACATCGGCCACGGGCCAGTCGGAAGCGAGCGCAATCAGGGCACCGCTTCCGGCGAGACGCTGCCACGCGAACGCATCCTTCCAGCGGTCTCGGCCGATATTTGTAAGCGTCGGTTCCAGCGGCAGCCCGGCGCATCCCGGTGCGTGGGCTGGCTGGATCGAAGCGGTGACGCCCAACTCAGCGAGACGATCGAAATCCTCGGGCGCCACGAGTTCCAGATGCTCGATCCGATGCCGGATCTCGCTGCCATTGGCCGCACGGGCGGCGGCGATGCCATCGAGGGTGCGTGCAATGGCAGCATCGCCGATGGCGTGGACGGCGATCTGAAGGCCCAGGGCATCGACCCTCGTGGCGAGGTCCGCAAAGCGCTCGGCCGTGAAGCGACCGGTCGACCGGTGCCCCGGCCGCCCAGGATAGTCGTTCGTCATGAAGGCGGTGCCGCTGTCGATCACGCCATCCATGAAGAACTTCACGAACCCGCAGGACAGCCAGTCGTCGTTCCACCGCTTGTTCATCAGACGCGCGGTCTCGAGCTCTCCAACCTCCATATCGGGCACGAAATGGAACGGCACCCGGACCCGCACGTTCAACTCGCCACGACTGCGCAGTTCCTCAAGTAGTTCCAGCGTGTAAACGTTGCCATCCATGTTCACGATCGAGGTGATGCCCTGCGCGGCGCAGTGATCAAGCCCGCGTTTCAGATGCGCGAGATCCTCCTCGCGCTCTGCATCAGTCGGCGCCGGATCAGGATCGCGGCCGGTATTGAGGCCCAGCATCATCCGTTCCTGCCCGCCCAGACACATGACCGGCTCATAGGCCTGCGGCTCGTAGAGCGCGCCGGTGGCAAGGCCATCCGGACCCATGACGACCTCGTGCCCGGGATCCGTCTCCATCCCGTTCAGGATTCCGGCAGCATCTAATGCGGCGGTATTGGCCCAGACCGTATGGTGATCGTGCCCCACAAGCGCCAATGGCCGGTCCGGCAGAATGATGTCGAGCAGAACGCGCGGCAGAGTATCTCCGAAAACCCCGTAATCGGGCGACTGGCAGACCACCAGCGGCAGGTCGGGGCGCGACGCCGCGTAGTCGCGGATCAGCCCGCGCATCCGGTCCGGGTCGGCACAATTGTCGAGATGGAGATTGCCCAACTCCGCCCCGCCAATGAACAGGTGCATGTGGCTTTCGATGAACCCCGGCAGGACGGTAGCGCCATTCGCATCAATTCGGTCCGTCTCGGGACCGGCGAGCGCTTCGATCTCAAGGTTCGAGCCGACAGCGAGGATCCGGTCGTCCGCGATGGCGATGGCCTCGGCATTGGGCATGCAGCTGTCCATCGTCAGGACGGCGCCGTTGACGATGATCCTGTCGGCGATGGTCATATGTTACGGGGCTCCGGTCAGGGCGTCGCGTATGGTGTCGATGGCGCGGAAGGTCTTGCGGCTGAGCGCCGGCATCAGGAAATCCGGCCATGTCGACAGCTTGGCGACGACCATGTCGCTTTCCGGATCGACATAGATCAACTGGCCGAAAACGCCAACGGCGCAAATATCGCCGCGGTCGGCGTCGCGGATCCACCAGAAACGGCGGTAGGCGCCGTTGGGATAGTTCAGCGACCACGGCTCGCCGAACACCGAATGGTCGCCCTGCCGCATCGCGTCAATCCAGGCTTCGGGCACGATCTGATCGTCCCCCGCCCTCCCCCGGTTCAGTACCAGCAGCCCGATCCGGGCATAGTCGCGCAGCGTTGCATTAAAGCCGCCATCGGCCAGCGCGGTACCGGCAGTATCGACAGTGAAATAGGCATCGCGACCGGCGCCGATCCTCTGCCAGATGCGGTGGCTCAGCAGCGGCGCCAGCGCCTCACCGGTGGCACGTTCCACCGCCCAGGCAACCATGTCGGTCTCGATGGAGCGATAGTCGAAAACGCCGCCATGCTCGCGGATCTGCGGCAGCGTCAGGATCACGTCGCGGATCGTCGTCTGCGCCTCGCCGGGGCCGTGCGGCCGCCAGCCGGCGGCAATGTCGATCCGCGTCATGTCGCTGCCCGGCGTGTTGTAATCCTCCGTAAACCGTACACCTGAGCGCATATCCAGCACCTGGTCCAGCGTAGCGCTTCCATACCCACAGGCGGCAAGCTCCGGGACCAGATCTGCCAAAGGCGCGTCCAGATCCAGCAGTCCGTCGCCATGGATCACCCCGGCAAGCAGGCCGACCACCGACTTCGCCACCGATTGCGACAGGTGCAGCGCCTCCGGCGCCATGCCGTTGAAATAGCGTTCATAAACGACGCACCCGCGATGCATCACCAGGAAGCCGTCGCTGTAAGTGTCCGCCAGAACGCGCGCCAGCGGCACAGTCTCGCCCTCCAATGCGACCGGCAGGTCGTCCAGCGGCTCGGGCGCCTCCGGCAAGGTGCCTTCAGGGCCGTAGCCGCGGAACACGTCGACCGAGGGGATCAAGCTGCGGACGTTCTGGAAGCTCCAGCGATTGAACGGCGGCAGGTCCCAGTTTTCCAGTGTCGGACGCTTCTCGGGTGGCGGCGGAAAGCCTTCCATGATGCCGAGCTGGCGTGCCGTCTTCGGCGCGCCGCGCGGAGGCAGCGTCGTGTTGGCCATCAGACTGTCCTTAAGAGGGAACAACGGCGCGCGGAACTTAGCCCCGCGCGCCGGAAACGATTACTGCTTCAGACGCGTCCAGACGCGGTTGTAGAGATCGACGACCTCCTGCGGGCAAGGCGTCACGAAATCCGGGGTCGGCGCGCCGTCGGGCATGACGATCTCGGGCGCGTCCAGCATCTCGGCATCCATGAATTCTTCCGAGCCCGTGATACCATTGGCATAGCGCGCGAAGTTAGAGGTCATCGCGGCGTTCTCCGGGTCCATCATGAAGTTGATGAACAGCTTCGCGTTCTCCAGGTTCGGCGCGCCTTTCAGGACGGCGACGTTGTCCATCCAGCCGGTGAAGCCTTCCTTCGGATAGGCGTATTTCAGCGTCGGACGCTGGGCGCGGGCGCGCATCGCAGCACCATTCCAGGTCTGCGACAGATCAACATCGCCAGAGGTCAGCTTTTCGATGGTGGAATAATCCATCGTGCGCCAGTCCTCCTTGGCCGCCAGCAGCAGTTCGAGAACCTCGCGCATCTCGTCCTCATTGCCGTTGCAGCGGCCGTAGCCCAGGTAACGGAGACCCGCATTGATCACGTCGTTCATGTCGTTGAGCATGTTGATGCGGCCCTTCAGCTCGTCGGGCGCGTCGAACATAAGGGCCAGCGTGTCGATGTCGCCGCCATAGACTTCGGTATCGACGGTGAAGGACGTGGTGCCCCACTGATAGGGGATCGAGTAGTTCCGGCCCGGATCCCACCAGACATCGACCCAGTCGGGATCGACATTGCCGAAATTCTCCATTTCGTTCGGCTTTACCTCTTCCAGAAGGTCCTGCTCGATCATCACCTTGATCATGTAATCGCCCGGCACGACGATGTCGTAGCCGGTGTTCCCGGCCTGCACCTTGGCGAGCATGGTCTCGTTCGAGTCGTAGCCGTCGAGATTGACGGTAACGTCGTTCTCGGCCTCGAACTTCTCGATCATCTCGGGGCTGGTGTAATTACCCCAGTTGTAGATGTTCAGTTCGCCTTCGGCATTGGCAGCCACGGCGACGAACGCAAACGCCGAAGCGGCAGCTGCGATGCGGATGGTTGGTTTCATGGTTCTTCTCTCCTGTTGAGCCGTCATTTTTCCATGCGCCGCTGCACCAGGAAGAGCAGGGCGACCAGAAGCACCGAGACCCCGACGAGAATCGTCGAGACGGCATTGATCTCGGGCGTGATACCGCGGCGGATGGCGCCGAGGATGTAAATGGGAAGCGTGGTTTCACCCGGGCCAGCGACCATCAGCGTGATGATGACATCGTCGAGCGAAACGACGAAGGCCAGCATCGCGCCGGCCACGATGCCGGGCATCAGTAGTGGTAGCGTGATGTACCGGAACGCCTGCAGCGGCGTCGCGTAAAGGTCGGCGC
The DNA here is from genome assembly GCF_013184805.1 of Pseudoruegeria sp. HB172150. GTDB lineage: Bacteria > Pseudomonadota > Alphaproteobacteria > Rhodobacterales > Rhodobacteraceae > Psychromarinibacter. The sequence goes on from NZ_JAATNG010000001.1 coordinate 2,109,603, forward strand.
CGGCCTGTTCCAGCGTCAGAGTCATGTCCTCCAGCCGGGCTCGGATCGGCATGAAGGCGAAGGGAATGCAGAACGCCGTATGCGCCGCCATCAGATAGCCGATCCCCGTGATCCCGGTGACGTATTTCACCAGCGAGAACAGCGATAGCGTCGCGATGGCGGTGACGATCTCGGGGATCATCAGCGGTTGGTTGATGATCGCATAGGCCAGCCCCTGCCCCTTGAACGCAGCCGCGCGGGTCGTCGCCAGCGCGGCCATGGTGGCGGCGATGGTGGACAGGATCGTCGCGACCAGCGCGACCTTCACCGAAACCCAGGCGGCATTCCGGATACCTTCGTTCTCCAGCGCCGCCTGGTACCAGCGCAGCGAGAACTCGGTCCATTTCACCACCGACCGGTTGTCGTTGAAGGAGAACACGATCAGCACGATCAGCGGCAGGTACAGCGCCACGATGCAGGCCCAGGCAATGGCCTTGAACCCGGGCATCGCCTTCAGGTCGCGGGCTTTCAGTTTCCGTGCGCGCGCCGCCGGGGCAGCATCGTGAGTGGTGGCGAGGTCAGCCATGAGCCTTGGCCTCCCTCCCGGCAGCGCGCGCGTAGACCAGCAGCACGATCACGACCAGCGCCATCAGGATCAGCGCCGCCGCCGATCCGAAGGGCCAGTTTCTCGAGGATCCGAACTGGATCGCGATCATGTTGCCAATCATGAGTTTCTTGCCGCCGCCCAGCAGTTCCGGCGTGATGTAGGCGCCGAGACCAGGAATGAAGACCAGCACACAGCCCGCGATGATGCCGGGCTTCGCGAGCGGTGCGATGACGTGGCTCAGGACCTTCCAGCGGCTGGCGTACAGGTCGTATCCGGCCTCGACCAGACGGAAATCAAGCTTCTCCAGGCTGGCGTAAAGCGGCAGCACCATGAAGGGCAGATAGGTATAGATCAGGCCGATGAAGACGGCGGTGTCGGTATAGAGGATCGAGAGCGGATGGTTGATGATCCTCAGGTTCATCAGGGTCAGGTTGATGAAGCCCTCGTCCCGAATGATCAGCAGCATCGCATAGGTCCGGATCAGGATGTTGGTCCAGAACGGCAGCGTGATCAGGAACAGCCAGAAGGTGCGTTGCTGGCGGGGTTTGGTCGCGATGAAATAGGCGGTCGGGAATCCCAGGATAAGCGTTCCGATCATCGCACCAAAGGCCAGCCCGATGGAGCGCAGGAAGATCTGCAGGTAAGCAGGGTTGAAGGCCAGCGTGCCGTCGAAGATGTCCTCCTCGAACAGGAACTGGACATAGGCGGCGGTCGAGAATTCCCAGGTGACGCCGCCGTAGGTGCCCGGCGTCAGGAACGAATACACCACCGTGATACCAAGCGGCAGAATGCTGATCAGCAGGATGATCAGGACCGCCGGGCCCAGCAGGCCCAGCCGCGCGTTGCGGGCGCGCCGTCCCGCCTCGGCATGGGCGGCGGAGAGCTGCGCGCCGCTCATTCGAGCACCCGGGCGCGGCCCGGCTGCAGCGCGATCCCGAGCACACTGCCCGTACTCAGATCATACGCATCCAGCGCGCCGGAGTGGCGCAGAACGAATTCCTCGCCCGACCCCAACCGCAGATGCAGATAGCTGGCGGCGCCGAAATACACGACGTTCTCCAGCGTACCGGATAACGCCGCGGTTTCGTCCGGGCCGGCAAGCCGCGCAGCCTCCGGCCGGATGGCAAGCGCCACGTCGCCGCTGCCGTCAACGCCTTCAGGTACCCGCGCCTCGATCACCGCGCCGTCCTTCAGGCGGACCTGCGCAGTCCGGCCTTCGGACGAAACCACCGAGCCTTCCAGAATGTTGATGTCGCCAATGAAGTCCGCGACGAAGCGGTGCGTCGGACGCTCGTAGATATCCGTCGGCGCGCCGATCTGAAGGATCTCGCCCGCACGCATCACCGCGATGCGGTCGGACATGGTCAGCGCCTCTTCCTGGTCGTGGGTGACGAAGACAAAGGTGATGCCGGTTTCGGCCTGCAGGCTTTTCAGCTCGATCTGCATGTTCTTGCGCAGCTTCAGGTCCAGCGCGGCCAGCGGTTCGTCCAGTAGCAGCACCTTCGGCTCCGGCGCCAGCGCGCGGGCCAGCGCCACCCGCTGCTGCTGACCGCCGGAAAGCTGGTCGGTACGGCGATTGGCCATCGCCTCAAGCTGCACCAGCGCCAGCATCCGCTTCACCCGCTTGTCGATGTCGCCGCCCGAGCGACCCAGCATCTTGAGGCCAAAGCCGATATTCTCTGCCACGGTCATGTGCGGGAACAAGGCGTAGGACTGGAACACCGTATTCACCGGCCGCTTGTGCGGCGGCAGCGCAGTGATGTCCTGCCCGTCAAGCTGGATGATGCCGCTGGTCGGCAACTCGAACCCGGCAATCATCCGCAGAAGCGTGGTCTTGCCGCAGCCCGACGGGCCGAGCAGCGTGAAGAACTCGTTTTCGCGGATGTCGATGTCCACGTCCTTCAGCGCGTGGACGGCGAATTCGCCGGTTCCGAAGGTCTTCACCAGCGAGCGCGCGCTGATCGCCACATTGCGCCGGTTTTCGGCACCGGCCTTTTCCATCGTCTGTGTCGCCACGCGTTCCCCGTCGTTTTCCAAAGGCTAGGAGCCACCGCCAAGCCGCGTAAATACCCCGAAGGGGATATATTCCCGCGCATTAACCTTAGGGCATGACCGAGCCGAGGAAACTCGCGAGCAACTCGGACTGCGAAGAAATCCGCAACTTGCGGTAAAGATTCTTGCGATGGATCTTCACCGTGCCCTCGGACGTACCGGTTCGCGCAGCGATTGAGCGCGAGGAATGGCCGCGCAGGATAAGCGTTGCGACCTCCTGTTCCCGGGCTGTCAGAACCCCGTCACCAAAGCAGTCCATCGCCGCGGAAATCGAACTGCCGACGTCAATCTGGGCCGGCTCCTGTGTGGGTCGGTCGAAATGCTTCCGGACGAGCGCCGAAATCACGTCGAGGTCGCGTCGGATCAGCGCGAGTTCGCGCGTGGCGAAGTGGCTGCCATTCCCCGGACGGCCGACCGAGACGAAGACCGCGCTGTCGCGCGGCATGCCGATCAGGATCGCAAGCTCGTCGCCAAGGTCGATGGTGCCGTAATAGTGCTTGTAATAGGTGGACCGCCGGAAATGGTCCGGCGCCACGTCCCGCAGGCGCATCACGCAGTTCGTCGCCCCCTGCCGGAACGCATCGTAGATGGGATCAAGCAGGTAGGCGCTGTCGAGGTACTGGTCGACGACCGCGCGGCGCCGTTCGGCGCGGACCGTGTCGAAGATGTGCTCCGGTTTCCGGTCGCGGTGGATGTGGGTCAGAAGCGCGCCGGTAAAGGGCACGACGGCGTCGAGCTGGCGCAGAAGGGCCGGGAAGAAATCGGCGGAATGCAGTGCCGTAATGGCTTCGGCAGGCTGGAACGCCGCTGCGGGTGCGCGCTTGGACGATGGCTGGCCCATCTGTCGGGGAAACCTTTTCCGGCCTATCGGCCGTGCCGCTAAATCACTGTGGCGAGGTTACGAATCCGCCGGTTCGGGCGCAATGTCCTCTGCGCAGATCCGCGCGGATTTCTCCGGTTTCGCCGGCGGCTGCACACTATTCAGCCGCCGGTCATACGGCCGTCCTCAGGCGGCTGACTGCTGCAGTTCCTGCTCGCCGGCGATGATCTCTTCCAGCGGGTCGTGTTCGGCCACCCAGTGACCCGGCGCGACCTCCTGCAGTTCGGGGACATAATCCACCTGCCCCGTCGCCAGCTTGCTGGGCAGGAACCGGAGTGCTGCCCGGGGATCAAGCGGCGACGGCAGATCGCCCGGCAGCCGGATGCGCTGGCGCGTGCGTTCCGCCACCGGGTCCGGGATCGGCACAGCCGAGATCAGCGACTTGGTGTATGGGTGCTGCGGGTGCTTCGTGATGGTCTCGCCATCGGCAAGCTCCACGATGCGGCCAAGGTAAAGCACCATGATCCGGTTCGAGATCGAGCGCACCACTGAAAGGTCATGGCTGATGAACAGCATCGACATGCCGAACTCGGCCTGCAGGTCTTTCAGCAGTTGCACGATCTGCGCCTGGATCGACACGTCGAGGGCAGAGACGGCCTCGTCGCAGATGATCAGCTTGGGCTTGTTGATCATGGCGCGGGCGATGCCGACACGCTGGTTCTGCCCGCCTGACAGTTCGTGCGGATAGCGGTTGTACATAGACGGGTCGAGGCCAACGCGCTCCATCATCTCCTGCACCACCTCCTTGCGCTCCCGCGTGGTCAGGTCGGGGCGGAAGGTCTTCAGCGGTTCAGCGATCGAGGCCGAGATCGTCATCCGCGGATCGAGCGAAGCCAGCGGATCCTGGAACACGATCTGCAGGTCCTTGCGAGCCTTGGTCATCTCGTTGCGGTCCAGATCGGTAAGCGGCTTGCCAAGCCAGCTGACAGAACCGGCGGTCGGCTCAATCAGCCGCAGAACCCCGCGCGCAAGCGTGGACTTGCCGCAGCCGGATTCGCCGACGATCCCCATGGTCTCGCCCTCAGCGAGGTCGAAGGTCACGCCGTTCACCGCCTTCAGCGGCACGTGGCGGCCGAACAGACCGCCTTCGACGCGGATGCCGAAATGCACCTTCATGTCGTTCACGCGCAGGATCGGCTTGGCATCGGGCTTCACGTCGTCCGGCGCATCGCCGGCATCGATGCGCGGCATCGCTTCCAGAAGCTTGCGGGTGTACTCATGCTGGGGGCGGGCAAAGATATCTTCGATATCGCCGCTTTCGACGAAGCCGCCAAGGCGCATCACCTCGATCCGGTCGCACATCCGGGCGACGACGCCCATGTCGTGGGTGATCAGCGCGACGGCCGTACCGTGCTCCTTCTGGAGCGCCGCGATCAGGTCGAGCACCTCGGCCTGCACAGTCACATCGAGCGCGGTAGTGGGCTCGTCGGCGATCAGCAGCTTGGGATCGCAGAGCATCGCCTGAGCGATCATCACCCGCTGGCGCATGCCGCCGGACAGTTCGTGCGGATATTGCTTCAGACGGCGGGCGGCCTCGGGGATGCGGACACGATCAAGCCAGTCGATGCACTGGCGCCGCGCCTCGTTGCCGGAGAGCCCGCGGTGGACCTTCAGGACCTCCGCCATCTGATCGCCGACACGCAGGTGCGGTGTAAGCGCGGTCAGCGGGTCCTGAAAGATCATGCCCACATCGGCGCCGCGCACCTTGTTGAGGCGGTTGATCGGCAGGTTCAGGATCTCCTTGCCCTGCAGCTGTACAGAACCGATCGTGACACCATTTGGAGGCAGCAGGCCCATCGCGGCCATGAACGTCTGGCTTTTGCCAGATCCGCTTTCCCCGACGATTCCAAGGCATTCGCCCGGCTCGATGTGGAACGAGACACCCTTGACGGCCTGCACGCGCCCGTCCGGCGTGTCGAAGCCCACTTTCAGGTCTTTGACGGTCAGAACGGACATGTCAGCGATCCTTCGGGTCGAGTGCGTCACGCAGGCCATCGCCGATGAAGAACATCGTGATGATGATGGTGACGTAGAAAAAGAGCGGGATGAGCAGCTGCCAGAGCGTGCCGTACGCCATGGTGCCGGCGCCCTCGGCGATCAGGCGACCGAGCGAGGTATTGGGTTCGGAAATGCCGAGGCCGAGGAACGAGATGAACGACTCGGCAAGGATCATCTCCGGCACCAGCAGCGAGGCGTAGACGATCACGACGCCCAGCAGGTTCGGCAGGATGTGCCGCACGATGATGGTTGGTTCCGACACGCCGCCGGCGCGGGCCGCCTCGATGAATTCGCGGGTCTTCAGCGTCAGGGTCTGACCGCGCACGATGCGGGACATGGTCAGCCATGACACCGCTCCGAGCGCTATGAAGAGCGTAACGAAGGAACGTCCCGCGATCACCAGGATCAGGATGATGACCAGGGTCAGCGGGATCGCCAGCAGGATATCGACGATGCGCATCATCACGCTGTCGAGCCGCCCCCCGTAGAAGCCGGCGATGATGCCATAGGCGGTGCCGACCAGCAGCGCCATGCCCGCGCCGATCAGGCCGACCAGCAGCGAGGTGCGGGTGGCCTGGATCACACGGCTGTAAAGGTCGCGGCCCAGTTCATCGAGGCCGAAGTAGTGGCCGTTCTCGATCGACGGGGCGCCCTGCCCTGCGATGTCGCCCATGCGCGCCCAGTCGATTTCCTCATTCGACCATTGCGCGAAGAACGGGCCGAAGATCACGAACAGAACGATGAGGCCCAGTACGAACACACTGGCCATCGCGGCCTTGTTGCGCAGGAACCTGTCGCGGGCATCGCGCAGCAGCGACCGGCCGCGCACGGCTGTGAAATCGGTGATGTCGGAGGCGAGCGCCTCTGCTTTTTCGGATCTGCCAAACATGGCCGCCCCCTCAATACCGGATCTTCGGATCGAACCAGGCATAAGCCAGGTCGGTCAGAAGGTTCACGAAGATGGTCAGCGCGCCGTAGAGGATCGTGACCCCCAGAAGCACCGCGTAGTCGCGGGTCAGCGCGGAATTGACATAGGACTGCCCGAGCCCGCCGGTGGAGAAATAGAGGTCGACGAAGACCGAGCCGGTCAGCACGTAGACGAAAACGGGGCCGAGATACGAGATCACCGGCAGCAGCGTCGGCTTCATCGCATGGCGCCAGATTACCGTGCGCTGCGGTAGGCCCTTGGCCCGCGCGGTGCGGATGAAGTTGGAGTTCATCACCTCAAGCATCGACGACCGCGTGATCCGGGTGATGTTCCCGATATATGAGGTCGCCAGCGCGATAACCGGCATGATCAGGTACTGCCACTGCCCGCCGTTCCAGCCGCCGCCCGGCAACAGGCCCAGCCACAGTGTGAAGGTCAGGATCAGGATCGGACCCATGATGAAGTTCGGCAGCGCCTGTGCGGCGATACCCAGCGACACGGCCGTATAGTCGATCCAGCTGTTGTGCTTGATCGCGGCTGCGATCCCGAGGCTGATGCCGGCAATCGTCGCCACAAGGAAGGACAGCGAACCGTAGGTCAGCGAGATCGGGAAACCCTGCGCGATGATATCGTTCACGTCCCGGTCCTTGAACTTGAAGGACGGGCCGAAATCGAAATGCAGGATGATGTTCGTCATGTAGTCCCAGAGCTGCACGAGCAGCGGCTGGTCAAGACCGTAGCGCGCTTCGATATTCGCCAGCACGGCCGGCGGCAGCGGGCGTTCAGAGGTGAATGGTCCCCCGGGCGCGAGATGCATCAGGAAGAACGACGCGACAATCAGCAAGAGCAGCGTCGGCACCGCGACCATGACGCGTCGGATGATGTAGGCAAACATGGCAATGCCACCAAATTATTATCGCCGCCCCACGCTGGAACGCGTGGGGCGGGATAATGGTTCAGTTGTAGTTAGGTTGGGTTACTCGGCAATCTTGTACAGATTCTTCGAGTACCAGTTCTGCTCGACGTTGTTCACCGGCCAGTTACCGACGTCGCTGTCCATCATGTAGACACCGGCGTAGTGGTAGATCGGGATGACCGGCATTTCCTCGGCAAGGATCTGTTCAGCCGAGGTGTAGAGAGGCGTCGTGTCCTCTGCGGTCTTGGCAGCTTCGAGCAGGCTGTCATATTCCTCATTGGAATATTTTCCGTCGTTATAGCCTGACTGGCTGTCGAGCAGGTCGAGGAAGGTGGAGGCTTCGTTGTAGTCGCCGCACCATGCGCCGCGGGCCAGTTCGAAGTTCTGGTTGCCGCGCTCTTCGAGGAAGACCTTCCACTCCATGTTGGCCAGCTCGACCTCGGCACCGAGTTTCTGCTTCCACATCTGGGACAGCGCCACGGCGATCTTCTCGTGCGCTTCCGAGGTGTTGTAGACCAGCGAGAAGGACAACGGGTTGTCCGAACCATAGCCGGCCTCGGCCAGCAGTTCGGTCGCCATCGCGTCACGGTCGGCCTGGGTCATCTCGGCCATCGGAACGGTCGGCGGGGTGAACCCGGCGACGGCCTCAGGAGTGAAGGTGTAGGCTTCGGGCTGACCGCCCGCGAGGATGTTCTCGACGATGATCTTGCGATCGACGGCAAGCGCCAGTGCCTTACGCACGTTCACGTCCTTGAAGGCCTCGGGGCCGGAATCCGACAGGTTGAACGTGTAATAGTAGTTGCAGAGGCGCGGGAACGAGATCGCCTCGTCCGGATATTCCTCGTGCAGGCGCGGATACTGACCGGCCGGAACCTCGGTGCGATCAAGCTCGCCGGCAAGGTAACGCGTCAGGGCCACGTTCTCGTCGTTGATGACCAGGGCGACGACCTTGTCGATGATCGTGTTCTCGTTGTCCCAGTACATCTCGTTCCGCTCGCGCACGGAGCGTTCGTTCGGCAGGTGCTCGGTCAGGATGTAGGCGCCGTTAGAGACGATGTTCTCGGGCCGGGTCCATTCCTCGCCGAATTCCTCGATCACCTTCTGCGGCGACGGGAAAGTCGTGGCGTGGGTGGTCATGTAGGGGAAGTAGGGAAGCGGAGCGGTCAGCTTGACTTCCAGCGTGTGGTCGTCGACCGCGGTAACGCCCAGTTCCTCGGGGGCCATGTCGCCCGCAACGATTTCAGAGGCGTTCTCAAGCGACATCAGCTCGATGAACCACTGGTAGGGGGAGGCGAGCGCCGGATCGGCAGCGCGGCGCCAGGCGAAGACGAAATCGCCCGCAACAACCGGATCGCCGTTCGACCAGACGGCCTCGGGACGCAGGTGGAAGGTGTAGGTCAGCTTGTCTTCAGAGACGTCATAACCGGTGGCGACGCCGGGAACGAGTTCGCCGTTCTCGTCCTGGTTCATCAGGCCCTCGAACAGGTCGCGCACGATTTCCGAGCCGGACACATCCTCGACCACCTGCGGGTCGACAGAGCTGTGCTCGTCGAGAACGCGGTAGGTGAAGGTCTGGTCGTCCGCCAGCGGTTCGCCCGTGGTGGGATGTGTTCCGGCCGCGAAGGACGCACCGGTCATGACCGACGCCGACAGCACGGTCGTCAGCATGAGTTTCGTCATCTGTTTCATGTAAGGTCTCCCCTGGTTGGCGCCATTTCTGCCGGTTTGTTTCTCCGTTTGGCGCTGCCTAAGAATGGAGCGATTTTATAGAGACCGAATCTGCCAGCAACCAGATAGTGATATTACGCGACGTGCACGGCGGACGATTGCGCCAGATGCCGGATCACGGGCCGAATCCGATCCCAGGCGGACATTTCTGCGCAACTTTGTGCTGTTTTCTCCGAATCGGGTGCGACTTGGAGCGCCCTCCGCGCAGGCTCGAAATGCCTGCGCACGATCTTGTGAGGGGATTTTCCCTGAGCGGTATTGCCAAAGAACAAGGCATTTTGCCCGCCCGCCCGGTTGAAAGGAGCAAGACACATACCATTTAGTGAATGTGAATTGCGCGATCCGCCCATCGATTGGGCGTTGGTCGGGCTTGTCTCGAAACCGGCGGGTCCGGTACATAATTTGGCCTGGCCCCGTCAAGTCGCTATGTTAAGGAAAGCGCGTGTTCGCGAAGATGCAGCAGGAAGACCTATTGGAACGGACGAACGAAACCAGCTTTGGCATTGCGGACAGCGATACCCTGCCCGCTTTCACCGGTAACAAATCCTCGGCCGATCTCGACCGTATGACCCGGAACGCTCAGGCAGCGGCGAATTTCCTCAAGGCGATCAGCCACGAAGGGCGGCTGATGATCCTGTGCCACCTGGCCAGCGGCGAGAAATCGGTAACGGAGCTGGAAGAGCTGCTGTCGGCGCGGCAGGCGGCGGTGTCGCAACAGCTTTCGCGGCTGCGGCTGGAGGGGCTGGTGACCCCCCGGCGCGAAGGCAAGACGATCTATTACAGCCTTGCCGACGACCGTTCGACGCGGATCATGGAAGTGGTCTACGACCTGTTCTGCGGCAAGGACTCCGAGGCCTGACACGGCGAAATCATTCGAACCCGGCGACGCCTTCGTGACCGTGACGCCGGTTCCAGCGCATCGAGGACCAGAGCGCCAGCAGGATCAGCCCTGCCCCGATCAGCCCGGTGATGAGTTCCGGTATCTCGTAGATCGACTGGGCGAACATGATCACTGATAGCGCGAAGATCGAATAGAAGGCGCCGTGCTCCAGATAGCGGAACTGCGCCAGCGTCTTCTTCTCCACCAGCATGATGGTCATCGAGCGCACGTACATCGCACCGATGCCCAGCCCGATGGCGATCAGGAAAAGGTTGTGTGTCAGCGCAAAGGCGCCGATCACGCCGTCGAAGGAAAAGCTGGCGTCCAGCACTTCAAGGTAAAGAAATGCTCCCAGCCCGCCCCCGGCGCCGATAGCCTTGGCCTGCTCGCGTTTGTCCAGAACCTGGCCCAGGATCTCCACCAGCGTAAAGACCACAAGACCGAAGAGGCCGGCATAGAGGAACTCCGACCGGTGCGCCTCGTCCAGCAGGCTTGCGAAGATCAGGAGCAGCACGAGAACGGTGGAAAACTGCATGCCCCTGATGGGCGCGCAGCGTCGCAGCTGGCATTCCAGCGCGCCGATCCAGTCGACCTCTTTCCCCTCGTCGATGAAATAGGTGAGCGCCACCATCATCAGGAATGCGCCGCCGAAGGCCGCGATGCTGACATGCGCGCCTTCCATGATCTGGGCGTAGGCATGGGGCTCCGTCGCCGCCAGTTTGACCGCGGCCCACGGGCTGATACCGGCGGCGACCACAACGACGGCCAGAGGAAAGATGATCCGCATGCCGAAAACGGCGATCAGGATACCCCAGGTCAGGAACCGGTGCTGCCACTTCGGGGTCATGTATTTCAGCTTGTTGGCGTTGACGATGGCGTTGTCGAAGCTCAGCGAGATCTCCAGAACCGCCAGGACCGCACCGATCATCAGGAATGTCAGGGTCCCGGCCAGTGTACCTGTCCAGGTCCAGCCAAGCCAGGCGGTCAGCAGCAATCCCACAACCGTGACGAGAAATGCCCACCGGAAGTAGGCGATCGTGCTGCGTGCCATGTCGTGGCTAAGCTCCGTCTGTCCCCATGACAGTCTAGCTAGGTGCGATCACGCCGGTTTCCAAGGTGGATGGCACGCCCGCCGGGCCGTGTTGCCACCGTGCCGCAGTCACGTCCGCGCGGCTTCTGCCTTTTCCTCGAGCGAAAGCCATTCTTCCTCGGCGGCGGACAGCGCCGATTGCCGCTCGACCAGCGCGTCGGAGGCCTTGCGGAACTTCACCGGCTCACGGGTGAAAAGCTCCGGATCGGCGAGAAACTGGGTCAGTTTCGCGATTTCCGCCTCCAGCCGCTCCATCTCTCCAGGCAAAACGTCGAGCCGGTGTTTCTCGGTAAAGCTCAGGCCATTGCCCACCGGTTTTGCCGGTTTCGCCTCGGGTTTTTCCACCTTTTCGGGTTTCAGAGCGGGTTTCGGAGAAGCCGGTTTCACGTCCGCCCCGGCATCGCCCCGCTGCACCCGGTAATCGCTCCAGCCCCCGGCATAGATCACAGCACGCCCGTCCCCCTCCATCGCGATGGTGGTCGATGCGACGCGATCAATGAAATCCCGGTCGTGGCTGACCAGCAGAACGGTGCCGTCATAATCGCCCAACAGTTCCTGCAGCAGGTCCAGCGTCTCGATATCCAGATCGTTCGTAGGTTCGTCCAGCACCAGCAGGTTCGACTGCCGCGCCATGATCCGCGCCAGCAGCAACCGCGCCTTCTCTCCCCCGGAAAGCGAGCGCACCGGGGCGCGGGCCTGCGCCTCGTCGAACAGGAAATCCTTCAGGTAACCCACCACGTGGCGCGGCGTGCCGCGCACCATCACCTGATCGGACTGGCCCGAAATCTTCATCTGCGGATCGTTGGTCAGGCTGTCCCAAAGCGTCGCATCGGGATCGAGCTGCGAGCGGTTCTGATCGAAGACAGCAATTTCCAGATTCGTTCCCTGGGTGACCGTGCCGCTGTCCGGCGCGATTTCCCCGGTCAGCATTTTCAGCAGCGTGGTCTTGCCCACGCCGTTCGGCCCTACAAAGGCCACCCGGTCGCCCCGCAGCACCCGCAGAGAGAAAGGCTTCAGGATGAGCTTTCCGTCATAGCTCTTTGAAATCTCTTTCGCTTCGATGACACGCTTGCCGGATTGCGGGCCCGCCTCCAGCGCCATTTCGGCGGCGCCCTGGCGCCGGATCAGCGAGGCGCGCTCGGCCCGCAGATCCTGCAGTGCACGGACCCGCCCCATGTTGCGCTTGCGCCGGGCGCTGATGCCTTCGACAGCCCACCGCGCCTCCGCCTTGATCTTGCGATCCAGCTTGTGGCGGGCGACGTCTTCTTCTTCCCAGACCTTGTCGCGCCAGACTTCAAAATCGGCAAAGCCGCGTTCCTGCCGCCGCACTTCGCCCCGGTCGAGCCAGAGCGTGGTTTTCGTCAAGGCGCGCAGGAAGGCGCGGTCGTGCGAGATCAGGACATAAGCAGCGCGGGTCGCCTTCAGCTGTTCTTCCAGCCATCCGATCGCCTCGATGTCGAGGTGGTTGGTGGGCTCGTCGAGCAGCATCAGTGACGGCACCTCGGCCATCAGCTTGGCCAGCGCCGCACGCCGTCGCTCGCCGCCCGAAGCCGCCCCGACCGGCGTGGCAGGATCGAATTTCAGTCCTTCGGCAGCCATCTCGACCCGGTAGGCGTCGGCGGCGTCCAACCCGCTGGCGGCGAAATCTCCGAGCGTGGCGAAACCCGAGAGATCCGGGTGCTGTTCCATGTAACCGGTGCCTGTCCCCGGCGACAGAACGCGGTCGCCGCGGTCCGGCTCCACCATCCCCGCGAGTACCTTCATCAGCGTCGACTTGCCGGAGCCGTTGCGGCCGACCAGCGCGATGCGGTCGCCCGGCTGCACGACAAGGTCGACCCCGTCGAACAGGGGATTGCCGCCGAAAGTCAGCGCGATGTCGGAAAGCTGAAGAAGAGGTGCCCGTGCCATGCAGCGCGAGCTATAACCGCGCCCGTGAAACGTCAACGGGGGCCGCGCGATTGCCGGTGTAACGCCCTACCCGGCCACCATCCGCAGCGCCCGCTTCCGCGCTGGCGGCACCGCAGAGATCTCCAGCCCGGTAAAGACATGCAGCGTGTTCATGTCCTGATCGACCACCGCGTGATCGCTGACCCAGCCGCCCATCATCAGGTAGGTGCGCAGCAGCGGCGGCATCGTCTTCATAGCCGCCTTCAGGTCCGGTTTGCGTCGCAGCCGCGCAGCGAAACGGAATACCTTCGGCGCCTTCACCCGCGGCAGCCAGCGCTTCGGCGCAAGGTGGCGTTCCTTCAGCATCGCGAAGGCGTCGAGATAAGCCTCCGTCTCCGTCCCGTGGAAAGAGGAGCAGCCGAACAGCATCTCCACCTCCTGCTCGTCAACGAAACGAGTCATCGCGCCCCAGGCGACGCGCAGGATATCCGGATCCATCGCATGGTCGGGAGCGATGCAGAACCGCCCCATCTCGACCATCTTGCCGCCGTAGGCCTCCAGCGCGTCCAGATCGTAATACTGCGCCGAGTAGCTGCGCGCGATCTCGCCACCATCCTTGAGCGGCAAAAGCCGGAAGCAGCAGACGAGGCGTCCGGTCTTGACCTCTTCCACAAGCACATGGCTGCAGATCTCGTCGAAAGGATCCGCATCACGCCCGCCCTCGCGCGGGGAAGCGCCGGTCTCGGCGATGAAGGTGCGGTAGCGCAGTTCCTGCGCCGCCACTACATCTGCGCGCGTTTCCGCCAGCCGTGCGTCGTACCTGCCCTTGCGAAGCATGCCACACCTCTTCACGAATGCTTGGCTTGGAAAGCCGTGCCTGTATCTTAGCTATGGTTTTGACCATGCCTACACACAAGATGTGACAGGCGTCTGACGAAACGGAACGGGAGCGGACAAATGAGCAAGGTGACGAAGACCGACGAGGAATGGCGCGCAGAGCTTGATGACCTGACCTACAAGGTCACTCGCAAGCACGGCACCGAGCGGGCCTTCACCCATGATGATTTCCCGAAAGCGCCCGGCACCTTCGCCTGCGTCTGCTGCGGCGCGCCGCTGTTCGATCAGGCGCACAAGTTCGACAGCGGCAGCGGCTGGCCGTCTTTCTGGGAACCAAAAGACCCCGAGATGGTGGGCGAGAGCGTCGACCGCAGCTGGTTCATGAAGCGCACCGAGGTGCACTGCAACCAGTGCGAGGCGCATCTGGGCCACGTCTTCCCCGACGGACCGCAGCCGACCGGGCTGCGCTACTGCATCAACGGCGTGGCGCTGGAGTTCAAGCCCGACGAGGGGTGACCGGTCCGGCCGCCCCGGGGCTACTGCCCCAGAAGCTGTTCAGCGGTGAAGTTGCCGACGCTGCCGAAGAGCTGCCGCAGGAACGAGACGCCCTCGATGTTGCTGTCGGTGACGCGGCGCGACAACGCGATGACGCGGCCGTCCTCGAGGCCGAAGCGCTCGATGTTCCGGACCACACCCTGCTCGTCGAAGGTGATCGCAACGACTTCGCGGCCGATTTCCTTGTTCTCGCGAAAGCCATAGGCGCGGAACTTGCTTTTCACATAGTACCAGCCGCCGACGCTGCGGATGCCGGACACGGAGGGCGGACCAACGACCTCTTCGACGGTTTCCCGCGTGTCGACGCCGACGATAAGCTGGTTCAAATCCTCGTCCAGGGGGACATAACCATGGCTCCGGTCGATGTTCGAGCAGGCCGCCAGAAGGCCCAGCAGACCCGCCAGTAGAATGACCCGGAAACCGGTGATATGCCTGCCCATACTGCCCCCTCTTGCCATGATATGGCTGAGCTTTTAATCCGCTTACAGAAGGAAGGCTGAAGGATCAAGGGAATGGAAGACACCCCGCAACCCGAGGCCGGCACGCCGCGCCTGCGCCTTCAGGGGCTTCACGGCGACGGTGTGCGCGATGTCCTGCTGCAGCCGGACGCCACCGCCCGCGCGGCCATCGCCGAGGAGCTGGACCTGCTGGGCCTGCGTAAGCTGCGGCTGAAAGGACGCCTGATTCCCGAGGGAAAATCCGATTGGCGGCTGGAAGCGCAGATCGGGGCAACGGTCGTGCAGCCCTGCGTCTCGACGCTGGAGCCGGTGACCACGCGGATCGACGCAGACATCACCCGCCGCTACCTTGCCGATCCGCCGCCGATGCCGGAAGGCGACGAGGTAGAGATCCCCGAGGACGACACGATCGAGGAACTGCCGGCAGTTCTGGACCTCGAAGCATTGATGATCGAGGAACTCGCGCTCAACCTGCCGCTCTACCCGCATGTCGACGGTGCCGCGCCGGTCGAGGAGACCTTTGCGGCGCCGGGCGCCGAGCCGATCAGCGAGGAAGAGACCAAGCCGTTCGCCGGGCTTGCCTCGCTGAAGGACAAGATGGGCAAGGACGGATAGGCAGAGCCGCCAGCCGGATTGCAACCCGCAGTCCGATCCGGTTCAGGCCACCGCCTCCGCCCGCTCGGCGCGCACCTTCTCGGCTTCGCGGCCGTGGATCTCCTCGTAGTGGTCGAACCGGGTCTCGTACCAGCCGGTCCCGTGTGTCAGCCCGCCCAGGGACTGGAACAGTGCGTCCTGCGCCGGCGCCGGGATCAGGGCATGGAACACGTCCCAGCCCTTGGCGGTCGGATGCGGGTCGAAGCCCAGCACCTGCCCCTTCAGCGACGAGATCTCGCCAACCAGCGCGCCGGTGTAGACCGAAGGCAGATGGATATCGACCTGGTCAATCGGCTGCAGCAGCACCGGGTTGCACTCCTGCAGCGCCGAACGCATGCCCATCAGCCCCGCAGTGCGGAAGGCAAAGTCAGAGCTGTCGACCGAATGATGCTTGCCGTCCGTCAGGGTCACTGCCACGTCGATCACCCGGAACCCCAGCGGCCCGGTCTTCAGCGCCTCCTCGCACCCCGCCTGCACCGCGGGAATGTAGTTCCGCGGCACGGCGCCGCCCTTCACCACTTCATCGAAGGCAAAACCATCGCCCCGGGCCTGCGGCTTGACCGTCATCTGGATATCCGCGAATTGCCCTGCACCGCCCGATTGCTTGCGGTGCCGGTAATGGGTGTCGCTGCTGGCCGAGATCGTCTCGCGATACGATCCCGCTGGCACGTGTTCTTCCACCACGATGTCGAAATCGTCCTTCAGGGTCTGCATCACACGGCGCAGGTGCATCGGACCCTGCAGACAGGCGAGGATGTGGCCGCTATCCTCGTCCTGGCCAAGTTGCAGGCCGGGATCGGTCGCTTCGATCCGCGACAGAGCGCCGGAAAGGCGCGCGTCATCGCGCTCGTTGGCCGGGGTCAGCACCCGGCGAAAGACCGGCGGCGGGCCGTAGGCCCATTCGGGAACCGGATTGGCGTCGCCGCCGCTGTAAACGATCCCCGGGTTGAGATGGTCGGACTTCACCGCGACGGCCAGCCCGCCGGGATCAACCGCCCCGCTCATCGGCTTGCCGTCCGGCCCGTTCAGCGCACCGATGCCGCCGCCACCAAGCGACTGGCCCTGCGTCAGCCCGCCGCCCAGGGCGCGCAGAAGAACAGATTTGCCGACATGTTTGCGGTTGTCCGCATAGACCCCGATCACCGCGTCCGGCGCAATGCCCATACGCTCCGCCACCGCCTCGGCGCTTCCCGATTCGTGGCGAAGGTCCTTCATCAGCCGGGTTACGCCGTTGGCATGCAGCGCGGAGCCCAGGAAGACGGGGATCAGCTCGTTGCGCATGTGCATATCGGCAACCATCGAGAACACACTGTCAGGCGCGGGCACCTTGTCCTCGATCAGCTGCTCCAGGAGGTCGTCGTTGAAATCGGCCAGGCATTCCAGCAGCTCTGTCCGCGCCTCCTGTTCGCGGTCGCGCACGCCATCGGGCATCTCGACAAGGTTGGAAGGCTGGCCTTCCTGGTATTCCCAGGCGCGTTCCGAGATCAGGTCGACCGCGCCGACGATCTCTCCGCCCTCGCGGATCGGCACCTGGCGCAGGACCAGAAGATGACTCGCATAAAGCTGAAGGGCGGCCACGATGTCTCGTACCCGCCCTTCGAAACCGTCCATGTGATTAATGAAAAGGGAACATGGGACACCCGCCTCCTCGATCAGACGCAGGTAGGGCGCGGCCTGCGGCGCGGCGTCGGGATGCGGCGGCAACACCAGCACGGCATGGTCGGACGCCGCCAGCGCGTGACCCGCAGCACCAAGGTTGTCGGATCCGCCGGTGATGTCGAAGGCGCCCCAGGGTTCGCCTAGATAATCGAATGTCGTCAGCGTGAAACGGTCGGAGAAACGGCTTTCCTGCGCTCGCCCGTCCAGCCCCGCCAGGGCCGAGACAAGGGTCGTTTTACCGGATTGCGACGGTCCGAGTACCGTGAAGCAACGCATAATCATCCTCCTCCGTTGTGGTGGCACATGGCGCGTGGCGCCCTGCCCGAACGGATGCGGATATGCCTGCCTCTGCCCCGCTTCATGGGCGCAAAGCCCGGGCGGGTACCGGTCATGCTCGGACGAGGCCGCCCCCCGCGTCAAGAAATTTCGCCGGAGACACACGGATTGCGACAATCTTTCCCGTCTGATACGCGCCTCTCGGGGGTGTTACAAAATCGTGGAAAAACCCCTTGCATGGGAAAGAAATCGCAGTATGTTCGCGCCCTCTCTGAGATATCCGGGCCGAAGGGTTGCGCACCCCGCGCCGCATCACGAAATCAGGGCGCTTAGGCCCGCCGTAAACCGAGGTTGAGACATGGCTGTCCCTCAGAATAAAGTTACCAAGTCGCGGCGCAACATGCGCCGGTCGCATCACGCGCTCAACGGTGCGAATCCGAACGAGTGCTCCAACTGTGGCGAGCTGAAACGCCCGCATCACGTCTGCCCGTCCTGCGGCCACTACGACGACCGCGAAATCGTCGCCATGGTCGATGAAATCGATCTGGACGAAGACGCGGCGTAAGCCGGAACAGGCGTCAGTATGGGTGCCAGTGACACGCAATTGCCAGTCGAAGGCGCCCAACGCTATGTAATTTCTGTCGATGCAATGGGCGGCGACCGGGGACCGGCCGCCGTTGTTGCCGGTTGTGCGAAGTCCGCCGCGAAGAATCCGGAAATTGCCTTCATCCTGCACGGTCGCCGGACCGAGCTTGAGCCGCTCGTCGCCAAGCGCTGGCAGCTTAAGGATTGCTGCGAAATCCGCGATACCGAGGGCGTCGTCACCATGGACGAGAAGCCCAGCCACGTGATGCGTCACGGCAAGGGCACCTCGATGTGGTCGGCGATCGAAGCAGTTCGCAACGGCGAGGCGCAGGCCTGTGTTTCCTGCGGCAATACCGGCGCGTTGATGGCGCTGTCGATGGTGCGGCTGAGAAAGCTGGAGGGCGTGAACCGTCCCGCCATCGCGTGCCTGTGGCCGTCGCGAAACCCCGGCGGTTTCAACATGATGCTGGACGTGGGCGCCGACATCCGTGCCGACGAAGACGACCTGCTGCAATACGCTATGATGGGTGCGTCCTACGCCCGCAACGGCATGGGGCTGGACCGTCCGCGCGTCGGCCTGCTGAACGTCGGCACCGAAGAGCACAAGGGCCGGGCCGAGCTGAAGATCGCGGGCGAGATGCTGTCGAACGCGCAGTCGCTGGGCGGCTACGACTATGTCGGGTTCGTCGAAGGCGGCGATATCCCGTCTGACCGCGTCGACGTGATCGTCACCGACGGGTTCACCGGCAATATCGCGCTAAAGACCGGCGAAGGCATCGCGACGCTGATCCGCGACTTTCTGGCCGAGGCGTTCAAGGCGACGCCGCTGTCGCGGATAGCAGCACTGCTGGCGGTGACATCTTTGCGCCGTCTGCAAAAGCGGACCGATCCGCGCCGGGTCAACGGAGGTGTGTTCCTGGGCCTGAATGGGACCGTGGTGAAAAGCCACGGCGCGGCGGATTCAACGGGCGTTTCGGCGGCGATCAAGCTGGCCTTCCGCCTCGCTCAATCGAACTTTACCGAACGTTTGGCCGCTCGGGTTGCATCCGCTGCCATGCCGGGCAATGATGCCGCCAGTAAAGAGGCCGGGCACGGTAATAATCAATGATAAAACGCGCCGTCGTAACTGGTGTCGGTCACTATCTACCCGAACGGATCGTCCCGAACACGGAGTTCGAGAAGACGCTCGACACGTCGGACGAGTGGATCCGGTCACGGTCGGGAATCGAGCGCCGGCATTTCGCCGCCGAAGGGGAAACCACCTCTGATCTCGCCTTTCACGCGGCCACCGCCGCGCTGAAAAGCGCCGGTGTGAAGGCGACCGATATCGACGCGATCATCCTCGCCACCTCGACCGCCGACCTGACCTTCCCTTCCGCCGCGACAATGCTGCAGGCCAAGCTGGGCATGGACGGCGGCTTTGCCTTTGACGTGCAGGCGGTCTGTGCCGGGTTCATCTATGCGCTGTCGAATGCCAACGCGATGATCATCTCCGGACAGGCGCAGCGGATCCTCGTGGTCGGCGCCGAGACCTTCAGCCGGATCATGGACTGGACAGACAGATCCACCTGCGTGCTGTTCGGCGACGGGGCCGGCGCGGTGGTGCTGGAAGCCGCCGAGGGCACCGGCGAAACCGCCGACCGCGGCATCCTGTCTGTGGATCTCCATTCCGACGGCCGCCACCGCGAACTGCTCTATGTCGACGGCGGCGTCTCGACCCAGACCACGGGTTACCTGCGGATGCAGGGCAAGGAAGTCTTCCGCCACGCGGTCGAAAAGCTGGCCAAGACCGCCGACGCGGCGCTGGAAAAGGCCGGGCTGACCCATGACGATGTCGACTGGATCGTGCCGCACCAGGCCAACCTGCGGATCATCAAGGCAACGGCCCAGAAACTCGGCGTTCCGATGGACCATGTCGTTGTAACGGTCCAAGACCACGGCAACACTTCCGCTGCGTCAATTCCGTTGGCGCTATCGGTCGGCGTGGAGCGCGGACAGATCAAACCGGGCGACCTTATCGTGACCGAGGCCATCGGTGGCGGGCTCGCCTGGGGCTCCGTCGTCCTGCGCTGGTAGGAAAAAAGCGGCGAGTCAATCGCATAGCCCCTTTGGTTGATGTTGACTCCGAAAATTTTCCCGAACTATCCTGCCGTAATTCCGGATGGGAGCGTTTGATGAGCAAGACCTTGACCCGTATGGACCTGAGCGAAGCAGTATTTCGCGAGGTCGGCCTTTCCCGCAACGAATCCGCGCAGCTCGTGGAATCGGTTCTCGATCACATGTCCGATGCGCTTGTTTCGGGGGAAACCGTGAAGATCTCGTCTTTCGGGACTTTCTCGGTGCGTGACAAGGCGGCACGGGTCGGACGCAACCCGAAGACCGGCGAGGAGGTCCCGATTCTCCCCCGGCGGGTGCTGACCTTCCGCCCGTCGCATTTGATGAAAGATCGCGTGGCGGCGGGCAACAAGGGTTAAGACCCGAACCGCATGGACAAGTCGCCCGACGCATTCCGCACGATCAGCGAAGTTGCCGACTGGCTCGGCACACCGACCCACGTCCTGCGATTCTGGGAATCCCGCTTCACCCAGATCAAGCCGGTGAAACGCGCCGGGGGCCGGCGGTATTACCGTCCCAACGACATGGCGCTGCTGGGCGGGATCAAGAAGCTGCTGCACGATGACGGGCTGACGATCCGCGGCGTGCAGAAGATCCTGCGCACGGAGGGCGTAAAGCACGTGGCCGCGCTGTCGCAGCCGCTGGACGGATCTGAAGAGCCGGAGCCAGCGGAGGCATCCGCCGCCACCCTGCCCGATCCGGTGCCGCCGCACACGCCCGCACCCACCGGCGAAACCGTGAACCCCTTTGCCGCGTCAACTGCCGAGGAGCCGGCGGTCGCGGAATCCGACCGCCCACCCGCATTTGCTGCCACGCCCGCCGAGCCCAAACCGGAGCCGGAACCCGTGGCACCATCGGTGCCGTTCAGCGCGGCGCCCGAGCCGCCCACGGCGGAACCGGAGATCGCCGATACGCCGGAACCGGCAGAGCCGCCCGCTGCGGACGAAGAAGACGATCAGCCGTCCTTCCCCGGATTCTCTCACGGGTCCGCCCAACCGGCTCAGGCAGAGCCGGAGACACCTGCGCCGAAATCCGTGCATGAACCCGCGCCAGCATCTGAACCGATGCAAGCGCAGCCGGTGCAGCCCTACGACCTCGAGCACAGCCCCGAGCCGGAGCCCGCCACCGATGCCGCCGCTATTCCGGAACCGCCGCGCCCGGCTCCGCTGGTGCTGCCCGAAGCCGCCGCGATTCCCGATGGCCCGACCATCGCCGACGAGGTACTCGAGCGGCTCCGCGCCGGTGCCAAGGCGCCGCCGGAGCACCTGTTGCCGATCTACCGGCAGCTTGCCGAATTGCGTGACCGCATGGATGCGGAGCACAGTCACTGACGGACCCATTCCGCCCTTGCCCCGCCCGGCAAAACCAGTATGAAGGGGCTCGCGTCGGGCTATGGCGCAGTCTGGTAGCGCGTCCGTCTGGGGGACGGAAGGTCGCAGGTTCAAGTCCTGCTAGCCCGACCAAGGAATTCTCCGCCCGCGAGCCTGCGCCGCGGGCGTTGTCGTATCGGAGGGGGCGATGAGCCGGACCGGCGTGCTGCCGAGCCAGGAGATCGAGGCGATGATCGCCTCGGGCGTGCTCGCCGCCGATCCGCCGATCGACCCTGCTCAGATCCAGCCCGCCTCGCTCGATCTCCGTCTCGGCACCCGTGCCTACCGCGTGCGCGCGTCGTTCCTTGCGGGTCAGGGCGCGAAGGTCGCCGACCGGCTGGACGAATTCACAATGCACGAGATCGACCTGACCAACGGCGCGGTGCTGGAAAAGGGCTGTGTCTATGTGGTGCCGCTGATGGAGCGGCTCGCCCTGCCAGAGGGCATTCAGGCGGTGGCGAATGCGAAAAGCTCCACCGGGCGGCTCGACCTGCTCACCCGGACGATCACCGATGGCGGCACCGAGTTCGACCGGATCCTGCCGGGTTATGTCGGGCCGCTTTACGCCGAGATCTGCCCCCGCTCCTTCTCGGTGCTGGTCCGCCCGGGAATGCGGTTGAACCAGATACGGTTCCGTCGTGGACACGCGGTGCTGGACGACGACACCCTGCGCGCGCTTCACGCGCAGGAGCCGCTGGTGGATGGCGAGGCGGTGATCGGTGAGGGCCTGGGGTTCTCCGTCGACCTGAAACCGCGCGACGGGACGCTGGTGGGCTACCGCGCCAAGCCGCATACCGGGGTGATCGATCTGGACCGGATCGGCGAATACGACCCCGCCGAATACTGGGAAGAGCTGCACACCAAGGATGGGCGCATCATCCTCGACCCCGGCGCGTTCTATATCCTCGTCAGCCGCGAGGCGGTGCATATCCCGCCGGATTACGCCGCCGAGATGGCGCCATACCTCGCGATGGTGGGCGAATTCCGGGTGCATTATGCCGGGTTCTTCGACCCCGGGTTCGGGCATTCCGCTGCGGGCGGCGCCGGGTCGCGCGGGGTGCTGGAGGTGCGGTGCCACGAAGCGCCCTTCGTGCTTGAGCACGGGCAGGTTGTGGGGCGTTTGGTCTACGAGCAGATGGCAGAGCGGCCGGAGCAGCTCTACGGGGCGGGGATTGCGTCGAACTACCAGGGCCAGGGACTGAAGCTGTCGAAGCACTTCCGCGCTGCCTGACCGGCGCGTCGTGACCGGTCAGGCCGGTTTTGCCTTCGGGATCATGAAGGTCTCTGTCACCATGCGCGAAGCGCAGCCGTGGAGCGGGCAGTCGCCGCAGGGCGACGCCCCGAAACCGGGGCCCGGATTGCCGCGTCCTTCCGGGCTGGCATGCGGGCATGGTGCGCCGGTCTGCAGTTCGACCAGCTGGTGACAGCCGACGACGCGGTCCCTGCCCTGATCCTTCGCGGCATAGAGCGCGGCATCGGCACGCTGGATCAGCTCGTTCAGGTCTTCGTCAGAGGTCGATTGCCCGGCGACGCCGATGGACGCGGTGATCGGCAGATGGACCGGGCCGGCGGGCGGTTTCACCCGGGCTGCGACAAGGCGGCGCAGCTCTTCGGCGACACCATGCGCCTCGACCTCGCCGGCGCCGGGAAGCAGCAGCAGGAATTCCTCACCGCCCCAGCGCGAGAGCACATCGGTGCGACGCAGGCGTGTACGCAGGACCTCGGCCACATCGCGCAGCACGCGGTCACCCTCGGCATGGCCATAGGTGTCGTTGACGCGCTTGAAGTGATCGAGATCCATCATCAACGCCGACATTGCCTCGCCGGTGCGGCAGGCCTGCGCGAACAGGTTCTGGCCAAGCGCCGTCGCGGCGCGGCGATTGGTAAGCCCGGTCAGCGGATCGGTCACCGATTCCCATTTCAGCCGGCGTTCCACCAGCCGCCGCCGCAGGTCGGATTTCTCGTGCAGCTGGCTGGTATAGGTCACCATGGCGATGCTGAACCAGATCGTCACGGTGGCAAAGATTGCCCCGTAATCCGCCCCGACACGCGGCAGCAGGAAGGCGCAGGCACCGAAGAAGACCGTGATCGCCATGATCTGGTAACGCACCAGCCGCCCGGGCAGATCGTCCCGCATCAGGACTCGCACCGAGGCGAGATGGGCATAGGTGCTGAGCACTGCGACTGCCAGAACCAGCAGCATAAGCGCCGAGATAGGCGACATCGCGCCGTGAAACCGGTTCACCCCGTCGGAATAGCCGATCAGCGACATCAGTGGCAGGAAAGGCGCAGCGGAGGCGAAGAAGAAGCCGCTGCGCGGCAGTTCGCGCCGGAGCAGCAGACCGAGTGCCACGGCCAGTGCCACCCAGGCAGTGTTCGCACCCATGCGGATCGGATTGTCAGGATCGACGGGCACGCCCGGCAGCAGGAACAGGTCGCTGAACGGCATGTCGTTCCCGGCAATGAGAACCTCCGCGAACCGCGCGAGGCAGATGACGACGACCAGGCCGGCAAACAGGCGCGCGACGAAGGTCAGGCGGCGCAGGGGCCGGTAGGTGGAAACGGCGGCAGCCAGGAGGTAGACGCAGAAAAGCGTCAGGGGATGGGTCCCACCACCACCTTCCACGGGGCGGAACATCCTTTCGTTCCCAAGAGCGTAGCCCGCGAAGACCAAGAAACCCATGGCCAGCACCGCCCAGACAAGGCTGTAGCGCATGCCGTGGACCCAGCGCACCAGCCGCATTGAGCGCCGCCCCGGTTTCACACCGGAAACGCCAGTCGCATTCGCTGCCTGATCGGTCATCGTCACACCATCGGCCCCCAAAGCCGGCGGGGATCCAGGATCCTGCCGCCACCTCGATTGGGGATCGTTTAGCGCCGGCGCGGTAAAAGAGAGCTAAACCGGCGGAGCGAGTTTGGCGTGAGTTTTAAATGAATCCCTTACGACCGACGGGGCCGTTAACACTTGCGCCGGTCAGAAGCGGGTCAGCCGCCGCAGCGCCCGCATGCCCTGCCGCGCGCGCTTGGCGGCATCGGCGTTCTGGCGCTTCTGTTTCGGGTCTGCCGGAGCGCCATTGCGGTTCATGCGTTTCGTGGCCGCATCAACGCCCATGAACATCCCCTTCCGCGTCAGATAGCGGATCGCCATGTTCACCAGTCGGTTCGTGTTCATCCTGCGGGCCTCCTATTCGAACATCTCGCCCTGATCGGTATCGGGCACGGCCTCGTCGTCGTCTTCTTCGCTCTCGCCCGCCGGCAGCGGCCCCATCTGTGGCCGGCTTTCCAGCAGCCCCGCCTCGCGCAGCTCCTTCAGCCCCGGCAGGTCGCGAGCGTTTTCCAGCCCGAAGTGATCAAGGAACTCTTCCGTCACGACATATGTGACGGGGCGGCCCGGTGTCATCCTGCGGCGGCCGAATTTGATCCATTCCAGCTCCAATAGCTGGTCGACGGTGCCTCTGGACACGGATACGCCACGGATTTCCTCGATCTCCGCCCGCGTAACCGGCTGGTGATAGGCGATGATCGCCAGCGTCTCGATGGCGGCGCGGGACAGCTTCCGCGTCTCCACCGTCTCCTTCTGCATCAGAAAGCCGAGATCCGGCGCGGTGCGCAGCGCCCAGGCATCGCCGACGCGGACAAGGTGAACGCCCCTGCCCTCGTACCGCTTCTTCAGGTGAACCAGCGCCTCCGACGCGTCGGCGCCATGCGGCATCCGCGCATTCAGTTCGACAACCGAGACCGGTTCGGCAGAGGCAAAAAGGATTGCCTCGACCATGCGCTCCTGCTCGCCCATCGGCGGGGCCTCGAACAGGCTTTCCTCCTGTTCCTCAGCCATCCGTGTTCCTTCTGCGTATCTGGATCGGCGCGTAGGTCTCGGCCTGCCGTATCTCGATCCGACCTTCCTTGGCCAGTTCCAGCGAGGCCGCGAATGTCGCCGCCGTGGCCGAACGGCGCAGCTGCGGCTCGGTTTCCCAGCCTTCGGGAAGGTAGGACATGATGTCGGTCCATTCACCGGCAAAGCCGATCAGAGGACGCATCCGGTCCAGCGCCTGCTCCATCGTCAGGATCCGGTCCCGGTCCATCACGAAGGGGCGGAAATCGTCCTTGGTGCGGATCCGGGCATAAGCCTGCATCAGATCCAGCAGCGTCGCGGTGTAGGTGATCCGCCGGACCCGTTCCATGTTCTCGGGAATACCGCGCACGAAAAAGTCGCGGCCCTTCTGATCGCGGCCCATCAGCCGCGCTGCCACCTCGCGCATCGCCTGCAGGCGTTCCAGCTGGAACGCCAGATGCGCGGCCAGTTCCTCGCCCGAAGGTCCTTCCTCGGTCGGATCGGGCGGCAGCAGCAGGCGCGACTTCAGAAAGGCGAGCCATGCGGCCATCACCAGATAGTCGGCGGCGAGCTCGATGCGAAGCTGCTGCGCCTTTTTCACGAAAACAAGGTATTGCTCGGCCAGCTGCAGGACGGAAATCTTGCGCAGATCGACCTTCTGGGTGCGCGACAGGGTCAGCAGCAGGTCGAGCGGCCCCTCGAAGCCGTCGACATCGACGATCAGCGCCTCGGCCGCCCGGCGGGCCTCGACGCTTTCGACATTTTCAAAGGCTGACTCGTCTGTCATCGGCACCATGTTTCAATAGCGCCTCAAGCTCCGCTTCCGCCTCCGCAATGTCAATGGGGACGGGGTTCGGCCGCGCGGCCAGAGCGGCCTCTGCACGCAGCAGGGCAACGCCCGACAGCGTATGCGACGCACCCACGACCTCCTGCATCTCGGCCATCCGGCCGGAACAGTGAAGGACAAGGTCGCATCCTGCGGCATGCGCGGCGGCGGTACGGTCCGCCAGCCCGCCTGCAAGCGCCTCCATAGAAATGTCGTCGGTCATCAGAAGACCGGTGAAGCCGATCTCCTCGCGGATCACCCGCTGCATGATGACAGAGGTGGTCGCCGGCTGGTCCGGGTCGAAGGCGGTAAAGACGATATGCGCGGTCATCGCCATCGGCAGGTCAGACAGCGCGGTGAACGGCGCAAAATCCCAGGCGCGCAGCGCTTCGGCGCTTTCGGTCACCACAGGCAGGCCAAGGTGGCTGTCGACAAGCGCGCGGCCATGTCCGGGCATGTGCTTCATCACCGGGGATACACCGCCGGCGCGCAGTCCTTTGATCACGGCGCGGGCCGCGTCCGTCACCGGGCCGGGCATGGTGCCATAGCAGCGGTTCTTGAGGATCGGATGCGTCCCGTCCTCGGCGATGTCGCAGGTCGGACCGCAATTCACATCGATGCCCACGTTGCGCAATTCCGACGCAATGATCCGATAACGCAGCTCCATCGTCCGCGCGGCGTTGCAGCCCGCAATCGCCATCTGGTCCAGCGGCGGCAGCCATTGCCGCCAGTGCGGCGGGCCCATCCGCTGCACCCGGCCGCCTTCCTGGTCGATCAGGATCGGGGCGTCGCGGCCCACCGCGTCGCGCAGCCCATCGGTCAGACGTTTGACCTGATCCGGTGTCTGGACGTTGCGGGCGAACAGGATAAAGCCCCAGGGCTGCACCTCGGCGAAGAAGCGGCGTTCCTCCGGCGTAAGGCGCGGACCGTCGCAGCCAAGTATGACCGAGGTAAGCCCGGCCATCAGCGGGCGACCACCGGGATGCACGCCTGTTTCTCCGCCACGAAGGCCGAACAGAAGCGCCGTGCGTCGGCGATATCCTCAAAACCCTCGGCGCGCAGGCGGTAGAAGGTCTTGCCACCCGAGACCGCCTTTTCGATGACGCGGCTCTTGTCGGTCAGGAAATCGGTGAACCGGGCGTCGAGCCGCGCCCATTCCTGCCGCGCCTCGTCGGGGCTGGCGAAGGCGCCGAACTGTACCAGACGGGTGCCCTCGGCGATGGTTTCGGGATCGACCTCGACCGCCGGGGCGGCCACGGCGCGGGCAACGCTGGCGGCAACCGCTTCGGCCGTCGCGTCGGTGCCGCCACCGAAACCGGCGGGGCGAACCCTTGGCACCGGCGAAGCCGAGACACCGGGGATACTGGCCGGAATGATCT
Organism: Pseudoruegeria sp. HB172150; assembly: GCF_013184805.1. Lineage (GTDB taxonomy): Bacteria > Pseudomonadota > Alphaproteobacteria > Rhodobacterales > Rhodobacteraceae > Psychromarinibacter. The sequence goes on from NZ_JAATNG010000001.1 coordinate 2,137,094, forward strand.
CGGCCGCCATGTCCTTTTCCTCGATGATGGCAGAGAGCGGCGTGACGCCGCTTGTCAGCTCATCGGCCAGCGCCATGACATCATCCGCAGAGGCCCGTTCCTCCGGCGACGCGATCACCTCGGTGGTTTCGGTCGCCTCCGACGCGCTGAGCGTCGGCGTCGGCTGATCCTCTTCGGTCAGGTCCAGTGGCGGCGGGGCCAGCACAAGCCGGTCGGCGGGCCCTTCGGCCACGCCCTCGGCGGCGACGTTGTTCACCGCCAGCCCCTGATGTTCCGCCTGTTCGCCGCCGGGTTCTTCCGGCGTGACGCGCATCGGCCCTTCCAGCGCGCGCACCACCGGCACGCCGGACACGTCGCGCATCAATAGCTGGTAACCCCACAGCCCGAGCCCGGCGATCAACGCCACCGAACTGATTGCACCCACCCAATTGAAAATGAAGCCGAAAACGCTTTGACCGGCTACACCGTCCGGCTCTGCGCGTCCGCCCAGATACATATCCGCCATGTCTGCCTCACTGCCCTTTCGGCGCCGCCGCGCTCTTTGGGCTTATCTTGCCTGCTCAAGACCCGCTGAGGCCGGGTTGCGCCTGTTTATCAGCGCATTTCCTCGACCGGGGTCACGCCAAGAATACCAAGACCGGCTGAAATAACAACGCCAACGGCCCGTGGCAGGGCAATTTTTTCCACAGAGGCGGAATCGTCCTGTAGAAAACGCAGCTCGGGCTTTTCGTTGCCCTTGTTCCAGAGCGAATGGAAATCGCTGGCCAGCTCGTAAAGATAGAACGCAACGCGATGCGGTTCATGCGTCCGCGCGGCGATTTCCACCAGCCGTGGCCACTCCGCGAGCTTCTTGGCCACCGCGATCTCGGCCTCGTCCTCCAGCGTCGGAGTGTCCGAGATGTCGAGCCCCTGCTCCGCCGCCTTGCGCAGCACCGAATGCACCCGCGCATTGGCGTACTGCACGTAGAAAACGGGGTTCTCCCGCGACTGCTCCAGCACCTTGTCAAAGTCGAAATCCAGCGGCGCGTCGTTCTTCCGCGTCAGCATCACGAAACGGGTCACGTCGGGCCCGACCTGATCCACCACGTCGCGCAGGGTGACAAAGTTGCCGGCCCGCTTCGACATCTTGAACGGTTCGCCGTTCTTGAACAGCCGCACCAGCTGCGTCAGCTTGATGTCCAGCGGCACCTTGCCGTCCGACAGCGCGCTGACGGCGGCCTTCATCCGTTTCACGTACCCGCCGTGATCCGCGCCGAACACATCAATAAGCGCGTCGAACCCTCTGGTAATCTTGTCATAATGGTACGCGATATCCGGCGCGAAGTAGGTCCACGCGCCGTCCGATTTCTTCACCGGGCGGTCCACGTCGTCGCCATGCTCGGTCGACCGGAACAGCGTCTGCTCGCGCGGCTCCCAGTCCTCCGGCACCTTGCCCTTCGGCGGCTCCAGCACGCCCTCGTAGATCAGGCCCTTGTCGTTCAGATCATCAAGCGCCGCCTCGATCCGGCCGGTGCCGTAAAGCGACTTCTCAGAGAAATAGACGTCCATCTCGACGCCCAGAACGCCCAGATCCTCCTTGATCATCGCCAGCATCCGCTCGGTCGCGAATTCGCGCACCTCGGCCAGCCAGTACTGCTCTCCCTTGTCGAGCAGCTCCTCGCCGTATTTCTCCTTCAGCGCCTCGCCCACCGGGATCAGGTAGTCGCCGGGATAGAGGCCCGAGGCGATTTCCGGATCCAGCCCGCAGGCTTCCCGGTAGCGTTCGAAGGCGGACCGCGCCAGCACATCCACCTGCGCGCCGCCGTCGTTGATGTAATACTCCCGCGTGACGTCGTAGCCCGCGTAATCCAGCAAGGACGCCAGCGCATCCCCGAACACCGCGCCGCGCGTGTGGCCCACATGCAGGGGACCGGTCGGGTTCGCCGAGACGTATTCGACGTTCACCTTCGTGCCCTTGCCCATATCGGACCGGCCATAGGCCTCGCCCGAGGCCAGCACACGCGTCACCAGCCCTTGCCAGACATCCGCCGACAGCCGCAGGTTCAGGAACCCGGGCCCCGCCACCTCGGCGCTTTCGATCCGCGCATCGCCCGCCAGCTTCGCCGCCAGCGTCTCGGCAATATCGCGCGGCTTCATGCCCGCCGGTTTCGCCAGCACCATCGCCGCGTTCGTCGCCATGTCCCCGTGCGCCGCGTCTCGCGGCGGCTCGACCGTCACGTTGGCGGTGTCCAGCCCCTCGGGCAGCACGCCCTCGGCCGCCAGCGCGGCCAGCTGGTCCAGAACGAGGTCTCTGATCTCTGAAAACAGGTTCATCGATGTCTCCGGTGAATGGCAGGTTGCTGCTGTAACAGAGGCAAGCGAAGGGTCAAGCCGGTCTTTCCCCGCGCGGCCCGGCAATGGACGCGCAGAACGCGCCTGCGTCCGGCGCTGCAGGGCTGGATTTCGCCCACATACCACCTGTCGAGATTCATAACTCGCGAAACAATTGCGCGGGGCTAGAGTGGCGCCGAATTTGGACTCAGCGGAAGGATTTGAAGGATGCGTTTGTCGTTTTTGGCCGCTCTGACATTGGCACTCGCCACGCCGGCGCTGGCCGAGGTGCCGGAACCCGAGGGCTTGGTGATCGTCACCCTTGGCGGCACCGCCGAAGCCAACGGCGCCGCGCCCGACCCGGAAAAGCGGGGCTTCTTCAACTATCTGGAACTTGAATACGGCACCGGTATCGGCCTCGACTTGGCCATCCTGGACACGCTGCCACAGCAGGAAATCACGCGGACCCTGTTCGCCGACGAGGGCGCCGCGACCTACAGCGGCCCGCTGCTCGCCGATGTGCTGACCATGGCGGGCGCACAGGGCAAGACTTCGCACCCGATGGCGCTCGATGGGTACGAAGTGGAAATTGCGTGGGACATGGTAGAGACGCAGCAGCCGATCCTTGCCACCCGGATCGACGGCCTGCCGATCGCCCTTGGACAGCTCGGTCCGACCCTGATCGTGTTCCCGGAAGTCGAGGACGAAGACCTGACGGAAGAGCTGAACAAGCTGTCGGTCTACGCCCTGACCTATATCGGTCTCGATTGACGGACCGCACCTAAAGCTTCTTCAGCCGCTTCCACTCGCGCAGCGCGAACCGGTCCGTCATCCCCGAGATATAGTCGCAGACGATGCGCGCCAGCGCAGTTTCGTCCGGCACCTCGGCCACTTCCTTGCGCCACTGTTTCGGCAGGTAGGCCGGGTTATCCATGAAGAACGGGAACAGACCGTCCACGGCCTTGGTCACCTTTTTGCGCACCTTCACCACGTCGGGCGCGCGGTACATCTGGTGAAACAGGAACTCGCGGGTGACCTTCAGCTGTTCCCAGATCTCGTCCGAAAACCGCACCATCGGGCGGCCGGCAAGGCGGATATCCATCGCCGTCTGCGGCTGCAGCTCGGCCAGACGCATCTTTGCCTGGGTCACAACGTCATCGACGAGGATGCCGAAGAACCGGCGCAGCGCCTCGTGCCGGCGGCGGTAGAGGTTCAGGTTCGGGTATTTCTCGTCGGTCGCCGCGAAACACTCGCTGAGCAGGGGCAGCTGCGACAGGTCCTCGGTCGAGAACAGCTCCGCACGCAGCCCGTCATGCAGGTCATGCGAGTTGTAGGCGATATCGTCGGAAAGTGCGGCGACCTGCGCCTCTATGCTGGCATGGGTGTGAAGTTCCAGGTCGTAGACCGCGTTGAACTCCGCCAGCGCATAGGGCACCTCGCCCACCACAGGGCCATTGTGCTTTGCGATGCCTTCCAGCGTCTCCCAGGTCAGGTTCAGCCCGTCGAATTCAGCGTAATGACGTTCGAGCGCGGTCACTATGCGGATCGCCTGCGCGTTATGGTCGAAGCCGCCATAGGGCTTCATCAGCCGCGACAGCGCGTCCTCGCCGGTATGGCCGAAGGGCGGATGGCCAAGGTCGTGGGCCAGGGCAACGGCTTCGGCAAGATCGGTGTTCAGCCCAAGCGCCTGCGCGACGGTGCGCGCGACCTGAGCGACCTCGATGGAATGGGTCAGGCGTGTGCGAAAATAGTCGCCCTCATGCTCGACGAAGACCTGCGTCTTGTGCTTCAGCCGCCGGAAGGCGCTGGAATGCACGATCCGGTCGCGATCCCGCTGATAGCAATCTCGAAACCGGCTCGGTTCCTCTTCGAATAGGCGTCCGCGCGAGTCCTCTTCGCGCGCCGCAAATGGCTGAAGCATGTCCTGCCCCGTTCTTGTCGCCCTGTCCCGGGGCTCATATATGCGCTATGTGTCTGGAATGATATGCCGGAGTCCGAGATGATCCTTCCGCCCAAGGTGACCGAGCGCGCCTACAACCGCCTGGCCGAGATCGGTGCGGCCGAACAGGGCAAGGCCCTGCGCGTCGCCGTCGAAGGCGGCGGCTGTTCGGGCTTTCAGTACGACATCTCGCTCGACGACCCGGCCGACGATGACCTCGTCCTCGAAGGCGGCGGCGAGAAGGTCGTCGTCGACAGCGTCTCCCTGCCCTTCCTCGCCGATGCCACCATCGACTTCACCGAGGAACTGATCGGCGCGCGCTTCGTCATCGAAAACCCGAACGCCACCTCGTCCTGCGGCTGCGGAACGTCGTTTTCGATCTGATACCGGTCTAGGCCGCCCGCAGGATTGTGAACCCGTCGCATTCACCGCGGATTTCCCAGCGTTTCTGAGCGATCCGCGTCCCGGCGAGCGTCCGGTGCTCCGGCACCTCCAGAACCTCCTTCACCAACCGCGCTTGCACCACGTTCCCGTCCGAGAACTCCAGCGCGCACGGCCCGTCGCGCCACGTCCCCGCATAGCGCCCGCCGGCACCCGGGTAGAGATGCGTGTGCGAGGCGTGAAGGCTGAGACGTTTCGCGTCGGTCATACCGACAGTTAACCGCACCGCAGCATAACGCGAAAGCGGTTTGCACCCGGTGCACGCCACCCACACCCCCACTTGCGGCACGCCCCGCAACAGGCCAAACCGCCCCCATGTACCACGAAACGATCATCCTCGGCGCTGGCGCCGCGGGCCTCATGGCCGCCGCCCATGCCGGCCCCGGCACGCTGGTCCTCGACCACGCCAAAGCCCCGGGGGAAAAGATCCGTATCTCCGGCGGCGGCCGCTGCAATTTCACCAACCTCTACGCCGGCCCCGAAAACTTCCTCTCCGAAAACCCGCATTTCGCCAAATCCGCCCTCGCCCGCTACACCCAGTGGGATTTCATCGACCTCGTGAACCGCCACGGCATCCCCTGGCATGAAAAGACGCTCGGCCAGCTCTTTTGCGACACCTCCGCGAAAGACATCATCGCGATGCTGCTGGCCGAACTGAACCGGGCGGGCGCCGACCTGCGCCTGCAGGCAGAAGTCACCGAGATCTCCCACGGCCACGACGGCTTCACCCTCAGCGTCGCCCGCGACCCGAAACTCACCTGCTCCAACCTCGTCATCGCGACCGGCGGCAAGTCGATCCCAAAGATGGGAGCCTCCGGCCTCGCCTACCGCATCGCCGACCAGTTCGGTCACCGCGTCACCGAAACCCGCCCCGCCCTCGTGCCCCTCACCTTCGGCCCCGACATCCTGTCGCTGACCAAACCGCTTGCCGGCGTCTCCCTGCCTGTCCGCGTCACCTGCAACGGCGTTAGCTTCGACGAGGCGCTGCTCTTCACCCATCGCGGCCTCTCCGGTCCGGCGATCCTGCAGATCTCCAGCTACTGGCGCGAAACCGAAACCATCTCGATCAACCTCCTGCCCGAAACAGACGCCCTCGACGCCCTGAAAACCGCCCGCACCGAAAACGGCCGCCGCGCCATCGGAACGGCGCTCGCGGACCTGCTGCCGTCGCGGTTCGCGGCAGCCTGGGCGGACCTCCACGGCCTCCACGGACAACTCGCCAACACTCCCGACACGCGACTCGAAGAGATCGCCAACGCCCTGACCAGCTGGACCCTCAATCCCGCCGGCTCCGAAGGCTACCGCACCGCCGAGGTCACGCTGGGCGGCGTCGCCACCGACGCGCTGGACAGCCGCACGATGCAGTCTACCCTCGTTCCCGGCCTGTATTACATCGGCGAGGCGGTCGACGTCACCGGCTGGCTCGGCGGCTACAACTTCCAATGGGCCTGGTCCTCGGGCTGGGCCGCAGGCACCGCCATCGCCGCCCGCGCGTGACAAGCCCGGCACCATGTGGTCAACCTGAAACCGGAACAGCCGGAGCGCCGACATGAAAATCGCCACCTTCAACATCAACGGCATCAAGGCCCGCATCAAGGCGCTGTCCGACTGGCTGGACGAGGCGCAGCCCGACGTGGCGCTCCTGCAGGAGATCAAGTCGGTCGACGAGGCGTTCCCGCGCGAGATGTTCGAGGACAAGGGCTACAACGTCGAAACCCACGGACAGAATAGCTTCAACGGGGTCGCTATCCTGTCGAAATTCCCGCTGGAGGACGTGGTGCGCGGGCTGCCCGGCGATGACGAGGACGATCATGCCCGGTGGATCGAGGCCACCGTCGTCGGCAAGCGCGCGGTCCGCGTCTGCGGGCTCTACCTGCCCAACGGCAACCCGGTGCCGGGGCCGAAATACGACTACAAGCTTGCCTGGATGGAAAGATTAAGAACCCGCGCCAAGGCCCTGCTGGAGCAGGAAGAACCGGCGCTGATGGCAGGCGATTACAACGTTATTCCGCAGGCAGAGGATGCGGCGAAACCCGAATCCTGGGTCGAGGACGCGCTTTTCCTGCCCGAGACCCGCGCCGCGTTCCGGCGGATCGTGAACCTCGGCTTCACCGAGGCGTTCCGCGCCCGAACCTCCGCCCCCGGGCATTATTCCTTCTGGGATTACCAGGCCGGCGCCTGGCAGCGGAACAACGGCATCCGCATCGACCACCTGCTGCTGACGCCGCAGGCGGCCGACCTGATGACCGATTGCGGGATCGACAAGGAAATCCGCGGCCGCGACAAGCCGTCGGATCACGTGCCGGTCTGGATCACCCTGGACGCCTGAGGTTTCGGATCGCCTTCGGCGATCCGACCGGTGCGAGGGGCTCTGCCCCTCGCGCTCCCCGGGATATTTTCGACCAGAAGAAGATACGGATCAGGTAATGACGTCGGGCTCGGTGCGGCCGATATGCGCCGCCATGCCGGACAGGTCGCGCGCCGCGCTGATGATCGGGGCAAGCGCCACCTGCGGGTCTTCGTTCAGGCCGTCAGGGCCCGGCACGTAGCGTTCCAGATAGACTCGCAGCGTGGCTCCGGTGGTCCCGGTGCCTGACAGGCGCATCACGATGCGGGAGCCATCCCCGAAAACGATGCGGTAGCCCTGGTTGTCGGACACGGAGCCGTCAACCGGATCTTCATACTTGAAGATATCCGCGGAAGCGATTGTCATCCCGTCGATTTCAAGCCCGGGCATGTCGCCCATCCGCCCCTTCAGGTCGCTCAGCAGCGCCTCTGCCTTTGCGGTATCGAGGCCCTCGAAATCGTGCCGGGAATAGTAATTGCGGCCGTATTCCCTGAAATGCGCGGCCATGATATCGGCCACGCCTTCCTCGCGTTTCGCCAGGATGTTCAGCCACATCAGCACCGCCCAGAGGCCGTCCTTCTCGCGGACATGGTCGGAACCTGTTCCAAAGCTTTCCTCGCCGCAGAGCGAGACGCGCCCCGCATCCATCAGGTTGCCGAAGAATTTCCAGCCTGTCGGCGTCTCGAAACAGTCGAGGCCCTTGGCCCTGGCCACAAGATCTACCGCGCCGGAGGTGGGCATCGACCGCGCGACGCCCTTCAGCCCGTCGGCATAGCCCTTGGCGAGATGCGCGTTGGCGGCGATCACGGCCAGCGAATCCGAGGGCGAGACATAGGTATTCGGCCCCACGATCATGTTGCGGTCGCCGTCGCCGTCGCTGGCGGCGCCGAAATCCGGGGCGTCGGCACCGAACATCTCGTCCATCAGCAGCTTGGCCCAGACCGGGTTCGGATCGGGGTGAAGGCCGCCGAAATCGGGCAGCGGCTGGCGGTTCACCACCGTGCCACGCGGCGCGCCAAGGCGGTTTTCGAGGATTTCCACCGCGTAGGGGCCGGTCACGGCGCACATAGCGTCAAAGCGGATGCGGATGCCACCGGCGATGGCCGCACGGATCGCGTCGAAATCGAACAGCGTTTCCATCAGGTCGGCATAGTCGGCGACCGGATCGATCACCTCGACCGACATGTCCCCGACCATGTGCGTGCCCAGCGCCGACAGGTCGATGTCGTGACCTTCGTGGATCCGGTATTCGGACATGGAATTTGCGGCTTCGAGCATCCTGGCGGTCACCGATTCCGGGGCCGGTCCGCCATTGGACATGTTGAACTTGATGCCGAAATCCTCATCCGGCCCGCCGGGATTATGGCTGGCCGACAGGATGATGCCGCCATCGGTTTTGTTCAGCCGGATCAGATGGCTGGCAGCCGGAGTTGACAGGATTCCACCCTGCCCGACGATTGCCTTGGTGGCGCCGTTCGCGGCCGCCATCCGCAGGATTACCTGCACGGCACGGTCGTTGAAATAGCGCCCGTCCCCGCCGACGACGAAGGTCTTGCCGGCAGCCCCGCCGATCGCGTCAAAAATTGCCTGAACGAAATTCTCCAGGTAGTGCCGCTGCATGAAGACCTGGGTTTTCTTGCGCAGGCCGGAGGTACCCGGTTTCTGCCCGTGGATCGGCTCGGTCTTGACCGTGGCAATACTCATTCAACATCCTCTTTCATCGGCACGCGCTGCAGCGCCAAGACCGATTGCGCCGGCGCAATCAGCTTGCCGCCCAGCGGGTTATGCGGCCCGGCTTCGGGCAGAGTGGTGTCGAGAATCACTTCCCAGATCAACCCCTGCGGGCAGGATGGCAGCGTCACCTCGGTTTCGTCCCCGGCATTGAACACCGCAAAAATCACGTCGTCCGAGGCGGCGTATTCGGGGGTTCCGTAGGAGGTGCGAAGCTCGACGCAAAGCGTCTTCCAGTCCGGATCCTGCCAGTCCTCCTTGCTGGGCACCTCGCCGTCGGGCCGGTGCCAGAACAGATCCGCCACGCCGTCGCGTTCCCGCGGGCGGGAATGCAGGAAAAGGCGCTGCCGCAGCACCGAGTGCTCCCGCCGAAGAGCGGATAATTTCGCCACGAAATCCGTAAGATCCGGGTTGGTGTTCACCCAGTCGATCCACCCCGTCGCGTTGTCCTGCGCATAGGCGTTGTTGTTGCCGCCCTGCGAGTTCCCAAGCTCGTCTCCGGCCAGCAGCATCGGCGTTCCCTGCGACAGGAACATCGTCGCCAGCAGGTTCCGTTTGCGCAGGTCGCGGGCCTTGCGGATCGTGTAATTCTTGGTCGGCCCCTCGAAGCCGAGGTTGTCCGAGAAGTTCTCGTCCTTGCCGTCGCGGTCGCCCTCGCCATTGGCAAGGTTCCGCTTGAACGTGTAGCTGACGAGGTCCTCCAGCGTGAAACCGTCATGGGCGGTGACGAAGTTCACCGAGGATGTGGCGGCGCGGCCGGAGTGGTCGAACTGCTGCGCCGAGCCGGTGACGCGGCTGGCAAGATCCGCCGTCATCAGATCGTCGCCGCGCCAGAACCGCCGCACCCCGTCACGGAACTTGTCGTTCCATTCGAGGAACGGATGCGGGAAGGCGCCCAGCTGATAGCCGCCCGGCCCGATATCCCACGGCTCCGCGATCAGCTTGACCTTGGCCAGCACCGGATCCTGCCGGATCGCATCGAGGAACCCGCCATTCGGGTCGAACCCGTCCGCCTCCCGCCCCAGCGTCGCGGCCAGGTCGAAGCGGAAGCCGTCGACATGCATCACCTCGACCCAGTAGCGCAGCGAATCCATCACCAGCCGCAGCATCGCCGGATGCGCGATGTTCAGCGTGTTGCCGGTTCCGGTGTCGTTGACGTAATACCGCCCGCCGCCGGTCAGCCGGTAGTAGCTGGCATTGTCGAGCCCGCGAAAGGCCAGCGTCGGCCCCAGCTCGTTCGCCTCGGCGCTGTGGTTGTAGACGACATCGAGAATCACCTCGATCCCCGCGGCGTGCAGCCGCCGCACCATCGCCTGGAACTCCCACAGATCGCCCTGCGCGGAATAGCGCGGCGTCGGCGCGAAGAACCCGAGCGACTGGTAGCCCCAGAAATTCCGCAGCCCCTTCTGCACAAGGAAGCGGTCGTCGAGGAAATAGTGCACCGGCAGCAGTTCGACCGAGGTGACGCCCAGCTTCACCAGGTGATCCAGCATCGGCTCGCTGGCCACGGCGCGGTAGGTCCCGGCGATGGAGGGGTCGATGTCGGGATGGGCCTGGGTCAGGCCCTTCACATGCGCCTCGTAGACCAGCGTTTCAGACCGGCGGATGCGCGGCGGCTTGTCGTCACCCCAGTTGAAGCTCGGATCGGCCACCACGGATTTCGGCACGAAAGGCGCGGAATCGCGCGGATCGAAGCTCAGATCGCGCTTCGGCGCATTCATGTCGTAGCCGTAAAGCGCGTCGTTCCATGTCAGCTGGCCCGCGATCTTCTTGGCATAGGGATCGAGCAACAGCTTGTTGGGATTGAACCGGTGCCCTTCCTCCGGGCGGTACGGGCCATCAACGCGAAACCCATAGCGGGTGCCGGGTCCAAGCCCCGAGACATGCACGTGCCAGACATCGCCGTCCCGCTCGCTCAGGGGAATACGCGCCAGTTCGGCCGACCCGTCGTCGGAGAACAGGCAAAGCTCGACCAGTTCGGCATTGGCAGAGAAGACGGCGAAATTCACCCCTTCCCCGTCAAAGGTCGCCCCCAACGGGTCAGGCCGGCCTGCCGACAGGGAATGCCCGGCCAGTTTTGCGGGCAGGCGTTCTTTCATTACGTTCATGGCGCAAGGCTCTCGTATAGATCGGCATAAGCCGCCGAAGAGCGCCCCCAGTCAAGCTCTGCTTTCATTCCGTTGCGTTGCAGCTGCCGCCAGGCCTTCTTGTCTTCATAAAGCGTTATCAGCCGGCGCAGCCCCTGCGCAAAGGCCAATCCGTCTGTCGGATGAAACACCACGCCGGTCGCCACGCCCGCCGCAACGGCGGCGGGATTGGCGTCGATCACCGTGTCGTTCAGCCCGCCGGTGGCGGCCACCACCGGGATCGTGCCATAGCGCAGCCCGTACATCTGGGTCAGGCCGCAGGGCTCGAACCGCGACGGCACCAGCACCGCGTCGCCGCCCGCGAACAGCCGGTGCGACAGCGGATCGTCATAGCCGATGCGCATGCCGATCCGCGTCGGGTTCAGATCCGCCTCGTGCAGCAGCGCCATCTCGATCTGCGGATCGCCGGAACCCAGCACGATCAGCCCGCCGCCGCGCCACGTGAACTCGGTCAGAAGCGAGGGGATCAGGTCCAGCCCCTTCTGCGTGGTCAGGCGGCTGATGACGACCGCCAGCGGGCCGGGCACCGGACCAAGTTTGAATTCCTTGATCAGCGCGGCGCGGTTCTTCGCCTTGTCGGCAAGCGCCTTGGCGCTGAAATTCTCGATATGCGGGTCCGTCTCCGGCGACCAGATCTCCGTATCAACGCCATTCAGGATGCCATGAAGGTCGTTCGCGCGCTTCTGGATCACCCCTTCCAGCCCAAGCCCGTACTCGCCCCGCATCAGTTCGTTGGCGTAGGTCGGGCTGACGGTTGTGATCGCGTCGGCCATCACCAGCCCGGCCTTCAGGCTGGACAGGTTGCCCCAGTATTCCAGCTCGTCCGAGGTGAAACCGGAGGGCGGCAGTTTCAGCGCCTGCAACCGGTCGACGGGCGCATTGCCCTGGAAGGCTATGTTGTGAACCGTGACGATGGATTTGACGTCTTCGATGCCGGCGTAACGCATAAAGGCCGGGGCGAACCCGGCCTGCCAGTCGTGACAATGAACGATCTCGGGGCGCCAGCCGTCGCTGAGTCCCTCGGCCGCAATCTCCTTTGCGGCCCAGCTGAGCGCGGCGAAACGTTCGGGATTGTCGGGATAGTCGCCGCCCGGCCCGGAATACGGCCCGCCTGCCCTGTCATAGAGGTGCGGCGCATCGAGAAGCAGCATGTCGAGCCCCTCGACCTGACCGCTCAGGATCTGCGCCTTGCCACCGAAAAGGTCGGCATCCTTCCACACGACGACGGGCTTCGTCAGCTTCTGAATCAGACCGGGATAGGCGGGCAACAGAACCCGCATGCCCCAGCCGTGCTCCTTCAGCGCCTTGGGCAGCGCGCCCACGACATCCGCAAGTCCGCCGGTCTTCAGCAGCGGCACGCACTCGGAAGCTACGGAAAGAACGCGCCGCATCTGTCTACCCCAGTTTCGCTGCCCGGGCGTCGATCATGTCCTGCGTGATCAGGACGGTACCGGCATCGGTCCGGCGAAACCATTTTGCATCCTCTTCAGGATCCTCGCCGACGACCAGCCCCTCGGGGATCTGCACGCCACGATCTATCACGCATTTCTTAAGATCGGCCTTCTCGCCGATATCGACGTAGGGCAGCGCCACAACCTCGAACATCGAGGAATAGCTGTGCGCATGGACGCCGGTAAACAGCAGTGAATTGCGGATCTCGGACCCCGAAACGATGCAGCCCCCCGACACCAGCGACGACACGGCACTGCCCCGGCGCTCTTCCTCGTCGTGGATGAACTTGGCGGGCGGGGCCAGCTCGGAATAAGTCCAGATCGGCCAGGACTGATCGTACATGTCCAGTTCGGGGATGAAATCCGTCAGGTCGATGTTGGCCTCGTGGAACGCGTCGATGGTGCCGACGTCGCGCCAGTAGGGCTCCTTTTCCAGCCCGCTCATCACGCAGCTGTCGGCAAAGCGGTGCGCCATCGCCTTGCCGTTCTTGACGATATGCGGGATCAGGTCGTGGCCGAAATCGTGGCTGGAGCTCTTGTTCGCCGCATCCTCGAGTAGCAATTCGCGCAGGAATTTCCAGTCGAAGACGTAAATCCCCATCGAGGCCAGCGCATGTTCCGGATCGCCTGGGATCGCAGGCGGGTCCTTGGGTTTTTCAAGGAAATCGGTGATGCGCATGTCCTTGTCCACATGCATCACGCCGAAGGCTGTCGCTTCCATGCGAGGGACGGTCAGGCAGCCGATGGTCACGTCCGCGCCGCTTTCGGCGTGCTGCGCGATCATCTTCTCGTAGTCCATCTTGTAGATGTGGTCGCCGGCCAGAACGATGATGTAGTCGACGTCATAGCTGTCCACGATGTCGATGTTCTGCCGCACCGCATCGGCCGTCCCCAGGTACCACATGGATTCGTCCACCCGCTGCGAGGCAGGCAGGATATCCAGGTATTCGTTCCGCTCGGCGCGGAAGAAGTTCCAGCCGCGCTGACAGTGCCGGATCAACGAATGCGCCTTGTACTGGGTGGCTATGGCCATCTTGCGGATGCCGGAGTTCAGCGCATTGGACAGCGCGAAATCGATGATCCGCACCTTGCCGCCGAAATAGACTGCGGGTTTCGCCCGCCTGTCCGTCAGTTCCTTGAGCCGAGACCCGCGCCCCCCTGCGAGCACGAAGGCCATCGCTCGGTTTGCAAGCCTCGTTTGCGACGTGGGCATGATCTCTCTCCCTCTCCCTGTGATCTAGCCTTGCAGGAATATGATTGCCGATAGCGGCGGCAGGGTCAGCATTGCGGATTGCGCCTGCCCGTGCCACGGGACCGCTTCGGTCTCGATGCCGCCGAAATTGCCGCTGTTGCCGCCTCCGTAGGCTGCGGAATCGGTGTTCAGCGCCTCGTCCCAGTGGCCGGATGCCGGGAAACCGATGCGGAACCCCGTCCGCTCGACCGGTGTCATGTTCAGTACGACCACCGCCGCCTTGTCGCCCTCGCGCCCCGTCCGGGCATAGGCGAAGACCGAATGCTGCGCGTCGCCGCCGTCGATCCACTCGAACCCCTCGGGCCGCGTGTCGTTGACGTAAAGCGCCGGCGTCTCGCGCAGCAGGTGGTTCAGGTCCCGCACCAGCATCTGCACACCGCGATGCGCGCCGCCGTCATCCGTCAGGTGCCAGTCCAGCGCCCCGTCGTGGTTCCACTCCCGCCACTGCGCGAACTCGCAGCCCATGAACAGCAGCTTCTTGCCCGGATGCGTCCACATGAACCCGTAATAGGCCCGCAGGTTCGCGAACTTCTCCCAGTCGCTCCCCGGCATCTTGCCGATCATGCTGCCCTTGCCGTGCACCACCTCGTCATGGCTGATCGGCAGGATGAAGTTCTCGGTAAAGGCATAATGCAGCCCGAACGTCATCTGGTGATGATGGTGCTGCCGGTAGATGGGCGCCTTCGACATGTATTCCAGCGTGTCGTTCATCCAGCCCATGTTCCACTTGAACCCGAACCCGAGCCCGCCCTTGTCTACCGGCCGCGACACCCCGTCGAACGCCGTCGATTCCTCGGCCACGGTCACGATCCCCGGCACCTCGCCATAGCTCGTTGTATTCATGTTGCGTAACAGCGCGATGGCCTCAAGGTTCTCGCGCCCGCCGTGGACGTTGGGGATCCACTCCCCCTCCTTCCGCGAATAGTCGCGGTAGAGCATCGAGGCCACGGCATCCACCCGCAGCCCGTCGACATGGTATTCCTCCAGCCAGTACAGCGCATTGGAGATCAGGTAATTCGCCACCTCGCGCCGTCCATAATTGTAGATCAGCGTGTTCCAGTCCTGGTGGAAGCCCTCCTTGGGGTCGGAATGCTCGTAAAGCGCAGTGCCGTCGAACCGCCCAAGCCCGTGCTTGTCGGTCGGGAAATGCCCCGGCACCCAGTCGAGGATGATCCCCATCCCCCGCCGGTGCGCCGCATCGACCAGCGCGCGGAACTCGTCGGGCGTGCCGTGCCGGATCGTCGGCGCGTAAAGCCCGATGGGCTGATACCCCCACGACCCGTCGAACGGATGTTCGGACACCGGCAGGAATTCCAGATGCGTGAACCCCATCCATTCAGCATAGCCGACCAGTTCCTCCGCCAACTCCAGATAGCTCAGCGGACGCCCGCCCTCGGCCCGCCGCCAGCTCGGCAGATGCACCTCGTAGACCGAGATCGGCGCGTCGATATCCTGCCGCGCCTTGCGCCCCGCCATCCAGTCGTCGTCGGTCCAGTTCAGCCGGTCGAGACGCCGCACGACCGACGCATTGGCCGGCGGATGTTCTGACCCAAAGCCAACCGGATCCGCCTTCAGCGGCACAGGCCGCCCGTCGGGGCCAAGGATATCGTACTTGTAGGCGGCGCCTTCGACCACGCCGGGCAGGAATATCTCCCAGACGCCGGTCGCCCCGCGCCGCCGCATCGGATGCCGCCGCGCATCCCAGAAATTGAAGCCGCCAACGACAGAGACGCGCTGCGCGTTCGGCGCCCAGACGGCGAAATGCACGCCGTCGACGCCCTCATGGGTCATCACGTGCGCGCCCAGCGCGTGCCAGATCCGCTTATGCGTACCCTCGCCCAGCAGGTACTCGTCGATCTCCCCCAGGACCGGGCCGAACCTGTACGGGTCCTCGATCTCCCATTCGGCATCGGCATTGGCGCAGCGCAGCCGGTAACCGTTGCCACCGCCGTAACGCGCCAGGAACAGCCCGTCGCCGCGCGGCGCCAGCTCCGTCTCGGTTCCATCCGGGCGGATCGCCGAGACACGGGCGGCGCCGGGCATGTAGACCCTCAACACCGGCATTCCGCCCACGCTCTGAACGCCGAGCACGCCGAAAGGATTTTCATGCCGGCCCTCGACGATGGCGCGGGCATCGCCCGGGTCGATCAGCGCCGTGCTGTCTTCCTCTGCCATGTCACTCCTCTCCCGGTTCTCTATGCCGGTGTGACGTCCCAGATATCCTTCATGTAACCCCGGATCGTCCGATCGGACGAAAAGAAACCGACCCGCGCGGTATTGCGCGCCGCCATCCGCATCCAGGCGGTGCGGTCATGCCACGCCTTGTCGACCTCTCGCTGCTTCGCCCAGTAGGCGTCGAAGTCCGAGGCCACGAGGAAGTAGTCGTGGTGCCAGCACCGGTCCACGATGCCAAGATAGCGCGAAGGATCGTCCGGGCAAAACCGGGCTTCGGCTATCATCTGCAGCACATCGGGAAGGTTCTCGCTCGCCTCGATGGCCAGCTTCGCATGGTCGGGGATACGGCGGCGGGCGACGACCTCTTCGGCGGTCATCCCGAAGAGAAAGAAGTTCTCCGCCCCCACCAGGTCGCGGATTTCCACGTTGGCGCCATCCAGTGTTCCGATGGTCAGCGCGCCGTTCAGCGCGAATTTCATGTTGCCGGTGCCGGAGGCTTCCTTGCCCGCGGTCGAGATCTGTTCCGAAAGGTCTGCCGCCGGGATCAGCCGCTGTGCCATCGAGACGTTGTAATTCGCCGGATAGACGACCTTGAGCAGCCCCTTGATCGAGCGGTCGGCATTGATCACGCGCGCCACGTCGTTGATGAAATGCACGATCTCCTTGGCGACCATGTATCCGGGCGCCGACTTGCCGCCGAAGATCTTCACCCGCGGCACCCAGTCGCCGTCCGGGTTCTCGCGGATACGGTGCCACAGCGCGACGGTCTCCAGCACGTTCAGAAGCTGGCGCTTGTACTCGTGGATCCGCTTGATCTGGATATCGAAGATCGCGTCGGGATCGGTCTCTACCCCGGTCGCTTCCATGATCCAGTTCGACAGATCCACCTTGTTGGCACGCTTTGCCGCGCCGAAGGCTTCGGTGAAGCCGTTATCGTCGATATGCGGCTCCAGGTCCTGCAGACGGTCCAGATCGGCTTCCCACCCCTCGCCGATGGTGTCGGTGATCAGCCGCGACAGGCGCGGGTTCGCAAGCTTCAGCCAGCGGCGCGGGGTGATACCGTTGGTCTCGTTCACGATCTTCTCGGGATGCAGCTGGTGCAGGTCGGCAAAGACGGTTTCCTTCACCAGTTCCGTGTGCAGCGCCGAGACGCCGTTGACCCGGTTCGCCATGATAAAGGCCAGCGTACCCATCTGGACTTCGTTGTTCTGGATCATGCTCACGCTTTTGGGCCGGTTCGGGAATGCCTTCTTGTGGCGCTCGTCCAGCCGCTCGATCAGTGTCATGTGCTGCGGCAGCACGTTGCCCATCAGCCAGGTGGACCAGCGTTCCAGAGCTTCGGGCATCAGCGTGTGGTTGGTGTAGTTCAGGACCCGCTCTGCGATGCTGGCCGATGTCTCGAAATCCACACCCCGCACCATCAGCAGGCGCACCAGTTCCGGCCCGGCGATGGCCGGGTGGGTGTCATTCAGCTGGATCGCCACGTATTTCGGCAGGTCGCGCGGATCGACCTGGGTCGACAGGAAACGGCGCAGGATGTCCTGCAGCGCCGCCGAGGTCATGAAGTATTCCTGCTTCAGCCGCAGTTCCTTGCCGGCATAGGTCGTGTCGTCGGGATACAGCACGCGCGAAATCGTCCGCGCCAGCGCCTCAGGCTCGGCGGCGGCAGTAAAGTCACCGGAATTGAACCGCTTGAGATCGAAAAGTTCGGTGGGGCGCGCCGACCACAGACGCAGCGTGTTGGCCCATTTGCCCTGCCAGCCGACGATGGCCATGTCATAGGCGGTGGCGAGAACGGATTCTCCCGGCTCCCAGTGGTCGCCGTTGACCTCGCCCTTGAAGCCGATTTCGTACGCCACCTCCGGACGTTCAAACTCCCATGGGTGCTGCTGGTTCAGCCAGTCCTCGGGCGTTTCCACCTGCTGGCCGCTCTCGAAACGCTGGCGGAACAGGCCGAGTTCGTAGCGGATACCATAGCCATGCGACGGGACGCCCAGTGTGGCCAGCGAATCCATGAAGCAGGCCGCGAGACGCCCGAGGCCGCCATTGCCCAGCGCCGCTTCCGGTTCGTCCTCGACAAGCGCGCCGAAATCGGGGCCGATGCCTTCCAGTGCCTTGTCCGCCGTCTCGCGCAGACCGAGGTTGATCGCCGCGTCTTCCAGCAGGCGCCCGATCAGGAACTCCAGCGACAGGTAATAAACCCGCTTGGCGCCGGTATCGTAGGTCTTGGCGGTAGAGGCGAACCACGGTTCGACGATCTTGTCGCGCAGGGCAAAGCACATCGCGACGCGCCAGTCGTAAAGGCTGGAATGATCCGGGTCCTTTCCGATCGTGTAGGTGAGGTGCCAGAGCACCGCTTCACGCAATTCCTGCGGCGTGACGCCATCCAGGGCCATGACGAATCCTCGCTCCAAGGGCCTCCCCACGCCAGATTGCGCAAGAGATGCGGCAGATGAAAAGACCGCATGAGAATCCGCCCGTCCGGCACGCCGCCTGTGATGCAGACATACCTGCCCGCACGGCGGCTCATCGGCCGACTCTCCAGCCATGTCCTCAGGTGTAGGTTAGCGCTAACACGCCTGAAATCAAGGGGTTGACCCCCCGTCCCCATGGGGACGCTCTCAGACGAAGCGATTGACGAGGTTCTCCAGCCGCTCCTGCCGGCCCGACCGCGGCTCCGGTTCCACACCGCCGCGAATATAGGCATCGAGGTCCTCCAGCGACCCCTCGCCCTTCAGCCAGCCCTGCTGGGTCTCGCCCTCCCAGCCCGCATACCGCTCGGCCCTGGCCTTCTCCAGCGACCCGTCCTCCAGCAGCGCCGCCGCCGCCTTCACGCCCCTTGCACAGGTATCCATCGCCCCCACATGGGCCAGGATCAGATCCTCCGGATCCAGCGACTGCCGCCTCAGCTTCGCATCGAAGTTGGTCCCCCCGGTCGTGAACCCGCCCGCCTTAAGGATCTCATAGAAAGCCAGCGTCATCTCCGGCACATTGTTCGGGAACTGGTCCGTATCCCACCCCGACTGATAGTCGTTCCGGTTCATGTCGATCGACCCCAGGATCCCCAGCGACGCCGCCAGCGCCAGCTCATGCTCGAAGGAATGCCCCGCAAGGATCGCATGCCCCTGCTCGATATTGACCTTCACCTCGTTCTCGAACCCGTACCGCTTCAGGAACCCATAAACCGTCGCCACATCGTAGTCGTACTGATGCTTCGTCGGCTCCTGCGGCTTCGGCTCGATCAGCAGCGTCCCCTCGAACCCGATCTTGTGCTTGTAGTCGATCACCATCCCCAGCATCGCCGCGAACTGGTCGGCCTCCTTGCCGAGGTCGGTATTCAGCAGGGTCTCATACCCCTCACGCCCGCCCCACATCACATAGTTCTCGCCACCCAGCTTCTTCGTGGCATCGATACAGGATTTCAGCGTCGCCCCCGCATAGGCGAAGACATCTGGGTCCGGATTGGTCGCCGCCCCCGACATGAACCGCCGATGCGTAAACAGGTTGGCGGTACCCCACAGAAGCTTCGTCCCCGTCGCCTCCATCTTGCCGGCGAAGTAATCGACGATCTCCTCAAGATTCCGCACGCTCTCGGCAAAACTCGCCCCTTCCGGCCGCATGTCCAGATCGTGAAAGCAGAAATAGGGCTGGCCGAGGATCGCGAACATCTCGAAGGCCACGTCCGCCTTCAACTTCGCATGATCCATGTCGCCGCCGAACCACGGCCGGTCGAATGTCCGCCCGCCAAAGGGATCGCTACCCTCCCAGGCAAAGGAATGCCAGTACGCGACCGCGAACCGCAGCACATCCTCCATCCGCTTGCCCATGACCATCTCGTCCGGGTTGTAGTGGCGGAAGGCGAATTCGTTGTCGCTCTGCGTGCCTTCGTACTTGATCTGCGGGATGCCCTTGAAGAAGTCGGTCATGTCAGTCCCCTGATGCTGGTTTGCGCCGCGCGATACCGCTGGTGCGCCGCGTCGAATGCTTCCATCAGGCGCGGATCGGGGTCGACCCGCCGCGCGATCTTCGGTGCCGGCGCGAGTTCCGCACCGCCGCCGGTCGCCGCCATCATCGCCAGCCGCGCCGCGCCGAATGCCCCGCCGTAGTCGCCTGCGACCGGTAGATCCACCGGCGTGCCGAGCGCCGTCGCCACCGCCTGCAGCCAGTATTCGGAGCGCGAGCCGCCGCCTACCGCCAGCAGGCTCTCGATCGCTGTCCCGGTCGCGGCGAGCGCGTCGCGACAGTCACGGATCGCGAAAGTCACGCCCTCCAGCACCGCACGTGTCGCCGCGGCGCGGTCGGTTGCATGTTCCAGCCCGATGAAGGCACCGCGGACCGCCGCATCATTCAGCGGCGTGCGTTCGCCGCCGAGATAGGGCAGGAACAGGGTCTTGCCCGGCGCGCGAAGGTCACCCAGATTTTCAGTCAGCGCCGCCGCGTCCTCGCCCACCAGTTTCGCGAACCAGTTCAGCGCGTCCGTCGCCGCGAGGATCACGCCCATCTGGTGCCATGTGCTCGGCAGCGCGTGACAAAACGTGTGAACCGCGGTTTCCGGATCGGGCCGGTAGCCGTCATTAGCGGCAAAAAGCACGCCAGAGGTACCCAGCGAGACAAACGCCTGCCCCGCATGCACCACGCCCACGCCTATCGCCGAGGCGGCATTGTCGCCGCCCCCGCCGGCGACCACGACATCCTCGCCCATGCCCCAGCGCCGGGCGAGTTCACCACGCAGGTTGCCGGACACCTCGGAACCCTCAATCAGCCGCGGCATGTGATCGCGACCAAGCTGCGAGCGTTCCAGCAATTCGTCCGACCAGTCGCGTGCGCCGGTGTCGAGCCATGATGTCCCCGCCGCGTCCGACATCTCGCCGACATGGTCGCCGGTCAGCCAAAGCCGCAGGTAATCCTTCGGCAGCAAGACCTTGGCGACCTGCCCGAACATCTCTGGCTCGTGCCGCCGCACCCATTCGAGTTTCGGCGCGGTAAAGCCGGGGAAGACGATGTTGCCCGTCACCTCGCGCCAGATCGGCTCCGCATCCATTTCCGCCGCTTCGACATGGCTGCGGGTGTCGTTCCACAGGATACAAGGGCGCAAAACCTGGTCGCTTGCGTCCAGCAGCGTGGCACCGTGCATCTGCCCGGACAGGCCGATCCCGGCCACTTCGCTCAGCGAATGTTCTGCCGCCAGCCCGTCGAACACGGCCTCTGCCGCGCCGATCCAGCTTTCGGGAACCTGTTCCGTCCAGCCGTCATAAGGCCGCTGCACGGTCAGCGGCAGCGTCGCCTCGGCGACGATGGACTGATCCTCGCCGATCAGCACGCCTTTCAGCCCGGACGTGCCGAGATCGAGACCGATGAACATTGGCGCCACCTCCCTTTTGCGCCGCAATTTCACGCAGCTTTTGCGGTCTTTTGCACCTAGCGCGGCGCCATCCGGATCGCGCCGTCGATGCGGATCACCTCGCCGTTCAGCATCCCGTTCTCCACGATATGCACCGCCAGCCTGGCGTATTCGGAAACATCACCCAACCGTGACGGAAAGGGAACCTGCTTGCCCAGAGACTCCTGAACATCCTCCGACAGACCGGCCAGCAATGGCGTCAGGAAGATGCCCGGCGCAATCGTCATGACCCGGATGCCATGCTGCGAGAGGTCCCGCGCCATTGGCAGGGTCATGCCCACGATACCGCCCTTTGACGCGGAATAGGCCACCTGCCCGATCTGGCCGTCATAGGCCGCGACTGACGCGGTAGAAATGATCACGCCGCGCTCGCCGTCGTCGGTCACCGGCTCGTTCTGGGACATCAGCAGCGCGCCCTGGCTGGCGCAGTTGAAACTGCCGATCAGGTTGACGCTGATGGTCTTGCTGAACAGGCCCGGATCATGCGCAGCGCCGCGCGACACCGTCTTGGCCGCCGGCCCGATACCAGCGCAGTTGACCAGCACATGAAGCCCGCGTCCCGCGGCCGCGACCTCGGCTATGCCGGCCGCGACGCTGTCGGGATCTGAAACATCGACCTTGCAGAACGTGCCGCCAAGCTCCCTGGCCTTTGCCGGGCCCGCTTCTTCGTTCATGTCGAAGATGGTCACATGCGCGCCGGCCTTTGCCAGTGCCTCTGCTGTCGCGGCGCCAAGGCCCGACGCGCCGCCGGTCACCACCGCCGACGTCTTGTCCGAAATCTGCATCCCTCTGCCTCCCGTTCTCGGTCGCTCCCGTGCTAGCGCCGCCCTGCCGCCGCCTCAAGCGGTTTTGCGGTCGCACAGGCGAGCGGTCTGTCCGCTACCAGTTTTACGCAGTTTCGGGCCGCGCCGGTTTCGGGATTTACGGGTCCGGCGTTTCACGCCCCTGAGCCACCAGCCGCGCCCGCAATTCGGCAGCGCGTGGATCGCCGGCGTCGAGCGCAAAAACATAGGCATGGGTCAGGAAAAAGCAGGATTCGTCCGACTTTCCGCTAGCTTCCAGCCCACCGGCGGCCCGTTCGTAACAGTCCACCAGCGCCCGCAAGTCATTCGCCGCATGGGCTGCAAGTATGCGGTCTTCCAGCGCAGGATCCGGTTTTACGCTCTGCAGCACTACTCCGCCGCCAGCGCCGGGCGCAGCATCCGGCCGGCAACCCATTGGTGGAAGCAATGGGTCGGCCCATCCATCGCCGGGCTGAACCGTCCGCCGTCAAAACCGCTGGCATGACGGCCCTTCTGCATGCCCTCGACGACGAACAGGTCCTCTTCGAACACGGCATGCCACATCTCGGTATTGCGCGCCCGCATCTCCTGCCAGTCGCCCCCTTCTGCCGCGTCCTGGCTGGTGTAATACAGCGCCACATGCTCGATGGTGCGCGCCGGTCCGCGCGGCTCCAGGATGATCGCGAAGGCATGGTCGCGATGCACACCCAGCAGCAGGTTCGGGTAGAGCGCGATGTATTCCGCGCCCTGGTCCCATTGCGCCGACAGGCCGGAGAAATCCGGGAACCGTCGGCCGTCCTCGCTGATCATCGGGCGATAAACCCGCGTTCCCTGGCCGGAAAAACACCCCGGCGCTTCGATGTGATAGTGATCCTCCAGCCGCGAATAGCTGTTCAGGCCGGGATGCACCCAGGGCAAATGGTAGCTTTCGCAGTAATTCTCGACCGCAAGCTTCCAGTTGCAGGCAACATCGAAGGCAAATGAACTGTCGGCGCCGGCGAGGAACGGGTGCGGCTCGAATTCCTGCCAGCGTGCGATGGCATCCGCGGCATGCACCTCGAAATCCGGCGCCTGGCCTTCGACATTCACGAAGATCACGTCATGCCAGACACGCGACCGCACCTCGACCAGCCCCAGCTCCGGCCGTCGGATCGCGTCATGGGCGTTGTAGCCGGGCCCGCCGACATGCGGTGTGGCGACCAACTCGCCGGTCAGCGCGTAGCACCACGAGTGATACGGACAGCGCAGCACGCCGCCGACCATCTTCTTTTCCTCAACAAGGATCATACCCCGGTGCCGGCAGACGTTCTGGAACACCTTTAGCGCGCCCTCGCGCGTGCGTACCGCGACCAGCGGCTGCCCCGCAAAATCCAGCGGCATCGCTTCGCCGGGGAGCAAGTCCTTCGCAAAGGCCAGCGCCGCCCAGGTGGAGAACAGGAGCGCCGCTGCCTCCTCCTTGAAGGTCTGTTCACAAACGTAATGCTCGTTCGGCAGGCCCCTGGCGCTGTCGATCGGCCCGAGGACATGGTTGAGCGAGGCTGTGTCGGC
Organism: Pseudoruegeria sp. HB172150; assembly: GCF_013184805.1. Taxonomy (GTDB): domain Bacteria; phylum Pseudomonadota; class Alphaproteobacteria; order Rhodobacterales; family Rhodobacteraceae; genus Psychromarinibacter. The sequence goes on from NZ_JAATNG010000001.1 coordinate 2,160,618, forward strand.
CATGGCATTCCAACAAACTGCAAATAGATTTGACGCAGATCCAAGCACAGCTACGCCCGCCCGTCCGCACCATCGGCGACACCGGCCGGACCGTTCCCGACACGTTGATTGGCGGTTATGATTTTGTTAATATTTATTAATGGGTTGGAAGGTCGGATGCGCACAGCATCATTTTTCCACCATTCGAGCGGGTGCGGTTGCAGGTTTCGTGAAACCGCCGGCAACCCATAAGACACGCAACTCCGCGCCGGAAACCTTAAATTTTCGTTAACGCGTTGAATTTAATTCACATTTTCTACCCGCGCCTAGGCTATCTGCGGGTGCGACTTCGGCATAATAGCACTTTTCGAACCCCGACCAACCATACCGGAACCGGGCAATTGCAGCCCCGCCCGCACTGACTGCTTGCGTTAACACCACCATGACATTTCAAACACGGCGACTGATCGAACAAAATGCCGGAGTTTCGGAAAGCTATCGAGCCTTTGTGGCGATGACGCACGGCGTCGCACCTGGCACCAGGATCATCGCCCCACGTGCATCCCGGGCGATTGCAGTTTACATCTTGGAAAGGGATTGCGACGGTCCCGTGCGGCTGGCGGATAGACATACACAATGCATCAGATCACTCCCGGGTCGGATACACAGCGCGAGCTGCGCGATGCGCTTGGCCGATTCGCAACGGGGATCACTGTTATCACCACGCATTCCGAAATCGGCCCGCTTGGAATTACAGCCAACAGCTTTGCCAGCGTCTCGCTCGATCCGCCGCTGATCCTCTGGTCGCCCGCAAAACATTCCCGCCGGTTCGCCGCTTTTGCAGAGGCGATGCATTTTGCAGTTCACGTGATGGGCGCCGAGCAATCGGAGATCGCCGACCGCTTTTCGCAAAACGGAACCGCTTTTCAGGGCTGCGACTGGCAGCCGAACGACCACAAGGTGCCGCTGATCGAAGATTGCCTGGCCCGGTTCGAGTGTGACACGCTCGCAACCCATGACGGCGGCGATCACCGCATCGTAGTAGCACGCGTCAGCCGGGCGCAGTGGCGCGACGGCGAGCCTCTGGTGTTCTCGCAGGGGCGTGTGGGGGATTTCACGCCCCGGTTGCCGGAGTAGCTGTTATCGGCCCTCGTAGTGCGGCGGACGCTTTTCGAGGAAAGCCAGCACACCTTCCTGGAAATCACGGGTCTTGCCGCAGGCGCCCTGCAGCTGCGCCTCGAGCGCAAGCTGCGCCGTCAACCCGTTGTCGAAGCTGTCGCGGATCGCGCGTTTGACGTTCCCGTAGGCGACGGTCGGGCCCTTGGCGAGCTTGGAGACACGGGCTTGCCAGTGCGCGGCGAAGTCAGCATCAGATATCGCTTCCCAGATCATGCCCCAGTCCTCGGCCGTCTTCGCCGAAATCGGCTCGGCGAAGAGTGCGGCACCCATGGCCTTGGCGAAACCCACCTGCCTCGGCAGCCAGTAGGTACCGCCGGCATCGGGGACGAGGCCGATCCGGGTGAATGCCTGCAGGAACATCGCCGATTCCGTCGCAATGACCACGTCGCATGCCAGTGCGAGGTTCGCCCCTGCACCGGCTGCGGCACCGTTCACCGCCGCGACGGTCGGCACCGGGCAGTCAAAGATCGCGCGCAGCATCGGTTCGTATTCGTCGCGAAGCGTCCGTTCCAAATCGATATTGGCGGCGGTGCCGCTGTCGGCGAGGTCCTGGCCGGAGCAGAAGGATTTTCCCTCGCCTGTCAGCACGATGACCCGTGCCTGTCTTTCCATGTCCTTGATCGCGTGAAGCAGTTCGGCACGCATCTGCGTGTTCAGTGCGTTCATCTTGTCAGGGCGATTCAGCGTGATCACCGCCACGTCGTCGGCCAGCTCAAGCCGGATGGTATCGTATTGCATCTGGGCCTCCCTCGGCAGATCGCTGGCGAGCATATCCGCGCGCGGCAGGAGGGAAAGAGTAACGCTGGGTTACTCGTCTAGAATGCGTTTGAGCCGCGCTTCTTCCTCGGGCGAGAGCGCGGCTGCAGCTTCCGGCGCTCGGTTACGGCGTCGCAGGTAGAGTCCCGCGATGACCAGCGCCAGTACCAGCGTGGCCGGCCCCGTAACCCACAGCACCAGGTTGGCGCCGCGAGCAGTGGGTTTCAGTAAGACGTATTCGCCGTAGCGGTCCGTGACGAATGCTATGACCTCGGCGTCGCTGTCGCCCTCCACCAGCCGCTCCCGCACCAGAAGGCGCAGGTCGCGCGCGAGATCGGCATTCGATTCGTCGATGGATTCGTTGCGGCAGACCAAGCATCGAAGTTCCTTGGAGATCTCCCGTGCGCGTTCCTCCAGCCCCGGATCGTCCAGGATTTCGTCTGGCTGCACAGCAAAAATCGGCGTGGCCAGCATGCTGAGAATCAGGATCAATCGCTTCATTCCGCCGGCACCGCGCCAGCCGCCGCCTTCCTTGCGCCCGCCGCCACGCGATAGCGCCGGTCGGAGAGCGACAGCACTCCGCCGAGCGCCATGATAATTGCACCGGCCCAGATCCAATTGGCGAAGGGTTTTATGTAGGTACGCACCGCCCAGCCGCCGTCGGCCTGCGGGTCGCCGATCACAACGTAGATGTCGCGGAAGATTCCGTTGTCGATGGCAGCTTCGGTCGTCGGCATCTGCGCCACCGGATAGACGCGCTTTTCAGGATGAAGCACGGCGACGTCGCGCCCGTTCCGCGCGACGCGCATTTCGGCCACAGTCGTGTTGTAGTTCGGGCCCTGCTGGCGCGACACGTCGGCAAGCGTGATTTCGTATCCGCCGACCTCGAAGCTTTCCCCGACTTTGGCCACGCGGATATCCTCGATCTGCCAAGCGAGCATCGCAGAGATCCCGAAAATGGTGACGCCGAGACCGGCATGTGCGACAGACTTGCCCCAGTCAGCGCGCGGCAGGTTCCGGAGGCGGCGCAACTTGGAACTCCATTTGCCGCGGCCCGTTCGTGTGTAGAGGTCCGCCACAGCACCACCGATCAGCCAGACCACAAGCACCATGCCGACCGGTGCCAGCACCGAGCGGCCGGTTTGAATTGACCATACCAGCGCGCCGCAGGCGATGGCGAAAACCAGCACGCCCCAAAGCTGTTGCATAGCTCGGGACAGGCTGGCGCGTTTCCATGGCAGGATGGCGCCGATCGGCAGGATCGCCGCAAGGGCGACGAAGAACGGGGTGAAGGCCACCTCGAAAAACGGCGCGCCGACCGACAGCTTGCGGTCGAAGGCAAGCTCGGCCACCAGCGGCCAGATCGTGCCAGCAAAGACGACAAGGGCCGAGACAGCGAGAAGAATGTTGTTCAGCACAAGCGCTGTTTCGCGCGAGACCAACGCAAAGACACCCTTCGCCTCCATTGCGCCGGCACGGGCAGCATAGAGCGTGAGCGCACCGCCGACAAAGACGGCAAGGATGATCAGGATAAAGACACCGCGTTCGGGGTCGTTGGCAAAAGCATGAACCGATGTCAGCACGCCCGACCGCACAATGAAGGTGCCGATCAGCGAGAAGCCGAAAGCGAGAATTGCGAGAAGGATGGTCCACGCTTTCAGCGCCTCGCGTTTTTCAACAACGATGGCGGAATGCAGGAGCGCAGCCGCGATCAGCCACGGCATGAAAGAGGCGTTCTCGACCGGGTCCCAGAACCAGAAGCCGCCCCAGCCAAGCTCGTAATAGGCCCACCACGAACCCAGAGCGATGCCGATGGTCAGGAACACCCACGCGGCCAGCGTCCAGGGCCGGACCCAGCGCGCCCATGCAGCATCGACCCGGCCCTCGATCAGCGCGGCGACGGCGAAAGAGAAGGCCATGCTGAGGCCAACATAGCCGAGGTAGAGGAACGGCGGGTGGAACGCGAGGCCAGGGTCCTGCAACAATGGGTTCAGATCCTCGCCGTTCATCGGTGGAATCTCCAGCCGCAGAAACGGGTTCGAGGTGAACAGGATGAAGGCGAAAAAGGCCACGGCTATGGCAGATTGCACAGCCAGGACGCGGGCGCGCAGCGCGGGCGGCAGGTTCTGCCCGAACCAGGCGGCGCAGGCGCCGAACAGCGTCAGGATCAGCACCCAGAGGAGCATCGAGCCCTCATGGTTCCCCCAGACGCCGCTGATCTTGTAGAGCATCGGCTTGTCGGTATGGGAGTTCAGCACCACGAGGCGCAGCGAGAAATCGGAGGTCACGAAGGCGTAAGTGAGCGCGAGGAAGGAAAGCGCCGTCAGCAGGAACTGCGCGGTCGCCGCCGGTTCGGCGACGGCCATCCAGCCTCGCCAACCCTTCTGCGCGCCGATAAGCGGGATTACCGCCTGTACGATGGCAACGGCGAAGGCAAGGATTAGGGTGAAATGGCCAAGTTCGACGATCATGCTCCGGTTATACGGAGGACCTGCCGCGCCGCCAATTCCCTGCGCGCCGATGTCGCAAAGGATTTATCGCTGCGCGCGCGGCGAGCGCCGGTTTACTCTGGTAACGCGAGCCCGCCGGCGATGAGGTAGGCCATCGCTCCGGTGACTAGCGCTCCCAGGACCAACCTTAGTAGCCATTTCAGCGATTCCTCGATGCCGCCCAGTCGTTCCTCGACATTCATCCGGTGCACCTCATCCACGGCATCACGCAGTTCCAGGCTTTGAAGCCGCTTCTCGATGCTCCGCCGCCACTCCTCGGTCATTCCGCGCGTCTCCAGTCCTCAAGCGCGGGGTTCGGCGAAATCGCGGGCGCGTCTTTCGGCTCCGCCTGCCCTGCCCCCGCATGCAGAACCGACAGCGCGCCGATGTTGCGCTGAACTTCCGGTGCGCGCGCGAGCGTCTCTGCGATGGAGCGGTTGTATTCCATGCTCTTCGTCTGGTGGCGTGCGCCGAAATAGAAGGACACGATCACGCCCAAGAGCCACCAGAGCGGTTCTGGCACCAGCGCGATGCCCTGCATGCGGCTGGCGAACCAGATCGGATCGACCATGGCCGCCACGAACAGGCCCAGTGTTCCCAGTGCCAGTGCCAGTGCCGGGCGCGGCACCCGGTTCATGCCGTCCATCAGACGGTCAAACAAGCCCTTGCGCGGTTGCAGGAACTCCGTGGCGAACTGGCTCAGTGTGGCGTTGCGCAAATCCACGTCGCGCTGTCCCGCGGCTTCGGCGTTTTCGCGGAACACTTCGACCGTTTCCGTCACGGCGTTGCGGCCACCACCGAAGACGAGGTTCAGAACACCTTCGATCATCCCCATTCCGCCACCCTCTGGCGGTGTTCCGCCTCGCTCAGATGGTAACGGGGGGAGATGAATTCTTCTGCCCGTAGGATCCAACCTCCCTTTCCTCCGTTAGAGCGACAGGCGTATTTCCGACTCGCCGGGCGGTCGTCTCCCAGTGAATAATAGAAATTGCGGCGGGCGATTCCGTAAGCATCGGCCAGATGACGAGGTGCGGCGTAACGGGCAGCCTCTGCCGCGGCGACGGTTTGCGGACCGATTGCGCCATCCACCGTCACTCGGTGCCCCATGTCGATGAGTAGACGCTGCAGTATTTTCACTGCGTTTGCGCCCGCATTGACGTACATGTCGAAGACGCTGGCCTGCAGCACCTCCGGCAGATCACCGATATTTGGTCGACGGAAGTAGTGGTCGACGAAGATCGTCCGTGCTTGCGCCGGCGTGAGCTGCTTCACATCTTCGACATCGGTGTCGCCGTCGCCGTCATTGTCGATCCCGAGGCGGCAGAGCGTGCCGATGGTCACGCCGTATTTCGTTGCCCCACCCGGATCGTCCGGATCGTTCACATAGCCGCCTTCGCGGCCGATAATCTCGTCGGCAATCGCCTCGACCGATTTCATACCTTAAGTCCCCGCAAGTGGTAAATGCGGCGGCAAGGTTGGCTGCTATCAGGTTAAGATGACGGAACCTAACCGTTCGGATCCTGGTAAACGCCCTGGTCCTTCAGCGCGTCCATGACTTCCTTCGGCATGTATGTTTCGTCATGTTTGGCAAGAATTTCCGAGGCTTCGAAGATGCCGTTTATGTAACGACCGGTGCCGATCATACCCTGTCCCTCTTCGAACAGGTCCGGCAGGACGCCGGTGTAGGCGACAGGGATTGATGCGCCGCCATCGGTGACGCTGAAGGTTACAGTTTCGCCCTGTCCGCGCACGAGGGTACCCTCCTCAACCAGCCCACCCAGACGGAACACCTCATTCGGCGCCGGCGGTTCTTCTGCGACCTGGGTCGGAGCGCGGAAGAAATTGATACCGTCACGCATCGCGTAACCCACCATAGCCGTCGACAAAGCAAGTGCGACCGCCGCGACCAAGATCACCTGGATGCGGCGCCGTTTCTTGAGGTTCTTCAGTCCAGCCATAGGCGTCCTCCGGGCGCGGGGCAGAGTTTCACGCAATAGCGCACAGACCGCCTTGATTCACCTCAAATCTACGGGAAGAGAGGCGCCAGCATCAGCCCTGCCGTTTCTACCTCGCCCAGCATGAGGTTGGCGTTCTGGATCGCCTGCCCTGACGAGCCCTTGGTGAGGTTGTCGAGTGTGGCGACGACGGTGGCCCGGCCCGGTTTGCGGTCTCCGACGACGCCGATATGACAGAAGTTCGAGCCACGCACGTCCTTCATCGACGGGACCTTGCCGAACGGCAGAACCTCGACGAAGACTTCTTCCGCGTAAGCCCTGTCCAGAGTGGCATGTACCACCTCCGGATCGCCCTTGAGATAGGCTGTCAGCAGGATACCCCGCGTCGCCGGGACAAGGTGTGGTGTGAACTGGATTTCTACCGGCCGCCCTGCGACCTTCGAGAACTCCTGATCGAATTCGCCAAGGTGCCTATGGCGGCTGCCCATCGCGTAGCCGACCGCGTTCTCGTAAAGCTCCGAGAACAGCAGGTGCTCCTTCAGCGAACGCCCGGAACCGGAGGCCGCCGCCTTAAGGTCGATGATGATATCGTCGATGTCGACTACGCCGGCGGAGATAAGGGGGCGCAGCGCGAACTGACCCGTCGCGGCGTTGCATCCGGTGCCGGCCACCAGTCGTGCAGATTTGATGTCCTCGCGGTAGAATTCGGTCAGGCCGTAAACCGCAATTTTCTGCAGCTCGACCGCACCATGCGGCTTGCCATACCATTTCTCGTAAGCATCCGGATCGCTGAGCCGGAAATCCGCAGACAGGTCGACCACCTTAAGGTCGGAAGGCAAATCCTTTACAACGGCTTGCGACGTTGCATGAGGCAGCGCGCAAAAGCACAGGTCGATGGTGGAGAAATCGACTTCTTCGATCTTCACAAGCGCTGGCAGGTCGAGATGACGCAGGTGATGATAGACCTCGTCCATCCGCATCCCGGCCTTACGGTCGCCTGACAGCGCGGAGATCTCCATCGACGGGTGCGTCGCGATGATGCGGACGAGTTCGGCACCAGTGTATCCGGAAGCGCCAAGTATTGCAATCTTGTGGGGCATGGTTCCCTCGCTCAACAGTCGGGTCTAGATGGGCGAGGGACCGGAAGCATTGAACTGGAAACTGCCTCGCCGCAATGCGGGTCGGCAGCCGGGGCATTGCCCCGCCGCCGGATCAGGATCGGAGGCGTCGTTTGGCCAAGAGGCCCGCGCCGACCAGCGCGCCACCCAGAAGGAGACCGGTAGCCGGAAGCGGTACAGGGCTTGGCGTGGAGCCGCTCGTGGCAGGGACGCTTGACGCGATGCTGTAGGACAGCTGATCGCCGTAAGTGAAGTACAGCGCCAGATAGAGAACGCCGCTGAAATCGTCGCCCAAAACAAGGGTCAGCGTATCGGTCAGCGCCGACTTGAAGCTGCCGAAACTGCCGGCATAGTCGCCATCCCAGCCATACTGGAACGCGTCGAACGAGTACATCAGTGTGCCACCGGCAGCGTATGAATCGCCAGCATCAGCTGGACCAGTGAAGGTAAAGGTGAGCGTCTGTGCGCCAGCAGTCAGGCCGGTGAGGACCAGAATGTCGAATTGATTCTGAGCACCCGTGCCGGACACACCGTCGATGCCGGCGCCCAGTTCGGTTGGCGAGGACCACTCGCCGGAAAATTCGCCGAGATCCGACTCGGAAACGGTGACAGCATGGGCGCCAGCACCCGCGAATAGGGCGGCGACAAAAGAAAGCGTAGGAAGGAGACCGAAGCGGCTCATCTTGTCAATTTCCATTAAAGAACTCCGGCGTATCGACCGGGGCAGGCATCTGCACGGCGGATATATGTGAGCCGCCTCATCGCGTATAGAGGGCAAATTTACGTAAACGTAACGTCAATTCACGCGTTGCGCGATCAGGCTGGAACAAACCCAATCTTGCGGCGCAGGAACCGGGTCGCCTGGTTTGAGACCCGTGCCGGATCGCCGGTGGTCAGGAAGAGCGACTCGCCACCCTCGCCCACCATTTCCGGTCGTCGTTTGAGGTAGTCGGCAAGGCTTGCGGCCACCAGTGCGGGCTGCGAATAGACATCCACCTGCGGGCCCAGTGCTTCGCGGAACACTTCTTCGACCAGCGGGTAATGGGTGCAACCCAGCACCGCCGCGTCGGGATCGGGCATCTTCCGCAGCAGTGCATCCACATGGCTGCGCACCAGTGCCTCGGCGAGGATCATGTCGCCTTCCTCGATGGCGTCGACCACGCCGCCGCAGCTTTGCGCCTCAACGTCTACGCCGATCGCGCGAAAGGCCAGTTCGCGTTGGAAGGCGCGGCTGCGCACGGTCGCTGGAGTCGCGAACAACGCCACATGCTTGACCTTCACCTCGCGCGGCGGGGAATTATCGCCCCACTGCCGCTCAGTCAGCGCCTCGATCAGCGGGACGAAGACTCCCAGCACCCGCTTGTCTGACGGCACCCAGGATTCCTGCATCCGGCGCAGTGCCGCCGCCGATGCAGTGTTGCAGGCCAGAATCACGAGGTTGCAGCCTGTCTCGAACAGCCGCGCGCAGCCCTTTGTCGTCAATTCATAGATGTCATCGGGATCTCGTACGCCGTACGGCGTGTTCACATTGTCCCCGTAATATACGAAGCCCACATCGGGCATGGCCCGCGTCACGGCGTCCAGAACGGTCAGCCCGCCCAGACCGCTATCGAAAATGCCGACGGCCATTGGATTATGCCCTGTATTTCTCCTCGAACTCGAACCCGTAACCCACGGATTTGAGCGGTCGTGGAGACAGGGCATACGTCTGCGCGCGCAGAAAATCCATCATCGATTTCGGGTTGTCGCGGTGAAGCGCCAATTCTTCGCGCGGGATCGGTTCACCGACTGCGATCTTCACCGGTTCATCCACGCGCATCCGGAACTCGTTGATCAGCAGCGCCATGCGAAGCGTATAGTGCAGGTGGCTGGCGATCTGGAACAGTCGGGAGTTGTGGCCATCGAAATAGACCGGCACTACCGTAGCGTTTGATTTCGCAATCATCCGTGCGGTAAAGCTGCGCCAAAGCGGATCCATCGGCTGGGCGAAGGGCTTTGGTGCGGTGGCTACGGTTCCACCCGGGAAGACCCCGATAGCGCCGCCGTTGGCCAGGTAGTCGAGTGCTGTCTTGCGTGTCTCGACATTCTGGCGGATCGCTTCCTTCGTCTCGTCGAAGGAAATCGGCAGGATGATCCGGTTCAGCTCTTCTGCCTTGCGGAAAATTCGGTGTGCCAGGATGCGGAAATCGCCGCGCACGAGGCTAAGAATGTGGCCCATCATCAGCCCGTCCAGAATACCGTAGGGATGGTTGGCGATCAGGATCAGCGGCCCGTCATGCGGTATGTTGCTGAGGCTGCCTGAAACGACATCAAGGCTAAGACCGTAGCGCTCAACCATGACTTCCCAAAAGTCGCGCCCACCGGAGACCTCCATCTCGTAACCGTCGGCGCGCTTGATCAGTTTCAGTCGTCCTGTCGCGTTTTCCAGCAGCCGGATCACCGCGCGCCCGCTTTTGGACTGTGCTGAACTGGCGTAGCTTATATCCCTTGCGATATGGCGCTTCGTAGCCATCCGCATTTCCCCTTTAGAAACACTGCTCAAAGTTTACCACGACTCTCATCCCGTGATGTCCATTGTGTAACGGAAACACTAAGGAAATGTGACGAATACCAGCTATTCTGCCGCGCTGCGCAGCGAGGCATCGCCATGGCGGATCGCCGCCCAAAGCTCTTCCCTGCGTTTTGCCGCCTTCTCTTCATTCGCCGCCTTTACAGGACCGAAGCCCCTGATCTGCAGCGGCAGTTCTGCCAGAGCGACCGCGGCGTCAAGGGGAATTTCGGGCCCCTCTTTCAAGAGCGCGTCCATATCCGCCTCGAACTGCCGGATCAGGGAGCGTTCCATGCGGCGCTCGGCGCTGTATCCGAATGGGTCCAATGGCGTGCCGCGGAGAAATTTCAACCGGGCGAGACCGGCGAGAACCCGCCGCATGCCCGGGCCGAATTCGCGTTTCCTGGGCCGTCCGTCCGGCCCTTTGCGCGCCATGATTGGCGGTGACATGTGGTAGGTCAGCCGCAGGTCACCGCCGAATGCCTCACGTGCTCTTTCCTCGCTGTCGAGCAGCAGTCGAGCGACCTCGTACTCGTCCTTGTAGGCCAACAGCTTGTAATAGCCCTTCGCGACGGCCTCTTTCAGGCGAGGTGTTTCGAACCGTTCCAGAAAAGCCTTATACCGTTGAGCCAGAGCCCTCGATTGGTAAACTTCTAGGTTACCGGCACGGTAGGAAATCTTTTCTTCCAGAGATTTTGGCAGCTCCACGACACTCGGCTTTGCCAGACGCTCTGCTTCGACAGGATACAGCACCGCCCAGCGCCCGACTTCGAAAGCGCGCTTGTTCCTTTCCGGAGCTGCACCATTCATCTCGACCGCCCGCAGGATCGCTTCATGCGAGATCGGCACCAGTCCCCGCTGCCATGCCGCACCGAAGACGATCATGTTGGAATAGATCGTATCGCCAAGAACCGCGCCGGCTAGATCGCTGGCGTCGAACAAGACCAAGCCATCCCGCAATTTCGCTTCAAGTGACAACTCCAACCTATCCGAAGGAATACGGAATTCGGTGTCGCGAGTGAACTGACCAGTGATGATCTCGTGGCTGTTGACCACAGCGCCGGTGCGCCCCGTCTGAGTCAAACCGAGCGTCTTTGCCCCGGCCGACACCACCAGGTCCCCGCCAATCAGTGCATCACATTCGCCCGTTGCCACGCGGATCGCCGAGATATCCTCGGGCCGCTCCGCCAGGCGGCAATGGATATGAACTGCACCGCCCTTTTGCGCCAGTCCGGCCATCTCCATCATGCCGGCGCCCTTGCCATCCAAGAAAGCGGCCATGGCCATCACAGCGCCGATAGTCACGACACCGGTGCCGCCGACGCCGGTGATCACGACGTTATATGTGCCGTGTATCTGTGGTAGAACGGGATCCGGCAATTCGCCAATGTCCAGATCCACTGTGGCGGACTTCTTTAGCTTGGCACCCGTCACGGTAACAAAGGACGGGCAGAAGCCGTTGAGACAGCTGAAATCCTTGTTGCAAGAGGATTGATCGATAGCGCGCTTGCGGCCGAGTTCGGTTTCGACCGGAACGATTGACACGCAATTCGACTGTACACCGCAATCACCGCAGCCTTCGCATACGTCTGTGTTGATGAAGACGCGCTTGTCGGGATCGGGGAAGGAACCACGCTTGCGCCTGCGTCGCTTCTCCGCTGCGCAGGTCTGCATGTAAATTATGGCGGACACGCCTTTGTAATAGCTGAACTTTTCCTGAACCTCCTGCATCTCCTCACGTTCGTATCGCGGCACATCGTTTGGGAAGAGGCTAAGATCCACTTCTTCCTTCTTGTCATAGACCAATGCGACATTGCGAACGCCCATCGCCCGCAGTTCGCGCGCGATCTGATCCGCCGTCAGCCCGCCGTCATTGGGTTGTCCGCCTGTCATCGCTACCGCGTCGTTGTAAAGAATCTTGTAGGTAATGTTGGTGCCGGCCATCAGAGCGAAGCGGATCGCCTGCACACCGGAATGGTTGTAGGTGCCGTCGCCGAGGTTCTGGAATACATGCTCGCGGGTCGAGAACGGAGCTTCGCCGATCCAATTTGCGCCCTCGGCACCCATATGGGTAAAGCCGACCGTCTCTCGCTCCATCCACTGAACCATAAAATGGCAGCCGATCCCGGCATAGGCGCGGCTGCCCTGCGGCAGCTTAGTTGATGTGTTGTGCGGGCAACCGGAGCAGAAATAGGGAAGGCGCGCCGCGATTTCCTCCGCATTGTCGGCTTTCTTCGCTTCCTCAATGCCTTGCAGCGCAGACTTCATTCGATCGGTGCCGCGCCCCTCTTCGATGAGGATGCCACCGATCTTCTCCGCGATCATCACCGGGTCCAGCGCGTAGCGCGTCGGGAAGAGTTCGTCGCGGTGCATTCCGCCGGCGCCGCCCTTGTACCAGCCATAAACGCGGCGGCCGCGCCGGTCGTCGAAAATCGCTTCCTTGATCTGAACCTCGATCAGCTTCCGCTTTTCCTCGACGACCACGATCAGTTCCAGGCCCTCCGCCCAGTCGTGGAAGCCCTTCATGTCCATCGGCCAGGTTTGACCGACCTTGTATGTGGTGATGCCCAGCCGTTCTGCTGCCGCCTCGTCCACGCCCAGCAGTTGCAGCGCATGTACCAGGTCCAGCCAGTTTTTGCCCGCAGCGACGAACCCGACTTTCGCGCCAGGCTTGCCCCAGACGCGCCTGTCGATGCCATTCGCTCGAGAGAACGCCTCTGCCGCGAAGCGTTTGTAGTCAATCATCCGCTCTTCCTGCGGGATCCAGTGATCGGCAAGGCGGATATTCAGTCCGTCCTCGGGCATCGCAAAATCCGGTTGGACAAATGACATGCGGCCGGAACGTCCGTCGACCACCGCTGTCGCCTCCACCGTGTCTTTCATCAGTTTCAGGCCGGCCCAGACGCCCGCGAAGCGACTGAGAGCATAACCGTATAGCCCGTAATCAAGGATTTCCTGCACGCCCGCAGGTGACAGCACCGGCATGTAGGCGTCCACCATCGCCCAATCGGACTGATGGCAGACGGTGGAGCTTTCGCCGGTGTGGTCATCGCCCATCGCCATCAGCACGCCGCCATGCGCCGAGCTGCCCGCCATGTTGGCATGCCGCATTGCGTCGCCGGATCGGTCAACACCGGGGCCCTTACCGTACCAGAGCCCGAAGACACCGTCGAAGCGCCCTTCCCCGCGCAGTTCCGCCTGCTGCGTGCCCCACAGCGCGGTTGCGGCCAGATCTTCGTTCAGGCCCGGTTGAAACCGGATATCCGACGCTTCCAGCAAGTCGCGAGCACGCGTCATCCACTGGTCGACCGCGCCCAGCGGCGAGCCGCGGTAGCCGCTGACATAGCCTGCCGTGTTCAGCCCCGCCGCCCGGTCCCGTGCCTTCTGCATCAGCATAAGCCGGACAAGTGCCTGCGTTCCGTTGAGCAAGACCGGGGATTTTTCCAAATCGAACCGGTCGCGTAGCGATACATCCTGCCGCATTTTTGTGCGCCTCCCTTACCGGGACTTTATAACATGATTATAGGTCAATCAAACTGACCTACAAAATCAATTTACCGGTATGGGCGGGTTTGCATGTTAAGCTTACCTGCCGGTAATAGAGCGCAACTAAACACACAGGCATCGAGGCATTTGGATACGCCATGGATTGGGATAAGCTAAGAATATTTCACGCGGTAGCCGACGCGGGCAGCCTCACGCATGCGGGAGACACGCTGCATCTGAGCCAGTCGGCGGTTTCGCGTCAGATCCGCGCGCTGGAAGAGAGCCTGAATGCAACCCTGTTTCATCGACACGCCCGCGGACTGATTCTCACCGAACAGGGAGAGCTTCTGTTCGACGCCACGTCTGCCATGGTGCGCCGCCTCGACACCGCAGAGGCCCGGATCCGCGATTCCAAGGAGGAAGTATTTGGAGAACTGCGCGTGACCACCGCCATCGGCTTCGGGTGCCTGTGGCTGGCACCACGGCTGCCTAAGCTTTACGACCGCTATCCGGATCTAAAGATCGACCTGATGCTGGAAGAGCGGGTACTGGATCTGCCGATGCGCGAGGCGGACGTGGCGATCCGTATGAAGGAACCGAGCCAGGCTGACCTGATACGCCGCAAGCTGATGAGCGTACGCATGCGGCTTTATGCAACCCGCGACTACTTGGAATCTGCTGGAATGCCAACGACCCTGGCGGATATCTCGAAGCACCGTCTTATCTGTCAGAGCCCCAGTGCCTTCCAGGTCGCCGCGGGTGCAAGCTTGGTTCAGGAACTGATCGCCAACGACGTCCGCTCGCTGCTGACCGTGAACAACTATTTTGGCGTGTTGCAGGGAGTGGTCAACAACCTCGGCATCGGCGTCCTACCCGACTATCTGCTGGACGATTTCCCGGAGATGGTCCGCGTGCTTCCTGACGTGGAATCGAACGAGGTACCCGTGTTCCTCGCCTACCCGGAAGAATTGCGCAATTCCAAGCGCATTGGCGCTTTCCGCGACTTCGTCACGGAAGAGATTTTTGCTTACCGAAAACGCAAAACCGAGGAGTCGGCAGCCTAACACCTGTGGCAGTTATGCACCTGCAGCATAGCGGCCATGCGACGCACCGTACTATTTCTGCTTGATCCGCAGGCACTCGAAGCATATCTGCCCATTGAAGACGCGAGGCTTGATCATACCGCCTTCGCGTTTTTACCTCCCTGTTGGACTTGGCCGGGCTTCGCGCCCGGCCTTTTTTTGTCGTTTGACTGCCCGGGGCACGCCCAGACCGTAAGAACCGTCTTTCATTCTGTCCTTTTCGGGGATCAGCCAAACCATCTGATCGGGCCGTTTAGGCTGAGGTCCCGCAAAATCCGGCGCGGTGGCAAGTTTTTGCGAGATCTCCTTGGGTCACGCTGGCGGAGTTCCACCTAAATTGTGGATCGTGAACTTGCTTTGCGAATTCCTGCGCATCTCTCACTGGGGTCTCCAGCGGCATTCTGCCGGGTTCCATCGGAATACTTGTGACTTCGCTCGCAAGCTCCACCTCCTTTGCCACGCAGCCGGCCCGAGAAGGGTCTGGCGAAACACTCCAAGGAGGCACATATGATGACCGGTAAGAACATTCTCACGGGCGTGGCACTTTCGGCACTGATTGCGGGTACCGCGGTCGCCGCATCGCTGACAGACAATGCCGGTGAAGCCGTCGAAGGCACGACCGGCGCAATCGGCAGCACCATCGCTCAGACAGGCGACACGATGGGCGATGCAGTCACTGACAGCGGCGAAACCGCTGGAGAGGCAGTTCAGGACACGGGCGACGTGGTCGCCAATGCCGGCGAAGCCGACCAAGCCGGCGCAGAGGGCACGGTAGTGCTTTCTTCGGATGACCAGACCATCGGGACCGTCCAATCCGTCGAGACCACGACTGAGGGCAGCACCCAGGTGATCGTCGCTGTTGATGACAGCCTCGAGTTGCCGGTTCAGCACGTTAAAGTCGGCGCCGAAACGGACGCGAACGGCGAATACGAGCTGGCGATGTCACGCGACGAATTCGTTGCGGCGGTCAACGCCCAGCTCAAAGCGATGGGGAACGTCCAGTCTAACTGACGCCACTCACGGGCAGCACAGGCGCTGCCTGCCATCGCGGCGCCCCGCCCATCCCTTCGGGCGGGGCGTTTTGCTGCCGGAACGATCTTGCGCTGTAATATTTCCCTCGATGGCGCGGCTTACCGCCGTCGCCGCCTTTCATCTCGCTTCGCCCTGCCCTAAAAGCGCGCTCAACCACGCATGCAGGGGAATATGATGCAGGAGCCGGAAATCACCGAGGATCTGGTCGCTGCCCACGGGCTGAAACCGGACGAATACGCGCAGATCCTGCAGCTCCTGAACCGCGAGCCGACCTTTACCGAGCTTGGTATCTTCTCAGCAATGTGGAACGAGCATTGCTCCTACAAGTCCTCAAAAAAATGGCTGCGGACACTGCCAACAGACGGGCCGCAGGTAATCTGCGGGCCTGGCGAAAACGCGGGCGTGGTTGATATCGGCGACGGTCAGGCTGTGGTCTTCAAGATGGAGAGCCACAACCACCCGTCGTATATCGAGCCATACCAAGGAGCCGCCACTGGCGTCGGCGGCATCCTGCGGGACGTGTTCACTATGGGCGCGCGTCCCATCGCGGCGATGAACTCGCTGTCCTTCGGTGAGCCGCGGCACCCGAAGACTCGGCAGCTTGTTCATGGTGTGGTCGAAGGGATCGGAGGCTACGGTAACGCCTTTGGTGTGCCGACAATCGGCGGCGAGGTACGCTTCCACCCCGCTTACAACGGCAACTGCCTGGTCAATGCATTTGCCGCCGGATTGGCCGATACGGACAGTATCTTTTACTCTGCCGCGTCTGGCGTCGGCATGCCGGTCGTCTATCTGGGTGCCAAGACCGGGCGCGATGGCGTTGGCGGCGCCACAATGGCCTCGGCCGAGTTCGACGAGACGATCGAGGAGAAGCGCCCCACCGTCCAAGTCGGCGACCCGTTTACAGAAAAGCGGCTGCTGGAAGCCTGCCTCGAATTGATGCAGACCGGCGCCGTCATCTCGATCCAGGACATGGGCGCCGCGGGCCTCACCTGTTCCGCAGTTGAGATGGGCGACAAGGGGGGGCTTGGTGTTCGCCTGGACCTTGACCGGGTGCCGGTGCGCGAAGAGCAAATGACCGCCTACGAGATGATGCTGTCGGAAAGCCAGGAGCGCATGCTCATGGTACTGAAGCCGGAGAAGGAAGACGAAGCCAAGGCGATCTTCGACAAGTGGGACCTCGACTTTGCCATTGTCGGCGAGACTATCGCCGAGGATCGCTTCCTGATTCTGCACGGCAATGAGACGAAGGCGGACCTGCCATTGTCGAAACTGTCCTCGACAGCGCCGGAATACGACCGGCCTTGGGAAGCGACAGGTACTGCGGTGCCGCTGGCCGACGTGCCCGGGATCGACCCTATCGACGGATTGAAGGCACTGATCTCCAGCCCCAACTATGCCGCGAAACAGTGGATCTACGAGCAATATGACAGCCAGGTCATGGCTGACACCGTTCGCCGCCCGGGACTTGGCGCCGGCATCACGCGCGTCCACGGAACGCCCAAGATGCTGGCCTTCACCTCAGACGTTACACCCCGCTACGTGAAGGCCAATCCGGAGGAAGGCGGCAAGCAGGCCGTGGCCGAGGCCTATAGAAACCTTACGGCTGTGGGCGCCGTACCACTGGCCACGACCGACAACCTCAATTTCGGTAACCCCGAAAAGCCCGAGATCATGGGCCAGTTCGTCGGCGCGATTAAAGGCATCGGCGCCGCCTGCGCCGCGCTCGGTATGCCGATCGTGTCCGGCAATGTCTCGCTCTATAACGAGACCGACGGCGCCGCGATCCTGCCGACACCCACCATCGGCGCGGTGGGCTTAATCCCTGACGAGAGCCACCTGATCGCCGACCAGGTGCGTGAAGGCCATGTCGCTCTTCTGATCGGCGAAAGCCACGGCCATCTTGGCCAGTCCGCCATCCTGGCAGAAGTCTTCAACCGCGAAGACGGCGACGCGCCGCATGTCGACCTCGACGCAGAAAAGCGAAACGGCGAATTTATCCGGGATAACCGCGAGTGGATTACCGCCTGCACCGACCTTTCAGACGGCGGCCTGGCGCTCGCCGCCTTTGAACTTGCAGATGCCACCGGCGTCGGCGTCCATCTGGACAGTGGCGACACGGCAGAGCTATTCGGCGAGGATCAGGCACGTTATCTCGTCGCCTGCAACTTCGACATGGCGGAGGCTCTGATGGTCGCCGCCGGGCAGGTTGGTGTTCCTATCGTTTCCGTCGGGCGATTCACCGGTACGGACGTCACTTTCGGGTCATCCTCTGCGCCGCTCGAAGAATTGTCGGCTCTCTATCGTTCCGCGTTCGAAGCCGCCCTGGGCTAAAGGCCAAAATGTTCAGCCCGAGCGAACCGAGAGCAATTGTCGTGTTTGGAAATCCCCGGGCTGGCCGCTTCTGTAAGCGCAGAAAAGCGAACCCTGATGATGGGTGCCCCACACTCCGGCTGTACGGTTTGCATGGACGATCTGAACCATGACAACGCTTCCTGACCTCGCATCTGACTGTAACGCCTGCGCCGCGCTGTGCTGCGTCGGCCTAGCCTTCGACGAAGGGGATGATTTCGCGATCGATAAGCCCGCCGGCCTACCCTGTCCGCATCTGGGCACCCGGCACGACTGTACGATCTACGAGTATCTCGAGGAGGAAGGCTTTCCCGGTTGTGTACGCTACGAGTGCGAGGGGGCCGGCCAGCGTGCTATTACCCTTCATGGCGGCGAAAGCTGGCGAGACGACCTGGAACTGCTGGCGCCGATGCTGGAGACCTTTAGGCACCTGCGCACCATTCACAGCCTGCTTACGCTGCTCGATACCGCACGCCGACTGCCGCTGGAGGAAGAAGAGGAAGACCGCTGGGAACACCTGATGGAAAGCCTCTGCCCTGACGAGATGACGCCAGACGTCGCCGCCGAAATCGCTTCGGGGACAATTCTCGCGGAGGCACGCGATTTCCTTCGTTCGCTCGCCCATCACGTGTGAAATCTTGCGGCTTTCCTGAACGCCACATACATCTATAATACAAGGATCGGAGCAACCCACATGGCAATGCAGGCACAGGAAATCGAAGAACTGATCCGCGCGGCGTTTCCGAACGCGGCGATCACGATCACCGACCTGGCCGGCGATGGGAACCACTACGCGGCCGAGGTAATCGACGAGAGTTTCCGCGGCCAGAACCGGGTTCAGCAGCAGCGCGCAGTTTATGCCGCTCTGAAGGGAAAGATGGACGGGGCACAGGGTGAGTTGCACGCTCTGGCACTGACTACGAAGGCACCCGGATGACTCTCGCATTCTGGATCCTGGCCGTCATCGGTGTGCTTGTAGCGCTTGCGATTCTGATCGAATACAGCATGAAGCGCGGCCGGTATCGCCCGCTTTCGACCTATGCCGTGAACCAGCGGCGCTGGGATGATCCGGCGAGCGACCGCAGTCCGGTCTCAGTCACCGGTGGAACATGGGTCCGCAAAGACCATGAAATGAACGATGGCCGCACCTACATGGTGTCGAAAGACCCGCAGGTTCAGGCGATAGAGTTGATGCCCAGCAAGGCGCGAAAGGACTGACGAATGACCATGACCGACACCAAGAACCAGATCGACGAAATCGTGAAAACGAACGATGTCGTCCTGTTCATGAAGGGCACAAAGACAATGCCGCAATGCGGCTTTTCCAGCCGTGTCGCTGGCGTGCTGAACTTCATGGGCGTCGACTATGCGGACGTGAACGTGCTGGCCGATGACGATGTTCGCCAAGGCATAAAGGATTATTCCGACTGGCCGACAATTCCACAGCTTTACGTCAAAGGCGAGTTTGTCGGCGGCTGCGATATCGTTACCGAGATGACCTTGTCCGGCGAACTTGATCAGCTATTCGACGACAAGGCTGTAAGCTACGATAAGGCGGCCGCGGAAAAGATCCGCGAAGCGAACGGCTAGGACACTTCCGGTCCAGACATCCCGGCACGGTGCGTTAAGCGCGCCGTGTTTTTTGTATGTGTTGGCTCGCTTTTCAAACAAACGATACCTGTGCAACGCTCTTACACGGCCACGGCGGAACCACAAAAATCAGAACTCCAGCCTATCGGTCGTTCCCCGGTAATTGTGCCGCGCTTGGCGCTCAGCTGTGCTATTCTAGCGAATGTTATTGAGTTAAGAATCAACTATTTCGGGTACCCCTATTTGGATCAGACGCTAGGAGAATCACCATGAGCGTTGTGTCAAAAACAAATCTCAACCCACTGTTTCTGTATAACCTTTCTACATATCGGGGGACGCGCTTCGCTGATGTTCTTGCCGCACCCGGACCGGATTACCGCGTTCTCGGCCTCGGCGGCGACGACACCCTGACCAGCTTTTTCAACCGTACATTCCTATTGGGCGATAAGGGAAACGACAGCCTGACCACGGAGCTGACCATCGACGATTTTGGCGTCGAACCGCTGGAAGTCGTCGCCGTTCAAAGTGGCGGATGGGGCCGCGACAGCCTGTCGGCATATCTGGACGTTACAGCCGATGAGAGCGTTTCGACCTGGATTGTGCAGGACGGCGGCCCCGGCGACGATGTCATCAACGCGTCTAGTATCGTGGATAGCTACGGTGACGAGGTCAGCATCATCAACAAGATATGCGGCGGATTTGGGAATGATATCATCGATGTCCTCGCCCTAAGCGACGGCCCACCCGGGTCGAGCTTTCTCTACAACGAGGTGAATGGCGGACACGGGAACGATACGATTACCGTCATCGCCGATGGCGACTTCGACGGCTCCGACAGCACAGCGATCAACAAGGTCTGGGGCGGTTTCGGAGATGACGTGATCGACGCAACTGCGATCGTCGAGTCAAATTCTCCCAACCTGGCAGCCAACTACCTCTTCGGGCAGGGAGGCAACGATCGGATCAGCGCCTTCGTTCATACCGACTCAAACGGCGCCACGCCGATCGGATTGAACTGGATCAACGGTGGAAGCGGCAATGACATCATCCATGCCGAGCATTCGACTGATGGAGAGAACTTCATCACCGACGTGACCAATGAAGTTTACGGCGGAACCGGAGGCGACGAAGTCACGGCATACATCCTGGCACTCGCCGAGGAAGATGCCTTCGCAGCCAACAAGCTTTACGGAGGGCATGCCGACGACGTGATGGCGGCCTGGATCGAGGCCGTCGCAGATGGTACCGCCGAGGCAACGAACACGCTCAGCGGCGGCAAGGGCAATGACGTCCTGACCGCCTGGGCTTCGGCACTGAATTCCTTTGGCACATCGAGTACGGCCTTTGCGCTGAACCTTTTGGAGGGGGGGCGTGACAATGACACGCTCGAGGCGACGATTGCCCCCGGCTCCAATGGCAGAAGCGAGCTATATGGCGGGAACGGCAATGACAGCCTGAGCGTCGTGGGCGGGGACGGAAATATCCTGGACGGCGGGGTGGGCGACGACACAGTTACCGGTGGCGACTACCAGGACTTGCTGATCGGTGGGAAAGGCGAAGACGCGCTCGAGGGCGGACTGGGCGACGACGAATACTGCGGCGGTGCCGATGCCGACACTTTTGTTTTCACGGCCGCCGAGGATCAGGGTATCGAGACACTGCAGGACTTCAACAGGACCCAGGATCGGCTGCGTTTTCTGGACGTCGACGATTTCGGGATGCAGGGGCTTGTCGATGACCTCGATCTTATTGCGAGTTTCGCAGACAGTGGACCGGGCGGCAATGTCGAAGTGACGCTCAACTCTGGAACCGTACTGACCTTTGTCGGGCTGGGAACCGGAACTGTCGACAGCTTTGCGGATCTTGTCGACGATCCCATGGCTCAATTGTTGGGTGCGAGCGATCCGCTGATGATGACCTGAGAGCTAGCCAGTAATCGCCGACACAGGCACGGGGCGGCCCTGTGCCGCCTCGGTTGCGCCGGGTATTAGGCTCTCAGAGTGTCAATCGCGGGCGTTCTGTACACTGCGGTTGCCCAGCGTCTTTACTGCCCGACGACGGCTCCGACTTTTTTCTCGTCGACGCGCGAGGCGATGCGCTCGGCGCGGGCAGCGAGTTGCGCAAGGGCATCTTCCAGACCATCGGGAAGCACTTCGACCTCGATCCGCTCGGGCTCCGGAACCGCCGCCGGCGCGGCCTCTGCCCCATTCCGAGCGCGTTCGAGTTCCGCGGACAGGGCCGCCACCCTGGCCTCGGCTTCGCGCAGCTGTTCTTCCATTCCGGCCGTCTTGTCTGCCAGCATCAGCCCCGCCATTAGGAGCATCCGGCTCTCCGGCAGTCGCGAGACCTGGCCTGACAACGCTGCCGCCTCTGTATCCAAGAGACCTGCAGCAGAGTGCAGGTACTGCTCTTCGCCTTCCTGGCAGGCAACCGCGTAATCGCGCCCGCCGATCGTGATCTTGACCTCAGGCATCGCGGGCCTCCTCCAGCATCGGCTTCAGTTGGCCGAGGATCGTGTCCATCTCTGCCCGGTCGCCGTCTCGTGCAACCCGCAAACCTTCCAACTCGGACATCATCGCCTGATTGATGAGGTGGGGCTCAGTGACGCCGGCTTCTGCCGCCTCACGCAGCGCCTGGATCGACTGACGCAGCTGGGTATTCGTGCGCCGCATTCTTTGCGCCTGGATTTCCGCGTCGCCCAGCTCGCGTTTCAGCTGGTCGATTTCAAGCTTGCTCTGACGTTCGATCTTTTCCAGTTTCTCGCGCTGCGACTTCAACCGCTCTTCCAGTTGTGCGCTCGCCTCGCGTTCGGCCTGCAGTCCTTCCTGAAGCCGCGCGAATTCCTCGGGGTCTATCTGGGCGCCGCTCGAAGGGGCCTCCAGTTCCTCGACACCGCCGGCGATCCGCTCCAGCGCTTCACGCAGCCGACGCTGCAGTTCCGCGATTTCCGTCATTTAATCTCCCGCTTTCGCTTCGCCTTGTAACGCATTCCGCCAAGACCAAAATTCGGCCCGGCGAATCGCGCGCCAGCGCGTTTTCCGGCAATTCTAGCCAAGCGTATCCCGAATTGCTGCCCCTCATTTCCAGCCAATGCTTTACGGGGCGTGCTTGAACTCCGCCGCAACGCTGCTATGACCCGCCGAAACCACGCCGAGACGGAAAGGACCCTCCGCAGATGGACATCGCCGCGCTCAAGGAACAGCACCCCGATCACTGGAAAATGGCCTGCGCCATCCGTGCCCTGGCCATGGATGCCGTTGCCGCCGCCAATTCCGGCCATTCCGGCATGCCAATGGGCATGGCAGACATTGCGACGGTCCTGTTCGGCAAGCACCTGAAATTCGACGCCGCGAACCCCGAATGGCCAGATCGCGACCGGTTCATCGTGTCGAACGGCCACGGCTCGATGCTGCTTTACGCCCTTCTCTACCTGACCGGGAACCCCGAGATCACGCTGGAAGAGATCAAGAACTTCCGCCAACTCGGCGCCAAAACCGCCGGCCATCCGGAGAACTTCCTTGCCCAGGGCATCGAGGTGACAACTGGCCCGCTTGGCCAGGGCATCTCCAATTCGGTTGGTTTCGCCATCGCCGAGGAAGTGCAGCGCGCGCGCTATGGCAAAAAGGTGGTCGATCACTATACCTATGTATTCGCTGGCGACGGCTGCCTAATGGAAGGCATAAGTCACGAAGCAATCGCTCTGGCCGGGCGCAACCAGCTAGGCAGGCTGATCGTCTGCTTCGATGACAACTCGATCACCATCGACGGCAACGTCGATCTTGCCGACACCACCGACCAGGTGAAGCGGTTCGAAGCAGCCGGATGGCATGTACAAGCAATTGACGGGCATGATCCTGACGCAATCGACACGGCGCTGATTGAGGCGAAAAAATCGCCGAAACCGTCGATGATTGCCTGCAAAACCCATATCGCGCTGGGGTCTTCTGCGCAGGACACCGCGAAGGGGCACGGCGCGTTGACGGATGCAAAGTTGATTGCGGACACGAAATCCGCCTATGGCTGGGATTACGGCCCGTTCGACGTACCTGCCGACATCAAATCCGCCTGGGAAGAATTCGGCGCGCGTGGCGCATCCGAGCGGAAAGCCTGGATTGAACGCTTTGGAACACTCTCCACCGGAAAACAGGCGCAATTCGAGCGTGAATTGTCCGGCGTCGTGCCGCCCAAGCTGTCTTCTGCCCTGCGCAAATTCAAGAAGGAGATGTCGGAAGAAGCGCCTAAACTGGCGACCCGCGCCGCTTCCCAGAAGGCGCTGGAAGTCATCAACCCGATCCTGCAGGAAACCATCGGCGGCTCGGCCGACCTGACCGGATCGAACAACACCGACACACCGGATCTCGGCGTCTTCGGACCAGATAATCGCAAGGGCCGCTACATCCACTACGGCGTACGTGAACACGGCATGGCCGCAGCCATGAATGGCATGGCGCTGCATGGCGGGGTGAAGCCGTACGGCGGCACGTTCTTCTGCTTCACCGACTATGCGCGGCCGTCGATGCGGCTTTCGGCATTGTCGCATATCGGCGTCACTTACGTGATGACCCATGACTCCATCGGCCTGGGCGAGGACGGCCCGACCCACCAGCCCGTCGAGCATCTTGCCATCGTGCGCGCAACGCCCAACACGCTGGTGATCCGTCCTGCCGATATCATCGAGACAGCCGAGGCCTGGGAAATCGCGATGATGCAGAAGAATCGCCCGACGGTACTGGTACTGACCCGACAGGGCCTGCCGACCGTACGCACCCAGCACAAGACAAAGAACTTGGTCTCGCAGGGGGCCTATGTGCTGGCGGAGGCGGAGGGCAAACGTCAGGTGATCCTGCTCGCGACCGGATCCGAGATTTCTGTCGCGCTGAAAGCCCGCGACACGCTTCAGGCTGAAGGGATCGGCACCCGCATCGTGTCAATGCCCAGCTTCGAGTTGTTCGCTGAACAGGACGACGCCTACCGTCGGCGCATCCTGCCCGGCGGAGCGGTCCGCGTCGGCATAGAGGCAGGGGTCCGCCAGGGATGGGACCGCTGGCTGCTGGGCGAGCGCGGCCGTGAAGCCAAGGCAGATTTCGTGGGCATGTCCAGCTTCGGCGCGTCAGCACCTGCGGGCGAGCTGTTCGAGCATTTCGGCATCACGCCCGAAGCGACCGTCGAAAAGGTCAAGGCGCTTCTCTGACGGCCGCACCTGCGCGCTCAGAAAGACCAGATAAAAGGGCCGGGTCACGCAAGTGGTCCGGCCCTTTAGGTTACCGGCTTGCTCCCGGTTGCCGCAATCGCCTATCTCGTCATCAGCTCGAAGAGATCAGAACCTGTCATGTCCAATCGCGTCGCCATCGGCCTCGGCCTCTGTATCATTGCCTTCCTGGTCTACGACGCGACGATGAGGGACTGGGAGATGAGCCTCTATCTGGGGCGCAAGGGAATGGATTTCATCGAATACCTGGCCTTCTGGCGCTAACGGTTCCTCGCCCCGGTTGACCTTTGCCGGAAAAAGCCATTCAACCATCTCAACGCATTGCAACCGAGAGGAGGTCTTCATGGCCGTGAAAGTCGCAATCAACGGGTTTGGTCGAATTGGACGCAACGTACTGCGTGCCGTCATCGAGTCGGGCCGCACCGATATAGAGGTCGTCGCCATCAACGACCTCGGCCCAGTCGAGACCAATGCACACCTCCTGCGCTATGACAGCGTGCACGGCCGTTTTCCCGGCACCGTAACCACCACCGAAGACACCATCGACGCCGGTCGCGGCCCGATGCGGGTCACTGCGATCCGCAACCCTGCCGACCTGCCGTGGAGCGACGTCGACATCGTGATGGAATGCACCGGCATTTTCACATCGAAAGAAAAATGCGCGCCACACTTGGAAAACGGTTCCAAGCGTGTGCTGATCTCCGCCCCCGGCGCGGGTGCCGACAAGACCATCGTCTACGGCGTCAACCATGACGTTCTGACCAGCGACGATATAGTCGTGTCGAATGCATCCTGCACCACTAACTGCCTCGCCCCGGTTGCCTATGTCCTGAACAACGCCATCGGCATCAAGCGCGGCTTCATGACGACAATCCACTCCTATACCGGCGACCAACCGACGCTGGATACGCTGCACAAGGACTTGTATCGCGCGCGCGCCGCGGCAATGAACCAGATACCCACGTCTACCGGTGCCGCCAAGGCCGTTGGCCTGGTGCTGCCGGAATTGAACGGCAAGCTCGACGGCGTTTCGATCCGGGTGCCGACGCCGAACGTTTCTGTCGTGGACCTGACCTTCGAATCCAACCGTGACACCACTGTCGAGGAAATCAACGACGCCATCCGCGCCGCGGGTGATGGAGAGCTGAAGGGTATTCTGGGTTATACCGACGACAAACTGGTATCGATGGACTTCAATCACGATCCGCATTCGTCGACCTTCGCCATGCCGGAGACAAAGGTCATGGACGGCAATTTCTGCCGCATCCTGACCTGGTATGACAACGAATGGGGCTTCTCCAACCGGATGAGCGATACGGCCGTGGCAATGGGTAAGCTGCTCTGAAGGCAATTACTCCATTAAAAACAGCTATCCGGGCGCCTGCGAAAGCGGCGCCCATTTTCGTTGGCTGCGCATAAGTCACAGTTACTTACCGGTTTTTTCGCTGCATTGCAGAAACTGCATGACGGCACTGCAGAAACTCGGCTTGTTCGACGCTAACATCGGGTCCAGATGTGGGTGGTGAAATTCAACACGCCCACAGAGAGAGAACTGAAATGACCTTCTTTGAAAAAGTTCGCGCCACGCGCGAGAAGCGCAAGCTCTACAACCGCACCGTCGCTGAAATCGAATCCCTGCCGCGCGACGTTGCCCTCGACCTCGGCATCTTTCCGGAAGACGCCCGCCGCATCGCCCGCGAAGCCGTTTACGGCTAAGGTTTATGACGCGGGGGGAGCATCGAAGTCAGAACAAGAGCAGAAACAGCCGCTGAAAGGCCGGACCCGCGTCCGGCCTTTTCGATTCCTAGTCGTCCGCCAATCCATTGAGAACTCGCAGGTCGCTGCGCAGACGCTCCGGCCGTTCAAGATCTCCCAGCTGTTCGTCCAGCGCGTCATGTTCCGCGCGCCATACTGGCATCGCCTGAACGAGCAGATCCCTGCCCGCATCCGTCAACGTCAGCCTTCTGCTGCGCGCATCGGATTCGTCCACATTTGTCTGGACCAGCCCACGCCGCGTCAGCGGCTTCAGGGCCGCGGTTAGGGTCGTGCGGTCCATTGCCAGAATCGAAACTAGGTCGGAGATACGGGGCGGATCCGGTCGATTCAGCGAAGTGAGAAGTGAGAATTGCCCATTCGTCAGGCCGAAGGGACGCAGCGCTTCATCGAAACGACGCGCCAACGCACGTGCCGCGCGCTGTACATGCAGGCACAGGCAGCGGTCGCGCACATCATGCGTCACCTCGATTGGCAGGTCTTCTCTCATGTTTGCCATATATACGTTGACATCAACCTTACTATCAAGCAGCCTCTCCCCGAAAATGGTGTTTCACGGGGCTTCGGGCGCATTTGCCACAGGGCGCCGCCCGAAACAAACAGGGAGTTGAGAATAATGGCTAGCCTGAGCAAGTCGGAACTGATGCGGGGCGTTCTGCCCTATCTTGCGATCAAGGATGCCGCAGATGCCATCAGTTTCTACAAGGTGGCCTTCGGCGCCGAAATGATCGGCGAACCATACGCGGACGAGCAGGGCAAGATTATGAATGCCAGTCTCGCGATCAACGATGGCACCATAATGCTGATGGACAACAACGAAGCGTATGGCATTGCGTCGGCAAAAGGCGACCGAAGCATGACCCTGCAACTCGTTGTCGATGACGGCACTGCCTGGTGGAACCGGGCGCTGGAAGCCGGCTGCGAGGTTTCCCAGGAGTACAAGCTGGAATTCTGGGGCGACTATTACGGGCGGATACGGGATCCGTTCGGATTGGAATGGGCCATACTGGAGCCCGGGGAGGAGCACAGGGCACAAGCCGCGGAGTGACGAGTCAGACCCGCCTGGCGTTTCGCGGCTTGAGTAAACCTGCGGTTAGGAAAAAATCTTGGTCTCGGTCTCGCCCGGTTGAACTGCAGCTTTCCGACGAAATCACGCGAATTTCGCGTTAAGCCGCTCGCAGACGGCAGGTGTGACAAATTTCGAGACATCGCCGCCCAGGCGAGCGATTTCCTTCACGAGTTTGGATGCGATGGCCTGATACTTGGCCTCCGCCATCAGGAACATGGTCTCGATCCCGTCGTCCAGCGCGCGGTTCATGCCGACCATCTGATATTCGTATTCGAAATCCGACACCGCGCGCAGGCCGCGGATGATGACCGAGGCGCCAACATCGCGGGCGCAGTCGATCAGGAGGTTCTCGAACGGGTGCACGACGATCTCGGCCCCGTTGAAACGCACTGCCTCGACTTCCGGCTGGATCATCTCCACCCGTTCGTCGAGCGTGAACAGCGGACCCTTGTCGCGGTTGATTGCGACACCAATGACCAGCCGGTCGACCAGTTTGGATGCGCGCTGGATGATGTCGATATGTCCAAGCGTCAGCGGGTCGAATGTGCCTGCATAAAGTCCGACGCGCATGTTCCATCCCCCCCTTTGGTGGGCGCACGCAACAATATTGCGCGGAGAATTGCAAGTCGATTAGGGGCGTCAGTGCCCCATGATCATCCCTTCGAGGGCTTCCTTCTCCATCGACAGTTCGGACAAGCGGGCCTTGACCACGTCTCCTATGGAGATCAGGCCGGTCATTTCCGTGCCCGCCATTACTGGCATGTGCCGAAACCGACCCTCGGTCATCTTGGTCAGGACGCTTTCGCCGGTCTCGTCCGCCGTGCAGGTGACGAGATCCCTTGTCATCAGGTCTTCGACCGTATCGGCCAGACAACCGGAACCGCGCCGGCCTAGCTCGCGGACAATGTCGCGCTCGGACAGGATGCCGAGCGGAACCTTTCCATCAGTGGAAACGACCACGGCGCCGATCTTTTTCTGGGACATCATTTCAGCGGCGGCGGATACCAGCATACCTGGTGGAATGGTGATGACATCACCACTGGGTTTCGACTGTAGTATCTGATGGACAAGCATTAATCTTTCCTCCCGCCACAATTCCTGCTCGTTACCTTATCGCAGCGTCACGCCTGCGGTGCGACCTGTCAAGCCAGCGATTGCTCAAGCTGCGAGACTTCGCCTTTCAGCCCTGCAGCCAATGCTTCGGCCACGCGACTCAGCCGTTCGACCCTGCGGTCATCCGGATGCCGTATCAGATAGAAACTGCGTTTAAGTGAGAAAGCCTTGGGCAGGATCCGCCGGATTCGAGGCGAGAACGGCAGCGCGAAGTCGTGCAGGATGCCAATGCCAGCGCCCTGACGCATGAGGTGGACCTGTACCATGACCGAGTTGGAGGCGAGAGCGACACGGTCGATGCCAGCCTCGGCCAGATAGTCGAGTTCCTTGTCATAGATCATGTCGGGGATGTACCCGATCACCGGGTGATGCCGAAGGTCGGCCAGGCTCTCAATCGGGGCGGCCCGGCGGAGGTAGCTGTTATGTGCGGCAAGGTGCAGGTGGTAGTCGGTCACCTTCTGCACGGTCAACCGGCCCGTGGCCGGCGCGCTTACGGTGATCGCCATATCGGCCTCGCGCTTGGACAAATTGACGACGCGGGGAAGCGAAACGATCTGGATCTCCAGTTCCGGGTTGTCGGCAGAGATGCGGGCGCAGATCTGAGGCAGTAGGTAGTTGGCGCAGCCGTCGGGCGCACCGATGCGTACCTGACCGGTCAGACGGCCCGCCTGCCCGCCGATTTCTTCCGCAGCGCCAGTAACGGCCTGTTCGGCGCGTTCGGCGTGATCCAACAGACGCTGGCCGTCCACGGTCAGCGCGTATCCCTGCGGCGACTTGGCGAATAGCGGCGCGCCCATCGCTTCCTCCAGCCGCTGCATCCTCCGTCCAACAGTTGCCGGGTCGAGCCGCAACTGCCGACCGGCCCCGGAGAGGCTCTCCGACCTGGCCACGGAAAGGAAAACTTTCAGGTCATCCCAGTTGACTTCCATCTGTGTACCCACATTTCTGCAAAACCCTTTTGAGAAACTCGCTCTTTTTCCGGGATATTTGCAAGCCTATGGTCACGCGCAAGCGCCGGGCCCCACGGCCGGCACCGGGTAAGCAGGAGGAGCCCCAATGGAAGAACTCAGCCACTACATCAACGGCGAGCACGTCAAGGGTACGTCGGGCCGCTTTGCCGACGTCTACAATCCCGCAACCGGCGAAGTGCAGGCCAAGGTGCCGCTTGCCACCGTCGAGGAGCTGAACGAGGCGGTCGCCAAGGCAGCCGAGGCGCAGAGGGGCTGGGGCGCAACCAACCCGCAGCGCCGCGCGCGGGTGATGATGAAATTCGGCGCGCTGATCAACGAGCACATGGACGAGCTGGCCGAGCTGGTCAGCCGCGAGCACGGCAAGACCCTGCCCGACGGCCGCGGTGACGTGCAGCGCGGGCTTGAAGTGGTCGAGGTTTGCATGGGCGCCCCTTCGCTGCTGAAGGGCGAATTCACCGATTCCGGAGGGCCTGGCATCGATCTTTACTCGATGCGTCAGCCCTTGGGCGTGGTTGCGGGCATCACCCCGTTCAACTTCCCGGCGATGATCCCGCTGTGGAAGATGGCCCCTGCCCTGTCCTGCGGCAACGCGATGATCCTGAAGCCGTCCGAGCGCTGCCCGTCGACGTCTCTGCGCCTTGCGGAGCTGCTGAAGGAAGCCGGGCTGCCGGACGGCGTGCTGCAGGTGGTGAACGGCGACAAGGAAGTGGTCGACGCGATCCTCGACAATGAGACGATCCAGGCGGTCGGCTTTGTCGGCTCCACCCCGATCGCGCAGTACATCTATGGCCGCGCCGCGACAAACGGCAAGCGCGCGCAGTGCTTCGGCGGTGCCAAGAACCACATGATCATCATGCCTGACGCCGACATGGACAAAGCGGCGGATGCGCTTGTAGGCGCCGGTTTCGGCGCCGCTGGCGAGCGCTGCATGGCAATCTCCGTCGCAGTGCCGGTCGGTCAGAAGACCGCCGATACGCTGATCGAAAAGCTGGTGCCGCGAATCGAGAAACTGAAGGTAGGTCCGTACACGGCCGGCGAGGACGTGGACTACGGTCCTGTCATTACGGCGCAGGCAAAGAACCGTATCCTCGGGCTGATCGACAGCGGCGTCGATCAGGGCGCCGATCTTGTGATCGATGGCCGCGGCTTTGCCCTGCAGGGCTACGAAGACGGTTACTTCGTCGGCCCATCGCTGTTTGACAAGGTCACGCCGGAAATGGACATCTACAAGGAAGAGATCTTCGGCCCCGTCCTCAGCCAGGTGCGCACCGACAGTTACGAGGAGGCGCTGAAGCTGACAATGGACAACCCCTATGGCAACGGCACCGCTATCTATACGGCCGACGGCGACACGGCGCGCGACTTCGCCAACCGGGTGAATGTCGGGATGGTGGGTATCAACTTCCCGATTCCGGTACCGCTGAGCTATCACACCTTCGGCGGCTGGAAAAAGTCGGCCTTCGGGGACCTCAACCAATACGGTCCTGATGCCTTCCGCTTCTACACCAAAACGAAAACGGTCACCGCGCGCTGGTTCTCCGGCATTAAGGAAGGCGGCGAATTCAACTTCAAAGCCATGGATTAACGGCCGGTTAAGTGCTAGCTAACGGGACGCGCGGTCTGCCGGCCGGGCGTTCCCGAATTCCAGCACACGACCGTTTCCGATGTCTGTCACCTATCGCATCTATCGCGAGCTTGGCCTTGTCTATGTCCGCTATGAAGGGTTCGTCGAGTTCGACGCCACTTCTGACGCAGTGGGCCGGTACATCCAGGATCCCGACTACCGTCCGGGGCAGAAGCAGTTTGTCGATTTGTCCGCGGCCACCGGTTACGAAAACGACTATGCCAAGCTCTTTGCGCTTCAGGCAAAGAAGGCGGATGCGTTCCTGAAGGGACTGCAATGCCTAATCGTGTATTACGCCCCGACAGAGACATCCAACACCATCGCCCGCCTCGCCGCACGGGCATGGGACGAGACGGCATCGGTCATAGCCCGCGTGATAGATAACGAAGCCGAGGCGCTTGCAGTCGTCGGGTTGTCCGAGACAAGCATCGAAGAACTGACGAAGCGCCCCGTCTGATCTTATGCCCTGCGGTTCGCCGCCTGGCGTCGGGCCGGGCGTATCAGATTGGCCGGACGCGGCGGACGCATCTTCACCGGTTGGCCGTTCGCCCAGGCGATCGACTTCGGCGGCAGGATCGGGCGAGACGGAGTAACGCGACGGCCGAGCGCTTCGGAAATGTCTCGCGAAAACCGGCTGTGCAACTCTTCCAGTTCGCGTGCGCTTCCCCGGATGGCGCAGGGCGCATCGTCCTGTCCCTGGATCCGAATGTAGAGCGAGGCACCGCTGTCCTTCCCTTCCACACGCCTGACGTAGATGCTTTCTATGTTCCGCATTGGGATCCGCCCTTTGACCGTCTGCTTGTCACCTGAATTCAGCGTCATGAGTTGCAGTTCCCGCTTTTTCCGGTCCAGTTCGACAGCCTTGCGGAAGCCTCGTCCCGAGAACACGAGGAGACCGAAACCGGTGCCCGCGAAAGCGGTCGAAAGCATAAGGCTGGACCAGATAGGGCTCAGCTCGCCGAGCGAAGGGAAGATAAACCATACGAACCAGCCGGCGAACAGCATCGCCATCGCCAGGAAGCGCGCCGCACATTCGGCACAGCTCCTACCTTTGCATATGCGAGCATCCTCGCTGACGCGGTATCCGGCCTTAGCCGGTTCGATTTTCAGGCTCCGCCAGTGGATGGAGGCTTGCCGCCCCGCTTTGATTTCTTGCTGCATGACCTTGTTCCGTTGTCCCGTCTTTACGTAGCGGCACTTTTCACAGCGAATCATGACCAGATTGCGTCGGGAATAGCGCGATTCTTCGGTTTGTAAAAAAATTGTTAACTTCTGAATGACCCTATTCGAAGCGTTTGCGGGTACATGATTGTATGCAATCTCAATCTCACGCTGACGTAAGGTAATATGGATGCAAGTATCTGATTTCATTTGGGCCGCATACCTGATGCCAGTCGCCAAAGGCCGCAAGCGTCACTTGTTTCAAATGAAGTGATTCGTTGCAGATCCAGCATTTCATTTCCAGCCGAAAGCGCGTTCGGTCGTCATAATTCTGCCCAGATTAAGCGACCCATGCTACCGCTAACATATCTCGGAATCCGAATGCGGATTTCTGCCTGGCTAGTATTCTGGCGAATCCGGAGGGGCCTTCATCACCCAATTCTTGCTGTGACGTCATCGCTCTGCTTTGTTCGAGCGAAGCGAAGGGGAGAGAGTTGACGGAACCGAGCTTCACCATAGGGATCGAAGAGGAGTATCTCCTCATCGACCGAAAGACGCTGGAACTGGCAGACGCGCCGCAGGCGCTGATGGACGAATGCACCGAGGCTCTGGGGGGAAAGGTCTCGCCGGAGTTCCTGCGGTGCCAGGTGGAAATCGGCACCTCCGTCTGCCGTACGATTGGTGAGGCGCGCGAGGACCTCAGGCATCTGCGCGGCACCGTGGCCGAGGTGGCGGAGCGGCATGGGCTGGCACCGCTGGCGATCTCCTGCCACCCGACGGCGGATTGGAAGAACCAGCATCACACCGACAAGGAGCGCTACAATGTGCTGGCGCATGATCTGGCCGGGGTGTCGCGACGGATGCTGATCTCTGGGATGCATGTGCATGTCGGGATCGAGGAGGACGATCTGCGGATCGACCTGATGAACCAGTTCTCCTACTTCCTGCCGCATCTGCTGGCTTTGAGCTGTTCGTCGCCTTACTGGCAGGGGCAGGACACCGGGCTGTCGAGCTATCGGCTGACGATCTTCGACAACCTGCCACGAACCGGGCTGCCGCCGCAGATGGCGAGCTATGGCGAGTATGACCGGTCGGTGAAGGCGATCGTGGCGACGGGGGCGATCGAGGACGCGACGAAGGTCTGGTGGGACATGCGGCCGTCGTGCCGGTTCCCGACGTTGGAGAGCCGGATTTGCGACAACTCTCCGAGGATGGAGCATGCGCTGACGATCGCAGCGCTGACGCAGGCGACGATGCGGATGCTTTGGCGGCTGCGGCTGCGGAACCAGCGGTGGCGGACTTATGATGCCTTCCTGGTGGGAGAGAACCGGTGGCGGGCGCAGAGATATGGGATGAGCGAGGGGCTGATCGATTTCGGGCGTGGCGAGGTGGTGCCCTATCCGGAGCTGCTGGAGGAGTGGATCGGGCTGGTGGCGGAGGATGCCGAGGCGCTCGAGTGTCTGGATGAAGTGGCGGGCGCGAGGGACATCGTGGACGGGGGGAACGGGGCCGACAGGCAGCGGGCTGTCTGGGCGCGGGCGCTGGCCGAAACCGGGTCAGATGAGGAGGCGATGCGGGCCGTTCTGGAGGCGATGATGGCCGAGTTTACGGCCGATCTGTAGAGCGTCCCCATGGGGACGCCATCTAAGTTATTGATTCAAGGCATGTTTGCGCTAACGTCCGACTGGGGACGCTCCATGGCTTCGGCAATCGGTAGATCCAGAAGTTCCTCGACGAACCAGGCCGCCTTTTGCGCGAAGCCCCGGTCGTGCCAATAGCCGTTGTGACACCACGGATTCCAGCTTTGCAGCAGCCGCCAGCCGACATTGACCTGATAGTCGGCCAGTTCGCCCCGTGAGCACAGCTCTTCATAACCGCCGCTGAGCGGTGCCAGCGGGAAGCCGAGCGGATCGTGTCGGTCGTAGTAGTTCCGCCACCACGGATCGGACCGACGCGCCGGGTTGCCGGGAAAGGCGATTGGCTGCACCTCTTCCAGAGAGAAGGTGAAGATCGGGATATTGCAGCCGAAGGTCAGCATGCCCGACAGCGTCTCGAACCGCTGGAACGGCGTCGGCCGCTCCCGGTAGCCGTGGGTCACGTCCCAGATGTAGTTCGACATCATGTGGCAGCCGAGCGAATGCGCCAGGATCAGAAGCGGTGTTCCTTCGGGCACGTCCCGGTCGAGGTCGGCAAGCGTCAGGTCGATGCGCTGATGCACCGCCTCGTAGGCCGAGCGCCGCTTTTCCCGCGGCGGAAAGTAGTTCGCGGCATCGGCCAGCCGGTGCATCGCGTAGCTGCGCAGCATGCCGAAGCTGGAAACCTTGCGCATCGCCTGTTCGAATTCGTCCTGCCGCTTCTGCACGATGTCGGCCCAGAACACCTCTCTCCAAGCGATCTCGGCATCGAAGCGGTGGGTACCGACTGCGGCCCGCAGCCGCTCGTGCAGGCGTGCGGAATAGGTCAGCTGGCCGGTTTCGTCCGGGTGCTGCTTGCGCTGCCGGCCCATGCCGTGAACGACCGCGATTGCGAGTTTCCGCGTCACCGCCCTGCCCCTGTGGTTGCGGGCGCACCATAAACAACCCTGTCGGGGGAGCGGAAGCCCCGGATGCGCCCTGCCCTTGCAAACCGGCAGGGCCTGTCGGAATGCTGGGCAAACGGCTTTGGGAGGAGCGTATGGATTTCGCGCTGAGCGAAGAGCAAACCGCCATCTTCGACATGGCGTGCGGCTTTGGCGAAGAGCATATCGTGCCCTTCGCCCGTGACTGGGAACGCGACGGGACCATACCGAAGGAGCTTTGGCCCAAGCTGGGCGAGTTGGGGTTCGGCGGGATCTATGTGTCCGAGGAGAGCGGCGGCACCGGGCTGACCCGGCTGGATTCCACGCTGGTCTTCGAAGCTCTGAGCCGCTCCTGCGCCTCGGTCGCGGCCTTTCTGTCGATCCACAACATGTGCCTCGGCATGCTGGACAAGTTCGGCTCCGACGCGCTGAAGGCGCGTTACCTGCCCGGCGCGGTCGCGCTGGAGACGGTGTTTTCCTATTGCCTGACAGAGCCCGGTTCCGGTTCGGACCCGGCGGCGCTGCGGACGCGGGCGGAGCGGACGAACGAGGGCTGGCGGCTGAGCGGGACCAAGGCCTTCATCTCGGGCGGCGGCTATTCCGATGCCTATCTCTGCATGGTTCGGACCGGCGAGGACGGGGCGAAGGGAATATCGGCGGTGATCGTCGAGGCGGGCGCGGCCGGGCTGAGCTTTGGCGCGCTGGAAGAGAAGATGGGCTGGCGGTCTCAGCCCACCGCGCAGGTCCAGTTCGACGGTTGCGACATTGGCGCCGACGCCCTGCTGGGCGAAGAGGGCAAGGGGTTTTCCTATGCGATGGCGGGGCTGGATGGCGGGCGGCTGAATATCTCTGCATGCTCACTGGGAGCGGCGCAGGCGGCGCTGGAGGCGACGCTGGATTACATGGCCGAGCGCAAGGCGTTCGGAAAGAGCATCGACCAGTTCCAGGCGCTGCAGTTCCGGCTGGCGGAGATGGAAATCGAGTTGCAGGCGGCGCGGGTGTTCCTGCGGCAGGCGGCGTGGAAGCTGGATCAGGGATCGCCTGACGCCACCAAGTTCTGCGCGATGGCGAAGAAATTCGTGACCGAGGCAGGAAGCCGCGTGGCGGATCAGTGCCTGCAGCTGCATGGTGGCTATGGCTATCTGGCGGATTACGGGATCGAGAAGATCGTGCGCGACCTGCGGGTGCATCAGATCCTTGAAGGGACAAACGAGATCATGCGGCTGATCGTGGCACGGGCGCTGCTGGCGGAGCGCGGATGACGGCAGGGCGGCACCGGTGAGCTGGACCGCCGAAGCCCCTGCCCTGCGCGGGCTGGACCCGGACACTCTGCGCCGGCTGGACCGCCTGACGCCTGCGCAGGCCTCCAAGGGCGCGGTGCTGTTCCGTCCGGGCGACGCCGTGAAAGGCTATGTCGTGGTTCTGGAGGGGCGCGTCGGCGTCTACCTCGTCGGGCCGACCGGGCGGGAGATCCTGCTATACGACGTGGCCCCGGGCGAAAGCTGCATCCAGTCGACGCTGGGCCTGCTGGGCGAGGAGAAATACAGCGCCGAGGCGGTGGTCGAGGCGGATGCGCGGGTGGTCCTGCTGCCGCGCGTGCTGTTCCTTGAGCTGATCGACAGCGCGCCGGGGTTCCGGCGTATCGTCTTTGGCGCGCTGGCGCAGCGGCTGCAGAACGTTATGCATATCCTCGAGAACGTCGCCTTCCTGAAGATCGAGGCACGGCTGGCGCGGTATCTGCTGGATCACGCCGACGGGTCCGGCGCGGTCGCCGCGACTCAGGCGGAGCTGGCGCGCGGGATCGGTTCGGCGCGCGAGGTGATTTCTCGCCGGCTGGACGCGATGGCGCGGCAGGGGCTGATCCGGAACGAGCGCGGACGGATCGAGGTGACCGATCCGGCGGGGCTGCGGCGCCTGTCCGAAGGGATGTGACCAAGTCACAGACCGGCTTGTGCAGCCGCGATACCTTCTGTCCGAGAGACACGGAAGGAACAAGCCATGCTCAAGAAAAACGTCGGCGCCGTCGACCGCGGGCTGCGGATCGCGGTGGGGATCGTCCTGCTTGCCTGCTATTTCATTTTCCCGGACGCAGGCTATCGCTGGGCGTTCCTGATCGGGATCATACCGCTGGCGACAGGGCTGTTTTCCACCTGCCCGCTGTACTCAATCTTCGGGCTCAGCACCTGCCCGATGAAATAGGCCGGACGTACCCGCGCATCGATATGCGCGGGCACGGACGCGTCAGTTAGTGATGATCTCCGGCCCCATCAGGCTGGTCGGCAGCCAGGTGGAGAGCCACGGGATGTAGGTCACCATGATCAGGAAGATGAAGAGGATGCCGAGGAACGGCAGCGCCGCCTTCACCACCCGCATCATCGGCATTCCCGCGACGCCGGAGGTCACGAAGAGGTTCAGACCGACCGGCGGGGTGATCATGCCGATTTCCATGTTCACCACCATGATGATGCCGAGGTGAATCGGGTCGATGCCGAGCTGGATGGCGATCGGGAAGACCAGCGGCGCGACGATGACGATAAGGCCCGACGGCTCCATGAACTGGCCGCCGATGAGCAGGATCACGTTGACCACGATCAGGAACATGACCGGGCCGAAGCCGGCGTCGAGCATGGCGCCCGCGATCTGCTGCGGGATCTGCTCGTCGGTCAGGACGTGCTTGAGGATCAGCGCGTTGGCGATGATGAACATCAGCATGATGGTCAGCTTGCCGGCCTCGAACAGGGTGTCCCTGGTGTCCTTGTGGAAGAAGGCCGTGATCAGCGCCCAGGGCTTCTGCAGCAGGTTGGACTTGCGCGGGATGGCCATTTCGGGCGTGGCGGCGGCGTTCAGCGAGTGGCTGCCGACCTCGATGTAGTCGGAGGTGGCCATCGTGTGGTGCTTTGCCGCCAGCGGGCCGATGTCGCGGTAGACGAACATGGCGATGATGAAGGCGTAGACGGAGGCGACGGCGGCGGCTTCGGTCGGGGTGAAGATCGCGCCGGTGATGCCGGGGATGCCGTAGATGCCGATCATGATGATGGCGATGAGCATCAGGCCCCAGAAGGCGTCGCGGAAGGAGCTTCCGACTTCGCTCCAGCCCAGCCATTCGCCTTTGGGCATGTTGCGGACGATGGCCATGATGTAGATGGCGACCATCAGCATGACGCCGGCGAGGATGCCGGGGATCACGCCCGCGAGGAACATGCGGCCGACGGAAACGTCGGTGGCGGAGGCGTAGACGACCATCACGATGGAGGGCGGGATCAGGATGCCGAGGGTGCCGGCGTTACAGATGACGCCGGCGGCGAATTCCTTGGAGTAGCCGGCCTGTTTCATCGCGGCGATGACGATGGAGCCGATAGCGACCACGGTGGCGGGAGACGAGCCGGAAAGCGCGGCGAAGAGCATGCAGGCGAAGACGCCGGCGATGGCGAGGCCGCCGCGGAGGTGGCCGACGCAGGCGATGGAGAAGCGGATGATCCGCTGCGCCACGCCGCCCGTCGACATGAAGGACGAGGCCAGCACGAAGAACGGGATGGCGAGCAGCGTGTAGTGACCGGCCATCGCCTGGTACATCGACTGCGCGATCGAGGCGAGCGAGGTATCGGAGAAGACCAGCAGGAAGATCATCGAGCTGAGGCCCAACGACACTGCGATCGGCACGCCGATCAGCAGGAAGCCGATGACCATGACGAAGAGAAGGACGACGTCCATGGATCAGGCCTCCTTTGCCCGGGCTGCGGCTTCTTCGACCGCGTCTTCGGCTTCGTGACTGGCGATCAGCGAATCCCTGCGTCCGAGGAACAGGTCCACCGTTGCCTCAATAATGCGGAACAGGATCAGTGCGGCGCCAACGGGCAGGATCGTGTAGGGTATTACGCGGGGGAGCTTTTCATACTCTTCGCCATAGTTGATGGCATCCTCCAGCCAGCGGAACATGCCCAGCATCGGCACCTGGTCGGTGACGTAGAAGGCGCGGTCGCGAACCCCTTCGGTGAACCCCGTGGGAAACCAGCGTCCCTCGGTCGGCTGCAAGGCGGCGAACGGAGCCCAGTAGTCCCATGCGCCCTTAAGGAGCAACAGCGCGTAGACAATGCAGCATGCGGCGGCGATCAGCGCGAGCACCCTGCGGCCCGCCGGCGGAAAAACATTGGTCAGGGCATCGACGCCGAGGTGAGCGGTGACCTTGAAGCCGTAGCTTATGCCGAAGAGCACGAGCCAGGCGAAGAGGATCAGCGTGACCTCGAGCCCCCAGATCAGCGAAGTGTTGAAGCCGTAGCGCAGAA
This sequence comes from Pseudoruegeria sp. HB172150, assembly GCF_013184805.1. Classification (GTDB taxonomy): domain Bacteria; phylum Pseudomonadota; class Alphaproteobacteria; order Rhodobacterales; family Rhodobacteraceae; genus Psychromarinibacter. The sequence goes on from NZ_JAATNG010000001.1 coordinate 2,199,944, forward strand.
CCACGTTGACGAAGGTGACCAGCGTCATCAGCCCGAGCAGGACCGCGATCAGGGTTTCTTCGATTGTATTGATGACACGTCCAAACGCCGTTCTGGCGTGATACCCGGAATGGCCGCTCATGGCGTGCCCCCTCCCCTGTGCAAATCACGAACGGACCCGGCCTCCCAGTCCGGGTCCGCCCGCTGTCGTTATATCACATCGAGGCGTTGATGTTCTGCGCCGCTTCGATGTTGTCGGTGCCGACATCGCCTTCGAACTGAGTCCAGACCGGCTTCATCGCGTCGACCCAGGCCTGACGCTGTTCCGGCGACAGTTCGCGGATCTCGCCGCCCGCATCCAGGATCGCCTGGCGTGCTTCTGCATCGACCTCTCCCACGGCAGCGTTCCGCTCGGCCGTGACTTCGTGAAGGATGGTCAGGAACTGGTCGCGGACGTCCGCGTCGAGGCTGTCGAGCCAGTCGACCGAGGTCACGACGAGGTAGTCGAGAACACCGTGGTTGGTCTCGGTGGAGCCGTCCTGCACTTCGAAGAATTTCTGGCCGTAGATGTTGGACCAGGTGTTTTCCTGACCATCGACAACGCCGGTCTGCAGTGCGCCGTAAACTTCGGAGAAGGCCATCGGCTGCGGCGATGCATCGAGAGCTTCCATCTGGGCGACCAGCACGTCGGAGGGCTGCACGCGGAATTTCAGCCCGGCGGCATCCTCGGGTGCGAGCAGCGGCTTGTTGGCCGAGAACTGCTTCATACCGTTATGCCAGAAATCGAGGCCGAGCAGACCGCGGCGAACCATGGATTCCTTCATCGCCTGGCCGGTCTCGGACGCCTGGAAGACATCGACCGCTTCGATATTCTTGAACATGAACGGAAGGTCGAAGATGCGGAAGACCTTGGTGAAGGCTTCGAACTTGGACAGTGACGGCGCGGCGAGCTGCACGTCGCCCTGCAGCATGGCCTCGAGCACCTGGTCATCGTTGTAGAGCGTGGAGTTCGGGTAGACCTCCATGCACATCGTGCCGTCCATCTCTTCGTTCACGCGGTCGCGAAGCAGGTTCGCCGCGATGCCCTTGGGATGGGTGGCTTCGTTTGTGACGTGGGCGAACTTGACGACGATTTCGCCGTCGCCGCACGCATCCTGAGCCAGGGCAGCCTGCGCGGACAGCACAAGAGCGACCGCGGTTGCGGCCTGGGTGAAGAATTTCATCGGTATCCTCCCGATTGGTATGTTGTTCCTCCGAGGGCCCGTGTCGGGGCCTCGCGGCGAGTGAAATCGGCGGAGGATCGCCGGGCAAGCAAAACTTGACGGATTCGTGATCCCGGATGAATTGCGTTTCTTAACAGCGATTTAGATCGGGGCGCACTACAAAATTGTCCGCCACGACAATTGCAGTTGAGTGAAACGCCACACAGTAGAACCAGTCATCTGTGCGGAAAATCGCACAGTCCCAGCTCTTAACTCTTCCGGTCAAAGGGTTTCCCAGTGCCGGATCGAGCATTCAAGCTCTGCCTCCAGCCAGGTGCGGAACTTGCGGACGCAGGGGCGGCGTTCCGAGAACCGGCTGGTGGCGAACCAGTAGGAAAGGCCGGTTTCCGTGCGCTGACGGAACGGCGCCGCGACCTGCCGCCGTTCGAGTGCGTCGCAGGCCAACGTTTCCCATGCCATAAACAAGCCCTGCCCCGTCATCGCGGCGTCGAGACACAGCGATGCATCGGCATAGGTGGGGCCGTTGCGCAGTTCGCGCACTGCGATCCCGTGCTGGGCGAGCCACGCGTCCCAGCCGACGAGCCTGTCGTTTTCTCGGATCACCGGGTGCTTCAGCAAGTCGGCCGGTTTCTGGATCGTCGCGGCGATTTCCGGCGAGCAGACGGGGAACACCCGCTGATAGAGAAGCTTGCAAGCGCCCAGTCCGACGGACTCTTCGCGGCCGACGCGGATGCCGATATCGACATCGGAGTGATCCATATCCACCACTTCAACCGTCGGTATCAGGCGAACGCTGATCTCCGGATGCGCCTCGTTGAACCGGCGGATCCGCCAGATCAGCCAGCGGCTGGCGAAGATCGGGGCGACGGAGACGGTCAGGATGGTGTTCTGCGCGGCCTGCATGTCGGCGACGGCGCCGGAAAGTTCCGTCATCGCGCGGGTCACGCGCGGCGCGATACGAGCGCAGGTTTCTGTCGGGGTGAGGCCGGTGGAGTTGCGGATGAAGAGCGGCTGGCCCAGCGCGGCCTCTGCCTTGGCGAGGCGCTGGCTGACCGCGCCGGGAGTGACGCCAAGCTCCTCTGCCGCGCGGGCGAGCGTGCCGGTTCGGGCGACGGCCTCTATCACGCGAAGCGCTGAAAGGGGAATGGCGTTGAGATTCTGCATTTAGATTTTCTAAAGACCGGTGCTTCGAATGTCGATTCCGTTCCGGCGCCGGCGCTCCTAGATGGAGGCCATGCAAAACTCAATAACAGACATTTTTTCATTCCTGAGACGGCCGCCGCGTTACGCGGTCGAGAATACCGGCTGTCGCGGATGGTTCCGCGATCCGCTGTCGCATCCCGACATCCTGAAGATGTCGGAACGCGAAAGGGCAGATCTGCCATTCGACCCGAAGCGAGTCTGCGAGGACTAGTAGTCGTCGATCGGCTGGCCGTCGGCGCCGGTGCAATCATAGTTGCCGTCCGAGCCCGTCGACATGCCACCACCCGCATCGTTGCAGCGCTGAACCCAGACGTCGAGCTGAGCGTCGCTGTCGTGGTCGAGGCCGTTGCTGTCGCGGTCGTCGTTCTCGGTGTAGTCTTTGCCACCGCCGTGGCCACCGCCATGGCCGCCACCGCCACCGCCGCCAGTGTCGGCGGACAGGCCGCCGATACCGCGTTCGGCCATCGAAGGGGCGGCAAGCGCCGGCATCAGGGTTGCGGCGACGAGGGCCGCGGAAATGAGTTTCTTAAACATGCTTTTCTCCGTCACATGATCACTTGATGCAATCGTGGCCATGGGTCGGGTGACCGGAGATGGCGGTTCTAAAATAATCTGAAGGCCGCTCAGGAATGGTGGCGCCCCGCGCAGGAGGGCGCCGCGGGCGGAGTATGCCCGCCCGCTGAACGGCAGTTCCCGAAGCGCGGCCGGCGCGCTCAGCCGTCAGGCGAAGAGATTGTAGAGAAGCGAGATAATGAAGAGCGCAACGAAAATGAAAAAGAGAATGCGCGCGATGCCTCCGAATGCGGAGGACACACGGCCGAAGCCGAAGATGCCGGCGACGACGGCGATGACAAAGAAGACGATGGCCCAGTAGAGCATGGCACAGATCCCTCACCAAATGGCTGGCAGACCTGTTGCGGCAGCCGTTCCCGCGGCGGTGTCCCCAGCTCCCCAGCTGTTGCGGGACGGCCTTGGGGTACTGGTTACGCGCCGGCCTTCCAGCGTTTCCACAAACCCTTCACCAAACGGGTGAATATTGCCGCCAACGGTCGAAAAATGCCACGGGAAATTGCAGTCGGGTGCAGCGACGGGCGATGCCGGTCAGCGGTATTCCTCGGCCCGCAGGCCGTGGCGGGCGAGCTTGTCGTAAAAGGTCTTGCGCGGGAGCTTGAGGGCGCGGGCGGCTTCGGTGGCGTTGCCGCCGGCGCGGCGCAGCGCCTCGACCAGAAGGGAGCGCTCGACCTGGGCGAGCTGTTCGTTGAGGCCAAGCTCCTCCTGCCGTTCGGCCTCGCCCAGCCCCATGGCGAAGCGCATGGCGGCGTTCATCAGGGCGCGGGCGTTGCCGGGCCAGTCCTGCGCCATCAGGCGGGCGATGACGTCCGGGGTGATCTCCGGCTGCGGCAGCGCGGCCTGTTCGCAGGCGATCTGGACGTAGTGGCGGAAGAGGACGGGGATGTCCTCGGTCCGCTCGCGCAGGCTGGGGATGCGGACGCGCATGACGTCGAGTTTGTAGTAGAGATCGGGGTTGAAGCGGCCCTCGCGCGTTTCGGCTTCGAGGTCGCGGTATGTGCCCGCGATGACGCGCGCGCCTGGGTTATCCTCGAGCAGTTGCAGGGCGGCGAATTGCGCGGCGGGCGGCAGGGCGGCGACTTCGTCGAGAAACAGGGTGCCGCCCTTGGCCTTTTCGAAGGCCCCGGCGAGGTTTTCGGGGGTCTGCGAGGCGGCGGCGAGTTTCTGGAAGGGACGCTGCGCGGCGCCGGAGAGCAGATGGATGACCTCGGCCACTTTGGAAGTGCCGGTGCCGGGCTCGCCGGTGATCAGCACCTCGGCGGAGGTTCCGGCGACGGCGCGGACGCGGCTGCGTAGCGCCTCGGCCTGCTGGGACTGGCCGTAAAGCAGGCGCGCGGCGGCGTCGCCGGTGGTAAGCTGGGCCTTGAGGCGGCGGTTTTCGAGGACGAGTGCGCGGGTCTTCAGGGCCTTTTCGACCACGGCAAGCAGGTCGGAGGGCGCGCAGGGTTTTTCGAGGAAGTCGAAGGCGCCGGAGGTCATGCCCTTGACGGCCATCGGGATGTCGCCCTCGCCCGTCAGCAGGATCACCGGCAGGTTCGGGTCCTGCTGGTGGGCGTAGTCGAGCAGGTGAAAGCCGTCGCGGCCCGGCATGCGGATGTCGGAGACGATGACGCCGTCGAACTCGGCGGTTATGTGATCCTTGGCGGCGACGAAGGAACCGGCGGTGACAGGGCGCAGGTCGGCAAGCTCCAGCGTCTGGCCGAGCGCCTCGCGCACGGCGGCATCATCATCGACGAGGAGCACGCGGTTCGTCATGCGACCTCTCTCGCCTCTTCGAGTTCGAGGGTAAAGACCGCGCCGCCGTCATCCGCGTTGGCGCCGGTCAGTTTTCCGCCGAAGCCCTGAACGAGGCCGTAGGAGATAGAGAGGCCAAGGCCCATGCCTTCGCCGCCGACCTCCTTGGTGGTGTAGAACGGGTCGAAGATGCGGTCGGGTTCGACGATGCCGGGGCCGGTGTCGCGGACCGAAAGGCTGACGACACCGCGCGAAGGATCGCGGTCGACGCGCAGCGTGATGCGCTTGTCCTCGGAACCGGCCATCGCATCCATGGCGTTGGACATCAGGTTGACGATGACCTGCACCAGCCGCACCTCGCCGCCCTTGACGACGGTGGTGGTCTCGGGCCGCATCCAGTCGATCTGCGTTCCGGTCTGCGCGATGCGGGGGCCCAGCATCTCTATGGCGTTTTCGACCACGGAGGCGAGGCCGACGCGGCCGGCGGGTTCGCTTTCCTGCCGGGCGAAGGCGCGGAGGTTTCGAATGATGCGCCCCATGCGCTGCGCCATCTCGGAGATACGGGACAGGCTTTCGCCCGCCTTCTCGACCTGCCCGCGTTCGATCAGGATGGCGCCGTTTTCCGCGAAAGACCGGATCGCCATCAGCGGCTGGTTCAGTTCGTGGCTGATACCGGCGGACATCTGACCGAGGGCCGAGAGCTTGCCCGCCTGAACAAGGTCCGCCTGCGCCTGTTTGAGCGCCGCTTCCGCCTCCAGGCGCTCGCCGATTTCGCGGCGGAGGTCCTCATTGAGGGCCGACAATTCCTCTGTCCGCTCCTCGACGCGCGCTTCAAGCTCGGCATTGACGCGTTCTTCGGCATCGAGCTGTTCCGCCAGCGCACGGCGGCGTTCGGAGAAATAGAAAAGCACGGCCCCGAAGGCGAGGCAGAGCGCCGCCGCGACGACGGCCTGCAGGGTGGCAAGACGCAGGGCCGGCGTGAGATTGACGAGGATCTCGGCATTGAGGCCGATGACCGGAAGCTCCTTGGTCAGATGCAGCGCGCGGCGCGGCAGGTAGGGGCTGCCGGACATTGCCCAGAGATCGTGGCCGCCGACCTGCCATGCCTCGCGGACCGGAAAGTCGCCCTGCGGGCCAAGGCGGGTAAGAATCAGGTCGGACCGGTTGGTGACGAAAACATTGCCGCCCATATCCGTAAAGAAGACCGGCGACGGGTCGGAAGGCCAGTTCCATTCCAGCGCTTCCATCGCAACGACGGTCACGACGGCACCGGCGACGGGCCCGTAGGGTGTGAAGACCGGGGCGGCGAAGCGGTAGAGGCGCAGGCCGTTGACCGGGTCGATGCCGTGATCGGACCCAAGCGCGCCGTCCAGCGCGCGTTCGAAGGCGGGACTGCCGGAGATGTTCTGCCCTATCTCGCCATCGGAGGCGGCGATCACCTTGCCCTGTGCATCTGAGAACCAGAGCCGTTCCGCGCCGGTGCGGTCGGCATAATGCTGCAACAGCTGGTCCGCGCCATTCGTATCGCCACCCTGCGCCAGCGCCAGCGGCATCAAGCCGGGATGATCGGAGAGCAGCACCGCCAGATCGCGCACGCGCTGCAACTGGCCGGTCAGCCGGTCGGCAGCAAGGGACAGATCGGCCTGGCCGCGTTCCTCCAGCTGGTCGAGCGCGGCGTTGAAGGTCAGCCACCAGACCGCGGCGGCAAACCCGGTCACCGCCAGCAGGAATCCTCCGAAAATGAAACCGCGCCGTCCGATGGTCGATGTCATGCGCGTGAGAGTAGAAAGGGGCGCTTGCAAAGGCCAGATGATTTGGCCATGGCTCTTGCACATGAGCGCCCTGCCCCGTGTTTCCCAGTCGCCCACCGATCCCGGTTTCGTTCAGGATCCCTATCCGTTTTACGACCGCGTGCGCGCACTTGGACCGCTGGTGTTCTGGGAAGAATACAAGATGCCGGTAGCGGCGGGCGCGGCGGAGGTGAATGCCCTGCTGCGCGACCGGCGGCTGGGGCGCGAAGTGCCGCCGGAGATGGCCCCCGAGATCCCGGCGCGGCTGGCGCCGTTTTACGACATCGAAGCGCACTCGATGCTGGAGCTGGAGCCGCCGCGGCACAAGCGCCTGCGGTCGCTGGTGCTGCGGGCGTTCACCTCGCGGCGGATCGCGTCGATGGGGCCCGAGATCGAGGCGCTGTGCCATGATCTGGTGGATGCGTTTCCGGAGGGCGATTTCGACTTGCTGCCGGCCTATTGCACGCAGATCCCGGTGATCGTGATCGCGCGGCTTCTGGGCGTGCCGGAGGCGATGGCGCCGGACCTGCTGCGCTGGTCGAACGACATGGTGGCGATGTACCAGGCGCGGCGCGACCGGGCTGTGGAGGATCGTGCGATGGCGGCTTCGGCCGAATTCTCGGCCTTCATGCGGGACTATGTCGAGCGTCGGCGGGCGGACCCGCGCGACGACCTGATCACCGAGCTGATCGCGGCGGAGGAAGCAGGCGAGCGGCTGTCGACGGATGAGCTGATCACCACCTGCATCCTGCTACTGAATGCCGGGCACGAAGCGACGGTGCACACGATGGGCAACGGCGTGAAGGCACTGCTGGAGGCCGGGGTGCGGCCGGAATGGCTGTCGTCCAGGGGTATCGAGGGGACGGTGGAAGAGGTGCTGCGGTTCGACGCGCCGCTGCACATGTTCACGCGGTATGTCTATGAGGATGTTGAGCTTTTCGGGCATGCGCTGATGCGCGGGGATCAGGTGGCGTGTCTGCTGGGGGCGGCGAACCGGGATCCGGCTTTTTTTGAGGATCCGGGGCGGTTCGATCCTTTGCGGCCGGTGAAGCCGAATGCGTCTTTCGGCGCGGGTATTCATTTCTGCGTCGGGGCGCCGCTGGCGCGGCTGGAGCTGCAGATTGCCTTGCCGGTGCTGTTCTCGCGGCTGCCGGACCTGCGGTTGGCGGAGCAGCCGCGCTATGCGGATCTGTACCACTTCCACGGGCTGGAACGGCTGATGGTGCGCGGGTGATCTTGCGCTGGGTTGGAGCGGCATTGCTGGCGCTGGCGGCCGGGGCGGTTTGCGCGGAACCGGCGGATCTGACCGGGCGGCTGAACTATGCCGGGTACCGGTCGCGGACGAATTGCACGGGTGCGCTGGTGGGGGACGGGCACGTGGTGACGGCGGCGCATTGCGTGCCGGATGTCGGGGACGCGGAGATGCATCTGCTGCTGGGCTATGACCGGATGGAGTTTTCGCGCGATCTGACGGCGGTTTCAGCGGATTACGAAGTGATGCCGGGCCGGGATGTGGCGGTGCTGTGCGGTGCGGAGCCTGGGACCGAGGGACTGGCCGGGACGGACGGGATTCCGCCCGTCGGGACGCCGGTCACAGTGCTGGGCTACGGGCATCCAAGGTCGGAAATCCTGCAAGAGACGGACTGCGCGGTGATGGGAGCCGAGGCGACGCGCATGTTGCTGGATTGCCGGGTCACTTCTGGCACCTCAGGCGGGCCGGTCGTGAACGCCGCAGGTGTGTTCCTGGGTGTCACGTCAGCATCGGGGCCCGGCGTAACGGTGGTGGAAACGATCATACCGGCGGATATCGAGGCGATCTGCGGCGGAGAATGAGCCGGGTCAGATCGGCAGCATTGTGGTCGACTTGATTTCCTCCATCGACAGCAGCGCCGTGACGTTGTGGATCTTCACTTCGGAAATGAGCGCCTGGTAGAACGAGTCGTAGGCGCGCGCGTTGGCGACGCGGACCTTGAGGATGTAGTCGATGTCGCCGGCGAGGCGGTGCGCTTCCATGACTTCGGGGCGGGCGCGGAGAACGCGGAGAAATTTCTCCTGCCAGTCGGCCTCGTGCTCGGATGTGCGGATCAGGACGAAGAAACAGGCCTCGAGGCCGAGCGCTTCGGCGTCCAGCAGGACGGTCTGCTGGCCGATGATACCAGCCTCGCGCATCTTGCGGATGCGGTTCCAGACCGGGGTCTTGGAAGAGCCGACTTCCCTGGCGATTTCATCCAGCGATTGACCTGCATCCAACTGCAGGGCCGAAAGGATTTTCCGGTCGAGCGCATCCAGACGGACAGCCATTTCGTTTTCACCCTCGCTTGGTGACAGGTGTTCCCTTTTCCCCGGCAGGAGGAACGGGTGTCCTTATTCCCACCGACGCGTAGCGCCTGCAAGGGAAAATTTCCTATATTCAGAGTCAAGAAACGCGGAGTCGTGCAGATGCAGCATTTTCCGATCTTCCTGGATATGGCCGGGGCCCGTGTCGTCCTGTCGGGCGGCGGCGAGGCCGCGCTGGCCAAGCTGCGGCTTCTGATGAAAACCGAGGCGGCGCTGGAGGTTTACGCCCCTGCCCCCACGCAGGATCTTGTCGATCTGGCCGCTGAGGGCCGGATAACGCTGGTGCGGCGTTCTTTGGCCACCGGAGACGTGGACGGCGCGAAGCTGTTCTACGCGGCGGACGAGGATTCGGACGAGGATGCAAGGACAGCTGCGATTGCCCGGGCCGAAGGCGCGCTGGTCAACATCGTCGACAACCTCGAAGACAGCGGGTTCATCACGCCTGCCATCGTGGATCGCGATCCGGTGACGGTTGCCATCGGCACCGAGGGTGCGGCGCCGGTGCTGGCGCGCGCCATCAAGCGGGATCTGGAAGAGCGGTTGCCGCCGGTGCTGGGTCTGCTGGCGAAGGTCGGCAAGGCGTTTCGCCCGATGGCGGAGAAACTGCCCTTCGGACGCGCGCGGCGGGATTTCTGGGCGGATTACTATTTCGGCGCCGGGCCGCGGGCATTCGAAGCCGAGGGCGCGGAAGGCGCCGAACAGGCGCTGGACGCGCTGCTGGAAACGCATCTGAAGCGTGCGGCGCGCGACGGCCATGTCGATTTCGTCGGCGCCGGTCCGGGTGACCCGGAACTGCTGACGCTGAAGGCGCGGGCCGCCCTCGATAAGGCCGATGTCGTGATCTACGACCGGCTGGTCGCGCCCGAGATCCTGGAACTGGCGCGCCGTGAGGCGGTGATGATCGAAGCCGGGAAGACCGGGTTCGGCCCGGCGACGAAGCAGGCCGACATCAATGCGATGATCGTGGAGCATGCCCAGGGCGGGGCTCAGGTGGTGCGGCTGAAATCCGGCGACCCGACAGTGTTCGGGCGGCTCGACGAGGAACTCGACGCGGTGACGGAGGCCGGGATCAGCTGGCGCATCGTGCCGGGTATCACCGCCGCGTCGGCTGCCGTCGCTTCTATCGGGCAGAGCCTGACCAAACGCGAGCGCAATTCTTCCGTGCGGTTCCTGACCGGCCATGACGTCGAAGGCTTCGCCGATCACGACTGGCGCGCGCTGGCCCGTCAGGGTGAGGTCGCCGCGATCTACATGGGCAAGCGCGCCGCGCGTTTCGTGCAGGGGCGGATGCTGATGCATGGCGCCGATCCCTCGACACCCGTGAGCTTTGTAGAGAACGCCTCTCGCCCCGATCAGCGGGTAGCCGAGGCGACTCTGGCCACGATGACCGATGTACTGGCAGGGGCCGACATGCATGGCCCGGTGCTGACCTTTTACGGCCTCGCCCCGCGCGCCGCGGCGGCCATGGCCGATGCGTGCGAGCAGGAGATTGCGTTATGAGCCGTCAATTCACCCCCAAGGTCGTTACCGCGAACGCCCTGCTGGAAGGCGATGTCGTCTATCTTACCGAGGATGACCGCTGGACCCGCGAGCATCGCGAGGCCGAACTGATCGAGGACGAGGCCCACGCCCAGATCCGGCTGGTGGATGCCAGCGCCCGCGCCGACGAGGTTGTCGGCGCTTACCTGGCCGATGCCATCCCGGGACCGAATGGCCCCGAGCCCGTCCATTTCCGCGAGGTGTTCCGCACCCGCGGCCCGTCCAATTACGCCCACGGAAAACAAGCGGACTAGCCAATGTACAGCTACAACGAATTCGACGAAGCCTTTGTCCGTGAACGCGTGGCCCAGTTCCGTGCGCAGGTCGAGCGCCGCATCGACGGATCTCTGACCGAGGACGAGTTCAAGCCTCTGCGCCTGATGAACGGACTGTACCTGCAGCTTCATGCCTACATGCTGCGGGTGGCGATCCCCTATGGCACGCTGAACCCCGACCAGATGCGGCAGCTGGCGATGATCGCCGAGCGCTGGGACAAGGGCTATGGCCATTTCACGACGCGGCAGAACATCCAGTACAACTGGCCCGCCCTGAAGGACGTGCCGGACATGCTGGATGCGCTGGCCGATGTCGGCATGCACGCGATCCAGACGAGCGGCAACACGATCCGTAACGTGACCGCGGACCATTTCGCTGGCGCAGCCGCCGACGAAATCGAGGATCCGCGGCCTTATGCGGAACTGCTGCGGCAATGGTCGACCGACCACCCGGAATTCCAGTTCCTGCCGCGCAAGTTCAAGATCGCCGTTTCCGGCGCCAAGGCCGACCGGGCCGTGGTGCGCGCCCATGATATCGGGCTGGAGATCGTGAAGAACGATGCCGGCGAAGTGGGCTTCCGCGTGCTGGTCGGCGGCGGGCTTGGCCGCACGCCGATGATCGGCAAGGTGATCCGGGACTTCCTGCCGAAGGAAGACCTGCTGCCTTACTGCGAGGCCGTCGTCAGCGTCTACAACCTGCTGGGCCGCCGCGACAACAAGTACAAGGCACGGATCAAGATCACCGTCCACGAGAATGGCATCGACGAGGTCCGCCGGCAGGTCGAGGAACGCTTTGCGCTGCTGCGGGAGCAGTTTGGCGGGGCCGATCAGGAACTGCTGACCGAGATCAGGGCAGCCTTCGCGGCGCCGGATCTGCCGGCACGGCCGCTGGATGCGTTCGAGCGCGCCTATAACAGCGACCCGGTGTTCCGTGCCTGGGCCGACACCAACGTGACCGAGCATGCCGCACCGGGCTACGGGCTGGTGACGATCTCGCTGAAGGCGCACGGTCAGACGCCCGGTGACGCCACGGGCGACCAGATGCGGGTGATGGCGGATCTGGGCGAGGCATTCTCGCACGGCGAGCTGCGCATCAGCCACGAGCAGAACGTGATCCTGCCGCATGTCCACAAGTCGGACCTGCCGGAAGTGCATGCGCGGCTGAAGGCGGCCGGGCTGGGCACGGCGAATGTCGGCCTGATTTCCGACATCATCGCCTGCCCCGGCATGGACTACTGCGCGCTGGCGACGGCGCGGTCGATCCCGGTGGCGCAGCAGATCGCCACGCGGTTCGACGAACTGAAGCTGGAACACGATATCGGGCCGCTGAAGATCAAGATATCCGGCTGCATCAATGCCTGCGGGCATCACCATGTCGGCCATATCGGCATCCTGGGGCTCGATCGCGCGGGCGTGGAGAACTATCAGATCACTCTGGGCGGCGACGGGACCGAGGACGCGGCCATCGGTACGCGGACAGGGCCCGGCTTTGCCTATGACCAGATCGTGCCGGCGATCGAGAAGATCATCGGCGCCTACCTGGATCAGCGCGACGCGCCGGAGGAAACCTTCCTGCAGTTCTACAAGCGCGTCGGCATGGATCCGTTCAAGGCGGCGCTCTACGACGCCGAGGAGAAACAGCGTGCCGCTTGAGGGCCCGCTTGCCCCGGTGGCGGAGCGGGTCGTTCAGCTGAACGACCGCTATCGTCACCACGGCGCCACGGCCGTACTTGAGCGGGCGCTGTCCGACGCGCAGGTCGGGCAGATCGCGCTGGTGTCGTCCTTCGGGGCGGAATCGGTGGTGCTGTTGCACATGGTGTCGGTGATCGACCGGACCACGCCGGTGGTCTTCATCGACACGCAGATGCTGTTCGAGGAGACGCTGCAGTATCAGGTCGACGTGTCCGAGAAGCTGGGACTGACCGACGTGCGGATCATCCGGCCCGATCCGGAACAGGTGAAGCGGCTCGACCGGTTCGGGGCGCTGCACCTGAGCGACCCGGATGCCTGCTGCGATTTCCGCAAGACCCAGACGCTGCAGACGGCGCTTAAGCCGTTCGACGCCTGGATCACGGGCCGCAAGCGGTTCCAGGGCGGGAAACGGGCGGCGCTGGAATTCTTCGAGAACGAGGCGGATCTGCGGATCAAGGTGAACCCGCTGGCCCACTGGGCCAAGGACGACGTGCAGGAGTACATGATCAACAACCGCCTGCCACGTCATCCGCTGGTGGCGCAGGGCTATCCCTCGATCGGCTGCAAGCCCTGCACCAGCAGGGTCGCCGAGGGAGAAGACGAGCGCGCCGGACGCTGGCGCGGTCAGAACAAGGATGAGTGCGGGATCCACTTCATCAATGGAAAACCGGTGCGGATCGGCGCCGAAGGCAATGAGGCGGCGGAGAGCGCCGCAGGAGAAGAAACCATGAGCGTGATCGTGACCGACAACGGCTTTGCCGTGGATGACTGGAACGGGAATTTCGCCGGGCCGGAAGAGGACGCTGCCGAGGCCGTTCTGCTGGCCTCCGATGCCGACCCCGAGGTGCTGCGCGAACGGGTCGGGTCGCTGTCCATGATCGCAGTGGAGTTCCCGAGCTTTGCCGACGGACGCGGGTTTACCATCGCGCGGCGGCTGCGGCTGATGGGTTATGACGGGCGGCTGCGCGCCCGTGGCCACGTGATCGCGGACCAGTACGCCATGGCGCGGCGGGCCGGGTTCGACGAGGTCGAGATCGATTCCGTTCTGGCCGAGCGTCAGCCGGAAGCGCAATGGCTGGCCCGTGCGAACTGGCAGGCCCACGACTATCAGTCGCGGCTGCGCGCGGCCGTGTGACCTTTCGCAGATCCTAAAATCCGCTTAAACAGCCACGCTAGAGGCCGGACCACCGGGTCCGGGAGAAAAGAGATGACTGCCGAGATGAATATTGCGAACCAGCCTTCCAAGGCCGTGCCCACCCTGCCCGACGCCCAGACCGTGACCGAGGTCCAGCACTATACCGACCGGCTGTTCCGGTTCCGCTGCACCCGTCCGGCGAGTTTGCGGTTCCGGTCGGGGGAGTTCGTGATGATCGGGCTGATGGGCGATCCGGACCCGAAGACCGGCAAGCAAAAGCCGCTGCTGCGTGCCTATTCCATCGCCTCGCCGGCGTGGGACGACGAGCTGGAGTTCTACTCGATCAAGGTGCAGGACGGGCCGCTGACGTCGAAGCTGCAGCACATCAAGGCGGGCGACCAGGTGATCCTGCGGCCGAAGCCGGTGGGGACGCTGGTGCATGACGCGCTGCTGCCGGGCAAGCGGCTGTGGTTCTTCGCCACCGGCACCGGCATCGCGCCCTTCGCCTCGCTGATCCGGGAGCCGGAGACCTATGAGCGGTTCGACAAGATCATCCTGACCCATACCTGCCGCGAGGTGGCGGAGCTGACCTATGGCCGCGAGCTGGTGGAGTCGGTGCGGTCCGACGAGATGCTGGCCGAGGTGATCGGCGAGGGCTTTGCCGACAAGCTGGTCTATTATCCGACGACGACCCGGGAGGAGAGCCCGAAGATGGGGCGGGTCACGGACCTGCTGAAAAGCGGCGAGATTTTCCGGGAGCTCGGGATCGAAGGGATCTCGCCCGAGACGGACCGGGCGATGGTCTGCGGGTCGATCGGGCTGAACAAGGATCTGAAGGAGATCCTGGAGGGGTTCGGGCTGCGCGAGGGGGCGAACTCGGAGCCGGCGGAATACGTGGTCGAAAAGGCCTTTGTGGGCTGATTTCCCGAGCGTCCCCATGGGGACGAGGGGTTAACCCACTGATTTCAGGCATGTTTGCGCTAACGTAGACCCGGGGACGGCCGGACGGGACAGACACCGCGGCGGTTTGGATTCGCGGGCGAATTAGATGGGTCTCCGGTCTTGAGGCGGCGGTCCGTCCGGTGAATGCGACGCCGAGCACATGGCGTCGGTTGTCCCGTGGTTGCATTCAGCGGCCGCGCAGCAATTGGGCAGATGATCCTCGAAAAGAGAGCTAAACGCCTTGAACGGGATTGCCGGGGCCAGATGTTCGAAGAGATACCGGGGAAGCGCGGGATCGTGAGCCAGTTCACGGCGGTTCGCATGCCTGGCCCCGCGATCATCTTACCGTGAGCCACGGATGGCCTGGGTCGACCGAATAACGAAAAACCACGTTCATCGAGTGCGGGACGCAAGGCCGTTACCGGCGCCAGAGCCAGGCCAATGTGGATTTTGTTGCCGCCGAATTGCGATTTACACGTCCACCAGCGCATTTCCGAACACACTCACATTCCGCCCTAAGCCCCGGATGCCAGTGCACATATCGGTCGTCTTCGCGTTGCATCGTCGGGTTGAAACGGTCATCCTGACCTGAATGCCGGTCCCGTGGGTGCAGGAGCCGGTCCAGACCAAATACGTTTCAGCCTTCCCAAATTGCCGGACCAGTGGAGCGAGTGATGAACATTAATGGATCCATTCTGGGCTTATTTTCCCTGCTGGCCCTGGCCGGATGCGGCGGAACGGGCGACGTGACCATGGGGGTGTTTCCCGGCGGGAACCCGGTGAGCGCGGAAACCCGTGCCATGTACAGCGAAGTCCAGGATGGCGACATCCTGGTTCCCGCGATTTCGCCCGAGTATCTCTCGGAGACGAAGAAGCGCCAGATCGTCGACTATCCGACGGCCGAAGCGCCGGGAACGATCATCGTGGATCCGTTTTCCCGCTACCTTTACCACGTCAAGGAAGGCGGCCAGGCAATGCGGTACTCGATCGCTGTCGGGGAAGCGGGATACGGATTTTCGGGGAACGCAACCGTCGCCTATACCCGCGACTGGCCGGGCTGGACGCCCACGCAGAACATGATCGAGCAGAAACCCGAGAAGTTCCTGCAATATGCCGCCGGTGTGGAGGGCGGGCTGGAAAATCCTCTGGGCGCGCGCGCGCTCTATCTCTACCGGAACGGCAAGGATACCTACTATCGCATTCACGGAACCCCGAGTCCCTGGACCATCGGTCACCAGGCCTCGTCGGGATGTATCCGGATGTTCAACCAGGATGCGATGCATCTGGCCAGTCATGTGACAAACGGGACCAAGGTAAGGGTGCTAACGCAGTCCGAGTCCGGACAAGCTTCCGGAGCCTGAAGCGGACATCCGGACCGTCTGCCACAACCCGTGATGTCCTGTGAATGGCTGGCCCGCAGAAACGCGGCTACCCGTTTAATGGCGGTCTGGCGGCGGCTATGGACCGATGGTTGGCCCCCTGCGGCCGTCCGCACTGGTCACACCGTCCACAGTTCAGTCGCCCACGAGGACGGTCCGGCGAGTGCTTCGCCGGGGCGGTACCCGTCGCAGATTTCGAACGATGGATTGGATGTTGGTGCAGGCGGCCAGGGGATCTGGCTTAACTACGCCGATTTCTCGTAGCCGCCATTGTAGGCCTCGCTCTTTCTACGGATCTGAGAATGCTCGACAATCCGTTCGCGTGCTATGCCCCGGAACTCTTCAATCGATGAAAAGCCTTTGCGCTTCAGATAGTCGCCGAGATCCTGTGTCAGCTCCTGAATGAGCTTGACCCCGACGCCACCGCTGCCCTTCTCTTCCATCGCGGCGGTGCAGACCTGCAGGTTGCCGGCGCCATGGACAATGAAGTTGAAGGCTTCGTGAAAGCCTTTAATTCCGCCAATGCCGGAAATCGCCTTGTCCGGATAGGCGCGCGAAATGTCCGACACGCGCTGCAGAGCCTGGTTCAGGATGGCCAGCCCGCCCTGCCCGCCAGACGTGACGAGGCCGTCTACCTCGACCTCGAACTTCAACGTTTCCGGGTCCATCAGGGGCATGGACGGAAACGTGTTGCAGAGTGAAATCGCCGCTGCGCCCGACGCATATGCGACACCGGCTGCATCGACGAGTGAAGACGTCGACGGTGTCAGCTTCACCCAGATCGGAACGCTGACCGCGCTGGTGACCGCCTGCAGAATGGACCTGATGATATCTTCATCGTTGGCGATGTGTGCCCCCATATCCTTGCGGTCCATGTGCGGGCAGGACATGTTCAACTCGATCGCGTCGCATCCGGCATTCACGCACGCGGTCGCAAGCTTGCGCCAGTTGTTCATTTCTTCGACATTGCCGGCGCCGGCCATGATCGAGGCAATGAGCATGCGGTCGGGATAGGTGGTCTTGATTTCTTCCAGATCAGGAAGCCAAAGCTCAAGCGGCTGATCGGAAATCAGCTCCCAGTTCCAGGAGGAATGCGAAACGGTTTCTGGCCGCTTTGCGCGCGACACGTAGGGCTTCGCCTCGCTTGCACGCTGGAAGATGGTTTTGGGGCCGGCAACGTTTTCTACCGGATGCAGGCCGATCGTCTTGGTGACGACACCGCCCCAGCCGGATTCGAAGGCTTTCAGAATCTTGCGTTTGCTTTCCGTCGGAGGCGCAGATGCCAGGACGAATGGATTGACAAACTCTAGCCCTGTAAACGTTGTCGCAAGTGTGTTCGGCACAGCATACCCGATCATTTTCGTATGTTGAAAGAGTCAGCCTGGAGCACTGAGAAGTCAATGTTTTTCCCGGCTCCCCCGAGATCACATGCGAAAGGGCGCGACCCGTGAAGCTTGGTGCCCGAAAATCGGGATGCGGTCGAGAGCTTACAAGGATCTATGTGCGATGCATCGGGGACGGGCCGCTATTTCAGCGCAGGTTCAACCATGCATTAAACCGGATGCTACCGAGCCGTTCGGCCGCGCCCTGCTCCGGTGGCACGAGAGTCTGGAAGACAATGGTGAACCTTGCCGGCAGCTTGACGGTGCGGGGACTCGGATTAGCTCCCTTGCGACAACTGGTTCGCGTAAGAAAACGATGAAGATTGTACCTCTCCTTCTCCTCTCACTGCTCGGCGCCCTGGGCGCCACGAACGTTGCTGCAAAGGAGTGCAGCCCTGCGAAAAAGGCCCGGGTGCTCGAGCCTGCGACACAGAAACACAAGGTGGCCTTTCTGGATTGCGATCTGACGCTTCTGGAAGGCGAAACCATCACGAAGCAGGTCCGCATCCGCGGCGCGAAATCGAGCGGTGTGCGGCTGATCTGTCGGGGCGGCAGGATCGGCCTTCCGGGGAAGCGGTCTCTGCTGTACCGCAAGGACATCATTCAGATCAGTTCGGTCCGGGGTAAGGACAATCGCTGGAGCCGCCCCGAGGACGTGATCATAGACGGCTGCACGGTGAACGGGGCCATTCGCGTGTCTGGGCTTGGCCCGCACGGTCAGGCGAAGTTCGTGAAAGCGTCGTCGCGCAACGGGAACCACACCGAATACGCCCAGTCAGTTGCACCCCGGGGCATCGTGCTGCGGAACCTGGTGATCCGCGGGGATGGCAGGATCCCGGTCTACTTTTCTCCCGGCGTCACCAACTCGCGTCTGGTCAACAGCAGGATCATCGGAAACTCCGTAAGTTCGGGCATCTATCTCGACGCCGAGTCCGCGCATAACGTGATCAGCGGGAACGTGTTCGAAGTCAGAACCGCCCGGGAGATCCTTTCGATCGACGGCTCTGCCCACAACGTCGTGAAGAACAACAAGTTCTACCATGCCGATCTTGGGGGCGTCTTCATTTACCGGAACTGCGGCGAAGGCGGGACCGCGCGCCACCAGAAGCCGCGGTACAACTCTGTCACCGGGAATACGTTCTACTACGACGGGGGGAGAAATGCGCGGCCGGGCGTGTGGCTCTCGTTCAAGAGCATTCAGAGGGTGCTGTTCCTTTGCCCGCAGGATGCCGGCATCCCCTATGGCAGCGGGACGGACGACCGCAACTTTGCGCGGCAGAATACGGTCTCGCAGAATACGTTTGTCGGTGCCTCGGGGGATACCGTTCTGGACTGGGGCGAAAACAACAAGGTTTTCGAGAACAGGAGAGTCGCGCGGTAGCGGCCGGGTCGCCGATTGCGGCGAATCCGGCAGCAGGTATCCGACGCGATCGCTCGACTCAGTTGTCTGTCGCGTTCTCGGTGTCGGCTTCTTCGCTGTCTGTTTCAGGCTCGGTCGTGTCGTCGACCGCTTCAGGCTCGGTCGTTTCGCCGGCAGTTTCCGGCGCCGCAGTTTCACCCGTTGTCTCGGGCATGGCCGCGTCATCGACGCCGCTATCATCCATGAAGTAGAAGATCGCGACGCCCACAAGTATCACTGCCAGTACGGCCAGGATTATATTTCTTGAGTTCATAACTTATCCCCCGGTTACAAAAGTCGTCACACACACATTTAACACACGAGACATCGTCAACCGACATCACTCATGGTTGTAGCGCGAAAATGGTTTCTGCCAACTGCCGCTCAGCCACGGAACGCTGGCCATTGACCGGTCCCGGCAAGATGCCTCCTGAGCTGAGCGATGAAACTCAAGACGTCCGGCGCAGGAAACAATTGATCTGAAAAGATGAAAGAGCCGCAAGCCGAAGCATTCAGGCCGGTCAGCCATCGCCCTGTGGTGCCGGGTCAGGCCAGAGCGGCGGTTGGCCAGATTCCGCCATTCGACGCAATAGATCTGTTTGGCGATGCGCGCTGCGGATGGTTTTTGCAGCTTCCCCCCGCAGCATCGTCCGACAGTCCGCCGAGCAGTAATCACACCACCCAACATCGCCCTTTCCCCTCCCCGCCCCGGCTGTAAGGTGGCCCGATGACTCGCCCCACACTCGACAATCAGACCGCCCGGCGCCTGTTCCTGGACAGGCATCTTCTACTGCGCCCGACGGCCGGAACCGGCAAGGGTGGCGATCTGGACGGGGTGCTGGCCGGGCTGGGTTTCGTGCAGGTGGACAGCGTCAACACGCTGGCGCGGGCGCATGACCTGATCCTCTGGGCGCGGCGCGGGCAGTACCGGCCCCGGGCGCTGGAGCATCTGGTGGCGCGGCACAGGACGGCGTTCGAGCACTGGACGCACGATGCCGCGGTGATCCCGATGCAGTTCTACCCGATGTGGCGGCTGAAATTCGAGCGCGACGAGGCGCGGATGCGGGAACGCTGGCCAGCATGGCGGCGCGAGGGCTGGGATGCCGAGATCGACACGGTGCTGCGGCATGTGTCGGACCGGGGGGCGACCTGCTCGCTCGATGTCGGGCCGGAAGAAGTGCGGGGCTCGTCGGGCTGGTGGGACTGGCATCCGTCGAAGACGGCGCTCGAGTTCCTGTGGCGGTCGGGGCAATTGGCGATCTGCCACCGGGAGGGGTTCCGCAAGTTCTACGACCTGAGCGAGCGGGTGATCCCGGAGGCGTACCGGGGGCTACGTCCTGAGAGGGAGGAGGTCGTGGACTGGGCGTTGTCCGAGGCGATGCGGCGGCTGGGGTTCGGAACCAGCGGCGAGCTTGCCGCCTTCTTCGAGATCGCGACCCGGGAGGAGGCGAAGGCCTGGTGCGCGGAGGCGCTGGCGGCCGGGCGGATCGTGGAGGTCGACATCGAACTGGCGGATGGCGCGCGACGGCGGTGTTTTTCGACGCTGGGTGAACTGGAGGCAGCGGATTCGCTGCCCGAGCCGTCGAACCGGGTGCGCCTGCTGTCGCCCTTCGATCCGGTGCTGCGGGACAGGAACCGGGCGGAGCGGCTGTTCGGGTTCCACTACCGCATCGAGATCTTCGTGCCGGAGGCGAAGCGGCGCTACGGCTATTACGTTTTCCCCGTGATGCAGGGCGACCGTGTGATCGGGCGGATCGATGCGAAGCGGGATGGCAAGGTGCTGGCGGTGCGAGCCTTCTGGCCCGAGGCGGGCGTGCGGATGGGCAAGGCGCGTCTGGCCGGGCTGGTGTCGGAGCTGGAGCGCGTCGGAAATCTTGCCGGTACCGACGAAATCGTCTTTGCCGAGGACTGGCTGAGGGGTTGAAACAGAAAGGCCCCGTCCGGCATGCGGGCGGGGCCTTTGTCTGCAGTTTCAAACTGAGACGGTCAGAGGTCGAGCGCCTCGCGGGCCTGTTCCAGGGCATCGGTGAGGGCTTCCTCGTCGTCGCCCGCTTCTTCGATGGCGGAGGTCAGGGTTTCCTTTTCCTCGGCCTCAAGATCTGATCTGGCGATATAGGCCAGTGCTTCGTCGCGATCGAAGCCTTCTACCGTGAATAGGATTGCCGGTTCAGGCGTTTCCGCGTTTCCGGGACCGACGTCAGTCCCCCCGGCCGTGTCGTCGCCCGCGGACTCTGCGTCCGCTTCCTCTGACGCTTCGGCACTGCCGTCTGTGGTGGCTTCGGTCTGCTCCCCGGCTGCCATCTCTTCGGCCTTTGCTTCCATTTCGTCGGCCGTGGCCTGCATGTCCTCTGCCGCGGAGGCCATGGCTTCGGCGCTGGCCGCCAGTTCCTCGGCCTCGGCCGCCATTTCTTCGGCCGTTTGCGACAGTTCATCCGCTTCGGCCTGGATGGCTTCGGCAGCGAGTTCGGAGGGCGTTACCGACGGTTCTTCTGACGTGTCGGCAGCTTCTTCAGTACCGCTCGCGTCGGCGCTTTCTTCGGCAGCAGGTTCTGTGGCCGTATCCGCTTCTGCCGTGTCCTCGGTTGCGGACGGTTCTTCCGTTGGCTCGGATTCCGCAGCCTCTTCGGTAGCCGCAGGTTCTTCGGCCGGTTCGCTTTCCGCGGTATCCTCGGTTGTTGCCGTCTCTTCGGCAGGTTCGGCCTCGGCGGTCTCCTCGGTCGCGGCAGGCTCCTCGGCGGGCTCGCTTTCGGCGGTGTCTTCTGTCGCGGCAGGCTCCTCGGCGGGCTCGCTTTCGGCGGTGTCTTCTGTCGCGGCAGGTTCTTCGGCAGGTTCGCCCTCGGCGGTGTCCTCGGTTGCGGCGGCGTCATCGGAGCCTTCAGCCTCTTCGGTTTCATCCGTGGCGCCGGTCTCTTCCGTTGCCTCACCTTCTGCGGCGTCTTCACCGGATGCCTCGTCACCGGTGTCAGACCCCGCCATCATCCCGGTCGCGACGCCCGCTGCGGTGCCTGCGATCACGCCGGCATTACTGTCGCCGGTGTCCTCTGCGGATGCGTCGGCGGTGTCTTCCCCGGCAGGCGTTTCGCCCTCGGTCTCGGTGGTCTCGGCTTCGGCTGCTTCGGTCTCTGCCGGCTCTTCCGCGGCCGTGCTGGTCTCGTCCGCGGTGTCGACGGCGAGTTCTTCCGGCTGTTCCACCGACTCGGTCTCTGCGCCGGCCATTTCAGTGGCCGGGTCCACGTCATCCTGCACTCTGACGAAGGCAAAGATCCCGATGACGACGGCGACCACGAGGGCCACTGCGATCCAAATTTTATCCATGGAAAGATCTCCCCATTCGTTTCCCGCAAAGACGATCCGCTCTGTCCGATGTGATTTGACGCGGCCGCGCGCGCTTTCAAGGGAGAAACTGCGGCTTGCACCCGGTCCGGCTGACGAATCGGAGTTGAAACACCGCGCCGTGGCCCGTATCTTCCTTGCCTACGTTCGACACAGAAAAAGGACTAACGACCATCGCTCGCAGACCTCACAATGCCCCGCCGACCCGCGAAACCGGACCACGTGTAAATGAGCGGATCAGGGCAGCCGAGATTAGATTGATCGGAGCCGAAGGCGAAAATGTCGGGGTCGTGACCCCGGAGCGCGGCATGGCACTGGCCGAAGCGGCCGGGCTTGACCTGGTGGAAATCTCGCCGAACGCGACGCCGCCGGTCTGCAAGATCATGGACTTCGGCAAGTTCAAGTACGAACAGCAGAAGCGGGAATCCGAGGCGCGGAAGAAGCAGAAGACCATCGAGGTCAAGGAAGTGAAGTTCCGCCCGAACACCGACGTGCACGACTATGACGTCAAGATGCGCAACGTTTTCCGGTTCCTTGAGGCCGGCGACAAGGTGAAGGTCACCCTGCGGTTCCGCGGTCGCGAGATGGCGCACCAGAACCTTGGCCGCGAGTTGCTGGAACGGGTTGCCGAGGACGTCAAGGAACTCGGCAAGGTCGAGAACATGCCGAAGATGGAAGGCCGCCAGATGGTCATGATGATCGGCCCGGCGAAGTAGGGCCGTTGACGCCCACCTCTTCCCATACCGCCCGGTTCCATGCCGGGAATGTAACGCAGGCGCCCGACGGGCGCCTGTTTGCGTCTGCGGCAGAGCGGAACCTGCCGCCCCTGATCGCGGCGCTGACGCCGTGGATGTCGGGCCGGGTTGGCCGTGTGCTGGAGATCGGCTGCGGCACCGGGCAGCATGCGGCGGCTTTCCGGCTGGCGTTTCCGCACCTCGAATGGCTGGCGTCGGATCCGGATGCGGGGCACCGCGCCTCGGCCGCGGCCTGGGCGGCGCATCTGCGGCTGCCGGAGCGGGAGGTTCTAGATATCGACGCCGTGGCGGACTGGGCCGGTGAGGTCGGACCTCTTAGCGGGGTGTTGTCCGCGAACGTGATCCATATCGCGCCCTTCGCTGTGGCGGAGGGGATCGTGGCGGGCGCCGGGAAGGCGCTGGTGCCCGGCGGGGTGCTGGTGTTCTACGGGCCGTTCCGGGTGGCCGGCCGGCATATCGGCGAAGGCAACGTGCGGTTCGACGCGAACCTGCAGGCCGAGGACCCCGAATGGGGCGTGCGGGACACCGACGAGATCGGCGCGCTGGCGGAGGCGGCGGGACTGAGCCTTGCGGCGCTGGTGACGATGCCGGCGAATAACCGGCTGGTGGTGTTCCGGAAGTAGCGGGCGGTTAAGCTGCTCCTTCGGCTTTGCGGGTCCCGCCCTTGCGAGCACTATCTTAGCTATTTTCATCGAGCGCATCGGCGGGCCGCGGCGCGGCGATCCGACCGCGTTCGGGGGCGCTTTATGGTGCAATACCCCTCTTCGGTCCGGCCGGAGCACCCAGCCCGACCAGATCGCCGGGCCCGGGGGCGGCCCGGCGATGCGCGGCGGCTTCGCCGCTATTTCGCGCATTGGTGCGGGGTTCCAACGGAAAACGCGCGCCCTTTCGGACGCGCGCTTGAAATCTTCAGATTATGGCGGGAGTCAGCCCGCCGCTTTCACCGCCCGGCCGGTCATCACATTGACCAGATGCGCGCGGTATTCGGGGGTGCCGTGGATGTCGCCCATCATGCCCGAGGCATCGACCGAGAGGCCGGAGATGGCGTCGGGGGAGAAGTTCGACGACAGCGCCTCTTCCGCTTCGGTCCAGCGGAACACGCCTTCTTCCGAAGCGCCGGTGACGGCGACGCGGACACCGTCGGAGTGTTTCGCGACGAAGACGCCGACGAGGGCGAAGCGCGAGGCGGGCTGTTCGAATTTCTGGTAATTGGACGCCTCGGGGATGTTGAACCTGACCGCGGTGATCAGTTCGCCTTCTTCCAGCGCGGTGGTGAACAGGCCCTGAAAGTAATCGTCGGCGTCGATCTCGCGTGAATTCGTGACCACGGTGCCGCCGGAGCCCAGCAGGCCCGCCGGGTAGCAGGCGGCGGGATCGTTGTTGGCCAGCGAGCCGCCGATGGTGCCCCGGTTGCGGACCGCCGGATCGCCGATATTCGCGGCCATCGCCGCGAGGCCCGGATAGGACGAGGCGGCCTCTTTCGCGACGGTGCCGTGGGTGGTTGCGCCGCCGATGGTGAGGACGCCGCCCGAGGCGCTGACGCCCTTCATCGAGGCAATACCGGTGGTCGAGACCAGAGTGCCGGGCATCGCCAGGCGCTGTTTCATGGTCGGGATCAGAGTCTGGCCGCCGCCGAGGGGTTGCGCTTCGTCGCCGGACAGCGCCTTGACCGCCTCTTCGACCGTGGAGGGTTTCACCAGTTCGAAGTCGTACATCTCGTTCTCTCCTTGCGAAGACCCCGGGTCTTCCTTTCGTTCGAATTTCGCATGTCCGGCGGCGACCGCAAGGGCACCGCCGGTACGATCAGCCGTTCATCGCAGCCCAGACCCGCGACGGCGACAGCGGCATGTCGATATGGGTGACATCCTTACCGTTCCGCTGCAGCGCGTCCACCACCGCGTTGACCACCGCCGGCGGCGACCCGATCGCGCCGGCCTCGCCGCAGCCCTTCACGCCCAAGGGATTGTGGGTGCAGGGGGTCTGGCAGGAATGATCGACGCTATAGCTGGGCACATCGTCGGCGCGCGGCATGGCATAGTCCATGTAGCTGCCCGAGATGAGCTGGCCGCTGTCGTCATAGGCGCAGCCTTCGAGCAGCGCCTGGCCGATGCCCTGGGCCAGACCGCCATGGACCTGACCCTCGACGATCATCGGATTGACGACGTTGCCGAAGTCATCCGCCGCAGCGAAGCGGTCGATGCGCACCTTGCCGGTGTCCGGGTCGACCTCGACCTCGCAGATATAGGCACCCGCCGGGTAGGTGAAGTTGGCCGGGTCGTAGAAGGCGGTTTCCTCCAGCCCCGGTTCCAGCTCTTCCAGCGGGTAGTTGTGCGGGACGTAGGCGGCGAGGCAGACATCGCCCCAGGCGACCGACTTGTCGGTGCCGGCGATGGAGAACTGGCCGTCCTTGAGTTCCACGTCTTCCGGCGCCGCCTCCATCAGGTGGGCGGCGATCTTCTTGGCCTTGGCGATGATCTTTTCGGTGGCCCGGACCATCGCGGACCCGCCGACCGCCAGCGAGCGTGAGCCGTAAGTGCCCATGCCCATCGGGGTGTTGGCGGTGTCGCCGTGAACGATCTCGACCATCGACTCGTCGATGCCGATCATCTCGGCGATGACCTGCGGGAAGGCGGTTTCATGCCCCTGCCCGTGGCTGTGCGAGCCGGTCATCACGACGAGGCCGCCGGTGGCGTTGACGCGGACGGTGGCGGATTCGTAGAGGCCGGCGCGGGCGCCGAGCTGGCCGACGAGGGCCGAGGGCGCGATACCGCAGGCCTCGATATAGGTGTTGATGCCACGGCCGCGCCACAGACCCTTTTTCGCGCTTTCCGCGGCGCGGGCGTCAAAGCCGTCCCAGTCGGCGATCTCGAGCGCCTTGTCCATCGTCGCGTTATAGTCGCCGGTGTCGTATTCGACGGCCACCGGGGTGGCATAGGGAAACTCGGTGACGAAGTTCTTGCGCCGGATCTCGACCGGGTCGATGCCCATCTCGCGCGCGGCCTTGTCGATGACGCGTTCGAGCTGGAAGGTGGCCTCCGGCCGCCCTGCCCCGCGATACGCGTCCACCGGCACGGTGTTGGAGAAGACCGCCTTGACGTTCACGTAGATGTTCGGGGTCTTGTAGTTCCCCGCCATCAGGGTGCCGTGGAGGTAGGTCGGAACGCTGGTCGAGAAGGTCGAGAGATACGCGCCCATGTTGGCGTAGGTCTCTGTGCGGATGGCCTGGAAGTTGCCCTCTGCATCGAGCGCCAGTTCGATCCTGGTCACGTGATCGCGGCCATGCGCGTCGGTCATGAACGCCTCGGAGCGGGACGAGGTCCATTTCACCGGACATTTGAGCTGTTTGGCGGCGAAGGTGCAGAACGCTTCTTCGGCGTAGTGGAAGATCTTGGAGCCGAAGCCGCCGCCGACATCCGGCGCCACCACGCGCAGCTTGTGTTCCGGGATGCCGAGCACGAAAGCGCCCATCAGCAGGCGGATCACGTGCGGGTTCTGCGAGGTGGTGTAGAGCGTGGATTCGTCGCTGTAGGATGCATAGTCGCCGATGGCGACGCGCGGTTCCATCGGGTTGGCGACGAGGCGCTGGTTCACCAGTTCCAGCGTGGTGACGTGGTGTGCAGACTTGATCGCCTGATCCACAGCCTCGCGGTTGTCCTCGATGAAGCCCCAGTCATAGCAGAGGTTCGAGGTCAGATCGTCGTGGACCTTGGGCGCGCCGTCTTCCAGCGCGGCCTTCATGTTCATGACGGCGGGCAGTTCCGTGATGTCCAGATTGATCTTTTCTGCTGCATCGCGGGCCTGTTCGTAGGTTTCGGCCACGACCGCGGCGATGGGGTCGCCGACATGGCGGACCTTGCCCTGGGCGAGCACCGGGTGGGCCGGTTCCTGCATCGGGTTGCCCTGGCGGTCGGTGATCTGCCAGCCGCAGGGGATGCCGCCGACGCCCTCGAAATCCTTGCCGGTGAAGACGCGGAGCACGCCGGGCGCGGTCTCTGCCTCGCTGGTGCCGACGGCGTTGATCTTTCCGTGCGCGACGTCGGAGCGCAGGAAATGGACATAGGCCTGTCCGCGAATGTTGATGTCGTCAGTGTAGCGGCCCTTGCCGGTCAGGAACCGCACGTCTTCGCGCCGCTTGGTGCTGGCGCCGATACCGTGGTCTTTGGGCATTGTTTTCCTCCCTAACGGCACGCCGGAGCGCACCTACAATGCTTGCCTACTGGACGGATTCGGTCTGTGTTCGTGGCGGACTACTCCGCCGCGATTGGCGTAACCTCCTGTCCCGATGCGGCAAGGATCGCCTTGACGATATTGTGGTAGCCGGTGCAGCGGCAGATGTTGCCTTCGAGGTAGTCGCGGATCTCGGCTTCGCTGGGCTTGGGGTTGTCCTTCAGCAGGGCCGCGGCGGACATCACCATGCCGGGCGTGCAAAAGCCGCACTGCAGGCCGTGATGGTCCTGGAACGCCTGCTGGATCACCGAGAGCGAACCGTCGGCATTGGCCATGCCCTCGATCGTCTTGACCTCGGCGCCATCGGCTTCGGCCGCGAACATGGTGCAGGATTTGACGGCCTCGCCGTCGACGTGAACCACGCAAGCGCCGCATTGCGAGGTGTCACAGCCGACATGGGTGCCGGTCAGACCAAGCGTCTCTCGCAGGAACTGAACTAGGAGCGTGCGGCCTTCAGCCTCTCCCGAAACCGGTTTTCCGTTTACCGTCATGGACACTGTCGGCATTGCGTACCTCCCTAGGATATTCGGTTTGGTGCAATCCTAATCACGCGGCGCAACGATTGGGAACACCCTTATGATGATGCAGGAAAATTTCCGCACTGCGGCGTGAAACGGGCGGTTCCGGCACTGGCATCCGCCGCGTGCTGCGCTATTGATCGGGAAAACGGAAGACACCCGGGACAGTCATCATGCGTCAGATTCTGCCGATCTCCGCCCTATTGCTGGGCTCGGCCTTTCTGCTTTTCGCGGGCGGGATCAACGGACTGATTCTGCCGGTGCGCGGCTCGGCGGAAGGGTTCTCGAGTTTTGCGCTGGGTCTGCTGGGGACCGGATGGGCCATCGGCTATGTCTCGGGCTGCCTTGTGACGCCGCGGCTGGTGAGCCGTGTCGGGCATATCCGGTCCTTTGGCGTGATGTCCTCGCTGGCGGCGATTGCGATCCTGGCCTCGCTGCTGCTGCTGACGCCCGTCGCCTGGGTGCCATTGCGGGCGCTGTCCGGGTTCTGCTTTGCCGGCGCCGCGATGATCGTGGAAAGCTGGCTGAGCGAACGCGCGGCGCCGAAGGACCGGGGCAAGGTGTTCGGGCTTTACACGATGGTGAACCTGGTCAGTTCCACCGCCGGGCAGCTGGTGCTGACGCTGGGCGACACGACGGGGTATCTCTATTTCGTCGCCGGCGCGATGTTTTATTGCCTGGCGCTGGTGCCCACGGCGATCTCGTCGAGCGCGACGCCGAAGCCGCTGGTCAACGTGAAGATCGATATTCCGAGCCTGTGGCGGAACTCTCCCATCGCTGTGGGTGGCGTGTTCCTGACCGGGATCTCGAACAGCGCCTTCGGAACGCTGGGTCCGGTCTATGCGGAACGGATCGGGCTGCCGCTGACGGCGGTCGCGCTGTTCGCGTCGCTGCCGGTGCTGGCGGGGGCGGTGGCGCAGGTGCCGGTGGGGTTCCTGTCGGACCGGATGGACCGGCGCAAGGTGCTGGTGGGGATCGCCGCGGTGGCAACGCTGGCGGACCTCGCGTTCATCCTGCTTCAGCCGGAGGCGCAATGGATCAACATCGCACTGGCGGCGAGTTTCGGGGCTGCGATCTTTTCGATGTACCCTGTCATCCTGGCGCATGCGAACGATCACGCAGCCGAGGGTACGGCGATTCAGGTGTCTGGCGGGCTGCTGATGGTGTTCGGGATGGGGTCGATCCTTGGGCCGCTGGCGGCAGGTATCGGAATGACGAAGATCGGGATTTCGGGTCTCTTCATCACCTCGATCATAGCGCATATCCTGCTGATCTCCTTCGCGATCCTGCGGATCTCGCGGCGGGCGGCGGTGGCGACGGAAGACAAGGGCAGCTTCACCGCCTCGCCCATGGCACGGAATGCGACGCCGGAGACAGCGGCGCTGGCCGCGACGGAGGAAGAGCTGATCGAGGAGCTGGAAGCGGAGCGGCTTGCAACCGCTGATCACTAAGAACGTGATTTCGGCGCAACCCCGCCTATCTAGTCAAAAAAAGCGGGAACCGGCCTATCAGTGGTGGCCTATGGCAGCCAGTACGATTACCGTTTGAACAAAGTCCGCAGTGGGTATGTGCGGGGAAAGGGGGATGGTTTGCGTTTCGGGCTAGCCGCGGTTTTCGGTCAGCGGGTTCTCCCTTTTGCAGCGGCTCTGTTGATGACCTCCGGTGTCGCCAGTGCACTTGATGAGGTGCAGTTCGGTCTGGTCGGCAATAACAAGGACCTGCGCAGCACGCTGAGCGACGCGTCTCTGGTGGTCGATGCGCGCCGAAGCGGGCAGACCGCGACCTCCGAGATTTTTGCTGCCGCTTTGTCGGATTACGCGCGGCTGCTGGATGCGCTTTATGCCGAGGGCTATTACGGCGGTGTCATCAGCATCAAGGTCGACGGTCGGGAAGCGGCGGATATCCCTCTTCTGCGAACCCCGGCGAGCATTTCCACCGTCCGTATCGTCGTAGATCCCGGGCCGCGTTTCCGGTTCGGCGATGCGCGCGTGGGGCCATTGGCGCAGGGAACGGAACTGCCGGAAGGGTTCCGTAGTGGCGAGCCGGCACTGGCGCCGCTGGTTCAGAGCTCAACACAGACAGCGGGAGATGCGTGGCGCTCGGCCGGCTATGCCAAGGTGGACGTCGCGGGCGAAAGGATCACGGCGGACCACAGGACCTCGACGCTGGACGCGGTGGTCGGACTGGAACCTGGACCGGTGGTCTATTTCGGCAAGCTGGTACAGCGGACGGAAAGCCGGGTGCGGGCGTCGGCGATCAAGCGAATCGCCGGACTGCCCGAGGGCGAGAAGTTTTCGCCGGAAGTTGCGGAGCGGGTGGCCGAGCGGTTGCGGCGGACCGGGGCGTTTGCCTCGGTCACTCTGCGCGAGGCCGAAGAACTGGGCCCCGGCAACAGCATGGACATGTACCTGAACGTGGTGGACGCCAAGCGGCGGCGGCTGGGCGTGGGGGCTGAATTCTCCTCACTCGAAGGTCTGACGCTTACCAGTTTCTGGCTGCACCGGAACATATTCGGCGGTGCGGAGCGTCTGCGGTTTGACGCAGAGATCTCGAATCTCGGCGGCTCGTACGGGACCGACTATTTCCTGGGCGGGCGGCTGGATGTGCCAGCCGTGATCGGCGCCGAAACCAATGCCTTCGTCTATGGCGAGATCGAGCACCTGGACGAGCCCACCTATCTCTCGAACCGTGTCGAGTTCGGCGTGGGCCTCGCACGGCGCTTCGGCGACCGGATCGAGACAGAGATTGCTCTGGCCTATACTTATTCGGAGACAGAGGACGATCTGGGCGATCGCACCTTCTCGTACCTCAGTCTGCCGATGAAGGCGTCCTACGACACACGAGACAACGCTCTGGACGCAACCGAGGGCTTCTATGTGCAGATCGAGCCGACTCCGTTCTTCGGCCTGTCCGACGACAGCGGATCGGGGCTGAAGACCTATGCCGACGCGCGGGCCTATTACGGTTTTGGCGAAGACAACCGTGTCGTGCTGGCCGGGCGGCTGCAGTTCGGTTCGATCACAGGCGCCGAAATCAGCGAGATCCATCCCGATTACCTGTTCTTTTCCGGCGGCTCCGGAACGGTACGTGGCCAGCCTTACCAGTCGCTGACCGTCACCACGAACGGTGTCGAGTCGGGCGGACGGAGCTTTCTGGGCCTGTCCGCGGAAGTGCGGACGCGGATCACCGACAATATCGGCGCGGTGGTGTTTGCGGATGCCGGTTATATCGGGGCAGAGGATTTCTATGACGGGTCGGGCGAATGGCATTCCGGTGCCGGGCTTGGCGTGCGCTACCTGGCCGGGTTCGGACCGATACGCCTGGACGTCGCGTTTCCGGTCGACGGCGACACCGGCGAGGGCGTACAGGTCTATGTCGGGATCGGGCAGGCGTTCTGATGCGGTTTCTCACTTTTCTGTTGCTGATCGTCACCCTGCCCTTCGCCGCACTCGCGCAGTCCTCGGAAGAGGAGGAGCGCGACCGTGGCCTGCTTCAGAGACTGATCGAGGACAATCTTTCCAGTGCTGGCCGCGAGGTTCAGATCGAGGGGTTCCGCGGAGCGCTTTCTTCTTCGGCTTCGCTGGACCGGATGACCATCGCAGACAGCGAGGGCGTCTGGCTGACGCTGGAGAATGCGACGCTGAACTGGCAGCGGACGGCACTGCTGCGCGGGCGGCTGCAGGTTCAGGAGCTTTCCGCCGAGCGTCTGGTGATCGCGCGGGCGCCGGTGACAGAGGAAGAAGCGCCCACCGCGGAAGCACCGGGGTTCAGCTTTGCCTTGCCCGACCTGCCGGTCGCGGTGAACATCGACCAGTTCAACATCGACCGGGTCGAGCTGGGTGCGCCGATCCTGGGCGAGGAACTGGCGCTGAACGTGACCGGGTCCGCCAACCTGACCTCCGGCGAGGGCGTGGCCGACCTGTCGATCACGCGGCTGGACGGGCCCGAGGGCGAGATCGGGATATCCGCCAGCTATTCCAATACCACCGGCGAGCTGGTGCTGGACCTGAACTTCAACGAAGGACCGGGCGGTATCGCTGCCGGGCTGATCGGTATGCCGGGCGATCCGGCGGTGCAGCTGATCGTCTCGGGTGACGGCACGCTGGACGATTTCGCCGCTGAGATCGAGCTGGCGACCGATGGCGTCGAGCGTCTGGGCGGGACCGTGAGCTTTGCTTCGGTCGAACCGGAACAGGCGCCGGCCGAGGGCGAGCCCCCTGCCCCGACGGCGAAACGGTTCAGCGCGCAGCTGTCCGGCGACATCACGCCGCTAATGGAGTCCGATTACATCGCGTTCTTCGGCGACGACATTTCGCTGAACATCTCCGGGGTGCGCCAGACGGACGGCAGCATAGATCTGGACCGGCTTGCGCTGCAGGCCCGGTCGATTGCGCTGGACGGCACCGTATCCGTGTCGGCGGAAGGCTGGCCGGAGCAGGTCGACATCACCGGACGCGTCGTTTCCCCCGAAGGCGGTGAGGTCCTGCTGGGTCTGCCCGGCGCGCAGACATGGATGCGCGAGGCGGATCTGTCGGTGCAATACGATCAGGCGGCGGGCGACAACTGGACGGCAAGTTTCGAGGTGCTGGGTCTTCGTCGGCTGGACATGGCGACGGAGCGCGTGGCGCTGACCGGAAACGGCACGCTGAGCCATGGCGACGGCGTTGCCATCGGTCAGGTGGGCGGCGCCTTTGACCTGGAAGTGACGCCGGTCCAGCACACGGATCCGGGACTGGCCGAGGCGCTTGCCGAGGGAATAACCGGCGGGCTGGAGTTTTCGTATGCCGAAGGCGAGGCACTGACCTTCCCGGGCTTCGACCTGACAATCGGCGATGCGCGGCTGGCCGGTCGTGCCGAGGTCGGCGGCCTGAGCGACGGCGGCAACGTGCGCGTCGATGCCGATGTCTCGGTGACGGCGAGCGACATCGCCCGGTTCTCGACACTTGCGGGGCGCGATCTGGGCGGCTCGGCGGAACTGTCGGTGAGCGGCTGGGTCGAACCGCTGGGCGGAGCGTTCGACCTGAGCTTCGATGGTACGACGCAGGACCTGGCGCTGGATGTCGAACAGCTTGACCCGCTGATCACCGGCGAAGGCACACTGTCGGCCAACGTGGCGCGGGGCGCGGAAGGCGTGCAGCTCGACAATCTGGCGATCGTGACCGACGCGACGAACCTGAGCGCCAGCGGCACGCTGGCGACGGGTGCGGGCAGCGGGCGCATTTCGCTGACCGTAGCCGACGCTGCTCTGGCCGTGCCGGGGCTGGACGGGCCCGCATCGCTTAACGGCGCGTTCGCGCTGGAGGGAGATGACTGGGATCTCGATATCGCCGTCGAGGGACCGGGCGGGCTGAACGCCGACATGGACGGAACGGTCACGCTAACGGATGGCACGCCAAGGGCGTTCACCGGGGTGCTGGATCTGGCTGTGGATGCGCTTGAGCCCTATTCGGAGCTTGCCGGGCGCAGGCTGGGCGGCGCCGCCGACCTGTCGATCCGGGGGAGCGGCGATCTGGAACAGCTGACCGGTCGCACGGAGGTCAGCGGAACGACCAGCGATCTGATCGTCGATGTCGAGATCGCCGATGCAATCCTGGCCGGTGACGGGACTTTGGATGTTGCCGTCACGCGCGAAGCGGACGGATCAATCATCATCGAGCGCGGACGGGCGCAGACGCCGCAACTGCGCGCAGATGTCAGCGGAAGCTACACGCCCGAATCGAGCGATCTGCGGTTCGACGTGGCGATGTCGAATATGGGGCTGGTTCTGCCCAGCCTTACCGGACCGGTGTCGGCACGGGGGACGGCCCAGGCGACCGGCGACGACTGGACCGTCGATACCGTTCTGACCGGTCCCGGCGAACTTGATGCGACCTTGTCGGGCAACGTGTCGCTACCCGATTGGAAGCCCACTGATTTTTCCGGCGATCTGGATATCGCCGTCGCGTCTCTGGCCCCCTATTCCGAGCTGGCGGGCCGCACGCTGGGTGGCGGCGCGGATCTGTCGATTCGTGCCAGCGGCAACGTGCCAGATCTCACTGGGCGCGCGGAAGTGAGCGGAACGACCAGCGATCTGATCGTCGATGTCGAGATTGCCGATGCCCTGTTGGCGGGGGACGGAACTTTGGACATCTCAGTCGCGCGCGCGGCGGACGGGTCGATAACTGTCGATCGCGGGCGGGCTGAGACGCCACAGCTGCGCGCCGATGTCAGCGGCAGCTATACGCCAGAGGCCAGCGATCTGACATTTGACGTGGCAATGTCGGATCTTGGGCTGGTGGCACCCAATCTCAACGGGCCGGTCACGGCACGCGGGACCGCGCAGGCGACGGGAGACGACTGGACCGTCGACACATCGCTGACCGGACCGGGAGAGCTGGATGCGACGCTGTCGGGCACGGTGTCGCTGCCGGACTGGAAGCCGACAGACTTTTCGGCGGATCTGGATTTCGCAGTCGCGTCGCTTGACCCCTATTCCGGCCTTGCGGGCCGGACGCTGGGTGGCGGGGCGGACCTGTCGATCACCGCAAGCGGCAACGCCTCTACCCTGACCGGAAGCGCCGAGGTCAGCGGCACCGCACGCAGCTTGAGCATCGGCATCCCGGATGTGGACGCCCTGTTGCGCGGCGACAGCACGGTGGACATCGCTGTAAGCCGGAGCGAGGACGGTACCGTCAATGTCCAGCGTGCGCGGGTTCAGACGCCGCAGTTGAGCGCGAGCTTTGACGGAAACTACGGCAGCCGCGGCGGGACGCTGACGTTCGAAGCGCGCCTGAACGACCTGGGGCTGTTCGCGCCGGGTATCAGCGGACCTGTGACCGCTCAGGGCAGCGCCAGGTCCACGGGCGGCGACTGGACAGTGGACGTATCCGCCACCGGACCGGGCGGTATCACCTCTCGCGTGACGGGCACCGCCGCGCCGGACTTCCAGAGCGCCAACCTGAACGCCGTGGGCGCCGGGCCGCTAGAACTGGTGAACCGTTTCATCTCTCCGAACCTTGTGAGCGGGCGTCTGGATTACAATCTGTCGCTGAACGGACCGCTGGCGCTGAATTCGGTGTCCGGCACGGCGAGCACGTCGAATGCAAGCCTGACGGTGCCGGTGGCCAATGTGCGGCTGACCGGGATCAATGCCACGGCGAACCTGAACAGCGGACAGGTGCAGCTGTCCGTCGACGCGAGCAGCGCGGAAGGCGGGAGGCTGCGGGTGACCGGTTCGGTCGGAATGACGGCGCCGTTCAACGGCGATCTGAGCGTCGACCTGTTCAACCTGGGTCTCGTCGATCCGGGGCTTTACGAAACCACGGTCAGCGGCGGGCTGACCGTGACCGGGCCTCTGACGGGCGGCGCGATGATCGCGGGGAACCTGACGCTTGGGCCCGTGGAGGTTCGCATCCCCGACGGGTTCGGAAGCTCGGGCGGGTCGCTGCCATCGCTGGTGCACCTTTATGAGCCCGCCGATGTGCGCCTGACACGGAAACGCGCCGGCATGCTTGAGACGGATTCCAGCCGCAAGGGGACCGTCGGCTACGGGCTGGACGTGCGCATCGACGCGCCGTCGCGGATCTTCATTCGCGGGCGCGGGCTGGATGCGGAAATGGGCGGTTCTCTGCGCGTCACCGGTACGACGACGGCGCCGGTCACGCAGGGCGGGTTCGAGCTGATCCGCGGGCGGCTGGACGTTCTGAGCGAGCGGATCGACCTGACCGAAGGCTCGATCCGGCTGCAGGGTGACTTCAACCCGTATATCCGCATGGTGGCCACGACGACCTCTGGCGATATCACAGTGGAAATCGTCATCGAGGGCTTTGCGGACAATCCGGAACTGACGGTGACCTCTTCACCCGAACTTCCCGAGGAAGAGATCCTTGCGCATCTGCTGTTCGGGCAGAGTGTCACCGATATCTCGGCCCTGCAGGCGCTGCAGCTGGCTTCGGCGGTGCGCACACTGTCGGGCGCGGGCGGCACTGGTATCGTCGAGCGGCTGCGGCAGAATTCGGGGCTGGACGATCTGGAAATCGTGACGTCGGAGGACGGATCGGCCGGTGTCCGCGCCGGGAAGTACCTTTCGGACAACCTCTATACCAGCGTCGAGGTGAATTCGGACGGCGAGACCGAGATCAACCTGAACCTGAACATCACCAACAGCGTCACGGCGCGCGGCATGGCCAATTCGGAAGGCGATACCGGGATCGGGATCTATTTCGAGCGCGATTACTGACCGGCGTTCCGGCGCCTGACGTGGCGCCGGGCTTGTTCATTCCAGACAAGGGATGTCGTTTCCGGGCACTCGGGTTCGCAAATCCTCGGGTAGCGTCTGCGCAAAACGCGCCGCAACGGGGAGCCTCTTCATGAAATCGCAATACCGGGTCGTGGTCATTGGCGGCGGGGTCGTCGGGGCCTCGGTGCTCTATCACCTGGCGAAATTCGGCTGGACCGACATCGCGCTGATCGAGCGGTCGGTGCTGACGGCGGGGTCCTCGTGGCATGCCGCGGGCGGCATCCACGCGCTGAACGCCGACCCGAACATGGCGGCGCTGCAGGCCTATACGATCGACCTGCTGTCCGAGATCGAAAAGGAGTCGGGGCAGGATATCGGGCTGCACATGACCGGCGGCGTGACCATCGCATCGTCTCCGGTGCGCTGGGAATGGCTGCAGTCGGCGCATCGGGTGTACCAGTCCATCGGCATCGACGACACGCATCTGATGACGCCGGACGAGATCACCAAGATCCATCCGCTGATGAACATGGACGGCGTGCTGGGCGGCATGTGGGCGGAGCGCGAGGGTTATGTCGACACGACGGGCGTGGTGCATGCCTATGCCAAATGCGGCCGGATGCGCGGCGCCGAGGTGATCGAGCACAACCGCGTGCTGGAGCTGCACTGGAAAGGCGACGGCTGGGACGTGGTGACCGAGAAGGGTACTGTGCGGGCCGAGCATGTGGTGAATGCGGGCGGTCTGTGGGCGAAGCAGTGCGGGCGCATGGCGGGGCTGGAGCTGCCGGTATCGCCGCTGTCGCACCACTACCTGCATACCGACACGATCCCGGAACTGGCGGACCGCGCGGGCGAGATCCCGATGTGCGTGGACCCGGAAGGGTTCTTTTATTCGCGGCAGTACCAGAAGGGGATGCTGATCGGCATCTACGAGGTCAACCACGCCCACTGGATGATGGACGGGGCGCCGTGGAATTACGGCATCGAGCTGTTGCAGGAGGATCCGGACCGGATCGAGCACGAGCTGACCTGCGCGTTCGAGCGGTTCCCTGCCCTGCAGACCGTCGGCGTGAAGGACTGGGTGCACGGCGCCTTCACCTTCTCGCCCGACGGCAACCCGCTGGTCGGGCCAGTGGACGGCGTGCCGAACTACTGGCTGGCCTGCGGCGTGATGGCGGGCTTCCTGCAGGGCGGCGGCGTCGGCAAGACGCTGGCCGAATGGATGATCCACGGCGAGACCGAGGCGGACGCCTGGTCGATGGATATCGCACGCTACGGCGCGTTCGCGTCGAACAAGGAATACATCCGGCAGACCACGGGGCAGTTCTATTCCCGCCGTTTCGTGATGACCTATCCGAACGAGCAGCTGCCCGCGGGGCGGCCGCTGAAGATGGCGCCTGCGCATTCCGAGATGAAGGCGGCCGGGGCGCGCTGGGGTATCAGCTGGGGGCTGGAGACGCCGCTGTACTTCGCGCCGGAAGGGTTCGAGGAAACGCCGTCGCTGCGCCGGTCGAACGCG
This sequence comes from Pseudoruegeria sp. HB172150, assembly GCF_013184805.1. Taxonomy (GTDB): domain Bacteria; phylum Pseudomonadota; class Alphaproteobacteria; order Rhodobacterales; family Rhodobacteraceae; genus Psychromarinibacter. The sequence continues at coordinate 2,237,093 of NZ_JAATNG010000001.1, forward strand.
CATGACATCGTCGGCGCCGAGTGCCGCGCGGTGCGCGAGGCGGTGGGGCTGCTCGATATCTCGGGCTTCTCACGCTACGAGGTCACCGGTCCGAACGCCGAAGCGTGGCTGGACCGGGTGATGGCGGGCAAGCTGCCGAAGCCGGGCCGCGCCCGGCTGGCGCCGATGCTGTCGCATTCGGGGCGGCTGATGGGCGACCTGACCGTGTTCAACTGGGGCGACGGCACCTGGTGGATCATGGGGTCCTACTATCTGCGGGCGTGGCACATGCGCTGGTTCAACGCGCGTTATGGCGACGGCGTGATGGTGCGGGACATCTCGGACGACTGGGTCGGGTTCTCTCTCAACGGGCCGAAATCGACCGAGGTGCTGAACCGGCTGACCAACGGCGATGTCACCCTGCCCTTCATGGGCTGCGCGTCGCTGGATGTCGGGCTGGTGCGGGCGAAGGTCGGGCGGCTGTCGGTGACGGGGGAGCTGGGCTACGAGATCAACTGCCGCGCGTCGGAGCATATCGGGCTGCGGCGGGCCCTGCTGGAGGCGGGTGCGCAAAGCGGGCTGAAGGAGATCGGGTACAATGCCCTGGGCTCTCTGCGGCTGGAAAAGAGCTTTGGCATCTGGAGCCGGGAGTTCACGCAGGACCGGACCCCGGGGATGACCGGGATGGACCGCTGGATCGACTGGGACAAGGCCGATTTCATCGGCCGTGACGGGGCTGTTGCCGAGCGCGACGGCAACGGGCCGGCGCGGAAGATCGTGACGCTTGAGATCGATGCGGAGGACGCGGATGCCAGCGGCTATGAACCCGTCTGGCGCGATGGGACCGTCGTGGGGTTCGTCACATCGGGCGGGTATGGCCACTATATCGGGAAATCCATCGCGCTGGCGCTGCTGGATGTGGACAGCGGGGCCGCGGGAACGGAATTGTCAGTCCACGTCGTTGGCCGCGAACGTCCGGCGCGGGTGCTTTCAGCGTCGCCCTACGATCCGGACGGAAAGGCGATGCGGGGTTGACCGCAAACGCTTTTGCAATGGCCCACCGGCAGACGGAATCGCCGATAAAGTACCCCGACGCCCATCGCGATGTCGGCTTCGCATGGGCGCCGGGGTTTGGGATCGTGTCAGTCTTCCAGATTGGCGACGACTCGATCCGCAAAGGCTTCGATCAGCGCATCGTAGAAGTCGCGGTCGGCCACGGTGATAACCGCGACGTCCGTCCCGACGACGAAGTACTGTTGAGCGTTGTCGTAGTTAACGGTCAGATCGTACGCCTCGTAGGCCGAGTTGTTGGACTCGTGGCTGATCTTCACGCGGCCGGCGAGCTGGCTGTCGGCGATGCCGGTGAGCGACTCGAGAGTGCTGGCCAGAACGACTTCGTCGATGTCGACCGAGATGCGGAGCGCCTCTTCGTCCTCGGAAACGAAGTTGCCGACCAGCTTGGCGACGATCGCGTTCTCCAGGTCTTCGGCGATGTTGGTCCAGTGAGCGCCGGCTTCGGCATTGCCGATCTCGTCGAGATCGACCTCGACCTTGACGGCTTCGACATCGGGCATCGCAAAGGTCGCGACAGGCACAGCGGCCAGCGAAGCGGTCAAGGCGGTAACGGTCAGAATACGCAGCATATCTTGTCTCCCATTCAGAAGGTTGCAGCCTCAGGCGGCCGCTTGGAAAAGCAGACGCGCGGGGGCCACGTCCGGTTCCGCTGCGCACCAAGAAAACGTCGAATGCCGCAGGATATCGCCGGATCCACGCGGATTTGGGCGGATTGGCACCGAACGCAACCCACGGGCCGGAACCTGCAGCCGTGGCCGGGCGTTGGTTTTTTTGGCCGTTCCTGCCGCGCAGTCGGGAAACAGCTGAATTTCCATCCCACCCCGCCGCTGCCAGCGGGCCGCCTTCGGCGCCGTGTCCGCCAGATCATCCGCTTGACCCCCTAAAGAAGCTGGGACACCGTCCCGTTCAAATGCCAAAGAGGACATGAATGAGCACTCCCGACGCAATCATCATCGGCACCGGAGTCATCGGCGCGGCCACTGCATTCGAACTGGCCAAGGCCGGATGGAAGACCCTTTCGCTGGACCGGAACCAGCAGGCGGGGCACGGTTCGACCGCGGGTTCCTGCGCGATTATCCGGATGCACTATTCGACGTTCGACGGAACCGCGTTCGCCTGGGAAGGCTATCACTACTGGCGCGACTGGGCAGAGTATCTGGGACTGCCCGACGGCGACAATCTGGCGCCGTTCCGGGAGACCGGGTGTCTGGTGATGAAGACCGAGGGCAACGATTACCTGTCGAAGCACATCAAGAATTCCGCGGCGCTGAACATCCCGTTCGAGGAATGGGGACCGGAAGAAGTGAACAAGCGGCTGCCGGTCTATTCCTTGGACAGTTACGCGCCGCCCAAGGCCAAGGATGACCCGGACTTCGGGCAGCCGAACGGCAAGCAGCTGCGCGGTGGGGTGTACTGGCCGAACGCCGGTTACGTGACCGATCCGGCGCTGTCGGCGCAGAACCTGATGGCGGCGGCAAAGCTGCACGGGGCGGAGACGCGGATGGGTGTCGAGGTGGTCGAAATCCTGAAGGATGGCGGCCGAGTGAAGGGCGTGAAGCTGGCGGATGGCGAGGAGATCCACGCGCCGGTGGTGATCAACGTTGCCGGGCCGGGATCCTGCTTTGTCAACGAGATGGCCGGGGTGACCGGCGAGATGACCATTGCGACGCGGCCATTGCGGCAGGAGGTCGTGCATGTGCCGTCGCCGGAAGGCTTCGACTTCGAGCATGACGGCACCATCGTGTCGGACAGCGATATCGCCTGCTATTGCCGGCCGGAGCACGGCAACCACATCCTGATCGGCTCGGAAGATCCGGAATGCGACCCGCATTACTGGACCGAGAGCGACACCGAGTACGACCATAACTTCACGGATCAGTGGACCACGCAGGCGATGCGGTATGCGCAGCGGGTGCCGTCGCTGGGGATTCCTAGCCGGATGCGAGGTGTGGTGGACCTTTACGACGCCTCGACCGACTGGATTCCGATCTACGACAAGTCCTCGCTGGGCGGATATTACATGGCCTGCGGGACCAGCGGGAACCAGTACAAGAACGCCCCGATCGCGGGCAAGCTGATGGCGGCGCTGGTCGCTTACTGTGAGGACGGCAACGACCACGACACGGCACCGATGACGTTCACCCTGCCCTATATCGGTCACGAGATCGACGCCGGGTTCTATTCGCGCAAGCGCCCGATCAACGAGGAATCCAGTTTTTCCGTGCTGGGTTAGGCTCAACGCAAAACGCCCGGCCGACTGGCCGGGCGTTACATCCTGCAGACCGGGATCCGGCTATCTTACCAGATCGAACGCCTCGACATTGCCGCGGCCGCATCGCGCGCAGCAGTTTTCGCAGTTGTAGCCATCATTCGGCCCGACGCCCCAATAGGTGCTGGAATTGTTCCGCTCCCACGCGCCGTAGCAGATCAGTTCGTCGTAATTGCACGACAGGTTGAACGTGGACCGGCCCTGATAGGCGTCCATGACGTAGACCTGATCGTTGCCCGGCCACACATGGTTGCGGTCCTGGCTGTAGAATTCCAGGCTGATTGTCCGGTCGTAGTTGCTGCCGATGGTCCAGAGCAGCGTGTCCGCGCCGGCCAGTGCGGGCAGCGTCACCGTCAACATGAACGCCGCGACCAATGTCTTGAGGTAAGTCATCTAATTCTCCGTTTCCCTCTGCCCGGTCCCCGGTGCGCCGCCCCCAGCGACACGACAAAAACCGGCGCGCGCGGGGACCACGAACGGCTCGCCGGTATGAACAAAGCTGCATGAGCACTTGCAAGCATGCATGCTTAATAGCATGCATGCTCACGATAATGAGAGTGCCAATCCCCGCAACCGGAAACTCCGGCTACGAAGGAATTGTCACGAAATTCTTGCTAATCAGTTATATTTTGAGAGTTTTTTGCTTATCGCGTCGGTCTTTTCGCGCAAAAGCGCCGCATCTCCGAGCGTTTCGACATTGAGCCGGACGACGGGTTCGGTATTCGACTTCCGGAGGTTAAACCGCCAGTCCTTGTATGCAACGGACAGCCCGTCGAGGCGGTCAATCTCGCCGCCTTGCGCGAAGGTGTCTTCCACTGTCGCAACGGCGGATTCCGGATCGGAGAGGCGAAAGTTGATCTCGCCCGAGGACGGGTGACGCGCGCGCATCTCTTCCACCAGTTCCGAGAGCTTCTTGCCGGTGTCCGACATATGCGCCAGCACCAGAAGCCAAGGGATCATGCCGCTGTCGCAGTACATGAAGTCGCGGAAATAGTGATGCGCCGACATCTCGCCGCCATAGGCCGCGTCGACCTCGCGCATGGTCGCCTTGATCAGGGCGTGGCCGGTTTTCGAGACCACGGCCTCGCCGCCCGCTTCCTTCACGACGCGCTGCGTGTTCCACATGACCCGGGGGTCGTGGACGATCTTCTCACCGGGCGACTGGGCGAGAATGGCGGCGGCAAGGAGGCCGACGATGTATTCGCCGTCGATGAAATCGCCGTTCTCGTCGAACAGGAAGCAGCGGTCGAAATCGCCGTCCCAGGCGACACCGAGGCCGGCCCTGGCGGCCTTGACCGCATCACCGGTCATGGGGCGGTTTTCCGGGAGGAGCGGGTTGGGGATGCCGTTCGGGAAGGTGCCGTCGGGCGTGTGGTGCAGCTTCATGAAGGTGAGGGAGCCGCATTTTTCCGTGAGCGCCTGTTCGATGGCGTCAAAGGTCGGGCCGGCCGCGCCGTTGCCGGCGTTGACGAGGATGTTGAAGGTGCCGAGCTTGTCGGTTTCGACGAAGGACAGGACACGTTGGACATAGGCGGCGCGGGGATCGGACGGCGTGATGGTGCCGGGCCGGGCCACGGGGTCGCCGAACTCATTGGCGGCGGCCATGTCGTGCATCGCCTGCAATCCGCTTTCGCGGGAAATCGGCGTGGCGCCCGGACCGATCAGTTTCACGCCGTTGTCACCGATGGGATTGTGGCTGGCCGTCACCATCAGGCCGCCACCAGCCCCGTAATGATCGGTGGCGAAATAGACCTCTTCCGTGCCGCAGAGGCCGATGTCCAGCACATCGACGCCCTCATCGGCCAGCCCGCGCGAAAGGGCCGCCTGCAATCGGGGCGAGCTGTCCCGGATGTCCCGGCCGGTCACCGCCTTGCCGGGTTTCATGACCCGCGCAAATGCGCGGCCAATACGATAGGCGATATCTTCGTCCAGGTTCTCGCCCACCTGGCCGCGAATGTCATATGTCTTGAAGCAAGTCAGTTCGGTCATGGAAACTCCCCTCGTGCCTGGTCCGGGGGCAATGCGGCCACCGCCCCGACCCTTCAAAATAATCCGCTTCGTTTTCCGTCAAAGAAAACGATCCGTCACCCCCGGAATCCGGTGGCGACGACGAATTTTTCCGAAGAGTCGGATCGGCTGGCTGGTGGCTTGACGTTCGCGACCTTGTCGAAACGCTGTTTCAGAAGGGTCTGAAGACTGCCCTCCGCCCCGCCTGCCAGGACCTTGGCGACAAAGGTGCCGCCCTCGTCCAGCACATCGAAGGCGAACTCCGCCGCCGCTTCGCAGAGTGCAATGATGCGCAGGTGGTCGGTTTGTTTGTGACCCGAGGACGCCGCGGCCATGTCGGACATGACCACGTCGGCGTTGCCGCCAAGCCAGTCCTTGACCTTTTCGTCGGCTCCATCGTCAAGAAAGTCGAGCTGGTAAAGTTCTGCGCCGGAAATCGGTTCGACCTCCTGCAGGTCGATGCCGAGGACGGTGCCCACCGCCTTGCCCTGCTTCTCGCCCAGTGCGTTGACGCGTTTCACGGCCACCTGGCACCAGCCGCCGGGCGCGCAGCCAAGGTCGACGACGCGGGCGCCGGGAACGAGGAAGCGATACCTGTCGTCCAGTTCGAGGATCTTGAAGGCGGCGCGTCCGCGATAGCCCTCGGCCTGCGCACGTTTGACATACGGGTCGTTGAGCTGGCGTTCCAGCCAGCGGGTAGAAGACAGTTTGCGCCCCCTTGCCGTCTTGACCTTTACCCGCAGGTCCCGCTGTCCGCGTCCGCTCGTTTTCTTTGTCATGCGCTTTCTCCTGCCGGCACAGATCGTCTTTGCAGCGCGCGGGGTCAAGCACACCGGAAAGGTTTTGCCCTGCACGCGGCGCTCTGGCAGCTTGCCGGCACGCGCCGAATCTGCCCCAGGAGGACCCGATGGCCTGTGTGATCCACCATAACCCGGATTGCGGCACTTCGCGCAACGTGCTGGCTTTCCTGGAGGCCGCCGGGGCGGACCCGGTCGTGATAGAGTATCTGAAGACGGGATGGACCCGGCCGCAATTGCTGGGGCTGTTCGCGGCGGCAGATCTGACACCACGCGATGCGTTGCGGGTCAGCAAGACACCGGCCGAGGAAATGGGGCTGACCGATCCGTCGGTTTCGGACGAAACGCTGCTGGAAGCGATGGTGGCACATCCGATTCTGGTGAACCGGCCCATCGTCTGCACACCCAAAGGGGTACGGTTGTGCCGACCGAGCGAAGCGGTGTTCGATCTGCTGGAAGCGATGCCCGAGGGGCCGCTGACGAAAGAGGACGGGGAGATCGTGCTCGACGCGGAGGGAAACCGCGTCTGACTGCTCAGTACGGACCGCTTTCCAGCACGCCGTCTGCCGACATCTGGGCGTAGAGCAGCCCTTCGCGCAGGCCACGATCGGCGACCGACAGGCGGTCGGTCGGCCAGACGCGAAGCAATGCCTGCAGGATGGCTGCGCCGGACATGATCAGCGTGTGGCGGTCGCGGCCGATGCGCGGGTCGTTGCGGCGACCGACGGGGCCGAGCGCAAGGTATTCACGGATGACCTTGTCGATTTGTTCGGAGGTCATACGCAGACCGTCGACCTTGTTGCGGTCGTACCGCTTCAGCCCGAGGTGCGACGCCGCCACCGTGGTGACGGTGCCGGAGGTGCCGACGATCTGGAAACCCTCTTTCTGCTGGTTCAGTTCATAGGGCGTGAACTCGACGAGATTCTCTTCGAAGTACCAGCTCATCAATGCGTAGCGGGCCGCATCGTCATCGACGTCGTGGAACTGGTCGCGCAGGGTGGCGACGCCCAGAGGCACAGAGATCCAGTCGACCACCTTCGCGTGGGGAAATGGGCTATCCGTTGGCTTGAAGCCGGTATGAAGGCGCATGATCGCCTTGGGACGGTCGATCTGCCGAACAGACGTGAGGTCGATCCAGACCAGTTCCGTCGAGCCGCCGCCGATGTCGACAACAAGCAACTGATCCGTCTTGGTCGAGACCAGCGGCGCGCAGGAGACGACTGCGAGGCGCGCCTCTTCCTCGGGTTCGATGATTTCGAGCGTAAGGCCGGTTTCCTGCCGGATGTATTGCATGAACTCGCCGGCATTGGTGGCGCGCCGGCAGGCTTCTGTCGCGACGAGGCGCATGCGCCGGACCTCGTGCTTCATGAGCTTTCGTTTACAGATGCGCAGCGCCTGCACGGTACGCGCCATCGAAGCACGGCCCAGCCTGCCGGACCGTTCCAGCCCGGCACCGAGCTGCACCGATTTCGAAAAGCTGTCGACAACGTGAAACTGGTTGCCCTTTGGCTGGGCAATCAACATACGACAACTATTCGTGCCCAGATCCAGCGCGGCATACAGCTCTGCCGGGTCCGGACGTGCGGGGCCTATGGGCTCGACCGGGATCGGTCCCGGGAGCGCGCCCCCGCCTCCGGGACGCTTGGGCGTCATAACTCCGCCCTCCAACTCAAGGTTACCGACAAGCTTAGGGTGCGTCGTTCCACCGCGCAAGGGGAAGGCATATCTCCTGCTCATGTTAATCATGAAAACCAAGACGTGTTGCCGGGCTTTGCCGCGAAACGGTTAAAATGCTACCTCAGGAGCATCCGTCGCAAGACGCACATAGGTTGTCGAAAAACAGCACCGTTTCGCGCGCCGCCGCGCGTAGAAGCGGCGAAAGTTCGTGGGAATCGCACATGGCGCAGATCACCATCGTCTACTGGCGGGATATCCCTGCCCAGGTCATCGCCGGCAAGGGTCGGCGCGGAGCAAAGGCGGTGCTGCCGGAGCGGTTCGAACAGGCGATCGACCGGGCTGCCATGAAGGCCGGGGCGCGGGATACCGACGCTTATCTGGCAGAATGGCGCAAGGGCGAGCCGTATGAGGTGGAGGGGGCCGACGCGGATGTCGCGGCTTCCGAGATCGCGCGGCTCGATGCGGAATACGATGCGGCGCGGCTGAAGGCGCTGATCGACAACGACGGATGGGCATGAGCCCGCAGGAGCTATGGAGGGCCGCAATGGCTTTGCTGAATTTCCGTAAGCCCGCAAAGGGCGGTCAGGCAGGATCGGCGGACCTGCAGGCGTTTCTGTCCGGCTATTCCATCGAGGTGATGCCGCGCACGGCATCCAAGGTCGAGGATTTCAAGTCGCTGCTGCCGAAAGGCACCCGCGTCTACATCGCGCATATCGAGGGGACGCCCATCGAGGACATGGTCGCGACGGCGAAACGGCTGGCCGAGGACGGTTTCCCGGTGATGCCGCATTTCCCGGCGCGGATCATCAAGGACGAGGCGACGCTCGCCGACTGGATCGCACGCTACCAGGGCGAGGCCGGCGTGAAGCAGGCGCTGATGCTGGCCGGTGGCGTGGCGCAGCCGGTGGGCGATTTCCACTCTTCGATGCAGCTGCTGGAAACGGGGCTGTTCGACAAGGCCGGGTTCGAGCGGTTGCACGTGGCCGGGCACCCCGAAGGGAACAAGGACATCGATCCGGATGGGTCGGACCGGAACGTTCTGGATGCCCTGCGCTGGAAGCAGGCGTTTTCCGAGCGCACAGACGCGAAGATGGCGCTGGCGACCCAGTTCGCCTTTGAGGCGCAGCCGATCATCGCGTGGGTGGAACGGCTGCAGGCGGAGGGAATTTCGCTGCCGGTCCACATCGGCATCGCCGGACCGGCGAAGCTGCAGACGATGATCAAGTTCGCCATTGCATGCGGTGTCGGCCCGTCGCTGAAGGTGCTGCAGAAGCGGGCGGCGGATGTGACCAAGCTGGTGCTACCCTACGAGCCGAACGATGTGCTGGCGGAACTGGCGGCGCATAAGGCGGCCAATCCGGAGTTTGGCATCGAGCAGGTGCATTTCTTTCCGCTGGGCGGAATCAAGACCTGCGCCGACTACGCCAACGTGCTGCTGGGCGCGGACGCGCCGCTGCGGGCCGTCAACTGATGGCGCCAGCCCTCCTCTTCGATCTGGACGGGACGATGCTGGACAGCGACCCGATCCACGAGGTGGTCTTCCGTGAACTTTGGGAAGGTCATGGCCGGGTCATGGAGGAGGGTTTTTACCATGCGCATGTGCATGGACGGCTGAACGCGGACGTTTTCCGGGAGTTTCTGCCGGAGGTGACGGATCCTCAGAGCCTTTCAGATGAGAAGGAAGCCGAGTTTCGCCGCCGCCTGCCCCGCCCCTACCCGGCGACGCCCGGCGTGGCGTCGCTGCTGGAACGCGCAGAGGCCGAGGGCTGGAAGAAGGCCGTGGTCACGAATGCGATGCGCCCGAATGCCGAGGCGATGCTGGAAGCTATCGGGCTTCGCCGGCACTTCGAGGTTCTGGTGATCGGAGAGGAATGCCCGAGGGGCAAGCCGGACCCCTACCCTTACGCGGAAGCGATGCGGCAGCTTGGTGTGATGTCCGAGCAGTGCATCGCCTTCGAAGACAGCCCGTCCGGGGTACGGTCCGCCGCGGCGGCGGGTGCCTACACGGTCGGCGTTAGGTCCGCCCTGACAGACGAGGCGCTGCGTGCTGCCGGCGCGCGGATGACGATCAAAGATTTCAACGATCCGGCCCTCGAGCCATTGCTCGACGCCCCAACAGGAGCCCTTGCATGACCCGCACCACCGTCGAGTCCAAGTCCAAGACCGTTACCATCGGGTTCGACGAGCCCTTCTGCGTGATCGGCGAGCGCATCAACCCCACTGGCCGCAAGAAGCTGGCCGCCGAACTGGAGGCGGGCGACTTTTCGACCGTGGAACGGGACGCGCTGGAGCAGGTGGCCTGTGGCGCGATGGTGCTGGACGTGAACTCCGGCGCCGTCTTCACCAACAAGATGGCGGAGGATCCCCGCTACGCCGACAACAACTTCGTCGAGCCGATGCTGATGAAGCAGCTTGTCGAGAAGGTACAGTCGCTGGTGGATGTGCCGCTGTGCATCGACTCGTCGGTGCCGGGAGCTCTGGAGAACGGGCTGGCGATGGCCGAAGGCCGGCCCCTGCTGAACTCGGTGACCGGTGAGGAAGAGCGGCTGGAACTGGTTCTGCCGCTGGTCAAGAAATACAACGTGCCGGTGGTGGCGATCTCGAACGACGATACCGGGATCTCGGAAGATCCCGAGGTGCGCTTCGCCGTGGCGAAGAAGATCGTTGAGCGGGCCGCGGATTATGGCATTCCGGCGCATGATATCGTGGTGGATCCGCTGGTAATGCCGATCGGCGCGATGGCCACGGCGGGGCACCAGGTGTTCACGCTGGTGCGGAAGCTGCGCGACGAGTTGGGGGTCAACACGACCTGCGGGGCGTCGAACATCTCCTTCGGGCTGCCGCACCGGCACGGGATCAACGCGGCCTTCCTGCCGATGGCGATCTGCGCCGGCATGACTTCTGCCATCATGAACCCGGTGCGGTCGGTCGAGATGGAAGCGATCCGCGCGGCGAATTTCCTGATGAACAACGACCCGAACGGCGGTGAGTGGATCAAGTTTTCCCGGGTGCTGGACGCGGTGGAGGCCGGGACGCCGTTCGCCGACGCGAGCCGGGAAGCGGCTGCTGCCTCCGGCGGGCGTGGCGGACGTCGTGGCGGTCGGCGGCGGGCTGGCTGAAAATAATATTCTAACCTACTGAAATTAAATGCCGCCGATTTATCAGTGGTCGCGCAAAGCATTGCAGCGAATGTTTTTGTAGTATCTGCAGGAAAATACTTTATTATCGACGTGAATAAAAAAGGATTTTGATTTCAAGAAATCATTGAGGATCTGTTCATGTTAAGGTTTTTCATTGGCGCTCTTCTTTTGATTCTCTCTTTTCTGGCGTTTGCATTGTTAATCAGACTCTGGCCGGTCTACGAGTTAGCCACACTGACAAGCGGCGCTGCCCCGGAAATTGCAGTACACCAAGTGGCTCAAGGCGTGTCTACTCTCGAAGACTCCGATGTCGTCGATGATAGGACCGGTTCAACGAACAATTCGATCGGGCCTACTAATGCCGCCGCTCCTACACCAACAACGAACGGCGCGGCGGGTGAAGAGTCAGGCAACGCAGAACACCAGGTTGTTCGACTCGCAATGAATTGGGGAACGTTTTGGCCCTGCAAGATCTGCGATGAGTTGCCAACAGAACCGCGGACAATGCTAATAATTTTACTCGCGGGCGGAATCGGCAGTGCGGTTTACGTGGCGACTTCATTCTCATCGTTTGTCGGCAACCGGACGTTTCAATCAAGTTGGGGCTGGTGGTACTTCCTTCGCCTACCGATCGGCATGGGCTTGGCCTTGATATTCTATCTTCTTGTTCGCAGCGGCTTGGACAATCCGCTCACAGAAGTCGAGAATACTGCGGATATGCCGACCGGTCCATTCGGGCTTGCCGCTATCGCGGCAATGGCGGGCATGTTCTCAAAACAAGCTGCTGACAAACTCAATGACCTGTTCGAAACGCTGTTCCGGTCGGACGAGAATGCCAAACGCGCCGACAAGCTCAAAGAAGAGGCACCGGAAATAAGATCAATTGAACCGCCTGAAACTTTGGCCGGCACCAATGACCCGACAATTAGAATAATGGGAACTGGCTTCACGGAATCCAGTGAAGTCAGGGTTAACGAAAAGATCCGTCCTTCCAGTTTTGACAAGGAAACGAATGTGATAACCACCACTCTTGCCGCCGAAGATATCAAAACGGAAGGCGACCTTAGTATCGAAATCATCAATACGAGCGCACAAGGAGGCAAATCAAAATCTTTTACCCACAAAGTCGTGAAGGCACCCCAAACACCGTAATCTAGCGCACCGAAGACGATCTTGGCGCGACGCCGGCCTCTGCTTCAACCCGGCGACCATTCACACTGTCGAATCGTTTCAATGGTGCAAACGCTGGCCAACTTTTGCACGAACATGCTAGTTGCTCTCCGCCATTTTTGCCCAGTTACCGCTTTCCTGGCTCCAGTATTGCGCGGCGCAGCCTGCCTGGGTGAGTTCACGCCATTGGCCACGGGCCGTTTCCACCGCGCTCGGGTCGTTACCGTCGAAGAGGATGCAAACTCTTTCGGCCGAGTTGACTTCCTCGGGGGCAACTCCGGCGCCGTCGATCGTCATCAGGCATTGAGCGTTGTTCGGGTTTTCCGGTGCCGTTGTCAGCAAAACCGGCTGATCGGCGTCGAACTCTCCGCCGGCAAGGCCGTGGGGCAGGAACTGCTCTTCCGGTCCGAGCCACAACTTATCGTCGAGCCACGTCATGCGGTCTTTGGAGGTGCCGCGGACCGCCACGCGCCAGCCCGCCTGGCGTGCCTTGCCAAGAAGCATCGGCAAGGTCGCCTCAAGCGGTGCGCGAGTCAGGTGGTAGAAATACGCGGCGCCCATTTTTTCCTTTGGATTAAGCGATTACGCGACAACGTTTATGCTTCATAGCCATCCACTATCAGCCGGTTCAGCGCCAGCACACCCCAGCCGGTGGCGCCTTTGGGCGCAAGATCGGTGGGTGATTTGAGGCTGGCGACGCCGGCGATGTCGAGATGGATCCAGGGAACGTCGTCCTTGACGAAGCGCTTGAGGAACTGCGCGGCGGTGATCGAGCCGGCGGGGCGGCCGCCGACGTTCTTCATGTCGGCGACGCTGGACTTGAGAAGCTTGTCGTAGCCTTCGCCCAAGGGCATGCGCCAGGCGCCCTCGCCCTCGGTCTTCGCGGCCGTCAAAAAGGCATCGGCCAGCTCGTCGTTGTTGGAGAAGACGCCCGCCATCTCGTGGCCGAGGCCGATGATGATCGCGCCCGTCAGGGTGGCGAGGTTGATCATGCCGACGGGCTTGAACCGCTCCTGCGCGTACCAGAGCACGTCGCAGAGGACGAGGCGGCCTTCGGCGTCGGTGTTGATCACTTCAACCGTGTCGCCCTTCATGGATTTCACCACATCGCCGGGGCGCTGCGCCTTGCCGTCGGGCATGTTCTCGACCAGGCCGACGAGCCCGACGACATTTGCCTTTGCCTTTCGCAGGGCCAGCGTCTTCATCACGCCGGAAACCGTTCCGGCGCCGCCCATGTCCATGGTCATGTCTTCCATGCCGGCGGCGGGTTTCAGGCTGATGCCGCCGGTGTCGAAGACAACGCCCTTGCCGACCAGAGCGAAGGGCGCCTCTTTACCGCCACCCTTCCACTGCATCACGACGACCTTGGACGGGCTTGCGCTGCCCTGCCCCACGGCCAGAAGTGTGCGCATGCCGAGCTTTTCAAGGTCGGCTTCCTCCAGCACCTCGACCTCGACACCAAGGTCGCTCAGGCCCTGCAGGCGATTGGCGAATTCGGTGGTCGTCAGGATATTGGACGGCTCGTTCACGAGGTCGCGGGTGAAGAACACACCTTCGGCCAGCGCGAGAATCGCGTCGGGCGAGACATCGTCAGGCTTCGACACCATGGCGGTGACGGCGCCCTCGGTTTTCTCCTCGGCGGTCAAGTGGGCGGTGAAGGCATAGACGCGGAGGACGAGACCCAGGAGGAGGTCCTCGACCTCCTTCAGGGCACCGGCAATGACCAGAAGGTCCTTGTTGTACTTCCACTTTCCAATCGTTCCGCCAGCCTTTCGCGCGACGCTCTTTGGCGCGCGGCGCGATAGCTTGATCACCTGCAATGACAGCGCGGCCATCCCCGTCGGATAGGCAATGTCGATGACATCGCCTTCCTTCATGTTGCTGAACCGTTCGGACCCCAGGAACCGCTCGAGTGCCCCTTTCGTCAGCCGGTTCACGCGGCGCGCGGGCTGCGAAAGCTTGCCGTCAGGCTCGCAGATCAGCACGACGCGGCCTTCGAAGCCGGCGATGGCGTCGAGGTCGATTTCGGCGATTTCAAGGGATACGGGTGAGGTCATAGCGCGGTCGCTCCATCCAGTGTTTGTATCTACCTATCGCCGGGCAACCAGATTTGCCAGTTATCAGTTTGCCCCTCCTGCCCGATACGATAACCTGCCTCAAAACGGGCGGCAGACCGGCGGAACGTGGCACGATTCGACAGATATATCCTGTCTCAGCTGATGATGCTGTTCGGGTTCTTCGCCCTTGTTCTGGTGCTGATCTACTGGATCAACCGGGCGGTGGTGCTGTTCGATCAGCTGATCGCGAACGGCCAGGCGGCCAGCGTGTTCTTCGAATTCACGGCCCTTTCCCTGCCCAACGTGATCCGGCTGGTCTTGCCGATCGCGGGCTTTGCCGCTTCGGTCTATGTCGCCAACCGCCTGACCGCCGAAAGCGAGCTTGTCGTGGTTCAGGCCACCGGGTTTTCGCCTTACCGGATGGTGCGGCCCGTGCTGATCTTCGGGCTGATCGTCGGCGCGATGATGTCGGTGCTGACACATTACCTGGTGCCGCAGTCGATCATCCGGCTGAACCAGAGACAGGGAGAGATTGCCGAGAACATCTCTGCCCGGCTGCTGACCGAGGGCCAGTTCCTGCATCCGGCGAGTGGTGTGACCTTCTATATCCGTGAGATCACGCCGCAGGGTGACCTGCGCGACGTGTTCCTGTCGGACGCGCGCAATCCGGACGAGCGGGTGACCTACACGGCGCGGCAGGCTTTGCTGGTCCGCAGCGACGGCGGGCCGCAGCTGGTGATGTTCGATGGCATGGCGCAGAGGCTGCAGATCGAAAGCCAGCGGCTTTCGACCACGAGTTTCGATGACTTCGCCTATGACATCTCTGGCCTGATCGATGCGTTTGAGCCTGGCGGCCGCAGCGTGAAGGAGATGACGACTCCGGAACTGCTTTGGCCGACCGCGGCCGGGATGGAGGAAACCGGGGAATCTGCGGCGCGGATGATGTATGAAGGGCACGGACGGATCACGCAGGCGCTGCTGGCGGTGCTTGCGCCGCTGGTCGGCTTTTCCGCGATGCTGATCGGTAATTTCTCGCGCTTCGGACGCTGGCGGCAGATCTTCGGGGCGCTGGTGGCGATTGCGGTCGTAAAGAGCTTTGATAACGCTTTCGCTGACGTGGCGCGCAACGATCCGTCGATGTGGTTCGCTGCCTATGGCGCCTGTGTGCTTGGCCTTGTGGTGGTGCTGGCGCTGTTGTGGGTCGCAGACCGGCCGAACCTGTTCCGCCGCCGACGCGGACAGGAGGCGGGCGCATGATCCTGCACATGTATTTCGCGCGCCGGTTTCTAACAGCGTTCCTCGGTGTCTTCGGGATATTCTTTGCGCTGTTCGTTCTGCTCGACATGGTGGAGCAGATTCGCAAGTTCGAAACGGGAGAGGTCGGGTTCCTGCAGATACTGAAGCTGACACTGCTGAACGTACCGCAGGGCCTGTACGCGATATTGCCGCTGATCATGGTGCTGGCGACACTGACTCTGTTTCTGACGCTGGCGCGCACCTCGGAAATGGTGATCACCCGCGCCTCTGGCCGGTCCGCGATGCAAAGCCTGATCTCGCCAGTGCTGGTGGCGATGCTGATCGGCGTGGTGTCCGTGGCCGTCCTGAACCCGATCGTAGCGGCCACCTCGAAGCAATATGAGATCCTGGCCGGCCGACTGAAAGGCAATGGCGCTTCGGTGTTGTCGGTCAGCCGCGAAGGGTTGTGGTTGCGACAGGGCGGACCGGAGGGGCAGACTGTGATCCATGCTGCCGGCGCCAACCTGGAAGGTACCGAGCTATATGACGTTACATTCATCGCCTTCGAACCGGACGGCGCACCGCGCCAGCGGATAGAAGCGGCTTCGGCAGAACTGACCAGCGGATCTTGGCAGATCCGCGATGCGAAGGTCTGGGACCTGAGTGACAGCGATAACCCCGAACGCGACGCGACCACGCATGCCGAGCTCGAAATCCCCTCTACCCTGACGGAACAGCAGATCCAGGACAGCTTTGGGACACCCGCTTCGGTGCCGATCTGGGACCTGCCGGGCTTCATCCAACAGCTGGAACAGGCCGGCTTTTCCGCACGCAGTCATCGCGTATGGCTGCAGACCGAACTGGCACTGCCGGTGACGATGGCGGCGATGGTGCTGGTGGCGGCGGGCTTTACCATGCGGCACACCCGGTTCGGGCGAACGGGCCTGATGGTGATGCTGGCGCTCGGGCTGGGGTTTGCGGTCTATTTTCTTCGGAACTTCGCGCAGATCCTCGGCGACAACGGGCAATTGCCAGTGGCACTGGCTGCCTGGACCGTGCCGGTTGCGGCGGTGATCCTGTCGCTGGGCATCCTCCTGAACCTGGAGGACGGCTGATGCGAAATGGGTGGGGGCACCTGCTTCGCTGTTGTCTGGCTGGCTTGTTTCTGCTGGCCGGCCCTGCGCTTGCACAGGAAGACCGGCTTGCAACGCTGGTCGCCGACAGCGTCAGTTTCGACGGGCGCGACAAGGTGCGCGCCAGCGGGCATGTGGAGATCTTCTACGACGGTCAGCGGCTGCTGGCGGAAGAGCTGATCTACGATCAGGCGAGAGACGAGCTGCAGCTTTTCGGGCCGATCACTCTGATTGATGCCACCGGGCAGATCTTTACGGCTCGTTACGGCGAGCTGTCGGGTGATCTGCGCAATGGCATCATGCAAAGCGCGCGGGTGGTGATCGAAGAACAGATGCAGGTGGCGGCGGCAGAGATCCAGCGGGTCGGCGGGCGCTACACGCAATTGCACAAAACCGTCGCGTCTTCCTGCAAGGTCTGTGCCGGCAGTCCGACGCCCCTGTGGCAGATCCGTGCGGAGCGGGTGATCCACGATCAGCAGGAGCGCCAGCTTTATTTCGAGAATGCGCGGTTCGAGGTGGCGGGCCTGCCGATCCTGTGGACGCCGCGGTTGCGTCTTCCCGATCCGACGCTGCGCCGCGCCTCGGGTTTCCTGTATCCGACGCTTCGGCAAAACTCAGCGCTCGGTTTTGGTGTACGCCTGCCCTACTTCAAAACCATCGGCGACCACGCCGACATTCTTTTGACCCCGTATCTCGCACAGAATACGACTACGCTCGAAGGGCGCTACCGGCAGGCGTTTCGCTTTGGCCGCGTGGAGTTCGAGGGCGCACTGTCGCGCGACGATATCGTGCCGGACGAGACTCGCGCCTATTTGTTCGGACGAGGTGAGTTCTACCTGCCTGGTGATTTCACGCTGAACCTGGGCGTTCAGCTGGTCTCGGATCCCGGCTACCTGGATACCTATGACTTCTCAGACGATGACCGGCTGACGAACGAACTCGAACTGACACGGACACGGCGAAACGAGTATGTCAGCCTGCGGCTGTCATCGTTGCGAACCCTTCGCGACAACGAGATTCCGATTGAAGACACGCTGGCCACCAACCTGGTTCGCGGCAGCTATGACCTGCGCATGCCGGATGTTTGGGGGGGCGAGGCGCGCGTGCTGTTCGACATCATGGGGTATGAGCGCGAAGCCGACGAGGTTGACGCCGCACTGGCGGCGAGCTGTGTGACGGTCGAGGCTGCGGAATGCCTTGCCCGGGACGTATTCAGAAGCACGGCCGAGCTTGGCTGGTACCGCAACTGGCTGCTGCGCAACGGCATGATAGCGCGGGTCGAAGGCGAAATCGCCGGCGATTTTTACATTGTCGGGCAGGACCCGAACCTCGACACGGAGCTGGTCCGCGTCACACCGACGGCGGCGATGGAGCTGCGCTGGCCATTGGCACGAACTGCAGCAAATGGCGGACGCGATGTGCTGGAACCCATGGTGCAGGTCGCCTGGTCCGAAAGCTACGGCGACGACACGGTCCCCAACGAAGACAGCACGCTGGTGGAGTTCGACGAGGGCAACTTACTGGCACTGAGCCGGTTTCCCGGCCGGGACGTGCGGGAGACCGGGCTGCGCACCGCCGTTGGCCTAGCCTGGACGCATTACACCCCGTCGGGCCAGGAATATGCCGTGTCCGTCGGCAAGATATTCCGCGCAACCGACCCGGACCTGTTCTCGACGTCCTCCGGGCTGGACGGAACCGTCTCTGACTGGCTGGTCGCCGGACGTGTCGAAATTGCCGAGCGGCTGAGCCTGAGCAACCGGTCACTCTTCGACAACGGCTTTGACTTCACCAAGTCCGAGACACGTTTGAGCTACCTCGGTCAAAGGCTGACTGCGGGCGCCAGCTATATCTGGTCCGTCGCAGCACCGAGCGTTGGCCGGACCGAAGATATCTCGGAGTGGGAGCTGGACATGGCTTACCGGTTCGACCGGCACTGGACGGGCAAGGCGAGTTGGCGCTACGACTTGATCTCCGGCAGCGCAGCGGAGGCGGGACTGGGCCTTGAATACAACAACGAGTGCGTCAGTATCGATCTTTCCCTCTCGCGAAGCTTCACGTCCTCGACTAATGTAGAGCCGACGACGGATGTGGGACTGACGGTTGCGCTGAACGGTTTCGGAAGCGACGGCCGGGCCTACGCACGAAGTTGCACAATGTGAGGGGCTAGGCACCGCCGAACGGTGCGCGTACAAGGTCCACCGACAGACAGAGCAGACGGAAGAACAGCCCATGCCGATCACCCGCCTACTGACCGCGATATGTCTCGCAGCCATGGTGGCTGCCGTCGGGCTGACACCTGCTGCCGCCCAGGGCAACATGTTTGCGCCGGTGGTGAAGGTCAACGACCGGGTGGTGACACAATACGAGGTCAATCAGCGGGCGCGGTTCTACGAGGTGTTGAGCGCACCTGGCGACTCCACCGAACTGGCGATCGAAAAGCTGATTGAGGAACGTTTGCAGCAGGATGCCGCCGCAGCGCTGGGAATCCAGGCTCCGGAAGAGGCAATTGAGGAAGGTTTGGTGGAATTCGCCAGCCGGGCCAACCTGGAACCGGAACAATTCCTGCAGGCGATCAGCAGCGAAGGCATCTCGCCGGAAACCGTTCGTGCCTTTGTCGAAGCCGGTGTTCTGTGGCGCCAGGTCGTGCGGGCGAAATTTGGCCCGCAGGCGCAGGTGACCGATGCAGAAGTCGACCGCGCAATTGCCATCGCCTCAAGCTCGGGCGGCCGCACCGGGGGCGTCAGAGTCCTGCTCTCGGAGATCTTCCTGCCCACCAACACGCCAGAGGCAGCCGCCGCAGCACAGCAGCGGGCCGCCGAGATCAGCCGGATCGAAACGCTGCCCGCATTCGCCGAGGCTGCGCGCCGCTACTCCGCCGCCCCGTCCCGCGACAGTGGCGGGCGCCAGAACTGGATACCCTTGTCGCGGCTGCCGCCGGAACTGCGGCCGCAGATCCTTGCGCTGGCGCCCGGTCAGGTCCTCGGACCGATCCAGGTGCCCAACGCGATCGCTTTCTTCCAGCTCCGCGCGCTTGAGGAAACAGGCGCGCCGCAAGAGGAAACTGCGGCGATCGAGTTCGCACGTTTCTTCATTCCCGGCGGTCGGACCGGAAAAGCACTTTCCGAGGCGCGCCGGATCCGGAACGAAATCGACACCTGCGACGATCTCTACGGAATTGCCAAGGGACTCCCCGAGGAACGGCTTCTGCGTGAGACTCTGCCGGTGGAGCAGATCCCGGGCGACATCGCCCTTGAGCTGGCCAAGCTCGACGAGAACGAGGTGTCGACGGCTCTTACAACCGCGCAGGACCAGACACTGGTATTCCTGATGTTGTGCGGGCGGACTGCGGAACTGAACCTGGATCTCGACCGCAATCAAACCCGCCAGCAATTGCTGAACCAGCGCCTGGCATCCTATGCCGAAGGCTATCTGTCCGAGCTGAAGGCGGACGCCTACATCGTCTACCCATGACCGCGCCCGTCGCCCTGACGGTGGGCGAACCGGGCGGTATTGGCCCCGAAATTGCGGTGGCGGCCTGGGAAACGTTGCGCGGTGAAGACGGTGCATTTTTCTGGATAGGTGATCCATCGCATCTTCCGGCCGGATCTCCGGCTGTTGAGATCGATGCGCCGGACGATGCAGCTGCGGTCTTCGGCCAAGCCCTACCCGTTTTGCGGCATGATTTCGCGGGCCCCGCCGAGCCAGGACAAGCGCAGCCGGCGCATGCGCAAGCCGTGATCGATGTGATTGCCCGGGCCGTCGACCTGGCGCGTTCGGGCGCGGCCTCTGCCGTCTGTACCTGTCCGATACACAAGAAGGCCCTGATCGACGGCGCGGGGTTCGCCTATCCGGGTCATACCGAGTATCTTGCGGCGCTGGCGGGTGTGGACCGGGTGGTGATGATGCTTGCCTCGGATGCGCTTAGGGTCGTACCGACGACAATCCACATCCCGCTTTCAGATGTACCTGCCGTGCTGACGGCGAACCTGCTGGAAGAGACGCTGCGGATCACCCATGCCGGTCTGGTTCGCGACTTCGGAATTCCCGAGCCTCGCATTGCGGTGGCAGGGCTGAATCCCCACGCGGGCGAAGGCGGTGCGATGGGGCACGAGGATGCGGACCTGATCGAGCCGGTCGTCCAGAAGCTTCACGACGAGCAGATGCTGGTATTCGGCCCCCTGCCCGCCGACACGATGTTCCATGCCGCCGCCCGCGCCCGATATGATGCGGCGGTCTGCATGTATCACGATCAGGCGCTGATCCCGATCAAGACGCTGGATTTCGACCGCGGCGTCAACGTGACGCTGGGGTTGCCATTCATCCGCACATCCCCGGATCACGGCACCGCTTTCGACATCGCAGGCAAGGGGCTGGCGAACCCATCAAGCCTTATCGAAGCGCTGCGGCTTGCCCACCGGATGGCGCGGGCGCGCGGCGTTTCGCCATGAAAGATTTGTGCCTCCGGCGGGGTTGTTTCCGGCCAGAAGAAGGGAGAGCCGGATCCAGGCTGGTTCCTGACGGATATACATCTGCCGGAATTCTGTGCCGCGATGCTGGGCGCCGGGACCGGTTCAGATGAGCGCCATCGACAGCCTGCCGCCGCTGCGCCAGGTGATCGCGGATCACGATCTGCGGGCCAAGAAATCTCTGGGACAGAACTTCCTTCTGGATCTGAATCTGACGGCGAAGATTGCCCGGGTCGCCGGAGACCTTTCGAACTGCGACGTGCTTGAGGTCGGGCCCGGGCCCGGTGGACTGACCCGCGGGTTGCTGGCCGAAGGCGCGCGCAAGGTGCTGGCGTTGGAGAAGGACGCGCGCTGTCTTCCGGCGCTGGCGGAAATCTCGGAGGCTTACCCCGGTCGGTTGGAAGTAATCGAGGGTGACGCACTGAAGGTCGACCCGCTCGCCCATTTGACACCGCCGATCCGGGTGGCCGCGAACCTGCCCTACAATGTCGGAACCGAATTGCTGGTGCGATGGCTGACGCCGCCCGAATGGCCGCCGTTCTGGGAGAGCCTGACGCTGATGTTCCAGAAGGAGGTGGCGCAACGTATCGTGGCGCAGCCCGGATCGAAGGCCTACGGCCGGCTTGCGGTGCTGGCACAATGGCGCTGCGATACACGGATCGCGATGGAACTGCCGCCGGAGGCATTCACACCTCCGCCGAAGATCCGCTCTGCCGTCGTACACCTTACTGCCCTGCCCACACCGCGATATCCTGCAGATCCCGATGTTCTGCAGCGGATCACAGCAGCGGCGTTCAATCAGCGGCGCAAGATGCTGCGCGCATCTCTGAAAGGGTTGGCGCCGGATATCGAGGACCGACTGATCGCCGCCAACATCGCGCCGACAGATCGGGCCGAGCAGATCGACCTGGAACGGTTCTGCGCCCTGGCGCGGGAGATGGAGACGTGAGCACGGAGATCCTGTTCATCACGCATGCCGACGTGGCGATAGACGCAGCCGTGCCGGTACCGGATTGGGGCCTGAACGAGCGCGGAAAAGCGAGGCATCGGGCCCATGCGGCAGAGCTGCGGGGCACGGCGTTCTCTGCCATCTGGTGCAGCAGAGAGAGGAAAGCGCGCGACGGGGCCGCCATCCTGTCCGACGCGCTAGGCGTGCCTGTGACTGAAGATGCGCGGCTGGGCGAAAACGACCGGTCGGCAACGGGCTACATGCCGAAGGTCGAATTCGAACGCGCGGCGGACGCGTTCTTTGCCGAACCGGACCTCAGTTTTCACGGGTGGGAGACAGCTCGAGACGCGCAGACGCGGATCGTCACCGCCGTGAGCGATATCTGCGACAATGCGACGGGTAATCTCGCTATCGTTTCCCACGGCGGGGTCGGCGCGTTGCTGCTCTGCCATTTGATGGCTGTCCCGATCTCGCGTGAGATGGACCAGCCAGGCGGCGGGGGTGGCAATGCGTTCCGGTTTACCTGGCCCGACAAGTACCTGCTGCACGGGTGGCGCGATATCGCGCCGCTCTAGCCGTCACTCGGCCGCAGCCGCATCGGATGCCTTTTCGTCCGGTGCGTCGCCACCGTTCTCTGTCTTCGCCTTGGGCTTGCGGCTACGGGGCTTGCGCTGAGGCTTGCTTTCCGGCGTTTCGACGAGACCGCTATCGTCGTCCTCGGACCCGAAATCGATGACGTCGCCGGGCGCTTCGTTTCGATCGTTCCGCGTCTTCTGACCGTTGCCGTTCTGCTGTTTCGCCTCTTCATGCTGTTGGGGCTGCGGCTGTTCGGCGGCCTGCGGATCGTCCCGGTCCTTGCCGGACTGGTCGGGACGCTGATCGGATTTCTGCTGCTGACGGTCGCGTTGCTGCTGTTCCTGCTGCTCGCGGCGCTGATCTTGTTCTTTCTGCGCCTCGGCCAACATGCGCGTGTAATGTTCGGCATGTTGCTGGAAGTTTTCCGTCGCTACGCGGTCGCCGGAAAGTTGTGCATCGCGGGCGAGTTGATTGTACTTGTCAATGATTTGCTGCGGCGTGCCGCGAACCTTTCCCTCGGGGCCTGACGAGTCGAAGACCCGGTTGACGATATTGCCGACGGACCGGTTGCGCTGCTTGTTGCGCGAACGTGACTTGGACGATCTCATGTTATCTTTTTTTCCAGCCTGTTTTCTGGCTTTGTCCGACGTATCCCGCGTCTTGCGCGGATCGAGTTAATCCTTGAGCCGGACGATTTTGGGCTATTCGGCGAGGGGGAGCATTTATGTTCCCAACGCCCGCTTGCCACCCGAGTAAGCACGGGATTTCTCTTATGACAAGCTAAAAGTCGAAAAATCCGGTAAATGTGCGCGGATTTCAGCGATTATGTGACCGCGTCCCTTCTGCGTGAAGCGGAGACGACCCGGTCCCTGCCATCTAGATCGGGATGAACAACAATTGCGTCAAGACCCGCGGCCGAGAAAATCTCGGAAACGGCGGATCCCTGCATTGGCCCGATCTCAACAAGGAGGCGCCCTCCCGGAGCAAGATGTTCCTTTGCGCCGGCGGCGATGGCGCGATATGCGGTCAGGCCGTCGGCCTCGTCGGTCAGCGCAATCCTCGGTTCGTGGTCACGAACCTCGGGCGCAAGAGCCGGCATCTCATCAACTGCGATGTACGGCGGGTTGGAGACGATCAGGTCGAAGCGGCTGGTAATTGCGTCGTACCAGTCCGATTGCGCAAGCTGCAAACGGTCGGCGACGCCATGGCGGCGGGCATTTTGCGATGCAACTTCCAGTGCGACGGCCGACAGGTCGGTGGCGGCCCCTGTCGTTTCGGGACGCTCGGCCAGCAGGGTCACGGCTATGGCACCGCTCCCCGTACCAAGGTCGAGCAGACTGGCGAACGGTCTTTCGAGGGCCAATTGGACGAGGGTTTCCGTTTCCGGGCGCGGATCGAGAACGTCGGGTGTGACATGAAACCAGCGATCGTGAAACAGGCGACCGCCGACGATGTGAGAAACTGGATGCCGCGCTTCGCGGTCTGCGATCATACGAAGAAACGCCATCTCCGTGTCTTTCGAGAGAAGCTCCTGCAGATGAAGCATCAGACGGGACCGGTCCACTCCAATTGCATGTGCCAGCAGCGTCCGGGCGTCTCGCTCCGGTCCGACCACGCCGGCTGCGCGCAGGGCCGGGATCACGCGGGCCAGTGCCTCTGCGCCGGTCATGCCTCCATTTCGGCGAGCTTGGCCGCCTGGTCATCGGCGATCAGCGCATCGATGGTTTCATCGAGATCGCCCTGCATCACCTGATCCAGCTTGTAGAGCGTCAGACCGATGCGATGGTCCGTCATGCGGCCCTGCGGAAAATTGTAGGTCCGGATGCGCTCGGAGCGGTCGCCGGAGCCGACCTGGGATTTGCGGTCGGACGCGCGTTCGCTATCGATGCGTTGACGTTCGAGGTCATAGAGACGGGCACGCAACACGTTCATCGCGATCTCCCGATTACGGTGCTGGGATTTTTCCGAGCTGGTAACGACTATGCCGCTGGGGATGTGGGTGATCCGTACCGCGGAATCAGTCGTGTTGACATGCTGTCCCCCTGCGCCGGAGGACCGCATGGTGTCAACGCGCAGCTCGTTCGGATCGATCTTGATGTCAACGTCCTGGGCTTCGGGCAGCACGGCCACGGTCGCGGCGGATGTGTGGATGCGGCCACCGGATTCAGTGGTGGGTACGCGCTGCACCCGGTGGACTCCGGATTCATACTTCAGGCGGGCAAAGACCCCCTGCCCCTGGATGTTCGCAACAACTTCCTTGATGCCGCCGAGCTCGGTCGCCTGCTCCTCGATGATCTCGAAGCGCCAGCCCTTTTCTTCGGCATAGCGCTGGTACATACGCAGAAGGTCGCCGGCGAAAAGCGCAGCCTCCTCGCCACCGGTGCCCGGGCGGATTTCCAGTATTGCCGGACGTTCGTCGGCGGAGTCCTTTGGCAGAAGTGCGACACGCAGCGACTGCTCGACTTCGGGCAACCGGGCCTTGAGGGTCGGCAGTTCATCTTCGGCCAGCGCGCGCATTTCTGGGTCGGCCAGCATTTCCTCGGCTTCGGAGATGTCATCCAGCAGCTGGCGGTACTCGGCGATCTCATCAACGATCGGCTTCAGCTCGGCATATTCGCGCCCCAAAGCGGCGATGTCCCCGGAGCCGGCGGACATCCTCGCTTCGACGTATTCGAAGCGTTCCGTGATCTGTGCGAGTTTCTCTAGCGGAACCATGCCGGCCCAATTGCCCAATGCGCGCGACGCGGTCAAGGCTGACAGAGGGCGGGAGCACGCCTATAATGCTTCGAATGAGGTACTTGCTGCTTCTCGCGGTTGTCTGTCCTGCCGGGGCTTTGGCTCAGGGCCTGGAGTCCGTTGCGCCGAAACAGGCCGTGGGCCTCTATCCGGACAAGGGCATCGAGTACTATTGCACCGACGGCCACGGCGAGCGTGTCGAACTGGGCGAAGTGATCTGCGTCACCGCAAGCTGCCAGACTTGGATGGCGCGATGCGAGATGGCCGCGAACAACAACCTGGCAATGTGGCGCAAGATGCAGGACGGCTGTCCCGGGGCGTCACTCTATCTGCGCCTGAAGCAGCTTCATCCACCTGTCTAAGCGCTTTTCGTTCACGCCCATGTCGCCGCGTCCGAAGCGAAGGCGGGAATATGCCGCAAGCTGCGTGCCGTCTTCATTCGGGACCGCCTTGATGGTCACGTAATCCGGAAAACCCATCCATTTGGTCCGTGTGACATATGTGATCATTCCCTCCCGTACGCTGCCGGACAACCGCTCGGTCCGTGGTTGAGACAGGACGACACGGTCGAAGGCCGTCAACAGCGCTGTGGGGGACGCAGGGTAGGTCTTTGCGTCGGATCCCGGCAGCCGCAGGACACCGCCGATGCCTGGATCCTCGGCTGTCAGCGGGTCGACATGCCAATCATCGGGATCGCTCGGGGCAATTCGAACCCAAAGGGCCGCACCAACAATCAGAATAACCAGAATCGCAATAACCATATGCATGAGGGAGGATAATAGTTGTGCTGAGGGTGTGGGCAAAACTTATCCGCGAGTTCCAAAGGGTTCGGCGTCAGTCTGCCGACATGGATTTCGCCAGCGGAAATAATCACCGCCGACAGCGAAACACTAACGTCGTTTCCAGGCCAAAAGGCACAGCAATTCAACTGCAACGTGTGCGCCTGCAATTGCAGTAATCCCTGACGTGTCAAATGGAGGCGAGACCTCGACCACATCGCCACCAACGATATTCAGCCCGGCAATCGCACGCAGAATCGCCGCAACCTGCGCCGAGGACATGCCGCCCCAGACCGGCGTTCCCGTGCCCGGGGCGAAGGCCGGGTCCAGTGCATCGATGTCGAAGCTAAAGTAGCATTTCGCATCGCCTACAGTGGCCCGGATCTTTTCTGCCACCGCATCGGCGCCCGTCCGATGCAGCTCCGGTGCGTCGATGACGGTGATTCCAAGCGTGTCCGGGTTGTCGGTGCGGATGCCGACCTGAACCGAATGTTCGACATCGATCAGCCCTTCCTTCACCGCCTTGTAGAAACCGGTGCCGTGGTCGAACCGGTTGGTATCATCGTCGGCCCAGGTATCGGTATGGGCATCGAATTGCAGTAGCGCCAGCGGCCCGTGTTTTTTCACATGCGCACGCAGGATGGGAAGCGAGATCGAGTGATCACCGCCGAGCGTGACCATCGCCGCGCCCTGATCGAGAATCGCGTCAGCGTGCGCCTCGATTGCGGCTGGCACATCGGCAGGAGCGGCATAGTCGAAGGGCATGTCGCCGTAATCGGCAATGGCGAACTCCTCCATCACGTCGAAACCCCAACCATACGGGGCGTCAGGGCTTTGGAGTGCTGAGGCTTCGCGGATTGCGCGGGGTCCCAGCCGTGTCCCTGGACGGTTGGTGACCGCCTGATCGAAGGGTATGCCCGTGACGGCGATATCTACGCCCGTCAGATCCTTGGAATAGGTCCGGCGCAGGAAGGACGGCACGCCGGCAAAAGTGTTCTCGAAGCTTCTGCCCTTGAACCCTTTGCGCGTTACGGCGGTGTCGACCTGCTTGACGGCGTCTTCCAGTCCCATCGCTTACCCCAGCGGCTGTGCCCGCTCGACAAGGCGGGCAAAGAAGGAGGCGCCGATAGGCGCAATCTCGTCGTTGAAATCGTAGGCGGGGTGGTGGACCGACGGGCCGTCGCCCTGCCCCAGGAACAGGTAGGATCCGGGACGCGCGTTGAGCATGAAGGAAAAGTCCTCTGCCCCCATCTCGCGCTGCGCGTCGGTTATCACGGCGTCTTCGCCGACGATCTCTGCGGCCACAGCCGAGGCGAAGAAGGTCGGTTCCTCGGCATTGACCGTAGCCGGATAGCCTTCGTCGATTTCGAGCTCTGCCTCGACTCCGAATGCGGGTCCATGGCCGTTGACGATTTCCCGCAGGCGCTTGAAGACCATCGCGCGCACCTCGGGATCGAAGGTGCGGATCGTGCCGCCAAGCCACGCGGTTTCCGGGATGACGTTGTATGCGGTCCCGGAATGGATCTGGGTGATCGAAATCACAAGGTCGTCCAGCGGCTTGTGGTTGCGGCTTACGATGGTCTGGATCGCCTGCGCGATGGCCACGATGGCAACGGTCGGATCAACCGTATCATGCGGCCAGGCGGCGTGACCTCCGGTGCCTTTGACACGGACGGAGAATTCATCGACTGCGGCCATCAGCGGGCCGACGGTCGTGTGAAACGTGCCTTCGGTGTAGTGCGGGGCGTTGTGGATGCCGTAAACCTGGCGAATGTCGAAGCGCTCCATGATGCCCTCCTTCACCATGACGTCGCCGCCGCCTCCGCCTTCTTCCGCCGGCTGGAAGATCAGCGCGACCTTGCCTTTGAAGTTGCGCGTCTCCGCAAGGTACTTCGCCGCGCCGAGCAGCATCGTCGTATGTCCGTCATGGCCGCAGGCGTGCATCTTGCCGGGCGTCTCACTGGCGTGTTCCACGCCCGACTCCTCGCTCATCGGCAGGGCGTCCATGTCGGCGCGCAGGCCGATCACGGGACCATCGCCCTGCCCTTCGATGATTGCCACGATGCCGGTCGTCGCGATCCCTTCGTGGATCTCGTCCACGCCGAATTCCTTCAGCCGGTCGGCCACGAAGGCCGCGGTCTTGTGACACTCGAACCCCAGTTCCGGATTGCGATGCATCCATCGCCGCCACTCCTTCATCTCGTTGGCGTAATCGCCGATGCGGTTGACGATGGGCATGTGGACTCTCCAGGCGGTGTTGACGGATAAGACGGACGAACGATCCCAGAAAAGCCGAGGGCCGACAATGGCGAAAGACAGCGATTCCCTGGTGCATGACCCGACGGGAGGCATTGCCAGGCTGCGCGAGATAATGCGGCGGCTGCGCGACCCGGAATCCGGTTGCCCGTGGGATATCGAGCAGGACTTCGCAACGATCGCGCCCTATACGATCGAGGAAGCCTACGAGGTGGCTGACGCCATTGAACGGGAAGCATGGGACGAGTTGCGGGGCGAGCTGGGCGACCTGCTGTTCCAATCGGTCTTCCACGCGCAGATGGCCGAGGAAGCCGGGCTTTTCACCTTCGACGATGTGGCCGACACTATGTCGGACAAGATGGTTGCCCGGCACCCGCATGTGTTCGGGGACGAGAGCCGCGACAAGTCGGCGGATCAGCAGACGGTGGACTGGGAAACGGTTAAGGCCGCCGAGCGCGCGTCGCGCGGGGCAAAGGGCGTGCTGGACGATGTCGCGGTCGGGCTCCCTGCCCTGTTGCGCGCGGTCAAGCTACAGAAACGCGCGGCGAGGGTCGGGTTCGACTGGCCCGACGTGAACCAGGTTCTGGAGAAGCTGGTCGAGGAAGCGCACGAGATTACCGAGGCGCGGGAGACCGCCAGCCATGAGGATCTGGTGGAAGAATTCGGCGATTTCCTTTTCGTTACGGCGAACCTTGCCCGGCATCTGAAGATCGACCCGGAGGCCGCGTTACGTGAAGCTAACGCCAAGTTCACCCGACGGTTCGCTCGGATCGAGTCGAAGCTGGCCGAACACGGCAAGCGGCCGGAGGACAGCGACCTCGCCGAGATGGACGCGCTGTGGGATGCCGCGAAGGCGGAGGAGAAGCGATAACGGCATCGTGACCACGGCAATCCCTGACTCTTTTCATAGGCAATTGACCTGACTGAAATGCTCGGATTTTACTGATCCAGTAACCCGTGTTTCCGTTGCGTCAAATTCCGGGAGGACTCCGATGATCGAACGAGCCATGCTGCTCGCGGCAGCTTCACTTGCCGCCGCGCCTGCCGTTGCCGAAGTAAACGTCTACACCACGCGCCAGCCAGTATTAATCGAGCCTGTGATGGCCGCCTTCACTGAAGAGACCGGCATCGACGTGAACCTGGCCTATATCGACAGCGGCATTGTTGAGCGGCTGAAAGCCGAAGGGGCCCGGTCGCCGGCCGATCTGGTGATGACAGTGGACATTGCCAACCTGAAGCAGATCGTTGATGCGGATGTGATCCAGCCCGTAAACAGCGACGCACTGAAAGCGCACATTCCCGCCGAGCTGCGCGATTCCGAGGACCGCTGGTTCGGCCTGACCTCCCGCGCACGGATTGTCTATGCCTCCGAGGACCGTGTCGCCGATGGCGAAGTTACGACCTACGAGGATCTCGCCTCCGACAAATGGGAGGGGCGGATCTGCACCCGTTCGGGCACCCATAACTACAACCTGGCCCTCCTGTCGGCGATCATCGCCCATCACGGCGAGGAATATGCAAAGGAATGGGCTGCCAACGTTCGGGACAACCTGGCCCGAAAGCCGCAGGGCAACGACCGGGCACAGGTGCGGGCCATCTGGGCCGGGGAATGCGATATCTCGCTGGGCAACACCTATTACATGGGTCTGATGCTGAGCGATGCCGAGCAAAGTGAATGGGCAGACTCGGTTCGGATCGTCTTCCCCGAATTCGAGGATGGCGGAACCCACTTGAATATCTCCGGCATCGCGATGACGAAAGCGTCGCCGAACCACGACGATGCGCTGATGCTGATGGAGTTCCTGGCTTCTCCCGAGGCGCAGGCGATCTATGCCGAGGTGAACCACGAATACCCGGTGCTGCCGGGTGCACAGCTTTCCGAACTCGTCGAAAGCTGGGGCACCTTCACACCGGATGTCATGGATCTGACCACGATAGCCGAGCACCGTGCCGCTGCATTGCGGATCATGGAAGAGGTGAACTTCGACGGATAGAAGGCAATTGTCGCCCCAGATCACCCTGCGCCGGGCCGAACAGGGCGACATTCCGCTTCTGCAACGCTGGGACACGGCGCCGCATGTGCGCCGTGCCATTACCGGAGACCCGCAAGTAGACCCCGAGCATGATTGGGCAGAGATGCTGGTGCCGACCGTTTACATCGAGCATCTTCTGGCGCTCCTCGACGACCGTCCCTTTGCGTATTTCGAGGTGACAGACCCCGCCAAGGAACCCTCGGCCTATTGGGGACAGGACCGGCCGCCCGGCCTGCGTGCCATCGATATCTGGATCGGCGATGCCGAGATGATCGGGCGGGGTTTCGGCACCCGCGCGATGCGTCTCGTCATCGAACGCTGTTTCGCCGACCCAACCGTGCATGCACTTCTTGTCGATCCCCGGCCCGACAACGACGCGGCAATCTCCTTTTTCCAAAGCCTGGGCTTCCGGTTTACCGGCCACGAGGTGCTGAGCGGCGAAGCTGCCGCCGTTCACCGGTTTGACCGCGCCGCCTGGACCGGCACGACCTGAGCCGACCGCTTTACTTCCCTCGCGCGCTTCGACAGTGTCCCGGAAAATCGGGAAGCATACATGCCGCGCAAGATCATCATCGATACCGATCCGGGACAGGACGACGCCATTGCGATCCTTCTGGCGCTCGCAAGCCCGGACGAACTGGACGTGCTGGGTGTTACGACCGTCGCGGGTAACATTCCGCTTGCGCTGACGTCCAGAAATGCCCGAGTTGTCTGCGAGTTGGCGGGTAAACCTGAAGTGACCATCTTCGCCGGCTGCGACAAGCCGATGACGCGCGACTTGCTGACGGCGGAATACATTCACGGCAAGACCGGGCTGGATGGCGCCGACCTGCCGGAACCGGCAATGCCGCTGCAGGACAAACACGGCGTCGACTTCATCATCGACACCTTGCGGGCAGAACCGGCGGGTATGGTTACGCTGTGCACGCTTGGCCCGATGACCAATGTTGGCACGGCTTTCCACCGCGCGCCTGACATCGTGGAAAAGGTTGCCGAGGTCGTCATCATGGGCGGAGCCTATTTCGAAGTCGGCAATGTCACACCGGCAGCCGAGTTCAACATATACGTCGACCCGGAAGCCGCTGACATCGTTTTGAAATCTGGCTGTTCGATTGTGATGCAATCGCTCGATATCACGCATAAGGCGCTTATCCTTCCGTCTCGTCTGGCCGACTTTCGGAGCATCGGGACCCCCGTTGGCGATGCGGTGGCCGGATGGCTCGATTTCTTCGAGCGCTATGACATGGAGAAATACGGCGCAGAGGGCGGACCGCTGCATGATCCGACAGTGATCGCGTACCTGCTGAAGCCGGAGCTGTTCACCGGACGCCACATCAATGTGGAAATCGAAACGCAGTCGCAGCTGACGCTTGGCATGACCGTCGCCGACTGGTGGCGGGTGACGGACCGGAAACCGAACGTGACCTTCATGGGGACCATCGACGCCGACGGGTTCTACGCTCTGCTAATCGAAAGGCTGGCCCGGCTGTGACTGCGCGCCTGCACCTTGCCGGCGAGGACGATCTGGTGCGCCTGTTGCCGCTGATCGAAGCCTACCATGCTTTCGAAGGCATCCAGCAGGACGATGAAACGCGGCGGACCGCCGTTCTGCCGATGCTTCAGGGCTCACCTCATGGGGCTATCTGGCTGATCGGTCTGCGCAGGGCTCCTGTCGGATACATCGCGATATCCTTCGGCTGGTCCATCGAACTGGGCGGGATGGACAGCTTCATCGACGAGTTCTTCATTCGCGAGAATGTGCGCGGGCGCGGCATGGGAACTGAGGTTCTGACGACCCTGCTTCCGCAACTAGCACAGGCGGGCGTGAAGGCCGTACATTTGGAAGTGTCCCCGGAGAATGCAAACGCGCGGAAGATCTACGCCGCCCGCGGGTTCAAGGTGCGGGATCAGTTCCACCTAATGACCTGGCAGCCCTGACCCCTTTGCAGCGGCGGCCACGAGACTTACCTTATCTGCATGACTCTGCATGTCCCTTTCGACAACAGCTATGGCAAACTGCCGGACCGGTTCTTCACGCGCGTCGCGCCGACGCCCGTCGCAGAACCTTCGCTGATCGCACTTAATGCCGCTTTGGCGAAAGAACTGGGGCTCGACGCGGAAGCGTTACGGTCGAATGAAGGCGTTGCGGCACTGGCTGGCAATGCAGTTCCCGATGGGGCCGATCCTCTGGCGCAGGTCTATGCAGGTCATCAGTTCGGCGGCTGGAATCCGCAGCTTGGCGACGGGCGCGCGATTCTGCTTGGCGAAGTGATAGATTCCAAGGGAGTACGCCGCGACCTTCAGCTGAAGGGATCCGGACCTACACCCTACTCTCGTAGGGGAGATGGCCGTGCATGGCTTGGACCGGTATTGCGCGAATATGTCGTGTCGGAGGCAATGCATGCGCTCGGCATACCGACGACCCGAGCGTTGGCCGCCGTGGCGACGGGTGAACCCGTAATCCGCGAAAGGCAGCTGCCCGGAGCCGTCCTGACCCGCGTCGCGTCGAGCCATATCCGGGTCGGCACATTCCAGTATTTCGCCGCCCGGAACGACATCGATGCCATCCGAAAGCTGATGGATTATGTCATCGAGCGGCATTATCCCGGGATCGACGGACCGCTCGGCATGCTGGATGCACTGGTCGAGCGTCAGGCGCACCTTGTGGCGCAGTGGATGGGTGTCGGGTTCATCCATGGCGTGATGAACACCGACAATACCCATGTCGCGGGCGAAACCATCGACTACGGGCCGTGCGCCTTCATGGATGCCTATCATCCGGGAAAGGTCTTCAGCTCCATCGATCACATGGGCCGTTATGCCTATGGCCGCCAGCCAGAGATCGCGATCTGGAACCTCGCGCAACTGGCGACAGCACTGCTGCCGGTGATCGATGAAGACACCAACATCGCAGTG
The DNA here is from genome assembly GCF_013184805.1 of Pseudoruegeria sp. HB172150. Taxonomy (GTDB): domain Bacteria; phylum Pseudomonadota; class Alphaproteobacteria; order Rhodobacterales; family Rhodobacteraceae; genus Psychromarinibacter. Next base: position 2,270,343 of record NZ_JAATNG010000001.1, read on the forward strand.
GACAAGGCGACAGAGGTCGTAAACCGATTTCCGGATCTCTATGCGGCGGCCTGGCTGCGGGTATTCCGGGGCAAATTGGGTCTGTCCGGCGAGGAAGAAGCGGATGCAAACCTGATCGCCCGGCTGCTGACACACATGGCCGAGGCCGGGATGGATTTCACCAACAGCTTCCGGGCGCTGACCGATGATGCTGACGGTTTTCTGAGCACAAATCCGGTGCTCGCGGAGTGGGCTGCGGAATGGAGCGCCCGGCTGGATCGGGACGGGGCGGACCCGGCAACTCAGAAGGCACTGATGCGCCGGGCGAATCCGGCGGTGATCCCGCGCAACCACCGGGTAGAGGAAATGATTTCCGCTGCCGTCGAGGGGAATTATGCGCCATTCTTCAAGTTGAATGACGTATTGTATCGCCCCTTCGACCTAGCGCCAGATAATAGCGATTTCGCTGCGCCACCTCGCCCGGAGCAGGAAGTTCGCCGGACCTTTTGTGGCACCTGAACGCGGCAGCTTTGCACCGCGCAGACCGGCGCGGAATAGCGGTTGCCCAGAGGAAACCCACGGCATCGACCAATCCACCATGCGGTGGCGGGCACCTCCCTCCCGGTTTTGCAATCGCGCGCTGCATTGCCTAGATACGATGTAAAGCGAAAGGATCGGATCGGCACGGGTGCGACTGGCTAGCTACAATGTCCACAAATGCGTGGGCCTGGACCGTCGCAGGGATCCGGGCCGGATCATCCACGTCATCAACAATCTGCAGGCTGACGTCGTCGTGCTGCAGGAGGTCGACAAGCGTCTGGGAGCGCGTCCGGCAGCTCTGCCCCACGAAATGGTCGAGGCCGAGACGGACTTCGATTTCGTGCCGCTGGCGCGGAACTCCGTGTCTCTCGGCTGGCACGGCAATGCGGTTCTTTTGAGGGAAGGGCTGGAGGCGAGCGCTGTCCATCATATCGACCTGCCCGGAACCGAGCCGCGTGGCGCGGTCGCGGTTGAAATCGGAAACGCGCTCCGGATCGTGGGCGTGCATCTTGGGCTTTTGCGAAGTGACCGTCGACGGCAGCTGGCGAAGATCGCCCATCGTTTCGACGACGACATCCCGACAGTGATCCTTGGCGATTTCAACGAGTGGCGGCAGGTCGGGCTGGAGGCACTGGACGATCGGTTCCACGTGTATTCGCCGGGCCGCAGTTTTCACGCCGCACGCCCCATCGCCGCATTGGACCGGATCGCTTTGAGCAACGGCCTGGAACTGCGCGATGCAGGCGTTGTGGAAAGTCAGCCGGCGCGGACGGCTTCGGATCACTTGCCGGTTTGGGCTGACATCGCGGCGCGGGACGGCCGGTTGATTAGCGTCAAACCGACGGCAACGAGCGCGAGCGACGCCCAGAGTGGCCAGCGTACCGTTTCGCCCAAGATCAGCCAGCCAAAGACCACTCCGAAAACCGGGGCAAGGAAGGCGAAGGACGCGACGCCCGACGCCGGGTAAATCTTTAGCAGCACGAACCAGCCCACGAAGCCGATTGAGACGACGCCGACCTGGAAGGCGAAGCCAGCCAGGTGCCACGGCACGAATTCACGAAATAGCGGTCCGAAGAAAGGCGCGGCAAACAGAAGCAGCACGGCGGACACCGTCACTTGCCACATCAGCTGCATTTCCGGATCGATCCGGGCGAAGGGCGTCGTCCTTGCGATGATGGCAATGCCGGCCCATCCGAGGGCTGCCGTCAGAGCCATAAGGTCACCCGCCAGGCTTCCGCCGCCGCCGGGCTGCCTGTCGAGGATCGCCCAGGCCACGCCACCCATTGCAAGCGCAAGACCTACAAGTTTGCGCAGGTTTAGCCGGTCGCCGGGCACGAGAAGATGCGCCATGACCGCAAGCCAGACAGGCATCGTGTAAAACATGACCGATACTCGGGCGACGGTCGTCAGGTCGATAGCGATGAAGAGCAGAAGAAATTCTGCCGCGAACAGGACCCCGGCCAGCAGGCCCGAAGGAATCGTTTCCCGCGCCACCGCAACGGAACGCCCCTGCATTCGCATCCAAGCCGCCAACACCAGCGCGGCAAACAGCGAACGCAGGCCCGCGTTGAAAGCCGGCTGCAGGCCCAGGTTGACCAGCTTCACCACGACCTAGTTCAGCCCCAAAAGCCCGGAAAAACCGATCAGGGCGACCGCCCCGAAGGCGTCGATGTTGTCTTTGCGCTGCATGTTCCTCCGCCTCCGCACAACTCCGGCAGTTCCGGCAAGGCGGTCTGCATGCTACAGGACCGGAAAAACCAAGCAGGGGCAAGATCATGACGGCACTCCAGATCGCAGCACTTCTGATCGTTCTTGCCGGTGCGTTCGGCGCGGTGAACTACCTGTTCCTGCGCCTGCCCTCCTCTATCGGCATTCTTGTCGTCGCACTGGTCGCGTCTTTTGCCGTGATGGGATTGGATGCGCTGCTGCCCGGCATCGACATGACCAGCGCGATCCGGGCAGAGGTGATCCAGATCGAGTTCTCCGACGCGTTGCTGGACGGGATGTTGGGGCTATTGCTGTTCGCTGGTGCGTTGCATGTGAAGGTTGCCGACCTTCGGGATCAGTGGCGGCCGGTTGTGCTGATGGCGACAATTGGCGTCGCCCTTTCGACGGCTGTGGCTGGCGTCGGTTTCAGCTGGGTCACCGGTACGCCCCTGCTTGTCGCGCTGGTCTTCGGCGCGCTGATCTCGCCCACCGACCCGGTGGCGGTACTGGGCGTTCTGCGCGAGGCGCATCTGCCGAAATCGCTGGAAACCAAGATTGCAGGGGAATCGCTGTTCAATGACGGGGTCGGCTATGTCGTTTTCCTGATCCTGGTCGGGCTGGCCTTTCCCAGCGGCGAACACCACGCCGAGGGTCTGCAGGGCGCCGCAATGCTGTTCCTGCGCGAAGCCGTTGGTGGTGCGGTTCTTGGCGTGGTCCTTGGCTGGCTTGTGTTTCGCGTCATGCGGCAGATCGATGACTACTCGCTGGAGGTCCTGCTGACGCTTGGCCTCGCTTTCGGCGGTTATGAACTGGCCGTGGCCCTGCATGTCTCGGCGCCGATCATGGCGGTCTGCGCAGGTCTGCTGATCGGCGATATCGGCGCGCGCCACGGGATGAGCGAGGAAACGCGGCGCTATGTCGACGCGTTCTGGAAGCTGATTGACGAGATACTGAACGCAGTGCTGTTCCTGATGATCGGTGTGGAGGTTTTTGCAGTCGCCTTCTCGCTCGATTTTGCAGTTGCCGGGGTATTGTCCATCGTCCTGTCGTTGGTGGCACGTCTGACCGCAGTCGCGATCCCGGTGCTGATGCTGAAGCCATTTCGTGGATTTGAGCAGGGCACGATACCCATCATGACATGGGGCGGGCTGAAAGGCGGCATCTCCGTCGCACTGGCCCTGAGTCTGCCCGATAGCGAATGGAAACCGCTGATCCTGACCTGCACCTACATGGTCGTGGTGTTCTCGATCGTGGTCCAGGGACTGACGGTCGGACGCCTTGCGGCGCGTGTCGGACGGCAACCGGATCTCGTTTGACCCGAAAAGACACCGCGCGGCCATAGAGACTATCGGCCGCGCGGTGGGGCGCATGGGAGGACTAGGCCCAGCGCCGGCTGCTCTGCCTGAAGGACAAGGGACATGGCAGGCAGGCAAGCAATCGAAAAAGAAAATGATTAGGTCATCGAAAAGGTTCTGGTCATCTCTTGATGGATTTCGGGTCTATCCGTTCTGCTTGAAATGTCTCACTTCCTTCCTCCGGATCGGAGCAGCGATAGCGCCGCGACGAGGGGTTAACAGGCCAGCGCGATCAGCAGGATTGTTATGACGATCGTCATTGTCTCGCCCCTTCCCAGTGACCGCAATGTGCGGCTTCGAAGATGTGTCGTTGGCAGCGCGCCATGGGTTCAATCTTTTTGGGGTGGCACCTCGGCGGGCGCATCCGGTCTTCCGGTCGCGCCGTCCTTGGCCTAGATAACCCGGACACGGGGAGATGCGGATGACCGACACCATTCTGGACCGATGCGAAGCCAAGGGGCTTCGGATGACCGAGCAGCGGCGCGTCATCGCGACGGTGTTGCAGGCGTCATCGGACCACCCGGATGTCGAGGAACTGCACGCCCGCGCCAGTGCCGTTGATCCCAGGATCTCACTTGCCACGGTTTACCGAACGGTGAAGCTGTTCGAGGAAGCCGGCATCATCGAGAAACTGGAATTCGGCGATGGCCGGGCCCGGTACGAGGATGCGGATCGCGAGCACCATGATCATCTGATCGATATGCACACCGGCGAGGTGATCGAGTTCTGCGATCCGGAAATCGAGGCGCTGCAGGAAAAGATCGCGAAAAAGCTCGGCTATGATCTTCGCGGACACAGGCTGGAGCTTTACGGCGTACCCAAAAAGGCGCCGAGGTGAGCACGACCACCGCCCTGCCCCCACCGCATGCCCTGCGCGGAATCGGGCTGATGGTGCTGGCCATGGCTCTGCTGGCGGTCAGCGACATGTTCATCAAGCTGAGCGCGCGCGGTTTGCCGGTGGGCCAGGTGATGCTGGGCCTGTCGATCGGCGGCACCCTGTTCTTCGTGCTGATCGCCAAAGCGCAGGGCGTAAAGCTGTTCGTGCCGGAAGCCCGGCATCCGATGGTCCTGTGGCGGAACTTCTTCGAGGTCATCGGCGCTATCGGCCTGATCACCGGAATCGCCTACGTGCCCCTGTCGGTCTTTGCCGCGATCATGCAGATGGCGCCGCTTGTGGTGACTGTGGGCGCCGCCGTGATCCTCAAGGAAGATGTCGGCCCTCGGAGGTGGATGGCAGTGGCCGCGGGAATCGTCGGCATGTTGCTAGTGGTGCGGCCGGGCATGGAGGGGTTCACGCCTCTGGCGCTTTTCGCAGTCTTGGGTGTGACGGCACTGGCGCTACGCGACCTGGTAACCCGGCTTGCGCCGGCGAACCTGCCGTCCGTCACGCTGTCGACATGGGGGTTCGCGGCGACGATGCCGGCCGGTGCACTGTTGATGATGCTTATGGGCACGCCGCCGGTCTACAACATGGAAGCGCACTGGCCGGTACTGGGCGCCATCGTGGTAACCACGACGGGTTACTACGCGATCACCACTGCGATGCGGGTCGCGCCGGCCTCTGTCGTCTCGCCATTCCGCTATGCGCGACTGATCTTCACCATGGGCCTTGGCATACTGGTTTTCGGTGAACGGCCCGATGCACTGACGCTGACCGGCGCTGCCATCATCCTGTGTGCCGGGCTCTACACTTTCCTGCGCGAGCGGCAACTTGCCCGTCGCCGGGTCGCCTGAGACCTCCCGCGCGTTTACATCCGTGGCGCGCCTGCTATAGCGGAAACCAACTCGTCTTACGCAGGGAGACCGCGCCAATGAGCACCATCATCGACATCCACGCCCGTGAAATCCTCGACAGCCGCGGCAACCCGACGGTCGAAGTCGACGTCATCCTCGAAGACGGCACGATGGGCCGCGCCGCAGTCCCATCCGGCGCCTCGACCGGCGCGCATGAGGCGGTCGAAAAGCGCGACGGCGATCCGGCGCGGTACAAGGGCAAGGGCGTGCGGGAAGCTGTGGCATCGGTCAACGGCGAGATCGCAGAGGCGCTCGTGGGTTACGACGCTACCGAACAGGAGGCGCTGGACGCCGCCATGATCGAGTTGGACGGGACGGACAACAAGGGCCGGCTCGGGGCGAACGCCATCCTCGGCGTGTCGCTGGCGGCGGCGAAAGCGGCCGCGGATTTCTGTGTGCAGCCGCTGTTTCGCTATGTAGGCGGGACCTCTGCCCGCATCCTGCCGGTGCCGATGATGAACATCATCAACGGCGGTGAGCACGCGGACAACCCGATCGACATCCAGGAATTCATGATCATGCCGGTGGCCGCGCACACGATGCAGGACGCGGTGCGGATGGGCTCGGAGATCTTCCACACGCTGAAGAAAGAGCTGTCCGACGCCGGCATGTCGACGGGACTTGGCGACGAAGGCGGCTTTGCGCCGGAGCTTGGTTCCACCCGCGACGCGCTGGATTTCATCCTGAAGTCGATCGAGAAGGCCAGCTACAAGCCCGGCGAGCATGTCTATATCGCGCTCGACTGCGCCTCGACCGAATATTTCAAGGACGGCAAGTATGTCATGGAAGGCGAAGGGAAAACTCTGACTTCCGACGAGAACGTGGCCTACCTGCAATCGCTGGTCGCCGACTATCCGATCATCTCGATCGAAGACGGCATGGCCGAGGATGATTGGGACGGCTGGGCCAAGCTGACCGATGCGCTCGGCGGCAAGATCCAGTTGGTGGGCGACGACCTGTTCGTGACGAACCCTGACCGCCTGTCAGACGGGATCAAGCGCGGTTGTGGCAACTCCCTTCTGGTAAAAGTCAACCAGATCGGGACGTTGTCGGAAACTCTTAAAGCCGTCGATATGGCACACCGCGCCAGCTACACCTGCGTGATGTCGCACCGTTCGGGCGAGACCGAAGACGCGACCATCGCCGACCTAGCGGTGGCAACCAATTGCGGGCAGATCAAGACCGGTTCGCTGGCACGGTCGGACCGGCTGGCCAAATACAATCAGCTGATCCGGATCGAGGAGATGCTGGGTGAGACGGCACAATACGCCGGAACATCGATCCTGCGCTGACTTTTCGGCGGGGCGATTGCGCCCCGTCTTCCATTCGTCGTTCAGTCAGGTTACGAACCGTTCCAACCTGTACGGTTGCAGCCAATCAGACATCTTGCCGCCGATCTCGGCGGCAACAAGCTCGCCCATGAGCGCGGCAAGCGTCATGCCCGAGTGCATCACGGCGACGTAGAGCCCGTCTGGCCCCGCCGGCCCTACTGCGGGAAAGCCGTCCTGGGGCATGGGGCGCCAGCCGAGAAGCGCATCTTCCCAACGCAGGTCAAGGCCGGGGAACATGCGTTTCAATCGCACCATGGTCGCGTCCGCCAGCTTGTCCGGTGTCTCCGGCAATTCCTCGGTCGCGTCCTCCTGATGTTTCGGGGACGTCGGGGCTACGATGCGGCCCTCGGCATCCTGCCGAATTTCCATACCGGGCGGCACAATCAGCCTGTCCATGACAGCAGCGACCGGATTGGTGCGCAGGGTCACGGCAGGGCGCGGCAGAAGCCCCATGTCGATGCCAAAGGGTGACAGCAGAGCCGCACTGCCCCGCCCGGCGGCGATCAGGACGTGGTCAGCCGGGATCGTTCCGCCCGCGAGCCGAAGGCTGGTGACACGGCCGTTGTCCGTTTCCACGGAGCGCACGGCGGTACCACCAATGATACGAGCACCTAGATCAGCTGCTGCGTGCAGGACATAACGCGCCGTCCCGGTGCCCTCGGCGACGCCCTCGCCGGGGAAATGCAGCGCGGCCTCCGGCACCTCGCCGAGGCCGGGAACTGCCTTCGATACCTGATCGCTATTCCATCGCTCGAGTGGATACCCCAGCGCCGTCAGCCGTGCTTCCATGGCGTCGAAATCCGCACCACTCTCCTCCCACCAAAGACACCCCGGCCAGGCAACCGGCAGTCCTGTCAACTCCGCCTGCAGGCGGTGCCAGGCGGCAATCGCCTCTACCCGCAGCCGGTGGTGGGCGTCATCAAGGTAGAAACTGGCGTTGATCCAGCCGAACGTCGCGGCAGTGGCCACCCCACCAGGCGTGGCCGCATCGAGAACCGTCACGGCGTACCCGGCCCGTGCCAGCCTGTAAGCCGCCATCGCACCAAGGATCCCCGCCCCGACGATTACCACGCGTTCCACCATACCCACACCTTCCCTGTTGGTCCCGGCGAAGCTACTGTCCCGACATGGAAGCGCAAGAGATCATCGACCGGCTGAACCTGTCGCCTCACCCCGAGGGCGGGTGGTTTAGGCAAACGTGGATTGCCGAGGCCGAGGACGGTGCACGCCCTGCCGGAACATGCATCTATTTCCTGCTCCAGTCCGGAGAACGCAGCCACTGGCACCGCGTCGATGCGACCGAGATCTGGCACTACTACGCCGGATCGCCGTTGAACCTGCATATCGCTGCGACGGAGGCCGGGCCGGCGAAAACGTGGAAGCTGGGGCCCAACCTCGCATCCGCCGAGGCGCCGCAGCGGATCGTTCCGCTGGGACACTGGCAGGCCGCAGAGACGACGGGCGCCTGGACGCTTGTCGGATGCACGGTGTCGCCAGCTTTCCGGTTCGAGGGGTTTGAACTGGCAGACCCGGGCTTCGACATTCCGCGTGGCTGAGGTCAGCCGCGGTCTCGCATCGCCTTTGCATCCGCCGTGGTCAGCACGTTCCCGGCATAGCCCCAGGAGCCGCTTTTCACCTCGTGGATCCGGACAGAGGTTCCCGCGCGTATCGTTTTGCCCGCCACATCACCAAAAGCGTCGGTGACCTTGCGAATGATCTCAGCCTTCTCCTCGTCGGAGAACACGCCTTCCAGGACCTGGATATCTATCGCCGGCATCAGACCCTCCCGAACGAAAATGGCCGTCCCTGAACGGGACGGCCACGAAAGGCTCAGTCCTTGCCCTTGTAGATGTCGATCAGCTTGCCCAGCATATCCAGCGCGTCCTCGCGTGAACGCTGGAAACTGTTGCGACCGATGATCGAGCCGTTGCCGCCGCCATCACGGATCGCGCGGGCGTCGTCATAGACCGCATCGGCGCCCTTCGCGGCACCGCCGGAAAAGACGATGATGCGGCGGCCGTCGAAGGCAGAGCGGACACATTCGGACACGCGGGCGGCCTGGGTCGAAATGTCGATGCCGGCGGATTCGAACGCCTTCTTGGCTTCCGGCTGTTCCAGGTGATCGGTCGACAGCTTGATCTTGATGATATGCGCGCCCAGTAGCGCCGCGATATGGGCGGCATAGGCGCCGATATCGATGGCGGTCTCGCCGTCCTTCGAAATCGCCTCGCCGCGGGGATAGGACCAGATCACGGTGGCGACACCTTTAGAGGCCGCCTCCTTCCGCATCTCCACGATCTCTTCGAACATGTCGAGCGCCATGTCGGAGCCGGGATAGATGGTGAACCCGATGGCGGCACATCCGAGCCGCAACGCGTCATCGACAGAGGCGGTAACAGCCTGGTTCTTGCCGGCGGTGTCCGACATCAGCGAGTTCGCGGAGTTCACCTTGAGGATCGTCGGGATCTGGCCGGCGAAGGTGTCGGCCCCAGCCTCGAGCGGGCCAAGCGGTGCCGCGTAGGCGTTCAGCCCTGCGTCGATGGCAAGCTGGTAGTGGTAATGCGGGTCATAGCCGGCCGGGTTCGGCGCGAAGGACCGTGCCGGGCCATGCTCGAACCCCTGGTCGACCGGCAGGATGATCATCTTGCCGGTGCCAGCCAGCTTGCCGTGCATCAGCATCTGGCACAGCTTGCCTTTGACCCCGGGATTTTCGCCTTCGTATTTGGCAAGGATTTTCTTGACGGTACCGGTGGCTTTCATCGGTGAGGCTCCTCTGCGTCAGACGTTGTCTGGACTTCCCTACGAAATGCGCGCGGGAAGGCCAATCTCTGGTTGCGCTAACCTATGCCGCGGTGCGAGCTTTTTGCGAAGTATCGCCGGCTAATGTGCCCAAAGCCCGACCGATCACCTGGCAAAAGGACTATTCCGCGTAGCGCGCGGGCAGGTTCTGGCCGATCCAGACTTCCATTGCGAGATCGGCATAGGCTGACTCGGTCTCGGCCCAGGCGGCCCGCGCCTCGGCGCCTTCCAGCCGCACAAGTTCATCGATTTCATCGACAATGGCGGAGGCTTCCGGATCACCCGCCGCCTTCGCGAGGATCGCCCACATCGCCGCGATGCCATAGGACCGCGCCAAGCCGTTGCCCGACATCCGCATCGTCGCCTGCTCACGAATGCCGCTGAGTGTCCGGAGCGCCGAGCCCGGGTGTTCGTCGCTGCCCGAGATCTCTGCCTGTAGTTCCAGAACACGGGTAAAGGCCATGTCCTTTTCCAGCCGATCAAGCAAAGCTGTCGCGCCCGTCTCACCTGCCGCGCCCGCGCGCAGTGCCCACAGGTAGGCAGCATCGGGTTCAGTCGGCAGCAGTGCTTTGGCCACCAAAAGCGCAGCGGCACCACTACCGCCCTCTGCCAGCGGCTGAAGCAGATCCATCCCTTTCGCCACATTGCGCGGAGCGCCCGTTCCCAGGATCAACGCTTCGCCCACCTGGAGCTTCTCCTCGTCCGAAAGCGCATCGGCAGCGTCGCCGCTGGCCCGCGTCAGCAGGTCGACGGAGAGCAGTTCGCTTGTCCGCGCCGGTGCAAGTGCAACACGCGGCCGTAGGGCGGTAAAGAGTTCACGCGGATCATCCTCGATGGCATACATATCTATGTAGACATCTCCATCTATTCCTGTCTCCAGCACGAGGGTTTCCGGTGACGCGAGAAAGGCGGGCCACGCCTCCGCTGCCGACTTGACGAAGGCACGCTGGTCATCGGTCATCGAGCTTGTTTCGGGATCTGCCTTGCGGTTCAGATCGATCAGCGCGTCACCCAGCATGCCCTCTATGGTCAGCGCGGCACCCTCGCCGGTGATCGGTGGCGGCAACTGATCCTTAACCGCCTCCCAGATGCCGCGGTTCTCGATCTCCAGAACGGCACTATCGAGAAACCACACCGGCTCGGGCTGTTCCATGTCATCGCGTCCGTCGAACCAGAAATAGGCGAAATCCCCGGTCACATCGAGCGTTGCGACGTCCGTCACGTCTGCAAAGATGTGGATCAAAGCGTCGGAGGCCGGCATTCCGTAATTGATGTCTATCGTCATGCGCGGCACCTCGATTGTGTCGAGACCGACGAATTGCAGCCCCTCACGCGCTTCTTCCGGCAGGCAGGCCGGTTGGAGCGTCAGTCCGGATACCCGCGCTGTCAGCTTGAACCGCTCGACCGTGTCGATTGGCGTCGTCAGCAGGGTGATCCGGTCAATCCCGATCTCACACTCGAAGTTTTCGTCCCAGTCGAAGAAGGGCCAGGCGGTGATATCCGACATGGTCGCACGGCTGCGGCGCAGGTCCACCGAGAGGTCGCCGTATTTCAGGTCCATCTGCGTGCGCAGCATCTGGATTCCGCTTTGCGCAAGCGACTGCGCGATGCGGTCGAGCGAGAACACGTCCCACAATGTCACCCTGTCCTGGGCGATGGCTCCGGCAGGCAGGAGTGCGGTTGCGGCGGCGGTTGCAAGCAGACGGCGCATTCGGAAAATCCTCTCGTCAAATGAAGTGATTTGGCGAGGGGCATAGGACTCGGAAAGGTGTTAAAAATCAACCCTCCAGAGCGGCCACTCCGGGCAAAGTCTTACCTTCCATCCACTCAAGGAACGCGCCGCCAGCGGTCGAGACATAGGTGAAACGTTCCGCCACGCCGGCCTTGTTCAGCGCGGCAACGGTATCGCCGCCGCCAGCCACGGAAATCAGTTTGCCATCGTCCGTCAATTCCGCTGCTTTCATCGCGGCAGCAACCGTGGCGGCATCGAAGGGCGCAATTTCGAAGGCGCCAAGCGGCCCGTTCCAGATCAGCGTGCTCGCTTCCTGTAGAATCTCGCCGATCTCGACCACGGTCGCCGGCCCGGCATCGAGGATCATCGCGTCTGACGGGCAGGAATCGGCGGCCACAACCTCGCTGTCCGCACCCGCCTTGAATTCCCTGGCAATCACGACGTCGGAGGGCAACAGGATGGTGCAGCCGCTGCCGGATGCCTTATCGAGGATTTCCTTCGCGGTGCCGGCCATATCATGCTCGGCCAGCGACTTGCCGACATCGATGCCCTTGGCGGCAAGGAATGTGTTGGCCATGCCACCACCGATGATCAGCGTGTTCACCTTCTCGATCAGGTTGCCCAGCAGTTCCAGCTTGGTGGACACCTTTGCGCCGCCGACCACGGCAACGAGCGGCCGCTTGGGATCGCCAAGCGCCGCCTGCAACGCTTCGAGTTCCGCCTGCATCAGGCGTCCGGCGCAGGAGGGCAGCAGGCGTGCGATGCCTTCGGTCGAGGCGTGGGCGCGGTGCGCGGCAGAAAACGCGTCGTTGCAGTAGATTGAGCCAAGTGCTGCAAGCGACGCCGCAAACACGTGGTCGTTCTTCTCTTCACCGGCATGAAAGCGGGTATTTTCCAGCAGAACGACCTCGCCGGGTTTCATCGCTGCAACGACCGTCTTCGCAGGACCACCGATACAGCTTTCGGCAAAGGTCACGGACTGACCGAGCGCCGCCTCGAGCGCCGGAACGACCTGTTTCAGCGACATGTCCGGCACCACCTGCCCCTTCGGACGGCCGAAATGCGCCATCAGGACCGGCATGCCGCCCTTTGCAAGAATGTCCTTCACCGTCGGTACGATGCGGTCGATCCGGGTGGTGTCGGTCACCTGCCCGTTTTCCACGGGCACGTTGATGTCCACACGCGTCAGGACGACCTTTCCGTCCATTTCCATGTCGTCAATGGTCTTCCAGCTCATGGGGGCCTCCTGATGCGCCGCAATCTTGTTAACACGTCTAGCGCCTGAGGCAGCACGCGCAAGGGATCACACGATTGCGCCTTTCCCTTGGGGGCGACAGCCCCTAGGTTGCCGCCGACTTTTAGGTGAGGATCCCATGGCAGAGTACAAAGACCCAGAGAACACCATCCTGATCCAATTGAAGGACGGCACCGTTGCGATCGAGCTGCTGCCCGACATCGCCCCCCAGCATTGCGCGCGGATCAAGGAACTGGCCCGCGCCGGCGCCTATGACAACGTGATCTTCCACCGGGTGATCGACGGCTTCATGGCACAGTCTGGCGACGTTGCGCATGGCAATACCGAAGACAACTTCGACCTTCGCCGTGCCGGCACCGGCGGCTCGGACAAGCCGGACCTTCCGGCCGAATTTTCCGGCATCCCGCATGACCGCGGCACGCTGGGCGCGGCCCGGTCGCAGAATCCGAACTCCGCGAACTCGCAGTTCTTCATCAACTTCTCGGACAACCATTTCCTGAATCGGCAGTACACCGTCTACGGCCGCGTGATCGAAGGAATGGAGTTCGTCGACGCAATCATGCGCGGCGAACCACCGGCGAATCCGGACAAGATGCTCAGCATGAAGGTTGCGGCCGATGCGTAAACTTGCATTTGCACTCTGCCTGCTGGCCGCCCCGGCGGGCGCCACGGGCCTGCGGATCACTGTCGAGGGCGAGGCCAACGGCGTGATCGAAATCGATCTGCTGGAAGACTTGGCGCCGAAGCACGTCGCCCAGATCAAGGCCCTGGCCGAGGAAGGCTATTACGACGGCGTGGTGTTCCATCGTGTCATCGACGGCTTCATGGCGCAGACCGGTGACGGCCAGTTCGGCAAGCTCGAAGGCGGCGACATGAACCGCGCGGGGACCGGCGGGTCGGAGATGCCGGACATTCCGGCCGAGTTCTCCGGCGAATCATTCGAGCGTGGCGTCGTGGGCATGGCGCGCACCGCGGACCCGAACTCCGCAAACTCGCAGTTTTTCATCATGTTCGCCCCGGCACCGCACCTGAACGGACAATATACCGTGGTGGGTCGGGTGACTTCCGGGCTGGACGTACTGGATTCGATCAAGCTTGGCGAAGGACCCAACGGAGCGGTGATCGGTCAGCCGGACGTCATGGCGGATGTCGAAGTGATCGAGTAACCCTTTGAGGCCTTAAAAGCTTTGACCGGCCCATCTGCTGGGTCGGTCACTGAATTCATCATTCAAAATCGTTAGCGTCGTTTTCTTGCCGTAAGGGCAACCTGAGTGTATCCTTTGTTGATTGATTGCACACAGATTCTCGTGAACAACACATGTTTTTTTTCGACCCAACTGATTTTGGAGATACTCATGAATTCAATTCGCACATTACCCCGCCAAGCGGGTGTAGCTTTTGCCGCTGCATGTATGCTCTCAACGGTCGGTGCATCTGCAATGGCGTCAACCTTCAAGGTGTTCGACGATTTCAGCAATTTTCTCGGCACATTCGAAGCACCGGCTGCCGGAGGTCAGGTGACCGCGGCAAATTTCGTGATTGGCGGGGTCACGTTCGATACATTCGATCCGCTGGACAATCCCGAGTACCGTCCCGTTACCAACGACCTGACTGGTCCCTCTGAGGGTATCTTCGCGCGGTTCTTCAACTCCGCCGCACAGGGTGTCTGCGAACCACTTAACTGCGAAGTGTTTTTCGAGAAGGTCATCCTGGGCCCTCCCGATGAATATACGTTCCAGATGATCGACCTCGAAACGTTGGAAAACGGTCCCGGCGGGCACTACGTCATCGAAACTGCCGCGGTCCCTCTGCCCGCATCCGTGCTTCTTCTTCTGTCAGGGCTTGGCGTGTTTGGCTTGACTCGGCGACGCCGCGCCTAGCGTTCAGCCGGGCAGCACACGATCCAAAAGTTGCGCTGTGTCTACAGCGGACACAGCGCCAGCAGTAAGACCGCGATCGAAGGTCAGCCGCGTCGCGAGATACGTCCCCGCAACAGCGGGAGCCGTCTCCATGAGAGTGACAGCAGTCAGAAGCGTTGCTGTGCGCTCTGCGAAGAAACGAGCCTCGGCCTCTGGCGGAAGCGACGACCAGCGCGTCCGATGGTCCGAAAGCGCGGCGTCGTAGCGGCTGTCGGAACCCTTCCCCGCATCGAGCGCCTGCGCCAGCGCTTCGCCCGCATCCGGATCGCGCGCCAGAGTGCGCAGGATGTCGAGGCAGATAACGTTACCAGACCCTTCCCAGATCGAGTTCAAAGGCGCCTCGCGGTAAAGAAGCGGCAGCGGCGTATCCTCGACATAGCCCATGCCCCCTAACGCTTCCATCGCTTCGTAGATCATGCCGGGCGCGCGCTTGTTCGACAGGTATTTCGCCAGCGCGACCGCGATGCGAGCGAATGCTTCGTCGCGCTCATCGAAGGCTCGGGCGACGCGGAGGCCGAGTGCCAGCGAGCCTTCGGCATCGAGTGCGAGGTCGGCCAGCAAGGTCTGCATCAGCGGCTGATCGATCAGCTTGCGTTGAAAGGCGGTGCGGTGGCGGCACCAATAGGCGGCTTCCGCCAATGCGGCACGCATCAGGCCGGCCGGCGCCATGGCAGTGTCGAGACGGGTATGATGCACCATGCGGATGATGGTGCGAACGCCCTGCCCTTCCTCGCCGATCCTGTGTGCGAGCGCGCCGTTGTATTCGATCTCCGAAGACGCATTCGCCCGATTGCCAAGCTTGTCCTTCAGCCGCATCAGGCTGATCGCGTTGCGCTCTCCCTCCAACCAGCGCGGCACCAGGAAACAGGTCAGTCCGCCGGGTGCCTGAGCCAGTGTCAGGAACCCGTCGGACATTGGCGCCGAGCAGAACCATTTGTGACCGGTTAGCCGATAGGTGTCGCCATTCGGTTCAGCACGAGTGGTGTTGGCGCGGACGTCCGAACCGCCCTGTTTTTCCGTCATCGCCATGCCGAGGGTGGCACCGGACTTCTGCGTGACGGGCTCGGTGGACCGATCATAGGCACGCGCGGTCAGCTTCGGCAGCCACATGTCGGCCAGGTCCGATCCGGCCAGCGCAGGCACCGCCGCGTAGGTCATCGTCATCGGGCAGCACGTGCCCGGCTCGACCTGGCTGAGAAGGTAGACCATGGCGGCGTGGGCGACATGCCCGCCCGATCCGCCCTCCCACGCGATCGCTGAATAGCCGGCTTCCAGACCCGCTTGCATGAGCTGATGATACGCCGGGTGAAACGACACCTCGTCCAGCCGCCGGCCGCCGCGGTCAAAGAGCTTCAGTTCCGGCGGAAAACGGTTTGCGGCGCGGCCCGCCTCCAGCATTTCCGGGTCCGAAAGCGTTTCCGCATAGGCCTTAACTGCGACTTCATTGCCGTTATTCGCCGCAATCGCCTCGCGCATCGGAAGGTCATCATCCCACAGGGATATCTCCCTTGGCGCGGGCTGGTTCTCCACCTGATGGGTCTGAAGTTCGGAACGGGGGGCAGACATGGCGATCACATTTGATTCAACCGCAACATGCATTGAATTTATGGGATTCACAAAGGCGAATCGATGTGCGATGTTGCCCGAGGACCGCCCGCAAGAGGCGGCAATGAGGCACGTGATGGGCAGACCCCGCAAGACTCCGGCGTTAAGTGTGATCGTGTTTTTCGCGGTTGTTTTCTGCCTTGGCGGCTACTTCACCTTTGCCAGCGTGCAGGGCGATTACGGCTTGTTCCGCCGCATTCAGATCGAAGCAGAGGCGCAGGAACTGAAAGCCGAAGCGAAGGAATTGCGCGCCGAGGTCGAGGTTCTGCGAAACAAGACCCGGCGGCTGTCCGACGACTACCTTGACCTCGACCTGCTGGACCAGCAGGCGCGCGAGGTGCTTGGCATGGTGCGCAGCGACGAAGTGATCCTGCGCTGATCTCCGAAAACTGCTAAATTCTCTGGAAATCATGCTGTCCCGCCACACATATTCGCGCGGCGCATAGCAGCTTGGCGTGACGCAGCGAAAAATGCGGTCGATTTCGCCAGCGCCGTGCGGTATGGGATTGTTTAATACTAAACTATCTGTCGCAAGAGGGAGGAGACGCCGAAATGGCCACCCGCAGTCGTGCGAAGAAACCCGCTGCCTCGAAAGAGGACCTGCTCCACTACTATCGTGAAATGCTGCTGATCCGCCGGTTCGAGGAAAAGGCCGGCCAGCTCTACGGCATGGGGCTGATCGGTGGGTTCTGCCACCTCTACATCGGCCAGGAGGCCGTCGTCGTCGGGCTCGAGGCAACGACGAAGGAAGGTGACAACCGCATCACCACCTACCGTGACCACGGCCACATGCTGGCCTGCGGCATGGACCCAAAAGGCGTGATGGCAGAGCTGACCGGCCGCGAGGGAGGTTACTCCAAAGGCAAGGGCGGCTCGATGCACATGTTCTCGAAAGAGAAGAACTTCTACGGCGGCCACGGCATCGTCGGCGCAAACGTCCCGATCGGCGCGGGTCTGGCGTTCGCCGAGAAGTACAAGGGCACGGACCACGTCACCTTCACCTATTTCGGCGACGGCGCGGCGAACCAGGGCCAGGTGGCCGAAACCTACAACATGGCCGAACTCTGGGATCTGCCGGTGATCTTCGTGATCGAGAACAACCAGTACGCCATGGGCACCGCCGTGAAACGCGCGACCCGGTCCAAGGACTTCTGGGAACGCGGCGCGGCCTACGGCATGCCGGGCGAGGCGGTCGACGGCATGGACGTGCTTGCGGTGAAAGCCGCAGGCGAAAAGGCGGTGAAGCACTGCCGCGACGGCAACGGCCCCTACATCCTTGAAATGATGACCTACCGCTATCGCGGCCACTCCATGTCGGACCCGGCCAAGTACCGGACCCGCGAGGAAGTGCAGAAGATGCGCGAGGAACGCGACCCGATAGAGGGCGTGCGCAAACTGATCCTCGACGGCAAGCACGCGTCGGAGGACGACCTGAAAGCGATCGACAAGGAAATCAAGGACATCATCAACGACGCGGCAGACTTCGCCCGGGAAAGCCCGGAACCGGCGGTCGAGGAACTGTGGACCGACATCTATGCCAAGGAGCTGCCCGAGGGGCAGGCTGCCTGAGTTGACGATCAAAGCGATTGCGGAGGCCGAATAAATGGCGACGGAAATCCTGATGCCGGCTCTGAGCCCCACCATGGAAGAGGGCACGCTGGCGAAATGGCTGGTCAAGGAGGGGGATACCGTATCTTCCGGCGACATCCTGGCCGAGATTGAGACCGACAAGGCGACGATGGAATTCGAAGCCGTCGACGAGGGGGTGATCGGCAAGATCCTGATCGCCGAAGGCACCGAGGGTGTGAAGGTGAACACGCCCATAGCCGTCATCGGTGAAGAAGGCGAGGACATGAGCGAGGCATCCGCCTCGTCCACGCCCGCCGAAGACGCACCGGCGAAGGCCGAGGAAGCCCCTGCCCCGGCGCAGGCGAAATCCCCGGTCGAGGTGAAGGTTCCCGAGGAAACAGAGATCCCGGCGGGCACCGAAATGAAATCGACCACGGTCCGCGAAGCTCTGCGCGACGCCATGGCCGAAGAGATGCGCCGCGACGAGAATGTCTTCGTCATGGGCGAGGAGGTCGCCGAGTACCAGGGCGCCTACAAGATCACGCAGGGCCTGCTCGACGAGTTCTCTGCCAAGCGCGTCATCGACACGCCGATCACCGAGCATGGCTTTGCCGGTCTCGGCGTCGGCGCGGCCTTTGGCGGTCTGCGGCCGATCGTCGAATTCATGACCTTCAACTTCGCGATGCAGGCCATCGACCAGATCGTGAACTCGGCTGCCAAGACGCTCTACATGTCCGGCGGCCAGATGGGTTGTCCCATCGTGTTCCGCGGCCCCAACGGCGCCGCCGCCCGCGTCGGTGCCCAGCACAGCCAGGACTACGCCGCCTGGTACGCGCAAATCCCCGGTCTGAAGGTGATTCAGCCATACTCCGCCGCAGACGCCAAGGGTCTGTTGAAATCCGCGATCCGCGACCCGAACCCGGTGATCTGCCTGGAAAACGAGATCATGTACGGCAGGTCCTTCGACGTGCCGGTGATGGATGACTGGACGGTTCCGCTGGGCAAGGCGCGGATCTGGCGCGAGGGCGACGATGTGACCATCGTCAGCTTCGGCATCGGCATGAACTACGCGCTGGAAGCCGCCGATGAACTGGCCAAGGAAGGCATCGGAGCTGAGGTCATCGACCTGCGCACCATCCGCCCGATGGATACCGACACGGTGGTGAAATCGGTGATGAAGACCAACCGCTGCGTGACCGTGGAGGAAGGCTTCCCCGTCTGCTCCATCGGCAACCACATCTCGGCGGTGCTGATGCAGGAGGCGTTCGACTATCTTGACGCGCCGGTCATCAACTGCGCCGGCAAGGATGTCCCGATGCCATACGCAGCGAACCTGGAAAAGCTGGCGCTGACATCGACCAAGGAAGTCATCGACGCGGTGAAAGCCGTCACCTATCGCTGAGGATATGCGGTGGAGGTCCACGGGATAGACATGGAACAAGGCGCCTACCGCGTCAGCTTTCAGGCAAAGGGCCGCACGATCCGCGGCCTGGTGCCCGAAACGCTGGTGACGGAGTGGCTGCTCAAGTCCGGTCCCCGGCCCGAGCACGAGGACGTCTACAAGTGGATCGCCCTGCACCGCAGCCAGATCGAGAAAGCCCTGACCAAATTGTCCCGTGGCGACACACGGATACGCGCGCCGTTCGACCGGCTGTCGCTCGTGGAGGAGTAAAGAGATGCCAACAGAGATTCTGATGCCCGCCCTCAGCCCCACGATGGAGGAAGGCACGCTGGCGAAATGGCTGGTGAAGGAGGGCGACACGGTCTCCTCCGGCGACTTGCTGGCCGAGATCGAGACCGACAAGGCGACGATGGAATTCGAGGCCGTCGACGAAGGCACCGTCGGCAAGATCCTCGTCGCGGAAGGCAGCGAAGGGGTGAAGGTGAATACGCCCATCGCGGTGCTGCTCGACGATGGCGAGAGCGCCGACGATATCAAGGAGGGGTCGTCGGGCTCTTCCAAACCTGCCGCCTCGTCTGAGCCGGAAAACAAGGACGCCGCACCCGCACCGAAAGAGGCACAATCGGGTCCGGAGAAATCCACCACACCTGCCCCGGCAGCCCCCGAAGCCGCCGACGGCACACGTATCTTCGCCTCGCCGCTCGCGCGCCGCATCGCCGAGGACAAGGGGCTCGATCTCAGCCAGATCAAGGGCTCCGGCCCCAAGGGCCGCATCGTCAAGGCGGATGTCGAAGCCGCCAAACCCGGCGCTGCGCCCGCGAAGGCAGAAGAAAAGCCGGCTGCCGCGGCACCTGCCGCCGCCGGCGCCATGCCCGCCGGTCCCGGCTACGAGCAGGTGGTCCGGATGTACGAAGGCCGCGACTACGAAGAGGTCAAGCTCGACGGCATGCGCCGCACGGTCGCCAGCCGACTTACCGAGGCCAAGCAGACAATCCCGCATTTCTACCTGCGCCGGGACATATATCTCGACGACCTGCTGAAATTCCGCAGCCAGTTGAACAAACAGCTGGAATCGAAGGGCGTGAAACTGTCGGTCAACGACTTCATCATCAAGGCCTGCGCGAACGCGTTGCAGGAGGTCCCGGCCGCCAATGCCGTCTGGGCCGGCGACCGGATCATCAAGCTGAAGCCTTCCGATGTCGCGGTGGCCGTGGCCATCGATGGCGGCCTGTTTACTCCGGTAATCAAGGACGCTCACCAGAAGACGCTGTCGGCGCTGTCCGCCGAGATGAAGGACCTCGCTGCGCGCGCCCGCGACCGCAAACTCGCGCCGCATGAGTATGTCGGCGGGTCCTTCGCGATCTCCAATCTCGGCATGTACGGCATCGACAACTTCGACGCCGTCATCAACCCGCCCCACGGCGCAATCCTCGCGGTCGGCGCGGGTGTGAAGAAGCCTGTGGTGAAGGATGACGGCGAAGTCGGCGTGGCGACGGTGATGTCCGTGACCCTGTCCGTCGATCACCGTGTCATCGACGGCGCCCTCGGCGCAGAGCTTCTGGCCGCCATCAAGGAAAACCTCGAAAATCCGGTCGCGATGCTGGCCTAAGTGCCAAGGGGCGCCGCTCAGGCGCCCCCTTCGACCAGAGCCGCCAGCCTCGGTAGCACCGCCGATTTCCAGCCCCTTCCCATGTTTTCGTGGGCGAACCGGTGCTGCGGGTTCTCCATGTCGAACCCTTCGTGATCCAGGCGCAGCAGTGTGCCGTCCTCGACAGGTTCCAGCGTCCAGACCAGCCGCCAGTCGTGAAAGGTGAACACGAGCCGCCGCTCGGGCACGACCTCCAGTACCTCGCAAGGCACCTGCCCCCACTGCGGCATGTCCATTGTGAAGCAATGGCCAACCTCGGGCCGGATATCTCCCGCGCCCCACCATTTCGCCAGCAGTTCCGGGGTGACCAGTGCCGCCCACACCTTTTCCGGCGGACGCGCGATACGCTGGATAACTGTCACGGTCTCGGTGGTCGTCGTCATTCTTCGTCATCCTCTTCCAGCATTGCACCGAGTGCGGCAAGACGCTGCTGCCAGTAGTGTTCGAACGGGCGCAGCCAGCTGCTGATCTGCCGCAAAGGCTCCACGTTCAGCGAATAAAGCCGTTCACGCCCTATAATTTCCTCGGTCACAAGGCCCGCCTCGCGCAGGATCGACAGATGCTCGGACACTGCCGACCTGCTGAGAGAGAAACTCTCCGCCAACCTGCCGGGGGTTTCCTCCCCCTCGATCAGCAACTCCAGCAATTCCCGGCGGACCGGGTTCGAAAGTGCGGAAAAGACGTGCTCTCGACTCATGCGGATATCATGTCGGATATTTCCGACATGTCAACTTTTTCCGACACGTTTCCTCTGGCCTGTACCGCTCCTTGCGGACGGTCCGCCGCGGCATAACGGCTTGATCCAGCGCAAGGCGCCGGCCCGCTCCACGGCATACCTACCGCGCGAAGACGCATTCAGCACATGGATTGAGAACAGTGGACTGGAAAGAGCACCTGGAAGATACCAGCAACAACCTCGCCGCCTTTCGAAAGACGCACGAGGACGCCGCCAAAGGCTTCACCGCCATGCATCGCGGCGGCATGGCCGAAGGCGCACTGACCAGGCGGGAAAAGGAGCTGATCGCCTTGGCCATCGGCATTTCGAAGCAGTGCGTGGACTGCATCGGCTTCCATGTCCAGGCCGCTGCCAAGGCCGGCGCAAACCGCGACGACATCGCCGAGACCATCGGCGTGGCAATCGTCATGGGCGGCGGGCCGGCCTACATGTACGGAGTAAAGGCGCTGGAAGCCTACGATCAGCTTATCGACGACTGAACGGCGATCAGAGTTCGCCGTTCAGCAACTGATCCATCATCACCGACGGCTGGTCACACCCGGCCTCGCCCACGACCTTCGCCGGAACACCGGCGACGGTCTTGCGCTTGGGCACGTCGTGCAGAACCACCGAACCCGCCGCGATCTTGCTGCAGGACCCCACGGTGATATTGCCCAGCACCTTCGCACCGGCACCGATCAGCACGCCGCATTCGATCGTCGGATGCCGCCGCTGCTCTTCCTTGCCGGTGCCACCCAGCGTCACCGAGTGCAGCATCGACACGTTGTCGCCAACGGTTGCCGTCTCACCGATCACGATGGAATGCGCGTGGTCGATCATGATCCCCTTTCCGACCTTGGAGGCGGGATGAATGTCGACACCGAACATTTCGGACACGCGCATCTGGATGAAATAGGCAAGGTCCTTGCGGTCCTGACGCCATAGCCAGTGGCCCACCCGGTACGCCTGCAGCGCCTGGAAGCCCTTGAAGTACATCACGGGCTGCATGAACCGGTGGCAGGCCGGGTCGCGCTCGTAGACCGCGACGATATCCGCCCGCGCCGACTGGCCGAGCGACGGGTCCGCGCCATAGGCCTCATCCGCGATCTCCCGCAGGATCTGCTCCGACATCTCGCCGGATGCGAGCTTCAGCGAGATGCGATACGCCAGCGCCCGCTCCAGAGACGGGTGGTGCAGGATGGACGAATGCACCAGACCGCCCAGAAGCGGCTCCGCCGCCACGGCATCCTGTGCTTCGCTTCGAATCCGGCTCCAGACCGGGTCCAGTTCAGCGACTGCCTTGCGCGTTTCTGCCATCGGTCTTCCCTCCAATGCGCGAGCGTTTTACACCAAATAGGTACGCCGGAACAAACGCAAAGGCGTGATGGAGTAAATTCCAAGGATGAATGAGTCGCAGATATCCCGGTTCCGGCAAAGGCTGCTGGAAATGCTGGAGGATCTGGATGCGCAGGATTCCGCAGGCTCGGACGGTCAGAAAGCCGTCACATTGGACCAGCAATCCGTGGGTCGCCTGTCACGCATGGACGCCATGCAGCAACAGGCAATGGCGAAGGCCACCGCATCGCGCCGCGCGCAAATGCGGCAACGCATCGGCGCGGCACTCATCCGGATTGACGAGGATGAATACGGCTACTGCATCGGCTGTGGCGAGGAAATCGACCTTAAGCGGCTGGAGTTCGACCCGACCGTCCCGATATGCGTTTCCTGCGCGGCCGGCTAGTACTCCCGAACCTGTCCACCGCATGCGGCCACTTCCTGCAGGACCTGCGCCAGACACAGGCAGTAATCCGCATCCTCCAATGATGGCTCCGGCGGCGGACCTTCCGAAAGCGCCGCCGCCATCAGACTGCCATCCCCCCAGACGGGATGCGCGCGGCGGTGGTGGCGGCGAAACCGATCCGCCCACCCCGCCGCGCGCATTAACCGGCCCAGAACCGCCCCACGTTCCGGAACCGGTACCCCGTAGAGGACCCGCGCCGCTGCAATCAGGTCCCCATGCAATACCGGCCGCAAACTCAGACCTCCGGCGGCGTCGCGCTGTAATAATGGATCGCCACCCGCAGCTCTCCGCCCGAGAAATCGCCGCCGTTCCCGGTCAGGACTAGCGGCGTGTCGGCGTAATAGGTCACCGGCTGTCCGGTAATCCCCGACACCCACGATCCCTGCGCCAGCCCAAGACCGGACCCATACCGGTCTGTCGCCCCAGACACACCAAAATCCCAGCTGGCAAGTGCCCCGCTGAACGCCGTCTTGATCCGGGCGGTCACCGCGAAAACCAAAGCGTATTGCGGGATCTCGACACTGGTGGTGGATGTCGCCCCGGCCGAAATCGTATGGTCGAACTCCAGCACCCGCAGCGCCGATGCAGCCCGGTTGACAGAAACCGCAACTCCGCCTTCGACCCATCCCGAACCGTCATGCAAGGCGCTCGCGTGCCGATCCACGACCCAGCCGCGCCATCCCGTGCGCGGCTGCACGTAAACCCAGCCGCCATTCGACCAGATCGCAACCTCTCCCGCATGCCCCGCCCAGTCGCCAGTCGCACTCGACGGCACGCCGTAGCTCTCGCCATCCTCCGCCGAACCCGGCGGCGTGCTGGTATCCATCGACTGCAACGTCAGATACGTCAGCCCGTCCAGCCGAACCAGAGCCTCGTTTACCGTCACATGTTTCTGCGCCTGCGCCGGCTGCAGCAGCGGCAGCGCCAGTTGCAAGGTCTCATCCATCGATCACGATCCTCCTGAAAGGCCCGGGCCCGAACCGGGCCGACACCTGCGCCACATCCAACTGGTAACTGCCGCTCACACCATCCGCCGACCTGGCGGCAGCCGAATACGAATGGGACGGCGCCGAAACACTGACCTCGCGCACCACCGAACCCCCTTCGATGACCCGCACAAGGTAGCTCTCGCTCTCCTCGCCCAGCGGCACCTCCGTCGACTGCCAGCTGTCGCCATCCACCCGCGTCCGCCGCACCCAGCTCACGACATCATTCCCGGATCCGTCACGCACCCACCGCAAATGCACCGGCGCATAGGGCCGCAGCCCGATCCCGTCGAATGCCTCCACCACATGCGTGTAGGACGGATGGTCATACCCGCGCCGCGCCGGCCCGATGCGGTAATGCCGCGCCAGTCCTCGCTTCGACAGCGCCAGGTCGATCTGTTGCGCCGATCCGTTCAGCAGCACGTAAATGCTGCCCGCAGGCCAGCTCGCCGGCATGACCCCGTCGGTGCCCGCCTGCCCGCGCAACCGCGATGACAGCTCGTAGGTACGCTCATCCACCAATTCGGCATCGGCGAACTGGAACACCTCCCAGTTCCCCGGCGTCCCGTCCCCGATCGCCGCCACGTTCGCGCCGTTCAGAACCTCCGCCAGGCTTGCCGAAGCCAGCACCCCCGATACCAGCTTCACTCGCAGCGCCGCCGAGCGGTCGAGCACACCCGGCTCTGCCGCCGCCATCACCGTCTCGGTCGTCCCGATCACCGCAGCCGAAGACAGCACCCGGTTCAGCTCGTATCCCTCGTCGGCCGAAGAGTCGTAGACCGCGACTGACCCCGGCCAGGGACGCGCCGCCGCCGCCACGTAGGGCGCATGCGGCACCTCATCCCCACGTAGGAGCGGCAGGTCCAGGAACAACGGATAAACCGGCACCGGAGCCACGTAAGGCCGCGCCCGCGGCCCCAGTTCCACCGCATCGGACGGTGTGTAGAGCTTCGGCTCCACCCGCACCGCCTCGATCATCTGAAACTCCGCCAGTTCGACCCGGTCGATGCGATAAGACGCGGCCTCCCCCGGCAGAGACACAACGTCGCCCGCACCCAAAGACATCTGCGACAGCGGCAGAGCGAAAGCTGCTGTATCCCGCGCAACCCGCGCCTCGGCAAGCCAGCGCTCAACGATCCCGCGCGCCTCCGTCCGAGTCAGAACCAGCGGCAGCTCGGACCCCGCCACGCTCTGCGTCGCCTCATCAGGATGCACCGCCTCTTCCGCCCGCGTTTCGTAATCCGCGCCTTCCTCGATGAACGACAATCGCAACCGCCCCGAGGTCTCCGCCCCCGGCGCCCGCACCAGCGCCAGATCGGTCTCTGCCTCGGGCGACACAGCCAGCCCTTCCGCAGCAACCGCCGCCACCGCCCGCCCGTCCCGGCAGCGGAAGATCAGCTTGCCTTCCCGCTCCAGCGCGTCGAACGCATAGGCCAGCATCAGAGGCTGCAACGCCGCCCGCCCGGTCTCGGCATCCCCGGCATAACCGCGCACCAGCCCGTAGAGCTTCTCGACGTCGTAATCCGTGACCCCGGCGGCCAGACACACCTCCGCCACCAGCCCCGCCAGCGACCGCGCCGACGCCCGCCCGTTCAGCCAATGACCGCGCAGGTAATTCTCCCCGTCGCTCCACAATTCATCCCGCGCCGGGAAAGACGGGTAAGGCCGCGTGTCCCAGGCCCAGACATGCGCGCGCGACATGTCGACCATCCGCTGGCCGTAAACCGACGACACAGGATTGTTTGCCACAGACGCGTAATACGATGTCATCGCGCGCAGGTACTGCATTTGGACAAAGTCGTCCCGCCGGCCGCTCGAATGATACGGCAAGGAGGATTCCGACGACTTCGGATCGAGGAACTTGTTCGGCTGATTGGTCCCGTACTCGACCGCGCCGCAGCCGTACTCGGTGAAGTAGATCGGTTTGCTCTCAGGCACCCAAACCGTAGGCGAGCCCTGCCGCACGCCCCCGATCCGCTCGTGATGCGCATTGGTCCACCAGTTGCGCAGATCCTTGTACCGGAACACCCACGGCTCGCCATGAGCCCCGTCGGTGATCGGCGTCCGCACCTGGTACTCCCGCGCCGCGCCGTCGGAATAGTACCAGTCGTACCCTTCCCCGCCTTCAATATTCCCTGTCAGGTAATCGAGGTTGTAGACTGATCCCCACCCAGCATCCGCATGCGCGTCCCCGTCGCGCCAGTCGGACAGTGGCATGTAATTGTCGATCCCGACGAAATCGATATCGGCATCCGCCCACAGCGGATCGAGGTTGAAGTAAACATCACCCGACCCGTCCTGAGGATGATACCCGAAATACTCCGACCAGTCCGCCGCATAGCCGATCTTGCAACCGGCCCCCAGGATCGAGCGCACCTCACCAGCCAGCACACGCAGCGCCGCCACCGCCGGAAAGCCGCTCGCCCCCCGGATCTGCGTCAGCCCGCGCATCTCGGATCCGATGCAGAACGCATCCACCCCACCCGCAACCGCACAGAGGTTCGCGTAATGCAGGATGAACCGCCGGAACGACCATTCCGCCGGACCCGAATAATCCACTCCATCGGCGGTCTGCGAGTAATCTCCCGTCGCCGCCGACCCGAAGAAGGCCGCCACCTGAGCGTCCGCCACCGCGCTCTGATCCGGGCTCCCCGGCTCCCCCGGCGCCACGGACAACGTGATCCGCCCCCGCCAGGGAAATTCAGGCTGATCCGCATCCCCGGTCCACGGATCGGTCAGCCCGTTCTCAGCCTGCTGCGTCATCAGGATGAACGGATAGAACACCACGTCCTGCCCCGCAGCCTTGCACGCCTGAATCGCCTCGATCACCGAGCGATCCGTCGGCGTTCCGCCATAAAGCGGCCGGTCCTCCGCGCCCTTCGGCACATCCGTGGCACCCGACCGGCCAAGCCCGGAGACCACCCACGGCATCCCCGCCCCGTCCTGCAGCTTCTGCTCCACCTTTGGCTTGATCTCGCACGCCCCGCAGCGCAGATCGTCGCCGAACCACGACACCACAAGCGAGACCGAGCCGCAGTTCGGCAGTTCAGCCTTCAGCCCGTCCAGCGACACCAGCAGATCCGGCTTCCCGACCGGCGAATTCACATTTGCCGACCGGTTCTCGCCCGGACCGATCTCGAAATGCACCGGCGTCGTCGCGAGCGCGTATTCCCCGGTCCCCGGGATCAGCGCCACCGCCTTCACCGCACGCGACGGATCATCCACCACCCCCGGCAACCCCGACGGCGCCGGACGGAACACCTCGAAACTGAATTGCGGCACACGGTTGCCGAACGGCCCCAGCTCCAGATCCTCGATCACCACATAGGCGGTCCCGCGATACGCGGGCGCCATCCCGGCGCCCTCCACCGCCTCGATCTTCGGATCGGGCAGCTGATCCTCAGCCCCATGATAGACCCGCAGCGAGATCTCATCCGCGGCCAGCTCCCGCCCGTCCGCCCAGATCCGCCCCACGCCTGAGATCTCGCCACGACACAGCGCCACGGCGAGACTCACGCTGTAGGAATACTCCGTCACCTTCGGCTTCGGCGGCCCGCCCTTGCCGCCGCCAGAGGTCGTCGCCGTCTCCAGGAACTCCGTCGCCCAGATCACCTGCCCCGACACGCGACCCCGGCCGTGCATCTGCGCCACCAGGGCGCCTTCACTCGCCCCGCTCAGCCGAAACCGGTCCACCTTGCCGTGCTCGACCGGATCCGACCCCTGCCCCAGCAGCTTCTGGTCGATCACCCGGCCAATCGTCGCGCCGATGGCGCGCCCGATCACGGCAGAGGACAGGCCCAGCACGCTGCCGCCAACGGCCTGTCCGGCCGCGAAGCCCACGGCCGACAGAACTATCGTCGCCATACCCTAGCCCCTTTCCGGAAACCGAAACCGCGCCACGATCCGCCGCCGCCACGGCGCGGACAGCGGGCTTTCCATCACCGCATGCCCCGAATAGGCATGCACGAAGGTCGGCGCCGCCCCTACGTCTCCCTGAATTCCCAGGTGCTTGGCCACCCCGCCGTCCCGCATCCGGAAAAGCAGCACGTCGCCCGAGGCTTCCGCGCCTGGCGCCTCCGCCAGATGCCGCATAGCCGCCGCCCACAGCCGCTCCACCCTGCCCGCCTCGGACCAGTCCTGCGTATAGGCCGGCACCATCTCCGGCTCGGTCGCATACAGCACCCGCCAGACCCCGCGCACCAGCCCGAGGCAGTCCGCCCCGAACCCGCGCGCCGACGCCTGATGCACGTAGGGCGTCCCGATCCACCCACGCGCCTCCGCCAGCGCCGCCTCACCCACGCCGCTCATCGCTGCCGGCTCCCGCCGTCGCTGGGCCGCGCCGAACTCGGATAGGCCATCAGCCAGTCCTCACCCGGAATATGCGGAAACCCCCGGAAATTGACGAAGTTCGCGAACTTGTCCCGGCACGTCGCCGCCCGCTTGTCGCACCCGGCTTCGATCCGCACGGTGTCGCCAAGCGAAACCTCGGCCCCGAGACTCTCCCAGATCTCCACCATCCGGTCCGAGGTCCGCCGCCGGTCGTTCTTCACGACCGCCACCAGACCCTCCGCCGAGCCATCCAATACCGTGAACCGCCCCTTCTCGAACCACCGGTCCGCGAAGGTCCCCAGCGATGTGAAGGTGAACCGCTTCCGGTCCTCCACGCTCTCCACCGCCACCTCGGCAAAGAACCCGCTCGCCCCGGTGTCGAACCCGCACTCCGCATCCCCCAGCACCGCCGCGCAGGGCGTCTGGTACACCCGTCCCATCGGCTGGTTCAGCGCCTCCGCCAGCCCCCGCAGCTCCGCCTGAAACGCGCCACCGCCCCGCTTCACCTCGCCGATGGACCCGCGGAACAATACGACCCGCTGCGCCACGTCCCGCCAGTTCACCAGCCAGGCAGTCACCTCGGCCCCATCGAACCGCCCCGCCAGGATATCCGCCTCCGACAGCGAGGCATCGCTCAGCACACCCACCGCCTCGGTATTGTCGACCGCAAGCCCGGTGCCCGACTGGATCGCCGCCGCCGTCATCCCGCTGTCCGGCACAAAGGTCGTCCCGCCAAAGGCCAGCCCCTCGTCGTGATCCGTGAACCCGAACGACACGCCATCCCCGCGCACCACCGACCAGCAGCGGCACACCGTCGTGACGCCGGTTTCCAGATGCGCCTTCAGATCTTCGGGAAACGCCATCAGACCCGCACCTCGACGACCGGCACATCCGGCATCTCGCCCGCGTTGAACGAGGCAACCGATACCTGCACCCGGTCGGTATCGAACCGCACCGGCACGTCGAACTCGAACCCTGCCGTCACCACCGCATCCAGCGCCGGCGCCGATACAAAGGTGATCACCCCCGTGGCGTCATTCACGGAATAATTGCCCGGCGCCGCCTGCAGCACGCCGTTCAGTCCAACCAGCACCGTCCCCGCCACCGGCTTTTTCACCGGCCGCGCATAACTCTGCGCCCCCGAGGCATAGACCTTCTGAAGCTGGAACGCCGTGGTCACTCCGTCGCCGACGCCGATCTCTTGATCCTCATACCCCGGTGCCGAGGAATGCGGGCAGGACTTGTAATCCGACCAGTCCTTCCACCGGAACCCGTAAAGCTGCCCCTGCCGTGCCTCGAAAAACGCGATCAGCGTCTCGACATCGTCCATCGAGCGCATCGCAACGCCCGCATCATAGCGCCGCCGCGCATGCGCCCAGGGCGTGTTGCGCTCCTCGAATCCGTTCGCCAGCGTCACGATCTCCGTGCGCCGCTCCGGCCCGCCGACAGAGCCGAAGCTCAGCGACGCCGGGAACCGTACCTCGTGAAACTGCATCGCGCCCTCCTCAGCGATTGCGCTGGCCGCGCGCCAGCACCCGGCCCATCTGCGCCGCGATCTGGGACTGGCTGCGCCGGAAGCTCTCGGCATCCGGCGTCTGGATGTTCATGACAACGCTGACGGGTCGCCCGCCCGCGTCGCTCCGCACACCCAGACGCCCGTCGGCTCCGCGCGCCAGCGGCAGGATCGCCTCCGGCCCCGCTTCGCCCATCAGCCCCATGCCGCCGCGCATCGGAAAAGACACCGGCCCCGACACCACGCCACCATTTGCGAACGGCACCACGCGCCCCTGGGTAAAGGCGCCGCCCTTCTCGAACAGCGACCCGCCCTGAACGATGCTCTCCACGCCCCGCGCCAGCATACCGCCGAAATGAGACGTCACCGGCCGGATCGCTGCGCTGTACGCGGCATCTACCATCGACTGCGCCACGCCCCGCAGCGCGTCCGACAGCTTCATGCCGTCAAAGATCAGGCCGTCGAACGCATTGCGCAGCCCACGGCTGATCCCGCCCGACAGCACCCGCACCTCGCGACCCGTATCGGCGATGGTCGATCCCATCGACCGCAATTCGCCGTCGAATGCCGCGGCCACCGCCGCCGCCCCTCCCAGAGACCGCTCCAGCGCGTCGATCTGGTCTTCCAGCGCGTCAATCTCGTCCATCCGTCCCTCCATTCGCATCCGGATAGGCCGCGGCCAGCTCCTCCAGCCGGTCCCGCGTCAGCGGCGCCGTCCCTTCACCACCGCCCAGAAGCAGCACCAGCTCCGCCGGGGTCAGCGCCCAGAACTCGCCCGGCCTCAACCCCAGCCCGCGCATCCCCGCGCGCATCAGCAGCGGCCAGTCGAAGCCGCTCACTCCGCCCTCTCGGGCAGGGCAAACGCCCGCGCCAGCAGCTGCCCGGCGACCCGCGCCGCCTCCACCGGCCCGCCCTCGATCTCCGCGCTCAGCAGATCCGCAGCCGCCCCGCGCCACCCGCCGCCACGCAGCCCCGCGACCACCAGCGCCAGCACGTCGCGCGTCGAAAACCGCCCCGCCTCGAACCGCTCGATCATCCCGACCAGCGTGTCCGCCAGCAGCGTCGCCTCCAGCTCCGCCAGCGCTCCCAGTGTCAGCTTCAGCACGTGACGCTTGCCATCGACGACCAGCGCCACCTCGCCCGCCCAAGGGTTCGCCATCACGCCGCCGTAAAGGTCAGCGCACCCGCCGAGGCGATCGACAGCTCGTACGTCGCCTCGCCGTTATGCGTCCCGGCATATTCGATCGAGGTCACCTGGAACGGCCCCTCGATGGTGCCGAAATCCGGGATGATCACCTGGAAATCCGGCATCTCGGCGTCAAAGAAGATCTGCCGCGCCCGCTCGTCCGTGGTCTCGTCGCGGAACACGCCCGAACCCGAGATCGCCGCCGATTTCACCCCCGCGCCCGCCAGCAGCTCGCGCCACCCGCCCGCGCTCTCCAGGCTGGTCGCATCGACGCTCTCGGCGTTGAAAGAGATCCGCGTCGCCCGCAGCCCGGCAATGGTCGAGAACGACCCGCCCCCGGTCATGTCGAGCTTGATGAGAAGGTCCTTGCCGTTCTGGGCACCCATATCCGTCACTCCAACCGTTTGAAAACTCAGTCGTCCTCGACACGCGCGCGGAAGGTCATGTCGATCTGCCGCTGCGCGCTCTTCGACACCCGCCGCGCCCGCGCCTTCAGGAAGCTCAGCGACACCAGCCGCCCGCGCGCCAGCGCCAGCCCGGCATCCACCAGCGCATCCGACACCGCCGCGGCAGCCGCCTTCGCCGCCTGAAACCCGGTTTCGTCCGTCACCACGCTGACCGTGAAATCGTGGATCGCCGCGCCGCCGGTCCCGTCCGACCGGTCGCGCACATCCTCCGGCCCCAGCGTTACGTAAAGCCCCGGCACCGGCCCCTGCGGCGCCGAGTCGTAGATCGACGTACCCACCAGTGCCGCCAGCACCGCATCCGCCTCAAGCCGCTGAAACACCGCCTCCTGCAGCGCCGACCCCATGGCATATGTCATGACGCCACCTCCTCTTCCCGCGCGAACACGGTCAGGTAGCGGGCGTCGTCATCCGCCTCGGTCACCGCCAGCACTGCGAACATCCGCGTCCCCTCGCGCAGCCGCTGCCCCGGCACGGGCCGCTGCGGCGAACTCACCGGCGCCGCCCGCACCGTGATCCTGTAAGGCACCGTCGACACGGTCAGCCCCGCACTCTCCGCATCCCGGCCGGTCCCGGGCCTGATCGAAGCCCAGAGCGTGCCCAGCACACCCCACGTGGTCACATAGCCGCCCGCCTCGTCCCGCGTACGCAGCGGCCGCTCCAGCGTCAGCCGCCGGTTCAGCACCGGCCGCGTCATCGCGCACCGCCTTCCCCGAAGAGCCGGACCGTCCGGTACCGGTCGATCAGCAGGCTCACCCCGAACGGCACCGGCGCTTCCCCGGCCAGAACCGCCGACCGGTTCTCGTAGTAATGCGCCGCCAGCAGCAGCACCGCTTGGCACAGGTCTGCCGGAATATCGTCCCAGGACGTGCCGAACCCTGCCGTGAACGTCACCTCTGCCGTCCCATGCGTCGGGATCAGCGGCAGATGCAGCACCGTCGACACCAGCCGCGGCCGCTGGCTATCCATCTGCAGCCTGTATTTATCCGCCGCGATCACCGTCTCGGCCCCGTCCCGGTCGAACAGCCTGACCCCGCTGACCGCCGTCACCGGCGCCACCGGCAGCGCCTGCCGCGCCAGCTCCCGCCACCGGTCCAGCGTCCAGACGAAGACCCGCGAATACAGCACCTTGCCGGTGCGCGCCTCGATCGCCGCCAGGGCGGAACGCACATAGCCTTCAAGCACCGTGTCCTGCACCCCGTCATCGGAAAACCCGCTGCCCAGACGCAAATGGTCCTTGAATTCCGTCACCGGCAACGCCTCGGTCGCCACGGTGGTCTGTTCCACTAACATCATGGATTGTCTCCGAAATCGGGTCCCGCCCCGGTGGACGGTCGTTACCTCTCCCGCGCCGCACTCACATGGAGCGGACGCGCGCCACCGCACCGCTCGGACAGAGGGAAACAGCTAGACAGCACGGCTTCCCGGCGCGCGCCCGCACGCCCCGCGAGGCGCGATGCCCCGCGGAACGCCTTACCCGGCCTCCGGTCAGGAGGCCGAGAACTTCAGCACCTTGATGGCGTTGAAATCGGCCACATCGCCGCCCACGCGCTTGGTCGCGTAGAACAGCACATGCGGCTTGGCAGAGAACGGATCGCGCAGGATCCGCAGGTCCGGGCGCTCCGCGATGGTATAGCCGGCGCGGAAATCGCCGAAGGCAATCGACAGGCTTCCGGTGGAGATATCCGGCATGTCCTCCGCTACCAGCACCGGATACCCCATCAGCCGCGCGGGCTCGCCCGCCGCCAGCCCGTCCGACCACAGGAACCGGCCGTCGCTGTCCTTCAGCTTGCGCACCGACGCCACGGTCTTCGAGTTCATCACGAAGGTACCGTTCGCCCGGTACTGCGCGCCCAGCGCATAGACCAGATCGACTATCGCATCCGCCGGATCGGTCCCGTCGAACGCACCATCCGCCCCGGTGATCACGTGCCCCAGCTCGCCCCAGGTCTCGGTCCCGTTCGTCGCGGTCGTGTAGTCCAGGAACCCGGTCGGCTTGTCGTTGCCGTCGCCCCCGATAAAGGCCGCCGCCTCGGCGCGCGCGAATTTCTCCGCGATCCGCCCCGCCAGCCAGCTTTCAAGGTCGAAGGCGCTGTCGTCCAGCAGCCGCTGCGACGCCTTCGGCAGCGCGCTCAGCTCGTGCAGCGGGATCACCCGGCGCTCGATGGTCGGCGTGCCGGTCTCCGCGCTCGGATCGGTTTCGGTGGCCCAGCCGGCCCCGGCCTCGGTGGTGTCGATCAGCACGTCGTAGGAGGTCGCCTCGACATTCACCACCGTCGCCACGCGCCGCAGCGACGCCGTGGCGTTCAGCACGCTCTGGATCGTCTCCGAGGTCTGCGGATCCACCAGGTATCCGCCGTCGCCGCTCGTCGCCAGCGCCTTGCCTTCCAGCGCCAGCCCGCGCAGCCCGTCATCGTCGCCGGTGCGGACATAGGCGGCAAAGGCCTTGCTGTGGGGCGGCTCTTCCTCGGCGGCAGACGCCAGTACCGGGCGTGCCCGGGTCAGGGATTTCCGATCAAGCATCATGATACGCTCTTCCTGCTGTTGAAACTTCGCTTTCATCTCGGCCTGGAAACTCCCCAGGTCGTCCACCAGCCCGGCCAGTTCGGTCTTCACCGCCTCGGCCGGCGACAGCCCGCCCGGCACATCTCGCCCGGGCCGAGCCCCGCACTCGGTCTTGCTCATCCCGCCTCTCCTCTGTTGGGATCGCTCCGCTGACTCAGCCCTGGGCCAGCTTCCGGCGCGCCGTCATCAGCGCCACCGCCACTTCGCGCATCAGGTCCTCTGCCGAAGCGGGCTGGTCCCCCTTCGCGCCGACCCGCGCGCCCGGAAGCATCGGAAAGGTCACCAGCGACACTTCCCAAAGCTCCAGCTCGGACAAGAGCCGCCGGCCCTTGCCATCCTTCTCCGCCCGCACGGTCCGGTAGCCGATCGACAGCCCGTCGATTGCGCCGGCCCCCAGCAGCGCCACCGCCTCGCGCCCGCGCGCCACATCGGTCAGGATGCGTCCCTTGACGTACAGCCCCTTGCCGTCCTCGCGCACCTCGTCCCAGACTCCGATCGGCTGGACCGGATCGTGCTGCCACAGCATCTTCACCCGTCCGCCCTTCGCCTGCAGCGCCGCCAGCGATTTCGCATAGGCGCCCGCCCCGACGATATCGCCGCCCTGATCCGCCTGCCCGAACAGCGAGGCATAGCCCTCGATCTCGCAGCCATCCTTCACCGTCAGATCGCCGCCCAGCCGGCAGAACTTGTGCTCCAGCGCACCCGCCATCTCGTCCAACATGCCCCTACCCTTTCCCTGATCGCGCTCCGCCCGCCGTTGCGTAACAGCCGTCGCGTACCCGACGCGCCCAAGCCGCTTCGAACCTGAACCGCAGCCCGAAAGCTCAGTCCGCGCCGCAGACCCGCGGCAGCCCCAGCAGCGCCCGTTTTTCCTCGTCCGACAGGAACGGCGCTTCCGAGACCCGCTTCCACTGCTGATCGCGGTCCGCCGCCAGCGCCGGCACCTGGTCCGGGTCGGGTTTCAGCTCCACCTCGTCGCCGGCATAGGCGCTCAGCCAGTGCGCCAGCGCCGCCGTCACCTTCGCCGCCAGCGGCAGCACCGTCAGCCGGTAGAACGCCCGATGCGCCTCCTGATAGTTCGCATAGGTCGCGTCCCCCGGAATCCCGATCAGCATCGGCGGCACCCCGAAGGCCTGCGCGATCTCCCGCGCCGCCGCTTCCTTGGTCTTCTGGAACTCCATGTCCGACGGAGAGAAGCCCATCGGCTTCCAGTCCAGCCCGCCTTCCAGCAGCATCGGCCGCCCGGCATTCGCCGCGCCCTGATGATAGCTCTCCATCTCCGACTGCAGCCGGTCGTACTGGTCCGCCGCCATCGTCCCGTGCCCGTCCGCGCCCTTGTAGACGATCGCCCCCGAAGGCCGCGCCGCATTGTCGAGCAGCGCCTTCGACCAGCGCGACGCCGAATTGTGCACGTCGACCGCCTGCGCCGCCGCCTGCATCGGCGAAAACCCGTAATGGTCGTCCTGCGGATGGAAGCTGCGCACATGGCAGACCGGCGACACCCCGTCGCCCACCGCAAAGCGGTGTTTCCGCGCGCCCACCGCATATTCGAACGCCACCGGCCAGCCATCCGCCCCCGGCACCACGCTCATCCGGTCGGAGCGCAGCACATGCAGCTCCACCGGTAGCCCCGCCTCGCCGCCCACCGCCTCGACATAGCCGTTCCCGCTCAGCAGCAGCTGCGCATAAAGCGCCTCCAGCATTTCCGCCCGCCCCTGCGCCGCATTGGGGCGTCCCAGCAGCGCCAGCACCGGATGCGCCTCGTACCGCCGCGTCCCGTCCTGGCAGAGCAGCGGCAGCGCCGCCGCCGCCTCCGCGATCAGCCGGACCGAGCGGAACCCCACCGGGTTCGCCGCGAACCCGGTCCGCGTCAGGCTGGCCGTGTCCCGCGCCGACCAGGCCACACGCCCCGCGCCCGGCCAGACCGCCACACGCCCAGTGGCCGAGGCCTTGCGTTCCGGCGCCTCGTCCGTGCGCCGTTTCAGAAACTCGAACATCGCCGCCCCTTCCTCGTAACCATCCGACACGCGCCCGCAGCCGCCCCGGGGCGCCCGCACCGCATGCCTTGTTCAGAAACCCGACCCCACGCGCGCTCTGGCAAGGGCGGACCGCCTGCTTCTTCTGGTCGAAAATATCCCCGCCGGAGGCTCCCGCACCCGCCACCAGACCCTCCGCCGGGACAGCGCCCCTACCGCAACGCCCGGATCTGCGGCCGCCGGTAGGCCGCCCCCGGGCCGACCATCAGCTCATGCAGCGCCCAGACCAGCGCATCCACCCGGTCCGGCGAGCCCTTGCCCTCGAATCCCCGCGCCGTCATCCGGCACATCTGCTCCTCCAGCGCGCCCAGCCCCGGCAGGTGCATCACCCGCCCCTGCTCGTAAAGCGCGGCCACCGGTTCCGCCCGCGCCGCCTTGCCGCGCGCCGCCCGCACCGACCGGTAGGGCACCAGCGGATCGACCTGCCGCAGCACGCTCTCCACCAGATCCCCGCCCTGGTTCACCTCGGCCACCAGCCGCTCCGCGTCCCAGCGATCCCGCGCCGCAATCGCCGCCTCGGCCCAGACCTTGGGCGAGGCCGCCGAGACGCTCGCATCCTCCAGCACCCAGGCCCGCCATTCCTGCGGCGGGCCCTGCGTCACCGCGCCGACCACCACGATCCCGCAGTCGTCCGACGCGTCATGCCCGGTCACCGGCGGGTCCACCGCCACCACCACCCGGTCCAGCTCCGGCGCCTCCCCGACCCGCAGCGCCTCCAGCGCCGCCCCGGTCCAAAGCGCCCCGTCCGCATCCTCCAGCAGAACCCCGTCCAGCTCCTGCCGCCCCAGCCGCGTCCCACCATAGCGGGCCTGCATCTCGGCCAGGAAGGACTCCGCCAGAAACGCCCGGTTCGCCGCGGTCGGCGCATGGGTCCGCACCGTCGAAGGCGCGTCCAGTAGCTGTTTCAGCACCTCGACATTGCGCGGCGTCGTCGTCACCACCTGCCGCGGATCGTCGCCCAGCCGCAGCGCGAACTGCAGCATGTCCCAGGCTTCCTCGCCGCGCTTCCATTTCCCAAGCTCATCCGCCCAGGCCGCATCGAACTGCGGCCCCCGCAGCGTTTCCGGCTCCGACGCCGAGAACGCCTGCGCCACCGCCCCGTTCGGCCAGACCAGCCGCCGCTTCGTCGCTTCCCATTCCGGCCGCCGGTCCGGCGGCGAACAGGCCAGGATCCCGCTGTCCCCGAACACCATCACGTCCCGCACCTGATCCAGCGTCTCGCCGATCAGCGCAACGCGCCGCGCCCGGCCCTCGTCCAGCGGCCGCGCGCCCTCGACCTGCGACCGCACCCATTCCGCCCCGGCCCGCGTCTTGCCGGCGCCGCGCCCGCCGAGGATCACCCAGGACCGCCACATACCCTCCGGCGGCAATTGATGCGGCAGCGCCCAGAATTCGAAAAGAAAAGGGAGCGCCAGCAGCGCTCCCTCGCTCAGGTCTCGCAGGAATTGCTCAGCCACCTCCGGCGGCGCGGAGGCGAGCCAGGCGGCGCCCGATCTCAGCTCTGGCGGCGTCGAAGTCGATGGCAAAGCCATGGACAAGTCCGGAAGTTCTTTTCTTCTGCTCAAGTACACGGTTCTTCTCCGTCAGCAGTTGTCGTGTTGCCGCGCCCGCCTCGGAAGCCGCCTTCGGCATCTCCCGCAACGCGTCCAGTTCCTGTCGTCTGATCTTCTCGGTAATCGCCTCAACCGCGCTGAGCGCATCCAGGAACATCCGTTCCGCGATCTCGACGCCGGCATCCCGTTCGGAATCGTCGCCATCGCCCGTCAGCCTGATCAAAGTCATAACGCCCGCCTCTCATGCTGCTCCGCACGAGAGAAACGAAAAAACGGCCGCCCGGGTATCCCGGGGGCCGCTCGCCCATTTCTTCCAGCATGTCGGATTTCTACAAAAGACCGCGCGCCGGGTCAAGAAGTTTATTGTTTACAATGCGTTACCGATCCGCGCGTTCATAAACGCGTAACCTTGGTTAAGCAAAGCCGCCCCCCCACACGCGGCCCCGACCACGGGCAGCGCATCACGCGAACCCCGGCTTACCAATCCGCGATGACCGACCCGCCGCGATTGATCGTATCGCCGGCAACCATGCCCGTCAGCCGGACCACCGCGCCCGCCTCGACCAGCAGATCGCCACCAACCATTCCCTTCAGGGTCAGTTCCACGCCTTCGGCGACGGTCGCGTCGCCGCCGATCATGCCGTCGAACGCCCCATCCTCGGTGAAAACATGGTCGCCCAGTATCATCGGTCTCGCCGTCGTCCTCATCGGTACAGCCCGAAGTTCTTGGCCCGCTGCTGCTCCCGTTCGAGCACCAGGCGCCGCAGGGTATGTTCGAAATTCTCGTCGGCCTCCGGAACCTGTCCTTCGGCCTCCACCACGATCCCGGTATCTGATCCCTTTGGGGCCTTCGCGGCGGATTGCTTGGATTTTTCGGTCATCGCACACCTCCCAGTACGAATACGATCAATTCGGCAACCTGCGGGATTCGCAGCGGCACCTCCCGGCCGCATGGATTCCCGTCTCCCTCAGCCTAGCGCATTTGCGGTCGCCTCGCTATTCCGGCGTGGCCCGCCGTCTCACCGCACGGCGGGAGACGCGGCCAGAACCTCGCCGACCAGCGGCTGGCTTTCCTTCTTGCCCGAGATGCGCGCCTCTGCGGCCCGGTACATGTCGAGCAACTGCGCCTTCCGGCCGCGCAGCCCAGGCAGATCCATGATGTCGGGCCCCGCCAGCGGGTTGAATGGGTTCACCCGCAGCGACGCATATAGCGCCAGCCGCGTCGACGGCCGCGCGCTCGGCTGTCGCGCGTGGAACCCATGAGTATCCGCCACCACCAGAGTGTTTGCCTTCACCGGAAACGGCACCGCCGCCGGATAGCCCATTGCGCGCAACTCGTCTTCGCTTGCCCGGAAGGATCCCCCGGAATGATGGCCATTCACGTGTTCCCGGGCAGTCAGGCTCTGCTCGTACTCCCATTCCAGCCGCCCCGGCGTCATCCGGTGCGAGCCGGGCACGTAAGAGAACGGCCCGTCCTCCATCTCGACCTCCCGCAGGAACAGCCAGCATTTCGAGGTCGGGTGAAAGGTATCGGAATGGAACGCGGTCTGCGGATCGGGACGTCCCTTGCCGGGATTGGTCAGCACGGTGTGCAGCGTCACCAGAGGATCGGTATTCGACGCCCCGGCATAGCGCATGAGCCCCTGAAACAGGTCGCCGCGGATCGTCTGCGCCAGTGCCGGCGTCTTGCGCAGGACCTCCGGCGACAGGGTGATGAACCGGGTGACGGCATTGCCCTGCTTCATCTCGCGCGCCGGAAACGGCGTCGTCTCCACCTCTTCCGTCACCGCGGCGAACAGCTCGTCCGGCAGCGCGTTCTCGACGGAGATGTAACCCAGCTCCCCGAACATCTCGCGATGCTCCGGCGACGCCAGCCGCCGCAGCCTGCGCCGCCGCGCGTCCGCGATCTGCTCCGCCAGCTTGACGCGCTGCACATGCAGTCCCCGCCGGTTCAGCGCCGGACTGCCGATCACCCTGTTGTGGCGGAACGACTTCGACCCGCTTGCGACGGCAAGCGTTTGGAAAGGAAGAAGGGCAATATCTTTCGGATGCATATGCAACGGCACCGTTTACAGTCAGGAAATGCTACCTCCGGGAACCGGGCACCTCAAGAGGCACCGCCCGGTCCCAGCCGCCTGCTATCCTCCCGGAACAGGAAAGTTTCGCGGAAATCCGCCGGAGGCCCCTGGCCTGTATCGCTGGGTTCAGAACCGGGATCCGGCAACAGCTCCGACCCTAGTTCCCGCTCTGCTCCGCCTCGATGGCGCGCCACTTGGCGACGTTGGCGTTGTGCTCGTCCAGGGTTTCGGCAAAAGCATGCCCGCCGGTCCCGTCCGCCACGAAGAACAGGAATTTCGTATCCGCCGGGTTCAGCGCGGCCTCCAGCGCCGCCACGCCCGGATTCGCAATCGGCGTCGGCGGCAGCCCCTCGATGACATAGGTGTTGTACTCATTCCGCGCCCGCAGCTCGCTCTGCCGCAGCCCGCGCCCAAGCACACCCTGCCCGCCCGTGATCCCGTAGATCACCGTCGGGTCCGTCTGCAGCCGCATCCCCTGCTCCAGCCGGTTCACGAAGACAGAGGCCACCTTCTCGCGCTCCTCGTCCACGCCGGTCTCCTTCTCGACGATGGAGGCCAGCGTCACCGCTTCTTCCTTGGTCTCGAACGGCAGGTCGTCCGACCGGTTCTGCCACGCCGCGTCGATCCGGTCCGCCTGCCGCGTCTCCATCAGCGCCAGCAGCTCGCCCCTGTCGTCGCCCTTCAGGATCTCGTAGCTGTCCGGCGCCAGGTATCCTTCGGCCGGAACCTCGGTGACCTCGCCGGTCATCACGTCCACCGCGTTCAGCCCGTTGACCACCTGCCACGAGGTGACACCCTCGGCCACCACGATCCGGAACTGCGTCCCGGTCGCGTCGCGGTACTGCTCGTACAGCTCCTGCGACTGCTCGATACCTTCATCGGATGGCGAATAGTTCACCACGTCCACGAACCGGTTCGTGCCCGGATCCAGCTCGCGCACTTGGAACGTCTCGTGGTTCACACCAATCCGGTAGACCACCTCGGTCCCGCAGGTATTGCGCCCGCTGGCGGTGATCGCATCGACGATCTGCTCCATCGACGCGCCTTCGTCGATCAGGAAGTTCCCCGCCTTCAGCGCGCCCGCCTTGCCGCTGTAATCGGCGCCGATCCGGAAGATGCTGGGATGGCTGACCGCGCCCTGCGCCTCCAGGTCATCCGCAACCGCAGTCATGTTCGAACCCGGCTCGACCTGCAGGCAGATCGCCTCGGCCAGCGGCCCATCGCCCTTGTACTGTGCCCGGCCCCAGCCGACGGCCGCCGCCGCCACCGCCAGCAGGACGATCAGCAATGTCAGGCCGTTCGAGGCGACGGATCGCCACATTAGCGGGCCTGCCCCAGCACCAGCGACGCATTCGTGCCGCCGAACCCGAAGGAATTCGACAGCGCCACCTTCACTTCGCGTTCCCGCTTGGCATTGGGCGCCAGATCCAGCTGCGATTCCACCGCCGGATTGTCGAGGTTGATGGTCGGCGGCGCCACCTGATCGCGGATCGCGAGGATCGAAAAGATCGCCTCGATCGCCCCCGCCGCACCCAGCAGGTGCCCCGTGGCCGACTTGGTGGAGGACATCGTCGCCGCGCCCGCCTTGTCGCCCAATAGCCGCTCAACGGCGGCCAGTTCGATCGTGTCCGCCATGGTCGAGGTGCCATGCGCGTTGATGTAATCCACTTCCTCCGGCTCCAGACCGGCGCGCTTCAGCGCCGCCGACATCGACCGCAGCGCGCCGTCGCCATCCTCGGACGGCGCGGTGATGTGATAGGCGTCGCCCGACAGGCCGTAGCCCAGAACCTCGGCATAGATCTTCGCGCCGCGCTTGACCGCGTGCTCATATTCCTCGAGCACGACGATGCCGGCGCCTTCGCCCATCACGAACCCGTCGCGGTCCGCGTCATAGGGGCGGCTCGCCCGCTCCGGCTCGTTTCCGAACTTGGTCGACAGCGCCTTGCAGGCATTGAATCCGGCAATCCCGATCTCGCAGATCGAGCTTTCCGCGCCGCCCGCGATCATCACGTCGGCATCGCCCCACTGGATCAGCCGCGCCGCATCGCCGATGGCATGCGCGCCGGTCGAACAGGCGGTGACCACCGCGTGGTTCGGACCCTTGAAACCGTAACGGATGCCGACCTGGCCAGAGACAAGGTTGATCAGCGCGCCGGGAATAAAGAACGGCGATACCCGGCGCGGGCCCTTCTCGGCCATCATCAGGGTGGTCGCCTCGATGGATTGCAGCCCGCCGATGCCCGACCCGATCATCACGCCGGTGCGCAGGCGCTCTTCCTCGTCCTCCGGCATCCAGCCGGAATCGCGCACCGCCTGCTCCGCCGCGGCCATCCCGAACAGGATGAAATCATCGACCTTGCGCTGCTCTTTCGGCTCCATCCAGTCGTCGGCATTGAAGGTGCCGTCGGACCCGTCGCCAAGCGGCACTTCACAGGCATATTTCGTGGTCACCCGGCTCGCATCGAACTTGGTGATCGGGCCACCGCCCGACTGACCCGCCAGAATCCGGCTCCAGCTTTCCTCGACGCCACAGGCAAGGGGGGTCACCATCCCCAGCCCGGTTACGACCACTCGACGCATGGAGTGCCCCCATATTTCGCTTTTGGCTGCTTCTAGCCGACCCCGTCAGAGTTGAAAAGTCCACGGTCGCTCCCGAGGCAACCCTTCGCCGGATCGTTACAAATCGTTTCAGCCGCTCCGCTTGGCCCGTGTCACTCTCGTGGCCGAAACATCGCTGTCCCGCAGCGGGGAAAGAGGGGCGTTCGGCGGGGCACCCGGTAACATCACCTATCCGAAGCTCCGCCGAAGGATCAGGCTGCCGCGCCGCCGGAACTCCGACTGCCGCAGCGCACCCGCGCCAACCCGCTCCGGATGCGCCCGCGCCTGTCGCAGCAGCGCCCCGGCGCGCCAGGTCGCCAGCAACGCGGGCTTCGCGGTCGCGCTCACGGAACCAGCATCCAGCCGGCGCAACCCCTCCTCCGCCAGCGCCCGCACCGCGTCCACGCGCCCGTCCGGCAGCGGCTTTTTCCCGCGCGCCTCCAGATCCGGGATCGCGAGGAACCAGTTCGCCAGCCCGGCGGCCCAGGCCTGCCCCCGCGTGCCCGGCTCGTCGCTGTCCGGCGCTTCCAGCGCCCGCGCCGCAGCCCAGAACAGGTGGCCCGCCGTCGCTTCCAGGTACCTGCCGAAGGCGTCCTCATCCTCAAACGGGTCCGCGCCGATATCCCAGCGCCGCGCCTCGATCAGCGCATCCAGCAGGGCGGCGCCTTCGGCATCCAGTACCGGCGCCAGTGCATCGACCACCTCGTGCCGCCGCACCGCACCACCGCCACCGATCTCCTCCAGCGCGTCACGCCACCATTGCAGCCGCATCTCGGCGATCATCGGCTCGGCGGTCACCCAGGGAGCGCGGGCCACTTCGACATTGAATGCGAAAACAGGAAACAGCACCCGCCGCGCCTCGACCGGCGCCGCCATTGCCGCAAGGAACCGGTCCGGGTCGGCCCGGCCCACCAGATCCGCACAGGCCTGCAGGCTCATGCGGGGCGCACCACACTCATCAGGTAACCGGTCTCTTCCTTCACGGTCCGCCAGGTGGCGATTTCCGTGTCCGTTGCGTCAAGGACCGCGGTCATCACCGGCTCCGCCCCATCCCGCAGCAACGCGATCCGCGCCTTCAGCGGCTGGTAATAACGCTCCCAGGCCGCATCCGCGATCCGCCGGGTGCCCAGCACTTCGTAGCCTGCGGACTCGATCTGCATCGCGATCCCGGCCTCGTCCATTGTCGGGTAATCGTCCCAGAACAGCCGCGCCGCCTCGCTTGGTTCCTCGACAAAGAAGCAGGGCTCGGAGAACGCCACAGCGCCGCCTTTCGCCAGAACCGGCCGCCAGCAGTTCAGTGCCCGCGGAACGCCCAGGAAATACACAGCC
Source organism: Pseudoruegeria sp. HB172150 (assembly GCF_013184805.1). Taxonomy (GTDB): domain Bacteria; phylum Pseudomonadota; class Alphaproteobacteria; order Rhodobacterales; family Rhodobacteraceae; genus Psychromarinibacter. Next base: position 2,314,131 of record NZ_JAATNG010000001.1, read on the forward strand.
CCGGCCGACCAGATGAAGTCATATGGGCCCTTCAGCTTCGCGATATCACCCTTGTAGGCCGTCACCCGCCGGTCGGTGCCGAACCGTGCCAGCACCTCGTCGACGAACCCTTTGTGCTTGTCCACCGCGGTGACATGTCCCTCCGGCGCCACTGCGAGCAGCGCCGGGATATCGCCCCCCGAACCGGAACCCGCGTCGCAGATTCGTGCCTCCGGCCCCAGCCCGGCCACGCCGGCGGCCCAGATCACATCCTCCGGTTCTCCCGGCCCTTCCCTGTCGAGCCCGGCATAGAGCTCGTAGAAGGCGTCCCTCATACCGGCTGCGCTCCGTCGCGGATCAGCTTCCAGTTGATCGCATCAAGCAACGCCTCGAAGCTCGCGTCAACTATGTTCGGGCTGACCCCGACCGTCGACCAGCGCCGGCCCTCGGAATCCTCGCTGTCGATGATGACCCGCGTCACCGCCTCGGTGCCGCCCTGCGTGATCCGCACCTTGAAGTCCCGCAGCGCCATGTCGTCGATGAATTTCTGGTACGGCCCCAGATCCTTGCCCAGCGCCTTCCACAATGCGTTCACCGGCCCCCGGTCGCTGCCCTTCTCGTCGAGCGATTCGCTGGCAGAGATCATCCGCTCCCCCGCGATATCCGCCACCACCACCGCTTCCGAGTGGCTTTTCAGCCCAACCCCGTTCGGCCGCCGCTCAACCGTCACCGTATAGCGCAGCACATCGAAGAAATCCGGCTTCAGCCCCAGTTCCCCCCGCGCCAGCAGCTCGAACGACGCCTGCGCGGTGTCATAGGCATAGCCCTGCTCCTCCCGCTCCTTCACCGTCTCGAGGATCCGGCCCAGCCGCGGATCGCCCTTCTCGGTCTCCAGCCCCATATCCGCCAGCCGCGCGCGCAGGTTCGACTGCCCCGCCTGGTTCGACATGGGCACGATCCGCGCATTCCCCACCAGCGACGGCTCCACATGCTCGTAGGTCGACGGATCCTTTACGATCGCGCTCGCATGCAGCCCCGCCTTGTGCGCAAAGGCGCTGGCCCCGACATAGGGCGCCGACCGCAGCGACACCCGATTCAGGATCGAGTCGAGGCTCCGCGACGCCCGCGTCAGCCGCGCCAGCTGTTCCATCCCCACGCCGGTCTCGTACCGGCTCGCATAAGGCTCCTTCAGCAGCAGCGTCGGGATCAGCGTCACGAGGTTCGCGTTGCCGCACCGCTCGCCCAGCCCGTTCAGCGTCCCCTGCACCTGCCGCGCCCCCGCATCCACCGCCGCCAGCGTGTTCGCCACCGCATTCCCGGTATCGTCATGGGTGTGGATCCCCAGCCGCTCCCCCGGAATCCCCGCCGCGATCACCTCGCCCACGATCCGCGCCACCTCCGCCGGCAGCGTCCCGCCATTGGTGTCGCACAGCACGACCCACCGCGCCCCGGCCTCGCTGGCCGCAACAAGGCATTCCAGCGCGTACTCCGGGTTCGCCTTGTACCCGTCGAAGAAATGCTCCGCATCGAACAGCGCCTCGCGCCCCAGCTTCACCAGATGCGCCACCGAGGCCCGGATATTCTCGACATTCTCCTCCAACGTGATCCCCAGCGCCGTGGTCACGTGGAAATCATGCGTCTTGCCGACGAGGCACACCGCCGGCGTGCCCGCATTCACCACCCCCGCCAGCACATCGTCATTCTCCGCAGACCGCCCGGCCCTCTTTGTCATGCCGAAGGCGGTAAACGTCGCCCGCGTCTGCGGCCGCTCCGCGAAAAACGCGCTGTCGGTCGGGTTCGCCCCCGGCCATCCGCCCTCGATATAGTCGATCCCCAGCGCATCCAGCGTCTCGGCGATCTTCACCTTGTCGGGCATCGAGAACTGCACCCCGTGCGTCTGCTGCCCGTCCCGCAGGGTCGTGTCGAAGAGATAAAGCCGCTCCCGCGTCATGCCCCGGCTCCTTCTTCTGGTCGAAAATATCCTCGGGGGGGCTCACCGCAGGTGAGCGGGGTCGAGGCGAACCGTGGCGCCGGTGGCGCCGCGAAAGTCGCCGAGACGAAAGCCCCCCTCGACACCAGCCCAACGGCACCACCGCAAAACAGAGTCACCGCCCCACCCAAACGCCCCGCCCGGTGTTCACGCCGGGCTGCGCCGACCCGCCCCCACACGGGGCGGCGCTTCTGGCGAAGGCCCCGACAAGTTCGCGACACCGGGGCTTTGATGCCGGACATCTCACAGTTCCACCTCGCCCCGCGCGGTCCGGCGCTGCCCTCGTCTCTCAGCATACAGGTCATCTCAGCGCCTCCAGCTTCGCCGCGTCGAACTTCGGCCCCATCTCCCAGACAGCACCGTCCGCGGTGTCCTTCACGATCAGCCCCGCTTCCGCGAACCCGTCCCGCAGCGCATCGGCGCGCGCGAAATCCTTCGCTTTCCGCGCCTCGGCCCGCGCCGTCAGCAGCGTCTCGACCAGCGCCGAGACATCGCCCGACACTTCCACCGCCGCGTCCCAGCCGCTCAATGCCTCGGTCAGCAGCCCCATCACCTGCGCCGAGGCCAGGAAGACACCCTTCTCGTAAAAGCAGTCCTTCTGCGGGTTGGCAGAGATCGCCTTGGCCAGCGCGTGCAGCCGCGTGATCGCCCCTGCCGTGTTCAGGTCATCGGCGATCAGCGACACCACCTCCGCATCGGGCCCGGTCGGCTCCACGCCCGCGACCAGCCCGCGCCACTCGCGCAGCACGGCCTCAGCCTCCTCCCGCTTCTTCTCCGTCCAGTCCATCGGCTTCCGGTAATGCGTCCCGAGAAAGACGAGCCGGATCACCTCGCCCGGAACGCCCTGTTCCAGCAGGTCGTGTACCGTGAAGAAGTTGCCGAGCGATTTCGACATCTTCTTCCCCTCGACCTGCAGCATCTCGTTATGCAGCCAGTAACGGGCGAAATCCCCTTCGGGATGCGCGCAGCAGGATTGCGCGATCTCGTTCTCGTGGTGCGGAAACATCAGGTCGTTGCCGCCGCCGTGGATATCGAACGACGGCCCCAGCAACTCGAACGCCATGGCCGAGCACTCGATATGCCAGCCCGGCCGCCCGCGGCCCCAGGGGCTCTCCCACCCCGGCAGATCGTCGGATGACGGCTTCCACAGCACGAAATCCATCGGGTCTTCCTTGTAGGGCGCCACCTCGACCCGCGCGCCCGCGATCATGTCGTCGACCGACCGCCCCGAAAGCTTCCCGTAAGCCTCGTATGACCTCACCCGGAACAGCACGTGACCTTCCGCCTCATAGGCATGGCCGGAGGCGATCAGCCCCTCGATCATCGCCACCATCTGCGGAATGAACCCGGTCGCGCGCGGCATCGCGTCCGGCTCCAGCGCGCCAAGCGCGCCCATGTCGTCCAGATACCACTGCGTCGTCTCCGCCGTGATCTCGCCGATCGGCCGCCCGGACTCCTTCGCGCGCGCATTAATCTTGTCGTCTACATCGGTGAAATTGCGGACATAAGTGACATGGTTCTCGCCATAGACATGCCGCAGCAGCCGGTAGAGAACGTCGAACACGACCACCGGCCGCGCGTTCCCCAGATGCGCCCGGTCATAGACCGTCGGCCCACAGACATACATCCGCACATTGGCAGGATCGAGGGGCTCGAAAAGCTCCTTCTTCCGGGTCCGGGTGTTGTGGAGCCAAATATCGGTCATGTCGCTTCCTTCACGCACGCAAATGCAGCCGCGGCGGGCTTAGGCGATTTCGAAGATGAGAGGAAACGAAAAGACCGGCCCGCCTGACGATGTCAGCGGATAATGCAGCAGATGCAGATGATGATTCCGGTCTTCATGAAGTTCTCGTAACAGAGCGCCTTCGTCCTGCCAAGAGCATTGCACCGCCTCCGGCGCCCTGCAAAGGTGCGTCCGACACCTGAAAACACGGGAGAAACGGCACGATGACCCGCGAAGAGATCGCCGCCTACTGCGAGGCACAGCAGGGGGTGACCCGCGACCAGTCCTTCGGCAAGGGCATCGACTGCTGGCGCGTCGGCCCCAGCGTCTTCGCGATGATGGCCGAGGGCGCCGATCGTCTATCGGTCAAGAGCGGCGCCGAGGACGCGGCGCAAAGCCTGTCCGCCTCCGCCCGCGCCGCGACCCTGCCGCACGGCAACTGGGCCACGCTGGACCTGTCCACCGGGGAGGAAGAGCTCAAGTCCCGCATCCTCGAAAGCTACCAGATGGCGCTCGAAAGCCTGAACCCGTCGGAGCGGGCGGCGCTGCCTTAGGGCTTCCTTGCTGGCACGGTTCCGCGACGAGCATGCGAGAGCGGGCGTCGACACACGATCGGAAAAGCCTGTCTCTCGCGCTCTCGCAAAGCACAACCCGCCGCGCTCTCGCAAAGCACAACCCGCCCGAATAGCGCCTGCCCGCCCCGACGGGCTGGCGCTTTGCCGACCGCGCGCGACAATCGGTCTGCGCGCGAACTTGGCTGGCATAAAGCGCTTCGCTCGACCGAAGCAGCGCCATCCCGTGGGCAGCCGCTCGCCCGGCTTGCAACCATGTTCGAAGGACCGCAACGCCGGTATCCCGTCATATTTTCGCGGGCAAGACATCGCCGCCCCCCCTTCCCCGCACCCCCCGTTTCCGGCATCCTCTTCCCATGACCCGCGACGACCTCAACGCCATCTGCGCCGCCCAGGCCGGTGCCGAAGTCTCCGACCCATGGGGCGGCGGCCATGACGCCTGGAAGGTCGGCGGCAAGATGTTCGCCTGCATCGGCGCGGTGCAGCCCGGCATCGCGGTCAAGACCGACTCGGTCGAAACCGCCGAGATGCTGATCGACGCCGGCCTCGCGCAGAAGGCCCGCTACATGCACCGCTCCTGGGTGCTGATCCCGCTGGAAACCGCGCCCGACGAGGCCCGCCACCGCATCGAGACCTCGTACCGCCTGATCCGCGACAAGCTGCCCAAGAAGGTACAGGCCCAGCTCGGCTGAGCGCGTCACCCTCACTACGGTTCCGGTTCTACCCCGCAAACAGGACCGCGACCGTGCCAGGGGCCGCACCCACCTGCACCCTCAACGACCGATCATTTTCCGTGATGCTCCCCATTCCGAAAACTGCGCGTCCCCACCGACGTTTGCGCTACCATGCCTGAAATCAATGACTTGACCCCCCGTCCCCATGGGGACGCCCCCGGAAACCGGCCCGAGTCCGGCCCGACAGCCGATTGACAAAAACGCCCGCCCATGGCCCCGTCCGGCCATGAAGCTCTCGACCCGCCTCACCACCCTCACCCCCGATTCCGACGGCTGGGGCGTCTACTACCGCGCCAAGGCCATGATCGCCGCCGGCACCCCGGTGATCGAGCTCACCATCGGCGAGCACGATACCCCGACCGACCCGGCGATCCTCGACGCCCTCCACGCCGCCGCCCGCGCCGGCCACACCGGCTACGCCTCCGTCCCCGGCACCAACGCCCTGCGCGACGCCATCGCCGCCCGCGTCACCGAGCGGACCGGCGTCGCCACGGCCCGCGACAACATCCTCGTCACCGCCGGCGGCCAGGCCGCCCTCCTCGCCACCCATTCCGCCGTCTGCGACCCCGGCGACACCGCCCTTTTCATCGACCCGTTCTACGTCACCTATCCCGGCACGATCCGCGCCGTCGGCGCCGTCCCCCGCGCCATCGCGGCCATGCCCGAGGATGGCTTCCAGCCCCGCCCCGGCCCCATCGCCGCCGCCGCGGCCGGCGCCCGCTCCCTCCTGATCAACTCGCCCCACAACCCCACCGGCGTCATCTATTCCCGCGACACCCTCGAAGGCATCGCCGCCGTCTGCCGCGATCAGGATCTCTGGCTGATCTCCGACGAGGTCTACGACACGCAGGTCTGGCACGGCGACCACCTCAGCCCCCGCGCCCTGCCCGGCATGGAGGACCGCACCCTCGCCATCGGCTCGATGTCGAAGAGCCACGCGATGACCGGCAGCCGCATCGGCTGGATCGCCGGACCGGAGGAGGCCATCGACCACCTGTCGAACCTGTCGACCCACACCACCTACGGCGTCCCCGGCTACATTCAGGATGCCGCCCTCTTCGCCCTCGAACAGGGCACGGCGTTCGAGAGGCGCATCGCCGAACCGTTCCGCCGCCGCCGCGATCTGGCCCTGTCGATCGTCGCGAAGTCGAACCGGATCGTCCCAGTCCCCTCGGGCGGCGCCATGTATCTGATGCTCGACATCCGGCGCACCGGCCAGACCGGCGAAGGCTTCGCCAACGCCCTGCTCGAGTCGGAGCATATCGGCGTCATGCCCGGCGAAAGCTTCGGCAAATGCGCCGCCGGCCATATCCGCGTCGCCCTAACCGTTCCCGACGACCAGCTCACCGATGCCCTGCACCGCCTCGTCCGCTTTGCCGAAGGATTAGCCCATGCCGCATGACCCCGGATCCGACTTCCGCGCCCTGCACAAGCCCGGCGATCCGTTCATCCTCGCCAACGCCTGGGACGCGGGCTCGGCCAAGATGCTCGCCGCCCTTGGCGCGCAGGCCATCGCCACTTCTTCGGCGGCCCATGCCTTCACCCTCGGCCGGCCCGACGGCAACGTCACCCGGGACGAGGCGCTGGCCCATGCCGCCGACCTCGTCGCCGCCACGCCGCTCCCCGTCTCCGGCGATTTCGAGGACGGCTTCGGCGAGGCGCCCGAGACCTGCGCCGAAACCGTCCGCCTCGCCGCCGAGGCGGGTCTCGCCGGCATCTGCATCGAGGACATTTCCTCCGATACCGGAAAAACCTACCCGGCCGACCTGTCGGCCGAGCGCATCCGCGCCGCCGCTGCCGCCGCCCGCGCCCTGCCGAAGGATTTCGTGCTTATCGCCCGCGCCGACGGCGTCCTGAAGGGCAGCTACGGGATGGACGAAGCCCTCGCCCGCATCCGCGCCTTCGACGCGGCCGGCGCCGACGGGCTCTATGTGCCGATGCCCCCCGACATGGCCGCCCTTGCCGAGGTAGTCAAAGCCACGACGAAACCCGTCAACGCCCTCGCCGCCGGCCCCTTCGCCAAGGTTTCCCGCGCAGAATTCGCCGCCATCGGCATCGCCCGCATCTCGCTCGGCTCGGCGCTCGCCCGCGTAACCCACCGCGTCATCCTCGACGCCGCCAAGGCAATGTTCGAGGCGGGCGATTTCACCCCCCTGACCCAGGGCGCCCCCGGCAAGAAGATCGACGAACTCCTGACCGGGTGAGTCCGCGAAGGGTCAAGGATGGCCCAAAGGGCCACCGCCGCAGGCGCGCGCAGCGTCCTTGAGGCTTCGGGGACTCGTCCCGACACTCGACAAGGCGCCTTGAGGGCAGACCTGCCCCTCAAGCGTCTCTCGGCAAATTCTCCCGTTCAAGGCATATCCCGGCCCGTCCGTTTCAGGCGCCCGCGCGCTTTGCGGGCAGGGCTGGGTGGGCGTGAGGCTCGCAAAGCGCGCGTTCCCGCAGCTTGCCAACCTCTCCGCCGCATGCGCAGATGCGCGCCATGAACCACGATGATCTGAAAGACTGGTCGAAACGCGCCGCCGACTGGGCGCATGAATACCACGCCACACTCCGCGATCGCCCGGTCCGCGCCGACACCACGCCCGGCAAAACCGCCGCGAAGCTCCCCGCCAGCCCGCCGGAGCAGCCGGAAAGCCCCGAAGCCATCTTCGAGGATTTCAAGCGCATCGTCCCAGACGCGATGACCCACTGGCAGCACCCGCGTTTCTTCGCCTATTTCCCGTCGAACGCCTCGCCCGCCTCGATGTGGGCCGAGCAGCTGGCCAACGCCATGGCCGCGCAATGCATGCTGTGGCAGACCTCGCCCGCCGCGACCGAGATCGAACAGGTCACCACGGACTGGCTGCGCCAGGCCCTCGGCCTCGCCGATCACTTCGCCGGCACCATCCACGACAGCGCCACCACGGCCACGCTCTGCGCCGTCCTGACCATGCGCGACCGTGCCAGCGGCTGGGCCAGCGTCGAGGACGGGCTAAGCGGCCAGCAGCTCCGCATCTACGCCTCCGCCCAGACCCACAGCTCCGTCGACAAGGCGGTGCGCCTCGCGGGCATCGGCCAGAAGAACCTCGTGAAGATCGCCACCGACGCCGATTACGCGATGGATCCGCAGGCGCTCGACACGGCGATCCGCGAAGACATCGCCGCCGGCCGCAAGCCCGCCGGTGTCGTCCTTTGCACCGGCGGCACCTCGATCGGGGCGTTCGATCCCATCTCCGCCTGCATCGACGTGGCCAAGGCCCACGACCTCTACACCCATGTCGACGCCGCCTGGGCCGGCTCCGCGATGATCTGCCCCGAGTTCCGCCGCCTCTGGGAAGGCGTCGACCGGGCCGACAGCATCGTCTTCAACCCGCATAAATGGCTCGGCGCGCAGTTCGACTGCGCCGTCCAGTTCCTCGCCGATCCGGCGCCGCAGATCCGCTCGCTCGGCCTGCGCCCCGACTACCTGCAGACCATCGGCCAGGAAGAGATCGTCAATTTCAACGAATGGACTGTCCCGCTCGGCCGCCGCTTCCGCGCGCTGAAGCTGTGGTTCGTGCTGCGCGCCTACGGTCTCGAAGACCTGCGCGGCCGCATCCGCAACCATGTCGCCTGGACCGCCGAACTCGCGGAAAAATTCCGCGCCACCCAAGGCTTCGAGATCGTCACCGAACCGCGCCTCGCCCTTTTCACCTTCCGCTACGCGCCCGAAGGCGGCGATGCGGACGCACTGACCGAGAAACTGCTGGCAAGGATCAACGACGACGGCCGTGTGTACCTGACCCAGACAAAGCATGACGACAAATTCGTCATCCGCATGACCACCGGCAGCTTCAACTGTACCCGCGACGACGTGATGATGGTCCATGCCGTCGCAACCGAACTGGCGCAGGGTCTGTAAGCAACAAAAAGGCCGGAGCAGATTAACTCCGCTCCGGCCCAGATCCGGTTCAGGACAGGGGGATGTGTATCAGAACCGGTAGCTTACACGCGCCTGGACGGTGGTCGTGTCGACATCGATGCCCGTGTCGTCGAAATCGTCGAACTGGTGATACAGCGCTTCACCGGCCAGCGAGACGTTCTCGTTGATCCGGTATTCCGCACCGGCGCCAGCGAACCAGCCCTGGTCGCTGTAATCCGTGCCGGCAAGGTCCGCTGTCGCCCAAGCGGGACCGCCCGTACCATAAAACAGCCATTTGCCGGCATCGTAGCCAACTCGCAGTTTGGCGCGCGTCACACTGTCCAGCGAACCGTCGGTATCGTCGAATTCGATGTCTGCGGCGTCATAATCGGCACCGAGACCCACGACGACATTGCCGAAGTCCCAGTCGTACCCGGCGTGCACACCGCCGATGATGCCATTGCCTTCGTCCTCGACGGTGCCGTCATCGCCATTTACCTGGCCCCAGCCAAGCTGCGCACCGGCGTAGAAACCGGACCAGTCATAGGTGATCGGTGCGGCGACCGCCGCCGGCGGCGGCGACACGACAACCGGGTCCGGCTCGACAATGGTCGGGCCGCCGGCAAGGGCGGGTACAGCGGCCAGCGCGGCCACAGCCGAAGCGGCAAGTGTCAGGGTTTTCATGGATTCACTCCTCGTATTTTCTGCTTCGCCACGTCTCTTCGCCGTGGCGCCTGCGATGCCAACTTGGGGTTCCAGTCGGCATGTGCCAGAGCCATCATTTTTGACGGCGCTTACATGCCCATTACGCAGGGGACCCGACGGCAGGTTCCCGCTGGGGGATTCACATCGGTGTGAGAGCAGCGACGGAACGGTCGGGCCGGACCGTATGACACGACCTTCCGAGAGCACTGGAAACATTTCGAAACAATGCGTTACAGGGCTCTGTGGAAGCGGCTGCGGCGTTCAACCCCGCACCATCGCGCAGCGTGTCTTCCGTTGCGGCACAGAACCCGATGAGTCGCTGTAAGAAGGAGGTGAGACAACCCGAAATCGGTCGCTGAGAACATGCGTGCAGCGCGCCTGTAATGGCTCCCATCCAGCCACCAGAAACGGCAACGGGCGGCCGGGGTTTCCACCACCCGGCCGCCCACAATCTGACAAATCTTCAACCCTAGTTCGGAATAAGATCCGGTATGATCGTGACCACCCCGGGAAACAGCCACAGCAGGGCCAGACCGACAACCTGTATGATCACGAAGGGAATGATCCCGCGATAGATATGACCGGTCGTCACCGACGGCGGCGCAACACCACGCAGGTAGAACAGTGCAAATCCGAAGGGCGGCGTCAGGAACGACGTCTGCAGGTTCACCGCAATCATGATCGTCACCCATTTCGGGTCCATCGTGCCGCCATAGATTACTGGCCCCACGATCGGGATCACGATGTAGATGATCTCGAGGAAGTCGAGAACGAAGCCCAGAATGAACAGCACCAGCATCACGATCAGGAACACCGTGAACTCGTTGTCATAGCTCTTAAGGAAGTCCTGGATGTAATGCTCGCCGCCGAAGCTGATCACCACCAGGTTCAACAACTGCGATCCGATCAGGATGGTGAAAACCATCGAAGTGACCTTCGCCGTCTCCCGCACCACCGGCCCCAGCACATGGGTCCTCAGCAGGGTCCAGAGCGCGAAGAGCAGGCCGAAGAAAGCGAACATGTACGCGGCCGCCGCGACCAGATAGGCCACCCAGGTCTCGAAGCTCACATTCGTCTGGTTGATCCGCAGGTCGAAGTTCGCGCCAAGCAGGATCATGATCGCGATTGCGAAGGTCGCGTTGATGATGATCCGGCCGGACCGGTCCTCGTCCCGCAGCTTGCGGTAGGCCGCCAGCATGATCGCACCCGCCGCCCCGAGCGCCGCCGCCGGAGTCGGGTTGGTGATACCGCCGAGTATCGAGCCGAGCACCGCCACGATCAGCACCAGTGGCGGGAACACGACACGAAGCAGGTCGTTCTGCGCCATGCGCTTGGCACCCTCGGCCAGCCCGATCAGTGCGATCCCAACCGGGATCGCCATGATCAGCACGGTAGCTCCCGCTGACGTCCGCGGTGTGATGAACAGGATGTCCACCGCCAGCAGCAGGATCAGCCCCACAGCGCCCACCAGCAGCGGCCGCGGATCGGCCAGCGCCATCACGCCGCGCGCCGTGGTCAGAACCAGCGCGCCCATCAGGAACAGAATCGCGATACCGGGACCGATCCACGGAGCCGAGGCGACCTTCGCTTCCAGCGCCGCCGCGACTTCCTCTTCGGTCAGGTCCACGACAATGTCGCCGCCGCCCGACTCGTTGATCTGTGCCTGCTCGGCCAGTGCCCGGTCCCAGGCCGCCTGCCCGTGCAGCTCGATCATCGCCTCCTGGCATTGCGGGCTGACATTGGTGCGCAGGCTTGCGACACGCAGCGTCTCGCTATGGCTTGCGACGGTGAAGTCTTGGCTGCCCACCAGACCGACCTGCCCCGCCAGCAAAATGCCACCGATCAGCAGGATCGGGGCGCCGATGAACCAGCCCAGGGCATCCGGGCGGGTAATGACCGGCCCATGACCGCCTTCCGCCAGCACAGGCGGTGCCTTGGACGGGTTCAGCACCGCGTAACCCAGAGCATACAGCCCGTAGAGCATCGCCAGCAGGATCCCCGGCAGCATCGCCGCCTGGAACAGCGTGCCGACAGACACAACCGCGGGCTCGCCCAGATAGGTCAGCGCGTCGGTACAGCCGACCGACGCCGCCCGCGCCTCCTGCGCGGTGGCATAAAGGTCCCCGGCGAGGGTTCCCAGCAGCACGATCACGATCGACGGAGGGATGATCTGCCCCAGAGTGCCCGACGCCGCGATCACGCCCGTCGCCAGTTCCGGCGAGTAGTTGTTGCGCAGCATCGTCGGCAGCGACAGCAGCCCCATGGTGACGACGGTGGCGCCCACGATGCCCGTCGAGGCCGCAAGGAAAGCGCCCACCACGACCACAGAAACTGCAAGGCCGCCCGGCATCGGGCCGAAAACCCGTGCCATAGTCGTCAACAGATCCTCGGCGATCTTCGAGCGTTCCAGCGTGATGCCCATCATCACGAACATCAGCACCGCGAGCAGCGTCTCGATGGACTGCCCGGCCAGCACCCGCTCGTTCATCCGGTTCACGATGAAACTGATGTTACGATCCAGCGCCGTCTGCCAGCCTTGCTCGAACACCGCATGGCCGATCCGTGGCAAGTCCGGATTTCGGAATACGGATATGTTGTTCGGGTTCGCCCCCGACGCCACCAGATCCCTGTACGCCTGCGATGACGTGTCGATCGCCTGGTGTATCAGCAGCCCCGCCGCATCCAGCCCGGCAATGATCGTGAAGGAGATAACCGCCGCGCCGCCGATGGCGAACGCCACCGGGAAGCCCGACAGGATTGCTCCGAAAAGGCAGAGAAAGACGATGATCAGGCCGATCTCGATGCCATCCAAACCGAAAATCATACGCCCGTCCCCTTAAAACTCGGCGTGGTCATAGGCTTCTTCGCCTGGTTCGAGCGTATCCCGGTCAAGGTACTTGCCCTCGCTCTCGGGTCCTTCCTTCCACTCAAGGTAGGAGCGGTAGAAGAAGGCGATCCCCTGAAGGAACACCATCGCAGCAAAGGCCAGAAGCAGGATCTTGAACAGGAAGTAGCCGTTGAACCCGTTGGGAGAGAACGCGATCGTTTCGACGTTCCACCGCAGCGCGCGGGCCTTCAGGATCAAACGGTCGAGCGTGTCCGAGGCCGACGGCTTCGGCACCACCAGGTGCCGCCACAGAAAGTACCAGCCGTACATCCAGATCAGCACAGCCATCGGCAGCATGAAGAACAGCGATCCGAACATGTCGACCACGCGCTTGGTGCGGAACTTGGCACCCGCGTAGAACAGGTCGACCCGTACATGCCCGCCCTGCACGAACGTATAGGCGCAGCACAGCGCCACGACCATCGCGTTATACAGCTTCAGTTCTTCCGAAAACCAGCCGACCGATTGCGTGAACCCCACGCCGAATGGTGCGATGGTCAGGTTTCCCATCCGGAAGATCGACTGCAGGAACACCACCAGTACCTGCTGCAGAACCATCAGCAGGCCGGCCCAGGCAAAGAAACGCCCGGTGACATTGGCGAAACCTTCGAGGAACCGCACACAGCCCCACATGAAGGGACGGAAAATGAAACCGGCGATGGTCACCAGCAGGAATATATCAAAGACGACGAAGAAGAATTCGACCGACCCGCCGTAGTAGATCACCCGCATGATCGCTTCGCTGTCGGACCAGTTCAGCCAGAGCGCCGGCTGAAACAGCGCCTGGAACAGGTTGACGAAGCCCATTCCGATCTGCGTGAAGAACCAGAGAATTGCGTCGACCATACGCCCCGCCCTAGATAACCGAAACGGCCGTGCGCGTGGTGACGCGCACGGCCTGTCCTAATTGTGCAGCGTCGATTACATCGCCGCGAGCACGCGGTTCCGCTGTGCGGCATAGGCGCTGTCGGATTGCGACAGCCAGCCCGAAGTCGACCGCATCGACGCCTGCGCCGACTCGTGGATCTTCTTGAAGATGTCGTCGCCGGTGTACTGGTTCAGCACTTCCATCGACGCGCTGCCGAACGCGTCCCAGACGTCGTCCGAGAACTCGTGCACCTGCGTACCTCCGGCGATCAGACGCTCAAGCGCCGGACCGTTGTTGGCGATGAACTGGGCATAGTTTGCCTGGTGTGCATCGGCGCACGCAATTTCGATGATTTTCTGCTGTGCCGGGGTCAGGCCCTCGAATACTTCGAGGTTCGTGGCCACCGACAGCGCCGCGCCGGGCTCGTGGAAGCCGGCCGGATAATAGTGGTCGCAGACTTCCTGGAGGCCAAGCTTCTCGTCCGACCACGGGCCGATCCACTCGGTCGCGTCCAGTGCGCCGGTCGACAGCGCCTGGTAAATCTCGCCACCCGGCACGTTCTGCACCGATGCGCCAAGTTTCGACAGAGCCTCGCCGCCAAGACCGGGCATCCGGAACTTCAGGCCGTTGAAGTCGTCAGCAGAATTCACCGCGCTACGGAACCAGCCACCGCCCTGCGCGCCGGTCTGGCCCGCGATGAACGACTTGAGTCCGAAGATTTCGCCCAGTTCGTGGTGCAGCGCCATGCCGTCCTGGCCATAGTACCAGGTCATCAGTTCCGGCACGGTCATGCCAAAGGGCACGGCAGTGAAGTAGGCGAACGCCGGATGCTGACCGACGAAGTAATAGTCGGCGCCGTGATACATGTCGGCCTGCCCGGCGGTCACCGCGTCGAATACCTCGAAGGCGCCGACGAGTTCACCGGCGGCCTTCGGCTCGACGGTGATCTGGCCATCGGTGGCGGCGGTAATGTTGTTGGCAACACGCTCCACCGAATCCCACACGCCGGCAAGTCCGCGCGGCCATGTGGTGACCATGGTCAGGGTCCGGTTGCCCTGCGCATAAGCCGGCGCGGCCAGCGCCGCACCAGCGGCCGCAGCGCCACCGAGGGCGGAGTTCTTGATAAACGAACGACGATCCATAGGTAATTTTCCTCCCGTTGATCTTACATGCCTACCGCGCTTCCAGGCGCGGTTTTGTTCGCATTGAGTGAAAGCACAGTAGCGGCGTCCATTAGTTGAGAAAAGACCTGTTTCAAAGCACTTTCGCGGCTCTTCTTCAGATTTACGTAAGATTACCTAGTGCATGAAAGACACAATTTTCCGTGAGGGTCCCGATAATAAAGTTTCGCGCAATAGCCGCTTTACGACACATTATCTGCGCTTTACGGTTGACGCCCCCGGCGGTGCTGCATAATGTCCGCGCACGCAATCGAAGGAGCCAGAGGTTCATGAGCCTCATTCTCGTACTCGTAGGAGTAAGGCGCATGGGCCGGTAGAACCGGACACCCTTCCAGGATCCCATGCGCCCCCGACCGAAAGCCGGGGGCTTTTTCATGCCTGATACAAGCAAGATGACGTCAGCCAAGGAACAGACAGATGACACGTCAGATGACCGGAGCGAAAATGGTGGTCCAGGCCCTGAAGGATCAGGGTGTGGATACGGTATTCGGCTATCCCGGCGGCGCCGTCCTTCCGATCTATGACGAGATCTTCCTCCAGAACGACATTCGCCATTATCTGGTCCGCCATGAACAGGGCGCAGTTCACGCGGCCGAGGGCTATGCCCGTTCCACCGGCAAACCCGGTGTCGTTCTGGTCACATCCGGTCCCGGCGCAACCAATGCAGTCACCGGCCTGACCGACGCGCTGATGGATTCGATCCCGATCGTGGTCCTGACCGGACAGGTCCCCACCTTCCTGATCGGTACGGACGGGTTCCAGGAGGCCGACACCGTCGGCATCACCCGGCCCTGCACCAAGCACAACTGGCTGGTGAAGGACCCCGAAGACCTGTCCGGGCGAATCCATCAGGCCTTCCACGTCGCGACAAACGGCCGCCCCGGCCCGGTTCTGGTCGATATCCCGAAGGACGTGCAGTTCGCCACCGGCACCTACACACCGCCGGAAAAAGCACGCACCTTGCATTATCAGCCAAAGACGAAGGGGGACCCGGAAGCCATTGAGGCGCTGGTCGAGCTGATCGAACAGGCCGAGCGCCCGATCTTCTATACCGGGGGCGGCGTCATCAACTCGGGTCCGGAAGCCTCTGAGACCCTGAGGGAATTCGTAGATACATCCGGTTTCCCGATCACCTCGACCCTGATGGGGCTGGGCGCCTATCCGGCGAACGGAAAGAACTGGCTGGGCATGCTGGGCATGCATGGACTCTACGAGGCCAACCTGGCGATGCATGGTTGCGACCTGATGATAAATGTCGGCGCCCGTTTCGACGACCGCATCACCGGCCGGGTGCAGGATTTCAGCCCGAAGTCCCAGAAGGTCCATATCGATATCGACCCTTCTTCAATCAACAAGGTGATCCATGTCGACCTGCCCATCGTCGGAGATGTCGGATCGGTTCTGGCAGACGCGCTGATACTCTGGAAGTCCCGGGGATCGAAGACCAGGGCCGACTCGATCCAGAAATGGTGGTACCAGATCAAGGAGTGGAAGAAGGTCGACTGCCTCGCTTTCACTCAGTCGAAGAAGACCATCAAGCCGCAGCACGCCCTGACCCGCCTGGAGGCGCTGACCAAGGACCACCCGAAGCGCTACATCTGTACCGAGGTCGGTCAGCACCAGATGTGGGCTGCACAGTTCCTTGGTTTCAACGAGCCCAACCGCTGGATGACCTCCGGCGGGCTCGGCACAATGGGCTACGGCTTCCCCGCCTCCATCGGTGTTCAGGTCGCGCATCCCGACGCGCTGGTCATCAACGTGGCAGGCGAAGCCTCGTGGCTGATGAACATGCAGGAAATGGGCACCGCAGTTCAGTTCCGCCTGCCGGTCAAGCAGTTCATCCTGAACAACGAGCGTCTGGGCATGGTCCGGCAGTGGCAGGAACTGCTGCACGGCGAGCGCTATTCGCATTCCTGGTCCGAGGCGCTGCCCGACTTCGTCAAGCTGGCGGAAGCCTTCGGCGCCAAGGGCATCATGATCTCGGACCCCGCCGACCTGGACGACGCGATCATGGAGATGCTCGAATATGACGGTCCGGTGATCTTCGACTGCCTGGTGGAGAAGCACGAGAACTGTTTCCCGATGATCCCTTCGGGCGAGGCACACAACAAGATGCTGCTGGGCGAAGGCGCGCCGACGCAGGACGTGATCGGGACCTCGGGCGCCGTTTTGGTGTAGCGCGGTGGACCGGGGGGCCAGCCCCCCGGTCCACCGGGATATTTTTGGCCAGAAGACGAACATAAGGACGAGACGGGATGTCCGCACTCAAGATCAAGAAGGGCACGTCGAGGCATTCGGCCTACGACCTGCGCGACCCTCATGCCGAGACCGAGGAACGGCACACGCTGGCGGTGGTGGTCGACAACGAGGCGGGCGTGCTGGCTCGCGTCATCGGCCTGTTCTCGGGCCGGGGCTACAACATCGAGAGCCTCACCGTGGCCGA
This sequence comes from Pseudoruegeria sp. HB172150, assembly GCF_013184805.1. Classification (GTDB taxonomy): domain Bacteria; phylum Pseudomonadota; class Alphaproteobacteria; order Rhodobacterales; family Rhodobacteraceae; genus Psychromarinibacter. The sequence continues at coordinate 2,331,096 of NZ_JAATNG010000001.1, forward strand.
GACGGACCATACCGGGCATGTCAGCCGGATCACCGTGGTGACCACCGGGACGCCCTCGGTGATCGAGCAGATCAAGGCGCAGCTGGGGCGGCTGGTGCCGGTGCATGACGTCCACGACCTGACCGTGGAAGGCGCTTCGGTGGAGCGGGAGCTGGCGCTGTTCAAGGTGTCGGGCAATGGCAACGACCGGATCGAATCGCTGCGGCTGGCGGAGATCTTCCGGGCCAACGTGGTCGACTCGACACTGGAGAGCTTCGTTTTCGAGATGACGGGGACGCCTCAGAAGATCGACGCCTTTGCCGAGCTGATGCGGCCCTTAGGGCTGGTGGAGATGGCCCGGACGGGGGTCGCGGCGCTGAGCCGGGGGATGGACTGAGCGGGGCGTCCCCATGGGGACGGGGGGTCAAGTCATTGATTCCAGGCGTGTTAGCGCAAACGTCGGGTGAGGACGCCCGATGACGACGGGCGATTTCGAGATCTTCCTTGCCGCCCCGCCGGGGCTGGAACCGGTGCTCGCCGAAGAGGCGCGGGCCGAGGGCTTTGCCCTGCCCCGCCCGGTGCCCGGCGGCGTCGAGACCCGCGGCGGCTGGTCCGAGGTCTGGCGCGCCAATCTCGTGCTGCGCGGCGCCTCGCGGGTGCTGGTGCGGATCGGCGAGTTCCGCGCGTTCCACCTCGCCCAGCTCGACAAGCGGGCACGGAAGTTTCCGTGGGGCGACTATCTGCGCCCCGACGTGCCGGTGAAGGTCGAGGTCGCGACCAACCGCAAGTCGAAGATCTACCACGCCGGCGCTGCCGCCCAGCGTCTGGAACGCGCGATCGCCGACACGCTCGGCGCGCCCATCGGCGAGGACGGAGTGACCCTGAAGGCGCGGATCGAGGACAATCTCGTCATCCTCAGCCTCGACAGCTCGGGCGAGCCGCTGCACCGGCGCGGCCACAAGCAGGCGGTCAGCAAGGCGCCGATGCGCGAGACGCTGGCCGCGCTGTTCCTGCGGCAATGCGGTTACGACGGAACCGAGCCGGTGCTGGACCCGATGTGTGGCTCGGGCACCTTCCCCATCGAGGCGGCGGAGATCGCCGCCGGGCTGCTGCCGGGGCGGACGCGCAGCTTTGCCTTCGAGCGGTTCGCTGGTTTCGACGCCGAAGCCTGGGCGCATTTGAAGACCACCGGCACTATCCGCACGCCCGGAGTCCTGTTCCACGGCTCCGACCGGGATCAGGGCGCGATCCGGATGGCCGCCGAGAATGCGGAGAGATCAGGCGTGGCCGCCTGGACCCGGTTCGACTGCCGTTCCGTGGCGGATCTGGAACGGCCCGACGGGCCGCCGGGGCTGGTGATGGTCAACCCGCCCTACGGCGCGCGGATCGGCAACAAGAAGCTGCTGTTCGGGGTCTATGCGCAGCTGGGCGAGGTGCTGAAGGCGCGGTTTTCCGGCTGGCGCGTGGGGATGGTGACGTCCGAAAAGGCTCTGGCCACGGCCAGCGGGTTGCCGTTTCTGCCGACAGGGGCGCCGGTGCCGCATGGGGGGCTGAAGGTGGTGCTGTACCGGACGGGGGTTCTGGGGTGATTGACCCCTAGGGATGGTGCGTGCGAGCATGGACTCTACGGGACTAGCTTTCTTCTCTCGGCATAATGTTGGGTAGCGGCTCGGAGCGCTTGCCCTTCTTGCGACCGCGTCGATATCTGCTCTGGTAATCGCGGCGCTGTTTGGCGACCTCGTACAGAACTATGCCGGAACTTGTCCCAAGGTTCAGGCTCTCGATCATACCGAACATCGGAATCGCAACGCATGCTTCGCTGCGATTAACCGCAATGTCACTTATCCCGCGCTTTTCGTTGCCGAACCACACTGCGAGTTTCGTGTACTGTGTAAAATCGCCTTCATGGAGGTAAACGTTTGTTTTGCCCTTCACATGCGGAGATGTCACAACCGAGAAATATCCATGCTTTTCCAAATGGTCCAAACAGTCCTCTGTGCTGTCAAAGCGTTTCACAAAAGTCCACTTGACGGCGGAGACGGACGTTTTTGAAAGCGATTTACGCTCGCGCATATCTTGCCAGTCATCGGGAAGAGAACGCCGCGGATCAATTACGTAGACTTTCTCGACACCAAGCGCGTTCACATTGCGAATGACGGTTCCAATATTTCTAATGTCCACCGGGTCTTCGATGACTGCAATAAGGTTCTTGCAACGGAAGTCCCGGATAGCATCCGCGCGTTTGCGAACGGTCGGCTTTGACTTCTCAGACGTCTCAACATTCATGAAGAGCATAATACGATCGATGACTCCGCGCACAACAGTAGCGGGGCATATTGTTCCTATTGAAGATAGAAAGCTGCCCAGAATCGTACTTTCAGACTGAAGCCAAAAACGGCTTTACCTGTCCAACGCTGAAGGCTGTCATCCCGTATTGCTCGCGCAAGTAACCACGAAGTTTTTCGCCGTATAGGCTACGGACGGTTGCTCCAACCTAATTTCATTTCCCACGCGCGAACAGCGGCGAAGCCGCCGCGCATCGACGGGCCGCCCCCGGGCCCGGCGATTGGCTGCCGCAGGTGCGTCGCTCTGAGGGGTGAGGGGTGCGGCGGAGATAAAGTGCTCAGCTCATCGGTGGGATCGCCGCGCCGCGGCCCGTCGGTGTGCGGCTTTGAGTTGGTGGCTCGGTTGGGATTTGGCGCTGGAAGAGGGCGAGCATAGTTCCCGCGGGGCCGGGCGGCCCCCGGCCCCGCGGGCTGCCTTTATCAGGCGTCCTCGGTGTGACCGGCCGCCCGAACCTCGGTGTATTCGCGGAAGCGCTCGACCAGCACCCGGTTTTCGGCCGGAATGTCGCGCATCGACAGGAGGCCGGCGATCCTGCCGTTCTGCATCACCGGCACGTGCCGGAACCCGCCGTCGAGCATCACCGCCAGCGCAGTCGCGACGGGATCGTCGATGGAGACGGTCTTGAGCTCGGCGGTCATGATCTCGGCCACTTTCGTCTCCGCCGTCAATCGGCCGCGGCAGATGCATTTCCGGATCACGTCGCGTTCGCTGAGGATGCCGACCAGCCGGTCGCCTTCCATTACCACGGCGGCGCCGATGTCGAGGTCGGTCAGCACGGCGCAGGCCTCGCTGACGGCGATGTCGGGGCGGACGCTTGGAATCGGCCGGCTGCCCAGCAATTCGGGAATGGTTCGCTTAATCATTTAAGTAACTCCAATGGGCGCAAAAAAATGTGCGAAGGCCTGTTTATGACAAATCCGTAACCGCAGGGATTCAGGTATTCCTGACCTAGCGGAACCCGATTTGCGCGGGTCGGGATATGGCGCCCGGCGATTCCCGCCTGTACGCCGCCGGAGCCCTGCCCAGAAAAGAAAATGGGGCCCCGGACAGGGCCCCAGTTTCGCTGATCAGGCTCATCCTTACTACCGCCCGGTGGTTTTCTGCCTGCGGCCTGATCCGCGTTCAGGGCGAGCGCACCCGCCCCTCGGCAAGTCGGGCGGGGACGATGGGGTCGTACCTGCCCTGTTCGTGCCCGTTTAGCCGCCGGGCCAGCGGGGTCGGTCCGGTCCCGCCCAGGAAGTACAGCGGAACCGGGCCTAGGGTTCGTCAGCTACACCCGGAGGTTGCCCCGCAGGTGTTGCATTTCATGCAGGTGCCGTTCCGCACCAGCGTGTAGTTTCCGCATTCACCGCAGGGATCGCCCTCGTAACCCTGCATCTTGGCCTTGGTGCGCGCGTCCATCGAGACGGTGCCGCTGGCCACCGCCGTCGAGGCCCGGCTTTCGCCGACCTCCGGCACCAGCGTGGTGAGCGTCGCCATCGCGTCGCCGGCGCCGTTCAGTGCGACCGCGCCCGAGGCGCCGCCCTGCACCACCATCAGTTCCTGCGGCAGGCGGTTGCGGGTGTACCCGGCCGACGCCACCTGCTTGAGCACCTCGAAGGGAGAGGCGCCGCGGCTGTCCGGCACTTCGCGGAAGTTGCGCTTGCCCTCTTCCTCGCCCCGGCCGAGATCGTCGAAGGAGACGCCCTCGGGCTTGACGTGGGCGAGATCGGTGCGGTCGAGGTAGGACACGGCCAGTTCGCGGAAGATGTAGTCGAGGATCGACGTCGCGTTCTTGATCGTGTCGTTGCCCTGAACCATCCCGGCGGGCTCGAACTTGGTGAAGGTGAAGGCGTCGACGAATTCCTCGAGCGGGACGCCGTATTGCAGGCCGACCGACACCGCGATGGCGAAGTTGTTCATCATCGCGCGGAAGCCGGCGCCTTCCTTGTGCATGTCGATGAAGATCTCGCCGAGCGTGCCGTCCTGGTATTCGCCGGTCCGCAGGTAGACCTTGTGGCCGCCGACCACCGCCTTCTGGGTGTAGCCCCGGCGGCGTTCCGGCATCTTGGAGCGGCCCGCGGAGACTTCCTTGACGATGATCTTCTCGACGATCTTCTCGGCGAGGACGACGGCCTTTTCCTGCGGCGTGCCGGATTCCAGCACCTCCGCCGCCTCGTCGTCATCCTCGATCAGCGCCGAGGCCAGCGGCTGTGACAGCTTGGATCCGTCGCGGTAAAGCGCGTTGGCCTTCACACCGAGCGACCACGACAGTTCGTAGGCCGCCTGGCAATCCTCGATGCTGGCATCGTTGGGCATGTTGATCGTCTTGGAGATTGCGCCCGAGATGAAGCTTTGCGCCGCCGCCATCATGGTGATGTGGCTGTCCACCGACAGGAAGCGCTTGCCCTTCTTGCCGCAGGGGTTGGCGCAGTCGAAGACGCTGTAGTGCTTCGGATCGAGATGCGGCGCGCCTTCGAGGGTCATGGTGCCGCAGACATGGTCGTTGGCGGCCTCGATATCGGCCTTGGTGAAGCCGAGGTGACGCAGCAGGTCGAAGCTGGGATCGTTCAGCTTTTCCGCCGGGATTCCAAGGGTTTCCTTGCAGAAGCTCTCACCCAGGGTCCACTGGTTGAAGACGAAGCGGATGTCGAAGGCGGACGGCAGTGCCGCCTCTACCTTGTCGATTTCCGCCGGGCCAAAACCGTGGCCGATCAGCGAGGTATGGTTGATCCCGGCCGCGTTCCCGAGCGTGCCGTGACCGACGGCGTAGGAAACGATCTCTTCAATCTGGGAGGAGGAATATCCGAGCGTCTCCAGCGCCGCCGGCACCGAGCGGTTGATGATCTTGAAGTATCCGCCGCCCGCGAGTTTCTTGAACTTCACCAGGGCGAAGTCCGGTTCGATTCCGGTCGTGTCGCAGTCCATCACCAGCCCGATGGTGCCGGTCGGTGCGATCACCGAGGTCTGTGCGTTCCGATAGCCGTGCTTTTCACCGAGCCGCAGCGCCTCGTCCCAGGCGGAGGTCGCGAGAGCGATCAGCTCCTGGTCCGGGCAGTTGCCGTGGTCCAGAGCCACCGGTTTCACCGCGAGGTCTTCGTAACCCTCGGTCATGCCGTAGGCGGCGGTGCGGTGGTTTCGGATGACCCGCAGCATGTGCGCCGCGTTGCGGTCGTAGCTGGGGAAAGCGCCGAGTTCGCCGGCGATCTCGGCCGAGGTGGCATAGGCCACGCCGGTCATGATCGCGGTCAGCGCGCCGCCCATCGCCCGGCCCTCGTCGGAGTCGTAGCCGAGGCCCATGTTCATCAGCAGGCCGCCGATGTTGGCGTAGCCGAGGCCAAGGGTGCGGAAATCGTAGGAAAGCTGCGCGATCTCCTTCGACGGGAACTGCGCCATCATCACCGAGATTTCCAGCGTCAGCGTCCACAGCCGCGTGGCGTGCACGTAATCCTCTGCCTGGAACTTGCCGTCCTTCCAGAAGGTCAGCAGGTTCATCGAGGCCAGGTTACAGGCGGTGTCGTCGAGGAACATGTATTCCGAGCACGGGTTCGAGCCACGGATCGGGCCGTCTGCCGGGCAGGTGTGCCAGGCATTGACGGTGTCGTGGAACTGGATGCCCGGATCGGCGCAGGCCCAGGCGGCGTGTCCGATCTGTTCCCAGAGATCGCGCGCCTTGATGGTCTTGGCGACCTTGCCGTCGGTGCGGCGGATCAGTTCCCAGTTAGCATCGTCCCTGACGGCCTGCAGGAAGGCATCGGTGACGCGCACCGAGTTGTTGGAATTCTGGCCCGAAACGGTGTTGTAGGCTTCCGAATCCCAGTCGGTGTCATAGGTCGGGAATTCGATCGACGCATAGCCCTGCCGCGCGTATTGCAGCACCCGGTTGATATAAGTTTCGGGTATGGCGCATTTCTTGGCGGCACGAACGGCCTTTTTCAGCGCGTCGTTCGTGTTGGGGTCGTAGGCGTCTTCTTCCTTGCCGTCCCAGGCGCGGATCGCGGCGAAGATCTCGTTGAGCTGGCGCTCGTGCATCTTCGACCCGGCGACGATGCTGGCGACCTTCTGCTCTTCCTTGACCTTCCAGTTGATGAAGTCCTCGATATCCGGGTGATCGGCGTCGCAGATCACCATCTTGGCGGCCCGGCGGGTTGTGCCGCCGGATTTGATGGCCCCCGCTGCGCGATCACCGATGCGCAGGAAACCCATCAAACCCGACGACTTGCCGCCACCCGACAGTTTCTCGCCTTCTGCTCGAAGCGATGAAAAGTTGGTTCCGGTTCCGGACCCGTATTTGAACAGCCGTGCCTCGCGCACCCACAGGTCCATGATGCCGCCTTCGTTCACCAGATCGTCCTGAACCGACTGGATGAAGCAGGCATGGGGCTGCGGATGTTCGTATGCGGTCTTCGATTTCGTCAGCTTGCCGGTCTTGTAGTCGACGTAGAAATGGCCCTGGCTGGGCCCGTCGATCCCATAAGCCCAGTGCAGACCGGTATTGAACCACTGCGGAGAGTTCGGGGCGGCCTTTTGCGCGGCCAGCATGAAGCGCATCTCGTCGAAATAGGCCTGCGCGTCTTCCTCGGTGGTGAAGTAGCCACCCTTCCAGCCCCAGTAGGCCCAGGCGCCGGCGAGACGGTCGAAGACCTGACGCGCGGAGCTTTCGCCGACCTTGCGCTGATCTTCCGGCAGGTCCGCCAGCGCCTCGTCATCGGGCACGGACCGCCACAGGAATTCCGGCACACCCTTTTCGCGCACCTTCTTCAGCCGGGCCGGAACGCCCGCCTTGCGGAAGTATTTCTGCGCGATGACGTCAGAGGCGACCTGGCTCCATTTCGCGGGCACCTCGACGGAGTCGTTCTTGAAGACGACCGTCCCGTCGGGATTCCGGATCTCGGATACGGTCGTGGTGAAGTCGATATCGGCGTACGCGTCGAAACCTGCCTTGGTAAACTTGCGTTCGATTTTCATCTCGTTGGATGCCCCGTGGCGTTGTTTTTGTCGTCCACCCGGTCGCGCGTCGTTGCACGCAATCCGGTCCTCGTTCGTGCCGGCGGACGGGATCTGAAAAGGGCAAATCGACCTTGGGTCCGGGTGTTGAGCCCCGACTCTGCCTGCGGAGGTTATCCACAGTCCCACTTGTTTTTGTGTCTGTCCCTTTCCGTGCCCCGATCCACTATATGTTGTGGTTCGCCGCCCGGCCCGTACAAGGTTACGTAGTGGGCCCGTCGGGTCAACGGAAAATTTGAACTTTCCCACAGGAAAATTCGGTTGACGGACAGAGCCCGTTTTCGGGCCTGATTCCATCCCTCGCGGCGGAGCGGTTTGATAGCGCTCTCAATCTCTGGTTGGCCGGTGCGATTTTCCCCCAATATATAGGGCTTTACGCCGGCTGTCTCACGCCGTGGTTGAACTGGGCGACGGGCGCCCCTGCGCGGACGAGCAGCGGACGGGCCAGCGGGAGGTGGCGTTGCAGCCCGGACACGGCCCCGAAATCTCTGCTGCCGATGCCGAATTGTGCAGCCTCTTCAGACTGCCTTTCCGGCGGGATAACCGCACGGTATTTAACCGGATATCCGGTATGAAGCGAAACACGCCCCCTACATCTTGTAGTGATCCGGAAAGTGGTCGGGGCGGCGAGATTCGAACTCACGACCCCCTGTACCCAAAACAGGTGCGCTACCAGACTGCGCTACGCCCCGACGCAAGCGCTCTTAGCGCATGTGCCCGGGGCTGGAAAGCCCCAAGCGTGCCGACTTGCGCGGCCCCGGCGACACCGTTACGTCCGCGCCATGCTCGTGCTCGAGAATATCATCAGCGACCGGGGGTCGCGCTACGCGGTCTCCGGCGGTCCGTGCCGGTCGGAGGACGAGGCGAAAACCTTCCTCAAGGAGCTGCAGCGGAAGAAGAAGTTCGCCAAGGCGACCCACAACAGCTGGGGCCTGCTGGCCGGAGACACGCCGCTGAAGAACGATGACGGCGAGAGTGGCGCGGGCATGGTGATCCTGCGGATGCTGAAGCGCGAGGGGTTCCGCGATCACATCGTGGTGGTCACGCGGTGGTATGGCGGCAAGCACGTGGGCGGCGACAGGTTCCGGCACGTGCAGGACGCGGTGCGGCAATACATCGAGGCCGCGCGCTAGCGCAGGTTCACCCGCAGCGCCGCGGCGGCGGCGAAAGGCAGCAGCGCCAGCGCCCCAAGGGTGATCGCGCCGAGGAAGACCAGCGGTGTTTCCACCGCCATGCCGCCTGCCCCGCGGCGCACGACCTCTGCCCCGAAGATCAGTGTCGGCACGTAGAGCGGCAGGACCAGCAGGGACAGCAGCAGACCGCCGCGTTTCAGACCCACGGTCAGTGCCGCTCCGAAGGCCCCGATCATGCTGAGCGCCGGGGTGCCGACGGCGAGCGACAGCACCAGCCAGCCATATCCCGGCGTATCGAGGTTCAGGAGCACGCCGAGCACCGGCGCCGCCAGCGTCAGCGGCAGGCCCGTCGTCATCCAGTGGGCCGCGGCCTTTACTGCCACGACGCCTTCCAGGGGAATCGGCGCGGTGGCGAGCAGGTCAAGCGATCCGTCCTCGTAATCGAGCTGAAAGATCCGGTCGAGGGACAGCAGGCAGGCCAGCAGCGCGCCGACCCACAGGATCCCCGGCGCGATCACCCGCAGCGTCGCCGATTCGGGTCCGACCCCGAACGGCACCAGCACGGTGACGATCAGGAAGAAGGCGAGGCCGAGGCCGAATCCGCCGCCGGCGCGCACCGCAAGTTTCAGGTCGCGCAGGAACAGCCGGATCACAGGAATGCCTCGTCGAAGCCGCCGGTCTCGCGCGGGACGGCGCGGAACTGCGCCACGTCCAGTTCCCGCGCCGCGAAGCCGAGGTCGATATGGGTCGCGATCAGCGCGGCACCGCCGCCGTCGCAATGCGCCTTCACCGCATCGGCGAAGAGTTGCACGGCAGAGGTGTCGAGCGACACGGTCGGTTCGTCCAGCGCCCAGACCGGGCGGCCGGTGACGAGGAGGCGCGCCAGACCGAGCCGCCGCTTCTGACCGGCCGACAGGTTCTGCGCCGGGCGGTCCCGGAGTGCTGCAATGTCGAAGGCCGCCAGCGCCGGTTCGATTCCGCTGCCGCCGTAAACGCCGGCCCAGAATTCGAGATTTTCCGCCACGGTCAGCACGGTTTTCAGCCCGTCCGCGTGAGCGCCGTAGGCGATCGCGTCGGGGGCACAGGCCACCTGCCCTTCCAGCGGTTTCTGCAACCCGGCGATGGTGCGCAGGAGCGTCGTCTTGCCGATCCCGTTCGGGCCGCGCAGCAGCAGCACCTCGCCCGGAGCGAGCGCGAAACGCACGCCCTCCAGCACCGGCACCCCGCCGCGCGTCACGGTCAGATCGGAAACGTTCAGAACCATCCGGACCGGCTTAGCCGATCCCGGAAAGGCAGGGAAGTCAGACCGGCAGCAGTGCGACACCAACGCGCCGCCCTTCGGAGAGCAGCACGTTATAGGTGCGCGCGGCGGGCGGAGAGGCCATCGCCTCGACCCCCAGACCGGCCTCTTCAAGCTGGGCGCGCAGGTCGCCCGGCAGATGGGCGATCTCGGCGCCGGTACCGACGAACAGCACGTCGATCTGTTCAACCGACGCCAGCAGCGGTTCGATATCGTCATACCCGCCCCAGGCTTGTGCGCCCTTGGGCAGCGCCAGCACCGGCCCTTCCCAGACGGTGCCGCCGATCCGGAAGAAACCGGGGCCGTAGCCCTCGACCGGCGGGCCGTCATAGCTGCGGATCTCGTTCAGGCGCATGGGTCGTCCTTCAGTCCCAGACCGGCAGGCCGCCCAGGGCGGAGCCCGCGATGATCAGATAGGCGATGAGCCGGTAGACGCTGGCATGCTTCGGATGAAAGATCCACGCGCCCAGGCTCACGCTGGCAAGGTAGGGCAGCACAAGGCAGATGCCAATCAGCAGCGCCTCGGGCGCAAGCAGCCCGCGCAGGCCGAAGACGGCGATCATGATCAGGTCTGTCAGCACCAGAAACAGCAGGACGGAGGCGCGGATCACTTCCACCGGCAGCGGGCGCGCCATGTAGAGCAGGATGACCGGCGGTCCGGGCAGGCCCGCCGCGCCGCCGAGGAAGCCGGACAGGGCGCCGATCCCGTAGATCAGCGGCCGTCCGACATGCCCGCGATAGCGCACACCGCTGATCAGCGCCGCAAGCAGCGCCAGCGACAGGACAGAGACGATGGTGCGGAACCACTCGGGCTGCAGGATCAGCAGGACCGCGACACCAAGCGGCGTGCCGATCAGCGCCCCTGCCCCCAGCCGCAGCACGTCGCGCGTGTGGCTTTCGCGGATCGCGCGCGGGATCGCCGGGATCGGCCCGAAGAAATCGATCACCATGATGGTGACCAGCGCCGATACAGGATCCAGTACCTGACCCGCGAAGGGGAGGTAGACCATGGCTGTTCCGAATCCGGTAAAGCCGCGCACCAGCCCCGCCAGCAATGCCGCCGCGACGAGCAGCCAGAAGCCTTCCATCGCGACGATATCGGCGATCACGCTCACCGCGCGCGGGCCCTAACGGCCGGCTCCGGAACAGGACCCGTCAGGAACCGGTCAGCCGTCACCGGATCAGTTGTCGATATTGGCGTACTGGTTGCCTTCGGTCTTGCTCGGCTTCGACCAGTCGCGCTTGGTGCCCAGCATCAGCACGATGTTCTTCGCGACATAGACGGACGAGTAGGTACCCACGATCACGCCCCACGTAATCGCAAAGACAAAGCCGCGGATCACGTCGCCGCCGAGGATCAGCAGCGCGATCAGCGCGATCAGCGTGGTGCCAGAGGTCATCACCGTCCGCGACAGCGTCTCGTTCACCGACAGGTTCATGACGTCCTGCAGCGGCTTGGTCTTGTACTTGATCAGGTTCTCGCGCACCCGGTCGAAGATCACCACGGTGTCGTTGATCGAGTAGCCGACGATCGTCAGCAGCGCCGCGATGGTCGCAAGGTCGAACCGGATCTGCAGCACCGAGAAGATACCAATGGTCAGGATCACGTCGTGGAACAGCGCCACGACCGCGCCCAGCGAGAACTGCCATTCGAATCGCAGCCAGATGTAGAACATGATCGCGATCAGCGAGATGCCCACGGCCAGAACGGCGGTTCGTATCAGCTCTGCCGATACCTTTGGCCCGACACTTTCCACCGAGGTGAACTGGATATCCGGATCGACCCCCTGCAGCGCCGTTTCGACCGACTGGATCGTCTCGTTTGTGACGCTCTCCTCGCCTTCCTGCGCCTGGATGCGGATCATCGCGACGTTGTGGTCCTCGGCGAAGGTCGGATCGAACACTTCCGAGATCGCCACGTCGCCCAGGTTCAGCGGCTGCAGCGCGTCGCGATAGGCGCCCACGTCGACGGCATGGACCGATTGCGTGCGGATCGTCGTGCCGCCGCGGAAGTCGATGCCGAAGTTCAGCCCCATCACCATCCAGGCCACAAGCGACAGCACCATCAGGATCATCGACGCGCCGAAGGTGACCTTCCGCGCCTTGAAGAAGTCGATATGGGTCTCTTCGGGAACCAGTCTCAGACGCATGTCAGACCTCGATGGTTTTCGGACGGCGGCGGTCGAACCAGATCACGATGATCGCCCGCGTCACGAAGATGGCGGTGAAGACCGAGGTCAGGATGCCCAGCCCCAGCGTCACGGCAAAGCCGCGCACCGGGCCGGACCCCATGATGAACAGGATCGCCGCGGTGATGAATGTGGTGATGTTGGCGTCGAGAATGGCGCTCAGCGCCTTCTCGTAGCCCAGTTCGATGGCGCGCGCCGGGCCCTTGGCCGTCTTCAGTTCCTCGCGGATCCGCTCGAAGACCAGCACGTTGGCGTCCACCGCCATGCCAATGGTCAGCACGATCCCGGCGATGCCAGGCAGCGTCAGCGTCGCCCCGATCAGCGACAGCAGGCCGAAGATCATGCCCACGTTCAGCAGGAGCGCGATGTTGGCGATGATGCCGAACCAGCCATAGCTGAGCGCCATGAAGACAAGCACGGCGGCGAAGGCCACCATGGAGGCGATCCGCCCCGCCTCGATACTGTCGGCGCCCAGTTCCGGTCCGATGGTGCGCTCTTCGAGGAAGGTCATCTCGGCGGGCAGAGCGCCTGCGCGGAGCAGCACGGCGAGTTCAGTCGATTCCTCGACGGTGAACTGGCCGGTGATGATGCCCGAGCCGCCGCAGATCGCCTCGTTAATCCGGGGGGCCGAGATAACCTCGTTGTCCAGCACGATGGCGAACAGCGCGCCGACGTTTTCCGAGGTGTATTCGCAGAATTTCCGTGCCCCCGCCGGGTTGAACCGGAAGCTGACGGCCGGGCGGCCGTCCTGCTGGTTGAAGGTCGGCTGGGCGTCGGTCAGTTCCTCGCCCGAAACGGCGGAGGTTTCCTCGAGGATGTAGTAGACACCTTCCTCTTCCATCGACGGCAGCAGCACGTTGCGCGCGCCGGGGTCTTCCTCGGAATCCGAGGTCCGGCCGACCACGGGATGGAAGGTGAGTTTCGCGGTGGTGCCGATCAGCGATTTCAGCTCGTCGGCGGAGCCGATGCCGGGCACCTGGATCAGGATCCGGTCGGTGCCCTGCCGCTGGATTGTGGGTTCGCGCGTGCCGACCTCGTCGACGCGGCGCCGGATGATCTCGAGGCTCTGGCGGATGGTGCGGTCGTCGGTCGCGGCCATCTCGGCATCGGTCAGACGCACGATGAGCATGTCGCCGTCGCCGGCCACCTCGATATCGGTTGACCCGACACCGGTAAGCGACACCACCGGCTGCGCCAGGCCGCGCACGACTTCCATCGCGCGGGCCATGCCGTCGGGCTGGCTGATTTGGATGTGAAGCTCGCCCGCGGGCGCGTCCTGCCGCCGGATCGTGCCGACCGTCTCGCGCTCGTCGCGCAGCGCGTCGCGAATCTCCGGCCAGTAGGCGTTCATCCGTTCGGCATAGACGTCCTCGACCTGGACCTCGGCCAGCAGATGCGCGCCGCCCCGGAGGTCGAGGCCGAGATTGACCAGCCCGTTGGGCAGCCAGTTCGGCCACAGCGCGGCGTCCGCCTCGCGCTCGGGGGTGGCGCCCTGCGCCTCTATCGCGGCGACGGCGTCGTTATGGCGTTCGACGCGGTCGTAGAACAGGTTGGGCATCGCGTAGAGAAGCCCGAACACCACGACGCCAAAGATGACGACCCGTTTCCACAGCGGGATTTGCAGCATGTAACAGCCTTTCCCGAAAGGGGTCTATTCTTCGGCCGGTTCGGTCTTGGACATCACCTGCGCGACGGTCGACTTGACCACCCGCACCTTCACGCCATCGGAGATCTCTACCTCGATCTCGTTGTCGTCCTTGACCTTGGAGACCTTGCCGATCACGCCGCCCTGGGTGACCACCTGGTCGCCCCGCCGCAGCGCCGCCACCATCGCCTGGTGGTCCTTCACCTTCTTCTGCTGCGGACGGATCAGCAGGAAATACATGATCGCGAAGATCAGGATCAGCGGGATGAACGAGGTGAAGGCCCCCGCGCCTCCACCGGCAGCTTGCGCGAAGGCAGGCGTAGCGAACATATGGTCTTCCTTTATCGGCGAGGACGCTCCGGCCCCCTGAAATTTGGCGCGCACCCTATCTTCGGCGTCCCGGATGCACAAGGCACCGGGGGTCCTCCCTGCGGGCGCATGGGGGCTAGATACGCATTCGGCGGAGGGGTGCAAGGCGGGAGACAGGGAATTCTTGGCAGATGGGGTTGGCGGTGGCAGTGTTTGCCGCGGGAAGAGGGGAAATTCGATGAAAGACCTTTACTTCACGATTCTGTCTTCGCCGCTTGTCTGGGTGGGGGTGTTGCTGGTTGTGGTGCTGTCACTATTGAACACAGTCTCCCAGCAAAGCCCCTCGCCAAGAAAAGCCCCCCTTGAGGCTCTTTGTACCAAGATGGGTCTTGGCAAAGAGTTTACCCCATTGCTTCTCGTTGCTGCCCTGGTCGCCCTTGCGCTGATCGTGGCGGCAGTTTTGACGCTGTTCCAGTTCATGAAAGCGACCCTGCAGTTACCGCCTTACGACAGCGACAAAGAGGCAGCTTCGGTTAGTAACATTGGCCTGGTACTCGCTGCCCTGTTGGGCGCTCCCTTTGTAGTTTGGCGGTCATGGATCGCTGCCAAACAAGCAAACATCGCCGAAGAATCCTTGTTCAACGACAAGATCAACGCAGCGTCCGAGGATCTGGCTTCGCGCAGACAGGTGACCCGTGTTGTCCAGAGCGATGATGGCTCCGAGGCGGTATTGACCGAGTGGGAGGACGACCTTGTCAAACGAGCGGCAAGTATCGATCGCCTCGAAGGGCTGGCGGAAGAACGGCCAGATTCAACCGCGCGAATTGCCAGGATGCTGAGTGTATACGTCCGGGAGCTTTCAAAATGACCAAAGCCCTGGATCATCCGCGAGTGGAATTCCTGCGCCTTGTTGAAGATGAACGGAAGTCGCCTGCAGAGGCTGCGGAATCTTTAGGTTTAGCCGAGGATGAGGTTTCTGTAAGTGCGTTGAGAGACTGGACCCGCAGCCTTACTCCAATTCGTTCCGACCTCGAGAAAGCCGTTCAAACGCTCGGTCGATTGAAACTCATCGACGGAATTGTTCCCGACGACATCCCGATAGATCTTAGCAGCGCAAACCTTCAGGGATTCGATCTTTTCGAAGCGAATTTGCAGAAGGCGAACCTCCGCGGGGCGCGGATGGAGGGGGCGGACCTCTTCGAGGCGCGGATGGAGGGGGCAGACCTCGGTGGCGCGCGGATGGAATGGGCGTCCCTCAGAGAGGCGCGGATGAAGGGGGCGGACCTCAGCGGGGCGCAGATGGAGCGGGCAGACCTCAGTGGGGCGCAGATGGAGGGGGCGTACCTCTTCGAGGCTCGGATGGAGGGGGCAGACCTCCGCGGGGCGCGGATGGAAGCGGCGTACCTCGGCGAGGCGAGAATGGAGGGGGCAAATCTCAGCGGGGCGCGGATGGATGCTGCGACCTTCTTCAAGCCAGCTACTCTTCGAGGTGCCGGGCTGAAGGTGGTCGATTTTAGCGACGTTACCATGGATCCGCAGATCATGGCAGAAGCCTTCGGCGACGCCACGGTCAAGCTACCCGAAGGCGTCTCTCTCCACCCCGACTCACCGACCGACAGGGATCTCGACTGGAACGAATTCTACACCCAATGGCGCGCCTGGCAGCGCGAGCACGGCTACGACCGGTACCAACCTCCAGATTGACCCGCCCCCCAATTCCTGCTTTCTCCCCGCTCGTCAAACGACGAGGACATGGACATGCACGACATCCGCTTCATCCGCGAGACCCCGCAGGCCTTCGACGCCGGGCTGGCCCGGCTTGGTGTGGCGTCCTCGTCGTCGGAGATCCTCGCCGTGGACGAAGCGCGGCGCGAGGCGATCGCGAAGGCAGAGACGGCGCAGGCGGAGCGGAATGCCGCCTCCAAGGAGGTCGGCCAGGCCAAGGCCAGGGGCGACGAGGCGGAGTTCGAACGGCTCCGCGCGCTGGTGGCCGAGAAAAAGGACGAGATCGCAAGGCTCGAGGAAGAGGCGAAGGCGGGTGACGAAAAGCTGCGCGACCTGCTGCTCGGCCTGCCCAACCTGCCCTATGACGACGTGCCCGACGGCGCCGACGAGGATGCCAATGTCGAGATCCGGCGCTGGGGCAATCCGCGCAATTTCGACTTTGACCCGAAGGAGCATTACGAGATCCCCGGCGCCGCCGCGGGGCTCGATTTCGCGACCGCCGCCAAGCTGTCCGGCTCGCGTTTCGTGGTGCTGCGCGGCGCCATGGCGCGGCTGCACCGGGCGCTGGCCCAGTTCATGCTGGACACCCACACCACCGAGAACGGGCTGACCGAGATCAACACTCCGGTCCTGGTGCGTGAAGAAGCGCTTGTCGGCACCAGCCAGCTGCCGAAATTCGCCGAGGACAGCTATCAGACCCGCGAAGGCTGGTGGCTGATCCCGACCTCGGAGGTGCCGCTGACCAATACGGTGCGCGAGGAGATCCTGGAGGAGGCGCAGCTTCCGATCCGGCTGACCGCGCATTCGCTCTGCTTCCGGTCAGAGGCGGGATCGGCCGGCAAGGATACCGCCGGGATGCTGCGCCAGCACCAGTTCGAGAAGGTCGAGATGGTCTCGATCACCCATCCCGATCTTTCGCTGGCCGAGCATGAGCGCATGACCGCCTGTGCCGAGGGCATCCTGAAGAAGCTGGGCCTGCCCTACCGCACCGTGGTGCTGTGTACCGGCGACATGGGGTTCGGGGCGCGGAAGACCCACGACATCGAGGTCTGGCTGCCGGGGCAGAACACCTATCGCGAGATCAGCTCTGTCTCTGTCTGCGGCGATTTCCAGGCGCGGCGGATGAATGCCCGGTTCCGTCCCGAGGGCGGCGGGCGGCCCGAATTCGTCCATACGCTGAACGGTTCCGGCGTCGCCGTGGGCCGCTGCCTGATCGCCGTGCTGGAGAATGGCCAGCAGCAGGACGGATCGGTGGCCTTGCCAGAAGTGCTGCACCCCTATCTAAATGGAAAGACAAGGGTAACGGCCGAAGGCGAGCTGGAGTGAGTGACAGATCCCGGATGAAGGCGGTGTTCGTGGCGGTGGGGGCCGTGGCCTTTGTCGTCTCGCCGCTGGCTTCGGGATCTTTCGGCGGCTACGACCCGTCGCAATTCCCGGTTCCTCAGGAACGCCCGCCGGCGCAGCCCGCCGGATGGGCGTTCTCTATCTGGTCGCTGATCTATGCGTGGCTTGTGGCCCATGCGGTCTTTGGCCTGCTGCGGCGCGCCGACGATCCCGGCTGGGACCGGACCCGCTGGCCGATGATCTTCAGCCTCGTGGTCGGCGCGGCATGGATCCCGGTGGCGCAGATCTCGCCGCTGTGGGCGACGCTGCTGATCTGGGTGATGCTGGTCGCCGCGCTGTTCGCCCTGTTCGCGGCACCGGAAGAGGACGCGTGGTGGGCGAAGTTCCCCATCGCCTTCTATGCCGGATGGCTGACGGCGGCGAGCTGGGTGTCTGTCGCGCTGATCGGCGCCGGCTGGGGCATCGGCCCGGGCGCGCTGATCTGGGCCTGGATCGCGCTTGGCGGTCTGATGATCTTCGCCGCGCTGGTGCAGGTGGCGCTAGGCCGGGTCATGGCCTACGCGGTGCCGATCGCCTGGGCGCTGTTCGGCATCGCCGCCGCGAACAATACCGACCGCATCGCAATCACCGCAGCCGCGATTGTCGCGGCGGCGGGCCTCATCTCGCTGTCCGCGCAGCGGCGCTGGGATTCCCCGAACGGTTGAGTCTGCGAAGCGCAAAGCGTGGCGCAGGGGTCGATTGGCAAAAATCCTGAGATATCAGCTGGTCGCGTGGCTGGGTTGAAGCGTCACTTCAACGATGTCCGGAACAGGATTGCGCGGCAGCGCTCCGCTGAAACCGCCTTTATTCGGCTGGCACCGCCGCCGTCGCGGTTTCCTTCGGGAACGGCACCAGCAGCTCCCGCTCCTCGTCCCACAGCTTCAGCCGGAAGGACCGGATCGCCTCGGGCCACTCGATCCGCGGCAGGTCCAGTTCCGGCGGCAGCGCGAAATGCGCCTTGCGCAGACGGTAGGACGGGATCGCCGGCATGAAGTGGTGGATGTCGTGATAGGCGATGTTGCCGGTGCCGAGGTCCCACCACCAGCCCAGGTTCAGGCAGGACGAGCCCTGCAGCGTCGCCTTGCGGAAATCAAGCTCGGGCTTGCGGTCCCAGTAGGTGTCTTCGAAATTGTGCTGCAGGTAGACGAGGAACACTCCGATCATTCCAGACAGCAGCGAGATCCCGAGGAACACCAGCAGCCCGTTGGTCCCGAAGACATACCAGACCAGCGTCAGCCAGGCGAAGAAGGCGATGTTGTGCAGGATGACGCTGGCGGCGCCGATGCGGCGCGCGTTTACCGGCCAGCGATAGGCGATGAAATAGGTGAAGAACGCGCCCACGGGGATCAGCACGAAGGGGTTGCGGTAGAGGCGGTAATAGAGCCGCTTCCAGAAGCCGGCCTCGTTCCACTCTCTCAGGGTCATGGTGTATATCTCGGTCGTCTCGCGGTGATCGAGATTGCCGAGATAGGCGTGGTGCATGTTGTGGTTGTACTGCATCGCCCGGTACGGCGTCATCGCGAAGGGCGACAGCACGTGGCCCGCGATGTCGTTCGCGCGCTTCGTCGAGAACAGCGAATGGTGCCCGCAGTCGTGCATCAGGACGTATAGCCGCACGCCCGCGAAGGCGGTGATGACGATGAAGGGAAGCGCCAGCAGGAAGCTGCGCTCGACGAGGGTCAGCGCAAGGTACATCGCCGGGAAAAAGACCGCGAACGTGCCGAAGTAACTCGCCGCGGCGAGCCAGTCGTTCTTGTGGGTATAGTTGCGCAGGTGCTTCCGGAAATCCGGTGCCGCTGTGTCGCTCATTTGGTCACCCCCGGTCGAGACGGTCTCAGCTGCGCCCGGTTCCGGGCGATGGCACCCCCTCATAATTCTGATTTGTAACGGATTGTCCAGACAGAGCCGATTGGCTTGAGGGGAACGGCACCATTCGGCCGGTCTCTTCGTCCCAGAGCTTCCAGCGCAGGGTGCCAGCGGCCTCGCGCCAGCCGATCCGGCGGGATTTGAACGTCGGCTCCAGCTCGCGATAGCACCGCTTCAGGTTGTAGCATGGGATGTTGGCGTTCAGGTGATGCAGGTCGTGATAGGCGATGTTCGCGGTGCAGAGGTCGAAGAAATCGCCGAAATCCAGCACCGCCGAGCCTTCCACCGCGGCCTGATCGAACTGCAGATCCTTCGGCCGCGCCCAGAACACCTCTTCAAAATTGTGCTGCACGTAGGGAATCACAACGCCGCAGGACACGCCGATAATCACCGAACCCAGCCACACCGCCAGCGCCACCGGTCCCCACAGAGTCCAGAGCAGCGCAAGAAACCCCACCACCATCGCGTCGTGCAGAACGACGTCGCCGATGCCGGATTTGAGCGCGTTGCGCGGGAAGCGGTAGCGGATGACGTACAACAGTGTCGGGCCCACCAGGAACAGCAGGAAGAAACTGCGGTAGAACCGGTAGCCCAGCTTCTTCCACCAGGGTGCGGCGAGGTATTCGTCGACCGTCATCACGTAGATCTCGGTTGAATCCCGGCGGTCGAGATTGCCGATATGGGCGTGATGCAGGTTGTGATTGTAGCGCACCGCCTTGTACGGCGTCAGCGTGAAGGGCGAGAGCAGCGTGCCCATCCGGTCGTTCAGCTTGCGGCTGGTGAAGAAAGAGCCGTGCCCGCAGTCGTGCTGCAGCATGTAGAGCCGGACCGCGCAGGTCGCGGTCACGCACATGAAGGGCAAGGCGGCCAGCCAGTGGCCACGGCGCGCGAGAAGGATCGCGATGACAAGCCCGCTCAGGTAAATCCCGAGCGTGATGGCGATGTTCCAGGCGGCAATGGTGTTGTTGCGTGCGGTATAGGCGCGCGTGCGTTGTCTGAGTGTCACGTTGTAAAATCCGCCGGTGCGGTCCGGCGCCCCAGAATGATGAAATGCAGCGTTGGCTTCTAAAGCTATTGGGATCTGTACATGGGCTTCGGGAATTGGAAAGCGTTTGGAACGTTCCCAATTGAATTCTGCGTATAATTGTGTGTCGGCAGCAACGCACTACTGCGCGGTGTAGCCCCCATCGGCCGGATAAAAGCCGCCTGTGCAGAAAGATGCCTGTTCCGAAAGCAGAAATGCGATCAGGTCGGCCACTTCACTGCGGCGCCCCATGCGGCCCATCGGATGTGCCGCGTGAAACACCTGCTGCAGTTCCTGCGGGGCCTGCCGGATCTTGGGCGTTTCGACATAGCCGGGTCCGATCGCGTTGATCCTTACGCCTTTGTCGGCGCATTCCAGCGCCGCCGTGCGGGTCAGGCCGAGGATGCCGTGCTTGGTGGCGGTATAGGGCGCGAGGCCCGGCGCGCCGACGATGCCGTTCGCCGCCGACAGGTTGACGATCGCGCCGCCGCCCGAGGCAATGATCGCCGGTATCTCGTGCTTCAGGCACAGGAATGTGCCGGTCAGGTTGGTCGCGATCACCATATGCCAGTCGGCCAGCGGGATGTCGGGCAGCTCCGCCGGACCCGGACCCGGTGTGCCCGCGTTGTTGACGGCGAGGTGCAGCCCACCGAACTTTTCGACCGCCGCCGCTATCAGCGCGGCGACCTGTGCCTCGTCCGATACGTCGCAGGCCAGACCGAGGCACCGTTTGCCCGTGGGATCAATCTCCTGCGCCTTCCGCTCCGCGGCGTCGCCGTTCCGCGCGCACAGCACCACCGCCGCGCCGCGCGCGAACAGCGTTTCCGCCACACGCTCGCCGATGCCTTCGGTGCCGCCTGTCACGACGGCCGTTGTTCCGTTGAAATCCTGCATGCCGATCTCCTTTCACCGGCACCATGACCGGCGTCAGGCGGCGCGGGAATGCGGCCAGGCGCGCATGCCGTCGGATGCTGACAGGACGATGTCAGGAACCGGCGGACATAACCGTCAGTCGCGCGGGGATTTCTTTCCCAGATGCTTGCGCAGCCGCGACGGCGTGGACTTTTTCCTGTCCTTGTACGGGTTCTGATCCGCCTGACTGCGCATGTGCAGCCGGATCGGCGTGCCGGGCATGTCGAAATCGTCCCTGAGCCCGCCGACAAGGTACCGCGAATAGCTCGCGGGCAGCTTGTCGGGGTGCGAGCACATCACCACGAAGCCCGGCGGTCGCGTCTTGGCCTGGGTCATGTAGCGCAGCTTGATGCGGCGCCCGCCGGGCGCCGGGGGCGGATGCTGCGCGGTCATATCCGCGAGCCAGCGGTTCAGCCGGGCCGTGGAGATGCGCCGGTTCCAGACCTCGTGCGCTTTCAGCACCGCGTCGTGCAGCCGGTCGAGGCCCCTGCCCGTCAGCGCCGACACCGTCACCAGCGGCGCGCCGCGCAGCTGCGGCAAGAGCCGCTCGAACGCTTCCTTCAGTGCGCGCAGCTTTTCCTGCTTGTCGGTCTCGGCGTCCCACTTGTTGACGGCGACGACCACAGCGCGCCCCTCGCGCTCGGCGAGGTCGGCGATGCGCAGGTCCTGCTGCTCGAAGGGGATGGCCGCGTCGAGCAGCACCACGACCACCTCGGCGAATTTCACCGCGCGGAGGCCGTCCGCCACTGACAGCTTCTCGACCTTTTCCTGCACCTTGGCCTTCTTGCGCATGCCGGCGGTGTCGAAGATCCGCACCGGCGTACCGTCCCAGTCGATCGACAGCGAGATCGCGTCGCGGGTGATCCCCGCCTCGGGTCCGGTCAGAAGGCGATCTTCGCCGAGGATCTTGTTGATCAGCGTCGACTTCCCGGCATTGGGACGCCCGACGACGGCCACCTGCAGCGGCCGCGCCTTTGTCGGCGCGCGGTAGGCCGGGACGCTTTCGTCATCTTCATCGGTCTCTTCCAGCAGGACGTCCGTCTCCGGCGCCTCTGCTTCGGCGACGGCGGTGCGGGCGGAATATTCGTCCGCCAGCGGCATCAGCGCCGACAGCAGATCGCCCATGCCCTCGCCATGCTCCGCCGAGATCCTGAGCGGCTCGCCCAGCCCCAGTTCCCATGCCTCGATCACTCCGGCATCGGCGGCGGAGCCTTCGGCCTTGTTGGCGGCCAGGATCACGTGGGCGTTCTTCCTGCGCAGGATATCGGCGAAGACGCGGTCGTCGGGCAGGATGCCCGCCCGCGCGTCGACGAGGAACAGGCAGATATCGGCCATCTCCACCGCGCGCTCGGTCAGGCGCCGCATCCGCGCGGGCAGCGTATCGCCGGTCTCGTTCTCCAGCCCCGCCGTGTCGATCACGGTGAACCGCAGGTCGGCCAGCCGCGCCTCGCCCTCGCGCAGGTCGCGCGTCACACCCGGCTGGTCATCGACCAGGGCGAGGCGCTTGCCAACGAGGCGGTTGAACAGCGTCGACTTGCCCACATTGGGCCGGCCGACAATGGCGAGGGTGAACATCAGGGCGCTCCCGGAACGGTAAGACCGCCGCTTCTATACCCGATTTCGCGCCGCGAAAAGCATTGAAGGCGCCCGGCGCGGCTCGCCGCCGTGGTAGCCGGGTCGCACCGCCCGATCAGCGGTAGGCGTGAAGCTGACCGTTGTCGCTGAGGACGTACATCGTGCCGCCCGCGACTGCGAGGTTGGACGCCGCGCCGCCCGGTACGTCGATCTGACGACGGATCGCGCCGGAGGTCGGGTCGAAGGCGATCAGCTGGCCGGCGTCGGAGGCGATCCAGAGGTTTCCGCCGGCGAGCACCGGGCCATAATAGGCGTAGATCGCTTCCCGCCGTTTCGGCTTGGAATTGCGGAAATAAGGCAGCTCGACCTCCCAGATCATCTGCCCGGTCGCCGCGTCGAGCCGCACCAGCTTGGCATCGTCGGACACCAGAAAGACGGATCCGCCGGCGACCCAGACGGGACCGTAGGCGCCGTCATCTGCGGTCCACAGCCGCTCGCCCGAATCCACGTCCATCGCGACCGCCCGGCCCGACTGGTTGCCGGTATAAAGCACACCGCCCGCGATCACCGGATCGGCGATGATGTCCGTGACGTTCGCATAGGCCGCGTGCCTGTTCCCGCCGGATACGGTACCGCCCCACAGGCGCACGCCGCCCTGGCGCAGGGCCGCCACCAGCTCGCCGCTGGCAAAGGGGAAGACCGCCAGCTTGTCGGTCACCGCGGGTCCGGCACCGCCGACCATGCCCGATTCAGAGGGCGTGCCCGGCAGGCGCCAGCGCACCCGGCCGTCATCCGTCTCGATCGCCCAGGCGACATTGTCGCGCGACACGAGGTACAGCAGATCGCCATGCACCGTCGGGCTCGCCGTCGCGGGCGCGTCGAGTTTCTGTTTCCAGTATTCGCCGCCGTTCCTCGGATCGAGCGCGAAGGCCTCGCCGAAGCCGGTGGTCACGAACAGCTTGCCGCCGCCATAGGCCAGGCCGCCGCCCGAGGCATCGCCCTGCCGGTCCGACGCCGGTACCAGGCTGCGCGACCAGACCCGGCCGCCCGACGTGGTGAAGGCGCTGACCTGGCTCTGGCTGTCGAGGGTGAAGACCAGCCCGTTGGCCACGACCGGATCGGCGGTGATGCGGGCCTTGCGCTTGTTGCCCTCGCCGATCTTGGCGCTCCAGATGCGGGACGGCGCCTGTGACAGCGCGACATGGGTCAGGTTGTGGGTCTCGTTGCCGCCGCGATGGGTCCAGGCGGCGACGTTCTGTTGGGGAGGCAGTGCGAAGGCGCGGCTGACCGGCAGATCCTCTTCGATCGGCAGCGCCGCTTCTCCGGGGGTCAGCCCGCCGCGCAGATCCAGCCGTTCGCCCGGCAGGATCACTTCCGGCTCGCCGCAGGCGGCAAGCAGGCCGGTCATCCCGAGGGCAAACACCCACTGTCTGGTCATCCGCACGGCTTGCAACTCCTCGTCGTCGTCTCGGGTCTGATGCCCGTGTTTTGCAGGATGGTCCCCATCTGCGTCAAACACTTACGCCGCGTCGGCCGCGCCACCCAGTGCCATGATCAACTGAGATGCGCGCTGGCGCAAGCCCGCGCTCGCCTCGGTATCCTCGGACAGCGCGCGCAGCCGGTCCAGCGCCCCCGCAACGTCGCCGGATTCCAGCTCTGCAAGGGCGATCTGCTCTTCCGCCAGCACCCGGAACGGTGCGCCGGGCGTCGCCAACGGCTCCAGTTCCGCGATTCGATCCGCGGGGGTGGTGCTGTCCGATGTCAGAATCACCCGCTTCAGCGTGGCCATCTGGCGGTAGAGGGCGGGCATTTCCGCATCCTCCTCGACAGCGCGCAGCGCCACCACTGCTGCGTCATCGTCGCCGGCCTCCAGCGCCTGTTGCGCCTCGAGCATCCCCGTCACCGCACGAGCGCCGCCTTCGGCATCGACCGCTTCCAGCGCCTCCATGCGGGCCGCCGGGTCGCCGGCGTCCAGCGCCGTCAGGATCGCGTCGCCGCGGGCCTCGGCCGCGGCCCGCCGCTGCGCCTTGGTCCATTCGTTATAGGCCGCACCGCCGACGATCAGTAGAACCACGGCCAGCGCGATCCAGCCATAACGGCGGAAATAGCCGAACAGCTGATCCCGGCGAACCGCTTCGGTCACCTCGTCGATGAAATTGTCGCTGTCGCTCACGCGCGTCTCCACCCCAGTCGAAAGTCTGCCCGCTTTTACACATGCGTGCGCGCGGTGCAAAGGGGGGCATAGGGCGGTTTCCCGCCCGCGTTCCTGACACCAACTGACGTTGATGTCAGTCTTGCTTGCTCTGCACTGCGGAAAGTTATAAACTGAACCGAACAGTTTAGTCGCGTACCGCCCGCGTAGATCTTGTTATGGGCCAGCCCAATGCGTATCTGACCCCCGGCGCGAAACGCCAATAGTTATGGATTATTGAGGACGGCTATGCGGTTTTCTTCCATTGTAATCGCAGTCCTGGTTACGGTGACATTGTACCTCCTGATCTTTCAACGGGAGGAACTGTTGGCTTTTGCCGCCGGCGACAACTCTCAGGAAACAGGCGAAGAAACGGTTCTGGCCTCTGCGGAGACCGAAGCCCCGGCCGAAGACTCCGAGGCGCCGACCGGTGTTCCCGTCGTGGCCATGAGCTCGTTGTCGAAGGAAATCGAACAGATCGTGCTGCTGCGTGGCCGGACCGAGGCCGCCCGTACCGTCGAGGTTCGCGCCGAGACGGCGGGGTCCGTCGTTTCCGACCCGCTTCGCAAGGGCGCCTTCGTCACCGCCGGCGACGCGCTGTGCGAGATCGATCCGGGCACCCGGAATGTCAGCCTTTCCGAGGCAGAGGCGCGGCTGGCCGAGGCGCGCGCCGCCCTGCCCGCCGCCCGCGCGTCGCAGGCGCAGGCCGAGGCGCAGCTTCCCGCCGCCGAAGCGGCGATCCTCGAAGCCCGCGCCCGCGTGCCCGAGGCCAAGGCGAACCTGCTGCAGGCAGAAGCCGGCGTGCCCACCGCCGAGGCCAATCTGGCCCAGGCCCAGGCCAGTATCCCGGCCGCGGAGGCGAACCTTGCGCAGGCCAAGGCCGGTGTTCCGACCGCCGAGGCGCGGCTGGCGGAGGCGCTTGCCTCGGTCCCGACCGCCGAGGCCAATCTCGCCCAGGCGGAAGCCTCTGTTCCCGCCGCCGAAGCCAGCCTAGCCCAGGCGCGCGCCGGTCTGCCGGCCGCCGAGGCGGCAGTCGTGGAGGCCCGCGCCCGCATCGAAGAGGCGGAAATCAACCTCGAAGCCGCGCGCCGGCTGTCGGATAACGGCTTTGCCTCGCAGACCCGCGTCGCCGGTGCGGTGGCCACATCCGAATCTGCCAAGGCCGGGCTGCAAAGCGCCCTCTCCGCGCTCGAAGGCGCGAAAGCGTCGGTTCAGAACGCCCTCTCCGCCGTCGAAGGCGCCAAGGCGAGCGTTCAGGCCGCCAAGGGCCAGGTCGAGAGCGCCAAGGCCGCTGTCGTGTCCGCCCGCGGCCAGGTCGAGAGCGCCAAGGCCGCCGTGGAATCCGCGAAGCAGCAGATCGAAAGCGCCAAGGCCTCGGTGCAGTCGGCCAAGGGCCAAGTGGAAAGCGCCAAGGCGGCGGTGCAGTCGGCGAAATCCGGCGTGGAATCGGCCAGTGCCGGGGTCGCTTCTGCCCTCTCGGCGCAGGAAAGCGCCAAGGCCGCGGTCGAATCCGCCAAGTCCGGCGTTGAAAGCGCTCTGGCCGGGATCGGCAGTGCCGAAACCGCCGTCGCCTCCGCCCAGAAGGAAATCGACCGGCTGACGATCCACGCGCCCTTTGCCGGCCTGCTTGAAACCGACACGGCAGAGCTTGGCAGCCTGCTGCAGAACGGCGGTCTCTGCGCCACGGTGATCCAGCTTGATCCGATCAAGCTGGTGGCCTTCATCCCTGAAACCCAGGTCGACAAGGTGGAACTGGGCGCCATGGCCGGGGCGCGCCTTGCCTCCGGCGGAACCGAGGTGATCGGCAAGGTCGCCTTCCTGTCGCGGTCCGCCGACAGCACCACCCGCACCTTCCGGGTCGAGATCGAGGTGCCGAATGCCGACCTCAAGATCCGCGACGGCCAGACCGTACAGATCGCCATCCAGGCCGATAGGCAGGTCGCGCACCTGATCCCGCAAAGCGCACTGACGCTGGATGACGAGGGTGTGCTGGGCGTGCGTACCGTCGAGGACGGCAACGTCGTCGGCTTCCATCACGTCGAGATTCTGCGCGACGCGCCCGAAGGTGTCTATGTCTCCGGTCTGGGTGAGGAAGCGGACGTGATCATCGTCGGCCAGGAATACGTGACCGAGGGTGTGACTGTCGCACCGACCTTCAGGGATACATCGAAATGAGCGGCGGCTTCACCGGCATCGTCGGCGTCGCCGCGACGCGCGCGCGGATGGTTATCGCGTTCATCGTGCTGTCCATCGCCGCCGGCGCGGTCGCCTATGCCACGCTCCCGAAGGAAGGCGAACCGGATATCGAGATCCCGGCGGTCTTTATCTCTGTCCCCTTCGCCGGCATCTCGGCCGAGGACAGCGAGAAGCTGCTGATCAAGCCGATGGAAACGGAGCTGTCCGATCTCGACGGGCTCGACAAGATGACCTCCACCGCGGCCGAGGGCTATGCCGGGATCGCGCTGGAATTCGAATTCGGCTGGGACAAGACCAAGACGCTGGCCGACGTTCGCGACGCGATGAACGCGGCCGAGGGCAATTTCCCGGACGGCGCCGACCAGTACACCATTTCCGAGATCAATTTCTCCGAATTCCCGATCGTCATCGTCGACCTGACCGGCCCGGTGCCGGAACGTACCCTGCTGCGGGTCGCCAAGGATCTGCAGGACAGGCTCGAAAGCCTTGAACCCGTGCTCGAAGCGGCGCTGGCCGGACATCGCGACGAGATGCTCGAGGTCGTGATCGACCCGCTGCGGCTGGAAGCCTACAACGTCACCGCGGGCGAGCTGATCAGCGCGGTGACCCAGAACAACCTGCTGATCGCCGCCGGCGAGGTGGAAAGCGCGCAGGGCGCGTTCTCCGTCAAGATCCCGGCGACGCTGCAGAACCAGCAGGACATCTACAATATCAAGGTCCTCGGCGACGGCGACCGCTCGGTCACGCTGGGCGACCTTGCCGATATCCGCCTGACCTTCGAGGACCGCGAGGGCACCGCGCGCTTCAACGGCGAAGCCACAGTCGCGCTGCAGGTGGTGAAGAAGAAGGGCTACAACCTCATCGACACCGCCGAACTGGTGCGGGCAGAGGTCGATGCCGCCCGCGAGAACTGGCCCGAGGAACTGCAGGCCGCGATTCATGTCGGCACCTCGAACGACCAGAGCTTCACCGTGAAATCCATGGTCAGCCAGCTTGAAGGTTCGGTCCTGACCGCGATCTCGCTGGTGATGATCGTGGTGCTGGCCGCGCTCGGCATCCGCTCGGCGCTGCTGGTGGGCTTCGCGATCCCCACCTCGTTCCTGCTGTGCTTCGTGCTGCTGGGCATGATGGGCGTGACGGTATCCAACATCGTCATGTTCGGCCTGATCCTCGCCGTCGGCATGCTGGTGGACGGCGCCATCGTCGTGGTGGAATACGCCGACAAGCGCATCCAGGAAGGCACCGGCCCGATGCATGCCTATGTCGAGGCGGCGCAGCGGATGTTCTGGCCGATCATCGCCTCCACAGCCACGACGCTCTGCGCCTTCCTGCCGATGCTGTTCTGGCCCGGCGTCGCCGGCGAGTTCATGGGGATGCTTCCCGTGACGCTGATCTTCGTGCTGTCGGCCTCGCTGATCGTCGCGCTGATCTACCTGCCTATCATGGGCGGCATCGCCGGCCGCATCAGCCGCAAGTTCGAGCATTCCAGCCAGCGCCTGCGCAGCGCCATCCCCAGCTGGTGGATCCGCGCCGCGCTGGTGATCCCGGCCGCATATCTCGTCTTCCTCGGCGCGATGCAGACGCTGAATCCCGGCTATCTCTTTGGCGGCTCCAGCCCGATGTCCGGCGTCATGGCAGTGCTGCCCGGCGCGATCCTGTTCATCCTCGGCGCGATCCTGACCGGCATCACGATGCAGTCGGTCCGGATCGATCGGAAACCGAACCACATCCGCACCGGGCGCCATCACACGCCCTTCGGCTGGTTCATCCATTTCATCGTCGGCAACCCGATCATGCCGCTGGTCGCCATCGGCGGCGTGATCGCCTTCGTCGTCGGCACCTTCGCCTATTTCGGCGAGAACAACCTGGGCGTCGAATTCTTCGCGGAAAGCGAACCGGAACAGGCCATCGTCTATGTCCGCGCGCGCGGCAACCTGTCGCTGGCCGAGAAGGACGAGATCGTGCGCCAGGTCGAGGACGTGATCATGTCGGTGCCTGGCGTCGACAACATTTTCGCCTTCGCCGGTGCCGGCGGGCTGAACACGAACACCGGCGGCAGCCAGGGCCCGCGCGACACCGTCGGCCAGGTGCAGATCGAACTGACCCGGTGGGAGCAGCGCCCGCGCGATCACGGTGACAGTTTCCTGGGCCTGATCCCGACCGAAACGGTGGCCGAGGAATACGACGGCAACAACGTGCTGGCCGAGATCGAGCGCCGCCTTGCGGAACTGCCCGGCATCAAGGCCGAGATCCTCGACCTGTCGATGGGCCCGGCCTCTGCCAAGCCGGTCCACCTGCGCCTGAAGGGCGAGGACTTTGACGAGTTGCAGGCGGCGACAGAGATGGTTCGCACCCGGTTCGAGGAAACCGAGGGCCTGATCGACATCGAGGACACGCTTCCCCTGCCCGGCATCGACTGGCAGATCGACGTCGATGTCGAGGCCGCCGGACGCTACGGCGCCGACGTCGCCACCGTCGGCGGCATGGTGCAGCTTGTCACCCGCGGCCTGCTGCTCGACACAATGCGCGTGCCCTCCTCGGACGAAGAGATCGAGATCCGCGTCCGCTTCCCGGAAGAGGACCGGGTGCTGTCGACACTGGACACCCTCAAGGTCCGCACCAGCGACGGGCTGGTGCCGCTGTCGAACTTCGTCACCCGCCACCCGGTGGAAAAGCTCGCCCAGATCGACCGTGTCGACCAGAAACGCTTTTACGACGTCAAGGCCGGCGTGGCGCCCGGGCTGACGGCACTGCACGTGACCGGCGGCGACAACGGCCCGGAAACCGCCGCCTACCTGCGCAGCCCCACCTCAGACGAAGAGCGTGCGACGATGGCGGCCGATATCGAGGCCGGCCGTCTTGCCGGGTTCGAGGATGGCAACAAGCTTTATGCCGTCGACCGGTTCGAGAACGGGCACGACCTTGCCTCGGTGCGCGAGGCCGTGGCGGACGAACGTGTCAACTATGCTCTGATCACGCCCACTGAACGCATCGCCAGCCTGACCGATTGGCTGCAGGACGAGGTCGACCTTCCCGCCGACATCACCTGGGAATGGACCGGCGACCAGGAGGAACAGGCAGACAGCCAGGCCTTCCTGGTGCAGGCTTTCGGCGGCGCGCTGGCGCTGATGTTCATCATCCTGCTGGCGCAGTTCAATTCGTTCTACGACTCCGTGCTGGTGCTGATGGCGGTGGTGCTGTCCACTGCGGGCGTTCTGATCGGCATGCTGGTCATGCAGCAGCCGTTCTCGATCATCATGACGGGGACCGGGATCGTCGCGCTGGCGGGGATCGTGGTGAACAACAACATTGTCCTGATCGACACCTATCAGGAGTATTCCCGCTACATGCCTCGGATCGAGGCGATCACGCGCACCGCCGAGGCGCGCCTGCGGCCGGTGGTCCTGACCACGCTGACCACCATGGCCGGCCTCACGCCGATGATGCTGGGCCTGTCGCTCGACTTCATCGGCGGCGGGTACTCGCTGAACTCGCCCACCTCGCTCTGGTGGAAGCAGCTCGCCACCGCTGTGGTTTTCGGCCTCGGCATCGCAACCATGCTGACCCTGGTCTTCACGCCCTCGATGCTGGCCGTCCGCGTCTGGGTCCACCGTTATGCGCTTGGCCTGTCGCGGCTGCTCGGCGTTCTGTCGATGTCGCGCTCCAGCGCCGTGACCCGCGACTGGGCCCTGCGCCGGGCCGCGCGCAAGACCGAGGTGCCGGAGATCCTGTGGGACGTGGAGGCGGCAGACGATGCTCCCACGGCGGAGCCTGGCCAGGAGAAACCGCGCGATCCGTCAGAGATCAGCACCCTGCCCGTCCGCGCGGCGGAATAGCGCCGCGCCCCCGGCCCACAAAGGCGGACAGTCGCCGCTTCGCGGAAATCGAGGAACCATGTCTTTACCCCGCGCGTTTTCGGGCCAACGGAGATGGTTATGAAAAAGAGTTCCCTTGTTTTATCCGCCGCCCTGATCGGCATGGCCACCGCTGGCTTCGCCGGGGGCAAGGGCCACGGCAAATCCGCGCATGCCGGCAAGCCCGGCCATGGCGGAAACATCGTCGTCCAGGCGAACTGCCCTCCCGGCCTCGCCAAGAAGAACCCGCCCTGTGTCCCGCCGGGTCTGGCGCGTACGCCAGCTCCCGACAGACGCCATGATGACGGCGGATACGCCGAAGGCTATCGCGACGGTCTGAACGACGGCAGTGTCGTCATCTACCAGCCCGGCGACGTCATCCAGCGCGACTATATCGTGGTGGAGAACCCCACGCGCTTCGGCCTGAACCCGTACGATCGCTACTACCGCGTCGGCGACCGGTTCTACATGGTGGACGAAGACACGCGCGAAGTGCTGGCGTTTGTTGGCGCACTGAACGACCTGCTGAACTGAACGGTCACGTCAACCGGTGCTGGGGCGGCCACGCGGCCGCCCTTTTTGTTCGAACCCGACCGCTGCAGCGTCCCGGCAGCGTTGACGTGATGTCACCCGACTGATTCCGCCGGAAGCCGCACGCGCAACCGTTGAACTCCTGAAAGCGAAGGAAAACCCCTTCGTTCAGCGCAGGAGGCAGATATGAAAACAGGCAAACTCACCCTCGCGGCGATCATGATGGTGGCGGCGACAGGCGCCCTCGCCCAGGGCGGCGGCGGACCGAAGGCATCCCCCGGTCAGCCCGCCCCCGCCGCGGCGCATTGCGCGCCGAACCAGGTAGAGCGTGACGGCAAGTGCGTGGCGCAGGGCGGCAACAACGGCCAGGGTGCGCTCAACCAGCCCGCACGCGCGCAGGCAGCGCCCGCGCCGAAGCCGCAACCGGCCGACCACGTCTACAACAAAGGGGAACGGATCCCGGACGGTTACAGCGCGGTCAACGACCCGGCCCGCTACGGCCTCGATCCGCATCAGCGCTACTACCGCGTTGGCGACCGCTTCTATCAGGTCAACGAAACGACCCGTGAAGTGCTCGCCTTCGTCGGGGCATTGTCGGACCTGCTGGACTAGTCCCGGAGGCAGATATCCGCGAACCCAAAAGCAAAAGGGCGGCCACGGGCCGCCCTTCATCTATCCTTGGGTATTCAGAGCGTCAGCTCTTCCGGCGACGACGCACCATGGCAAGGCCACCAAGCGCACCGATCAGAAGAACACCGCCAGCCGGCAGCGGTACCTGAGACGGCGCTTCAAGGTATTTGACCTTGAGCTTGACCGAGGCACCGTGCTTTTCGCCTTCGTGCAGGCCCAGGATGCCAAAGTTGAAGGTCACATCAGACAGCGAAAGCAGAAGTTTGCCGGTGCCGCCAAATGTCAGGATGAGCGGGTTTGCCCAGTCGATCACGCCGTATTCGCAGAAGCCGAAGCAGCTGATCACACCGGTCGAGGACCCGCTGAGCCCGCCGGATACAGCCGGATCGGTAAAGACGAAATCCACGTTGATGGACTGTCCGACCAAGTCGTCCGCGTTAACCGTCGTCTCTTCCGTCCAGACGGTGAACAGTTCGAAGTAGGCCCATTCGCCGACTTCCAGATCGAAGCTTCCGCCACCCGAGGTCGTGCTCGTCTGCAGCACCAGGCCCGGATCGGTGAACGCGCTTCCGCTGATGCTGAAGTTGCCCGTAAACGTCGTGGCACTGGCCGCACCTGCGAGGCCAGCCAACATGGCTGCCGACGCAATTATATTTCGTATCAGTTTCACAAATAGCCCCCACAGCTCGAAATCATGTGAACACATTACCCGATTGCATGCTTTCTGTAACTAGAAATCTTTCCCAAAATTTACAGTAGTTTAACAGGCACGGAATGCCCGCTTTATCTCCCCGCGCGACGAATCGTTCGCCACAACTTATGCGTGTCAAGCGAACCAATTCAATCTTCGCGGAATGTTGCCTTTGCAAAAAGGCACGGCCGGCGGTCTCCCGCCGGCCATGAAATCCTTGGCCAAGAGCTACTCCGCCGCGACCCGCCGCTTCGGATTCAGCATATCCTTGAGATATCGACCGGTATGGCTCGCCTCGACCTTCGCCACGTCCTCGGGCGTGCCCTCGGCGACGATGGTACCGCCGCCGTCGCCGCCTTCCGGCCCGATATCGATCAGCCAGTCGGCGGTCTTAATCACGTCCAGGTTGTGCTCGATCACCACGACCGAATTCCCCTGATCCACCAATTCGTGCAGCACTTCCAACAGCTTCTTCACATCCTCGAAGTGCAGCCCCGTCGTCGGTTCGTCGAGAATATACAGCGTCCGCCCCGTGGACCGCTTTGACAGCTCTTTCGACAGCTTCACCCGCTGCGCCTCGCCGCCCGAGAGCGTCGTCGCCTGCTGGCCCACCTTGATGTAGTCGAGCCCGACCCGGTGCAGCGCGTCCATCTTGTCGCGGATCGACGGCACCGCCTTGAAGAATTCGCGCGCCTCCTCGACGGTCATGTCCAGCACGTCGGCGATGGACTTGCCCTTGAACTTCACCTCCAGCGTTTCGCGGTTGTACCGCGCGCCGCCGCAGGTCTCGCAGGTCACGTAAACGTCGGGCAGGAAGTGCATCTCGATCTTGATCAGCCCGTCGCCCTGGCACGCCTCGCAGCGGCCGCCCTTCACGTTGAAGGAAAACCGGCCCGGCTTGTAGCCCCGCGCCTTGGCCTCGGGCAGCCCGGCGAACCAGTCGCGGATCGGGGTGAAGGCCCCGGTATAGGTCGCCGGGTTCGAACGCGGCGTCCGCCCGATGGGGCGCTGGTCGATGTCGATCACCTTGTCGAGATGCTCCAGCCCCTTGATCGTCTCGCAGAGCGACGGCGTCTGGCGCGCCCCGTTGAGCCGCATGGACGCGGTCTTGAACAGTGTCTCGATGGTCAGGGTGGACTTGCCGCCGCCCGATACCCCGGTGACGCAGACGAATTTGCCCAGCGGGAACTTCGCCGTCATGTTCTTGAGGTTGTTGCCGGTGGCATTGACCACCGTCACCGCCTTCTTGTTGCCCTTGCGCCGCTCGGCCGGTACCGGGATCTCCCGCGCGCCGGTCAGGTACTGCCCGGTGATAGAGGCCGGGTTCGCCGCGATCTCCGCCGGGGTTCCGTGCGCCACGACCGACCCGCCATGCACGCCCGCGCCCGGCCCGATATCGAGCACGTAATCCGCCTCGCGGATCGCTTCCTCGTCATGCTCGACCACGATGACGGTGTTGCCCTGGTCGCGCAGGTTCTTCAGCGTCAGCAGCAGCCGGTCGTTGTCGCGCTGGTGCAGGCCGATGGACGGCTCGTCCAGCACGTAGAGCACGCCGGTCAGCCCCGACCCGATCTGCGAAGCCAGCCGGATCCGCTGGCTTTCGCCGCCGGACAGGGTGCCGGAATTCCGCGACATCGTCAGGTATTCGAGGCCGACATTGTTCAGGAAGCCCAGCCGCTCGCGGATCTCCTTCAGGATCGCGCGCGCGATCTCGTTCTTCTGCTGGCTCAGCTGCTCCGGCACCGTCTCGATCCAGGCATATGCCTCCCGGATCGACATCTGCACCACTTCGCCGATATGCAGCCCCGCGATCTTTACCGCCAGCGCCTCTTCACGCAGGCGAAAGCCGTTGCAGGCGCCGCAGGGCCGGTTGTTCTGGTAGCGCTCGAACTCCTCGCGGATCCAGGAGCTGTCGGTCTCGCGATAGCGCCGTTCCATGTTGGGGATCACCCCCTCGAACGGCCGCGACACCTGATAGACCCGCCCGCCCTCGTCATAGCGGAACTGGATCTCCTCCTTGCCGGAGCCATAGAGGAACACCTGCTGCACGTCTTCCGGCAGGTCCTTCCACTTCATGTTCTTGTCAAAGCCGTAGTGCTTGGCGATGGACTCGATGGTCTGCAGGAAATAGGGCGACTTGCCCTTCCGCCACGGCGCCAGCGCGCCGTTATAGACGGTCAGGTTCAGGTCGGGCACCACGAGGCGCTCGTCGAAGAACAGCTCCACCCCCAGCCCGTCGCATTTCGGGCAGGCGCCGAAGGGCGCGTTGAACGAGAACAGCCGTGGCTCGATCTCGGGGATGGTGAAGCCGCTGACAGGACAGGCGAAATTCTCGGAGAACGTGATCCGCTCCGGCTCGCCTTCCGACGGCGCGGTTTCCAGAATGGCGATCCCGTCGGCGAGGTCCAGCGCGGTGCGGAACGAATCCGCCAGCCGCGTCTCCAGCCCCTCGCGCACGACGATCCGGTCGACCACGACGTCGATGTCGTGGCGGAACCGCTTGTCCAGCGTGGGCGGTTCGTCCAGCTCGTAAAACGCGCCGTCCACCTTGACCCGCTGGAAGCCCTGCTTGCGCAGTTCAATGAACTCTTTCTTGTACTCGCCCTTCCGGTCCCGGATGATCGGCGCCAGGAGATAGCCGCGCGTGCCCTCCTCCATCGCCATCACCCGGTCGACCATGTCCTGCACCTGCTGCGCCTCGATGGGCAGCCCGGTGGCCGGCGAATAGGGCGTCCCAGCCCGCGCGAACAGAAGCCGCAGATAGTCGTAGATCTCGGTCACCGTTCCGACGGTGGAGCGCGGGTTCTTTGACGTTGTCTTCTGCTCGATTGAGATCGCCGGCGACAGGCCCGAGATGTGATCGACATCCGGCTTTTCCATCATGTCGAGGAACTGCCGTGCATAGGCCGAGAGCGACTCGACATAGCGGCGCTGCCCCTCGGCATAGATCGTGTCGAAGGCCAGAGAGGACTTGCCCGACCCCGACAGACCGGTGATCACCACCAGCTCGTCGCGCGGAATATCCACGTCGATGTCCTTGAGATTGTGCTCGCGCGCGCCGCGAACTTCGATCTTCTTCAGATCCGCCATGCAAAGCCCTCTTCACCAGCGGTTAAGAAATAACCCATGCCCCGCGAGTCTCCAATCGAAAAATGGAACATTACGCGAACATCCGCAGCTAATTGCCTCGTTTGGCCCTGTTCTGTCAGGGCGTGTCAGGCATAATGCCCACCGCGGCGGCGCTTCAGGACCAGATGCGCCACGGCACCTCCCACAAACAGCAGCGCCAGCACCACCGGCAGCCCGCCATATCCCGCCAACCCGATCACCGCCACCAGCAAAGGCGTGCCGACGGTGTTCCCGAGATTCCCGGTCTGCGCCATGCCGCCATTGGCCAGCGCCCGGTCCTCTGCCACCTGATTCAGCTGCGGCACCAGCGCAAAGCCAGAGCCCTGAACCAGCCCCAGTGCGGCGCCCAGCGCCAGGAACAGCACCGGGTTGCCCGGCAACACCCACAACCCCACCGACGCAACCGCGCAGCACACGAAGCCCGCGATGCTGACCTTCACCGCCTCCACCCGCCGGAGCAGCAGGACGCCCAGCGTCAGCGAACTGCCCAGCGACATCAGCGGCATCAGGCCCAGCACCAGCGCCCGGCTGCCTTCTGGCAGATAGGGTGGCAGAACCGTCAGCACGGCCACGAAACAGGTCGTGTAGAACAGCCAGCCCCAGGCCGCCGCCCCCACGAATGGATCGAAATAGATACGCCGGTGCGCCGTTACAAGCTCTGCCAGGCGCGGCGGGCGCGGCCGCTCGCCCGAGACCTTCGGCAGGATCGGCCACAGCACCGCCGCCATCACCGCCATGTAGACCGCATGCGCCCACATCAGGCTGCGCAGACCGAAGGCCTGTGCCAGCGGTATCCCGACCCAGGCCAGCACCGCGAAGGCCACCGCGAAGAAGCTGCTCCAGATCGTCAGCGCCAGCCCGCGCCCCTTGGCGTCGCTGAACTCGGCGATCATCGTAGGCCCCGCCACCACAATTGCCAGATGTGCAGCACCTTCCAGCACGCGCGATCCCAGAAACAGCGGTAGCGCCGGAAAGAGCCCCTGGAACACCGAGATCCCCGCCCCCAGTACCAGCGCCGACAGCAGCGCCCGCCGGTACCCGATCCGCGCTACCAGCACGCCCGCGATCACGCCCAGCAGGATGCCGAGGAACCCGACCAGCGACACCGCGAAGCCCAGTGACGCGCCAGCGTCCGGATAGACCTCGGGCAGCCGGTCGAAGATCACGCTGATCTTGCCGTATTGCGCGGCCGCCCCCAGACCGGCGGCCCAGAGCAGCATAACCAGCCGCCAGTCGGTTCCCTCGCGTTCCATGCCGCCGGTAGAGCCGCAAGCACCGGCAGGGTCAAGCCGCCAACCGCCGCCCCGGCGATGGCGGCTTCCTATCCGCCCCGGTTTCGGGAAAGCTGGCAGCCACAACCGGAATCACGATGACCCGAAAGGATGCCCATGCCGATCACGCGCCGAACCTTCCTCGCCGGCATGCTCTCGACCAGCGCGCTTGCCCTCGCGGCCTGCGCCGTCGAACAGCAATGGGTCACCCTCGGCACGGCGCAGGTCAACCTGCGCAACACCTTCACCATCATCCCGGTGACGGTGCAGCAGGGCCTGTTCACCAGCCTCAGGCTGCAGGTCTCGGGCAGCCCGGTCTTCATCAACTCGCTGGTGGTCAACTTCGTGAGCGGCGAACAGTCGACCCTCGCCGTCAACACCGCCATTCCCGCCGGGGGCCAGACCGACCCGATCTTTCTTCCCGGCGTGGTGCGGGCCATCAAGCTGATCCAGATGAACTTTCGCAGGGTGCCGACGGGCGGCAGCGCCACGGTCACCGTGCAGGGCAGCCGGATCTAACCCGGCTTGCGCGCGATCAGCGTGCCATAGGCCTGAAAGCCGAACAGCGTCCCGGCATCGCGCCGGCGCGCGTATTCCGCCAGCAGCCCGGCGGCCAGTTCCGGCCCGATCTCGCCCTTCTTCAGCATCATGTCGGTGGTGAACTTCACCCAGGCCAGCATCCCGTCATCCTTGCGGATCAGCCGCGGGATCATCCAGAAGTCGGCGACCTCGAACCCCGCCGCGCCGCTCAGCCCGGCAAGTTTGCTGCACACATGGGGATCGACGACGAAGTTCTGTTTGAAATAGGTCTCGCAGGCCGACAGCGGGTCGCCGGGAAAACCCGACAGGCTGCCCTTCGAGAAGTCGCCGTCGAACACCACCAGCCAGCCGCCCGGCCGCAGCACGCGGAACGCCTCGGCAAGCAGCGGCACCGGATCGGGCACATGGCTCAGCACCGTGTGCTGGATCACCAGATCGACCGATCCGTCCTCCAGCTCCAGCGCGGTGCCGTCCTGCGCCTCGAATGTCACGTTCGGAATGCCTTCGGCCAGCCGCCGCGCATGCGGCAGGAACTCGGCGGCTGGCTCCGTCGCGAGTACTTCTGCCTCCGGCGCCCAGGCCGCCACCTGCCGGGCAATCGGGCCGGAACCTGCGCCGACCTCCACGGCCTTGCGAATCTCGTCCTTCGGCAGCGCCGCGAGATACCGCGCCACGCCCTCGGACATCGCCGGTTCCGCCGCGCGCGTCTCCAGCACCTCTACCGCCAGTTCGATGAAATCAGCGCCAGCCGCGCTCATGTCGGAAAATGGATCCGGCATCTGTCCCTCCCTGAAAATGTTTCCGGCAGCCTAGCACGATTCCCCGGTTTTCAGAACGTTACCGGGCACAGCCCCCCAGCACCGCCGGCAGCCCGTTGAGCGCCAGCGTCTGGCTCAATCGCGCCGGCGGCAGCGCCTCGAACCCCGCGATCCGCGCCTCCAGCAAATGTGCTACCAGTTCCGGCGCCTCCGCCACGTACCAGTCGCCCGCGCGCCGGAAGGTCACCACGCCCAGCGGATAGGTGTTGGCGTCCAGCGAGACCTGCACCTGTACTTCTTCCTCCGGCGTGTGAAACACCCCGGCGCCAAAGGCAAAGCCGCCGCAGCCGACATGCGCTAGCCAGTCCGCCGGACCGGCGCCCGCCTCGCCCGCCACCGGCCCCAGCCCCGGCACGTCTACCTCCACCGCCCAGCGTGGTTCGATCACGCCGTCGTAAAACACTTCGCCGCCATCGCTCACCACCACCGGGTCCGGCGCGGGCTGGCAGCCCAGCGCCGCGATCCCCGCGCCGTCCATCGCGATCTCAGCCTCCAGCCCGAAGGCGGGCGCCGATACGGTCAGCGGTCCGCCCGCAAGCAGCGGCTGCAACGACGTGGCGCCGGGAATGTCGATCCGCCCGTCATGCTCCTGGTACCGCCCGGGCAGTTCCACTTCCCCCGCCCCAGCACTGAACGCCACCGGCGCCACCATCGCCTCGGGCCGCGCCACCGGCCCGTAGGACAGCCGCATCTCGTTGCCGAAGTAACAGGACACCTGCAGCGTCCGCCCGCCGGGCAGCGCCGTCTCGACCACCGGGAAGGACTCGCCGTTCATCAGCTTGCCCTCCGCAGCATGCCAGCCAGTCGCCACCTTGCGATCCCCGCGCGCTTCGGGCTGGTCACAGCCGATCCGCTGCAGCACCTCCGGCAGCTTCGACAGGTCATAGACCTGCCGGTTCCCGTAGGACCGCGCGCTATCCCAGACCTGCAGCCGCTCGGCCCGCCACATCGTCTCCCACAGTTTCGCGAGGTCCGCCTCCAGCCCGTCCTGCCACAGAACCGCGGACCCGCGATTGAAGCCGAACACCAGCCGGAACCGCTCCGCCGGATCGTCATCGAATGTCCAGACCGACTCGTATGGCTGCGAAGGGTCGGTGCCGCGATACTCGCCCGACCAGACGAACCCGTCGCAGGCCACGCCCAGTTCGCCCAGCGATGCGGTATCGATCCCGCCCAGCATACCGCCCGCCGAGGGTTCCGCCGGCCAGACCGTCCAGTCGCCGGTCTGGTAGAACACCAGCGGCGGCGCCGGATACGGCCGTGCCGGGCAGTCAAGCGCGTCCAGCGCCTTTGACGATCCCTTCAGGGTAAACCGCGCCGACAGCCCGTGTTCCGGGCTTTCGAACAGCACCTCCGCCCCCGCCTGCAGCGCGTCGACGCCCGACTGGTCCAGATCGGTCCGCAGCTTGTCGCCCTCGATGAAGTAGACGTAGGGAATGCGCTTGTACAACGATGCACCGTTGCCGCGCGTCACCTCGAACGTGCCTTCATAGGCGGTGCCCGGCCCGGCCGAGATTCCGTCCACCAGCACATGCAGCCCGCCGCCGGGATGACACATCGCGTAGAGTGTCCGCCCCTCCGCGCCGGTTACCTCCGCCGTCTCGATCCGCCCGCCATACATCAGCGCCAGCGCGCCGTTGCTCCAGGTTCCCGCAGCGGGTGCATCCGCCGGGACTTCCGGCAACGGGATCACCGGCAAGCCCGGCGCAGGCGCGGCAGGCGCCGCGACAACCGGCGGCGCAGCAGGCGCGGCGGGTGCTGCCCCCGGCACTCCCTGCATCACCACCTGCTGGATGCACTGCACGAAGATCAGCCCGTAGGCCTGGAATGTCGCCATCGGAACGCCGGCGGTATCGTTGGCCAGAAGCTTGTCCAGCACCGGCCCGTCGATCCCCTGTGCGCGCGCCGTCTCGATGGTACAGCCGCAGCTCTGCGGATATTGCGGATTGTTCGCCCGGCAGATTTCCATCGGGTCCGCCGCCGCCATCCCGGCCGCGGCGGCCCACAGAAACGCCACCCATTTCAGAAGCTTCATCGCGTCACCCCGATTCCCCCGTCCCATCGAACGCTGCCGATGTGACGCCGGAATGTCAGGGGCGAAACGAGGTGAGCGGCCCGGAAACGACCGGGCCGCAGGGCATCTGCCTAGATATGGATCACCCGGTCATAGGCATCGAGCACCGACTCGTGCATCATCTCGCTGAGCGTCGGGTGCGGGAAGACCGTCTCCATCAGCTCTTCCTCGGTGGTTTCCAGCGTGCGGCCCACCACATAGCCTTGGATCAGTTCGGTCACCTCGGCGCCAACCATATGCGCGCCCAGCAGCTCGCCGGTCTTGGCGTCGAAAACGGTCTTCACCATCCCCTCCGCCTCGCCCAGCGCGATAGCCTTGCCGTTGCCGATGAACGGGAAGTGGCCGACCCTGATGTCGTAGCCTAGGTCTTTGGCCTTCGCCTCGGTGTACCCCACCGACGCGATCTGCGGCTGGCAATAGGTGCAGCCCGCGATGCTTTCGGGGCGCACCGGGTGCACCTTGTTCTTGCCCGCGACAAGTTCGGCCACCACGACGCCCTCGTGCGACGCCTTGTGCGCCAGCCAGGGTGCGCCCGCGATGTCACCGATGGCGTACAGCCCGTCGACGCCGGTGCGGCAGTATTCGTCCACCACCACGTGGGTCCGGTCGACCTTCACGCCGAGAGCTTCCAGCCCGAGGTTCTCGACATTGCCGACAATCCCCACGGCGGAGATCACGGTGTCGAAGTCGACCTTCTCGACCTTGCCGCCGCTTTCGATATGCGCGG
The DNA here is from genome assembly GCF_013184805.1 of Pseudoruegeria sp. HB172150. GTDB lineage: Bacteria > Pseudomonadota > Alphaproteobacteria > Rhodobacterales > Rhodobacteraceae > Psychromarinibacter. The sequence continues at coordinate 2,372,120 of NZ_JAATNG010000001.1, forward strand.
TGACCTTGCCCTTGCCGCGGTCCAGCTGCTTGACCCCGGCCTTCTCCATGATGGTCATGCCCTGCTTCTGGAACTGTTTCTTGGCGAATTTCGAGATCTCGACATCCTCGACCGGCAGGATCCGGTCCATCACCTCGACCACCGTCGTCTCGGCGCCGAGCGTGTTGTAGAAGGACGCGAACTCGATCCCGATGGCGCCGGAGCCGATCACCAGCAGCTTCTTCGGCATCCGCGGCGGCTGCAGCGCGTGCTTGTAGGTCCAGACCAGATCGCCGTCGGCCTCCAGCCCCGGCAGTTCCCGCGCCCGCGCGCCGGTGGCGAGAACGATGTTCTTCGCTTCCAGCTCCTCGGTGCTTCCGTCTTCCATCTTGACCGAGACCTTGCCCTTCGCAGGCAGCGTCGCCGCGCCCATGAAGGTGGTGATCTTGTTCTTCTTCATCAGGCCCTTCACGCCCGAATTCAGCTGCTTCGCCACCTGCCGCGAGCGCTTGACCACCGCGTCGAGGTCGTAGCCGATGTTCTCGGCCTTCAGCCCGAACTCACTGGCGCGCTCCATCAGGTGGAACACTTCCGACGAGCGCAGCAGCGCCTTGGTCGGGATGCAGCCCCAGTTCAGGCAGATGCCGCCCATGTGCTCGCGCTCGACGATGGCGACGTTCAGCCCCAGCTGCGCGCCACGGATCGCGGCGACATAGCCGCCCGGGCCCGCACCGACTACGATCATGTCAAAGGATTTGGCCGCCATGTACTCCTCCGCCCGGCAGATTGTTTAACGTTCAACCATTTTCTACATATCCGACCCGGCGTCATTATCCAATGCCGCCGGGCGAATTGCGGGGTTGCCCGCGTTGCATGCCTTAGCACGGGACACGGTGCGACCGATACCGCAGTGTTCGGATGCAGGCGCGCGCGGCTAACCGCGCTTCTTCTCGCGCCGGACGATCCAGGCAATGAACATGCCTGTGGCGCCGATGCCCGCGACGGCATAGGCGGCAGGAACCAGGTATTCCGGGAACATGCCGGTGCCCATCGGTTCGGCGGATTGCGGGATCAGCGGATAAACGGCGATCACGGCCAGCCCAGCCAGCAGCACGATCACCCAGGGAAGCATGCGTGTCATGGGTAAGGTCCTCCTGCCCGACCAACGCCACGCAGCGCAGCCAGGTTCCCGGTCTCGCAAACTTCACCGAAGCGTCGCGCCGATGTCATCCGGACCTTTCACCCTATCCGCGTGCGGGCCAGCAACCCCGCATTCCCTTCACGTCCCGGAATATTACAGATGGAGAGCGCACCATGCTCAGCCGCCGTTCCTTCCTCCGCGCCGCCGGCGCGGCTGCCCTCGTGACTCCTTTTGCCGGCTTCGGCCCCGCCCGCGCCCAGTCCGGCGGGCCGCTGTTCCGCTTCGGCGTGGTGGCCGACCCGCAATATGCGCCGGTCCCGCCGCGCAACACGCGTTTCTATTCAAACTCGCTGTGGAAACTCAGCGACGCCATCGCGGACTTCAACACGCAGGAGATCGAGTTCGTCGTCACCCTCGGCGACATCATCGACCGGCACTGGGAAAGCTTCGGCCACATCCTGCCGCTTTATGACAAGCTAGCGGTGCCGAACTTCTTCATCCTCGGCAACCACGACTTCTCGGTCGCCTCCGATTACCTCGGCTCTGTCCTCCGCGCCACCGGGCTGGAACGCGCCTATTACGCCTTCCCCGGCGGCGGCCACCGCTTCCTCGTGCTCGACGGGAACGAGATCAGCCTGTTCGCCAACCCGAAGGACAGCGAGAATTACGCGCTGGCCGAGGAACGTCTCGCCAAACTGAACGAGGCTGGCGCCGCCAACGCGCAGACCTGGAACGGCGGCATCTCGGACGCGCAGTTCGGCTGGCTGGAAAGCGAGCTGAAGGATGCGCAATCCGCCGGAGAGCGGGTCATCGTGATGGGCCACTATCCGGTCTACCCCGCCAACGAGCACAATCTGTGGGACGACGCGCGCCTCGTGGACCTGTTCACCAGCCACGACAACTTCGCGCTCTACATGAATGGCCACAACCACGCCGGCAACTACGGCCAGATCGGCAGCCAGCACTTCGTGAATTTCCGGGGGATGGTCGAGACGGCCGACACCACCGCCTATTCGACGCTGGAAGTCTACGACGACCGGATCGAGATGCTGGGCAAAGGTGTCGAGGTCACCCGCACGCTGTCGCTCTGACAGGGCGGACCGGCCGGGCGGCATCCTGCCCGGCCACCTTTCACTGCGGCTCTTACTCCGCTGCCACCGGCTGGTCGGACAAGGCTTCCAGCGTCTTGCGATAGCCGCCTTCGTCGACATATGCCGCCTCGGCCCCGCAATACGCCCGCTCCAGCGCCGCGTTGCGCGTCGGGAACCGTCCGAACTTGCGGATCACCTCGCGATGCGCCTGGGCATGCAGAAGGTTGTTCTCGCCGGTCTCGGGCATCCGGGTCTTCATCAGCCGCACACAGCGATCCTGATCGGTCAGGCATTCCGAATGCATCAGCGGCATGTAGAAGAACTGCCGCGCCGGCTCGTCGATTTTCATGTCGAAGCCGTGATTGATCGACAGTTTCGCCGCCGCCAACGCCACGGAGTCGCTTGCGAACGACTGCTTGGTGTCGCGGAACATGTTGCGCGGAAACTGATCGGTCAGGATGATGTAGGCCAGCGACCCGCTCGGATAGGTCAGCCACATCGCGTAGGAGCCTTCCATCGCGTTGTGCCAGTCGGCCTCGAACCGTTCGCGTATTTCCGCGTCAAGCTCTTCGCCGCCCCGGTACCAGCCCTCGGGCCCTACCTCGTCCAGCCAGTAGGCCAGTATGTCTTCAGGGTTCGCCATCGGCACCTCCTCACCCGGTCGTCCCCTCGGTAACCGGAATCGTTACAAAATTCTTACATTCTGACAAGCAGTCGATTCCTTACCTTTTGGTTATATCGCCTGCTGTTCCTCTTCCGCCTCACTCTGCTCGTGCGCCCATTCCTGCGCCGCTTCGACCGCGACGAGGGACGAGGTAGGCATGACACCGACATAGGCAACCGTTTCGTCCACCGGCGTGGCCGGACGTTGCGTCATCCGGTACAGCGAATAGGCCGCCACCGCGAGCATCAGCGTAGCATTGAACAGCCAGAAGATATGGTTCCCGAGCTGGCCCATCAGGTAGCCGGTCAGCAGCGGCCCGACGATGGCGCCCAACCCGTTCAGGAAGATCAGCCCGCCCGAAGCCGCCGCCATGTCGTCGGGTTCCATGTAATCATTCAGATAAGCAATAAGCAATGAATACAAAGGGTTGGCAGACCCACCGATCGCAAAGGCCACCACGATCAGAACCAGGAAGCTGTCGGCCAGAAAGTAACCGCCCAGTGCGAACACGCCCCCCACCGCGGCCACGACCATGATCAGCTGGCGCCGGTCCATCCGGTCCGACACCCAGCCGATGGGATACTGCATCACCAGCGAGCCGACGAAGAACGACGCGACGAAGATGGAAACTTCGCGCACTTCCATCCCGATTTCCGAGGCATAGACCGAGGACATGCCGAAGATCGACGCGAACACGCCACCCATCAGGGTCATCCCCACGAAGCTCAGCGGCGACGCGTGGAACAATTCCGTGAGTTTCATCGCCTTTGTCGTCCCGAAGGCCGGTGTCGGCGAGATCGACAAAAGAATGGGCGCGAATGCGATGGAAACCAGCACCGAGGGAATGATGAAGATCACGAACCCGCCCGGATCGCCGGCGCCGAGAATCATCTGCGCGGCGATGATCCCCATCATCTGCACCACCATGTACATCGACAGCGTCTGCCCGCGGGTCTCGTTGGTGGCGGCGTTGTTCAGCCAGCTCTCGGCAGTGACGTAGACGCCGGAAAAGCAGAACCCGATCACCACCCGCAGGATCGTCCAGGCCCACGGCTCCGTCACCGTCGGGAACAGGATCAGTACCGCCGAGATGAACGACCCCAGCGCCGCGAAGACCCGCACATGGCCGACCCGGCGGATCATTTCCGGCGTCGCGCGCGACCCGCCCAGGAACCCGAGGAAATAGGCCGAGGTCACCAGCGACAGCTCGAAGGTCGAGAATCCTTCCAGTGACCCGCGCACACCCATCAGAGAGGCCTGCAGACCGTTGCCGATCATCAGCAGCCCGATGCCGAGCAGCAAAGCCCAGGAGCTTGCCAGAACCTGTCGCATGTGTTCGCCTCTTATCGTTCCGGTCGCGCGGTCCCGCCTGTTCCGCCCTAACACGGGGGCGCATGGCGGGGTCCTGCCTGTCCGCGACCTACTGCTGTCGTTTCCCGCCGCCGGGTAACAAAAGCGAGGCATCTCCGTAAGAGAAGAAGCGATAACGATTTCTTACGGCGTGGTCGTAAAGAGCAAGCATCCGCTCACGCCCCATCAGCGCCGAAACCAGCATCAGCAGGGTCGACTTCGGCAGATGGAAGTTGGTCATAAGCGCATCCGTGGCGCGGAACTCGAAGCCGGGCGTGATGAAGATGTCCGTCTCGCCGGTCCACGGCACGACCTCCCCCGTTTCGCGCGCCGCCGTCTCGATCAGCCGCAGCGCCGTCGTGCCGACCGGGATCACGCGCCCGCCCGCCGCCTTCGTCGCCGCGATCCCGGCGGCGGCAGCGGCGGTCACCTCTCCCCATTCCGCATGCATCCTGTGCTGCGAAACGTCGTCCACCTTTACCGGCAGGAACGTCCCCGCCCCCACATGCAGCGTCACGTGGGTGAACTCCACGCCTCGTTCGCGCAGCGCGTCCAGCAGGGCCTCGTCGAAATGCAGCGAAGCCGTCGGCGCCGCCACCGCGCCGGTCTTCTCGGCCCAGACCGTCTGGTAATCCTCGCGGTCCTTCGCATCCGCCGCCCGCTTCGCCGCGATGTAGGGCGGCAGGGGCATCGCCCCTTCCCGCTCCAGCGCCGCCTGCAGCGCGTCACCTTCCACGTCGAAGCGCAGCCATGCCTGCCCGTCACCGCGCCCTTCCACGGTGGCAGAGAACCCGCCAAACCGGATCGTCTCGCCGTCCTTCACCTTGCGGAGCGGTTTCAGCAGCGCCGCCCAGCAGCCATCGGCGCGCGGGCTCAGAAGCGTCACCTCGATCCCCGCGTTCACCTCCCCCTGCCCGGTCTCGCGCACGCGAACACCGTTCAGCCGCGCCGGGATCACCTTGGTGTCGTTCAGGACCAGCCGGTCGCCGTGCCGCAGCCAACGCAACAGGTCGGACACATGGCAGTCCTCCTGCCAGTCGTCCCCCGCCACCAGCATCCGCGCCGAAGACCGCGGCCGCGCCGGCCGTGTCGCGATCAGCTCCTCCGGCAGCTCGAAATCGAAATCCGACAGCTTCACTGTGTCACCGCCGGGGGCGCACCCCGAAAGATCTCGCGGAACATGCCCGGCGTCAGGATCGACAGCGGGTTGACCGACACGTCCGGGTTGCCCGCCGTGCCGCCCATGCGGAAGTTGAACCCGAACAGACCCTCGCCCTTGCGGGAAAACACCTGTCCGATGCCGTTGAGAAAGTAGACCGGAGACACCACGCCACGCATATCCATTTGACCGGAGCGCAGGTCATAGATCCCGTCGAGCGAGATGCCAAGAGACGGCCCGATCCCGCTCGACCGCAGCAGCGTCAGCCGCGACGGCGACAGCCGGAAGTCCGCCTCCACCTCCGACATGGTGATGCCGCCGGAATTCATCTGGTCCAGCAGCCCGACGATGGAAATCGCGTTCAGCAGGTCCGTCATTGCCGGGGCCTCGACGATCTTCGCCCGCTTCACCAGCAGCTTGCCGTCATAGACGCCCTCGCCTCCGGTGGGATTCAGCGTCAAGTCGAACGACCCGCCGCGCACGTTCTTCAGCACCCCGGCCGAGGCCAGCACGCCGCCGGCATCGTCGCTGATCAGCCGCACCGCGGAACCCACCGGCGTCGGCACGACCGACCCGGCAATCGGGGTGACCCCGTTCACCTTCGCATTGAACCGGCCCTGCAGCCCTCTGCCGCCGGCGAATTCGCCGTTGAACCCGGTGAACGCGATCCCTTCCGACACGATCAGCCGGTCGAGCCGCAGCGACATCGGCCCGCCGCCGCCACCGCCACCTCCTCCGCCAGACCCGCCAAAGCTGGCCTGCCGCAGATCCACCGTGCCGCCGTTCACCCGGACCGCTGGCGACTGTCCCGGACCGCGCCCGATCAGGGTCACCGGCCCGTCCAGCCAGCCGCCCACGGTGACCCGCGCGAAATCCGCCCGCTCCATGGCGCCGTCCTGGCCAAGGTCGATGATGCCGCTCGCCGAAAGGCCCGGCGCCTCGATCTCCAGCCGGTCGATCGCGGGCGTCTCGCCCAGCCGTCCGGCAACCTCCAGCCGCCCGGTCTGATTCTGCGCCTTGGCCCAGTTCACCGCCGACAGGCGCAGCCCCATCCGGTTCAGATCCGATACCAGTTCGAACTCGGGCGGCTCGCCGCGCGGCAACGTCACCGTGATCGTGCCGACCCCTTCGCCCGTCACCGAGCCCGCAGGCAGACCGATGTTGAACTCGTCCAGGAACGCCTCGCTTAGCGCAACCGTCCCTTCGATCCGCGACTGCCCGCCGCTGTCCGGTCCGAACTCCTGGCTCCACACCACGTTCACCGGCACCTGCCCCAGGTACCCCTCGCCGGAAATCGCAATTCCCGCCGGATTGGCGCGCAGGTCCAGCATATCGGCCCGCACCTCGCGGTCCTTCACCAGCCGGTCGGATTGCAGCCCTTCCAGCGTGCCGGCCACGTCGAACTCGATCTCCTCGAACTGCAGCCGTTTCACCAGGTCAAAGCCCACCGCCGCCTCCATGCGGGCGCGGCCCTCGGCGACATCCGCCTCAAGCTCCGCCTTCGACAGCACGTTGAACGGTTCAAGATCCAGCAGCGACAGCGCCGCGGTGATCGTGCTGTCGGTCTTCAGCGTCAGGTCGGCGCGCCCCGGCTTCCGCGTGACATCGGCGACCGTAAAGTAGGACCCCGCCATGTCGATCGCGCCGCCCAGCGGCGCCTGCATCCGGCCCTCCTCGATCACCGCGGTAAAGCTGTTGCCGACCAGGCTCGAATATCCCGCGGCCCCGGTGATCGGCGGCAGCGTGTCGATCGGCTGCACTGTCCCGCCCTCGAACACGTAACTCAGCGACAGCATGCCCAGCGGCTGCTCCGGGTTCAGCCGGAACGCGCCCGACAGGTCCGACAGGCGGCCGGAGGACACGTTCTTCTCCAGCCAGTCCCGCGTGCCCCTGGCCAGCGCCACCGGCCACATCGCCAGCAGGCGCTTCAGCGAGACAGAATTCATCGACATGTCCAGCGCCACGTCCCAGCCCTGCGCCGCCGAAACCTTGCCGCGTGTCAGCAGGCGCCGCTCCCCGTCGATCAGCGACAGCTGGCCGATCTCGACAGAGAACGGATCTATCCGCAGCCGGAAGTCCGTGGCGCCCTCGGAAAATGTCACCGGCTCCTCGAACAGCCCCTCGGGCTGAACCACCACGTCGCTCAGATGGAACTGGCCGACCAGCGTTTCCGGCCAGCCGCCGACGAAGTCGCGCAGGAACGCCTGTCCCTGTGCCTGGCCCCGCGCCGCGGCGGTCTGCAGCGACAGCGTTTCGAAATCGAGGCGGTTCGCATCCGGGTCGTAGCTCACGCGGGCGGAAGCGGTGTCGATCCGGATCGGCCTGGTCTCCGGCGTCGGCTGCAGCACGCCCTCACCGACATTCAGCGTGCCCTCCAGCCCGCGCAGGTCGCCATCCGCTCCGATCGCCGCCTCCAGGCTGCCCGATATCGGCGCGTCCAGCACTTCGAGGAACGCCAGCGCCGGCGATTGCGCGGCGATATCCCCGGCGGCGGCGTTCTGGAACTCGGCGCGCAGACTCGCCTCGGGCGATCCCTTGTCGGTGGCGAATTCCAGCACGGTGCTGGCCAGGTCCTCTGTCCCGTTGAAGACGTCTGCGGTCACCGTCATGCGGATCGCGTCGGCTGCGTTCTCCAGCTCAATCCGTCCCTCGGTCACCTGCCACAGCCGCCCCGACCGGGCGTCCTCCAGCGTGATCGTCAGCTGGCTGGCAATGATCCGTTCCAGGTGCGTCAGCGGCTCTTTGGCGAAAGCGCCCTCGATCAGATCCAGCACACCCGCAAGCGTGCCGCTGGTGCCGCCGCCCGCACCGAAACTCAGGTCGAACGTGCCGTCCGACAGGCGCCGCACAGTGATCTGCGCCCCGCTGACCCGCAGCGAGCGCATCTCCATGTCGCCGCGCATCAGCGCCGGCGCGGCCACGCGGATACCCACCTCGTTCAGCCGCGCCACTTCGGCGCCGCCGCCATCCTGTATCCCGACATTGCGCAGCCGGACCCGCGGAACGAAAGTCTCGTCGACCGCCACTTCCAGCCCGCCGACCGAAACCCGCCCGCCGCCGATCTCCGCGTTCAGGCGCCGCTCAACCTTTTTCGTCACCCAGTCCGGCGCCGTTACCGGGGTACCGATCAGCGCCATGAACCCCAGCGCGGCGGCGACCAATATCACCGCCACGCTCAACAGCGTCAGCAGACCGACGCGACGGCCCCGCTGTCGTTTTGATAACTTTTCTCTGGAACCTGTTTCACTCATCGGGGTTTATCTTGACGGCATCCGGGCTAGAACTGAACCCAGAGCGCAACCCGCAAATACCTCACGGAAAGGAGCTTTCTGCTCATGCCCGAAAAAGGCCAAGTCGCTCCCGATTTCACACTGCCGCGCGACGGCGGCGGCGAGATCACCCTCTCCGACCTCCGCGGCGGCCCGGTCGTTCTCTACTTCTACCCCAAGGACGACACCACCGGCTGTACCGCCGAAGCACTCGATTTTTCCGCCGCAGCGGACAAGTTCGGGTCCCTCGATGCCACCGTCCTCGGCATCAGCAAGGACACCGTCGCCAAGCACGACAAGTTCCGCGACAAGCACGACCTCGCCGTGGCGCTGCTGTCCGATACCGAGACTTTCGTCTGCGAGGATTACGGCACCTGGGTCGAGAAAAGCATGTACGGCCGCAAGTTCATGGGCATCGAACGCACGACGTTCCTGATCGACGCGGACGGTACGATCGCGCGTGTCTGGCACAAGGTGAAGGTAAAGGGACATGCTGCCGAAGTTCTGGATGCGGTTCGCGACTTAGCGGCCTGATCTGCCGCGCTAAACACAATTCTTGTTCACTTTCTGACGGCGACCGACATTTTCCGCAGGGTTATCGGCGGATTTCCGCCAATGCTCGGCAATATTGTCCCGCGATTTTATGCGCATGTTCACGGTTGTTGCTGTAAGTGCCTTCGAACGCTAAGCACTCCCCCGTGCGGCGTCTGGGGATTTGCGCCGTGCGAAATAAGAATGGGGACCAGGGACAGTGCTTTCGACCTACGGAATGAGGCATCGGATTCATAACTTTTTGGAACGCACCTTCCCGGACCGTCGGATCTTTCTCAGATCCGACAACGACACCCGTTTCATCCGCTTAAGCCCCGCTACCCAGATCATCGCCGTAACCGGCACCGCGCTTTTCGTCGGCTGGGCCATCGTCGCCACCGCCATCCTGCTGATGGACAGCATCGGCTCCGGCTCGCTGCGCGACCAGGCGGAGCGGGAGCGCACGCTTTACGAGGATCGCCTCGCAACCCTCTCCTCCGAACGCGACCTCCGCGCCGAAGAGGCGCTGGCCGCACAGGAGCGCTTCAACGCCGCGCTTGAGCAGATCTCCGAGATGCAGTCGGCTCTGCTTGAATCCGAGGATCGCCGCCGCGAACTGGAAACCGGGATCGAGGTGATCCAGACCACGCTGCGCCACACCATGAAGGAACGCGACACCGCCCGGGCCGAAACGGAAACGGCGCTTGCCCAGCTCGACGGCGTGGTCGCGGAAAACAACTCCGCCTCGCATGCCGATGCCGAGACCACGCTCGACTTCCTGACCGACGCGCTGCAGGTCGCGGCCGCAGAGCGCGACACCATGGCACTGATCGCGGCAGAGGCGAAGACGCGCGCCGAAGAGATGGATCACGAGCGCCTGCTGATGGAAGAGCGGAACGACCGGATCTTCACCCAGCTCGAGGATGCCGTCTCGATCTCCATCGAGCCGCTGAACGGCATCTTCGACTCCGCCGGCCTCGACGCCGACTCGATCCTCGACACGATCCGCCGCGGCTATTCCGGCCAGGGCGGCCCGCTGACCCCGCTCACCTTCTCGACCAAGGGCGAGGCGGAGGATCCCGACAGCCTGCGCGCCAATTCGGTCCTGGAAAAGCTGGACCGCATGAACCTCTACCGGATCGCGCTGCAGAAGACCCCTTTCGCGATCCCGGTCAAGGCCGCCTTCCGCTTCACCTCGCCCTTCGGCATGCGCTGGGGTCGGATGCATGAAGGCACCGATTTCGCCGCCGCGCACGGCACTCCGATCTACGCCACCGCCGATGGCACCGTCATCCATGCCGGCTGGCTGTCCGGTTACGGCAACCTCGTGAAGATCAAGCACGAGTTCGGAATCGAAACCCGCTACGCGCATATGAGCAAGGTGCGCGTGAAGGTGGGCGATAGGGTCTCGCGCGGCGATCGTATCGGTGATATGGGAAATACTGGCCGGTCGACCGGCACTCACCTTCACTACGAAGTGCGGATCGGCGGAAAGCCTGTGAACCCGATGACCTATATCAAGGCAGCCAGAGATGTTTTCTAAGAGCCGAATCAACGAGCCCGGAGCGAAGCCTGCCGAAGAGCAGCCGAGTAGCAAAACCATGACCGAACCCGCTTCCCCGCCCCGCCCGTCCTCTTCCGGCGACTATTCGCCCAGCCCGACGCCCAAGGCCAAGCCGCCGGCATCGGCGCTGTCCGCGGACCTGACCATCGTCGGCAACATCCGGACCACCGGCGACATCCAGGTCGAAGGCAATGTCGAGGGCGACATCCGCGCCCACCTCCTGACCGTCGGCGAAGGCGCCACGGTAAAGGGAGAGGTGGTCGCCGATGACGTCGTGGTCAACGGCCGCATCATCGGCCGCGTGCGCGGCCTCAAGGTGCGCCTGACCTCCACCGCCCGGGTGGAAGGCGACATCATCCACAAGACCATCGCAATAGAATCCGGCGCCCATTTCGAGGGCTCGGTGCAGCGTCGCGACGACCCGCTGACCAAGGACGGCAGCAAGCCCGCCGCTCCGGCAGCGTCTTCGTCGTCCGCTTCGTCGGCCCCGTCGCCGAAACCGGCCTCCGCCAGCAGCTGAGGGCTTGGCGCAGGCGCCAGAGACCGGACTCGTTGACCGGGCATCGCAGACCACTGCGGTGCCCGATTTCATTTCCGGCTTCTGCGATCCCGCGCGGCGCCGCCTGCTGCTGATCGCCGCGATCCTCGCCTCGGCGATGGGGTTCATCGACGGCACCGTCGTCGCCATCGCCATGCCCGCGATGCGCGAGACGCTGGGCGCCACGCTGGCGCAGGCGCAATGGATCTCCAACGCCTACATGCTGACGCTCTCGGCACTGATCCTCAGCGGCGGCGCGGCGGGCGACCGCTTCGGTCTCGCCCGCGTCTTCTCCATCGGCATCGCCGTCTTCATGGCCGCTTCCCTCGCCTGCGCCGCCGCGCCCAGCTCCGGTTTCCTGATCGCCGCGCGGGCCGTTCAGGGCTTCGGCGCGGCCCTGATGGTCCCCGGCTCGCTGGCGCTGATCGCCCGAGCCTATCCCGAGGCGGAGCGCGGCCGCGCCATCGGAATCTGGGCGGCGGCGTCGTCGCTGACCACAGCGCTCGGCCCGGTGATCGGCGGCGCCGTCCTGTCCTTCGGCGGCCCCGAGATGTGGCGCGCCATCTTCGCGGTGAACCTGCCCATCGGTATCGCCGCGCTCTGGCTGATCCGGCGCGCGGTGAACGAGGATACCGGCCAGCCCGGCCAGCCGATCGACTATGCCGGCTCCGTTCTCGCCGTCCTCGGCCTCGGCCTTCTCGCCTGGTCGCTCTCCGCCGGCGGCAGCGCCGCGCAGCGCCTCGCTTTTGCCGCCTCCGGCCTCGCCGCGCTGACGCTGTTCGTCCGGACCGAACGCCGCGCCCCCGCCCCGATGCTCGACCTCACCCTGTTCCGCAACCGCAGCTTCTCCGCCGCGAACCTGCTGACCTTCTGCCTTTACTTCGCGCTCTCGGCGATCCTGTTCTTCCTGCCGATGACCGTGATCGCCGCCTGGGGCGTCACCGAACTCGAGGCGACCGCCGCCTTCGCCCCGCTCTCCGTTTTTATCGCATCCCTGTCCAGCACCGCCGGCAGGCTCTCCGACCGCTTCGGCCCCGGCCCGCCCATCGCGGCGGGGTCCGCGCTGGTCGCCCTCGCCTATGCCGGCCTCGGCCTGACCACGCATCTGATGCGCTTCTGGGACATTGTCGTGCCGCTGATGTGCCTGATGGGCCTCGGCATGTCGCTCGTGGTCGCGCCGCTCTCCGCCGCCGTGATGCAGGGGATAGCCGAACACCGCACCGGCGCCGCCTCGGGCGTGAACAACGCCGTCGCCCGCATCGCCGGCCTCGTCGCGGTCGCGGCGATGGGCACCGTCGCCTCTGTCGCCTATGCCACCGTCATGGTCGCGGTGGCCCCGCCCGACTATGCCGGTCCCGGCAGTTTCGGCGCGCCCGGAACCGACCCGGCCCACCTCGCCGCCAGCAACGGCGCCTTCGCCGCCGTGGCGCTCATCACCGCGCTCCTCGCCACCGCCTCCGCCCTGATCGCCTGGCTCGGGCTCGACCGACGCAGGCGCACCGCCTGACCGCAATACCGATCCGCCCGCTTCTTCTGGTTGAAAATATCCCCGCCGGAGGCTCCCGCAGCAGCCGCCAGCGCGAGGCCGGGCGCTGCACGACGGCTCACACCGGATCGTAAAGAACCCGCCGGTACAGGTGCCATGTCGCATGCCCCAGCACCGGCAGCACGACGAACAGCCCCAGGAACCAGGGCAGCATGCCCAGAAACAGCAGCGCCGCAATGATCGCCGCCCAGACCAGCATCACCCAGAGGTTCGCCACCGTCGCGCGGAAACTCAGCAGCATGGCCGAGACGAAATCCACTTCCTTCTCCAGCAGCAGCGGCAGGCTCACCACCGTCAGCGCGAACAGAACGAAGGCCGCGACGCCGCCCACCGCCAGCTCCACCGCGATCATCGTCAGCCCCTTGGGCGTCAGGAACATCTCCCAGGAGGTCGATACGTTGATCAGGGCCGAGGGTCCCATGAACAGCGCAAACAGCATATGCGCCAGGAAGGACCAGAACAGGAAGTAGATCACGATGATCGCCCCGGCCCAGGGGATCTGCCGGTCCTTCTCGCGCATCACGACGCCCAGCACCGCCCTCAGCTCCAGCCCCTCGCCGTCCTCAAGCCGCCGCGACACCTCGTAAAGCCCGACCGCCGCGAAGGGCGCCACCAGCGGAAAGCCCAGCGACAGCATCAGCGTCCAGGTCCAGTTGCCGGCGCCCAGCATCACCAGCACCAGCCCCGCCAGCGCATAGAACCCGCCGAAGAACAGCCCGTATCCCGGTGCGGTGCGGAAATCCTGCCAGCCGCGCTCCAGCACCACCAGCAGTTCAGACAGTGTCAGCCGCCCGATCTCGGGCAGCGGCGATGCCGCCGCCATCTCCTCCGCCATACGCTCCTCCCCTGATCCTCCCGCCTGCCAGATTTCCCCGGCATCACGCCAATGTCAAAGCGGCGGAGGGACGCGCCCCGGCCAGTCGGTCGCGCCGTGATAGGCCTCTGCCAGCTGCAAGAGCGCCCGGTCGGATCCGCGCGGCCCCGCCAGCTGGATGCCTCCCGGCAGCCCGGCCGCGCCGAACCCGGCCGGCAGCGCCGTGCAGGGCAGCCCGATCAGGCTCACCGGCACCACGCATTCCATCCAGCGGTGATAGGTGTCCATCGTCTGGCCGGCGATCTCCTTCGGCCAGTCCCACTCCGCCGGGAACGGCCAGACCTGCGCCGAGGGCATCACCACCGCTTCGAAATCCCCGAACATCCGCGCCGCCGTCCGGTACCAGTCAGAGCGCAGCGCACTCGCCGCCAGGATCTCCGCATTGGGCAGCGCCCGCCCCCGCTCGATCTCCCAGACCAGCGCCGGCTTCAGCAGGTCGCGCGTCGCGGGATCGTCCATCAGCGCCCCCTGCTTTCCCGCGACCGCCCAGCTCCGCAGCGCGATCCATGCCTCCCACAGATCCTCCGCCGGGAACGGCGGTTCCACCGCCTCCACCGTGCAGCCCAGATCGCGGAACACATCCAGCGCGCTTTCCGCCAGGTCCAGCACGCCCGGCTCCATCGGCCACGCGCCGCCCCAGTCGCCAAGCCAGCCGATCCGCCGCCCGCGCACGTCCACCGCCAGGTCCCCGGCCTCGAACACGGCTCCGGACGGCTGCCGCGGGTCCGGCCCCGCCAGCACCTCCAGCAATGCCGCCATGTCCGAGGGACACCGCGCCATCGGCCCCAGCGTCGACAGGGGATGCAGGAACATCTCCCCCGCCGGCTCCCCGGGCACCAGCCCGTGGGTCGGCCGGTGCCCGTAGACGTTGTTCCATCCCGCCGGGTTCCGCAGGCTCCCCATCATGTCCGACCCGTCCGCGACGCAGACCATCCGCATGGACAGCGCCGCCGCCGCCCCGCCCGACGATCCGCCCGCCGAGCGCGACGGGTCATAGGGGTTCCGCGTCACCCCGTAGACCGGGTTGTAGGAATGCGAGCCCAGCCCGAATTCCGGCACGTTGGTCTTGCCGATGACGATGGCCCCCGCCGCCCGCAGCCGCGCTGCCAGCAGATCGTCCTTTTCCGGCACGAAATCGCGGTAGACCGGCGAGCCGGAGCTCGAAACCACCCCGGCCACCGCCACCAGATCCTTCACCGCCACCGGCACCCCGTGCAGCCAGCCCCTGCGCTCGCCCGCGTCCGCCGCCCGCGCCTCGGCCAGCAGCGCGTCGCCGTCCCGCAGGGCCACCACGGCGTTGACGCTCCCGTTGACCGCCTCGACCCGGGCCAGCGTCGCGCGCATCAGCTCCTCGGCCGACACCTCCCGCGCCGCCAGCTTCCCGGACAGCGCCCTCGCCGACAGTTCCAGCAATTCACTCATACGGCTCCCCTTTCCCACGCAGAAAGCCGCAAAACCCGCGCCCCGGCAAGCCGTCAAAGCACAGCCCCGCCCGCTTCTTCTGGTTGAAAATATCCCCGCCGGAGGCTCCCGCAGCTGCCGTTCGCACCGCCGCCGGGAGCGGGCGTCACGGCTCCGATGTCAGAAAAAGCCGCGCGCGGCAGCGCACATTTGAATACGCAGATACCGGGGCGCCAGGGCGCCGCCCGTTCGCGCCTGAAACCGTCCACTGGACGGTTTCCGAGACGGCGCTCACTCCTCCGCCGTCGCCTCCGCGCGGCTCTTGCCCGAGACGTCCATCGCCAGCGTCGCGGCCATGAACCCGTCGAGGTCGCCGTCCAGCACCCCCTGCGTGTCCGAGGTCTCGAAACTCGTCCGCAGGTCCTTCACCATCTGGTAGGGCTGCAGCACGTAAGACCGGATCTGGTTGCCCCAGCCGGCCGATCCTTTGTTCTCGTGCGCCTCGTTGATCGCCGCATTCCGCTTGTCCAGCTCCATCTGGTACAGCCGCGACTTCAGCGCCTTCATCGCGATGTCCCGGTTCTGGTGCTGCGACTTCTCCGACGAGGTCACGACGATCCCGGTCGGCGCGTGGGTGATCCGCACCGCCGAGTCGGTGGTGTTCACGTGCTGCCCGCCCGCCCCCGAGGAGCGGTAGGTGTCGATCCGGATATCCGCCGGGTTCACCTCGATCTCGATATTGTCGTCAACCACCGGATAGACCCAGACGCTCGCGAAAGAGGTCTCGCGCGTCCCCTTGCCGAACGGCGAAATCCGCACCAGCCGGTGAACTCCGCTTTCCGATTTCAGCCAGCCATAGGCGTTCGGACCCGAGATCTTGTAGGAAACCGACTTGATCCCCGCCTCGGTGCCCGGTTCCTCCGACTGCAGCTCCACCTTGTAGCCGCGCCGCTCGGCCCAGCGCACATACATCCGCTGCAGCATCTGCGCCCAGTCGCAGGCCTCGGTGCCGCCGGCGCCCGCGTTGATCTCCAGGAAGGTGTCGTTGCCATCGGCCTCGCCGTTCAGCAGGGCCTCCAACTCCTTCGCCGCCGCCTTCTCCTGCAACGCCTTCAGCGCCGCCTCGGCATCGGCCACGACCTCGGCATCGTCCTCCATCTCGCCCAGCTCGATCAGCTCGATATTGTCGTCAAGCTCCTGCGCGATCCCGTCCGCATCCGCGATCTTGTCGACCAGCGCCTGCCGGTCGCGCATCAGCTTCTGCGCATTCTCCGGATCGTCCCACAGCGTGGGGTCCTCGACCCGCGCGTTGAACTCCTCCAGCCGGTGTTGCGCGGTGTCGTAATCCATCCTCTGGCGCAGCAGCGCCAGCGACTTGCGGATTGTTTCGACGGCATTCTGAGTCTCGGCGCGCACGGCGGTTGGGTCCTCTGGCAGGGGTCAGGCAGGGATCATGCAATACCCGAGCCGCCGCAGCGGAGCAAGCGGAAGGACGTCCGGCTAATTGCCGGCCATCCTTCCGCCGCAGCCGGCGAGCAGTTCCGTGAGTAGTCGCTCTGCCGTCTCTTCAAGATCGTGTTCGAACCGGACGAGCCCCTCGCCCCGCGCGTATCGCGACAGGTCGAGAAGTACCTCGAAGACCCACTTGTTACGCGGCCCGTCCGGTCCACATGGTCCGCCGGCATTCGCCAGCGTCGCGACCATTCTTTCGATCCGCCGCCCGCTTCCGGCGGTGGACCGGTTCTTCCTGCGCCCGACATGCGCCAGGTCGTTCTGCATTTCGTCGCCCTCGTCTCCGGCCTCGTGCTGGCCCGTATCGGCCCCGTGCCGGCCCCCGTCGCGGCGTTCGTAACTTGCGCTCTCTCAAACCGCTTTGGACCCGGTTTCGGAAGTATGTACGGGTACATTTCCGGGAAAATCCGGCCTCCGCCGCACAACCCTTGCCGTCCAAGGGCAGGAATCGGCTATGCTTTCACGTGCAGACGAGTGAACCAGGGAAGGCCTTCATGCAGCCCGGCATCCCGGACCAGGACCTGAACCGCGCCGTTGAACGGCTCGAGGCCAGCGGCCATCTCAAGCCCGGCTCGCGGATGCACCGGCTGCTCACTTATCTTCTCGCGGCGGAGACCGAGGGCCGCGGCGACGAGGTCAAGGCATATGCGATCGCCGTGGACGTGCTGGACCGCGGCGAGGATTTCGACCCGCAGGAAGACAGTATCGTGCGGGTCGAAGTCGGGCGCCTGCGCCGACTGCTCGACAATTACTACTCCACCGATGGCAGCGCGGACCTGCTGCAGTTCCGCATTCCCAGTGGTAGTTCCCGGGTAGAGGTCGTGCCGCAGGACGCCGGGCCGGAACCGGAGGAAAAGCCGCCGCCGGCTCCCATGCGCAACCGGCTCCTGCTGGCGCTCGCCGCGGTCGTGATCCTTGCCGCCGGCTTCGCGGGCGGCGGCTATTGGGTCTATCGCCGCCTGAGCGAGCCGGAACAGATCGTCCGCACCGACACCCCGATCCTCGAGGTCCGCTCGATCCACGACGCCGTCGGCGACCCGGACCTCGCCTATGTCGGCCCCGCCCTGCAATCCGTCCTGACCCGCGAGCTGTCGCATTTCCGCACCCTCCGCGTCCGCAGTGCCGGCCCGGACGCCCCGAACGTCACCGTTCCCGGACGGCCCGGCACCGATTTCGTGCTCAGCGGCGTGCTCGCGCCGGGCACGGGTGGAACCGATCTGGAACTGGTCCTGACCGACGACGCGACCGACACCGTGCTGTGGAGCGACCGTCTGCCGATCGACACCGACGATCCCGAACTCGCCGCGAGCCTGCAGAACTGGATACAGGAAGCGGTCGTCAGCATCGCCGCCCCCGGCGGCGCGATCCCGGCAGAAGAAATGCGCAGGCTCGAGGATCGCCTGAAGGCCGAGGCATCGGAGGACTGGGAATACCTCTGCTATCTCAAATGGCACGCCTATGACCTGACCAAGGATTCACGGCATGAACGGCTCGCACGGGTCTGTCTGGAGGCGCTGATCGAACGGGGCACGACTGACGGGCGCATCTGGGCCGCCTATGCCTTCATGTCCTTCCTCGACTGGACAAAGACCGGCGCCGGCACCGATCACCCGCTGATGGCCCGGGCCGAAGACGCCGTCCACCGCGCCACCACGCTCGATCCGCTCGGGGCCGAGGGCTTCGAATACCTCGCCGGCATCCTGCTCGCCCGTGGCGACACGGCCGCCGCGGCGGACGCCTACGATGCCGCCTGGGAGCTGAACCCGTCGAAACCGGATATCCACGTGGCGCGCGGCTGGCAGCAGATGCTGTCCGGCGAGTGGGACGAGGGGCTGGCGAATGTCCGCGCCGGCACCGCGCTGACGCTGAACCCGCCCGGCTGGTTCCGGATCCCGCTGTCGATCGACGCCTTCACCAAGGGCGACTTCCACGCCGCCCGGACCCAGGCGGTGCTGATGCTGGTCTCGGGCGACGAGCGCGGCCGCATTCTCGCGGCCCTGGCAGCCGCCGAAGCCGGAGAGCAGGACGCGGCACAGCGCCATCTCGCCGAGCTTCAGGCCAGTGGCCGGACCGTCGCCTCCGCGCTGGACGAGATCCGCGCCGTCTTCAACCACCCCGAAACGATGGCGGCCTACGAGGAAGCGGCGTCGAGACTGCTGGGCGAATAGACCGCCGCGTTCAGCGCCGTGCCGTGCACATGCTCCGACGGATCCCGGCCCACCACGCGCCGCCTGCGCGCGATGAACAGCTTGCCCCAGCCGCGCATGGTGCCGACCGAGGGCGCCGACGGATCGCAGGGAAACCGCTCCCGCCAGCCCTCCGGCAGCGGCAGACCGCAACCTTCCGCCTTTTCCAGCATCCAGACCAGCGGGATGTTCGCCAGCGGCCGCGCGTCTTCGAATCCCGCAAGCTGGCCGCCGATATCGCCATGCGCGCCGCGGAACCAGACCTGCTCCACCTCGCCCTCGTGCCCCGGCATCGTCGTCCAGATTACCGGGTCGAAGGCTTCCCGCGTCTCGTCCATCGCCAGCGCGTGGTAGCCGTGCTTGATATGCGCGCCCAGCTCGTGGTTATGGAACAGGTGCGCCTTCTCGGTCCATTGCCAGACCACCGGCAGCCGCAGCCCCAGCGCCTTTACCGTATCCCAGACGCCGACCATCTCGATCTGCACGCCCGGATGATGGCAGCATCGGCGCCGGAACAGCCGCGCGATCTCGCTTTCAGAGGATTGCTCGTAATAGCGGTAGGCCAGCCGGATGTTCCGCTCCGTCGCATGCTCCGACTGCAACAGCCCGACGCGGTCGATCAGCCCCGCCAGCGAGCGTACCGCGTAGGCGCCCCGCGAATAGCCGAAAAGGAAGATCCGGTCCCCCGGATGATAGCGCGAGGCGATCACCCCATAGACCCGCCGGATCTGCCGGTTGATGCCGCGCCCCTCGATCACGTCGCGGGAATTGCGCCAGCTCTGCCACTGGATGCCCGCCTCGTAACGCAGGTTCAGCCGGTGTTCCGGCGCGACCTCGCAGAGCAGCTTGTAAAGCCGCCCCGCATTGGTCTCCAGTCCGTCCTCAAGCGTGGATGCCGTGCCGTCCAGGATCACCACGTGATCCACCCGCCCCCGTGCCGGTCCGGTCGGTGCGCGGCCGAACCGCGGTCGCAACCGCAGCCAGCCAAGGATGCGGTCGCGTAGGCGCATTGGTCATGTCCGCGGTCGGGTCATCGCTCAGGCAGCGTTAAGCATCTCCCATACCCGCAGGGGGGTAAAGGGCATGTCAACATGGCGGACGCCGCGGTCCCACATCGCGTCCAGAGCCGCGTTGGTGACGGCAGCCAGCGCGCCGACCGTGCCGGCCTCGCCGCAGCCCTTCATCCCCATCGCGTTCGCCGTCGACGGCACCGGTTCCGAGTTGAAGGCCACCCACGGCATGTCATAGGCGCGCGGCATCGCGTAATCCATGAAGGTCGCGGTCAGAAGCTGCCCGTCCTCGTCATAGACCACCCGTTCCGTGATCGCCTGACCAAGCCCTTGGGCGACTCCGCCATGCACCTGACCTTCGGCCAGCATCGGGTTGATAAGGTTGCCGAAATCGTCGACGACTGTATACTTGACCACCTTGGTCACGCCGGTATCCGGATCGATCTCCACCTCGGCGAAATGCGCCCCGTTGGGATAGGACCGGCCCGGGATCGTCGCCTTCTCGCGGAAGGTCAGCAGGTCTTTCCGCCCCTTCGCCCGCGCCATCTCGGCGGCCTCCAGGAAGGTCGGCGTCAGGTTCGAGCCATCGGCCCGGAACCGCTCGTCGTCGAACTTCACGTCTTCCGGCTTCACGCCCATCTCCTCGGCGAGGAAGGACGAGTACGCCTTCACCATCACTTCAACAGTGTGCAAGGTCGCGTTATTCTGTGTCGTGACAGAGCGCGAGCCACCGGTTCCGCCGCCTTCGGCGATCCGGTCGCTGTCCCCCTGAACGAAGCTGATCTTGTCCAGCGGAATGCCGGTCTGGTCCGACAGGAACTGCGCGAACACCGTCTCGTGCCCCTGCCCGTTCGACTGCGTACCGACATAGATCGTCGCGGTGCCGTCGTCGTTGAAGTCGACCTGCACATGCTCGCTCGGGTTCCCGAGGATCGACTCGATGTAATAGCTCAGCCCGATGCCGCGCAGCTTGCCTTCCGCCGCCGATTTCTCGCGACGTGCCGCGAAGCCGGCAAGATCCGCCTCCTGCTCCGCCCGGCTCAGCACCTTGTTGAAGTCGCCGACGTCATAATTCTCGCCCGTCGCGGTGGTATAAGGGAACTTGTTCACCGGGATGAAGTTCTTCCGCCGCAGCTCCAGCGGATCGACGCCCAGCTCCCGCGCGGCATTGTCCATCGACCGTTCCAGCGCATAGATCGCCTCGGGCCGTCCGGCCCCGCGATAGGCATCCACCGGCACGGTGTTGGTATAGATCCCCTTCACCTCCAGCAGCGTATCCTGGATGTCATAGGTCCCGGTCAGCACCCGCGCGAACAGGAACGACTGGATCATCTGCGCGAAGCCGGAGTTGTAGGCGCCAAGGTCGCTCAGCGTCTTCACCTTGTAGCCGACGATCTTGTAATCCGCGTCGAAGGCCAGCTCGGTCGTCGAGGTCAGCGCCCGCCCGCCATTGTCGGTCAGCATCGCTTCGGTCCGGTCCGACATCCAGCGCACCGGCTTGCCGGTCAGCTTCGCCGCCAGCGGCAACGGGAAATATTCCGGATAGGTAAAGCCCTTCATGCCGAAGCCGCCGCCGACATCCGGCGTGGTCACGCGGATATCCTCGGCTTCCATCTTGTAGGCCCCGGCCAGTTCGCCCTTGAAGCCCCAGACACCTTGTCCGCCGTAGCAGACATGCAGTCGGTCGCCGACCCATTCGGCAAAGGCGCCGCGCGGCTCCATCGAGTTCACGATGATCCGGTTGTCGCCCACGTCCAGCTTCACAACATGCGCCGCGCCGGCAAAGGCTTTCTCGACCTTCTCGGCGTCGCCCTCGCAGAAATCGTAGGCCAGGTTGCCCGGCGCTTCTTTCGGGTGCAGATCCTCGCCGCCTTCGGCCAGATCGATCTTCGCCGGCAGCTCGTTGTAATCGAACTCGATCAGTTCGGCGGCATCCTTCGCCTGCGCCAGCGTCTCGGCGACGATGCAGACCACCGGCTCGCCGACGAACCGTACCCGGCCCTTCGCCAGCATCGGCCGCAACGGCGCGGCCCCCTGCGAACCGTCCCGGTTCGGCGCCTGGCTGCCCGCCATGCCGATATCCATGCCGTGCGATTCCAGATCTTCCGAGGTCAGAACGCAGGCCACGCCCTCGGCCGCCTTCGCCTCCGACACGTCGATAGAGACGATCTCGGCATGCGCTACGGGCGAACGGAAGTAATAGGCGAACAGCGCGCCGTCGGGAACGATGTCATCGACATACCGGCCATGCCCCGTCACCAGTCGCAGATCCTCGACGCGTTTGACCGGCTGGCTCTTTCCGAACTTTTCCATAAGGGGCTCCGTGAATTGGCTGAATGGCTTTCCGGCGAACCTTATCCGCTGACGCCGCCGTGTCCAGCATTGCAGCAGCCTTGCATGCGGGTTTCCCGCCGCCCCTTCCACTCGGACCCCGCTCGCGTTATGGGAAGCACCGATTTCGCACGACTGGACGCAAAGCCATGCCCATGGAAAAGACCTTCGACGCCGCCGAGGCGGAACCGCGGATCTACGCCGCCTGGGAAAAGGCCAAGGCCTTCGCCGCCGGCGCCAACGCCTCGCGCCCGGAAACCTTTTCCATCGTGATCCCGCCGCCGAACGTGACCGGCGCGCTGCACATGGGCCACGCCTTCAACAATACCCTGCAGGACATCCTGATCCGCTGGCACCGCATGCGCGGCTTCGACACCCTGTGGCAGCCCGGCACCGACCACGCCGGCATCGCCACCCAGATGGTCGTCGAGCGTGAACTCGCCGCCGAGGGCAACGAAGGCCGCCGCGAGATGGGCCGCGAGAAGTTCCTCGAACGCGTCTGGCAGCAGAAGGTCAAGTCGCGCGGCAACATCACCGGCCAGCTCAAGCGCCTCGGCGCCTCCTGCGACTGGGATCGCGAAGCCTTCACCATGGGCGGCGCCCCCGGCGACCCGGAACCGACGAAACAGAACTTCCACGACGCCGTGATCAAGGTCTTCGTCGACATGTACGACAAGGGCCTGATCTACCGCGGCAAGCGCCTCGTGAACTGGGATCCGCATTTCGAAACCGCGATCTCCGATCTCGAGGTCGAGAACCACGAGAATCCCGGCCACATGTGGCACTTCAAGTACCCGCTGGCCGGCGGCGAAACCTATGAATACGTCGAGAAGGACGAGGACGGCAACGTCACTCTCCGCGAGACCCGCGACTACATCTCCATCGCCACCACGCGCCCCGAGACGATGCTGGGCGACGGCGCCGTCGCGGTTCACCCGTCGGATGAACGCTACGCCCCAATCGTCGGGAAACTCTGCGAAATCCCGGTCGGCCCGAAGGAACATCGCCGCCTGATCCCGATCATCACCGACATGTACCCGGACCCCGCCTTCGGCTCCGGCGCGGTCAAGATCACCGGCGCCCACGACTTCAACGACTACGCCGTCGCGCAGCGCGGAAACATCCCGATGTACCGCCTGATGGACACCAAGGGCCATATGCGCGACGACGGCGCCGATTACGAAACCTGCGCCATCCGCGCGCAGGAGATCGCCAACGGCGCCGATTTCACAGAGGCCGAGGTCGACACGCTGAACCTCGTCCCCGACGACCTGCGCGGCCTCGACCGCTTCGACGCCCGCGCGATGGTCGTCGACCAGATCACCGGCGAGGGGCTCGCGGTGATGACCACCGCCTCCGATACGCGCCTCGGCAAGAAGGCGGTCAAACCCGACGCGGACGACGCGAACTACGCCGTCCCGCTGGTGGAATCGAAACCGATCATGCAGCCCTTCGGCGACCGCTCGAAGGTCATCATCGAGCCGATGCTCACCGACCAGTGGTTCGTCGACGCCGAAAAGATCGTCGGCCCCGCCATCGACGCCGTCCGTTCCGGCGAGGTCGAGATCCTGCCCGAGCAGGACAAGAAGGTCTATTTCAACTGGCTGGAAAACATCGAGCCGTGGTGCATCTCGCGCCAGCTCTGGTGGGGCCACCAGATCCCGGTCTGGTACGGGTTTGACCTGTCCGGCGAAGGCTTCCGCGACGACGAAAACGATGGCGCGCTGGACGAGGTGGAAATCGGCCGCCTGCTGAACGCCCAGCGCCTGCTCAAAGGCGACGAGCACCACCATTGCGGCCCCGATTTCGACCACGTCTCCGGCCAGTTCTACGACGTTCTCGGCACAATGCCGACGCCGCTCAACCACGCCCGCATCGTCGAGGTCGAGGATCGCGACGCCGCGCTGCACATGATCGCGTCCAGCCTCGCCGACTATAATGTCAGCCAGGACCCGACCCATCTGGTCTACCCGATCTGGCGCGACCCAGACGTGCTTGACACCTGGTTCTCCTCCGGCCTCTGGCCCATCGGCACGCTTGGCTGGCCCGAGGACACGCCGGAACTGCACAGATACTTCCCGACTTCCGTCCTCGTCACCGGATTCGACATCATCTTCTTCTGGGTCGCCCGGATGATGATGATGCAATATGCCGTGGTCGGTCAGCGGCCCTTCGACACAGTCTATGTCCACGCCCTCGTCCGCGACGAGAAGGGCAAGAAGATGTCGAAATCGCTGGGCAACGTCCTCGACCCGCTGGAACTGATCGACGAATTCGGCGCCGACGCCGTCCGCTTCACGCTGACCTCGATGGCCGCCATGGGCCGCGACCTGAAGCTGTCGACCAGCCGCATCCAGGGCTACCGCAACTTCACCACCAAACTCTGGAACGCCACCCGTTTCGCCGAGATGAACGGCGTCTACGAGGGCACGCACGCCCCCTGCACGGACGGCGTTCAGGCCGTGTACGTCAATAGCACCGCGAACCGCTGGATCATCGGCGAAACCGCCAAGGTCCGCGAAACCGTCGATGCCGCGCTCGATGCCTTCCGGTTCAACGACGCCGCCAACGCGCTCTACGCCTTCACCTGGGGCAAGGTCTGCGACTGGTATGTCGAATTCGCCAAACCGCTCCTCGACTCGAAAGACGCCGAGATCGTCGAGGAAACCCGCGCCACGATGGGCTGGGTGCTGGATCAGTGCCTGATCCTGCTGCACCCGATCATCCCCTTCGTGACAGAGGAACTGTGGGAAACCACGAAGACCCGCGACGGTATGCTCGTCCACGCGGACTGGCCCACCTACGGGGCCGCCGATCTCGTTGACGAAGCCGCGGATCGCGAGATGAACTGGGTCATCAATCTGATCGACGAGATCCGCTCCGCCCGGGCCCAGATGCACGTTCCCGCCGGGCTGCACATCCCGATGCTGCAGCTCGAACTCGACGCCGCCGGCCGCGCCGCATGGGACAAGAACGAGACCCTGATCCGGCGCCTGGCCAGAATCGATTCATTAAGCGAAATCAGCGAGATGCCGAAGGGCGCTATCACGGTCGCGGTCGAGGGCGGCCTGTTCTGCCTGCCGCTCGCCGACATCATCGACGTCGCCGAGGAAAAGACCCGGCTGGAAAAATCGCTGCAGAAGCTGGAAAAGGAACTCGGCGGCTTGCGCGGTCGTCTTTCCAACCCCAAATTCGCAGAAAGCGCGCCGCCGGAAGTGGTTGAGGAAACCAAAGAAAACCTCGCCGCCCGCGAAGACGAAGCCGCCAAACTGAAGACCGCCCTGGAGCGCCTAGCCGAGGTCTCGTAGTCCCATGTCCAGAAGCTTCCGCAGCCTGATCGAACGACAGATCTTCAAGGCCCAGGCCGAGGGGCAGCTGGACAATCTCGAAGGCCAGGGCAAACCCCTGCCGGACCGCAGCGGCGAGGCTCATCTCGACGCCGGCGAAGCCGCCGCCCACCGCATGATGGCCGAGGCCGGCGCCCTGCCCGAAGAGATCCTGATCAAGCGTCAGGTCGCGGCGCAAAAGCAGGTGCTGGCCGGTCTCACCGATCCGGATGAGCGCAAGGCGGCAATGCGCAAGCTGGCCGATCTGGAACTGAAGCTCGCGATCGCGCAGGAAGCACGCCGCAAATTCATGAAGTACTAGGCGCAGAACCGCTTCAGGACCCGACTCTAACCCTCTGAAAAGAAACCGCGCCTTCTTCTGGTTGAAAATATCCCGGGGAGCGCGAGGGGCTGGCCCCTCGCTCCCGGACCATGCAGCCGCAGCGACGTTTCCCTATTGCCCCACAACCACGTTTTGCGCTTGATGCCCGCCATGCCGGGACCACGCTACACCGACCTCGCCGCCTCGCTGCCCGCCACCGTCCCCTTCGTCGGGCCGGAAGCACAGGAACGCGCGCGCGGCAGCCTGTTCCGCGTACGGATCGGCGCCAACGAATCCGTCTTCGGCCCGTCCCCCAAAGCCATCGCCGCGATGGAACAGGCCGCCGCCGCGACATGGATGTACGGCGACCCGGAAAGCCACGACCTGCGCCAGGCCCTTGCGAGCCACGAAGGCGTCCGGCCCGGGAACGTCATCATCGGCGAGGGGATCGACGGCCTCCTCGGCTACCTTGTCCGCCTGACCGTCGGACCCGGCGATGCCGTGGTCACCTCCGACGGCGCCTATCCGACCTTCAACTACCATGTCGCGGGTTTCGGCGGCACGCTCCACAAGGTTCCCTACCGCGACGACCGCGAGGACCCCGGGGCGCTGCTGGCGAAGGCGCGGGAAACCGATGCCCGGCTGATCTACCTCGCCAATCCCGACAACCCGATGGGAAGCTGGCATGCCGCCGGGATCATCGAGGAAGCCGTCGCCAGCGTGCCGGACGGAACCCTCCTGATCCTCGACGAGGCCTACGCGCAGTTCCTGCCCGATGGCGCGCTGCCGAAGATCAACCCGGACAACCCGCGCGTGATCCGCTTCCGCACCTTCTCCAAGGCCTACGGCATGGCCGGCGCGCGCGTCGGCTACGGCATCGGCGCCGCGGACCTGATCACCGCCTTCAACAAGGTTCGCAACCATTTCGGCATGTGCCGGATTAGCCAGGCCGGCGCCCTCGCCGCCCTGCAGGACGCGCCCTATCTGGCGGAGGTCATCGCCAGTGTCGCAAAAGCCCGCGCCCGCATCGCCGACATCGCCGCGCAGAACGGCCTGACCGCCCTACCCTCCGCCGCCAATTTCGTCGCCGTCGACTGCGGCCGCGACGGCGCCTTCGCCCGCGCCGTCCTCGCCGAGCTCACCGCCCGCGACGTCTTCGTCCGCATGCCCTTCGTCGCGCCGCAGGACCGCTGCATCCGCATATCCGCAGGCACCGAAGCCGACCTCGATATACTCGAACGCGAATTCCCCGCCGCCCTCGACGCCGCCCGCGCGAAAAGTGACGCGATGTCCTGAGAACGGGCTCTCGCCCGGCCGCCGGACTGTGCTACCATCGGATCAGGGAGGTCGTCAGCGCCCCCGCGCGCGCGCCTGCATCTGGAGCACCTGCCCATGCCCGCGAACCGCCACAGCGACACACGCCCGCCGCTCCCCGGCAACGGCATCCTGCCCGACTACAGCCTGCCCTTCTTCGTCACCAGCGGCGTCCTGTGCTTCTTCGCCCTCGTCGCGCTCTGGGCCGCCTATGGCATGCCGCTCGTCCTGATCGCCGCCACAGCCGCCGACTGGCTGCTGCGCAGGGCCTAGCCCCCCGCGCAGACCTGCGCCGCCGCCTCCAGCGCACCCGCCCCATGCGGCACCTGCAGGGCGCACAGCCCCGCCTCGATCCCGCCCAGCGCGCCCAGCACCATGTGGCTGTTGACATGCCCCATATGCGCGATGCGGAAGAACCCGTGCGAGGACGGGTTCGACCGGTCCACCATCCCGATCCCCAGCCCAAGCGTCAGCCCGGCATTCGCCGCCACCCACTGCCGCAGCTCGTTGCCATAAGGCGCGCCGATGCTCAGCGACGTCACCGCCACCGACCGCTTCGACGGATCGTCGATGTTCATCCGCAGCGGCCCGTCCTCGGCCCAGACGTCGAACGCCTCCCAGACCGCCCGCGCCAGCACCTCGTGCCGCGCGAACACGTTCTCCAGCCCCTCCTCCGCGATCATGTTCAGCGCCTCGCGCAGGCCGAACAGGTGATGCGTCGGGGCCGTGCCGCCGAAATACTGGTAGAATTCCTGCGGAAACGCGCGCGGCCGCCAGTCCCAGTAGCCGGTCACCAGCCCCGCCTTCTCCCGCGCCGCATCCGCCTTGTCGTTGAAGAACACGAAGGACAGCCCCGGCGGCGTCATCAGCCCCTTCTGGCTGGCCGCGACCATCAGGTCGACGCCCCAGGCGTCCATCTCGAACCGGTCGCAGGCCAGCGACGCGATGCAGTCCACCATGAACAGCGCCGGATGCCCGGCCTCGTCCAGCACCCGCCGGATCCCCGCGATGTCGTTCTTCACAGAGGTCGCGGTATCCACCTGCACCACCAGCACCGACTTGATCCGGTGCTCGGTATCCGCCGCCAGCCGCTCCGCGACGCGGCCCAGATCCACGTCCGACGCCTTGCCGAAATCGAGGATGTCCAGCTCCACGCCAAGCCGTTCCGCATGCATCGACCAGCCAAGCGCGAACCGCCCCGTCGCCAGCACAAGGCAAAGGTCGCCGCGCGAATGCGTGTTGGAAATCG
Source organism: Pseudoruegeria sp. HB172150 (assembly GCF_013184805.1). Classification (GTDB taxonomy): domain Bacteria; phylum Pseudomonadota; class Alphaproteobacteria; order Rhodobacterales; family Rhodobacteraceae; genus Psychromarinibacter. The sequence goes on from NZ_JAATNG010000001.1 coordinate 2,400,477, forward strand.
CCGCCTCCCACGCCCCGTGCCCGTTGGCGATGTAGAACGCCACGTTACCGTCCGTCTTTGCCACCGCCTTCAGGTCCCGCGCGATCCCGGCGGTCTCTTCCACGATGGCGCCTTCATAGATGTTCGGCGCGGCGCGGTGCATGGCGCGCAGAACGCGGTCGGGCATCACCGACGGTCCGGGGATGGCAAGGTATTCACGGCCGTTGGCAAGCGACATGGGGAAGCTCCGGAATCAAAGAACCCGTCCGCGTTAGTCCGGCCTGCCGGTGCCGTCAATCGGCCTCATGCCTTGTCGCAGCCCCCCTTTGCCGTTACATGCCGCCTTTGCAACCGAAACAAGCCCTGCGCATGCTCAGCAAGCTGTTCAACCGGATCCACGAGGCCGAACGCCGCTTCATGCGGTCCTTCGGCACGGACATCTCCACCCCGCGCGGACGGCGGCAGGCAAAGTGGCACTTCTACATGTTCGACCACGGCATCCTGCGGGGTCTGTGGACCAACATGTATCAGATCGCGCCGGGCGTCTGGCGCTCGAACCAGCCCTCTTTCGCGCGCCTGAAGAAGCTCAAGGAACAGGGAATCCGCACTGTCCTGAACCTGCGCGGCGAGGACAAGTTCAGCTTCTACCTGTTCGAGAAGGAAGCCTGCGAAGCGCTCGGGCTGGAAATGATCGACATCCGCATGCGTGCGCGCTCGCTCGTGCCGCAGGAACGCTTCATGGAGCTGTTCGAGATCTTCGACCGGATCGAGAAGCCTTTCGTGCTGCATTGCAAATCCGGCGCCGACCGCGCCGGGCTGGTCTCGGCCCTGTGGCTGCTCGACAAGGAAGGCGCGTCCATCGCCGAGGCGAAGAAGATGCTGTCGCTGAAATACGCCCACCTGAAGCGCACCAAGACCGGGCTGATGGATTATCTGCTGGAGCGGTACGAGACCGACAATGCGGAAACGCCGATGAGTATCCGCCAGTGGTTCGCGGAACGCTACGACGCAAAGACACTTTTCGAGGACTTTCAGGTCCAGAGCGGCCGCGCCAGCGCCGAGGCTGCATGACCGAGACACGCGATCTGACCCGCTGGCTGTGGCGCGACTACCTGCGCCGGCACATCTGGCTGATCGTCGTGGCGGTCATCCTGATGTCCATCGAAGGCGGGATGATGGGGGCGCTCAGCTATCTCATCAAGCCGATGTTCGACCAGATCTTCGTGGCCGGGAACCGCGACGCCATCACATGGGTCGCGGCGGGCGTATTCGGCGTCTTCTTGATCCGCGCTGTCGCCGGGTTCGGTCAGCGCGTCATCATGAAAACCGTGGGTCAGAAGGTGTCGGCCGCGCTGCAGGCCGACATGGTGCGGCACATGCTGCGGCTGGACAGCGCCTTCTTTCAGGAGAATTCGCCCGGCATCCTGATTGAACGCGTGCGCGGCGATACCCTCGCGGCCGGCAGCATCTGGTCGACCGTTTTCTCGGCGCTCGGGCGCGACGTGGTGGCGCTTATCTCGCTTTTCGCCGTGGCCCTGTCCATCGACTGGGTCTGGACGCTGATCGCCGTCGCCGGCGCGCCGGTGCTGATGGGGCCGATGGTCCTGCTGCAGCGCTGGGTGCGCCGTTCCACCCGTACCGCCCGGCACGCCGCCGCGGTGCTGGCGACACGGCTGGACGAGACCTTCCACGGCATCGACACGATCAAGTTGAACACCATAGAAGCGCGCGAGGCCGACCGGTTCTCGGACGAGCTGGGCGGGTTCGTCGACGCGCAGATCCGGTCAGAGGCCGGACAGGCCGGCATTCCCGCGATGATGGATATCGTTGCCGGTGTCGGCTTCTTCGGTGTGCTGACCTATGGCGGGCTGCAGATCATCGACGGCGCCAAGACCGTGGGCGAATTCATGTCCTTCTTTACTGCCATGGCGCTGGTTTTCGAACCGCTGCGCCGGATAGGCAATGTCAGCGGCGCATGGCAGGCGGCGCTGGCCAGTCTTGAACGGCTGCACGACATCTTCGATGCGAAGCCGACGATCACCTCTCCCGCCGAACCGAAACGCCTGCCGGTGGCGGCGGAATCCGCGGATCTGGAATTTTCCGACGTGGCGCTGGCCTATGGCGATCAGCCGGTCCTGCGCGGCGCCAGTTTCGTCGCCGAGGCTGGCAAGACCACCGCGCTGGTCGGCGCCTCCGGCGCGGGCAAAAGCACTGTCTTCCGGATCTTGACGCGGCTGGTCGAGCCGCAGTCGGGCCACGCCCGGATCGGCGGCGTCGACGTCGCCGACCTGCCGCTGGAAGACCTGCGCGGCCTGTTCTCGGTCGTCACGCAGGATGCTCAGCTGTTCGACGAGAGCATTCGCGACAACATCCTTCTGGGTCGCGATGGAGCGGCCCTCGAAACGGCGCTAACTGCGGCCCATGTCGACGACTTCCTGCAGAACCTGTCTGCGGGCGTCGAGTCGAAGGCCGGGCCGCGCGGCTCCGCCCTGTCCGGTGGCCAGCGCCAGCGCGTCGCCATCGCCCGCGCGCTGCACCGCGATGCGCCGATCCTGCTGCTCGACGAGGCCACCTCGGCCCTCGACGCCGCCTCGGAGGCGGTTGTCCAGCAGGCGCTGGAGCGCCTCTCCACGGGCCGTACCACGCTTGTGATCGCACACCGGCTGTCGACGATCCGCGAGGCGGACAAGATCGTGGTGATGGATGCCGGTCAGGTCGTGGATCAGGGCACGCATGAAGAACTGATCGCGCGCGGCGGGATCTATGCGGATCTCTACCGGCTGCAATTCGCGGAATAGCCGGGATTTCGGGTCGCCTCGCGATCCTGCCGGCTTTAGGCGTCGCACCATTGGAACAGCACTTGAGTCGGGACGGCGCCGTCACTCCATATGAGCCCGCCACTGCCTCGCATTACGCTCTGTTCCGCGATGCGTCCCCACACAGACGTTTGCGCTAACATGCCTGAAATCAATAACTTGACCCCCCGTCCCCATGGGGACGCCCCCCGTCAGTGCCTCGAATACCCCTCGGCCAGCCTCTCCGGATCGGCCCCCATCAGATACCGCGTCAGGGTCAGCAGGTTCCGCCCGCCCCGCCGCATCCAGCCCTGCCTTCGATACTTCTCCGCGCTGGTCCAAGCGGTGCCCCCCAGTACCACCAGCCGCCCCGCCAGAGCCCTGGCCAGGGCCACGTCCTCCATCAGGGGGATGTCCTGATAGCCGCCGACCTCGTCGTACAGATCCCGCCTGACAAGCAGCCCCTGATCGCCATACGGCAGCCCCAGCGCCCGCGCCCTCAGGTTGGCCCAGCCCGCCACGAACCGCGGCGCGCTGCCCGACGCCCGGAAGCCCAGCCGGAAATACCCCGCCTTCCCCGGATGGTCGCGGATATGATCCAGCACCGCCCGCGACCAGCCCTGCCCCAGCCAGGTATCGGCATGAAGGAAGAGAAGCCATTCACCCTGCGACTGGCCCGCGCCACGGCCCAGCTGGCCCCCGCGCCCCGGAGCCCCGCTGACCAGGTAGGCTCCCGCCTCCTCCGCCAGCGCCCGCGTCCCGTCCTCCGACCCGCCGTCGCTCAGGATCAGCTCGCGGATCAGCCCGGCTTCCAGCCCCTCGCCAAGGCTGGCGAGGGTTCCCGGCAGATCCGCCGCTGCCTCCAGGGTCGGGATGATGATCGAAACCGGCGCGCGCATGGTTCTTTCGCTTGGCTCCTCACCCCCTATATTAGCCGAAGAGGCAGCAGGTGGAACGACAAATGCAGGCAGACGCATGTAAAGATCGGCAAGTCATCGCCATCTCAGGAGGAGATCGCGAGGAATTCCTGCAGGGCCTCGTCTCCAACGACGTCACACGCCTGAAGAACGGGCTTGTTTACGCCGCGCTTCTGTCGCCTCAGGGCAAATACCTGGCCGATTTCTTCCTCGTCCCGGCGGGTGAGTCGATCCTGCTCGACGTGAAGTCCGACCTCGCCCCCGGCCTGATGCAGCGGCTGTCGATGTACAAGCTCCGCTCCAAGGTGGCACTGGAGGATAGCAGCCTGCCGGTCTGGCGCGGGCTTGGCGAGGCGCCTGAGGGCGCCTTTGCCGATCCCCGCGATCCCTCTCTCGGCTGGCGCTTCTACGGTGCGCTGGAAGCCGAGCACGCCGGAATCGACTGGGATGCCCTGCGCGTGTCCGCCTGCGTGCCGGAAAGCGGCGTGGAGCTGATCCCGAATGACAGCTACCTGCTGGAGACGGGCTTCGAGCGCCTGCAGGGCGTGGATTTCCGCAAGGGCTGCTATGTCGGCCAGGAGGTCACCGCAAGGATGAAGCATAAGACCGAGTTGCGGAAAGGGCTTGCGAAGGTGACCGTCGACGGCAGCGCGCCCGTCGGTACCGGCATCGAGGCGGACGGCAAGCCCGCTGGGACGCTCTACACCCAAGCTGGCGGACACGGCATCGCCTATCTGCGCTTCGACCGCGCGTCGGGTCCGTTGACGGCCGGAGACGCGTCGGTCCGGTTCGAAGAGGTTTGATCGAGGATCTGCGCAATCAGATCGGCCGTCTCACCGGCAGCGAGGTTGATCGGCTGCGTCAGATGCAGGGCGGCGACCTTTCAAATGTCTACTCTTTATGTCTGGCAGATGGCCGTCAGCTTATCGCGAAGACCGGCGCCACGGCGCCTGCGGAAAGCGAGATGCTGGCGGCCATCGCGGCAACCGGGTGCCGCTGTCCGGAAGTGGTCTCTTTCGGAAATGACCTGCTGCTGATGACCGAGCTCGATACCGGCGGCCTTCCCGGTTCCGCCGCATGGGCGGAGTTTGGCGTCCATCTCCGACTCCTGCACGACAATCGCGGGACCTTACATGGCTGGCACCGCGATCATGCCTTTGGGCATGTTCCGATCCGAAACGCGCCTTGTGCCGATTGGCCCACCTTCTGGGCGGAGCGACGATTGCTTGCTGACGCGGCGATGCTTCCTGCGGATCTGCGGCACAGGCTGGAAAAGCTCGCCGATCGCCTGCCCGACAGATTGCCCAAAGCGCCCGCGCCGTCCCTTCTCCACGGCGACCTGTGGTCCGGTAATGTGCTTTGGGGTGGTGCCGGTTTCAGCGGCGTTATCGATCCGGCCTGCTACCACGGTGACGCAGAGGTCGACCTTGCGATGCTCCGGCTGTTCGGCCGGATCGGAGACGGGTTTCGTGATGCGTACGGTCCGCCGGCATCAGGAGAGGCGGACCGCCTGCCCATCTACCAGCTCTGGCCCGCCCTAGTTCACCTGCGCCTCTTCGGCGCAGGCTACCGCCCAATGGTGGAGAACTTGTTGGCCGCCGCGGGCGCCTGAAATCAGGCGCGTTCGGAGTATTCCATCGTTTCGGTGTTGACGATGATGTCCTCATCCGGTCCGACGAATGGCGGCACCATGACCCGCACGCCGTTGTCCAGGACAGCGGGCTTGAAAGAGTTGGCTGCCGTCTGGCCCTTCACCACCGGTTCGGTCTCGACGATCTTGCAGGTGACCTTTTGCGGAAGCGTCGCGTTGAGCGCCTCGGCCTCGTAGTACTCGATCTGCACCATCATGCCGTCCTGGAGGAATGGACGCCGTTCCCCCAGAATCTCGGCCGGAAGCTCGATCTGCTCGTAGGATTCACTGTCCATAAAGACCAGCATGCCGTCGGATTCGTAAAGAAACTGCTGATCTTTCTGCTCCAGCCGCACCCGCTCGACCTTGTCGGCCGACCGGAACCGCTCGTTCAGTTTGGAACCATTACGCAGATTGCGCAGCTCGACCTGCGCAAAAGCGCCGCCTTTTCCGGGCTTTACGTGGTCAACTTTGACCGCGGCCCAGAGGCCGCCATTATGCTCCAGAACGTTTCCCGAGCGGATTTCATTACCGTTGATCTTTGGCATGTGGATTAACCATGGCAGAAACTTGATCGCATTCCGGCGCACCCTATATCTGCGGGATGTTCGGGTGACAAGCCGACTAAATGCTGTGCCCGACTATGCTGAGCTATGCACCAAATGCATAGGAGGCATTCCAAATCGGAAATACCGAATCGCATATAACTGGCCATAGTGGCCGCCACGCCGGAAAACACAAGACCAATAAAAAAGAAGGACGACGAATGACTGATTTCGTTGACGGGACCGCATTCAACTACGAACAGGGTCAGCGCGCGCGGAAACTCTTCGCAGCGGTCGTGCTGGCAGCCCTAGACGATGCGATCGCCGACGACAAGAAATACGGCAATGGTCCGGACCAGATTGCTCGTTGGGCGCGTTCGCGCGACGGGCGTGAGGTTCTGAGCTGTGCCGGTATCGACCCGAACGAACGTGTTGTTCAGGGTCTGATGACTTTCGTGGCCAAGGGTGTGCGGACTTCCGTAGCGCTGAGCCGCGAGGAGTCTGAGCGTCGCAACGCCGCGTTGCTGGCGGAGCAGGCCGAAGCCGCCTGATCCACAGCAGACGTACAGGTCCCAGAAAAACGCGCGCCCGGGTAGGCGCGCGTTTTTCATTTCCGGGGTACGTTTACCCTGCCCTCCCACGAATTAACTGAATGCGCTAAAGGCACGACAGGAAAAGGAAAAACGGAGAGTGACGAGGGCCATCATGATCCAGGGGGCGGGCTCCAATGTGGGCAAGTCTCTGATCGTCGCCGGGCTGGCACGGGCGTTTTCACGCCGTGGCATGTCAGTGGCCCCATTCAAGCCGCAGAACATGTCCAACAATGCTGCCGTCACCGCTGACGGCGGCGAGATCGGCCGCGCCCAGGCACTGCAAGCACGAGCCGCAGGGCGGGACGCGGTCAGCGACATGAACCCTGTACTCCTGAAGCCGGAAACCGATACCGGCGCTCAGGTGATCGTTCAGGGTAAGCTCTTTACCACTTTGCGCGCAGGCGATTATGGGAAGGCCAAGGGCAGCCTGCTGCCGAAGGTATTGCAAAGCTATCATCGCATTGCCTCCAGTGCCGATCTCGTACTGGTCGAGGGCGCGGGAAGTCCCGCCGAAATCAATCTGCGGGCAGGCGACATCGCCAATATGGGATTTGCAGAAGCAGCCGGGGTACCCGTGGTTCTGATAGGCGATATCGACCGGGGCGGTGTTATCGCCCAACTCGTTGGCACGCATACGGTTTTGTCCGAAGCGGATCGTAAAAAGATTTCCGCCTTCATGATCAACAAGTTCCGTGGCGATATTGAACTTTTTGATGAAGGCCTGCGTCAGATCTCTAAACGTACAGGCTGGGCGTCTTTGGGCGTGCTCCCCTGGTTCCAAGATGCCTGGCGTCTGCCTGCGGAGGACATCATGGACATCCGTTCCCGTATGTCCGGCAACATGAAGGTCGCCGTACCTCGCCTGGGCAGGTTGGCCAATTTCGACGACCTCGACCCATTGAAGGCGGAACCCGGTCTCAGTGTAGAGATTGTCGAGCCCGGACGTGCCCTACCCGGCGACGCAGCACTGGTGATGTTGCCCGGATCGAAGTCGACGATTGCCGACCTCGAACAGTTTCGTGCGCAGGGCTGGGATATCGACCTTGCCGCCCATGTGAGGCGCGGCGGGCATGTGCTGGGCCTCTGCGGTGGATATCAGATGCTTGGGCGCGAGATCCGCGACCCGAAAGGCATTGAAGGTCATCAAGGCAGTTATCCAGGTCTTGGCCTGCTGGATGTGACGACCGAAATGCATCCCGAGAAGCAACTGTCGCGCGTTGATGCCGTTTACACTGATACGGGTGACAGCCTCTACGGTTACGAGATCCACCTGGGCCGGACGGAAGGGCCAGACTGCGCACGAGCCTGGCTGACCATTGATGGCCGCCAGGAGGGCGCAGCGAGTTCAGATGGCCGGATACGCGGCTGCTACCTACATGGAATATTTGCCGCCGACGGGTTTCGCGCCACGTATCTGGCCGAATTGGGCATGGCGGGATCCGGGCTGAACTACGAGGCGGGCGTCGACGAGACACTCGACGCCATGGCGGATCATCTGGAAAAGTGGGTGGACCTTGACCGCCTGCTGGCGCTGGCGGCCCCTGTGCCGACTGCCTCCTAACCCAGATCCCTCATTGCCAGCGCACGCTCGATCTCGCGCCGAACCAGCCGCCGCACATTGCGGGTAATTCGCTCTCCTAGCTCGCCCTGCAACTCTTCGCGGACCATCTCGGCCACCATGTCGCGCAAAGCGTCTTCATCCAGAAGTGCTTCGTCGCCATAGAGGCTGAATGCGTCGCCTTCTTCGTCGTCTTCGACTGCCGCCTCGGGGCCGGCTCCGATCGGATCATCTGTTACTTCCGCGGTTGCATCGCTGTCTTCAACCTCGTCGGCATCCGGAATGAGATCGTTGGCGACTGATTCCAGGCCAACGGCAGCCACACGTCCCGGCTTGTCCTCTTCCGGCTCCCATTCTTCCCAGTCCAGGGCACCGGGATCCTCGACGGCCGATTCAAGCGTCAGGGTCTCTGTCAGGTCTTCCTCTGCAGCCTCTTCGGTCTGCGCCACAACACCTGGCTTTTCCAGGGTCTCGTCCGCATCGCTTTCCTGCGCATCCGCTGCGGCCTCAGGGGACTCACTATCGTCGAAATGCTCGGCTAGGTCAGGCTCAGTCTCAGACTCTGCAAGTGCATCTTCGGTTTCGTGGACGTCGGCCCCGGTTTCCGGCGCATCGATATCCACGATTTCGGTGGCCTGTTCCTGCATGCTGTCGGACTCCGGCAGCTTCAAAAGCGACATGTCCGCGACTTCGTCGGAATTCGCTTCTGTCTCTGCGGGATCACTCTCGCCCATCTCGCTGGCAGCCGCCTGCTCTTCGCTTGCGTCATCCGCCGCGTCGGCTTCCGCTTCGCGCTTCCAGGCCTCGGCCATGTCGAAATTTGCGTCGAGGCTCAGAGGGCGGGTTTCGTCGCTCAGCCCGTCTTCGCTGCCGTCCGGTTCCCATTCGTCATCGGATTGGAACAACGCCGCCTCGATCTCAGCGACGCGGGTCTCGAGCGACCCTTTTGCCTGCTCCTGCGACACTGCGCTGTCGACATCCGCTTCGTCAGTGGATTCGTCGTCGAGTTTGTCCGAATCTGGGGAATCCAGCTTTGCAATCTCGGACAGGTCCGGTTCGTCGCCGGCTTCCGGCTCCCACCTCTGACGGTGCGCGGTCGAATCCGCCGTCTGGTCCGCAAATTTAGGTGCCTCAGCCGCCGGCTCGGGCGTGGGGTTTGCAACCTCAGATTGATCCGCTTCCGGCGCCTCCTCACGCCCCGCCACCCGATGCGCGGGTGTCAGAACGAGCCGATCGTTCAACTCTTCACTCGTCGGCCTGCGCTTCGTTCCGGACGGTTCTTCGGAAACCAGCCTCCGGATCGACGACAACACATCCTCGATTTCGGCATTGGACACAGGATCTGCCATGCGTCGTTCCCTTTTTACTGCTCTGAGCGATACTAACCGCTCACAGGGTAGCGCACAACTATCAGAGGTGTGTGGACTATTTGCCGAGGCTTTTAATGACCCGGTCCAACTTCTCACCCTGCGGGCTGACATAGCGGGTCGGCCCGTTTTTGACCGCGTTGTAATAGCCCTCTGGATCGTAGGTCATGATGCCCAGATTGAGATGGTCGACGGTCAGAAGACCCATCGTCGACAACAGAGAGTAGACAGCCACAAATTGCTGGATTTCCGCTTCGATCAGTGTCGCGCGGGCGTCGAGAAGCTCCTGCTCGGCGTCCAGCACATCGAGCGTCGTGCGGGCCCCTAGCGAAGCCTCCTCCCGTACGCCTTCATATGCCACACGGCTTGCCGTTACCTGGCGCTGGCCGGCGGCGGTACCGGCGATGGCGACGCTCAGCGCGGACCAGGCATTGGCGACATTCTGCCTGATGGTGACAACCGATTGCAGCAGTTCCGCCCGGTCGCCATCGGCCACAGCAATTGCCTGGCGCAACGCGGAACTGAGCGCACCACCGGCATAGATCGTCTGGCTCAGGCTTAGCGAGGCACTGTTCGAGGCTTCGTCCTCATGTGTGATCGAGGCCGTTCCGCTGATACCCAGGGTCGGGCGCAGCTCTGCCCGGGCGCGGGCGATGTTCAGCTCGGACACTGTGACTTCGCGCTGGCGCTGCAGGATCAGCGGGTGGCCCCGCACAGCGATCGCTTCCGCTTCATTCAGGGTGTTCGCCACCTTCGGGGGAACCGCCGGACGGACCAGGTTGTTCGGATAATGACCGATCGCAGCCTTGTAGGCTTCGCGCGCGACGTTGTAGTCGCCTTCGGCCGAAGTCAGCGATGACCGAGCGGCCGCCAGGCGGGCTTCTGCAATGGAGACGTCGGTGCGTGTCACCTCGCCCACTTCAAACCGTTCGCGGGCCGCATCCAGCTCGCTGTTGATCAGGCGCACGTTGTTGCGCCGCAAATCGACAAACTGCGCCGCCCGGATCACTTCCATGTATGAATCGACCGCAGTCAGCAGCACGCTCTGCTCGACATTCACCAGCGCATGGCGAGTGGCCAACACAGACTCCTTCGCCGCTTCGATTGCGAGCGGCGTGCGACCGAAATCATACAGCGTCATCTGCGCCGTCAGCTGCAGCGCCGCGGTGTAGTTGTCGGATGCCGGTCGCGGGTCATTGTAAGAACCGCTCAGAGCCCAGGACAGGATCGGCCGCAATTCGGCCACGGCCTGCGCGACATCTTCGTCGGCGGCCCGCAATAGGGCGCGGTTTTGTTCCAGCAGGTTCGAATTGTTATAGGCGGCGATAAGGGCATCGGTCAGTGTCTCTGCCCGCGCCGACGCGGTTGCTGCAAACATGGCACAGCCGGCGACGGCGGCCAGGAGCAAGCGTTTCAACGGGATCGCCGAGGCGGCACGACGGGACACGGTATTGTAGCTCACAGCACGAACTCCGCTTTGCGGGCAAAACCGGGCAGAACCGGAGCGCTGGCGTCGAATGCCCAGCGCCAGCTAACGGCACCGTCAGCCTTGATACCAAGCCTGGCCTGAGCAAGTCCGCCGTCGGAGAACAGCGCTGCGATGCGGCCGCCCTCTTTCAATTGATCCGTAATGCTAACCGGCATGTTTTCCACCGCCCCTTCGACGAAAACTACGTCATAGGGCCCGTGTTTCGGCGCCCCCTCGCTCAATTCGGCCTCGACGACCGCGACATTGTCCACATCGGCCTCCGACAGCAGATCCTGCGCCTCGACTGCCATTGCAGAGTCTTCCTCGACCGCCACCACGGCCTGGGCCAGCCGGGCGATCACTGCAGCGGAGTAGCCAAGGCCGCAACCCAGATCGAGCACCAGTTCTTCCGGGCGGATATCCAGCGCGTCCAGCATTTTTGCCAACGTCCGCGGCGCCAATACGACACGGCCGGGCGCAAGCGGAATATTCTCGTCCCTGTAGGCCGTCTGGCGGGCCGCATCAGGCACGAAGCGTTCTCTGGGAACTGCTAGCATTGCCTCGATTATCGGATACTTTGTCACGTCCGACGGGCGGACCTGACTGTCCACCATCATCCTACGGCTAGTGCCTGCATCGGTCATTTAACTGAACTCTTCGGTTTAGCTGCCGATTGGATGTTGCCACAAGTCTTTCCGGCAAACAACTGACACGGCCCGGTTTACCGGGGTGCCGGGTCTGTTTCGCTTCGGCGAGGCTTGCAGCGATGCCACAGTAGCGAATCACCCTTTGACACCGTCGCGTTCGGATCTGGCCAAAAAATCTCAGCCGGAAAACCCGCTATATGCGGGCTGGTACCAAGCAGCTGCCGGCAACCTACCGCTTGGCGCAAGACTGCCTCTGCTAGCGTGCTGACGTCCCTGCTCCGGCATCTCACCCAAGCGCCACAGTCAGAAATGGCTCCAGCCGTCCGCGTCATCGAAGTCGACCTCCGGCTCCTGCACTGCGACGGCGGCAACCGTCCTTCGCCCAGCTGGCCGGGGGGCACTCGCCGCCGTGTTCGGCAAGGCCCTGTTTCCCGGAGGCGTAGAAGTATGCGTGTCGTCAGACCCAGGCTTTTCGACTCCTGTCGATACCTTGGCTGGTACATCGCGTTGGGTCTTTCCTATCGCAGCCGTTAACTCGGCAGGAGGTTTGGAAGATTGCTCTGCGGGCTTTTCCGTCCCGGTCCTGAACCGCGCCATTGACGTCGTCAGCATTTCCGCTTCTCGCTTCAGCGAGTGTCCGGCGGCTGTCGTCTCTTCGAACATCGCCGCGTTCTGCTGCGTGACCTGGTCGAGTTGCCCGACGGCTTCGTTGATCTCCGCAAGTCCGCCGCTCTGTTCGCGAGAGCTTTCGGCGATTTCCGAGACATGGCGCGCGATCTCGACGACACCCACTACGATACTCTTCAACGCCTCGCCCGCCTGACCGACGAGATCGACACCACGTTTTACCTGCCGGCCGGAGGAAGAGATCAGTTCGTTGATCTCACGCGCGGCCTCTGAGGACCGCTGCGCCAGGGCTCTGACTTCGGAAGCGACCACGGCAAAGCCACGGCCCGCCTCGCCGGCCCGCGCGGCCTCGACGCCCGCGTTCAGTGCGAGCAGGTTGGTCTGATAAGCAATGTCGTCGATTACTTCAGTGATCTTCGAGATCTGTTTGGAGGACGCCTCCAGTTCGCTCATCGCATCCACGGCCTGCCGCACGACTTCACCCGAGTTTTCGGCATTCCCGCGCGCCGTTTCAACGATCCGGTTTGCCTCTGCAGCACCTTCGGCGGCGGTCCGCACCGACGTGGTCAACTGGTCGAGCGCGGCAGCGGTTTCCTCCAGCGTCGCTGCCTGCCGTTCCGTGCGCGCCGACATGTCATCGGCTGCCGAGGAGATCTCCGAGGCCCCGCCCTGAATCTGTTCGGCATTCTCGGCAACGGTGCGCATGGCGTTCAACAACTGATCTACGGCTCTGTTGAAATCAGAGCGCAACTGCTCGTACTCCTCGGAGAATGTTGTTGCGATCTGGGCGGTCAGGTCTCCTTCGGCAAGCTTTCCCAAGCCACCGCGGAGGTTCTCGACGACGGTCGCCTGCTGCGCAGCGCGGCGCTTGCGCTCTTCGTCGGCAGCCGCGATAGCGGCCTGCGCTTCGGTCACATCCGTCGCGATCAGGATATAGCGCAGCATAGCGCCGTCACTGTCCTTAACGGGGTTCGCGCTACCGTCGACAATCGACTCACGACCGTCAGGTCCGGAAAGGAAAAAACGGCCGAAGACCGCTTCGCCTGTGCGCAGGCGCTGAAGATCGTCATCGCCTCCGGCAAACCGCAGGAAATCATCCTGGTTCCGGCCCATGATTTCATCCCGTGGCTTTCCGACGACCGCGCAGAATGCAGTGTTCGCATCCAAAACCTTATGATCGAGCGAGAATTCCGCCCGAACCTGATAACCGTCAATGGAATCCAGCACGGCTTGGTTCAGGAAGCTCGCAGTCACGTCTTGCATTTCGATAACGAAACCGATTGCTTCGCCGGCATCGGTGCGCACCTCGGCCAGATCGAGCGTTAGCCGCAGATTGCCCAGCGCAAGGTTCAGTTTCGCCGGCAGGCTCTCGGGCCGCTCGAAGCAGGCAGAGATCCGTTCGACAGTATCGGCCGGTAGAATACTCTCAATCAGATTGCCGCGAATGGCTTCCGGATCGAATGCATCGTTGCCCCGCTTGAATTCGGCTTGTTTCTCAACGAACAACGCTCGGACGGCACGGTTCGCGTGACGCACCTTTTTCGATCGATCGAGCATCAATATGCAAGCCGTACTCGCCGAGAAAGCGGCGCCACGAAATGTGCTGTTCACGCGTTCCTCTTCGGCATCACGCAGCTTTCGCCGAAAGCCATCGAGCTTTTCGGCGATATGCCCTATCTCGTCGTGGCGGTCGGCATCGATGATCTCGACGCCGAAATCTCCGCCTGAGATACGGCCGATGGCACCGGTCACCCGTCGCAAGGGCCGTGCGAGACTGGCAGAGAAGGCAATAGCGGCGACAGAGGCCGTGGCGATCGCGGCAAGACAGCCCCAAAAAAGCATCTGATGCAGTCGGCCCAAGCCCGCGAGCGCCTCGCTCTGCGACATCTCCGCCACCGCAGCCCAGCGCGCGCCGGTGAACTCCAACGGCCGAAATGCGCGAACCACCGGCACACCGAACCGGTTCTCTGTCAACTCGGCACCGGACTGGCCGGCTAGCGCAGCCTGGACACCAGGGCCATCGAAGCTTTCCATCAGGATCGCCTCTGACGTGCTTCCGGACCGGTTCGTACGCAACAACATGTCCGGCCCGACGAGCACGATTTCCCCGGTTTCACCGAGGCCCTGGCCGGACTGCGTTATTGCATCGAGTCCGTCGCTGGAAAGCTCGTACGCGATCACCCCGATAGGTTTGCCGAACAGCAGAACTTGCTGCGCAAGAAAAGCGACGGGAGCGTCACCGCCGGGCGCGAACACTTCAAAATCCTCGAAGACCTGCTGGCCTACTTCACTTTCCATGGTTTCGCGAAATGCGCGCGAGAGAGAGGAGTCGCCGAGCGGTCCTTCCAGCACATTGCTGCCGAAATCATCGTTCTTCTGAACAGAGTAGAGGACGTTGCCGGCCTCATCGAGAATCAGGATGTCGTGATACCCGAAGTCATTCAGGCGGTCGCGGAAATAGGCGTGAAACTCGGCATGTGTCGTGGAATAGAGAGAGTCGTCCGCAGCCTTGTCCAGATTCTGGCGCTCGCCCGGCGGGTTCGGATTGTTGTCCACGTAAAGGCGGCGCAGTTCCGTTTCCGCATTATCGTTCAGCGCCGCCCATGACTGTTTGAACCGCGCGACCGCACGCATGATCGTACGTTCGTTTGCGGCGCGTTTCAGGTCCTGCTGCGTCGCGGCGATCTGACGCTCGATAATACTCACATTGGCGTCGAGCACTGTTACGAGACGATCCGACGCGTCGTCGATCACCGCAGTTTCCTGGAAGCGGTTCACAAAGATACCGAACAGGATCACGGCGGCAGACACGAGCAGAACTGTGACCACCGGAAGCTTAATCGTAATCCGGATATTGTTCAGAAATCTCATCGAGGTAGTCTCCTTGCATGTGCCGCCGGGATGGCCGGGCAGCACGACTCGCGCCACTTGCTAAAACTGAGGAATGAAGATTGGTTTAAGTGACCACGGGCACAGAGCCGTGACCCGCGAGTACCGGGTTTGCGCCTTGACGCGGTCCGAAATGCCACCTAATCAGAACGCCACTCTGGCGAGTTGGCGGAGTGGTGACGCAGCGGATTGCAAATCCGTGTACACCGGTTCGATTCCGGTACTCGCCTCCAAAAAATCCTTTTAATCATCGGGTATAGGTCAAGTTGACTGTCGACCAGTTCCTGGCCGCAAATCATCTCGCTCAAAATTAGTGTTGCATTCGGCTACAAGGCGCTTTGCCTGCAGAAGGTTCAGGGCTCACAGGGGCATGCGATCAGACTGCGTCCGCGAGACAAGCGGCTTCGTCAATGTCAAAAAAGCAGGGTTCCAGATACGCAATGGTTGAGCGTCTCCTGCCGCTGCCCGAAAGCGAGACTCATGTCGCAGAGATAGTCGAAGGCCGATCCAGCACTAAGCAAAATCAATTTGTTACGGGCGAAGGCAGCGCCGCTGTGCAAACTTCACATAGCCGTCCAGAAGCCCGCGAGGTAGGTGCGGTCGGCGCCCCAGCCGAGCCTCTCGCGATAGTACATGCGCAGCGGCTGAATGACCGATTTCTCGCAAGCGACCCACAGGAATCCGTTCCAATCCTCGGTCGCCCGCGCCTTGATCCAGTCGTGGATTTGTTCAGTTTCGCATGAGGGGATCCGGGCGACATCGAATCCGGGGGGAGCTTCAAGCGGATAGTCCGACCCCGCTGCTGAAAACAACGCTACCTCTCCCTTCGCTTTGCCATTCACGTGGGCCAGTTGGCGTGCAATCGCCGGATATGCGGTTTCGTCACCAGCGATGATCATCTTGGTCGCATCAACAGTGGCGCTGCCACCGGGACCAATCATTCCGATCCGAGCGCCGGCCTGAGCGGACCTTGCCCAGTCGGTCACGCGACCGCCTTCATGGATGAACACGTCGAAATCCAGCAGCCCGTTGCCGGCATCGCTCCAGACAGTTGTGTAGGCCGGGCGGTGCAGCCGATTGTCGCCTTCCGGCCAGACCGTCCGGCCATTCGCGTCGAGCCGGGGCCAGTCCGGTTCCGGATTGCCCGATGCCGGCAGGGCAAGGCGGAAATGCATGCGCTCGCCCGAGAACGGTTCAAGGTTCTTGCCTGCAAGCCGCACACGAAGGAATTCCCGGCATATTGGGGTCACCGACACCACCTGCATGAGCCGGAAGTTCGGCGGCAAGGCCCCGACTTCGACAGGGTTGTCCCACTGGATCCTCTTAGCCAGCTCCGGCATTGCAGCAGAGAACTGATCGACGAGGCCTTCCTTAAGCGTCTGCAGGAACTCGCCGTTCTCGGCACTCAGTTCAAGTCGAACCGCTCCTTCATCCGGGTGGATCTTGAAGTGGCCCATTGGCGTGTGACAAGCAAGTCCGCCGTCCTTGGTCTCAGCCGTCTGAAGCCCGCGCACGCCAGCGCCGTGGCGCACGGCCGCCGCCAGAGCGGCATATGCAATTCCGCCAAGGCGCGCCGATTCCCGGAATTCCATCCCCGCCATGCGTGATGCCTCAGAACCGATAGTCCAGCCGTACCCCGATCTCGCGCCGGTCGCCCAGCACAGCCTGAGAGCCGGGACCGCTCTCGTTGACGAAGTACCCCTCGTCCAGCACGTTGTTGGCATAGACCGTAAGCGACGCCTGGTCCCAGGCATAGCCGGCCTGCAGATCCACCAAAGTGTAGCTGTCATTCATGATCGGCAAACTGTCTTGCGACAGCGTCGACAGGAACTGACCGACATGGGTAACCGTGGCGCCGTGGAACCAGCCCGTATCGGCGCCCCAGCGATAGCCTAGCGTCAACGACTGTTCCGGCGCGCCCGGGAAGCTTTCGCCGGTGTAATCGATACTGGGAAGAACGAAATCGGTGAACTCTGTATGCAGCAGGCCCGCCGAGGCGAACAGGTTCAACCGATCGTTGTAGGCATAGTCCAGTTCCAGTTCCGCACCAAAGCTTTCCGACTTCCCGGCGTTGGCGATATAGCCCGACACCGGGTTGCCAGACTCGGCATAGATTTCGACCTGCTGGTTGTCCCAGTCCTGGTAGAAGACCGAGGTTGACACGGTCAACGCGCCGTCCATGAGCGTGCCGCGATGGGTCAGTTCCAGATTGCGGGCCGTTTCCGCATCATAGCTGAAATAGGCGCCGTCGGATGCGCGGACACCCGCGCCGCCCGGACGATACCCTTCCTGGTAGACCAGCGAAACTGTCTGATCGTTGGCAAACTCATAGGCGAGGCCGATCTTGGGAATGAAGACGGTGTCTTCGAACGTGGTCTCGGTATCGGTGATCGTGACGAAATCGGACGAGAAGAGCGCCGTCTGCTCCTGCTTGTAATAGTCGACCCGGCCGCCGGCGATCACGCTCCAGCCGGGAGCGAATTCATATGTGATCTCGCCGAAGGCGGCCAGGTTGGTGACGTCCGAGGTGTTCCGCGACTGGTCGAAGGTCAGTTGCTGGTAGTCGCGCCAGCTGGAGTTGTTCTCGAGCGCGCCATAAACCCCAGCGACCCATCGCATTCCTGCGCCGTCGTCATAGTTCAGGCGGAATTCCTGCGAGAAGATCTCTTGCTTGAATTCGCCTTGGCCCTCCAGGAACTCGCCGAAGTCGATATAGAGAGACGGATCCGTGCCGACGTTAATCGAGCGGCGGTCGGTCAGGGAACTGGTCCAGCCTGTCTGGGCGGTGAACTTGAGGAAGTCGCTGACCTCGTGCGTGACTTCGATGCTGGCGGAGTCTGTTGTGGTTTCACGTACTTCCGCAAATAGAGGCAGGAGATAAACACCTAGCGAGTTGTAGAATGTCGGCAGTAGCTCCCCGTAGGAGTCGCCGCGCATGTCGTCGTAGCTGACAGACAATGGGCCCGTCCAGGCCGGCCCAACGACAGAGTTCTTGTAGGGACTGTCAAAGGAGTGACCGTAGCTTAACAGCACCTTGGTCGCCTCGCTTCCGGTTGGCAGCCACAGCAGCCGGCCACGGATATTGTAATACTCGTCGGTCGAGAAATCGTCGTACAGCGCGTATTTCTCGTAGGACGGATAGTTGATGTCAGTGTCCTTGGCCGACCACTCACCACTGATCCGGTAGGCCAGTGTTTCACTAAGACCGTCGCCGAATGCGATGCCGACCTGGCGGTGGTTGTTTTCGCCGTAGGTCAGCTGGATGTGGCCCGATTTCTCAAAATCCGGCTCGACCGTGCGCAGATAGACCGCGCCCGCCAGGCCCGCACGCCCAGTGAGCGTTGAGGTCGGGCCGCGGTAGATCTCGACCTGCTCAACGTCAAAAAGGCCGCGAAAGCCTCGGCGCGCGGATTCCACAGTCTGCGGTGCGCCATCGACATACAGCGTCGCCAGCGGGGCGCCTATTCCGCCCGGGGTTTGTCCCTCGGAGTTGATGCCCCGAATGACGAAACCGCTCTCCACGGTCGGTCCGGGCATGACGTTGGCGACCTTGCCAAAGACGTCCTGAAACGTGAACAGAGCGGGCGTGTCCAGCGCCTCTTCGTCCAGAACCGCGACAGAGGCGGTCGAGTCCTCGATGACGCTGGCCGACCGGTCGCCGTAGAGATAGACTACGCCCAGGAACTCTGCATCCCCGCTCTGAGCAAGTGCCGCACCGGTTGTAAGCGCCGAAATTCCATACGAAAGCATGGCAGCCGATTTCACTGACCGCATGACGTTCCCCCTTAGATGACGTCCAATTGCTAGCGGTCTGGCTGGCTGGTTGATAATTTCAGTCAGGTATTTGAGCGGGTCAAGAGACGGAACGCATGGTCGAGTTATCGCCCGCGACTGTTGCGGATAATGCACATGTGGCATTGCGCTACTGCGGGGCGCGCGGCAGGCAGACAGGTGCACCGGTTTCGGGATTTGTCACCACCAGCGCAGACAATCCGAAGACTTGGGCAAGCGTCGCCTCGGTAAGCGCTTCACGGGGCGTTCCGCGCGCGCGAATTTCGCCCTCGCGCATCAGCACTACCTCCCCTGCGAATTCCGCTGCTAGGTTCAGATCGTGCAGCACGGTAACCACAGTCTTGCCCGCTTCAGACAGCGCGCGGATTAACCCCAGGACTTCAAGCTGATGCGCCGGATCGAGGAACGTGGTCGGCTCGTCAAGCAGCAGGATCTCCCCCTGCTGCGCCAGCGTCATTGCGATCCAGGCGCGTTGCCGCTGGCCGCCCGAAAGGGTTTCCATCGCCCGATCCGCCAGATGCGCTGTCCCCGTCATCTCCAGCGCTTCGTCGACCGCCGCCTGATCCGAGCTCGACCACATGGAAAACAGACCGCGATGCGGGTACCGTCCCTGCCGGACCAGATCCCCCACCGTAAGGCGCTCCGGAGCGACCGAGTTCTGAGCCAGCACGCTCACAACTCTCGCCAGCGCCTTACTGCCCATTCTGGCAATCGGCCGCCCACCCAGTGTCACCTCACCCCTTTCGGCCTTCTGCAATCCGGCGAGCGTGCGCAGCAGCGTGGACTTGCCGCAGCCATTCGGGCCTAGGATCGCGGTCAAACGGCCGGGTGCGACCGCAAAATCAACACCGCGCACCACCGGCGCGCCGCCATAGCCGGCCCAAAGATCCTGCGCCGTCAATATGGCGCCAGCCGAGTTATTCATTCCGCCGTGTCCATAGAAGCCAGCCGAAGAACGGTGCGCCCAGGATCGCCGTCATCACCCCGACGGGCAATTGCACCGGTGCCAGGAGCCGGCGTGCGGCAATATCAGCCAGAAGCACCAGGATTGCCCCGGTCAGCGCCGCGGCCGGTATCAGCAGCCGATGGGATGCGCCAACGATCTTACGTGCAATATGCGGCGCGGCCAGACCAACGAATGCGACCGGTCCGGTCGCGGCCACGGCCGCCCCTGCCAGGGCCGCGCAGGCGAGAATGATCACCCCGCGCATCAGGTCCACATTCTGCCCCAGTCCCTGGCCCACCTCGTCTCCCATGCGGAATAGGTCCAGTTCGCGCGCCAGCCCCCAGAGCACCGCGAAGGGCAGAACCGACCAGGCAGCCAAAGTCACGACCTTGGGCCAGCGGCTATCCTGGAGGCTACCAGCCAGCCAGGTCATGGCTCGCTGCGCTGCCGCTACGTCTCCCATAAGCGAGACGAAGGTTGCCGCAGCGCCGGCCAGCGCGCCAAGCCCGATGCCGATCAGGATGATCCGCAGCGAGGATGTGCCTTCGCGCCACGCCAGCGCGTATATCAGCACCGACATCCCCAGCGCACCGGCAAAGCTGAGCACAGGCATCAGCCTGTCGGGAAGGGTGCCGGTCTCGACGATCACGATCACTGCCATCAGCGCGGCGCCGGAATTGATGCCGATCAGCCCCGGCTCGGCCAGCGGATTGCGCATGATCGCCTGTGTCGCCGTTCCGGCGACCGCCAGCGCCGCACCGACAAGCAGCGCCATGATCGCACGCGGCAGGCGCAAATCGTTGACGATCATCGCCACATACGGCGGCGCGGTCTCGGGCGCAGTCAGCGCCGAAATTACGTCGCGCGGCGCGAGGTTCAACTCACCCATCGCCACACTGGCGACCATCGCTGCGGCCAGCACCACGATAAGGACAGCAAAGCGCGTCACGCCGCTGCCCCCGTCGCATTGTTGCGCCCGGTCCTGCGGCGGGCCAGGTGGATGAAGAACGGCGCCCCTATCACAGCCATGGTCACACCGACGGGAATGTCGCGGTCCAAGAGAGCCCGCGGCAGCGTATCCGCCAGCAGCGTCAACATAGCTCCGCCCAGGAGGCAAAGCGGGATCGTCCAGCGATAATCCGGCCCCGCCGACATGCGCGCAATATGCGGCACTACCAGCCCGACGAATCCCAGCGGGCCGGCTACCACCACGGCCGTTCCCGCCAATGCCACGACGATCGCCGCCGAAACCGCGCGCCACAGCGCCAGGTTCTGCCCCAGCCCCCGCGCGATCTCTGCGCCAAGGCTGAGCGAGGTGAACTGCGATGCCAGGCTGACGGCCACCGCAAGTGCCACCAGAAGGTAGGACATCATCGGCAATACATCCGCCATGCGCCGGTTCTTGAGCGATCCGGCGGTCCAGAACCGCACCTCGTCCAGTGTACCGGAATCGTGCAGCAGGACGGTGGTGGTCAGCGAGATCAACAAACTGCCGACGACCACCCCGGCCAGTACCAGCTTGACCGGTGTCGTTCCAGACCGTCCCACCGAGCCCAGAGCATAGACCGCCAGAGCCGCGGTCGCCGCGCCCAGGAAGCCAACCCAGACCAGCTCGGGACCCGCCGGGATCCGGGTCAGGGACAACACCGTGACGATGGCGAAGGCCGCGCCCGCGTTCACGCCCAGAAGTCCCGGGTCGGCCAGCGGGTTGCCAGTCAGCGCCTGCATGATTGCGCCCGCGACTGCCAGCGCCGAACCCGCCGACAGTGCTGCCAGAAGCCGCGGCAGCCGCACCTGGAACAGAACAATACTGTCGCGCGACGCGCCGTATGGGTCGGTCAGCGCGGTTATCAGGTCTCTCAGCGGGATCGCGGAAGCACCGACCGTCAACGACCAAAGCGAAAGCGCCACCAGCGCCAACGCCAACATCAACAATACCAGACCGCGGCCGCTCCCCCGGTGTGCGATGGCTTTAGCGTGTGCCGATGACATATGTCTCGATATCGTCCAGGACCCGGTGCGCCGCACGCAGCCCGTTGAATTCCATCCAGGTGCCGTGATCAATGCGATGGACACGGCCCGCCTTTACAGCTGGCAGCATCTGCCAAAGCGGATGGTTCAGCACCTCTTCGTACCGCCCGTCGGTGTCGGACGTATTGGTGCCGCCGATAATGTAAAGCAGCACGTCGCCATCAAGCTGCGCCAGTTCCTCCCAGTCGGGGCGGTGCATGCCGATCGGGGCCAGCGCGGTCTCGTAGTCGCTGCGCCGCACGCCCGCTTCGTCAAGAAGCGCAAAGGGCGCGTAGCCGTCGGGGCCGCCGCGATACACTTGGAAATCCCACGAGGTAATGCGAAGGATGGACACGTTCACATCGTCTGGCACGCGTCTTCGCACGTCCTCCAGCCGCACGTCGAAGTCGGCAAGCATCTCGTCGACCTCGGCCTCTGCGCCACTCAGCCGCGCCAGTGTCCTGTAATAGGCGCGCCAGTCCACCTCGGTTTCCAGCATGGTCGGCGCGATCTGCGACAACATCGGATAGTAGGTGGAGGCAAGGCCCTCATCGCCGGTCATTGCGATGATCAGATCCGGCTGCAACGCCACCAGGCGCTCCATGCTCGGATCCGTGACGAACCCGAGATTGACGACGCCCAGTTCTTCCGCCTTGCCCAGAAGTTCTTCGTCCCCCATGTCGGTCAGCGGAGCGCCGACAATTGGCAGACCGACATCAATGCCGATGCCCAAGCTGAAACTCGGATCCATCACAACCACGCGCTGCGGTGGCTCCTCAAGGCACAGCGGCGCGGAATAGATCGACTCGCTATCAAGTAAGATGCCGTCGCATTGCTGCGCTGCCGCCAGATGCGGCCAGATGACCAGTATTCCCGGCAAGAGTACACGGGCGATCCGTTTCACGGCAGAAGACCTCCGGCCAATGCTTCGAACTTACTGGCTGGGGGTGGATCCGCGGTGTCCCGTGCCGCCCGTGGCTGCTACCGACGCATATGCGAGACCGTTTCCGACTGTCAACGGCACGTTGACGGCGGCTCAGGCAGTGATGTCACGGCTCAATGGATCAAGGAAACAGAAGAGTGGCTGCGATACCTTGAGCCTGCGCGGCTGCGAGCCTAGGGTTCAAATCCCGTCTTCGCTCTGAATGACGGCGAGCGTGTCCAAAGCATCTGCGACAATTGCGGCAACCTGGGCGGCTCTGGTTGCCGGGCTTCGGCCTCGATCCAGTGGTCGCAGGCTGCACGGTCAATACTCCAACGAGACTCGCCAATCACCGGGAACAAACACGGCAGCCTCTCACTCACCCGGAACTCTAAGGCTGGTCCACGGCTTCCACCAATCGCGACTCCAGCAAAATGCCCCAGATCAGCCTCCCCATAACGGGCTTTATGCCTGCACCGGAACACCGAGGATCGGAGTACGGACCTCCGAATCCGCAGGGCCAGGCCCCCACAACCGGAAAACTCCCGTTCTGTTTCAACCGCTTGTTACAATACGGCCCGACAACGCGGCAAATGTCGGCAAGTGTCTCTTCCGCCGAGTTTGGTCAAATTAGGGGTCAAGTTATCCGACCATTCGCCAATCCGACCGAGCGGATGCCGCCGATCTCTGCTTCGTACCATATGGGCAGAAAAACTGTTCAATATACTAATGATAAATATGTTGCCGTGACCTGAATCGGCACCTAGCTTAGTCCCTTCGCCACCACGTGCGCCCGTATTGATGGATTCTGTACGGTTGGTTTGTCTCTTTCGTTCAGGGTCAATACCCTTCACGCAGCCGCGCTGCCATTGGCGAAGAGTGAGTGAGAAGTCAAAGAACAGATTTTCGCAACTGGCTCCGCGGTTCCCTCAGGGAGCCAGCACAGTCGCCCATGCATAATCAGACCACATCCGCCTCCGGTCATACCGCCCGGCGCCCGTTTCTATATGGATTTCCTGCCGAGGCATGGGCGCCGGTGAAGAAGCGTTCGAATACGGGTAGGCTGGCCGCGCCCAGAACACCGGAACTGGGCCCTAGATGCGACGCGCGGAACGGGGCATTCGGAAGATGCCGGGACGGTCCGGGGAGTTCAATTCCCGACAAGCGTTCGATAAGGCAGGAGTTGAACCGGTCGGGAAGGCGACCGCCAATGACTATAGCTTCAGGATCCAGGAAGGCAGTGACAAAGCGACCGAGATCGGCGAGTTGCTCAGCAGCGCGATCCAGCCAGACCTCGATGGCCGGTTCCGCCGTGACCGGCATTTCCGCCAGATCGGCAATATCCGTTATCGCGAATCCCTCGCGCTTCAGAAACTCGACCAGGTCCTGGCCGGAAGGACGGGGCTGATCGTAGGGAAACAGCACGCCAGGCTTTGACGCGTTTCCGTGCGCGCCACGGTACAGCTTGCCGTTGATGATCGCGCCTCCGCCGACGCCATGCCCGATATGGACAAAGAAGAATGTGTCGTAGCCGGAGCCGCAGCCGTATAGGAACTCTCCAAGCGCAGCGCAGGCGCCATCCGTGTCAAAGCTGCAACCGAACCCAAGTGCCTTTGTAAAATCCGAGCCCAACGCCCTCTGGTCGAGTTCCGGAAACGACTCGTGTGCCAGCAACACCTCGCCATCCTCGGAAAATCCACCGGGAAGGGAGAATCCGGCCCCGACTAGCCTACGGCGCGAGATATTCCGAGCTTTCAGGGCCGCCTCAACTCTCTCGGCAGTCAGCTCGGCAATCGTGTCCATGGTAATCTGCTCGATCTCCACAGTATCGACCCACACGATTGTTCCGGCCAGATCCACCACGGCCAGATCGAACCGGCCGCGCATGAAGTTCACCCCGACTGTGTAGACCTGCCCCGGACGTACGGTCAGGTTCTTTCTCGGCTGCCCTAGCCCGCCGGACCTTTCGGCTTTTTCCGCGAAAATGCCAAGTTCCACGAACCGGGACACCAGGCGAGACACAGTGGTCGGAGTTAGCCCAGTCGCTTCTGAAATCGTCGCGCGCGATGGATTCGGCCCCCGCAGAACAATTTCGAAAAGCTGCCGTTCGTTGAAGGTCAGAGGCTCGCTCAGGTCGATCATTCCGATTTCATAGTCAGGATTCCCGATACGGGCCAGAGCCCGGTTTAAAAAATTAAATTGCGCAATGTAAATTAGTTGTCACAGAATCGGAGTATGACGTGTCTTACCGGGCGCCAGTGGCGTTCGACCATGAAACAAAGGACCTCGCCAATGACACCTCTCCGCACCATCAAGGTTGCGGGCCTGGCTACTTTTGGCCTTGCCGCTGCAACGACCGTGATGGCCGAACCGTTGGTCATCTATACCCCGCAAGCCGAAGACCGCACCGCCGAGATCGAAAAGCTCGCCGAGGCCGAACTCGGCATCGAGCTCGAATTCGTCAACATGGGCGGCGGCGCCGTCTATGACCGCGTTCTGGCCGAGCGCAACAATCCGCAGGCCGACGTCATCTTCGGTCTGATCGATTTCCTGACCGCCGGCCTGAAGCGCGAGGGCCTGCTCGAGCCCTACACGCTCGAGGCGCTGGACGGGCTGCCCGACATGTACAAGGACCCGGACGGCTATTTCTACGGCTACCGGCAGACCCCAATCACCGTGTCTTACAACGCCGACCTGCTGTCCGAGGACGAAGCGCCGAAAGCGTGGGAAGATCTCGCCAACCCGGAATGGGAAGGCAAGTTCATGATTGGCGCCCTCACCTGGCAGACCACCCGCGCCATCCTCGCCGGCCTGTTCACTCGCCAGATCGACGAGAACGGCGAGATGACGGATGCCGGCTGGGACTGGTTCGCCGATTTTTACAACAATGCCGTCATTTACGAAGACGGGATGAACCGTGCCGAGATGATGGCGTCGGGCAAAAATGTCATTTCGCTGAACCACTTCCTGGGGGTTCAGCGTGATGCCGAGGATGGCGGCTACAACTACGTGTATGTCAACACGACCGGCGGCACCCCGATTGTTGTCGAGCGCAATGCGATTCTGAAGGGCACCGACCAGATGGATGAGGCGCTGGCCTTTCTCGAATTTATCCAGTCGGTGGATTTCCAGGTCTGGAACGCAGAGACCTTCGGAGTGATCCCGGTACATCCGGACGCCATCGCGCAGTCCCCAGATGATGTCCGCTCCAACGCGACGCTTCTCGACCCGCAACCCATCGACTGGGACCTGATGGCCGAAAAGCTCGACGGCTGGCTGGAGCGAATCCAGCTAGACTTGCTCTGATTTCATTGCGCGTGAATGGGCTGGGAATCCGAGATCCCCAGCCATCCCGTTGCGGCAGCTCAGGCAATTACAGATGACAGCCACTCGAACACAGTGGCTGTTGCAAATCTCACATCTGCCGGTGGCAGGCTCGCGGCATTCCCTCCTGCCCTGCCCGGAGACGACGACGATGATAGACCTAGAACGGATCAGCGTGTCCTACGGTGATACGACCGTCATGCACGATCTGTCGCTCGATGTCCGCGAGAGTGAGTTCTTCACCCTCCTCGGGCCGTCCGGTTGCGGAAAAACCACGCTGCTTCGCACCATCTCTGGCTTCGTCACGCCCTCGTCCGGTTCCGTACACATTTCGGGCCGGGACGTTACCGCCCTCGCCCCCGAGGACCGCGGCATCGGTGTCGTCTTCCAGAACTACGCCCTGTTTCCCCACCTGACCGTGTTCGAGAACGTCGCCTTCGGCCTGCGCGTCGCACGTACCAACCGCGCCGAAATCGCCAGTCGCGTACAGGACGCGCTTGACCGCATAGGTGTCGCCGAGCACGCGGCCAAGAAACCGGCCGAGCTATCCGGCGGCCAGCAACAGCGCGTCGCCATCGCCCGCGCTTTGATCCTCGGCGCGCGAGTTCTGCTTCTTGACGAACCACTCTCCAACCTCGACGCAAAGCTGCGCGAGGCCATGCGCGACGAGATCCGCGACATCCAGCAGCGCATGGGACTGACCGCCGTCTATGTTACCCACGACCAGCACGAGGCGCTGGCCATCTCGGACCGGGTCGCCGTGATGGAATCCGGTGCCGTCCGCCAGATCGGCACTCCGCGCGAACTTTATGCCTCCCCCACCTCCGCCTTCGTGTGCTCCTTCATTGGCGACACGTCGTGTCTGCCGCCGCACCCCGCGTTCCAGCCCAACGGCCGCGCGGTGCGCGCGTTTGTCCGCCCCGAGCACGTACATCTCGGCGTACGCGACGGAGACGGCTGGATCAATCTGGAACCCACGCTCGAACGCATGGTCTATCAGGGCGCACGTACACGCCTCGTCCTGCGCGCCGGCGACACGCGGCTGACCGCCGAAGCTCCGAGCGATCAGCCAGAGCACGTAAACGGCGACACCGTACCGGTCTCAATCCGCCTGGCGGACGTCCACCTCTACCCCGAGGCGCAGCCATGACCGATCTCACCGTTCTTGCGCGCGCCGAGCTGACGCGCCCGGATCTGCCCTATCGAAAGTTCGCCTTCTGGGCCGGATTCGCGATGCTGTCCTGGGCCATCGTCGCCTTCCTCTACGTTCCGCTGGGAACCGTCCTTTCCGCCGCCTTTTACCGTGAGGGCTCCGTCACCACAGAAACCATCGCCCGCCTCGCCGGCGCAAGAAACGTCCGCTCTGCGCTCTGGAACACCTTCTGGATGGCCGGCGCCACGGTGATCACCGTCAACATCGTGGGCCTGTTTCAGGTGATGGTGCTGGAATTCGTCAAGGTCCGCGGCGCCGGCATCCTCAAGATCGCCTATGCCACGCCATTGGTCTTCGGCTCGGTCACCGCGATCACCGGTTACAATTTCGTCTACGGCGACAGCGGTGCGGTCACCGAACTGCTCACCCGCTTCTTCCCAGGCATGAACCGCGACTGGTTTCACGGCTGGGTCGCGGTGCTGATCGCCCACAGCTTCCTGATGACCCACTACCACTTCCTGTTCCTGCGCGCCGCCATCCGCCGGGTCGACTTCGCCACCGTCGAGGCTGCCCGCTCGCTCGGCGCCAGCCCGATCTCGGCGCTGTTCAAGGTCGTCCTGCCGGTGGTCCGCCCGACGATCTTCGCCGTCTCGCTCCTGGTCCTGCTCTCTGCCCTGACTTCCCTCGCCGCTCCCGCGATCCTCGGCGGGCGGGAGTTCCGCATGCTCAACCAGATGATCATGGGCCTGAACAGTGTCCGGCGGCAGGACATGGCGGCTCTCCTCGCCCTGCTTCTCGGCCTGATCTCGCTGATCGTGTTCCTCGGCCTGCGCTGGATCGAACGCCGCCAGACCTATTTCGGCGGCGCCAAGACACCGATCCCGATGCAAAAAGTCGTCCTGAAGAACCGCTTGTCGAACGCCGCCGTCCATATCATCGCCTGGGTGCTCTTCGTAATCTACGCGACTCCGGTCGTATTCACGATCCTGTTCTCCTTCGCGCCGTCGCGGTCCATCGCCACCGACGTGCTGCCAAGCAGCCTGACCCTCGACAACTACATCTCGGTCCTGACCGCGCAGCAGACGCTGGAACCGCTGGTGAACTCGACCGTGATGTCGGTTATGGCCATCGCCGTGGTTCTCTGCCTTGCGCTCTTCGCCGGCCGTCTCATAGCGAAGTCGAAATCGCTGCTGACCGGTGTGGTCGAATTCTCGCTGTTCATTCCCTGGGTCCTGCCGTCCTCGCTCGTCGCCATCGGCCTGATCCTCGCCTATGACGCTCCGAGCCCCTGGATCTTCGGCAACGTGCTGTTGGGATCCTATGCGATCATGCCCATCGCCTATGGCATCCTCATCGTGCCGATGATGGTCCGCCTGATCGGTGCGGCGATGGTGGGCATAGATCCCAGCCTCGAAGACGCGGCGCAGTCGCTGGGTGCCGGGCCGTTGACCCGTTTCCTGCGGGTGACGATGCCGCTGCTGGCGCCGGTGCTGATCCTGGTCTCCGCCCTGGCCTTCAACGATCTGGTCAACGAGTACACCGTCTCGGCCTTCCTCTATAACCCCAACAACAAGCCGCTCGGCGTCGCCATCGCAGGCTTCGCCGTCTCGAACGACCCCGAGACGCTGGCCAAGGGGCTCGTCTACGCCACGCTCGTGATGAGCGTGTCCTTCGTCATCATCATGCTCGCAGACAAGCTGGGGCTCGGCCGCGCGCCGATCTCCGTCGTCTGAGCCACTTCAAAAGGAGACCTGCCATGGAAACCTGCATCACCTGCTGGCACCTGCCCAACCACCCCCGCTGGTTCGACGAGGGCATCCGCCATTCGCTGGCCGAGATCGCCCATGCCGGTTTCACCCATGTGAACTGGAACCCGGACGCCGGTTACTCCTACGTCTACGCGCCGTCCGAGACGGATCACATCGCCGGGATGCTGGAAGAGGCCGGGCTGAAGGCCTGGTCGGTCCACGGCTCGCACGGCAAGAACAACGTGTCCGAGGTCGGTGCACCGCATAACGAGACACGCAAGGATTTTCTGTCCCCGCATGAATGGCAGCGGCAGGCCGGGCTGGACCTGATCCGTAACCGACTGGAATTCTGTCGCCGCATCGGCTCGCCAAATGTCGTCATGCATGTCGATCTCGACGAAGCCGAACTGCGCACGCCCGAAGGTCACAAGTCCTTCTACGACCGCTTCCACCGCTCCTTCGACGAGATCGCCGAGGACTGCGTCCGTACGGGCGTGAGGGTCGCGGTCGAGAACCTGACCGCCGCTCCCATCGAGCGCATTCTCGAAATGTTCGGCGAACTCTTCGACCGGCACCCGCCGGAAGTCGCCGGCCTCTGCTACGACTGCGGCCACGCCGAACTCGCCGACCCCGGGAACTTCCGCATCCTCGAAGACTACGGCCACCGACTGATCGCGACGCATCTGCACGACAACCGCTCTGTCCGCGACGATCACCTGCTGCCGCACGATGGCAATATTGACTGGGACCGCCTGATCTCTCTGATTTCGGCAACACCCTACGAACCCCCAATGAATTTCGAGACGCCTTATCGCGTCTATGGCATGGGCTATTCGCTGGGTGAGGCAGCATTCTACCAGCGCGCGCACCAACGTATCTCCGCACTTGAATTCAAGCTCGCGGAAGTCCGCGCGCAAGCGGCCGCTGCATGACGGCGGACCTGCTTGAGACTGCATCGAAGGTTGCGGGCGAAGTCGGTACTTTCTGCCTGGCCCGTTTTCAGGACGGCGGAAGCTACAATGTGTCTGTGAAATCGGCCCGCGACTTCGTGTCCGACGTGGATATGGCTGCAGAGCGGCTGGCGCGCGACCGGCTTGCCGCGACTTGTCCGGGCATTCCAGTCGTCGGTGAGGAGCAGGGCGGCACCCCAGGCGAGCGTTACTGGCTTGTCGATCCGCTCGACGGCACTACCAACTTCCTGAGCGGCCTCCCCTTTTGGGGCGTCTCGCTGGCACTGATGGAAAAAGGTCAGCCCGTTCTTGGCGCCGTTACGGCCCCCGCACTGGGCTTGCATCTGTGCGGTGGACCCGGAGGGCTGGAATGCCATGGTCCGCTGCGCGGCTGCCCGCACCGCTTCAATGCGCTCGTTGCGGTTGGCCGCAACGGCAACTGGTCGCCGTCGGAACGCGCCGCATGGGAACTGCAGCTCGAGCGAGACGGTCAGACAATTGTGAGCCTGGGGAGCTGCGCGATATCGCTTGCGCTTGTCGCCCTTGGCCGGCTTGGCGGCTATGTTGAGCGGAGAACAAGGCTATGGGATTGCGCCGCCGGAGAGGTCCTGTGCCGGGCCGCAGGGCGCGAGGTGGTGTTGCCGGGGGCGGACAAAGGTCTATTCGTGGACGTTTTTGCCGGGGCCGGGACGAGGTTCGTGCACTGTTCCGAGCGGGAGGTAACGGCTTGACGGATGGGAGTCTCAATCCTGAGGGAGGAATATCTCTCCATACCACCGCTCATACAGCCCGAGCGCCCAAACGCCCGCCATGCACTGGCAGGTAAGCGCTTTCCGTTAGTGTTTGCCGGTTTCCTGATCTCGCACTACCGTAATTTTCATTCACTGGTAGGGAGGCTGGCGAATTGGCGACGATCTTTGTCCGCTACGTCGCAATCGCGATGCTGCTGGCCGCGCTGCCCGCTGTAGGTTCGGCACAGGCGGCACCTCCGGGGGCCCTGGCCTGTACCGGATGCCACGATGCCACAGTAATGACCGATCTGTCACTGGAAGATATGACGGCAGAACAGATCGTCGCTGCCATCACCGACATCCGGAGCGGAGCACGGGACGCAACTCTGATGGATCGCATCGCAATAGGCTTCACGGATACCGAGATCAATGCCATCGCGCGATGGCTCGCGATCGAGGGTTACCGATGACCCCAGATCGCAGAAATTTCATCGCCTCCGCCGGGGCACTCGCGGCGGTATCGCCTTTCCCGGCCCGACCCCTCCGCTCACAGGATCGCGGCCGCATCGTCGTAGTCGGCGGCGGCTTCGGCGGCGGAACCGTGGCGCGGTTTCTTGCCGTGGCGGGCCATGACGTGACGCTTGTGGAGCGCAACGCGACGTTTTCCACCTGCCCGTTCAGCAACACAGTGCTCGGCGGGCTGAACGACATGTCTGCGATCGCCTTCAACATGAAGGGGCTCGCGGCTGCGGGCGTCACCGTCATCCGGCGGGAAGCCACGGGTGTCGACCCGGACAACCGACAGCTACAGCTCGCGGGTGATTCCTCTCTGCCCTACGACCGCCTCGTCCTATCCCCCGGCATCGAGATGCAGTTCGATGACCTACCCGGCTATGACGACGCCGCTGCGCAGATCATGCCGCATGCCTGGCAAGCAGGTCCGCAGACAGCAATCCTGCGCAGCCAGCTTGAGGCGATGGACGACGGCGGCACCGTCGTCATCGCGCCGCCCGAGTATCCGTTCCGCTGCCCACCGGGGCCCTACGAGCGCGCGAGCCTTATCGCATGGTATCTGAAGAACGAAAAACCGAGGTCCAAGATCCTGATCCTGGACACACGGGACAGCTTCTCCAAACAGGCACTGTTCGAGGAAGCGTGGACCGCGCTATACCCCGGGATGATAGACTGGGTCGGTCTGTCGAGGGGCGGTCGCGTGGTAGAGGTCGACCCCGACACAATGACGATCATCACTGATTTCGAGCAGTTCGAAGCGGACGTGGCCAATATCATCCCGCTGCAGCGCGCAGGGGCCATCGCGCGTGCCGCAGGTGTCACCGATCGGACGGGCTGGTGCCCAGTCGCACCGGATACTTTCGAATCGATGCTGGTCCCAGGCATTCACGTGATCGGCGATGCCTGCCTTGCCGGAGCGATGCCGAAATCCGGCTTCTCCGCCAATGCTCAGGGCAAGGTCGTGGCCGCTGCCATCGACGCGATATTGCGAGGCGAGGCACTGCAATCGCCAAAACTCATAAACACATGCTACAGCCTTGCCGCTCCAGATTACGGGTTCTCAGTTGCCGGCGTTTACGAAGTTGTGGGCGGTGAACTGGTTTCAGTTGAAGGATCCGGCGGTGTTAGCCCGACCGGCGCCGCGCCGGAAGTTCGCGCCGCGGAAGCAGATTATGCGCGCGCCTGGTACCGGACGATAACGCACCAGATTTGGGGGTGAGAGTCAGAGCCGCGGAAAGTGCATCTCACCGGGATTTCCACTCGCCCCGGGCTTTGTAACCTGGAGGTCCACGCGGAGTTTCACGACGCCAGGACCTCACCGCCTCTCTCGATCCGAGAAAAGTGCATTGTCCCGTGACGGGCTACCGCTGAAGGCCTCGTTGCGAATAGGCTCGTCCGAAACCCGCGTTTCGACGCGGGTATGCAGGAGGAGAGAGTCGCATGTCCGAGCAGAAGCCCGCCGTAAGAGAGATCCGGCAGAGTGAAGACCGTTTTCTGAGTTCGGATATCTTCGAAAGCGGCCGTCACACTCTGCCCCGGCGCAATGGTACCGGCACTATCCCGGAACCGGCGCGCGACATCCCCGTCTATCACAGTTGCGATGTTCTTGTTGTCGGTGGCGGCCCCGCCGGAACCTCGGCGGCACTTGCCGCGGCCAAAACTGGCGCCGACGTGGTGGTCATGGAACGCTACAACCACCTCGGAGGGCTTTCCACGGGCGGCGTAGTTATCTGGATCGACCGGATGACCGACTGGGAAGGAAATCAGGTGATCCGCGGTTTTGCCAAAGAAGTCATCGACCGAATGCCCAAGGAAGGCGTGGCCGGGCCGGAGCGGAAACTTTGGGGCGTGAAGGACGAAGCGCTGGCCAAGTACTGGCGTTTGCGCACCTCGGCCTTCCACGGCATCGTTACCTGGGCCCCAACACTGGACCCGGAGAGGCTGAAGCTGCTTAGCCAGGAAATGCTGCTGGAAGCCGGCGTGCGGCTGGTCTTCCATTCCTGGATGGCCAACACGATCGTCGAAGATGGCTGCGTGAAGGGTGTGGCCTTCGAGTCGAAGGAGGGCCGCCAGGCGCTGCTCGCCAAGGCCGTGGTAGATTGCACCGGCGACGGTGACGTCTTTGCCCGCGCCGGCGGCGAATACGAGGACGATATCGAGGAAGGTGACGTCCACCATTCTGCCAATACGGGCTTCATGCTGGCCGGCGTAGATATGGAGACCTGGCTTGATTTCCGCCTGAACGATCCAGACGGGTTTTCCGAACTGAACCAGCTCGGCCGCCAGACGCTGGGCTTTTTTCAGGCACCCTATGTCTCCTGGCGCAACGACGTGGCTCTGTTCCTCGGACCACGGCAGTCCGGCCTGTCGGCATTGAACGTCGATGACCAGACCGAACTGGAAATCCGTTCGCACCGTTTCATGTTGTCGCATTGCGAGTTTTTCCGGCGCCATGCACCAGGTTTCCAGAAAGCGTGGATGATGCTTTCCGCGCCGCAGCTTGGTGTGAGGCACACGCGCCGCCTCGCTGGTGTTTCACGCCTCGAAAGAGGCGATTGGGCCGGGGGCGAGATCCGTGTCGACGAGGTTGGTGTCTCTCCTTCGGTGTCGCCGAAATTCCCGGTTGTGTCTGTGCCCTATGGCTGCCTGGTACCGAAACGCCTCGACGGATTACTTGCCGCTGGCCGGCATATCTCATGCGATGCCAACAGCCACGGCTTCATGCGCGAGATCCCACAGTGCTGGCTGACAGGCCAGGCGGCCGGAACGGCCGCGGGTGTCGCCGCAAACCGCGGTCTGCAGCCGCGCGACATTAACGTGGGCGAATTGCAGGCCGAGCTGCGTAAACAGGGTGCTCACGTTCGCGACCCGGACGCGACAACGACACAACACGAACCTTCCGAGACTGAGTCGACCTGATTCATCAGGCCGCCGAACAGGCCGGCGACTTATCCGTCCGCCCAATCCGTGAGCGCTTTCATAGTTGACTTGCCGAGGCCCAGTTTGGGCACTTCGGAGAGCGGGCAGCCCGCATCCAGGCGTACCCGCATGTCAGCCACTGAAAATCCGTCGGCCCGTTCGAGCCTGGCAAGTTCGTCCCACGCAACAGGCACGGCAACCGGTGCCCCAGATCGCGCCCTCAGTGAATAAGGTGCGATTGCCGTCGCTCCGCGGCAGTTGCGCAGCCAATCGACGAAAATCCGTCCCTTGCGTTTCGTTTTCGACATCTTCGCGGTGAAGCGGTCCGGGTAGCGTTCGGAAAGGGTTCGGGCAAAGATCTTGGCGAATGTTCCGACGGTCTCCCAGTCCGCGATCCGGCGCAGCGGCACGATGACATGCACTCCCTTGCCACCAGTGACCATGGTTCCGGCTTCCAGCCCAATGTCGGCCAGTGCCTCGCGCACATCCAAGGCGGCCTTGCGCACATCGTAGAATTGCAGGCTCTCATCGGGATCGAGATCGAACACCATGCGATCGGGACGGTTCAGTCGGTCTCGCGCGGCGCCCCAGATGTGAAATTCGATAGTTCCCATCTGCACGGCTCCAAGCACCGCCTCGATATGACTTAAAACCATGTAGTCCTCGGTCTCGCCGTCGCTCTCCTCAATGGGTACGGTCTCGATGCTCTGCGGAAAACCTTTGCCCAAATGCTTCTGGAAAAAGCAGTCACCCTCAATGCCGGACGGGCAGCGAAGAAACGAGACAGGACGGTTCGACAGGCTATCCATCATCACTTCGGCCACGAGATCATAGTGTTTGGCAACGTCGGCCTTGGTCAGATCCGCTTCTGGAAATACCACCCGACTTGGATGCGAGATGTGAACGCCACGCAGTTTCACGGCATCGTCGACCTGTTCCGATTTCCCCGACACCCGTGCCTCCTGCGCATCGCCATCCAGGAACAGAGCGCTTTGCCGGATAGTAGACGGATAAACGAAACCGGCCGCGAGGGATGGTGTTTCTGCAGGCCGAACGCAGGCTGCCCCGTATTGACGACAACTGAGTAATGGTTCGGCTCCGCCATCTCCTCGAAGTCACGCTTCGATGGGTGGTATGAAAGGTTGTTCATGGAACGGCTTCCGCGACAATTGCCTTCACAGCACCAACGAACTGGTTGCGGACTGGTTCCCTAAACACCGCCGCCGGCCAAGTTCACCGCGGCTCGCAGTCAGAGAGATTGCCGGTTCCGGCGATCAAACCATCCTGAGTGGAGTTCTGCCAGATCCGGGTGAGCGCCTATGCGCCTGTGGAGCCGTTCCCGTCCTTTACGGCGCGCGCTTCCTCACGACGCTCAAGTCGCTCGATCTCCACGTCGAGCATGTAGGATAGCCCTGTCCGGATCAACACGATCAGCGCCAGCATTCCAATTTCGTTCAGCGTACGATGCACGATAGAGTGCAGGATGTCCGACACGATCAGAACTTCCAGCCCGGCGAGCAGCCACCGCCCGAGCGTCATACGGAACCGATCCAGAACGGGACCGGTCAGCCGATCGCTCCACGCCCCCGCTGCCTGCACAAATGTTCGCACAGCAACATATGTCGCCACGAACAGCCCGAAGACCAGAACACCGAAGGCGACGTAGTCGGCGATGTCCGCGACAGTCTCCAAGTCCCCTACCCGCCTCGCTCCCCGAATTGCCACTGCGACCGGCGCCTTGCCGGAACTATAGCGCTTCGTCAGGACGAACCAACCCGGAACGCCGGAATGATTGTATTCTGCCCGCAGACGCATGCGAGAAGCCACTTGAAAGCCGCGAAAGCGATCACGCGAGCCGACACTAGAACTGCCAGCACCTCATTCCAGGTTCAGCGCCGACACCGCCAAGTGCTGGTTGAATTTGGTGCGGTCGAGAGGCATTTCCCAACCTTCTCAAGGCATCTCATGTGGGAGCATTTCCGTATTAACTTCTGATGCTTAAAGACTTTCGCTTGACCAAAGATTCACATAGTGTGACTCTCGTTCACATCCACGAAGGTGGACCCAAAGGGGGACCAAAAAGTTCGATGCAGAAGTTGCAGGCATGAACTACAACGCCCTTAATGAACTAAAAGCAAGGTCACTCGGCGCAGGCAAGCACTCCGATGGTCAGGGGCTTTGGCTCGTCAAACGGAGCAAGACCGCTGGGAAGTGGGTGTTGCGTTTGACTGTCAATGGCCGACGCCGAGAAATGGGTCTCGGAGCGTGGCCAGATGTCGCGATCGCCGACGCCCGGCGCCGTGCCAGAGACGCACGTCAGGCACTGCGAGATGGCGATGATCCAATCGTTGAGCGGTTGAAGGCTCGCTCCACCCGCAACCAGCTCACCCTAGAGCAGGCGATTAACGGTTGTTTCGAAGCTCGCAAAGCCGGATTGAAACGCGACGGTGAAGCTGGGCGATGGATGTCGCCGCTAAAGACCCACCTGATTCCCCGCCTTGGGAACATCCCGATCGAAAAGATAGACCAACACCTTCTGAGGGAAACACTGGACCCTATTTGGCACAAGAAGCCTGATGCCGCCGAGAAAACTCTCCAACGCGTGAACCTAACGCTGAAGCACGCCGCGGCGCTTGGGCTCGACGTGGACCTCCAAGCAGCCATAAAAACTCGCGCCCTACTCGGCAAACAACGTCATGTGGTGCAGCACATTCCTTCCATGCCCTATTCGGAGTCCCCCACTTTCTATCATTGGCTGACGACAAAGACTGGCGCCGCTCCCTTAGCGCTACGCTTCTTGATGTTAACGGTGGCGCGAACAACCGAGGTGCGGTTGGCGGAATTTGATGAGTTCGACGGGGCGACATGGGCTCTTCCGCCCGAGCGAACGAAGACCGGGAAATTGCATCGAATACCGCTCAGTCGAGACGCTTTGGATATCTTGACAACCTTGCGAAGAACTGCCTCCGGGAGCCACATATTCTCCTCACACCGCGGCAAACATCTTTCGGACATGGCAATGTCATCTTTTATGAAACGCGAAGGCTACAATGCTCGGCCCCATGGATTCCGCGCCACGTTCAGGTCATGGGCCGAAGAATGCACCGACAAGCCGTTTGAAGTGAAAGAATTGTCGCTTGGACATCAGGTAGGCAGTGAAGTCGAACGGGCTTACCAGCGAAGCGATCTATTAGAAGCTAGACGAGAGCTACTCGAAATGTGGGGTGACTTCCTTGCAGGAAAATAGTCTTCTGTCTTCGGGAGGCAGGGGTCGTGAGTTCGAATCACGCCACTCCGTCCAATGATTTCAAACCGTTAAATTGGTTTGCGGCTGCCCAATCGCGAAGATTGTCTCAGACTTGTATCGTAAATCTGCTGTGTGCTGAGCTCCCAAGAGCGTGTGCATCACTCGGTAGCGCTGAGCTCCCTGCAGCAATTCTTACACGTCCATGAATCACAGGGCACCGTGTTCGGTCCAGGGAGGCGGCCCCACCTAAAAGCCAAAGTTTCGGCGGCATTCGAGTCACGGTTTCAGTCAAACAAGTTCGCGACCAAGCACCATCGCAGCCCAAGATGGAAGCGACGCCTAGTCTGCCTCATGCACATTTCGACGCTTAGTTAAGCGCTTAGATAAAGAAATCAAATGTTCGATATTTTTTGCCCCCGCGGGGGCAGCAGGCAAATCAGTATCTCCGTATCGCTCTGGGTCACCAAAGGATACGCCGTGCGTAAGGTCCGGCCTTCGAAGCCAATCGCGCGGCTCTAATTCAACGTTTTTTCCGATCACCTTCCGGTTCGAGAAGACATTTTCCACGAGTTCACGTTTCTCGGTTGGTTCCCCGATTTCGTAAAGCAAACAAAGGTTTTTCATCAGTTCGAGGAAGTCCCCGTGGTTTTTGGCAAGGGCGGCTGGGTCCGGAATTGCCGCCAGTTGTTCTCGAAGGGCAACCAGACGCAGTTTGCCTGATCGCTGCCGATCGTGAAATGTTTGCTGATCGAGCGCTTCGTCGACCAGCAAGTCGGTCAGCCGATCGAGCCGTCGCTCTTCATCCGCAATCTGCAAACTGATTGCCTTTGCTTTGGCCGTTGTGTCTGTATTGGCTTGCTCCTTACACCAGGTGTCTTCCATCTCCTCAGCAAGGTTCAGACTGATCTGCAAACGGCTCAAGTGATGTCGGATAGTGTCTTCCAACCGATCTTCACGGACTGTCGTCGTCGGACAGCTCGATCGCTGACAGCGATAGTAAACACGGCCCTTCTGACGCTCCGGACACATCGGCCCTTCGCAGAGACCACAACGAAACAGCCCCTGGAACAGATGATTGTGCCGGGTGACCTTCGGCGCCGCGCGTCCGGCCTTTGCATCTTGTACCCGCGCGAACTGGTTTGCACTGATTAACGGCTCATGTATGCCTTCATAGCTCGCTCCAGTGCGGGCGATGGTGATAATGCCGGCATAGAAGGTGTTGTTGAGAATGGTCTCGACTCCATGCAGGCTCAAGGGGCGGCCTGCTAGATTTCGCAATCCGCGCCGGTTCATCTCTGCCTGTAGCGAACGCAAGGAATGCTGACCACTGGCGTACAGATCGAACAGTTCTCGAATGAGTGGCGCCTTCTGCGGATCCGGTGCTTTCGGCTTGCCCTTACCTTTGTCCAAGTACCCGATCGGCGCTCGAAAGGGGTAGAGCCCCTGCTTGAGCCTGCCACTAAGCCCTTTGATCGTCTCCTCGCGCAGGTTTCGAATGTAGTCGGCCGCGATTACGGCCTGGATGTCGGCGGTAATGCGCCCGCCCCTCGAATTGAAGTCCAAGGTCTCGGTGGCGACATAAATGTCGATGCCATGGTCAGGCAGTTCGCTGAACATCGCCCAATCCCGAAGGTTTCGTGCCGACCGATCGATCTTGTGAATGATCACGCCGCGGGCGGAGCCGCGTCTGAGTTGCGTAAGCATCTGGTTGAACACCGGCCGGCCGCCTTTCGCGGCCGTCTGCTTCTCTTCAAACCATTTGATGATGGAGAGGTTCTCGCGACTCGCAAAGGCCAGGATCGAGTCCATCTGAGCTTCGAGTGAGACCCCCTCTCCCTGTTTCAGGGTCGACACCCGGATGTATCCAAAGCACGGCTTCATACGTCGTCGTTCCAGTCCTTTGACTCTACCAGATCTTCAAAATTTGGCGAATCCGCCTGATTTGGGAATGGCCACTTTCTCTCCGCCAACAGACGCAGGTAGATCCGCTTGCAGAGCGCCAGATGCCGCTCCAGATGGTTGTCTTTGCTCATACCAGACAGGGTACACTGGCCACACATTCCAAAAAGACCGGATCAGGCAGCATACCGCCGGGCAGAAGGGGGCAGCGTCGTCATCGAGAACGGTCGGGTCGGCTCGCCGTTAACAAGTAGGCGTATGACAGCTCGATAATTGGGCTGGCTTTGCAGAGCTGCCGGATCAACACAGCCGAGCTGACTGGCAATGAGCGGTGCATCCGCGGTTCCGATGCGGAAACTTATTAGCGTGCCGGCGTTGCCCAGCACTGATGCGAGGACAGCCGGGCTGGCTTGAGCGGTGTGTTGCTGGCTGAGCACCGCGCCCAGGCCGTACTTGCGGGTTTCGGCCAGGAGATCGACCACCGCCTCAGAGGTGAAGGAATGGAACTCGTCAATGTAGAGCATGAACGGGCTCCGGAATTCCGCATCTGTCCCCTGACGCGAGAATGCGGCGTGGATAATGCTCGAAGTCAAAAGACCGCCCACAACATTGGACACATCGCTGCCAATGTGGCCTTTAGCGAGATTTATGACGAGCCCCCTCCCCTCGTCCATAAAGCGTCCAAAGCGCAGCGGCTCTTGCGGAGCGCATATGGCTCTGCGGACCGTTGGATGCGCTAGGAAGGCGCCCAACTTGTTGGCAATAGGCGCCAATCCATCCGCAGCGTTCTTGTAGTTCATCGCCGGGTATTCTTTTGTCCAGAACTGCCGGACTTGCGAGTCCTGGATCTCCGATATCACACGTTTGCGAAAATCGCGGTCCAGAAACAACCTGAGGATATCCTGGAGATTTGGCGTTTCCGTATCCAAAAGCGCGAGCACCGCATAACGCAGCAGGTGTTCCATGCGAACTCCCCACGCATCGGCCCATTGCTTCTTAAGCGTATCGATGAGGCCAGACGCGATCAGAGGCCTTATGGGCGTCGATACCTTGGCGAGTGGATTGTACCCGAGCGGACAGACCGGGTCAGCGATGTTCCAATATGTGACGCGCTCTCCGAGTGCTTTGACCAACGATTGAGCAAGATCGCCATGGGGATCGATTAGGCAAAATCCAGTCCCCTGGTCGGCATCTTGAAGTGACAAGTTCCCCAGCAACGTAGTCTTGCCGGTGCCGGTTTGGCCGACCAAATAAACGTGCATTAACCGATCGGGTAAAGCAATCCCAAATGGAAAACTTCGATAGTGGCGATAGGCCAAGCCCAAAATGGTGATTGGAATTTCAAACTGAGTCATACATAAATTATGTATGTTGGGTAAGACATAAAATAGGCCCATCAACTCGTAAATCTTTTCCAGCGCACGTGGCCTGCGCAATATTCGTTTTGCAAAACTTCGGTCAAACCTGCGCTACAAGACGGCGTCACTTAGTTTGCGCAACCCTAGATGATGCGCGGGAAATTAATCCCACGACAGATACTCGAGTCAGGTTTTGCAAGCACAAATTTTAAAGAAAACGAGATTTATGAAGTGTTTTCAGAAAAGAAACTTGCAAATACTTTCAACCTCACGAATGCCACCTTTGACATCAAAATAAAAAATAAAGATTATCTAAATATTTTCTGAAATATGTGGTAGATATTATTTATAAATAGAGAATCTCATAAATCCATTATTATGTCTTGACTACCTCTATGTGATTCTGTAAGAGCAATACTTACAAAATATTATCCATATCAATTACTTTTAATCTAAACACTACTAACTTTATCCATTGCGAGTTTTTCGACATCTGCGAGATAAAATATTCTTAGCGGATTTAAAGATTTTGGCGCTGCATTCGGTGCTCCCAAATTAGGTAGGCGCTGCATAATTTAGTATTTCCTGGGATTTTTCATTAATTCTCGATTGACTCGTTTTTTCCATAGGGACGGTAGGGCGGGATGAATGGAGGGCATGACAAAGTGACAAGTCTCGGCGGCGAGTCGACAAATGCAGATACAATAGACGAGTTTCTTACCCTGCTTCTGGGTGAGAACGCGGCTAGTGGCTTCCGTGAAGAAATAGGCGTTGAAGGCTCGTTGGCGGAAAGCCAAAGCTTATTGTACTGCATATACTCCGCATATGATGAGCTCAGATCAGTGACCGCCCAAGATGATGGCTGTACGGACGTAGCCTTCGTGCGAGCACTCACGGTCAACTCGCATTCGGTTTCTGGGTATTTTGCCGGGCTGCAAAAACGGTTAGATCGGGTAACTGACGCTGGCGATGCTGCGGAACGTGCCTGGGCAATCTTTCAAGCCACGGGTAGCACGTCGGGATTACTGAAGCACGCTGCACGAGCAGCGTTTTCCCAAGCTATTCGTGATCTTTCAAATTGGCACAATACGGTCGGCGCCGAAATTGGACTCGTCTATCCAACGGATTCTACTGGCAGCAGCCTGATCAACAAGGTTACGTCATCTGGCGCCACTGTATTGAATGCAATGCAAAGCCATTACTCTGTAATACAATACAATTTAAATATTGAAGTCGAAAGAATTCTGGCTGATGCGGGCCTTAATACATCGGCGTCGTGCTGCCAGTTCGACGGCATTTTCGATATGCTCGAAGCTGAAATGGAAAAACTCCCAGCGGAGACGCGAGCTAGGATTGCGATTGATCTGGAAGCACTTCGCGCCGAGGCTTCCAATTCGAGCGATAACTTGGTAAAATCCAGAATTAACCTATCAATTTCCGAGCGCATTGGAGACATTAGTGAAATATCTTCTGCTTCAAAAAATTACAAGAATGCACAATTGGAGTTCGATAGTCTATCCACAAAGATCGACAGCTTTCAAAAGGCAAACAACCTGGAAGGCTCAGGGGTTACCAATAGTCACATTTCCGACGCCATAAACGAAACGTCTACTTTTAGCGCGCGCGCGGTCAATGCCCTTGACATGGAAGGGTCAAAGATCGACGTGCTCGCGGACAGTTACCATCTGTCGGGCGAAGTTAATCAAATTCTCGCTGTCGACAATCGGCTAGATAAAAAGTTCGGATTGGCAACCGACGTGTTCGCTATTTCGAGCATGATTGCCGCGATGACCTCCGATGATTTTAGAAATGCTTCTGAAATTGTAAAAGCTCAGACGGCAATTTCATTCATTGGAGTGTCCTTGGATGCAGTTGCAAATGGATTGGCGCTATCGGACTTAGATAAGTTAGGATTTGGCGCCGCATCCGCCGGCACCGCCTTTATTGTGACCGGCGCCTTACTCAAGCTCGATGGGCTGCAACAGGCGCTGGACGATCCGAACCTGTCTAATGCCCAGCGTACGGCACTGGAGGCGGAATTCGCGCTGCAGACCACGGCAGTTACCCTCGCGGTCGCGCAGGGGGCCGTTGATCTGGCCATCCGCGCCGGGGTTGCCGGTTCAAAATACCTGCTCAAAGCGTCGCCGATCATTTCGTGCGTTGCTGCGGTCGCGACGACCATCAATCCGTCGAAATGGGCGGAGTTTGCTAGCAAAGAAGAGTATATCGATGTCGTTGAAGCACGCGGCGACTACTCCTCGGAAGTCCTCGGCGATGCGCTGTCCAACAGCCTGAAAATCGAACAAGATTACTACATTGCGAAGACAGTCGTCGATTCCGTCTTCACTCTGGCATCCGGTATCATGATGGCATCCGGCGTAGGTGCGCCGATTGCATTTATCACGGGGGCTATCGGCGGCATCGCTTCATTGATCATGTCGGCTATCGAGGAAGCCCGGCTCGAAAAGCTCGCCGAGAAGACACTCGACGATATCACCGACGGCGGAACCCGTTCGATCGATGACTTCTTCCAGGAGAGCCTGGAAAAGAGCTTCGGAGATACGCAGGAGCGCTATACTCCGATCTTCGACAAGCTTCTGGACGACGGCGGCTACGACTCGGCCGTGCTGGTCGGCAACGAGACGCTGACACAGACCGACCTTGAACTCATCATGATGGCCCGAATTGATGGCCAGGTAACGAACTATGCCGGTAACTTCGGCTCATCCTATACACTCGATGATGGCTGGCAGGACGATCAGGTCCATATCGAAGAAGATCAATTTGCGCAGAATAAGGTCATTCTCGAAGACGACGACGGGGACCAGCGCTATGT
Organism: Pseudoruegeria sp. HB172150; assembly: GCF_013184805.1. Classification (GTDB taxonomy): domain Bacteria; phylum Pseudomonadota; class Alphaproteobacteria; order Rhodobacterales; family Rhodobacteraceae; genus Psychromarinibacter. The sequence goes on from NZ_JAATNG010000001.1 coordinate 2,443,840, forward strand.
CACTTTCTCGACGCCGCTGCTTGAAAAGCACCTGAACACTTACACCAGGTTTGAAGGCGAATGGCACCCCGAATACGGTAGCGTCCCGGATCGCGAAATCATCAACATCGGTACATTCAACGGCTGGCTGGTAGCAGACGACGATCAAGGCACGTCGACTACCTTCGACATCAGCCAGATCAACAACGAACTCTGCTATGAAGACCGTTACGTCCAGCACGAAACATACGACTACGAAGTAATCACAGATCAAAACAGCAGCTATTGGGTTACGGTCGACCAGGACTTCGTCTGGTACACAGGCAACATGATCCGCCAAGTGATCGATTTCTCGATCGACGCGAAAGATGGTGACGACACATACATTGCCCACGGGTCGTTCGTGAACTTCAATGGCGGTGACGGAATCGATACGGCAATCTATTCGGCGTTTTCCGAAGATGACCTGGCCACCGGTATCGTCATCGAGAATTACGCCGCACAAGCGGCGCAAATCGGTACCACGGCATCCGGCCCCGAGGCGGGCGCGATGCGTGTGATCACCACGATGGCGGCGGGCACCTACTATACCCGAGAGAGTATCGTCATTCGGTCGTACAATGAAGGCCAGCTGGAAAAGGAAGAGGTTGTCACTGAAGCCGTAGAAAGAACGACCGACGAGGAAATCTTCGACGACCTGATCTCTGTGGAGGAGATCGTGGCGACCAGTCAGGATGACCGCATCGATCTGCGCGGGCACTCCGGCAATGGGAACTCCGTGATCGAGGTTCATGGCCTTGCGGGTGACGACGAGATATTCGGCGACACGACAACGAACATCATCACCGGCGGCGCCGGAGACGATGTGCTCGATATTTCGTGGCGCCTATCAGAGACCAGGGCGACCTTCCATTCGCTGATCAGCCAGCTTGGCGTCACCGACCTGTATATCAGCAACGTCGTTGGAGACGGGCTTCTGACCCGGGCCCAGGCAGACGCGCTTCAACAGACGGTATTCGACGCAACAGGCATGTGGGCGAGTGAGACGCTGCACGAACAGCTTGCGGCCTATGCGAACGGCGAACGG
>NZ_JAATNG010000010.1 GCF_013184805.1 Pseudoruegeria sp. HB172150
CAAGCCTTTATCGGCTTACGGTTTCTTAACCAATCGGCCCCACAGGCTAGGGCGTATGGCAACAGGAGAGGCCAGCGTGACGGGCCGGACGGCAGCGATCATCCTCGCGCGCGGGGGGTCAAAGGGCATCCCGGGCAAGAACCTCTGCAGGGTGGGCGGGCTGACGCTGGTCGCCCGGTCGGTGCGCGCCGCGCGCGGGGCAGGGCAGGTCGATGCCGGGGTCTGGGTCTCCACCGACGATCCCGCCATCGCCGAAGAGGCGCATCGCCATGGCGCAGGGATCATCCACCGCCCGGCGGCGCTGGCCGGCGATACCGCCAGTTCCGAAACCGGCTGGCTCCACGCGCTCGGCCATGTCCGCGCCGCCCATCCCGGCGTGGCGCGGCTGGTGCTGCTGCAATGCACCTCGCCCTTCACCACCGCCGCCGACATAGCCGCCTGCCTCGCCGCGCAGGAGGCGCAGGGCGCCGATTGCGCGCTGTCGGTGATCCCCGATCACGGCTTTCTCTGGCGCCGCGACGCCGGCGGCTTCGGCCGCGGCTGCAACCATGACGAGGCCGGCCCGCGCGCCCGCCGGCAGGACCTCGCCCCGGTGTTCCGCGAAAGCGGCGCCATCTACACCGTCGACGCCGCCGCCTTCGAACGCACCGGCCGCCGCTTCTGCGGCCGGGTCGCGCTGTGCGAGCGCGACCATCCCCCCTTCGAGATCGACGGCGCCGGCGACCTGGCGCTGGCCGGCGCGCTGGCGCGGCTCCGCGACGGCGGCGGGGTGGACCGCGCCCGGCTGGCGACAATCCGCGCCGTGGCGATGGATTTCGACGGGGTTCACACCGACGACACGGTGCTGACCGATCAGGAAGGCCGCGAATCCGTGCGCTGCTCGCGCCGCGACGGGCTCGGGCTTGAAATGCTTCGCAAAGGCAGCAAACTGGCGATGGTGATCCTGTCGAAAGAGGTCAATCCGGTGGTACGTGCCCGCGCCCGGAAGCTGCGGATCGAGGCTTACGGCGCGGTGGAGGACAAGGCCGCCGCGCTGGCCGGCTGGTGTGCGGGGCAGGGGATCGATCCGGCCCGCGTGCTCTATGTCGGCAACGACCTGAACGACCGCCCGGCGATGCAACGCGCCGGGCTTTCCGCCTGTCCGTCCGACGCGCATCCCGAGATCCTGGCGATCGCCGACTGGGTGCTGCCGCATCCCGGCGGGCGGGGGGCGCTCCGCGCGATGGCGGAACGGCTGATGGAGGTGCACGGCACCGTCCCCGCCCGGATCGTCCCGGCGTGAGCGCGGTGACCGTGATCGCCGGCAGCGGGCCGTCGCTCGCCGCCATCGCGCCGGGCCGGGTGCTGGCCGACGATCTTATCGTCCGGGTGAACAACTTCTTCTTCGAGGACCGCTATTATCTGGGCGCCCGCGTCGATCTTGCCTTCGTCTCGGGCGACCCGCGGCTGGCGCCGTTCCTCTGCGCCACGCTGCGCCGGGCGCGGGCGGATTACGACATCCGCGCCTGGACCGCCCCCAGCCGCCGGGTCGAGCGTGCCGGACGGCGCCGCCTGCGCCTGCCGTTCCGCCCGTTCTGTCCCGGCGACGCCGAAACCGCCGCCCGCGTCGAGGCGCTCAAGGCCCGCTACCAGGCGATCCCGTCCAGCGGCGTGCAGGCCGTGCTGATGGCGCAGCACATGGGCGCCGCCCGCATCGTCCTCGCCGGAATCGATCTCTATTCCGGGGCAAAACGCTATGTCTACACCCCCGGCCGGCATCAGCGCGCGCTGCTGGGGCAGGATCTCGACACCCGCGCCTACGACCGCCCGCTGCACCATCCCGACCTCGACCGCGCGGTCCTCGCCTGGCTCGCCGACCGCCCCGGCCTGACCCTCTGGCGCAGCGCCGACTGCGCCGCGCTGAACGACCTTCTCGACCTCGCCCCCGCCCGTCCCGGCGCGGCGCCGGTGCCCGCCCCGAAGCGCCGGATCGCCGACTGGGACGCCCGCGCCGGCCTCTACCCGATCGCGCTGCTGAAGCTGATGCGCCGCATGCGCCGCTGGCAGCGCCACCTGACCGGAGATTTCAGATGACCGCCCCGCTCCGCCACCGCGACCGCGCCGAAGACTGGCTCACCCGCCACGCCCTGCCGCTCTGGACAGGCGCCGGCCTGATCCCCAGCGCCGGCGTGTGGGAAACGCTGGACCACGACGCGCAGCCGCTGCGCGACCGCTCCCGCCGCCTGCGCGTCTCGTCGCGGCAGGCCTATGCCTTCGCCTGCGCCAGCATCGCGGGCCACGGCGACTACCTGCCCCAGGCAGAGGCGCTGTTCCGCTACGTGATGACGAAATTCGACCCTGACACGGGCAATTTCACCGCCACCCTGAACCCCGACGGCAGCATCCTGACCGCCCCGCACGACCTTTACGACCTCGCCTTCGCCCATCTCGCCGCCGCCGCGCTGACCGGCGCAGGCATCGGAACCGGCGACGCGCTGGCGCAGCTCGACGCCGCGCTCGACCGCCTCAAGGCGCCCCTCGGCTGGTACGAGGATGCCGCCCGCCGCCTGCCCCGCCGCCAGAACCCGCACATGCACCTCTTCGAGGCGATGACCGAACTTTACGCCGTCGCCGGCCGTCCCCGCGACCTCGCCAACGCGCAGGAATGCCTGGCCCTGTTCCGGGACCATTTCCTGCAGCCCGACGGCACCATCCTCGAATTCTTCAACGACGACTGGACCCCGGTGGCCGAGGGGCAGGGCGTCGAACCCGGCCACATGGCCGAATGGATCTGGCTGCTCGACCGCTATGAACGTGTCACCGGCCAGCCCGCCGGCATCGACACCGCGCCGCTCCTCGCCGCCGCGCTGGCCGAACGCGACGACGCCGGCCTTCTGCCCGACACCTCGGTGCCGCCCTGCGACACCCGCCGCCTCTGGCCGCAGACCGAGCTTCTGCGCGCCTGCCTCGTCCATCACCGCAAGGGCGGCACGGATGCCCCGCATCCCGACACCGTGTTCCAGGCGCTGTGGGACCAGTATCTCGACACGCCGGTCCCCGGCGGCTGGTACGACCGGCGCGGCTGCGACGGCACGCTCCTGTCCGACGACATGCCGGCCTCAAGCTTCTACCACCTCTGGGGCGCGATGCGCGCCTATCTCGATCACGCGGAGGCCAGCGAAACGCCCTAGCCAGAAACGAACATACCGCGCGGCCCGACGGCCGCGCCCCGGTAACCGCAGGCGTCCTCAGGGGTGAGGGGCGCGGTGTAACAAGTGATCCGAGCAGCGACTCGCCCCATGCCGATTCCGTTCCCGACCCCGTTCCTGTCCCGCCTGCGCCGGCACGCGGCGGCCCTGCTATGCGCCGTCCGGCCCCGGCATCCGCCGGTCGGCGAGGCGGAGCTGGTGGAAAAGCTCGCCCCGATCGCGCCCGGCCGGTTCCTCGGCCGGGAACAGCTCGACGCGCAGATCCGCGCCGCCGACACCCGGTATGCCGGCCGCTCGATGCTGGTCTCCGGCGCCGGCGGCTCGGTCGGGGCAGAGCTCTGCCGGCAGCTTCTGGCGCGCCGGCCGGAACGGCTGGTGCTCTACGAGCTGAACGAGCTTGCGCTCTATAATATAGAGACTGAACTTGACCTTCTGGCCGGTCATGGCACGGATATCGTGCCGATCCTCGGCTCCGTCGGCGACGAGCGCACCATCCGCCGGACGCTGCGCGAACATGCCATCGACGTGGTCTTCCACGCCGCCGCCTACAAGCATGTGCCGCTGGTCGAGGCGAACCCGCTGGCGGGGCTGGCCAACAACGTGCTCGGCACCGCGACCCTTGCGCGCGAGGCGCAGGAGGCGGGCGTCGAGCGCTTCATTCTGGTCTCCTCGGACAAGGCGGTGCGGCCGACCAACGTGATGGGCGCCTCGAAACGGCTGGCCGAGCTGGTGGTGCAGGATCTCGCCGCCCGCAGTTTCAGCACGGTCTTCGCCATGGTCCGTTTCGGCAACGTGCTGGGCTCCTCGGGCTCGGTGGTGCCGCTGTTCCGCGACCAGATCGCGCGCGGCGGCCCGGTCACCCTGACCCATCCGCAGGTCAGCCGCTATTTCATGACCGTGCAGGAGGCGGTGGGCCTGGTGCTGCAGGCCGGCAGCTTCGCCCGTGGCGGCGAGGTCTTCGTGCTCGACATGGGAGAGCCGGTGCCGATCGCCCGGCTGGCCCGCCAGATGGTCGAGGCGTCGGGCCGGACCGTGCGCGACGCCGCCAATCCCGGCGGCGACATAGAGATCCGGGTCACCGGCCTGCGCCCCGGCGAGAAGCTGCACGAGGAACTGCTGATCGGCGCGGGCTTCCTGACCACGGCGCATGGCAAGATCTTCGCCGCGCGCGAGGCCTGCCTGTCCGAGATCGAGGTCGCCGCGGCGCTCCGCGCCCTGCGCGCCGCGGTGGAGGAGGGCGACGTCGCGGCGGCCCGCGCCGTCATCGCCCGCTGGGTCGAGGGCTACACGCCGCCGCAGCAGGCTTCGGAAGGCAGCTAGGGGAATCGGGTTAAGCAATCTTTCGGAAAGCCGCGCTAGACCGGCCCCTGACCCGGATCCACGCCAGGAGAGCCCGATGAACGAAGAGCTTGGGAAACGTCTCGCCGAATTCGACATCGGAGAGGCGGAGCTGGAGGTTCTGCGCGAGGCCGGGCAGCTCATCCTTCCCGAGCTCGACACGATCCTCGAGGATTTCTACACCCATGTGAAAGCCACGCCCAAGCTCCTGGCCTTCTTCAAGAGCGACGAGATGATGGCCCATGCCCGCGCCGCGCAAAAGGCGCACTGGACGCGCATGATGAAGGCCGATTTCAGCGACGAGCATCTGGAATCGACGCGCCGCGTCGGCCTGGCGCATTGCCGGATCGGGCTGCCCTATGTCGATTTCCTGCTGAACGGCGCCAAGGTGTTTTCCCGCGTGCAGGCGATGATCTTCCGGAAATGCCGCGACCGGCTGGTCTCCGGCGATGTCGACTCGGTCGACCGCATGCTCGCCACCATGTCGCAGGTGTTCCAGTTCGATGCAGAGCTGATCACCTCCGCCTATTTCGAGGCGATACAGGCCGAACGCAAGCTGGCCTTCTCGATGCTGTCGGACGGGCTGAAGCGGCTGGCGGAGCGGGATTTCTCGGAAACGATCGCCCCGCCCGAAGACAGCGGCTTTCCCGCCAGCTACGACGACCTGCGGCAGGACTATAACGAGGTGGTCTCGCAGCTCAGCGAGACGATGGCGCTGATCTCGGCCACGGTGGATGACCTGACCGGCTTCGCCGGGGAAATCTCGCGCTCGACCGAGGATCTGGCGCAGCGCACCGAAAGCCAGGCCGCCACCCTGCAGGAAACCACCGCCGCGCTGCAGGTGATCACCGAGGGTGTGCATGCCACCGCCGACGGCACCGCCAAGGCCGACGAGGCGGTGAAGGCCGCCAGCGAGGGCGCCGAAAAGGGCGGCGAGGTGGTGCAGGAAGCCACCGGCGCGATGACCGAGATCGAAAGTTCCTCGACCGAGATGTCGCGCAAGATCCGGGTGATCGACGACATCGCCTTCCAGACCAACCTGCTGGCGCTGAACGCGGGGGTCGAGGCGGCGCGCGCCGGCGAGGCGGGGCGCGGCTTTGCCGTGGTCGCGTCCGAGGTGCGGGCGCTGGCGGTCCGGTCGGCCGAGGCGGCGAAGGAGATCGGAGAGCTGATTTCCACCAGTTCGCGCCACGTCGAATCCGGGGTCGGCCGGGTCGGAGAGGTCGGCAAGGCGCTGGAAAAGATCGTCGCCGATGTCGGTACCGTCGCCGGGCTTGTCTCCGAGATCTCCGCCTCGTCCCAGACCCAGGCCTCCTCGCTGGCAGAGGTCAATTCCGCCGCCAACCAGCTCGATCAGGTCACCCAGCAGAACGCCGCCATGGCCGAGGAGACCACCGCCGCCAGCCAGGGCGTGCATCAGAACGCCGAACGGCTGGCGGAACTGATCGCCGGCTTCCGCATCGGCGCGGGCAATGCGGTGGCCTTCCCGGCGCCCGAGGCGGAGCCGCACCGCGCCGCGGGCTGAGGGAAGGGGCGCGTCTTCCGCGCTCCGCAGCCATGCGTCCTCACCCCTACGTTTGCGCTAACACGCCTGAAATCAATGACTTGACCCCCCTTCCCCATGGGGACGCTTCCCTCGCGCCCCTCTCCGTGGCACAAGATCCCCGACCCCTCGCCACCCCGGCCGCCCCATGCGCATCCTCCTCGTCCATCGCAATTTTCCCGGCCAGTTCCGCTACCTCGCCCCCGCCCTGATCAGGGCCGGCCACCGCGTCGGCGTCCTCACCTGGGACCAGAACCAGAACCCCCAGCCGCTCCCCACCGCCCGCTACCGCCACGAGGACAGCCCCGCCCGCGGCCTCGGCGGCACCTATGCCCAATATGCCGGCTTCGGCGCCACCGCCGCCCGCGCCGCCCAGGCCCTCGCCGCCCGCGGCGACCGCCCCGACATCGTCTTCGGCTCGATCAACTGGGGCGAGACCCTGTTCCTGCGCGAGGTCTGGCCCGACGCCCGCCACCTCGGCTATGCCGAGTTCTTCTACGGCACCCGCGGCCGCGACACCGGCTTCGACCCCGAGTTCAGCCGCACCGGCCTCGAGGCCGGCATCCGCACCCTCGACCGCCGCGCCCACCTGCTGATGGCCGCCACCGATGCCGACGCCCTCTTGTCGCCCACCCGCTGGCAGGCCGCCACCTTCCCCGCCGAGCTGCAGCCCAAGATCTCCGTCATCCACGACGGCGTCGACACCACCCGCATCGCCCCCGACCCCGCCGCCACCTACCAGGTCCCCGGCGGCCCGCTCCTGAAGGCCGGCGACGAGGTGCTGACCTTCGTCAACCGCAACCTCGAACCCTATCGCGGCTACCACATCCTGATGCGCGCCCTGCCGCAGGTCATGGCCGCGCGCCCCGATCTCCAGGTCGTCATGGTCGGCTCCGACGGCACCGGCTACGGCCCTGGCCCGGGCGAGGGCAAAAGCTGGAAGCAGGTCCTGCTCGACGAGGTCGGCGGCCGCATCGACCGCAGCCGCCTGCATTTCACCGGCCGCATCCCCTATGACGACCTGCTGAACGTCCTCCGCGTCGGCCGGGCGCATGCCTACCTGACCTATCCCTTCGTCCTGTCCTGGTCGATGCTCGAGGCGATGTCGCTGGGCGCGCTCGTCGTCGGCTCCGCCACGCCCCCGGTCGAGGAGGTGATCGAGGACGGCGTCACCGGCCATCTCGTCGATTTCTTCGACGTCGACGGCTGGGCCGCGAAACTGATCGAGGTACTCTCGGATCCCGCGGCACAGGCCCCGGTCCGCGCCGCCGCCCGGCAGCACATCATCGACCGCTACGACCTCGGGACGGTCTGCCTGCCGCGCCTGATGGAGTTCGTGACCGGCGAGAAACCGCAGGGTTAGAGACGTATCGTGCGCAAAATAGCGGCTTTACTTACCATAATCTTGCTTACCGGACCGGCTTCAGTCCCGCGCGTAGACATCCTCGTACCGGATGATGTCGTCCTCGCCCAGGTAGCTGCCGGTCTGGATCTCGATCAGCACCATCGGCACCTTGCCGGGGTTTTCCAGCCGGTGCTTCTCGCCAAGCGGCACATAGACCGACTGGTTCTCGCTCACCAGCCGCACGCTGTCGCCGATGGTCACCTTCGCGGTGCCCTCGACCACGATCCAGTGCTCCGCCCGGTGGTGGTGCGACTGCAGCGACAGCGCCCCGCCCGGATGCACCATGATCCGCTTCACCTGGAACCGGTCGCCCAGCACCAGCGATTCGAACCACCCCCAGGGGCGGTGATCCTTGGGAAAGGATTCGGCCTGGGCCGCGCCCTGCGCCTTCAGCGCGGCGACCGCCTCCTTCACCTCCTGCGCGCGCGAGGCGTCGGCGACCAGCACCGCGTCTGGCATCGCCACGGCGACGATGTTCTCCAGCCCGATCCCCACCAGCTCCATCCGCTCGGATTCGGAGCGCAGCAGGGTATCGTGGCAGTCGATCGCCAGCGCATTGCCCGACTGCACCACGCCGTCGGCGTCGCCGTCCATCTCGCGCCAGACCGCATGCCAGTCGCCCAGGTCGGACCAGCCGCCGGCAAAGGGCACCACCGACAGGTTGTCGGCCCGCTCCATCACCGCGTAATCGACCGAGATCTCCGCGGCGCCCTCCCAGGCCTCCGGGTCGAGGCGCAGGAAGCCGAGATCGGCGCGCCCCTTCTCCACCGCCTGCCCCACCGGGTCCATCAGGTCGGGCGCATGGGTGCGGTAGGCGGCAAGGATGGTTTCGACGCTGAACAGGAAGATGCCCGCATTCCACAGGAATCGTCCCTGATCCAGCATATTCTGCGCCTTTTCCTCGTCGGGCTTCTCGACGAAGCGCACCAGGTCCAGCACGCCGGAGGCGCCGCCCGGCGCCTCGGCCAGCTCCAGCCAGCCATAGCCGGTCTCGGGCCGGTCCGGGGTGATGCCGAAGGTCACCATACGGCCCGCGCGCGCCGCCTCGGCCCCGGTCTCCAGCACGGAATGGAAGGCCGCCGCATCGGGGATCACGTGATCCGACGGCGCGACCAGCATCAGCGCGCCGGGATCGGTCTTTTCCAGCCACAGCGCCGCGGCCAGCACCGCGGGCGCGGTGTTGCGCCCCTCGGGCTCGATCAGGATCGCGCCGGGGTCGATGCCCGCCCCGGCCAGCTGTTCGGTGACGATGAAACGGAACTCCGCCCCGGTGACCACCAGCGGCGCGGTGAACCCCTCGCCGCTCAGCCGCCTGGCCGAGGCCTGGAACAGGCTTTCGGCGCCAAGAAAGGTGGCGAACTGCTTCGGATAGGATTTCCGCGACAGGGGCCAGAGCCGCGTGCCCGACCCGCCGCAGAGAAGTACCGGGGTAATGCCGTGTGAATCCTGTGCCAACTGCCCGTCCCGCCTGTCATTGCCCTGCCCCGCCTGCCGGATCGGGACAGCGCCCCAGGACGAACCCCGCGACACCGCCCGGCGCACCCCGCAGCCGCCGTCCGTTTCTTAACGCGAATACAAGCCGCGCTAAAGGGGCGGCCCGGCCGAAGACGCGCGCCATCACCGCGATCCGCGCCGCCAGCAGCGCCGGGTCGCGCCAGTCGGCGCCGGTGCTGGGCCCGTCATGCCGCCCGACCGTCACCGGCAGGTAGCGCCCGCGCAATCCGGCGCGCAGCGCATCGGCAAGGAACACGTATTCCTCGCCCAGCGGATACCGGCCCCCGAGGCCGAATTTCGCGTCGAAACCGATGCCGCGGGCCCGCAGCGGCGCCACGCGCACCATGATCTCGGGCGTGGCGGTGCGCGCGGCGTTCCACAGCCGCAGCGGCCGGGCCCTGGCGGCGGCGCGGCGCGGCACCTCCCCCGCGCGGCGGCCGGTGACGATGGCAAGCTCCGGCGCCGCCTCCAGCCGCGCCAGCAGCCGCTTCACGCCGCTCATGTCGAGCGCCACATCGTCGTCGCCGAACAGCAGAAACGGCGTTTCGGCAAGCGTCAGAGCCGCATTGCGGCTGGCGGACAGGCCCACGGCGGCAAGCGGACGCACCGCCATGTCCGGGCGCGGCGGCAGCGCCGGCGCCTCTCCGGGACGCTGCAGCAGGATCAGGTAGGTGACCGCCGGATCCGGCGGCGGCAGCGCGATGCGCCCTGCCCGCCCCCCCAGCGTCGAGATCGCGACGGTCAGGCGCGGCTCAGCCGGCAAGCAGCGCCCCGTGCCGCTCCGCCACCCATTTCAGCTTGTCGCGCTGCACCTGCTCCACCGGCAGGATCTCCTGCCCCTTCTCCGCCAGCGCCTGGCCCACGTGGCGCAGGTCGCGGCACAGCCGACGCAGCCCGTCAGGCTCCAGGCTGGCGGCGTGGTCGGTGCCCTTCCAGGTCCGGTCCAGGGTGAAATGCCGCTCGATATGGGTGAACCGCCCCCTGCCCTCGGCCTCCTTCACCTTGCCCACGGTCAGCGCGGCGATATCGGCGGCGATGCCGAGGTGATGGCCGGAAAACCCGATCCCCTTCACCCGGCCGCCGTAAAGGTCCATCAGACGCGCGATCTCGAACAGGCAGATCTCCGCGAAGGCCACCGGATAGCCGGAGGTGCAGCTGTAGACCACAAGGTCCCCTGCCCTGCCCCGGTCCTCGTAGAAGTCCACCAGCTGCCGGATCTCCTGCCCGGTCGACATGCCGGTGGAAACGTGGATCTCGCCCGCGAAATGCTCGCAGAGCCAGCCCTGCAGGTCGAAATGCTGGTTGGTGGCCGACGGGATCTTCAGCAGCGGCGGGTTCAGCGCCGCCATCTCGCGCGCCGAGGTCATGTCCCAGACCGAGGTGGAATAGCGGATGCCGTTGATCTTGCATTCCTCGATCAGCTCGCGGTGCTGCTCGGCGTCGAATTCCAGGAACTCCCGGTGCGCGCCATAGGTCGGCCCGTAGGCATTCGCGGCCACCGGATGCGGGCGGCCGTATTCCTCTGCCGTCAGCAATTCCCGGCTGTGCCGCTTCTGGAACTTGGCGATATCGGCCTTGCAGATCTTGGCCGCGACGCGGATCAGCTCCTTCGCGGTCTCCATGTCGCCCTTGTGGTTACAGCCGATTTCCGCGATGACTTGGACAGGTCTGTCAGGTCTGGTCATGCCTGCACTCCGGTGTACTCGTAAAAACACTGACCTTGGTTTCGCGTAACCCGTGCCGTGCCGGTTGGACATACGACCCGGATCCCCGAACGATCCCCTCGTTACTGTCGTAACACCCGTTTACAATGCGTTAAGTACACTCGAACGGACCGTCGATTCCGTGCGCGCCCAGGATTTCGGCGACTGGGAACTGATCCTCAGCGACGATGGCTCGACCGATGGCAGCGATGACCTTGCCCAAAGGCTGGCGTGCAAGGATCCGCGCATCCGATTCCTGCCCCATGCATGCAATACGGGTGCCGCGCAGGCCAGAAATCGCGCCCTGGGGGTGGCGCGTGGGCAGTTTGTTGCCTTCCTCGACGCCGATGACGAATGGCTACCACACAAATTACGGCGACAGATTCAATTCATGCGCGAAACCGGCGCCGCCTTTACTTATTCCGGGTATCTCCGGGTCCGTGGCAGCCGCAGGCGCGAGGTCCGGGTACCGCCCTCGGTCGACTATGCCGGGCTGCTCGGCGGCAATGTGATCGGCTGTCTGACAGCCGTCTACGACACCGCCCAGCTCGGCCGGGTAGAGATGCCCGATCTGCGGCTGCGGCAGGATTATGCCTTGTGGCTTAAGCTGTTACGCCAGGTTGACTGCGCCCGCGCCGTGCCGGAACCGCTGGCCCTGCACCACCTGCGGACGGGGTCGCTCTCCTCTGCCCGATGGGCCGCGCTCCGCGCCACCTGGACCCTCTACCGCCAGGTCGAAGGGCTGCCCCGGCACCGCGCCGCCACTTGTCTGACCCGCCACCTGACCCGCCGTCTGTTCAACTGAACTCAAGGTTTCGCCGGGCGGGGAAGATTTCTTTGCTTGCCCTGCAAGAAAAGATACTACTTACCAAGGTAGCCCTTGACCTTCAGACAAGGCACTCCAAGTCACGCTTATTCACGTGCGACAAGGGAAAAAACCGCAAAATCAGTAATTTGACGTATCGCAATCCAGTGCATTTTGCTTTAATGAACTGGATTGCGAGATGATGCGTTCTTAATTACAGCGCCATCATCTAACTCCAAGGAACCCGAATGACCGAAAGTATCGAAGATATCCAGGATCAAAACGAAGAGATCCTGAACCTGACTACCGAAATCGTCGCGGCCTATGCCAGCCGCAACCAGATGGCCCAGGCCGACCTCTCAAGCCTGATCCAGAACGTGCATGCAACGCTGTCTGGTCTTTCCGGCGTCACCCCGGCGGAAAGCATCGAGAACGCACCTGAAGCGCCTCCCGTTCCCGCGGTTCCGATCGACGCCTCCGTCACCCCGGATGCGATCATCTGTCTCGAGGACGGCAAGCCTTTCAAGACGCTCAAGCGCCACCTGCGCACCGCCTACGACATGTCGCCCGAGGAGTATCGGGAACGTTGGGGTCTTTCCAAAGACTACCCGATGGTCGCGCCGAACTACTCTGCGAAACGTGCCCAGACGGCGAAACGGATCGGACTGGGCCGCAAGCCCAAGAAGAAATAGGCCTGCGGCGATGACAATCAATTAGAACGGCCCCGCAGCTATGCGGGGCCGTTTTGCGTTCCGTCCCGGCCGTTTCGCGCGCGAAACATTCCGGGAAAAGGCCGGACCGCGGCCGTTACCGGTTCCGGATCCAGTCGAACAGGTCGCGCCGCAGGGTTTCCGACACGCCGGGGCCCGACAGGGTCAGGCTGCGCCCGTTCCATTTCGCGCCGATCCCCGGCGCCACCTCGCCAAAGCCCTGGGGCATCGCCCTGCCCTGCGGCACGGCGTTTCCCGTCTTCGGCTTCGGTCCCCCGGCCGGTTGTGCCGCGTCGGGCCGCGCCCGGCCGGCGGCGACCCATTTGCCCAGCAGCTCCAGCTCCGCCTCGGCGCTCTCCGGCCGCCGGTCGGCCAGCGTCTTCAGCAGCCCGTCGATCCGCTCCGGCGCCTCGTCCAGCGCCTTCGACAGCGCCAGCCCCAGACGCTCGCCGATCGCCATCGGAAACCGCAGCGCGTCGTCGGCGGCGTGGTAGATCGTCAGGAACGACCGGATCTTCGACCGCTTGGCCCGGCTCGCCGAGGCAAACAGGCTCAGAAGCGCCGCCTTCTCGTCCGTGTAGACCCCCTGCTCCACGGCCCGCGCCGCCACCCGCGCGCGCTCGTAATAGCTCAGCCCGACCCGGATCTCGTTTTCCTCGACCATCGCCACATAGGCGTCCGAGGCGCTCTCCGGCCGCCGGAGCAGCGCCTTCACCTGGCCGAACCGGTCCTCGCCGGTCTCGGCCCGCAGCCGCCGCAGCGCCGTCAGGCGCCGCCAGCCGGAAATCAGGCCAAAGCGCCCGCCCTCCAGCTCCACGACCTCCACCGGGGTCTGCTGGCCGCGGGCGCGCAGGCTTTCCATCAGCGCCTGCAGTTCCTCGTCATCGGCCAGGATCCGGTCGCGCACCAGATAGCCGGCCTCGATCGCCGCCTCGTCCAGCGTCAGGATCAGGCGGCCTTCGTCGCGCGCCTGCTTCAGTTCCCCGGCCAGTTCCTGCAGCGCCGCGCTGGTCGCCGCCTCGCCCGCCACCTGCGCGATCGGCGCCCGGCCGATCGGCATGGATTTCGTCTCTAACGCTGGGGTTTCAGACTCGAGATAATCGCTCTGCGCCGGGCTCAGTCTTTTCCGTTTCGCCATGTCTCTCTCCTGAAAACCCCGGGCCTATCCTGCCATCCGATGACATCCGGTGACCGGACCGCGCGCAGCCCCCGGATGTTTCGCACGCGAAACACTCACGCCACCGCCTCCGGCCGCGCGGCCATCTCGTCGCGCCGCCAGATCCCCAGCAGCAGCCGCTTGAACGCCGCATAGGTCTCGTCGAAGGCCTCGCGCCCGCGCACATAGGTCTCGCGGTTGAAGTCGCGGTAATCGGCCTCGTAGATGCCGTTCACCTGCTCGCCGGCCTGTCCGATCAGCGCGGTGAAATCCTGCCGGTGCGGGCTGAGCGTGCGGCCCAGATAGGCCTGCATCAGCCCCGCCAGCTCCGCCTGCTGCGCCCCGTCATAGCGGGTGATCACCGCGCGCACCGCGTCCCATTCAAAGGCCATCTCCTCGCGCCCCAGCGCCCGCGCGGCGACATTCTCGCCCTCCTCGATCGAGGAAAAGGTCGAATGCAGCATGTCGAAGAACCGCCCCGTCGAGTCGAATTCCAGAAAGGACGCGCCCAGCGGCACCAGCACGATATCCGCCGCGGCCAGCCCGTTGATCGTCAGGTAGCCGAGGGCAGGGGGGGTATCGAGAAAGACGATGTCGTACTGGTCCAGCACCCCGTCCGCCTCCAGCCGGTCGGTCAGCGCGTCCCACAGCTTCCAGCCGCGCGCCTGCATCCGCCAGACCGGAATCTGGAACTCGGCCCAGTAAAGGTTCAGCTGCGCGCCGATCAGGTCGATGTTCGGCCAGTGGGTCTTCTGGACGATATCGGCCGAGGACAGCCCCAGCGCCTCGGTCAGCGTCTCGTCCAGCGGCACCGGCGCCTCGCCCCGGTCCATCCGCCCCTGGTTCTCGCGCCGCAGGTGCTCGGCGTAATGCCGGGCCAGCAGCGGGAACACCGTGCCCCATTCATCCGCGACCCTGCCGCCGAAGATCGAGGTCATCGAACCCTGGCTGTCGAGATCCACCACCAGCACCCGGTAGCCGTCGAGCGCCGCCGACATCGCCAGATGCGCGCAGGTCGAGGTCTTGCCGACCCCGCCCTTGAAGTTCGCCACCGCGACCATCTTCGCCGGTAGCCCCTTGGGCCGGTAGGGCAGGTATTCCTTCGCCTTCGACCCCTCGGTCGCGAAATGCGCGCGCAGCCGCAGCACCTCGTCGAGGGTGAACCACTTCGCCCCGCCCTCGGTCTCCGACCGGCCCTGCGGCAGGTTCGGATTGGCCTTCAGCACCCGGCGGAAATGCGGGGTCGCGACCGGGATCAGGTAGCGGGTGATCTCCCAGGTGGAGAACAGCCGCAGCTGCCGCCTGCCGTCCTCCTCCAGCCCGCGGCTGGCAAGGTCCGACCGCCCGCGCGCGCAGGCCTCGGCGATCCGGGCGAAATCGCCGCTCGTGGTGGGCTGACCCAGCTCGGCAAGCGCCGCGTCGGGCGAGATGTTGAAATAGGGAGGCTGCTCTGTCTGTGCCATGAAATCTCCGTCCCATGTGCGCTGTTTTCCTCAATATACCGGAAAACGCAGCATGTGGAAGTATTTCGAGCACAAAACACGGCTTTTCTAAGCAAATCCGGGGTTTTCCGCCTGTTCCCGTGGCCGGAAGGCCGGGTGCCGGAAGAATCTTTGCCGTTAGAATCCTGTTATTTACTAGTTACGGGCATTGGCGCCTGTCGGCAAAGCCCTTGTTTTCTTCGCGCCCGGGGTGTTGCCGGACCGTGCGGGTGACTCCGAACCCCCGAAGGTGCGACTCCGATCCCACGGTAAAGCGACTCCGATCCCCCGAACCGGGCGCTGGACGGGGTCTGTGGATAACCCTAGGCTGGGCGTCACTGAAACCACGAAAGCGAGTCGCGGGACAAACCCGCGCGGCGGGCAGAGCGGGGCGGAGCATGAGCGGGCCGATCTCAGGGGCAGGGGCCCTGTTGCCGGACAGGCATCCGACGGGCGATTTCTTCGTCTGCGACATCTTCGCGGCGCTGCCCAAGGACGATCTCGCCTCGATGGAACATCCCATCTTCTCGCTCAGCACGCGGCCCGACCGCAAGGTGCTCGGCTATTCGCACAACGGCGTCGCGGTAGAGATCACGCCCAGCGTCAAGGGCCGCGCCACGATCCACGACAAGGACATCCTGATCTACTGCATCAGCCAGCTCGTCGCGGCGCTGAATGCCGGCCGCGAGGTCAGCCGCACCCTGCACCTGCGCGCCCATGACCTGCTGGTCGCCACCAACCGCGAAACCAGCGGCGACGCCTACCGCCGCCTGCGCGAGGCGTTCGAGCGGCTGGCGGGCACCCGGATCACCACCAACATCGTCACCGGAGAGGACGAGATCACCACCGGCTTCGGCCTGATCGAACGCTGGGAGATCCTGCGCAAGGCCAGGGGCGGCCGCATGGTCAGCGTCGCCGTGACGCTGTCCGACTGGCTCTACCAGGCGGTGCTCGGCCGCTCCGTCCTGACGCTCAGCCGCGATTACTTCCGGCTCCGCAAACCCCTCGAACGCCGGATCTACGAACTGGCCCGCAAGCATTGCGGCCACCAGCCCGCCTGGCGCATCTCGGTCACCACGCTGCACAAGAAATCCGGCTCCGCCAGCCCGCGCCGCGTGTTCCGCGCCATGCTGCGCGAGATGATCGCCTCCGACCACCTGCCGGGCTACCGGCTGGAGGAGGAACCCGGCGACATCCTCTGCGTCCGCCCGCGCCGGGTACGCGGGGCAGGGGGGGCGCCGGTCCTGCGCGCCGGAACGCTGGACGAGGCCCGCGCGCGCGCCCCGGGCTGGGACGTTCACGCGCTGGAGGCCGAATGGAAGGCCTGGTGGGAAGGCACCGGTCGCCCGCGCCTGCGCGCCCCCGACCGCGCCTTCCTCGGCTGGCTCGACAAGCGGCTCTCCCGGCCATCTTAGCGTTTCGGGAATTAACCTTTTTTCTCTAGACTGACGGCCATGTGTTCCCCCGGCATCGTCCGCCGGGGCGCGGCCCTGTTCCGGCCGCATCCGTACGAGTGAAAGGAGTAACGATGACCCCGACGCATGCGCGCCTGCCCTGGCTGGGCATGGCGCTGGCCGCCGCCTGTGCCGCGGCCCCCGCCCGGGCCCAGGTCTTTACCGATACCGTGATCGTCCAGGACTCCGCCTGCATCGGCGTCGACTGCGCCAGCGGCGAGAATTTCGGCTTCGACACGCTGCGCCTGAAGGGCAACAACCTGCGGCTCCACTTCGCCGACACCTCCGCCACCGGCAGCTTCCCGACGCGGGACTGGCGCCTGATCCTCAACGACACCGACAATGGCGGCCCCAGCTTTTTCGCGATCGAGGATGCCGATGCCGGCCGCATCCCGTTCCGGATAGAGGGCGACGCCCCCGCCGACGCGCTCTATGTCGACGCCACCGGCCATGTCGGGATCGGCCAGGCGCACCCGATGCTGGACCTGCACATCCTCTCGGGCAACACGCCGGCCCTGCGCTTCGAACAGGACGGCGCCAGCGGCTTCAGGCCCCAGACCTGGGACATGGGCGGGAACGAGGCCGGCTTCTTCATCCGCGACACCAGCCATGGCGGCGCGCTGGCGCTGCGGATCCAGCCCGATGCCGGCGACGACGCCATGGTGATCGAGGGCGGCACCGGCCATGTCGGCTATGGCACCGCCACGCCCGAGGCGCCGCTGCATGTCCGCGCCGACGTGCCCAACAACCTGCCGCACCTGCTGCTGGAATCGATCCAGCCCACCGGCCGCGCCGAGATCTGGATGCGCGACGGCAATGCCGGCGCCGACAACGACACGATGCGGCTGCAGCTCAACGACGACGACTTCAATATCTCCTTCAACGGCACCGGCGGCACCGAACTGCGGATCTCGAAGAACGGCGACGTCACCGTCCTGCGCGGCGATCTGATGGTAAAGAAGGGCGACGTGATCGTCGGCGGCACCCGGCTGAACGTGCCCGATTACGTCTTTGCCGAGGGTTACGAGCTGATGCCGCTGGACGACCTCGCCGCCTTCATCGCCAGGAACCGTCACCTGCCGGGCATCCCCTCGGCCGGCGATGTGGCGGCGACGGGGCTCGGCATGGCGCAGATGCAGATGGCGCTGCTCCGGACGGTCGAGGAACAGACGCTCTACATCCTCGAACTGCGGGCCGAGCTTGCCGCGCTCAGGGCGCGGATCGCACAGGATTAGGGACGGCATGCCGGGGTCTGCGCCGCAGGTCTTCCTGCACCTGCCGAAATGCGGCGGCACCACGCTGACCGCGCATCTGGAAACGCGGCTCGGGCCGCGCTTCTTCCATTACATCTCGAAACGGCACGACGCCGCGCTGCGGGCGCATGCGGAAACCGGCTTTGCCGGGATCGACGTGGTGATGGTCCACAACCCGAAATTCCCGCATGACCTGCTGCCGCCCGGCGCCCGCTATTCCGCCATCGTGCGCGAACCGGTCGCGGCCGCGATCTCGATGTACAATTTCGCCACCAATGCCAGGCACACCCGCAACTACGATCAGGTGAAGGATCTGAGCTTCTGGCAGTTCTTCGCATATTGCCACCGGATCAGCATGTGGCGCCCGAACTTCCAGAGCTATTACCTCTGCGGCCGTTGGCACCTTGCCGCGCTCGAGGGGTTTCTCGACCGCCACCGGGTGCGGCTCCATACGATGGACGGGCTCGACGCCGTCTGCCGCGATCTGACGGGGCAGGGGCTCGACCCCGCCCTCGACCGCAACCGCGCGCCCAGCTTCCACCGGCTCGACGATGCCATGGGTGCGGCGGCGGGCCGGGTCGAAAACCCGGCCGGGCTCGTCACCCGCGGCGACCTGTCGGAAAAGGATCTCCGCGTGCTGCGCGCCCTGTTCGAGACCGACATGGCGCTCTGGCAGATGGCGCAGGAGCAAATGGCGGGGCAGGGGGCCGCCCCGGCGGGCGTCTAGGGCATATGCCAGGCCGGGATCTCCCGGCCGAGGAAGCGCTCGACATAGTCCACCGTGGGCGCCAGCCGCACCCGCAGCTCCGCGGTCACCTCCGGCGCCACCGGATAGCGGCGCTTGACCCCGGCCCTGTTCTCGTTGCTGTGCGGGAACGCCATCGGCACCTCCGGGTCCACCCCCAGCCACTCCGCCAGCGCCCGCGCCTGCCCGGCGCTGTCCGAAAGGAACTCCTCGAAGATCGTCACATGCTGCTGCGCCCGCGGGAAATGCGCGAGGAAGGCGTCGAGATGCCGGTCGTATTGCGAGCGGTAAAGATAGGCCATCGGGCTGTTCCGCGCCGCCAGCGCCCCGGCCCGGGCCAGCGATTCGGCGATCTCCATCGCCTCCGGCCTGCGCCGCTTCGAATGGTGGTAGTTCGACACCAGCCGCCGCACCGGATCGCGCAGGATCCAGACGATACGGGCCCCGGGATTATAGGCGGCCAGCCGCGCCGGGGTGCCGGGATCGAGGCTGTAGGACGGGCTCTTGTCGCCATGCAGGGCAGGGCGGCTGAAATCGAAATGCCCGTGATACCACTCCGCGCCCCGGGCATAGAGGTCGGCGCGGTCGAAATAGTGGATTTCCCCTTTGTAGAGATCGATCTCCGGATGCTGCCGCAGCATGTCGCGCAGCGAGGAGGTGCCCGATTTCATCGCCCCCACGATGAAGAACCCGACCGCCGTCAAAGCCCCATCGCCCGCGCGATCTGCCGCTCGCGCTCTTCTTCAGGGCCCGCCGCTGCGGCCAGGCTCTCGGCATAGCGCTCGGTCCAGAGCCGGCTCTGCCGCTGCATGTGCCGGAACAGCGAGGCGCCGCCGAACCGCGCCGCCGCCGCGTGCCACAGCGCCTCCGCCGCGGCATAATCCTTTTCGCCGGCGCGGATCTTCGGGTTCCACGGCTTCTCGCCCACATAGTGGACCACCGCGACATCGCGCGCGGCAAGCCAGGCGTCGATGGCACCGGGGTCGCCGAACCCCTCCGGCTGCCCGGCCCGCATCCGGACGGCGAGGCTGCGCTTGGTGAAGTTCAGCCGCTCGGGCATCCAGCCCACCAGCGGATGCGGCATCAGCATGTTCAGCACCGCCTGATCCGCCAGCCCGGTCCCCGGCACCGGCCTGCGCCCGCCCAGATAGTCCGGGATCCGCGCCACCTCGAACCCCAGCAGCAGCGGCCGGTGCAGCACCATCACCCCGGTATTGAAGAACCCCATCGGCATATCGAGCTTCGCATGCCGCGCCCGGACCGCGTTGAAATTCGCCGGCGCGTGCAGCAGCGGCTCCAGCGAGCCGCGGATCAGCAGGTCGCTGTCCAGCGCGATCACCCGGTCGAACCGGTCCCAGCTCAGCGCCTCCAGCACCGCCAGCGCCGGCCACAGCCGCTCCGGCGTGCCGATCACGTCGCGGGCATAGGCCTGCACCGGCGCCAGATGCGCGGGGCGGGCGCGGGCGAAATGCACGTTGTCGCAATGCTCCCGGATCACCGCCCGCGCCTCCGCCGACAGCGGCGCATCGGCGCTGTCGATGGCGATGACGGGCATGGTCCAGTCCGGGTTGTGGTGCCGCAGGCTCCGCTCCATCACCACGAACCCGGCGGCAAATCCGTCATCGACCACAGAACACAGGACCGTCCGCTCCATCAGCCCCGGCCCAGCACCTGCTCGTAGGCCAGCCGCGGAAACACCTCGAGCCGCCCGCCATCGGTGCAGTTCACGATCTTGATCCCATCCAGCGCGAAACGGTCGCGCACCACCTCGTAGGCTTTGAACGCCGGCCCGCCCTCGGCCCAGACCCGCAACAGCCCCTCGTCGCTGGTCGTCCGCGTGCCGTGCTGTGCGAAATCGTAGAAATAGGATTTCGGCGCGCCGTCCCGGATCGGCCCGTAATCGCAGTCGCAGCCCAGAAGATAGATCTCCCGGATCCCCATGAAATGCGCCAGCGGCAGGCAGAAGGTGATGATCCCGGTATAGCCGTCATCCATCGGCTGGGTGAGATCCAGGTTGATGTCCCCCTTCAGGTCCACCTGGTATTTCGGCCGGTCGAACAGCAGGAAATCGCAGCACTCGGGCGGAAAGATCCCGCCGCCCAGCAGCAGCTCGCGAAAGGCGAAGGAAAAGAACTTCTGCGTGCCCCCCGCCTTCAGCAGCATCTTCTCCAGCCAGGCCGCGTTGGGCTTCGGCGCCTCGGCGTTCCAGCCGCCGAACATCTCGTGCGACGAGACGCAGTAATAGCCGGGGTCGATCGCCTCGTAATCGGGATGGTTCACGAACCAGTTGGTGACGAAGGTCACCTCGTCCTTCAGCAGCGTCAGGTCCTGCCCGTTGATCGACGGCCCGTTGCCGATCAGGAAGGCGCGGCGCCCGCGGTGGATGTCCCGGAACCGGCTCAGCGCCCGGTAGGCGCCAGAGGCGAGATAGGCCGCCCGCTTCTCGGCGCGGCGCGCCTCCTCGGCGGGCATCTTCAGCCGGTACTCGATTGCGGTCGGGGCAGGGGCCTCGCCCCGCATCTCCCGCTCCGCGTCCGCTACCTCCCGCGCCACCAGCCCGTCCGACCGCAGCGCCTTCAGCGACCGGAGCGCGAAGCATTCCTTTCCGGTTCCGGGGCGTTGACTCGAGACTGATTCAAGCGATTTCAGCGCGATCACCTCCAGCTCCGCCGCCCCCCCGGCGGGCGCCAGCGCGCTTTCGAACAGGATACTCTTCCAGCCGCCGCTCAGCTCGCGCACCGTCACCCCCTGCCGCTCCGGCAGCACGCCCGAGCGCAGGTTGGCATAGCGCCCCGAGGCCAGGTCGACGCTCACCTCGGCATGGTTGCCGTAATCGTCCCCCTGCCGCAGCCGCAGCCGGACCACGCCCAGCTCGCGCGGCAGGATCTCCAGGCTGACCCCGCGCAGCCCGGTCACGGTGACCTCGCCCAGCGGGAAGATCAGCGCATGCACGCCCTTTTCCCGGTTCTCGCGCAGCAGGACCGAACTGCGCCCGCGCTTGTCGAGTTCGCCCGAGAACAGCACCTCGCCGCGCACCCCCCTGACCCGCATCTCCGGTTCCACCGCGATCCGCAGATCGCTGATCCGCTCGACGGACCGGCCGGCCAGCACGGTGTCGATCGCCTGCACATAGGCGGCGGACAGGTCCAGCCGTTCGGTCAGCTCCGGGGTTTCCTCGCCCCGCATCCCGCTCAGCAGCCGCAGCACCGCGTCGGTATTGCGGCCCTGCTGCAGCGCCAGCCGCATCACCGCCGCCATCAGCGCGGCGATATCGGTGCCGTTCTCATTCTGCCGGTTGTCGAACTGCGCCCGCCGCGCCGCTTCATGGCCCGCGATCTCGGCCGCCAGCGCGTCGTTCCGCGCCAGAAGGTCGCCGATCGTGCGCTCGTAGCGCGCGATATCGGCCATCAGCGACTCCACGGTGACCTGGCTGTCCTTCATGGCCGCTGGCAACTCTCTCCCACGCGAAACCCGGGGTTAACCATCCCGGTCTTTGCTTAAGAGAGGGTTAACCAGGCTGAACGGGCAGGGGATCAGAGAAAGGCGATATCGCCGCCAAGCGCGTCCAGGTCGCCGACCCCGGTCAGAATCAGCCGGTCGCCATCGCCGAAATCCAGAACCGCATTTCCATTCTCTATAAAGCCGAATTCCGACAGGATCTGCGCCGCGTCGGATGCGTCGGGGCACAGCGCGGCGTCGAGAAGCAGCCTGTCCCCGGCCAGCGCGAAATCGCGGATCACGTCCCGCCCGCCGCCGTCCCGGAAGACGAAGACATCCGCCCCGACGCCGCCCTTCAGCGTGTCGTTCCCCGCGCCGCCGTCCAGCCGGTCGGCCCGCGATCCGCCGCTCAGGCTGTCGTCGCCATCGCCGCCTTCCAGCGTGTCGAAGCCCTGGCTGCCGGTCAGCGTGTCGTCGCCCGCGCCGCCCATCAGCAGGTCGGCCCCGGTGGCGCCGCGCAGGTCATCGCCGCCGTCGCCGCCGATCAGCACGTCGCTGCCGGCACTGCCGAACAGCATGTCGGCCCCGTCTCCGCCCTCCAGACGGTCGCCGCCGGTGCCCCCCATCAGCAGGTCGTCCCCGTCATCGCCGTACAGGCTGTCGCGCCCCTCGCCACCATAGAGCGAATCATTCCCCTCGCCGCCGTAGATGTAATCGCTCGCGGTGTTGCCGATGATCTCGTCATCGCCGTCGCCGCCCTCCAGCGTGTCGATGCCCGCGCCGCCGGTCAGCAGGTCCGCGCCGCCGCCGCCCGCCGCCCGGTCGGCCCCGGCCATGCCGGCGATCTCGTTCGCCCCGTCATCGCCGCCCAGCACGTCTCCGAACCGGCTGCCCGCCAGGTCCTCGATCGCCACCAGCCGGTCGGTCCAGTCCGCACCCAGCGTGGCCAGCCCCGCCGCGAGGTCGGCCGCCACCGCGAAACCGGCGGCGGAGTAATCGGCGCAGTCCTCGCCGCTGCCGCCGTCCAGCAGGTTGTCGCCGCCAAGGCTCACCAGCACGTCGGCGCCGTCATAGCCGCGGATCTCCATGCCCGCCTCGCTGCCGACCAGCCGGTCCGCGCCCGCCTCGCCATCCAGCGCGCAGCGCAGGACCGGCTTCGGCGGCCGGTTCAGGTTCAGGATCGTGTCATCGGAAAAATCCGCCAGGCTCAGCGGCGTGCCCGCGGCGCTGACGATCTCCACCCGCTCGTCGCGATAGGTCAGGACCGCGCCGTCGGCGGTCGCCTCGAACCCCAGCTGCGCCAGCGCGTAGAGCAGTTCGAAACGCGACAGGTCCAGCCGGTCCTCCGCCGGGTCGAAATCGCGGATCACGTCCGGCGTTCCATCGGCGCTCAGCACGAACAGATCCGCCCCCGCGCCGCCCGTCATTTCGTCGCGCCCGGCCCCGTCGCGCAGGATGTCGTCGCCATCGCCGCCGTCCAGCGTATCGTCGCCGTTTCCGCCGGTCAGGATCAGCCCCGCTTCGGGATCGAAAACGATCTCGCTGACCCCGGTTTCCGTCTCTGACGCGGCGAAAATCCGGATCTCCCCGTCCAGCACCGTCACGGTCAGCGCCGAGATCGCGGCCACCCCGTCAAGGCTCGCCAGGTGCACCAGCTCGCCCCCCGGCATCAGGCCCAGCACGCTGATGCCGCCGTCATTGCCCGCCGCCACCAGATAGGCGCGGCCGTCCAGCTCCACCGCCCGCAGATGGCTCGCGGCGCGGAACCGGGTGGCGCCGTCGTCCAGCACATGGTCGGTCAGCCGCAGCCCGCCGTCTTCGGTCAGCGCGAAGACGCTGAGCGAGCCGGAGCCCGAACCCGCCGTGACCACGTAACCGGCGCCCCCGACCGTCACCGCGGCCAGAGCCTCCGGCGACGACAGGCCGATGCCCGAGGGCGCGCGCCCGGTCTCGGCCAGCCCGCCATCGGCCGCCACTTCCCAGACCGACACCCGGTCCTCCGCCGCCGACACGCCGATCAGGAAATCGTGGCCCGCCGCCTCGTGAAAGACGAAATCGTCGACGCCGGCGCTTTCCGTGACATCCGCCGCCTCCACCGCCAGCACCCCGCCACCGGCCAGCGCCGCGTCGCCGATCCCGAACCGCGCGATCCCGCCCTCGGGATCCTCGACGAACAGCCAGCCGGTATCGCCGCGGTCGATCCACGCCGCCTCGACCCGCGGCCCGGCCCCGTCCAGCGCCAGCCGCAGCGTCCCGGCCTCGGCCAGGCGGGCCAGCTGATCGTCCGTCAGGCTGCAGGAAGTGCCGGAAAACCCCAGCTCCAGAGAAGAAATCCCGAAGACCTCGCCGGGATCGTGGGCCTCCGTCCCGCCGACATCCAGCTGCCATGTCCCGCGCACCGCACCCTCGGCCGTGTAGCCCTGCAGCAGCGGTCCGTCCGCGGTTTCGAAAAGCTCCAGCCCCACGACCGGAGCCGCCACGCCCTCCGCATCCGCAGACAGCGTGGCGACATGCGATATGCTCGCCATCCCCTCACCCACCCCTGGGTTCGGCCCCCGCGCAGAGGGATAGCCCTGCGCCCCAGCCGCCGCGCGGCGGCGCCGTGGCAGGAACGGGGCGCTTCGCTAAAATGCGAGCTTCGGAAAGCTTTGCCGCCCGGCCCCGATCTGTGCTTACCTGTGCCCCGTATGTGGTAAACGGTGACACTGGTGCCCTTTCGGCCCATCGAGAACGTGTTCGAGCTTCATCGCGGTGCGGGCGGCCGCCTGCTGGTCGTGTTCTCCGCCGCCAATGCCGGCAGCTTCACCTTCTTCAAGGCCACGCGGCAGATGCGCCCCGACCGGCTGCATATCCGCGACCCCTTCGGCACCGCCTGGTACCAGAACGGCCTGGCCGATGGCGAAACCCTCGCCGATATCGAGACGCGCATCGCCGAAGTGGCGCGGGACTACCGCGAGATCTGGATGCTCGGCTCCTCCATGGGCGGCTACGCGGCGCTGTATTTCGGCGCCCGCCTCGGGGCCCGCCGCGTCCTCGCCATCGCGCCGCAGCTCATCGTCGACCCCCGCTTCGCCCGCGGCCCGGGCAGGGGCGTCACCGTCCACACCCCCGACATCTCCGGCCTCGTCCGCGCTGCCACCCGCACCCGCTTCACCATCCTGTTCGGCAGCTTCGACCTGATCGACGCGTACAACATCGCGCAACTCTACAAGGACGACCCCGCCCCCGATCACTGCCGTGTCCTGCAATACGCGAACGAGGATCACATGCTGCCGGTCCGCATCGACCGCGCCGTCGGGCTGCGCCGCTATTTCAGCGCCATCCTCTCCCGCGACGAGGTGCCGGATATCGGCATCCCCTGCACGACAGGCCCGCCGCTGAGCGCAGAGCGCCTTGCCGTGCTTCAGGGCTATATCG
Organism: Pseudoruegeria sp. HB172150; assembly: GCF_013184805.1. Classification (GTDB taxonomy): domain Bacteria; phylum Pseudomonadota; class Alphaproteobacteria; order Rhodobacterales; family Rhodobacteraceae; genus Psychromarinibacter. The sequence continues at coordinate 25,131 of NZ_JAATNG010000010.1, forward strand.
CCCCCTGTCTCGAGCGTGATCACAAATCCGCCCACGCCCATCTCGCCGCCGCGCTGCAGGACAATCCGGACTGGACCGCGCTGGAATACCTGATGCTGGACTCGGGGTTTCACGGCCGCCCCGACCTGCACCGCGCCCTGCTGCCACGGGCGCAGGCCCTGTCGGACACCTATCCCGAAGCCATCGACTTTGCCTTCCTCGCCGCCCGCCTTGCCGAACAGACCGGCGACGCGCGCGCCGCCCGTGCCGCGCTGCGCCGGGTCTTCGCCGTGCGCAGCGGCCACCGCGCCGCCACCCAGCTTCTCGCCAGGCTCGAGGCGCAGGAGACCACCGGTTAACCCGGCCGATTAATCAGGCCGGCGTGCGATAACGATCAGCGCCGGCCCCGCGCGCCGCACCGCCGGTGCCGGCAGGTCCGCCCCGATATGCGTCTCTGTCCAGGGGCAGACGGCGCTTTCCACCAGCTCGAACCCGGCCCGCGCCAGCACCAGCGCCAGCGCGTGGCTGGAAAAGAACAGCGTATGCGGCTCCAGCCGCTGACGGGTCCCGCGCTCCCCGGAAACGAACCGCTCCAGCTGCGCCGCGCCCGCCGGCACCTCGACATGGAACAGCCCGCCGGGCCGCAGCGCGGCAAGGACCCCGGCCAGCACGCCGCCCAGCCGGTCATAGGTGAAATGCTCCAGCGAATGCGACGACATCACCAGATCGAAGAAATCGCGTCGCGCATCCAGATCCTGCACCGTCACGCCCAGCTCGTCCCTGAGGATACGCACCGAATAGGCGTCGGGCTCGACGGCGTATTTTTCCGCCGCCTCGACCGCGTGCAGGAACAGCCCCTCGCCCGCGCCCAGATCCAGCACCCGCGAAAACGGCCCGAACCGCGCCAGGTCCGCCGCATGGCCCCGCGCCCGGTCGCGTCCCTTGTGCTCCGGCTTCGACCAGATCGGGTTCTCCGGCCCGTAAAAGGCGCCGTCATAGGCCCGCTCCACGCGGAACTCGTCGGCGTAATGGTTGGTGTAATAGTCGTCCAGATCCAGCCCCGGCAGCGGCACCCAGGCCAGCCCGCAGGCGCCGCATTGCGCCAGGATCAGCCCGGCGAAGAACCGGCTCTGATAGGCCGGGTAGCGGCAGACCGACAGGTCCGTTCCGCCGCAGGCGATACAGCGCTGCCGCGCCAGACCGGCCAGCGGCACCATCGGCGAGGGCGCGCAGCGCAGCGCCCGGATCTGCCGCTTCAGCCGCCGGATCTGCGCCGCTTCCGTCATGCCGCCCGGGCCATGTTGCGCTCGTGCCGGTCGATCGCCTCGTCGAGATCGCCGTAATAGGTCAGCGTGCCGCCCTCCAGCACCGCCGCCGAATCGCACAGCTCGCGCACCTGCCGCATCGAATGCGACACCATGATCGCGCCGCTTTCCGCCAGCCGGGCGCGGAACAGCTCGGCGCTGCGCCGCTTGAAGGCGGCGTCGCCCACCGCCGTCACCTCGTCGACCAGATAGGTGTCGAACCGGATCCCCATCGAGGCGCCGAAGGTCAGCCGCGATTTCATGCCAGAGGAATAGCTGCGCACCGGCATGTGGAAATGCGGGCCTAAACAGGCGAATTCCTCGACGAATGCCAGCAGTTCCCCGGTATCCACGCCATAGACCCGCGCCACGAATCGGATGTTCTGCGCGCCGGTCATGTTCTTGTTGAAGCTGCCGGCAAAGCCCACCGGCCAGGAAATCGTGCCGTCGGACAGGACCCGCCCGCGCGTCGGCTCGATGCTTCCGGCGAGGATCTGCAGCAGCGTCGATTTCCCCGCCCCGTTCCGGCCCAGAAGCGCCACCGCGCGCCCGGTCGGGAAGGTCAGCGAGACATCCTCGAACAGCACCTTCCAGCCGCGTCGCGCCGGAAAGCGCATCGAGATGCCGTCCAGCCGGATCACTGCCGGTCCTTCAGCGAGTAATAGACCAGCACCAGCACCGCCCAGGCGAGCCCCGCGAACAGCGCGGCGAGCCCCAGCAGCACCAGCCGCTGCGGATATTCGGCGCGCTCGGCCAGGGTGGGGCGGATGAAGGGGGCAAGATAGCGGCTCTGCCGCTCCGCCTCGGCCCGGGCGCCGGCAAAACCCGCCAGCGCCGCGGTATAGGCTTCCTCGGCGAATTCGCGTTCCACCGTCAGCCGCTCGAATTCCGCGACCAGCGTCGCGTAATCCTGCTCCCCCCCGGCAGCGGCATCGGCGGAGAACTTGTCGCGCTCCTCCTCGATGCGGTTGCGGATGATCCCCAGCTTCAGCTCCGCCTGGGTGCGGCGCGGATCGCGTTCGGTCGAGGTCTCGCGCAGGATGTCCAGCTCGATCAGCGTCTCGGCCAGCTGCTGCTGCAGGTTGGTCAGCACCCCCATCTGCCCCTGCAGGTCGGTGCCGGGGTCGACGATCCGGGTGCGCGAGCGGAACGCGGTCAGTTCCTCGCGCGCCGTCTTCAGCTGCTCCTGCGCCAGGTCGAGATCGGCGCGGGCATAGCGCAGCGCATCCTCGCGGGCGATGGCGCTCAGCTCGTTGATCACCCGCGAGCTCTCGCGCAGGATCGTCCCGCCGATCGCCTGCGCCATCCCCGGCGCGAAGGCCCGCACCTGCAGCTCGATCAGGCCCGATCCCGGATCGTAGGACACCTTCACGATCCGCCGCCAGTAGGCGACGAGATCCTCGATCGTGCCCGACGGGTGGAAGGCAAAGACCGGATCGGTCCCGACCGGGGCGGCATAATGCCCGCGCAGGTCCAGTTCCGCATCGACCAGCTGCACCAGTTCCTGGCTCTGCAGGAATTCGTACAGCACGTCGGTATCCGAGGAACCCTGCGACGACATCCCCGCCAGCCCACCCAGGAAATCCGTGGGCGCCGGCACCTCCTCGCGGCGCACGGTGAAGCCCAGGGTCGAGGCGTACTGATCCTCCGCCCGCTCCCACAGGTACCAGGCCGCGGCGCCCACCGGGGCCAGCACCAGCAGCAGGAAGCTCAGCAGGATCATCCGGTGCCGCCGCCGCGGCCGCGCCGGACGCACCGGCGGCGGGATCCGGGGCGTCGCGTCCACCGTCACCGGCTCGGCCGGCAGCGCCTCGCGCCGCCGCGCCGGCACCCGGCCGCTCTTGGCCTTCACCGGCAGCCCGGCCTGTTCCCCGTGCCTGCGGGGCAGGGGTTCCTCGTCCGTCCCGGGCGGCGGGATCACGGCCAGGGCGCGCTCCGGCGCCGTGCCGGCGAGCCGCGCCTTGCGTTTCAGGGAGCGTTCGGGCGCGCCGGGCTCTGCCGCTTCGCGGGCCGGACGCGACAGGTGTTCAGCCACGGGTCTCGGGGTCTCCGGTTCGCTCCTCCTGGTGCCGGGAAGGGGGGCCGTCGACCGCCGAAACCCGGCGTGTATCCGTTTAGGCAATCAATCTTAACAAAATACAAACACTGCTCCGGGCAGGGTAACGGCCTGTCGCCCGATCCGGTTTGCAGCACCCATGCCCGACCCCGCGCTCCGCCTTCCCCGGTCCCGCCCGCAGCGGCGGTTCCAGAACCTGCGCACCATCACCGCGCTGATCCTGCGCGAGATGGCCTCGACCTACGGGCGCTCCCCCGGCGGCTATGTCTGGGCCGTGCTGGAGCCGCTCGGCATGATCCTGATCCTGTCCTTCGCCTTCTCGCTCCTGCTCCGTTCCCCTTCGTTAGGGACGCATTTCATCCTGTTCTACGCCACCGGCTACCTCCCGTTCCGCATGTTCCGCGAGGTGCAGGCGGCCATCGCCGGCGCGCTGCGCTATTCCCGCGGGCTGCTGGTCTATCCCGCCGTCTCCTATCTCGACGCGCTGATCGCCCGCTTCCTCCTCGCCACCCTGACCCAGCTCATGGTCGCCTGCCTGATCCTCGCCGGCGCGATCCTGCTCCTCGACGTCCGCCTCGTCCTCGACATCCCCCCGATTCTCGCCGCCTTCGCCGGGGCCGCCGCGCTCGGCTTCGGCGCGGGCGCGCTGAACTGCCTGCTGTTCGAGATGTACCCGGTCTGGAAATCCGTCTGGAACATCGTCACCCGCCCGCTGCTGATCGTCTCGGCGGTGATCTACATCTTCGAGGATCTGCCCCGCGCCGCGCAGGCGATCCTCTGGTTCAACCCGCTGGCCCATCTCACCGGCCTCGCCCGCAGCGGCTTCTATTCCTATTACGAGCCCGCCTATGTCAGCCTTTCCTACGTCGCGGCCCTCGCGCTCACCGCCACCGTCTTCGGCCTGCTGCTCCTGCGCCGCTACTACCGGCGGTTAATGGTGCTTTAACCCTCTGCGGCTGAGATCCGGGCATGGAACAGGCGATCCCAGCGACACAGCCGCCGGAGGACGACACCCCGGCGCTCGAGCGGCATTACCTGCTGCTCCCCGGCGCCGGCCTCGCCTATTGCCGCATCCCCAAGGCCGCCAATTCCTCGGTCCGGTTTCTGCTGGCAAAGCAGTTCCGCCTCGCCTCGCCCGATCCCGGCCTGCGCCCGAACCAGGACCGCTACTGGCTGACCCTGCCCGCGGCGCAGGCCGTCACCCTCACCGCCGCCGACTATGCCGCGCTTCCCGCCGACCGGCGCCCCTGGTGCTTCACCCTGGTCCGCAACCCCGTCGCGCGGCTTTACTCCGCCTGGAACAACAAGGTGATCGAGAACCGCGCGCTGTCGCGCCGGTTTCTCGACATGGGCGTGACCTCGGGCATGGGGTTCGACGCCTTCGTCGACCGCGTCGCCGCCAGCCCGGACGAAAGCTGCGATATCCATGTCCGCTCGCAGATGGCGATCCTCGCCGGAAACGGCCGCCTGCTGCCGGATTTCATCGGCCGGGTGGAAAAGATCACCGCCGACTGGAGCCATATCCGCTACGAGCTTCGCGCCCGCCGCGGCCTCCGCCTGCCGGCCCTGCCGCACAAGAATGCCCGCGCCGAAGTGCAGGCCGACATCGCGCAAAGAATCGCCCCCGACGTGCTGCGGAAGATCGCCGCGCGCTACCGCGCCGATTTCGAACAGCTCTATCCCGGCCTCCTCGACCGCATCCCTTAAACCAGCGGCGGCAGCACCCGGCGCACCGCCACCGGCCGCTGCCGGAACGCCGCCACGGCCTCCAGCACCTGCGCCGCCAGCGCCTCGGGGCAGATAAAGAAGGTCTCTAACCAAGGAGTTTCTGGCGTTTTCGGACATAATTGCAACACCTCCTCAACCCCCGCGATAAGTCCGCTTTCCGCAAACAACCGCCGCATCGGCGGCACCAGCGGGTCGAGGTAATTCTCGGCATAATCGAGAAACACCAGCGCCGGCACGCCCGCGCGCACCAGGTCCACCGCCGCGGTCGAGGTGCAGGTGATCCCGATCCCGGCCCGCGCCAGCACGTCGTCCATCGGCTCGGCGGTCAGGCGCAGGTTGGCGGGGCAGGGGCCGGGCAGGGCGGCGATCAGCTCCGGATAGGGCAGCTCCTCGCGATGCAGGTGGTCGCGGTTCTCGTGCGGCAGGTGCCGCAGCTTGATCCAGACCGTCCGCTCCGGATGCGCCCGCGCCACCGCCGCCAGCATCCGCAGCACGAACAGCCGCCCGGCCCGCGTCGCCGGCGACAGCGCCTGCGCAAAGAACACCACGTCGCGCCGCGCGGCCAGGTCCTCCGGCACCGGCGGCGGCCCCAGAAAGGTCGGATGCCCGAAGCCCAGATATTGCGCCCCGGCATCCAGCCGCTCCGCCACCGCGCGATAGCGCGCGATATCCCCCTTCGGCACGATGAACAGGCTGTCGGTGCGGCTGCGGTTGGCAAAGCCCCGCTCGGGGTCGAAATCCAGCCCGCCCTGGAACGCGATCACGCAGGGCCGCCCGGCCATGTGCCGCAGATGCGCCTTCTTCAGCATGTCGCGCAGCGGCGCGAAGACCCGCGAGGTGACGATGGCGTCGAACTCCTGCAGCGGCGTGACCTGCCGGAACGCCTCGGCCAGCAGCAGGATGTCCGGCCCCTCCGGCAGCACCGCCGTAAGCTGCCGGTAGGACAGGGGCGACCCGCTGGTCAGCCAGGCGGTGCACAGCTCGCAGCCGTGGCCCTCCAGCACCGCGCGCATCCGCTGGACGAAGAACAGCGTCGAATCGTCACTGAACGGCAGCAGGATGCGGATTGGCGCCGCGCTCATGGCCCCCCCGCGCCGCGGCGCTCGAAGGCCGACAGCGCCGCCTCGGCGGCGCGGTCATGGGCGCGGTGCCCGGGCCTGCGGCGCTGCACGGCGCGGTCCAGCCGCTGCCCCAGCCGGACCAGCGGCGCGCCGAAACGGCGGCGCAGCCAGCGCCCCGGACGGGTGCGGGCAAGGCGTCGGACGAAACTCATTCCCTCGTTCCTCCAGCGGGGCGAATCCGGCCTACACCCGATTTGTTAACCAAGCCTTTATCGGCTTACGGTTTCTTAACCAATCGGCCCCACAGGCTAGGGCGTATGGCAACAGGAGAGGCCAGCGTGACGGGCCGGACGGC
>NZ_JAATNG010000011.1 GCF_013184805.1 Pseudoruegeria sp. HB172150
CCTCAGTAATATCCGTCTTCGTATCCGTAAGCGCCTTGAGTGTATCTGCATTTATTGAGGGTTATACCGAGGACGTTTGTGAGGTCTGCGACCTGTCTTTCTGTGACGTCGATCTGTGTGAGTGTTGTGTTTTCGGCTTCTGCGAGGATGAGGGCTGCGTCGACGCGACCGAGGAAGCCGAAGTTGTCGTCGGATGCGGCCATTGGCGGCAGATCGAATATCATCAGGTCGGGGGCGTAGTCGGCCTCGATGGCCTGCAGGACGGCCTCGGTCCTGCGGCTCTGCAGGAGTTCGGCGGAGCGGCGGGAGGCGCCGAAGCCGAGGGCGAAGGCGAGGTTGGTGCCGTGGCGGCGCGCGATGTCGGCGAAGGGGACCTCTCCCTCGAGGAGCTTTTCCATGGGGACGTGCCCGGACTGTCCGAGGATGCGTCCGAGGCCGTTGCGGCGCAGGTCGAAGTCGAGGGCGACGGTGCGCAGGGCGGACTGGCGGGCGAGGCCGAAGGCGAGGTTTGCGACGGTGGTGGACTTGCCGCAGTTGGAATGCGGGGAGACGACGGCGATGCGGCGCCAGTTATTGGCCTGGGCCTGCTGGATGAGGCGGGTGCGGAGGATGTCGTAGGGGGCGGCTGCGGCACCGCTTTTGAGGGTGACGATGCGGTTGCGCATCAGCAGGTCGGGGCGCAGGCGGATTTCCGGCAGGGCGATCCAGGCGGCGTCGACGAGGTCGGCGGCGGCGGGTTCGGGCGTGGCGGGTTCGGGTGTGGCGGTTGCTGCGGGCCCGGGGGCCGCGGCTGCTGCGGTGGGGACGTTGCCGTCGCGCTGTTCGCGGGCCTTTTCGATGGCCGCCTGAAGCCGTTCCATTGCGGTCTCCTTTCGGGTTGCGGCTACCAGCGGACGCCGAGCCGGTTCATCACCTTGTCGGCGACGAGGTCGACGGGGAGGTAGTAGACATGCATGGCGTAGATCGCGGCGGGGATGCCGACGACGATGGCGAGGATGACGAGGAGCTTGAGACCGCGCTGGAGGAAGACCTGCCGGCGGGTGCGGATATAGGGGATGGTGGCGAAGGGCGAGATGCCGAAGCGGCGGACCAGGTCCTCGGGTCGGCGGATCGAGCCGTTGAGCAGTTCGAGCAGCACGATCAGGCCGAGGCCTGCGGCGATGCCGAGGACGGCGCCGCCGCCGGCGATCAGCACGCGGTTCGGCTTGGTGGGCGTGCTGGGGGTGTTGGGCTGCTCGATGACGGCGACGCGCTGGCCGCGGGAGCGGCTCTCGATGAGATCGCCGGTCTGGGCGCGGGAGAGGCGGTTCTCGGCGGTGTCGTATTGCGATTCGACGATGGCATAGGCGCGCTCGAGCTCCTCGAGGGCGCTGGCGATCTCGGGGGTGCGCTCGATGGTGTCGGTGAGCCCGTCGAGGGTGGTCTGGACGGAGTCCTTCTGCTCGCGCAGCAGCTCGATCTCGCTGTCGAGCTCGGCGATCTGGGCGTTGAGGATATTGGCCTGGGTGCTGCCGGCGGGGGGCGGCGCGGGCGGTGTCTCGGCGGCCTCGGCGGCGCGGGCGGCGATATCGGCCTCGAGCCGGTCGACGCGGGCGCGCAGCAGCTTCACCTTGGGGTTTTCCTCGGAGAAGACCAGCAGCGCCTCGTCGAGCTCGCGCTCGAGGCCGCGCAGCTGCAGCTCGGCCTCGCTGGGCGGTGTCGCGGTGCCGGCGGGGGGCACCTCGGTGCGGCCGGTTGTCAGGTATAGCTGCTGCAGGCGGTCGCGCTGGCCGGTGAGGCGGGAGATGTCGCGCTCGATGGCGACCAGGCGCTCCTGCAGCTCGGAGCGGCGGGCCATGCGGAAGTCGAGGCTGTCGGGCAGTGCGCCGGAGTTCTGCTTCTTGAAGGCGATGATGCGGCCGCTCTGCTCGTTGAGCTCGGCGGCGAGGCGGTCGACCTCCTGGGCGAAGAACTCCAGCGTGTCGCCGGAGCGGCCGCGGCGGAACTCGGCATCGGCCTCCTGGATCAGGGTGAGATACTCGTTGAGAACGCCGGCGGCGGCGGCGGGGCTGCCGGCCTCGAAGGAGACGGTCATCATGGTGGCCTCGCCGCGGCCCGAGGAGGTGCGCAGGTCGGTGCGGGCCATCATCGCGCGGACGATCTCGTCGGGGGTCATCTCGGCGGCATCGGGCAGCACGTCGAGCTTGCGGGCGATGTCGAGCAGGTTGGCGCGGGTCAGGAGCCGCTGCTCGATGATCTGCAGCTGCTCGAGCGCCGGGGTGCGCACTGTGGAGGCGGCGAGATCCTCGGGGATCTGCGGCGATTCGACGACCAGGCGCATCTGGCTGACATAGGCCGGCGGCAGCGAGACCGCGACGGCGACGGCGACGGCGGTGATGACGGTCGAGACGACCAGGAACCAGGGCAGGCGCCGCAGGAACAGGGAGAAGTAGAATTTCAGGTCATCCATCCTGGCCGCCGTTCTTTCTGAAGAGGATGAGGGGTTCCAGCGCCTGCTCGGGCTCGGGGTCGGGGTCGGACACGGTGTCGGGCTCGGGCGGCTCCTCGGCGGCGCCGAAGAACACGCCGTCGTCGAGCACCTGGGCGACGGTCTCCTCGTCGACCCGGTGCTGGCCGGCGCCCCAGGCATAGAGCAGGGCGAACTCGCAGAGCTGGTTGACCAGCCGCGGCACGCCGCCGGTGGCGCGGTGGATGCGGGCGCAGGCGCCGTCGCTGAACGCCCCGCCGTCGCCGCCGGCAGTGCGCAGGCGGTGGCGGATGTAGTCCGCGACCGTGTCGGCGTCCATCGCGTCGAGATGGAAGGAGGCGGCGATGCGCTGGGTCAGCTGCCGCATGTCCGGGGCGCGGACGATGTCGCGCAGCTCCGGCTGGCCGACCAGGATCAGCTGGATCAGCACGTCCTTGTTGGAGTTCACGTTGGTCAGCATGCGCAGCTCCTCGAGCCCCTCGCGGGACAGGTTCTGCGCCTCGTCGATGATCAGGATCACCCGCCGCCCGGCGGCATATTCGGCAAGCAGGAAGTCCTGCAGCACCTGGAAGGTGGCGACATAGCCGGCGCCGGCGTCGAACGGCACGCCGAGCGCGTTCAGGATCCATTGCAGCAGCTCGCCGCGGCCGCCCTGGGCGTTGGAGATCAGCCCGATGGTGATGTCGTCGGAGATGCCGGCGAGCAGCGCCTGCACCAGGGTGGTCTTGCCGGCGCCGATCTCGCCGGTGACCAGGGTGATCGGGGCGCTGGAGAGAATGCCGAACTCGAGGATCGAATAGGCGTGCCTGTGCTGCGGCGACCAGTACAGAAAGCCCGGGTCGGGGACCAGGGTGAAGGGCCGTTCGGTGAACCCGAAGAAGTCGACGTAAAGGGAGCTGGGGGCCATCTGGTTCCTAAAAACGGCTCAATAATGCGGCAGGACGCCCGTTGTTTCCCACATGACCGGGACAGACCCCGACCACCCCCGGCGGCCGCGCCGGGCAACGGCCTGCTGTGGTGTCGGAACCGGGCGCTCGATCATGCCGGATTTCTGCTTGAAACAATGTGGTTTTTCATATGCGGATCGGCCCCCCTCCCACCGGAACCGCCCGCCGTGACTGCAATAGTATCCCCGTGCGCCGCCACCGCCGCAAGCCTTGCGCGCACAAAAATGAGTTTACTCTCGGAAGTGTTAGCGTATCGTTGAATGAGGCAGAATCAAGGCGGTCGCATGGCCGGAAACAGTCGTGCAGCCGGGCCACTTTTTCTCGTGGCCGTCACTTCTATTGGGTTTTTATAGGCATTTTCGGGGGTGCCAGATTTATGGCTTTCCAATTCAAGAGCTCCATTGGCGCGGGCATTTCTCATCCCGGCCACATGCGTAATCACCTGGACGTTGATTACGCTAACTCCTACTCATCTTCCGGTAGTGTAACGCTCTATCGCAGCTTCGGCAAACGCGTTCTCGACCTTTTCCTGCTGTTTCTCGCAGCCCCGATCGCGCTCGTCCTGATCGCGGTGACGGCGCTGGCGACGCTGCTGATGGACGGCCACCGGCCGTTCTTCCGGCAGCGCCGCATCGGCCGCGACGGCCGCGTGTTCTGGCTGCTGAAGATCCGCACCATGGTGCCCGACGCCGAGGCCCGGCTCGAGGCGCATCTCGCCGCCGACCCGGCGGCGCGGCGCGAATGGGACGAGAAGCAGAAGCTCGACGACGACCCGCGCATCACCCGGCTGGGCGCCTTCCTGCGCAAGTGCTCGCTCGACGAGCTGCCGCAGCTCTGGAACGTTCTCAAAGGCGACATGTCCCTGGTCGGGCCGCGCCCGATGATGGTCGAGCAGCGCAAGCTCTACCCGGGGCGGAGCTATTTCGAGCTGCGCCCGGGGATCACCGGCAACTGGCAGGTCTCCGACCGCAACGAGACCAGCTTCGCCGCCCGCGCGGAGTTCGACGACCGCTACGAGGCCGGGTTGAGCCTGGGCACCGATCTCGACATAATCCGGCGCACCGTCGGGGTGATCCTGCGGTGCACCGGCCGCTGACCGCCAGCGGCGCCGCGCGGCCCTGAGGGGCCCGGGGCGCCACCGGCGGCCCCGGCCCCAAAGATTGACGGGTTACCGATGTTTCCACCTACCGCGCGGCGCCTGCTCGCCTGCCTGCTTGTCGCCAGCCTGCTGACCGCCTGCGATTCGGCCGAGGAACGCGCCGAATCGCATTTCCAGAAAGCCGCCGAACTCTTCGCCGCGGGCGACGTCGCCCGCGCCGTGATCGAGCTGCGCAACGTCTTCAGGCTCGACACCGACCATCCCGGCGCGCGCCAGCTGATGGCCGGCATCGAGGAGGCGCGCGGCAATATCGCCGGCGCCTACGGCCAGTACCAGGCCCTCACCGAGACCGACCCGGAGAACTTCGAGGCGCAGCGCGCCGCGGCGCGGCTGGCGGCGCTGGCCGACGACTGGGAAGCGGCGGAGCGCCACGCGGCAGCCGCCGCGGCGCTGCTCGACGCGGGCGAGACCGACCCGGAACTGCGCGCGGTGGAGCTGGGCGTCCGCTACCGCGAGGCCCGCGGCAGCGATCCCGCCGCCGCGGCGGCGGTGGCCGAAGAGGCGTCGGAGCTGCTGCAGGAGCAGCCCGGGCTGCGGCTGGCGCGGCAGCTGGTGATCGACGACCGGCTGGCGCGGCAGGACTGGGAGGCGGCGCTGACCGAGCTCGATGCCGGGCTGGAACAGGATCCGGACGAACAGGTGCTCTACGCGCTGCGGCTCGCGGTGCTGCAGCAGCTCGGCCGGCCCGAGGCGATCGAGGCGCAGCTGCGCCAGATGATCGACCGCTTCCCCGACGACCAGGCGAACCGCGACATGCTGGTGCGCTGGTACGTCTCGCAGGACCGCGGCGACGCCGCCGAGGACTTCCTGCGCAGCCGCATCGACCCGGAGGACGACAGCCCCGACGCGCGGATGACGCTGGTGGTGTTCCTGTCGCAGCTGCAGGGGCCGGAAGCGGCGCTGACCGAGATCGAACGCATCCTGGACGGAACCGAAGCCGGGGATCCGAACCGCGCGCTCTACCGCTCGGTCCGCGCCGGGCTGATCTTCGACACCGGCGACCGCGCCGCGGCGATCGCCGAGATGCAGGACATCCTCGACACCGCCGAAGCCTCGGACCAGACCCGGCGGATCAAGATCGCGCTGGCGCGGATGCTGCAGCAGACCGGCAACCCGGTCGGCGCCCGGGCGCTGGTCGAGGAGGTGCTGGCCGAGGATACCACCAATGTCGAGGCGCTGAAGATGCGCGCCAGCTGGATGATCGGCGACGACCGGCCCGAGGCGGCGCTGGTCGAGCTGCGCGCCGCGCTGGACCAGGCGCCGCGCGACCCCGCCGTGCTGACGCTGATGGCCGAGGCGCATGAGCGCGCCGGCAGCCGCGAGCTGATGGGCGAGATGCTGGCGCTGGCGGTGGAGGCCTCGGGCGGCGCGCCCGCGCCGTCGCTGCGCTATGCCGGCTATCTCGCCGCCGACGAGCGGCTGCTGCCCGCCGAGGGTGTGCTGGTCGACGCGCTGCGCCTCGATCCGGGCAATCTCGAGATCCTGGCGATGCTGGGCGACATCTACCTGCAGCTCGAGGACTGGGGCCGCGCCCAGGGCGTGATCGACGCGCTGAAGGCGCAGGAGGCGGAGATCCCGGAGACGGCGGCCCGGAACGCGACCCGGAACGCGACCCGGGATGGGGCGAAGGCGCTGGCCGACCGGCTCACCGCGCGGCTGCTGGCGGCGCAGAGCCGCGGCGAGGAGCTGCAGGCCTTTCTCGAGGATCTCGCCGCCAGCCAGGACGGCGACAACCAGGCCGCCGCCGGGGCGATCCGGATGCGGCTGGCGCGCGGCGACACCGCCGGCGCGCTGGACTATCTCGAGACCCTGCTCGCCGAGCGGCCGCAGGACACCCAGCTGCGCCTCTTCGCCGCCGCGCTGAAGGCGATCGAGGGCAATCCGGACGAGGCCGCGGAGGCGATCCGCGCCGTGCTCACCGACCGCCCCGAGGACGAGCGCGCCTGGATGGCGCTCTACAACCTCTACCGCGGCCGCGGCGAGTCCGAGACCGCCCGCGCGGTGCTGTCCGAGGCCCGCGCCGCGGTGCCCGGCGGCGCCTACCTGAAGTGGACCGAAGCCACCGAGCTGGAACGCGACGGCGAGATCGAGGCCGCCATCGCGCTTTACGAGGAGCTCTACGAGGAGAACTCCGCCGCGCCGGTGATCGCCAACAACCTGGCCAGCCTGATCTCCTCGTTCCGCGAGGATGACGAGAGCCTGCAGCGCGCCTTCGGCATCGCCCGCCGGCTGCGCGGCACCGAGGTGCCGCAGTTCCAGGACACCTATGGCTGGATCGCCGCCCGGCTCGGCAATCACGAGGAGGCGCTGTCCTATCTCGAACCCGCCGCGCAGGCGCTGCCCGAGGACCCGACGGTGCGCTACCACCTGGCGCGCACCTACGCGATGGCCGGCCGCGACGCCGACGCGCTCGAGGCCTACCGCGCCGCGCAGGACCTGCTCGCCGCCGGCCCCAACGCGCTGCCCTTCGGCGCCGAGGTCGCCGCCGAGATCGCCCGCCTCGAGGCGGCGGTCCCGCAGGCGGAGAACTGAGCCGCTTCCCCCGCCGGCTTCCCCCGCCTGCTTCCCCGGCCGGCGGAACCGGCAAATCTGCCGCACCGCGCGGAAAACCTGCGCGGAGATGATTTCTTCCGCGCCCGCGACAGGGCATAGTGCCGGCGCGACGCCGAAGGCATAAAGGTACGAGATGCTTGCAAGAACCAACTCCGCCCGCCGCGCCGGTCTGCCGGCCGGCCTGCTGTTCCTGGTCACCGGCCTGATCGCCGGACTGGCTTCCCTTCTGGTCACCGGCCTTGCCCCCGGCGCCGCCCAGGCCCAGGGCTATACCGTCGGCCCCGGCGACACGCTGCAGATCGAGGTGCTCGAGGATCCCAGCCTGAACCGCTCCACCCTGGTGCTGCCCGACGGCACCATCGCCTTCCCCTTCGTCGGCACCCTCAAGGCCGGCGGCATGAGCCTCGGCGAACTGCGCCGCACCCTGGCCGCGGGCCTGGCGCCGAACTTCGCCTCCGAGCCCACCGTCGCGGTCTCCGTCGCCGCCCTCGCCGAGCGCCCCGCCCCCGCCGCGGCACTCCCCTATACCGCGCCCGTCATCGACGTCTTCATCATGGGTGAGGTCGCCCAGGCCGGCCGCCGCGAGGTGTCCCCGGGCACAACCATCCTGCAGTTCCTGGCCGAGGCCGGCGGCCTGACCCCCTTCGCCGCCGATACCCGCATCCAGCTGCACCGCACCGACCCGGCCTCCGGCAGTACCCGGGTCTACCTGTTCAGCCTCGGCGGCAAGGGCAACGGCCCCCGGATCAGCCCGGCAACCCAGCTCGCCCCCGGTGACGTCGTGGTCGTCCCGTCGCGTCACCTCTTCGAATAGCGCCGCCGATGACCCCGCGCCCGACGGTTCCCGGCCCCCGGCGAACCCGGCGTCGCCGTGCCGCCGCCGCCGGCCTCGCCGCCGCCGCCACCCTCGCCGCGCCCGCCGCCATCCTGCCCGCCGCCGCCCAGGAGGAGGGCGGACCGGTCCTCACCTTCGGCATCTCCACCTCGCTCTCGGTCAGCGACAACCGCGAGCTCGACCCCGAGTCCGCCGGCACCACAACCCTGTCCGAGACCGACCTCTCCGTCGGCTTCGACAGCATCACCCGCACCCAGGCCCTGCGCTTCGCGATCTCCGACACCTTCCGCACCGGCGACGGCCCCGGCGCCCCCGCCGAGCCCGGCTTCCGCGGCCCGAACATCGCGCTCTCCTACGAACGCTTCGGCCTCGGCTCCCGCCTGGAACTCAGCGCCCGCCAGCGCATCCGCGATCTCGATGCCGAGCTCACCGAGGAGGATCTCGACGATCCCAACGCCGCCATCGTCGACCGCGGCACCCTGACCACCCGCAGCCTCGGCTTCGCCCTGGAAACCGGCCTCGACCGACCCCTCGGCTCCGCGCTCTCCTTCTCCGAGACCCGGCGCGACTATTCCGACACCACAGATCCCGATCTCGAGGACAGCCGCACCCGCAGCGGCAGCCTCGCCCTGATCCTGCGCCCCGGGCCCGCCACCGAGACCCGCCTCACCTATACCCGCTCAGAATACGAGGCCGACGACGTCCAGGGCACCGAGCGTGACACCCGGTCCCTCAGCCTCGGCGCCACCCGCTCCGTCGGCCCAGATACAACCCTCTCCGCCAGCATCGGCTGGACCGTGATCGAGGAAACCTGGTCCGCGCTTCCAGCCGATCCGCCCGACGAGACCGGATTCACCGCAAGCCTCGGCTATCTCCGCGACCTGCCCACGGGATCCCTCGCCATCGACCTCTCCCACGAGGTCACAACCGCCGGCGGCTGGACCCAGGCCGGCCTCACCCGCGCCTACGACCTGCCCGCGGGCGACATCGTCCTCTCCCTCGCCGCCGCCTTCCCCGAAAACCACGACCCGGAACCCGCCGCCAGCCTCGCCTGGACAGCCGAACGCCCGGGACATTCCCTCCGCCTCGCCCTCTCCTCCAATCCCGGCATCGACGACGACGGAGACCTCCGACGCACCACCGCAGCCTCCATCGCATACGGATACGAGATCAACACTCGCGACAGCCTCGGCCTCAGCCTCTCCTACGGACATGTCTCGGGCGACGCCATAACAGACAGAACACGCGCAACCGCCTCAGCTTCCTACTCCAGGAACCTCCCGCAGGACTGGACACTCACAACAGCCCTCACACACAGGTTCTCACAATCACAGAACCAGAAAAACGCAAACGATAACAAAATCGAAATAATCCTCGCAAAACAGTTCAAATGGTCCCCATAAAGAAACACACAGACCAAAACCGTAAT
>NZ_JAATNG010000012.1:0-5311 GCF_013184805.1 Pseudoruegeria sp. HB172150
CGGCGGCTGGGCGGTGTTTTCCGAACTGTCCGGCGCCGTCGTCGCAACCGGCAAGGTCGAGGTCGACCAGAACCGCCAGGTGGTCCAGCATCCTGATGGCGGTGTCGTCTCCGAGATCGACGTCGATGAAGGCGACGAGGTCGAGGCTGGGGACGTTCTGCTGCGGCTGGACCCGACGCTCCTGCGCTCCGAGCTTGCGATTGTCGAAAGCCAGCTGTTCGAACTGATGGCCCGTGGCAGCCGACTGGAAGCCGAGCGCGAGGAAGCAGAGAGCGTGACCTTCGACGACGAGCTGACCGAGATCGCGTCGAACCGGCCCGAGGTGGCCGAACTTATGGAAGGTCAGGCGCGGCTGTTCGAGGCGCGCAACGAGAGTATGCAGCGCGAGGTCGAGCAACTGCAGAAGCGCCGCGCCCAGATCGAAACCCAGATCACCGGCATCGACGCACAGCAGGAATCGCTGGCCCGCCAGCTGGAGCTGATCCGCAGCGAACTGGCGAACCAGCAAAGCCTGTTCGACCGCGGCCTCGCCCCGGCCAGCACCGTGCTGTCTCTGCAGCGGGAAGAATCGAACCTGACCGGCGACATGGGCGAGCTCACCGCCAGCCGCGGCGAGGCGCAGGAGCGCATCACCGAAATCGAGATCGAAATCCTGAAGCTCGGCACCACGCGCCGCGAAGACGCGATCACCCAGCTCCGCGACCTTGGCTACCGCGAACTGGAACTCGCCGAACAGCGCCGCTCGCTTCTGGAACAGCTCAGCCGCCTCGACATCCGCGCCCCCGCCTCCGGCATCGTCTACGGCATGACGGTCTACACCCCGAACTCGGTGATCCGTGCCGCCGATCCGCTGATGTACCTGATCCCGCAGGACCGTCCGCTTATCATCGCGGTGCAGGTCGATCCGACGGATATCGACGAGGTCTTCGTCGGCCAGAACGTCATTCTGCGCTTCTCCGCCTTCGACAGCCGAACCACGCCGGAACTCGACGGCCGGGTCATCCAGCTATCCGCCGATGCCTTCGTCGAGGAAAACACCGGCAAGACCTATTACCGGGCCGAGATCCAGCTGCCCGAGGAAGAGCTGGCCAAGCTCCCCGAGGGTCTTGCGCTGATCCCCGGCATGCCGGTTCAGGCGTTCATCCGCACCGTCGACCGAACCCCGCTGGCCTATCTGGTCAAGCCGCTGGCGGACTACTTCGCGAAAGCCTTCCGAGAAAGCTGACCTGCGCCTTGCCGACGTGAACAAGTGGTGAATGTAGTCCCCCGAACAGATTTTTCGTCACTAGAGCGGCATTGCCCAGTCGGAGAGCCGCCCTCTTGAGGATGTTTTCGCTCCAATGGAATTATTCCGAATAATGCTATCTTCCAGAAGCGTCCGCAAAAATCATTATTTAATAATTTATTGACAAAGTATTTATTTAAAATTGACAGATTTTTAATTAATGGTGAATGTGAAGATTTAGTTTACGATTATACTTCTGCCAAGCTTCATTTTGGCTTCAATAGTATTTGATGGCGTGGCCATGTGTGTGGTGTAATTGACATTGTATCTCTGTACCCATGGAGCCGTGAGATGACCATTAACTTTCAGACTTCGCCAATCCTTAAAAATTTCTTTGTTGCGGATGACGGGAGTGGTTTGGCGCTTTGGGTGACTGACGGGACGGAGGCTGGGACGGAGTTGCTCGCCTCTGTTGTGCCGGATTTCGCCGATGGCGAGAATGTTGTGGCGTTCGACGGCAAGCTGCTGTTCGCGGGTGACGACGGTAGCGGAGACGTTGAGCTCTGGATCAGCGACGGCACCACTGAGGGAACCGTGCTGCTGAAGGATCTTTACGATTCCGGCAGCTCGAACCCTGGAAGCTTCACCGTGTTCGGGGACAAGGTCCTGTTCGTTGCGACCACGGATGTCGGAACTGAGCTCTGGGTCACCGATGGGACCTTAGGCGGGACCGAGTTGCTCTCTGACCTCTACAGCGGCCCCGACAGTTCCAACCCGGCCGAGTTCGTCGTCCTGGGCGACCAGGTGATCTTCGTCGCGGAGACGGCCCTCGGTTTGGGCCTCATGATCACCGACGGAACCAGCGCCAATACTGTTCCGATGAGGGACCTTAACATCATCTCATCCACGAGCCGGGGCTCCCCTGGCGAGCTGACCCTGTTCGGCGATCAGATCATATTCTCGGCCACCAACGGGCACAGCGGGTACGAGCCTTGGGTCACCGACGGGACCTACTCGGGTACGGTGATGCTGGACGACCTCCGCAGTGGATCCTACGGGTCGCTTCCTTCGAACTTCACCGTTCTCGGCGACAAGGTTCTGTTCACGGCGCGCGGTAGCAGTTCCAACTATGAGCTTTACGCCACCGACGGTTCGGACACAGGGGCGTATCTGCTGAAGGAGATACGGGCGGGGGAGGATGGCTCGGATCCGTCCGGCCTGACTGTATTCGGGGACAGTGTGGTCTTTGCCGCCAACGACGGCACCAACGGGACGGAGTTGTGGATCACCGACGGGACCGAGGCGAACACGGTGCTGGTGGCCGACATCAACGCCACCGGCAGCTCGGATCCCTCGGACTTCACGGTGCTTGGAGACGTCGTCCTGTTCTCGGCGGAAGACGGGGTGAACGGGCGGCAGCTGTGGGTTTCGGATGGAACCGAGCTCGGCACCTACCGGCTGCTCGGCGCCTCCGGGGAGAGCCTGTTCGATCCCACCGACTTCTCGCTGCTCGACGGCCAGGTCCTGTTCCAGGCGACCGATGCGAGCGGCGACAGCGAGCTCTGGATCACCGACGGAACGCAGGCGGGTACGCTGCTGGTGGCCGACATCAATGCGACCGGTAGCGCCACGCCCGCCGATCTGTTCACAGCGGCGCTGGATCTCCCGGCCGTCCTCGCGATCGAGGTGGCGGAGAACCAGACGGCGGTCTACGATTTCGACGCGGTCGACACCGACAGCGAGACCATCACGTATAGCCTGAGCGGGGGGGCAGACGTCTCGCTCTTCACCATCGACAGCGCCACCGGGGAGGTGAGCTTCGTCAGCGCACCGGATTACGAGGCGCCGGCCGATGCCGATGGCGACAATGTCTACGAGTTCGAGGTCGTGGCCAGCGACGGCGCGGGGAATTCCACCACCCAGGCCGTCAGCGTCACGGTCACCGATGTCGTGTCGTCTGCATCTGTATCTGTGTCCGACGTCTCGGTGACCGAGGGGCAATCCGGTTTTTCTACGTTCTTTTTCACGGTCGTCCGGACCTCGACAGCTGCGGCGACCTACAGCTATGCCATCACCGGCAGCGGGGACAATCCGGCGGATGGCGACGACTTCGCCAACTTCGGTGGCGCGCTGCCCTCCGGCACGGTCACCTTCGCTGAAGGTCAGACACAGAGGACCTTAACCTTCTCTGTCTACGGCGACTACGATGTTGAAGGCGACGAGACCTTCACGCTCACGGTGACCGACGACGAAGGCGAAACAGCCACCGCCACCGGGACGATCCTGGCCGACGAGGTCGCGCCGGTGTTTCTTGTGGAGAAAACCTTCTTTGTTGCGGATGACGGGAGTGGTTTGGCGCTTTGGGTGACTGACGGGACGGAGGCTGGGACGGAGTTGCTCGCCTCTGTTGTGCCGGATTTCGCCGATGGCGAGAATGTTGTGGCGTTCGACGGCAAGCTGCTGTTCGCGGGTGACGACGGTAGCGGAGACGTTGAGCTCTGGATCAGCGACGGCACCACTGAGGGAACCGTGCTGCTGAAGGATCTTTACGATTCCGGCAGCTCGAACCCTGGAAGCTTCACCGTGTTCGGGGACAAGGTCCTGTTCGTTGCGACCACGGATGTCGGAACTGAGCTCTGGGTCACCGATGGGACCTTAGGCGGGACCGAGTTGCTCTCTGACCTCTACAGCGGCCCCGACAGTTCCAACCCGGCCGAGTTCGTCGTCCTGGGCGACCAGGTGATCTTCGTCGCGGAGACGGCCCTCGGTTTGGGCCTCATGATCACCGACGGAACCAGCGCCAATACTGTTCCGATGAGGGACCTTAACATCATCTCATCCACGAGCCGGGGCTCCCCTGGCGAGCTGACCCTGTTCGGCGATCAGATCATATTCTCGGCCACCAACGGGCACAGCGGGTACGAGCCTTGGGTCACCGACGGGACCTACTCGGGTACGGTGATGCTGGACGACCTCCGCAGTGGATCCTACGGGTCGCTTCCTTCGAACTTCACCGTTCTCGGCGACAAGGTTCTGTTCACGGCGCGCGGTAGCAGTTCCAACTATGAGCTTTACGCCACCGACGGTTCGGACACAGGGGCGTATCTGCTGAAGGAGATACGGGCGGGGGAGGATGGCTCGGATCCGTCCGGCCTGACTGTATTCGGGGACAGTGTGGTCTTTGCCGCCAACGACGGCACCAACGGGACGGAGTTGTGGATCACCGACGGGACCGAGGCGAACACGGTGCTGGTGGCCGACATCAACGCCACCGGCAGCTCGGATCCCTCGGACTTCACGGTGCTTGGAGACGTCGTCCTGTTCTCGGCGGAAGACGGGGTGAACGGGCGGCAGCTGTGGGTTTCGGATGGAACCGAGCTCGGCACCTACCGGCTGCTCGGCGCCTCCGGGGAGAGCCTGTTCGATCCCACCGACTTCTCGCTGCTCGACGGCCAGGTCCTGTTCCAGGCGACCGATGCGAGCGGCGACAGCGAGCTCTGGATCACCGACGGAACGCAGGCGGGTACGCTGCTGGTGGCCGACATCAATGCGACCGGTAGCGCCACGCCCGCCGATCTGTTCACAGCGGCGCTGGATCTCCCGGCCGTCCTCGCGATCGAGGTGGCGGAGAACCAGACGGCGGTCTACGATTTCGACGCGGTCGACACCGACAGCGAGACCATCACGTATAGCCTGAGCGGGGGGGCAGACGTCTCGCTCTTCACCATCGACAGCGCCACCGGGGAGGTGAGCTTCGTCAGCGCACCGGATTACGAGGCGCCGGCCGATGCCGATGGCGACAATGTCTACGAGTTCGAGGTCGTGGCCAGCGACGGCGCGGGGAATTCCATCACCCAGGCCGTCAGCGTCACGGTCACCGATGTCGTGTCGTCTCTGCCTGCGTCTGTATCTGTGTCCGACGTCTCGGTGACCGAGGGGCAATCCGGTTTTTCTTCGTTCAAATTCACTGTCGTCCGGACCTCGACAGCTGCGGCGACCTACAGCTATGCCATCACCGGCAGCGGGGACAATCCGGCGGATGGCGACGACTTCGCCAACTTCGGTGGCGCGCTGCCCTCCGGCACA
>NZ_JAATNG010000012.1:5409-6917 GCF_013184805.1 Pseudoruegeria sp. HB172150
CGGCGACCTACAGCTATGCCATCACCGGCAGCGGGGACAATCCGGCGGATGGCGACGACTTCGCCAACTTCGGTGGCGCGCTGCCCTCCGGCACAGTCACCTTCGCTGAAGGTCAGACACAGAGGACCTTAAACTTCACTGTCTACGGCGACATGGTTCCTGAGTTCGACGAGACCTTCACGCTCACGGTGACCGACGACGAAGAAGCCGTTGCCACCGCCACCGGGACGATCCTGGCCGACGAGGTCGCGCCGGTGTTCGTTGGCGGGCAGACGGGCTCCATCTTGATCGAGGTGGCTGAGACCCAGACAGCGGTCTACGACTTCGACGCGATAGATATTGGCGATACGATCACCTACAGCCTGAGCGGGACGGATGCCTCGCTCTTCACCATCGACAGCGCCACCGGGGAGGTGAGTTTCGTCACCGCGCAGGATTACGAGGACCCGGCGGATGCCGATGCCAACAATGTATACAAATTTACTGTCGTGGCCACCGATAATTGGGGGCTTTCCACCGCCCAGGCGGTCAAAGCGAGGCTTGTCGACGGCGACGGGTTGTCCATAACCGACGAGTATTCCGAGACGTCGTTGCTTACGGGCGCACACACAATCAGTTTCACGATCAGCCGGGTCTCGGCCGATGCGGTGACCATGAGATACGTGGTCATCGGCAGCGGGGACAACCCGGTCGTTGCCAGCGATTTCCTCGCAGATGTGCTGCCTTCCGGCACCATCGACTTCGCCGCAGGCGAAACCGAGGTGACACTCACCTTCGAGCTCGATGTTGACCTTGACGTTGCAGCGGACAAGACGTTCAGGCTGATCGTGCCTGAACGCGACAGTGTCACGTATTCCGCCACGGGAACGATCCCGACTTTCGAAAAAGTCATCGGCACCGACGACCGTGACATTTACGAACTCAGCCCGGGAGAAATCACATGGTTCGAAGCAGGAGCAGGTAACGATGATATCAGCATTTCCCCATCTAACGTGAAAGGTGACTTCCCTGTTGAAAATATCTTCTACAGCTACAATTATGATCTTGTTTCGTCTGACGGATTGATATTGGCTAATAATCTTAGCGAAGGTTCCGTTTACGAAACCGTAATGTATGGCGACGTAATTGATGGCGGGGAGGGGAACGACGTTTTGCGGGGGACACTTAGATATGATGGTTTTTATCTCACTGGACGCCATGAAATTGCTGGTGGAGACAAGGCAATAAACAGATTCAGCAATATAGAGACATTCCTTTTGGGGAGTGGTGGTGATCAGTTCAATTTTACAACCCAGCATGGAAACTCAAAGTATGAATACTATACGACCTCAAGCTCAATTTATGGCGAAGATGGAAACGATCAAATCTGGGCCGGCGCGGGCGATGACCTTCTGGTCGGCGGATGGGAGGTTGATTTTCTGTCGGGCGGGGTCGGAAATGATACGTTGTGGGGAGCCGGTGGCACTGGCGGTGCATATGAGGACTTGAGTCGGGATGTGTACGCCTTC
>NZ_JAATNG010000013.1 GCF_013184805.1 Pseudoruegeria sp. HB172150
GACGCGCTTCAACAGACGGTATTCGACGCAACAGGCATGTGGGCGAGTGAGACGCTGCACGAACAGCTTGCGGCCTATGCGAACGGCGAACGGACCGATGCAGACGGCAATACTCTGCAGGGTCCGGATGTGCTCCTCACCGAGGATGAGCAGGCGGCGTTTCAGGCGAGCCTGCGACAGGCGTTCCTGGGGGAGTTGAACTATGTCGACGGCGGTTCGGGTTTCGACATACTGAAGCTCGACGGTTCGCTGATGGACACGATGGCGTCTGCCTACAAGGAAGCCTGGTTCATCGACAATTTCGCAAATGGCCTGTCCGGTGTCTTCGATGGCTACCAGGACGCCCCGATGTTCTCGGCATTCATCGCCAGCCAGATCCGCACCGGCGATTTCCTTAATCCGTTCGGCCAGACGCTGATCAACGATATTGAACGCATCGAGATCGATCTGACCTACGACGCCAACCTGGCGACAGTGGCGGACTCTGAATTCACCGACATCCTGTCGAGCCCGCAGCTGACCGGCGAAAGTTCGGGTGACGACATCGGCGATCGGACGTGGTTCGTTCGCGACTACAACAACATGGTCGCGGGTGTTCTGAACACGACGGACAGCCACACCGAGTTCGTTGCGCAGGTCCGGGCGCAGGAATACCGGATCGGCTCTTTCATCGAACCGGGCTTCACGACGGAAGACCTGCTGCAGTTCGACCCGGACCACCTGACGCCGGCACAGATCAGCGACGATCCGATCGTGCAGCAGAGCTATCAGAACTGGTACGAGATCAGCCTGGACGACTGGGCCTACGATTTTCTGGTCGAGTACACCGCGCCGGTCACGACGGTCGTGGAAGGCACCATGCTTCAGGACACCGTCATCGTTCAGGAAATGCAGGTGCATTTCGATGCCGGATACGAATACACCTTCCGTTTCGATGGCGGTATCGGATCGAACGGCGCGTTCAAGGCGATTGTCGTGATCGGGGACGGGGAACCTATCCTGTCCAACGTGGTCGGGGACACTTTCACCTTCACCACCGATCTGACCGGCTATGAAACGGTGAAATTCATCGTCCAGCGCGGCGGTGAGGATTTTGCTCCAACGCAGGCCGAGTACGGCCTATCCGTCAAGGGGCCGGGCGCCAGCGAATTCGTCACTGTCGGAACGCCGCAGGAATTGCTCGTCGCCGACTCCGAGCTTGGCTACAGCACGCGCGGCACAATCGTCGAATTCGCGTCCGGGACCCACAAGCAAGGGCACGAGGGGGAGCTTTCCGGCACTCTGGAGGCTCATGACAGCGTCACCTATACCGGCGAGATCTACCTTGAAGCCAACCGGGCCTACCAGTTCATCGAGCATTCGAAGAGCCTGTCGGTTCTGACAGTGGGCGGCGAGGAAGTCTTCTACGACACCTCTGCCGCGAACGATCAGATCGGCCTCGTCGTTGTTTCGGAAAGCGGCTACTACAGCTATTCGTTCACGGCCACGAACGACAGCGGTGCGGCAGCCGACTACGCCCTCGCGATCAACACCGTCTCCCAGAACAAGTTCCTGGTCATGAAAGGCGAAACCGGCGCACCGTCGGTTTCCGTCTCGGCCGAGGGCATCGCGGTCGGTGTCAATATCATCGGTGACAACCGCAGCGAGGAGATCACGGGCACCGACCAGGACGATCTGCTGATGGGGCAGTACGGTCACGACCTTCTGGATGGCGGGCTTGGCAACGACATCTATGTCGGCGGCCAGGGCATAGACACGTTCGTTCTGGGCAAGGACACCGGCCATGACGTGGTCTTCGAGACCAACCTGTCGGATTTCGATGGCGACATAATCCAATATGAGGGCGATCTGTCGGAACTGACGATTGGCCTGGGCGTCTACAATGACCTGATCCTGAAGGGTGGGGATACCGCATCAATTACGATTGCCGAATACTATAACAGCGGCAACAAGGTTTGGGTGATGGATAAGGACGGGGACATGGAGTACGTCCACAACCTGTCTTTCGATGAAAATCTTATCATGCCCTATACGTTTACTTACGTAGATATCGAGGTCATGCCGGGGTTTGTCATCAGTCAGCGCGTCTATGAATATAACACCGATCCATTTTTCCTGACCTACATGGAAAACCTTTCGAGCGACATGTACAAGCAGGCGCGGGAAAGCTTTCTTGAGGTCGGTGAGGACTTTGACAGTGGCGGCCTCGCGGCAGAAAAGGTTGCGGAATACCTTGGGTCCGTCACGAAGGTACTCGGCGACGTCTCGCTCTACACAGCTGAAACACTGGACCTGCTGACACACACGGACGGCGTCAGCCGCAAATACGACGCAGGAGATGGCGACGTCGTCTTTGCCTATGATGGTTCGGGGTCTTCGACCTCCATTGACCTCGCAGAGTATTTCTTCAGTTCCGGCGACACCGATGTCGGTTTCACCTTTGCCGCATACGGCCGGTTCGACGATCTGATGGCCACCAACCTGCAGCGCCTGTTCCAGGTTACGGGTAGTGATGGCAGCCTGATACAGATCGCGCAGGTCGGTGGCCCGACCATGGCGGCCGGCAAGGAGGACGACATCGCCTTCCGCTACCTGGGTGCCGACGGGAAGAATTCCTACCTTGTCGCCCACGACGTAATCGTCGAAGGCGAATGGGCTCACTGGGGTGCGACGATCGACGCCGACGGCTTCATGACGCTCTACAAGGACGGGGAAGTCATTGCCACCAAGCAGCATGCATCGGAATTTGCCGCTTTTGACGTGGACGGGGCTACGGTTGGGTCGCCGGTCAGCGGCAATGCCAGCATGACAGGCGAAATCACCGATTTCGTCTTCCGCAACGATGTCCTGGATGGCGCCGAGATGCGCGCATCTTCTCAGGAAGACCGGTCCTTCGTCAACTCCAAGCCTGTGGTCGACGATTTCGTATTCACCATGCAAGAAGATGAAATGCTGATTACCCCTGATGGTCAGGGCCTACTCAGCGGCGCCTCCGATGCGGACGGCGACATGCTTACGCTCGTCGGTCTGCAGGATACGACAGCCAGCTTCGTAGAGGTGTTTTCCGCGGGCGGCCGTTCCGCCATGATCTACACGAATTCGTACGCGGAATTCATGGTGGATCTTGGCGACAACTTCCTTGATCTCGAAAACGGTGAAACCGATACCTTCACGTTCGTCTTTGATGTGGCCGATATTCATGGCGAGAGCGACCAGGGGCAGGTCACCATCACCGTCGAGGGCGAGAGCGATTATGTCGGCGAATGGGGGGATGCCAGTGTCAACCACAATTGGGCAACCATCAGCTTCTCTCAGGCTTACGAAAACCCCATCGTCGTCGCCTTCATCGACACCTACAACGGCGGCGATTTTGCCGAAGCGCAGATCCAGAATGTTACGGCTACAGGCTTCGAGGTGCGCGTCCTGGACAGTTCGGACTATGCCAGCGCCCATTACCGAGAGACCGTCAGCTACATCGTTCTGGAGGAAGGCGAGCACACGCTCATCGACGGCACGGTCATCTATGCCGGTCAGGTCAACGCCCGTGCAGGTCAGGCAACGGCGGTCGATGTCGGTGACAGCTTCTACAACCCGCTCGTCTTCTCGTCCGTCGTCGGCGACAACGTCAGCGACGCCTGGGTGTCTGACCGGATTGGCGGGTCGGTATACGAGACCAACGTCTGGCTTCAACAGGAAGTCGAAGCCAGGAGCGTCTCGTCTGCCACGGTGAATTACTTCGCTGTCGAGAGCGGCAATACCAGCGATCTCTTCAATGCCGCCGTGGTCGGTGTGGATCCCGACGGTACACAGAACGCGAAAGGGTGGGATGTGGACTTTGCGGAGATCCGCACGATGCCCGACGCATCCTCCGATCTATTCTACGGCGATCCGGCGATTGTTCGCTTTGACGAAGACGCCGCCGACAACAACCGACTGTTC
>NZ_JAATNG010000014.1 GCF_013184805.1 Pseudoruegeria sp. HB172150
CTGATGACGTGGAACTGGGTCGAAGGACGGCGATCAAGACACTGGGCCGGGTCGCGCTTACCAGCCCGGTGGCGCTGATGCTCCTCTCGCCGTCAACTGCCCGCGCGCAGGCCGCCGGTTCTTCGGACGATGGAACCGCACCGAACCCCTTCCCGTGATCGGAGAGGTGTTGATGTCACGCTCTGATTCCGCTCAAGAGGCAATGGGGCGCAACGAACGGCGCAAACAGAGGGTCGAACTTCAGGCTCGTCTCTGCCGGCATATTGCGCAAAATCTTGCCTGTCCCGAAACACCGTATCCTTTCATTGACGATCTGGAGCGGCCAGATCTCTTTGAAGCCTTGTCACCACTGTTCCCCGCATTCTGGCCCGCCCTGCGCCCGGCGGACCAGCAGCGGATCTCGAGAGAGCGCCAAGATACATTGAAGGCCGTTTACGAGCTAAACGGACAGCGCAACGAAGCGTTGAAGGGTCAAATCATTAGTGTTGCAAGAGCTCTGAACGAGATCGATATTGTACCGCTCTTGATGAAAGGAGCATGCCACCTTGTCGACAATACTTGGCCCAATTGTTCAGCTCGTTTTATTGGCGATATTGACTTTCTCATCTCTCCGGACCGAGTGCAAAATGCTTGGGTGCACCTGAGCAAGCATTTTGGATTGTCGTGGGGCCCGGAGGAATTCGATAGATCACCGGCGCTAAAACATCTCACACCCCTCTGGAGCGATGACTGGCAAGCCCCAGTGGAATTGCACAGGTACGTCCTGGGCGGGTATTGGAGCCGCTGCATGCCAACTGACGATGTATTTCTCAGGTCGAGATGTATGAGTTGGGAAGGTGTACGTATACGTCTTCCCGCTGACAGCGACCGAATTTGCATGTCCGTTTTACATAGTGCCGGAGAGAGCAGGTACTACGTGCCAAGTGTTTCATCCAGAGATCTTCTCGATATCCGGTTTTCCTGCCTCGCATGGCCAGGTGAAGAGTGCTGGAGCGCGGCGCGGCATCAGTTGGTAAAGTGCGGTGCCGAAGCGGTCTGGGAAATATGCCGGAGCAATTTACAGAGGTTTGCAGGCTTCGACCTGCCTGCGGCGTCTGCCCCATCCAGCCCGGATGTGCGACTCGACACACTGCGATGGCAGTGGCAACTTGAAACAGGCAAGGCAACCTCACTGACGAGCCTCTATGGCCGGGTTGCTTGGGTCTGGTACCATTTGGTGAGTCCAGGAGAACCCAGAGCGTATCTCAGGAGATGTGTGGCTGACCCGACGGTCTACTGGCACGCCCGTCATCGACAAGGTGCTGGTGGGGAAGTGCAAAGCCAAATCCAGGAATGTGACGTTGATGATGCGGACCTCGGTTCGGCATGAACTTGTCGGACTTCGATTTCCCCTTGGAGGCAGTGCGCGAATGGAGTCCGGCCATTGCGTTTGACGGACGTTGGCTTGGAATTTATCCGAAGCTGAATGCTGTCGTGGAACTAAACGAAAGTGGCAAGCAGCTTTGGGAAGCGGTTCGAGTATCGACATCAGCTAGTGAAGCGGTTTCGCTTTATTGCGCGTCGACTCCATGCCGTGCCCCATATGCGCTTGCAGATTTTGCTGGCGCTCATGACCGCTGGGCGCGTATGGGACTTTTTTCCCCTCCAGAAACCTTCGACCCGCCTACTGTCTGCTGCTCAAGTCAAATCGACTGGGACTTTCGGCAGGTGGTTAGACTGGGAGCGACCAGCGCCGAAGTCAGGGTCTTCGGAAAGTCGGTTGCCTCCGCCCTGAGCGACATTTTCGAGGACTGCCTGGTCTATGACCGACCTTCATCGTGGATCGAACTGGTACAAGTAAGCGATCGGCACTGGTTGCTTTCTGGCTGTAATGAAGGGACGCGTGTCCTACTTGGTGAAGGAAATGCGGTCGGTGCGTGCGTTGGGTTGGCCATTCGCTTATCCGCTGGGAACGAACACTGGAAAGCGCTTTTCCATGCTGCGTGTGTTTCGAAAGGAGATCATACGGTTTTGCTGCATGGCGAGAGTGGTGCAGGCAAGTCCACACTGGCGGCCGCTCTTGTGGCGCATGGCTGGCAACTCGTTTCTGAAGATATCAGCCCACTTGGCGCTGCTGGCCTGATTCAGCCCATGCCATTGGCAGTGAGTACGAAGTCTGGCGGCTGGGAGGCCCTGAATGAATTTTTTCCCAGCTTAAGTGAACGCTGCCTGCATCGATTAGGGCGTAAATGGGTGCGATATCTGCCTTTTCCTGAAGAGTTTCGTGCGCACGATCCATGTCGTCCGACGCATGTCGTCAAAGTCAAGTATGACGCACACTCAATAGCAGAATGTGTTAAACTATCTCCATTTGAAGCACTGAATTACTTTTTCGATGGCAGAAGTTATATCGACTTTGAAGCGGAAAACGGCAGCGTTGCTTTCTCGATGTTCAATGAGGCTCGATCTTTTGCAATCCAATATGGCTGTACGAAAGAGGCATTGTCGATCCTAGACCGATATATCCTCGGTAGCGCCAAGTAAGTATAAGCGAGCCGACCTCACAATGAAGCCCCGCTCCGCCGATTTCAGCAATGGATTGCGTGAGTTACGCGACGCACGGGCGGAAAGCCGCCCGCTCTTTCTTTTTGTCGCGATATTTAGCTTTTTCGTGAACCTTCTGATGCTGACCGGGCCACTGTTCATGTTGCAGGTCTACGACCGCGTGCTTGGCAGCCGGTCCGAAGCGACGCTTCTCGCGCTTGCGATTCTGATGGGCTTCCTCTTCGCGATGATGGGTCTGCTGGACTTTGTCCGCGGAAGGGTGCTCGCGCGGATCGGCGCCCGGTTCCAGGCGCGCCTCGATCACCGGGTGTTCGCGGCGGTGGTCCACAAGGCGTCCCTCGACAACAGCCCGCACACGCCCGCAAACTCGCTGCGCGATCTCGAAGCGGTGCAAAGGCTCCTGTCCTCGCCGGTCTTCGCCGCGCTGTTCGACATTCCCTGGACGCCGGTCTTCCTGTTCGGCATCGCCCTGTTCCACCCCTGGCTCGGGATCCTTGCCGTCATAGGCGGTTCGATCCTGATCTTTGTCACGGTCCTGAACCAGTTCCGCACCTCGACCCCGGTGGCCGAAGCAGCCGGCGCCACGCTGCAGGCGGAACGCATGGCCGAACAGATCCGGACAGAGGCGGAACTCATCCGCTCGCTCGGCATGACCGGCTCCGCCTTTGCCCGCTGGAACCAGGCCCGTCAGAAAGCCCTCGCGCAAAGCGTCGTGTCCAGCGACCGCACCGGCGGCTTCTCGACCCTGTCCAAGACCTTCCGCATGTTCCTGCAGTCGGCGATGCTTGGCCTCGGCGCCTATCTCGTTCTGCAGCAGGAGGTGACGCCGGGCGCCATGATCGCCTCGTCCATCCTGCTCGGCCGGGCGCTGGCTCCGCTCGATCTCGCAATCGGGCAATGGCCCTCGATCCAGCGCGCGGTGAAGGGCTGGCGCAACCTCGGCGAGCTTCTGGCAGAGGTGCCGCCGGAACGCGAACGCACGGCGCTGCCCGCGCCCAAGGCATATCTCAAGGCCGAACAGCTCACCATCATCCCGCCGGGGGAACAGCTGGCGAGCCTGCGCCTGATCAATTTCGAACTGCAGCCGGGCCAGGCCGTCGGCGTGATCGGCCCCTCCGGGTCCGGCAAGTCGACCCTCGCGCGGGCAATCACCGGCGTCTGGCGGCCCGCGGGCGGCAAGATCCGCCTCGATGGCGCGGCGCTCGACAATTACGATCCGGACGTGCTGGGCGACTACATC
>NZ_JAATNG010000015.1 GCF_013184805.1 Pseudoruegeria sp. HB172150
CGCACGATGCCCGACGCATCCTCCGATCTATTCTACGGCGATCCGGCGATTGTTCGCTTTGACGAAGACGCCGCCGACAACAACCGACTGTTCTTGAACGAGGACAGCGCGATCGGCATCGTTGCGGCCGACTACACAAACGTCGCCATCCTGGACTTCGCGCAGGATACAGGATTCTTCTACGTCTGATCGAATGGTTAGGCCAAGTCTGCCACGGTCTGTGGTGAGGTCGAGATCTGTTTTCGCACGTCGCGATTGAGAGCATTTCCCGGCAGGAATGCGCGTCTTCAGCACCAGCACTCGACCGGGCGGCACTCACCGGTCAGTTGTCCGACGCACGCCAGAGGATCAGCGAATGCAGGCCAACGACAATGAAGACGGGCCGCATTCGCCGCTCGGAAACTTGACGCCGAACGCCATTGCGGCCCAACTTAGGCCCACCCGGAAGGGTGCATAACGTCCAGACCAGAAACAGGAAGGGGTCCCGCCTATAATGCACTAAGAATGATACCGGACTAACCTATTGGGCGCGTCAACGGAAAGCCTCCTTATGTCCAAAATCTCCGATTGCGGATCGCTGACAATCCGTTCTCTTCCCAAACGTTTTCTCCACCAATATTTAGAAGTCTTAAACAATGTTGAGCGCTCGTCATAGTACAAGTGCCACGTAACTTGAGAGCTGCCAATGAGCGATCCAAATAGAATTCTGATTGTGGAAGATGACCAGGAGATCTCAGGTCTCCTCAGACGATATCTCGAATCAAATGGCATGTTGGCGTCTGAGGCTTTCGATGCGCTTAGCATGGACAAAGCATTGGGTCAGAACGAATTTGATCTAATCGTTCTGGACATCTGTCTCCCGGGCGAGGATGGGCTAAGTATCTGTCGCAGGCTAAAAGCCGCTGTTCCAGATCGGCCGGTCCTCATGTTGTCAGGCAAGGACACGCAATCCGAAGGTGTCACGAGCATCACCGCTTTAGCCGATGACTTAGTGACCAAGCCTTTTGATCCGTCGGAGCTCCTGACCCGTATACGGGCCACATTAAAAATTGACAGCACCGAGGAAACGGGTCTGGTAAACGTCCCGCGATTTCAATTTGCTGGATGGATACTGGACGTCAATGAATGCCTGTTGCACGATCCGGACGGCGTTCGCATTATCCTGGCCGACACGGAGTTGAAACTGTTGCGAGTATTCTGTGAGAAGCCGGAGCAAATGCTGCCCCACAAACAACTATTGAATGAATTTTCCGGGAGCAATTCGAGTGCCGACGAGCACTCCATCGATGCTTTGATTGGTCGTTTACGGCTGAAAATCGAGGAGAATCCCGACATCCCGGTTCTGATTAGGTCCATGGGAGTCGAAGGTTACTGGTTGGCTGCAGAGGTCGTCCGCAATTGATCTAACTCACAGCCGCGCCGCCTTGGGAAAGGTCAGGCGGGCACGCAGGCCACCCATGACGCTCTCCAACAATTCCAGCCGACCCTGATGTGCCTTGGCAATTGCGTCCGTTATCGGCAGCCCGAGCCCAAAGCTGATCCGTCCGTTTTCATCTGGCTCTGTGCCGCTGGCAAAAGGACGCATATACATCTCCCGTTTCTCCGGTGGAATGCCCGGTCCATCGTCATCGACCAGGATCGAGACTGTGTCGTCATCCGACAGATCAAGGCTCAACCGAACTGTGTCAGCATGCTTGAACGCATTACCGATCAGGTTCTCAATGGCGCGTTCGATTGCCTCCGGGTCACCTAGAATCTGGCTATCTCTAGGCGCTTCGAAAAGCAAATTCTTTCCCACTTCGGTATAGCTGTCGGAAACCGTCTGCAGCAGGCTTCGCACGCTGAAAGTCTCTTGCACATTCGTGCTGTGGCCGTCGCGAAGAAAACTGAGCGCGGAGTCGATCATCGATTCCAGTCGGGCCAGATCTCGCACCATGCCAGCACGCAATTCCGGATCCAGAACGAACTCTATGCGCAGTCGCAAGCGTGTCACGGGGGCCCGGAGATCGTGCCCTATCGACGCAAGTAGCTTCGTCTGCCCCGCAGAGTATTCGGCAATCCGATCGCGCATCCGGTTGAAGGCACGCGCAGCAGTGCGAATTTCCGCCGGACCAGATACTTCCAATGGCTCATGTCGCCGTTCGGAGCTAAACTCCTCTGCGGCCTTGGCAAATCTACGCAACTGCCGAGAAATCCTTCCGGCGATCAACAACAATCCTATTGGTAATATGATCAATAGCAGAATCAGTTCTTCACCGCCCACAATGCTTGTGGAGAATAGTACAGATTTTTTCGGAGGCGGGATTGGCGGATAGATTGCGGATGCCAGGATCGTGCCACTTGGCAACTCAATGAGGACAGTCGGCTGAAAAGCCTCCGGATCGGTCGCCGGTACCGTGTATCCGACGACCCCTCGTTTGTTCAGGATATTGGCAAACTCTGCTCCCGCCGGCTCCCAGTCAGAACGTGGTGGGAGCTCGAACTCGGTCACTTTCCGGAGGTTGAGATCATGCGCAAGAACATTTGCAGCTTCAATTGCGCGGTCGAGACGTGGGTCACCTGCGGGCAAATTGGCAAGCGGCCTATAGACGAGATCCAGAACAGCCTGTTGGGGTTTGATCCGCTTCGGGGGCCCCTTGTCCTGAAGTGGCTCCACTGTCATGAGCGCATAAAGACCCATGGCAAACATCAGGGAAATAGCAACTAGTCCTACTACCATGGTTCCTAGCCGGGCGGGCCAAACCAGGCGCATGAGTTTCTTCATCGACCCCTCGAATATCTGACGGTTAAAATAGTTGTCATGTAACATTGCCTGGTCATGCCGACAACGCTCCTGGCTACAACCCGAGTTGGGAGAGCCTGTTTACTAACGACGGTAAATTTTTTTTTGGGGAGGAGAGTCGCCAGTAGGTACTGGGGTCTTAGCCTAACATACTCGTAGCTTTGGCGAAAACAGCCTTGATGTGTCGGAAAGCCAGTCTTGAAAGAACACGCTCGCGTTTCGGTAGAATGAGGCTGCGCTCCGAGTAAGCGCACCTTTCTAGTGAGTCGCCCGAATGCTGACGACTTGTGCGCCTAGGCAAGCGGGGTGCTGCCCGTAATGTGGGTGAACACCTCCACCGAAAGGCCGCGGATTAGACCGCCACATCAAAACCTCTCCGATCACGGGAAGGGGTTCGGTGCGGTTCCATCGTCCGAAGAACCGGTGGCCTGCGCGCGGGCAGTTAACGGCGAGAGGAGCATCAGCGCCACCGGGCTGGTAAGCGCGACCCGGCCCAGTGTCTTGATCGCCGTCCTTCGACCCAGTTCCACGTCATCAG
>NZ_JAATNG010000016.1 GCF_013184805.1 Pseudoruegeria sp. HB172150
TTACTCGATGATCTCGGAGACGACGCCTGCGCCGACGGTGCGGCCACCTTCGCGGATGGCGAAGCGAAGGCCGTTCTCCATCGCGATCGGCGCGATCAGCTCAACCGAGAACGACACGTTGTCCCCCGGCATAACCATCTCGGTGCCCTCGTTCAGCGTCACCGTCCCGGTCACGTCCGTGGTCCGGAAGTAGAACTGCGGACGGTAGTTCGCGAAGAACGGAGTGTGGCGGCCGCCTTCCTCTTTCGTGAGGATGTAGGCCTCGGCCTTGAACTTCGTGTGCGGCGTCACCGAGCCCGGCTTGCAGAGAACCTGGCCACGCTCCACGCCCTCGCGGTCGATGCCGCGCAGCAGGGCGCCGATGTTGTCGCCAGCTTCGCCGCGATCGAGCAGCTTGCGGAACATCTCGACACCGGTGCAGGTCGTCTTCTTGGTGTCCTTGATGCCGACGATCTCGATCTCGTCGCCCACGTTGATCACGCCGCGCTCGACGCGACCCGTCACAACCGTGCCGCGGCCGGAGATCGAGAACACGTCCTCGATCGGCATCAGGAACGGCTGGTCCACAGCGC
Source organism: Pseudoruegeria sp. HB172150 (assembly GCF_013184805.1). GTDB lineage: Bacteria > Pseudomonadota > Alphaproteobacteria > Rhodobacterales > Rhodobacteraceae > Psychromarinibacter. Next base: position 573 of record NZ_JAATNG010000016.1, read on the forward strand.
GCTCCGGCGTCGGGATCCATTCGTCGACGGCCTTCAGCAGTTCGCGGATCGAGTTCTCGCCAATCTCCGGATCGCGGCCCTCGAGCGCGGCCAGAGCCGAGCCCTTGACGATCGGAATGTCGTCGCCCGGATACTCGTAGGAAGACAGCAGCTCGCGGACTTCCATTTCGACCAGCTCCAGCAGTTCCTCGTCATCCACCTGGTCGACCTTGTTCAGGTACACGACCATGGTCGGGATGCCGACCTGGCGGCCCAGCAGGATGTGCTCGCGGGTCTGCGGCATCGGGCCGTCCGCGGCGTTCACCACCAGGATCGCGCCGTCCATCTGCGCCGCACCGGTGATCATGTTCTTGACGTAGTCGGCGTGGCCGGGGCAGTCGACATGCGCGTAGTGACGGTTCTCGGTCTCGTACTCGACGTGGGCGGTCGAGATCGTGATCCCACGCGCTTTCTCTTCCGGCGCGCCGTCAATCTGGTCATACGCCTGGAAGTCGCCGAAATACTTCGTGATCGCAGCCGTCAGCGTCGTCTTGCCGTGGTCAACGTGCCCGATCGTCCCGATGTTCACGTGCGGTTTCGTACGTTCAAACTTTGCCTTTGCCAT
>NZ_JAATNG010000017.1 GCF_013184805.1 Pseudoruegeria sp. HB172150
GAAGGCGTACACATCCCGACTCAAGTCCTCATATGCACCGCCAGTGCCACCGGCTCCCCACAACGTATCATTTCCGACCCCGCCCGACAGAAAGTCGGCGCCCCATCCGCCGATCAGAAGGTCATCGCCCGCGCCGGCCCAGATTTGATCGTTTCCATCTTCACCTCGTATACTGCATGAGGTCGTATAGTAGTCATATTCTGAGCTCCCGTGAGGAGTTGTAAAGTTAAACTCATCGGCACCATTCCTTAAATAAAATGACTCTATATTGCTGAATCTGTTTATAGACTTGTCTCCACCAGCTACGTCATGTGAGCTGGTAAGAAATAGCCCGTCATTTGAAGAGCTCGCAAGAAGAACGTCGTACCCCTCCCCACCGTCAATTACGTCGCCATACAAAAAAGGGTAATTTTGTGTAGAGCTACCGATAGCGTTTGCCAGTACCAATCCATCGGACGAAACTAGATCATAGTTGTAGCTGTAGAATGTCGTCCTGATTATGCCATCACCCTGTTCACTGAAAATGCTAGGTATGGTGATGAGGTCATTTCCCGCTCCCACCTCGAGCCAAGTGTATACTTGTCCCGTTGGAAGTGTGTAGTTGTCATCATCGTCGGTGCCGATGACTCGCTCATCAGTCGGGATCGTTCCTGTCGCGGTAACAGTGACATTGTCGCTGTCTGTCACGGACAGCGCGAACGTCTTGTCCGCTATAATGGCAAGGTCACCATCGATCTCGAAGGAGAGTGTCACCTCGGTTTCGCCTGCGGCGAAGTCGATGGTGCCGGAAGGCAGCACATCTGCGAGGAAATCGCTGGCAACGACCGGGTTGTCCCCGCTACCGATGGTTTCGTAGCTCATGCTCATCGCACCGGTCGAGTTCCGGCTGATTGTGAAACTGATCGTGCACGTGTCTGTTAGCAACGCCCTTTGGGAATAGGCGTCGGATATTGACAGCCCGTCGCCGTCGACAACCGTGACGCTGACGGCCTGGGTGGTGGAATTCCCCGCGCCGTCGCTGGCCACGACCTCGAACTCGTAGACGTTGTCGCCATCGGTATCCGCCGGGGCCTCGTAATCCGGCGCGCTGACGAAGCTCACCTCCCCGGT
>NZ_JAATNG010000018.1 GCF_013184805.1 Pseudoruegeria sp. HB172150
ACCGGGGAGGTGAGCTTCGTCAGCGCGCCGGATTACGAGGCCCCGGCGGATACCGATGGCGACAACGTCTACGAGTTCGAGGTCGTGGCCAGCAACAGCCTGGGAGAGACCACCACCCAGGCCGTCAGCGTCACGGTCACCGATGCGGGGGGGCTGTCGGTGTCCGACGCGTCGGTCACGGAGGGGCACAGCGGTACGAGCACGATCAGCTTCACGGTTACGCGGACCTCGACGGCCGCGGCGACCTACAGCTATGCCGTCACCGGCAGCGGGGACAACCCGGCGGATGCCGACGACTTCCTCGGCGGCGTATTGCCCTCAGGCACAGTCACCTTTGCCGCTGGCGAAACCGAGGTGACGCTCTCCTTCGACATCAGCGGTGACACCGACATCGAAGGCGACGAGACCTTCACGCTTACGCTGACCGACGCCGAGGGCGATACAGCCACCGCCACCGGGACGATCCTGAACGACGAGAACGCGCCGGTGTTCACCGCCGGGCAGATCGGTTTCGATGCGATCGAGGTGGAGGAGGACCAGACGGCGGTCTACGACTTCGACGCGGTCGATGCCGACGGGGATACCGTCACCTACAGCCTGGGCGGGGGAGCGGATGTCTCGCTCTTCACCATCGACAGCGCCACCGGGGAGGTGAGTTTTGTCATCGCGCCGGATTACGAGGCCCCGGCGGATGCCGATGGCGACAACGTCTACGAGTTCGAGGTCGTGGCCAGCGACGGCGCGGGGAATTCCACCACTCAGGCCGTCAGCGTCACGGTCACCGGTGGCGACGGTCTGTCCATAGCCGACGTCTCTCTGACCGAGGGGCAATCGGGTATTACCATGTTCATCTTCACGGTCTTCCGGACCTCGACGGCTGCGGCGGCCTACAGCTATGCCGTCACCGGCAGCGGGGACAATCCGGTCGATATAGACGATTTCTTCTACGGGGAGTGGCCTTCCGGCACAGTCACCTTCGC
>NZ_JAATNG010000019.1 GCF_013184805.1 Pseudoruegeria sp. HB172150
CGCGCTGCGCGTGGACAGTGACGTGACTGAGCCGGGCGGCATGGATCGACGGACGTTCTTCGCAACAGCCGCCGGGTCCGCCGCCGGGGCCGCGGCCACTTTGGCCATAAGCCCGCGGGACGCCCACGCCGGCGACATGCTGGCCAACGTGAACGATCCGGAGGCGATCTGCGCCACTGGCCCGGACTTTTCGCAGATCCCGCAACGACTGCACGACTATCCCGCCTCCGACCATGCGCGGCAGGTCGTCCGGGACTCCATGACCACGGACTCGCTCTTCTCTGGCATCTGGCCGACCCAGTGGTCGACCCCCGAAGCGCCCGAGTTCCACGACGAGATGGACAAGCTGAAGGCCGCCGGGTTCAAGGCGATTGCTGCCTGCCCCTCTGCAGATGCGCTGGATACCAGCGTCGCAGGGATTGCCAATTCCCTGAACTTCTACCTTAAGAAGATCAACGAACGCCCCGAGAGTTACAAGGTGGTGCGAACCACTGCCGATATCGACACGGCAGTGGCCGAGGGCAAGCTGGGCATGTTCTTCACCCACCAGGGCACCGCGCTCTTCGCCGGCAATCCGGACATGGTCGGACTGTGGCGCCAGCTGGGCTACGGCTACTGCCTGCTGGCCTACAACGGCCGTAACACGATGGGTGACGGCTGTTTCGAGGAAGACAACGGGCGGCTGACGGGTATCGGGAAGCTGCTAATCGACGCCTACAACCGCTACGGCATGATCGTCGATGTCAGCCATACCGGCGAGCGCACCGCCTTCGACGCCATCGAGCGCAGCCAGCAGCCGGTCATCTCGTCGCATTCGGTCGCCAAGGCTGTCAGCGACTACCCGCGCAGCCACACCGACGAGCTGTTCAAGGCGATCGGCGACAGCGGCGGGGTCTGCTCGATCAACATGGTCGGCGGCTTCGTCGATCCCTCGAACCCGGATATCGTGACGAC
>NZ_JAATNG010000002.1:0-598636 GCF_013184805.1 Pseudoruegeria sp. HB172150
GCGCCGATCGCGATGGAGAACGGCCTTCGCTTCGCCATCCGCGAAGGTGGCCGCACCGTCGGCGCAGGCGTCGTCTCCGAGATCATCGAGTAAAAAAACCTAAGGGTTCGACGAGGGGCGGCCAATGAGGGCCGCTCCTCCTATCAACTCCAAGCCCGGAAAGGCTGAACAAAAATGGCACTTCAAAGCCAAAACATCCGGATCCGTCTGAAGGCGTTCGATTACCGGGTGCTGGACGCCAGCACGCAGGAAATCGTTAACACCGCTAAGCGGACCGGCGCTCAGGTTCGGGGGCCGATCCCGCTGCCGAATAAGATCGAGAAATTCACCGTTCTGCGCGGTCCACATATCGACAAGAAATCCCGGGACCAGTGGGAAATCCGTACCCATAAGCGCCTGTTGGACATCGTGGACCCGACGCCCCAGACCGTGGACGCGCTGATGAAGCTCGACCTGGCTGCCGGCGTCGACGTGCAGATCTCGGTTTAAGGGAGAGTAACAAATGTTGCGCTCTGGAGTTATCGCAAAGAAGGTCGGGATGACCCGGATCTTCCAGGAAGACGGCAAGCAAGTGCCCGTAACCGTTCTGCAGCTGGACAAGCTGCAGGTGGTGGCACAGCGCACCGTGGAAAAAGACGGCTACGCCGCCGTTCAGCTTGGTGCCGGCACGGCCAAGGCCAAGCGGACGAGCCAGGCGATGCGCGGCCATTTCGCCGCCGCCAAGGTGGAGCCGAAGCGCCGTATCGCGGAGTTCCGCGTCGCGCCCGAGAACCTGATCAACGTTGGCGAGGAAATCACCGCCAACCACTATTTCGAGGGTCAGTTCGTCGACGTGTCGGGCACCTCGATCGGTAAAGGTTTCGCCGGTGCCATGAAGCGGCACAACTTCGGTGGTCTGCGCGCCTCGCACGGTGTGTCGATCAGCCACCGTTCACACGGTTCGACCGGTCAGTGTCAGGACCCGGGACGGGTGTTCAAGGGCAAGAAGATGGCCGGCCACATGGGCGCCGCCCGCGTGACCACGCAGAACCTGCAAGTCGTCAAGACCGATGCCGACCGTGGCCTGATCATGATCAAGGGTGCGGTGCCGGGCCACAAAGGTGGCTGGGTCACGATCAAGGACGCGGTCAAGAAGCCGACGCCCGAGAACCTGATCTACCCGGCAGCACTGAGATCTGCCGCGGAAGAAGCTGAGCGACTGGCTGCCGAAGCCGCCGCTGCTGCCGAAGCCGAGGCGAAAGCCGCGGAAGAGGCGCGTCTGGCCGAGGAAGCCGCAGCGCAGGAAGCCGCGCTGAAGGAAGCCGAAGCAGAGATCCAGGCCGAGAAGTCCGAGGGCGGTGACGACAATGCCGCTCCGGAAGGAGGCGAAGAGAAATGAAGATTGACGCGATCAAACTGGACGGCGGCAAGGCCGGGTCGATCGATCTCGACGACGAGATCTTCGATCTGGAACCGCGCGCCGACATCCTGCACCGCGTTGTCCGCTGGCAGCGGAACAAGGCGCAGGCCGGTACCCACAAGGTCAAGACCCGGTCCGAGACCAGCTACTCGACCAAGAAGATCTATCGCCAGAAAGGCACCGGCGGCGCCCGCCACGGTGACCGCAACGCGCCGATCTTCCGCAAGGGTGGTATTTACAAGGGCCCGACCCCGCGCAGCCACGCCCATGATCTGCCGAAGAAATTCCGCAAGCTGGGCCTGAAGCACGCGCTGTCCGCCAAGGCAAAAGCCGGCGAGCTGATCGTGCTGGAAGCCGCGGAGTCGGACGGCAAGACCGGCGCCCTGGCCAAACAGGTCAAGTCGCTGGGCTGGAAGCGCGCGCTGATCATCGATGGTGCGACCGTGAACGAGGGCTTTGCCCGCGCCGCGGCGAACATCGAAGGTCTGGACGTGCTGCCGTCGATGGGTGCGAACGTTTACGACATCCTGAAGCGTGACACGCTGGTGCTCACCAAGGCGGGTGTCGAAGCTCTGGAGGCTCGACTGAAATGAACAAAGCCGAACTCTACGACGTGATCCGCAAGCCGATCATCACCGAAAAGGCGACCATGGCTTCCGAGGCCAACGCGGTTGTCTTTGAAGTGGCGATGGCTTCGACCAAGCCGCAAATCCGCGAAGCGGTCGAGGGGCTGTTCGGCGTCAAGGTGAAGGCGGTCAACACCACCATCACCAAGGGCAAGAACAAGCGCTTCCGCGGCCGTCCAGGCAAGCGGAAGGACGTCAAGAAGGCATACGTTACTCTCGAAGAGGGCAACACCATTGACGTGACCACCGGTCTCTAATAGACGACGCGCCTCGGCCCCGTTCATGCGGGGCCGTTGCCATCGAATACCCCGGAGCTTCCGCTCCGACCGAACCTGAAACGAAGCAAACGGAAGACAGAAAGCATGGCACTCAAGTCGTATAAACCGACGACGCCTGGCCAGCGCGGGCTGGTTCTGATCGACCGTTCGGAGCTTTGGAAAGGTCGCCCCGTCAAGTCCCTCACCGAGGGTCTGACCAAGAAGGGCGGCCGGAACAACACCGGACGGATCACCCAGCGCCGCCGCGGCGGCGGAGCGAAGCGGCTGTACCGCATCGTCGACTTCAAGCGCAGCAAGTTCGACGTCGAAGGCGTCGTGATGCGGATCGAATATGACCCGAACCGCACCGCCTTCATCGCGCTGATCCAGTACACCGATGGCGAACAGGCTTATATCCTGGCGCCGCAGCGCATGGGCATTGGCGACAAGGTCGTCGCAGGCTCCAAGACCGACGTGAAGCCGGGCAACGCGATGCCGTTCTCGGGCATGCCGATCGGTACCATCGTGCACAACGTGGAACTGAAGCCGGGTAAGGGCGGCCAGATCGCTCGCGCCGCAGGCACCTACGCCCAATTCGTTGGCCGCGACGGCGGCTACGCCCAGATCCGCCTGTCCTCGGGCGAACTGCGCATGGTCCGTCAGGAATGCATGGCGACCGTTGGTGCCGTGTCGAACCCTGACAACTCGAACCAGAATTTCGGCAAGGCCGGCCGGATGCGCCACTACGGCAAGCGTCCCTCTGTCCGCGGCGTCGTCATGAACCCGATCGATCACCCGCACGGCGGTGGTGAAGGCCGGACCTCAGGCGGTCGCCATCCGGTGACCCCGTGGGGCAAGCCGACCAAGGGTGCGAAGACCCGCGACCGCAACAAGGCGTCGTCGAAGCTGATCATCCGCTCGCGCCACGCCAAGAAGAAAGGGCGCTAACACATGTCTCGCGCTGTATGGAAAGGCCCCTTCGTCGACTCCTACGTCCTAAAGAAGGCCGAGAAGACCCGCGAGTCGGGCCGCAACGAAGTCATCAAGATCTGGTCGCGCCGCTCGACCATCCTTCCCCAGTTCGTGGGCCTCACCTTCGGGGTCTACAATGGCAAGAAACATATCCCGGTGCTCGTCTCCGAGGACATGATTGGCCAGAAGTTCGGGGAATACTCGCCGACGCGGACCTATTACGGTCACGCGGCCGACAAGAAAGCGAAAAGGAAGTAAGCCATGGGCAAGGATAAAAATCCCCGCCGCGTGGCGGAAAACGAGGCGATGGCGAAGCTGCGGATGCTTCGCACGTCTCCGCAGAAACTGAATCTGGTGGCGGCGATGATCCGCGGCAAGAAGGTCGAGAAGGCTCTGAACGACCTGACCTTCAGCCACAAGCGGATCGCAGAGGACGTGAAGAAATGCCTTCAGTCGGCGATCGCCAATGCCGAGAACAACCATGGGCTGGACGTTGACGAACTGATCGTCGCCGAAGCCTGGGTGGGCAAGAACCTGATCATGAAGCGTGGCCGTCCGCGGGCGCGTGGCCGGTTCGGCAAGATCCACAAGCCGTTCTCGGAGCTCACCATCAAGGTCCGCCAGGTCGAGGAGCAAGCCTAATGGGTCAGAAAGTCAATCCGATCGGCATGCGCCTGCAGGTGAACCGTACCTGGGACAGCCGCTGGTACGCCGATACCAAGGACTACGGCAACCTCCTGCTCGAGGACCTCAAGATCCGTGAGTTCATTGAGAAGGAATGCAAGCAGGCCGGCGTCAGCCGCGTGATCATCGAACGCCCGCACAAGAAGTGCCGGGTGACGATCCACACAGCGCGTCCGGGCGTGATCATCGGCAAGAAAGGCGCCGATATTGAAGGCCTGCGCCGCAAGCTGGCGAAGATGACCGACAGCGAGCTGCACCTGAACATCGTCGAGGTCCGCAAGCCGGAACTGGACGCGCAGCTTGTCGCCGAGTCCATCGCCCAGCAGCTGGAACGCCGGGTGTCCTTCCGCCGCGCGATGAAGCGCGCGGTTCAGAACTCGATGCGCATGGGTGCCCTGGGCATCCGGGTCAACGTCGCGGGCCGCCTTGGCGGTGCCGAGATTGCCCGCACGGAATGGTATCGCGAAGGCCGCGTGCCACTGCACACCCTGCGTGCTGACATCGACTATGCCACCGTTGAAGCCACCACCCCCTACGGGATCATCGGCATCAAGGTCTGGATCTTCAAAGGCGAAATTCTCGAGCACGATCCGTCGGCTCGCGACCGTCGCCAGCAGGAGCTCCAGGAAGGCCCCGCGCCCCGTGGCGCTGGCGGCGGCCGCCGCAACTGAGGAGTTTGAAAGATGCTGCAACCGAAGCGCACGAAATTCCGCAAGATGCACAAGGGCCGCATCCGCGGCGAGGCGAAGGGCGGGTCTGACCTGAACTTCGGCACCTTCGGCCTGAAAGCGATACAGCCGGAGCGCATCACCGCGCGCCAGATCGAGGCCGCTCGTCGTGCCATGACGCGCCACATGAAGCGTCAGGGCCGCGTCTGGATCCGGATCTTCCCGGATACCCCGGTGACCTCGAAGCCCACCGAGGTTCGGATGGGTAAAGGTAAGGGGTCTGTCGACTACTGGGCTGCCAAGGTGAAGCCCGGCCGGGTCATGTTCGAAATCGACGGCGTGTCGGAAGACGTCGCCCGCGAGGCACTTCGCCTTGCGGCGATGAAACTGCCGATCAAGTCGCGGATCGTGCATCGCGAAGACTGGTAATCGTGGTGGTGCGTGCCAAGCACGTACCGTACGGCTGAAGAAACAGAGACAGGCGGGGTTTTGACCCCGCCTTTTCTTTTCTGGCTGCTAGCATGGACTTCATGCAGGATCGGGGGAACCTGATGTCGTGACTGGCTGCTAACGCGTCGGGCGCAGCATCCGTCGCCCCCTGCGCATGAGGCGCGTCATTGGCCTGTCCGCGCGCGCGCGGTCGGAAACCGTATTCGTGCGCGGGAACGGCTCGGCGAACATCGGATGGCCGAGGAACGGGCACAGTTTCTCCCAGCCGTCGCCGGCGGAGAAATCCATTTCCAGCAGCTTGCCCGGGCGGTCGGCAAAATGGCTGCGCACGGCTTCGTTATGCGCGACCATTGTGCGGACGTAGTGTTCCTCGTTGCCGAGCGGAGCGCCATTTCCCTTGCCGTAGATGAGTTCGCGCATCGGGGTGGATTTCTCGCCGAAATGCTTCACACAGGAGCCGATCCATTTCTGCGGGTCGCGCACCGTCAGGATGAATTTTGCATCCGGCCACATCTCGTCCATCTCGCGAAAGACCAAGGGCCACGGGTTGTCTTCGAAGGCGTCATAGTGGTGTGACTCGGTACGGGTGAGTTCCAGGTACTTGTCAGCGATATCAGGATCCAGCGTTGCGGTCGGCCCGATCACCTTGTAGCCAAGCTTGTTCAGCGCGACACCGAGGGAGGTGGTGCCCGTTTTGTGGAAGCCGATTCCGAAGATTTTCAATGCGTCCTCGACACGTCCTGGCCGCCTCGTCGTGATGTGCGAGGCTTCGATGGGCCTACTATCTTTGCGGTCGTTACGCTGTCAAGCTACGCCACGGCAGCCAGGGTCGGGTCCGAATTGAATGGCGCGGCGGGGTCACGGGATGAGGTGAAATGCGGGTTTTGCGGTTAGTGACCCTCTCGTCTTGCGTGCGGCGGCAGGCTAAGAGAGGCGCATGTCCACCAGTATCCGCTCCCTATTCGCCACCCGCTTGTACCAGGCCCGACTGTCGGACCTGGGCTCCTCCGTCGATCCAGACGAACTCGAAGCGTCTTGCTATTCCATTGCCGAAGATGACGAGGCGGGACAGGAATGGTGCGCGGCGAACGATTACCCCGGTTATACCAGCTACGCCTCTCTGACTGACCTGCCGTGGCGGTTTCCGATCTTCGGTGTGGTGGTGGAATGCATTGACGCTCATGTCGCTGCCTTTGCTGATGATCTGGGCTTCGACCTCGGCGATAAGGCGCTGAAGCTGGAGGATCTATGGATCAACATCCTGCCGGAGGGAGGGACGCACGGCTCACATATCCATCCGCACTCCGTAATCTCAGGAACGACCTACGTGGCGATGCCCGAGGGGACTTCTGCGCTGAAGCTGGAGGACCCGCGGTTGCCAATGATGATGGCGGCGCCGGTGCGGAAGAAGGACGTACGGGAGGAGCTCAAGAGCTTCATCTACGTGGAGCCCACGGTGGGCGACGTGCTGCTATGGGAAAGCTGGCTGCGCCATGAGGTACCGATGAACATGGCCGAGGAAGACCGGATCAGCGTGAGTTTCAACTACGCGTGGGGCTGACGCCGGCCAACATGAGCTAGCAGCGCTGAAACGAATATTTGATACCAACGTAAATATTCAATATGGCTTGGGCAGAAACGGAGGGCGGCGTCTATGCAATTGGCTGGATGGATCATTTTGGGCTTGTTTGCGGTATTCATGGTCGCTGCATCAGCCGCGCCAAAACTTATGGGGATTGAAGCCGCAAACGGGTCATTCGAACAGATTGGCTGGCCCCTCAACTACGTCCTCATGATCGGGCTGATGGAGTTGGCCTTCACTGTGCTTGTCCTTGTCCCACGCACAAGCCTGCTTGGCGGCATCCTGATGACGGGCCTTCTTGGCGGGGCGGTCGCTAGCCAGTTGCGAGCGGGTAGCCCGATGGTTACGCACACGCTGTTCGGCATATACTTGGGCGTGTTCATGTGGGTCGGGATCATACTGCGGCAACCGAGGTTATTGGACGCGATCCTGGGCCGCTAGGAAGCACCCAGGGCGCTACGGAGAGACGGAAATCGGACTGAGGTGGCCGCGCATCGGCGACGTGGCGTTCCAAGACCGGTGATTGCCAACCTTTACAGGGTTTTCCCACCGAAAGGGGTTGCCAAAACCCACCTGGGGGCGTAGGGGAGCTGCTCTATCACGAACTCCACCGGAATCATGGTGACCCTCACGGGGCCTGCCGGTGATGTTGAAAAGGAAAAAGACATGGCACTCGATGCCAAGGAACTGCGTGACAAGACGCCGGACCAGTTGCGAGATCAGCTGGCCGATCTGAAAAAAGAGGCCTTCAACCTGCGTTTCCAGCAGGCCGGCGGAACCCTCGAAAGCACTGCCCGCATGAAAACCGTCCGCCGTGACGCGGCACGGGTTAAAACGATTCTGAACGAAAAGGCGGCGGCTGCCGCGTCGGAGGCCTGATAGATGCCCAAACGTATCCTGCAAGGCACCGTGACCTCGGACAAGAACGACCAGACGGTCACCGTCATTGTCGAGCGCCGCTTCAAGCACCCGCTGCTACACAAGACCGTGCGGAAGTCCAAGAAATACCGGGCCCATGACCCGCAAAACACCTTCAAGGTCGGCGATACCGTTCGTATCCAGGAATGCCCGCCGGTCTCGAAGACGAAACGCTGGGAGGTGGTAACCGCCTGACGGTTCCACACCCGGTTTGATCGAAACCCTGGGGGAGCTAACGAGAAAAACCCCCAAAGGTCGGGAGAAACCAAATGATCCAGATGCAGACCAATCTGGATGTCGCTGACAATTCCGGTGCCCGGAAGGTTCAGTGCATCAAGGTGCTCGGCGGATCCAAGCGGAAATATGCGTCCGTTGGCGACATCATCGTGGTGTCGGTCAAGGAAGCCATTCCGCGCGGCCGCGTGAAGAAGGGCGATGTCCGCAAGGCCGTCGTCGTCCGTACCGCCAAGGAAGTGCGCCGCGAGGATGGTACTGCCATCCGCTTTGATCGCAACGCCGCCGTGATCCTCAACAACGCCGGTGAGCCCATCGGCACCCGGATTTTTGGCCCGGTCGTCCGCGAGTTGCGTGCCAAGAACTTCATGAAGATCATCTCGCTCGCCCCGGAGGTGCTGTAAGATGGCTGCCAAGCTGAAAAAGGGCGACAAGGTCGTCGTGCTGGCCGGCAAGGACAAGGGCAAGGAAGGCGAGATCGTCTCTGTTGACCCGAAAGCCGGCAAAGCCGTGGTTGAAGGCATCAACATTGCCATTCGCCACCAGCGCCAGTCCCAGGCCCAGCAGGGCGGCCGGCGGCCGCAGGCTGCGCCGATCGACCTGTCGAACCTGGCGTTTCTTGATTCCAACGGCAAACCCACCCGCGTCGGCTTCAAAACGGAAGACGGTAAGAAGGTGCGTTTCGCCAAGACCACGGGGGACGTGATCTGATGCTGGACGCTGCGAACTATACCCCGCGTCTTCGGACCCATTACGCTGACACCGTGCGCGCCGCTCTGAAAGAAGAGTTCGGCTACAAGAACGACATGCAGATCCCGCGGATCGAGAAGGTCGTTCTGAACATCGGCTGCGGTGCCGAGGCGGTGAAGGACTCAAAGAAAGCGAAGTCGGCCCAGGAAGACCTGACCGCCATCGCCGGCCAGAAGGCCGTCACCACCAAGGCCAAGAAGTCGATCGCCGGCTTCCGGGTCCGTGAAGAGATGCCTTTGGGTGCGAAAGTGACCCTGCGCGGCGACAGGATGTACGAATTCCTCGACCGCCTGATCACCATCGCACTGCCCCGCGTCCGCGACTTCCGCGGCGTGAAGCCGTCCTTCGACGGCCGTGGCAACTTTGCCATGGGCATGAAAGAGCACATCGTCTTCCCCGAGATCGACTTCGACAAGGTTGACGAGGTCTGGGGCCTGGACATCATCATCACCACCACCGCGGACACTGACGCGGAAGCCAAGGCGCTGTTGAAGCATTTCAACATGCCCTTCAACGCCTGAGGAGCGACATCATGGCTAAGAAAGCAATGATCGAACGCGAGAAGAAGCGTCAGAAGCTGGTGGACCAGTACGCCGCCAAACGCGCATCGTTGAAAGAAATCGTGAGCGACGAGTCGAAGCCGATGGAAGAGCGGTTCCGCGCTTCGCTGAAGCTTGCCAAACTGCCGCGCAACAGCTCGGCCACCCGTCTTCACAACCGTTGCCAGCTGACCGGCCGGCCCCATGCCTATTACCGCAAGCTCAAGGTCTCCCGGATCATGCTTCGCGAGCTGGGCTCGATGGGCAAGATCCCCGGCATGGTCAAGTCGAGCTGGTAAGGAGGGTATGAAATGAACGATCCTCTCGGAGATATGCTGACCCGGATCCGGAACGCGCAGATGCGCGGAAAATCCACCGTGGTCACCCCCGCCTCCAAGCTGCGTGCCTGGGTCCTCGACGTTCTTCAGGACGAAGGCTACATCCGCGGCTACGAAAGCACGTCGACCGCCGACGGCCACCCGGCTATCGAAATCAGCCTGAAGTATTACGAAGGCACCCCGGTCATTCGTGAACTCAAGCGCGTGTCGAAACCCGGTCGTCGGGTCTACATGAGCGTCAAGGACGTCCCGCAGGTCCGCCAGGGCCTGGGCGTCTCCATCGTCTCCACGTCGAAAGGCGTGATGTCGGATGCAAACGCCCGCAGCCAGAATGTTGGCGGCGAGGTGCTTTGCACCGTGTTCTAAGGAGGTCAAAATGTCTCGTATTGGGAAACGTCCCGTAGAGCTGCCCTCCGGGGTGGAGGCGAAGGTCTCCGGCCAGACGGTCGAAGTGAAGGGTCCGAAAGGCACCCGCAGCTTCACCGCGACGGACGACGTCACGATTTCGGTCGACGGCAGCACAGTAACCGTCACGCCGCGCGGCAACTCCAAGCGTGCGAAGCAGCAGTGGGGCATGTCCCGCACCCAGGTCGCGAACCTGGTGCAGGGTGTCACCGGCGGCTTTAAGAAAGAGCTCGAGATCAACGGCGTCGGCTACCGCGCCCAGATGCAGGGCAACACGCTGAAGCTTTCGCTGGGTCTGTCGCACGAGGTGAACTTCGAGGTGCCGCAGGGCGTCACCGTCACCGCGCCCAAGCAGACCGAGATCATCGTCGAAGGCTCCGACCAGCAGCTGGTCGGCGAGGTCGCCGCGAAGATCCGCGAATGGCGGAAGCCGGAACCCTACAAGGGCAAGGGCATCAAGTACAAAGATGAATATATCTTCCGCAAGGAAGGTAAGAAGAAGTAAGGACCGGATAGATGGCACTTTCCAAACGGGAACTGTTCCAGAAGCGCCGCCTGCGCGTCCGGAACAAGCTTCGCAAGATGAACGCCGGCCGCGTGCGGCTGTCGGTTCATCGCTCTAACAAGAACATCAGCGTCCAGTTAATCGACGACGTGCAGGGTGTGACGCTTGCGTCTGCCTCGTCGCTCGAGAAGGATCTGGGCGTCGTGGGCCGCAACAACGTCGATGCCGCGTCCAAGGTTGGCGCCGCGATCGCGGAGCGGGCCAAGAAGGCCGGGGTCGAGGAATGTTACTTCGACCGTGGCGGCTTTCTGTTCCACGGCAAGGTCAAGGCGCTGGCCGATGCGGCCCGCGAAGGCGGCCTGAAGTTCTGATTTGCACGGGGCCCGTTCGCGGGCCCCTGCGCAGTGCGGGCGGGTGTCCGCCCCGATGATCCGGGCACGTCCCTTCGGGACCGCACCAGGATTGGACCAGACCGGTGCGAAACAGCGCCAAGATGAAGGAGGCCGCATGGCCAGAGAACCAAACCAAGGCCGGGGCCGTCGCGACCGCGATGAAGCACCGGAATTCGCCGATCGCCTTGTTGCGATTAACCGCGTGTCCAAGACCGTGAAGGGTGGTAAGCGTTTCGGCTTTGCTGCGCTTGTCGTCGTGGGAGACCAGAAGGGCCGTGTCGGCTTTGGCAAGGGCAAGGCCAAGGAAGTGCCGGAGGCGATCCGCAAGGCGACGGAACAGGCCAAGCGCCAGATGATCCGTGTGCCGCTGCGCGAGGGCCGCACCCTGCACCACGACATCAACGGCCGCCACGGTGCGGGCCGCGTCGTGATGCGCACCGCCCCTGCCGGTACCGGAATCATCGCCGGTGGTCCGATGCGTGCCGTTTTCGAAATGCTCGGCGTTCATGACGTTGTTGCCAAGTCGATCGGATCGCAGAACCCGTACAACATGATCCGCGCGACCATCGAAGGGCTGAAGGGCGAAGCCAGCCCGCGCCAGGTCGCCCAGCGCCGCGGTAAGAAGGTCGCCGACATCCTGCCGAAGCGTGACGAAGCTCCGCAGGAATCCGCGCAAGTTGTGGAGGAAGCGTAAGCCATGGCCAAGACCATCGTCGTCAAGCAGATCGGCTCGCCGATCCGCCGCCCCGAGATCCAGCGCAAGACGCTGATCGGCCTCGGGCTGAACAAGATGCACAAGACCCGCGAGCTGGAAGATACCCCGGCGATCCGCGGCATGGTCGCGAAGATCCCGCATCTGGTGGAGATCGTCGAAGAGCGCGGCTGAAGCGCTGCATCCTGCGACAAGTTTCTACGCCCCGGCCTGTGCCGGGGCGTTTTCTCTTGCGGTTACAATGCCGAATTGGCTCCGCAGTGTCTCTTTTGCGCTTCGCACGGGCCTGCATGACGGGACCAGGTATCGGCTTCGTACAGGAGTCTGCCAGATGCAAAAGAAAGACCTGATGCTATTGCGTGAAGAGCTGTTCACTTCATTTATAAGCGTCTTGCGGATGTACGCAGGTCCGCAATCCGAAGACCTAGCCGCGCCGGAGTCTAGAAGTGCCTGAACTCAACGTCCTGTCCCTGCTGCGCGAGTTTATTACGCTTTTTGTGGTGATCGACCCGATCGGGACACTACCGGTCTTCTATTTCGCCACCCAGGGCGTGCCCGAAAATCTCCACTGGCGGTTCGCTCTACGCGGGGTCACGGTGGCGGGCTTCGTCCTGCTGTTGTTCCTTGTCGCGGGGCAGCTTCTTCTGGAGGGCCTTGGCCTGCGCCTGGGCTCTTTCCAGATCGCCGGTGGCGTCATCCTGTTTCTCTTTGCGCTGACCATGATCTTCGGGGAATCGAAGTCCGAGGCGGAAATCGAGATGGCGGAGAAAGACCACATGTCCGGCGCCGTTTTCCCACTGGCGATGCCGTCCATCGCCTCGCCCGGTGCGATGCTGGCGGTGGTGATCCTTACCGACAATCACCGGCATTCGGTTCCGGACCAGATCGTCACGGCGCTTATGCTGATCGCCGTTCTGGTGGTCACACTGGGAATTCTGCTGATGGCCGGCCCGCTGAAGCGCGTGATTGGCAGCACCGGCGCGAACGTGATCAGCCGGGTGATGGGGCTGGTACTGGCCACCGTCGCGGTCGACGCGATCCTC
Source organism: Pseudoruegeria sp. HB172150 (assembly GCF_013184805.1). Classification (GTDB taxonomy): domain Bacteria; phylum Pseudomonadota; class Alphaproteobacteria; order Rhodobacterales; family Rhodobacteraceae; genus Psychromarinibacter. The sequence continues at coordinate 12,475 of NZ_JAATNG010000002.1, forward strand.
AACGGGTTCGAGGCAGTCGGGGTGCTGAATGTCATCGAGGCGCCGAATGCACCTGCTGCGGTCGATGCCGCTACGTCGCCCTAGTTTAGAATTGATCTAAATCATGGCCTCTTCGCGCAGCGGTGCGAGGATGCCCGCGAAACGCGCGAATGGATGAATCGGATTGGAGAAACCAATGCGCGCGACGCTTGCTGTTCTTGTAGCTAGTACCGCTCTTGCAAGCCCCGTCTTCGCCCAGGATGACGACCTTCGCGAATGGGCGCTGGATATGTTCAGCCCCTTGCCTTCGACTGTTCCCGCTGTCGCCGACAATCCGGTGACGCCGGAGAAAATCGAGCTCGGCAAGGCGTTGTATTTCGACCCGAGGGTTTCGTCCTCGGGAGTGTTTTCCTGCTATTCCTGCCACAACCTGACGACCGGCGGTGATGACAACCTCGAAACCTCGGTCGGTCACGGCTGGCAGAAAGGGCCGAGGAACGCACCGACGGTGCTGAACGCGGTGTTCAACGAGGCACAATTCTGGGATGGCCGGGCCGAGGACCTGAAGGCACAGGCCAAAGGTCCGGTGCAGGCTGGGGTCGAGATGGCCAACACCCCCGACAATGTCGAGACGATGATGAACTCGATGCCGGCATATGTCTCGATGTTCGAGGCGGCGTTCCCGGATCAGGACAGTCCTACCAACTTTGACAACATGGCCCGCGCAATCGAGGCTTTCGAGGCGACATTGCTGACCCCGGCGCCGTTCGACGCCTGGCTGAATGGCAACGATGCCGCGATCAGCGAGGATGCGAAGGCCGGGCTGGAGCTGTTTATGGATCTCGGTTGCTCTTCCTGCCACTCGGGGATCAACGTCGGCGGGCACGGATACTACCCGTTCGGTCTGGTCGAAAAACCCGGTGCCGACATTCTACCCGAAGGCGACAAGGGCCGTTTTGCGGTGACTGAGACGGTGGACGACGAGTACGTCTTCCGTGCCGCGCCGCTCAGGAACATCGCGGTGACGGCGCCCTATTTCCACTCCGGCAAGGTGTGGGATCTGGGTGTCGCAGTCGAGATCATGGCGGAAAGCCAGCTGGGTGAGGGGCTGGAGCCGGGTCAGACGACACAGATCGTGGCTTTCCTAGAGACCCTGACCGGTGAGGTACCGGACGTGACCCTGCCTGTGCTCCCCCCGGAAACGGCCGACACGCCGCGCCCGGTCTACATGCACGAGTAGGATTTGGGACAGAAGACAGGGCGGCCCTTCGGGGCCGCCTAATCCTTGCTTCAGCTGACCTTCCGTGGCTCGTTAGCAAAGATGCTCAGTTTCAGCCAGTCCTGCACCTGGTTGGTCAGTGTCGGGGCGCCGTCGATTGTGATGCGGCCGCTCTCCAGTTCTTCCGACAGCTTCGCCAGCCCCATCCACACTGCCGTCATCGACCGAAGGTCCGAGGCGATCAAGACATCCACGTCGAAGCCGGGGTCGAATTTGCACAGGTCGATATCGTCGGATTCGACGACCAGCCACCAATCCTGAAGCTGGTCGCCCGCATCGTGATACTGAAACTGTACCGTGCAGCGATCGGCAGGGCGTGGAACGGGTTCGAAATTGCGCCGGATGTCCCACATCAGCAACGAGGGGTCGAGGTTGCGCAGCGACAACCGGGACTCCACCCAACGCTGCCCCCAACTGCCGATCCCGACGATCAGCGGGCGCAGTTCTTCGCCGGCCTGGGTCAGCCGGTATTCAGCCTTGCCACCGGGCCCTTCGACCGACCGGATGACGCCCGCAAGTTCCAGTTCTTTCAAACGCTTGGACAGCAAGGTCGGCGACATTTTCGGCACCCCGCGGCGGATGTCGTTGAACCGCGCGCTGCCGCAAAGCAACTCGCGCAGCACCAACGGCGTCCAGCGCGTGCAGATGATTTCCGACGCCATCGAGACCGGACAGAACTGGCCGTAAAGATTGGTGACTTCCATGAGCGCCCCCGCATATCGGTGCAACATCCTAGCACAGCCCGGCAAGCGGCCAAAGCCGCCGCTACAGTTTCTGCACTGGAGCGATTCGGTGGCCCTGTGAGACATTGGGTGCATCTTGAAACGCACTAAGGAATTTGAAGATGAACACGCTTGTAATGACGAAAGAAAGCGAGGTCGGGGCGGATCTGATCGCCACCGCCGAGCGACTGGCGCAGGAATTCGCGCAGAACAGCATGGCAAACGACAGCGAGGACTGCTTCGTCGCCGCGCACTACGACCGGATCAAGGAAGAAGGACTCATCCATGCCGGGGTTCCGTTGGAACTCGGCGGGGCAGGGGCTGAAGTGCGGGAGCTGTCCGGCATGCTCCGGACACTCGCCCACGGCTGTTCCTCGACTGCGTTGGCGCTGTCGATGCACACACACCAAGTCGCCTTTCCGGCCTGGCGCTGGCATCACCAGCCGGCGGCAGTACCAATGGTGGAGCCGCTTCTGAAACGGGTCGCGGCCGAAAAGCTGGTGCTGCTATCCAGCGGCGGCGGCGACTGGATCGGCGGCTCGGGTAAGGCCGAGGCGGTCGAGGGCGGCTACAAGATCACCGCCCGCAAGATGTTCGTCAGCGGCGCGCCTGCCGGGAATATCCTGATGACGTCTGCCGTGGTTGATGAACCGGATGGGGCCAAGGTGATTCACTTCCCCTGCCCGATGAACGCGCCGGAGGTGTCGGTGCTCGATACCTGGCACACGCTGGGCATGCGGGCGACGGGGTCGCATGACGTGATGATCGACGGGCTCTTCGTGCCGGCCGACAAGGTGCCGGTGAAGCGTCCGGCGGGGCAGTGGCACCCACTGTTCTTCATGCTGGGCACGATCGCCTTCCCGATCATCTATTCCGTCTATGTCGGCGTCGCCGAGAGGGCCCGCGACCTTGCGGTCGGAATGGCGTCGAAACGCCCGGCCTCGCCGTTGCTGCAGGCGCGGGCGGGCGAGATGGACACGGCGTTGACCACGGCGCGGCTGGCGTTGGAGCATATGGTGCAGTCGGTCGAACTGAATGCGCCGTCGGCGGCCACCGTGAACCAGGTGATGACTGGACGGCGGTTGGTGGAGGAAAATGCCATCCGCTGCGTCGAGAAGGCGATGGAGCTGGCCGGTGGCGCCGGGTTCTACCGAAAGGCGGAGTTGGAGCGGCTGTTCCGGGACATCCAGGCGGCGCGGTATCACCCGCTGCAAAAGGAGATCCAGACGGCCTATGCCGGGGCGATGGCGCTGGGCCAGCCGATCGACATGATCTTCTAGGATCGGAAACAAGGAAAAAGGTGGGGCCGCCCCGGGGGATTGGGGCGACCCCGAAACCCGTCCTTAATTGGACGGGGGGCCGAGACGTCATATCCGTGAGTGATCGTGGAAACGTCTCAGCTTTCCTCCACACCCGGTATCAAACTGATTCCGTCGCGGCTGCCGGTGGGGCCACCCACGGACGGCGCGCCGCTGCCGCCAGCCGGCGTGTTGCGCGGGGGCAAACCCATTGCGCCGGGCATGCCGACATCATGGGACACAGCGTTCGGGTCCACGCCGACGATGAGCTGAACGAGATAGCTGCTTTCTTCTTCGGTGATCCCGGCGAAGGCAGCGTGGGTCGCCTGTTGGGCAATGCTATCATTGCCATTCAATGTGTCGCGCTCGCCGTCGCGCAGATAAGGCTCGGCGTTCTGGTAGAGGTATTCCGACAGCGCATCTGGGAAGAAAATCTGCCCGGTCAGGATGTTCGTTTCATTAAGCCAGACCTTGTAGTGGATGTGGGTCGTCCGGCCCCGGTACCACCCAGGGTAGATGGTGTCGAACTCGACGACGCCGGTCTCGTCCGCCATCTGGGTGCCGCGGAGGAACGTTTCGTTCTCAGTGCTGGACTGGCCCGTCTCGCCGCCGCCAAAAGAGGAATAGATCCCCTGCGCATCGCAGTGCCAGACGTCGACGCGGGCACCGGGAACCGGCGCGCAAGAGGCATCGACCACCTGCATGCGAACAAGCACCGGAACGCCTACGCGGTCCTCGCGGATGTTACGACGGACCAGAACCTCGTCGAGGTAATAGGGACCCTCCGTCACCTCAGGCATGAGGGCGCAGACATCCGTGTCGGGAAGCAGGTAGTTGGTGGCTGCAAGCGAGGTGCGTGGCAGCAGCAGACCGGTTGCGGTGACCGCGACCCCGGTGAGCGCGGCGCGGCGGGTGACGGAACTGGCTGGTTTGGGCATAACTCGTCCTTCGCAAAACTGTGTCGATACGTTGAACGGAGGAGGTGGCGGCGATCCGTCGCCTGACGTTACGGAACTTTGAAGATCTTTTTCAGCCGGGCGGGAAAAGCGGTGCGGTGGCCGGTGTATCTCTCGTGTCCGCAACGGGCAGATGAACGCATGAGACAGACCAGGTGACCCAACATATTCTGAGCGCCACGGTGCTGCTGCTGACGATGACAATGCTTGCAAGTGCCGCTGGTTCGGTTAAGCAAAACGGCAGAGTCGGCGATGAGAAACTGCTGGCCGACGAAAGCAATACAAGTATCTAAAACATTGATAAAGAAATAGAAAACGCCTCAAATTGCTACGACATGTGCGCGAGAAACTCGACGCCGTTGCTGGCCGAAGTAGGCATGGCCGTCCCAGGTGGCAATGCCACGGCTCAACGCAAGGATGGCAGTCTGCAAGTGTCATACATGGGCAAGCCGCTCTATCTGCGGATGATGGACGAGGCGCCGGGTGATCGCACCGGTGACGGGTTCAACGTTTTCTGGCACATTGGCCGTCCCTGAAACGCTCGGTTCCAGCGGCGGCCGATTTCGGCCTCTGTCGCTTTGCTTGCGGTAGGCGCGGGTGGCGGCTACGGGGAGGCGACGTTGCAGGGCAAGGGTGAGCCGGTTGCGTTCGCTGCCGAACTCGTCACCGAAGCCGCAGTTGGACGGTCTGGGAAACGACCTCGGAGTCGGGCGGTTGTTGCCGTTCGAGGGGCGCGGCGCAGTTTATGTACGAAACTCTGGGTGGTGCGCGGCTGACGCTTTATGCCGTCCCCACCGACAGCCCGGTTCAAACCTCTTTTCGATTCCACGATGACGAAGGGCTGATGGTGGTGACGTGGCGGGAGGTTCTCTGGCGCTATGCACTGGTGGGCGCTCTGGACCGGGCGGGATGAGATGCAGCGGCTGGCTTATTTCATCCGTGCCGCCCGGACCTGAGTGACCCGGTGTGCAAGTAAAGCGCAACGGCGGGCCCTTGATCCCCTCGCCGCCAGAGTCTATACGCCTCCGGTGGTCCCGAGCGGACCCGATTCACAAGCAAGAAACGCCGTGGCCGTCCCATTATCGCTTCGCGGGGCGCGTCCGGCCAAGGAGAAGCGACATGAAACTGAATGAACTCCGGGACAATCCCGGTGCCGCCAAGAAACGCATGCGCGTGGGCCGTGGCCCCGGTTCCGGCAAGGGCAAGACCGCCGGCCGTGGTATCAAGGGCCAGAAATCGCGTTCGGGTGTGGCGATCAACGGGTACGAGGGCGGCCAGATGCCGCTGTACCAGCGCCTGCCGAAGCGTGGCTTCAACAAGCCGAACCGCAAGAAATTCGCCGTTCTGAACCTTGGCATCCTCGCCAAGTACATCGAGGCCGGCAAGATCGACGCGGGCAAGCCGATCACCGAAGACGTGCTGGTCGAGGCCGGCGTTGTCCGCCGCAAGCTGGACGGTGTCCGCGTGCTGGCCAAGGGCGATTTCGGCACCAAGGTGACGCTGGAAGTCACCGGCGCGTCGAAATCGGCGGTCGAAGCGGTCGAGAAGGCCGGTGGCTCGCTGCAGGTCAAAACCCCGGCAGCAGCGGATTAAGAGGTTGTGAGCGCCCGCAGGGGCGCTTACATGCCCTTGAGTTTTCCGAATGCGCCGCCCCGGGAGACCCCTGCGAGGCGGCGCCTTTGCAAGAGAGATAGCCTATGGCTTCAGCCGTCGAGCAAATGGCCGCAAACATGAGCTGGTCCGCCTTTGGTAAGGCGACCGAGTTGCGGCAGAGGATCTTCTTCACGATAGGTCTGCTGATCGTCTACCGGGTCGGGACCTATATCCCGGTGCCGGGGATCGACGGCCATGCGCTGCGCGAATTCATGGAGCAGGCCTCGGCGGGTCTCGGCGGCATTCTCAACATGTTCACCGGCGGCGCGATTTCCCGGATGGGGATATTCGCGCTGGGGATCATGCCCTATATCTCGGCCTCGATCATCGTGCAGCTTCTGACGGCTATGGTGCCGCAGCTTGAGCAGCTGAAGAAAGAGGGCGAGCAGGGGCGCAAAAAGATAAACCAGTACACGCGCTACGGCACGGTGTTTCTGGCGACGTTCCAGGCCTACGGCCTGGCCGTGTCGCTGGAAGCTGGCGATCTGGTTACCGATCCCGGCTGGTTCTTCCGCGCCGCGACCGTGATCACGCTGGTCGGCGGCACCATGTTCCTGATGTGGCTGGGCGAGCAGATCACCGCCCGCGGCATCGGTAATGGTATCTCACTGATCATCTTCGTCGGGATCGTGGCAGAGATCCCGCAGGCGCTGGCGCAGTTCTTCGCCTCCGGCCGCTCGGGCGCGATCAGCACACCGGTCATCATCGGTGTGATTGTCATGGTGATAGCGGTGATCGCCTTTGTGGTCTTCATGGAGCGATCTCTGCGCAAGATCCACATTCAGTATCCGCGCCGTCAGGCCGGCATGAAGGTTTACGAAGGCGGCTCCAGCCACCTGCCCATCAAGGTGAACCCGGCGGGCGTGATCCCGGCGATCTTCGCCTCGTCGCTGCTGCTGCTGCCGACCACACTCGCCACCTTCTCGGGCAGCCAGACCGGCCCGGTGATGTCGACCATCCTCGCGTATTTCGGCCCTGGCCAACCGCTTTATCTCGCCTTCTTCGCGGCGATGATCGTATTCTTTACGTTCTTCTATACCTTCAACGTATCGTTCAAGACCGACGACGTGGCCGAGAACCTGCAGAAGCAGAACGGCTTCGTGCCAGGCATCCGGCCCGGCAAGAAGACCGAAGAGTATCTCGACTACGTCGTGACCCGTATCCTTGTGCTTGGTGCCGCCTACCTTGCGGCAGTTTGTCTCCTGCCGGAGATTCTGCGTTCACAGTTCGCGATCCCCTTCTATTTTGGCGGCACATCGGTTCTGATCGTCGTGTCGGTTTCCATGGACACCGTGCAGCAGGTCCAGTCGCATCTGCTGGCGCATCAGTACGAAGGTCTGATTGAGAAATCCCAGCTTCGCGGCAAGCGTCGCAGCACCGCGAAGAAGGGACCCGCACGGCGCTAGAGGCGCGGTATTGGAGGAGGAGGCGCGGGCCGGAAGAGCCTTGCCGCCGACAGAGGGGACAGAAACGTCATGAACATCATTCTGCTCGGCCCGCCCGGTGCCGGTAAGGGAACCCAAGCGCAGATTTTGGTCGAGGGACGCAACATGGTGCAGCTGTCCACCGGCGACATGCTGCGCGAGGCGCGGACCTCGGGCACAGAGATGGGCAAGATCGTCGCCGATGTGATGGACCGCGGCGACCTCGTCACCGACGAGATCGTAATCGGCCTGATCCGCGAAAAGCTGGAAGCCGGTGGTGCATCCGGCGGTTTCATTTTTGACGGATTCCCACGTACGCTGGCACAGGCGGACGCGCTGGGTGAGCTCCTGAAGGAAGAGGGCCAGTCGCTGGACGCTGTGATCGAGATGCGGGTCGACGACGACACGCTGGTGCGCCGTGTGGTCAACCGAGCCGAGGAAGCCAAGGCCGCCGGGCAAGCCGTTCGGGCAGACGATAATGCGGAAAGCATGAAGACTCGGCTGATGGCCTATTACAAGCAGACCTCGCCGTTGATCGGTTACTACTATGCCAAGGGCAACCTCAGTTCGATCGACGGTCTGGGCGATATCGACGAAGTGAAGGCGCGGATATCTGAAATATTAGGCTAGTGCGCCGCAATGGGTTTGAAACACGGCTCGAGCCTCGTTGGTGCGCCCTTTCAGTCTCAGCGATGCAATTCACGCATGGTCAGGATTCGACGAATTCGTAGTGCTTGATCGTCCGGGACTCGACGAGTTCGGCTTCGGCCGGGTCGATATGGGGATTGGCGTAGTCGTCGCCCACAAAGGCCTTCAGCGACGCAAGGTCTTTCCAAACCATGACAAAGCTGAACTCCCTTGGGCTGTCTTGACGCGGCGCGCCGGGCAGGACCTGCACAATCCCTTTCGTGCCCTTCATCAGCGGAATGGCGGTTTCGTAAAAGAACCGGCCGAACTCGTCCTCTTTGCCTTTTCTGACGACGACCTGAAAAATCCTCATTATCATGCACCCGGTCTCCCTGATTAACGGTTCCGGCGCGTATGTTTGCCTCGGGCCGAACTATAGCATTTCCAGCAGGCTAGGTCTTCGCGGTGTGCTAAACATCTGTCAGGCGAAGGAGAGACGTTGCGCAACATGCCGCTTGTGTCCCGGGTCGTTCTGACCCCACCTTTGCCACATGACCGTTATCCTTCAAGACGCCCTTCCAGAAGACGCCATATCCCACGCGCTGCCGGGCACCCGGCCCTTGGCGCACGGCGACTGGTTGCGGCGGGATGAGCGCTATGCTGAGCAGATGGCGCTGCGCGACCGGCTGGTGGCAGAGAAGCGCGACGCGGTGATCGGCATGCGCCCCGAGGGCGAGGCGCCGGCACGAGAATTGCTGTCCATAATCGCGGCCGAGCTTGGCGCGTCTGGGACGGAATACGCCCGTCCGGACGGCGTGAGGGTCACGCTCGACGCCGATGACCCCCTCGGCACGCTGGGCCGGCTCTGCCAAGAGGATTTCGCGATTATGGTGGCTGGGGAGGCGGAACACTGGCTTGCCGCCGGCGTCGTCTGCTTCCCCTCGCGCTGGACGCTGGCACAAAAGATCGGCCGCCCACTGACCCGCATCCACAAGCCGGTCAAGGTCTATGACAACGGCCTTGCACGCAGGGTGCAACGCCTCTTCGACGCCGCCCATCCCGACCGTTCCATCGTGCGCTGGAACCGGCTGCCGTACTGGGACACGAAGCTCTTCAATCCGCAACTTGAACCCAAGTACGACGGCCCGTTCGCGCCGGAGGGCGAGCGGTCCTTCATACGGGCGGAGCGCCAAGTGATCCGGCGGCTGCCGGAAACCGGCGCTGTGGTCTTTTCGATCCACACTTGGCTGGTGAAAGCAAGTGCGGTGCAGGCTCCGGCCAGATCAGCTTAGCCGGGTTTGCGTCCGGTCACAATGTAGCCCGACGTTCCGAACACAGCCTCGCCGGTGGAAGACGCATACTTCGCGAGCCGGTCATCGGATTTCTTCAGTACGTCGGCGATCTTCTTTTCATCTAGGTGAATGCCGAAGACTGGCAGCCAGCCGCGGAGCTCGACCTCGACCATGGTTCGTGTGCTAGGGAAGCAGGCGTCGTGGGTGTGCGTAGTGTGCCCGATGTCTACGAAGCCCACCTTGGCGAATGTCGCCACTGTCGCGTCCGGGTCGTCGAGGCAGAAGGGGATGCGGACCTTGTCGCCGGCGTCGCGACTGACTGCCTCGTCCAGTACCGCCGAGACGTCGGCATAGGCCGGGTTTCTGTCGATCCCGTGCCATGCGGCGACGGCGATACGGCCTCCGGGTTTCAGAACGCGGAACATCTCTGCCGCGGCCTTTTGCCGGTCCTCGAAGAACATGATCCCGAATTGCGACAGCACGCAGACGAAAGTGGCGTCCCCGAAGGGCAGCGCCTCGGCCTGGCCTAGCACCCACTCGATGCCGGGTTCGGCCTCCTCGGCGGCGACGATCATGCCGGGGGTCATGTCGAGCCCTGTGACGCGGCCCGTATTGCCGGTGCGCGTCAGCGCATCGCGCGCCAGAACGCCGGTGCCGCAGGCTACGTCGAGCACCTGCGCGCCCGGGCCGACATCCGCCGCGTCCAGCATGTCGGCAGTCCATGCACTGAACACTGCGGGGACGAAGAGCCCTTCATAGCCGCGCCCGGCCTCCAACTCTTCCTCGGAAACGGCGACTGCCATGAGTGAATTCCTTCCTGAAATAGACGATGTGCAATGACGGCAGTCTATCACGGAGAGGGAGTCGGAGCTATGCGCACGGCATGCCCGTGCGGGCGTTTGCCGTCACAACCGCCAGTCAGCGCCTCAGACCAGCCGGCCCCACAGGTCGTAGTCGCCGGCCTCGTCCACTTCGACGGTGACGATATCGCCCGCCGACAGCGCCTCGAACCCCGCGTCGATGAACAGGTTGCCGTCTATCTCGGGCGCGTCGTGCACTGTGCGGCAGGTGGCGGCGTCTTCCTCGACGAGGTCGACGATCACCTGCATCCGCCACCCGACCTTGGCCTCGAGCTTCGCTTCAGAGATTGCCTGCGCCTTTTCCATGAAGCGCTCCCAGCGTTCCTGCTTCAGTTCTTCAGGCACGTGATCCGCCAGCGCGTTCGACCGTGCGCCGTCGACATTCTCGTATTTGAAGCAGCCGACACGGTCGAGCTGGGCCTCGTCCAGCCAGTCCAGCAGAGTTTGAAACTCTGCCTCGGACTCGCCGGGATAGCCGACGATGAAGGTGGAGCGGATCGCCAGGTCGGGGCAATCCGCGCGCCAGGCGGCAATTTCGTCAAGCGTCCGCGCGGCAGCGGCGGGGCGGGCCATGCGACGCAGCGTGTCGGTGTGCGCGTGCTGGAACGGGATGTCGAGATAGGGCAGCACCAGCCCCTCGGCCATCAGCGGGATCAGTTCGCGCACATGCGGGTAGGGGTAGACGTAATGCAGCCGCACCCAGGCGCCGAACTGGCCAAGCTCGCGGGCGAGCGGGACGATGGGGGCCTTCTCCGCGCGGTCCTTCCAGTCGGTGCCGTAGGCGGAGGTGTCCTGGCTGATCACCAGCAGTTCCTTCACGCCGGCTTCCACCAGCTTTTCCGCTTCGCGCAGCACCGCCTTTTGTGGCCGCGAGGCCAGCTTGCCGCGCATGTCGGGGATGATGCAGAACTTGCAGGCGTGGTTACAGCCCTCGGAAATCTTGAGATAGCTGTAGTGGCGCGGGGTCAGCTTGACGCCGGAAGATGGCAGCAGGTCCACGAACGGGTCCGGCGCGGGCGGCACGGCGCCGTGGACTGCATCCAGAACCTGCTCATACTGTTGCGGGCCGGTGACTGCGAGAACCTTGGGATGCGCGCCGGTGATGTAATCGGGCTCGGCGCCGAGGCAGCCGGTCACGATCACGCGGCCGTTTTCCTTCAGCGCTTCCCCAATGGCTTCGAGGCTTTCGGCCTTAGCGCTGTCAAGGAAGCCGCAGGTGTTCACGATCACCGCATCCGCCCCGCCGTAATCGGGCGAGATGCCGTAGCCCTCTGCCCGTAGCCGGGTCAGGATGCGTTCGCTGTCCACCAGTGCCTTCGGACAGCCGAGCGAAACCATGCCGATGGTTGGCTGGCCGGTGCGTTTCGATTCCATAACGCGGGCCCGGGCGAGGTCCGGGCGGAGATCTGGCGGATTTGCTGTCATGACCGCGCGATATAGGGACTTCGATCGCTGCGGAAAAGGGCTATTCCGGTAATCCCATACGTAACAGCGCCTCCATGTAGTCGGGCTGGAAGTCGCGCGCGGTGGGCGGGATGCAGTCCATCAGGTAGCTGATGGTCAGGTGCGGATAATGCTTCAGGAGCTGGCGTAGTGCCTCTTCTGCCTTGTCCTTGCGACCCGCGAGTGTGTAGACACCGGCCATCACGCGCCAGACCCAGGTGCAGCCTGGATTGGCGCGCATGCCGTCCTGCAATAGCTGTAGCGCGCCGTCGATATCGCCCAGCGTGCGCCGGGCCACGGCGCGGCCGAAGATCATGTTGAAGCGGAACGGGTCCAGCGGGCTGAGCGCCTCGGCACGGTCGAAGGCCAAAAGCGATTCCTTCGACCGGTCGCAATAGGTGTAGGCCCAGCCGCGCCGCATCCAGCCCCAGGCGTTGTTCGGGTCGATGGCGAGTGCGCGGTCGATGAAGCTGTTGGCCAGTTCGATATCGTTCGAGGACAGCGTAACAGCCGCGCCGATGGCCACCAGCGATGGCGCGTGGTCGGTCACCCGCTGCATGGCGGCATAGGCGGTCTCCATCGCGGCCAGATGGTCGCAGCGCGGGTTGTCGGACCACATGTAACTGGGCTGCTGACCCAGCGCCCAGGCCTTGTAGGCGAGCGCCGGTGCGTAGTCAGGATCGCGTTCGAGCGCGGCGTCGAGCAGTTCGATCGCGCGCTTGTTCTCTTCCTTCCGGTGGGTCCAGAAATGCGGCAGCGCGGTCAGCGTCAGGTCATAGGCGGAGCGGTCGCCGGGCGGGCGGCCGCGGGCGCGCAGGATCTCTGCCTGCCGCAAGTTGGGCGAGAGCTGGCCCGCCACATGCGCCGCGATCCGGTCCTGCAGGTCGAAGAGGTCGTCCATCCGGTCGTCGTAGCGGTCGGACCACAGCGTGGCGCCGGTGTTTCCGTCAACAAGTTGCACGGTGATGCGGACGCGGTCACCGGCGCGGCGGACGGTGCCCTCGACAAGATAGTCGGCGCCGAGTTTCGCGGCGGTTTCGGCGGTGCCCAGCCCCTGGCCGTGCAGCGCGAAGGCGGACTGCCGGGCGATCACCCGGAAATCGTGGACATGGCTCAACGCGCCGGTGATTTCCTCGACGACGCCGTCGGCGAACATATCGTCGGCGACTGACAGCTCCTCGAAAGGCAGGACCGCGATGGTCGGCTCGCGCCCCTGTTCGGCTGGCACGACCGGGCGCACCACACCCTTGCGCAGCGCGTCGGCCAGAGCGTCGGTCTCTGCCGAGGGGTCACTGTCATATTCGGCCCTCTGCCGCTCTGTGAAGCGCTGGAACGCCGCCAGGGCCACCGTTGGCTGGCCGCAAAGGACCGCAGCGCGCAGTAGTGCCTGAATCGCTGCCTCGTAGTCCGGATCGGACGCCAGCGCGCGTTCTGCGTACTCCTGCGCCGTATCGCCCTCGCCATTCTCCAGCGCCGCTTCTGCCTCGCTCACTGCAGCCGCCGCTATCTCGCCGGGCCGGCGCTGTCTTGCGTCGCGAAGCCAATCCTCAAAGGGTGGTGAGCTGATCGCCAGCCCGTCGAGCAGCAGCGTGCCGGGCGGTCCCGGCGCGATCTCGATCTCTGCCAGCGTTACGGTGTCCCGATCCGCGGTCAACACGCCTTCGGGCAGCGCCTTGCGCAAATTGGTCAGTTCCTGCCGTAGCGAGGCGCGGGCCTGGTCCTCTCCACGGTCGCCCCAGAGGAGCGTCGCGAGTGCTGTGCGGCTCGCACGGCCGTCCGGCGCGAGGGCCAGATGTGCCAGCATTCCGCGCCCGCGTGCGGACAGTCCAACCAAAGGCGCGCCCTTGTGCGGGCGGGCCTCGAAAGGTCCGTCGATCCGAAGCGTCAGGCGCGGCTGCATCGCGAGAAAGGGGCCTGTTTGCGTTATCCGTCGTCATTTTTGACGGAGTTTTGACGGAATGCCACAGGAAATCCGGGGCGATTTTGACGGCTTTCGAACGTCGCATGCGGATGCTGGGACCATAACGAACACAGCGCCCAATGGAGATCAGCATGACCACCCAGACCAAGACCCGCACAACCTTCCTTCCCAACATCACCCGTGGCCGTGGCCTTTTGGCTCGCCTGCTCGGTGCCGACGCCAGGTATCGCCAGTCGCAGAACCTGCGCCACCTGACAAACGCGGAGCGCCGCGACATGGGCCTGCCGGAAGAGCACGACCCGTTCGCCAGCGCCCGCGCCAACGTCAGGTTCCTGACCGGCCAGTGGTAAACCGCCGTCGCGTCCTAATCTCCCTGCGAATTCCTTGAGCGGGCCCTCGGGCCCGCTTATCGTGTCTGCCAGTACGGGCAGGAGTTGCAGGATGCGTTGGGTTCTCAGGATTGCGCTGGTTCTCGTGGCGCTGGTGATTGTGCTTGGCGTCGGCTTGCTGCTGTTGCCGGCCGACCGCATCGCGCGAATCGCGACCGACCAGTTCGAGGTGGCGACGGGCCGCCAGATGACCGTCGAAGGGCCGGTGCGGCCGACGCTGTGGCCGACGCTGGGCATCTCAACCGGCCCGGTTACAATCGCCAATGCTGAATGGTCACAGCAGGGCCCGATGTTGACAGCGGAAAGCCTAAACGTCGGGGTCGATCCGATGGCGCTGATCCGCGGCGACGTGCGGATTACCGGAGTCGACGTGCAGGGCCCGCGGGTTCAGCTGGAGATCGCCGCGGACGGGCGCGCGAACTGGGACATGCGGGCGGCCGCGGCGGACGTGGTGGCTGCCGCGACAAGCGACGCGGGGGAAGGCGGCCCGGTGGCCTCGTCCACCACGCTGCCTGCCTTCTCGCTGGATGAGGCGCGGCTGAGTGCCGGCAATCTCGTTTACCTCGACAACCGCTCCGGCCAGCGTTTCGAGCTGTCGGAGATCGACGTAAACCTGCGGCTGCCGGATTTCAACGGATTGGCGGAACTGGACCTTTCCGCCGTCACGCAGGGGCAGCGACTTTCGGTGACGGGCGCAGTCGACGGGTTCTCCGCCTTTCTCGGCAGCGGCGCCGTGCCGGTGACCCTGACAGCGGGGATAGGCGATGCTAGCCTAAGCTTCGATGGCCGCGCCGGGCTGGCGCCGATGGCTATAGGCGGCCAGGTTTCGGCCGATTTCCCGGATATCGCCACGGTGTTTCGTGCCGCCAACATGGCGGCGCCGAACATCCCGCGCGGGCTTGGGCGTTCCGCAAAGATCGACGGCGAGGTGACAGTGACCGAGGACAGCCGTGCAACGCTTCGCAACGCCTCGGTTCAGCTTGACCAGAACATCATGCGTACAGCGATGGACGTGGCCCTGCGCGGCGAGCGTCCGAGGATCACAGCACAAATCACCGCAGGCGCGCTGGATCTGTCGGGCCTGACCGCGGATGAGGCGGCTGGAGGCACCGAGAGTGCGGCGGGCTGGTCCAGAACCCCGATCGATGTCAGCGCGCTGCAGGCCGCGGATGCCGAGATCGCGCTGACCGCCGACAGCATCGACCTTGGCGACGCGCAGCTGGGCCGTACCAACCTGCTGACCAGGCTCGAATCGGGACGGATGGTGACCGAGATCCGCGAGTTGGCAGCCTATGGTGGCCAGTTCGCCGGAAATGCCGTAGTGAACAGCCGTGGCGGACTGTCGACCCGGGTGGACCTCAAGGGCACCGACGTGGCCCTGCAGCCACTGCTGACGCAATTCGCGGGATATGATCGGTTGCTGACGACAGGGGACGTTTCAGTGAACATGCTGGGCGTTGGCAATGACATGCACACGCTGATGAACAGCCTCGAAGGTCAGGGCTCGGTCAGCTTTGGAAAGGGCGAGCTGCGCGGCCTCGACCTTGTCGGGATGCTGCGCACGCTCGACACCTCTTATGTCGGTGCCGGGCAGAAGACGATCTTCGACAGCATTTCTGCAAGCTTCAACGTGAAGAACGGGGTGCTGCGGAACGACGACCTGGCCTTCAAGGCGCCACTGGTCACGGCGACGGGCAAGGGTTCCGTCGGGATCGGGGCGCAGACCCTCGACTATCGCCTGTTCCCGGTGCTGCTGGAAAGCGCCGGCGGCGGGCTCAAGGTGCCGCTGAACATCACCGGCACCTGGGCGAACCCGCGGTTCCAGCTCGACCTGGACGAACTGGTGAAACAGCAATACGGCGACGAGATCGAGGAACTGAAGGGTCAGGCCGAAGACGCGGTGACCAAGCGTATCAACGAAGAACTCGGCACCGATCTGAAGACGCTCGACGGTGTCGAGGATGTACTGAAGAAAGAGCTGAAGAACCGCGGCGCAGGCGGGCTGCTCGACCTGCTGGGCGGAAAGCGCCCCTGACATTCAACGGGAGGAGTTGGTGACACATGGCGAAGTTCGTCTTCGGAATGAACCTGTCGCTGGACGGCTATGTCGATCACATGAAGTTCGCGCCGGACGCCGAACTGTTTCGTCACTGGATCGAGGCCGTGCGCAGTGCGGCCGGCAGCCTCTATGGCCGCCACCTTTACGAGATCATGCGCTATTGGGATGATGATGACCCCGGCTGGGGCGAGGAGGAACGCGAATTTGCGAACGCTTGGCGGAATCAACCGAAATGGGTCGTGTCGCGATCATTGGCGTCGGTCGGACCGAACGCCAGGCTCATCTCTGATGACATTGAAGCGACAATACGAAGGTTGAAGGAAGAGCAGAACGGGGAGATCGACGTTGGGGGACCAGTCCTGGCGCATAGCCTGGGAGAACTAGGCCTGATCGACGAGTACCGGCTGTATTTCCACCCCGTCGTGCTAGGAGACGGCGCGCCGTTCTTCGCGGGTTCCCTGCCGCCGCTGCGTTTTGTCGCCAGTGACCGGGTCGGCGGAGAGGCGATCAGACTGACTTACCTACCGGTGTAAAGCACGCGAGCGCTTTCAGGACAGGCAGGATCACGTTGCGTGACCGGGCGGGTCACGACGGTAGCGCTGCGGAGTCGGCTGTCACTTTTTGGAAAATGGGCGATCATTTCAGTTTCGATACACGCGCAGCTTGTTATGAGCTGTGGCTACCAGTAGCTTCTCGGCGCGAGGCGGCATTCAGAGAGGCGAGCGAATGACATGTTTCCAGACAAAATGGATCGCGGTCGCGATTTCAGTTGGCGTTGGAACGATTTCGGCGTCTGGCGCATCGGCGCAGGACGTCCCCGATATTGTCGGGTCCTGGCAATGCACGAGCGACGGCGTGTCGGCCTATCACGGGTTCCAGCCGGGCGGCGAATGGCAACATCAGATGGTGATCACGGAGCAGCGCGCCCTGATGTTCAGGGGCTACATCCAGTTCGATTTAGACCGGCTGATTCATAGCGACTCACATATCAACATCGAAGGTCACGAAGTTGTCGACGACCAAGACAGCAAGGTTACGATCCGGGAGGATTTCGTCGGGACATTCGGATGGGATAACGCTTTTACCATCGTCGATCATGGCGATCTGGGCGTGCGCGAAGGCAGTATTCACAACAAGGATACGCTACGACAGGTGTTCCGGCGACCGGGCGACGCACCTATTGCATCTCGCGAGGTTTGCACGCGGCTGAAATAGCCGCGTTGCTGTCACGTATCGTCACTCCGGCAATGACCGGAAGGCGCCTCAGCGGCGGCGATCGCGGCGCGAACTCATCGGCTGGAAGGCAACGCCCACATGTGCTTCACAGTAAGGCTTGCCGGGCTGAACAGCTAGGCCGCAGAACCAGAAGTCATCCGTCGCTGGGTCGCCGATGGGCCATTTACATGTTCGCTCGGTCAGCTCCATCAGGCTGATCCGCTTCGCTTTTTTCTCCACCTCACGGACGGAGGCCAGCGCCTCGGGGCTGATCTCGTTCGCGGACGGCTGCGGCGGCAGCGGCTGTCCGGCGGGGATGATCTGTTTTCGGGCAACAGGCGCGGCGGCGGCCGGGGCTGGGGTTGGCTCCGGCGCTGGTTCCGGCTTTGGCGCTGGCGTCGCGGCTTCCGGTTTCGGTGAGGGCTTTTCGGCCTCGGCGGGCTTTCCAGCCGGAGCCGGGCCGCCGGCCCGGTTTGACAGGCCCAGCCGATGCACCTTGCCGATCACCGCATTGCGGGTCACCCCGCCCAGTTCCTTGGCGATCTGGCTGGCGGACTGGCCCTCGCTCCACATCTTC
Source organism: Pseudoruegeria sp. HB172150 (assembly GCF_013184805.1). Taxonomy (GTDB): domain Bacteria; phylum Pseudomonadota; class Alphaproteobacteria; order Rhodobacterales; family Rhodobacteraceae; genus Psychromarinibacter. The sequence goes on from NZ_JAATNG010000002.1 coordinate 30,169, forward strand.
TTCAAGAGCTCGACACGCTCGTCGGTCCAGGACATCTCGGTTTCCTTGTTATCCGGATCGGCCACGGCCTTCCGCGCCTTGCGCGGCGGCCAGCAAGCCGGTCCCTGAATTGGGTCAGTCCTCTATACTAGTCACGGATGGCGCAGACGCAAGCGGGCCAGCCGATTCGGCGTCATTCGCCGCAGCCGCGTTGTCGCTCCGCCGCATAGCCTCGCGCCACGCCAGAAGCGCCGCGCCGGCGACGATCACCGCCGCGCCCAGGATCGACACGGTATCCGGCAGCACACCGAAAAACATCAGGTCGTACAGCGCCGCAAAAACCAGCGTGCCGTAAGAGAACGGCGCCACCAGGCTCGCCTCCGCCCGGGCCATCGCGTTGACGAAGCAGACCTGCGCCGACAGCATGATGACCCCGATCCCCGCCAGCGCCGCCCATTGCGCCGCCGTCGGCGCCTGCCAGACCGGCAGCATGGCCAGTGTCGCGACGCTGACGCCGATGGTGTTGTTGACCAGTAGAATCTGCCGCCACGGCTCGCGCCCCGACAGCCGCTTGATGAAGATCATCTCGATCCCCATCGCCACTGCCGCCGCCAGCGCCAGCATCGCCGCTGGCTGGAAACTCTCCGGCCCTGGCCGTAGCAGGATGACCATGCCGACCAGCGCTATCCCCGCCGCGCCCCAGCGCACCCGCCCCACGGTCTCGCCTAGGATCGGGATCGCCAGCAGCATCGCGAAGACCGGGCTGAGAAAGCTGATCGCGGTCGCATCGCTCAGCGGGATATAGGCCACGGATGCGAACGTCAGGCTGACCCCGCCCCAGCCGCAGAAGGAGCGGCCGAAATGTAGGGTCCAGGCCGGATGCCGAATGGGTTCGCCTCGTTGCGCAAAGATCGCCGAAATTGCGACGAAGGCAAACAGGAACCGCCCCCAGCTGACCTGCAGCGGATGGAGCGGCGGCCCGAACACGCCGGTGCCGATCGCCTTCGCCAACAGCGTCGTTCCGGCGAGGAACACCGTGAAGATCACCATCAGCCCGACGGCCATGCGGTTGTTCTGGGGCACCGGCTGGAACATGTCCGCCGCTATGCGGCGCGTTGCATCCGGGCGCAATAGGTAACATGGCGCTGTATTCCCGCTTCCCTTCCGCAACGTTCCGCGCTAAGAGCCAGCCCCATGATCGCACGCGCCCATCTCCGAGACACGCGACGCCGAGCCTGAGGCTCCGGCAACCGATCCCCCGTGGGCATTCCGCCCGCATCCCTCATCGACATTGACAGGCTTCCGCCGATCCGGCACTTCAATAGCCTCTTTCCGCAAAGGACATGCGCCATGATCCCGTCCGTTCTGCCGACCTATAACCGGGCCCCCCTTTCCTTCGTGAAGGGCGAGGGCAGCTGGCTGATCGCCGAGGATGGACGCCGATATCTCGACCTCTGCGCCGGGATCGCGACCGATGTTCTTGGCCACGCCAACCCCGACCTCGTGGCGGCGCTGACCGAGCAGGCCAACGCGCTCTGGCACGTGTCGAACCTCTACACCATTCCGCAACAGCAGAAGCTGGCAGACGCGCTGGTCGAGGCGACCTTCGCCGACACCGTCTTCTTCACCAATTCCGGCACCGAGGCCTGCGAACTGGCGGTGAAGATGGCGCGCAAGCATTTCTACGAGGCGGGCCAGCCCGAAAAGACCGGCATCATCACATTTGCCGGTGCCTTCCACGGCCGCTCCTCCGCCGGCATCGCCGCCTCCGGCGGCGACAAGATGGTCAAAGGCTTCGGCCCGCTTCTGCCCGGCTTCACCCAGGTTCCCTGGGCCGATTTCGACGCGATGAAGGCTGCGGTGAACGAAACCACCGCCGCCATCCTCGTCGAACCCATTGCAGGAGAGGGCGGCATCAAGCCGCTGTCCGACCAGCAGCTGAAGGATCTGCGTGCCTTCTGCGACGAGAACGGCCTGCTGCTGATCCTCGATGAGGTGCAATGCGGCATGGGTCGGACCGGCCGCCTCTTCGCCCATGAATGGGCCGGCATCGCGCCGGATATCATGATGGTCGCCAAGGGCATCGGTGGTGGTTTCCCGCTGGGCGCCGTGCTTGCCACCGAAGCTGCCGCTTCGGGCATGACCGCCGGCACGCATGGTTCCACCTATGGCGGCAACCCGCTGGGCTGCGCCGTCGGCCTGAAGGTGGTCGAGATCGTGTCCGATCCCGCCTTCCTCGCCGAGGTGAACCGCAAGGCGGGCCTGTTGCGGCAGAAGCTCGAGGGCCTCGTCGCCGATCACCCGGACGTCTTCACCGAGGTGCGCGGCAACGGCCTTATGCTTGGCCTGGTCTGCAAACCCGCCAATACCGATGTGGTGAAGGCGGGTTACGACGCCGGGATGCTGATGGCGCCCGCCGCCGAAAACGTGATCCGCCTGCTGCCCGCGCTGAACATCGGCGACGCGGAGATCGCGGAAACTGTCGCGCTTCTCGACCGCACTGCTTCCGTCATCGAAGCGAAAGAACCCGCCTGATCTTTCTTCTGGCTTAAAATATCCCGGGGAGCGCGAGGGGCTGGCCCCTCGCATCCGCCGCCGACAAAAGCGATTCCGAATGACCCACTTCCTCGATATCCACAAAACCGACCCCGACGCACTCCGGTCGATCATCGACAATGCACAGGCGATGAAGGCCGCGCGGAACGGCCGCCCGAAAGGCACGCCCGACGACGAACAACCGCTCGCGGGCCGCATGGTCGCGCTGATCTTCGAGAAACCGTCGACCCGCACACGCATCTCCTTCGATGTGGGCGTGCGCCAGATGGGTGGCGAGACGATGGTGCTCTCGGGCGCTGACATGCAGCTGGGTCATGGCGAGACCATCGCCGACACCGCCCGCGTGCTAAGCCGGTACGTCGACTTGATCATGATCCGGACCTTTGAAGAGGCGACGCTGCTAGAGATGGCCGAACACGCAGATGTGCCGGTGATCAACGGGCTCACGAACCGTACGCATCCCTGCCAGATCATGGCCGACGTGATGACTTTCGAGGAGCATCGCGGCCCCATTACCGGGAAAAAGGTCGTCTGGTCCGGCGACGGCAACAACGTCTTCGCCAGCTTTGCCCATGCCGCCGGGCAGTTCGGGTTTGACCTGACCTTCACCGGGCCCGAAACGTTGGATCCGGAACCGGCATGGTTCGATTTCTGCGCCGCCAAGGGCCACCCGCTCACCGTTCAGCGTAACCCGGAAAAGGCAGTTGAAGGCGCCGACCTTGTCGTCACCGACACCTGGGTCTCGATGCACGATCCTCAATCCGCCCGTGAACGCCGCCACAACCAGCTGCGCCCCTACCAGGTTAACGAAGAGCTGATGCGCCACGCCAGGCCCGACGCGCTGTTCATGCACTGCCTGCCCGCCCACCGCGACGACGAGGCGACCAGCGCGGTGATGGACGGCCCGCATTCGGTGATATTCGACGAGGCGGAAAACCGGCTTCACGCGCAAAAGGCGATCATGCGGCATTGCCTCGGTGTCTGACGCAGCGCCGAGCTTCTTGCCCGGTTCGGCATTTCCGCGTCTATTTCTGCGATAGCAGATGAGGGAACGGTGACAGTGGCGAAAGAGACGAGCCCGAAAGCGAAGGCGCAGAACCTGACCGAACTCGCGGATGTCTACGGCTCGGATAAGGGCTCAACCAAGCATCGTTATACCGAACTATACCACATGCTTTTCCTGCCCTATCGGAACAGGTCCATCGATTTCCTGGAAATGGGGCTGCAGATCGGTGGCCCGTAGCACGGCAAGAGTGAGGACCGGGAAACGACCGACCTGCCGTCCGTGCGGATGTGGCTGGAGTTCTTTCCGAAGGCGCATATCCACGGGCTCGACGTGTCTGACTTCGGCTGGTTCACGCATGATCGGTTCACGTTCCATCGCTGCGATATGAACGAGCGGGAGAATATCGCCAGCGCGGCGGCTGATATGCCAAACTTCGACATCATCATCGATGATGCGAGCCACGCGAGCCACCACCAGCAGAATGCGTTCCTGGAGCTATTCCCGCCGCTGAAATCAGGTGGGCTTTACATTATTGAGGATCTGCGCTGGCAGCCCGAGACCTACGAGCTACCCGACATTACCAAGACTGCGGTTCTGTTCCGCGGTTTTTCGGAGACCCGCAGCCTTCACCACTCGGACCCTGTCTTCGAGGAAGCATTCACCGCGCTTGCGCCAGAGATCTCCGGTTGCTTTGTGTTTCAGGCCGGGTATGACCGCAAGAGGCGCGACCAGGTGGCCGTTGTTCATAAGCGATGAGGCGGTTCCGGCCACGGCCCGCGTCTTTCGCTTGTCTCTGCCGTCGCCGCGCTTAGGTTAGAACCGGCATCAACGGAGGACGGCATGGCAGAGGCACGGATCGGGCTTGTAGGTCTGGGGGTTATGGGCGCGAACCTGGCGCTCAATATCGCCGAAAAGGGGTTTCCCGTCGCCGTTCACAACCGGACCACCAGCGTGATCGACTCGTTCATTGCGGATGCGGGCCCTCTGGCCGACAACCTCGTCGGCGCCGAAAGCTATGCGGACATGGCCGCCGCCCTTACGCCGCCCCGCGCGGTCATCATTATGGTCAAGGCCGGTGGCCCGGTCGATGCGGTGATCGAGGACCTGAAACCGCATCTCGACAAGGGCGACATCATCATCGACGCCGGCAATGCCGATTTCAACGACACCCGCCGCCGCGAGGCCGCGTTGCGCGCGGAAGGCTTCCGCTTTGTCGGCATGGGCGTGTCCGGCGGCGAGGAGGGCGCGCGGCATGGGCCCTCGATCATGGTCGGCGGTGCCGAGGAGGCCTATTCGGCAATCAGCGAGATCGTCGAGGCCATCGCCGCCCGGTATCAGGACAGCCCCTGTGCCGCGCATCTCGGCCCCGATGGCGCCGGGCATTTCGTCAAGACCGTGCATAACGGCATCGAATATGCCGACATGCAGATGATCGCCGAGGTCTACGGTATCTTACGCATGGGCGACGGCCGTAGCCCTGAGTCCATCGGCGAGCTTTTCGCCGACTGGAACCAGGGCCCGCTGCAATCCTATCTGGTGGAAATCACCGCCAAGGTTCTGGCGGCCACCGACCCGGAAACCGGCAAGTCGATGGTGGATGTAATCCTCGACAGTGCCGGCCAGAAGGGCACCGGCCGCTGGACCGTGATCGAAGCTTTGAAGTTGGGCCAGTCGCCATCGACCATCGAGGCCGCCGTCGCCGCCCGCTCGTGGTCCGCCGCAAAGGCCCTGCGTGAGACCGGCGAGACGCTTTTGGCCGCGCATGACGCGAAGGATACCGGCCCCAAGGTGCTGGACGGCGATCTGGAGCGTGCGCTGCTGGCGGCGCGGATCATCGCCTACGCCCAGGGTTTTGCGCTGCTGTCGGCGGCGTCGGAGGAGTTCGATTGGACCCTCGACCTGGCCCGCACCGCCGAGATCTGGCGCGCCGGCTGCATCATCCGCTCGTCGCTGCTCGACGATATCTCCGGCGCCTTTCGGGGCGAACTGCCCGGCGGCAGCCTGATCCTCGCCCCTGCCTTCGTGCGCATCCTCGGCGACAGCGTCAGCGCCTTGCGACGCGTGGTGGCGCAGTCTTCGGTTGCCGGCCTGCCGGTGCCGGCGCTCGCCTCGGCGCTTTCCTATTACGACACCATGCGGCTTGGTCGCGGCACAGCCGCGCTGATCCAGGCGCAGCGTGACTTCTTCGGCGCCCACGGCTTCGGCCGGGTCGACAAGGAAGGCGACGGGTTCCACGGGCCGTGGGGACTTTGACGCCCACGCTCCGGCCTGCGCGGGCGGACGAATTGCCCGCGCTCTCGGACCATTGCCTGCGGTCGAAGAGCCATTGGGGCTATGACGCGGATTTCCTCGAAGCCTGCCGGGCGGAGCTGACGCTGACGCCGGAAACGCTGGCGCGTGGTCCGCTGATGGTGGCGGAGATCGATGGCCGCCTCGCCGCCACCGTCCAGCTGATCCCAGACGGCGACGGCGCGGAGTTGGCGAAGCTCTTTGTCGATCCGGATTTCATTGGCACCGGCTTGGGAAAATACCTGTTCCGCTGGGCCGAGGACGAGGCGCGCCGCCGCAACATCCGCCGCCTGCATTTCAGCGCCGAACCGCTTGCCGTGCCTTTCTACCGCGCCATGGGCGCGCAGGTTACTGGGGAGGAGCCGTCCGGCTCCATTCCCGGCCGCATGCTGCCGGTGCTGGAAAAGACCCTCGACTGACCTTCAGCCGCGCGGCTTCGCGCGCAGGGTCGGGTCGGCCTGTGTCGGGTCTTCGGGCCAGGGATGCTTTGGATACTGGCCGCGCATGTCCTTGCGCACGTCGGCATAGGAGGTGGCCCAGAATCCCGGCAGATCCGTCGTCACCTGCACCGGACGCCGCGCGGGCGACAGGAGGGTGATCTTCAGCGGCAGCCATTGCGGTCCGATGACGGGGTGCTCCCTTACTCCGAACATCTCCTGTAGCCGCACCGCGATCTCCGGCGTGCCGCCGCCGTAGTCGATCGGCAACTTCCGCCCGAGTGGCGTTTCGAAATCCGGCGGAGCCAGCCGGTCCAGCTCCTGCTGCTGCGACCAGTCGAGCCTGGCTTTCAACGCATCGGATATATCCAGACCTTCCAGCGACTTCCGCCCCGCAAGGTGCGGCAGCAGCCAGTCGTCCAGCGCCGCCGTCAGCCCGTCGCCCGAACAGTCGGGCAGGTCCATGCCCTGGCTTCGCAGCAGTTCGATCCGCGCCTGCAGCCGGCGCGCCCGGTCATTCCATGGCAGTCCGAGATCCCGCACGGCATCGAGCAGGGCTGTCGCGTAGGCCGATGCGGGCGGGTTTTTCCAAATCCGGTCGTCGAGGACCAGCGCGCCGAAGCGTTCCTGGCGACGGGTCTCGACCCGGCGGTGTCGCTTCGACCAGCGGCAGATGTCGTGCCATTCGATCCGGTCGGCATAGAGCCCGCGCAATTCCGCCTCGGTCAGTGCCACCGCCTGCCGGATCTTTGCCTCTCGCCCCCCGCCCGACAGGTCTATCGCGACGATCAGCCGGCTGCCCGCCAGCGCGTCGCCGGGGTCCATCTCGGCCCCGGTGCCGCAGGAGAGCACCCAGCGCGGCGCGTCACCCGGGCGGCGCAGCCCGATCCGGTCGGGATAGGCGAGCGCGGCCTGTACGGACGGGGACAGTCCCTTGTCCGGGGTGTCGTTGGCGAGGCGGCGCAGACGCTTCGCCTCCGCCGCGATCCGCTCCAGCGCTGGCTTTCCCTTCGGGCGTTTCAGTGCCGCCAGCCGCAGCAGCAAATCCACACCCTCGCCGCGCAAAGGATCGCGATCGTTCAACAAAGAGGCGAGTTCAACTGCTCCGGATCCCGCAAAAAGCAACATATGTGCAAGCCGCGGATGCAGCGGCAGTGCCGCAAGAGCGCGCCCATGCTCGGTGATATGCCCCGATGTATCCATTGCCCCGAGCGCGGCGAGAAGTGTCCGCGCCTCGTCCAGCGCGCCCTGCGGCGGCGCGGTCAACAGGGCCAGGTCGTCGACGCCCTGCACGCCCCAGAGTGCCAGCTCCAACGCCAGACCGCAGAGGTCGGCCGTGGAAATCTCCGGCGGCGGGAAGGGCAGCAGCCCGCCTTCCTCGCCCTTGGTCCACAACCGGTAGGACACCCCGGGCGCGACCCGCCCGGCGCGGCCGGCGCGCTGTGTCGCCTCGGCCCGCGTCACTCTCTCGGTCACAAGCCGCGTCATCCCGCGCCCTGGATCGAACCGCGCGCGCCGCGACCGGCCGCCGTCGACGACGACGCGGATGTCCTGGATTGTCAGCGCGGTCTCGGCGATGGAGGTTGCCAGCACCAGTTTCCGGCCCTTTGCCAGTGGTGCCACCGCCGCGCGCTGGGCTGAAAAGGGCAGGGCGCCGTAGAGTGGCTGCATCGTTACGCCCGGCAAGCGCCCGTCGAGGGCGGAGGCCACGCGCTGGATCTCGCCCTCGCCCGGCAGGAACGCCAGTATCCCGCCTTCGGTCTCCGCCGCAGCCTGTTCGATCAGCCCGGCCACCGACGCCTCGAACCGCGCGTCTTTTGCCGCCGGCCGTTCCAGCCAGCGGATGTCCACCTTATAGCTTCGTCCCTCAGATGTGATCACCGGTGCGTCCAGCATTCGTGCCACCGGTTCCGCGTCCAACGTCGCCGACATTGCCAGCACGATCAGGTCTGGGCGCAGGGCCGCGCGAACCTCCCACGCCAGGGCCAGTCCCACGTCGGCGTTCAGCGACCGCTCGTGAAACTCGTCGAAGATCAGCGCGCCGATGCCCGACAGCTCCGGGTCCGATTGCAGAATCCGTGTCAGGATCCCTTCGGTCACCACTTCGATCCGGGTCGCCTTTGTCACTTTCGTATCGCCGCGCATGCGATAGCCTACGGTTTGCCCGGTCTCTTCGCCCAGCACCTCGGCCATCCGCACCGCGGCGCCCCGCGCCGCCAGCCGCCGCGGCTCCAGCATCACGATCCGGCCCTTGGCCGGCAGCCCCGCCTCCAGCAACGCCAGCGGTACGCGCGTCGTCTTGCCTGCGCCCGGCGGCGCCTGCAGCACGGCGCGCCCCTGCGCCTTCAGGGCGTCCAGCAGGCGCGGCAGCGCCTCTTCGATGGGTAGCTCGGATGTCGTCACGCGCGACTTTATCGACGATGCAGGGTCACGACGCCATAGACGGAATCAACATCGACCCGCACTAGCCGTAGCCGCCCGGCAGCATGCTCGTAAACCGCCGCCAACGAAAACGACCTCTGCCGCGCCATTTCATCCGCCGCGAACCCCTTCAGGCGGCGGTATTCGCCGTAGCAGGTGACCAGATCGCCCTCCACCGCCGGCGCCCCCAGCCGCAGCATGCTGCGCCGTACCCCGTCAAACAGGAAATGCCTGCGGTTGCAGATTGGACCGACCTGCCGGTCGCGCATCATGTCGAAAAGCACGGTCAGCGGATCCAGCGCGTCGCCCTGCAGGTGCGGCACCGGGCTGTCGGCCGCAGTCGCGGCCAGCGACCGGACACTCAGAACCTTCGGCACCCCGCTCCAGTACTCAATCACCGCCGACGACTGCCGCCGCCCGGTATTGATGCTTTCCTCGTAATGCCCGGGGATGTAGCCGTCCCTGAAAGGCTCCCCCTCGACCTTACCGCGATAGCTGAACGGGTGGATGCCCTCGGCCACGCCGACGCTGTTGATCGCGGCGCTCGCGGAATACCTTTCCTCGCTGCGCAGGCCACTCAGCCGGAGCGTGCCGATCGTGACCCCTCGCAGTCCGATCGTGAACTCCGCCACGGTCTCCTCGGCGCGCGCTGGCGCGGCAATCTGCAACAGGATCAGCAGCAGCGGCAGGATAAGGCGGGTCATCGTCTGGACAATCCGGGGCTCTAGCAGGCAAGACAGGCGTCAGCCTGTCGGGTTTGAGGACAGGGTACAAGATTCGGGGCCGGGATGGCACAACTCGACATCAGGGATCTTTCCGGCCGCATCATGGCCGGAGAAAGGCGTGCACTGGCCCGGGCCATCACTCTTGTCGAAAGCCGCCGCGACGATCATCGGGATGCCGCGGCCGAGCTGCTCGAGGCGCTGGCCACCGACCGCGAGGCGCTGCGCATCGGCCTGTCGGGAACGCCCGGCGTCGGCAAGTCGACCTTTATCGAGGCTTTCGGCTGCATGCTGACGGGGCAGGGCAAGAAGGTCGCCGTTCTCGCCGTCGATCCGTCCTCCGCCCGCTCCGGCGGCTCGATCCTGGGCGACAAAACCCGGATGGAAAAGCTGTCCCGCGATCCCAATGCCTTTATCCGCCCGTCCCCGGCACAGTCGCAGCTGGGCGGCGTGGCACGGCGCACGCGAGAGGTCATCCAGCTCTGCGAGGCGGCGGGCCATGACGCGGTGTTGATCGAAACCGTTGGCGTCGGCCAGTCAGAGACGATGGTGGCCGAGATGGTTGACGTCTTCGTTCTGCTGCTGGCACCTGCCGGCGGCGACGAGTTGCAGGGCGTCAAGCGCGGGATCATGGAGATTGCAGACCTGATTCTGGTGAACAAGGCCGATGGCGACCTTGAACCGGCAGCCACCCGCACCTGCGCCGACTATGCCGGTGCGCTGCGGCTGCTGCGCAAGCGGGCGCAGGACCCGCCCGGCTTTCCCAAGGCGCTGAAGGTCTCGGCCCTTACCGGAGCCGGCATGGAACGGGCCTGGGTCGAGATGCGGGACCTCGCCACGTGGCGGCAGGAGCGCGGCCACTGGCAGGCCCGCCGCCGTACCCAGGCGCGCCATTGGTTCGAGGAAGAGGTGCGGCAGGGTCTTTTGGCTCGGCTGGCCGCCGATCCCGATACGCGTAAGCTGATGACCGAACTCGGCGAGTCGGTGGCGCGCGGTGATACCAGTGTACCTGCCGCTGCGCAGCAATTGCTGGACCGCTTCAGCCGCTAAAGCGACAACGCTATTAAAGATACTTAACATCACAAGGGTGTGAAATGTCGGTCGCGGGCTTTGGCATATTTATATTGTGTACAATATAGCTGCTTACCATTAAATAGCCCACACGGAGACTCCCATGAGCACCTACGAAACCACGGTTACCGCCACCGGCGGTCGCAATGGCCATATCGAGAGCAGCGACGGCTTTCTGTCGCTGGACCTCGTCCTTCCGCAGGCGATGGGCGGCGAGGGTGGCGCGAGCAATCCCGAACAGCTCTTCGCCGGCGGCTACGCAGCCTGCTTTGGCAGTGCCATCATGGGCGTCGCGAAAAAGCACAAGGCAGAGTTGTCTGGCGATGATGTGACGGTCAATGCCAAGGTCGGCGTTGGCCCGAACGGCACGGGTGGATTCGGCCTGACCGTGAAGCTAGAAACCGAGATCAAGGGCGTAGATCAGGCGACCGCAGAAGCCGTCGTCGAATCCGCCCACAAGATCTGCCCATATTCCAACGCGACGCGTGGTAACGTAGACGTGGAACTGGTGACCAAGGCTGTGTGACACGCGATGGACAAGTTCGACCCGCTGACGCTGGACCGTCAGATATGCTTCCCGCTCTATGCGGCGTCGAACTTATTGACCCGCAAGTACCGAGAGGTACTTGCGCCGCTGGGCCTGACCTATCCGCAATACCTGGTCATGCTGGTCCTGTGGGAAAGGGCCCCACGCTCTGTTGGTGAGTTGGGTGAAAAGTTGCACCTCGACAGCGGCACGCTGACGCCGCTTCTGAAACGCATGGAGGCGGCAGGCCATGTCCGCCGCAGCCGCGATCCGCGGGACGAACGCAGGGTTCAGGTGGAACTGACCGACGCGGGCCGCGCGCTGAAAGAAAAGGCCGCGCATGTGCCGGAAACCCTGTTCGGCGCCTTCGGCATGACGGCCGAGGAAATTGAGGATCTGCGCATCAAGGTGCAGGGCGTGGTTCGCCATCTCTCCGACGCCGAAACGGATGAGGCGTCGGAGAGACAATCCGCTTGACGCCAAGGGTCAATTGCCCTTAAAGCACCCGAACCGAATTCGAGGCGCTGCTTTTGCGGCGCCTGTCCGTATTAAGCTCGAGGAAGAAACCCATGTCGCGCCGCTGCGAACTGACCGGTAAGGGCCCCATGGTTGGCAACAATGTCAGCCACGCGAACAACAAGACCAAGCGCCGGTTCCTGCCGAACCTGAACGACGTGTCGCTGATGTCCGAAACGCTGGGCCGCCCGGTCAAGCTGCGGATCTCGGCCTCGGCCCTGCGCACGGTGGACCACCGTGGCGGGATCGATGCGTTCCTGGCGAAAGCCAAGGACGCCGACCTGTCGCCGAACGCGCTGAAGATCAAGAAAGAGATCGCGAAGGCGCAAGCTACCGCCTGATCACCTCGCCGACCGATTCGCGAATGGCCCTGTCCCTCCTGGACGTGGCTGTTTCGTTTTGTCACGTTCGATGCGGCCACGCTTGCCGTCGGCTGAGCCCCGTGCGAAGAAGCGCGCGATGACCCTGCTGCGCCCTATCCTGGCGATCTGCCTTGCGCTCGTGCTTGCCGTGACAAGCGGCGCCGCGATTCTGGCACGGGGCCAGACCATGGCGGCGGGACAAGCGGTCATCTGCATCGGCAATACCGTGGTGACGGTGTCCGTCGATGCGAACGGGCAGCCGGTTGAACAGGAACATGTCTGCCCCGACTATCTGGCCGCCATGCTGTCCTGGGTGGACTCGCCGTCGGCCGTCACCGCCCTTCCGACGGCCGTACGGGTGCAGACAAATCGCCCCGAGATCAAGCGCTCCGAGCCATCCTGGCCGCCGGTCTCCCAACAGGCCCGTGCACCGCCGTTTGTGTGACCACTTCCCGATCACACAAACCACTGCACAGGAGCCTGAAATGAACCTGAAATCCGTACTGTTCGCCGGCGTGGCATTGCTCGCCGCCGGTCCCGCACTGGCCGAAATCACCATCGAAGACGCGTATCTGCGCACGGCGGGCCCGACCGCGTCGAACGGCGCCGCCTTCATGGTCATCCACAATACCGGTGAGGAGGATGACCGCCTGATCGGCGCCACCTCAGACATCGCCGCTAAGGTGGAACTGCACACCCACATGGACATGGGCAACGGCGTCATGCAGATGACCCATGTGGAGGAAGGCTTTCCGATCCCTGCCGAGGGCGAGCATGCGATGGAACGCGGCGGCGATCACGTCATGCTGATGGGCATCGGAAAAGAACTGCCTGAGGGGGCGGTGGTCTCCGTGACGCTGACATTCGAGCATGCCGGGGACATCACGGTCGAGATACCGGTCGACCGAAGCCGGTAGGCGTTGGGACGACACCGCGTCTGGCTGGGGGCGTTGTTCCCCAGCTTCTTTCCTCTTCCGGCTTAAGTATTCCCAACCGGCCGAGAGTCAGGGTAGCCAACCGTCGATCATCTCGGCCAGACTGCTTGGCTGTGAGATCTGCGGCACATGCCCGCTGTCGACCTCCTTGACGGTCAGGTTCTTCACGCCGACGCACATGAGCCACTGGGCTTCCGGTATGACCGAGCGGTCCTGTCGCGCCAGCACGTATAGCTTCGGTAGCGCTGTGAAAGCCAGTCCAGTCTGCGATGTCATGCGGTACCCTGCCGCCGGTTGGGGTGTCAGCCGCGCCGCTGCCGTCTCGGCGTCGCCCTGCGGCAGGTCCTGGAAGAAGAACCGGATCGCGGCGTCGGGCGGCACCGTCGAGGTGCGGCCATCCACGGACGGAACGATATACGGTGTCACGCCGAATCGCTTCCCCGGCCCTGCGACCGTTTCCTGGATGTCGTCGAAGCTCTTGCCGTCGGGCAGCAGCATCCCAGCGATCCAGATTCCTTGCGACACCCGGTCGCCGAAGTACTCTGCGCCCGCCGTCATCAGCATCCCGCCTCCGGAATGACCGACCAAAGCCACCGGCCCGTCACCGATGGCGTCGTCGAGGCATTTCAGATAATCCTCCGCAGCAACGTTTTCCGGGGCGATCGGGTGGTGGCCGTTGCCCGGCAGTTCCAGCGCCACGGCCTTTCGCCCTCGCACCGCGAGTTCAGGCACCAGCTTGTCCCAGACCCATCCGCCTGCCCAGGCGCCGTGGATCAGGATCAGCCTGTCAGGACGCTGCTGCATAGGTGCGGTCGTACATCGCGCGCAGGTGGTCCAGAACGGTTACAGTCGGATATTTCGGCATGTCGCCCTCCCCGAGGCAGGTCGGGATGCAGGACACCTCCGTATCCGGGTTTCCGGTATAGAAGAAAGGTACTGAATAGCGCTCTTTCCCCGACCTGTTGATCACGCGGTGAAGTGTGGACGCGTAGCGGTCGTTGGTCCAGCGGGAGATCATGTCGCCGAGGTTCACGACATAGGCGCCGGGCACCGGAGGCGCCTCGATCCAGCCCTTGCCGTGCGGGTCCTTCACCTGCAGCCCGCCATTGTCGTCCTGCAGCAGGATCGTCAGCCCGCCGAAATCCGTATGCGCGCCGGCGCCCATCTCGTCGGGCACTTCGGGGCGCGCCGGCGGATAGTGCAGCAGCCGCACAGTTCCCATCGGCTGCGTAGTGAAGCCGGCGAAATAGTCCTCGTCGATGTCCAGCGACAGCGCCATGCCGCGCATCAAAGTGGCCGACACCACTGTCAGGGCGGCGTAATAGGCCATCATCGTCGGCCGGAAGCCGGGCAGACCCATCGGCCACTGGTTCGGCCCGTGATTGAACTTGCCCGCCTGCACGCGCGGGTCCAGTGCGGTCAACTCGTCGCCGATGTAATAGCCTTCCTTGCGGTCCGGCATTGCACCGGGCTGCAGAGTTTGTCCGCCCAGATGCTCATATCCCCGGTTGCAAGGAGAGTTCACCTTGTCCACCGCCAGCTTGGCGGTCATCGGCAGGTCGAACAGCGCCTTCGTCTGTTCCATCACCGCCTCGATCAGCCCTGATGGCACGCCGTGGCCGGTACAGTAGAAGAACCCGTGCTCAAGGCAGGCCGCGCGCAAATCCTCCCCCACGGCGCGCCGCGCCGTGGGGGAGGGGGACGAAAGCCCCGATATGTCGATAACGGGAAGGCCCATCATTTCTTCCCGAAGTTCGCGCCGAGCCGCATCTGGATATAGTCATGTGCCTTCATCGGCTCGTATTTGCCCTCGGGCCCGGCCAGTACGGTGTCGGTGTTGGCTTGGGCAAAATAGGCGATGGAATAGCGCGGGCCGAGGTATTCGTCCGGCTTCGGCATTCGCACCCGGTGCAGGTTTGATAGCAGCTTGTCGTCGGACCACCGCATCAGCATGTCGCCGATATTGCAGGTGATCACCCCCTGCAGCGGCGGCACATCCGTCCAGGCGATGGCGCGGCCCTGGCTGTCCTTCCCGGGGCAAAGCTGCAGCCCGCCCTGACCCGCCTTCTGGTGCAACAGCGTCAGGCAGTCGAAATCCGTATGCGCCCCCGCGCGCCAGAACTTGAAGTCTTCCGGTTTCGCATCCTCCATCCCCAGGTAATGAATCAGCCGCAATGTCGACTGGTACTCGGGCACCAGCGGATCGTGCCCGTCAGTGAAGAAATCCGGCCCGAACCCCAGCTTGTCGGCGAAACAGGACAGGACCCGCATCGCCACCGCCCAGTTATGCCGCTCGAAGGCCAGCATCGTGGCCTTGAACCCTTCCAGTTCGGCGCCCGTGGGCCACAGCTTCGACATTCGCGGCAGGGTGATCTGGTAGCTTTCCTTCTGGTCCGCCGTCCCGGTCGAAGGGCGCACCTGCGCCTTGTATTCCCAGCCGGCATTGGTGCCGGGCTTCAGCGGGTACTGTGCCTTTACTTCTTCGGGCAGTTCGAAGAACCCGGCCGACGCCTCGAAGGCCTGATCCACCAGTTCCTGCGGGATGCCGTGGTTGAAGAGTTGGAAGAACCCGATCTCTGTCGCGGCTTTCCACAATTCCTCGGCGATCTCGGGTTTCCGGTTCCAGAAATCCGACATGTCGATCTGCGGGATGTCCCGCTCGACCTCTTCGCCATAGCCGCCGATCCTGGTTTCCTTGTTCAGCTCGGCGAGGCCGTAGGTTTTTTCAGTGCTCATGTTTCCGTTCTCCATCAAGTGGTTGCGGGAGCAATGACCGACGCCCTCACGGCGCTGACAGCTTCTACTCCGGGGGACGTCTTCTGCGGGCCGCGCGCACCCTGAGTTGCCTGGTGGAAACGGGGACAACGAAATGCGATCCCCTGCTTCTTCTGGCCGAGAATATCCTGGGGTTCTGGGGGGCAAAGCCCCCAGACGGTCGGATCGCGCGGCGATCCGAAACCCCGGATTTTCACGCCACGGCAGATACCTGCGCCGCCGCCTCCTTTCGCTTTTCCATCAGGCCATGGGTCACGCGCCGCGCGTCCTCGGCCAGGTTTTCGAGGTCCAGCCACGGGATGCGGCCGTCTTCCACGATCTGGCGTCCGCCGACGAAGCTGTGCTTCAGGCTTGCGGCGCCGGTGATCATCGGGGCCAGCGCGGGATCGTGCAGGCCCATGTTGCGGGGGTGAGACAAGTCGAAGACCGCGATATCGGCCGCCATGCCGGGCGCCAGCTGCCCGATCCGGTCGTAACCCAGCACCGCCGCACCGCCTTCGGTCGTCCAGTTCAGCACCGTTTCCACCGTCACGGCATCGGCGCCCTTCGCGGCGCGGTGCAGCGAGAAGGCGGCGTAGAGTGCCGCGCCCATATCCGCCGCCTCGTTGGCGCCGGCGCCATCCACCGCCAGCGACACGGTGCCGCCCAACCCGTGCAGCGAGTCCGCCGGGGCGATTCCGGAGCCAAGCCGCGCATTCGCCTGCGGACAATGCGCCATCGCCGTGCCGGTTTCGGCCATCCGCGCCACCTCGGCCGCGTCGCATTCCACCAGATGCGCGAACCAGACGTCCTCGCCCAGCCATCCGTGCTGCGACAGCCACGGGATCGGCCGCTGCCCGTATTTCGACAGCGTGAAATCAACGTAGGCGAAGTTCTCCGACAGGTGCGAATGCAGGCGCAGCCCCTTCGCCCGCGCCGACAGTGCGATCTCGGTAAGTTCGCCGGGATCCACGTTGAATGTGGGCGTCGTCGGCGCACAGGCTACCCGCGTCATCGCGAAAGGCGAGGGGTCGTGCCACCGCGACGCCGCAGCCTCCACCCCGGTCAGGAAATCGTCCAGCGTCTCCACCGGGGGCGGCGGCAATGTCGGGTCGTCGAAAACGCGCCCTTTCGTCCCGCCGCCCCTCGCCAGTACGAAACGCATGCCGAACCGTTTCGCCACCTCGAACAGCACCGCCGCCGGGTCGTAATCGTAGCGGTCGGAGTAGATGTAATGGTGGTCCGCCACCGTCGTCGCCCCGGTCAGCGCCAGCTCGGCCATCCCGATGGTGGCCGAGACGCGCAGCGCCTCCTCGTCGAGCAATGGCCAGTAGGTGAACGGCACCTTCATCAGCCAGTCGTTGAGCGAAGCGTTCATACCTTCTGGCACCGCCTTCAGCACCGACTGGAACAGGTGGTGGTGCGTGTTCACCAGCCCCGGCGTCACGACGCAGCCCGCGGCATCCACCATTCGCTCCCCCGGCTCCGGCAACAGCGCGCCGACCGCGTCGATCACCCCGTCGCGAACCCGGATCGCACCAGACACCCGGCTGCCGTTGCGGTCCCCCACCAGCCCATGTTCGACATTGGTGATGAGGAACGAGGTCATCGGCGTTCCTTCGGCAGCGACCACGGGAAGAAGACCTTCTGCACCAGGTTTACCGCCTGGAACAGGATCAGCGACAGCGCGATCAGCAGCACCAGCCCCGCCCAGGCCTGCGGCAGCTTGAACATTGAGGTGGAGAACTGGATGAAATAGCCGATCCCCTTGTCGGCCGCGACGAACTCCGCCACCACCGCGCCGATCACCGCCAGCGTGATGGAAATCTTCAGACCCGAGAAAATGTAAGGCGTCGCATAGGGCAGTCGGATCTGAGAGATCTCGCGGAACTGTGGCGCGCGCAGCGACCGCGACAGCTCGATCAGCTCCGGCGGCGTCGCCATCAGGCCGGTGGTCATCGACACGACCAGCGGGAAAAACGAGATCATGAAGGTGATCACCACGCGAGGCGCATCGTCGGTGCCCAAGACCACGATGATGATCGGCGCGACGGCCACGACCGGCACCGACTGGATCACCACCAGCAGCGGATAGAACGCCCGCGACAGGAACCGCGACTTGGCCAGCCCCACCGCGATGGGCAAAGAGATCGCGATGGACACGGCATAGCCCATCAGCGCAACGCGCAGGGTTGCCCAGATATGTTCCAGCCAGCGCGAAACCGGCACCGCGTCGAACCCGGTGATGATCCGCGACGGCGCCGGCAGGATATAGGTCGGCACCGCGAAGACCCGTACCGAGACCTCCCAGACGATCAGGATCACCGCGAAGGTGATCAGCGGCAGGGCCACCGGCATTCGGATCAGCCGCTCCATCAGCGGCACGGCGGGCATGTCTTCCTTGGCCTCGATAGGCGCGATATCGGCGTCGGCGGACATCAGGCAGCCTTCTTCTTGATCAGCAGACCGCGCAGATGCGCGGCGTAGTCCTGCATCTCGGGTGTGCGCAGCGAATCCTCGTCGCGCGGGCGACCCAGGGGCACCGGCAGGTCGGCCACGACATGGCCGGGCCGCTCGCTCATCACGATGACGCGGTCGGCCAGCAGCACGGCCTCGGGGATCGAATGGGTAATGAACATCACCGTCTTCGGGCTCGCCTGCCACAGCCGCAGCAGTTCCAGCCCCATCGCGTCTCGGGTCAGCGCGTCGAGGGCAGAGAACGGCTCGTCCATCAGCAGGATGTCGGGGTTCAGGAAGAGCGCCCGCGCGATGCCCACCCGCTGCTGCATGCCGCCCGACAGCTCGCCCGGCAGCCGCGTCTCGAACCCTTCGAGCCCCACGGTGGCAATGATCTCGCGCGCGTGGTCCCGATCCTTGTCTGAAACCCGCCCGCGCATATGCTTCGCCGGGAAGACGACGTTGTCCTCGACATTGGCCCAGGGTAGCAGCGTCGCCTGCTGGAACACGATCCCGATATCCTCGCGCGGCCGTGTCACCGGCGTGCCGTAGACCGTGACCAGCCCATCCGTTGGTTTGATCAGCCCCGCCGTCAGCCGCAGTAGCGTCGACTTCCCGCAGCCCGATGGCCCCAGTACGGCGACGAATTCATGCTGCGCCAGCGTCAGATTCACGTCCCGCAGCGCGGTCAAGGGTCCGGTGTCGGTCAGAAAGGTCTGACCGACACCGGCGAATGTTATGGCGTCCTTTACAAGGGACACGGGCCCTACATCTCCGGCAGGAAGGAGCGGTCGATGATGGTCTCGGGGTCCAGCGCGGCCTCGTCCATCCCCTGGCTTGCAGCGACACGAACCCAGGTCTTGGCCAGCCTGTCGGCGTCGAAGGTGCCAAGGCCGAACTGGTCGGAGACCTCGTTGAACGCCAGTTTCGACGCGTCTAGCCACGAGCCCTTCACGTCCTCCGCCGACAGTTCCGGCACCTGCGCGGCAACGGCCTCGGCGGCCGCATCCGGGTTGTCATAGGCGAATTGCAGCGACTTCATGAACGCCTCGACGAACCGCTTCACCACATCCGGCCGCTCGCTCAGGAAGCTGTCGGATGCGACCAGTGCCGCCGAATACAGCTCCAGCCCCGCATCGGCCCAGGGCAGGATCACGATCTCCTTGCCGGCTTCCTCGGCCTGCCCTGTATAGCGCGACACATCCGTCAGCCACGCGATGATCGCGTCGGCCTGCCCGGTCATCAGCAGCGGACCAAGAGCGCCGGGATCGGCCTTGGTCAGGGTGATGTCCGCCTCGGACATGCCGTTCTCGGCCAGCACCAGCGGGAGAAACACGTTGGACGAAGTGAACGGAGAGGTCGCGACCGACTTGCCCTTGACGTCGGTGATCGACGCGATGCCCTTGTCGGCGGTCGTATAGAACGCATGCGGGCCAGTGTTGAAGATCGACGCCACGGCGGTCACCGGCACATCCTCGGTCACCACGGCGGCCATCAGCGCCTCGATCCCGGCGGACCCGATATCTGACGTCCCCGTCGCGATCTTGGTGATCGCCTCGGACGACCCGCGGCCGGGCTCGATCGTCACTTCCAGCCCCGCATCGGCACAGAAGCCCTCATTGATGCAGACATAGATCGGAGCCTTGTCGCCGCCTGGCAGCCAGTCAAGCTGATAGGTCACCTTGTCCTGGGCCTGGGCGGCACCGCCAGCAACGACCGCGGCAGCCGCAAAAGCGACGGATTTCACGTCCAACATTCGCATTGGCGCGTCCTTTCTTCGATAACAGAAAAAAATGGGCGAGAAGCGCGGGTCGGGCGTTCGCTGGCTAGGCATTCGTCAACTCATCCTTCGCTGGCTGGCAACGCCCCTCTCTCCGGGTGTGCTGGACATACGGTTCGGATGAGCAATGTCAGAGCCGTAGCCCCACCGCTTCTACTCGCCACTCATCACGCCGGGGAATCGTCATTGGAGTCACGGACTATCCTTTCACAACTGCCGCCCCGCGCGGCATCTGCTTGCTTTTTGGGCGCAAGGGTGCGGTGTATGCATTGACATGCACAGTTTTGCGACTCCGCCCGCGGAGACCACCGCAACACGTTGCCTTAGCCCAGCCATGACGCTCACGTGCAGCCGTTGTCAGCTAGGAGACACCGATGCCAATCGCCCCCGAAACCGACCTCGCCCTGATCCGCCGCACCATCGCGCTCGCCACGGACTCCCGCGCCCGCGGCGACCACCCATTCGGCGCTCTGTTGGCAGGGCCCGACGGTGAAGTCTTGCTGGAAGCGATGAACACCTGTGGCACGAAAGGCGACCGCACCGGCCATGCCGAGCGCAACTTGATGACCGAGGCGTCACTGAAATACGACGCCGATTTCCTCGCAACCTGCACCATGTACACCAGCGCCGAGCCCTGCGCGATGTGCGCCGGTTCCGTCTACTGGGCCGGCGTTGGGCGCGTCGTCCACGGCATGAGCGAAAAGGCCCTGAAGGACCTGATCGGTCCCGACCCCGAGAACCTCACGATGGACTTGCCCTGCCGTACCGTGTTCGCCGCAGGTCAGCGGCAAGTGGAAGTAGTGGGTCCACTCCTGACAGAAGAAAGCGCTGTCGTGCACGAAGGTTTCTGGGTCAGCAGCTAGTCCAACCGCCGCAGCGCGGCGAAAAACCACGCTCTGCGTGCTGGCCCTCAACGCGCGTTACAACGCTGGCCACAACGGATGTGTCTGACACCGCAGCCATATCGCGCAGCATCGGACGGGTCGCTTCTTATTATGGGCAGCGGTACCGCTCGCCTCATTCGCTGCGCCCTATTAGAAGCGGATCAGGACCAGACCATTGAATAAAGACATTTCCGAAACCTGCGATCTCGTCGTCATCGGCGCGGGGATCGCTGGGCTCAACGCGCTTTTCGTCGCCAGCCAGTATCTCGACAAGACCGCCAAGGTCGTGCTCATCGACCGCAATTCTGCGCCGGGCGGCATGTGGACCGGCATCTACGAACATTGCCGCCTGCATCAGCCGCATCCTTCTTTCACAGTGGGCGACATTAAATGGGACTGGTCGAAGCCATCCGACTACCTCGCAACCGGGGCGGAGGTGCAGGCGCATCTTGCCTACTGCTTGGAGCAGATCCGCCCACGGTTCGACTTGCGAGAGTATTTTGGCCACACCGTCACCTCCGCCGTTGAAGCGGTCGGCGGCAATGCTCGCGTCGACTGCCGCGATGGAAATGGGCGGGTTCGCAGCTTCACCGCCAAGCGCGTCATCCATGCGATTGGCTACAACGTTCCGTCGCTGCGGCCGCTTGAGCTGACCAGCAGGCGTGTGATTTCGACCACGCCGGAACGCCTTCGTGACGTGCGGCCGAAGGCGCCTGTCTATGTCGTGGGGGGTGGCAAGACAGGGATGGACACCGTTCATGCCCTAGTCACCGACAACCCGCACCGGTCAGTAATGCTGATCGACGGCAAGGGCACGGTGTTTGCCGACCGCGACCTGTTCTTCCCTTCAGGGCTGCGCCGTTTCTGGGGCGGCATGCTGGTCGCCAAGAGCTTCCGTGATCAGGCTCTGCAGTATGACGGACGCAACGAAGACCAGGTCTTCGACGTCTTCCGCCGCACGCAGACCATCAGCCTTGACGGAACCGGCGAAGGCTACGAGTTCGGCGTCCTGTCGCGGCAGGAAGGTAGAACAATCGCCGAAGGTTTGTCCGGCGTAGTCTCCGATTACCTCGAGGATGTGGTCGACGGTCCGGACGGGCCCGAGATGATCCTGCGCAGCGGCGAGCGTCAACCGGTGACGGAGGGCGCGGTGTTCGTTGCCTGCACCGGATACCTGTTGCGCCAGCCGCACCCCTATCGGCCCTACCTGTCGAAAGGCGGTGCGATCCTGTCGATCACACAGCGTTCGATGGTGCACTTCCTGTCCAGCGCATCGGCTTATTACCTCACGCATCTGTTCTACCGGGACAAACTGCGCGACCTGCCACTTTACGAGTTCGACGGCGAAACGTTGCATACGCGCAATCGCCGTATCTACCACACCGCGCTCCTGACGCTGACCTACATGAACCAGATCGTAATGATGGGCGCGTTGCCACTGAAGGTGTTTACCGATTGCGGATTGGATATCGACCGCCACTATCCGATTCACCGCCGCCTGCTTGCGCTGGCTGATCTGAAGCTCAACGGCAATCGCTATGTCGAGCATTGCCGCAAGGCGCTCGACACAGTGTGGCTGACACAGGCTTTCCGTTGCGGACCGCTATCCTACGACGATGCGGAAGATTCCCGCTCTGCACGGCGCACATCCGGCGCTGGTGCAGAGATGCTGGCGGCGGAATAGTGGACGGCAGTAAGGAAAGGTCCCCGTAGGGCCTTTCCGCCTGACTGCAATTAGATTGATTAATTTGGTCTTTCTTCGAGCGTCTCGATGATCTTCTAAAATTTCTCTTGGCTCATGTCACATTTGCCGGGTGCCGTCTCGTCTTGTTGTCATGCACACTCGATAACGGAGAGACTGATGACATCCCGAATGAACGCGATTGAAACACATTTCGACGACCTGAAGCCGCTTATTGCCTATGGAACGCGGGCGCAGGAAGGGCTTGATTCCACGATTGTCGAAATGATCAAGCTACGTGCTTCGCAAATCAACGGCTGTGCGCGTTGCATCCAGATGCACGCACGCGATGCCCGAAAGAACGGTGAGACCGAAGAACGTATCTATCTGCTCGACGCGTGGCGCGAGGCGACGATTTACAGCAATCGGGAGCGTGCCGTGTTGGATTGGACCGAGCAGTTGACACGCCTCGCCACATCAGGCGTGTCCGCGACCGCGTTTGCAGCACTGGAACAGCATTTCAGCGAAGCGGAAATCTTCAAAATCACGCTGTTGATAGGGGCCATCAACTCCTTCAACCGGCTGAATATCGGCCTGGGCATCCCCGAGGATACATCCGCTCAGCCGGAGGCGGCGTGATGCAGCAGGATCAGGCGCAGGACGTGGCGGACAGTTTCGATCCGCTCCGTCCGCGGCTGGTCCGGGTTGCGTATCGCATGCTTGGGTCCGTGTCGGAGGCGGAAGACATCGTGCAGGATGCCTTCCTGCGCTGGCTCGGTACCGACCGCCAGGCCGTGCGGGAGCCGGAGGCTTTCCTGCGCCGTGTGGTCACCCGGCTGTGTCTCGATTTGCTCAAGTCGGCACGTAACCGGCATGAGACCTATGTCGGGCCTTGGCTGCCTGAACCGGTCTTCGACCCGGAGCCCGACGAGATTGACGATGTGACCCTGCCATTGATGCTGGCGCTGGAACGGTTGTCGCCGCTGGAGCGCGCGGCGTTCCTGCTGCACGATGTCTTCGGTGTGGGATTTGACGAAGTGGCTGAAACAATTGGCCGTGATCCCGCCGCATGCCGCCAGCTTGCCAGTCGCGCCCGCAGCCATGTGCGGGCGGATCGGCCGCGTTTTCCGGTTCCGCGCGAGTGGGGAATGGCAATCGCCGAAGCATTTTTCACTGCTTCCCGCAGCGGAGACGTGACTGGCCTGGGCGCCATGCTCGCCGATGACGTGACCCTCTATTCCGACGGCGGCGGCAAGAAGCCGGCCGCGATGGCACCTGTCGTCGGCCATGCGGACGTCATGGAACTTCATGCTGCGCTAAAGCGTGTCTTCCGGAACGATATGTCGAGGCTCGTCAGCTACGGTTTGATTGACGGGTTGCCCGGATTCGTGACGGTCGAGGCCGGCGACACGTTGCAAACTACGGCGCTTGAGATCGTGGCGGATCGGATCGTCGCAGTCTACATCGTCCGCAATCCCGACAAGCTTGGCCATCTGCGACGCGAACAAATGCACTGACGGCCGTGCAGGATTGGACCTGGACTTTTATTGACTCCGGAGTTTCAGAGCCATGGCGGTAGCTTTGGATCTTATTGTGTTCGCATTTGCCCGTGCGAGATCACACTGACATCGTCGCCTCAACGGCCCGCTTCCAGCGCCTGTATCGACGGTCACGTTCCGCTTGTTCCATGCCTGGTTCGAACTGTCTTTCCAACGCCCATTTGGCGGCGAAATCTTCTGGCCCCGGATACATCCCGGCCTTCATTCCCGCTAGCCAGGCAGCCCCCAGCGCAGTTGTTTCCAACACTTTCGGCCGGTCCACTGGAGCGCCCAGGATGTCGGCTAGGAACTGCATTGTCCAGTCCGAGGCGCTCATGCCCCCATCGACCCGCAATACCGCTTCCTCAGCCTCTCCAATATCCGCATGCATCGCTTCTAACAGGTCCCTGGTCTGATACCCCACGCTTTCCAGCGCCGCCTTAGCCAGTTCTTCTGGTCCGGAGCTTCGAGTCAGACCGAAAACAGCCCCTCTGCAGTCTGCATTCCAGTAGGGAGCCCCCAGGCCGGTGAAGGCTGGTACCAAAACCACGTCCTGCTCGGGATCGGCCGCTTCCGCTAAAATTTGCGTGTCCGGTGCTGTTTTCACCAGCCTCAGCCCGTCCCTCAGCCACTGGACGACGGCGCCGGCGATGAAGATCGAGCCTTCCAGCGCATAGGTTGGCTTACCGTCCAGCTGGTAGGCAATGGTGGTCAGCAGCCGGTTCTTTGACACAACCGGCTCGCTTCCGGTGTTCAGCAATGCAAAGCAGCCTGTGCCATAGGTAGATTTCAGCATGCCAGGCTCGAAACAGGCCTGCCCGACAGTCGCAGCCTGCTGGTCTCCCGCAACGCCCAGTATCGACACCTCGGCTCCAAGGTGTTCGGCCATCGTCACGCCAAAGTCCGCCGCACAGTCTTTGACCTCCGGAAGCATCGCCATCGGTATCCCCAGCAGTTCGCAGATCGTCGAGGACCAGCGACCCTTGCGGATGTCAAAAAGCAGGGTTCGCGCTGCATTGGTCGCGTCGGTCACATGCGATTTGCTGCCGGTCAGCTTCCAGATCAGGTAACTATCGACCGTTCCGAAAAGCAGTTCTCCTGCCTCTGCCCTCTCCCGCGCGCCATCGATATTGTCCAGAAGCCATTTTAGTTTCGTGCCAGAGAAATAGGGATCGCATAGCAGGCCAGTTCGATCAGCGATCATCTCCTCGTGCCCGGCTTCGCGCAGTTCCTGGCAGTAGGCCGCCGTGCGCCGGTCCTGCCATACGATCGCGCGGTGAATTGGTTCTCCCGTCGCCTTGTCCCAGACCACTGTTGTCTCGCGCTGGTTGGTGATGCCAATCCCGGCGATTCCGCCAGCCTCGATCCCGGCAGTTTCGAGCGCCTGGCGGCAGGTTGCCAGTGTTGTGGACCAAAGGTCCTCCGGCTCATGCTCAACCCAGCCTGAAGAGGGAAAATGCTGCTGCAACTCCTGCTGCGCGATGGACACGACATTCATTTCCCTGTCGAACAGGATCGCCCGGCTCGAGGTCGTGCCTTGGTCGATCGCAAGGATATGGGTCATGACCTGTCCTCCCTCATGTGCCCGCGGGCGCACCATAGACCGGAGTATCCGGAATGTTGAAGAGGGAGGGCAGCATCGTTTCTTAGTCGTATAAAGGGCTTGCGTCAGTTGATCCCGCGGAAGGCTGAGAGTCTCCGGCCCCGGCCTTTACATTCCCTAGCAAGGCTGCGACTCTTTCCCCTCATCAGCGAGCACCCGCCAGAAGCGGCCTCGACAAATTTTCCCCGACATCAGGAGCGACTCATGACCCAGGCCAAGGCCGGCGATACAGTCCGTTTGCACTACACCGGTACGCTCGACGACGGTACACAGTTCGACAGTTCTGCTGGAAACGATCCGCTGGAGTTCACTGTCGGATCGGGCCAAATCATCCCCGGACTAGATAAAGAAGTTTCAGGTATGGCGGTCGGCGACAAGAAGACCGTGACCATCGAAGCCGAGGAAGCCTATGGCGCGCACGATCCGTCGCGCATCCAGACGGTTCCGCGCGAGCAAATCCCGCCGCATATTCCAACCGATCCAGGCACTCAGTTGCAGATGCAGACGCCGCAGGGCCAAGCGATCCCGGTCACGGTGACTGCCGCCGATGATCAGGGCGTCACGCTCGACGCGAACCATCCACTGGCAGGCAAGGCATTGACCTTCGACGTGGAACTGGTCGAGATCGTCTGAGTTCTTGCCGCGCGCGGCGACGCAGGTATGCTCGCCGCATGACCGAGCAGGATAGTAGCTGGAACATGTGGGACGACCGGTACGACCGGGAAGATTACCTGTTCGGCACCGCACCGGCGGAATTCGTCCGTACCCACGCGCAGCGCATTCCCTCCGGCAGCCGCGTGCTGGCCGTTGCGGATGGAGAGGGGCGGAATTCGGTCTTCCTCGCCCGGCAGGGTCTGAACGTGACCGCTATGGACAACTCCCGGCGCGGGCTTGAAAAGGCTCGTGCGCTGGCGGAAGACGCCGCCGCTAACGTCGACTTTAAGTATGGCGATATTTCTGATTGGGACTGGGCGGCAAAGCCCTACGATGCCCTTGTCGCCGTCTTTATCCAGTTCGCCGATCCTGCGTTGCGCACCGAGATTTTTCGCGGCTTTGACATCGCTTTGCGGCCGGGCGGGTTGCTCCTTTTGCACGGTTTTGCGCCGCGGCAGGTCGAATACGGCACCGGCGGCCCTCCACATAGAGAAAACATGTACACGCTGGACATGCTGGAGGAGACATTCCCCGGCTACCGGGTCCTGCACAGCGCCGATTACGATGCGGACCAGACCTCGGGCGAAGGTCATAGCGGCGTCGCAGGCCTGATCGATTTCGTTGCGGAGAAACCGGGCGGCTGACATCCGCCAAAGTCCTTCGCACCCGATATTGCCGCAACGGTCGCGTTGGCGTATGGGCGGCCGGTGTTCTCTTTAAGCCCATATCGTCAGCACACCCGCCGTCTTCTTGTGCTTGGTCTGCCGCTGGTCGGCAGTCACGTCGCGCAGGTCATGATCGGTGTGACCGATACGCTGATGCTGGGTTGGTACGATGTGCGCGCGCTGGCGGCGGTCACCATCGCTCAGACTTTGTGGTTCGTTCTGTTCATCGTCGGCTCCGGCTTTGCATTTGCGGTACTGCCGATGGTGGCGAGCGCACTGGGCGAGGGAAACGAAAGGCAGGTCCGGCGGGTGACACGGATGGGTCTGTGGTTGTCGGCGATCTACGGGTTGGCGGTCACGGTCCCGCTGATCTGGACAGAGTGGATCATGTTGGCGCTGGGTCAGACCGCAGAGACAGCAGCCATGGCACAGGATTTCCTGCATATTGGTGCCTTCGGCCTGGTGCCGGCACTGCTGACGATGGTGCTGAAAAGCTACCTGTCGGCGTTGGAACGTAGCCAGCCCATCCTCTGGATCACCGTGATCGGGGCATTGCTGAACGCGGGCCTCAACTACCTGTTGATCTTCGGGCACCTCGGCTTCCCCGAGATGGGGCTCCGCGGTGCGGCGATCGCCTCGGTCACCCTGCACGTGCTGGGACTGTTTGTGTTTTGCTTCTACTCCGCACGGGTCACGCCGGAGCATGCGCTGTTCCGACGGCTCTGGCGCATCGACCGCGAGGCGTTCGGACAGGTGTTGAAGCTTGGCTGGCCCATCGGCCTGACCAACCTGGCGGAGAGCGGCCTGTTCTCGGCGGCCTCGGTAATGGTGGGCTGGATCGGGGCGATTCCGCTGGCCGCACACGGCGTAGCGCTGCAGCTGTCTTCGCTGACCTTCGTGGTGCATCTGGGGCTGAGCCAGGCGGCGACCGTCCGGGTCGGCAACGCGTTGGGGCGTAAGGATTACGGCGGACTTCGAGAGGGGGCGGCGACCGCATCGGTCCTGTCGGCGGTGTTCGCACTGGTAATGATGGTCGTCTATCTGGCGATCCCCGAGCAGATGGTGGGTCTCTTCGTCGCGCCGGACGATCCGGCACGGCCGGAGATCCTAGAGGTGGGCTCGAAGTTCCTGATCGTCGCGGCCCTTTTTCACCTGGTGGACGGGGCGCAGGTTGTGGCGCTGGGGCTGCTCCGGGGCCTGCACGATACGCGGCGGCCAATGGTTTATGCGGCGCTCAGCTACTGGGCGGTCGGGATACCGGTGAGCTATGTCATGGGTTTTGTTCTGGGATGGGGCGGTGTCGGGATCTGGCTCGGGCTGGTGGTCGGACTGACACTGGCCGCGGCACTGATGCTCGGGCGGTTCTGGAGCCAGGTGGGTCCGCGTGGCACATTGCTGCCGACCTGAACCACAATCGAACGGAACGCCATTCAGCGCATCCAGAGGTTCTCGCGCTTAATCTTGTTGCGGATCATCTGTTCGCGACGTGGCAGGTGATCGCGGTCGAAAAGGGCGCGCACCTTATGTCCCTTGCGCTGGATCACCATCTTCTTCAGCGGCTCGTACTCCTTCAGCACCTTCTTGATCCGGTTCGGCGCTGTCACCGCTTCCAGTACCTCGACCACACGGTCATCCTCCCGCGCATAAAGTAGCGGGAAAACGCGGTAATGGCAGGTGACTGAGCCGTCCAGCAACCCGGCGGGGATTGTCTGGCGCGCGCCGCCCAGCGAGTGGATCACCATTGGCAGGGCGATCTGGTCGAGCCAGGGGGTCAGTTCCTGGCAGACAAGTTCGGCGGGCGGATCGTCGCGGATAGCGAGTGCATAGTCCAGGAAACGCTGACCAAAGATGCGCGGGCACCGGTAGAAGAACCAGCCTGCATTGAAATACATATAGCGCTGCCAATATTCTTCCGGCTGGCCCTCATCGATTGTCGGGTCGATATCAAGGCCGAACTTGGTGTAGAGAGCTCCCCAGATTTCGCCATAACCAGGCCCATAGAGCTCGATCTGCGGCCAGGTGCCTTCCCGTCGCAGTGACGCGCAGGGGCGGTCGAAATCAAAGGGAACCTTTGATATTTCACCGGTGACGAGCGTGTCTGTGTCGAAGAATACGAAGGGTTCGTTTTCCGGCAACGCGAATAGCGCCTCGATCTTGTTCCCATAGGGATAGGCAGCGCCGAAATGGCGGCTCTCGAAAGGCAGGAAGTTGCCCCCGAGTTCTTCAACAAGGCTACGAAGCCCTTCGTCACGGATTGTCGGATCGTTTGGCCAGAGCGGTCCGGGTTGCGGCTCAGCGATGTAAAGGCGGCCGGAGAATTCTGGGTCTGATTGGCGCATGCTTGCGGCGAACAGGGCAGCTTCATAGGCAAGCCGCCCCGACTGGCCAACGATCAGGATGTTGAAGGCCCGTTTCCGCCCGCTTTGATCGACCATTGTACCTGCCCGTCAGGATTTGCTCCGACTATAAGCAGGTTGACGCTGCGCCGAAAGGTGGGTCTGCGTGTCAGGCGCGGCTGGCTGCGAAGGCAGCAAGCAGGCCTGAGAGTGTCATCGGGTCACCTTCGGCGACTTCCGGCAATACGCCCTGAACGGACAACGCCGCGGCATAGATGCCGGTTAATTCTGACGCGCCGATCAGTGTTACCGGCTGGCCCAGCCAGTAGGGCCGCGCGTCTGCAAGTTCTGCTCCGATCAAAAGACCGGAGAGTCGCGCCCGGCCGGTCTGGGCCGGTGTCCCGTTTAGCAGGTTGTCGGCGCGGATCGCGAAAGCGCGGCCTGCAAGCGATTCCGGACGTGACAGGGTATCGGCCACGGCTTCGGCGAAGGCGTCGTCGTCCCAGCCCGAGGTGGCCGTGCTGTGGCGCAGGACCGATTGCTTCGACAGTAGCGCGAAGATCTCTCCGGTCATGTAACTGCGGAAGCTGACGATCTCGCCGGCGCTGACGTGAACCCATTTCGTATGAGTGCCTGGCAGACAGAGAATGCCGTCGAACTCCGGGTTCTGTGCGAGATAGCCGGCAATCTGAGTTTCCTCACCTCGCATCACGTCGGGCGGATTGCTCTGCTTTACGCCCGGGATTATGCGCACGTCGAGACGAGCGTCATGCGACAGCGCGGGCACCAGAGCGGCAGAGGTGGCGGGGCAGGGCGCGGCGCGATAGGGCGCCTCCGCCCAGCCCTGCTTGGCCCCAACCATCCCGCAGGCGATGACTGGCGTGCGGCCTTCCCCCAGCCAGCCCTCGACCAGCGCAAGCAGCGCAGGTTCGAAAGAATCGGGAGCCAGACCGGACATTCCGGTATCGGCCACTGCGTGGTCGAGAACCGTCCCGTGCTGTTCCATCGCCCACGCGCGAAGGTTTGAGGTTCCCCAGTCGACGGCGATCCAGTCTGCCGTCATTCCTGATGTATGTCGTCTGCCGTGAACATACCGCCCTGATAGACCACATCCGGTGCGTCTGCAGCCGGTTTTTCCGAATTTGCATCGACCTTTGCGCGGTAATCATCGGCGCTGTCCTGCGGAGTCCAGCCGAGCCAGCTGACCTTGCTGTTGTCCCAGAAGCGCTGGCTGTTGTCGGAGGCGCCGTAGATAACCGTGCAACCGAGTTTTGGAACGTCGAAGATACGCTCAATCATGGTGGCGAGGTCGCCATAGCTGAGCCACGTGTAAAGCATGCGGTGATTGTTTGGCTCAGGGAAGCAGGAGCCAATGCGGACCGACGCGGTCTCGATCCCGAATTTCTGGTGGTAAAGGCTGGCCATCATCTCGCCGAACACCTTGGACACCCCGTAGAGCCCGTCAGGCTTGGGGTAGACCGTGTTGTCGATGACTTCGGACTGTTTGTAGAAGCCTGTTGCGTGGTTCGAACTGGCGAACACGACGCGGTTGCAGCCGTGTAGGCGGCAGGCTTCGTAAAGGTTGTAGATGCCGTCGATATTGGCGTTGCGGATCACGTCCCACGGCCCTTCGTTGGCCTTGCCGCCGAAGTGCACGATTCCGTCGCAGCCTTCGACAAGCTTTTCCACCGCAACTTGGTCGCCGAGGTCGCAGGGCATGATTTCCTCGTTCGGCCCGGCTTCGCCCATGTCGCCAATATCCGACAGGCGGATGGTATCCGCGAGGTGTTTTAGCCGGTCACGCATCTGCGTTCCGAGGTTGCCGGCGGCGCCGGTGATGAGCAGTCGTTTCATGGATATCCTCCCAAAGATGTCAGAATGCCGGGTAGCCCGGCGCGGCGGCGCGGGCAAGGAAGTCGAGTACCGCGATCCGCATCGGCGCGGTTTCGCCGTGGCCGGCGTCCGGATCCAGCGCGCATGTCAGCGCGTCGGGATCTGGGCAGTGGGCGTAGGCAGCCTTGACCTTCGCCAGAGCCGCGTCGCGGGCTTCAGCTGGTGTCAGGTGATCCTGCCCGCCATGACAGATCATCTGCGGCCGCGGCGCGATCAGCCCGGCCACGTCTCCCATGTCTGCCAGTTGCAGCAGGCCAGGCACTGTCAGGTAAAAGCCATGCCGCGCGTGG
Organism: Pseudoruegeria sp. HB172150; assembly: GCF_013184805.1. Lineage (GTDB taxonomy): Bacteria > Pseudomonadota > Alphaproteobacteria > Rhodobacterales > Rhodobacteraceae > Psychromarinibacter. Next base: position 61,524 of record NZ_JAATNG010000002.1, read on the forward strand.
GTATTGGTTTTCGCCAGCTCCGAGATGTCGGCGAGCATGCAGAGATGCGCACAGCCCGCGATGCCGGTCTCAAGCGCCGCCAGCCAGAATGCGTGCGCCGCACCCATCGACAGGCCGAGCGTGAATATGCGCGCGTCGTCGACGTCGGGCCGGTTGGCCAGATAGCTCAGTGCGGTCGAGAGATCGGCCAGCATTGCGCCGAACAGGCTTTTACCCTGCCAGAACATGCCCTTGGCAAGGTCGTTCTCTTCGCCTTCGTCGCGGCGATCGCCGAAGCTGGGCATGTCGATGCACAGTACCGCTAAGCCCGCGGCGGCAAGCGGCGGGCCATAGCCTGGGCTCTGCAGGAAACGGCTGCCCTTCAGCAATTCCTGCCGCCCGAGCCGGTAGTCGCCGCCATGTGCGTGGCAGTAGAGCACCGCCGGATGCGGGCCGACACGCGCCGGGCGGATCAGAGTGCCGGGGATCGGCGTTGGCGTGTCGAGCACGATCTCCTCGACCCAGTGACCGTTTTCGTGGGGAATGGTCGCCACCGTGCGGCCACGGGTCGGCCCCGGCGCCTCGGGCCAGTCCACAAGGCGCATCAGGGCGCGGCGGAGATCTTCCCGGTGCGGCATCTGCCTAGCAGTAGCCTGTTGACCCGTCGGGGCGCATGGGCAGTTTTCGTTCCCAGTGAATGTACCGATCAGTCTTCAGGTAATCCTCGTCGATCTCGACGCCCCAGCCCGGGCGGTCGGGGCGCAACTCGAGGTGGCCGTCGCTCGGAAGGTAGGGGTCCTTGATATAGGCGGCGCTCTCGTCGCTGTCCGAAAGCCCGTGACCCGTATAGGCCGCGCCCATCGGCAGTCGGTATTCCAGGATCTTGAAATTGGCGCAGGCGGCCGAGAAATGCAGGTTCACCGCCGTGGCCAACGGTCCCATCGGGTTGTGCGGCGCGACCGGGACGTAGAACGCCTCGGCCAACGCGGCGATCTTGCGCATCTCGTAGATGCCCCCGACGACGCAGATGTCAGGCTGAACGATATCGGCGCCCCGGCACTGCAGAAGCCGCAGGACTTCCCAGCGGTTGTAGAGGGATTCGCCCGTTGCGAGCGGAACGGAGAGTTTCGCCTTCAGGTCGCCCCAGGCGTCGATGTTCTCCGGCCGCATCGGTTCCTCATAGAACAGCGGGTGAAACGGCGCGAGGGCGTTGCCAAGCTCGGCCGCCTGCCAGGGTTCGAACAGCTTGGCATGGGCGTCGAAGGCGAACTCGGTGCTCGGGCAGAGGTCGTAGAGCTTCTCCAGCCACTCGGTCGTGGTTCGGATGACCGTGCCCCATGGATTGGCATGGATGTCGGTTCGGTAGGGCGAGAGCTTGAAGGCGGTAAAGCCCCAGTTCTCTTTTTTCTCGGCGCAGAAGTCGCGGATGTCCTCGGCCTCGGGTGCCGAATAGACCCCGAGATACACGCGCACACGCTCACGGACCTCACCACCAAGGAGCTTGTAAACAGGCACGCCAAGCGCCTTGGCCGAGATGTCCCACAGCGCGTGGTCGATGGCGGAAATCGCCGCGAGACCGAGCGCGCCGGGCGGAAAACGGGACTGCTGCAGTAACTTCAGGATCAGCGCTTCGACACGGGTCGGGTCCTGTCCTTCGATCTGCAGGTAGAGGTAGTCGAGCAAAGGCGGTAGTGCCCGGTCAGGTCCGTGGTTGTAGCATTCCCCCCAGCCGGTGATGCCCTCGTCGGTATCGATGGCGACTAGAACGCGCGGACGGTCGCGGTCGCAGGACATGAAGGAACGGAGGGCGATGATTTTCATGGACGTGTGCCTTTGGAATGTGGCGGGGACGGCTTGAAACGCAATGAACTCGTGCAGGTGGCGGTTTCGCTGGGGGCTCTGCCCCCGTCGCTTCGCGACTCCCCCGGGATATTTTCGGCCAGAAGAAGCGGCTGTTTCAAGCTTGGAATCTGACCTGTGGAACACCCCGGCAGCCCGTGCCAGTGACGGCAAAGAGGCTGCCCGCCTGCGGCTGGTTCGGGTCGTTTTCCAGTCCGGCGCCAATGGATGTGACGAAGAGGATGTCGAGGTTGGGCCCGCCGAACATCGGTTTGGTGGGCTTCTCGACGGGCATGTCGATTGTCATGTCGACGCGCCCGTCCGGCGTGATGCGGTAGAGCTGCCAGCCGGAGACGCCCGCCTGCCAATAGCAGCCATCGGCGTCGACTGTGCCGCCATCGGGCCGACCGGGAACCGCCCGCGTGTCGAAGAACACGCGCGGCTCCGACGGGGTGCCTGTGTCGGTGTCATAGTCACAGGCCCATATGGTGCGAACGGACGGGTTAGAGTCGGAGAAATACATCGTCCTGCCGTCCGGCGCGAAGGCGAGGCCGTTTGTCGTGAAGATTTCGTCCTTCCAGGGGGTTACCGTCAGGTCCGGGTCGAAGCGGTAAAACCGACCGCACCGTTCGGGGTCGCCGCCATCCTTCATCGTGCCGGCCCAGAACCGGCCCTGCATGTCGGTGGTGCCATCGTTGAAGCGGTTGGCGGGGCGATCCTGTTCCGGATCGGTCAGCTTTTCCTTGGCACCGGTCTCCGGGTCGTAGAACCAGAAGCCGGATTTCGCCGCGACGACGAGACCGCCGGGCTCTCGCACGGCGAGGCAGCCGACTGGCTCGCCGAGGTCATAAGTGGTGTCGACGCCCGAAGCGGTGGTGCGGTGGATCAACCCCGTGGGGATATCAACCCACCACAAGACCTGCGCGCGGTCGTCCCAGACCGCGCCTTCACCGACTTTCGAGCGGCTCGGTACCGCGATTTCAACCTGCATTTCCCGTCCCTCTGAAGATTCTCTGTTCCGACGACTCGACATGGCGTTTCATCGCCTGCCGGGCCCGATCCGGGTCACCGCTGGCAATCGCGTCAACCAGTTTGCGGTGTTCTGCCTGCATGTTCATTTTGGCACTGACATAGCCCTGTGGCGACAGTGAACGTACGAACTGCCCGACGAAGCGCATATGCGGGCGGAGCATGCGGAGGCTCTCGGAAAGAAAGCGGTTTCCGGCAAGCTCTGCCACTGCAGCGTGGAAGCGGATGTCGAGTTCGATGGTGGCCTGTCCGGCCTCGATATCGGCGTCTATGCCGCTGAGATATTCGCGCAATTCGGCGATCTGGGCCGTTGTCGCCGCCGCGGCAGCGCGGGCCGCGGTTTCGCACTCGATGAAACGGCGGAATTCGAAGAAGCCGGCGATATCGTCGATGGATCCGAGCGGGCCATAGCCGGTATCTGGGCCTGAACTGATCGCACTGACGAAGCTTCCCGCGCCCTGGCGCGACACGATCAGCCCGGCCTCTCGCAGGCGCGCCAAAGCCGCTCGTATCACCGGGCGGGAGACGCCGAACTCAGCGGCAAGTTCGTTCTCGGTCGGCAGACGTTCGCCCTGTGCATAGGTGCCGGTCTGAATACGGCCGAGGAGGTCGTGATAGATTCTCTCCTCCAGCCGCAGTCCCGGCGGAGCGGCGGCGCCTTGAACGTCGCTGGTCTTGGCCTGCGTCACGCCAAATCCTCCCTGACACACCAAACCGGAGCTGGCAGGTCCGGTTTGATTTACAACCATATTACATCATCCATTTATTTGTTTGACAAGCAGACAACTGTGATGGCACGGTTTTACCCGGCGGGACCGTCATGAGTCCCGACGAAAGGGAGGACACATCCATGACACTCAACTGGCGCAACCTGCGCCCAATGACCTTTGCCGGAGCGGCACTTGGTGTGATGCTGAGCCCGGTGGCGGCGCTGGCGTTCCAGGAAGCCCCGACGCTGGCCGAGAAGGTGGCCGCCGGCGAGCTTCCCCCCGTGGAAGAGCGGCTGCCCAGCAGCCCGGAAGAGATCACGCCCTATGAATCAGTTGGCACCTATGGCGGCAAGCTGCGCCGCGTACTGGGGGGGTCGAACGACCACAACTCCATCCTGCGCGTGATCAGCCCTCAGGGTCTGACACGGTGGAAGCCGGATTTCTCCGGCGTGATCCCGAACGTAGCTGAAAGCTGGGAGGTGAACGAGGATAGCTCGGAATTCACTTTCCACCTGCGTGAGGGCATGAAGTGGTCGGACGGCGAGCCCTTTACCGCCGATGACATCATGTTCTTCGTCGAGGACCTGCTGCACAACGAGGAATTCTACCCGAACGCGCCGGCGCGCTTCGTGGTAAACGGCGAGACGATGACCGCCGAGAAGATCGACGACTACACAGTGGTTCTGAAATTCGCGGCGCCCTACGGTACCTTCCTGACCGAGCTGGCCACGCCGCTGGCGCAGGAACCGGTTCTCTGGGCCAAGCATTTCTGCTCCCAGTATCACCCGACCTACAACGAAAATGTCCAGGCCGAGGTCGATGCGACCGAGGCGGTCGAGGACTGGCCGGCCCTGTTCCGCCTGAAATGCGGCGAAGTAGAAGCGCCAAACCGCTGGGCGAACGCAGACCGCCCGACGCTGGATCCGTGGGTCGTCGTTGGTGACGGCTATACCGCCGGTTCGACCCAGGTGGTGATGGAACGCAACCCTTACTTCTGGCAGGTCGACACAGAGGGCAACCAGCTGCCCTATATCGACGCATTGGAAATGAACGTGGCTCAGGACAATCAGGCCATCGTTCTTGAGGCGATTGCCGGCAATATTGACATGCAACGCCGCCGCATTTCCGGTCTCGCCAACAAGCCGGTCTTTGCCGAGAACGCCGAGAAGGGCGGGTTTGAGATCCTCGATATGATCAACTCGAACTCGAACACAATGGCGATCCACTTCAATCACACGCACAAAGACCCGGTGATGCGGGAGATGATCCGCAACAAGCTGGTTCGCGAGGCGCTGTCTCTGGCGATGGATCGCGAAGAAATCATCGACATCGTCTATCAAGGCCAGGGTGAGCCTTGGCAGATCGGGCCGCGCCCGGATCATGTGCTGTATAATGAGCAGCTGGGCCGCCAGATGACCGAGTTCGATCCGGACCGCGCCAACGAGTTGCTGGATGAGGCTGGTTTTGCCGAACGTGACGGCGATGGCTATCGCCTGCTTTCGGACGGTCGCCGGTTCGCATTCAATGTTCAGTATACCGGCATTGAGCAGCCGGATTGGGGCGACGCACTGGAGATCATTGCGGAGCAATGGGAAGAGATCGGCGTCGAACTCAACATCAGCTCGGTCGAGCGCTCGATCTACTACTCGCGCGGCGAAGCCAACGAGCATGATTTCATGGTCTGGGGCGCGCCTGGTGGTCTGGACCCGACGCTCAGCCCGCGCGACGTCTTGGCCGTGCATCCGCAGGCCTCCTGGTACGCAATTCCCTGGACCCGCTGGTACCTGTCGGGCGGCGCCGATGGCGAAGAGCCCAGCGAGTCGATGAAAAAGCGGCTTGAGCTCTACGAGGCCTTCAAGGCCGAGGCCGACCAGGAGAAGGCGCTCGATATCTTCCGCGAGATCCACCAGATGGCGGCGGACGAGTTCGAGATCATCGGTGTCTCGCTCGCCCCGAACCTGGTGGGCGTGGTGAAGAAAGGCTTGATGAACGTGCCGGAGGCAATCCCCGCATCGTGGATGTATCCGGATCCGGGCCCGACGCTGCCACAGACATACTACTGGGCACAATAAGTCTGACAAATCCGGGGATCGGCCCGTGCGGGCCGGTCCCCAACAACCCAGGCAAGGCCCTCTCCCATGCTGTTGCGCTATATCCTGAAGCGGATCCTCTGGATGGTCCCGTTTCTCTTCGCGGTGTCCATCGTGGCGTTCCTGCTGATCCAGGCGCCTCCGGGCGACTACCTGACAACCTACATCGCCAAGCTCGGTGAATCGAACGAGGTGCTGGACCAGGCCTCCATAGAGAACCTTCGGGCGCGGTTCGGTTTGGATAGGCCGCTTTACGTCCAGTATTTCAAATGGGTCGCGAACCTGCTGCAGGGCGATTTCGGGATGAGCTTCGAATGGCGCCAGCCGGTCAGCGACCTGATCTGGCAGCGCATGGGCCTGACGGTGATGCTGTCCTTCTCGACGCTGCTGTTCACCTGGGCGGTCGCCTTCCCCATCGGGGTCTACAGCGCGGTGCGCAAATATTCCATCGGCGATTATGTGGCGACGACGCTGGGTTTCATCGGGCTGGCGACGCCGAACTTCCTGCTGGCGTTGATCATGATGTATGTCGGCGTGGTCTATTTCGGCAGCGACGTTGGCGGACTGTTTTCCAACGAATACAAGAACGCGCCATGGTCGCTGGCCAAGTTCTGGGACCTGCTGAAGCACCTGTGGCTTCCCATCGTAGTGCTGGGAACTTCTGCCACCGCCAGCCTGATCCGCATCATGCGGGCGAATCTGCTGGACGAGTTGAACAAGCCCTATGTCGACACCGCACGCGCCAAGGGTCTGTCGGAATTCTGGCTGATCATGAAATACCCGGTGCGCGTGGCGCTTAACCCGTTCGTGTCGACCATCGGCTGGGTGCTGCCCAACCTGGTTTCGGGCGCCGTGGTCACCGCCATCGTTCTGTCGCTGCCCACCGCAGGGCCGCTGATGCTCCAGGCCCTTCTGGCGCAGGACATGTACCTGGCCGGTGCCTTCGTTCTTCTTCTGTCGTCGCTGACCGTGGTCGGGATGCTCCTGTCGGACATCCTTCTGGTCCTGCTCGACCCGCGGGTGAAATATGAGTGATACGACCGATACCAGCCCCGAAGCCGGGCGCGAAGCCGAGATCGCCGCAAGCGTCGGCCACCGCCACGAGGACGTGGCGATTGCCAGCCAGTGGCAGTTGATCTGGTGGGCCTTCCGCCGCCACAAGCTGGCGATGGTGGGATTGTGGGTAATCGGCCTGTTCTATTTGGTCGCCCTGTTCTGCGAGTTCTTCGCGCCGGACGACCCAACCCAGCAGAACCGCCGCGCCGTGTTCCACCCGCCGCAGATGATCCATTTCATCGACAACCGCGAGGACGGCTGGGGCATCCGGCCCTTCGTCTGGGAGATGGACCGGCACCGCGATCCCGACACGCTGGCGATCACATACGAAAAGTCGGGCGAGAAAATCTATCTGCGGTTCTTCGGCCGCGGCGAGGAATACAGGATGTGGGGCCTGTTCGACTGGGACCTCCACTTCCTCGCCACGGTGGAGCCGCGCGATCAATTCTTCCTGTTCGGCGCCGACCGGCTGGGCCGCGACATGTTCAGCCGGGTTATGTACGGAACTCGCGTTTCCATGTCGATCGGCCTGGTCGGCGTGGCCATCGCCATGGTGCTGGGCATCGCGCTGGGCGGGGCGTCGGGTTACTACGGCGGCCGGACGGACGCGATCATCCAGCGGCTGATCGAGTTCGTACTGTCGCTGCCGACGATCCCGATCTGGCTGGCACTGGCGGCTGCTCTGCCGCCGTCCTGGCCGGTCTATCAGCAGTATTTCGTCATCACCCTGATCGTCAGCCTCGTTGGCTGGACCGAACTGGGACGCGTCGTGCGCGGCCGTTTCCTGGCGATGAAGAACGACGATTTCGTCATCGCAGCCCGCCTCGACGGCGCGTCCGAGGGGCGGATCATTTTCCGCCACATGCTGCCATCGCTGACAAGCCACATCATCGCGTCTCTGACGCTGGCGATCCCGCTGATGATCCTGGCGGAAACGGCGTTGTCCTTCCTTGGCCTCGGTCTGCAGCCGCCCGCAATCTCATGGGGCGTGCTGCTGAAGGAAGCGCAGAACATCCGCTCTATCAGCCAGGCGCCCTGGCTCTTCATTCCAGGCGGTTTCGTCGTCGTCGCGGTTCTGGCCTTCAACTTCCTCGGGGACGGGATGCGCGATGCCGCCGACCCGTATGCGCACTGACATGAGCAAGCCTGTTATCTCCATCAAGAACCTGAATGTCGGCTTCAACATCCGGCAGGGCATGCTGGACGTGCTGCACGGAGTCTCGTTCGACTTGCACCGCGGCAAGACCACTTGCGTGGTGGGAGAATCCGGATCCGGAAAATCCGTGACCGCGCGAACGATCCTGAACATGGTGCCGCCGCCGGGCGTCATCAACGGCGGCCGTATCCTGTTCAACCCGGAAGGTCAGGAAACCATCGAACTGACCGCCCTCAACTCACGTGGGAAGGCAATCCGGGCAATCCGCGGCGGTCGCATCGGCATGATCTTTCAAGAGCCGATGTCGTCATTGTCGCCGGTCCACACCATCGGCAGCCAGATCGTCGAGGCGATCCGACTGCACCGTGACGTGCCCAAGAAGGAAGCCAAGGCGATGGCGGTGGACGCGCTGCGCCAGGTCGAAATCCCGAACCCTGAAAAGGCGGTGGACCGCTATGCGTTCGAGTTTTCCGGGGGCATGCGCCAGCGGGCGATGATCGCGATGGCGCTCGCCTGCCGTCCGGAAGTGCTGATCGCGGACGAGCCGACGACGGCGCTGGACGTGACGACGCAGGCCGAGATCCTGGACCTGATGCGCAACCTGCAAGTCGAGATGGGCATGGCGATCATGTTCATCACCCACGACATGGGCGTGGTGGCCGAGATCGCCGATGAGGTGGTCGTCATGGAAAAGGGCCATGTCGTCGAGACCGGCGACGTCAGCCAGGTCTTCAACGCGCCGGAACATCCTTATACCAGGAAACTTCTTGGCGCAGTCAAGCGGCTGGAGGAACCGGCGACGGCCAAGGTCCGCCCCGCGGCGGACGCGCCCGAGATCCTGAAGGTCCGCGACCTGCAGCTGCATTTCGAAAAGCGCGAAGGCTTCATGCAACGGGTCACCGATGTAACCAAGGCGGTGGACGGGATATCCTTTGACCTCCGCAAGGGCGAGGCGCTGGGCATCGTAGGCGAAAGCGGCTCGGGCAAGACGACCGTGGGCCGCTGTATCGCACGGGTCTACGACCCGCAGGCCGGGACCGTGGATTACGAGGGGCTCGACCTCGTTTCCGCCGGCACCGACCAGTTGCGGAAATCGCGGCGGCAGATCCGAATGATCTTTCAGGATCCCTTCGCTTCGCTAAATCCTAGGATGACGGTCAAGCAGATCATCGCCGAACCGCTGATCGTGAACGGCATTGCGTCCGGCAAGGACCTGGACGAGCGGGTGGCGCAGCTTTTGACCGAGGTGGGGCTCGACCCCGGCATGATGGAACGCTATCCGCATGCGTTCTCGGGCGGGCAGCGGCAGCGGATCGTGGTGGCACGGGCCATCGCGCTGGAGCCACGGCTGGTGATCGCAGACGAGCCGACCTCGGCGCTCGACGTGTCTATCCGGACGCAGGTGCTGGACCTGCTGTTGAAGCTGCAGGCGGAGATGGGCTTGTCCTTCATCTTCATCAGCCACGACATGGCGGTGATTCGGTACTTCTGCGACCGGGTGGCGGTGATGTATCGCGGCCAGATCGTCGAGATCGGGGAAACCGAGCAGATCATAACTGACCCGCAGCATCCTTACACAAAGGCGCTGCTGTCCTCGGTTCCGATTGCCGACCCGGCACTGCGCGGCACCCGCCAACGCCATCGCTACGTGGCCGAAGCATGAAGATCACCGGCGTAAACACTTACCTGATGCAGGCCGGCGCACGTCCCGATCTGACGCGGGCGATGGGGGCGGATGCCGATTTCCGGGGTTCGCGGAACTGGCTTTTCGTCGAAATCGAGACGGACGAGGGGATCTCCGGCGTCGGCGAATGCTCTGGCTGGCCGCGCGTTGTCGAGACGGCGATACAGGATCTGGCGACCGTGATGGTGGGCGAGGACCCGTCGCATATCGAGCGGCTGTGGGGCACGCTCTACCGCGCGATGATGGGGCACGGGCTGACCGGAACGGTGGGGTCCGGGGCGCTCAGCGGCATAGAGATGGCGCTGTGGGATATCAAGGGCAAGGCGTTGGGGCAGCCGGTCTGGCAGCTCCTGGGCGGTGCGATCCGCGACCGGATTCCCGTCTATGGCCACGCTCATACGGCGGATGAGGCGCTGGCGCTGATGAACCTGGGCTATTCCGCGCTGAAAACGCCCTTCACCGGCATTGTCGATTTCGACCGCATCGCCATGCTGCGCGATACCGTGGGGCCGGAAATGGATATCGCAGTAGACGCGCACGGTCCGTCCTGGATGACCGCGGCGGATGCGATCCTGGTGGGCCGCGAACTCGAGGCCTTCGACCTCCTGTTCTACGAAGACCCGGTGCCGCCCGAAAACCTCGACATGCTGGCCCGCGTCCGCGACCATGTCGCGGTGCCGCTGGCGGCGGGTGAACGTGTCGGCACGGTCCACGGCTGCCGCCCGTATATCGAGCGCGACCTCGTCGACGTAATCCAGCCGGACACCGGCCGCGGCGGCGGCATCACCCAAATGCGCAAGATTGCCGCGATGGCTGAACCGCACGGCATCATGCTTGCCCCGCATTCCGGCTCGCTCGGTCCCGTGGCCGAGTTCGCGGCGCTGCACATCATGGCGACAGTGCCCAACGCGCTGCTTCTGGAGAGGATCGAGTTCGACTGGCCGGGCCGCTACGACGTGGTCACACCAGTCCTGAAGGTCGAGGAGGGCTACCTGCCGCTGCCCACCGCGCCAGGGCTGGGTGTCGAGCTGGTGAAAGACGAGATCGCCAAATACCCCTCGGTCCGGAACGTCGCAAAGGCGCCGGTCGACAACGGCCGCGCCTATGTGCCCGGAACGGCCGGCGAGGCCGTCCATGTGCAGACCCGGCGCGCCAGGGCAAGGACTCTCCGCAGATGAATGACGCAGCGAACCAGCCCTTCGCGCCCGGCATGACCGAGGTGCTGACAGAGGAGGCGCGGCTTGCCGCGCTGGAAGACCCCGCCGCCACGGCCGCTTTCTGGGGAGAGGGCGCGGCCGAGGTGGCGGGGATCGAAGACATGACCTATCCCGGCGCGGACGGGCAAGCACAAGCGGCGCGGCTCTACCGATCAGGCAAGGAATTCGCTCCGATCCTGCTGTATGTCCACGGCGGCGGCTGGGTCGGAGGAAGCATCGCGCTGAACGATCCCGCCTGCCGGACGCTTGTTGCGGAAAGCGGATGGAACGTCTTTTCCATCTCCTACCGCCTTGCTCCGCGGTACCCCTTTCCGGCCGGGCTGAATGACGTGCAGGCGGCGCTTGGATGGCTGGCGCAGAACGCGAACTCCATGGGTCTGGACGGCGCAAGGATCGCAATCGGAGGCGCTTCTGCCGGGGCAAACCTGTCGATGGCGGCCGCGCTGCTGCAACCGGGCGCCTTCGTCGGCATGCTGCTCTATTACGGCGTCTACGACCGCGATTTCGATAACGAAAGTATGCTCCGCCACGACACCGACCCCGGCATCACCCGCACTCGCGTTCAGGAGATATTTCAACTCTACGCACCCGATGCCGGCACCGATCCGCTGGTCACACCGCTGCATGCAAAAAACCTCTCCGGCTTGCCGCCCGCCTGCCTGATCGCCGCCGAGATCGACGTGCTGAGGTCCGAGAACGAGGCGATGGCCGCGCGCCTGCGCGAGGCCGGCATCAACACCGATTTCCACATCGAGCCCGGGGTCCACCACGGGTTCATCAACCGCGGCCGCCTGCTGCCCACTGCCCGCGCGTGCTTGTCACGCGGGGCGGACTTCCTGAAACGACTGTCCGGGACCTGAACCTATGAAAATTGAAACCGTCGAGGCCGTCACTTTTCGGCATACCACCAATACCGTCCGCGATTCCGATGGGCACGGCCATCCGGGGCCGGTGAGCGACACGAAAAGCTGCCTTTTGGTGATCACCTGCGGTGACGGTTCGCAGGGCCGGGTGATCTGCCGCACCGGAGACGTGCGCGAGGCGTTGCTGGAACGGTTCGTGCGGCCTAACCTGATCGGGCAGGACCCTTTGGCGACGGAACGGCTGTGGTACGCGGTCTACAAGTGGCAGCGCCTGTCGGGCGGCGAGATGACCGACCGCGCGCTTGCGGCGGTGGACCTGGCGCTGTGGGACCTCAAGGGCAAGGTCTGCGGCCAGCCGGTGTGGAAATTGCTGGGCGGCTACCGTCCCAAAATCCTCGCCTACGGCTCCACCATGTGCGGCGACGACCTGGAAGGCGGGCTGGCAACTCCCGAGGATTACGCGCGCTTTGCCGAATGGATGATCGGCCGTGGCTACAAAGCGGTCAAGCTGCACGGCTGGATGCCCCCGGTCCCCGGCGCGCCGGACGTGCGCATGGATTACAGGGCCTGCGCCGCGGTACGAGAGGCGGTTGGCCCGGACATCCCCCTGATGCTCGACCCGCACCACTTTTATTCCCGAACCGACACACTGTGGCTGGCCAACAAGCTGGCCGAGCTGGACTACCGCTGGATGGAGGAGCCGATGGAGGAAGCCTCGATTTCCTCCTTCAAGTGGCTCACCGCCAACACGGATCTCAACATCCTCGGACCCGAGACGATGACCGGCAAGCACTGGACCCGCGCCGAATGGGTCAAGCACGACGCCTGCGATCTCGTGCGCGCAGGCGTCTGGGATGTGGGCGGCATCGGCCCCGCGATGAAGATCGCGAACATGGCGGAAAGCTTCCACATGTCCTGCGAGATGCACGGCACCGGGGCCGGGAACCTTGCCGTCGCGCTGGCGATCCCCAATACCTCGTTCTACGAGCGCGGGCTGATCCATCCGTTCATCGACTATGACGAGCCGAAGGAATACCAGAACCGCATCGACGACGAGATGGACGCCGACGGATACGTCCACGGGCGCGAAGTACCCGGGCTGGGGCAGGACCTGAACATGGATTACATCGAGGCGAACCGCGTCAATGACTGACCTTCGAATTGCCGACGTCCGCGTCACCCCTATCGCCTTCTACGACCCGCCGCTGCTGAACAACGCCGGCTGCCACCAGCCTTTCGCGCTGCGCTCCATCATCGAGGTGGAGACCGAGGATGGCGTCATCGGCTTGGGCGAATCCTACGGGACGAAGGACGTGCTGGCCGGTCTTGCGGCGCTGGCACCCGCGATGCGCGGGCTGGCGGTGACCGACCTCAACGGTCTCTGGTTCCGCACCGCAAAGGCGCTGCCTGACGCGCCCACACGGCTGACCCTGCGCGTCGGCGGCGCCATCGAGGTGGCGATGTGGGACGCTCTGGGCAAGGCGACGAACCAGCGCGTCGTCGACCTGCTCGGCGGGCCGGTGCGCGAGACGGTGCCGTTCTCTGCCTACCTCTTCTACAAGTTCGCCCGCCATGCCGGCGCCAATGAGGACGATCCATGGGGTGAGGTGCTGAGCCCCGAACAACTCGTTGGCGAAGCGCAGCGTATGGTCGACGAATATGGCTTCGACGCGATCAAGCTGAAGGCGGGGGTGCTGGAACCCGAGGCTGAAATCGCCGGGCTGGAAGCCCTGCGCGCCGCCTTTCCCGATGCGCCGCTTAGGATCGACCCGAACGGTGGCTGGCACGTGCACACCACGCTGAACCTGCTCCCGCGGCTTGAAGGTCTGGTCGAGTATCTCGAGGATCCGACCGTCGGCATCGCCGGCAACGCGGTGATCCAGGCGGCGACCGACGTGCCGCTGGCAACAAACATGTATGTGGTGGAACCGTCGCACCTGCCGCCCAACATGGCGCAGGACGCGTTCCGGGTGATCCTGTCGGATCACCATTACTGGGGCGGGTTGAAAGCCTCGCGCGATCTGTCAGAGATCTGCCGGATCTGGGGCCTTGGCCTGTCGATGCACTCGAACTCACATATGGGGATCTCTCTGGCGGCGATGGCCCATCTGGCCGCGGCCACGCCGAACCTGACCTATGATTGCGACACACATTACCCCTGGCAGACCGATGAGGTAATCGAGGGCGGCAAGCTGAAGGTTCAGGGCGGCGCCCTGAAGCTTCCCGAGGGTCCCGGTCTAGGCGTCACGCTCGACCGCGATGCGCTGGCGCGGCTCCACGGGAATTTCCGGGCGCTCGACTATGACGTGCGTGACGACCTGTCCGAAATGCACAAACACTGGCCGGACTGGAAGTACGGACGACCGAAGTTCTAGGAAAGGATCCGGTGATCCGACACCGCCATCATGCAGAACGCTCCAGCAGGCCCAGGACCACTACCCAGATCAGGTAGAAGGCCAGCGACCCACCCAGTGCCAGACCCATGGGAAATCGCTTGTCCTCCCAGGATTTCCATCCTGCGGTTCGGGCGCGCCAGCCAGGCATCGCCCGGAAAACTCGATGGGTGACAAAGGCAGCCAGAAGGACGGCGGCGAACAACAGAAGGAAATTCCGGGCATCGGCCAGGGGAATGAACGGCGCCATCGCGGCGGCGAACTTGGCATCGCCGGCGCCGATCACCCCGCCCATATTGAGCACGAAACCTATCACCAAAACTACGACCAGTTGCAAAAGCCGCCACGGATACTCGGCCAGTGGCACAGCGACCAGGCCCACCACCAGAAACACCAACGCGAGAGCGTAGACCGCTTTGTTCGGGATACGCATGAACTTCATGTCGCTCCAAGCGACCCAGATACAAATCGGTAGGGCGAAAGGCAGAAACCAGAGCGCCTGGTCGAAGGGCAGGGACCAGCGCACCTCGTCGAAGGTCAGCAACATCAGATCAGGATAGAGCCAAACGAGAGGAGAGCACCGCCCAAGCTGGCGGTGCGGAAACGTGTAGGCAGCGTACCCGCATCAGTTGGTCACGTTGGCTTCCAGCGCCTTCAGGGCGCGGGCCGCGGCCTCGAAATGCTGCGGATGGGTGTCGACCGCCTCACGCAGCAGGCCCTTGCCAAGTTCGACATCGCCCTGTTTCACGGCGCTAAGGCCCAACGTGTGCAAAAGCTGCGCACGCTCGACCTGGGTCATCGGCACTACCGGCAATTCGTATTTGCGTTGCGCGCCGCGCGCCAGAGTCAGGTTGTTCTTGGCGGTGAACAGGTTCGGATCGTAGGTGATCGCTTGGGTAAACATGCGTTCAGCCTCGGCGTAGTCGCCGCGGGTCAGCTTTGAGTAGCCCCAGTTGTTGTAAACGCTCGACGGCGTGGTCGTCAGCCCGACCGCCACTTCGTAGAAGGCATCGGCGCGCTTCCATTCCTGGTTGGCATCGGCAACCATCGCTTCAAGGCGGTAGCGCTTGTAAGTCTCGTAAGTCGGCGGGATCGAGTCGAGCGTGGCCTTGGCACCTTGCCAGTCCTCGTTACGGATCTGTGCGTCGGCAAATTCGACCTTGTCGGCGTTACCCGATTCCGGGTGTTCGACGACTTCTCTCCAGGCCACCAGCCCTTCGGCCGGACGCTTAGCCCGGATCAGGGATTTTGCCAGACCGCGGCGGAAATCGATGCGGTTGGGTTCGTCCTGAAGCGACCGCCTGAAATAGGTCACCCCCTCGTTCGGGTCAGCGACTGTCAGCATGATGTCGTTGAGATTGCTTTCGTCAATGACGTTCACATTGTCGAACGCGCGTTCCACGTCTGCGTTGCTTTGCTTGTCGCCACAGGCAGACAGCAAAGCGGTGCTGCTGATGCAGAGCACCCCAACAAATTGGCGCATTTGGTGCGTCCCTATACTGCTCGTGTCGTCGCCTTATGGTGTCTCGAGCAGGCGGTACTCACCGCTTCCCCGCCGAACCAGGGCGAACTTGAAGTTATTGTCCTGATCATAACCGGGATTTTCCAATTTTGCGAGGGCTAAGCGCAGATTCTGTCGGATCTCTTCACTTTCGCCATTATCGAGCGCGTATGCGGTATGAAAGACACGCTCCGCCTCGCCGAACTGACCAAGCTCCATCAGCACAACGCCCAGGTTGTTCCAGGCGGGGACGAAGGTTTCGTCCTCCTCAACTGCACGCCGCAGATTGTCTTCGGCCTGGTGCAGGCGACCGAGCTTGAGATTTGCGGACCCGACGGCAGAAAGCACATCGACGGTTAGACCCAGATCCGCCGCGGCGCGGTAATAGGCTTTCAGTGCCAATTCGTACTCGCCCGACTCCATCAATCGGTGTCCGACCGTCAGCCCGTCGACATAGTCGCGTGAACTGTCGACGCCGGTGGGTGCAAAAAGCCCGTCCTCGGAATTGCGAAGACCGCCCGTTCCGGAACAGGCGGTCAATGTTGCGGCGACCAGGATTGCGCCCGGCCAGCAATGTCGCATGAAATCAGAACCCTGTGCTCTGCCCGCTCAGTGTCTGGGCGATACGATAAACCGACGGCCCCACCAGGATCACCAGAAGCGGCGGCACCGTAAGCATCATAGTGGCAAGGGTCATCTTCGTGGGCAAGGTGTTTGCCTTTTCCTCTGCCCGCATCACCCGCTTGTCGCGCATTTCCGCCGAGAACACCCGTAGCGCTTCCGCGATCGAAGTGCCGAAGCTGGCGGACTGGATCAGCACCGTGACGAACGAGGCGACGTCCGGCACGCCGCAGCGTTCCGACATATCGCGCAAGACAGAGACGCGGTCTTTACCGGCCTTCATCTCCTGACTAACGGTGTCGAACTCGTCAGCAAGTGCCGGAAAACCGGAGCGGATTTCCTTGGCCACCCGCAGGATTGCCTGGTCGAGCGACTGACCGGCCTCGACGCAGACCAGCATCATGTCGAGCGAGTCCGGGAAGCCATTGATGATTTCCTCTTGGCGGGCCTGCTGGCGGCGGGTGACCCAGTACTTAGGCGCCATGTAGCCGACGGCCCCGGGGATCACGATAGACAGGATCATCTGCTGAGCGCTCGGGTCCTGGGTCACCTGCAGAAGCAGGGCGTAGAGGACGCCAAGGATCAAGCCGCCCGCACCAAGTGCGAACTGCGCGAAGTGGAATGTGCGGACTGCGTTCTTCGATCGATATCCGGCCTGCAGAAGCTTGAGTTGGATCGCCGAGTATTCCTCGGCATTCTTAGGCTCCAGGAAGTCGGCGTATTTCTCCAGCTTGTCCTTTTTGGACGCAGTGCGGAGACGCGCTTCCTTGCCTTCCTTGTCCTTTGGCGGATGAGCTTCTGCCCGTAGCCGGTCCAGCGGGTCCTTCTGCTTTTTCAGAAGCATAGGCAATGTGGCCAGTACCAGCAGCAGGCCAAGAGCACCCACCAGCAGCAGCGGGCCCATCGGTCCGAACATCTCGGTCAGCATGTCCATCAAAGCAGTCATAGCGGGATCCTATACCTTGATGTTAACGAGCATCTTCATGACGAAGAGGTTCGCGATAAGGAAGCCGGCGACGACAAGACAGGCCGGAACGAAAACGGCAGTGCCCATGACGTCGTCGTAATAATTGGGCTGGGCGACGTTGATGCCAATCAGGGCCAGAAGCGGGAAGCCGGACAGGAATTTGCCGGACCACTTCGCCTCTGCGGTGATCGCGTTCACGCGACGGAACAGTTTGAAGCGGGAGCGGATCACCTTTGCAAGGCCGTCGAGGATCTCGGCAAGGTTGCCGCCCGAGGTCTGCTGGATGGTCACGGCCACAGCGAGGAAGCGCATGTCCTGCATGTCCAGTCGTTCGGCCATCGCCTTCAGCGCTTCGCCCACGTCACGTCCATAGGCGGCCTCGTCTGCGATCATCCCCATCTCAGTGCCCAGCGGATCGGGAACCTCCTTGGCGACGATGTTCAGCGCGGCGCTGAACGGGTGGCCGACGCGCAGGCTGCGCACCATCAGTTCCACCGCATCGGGAAGCTGCTCTTCGATCATCTTCATCCGCTGCGTGGCTTTCTTGTTGATCCACACATAGACCGCGCCGATACCCATCGCGATGGACACGCCGATGCGGATCTGGATCGACGCGCCGGTGCCGATCGTCAGGCCCATGAAGGACACGGCGCAGAGCACGCCCATGACCATGATCAGCTGTACAGGCGAGAAGGCGATATTGGCCTTCTGCGCCTTGTCGGCGAGGATTGCGTAAAGCGGGATCGAGCGCGACTTCAGGTGTTGCGACATCTCCTTGCGGAGTTGTTCGAGCACCTGTTCGCGGCCGACGCCCTTCTCGAGCATCTCCATACGCCGGTTCAGACGGTTGTTCAGGCTGATCGACTTGCCGAAGGCGGTCAGATAGATGCCTTCGACCAGGACCAGAACGGCCACGAAAATCAGGCCGTAGATAATCGGTTCTATGGGGATGGACATGTCGGTTAAATCCCTACCGAAGGCTCGAAGATTGCCGGTGGCAGGTCATAACCCCACTGCCGGAACCGTTCGGAAAAATGCGAGCGCACTCCTGTCGCGGTGAACTCGCCGAGAATCTTGCCGTCGGGTTGAAGCCCAAGGCGCTGATAACGAAAGACTTCCTGCATCGAGATGACTTCGCCTTCCATGCCTGTCACCTCAGTGATCGAGACCATGCGGCGGGAACCGTCCTGCAGACGGCTGGCCTGCACGATGAGGTTCACAGCCGAAGCGATCTGCGAACGCACCGCTTTCAGCGGCATCTCGATCCCTGCCATTGCGATCATGTTTTCCAGACGCGAAACACCGTCGCGGGCAGAGTTGGCGTGGATCGTGGTCATCGAGCCGTCGTGGCCGGTGTTCATGGCCTGCAGCATGTCGATGACTTCCTCGCCGCGAGTCTCGCCGACGATGATGCGGTCGGGGCGCATCCGCAGGGCGTTCCGCAGACAGTCTCGCTGGGTGACGGCACCCTTGCCTTCGACGTTGGGCGGACGGCTTTCCATCCGGCCCACATGGGTCTGTTGCAGCTGAAGTTCCGCGGTGTCCTCGATGGTCAGGATCCGCTCGGAGTTATCGATGAAGGATGACAGCGCGTTGAGCGTGGTCGTCTTACCGGAACCGGTACCACCCGAAACGATCACATTCAGTCGGCAAGCGACTGCCGCTTCCAGGTACATCGCCATGTCTTCGGAAAAGGCGTTGAACGCGACCAGGTCGCGAATGGCCAGCTTTTCCTTCTTGAACTTACGAATCGAGACCAGAGAACCGTCCACCGCGATCGGTGGGACCATGGCGTTGAAACGCGAGCCATCCGCAAGACGGGCGTCGACATAGGGGTTCGATTCATCGACGCGCCGGCCCACGGCGGACACGATCTTGTCGATGATCCGCAGAAGATGCCGTTCGTCCTTGAAGGTGATGTCGGTAAGCTCGAGCTTGCCGTCACGCTCGACGAAGATCTGCTGCGGTCCGTTGACCAGAATATCGTTGACGCCATCGTCTTTCAGAAGCGTCTCAAGCGGACCGAGGCCGGTCACTTCGTTGTAGAGGTCCTGGAAAAGGGTAGAGCGTTCTTCCTTGTTCAGAACGACGGCCAGTTCTTCCAGAGCCTCGGTCGAGATCGCTGCGATCTCCTGGCGCAGGTCGCTTTCGCTCGCATGCTCCAAGGCGGACAGGTTCAGGTTGTCGAGCAGCCGCTTGTGCAACTCGACCTTGATCTCGGCAATTCGCTCTTTGCGCTTACGCTCTTTGTCGACCGGCGCTGGTTGCGCCGGCGCCGGCTTGGCGGCGGATTTGGGCGCTGGTTTCGCCGTGGCCTTGGGCGCTGAAGCCGGGGCCGGGGTGGCATTTGCCTTTACGGGCTTGGCTGTATCCGTGCCCTTCTTGTTGTAACGCGCGAACACTTATAGGGTCCTCACTTAATCGGCTTCGACCGCGGCCTGATCCACATTGTGCTGGTGGATCGACAACGCGAGTTTCTGGATTTCCTTGCGCAGCGGGTTCTTCGCTGCGCTTTCCGCGAGCGGCATGCCGTGATCGCAGGACTGAAGGACCTGCTTGCCGCCGTCGGGCATCATGATCTCGATCTCGATGTCCAGGCTCTCGGCCATCCGCTTGACGCGGCTCTTGCCGGACATGTCGGTGAACTTCGGCGAGCGATTCAGGACGTAACGCATTTTCTCGTGCGGCAGATCTTCGGACTTCAGTGCCCGAACCATGCGCAGTGTGTTCTGCGCAGACCGCATGTCGAGCTCCAGCATCGCAAGATAGACGTGGCTCTCGCCCAGCACGGTCTCGGTCCAGTTCACAACCGTGGTCGGCATGTCGACAACGACATAGTCGAAATGGCTTGTCGCGATGTCGAGCAGCTTGCCGACATCGTCAGGCGTGATGAAGTCCAGCGGCAGAATGTCCGAGGGCGCCGTCAACACGTGCAGCTTCTCGTTATGGGTCACGAGCGACTGCATGAAGGCTTCGTTGTCCATAGAGCCGATGTCAGACAGCAGTTCATAGACCGCTTCGCGCCGCGGAAGGTCGAGATAAGTCGACACCGAGCCGAACTGGAGGTCGAGATCAAGGATCAGGACTCGCGGGCTTTTCTTCTTGTCCGAGTTGATCAGTTCCCAGGCGATGTTTGTCGCAAGCGTAGTGGCGCCGACACCGCCGGCCAGGCCGTGGACGGTGACGATCACGCCGTTGCGATTTGTCCGCGATGGATGCGCTAGATTGGTGTTGGCATTCGCCATCTCCGCGGCCATCCCGGCCTGGCGGATCCGCTCGATCGCGTCGTGCAGCGTACCTTCCGGAAGCGGGTAGGGGCAGAATTCGCGCGCGCCGAGCTTCAGAAGCTGGTGTAATGCGATCGGGCTGACGTTCTCGGCAATAAGGACGACCTTGAGGCCATTCGAGTTTGCGGTCTCGATCAGGTCGGCGACGACCGCGAGATTCGCCTCGTCTTCCTCGTCGATCGCGATCGCGACGAATTCCAAGTACTTCGCTTCGGGCTGCGTGAAGAATACGCGGGCGTCCTCGAAGGAGAGATCACCCCAGGCCTCACCCAGTTCAGCTTCCATGTCCTCGATCAGGAGATCGAACTTTTGAACATCGCGTGCCACGGTACACGCTAGAATTGGCGCTGAATCCGCTTGCAAGGCCGCGTTAGAACTCATCTTCCAATTTCCCTTCGTTCTCCGGTGCCGACCATCCCGCTTTGTAGCGCGTCTTGGCTGGTCCCGGATCCCGGCCTGCGGGGCCGGGTACACTGCTCTACGCTGGAGTTGTGCTGGGGAAAGTGGGCGAGATTACGGCCAAAAAATCGTCTTTATTCGGTAAATTCGAACGAAAGCGGTCTTTTGGCCGTCATTGTCGCTGTTGTTATCATTCGTTGCCGGTGGTTTCGGCATTCGTCGGAAGTTCGGTCGCGCTGGCGACGTACTCGTTGAAGATCACCGTCGCGTACTTACCGTTCAGATATCCACCGCAATGCACGCGCGCGACGTAGGGGGCAGGGGCCCCTTTCGGTGAGGCGGAGACTTCCGGTTCATAGAGGATTTGGCCCTTCGGAATGTAGGAATTACACTTTTGCGCCAATTGGTTACGCATCGTTGCATTTCCGAAGGTTCCGTCATCGATGAAGGCGCCCGCCTCCTGTGTCCAGCTTGAAAAGATTGTCCGGTCGCCACAGGCAGCAAGAGCCAGCAGGGATGAGACGACAAGCAGGGTCTTGGTAGGATGTGCAGCCATCTTGCTCACTCCATCACGTAGCCGTAAGAGCCATTGAAGTCCTGTTGAGCGACTTCACCAGCGGGCCCCGAGGCGGGATTCCTGTTGTTGCCGACGGTCTTGCCGAACAGAAACAGTTCGGATTCGGTCGGCGGACGGACACGATCGGTCGGCAGCGCCAGCGCGGCGCCTGTTGTGGGCGACACAAGGTGCGGGGTGACGATGATCACCAGTTCGCTCTGCGAACGCTGATAGCTGGACGAACGGAACAGCGAGCCAAGAACCGGGATGTCGCCCAGCCAGGGCACCTGGCCGTTCAGGTCTTCGAAGTCGTCCTGAAGGAGGCCTGCGATGGCAAAGCTCTCGCCGTCGCGCATCTCGACAGTGGTCTGGGTCTCGCGCCGGCGGAACGCGCTCACCGCGATGCCTCCCTGCTCGAAGCTGGTCGAGGGGTCGATGCCCGAGACAGACGCCGTCAGTTGAAGGTTGATCCGGTTGCTGTCGACCACGCGGGGCGTGAACGCCATTTCCACACCGAAGGGCTTGTACTCGATGGTGATGCCGCCGTCGCCGTCGGCCACCGGGATCGGATACTCGCCGCCGGCAAGGAACGTTGCCTGCTGGCCCGACAGGGCGGTCAGGTTCGGTTCCGCAAGGGTGCGGACCATCCCTTTACTTTCCAGAGCTTCCAGCAGGACGCCGAACTCGAAGGCGCCGGCTGAGAAGCCAAGTGCCAGGACGCCTTCGGAGCCCGCCGTGGTGGTAATCGGGAAGGAACCCAGGGCGTTATCGCCATCGAGCCAGGTTCCGGTCTCGGATTCGACGCCGACATCGGCACCGCCGCCCGAGATGGCAAGCGAGGACGACAGGCTTTTCGAAACCGAACGTTCCATTTCCGCGAAGCGGACCTTCAGCATCACCTGCTGAGTGCCGCCGACCACCATCAGGTTCGAGACCCGGTCAGGGGCGTACCGGTTGGCCAGATCAAGCGCGCGGTCGAGCCGTTCGATGTTAGAGACGACGCCCGAAAGTACGATGCCATCATTGGCCGTCCGGACTTCGATCTGTTCGCCAGGCAGGATTTGCTGCAGGCGTTCCTTGAACTCGGCCACGTCCGGCGCGACCTGCACCTCGACGTTCGCGATCAACTGACCCTCGACACCGAGAAGTGTTAGCGTCGTCCGGCCCGGCGTCTTGCCGAGGACATAGATCGTGCGATCAGACAAAGTGGAAATGTCAGCAATAGCCGGGTTGGCAATGCTGAGCTCAGCGAACGGGCTGTCACTTTCGACGACGACCGCCCGGTTCATCGGAACGCTTAGACTGCCCGACGCAGCGCCGCGCAGCACGCGCAGATTCTGCGCCGATACTTCTGGGGCGGATGCGCCCATGACGGACAAGCCGATCAGGGCTGCCCCGAATAGTTTCGCAATGTGCATGTGACCTGCCTCTAGGTTCACGGTGGCCCGGTCTAAGTCGCCGGTTTGGAGGAACCTTGGCCTAAAATGCGAATCCGATCAATAATCAAGTATTTGGAGAAGTTTCCTTATGTGGAGATCGGGCAACAGGGTGGCAATTCGAAGGTAAGAATTGGAAAGGGCCCCGCAATGCGGAGCCCTGCAAATTGTATTAATTGTGTAATTTCAGTTCGTGCAGGGAATCGGCGTCTCGATGATTTCGCCGCCCCGGCGGGTCCGGATGGTGCAGACTTTCGGCGCTTCGACCTCGGCCACTTCTGGCTCCGGCTCCGGAACGATTTCTTCAATTCCCAGCAGCCGATTTTGGTCAATCTCCACTTCGTTCTCGACGATCTCGTCGTCGGTGGCGCCAAGCAGCGAAAGCGACAGGCGCCCCGTGCTCTGGGCCTGCGCCAGCGCCGCCACTTCAAGCGGCGAGGCTTCCACGGTAACCGTACGCGCGATCGTCGGCGCTGCGCGGTCGCCGTCAGCGGTCTGGTCAATTGCAACAAGTTTGATTCCAGGCATGATCAGCTTGGTCACGTCCCCGCCACGGCGACCCGGAGGCGTGCCGGTCCAGTAAACGTCGACGCGGTCACCCGGACGCAGGAAGCCGGACACACCGGAAGAGACATCGACCCGAATCGCGAAGGCGCGCATACCCTTGGTCAGTCGGGTGCTCACCCCGGCGTCCTCGCCGGGCTCGGTGATCTTCACTACGAGAAGCGGTTCGTCCTTTTCGATGGTCCGCAGCGCGGTCCGCAATTCGCGTTCGCCTTCCGGAAAGACAGCCTCAAGGTTCGGGAAGGCGCCGGAGGGGATGTGGTCGGCAGGCCACTTGATGATTTGCACGTCTTCCTTGCGGATCGGACGTCCATAGGTGAGCTGCTTGTTGGCGACAACGACATCGACCGTCGGCACGATTTTGTCACGCGCGGCGCGTTCGCTTTCCAGGAAATCCTTGGCCATGTACACGGCAAAGCTGGCCAGGCCGAGCCCAGCAATCAGCACAAGTCCGAAAATCATTCGCATAACACGTCCTCTTTCAGTGTGGCGGCGGGGCGCGAAGGCGTCTTTTATCCCATTCGGGGATTCACCCGTTCATGTGACAATGCCGGTAGATTGCGGCAAAACCGTGCACGACGCTGGGCGGCCATATGGTTTTTTCCACGAAGCGCCTACAGTTCTACAGACTTTGACGGCAATGGGTCACCAATCGCAGGGTGTCGTCGGGTTGGCGGCGAAGTGGGCGCTTGCCTGGTTTAGTAGGTGGTCTTGATACCCTGCTCCGACATGACCGACCCGATCGTGTCGGCATAATCGGAAGTTGCACCGCCGACAGTGCTCAGCACCGCGATGCCCAGACCGACGATGGCCGCCGTCAGAACGACCCAGTCGACGGTCACGGCACCATCGTCATCGTTGTCGAAGCGTTTGATCAGCGTGAAAAGTTTCATTGTATGTTCCGTCATTTGCTCGAAGGTTTGCCTCCGCCCGATTTTAGCTCGTGCGGTTGGCAAAGGTGTTAAGGCTGCAAATGCGGCGGGATTTGGGCGAAGTCGTCAATAATGGCTTTTCTGTGTGACGACTTGTGTTGCGCTGGCAACAATCGCTCCAAACAAAAAGAACCACGCCCCCGAAGGGGCGCGGTCCTGATAGATCTGCCAGACGATTAGTAGGTCGTCTTGACGCCTTGCTCCGACAGTACCGAGCCGATCGTCTCGGAGTAGTCGGCGGTCGCACCACCCACGGTGGTCAGGACGGCGATGCCCAGGCCAACGATAGCAGCGGTCAGGACGACCCAGTCGACGGTCACGGCGCCGTCTTCGTCACGCTCGAAGCGTTTGATCAGGTTGAACAGTTTCATGTCTTTCTCCATCGGTAAATACGCGCTCATATTGGTTGCCACCACAAGCGCTGGGGAATGCCTTTCCCGTTGCCCGTCTTGGCATAGGGAGATTAAGCAGTTGGATTCGGGCGAGAATTGGACTGCTATCGTACATTTTCACGTGAATCCGGTGTCCCGGCTAATATGCTGATTTGCCCTGTTTTCCTGACTGAATCGGTCGCTTTGATTGCCTAAATTGCGCCCGAATTGTCAATTTTGACACATTTTGGCAGCCAATTTGCCGATGGGCACCGCGGAGACCTAGCGAAAACCCCCTGACTCTTTAAAACAGGGCTCAGCAGTGAGGGGCGGGAAAGAACCCCGATGAGACAGGCAGTATCGGCAGCGCTGATCATAATGGCGGCCTTTTGCGCTCCCGGAACAGCCGGGGCGGAGCCTCCGCCTTTTGCCGAGTTCACCTTCAAACGCGTCAAACCGCCCGCGCCCGGCACCACCAACCGGATCAACATCCAGATTGAGCCGCAACCGGAACCGCCGAAGCCCGAGCCAGAGGCAGAGGCGGAACCGAAGCCGCCAGTCGAAGGCGCCTATGCCTGGTATTGGGACAAGGTACGCCCCGAAATGTCGGAGGCCGGTCCGGGGCGGCTGGAATCGGCGTTGAACGAACTGACCAAGGGGCCGGGCGTTCCGACACCACGGCTCGCCAGCATGCAGGCGATCGCGCAGGCCTACGGACGCGACATTCTGGCGGCCACGGTCGGTACCAAGGTCTCACCGGCTCTGGTGCTGGCCGTGATCGGCATCGAGTCCTCCGGCCGCTCGAACGCGGTCAGTCCGAAAGGCGCCACTGGCCTGATGCAGCTCATCCCCGATACCGCGGCCCGTTTCGGAGTAACCAATTCGACAGATCCGGCGCAAAACATCAAGGGTGGCGTCGCCTATCTCGATTGGCTTATGGGTGAATTCGGCAATGACCCCATACTGGTGCTGGCCGGCTACAACGCGGGTGAGGGGGCCGTCTGGAAGCATTCGGGCGTGCCGCCCTATGACGAGACGCGGGCCTATGTGCCCAAGGTCCTTGCCGCCTGGACTGTGGCACGGGGGCTTTGCATGACCCCACCGGTGCTGATCAGCGACGGTTGCGCCTTTGCCGTGTCGGGGGTGCGCACGGATGGATGACAAGACTCCGCTGGCGCTGGATGTGGATGGCACCTTCCTGCGCACTGATATGCTTTTCGAGTGTTTCTGGGGTGCGATGGGCAAGGATCCGATCGGCACGCTTCAGGTCTGTGCCGAGCACTTCCGCAACCGTGCCCGCCTGAAACATGAGCTCGCCGGTCTCGCGCAATTGCGCACTGATTTGATGCCGGTGAACGAAGAAGTCCTGGCTCTGGCCCGCTCCGCACAGGCAGAGGGGCGCGAGGTTGTTCTGGCATCGGCCTCCGATGCGCAGCTTGTCTCCGCGCTGGCCGCAGACCATGGACTGTCCGAGCGGGTATTCGCCTCCTCTCACCCGGGCCGTAACCTGAAGGGAAAGAACAAGGCCGCGGCCCTGGTAGAAGCCTACGGCGAAGGTGGTTTCGACTACGCCGGAAACGAGGCGGTGGATCGAGCGATCTGGGACCATGCGCGCGGCGCGATTATTGTGGGGACGCACCCGCTGATCGCAAACGAACTCGAACGCGACGGCAAGGCGGTCACCCATCTTCACTGGACGTGGACAGTCGCCGATCTGATCCGTGCCCTGCGGCCGCATCAATGGGTCAAGAACGTCCTGCTGTTCGTGCCGATGATCGCGTCGCACTATTTTTCATGGGCGACCATGTTCACCGTGCTGGTCGGCATCATGGCATTCTCTTTCGCGGCTTCATCCATCTATATCGTCAATGATCTGCTGGATCTTGAAGCGGACCGTTTGCACGCGACCAAACACAAAAGACCCTTTGCCAGCGGGGTTGTCCCGATAAACATCGGCATGGCCGCCTGCGCGGTGCTGGCGCTGTTGGCGGTGGCGCTGAGCCTGACGATATCCTGGTCGTTTCTTGGGGTCACACTTATATATATGCTGCTATCGCTCAGCTACTCGCTGAAGCTCAAGCGTCTGCGGTGGGTGGACATCGCGACGCTTGCCGCACTCTATACACTCCGTGTCATCGCGGGCGCGCTTGCGGTCGACGTCTACGTGTCCGGCTACCTGCTGGTGTTCATCTTCCCCACCTTCGTGACGCTCGGCTGCGTAAAGCGCCTGACCGAGGTGACACTTGCGAAGGACAATCAGAGGCTGCCGGGCCGCGGCTACGGCAGGCCGGATCGCGGCGATCTGTTGAACGTCGCCTGGCTTGGCACGGTCGGTTCGCTGATGGTGTTCTTTCTTTACACTTTCACCGATCAGGCGATGGACCTGTACCCGACCCGTTGGCTGCTTTACGCGGCTATGGTGCCGCTGGCCCTGTGGCTGATCCGCATGGTGCGGCTCGGCTATCAGGGCAAGCAGGATTACGACCCTATCGTCTTTGCCATGCGCGACAAGCGCGGGCTCGGCCTGATATTCATCATGCTGGCGATCATGTTCTACGCAGCCGGTCTATGGCAGACGTGGTTCGGCGTTTGACCTTTGAATTAAACAACCTCGCCCGCCGGTCTATCAGATCGACAGTTTCTTGAAGATCGGTTCCGGGACGGAGCGGATGATCAACATGATCCAGCGCCAGAAGAATGGCGTGTAGATCACGTTCCGTTTCTTGCGCACCGCTTTCAGAATGTCCTCGGCGACCTTTTCCGGCGGTGCCACCAGGAACATGCCCTCGATCCCCCAGGTCATCGCCGTGTCGACAAAGCCGGGCTTTACAGTGATGACGTGGCCGCCAGAGCGGGTCAGCCGGTTCCGGAGGCCGGACAGATATGTCGCAAATCCGGCCTTGGCGGAGCCGTAGACGTAATTTCCAAGCCGCCCACGATCTCCTGCGACCGAACCGACGCCGACGACGGTTCCCTTGCCGCGCGCCTCGATCAGCGGGGCGAGCATCTGCAGGAAACGGGCCGGGCCTGTGAAACTGTCGGCTATGGTCCCGTCGACCAGCGATGGATCGGCGTCGATCTCGGCCTGCTCCGGCATCGAACCCACGAACACTGCAGCATTCAGCGTGCCTTCCACCGCCTCGGCCCGCGAAACCAACACAGCGAAACCCTTTGGGTCACGCGCGTCGAATGCAACGGCCTCGGCCACCGGCGCACCGCGCAGGCGGCAGTCCTCGGCCATCTGTTCCAGTTCGTCCATATCCCGGCCGGCCAGCAACAGGTTGTCGCCGCGTTCGGTCAGCGCCCGAGCTAATGCCCGCGCCATCGAAGACGTGGCGCCGAGGATGATCCAGGTCTCGCTCATGCGGGTTCCCTCAACTTCAGGCGTCTTACCAGATCGGTGATCATCCTGCCTTCGGGGTCATGTTTCGCCACCTCGGCCCGCCAGGCGTCGAGATCCGGGTACATCTGCTGTATGCGGTCGGCACCGCACAGCGCGTCCTTGGCGAAATAGATGCGGCCGCCGGCATCTGCGGTCATGTCCTCCAGACGCTTGATCAGTGCCTCGCATTCCGGCTGCGCGCGCAAGTCCACGGCAAGCGTGTAGCCCTCCATGGGAAAGCTCATCATTCCAGCGCGGCCTTCGCCGGTCCGTTTCAGTACCGCAAGTGGGGAGGCAAGACCGGAGGCCGATATCCGCTCGAGCATGTCGCGCAACTGGGCGGCGGCAGAAAGCGGTACGACGCACTGGAACTGGTGAAAGCCATTCTTGCCGTAAAGCCGGTTCCAGTCGTGGATGCGATCCAGTTGAAAGAAAAAGTCGTTGATCGGTTTCACGACGGTATGGCCGCTTTTCGGAACGCGGCGGTACCACATAGCATTGAACAGCTTCACCACCGGCGCCGACAAGGCGAAACGGGGCGCGTTCATGGGAACCGTGCGCGAGGATTTCGGCGTCGGAACCAGACCGCCCGCGGTTTCCGCTTCTTCCAGCAGGCCCCGACCCAGGTCGGCGCCCCGTGCGGTGGCGTCGATCCAGCCAACCGAATACGTAGTATCGGAGCTGTCGAGCATCGCGATGAATTCGTCAAAGCCGTTGGCACGACGTTCGGTGACGGTCACCAGGTCTGACTTGACCCGTTTCAGGCGCATCTCGGCGCTGGCAATGATCCCCGTCTGGCCCACCCCGCCCACAGTGGCCCGAAAAAGGTCAGGCGTCGTCTCGGGGGTGACCCGGTGCTCGGCGCCGTCTGGCGTCAGCAGGGTCATAGCCACGACATGCTGCGCGAAGGTACCCGCGTTGTGATGGTTTTTGCCGTGAACATCGTTGGCAATGGCGCCGCCGACTGTGGCAAAGCCCGTGCCGGGCAGCACCGCGGGCAACCAGCCGCGCGGAGCCATAACGCGGGTGATCTCGCCCAGTGTCAGGCCAGCCTCTGCTGTCAGGATGCCGGTTTCGGCGTCGAACCCCAGAAACTTGTCGAGCCGTATCATGTGGACGGCCCTGCCGCCGTCGTTGAGGCAAGCATCGCCGTAGGAACGGCGCATTCCGATTGCGGGTGCGGGTTCTTCGGCCATCAGCGCCGTCAGTGCGGCACGCTTTTCAGGACGTGCCATCTGCCCATTGGCACGTATGGCCCGTCCCCAGCCACTATATTCCGCTGTTTTCCAGCGCATGGTCTTCCTTCACTGCTCGTTGTTCGCGGATCTAGATACGAACTGAGGCATAAATATGAAGTTGTTTCGACGACGGGAACAGCGGCGCAGAACGTTCGATGTCAAGCAATCCGTCTGTGCGGCGGCGGCCTCAGATATGTGCAATGGTGAACTGAGTTCACGAGAATAGGTGTCGGTTGTGCGTTGAATAACCCCGATAGCGCTCCCATTTCAGTTTCATCGCAGGCAGGAGCCCTGCGACGCAAAGTAAGGAAAGGACGTTATCATGAAAAAGCTTCTTGTTGCCGCCGCCGCGCTGGCCGTTGCCACCCCGGTTCTCGCCAATGACCAACTGGCCCTCAGCCTCGGCGTGCAGCCCGGCGAATACTCTTTGGAGCAACTCGCTGTGCTGAAATCGGTCGAAGGCAAAACCGGCAACGACGCTCTGGTGAACCTCGACAACCTGGAGAACGTGTCCTCGCGTGGCATTGTGAACCCGGTTGCGACGGCTCAATTCCAGGAGCTGGCCGACGAGTAATCCTGTCGACCGCCGGCCATAGGCTGGCACCAAAAGAAACAGGGGGCCGTTCAGGCCCCCTCAATATTTCAGATCTCCGGTACCGAAGTTCAGACGATCGCGGCGTCTGTCTTTTCGATAAGTTCTTCGCGGGTGACACCTTCGGCAAGTTCGGCGATGTGAAGCCCCTTGTGGGTGACGTCCATAACCCCGAGGTTCGTAATAATCCTGTCGACCACGCCGGTGCCGGTCAGCGGAAGCGTGCACTTCTTCAGGATCTTGGAGTCGCCATGTTTGTTGGTGTGGTCCATCACCACCACAACGCGGCCCACACCGGCCACCAGATCCATTGCGCCGCCCATGCCCTTGACCAGTTTCCCAGGGATCATCCAGTTGGCCAAGTCACCCTTTTCGCTGACCTCCATTGCGCCAAGGATCGCCATCGCGATCTTGCCCCCCCGGATCATCCCGAAGCTCGTGGAACTGTCGAAATAAGAGGTCCGTGCCAGCTCGGTGACCGTCTGCTTGCCCGCATTTATCAGGTCCGGATCGACCTCGTCCTCGGTTGGGAAAGGGCCGATACCCAGCATCCCGTTCTCGGACTGCAGCGTGACGTCGACGCCCTCGGGGATATAGTTGGCAACCAGGGTCGGAATTCCGATCCCCAGGTTAACATACATCCCATCCTCAAGCTCCTGCGCCGCGCGGGCGGCCATCTGGTTTCTGTCCCAGGGCAAGGTATCCCCCCTCGTTATGAATCGTATGTCCGGATCGGAATCGACAGACGGATTGTCGTGCCTTTGTCGCCGGATGTCACGTCCAGTTCCGCATCCAGATCGCCAAGCAGCGCCGCCACGACACGCCCACCCACAGAGCCCATGTTGGGATATTCGGTTCCCTCCGGCAGACCGACCCCGTCATCCTCTACCGAGATCACGACGCGATCTTCGGCGGGCGCATCGAGGTGGATGTTCAACAGGCCCTCGTCGCGGCCCTCGAAGGCATGCTGGAAAGCATTGGTGATGATCTCCGAGACGACAAGGCCGATCTTGGCCGCGATCTCTGAACTGCAGGTTGCATCGCCGACATCGACATTCACCCGAATGCCGGCGCGGCCGTCCAGATGTGCTGTCGTGTTCGCCAGGCGCGAGATATAGGCCCCCAGCGAGACGTTGCCGGTACGGCGCCCCGCGCTGGGATCACTCAGTTCCTCGTAGAGAAGCTGCAGACTCTCGACCCGGCGCGCCAGCGACTTCACTGTGTCCGCGGCCGGCACAGCTCGGCTCTGCAGCCGGATCATGCTGACGATCATCGCAAGGTGGTTCTTGACCCGATGCTTCAGCTCGCGGATCGCATGTTGCGACACGTTGACGGAATTCTGCGCCTCGTGCTCCGTCAGCCGTTTCTGGATACCCAGGAAATGCCGAAGCTGGCCGTCCTGGTCGTAGATCGGCGTAAGCAGCAGGCGGTTCAGGAACTGCGTGCCGTCGGCACGGTAGTTGACGATGTCGACGGTGGTCTCCGTCTGCTGTTCAATCGCCTGCTTTATTCGGCGAACATCCTCGGGATCGGTATCCTCGCCCTGCAGGAACCGGCAGTTCCGCCCGACGGCGGAGCTTGCGTTGTAGCCCGTCACCCGCTCGAAGGCGCGGTTGACGTAGACGATCGGATTGTCTTCCAGGTGCGGGTCCGTGAGGACCATGGAAATCGGCGATTCAGCCAGGATGCGAAAGGCTTCGGCGTCAGGAAGCCCCGTCAATACATTCTGTTTGTCCATCTGTGTGCGTAATCATAATCCAGCCAGAGTTGCATCGCCCGCCCGCCATTTCTGCGGGAACGCCGTTTGTTGCAAGCATTCTTGCCGATTTCCGCAGCGTCACGTTACAATTTCACGTACAAAACGTGATCGATGCGCGGCAATGTCGGCGGTTCTCCGCCCTGGGCACGAAGTAACGGCACAAGATTTGTGCCGCTCTCCCGAATCTAGGCAGCGCGGGTTGTGCGCTGTTCGATCCGTTTTTCGAATTCACCTTGAACAAGGCGATGAACATAGACGCCCGGCAAGTGAATCATATCTGGATCCAATGAGCCGCGCGGCACGATTTCCTCTACCTCGGCAATGCAGACCTTGCCGCACATCGCCGCGGGCGGGTTGAAGTTGCGGGCCGTCTTGCGGAACACGAGGTTGCCGGTGTCGTCGGCCTTCCACGCCTTGACGATGGACAGGTCGGCAACGATGGCCCGCTCGAGGATGTAAGTTTCCCCGTCGAACTCCTTGTGCTCCTTGCCCTCGGCGATGACGGTGCCGACGCCGGTCTTGGTGTAGAAGCCGGGGATGCCGGTTCCGCCGGCACGCATTCGCTCGGCCAGTGTTCCCTGCGGATTGAATTCCAGGTCCAGTTCGCCGGACAGATACTGGCGCATGAACTCGGCATTCTCGCCAACATAAGAGCTCATCATCTTCTTGATCTGCTTGGAATCCAGCAGGATGCCCAGCCCGAACCCGTCGACACCGCAATTGTTCGAGGCGACGGTCAGGTCCTTGGTACCGGCAGCGTGGATCGCATTGATCAGATTCTCGGGGATGCCGCAAAGCCCAAAGCCCCCGGCGGCAATCGTCATGCCGTCGAACAGAAGTCCGTCAAGCGCTTCCGCGGCGGAACCATATACCTTCTTCATCGTCACTCCCCTCCGTCCGGTGCCTCGCCAGACTTGTGGCGCGCGCCGAAGCCGGAGTCAACGTGGGCGGCAAAGCGGGGCCGCCCTGTACCGCTTACGTAACTTCGTCAGATAAGGCGTACCTGCGTGCCGACCGCGGCCTTGTCGTAGAGGTCGACGATCATCTCGTTGTAAAGTCCGATGCACCCGTCCGAAGACGGGCGTCCGATCTTGCGGGTGTCATGGGTCCCGTGGATCAGGTAGGCGGGCCAGCTGAGATACAGCGCATGGGTGCCCAGCGGGTTGTCGGGTGCGCCGCCGGCGACCGGATGCCAGTCCGGGAAACGTTCCATCTGGCTCGCCGTTGGCGTCCAGCTCGGCCCGACTTTCTTGCGGATGATCTCGGTATAGCCGCGCTTCGTCAGTTCGTCCGATTTCGGCACGGAGGTCGGATAGACGTTGTATGTCTCGCCGTCACCGGACCAGTAGTGCAGCGTCCGCGCCTCGGTGTCGCAGACGATGCAGCCTTTGCCGAGTTCGTCGAAATGGTCGCTCCAGTCCTGCTGGCGCCAGCCGGAGATATTGCGCGGGGTGATTTCCTGCGCACGCGCGATGGCGGGCGCAAACATCGCTGCACCGGCACCGCCGATCAAGCGGCGGCGGGACAAGCCCTTGGCATCCATTGGGAATTTCCTTCTGTCTCGCTTCGTCTTTCGCGTTGGAAGCTGTGGCAACGAGGCAGGTTTGACCAATCACGAATGCGTTAAGATGAATATATGCGCCATCCCGTCGCATGTCCGGCGCCGTGGTGCCGCGAATCCGGGCATCAGCCCTTTTTCGCGACAGCCTTTTTCGCCGCGGCCTTCTTGGGCGTTGCCTTTTTGGCCGCAGTCTTGCGACCGCCGCCTTTCTTGGCTGCCCGCTCGGCGATCAGCTGCACCGCCAGCTCCATCGTCACATCCGCGGGTTCGGTGCCCTTGGGAAGGGTGGCGTTCACCTTCTCCCACTTCACGTAGGGCCCGTACCGTCCATCCATGACGTTCACTGCGCCGCCGCTTTCCGGATGCTCGCCCAGTTCCTTCAGCGGTTTCGCCGGCGTACGTGCGCCGCGGCCGCGGCTGGCCTTCTGCGCCAGCACCTCAACCGCGCGGTTCATGCCGATGGTGAACACCTCGTCCACTTCGGGCAGGTTGGCATAGACCCGGCCATGCTTGACGAAGGGCCCGTACCGGCCGATCCCGGCCTCGACCATCTCGCCGTCTTCCGGATGTGGCCCGATCTCACGCGGCAGGCTCAGCAGCATCAGCGCCTTTTCCAGGTCGATATCCGCGGCGGCCCAGCCTTTCGGCAGTGAAGCGCGGGGCGGCTTCGGCACCTCTTCAGTCGCTTCACCGCGCTGCACATAGGGTCCGAACCGGCCGGAGCGCAGGCTGATCGGATCGCCGTTATCCTCGCCCAGCAGCTTGCCGTCGGGACCGATCTCGTCATCCTCCTCGCTGGCGCCCAGCGAGCGGGTGTAACGGCAGTTGGGATAGTTCGAGCAGCCGATGAACGCACCGCCCGACCGTGCGGTGCGCAGGCTCAGGCGGCCCTCGCCGCAGTTCGGGCAGATGCGCGGATCGCTCCCATCCTCGCGCGGCGGGTACAGATGCGGCGCCAGAACCTCGTCGATCTTCTCCAGCACTTCGCCGATGCGCAGGTCCGAGGTTTCGTCGATATGCGCCTTGAAGTCGCGCCAGAAGCGCTCCAGCACATCCTTCCATGCGCGCTCGCCGCTGGTGATATCGTCCAGCTCTTCCTCAAGGTTCGCGGTGAACTCGTAGCCCACATACTTTCGGAAGTAATTAATCAGGAAGATCGTCACCAACCGCCCCTTGTCCTCGGGGATCAGGCGGTTCTTGTCCTTCCGCACATAGCCGCGGTCTTGGATCGTAGTGACGATGGAGGCATAGGTGGAGGGCCGGCCGATGCCCAGCTCTTCCATCCGCTTGACCAGCGTCGCTTCGGTGTAGCGTGGCGGCGGCTGAGTGAAATGCTGCTCCGGCGTAACCGATTGCTTAGCGGCCGCCTCGCCTTGGGTAATCTGCGGCAGGCGCTTGTCGTCATCGTCGATGACGGCATCGTCACGGCCTTCCTCGTAGACCTTGAGGAAGCCGTCGAACAGCACCACCTGACCGGTCGCGCGTAACTCAACCTGTCCATCGGAGCTGCCGACATCGACTGTGGTACGCTCCAGTCGCGCTGCTTCCATCTGGCTGGCGATGGTCCGCTTCCAGATCAGATCGTATAGCTTCTTCTGATCGGCTTCGGACACGCGCAGCTTGTCCGGCGACATCGTCATGTCGGTGGGCCGGATGCACTCGTGGGCTTCTTGCGCGTTCTTGGCCTTGTTCTTGTACATGCGCGGGCTGCTCGGGACGTATTCGTCCCCGTAGCGGTCCTTGATCGCATCGCGCGCGGCCATCACCGCCTCGGGCGCCATGTCGATGCCGTCCGTCCGCATGTAAGTGATGTGTCCGGCCTCATAGAGCCGCTGCGCCGCGCTCATCGTCTGGCGCGCGCCCATGCCGAACTTGCGGCTGGCTTCCTGCTGCAGGGTCGAGGTCATGAAGGGCGCCGACGGGTTGCGGGAGGCGGGCTTTGCCTCCACCGACTTCACCGTCAGGTCGCGGGACGTGACCGCTTGCACCGCCAGTTCGGCCTGGGTTTCGTTCTCGATGTCGTAGCGGTCGAGCTTCTTGCCGGCGAGGACCGTCAGCCGCGCTTCGTA
Organism: Pseudoruegeria sp. HB172150; assembly: GCF_013184805.1. Classification (GTDB taxonomy): domain Bacteria; phylum Pseudomonadota; class Alphaproteobacteria; order Rhodobacterales; family Rhodobacteraceae; genus Psychromarinibacter. Next base: position 96,775 of record NZ_JAATNG010000002.1, read on the forward strand.
TTCCTGGCCGCGCGGCGTCGAAAGCAGCGCCTTGACCGTCCAGTATTCGCGGGCGCGGAACGCCTCGATCTCCATCTCGCGCTCGACGATCAGCCGCAGGCAGACCGACTGCACGCGCCCCGCGGATTTAGCACCGGGCAGCTTGCGCCACAAAACCGGCGACAGGTTGAAGCCCACCAAGTAGTCCAGCGCGCGGCGGGCAAGATACGCCTCCACCAGATCCTCGTCGACCTGGCGCGGGTTCTTCATCGCCTCAGTCACGGCATTCTTGGTGATCGCGTTGAACACCACGCGGCTGACGGCGGTGTCCTTCTTGATCGCCTTGCGCTTGCGCAGGGTCTCTTCCAGGTGCCACGAAATCGCCTCCCCCTCACGATCGGGGTCGGTGGCGAGGATCAGCTGGGGGTCGTCCTTCAGCGCGTCGGCGATCGCATTGACGTGTTTTTTGCTGTCGCTGGCGACCTCCCAGGTCATGTCGAAGCCGTGGTCGGGATCGACCGATCCGTCCTTAGGAGGCAGGTCGCGGACATGGCCGTAGGATGCCAGCACGGTGTAATCGCTGCCCAGATATTTGTTGATCGTCTTGGCCTTGGCAGGCGATTCAACGACGACGACTGGCATGGAGATCCTTTCGAGTCCGCACGAGGTGCTCTTGGCGGCGGTACATGTGGTGTTGGAGAGGGGAATGTCAATGCGGCTCGGTCGGGTGCCGGAAAAGGCGGCAACTCGTAACGCCGGAGTCACCGGCACTGTGCAAGGCTCCACCGGGCACGAGGCCCGCCGCGCCGAAACCGTGACGCATATATATAGTGTACGCGGATTGGCTTGCCGGGCGGAGGGTCGCGGATAGCCTCATTCTCCGCCCAGGGCAGGCTGTCAGTCGCTTCGGCTTAACAGCCCGCCGGGCCGGCGCTCGATCTTGCCGTCGAGTTCCAGTGTCACCAGTTCCGGCGTGATACGCCCCGCCGGCAGCCCGATATCGCGGATCAGCTGATCCTCGGCCAGCGGGCTGGGCCCGAGCCGGTCGAGGATCTGCCGATGCAACGCTGCGGCGTCCTTCAGGGACCGCTGCGGCGGGTCCGGATTGCCGGCGGTTTCCGGCGGGATCTGCTCGATCACGTCTTCCTGCTTTTCTGCGGTTTCCTTTGCCTGCTGGACTTCGTGGTTTTGACCTGCAATCGCATCCACGACGTCCTGCGCGCCGCGCACCAGCATCGCACCATCGCGGATCAGCATGTTGCATCCGGCAGCACGCGCGTCGAATGGGTGGCCGGGAACGGCCATCACCTCGCGCCCCTGGTCGAGCGCATTGCGCGCAGTGATCAGGCTGCCGGATTTCGCCGCCGCCTCCACCACCACGACGGCCTGCGCGAGGCCAGATATGATGCGATTCCGCGCCGGGAAATGCCGCGCCATCGGCTGCATTCCGATGGGCTGTTCCGACAGGCGCAGTCCGCGCTCCGCGATCTCCTGCGCCAGAACCGCATTCTCTGCCGGATAGATCACATCGACGCCGCCGGCCATCACGGCAATCGTCCCGCCTTCCAGCGAGGCAAGGTGCGCGGCGGTGTCCACGCCGCGCGCCAGCCCGGAAACAACCGCATATCCGGCCTCCGTCAGCCCCTGCGCCAGTTGGCGCGCCATCCGGGTGCCAAGGCTGGAGGCGTTGCGCGCGCCAACCAGTGCGACCACTGGGCGAGCCAGAAGAGCAGGATCGCCGAGCGCCCACAATATCGGCGGCGCATCAGCCAGCTGAGCCAGCCGCGGGGGGTACTCCGCCGACCCGATCGCGACAGGACGGGCACCGCAGACGCGGCCGTTTTTCAGTTCGGATTCAGCGACGGCTGCCGGGCAGGGCGTGTATTCCTCGACGCCGGCTGCGCGGGCAACTTCAGGCAGCGCACGCAATGCGTCCCTGGCGTTGCCATGTTCGGCCAGCAATCGATGAAAGGTAGTCGGCCCGACCCGTCGAGAGCGCAAGAGGCGGAACCAGAAGACCCAATCTTCCTCGCTTCGGGGTGGGGTGAGGGGGTGGGGTGAAGGGAGTAAATCCTCGGCCATCCTGGTACCGCCAACTTGCATACTCAGATATGCGCCCAGAGGAGTTAATGCTTGGTGAACAATAGCTGGCTTTCGGAAAATTTGTCGCAACACGCTGAATTCAATCGAACTAATCCCCGCATCATCACCGGTATGCCGCCACGTTTCGGCCGCGTTCAGGCGAATCCGCCATACGGCACCAGATCACGTGGAGCCTAGCACGGAAGTAGTGGAGCCCAGCGTGTTTGAAGCAGCGACTTTTGCAGAAGAACGCAGCACCAGCTGCACATACCCGCGCCTTCGACCTCCCGGGTCTCGTCCAGTTCGCCGGTAATCTCCCAGCCTTCCCGCGCATAGAACCGTGCAGCGCGGTCGTTGCCCTTGACGTAGTCGATCTCCGCCAGGACGTGACCTGCAGCCGCGATCTCCGTCTCCGCGGCCTGCATAAGACGCGCCGCAAGTCCGCTGCCCCGCACCGGTCGACTGAGAAAGAGATAGTCGATGTAGTTCTCCTGCCAGGCAACGAAGCCCCCGATCCGGCCATCAAGCAGGCCCACCCGGACTTCCTTGGTCATCTCCGCAATCGCCTTGAGGAAGGCGTCCGGCACCCGTGTCGCCGACATCCTGTCCGGCACCAGCCCGTCATGGGCATCATGCCATCCCTCATGCCAGACCGCCGCGACGTCCGGGTGATCCCCGGACGTCATCGGACGCACGGTCATGGTCACGCCGCCGAGCCACCCACAGTTAGCCCGCCGATCAGCATGGTCGGCTGGCCGACCCCGACCGGAACCCATTGCCCGGCCTTGCCGCAATTCCCGATACCGGGATCCAGCGCCATGTCGTTGCCGATGGCGCGGATCTGCTGCAGTGCCGTCGCGCCGTCGCCGATCAGTGTTGCGCCCTTCACCGGCGCGCCGATCTTGCCATTCTTCACCCGATACGCCTCGGTGCAGGAGAACACGAACTTGCCGTTGGTGATATCGACCTGTCCGCCGCCGAATCCCACGGCATAGATGCCGTCCTTCAATTCGGCGACGATCTCCTTGGGATCGGCTTCGCCTCCCAGCATGTAGGTATTGGTCATGCGTGGCATCGGGATATGCGCGTAGCTTTCGCGGCGGCCGTTGCCCGTGGGATTGACCCCCATCAGCCGCGCATTCTGCCGATCCTGCATGTAGCCGACGAGGATACCGTCCTCGATCAGCACATTCTTTCCGCTCGGCGTCCCCTCGTCATCCACCGTAATGGACCCGCGTCGGTCCGGGATCGTTCCGTCATCCAGCACGGTGACCCCGGGCGCCGCCACCCGCTGACCCATCAGCCCGGCAAAGGCCGAAGTTTTCTTGCGGTTGAAGTCGCCCTCAAGCCCGTGCCCCACCGCCTCGTGCAGCAGCACGCCGGGCCAGCCGGAGCCGAGCGCCACATCCATCACGCCGGCGGGCGCCGCCTCCGCACCGAGATTCACCAGCGCGATGCGCAAAGCCTCGCGGGTAACCGACTTCCAGTGCGACGGCTCGACCAGTCCGGTCATCCCGAACCGGCCGCCGCCGCCATGCCCACCGGATTCCCGGCGGCCGTTCTCCTCGACGATGACCGACACATTCAGACGCGCCATGGGCCGCGCGTCGCGCACCAGCTTGCCCTCGGGCCGCAGGATCTCCACCTCCTGCATCGAGGCGGCCAGTACGGCGGAGACCTGAACCACGCGGCTGTCGAGGCCGCGGGCGTAGGCATCTATCTCGCGCAGCGTGTCGATCTTGGTCGGAAAGGCGAAATCGTCCATCGGGTTGTCGTCGGTATAGAGCCGGACATTTGTGGCCTGCGGTGCATCCGCCAGCGTCCCGCCACCGTCGCCTACCGCCAGGCGTGCCGTTTCCACTGCGCGGTTAAGCGAGCCTTCGGAGATCTCGCTGGAATGCGCATAGCCTGCGGTCTCGCCGCGCACCGCGCGCAAGCCGAACCCTTCAGAGGCGTCGTAGCTTGCCGTTTTCACCCGTCCGTCGTCGAAAACAATCGTTTCCGAGCGTTTCCGCTCCAGGAAAAGCTCGCCGTCATCGGCCCCGGCAACCGCGTCCCGCAACCGGAAAAGCGCGGTCTCCTGGTCCAGCGCGGTCTCGAAAGGGCGAAAGGGAGCGTCCGTCATGGTTCGGTATTCCTTGGTTCCGGATTTGATCCATGTCAAAAAAAGCGGCGCATTGCCGCAACAGAGATGCTTGAGGGCATCCCCCTAATATGGTTTTACAACGCCGAGACACAACGGGATTCCCTGCGCGCCCTGCAGGACCCGGGCAAGCGCGGCGGCGCAACCGCCCAGCCATACGGGAGTGGACATGCGATTGAACTCTTTCCTCCGCGGCGCAGGTGCCGCTCTGGCCGCAACGCTCTCCGCCGGCGCCGCATTGGCACAGGACGGGCTGGACGGGCTTGAAGTCATCGGCGCGCCGCACCCGAAAGGGACCGGTTTTCAGCACGCCGCGACCAGCGTCGCGCGCGACCTGCAATGGCTGGACGGGATGATCCTCGCCATCATCACGGCCATCGTGATCTTCGTAATGCTTCTGCTGCTGATCGTGATCGTCCGCTACAACCACCGCTCAAACCCGACGCCGGCAACCTTTACCCATAACTCGCCGATCGAGGTTACATGGACGGTGGTGCCCATCATCATCCTGGTCTTCATCGGTGCGTTCTCGCTGCCGACACTGTTCAACCAGCAGGAAATCCCGGAAGCCGACCTGGTGATCAAGGTCACCGGCCACCAGTGGTACTGGACCTATGAGTACCCGGATCAGGGCCTCACCTTCGACAGCTTTATGCTGGGCAAGGACGAGCTGGAAGAGTTCGGTTATTCCGCAGACGAATATCGCCTCGCGACCGACACCGCCGTGGTCGTTCCGACCGGCGCGACCGTGGTCGTTCAGGTGACCGCCGACGACGTCATCCACTCCTGGACGGTTCCCGCTTTCGGCGTGAAACAGGACGCTGTGCCAGGCCGTCTGGCGGAACTGTGGTTCAACGTCGATCCCGGCAGCGAGGGGATATACTTCGGTCAGTGTTCCGAACTTTGCGGCAAGGACCATGCCTTCATGCCGATCACCGTCAAGGCAGTGACGCCGGAAGAATTCGACGCCTGGCTGAATGGCCCGGCGCAGGACTTCGCAGAGAACCCGCTGCCCCGCGCAGTGGATGTGGCTGCGGCCGAGTAAGAAGGGTAGGGCGCGCCACCCCGGCGCGCCTGGCTTGAAGGGAAGCGCATGAGCGATACCCACGTCAGTGATTTCGACCGCGAGGCCGGCTTTGGCGATTACTTCGCCCTGCTGAAGCCGCGCGTCATGTCGCTGGTCATCTTCACCGCCCTGGTCGGACTCGTCGTCGCCCCGGTCTCGGTGCACCCGGTCGTCGCGCTGTCGTCGCTGCTGTTCATCGCCATCGGGGCTGGTGCCTCGGGCGCGCTGAACATGTGGTGGGATGCCGACATCGACGCAGTGATGAAACGCACGGCAAAACGTCCGGTGCCATCGGGCAAGGTCACCGCGGACGAGGCGCTTGGCATTGGCGTGGCGCTGTCGGGTATGGCCGTCGTGATGTTGGCGCTGGCCGCGAACCTTGTCGCCGCCGGTCTACTCGCTTTCACCATCTTCTTCTACGCCGTCATCTACACGATGATCCTGAAACGCTGGACGCCGCAGAATATCGTGATCGGCGGCGCTGCGGGCGCCTTCCCGCCGATGATCGGCTGGGCCGTCGCGACCGGCGGCATCTCGGTCGAGTCGGTGCTGATGTTCGCGCTGACCTTCATGTGGACCCCGCCGCATTTCTGGGCATTGGCCCTGTTCATGAAGTCGGACTACGAGGATGCGGGTGTTCCGATGCTGACCGTGACCCACGGCCGGCGCGTTACCCGGAATCACGTTCTGGGCTACACCATCGCGCTTGCGCCGGTGGCACTGGGCATCGGTTTCACCTCCATCGGCGGTCCGGTCTATCTCGCGGTCTCGGCGGTGTTGAATGCGATGTTCCTCATGGGCGCATGGCAGATCTGGCGCCGTGATGAAACTTCGGCCGAGGCCGACGGCTACAAGGTCGAAAAACGCTTCTTCCGGCTGTCGCTGTCCTATCTCTTCCTGCATTTTGGCGCTCTTCTGGTTGAAGCGTCGCTGCGCGGCTTCGGGTTCGGGGGATGGTGATGGCGATCCGCACCGAACATGAATTGCACAAGCGCCGCTTTTCGCGAAACCTCGGGGTCGGGTTGGCTCTCGCCAGCTTTGTCCTGCTGGTCTTCGCGCTGAGCGTGGTCAAGATCCAGCGGGTCGGACCTGTCGAGGGCTTCGACCATCAGCCCCGCACCACACTGCTGCCGGCGGAGCAAAGCGAATGAAGCTGACACCGGGCAAGACGGCCGGCCTGACCGTGGGCGTCGTGCTGACGATGGGCGCGCTCGCCTGGGCGTCTGTCCCGTTCTACAACTGGTTCTGCCGCGTGACCGGCTTCGGCGGCACCGTCAGCGTCTCCGACGTCGGCGCCGACGCGGTGCTGGACCAGACGGTGAAGATCCGTTTCGATGGCTCCCTCGACGCCGGCATGCCTTGGACCTTCAAGCCGGTCGAGCGGCAGATGGAGCTGAAGATCGGCGAAACCGGCCTTGCCTTCTACGAAGCCTACAACCCGACGGACCATCCGGTCGCAGGGCAGGCCGCCTACAATGTTTATCCCTACGAGGCGGGCGGCTACTTCACCAAGATCGACTGTTTCTGCTTCACCGAGCAGGTGCTGGAGCCGGGCGAACGGGTGCAGATGCCAGTGACGTTCTATGTCGACCCGGCGATCGTCGAGGACCGCGACGCAAAATATGTCCACACGATCACGCTGAGCTACACTTTCTACGAAATCGACCTGCCCGAGACCCACGCCGCGCTGGCGGGGGAGGACGACCCGGTCTACAAAGAATAACGGTTGAAGACGAGGGACGCTTGCCATGGCGCATGCTAAGAACCACGACTATCACATCCTGAGCCCCTCGATCTGGCCCTTCGTGGGTTCAGTCTCGGCGTTCATCATGCTGTTCGGAGCCGTACTCTGGATGCATGACATGGGCTTCTGGATGTTCCTCATCGGCTTCGTCGGTGTAGCCTACACCATGTTCGGCTGGTGGTCCGAAGTGATCGGGGAATCGCGCCAGGGCGACCATACGCCAGTGGTACAGATCGGCCTGCGCTACGGCTTCATCATGTTCATCATGTCCGAGGTCATGTTCTTCGCCGCGTGGTTCTGGTCGTTCTTCAAGCACGCCTTGTTCCCGATGGATCAGTTCTCGGAAGGCCAGTGGCCGCCCCCGTCGATCGAAACCTTCGACCCCTGGCACCTGCCGCTGATCAACACGCTGATCCTGCTCTGCTCGGGCGCTGCGGCGACGTGGGCGCACCATGCATTGGCACACGAGAACAACCGCAAGGACCTGGTGAACGGTTTGATCCTGGCGATCCTGCTGGGCGCCCTGTTCACAGTGTTCCAGATCTACGAGTACAGCCATGCCGAGTTCAGCTTCTCCGGCAATATCTACGGCGCCAACTTCTTCATGGCGACCGGCTTCCACGGCGCGCACGTGCTCATCGGGACGATCTTCCTGTTCGTCTGCCTGATGCGGGCGCTGGCCGGCCAGTTCACACCGGACAAGCATATCGGCTTCGAGGCGGCAGCCTGGTATTGGCACTTCGTCGACGTCGTCTGGCTGTTCCTGTTCTGCGTCATCTACATCTGGGGCTCCTGAGCGGAACGCTCCTGCGGAGCGTGCCTCCGGCAGGGATATTTATGGCCAGAAGAAGGGGCGCGGGATTCTCGCGCCCTTCGCTTTCGGAGAAAGCATGAAACGTCTCATAATGCCCCTGCTCATCGGCGTTGTCGGCTGCGCCATCCTGATTTCGCTCGGCGTCTGGCAGGTGAAACGGCTGGCATGGAAAGAAGAGATGCTGGCGCGGATAGAGGCGAAGATCGGCAGCGAGCCTGTGCCGCTGCCGGAGGCGCCGGACCCCGGCAGGGACGAATACCTGCCGGTCATCGCGGAGGGCACCGCCGGGTTTGGCGCGCGGGTCCTGGCCAGCGCCAGGGGCATCGGTGCCGGCTACCGCATGATCGACATCTTCGAGACCGGCGACCGCCGGGTGCTGCTTGACCGGGGTTTCCTGCCCGTCGAAGAGCATAGCGACGCCTGGGAGCCGCAGCGGATCACCGTGACCGGCAACCTGCACTGGCCCGACGAGACCGACAGCTGGACGCCAGAACCGGAGCTGGAGCAGGACCTGTGGTTCGCCCGCGACGTCGACGCCATGGCGGCAGAGCTGGACACCGAACCGCTGATGATCGTGGCGCGCACCATCGAACCGGACAATTACACGGCTCGCCCGATGCCGGTGGGAACCGAGGGTATCCCCAACGACCACCTGCAATATTCCATCACCTGGTTTTCCCTGGCGCTCGTGTGGGCGGGGATGACAGGGCTTTGGCTGTGGCGTATCACGCGCCGAACGGACTGACTCGGGAAGGCGCCATGCGATACATCTCCACGAGGGGGCAGGCCCCCGTTCTGACGTTCGAAGAGGCGATGCTGACCGGGCTGGCGCGCGATGGCGGGCTCTACCTGCCGGAGTGGATCCCCTCGCTCAGCGCGGACGAGATCGCAGGACTTGCCGGGCTGCCGTATGAGGATGTCGCGTTCCGGGTGATGCGGCCGTTCATCGGCGACACATTCACCGACGATGAATTCCGGGGCATCGTCGAACGCGCCTATGCGGAATTCGGCCACGCCGCCCGCGCGCCGCTGGTGCAGCTGGGGTCGAACCACTTCGTGCTGGAATTGTTCCACGGGCCGACGCTGGCCTTCAAGGACTTCGCGATGCAGCTGATCGGCCAGCTGTTCCAACTGGTTCTGGAGCGGCGCGACGAAAGGATCACCATCGTCTGCGCGACCTCCGGCGATACCGGCAGCGCCGCGATGGAGGCGTTCCGTGGGCTCGACAATGTGGACGTGTTCACGCTGTTCCCGGAAGGCCGGGTCAGCGAGGTGCAGCAGCGCCAGATGACGACCGTGACCGAGGCGAACGCCCACGCCGTCGCGGTGAAGGGCGATTTCGACGATTGCCAGGCGCTGGTGAAGGACATGTTCAACGACTTCGCCTTCCGCGACGGGGTCCGGCTGGCGGGCGTCAACTCGATCAACTTCGCCCGGGTGCTGGCGCAGATCGTCTACTACTTCACGGCCGCCACATCGCTCGGTGCGCCGAACCGGCAGGTCAGCTTCACCGTGCCGACCGGGAACTTCGGCGATATCTTCGCCGGTTACCTCGCCAAGCGGATGGGCCTGCCGATCGAGCATCTCGTCATCGCGACGAACCAGAACGACATCCTGCACCGCACGCTGGTCTCCGGCGCCCACACCAAGGAAGGTGTCAGGCCCTCGATCAGCCCGTCGATGGACATCCAGGTCAGTTCCAACTTCGAACGCGCGCTCTACTACGCCTATGGCGAGGACCCGAAAGCAGTGGCGCACGAGATGGCGGCGCTGAAGAACGAGGGCGGCTTCACCGTCAGCCAGGGCGCCATGCACGCGCTGCGTGACACCTACCGCTCCGGCCGCACCAGCGAGGAGGAAACCGCCTCCACGATCCGTGCGCAGCATAACGTCACCGGTTACACGCTCTGTCCCCACAGCGCGGTCGGCGTGAAGGTCGCAGAGGAGAACCTCGGCAGTGAACCCATGATCACGCTGGCCACGGCGCATCCCGCGAAGTTCCCCGACGCGGTCGAGGCGGCCACCGGAACGCGGCCCCCCCTTCCCAATCGCATGGCCGACCTTTATGACCGATCAGAGCGCGTGACGTCCGTCGCGAACGACCTGTCCGCCATCGAAGACCTGATCAAGGAGCGCATCGCCCGTTGAGCGTGAACATCCACACCCTGTCGAACGGTTTCCGTGTCGTCACCGAAACCATGCCCAGCATGAAATCCGCCTCGCTCGGCATCTGGGTGATGGCCGGCGGGCGCCACGAACGGGTGGAGCAGAACGGGATCGCCCACTTCCTCGAACACATGGCGTTCAAGGGCACCAAGCGCCGCAGCGCCCTGCAGATCGCCGAGGAGATCGAGGATGTCGGCGGCTATATCAACGCCTATACCAGCCGCGAGATGACCGCCTACTACGCCCGCGTGCTCGAGGATGACGTGCCGCTGGCGCTGGACGTGATCGCCGACATCACCCTCAACCCGCAATTCGATCCGCGCGAGATCGAGGTGGAGCGCGGCGTGATCCTGCAGGAAATCGGGCAGGTGCTGGACACGCCCGACGACGTGATCTTCGACTGGCTGCAGGAGGTCGCGTATCCCGAGCAGGCGCTGGGCCGCTCGATCCTCGGCCCGTCGGAACGCGTGCGCGGGTTTTCCCGCGCCGACCTCGAAGGCTTCGTCGCCGAGCATTACGGCCCCGACCGGATGATCCTCGCTGCCGCCGGCGCCGTCGATCACGACCAGATCGCGAAGCTCGCCGAGGACCTGTTCGGCCACTTGCCGCGCGCGCGTCCTGACCGGGTCGAACCGGCGCTTTTCACCGGCGGCGAACGGCTGGAGATCCGGCCGCTGGAGCAGGTGCATTTCGCGCTCGCCTTCGAAACGCCGGGCTACCGTGACGACGAGATCTACACCGCGCAGATCTATTCCACCGCGCTGGGCGGCGGCATGTCCTCCCGCCTGTTCCAGGAGGCGCGGGAAAAGCGCGGCCTCTGCTACACCATCTTCGCCCAGACCGGCGCCTATGCCGATACCGGCCTGACCACGATCTATGCCGGCACCGCAGCAGACCAGATCGGTGACCTCGCCGGGCTGACCATCGACGAGCTCAAACGCGCCGCCGATGACATGACCGAGGCCGAGATCGCCCGCGCCCGCGCGCAGATGAAGGCCGGCCTGCTGATGGGGCTGGAAAGCCCCTCCTCCCGGGCCGAGCGGCTGGCGCGGCTGCTGTCGATCTGGGACCGGGTCCCGGATCTCGACGAGGTAATCCAGCGGATCGACGCCGTCACGACCGCGGGCGTCACCGCCTTCGCCGCCCGCATGGCGGACGACGCGCGCACCGCGCTGACCATGTACGGCCCGGTGGAGCACGCCCCCCGCATCGCGGATCTGCGGGAGCGGCTGGCGGCCTGATGCTGAACCGGCGTCGCAAGCTTCGCCTTGTCACGGAACGGATGATCCTGCGCCCGCCGCAGCACGCCGATTTCCGGCCATGGGTGGCGCTGCGCGAAAGCTCCGCGCAGTTCCTGAAGCCGTGGGAGCCGACCTGGTCCGCCGACCACCTGAGCCGCAAGGCTTTCACCAACCGCGTCTACTGGGCGCAGCGGTCCATTGTCTCGGGCACCGCGGTGCCGCTGTTCCTGTTCCGGCGCGAGGGCGAGGTGCTGCTCGGCGCGGTGACCCTCGACAACATCCGCCGCGGCCCGGCGCAGTCCGGCACGCTTGGCTACTGGATCGGCGAGATCTTCGCGCGGCAGGGATACATGCGCGAGGCGATAGAGGCGGTGGTGCATCACAGCTTCCACGATCTCGACCTAAGCCGGATAGAGGCCGCCTGCCTGCCCGAAAACGCCGCCTCGCGCGGAGTGCTGGAGCGCTCCGGCTTCAAGTACGAGGGCGTGGCGCAGAGCTACCTGCAGATCAATGGCCGCTGGCGCAACCACGTGCTCTACGCCAACTTGCGCAGTGACCGGCGCGGCAAGACCGACGTCGGCTGACACGTTGCAGGGCGGTCCGGCTGCATCGGTCCCCGATCGGTAAAGGCTTGCCGGTATCGGCCACTGCAGGCAGACCCGTCTGCTTCTTCTGATCACAAATATCCCGGGGGTTTGGGGGCAGAGCCCCCAACCTGTTCTAACCCGCCTGGCGCAGCGCAGGGGCCACCTGCGTTCCCAGCACCTCGATTGCCTTCATCATCTCCGCATGGTCGATGATCCCGATCGCCATCTGGATGCAGACCCGGTCGAAACCCAGGTCATTCTTCAGTCCCAGGATCTTGTCGGTGAGCTGCGCGGGCGAGCCCACGAACATCGCGCCTTCCGGCCCGATGGAGGCGTCGTATTGCGCGCGGGACTGTGGCGGCCAGCCGCGTTCGCGGCCGATCTGGTCCATCACCTGCTTCTGCGCCGGGAAGAAGACGTCGGCCGCGCGCTGGCTGTCCTCACCGACGAAGCCGTGCACGTTCAGCGAGACGCGCGCGGTATCGGCATGGCCCGCCTGTTCCGCCGCCTGCCGGTAGAGATCGGCCAGCGGCTTGAACCGGCGTGGCGCACCGCCGATGATGGCGAGCGCCAGAGGCAGGCCGAGCACACCGGCGCGCACCGCACTTTGCGGCGTGCCGCCCACGGCGATCCAGACCGGCAGCTTCCCGTTCACCGGGCGCGGATAGACGCCCAGCCCGTTCACCGCCGGGGTGAATTTCGTGCCGGGCCAGTTGAGTTTCTCGCCCTCGTTGATCGCAAGCAGCATAGCCAGCTTTTCCTCGAAAAGCTCGTTATAGTCGTCGAGGTCGTAGCCGAAGAGCGGGAAGCTCTCGATGAACGACCCGCGGCCCACCATCAGTTCCGCGCGGCCGCCAGAGAGACCGTCGAGCGTCGCGAACTGCTGGAACACGCGGATCGGGTCGTCGGAGCTGAGAACCGAGACGGCAGAACTGAGGCGGATGTGTTTCGTGGTACGCGCTGCGGCGGCAAGCGCCACGGCGGGGGCGGAAATGGCGTAGTTCGGGCGGTGGTGTTCGCCCAGGCCGAACACGTCGAGCCCGACCTGGTCGGCCAGTTCGATTTCCTCGATCAGGTTGGTCAGCCGCTCCGGCGCGTCGATCCTGCGACCGGTGGCCGGGTCTGTTCCGACATCCCCAAAGGTGTAAAGCCCGATTTCCATGGCCCGTCTCCTTGTTTCTCGGCCAGAAGCTAGGGCGTCGCGGGCGCGGCGGGAAGCCCGCGCGCCGCACAAGTCCTGTGCGCGGAACTGCCCGGATATGCGGCAGCTAACGTGGGTGTGATCGGCGCCGGTCGCGGCGGCGCTTTGGCGGGGCAATGGCACGCGCTATCGTCGGGGCAACTTCGGAGGTTCCCCGCATGCTTCGTCTCGCCCTCGCCGCCCTCGTCGCCACCACGGCCGCCGCCACCGCGCAGGAGCGGCGGATGTCGCATTGCATCGCCATCGCCGACGCGGCGCCGGGGCTGCAATATCTGCACAAGGCCGCCTATTCCGACCCGGTGCCGGACTTCTCTGTCCGGATCACCTATATCGACCATTCCATGTTCCTGATCCAGTCGCCGGCAGGGTTCAGCGCCATCACCGATTACAACGGCTACATCGGTAGTCAGGATTTCGTGCCGGACGTGGTGACGATGAACCACGCGCACTCGTCCCACTGGACGTCGCAGCCCGACGAGCGGATCCCGCATGTATTGAAGGGATGGAACGATGAAGGGTCGGGACCGGTTGACCATCACGTCGTGCTGGACGACGTGCTGATCCGCAACGTGTCCACCGATATCCGATCGGGTTTCGGCGGGCGCGAGGATGACGGCAATTCCATCTTCGTCTTCGAGGTGGAAGGGCTGTGCATCGGCCACATGGGCCACCTGCATCACGAGCCGTCCGAAGAACAGTACGCGGCGCTCGGTCGGCTCGACGTGCTGATGATCGCGGTGGATGGAGGCATGACGATCCCGGTGGAAGTGGCGGCGCGTGTGGTCGAGCGGCTGAAAAGCTCGGTGGTGATCCCGATGCACTGGTTCGGCCGCGGCACGCTGGACCGGTTCCTGTCGAACATGTCCGAGGCCTTCGATATCCGCGACGAAGGGCAGTCGGACTATATCGTCTCACTCCGCGACCTGCCGTCGCGGCCGACGGTGATGGTACTTCAGCCGCGCTTCCTGCCGGTCTTTGAAGAATGACCCAGGCGAGGCACCCGAACGGCCGGTAAATCCCGGACCGGATTATTTGCAATCCTCCGACCATGCGGAGGCTTGCGTGCATCTGTCCGGCATGCTTCACAAATTCCATGCTGAATCCCGTCACCGATGCCTTCGCCGAGAGCCTGCGCGTGCTGCTGCCCGCCGCGGCCTTCAAGGACGACACCGCCCGCTATACCGAGAACCCGAGGGGCGGCCCGCACGGGATCGCCGGGCTGATCGTGGCGCCCGGCTCGACAGAGGAGGTCGCCACGGTGATCCGCGAAGCCGGGAAGGCGCAGGTCGGCGTCATCCCCTTCGGCGGTGGTACCGGTCTGGTGACCGGGCAGATCATGCTCGACGGCCCCGCGCCGCTGATCCTGTCGCTGGAGCGGATGGCGAAGATCCGCGGCGTTTATCCGCAGGAAAATGTTCTGGTCGCCGAAGGCGGGGCGATCCTCGCCGATATCCAGTCGGCGGCGGAAGAGGCGGGGCGGCTGTTCCCGCTGTCGCTCGGCTCGGAAGGCTCGGCGCGGATCGGCGGGCTACTGGGAACCAATGCCGGCGGGCTGAACGTGCTGCGCTACGGCAATGCCCGGGAGCTGTGCCTGGGTCTGGAGGCGGTGCTGCCGGACGGCAGCATCTGGCATGGGCTGAAGCGGCTGCGGAAGGACAATACCGGTTACGACCTGAAGGACCTGCTGGTCGGCGCTGAGGGTACCTTGGGCGTGATCACCGCCGCCGCGCTGCGCCTGTTCCCGCGGCCCACGGCGGACGGGACGGCGGTGCTGGCGGTGCCGGACCCGGAGGCGGCGCTTGGCCTGCTGGCACTGGCACGCGACATCGCGGGCGACAGCATCTCGGGCTTCGAACTGATCTCGAAGACCGGGCCGGAATTCCTGACCGAGGTGATGCCCGAGGTGCGCCAGCCCTTCGCCGAGCCGCCCGACTGGATGGTCCTGATCGAGCTTGGTCTCTTCGCCGGGCAGGACCCGGCGGAGCTGCTGGAGACGATCTTCACGCAGGCCTTCGAGAAGGGTTACGTCACAGACGGGCTGATCGCCCAGTCCGAAGGCCAGCGCGCCGAGTTCTGGCGCATGCGCGAGGCGATACCCGAGGCGAACCGCACCATCGGCGCGATTTCGTCGCATGACATCTCGATTCCGCTGGGCCGCATCCCGGAATTCATCGAGCGGGGGCCCGGCGTTCTGGCGGAGGTCGGCGAGTACCGGATCAACTGCTTCGGGCATCTGGGCGACGGCAACCTGCACTACAACTGCTTCCCGCCGAAGGGCGTGAACCGGGACGACCGGATATCCGAGAAGGCGCCGGTGCAGAGGGCGGTGCATGACCTCGTCCACGAAATGGACGGGTCGATCAGTGCCGAGCATGGGATCGGGCGGCTGAAGGCGGCGGATCTGGAGCGCTACGGCGACCCGGCGAAACTGGCGGCGATGCGGGCGATCAAACGGGCGCTCGACCCGGTGGGAATCATGAACCCGGGGGCCGTCCTGAGGGAGGAATAGGGGCGTCCCCATGGGGACGCCTTTTAACTCGTTGACTTCATACGATAAAAGTGTGACTGCGATTTTAACCTTTGTCCGGCGCGGCAGCTAACAGCCCTAGTCCAAGCGACCATACGCCAGCGCCGGCCCGTGCATCCGGGCACGTCCAAAACCAATCTGAACAGGGCAGCACCCGCCGCCCGAAGCGCAACAGGGCAAACCCGCTCAGTCGCCCTCGAACTCGCAGAGCACGTGCACTTCCATCCCCATCTCTTCCAGCTTCTTCCGGCCGCCAAGGTCGGGCAGGTCGATGATGAAGGCGCAGCCAACGATATCGGCGCCAAGCCGTTCCAGCAGCTTGATCCCGGCCTCGGCCGTGCCGCCGGTCGCCAGCAGGTCGTCGACCAGCAGAATGCTCTCGCCCGCCGTCACCGCGTCGTCATGGATCTCGACGATCGCCTCGCCGTATTCCAGCGTGTAATCCTGGCTGATCGTGGTGCCGGGCAGCTTGCCCTTCTTGCGGATCGGCACGAAGCCGGTGCCAAGCTGGTGCGCGATGGCGCCGCCAAGGATGAAACCGCGTGCCTCAAGCCCAACGACCTTGTCGATACGCTGGCCGGCATAGGGATGCAGCATCTGGTCCACCGCCATCCGAAACCCGCGCGGGTCGGCGAACAGCGTCGTCACATCGCGGAACATGATCCCCTCATGGGGAAAATCCACGATGGTGCGGATGTAATCCTTGACCGATTTGTTGCTGATCATCGGGTGGCGACCTCTTTCGCGCGGGGCTTTGCGCAATTTGTCGCCGAAGCCGGGGCCCGGTTCAAGGGCCCCGCTTGGTCATCTCAACGTTTCCGGACGATCCGGTAAAAGCTGGCGCTCAGCCAGCTTACGCGGGGCTGTTTCCAGTCCAGCCGGTCACTTACGAGCACTGCTCGTGCCTGTGCCAGGTTCATTTCTCTTCCCTTTCTTAATACCTTGCCTTAATTCTCGGCTTGTGGTGTATGGTGTTTGTATATACATACGCTATGCGAAAGTCAAGCGGCCAAGAGGATCACGGTGGCGAAGAAGTCCGACAAGAAGTCAAACAAGAAGGACAGCCAGCTTATCCTGCGCCTGGACAAGGAAGACCGGGACGCTTTCGTGAAGCTGTGCAAGGATCAGGATACCAGCGCCGCGCGGGAGATCCGGCGGTTCATCCGGGAGTATCTGGCAGAGAACGGCGACTAGGGCGTTTCGATCTCGACCCGATACAGATCGCATCGCGCAATGCGTTGAAATCTCTGATTTCAGGCAGCGTTGCGCGGTTCACATCGGATCGACAACGCTAAAGGCCGGAGCGGCGGGTCAGAGAACCCGACTGGCCACCGCGTCCAGTTTCGACAGCAATTCCGGGTCGCGCTTTTCCGGCGCCGTCAGTAGCGCGAAGTCCAGCGCCCGGTCGCAGCCATGCGGGCAGGGCTCGCGCTCTGCCCCCAGCAGCCCCGGCAGACGTTTCACCAGCGCCCGCGCCTTGTCGGCATTGCCGGTCAGCGTGGCGATAATGTCGGTGATGTCGACCGCGCCGTGATGCGGGTGCCAGCTGTCGTAATCGGTGATCATGGCCACGGAGGCGTAACAAAGCTCCGCCTCGCGGGCGAGTTTCGCCTCGGGCATGTTGGTCATGCCGATCACATCGCAGCCCCAGCTTTCGCGATACATCTTCGATTCCGCCATCGAGGAAAATTGCGGCCCTTCCATCGCGAGATAAGTGCCGCCGTCATGCACGGTAATCCCCTCGGCCTGCGCCGCCTCGACACAGGCGGCGGACAGGCGCGGGCAGGTCGGATGCGCGACCGAGACATGGGCGACGCAGCCGGCACCGAAAAACGATTTCTCGCGCGCGAAGGTGCGGTCGATGAACTGGTCGACGACGACGAAATCGCCCGGCGCCATCTCTTCCCGGAACGAGCCGCAGGCAGAGACAGAGATCACGTCGGTCACGCCCAGCCGTTTCAGCGCGTCGATATTGGCGCGGTAGGGGACGGAACTCGGCGAATGCACGTGGCCGCGTCCGTGACGCGGAAGAAAGGCCATGCCGACGCCGCCCAGCGTGCCGGTCAGGATCTGGTCCGACGGCGCGCCCCAGGGGCTTTCCACCGTCTGCCACTGGGCGTCTTCCAGTCCCTCGATCTCGTAGACGCCGGACCCGCCAAGCACACCGATTTTCGTCTGGGCCATTCCGGCCTCCCCTGTTACCCTGTCGCTCAGGGGAAAGCGTTAGCGGCTCGGCCGCGGTTTGCAAAGGCATCCCGCCTGACGCATAGCGGCTATGCGCCGGGTTCCGGTGTTCCCATAGAGCCGTTACCGCTATTGCTGCGGCGCAGAAATCGCCGGGCGCCCTCCCGGCCTTCCCCTATTGCAGGAGACCCGATGAGCAAAGCTCTGCAAGCCATGCTCGGCCTCACCGCGCGCCCCTCGGGGCGGATCGCCGACCTGTCCGACCCGTCGCGCCTGAAGACAGAGCTACTGTCGGGGCTGACCGTGGCGCTGGCGCTGGTGCCAGAGGCGGTTGCCTTCGCCTTCGTCGCCGGTGTGCATCCGCTGGTGGGGCTTTACGCGGCCTTCCTGATCGGGCTGATCACGGCGCTGTTCGGCGGCCGGCCCGGCATGATCTCGGGCGCGACAGGCGCGCTGGCGGTGGTGATGGTGTCGCTGGTGGCCGAGCACGGGGTGGAATACCTGTTCGCCACGGTGGTGCTGATGGGCATCCTGCAGGTGACCGCGGGTATCCTGCGCTGGGGCAAGTTCATCCGGCTGGTGCCGCAGCCGGTCATGCTGGGCTTCGTCAACGGGCTGGCCATCGTGATCTTCCTGGCGCAGCTCACGCAGTTCCAGGTGCCGGGCACGGCAGAGGTTTCGGGCCACGGCGCCTCGGGCGGCGAATGGCTGAGCGGCCTGCCGCTTTACCTGATGTTGGCGCTGGTGGCGCTGACCATGGCGATCATCTGGCTGTTGCCGCGCTTCACCAACATCATCCCGGCGCCGCTGGCCGGGATCGCCATCACCGCCCTGATCGTGATCGTCTTCGGTCTCGACGTGCCGCGCGTGGGCGACATGGCCTCTATCGAGGGCGGGCTGCCGCCGTTCCACATTCCCGCCGTGCCGCTGAACTGGGAGACGCTGGAGATCATCGTGCCCTATGCGGTGATCCTCGCCGCCATCGGGTTGATCGAGAGCCTGCTGACGCTGAACCTCGTCGGCGAGATCACCGGCCAGCGCGGCGGTGCCAGCCGCGAATGCGTGGCGCAGGGCGCGGCGAACGTGGTCACCGGCTTCTTCGGCGGCATGGGCGGCTGCGCGATGATCGGGCAGTCGATGATCAACGTGAAATCCGGCGGCCGCACCCGGCTGTCGGGCGTGTCCGCTGCGCTGTTCCTGCTGTGCTTCATCCTGTTCGCCGCGCCGCTGATCGAGCAGATCCCGCTCGCCGCGCTTGTCGGCGTGATGTTCATGGTGGTGATCGGCACCTTCGCCTGGAACTCGCTGAAGATCCTGTGGAAGGTCCCCTTCACCGATGCCTTCGTCATCGTGCTGGTGACCGGCGTGACCGTGGCCTACGACCTCGCCACGGCGGTGGTGGTCGGCGTCATCGTCTCGGCGCTGGCATACAGCTGGAAGAACGCCACCCGGATCCACGCCAAGACCTACACCACGCCCGAGGGCGCCAAGGTCTACCAGGTGCAGGGGCCGCTGTTCTTCGGCTCCGCCGCCGGGTTTTCCGAGATGTTCAACGTGGCGATGGACCCGCGCCGGGTGATCGTCGATTTCGACAACAGCCGCGTGGCCGACCAGTCGGCGCTGAGCGCGATCGAGGCGCTGGCGGCGAAGTACGAGGCGGCGGGCAAGAAGCTGGAGCTGCGCCACCTCAGCCGCGACTGCCACGCGCTGCTCAGCCGCGCCGGCCAGCTGATGGTCGACAGCGACGACGACCCCGATTACGAGGTCGCGGTGGATTACGGCGTGCGTACCGGGCGGCTCGGCGCCGGGCACTGAGCCCACGAATCCCGTGCGCTAGGCCGGCCCCTTCTTCTGGTCGAAAATATCCCGGGGGTCTGGGGGCGGAGCCCCCAGCCGGTCGGATCGCAAAAGCGATCCGACACCCCTCAGTCGTCGGGACGCTTCAGGCTGAACAGATCCGCGATCCGCGCGTAGTCGCGGTATCCCAGCCGGGTCAGCGGCTGGTAGCGGGTGATGTCGAACCGGCCGTCCACCATGCAGTCGTCGCGCAGGTGAACGCCGGTGACCTCGCCCAGAACCATCCAGTTGGTCTCGCCTTCCAGCTGCACGATCTGCGTCATCCGGCATTCCAGGCTGGCCGGCGCGCCCACCACCCGCGCACAGGCCACCGTCTCGCATTCCGCCTTCTCCAGACCCGCCCGCTCGAACTCGTCCACCTCGCGCGGCAGCGAGGCGGAGGTGACGTTCATCGCGTCCCGCATCGCGTATTCCACGATGTTCACGCAGAACACGCCGGTCTCGCGGATATTGCCGACGCTGTCCTTGGTATCGCCGCGATCCGCCTTGCCGGAGGTCGAGGCGAACATCACCTGCGGCGGCACGTAGGCCACCGCGTTGAAGAAGGAGTAGGGGGCGAGGTTGTCGCGCCCGTCGGCATCGCGGCTGGAGATCCAGCCGATCGGGCGCGGGGTGACGACGGCGTTGAACGGGTTGTGCGGCAGCCCGTGGCCGTCTTTCGGTTCGTAGAACATGGGCGAAATCCTGTTGCGTTGCTCCTCCCCTAACCGCGTGCTACGGGCGTTTCCAGTCGAAACCCGAGAGAGGCGCCCTTGTACCGGTTGGCCCAGGAAATTCCCGGCGACTGGTGGGAGGTAGAGGCGCTCTACGACCTCTGTTTCGCACCGGGACGCGAGGCTCTGTCCTCTTACCGGCTGCGTGACGACGTGCCCCCGGTGGCCGAACTGTGCCTCGTGGCCCGCGATCCCGAGAATGCCGTCGCCGCCGCGATCCGCTACTGGCCGGTGCGCGTGGGCGGAACGCCGGCGCTGCTGCTCGGGCCCGTGGCCACCCACCCGATCCACCAGGGCGAGGGGCTGGCGGCACTGGTGATAACCGAAAGCCTGCAGACGGCGCGGGCCGAAGGCTGGGAACGGGTGATGCTGGTCGGCGACAGGCCCTATTACGGGCGCTTCGGGTTCGAGAAGCTCGAAGGCGTGGAAATGCCGCCGCCGACCAACCCGGAACGGGTGCTGGGTCTGTCGCTGGTCGAGGGCGACGCCTGGGTGGGCGTGACCGGCCAGGTGACGCGCTGGACCGGCGGCGCAACCCTCTAGACTGCCGAACCTCACGGTCCAGTCCATTGTTATCACGATGGTTTTATGTCGCGTTTCGAACAATTCGGGCATCGGCACGTTGGTAGGTCAGATGACGGTGCAGACGTGCCGTCGCATGATCAAACCAAAGGGAGCGTACGATATGAAACGCCTTCTTCTTACTTCCGCCCTCGTTCTGTCGACCTCGGCCGGCGCCGTGCTGGCACAGGCGAGCGACACCGAAGAGACGCCGATCCGCAACTCCGTCGGCAACTACCTGGCGACCTCGAGCTATGACGTCGATGTCGACAGCCTGACCGACGAGCAGATCGCGGCGCTCTACAGCATCTACACCAGCGAAGAAGACGCCGATGTCGACCAGCGTGTCGGGGCTGTCCTGAACGACGGGAATGTCGAATACGAGACGCGCCCCGAATTCATCGTCGTGGAGCAGGTCGAGCAGCCGCGCGACCAGATCTACGACGCCGTGACCAAGGGCCTGACCGGCACCAAGTTCGAGGGCATGGCCTGGGAACTGGATGACGAGGAACTGGCGACGGCCTATGCTATTCTCCAGAACGAGAACAGCAACAGCTCGCAGGACCTCGAGGCCGTGTTCAACTAAGCGCGCCTTTCGGTGAAAAGTCGGGGCCGTCCTTCGGGGCGGCCCTTTCTCGTTCCGGTCAGCGCGGTACCGAGGCCAGCCATTCCATGATCGGCTGCCGCACCGATTGCTCGCCCTCGTCCCAGGCCTTGTCGATCACCGCGCGAACCTCGCTCAGGTCGACGCGGCGCAGCAGGCTTTTCACCGGGCCGATGGAGGCGGGGCGCATCGACAGCGACCGCAGGCCCATCGCGGCAAAGCACAGAGCCTCGACTGGACGTCCTGCATCCTCGCCACAGAAGCTGACCGGCGTTTCAGAGTCTTCGCAGCGCTCGACGATGCGCTCGATCAGGCCGAGGAAACTGACGTTCAGCGTGTCGTAGCGGCGGCGCACGCGTTCGTTCTCGCGGTCGGCGGCGAAGAAGAACTGCTTCAGGTCGTTGCCGCCGATGGAGATGAAATCGCACATGTCGAAGAACTGCTTCGGCGCGTAGGCGAGGCTGGGCGTTTCCAGCATCGTGCCGATCTCGACCTTGGCGGGCAGGGCGTGGCCAAGCGCCTCTTCGCGTTCCAGTTCGCGGAACACGTGGTCGCGCCCGGCCTTGAACTCCTCGAACTGGGCGACCATGGGGAACATCAGCGTCAATGGCCGGCCCGCGGCGGCGCGGATCAGCGCCTGCAGCTGCATTCGCATGACGCCGGGCTTGTCGAGCCCGACCCGGATCGCCCGCCAGCCGAGCGCCGGGTTCGGCTCGTCGTTCGGCTTCATGTAGGGCAGCACCTTGTCCGAACCTATGTCGAGGGTGCGGAACTGCACCCGCCGGCCTTTCGAGGCGTCGAGCACGCGGGCGTAGATATCGGCGAGTTCCTGTCGTTTCGGCATGCGGTTGCGGATCAGGAACTGCAGCTCGGTGCGGAACAGGCCGACGCCCTCGGCACCGGACCCTTCAAGTGAGGGCAGGTCGGCCATGAGCCCGGCATTCATGTAAAGCTGGATTGTATGGCCGTCGCGGGTTTCTGCCGGCTTGTCGCGCAGCGAGACATAGCGTTTCTGCGCCTCGGCCTTCATCGCCATCTTGTCGCGGAAGGCGCTGACGACTGTGTCTTCTGGGCGCAGGTGCACGACACCCTGATCGCCGTCGACCATGATCACGTCGCCGTTCAGCGCCTCGGCGGTGATGTTCTTGGCATGGATCACCAGCGGGATCGCCCAGGCGCGGGCGACGATCGCGGCGTGGCTGCCGACAGAGCCTTCCTCGAGCACGATCGCCTTGAGCCTGCGGCCATATTCCAGAAGCTCGGCAGGGCCGATATTGGTGGCGATCAGGACCGGGTCGTCGGGCATTTCCGCCCCGGTTTCCGACCCCTGGCCGGACAGGATGCGGAGCAGGCGGTTCGACAGGTCGTCAAGGTCGTGCAGGCGTTCGCGCAGGTAGGGATCGGGAACCGTCTCCATCCGGGCGCGGGCGGTATTCTGTTCCTTCTCCACCGCCGCCTCTGCCGACAGGCCGCGGGCGATGTCTTCCTCGATCCGTCGCATCCAGCCACGGGAATTGGCGAACATGCGGTAGGCTTCCAGCACCTCGCGCTGATCCTTGTCGGACGGGTGCAGGCGGCCGAGCATGTCGTCGACCGACAGCCGCAGATCGTCGAGGGCAACGTGAAAGCGGGCGTTTTCCTGTTCGGGATCATCGGCGACCGGGTTGGTCACCACGACGCGCGGCTCATGCAGCCAGACATGCCCCTCGGCGCTGCCTTCCTGTCCGGTGGTGCCGTGGTAGAGCACCGCCTGCTGGTGCAGCGCGCGCAGAGCCGCGCCTTCGCCGACGAAAGCGCCAAGCTCGGCCATCTCGGCCAGCACCATGGCGACGACTTCCAGCGCATAGATCTCGTCTTCGGAGTACTTCCGCTTGTCGCGCGACTGCACGACCAAAACGCCCAGCGTTTCGCCCAGCCGCTGGATCGGCAGGCCCAGGAAGGCCGAGAACACCTCTTCCCCGGTTTCCGGCATATAGCGGAAGCCCTTGGTGGCGGGGGCGTTTTCGGTGTTCACCGGCTGTCCCGTCCGCGCCACGTGGCCCACCAGGCCCTCGCCCACGCGCATCCGCGTCTGATGCACCGCCTCCGGCTTCAGTCCCTGTGTGGCGCAAAGCTCCAGCGTCTCGCTGTCGCGGAACAGGTAGATCGAGCACACCTGCGTGCCCATGCTGTCAGCGATGAGATGCGTGATCTTGTCGAGACGGGCCTGCCCGGCCCCTTCCTCGGCAAGAGTATCCCGTAGCCGGCCAAGCAGCTTCCGGCTTTCAGATTCCGTTCCGTCGGCCATGCGCCTGAATTGTATCCCGTCCAGTCCACACTTCCCGCGCGGCCACTCTAGACCGAGATTCGCCGGGGCGAAACGCGGATTCTCGTTTCTGGCGAATCTGCAACGCCTTCCGCCGCCGCGGCGCTGTGCAGTTGTTTCGCGCATAAGCCCTGTTAATCCTGTTAACGGGTGCATCGGCAGAAGGGGACACGGCAACGCATGTCTCGGCGTCTGACACTGGTAATCGGGCTCGTCGCCCTGCAGGCGCTGGCGCTGGTCGTGGTGCTGGGCATCAGCTACTTCACCTCGCAGGACGAACTGCTGGACTATGCCGAGGGGCTGGCCGCACGCATCGCCAGCGACACCACCGCCTATACCGAGGATTTCCTCGACCCCGCCAATGACGCGGCGGATCTCAGCTACCGGCTCGCCGAGACGGGAGTCCTGGATCCCACCGACCGGGAGAAACTGACGCGTTATTTCTTCGAGACGCTGCGGGTGCAGGAGCAGTTCGCCGGCATCTATTATGGCGTCGATAACGGGGATTTCCTCTATGTCAGCCGCGACGGCGCCGAGGATGGCGCCGATTTCCGCGTCAAGGAGATCATCACCCGGCCCCGGCGCATCGTCGACCTGGCCTGGTACAACGAGGGGTTCCGCCTGATCTCGGACCGGAAGGAACCCGAGGACGATTACGACCCGCGCATCCGGCCGTGGTACAACAACGCGCTTGAGGCCGGCGGCGCCTCGTGGACCTCTCCCTACATCTTCTTCACCTCGAAGAAGCCCGGCATCACTGTTTCGGTTCCCGTCGACGATCCCCTAACCGGCGAAACGCAGGGTGCCATCGGCGTCGACATCGGGATCGAGGCGTTGTCTCGTTTCCTCGAGGACCTGCAGATCAGCCCGAACGGATCGGCCGCCATCGTCGCAGAAACCGGCGACATCATCGCCCACAGCGATCCGGCGCTGGTGGCCACGACCGAGGCCAATGGCACGGTACGGTTCAGCACCCTCTCGGACGGCGGCGACCCGATCCTGACCCAAGCGGTCGCAGAGATGGATGCCGGGCTGGAGGGCCTGTTCCCGGGCGAAGTGCGCGTGTCACGATTCCGGGCGGATGGAGAGGTCTGGCTGGGCGCCGTCCAGCGGCTGCAGCTTGAGCGCACGCCCTGGACCGTGGTGACTTACCTGCCGCAATCCGACATCCTGGAACCGCTCTGGCGGTTGCGGAACACGGCAATCTGGGTCGCCGTTCTGGCCCTGCTGGCCACGGCTGCTCTGGGGCTGCTTTACGGCGGCGCGGTGATGCGGTCGCGCCAGTAGACGGGGCTCAGGCGCCGGCCTTGTCCAGCTCGAACGTGTCGTGCAGCGCCTGCACCGCAAGCTCCATGTACTTCCGGTCGATCAGCACGGAGATCTTGATCTCGGAGGTCGTGATGACCTTGATGTTGATCCCCTCGGCCGACAGCGCCTTGAACATTTGCGCTGCTACGCCCGCGTGAGAGCGCATTCCGATGCCCACCACTGACACCTTCGCGACATCCGTGTCCGCGACGAGATCGTGGAAGTTGATGATGCCTTCGTCCTTGGCCTTCTTCATCGCGGCCTCAGCGCGCGCCACTTGGTTGGTGGGGCAGGAGAAGGTCATATCGGTGCGGCCCTCTTCCGAGATGTTCTGGACAATCATGTCCACGTTCACACCCGCCTCGGCCAGCGGGCCGAAGATCGCCGCGGCGATACCGGGGCGGTCCGCGACCGAAATCAGCGTCATCTTGGCTTCGTCACGGCTATGCGCGACACCGGCAACCACATTGCTTTCCACGATATCCTCCTCGTCACAGACGAGCGTTCCTGCGTTGTCTCCCATGTCGCCGAAGCTGGAGAGAACCCTGAGTCTGACCTTGTAGCGCATCGCCAGCTCGACCGAGCGGGTCTGCAATACCTTGGCCCCGAGAGAGGCCAGTTCCAGCATCTCTTCGAAGGCGATCTTGTCGAGTTTGCGGGCCTTGTCGCTGATCCGGGGGTCGGTGGTGTAGACCCCGTCGACATCGGTGTAGATGTCGCAGCGTTCCGCGCCGAAGGCGGCGGCAAAGGCAACGGCGGTCGTGTCCGACCCGCCGCGGCCCAGCGTGGCGATCCGGTTCTCGGCGCTGACCCCCTGGAAACCCGCGACCACCGCAACTTTCATCCCCTCGCCGAACTTGGAGAGGATGTTGTCGGTGGGGATTTCCAGGATGCGAGCCGAGGAATGGGCAGAGGTCGTCTTCAGCGGCACCTGCCAGCCCTGCCAGCTGCGCGCCGGCACGTCCATTTCCTGCAGTGTCAGCGCCATCAGGCCGGCGGTGACATTTTCGCCCGAGCTTACGACAGCGTCGTATTCGCGGGCGTCGAAGAGCGGCGAGGTTTCCTCGACGTATCCGACGAGCTTGTTTGTCTCGCCCGCCATGGCAGAGACGATGACGATCACGTCATAGCCGTTCGCGACTTCGCGGCCGACACGCTTGGCGGCGCGGCGGATGCGGTCGAGCGTGGCGACCGAGGTGCCGCCGAATTTCATCACGAGGATCGGCATATAGGCCCGTTCCTTCACTTGGTCGGGCGCTTCATATCAGGACGGAGTGGGCAGGCAAGGGGAATGCCGCGGAGAGCTGTTTTGGCGGCTGGGCCCTGGTGCGGCGGCGGGGGGCCGATTTAACCTATCCACAGTTTTTTGTTGGCTGGTGGCGCCATGAATGCAATGGTGGATGCAAGCCCATGCGACGGCGCTGCGTTAATGCGGCATCGGAAAGCGTATACATCACCGCCGAAATTGATGGCTGCGCGCGCACAACCTATAGTATAAAAAGTTTTATAGTCAGTACGTTAATTCTGGACTTTTCCGGACCAAAGCGAATTGTTGAACACATGAAGCTTTATCGCGACGATCTGCTTGAAGCCACCGATCTGGTCTATAGCCAGATGCGCCCGACACCCCAGTATCCATGGCCGCAGCTCAAGGCGCGGCTGGGCTGCGAGATCTGGGTCAAACACGAGAATCATACACCCACAGGCGCCTTCAAGG
The DNA here is from genome assembly GCF_013184805.1 of Pseudoruegeria sp. HB172150. GTDB lineage: Bacteria > Pseudomonadota > Alphaproteobacteria > Rhodobacterales > Rhodobacteraceae > Psychromarinibacter. Next base: position 123,574 of record NZ_JAATNG010000002.1, read on the forward strand.
TGCGGGGCGGCATCACCTATGTCGACTGGCTGAAGCGGACGCAGCCCGAAGTGAACGGGATCTGCAGTGCGACGCGCGGCAATCACGGGCAGAGCCAGGCGCGCGCGGCGGTCGCCGTCGGACTGCGGGCGCTGATCTATGTGCCGCACGGCAATTCGGTGGAAAAGAACGCGGCGATGCGTGCCTTCGGCGCCGAGCTGGTGGAGTTTGGCGAGGATTACGATACCTCGCGGGTCGAGGCGCTGCGCGTGGCGGAGGAAGAAGGCCTTGCCTTTGTGCCGCCGTACCATGCCGAACTGGTGAAGGGCGTGGCCACCTATGCGTTCGAATTGCTGAGCAAGGTGCCCGATCTCGACACGGTCTATGTGCCGATCGGCTGCGGCTCCGGCATCTGCGGCACGATCCTGGTGCGCGACGCGCTGAAGCTGAAGACCAAGGTGGTGGGCGTGGTGTCGACCGAGGCGCAGACGGCGAAGCTGTCGGTAGAGGCGAAGCGGCTGGTGGAGACGAACTCTGCCCGTACCTTTGCCGACGGGATGGCGGTGCGAGTGCCGGTGCAGGAAGCCTATGACATCTATGCTGAAGGCGCAGAGCGGGTCGTGGCAGTGACCGACGAGGAGGTGGCAGAGGCGATCCGGGTCTATTACCGCGACACGCATAACCTTGCCGAAGGGGCGGGGGCAGCGGCTCTGGCCGCGCTCATGCAGGAACGGGATCGGATGGCGGGCAAGAAGGTTGCGGTCATCCTGAGCGGCGGCAATATCGACGCCGACTGGTTCGTGACCGTCATGCAGGGCGGTGTGCCGGAGGTCTGAGTCCCCCTCAATAGGGGTGCGGCTTGCCTTCCCAGGTCAGGAAGCAACCCGTGGTGGTCATGTCGAGCTCGTCGAACCGGGCGATCAGTCCGGTGGCCGATGCCTCGGGCGTCAGCGGCGCGCCCTTGCTGCCAAGGTCGGTGGCGACCCAGCCGGGATGGTAGATCCCCACCGCGATACCGTCCTCCTTCAGCTCCGCCGCGAGGTTCCGGCCAAGATTGAGAGATGCCGCCTTCGAGGCGCGGTAGATCAGCAGGCCGCCGGAGGCGCGTTCGCTGCTGCCCAGCTGGCTGGAGATAATCGCGATCTTCGGATTGTCCGCCGCCCGCAGGTTCGGCAACAGCGCCTGCACCGTCAGGAACACCCCGGCGACGTTCACCGCAAAGCTGTCGGCCCACATCGCCGCCGGGTAGCCGGCGTTCAGCGACTGCCCGTCGTCCAGCTTCACCCCGGCATTGCAGACCAGCAGTTCCACCGGCCGCCCCGCCATCCGCGCCGCCAGCGCGCGGTGCTCCTGCGGATCGGTCACTTCCAGCGGCAGCCATTCGCCCTCGGGCGCGGCACCCGACCGCGAGGTCCCGATCACATCGCGCCCCGCCGCGCGGTAGCCGTCAAACAGGGCCCGGCCGATGCCCCGGTTTGCGCCGGTAATGAGAATGCTCATGCGAAGAAGACTAACCCCCTGACGCGCAGGGGCAACTGCCGCTCAGTTCGTCTTACGCGTGGGCATGAACGGCAGCGGCGCCACCGGCACGCCGTCTTCCAGCAGCGCCTTGGCCTCGTCCGCCTTCGCCTCGCCATAGATCGAGCGGTGCGGGATCTCGCCATCGTGCATCTTGCGCGCCTCGGCGGCAAAGGACAGACCGACGTAATCCGAGTTCGCCTCGACATGCTTGCGCAGCTCGGCGAGCTTTTCCTCCACCTCGTTGGCCGGCTTGGTCAGGGCGGTTTCCTTGGTTTCCGCCGCCGGAGCGGGGGCCGCCTTGCGCGCGGGTCGCACCCGCGGCGCCATCAGGGTCTTCTCCACCTCGGTCGACCCGCATTCCGGGCACACCACCATCCCCGCCGCCTTCAGACTGTCGAAGGCACCGGCGCTGGCAAACCAGCTTTCGAACGCATGATCTGCGTTGCATTTCAGGGCGTAACGGATCATCTGCCTGACTTTGCTCGATCAATTGGCTGAACATAATCCCGGCGCAGGCGAATGCAAGACCGCCCGATGCCGTGGCCGTAGCCGGTCAATCAGCCAGCTGCTTGTGATCGAAGGTGGTCAGGATGTGCCGCAACTCGGGTTCCATCACCCGCGTTGCCGCCTTCTTCAGCGTGAACCACTTGCGCCGCCGTTCGCGGAATTCGGGGAATTTCTCCTCCAGCCGCTTCACCTTGATCGGGAACACCGCGACGATGCAGGGAAGTTGATCCTGATCGCCCTGCTTCACGTAGGAATAGACCCCGATCGCGTTCGAGGTCAGGCGGCCGATTACGCCGGCCTCTTCCCACGCTTCCTGCAAAGCCGCGTCGCCCGGCGTCTCGCCGCCCATCGGCCAGCCCTTGGGGATCACCCAGCGCCCGGTGCGCCGGCTGGTGATCAGCAGCACCTCGGCCTTGCCGTCCCGTACGCGATAGCAAAGCGCGCCAAGCTGTGTCCGCACCTCGCGCTTTTTTGCCGGCGCAAGCTGAAGCGGGCGCGCCTTTGTTATGCCGGACCTGTTACCGATTGGTGCTCTTCCCCAGTATTATGTTTTGCTACCCTATCTGAAAAGTGTAGCGAAGGCCGTTCCATAATCAATGTGGAAGTCGCGCTTTCGCCTGTGGAAACAGTCCGCTTGTCGAGGTCTTATTACGTTGAAACGGCTTAGCCTGAAAAGCTTGCGCAGTTCTTTACGCGCGTGGCGGGACCTATGCACAGGCTGTGCCGCAACGCCTGAAGGATGGCGCCGAATCGGGCCGGTCGGCGCATGACGGCGCCGGTCTTCCTGGGGTCGGAGATCTACCGCACGTCCAGTTACGGCGGCTGGCATCCGCTTCGCGTTCCGCGTGTATCGGTCGTGATGGATCTCGTCCGCGCGCTCGGCTGGCTGCCGCGAGAGAGGTTCCGGACCAGTCCGCGCGCAAAGCCTGCCGCACTGACGGCCTGGCACCGGCCGGACTATATCGCGGCACTGCAACGGGCCGAGGCGGAACAGCGCGTATCGGAGGAGGAACGTGCCGGTTACGGGCTGGGCACGCCGTCCAATCCGGTGTTCACGGAAATGTACCGGCGCCCCGCGACGGCGGCGGGGGCGTCGATCCTCGCCGGGGAACTGCTGGCGCGGGGCGGTGTGGTCTACAACCCCGCCGGCGGCACCCATCACGGCATGCCGGGACGGGCGAACGGGTTCTGTTATCTGAACGACCCGGCGCTCGCGATCCTGTCGCTTCGGCGGAACGGGGTGCGGCGGGTGGCCTATGTGGACATCGACGCGCATCACGCGGACGGGGTCGAGGCGGGCTTCGCAGACGATCCCGACGTTCTGATGATCTCGGTTCACGAGGAACGGCGCTGGCCGTTTACAGGGGCGCTGGAAGATGCAGGGGCCGGGCAGGTCTTCAACCTGCCGGTGCCGCGTGGGCTGAACGACAGCGAGATGCGGGCGATCCGGGAAGAGCTGATCCTTCCGGCGGTGGACGGCTTTGCACCGGAGGCAGTGATCCTGCAATGCGGCGCCGACGCTCTGGAAGAGGATCCGCTATCGCGCCTGACCCTGTCGAACAACGCGCATTGGGCGGTGGTCGCGGCGCTTATGCCGCTGGCGCCACGCTACCTCGTGCTGGGCGGTGGCGGGTACAACCCGTGGGCGGTCGGCCGCTGCTGGGCTGGCGTCTGGGGCACCCTGACGGGGCAGGAACTGCCGGACAGGCTGGTCGTGGAGGCCGAAGAGTTGCTGCGCGCGGTGGAATGGCGCGGGCACAGTCGGGCACGGAACCCGTCGCCGCTGCTGTTCGAGACATTGCGGGACGCACCGAGGGAGGGTGCGGTGCGAGCCGAGGTTGGCGACCGCCTGGACGTATTGACGGAACGGGTGAAGCAGGCGCGGGTGCGTTGGGTTTAGGCCGTGGTACGGCGGACTGGCCGGGATGGCGGTTGTATTGACCTGGATCGGCGCCAATTGCCGATAGCCGACATTTCGAGGCGGAAAACCGTGGGAAAACCGGAGGGCAAGGCCGGATTCGGCCGAACCCGGGCTCTTGCAACCTGCAAACCAAGCCCTTCCGGAGAATGAACGTCATGTACAAGCTGGTTACGACGACCGCCCTGGCCCTGGCGCTGGGTTCCGCCGGCGCGACGGCACAGGAAACCTATGCCGAGGAACTTTATGCCGAGGGAGCTCTGACGCTTTCGAATATGGAATCCCACGTCAAAAAGGTTCTCGAAGACAACGGCGTGTCCCCCGACTGCATGGGGAACCTGTATCTGAGCGACGTGGTGGAGATGAACAACATCTTCAATTCCGACGGTGACGCGTCGGGCAAGCGCCAGCGGACCAAGGTCATCCTCGACAAGCGCTGCTGAGCTTTACGTCGGCGGGCGGTTCCGGCTGCCCGCCGAAGGTGTGGTGCCCCGCGCATTATTGCGAAATCACGAAGCTAATTCAGACATCGCGCAAGCGGTGACAAAGCGCCGGGCCTGGGATGCGGCCGTGCGCTGCGCGGGCCGTTTTGAGGCTGTTTCGGGGCCATTGCGCGGGTGTCGAGGCAAGGCTTCGCAAAAAGCGAAACCGGATGGGTATTTCGGCGATGTCGTTAGCGCGCTAACATTCCGGGGAAATCCGAACTGGGAGGGACAATCATGAAACCTGTCCGCTGGGGCGTCCTCGGCGCCGCGAAATTCGCGCGTGAACATATGGCGCGGGCGATCCATGCCGCGGAAGGGGCGACGCTGGCCGCTCTGGCGACGTCCTCGGCCGAGAAGGCGAAAGGCTTTCAGGCGTACTGCCCGGATCTGCAGGTGTTCGAGGATTACGACGCGATGCTGGCCGATCCCGGCATCGAGGCGGTCTACATCCCGCTGCCGAACCATATCCACGTGGAATGGACGAAGAAGGCGCTGGCTGCCGGAAAGCATGTGCTGTGCGAAAAGCCGATCGCGATGGCCGAAAGCGAGTTCGACGGGCTGATCGAGGCGCGGAACGCCTCCGGCCTGCTTGCGGCCGAGGCCTACATGATCGTGCATCACCCGCAATGGCAGAGGGCAAAGGCGCTGTACGAGGCCGGGACCATCGGGCGTCTGGTGCTGGTGGACGGCGTGTTCTCCTACGACAACCGCGCCGATCCGGGGAACATCCGCAACCGGCCGGAAACCGGCGGCGGCTCGCTGCCCGATATCGGGGTCTATACATTCGGTTCAGCGCGCTATGTCACCGGCGAGGAACCTCAGGCGGTCGACGCCGATATCCGGCGCGAGAACGGGGTGGACGTGTTCGCCCATGTCACGGCGGATTTCCCGTCCTTCCGCTACAGCTCCGTGACCTCGATGCGGATGTTCCCCCGGCAGGAGATGGTGTTCCACGGCGAGGAGGGCGTGATGCGGCTGACCTGTCCGTTCAACGCGAATTCGCAGGGGCAGGCCGAACTGACGCTCGAAAAGGCCGGCAAGGTGGTCACCCGCGAGGCATGGCCGGGGGTGAACCAGTACGTGCTGCAGGTGCAGAACTTCGGCAGGACGATCCGCGAAGGGGCGGACTATCCCTGCCCGCTGGAGTTCAGCCGGGGCACACAGCGGATGATCGACATGGTCCTGGCGGCCGAGTGACGTCCTCAATCAGACGTTTGCGCTATCACGCCTGGAATCAATGGGTTAGAAGGCGTCCCCATGGGGACGCCCCGAATTCAGAGCTTCCGGAACACCATCACCAGCCCCAGATCGTCCCTGTGAGGATGGTCGGCCCCCTCATAAATCGGGATCTCCCGGAAGCTCACCGGCGTGATCCGCCCCTTCGCCACCAGCGCCGCCAGGGTCGAACCGAAGCCCATCCCGTCATAGACCGGCGGGATCGTCCCGCAGACGAACAGCGCGCCCGGCCGGGTGATCCGAAGCAGCTCCGGCAGGCACTGCGGCCCGACATGGCCATGGGTGAAGGTCCCGCAGGAAGTGACGCCGCCGTAGACCCCGTCCGGGATCGCCAGCGGCTTCATCAGGTCGCCGAGGATCCGGCGGCGGTAGAGCCCCTTCTTCTCGGCCACCGCCAGCATCTCGGGCGCGATGTCGATGCCGTCGGTGGTGAAGCCCTCGAGGCTTTCCGCCACCAGCCCGGTCCCGGCGCCGATGTCCAGCACCGGCTGGTTTTCCTTCGCCTCGCTCGCGAAGATCCCCGCGATCTCGCGCGGCGCGATATAGCCCCAGGCGGTGCCGAAGCTGCTGTCGTAGGTCTCGGCCCAGCTGCCGTAGAGGCGCTTGGCGTCATCCGGCCCGTTGATTTCGTAGGCGCGGTCGAGATCGTAGTCCTGCATCGGGGCTGCTCCTTCGGGTTGGCTTGCCATGGCTTATCGGGGCCATATGACGGTTTTGCAACGGCAGCACGATCTTGCGTCTTGGGCGGCGGGGTTTCACACTCGGGCGGGTCAGCCGAGGAGGGATCGGGATGGATCGAGACGAGGACAGGTTCGAGGGCCGGATCACCGGGCCGCAGTTCGAGCCGGAAAAGAAGGACAGCCTGGGCCTGCGGCTGATCTATGTGATCCTGATCGCGGTGCTTCTTTATGTGGGGAATTTCGCGCTGGGCGTGGCGACCATCGTGCAGTTCGTGGTGATGCTTCTGAACAAGGGCGAGCCGAACGAGCGGCTGGCGGAATTCGGGGAGAGCCTGGGCATCTGGATCGCCAAGGCGGCGCGGTATCAGACCGGGGCGAGCGAGGTGAAGCCGTGGCCCTGGACCGAGCTGGATTGAGGGCGTCCCCATGGGGACGGGGGGTCAAGTCATTGATTTCAGGCGTGTTAGCGCTAACCTACGGTTGGGACGATGTGCGGACGCGCCGGGAAAGGGAGGCCCAGAATGGCCGGCGGATGGTCGCGCGACGGCGCGGTGAATGAACAGATCGAGGCCTCGGTCGCCGAGGAACTGGAGCGGATGCGCGCGCGGCGCGGGCCGGTGGGCGAAAGCCTGACGGAATGTGCCGAATGCGGAGAGGAGATCCCGGAGAAACGCCGTCTGGCGCTGCCGGGCGTGAAGCTTTGCATCGATTGTCAGCAGGAGCGGGACGCGGGCTTCAAGGCGCGCCCGGGAATCAACCGGCGGGGCTCGAAGGACAGCCAGCTGAAGTGATGCGTCCGGTGTCACGGGGCGTACACAGAATGTACACGAGGGTACTGGCGCAGCTGGCATGGTGCGCCGTGGTCCTGCGCCACGGTCGGAAACCCAATGTGTGATTTTGGTGGCGTGGTGGAAGGCGGGCAGATTGCCCACCCTTGTCCCTATCGGTACTGAAAAAAATGTATTCGGCAGCCGAGACCACGGCTACCCTTGAGCCAGAGCCCGTCTTGTCGCGTGGGGCTCGTCTGCCGACCGACGTTTAACCGGAACAGCTGCCGGGGACTGGCGCACCACCGGCCTATCCACGATCAATTCGGCTGATTGAAGCGAAATGGACTGCCGATCACATCGATTTCATGCCGCGACGGGTGTTGTGCTTGTTCCGGAGGCACAAACCTTTACCCTCGTCAGAACCGGGCGCCCGATATGATTGACGGGTACCGTTGTTGGGAGAAATAGATTGGGATCTTCGCGAATGACCCTGAATAGATTTTTGACGAAGTTAGTGTCGGGGGTTGCGTTGTCGTGTGCCGCCGCAATTCCAGTGCTTGCGCAGGAAAGCGACGCCAAGGCATGCGAGGTTACGGGAGCTTCGGAGTACGTTTCAATCGCTCTCTGTCCTGCGGGCCTGACGCACGAAGAGCTTGGCGCTGCCGGCCGGGAGGTTTGCGGGGAGCGTGAACCCTGCGGTGTGTGGATGTGGGACAGTGCCGAAGATATGCCCGCCGAGGCGCCCATGAACCATGACGGGCTGAGCAAGGATGCGGTGCGGACTGCGCTTGGTGTCTGGGTGAACGAAAAGCAGCAACTGATCGCCATCCGGCAGCTGGACTAAAGAAAAGGGGCCGGCTACCCGACCGGCCCCCCGTCTTTACAACGCCAGGCGTTGTCAGCTGGATTTTTTCCGGCGCCGGCCAAGGAAGCCGAAGATGCCGAGGCCGCTGGCGATCAGCGGCAGCGAGGCCGGAAGCGGCACCGCGCTTGGATTGTTGTCCGGATCGGTCGAGTCGATCACCTTCTGGACCTTCGACTTGATCGCGGCTTCAAAGCCCTCGAAGGTGTCCACCTTGATGATGAAGCTGTCCTCCAGCGGGTTCGGCAGAGCATCGCCCGCGTTCAGGACCTGAACGGTGCCCGGGAACGCGACAGGCTCCAGTACCGAGGTGCTGGCCGAGGTTGTCACCGCCTCGAAATTGAGGCTGTCCCATCCGTTGGCTGCCAGCGCGGCGGCTTCCGGCGAGAAGGTGCTGGAGACACCGTCGGTAACCACGTTGACCAGCCCCACCGTGTCGCCGATGTCGCCGTGCAACAGGTCGATCAGGGTCAGCGCCTGGCCGATGTCTGTGCCTCCGCCCTGATTGTCATAATCCTGGATAGTCGTCTGGACAGCGGCAAGAGTAGCAGAGCTGTCGATCACTGTCGGAGACAGGACGGTGTTGGCCGGTCCCGAGCTGAAGGCGACAACGGTCACTTCGTAGGTGCTGTCGGTCGGCAACTGCGCGAGCGCGGCGGCGAGACCGTTCTGGATGAAGTCGAATTCGGTGTCATCGACACTGCCAGACTCGTCCAGAGCAAAGGCCAGTTTCGTCACCGCATGTGCGGCAGGTGACAAGACTGAATAGACTAGTGCGCAAGCACAAACTAGGAACAGATTTTTCATACTTTCCCCCAAGGTTCTCAATAATAATTGCGTGCGGAATATCCAAAGCTGCACGCCGTCCGAGGTTTCCAGAGGAATTGCCTTAAGGGAAGGATTTTGTTGGATATACTGTCTGGATTGCAACCAGAGGGATCCGATTTCAACCCAGGGTTTCCCGCATGTTAACCAATGCAATTGTTTTTCGGGGAACCGTTCCCGTTATTTGGTATATCCGCTCTATCTTTACCTTACGTAAGAACAGAATCGCATTCTGACAGTTCTTCCGAAGCTCTATCGCCTGGCCGCGTCATCGAATGCCACGGCAACCAGCGGCGCGATGACGGTACGGGCCGCGGTGGCCGAGAGATGGTCGTCGTCGGCATAGGCGGGACGGTCGCCGATGACGAGGGTGCACTGATCGCCGCAGAGGCCGGCAAGCGGATCGAGGAGGGTTGCGCCGGTCTTTTCCGCCGCGCCTGTCAGGATCTCCATGGTGCGCGCGCGTCTTTCGAGGACGGTCTCTGTAGCGGGACCCGGGGGGATCGGGTTGCCGCGGGCCAAGCTGCGGGCAAGGCGATCCGGTACGTTCCAGGCGAGTTCCGGCACCGGAGCGACGATGACGATGTTGCGGCCGGTTGCGGCAATCTCGGCGAGGGTCTGGTCGAGGCCGGCGGAGAAGACCGCGGCATTGCCCTGGGGCGAGGGCGGCCGCGTCGTGTCGCCGCGTCTGCGCAGGATCACATCGCTTCCGCTGCCGGGGCGGGTGCCCTCGACGGAGAGCGCCCAGCGGGCCGCGAGGATCACGGTTCCGAAATCATCGGTGTCCCGCAGGTGGGCCATGACCGCCGTGTTGAAATCAGCGCAGCCTGTGTTTTCCGACGCTCTGACGCGCTCGATGCCGATGACAGGCGGGCAGGCGAGGTGGGTCGCGACGGCGATCGCTTTCCCGGCGTCGGCGGCCGCCTTGTCGAAACCAGGCGACATCGCGTCGGCGTGGCTGTCGCCCCAGAGGAGGTAGTCGGCTCCTGTCCAGTCGGTAACGGTGTCGGCGGCGCCGATTACGCAGAGACCGTCCTTGGGGGTCCGTTCCAGACATTTGCGGCGGAACGGGTTTGTGTCATCGGCGCCGGCGAGCATCCGCAGGACATCCGGCTGATATCTCTGCGGCATGCCGTTCGTCAGGAAGAGCGCGGCGCCGGCGAGGCCCATCGCGGCGATGGCGATGGCGGAGAGCCCGAAGACGTCGCGGCGCCGGCGCAGAAGGCGGGTGTCGCGGAACGGAGTTTCGACGAAGCGGTAGGAGAGCCAGGCGAGGAGCAGCGACACCGCGATCCCGGCTGCGGCCTTCGCCGGGGGCAGGTGGACGGAGCCATGCTCGGCGCGCATCAGCGCGAAGACCGGCCAGTGCCAGAGGTAGAGCGAGTAGGAGATCCGGCCGATCAGCACGAGGGGCCGGAACTCGAGCAGGCGGGTCACGCGGCTGCGCGTTGTTCCGGCGCCGACAAATATCAGAGCGGCGGTGCCGAGAACCGGGGGCAGGGCGGTGAGGCCGGGGAAGGTCGTCTCGGCCGAATAGGCGATGGCGGGGACGAGGATCGCGAGGAGACCGGCCAGCCCGAGGAGACCGTTCGGCAGGGGAGTGAGGCGGTTTGTCGGACGCGCGACGGCAAGGAGCGCGCCGATGCCGAGTTCCCAGGCGCGCAGGTGGGGGAGGAAGAAGGCGGATCTCTGGGCGGTGTGGACCTTCGCTTCGGCGAGCCAGAACGAGCCGACGGTCAGGATGGCGAGGGCGGCAAGCAGGTAGGATCTTCGTGGGGCCCTGAAGAGTAGCCAGAGGAGGAGGGGGAAGACCAGATAGAACTGTTCCTCTACGGCCAGCGACCAGGTGTGCAGCATCGGGGCGAGTTCGGCCGCCGGAGTGAAATATCCGAAATAGCGCCAGAAGAATATGTTGGAGGCGAAGGCCGCGGTGGCGACGGCGCTTTTGCCGAGGGACTCGAAGGCGTCCGGGAACAGGATGAAGGCGCCGGCCAGCATCGTGGCCAGGGTCATCACGGTCAGCGCGGGCAGGATGCGGCGGGCGCGGCGTTCGTAGAATTTCCAGACGGAGAATCTCCCGCCTTCCAGGTCGGTGATCAGGATCGTGCAGATCAGGTAGCCGGAGATGACGAAGAAGACATCGACGCCGATGTAGCCGCCGCCGGCAAAGGGGAGGCCGGCATGGAACAGGACGACCGGGAGGATGGCGACGGACCGGAGGCCGTCGATATCGGCCCGGTACTTCACGCGCGTCGGTCTCGTCTGGGCTGGGTGCGCAATGCGGGGGTCCTGCGGCCGGCCTGTGTTCGGTTTTGGTCTTGTTGTGTCGCAGTCGCTTGGAGGTGTCCGTTGATACGGGCAGTCCCTGGATCGTTGCTAGCGGAAGGTTGGAGGCATATCAAGAACGGCGGTCGGCCAATACGCGGCAGGATTGAAATCGGCCCAGTGGTGGACAGACGATTCCGGGAAGCGACGAGACCTTTATGGGGTGGTTATCGTGCATCCCCGTTGAGTCCGTGGCTCATATACTGGTGATCGCGGGGACGTACCCGAAGATTTCAAGGTAGCAGCACTGAACACAGGTTCGCCTGTGCGTAGGGGCGCGTTTGAGGGCTGCCACGGTGCGATCGAAAGAGTAACGAGCTAGGCGTCTTTGGCATCGTCGGCACTTCCCCTGCGTAAATTACCATGTTCAAAATCTGCAGTTTCTATAGTAGTGTGGCCAGAACTTCACGATTCCAATAAGATTCTGATTTTTCTGCCAAATATTTGGGTTCTAGATCATGTCGGACGGATCCTCTTCAAAAATTCCGGAACATCAGCTCAAGGACGGACGCGGCGCATACCTGTCGGTAATAACGGTCTCGGTGTATTTTTTGGTGACCGTTTCGGGCGCAACGGATGCGGAGCTGATTGGAAACTCTCGCCAGGTCAATCTCCCTGTAATCAATATTCTCGTTTCCGGCGATAAATTCCTTTGGATCGTGCCGGTGACCATAGTGGGGTTTTTGGTATATTTGCACATTCTGGCCGTAAACGTATTCTCCTTTCTGGAGGGGAAGCTCGGCAGAAAGATTGATAATTACGACTTTTTCTCGGTTCCGCTGTATTTTCGGTGGATTTTCATTTTTCTCCCGCGAGTTTTAAAGGACAGAGTGCAGGTATATTTGTCCATATTGGCGCTCTATGCCGTACCTATTGTAAGTATATATTACGTTTGGTGGCGAACGCATTCACTTCATATCTCTCCTCTTTCAATGTTTCTTCTTTTATTGATGTTCGTGATTGCATGCATGTTCTTCGTCTCCCTCTTCATAATTGGAAGGATGGTAGAATTGAAGAGTTGGAGCGTATTTGTCTTTTCCTGTGCTCAGTTTTTCGTCCTCTTCCTTGTGCTTCTATTTGTAACGATTGTCCGTATCGAGGTGATGGACAGCACGGTTTTCGCCCGGGCCGAGTTAAGTCGTGGCAATCTCGTTCGTCGGCCGGAGGGATACGTTCCCAGGTTCGTCTGGGCCAGAAAATATCTGAAGGAAGCTGGAGTTACCAAAGACGATGATACGAACAGGCAAGCCGTCGAAGACACATGGTACCACACCCGAAAGTACTATCTTCTTGAGATGGCTCCATTGGAATTGGACCGTGTAGACTTGTCGGGCGCCAGGATGAACCATGCCTTCCTGGCAGGGATATATATGCGGTCTGCGGACTTTCGGCGATCTGTCTTAAACAATGCTGATATGGAGGATGTGGATGCGTCCAATTCCTCATTCGACGGCGCCGACCTAAGTGGCGCGCACCTAGAACAGGCGTTCCTGCGGCATAGTACATTCAAGGGGGCGCGCTTGATCAAAGCGGGTTTGGAGGAGGCGCGCCTTTCTTGTGCGAAGTTTGAAGACGCCGTCATGCATGAGGCACGTTTCGATGGCGCCTTCATGGACAGTACCGATTTCACCGGTGCAAACCTCGCCAATGCGTCGTTCAGGGGGGCCTACGGCAAGCGTGCGGACTTTCGCGGTGCGAAAATGGAGGGGGCAGACCTGGAAGGCGCTGTCCTGTGGCACGCGGACTTGTCGACGGCGACCGGCCTGACGCAGGAGCAATTGGACACAGCGGTCGGTGATGAGAACACGAAGCTGCCCCCCGGGCTTTCGATCAAGACATGCGTCGACAGCCTTCCTCACCCACCGTTGCCATACCGGAAGCAGTGGTGGCTTGAAGTAGGTTGGGTTCAGGATCGCATTCTGTGCAGCAGTGTGAAAACCGTGCCCTTAACCAAAAGCATCCCGTGCAGACAGGATTGACGCGCCGGTCTACCCCTCCATCGCCTCCAGTTCGTCGATGAACCCGGCGATCATGCCCAGGCCCTTGTCCCAGAATTTCGGATCGCTGGCATCGAGGCCAAACGGCGCGAGCAGTTCCTTGTGGTGCTTCGAACCGCCGGCTTTCAGCATCTCGAAATACTTGTCCTGAAAGCCCGCGTCGCCTTCCTCGTAGACGGCGTAGAGCGCGTTCACGAGGCCGTCGCCGAAGGCGTAGGCGTAGACGTAGAAGGGCGAGTGGACGAAGTGGGGAATGTAGGCCCAGAAGGTCTCGTAGCCGGGCATGAATTCGAACGCCGGGCCGAGGCTCTCGCCCTGGACGGACATCCAGAGCGCGTTGATGTCGTCCGGGGTCAGTTCGCCGGTGCGGCGGGCGTCGTGGAGCTTGCATTCGAAATCGTAGAAGGCGATCTGGCGCACGACCGTGTTGATCATGTCCTCGACCTTGCCGGCGAGGAGGACCTTTTTCTCGGTGTCGGATTTCGCATTGGCGAGGAGCTTACGGAAAGTCAGCATCTCGCCGAAGACCGATGCCGTTTCGGCCAGTGTCAGGGGTGTGCTGCTGAGCAGTTCGCCCTGGCCCGCGGCCAGCACCTGGTGGACGCCGTGGCCGAGTTCGTGGGCGAGCGTCATCACGTCGCGCGGTTTGCCGAGGTAGTTCAGCATCACGTAGGGGTGGACGTCGGTCACGGTCGGGTGGGCGAAGGCGCCGGGGGCCTTGCCGGGTTTGACGGCGGCGTCGATCCAGCCCTTGTGGAAGAAGGGTTCGGCGATCTCGGCCATCTTCGGGGCGAAGCCGGAATAGGCGTCGAGCACGGTCGCGGTCGCCTCGTCCCAGTCGACGGTGCGCTGTTCCTCCATCGGTAGCGGCGCGTTGCGGTCCCAGACCTGCAGCTTGTCGAGGCCGAGCCATTTGCGTTTCAACTCGTAATAGCGGTGCGAGAGCTTGGGGTAGGCGGCGACGACGGCGTTGCGCAGCGCCTCGACCACTTCGGGTTCGACGTGGTTCGCCAGGTGGCGGCCGTGCTGCGGCGACGGCATCTTGCGCCAGCGGTCTTCGATCTCCTTCTCCTTCGCAAGCGTGTTGTGGACACGGGCGAAGAGCTTGATGTTCTCGGCGAAGACGCGGGCGAGTTCATGGGCGGCTTCCTCGCGCCTGTCGCGCTCGGGCTCGGAGAGGTAGTTGAGCGTGCCCTCGATGCCCTGCTCCTCTCCCTCGACTGTGAAGGTCAGGCCGGCGAGCCATTCGTCGAAGAGCTTGTTCCAGGACGAGGCGCCGACGACGGACTGGTCGTGGAGGAAGCGTTCCAGCTCGTCCGAGAGCTGGTGCGGGCGCATGGCGCGGAGCCGGTCGAAGATCGGCTTGTAGCGGGCGAGGTCGGCGTTTTCCGCGAAGAGCGCGTCGAGATGCTCGTCGGGGATGCGGTTGATCTCGAGGCTGAAGAAGACCAGTGGAGTCGAGAAGGTGGTGATGCGGTCCTGCAGATCGGAGAGGAACTTGGCGCGTTCGGCATCGGTGGTCTGCTGGTAATAGCGGAGGCCCGCGAAGGACATGATGCGGCCGGAGACCATGTCGATCTTCTCGTGCCGCAGGACGCAGTCGAGCATGCCCTTGGCGTCGAGTTCGGTGAGTTTGCCCTCGTAATCGGCGGCGAAGGAGGCGCAGGCCTCTTCCAGCCAGTCCATGTCACGCTTCAGTTCCGGCGCGTCGGGGGCGGCGTAGAGATCGGTGAGGTCCCATTCGGGCAGGTCGCCGAGGTTCTTGCCTTTGCCCGAGGCGTTGGCGTCGAAGGCGGGGCTGGGGGCGGTGCGCATGGAATGTCCTTTCGCTCGGTCCCGGGTGACATATTTCCATGAACGGTTGGTTTCAAGCGAGGCTTGCGCAGGGGCAGGGCCGTGGCCTATGCATTGCGCAGGCCCGGCCCGGGCCTCCCTCCCTCCGATACGGGGCAGCAGCGGACCTGCGGGGCAACTTTCGGCACATGACCTGATCAGGGCCTGGCGCATGAGGAGGGGTTGCGATCTTCGCCCGTATCAGGAGGTGACCGGATGAAATTATCCGTTCCTATCTATCGGTTGAAACGCGAGGCGCGGCGGCTGTCGCGGGCGGAAGGCATTCCTCTGGCGGAGGCGCTGGACCGGATGGCGGCGCGCGAGGGGTTCGCGAGCTGGAGCCTGCTGGCCGCGCGGATGGCGGAGCAGGGGCCGGGGCGCAAGCTGCTGGCCGAACTTGCGCCGGGCGAGCTGGTGCTGGTCGCGGCGCGCCCGGGCCAGGGCAAGACGCTGCTGGCGCTGGAGGTGCTGGCCGAGGCCGTGGCGGCCGGGCGGCGCGGCTGGTTCTTTACGCTTGAGTATACCGAGGCGGATGTGGCTGAGCGGCTGCGCGACATCGGCGCCGGGTTGGCGGGGCTGCAGGGCGGGCTGTCCGTGGATTGCTCGGACGCGATCTCGGCCGACTACCTCTTGCAGGTTGCTTCTGCTGCGGAGCGCGGGTCGGTGGTCGTGATCGACTACCTGCAATTGCTGGATCAGCGGCGGGAGTTACCGGAACTGTCAAAACAGGTGGAGCGGCTGGCGGCCTTCGCGCGGGAGACCGGGGCGGTGGTGCTGCTGATCTCGCAGATCGACCGGCGCTTCGATGCGGTGTCGGGGCGGCTGCCGGGGATGGCGGATCTGCGGCTGCCGAACCCGGTGTCTTTGCAGGCGTTTTCGCGTGCGTGCTTCCTGCATGACGGGGAGATGCGGCTGGAGGCCGTGGCGTAGGGTCGTTCCTGGGGCCGGGCGGTTTCGGACCGTCCGGCCCTAGCCGTAGGCTTCCAGCATCTGCTTCAGGTCGTCCAGCGTGTTCGCCTCGCCCGGCGGCTTGTCGTGGCGCCAGCGCGCCATGCGGGGAAAGCGCAGCGCCACGCCGGATTTGTGGCGGGTGCTTTTCTGGATGCCTTCAAAATGGATCTCGAACACATGCTCGGGCTTCACCGCGCGGACGGGGCCGTAGCGTTCCAGCGTGTTGCGGCGGACCCAGGCGGTGATCCGGCGGAATTCCTCGTCGGTGAGGCCGGAATAGGCCTTGGTGAAGGGCACCAGCTGATCGCCGTCGCGGACCGCGAAGGTGAAGTCGGTGAATAGGTTGGCGCGGCGTCCGTGGCCGGACTGGGCATAGATCATCACCGCGTCGATGGAGAGGGGATCAACCTTCCATTTCCACCAGTCGCCCTTCTTGCGGCCGGTGAGGTAGGGGCTGTCGAGGCGTTTGAGCATCAGGCCCTCGGCGCCGTGGTCGCGGGATCTGGCGCGCGTTTTGGCGAGGTCGTCCCAGTCTGCGGCGTCGATACGGGGGGAGAGGCGGATCGGGGCGTCTTTCGGGAGGTTTCCGGTGAGGGTTTCCAGGAGGGCGCGGCGCTCTGCCATCGGGCGGCTGCGGATGTCCTCGCCCTGCCATTCGAGGAGATCGTAGGCCTTCAGGATCACCGGCGCCTCGGTCAGGAGTTTCTTCGGTACGGTCTTGCGGCCGATGCGTTTCTGCAGGGCGGAGAAGGGCAGCGGGGCGTCGCCGGTCCAGGCGAGGATTTCGCCGTCCATCACTGTGCCGTCGGGGACGAAATCGAGCGCGGCGGCGAGTTCGGGGAAGCGGTCGGTCATCAGTTCCTCGCCGCGGGACCAGACGTGGTGGGTGCCGCCGCGCAGGACGAGCTGGCCGCGGATGCCGTCCCATTTGCGCTCGGCCAGCCAGTTGGTGACGGGGCCGAGCGTGTCGGGCGGATCCTCCAGCTGGTAGGCAAGGTAGAAGGGGTAGGGGCGGGACAGGTCCTCGGCCGGGTCGGGGGAAAGGATGAGGGTTTCGTAGGTGGTCGTGTCGGGGGTCCAGTCGCCCATCAGGCGGTGGGCGAGGTCGGGCTCGTCGATGCCGGTCGCCTGCGCCAGCGCGCGGGTCATCAGCTTTCGGCTGACGCCGACGCGGAAGCCGCCGGTGAGGAGCTTGTTGAAGAGGAAGCGCTCGGTGGCGTCGAGCTGGTCCCATGCGTCGAGGATGAGCTGTTTTCGGGCGGGTTCGTCGACGGTCGGAAGCGTGCGGATCTGGGCGATCCAGTGGGTCAGAGAATTGTCGGAGCCGTGCGATTGCGGCGGCAGGACAAGGGCGATGGTTTCGGCGAGGTCGCCGGTGATGGCGTAGGACTCTTCGAACAACCAGAGCGGGATTCCGGCGCGTTCGGAGGCCCATTCGCGCAGGATTGTCGCATTCACCGTGCGCTTGGGGCGGCGGCCGGAAAGGAGCGCGATGGTCCAGAGACGGTCTGGCTCGGGCGCTTCGGTGAAATAGTCGGCCAGCGCCTCGACCTTGGCGGTGGTGCGGGTGGTCTGGTCGAGCCGGGTGAAGAGGGCGGCGAAGCGTTTCATGGTGCGCTTGCCTGTGATTGGGTTTGCTTCAGCTTCCGGCTCACCCAAGCAGATCGGCCGGTCTGGTTCATGCGGCGTCCTCGGGGTCGGTGTCGAGGCTTTCGCCTTCGAACTCGGTCTCGACCACGGCGGCGTCGTAGCCCTGTTCTTCCAGCCAGCGGCGGAACTGTGAGGTGTAGCCGTGGGTGACGAAGATGCGCTCGGCGCCGGTTTCGGCGATGGCGGCGTTCAGGCCGTCCCAGCCGGCATGATCGGACATGACGAAACCGCGGTCGGCGGCGCGGCGGCGGCGGACGCCGCGGAGGCGCATCCAGCCGGACGCGAAGCCGCTGGAGGTCTGGCCGAAGCGGCGTATCCAGGGAGTGCCGAGCGCGGAGGGCGTGGCGAGGACGAGGGCGTTCGGGTGATCCTTGGAGTTCAGGTCGGGAGTGACCGGGATGGTGTCGGGGAGCGCGATGCCCTGCGCGCGCATCACCGCGTTGGTGTTCTCGACGGCGCCGTGGGTGAGGACGGGACCGATGGACTGGTCGAGCAGACATAGCAGGCGCTGGGCCTTGCCGAGAGCGTAGGCGCCGAGGACGGGGGTGCGGCCCTGGGCGAGGCTGTCGGACCACCACGCGTTGATGGCGGCGGCGGTTTCGGCCTGCGGCGCCCAGGTGAAGACCGGCAGGCCGAAGGTGCATTCGGTGATGAAGGCGTGACAGCGCACCGGCTCGAACGGGTCGGACAGGCCGTCGGCTTCGGTCTTGTAGTCGCCGGAGACGACCCAGACCTCGCCCGCCACCTCGACGCGGATCTGGGCGGAGCCGGGGACGTGGCCGGCGGGGTGGAAGGAGACGGTGGCATCGCCGATGGTCAGCGTCTCGCCGTAGCGGATCGTGTCGAGGGCGATGTCGCCGAGGCGGTGACGGATCACCGGGGCGGCAAGATCGGTGGCGAGGTAGCGGTCATGGCCGGGGCGGGCGTGGTCGGAATGGCCGTGGGTGATCAGCGCGCGATCCACCGGACGCCACGGGTCGATGTGGAAATCGCCGGCGGGGCAGTAGATGCCGGAGGGGGTGAAGGACAGCACGCTCATGCGGCAGAGGATAGCGCGGGCGGCGGCGCGTGGAAGGCCGGGGCCGCCGGGCCGGCCGAGCGGGTCGATTTTCGCGGGATTTGCGCTAGATGCCCTGAGATGAGGGTAACCTGCCGCTACGGCGCTGCACAAACCATGGGCAGCAAAACGTTCCACCGTACCGACCGCGTTCGGGGAGGCTTGCACTTCGCGGCGCGGCTTGTGAGAGTGGATGCATGAACAAACCCGCGACGCCGCAGTATTTCAACGAGATGGAAGTAGGCGGTGCCGTGCGCGCGCCTTATTCCGGGCTCCAGGACTGGATCAGCCAGATGCCGGTGGAGTTGCGCAATCTCAAGCAGCACGAGGCGGAGAACCTGTTCCGCCGCATCGGAATCACCTTTGCCGTTTATGGCGAGGGGGGCGATCCGGACCGGCTGATCCCGTTCGACATGTTCCCGCGCGTCTTTTCCAACGACGAGTGGCGCAAGCTGGAGCGCGGCATCAAGCAGCGGGCGCGCGCGCTGAACGCGTTCCTGGTCGATGTCTACGGGCGCGGCGAGATCGTGAAGGCGGGAAAGATCCCGGAGCGGCTGGTCTATACCAACGAGGCCTATGAGAAGGCGGTTGTGGGCTTCCTGCCGCCGCGCGGGGTCTACAGCCATATCGTGGGCATCGACCTGGTGCGGGTGGGGCCCGAGGAATTCTACGTGCTGGAGGACAATTGCCGGACGCCGTCGGGCGTGTCCTACATGCTGGAGAACCGCGAGATCATGATGCGCATGTTCCCGCAGCTGTTCCAGGAGAATCGGATCGCGCCGGTGGAACGCTATCCGCGCGCGCTGAAGCGGACGCTGGCCTCTGTCGCGCCGCAGAAATGCGAGCACGAGCCGCGCGTGGTGATCCTGACGCCGGGCCATTTCAACAGCGCCTATTACGAGCATTCCTTCCTGGCCGACATGATGGGTGTCGAGCTGGTCGAGGGGCAGGACCTGTTCGTCGAGGGCGATTTCTGCTGGATGAAGACCACGGAGGGGCCGCAGAAGGTCGACGTGATCTATCGCCGGATCGACGATGCGTTCCTGGACCCGCTGTGCTTCCGCCCGGATTCGATGCTGGGCTTGCCGGGGCTGATGAACGTGTACCGCTCGGGCGGGGTGACCATCGCCTCGGCGCCGGGCGCGGGCGTGGCGGATGACAAGGCGATCTATACCTACGTGCCGGACATGGTGCGGTTCTACCTTGGCGAGGAGCCGATCCTGCAGAACGTGCCGACGTGGAAATGCGGGCGCGAGGACGATCTGAAATACGTGCTGCAGCACCTGCCGGAACTGGTGGTGAAGGAAGTGCACGGCTCTGGCGGCTATGGCATGCTGGTCGGGCCGAAATCCTCGAAGAGCCAGATCGAGGCGTTCCGCGCCAAGATCGAGGAGCGGCCGGACAATTACATCGCGCAGCCGACGCTGGCGCTGTCGACCTGCCCGACCTTTGTCGAGGAAGGCGTGGCGCCGCGGCATGTGGACCTGCGGCCCTATTGCCTGGTCGGCGAAGAGATCGAGCTTGTCCCCGGCGGCCTGACGCGGGTGGCCCTGACCGAAGGGTCGCTGGTGGTGAATTCGTCGCAGGGCGGCGGTGTGAAGGATACTTGGGTACTGGCGGAATGAGTGCATGCTGAGCCGGACGGCGGAAAACCTGTACTGGATCGGGCGTTATCTTGAACGGGCGGAGACCAATGCGCGGCTGCTGGAAGTGGGCGCCCGCAATGCGCTGATGCCGAATATCGGCGGCGGGTTCCGGAACGAGTGGGAATCGGTGCTGGAAGCCAGCGGCACGCGGCCGGATTTCATCGAGAAATACGGCGACGCGGTGCAGCGGAATATCGAAAGCCACATGTTCTTTGACAAGGACAACTCGTCTTCGGTGCTGTCCTGCATCTCGGCGGCGCGGGAGAACGGGCGGATCGTGCGCACCGCGATCACCGGGCAGGTCTGGGACGCGCTGAATGGCGCCTTCCAGGAACTGCGGGAGATGCAGCGGACCGAGCGCAGCCAGCTGCCCCTGAGTGACCTGATCGACTGGACGCGGCGGACGGTGGCGCTGGTGCGGGGCTCGGCCGGGGTGTCGATGCTGCGCAACGACGGCTATCACTTCGTCAGGCTTGGCGCCGCGGTGGAGCGCGCCGACAGCACGGCACGGCTGCTGGATGTGAAGTATTACGTGCTGCTGCCGGAGGTGACCTATGTTGGATCCGGCCTGGACAATTACCAGTGGACGACATTGCTGCGCGCGATCTCGTCCTACCGAGCGTTCGGCTGGGCTTATGGCGGCGAGATCACGGCGCGGAAAGTGGCGGATTTCCTGATCCTGAACCTGCAATGCCCGCGCTCGCTGCGGTCCTGCGTTCAGGAAGCCGATTCGAGCCTGGAGTTCCTGGCGCATATGTACCACCGGTCCACCGAGGCGCAGGAAGTGGCGCGGAACCTGATGGGCGAGCTGGCCGAAGCGCATGTGGAAGACGTGTTCCAGGAGGGGCTGCACGAGTTCCTGACCCGGTTCGTCCAGAGCATCGCCGGGCTGAGTGAGGCGATCCATACCAGCTATCTGACGGGGCGGGTGGCATGAAGCTGAACGTGTCGCACAAGACGGTCTACCGTTTCGAGGAGATGATACGCGGCGTGGTGCAGAGCCACCGGCTGGTGCCCACGGATTGCGAGAACCAGCGGGTGCTGGAATGGACCGTCCATGTCGAGGGCAGCGAGGTCGGCGCGGGTTTTCGCGATGGCGCCGGCGACTGGGTGCAGACAGTGTCGCTGCGCCGCGAGGTGGCGGGGTTGTGCGTCGAGGTCAGTGGCGAGGTCGAGACGCAGGACCTGTCGGGCGTGCTGAAGGGGCACCGGGAATCGGTGCATCCCGCCGTCTACCTGCGACCTTCGCGGGCGACGGCGCCGAGCCGGGCGATCCGGCAGATGGCGGAAGCGGCCGTGGAGGGCGAAGGCGCGATCCTGGCCAAGGCGCATGCGCTGTCGCGCACGGTGGCGGAGACGGTCGAATACCGGCCCGGCGAGACCGAGGCGAGCACCACCGCTGCGGAGGCGCTGGAGCATGGCTATGGCGTCTGCCAGGATCATGCGCAGATTCTCATCTCGGCGGCGATCGCGTCGGAAATCCCGGCGCGGTACGTGGCGGGCTACCTGTATAGCGAGTCGGGCGAGGAGATGGCCGAGGCTTCGCATGCCTGGGCCGAACTGTACGTCGCCGGGCTGGGCTGGGTCGGGTTCGACCCGTCGAACGAGTGCTGCCCGGACGAACGCTATATCCGGCTGGGATCGGGCTTCGACGCGACGGATGCGGCGCCGATACGAGGTGTCGCACATGGCGAGACCACGGAACATCTTGACGTGGAAGTAAGCGTCGGCCAAGTCCAGCAATAGGCGCGCGCGGCGCCTGGCTGGGAGTCGGTTTCCATGACCTATTGCGTGGGGCTTTTGCTGGATGCCGGCATGGTGCTGCTGTCGGATACCCGCACCAATGCGGGGCTCGACAACATCTCGACCTACCGCAAGATGTTCACTTTCGAGGAGCCGGGAGAGCGGGTGGTGGTGATTCTCACCGCCGGGTCGCTGAGCGTCACCCAGACCACCATCGCGCGGCTGGAAGATGCCATCGCGGATGACAGCGCCGATGCGCCGCCCTCTATCCTGAGCGCGGAATCGATGCTGCAGGTGGCGGAGATCGTGGGTGGCACGCTGTCCTCTGTGGCGGCGTCGATCGCGTCGAAGATGTCGGCCGGGTCGGAGAATGCCAGCGCCTCGATGATCGTGGCGGGGCAACGGAAGGGCGGCGCGATGCGGCTGTTCCTGATCTACCCGGAGGGCAACTTCATCGAGGCGACGACGGACACTCCGTTCCTGCAGATCGGCGAGCACAAGTACGGCAAGCCAATCCTCGACCGGGTGGTGCGGCCCGAGACGACGTTGTCGGACGCGCAGAAGGCGGTGCTGCTGAGCATGGATTCGACGCTGCGGTCCAACCTGTCGGTGGGGATGCCGCTGGACCTTGCCGTGATCGAGAGGGATGCCTGCAAGGTCACCTATCACCGCCGGATCGAGGCGCAGGACGAAGCGTTCCAGGCGATGTCGAACGCCTGGAGCCAGGCGCTGCGCGACAGCTTCCAGAAGATCGAGATCTGAGCCGGGCCGGGGAGTCGGCGGACGCGCTGCCGCGCGACGCTTGACCGACATTCTGGCCGGCGCGACGCCTTGTGCGGGCGTGGCGCCTGTGGCGTCGAGGGATTCGCGTATTTGGGACCAAGCGGAGCGGGCGGGAAGTTTGGGCCCCCGCCCGCGGTTTTGTCGGGGGCGTCGCCGGAGGGGGGGGGCTCGCCGCGCGGATCACGCGGCGAACCTGTTTTGTAACAGCTTGAAAGATTTCCGGTTTTCAGGGGGTCGCGATCTGGAACACGAGGGTGACGGCGGCACTGGTATCAACCTCGCCGGCGGCGATGGGCATCGCTTCGGCCGCGGCGAAACGCGCCAGAGGCTGCGGGCCGTTGCCGCCGCTTTCGCTCAGTTCCAGCACCGGGCCGAGCGTGATTCCCGCGGCCTCGGCATAGAGCTCAGCCTTGCGCCGGGCGTCGGCGACGGCGCGGCGGCGTGCCTCGTCCAGCGCGGGGACCGGATCCTGCAGGGCGAAGGAGAGGCCCCGGAAGGTGTTGGCGCCGGCATCGAGGGCGGCGTCTAGAGTGGTGCCGAGCGTGTCGAGATCCCGGACGCGGATGGTCAGGGTGTTGCCGGCCTCGTAGCCGGTGATCCTGGATTCCGCACCGCTGGCGGAGCGGTCGGATTGCAGCGGGAACAGGGTCAGGTCGCTGGTCTGCATGTCTGTGGCGGCGATCCCGGCCCCGGTCAGCGTTTCAAGCACGGCCGCGGTCGCGTCGGAGGTTGCGTCCATCGCGGCGGCGGCGGTTTCGGCGCGGCTGGTGACGCCGAGGGTGATCAGCGCCATGTCGGGGGCCGAAGCGACGCTGCCCTCGCCTGTGACGGTGAGGCGCCCTGGGTCGGCCTGCTGCGCCACGGCGGGCAGCGCGAGCAGCAAAGCGGCGAGGAGGGGGAGAATGCGCATGGTGCGGTTCCTTGTGTACGGGAGCACAGACATCCGTGTTGCGATGTGTTGCCGCAAGAGCGCACTGGTGTTTTACTTTCACTCGGCGGTTTGTTGCTATAGAAAGCCGTGGACACGGGGCTGCGACTCCCAAGCGCCTACCCAACACAGTATAGATCTGTCGCATGAAACCCAGTTTCGCCCTGAACCTAAGCCATGACGGAATAAGCCTTTTGCACCGCGCGCAGGCGGGCTGGCTGAGCGTGGGCGACGTGTCGCTGGACGCGCCCAACCTGATGGACGAGCTGGTTGTGCTGCGGCACACGGCGGCGGACCTGGAGGCGGGCGGGCTTTCGACCAAGCTGGTGATCCCGAATTCGCAGATTCTGTATACCGAAGTCGATGCGCCGGGACCGACGAAGTCCGACAGGATCGAGCAGATCAAGGACGCGCTCGACGGGCTGACGCCCTACGAGGTGCATGAGCTGGCTTTCGACTGGAAGGTAAGGAAGGGCAAGGTGCAGGTCGCGGCGGTGGCGCGCGACACGCTCGCCGAGGCCGAGACCTTTGCGATGCAGTACCGGTTCAATCCAGTCTCTTTCGTGGCGATACCGGCGAACGGCGATTTCGACGGCGAGCCGTTCTTTGGCGAGACGCAGCATGCGGAACGGCTGCTGGACGGGGCGCAGAAGGTCGAACGCGACAAGCGTCCGATCGTGGTGCTGGGGCAGCTCGGCGATGTCGAGGATCTGCCGGCGCCGGAGCCAAAGCCGAAGCGGGTGCCGAAACCGAAGCCCGACGTGCAGGCCGAAGAGGCGGTGGCCGAACCGAACGGTATGAGCCACGCGCTGGCCAATGGTGCGGTTCTGGAGCCGGTGCCGGAGGTGTCCGCCGATGCGGAGGGAACCGGTCCCGAGGCGGATATGCCGGTGTCGTTTTCGTCGCGGCGGCGCGCGGCGCAGCCGCTGAACGGTCATGCGGTGCCGCCCATGATGGAGGCCGCACCGCCGGTTGCGGAGGCCGAGGCGGAGACATCGGAGCCTTCGAAGGCCGCGCCCGAGCCGGTGGTCGAACCCGTCGCGGACGTGTCCGAGCCGGTGGCGAAGGCGCCGGACCCCGCGGACGCCGCGGACGACAAGTGGTATATGCCGCCAGTTACGGCGCGGTCGGTGCCCGCGGCGGATGATCCGCTGCCCGAGCCGGCGCGGAAGACGCCCAAGGTCGAGGAATTGCCGCCGGTGCCGGAACAGCGCGCGGATGTGGCGCCGTCCCGGCCCGGAGATCTGCCGCCGATTCCGCCGCGGCGCGGGCCGAAGCCCGAGGATATTGCGGGGATCGCGGCGAAGCGACTGGAGTCCGATGCGCCGGAAACCGGCGCGGAGGAGGTTTTGCCACCGGCGGGCGGGGACAGTCCGGCAATGCGTGCGGCGGCGGTCAATCCCGAGGCGCCGGAGCTGGCGAAGAAGGCCGACCCGGTGCTGGACAAGGTGCGCGACCCGCAGCCCGAGGAGGTGAAACCGGCCCGACGGTTCAGCCTGCGCCGGAAACGCGGCGAGGATGCGCCGACGTTGGCCGAGACGCTGAACCGGATGCGGGGTGGCGGCGCCGTGGCTGCGGTCTCTGCCCCCGCCAAAACGAGTCCCGCGCCTGCGCCTGCGGCGAGGGCGAAGACACCGGATCCGATGCCGCTGCCGAAGCCGGCGCCGGCCTGCAAGCCGCGCACGCCGGACATGTCGCGCCCGGTGACACCGTCGGCCAGCGAAGCCGAGGCGATGACCGTCTTCGGAGCCCGCGGCAAGCCGTTGCCAAAGCAGCGGCCGCGCTTTCTGGCGCCTGCGGGCGGACTGCTGCTGCTGGTCGTGCTGGGCGCTGTGGCCCTGTGGCTTACGTATTTCATGAACGACGTGGCCTCTGACTGGTTCGGCCTCCGGGGCGATCCGGAGGTGACCGAGATCGAAGAACCGGCGCCGACGATCCTGCCCGAGGCGCCGTCGGAGACGGCGACGTCCTCTGCGACCGAGGCGCCGGTAGCGCCGTCGGTGCCGATGCCCGGTGTCGAGGTAACGGCGCTGCAGCCGGAGATGGGCGAAGCACCTGCGGCAGCGGCGGAAGAGCCGGAGGCCGTCGAGACAACGCCGGAGCCGGTGGTGCCCGAAGCGGTGCCGGATGAGAGCCTGCTGGACGATGCCGTACCGGCGGATGGCGTGACGGCCGCGGTGGAAGAGGCGCTGGCGCCGGAGACCGAGCCCGAGGCAAGCGCCGTGCCGGAGGCCGATGGACCGGGGCCGGACGTGGCCACCTTCGCGCCGCAGCTTCCCGCGGGTTCGACGCCGGAAACGCCGGCCGTGCCGGAGCCGGGTGACGGCGGCACCGCGCACGACCCGCTGGAGATCGTGCGTCTGGACGTACCGCCCGCCGGCGAGGCGGCGCCGCAGGCCGAGGTCAGCGCGCCCGCGCCAGTGACAGCGGTTCCCGAGAACTCCGCGCCGCCGACCGCCGACGAGGCGGAGGCATTTTATGCCGAAACCGGCATTTCGGTGCGTGCACCGGACGCGGCCTCGAGCCCGGGGCTCGATCGGCTGGACGACGTTGTCCTGTCCTCGGCGGATCCCGATCTGGCGCCGCCGCCGTCTCGCGGCCTGCCCGAGACCGAGCATGCGGCGCCGGGCGTGGTGCTGCCCTTCGCGACAATGATGCCGCCGCTGCCGCCCGATATCGAGTTCGACCTGGATGAGCGCGGCCTGGTGCGGGCGACCGAGGATGGTGCGCTGACGCCGGACGGGATCGTGGTGTACCAGGGCGAACCTGCGGTGGTGCCGCCAGTGCGGCCGGGGACAGAGGTGCCGGAAAGCGAGGACGACGCGGCGCTTGAGCTCTTGCCGGAGGCGGAAACCTCGGACGTGGCACAGGAGCCGGAGACCGAGGTGGCCGCGGCGGAACCGGTGAACGTGCCCGAACTGCGGCCGGAAGATCTGGCCGAAGACGATGCCGCGCCGTCGGGAACGGTGGAGGACGAGTTCGACCTGGCCGAACCGGCGGACCTGATCAACATGGCTCCGCTGCTGGACCAGACCGACCTGGCCGAGGCCGACGAGCGGGCGCGGTTCGGTGGGCTGACACTGGACGAACTGGCCGGTGTGAGGCCGTCGCTGCGGCCCGGTGAGGATCTGGTGATCGTGGCGGCGGAACCGGAGGACGGGGCCGAACCCGAGGTTACGAGCGATGGCGCCGAAACCGACGCGGCGGTGACGCTGGCACTGGCGGAGACCTCGGCCGGCGCGCCGGAGACCGCGACCGATGCCGTACCGGGCGGCGATGCCGCGACGGACAGCGAGGCGGAAGCGGTGGCGGCGGATGTGCTCGCCTCGGCCTCCGTGGCCGATACCGAGAGCGCCGCCGACGGACCGCTGATCGACTTCGCCTCCGTGGTGCCGCCGCTGCGGCCGGGAGAAGGCGAAGACGGCGCGGGCGAGACCGCGCCAGCGGAAGAAGAGGCCGCGGCCACCGAAGAGACGCCCGATTTCTCTGACGCGACTGAACGGGCGGTCGATGTATCGCTGCTGCCGGCTTCGCGGCCGTCGAACTTTTCCGCCGTCGTCGAAAAGGCGCTGAAGGAGGCCGCTGCGGCGCCGCCGCCGCCGTCGCAGCCGGCGCCGAGCAATCCGTCGCCGGTGCCCGCGACCCCCGCTGTGCGAGCCCCGAGCATCCCGACCACGGCTGCAGTCGCCTCGACCGCAACCGAGGAGAACGCGCTTCGGCTGAACCGGGTGAACCTGATCGGCGTCTACGGTTCTTCCAGCAACCGGCGGGCGCTGGTGCGGCTGTCTTCGGGCCGCTACGTGAAGGTGCAGGTCGGGGACAACGTCGATGGCGGCCAGGTGGCGGCGATCGGCGACGACGAACTGCGCTACATCAAGAACGGACGGACGATCACGCTGGCGTTGCCGCAGGGGTGATCTGGGCTGTGGCCTCCCGCCGTTCTGCTTTCCTGTAACCTGGAATCAGTGCCGCCGGACCCCTGAGGACCCGGCGGCTCCGTGGTGGCAGTCACCCGGCCACGAGGGCCGGGATTCGGGAATTATTCCGCGGCGGTGTTCAGTACGCCGCGTTCGATCTGGTCCTGTTCGATGGATTCGAAGAGCGCTTTGAAGTTGCCCTCGCCGAAGCCGTCGTCGCCCTTGCGCTGGATGAACTCGAAGAAGATCGGGCCGATCACGGTTTTCGAGAAGATCTGCAGAAGGATCTTGGTCTCGCCGCCGTCGACCACGCCTTCACCGTCGATCAGGATGCCGTGCTTCTGCATCCGGTCGAGCGGTTCGTCATGGCCGGAGACGCGGTCGTGGCTCATCTCGTAATACGCGGCCGGCGGGGCGGGCATGAACTTGATGCCTTTCCCGGCGATGGCGTCGGTGGCGTCGTAGATGTTCTCGGTTCCCACTGCGATGTGCTGGATGCCCTCGCCATTGTAGCGCTTGAGGTATTCGACGATCTGGCCGGTTTCGCCGCGATCCTCGTTGATCGGGATCCGGATGCGGCCGCAGGGCGAGGTCAGGGCGCGGCTGGTGAGGCCGGTATACTTGCCCTCGATGTCGAAGAAGCGGATTTCGCGGAAGTTGAACAGGTCGCCGTAGAAGCGGAACCACGTGTCCATGTTGCCCTTGTGGACGTTGTGGGTCAGGTGGTCGAGATAGTAGAAGCCGACACCTTTGGGCTTCGACTGGGCGATCCAGTCGAATTCGCCGTTATAGGGCGAGCTTTCATAGTAGTCCTCGATGAAATAGATCAGCGAGCCGCCGATGCCGCGGATGGCCGGGACATCCATCGTCTTGCCGGGACCGTCGAAGGGTTCGGCACCCTTGGCAACGGCATGGTCGAAGGCGTGTTTCGCATCCACAACGCGCCAGGCCATAGAGGGGGCGCAGGGGCCGTGCGCTTCGACGAAGGTGCGGGCGTGGGAGCCGGGCTCGTCATTCAGAACGTAGGTGATATCGCCCTGCTGCCAGAGCTCGATGGCCTTGGTCTTGTGGTTGGCGGTGTGTTCGTAGCCCATGCGGGCGAACAGCTCGCGCAGCTTTTCCGGCTCGGGATGGGCGAATTCGACGAACTCGAAGCCGTCGGTGCCGGCCGGGTTCTTTTCGGTGATTTCGGATTTCGGGGCGTCGTGGGGGAAGGGACCCATGGCGCAGTCTCCTCTGTTCGGGCATTTGAGTCATTGTGACTCCGATTGCGCCGGGGGTCTGCGCGTTCTTGAGTGGTGCTGTGTTGGATTGTGCGGGAAATTGACAATACAGGCGCAATAGATGCATGTTTTGCGCATGGAGATCGACGAGACCGACAAGCGGCTGCTGGCCGCGCTTCAGAAAGACGCGCATCTGACGGCGGAGGCGCTTGGGGAGATTCTGAACCTGTCCGCCAGCCAGGCCGGGCGGCGGCGGCAGCGGCTGGAACAGGCGGGGTATATCGAGAGGTATTCGGCACGGTTGGATGCGAAGCGACTGGGGCTGTCGGTGCAGGCCTTCGTGCAGGTGCAGATGGCCACGCACGAGCCGGAAAAGGTGAAGGGGTTCACGCGAATCGTGCAGATGCGGCCCGAGGTGGTCAGCGCTTGGACCCTGACGGGTGAGGCGGACTACCTGCTGCGGGTCTATTGCGGCGACTTGGCGGGGCTTAACGTACTGATCCACCAGGTGCTTTTGCCGCATCCGGCGGTGGCGCGGGTGCAGAGCCAGATCGTGATGGACCAGTTCAAGGCCGACGCGCCGCTGCCCACGTGATTTCTTAATCCAAAAGCAACGCCTAGCGCCTATTCCGACAGGTAGCCGGTCGGTGCCCTGCCGGCTGCCTGTCGGATTTACGGAGTATCGCGGATGGATTTCGAGGATCGCCGGAAAGAGGAGCGGCCGCCAAGCGGAGAGGCCCCGTTCTACTTGGACGAGGTGTTCTTTTCGCGCACCGACGGGCGTGGCGTGATCCAGGCCGGGAACTACGTGTTCCGCCGGGTGGCGAATTACGACTGGTCCGAGATGCTGGGTGCGCCGCACAAGATGATCCGGCATCCGGATATGCCCAAGGGCGTGTTCTACCTGTTCTGGGACACGATCAAGAAAGGCAGCACGATCGGTGCCTATGTGAAGAACAAGGCGAAGGATGGGCTGCAGTACTGGGTCTATGCCGTGGTTGTGCCCTGCGCCGGCGGCTACTTGTCGGCACGGATAAAGCCGACGAGCGAGATCCTCGAAAAGATCG
The DNA here is from genome assembly GCF_013184805.1 of Pseudoruegeria sp. HB172150. GTDB lineage: Bacteria > Pseudomonadota > Alphaproteobacteria > Rhodobacterales > Rhodobacteraceae > Psychromarinibacter. The sequence goes on from NZ_JAATNG010000002.1 coordinate 153,477, forward strand.
AGAAGCTTTATGCCGAGCAGCTGGTGCTGGAAAAGAAGGAAGGGATGAGCCCTGCCGACAGCGCCGACTGGCTGGTCGAGCGGATCAAGGGGATGGGCTTCCCCGATTACCAGCGTTTCGAGTCCTTCGCGCTGAGCGAAGAGCTGATCGCGCGGGACAAGGGGCTGAAGCAGCCGCCGGACGAGGCAATCTTGCGTTTTCGCAAAATGCTGGAGGCGGCGGAGCAGCTGAACGTCGAGACCGAGAAGCTGATCTCGGAGTTCGAGATGACAGAGATCATACCGCACAACATGCGGGTGATCGCGTCGCGGCTGGAGCCGAATGGCGGCCCGATCAGCACTTTGTCGACCAATTACGGCGGCATGTCGCGCGAGATGTCGAGCTGGTTCGAGACCCACGTAGTCGGCGAAGAGAGCAACTTCTCCACAATCGAAGGGACGGTCAGCCAGAGCATGTTCCTGGAATGCATGTCGCGCATCCTGAACGAGTGCTCGCGCCAGCTTGATTTCGAGCGGCGCAAGCTGGGCGATGTCGACCTGGAAGAAGAGCGCGGATACCTGAACGGGCTGGTCGCGGAATACAGCGCCAAGTCGGAATCAGGACAGAACCAGCTGGCGGAGGAGACCTATCGCATCCTCGACGCCTGCAAGAAGATGAACCGCCACATCCTGGGTCTGTCGACCACCCGCGTCATGTGCAAGATCGAGGGCGCACGGCTGACCGAGGGGCGCGAAAGCCTGACCGACATTATCGGCGAACTGAACGGGTTCCAGCAGCGGATCCGCGAGGACCTGTCGCGGATCGAGAACCTGAGCAGCACGATCCGGACGCTGCTGGCCTGACTGCTGCGGACGGGCGATGTGGCGGCAATGCGCGGCACCGCCGGGTTCCGTGTGAATCGCGGCTTTCGCGAAGGTTACCGGACACACGATCACGCCGGGTGGCGCCAGCGCGCGTCTCTATTGCCCGCACGGCGCTCATTTGCCGAAATGGATGGCATTCGGACGCTCGGCGGACAACCTGAAGGCTGGTCCGGTCGCTTCCGGATGCTATAACTGCCGCGAGCGCTGGTCCTTTTTGCTAACCCGGGAAACCGCACACCATGGAAGGCATCCTCTTCCAGGCCACAATCTATCTTGCCGCGGCAGTGATTGCCGTGCCGCTGGCGGCTCGGCTGGGGTTGGGTTCGGTGCTGGGGTATCTGCTGGCCGGGCTGCTGATAGCGCCGGTGCTTGGGCTGGTCAGCGAGACCACCGACCTGCAGCATTTCGCCGAGGTCGGCGTGGTCATGATGCTGTTCCTTATCGGCCTGGAAATGGACCCGCGCGCGCTGTGGGACATGCGGCACCGGCTGTTGGGGCTGGGGCTGGGCCAGATCGTGGTGACGGTAGCGCTGATCGCGGTCGCCTCGACATTCCTCGGTCTGCCGCTGCAATCCGGCATCGCGATCGGCATGATCTTTGCCCTGTCCTCGACCGCGATCGTGCTGCAGACGCTGAGCGAGAAGGGCCTGATGCGCACCAGTGGCGGGCGATCGGCGTTTTCAGTGCTGCTGACGCAGGACATCGCGGTGATCCCGATGCTGATCTTCCTGCCCTTGCTGGCGACGCAGATGCCGATGGTATTCAATCCCGACGGATCGGTGACCCGGCCCCCGAACCCCGCGGTGCCGCAGGGTGAAGGCGCGCATCATGAGGAGGTGTTGTCGCTGGTCGCCGGGCTGCCGGGCTGGGGGGCGACGCTGGTGACTCTGGGCGTGATCGCCTGTGTGATCCTGGGCGGCATTTACCTGATCCGGCCGCTGTTCCACTACATCAACGCGGCGCGGATGCGCGAGCTTTATACCGCCTTCGCGCTGCTCATCGTCGTAGGCATCGCTTTTGCGATGACGTTGGTCGGTCTGTCGCCGGCGCTGGGCACCTTCCTGGCTGGCGTGGTTCTGGCCAACAGCGAATACCGACACGAGCTGGAATCGAATATCGAGCCGTTCAAGGGCCTGCTGCTGGGGTTGTTTTTCATCACCGTGGGTGCGGGCATCAATCTCGACGTGCTGTTCGCGCGGCCATTCACGCTGTTGGGTCTGACGCTGGCCATCATGCTGCTGAAGGGCGGCGTGCTCTATGTGCTGGGCAAGCTGTTCCGGCTGAAAGGTCGTGATCAGTGGCTGTTCACGCTGGGCTTGGCGCAGGCTGGGGAATTCGGCTTTGTGCTGCTGTCCTTCTCGGTCCAGACCGGGGTGCTGCCGCGGCCGCTGTCGCAGAACCTGTTGATGGTGATCGTGCTGTCGATGCTGCTCACGCCGCTGTTCTTCATGGCCTATGACTGGATCAGCACGCGGATGAAGGACAGCGAGGCCGAGGAAACGCCGGACGAGGTGAACGCCCAAGGCAAGATCATCATCGCCGGAATGGGCCGTTTCGGGCAGACGGTGAACCGGATGGTGCAGATGTCCGGCTTCGATACAACGGTGCTGGACAACAATCTGTCGACGATCAAGCTGATGCGGAAATTCGGTTTCAAGGGGTTCTTCGGTGATCCGACGCGGCCGGAAGTGCTGCGCGCCGCCGGTCTGAAGGAGGCGCAGGTTCTGGTGGTGGCGTTGGACAATCGCGAGTCGGCGGTTCGGCTTGTCGCGTTTGCGCGGCGCGAGCGGCCGGATTTGCATATCGTCGCGCGGGCGCGGGACCGGGTGCATGTCTATCAGCTTTACCGCGCGGGCGCGAACGACATCGTGCGCGAACTGTTCGATTCCAGCCTGCGTGCAGGGCGCTACGTGTTGGAAAACATGGGGCTTTCCGATTTCGAGGCGGCGACGCTGGAGCGGACGTATTTCCAGCACGACCGCGCTGCGGTGCGGGCGCTGGCCGAGGTGTGGAAGCCCGGTGTGCCGGTGGAGCAGAACCCGGAATACGTGAAGCGCACGCGCGAACTGAATTCCGAGCTGGAAGCGGCGCTGTTGCGGCAGGAAGCGCCGCCGGAAGAGGATGCGGCAGAAAGGCGCGAGCGGCGCAGCGGCGGCTGAAGGGTCAGCCGCCGGAGACACCGGCTTCGGCAAAGGTCGCCATGCCGGAGTGGCAGGCGACGGCGCCCTGCAGGATGCCGATGGCCAGCGCCGCGCCGGAGCCCTCGCCGAGGCGCATGTTCAGCGATAGCAGCGGCTCGAGGCCGAACGCATCGAGTAGCCGCGTATGGGCGGCTTCGGCAGAGCGGTGGCCTGCGACGCAGTGGTCGAGCGAACCGGGCGCGGCCTTGTGCAGCACGGCGGCGGCGGCACAGCAGATGAAGCCGTCGAGGATTACCGGGATGCGGTGATGCCGGGCGGCCAGTATGGCGCCGGCCATAGCCGCAATCTCGCGCCCGCCGAGGCAGCGGAGGGTTTCCAGCGGATCGGAAAGGGCGGCGGCGTGAAGTGCCAGACCCTCTGCCACCACCTGCGCTTTCAGCGCGAGGCCGGCATCGTCGACGCCGGTGCCGCGGCCGACCCAGTCGGCGGGCGCGCCGCCGAAGAGTCCGGCGGCAACCGCGGCGGCTGCGGTCGTGTTGGCGATGCCCATCTCGCCGGTGACGAGGAGGCCCGATTGCGGGGCGACGGCATTCCAGCCGGTGGAAAGCGCCTCGGCGAACTCCGCCTCGGACATGGCGGGGGCGGCGGTGAAATCGGCGGTGGGCGTGTCGAGCGACAGTTCGTGCACGTCGATGCGGGCGCCGAAAGCGTTGGCGAGCTGGTTGATCGCGGCGCCGCCGGCGCGGAAGTTCGCGACCATCTGGACCGTGACCTCTGCCGGGAAGGCGGAAACACCGCGTGCGGCGATGCCGTGATTGCCGGCGAAGACGAGGACCTGCGGGCTGTCAACCTGCGGGCGCGGGTTGCCGCGCCAGGATGCATACCAGATCGCGAGTTCCTCAAGCCGCCCGAGGGAACCGGCGGGCTTGGTGAGCTGGGCATTGCGCGCATCGGCATCGGCGCGCGCCTGCGGGTCAGCCTGCGGGAGGTCTGCGAGAGCGGCGCGGAAGGCGGCGAGATCGTGCATCTGGGTCTTTCGTTGCGCGGATCGGAGTTTGTCTCTATCGGGTCGGGTGTGAGGAGAACAGCGGGAAATCGGCGGCGCGATGGCTGAACGCGACACATCGCTGGTGCAGGCGGGCGACATCAGCGTGGCGCTGGCGCTGCTGACGCGGCTGCCGGTGGGCCGGGTGCCCGATCGCGGTGCGCGGGCCGCCTGGGCCTGGCCGGTGGCGGGGCTGGTCGTGGGGCTGATCGCGGTGGTGATCGGCGTGCTGGCGCGGTGGTGCGGGATGCCGGACGCGTTGGTCTCGGGGCTGATGCTGGCGATGGCGGTTCTGGTCACCGGCGCTCTGCACGAGGATGGTCTGGCCGATGTGGCGGACGGGTTCTGGGGCGGCTTTGACAAGGCGCGGCGGCTGGAGATCATGAAGGACAGCCGGATCGGCAGCTATGGCGTCATCGCGCTGGTGCTGTCGCTTGGGCTGCGCTGGGCGGCGATGACGGCGCTGATCGCGGCGGGCGGTTTTGCCTGGCCGGTGCTGGCTGCGGCGGTTCTTTCGCGCGCGCCGATGGCGGTGGCGATGTGGGCGCTGCCGAATGCGCGGGGCTACGGGCTGTCAGAGAGCGTCGGGCGGCCGGGTCGCGAGACGGTGGCGATCGGGCTGCTTGTGGCGCTGGGCGCCGGGTTCCTGCTTGTCGGGCCGCCGGTACTGCTGGTGGCGCTGGTCCTGGCGCCGGTCACGGCGGGCTGCGTCGGTCTGGCGCGGGCGAAGCTGGGCGGGCAGACCGGCGACGTGCTGGGCGCGGTGCAGCAGGTCTGCGAAGTCGCGGCGCTGGCGGTGCTGGCCAGCCTTGTTTGAGCTTCGGATTGTGCGAAACGTGTAGGTGGAGCCCGTGCTCTTGCAAGGAAACAGAGCGGATTATTGGATAAATCCGAATTCGGGCGGACAGGGCGCAACGAAGAAAACCGCCGCCCCGAGAGGGCAGCGGTCTTACATTTTCAACATCGCCGGGATCAGGCGGCGCGGCTGATCAGGACGTCGTCCACCTGCTTTTGCGCGGCGGTTTCGTCGGATCCGGAAACGGCAGCGACTTCGCGGGTCAGGCGTTCCAGGGCCGCTTCGTAAAGCTGACGCTCGGAATAGGACTGTTCGCGCTGATCGTCGGTGCGGTGCAGGTCGCGCACAACCTCGGCAATCGCAATCAGGTCGCCCGAATTGATCTTCTGCTCGTATTCCTGGGCCCGACGCGACCACATTGCGCGCTTGACCTTGGCCTTGCCCTTCAGCGTCTTCATTGCCTGGGACACGATGTCCGGCGTGGACAGCGACCGCATGCCGACATCCGTCGCTTTATGCGTCGGTACGCGCAGGGTCATCTTGTCCTTCTCGAACGAAATAACGAACAGTTCCAGCTTGATGCCGGCGATTTCCTGTTCTTCGATCGAGATAATCTGGCCCACGCCATGTGCCGGGTAGACAACATATTCGTTGGGCCGGAATTCCATTTTCTTCGTCTTCGTCATGCAGCGTCCTTCCGAGACGGTCCAGCGGACCACCAGAGACGCGATTCCCCACCGCGGGAGAGCCCTCTCACATGGAGGGGCTTGAATCCGGCGCTAAAAAAACCAGCCTCAGGAATGCAGCCCTGCGGATGGCACGGAGTTTCGGCGTCAATATGTAATCTATATAGCAGAAATTTGTGAAATTTCAAAGTATGGCGGAGCCAAAGTCACCAAAAACGCCCCGTAACACTGGTGTAACGGGCGATTGTTTGGGTCGTTCGTAGGCCGACGTTACGTCAATTGTCGTCACGCGGCGAATCGGGTCAGCCGCCCTCGCCGGCCTTTTCCGAAAAGTACTTTTCCAACTTTCCCTCTTCGCCATCGCGTTCCTCGGCGTCGGGCAGCGGATCCTTCTTGGTAATGATGACCGGCCAGAGTTCGGCATACTTGCGGTTGAACTCGACCCACTTTTCGGTATCCGGCTCGGTGTCGGGCAAGATCGCCTCGGCCGGGCATTCCGGCTCGCACACGCCGCAGTCGATGCACTCGTCGGGATGGATCACCAGGAAATTCTCGCCTTCGTAGAAGCAGTCGACGGGGCAAACCTCGACGCAGTCAGTGTATTTGCAGGCGATGCAGTTTTCGGTGACGATATAGGTCATGGGAGTTTCCGCCTTTGGATTGGGCCGTAGCTATTCCAGCCGGACCGATCATTCAAGGTCGCGATGGCGGATGCTGTCGGCGGTACGGCGATCTTTCTTGGTCGGGCGGCCGCCCCCGTCGAATTTCGGGGCAGGCGGGGCCTTTTCCTGAGCCGGTGTGAGATCCTCGTAGAGCGCCTGCGCCTCGGGCGCGGGGCCGCGGCGGGTGCCGGTGGCGAGGATGCGGACGACGCGGATGCGGTGTGCCTGCGGGAAGGTCAGCGTGTCGCCGGCACCGACGGTATGGGCAGGTTTCGAGACCCGGCCGGTATTCACCCTGACATGGCCGGCGGACACCGTCTTTGCCGCCAGCCCGCGCGTCTTGAAGAAGCGGGCGTACCAGAGCCACTTGTCGATGCGGATCGTCTGGCGGGGGGCTTCGGGCAAGTCAGTCCTTGTTCCGCAAGCCCATCAGCGCCGCGGCGAAGGGGTTGTCGGGGTCGATCTTGTCTTTCTTGGGTGGCCGAGACTCAAAATTGCGGGTCTGCGGCTGGCCCTGTTTCGGCGGGCGCTTGCCCTTGTTGGGCTTGCCCTTTGGTTTGCCCTTGTTCCGGGGCGGGCGGTTTTCTTCCCGGCGGCGGTTAAAGCCGCCCCAGGTGAAGGTGTAGAAAACCTCGGTTTCCGGCTCGGCGATCTCGGCGTCGGGGGCGGTGCCCGCGGGCGTCTCGCCCTCGGCGGTTTCCGGGATGCCGTCATCAGCCTGTTCGGCGTTGTCCGGCGTTTCGGCCACCGGAGCGGTGCCGGTATCCTCGACCGCCTCGGTTTCCCCGGCGGGCTCGGGGGCCTCGGCGGGGGGCGGCGTTTCGGGGATTTCTGTCACCGCGCCTTCGGGCGGCGTATCCGCGTCCATCACCGGGGTGTCGGCCGCCGCAGCGCCGTCAGGCGCGGCCTCCGGCATGACCTCGGTCACCGGTTTTGCCTTTTCGCGTTCGCCGCGCTCGGCCTTGTAGCCGAGACCTTCCATCAGCGCCGCGAACTGTTCCAGCGTCATGCCGGTGATCGACAGCATGTCGGGCGTCGCCTCGAACCCGGCGCGGCTGTTTTCGGCGCGCAGGAGGTCGGCGAGGCGTTCCAGCATGTCGATGCGGATCGCACGGTCGCCGGCTTTCCGGTAGCCGGCCATGGTGTGGTAGCTGTCCGGCGCGTCGCCGTGGGTGGGGATCGTCACCAGGCCCGGCGGCGGGCTTTCGGGGAATTCCTGCAGGTTCTGCGACAGCGACCAGAGCACCAGGCGCAGGCGCGTCGGCGCCGGTTTCAGCAGGAGCGGCATGAAGATGGTGAACTGGCCGAAGCGGATGCCGTGCTTGCGCAGCGCACCGCGCGCGTCCTGGTCGAGCTCCTTGACCTCGTTGGCGACCTGATCGCGGGGGATCACGCCAAGCGCCTCGACCATGCGGAACGCGAAGCCGCGGGCGAGGCCCGTGAGCGTTTCGTCGCGGGACATGTTCAGGAGCGGCTCGAACAGCGTGGCGACCTTGCGGTCGATGAAATGCTGCAGCCGGCGCTGAACCTTCTGGGCGACATCGGGCCCGGCCTCTTCGTCGACGAAGGCTTCGGCCTGGGGTTTCAGGGGCTCGGGGCCGGTGACCAGCTTGCCGATGGCGCTGTCGCCCCACATCAGGCCGCCCTGGTCGGTGAAGTCGATCTCTGTATCCGGCGAGTTGTAGAACCGGTCGGCGCGCAGGTGAAATTCCGGCTTCAGCGCTTGCAACGAGGCCTGGCGCAGGGTCTTGGCCTCGTCGGGCGACGCGCTGGCATCCTGGCTGAAGCGGAATCCCTCCAGCCGGCCCACGAACTGACCCTCGACGGTTACCTCACCCTTGTCGTTCACCTCGGCCACAAGGCTCTCCTTCTGCTTGAGCCGGCGCAGCAGTACGGATGTGCGCCGGTCCACAAATCTTTGCGTCAGCCGCTCATGCAGAGCATCCGACAGTCGGTCTTCTACCGCGCGGGTGGCGCCGCGCCAATGCGTTTCGTCATCGACCCAGCCTGCCCTTTGCGCGACAAAGGTCCAAGTGCGAATATAGGCCAATCTTTTCGACAATGTGTCGATTTCGCCATCGGTCCTGTCAATTCTCTGGACCTGCTGGCCGAGCCAGTCGTCGGGAACGCGCCCGAACTCATGCAGGAATCCGAAGATTCGCTCAAGCAGACCGGCATGTTCGGCGTGGCTTATGCCTCGGAAATCGGGGATCCGGCAGACATCCCAGAGCAGCCGCGTGCCATTCGCGTCGGTTGTGCGCTGGCGGACGGCGTCGACCTCGGACAGCAGTTTCAGCGCCATCAGGTCGTCGGCCTCGCGGCCGCGGCTAAGCCATTCGTCGCCGGTGGGCGCCTCGAGCGAGGCGATCAGCGTGTCGGGGCGGCGAAAGTCGAGTTCGGCGTTGCGCCATTGCAGCTTGCGGATCGGGGCAAAGCGATGGCCCTGGATCGCCTCGGCCACGCCTTCGTCCAACGGCGGAGCCTCGCCGGTGGTGCCGAACGTTCCGTCCTTGGTATAGCGCCCCGCCCGGCCGGCGATCTGGGCCAGTTCGTTTGGCTGCAGGTAGCGCATTCGGCGGCCGTCGAATTTGGAGATCGAAGAGAACGCGACGTGGTCGATATCCAAGTTGAGGCCCATGCCGATGGCGTCGGTGGCGACGAGGTAGTCGACGTCGCCGTTCTGGTAAAGCTCTACCTGCGCATTGCGGGTGCGGGGGCTGAGCGCGCCCATGACCACGGCGGCGCCTCCCTTTTGCCGGCGGATGAGTTCGGCGATGGCGTAGACCTGATCGACCGAGAAACCCACGATAGCCGAGCGGCGTGGCATGCGGCTGATTTTACGCGGTCCGATATAGGTGAGGTCCGAGAAACGTTCGCGGCGAGCGAACTGGACTTTCGGCACCTGCGCCGCGATGGCGCCGCGCATGGTGTCGGCGCCGAGGAACAAGGTCTCGTGCAGACCGCGCGCGCGCAGCAGCCGGTCGGTGAACACGTGGCCGCGTTCCGGGTCGGCACAGAGCTGGATCTCGTCGACGGCGAGGAAGTCGGCGCCCATGCCGTCCGGCATCGCCTCGGTCGTGCAGACCCAGTACTGGGTGCGGGCGGGGACGATCCGTTCTTCGCCGGTGACCAGCGCCACGACGGAGGGGCCGCGCAGCGCGACGATGCGGTCGTAGATTTCGCGTGCAAGCAGGCGAAGCGGCAGGCCGATGATGCCAGTGCGATAGGCCAGCATGCGCTCGATGGCGTAATGGGTCTTGCCGGTATTGGTGGGGCCCAGAACCGCTGTGATCCGCGCCTCACTCGCCATCGCATCGCCTCTGTCGCCGGTGGGTGTCGCCGCCTGGCCGGGTGGCCAGTCGGGAACGTGCGTCCCTTGAAGCAGGCGACGCGCCGGCTGCTAAGTGTTCCTGTCTAAGGGTGCATGTAGGGCAGGCACGGGCTCATGTATATGGCGGGGTGCCAGGAATCTGCACGACGTGGCCGAATGGTCCCGATGCGGGTGCGGATCAGATCGGCTGGCCGCCGTAGAGTTTTTCCAGCCGGTCCAGCGATTCCTGCGCCTGCGGCAGGTGCGGATGGATGTCGACCAGCATGTGCCAGACGTCGAGCGCCTCTTCCTCCATCCCGATGGATTCAAGGATGACGGCGAGGCCGGAGAGCGCGCCGAAATGCTGCGGGTTGATCGACAGCGCATGCGCAATGTCGTCGAGCGCGGGGCCGTACATGTCCTTGTAGAAATAGACGGTGGCGCGGGAATGCCAGCCTTCGGCGAAGTCGGGGGCGTGGTCCGTCAGGGCGGTGAAATGATCGAGCGCCGCGTCCCAGTCCTCGGCCTCCATCGCCTCGCGGCCACGCTGCAGCAGAAGGTCCATCGCGGCAGAGCCGGACTTGTCCCATTCGAGCCGGATGCGGCGTTCGACCTGCTCCCAGTTGCCGGTGTCGGGATCGGCAAGCTCGGCCATGAGTGCATCGAGATCGGGCGGCTGTTGATCCTGCGCCAGGGCAGCGCCGGTGGCGATGAAATATGCCGCAACGGCAGATTTGCAGAACCGTTTCAGTTTTCCCATAAACCGAAGCATACTGCGGATGCAGCAAAATGCGAGCCCCGTTGGGGTCACAAATCAAGGAGCCCGTTTAATGAGCGAAATGACCGACGCCGCCGTAAAGGCGTTGAGCGAAAAGGCCAGCGGCGAATTCGACGGACGCGCGAAATTCGTGATCGAGGGCGAAGGGTCCATCATGATCGATTCCGAGGGGGTTCGCGAGGCGGATGAAGAGGCCGATGTCACGCTGACAGCGGATGCCGACACCTTCCAGTCGATCCTTTCGGGCGATCTGGACCCGACCTCGGCCTTCATGACGGGCAAGCTTAGTGTTGACGGTGACATGGGTATGGCGATGCAGCTCGGCTCTCTGCTGAGCTGACATGCGAGAATCAGCGCCGTTCTTTGCCGAGGTCTCGCACGGACCCGAAGACGTCCGCACGTCCTGGGTTACGGCGGAGGACGGCGTTCGCCTGCGCGCGGCCGTCTGGCCGGGGGGCACCCGCGGCACAGTGCTGATGTTCAACGGCCGGACCGAATATGTCGAGAAATACGGTCGCACGGCGTCAGAGCTGCTGGCGCTCGGGTTCGGCATGGTCAGCATCGACTGGCGCGGGCAGGGCCTGTCCGACAGGGCGCTGTCCGATCGTCTCACCGGGCATGTGGCTGCGTTTTCGGATTATCAGCTCGATGTGCAGGCGATGCTGCAGGCGGCGCGGGCCGAGGGTATGGCGGAGCCCTATTACCTGATCGGGCATTCGATGGGCGGATGCATTGGACTGCGCGCCCTGCACGAAGGTCTGCCGGTGGCCGCCGCCGCTTTCAGCGCACCGATGTGGGGCATCAAGATCAGCTGGTACCTGCGCCCTGTGGCGTGGTCGCTGGGCTGGTCTTCGCGCAATGTCGGGCAGGGGCATCGCTATGCGCCGGGAACCGGGGCGGCATCCTACCTGGAATCGGCGCCGTTCCGCGACAACATGCTGACCACGGATCCCGGCATGTGGGGCTACATGCAGGCGCAGATCAGCGGGCACCCGGATCTGGCACTGGGCGGGCCGAGCCTGCACTGGCTGCACGAGGCGCTGAAGGAGACCCGGGCGTTGGCGCAGATGCCGTCGCCGGACGTGCCCTGCGTCACATTTCTGGGCAGCAACGAGCGGATCGTCGATGTGCCGGCGGTGCACCGGCGCATGCAACGCTGGCCGAACGGGCGGCTGGAGGTGCTGGCCGGCTCGGAGCACGAGGTGCTGATGGAGACCGCAGCGACCCGGGCACATGTGCTGGAAATTCTGCGCGACACCTTCGTGCCGCGCGGGGCTGCCAGATAGCGGACGGTTTCGGGAGCGGTCAGCCCGCAGCCAGCGCCGGCGCCGGGCCCCGGTCGCGCAGATAGGTCAGCAGCCGGTCGCGATCCATCGGCGGCGCCACGGCGTAGCCCTGCACGCGATGACATTTCAGCCCTTTGAGCCGGGTGACTTCCGCACCTGACTCGACGCTTTTCACGGTGACCGTCAGGCTCAGCTCCGCCGCCATGGCGAGGACCGCGCGCAGCAATGTCTCGCTGCAGTCGCCGGGGAGTTGGGCGGTCATACCGGGGCGCAGCTTCAGCCCGCCGATCCGCAGCCTCTGGAGCTTGTGCATAGGAATGCGGCCGGTGCCGAATTCGTCAATTTCCACCGGAAAGCCGAATTCCAGCAGGCGCGTGATCGTCTGTTCGGTGCGCAGGGCGCCTTCCGTCTGCAAAAGCGATTCCTTTACTTCGAGCGTCAGATCGGCGGGGGCGAGGCGGTTTTCCTCGACCTCCCAGCGCAGGGTATCGGCAAGTTCGGGATCCGCCATCGTCTGGGCCGAGCAGTTGCAGGCCAGGCCCGGCACGGCCCAGCCGGCGGCGCGCAACCCTGCCAGTGCCTTCAGGCCCTTGCGCCGGACAATAGCGTCGATGCGGTCGGTCAGGCCCGCGTCCTGCGCGATGTCGAGGAAGGTGGTGGGGCCGAGCGTACCGCGTTCCGGGTGCTGCCAGCGAGCCAGCAGTTCAAGTGCGGCGAGGTCGCCTGTCCGCAGGTCGATCACCGGCTGGAAATAGGGATCGAAGCGTTCGGCCGCGACGGCTGCGCGCAGATCGGTGAGCAGGGCGCGGCGGGCTTCATGCGCCTCCCGCATCGCTTTGCAGAAAGCGCGCACGCCATTCCGACCGTTCCGCTTGACCTCGTAGAGCGCGATGTCGGCATTGGCGATCAGCCGTTCGGCGTTGTCCTTAGGTTCGGCCAGGGCGAGGCCGATGCTTGCCGAACAGCACAGGTCGCGCCCGGCGAGTTGCACGGGTTCGGCGAGGCGGGCGGAGAGCCGGGCCGCGAGGCCGGAGATATGCTGTCCGGCAAGGTCGCTGCGGGTAACCACGATGAACTCGTCGCCGCCGATCCGCGCCACCAGGTCGGTGGGGGCGGTATCGGCTTGCATGCAGCCCGCGACGTGGCGCAGCAGCAGATCGCCAACTTCGTGCCCGAAGCGGTCGTTGATTTCCTTGAAATGGTCGAGATCGAGATGCAGCACGCCGACAACGCGGCCGCGTGCGTCGGGCAGGTGCAGCGCGCCGGGGCCGTCAAGCACCCGCATCAGCCGCACCCGGTTGGCGAGACCGGTGAGCGGATCGGTTTCGGCCAGCCGGGCATTGGCTCGCAGCTGCTGCATCAGCCGTGCCTGCCCGGCGATCCAGCTGGCGGACGCGGTGAGCCGCCGGGTCTGCTGGGCGGTGAACGCGGTCCGGGAGCGGCGCACCAGACCGACGACGCCGACTGTCTGGCCGCTGTTGCGCATTGGCACGATCAGGCAGCTTCGCATGCCGCTGTCGTAGAGCCGTTGCGTGGTCCGGTCCGGTTCCCGCGCCAAAGAGTCGGCGTCGAGGTGCATCGGTGTGCCGGAGCTCAACACGCGACCACGCGGCGAGTCCGGCGGGATCGGATTCTTTTCCGCGGAGAGATCGACGCGGCCGTTGCGAAAGCTGAACTGGTCGATGACGCGATGTTCGTCGACGAAGTTCAGGCGGGCGGCGTCGGCCTCGTAAATCTCGGGCAGCCACCGTGCGGAGATGGCCAGCACCTGTTCGATACTGGTGGCGCCCGACAGCTCCTCTACCAGCGCAACCGGGATGGTAAGCGTGGGTTGGGTGGTTTCATCCATGTCTTCATTCCTCGTCGGACAGGCATAGACAAGGAAGATTTACGAAGCCGTTAACGAAACGCGGCCCCACGTGAGGGGGCCGCGAATTTCCGTGGTATCGTCTTGGCTTGTCGTTCAGCCGGCCTTGGCCAGCGCCTGCTCGAGATCGGCGATCAGGTCGTCGGGATCCTCGATGCCGATGGACAGGCGCACGACGTTCGGTGCGGCGCCGGCGGCGATCTGCTGTTCTTCGCTGAGCTGGCGGTGCGTGGTCGAGGCGGAGTGGATCACCAGGCTGCGCGCATCGCCGAGGTTGGCGACGTGGGAGAACAGCTCAAGGCTGTCGACCAGCTTGACGCAGGACCCGTAGCCGCCCTTGAGCGCGATGGTGAAGATCGCGCCGGCGCCTTTCGGGCAGATCTTGGCGACACGGTCGACATAGGGCGACGATTTCAAGCCCGCATAGGTGACCTTTTCCACCGCGTCATGGTCTTCCAACCAGTTCGCCACCTTCACCGCGTTGGCGACGTGCTTGTCCATGCGGAGCGACAGCGTCTCGATGCCGAGCAGGGTGTAATGCGCGGCCTGCGGGTTCATCGTCATGCCGAGGTCGCGCAGACCGACGGCGATGGAGTGGAAGGTGAAGGCGAGGTGGCCGAAGGTCTCGTGGAACTTCAGGCCGTGATAGGCGGGCTCCGCGTCGGAGAGCGACGGGAACTTGCCGTTGGACCAGTTGAACTTGCCGCTGTCGACAATGGCGCCGCCGGTGACGGTGCCGTTGCCGGTGAGGTACTTGGTGGTCGAGTGGATGACGAGGGTCGCGCCGTGTTCGATCGGACGGCAGAGGTAGGGCGTGGCCGAGGTGTTGTCGACGATCAGCGGGATGCCGGCCTCGTCGGCGATCTTCGCCAGCGCATCGAGGTCGGAGACATAGCCGCCGGGGTTGGCGATGGATTCGCAGAAGAGGGCGCGGGTGTCGTCGTCGATGGCGGCCTTGACTGCGTCGAGGTCGTCGGTGTCGACGAACTTGGCCGACCAGCCGAAGCGTTTGATGGTCTGGCTGAACTGGGTGACTGTACCGCCATAGAGGCGGGTGGAGGAGACCACGTTCTTGCCCGGGCCCATCAGCGGGAACAGGGCCATGATCTGGGCGCCGTGGCCGGAGGAGCAGCAGACCGCGCCGGCGCCGCCTTCGAGGGTGGCGATGCGTTCCTGCAGGACCGAGACGGTGGGGTTGGTCAGGCGGGAATAGATGAAGCCGACTTCCTGCAGGTTGAAGAGGGCCGCGGCGTGGTCGGCGTCGCGGAAGACGTAGGCGGTGGTCTGATAGATCGGGGTCTGGCGGGCGCCGGTGGCCGGGTCGGGCCTTGCGCCGGCGTGAACCTGAAGGGTGTCGAAGCCGTAAGTCATGGTGGGAGCCTCCCTAAAAATGTCGTGAGGGGAGGTGTAGGCGAAGTATGGCGGGGCTGGCAATGGGGGGGATTCCGGGGCTTGCGATGGCCCGACGGGGAGGCGTCCCCATGAGGACGGGGGGTCAAGTCATTGATTTCAGGCGTGTTAGCGCAAACGTCGGTGTGGGGACGATGCGCGGCCAGTGGTGGCCGCGCATTGTTCGCCTGTCAGCCAATCAGGAACTCGAGATCGGATGGCGGGATGACTTCGCCGAAGATGGCCACGTCGGAGATGGTGCCGTCAAACACCGCCTCGAAACCCGCCGCGCCGGCATCGCTCGCGAAGCCGTTGGCGCCGATCTGCAGGAACTCGGTGTTGGTCAGCCAGGAGGCGTCGAAACCAGCCTGGCCGAAGACCTCTCCGTTCAGTGCCGCCGACACCTGGCCGTTTCCGAAGCTCATCACCAGATCGTAGTCCTTGCCCGCTTCGATGCCGGCGAATTCGAACTGCTGGCTGGAGGTCGCGTCCTGGAACCGGACGATGAGCGTTCCATCCTCGATGTAGGAGGTGAAATGGCCGCCGTCGCCGAAGTCGCGGGCATCCTTGGACAGCAGGCCGTGGCTGCCCAACACCTTATCCGCGTTGAAGGTGAGCGCGATGGTGCCCTCGGCCAGTTCGAATGACTGTTCGTGTGCGAGTTCGATGACGTCGCCGTCGCCTGAGACTTCGAGCGGGCCGTCGAGGTTGAAGACGGGAGCGTCGTACAGGATGAAATCCTGCGCATCCAGGTCGGAGAGCTCGACGCTCTTGAGGGTTACCGAGTTGCCGCCGCCAAGGTCGACGATCACGCTGTCGCCGTCCTGCTCCATGTGATTTTCAAACAGGTCGGCAAAGCCGGTGATCGCGCTGACCTCGCGGAGGTCAATCTTCTCTGCGTCATTGGTGGCGTTGAAGCCGCGCACCTCGTCGTGGCCGTCGCCATCGCGGAAGACAAAGACATCCGAGCCGGTGCCGCCATACAGGATGTCGTTGCCGGTGCCGCCAAATATCAGGTCGTTCCCGGCGTTGCCCCTTATCTCATCGTTTCCTTCGCCGCCGCGCAGCAGGTCGTCGCCATCGCCGCCGAACAGAGAGTCGTTTCCGGCGCTGCCGTGGATCACGTCGTCGCCGCCGAAGCCGTTAATCGAATCGTCGCCGCTGGTGCCCAGGATCGTGTCGGGACCGTTGGTGGCGTCGACCGACAGGATTTCGACCATAACGCGGTTGGTATCGTTATCGAACCACGTCACTGCGATACGTCCATCCGCCAGCAGCGTGGCCTCGATCGACTTGCTGTTGTCTGAAGTGACGCGAAAGAGTTCACCGATCTTGTCACCATCGGCGTCATAGCGTTGACCCACGACGCCCCGGGCGCCCGCGTCCTTGTCCGCGAAGATGATGAAGGTGCCGTCAGCAAGCATGACGACGGCGGGTTCGTTGTTGTTGTCCTTTACGTCGCTGGAACTGGTCCGGGGGCCGCCCCGGACGTCGGTGATGGCATCGCCCTCGTCATCGAAAATCTGGAACTGCACGTCGGTGTCCCAGCCGTCGTCCTGCGCCCAGACAACGACGAAGCGGCCGCCTTTCAGCGCGGCGATGGTGCTGTCGAATATGTCGCCTTCCGTGTGCACCTTGGTGGTGGTGTTATACGGGCCTTTCTTGATCGTCACGGACAGGCCGCCGCCGCGGCTGCCGTCGCGGTCGATCAGGATGGCCTGTCCCCCGGTGCTGAGCGCGACGGAGGAGATATCCGGGTTGTCGAATTGTTTCAGTTCATCAATGAATCCGACGCCGTTCTTACCGCCATTGGCAGTGAAGTACGCATCGTTGAAAACGTGGTTCTGGAAATAGTCGAATGCGTGGTTCACTGCGAAGCTGTCATCGCCGAAGACGGTGATCGATGGAGCCTCTGCCCGGGATGTCGGACCGCCGGTAATTTCGGTCATCCTGATCCGCCTCGCGCCATCCTCGTCGACGCGGAACTGGCCGATGCGGATATCGTCGTCGGTCCAGCCGTCATGCCTGTTCTCGACCGCAATCAGGATCTTGCCGTCGCTCTGCACCCCCATGTCGAAGCGCGGGTTGTCGATGTCGCGGGGAAAGTCGAACTCGAACTCGCTGCCGATCGTATGTCCGTCAGGGCTGACGAGGCGCCCGCGGATGGCCCAGAGCGACTGTCCCGAACCCTGGTAGGCATAGGCGACGACAAAATTGCCGTCGGGAAGGGCGGCGATCATCGGATCGCTGATACCGGAGCCGCCGCCGACCCGGAATTCATTGGTGATGGTTGCAGGTGTATCGATCATTGAGATTATTCCTTGGTTCGAAAATGCCGCCATTGCCGGGAAATGATCCGGCCGGCGGTGTCTGATGGCTGGTTCAGCGATGGGCGGTGGCTGTCAGGAGGTCCTGACGTTGCAAAGGCATTGCGTCAGGCAGGGTTGGCCGGGTGGACCGTGCGGCCGGGGCAGCCGGGGGATAGCGCCCTGCCGGGGTTCAATATTGGCATACGTGCCGTGCTCCAAAAAATGTCTTTGCGGCAAATCGAAATGAGTTCCGCCCCGATCGGACTCGGGGCGGTGCCTGGGTGCAGCTATGCCGGTTAACGTTGTCGCGTCCGTTGTGAGGGCAGTTGTAACGGGCGCGGAGAAGCGTTGTTTTTGCCGCGCCGCGCGGGGTCAGCCGTCCAGCGGGAAAGACGGGAGCAGCCGCGAATCCTCGACGGCGGCGGCGCGGTGGACGAGGGCGGATTGCGCCGCCGGGTCGGAGGCGAAGGCGAGGAAGCTTTGCAGGCTGGCCTGTTTCACGATGAGGACGTGGTCCCAGCGTTCGGTTTCCGGCCCGATGAACCAGCGGTTCGCGGTGCCTTCGAACAGGACCTCGCCGCCGGAGGCTTCGAGCAGCGGCAGGGTTTCGGCGACGTAGCGGGCATAGGCTTCGGCGCCGGAGGTTGGCGTCGCTGGCGCTTTGCCCGGGTGCGCGGAGTAGTCGGCCACGTCACGGAAACGCAGCAGGTTGACCATGACGACCGGGCCCATGTGCGCGTTCGAGAACAGGGCGCGGGCGGTGGCGTCGGTGGGGTTCAGGTAGGTCATGGCTGCGGGGTCCGGGCGAGTTTCAGGACGTAGTCGCGGATGTCTTCGGGCCAGTCGGCGATGGTGTCTGCCATCGCGTCGAGATTGCCGGCGAAGAGGGCGCGCACCGCGTCCTCGTAGAGCGGCAGGTTTCCGGCGAGGGCGGTGGCGGCGCGGTAGGCGGCCTCCTGCGCGCGGCGGGGATCGGGGCCGTCGGCGCGCATCGCCTCCTCGACCAGGCGGCGGAGTGCCGCGGAGGCGCCGCCGCGCTGAGTCGACAGCCAGTCCCAGTGGCGGGGCAGGAGCGTTACCTCGCGCGCCTTCACGCCAAGCTTCGGGCGGCCGCGTTTCGGGGGTTCCTCGTAGCGGGCGGCAACCTCGGCGGGGGTGCCGCGGAGGTCGAGGTCGACGACGCGGCCGGTGGTGTCGTCGAAGGCGAGCGGCTGGCCGCCATTCGCCTGCGCCGCCTGCATGGCGGCGGCGATATCGGCGACGGAGCCGGCGGCGATGCGGCGGTGGGAGTCGAAAACGGTGAAGGTCATGCGGAGTGTTTTACACCCGGGTAAAAATATGTCAATTAAAACCCGGGTAAAAAGAATCGGAGTTGGCGATGGATCGGCGAGCGGCGAAGGCGGAGTGGAAGGAGAAGAAGCCCGACGCGGGCATCTACGCGCTGCGCATCGGCGGGCGCGTCTGGGTCGGCGCGGCGATGCGGCTGGGCGCGGCGGAAAGCCGGATGGGCTTTGCGGCGCGGATGGGGGGATTGCCGAATGCCGAGGCTCAGGCGGCTTATGCGGCGGCGGGGGAACTGGCGTTCGAGGTGCTCGAGACTTTCGACGAGGAGATCTCGCAGATGAAGCGTGAGCGGTTGCTGAAGGAGCGGCTGGCGCATTGGGTGGAGGAACTGGGGGCGGGGAAGGTGTAAGCCAGGCTTACGGATCGGCAGAAATCCTGCTTTGCGCATTCCCCGGGAACGCGCCATTGGGTTGGTCGTGATCCTCCGGAGCGCTTCACATGACCGACGTCCTTCTGTTCGTGCCTGCCTGCTTTGCCCTGAACCTCGCCTTCGGGCCGAACAACCTGCTGGCGATGACCCATGGCGCAAGGAACGGTGTCGGATTTGCGTTCGGCGCGAGTATGGCGCGGCTGGCGGTCTTCGTGCCGATGATCGCGGCGAGCGCGCTGGGGCTGGGGCTGGTGATGGCCACCTCGGCCATCGTGTTCAACGCGGTGAAGATCGTCGGTGCGATCTACCTGATCTGGATCGGGGTGAAGCTGTTGCGGACCGCGCCTGCGGTGGGTGCGGTTGCGGCGGGGCAGGTGAGCAGTTTTCCGAAGGCGCTGCGCAGCGAGGCGCTGGTGGCGGTCAGCAATCCGAAGGCGATCCTGATCTTCGCGGCGTTCTTTCCCCAGTTCGTGGACATGTCGAATTACTGGCTGAGCTACCTCGTGCTCGGCGCGGTGTTCCTGGCGCTGGAGGCGGTTGCGATCGTGATCTATGCGAGCGCGGGGCGCTTCGCGGCGGGTGTGGCGGCGGACAGGCTGCACTGGTTCCAGCGCGCCTCGGGCGGCGGGATGATCCTGTTCGGGCTGCTGTTGCTGTTCAGCCGGCAGCCGGGGCGCGTGGCGGTCTGACGCCGGACGTCAGGCGCGGCCGGACACGTTGAAACGCCGGCACCAGGTCAGGGGTAACCGGGAACGGCCTGGCTCTTCGGGATTGCAAACAGCACCATCTCGCGCGGCAGCCAGTGGTAGTGGCGCAGTTTGAAATCGTACCAGAGGCCGTATGGGTCGATAAGTTTCGGGATCCGGTAGAGATCCGTCGGCTTGTGATAGATGGCTACCATGCAAGTGGGGCGGAAGTTCCGGATGGTCCGGGCCGCGCCCGTCAGGGCCGGCACTTCGGATCCTTCGATGTCGAATTTCAGGAAGTCCACCCGCTCGAGCTTTTCGGACTCGACGAAATCGTCGAGGCGCCTGAGTTTCAGCGTTCTGGTCTTCTTCTTTTTCACGTTGCCGACAACCGGTCGCGTCCGCGGGCCTTCCAGCGCGAATTCGACTTCTTTCTCGGCTTCGGCGAAACCGACGTTCACCGGCGTTATGTTAGGGTTGGGTTTGCAGTTCTTCACGACGTCCGGAAAGAGGTCCGGGTTCGGCTCGAACGTGTAGACCCGGCCGGTGGCACCGACGTAGTTGGAGAACTGGATCGCATTGTTGCCGTTGAAGGAGCCGATATCGAGGACGACCTCGCCTTCGCGGGGCTCGACTTCTCCCTTTATGATATAGCCGTCGAGGATGTTCGTCTCGATCACTTCGTCCGTGTTCTCGCTGACGGTGCCGTCCTTGGTGTTCATCAGCGTTTCGGCGCGTTCGCGGTAATCCTGCCAGCGCTTTTCCGTGTGGATTCCGCGAAAGACCCTGAGACGCTTGAACTTGTTGGCCTCGTTCATCTCGCTGGCAAGGCGCACGGCCATGTACCACCGGAACAGGCTTCGCGAGAGATCGTCGGTGAACCGAGCTTCCATCTCGTCGATGGAATTCCAGTGCAATAGAAATTGGTGGAGGTTGGGGGTCGGTTTTTCCGAAGTATCCTCGACGACCTGGAGCGCCAAGCGGAGAATGTCTGAACGAGCGCTCATGCACTATCCCATCTCGTTAGGCTGCAACCCTGCGGCAGCTTCAGCGATCACCATGCGTGACGGATGTTGGCGGTTCAACCCTGCTTGCGTGTGGTCAGGCGGAGCTGTCACATGCATGCTTGGGCATGAATCGCGATTGGGGGCGCTGTTCAGGGAAACTACTGGGAAACTTTCGGTTTCGGGGAAGGCATGCAGGCCGGCGGCATCATGTTCCGTGACTATGTCCCATCACATGGATCGGCTGAAAGCATCCGAGGATCAGGCGGCTGGCGTCGAAGGGCGGCTCGCCGGCTTCGTCCATGCGCGGGTCCTGGTGCATCTTTTCCTCGGCGGCGTTGAAGAAATCCCTGCCGGGCCAGACCTGCCAGATGAAGACGATCTTCTCTCCGGGTTTCGCGGCGACAGCGCGGCGGAAATCGGTCTGCTTGCCGTCGGGGACGTTATCCTCCCAGCTTTCGACGATTTCGAGGCAGCCGTATTCGCGGAAGAATGCCGCGCTCTGTGCGGCCCAGGCGCGGTAGGCGTCGCGGTTTTCTTCGGGGACGGGGATGACGAGGCCGGCAATGTACATCGGTTGGAGTCCTGTTGTGGGGGCAGAGCGATTGGGTTTGAATTAGGAGGCGTTCGGCGAACGTCACGCTCCGGCCCGGAATGGCCGGGCAGCGCACGGCCACTCCTTTGGCCGGGGCATTGTCATCCAATGCGCGGCGATTGAGGGATTGCGGGGGTGGACGGATAAAGTGTGGACCGCGGGCGCTATTTCGCCCGACCGTGGCCAGGTGTTGCCCCCGGTCCGAGCGGTTAGCTGCGTGATGTCACGCACCGGTGCAGCGTTGGACGGGGCGGCATGGCGCGCGCGTACCCTACCGGCCGGGTTCCTTCCCCAGCCGGTCCGCCTTCTTCCGAACCAGCACCGCGCGCAGGTCGTGCATCGCCAGCAGGAGATCGTCGGTCAGCTCCTGCAGCTGTGCGTCGCTTGCGTCGGACTGCGCCCATTGCGCCGTCTGGTTCAGGTGGTCCACTGTGCGGCGGATGTCGTCGGTGCGGCGGGTGTCGAGAACCTGCTCCCGCGCCGCCATCCAGTCTGAAATCGCAGCTTCATCGGCTGCGCTCAGGACATGCTGGCCGTGCGCCTTCACCTGACCGTTGCGGATGTTGACGACGGCGATCTGCTCCATCTCGATCCGGCGCTGGCGGTTTTCCGTGTCGATGCGGAACACGACCGCGCCGTTCTCGCGGGTGCGGAAATAGTAGTCCGGCAGATCGGCGGGCATCCGTCCTCCCTAGGTCAGACCCTCGCAGAACTGCCGGATGCGGTTGCAGGCATCGGTCAGGGCCTCGTCCGAGGTAGCGTAGCTGACGCGGAAATACGGGGAAAGCCCGAAGGCGGCGCCGAAGACGACGGCGGTTCCGGTCTCTTCCAGCAGCGCGGTCGCGAAGGCCTCGTCATTGTCGATCTTCGTGCCGCCGGCGGAGGTCTTGCCGATGCAGCCGGCGATGGAGGGGTAGACGTAGAACGCACCCTCGGGCACCGGGCAGGTGATGCCGGGGCAGGCGTTCAGCCCCGCGACGACGAGATCTCGGCGGCGCTGGAAGATCCTGCGGTTCGGTTCGAGGAAGTCCTGGGTGCCGTTCAGTGCCTCGATCGCCGCCCATTGCGAGATGGTGCAGGGGTTCGTCGTCGACTGCGACTGGATCTTGCGCATCGCGGCGATCAGCTCCTCTGGCCCGCCGGCATAGCCGATGCGCCAGCCGGTCATGGCATAGGCCTTGGACACGCCGTTGCAGGTGAGCGTGCGGTCGTAGAGGCCGGGTTCGATCTGCGCCGGGGTGGTGAATTCGAAATCGTCGAAGACGAGATGTTCGTACATGTCGTCGGTCATCACCCAGACCTGCGGATGCTTCATCAGCACGTCGGTCAGTGCCTTGAGCTCGTCGCGGGTGTATCCGGCGCCGGTCGGGTTCGACGGCGAGTTGAAGATCAGCCACTTGGTCTTTGGCGTGATCGCGGCATCGAGCTGTTCGGGCGTCATCTTGAACCCGGTCTCGATTCCGGCTTCGACCACTACGGGCGTGCCGCCCGCCAGCAGCACCATGTCCGGGTAGCTGACCCAGTAGGGCGCCGGGATCACCACCTCGTCGCCGGGGTTCATCGTCGCCATCAGGGCGTTGTAGAGGATCTGCTTTCCGCCCGAGGACACCGAGATCTGTTTCGGCACATAGGTCAGCCCGTTCTCGCGCGCGAACTTGCCGCAGATCGCCTGCTTCAGTTCCGGGATGCCGTCGGGCGCGGTGTATTTCGTCTTGCCGGCGCGGATCGCGGCGATGCCCGCCTCCTTGATGTTGTCGGGCGTGTCGAAATCCGGTTCGCCGGCGGCGAGGCCGATGATGTCCTTGCCCTCCGCCTTGAGCTCGTGGGAGCGGGTGTTCATGGCGATGGTCGGCGACGGCTTGACGCGGGCAAGTGTCGCGGAAAGGAAGGACATGGTCGTCTCCGGTTGGAATGCACCGGGGCAGAGGTGTAGATTGGGCGCCGTGACCGTGCAAGCCCGAACCCGGAGGATCCCCATGAGCCAGGACAGCGCGATGAGCGCGCCCGAAACCGAGACCGGCGGCGGCTGGTATTCCAACGAGAGCGCGACCTTCGGCGACCGGATGGTCGCGGCGCGCGAGGCGCTGGGACTGAGCCAGGCGGACCTTGCCAAGAAGATCGGCGTCAAGCTGAAGACGCTGAAGGCCTGGGAAGACGACGTCGCCGAGCCGCGCGCCAACAAGCTGTCGATGCTGGCGGGGGTGCTGAACGTGTCGCTGGTCTGGCTGATCAACGGCGAGGGCGAGGGCCTGTCGGCGCCCGACGAGGTACAGATCCCCGGCGAGCTGACCGCGCTGCTGACCGAGCTGCGGCAGCTGAAGGGGTCGCTGGCGCGCACGGCGGAAAAGCTGGGCGGCGTCGAGAAGAAGCTGCAGCGGGCGCTGCGGGACTACGGCTGATGCAGGAGACGCCGGAAGCGCGGCTGAAGCGGATGCGCATGCGGGCCGGGCGGCGCGGGATCAAGGAGATGGACCTGATCCTGGGCGGCTATGCCGAGGCGCGGCTGGCGGCGATGGATGCCGAGGCGCTGGACCTGTTCGACGCGCTGCTGTGGGAGAACGACCACGATCTGTATGCCTGGGTCACCGGCAAGGCGGCGGTGCCGGACAGTTACGCCGGACTGATCGGCGACATCGCCGTCCAGTCCGGTGCCGTTTGAAACGAATTTCCGCTAAATTCTGCCAGCTTAACGAATAATTTGCGAATCCGCCGCTATGCCGGGCCAACGAGCAGAGCATGGCGGTAGTGATGATGAGTATTCAGACACGTATCGATGGGGCCACGAATCGCGGCTTCATGACCCAGTATCTCGAGGCGCTGTCGCTGGTGGAACGGCTGCATCGGCTGCTGCTCGACGTGATCAAGGACGAGTTCGAGCGACTGGGGATACTCGAGATCAACGCGGTGCAGGCGCTGCTGCTGTTCAACGTCGGCGACAACGAGGTGACGGCGGGCGAGCTGAAGACGCGCGGCTACTATCAGGGCTCGAACGTCAGCTATAACCTGAAGAAGCTGGTCGAGACGGGATACATGCACCACCAGCGCTGCGAGATCGATCGCCGGTCGGTGCGCGTGCGCCTGACCGAGAAGGGGCGCAAGGTGCAGGAGATCGTCGAGGAGCTGTTCATCCGCCATGCGGACGGGCTGGAATCCCGCGCGGTGCTGGACCTGAACGGGATCGAGGAGATCAACTCGGCGCTGCGCCGGGTCGAGCGGTACTGGAGCGACCAGATCCGGTATATCTATTGAGGCGGGGCGTCCGGCGGGCCATCGCGGGCAGGGACGCTTCCTGATTGCGCCCGGCATTTGCAGGCAAGTGCCTGATTGTGGATGTGGCAGGGGGCTCTGCCCCCGCCGCCTTCGGCGCCTCCCCCGGGATATTTTCAGCCAGAAGAAGATGGATACAGGGAGCACCTGATCGAGCGGTTCCGTTGTTGTCCCCGGCCGTGGGCTGCGAGGATCCCCTGCTTCTTCTGGTCACAAATATCCCGGGGGAGCCGCGCAGCGGCGGGGGCGGAGCCCCCATTTGCACGCAGTGCCAGAAAGATTGCGCCGCAGGCGCGCAACCGGATCAAGCCGGTTGCAGCCGCTTCCGGAGTTCGAATTTCTGGATCTTGCCGGTGGAGGTTTTCGGCAGCTCGCCGAAGACGACCGCCTTGGGGGTCTTGAAGCCGGCGAGGCGGGCGCGGGCGAACGCGATGATGTCGGCCTCTGTGGTCTCGGCACCGGGTTTCAGCTCGACGAAGGCGCAGGGGACCTCGCCCCATTTCTCGTCCGGTTTGGCGACGACGGCGCAGAGCGAGATGGCGGAATGGCGCATCAGCACGTCCTCGACCTCGACGGAGGAGACGTTCTCGCCGCCGGAGATGATCACGTCCTTGGAGCGGTCGACGATCTTGAGATAGCCGTCGGGATGCTGGATCGCGATGTCGCCGGTGTGGAACCAGCCGCCCCTGAAGCATTCTGCGGTGGCCTCGGGGTTGCGGTAATAGCCCTTCATCACGCCGTTGCCGCGGAACATGATCTCTCCCTGCGCCTCGCTGTCCATCGGGATCTGTTCCAGGGTCCCGGGGTCGAGGACGGTCGTGTCCTCCATGAACGGCATCGGGATGCCGGTGCGGGCCTTGAGGGAGGCGCGGTCGTCGCCTTCGCTGCCGTCCCAGCTTTCCTGCCAGAGGCATTCGGTGCCGGGGCCGTAGGTTTCGGTCAGGCCGTAGACCTGGGTGACGTTGAAGCCCAGCGGTTCGATCGCGGCCAGGGTGGCGGCGGGGGGCGGGGCGCCGGCGGTGAAGACCTCGACGATATGGTCGAAGCTGCGGCGTTCGGAGTCCGGGGCGTTGATCAGGGTGTTGAGGACGATGGGCGCGCCGCCGAAATGGGTCACGCCCTCATCCGCGATGGCGTTGTAGATGGAGGGTGCGTCGATCTGGCGGCAGCAGACCAGCGTGCCGCCGAGAAGCGGCATCATCCAGGTGTGGCACCAGCCGTTGCAGTGAAAGAGCGGCACGATGGTCAGGTAGACCGGGTGCATCACCATGCGCCAGCTGACCACCTGGGACAGGGTCGACAGATACGCGCCGCGGTGGTGGACGACGACGCCCTTGGGATGGCCGGTGGTGCCGGAGGTGTAGTTGAGCGCGATGCTTTCCCACTCGTCCTCGGGCATCACCCAGTCGAAATCGGAGTCGCCGGTGGCAAGGAAGTCCTCGTATTCGGTGAACTCGCCCGAGGCGGGATGACCGGCCTGCGCGTCGGCGACCTCGATGATCCGAGGCGCGCCGCCCTCCATGTTGGCGCAGGCCGCTTCGGCGAGGGCGAGGAACTGCGTGTCGACGAGGACGATATGGGCGCGGGCGTGCTCGAAGATGTAGGCGACGGTGTGAACGTCGAGGCGGATGTTGATGGTGTTGAGGACGGCGCCGGTCGCGGGGACGGCGAAATGCGCCTCGGCCTGGGCGGGGATGTTCGGCAGCAGGGTGGCGACGACCTGGCCGGGGCGCACGCCGGCCTTCGACAGGGCCGAGGCGAGGCGGGTGACGCGGTCGCGGTACTCGGCATAGGTCCGGCGGGTCGCGCCGTAGACCAGCGCGGTGCGGTCCGGGAAGACGCGGGCCGCGCGGTTCAGGTGCGACAGCGGCGTGAGCGGCACGTAATTCGCGGCGCATTTGCCGAGACCGGTTTCGTCGTCGAGCCAGCCCATATCCGTATCCTCCCTGCGGCCGTGATCCCTGTGCCGGATTAAACCGCCGCGGCGGGCGGCGGAAAAGAGGGAAATGCGGCGGGTTGCGGGGACTGGCGCGGTCTTTGTATCTGTGGCGGATGATCATCTCGCGCGGGCGGCGCTATATCTTCGTTCACATCCCCAAGACAGGCGGCACGGCTCTGACGCTGGCGCTGGAGGGGCGGGCGATGAAGGATGATATCCTCATCGGCGACACGCCGAAGGCGAAGCGGCGGCGCCGGCGGATTGAAGGCGCGCAGACGCGCGGGCGGCTGTGGAAGCATTCGACGCTGGCGGATATCGAGGGGCTGGTGACGCGCGAGGAGATGGCGGAGCTGTTCGTCTTCACGCTGGTGCGCAACCCATGGGACCGGCTGGTCAGCTATTACCACTGGCTGCGCGCGCAGCGGTTCGACCATCCGGCGGTGGAGCTGGCGCGGCGGAACGACTTCGCGGCCTTTCTGCGGCATCCTCAGACCCGGCTGGCGGTGGGGCAGGCACCCTACGGGTTCTACGTGCGGGACCCGGCGGGGCAGGAGCGGTGCGACGCCTTCGTGCGGCTTGAGCACCTGCGGGACGACCTGAAACCGGTGGAAGAATTCCTTGGATTCGGGCTTGACGCACCCCTGCGGGTGAACGCGTCGGAGCGCGAAAAAGACTACCGCATGTATTACGACGACTCGCTCGCCGAGTACGTGTCGGACCTGTGCCGTCACGATATTGACCGGTTTGCCTATACTTTTGGGTAGTTTTTTGTTTCCGAAACGAAACTGATTTCCATGTCTTCCACAAGATTGACGGAATTGACGCAATAGTGCCGCAATCTTAGCGCAATTGCGTCGAAATCCGGGCAAGCGAATCGATCCTACTTAGTTGCATCGAAAGCGTCACTTCACTCATGACGCGAACTGGAGATGTAGCGATGTTTGGACTTGGACAGGTTAATTTCGGCAGTAAGACCAAGACCCTCCGTCAGGAGACCGGCAGCACATGGGGTGCGGGGTCCATGTCCGTGACGTCCGGGCCGGCCTCTGGTCTGGCGGCCGGGACGATGGTGGCGACCGCCATGGGGTGGCGTCCGGTAGAGGCCATTGCCAGGGGCGATCTGGTACTGACCTTCGACCGGGGCATGCAGCCGGTGAAGAACCTCACCAAATCGCTGGCCTGGGTCGAGCCGGATGGCTGCCCTGCCAGCCAGTGGCCGCTGCTGGTGCCCGCCAACGCGATCGGCAACGCGCAGTCGATGCTGCTGCTGCCCGATCAGCTGGTGATGCTGGAATCGGACTCGGCCGAGATCCTGTACGGCGACCCCTTCACGCTGATCTCCGCTTCGGATCTGGCCGGGTTCCGCGATATCCAGCGGATCTGCCCGGAAGGACCGGTCGAGTCGGTCATGCTGCACTTCGAGCATGACGAGGTTGTCTTTGCCCAGAACGGGGCGCTGGTTTTCTGTGCCGGCAACACGGTGATCCGGCTGGACGACCTGTTCAAGGAGAAGGATCCGGTAACCGAGCAGGGCGGCTATGTAAGCCTCGATGCAGACGAGGCGCTGTTCCTGCTCGAATGCCTGGAGGATGAGGATTGCGAGGACGGCGATTACTACGCCAATCCTCGCAATGCGGCAGATCCTTACGCGGCCTTCGGCTGATCGCTTCCGAAGCGGGCGTAGAACGTTTCGCCCGTTTCAGCCAGTTCCCTCAGCAACTGCGGCGCCTGGAAACGGGCGCCGTGGTTCTTTTCAAGCCCCTCGCAGATCTCGACGGCGCGGGCAGCGCCCAGCATGTCGAGCCAAGAGAACGGGCCGCCTGACCACGGCGCGAAGCCCCAGCCGAGGATGGCGCCGACGTCGCCTTCGCGGATGTCCATCAGCACGCCTTCCTCGAGCGCGCGGACGGCTTCGAGGACCTGGGCGAAGAGCAGGCGGTGCTGGACTTCGCTGACCTCTGGCTGGTCGTCCTTGACGGGGTACTTCGCTTCGAGACCGTCCCAGAGACCGGTGCGCTTGCCCTTGTCGTCATAGGCGTAGAAGCCGGAGCTGGACTTGCGGCCAAGCCGCCCCTCGTCCGCCATCCAGAACAGCACCTCGTCGACGGCGCCGTCCGGGTAGGCATCGCCCATCGCGGCCCTGGTCGCCTTGGCGATCTTGACGCCGAGGTCGATGGAGGTTTCGTCCACCAGCTGCAGCGGGCCCAGCGGCATGCCGACGAGTTTCGCGGCGTTCTCGATCAGCGGCGGGGTGACGCCCTCGGCCACCATGCGGATCCCCTCGTTGATGTAGGGGATGATGCAGCGGTTGGCGTAGAAGAAGCGGGCGTCGTTGACGACGATCGGGGTCTTGCGGATCTGGCGCACGTAGTCGAGCGCCTTCGCGACGGCCCGGTCACCGGTTTCCCTGCCCTTGATGATCTCGACCAGCGCCATCTTCTCGACCGGCGAGAAGAAGTGGATGCCGATGAACTGTTCGGGGCGCTTCGATGCCTTGGCCAGCGAGGTGATCGGAATGGTCGAGGTGTTGGTGGCGAAGATGCAGTCTTCACCGATGACCGCTTCGACCTTCTGGGTGACCTCTGCCTTGATCTTCGGGTCCTCGAAGACGGCCTCGATGATCAGGTCACAGCCTTCCAGCGCGGAATAGTCGGTGGTCGCGGTGATCAGCGACAGGACCTGTTCCTTCTTCTCGGGCGTGGTCTTTTTGCGCTGGATGCCCTTGTCCATGTAGGTGGCGGTGTAGGCCTTGCCCTTGTCGGCGGCCTCCTGCGACTGATCGAGCAGCACGACCTCGATCCCGGCCTGGGCGGAGACGAGGGTGATGCCCGCGCCCATCATGCCGGCGCCGAGGACGCCGACCTTCTTCACGGTCTGGTCGGGGGCGTCGGGGCGGTTGGCGCCTTTTTCCAGCGCGGTCTTGTTCAGGAACAGCGAGCGGATCATCGCGCCGGAGGAGGGGTTCATCATGACGCTGGTGAACCAGCGCGCCTCTATCTTCAGCGCGGTGTCGAAGGGGACGAGCGCGCCTTCGTAGACGGCCGAGAGCAGCGCCTTGGCCGCGGGGTAGACTCCCTTGGTCTTGCCGTTGACCATGGCGGAGGCGCCGACGAAGGTCATGAAACCGGCGGGGTGATAGGGCGCGCCGCCGGGCATCTTGTAGCCCTTGGCGTCCCACGGTTTGACGCAGTCGGTGTCCTTGGCGTTCAGGACCCATTCCTTCGCCTTTGCGACCAGTTCGTCGGCCGGGACGACTTCGTCGATCATGCCGGCGGATCTGGCCTTGGCGGGTTCCAGGGTCTTGCCTTCCAGCAGGTAGGAGGACGCGCCCATCGCGCCCAGCTTGCGGACCATGCGGGTGGTGCCGCCGGCGCCGGGGAAGATGCCGACCATGATCTCGGGCAGGCCGATCTTGCCCTTCGGGTTATCGGCGGCGAAGATCCGGTGGCAGGCCAGCGCGATCTCGAACCCGATGCCCATGGTGGTGCCGGGCAGGGCGCAGGCGATGGGCTTGGCGCCTTTCAGCGTCTTGGGGTCCATTCCGGCGCGCTCGATCTTCCGCAACACGCCGTGCATCTGCATGATGCCGTCGAAGATGCCCTTGGCCGGGTTGTCGCCGGCGGCTTTCTTGAGGTCGGCCAGCACGTTCAGGTCCATGCCGCCCGCGAAGCTGCCGGGCTTGCCGGAAGTGATGACGACGCCCTTGACCTCGTCATCGGAAATCGCGGTGTCGATATGGCCGTCAAGCTCGCGCAGACCGTCGAAGGTCAGCACGTTCATCGACTTGCCGGGCAGGTCCCAGGTGATGATCGCGACGCCGTCGGCGCCTTTGTCGTAGTGGAATTCGGTCATCTCAGTCTCCCTTATGCGTGCTGTCCAGCGGGCTGCCGTCTGCGCGGGTGAACCGCGCGGTCCCGCCTTCAGGCCGGACGAGTTTCAGGTCTATGTCGGAATAGGTGACGGATTCGCCGTCGCGGCGGGCGCCGATCACCAGGTAGGTTGCGGGCGCGCCGGTGTGGTTGCGCATGGCGTGGCCGTTCGGGGCTCCGGCGGGCCAGCAGGCCGCATCGCCGGGGCGGATGATATGGTCACCGTCGTCTTCGGTCACGGTCAGTTCGCCATCGAGAAGATAGATCATCTCGTCCTGCTGGGCATGCCAGTGGCGGTGGGTGGAGCGCGCGCCGGGGGCGAGGGTTTCGAGATGCACGCCGAACTGCGTCAGACCGCCGGGATCGCCCAGGTTGCGATGCGTGCCGGGACCGATGCCAGTGTTGAAGGGCGCGGGCCAGGGGAGGCGCTTGGGCTCTGCGGGGATGTCGGCGAGGTGGAGGACGGTCATCGCGCCCCCTCGATCGGGGTGCCGTCGCGGCGGGTTAGCCGCCGCTGACCGTTCTCGCGGATCAGGATCTTGTCGATTTCGGAATAGTGGACGATGTCGTCGGCCAGCCTCGTGCCGACGATCAGGTAGGAGCAGGGCGCAGCGGACTTGTTGACGACGTGATGGCCGTTGGCGACGCCCTTGGGCCAGCAGCAGGAATCGCCGGGGCCGATTTCCTGGGTGCCCTCGTCCTCGATCACCGTGGCGGTGCCGGAGAGCATATAGAGGAACTCGTCCTCCTCCTCGTGCCAGTGGCGGTCGGAGCTTCGGGCGCCGGGGTCGAGGGTTTCGACGAAGGCGCCGAACTGTGTGAGGCCGCCGGTGTCGGAAAGCGGCAGGAACTGGAAGTTGCCCAGCACCCTGGCCGCGTCCGGCGGCGCCTGTTCCGGTGTCTGTTCGGATCGGCGCAGCACAGTCATGCGCCACCTTCGTAGGGGCGGCCGTCTTCGTGCATCATCTTCGCCTTGCCGCCGCCGATCTCTACCTTCAGGCCCTTGTCGGGGTAGTGGGCGATTTCGAGCGGCGCCTTGCTGCCGACGACGAGAAAGCGCACCTCTGCGTCCGTCCGGTTGATGAAGCAATGCGCGTCGGTGTCGCCCGCCGGGAAGGCGGCGCAGTCGCCGGGTTGCATCACCGTCTCGCCCGCGTCGGAGTGCAGGACGATTTCGCCCTGCATGATCATCACGAACTCGTCCTCGTTCTCATGCCAGTGCCGGATGGAGGATTTGGCACCTGGCGCGAGCATGACGATGTTGGCGCCGAACTGGGTCAGCCCGCCGGCATCGCCGGCGCGGATCGAGCTGCGGCCCGCCACCTCCTTGTCCAGCGGCGGCGGGTAGATGGTGCCGGTGCGGACCGGCAGGCTGTCTAGGTCGATGATCGGCATGGCCGGTCTCCCCTGATGCGTCAGACGCGCTCGATGATCGTGGCGGCCCCCATGCCGGAGGCGACGCAGAGCGTGGCAAGGCCGACCTCCTTGTCGGAGCGTTCCAGCTCGTCGAGCAGGGTGCCGAGGATGATCGCGCCGGTCGCGCCCAGCGGGTGGCCCATGGCGATGGCGCCGCCGTTGACGTTGACCTTGTCGGGATCGGCGTCGAAAGCCTGCAGGAAGCGAAGGACGACCGCCGAGAACGCCTCGTTCACCTCGAAGAGGTCGATGTCGGAGAACTCCATGCCATGATCCTTGAGGATCTTCTGCGTCACCGGCACCGGGCCGGTCAGCATGATGGTCGGATCGGTGCCGATCTTGGCGGTGGCGCGGATGCGGGCGCGGGGCTTCAGGCCGTGGGCCTCGCCGAATTCTTTCGTCCCGATCAGCAGCGCCGCGGCGCCGTCGACGATGCCCGAGGAGTTGCCGGCGTGGTGGATGTGCTGGATCTTTTCCAGATGCGGGTACTTCATCAGCGCGATCTGGTCGAAGCCGGGCATGACCTCGCCCATGTCCTTGAAGGCGGGCTTCAGCGCGCCGAGGGTCTGCATGTCAGTCTCGGGGCGCATGTATTCGTCCTGATCGAGGATCGGCAGGCCGTTCATGTCCTTGATCTCGATGATGGATTTCGAGAAGCGGTTCTCGTCCCACGCCTGTTTGGCGCGCTTTTGCGAACGCACCGCAAGCTCGTCGGCATCGTCGCGGGAGAAGCCGTATTCGGTGGCGATGATGTCGGCGGAGATGCCCTGCGGCACGAAGTAGTGGTTCATCGCGACGGAAGGATCGACCGCGACGGCTGCGCCGTCGGAGCCCATCGGCACGCGGCCCATCATCTCCACCCCGCCGGCGATGTAGGCCTGGCCCGCGCCGCCTTTGACCTGGTTGGCGGCGAGGTTCACGGCCTCGAGCCCGGAGGCGCAGAAGCGGTTGATCGCGACGCCGGGGATCGATTCATCGAGGTCGGAGGCGAGTACCGCAGTCCGCGCGAGGCAGCCGCCTTGTTCGCCGACCTGGGTGACGTTGCCCCAGATCACGTCCTCGATGGCGCCGCCGTTGATGTTGTTGCGGGATTTCACCGCGTTCAGCACATCGGCCGACAGCTTGACCGCCGTGACCTCGTGCAGGGAGCCATCCTTGCGGCCTTTGCCGCGGGGGGAGCGGACGGCGTCGTAGATATAGGCGTCTGTCATGGGGGAGGTCCTTTTCGTCAGGCCCGGTCCGACGGGTTGCCGGGCATCAGGTCATAGGGGTGCTTCCAGCCATCTATGGACTGGATATTCGTCAGCCAACGGTCGATGGCCGGCCATTCCGCGCGGTCAAATCCGAAGGGCTCGGGATAGAAGAGGTAGCCGCAGCAGCAAAAGTCGGCATTGGTGACGCCGTCGCCGACGATCCAGTCGCGATCCTTCAGATGGGCGTCGAGAACGGCGTAGGCGGCTTTCAGGCGGCCCTTCATCACGTCGATTACCTGGGCCGGGCGTTTGTCCTCGGGCAGGAAGTTCATCATGAAGCGGGTCATGCCGGCGATGCTGGACAGTTTGTGGTTGTCCCAGAGGACCCAGCGCAGAACCTCGTATTTCTCATCGGGCGCGCCGCCGAACTTGCCGGTCCTGTCGGTGATGTACTGCTGGATCACGCCGGACTGGGTGAGTTTCACCTCGCCGTCGACAAGGACCGGGACTTCGCCCATCTCGTTGATATCAGAGCGGTATTCGGGGGCACGGGTCTGGCCCGCGAAGAAGTCGACATAGACCGGTTCCCAGTCGAGGCCCGAGAGGGACAGGGGCAGGGCGGCCTTGTAGGCATTGCCGGATTCGCCGAAGCAGTAGAGCTGGATTGTCATTCTGCGGGTATCCCTTCAATGGGCGCGTGGAAGGCGCCGAGATTTCGCGAATTTGCCGAGAAAAAGTCTGGGTTCGGTAACCGGCTGTTAACGGTTGCGGGCCGATGATGTCGGTGCGGTACAGGCTGGCGAGCCGATGACCGTACGAGAAGGAACCCCGCCGTGTCATCAGCGGCATCGGACAGACGCGGCGGGGCGGACTGGAGTGAGTGCCGGGCCTCTTCTCGTCCCAACCACGCACGAGACGACTTATACGGTTGCTCACCACTCACGGCTTCGCCTCGGCGAACCCACGGGAGATCAGTTCTTTCATGATCTCGTTCGTGCCACCGTATATGCGCTGGATACGAGCGTCGGTCCACATCTCGCCGACCTCGTATTCGGTCATATAGCCATACCCGCCGAAAAGCTGGAGGCATTCATCTAGGATGGTGCCCTGTGCCTCGCTAAGCCAGAGCTTGGCCATTGCGGCCTTCTCCACCGTCAGCTTGGCCTGCAGGTGCTCTGAAATGCACTGGTCGAGGAAGGCGCGGGACACCTCGGCCTTTGTCTGGCATTCGGCGAGTTTGAAGCGGGTGTTCTGGAACTGCATGATCGGGCCGCCGAAGGCCTGCCGCTCGCGGCAATAGGCCATCGTGCGTTCCAGCGCGCCGTCGATGGCGCCCATGGCGCCGCAGGCGATGATCAACCGCTCCTGCGGGAGCTGCTGCATCATCTGGTAGAAGCCCTTGCCCTCGTCCTGGCCGAGGATGTTCTCGGGCGGGACTTCGACATTGTCGAAGAACAGCTCGGAGGTGTCCGCGGCGTGGCAGCCGATCTTTTCGAGGTTGCGCCCGCGTGAGAAGCCTTCGGCCCCGTCGGTTTCGACCACCACGAGCGAGGTCCCTTTGGCACCGGCCTTGGGGTCGGTCTTGGCGGCGACGACGATCAGGTTGGCGTGCTGACCGTTGGTGATGAAGACCTTCTGGCCGGAGACGCGGTAGGCATTGCCCTCGCGCACGGCTTTGGTCTTGATCGCCTGCACGTCGGAACCGGCAGACGGTTCGGTCATCGCCAGTGCGCCGACCAGTTCACCGGACACCATTCTGGGCAGCCAGCGCTTTTTCTGGTCCTCGGTGCCGTAGGCGAGGATGTAATGGGCGACGATGCCGGAATGGATGCCGTGACCCCAGCTTGCGAGGTTGGCGCGGGTGCCTTCCATCAGGATGACGGCCTCGTGGCCGAAGTCGCCGCCGGCGCCACCGTATTCCTCGGGGATCGAGGGGCAGAGCAGGCCAAGTTCGCCGGCCTCTGCCCATGTGGACCGGTCCATCTCGCCCTGTTCGCGCCACTTGGCGAAACGGGGTTTCCATTCATCGGTGATGAATTTGCGGGTCATGTCGGCGAGCATCCGGTGCTCGTCGGTCATCCAGCCGGTCATCCTCCCATTGCCTCCCTGTCAGCGTTTTCGGGCGGGCAGCTCGGCCGAGAAAAGCCGCAGCCGCGCGACGAGGTTTTCCTCGTCGGTGACACTGTC
This sequence comes from Pseudoruegeria sp. HB172150, assembly GCF_013184805.1. Taxonomy (GTDB): domain Bacteria; phylum Pseudomonadota; class Alphaproteobacteria; order Rhodobacterales; family Rhodobacteraceae; genus Psychromarinibacter. The sequence continues at coordinate 188,479 of NZ_JAATNG010000002.1, forward strand.
GAAATGTTCGAAGATGAAGGAAAGCGCCTCGCCCTCGGTGAACCCGGACTCGGCGGCGAAGCGCCTGAGCCGGCGATAAGCGTCTTCGGTCATGGCGGCGTTGAATCGCCGTGTGAGCCGGAAGCGTTTCGGCATCGTCTCTCCCCTGACGTGCCCTCCCGGATGCGTTGCCGGGAGGGACTCCGTGAGTGGCCCTCCCCGGCGAACTAGAAGTTCGCGGCGTCCAGCGCCATCACCGGTTCTGCGCCGGATTGGATGCGTGCCAGATGCATGGCCGTGGCGGGCAATTGTCGCGCCATGTAATAGCGGCCCGTCGCCAGCTTTGCCTCATAGAACGCTGCGTCACTGGTTCCCGAATCCAGGGCTGACTGCGCGGCAACCGCCATCCGCGACCACATCAGGCCAAGGCAGACATGGCCGAAGAGCAGCATGAAGTCGTAGGAGCCCGAGAGTGCGTTGTTCGGATTCTTCATGCCGTTCTGCATGAAGTACATTCCGGCGGCCTGCAGGTTCTTGGACGCGTCCTTGAGCGGATCGAGGAAGCCGGCCTTGAGGGCTTCGTTGTCCCCGTTTTCCTTGATGAAGGTCTTCACCATGTCGAAGAAGGCCATGACAGTCTTGCCGCCGTTCTGCGCCAGCTTGCGGCCGACGAGGTCGAGCGACTGGATGCCGTTGGTGCCCTCGTAGATCATGGTGATCCGGGCGTCACGGACGAACTGCTCGATGCCCCATTCGCGGGTGAAACCGGAACCGCCGAGCGTCTGCTGCGCCAGAACGGTGGTCTCGAAGCCTTTGTCAGTCAGGAAACCCTTGATGACCGGGGTCAGCAGGGAAACCATCGCTTCAGCCTCGGCATCGCCGTTGCGGCGCGCCTCGTCGATCATCATGGCGCCCCAGTAGACGAAGGCGCGGCCGCCCTCGACGAAGCTTTTCTGATCCATCAGGCCACGGCGCACGTCCGGGTGGACGATGATCGGGTCGGCGGGGCCGTCGGGGTTCTTGACCCCGGTGACGTCCCGGCCCTGCAGCCGGTCCTTGGCGAAGCCGAGCGCGTTTTCATAGGCGACGGCGGCCTGCGACAGGCCCTGGATGCCGACGCCGAGCCGCGCCTCGTTCATCATCGTGAACATGGCGCGCATGCCCTTGTGGAGCTCGCCGATCAGGAAGCCGGTAGCGCCGTCGTAGTTCATGACGCAGGTGGCGTTGCCGTGGATGCCCATCTTTTCCTCGAGCCCGCCGCAGGACACGGCATTGCGCTCGCCGAGGGAGCCGTCCTCGTTCACCATGAATTTCGGCACGATGAAAAGCGAGATCCCCTTGGTGCCTTCGCCGCCGCCGGGAGCCTTGGCGAGGACAAGGTGGATGATATTCTCTGACAGGTCGTGTTCGCCGGCGGAAATCCAGATCTTGGAGCCGGAAATCCTGTAGCTGCCGTCGTCCTGCGGTTCCGCCTTGGTGCGGATCAGGCCGAGGTCGGTGCCGCAATGCGGCTCTGTCAGGTTCATGGTGCCGGACCATTTGCCTTCGACCATGTTCGGCAGGTAGGTGGCCTTCTGCTGGTCGGAACCGTGGGTATGGATCGCCGAATAGGCGCCATGCGTCAGGCCCTGATACATGTTGAAGGCCATGTTGGCAGAGACGAACATCTCGCCAACCGCGGAGGCCAGAAGATAAGGCATCCCCTGGCCGCCATATTCGGGATCCGCATCGAGCCCCATCCAGCCGCCTTCGCGCAACTGGTCATAGGCGCCCTTGAACCCCTCGGGTGTGCGGACCACCCCGTTTTCCAGCGTGCATCCCTGACGGTCACCGACCGTGTTCAGCGGATGCAGGATCTCCGACGCGATCTTGCCGGCTTCTTCCAGGACCGGACCCGTAAAGTCGGGCTCCAGGTCTTCGTAGCCGGGGATCCCGGCCTCGGTCACTTTCAGCACCTCGTGCAGAAGAAACTGCTGATCTCTCAGCGGTGGCGTGTAGCTGGACATTTGGGGGGCTCCTCCCGGGTGGTCTTACTCGGCAGCTTTCTTGAAGGACGCGATCACCTTGGCGCCCGCATCGAGCTGGGCCTTCAGGTCGTCGATCGTTTCGCTCAGCTCGTCGCGCTGGCGTTCCATATCGTCCAGACGCAGTTTCGCAGCCTCGTAGACCTGCAGGAACTGTTCCTGCTCGCCGCCGTCGGAATCATAGAGATCCAGCAGCTGGCGGATCTCTTCAAGCGAGAATCCGAAGCGCTTGCCGCGCAGGATCAGCTTGAGACGACCACGGTCGCGGCGGGTGAAAAGCCGCTTGTTGCCCTGACGGATCGGGGCGAGGAGTTCTTTGGATTCATAAAATCGCAGGGTGCGCGGCGTTACCTCGAACGCATCGCACATCTCGCGGATGGTCATGACGTCTTCGGTCATGAATGCCTCTCATTTAGATAGTACAACTGTCGTTTTCTGTCACGTGCGCTGACTTGGATGGTAAGCCGGGGCGCATCAAGAGCAAGGTTACGTAGCGGTCACCGAAACGTCACGTCACAATTCGCTGCGCAGGGGCTTCTCCAAGCTCTGCCGCAACAGAGTCACGCATTTCGCGTAACTCGTTCATCGCCGCATCCAGCTCGTCTCGCTGCTGCTGCAAGACTTTCAGTTGCCGGTCGGCAAGTTCGACCAGCACCGCCATTTGCGTATTGGACCCCTGGCTGTCGTAGATTTCCAGCCACTGGCGGATCTCTTCGAGGGAGAAACCCCATCGCCTGCCACGCAGGATCAGGGTCATCCGCGCCACTTCGCGTCCGGTATAGAAACGCGAGCGGCCTTCGCGGTCAGGTGCCAGAAGCTCGATATATTCGTAGTAACGTAAGGTCCTCGGCGTTACGTCGAACTTGGCGCACATCTCTTTGAATGACAGGCGGGTTTCGGACATCGGCGGACTCCTCATGTCGCAGCGTAAGCCAGCCTGCGGCGCCGTTCAATCTCTGAGCGACGCTTCCGCAGGATGGCCGGCAAGGCGTCGCACCCGGGATTAGGACGCGAAGACAGGTGACGCAATGCGATCTGTGTCGCATTGAAAAGAATGGCTTGAAGTGGCCGAAGCGTGGGAGGATGAATCGGGCCCACCCTTTTGGAGTCGCCATCATGCCAGTGCCGCCGGATCAGTCGCTGAAGATCGCCCGCCAGTTTATCGAGGCGCTGCCCTTCGCGCAGGCGCTGGGGATGGAGCTGGTTTCCATCGGCGAGGGACGGGCCGAGGTGTCGATGCCTTACGACGAACGGCTGATCGGCGATCCGGGGACCGGGGTGATCGGCGGCGGCGCGGTTTCGGCGCTGCTGGACACATGCAGCGGGACCGCGGTGATGAGCCATCCGGATGCCACGCCAGGGACGGCGACGCTGGATCTGCGTATCGACTACATGCGGCCGGCGACGCCTGGGCAGCGGATCACCGCGCGGGCGGAATGCTACCATGTGACCCGCTCGGTCGCCTTCGTCCGCGCCACCGCGATGGACGAGGACGAGGAGCGCCCCGTCGCCTCGGCCTCGGGCGCCTTTACCGTGGAGCGGAGCGCATGAAGCGCGGGCGTCCGGAACCGGTTCAGGTGGTCAAGCAGCGGCGCGACGGAGCGCTGAAGGCACTTGTCGAGGGCGTGCCGTTCATCCGCTTTCTCGGCATCAGTTTCGAGCGCCACGGCGACGAGCTAACTGCGCTGATGGCCTATGACGACAAGCTGATCGGCAATCCGATGCTTCCGGCGCTGCATGGCGGGGCGACTGCGTCGTTCCTGGAGGTGGCGGCGGTGATCGAGTTGTCCTGGTCATGGCTCTGGGAGGATATCGAGTCGGGCCGGATCGATCCGGCGACGATCAGCCCCGAGAACCTGCCGCGGCTGCCGAAGACCATTGACTTCACCATCGACTACCTGCGTGCGGGGCTGCCGCGGGACGCCTATGCGCGGGCGCGGGTGACGCGGTCGGGGCGGCGCTATGCCTCGGTCGTGGTCGAGGCGTGGCAGGACAACCGCACGCGGCCCTTCGCCCATGCGCTGGGGCATTTCCTGATGCCCTCCAAACCCGCGCCATGAGTGGGGCGACCGCAGAGAGCGCCGGCCCGCTGACGCACGGCCGGGTGCTGAAGATTGCGCTGCCGATCGTCCTGTCCAATGCCACCGTGCCGATCCTGGGGGCGGTGGATACCGGTGTGGTGGGCCAGATGGGACTGGCCGCGCCGATCGGGGCGGTCGGGATCGGCGCGGTGATCCTATCGACGATCTACTGGGTCTTCGGGTTCCTGCGGATGGGCACGACCGGGCTGGTGGCGCAGGCCAAGGGCGCGGGCGAGACCGCCGAGACCGGCGCGATGCTGATGCGCGGGATCCTGTTCGCTGCCGCGGCGGGGACGGCGCTGGTGCTGCTGCAGGCGGCGATCTTCTGGGGCGCGTTCAGGCTGTCGCCGGCGTCGGCAGAGGTCGAGGACCTGGCGCGGCAATACTTGGCGATCCGGATCTGGGGTGCGCCGGCGGCGATCGGGCTTTATGCCGTGACCGGCTGGCTGATCGGGATGGAGCGGACCCGCGGCGTGCTGGTGATGCAGCTGTGGATGAACGGGCTGAACATCGTCTTCGATTTCTGGTTCGTGCTGGGGCTGGGCTGGGGTGTCGAGGGCGTGGCAATCGCCACCCTGATCGCCGAGTGGAGCGGGCTGGCGATGGGGCTGTGGCTGTGCCGCGCGGCGTTCGGCGGCGACCAGTGGCGCGACTGGGCGCGGGTGTTCGACGCGGCGCGGCTGAAGCGGATGATGGCGGTGAATACCGATATCATGATCCGCTCGGTGCTGCTGACAGGGTCGTTCATGACCTTCCTGTTCCTGGCGGCGGATCTGGGGGACGTGACGCTGGCGGCGAACCAGGTGCTGGTGCAGTTCCTGGAGATCACGGCCTTCGCGCTGGATGGGTTCGCGTTCTCGGCCGAGGCGCTGGTGGGCGCGGCCGTGGGCGCGAAGGACCGAATGGCGGTGCGGCGGGCTGCGGTGATCTCTTCGGAATGGGGTGTCGGCGGGGCGGTGCTGCTGGGGCTGGTGTTCTGGCTGGCGGGGCCGGCGATCATCGACCTGATGACCACCTCGGAGGCGGTGCGGGCGGAGGCGCGGGCATATCTGGGCTGGCTGGTGGTGGCGCCGGTGCTGGCGGTGGCGTCCTACATGCTGGACGGGGTCTATTTCGGGGCCACCTGGACCCGCGAGATGCGCTGGGCGATGCTGCAGGCGGTGGCGGTCTATGTGGTGGCTCTGGTGCTCCTGCCGATGTGGCTGGGCAATCACGGGCTGTGGCTGTCGCTGATGATCCTGAACCTGGCGCGGGGGGTGACGCTGGGGCTGCGCTATCCGCGGCTGGAGGCGGCGGTCTGAGGGGCGTCCCCATGGGGACGGGGGGTCAAGTGGTTGATTTCAGGCGTGTTAGCGCAAACGTGGGTGTGCGGACAGCGGACTGAAACGGGCGCTGCCGCGCAAGGCTATTGTCCCTTCTGGTGGCGCGATGCGCTCGCCCGACGGTGTGCCGGTGGCGGGGTCCGGAGCCTCCGGCGGGGATATTTTCAACCAGAAGAAGCGGACGCGGATCTGCCCTTCTTCTGGTCCGAAATATCCCCGCCGGAGGCAGGAAAGTTCCAGTTACAGGATCTCCAGCACCGCTTCGGGCGGGCGGCCGAGCGCGGCCTTGCCGTTCGCGAAGACCACCGGGCGCTCGATGAGTTTCGGCGTTGCGGCCATTGCGGCGATCAGGGTGGCCTCGTCGCTGTCCTTCGAAAGCCCCTGGTCCCGGAATTCCTTTTCCTTCACCCGCATCAGGCCGATGGCGGGCAGGCCAAGGAGGGCGAGCGCGTCGCGGATCTCTGCCTCGGTGGGCGCGTCCTCGAGATAGCGGCGCTCGGTGATCCGGGCGCCCTTGTCCTGCAGCAGCGCGAGGGTCTCGCGCGACTTGGTGCAGCGCGGGTTGTGCCAGATGGTGACCTCGGTCATAGCCAGTCCTTCCGGTTGGTGCCGACCGCTTCGGCGACTGTGGCGAAGCCGTCGCGGGCAAGCAGGGTGTCGAGGCCGCGGGCGATGCGCGGGGCGAGGGAGAGGCCGTGATAGACCATGGCCGTGTAGAGCTGCACGGCGGAGGCGCCGGCGCGGATCTTGGCGAAGGCGTCCTCGGCCGAGGCGATGCCACCGACGCCGATCAGCGGCACGGCGCCGCCGGTTTCCTCGGCGAGGCGGGCCAGGACGCGGGTGGATTTCCGGAACAGCGGGGCGCCGGAGAGACCGCCGGCCTCGCTGGTTGCCGGGCTTTTCAGCCCGTCGCGGGAGAGGGTGGTGTTGGTAGCGATGATGGCGTCCACGCCGGCCTCGGTAGCGACCTGCGCGATCTCGGCGATTTCGGCATCGGTCAGGTCGGGGGCGATCTTGAGGAAGACCGGGATCGGTTCGGCGAGCGCGGCGCGGGTTTCCATGACGCCGGCGAGGAGGCCGGCGAGGGCGGCGGCGCCCTGCAGGTCGCGCAGCTTCTCGGTATTGGGCGAGGAGACGTTGACCGTGGCGAAGTCGATATGCGGCCCGGCGATGCGGAGCACCTCGGCGAAGTCGCGGGCGCGATCGGTGCTGTCCTTGTTGGCGCCGAGGTTCAGCCCGCGCGGGACCGCGCAGGGCGTGGCGGCCAGGCGGGCGGCGATGGCCTCTGCGCCCTCGTTGTTGAAGCCGAAGCGGTTGATCGCGGCGCGATCCTCGGTCAGCCGGAACAGGCGCGGGCGCGGATTGCCGGGCTGCGGTCGCGGGGTGGCGGCGCCGAATTCGAGGAAGCCGAAGCCGGCCTTCGACAGCTGACGGATCGCCTCGGCATTCTTGTCGAAGCCGGCGGCGAGGCCCACCGGGTTCGGCAGGGCGAGCCCGGCGATCTTCACTGAGAGGCGCGGCGAGGTGACCGGGCCGGGGAGCGGAACGAGGCCGGCGCGGAGGCCCTGAAGCGCCAGCGCATGGGCGCGCTCGGGGTCGAGGCATCGCAGGGCGGCGAGGCCGATCCGCTCTGGCAGGCTCATTCCATCTGGTCCGGGAACTTGTGGGCGCCGTCCACCAGCGGCAGCGGCCAGGCCCAGGCGACATCGTCCATCGTCAGCGGGCGGTAGAGATGCGGGAACAGCGCGCCGCCTCGCGAGGGTTCCCATTTCAGCGCGTTGCCGAGGCGGTCGGCCTCGACGGCGGCGAGCCAGAGCCCTTCGGCCCCGGCGAAATGCTTCTCGGCGGTTTCGGCGGCCTGTCCGGCGGTGGAGAAATGGATGAAGCCGTCGGAGAGGTCGATCGGCGCGCCCTTTGTGCTGCCGTCGGCCTGCAGGGCCTGCCATTCGGGGGTGCGGAAGATCTTGTAGATGAGCATGGGAGGCTGATCGCGCGAAAGGGGCGGCGAGGTCAAGCCGGTGTCAGCGGGACATGATCGCCGCGAGGGTCGTGTCGAAATCTGCGCCTTCGTCGGAAACCTGCCGGACAAGGTCCCGCAGGCCGTCGCGGCCGGCGGTTTCCTCGATCTCCTGCACCAGCCGGGTGGCGGCGCTGTAGCGCTCCATCGCCGTGGCGGTGTCGCGCAGGCGGTTCCAGTCGAGCCATGTACGCGCCTCGCGGATCCAGTCGGCGTCGCGCGGGTCGGCGGGGGGCTCGAGGCGGGTGTCGCGTGCGATGTGGGTGGCGAGGCCCTCGTCGAACCACATCGGGAAGCGGGGCGAGACGATATCGGTCAGGCCGAGCGTGCGGTGCAGTTCGGCATGGACCCGTTCGTGGGTCAGCGTGCGCTCGTTCACGCCCTGCGGTCGGATCACGATCAGGAAGCGCGCGTAGCTCTGGCCATTGGCGCGCATCGCGAACTGCGCCTCGCAGGCCGCGCCGGTGCAGATGACCCAGACAGGTTCGGCGCGCAGGGGGCCGAAGAAGTCGCGGACATTCGACTCGGCCTGGCCGATCATGGCGGAGACGCGCGGCGCGTCGGCGGGATCGTCGACGTAGAGCGTCGGCGAAACCTCTGTCAGCCCGTAGCTTTCCGGCGTGAAGGCGCGGTGCGGGCCGGGTTCGGCGACGAAGACCAGCGCGCCGCCGACAAGCGCGGCCACGAACAGGGCGCGCAGGACTGTCGCGAGAAGTCGCATCGGGGTCATTCCGGGGATATGGGTCGTGCTTCTGCACGTTCAATCGGCGGTCATGCCGGTGTCAACTTCCTGTCATCCGCCGCCGCTAGGGAAAGCGCGAAACGGCTTTGACTCCGGTGCAACGCGGGGTCAGGGTGTTTTGGTCAACCATCCAGGGAGTTTTGACATGTTCGCACGTTTCCTAGCGTCGGCGGCGGTGCTGGGCCTTTCGGCCGGTATGGCCGCGGCCGAGTACAAGATCACCATCCTTCACACCAACGACTTTCACGCGCGGTTCGAACCGATTTCGAAATACGATTCCGGCTGTTCTGCCGAGGACAATGACGCGGGCGAGTGCTTTGGCGGCTCGGCCCGCCTGGTGACCGCCATGGAAGCGGCCAAGGAGCGCGCCGGCAACTACCTGCTGGTGGATGGCGGCGACCAGTTCCAGGGCACCTTGTTCTACACCTATTACAAGGGCAAGGCCGCGGCCGAGATGATGAACAAGATGGGCTACGACGCGATGACCGTGGGCAACCACGAATTCGACGACGGCCCCGAGGTTCTGCGCGGCTTCACCGAGGCGGTGGAGTTTCCGATCCTCATGTCGAACGCCGACATCTCCGGCGAGCCGCTGCTGACCGACGCGATCCAGAAGTCGATCGTCATCGAGAAGGACGGCGAGAAGATCGGCCTGATCGGGCTGACGCCGCAGAATACCGACGAGCTGTCGAGCCCCGGGCCGAACGTGATCTTCACCGATCCCGCCGATGCGGTGGCGGCCGAGGTCGAGAAGCTGCAGGCGGACGGCATCAACAAGATCGTCGTGCTGAGCCATTCCGGGCTGCCGGTCGACATGCATGTCGCCGAGGCGGTGCCGGATGTGGACATCATCGTGGGCGGGCACGACAACTCTCTGCTGTCGAACACTATCGAGGGGGCGAAGGGCCCGTATCCGGTGATGGTTGGTAACACGGCGATCGTGCAGGCCTATGCCTACGGCAAGTTCCTGGGCGAGCTGAACGTGACCTTCGACGACGACGGCAACATCGTGGAAGCCATGGGCGAGCCGATCCTGCTGGACGGCACGGTCGAGGAGGACGTCACGACCAAGGACCGCGTGGCGGAGCTGGCGGTGCCGCTGGACGAGATCCGCAACAAGGTGGTGGCCGAGACGGCCGATGCCATCGAGGGGTCTCGCGACGTGTGCCGGGCGATGGAATGCGCCATGGGCAACCTTGTTGCCGACGCGATGCTGGACCGGGTGAAGGAGCAGGGCATCGACTTTGCCATCGCCAATGGCGGCGGTCTGCGTGCGTCGATCGACGCGGGCGAGGTGACGATGGGCGAGGTGCTGACGGTGCTGCCGTTCCAGAACACGCTGTCGACGTTCCAGGTGACCGGCGAGACGATCCTGGCGGCGCTGGAGAACGGCGTGAGCGAGGTCGAGGAAGGCGGCGGCCGGTTCCCGCAGGTGGCCGGCATGAGCTTTACCTTCGATCTGTCGAAGGAGCCGGGCAGCCGGGTGTCTGACGTGATGGTCGGCGGCGAGCCGCTGGACCCGGCGAAGACCTATGGCGCGGTGTCCAACAACTTCGTCCGCAACGGCGGCGACGGCTACAAGATGTTCGTCGATGCGATGAACGCCTATGACTTCGGGCCGGACCTCGCCGACGTGACCGCCGAGTACCTGGCGGCCAACGCGCCCTACACGCCCTATACCGACGGGCGGATCAAGATCGCCGAGTAACCGGCATCTGAGCCAAGGGATAGGGTCGCGGCGATGCCGCGGCCCTTTTTCATGGCCCGGTCACGCCACCATTCTTTCCACGACCGAAAACGGGTTCAGGCCCAGCCATGTCTGCATCTGCCGTTCGAGTTCCATGTTGCCGATCAGGTGCAAACGGTCGGTCTCGCGGGCCATGGCGACAGTTGAGTAGCCTAGCCAAATCTCCGTCATCGTCCGAAGGTTGGTGCTGACATAGAGATCGACGTCATGGCCCGGATCGACCGAGCACAGGTCAACGTCGCCGTCGGCCTCGACGATTAGCCACCAGCGGCGGCGCGCGTCGGGCTGGTCGGAATAGGTGAACTGAACCGTGGATTTGCGTGGCGGCATCGGGTCGGTGTTCAGGTGCCGCCGCATGTCCCACATGAGAAGACCGACATCGAGATTGTCGAGCGTGAGGTCCTTTTCGATCCAGCGCTGGCCCCAGCAGCCAAGCGCCTCGACCACCGGGCGCAGTTCATGGCCCGACTGTGTCAGGCGGTATTCGTACGTTTCGGAGCCTGGCAGAAGGACCCGTTCGACGATTCCCGCCGCCTCCAGTTCCTTCAGCCGTTTCGACAGCAGCGCGGGCGACATACGGGCCAGGCCGCGCCGCAGGTCGTTGAAACGGGTCGTACCGGCGACGAGTTCGCGCACGACCATCAACGTCCAGCGCGTGCACAAGATATCCGCTGCCATCGCAACGGGGCAGAACTGACGATAGCTTGTTTCGGCCATGGTTTGTCTCCCTGAACGCGCGAATACTAAGCCGCGACAGCATTTTCACGCTAGTTCACAATCTGTATCGGGTTCGGTTCAGTAACTGAACTGGCCGCATCGCCCGCCTTTCCTGCATCAGCACTGCCGCAGCTTTCGGAACGGTTCCGAAGGCATTCAGACGGGAAAGGAATTTGAGAATGAGCGTTATTGAGCACGGACCGGACGATGTGGTTTCCGCCGCTGCCGGAGGCATCGCCGCCGATATCGGGGGCCTGTTGCGCGGCATGGCCCGTCGCGGGCGTGACCGGCGGGAGCGCAAGCTGATCTATAGGCGGACCGCACACCTCGACGCGCATCTGTTGCGTGACATCGGTCTATCGGTCCGGGACCGCGACGCATTGATATCGCGGCGCTGAGCGGCGAGGGGGATCTTACGATGACCATTCCATTTACGAATTCGCCGGGGCGTTCTGCCGCACCGGCCTTTCAGGACTACCTGCGGCGACACGATGCCCGGGCGGCGCGAACGTTTCCGCCGCTTTCGCGTCGTGCGACGCGTGCCACCTGGCTTGCTCTGACGTGCCTGTTGGCCGCCGGGTCATGGTGGCCGTGGCTGGACTGGCTGGCTGTGCCGCTGGCTGCCTGGAACCTGTGCCGGATGCCGCTACGGGCCTTTCCGTCGCAGGTGCGGCTGGCCTATCTGGGGCTGGTCCTGCTTGGTCTGACCGGCCCTTTCCACTGGATCCATGCGGTTCAGGCGCTGGGCGGGACGGTGATGCTGCTGACGGATTATTGCCCGCTGTCCCGTATGCTGGTCATCTTGCCCTGGAACCGGCAGGAGCGGCTGAGCTGGGCCCTGCTTTGGCGGCTTGCCTTCGCGCCGCCAGTGGCCGGGCTGGCACTGAAACTGGGAGATGGGCGTCAGCCTGTCTGAACCGGGCGGGGCAGAAGGTAGGCTTGTCTTGTGCCCGCAGGCCAGATTAGTGGTGCGTTCCCCTTCGGGAACATGGCGGGGAGACCGCTTCGACTGGCGGTTCAAACACCTACCCGTTGCGGTCAGGCTCTGGACAGTGTGCCCACTACCTCCCCGACCAAATCCGCCACCGGTCGGGTGCCGTCCACGTGCAGCTTGGGCGCGGTCTGTTCCTCCAGCCAGATGCGATGGCTGGCGCGGCTGCGGCCGTTGAAGCCGGGGTCATCGTATTGCGCGGACCAGTCGCGGAATGCGGTGTGGATCTCATGCATGTCGCCGCCGGGCTGCAGGCGGTCGCCGAAGCGTTCGGTCTCGCGGCGGGTGAGCCGGTCGAGCCGGATATCGGTCGGCGTGTCGACGAAGACGATCAGGTGGATGCCGTCCATCAGGCCGTCGCCCCAGCCGCAGAGCGAGCCGGACAGGACCCAGCCGTCCTGCGGCAGCCGTTCGCCGATCATCCGCAGCCGGTCTTCCGGCAGTCGCTTGGTCGTGAAGGGCGGGTCGGTCGATATCCAGTAGAAATCGTCCATGTCGAGATGCGCGATGCCGAAGTGCCCGGCCAGGGCGTGGCCCAGCGTCGAAACGCCGGAGCAGGAGGCTCCGGTGATATGGAGGCGTGGCGTGATCATTCGCGGTCGTTCCGGCGGTAGCGGCAGCATCGGTCTATCTGCCATTGGCGCAACGGGCAATGCGTCGGGTACTTGGCGCCGGCCCGCGGTGCGCGTAGCCTGCCCGGGACGCAACCGGAGGCTCGGCGATGGATGGCAAGTGCACCTGTGGCAAGATCCGCTATCGGCTGGCGGCGCGGCCGCTTTTCGTACACTGCTGCCATTGCCGCTGGTGCCAGCGCGAAACCGGGTCGGCTTTCGTCCTGAACGCTTTGATTGAAGCGTCGAAGGTCGAGGTGCTTGAATGCGAACCGATGGCGGTCGCGACGCCGAGCGAGAGCGGCAACGGACAGATCATCCATCGCTGCCCGGACTGCCACGTGGCGCTGTGGAGCATCTATTCCGGGGCGGGCGACCGGTTTTTGTTCGTGCGGGTGGGGACACTGCTCGACCCGGATGCCTGCCCGCCCGACATCCATATCTTCACCGAGTCGAAGCAGCCCTGGGTCGTGCTGCCCGAGGGCGTGCCGGCGATGCCGGAATACTACCGCCGCAGCCAGTACTGGCCGGACTGGGCCCTGGAACGCCGTGAGGCGGCGCTGGCGGAATAGCGCATGTGCGGACGTTTCGCAGTTACCCTGCCGCCGGAGGCGATGGTCAACCTGTTCAGCGCAGTGCCGGCGAACGATCCGCCGGACGTGCCGAATTACAACGTCTGCCCGACGAATTCGGTGCATGTGGTGACCTCGGACGACGGCTCGCGGCGGCTGCAGGCGATGCGCTGGGGGTTTCTGCCGCACTGGTACAAGACGCCGAATGACGGGCCGCTGCTGATCAACGCGCGGGCGGAGACGATTGCGGAGAAGCCGGCGTTTCGCGCGGCGTGCCGGGAACGGCGCTGCCTGATCCCGGCGACGGGGTTCTATGAATGGACCAAGGACGGCGAGGGGAACCGGCTGCCGTGGTACATCTCGCACGAGGATGGCTCTCCGCTGGTCTTCGCCGGTGTCTGGCAGGCCTGGGACAAGGGCGAGACGCCGCTGGTGACCTGCGCCATCGTGACGACGGCGGCGGAGGGGGCGATGAAGGAGATCCACCACCGGATGCCGGTGACGGTGGACGAGGAGAACTGGCCGCTGTGGCTGGGCGAGGATGGCAAGGGCGCGGCGGTGCTGATGCAGGAGCCGCCGTCGGACGGGTTCCGGATTTATCGGGTGGACCGGGCGGTGAACTCGAACCGGGCGAGAGGGCCGGAGCTGATCGAGCCGATTGAATAGGCTTGTGATTGCCTGACGGGTGGTACGCCGGGACGGTTCGGGGTACCGGAGGCAGGGGTATTTTCAAGGAGATCGAGATGGAAGGGATCATTGCCGCGGTGCCGACGCCGGTGGATGCGACGGGGCGGCCCGTCGAGGCGCTGTTTCTGGAGCATGCGCGCTGGGCGCTGGCGAATGGCTGCGACGGGCTGAACGTGCTGGGCTCGACGGGCGAGGCGAATTCCTTCGACAGCGAGACCCGCAAGGAGATCATGGGCTGGGCCGCCGCCGGGCTGGACAGGGCGCGGCTGATGGTGGGGACGGGGACGCCGTCGCTGGCCGAGACGATCGCGCTGACGGTTCATGCGGATGAACTGGGCTATCCGGTGGCCCTGGTGCTGCCGCCCTATTACTACACGCCGCCGTCCGAGGACGGGCTGGTGCGCTGGTACATGGCGGTGCACGAGGCGCTGGGGGAGCGGGCGATCCGGATCTATTTCTACAACTACCCGCAGATGACCGGGTTCGTGATCCCCGAGGCGGTGATCGCGCGTTTGCGCAAGATGGCGCCGGAGCGGTTCGGCGGGATCAAGGATTCCTCGGGCGATCTGGACTATTGCCGGCGGATCGTGACGGCGCTGCCGGGGTTCGAGGTGTTCCCGAGTTCGGAAACGAGCCTGTCGGTGGCGAAGGAGGCGGGGTTCGCCGGGTGCATCTCTGCCACGGCGAATTACACGGCACCGATCTGTGCGGAGATCTGGGCGGGCGGCGGCACTGACGCGCTGCATGGCCGGGTGGCGGAGCTGCGCGCGGCGATCTCCAGGGCGGCGCTGATCCCGTCGGTGAAGTACATGGTGGCGGCGCGGACCGGCGACGGGACGTGGAAGAATGCCTTGCCGCCGTTCACGGCGCTGGGCGAGGCGGAGGCGGCGGCGCTGGACCGGCTGGAACCGGCGGGCGCGGAGGCCTGACCGGGCCCGACTGGGACTGTGCGCTACTGAGCAGGCGCAGAAAAAAGGCCGCGCACCGCGCGGCCTGTCCAGTCAGGGAGGGAAAATTCCACACAATCTATACGGGAATTACCTGCCGAGACTAAATGCAATTGTGGCAAAATTGCATCCGGAATCGGGCTATCCGGTGTCCCGGGCATTAATTCCGGCGCAAATGTCCGGAGCTGACATTTCAACTTACGTTTCGGCCGCCGGTGCACCGCCTTCGAAGAGGTTCCCGCTGGAATAGTTGCAGGGCGCTTCCTGCATTTGCAGGTGCAGCGCAGATCCGGTGTAGGGATGGGCGCGGGCGAGGTCCTCGTCGACCTCGATGCCGAGGCCGGGTTCCTCTGGCACGAGGATATGGCCGTCCTCCACGTGGATCGTGTGCTTGATCAGGTCATAGTGGAACGGCGTCTCGATGGTCTCGGCGATCAGCAGGTTGGGGATCGAGGCGGATAGGTGGATGTTGGCCGCCCATTCCACCGGGCCGGCGTAGAGATGCGGGGCCATCTGGGCGTTGAAGGTTTCCGCCATGGCGGCGAGCTTGCGCATTTCCCAGATGCCGCCGGCGCGACCGAGGGCGGGCTGCAGGATGCTGGCGCCGCCGGTGCGCAGGAGGGTGGCGAACTCGGCGCGGGTGGTGAGGCGCTCGCCCGTGGCGATGGGGATCGAGACAGCGCGGGCGACATTGGCGAATTCCAGGAGGTTGTCGGGCGGGATGGGTTCCTCGTACCAGAGCGGATCGTAGGGTTCGATCGCCTTACCCATGCGGATGGCGCCGGCGGTGTTGAACTGGCCGTGGGTGCCGAAGAGCAGGTCGGCCCTGTCGCCGACCGCCTCGCGGATGTGCTTGCAGAAGGCGACGGAGGTGGAAATGTCGGTGAGCGCCGGATGGTGGCCGCCGCGCACGGTGTAGGGCCCGGCGGGATCGAATTTGACGGCCGTGTAGCCCTTCTGGACCAGGTCGAGCGCGGACTCGGCGGCGGCGTGCGGGTCGACCCAGAACTGCGGCAGCTTGTGATGCGGCAGGGGGTAGAGGTAGCTGTAGGCGCGGATGCGCTCGTTCATGCGGCCGCCGAGCAGCGCCCAGACGGGCCGGCCCCGCGCCTTGGCGAGGATGTCCCAGCAGGCGATTTCCAGCCCCGAGAATGCGCCCATGACGGTCAGATCGGGGCGCTGGGTGAAACCGGCGGAGAATGTTTTTCGGAACATCCACTCGATGTTCTCGGGGTTCTCACCTTCCATGTGGCGGGTAAAGACGTCGGTAATGACCGCCTTCATCGCCTCCGGTCCCACGGTGGAGGCATAGCATTCGCCCCAGCCGGTGATGCCGTCGTCGGTGGTGACCTTGACGAGGATCCAGTAGCGGCCGCCCCAGCCGGGCGCGGGCGGGGCGGTGACGATGATGTCGAGATCGGCGAGCTTCATGGCACCTCCGCGTGCGGTCGGGTAGGATCGGGCATGGGCGAGGAAATCACCTTTCGGCGGCTTGGTCCACCGGATGCCAACGTGCTGGAGGCCGTGGCGGAGGGAACCTTCGACGGGCCGGTGCGGGCGGACAGTACGGCGGCGTTCCTGGCGTCGCCGGACCACGAGATGGTCGTGGCGCTGGACGGCGTGCTGGTGGTCGGGATGATCTCTGGCGTTGTCTACTGGCACCCTGACAAGCTGCCGGAACTGTGGGTCGCCGAACTGGGTGTCGCGGGGCCGTGGCACCGGCGCGGGATCGGCGCGGAACTGGTGGCGGCGATGGTCGGGATCGGGCGGCTTCGGGGCTGCCGGGGCGTGTGGGTCTTGACCGACGACGACAATGCGCCCGCGCTGGCGACCTACCGCAAGGCGGGCGGACGCGTGAGTTCAGGGCACGTGATGTTCGACTGGGACGGGGAGTAGAGAGTCAGGAGCGGAGCCGGGCCCGGATGTTTCCGGGCCCGTTCCGTCGTCACATCCAGTAATAGGGCGCGACGTAGTGGTCGTGGAGCCGGGCCTCGTATTCCCGGTCGCCGATCCAGTCCTTGTTGGCGCGCGGGGCGCCTTCGACCTGTTCCTTGGTGATGTCGGTCACGAACCCTTCCTTGCGGGTGTCGTAGTTCAGTTTGCCCCAGGGCACGGTGTATTCTTCTTCACCGAGCCCGAGGAAGCCGCCGAAATGCATCACGGCATATGGAACGCGGCCGCTGGTCTTGTCGATCATGAGGTGATCGATATGGCCGACTTTCTCGCCGTTATGGGCGTAAACATTGGTGCCGGTGACGTCCGAAGACGACACCATTTCTGCGCTGGTCATGGTTCTTTCTCCTCCAGAAGCATGTGCCGGTTAAACCCCTAGAAAACGGGGGTTGTTCCACGGGCTCACGCAGTCGAGAGCGGATGTCGGCGGGCGTCAGCCGAAGGGCGCGACAAGCCGCCGATCAGGCGGAGGCGGCCTGCTTCTGCACCACCCGTTCCAGCACGGGTGCGTAGTGCGCGAAGGGTGGTGCGGCGTGGTCCGGATCCTTGCCGATATCGTCCCAGATGCGGACCTGAAGGATTGCGGCGAGGTTGGGGTTTTCGGCGAAGGATTTCGCCTCATCCTTGGACATCGGGCCGCCCTGCAGGTTCAGGGAATGGACCGATGCGTCGGAGAGCTTGCCGAAATAGGCGGGGTCGGTGGCGCAGAGGTAGCGCTTGGCGTCGACGTGGTAGCGGACGCAATCGGTGACGATGGTGGGGAAGAACCGCTCTATCACGCGGGCGCCGGCATGTTCATGGTGGGAATCGACACCGTGCTCGGCGGCATCTTCGGCGAATTCATGGGTGAAGTGGCCGATGTCGTGCAGGAGCGCGGCGGCGACGATCTCGTCACTGGCGCCTTCCGCCTCGGCGCATTCGGCACATTGCAGCATGTGTTCCGAGATCGTGACCGGCTCGCCCAGATATTCCTCGGCCCCGCGGCGGGCGAAGATGTCGGCGATGAAGGCAACGATGTTGTCGTGCGAGAGATCCTCGGCGTTGGGTGCGGGCATCGGGCTGGCTCCTGTCGTTTTGAATGGGGTAGCAGGCCCGTTGCGCGCTGCCAAATGAGTTTTGGCAGAGTGCCGCCTCGCCAATTCCCTGCAACGCTTCGCCCTCTCGGGGCGGGGCGCGTCAGGGCTTCCGGGAACGCGTCAGTCGAAGACGATGACGTTCCGCTTCGCGCCGCCGGTGTTGGTGTCGGCAATGGCTTCGTTGATCTGTTCCAGCGGCCAGCGTTTCGAGACCAGTTCATCGAGCTTCAGACGGCCCTGACGGTAGAGTTCGATCATCCAGGGGAAATCGCGCGCGGGAACGCCGTCACCCATCTTGGAGCCGATGATCTGCTGGCCGGTGGCGCCGACGATGACGGGTTCGTATTCGGACATCTGGCCTGAATGAGGCATGCCGACGATCACCATCTTGCCGTGGAAGGCGAGGTAGCGGGGGGCGAGGTCGAACGCCTTGATGGCGCCGGTGGCGACAAGCACGTGATCGGCGCCGCCGCTCATGATTGCGCGTGCCTCTTTCCACGGTTTGTCAGCCGAGGCGAGGACACCCGCGGTGGCGCCGAATTCCTTGGCGATCTCGAGCTTCTCGGGGAGCATGTCGACGGCGACGATATGGGCGGCGCCGGCGATGCGTGCGCCCTGGATCGCGTTGAGGCCGACGCCGCCTGCGCCGATGACGACAACCCGGTCGCCCGGGCGGACGCCGGCCGTGTTCACGGCTGCGCCGACGCCGGTGATGACGCCGCAGGCCAGAAGAGAGGCGGCATCCATCGGAAGGTCGGCGGGGATCGAGACGACCTGGGTCTGGTCGACCACCACCTTTTCCGCGAAGGCACCGGTGCGAACACCCTGCGAATAGGGGCTGCCGTCGGCGCCGGTGATCGGGTGGTCGTGCTTGTCGACCGAGTTCACGCAGGAGCCGGGATGCATGGTGACGCAGGACGGGCAGTGGCCGCAGGAGCGGAACAGCGTGACGAGCACCGTGTCGCCGACCGACAGGCCGCGGACGCCGGGGCCGACCTTGGTGACGTGGCCCGCGGCCTCGTGGCCATAGATCGCGGGGAGGTGGCCGCCCCAGCCGCCCTCGGCCATGGAGATGTCGGAATGGCAGATGGCGCAGGCGGCGATCTTTACCTCGACCTCACCCGACTGGGGTTCCGCGAGGGCCACTTCCTCGATCACCAACGGCGCACCGAACTCGCGGCAGACTGCCGCCTTCACCTTTGACATCTGCCGTCCCTTCCACGCGGTTTCGCGCGGAGACTGGCCGGGCAGCATCCGGCCCGCAAGCACGAAAGCGGCATGCGCGGGTCGGATTACGTCCGAGTTATTCCGCCGCGTGCGACGTGGCCGGAATGGTCACGGCAGGCGCGTCGTCGCAGTAGAGGTAATCGCGGGTGAGCGGCACGGATTCCTGTTTGCGAGCCAGCTGGATCTGGAACACGCATTGCCGGTTAAGCCGGAAGGTCAGTTCCGACGCGACCATGTAGAAGCGCCACATCCGGCAGAACCGTTCGTCGTAGAGCGCCGCAACGCGGTCGCGGTTGGCCATGAAGCGGTCGTGCCAGTGTTTCAGCGTTTCCGCATAGTGCAGGCGCCAGACCTCGACGTCGCAGGTGTAGAGATCCTCGAATTCCACCGCTTCCATCATTTCGGACATAGAGGGGCAGTAGCCGCCCGGGAAGATGTACTTGGTGATCCACGGGTTGGTGTAGCCCGGCGGCGAGGTGCGGCCGATCGTATGGATAAGTGCGACACCGTCCTCTGTCAGCTTTTCGCGCACGTGGCGGAAATACTCGCGGTAATGCGGGACGCCGACATGTTCGAACATGCCGACCGAGACGATGCGGTCGAAGGTCTCGTCAAGATCGCGGTAGTCCATCAGGCGGAATTCGACCCGGTCCTCGAGACCCTCGGCCTGGGCGCGGGCGTTGGCGATCTTGTGCTGTTCTTCGGATAACGTAACGCCGACGACCCTGGCGCCGTAGTCGCGCGCCAGCGTCAGGCCCATGCCGCCCCAGCCGCAGCCGATGTCGAGCACGCGCATGCCGGGTTCGATCAGCAGCTTGTTGGCGATATGCGCCTTCTTCTGCGCCTGCGCCTGTTCCAGCGTGTCCTCGGGCGTCTTGAAGTAGGCGCAGGAGTATTGCTTGTCGCTGTCCAGGAACAGGTCGTAGAGCTGGCCGCTGAGATCATAGTGATGCGCGACGTTCTCGCGGGCCTTGCCGACCGGATTGTTCTGCGCAACCCAGCGCAGGGCAGAGCGCGTCCGTCCCAACCAGTTCTGCAGCCGGGTCATGTGGCCGCCGGCGAGATTGGTCACGGTCATGCCCATCAGGCCGTACAGGTCGTCATCGGCGATGGTCAGCGTGCCGTTCATGTAGGTCTCGCCAAGCCCGAGTTCCGGGTTCAGCGCCAGAAGCCGCAAGGCAGACTTGTCGTGTATCGTCACTTCAACGGGATCGCCGGTGCCATCGCCGTATTGTTCCGTGCGGCCATTCGGAAAGGTCACCTTCAACTGGCCGGATTGCATCAGTGTCCGCAGCATGCGGTCGAATAGAGTTTCCATCATTCTTCACCCCCAGTCGCCCCTTCACCGGCCCCGAAACCGGCTGCGAAGACAGACAAGGTAGAACCCGCCTGCCCACGTGCAAAGCGAATGAAACATTAATGAATTTGCGACAGATTCGTTAATCTGTCCAGAAATGGCGTCTCAGCCCGCGGATTCTGGCCCATTTGGCCCGGTTTTGCCTTGGATCGCTCCCTTGACTTCCGCGTCCGGGCAAGGTGTATCGCGCGTGCTTTGACACCTGTTCCGAAGGGATCCACCCGATGCACGCCTATCGCAGCCACACCTGCGCAGACCTGACCAAGGAAAACGTGGGCGAGACCGTCCGCCTGGCCGGCTGGGTTCATCGCGTGCGCGATCACGGCGGCGTCCTGTTCATCGACCTGCGCGATCATTACGGCGTGACGCAGGTGCTGTGCGACCCGGATTCGGAGGTGTTCGCCGAGGTCGAGAAGGTGCGGGCCGAATGGTGCATCCGGATCGACGGCACGGTGAAGGCGCGCGACGAGTCGCTGGTCAATCCGAAGCTGCCGACCGGGGAGATCGAGGTCTATATCCGCGGGCTGGAGGTGCTGGGCGCGGCCGATGAGCTGCCGCTGCAGGTCTTCGGCGATCAGGAGTATCCCGAGGAAACCCGGCTGCGGTATCGCTATCTCGACCTGCGCCGCGAGGTCATGCAGAAGAACATGACGCTGCGCTCTGACGTGGTCGCCTCGTTCCGCAAGCGGATGTGGGACAAGGCGTTCCGCGAGTACCAGACGCCGATCATCACCGCCTCTTCGCCCGAGGGCGCACGCGACTTTCTGGTGCCGTCGCGGCTGCATCCCGGCAAGTTCTACGCGCTGCCGCAGGCACCGCAGCAGTTCAAGCAGCTGCTGATGATGTCGGGCTTCGACAAGTATTTCCAGATCGCGCCCTGTTTCCGCGACGAGGATCCGCGGTCGGACCGGTCGCCCACCGATTTCTACCAGCTCGACGTCGAGATGAGCTTTGTCGAGCAGCAGGACGTGTTCGACACGGTGGCGCCGGTGATCGCCGGCGTGTTCGAGGAATTCGGCGGCGGTCGGAAGGTGGATGCGCCGGAAAGCTGGCCGCAGATCCCCTACAAGGAAGCAGCGCTGAAATACGGGACCGACAAGCCGGACCTGCGCAACCCGATAGAGATGCAGGACGTGTCCGAGCATTTCCGGGGGTCGGGTTTCGCGATCTTTGCCAAGCTGCTGGAACAGGACGGCACCGAGATCCGCGCAATTCCCGCGCCGACCGGCGGGTCGCGGAAGTTCTGCGACCGGATGAATGCTTTTGCGCAGAAGGAAGGTCTGCCCGGCATGGGGTATATCTTCTGGCGCGATCAGGGCGACGGGATGGAAGCCGCCGGGCCGCTGGCCAAGAACATCGGGCCGGAGCGGACCGAGGCGATCCGCGAGCAGCTGGGCCTTGGCGTGGGCGACGCGGCGTTCTTCCTTGGCGGCAAGCCCAAGACGTTCCAGCGCGTCGCCGGCAAGGCGCGCGACGTGATCGGCACGGAGCTGGGCCTGACCGAAACCGACCGTTTCGCCTTTGCCTGGGTCGTGGATTTTCCGATCTACGAGCAGGACGAGGAAAGCGGCGAGATCGATTTCGAGCACAACCCGTTCTCGATGCCGCAGGGCGGGCTCGAGGCGCTGGCCGGCGATCCGCTGGAGGTGCGCGGCTATCAGTACGACCTGGCCTGCAACGGCTATGAAATCCTGTCGGGCGCGATCCGGAACCACAAGCCGGAGATCATGCTGAAAGCCTTCGAGATCGCGGGATATGGCGAGGACGAGGTGAAGAAGCGCTTTGGCGCGCTGTTCAACGCGTTCAGCTTTGGCGCGCCGCCGCATGGCGGCTGCGCGGCGGGCATCGACCGGATCGTCATGCTGCTGGCGGACGAGGACAACATCCGCGAGGTGATGCTGTTCCCGATGAACCAGCGCGCCGAGGATCTGATGATGAACGCGCCGACCGATCCGTTGAACGAGCAACTGATGGAACTGCGTTTGCGGGTTCTGCCGCCGGAGTGATGTGCCGGCCGCTCTCGCGGTTTTGATAGCTCGTCAAGGGGTTGGCTGCTACTCTCTGCCCCGAGCAGAGAGGCGCAGGCATGTTGTTCGATCAGGCCATCGGGCCGGAGACCTATGCGGCCATCCGTTTCGGATATGGCCTGCCAGCCCGGCATATTCCGGTGGAGCCGGAGGCGATGCTGCGGCAACTGACGCGGCCGGACCGGACCGCTGCCGGTTTTCCCAAGATGACCTTCGCCGAATCGATCGCACTGGGCCGTGACTACCTGGCTGCGCGGCAGGATCAGCGGGCCAAGATGGATGGTGCCGACGAGCGCGAGAAGGCGCTGAAGCGAGAAATTCAGGTGTCGCTGGATTTCGGGCTGGCGGCGGATCTGGCGCGGATTGTCGAGACCGAGGATCCGTTCCGCGAGCGGCTGGTGCATTTCTGGAAGAACCATTTCGCCATCGCGCCCACGGCGCGCCCCGCAGTGGCAATGTCCGGGATCTACTCGGATCATGCGATCCGGCCGCGCGTGGCGGGACGGTTCGGTGACCTGCTGGCTGCGGCGGTGACGCATCCGGCGATGCTGATCTACCTGGATCAGGTGGTGTCGGTCGGGCCGAATTCTGCAGTCGGAAAGAAGCGCGGCCGCGGTCTGAACGAAAATCTTGCGCGCGAGGTGCTGGAACTGCACACGCTTGGGGTCGGCGCAGCCTATGGGCAGACGGATGTGCGGCAGTTCGCGGAACTGCTGACCGGGCTCTCGTTCAACATCCGCAAGGATGACGCGGTGGCCTTTCGATCGGAATACGCCGAGCCGGGCGCGGAGAAGGTGCTTGGGGAGAGATATGGCGGGCGCGGGCGCGCGCGGCTGGAACATATCCGCGAGGCGCTGGACGATCTGGCGGTGCATCCGGCGACGGCACGGCACCTGTCGCACAAGCTGGCGGCGCATTTCGTGGCCGACACGCCCGATCCGGCGCTTGTCGCGGCGATGGAGGCGGCGTGGCTCGACAGCGGCGGTGATCTGTCGGCGGTTTACGGGACGATGCTGCGGCATCCGGCGGCCTGGCACGGCTTCGGCGCCAAGGTGAAGCTACCGATGGAATTCATGGGATCGGCGTTGCGGGCGCTAGGTGCGCGCGGCGCGGACCTGGTGTCGCTGCCCCGCGGAAAGCTCAAGAAGCAGTTCCGCGATCAGCTGCGCGCGATGGGGCAGGACCCGATCAGGCCGCCCGGACCGGATGGATACGCGGATGCCGAGACGGCTTGGGTGCAGCCTTTCGGGCTGGCGCAGCGGATTTCCTGGGCGATGGCGGCGGCGGCGCGACGGAAGGATCAGGACGCGGAGCCGGACCGCTTTGCGCGCCGGGCGCTTGGCGACGCGGCGAGCCCGCGCCTAGTGAAGGCGGTATCGGCGGCGGAGACACGGGCCGAGGGGGTCGGGCTGGTGCTTGCCTCGGCGGAGTTCAACCGGCGATGAGGGCGGTGTGATGGCGACAGGCGCGATTTCACGGCGGGGGCTTCTGCGCGGCGGGCTGGGTGTGGCCTGTTCCGCGGCGGCGCATCCGTGGCTGTCGACCATGACCATGGCCGCGACGCCGGGCGATGCGCGGCTGGTGGTGATCGTCCTGCGCGGCGCAATGGACGGTCTGGGAATTCTGCCGCCGGTCAGTGACAGGCTGTTCGCGGACTACCGGCCGAAGCTGGCGAAGTCTGCCGGGAATGCCTTGCCGCTGGACGGATATTTCGCGCTGAATGAGACGATGGCGCCGCTGATGCCGCTGTGGGAGGCGGGGGAACTGGGCTTTGTACAGGCGGTCTCGACGCCCTATCGCGACAAGCGCAGCCATTTCGACGGGCAGGACCTGCTGGAGGCGGGCACCGGCATGGACGTGGTTCTGGCAGCCCAGCGGGACGGCTGGCTGAACCGGATGCTGCAGGCGATGCCGGGGATTACGGCAAAGACCGCCTTTGCGGTTGGACGCGACGAGATGAAGATCCTTTCGGGCGACGCGCCTGCGCTGCAATGGTCGCCCGATGCGGATGTGACGTTGTCGCCGCAGGCGCAGCTGCTGCTGGAGCATATCTATGCGCCCGACCCGCTGTTTTCCGAAGCGGCGGGCGAGGCGCTGGGACTGGCCGCCGAGATCGACCGCGAAGCACTTTCGCCGCTGTCGACCGGCCCGCGGCAGGAACCGATGGCGGCTTTTGCCGCCGCGCGGCTGCTGCAGGAGACGCGGATCGTGTCGTATTCCCTGTCAGGCTGGGACACCCACCGCGCGCAGGATGGTGCGCTGTCGCGGGCGTTGAACCTGCTGCAACGCTCGATCCTGACGCTGAAGGAGGGGCTGGGGCCGGTCTGGGGCAAGACCGCGGTTCTGGCGATGACGGAGTTCGGCCGGACGGTGGCCGAGAATGGCAGCGGCGGAACCGACCACGGCACCGGTGGCGCGATGCTGCTGGCGGGCGGTGCGCTGCGCGGCGGGCGTGTTTACGGCGACTGGCCGGGGCTGGCGGAAGCGGACCTGTATGCGCGGCGCGACCTGATGCCGACGGCGGATGTGCGCGCCTATGCGGCCTGGGTCATGCGGGGGCTTTACGGGATGGACCGTGGCTTACTGGAAGGCTCGGTGTTTCCGGGATTGGATCTGGGGGCGGATCCGGGGCTACTGGCCTGAAACGGCTTGCCTATTGCTGGGCGATGGTCTCGGCCACCGGCGCGGTCGACAGGGCGTGCGCTGTGCGGGCGAGCGTGGTGGCGGCGATGGCCGTGCAGAGCGCGAGGGCGCCGAAACCGAAGATGGCCCAGTCGATGGCCTTTTGCATGCGGTTGCTTAAATCGGTCTGACTGGACATCGTACTCTTCCCCTTGGACATTCGGCGGCAATGCGTAATGTTCCCCCGAAAATCGGGCGGGAATTGGGAGAGAACGGTGCAAGATTTCGCGGATTCCATGGAAGATCTGTCCAACTGGCAGCCGCCGCGCTGGCCGGATGGAGAGGTTTTCGAAGGCCGTTATGCGCGGCTGGAACTGCTGACGCCCGATCATGCGGAGGCGCTGTTCGCGGCGAATGCGGTGGATGACGCGATCTGGAAATACCTGCCTTACGGGCCGTTCGCGGAGGTGGACGGATACCGCGCCTGGGTCGAGAAGGTCGTGGCAGAACCCGACCCGCGGTTTCATGCGATCTACGACAAGGAGGCGGGCGCCTGGGGCGGGGTGGCCAGCCTGATGCGGATCAACCCGGCGGCGGGAACCATTGAGGTCGGGCACATCAACTATTCCAGGCCATTGCAGCGGACGCGGGCGGCGACGGAGGCGATGTTCCTGCTGATGGAGTGGGCTTACGAAGCCGGTTACCGGCGCTACGAATGGAAATGCCATGGGGCCAACATGGGCTCGCGCCGGGCGGCGCAGCGGTACGGGTTCAGCTATGAGGGCGTGTTCCGGCAGGCGGGCGTCGTGAAAGGGCGGAGCCGTGATACCGCATGGTTCGCCTCGATCGACAAGGAGTGGCCGGCGCTGAAGGCGGCGTTCGAGACCTGGCTGGCGCCGGAGAATTTCGACGGCGAGGGTCGGCAGAAGCAGAGCCTGTCGTCGCTGACCGCGCCGATCCTGGTGGCGCGCGACCCGAAGCTGTAAGGGGCCGCCAGGTCGGGGCGGCCCGGCCGGTCAATCCTCGAGGTGGTCGGCGAGCTTTTCCTCGACCAGCTTGCGTTCCTCGGCCTTGCGGGCAAGGAACCGGTCGCCGAAGTTCTCGATCTCGCCTTCGTCGATCTCTTCCTGGGCGCGGGTGAAGACCTCGTCCTCCTCTTCGTCGATGTGGTGGTTGTAGTCGTGTTCGAGCTTGTGGAACTTGTTCAGCCAGCCGGGGCTGGACATGTCCATCTCGTTCAGCTCGTCCATCAGGTCGTCCAGTTCCTTGTGCTCATGGACCGAGTGGCGGGCGGCGTCCTGGCCCCAGGTCTTCGAGATCAGCTTGGAATAGAAGGTTTCTTCCTCTGCCGCGGCATGGGATTTGACCTCGTGATAGAAGGCGTCCCAAGCCTTGCGGCGTTCGGGGCTGTCGCCTTCGGTCCCGGCGATGCGTTTCATCAGGTCGCGGTGGGTACGGTGATCTTCCTTGATGACTTCGTAGATGCTGGTCATCCGTGGCTCTCCAAGTCGTGGTTTTGGGCGGAGAGCTAGGACGATGCGGAAGGCCGCCCAGACTGGACGCGGCGGCGTTCCGCGCTAGGGACGCTCAGATTGCGGCGCGGTTTTCGAGGCGTTCGCGAAGCAGGCCCGAGACACGGTCGAGATCGGCGCCGAAAGACAGCCCCCTGGCATAGCTTCGCGACAGCCGCTCCGCCGCGCGCAGGAGCGCGTCGTCATGCGCGCTGCGCGCGACGCCGGCGAGGAAGCGGGCGGCGTAGTCGACGGTGCTTTCGTCCTCGTGGCCCTTCAGCACCTCGGCGATATGGGCGAGGTCGTCGTGGAAGGCGATGGGATCGGGCGCCACAACCTCGGACGGGACGACGCGCAGTGCGACAGGGCGCTGATCGGCAGGCAGGAGTTCCAGGACCGCCTTCTGGAACACCGCGAGGCTTTCGATGGGTTTGGCCAGAACGCCGTCGGCCCCGGCGGCGCGCGCGGCATCGAACAGGGTGTCGTCGCCGGAAGTTGCAAGGATCACCGGGATCCGCGGCGTGGCCTTGGCGAGCTGTGCGATCAGGTCGGTGCCGGAGCCGTCCGGCAGGCCGAGATCGACGATCACCACCGTCGGAACATAGACCATGAGGTGCCGTTGCGCCGAGGACAGGCTGTCGGCGCGGCGAATCCTTGCGCCGCTTTTCAGGCACAGGAGGCGCACGGCCTCGGACGCAAATCGGCTGTCCTCGATCACGAGGACGGTGAAGCCGCCGAGCGGCTGGGTGGTCAGGGGCGCGGACAGGGGACGGGGGTGGTCGAGGCTGGCGGGCATGGCGGTTCCTCACTGCTGAATCCGTCCAGATTTCGGCAAGAAGATAAACTGGCGGTTAAGAACCACGGGCATTCGAACTATTCTTCTGGGGATGACAGGCGCCGCCGCGCCGCCCGGGCCTGCGACCACGGGGCGCTGGTAATCGAGCGCCTCCGGTGGCATGTGGGGGGAACCTCGAAGGAAGAGATTTCGCATGATCGGCCGCCTGAACCACGTTGCCATCGCCGTTCCGGATCTGGAGGCGGCGGCGGCGCAATACCGCGACACCCTCGGCGCCGGCGTCGGCGCGCCGCAGGATGAACCGGACCATGGCGTGACGGTCGTGTTCATCGAGCTGCCGAACACCAAAATCGAGCTGCTTTATCCGCTGGGCGAGAATTCTCCGATCAAGGGGTTCCTGGAAAAGAACCCGTCGGGCGGCATTCACCACATCTGCTACGAGGTCGACGACATCCTGGCCGCGCGCGACAAGCTGAAGGCGGCGGGTGCGCGGGTGCTGGGGGATGGTGAGCCGAAGATCGGCGCGCACAGGAAACCGGTGCTGTTCCTGCATCCGAAGGATTTCAACGGCACCCTGATCGAGCTGGAGCAGGTCTGATGGCGATCACATCCGCAATCGTCCTTTTCGCGGTCATCTGGTTCATGACCCTGTTCATCGTGCTGCCGCTGCGCATCAAGACTCAGGGCGATCTGGGCGAGGTCGTTCCGGGCACGATGCCCGGATCCCCGGAAGTGCATCACCTGAAGCGGAAATTCGTGATCGTGACGATCGTGGCCTTCATCGTGTGGGCGATCGTGGCCGGGATCATCGTCTCGGGCATCATCACGGTCGAGGATATCGACTGGTTCAACCGCCGCCGCACCTATTACTGAGCCGAAGGCGCGGCCGGCCGCCGCGCCTCAGGTGTTGAGCCGGTGGAACAGGTGCGTGAAGGTCGCGGCGCCCAGCACCGGGACGATCAGGTTCAGGACCGGCACCGATAAAGGCACGGCCATCAGCATACCCGCCAGCCAGATCTGGCCGATATTGGCGCGGAACGACTCCTTGGCGCCCTGACGGCCAAGGCGGCGCATGGCGGCGATCTGGAAGTATTCCCTTCCCAGAAGGAATCCGTTCACGCCGTAGAAGATGAACGGCATGAAGGGCGGCACGAAGAGGCCGACGATGAGCGCGCCCGCGTTGACCGCGATCAGCAGGGCGAGGAATCCCAGCGTGTCGGCGACGATCTCGCTCCACGGCAGGCGCGGGACTTCGGGGAGGTGGGAATAATGCCGGTCCTCCACCGCTTCGGCCACGTCTTCGAGGAAGATGCCGGTGAAGGCCGAGGCGACCGGCACCATCAGGAAGAATGACAGCAGCAGCATCAGCGCGATGGAGCCGAATGACAGCAGGTCGTCGACCCATGTCACCTCGCCGATCCAGGGGATCGTGATGGTGTCGGGGGTAAGCCACTGGATCACCCAGAGAAATACCGCGTAGACGCCGAAGAGCAGGGCGATGGTCAGGCCGAGGCCGAGCCAGAAAACGCGCTGGAAGCGGGGGTCGCCAAACTGGCCGAGGGCCTTGAGGAAGTCCGCAACGATCATTCCGCGACCCAGGTGGTGATCGCGTCGATGTCGGGGCGCGGGCGATCCGGCGGGGCGGAGGTTTCGGTGCCGAGATGGATGAAGCCGGCGATGCTTTCCTGCGGTTCGAGGCCGAGGCCCTCGGTCAGGAAGTCACGGTCATGGCTGGGCCAGCCGGATAGCCAGTTGGCGCCCCAGCCGGAAGCCAGCGCGGCGTTCAGCAGCGACAGGCAGACCGCGCCGGCGGAATAGAGCTGTTCGATCTCGGGGATCTTGGGCGAGGGTTTCGGGGAGAAGACCACGGCCACCGCAAGGTCGGCGTCGTCGAATTGCGCGCGGGCCTTGGCGATGCGGTCTTCGTCCTCTCCCAGCGCCGCGCCGCGCGTTGGGACCAGCGCACCGAGCCGTTTGAGCGCCGGTTTTTCCAGCACGATGAAGCGCCACGGTTCCAGCTTGCCGTGATCGGGGCTGCGCCCTGCCGCCGTGAGCAGCGTCTTCAGCGTCTCGCGGTCCGGCACCGGGCCGGTCAACGTCTTGGCCGGGCGCGAGCGGCGGGTCAGCAGGAAGTCGAGGGCGGCTTGGTTGCGGTCGGGCATGTTGTCTCCATCAGCGGGCCGCACACATGTCGGCGCTTCGCCGCGGAGATGCAAGTGCAGCGGCGGGCTTGTGCGCGGAGTGGCTGGGTGGCTAGGGATGGGGCATGTCTGGGCTTTTCAGGGCGACGGAGGCGGAGCGCGCGGCGGTGTTGCCGGGCGATGGGCTGGTGCGCGACCTGCTTGTGTCTCTGGATCACGGCGTGACGATCGGCGCGCCGCCCGAGGCGGTCTGGCCGTGGCTGGTGCAGATGGGGGCGGGGCGCGCGGGATGGTACAGCTATGACCGGCTGGATAATGGCGGCGCGGCGAGCGCGTGGGAGATTCTGCCGGAATTTCAGGAATTTGGCATCGGAACCGTGATGCCGGCGCTGCCGGGGGTGACGGACTGCTTCGTGGTGCTGGGGTTCGAGGCAGCACGGTGGCTGTTGCTGGGGGTGCCTTCCGGGAGCGTGACCGGGGCGGTCGGGTCTGATGACTGGCGGGCGTGTTTCGACCGGGCAAGCTGGGTGTTCGTGTTATCTCCGGTCGATGGCGGCACGCGGCTGCATGTCAGGGCGCGGACCTCGAAGGCAGAGATCGAGATGCCGGTGCTGGGGCGGGTACGGTTCCCGGGCGTGCTCGCACGCCCGGCGGCGTCGCTGATCCACGGGATCATGGCGCGGCGACAGTTGAAGGGCATCCGCGCGAGGGTGGAGATGGGTCAGAAGAAGAAGTCTTCCAGCTCGCCGATGTAGTCGGACAGGAAGGCCTGCATCTTCGCGTTTGGTTGACGAATTTCCAGTGTCTCGGCCAGCGGGTCGGGGGCGGTGATGGCGGAGCCCGAAAGCTGTTCCAGCACAGCATGGCCGCAGAACGGTACATGCGCCTCGGAATAGCCGCCCTCGTGGACCATGACGACGCGCCCGCCGCAGAGGTCGTCCGCCGCCTCCATCACCTGCCGGGTCATCTGGCGGAAGGTGTCGGCGGTGCAGAGCATCCGCGCCAGCGGGTCGAAGGCGGAGGCGTCATAGCCGCAGGCGACGACGATCACCTCCGGCTGGAAGGCGCGGAGCTTTGGCAGGACCAGCCGTTCCATTGCTTCGAGGTATGTGGCGTGGCCGCCGCCGGGGGGCAGCGGGATATTCATGTTGGCGCCCTTCGCGGCGCCTTCGCCGGTGACATCGGCGTCGCCGGTATCGAGCGGGTAGTTCTTTTCCTGGTGGATCGAGATGGTCAGGACGTCCGGATCGTCGATGAAGATGTGCTCGGTTCCATTGCCGTGATGCACGTCCCAGTCGACCACGGCGAAGCGCCGGGCGAGGCCGGCGGCGCGGGCGGATCTGATGGCGATGGCGATGTTGGCGAGCAGGCAGAATCCGTTGGGCCAATCGGGCAGGCAATGGTGGCCGGGCGGGCGGGAGAGGGCATAGGCGTTGTCCAGCCTGCCTTCGAGGACCGCGAAGAGCGCGCCGCGGGCGAGGCCGGCGGAAAGTGCCGCGATCTCGTAGCCGCCACGGCCGAAAGGGGTGCGCAGACCCAGTTCGCCGCCGCCGGCGTCGGAGGTTGCCTTGAATTTGTCGAGGAAGCTCACGGGATGGACCAGCGCCAGTTCATCCTTCGTGGTGGGGTCGGCCGATTGCGTATGCAGTTCGCTGAACAGCCCTGTGACCTCCAGCAGGTTCTTCAACCGCCGCTTGGTCTCGGGGCTTTCGGGCAGGCCGCCCGCCGCCAGCGGCTGTACCAGCCCGCCGACCGGGAAGGTCAGCGCGTAATTGCCGCCGGAATGCCAGAAGCAGCTTTCGTCCCAGAAAAATCCCGTGCGGTTCATGCTGCCTCCTGCTGGCGGTTGGTCGCGGCGCAGCCTAGAACGGCGCGGTGGAGGTTCCAAGCCGATGACCGACCTGAGCCATATGGCCGTGTCCGGCGCCGAGATCGCGGTGCGGGTGACGCCGAAGGCGTCGCGGAACGCGGTGAAGGCGGAGGACGGCGCGATCCGGGTCTACGTGACGACGGTGCCCGAGGGAGGCAAGGCCAACGCGGCGGTGCAGAAGCTGCTGGCGAAGGCGCTGGGCGTGCCGAAGACCGGGCTGACGCTGATCCGGGGGCAGACTTCGAGGGACAAGGTCTTCCGGGTCGGTTGAGCCTGTTCGGGCCGGTGGATTCCCCTGGGTCGCCAGCGGTCCAGGTGCGCTATTCGCCGTAAGGCACCCAGATCGTCTTGACCTCGGTCGCCGCGGCGAGGAAGGCGCGGCCTTCCGCCGTGGTCCAGTCGGTGGCGCGGCCATTGTTCACCCAGGTCCGTTTCAGGTTTCCGGCCGCCTCTTTCTCGATGACGGCGGAGAGGTCGGAGGAGGAGAAGCTCCAGACCGCGTCCACGTCCATGTGGCCGGCGAGTTGGGGCGCCAGTTCGGCGTGCGATCCGGTGAGGATGTTGGCGGTGCCGGCGGGGACGTCGGAGGTTTCGAGGAGCTGGTAGAAGTCGGTCGCGGCCAGCGGATAGGCTTCGGAGGCGACGGCGACGAGGCGGTTGCCCATGGCCAGTGCCGGGCCGAGGACCGAGACGAGGCCGAGAAGCGGCGCCTCGTCGGGGCAGAAGGCGCCGATGACGCCGACCGGCTCGTTCATTGCAAGGGCGATGCCGCGCAGGGGTACGCCCTTGGCGGCACAGTCGTATTTGTCGGCCCATGCGGCATAGGTGAAGAGGCGGGAGATTGCGGTGTCGACCTCGTCCTGTGCCGCCTTGTGGCCCTCGCTGGTGAGGTCCGTCAGGCGGGCGGCGAATTCCTCGGCGCGGGCGGAAAGGTTCTCGGCGAGGTAATAGAGGATCTGCGCGCGCAGGTGGCCGGTGGTCCTGGACCAACCGGAGGCGTTGCGCGCGGCCTCGACGGCGTTGCGGATATCCTTGCGGTTGGCGATGGGCGGGTGGCCGAGGAGCTTGCCCTTGGCCGACCAGACCGGGCGGGAATAGCCGCCGTCGGGGCGGGCCTGCTTGCCACCGATGTAGAGCTTGGCGGTGCGGTCGAGAGTGTCGACGGTGGCGTCCTTGGGGGCGTCCACCGGTTTCACGGGTTTCAGTGCCTTGGTGCTGCCCTTGGGTTTGGTGTAGGCGAGCAGACCTTCCCAGCCGCCTTCGCGCCCGAAGCCGCTTTCGCGGACGCCGCCAAACCCGGCGGCGGCGTCGAAGAGGTTGGTGGCGTTGACCCAGACCACGCCTGCCGCGAGCTTTGGCGCGATATCGAGGGCGAGGTTCACGTTTTCCGACCAGACCGTGGCGGCGAGGCCGTAGCGGGTGTTGTTGGCGAGCTGCACCGCCTCGGCCGGGGTGCGGAAGGTCGTGCCGACAAGCACGGGGCCGAAGATTTCCTCCTGCATCAGGCGGTCGGCAGGCTCCAGCCCGGTGATCAGCGTCGGCGGGTAGTAGCAGCCGTTCTCGGGCAGCGGCGCGTTGGCGCGGTAGATGTCGCCCGCGCTGCCTTCGACCATCGTGGCGATGGTCTGGAGCTGAACCGGGTCCACCACCGCGCCGACGTCGATGCACTTGTCGAGCGGATCGCCGACGCGCAGTCCGTCCATGCGGCGTTTGAGCTTTTCATAGAAACGGTCGGCGATGCCTTCCTGCACCAGCAGGCGCGAGCCGGCGCAGCAGACCTGGCCGGAATTGAACCAGATCGCGTCGACCAGCCCCTCGATGGCGCTGTCGAGATCGGCGTCGTCGAAGACGATGTAGGGGGATTTGCCGCCTAGTTCGAGCGTCAGCGCCTTGCCGGATCCCGCCGTCGCCTCGCGGATACGGCGGCCGACCGAGGTGGAGCCGGTGAAGGCGACCTTGTCGATGTCGTCGTGGTTCACGATCATCTCGCCAACGGCGCCGTCGCCGGTGACGATGTTGACGACGCCTCTGGGCAGCCCCGCCTCGGCGCAGAGCTCGGCGAAGAGCAGCGCGGTGAGCGAGGTGTATTCGGCGGGCTTCAGCACCACCGTGTTGCCCATCGCGATGGCGGGCGCGACCTTCCATGCCAGCATGAGGAGCGGGAAGTTCCACGGGATGATCTGGCCGCAGACGCCGAGCGCCTCGCGGTCCGGCAGTTCGGCCTGCATCAGCTGCGCCATGCCTGCGTGGTAGTAGAAGTGGCGCGCGACGAGCGGCACGTCGATGTCGCGGCTTTCGCGGATCGGCTTGCCGTTGTCGAGGGTTTCCAGAACGGCGAGCAGACGGGAATGTTTCTGGACGAGGCGGGCGATGGCGTAGAGGTATTTTGCGCGTTCGTGCCCCGAAAGCTTCGACCATTTCGGCTGCGCCTTGCGGGCGGCGGCGACGGCAGCGTCGACATCCTTCTGCGTGGCCTGCGAGATTGTCGCCAGCACCTCGCCGGTTGCAGGGTTCTTCGACGGGAAGCCCTCACCCGGTTCGGTCATCCTGCCGTCGATGAAATGGCCGTAGCGGTCACCGCCGTCGACCAGCCAGGCCAGAGCCTCGGCCGCGCTTTCGGGGGCGGGGCCGTATTCCATCGTGTCGAAGATCTCGGGGACGTTCATAGGTTGCCTTTGCATGAAACTGTCATGTGCCTCACCGAATTCGGGTCCTGCACGATCCGGACGATCTTCACAGGCCAGAAGACACCGCTCCGGGACCGGATATTTGTATGGGCCGAATAGGCGAAATAGGCGTCGCCGTCTTCGACATAAACCCGGCCGAGCTCCGTTTCGTCGACCTGTTTGGCGACGATCCGGTCGTGCCCGTCCGACAGAGTCATCCTTTTGTCGTTGAACTGGATCGTGACGTCGTCGCTTTCCTCGCCGGCGTTGGAAATCCAGGGTCCGCACCGTATCAAGAAGGTCTGCGCATGCGCCGGGACGATGGCGAAGCAGAGTAGCGCCGGGACCAAGATCGAAACCGTTCGGGCGATTCTATGCGAGCGCATGTCGGTATCCTGCGGAGTAGCGGCCTGTCACGTGATGTTCCAATTGACGCTCGATATCGCCGAGGAGCGAGGAGGCGCCGAAGCGGAACATGTCCGGCTCTAGCCAGCGGTTCCCAAGTTCGTCCTTGATCAGTGTCAGGTAGGTCAGCGCGTCCTTGGCCTTGGAGATGCCGCCGGCGGGCTTGTAGCCGATCCGGTGGCCTGTGCGGTCGAAGTAGTCGCGAAGCGCCCGGATCATGACGAGGGAGACGGGCAGGGTGGCGTTCACGCTCTCCTTGCCGGTGGAGGTCTTGATGAAGTCGGCGCCGGCCATCATGCAGACCAGCGAGGCGCGGGCGACGTTGCGCAGGCTGCCGAGTTCGCCGGTGGCGAGGATCGCCTTCACATGCGCGTCGCCGCAGGCGTCGCGGAAGGCGCGCATCTCGTCATAGAGCGCCTGCCAGTTGCCGGTCAGCACGTGGCGGCGGGAGATGACGATGTCGATCTCCTTCGCGCCGGCCTTTACCGACTCGCCGATCTCGGCGATGCGCAGGTTCAGTGGTGACAGGCCCGCCGGGAAGCCGGTGGAAACCGCGGCGACGGGGATGTTCGTGCCCTCCAGCGCGGCGACAGCGGTGGGGACCATCTCGTGATAGACGCAGACCGCGCCGGTGGTGATCGGCGGCATGCCGAGGGCATCGAGGATATCCTGCCGCACCGGCTGCCGCGCCTTGGCGCAGAGGCGGCGGACGCGCCCGGGCGTGTCGTCGCCGGACAGGGTCGTCAGGTCGATCAGGGTGATCGCCTTGCAGAGCCACGCGGCCTGATAGTCCTTCTTGACCGAGCGGCGGCCGGGCAGGGTGGCGGCGCGGCGCTCGATGGCGGAGGTGTTGGCCTGTGCGGACATGACCCAGTCAAGGTCAAGCTCCATCCCCGGATTGCGCGCCTCGTGCAGCTGCGGCAGCTGGGCGGTGCCGGTACCGGAGGCGGCCCTGATTTCCGTCTGTTCCAAGGTTGTTCCTCCACTTGCCCCACGGACGGCGAAGACCGTCGCATGGGGGCTGGTGCTTGGCAAGGCGGACCCGATGTCAGGGTCGGCGGCGTTCCTCCCACCCGTCGAGTGCGGCGGCGAAGGTGGCCTCGTCGTCGCCATCCTGCAGCGCCTTGGTCATCAGGTCCGCCTGGCTGGCGGGAGCGAGGCCGCCGATGGGCGGGTCGCTGTCGAGGTTGGTGGGGAAGGCATAGCCCTCGGCGCAGGCGGCGATGGCGGCGGCGGTTTCCTCTGGCGTCAGCTTGCCATCGGCGACGAGTGCCTTGAGCGGCGAGTAGAGCGCGCGGGTCATGGCGGTGCGGTCGACCGCC
Source organism: Pseudoruegeria sp. HB172150 (assembly GCF_013184805.1). Taxonomy (GTDB): domain Bacteria; phylum Pseudomonadota; class Alphaproteobacteria; order Rhodobacterales; family Rhodobacteraceae; genus Psychromarinibacter. The sequence goes on from NZ_JAATNG010000002.1 coordinate 223,889, forward strand.
TCCATCGCGCGGCCCATCGCGGAACTGATCTGCAGCAGGTTCGCCATGCGGCAGATGTCGGCGGTGCGGTTGGTGCCCGCGCCGTGCATCAGTGCCGGGTTGAAGAACACGGCGTCGCCCTTCTTCAGTGGCAGCTGCGCGTGGTTCTCGGCGAAATAGGCCTGAAAGTCGGGGCGCGTGAAGGCGATGTACCCGGCGCCGTAGCGCTGCGAATAGGGCAGCAGCATCGTCGGGCCGCTTTCCACGGGCATGTCGCAATGAGCGACGGCGCCCTGAAGGGTCAGGCCGGGCGACAGCGCGTGAATATGCGCCGGGAAGCGGGCGGCCTGCTCGGTCGACATGAAGCCGAGATGATAGTCGCGATGCGCATTCTGGGCGGCGCCGCCGGGATTTACACGGTTGACCTGCGCGGTGAACTGGTAGCCGGGGCCGAGCCATGCCTCTGCGGCGAGAGCCAGGCAGGTGTTGCCGTAGTAGAGCGCGAAGCCTTCCGGATCTGCGAGGCAGTGCTTTTGCAGCGCGTTCCAGATCCGGTCATTCGCGCCGGGCTTGGCGAAATGGTCGCCCGCGCCGGCACCTGCGGCACGTTCTTCTTCAATGATACGGTCGAAGAGGGCGGTGGCACGGTCGACGGGCGCGGTGTCGGGGTAGGCGGACTGGATAACGAGGACGCCGGGGCCGTTCAGCAGAAGCTTCGCCCATTCCTGCATCAGCGCCTTGCGGCCCTGCGCATCCATCGCGCGGATGGCGTTGCCGTCATAGATCGGGATCTTCGCTTCGATCCCGCTGGCGTGGGGGTAGTCGGCGGCGTCGGTCTCGGCGGGAATGCCGGCGGCGAATTCCGACAGGTCGCCACTGTCGGCGGCATACCAGACATCGCCCCGCCGGAAGCTGGGATTGGGTTCGTTCATGATGTCCTCCCTACGGCCCGTAGTCTACGGCATGGCCGGGCGCGAGGGAAGTTCCGCGGCCGTGGGATCGTCAGAGATTTGAAGAGGCGAACAGGCGGTCTTCGCGCGCGTAGTCGAAGTGATCTCGCGGGTAGGCGGCGAACTGCGGCAGGACCTTGCGCCAGTCGGCGTTGCGGGTGGCTTCGGCAAGCCAGTCGAGCGCTTTTGGGACGGTTTCGGCGTAGGTTCCGGCGTTTGGGGCCGAGCTGGCGCAGACGAAGGGGCGCGGGGTGGACCAGGGCGTTGCACCGACCTTGGCAGGGAAGCTGGTGTCGGAGAGCAGCACGAGCTCTGCCGTGAGGCCGGTCGCCGCCATGATCGCCCGGCCGATTTCGGCCACCGTCGGCGCATCGGCATCCGTCACATTCAGGATCTGCGGGCGGTCTGGCTCCAGCGCCCACAGTAACGCCTCTGCTATTGCGGCGGTCGAAGTGGTCTGGAACCGGCTGCGCCCGTCGAAGGCGAGCGGGATCTTCGTGCGGCCATCCTGAAGGCGGCGGAGAAACCAGTATTCCCGCGCGTGCCTGCTGTGGGGGCCGTGGATGGCGCAGGGGCGGAGGATGGTCACGCGGCCGGTGGCGCCGTCGAGCAGACGGCGCTCCATCGCGACCTTGCGGGTGGAATAGGTGGCGGGGCCGGGTGCGACGGTGGGGTGATCCTCGGGGATCGGGACGGGGAGGTCCGGGAAGCCGGTATCGGCGGCCTCGTCCAGCGTGCGGCCCTGTTCGTCGCAGTAGACGCTGGCGCTGGAGATCGCGGCGATGTGACCGACCGACACCTGCACCTCCAGCAACTGCCCGGCGTGGTCCGCGTCGTAGGCGATGCAGTCCAGCAGCAGGTCGGCACCGTCGCCGATCGCGTCCGCCAGTGTGCCGGAGGTGTCCCGGTCGAGGATTGCGTGCCGCCACGGCCCCTGGCTCGGCGGGGGCGTCCGGGAGGCGAGGACGACGTTCCAGCCCGCGCGGTCAAGGCGGTCGGCGACCGCCATGCCGATCTGGCCGGTCCCGCCGAGGAGCAAGGCGCGCGGCATGGCGGCGGACCCGGCGGGCCGGGATCAGGCCGCAGTCACCATGACGGACTGTGCGGCACCGGCGTAGAGGGCGCAGAACACGGTATCCCAGCCGCTGTGGTAGTTCTGGCGTAGCGACGCGGCCTCGGCGCCGAGGGCCCGCCAGTTGTCGTGGATCAGCGTCACTTTCGTGCCGTCGGCGACGACGTCGAAACTGACATGAACGTGGCTCGCCTGATCCTCCGGCCGGCCGACATGCCAGGTCATGCCGAAGGCGCGGCCCGGATCCCATTCGGTGACGCGGCCCCATTGCGCGGTGCTGCCATCCGGTTTGGTTTCAAAGACCGCGCCGCCTTCCTCCGGTGTCACCGTGACGGATTTCGCCGTCTCGCCGTCGCCGGCGGAGAGGGAATGGGTGTCGAGCGGCCACCAGTCGGACATTTCCTCGGTGAATAGCGTGAAGGCGCGCTCGGGAGAGAGCGGCACGGTGACGGTCTTGACGATGGGGCCGGTCATTTCGGGGGGTCCTTGCTGTTGCTCTCTTTCGCGATCTCTCGGGCGCGGGCGGCGAAGCTGCCGAGCGCGTCGTCCCACAGGCTGTCGAGCCAGCGGCGCAGGTCCTCGAAACCCTGCGGCGCAAGGCGGTAGAGGCGGCGGGTGCCGCTTGGTTCGACCAGCAGAAGCCCGGCATCGCTGAGCACTTTCAGGTGCTGCGACACGGCCGGGCGGCTGATCGGAAGGTCCTGCGCCAGCCGTCCTACCGGCTGCGGCCCGTCGCGCAACCGCTCGATCAGCGAGCGGCGCGTCGGGTCGGCCAGGGCGGCGATGGCAGATTCGTAAGACATGACTTACCGTAAGTGATGACTTACATACCTGTCAAGCGCGTGCTAGGGTCGATTCGTCCGGGCGGTGCCCTTGCGGCTGGTTCCGGCAGTAAATAAGACTCTGTTGACAGTTCACCGGCTACACCGGTGCCGATAGCGAGGCAGGCGATATGATGGACCCGATCGATCAGTATAATCACTACATGAACAACCTCGTGCCGATGGTGGTCGAGCAGACCAGCCGCGGCGAACGGGCCTATGACATTTTCTCGCGCCTGCTGAAGGAGCGGATCATTTTCGTGAACGGCCCGATCCACGACGGCATGTCGAGCCTTGTCGTCGCGCAGCTGCTGTTCCTGGAGTCGGAGAACCCGAAAAAGGAAATCTCCATGTATATCAACAGCCCCGGCGGTGTCGTCACCTCGGGCCTGGCGATGTACGACACGATGCAATACGTGCGCCCGAAGGTGTCCACGCTGATCGTGGGGCAGGCGGCCTCGGCCGGGTCGCTGCTGGCGATCGCGGGTGAGACGGGGATGCGCTTTGCGCTGCCTAACGCGCGCATCATGGTTCACCAGCCCTCTGGCGGCTACCAGGGCCAGGCGACGGACATCATGATCCATGCCGAGGAAACCCAGAAACTGAAGCGCAGGCTCAACGAAATTTACGCAAAACACTCCGGTCAGCCTGTCGAAGCGGTTGAGGCTGCGCTGGAACGTGATAACTTCATGTCCCCGGAAGAGGCCCTGGAATGGGGCCATCTGGACGAGATTGTGGAGAACCGCGCCAGGCCTGAAGGCGACGCTTAACCACGAAAGCACGTTGTTGCTTTCCTGTCATTTTGGCGTTGTGCCTTTTTGGGCTCTGCCCTAGGCTACCTGGCAAATCAGGAGCATCGCCGGCGCGTGCGGCAGAACACGCCGCTCGGGCCACGAAGCCCAGGGGAATAAGAGATGGCAAGTAGTTCAGGCGGCGACAGTAAGAACACACTTTATTGCTCTTTCTGCGGGAAGAGCCAGCACGAGGTGCGCAAACTGATTGCGGGGCCAACCGTTTTCATTTGTGACGAGTGTGTCGAACTTTGCATGGATATCATCCGGGAGGAGACCAAAACCTCCGGGCTCAAATCCTCTGACGGCGTACCGACGCCGAAGGAAATCTGCGAGGTGCTGGACGACTACGTGATCGGGCAGTCCCACGCGAAGCGCGTGCTGTCGGTGGCTGTGCATAATCACTACAAGCGGCTCAACCACGCCGGGAAGACCGACATAGAGCTGGCGAAGTCGAACATCCTGCTGATCGGCCCGACCGGTTGCGGCAAGACGCTGCTGGCGCAGACGCTGGCGCGGATCCTCGATGTGCCCTTCACCATGGCGGACGCGACCACGCTGACCGAAGCGGGTTACGTGGGCGAGGATGTCGAGAACATCATCCTGAAATTGCTTCAGGCCTCGGAATACAACGTCGAGCGGGCGCAGCGCGGCATCGTTTATATTGACGAAGTCGACAAGATCACCCGCAAGTCCGACAATCCCTCAATCACCCGCGACGTGTCGGGCGAGGGCGTGCAGCAGGCGCTGCTGAAGATCATGGAAGGCACCGTTGCCTCCGTGCCGCCGCAGGGCGGGCGCAAGCATCCGCAGCAGGAATTCCTGCAGGTGGACACGACGAACATCCTGTTCATCTGCGGCGGCGCCTTTGCCGGCCTGGAAAAGATCATCGCGCAGCGCGGTCGTGGCTCTGCCATGGGCTTCGGTGCCGATGTGAAGGACGAGGAATCGCGCTCTGTCGGCGAGATGTTCACCGAACTGGAGCCGGAAGACCTGCTGAAATTCGGGCTGATCCCGGAATTCGTCGGCCGTCTGCCCGTGATCGCGACCCTGCAGGACCTGGACGAAGACGCGCTTGTCACCATCCTGACCGAGCCGAAGAACGCGCTGGTCAAGCAGTACCAACGCCTGTTCGAGCTGGAGGACGTGTCGCTGACCTTCACCGACGACGCGCTTTCCGCCATCGCCAAACGTGCGATCGAACGGAAGACCGGCGCACGTGGCCTGCGGTCGATCATGGAAGACATCCTGCTGAACACGATGTTCGACCTGCCCGGCATGGATGGGGTCGAGGAGGTGGTCGTCAACGAAGAGGCGGTCAGCTCGGATTCGCAGCCACTGATGATCTATTCGGAACAGCAGAAGAAAGAAGGCGCGAGCGCGAGCTGAGCGCGGCGCGACTAGCGAATTCAGGCCCGTCCCGAAAGGTGGCGGGCCTTTTTCATGGGTGCGGATGATTGAGGTTCGTACAGACGGAGTAATGCTATGACCCGCCAGCACATCACCACCGGTTCCCCGTTCGAGCGAGACATCGGCTATTCCCGCGCCGTAGTCAGCGATGGCTGGGTCTTTGTCTCCGGTACCACCGGCTATGACTATGCGACGATGAGCATGCCGGACTCCGTCGTCGACCAGTGCCGCAATGCGCTTGCCACCATCGCCAAGGCGCTGGCAGAGGCGGGTGCGTCACTCGATGACGTGGTGCGGGTGCGTTACATCCTGCCCGATCCGGCTGACTGGCCGGAATGCTGGCCAATCACGGCAGAAGCATTTCGCAGAGCACTCCCGGCTGCGACGATGTTGTCGGCCGCGCTGCAGAACCCTGAGATGAAAATCGAGATCGAGGCGACTGCGCGGCTGCCACACACGTAAGGGCCGAAATTTTCTCGGAAAAAGGCTTTTCGACAAACGTTATTCGCGTTTGGGTCGACAATTGTCTGGAATTGCAGACTTTGTTGAAGACTCCCAAAAGGGTAGGCTCTAAGGAGCGTTAACGGTTTTGGGACGAGGTCTATGGCGTCCGTGGATTTTTGGTATTCGATAGGCAGCACCTACTCCTACCTGACCGTCATGCGGCTGGAGGAGGTCGGGTCCTGGGAGGGCATCAGCTTCAACTGGCGACCGTTCAACGTGCGATCAATCATGGTCGAACAGAACAACGTGCCGTTCAAGGACAAGCCGGTGAAGTCCGCCTACATGTGGCGCGATATCGAACGCCGTGCCGGGCTGTACGGGCTGCCGATCTCGACCCCGGTTCCCTATCCCCTGCCCGAACTGGAACTGGCCAATCGCGTGGCGCTTCTGGGCATGCGCGAAGGCTGGGGCGTGGCTTATACGGTCGAGGCTTACCGGCTGTGGTTCCAGTGCAACCAAGCCGCAGGCAGCGAGCCGAACCTTTCGGAAAGCCTGCGCCTGGCCGGACAGGATCCGGAGCGTATCATCGCGGCCGCGATGTCGGACGAAATAGGCGCGGCCCTGGCGGACGAGACCGAGACCTGCAAGGCAATGGGCGTCTTCGGCTCTCCCAGCTTCGCCGTGGACGGTGAGGTGTTCTGGGGCGACGACCGGCTGGAAGACGCGATTTCCTGGGCGCGGGACGGCCGGCTGGGGTGACGGACCGCGCAGCGGGAAAGCCCCGGTTTATCTTTGCCTGATACCTATTTGGTGATCCGCGCGGCACCGGTTCATGATGTGCACAGGTCTCCGCTCTGCGCGGCCTTGTCACTGGACGTTGGCCGTCGCATGGGTCATATGGGGGTAACGGAAACCGGAGGTGCCGATGGGCATTCTGAATTCGCTTCTTCGTGCCGTGACCTGGTGGAACGGATCGACGCTGAACACCCAGTTCTGGACCTGGCGCAAGGGCGTCAAGGTCGGCGAAGATGACGCCGGAAACACCTTTTATCAGACCTCGGACGGCAAGCGGCGCTGGGTGATCTACAACGGCGAATCCGAGGCGAGTCGGGTCAGTCCGGACTGGCACGGCTGGCTGCACCACACCTACGACGAGTTGCCCAAGGACCTGAAGCATAAGCCCTGGGAAAAGCCGCATCAGGAAAACCTGACAGGCACAATGCTGGCCTATGCGCCTCCCGGGTCCATCCGCCGCCCCGATCCGGTCGATCGGCGCGATTACGAGGCCTGGCAGCCGGAATAATCCGATGGCCGAACGCACTTCAGAAATACTGGTCGGCGCCGCAGTCCTCGCCGTGGCAGGGGCTTTCCTGTTCTACGCGGGACAGATCGCCGGGTTCACCGGCGGGCAGGGTGGTGTGTCGGAATACACCGCGTCCTTCCGCTCGGTCGAGGGGATCACGGTCGGCACCGACGTGCGCCTTGCAGGCGTGAAAGTCGGTACTGTCGTTGGGCTAGAGCTAGATCCTGTGACCTATCGGGCGGAGACGCGGCTGACTGTGGACGAGAATGTCGTCCTGACCGACGACACTGCGGCTGTGATCGCATCCGAGGGACTGCTGGGCGGCAGCTTTGTCGAGATCGTGCCGGGTGGCTCACCGGTTGAGATCGAACCGGGCGGCGAGATCTACGATACCCAAAGCGCCCTGAGCCTTGTGTCGCTGCTGATGAAATTCGTTTCCGGCGACAGCGAGGAAGCTGAATGATCCTTCGCGCTGCGCTGTTCTGCGCGCTGGCGGCAGGACCGGTGGCAGCGCAGGAACCGGGATCCGTTCTGATCGTGCCCCCGGAGCAGGACGGAACCATCCTTCGCCCGAACCTGTTTCCCGACGATTCCTCGATCCTCGAGCCAGATCTGGACCTTGAATACATCCCTGATCTGGGCCGCATCGAGGAGGATCCCCGCGTCGCCGCGACCAAGGCACCGCAGGGCGCCGTGCTGCGCGGTCTTGACAAGCTGACCGGCAGTGTCGAGGACATGACGCTGGCCCCGGGCGAAAGCGGCGGGTTCGGGCGGCTGCAGGTGACGCTGGGCGAGTGCCGCTATCCCGAGGACAACCCGTCTGGCGACGCCTATGCCTATGTGGTGATCCGCATGTCGGGCGAGGAAGTGCCTGCCTTCGAGGGCTGGATGATCGCCTCTTCTCCGGCTCTGAACGCGATGGACGACCCGCGCTACGACGTCTGGGTACTGCGTTGCAGGATGTCCTGAGGCGGCGGTAGCGTCGTTTCCTTCAGGAAATCGCCTTCATGCTGCAATGCGTCCTGCAGCAGGTCGTGATAATCCGCCCGCGGGATTTCGACCCCGCCCATCGTGGCGAGATGCGGCGTGATGAACTGGGTGTCGAACAGCGTAAAGCCGCAGCGCGCCAAGTGGTCGGTCAGATAGGCCAGTGCGATCTTCGATGCCGACGGGATTCGCGAGAACATGCTTTCGCCGAAAAAGGCGCCGCCGAGGGTGACGCCATAAACACCGCCCGCAAGCTGCCCGCATTGCCAGACCTCGATGGAATGGGCATGCCCCATCCGATGGAGCGCGAGGTAAAGCGAGAAGATCCTGGGATTGATCCAGGTTTCTTCGCGGTCGGCACAGCCGCGCAGCACGCCCTCGAAGTCCCGGTCCAGCGTCACTTCGTAATCCTGCTGCCGCAGCGTGCGGGCCAGCGAGCGCGAGATGTGGAAACCGTCGAGGGGCAGTATCCCACGGAACCGCGGGTCAACCCAGAAGATCTCTTCGCTTTCCGCGGATTCCGCCATCGGAAAGATCCCCGCAGCATAGGCGCGGAGCAGGGTTTCGGGGGTTATGCCGGCGTTCTGTGGGTGCAATTGCAGGCTATTCGAAGCGGGTCATGGACCCGGACGGCACCAGCGTACTGCGGCAGAAGGCAATTGTCACCGCCGCAGGGCGCTGGCCCTGCAGCGGCATAAAGGCTCAGGCGTCGAGATTTTCCGCCAGCCACTTCTCCAGCCAGTGGATCGTGTAATCCCCGGTCTGGAGCGCCGGTTCCTCGAGCAGAGCGTGAAACAGCGGCACGGTGGTTTCGATGCCGTCGACGATCAGTTCCCCCAGCGCACGGTGCAGCCGGGCGAGCGCCGCCGGGCGGTCCTGTGCGTGGACGATCAGCTTGCCGATCAGGCTGTCGTAATAGGGCGGGATCCGGTAGCCGTCGTATAGCGCGGAATCCATCCGAACGCCCAGCCCGCCGGGGGCGTGGTACTGCGTGATGCGGCCCGGTGAGGGGGCGAAGTTCGGCAGCTTTTCGGCGTTGATCCGCACTTCGATGGCGTGGCCGTTCACCTGCAGGTCTTCCTGCCTGAACGACAGCGGCATGCCGGCAGCGACCTGGATCTGTTCGCGCACGAGGTCGACGCCGAACACGGCCTCGGTCACCGGGTGTTCCACCTGCAGCCGGGTGTTCATTTCGATGAAGTAGAACTCGCCGTCCTCATAGAGGAACTCGATGGTGCCGGCGCCGGAATAACCGATCTCTGCCACCGCCTCGGCGCAGGTCTTGCCGATCCGCGCACGGGTTTCGGGGTCGATTGCGGGGCCGGGAGCCTCTTCGAACACTTTCTGGTGCCGGCGCTGCAGCGAGCAGTCGCGTTCGCCAAGATGGACCGCGTTGCCTTTGCCGTCGCCGAAGACCTGAACCTCGATATGGCGCGGGTTACCGAGATATTTCTCGATATAGACCTCATCATTGCCGAAGGCGGCCTTCGCCTCTGCGCGGGCGGTCGGGAAGGCATGGTCCATCTCGGCCTCGGAGCGGGCCAGTTTCATGCCGCGGCCGCCGCCGCCGGCGGTGGCCTTGACGATGACCGGATAGCCGAATTCGGCGCCGATCTTCTTGGCCGAGGCCAGATCGGGCACGCCGCCGTCAGAGCCGGGCACGCATGGCACGCCGAGGTTCTTCATCGTGTCCTTGGCGGTGATCTTGTCGCCCATCAGGCGGATATGCTCGGCCGAAGGGCCGATGAACGTGATCTCGTGATCCTCGACGATCTGCACGAAGCTGGCGTTTTCCGACAGGAAGCCATAGCCCGGATGGATCGCCTGTGCGCCGGAGATCTCGCAGGCGGCGATGATGGAAGGGATCGACAGGTAACTTTGCGTGGCAGAGGCGGGGCCGATGCAGATCGCCTCGTCCGCCATGCGCACATGCATGGCGTCGGAGTCCGCGGTGGAATGCACCGCGACGCTGGCAATCCCCATCTCGCGGCAGGCGCGGACGACGCGCAGGGCGATTTCGCCCCGGTTTGCGATCAGAATCTTGTCGAACATATCACTCGATGACCATCAGCGGAGCGCCGTATTCGACGGGGCTGGTATCCTCGACCACGATACGCTTCACGGTGCCGGAGCGGGGCGAGGGGATGTGGTTCATCGTCTTCATCGCTTCGACGATCAACAGGGTCTGCCCCTCGGAAACGGTATCGCCCACCTTCACGAAGGGCGCAGCACCCGGTTCCGGCGAAAGATAGGCGGTGCCGACCATCGGCGAGGTCACGGCGCCGGGCAGGTCGGCGGGATCGTCGCTGATCGCCGGAGGCGCGGGCGTTTCGGGCGTGGACGGTGTGGATGGAGTGGCGGGCGCTGCCGCGGCGGGAGCGTGGAACATCGGCGATGGCGCGGTGCGCGGCGTGCGACTGAGACGAAGTGTCAGCTTGCCAGCTTCCTTGGTTCCGCGTTCGACTTCCAGCTCGGCAAGGTCGTTTTCCTTCAGGATTTCGGCCATCGCCTGGACAAATGCCACGTCATTGTCGTTCGTCGGTTTCGCCATCTCGTCCTCGTTCCGGATTCTGTTTTCCGCAAGCAGCGATTGTCCCGTGCGGTGCGCCGCTTATACGCGAGGCGATTCTGACATAAAAGCCGTTTTGACCGTCTGGTCCGGTCCTTCCGCGGGCGCTTGACATCATCGCGCCACGCAGGGACAAGCGGCCTCCCGACGACTGACCCACCGGACAGGCATGGCAGACGGCACTCGAAATTTCCCGCCAGCGGAGGCCTGTGCAAAGTGGTGATCCTTACCCTTTCCTCGATTCCGCCGCGCTTTGGGCTGCTGGAGCCGACGCTGCGCCGCCTGCTGCAGCAAACCGCGGAGATCGACGCGATCGAGCTGTACATTCCCCGCAGCTACCGGCGTTATCCCGAATGGGATGGCACCCTGCCGGAAGTGCCCGAACCTGTACGAATCGTCCGTTGCGAAGAGGATCTGGGACCGGCGACAAAGGTGCTGTTCGCGGCTCAGGCGTATCGCGGGCAAGACCTGGACCTGTTGCTCTGCGACGATGACCGGCGGTACCGGCCGAACTGGGCACAGGCCTTCATCGACGCGCGGGCCAAGCATCCAGATTATTGCCTTGCCATCGCCGGGTTCGAGGCGAACCGTTACCGCCAGAGCCGCATGAAGGACCGTCCGCAACCCCGAGCACTGCCGCGCCGGGCCCTGCTGGACCCCGGCTTCATGGCGCAGATGCTATGGGAATTCGCCTTTCCGCCGGTGGACCGCAAGGTGCTGCATGACCCGCCGCGGCGACGGTTCCGGCGGTCCGGCTATATCGACTGTTTCGAGGGGCTGGGCGGCGCGCTGGTCAAGCCGGATTTCTTCGATGACGAAGTGTTCGACATACCGCCCGTGCTGTGGACGGTGGACGATGTCTGGTTGTCGGGGCACCTCGCACGGCGCGGCATCCCGATCTGGGTGATCGCGGACGAATTCGACACCCAGCACACCCCGGCAGGGACCACCGACGCGCTTTACCAGTCGGAGATCGAAGGTGCCCGGCGGAACGAGGCGAACCGCCGCTGCATCGCCTATTTCCGCGAGCATTACGGCATCTGGCCGTGAGGGACTGAAGTGCTCGTCGTTTCCCTCTCGTCGGTGCCGCCGCGGTTCCCGCTGCTGTCGCATTCGCTGAAAAGCCTTGCCGCGCAGGGCGGGCCAGTATCACGCATCGTGCTTTACATCCCGAAATGTTATCGCCGGTTCCCGGACTGGGACGGGCGATTGCCGGATGTGCCCGAGGGGGTGGAGATCCGGCGGACCGAGGCCGATTACGGCCCGGCCACCAAAATCCTTTGCGCCGCGCGGGACTTTGCCGGGCAGGATGTGGATATACTGTTCTGCGATGACGATCACGTCTATGCGCCCGGCTGGGCGCAAAGTTTCGTCGACCTGAAGGCGCGTCATCGCGGGTGCGTCATCGCGCAGGGTGGCTGGCAGGTCTTTGAATACACCGACAGCAGCAATGAACGCGATCTGGAGCCACGCGCGGTAAGGACATGGCGGATCACCGATGTCGGGTTCCAGCTGCGCTATCTATGGCAGGATATCCGACACTGGCGGCGACGACACAGTCTGACTGCGCCGCCGCGCCGGACCTTCAAGCGTTCCGGCTATGTGGATGTGTTCGAGGGCTATGCCGGCGTGCTGGTGCGACCGGAGTTCTTCGATCAGGGCTTTTACGAGATTCCGCCGGCGTTGTGGACGGTCGACGATGTCTGGCTGTCGGGCATGCTGACGCTGAAGGGCATACCGATCTGGGTCGAGGGCAATATCATGGACCCGCGCCAAAGCGCGGCGCAATGCCATGCGCCTTTGGCGCGCGAGGTGGTGGACGGTGTGGACCGCCGGGCTGCCAATCGCCGCGGTGTGCTGTATTTCCGCGACCAGCATGGAATTTGGCCCTAATCGCGTCAGCGAACAGATCAGCATCCGCACAAAACGCTAGTTCCACTGGGCGCCATTGGCGTGAAATTGGGCAATAACGGTGCCATCGGTAGCCGTTTCGCATATCAAAATTTTACCAGTTGATAAAATTCCTGCCTGTGTCAGTGTGGATGCATCATAAATGCGACAGGGAGACCCAGATGGGACACAGCCCCTTCACCCCCGGCGTTGCCGCGGGTCGGCTGCCCAGCGAGGCAATGACCCGGAATTTCGGCGACCTGCATCCGCCGCTCGATGCGCATGAGGCGACCGTCGCCGCGGATCGCTGCTATTTCTGCCACGACGCGCCCTGCATGACCGCCTGTCCGACCTCGATCGACATTCCGCTGTTCATCCGCCAGATCGCGACCGGCACGCCCGAGGCGGCAGCGAAGACGATTTTCGACCAGAACATCCTTGGCGGCATGTGCGCACGGGTCTGCCCGACCGAGACGCTGTGCGAGGAGGTCTGCGTGCGCGAGGTGGCCGAGGGTAAGCCCGTGGAGATCGGGCGGCTGCAGCGCTACGCGACCGACAAGCTGATGGCGAAGAACTCGCATCCGTTTTCGCGGGCTGCGGCGACTGGCAAGCGGGTGGCGGTTGTCGGCGCGGGGCCGGCGGGCCTGTCCTGCGCGCATCGACTGGCGATGAAGGGCCATGACGTGGTGATCTTCGACGCGCGGACAAAGCCGGGCGGGCTGAACGAATACGGTATCGCGTCTTACAAGTCGGTGGACGATTTCGCGCAGAAAGAGGTCGACTGGCTGCTGCAGATCGGCGGCATCGAGGTGCGGCAGGGGCAGGCACTGGGCAACGGGCTGTCGCTGGACGCGCTCGTGGCGGAGTATGACGCCGTCTTCCTGGGTATCGGACTGGCCGGGGTAAATGCCCTGCGTGCCGAGGGCGAGGAGGTGGAGAACGTCGCCGATGCGGTCGACTTTATCGCCGAGCTGCGTCAGGCGCGGGATCTTGGCGCGTTGCCCGTCGGGCGGAACGTGGTGGTGATCGGCGGTGGCATGACCGCCGTGGACGCCGCCGTGCAGTCGAAGCTGCTGGGCGCCGAGAATGTCACCATCGTCTACCGCCGTGGGCAGGACCGGATGGCGGCCTCGGGCTATGAACAGGACCTCGCGGCGTCGAAGGGTGTCCGCATAATGACCCACGCGATGCCGGTGAAGGTGATCGGCAACGGCGCGGTGCGCGAGGTCGAGTTCGAGTACACCGAGGACGGTCCCGGCGGTCTGACCGGCACTGGAGAGCGGTTCACTTTGCCCGCCGACCAGCTGTTCCGCGCCATCGGGCAGAAGCTGGACGGCGCGCCGGAAGGGTTGGCGCTGGACGGCGGCAAGATCAAGGTAAGCGGCGCCGGCCGTACTTCGGTCGCGAAGGTCTGGGCCGGGGGCGACTGCGCCACCGGCGGCGACGACCTGACCGTGACGGCGGTGGCCGAGGGGCGCGACGCGGCCGAGGATATTCACGCGAGCCTTAGCTAGGCTCGCAGCAACAGGGACGACAGCCACCAGGAGGTGCCAGCGATGGCCGATCTGAGCAGCGAATTCGTGGGGATCAAGTCCCCGAACCCATTCTGGCTGGCCTCGGCGCCGCCGACCGACAAGGAATACAACGTCCGCCGCGCCTTCGAGGCCGGCTGGGGCGGCGTGGTCTGGAAGACGCTGGGCGAGGAAGGCCCGCCCGTGGTCAACGTGAACGGCCCGCGCTATGGCGCGATCTGGGGCGCGGACCGGCGGCTTCTGGGTCTGAACAACATCGAACTGATCACCGACCGGCCGCTGGAAGTGAACTTGCGCGAGATCAAGCAGGTAAAGCGGGATTATCCGGATCGGGCGGTCGTGGTCTCGATCATGGTCCCCTGCGAGGAACAGGCGTGGAAGTCGATCCTCCCGCTGGTCGAGGAAACCGGCGCCGACGGGATCGAGCTGAATTTCGGCTGTCCGCACGGGATGAGCGAGCGGGGCATGGGCTCGGCTGTGGGCCAGGTGCCCGAATACATCGAGATGGTGACGCGCTGGTGCAAGCAGTACTCGCGGATGCCGGTGATCGTGAAGCTGACGCCCAACATCACCGATATCCGCAAGCCTGCGCGTGCGGCGAAAGCCGGCGGCGCCGACGCGGTGTCTCTGATCAACACGATCAACTCGATCACCGGCGTGGACCTCGACAGTTTCGCGCCGGAGCCGACGATTGACGGCAAAGGTTCCCACGGCGGCTATTGCGGCCCGGCGGTGAAGCCGATTGCGTTGTCGATGGTGTCCGAGATCGCCCGCGATCCGGAAACTCACGGCCTTCCGATCTCCGGCATCGGCGGCGTGACCACCTGGCGCGACGCTGCGGAGTTCATGGCGCTGGGCGCGGGCAACGTACAAGTCTGCACCGCCGCCATGACCTATGGCTTCAAGGTGGTGCAGGAGATGATCTCTGGCCTGTCGCAGTGGATGGACGAGAAAGGTCATGCTTCGGTCGCCGACTTTGTGGGTCGTGCGGTGCCGAACGTGACCGACTGGCAGTACCTGAACCTCAACTACATCACCAAGGCGCGGATCGATCAGGACGCCTGCATCAAGTGCGGCCGTTGCTATGCTGCCTGCGAAGACACGTCACACCAGGCGATCTCGATGAGTGCGGATCGGGTGTTCGAGGTGAAGGACGACGAATGCGTCGCGTGCAATCTGTGTGTGAACGTCTGCCCGGTCGAGGGCTGCATTACGATGGAGGAATTGGCACCGGGTGCAATGGACGAGCGGACCGGTCGGAAAGTCGCGAAAGAGTATGCGAACTGGACGACGCATCCGAACAACCCAGCTGCGCGGCCAGCCGCAGAGTAGCGCGTTGCTGGCTGCCCCGTTAAGCGGGGAAGGTCAGGCTTCGGTGGCCTCGACAGGTTCAGGTGGCGGCGCTTCCGTCGCGGCCACTGCTTCCTTCGGCGGTTCCGGCGCCTCGGGGACGGCCGGTGTAGCCTGAACCGGCGCGACAGGTTTCTCAGGCTTTCTGGCTTTCGACTCGGCCGTGTCGCGGGCGGTCTCCGCCGCGTCTGCGCGTGCCTCCGCCCGTTCGATCTTGATCGCCGCCTCCGCTTCGACCCGGCTGCGTTCCGCCTCCAGCCGCTCGATGGCGCGCTGCAGGTCGCGTTCCAGCTCAAGTACGTTGGCCTGGAACGCCGGCGACGGTCCGATCAGCGTGAACTCGTCGATCTTCGGCCGCTCGGGCATTCGGGCCGCGGTGTCGCTTTCGCCCCGTTCGCGCGTGGACGGTCGGGCCAGTGGCGGCGTGGCAGTGTCCATCCGGGCCTGCGGGCCGCGCCCGCCAGAGGTGGATTCCACCGGCGCCAACACCGGGGCAATGGCCTCTGTATGCGCACGGATCGGGAGGACGCCCCCGCCCAGCGTCTGTTGTATCGGGGCAAACTCACCCATTCTTCTGCTCCTGCACTCGGACTCGATCAGGGCTCAATATAAGCCAGCGAGGTGCCGGAAAGTGTTAACACAACCGGGATTCTGGGGTGCTGGTTAACGGGGTGTAAGGGCGCTTCGATAAAGGTGCTCGAGAAACGCTGCCGCGTCTTCGAAGTGCCCGTTGCCGGGTCCGAGGATTCCACGCACCTGGATGTCAAAATCGGCATAGTGCTGGGTCGTCGACCAGATCGAAAAGATCAGGTGATAGGGGTCGATATCCGCAATCCGCCCGGCACGGGTCCAGCCCCGGATCAGCGCGGCCTTCTCGTCCACCATCTGCTTCAGCGGACCTTCGATGATGTCCAGTATGCGCGGTGCGCCCTGCAGAATCTCATTCGCGAACAACCTGCTTTCGCGAGGATATTCCCGCGCCATTTCCAGCTTGCGCTGCGCATATGCGACGACCTCTTCTATGGGGTCGCCGTCGTCGGTCAGTTCTTTGAGGGGATCCAGCCACAGATCCAGAACGCCCGACAGGACCTGTACGTAAATCGCTTCCTTGGAGGCGAAATAGTAGAGCAGATTCGGCTTCGAAAGACCGGCGGCCCTGGAGATGTCATCGAGCGTCGCACCCCGGAAACCGGCCTGCGAAAAGGCATCCAGCGCGGCGTCGAGAATAGCAGCGGTGTTCTTTTCCTGAATGCGTGTTCGGGGCGCGGAAGCGTCCATTTTTATCCTTTTTTCCGTGCAGAATTGTTACTGACTATGCGTCGCTTTGGAAGGCCTTGACGTCTTTCCTTGCCGTGGTAGCGTCTTCCTGACCAATTGGTCAAACTCTTTGCTTCGCGCAGCCAAAGCCCATCATGGAGAAATTGCCATGGCGCACGACCGGCCCGCCGCTTCGATCTTCGGTATCCGTGCCGGGGCAGGCGGAACGGACGGCGGCACATGCTCGTCCCTGGCGCGACTATGACCGAGGGGGCGGTAAAGGACAGCACGGCCTTGGTCCGCCAGATGGACCCGGAATTGACGGCCGGGCGATTTGCGTTCGCGACATTTTCGGGCGAGCCACCTGCAGCATTGCAATCAGCGGCCACTGCGCTGTTCCGCGAGCCCGAGGCGCTGTCGCTGATCGTGGATGCTGAGCATGCGCCTGCAGAGATGCCGATGCGGATGATCCGGCTGCGCGTACATTCGGCGCTGGACGGCGTCGGGCTTACCGCCGCTGTGTCCGGCGCACTGGCGCAGGAAAACATCCCCGCGAATGTCGTCGCGGGCTATCATCACGACCATATCTTCGTGCCCGAGGATCTGGCGGAGCAGGCGATGGCCGTGCTGCGCCGTCTTGCGGCCGAAGCGGGACAGGACTGAAGGAGACCCCATGGCAGCCCCCGGCGAAAACCTGAGGATCAATGGCGAGCGGCTTTGGGACTCGCTGATGGAAATGGCCAAGATCGGCCCCGGTGTCGCGGGTGGCAACAACCGGCAGACCCTGACTGATGCCGATGGCGAAGGCCGCGCACTGTTCCAGAAATGGTGCGAGGCGGCGGGCTGTTCCATGGGCCTCGACCAGATGGGCAACATGTTCGCCCTGCGGGAAGGGACGGACCTGGATGCGCTGCCGGTCTATGTCGGCTCGCACCTCGACACGCAGCCGACCGGCGGCAAGTACGATGGCGTTCTGGGCGTACTTGGCGGGCTGGAGGTGATCCGCACGCTGAACGATCTGGACATCAAGACCAAGCACCCGATCGTGGTGGTGAATTGGACCAACGAGGAAGGCACCCGGTTCGCACCCGCGATGCTCGCCTCCGGCGTTTTCGCCGGGGTGCATACGCAGGACTGGGCCTATGACCGCGTCGATGCAAAGGGCAAGAAATTCGGCGACGAATTGGTGCGGATCGGCTGGAAAGGCGACGAGGAGGTCGGCGCGCGGAAGATGCACGCGCTGTTCGAACTGCATATCGAGCAGGGCCCGATCCTCGAGGCCGAGGGTAAGGATATCGGCGTCGTCACCCACGGGCAGGGGCTGTGCTGGCTGCAGCTGACCATCATCGGCAAGGACGCGCATACCGGCTCCACTCCGATGCCCATGCGCAAGAACGCGGGCCTCGCCATGGCGCGGGTTCTGGAGAAGGTCGAGGAAATCGCACTGTCCCACGCGCCCCATGCGGTCGGCGCGGCCGGGCATATCGACATCTACCCGAACTCGCGCAACGTGATCCCCGGAAAGGCGGTGTTTACGGTAGACTTCCGCTCGCCGGAACTGGCGGTGATCACCGATATGGAGGCGCGGCTTCGTGTGGCGGCGCAGACCATCTGCGATGAGATGGGGCTGGAAGTCGAGTTCGAGAAGACCGGCGGTTTCGATCCGGTGGAATTTGACGAAACCTGCGTGGCTGCGGTGCGGAATGCGGCGGAACGGCTGGGATACTCGCACAGAAACATCATTTCCGGCGCCGGGCACGATGCCTGCTGGATCAACCAGGTGGCGCCGACGGCCATGGTGATGTGCCCCTGCGTGGACGGGCTGAGCCACAACGAGGCCGAAGAGATATCGCCCGAATGGGCCCGCGCCGGGACAGACGTGCTGTTCCACGCGGTGGTGGAAACGGCGGAGATCGTGGAATGAGCGACGGACCGGAATTCGAGGAAATCCAGATCACAGCGGCGGATGTCCGCAAGAAGAAGATGCTGAGCGCGCTGATGTTCGGTGCGGTTCTGCCCGGCATGGCCGAAGCGCTGCCGGAACTCGAAGACAAGCGACCGGCTGAGAACGGCGCCACGGAAGTTGCCGCCGAGGCCGCGGCTGGGCCCGAAACGGCCCCGCCCACCAGCCCGGTGCGGTTTGTGGCCCAGGAAGGCGTGGTCGTGGCCGTCGAAAATCGGGTGCCGGCGGAATACGCCGCCTTCGCGCGGCTGTTCCGGAAAAGCTGACACGCCGCGACACCTGCGGCTGCATGAAACACAACGAGACGAAAAGACGAGAACAGGGAGCACAGCATGACCACTGTCATCAAGAACGGGACCGTCGTGACGGCCGATCTGACCTACAAGGCCGATGTGCTGGTCGAGGGCGGCAAGATCGTCGAGATCGGGCCGGACCTGAAGGGCGACGAGGTGCTGGACGCGACCGGCTGCTACGTCATGCCCGGCGGGATCGACCCGCACACCCACCTCGAAATGCCGTTCATGGGCACCTACAGCTCTGATGATTTTGAAAGCGGCACGCGCGCCGCGCTGGCAGGCGGCACCACGATGGTGGTCGATTTCGCGCTGCCCAATCCGGGGCAGGGGCTGCTCGACGCGCTGCAGATGTGGGATAACAAGTCCACCCGTGCGCATTGCGACTACAGCTTCCACATGGCGATCACCTGGTGGGACGAGCAGGTCTTCAACGAGATGGAGACGGTGGTGAAGGACCGGGGCATCACCACCTTCAAGCATTTCATGGCATACAAGGGCGCGCTGATGGTGAACGACGACGAGATGTTCGCGTCGTTCCAGCGCTGCGCCGAACTGGGCGCCATGCCGCTGGTCCATGCCGAGAACGGCGATATCGTCGCCGACCTGTCCGCCAAGCTGCTTGCCGAGGGGAATAACGGGCCCGAAGGCCACGCCTATTCCCGGCCGCCGCAGGTTGAGGGTGAGGCCACCAACCGCGCCATCATGATCGCCGACATGGCGGGCGTGCCCTTGTACGTGGTCCATGTGTCCTGCGAGGACAGCCACGAGGCCATTCGGCGCGCCCGCATGCTGGGCAAACGCGTCTACGGCGAACCGCTGATCCAGCACCTGACGCTGGATGAGAGCGAGTATTTCGACAAGGACTGGGACCACGCCGCCCGCCGCGTGATGTCGCCGCCCTTCCGCAACAAGCAGCACCAGGATTCTCTGTGGAACGGCCTCGCCTCCGGCTCCTTGTCCTGTGTCGCGACGGACCACTGCGCCTTTACCACTGATCAGAAACGCTATGGCGTCGGCGATTTTACCAAGATCCCGAACGGCACCGGCGGGCTGGAGGATCGGATCCCGATGCTCTGGACCTACGGCGTCGGCACCGGGCGGCTGACCCCGAACGAGTTCGTCGCGGTCACGTCGACCAACATCGCGAAGATCCTGAACTGTTACCCGAAGAAGGGCGCGATCCTCGTTGGCGCGGACGCCGACATCGTCGTGCTGGACCCGGAGAAGGAAAAAACGATCTCTGCCAAGACGCAGGAATCCTCGATCGATTACAACGTCTTCGAGGGCAAGCACGTGAAGGGCCTGCCGCGCTTTGTCCTGACCCGCGGCCGCGTCGCGGTGATGGATGGCGAGACGAAGCCCGAGGAGGGTCACGGCAAGTTCGTCAAGCGCGAGCCGGTGAACCCGGTGAACAAGGCGCTCAGCACCTGGAAGGAGCTGACCTCGCCGCGCAAGGTCGAGCGGACGGGCATCCCGGCCACCGGGGTCTGACGGCCAGGTGTGGTGGGTCGACGTACTTGCCGACGTCTCGACGGTCGCCGCCTCGCTGGCGGTGATCGTCACGACGGTGTTCATCTGGTGGCAGGTCGGACTTCAGCGGCAGGATGTCGATACCGATAAACGGCGGCTGCAGCGCGAGTCGCTGGCGTCGATCCACGAGACCCTGCAGGACGAGAAATTTCGCGACGCCCGGGCAGAGTTTTTCGCCGGGCCGCATATGAAGGACTACGATGCGCTCGAAGATGTCGAGAAACGCCGCGCCCGGTTCATCCTGTCGGTCTACAGCCTCATGTCACGGATGGTCGGCAGCGGCGCCATCGACGAGGCGCTCTATCGCGACTACTGGCGCAGCACACTACTGCGCGACTGGGACCGGATGGAGAATTTCATCGCCGGGGAACGGCTTGCCACGCGAAGCCACAGCCTGTTCGAGGCGACCGAAAAGCTGGCGGAGCGTTGGAGGCACGCCGATGTCTAGGCATGCCGCCGCATCAGGCGGGGACCATCTCCTCCAGTTCCGGCAGAAGGCGAACGCTCTCCTGTTCGTGCGGGTCGGTGCGGGCGATCACGGCGACCGCCTCTGTCGCGCCGGTGTTGATCGGGAGGTGCGGCACGCCGGCGGGGATGTAGATCAGCTCGCCGGCATTCGTCTCCATCCGGTGCTGCAGCTTGTCGCCCCAGTACATGATCGCCTCGCCCTCCAGCACGTAGATCGCCGTCTCGTGGGATTCGTGCATATGCGCCTTGGCGCGGCCACCCGGAGGAATGCGCAGGATGTGCATGCAGATCGCCTGCGCGCCAGTCGTCTCGCGGGCGATGCCCTCGAAATAGGTAAAGCCCTGCTTGCCGTCATAGGTGCCGCCAAGGCGGAGTTTCTTGCAGTCTGTCGGCATCTGGTCGGACATCGCTACCTCCATTACCCTAATGGCAAAAGTGGACGCAGCGCGGGCGGGGTGAGTCAAGCATGATCCGCGCCGCACGCCGCCTGCGCGGAAAGGGGAGCATTGGTGACCGACACGGCGGAGATATCCGGACTGACCGGCGTGCTGGAAGCATCCGTCTATGTCGACGACCTCGACGCGGCAGCGGGGTTCTATGGCGACCTGCTGGGGCTGGAAGAGATCCTGCGCGTACCGGGGCGGCACGTGTTCTTTCGCTGCGGGACGACGGTTCTGCTATGTTTCATCGCGGAAGCCACGCGGCAACAAACGGCCAACGCCCGGCTGCCAGTGCCGCCGCATGGCTCGGAGGGACCGGGGCATGTCTGCTTTGCCGTGAAACGCGCGGCGCTGGACGGCTGGCGCGCGCGGGTCGAGGCGGCGGGGTTGACGGTAGAGGCGGATTTCGAGTGGCCGAACGGCGCCCGCTCTATCTACCTGCGCGACCCGGCGGGAAACTCTGTGGAATTCGCCGAGCCGGGGCTGTGGGGGATGCCGGAGGATTGAGACTGAACGGGGAAGGACTGGCGTGAGCGTCATCGAAGCAAAGAAGCTGGAACTGGTATTCCAGACGAATGACGGACCCGTCCATGCGCTGACGGACGTGAACCTCGGGATCGGGAAGGGTGACTTCGTATCCTTCATCGGCCCGTCCGGCTGCGGCAAGACCACCCTGCTGCGTTGCATCGCCGGGCTGGAAACACCCACTGGCGGCGATCTGACCGTGAACGGAATGACCCCAGACGAAGCGCGCCGCAGCCGCGCCTACGGTTACGTTTTCCAGGCGGCGGGCCTTTACCCGTGGCGGACGATTGCGGGAAATGTGCGCCTCCCGCTGGAGATCATGGGCTATCCGAAGGCTGAAATGTCGGAAAGAGTCGCGCGCGTGCTGGATCTGGTGGAACTGGCGGGGTTCGAGAAAAAATATCCCTGGCAGCTTTCCGGCGGCATGCAGCAGCGCGCGTCGATCGCACGGGCGCTGGCCTTCGACGCCGATATCCTGCTGATGGACGAGCCCTTCGGTGCACTGGACGAGATCGTGCGCGACCACCTGAACGAGCAGCTCCTCCAGCTCTGGTCGCGGACCGAAAAAACCATCGCCTTCGTCACCCACTCGATCCCCGAGGCGGTGTATCTTTCGACCCGCATCGTGGTGATGTCGCCGCGCCCCGGCCGGATCACCGACGTGATCGAAAGCCCGCTGCCAAAGGAACGTCCACTGGATATCCGCGACAGCAAGGAATTCCTCGAAATCGCCCACCGCGTCCGCGAGGGGCTCAGGGCGGGACATGCCTATGACGAGTGACCCGAGATGAGCGGCGCAACACAGATCCTTCTCGTCGTCACGGCGGCGGTCTTCCTTCTGGGAAGCGCGGCGCTGCGCCGATATGTCGATGCGCCGCAGACGTGGATGCTGCTTCTGGCGTTGGCTCTGTACACCTCGGGCAACTTGCTGATGGTGCGGCTGATGCGCGAAACCGGGCTGGCGGTCGCCGTCTCGGTGTCCGCCGTTCTTCAACTGGTGCTGATCAACGTCGTGGCTTTCGGCATCTTCGGCGAACGGCCACGGCCAATCCAGCTGGCCGGCATCGCGCTAGGCATCATCGCAGTGGCGCTGATCGTCTGGCCCGCAGGGGCCGCGCGACGATGACGGTGCGGCGCTGGATACTGCTGGCCGGGCTGATCCTTTGGCTGATCCTGTTCGGGCTCTGGATGCGTGGCGTCTGGGCGCCGGAACCGGGCAAGCCTGACGTGCTGGCCTATTTTATCGCCATGATCGCGCTGCTTCTGGTCTACGAGCTGTCGAACATGGGCATGCAGTACCTGCGCAAACGACGGGCCCGGAGGGACGGCGATGCGTAACATCCTGCCAATCCTCACCGTCCTCTCGGCGATCCTGATCATCTGGTATCTCGGCGCGATCTGGATGAACTCCGCGTGGACACTCGACCGTGCCGAGGGGCCGCTGACCCTGACCGAGATCGTGCAGGACACGATGACCCAGGATCGCCCGCGCCTGCCCGCGCCGCACCAGGTGGCGGCGGAGCTTTACGACACGGTGATCGACAAGAAGGTCACCTCGAAGCGCAGCCTCGTCTATCACGGCTGGATCACCCTGACCTCGACGCTGGCGGGTTTCATTCTGGGCACGGTCGTCGGGCTGCTGATGGCCGTCGGCATCGTCTATAGCCGCACCCTTAAGATGAGCCTGATGCCGTGGGCCATCATCTCGCAGACCATTCCCATCGTCGCCATCGCGCCGATGATCATCGTCGTCCTGGCCTCGATGGGGGTAGAGGGGCGCGCAGTACCCAAGGCAATCATCGCGGCCTATCTCTGCTTCTTCCCGGTGTTGGTGGGCATGGTGAAGGGGCTGACGGCGCCCGACGCCATGCAGATCGACCTGATGAAGACCTACAACGCGACGCCGGCGCAGGAATTCTGGAAGCTGCGGCTGCCGACCTCGGTTCCTTATCTCTTCACCTCGCTGAAGATCGGCATCGCCGCGGCGCTGGTGGGCACCATCGTGGGTGAACTCCCGACCGGTGCGGTGCGGGGTCTAGGCGCCCGGATCCTTGTCGGTGACCAGTTCGGCAATCCGCTGATGATCTGGTCGGCCCTGCTGGCGGCGGCGGCGCTGGCCGGCATCCTCGTCAGCGTCGTGGCGCTGCTGCAGACCGTCGTGATGAAACGCATGGGGTTCGCGCAATGAGTTCCGTGATCCTCGCCTTCGTGGTCTGGGCCGCCGGGTCCTTCATCTGCGTCCGTATCGCCCAGGGTCCGGGCCACGACACGACGGCCGCGCGGGTGGCGGTGCCGGTCCTGTTCGGCGTCACGATCCTCGCGATGTGGGAACTGCTGGTGCGCGGGCTCGAAGTGTCGCCGGTGATCCTGCCGGCACCCTCGGGTATCGCGGACCGCTTCTCTGGCTCTGCCACAGTTCTGTGGCAGGACTTCTTGCAGACGGTGCTGAAGGGTGCACTGACCGGCTACATCATCGGCTGCAGCATCGCGTTCCTGGCGGCGCTGGCCATCGACCGCGTGGATTTCCTCAAGCGCGGTCTGCTGCCCATCGGCAATTTCGTCGCCGCCCTGCCGATCATCGGCATCGCGCCGATCCTGGTCAGCTGGTTCGGTTTCGACTGGCATTCCAAGGCGGCGGTCGTGGTCGTCATGGTGTTCTTCCCGATGCTGGTGAACACGGTACAGGGCCTCGCCGACACCACCCAGATGCAGCGCGACCTGATGAAGACCTACTCGGCCAGCTACTGGCAGTCGCTGGTCAAGCTGCGGCTGCCCGCCGCTTTGCCCTTCATTTTCAACGGGCTGAAAATTTCAACAACGCTGGCGCTGATCGGAGCGATTGTCGCCGAATATTTCGGTTCCCCCACCCGGGGCATGGGCTTTCGCATCTCGACAGAGGTGGGGCGGCTCGGGATTGATATGGTCTGGGCCGAGATCACCGTGGCCGCCATCGCCGGTTCCGTCTTTTACGGGCTTGTGGTGCTGGCCGAACGGGGGCTGACCTTCTGGCATCCCTCGCAACGAAGCTGAGAATACCTGAACGACAACAAGGAGGTAACGATGAAGAAACTGATGATCGGCGCAATGGCGCTGGGGATGGGCACGGGTGCTGCCCACGCCGCCGATGAGGTCACGCTGCAGCTGAAATGGGTCACCCAGGCGCAGTTCGCGGGCTATTACGTGGCGCAGGAAAAGGGCTTCTACGAAGAGGAAGACCTTGACGTCACCATCAAGCCGGGCGGCCCGGATATCGCGCCCGAGCAGGTGATCGCCGGCGACGGTGCCGATGTGATCACCACCTGGATGGCCGCCGGCCTTGCCGCCCGCGAACGCGGCCTGCCTCTGGTCAACATCGCCCAGCCTTTCAAATCCGGCGGCCTGCAGCTGACCTGCCTGAAGGAATCCGGCATCGAAACGCCCGATGACTTCCCCGGCCACACGCTGGGCGTCTGGTTCTACGGCAACGAATATCCCTTCTACGCCTGGATGGCGAAGCTGGGCGTGCCGACCGATGGCGGTGCCGAGGGCGTCGAGGTGCTGAAACAGGCATTCAACGTCGATCCGCTTCTGAACAAGCAGGCCGACTGCATCTCGGTCATGACCTATAACGAATACGGTCAGGTGCTGGATGCGGGCATCTCCGAGGATGAGCTGGTCACCTTCAACTACCTCGAAGAAGGCGTCGGGATGATGGAGGACGGCCTCTATGTCATGGAAGAGGACCTGCAGGATCCGGAATTCGTCGACAAGATGGTCCGCTTCGTCCGCGCTTCGATGAAGGGCTGGAAATACGCCGAGGAGAACCCGGAAGAAGCGGCCGAGATCGTGGTCGAAGCCGACGAAACCGGCGCGCAGACCTACGAGCACCAGCTCTACATGATGGGCGAGATCGCCAAGCTGACCGCCGGCTCCGACGGTTCGCTTGATCCGGCTGATTTCGACCAGACCGTGGCCACGCTGCTGTCCGCCGTGTCGCCCGAGAACCCGGCGATCACCGAGGAACCCAGCGAAGGTGCCTGGACCCACATGATCACCGACGAAGCGCTGAAGTAGGCATTCGTTCCGACAAATAGAAAGGGCGGTCCCGTGGGGCCGCCCTTTTTCGTGGGGTGTGAGTGGTGGGAATTACGGGCAGGGCGCCGTGTAATAGGTGCCGTCACCGTTGGAATAGGCGCAGGTATTCTGCTGCTGGTTACGGGCGACCATGGTCCCCGCAGCCACGCCGCCGAGCGCGGCGATTACAGTCCAGTTGTCATCGGCCCCAAGCATCTTTGCGGTAACGGTGCCAACGCCGGCGCCGACGAGCGCACCGGCCACTTCGTCGTTCGAATATCCGCTGCAGGCGGACAGGCCGACAATACCGGTAAGGGCGATGGCGGTTGCGATGCGTTTCATAGGGTCTCCTCAGTTCCTTAGTACTGTCCAGCCTGCCGCGTTCTGCGGGACGGCACGCCGGATACCTGCTTTGCTAACGTTATGCCGTACGGAAAGTTCCCTGCCGGACATAACCGCAGCGCAGGCCCGTTTCCGTGGGGATCGTGGAAGGTCTGGTTTTCCTGACTGGCCGGTCAAAAACCGAAATGATACGCCACGTCATACGCAGAATTATTTCTCTGCAACATCTGATTTTGAACATGAATTTCAAAGGAGGTCGGCATGAACGTGCACGTCGCGAGATGCCTTTTGCCTGTCCGGAACCGGAGTGACTGGAAAACCGGACGATTATCCTACCTGCCGCCGAACCTTTACGGTCGGAAGGCACGGCGTTAACGAGTATCGTCGAAACGACTGCGATGGCCGGAGAATTAGCTCCGGCCATCTGCGTTTCCGACCCCTGCAACGCACAGAGAACTCAAATGCGCCGGCCACGTTGCCAGTGCCGAATTCGCCGGTTGACCGCGTCCGGCTCCGGCCTAAGTCAACGCTCTTGCCGGCTGGAAAGCGTTTCCGCCGGCGCGTCTGTGCACGACAGACGCATTCGGGGTTCCGAACCGGAAACTTGGCCAGACTCCGAAAAAATGTATATACAAAGTATTGACGTTTCCGTTGTGCGGATCTATATGAGAACCATTCGCAATACAGCGAGACGAAATAGAAACTGAATAGGAGAGCATCATGACTGTTGTGACCGCACGCGCGCTGCTGCCCTTCCACCCTGTGAAGAAGAATGGACAGCTGCGCCTGAGCTACCTGCCCAAGGCAGTGTACAAGACCGCGAAATCGATGAAGGCTGCGCTGGTTCGGTAAACCCGATACGCAGCTAGACAGTTTGACAAAGGGCCGGGGCGCACGCTCCGGTCCTTTGTCGTTGATGCCATGGGCAACCGCGCCGGCGGAAATGCGCGGGATCGCGGACCCGTCGCACTCTGCTGTTGGCGGCTCGGTTGGCCGGTTGCGATACTGCCAATGTATCAGGCCCTCGGAACCGGACCATGACGATGAAGAAAGTGTCGATGTCGATGACCGGAGCAGCTGTTCTGGTGGCCGCCGTCGCTGTGCTGTCGTTCTGGGTGGCGCCATCACGGGCGGATACCGCCTGGCTTGAGGCCCGGATCGCCAACCCGAAGCTGCGCTGTCGCGCGTCCGACCGGTTCACGATCATAGTACATGGCGGCGCCTTCTGGGGTGATCCGCCTGGCACGACGCGCAGAACGGTCCTGCGCGATGTCGCCGTGCAAGCCGCCCGTTGGCTCGACGGAGGCGCACCCGCGCTCGCCGTGGTGGAGGAAGCCGTCGCAATGCTCGAGGACTCGGGTGCGTTCAACGCGGGCAAGGGCGCGAACGCCAACGCGAAAGGTGTCGTCGAACTCGATGCCGGCATCATGGATGGTCGCACCCGCCGTGCCGGGGCAGTCGCGGCGGTCCGGAGCTTGAAGAATCCGGTGCGTGCCGCACGGCTGGTGATGACATGGACGCCGCATGTAATGCTTTCCGGGGTATCGGCGGACGAAGCCCTGTCCGAGCTCGGCGCAGAGACAGTTGATACAGGCTATTTCGAACGCACCGGTAACGGTGAGGCCTTCGAAGAGAAGGGGACGGTCGGCGCTGTGGCGCTGGACCGCTGCGGTGATCTTGCTGCCGCGACCTCCACCGGCGGGTTCGGGGCAAAGTTGCCCGGCCGTATCGGCGACAGCCCAATCCCCGGCGCCGGATTATTTGCCGAGAACGGGCTGGTGGCGATTGCGGCCACCGGGCATGGCGAAAGCTTTCTGCAGACGGTACTGTCACACGAGGTAGCGGCGCGAATGCGCTACGGCGGTGAAACACTGGACGCCGCTGTGCGGGGCGCAATCCTCGAGACGCTCGCTTCGGTCGGAGGCGAGGGTGGGCTCGTCGCCGTGGATGCAGCCGGGAACGCCGTATCGCTCTTCAATTCGGATGGAATGCTGAGCGAAATGATGAGCAGTGCTTCTTTGACGGACCCCGATAAATAGGGTGCAGGCAGCCGCCATCTTCCCAACGTACATCCAGTTGACTTACATCCGCCCCTTCGGTATCGCCACCCCATGACGACTGCATCGCATCACGCCGGGATCTATTACGCGCCGCTCTCATAGCGGCGGATGCTCAGTCTTTGTTCAACCGCTGCATCGCCAGCGGTTTTTTCATGGGATGCCTCTGGCGCTGCGCCACTACAGAGGTCACCCCATGCGGAACGGCACGGAACCCACGAAAAATACAGTCGGCATCGTCGGCTTCGGCGCCTTCGGGCAGTTGATGGCGCGGGAATTGCGGCGCTATGTGCCGTTGTGCGCATACGACCCCGATCCGGGGTTGGCGGCGGTGGCGGATCGGTTGGGTGTGGAACTGACCGACCTCGCGCAGGTCGCGCGCTGCCACATGGTCGTCCTGGCTGTGCCGGTAGCCAAGCTGGCTGAAACGGTGGCGGCCATCGCCCCGCATTTCCGGCCCGGCGCTTTGGTGCTCGATGTGGGCTCGGTCAAGGTGAAGCCCGCCGAGATCATGCGGCGCGGCCTGCCTGATCACGTCGATATCGTTGCGACGCATCCGCTCTTCGGCCCGCAAAGCGCCGCGAACGGTGTCGCCGGGCTGAAGATTGCGCTTTGCCCTGTGCGCGGGCGGCGGCACCTGCGGCTGGCCGCGTTCCTGCGCCGGGCGCTTGGGCTGCGGGTAATCATCACCACGCCCGAGGCGCATGACCGGGAAGCCGCCACCGTGCAGGGCCTGACCCACCTGATCGCGAAGGTGCTGGTGCGGATGGAACCGCTGCCAGGCGAGATGACGACCCTCAGCTACGACCGCCTGATCGAGGCCGTGGATATGGTGCGCCACGACGCGCCGGGGGTCTTCGAGGCAATCGAGCGCGACAATCCCTTTGCGGACGATGTACGGCGGCAGTTCTTTGGGCTGCTGGCGGAGCTGGATGCCGAAATGTCCGCCCGCGCCATGGCCTGTGCGGCGGAATAAACGGGGTGCGCGGTCAACGCGCACCCCGTTCAAGGCTGGAATCGGGCGTTACTTGTTCGCCCGGTTCTCGATCAGTTCGTCAACCACCGACGGATCGGCCAGCGTCGAGGTATCCCCCAGCGCACCGTAATCGTTCTCGGCGATCTTGCGCAGGATGCGGCGCATGATCTTGCCCGAGCGGGTCTTGGGCAGGCCCGGCGCCCACTGGATCACGTCCGGCTTGGCAATCGGGCCGATCTCCGTACGCACCCAGGTCTCCAGTTCCTTCTTCAGCTCGTCCGAAGGCGTCTGATCGTTCATCAGGGTCACGTAGCAATAGATGCCCTGACCCTTGATGTCGTGCGGAAAGCCGACGACGGCGGCCTCGGCGACCTTGGCATGGGCGACAAGCGCGGATTCGATCTCTGCCGTGCCCATCCGGTGGCCGGAGACGTTGATCACGTCATCAACGCGGCCGGTGATCCAGTAGTAGCCGTCCTCATCCCGGCGGCAGCCGTCGCCCGAGAAGTAGTAACCCTTGTACTGTTGGAAATACGTGGCCTGGAACCGTTCGTGATCGCCCCAGACGGTGCGCATCTGGCCGGGCCAGCTGTCCTTCACGGCCAGCACGCCCTCGGCAGGGTTGCTGTCGATGATCTTGCCGCTTTCGGCCTCCAGCACCACCGGCTGCACGCCGAAGAAGGGCAGGGTGGCCGAACCCGGCTTGGTCGCAACCGCGCCGGGCAGCGGCGTGATCATGTGGCCGCCGGTTTCGGTCTGCCACCATGTATCGACGATCGGCAGTTTTCCTTTGCCGATATGGTCGTTGTACCAGTTCCAGGCTTCCGGGTTTATCGGTTCACCGACCGTTCCCAGCACCTTGAGGCTGGACAGGTCGGATCTCGCCGGGAATTCCGTGCCCTGACCCATCAGCGCGCGGATCGCGGTGGGGGCGGTGTAGAATTGGTTGACCTTGTGTTTCTCGATCACCTGCCAGAAACGGCCGGCATCGGGATAGGTCGGCACGCCTTCGAACATCAGCGTCGTCGCGCCGTTCGCCAGCGGGCCATAGACGATATAGGTATGGCCAGTGACCCAGCCCACATCTGCACCGCACCAGAAAATATCGCCGTCGTGATAGTCGAAGGTGTATTCCTGCGTCATCGAGGCGTAAACGAGATAACCGCCCGAGGTATGCACCACACCCTTCGGCTTCCCTGTGGAGCCTGACGTGTAGAGGATGAACAGCGGGTCTTCCGCCTTCATCGGGCGCGGCGGACAATCCGGTGCGGCCGTCTCCATCAGCGCCTTCACGTCGACATCGCGGCCCTGGATCCAGGTGGTCTGGTCGCCGGTATGCTTCACGACCAGACAGCGCACCTTGTCCGAGCAGTGCAACAGCGCAGCGTCGGTGTTGGATTTGAGGTTGGTCCGGCGGCCGCCGCGCGGCGCGGTATCCGCGGTTATCACCAGCTTGGCGCCGCAGTCGTTGATCCGGTTCGCCAGCGCGTCGGGCGAGAAGCCGGCGAAGACCACCGAATGGATTGCGCCGATACGGGCGCAGGCGAGCATCGCATAGGCCGCCTCGGGGATCATCGGCAGGTAGATGATCACGCGGTCGCCGCGCATCACGCCCTGGCTCAGCAGCACGTTCGCAAAGCGGCAGACCTTCTCATGCAACTCCCGATAGCTGATGTGCTGCGCCGGGGTCTCCGGGTCGTCGGGCTCGAAGATGATCGCGGTCTGATCGGCGCGCGTTGCCAGGTGACGGTCGATGCAGTTGGCGGCGACGTTCAGGACGCCATCCTCGTACCACTTGATCGAAACCTTGCCGAAGCTGAAGTCAGTGTCCTTCACCTTGCTGTAAGGCTCGATCCAGTCGATCCGCTTGCCGTGCTCGCCCCAGAACGCTTCCGGGTCGGCGACGGATGCCTCGTACATTTCCTTGTATTTCTCGGGAGTCACATGCGCCTTGGCGACAAAATCGTCGCTTGGCTTGTAGACGTTATCTACGGTGTCCAGCATTGCTATCTCCTCCATCCCTTAGCACCCCCGGCCCGGAGAGGGCGGGGGCTTGGTACCGCCCGGCTAGGGGCATCCGGCCTAGATCGCCAGGTACTCGGCGCGCAGCGCCTCGTTGTCGAGTACTTCCTGTGCCGTTCCGTCAAACACAACGGTCCCGGTGTCAAGGATCACCGCCCGGTCAGCGAGCATCAGCGCGCGGACAGCGTTCTGCTCCACGATGACAGTGGTGATGCCCTGTTCCTTGATGATGTTCAGTGTCTTTTCGATCTCGTCCACGATGACAGGGGCCAGTCCCTCGTAAGGCTCGTCGAGCAGAAGCACCTTGATGCTGCGTGACAGCGCGCGTGCGATGGCCAGCATCTGCTGCTCCCCGCCCGACAGCGTCACACCCTCCTGCTTGCGGCGTTCTCCGAGCCGGGGGAAAAGTTCGTAAATCCGGTCCAGCGACCAGCCCACTGGCGGGGTGATCTGCGCCAGTTGCAGGTTCTCTTCGACGGTCAGGCCGGGAATGATACGCCGGTCCTCGGGGACCAGCTGGATTCCGGCTGCGGCGGCCTGATGGCTGGTCATGCTGTGCAGCGGCTGATGATCCAGCCAGACTTCACCGTGGGTCAGGAGCGGGCTGCCGACACGCGCAATGGCGCGAAGCGTCGAGGTCTTGCCGGCGCCGTTGCGGCCCAGCAGGGCCAGGATCTCGCCCTCGTGGATGTTGAAGCTGACGCCCTGCACGATGTAGCTCTCGCCGTAATAGGCGTGCAGGTCCCAAGCCGAAAAGAAGGCTGGCGCGGTCGCGGCGTGATTGGAATGCCGGGAAAAATCCGGCCTTTCGCGCGTTGTCAGCTGATCTTCGGTCAACGTCATCTTCAGGTTTCCTTCGTTCCCGCCCTAGCCGGGCGTCATTGCGGTTCGCATCGCCACTGCACGAACGCCCGCGACTTGGTGATGCCTTCCGCGGCGGCCTTGCAGGTTTCTTCCGTCGTGAATGCCTGCATTTCTATGCCGATTACGGTTTCCATGCGCGCGTTGCTGAATAGGAGCAGTACCAATACGTAGGTGGTCTCAGCCATCAGTGTGCCTCTCCGAGATACGCCTCCCGTACTTTGGGATGGCCCTTGATATTCTCGGGCGTATCCTCAACCAGAGGCGTGCCTTGCGCAAGTACGGTAATCCTTTGCGCGAGAGAGAAAACTACGTGCATGTCGTGTTCGATGATGCACATGGTGATGTCGCGGTCGGCGTGTATCTGCTTCAGCAGGTCGATCGTGTTGTTGGTGTCGGCCCGCGCCATGCCGGCGGTGGGCTCGTCCAGTAGCAGCAGCTTGGGCTGCTGGACCAGGCACATTGCCATCTCCAGCCGCCGCTTGTCGCCGCGTGACAACGAGGCCGCGAGCATGTTGCGCTTTTCCAGCATGTTGACGTCGGCCAGCATCTGCTCGGCCTGATCGTTGATCTCGCCCTCGTTGGCGACGGTTTCGAAGGCGTGCATGCGAAACGCGCCGTCGCGGCGGGCGAAACAGGGGATCAGGACGTTTTCCAGCACCGACAGATCAGCGAAGATTTCGGGCGTCTGGAACACCCGGCTGATGCCCATCTGGTTGATCTCGTGCGGCTTGCGCCCCAGCACCGACTGGCCGTCGAACATCACCGAGCCGGTGTCG
Organism: Pseudoruegeria sp. HB172150; assembly: GCF_013184805.1. Lineage (GTDB taxonomy): Bacteria > Pseudomonadota > Alphaproteobacteria > Rhodobacterales > Rhodobacteraceae > Psychromarinibacter. The sequence goes on from NZ_JAATNG010000002.1 coordinate 256,556, forward strand.
GGGATCAGCTTGCCGACCAGGCAGTTGAGCAGTGTCGACTTACCCGCTCCGTTCGGTCCGATGATCGCGTGGACCGACTGTTCGGCAACCGAAAGGTTTACATCTCCCAGCGCCTGCAATCCGCCGAAGCGCTTGTTGACGCCCTTGACTTCAAGAATGCCCATGGTCGCGCCTCCTTACTCGCCAACGTGTGGGGCGGGTTTCGGGTGATGCTCGGCGTCGCTGTCCGAGGTCTTCTTGCGGCGGAACATCCGTGCGATGCGCTGGCCGCCCTCGACCAGGCCACCGGGCAGGAAGATGACCACCAGCATGAACAGCAGGCCCAGCGTCAGGTGCCAGCTCTTGCCGACGAAGAAGTGAGAGACCGAGATAATCGCATCCTCCATCCCGTCAGGCATCCAGCCGAACCAGCCGTGCAGGACGCTGTCGTTGATTTTCGAGAAGATGTTCTCGAAGTACTTGATGAAACCCGCGCCCAGAACCGGCCCCATCAGGGTGCCCGCGCCGCCGAGGATCGTCATCAGCACCACCTCGCCCGAGGCGGTCCATTGCATCCGCTCGGCCCCGGCCAGAGGATCCATGGCCGCCAGCAGCCCGCCTGCGAGCCCGGCATACATGCCGGAGATCACGAAGGCCGCCAGCGTGTAAGGCCGCGAATGCAGTCCGGTGTAGTTAAGCCGCGTCTGGTTGGTCTTGATTGCGCGCAGCATCATGCCGAAGGGCGAGCGGAAGATCCGAAGCGACAGGTAGAAGGCCAGGATCGCGACGATGGCGCAGAAATAATAGCCGTAGTTGAAGGTGAACTCCCACCCACCGACACTCGGTTGCCAGAAGTTGTCGCGCATCACGATGCCGAAGAGATGCGGAGAGGTCGGAGAGTTCTCTCCGGCCAGGATCTGCGGGTCATCGGTATAGACCTGCAAACCCGTTTCGCCGTTGGTCAGCGGCGTCAGCACCGAGTAGGCGAGGTTGAACGACATCTGCGCGAAGGCCAGCGTCAGGATCGAGAAGTAAATCCCCGTCCGCCGTAGCGAGATGTAGCCGATCGCCAGCGCGAAGATGCCCGAAACGATGACTGCAAGGATCAGCCCCGGCAGGATGTTGTAGCTCAGGAGCTTGTACATCCAGACCACCGAGTAGGACCCCACGCCCAGGAACGCGGCGTGACCGAAGGACAGGTATCCGGTCAGGCCGAACAGGATGTTGAAGCCGATGGCGAAGATCCCGAAGATCGCGAAGCGCTGCATCAGGTCCGGGTAGCCTGCGTTGAACTGCGCCAGGCCGGAACCTTCCGGGAACGGCTGCAGCAGGATCGGCGTCAGCAGAGTGAGCGCGATGACGATCAGCAGGAACCGGGTGTCTTTTTTGGAAAGGCCAAGCATGGTCTCTTATTCCTCCATCACGCCCTTGCGCCCCATGAGGCCGCGCGGACGGGTCAGCAGGATCACGATTGCGATCAGGTAGATGATGATCTGGTCGATGCCGGGAATGATGTCCTTGATCCAGTTCATCGAGGCGAACGCCTCCAGGATCCCAAGCAGGAAGCCCGCCAGCACGGCCCCGGGCAAAGAGCCCATGCCGCCGACGACGACCACGACGAAGCTGAGCACGAGGAAATCCATGCCCATGTGATAGTTCGGCGAGTTGATCGGCGTGTACATCACGCCCGCTACCCCGGCCACCGCGGCCGCTATGCCGAACATGATGGTGAACTTGCGGTCGATGTTGATGCCCAGCAGCCCGACGGTCTCGCGGTCGGCCATGCCGGCCCGAACCACCATGCCGAACGTCGTGAACTGCAGGAAACCGAAGACCATCGCGATTATGAGCAGCGAGAAGACGAAGTAGATCATCCGCCAGTAGGGATAGATGATCGCATTCGGCGGAAAGCCGATCAGGACGCCGAAATCGAACGAGCCCTGGAACACCTCGGGCGCGGGGGTCGGGATCGGGTTGGCGCCGAAGAAATACTTGATCAGTTCCTGCAGAACGATGGCCAGGCCGAAAGTCACCAGGATCTGGTCGGCATGTGGACGCTTGTAGAAATGCTTGATCAGGCCGCGTTCCAGGATGAAGCCCAGAAGGATCATCACCGGGATCGCGAACAGCACTGCCAATGGCACCGACCAGTCGATCAGCCAATGCCCGAAATCCTCGCCGAACCAGGATTCCACATAAGGAATCTGCACCTTCTTCGGATTGCCGAGAAAATCTGTCTGCGTCTCATCGATCACGGTGTAGCTGAGGGTGAACAGCCGCTGCAGCGTCACCGCGCAGAAGGCCCCCAGCATGAACAGCGCGCCGTGGGCGAAGTTGACCACGCCGAGCGTGCCGAAGATCAGCGTCAGCCCGAGCGCGATCAGCGCATAGGCGGAGCCCTTGTCGAGCCCGTTCAGCACCTGGAGAATGATTGCGTCCATCGGTCCCACCAGAACAGCCACAGGGAAATGGCACGCTGCGACGGGCAGCGTCCATCCTGTTAGGGCGGGAGTTTCCCCGCCCTAACGGTTAGCATTTTTCGTCTGTTAAGCGCCCGGGTTGCAGGACCCGAGATCGCCGCCGGCGAACATCGGATGATCCGGCGGATAGGTCACCTGGGTGACCGGCGTCACTTCGACGATCTCCACCAGGTGGAACTCGTCTTCCGGGTTCTCGGCGCCACGCACGACCAGCACGTCCTTGAAGCACTGGTGGTCGTCGGCACGATACAGCGTCGGGCCGTTGCCGAGGCCGTCGAACTCGTAGCCTTCCAGCGCTGCGGCCACGTCGCACGGGTTGAACGACCCGGCGCGGGTGACGGCATCCGCATAGATCAGTGTCTGAGCGTAGCAGGTGTGTGCAGCCTGGCTCGGCGGGAAGCCGTACTTGGTGCCGAACGACTGCACGAAAGCCTTGGTGCCCTCGTCCTCCAGTTTCCAGTCCCAGTTCTGCGAGCCGACGATGCCAGAAATGTTCTCGCCCGCACCCTTCGCCATCAGTTCGGAGTAAAGCGGCACGACGATCTCGAAGTTCTTGCCGTTCACCTGCTTGTCGCGCAGGCCGAACTGAACTGCCTGGGTCAGCGAGTTGACCATGTTGCCGCCGTAGTGGTTCAGGACCAGCACGTCGGCGCCAGAGTTCAGGACCGGCGCGATGTAGGACGAGAAGTCCGTCGATGCGAGCGGCGTCATCACGTTGTTGACGGTGTTCCAGCCCATGGCTTCGGTCGCCGCGGCGATCGATTCCTGCTGGGTCCAGCCCCAGGTGTAGTCGGCGGTCAGGTGATAAGCCGAACGGTCAGTGCCATAGAGCTTCTCAAGCACCGGCGCCAGCGCGGCGGCCGACATGTAGGCATTGAAGAAATGGCGGAAGCCGTTGGCCTTTTTGTCCTTGCCGGTGGTGTCGTTGGAGTGGGTCAGACCCGCCATGAAGATGACGCCGGCTTCCTGGCAGAGGCCCTGAACGGCAACAGCCACACCCGAGGACGAACCCCCGGTGATCATGATGGCGCCGTCTTTTTCGATCATTGACTTGGCCGAGGCGCGTGCGGCGTCCGACTTGGTCTGCGTGTCGCCGGTCACGTAGCTGACCTTGCGGCCCAGAATGCCGGTTCCGTCGAGAACCTTCGACGAGAAGGTGTTCAGCATGCCGCCGTCACCACCGCCGTTCAGGTGCTCGACCGCCAGTTCATAGGCGCGCAGTTCGTCGGCGCCCTCGTCTGCATAGGGGCCGGTCTGCGGCACGTTGAAGCCGAGAACGACCTCGCTGTCGCCGGGCTCGTTGGTGAAGGCGGAGGCGCCGGAGGTGAAGATCGTCGGCAGCGCCAGGCCGGCGCCGGTAGCGGCGCCCGTTCTGAGCATGCCACGACGAGTCAGAGTCGTTTTGGACATGAAAATCCTCCCGTTGCGATGTTGCGGCGCACCCGTTTCCTCCCCGGTCGCGCCCTGTCCCTTTTACAGGATGCGGCAATTATTGGGCGTGGTCCGATAATTTCGCAACAAGGTCTTTTAAAGTAACGAAAAATCTGTAAATAAATACACAATGCCCACGCGGCATTTGTAAAGTATTTTTCACCGCAGCGCGGAAACCGTTTCAGAACAGAGGTCTAGGCGATGGCCATTGGAACGTTAACAGGCAGTCGCATACGTGAGCGCAGAACGCTTCTGGGTCTTAAACAGGCCGGGCTGGCAAAGGCGGTCGGAATCTCCGCCGCCTATCTCAACCTGATCGAACACAACAAGCGCAGAATCGCGGGCAAGCTGCTGACCGACATCGCCCGCGCGCTTCAGGTGGAACCGTCGGTTCTGGCCGAAGGCGCGGAGGCGACGCTGGTCACGAACCTGCGCTATGCCGCCGCGGCTCTTCCCGATATCGGTGCCGAAGAGGCGCGGGCAGAGGAGTTCGCCGGCCGTTTTCCCGGCTGGGCGACGCTGGTCGCGGCACAGCGCCGCCGCATCGGCCATCTCGAGCGCACAGTCGAGCAGCTGACCGATCGCATGGCGCACGATCCGCATCTCGCCGCCTCGCTGCACGAGTTGCTCTCGACCGTTACCGCGATCAACGCCACCGCTTCGATCCTCGTCGAACCGGGCGAGATCGAGCCCGAATGGCGCGACCGCTTTCACCGCAACATCCACGAGGACAGCCAGCGCCTGGCGGACTCGAGCCAGGCGCTGGTCTCTTATTTGGAGGCGACCGGGGAAGAGACACGATCGACCGGCACGCCGCAGGAGGAACTTGAGGCATGGCTCGAGGCGCGCGACTATCATATCCGGGCGATGGAGCGCGAACTGCCGGTGGATGCGGACATGCTGGTCCGGGACGCACCGGAACTGACCACGGCGGCGGGGCGCGAACTGGCAACGGCGTGGCTGAACCGCTACCGGCGTGATGCCGAAGCGCTGCCGCTCGCCGCGTTTCAGAAGACCGCCGAGGACCTGCAATGGGACCCCGGCGCACTGGTCGAGCACTTCGGCACCGGCATGGCCGGCATCCTGCGCCGCCTCGCCACGTTGCCGACACCGCGGGGCGCCGGGCGGATCGGCTTGGTAACCTGCGACGGCTCCGGCGCGCTGACATTCCGCAAGCCGGTGGACGGTTTCCCGCTGCCGCGCTTCGGCGCTGCCTGTCCGCTCTGGCCGCTCTATCAGGCGCTGGGTCGCCCGCTGGCGCCAGTGCGCGCCGTCGTCGAGATGACCGGCCGCGACCGACGCCGCTTTCTCGCCTACGCAGTGGCCGAACCCGTCGGCCAGCCTGGCTTCGACGCGCCGCCGGTTTTCGAGGCGGTGATGCTGATCGTGCCGGGTGACCGGGTGCGGATTCCGGAAGAGCGCGGGCTGGCCGTGGGCACAAGCTGCCGGATCTGTCCGCAGCGGCGCTGCGCCGCGCGTCGCGAACCCTCGATCCTGGCCGAGGCGGGATAGCCGCAGTGCCAAAGCCACCGTCGTGCCCTTCTGTCGTTGCTTTTGACACGGTCCGATGCTTGGGGGATAGTCGCTGAAAACGCGCAGGTGCGGGCCAAGGGGAGGGGTCGGCAGATGGGAAAGCGTGTTCTGCTCATCGAAGATGAGCCGAATATCATACAAGCGATCAGTTTCATCCTGTCGCGCGACGGATGGGCGGTGGATACCCATGCCGACGGCCGGACCGCCATGGACGAGATCGCGCGGCGCGCACCGGATCTGGTGATCCTCGACGTGATGCTGCCGAACCGGTCGGGCTTCGACATTCTGGCCGACCTGCGCGCCGATCCGGCGATGCAGGCGCTGCCGGTACTCATGCTGACCGCACGCGGCCAGACGCGCGACCGCGAAATGGCCGAGCGCATGGGTGCCAGCCGCTTCATGACCAAGCCCTTCGCCAACGCCGAGGTGCTCGAGGCGGTGCGCGAACTGGTGGCGACATGAGCCGCCGCCCCGTCTTTCTGGAACGCCGCGGCTACCGCCGTCGGCGCGCTATGGACGGGGCGCGGCTGTTGCCGGTTCTGGGGGCGTTTCTGCTCCTGATGCCCCTGATGTGGGCAGCCGCGCCGGATGGCCGGCTTGGAACCGCATTGGGCGGCATCTATGTCTTCACGGTCTGGGGCGGCCTGATCGTGGGCGCCTTCGTCTTCGCGCGCTTCCTGTCGCGTCCCGAAGACCCGGAGGACAAGGAGCCCGGCGAATGATCGGGTTCAACCTGCTTGTCGTTGTCTGCCTGGCCTATGTGGTGCTGCTGTTCAGCGTCGCCTTCGCCGCCGAGCGACGGGCGGAACGCGGCGACGTGGGCTGGCTGCGCTCGCCGCTGGTCTACACTCTGTCGCTCTCGATCTACTGCACTGCCTGGACCTTCTACGGTGCCGTCGGCTACGCGGTGAACTCCGGGCTGGAATTCGCCACCATCTACCTCGGCCCGACGCTGGTGATGGCGGGTTGGTGGTGGATCTTGCGCAAGCTCGTCCGCATCGGCCGGTCGCAGCGCATCACCTCCGTCGCCGACCTGATCTCCAGCCGGTATGGCAAGTCGAACCTGCTGGGCGTCTGCGTTACCCTGCTCGCCGTCGTCGGGACCACGCCCTACATCGCTCTGCAGCTCCAGTCGGTGACGCTGTCCTTCTCGGTCTTCGCGGGGCACGAGGGCGCTGTTCCTGATTTCGAGCAGCTCAACGCCACCGCAGTGGTGGTCGCCATCGGCCTGACCGTGTTCACCATCCTCTTCGGGACCCGCACGCTCGATGCGAACGAGCGGCACCACGGCGTGGTCACCGCCATCGCACTGGAGGCGGTCGTGAAACTGGTCGCCCTGCTCGCCGTCGGTATCTTCGTGGTCTGGGGCCTGGCCGACGGGCCGGTGGACATCGCCCGCAAGATCGAGGCGTCGAAGCTGGCGGAATGGAACCCTGCCCCGGGCCGCTGGGCGGGGCTGATCTTCCTGTCGGCCGCAGCGTTCCTGTGCTTGCCCCGCATGTTCCAGGTCATGGTGGTCGAGAACTCGAACGAGCGTCACGTGGCCGTCGCGTCCTGGGCTTTCCCTCTGTACCTGTTCCTGATGAGCCTATTCGTGGTTCCCATCGCTGTGGTGGGGCTGGAAGTTCTGCCGAACGGGAATGCCGACCTCTATGTGCTGACCGTTCCTTTGGCCGAGCGGCGCGAGGGATTGGCAATGCTGTCCTTCCTCGGCGGGTTCTCTTCCGCCACCTCGATGGTGATCGTGGCGGCCATCGCGTTGTCGACCATGGTCTCGAACCATATCGTGATGCCGATCTGGCTGAACATGCGGCGAGAACGGGCGAGCATGTCGGGCGATGTGCGCGACGTGGTGATCACGGCGCGGCGCATCTCCATCGCAGGGGTTCTGTTGCTGGGCTACCTCTATTTCCACCTCTCGGGCGGCTCGACGGCACTGGCGGCAATCGGCCTGATCAGCTTCGCCGGCGTGGCGCAGGTCCTGCCGGCGCTGCTGGGCGGACTGTTCTGGCGCGGTGCATCTCGCAACGGCGCTGCGGCGGGGCTGGGGATCGGTTTCGCGGTCTGGGCCTATACCCTGTTCCTGCCCAGCTTTGGCGAAACCATCCTGATGTCGGGGCCGTTGCTCGCAGAGGGCCCGTTCGGCATCTCATGGCTGCGCCCGCAGGCGCTCTTCGGCGTTTCGGGGCTGGACCCGGTGGTGCATTCGGTCTTCTGGTCGATGGTCCTGAACACGGCCGCCTTCGTGGTCTTCTCGCTGGCCAGCTTTCCCGGCCCGTTGGAACGCTTGCAGGGCGCGCAATTCGTGAATGTCTTCGAGCATTCGACGGCAGCGCCCGGCTGGTCCTCGGGCGGCGCCGAAGCGGAGGATCTGCTGATAATGGCGCAGCGCATCCTCGGCCCCGACGAGGCACAGGCGCTGTTCCAGAAAGAAGCGGCGCGCCAGGGCGGGGCCGGATACCTGCCCGACACGACGCCTGATTTCATCGAAACGCTGGAACGCCAGCTTGCCGGTTCCGTCGGCGCCGCGACGGCGCACGCCATGGTCGGGCAGATCACAGGCGGTGCCTCCGTCTCGGTCCAGGACCTGATGGCTGTGGCCGACGAAACCGCGCAGATCATGGAACACACCACCCAGCTCGAGGCGCAGCGCGAAGAACTCTCGCGAACCGCGCGGCAGCTGCGCGAGGCGAATGAGAAACTGACGCAGCTTTCGATCCAGAAGGACGCCTTCCTTAGCCAGATCAGCCACGAGCTGCGCACCCCGATGACCTCGATTCGCGCCTTTTCGGAAATCCTGATGACGGAAAGCCCGATGCCTGAAGCCGATCAGCGCCGGTTCTCGACCATCATTCACGACGAGACGATCCGCCTGACCCGCCTGCTGGACGATCTGCTGGACCTGAGCGTTCTGGAAAACGGCCAGGGCTCGCTTAACTGGCAGAACGCGGATCTGGGCCACGTGATCGAACGCGCCGTCGCTGCGACCACCGGGCGCGAGGCCGGCGCTCCAATGACCATCCTGCGTGATCCGACCGTGGAGAAGGTGCGCCTCGTCACCGATCCCGACCGGCTGGCGCAGGTCTTCATCAACCTTATCGCCAACGCGCAGAAATACTGCGACGCCGAGGCGCCGGAGCTCCGTATCTCTGTGTCGGGTCGGGACGACGCTGTACGGGTAGATTTCACCGATAACGGCACCGGCATCCCGAAACAGAGCCAGGCTGTGATATTCGAGAAGTTTTCCCGCCTCAGCGATCAAAGCCGTGCCGGGGGTGCGGGGCTCGGACTTGCGATCTGCCGCGAGATCATGGAGCGGCTGGGCGGCTCGGTTTCGTATCTGCCGGGACAGGGCGGCGCGGCATTCCGCGTGGTGCTGCCAAGGGCGCAGGCGAAGGCGGCCGAATAGGCCGCGATCCCCGAAAATTCCCGTGTGAAAGAGCTGGGTTATCGCTTTGGTAACGCTGATCTGTCAGCACTGCCCCCGTATGCGTACATGGGCGAGAGGCATGGGCGACAAGGCGGATACTCCGGTCCTCAGGCGCAAGCTCGCGGCGCGACGCGCGTCGATGGGACTGGCAGAAATGACGCCCGCAAAGGCGATGCGAATGTCCCTGGCGAAGGCCGGGGACGATGCTCTCGGCGTGCCCGTCTCTCTGGTGGACCTGCAGCAGGACAGTGTGACGCCGGACGACCTGCAGGGCGTGCTTCCGACCCCGTCCCTCATCCTGCGGCTGGAGGGCCCAGGCGGTTCCGTCGCGTTGGCCGTGCTGTGCCCCCAGGCGGTGGCCGCCGCGAACGAGGCGCTGACAATGGGTAAGGTACTGCCCGGCGCCGCGGCAGAACGAAAGCCGACCAATACCGACGCCCGCATGGTGCAGGAATTCGTCGAGACCGGTCTGGCCGGCTTTGCGCTCCTTTCGGGCGATTGCCGCGGGCTGCCTCCTGTGGATGGCTACAGGGTGGCGGAGCGGATGGGAGATGTGCGCGTGGCCGCGATGGTCCTGCAGGACGCGCCGCACCTGCATCTGACCGTGGGCCTCGATTTCGCCAGCGGCACCAAGACAGGCTTAATGCACTTGGTGCTGCCAACCCGGGCGCGATCAGTTTCCGGTGGCGAGGATGGCGAAGAAGACTGGTCTGCCGCGCTGGAAAAGGCAGTCCTCGGCGCCCGTACCCGGCTGGAGGCTGTGCTCTGCCGCGAAAAGCTGCCGCTGTCGCGGATTACCCGGCTGGAGGTTGGGCAGGTGCTGCCGCTCGCCTCCGCCGACCTCGACAATGTCGTGCTGCGGGCCAGCGACGGGCGCAAGGTGATCACCGCACGGCTGGGTCGTTCGGGGGTGATGCGCGCGCTGCGTTTGCAGCTGGTCGAAGGTGCTCCGCGCCGCGCGGCGCTGCCGCAGGAATTTGGCGGCGGCGTCGCGGCAGCCGCGGCCGTAGCCGTGCCTGACCCGGCGATGCCTGAGCCGATGTCCGGTGGCATGGATCTGTCGGATCCCGCGCCATTGGATGACCTGCCCGGGCTCGACAACCTGCCAGAGCCCGGCGACCTGCCGGGCCTGGACGAACTGCCGGATCTGGACACAGCGGATCCCACCCCGCTTGGCGACCTCCCGGAACCACAACCGCTTGATATCGCGCCGACGCCGGCACCGCTTGATCTGCCGGACTGACCCGGCGCGGCGCGCCGTGGCCGGGTTTAGCCCTTCGACAATGCGTCGATCTGACCGCGCAGACCGCCAAGGTCGTAGCCCGCGTCCTGCGCGGCCTTCAGCAGGTCATCCGTAGGCTGCGTGCCCGCCTGGCTCAGGGCCCAGACGATGGAAGACCGCGTGCCAGACCGGCAATAGGCAAAGACCGGTCCCTCGGACGCCTCGATCGCCGCGCCCTGGCCGATCACCATGTCCATGGTCATCGCGCCGTTGACCACCGGGTTTTCGACATAGTCGAGTCCCGCCGCCTCGGCCGCCGCGCGCATCGTGTCCGACTGCAGCTCGGGCGGTACTTCGCTGTCCGGACGGTTGTTGATCACCGTCCGGAATCCTTCCGCGGCCAGCGTGGCCATATCGGTGGGTTCGATCTGCGGGGCGACGGCGTATTCGGGGGTAATGCGACGGATATCCATATGCGTCGTCTTACGACGACGCTGCGATGCCGTCTACCCAGACCCTCACCGGCGGCGCCGCCAGCATGCCGGCGATCATCGCCGCCATGAAGACCAGTCCGCCCATGCCGCCCCAGGTCAGCGAGGCCATCGCCGGGCCAGGACACAGTCCGGCCAGCCCCCAGCCGGCGCCGAACAGAAGCGATCCCAGGACCAGGTTATGTCCCAGCTTCGCTTCTGGTTTCGCCGGGAAGGCGCCGCCAAGCGCCGGGACCCGCCCCATGGCAAACCGCCATGCGATCGCCATCGGCAGGATCGCACCGCCCAGCACGAAGGCCAGCGTCGGATCCCAGTCGCCGAATATGTCCAGCCAGCCCTGCACCTTGGTGGTGTCGGTCATGCCGGAAATCAGCAGCCCGGCGCCGAACAGGCCACCGGCGAGAAAGGCGAAGACATTGCGCATCAAATCACTCCCAGCAGGTGGCGGAAGATAACGACGGAAAAGCCGCCCGCCAGAAGGTAGAAGACCGTGGCGACCATGCCCCGCAGGGAAAAGCGCGAGATGCCGCAGACGCCGTGGCCCGAGGTGCAGCCATTGGCCAGCCGCGTGCCGATGCCCACCAGCAGTCCCGCCGAGATCACGACGGCAAGATTGGGTGTCAGGTTGGTCTCCGGCTCGAAGAACAGCAGCGCCAGCACCGCCGGCACCGTGACGAGCCCCGCGATGAATGCGGCGCGCTCGGCCCGGTTCGGGCTGCCAGAGCCATCCACCAGCCCGCCCAGAAGGCCCGAAGCCCCCATGATGCGGCCATTGACCAGCAGGAAAAGCGCCGCCGCCCCGCCGATCATGAGGCCCCCGACGAGGCCCCAGATCCAGTCCATTTCAATCATGATATCTTACCGTTACAGCTTGTTGATCGGCACTTTGAGATAGCTGGTGCCATTGTCCTCGGGTTCGGGGAAGTGGCCCGCCCTCATGTTCACCTGCAGCGATGGCAGGATCAGCCGGGGCATGCCCAGCTTGGCGTCGCGCGCTTCGCGCATCGCGACGAAATCGTCCTCGGTCTTGCCCGCGCCGACATGTACGTTCTTGGCCTTCTGCTCGCCCACTGTGCTTTCCCAGGCATAGGTGTCGCGGCCCTCGGCCTTATAGTCGTGGCAGGTGAAGATCCGCGTCTCGTCCGGCAGGGCGAGGATCTTCTGGATCGACCGATAAAGGTCCCGCGCCGAGCCGCCCGGGAAATCGCAGCGTGCCGTGCCGTAATCCGGCTGGAACAGCGTGTCGCCGACAAAGGCCGCGTCGCCGATGACATATGTCAGGCAGGCGGGCGTATGGCCTGGCGTGTGCAGCACGTCACCGCGCATCTGGCCAATGTGGAAACTGTCGCCCTCCTGGAACAACTGGTCGAACTGCGATCCGTCGCGCTGGAACTCGGTGCCCTCGTTGAAGATCTTGCCGAACGTGTCCTGCACCACGGTGATCCGGTCGCCAATGCCGACCTTTCCTCCCACGGCCTCCTGGATATAAGGCGCTGCGGACAGATGGTCGGCATGAACGTGCGTTTCCAGAAGCCAGGCGACCTCCAGTCCCTCGTCGCGGATCCAGTCGATTATGGCATCGGCGGATGCGGTGCTGGTCCGGCCGCTGGCATGGTCGAAATCCAGCACGCTGTCGATCACGGCACAGGCGCGTCCTGCCGGGTCGCGGACCACGTAAGATATTGTATTCGTTGCTTCATCAAAGAAAGCTTTGACCTCTGGCGACATCGCGACAACTCCTTGGGCAAGAGGGGCTTCGAGACACATAGCATTCTTTGCATGTGTTTCAATAGGTCTAGGACATTGACTTGTATCAAGGCGGCCACTGGCTGAAGCTAGGATAATGCAGTGCAAGGGAGTGTGCGATGCCTTTGACAACGATAAACCAGCGCCGCGAAGCGCTCGAAGCCCGGCTTACAGAGCTGGAAAACCGGCTCGAGGGGATCGAACAGGAACTCGATTCACACCAGTCGAGGGACTGGGAGGAATTGGCCACCGAGCGCGAGGAAGACGAAGTCCTCGAAGGGCTCGGTTCCTCGGGTCAGGTTGAGATCCGCATGATCAAGGCGGCGCTCCAGCGAATGGACGAGGGAGAGTACGGTTTTTGTGCCCGCTGCGGCGAGGTGATTCAGCCGGAGCGGCTAGACGTGTTACCCTATACTCCGCTATGTCGGGCATGTGCCGGGGCAACGGCAAAAGGCTAGCCCGGTCGGTCCGGCACGCGGGGTGGGGAGACCCGCAATGAGGAGGACGATATGGGACTCGACAAGCATAGGACGTCTATTGTCGAAATCATCGACGATATTGCCCGTAAGCCCGAAGATCGCGACGAGCTGCAGGACCTGCTGCGCGAGAAAATCGCAGAGCTGGAAGAGATGGGTCAGACTGTGCCGGACCACTACCTCCGCTATGCCGAGGATATGTCCGAGGACGAGGCCGACGCGCTTTTCAACAATATGCCGGTCTGACGCAGCCCGGACTCAGTACAGATGAAAAACATTCCGCGTCGGGTCTGTCCCGGCGCGGCTTTGCTTTTCCGCCGCAGTTTCTCAGCCGAGCGCGATCCCCATCACCACGAGGATCAGCCCGAACACGGACAGCAGCAGCGCGCCCATGTTCAGCGGGATGACCTTGCGCACCTTCTCGCGCAGTTCCTCGTCCGGCAGGTTGGCCTTCCGGGCGCGGCTGACCAGAACGATGCACCAGACCAGCCCCGCCAGTCCTACCAGCGACACCGCCGCGCCCGTCCAGATCAGCCAGTCCATCCCGGTCTCCCGTCATTCATCGCCCGCCCGGTACCCCGTAAGCCGCCCATGAGCAAGTCCGGGCCTTGCGGGGCAGGGGCGGCAAGGGTAATTCCGTTTCCCTGACACAGAGGCAGGAGAGACCCCCGAGATGAGCGACACCGCCACCGATATCGACCAGAGCTACCGCGTGACCGCCGACGAACTGCGCCAGTTCATCGAACGCTTCGAACGGCTGGAGACCGAGAAGAAGGACATCGCCGACCAGCAGAAAGAGGTGATGGCCGAGGCCAAGGCCCGCGGCTACGACACCAAGGTGATGCGCAAGGTCATCGCGCTCAGAAAGCGCGACCGCGACGAGATCGCCGAGGAAGAGGCCGTTCTGGAAATGTACAAGCAGGCGCTGGGAATGTGACCCTGGGCGGCGCGCAGCCAGACTGAGCGCTGCCGCGCATGCCAGTTCCAGACTTCGCGAGTCGACCGCGGCGTCAAGGACCAGCCGCCTTCGGTGGCCGCCTCCTGCGTTCATTGTTCCGGCGGTCGCCTCGCGGCCGCGGGTGGCGGCCGCTGGACAGATTTCCCGCGCTCGGCTAGGCCCTTGCGGAATGATCGATCAAACCACTCAGGTTTCCGCGCCGTCGCGGCGGCTACCCTTCGACCGCTGGTCGGCCGGCGCGCTGCTAATCGCGGCGCTGGTCCTGATGCCGATCGTCTCGGTCGCCTGGATCGCTTTTCACCCGACAGAGAACATCTGGCCGCACCTCGTTTCCACCACCCTCCCGCGTTATCTGAAGAACACCATCGTGCTGACCCTGTCGGTCGGGGCGATCTGCGCCGTGACCGGCACCGCGCTGGCGTGGATGACCACGCTCTACCGGTTCCCCGGCTCGCGGATACTGCAGTGGCTGCTGTTGCTGCCGCTGGCGATCCCGGCCTATGTCGGCGCCTACGCGCTGGTCGATTTCCTCGAATATGCCGGCCCGGTGCAGACCGCCCTGCGCCAGATGTTCGGCTGGCAGTCGTCGCGCGACTACTGGTTCCCCGAGATCCGCTCGCTCTGGGCCGCCATCGTGGTGCTGTCCGGCGCCCTGTTCCCCTATGTCTACCTGCTGGCCCGCGCCGCCTTCCGCGAGCAGTCCGGCGCCGTATACGAGGTGGCGCAGGCGCTGGGAGCGGGCCCGTTCCGCCGGTTCTTCCGTGTCGGCGTACCGTTGGCGCGGCCGGCCATTGCCGCAGGAACCGCCATCGTCATGATGGAGACCGTCAGCGATTTCGGCACCGTCGACTATTTCGCGGTCCAGACGCTGACCACCGGCATCTTCTCCACCTGGCTGCAGACCGGCAATGCCGGCGGCGCGGCACAGATCGCCGCAGTGATCCTGGTGCTGATCCTTGCGCTGGTCACGCTGGAAAAGATCGGCCGTCGCCGCAGCCGGTTCTATCGAATGGGCCGGTCGCAGCGCCCGCTTGAGCCGATCCGCCTGACCGGCTGGCCCGCCTGGGCCGCGACCGTGCTTTGCACGCTGCCCTTCCTGATGGGGTTCGTCCTGCCCGGCGGCGTGATCCTGAGCCACGCGCTGGACAACCCCGAACATTGGGTCGATCGCGGCTTGGGCCTTGCGCTCTGGCACACGCTGGTTGTGGGCGGATCGGCGGCGGCGATCACGGTGGTGGCGGCGTTGTTCCTCGTCTACGGCCTGCGCCAGTCGCGAAACCGCCTGCCGAAACTGCTGCTGCCGCTGACCACCATCGGTTACGCCGCGCCGGGGGCCGTTCTGGGTGTCGGCCTGCTGATCCCGATGGCGGCGGCGGACAATGCCATCGCCGACGCGGTGGAGGCACTGACCGGCGCCGATATCGGCCTTCTGATGACCGGCTCGGCCTTTGCCATCGTCTATGCCTACGCGGTGCGGTTCTTCGCCATTGCTCAGGGGGCGGCGGACGCCGCGATCGGGCGTGTCTCGCCGAGCCTGCCGATGGCGGCACGGTCGCTGGGTCGAACCGCGGGCGGCACCCTGCGCGAGGTCTACGTGCCGCTGATCCGCGGGTCGGTCGGCACCGCGCTGCTTCTGGTCTTCGTCGATTGCGTCAAGGAACTGCCCGCAACGCTGCTGCT
This sequence comes from Pseudoruegeria sp. HB172150, assembly GCF_013184805.1. Taxonomy (GTDB): domain Bacteria; phylum Pseudomonadota; class Alphaproteobacteria; order Rhodobacterales; family Rhodobacteraceae; genus Psychromarinibacter. Next base: position 271,982 of record NZ_JAATNG010000002.1, read on the forward strand.
GCGCCCGTTCAATTACAACACGCTGGCCACCCGCGTGCACGAGAAGGCGTCGCTGGAACAGATCGGCCAGGCCTCGCCGGCTGCCCTGCTGGTCGTGGCCGTCGGGCTGCTGGCGGTGCTGATGCTGGCCCGCGCCAACCGTTAGGTCTTGCGGGACGGCGCCGGACTGCGTAGATCACCCGCACTTGCAGCCGTGCCGGCATAGCTCAGATGGTAGAGCAGCGGTTTTGTAAACCGAAGGTCGGGGGTTCGATCCCCTCTGCCGGCACCACCCTCACCGATTCACGCGACACGTTTCGATCCCGAAGGACGCTGGGCTCAGCACATGGGCGAGACGAATGCGTGGTTTCGTTGGCTGAGACAGGGCGCATTTGTGCCGTTTTGGACCGTTTGAAAAGGTTCGGCGAGCCTGACGCGGCGGAAAGTGATGCCTATACAAAAGGTTATCTATGAAGGCACACTTCGATCCCATATCCAGAATGCATTGATACCAAAGTCGATTCTGGGTGTGTGCGTGTGCTGAGTGAGATGTTGGGTGTTTATTTTCCAGTAACGGATACCGCTTTCTTTTACGTGTCAGCCGCTCCGGCGTACATGCTGGCATAATAGATCCTTTCTCGGCCCGGCAGAGCGACTGTCCTGCCGGGCTGACTATCAATTTGGGGGCAGGGAGCCTCGCCATCCGGCGGGGCTCTTCATTTTTTCGGCTATGGCCGTGCCACTAAGGGAACAGCAGCTTCGCCGTGAAATTCAGCGTGTCCGCCGGCATGACCCCGGCATCCGCAAAGTTGTGTTCGTAGGCCAGAGTGAACTGAACCGGCGTATCGCCGATCGGTTGCAGTTTGTTGATTGCCACGCCCAGAGGCAGGCTGGACCATTGATCGGCCTCCCAGTCATACGTGATCGACATGTCCGAGGTGCCCAGAGACCAGCCGTTTCCAAGCGAAACGTTCACGATCGGCTGGATGATCGAAATGTTCACGTCCGGCATCGACTCGTCGCCGCCCACGGTAAAAATGTTCTGGTTGAACACGCCCCACAGCCCCCAGTCGGCCGATGCGATGAAACCCGCCGCCGGTCCAATCCCCCATTTCTCGGCGCTCAGCCCGTCCGATCCAGTCGGCAGCAGCGCCACGGCGCCAACACCGAACCGGCCCCAGGGCTGCTCGAAGGTCGCGAGATTGAAGATCGTCGCGTCCGACCATCCCGTGCGCCCGCTCGGGCTCTCGGTGACATAGGGCAGAGTGACCCGGAAGATGTTATCCACGCCGCCCAGCTGGAACGGAATGGCGGCGCGGAACTGCAGGAGGTTCTTCGTCGCATCTTCATCGTTGTGGTAGTTGTAGGTGTAGAAATCTTGCAGTTGAATTGCCGTGACGGACGCGGTGGGATCGTTCGCGGCCTGGCCGAGATCGTCCTGCGCCACTGCAGCCCAGGAAGAAAGCATTGCTGCAACGGCAGTTGCGGCCGCTGCGAAACCGCGCGGAGATACGTTCATGGAACTCATCGAAAAACCCATAGGTTTGATATTGAGGGAAAATTCTGGCTACCGAACTCGGAAGAGAACAGTCGCAATGGCGCGCGGCTGGCACGAAAACTGGGAAGAGTTTGGCCCTGAAACTGCGCTGCATGACTGCCTCGCGCCCACCAAGTAAACGGGGCCATGATCTCACAACTTCAGGTTTATAACAACGCTTTCGGCATTGCCCTTTTGATCATGCGGTCCGGGAAAGGTCCCCTCATTGCCGTTGCCGAGCAAGTGCCCTCCAAACGTCGCCGGGACCTGCAACGACAGGTCCGGGCGATTAGCGCATGGCTCAGCCGAGTTCTGCTATGCCGGTTCCATCGCTTTGACCGGCGCGGCCACCGGCAACATAAACGCATCGAAATACGCGGCCAGCGCGCCGTACCCGTCCAGCGGCAGCACCTGCGCCACGTACTGATCCGGCCGCACCAGCACCATGCACCCCTTCGCACGGTCGATGCCCCGCAGATCGAAGATATCGCGCCCGCCGCTCAGGTCCGCGCAGAACATCTTCTCGTAATCGCGAAGCCCGTGCCGGCCCTTCGCCGGCAGCAGCAGCGTGGGCATGTCCTGCAGCCGCAGGTCCCGGTGGTTCTGCTGGAACACCGCGCGCACATCTAGGATGGAGTCGATATCGGCCCCCTCGGCGGTGTATTTTACCACCGGAGACGCCGGATCGTCCGCCAGCCAATCGCACAGCTTCCCGACCGCAGATCCCACTGCCATAGGATCCCCCGCATCCGCAAAGGCATACAGCCGCCAGCGCCCGTCCGCCTCCGCCGCATGGCCCAGATGCATCGGCTTCGCATCCCCCAGCCGGATCGCCGGCGCCGAATGGAACCGCGTCCCGATCACGAACCCTTCCGCCAGCCCCTGATGCTCCGACGTCCCCGTCAGCAGCGACGGCGCATAGACCGTCGCCGTCCCCGCCGTGTACCGCCCGTGCTGCACGAAATACCGCTGCACCTCCTCCGGATCGACCCCCGGCGCCTCCGGTTCGTCCGAGGACCGCAACGGCGCGCTCAGCATCTTCGCCCATTCCCGGTCGAAATCGATCAGGTTCTTCGCGATCGCCTGCCGCTCGTCGGAATAGGAATGCAGCAGTTCCGGCTTCGCCTGACCGCGCAGCACATGCGCCAGCTTCCAGCCCAGGTTGAACGTGTCCTGCATCGACACATTCATGCCCTGGCCCGCTTTCGGGCTGTGTGTGTGGCAGGCATCGCCCGCGATGAACACATGCGGCAGGCGCGTGTCCAGTTCCGCCGCCGGCACATCGTCGAACTTGTCGGTCAGCCGCTGGCCGATCTCGTAGACCGACCACCACGCCACCTCCTTCACATCCAGCGAATAGGGCCGGAACACCTTCTGTGCCGCCGCGATCAGTTCTTCCAGCGTGATGTTCCGGCTGCGCACCCGCTCGTCCTGGCCCAGTTCGTCCAGTTCCACGTAGATCCGCACAAGGTACCCGCCCTCGCGCGGGATCAGCACGATGCTGCCGCCCTCGGTCGACTGGATCACGTTCTTCAGCCGGATGTCCGGGAAATCCGTTACCGCCAGCACATCCATCACGCCCCAGGCCTGGTTCGCGGAATCGCCGCGCAACTCCCGCCCGAGGAAGCCGCGCACAGCACTCCGCGCGCCATCGCAACCGACAACATACCGCGCCCGAAGTGTCTTGAGCTGCCCTTCATGCGCCGGGTCGGTGTGTTCCAGCGTGACCGCCACCGGATAATCGCCCTCGCCGATCTCCATCCCCGACAGCCGCCGCGAATAATCCGGCACCAGCCGGTTCGGCGACTTGCGCATGATGTCGAGGTAGAAATCATGCACCCGCGCCTGGTTCAGGATCACGTGCGGGAATTCCGACAGGCCCTCTTCCACGTCGTCCACCCGGCCGCTCCGCGCGATGTTCCCCGGCGCTTCCGTGTCCGGTTTCCAGAACGCCGTCTCGCTGACCCAGTAGGCCTCGCGCAGCACCCGCTCGGCGAACCCGAACGCGTTGAACATCTCCATCGTGCGGCAGGCGATACCGTCCGCCTGACCAAGCTGCAGCGGCCCGTCCTTCTGCTCCACGATCCGGACCGAGATATCAGGAAAGGCGGCAAGCTGCGCCGCCAGCGTCAACCCGGCTGGCCCGCAGCCGACGATCAGGACATCCACCGTCTCCGGCATGCCGCTGTCCTGCGATTCGGCGCCCGGGGCTGGCTGCGCGAGGTCGGGATCACCGGTATGAAATCCGTTGAGATGAAACTGCATGGACCTTTCCTCCTCCACTCGCGGCCAGTGCCGCCCAGGTCGATTTTCGCGCCAATCCTGCGATCGGCTATTTACTCAGCATACTGATTGTCAGTATACTCGTCAATAACCGGAACGGAGGAGACGATGCAGGAAACCAACGACATGCCCGGCCACCTGATCCGGCGGTTGCAGCAGGCGGCGGTGGCGATCTTCTATCGCGAGGTCGCGGAAACGGATGTCGACGTCAGCCCGGTGCAGTTCGCGGCCCTCGACGCGGTATCGAAGGCGCCCGGCATCGACCAGGCGACGCTGGCGGGGCTGATCGCCTATGACCGCACGACGATCACCGGCGTGGTCGACCGGCTGGTGGCCAAGGGCTACCTGCAGCGGACGCAGAGCGAAAAGGACCGGCGCGCCAAGGTTTTGAAGGTCACCGAAAAGGGGCAGGCGGCGCTGCTACAGGTGCGCCCGGCGGTCATGGCAGCGCAGACAGTGATGCTGCGTGGTCTCGACGAGGCAGAGGCCGAAGCCTTCATGACGCTTCTCAGGAAAGCACTCGGCGCCGTCAACGAACTCAGCCGCGCGCCGATGGTCGCCCGCGAAAACGCAGGCTGAACGGGGCGGCCGCAGCCGCCCCGCCCGAAGGTCTTAGCCGAGGTTGTGGGCCGCCAGCCCGAACTCGGCCAGGTCGCCGCCTGCCTGCTCATCGGCATCGCGCAGCCGCGCGCCCATGGCCGCATCGATGATCTTCCAGACCACCCACGAGGCACCGCCGACGAACAGCGCGACCGCCGCAACGCCGATCAGCTGCGTGGCAAAGCTCGCGTCGGGGTTCGACAGAGCGACGGCCAGCGTCCCCCAGATCCCGGCGGCAAGGTGAACAGGCACCGCGCCCACCGCGTCATCCAGACGGGCCCGCTCCATCAGTCGGGCCGCGCCCATCATGATCAGCGCACCCACCGAACCGATGGCCAGCGCCAAGGCGACCGACGGCGCCGACGGCTCCGCCGTGATGCTGACCAGCCCGGCCAGCGCGCCGTTCAGCATCAGCGGCAGGTCCAGCTTGTGGCGCATCAGCCAGCTCGCCAGCGCCATCGTCACCACGCCCGCAGCCGCCGCCGCGTTGGTGTTGACGAAGATGTTCGCCACCGCCACCGCATCGTCCACGGACGAGAAGGACAGCTGCGATCCGCCGTTGAACCCGAACCAGCCCAGCCAAAGGATGAAGGTCCCGAGCGTGACATAGGGCATCGAGGTCGGCGCGATCGCCAGCGGGTTGCCCGCCGCGTCGAACCGGCCCATCCGCGGCCCCAGCACCATGATCCCGGTCAGCGCAACCCAGCCGCCCACCGAGTGCACGATGGTCGAACCGGCGAAATCGCTGAAGCCGATCTCGTAAAGCCAGCCGCCGCCCCAGGTCCAGTGACCGACGACCGGGTAGATCGCCGCCGCCAGAACCAGCGTCGACAGCGCGAACGGCCAGAACCGCACCCGCTCCGCCAGACCGCCCGAGACGACCGATGCCGCCGTCGCGACAAAGACCATCTGGAAGAACCAGTCCGCCGCCGAGGCATGGCCAGAGATGTCCTCGCCCGACAGCGCGGCCGCGTCGTCGGCGCCCCAGATGTCCGGAATCCCGAACAGCCCGGAAACGGACGTGCCGTACATGACCTCGTAGCCCACGAAGTAGAACGCGATCCCCGCCAGCGCGTAGAGCGAGACGTTCTTCGCGCAGATCGCGGTGACCGACTTGCCGCGCACGGTGCCTGCCTCCAGCATCGCAAAGCCCGCGGCCATGAACATGACCAGAGCGCCGCACAGAAGCAGGAACAGCGTGTTCAGGATGTAGGCGGCAACGGCATCGGATAGTGTCGTGCCTGCCGCCGCTGGTCCGGCGGCCAGCAGGGCCGCCAAAGCGACCATGCCGGCACCGGTAAACCGATGTCTCATCGTTAAATCCTTAAAAGATAATCTTTAGTTGAAACTCAGTCGGCCGCTGCCGCGACCTGCGGCATCCGGTTGGCGTTGTCCGCCTTAACGCAGACGGTTTCCACCAGGCACATCACCACGCGGTAGGGGTCCGCGTTGGCACCCGGGCGGCGGTCTTCGAAATAGCCGAAGCCGCGTCGCGCCACCGGCTGCGGGATGCGGATCGACGCGCCGCGATGCGCCACGCCAGAGCGGAAGTCCTCGATGCTGCAGGTCTCGTGCAGCCCGGTCAGCCGCGCCGCCAGCCCGGCGCCGTAATGCGCGATGTGATGCGCGTGCCGCTTCGACAGCGCCTGAACAGCGGCCTGGATCGCCGCCGGGCCGGTGCGCCGCTCGCGCGTTGCGGCGGTCGAGAAGTTGGTGTGCATCCCGGCGCCGTTCCAGTCGCCCATCATCGGCTTGTTGTCGAACGAGATCCGATACCCGAACCGCTCCGCCTCGCGTTGCAGCAGGAAGCGCGCCAGCCAGACATGGTCCGACATGGTCAGCGCATCCGCCGGCTCGCCGTCGATTCCGCGGAACCCGATCTGGAACTCCCACTGGCCCGGCATCACCTCGGCATTGATACCGTAGATCACGATGCCCGCATCCAGACAGGCCTGCGCATGCGCATCCGCCAGCTCACGGCCATAGGCGACATCGGCGCCGACGCTGCAGTAATAGGGCCCCTGCGGCGCCGGGAACCCGTTCACCGGAAAGCCCAGCGGCCGGCCATCCCTGTAGATGGTGTATTCCTGCTCGAACCCTGCCCAGGGATCGGCCTCGGCCCCGGCCTCTTCCAGCACCCGGCGCAGTTCGGCCCGGTGGTTGGACGCATGCGGCGTACCGTCGGCATCCTGCACCTCGCAGAGCACCAGGTAATTGCCCTCGCCCCGGCGCGGATCCTTCACCACGCGCACCGGCTCCAGCAGGCAGTCGGAATCCTCGCCGCGCGCCTGACCGGTCGAGGACCCGTCAAAGCTCCAGCTCGGAAAATCGCCCGCCGTCGGGTTCTTCGGCACGCAGACGACGCGCGCCTTCGACCGGATCTGTTGCGTCGGCTGGGTTCCATCCAGCCAGATGTATTCGGAAAAACCGTTGATTTGCATAAGTATCTCCAATGTTTTGGGTTTCAGTAGGTGTGAGACCCGGCGCGCGGACAGCCCGCGCGCCATCGTCTCAGAAGTAGGAGCGCTTCATCGCAACGATGACCTGGCCCCGATCCAGCCCGAGATCCTCGAGCAGGTAATCCGGCAAATCCAGAAGACGCCGGTATTCGCGTCGGAAACGAAAGTATTCGAAAATATTGCGCGGCTGGGAAAGATCGCGCCGCTGAACCGGTGCGCCCGCTTTCCGGCGGATCACTGTCCGGGAAGGTTTCGCACGCGGCGAAAGGTACTCATAAAACATCTCCAGTCCTCCTCCTTGGGGTTGGATGGTGCCCGCCCGCTTCACGGATGGGCGCGCGGCATTGCCTGTCCTCCTCCGGTCAGGCGGCGGCGGGCATTCCCGCCGTGGCGGCCGGGCGCCATTCGATGGTCACCCGCACCAGCATCGTGAAAAGCGCGGCAATCCCGGTCGTGAAGGCGCCGATATCGGCCGCCAGCGCGATCCATGCCCCGCCGATGAAATCGTGCAGGATCCAGAAGAACCCGCCCGCTAGCAGCAATAGCCGCAGATGCAGCTCGTTGGTCTGCATCCGTCCCAGCGCCAGCAGGCTCAGTGCGATCACGCTCAGGGCGGAAATCGGCCCCTGCCAGAACACCAGCCCGCACAACACCATCGCCGCGATCAGCGCATAGCCCAGCCGCGTCATCGCGGCGCTGCGGCCCGCGAACAGCGCCGCGCCGGTCTGCACCAGACCCAGCAGGTTGGCCAGCGCCGCCACGGCGATGCCCAGCAGCGCGTAATGCGCGGCAAAGAACACCCCGGCCGCGATCTGCACCAGCAGGATCGCCTGCCTGTCGCGGCACATCGGCGCCGCCGTCAGGCAGATCATGGCTCCCAGCCCGGTCAGCAGAGCGGGAAGCTCCATTCCCAGAACCAGCGTCACGGACGGTCTCTCCGCAGCGCGCGTTCTTCCTCAAGCGCCTGCACGATGTCGTGGCGGCAAAGTCCGATATCGTTCAGCAGCGCGTCGGACATGTCGAACAGGGCGGCGCAGTCGCGCGCGTCCTTCCGGTCCTCGCGCCACAGCCGCACGGTGCGTGCGGCCCAAAGAAACGGGGCCTGCAGCGACTCGATGATCGCATGGGCCGGGGCGCTGGACAGGGTGGTGAACGTCAGCGCGACGACGGGAGATTTCTGAATGGTCATTACTATTTTCCTCCTCAAGAAAGGCATCCTCCGACGCGCGGCCGCAGCGGCACAGTCTCAGTGGCCGCCCGGCCAGGGGCGAGCGCGCCGGAGGATCTGGTTGAAATCGGGGTTAGGGTTGCGCCGCCGTCAGGCGACCGACCCCTTCAGTTCGTGGACGGAGCCGCCGGCCCGGGGCTTCACGCAATCGTCGGTCGTGATCCCCAGATGACGCAGAAACGCGTCCTTCATCATCGCGGCATCGGAAAAGCCGCAGATGATCGCGACCCGGTCCAGCGGGATCCGGTCGTCGGACAGAAGAAACCGCGCATAGTCGATCTGCATCGACTCGACGAAACGGCCCAGCGGAACCGACAGCTCCGGCTCCGCCGTGCGGATCGGATCGAAGGCGCTGACATTGGCCCACTCCTTCGGGGCTTCTGCCGGGCTGGTCAGGAACTCGGCCAGCGACATGACGTCCGGCGTGGCAGCCTTGGGGCGGCCGGGCGCGGCCTGCGCCATCGCGGCCATCGACGCCTCGCGCGTGGGATCGCATTTCAGCAGGTGGTTGAAGCTCAGGCTGCGCAGCAGCGCTTCGGCCGACTTGTCGGCGCCGCAGATACGCATCTGGCCGTCCGCCGAATGCAGCAGCTTCGACGCCACGACCAGGCCGCGCACGCCGGCGCGGGTCAGCGTGGTGACGCGCGACAGGTCGACGATCAGCCGGTCGCGGCCGCACTGCACCTGCTCGACCAGTGCGTCGTAAAGGGTTCCCGCGGCAGTCCGGTCAACGGTGCCCGAGACTTCGAAGATCAGAAATTCGCCAATGATATCAAATGAAAGTTCCATACTAAAATCCTTACTTGGTAGGGGACTGATCCTCCCGAAAATGCGGGAGGAGTTACGGGTTAAATGAATGCGTTTGTCTTGGGCTAGGGGATGCGAACCTGCATCGGGGTGATCCGGCGGAGGCTGCGATAGCCCTGCAGTTTCGGCGCAACTTCCAGCTCGATATCGGGCGCTCCGGCGATCAGCGCCGCCAGGCTTTCCTCCAGTTCGATCCGCGACAGCACATCGCCGATGCAGCGATGCGGTCCCAGCCCGAACACCGAATGCAGTTTCGGATGGTCGGTCCGCGTGATGTCGAACCGGTCGGGGTCGGCGTACAGCGCCGGATCGCGCAACGCCGACATCGTGCTGGCCGACAGCATGACACCGGCCGGCAGCGTCACACCAGCGATCTCGACCGGCGCGACGGTGAACCGCGGCACAGAGGCGGCCGGCGGCTCGTATCGCAGCCCCTCGGCCACCGCACCGGGCAACAGCGAGGGCTCGCCGCGAAGCATCTCCCACTGCTCGGGGTGCTGCAGCAACAGCGTCGTCAGCATGGCGAAACCCGCGCGGGTCGTATCGCTGCCGGCGATGACGATGCCGATCACCTGGTTCACAAGGCTGTCGAACGGGATCACCCGGTTTTCCTGCCAGTCGGTCACCAGCATCGACAGCATGTCGTCGCACGGTTCGTCGAGGCGCCGCAGCAGGTGCTCCTCGACATAAAAGAACAGTTCCGCCGTCGCGGCCTCGATCACCGAGTGGTGGTCGAGCGGGTAGGGCGGCACGACGGCCCGCGTGGTCTCGTAGACAAGGGTCGTGAAATAGGGCGCGTCCGATTCCGGCAGCCCCAGGATCAGCGCGATCATTTCGGCCGGCATGCGCGACGCCATGGCCTCGACAAAGTCAAAGCTCTCGCCTCGCGGCAGTTCGGCCACGATCGCCGCGGCCTTGGCGCGAACCTGACCGCGCGATGCCTCGATCGCGCGATGGGCAAAGCTCCGGGCAAACAGGCTGCGCAGGGTGCGGTGCGTCTTGCCGTTGCTGAACAGAAAGAAGTCCGACATCAACCGGGACACGGCGCCCTCGGGTACGCGGTTCAACCGGGCATAGTCCGCCCCCTCGATCTGGACCGTCCGCGAGTCTGTCAAAAGCGACAGGACGTCCTCGCCGCGCAGCGCAAGGTATTGCTGCTCGCCGACCTCGATCACCGGATAGTGATCGCGCAGACCCGCGAACATCGCGTGCGGGTTCTGCGAGAGGGTTAACGGGTCAACAAAAAGCGCCGAAGCGCCATCGGCCCCGAAGGGCACTACCTTATTCATTTTATGCTCCAGTTACGGTATGTAACGGCCAGCACCGCCGAGTGTTTTTCCCGGTGTTGGGGACGGCTGGACTGGCCGCAGGCAAATTGCCGCTGCGGAAGCCATGTCCAACCCGACCGTTGTTGTCACCGTTGTGCGACCGGTGTTAATGGCGCGTTCGGAACGTTGTTTTTTGCATTTTACGGAGTGGGAATTGCCCGAAACCCTTGAGATCTCGCTGTTTGGCGAGCTGCGCGTGGCGTCGCAAGGACAGCCCGTCGCACTGCCCGCGTCAAAGAAGGCGCGGGCCCTGTTGGCCTTTCTGATTGCCACCGGCCGGCCGCACCGGCGCGAACGTCTGTGCGAACTTTTCTGGGACCTGCCGGACGATCCGAAGGCCGCGCTGCGCTGGTCGCTCAGCAAGCTGCGCAAGGTCGTTGACGGACAGGACCACCCCCGCATCGTTGCCGACCGCGAGCGCGTCTATTTCGATGCCGACGGGGTCGAGGTCGACTTTCGCGAGATGCACACACGGCTGCGCCGCCATACCGGGCCGATTCCGGTCGAGGAACTGGAGCAGATGGCGCACCGGCTCGAGATGGTGTTTCTCGATGGTCTCGACGGCAGCGGCGACGATTCGTTCGAGTCCTGGCTGACTGCCGAGCGCGAGGATTCGCGCGCCGCCCGCGTCGCCGTTCTGCAGCAACTGGCCACTCACCCTGACATGCCGCCGATCCAGACCCAGAAATGGATGCGTCTCTGGGAAGAGGAAGACCCGTTCGGCGTCGAGGCCCACCGACGCGCCAGCCCCGAACCCGAAGCAAAGCCCGTCGCCACGCCGGAACCCGTCGCGGCTCCGGTCTCGGAGTTGTCAGCGCCCGTCGCTCCCGTTCCGGCCAGCAAGGAGGAACGAGTCGCACGGTCCCGCGCCCGCGCCCTTCGCGCACAGCGCATCGGATTCTGCGACGTCCCCGACGGCACAAAGATCGCCTATGCCACCATCGGCGAGGGTCCTCCGCTGCTGAAGGCAGCGAACTGGCTCAATCACCTCGAATTCGACTGGAACAGCCCGATCTGGGGCAAATCCTTTGCCGAGATCGCCCGCAACCGCACCTTCATCCGCTATGACGAACGCGGCTGCGGCCTGTCGGACTGGGAAGTCGACGATCTCAGCTTCGATGCTTTCGTCGAGGATCTCGAGGCGGTCGCAGACAAGCTCGAGCTGGAACGCTTCCCGCTCCTCGGCATCTCGCAGGGTGCCGCGGTCTCCATCGAATACGCAGTCCGCCACCCCGAACGCGTCAGTGCATTGATCCTGCTGGGCGGCTATGCTGCGGGCTGGCGCTATCTGGCAACGCCCGACGAACAGGCCCGCCGCGAGACCGTGCTGACCCTGACCGAACTGGGCTGGGGCACCGACAACCCCGCTTACCGCCACATCTTCTCGCAAACCTTCATGCCCGACGCGAGCGCCGAAGATCTCGCCTGGTTCGACGAGTTCCAGCGACAGACCACGTCGCCGAAGAACGCCGCGCGGTTCCAGGATGCCTTCGGCTATATCGACGTCCGCCACCGGCTGGCCGAGGTCAAGGCGCCGACCATCGTGCTCCATTCGAAACACGATCAGCGTATCCCGCTGGAACTTGGCCGCGACCTGGCGACTGGCATTCCGGACGCTCAGTTCATCCCACTGGAAAGCCGCAATCACATCCTGATTGACAGCGAACCCGCCTGGAAGGATTGCGTCGAGGCCATCGGCCAGTTCCTTCTTGAAAAGAACATCTGAATAGCAGGATCACGGCATGCAGCCGCCCCGCGGGCCGGTTCTCGCCGGCCCGCGCCACCGTCGGTAATGGCGCATGCCTCAGTTACGAAAACATGCATTTAACTGTCATCTTTGCGCGATGACACTCCTCGAATATGGTTGACCGTGGGGAAATGGAACGAGACAGTACTTCCGGGTACCGTCAGTGCAGTTGTCCGGTCGCCGCCTGTTGCCAGGGCGTTTTTCGGCCGCGGGGAGAGTGAGCGTCTGAGTGCCGCAAAGTAGCAGAGACGAAACTCCGCAGACCGCCTCGCATGCAATGGATTTCGCGCGGTTTGTGGATCACCTCCTGGAACTCTTCTCCATTCTTCTGGTGGTCGTCTTCCTCGCCACGGTTTTCCAGATGCTCCAGCACGGCTTCAACTGGATCCTGGCGATAGAACTCGTGCTGCTGGCGGTGCTGCTGTTCATGCTCAACATGACCGGACTGCTCAGCAAGAAAGTGCGCGTGGCGGCATTCCTCATTGCCACGATGGTCATCGCCAGCAGCTTCCTTGTCCGGAACGGGCTTGGCCCGGTGCCGGTGACCGCGATCTGCTTCGTGATCATGATGGCCGCCCTCCTGGCAGGCTCCCGCTATGCGCTGGCCCTGATGGCGGTTCAAGCCCTGATATTCTCGGCCGTAGGAGTCGCTTTCGTGCGCGGCTGGCTGACCGCGGCGCCGGACCTCGCGGCATTTTCCGCCGATCCCGTCCAATGGTTCATTGCGGGCGGCGTGGCGACAGTGGTGTCGCTGGTCCTGATCCTCGCCGTGCACAGCCTTGTCGGCTACTGGAAAGGCGCCAGCAAAGCGGCCCTGCGCGAGTCCGAGCAGGCGCAGGCCCTGGTGGAAAACGCGCCCGAAGCGATTGTCATCTACGATCTCGATACCGAACTTGTCACGGCGATGAACCCGATGGCCGAAGAACTGTTCGGCGCCCGCCGCGAAGAGATCATCGGCAGGAAATCCGCGACCGATCTCAGCCCGCCGGTACAGCCCGACGGTGTCGCGTCGCGCCTTGCCGCACAGCGGCATTTTCAGCGTGCGCTGGACGGGCAGGTCCCAAAGACCGAATGGGTCGTGCGGCGGCCGGACGGCAAAGAGATTCCCTGTGATGTTTCGCTCTCGCGGCTGCCCCCGGCCGACCGGCGGCTGATCCGGGCCTCCCTCATCGATATCCGCGACCGCAAGTCGGCGCAGGCCCGGCAGGAGGAATTGCAGACCCAGTTGGCCCAGTCGCAAAAGCTGCAGGCCGTAGGCAAGCTCACCGGCGGTGTCGCCCACGACTTCAACAACCTGCTCGCCGTCATCCTCGGAAACCTCGAACTGCTGCAGGAAGGCGAACATGACGACGAACAGACGGCCCTGATCGAGGCCGCCATCGGCGCCACCCGGAAGGGCGCGGAACTCACAAGCTCGATGCTGCGCTACGCCCGCCGCGCCCCGCTGGAGCCGCAGGTCCTCGATCTGAACGCCGTGGTGCGGGAGACCCGCAACTGGACCACCCGCACCATTCCCAAGACCATCGCGGTGGAAACCTCGCTACTCGCCGGGCTCTGGCCGATAGAGGCCGATCCCGGCGCCACCGAAAGCGCGCTTCTGAATCTGATCCTGAACGCCCGGGATGCGATGCCCAATGGCGGTCGGCTGACCATCGAAACCAACAATGTCCGGATCGACGGCGAATACATCCACGAGCGCAACGAAGAGGTGGAGCCCGGCCGTTACGTGATGCTCGCCGTCAGCGATACCGGCACCGGTATCCCGGCAGAGGTGCTGGACAGGATCTTCGACCCGTTCTTCACCACCAAACCGCCCGGCACGGGGTCAGGCTTGGGCCTGTCGATGATCGAGGGCTTTCTCAAGCAATCAGGCGGCACCGTCCGCGTCTATACCGAGCCGGGTCGGGGCACGACCTTCAAGCTGTATTTCAGGGCCTGCGAGAACCTGAAGCTCGAGCCGCCGAAACCGCCGGAAGTTACCATCGGCGCGACCGGCGGCCAGAAAATCCTGGTGGTCGAGGACGAACCGCAGGTGCTCGACGTGCTGATCGCGGTGCTGGACCGCGCCGGTTATGCGGCGCACGGTGTCACGACCGGAGACGAAGCCCAGAGCATCTTTCTCGACGACCCCGGCTTCGACCTGGTGCTGACCGACATCGTCATGCCGGGGGAACTGCAGGGTCCGACGCTGGCCCGGTCACTACGCGACAGGAACCCGGACCTGCCGGTGGTCTTCATGTCCGGATACGCCGCCGAAGCGACCGTGCACGGCAACGGATTGCGGCCAGAGGATATCCGCCTGATGAAACCGGTGCGCCGCGTTGAACTGCTGCAGGCCGTCGCAACCGCGCTCGGAACTGCGGTCGAAACGTCGTGACCGTCAGGCCGCGGTGTCCATCCAGATCGTGACCGGGCCGTCATTCAGCAGGCGCACCTTCATGTCCGCGCCGAAGGACCCCGTCGCCGTCTCGATCCCCTGCGCCCGGACCTGTCCTGCGAAATACTCATAAAGCCGTTCGCCCTCCGCCGGCGGCGCGGCGGTGGAAAATCCCGGCCGGTTCCCGCGCGAGGTATCGGCGGCCAGCGTGAACTGGCTGACGACCAGAGCCGCGCCTCCGGTGTCCAGAACGGACCGGTTCATCTTCCCCGCCTCGTCCTCGAAGATCCGCAGCTTGGCGATCTTCGCCGCCAGCTTGTCCGCCTCGGCCTCGCCGTCGCCCTGCATTGCGCAGATCAGGATCAGCAGCCCGGCGCAGATCTCTCCGATCACCTCGCCATCGACCGTCACCGACGCTTCGGTGACCCGCTGGATCAGCGCCCGCATGCGTCTAAAGCTCGCTTGCCCAGGGCGGGTTCGCGCCCGCCCGGCTGACCGTGACAGCCGCGGCCTTTACGCCAAGGCTCAGCGCGTCGGTCAGCACCCGGTCGTCCAGGTCGGCCAGCGCGTCCTTGGTCAACGCACCGGCCCCGTCCAGCGCCGCCAGCACGCCCGCGTTGAACGTGTCGCCCGCGCCGACCGTGTCTGCGACCTCGACCTTTCTTGCGGGCACGAAAACCTCTCCGCCCGCCGTCACACCGTGGGCGCCTTTGGCCCCTTCCGTGATGCAGACGATCTTGGGGCCCTTTTGCAGCATCGCGCGCGCCAGCGCACTGGTCTCGCCTTCGCCCATGATCCAGTGCAGATCCTCGTCCGACACCTTCACGATATCCGCCAGCGCCACCATCCGCTCGATCCGCGCGCGATAGGCGGTCTCGTCGGTGATGAAAGAGGTGCGGATATTCGGGTCGATCATGATCGCGCGGCGTCCCGCCTCGCGTTCGGCCAGCGCCTGGAACGCCGAACCGCAGGGTTCGCCTACCAGGCTGATCCCGCCGAAGAACAGCGCGGAGGTGTCGTCATCCAGCTTCGGCAGGTCGGCCGCCGTCATCATGCGCAGCGCCGTGCCCTCGTCGTAAAAGGCATAGGTGGCCTGACCGTCGACCAGCTTCACGAAGGCGAGCGTGCACGGTCGTTGCACGACCGGCGCATAGCCCGTGTGAACCTTGCTTTCCGACAAAGCGTCCCGCAGCATATCCCCGAACAGGTCCGCGCTCAGGCCGCAGAAGAAACCCGAAGGTGCCCCCAGACGCCCCAGTGCAATCGCCGTGTTGAACACCGCGCCGCCCGGGTAGGGCGCAAACGCATCCTCCCCGTTCTTGGTCTCTCGCGGCAGCATGTCGATCAGCGCCTCGCCGCAGCACAGGATCATCGCGGGCCCTCCTTTCCGGTTCCCGAACCTCTATCGCCACAGGCCCTGCGGGGCAATCCGCGCCCTGCGGCATGATGCGCATCAAGGCGCTCTTGAACCGGAAATGGTAGAATTCCCATATTAAAACAAAGACGAAAAGGAGGACTGACATGGTTGAAAAATCCCATACTTCGGGCCTCTGGCCCTCTCTCTACGAACCCTTCCGCTCCATCGGGCAGCGCGTGTCCGACTGGCTCGCGCCCGCATCCGAAGCGTCGGCCAGCGGCGATGCCTATGTGATCTCGATCGAGCTTCCGGGCGTCGACGAAAAGGACATCGAACTGTCCGTCGACAACAACGTCGTCACCGTGAAGGGCGAGAAGAAGACCGAGCGCGAGGAAAAGGGCGACACCTGGTACTTCAGCGAACGCCAATACGGCGCGTTCCAGCGCAGTTTCCGGCTGCCGCCCGACGCCGACGAGTCGAAAATCGGCGCCGACCTGAAGGACGGCGTGCTGACCGTGACCGTGCCCAAGGCCGGCCCGGAAAGCGCGAAGGCCACGAAGGTCAAGATAAACAAGGCGTAACAGCCCGTTAGCGACGGCGCCCCACGGGGCGCCGTTTTACATCGCGGCCCAGATCAGAACCCAGCCTGACAGCAGCACGCCGGTCAGAGCGACGTAGCCGAGGTTCCAGTTCAGCCCCACATGCCGCGCGGTGACCCCGCCGAAATTGCCCACCAGCAGCGTGGTCGCGGTGTAGGGGGAAGTTACACCGCTCATCGCCCACCCGGCGGTGATCGCGACGATGATGTCCGTCGGCGTCAGCCCCAGTTCCGCGGGCGATGGCAGTACCGGTGCCACCAGCGACACCGCAAGGATCGGGTTCGCCCCGATCTGCCCCGCCAGCGGGATACCCCAGATCAACACCAGCAGGATCACCCACCCCGGCACCACCGTCAGATCCAGCCCCGAAGCCTGGATCACCGGCACCAGCAGGTGAGAGCCCATCGTCCCGATGAACCCCGCCATCATCAGCAGAACCAGTTCGCTCCGGTATTTCGGCAGATCTCGCGCGAAATATCCGCCGCCGCGCCCCGCCAGCGCCCGGCCTCGGCCGGTCTCCGACTGGATCAGCACCCAACCGGCCGCGATCAACGGCACGACCACCATCACGACTCCCACCGACCGGATACCGGTGGTCACATGCAGCCCGCCCACCAGCACCGCCAGCAGCACCAGCAGCAGTAACAGCGGCAGCATCAGCGCCCAGCTGCCCTCCGGCTCATACCGGCGCGGCCCGGTGGCAGTGCGGATTCGCGGCTTGAAGATCGTGTCCAGCGCCCAGCCTGTCACGATCAGGATCGCGGCGCTCACCAGGCACGGCCCCACCGCCTTGGCCCAGCTCGATCCCGGCACAACCGAAAGCGATACGGCCATGGCGAAGGCCAGCGGCGACCACGGCAATGACGAAATGAACCCGCGCTGGATCGCCAGCAGCATGCGCCTTATCCGATGCCCCCGGATCTCCTCGTTCGGCTCGGTCCGGGCGCTGGTCATCGCAAGGCTGCCCAATAGCGCGATAGCCCCGTAATTCAGCAGCAGCGCAAAGATATGCGCCCCGCCGGTCAGCGCCAGATACCTGCGCCCCGGCGGCTGTTCCGCCAGGAACTTGCCGCACCGCGCGATGGCGGGCGACGTATCGGCGGCATGCCTCAGCGAGGTCAGCGCCGTGAAGAAGGCCGCGATGAAACTCGCCTTGCCCAGCGCAATGACCAGATCCTCGCCCCATGCCGCGCTGGTCAGCGCCAGCGCGACCGTCAGCAGGACGCCGACACCGACGAAAATCCTGCCGGTGCGCCCGACGAAGGGTGTCATCAGGGCCAGTGCCGCGATGGCGAACACGCCCGAAACCGGCTCGAAAACCGCCAGCCCGGTCCATTCTGTCCCGATCACGGCAAGCAGGACCACCGCCAGCACGAACCCGGTCAGACGGTCCGCGACCGGCGCGGCCGTTGTGGAAGGTGTGTCTTTCGTCAAATCCGGTCGTCCGCGATACTCATCAAGCCGCTCGAAGTCATTGCGATTGCGCCATGAAATACCCCACTCCAATCGCAACGATCAGCCCCAGCATGACAGCCACGGCGATCTTCCACGCGGAATACGGCCGCTCGCCCTGAACCCGGCCCGAGCGTCCGTTGACCACGAAACGATAGGTCTTTCCCTGGTACTTGTAAGCTGCCAGCCACACCGGCAGCAGGATATGCTTGAACGTCACGCCGGACACCTGCGTATCGATCCGGTGAATCCGCTGCCGGTCGCCGCCGATATCGAACCGCACGTCCCGCTCGATCACCCGGTCCATATAGGCCCGCGCCTCGTGATACCCGTCGCCCAGCTCCACCTGGTAGGCCTCGGCCCGGAACCCGGCCAGGTATTCCGGGCTGTAGGGGATCAGCGCCTCCAGATCCCAGGGCTGCAGCGCATCGGTATAGGATTTCGGCAGCGACTTCGACGCCAGCACCAGCACGTCGTCGAAGAACCGTGCCACCCGCCCGCGTTTCGACGACCAGCGCACACGCGCCTCCCGCACCTGTTGCGTCTTGCCGTCCCGCGTGACCGTCCGCGTCACGTAATAGACCGTGCCGCGCTCGCCCGAATACTGCGACTTCGTGTCCGCGTCATAGGTCCAGAACGGCACGTAGATGCCCTGCATCTTGCGCCCCTTGCGGGCGTATTCCTGCAGCCCGTTCGGCGCGAACCACAGCCGCCCCAGCCAGTCCGTCATCGCCTTGCGCGCCGTGCGCTCGTCCAGCGAAAAGGGCAGCAGGGCGCGCGGCTTGATATGCCTGTTTACCCCGGTGCCGGTGACCACCGGCGTCGCGCAGAACGGGCACTCCTTGGCGTGCACCGTCTCGTCGAATTCGACCTGCGCACCGCAGTTCGGGCATTGCAGGACCCGCGTTTCCTCGATCTCCGCCTCCGGCAGCGCCGCATCCAGCGCCGCCTTGAAGTCCAGCTCGCGGATCGCCTGAACCCGTTCGCCCTGTTCCAGCAGCACCTCGTTGCCGCAATGATCGCAGATCAGCTTGCCCTCGGCGGGCGCAAACCGAAGGTCGGCGCCGCACTGGTCGCAGGGAAAGCGGTGCTCTTCTGTCATGGATCTCTCCGGTGGGGCAGGCATGCAGAAACTAGTGCGCTTCTGCGCGGGGGGAAACCGCGTTTTCCTGCCGATCGCACGGGCCCATGATTGCATCGCGACGACCGGTGCGTATGGTGCGCCCGAGATCGACGCAGGGAAATTCCCGATGAGAAACAGGCTGATCTGCCTCTGCCTGGCAGCCGCAACAGGCGGCGTCCTTGGTGGCCCCGCCGCCGCGCAAAGTGTTGCCTACCGTTTCGAATGGGTCGGCGAGGGCGGTTTCGTGATGCGTGGCGGCCTGTCATTCCCGGCGGACTTGATGGGCTCTCAGGTGGTGCTCGAGGAGGACGTCGACTGCTTCGTGATCGAGGGCGAGCGCGACGGCCAGCCGCTGGGGCGCTGGGCGCTGGGCATGCTGGAAGACGACACGACCTGGATGCTGACTTTCGACCCGGTGGTCGAGGAATTCATCGTCTACGGGCCAGAGGCACCGATGCCGCAGGCCTGGAACATGGACGGCTTGGGCTACGACTGCGGCGCCGAGGGTTTCGGCTTCAACATCGGCAACGCGGCGCAGGATCTCTGCGTCAATGGAGAGCTGATGGTGGCAAGCCAGGTCGATCCCAGACGGCCCTTCCCGGTGGAACGCGACGACAATTTCGCGTTCCCGTCCGACGCCTGCCACGGAACCATGCTCATGAGTTCGCTGGAATCTGACTGAGGCGCCGCCGTTCAGCGGCGCACCACGTCAGCCGCGGGCTCGGATCATGCGGGTAAGCGTGCCATCCCGCATCACGTACTGATGGAAGATCGCCACGGCCGCATGGGCGAGCGCAAGAATGACCAGCAGATTGCCGATGGTCTCGTGAACTTCCCCGGCCTCGCGAAGCCCGAAATACCACGCGGCGCTGCCCGACAGCGGCACAAACAGCATCAGCAGATACAGCAGGCGATGCCCCCAGACAGCCGTGATCTCCATCCATTTCGGCGTGCCGTCCGCAGGCTCCGGCGCGCCCTGAACGGCCCGGACGACAAGCCGGATCAGCACCAGCACGAAAACGGCGGTGCCCAGCCAGACATGCGGCGGGTTGTCGGCAAATCCGGTCCAGCCGGTATCGCGGATCGCGCGCGTCGCGTCGCGCATCTGGTCGTGGCTGAACCACGCCGCGGCGATCAGAACAGCGACCAGCCAGTGAAGACTGATCTGCAGGGTCGAATATCCGGCTTTGCCCTCGGGCATGGCTGAGTCCTTTCCGGTAAAACGGCGCGCTTCGAGGAATACTACGCGGCAGCGCGCCGTTTCCGTCGCCTCAAATGCCCGGAGGCGGAGGCGGCGGCATCACCGTGAAAAGCTGTGCCAGTTCGTTCACATCCTCGGCCTTCATCCAGCCGTCCTGCCCGGCGGTCCAGACAAAGCTTTCGCGCGTCAATTCTCCGGCTGCTGCCATCCGCCCCAGCGACGCCTTCGAAAACGGCCCCTTGGTCGCGCCATTCTCGGCGATGTGCCAGACTTTCTCGGCCGGCGGCGGTGGCGGGGCAGGGGCGGCTGCCGCCTGCGGCGCGTGCTGCGCCTGCGGTACCGCGCCCCAAGGTCCCATGTTCTGCGCCATCGCCATTCCCATCCCGGCACCCAGCCCCGCGGCCATCCCGCCGCCCGCCGGGTTCTTCGCCGCCGCGGTCATCGCTTCGGCCGCCGAGAACTGGGTGTATTTCCCAAGATCGCCCACCACGCCCATCGAGGTGCGCCGGTCCAGTGCCTCCTCCACCGCGGGCGGCAGAGAGATGTTCTCGATGTAGAATTCCGGGATCGCCAGCCCGTACTCTGCGACGATGGGCGAGATTTCCGCCGCGATCATCTTGCCCAGATCCGCCGTGTTCGCCGCCATGTCCAGCACCGGGATGCCGGAACTCGCGATCACCCGCGAAAACTCCTGCACGATGATGTTGCGCACCTGGAACGAAATCTCGTCCATGGTGAACTCGCCGTCGGTCCCGACGATTTCTGTCATGAACTTCGCCGGATCCGTCACCCGCACCGCGTAGGTCCCGAAGGCGCGGATCCGCGTCGGCCCGAACTCCGGATCACGCAGCATGATCGGGTTCTTCGTGCCCCATTTAAGATCGGTGAACCGCGTCGTGTTGACGAAATAGATCTCGGACTTGAACGGCGATTTGAAACCGTGGTCCCAGTGCTGCAGCGTCGTCATGATCGGCATGTTGTTGGTCTCGAGCATGTAGAGACCGGGCGTGAAAACGTCCGCCAGCTGCCCCTCGTGCACGAAAACCGCCGCCTGTCCTTCTCGCACCGTCAGCTTGGCGCCGTACTTGATCTCGTGGCCATGCCGCTCGAACCGCCAGACCATGGTGTCGCGGGTGTCGTCGACCCAGTGAATGACGTCGATGAATTCGCCGCTGAGGAAATCGAAAATGCCCATCGGGGACCTCCGCAATGCTTTTGCCGAAGGTGTAGCGCATCGGCGCAGGACGGACTAGGGAAACCGGCTATACCCCGGCAACAGTGGCGAAAAGCTGATCGTGCGGGACTGCAGGGCGGGGGGTTCGTGACCCGGTGCAGCTGTCGGATGGCGTGTGCCGGCCCCATATTACCCTGCCACCGTCCGCGGCGACGTGGCATCGCGCGCGCCGTCGAGCATCGCACCCGCGGCAATGGAATATAGCTCCGACCACGCTGCCATGTCCGTTTCCGACCAGTTCGGCACCTGTTCGGCAAGCGTTTCCAGCAGCGCCTGCGCAACGACCCCGTAATGCGCCTCGACCGCGCCGTACCCGGCGTGACGACGGCCCAGGTCGCCCAGTGCCGGAACGAGAGCTTCAAGGTTGTCCAGCATCTGCACCACCAGCGCCAGCGTCTTCTGCAGCTTTACCGCCTGCGCGGTAATGTCATCCTCGAACAGCGGCCGCACCTCCGGCGCCAGATCGAACAGCCGGGCATAGAATTCGCGGGCAAATTGCGGTGTCGCGATCTTCATGTTCGCGAAACCGGTCCGGATACGAAGTTTCTGGGTGTCGTCGAGCATCGCGGTACCCTCCGTTGGCGCAGCGAAGGGTAGGGCCGATAATCTGAAGATCGGGTTAGGGCCGGGCGATCAGGATTCGCCGCCCAGTAGCTCGGCGGCGATCACTTCGGCAACCGGACGCGCCTCCTGCTCCGTCATGTTGCTGCGCATCCGCGGATCGTAGAGCATCTGCAGCAACATCTCGTCATGCGTCGTCAGCAGCCCGAATTCCTCGTCGTCGTTGAAGATCGACGGCCGCGCCTTGGGGCTGTCGTTCGACAGGCCCAGACCCTGCGCCAGTTCTTCGTGGAAGCAGGACAGGCGCAGCAGATCGGGATGCTCGCCGCGGATCACCGCCACGGCCTGCGTGTAAGATCCGTCATCCCGCGCATCGCGTGCGAAGACCAGACAAAACGTCGACCGGCGCATGTTTTCCACGGTACTGATCGCGCCCTGGCTGATATCCGGAATGATCTTGCGCAGCTCAGGGCCGATATTCCGCCGCTCGTCCTCGTTGACGACAAAGACATGGTAATTGGCGTTGCGCCCGTTGGTCATGGTGATCGGCAGCCCGCTGACCCGCGACAGCCTGGCCGCATAGGATGCGATCGACCGCCGGTCGATCTCGCGCTGGTCCTCGGGCACCGTGGCACCGAAATTCACCTGCATGCGCACCGGCTCGTTCCAGCGGTGCAGCCGGCTTTCGGTCTGCTGCGGCACCAGCCTGCCACCGATATTCGCGAATTCCTCGTAAAGCGCGATGCGGATGAAGTTTTCGACCAGCTGACGCTCGGAAAACGGCGTGTCCGGGCCACCGCCATCGGTGCGCAGCAGGCCCTGCGCCTTCAGATCGGCCTCGACCCGGGCGAAATAGGCGGCGAGCTCGCGGCTTTCCTCCGACGGTTCAACCGGATCTGCCTCGACCGGGGCTTCCGGCCGGGTCGCGGGGGGCGGAGAGGTCAGCAGGACATTGTCGCAGCCCGACAGAACCAGCATGCCCGCCAGTGCAATCCCTCCCAGTCCCCTCGGCCGCGGCACCCGTTCCTCAGTTGCCGGGTACGGCAGAGCCGACGGTGTCGCCCGATTTGTCCTTGCGGGCCTTGGCGGATGCGAGCGTGTCGCGCAATTCCTTCTCCATCTTCTGCAGGTCTTGCTCGGCGGCGGCGCGACGGGACTTGCCCTCGTCGGCGATCTGTAGGCTTTCCTCGATGGTGGCGATCAGATCGGCATTCGCGGCCTTCACCGACTCGATGTCGAACACGCCCCGCTCCATCTCGGTGCGCACGGCCGCGTTGGCCTCGCGCAGGTTCTTTGCATTGGCGGTCAGCAGTTCGTTGGTCAGGTCGTTCGCCTCGCGCACTGCCTTGGCGGCTTCCGAGGAACGCTGGATCGTGACCGCCTGCGCAAGCTGCGTCTCCCACAGCGGCACGGTGTTCACAAGGGTGGAGTTGATCTTGGTGACCAGAGACTTGTCGTTCTCCTGCACCAGCCGGATCGACGGCAGCGATTGCATCGTCACCTGACGCGTCAGCTTGAGGTCATGCACCCGGCGCTCCAGGTCGTCGCGGGCAGAGCGCATGTCGCGCAGCTCCTGCGCCTTCATCACGCCCTGATCCTCGGCGGCGGCCTCGACTTCCTTTTCCTTCGCAGGGATCGTCTGGGTGTCCAGCTCCTCCAGCTTCTCCTCGCCGGCGGCGATGTAAAGGCCCAGCTCGTCGTAGAAATCCAGCGTCTTCTCGTACAGCACGTCGAGCGACTTGATGTCTTTCAGCAGTTTGTGCTCATGGCCAAGCAGGTTGTCGGTGATCTTGTCGATCTGGCCCTGCACATCCTCGTAGCGGGCCACGAACTTGGCCATCGGGGCCATTTTGCCCGTCAGTTTCTCCCACCAGGTCTGCTTGCGCCTCACGTCCAGTTCGGACACCGAGAAGCCGCGGATCGCGGTGACGATATCGCGCAGCGAATCTCCGGCGGGGCCGACATCCTTGTTGCGCACGTCGGTCAGCATCGCCTGGCTAATCTGCTGCAGTTCCGCCTGCGCGGCAGAGCCGAAGCCGATGATCGAATTGGCGTCGCCCATGTCGAGCTCGTCCATCCGCTTGCGGATTTCCGCGGCGACCGGCGCGTCGGCCTCCTTCAGGGGCACCAGCTCGCCCTTCGGTTCCGGCAGGATCACCGCAGTAACCTTCTCGACATCCTTGAGCGCTTCCTCGGCCTTCTGACGTACAGACTCAGTCATGGTTCAGACCCCCTGGTTCCCCAATGCTATTCCGGCCGAACGCCTTCACGGGCCAGCCTGTCACGTAATACTTCTATCTCGATATCCAAATCGGTTCGATTGTCGGTCAACAGCTTCTCTGTCTGTGCGCTGAAATTCGCCTCGAGGTCGTCGAGAAGCGATTCATAATCAGCACGCGCGCTTTCATCCCGGGTTCGTGCGTAGAGGTCCGCAAACTTGACCGTCGCATCCCGCACGCCCAACAGGTAGACGCTCAGGTATTTCCGCGCGCCGGTCAGGTCGCGCGGGTCGTTTTCCACCGTCCGGAACATCTCGCGCACCGTCGCCTGAAACTGCGACACGCGCCGCTCCAGTTTCCGGTCTCCGGCGCGAAGGATGGCGTCGGACATTGCCTTGAGGTGCTTTTCCGCCTCATCGACCGCGCGCGCCACGCGATCCGACTGGAACTGGTCGATCCCTTCGGCGCCCTTGTCGCGCATCGGATCCGGCCCGAAGGCCATGAAATGCAGGATAACACCCAGACCGGCGAAAATTGCCGGGTTCAGCAGGCTGGCCTCCGCGCTGTATCCGGCGATCGCAAGCCCGGCCCCGGTCATGATCGAACCGAACATCTTCCGGGGAAAGCCCGGACGCCGCGCCACCCGGCGCGCGTCATATTCGGCCTCGGCCCGCAGCCCCTCGCGCGTCAGCCATGCAGCCAGCATCAGCACGCCGAACCCGACGATGTTCTGCGCCATGCCTAGCGGTTCGTGGAAGAAGGCAGAAACGATCAGCGGCAGCGGCACGATGAACAGCAGGTTTGCCCGCACGGTACTGGGCCATTTGCCGCGAAAGCCTGTCCGCGGGGGCGCTCCGCTCCCTCCCGGTGTGCCATCCGGGCTGTATTTGCCGCCATACCTTTCGGCCATCGGTCAGGAGCCTCCGCCGAAGGACACGTACAGGATCAGCCCAAGCAGAAGCACATATGCGATTTTCGGCAACATTCCGCTCTCCGCTATGTCGAGCCCGCTGGTCTGGCCCGCGCCCCTCGTCACAGCACGCACCGCCGTGGCCACGATAGCAAAGCCGATCAACAGAATAACGACGAAGAGAAGGGCCAGGAACAGCCTAATCACGGGGGGTCTCTCCTTTGACTTAGGGGCATCGTAGGCGAATTCCGTCGGGTCGGCCAGACGGCCCCTGCGTCATCATGCAAGGTGGCCCGTCACGGCCGAAGTTGGCCATTGAAAGCTGTCCGTTCCCATGAGCAATCGCTCGGCCTGCCCGAATTCTTTCTGAAAACCCGCACCGGGGAAATCGCAGTTTCCCGACTATTGCCGCCGACCGCGCGGGCTCTTGCGCGGCGAAGCACCCGGCGCGGCTTTGTGCGGCCGCTTCGGCCCGCCCGGACCCCGGCCACGCACCGCCGGTTTCGCCTCCTCCGGCGACATGCCCAGCTGATCGCGCAGCACGCGGCCCTTGATCTCGCTGACCTCACCCGAGGCGAGGTTCCCCAGCTGGAACGGACCGTAACTTACCCGGATCAACCGGTTCACGCTCAGCCCCACGGCTTCCATCGCTCGCCGGATCTCGCGGTTCTTGCCCTCGCGCAATCCCACCGTCAGCCACGCATTCGCGCCCTGCTGCCGGTCCAGCGACACGCTCATGCCCTGGAAACGTTCGCCCTCGATCTCGATCCCGCGCCGCAGCGGATCCAGCATCGCCTCGTCCGGCGCGCCCTTGACCCGCACACGGTATTTCCTCAGCCAGCCGGTCGAGGGCAGCTCCAGCCGCCGCTTGATCTCGCCGTCATTGGTCAGAAGCAGCAGGCCCTCGGAATTCAGGTCCAGCCGCCCCACGCTCATCACACGCGGCATGCCTTCGGGCAGGGCATCGAACACGGTCTTCCGGCCCTGCTCGTCCTTCGCGGTTGTCACCAGACCCGGGGGCTTGTGATACAGCCACAGCCGCGGCGGTTCCGGCGCGGCCAGCGGCTTGCCGTCCACCTCGACCCGGTCCTTGTCCGTCACATTAAGGGCAGGGGAGGTGATCGCCTTCCCGTTGACCGAAACCCGACCCGCCTCGATCATCCGCTCCGCCTCGCGCCGGCTGGCGACGCCGGCACGCGCCAGCACCTTTGCGATCCGGTCGCCGGGAGGGGTGGAGTTTTCCATGGTGTCCTCTACCGCGCGCAACCGCGCGGGGCAAACGCTCACAGCGGTTTGCGCATCCGGTAATTGGTCAGCTTCACGTCCTGGCGCGTCACCTGCTGCTCCGCCACGGTGACCCAGCCCATCTTTTCAAAGAGCGGCCGCGCCACCTTGCTGGCCTGCACCGTCAGCTCGCACAGCCCCTGCTTCCGCGCCCGCGCCTCCACCGCCTCGTACAGCCGCCGCCCGATCCCGTGCCCCGCCGCCGAAGGCAGGACGAATGCAAGGTCGATATACCCGGCGTCATCCAGCGTCATGAATCCCAGCGGCTCGCAATCCCGCTCCGCCACGAACCCGTCCACGCCCTTCAGGCGCCGGCGCCAGACCGCCGGGTCCACCGTCAGCCCGCCCCAGGCCAGCCGCTGCGAATAGTCGTAGTGGCCCCGCGACCCTTCATGGATGGCGCAGAAATAGATCCGCGCGACATGCGGCGCATCTTCAACCGTCAGCGGACGGATCCTGATCGCCGTCATACGGGGGCCCTCGTTACTGTCCGGCACATTCCTAGCGCTGCATGCACCCGGCGCAAGCCCGTCCGCGCCGCCGGACTGGCAAAACCCGACGCCATCGGCCAAGAAAGGCCATGAGCCGCTTCGCAAGCCATATGGAAACCGCCCTGTCCGAGGCCCGCGCCGCCGCCGCACGCGGCGAGGTTCCCATTGGAGCCGTCATCGCCGATCCCGGCGGCAACATCGTGGCGCAGGCCGGCAACCGCACGCGCGAACTGAACGACCCCACCGCCCATGCCGAGATCCTCGCGATCCGCGCCGCCTGCGCCGCCGCCGGTTCGGAACGGCTGCCGGGCCACACGCTCCACGTCACCCTCGAACCCTGCCCGATGTGCGCCGCCGCCATCGCCTTCGCCCGCATCGCGCGCCTCTACTACGGCGCCGCCGATCCGAAATCCGGCGGCGTCGCCCACGGCCCGCGCATCTTCACCCACCCGCAGATCCACCACGCGCCCGAAGTCTACGACGGCATCGCCGCCGCCGAATGCGAAGCCCTCCTCAAAGAGTTCTTCGGCGGCCTGCGCTGATCCGTCTCTCCCCGGTTTCCCGTTTTGAACGCCCCGTCCCATCAGCTATCATCCCCGCAAGGGAGTGGTGGAGTGACGAAAGGCGACCTCCTCGAACGCGATAACGATCTCGCCGCGCTCGAGGCGGCGTTCGCCGACGCCTGCGCCGGCACCGGCCGGATCGTGCTGGTCAGCGGCGAGGCCGGGATCGGCAAGACCTCCCTCGTCGAGTCCTTCGCCGCCCGCCACCACGACACGGCGCGCGTCCTGCGCGGCTATTGCGACCCGCTGCTGACCCCGCTGGCACTCGGCCCCTTGCACGACATCTCCCGCAGCCTCGGCACCGACCTCGCCGCACAGATCGACCGCGGCGCCCGTACCTCGACCCTCTTCGCGCAGCTTCTCGACACCCTCCTCGCCCCGATCCGTCCCGCGATCCTGGTGGTGGAGGATATCCATTGGGCCGACGAGGCGACGCTCGACCTGCTGAAATATCTCGGTCGTCGGCTCGACGCCGCCCGCGTCCTGCTGATCGCGACCTATCGCGACGACGAGGTGCAGCGCCATGATGCCCTGCGCCTGCTGCTGGGCGACCTCGCCACGGTGCGCATCGTCGAAAGGCTGCAGCTCGCCCGCCTAAGCCGTGACGCCGTGCGGGCGCTGGCCCGTGACCGCGCGGGCGACACGGATGCCATCTACAGCCAGACCGGCGGCAACCCGTTCTTCGTCACCGAGGTCATCGCGTCGGAAGCCTCCGGCGTCCCCGCCACCGTCCGCGATGCCGTGCTCGGCCGCGCCGCGCGGCTCGCGCCCGGGGGCATGGCGATGCTCGACCTTGCCGCTGTCATCGGCGCCCGTACCGAATACGCGCTGCTGGAACAGTTCCCAGATATCGCCGCCGCCGGCCTGCCGGAATGCCTGGCGCTCGGCCTGTTGCAGGACACCGGCACAGGCGTGGCCTTCCGGCACGAGCTGGCCCGCAACGCCGTGCTCGAGGCCATCGACACGCTCCGCCGCCGCGCGCTCTGCCGGGACGTGCTGGCGGGCGCGATCCGCGCCGGGTACGCGGAACAGGGATACGCCGCGCGCCTGGCGCATTATGCCGAGGGCGCGGCCGATGCCGGGGCGGTGATCCGCTACGCCGATGCCGCCGGACGCACCGCCTCCAGGGTCGGCGCGCATCGCGAAGCCGTGGCGCATTTCCACAGCGTCCTGCGCTTCTCGGACGGGCGCAGCACGGCCGAACGCGCAACCGCCGCGACGAACTACGCCCGCGAATGCGCCGTGGTCGACCAGCTCGCCGACGCCATCGCCGGCTACCGGCAAGCCGTCGCCCTCTGGTCAGATCTGGACGACCCCCTCAAACACGGCGAAACGCTTGCCGCGCTCGCATGGCCGCTGGTCCGCCACGGCGCCACGGCAGAGGCCGACACGGCGGCGGCAGAGGCCATCGCACTCCTGGAGCCGCTGGGCCCCACCCGCCAGCTCGCCCATGCCTACCGCACCCAGGCGCATCTTCGGATGCTCGACCGCGACACCGCCAGGGCCGTCGAAATCGGCGGCAAGGCCATCGCCATGGCAGGGGGGCTGGGCGATATCCCGACGCTCGCCGGGGCCGAGATGGTGGTTGGCGCGGCACGGCTCGTCTCCGACGATGCCGGTGGCCGCGCGCAGCTAGACCGCTGCCTCGATCTCGCCCGCGACAACGGGCTCGACGAACTCACGGCACTGGCGCGGATGAACCTCGGCTCGGCCTATGGCGAACAGTACCGTTTCGCCGAGGCCGAACAGGAACTGCTCATTGGCCTCGCCTTCACCCGCGACCA
This sequence comes from Pseudoruegeria sp. HB172150, assembly GCF_013184805.1. Taxonomy (GTDB): domain Bacteria; phylum Pseudomonadota; class Alphaproteobacteria; order Rhodobacterales; family Rhodobacteraceae; genus Psychromarinibacter. Next base: position 301,105 of record NZ_JAATNG010000002.1, read on the forward strand.
CGACCTCGATCACTCCGGCCATTACATGTCGTCCTGGCTGGCGCTGACCCTGTTGTTCCAGGGCCGCTGGAAAGAGGCTGCCGAACGGGCCGCCGACCTTCTCGACCAGCCCGATCTTGCCGCGATCAGCCGCATCATGGCGCTGGTGGCGCTGGGCCGGATCCGCACCCGGCGCGGCGATCCCGGCGCGCGGGAGGCACTGGACGAGGCGCTGACACTCGCCCGCAGCACCGCCACCCTGCAGCGTCTCGCCCCGGTCCATGCCGCGCGGGCGGAAATGGAATGGTTCGCGGGCGACCCCGGCGCCGTCTCCGCCGAGGCCAGCGCCGTTTTCGACCTCGCCGCCGCCCGCCGCCACGCCTGGCATAGCGGCGAATTCCTCTACTGGCGCAGCCTCGCGGGCGAAACCCTGTCGCATTGCGACTGGGCCGCCGCACCCTACGCCCTGCAGATCGCGGGCAACTGGAAGGCAGCCGCCGGCCTCTGGCGCGCCCGCGGCTGCCCCTATGAAGAGGCGCGCGCGCTCGCCGCAGGCAGTCAGACGGCACGGCTCCGTGCCCTGGAACTCTTCGACGCGCTGGGCGCCGCTCCCGCCGCCGCCAGCCTGCGCCGCACAATGCGCGCCGACGGCAGGCGTCAGGTCCCGCGCGGCCCGCGTGCCAGCACCCGGAACAACCCCTTCGGCCTGACCAACCGCGAGATGACCACGCTCGGCTACCTCGTTCGCGGCTTCAGCAATGCCGGGATCGCCGACGAGCTCTTCATCTCGGCCAAGACGGTGGATCACCACGTCTCCGCGATCCTCGGCAAGCTCGGCGCCGCTTCGCGAAAGGATGCGGCCGAGATCGCGGTGCAGGAGGGCCTCTACGCGAAAAATGGGGAAGAGCCCGCGTAAAATGGGGAACGCCTCCCGATGTGGCGCGCGCAGCATCCCGCCATTCTCTCCTCGTCAGTCAGACCAAGGAGAATGACACGATGAACAGATACCTTGTCGAACGTACCTTTCCCGACGGCCTCGGCCTCATGCCGACGCAGGAGGGCAACGGCGCCGCGCAGACCGTCGTGGCCAACAACGCCGCCAAGGGGGTGACCTGGGTGCATTCCTACGTCACACCGGACAAGAAGCGCACCTTCTGCATCTACGACGCGCCATCGCCCGAGGCGATCCGCCAGACCGCCGACACCAACGGCCTGCCGGTGGAGCGCATCACCGAGGTGCGGGTCCTCGACCCGTATTTCCACTACTGACCCGGGTGCGGCCGCGGTTCGCGGCCGCACCACCCTCCCGCATGGCAGAGAAATCCGCATGCTTCTTCTGGTCAGAAATATCCCCGCCGGAGGCTCCCGAACCCACCACGCGCGCACCGCCGGGATGCTGGCGTCCCCACCCTACGTTTCCGCTAACATGCCTGAAATCAATGACTTGACCCCCCGTCCCCATGGGGACGCCCTCAGCTGAACCGCCGCCCCAGCTCCGCCGGATCGCTCACCTCGACCGCCCAGAACGCCTCCGCCTCCGGCCCGATCCCCGCCAGCACCCGGTCGAAATCCACCAGCCGCACCTGCCGCCTGACCGCCCAGGCCACCGCCTCGATACAGTCATCCGGGGTCAGGTTGTGGTCCTTCCGGACCGCCTTCGCCTCCGCCACCAGCGCCGCCCGCGGCCCCCATTCCACCGGCCCCGCGCCCACATCCCAGCGATAGACGAACATCGCCCTCAGAACCGCCGGCAGCTCGTCGGCAAAGGCGATCCCCTCCGCCACCGTCAGCCGCCGCCGGAACACCTGCAGCACCCCGTCCGTCGCGGTATAGGCCATGTTGTCCGAGACCAGCCCCATCCGCTCCTTCGCGTCGTCGAGAAAGGCGCGCCAGTCCTTGCTGGCCGTGCGATAGGCATGGGGCATCGGCATGCCGCCACACTGCCCCTGCCGCCCGCCCGTCGCAACCGGTTCCGCTCCCGCGCGTTCCCCTCTAGGCTCGGCCTTCATGACCCAGGACCAGATCATCCTCTTCGCGCTCTTCGTCGGCGTCTTCGGCCTCCTCCTCTGGGGCCGGTTCCGCTATGACCTCGTGGCCTTCTCCGCGCTGATGCTCGGCGTCGTCCTCGGTGTCGTCCCGACCGAGGAGGCCTTCTCCGGCTTCGGCCATTCCGCCACCCTGATCGTCGCTCTGGTCCTGATCGTCTCCGCCGGTCTCACCCGTTCCGGCGCCGTCTACCTTATCACCCGCACGCTGGTGGACAGCTCCCGTTCGCTCGGCACCCATATTGCCATCATGGGCGGCGTCGGCGGCGTCCTCTCGGCCTTCATGAATAATGTCGCCGCCCTCGCCCTGCTGATGCCGGTCGACATCCAGACCGCCCACAAGGCCGGCCGGCCGCCCGGCCTGTCGCTGATGCCGCTCTCCTTCGCGACGATCCTAGGCGGCATGGCCACCCTGATCGGCACGCCGCCCAACATCATCATTGCCTCGATCCGCGCCGACTCCCTCGGCGAAAGCTTCCGCATGTTCGACTTCGCCCCGGTCGGCGGGATCACGGCGCTGGTCGGGCTGGCCTTTGTCGCCCTGATCGGCTGGCGCCTGATCCCCCAGAGCGAAGCCAAGCAATCCGCCGGCGCGCTGGACCTGACCGACTACATCGCCGAACTCACCGTGCCGGAGGAGTCGAAACACATCGGCAAGCGCCTGTCGGAACTGACCGAAGAGGCTGAAAAAGCCGACGTCGCCATTCTCGGCCTCGTGCGAAATGGCAAGCGGCTTTACGGGCGCCAGGCCAACGCCGTTCTGGAAGCACAGGACGCGCTGGTCCTGCAGGCCGAGCCGAAGGCGCTGGACGAGTTCCGCGCCGCGCTGTCGCTCAGCTTTGCCGAGAAGGAGCGGGAAGAGAAGCTGCTGGCGGACGGCGAGGGCCTGTCGAAGATCGAGGTCGTCGTTCCGGAAGGCGCCCGCATTTCAGGCAGGGCGGCGATGACCATCGGTCTGAACTGGCGCCGGCGCTCAGTACTGCTGGGTATCTCACGCAAGGGCTCCGTGATCCAGAGCCAGGTCAGACGTACCCCGATCCAGCCCGGTGACATTCTGTTGCTGCTGGTACCACAAGGGCAGGAAGCGGAAGTGACCGCCTGGCTGGGCTGCCTGCCCCTGGCAGAGCGCGGGCTGGCAGTGACGCAGGACAGCAAGGTATGGCTCGCCATAGGCATGTTCGGCGCGGCCGTGGCTGCGGCATCCTTCGGGCTGATCTATCTGCCCGTCGCGCTTGGTCTGGTCGTGATCGGCTACACGCTCGCCCGGATCGTGCCGATTACCGAAGTCTACGACCATGTAGAGTGGCCGGTTGTGGTGCTGCTTGGTTCGATGATCCCGCTTGGGGCCGCGCTCGAAAGCTCGGGTGGTACCGAGTTGATTGCCAATGCATTGGTCGGTCTGACCGGAGGCATGCCGGCCTGGGCGATCCTGACTGTGCTAATGGTCGTGACCATGACCCTGTCGGATGTATTGAACAACACGGCCACCGCCATCGTCGCGGCACCGGTCGGCATCCAGATGGCGCAGATGCTGGAGGTTAGCCCCGATCCGTTCCTGATGGCTGTCGCGGTGGCCGCGTCCTGCGCATTCCTTACGCCCATCGGGCACAAGAACAACACGCTGATCCTGGGGCCTGGCGGCTATAGATTCGGCGACTACTGGCGAATTGGACTGCCGTTGGAAATTCTGGTCGTGTCGGTGTCGGTGCCGGCGATCCTGGTCTTTTGGCCATTATGACGGAACAGGCGCTCGCAATAGTGACGTGAGCGACGCCCAGAACATCAAGAATGCCGGCCTCTTCCCGCGATGCAGGCTGGCAGTCAGACTGTCAGAATGCCGACACGGCGCCTGAACTGATCGCGCTGCGACGGCTATTGATAACGCCACCGGCCACCGAGTTCAGCGGAAGGTAGGTTCCGGAGCCCGACAGCGGGATCGTCAGGCCGAATCGAACCGTGTTCATTTCGCCGTCGCCAAGCGAAGAATCCAGGTTCGACCGCGCGTATTCCAGGCTGGCGGTCAGTGGGACCTTGAAGGTATCGCCGAAATAGTAGCTGCCGCCGATGCCGAACGTGCTGATATCTCCGTCTTCGGTCGGGGTGTCGACCGAACCGAAACTCGCCCCACCGAACAGACCCCAAGACTGGTTAATCTGGTAGGTTGCGGCGAACTGATAGAGGTCAGCATCGCCGTCCCCGCCACTGGTATCCGCACGAGTCTGAATGGTGTTTGCGGCCAGCGTCACGCGGTCCGACAGGATGTAAGTCAACCCGAGTCCGTAATCGGTGACATCGGACCCGTCGGGCAGGGCGCCCTCGGTGTCCGAAATGCCGTAAAACGCGCTGAAAGACCAAGGGCCGGTTTCATATCCGGCGGTGAGGCCGTAGGAGGTCGCCTCCGTGTCGATGGAGAGGCCTGTCGCCGCGACCGTCGCATTCTCCAGATAAGCTCCGGCCGAGAAACCGCTGCCGAAGCGGTAACGTGGTGCCAGCCCGATCATGGATCCGTCCGTATCGCCGGTGATGTCGCCTGGTTCCGCCCTCAAAAGGCTCAGATCATATTCAAGTACAAAGCCGGAGCGGTATGAAACGTCCCCGGATGCGTCGAGCGTGTAGAAGACAACCTCGCCATTGCCGTCGGAAAGATTGCCGCCGCCAACGCCGAGTGTAACGGTGTTGTTCCAGTCCTGCGCGTTCGTAGCCATGGGCAGAGCAACCGCAGCAGAAAGCGTAAAAACGCTGATGACCTGTTTCATTCGATGCTCGATTTATCGTTTTGATTTGGATCGATCATAGCCGAAATATCGCCCAAGATTGAAGGTTTTGAAGCGCAAAGTTAACAAGTGGGCTGACCAGTGTGGCAATGTCGGCACTACCGGCATTTCTTTACTATGCCGGAAATCCATTAAATCAGGAGTGAAATCCTGTACTGGGCAGTGGTTACCAATCAGAAACTGGTTGTTTTGATACAGAATGGAGATAACCGGATCTCGGTTTGTGCATCCGTCGTTGTAGTGGCCCAATTAGAAATCACAATCTTGCCTGCTCCGGCTTACGTGAAAGGTCACAATAACTCCGGACGCAGTGCAAGCTCGTGTGTGTCGCTGCTTGCTAGATTACCCGCACCAGCATGAAGATGCCGAAGGTAATCGCCAGAAACGCGATGTCGCCAAAAGGTATACTGAAGGCGCCTGCCGTGCCCATTTTCTTGTCCTCGAAAGATGGCCCCCACGAAGCAGATAGGGTGAAGATGGCGCGACCGAAAGCTACCGATTTCGGCAGGTAACCTTTTGCATAGGAACGAAAAATTCAGAGCCGATCGAACCGTTCCAGTGACGCGACGGCAGTTGCCGTGCTATCCGTAATGCGCCACTGGCGTGCCTGCTATGGCGGACATGTTCAACAGTCCGCGGGCGGTGATCGAAGGGGTCACGACATGGGCGCGGTTGCCCATGCCCATGAGAATCGGTCCAACCTCCAGCCCGTTCGCCTTCATCTTGAGAACGTTGCGCACACCGCTCGCCGCGTCGGAGGACGAGAAGATCAGCACATTGGCTGCTCCGTCGAAGCGGCTGCCCGGAAGGAGGCGGTCGCGGAGTTCCTGATCCAGCGCTGAATCGACATGCATTTCGCCGTCGAAGGCAAAGTCGGCCTGATACTCCTCCAGAAGCTCCAGCGCGCGGCGCATTCGGCGGCCGCTTTCACTGTCGAGATTGCCGAATTGCGAATGCGAACACAGTGCGATCTTGGGTTCGACGCCGAAGCGGCGAACATGGCGAGCGGCGCCAATCGCGGTTTCAGCGATCTCTTCGGCCGAGGGCGTCTGATGTACTTGCGTGTCAGCAATGAACAGCGGGCCGTCCTCGAGGATCATCAGCGAGAGCGCGCCGACCGGGTGCAGGTGCCGGGTCGCCAGCACCTGGCGGATGTAATTCAGGTGCCAGCCATACTGGCCGAATGTACCGCAGATCATGCTGTCGGCCTCGCCCCGATGCACCATGACGGTGCCGATGGCCGTAGTGTTCGTGCGCATTATCGCGCGGGCGAGATCCGGCGTTACACCTCGGCGAGCCATGATCTGGTGATAGGTCTCCCAGTATTCGCGGTAGCGCGGGTCGTTCTCGGGATTGACCAGGTCGAAGTCTCTGCCGGGGCGGATCGAAAGGCCCGCACGCTCGCAGCGGGTTTCCACCACCTCGGGCCGGCCGATCAGAATGGGTGTATCGGTGGTTTCCTCGATCATCGCATTGGCGGCGCGGAGCACGCGTTCGTCCTCTCCTTCGGCGAAGACGATATTGCGCTTAGCGGTTGCAGCAGCCTGAAAAACCGGGCGCATGATCAGGGCGGATCGGAAGACCGACCCGTCGAGGCGGCTTTTGTATGCATTAAGGTCTTCGAGTGGACGGGTTGCCACTCCTGACGCCATTGCTGCCTTTGCCACGGCAGAGGCGACAACGCCGATCAGTCGGGGGTCGAAGGGTTTCGGGATCAGGTAGTCGGCCCCAAAGGTAAGTTGCTCGCCCTGATAGGCTGCAGCGGCCTCGGCGCTCGTCGTGGCCCGGGCCAGCGCGGCGATTCCTTCAATGCAGGCGATCTGCATCTCGTCGTTGATCTCGGTCGCGCCTACATCCAGCGCGCCGCGGAATATGAAAGGGAAACAGAGGACGTTGTTGACCTGGTTCGGGTAGTCGCTGCGTCCGGTGGCAATGATCGCGTCCGGTTTGGCTTCACGCGCCAACTCGGGCAGAATTTCGGGCGTCGGGTTGGCGAGGGCAAATACGATAGGTCGGTCGGCCATCTTCGCAACCATCTCTGGCTGCAGCACCCTTGGTCCGGAGAGGCCCAGGAACATGTCCGCGCCGCCAATCACGTCATCCAGCGTCTTCGCTCCGCCAGGCTGGGCATAGGCCGCCTTTTGCGGGTTCATGTCCACGTCACGGCCCTCGTGGACCAAGCCGTGGATGTCGCAGAGCCAGACGTTTTCGCGTTTCACGCCCAGCTTCAGCAGCATGTTCAGGCAGGCAATCCCTGCTGCCCCGCCGCCGGTCGAGACGATCTTGATATCCTCGACTGACTTGCCGGCGACACGCAACGCATTGGTGGCCGCCGCTCCCACCACAATGGCTGTTCCGTGCTGATCGTCGTGGAAGACGGGGATATTCATTCGCTCACGGCACAGCTTTTCCACGATGAAGCAATCCGGCGCCTTAATGTCTTCAAGGTTGATTGCGCCGAAGGTCGGCTCGAGTGCGCAGATGATATCGGCCAGTTTTTCCGGATCGGGTTCATTCAGCTCGATGTCGAAGCAGTCGATATTCGAGAACTTCTTGAACAGGACCGCCTTGCCTTCCATCACGGGTTTCGAGGCGAGCCCCCCGATGTTCCCCAGGCCCAGCACGGCCGAACCGTTCGAAACGACGGCAACGAGGTTTCCGCGCGCGGTATACCGGCTCGCAGTTTGCGGATCTGCCTTGATTTCAAGGCAAGCTTCGGCAACGCCGGGGGAATAGGCAAGCGACAGATCGCGCCCATTAGCCAATGGCTTGGTGGCGCGAACCTCTAGTTTCCCAGGCTTTGGATTCTCGTGGTATGACAGTGCGTTCTGGCGGAACGCATCGCTGTGTTGTTCTGACACGGCCTCTTCCCCGTAACGGCTTCGAGGCTTCCTTACCCAGATTTCCAGTTGGCCGAAACGGGGTGAATACGCCGCAATGCAGCAAGCGTTTGAACGAACTTTGCTGATAGCGTTGTTGGGTGTTGCCCTCATCGGCTACTGCAGCGGTCAGGTTGCCGGAGAACGACGCGTCAGTTTCTTCCGCCAGTTTTTCAGCTTCACAGATTGCTTGTTGGTCATCAGTTCGTCGATTCAACGGTTTAGATAACCGCGGTCATCCGGGCGACTGCTACTGCATGAGGCCGTGCTACATAGCGTGAACCAACTCTGGCCATCGTCAGAGTCGTACTCCGCCGGATCATGTTGCTCTCGGTGCTTCTGGTCTTGCGCTTCGACCTCCGCCGCAGCAGGCTGGTCCGAAACGGAAAGGCCCGCCCATGTCGTTGCTGGAAGATGCCGCAAAGGTTCGCGAAAACGCTTATGCCCCGTATTCCGGTTTCAAGGTCGGCGCGGCGCTGCGGACACTCTCGGGCAATGTCTATACTGGTTGCAATGTCGAGAACGCGGCCTATCCGGAAGGCACCTGCGCCGAGGCCGGAGCCATCGCTGCGATGGTTGCCGCAGGAGAGACCGAGATCGCAGAGCTATCGGTTATCGCCGATAGTTCCGAACCAGTAGCGCCCTGTGGTGGTTGCCGCCAGAAGATTGCGGAATTTGCCAAGCAGGACGTGGTAGTTACACTGGCTACGACTTCTGGCCTAACCCAGGGTATTACCGTGCGTGACCTGCTGCCGGGTGCATTCAACGCCGCCGCGATGGACAAGGGCTGAACCGTGGACGCGCGCGGCATCCTCGCGCGGTTGCGCCGGGGCGAACCCCTGACAGACGAAGACATTTCGTGGTTCGCAGAGGGCCTGGCCACAGGTGCGGTCGAAGATGCGCAGGCCGGCGCATTCGCGATGGCTTTGTGCCTGCAGCCGCGGACCGAACAAGAACGCGTGGCATTGACACTCGCGATGCGAGACAGTGGTCACGTGCTAGACTGGGATTTGCCCGGACCTGTGCTCGACAAGCATTCTACCGGCGGAATTGGGGATTGCGTCTCGCTTCTGTTGGCCCCTGCGATGGCAGCGCTTGGCACCTTCGTGCCAATGGTCTCGGGCCGTGGACTTGGCCACACAGGCGGCACACTCGACAAGCTGGAAGCGATTCCGGGGCTCAGCACCGAGATGTCCGAGGCCAAGTTTCGCGCGATTGCCGAAGAGGCCGGCTGCGCTATCGTCGCCGCTTCGGCGGATACCGCCCCCGCCGACCGCCGGCTTTATGCGGTGCGCGATGTTACTTCGACAGTGGAGTCAATTGATCTCATCACTGCCTCGATCCTGTCAAAAAAGCTGGCGGCCGGATTGGAGGCGTTGGTCCTGGACGTCAAGGTCGGCTCAGGCGCATTCATGAAGTCGATGGCGGAAGCCGAGGCGTTGGCCGAGGCACTGGTTTCCACCGCCAATGGTGCCGGCTGCGCTGCCTCGGCATTGATCACCGACATGAACCAGCCCTGTGTTCCCGCGGTTGGCAACGCGCTGGAAATTATCGAGGTAATGGAGGCGCTGGCTGGGGGCGATACCGCCAATCTGATCTGCGACCTGACAGCCGATCTTGGTGGCGAGATGCTTCGCCTGGCTGATATGGCCGAGACCCGCGCCGAAGGGGCCGAGATGGTGCTGCAGGCCATCGGCACCGGGGCCGCCGCCGAACGGTTCGGCCGGATGATTACCGCGATGGGCGGACCGGCTGATTTCGTTGATCGATGGCGTGACAGGTTGCCTTCCGCTCCTGTCTTTGCAACCGTTCCGGCGCCGGAGACCGGTTTTCTTGTCGGGGTCGATGGCGAGGCGCTGGGAAATGCAGTTGTTCGCTTGGGCGGTGGGCGGATGATCTCCGGTGATCGTATCGATCCGTCTGTCGGCCTCTCAGACATCGCGATGCTGGGTGATCCTGTGGATGCGGGTGCGCCGCTGGCCGTAGTCCATGCCGCAAACGAAGATGACGCGGCAGAGGCCATCTCCGCGCTTGCGTCCGCGTTTTCCATTGGTGAAGAGGTGCCTGATCTCCCACCCACGGTCTACAGGAGTGTACCCTGATGCCGCGTGCCTTCCTCATAGTCCTGGACTCCGTCGGCTGCGGCGGCGCGCCGGACGCGGCGGATTTTGGCGACGAGGGATCGAACACGTTGGCTCATATCGCACAGTGCTGCGCTGAGGGAAGAGCGGAAGAAGGTCGGACCGGATCGTTAACACTACCAAATCTGGATGCCCTCGGCCTCGGTGCGGCGATCCGGCTCGCCAGCGGCGCGGAAACGCCCGGGCTCGACGCGACGCCGCAAGGTCTTTGGGGGGCCGCGACAGAGGTATCGCCGGGCAAGGATACGCCGTCCGGACATTGGGAACTGGCGGGAGTACCAGTGCCTTGGGACTGGCACTATTTCCCCGACATCCAGCCCTGTTTTCCAGAAGACCTGGTCGCCAAAGTCTGCAATATCGCCGCAACTGACGGCATCCTCGGCAATTGTCATGCGTCCGGCACTGCCATCGTGGCCGAACTTGGGGCTGACCACATCCGCACCGGCTGGCCGATCTGCTACACTTCCGCCGACAGCGTCTTCCAGATAGCCGCGCATGAGGAACATTTTGGCCTCGAACGCCTTCTCTACCTCTGCAAGCGCCTCGCGCCCACGCTCCACGCGATGAAGGTCGGTCGGGTCATCGCCCGGCCTTTCGTCGGGACAGAGGCCGACGGGTTCACCCGCACCACCAACCGCAAGGACTACGCCATCGCGCCACCCAGCCCGACGATCTGCGACTGGGTGCAGGACGCGGGCGGCCGAGTTCAGGCTGTGGGTAAGATCGGGGACATTTTCTCGATGCAGGGCATCGACGAGGTCCGCAAGGGCGCCGATCTTGCCCTCTTCGAACATCTTTGCGATTTCGCCGCCGAAGGCCCCGACTGTTCCTTTACCTTCGCGAACTTCGTCGAATTCGACAGCCTCTACGGCCACCGCCGCGACGTGTCCGGCTATGCGCGCGCGCTGGAGTGGTTTGACGCCGCGCTGCCACGCTTCCTGGGGTACCTGAAAGCCGGCGACCTCGCGCTCTTCACCGCCGACCACGGAAACGATCCCACCTGGGCCGGAACCGACCATACCCGCGAACGGGTGCCCGTGGTGGGTCATGGCCTCGGCCAGCGCGACATCAGCCAGGTGGCCTTTGCCGACGTCGCCGCCTCCATCGCCGCGCATCTCGGCATCCCCGCCCACGGCCCCGGGAGGTCATTCCTGTGAGCCTGAAGGACCTGCCGAAAGTCGAACTTCACCTGCATCTCGAAGGCGCCGCGCCGCCTGCTTTCATTGCCGGGTTGGCGAAAGAGAAGAACCTGGACATCTCCGGCATCTTCAAGCCCGCCGGTACCTATGATTATGTGGATTTTTGGCATTTTCTCGAAATCTACGAGGCTGCCACATCGACGCTGCACTCCCCCGAGGACTATCACCGCCTTACACTCGCCGTGCTCGAGGAAAGCGCTGCAAACGGAGTAATCTATTCGGAAACCTTCCTCAGCCCCGACTTTTGCGGCGGCCGCGATTTGGCGGCTTGGCGCGAGTATCTCGCGGCGATCCGTGAAGCGGCGGACGAGGCAGAGCGGACAATGGGTATCACCCTGCGGGGCATCGTTACCTGCATCCGGCACTTCGGACCCGAAAAGGCGAAAGAAACCGCGCTATGCGCGGCCGAGACGGCGGGCGATTGGCTGGTGGGTTTCGGCATGGCAGGCGACGAACTGAAAGGAAAGCCCGGCGATTTCGCCTACAGCTTCGACATGGCGCGCGAGGCCGGGCTCGGCATCACCGTCCATGCCGGCGAGTGGGGCGGCGCTGACAGTGTGCGCAATACGCTGAGCGATCTGCGGCCTTCGCGCATTGGTCACGGCGTCCGCGCGATTGAGGACCCGGGCCTTGTGGATAAACTTGCTGAGGAAGGCATCGTGCTGGAGGTTTGCCCCGGTTCGAACGTCTTTCTTGGCGTGTACCCGAATTGGTCCGATCACCCTATTCAGAAGCTACGGGAGCGAGGCGTGAAGGTCACTGTCTCCACCGACGATCCACCGTTTTTTCACACCACGATGGCGCGTGAGTATGACCGACTGGCCGAGACTTTCGGTTGGGAAGAGGGCGATTTCGGTGCACTGGCGACGGACGCCATCAACGCTGCCTTCTGCGACGAAAACACCCGCACGCGGATACTCAAGCAACTGGAGCCTGCCGATGTATGACCACCTGACGATCGTTCGCCATCCGCTGGTACAACACAAACTGACTATCATGCGCGACAAGGACACATCGACGAAATCATTTCGGCAACTCCTGCGCGAGATAAGTCTTTTGCTCGCCTATGAAATCACGCGCGAGATGCCAATGACGACCAAACGCATCGAAACGCCTCTCACCGAAATGGACGCACCGGTCATCGAAGGTAAGAAGATGGCCCTGATTTCGATCCTACGGGCCGGAAACGGCTTGCTCGACGGCGTGCTCGAACTGATTCCGGCGGCTCGTGTTGGTTTTGTGGGGCTCTATCGGGACGAGAAAACACTCCAACCAGTACAATACTACTTCAAGGTTCCCGACGGTCTCGACGAACGACTTGTCATCGCGGTCGATCCGATGCTTGCCACTGGCAACAGCTCCGCCGCCGCCGTCGACCTGCTGAAACAAGCAGGTGCAAAGGATATACGCTTTCTCTGTCTGCTCGCTGCGCCGGAAGGTGTCGCGCGAATGAAGGAGGCGCATCCGGACGTGCCCATCGTCACCGCTGCTCTGGATGAGAAGCTGAATGAGAAAGGCTATATTGTGCCGGGTCTAGGCGATGCCGGGGACCGGATGTTCGGCACGAAATAGCCGGTTGCGCCTCTTTACCGGCGGATGCTTCTGATGCATCCTGCCGAAGGATAAATTGCGTTGAGGACCAGATGATTATGCGATTTCGGACGATTCCGGCCGGTGTCATATGCCTGGCGCTCTTGGCGGGAGGCTCCACTGCACAAACAGCTGGCGTCGCTGATGGCCCGGTGGAAACTCCGCCGGCGGATTTCGACGGTACTCAATATGTCGATAGCCGCGGGTGCGTCTTCGTGCGCGCAGGCTACAATGGTGCCACGGCTTGGGTGCCACGATTGACCAGTGAGCGAGAGGCGCTTTGTGGTCTCGATCCGACGATGCCGGCAACGGAGCATGCTTATGCTGGTGCCGTGACGTCGCCGGATCTGACGGCATCGTCGCTCTTGCCAGAACAGCAGCTTTTCACACTTCCTGAACCGGAGGTTGTGAACCTGCCCGTCTCACCGGCTGTCGTTTCGGCGCCGGTTGCGGCGCGACCGGCCAATTTTGTGTTTTCAACTCGTGGGACTCTCACCACCGCTTGCCCGAGCCTCTCGTCGAAGGCGCAGGGCTGGGTGAAGAGCCACGGCCTCATTGTCGTCTGCTTGCCGGCAGACGCCCTAGTCGCCGATCGGCGCGGAGATGGATCCAACGTTATTCATGTGCCGAAGCCCTTTCCGCTCCGTCCACCCGCAGGATGGGAGTTTGCATTCGAAGACGACCGACTGAATCCATATCGTGGTCATCGCACCTATGAAGGGCTGATGGCGATGCGCGGCATTTGGACGACCGACATACCGCGCGAATTGCGCATGGGAGGTGGTTCGAACTATCGCGTCGTTGCCGCCACGCGTGCGTCTGACGGTACTTACGTTTTGGCGACGAAGGGCATTGAGCCCGCCACGCCAGTAACAGCGCCTGTCACGGTTGCGTCGGCAAAGCGCTACGTGAGGGTCGGGCTGTTTTCTACGGAAAGCGCTGCGCGCAAAGCCGCCAGCCATCTTAAAGGTCTGGGCCTGCCACTGCGTTTGGCGACGGTTTCGAAATCCAGCGGCGATTACAGAGTGCTGCTGGCTGGGCCCTTCGGTTCCACCGAAGAGCTTCAGAGCGGCCTGTCCGCAGTACAGGATGCGGGCTACACCAAGGCGACCGCGCGGGACTGATCTGAATAGTCCGTCGGATGTCGAAGGCTGTCACGGAGATTGCTCCGTACATTCCGCGTGTCACGCCCGAGAATAACGCATGTAGGCGAAACGTTTTCCGTCGGGCGCCCAGCAAGGCACATTGATCGAACCTTGACCGCCATGAAAAGCCGCGGCTGTCCGAGGTGGGCCGCCCTCTGACGGCATGACCCTAAGTTCGACATCCTCGCTGCGCGGGTGGCCGGTCACATGCGACCGATATGCTAGATATAGCACGTGCCGCCCATCCGGCGAAGGATGCGGGAACCAGTTCACCCGCTCGTCGTCAGTCATTCGCTGTAGAGCACTTCCATCCGAGTGCATCCGCCACAACTCCGGTAACCCGCCATGGTGATCGGAGTTGAACCAGATCCAATCACCGCCCGGCGTGTAATCCGGTCCGTCGCGGTGTCCGGGTCCCTCGGTGAGTTGCGTCTCCTCGCCGCCCTCGACCGGAATCGTGAAAATCTGGAAAACACCGTCTCGCCTTGCGGTATAAGCCAACCGAGCGCCGTCCGGCGACCAGCCGTGCCAATAGGATGGCACGTTTTCCGTCACGCGCATCGGCTCGCCACCAGTAATGGGCAGGGTATAGATGCAGGACTCCCCGGGTGCCGCATTGTCGCTTATCGCGAGCATCGTGCCGTCCGGCGATATGCCATGGTCATTGTTGCAATGCGTGCAGGCGCGCGTGTCGATGCGCTGTAGCTCGGTGCCGTCCAGATCCAACCGGTACATCAGCCCGCCGCCGTTCACTATCAGGAATGTTCCGCACGGCGACCAGTTCGGCGCTTCGATCAGATCGTCTGTTTCATAGGCGACGACTTCTTCGCCGCTGTCGATATCGTGCAGGACCAACGTACTCTGCATCAATCAGGCTCCCTTGAAGACGTGGGCAAACTGCTCGCGAAGAGTGCTTTTTTGCACTTTTCCCATAGTATTGCGCGGCAACTCTTCAACGACGGCGTAGCAACGCGGCTGCTTGAACCCGGCGAGAGTTTCACGCAACGCATCGGCGATACAGGAGGTTTCAAGCGTGGTGTCAGCCTCAGGCACCAGAACCGCGACGACGCTCTCGCCGAAATCCGAATGCGGCGCGCCGATCACGGCGCTTTCTTTCACACCGGGTAGGGCATCGATCAACAGTTCAATTTCCTTCGGATAGACATTGAAGCCGCCAGAGATGATCAAGTCTTTGCCGCGTCCGACGATCTGTACATAGCCGTCAGCGTCCATCAATCCCAGGTCGCCGGTAATGAAGAAGCCATTCTCGCGCAGCTCTTCCTTCGTCTTTTCCGGCATCTGCCAGTAGCCCTTGAAGACGTTGGGTCCGCGCACTTCGATCATGCCGATTTCGCCGGGCGCCAATTCCTCGCCGGTATCCGGGTCGGTTACCTTCAGGTCCACACCAGGAAGCGGATAGCCAACGGTGCCCGCGCGGCGGTCGCCATCATATGGGTTCGACGTGTTCATGTTCGTCTCGGTCATCCCATATCGTTCCAGGATGCGGTGCCCGGTGCGTTCCTCGAACAAGCGGTGAGTTTCGGCCAGAAGCGGAGCCGAGCCGGAGATGAACAGTCGCATGCCTTTGACCAAATCCCGGTCGAAACGTGGATCGTCCAGCAGCCGGGTGTAGAAAGTCGGAACGCCCATCATCGAGGTGGCACGGGGCAGGGCGGCGATTACCGCGTCCATGTCGAACTTCGGCAGGAAGAGCATCGAGCCGCCGGCTAGTAAAGTGATGTTCGTAGCCACGAACAGGCCATGCGTGTGAAAGATGGGTAGGGCGTTCAGCAAAATGTCTTTGTCTGTAAACTTCCAGTAATCCCGCAGCGCTTCTGCGTTGGAGAGCAAGTTCGCCTGTGTCAGCATAGCCCCCTTGGAGCGTCCGGTCGTGCCCGATGTGTAAAGGAACGCGGCAAGATCATCGGCATTTCGATCAACCGTCACGAAGGTTTCCGGCTGTCCCTCGGCCTTTTTCGTGAACGATCCGGAGCCGTTCGCGTCGAGCGTCATCAGTGCCGCATCATTGGTTGCCGCTATGGGCGCGAGCAGGGCTTCGGCTGAGCTGTCGCATAGCACCAGTTTCGCGCCGGAATTGCTGACGAAGTACTCGACCTCGGCCGGTGTGTAGGCGGTGTTCAGCGGTAGAAAGATGATGCCAGATTGCACGCATGCGGCGTAGACCGCGAGGTTCTCTGGCGACTTGGCGATCTGCACGGCCAACCGGTCGCCTGGATTCAGCCCAGCAGCGGACATCACATGGGCATAGCGCGCGGCCTGGCGTTGAAAAGCGTCATGAGTGACAGTGCGGCCATCCGGCATTTGTAGAAACACGGTTTGCGCGCCGGAGTACCGTCCGAACATCGTGTCGTAGAGCGGGTTAGCCATGAATCCTCCCGGGGCGTTTTGCCGCGAAGGTATCGGGCAAAGCCGGGCTGAGTGCAACGGAACGCGGATAAAGACCTCGGTTCTCGCGATCGAAGAGATGACCCATGCAAGCGACGATGCCGGAACCCTAGCGGAACGGCAGGCGCCGACCTCCAATAACAATCGGCCGAAACATTCTGTGTTGCAACGCGTTGTCGCAACAGGAAACATACCGCCAGGGAGAACGAATTTCGGAGGAGGCACGCTATGCTTGGCCAGATGATGAACCGTCCGCTAAGAGTTGCGGATATCCTCAGCTATGCCGAAGATATCCACGGTGACGAGGGAGTTATCTCGTCAACCGTGGAGGGAGGGATACATCGCGAGACCTATCGCGAGATGGCTGCGCGGTCGCGCCAACTGGCCAAGGCACTATTTTCGATCGGAATCCGGGAAGGTGATCGTGTGGCGACGCTGGCCTGGAATGGATTCCGACACATGGAACTATATTACGGTATTCCTGGCATTGGCGGGATCTGCCACACGCTCAACCCGCGGCTGCCGGCGGAACAGCTGATCTTCATCGTCAACCACGCTGAGGACAGGGCGCTGTTCCTGGATTTGACCTTTGTTCCCGCGGTAGAGAAGCTTGCGGCGCATTTTCCGAAGGGCATGCTCTATATTATCATGACTGACCGGGCACATATGCCGGACACCTCGCTGCCCGGCGCGTTATGCTATGAAGAGCTGCTGGCGGCGGAGGATGACGGATACGAATGGCCGGATCTTCCCGAGGATACCGCAGCCGGGCTTTGCTATACCTCGGGCACTACCGGAAACCCTAAAGGCACTCTCTACACTCACCGCAGCCAGGTCCTGCATGCCTTCATGGTATGCGTAGCAACGCAGGACGCGATGCATACCGGCCGCCGAATTCTCCCAGTGGTGCCGCTGTTTCACGCAAACGCCTGGGGTCTTGCCCACGCGACTCCGCTGGCTGGTGCGTCTCTGATCATGCCGGGACCTCATCTGGACGGCGCGTCTTTATTTGATCTGATGGAGGCGGAGAACGTGTTCTCCGCGTGGGGCGTTCCAACAGTCTGGCTAGGGCTCATGGCCGAAATCAACAAACGTGGCCGCCTGCCTGAGGGCTTCGGCGAGGTGGTGATTGGGGGATCTGCCGCTGCGCCCTCGTTGATCGAAGCATTCGAGGAAAAGGGTGTCGACGTGATCCACGCGTGGGGCATGACCGAGATGTCGCCGATCGGCACCTTGACCAAGCTTGAGCCGAACATGCAGGCTCTGCCGCTGGAGGAACGCCTTAAATTGAAATCCTACCAGGGCCGCCGCGCATTCGGCGTCGAGATGAAGATCGTGGACGAGGATGGAACCCGACAGCGGCACGATGGCAAGGCAGTCGGAGAATTGTTTGTGCGCGGATACAATGTCATGTCCGGCTATTACCGTAGCGAAGAAAGCGCCTTAGATGCCGAGGGCTGGTTCGGAACAGGTGATGTGGCTGCGATCAGGCCGGACGGTTTTCTCTGTATCACGGACCGGACAAAGGACCTGATCAAGTCGGGCGGCGAGTGGATCAGTTCGATAGACGTGGAGAATCTCGCGCTCGCTCATGAACAGATCGCAAATTGCGCCGTGATTGCCGTCCCACATCCGAAATGGGGCGAGCGCCCGGTGCTTGTGGCGGTACCTGCCGATGGATGCACACCTGACACCGGCGACGTGCTACGCCATCTCGGTGAGCACCTGGCAAAATGGCAGTTGCCTGATGACGTGATTTACGTGGACTCGCTTCCGCTGACGGCGACCGGCAAGGTGTCGAAGCTGACGCTCCGCCAGGAATATGCCGATCACAAATTACCGGGAATGGACTAGGCCGCCGCCGCGTTCGCCAGCAGATTTCGCGACAGGTGATCTCGGATCGCTGATCGGCAGGCTGAAGCGTCCCGGTCAAGGGCAGCTTCCAGTATCCGCTGATGCTCGGCGACATTGCTGCCGTGATGACTGTAGCCGCGTTCGGGCGTAATGATCTGTTGGCGGAACATCGAATAGACATTGCGAAATGTCTGTTGCAGGATCGGCAGTTCCGCCGCCCCCATCAGCGACAAATGATATTCCAGTTCGGCGGCGTTCCATGGCCGCAGCAGCGCCGGTATGTCGTCGGTCCGCGCAATCCGCGCCTCGATATGCGACAGCTTGTGATGCGCCGCGGTCATCTGCGCCTCCCATTCGATGCCACCATTGGCAATTGAGCGTGTGACTCCTTGTTGTTCGAGCAGGATACGGAATTCAGTCAGTTCGTGGAGCCGCTGGTCCGATGAGGCAGCGACACGAAATCCTCGCTGATCCTCGTATTCCAGCAGCCCAACCGCAGACAGTCGCAGCATGATCTCGCGGACGGTGTTCGGGGAGACCTTGAACTCTTCGGCCAGCAGGGCGGGTCGCAGTTTCTCGCCAAGACGATAATGCGCCATTGTCAGTCGATCATGCAGGATCGTCATCAGTTCTGGGGTCTGGGGTTTCACTCAGCCGGTCCTGTGTAAATGGTTGAACATTCTTAGACATTAATTTTGACAAAGCCAAGAAATTTCAAAATTTTGCGGAATGAAGAATTTCTGTTGGCGGGTCTGTGATCGGTTGTTACAAATGATTTGCGTTGGCGCAGAAGGGGGGAGGACCCGGACGCGCAGGACCAAAGGGAGGACTACAATGAAGACTATTCTGAAGGCGGCATTCGCCGCCGGAGCGGTTGCGCTTGCCGGCAGCACGGCTATCGCGCAAACCACCAATCTGCGGATCCAGACTCACTACGCGCCCGAAACTGTCTCGGGTAAGCTGGCTGCGGAATTTGCTGACAACGTGCAAACTATGTCGGGTGGCGATATCGCCATCGAGATGTTCTATTCGTCGCCAGTCGTTGCGACGGTGGAAACTTTCGACGCGGCGGCGAACGGAATTCTCGACTGCGACATGACCGGTGGTGGATACCAGACCGGTAAAAACCCCGCGTTCCAGTTCGTTGGCGACATCATGGGTGGATACGCCACACCATACCAGCAGCTTTCATGGCTGTACTACGGCGGTGGCCTCGACGCGGCACAGGAGTTGTACAACCAGTACGGCATGCAACTGGTCGGATGGTGGGTCTATGGGCAGGAATCTCTTGCCTCGACCAAGCCGATCCGCAATGCCGAAGACTTCAAGGATTGGAAGTTCCGCTCGCCCCCGGGTATGGAAACCAAGATCTTCGAAAAGCTCGGCGCGTCGCCGATCGTGATGGACTTCACCGAGATCTTCACCGCGCTTGAAACAGGTATCATTGACGGCGCCGACGCCTCGGGCATTGCCAACAACATGGGCATGGGTCTTTACGATATCGCCGGGCACGCAAACTTCCCGGGCTTCCATTCGATGCCCTCGGATCACCTCGCGTGCAACAAAGCCGTTTGGGACGCGATGCCGGAAGAGCACCGCCGCATCATGTCGGTGGCCATGGAAGCGTTGGCTCTGCGCACCGCACTGACCTTTGAAAAAGCTAATGCCGAAGCGGTGGCCCAACTCAAAGAGCAGGGCATCGAGATCCACACCTGGTCCGACGACGACCTGCAGGCGTTCCGCGACGCCGCTCAGGCGACTTGGCCGGAGTTTGCCTCCTCGCCGGAAGCCGAGGCGTTGGTCGAAAGCCATATGGCCTACCTCAGGCAGCTCGGCCTCGTGTCCGAGATGAACTGAGGCGGGCGGTTGTCCTGACCTACACGATGTCGGCGAGCCCGTTAATGGGCTCGCCGTTTTCGACACCGCGGAAAACGCGGGGACCGGGAGGCATCCATGGAACATGATAGCGTCTGGCTCGGACCGCTTCGCGGGCCGGTCCGTTGGGCGATGATCGGATGTAGTGCGCTGACACTCTTGCTTTGCAGCTACCTGATTCTCGGGCAAATACTCGGATACAGCGACGCCGGCATGTACGAGATGATCCGGCCCAAAAACAAACCGCTGATAACGGCGACCCTTATAGCGTTGACACTGTCGCTGTTGCTTACGTCCATTTACCTTTCCGACCGCCGCGGCTCGATAGAAATCGAGCCCACGGGCCCCTTCGACATTCTGTCACTGATCTGCGGACGGCTGGCCATGATCGGGATCCTGCTGACCGTCCTTGTCATGTTCTACGAGGTGGTCGCGCGGTACATCTTTGAAAAACCGACGCTCTGGGCGAACGAGTTATCGCTCTGGATCGCTGGTTTCATCTTCCTGCTCGCCGGGCTCTACGCCATGCAGCAGCGCAGCCATATCCGCATCTATGTGATCTACGACATCATGCCCCGCTGGATGCAGAAGTTGGCCGACTGCCTGACAGTGCTGTTCATCTGGATCTTCACAATCTGCATGATCTGGGGCGGCTATAACGAGGCGCGCGACAAGATATTTCGGATGGAGACATTCGGCACCGCCTGGGATCCGCCACTCCCGTCGACCATGAAAGTAGGCATCCTGGTGATCATCTCGCTAGTGTCCATCCAGGCGCTTTCCAACCTGATCGCCGACTGGAACAAGGAGCCCGACCATCACTCGCCGCTCGACGAGATAGACGAAACCGAGATCGAGAACATCAAGGCCACGCTGGGCGAGGAGCCGAAGAATGGTTGATATCGGCACCCTTAGCTTGATCCTGCTGCTGGCAATGTTCGCGTTGCTCGCCATCGGTATGCCTTTGGGTTTTGCCTCGGCTTTTCTGGCGGTGATGACGTTGGTGATGAAATTCGGGCCGGAGCTACTGTTCTCGAATTTCGGACGCGGTCCCCTCGCGGTCCTGGGGCAATCCGTTTACCGCCAGATGACGAATTACTCGCTCATCTCGGTCCCGCTTTTCATTTTCATGGCCGCTTTGCTTGAACGCTCAGGTATCGCGCGCGACATGTACCAGTCACTGAACGCCTGGCTTAGCCGCGTTCGCGGCGGAATCGCCGTGGTTACGTCGATTATGGCGGTCATCATGGCCGCGATGTCCGGGATCATTGGCGGCGAAGTGGTACTTCTTGGCCTGATCGCGCTGCCGCAGATGCTGCGGCTGGGTTACAACCAGAATTTGGCAATCGGGACGATCTGCGCCTCCGGTTCGCTTGGTACGATGATCCCGCCCTCGATCGTGTTGATCTTCTATGGCTTGGTCACGGAAACCTCGATCAAAGCGCTGTTCACAGCGTCATTCCTGCCGGGTTTCATGCTGGCGTCTTTCTTCATCATCTACATCCTGATCGTAACCCGAGTGAGCCCGGAAAAAGCGCCGTTGCCGGAGCCCAACCCCGACGATCCCACGGCAGGCGCGAAGTTCCTGATGTTCATTGCGTGGCTCACTCGATTTGCCGCATGGGTAGCGCTGGCATTCATTGTCCTGCTGCTCGTGACTTCGCTGGTGAGCGGCGCCAAGCTGGATGACGATGGGCTGACAGCGTGGCAGGCAAACTGGCCGACAATACTGAAACTCATCGTTGTTGTAGTTGTCGGTTTCGTCGTCCAGTTCCTGTTCGGCGCCGAACGTTCCCGCGAAGGCTGGAACCGCGGCAAGGGCCTCAACGCGCCTTTCATCGTCGTCGGCACCGTGCTTGGCTCGATATACGGCGGTATCACCGGCATCACCGAGGCCGCCGCGATGGGCGCGATCGCCGTGTTCGTGATCGGGCTTGTCCGGAAAGAAATGACGTTCGAGATCGTCTGGGACAGCGTAATGCGCACTCTCAAGTCGACCGGGACCATCATTTGGGTCACCATCGGCGCCGCGTCCCTTGCTGCCGCCTACACCCTGGCGGGCGGTCCACGTTTCGTCGCTGAACTGATCGTCGGCGCCGAGATGCCGACCATGTCGATCATCTTGGTAATGATGCTCATCTTTCTGATAATGGGCATGTTCATGGATTGGGTCGGCATAGTGTTACTGATCATGCCGGTCTTCCTGCCCATCGTCCTGAAATTGCCGGTAGAGGAACTGGGCTTCCTCGGCACACTTGAACCCAAGAACGTCGCGATCTGGTTCGGAGTGGTGTTCTGTATGAACATGCAGGTCAGTTTCCTGTCGCCTCCGTTTGGCCCAGCCGCCTTCTATCTGAAGTCGGTTGCGCCGCCGAACATCTCGCTGACGGATATCTTCAAGGGCTTCCTTCCATTCATCTGCATCCAGATCCTCGCGCTCTCGGTCCTCCTGATCTGGCCGCCAATCGTGGAACTGCTGCTCGACTAGGCCGGCAGCCGCGGGGGCTGGAACTTCCCCGTCCCGGCGCGCTAGATATTGTTGACACCTCGATGTCACGGCACGGCGCGGGAATGCGCCTCACCCAAGAGGTTTGAACATGGACTACGTACGCCTTGACCCATCTGACAACGTCGTAACCGCAACCCGCGCGTTGGGGGCAGGTGTGACAGTGGAAGACGTCACAACTACCGGCCTGATCCCCTCCGGCCACAAGATCGCTACCCGCGCGATTGCCAAGGGCGAGCCGGTGCGAAAATACGCTCAACTCATCGGGTTGGCGCATGAAGACATCTCCGCGGGAGACCACGTCCATACCCAGAACCTCGATTTCGTCGGCACGGATGTGGATTACGAGTTCGGCACCGATCAGCGCCCCGTCGCCATGTTGGCCGAGGCGGATCGCGATACCTTCATGGGCTACCGCCGCGCGAACGGCTCGGCCGGCACCCGGAACTACATCGCCATCGTCACCTCGGTGAACTGCTCCGCAACAGCTGCCCGCCGCATTGCCGACTATTTCACCCCCGACATTCTCGCCGACTATCCGAATGTCGACGGCGTCGTCGCCTTCGTCCACGGCACCGGCTGTGGCATGGCTGGCGATGGCGAGGGTTTCGAGGCGCTCCAGCGTGTCATGTGGGGGTATGCCCGACATCCGAACCACGCCGGTGTTCTGATGGTAGGTCTGGGCTGCGAGATGAACCAGATCGACTGGCTGCTTGAAGCGTACGGTCTGAAGCAGGGCCCGACTTTCCAGGTGATGAACATTCAGGGTGTCGCGGGCCTGCGTAAGACCATCGAACTTGGCATTAAGAAGGTCGAGGCGATGCTCCCCATCGCCAACGATGCCCGCCGAGAGCCTTGCCCCGCCTCTGATCTTAAGGTCGCCCTGCAATGCGGCGGCTCCGACGCCTGGTCCGGCATTACGGCCAATCCCGCTCTTGGCTACGCTTGCGATCTCCTCGCGGCGCAGGGCGGCACGGGAGTTCTTGCGGAGACACCCGAAATCTACGGCGCAGAACACCTTCTGACCCGCCGCTCCGTGTCTCGGGAAGTCGGCAAAAAACTGGTGGGTATGATCCAATGGTGGGAGGACTACACCGCCCGAAACATGGGATCGATGGATAACAACCCGTCGCCGGGAAACAAGAAGGGCGGTTTGACCACGATTCTGGAAAAGTCACTTGGAGCAGCGGCCAAGGGCGGCACCTCGCCGCTGATGGGTGTTTACAAATATGCTGAGCCGGTTACCGCGAAAGGATTTACTTTCATGGATTCCCCCGGCTACGACCCCGCCTCTGTCACCGGACAGATCGCCGGCGGCTGTAATATGGTCGTTTTCACTACCGGCCGTGGGTCCGCATTCGGGTCGAAGCCGGCACCAACGATCAAGGTAGCGACTAACACCGAGATGTACGGCCGTATGATCGACGACATGGATATCAATGCGGGCGCAATGCTGACTGACGGCGTTTCTCTGGAGGAGAAAGGCCGGGAGATCTACCGCAAGATACTGGCAGTTGCTTCTGGCGAGGTATCCAAGTCCGAGGCGCAGGGCCTTGGTGACTACGAATTCGTGCCTTGGCAAATTGGCGCGGTGATGTAGTCCGGTGCTGGCGTCCTTGAGTTCTGCCTGGTTGTTTTGGGCGCTGCTGGCCGCGGTCTTTGCGGCATTGACGGCGATCCTCGCTAAGGTCGGCGTTTCGGCTGTCGATCCTGATCTGGCAACCCTCGTTCGGACCCTTGTCATTTTGGCGCTGCTTGCAGGATTTCTCGCCGCAACCGGCCGCCTGCGCGCCGTTGGCTCGTTGCCTGGACGGACGTACCTCTGGCTAGCACTCTCCGGCGTGGCGACCGGGGCGTCCTGGGTATGCTACTTCCGCGCGTTGAAGTTGGGCCAAGCTTCGCAAGTAGCGCCCATCGACAAGCTATCGGTGGTGCTTGTGGCAATACTCGCGGCGTTGTTTCTCGGCGAGAAGCTCAGCGCCGCTGGCTGGACCGGCGTGGCGATGATCGCCGGAGGAGCGATCCTCCTGGCGCGCGGCTGATGCCTGTGCTGCGGCGCATCCCCCCATCGCTCAGACCGGCCTGACAGGTATGGCCACTGCTCTCCCCCGTGAAGAACGCACCGCGTTTGGTCTCGCCATTATGGCGCTGGCGGTTACCTTTTTCACTGCCATCGACACCTCCGCGAAATGGCTGATCCTAGCCGGTCTCGCGCCGCTGCAGGTGGTCTTCATCCGCTACGCCGGCCACTTCGCGGTGGCACTCGCGGTCTACCTGCCACAGGGCGGCCTCGCCCAGTTCCGCTCCGCCGCGCCCTGGCGCCAGACGCTCAGGGCCGTTTTCCTCCTTGGAAGCACCGTCTTCAACTTCCTGGCCCTTAGATCCCTGCCGATTACTCTCACGACCACGATCATGTTCGCGACGCCGATCGTCGTCACTCTTCTCGCAATTCCGATCCTTGGAGAAAGGGTGGGCATCCACCGCATCGTTGCCGTGTGTACCGGGTTTTTGGGTGTCGTCGTCACGGTTCAGCCGTGGGGCGTCGATTTCTCGCCCGAGGTCTTCCTGTCGCTCGGCGCGCTATTCTGCGCATCTGGCTACTTCATTCTGACAAGGATGCTGGCAGGCATCGAAAGCAACGCCACATCGCAACTTTGGGCAAGTGGTCTCGCCACATTTGCGCTCGCCCCCTTCGGCATTGCGAAATGGGTCGCGCCGCAGGACGCGGGCACCATCGCCGTGATGCTCGGCATCGGCGCGCTGGGCGCGGTCGGCCACATCTTCGCGACACTCGCCCACCGCCTCGCCGAAGCCTCGATCCTCGCGCCTGTCGTCTACATCCAGATTTTCCTAGCGGCCTTCGCCAGCATCCTCGTCTTCGACACCTGGCCCACAGTCTGGACGCTTGGCGGCGGCGGGATCATTATTGCCTCCGGCCTCTATATCTGGCACCGCGAACGGCAGCGCAGCGGCGTCAAGATGCGCGCGGTCCGCGCCAGCGCATACGGGCCGAGACGGAAGTGACCGGAGGAGAAATATGCGGATAGCCTGCATCGGTGAGGCGATGGTGGAACTGTCGCTGGAAGGTCCGGACTCCGACCGCGCCCGCCTCGGTTTCGCCGGCGACGTGCTGAACACGGCGATCTACCTGAAGCGTCAGGCGCCCGAGCTTCAGGTCGATTTCGTCACCCGACTCGGCCGCGATGCCTTCTCAGCCCGGATGCAAGACTTCATTGCGTCTGAAGGTATCGGCACTGGCGCGATCACCTTCAGCAAGTCCCGCAATGTCGGCCTCTACGCGATCTCGACGGACGCCTTGGGTGAACGCTCGTTCACCTACTGGCGCGATACCTCCGCCGCCCGCGAAATGTTCCAGGCGGACAAGGGCGCGGACTTCTCCGCGCTCGACGGCTACGAAGTGATCTACCTTTCCGCCATCACTCTCGCGATCCTGCCGGCCCAAATAAGGTCGGATCTTTGCAGCTATCTAGGGGACTTGCGCCAGAAAGGTGGCCGGGTTTCGTTCGATTCGAACTATCGTCCCCTTCTCTGGCCCGACCGCACCACGGCGCAGGCCGCAATCACCGCGATGTGGGAATCCTGCGATCTCGCACTGCCCAGCGTCGACGACGAAATGGCCATTTTCGGCGACCCCGACGCCGCCTCCGTCATCACCCGCCTGCAGACCTGCGGCATTGCCGAAGGCGCCCTCAAACAAGGTCCCGAAGGACCGCTTTCGCTCGGTGATCCCGTCGATGCCACCTACCGGCCAGCCGAAACCGTCATCGATACCACTGCCGCAGGAGACAGCTTCAACGCCGGCTATCTCGCGGCCATCCTCACCGGTAAATCCCAAGCGGATGCCCTACAGTCCGGCCACGACCTCGCCGCCAAAGTCGTCGGAGTCAAAGGCGCCATCGCGCCGCGCTGACCCGGATCCTAAAGCCGCTCTCCCAGCCGCTCCAGCATGCCCAGGCACATCTCAAGCTGGTCGTGCGACACAAACTCGTCCGCCTTGTGTGCTTGCGTGATAGAGCCTGGCCCGCAGACCACCGTGTCGATTCCCATCGACTGGAACAGCCCTGCCTCGGTCCCGAACGGCACAAGATCCGTGCCATTCGCGCCGGTCAACTTGCAGACCAGATCCCGCGCCGCGTTCACCGTCATGGGCTCAAGCCCCGGCACCTCGCCCAGCGTGTGGGTCGCGATCCCCGCATCCGGGTCCACCGCCCGCATCGCCGGCAGCAGCACCTCGTCGCAATATTCCGCCAGTTCCGCCTTCACGAAATCCGCGTCCGCCGTCACCACCGGCCGCATTTCCCAGGCGATCTCCGCCTTCGCCGCGATAACGTTCGGTGCGAACCCGCCATTCAACGATCCGACATTGATCGTCGTCCAAGGTGGCTCGAACCGGCTGCCTTCCGGCGTGCGCTCTTTCAGCCTGTCCTTCAGCTCGATCAGCCGCATCACATAGCGCGCCGCATATTCCGTTGCGCTCACCCCGCGATCCGGGGCAGAACCATGCCCTTCCAGCCCGGTGAACTCGGTGTGGTACTCGTAACAGCCCTTGTGTCCCTCGATCACCCGCATTTCGGTTGGCTCGCCGATGATGGCCAGCGACGGCCGCAGCCCGCGGCCCTGCAGCACCTTCACCAGCGCCTGCGCGCCAAGGCATCCGACTTCCTCGTCATGGGTAAAGACGAAATGCACCGGCCGGTCGGTTACTCGTTCGGCCAGATAGGGCGCCACCGCAACACAGGCCGCGATGAACCCCTTCATGTCGCAGGTCCCGCGCCCGTATAGCCGCCCGTCGCGTTCCACCATGTCGAACGGATCATGCGTCCACGGCTGTTCCGCCACAGGTACCACGTCCGTGTGTCCGCACAGCATCAGCCCGCCATCGCCCTCCGGTCCGATGGTCGCAAACAGGTTCGCCTTCGCACCGCTCTCGTCCTGCATCACTTCGATCCGCGCGCCCGCGGCTTTCAGCCGCTTTGCCAGATAGTCGATGCAATCCAGATTGCTGTCGGAAGAGATCGACGGAAAGGCGATCAGCTCGCCCAGCGTGGCGATGGTTCGGTCAAGTAAGGTCATGCAGCTCCTAGTTTTTCACAAACAGCCTGCGGGGCAGGTCGCAGAACGTGTCGGCCTTTCCGGACTCCCGGATCAGGATCGACTCGGTGATTTCCAGCCCCCAGGTTTCCATCCAGAGCCCCGGCATGAAATGGAACGTCATGCCCGGCTCCAGGATCGTGTCGTCCTCGGGCCGCAGCGAGATTGTCCGCTCGCCCCAGTCCGGAGGATAGCTCAACCCGATCGGGTAGCCACAGCGCGCGCCGCGCTCGATCCCCGCCCGTTCCATCGCCGCGCCAAGGGCGTTCGCGATGTCGCTGGCCCGGTTCCCGGCGCGCGCGGCGTCCAGCCCCGCTTCCAGCCCCTCGACCAGCGCCTCCTCGCCCTTCTTGATGTGATCCGGCGGCTCGCCCAGGAAAACCGACCGGCAGAGCGGCGTGTGATAACGGCGATAGCAGCCCGACAGCTCGAAGAAGGTGCATTCGCCTTCCTGCATCGGGTCGCCGTTCCAGGTCAGGTGCGGCGCGGCGGCCGACGGGCCGGACGGCATCAGCGGCACGATGGCGGGATAGTCGCCCCAGGCATCCTCGGTCCCCTCGATGGCCGCCGCCATGATCTTCGCCGCGATCTGGTTCTTGGTCACGCCGGGTTCGGCTAGATCCACCGCCAGCATGCTGATCTTCTCGGAAATCGTCGCCGCCTTGCGCATGAAAGCGATCTCTTCACCCGACTTCACCGCCCGCTGCCAGTTCACCAGCGCCGTCGCGTCGACCAGTTCGGCGTTCGGCAGTTCCTCGACCAGAACCGCATGTGCCTTGGCAGAGAAATAGTAATTCTCCATCTCCACCCCGATCCGCGCCGACCCCAGCCCGTGCGTCTTCAGCAGCTCCGCCAGGTGCTGCATCGGGTGTCGCTCTGTCGATTGAACGTAATTGTCGGGATAGCTCTCGATGCCCGTCCGGAACAGGTCCACCGTCCGCAGTGCCCCATGCGAATCCTGCCCACGGCCCCACCAGTAGGGTCGATCGACCAGCGGCATAACCACCGCCTGATGCACATAGAACGACCAGCCGTCGTATCCCGTCAGCCAAGCCATATTCGACGGGTCGCTCACGATCATCACGTCGATACCACGTCGCTCCATCGCGGCGCGCGTCTTGCTCAGGCGGCGCTTGTATTCGGCGGTGGAGAATGGCGGGATCGGGTCACTCATGCAGGTCCTCCGGGTAGGCGGTCTCGGGATCGGGACGGATGTGGGTCAATCCGAATATTTGCCAAAAATTAACGGAAAATAAGTTCAGATTTCTCACGTGCGCCGTGATTTGGCGCCAAGATAACGAGCAACCCAGAGGGTTCACCATGAAACCGTCCGTTCTTCCGCGTATCGTCCTTCTATCCGGCATGGTGCTTTTCCTAGCCTCTTGCAAGCCCGGTAAGTTCAGCACGGGTCGCGCAGGCTTCAAGGCAAACTACCTGGTGGCTCGGGCTGCCCTAGAAAGCGGCCAGTACGACAGGGCGGTGCGACAATATAGAGCATTACTGAAAGATACTGGACCGTTGGAGATGCGGATCCGCCTTGAGGAAGCTCACGCACTACTGCGCAATGGCAAGTTCGATCGTGCCGTCGAAGCGGCGCAACTTGTCGCCACGCACCTGACCGGAGCGGGCAGATCTGCGGCGCTGGCGGTGCAGGGCACAGCCGATCACGAAGCGGCTCGCTCGGCAGTTTTGCGCGGCAAGGCAGGCGCAGCTGAACTGAAGCGCATGCAATCGGCACAGGCAGCCCTGTCGGAAGTGCTGTCGATTAATCCCGAACTTGACCCTACTGGGGCGATGAAATCGCGGCTGGCTCAGATCGAACTGGAATTACGGATGGCCTTCTGACGAGAGTTGGGCAAAATGCCAGACTTTGTGCTCGTGGCACTATTGGTGGTCTGTCTCGGCCCGCTGGCTGGATCCTTTCTGGGTACCTTCGTAAACGGTTGGCCGGTTGGTCGCGGCCGGTGTCTGCGATGTGGAGTCCGTTTGGGTCTGTACGAGTTAATCCCCTTCAGATGGTGCCTAAATGGTGAATGCCGCCGCTGCGGTGTGCCCATCCCGAAACATCTGATTCGCATCGAGGTGGCGGCGCTGGGATTGTCGCTCTTGGCAGTTGCTCTGGCGGATAGCTTAGTGGGTCTGTTGGCATTGACGGTATATCTTTGGTGCCTTCTCGGCCTGTTCTATGCCGACCTACTTCATTTCCGTTTGCCGGACCCGCTGACTGTCTTGCTTTTTGCAGCGGGGCTGGCGCTCGCCAGTACTGCGCCCGACTACACGCTAGAATTCGCCGTCCTGACAGCCGGAGTGGGGGCAGTTGCATTCTGGGTCGTGCGAAAAGTCTATGGCGTGTTTCGCGCGCGCGAAGGGCTTGGGATGGGCGACGTGAAAATGATGGCCGGCCTGGGTGCCGGCCTGGGGCCCGAGCGGTTGCCGTGGACGATCCTGCTCGCTGCGGTTCTAGCGTTAATAGTTGCCAGTGTAGAACGGTGGCGTGCCGGAGAGCGGATGGATGCTGCCGCGCCATTCCCCTTCGGCAGCTATCTCGCGGGTGGCGCAGTGGTGGTGTTGACTATCTAGCAACCCCGGCGGTGCCTCTTAGCACCACGGAGGCGTCGCCAAAATGAATTTGCGGTAACTGGTGCGCCCCGTGCGCGTGACAAGGAATGTCCTTCATGAATAGGGTCTTAACAAGTATCGGGTTTGGCATCTGCATCACTGCAACCGCTTCCGCGCAGCATGCACCCAGCATCGAGGCGCGGATCCAATCCACCTCGATTTCTTTTTCCGGAGGACACAACTTCACCAACGCGGCACTGATCGTAAGCGGGCCTAGAGGTTACCATCTGGAAGAAACGGCGGCACGCGGCATGCCTGTATTTCGTTTGCAGACAGCCGGGCGCATACCGGACGGGCTGTACAGCTATACCCTGCGCGTGGCGACAGATGTGGTGGTGCTACATAGATCAACTTTGAACAATGGTCGCCTGCCCGGATCCCACCAATCCGAACTACAGCGGTTCACCCTTTCCGGTTCGTTTCGCGTGGACCACGGACTAATTGAACCGATCGGAACCCAAACAGATCGTGATGCACAGGACGTGCTCGATTAGAGAGATGACGTTCTACACGAAGGGATCTACGGGATAACCAACGCCGGTCAGGTACAGACCGTCGGGTGGTGCGACCGGGCCACAGGCGGCTCGCTCGCGTGCCTCCAGCGCCGCTTTCACGTCCTCGGGTTTCCAGGAACCGGCGCCGACCCGTTCAATCGTTCCGACGAAGCTGCGGACCTGATTGTGAAGGAAACTGCGGGCGCGGACGGTGACCCTGACATCGTTGCCCTCGCGGGACACTTCCACAGCATCCACAGTCTTCACCGGGGATTTGGCCTGGCATTCAGAGGCACGGAACGTCGTAAAGTCGTGCTTGCCCACAAGGAAGTCGGCGCCCACCTGCATCGCCTCGATGTCCAATTCCTGCGGCACACGCCAGGCCAATCCCTTGTCAAAGGTCAATGGGGCACGTCGGCAAGTCATACGATACACATACCGCCGTTCGATGGCTGAGAACCGTGCGTGAAAGTCCCCATCCACACGCGCGGAGTCAACGATGGCGACGAGGTTTGGCTTCAAATGGTGGTTCAAAGCTTCCGACAGGCGAAACGGATCCCAGTCTTTCGCCATGTCGCAATGCGCCACCTGACCCACGGCATGAACCCCCGTATCAGTTCGTCCTGCGGCGGCAATCGAAGGAACACCGCATTCTAAACAGCTTAACGCGTTTTCCACTGCAGCCTGTACAGACGGATGATCCTTTTGCCTTTGCCAGCCGGAAAAGGCGCCTCCGTGATATTCGATTTTCAAAGCATAGCGCGGCATGGCGCTGGATTATCGCTCTCGGCGGGATCAGGCAAACGTTGGAGTAATGAAATGAACCGCGTCGCCGTCACCGGCGCCGCGGTTCGATCTGCGACGGGCAAGATGATTAGTAGGTCGTCTTGACGGTCTGCGTTTCCAAGTGCGATCCGACAGCGTCGGCATAGTCGTCGGTGGCGGCACCGACCACTGTCAGCACTGCAATGCCCAGGCCGACGATCGCGGCGGTCAGGACAACCCAGTCAACGGTCACCGCTCCATCGTCATCACGCTCAAAGCGCTTTATCAATTTGAACAGTCGCATCAGGCTCTCTCTCCGTAACTACTCGTCCCCCGAGCATCTTCCAGTGCCGTCTGGTTCCCTCCATCGGCAGAATGACCAAAACATCCGAATGAGGCGCGAATTTGGTCGGCTACGAACGTTTTCCGGGCGGGGTAGGGCGTTTGGCAGACTTTTGCCGGCCAGAAAAAAGGCCGCGCTTTAACAGACGCGGCCCATTCTCTTGATTGTCTTCGAAAGCGATCAGTAGGTGGTTTTGACACCTTGTTCCGACAGAGCGGAACCGATCGTTTCGGAGTAGTCAGCGGTCGCACCGCCAACGGTGGTCAGGACGGCGATGCCCAGGCCAACGATTGCGGCGGTCAGCACCACCCAGTCGACGGTTACGGCGCCGTCTTCGTCACGTTCAAAGCGGTTGATCAGGTTAAGCAGTTTCATAGTCTTTCTCCATTGCACGGTCTGACGCGGGCCGGCCTCTCCGGGACAGGAATAATCGGCGGCTACAAGGAGAAAGTTAACGTGGGATCGGGGCGGAAATTTGGCGCAGTCGGGTCCATTTCCGGAAGATCTGACTGGATTTACAGGGTTTTCTGGAAACAGTCCGGAACTCTTTGATTCGCGCGAAACCGCGCATAAAGTGGCCGCAACTCCGGAGGGCTGCATGCTTCGTTTCACAAAATTCTTTCTTGCCGGTTGCATTGTTGGCAGCGCGGGTGCCGCTCACGCGGGCCTCGAAATCTGCAACGAAACCGATTTCGTCCAGAGTGTTTCAATTGGCTATAAGGGCGATGCCGATTGGGTTTCCGAAGGGTGGTGGAACGTCGAGCCGGGCGACTGCACCACGGTGGTCGGCGGCAACCTGCAGAAACGGTACTACTACTATCGGGCAGAAGTGGATGGTGGTGATTTCGCTGGCGAAAACTACATGTTCTGCACCACGCCAGAAGAGTACGAGATCCTAGGCGACTCCAATTGCGAAAGCAGGGGCTACGACAGCGAGTCGTTTCGGGAAATCGATACCGGCGAAACTGCGACTGATTTCACATACACACTTGTGAACGAGGACGGTTCACCTCGCAGTTCCGGCGGTCCCGCCAACACAACAGCGGACGGCGAGGATGGCTTGAACATCTGTAACGAGACCGAAGAGATCCAAAGCGTATCGATTGGCTATCAGAACGACGATGGCTTCGTTTCCGAAGGCTGGTGGAACATAGAGCCTGGAGCGTGTGCCAAGGTACTCTCTGGTGAGTTGCAACAACGGTTTTATTATTACCGTGCTGAGGTGGATGCGGGCCCGTTCGAAGGCGAAGGCTACATGTTCTGCACTACGCCCGAAGTTTACTCCATCCAGGGCGATACGGACTGCGAAGCGCGTGGATATGACAGCGAAAGCTTCTCGGAGATCGACACTGGCCCGACCGCGAGAACGTACACCCACTATATCAACGCAGACGGCGCCTCTGCTCCGCCCGTAGAAACGGTGACGTCGACTGACATCATCGATGATGCTGGTGCGGGCCTTGAGATCTGCAACGATACAGACTTCATTCAGGCCGTGACAGTTGGCTATCAGGGCGCAGATGACTGGACTTCCGAGGGCTGGTGGAACATTGATCCTGGCGATTGTGCCATGCCGACCCTCGATGGGGTGAACCGGCGCTACTTTTACTACCGCGCCGAAGTGGACGGCGGCCCGTTCGAGGGAGAGAGCTACTATTTCTGCACTAGCCCAGAGGCATTCACCATCGCCGGCGATGCAGAATGCGAGGCGCGCGGCTATGTCCGAGAGGACTACCGTGAGATCGACACAGGCGGCGAGACGGGAATCTATACGCTGACGCTTGTAACTTCGGATGTTCCTGACATGCCGCCCTCCGTCGACGGTGACGGTGACGGTGACGGCGACGTCCTGGATAGCCCCTTTGCCGAGGACACGGCTTCCGAACCGGATGATCCCAGCTTTGACTTCGGCTTGCCTGGCGATGGGAACGGCGAAGAATCAGAGGTCGAGTCAGAATCGTCAAACAATGCCGAACTCGTAGACGAGGCAGAACCAGTTGTGGGACCGGAAACCAAACCCGAAAGTGAGGTATTGGCGCCGCCAGAGTCCGAGAACGTAGTCGAAGAGCCAGAGAATGCGGAGGAAAAAAGTTCCCCGGCGCCGACCCGACGCGGTGGATCGCGGGGCGGATAGGATGAACCGAGGCTGGCCATTTCAGGGTGTTCTGGTTCAGTTGGTGCTATGGTTTTGTCTATCTGTTGACGCCGAAGCCGGCCTCAACATCTGCAACGAAACGGATCTCGTGCAGACTGTCGCGATCGGCTTTAAAGGCGAGACTAACTGGACGTCTGAAGGTTGGTGGAACATCGATCCGGACGATTGTGCGACAGTCCTCGGTGGCGACCTGGACAAGCGGTACTACTATTATTACGCCGAGTCTGATGCTGCCAGTTTCCAGGGGCAGGATTATCAGTTCTGTGCTGATGACGAAGTCTTCACCATTGTTGGGGATACCGACTGCGAGAGCCGCGGTTTCGAGACGCTGTCGATGCGAGAGATCGACACTGGTGAAACGGCAACGGACTTTACACTGACCTTGGTTGACGATGGCGGCGCGCCGGATAGCGAGAGCAAGGTCGCGCCTAAGATCGAGGATGGCGGTCCGACCACGGGTGGCATCGGAACCGGCGGCTCGCGCGGCCCGGGTGGTCCTGCCGATGGCCAACCGGTGAACGAAGTCGTCCAAGACACGACCATCGTACCGCCGGAAGAGTCTGAAATGACTGTTTTGCCGGAGGACCTGATCACTGACCTTGCTGAAGGTCGGCATGGGAAAGGCTTCGAGACCATCGCGCTTTTTCAAGGATGCGAATTGGCAGAGGGACGGGATTTTTGTTCTTTTCATGCTGGGGAATGGAAGATGCGCGTCTTCTATCGGGGTCCTACACCAGATACGTTGATGTATGCGCTTGAGGAATTACCGGTGAATATGCCCGTCCTGCTTAAAGGTGACATGGTTGAAACACACGGAAACTTCGCGGCAATCGTGGTGCGTGGCGTGGTGCCGAAGCCGGGCGAAGACGAAAACTCGCGATTGCGGGCGATGTTGCAAGGCGACTGGCGCGAGCAGGGCACCGGGCACTGGGAAATGACGGTGCTCGGTTCCGAAATATACTATCGGCAGGACGGCGATTTCTCGACGTCTCGCTTTTTCCGGATTCAAGAGATTTGTGATGGCTCCGGAGGTGAAGGACCGTTCCTCGTTCAGATCAACTCGGAAACAAACCGCCGCACCTGCTACCGGATTGCTCGGGCCGACAGCACGGCGCTGGAGCTGACGGACGTGCGGCGTGGGCGGACGACTGTCTATCAGCGGATGCGATAAAGAGGCCGAACGCCCAGCTTTCCTCCGACTAGTGACGCGTGGCCATGGCTAGGCCGTCCACAACGGCGGTGAAAGCCTCGGATCGCAGGATTTCCGCGTTGGGGCAAAGCGCGTGAACCTCGTCCGACACGAAACGCATCAGGCTGGACCCTCCCACTAGGATGACTCGCCCGATCTCGTTACGCGTGCTGCCAGCCTTCTCAAGCGTGTCCTCGGCGGCCGTATGCAGAAGAGATCTATTGTCCTCCAGCGAAGCATCGAGGTCGCCCGATGTCAGAGGCCCCGTTAGGTCAGGCTCGATGAAGCCCATGTCGATGCTGCTGTTGATCGCGCCATGATTGGCCGAGATCTTGCCTCGTTCGACCGCGAAAGCAAGTTCGTGTCCCAGTTCCAGCTCAAGAACGGTGACAAATCGACCCATACGAGTTCGATCAACGGCGAGGCGTGCCATGTCCATGGCCGCTCGCCGAGTCTCGGAAGTATAGAGGAACGGGATTTTCGCCCATGTCGCAAGATCGACGTAAGGCGCTCGGGGTACGGGAAGCAATCCTGCTCCCATCTCGCGCCGTAACTGTCCACCTAGCCCAAGCTGCGGCATTGCATGATCCATCGAAAGCGCATGGTCAAAATCGGTACCACCAAGGCGGATCCCGTGGCTGGCCAGGACTTCAACGCTGTCGCCGCTGCTCCGGAATACTGAGAAGTCAGAGGTACCGCCGCCAATATCGACGATCAGCCCGGTCTGTTCCACGGCGCCCATCCCGTGGCTCGCGATTGCGGCCGCTTCTGGTTCAGCCAGGAACGCGACTTGCTCGAACCCCGCCGCCATGTAACAGGCGCGGAGATCCGACTCGGCTTGAGCATCGCGCTCCGGGTCAGCGGTGTGGAAGTGAACCGGGCGCCCCGACAGGGCATTACGGAAGCGCAGGCCTGTCGCCGCCTCCGACCGTTGCTTCATCTCCAGCAGGAACGCGGTGATAACATCCGCGATCGTTCGCCGCTTGCCGCCCAAAACCCTTTTCTCGTGCAGCAATGGCAGCCCCAGGACGCTCTTCAGGGCTCGCATGTAACGCCCGTCCTCGCCACTTATCAGTGCGTCTGCGGCGGACGCACCTATGCGCATCGGCCCGCCATCCATCGGGAAGAAAACGGCCGTTGGCACAGTCTCGGCCCCTCGCTCGATGGGAATCCGGTAGATGCCATGCTCATAGGGAATCGCTGCCGCGGAGTTGGAGGTGCCAAAGTCGATCGCGAGAGTATTCGTCTGCATAGCGCCACCTGCTCAAAAAGGGCGGCCCTGCTACTCAAGTTCCAGTGGGGAAGCAACACCAATTTCGTTTCAGTGTGGCGGATATCGCAAATGGATAACTTGGAGCGCGCCGAGGTCCGGCGCGCTCTTTTCGGGAAGGCTCTAAAGAGCTTCCATGCTCGACAACACCATACCTCAGAAACGGAAGGTCGCGCCTACCTGGATCGCCCGTCCTGGCCCGGCGGTCAGGCTGTCGCCGATGCCTGTGTTCGCCTCGTAATAGGTCTTGTCCAGCAGATTGGTCACGTTGGCAAAGACTTCCACTCCGTCGGTTACCTTCCAGCTCCCATAGAGGTCGACGAGAGTGTAGGGATCCAGCCTGTATGAATTCGGTTCGTCGATGAAGGCGATCACGCTGTCGCCCACATAGCGAATGACTGTTCCGACCTGCGCATCACCGTCCATGAACTTCAATCCGATGTTCAACGAACCGAAATCATCCGGGAGGCGCCCGAAATCGTTCCCTATGCCTGCATAGAACCCATAGGGCTGCTCGGTGTCCGCGACAGTGAAGGAAAGTTCGGTGATGAAGCGCCTGGTTTCGTAGCCGGCGGTCAGTTCAACCCCACTCATCCGCACGGTCCCAGGTACGTTATCCCAGGTTCCAGAGCTCGACGCCGTGATGTAATTCTCGATGTCATTTTGAAAATAGTTGACGTCCAACCAGCCGCGATCGTCGGATTGGAACATACTCTTTCTGGCGAACTGAAATCCGGCTTCGATGGTTGCGGCCTCTTCGGCATCGAGTTCCAGATTGTTTCCAATCGGCGTCACCGTGCCGCTAAAGCTGTGTCCACCTGGGTAAAACATCTCGCTGACCGTAGGAGGCCGCATAGTCTCGGCGTAGCTTCCATAGATCCGCAGGTTATCCGTAATGCCGTATCCAAGAACCAGGCTCGGGTTCAGTTTTGCACCGTCACGGTCGTCATACGCATCAATGCAGCGTCCGTTCGAGGCATCCGCCGGGCAAGAACCGGTGCCAGCGGCAGTGGCTTCGGTCACGCCCGTCGCTTTCCAGTAATCGTATCGGAATCCGACCGTCGCATCGAACCGCCCAATCTCCCATGTGCCATTGACGAATACCCCGGCCTTCAGCAACTCACCCTCGGCATTTGCGCCGGACTGGGCGTTGCCGATGTACTCGTTCTGCGTCAAAGCAACACCGTAAGACAGCTCCAGCATCCCGGCCCCAAGGGTTACCCGCGATGTGTTCGTCGCATTCACGCCCATGCCGGTATCGGTGCCTTGCCGGCCAATGAAACTTGATCCGGTCTGCTCTGGATGACCCGGGAAGGAGAGGTCGTCGACCTGATAGTAGGCGCTGACGTCCAGATCCCAGATGCCGTCGCCGGGTTTGTAACCGTAATTCAGGGTTAGCAGGGTTTTGTCCGTCTCCCAGTAGTAGCCAGAGGAGGAGCGAGGAAGGAAGTCGGTGGAATTGGCCATACCGACCACTTCCAGCTCGGACACCGAGTTCAAGTCAGTCTTGAACCGGAACATGGCCGAACTGGAGTCAGTGTCGCCGTAATCTGCCTGGGTGCCGTCGCCGTCGAAATGCGCAGCCTTGTCATAGTCGCTTATCGCCACCAGCGATGCCCAGCTGCGACCACTTTCAGTTGTCCCGCGCCAAGCGCCAGACAGAAGCCCCGACCAAGTCAGCCCGTTGTCACCAAAAGTGATCCTTGCCAGCCCACCGGATGATTTGCCTTCTTCCAAGATGTCGCCAAAATCCAGCAACCGCAGGTTCACCGCCCCGGCCAGCGATCCGAGGCCGGCGGCACCTGGAACGGCGCCGCGGGAAATGTCGATCTGGCTAATCAGGTTCGGATCAACAAAGATCTGGTCGTCGAAGGAACCGGCGTGCCCGGACAGGTTTCGGTTGGTCTGCGGCACGCCCTCAATCATCGTATTAACCCGGCCCTTACCCTGCATTCCCCGGATGTTGACTGAAATCGACGGATTGTCGGAAGGTGATCGCGTGAACACGCCCGGCGCGTCGCGGATCGCATTAACCACGTCGCCACCATAGGTCTCGTTCAGTGTCTCACTGTCGATAACCGTACTGGCTTCGGTTTCGCCGCCCTCGGCCTCAAGGCCAAGTACAACAGTACCCAAGTAGTCGGCATCCTGTGCCACCAAAGCGGTCGGCAGAACGGGCACGCAGGTCGAGAGCATCAGCCGCAGCAGACTGCCCCCGCCGAAGCGTGGCTTCGGAGAGTTAGACATTACTGTCCCCTTCAGTTGTCTGATTGTCGGCTGGGTAGCTGCGGCTTCCGTGCTGAAAGGCCGGGCATTCGAACCATCATCGGCATCTGTTGGCGTGTCTTCGCCTTGAACGTCCTGAATGGTACGGGAATTCAGGGCGTTAGCCCCAACCGGCTGTATAGCGGTTAATTTAACTTAGTAAAATTGTCAATTAATTTTCTTTGGGGCTGAGACCAACCCTGGCAGAGGGACACTACGGAGATTTTGAATGCAATCAGGTAGAGGGATGCACGTTCAGTCTCGTTGTGTGAGCAGTCTGATCCATCTGAAAACGAGCATCAGGATCAGCGTACTGATAACGAGACCGATGATGTCCCCGATTGCATAAGTCACTAAGACAATAATTGAATCGCCTAGGCCGATTCTCCCTGAAAACACGATCGATTGCCCAATTGAGTTGATCAAGGACGCAACAGTGCCCGCCAGAAGCAGCCATCGCCAATGAACACGGGGCGTACGGCCGGCATAGAGGTTTCGCCCAAAGAGGCAAATCAATTCGAATGCCAGTACGGCACTGACCGCCCCAACTGCAATGGAGAGGAGGATAATCGGATCGGTCGCGTGGCTGAACTCGTCTGGTGTGAACAGAAGCTCGGAAACGAACGCGCCCAGATAGAGTGGAAAGAACGCCTTTCGGGCAACTAGCCAAGTTGCGAGCACGCGTACACCATGTGGCAGGTATGCGAGGCTCGCAAAGCCGGTGATCTCGGGGAAATAGTGCGACTGGACAGGAGTAATGACCAGCGCAGTCAGTCCATGAGCCAGGACATAGCAGGCCGCGATGATTGAGAAGCTCTGAAGCTGGATCACGGCATCCGGGGCCTCACCTCACATTTGGAACCGGCTGGGAAAGTAGGCGCGACACCTTCGAGATGCAGATTGATTACCTACCAATTAGGTCGCGCCGGACGATATAGCATCTGGCCTTGGTGTTCTCGGCATGCTCCAGCATGCCCATGGAAAGTAACGTTCTAAGCGCTCTGTGATAGGTCGCCTGGGTGATAGTCTCCACAAGAGTATGCTTGCGGATTTGCTCTGTATGAACGATGTCGCCCGGTTTCTCAGACAGGTTGTGCGCTGCCAGAAAAACATCACGCTCGACCCTGCTCAGCTTGTCCAATCCGACGTCGCGCTCCATCTGCCTAAGCATTTCGCGCAGCTCAAAAATCGATCGTAGATCATCCATGTCAATCGTGTCCGATCTCGCGATGGAATGGAGCTTCCGTAGCGGAGAAGCGAAACGTCACGGAATATTTGT
Organism: Pseudoruegeria sp. HB172150; assembly: GCF_013184805.1. Lineage (GTDB taxonomy): Bacteria > Pseudomonadota > Alphaproteobacteria > Rhodobacterales > Rhodobacteraceae > Psychromarinibacter. Next base: position 340,989 of record NZ_JAATNG010000002.1, read on the forward strand.
CATATTGATAATATCTTTTACTCAACTCTGCCTCATGGTAGTATCAGCATGCGCCGTTATCGTGAGTGGTGGCGCAATGTCGTATTTCGATCATCCAACGCCCTGGCCGCCAACTGGTGCCAGGGCGCATTTTGTGAATATATGACAAACTCACTAAACACCAGTGGTATGGTGGCCAATAGTTGCGTCATCGCGCCGTGTTTCATCCTTGCCGTGTTAAGTAAATCCATCTGATGATAACTGGCGGTTTGCGGCTACCCATTCCCGGCTGCTTGCAAACTGGGCGGATGCGTTTTGGGCCCCGTTTTTGCCAAGGATGCCGGGATCGATCCGCGTAATGCATATGGGTAAGTTCTGTCCGCGCTCCGGGTTGGCAGGTGTATCCACTTGATTCAAACCTACCCGCCGCGCGGATCTAGCAGTTTTGCTAGCACGGTGTCGCGAGTGATCTGCCCCAAAAGCTGCCCGTCCTCGACGACGCCAACCGGATTGCCTGTGGCCTTCACCCGTTCCATCACCACATGGATGTCGGTGTCCGGCCCCACCGTCTCTGTGGGCTGCTCGGCTGCTGCCTCCATGACGTCGCGGGCGCACAGCACTCCCAGCGGGTTCATATGCGCCACGAAATCCGCCACGTAATCATTGGCAGGATTGGTGAAAATGTCCTGCGGCGTCCCACATTGAACGATTCGCCCGCCTTCCATGATCGCGATCCGGTTACCGATCTTGAAGGCTTCGTCCAGATCGTGGCTGACAAATATGATCGTCCTTTTCAATTCCGCCTGCAGCTCCAGCAACTCGTCCTGAAGACGTGACCGTATCAACGGATCCAGCGCCGAGAACGGCTCGTCCATCAGGAGAATTGGAGCTTCTGTCGCAAAGGCGCGTGCCAGCCCGACCCGTTGTTGCATACCGCCCGAGAGTTCGCCGACCTTGCGGTCTGCCCAGTCTGACAGTCCAACCAATGCCAGTTGCCTTTCCACCTGCTCAAACCTTTCAGTCCGTGGCAGTCCCCCCAGTTCGAGGCCCAGACCGACATTCTCACGTACGCTCCGCCAGGGCAGCAGACCGAAAGCCTGGAAAACCATCGCGATCTGCTTGAGACGCAGTTCGCGGAGCGTTTTCGGCGAAGCGTTCGTAACGCTGACCATCTCCCCTTCATAGGCCACCCTCACCTCGCCCCGAACCACCGGATTCAGGCCGTTCACGGCCCGCAAGAGCGTTGATTTGCCGGAACCGGACAGGCCCATCAGTACAAGGATCTCGCCCTCCGGCACCTCTATCGTGCAGTCGTGGACGCCAAGGACTTGTTCTGTTGCTGTCTGGATCTCGGCGCGGCTTTGTCCCTGATCCATCAAAGGAAGCGCCGTCTCTGGCTTGTCCCCAAAGACAATCGATACGTTATCGAATTCTACCGCGGCCCTCATTTCCGATCGACCCGCAGCATCCGATCCAGCATGATCGCAACAACCACGATGATGAAGCCGCTCTCAAAACCGAGCGCCGTGTCTACCCGGTTCAGCGCGCGCACAACCGGCACTCCTAGCCCGTCGGCGCCGACCAGCGCTGCGATGACAACCATCGAAAGTGAAAGCATGATCGTCTGGTTCAGCCCTGCCATGATCTGGGGAAAGGCGTAGGGCAATTCGACTTTCCACAGCACCTGACGGTCGGTTGCTCCAAATGCCCGCGCTGCCTCTAACAGTGCCGTTGGAGTCGAAACCACGCCGAGATGCGTCAGCCGGATCGGCGCGGGCACAACGAATATCACGGTTGCGATCAGCCCGGGCACCATTCCGATGCCAAAGAATACGATGGCCGGGATAAGGTAGACGAAGGTCGGCAATGTCTGCATCAGGTCCAGAACCGGCCTGAGCCAGGCATAGAGCTTGGGTCGATGTGCCGCCGCTATACCGATAGGAACCCCAACACCCATACAGACTATGCAGGCGGACAGGACCAGTGTCAGGCTTTCCGTCGTCTCTTCCCAGTAGCCCTGGTTCAGTATGAACAGGAAGCCAAGTGCCACCAGTAGGCAGACCTTCCAGCTCCGCTGCAGGGCCCAGGTCAGAGCGACGAATACGGCGGTGACAATGAATGGATGGAGATCTACCGGCCAGAGCGCGACCCACTGATCTTCATCCGATCCGAACGGCAGGCGTGGCGGCTCCTGAAGCACCCGCAGGACCCAGTCGATCATTGCGTCCAGAGTATCGGACACGCTGTCAAAAAACCAAGCGCCGTTGTCCTGAAGCCAGTCGAACATGCCGCCCGCCCAGGCGCCAACGGGAATCTTGTTCTCAGTCAGCCAATCCATCATAGGCGGCCCCCGTTTTCCGGTGGTCTCATGTTCTGTCCCTTCGTCCCTGTAACGGCAACATGACCCGCCTGTCCAAGGATTGGAAGGGTCACGCGGGGCAGCATCGCGCGAGGCCAGATCCTCAGCCCGCGAACAGAGATCGAGGCTTATGACGGGCGTGCGGAGCTTTCTGCTTCACGGGCTTCAAGGTTAGCGACAATGACCTTCTGGACCTTTCCCGAGCAAACGGCTCGCAGGATGGCGAATTCCAAAGAAGGCGCGGGAAACGAGACCTGGAGTATCTCGCGGTACTGCCCGGTGACGCCAAAGCGGAAACCAAAGGCAAGATCTACTCCGGGTGCTGCGATAACAAGGCCATATCCATGAAAGCAATGCCGAAGCGTCTTGCCGTTACGAGGCGCAACTCGGCCGTAACATGTAACATTCGTGAATGCATGCATCACGACCAGTACAATCATAGCCTGAATGGTGGTATAGTCTCCTCGCGCTTTGAGATTCTTGGGGCGCGAGCTTTTGATAGTCAATTTAACATATGAAAGGGCTAGCTATGCTCGATAAGCAGCCACAGCGTGACCTCGTGGAAACGACAGAACGCAAGCGTTACTTCGACCCGAGCCCGTCCGAAGATCTTGACCTTGGTCCGTTGACCCACCTTCCGGGGCTCTGGAAAAACGTAACCGAAGACGGCAGTCTGACCGATGGACGCGGCTGGAACCTGATCGCTCTGCCGTTCTTCGAAGAAGGCCAGTTCCGAGACTTCCGCCTTCTGATGAACCGCTACAACGAGGAACTGCGGTTTACCTTCGTGGACGATATGGTGCCAAACCGCGGTGTCGAAAAGAACCCCTCAGCAGAGTTTGACCAGTTCGTCGTGACTCTGGACTATCAGCAGGCAATCAAACAGACCGATGCCGATGACTTTTCCCAGACCCCACTTGCGGGCGGGAGCGATTTGGCGATCCATCACGAACCCGGCCTTTTCCTGCACATGTTAAACCGTCGGACAGATGGTATCGACGTGGCGCGGTTGGCAACGGTGCCGCACGGAAACTCCGCGCTCGCGATCGGCAGTTCTTCTACTTACAATGGGCCGCCGCAGAATGTCGACGGCGCTTCCGGTTTCCCTGAAGGCGCGATAGCTGCCGACGAGGAGATCAATGCTGCCGTCGACGCGGCCACGGCGGACAACGCGTACCTGCGCCCCTACAACAAGTTCACGGTCGAACCGTTCCTCGGCATCTTTAGCGCCAAAACACCGTTCGATACGCTGAAAGGCGCACTTTCGGCCTTTAACGTTGTGCGAACCACCGAGCTTCGGATGGACACGTCCAGGGACAAGGCCGGTATCCACAACATTCCGTTCGTTGAGCGACGCGCCGACGCGAACTTCATGCGTTCAACCTTCTACATACTGGAGTTGGAAGAAACCGGCGCAGACGGCAAACCCAAGATGGCGCTGGCCTACACCCAGTTCATCTTCCTGGATTTCTTCCGTCGCCGCGATGGCAAGGAAGGGTTGATCCGGTGGCCGCACATCTCGATGAACGTGATGGAAAAGGTCGACGTGCCGAAAGAGGACGACCCGTATATGACGAAGAAGTCTTGTTACGATTTTGGAGGCTGACGTCTAACGTTGATGATTTGGACGCGCGCGTGATAACGCGCGCGCCTTCATTTCATATCAAAGTCCGAGTTCGGCTTTCACCGCTGCCAGGCCTTCACCACCGTCCTTGGTAGTCACTCCTTCCAGCCATCCGGTCAGTAAATCCGGGTTGCTTTGCAGCCAGGATTTCGCAGCTTCTTCTGGATCCTGGCCGTCATCCAGGATGGCGCCCATGATTTCGTTTTCCATAGGCAAGGAGAATTCCAGATTGTTGAGGAATGTCCCGAGATTGGGGCATTCCTCACCAAATCCGGCTGCGGTGTTTGTGAATACAGTAGCGCCTCCGAGGTCCGGACCGAACCAATCGTCGCCACCGGTAAGATAGGACATGTCGAAATTGGCGTTCATCGGGTGCGGTTCCCAGCCCAAGAACACGATCGGCTCGTCGCGCCGCGTCGCCCGCTCAACCTGCGCCAGCATTCCCTGCTCGGAGCTTTCAGCGACTTCGAACTCGTCCAGGCCGAAAGCATTCTCTTCTATCATCGACTGGATCAGGCGGTTGCCGTCGTTACCCGGCTCGATGCCGTAGATTTTGCCATCAAGCATATCCTTGAAATTCGCGATATCGGCGAAATCGGCAATTCCCATGTCGGCCGCCTTCTCGTTGACCGCAAGAGTGTATTTCGCGCCTTCCAGGTTGGCGCGCACGGTGTCGACGGTGCCAGCGTCGCGGTATGGGGCGATGTCGGCCTCCATCGTCGGCATCCAGTTGCCGAGGAACACGTCGACGTCGCCTTCGGCCAATGAGGTGTAGGTTACCGGCACCGACAGAACCTTTACGTCTGTGTCGTAGCCAAGCGCGTCCAGCACCACCGTAGTTGCCGCTGTAGTCGCAGTGATGTCGGTCCAGCCCACATCAGAAAACACGACCGTGTCACAATCCGCTAGCGCGGGGCCTGCCACAGCCACCAGCGCAAGCGCCGACATCGTGAATTTGAACGTCATCGGGTATCTCCCTGTCTTTCTTGATTGACGAGTCAATTAAAATCTCGATAGCCTCGTCTGGCAACCCCCGCATAGAGGAGGCCGGCAGATGCCGAAGCTCGGAATGGAGCCTATCAGGCGCGCGGCTTTGGTCAAAGCGACGATAGACGAGATCGGCGCGACCGGAACGCTGGATGTTACCGTCAGCCGAATCGCCAAGCGGGCTGGCGTAAGTTCTGCATTGGCGCATCATTACTTCGGCGCCAAGGAGGAGCTGTTCTTGGCCGCGATGCGCCATATCCTGACGCTCTACGGAGATGCGGTTAAGACGGGCCTTGAGACTGCCAAAACACCGCACGATCGATTGCAGGCTGTTATTCGGGCGGGGTTTGAGGCGGAGCAGTTCCGCGGCCACGTCGTCAGTGCCTGGCTGAACTTCTACGTCGCTGCACAGACCTCGGCGTCGGCGCAGCGTCTCTTGACCGTCTACCAGCGCCGCCTGCGCTCCAACCTGATCCACGACTTGCGGCCGCTGGTGGGTACCCGCGCGGAAGTGGCCGCGGAAACCGTGGCGGCGCTAATCGATGGCCTTTACATCCGCGCCGCTTTGGATCCCTCGGCATCTGATCCTTCCTCTACAGCGGAGCGGGTGTTGAAAATGCTCGACTTGATGATCGCCGAGGTAACATGAGCCGCCCCAACATTCTGATCCTGATGGTGGACCAACTGAACGGAACGCTGTTTCCCGATGGTCCCGCCGACTGGCTACACACGCCCAATCTTACGCGACTGGCCGCGCGATCCGTGCGTTTCGCCAACACTTATACTGCCTCGCCACTTTGCGCGCCGGGACGTGCCGGGTTCATGTCGGGCCAATTGCCATCTCGCAACGGGGTCTATGATAACGCGGCAGAGTTCCGCTCCGACATTCCAACATTTGCGCATCACCTGCGTCGAGCCGGCTATCGCACCTGCCTCTCCGGCAAGATGCATTTCGTCGGTCCTGACCAGTTGCATGGATACGAGCAGAGACTGACGACGGACATCTATCCCGCCGACTTCGGCTGGACGCCCGACTACCGCAAACCCGGTGAGCGGATCGACTGGTGGTATCATAACCTTGGCTCGGTTACCGGCGCCGGCGTGGCAGAAATCACCAACCAATTGGAATATGACGACGATGTCGCCTACCAGACCTGTTCCTGGCTCTACGACGCCTGCCGAGGTGCAGACGAGCGTCCCTGGTGCGTGACCGCTAGTTTCACTCATCCGCATGACCCCTATGTGGCTCGGCGTAAGTATTGGGATCTCTACGAGGACTGTGAACATCTTTCGCCGGCGGTGCCCGCGATCCCCTATGACAATCTCGACCCGCATTCGCAGCGGCTCTTCGATGCCAATGATTGGCGCAACTTCGAGATCTCGGACGAGGACATTTCCCGCTCCAGGCGCGCGTACTTCGCAAACGTTTCCTACCTAGACGACAAGGTCGGGCAGATCCTTCAGGTACTGGAAGACACGCGGCAGGAAGCGATCGTCATCTTCGTCTCGGACCACGGCGATATGCTGGGTGAGAAGGGGCTGTGGTTCAAGATGAGCTTCTATGAAGGCTCGTCGCGAGTGCCGTTGATGATATCGGCAGCAGGGCTGGAGGCAGGCCGAGTCGATCAGCCGGTCTCGACACTCGACGTATGTCCGACGCTCTGCGACCTGGCCGGCGTGGACATGTCCGACGTCATGCCTTGGACTGACGGTGAAAGCCTTGTACCTGTCGCCGGCGGTGGCGTCCGGCAAGGCCCTGTCAAAGTCGAGTACGCGGCGGAAGGCAGCTACACACCGCTGGTCTCGTTGAGGAAAGGCAGATGGAAGCTGAACCTTTGCCAGCTGGATCCTGATCAGCTGTTCGATCTGGAGGCAGATCCATTGGAACTGAGCAATTTAGCCGTAGTTCCAGAACATCAACAAACCCTTGCAGAAATGAAAGCGGTTGCGGCTCAATTGTGGGATCTGGACAAGTTTGATGCTGATGTCCGCGCGAGTCAGGCGCGCAGATGGGTGGTTTACGAGGCGTTGCGGCAGGGTGGGTACTTCCCGTGGGACTACCAGCCGTTGCGAGATGCATCCGAGCGCTACATGCGCAACCACATGGACCTGAATGTGCTGGAAGAATCCAAACGCTTCCCGCGCGGCGAATAAGCTAAGAGAGGTAAACACGATGCGCGACGCAAAACCGCGAGCCAGTCATTTCATTGCCGGTGCCTATGCCGAGGACGAACAGGGCGACGTAATCGAAGTGATCTATCCGGGCAGCGGCGAAAAGGTGGCGCAGGTACACTCGGCGACGCCGGAAATCGTCGAGCAAGCACTGACAGCTGCATCGTCTGCTCAAACTGCTTGGTCGGCTATGCTTGGCACGGAGCGCGGGCGGATCCTGCGTCGCGCCGCCGAAATCATTCGTGAGCGCAACCGTGAACTGTCCGAACTTGAAACCATCGACACCGGCAAGCCTTTACAGGAAACGCTGGTGGCTGATGCGACATCTGCCGCCGACGCGCTCGAGTGGTTCGGAAACCTCGCGGCATCTCTGCGCGGCGAGCATATCCAGCTTGGCAAAGATTGGGCCTATTCGATCCGTGAACCACTAGGCGTTTGCGTTGGAATAGGCGCCTGGAACTACCCTACACAGATCGCTGCGTGGAAGGGTGCTCCGGCTCTCGCCTGCGGCAATACGATGGTTTTCAAGCCTTCGGAAGAGACACCGCTGTGTGCCCTCAAGGTGGCGGAAGCTCTGACGGAGGCCGGAGCACCCGCCGGCGTATACAATGTGATCCAGGGCAGGGGCGATGTTGGCGCTACTTTGGTGTCCGACCCGCGGGTCGCCAAAGTGTCGCTGACCGGCTCGGTTCCCACGGGGAAAAAGGTCTATGCCGCCGCCGCCGAAGGCATGCGCCACGTGACGATGGAACTAGGTGGAAAATCCCCGATCCTGATTTTCGATGACGCCGATCTCGAGACCGCTGTTGGCGGCGCGATCCTTGGCAATTTCTATTCAACCGGCCAGATCTGTTCCAACGGAACCCGCGTTTTTGTTCAGAAAGACATTAAGGACGCCTTCCTTGCGCGTCTGGCAGAACGCCTCAAGGGTATCACCATGGGTGATCCGCTAGACGAGGCCGTCAATTACGGACCGATGGTCAGTGAGGCGCAGCTCAAGATCGTCCTCGACTTCATCGAAAAAGGCAAAGCCGAAGGCGCCCGTCTGGTTACGGGCGGCAAGCGCGTGGGTCGGAATGGCTGGTTCATCGAGCCCACTGTCTTTGCCGATGTCGCCGACGACATGACCATTGCGCGGGAAGAGATCTTCGGCCCTGTCGCCAGCATCCTCGATTTCGATACCGAGGAAGAGGTGCTTGCCCGCGCCAACGCCACGCCTTTCGGCCTTTCTGCCGGAGTGTTCACTCAGGACGTGACCCGTGCCCACCGCATTGCTAGGGCCTTTCAGGCGGGTAGTTGCTGGATCAACACCTACAACCTGACCCCTGTGGAAGTGAGCTTTGGCGGATCGAAACTGTCCGGTGTGGGGCGCGAAAACGGTTTGGCCGCAATCGAGCATTTCTCGCAGCTGAAGACGGTCTACGTCGGAATGGAGGGTGTGGATGCGCCTTACTGAAGCTTCCGAGGGCCGCTGATGGAAGCCGACTTTGTTGTCGTAGGCGCCGGCTCGGCGGGATGTGCACTGGCGTACCGGCTGTCAGAAAGCGGCGCGTCCGTGCTCGTCATCGAACATGGCGGCACCGATGCTGGGCCATTGATCCGGATGCCCGGCGCTTTGTCATATCCTATGAACATGCGCCGGTACGACTGGGGCTTCGAAAGCGAGCCGGAACCCAATCTGAACAACCGACGCATGGCGACACCGCGGGGGAAGGTGATCGGCGGGTCATCCAGCATCAACGGCATGGTCTATGTCCGCGGACATGCCCGCGACTACGACACTTGGGCCGAGATGGGTGCAGATGGGTGGGGCTATTCCGGCGTGCTCCCGTATTTCAAACGGATGGAAAGCTGGCACGGTGGGACAGATGGTGAGTGGCGCGGGTTCGATGGCCCGCTTCACGTCTCGCGCGGGCCGCGGGACAATCCCCTAACTCAGGCATTTGTCGAGGCAGGGCGGCAGGCCGGATACCCGACGACAGAAGACTACAACGGTCGCCAGCAGGAAGGTTTCGGCGCCATGGAGGCGACAATCTGGCAAGGCCGCCGCTGGTCCGCTGCCGATGCCTACTTGAAACCAGCATTGTCGCGCCCGAATTGCGAATTGGTGCGAGGTCTCGTGACGCGAGTATCAATTGAGGATGGGCGCGCAACCGGTGTAGAATTGAGCCGTGGTGGCTCCACTCAAATTGTTCGTGCCCGGCGCGAGGTGATCCTCTCCGCGTCCTCGATCAATTCACCAAAATTGCTGATGTTGTCTGGGATCGGCCCGGGCGACGCGCTGGCTGAACATGGCATTCAGGTCATTGCAGACAGGCCGGGTGTCGGCCGCAATCTGCAGGATCACCTCGAGCTTTATGTTCAAATGACCTCCCGCCAGCCGGTCAGTCTTTACTCTTACTGGAACCTTTTCGGAAAAGCCTTTGTAGGCCTGCAATGGCTCTTGACGCGAAAGGGGCCAGGTGCTTCGAACCAGTTCGAAAGCTGCGGCTTCGTTCGCACGCGTGCCGGCGTGGAATACCCTGACGTACAGTATCATTTCCTTCCGCTCGCAGTGCGCTATGACGGACAGGCGGCAGCTGAAGGTCACGGGTTCCAAGCCCATGTCGGCCCAATGCGTTCGAAGTCTCGAGGCTCGGTGACCCTTCGTTCGGCCGACCCGCAGGACAAGCCTCTGATCCGATTCAACTACATGAGCGACGCCCAGGATTGGGAAGATTTCCGGATCTGCATCCGCCTGACACGGGAAATCTTCGCGCAAGAGGCTTTCAAGCCCTATGCTGGCAAGGAGCTGTTGCCTGGTTCGACCATTGAAAGCGACGAGGAACTCGACGAAGCGATCCGCGAGCATGTGGAGAGCGCTTACCACCCCTGCGGCACCGCTCGGATGGGACGACGAGAAGATCCGTCTGCGGTAGTTGATCCAGAATGCCGCGTTATCGGGGTCAAAGGGCTGAGGGTAGCCGACAGCTCGGTTTTTCCGCAGATCACAAACGGCAACACCAACGCCCCGTCGATACTGGTGGGCGAGAAAGCGGCGGATCACATTCTCGGGCGGCGCCTGCCGCCAGAGAATGCCGATGTATGGGTCCATTCCGACTGGCAGGGGTCACAGCGATAGGATCCCGACGCCACTTGATTCCGGTCAAAGTCGGCTCTGGCGGACCTGCTAATGTAAACTCTGCATTGAGACAGAGAGGAGCGCGAACAATGAGCCATGTGCCACACATACTGGCGGAGGAGTTTCCGGAATTCGTCGATCGGATTGGCCAGTTGAAACAATCGGATGCACATTTCAGTAGACTCTGCGACGAGTACCATGAGCTAAACCGAACGATCCATCGGGCTGAAACGAATGTCGAACCGGTGGAAGATCTCGCCGAGGTAGAATTGCGCAAGCGCCGCATGGCGCTCAAGGACGAGATCTATGGGATTCTGACTGCTTCGGAAGGTGCGCAGTAGACTTATTGTTGGGCGCGTCGTGGCGCACGACTTTAAGAGGAGCGACAGCGCCGGGCTGGGAAAATCCGGCGTTTCCCAATCAACCGATCCGGTAGGGAAGTACTTCGCGCCGGTCCGGATCGACCGAGAGCGGTCGTTCTAACGGTGGTACGGATCGCTGGTGGCAGTCTCGCCGCTCGCAGATCCGGCAGGATATTCCGATCGGTTCGAAGGCCGCAGCGCGCGAAGTGTCCAGGTCATCGGCATAAACCAGCGCTTTCGCATGGGTGATTTCGCAGCCAAGCCCGATGGCGTAGCGGCGTACCGGCGCGCGGAAACGCCCACCTGGTTTTGACACGTCGCGGGCAAGGCAAAGATATCGGACGCCGTCGGGCGTCTCGGCCAATTGACGCAAAAAGCGGCCCGGTGTCTCGAACGCCTGATGCATATTCCACAGAGGGCATGCACCTCCGAACCGGGCGAACTGCAAGCGTGTTGCGGAATGGCGCTTGGTGATCGTCCCGGCTTGGTCGACCCGGACGAAGAAGAATGGCACGCCCTTAGCGCCAGGGCGTTGCAGCGTCGACAGGCGGTGCGCCACTTGCTCGATCGATGCGCCGAACAGACCGGCAAGCAATTCCAAATCGTGCCGGTATTCCTGAGCCGCAGACAGAAATCGGCGATATGGCAGAAGCGCGGCGCCGGCGAAGTAGTTGGCCAGCCCGATTTTGGCGATAGCGCGAGCCTCGTTGCTCTGAAACCGAGCGAAGTCCAGCGTGGCCTCTATGAGATCGTTCTGTGTGAGAAGTGCTACTTGATGTAGCAACTGGAAGCATTGAGTGGCTGCGTTTGAACGGCTGGAGATTGTCAAGGTGTTTGTCTGGGCGTCAAAGTTGCGAAGCGCTGCAACTTTTTCGAATTTAACAGAAATTCCGAAGTTGGACAAATGCGATATTGCGCTGTTCTGAATGCCCAACCCTTCCGGTACTCCTTCGGAAAACCTTTCGGCGGCGCGATCGACAGAGTCTATGTAGTTGTCGCAATAGTGAAAGAAATCACGCACCTCTTCCCAGGGAGACGGGCGCGTTGCCCGATCACTGTTGCCAAGTGCCTCATCCAAAGAGGCAAGCCTCTCATGTGCCATTCGATAGGCGCGATGCAGCGCCAGGAATGCTCTGGCGAGGCTCGGCGCGTTGGAGGCGGCAAGGCGTAAGTCGGCCAACGGTGGGGAAGGGTCCGCGAATACGGGATCGGCTAATGCCTCGCGCATATCGACCACCATGCGCTCGGCATCGCCTGACGACAGTTCAGTTACATCGAGGCCAAATTCTTCTGCCAGTGAAAGCACGACTGCAGCCGAAACAGGGCGATTGTTGTTCTCCATCTGATTCAGGTAGGGCAGGGATATCCCGAGCCGTTCGGCGAATGCCTTCTGCGAGAGATCCATTCGCAGCCGCAATTCTCGCAGCTTCGATCCGGCATAGAGCTTACGCTTCGGCATGGGCGTCCCGCTTTGCAGATTTGCAGCCTGCAGTTAGCAGCTGCAAATCCGCTTAGACAAGACCCAGCCTCTTTTCGCGCTGGATTACCAGCCAAATCGCGATCACGCCGAGGATCGAAACGATGATCTGGATCCAGAGCAGCGGGTACGGCCCGCTTTCCACACTCAGCAGGGACCCGGTCAGCGCGGAAAGCGCCGCTCCACCGCCGATCATCAGCGCGCCGCCAAGTCCGCTGGCGGTGCCGGCAAGCTGTGGCCGAACCGACAGGGTGCCCGCGATGGCATTTGGAAGAACCATGCCATTGCCGAAACCGACAAAGGTCATCAACCCGAAGAATGTCAGCGCGTTGCCCAGGCCAAGAAGAAACAGCAATAGCGACAGGCCAACTCCGGAAGCGCAGACCGCCGATCCCACGATGATCATCCGGTTGATGCCGATCCGGACGCTGTACCGCGCAGTCAGGTAATTCCCAAAAATGTACCCTAGGGCCGGGGCGCCAAAAAGCAGCCCCAATAGGGCGGGAGCCAACCCGAAAATGCTCGATCCTATGAATGGTGCTCCCCCGAGATACGAGAAGAACGCACCGGAAGAGAATGCAGCCGCCAGTGCATAGCCCCAGAACCGTGGAGATGTCAGCAGCTCAGGATAGTCTCTTACCTGATCACGGAAACTGGTGGACTGGGCGCGGTTTGTTTCGCCCTGATCCAGCCAGACAAGGCAGAACGTAGCGATGCCGACAAGGACGAATGCCCAGAAATTTGCCTGCCAGCCGAACCATTGATCCAGCAAGCCTCCGATCACGGGCGTCAGCATGGGCACCACTGCCATGCCCATCGTTACGTACCCAATCATCGAGGCGGCTTCGTTCTGGTCGTAGAGGTCCCGAATAACGGCCCGGCTAAGAACCAGGCCGACAACTACGCAGGCCTGCATTGCTCGAAAGGCAAGGAACACCTGTACGCTCGGCGCATAGATGCAGCCGAGAGACGCTAAGCTGAACAGGACAAGTCCCACCAGAACAACCGGCCGTCGGCCAAACCGGTCTGACAGGGGCCCGATGAAGATCTGCATCGCCGCATTGACCGCCAGGAACAGGGCGACAGAGAGCTGCATCAGACTGTACTCAGTCTCAAAATGCTCGGTCATCTTCGGCAGCGATGGCAGGAACATGTTCATCGCGGTCGCCGATGCGCCGGTCATCGCGATCAACGTGAAAATGTGCGGCGGGGTGGTACGGTCGAGAAACCTGACCGGCGAATTACGTGACATTGTCATGTATTATTTCGATGCCTAAGAATTGTCCATCGCTGATGGGGTGGCAAACTGAAGACTCTGGAAATTTGCTGATTTGCAATTTGCGGTAGCGGTCTTGCCAAGTATTTGCAAATTTACCGGAAATCGCTTCCTCCCAAAAGCACCGTCGCGTAGTTTGCCGGCATACGCAATGGAGGCATGTGTATGAAGGACATTCTGCAAGAGCTGGAAACCCGCCGTCACACGGCCCGTCTCGGCGGCGGCGAACGGCGGATTGAGGCGCAGCACTCCAAGGGCAAGCTGACCGCGCGAGAACGGATCGAACTATTGCTGGACGAGGACTCCTTCGAGGAGTTCGACATGTTCGTGGCGCATCGCTGCACAGATTTCGGGATGGCGAGTCAACGCCCTTACGGTGACGGTGTGGTCACTGGTTGGGGTACCGTAAACGGCAGGCAAGTATATGTCTTTTCGCAAGATTTTACGGTCTTTGGCGGCTCCTTGTCAGAAACACATGCGCAAAAAATATGCAAAATCATGGACATGGCGGTGCAAAATGGTGCGCCGGTCATTGGGCTGAACGATTCCGGCGGTGCCCGTATCCAGGAAGGCGTCGCTTCGCTTGCGGGTTATGCGGACGTGTTCCAGCGCAATATCATGGCCTCGGGTGTGGTGCCGCAGATCTCTGTCATCATGGGGCCCTGCGCAGGTGGTGCCGTGTATTCGCCGGCGATGACCGATTTCATCTTCATGGTGCGTGACACTTCCTACATGTTCGTGACCGGGCCGGACGTGGTTAAGACAGTGACCAACGAGGTCGTGACGGCCGAGGAACTGGGCGGTGCCTCGACCCATACAAAAAAATCTTCCGTGGCTGATGGCGCTTTCGAAAACGATGTCGAAGCACTGGCCGAGGTTCGACGGCTTGTGGATTTCCTGCCGTTGTCGAACAGGGAGAAGCCGCCGGTACGGCCGTTCTTCGACACTCCGGAACGGGTTGAACCGAGCCTAGACACGCTGATCCCGGACAACCCGAACCAGCCCTACGACATGAAGGAGCTGATCTTGAAGATCGCCGACGAGGGCGACTTCTACGAGATCCAGGAAGAGCACGCTAAGAACATCATCACCGGATTCATCCGGCTGGAAGGGCAGACAGTCGGCGTGGTGGCGAACCAGCCAATGGTGCTGGCCGGTTGCCTTGACATCGACTCATCGAAAAAAGCGGCGCGGTTTGTGCGTTTCTGTGACTGCTTCGAAATCCCAATCCTGACCCTAGTTGATGTGCCGGGTTTCCTGCCGGGGACAGGACAGGAATACGGCGGCGTGATCAAACATGGGGCGAAACTGTTGTTCGCCTATGGAGAAGCGACGGTTCCCAAGGTGACTGTGATCACAAGAAAAGCCTATGGTGGTGCCTATGATGTTATGGCGTCCAAGCACCTGCGTGGCGATTTCAACTATGCGTGGCCCACCGCAGAAATCGCGGTAATGGGCGCGAAGGGGGCCGTCGAAATTCTTCACCGGGCGGAATTGGGCGACGCGGAGAAAATCGCGCATTACACCCGCGACTATGAGGACCGCTTCGCAAACCCCTTCGTGGCGGCCGAAAAAGGTTTTATTGACGAGGTAATCATGCCGCAATCGACACGTCGGCGTCTGTGCCGGGCCTTTGCCAGCCTGCGCAACAAACAGCTACAGAACCCTTGGAAAAAGCACGACAATATACCGCTGTGATTAGCCCGTACATGTACCCGGGGCGTATGTAGGACCAAAGCTGTGCGTTGTAGTGGAGCGGCAGACTGACCCGTAACAACTGGCATATCATCGATGGAGAGGTGCTTATCCTGTCGCGCCGCCTGCCGCCACGCTTCGATGTGGTTGCAGAAGCTCCGTTTCCGCGTATGCCCCGTAGGCGGCTGGCAAATCAGGTCCGACAGGACCTGTGGCGCGCCTTGCGAAAAACCCGTGGTTTTTCTCCGGTGATTGAAGTCGCGCCGGATGGCGAAGGTCTGCGCTTGCGCGCCGGTGGACGGATCGACGTCGACACCGTTCCACGCCAACAGATCGAGAGTATCATTGCAGCCCTCCTGACGGACCCGGAGTTGAGGTCGAGATGGAAGCGTTTCGCGACGCGTTCTGATGGCCAACCAGGCGAGGCAGGATGCAGATAGAGCCAATTATCCACGGCGACCCGGCCAGAGTCGGGCGGGCGGCAAAAAACACTGCGCGACTGCGAGCTTTCATGCGGAACCCGGCTGGAGATCGATTCGGCGGAATGGCGGCCGACCATATCAATTACGACCTTTTGCCGCAGCCTGCCTCAGGAACTCCAAAAAAAACTTTCGAAATCGAACAAAGCATGCATTCGCCTCGCGTGTTCAGCCAGTGCAACCGGTTTAATTCCGACTCGCCGATTGGTTCCGGATCTGGCTCCCAGGGGGATCTCCCGGAATGCGCGACTCGAGGTCGACGTCGGTCCGCCCGGGCTGGGTTCAGTAGGCGAGGCAAGGCATCAACTGCAGCAACTTTGAATTGTCGGCGCTACTCAGAACCCAGCATACCCAGATCAGATAAGGCTATGAAGCTTGGGTCGGTGCCGAAACCAAGGCGCCGAAACAATAATCTATTTAATTTCAGTGTCCTACCGGACTTTCCCGCTATGACAAAGCTCGTTCAAGGTCAACCGGGAAATGGATTCAAGCGCTGTGCAACGGTGAGCTGAAAGATGCGACCGCTAGCCATTATTTTCGCGATCAATGCCTCACTGGCGAATGCTCAATCTGTCAACGTCCCTTCGGGCCAGCCCGTTGAGTTCGTAGAAGTGGTGCGAGATACCCGTGGACCGCAAGGGCTGACATGGCGGTTCCGATTCGTTGCCCCGGAGATTGACAGGACTTCCGGCTCCATCGGGTTCGAGGAAGCCGCCGTCGATATGGATCACCTTTGCAACAAATTCGCCGTTCCGCGCCTGCCAACGATGGGGCCGGTCCCGAAACAGATCGTCATATCCATGAGCGATGCACCGGTGGATTTCGGCGCGCCGGCGCCAGAAATCACCCAGTTTTTCGAGGCTTACAGGGTCGAAGACGATAGCTGCATTTGGGAAGGCATCTGATGCGACCACAATATGTTGCGCAATTTGGAGGCTCAAAAGGGGTGGTTGATGCAAGCCTGCCACAGCGCCCACAACGCCGCCAACCGGAATTTCCTTTTCATATGGAATGTTCTATCGTCATGGGAGGTTACCGGACAGTGACCTGTACCTCAAATGGGAGGCCCCGCGTCGGTTATGCGCTTGGCCTTCATTGTATTGACAGGAGATTAACATGGCGAAGAGCGTCAAAATCGTCCTCGCGTTCGGCCTGGTGGCTTTCGCGGCTGCTTGCGCCCAGCAAGAAGAAGAAGTGGTCTACGTCGAGCCCGAGCCGATCACGACCGAACCGGTTTACACCGGCAAGTACAAGTAATGCTTGTACGGGACGGGCGCTTGCGCCCGTCCCGAACAGCCGCGAAGCCCTTGCAGCAGCGGGGCAGAAATGCTGAAGCATCGCGGTTTTCCGGGGCGACTGCCCGGGACTGATTTCCAGTTCGTCATCCGCAGAGCAAATCCGCGCGGCGCTACCCCGCTCGCGCGTCGAGAGCGTTTTGCAGATCGCAAGCCCGCCGACCGGCGTGCTGACGCTGGGTTTCTCCAGGCACTTTGGGACCATTTTGGAGACGCGCCTTTCGAGCGCGGTAACCTAGATGCCGGGCGCATCTCCTGGCTTTTCGAGCGCGAAGTGGTACCGGCTGAAGATCCATTCGATCCCGTCAGTTACGACGCGCTTTTGCGCATCGACGTCGACGCCGCGCGGGCAGCGTTTCCAGATCTGGATCTGGACACATGATCGGCGTTTTTCCGCAGGGTCATCTTTGGTTTCGGCGGGAAACAGCGCATCCGCAGATGGCTGTCGCGTTGCGCTTTGCAGAATTGGAAAACACGGCCAGATTGAACTTCGAGACTCGTGACCGACAGCTCTTGAGCGAGGGTTCGCGTCTCAACCGTTACCCTTCCCCTTATAGACGGTCTGACCTTCCCCGGGTCAGACCGTCACCTTTTTCTTGCGTCCGGGATTGGCGGCAAGCTGCGCACCAGGCTCGCAATCTTGCGCGCCGCTTTGATCTTTTTGGTTCCCGACCAATATCTTCTGCCAGAGCAGTCAAAAATAGGGAACCGAACCCATGCATATCAAACTCTGGGCCGCTTTGGCGGCCGCTGCCATCAGCCTGTCTGCCTGCGGTGAAACACCTCTCGAACAGGGAGCGCTTGGTGCGGGCGCAGGTACGGGCGCAGCTTTGCTTACAGGCGGTGACCTCGCCACCGGCGCCGTGCTGGGCGCTGCGGGCAACCTGGCCTACTGTCAATACGTCGACCGGGCAAAGTGCCAGTAACCTGCTGAACTTACCGGCGGCTACGCCGGAAACGACCGCCGAAGCCGTCCGGGTCATGTACCCGGGCGGCTTTCGTCGTTTGATCATTGCCCGGCGGCCAACGCCGGCAGGGAAAGGGAACGGGACATGTTCAAGAAAATACTGATCGCCAACCGGGGGGAGATCGCGTGCCGGGTGATCAAGACGGCGCGAAAGATGGGTATCGCGACGGTGGCGGTCTATTCTGATGCCGACAAGCATGCCCTGCACGTGCAGATGGCGGACGAGGCGGTACATATCGGGCCGCCGCCGGCGAACCAGTCCTATATCGTGATCGACAAGATCCTGGAGGCGATAAAGGCCACCGGGGCAGCGGCGGTGCATCCCGGCTATGGCTTCCTGTCGGAGAACCCGAGGTTCGCTGAAGCGCTGGACAAGGCCGGCGTCGCCTTTGTCGGCCCACCCAAAGGCGCGATCGAAGCGATGGGCGACAAGATCACCTCGAAGAAGATCGCGGCGGAAGCGGGCGTCAGCACGGTGCCGGGATACATGGGGCTGATCGAGGATGCGGACGAGGCGGTGAAGATCTCGACCGAGATCGGCTATCCGGTGATGATCAAGGCCAGTGCCGGCGGCGGCGGCAAGGGGATGCGGATCGCCTGGAACGACGAGGAGGCGCGCGAGGGCTTTCAGTCGTCGAAGAACGAGGCGGCGGCGAGTTTCGGCGACGACCGGATCTTTATCGAAAAGTTCGTGACCCAGCCGCGTCATATCGAGATACAGGTGCTGGCGGACCAGCACGGAAATGCCATCCATCTGAACGAGCGGGAATGCTCGATCCAGCGCCGGAACCAGAAAGTGGTGGAAGAAGCTCCATCGCCGTTCCTGGATCCAGAGACTCGCAAGGCGATGGGCGAGCAGGCGGTCGCGCTGGCCAAGGCAGTCGACTACGCGAGCGCTGGCACGGTTGAGTTCATCGTCGACGGAGAGAAGAATTTCTACTTTCTCGAGATGAATACCAGGCTTCAGGTCGAACATCCTGTCACGGAACTGATAACCGGCGTCGATCTGGTCGAGCAGATGATTCGCGTCGCGAATGGCGAAAAACTCTCTCTGAAACAGGATGATATCGGTATCGACGGCTGGGCTATCGAAAACCGCCTCTACGCCGAGGATCCCTATCGCGGGTTCCTGCCCTCCATCGGTCGCCTGACGCGTTACCGCCCGCCGGAGGAAGTCGCTGCCGGTCCCTTGCTGGCAAAAGGTAACTGGCAGGGCGATGCGCCAGAGGGTGAACTTGCGGTTCGAAATGATACCGGGGTCTATGAAGGTGGCGAGATCAGCATGTATTACGATCCGATGATTGCCAAACTCTGCACCTGGGGTCGTGATCGTGACGAAGCCATCGAGGGGATGCGAGTGGCGCTTGATAGCTTCGAGGTCGAGGGGATCGGTCACAACCTGCCGTTCCTGTCGGCAGTTATGGATCATCCGCGATTCATCCAGGGGCAGATCACGACGGCTTTCATCGCCGAGGAATACCCGGACGGCTTTGAAGGAGTGGAACTGAATCAGTCTGCGCTACGCCGCATTGCGGCCGCCTGCGCGGCGATGAACCGCGTGGCGGAAATCCGACGCACACGGATTTCTGGACGGATGGACAACCACGAGCGACGTGTCGGCGAAGAATGGATCGTCAGTCTGCAAGGCACAGATTTCAAGCTCAGCATCTGTGCAGATAAAGACGGTTCGACCATCAAGTTCGAGGACGATGCGACGCACAGGGTTAGGGGCAATTGGTCGCCTGGTGACCCGCTTGCAAAGATCGAGGTCGACGGCGCGCCATTGATTATGAAGGTCGGCAAAGTTTCGGGTGGATTCCGAATCCGTTGTCGGGGCGCGGATCTGAAAGTGCATGTCCGCACTCCGCGCCAAGCGGAACTGGCGGCTCTAATGCCGGAAAAGCTGCCGCCTGACACATCGAAGATGCTGCTATGCCCGATGCCGGGACTCATCGTCAAAATCAATGTCGAGGTAGGTCAGGAAGTGCAGGAGGGTCAGGCGCTCTGCACTGTCGAAGCGATGAAGATGGAGAACATTCTGCGTGCGGAGCGAAAAGCTCAGGTGAAAAAGATAAACGCCGGGCCCGGTGATAGCCTGGCAGTGGATGACGTGATCATGGAGTTTGAATGACCTCCGTCGACGGCCTTCAGACGGACGCAGTAACATCGTCCTCGCGCCGGATGACGCTTCTCTCGGTCAGCGCCGCGTTGGGCTATTTCGTCGTGCTGCAGATGGCGGCCTACCTGACTGCTGGCGGTCACTTCGAATACCCGCTGGACGATCCCTACATCCATATGGCCATGGCAGAGCAGATCGTGGCCGGGAACTATGGCATCAACAACGGCGAGACGGTGGCCGCTGCGTCCTCACCTGTCTTCCCTTTGCTGCTTCTGCCCTTGGCAGGCAGCCCGCTGCAACTGTATCTGCCATTGCTCTGGAACGTCGTCGGGCTCTTCGTCTGTGCCGTGCTTTGGGCCCGCATCTTGTGGAAGGCTGGTTACCAGGGGCCAACGGGCCTTTTCCTGGCTGCGGTCGGCCCGTTCTTCCTAAACATGGGGGGAGTCGCGTTCAGCGGTATGGAGCATTCGCTGCATGTCGCAGCCAGCCTTTCCATCGTTTTGGGACTGTTGATCTTCGCCGACGATAGGCGGATCGGCTTTGCGCTTATCTTGGGCGTCTTGCTTGCACCGGCGTTCCGGGTAGAGGGGCTGGCGCTCGCGCTGCTTGCCTCAGGTGCGGTTGCCATCTCTGGCAGGTGGCGCGCGGGGATCGGTCTGGGATTGCTCGCGGTCCTGCCAGTTGCTGTATTTGCGATGTTTCTGATGTCGCTGGGCCTCGATCCGATGCCGAACTCCATTCGGGTAAAACTCTCTGCTGTTGGGCCCGAGGAAAGTGGGATCGTCGCGTATCTCGCCAACAAGGCGCAGCAGACGTGGGACAAGGAAACCGGTCGCGCACTGATCCTTTTCGTCGCTGTTGGGCTTGCTTTGCTGGCGGTGCCGGACATCCGCAAATCCCGGCGCGTGATCGTGTTGCTGACCGTCACCGGCGCGGGAATGGCGCATCTGCTGTTCGGCCGGTTCGGATGGTTCGACCGGTACGAGAATTACATCATGGCGACGATGGCTGCTGGTCTGCTTGCCGTCTCTGCGCGCCCCGGTGTCGACAAGCGCAATCTGATGCCAGTGTTCGCATTCCTCCCGGCGGTCATCTCCGGCACCTATTATCTGCAACACGCAGTGATCTATTACCCCTCCGCCCCGCGAGACATCCGCGTTCAGCAGGGCGAGGTGGCGAGGCTTGCCAAGGAACTCCTGGACGAGCCGGTTGCTGTAAACGACGTTGGCCATGTCGCATGGCAGAACTCAAACTACGTGCTGGACCTGGCGGGGCTGGGGAACGACGAGGCCGCCGCCTACATGTTCGAGAAAAACCAGCCGGACGGCTGGATGGATGCGCTCACCGCAAAGCACGGCACGGTGCTCGCGATGGTGTATGATAGTTGGTACGAGCCGGAAGCGATGGGCGAGGACTGGCGGCAGATAGGCGTACTCATCACCGAGGGACCGGCCTACTTCCTAGGCGACAATGGCGTCGCTTTTTATCTGACCGAAGGAGACGCCGATCCGGCGCCCTATCTGGACGCGATTCGGGAGTGGAAAAAAGACATCCCGGAGGGCGCCTACTTCCGTTTCGAAAAGGAATTCGCAGAATGACCGCCGAGGCTTATCGCCCCGCAGCCGCGTCGCGGATTTCCTGTTTGCGCAGCGGCCATTTGTCTATGGCATGGCTGATCTCGCGCACGTCCCAGGGCGACGGTTTGCGCAGATTCACGTTTCCGTCCTTGGCCAGAAGCGTCAGTTGGAAGCCACGGGGGCGAAGTTTCGTTCGGACGGATGTGCGCGCCGCCGGGTCGGTGTCTGTGATCACAACCACGTCACGCTCGATCAGGGCCTCGGGACGATCCAGCAACAATTCCATCTGTTTCTGGAAGCGCGGGTCTGCTTCGGAATCCGCAAAGACAACCACGGGCCGCTTCACCCACAGAAAGTCATCAAGCGCGACTTCCGTCGAGTCGACCACAAGCAATTCTGGTTCGACCGGCCCTTCAGCGGTTTCTTCGCTATCGCTCAAGGCAGGCGCGTCGGTTGCCGTCATCACCGAGGCTTCCTGCGCCGACGCTCCAAACGCCAGCGCAGCAGCGCAAAGGAAAGTAACTATCCGGGCCATCATTCCTCCTGACCCCTCGCATATAGGATGGACGGCCCGAGAATCGAAGAGCCATCGCGCCCCGGCTGCCGGGGTGCTGCCAGGAGAGGAGGCGAAACCATGAGCGAAACGGACGCCTGGAAAGAACGTGCTGCCAAGGAATTACGTGGCCGTCCGCTGGAAGATCTGATCTGGCACACGCTTGAGGGTATCGAAGTTAAACCACTCTATACCGGTGTTGACACCGATGATCTTTCGCACTTGGGTTCGCTCCCTGGGTTCGAGCCCTTCACTCGCGGTGTGAAGGCGACGATGTATGCCGGCCGACCCTGGACGATCCGGCAATATGCTGGGTTCTCGACCGCCGAGGAATCGAATGCCTTCTACCGCAAGGCGCTGGCGGCGGGTCAGCAGGGGGTCTCGGTCGCTTTCGACTTGGCGACGCACCGCGGCTACGACAGCGATCACGATCGTGTGGTTGGCGATGTCGGCAAGGCTGGGGTGGCGATTGATTCCGTCGAGGACATGAAAATCCTGTTCGACGGGATCCCGCTGGACCAGGTGTCGGTTTCGATGACGATGAACGGCGCGGTGATCCCGGTTCTGGCCAATTTCATTGTGACGGGCGAAGAACAGGGACACGACCGCGCCGTCCTGTCTGGCACCATTCAGAACGATATTCTGAAAGAGTTCATGGTGCGGAACACGTATATCTACCCGCCTGAACCCTCGATGAGGATCATTTCGGACATCATCGAGTACACCTCGAACGAGATGCCGAAATTCAACTCAATCTCCATCTCCGGCTACCACATGCAGGAAGCCGGGGCGAACCTGGTGCAGGAACTGGCCTTTACTCTCGCGGACGGGCGCGAATACGTGCGTGCCGCCATCGACGCCGGGATGGACGTGGACAAGTTCGCCGGGCGGTTGTCGTTCTTCTTTGCCATCGGAATGAACTTCTTCATGGAGGCGGCGAAACTGCGCGCGGCACGTCTCCTCTGGCATCGGATCATGGATGGGATCGGCGCCAGATCGGAGCGGTCGAAGATGTTGCGCACCCATTGCCAGACGTCGGGCGTGTCACTGCAGGAACAGGATCCCTACAATAACGTGATCCGCACCGCCTATGAAGCGATGGCCGCGGCTCTGGGCGGAACCCAGTCGCTGCATACCAACGCTCTGGACGAGGCAATCGCGCTTCCCACCGAGTTCTCTGCGCGGATCGCTCGGAACACTCAGCTGATCTTGCAGGAAGAAACGGGAATCACCCATGTCGTCGATCCGCTGGCAGGGTCCTATTACGTCGAAAGCCTGACGGCGGAACTGGCCGACAAGGCATGGGCGCTGATCGAGGAGATAGAGGAAATGGGCGGCATGACCAAGGCTGTCGCCTCGGGCATGCCCAAGCTCCGGATCGAGGAAACGGCAGCGCGCCGGCAGGCTATGATCGACAGGGGCGAGGAGGTGATCGTCGGCGTCAACAAGTACCGACGCAGCGAGGAAGACGAGATCGACATCCTCGACGTGGATAATGTGAAGGTGCGGAAAAACCAGATCGCAAGGTTGGAGAAGATTCGCGCCGAGCGAGATCAGTCGGCCTGCGACGCGGCTTTGGCAGAACTGGAACGACGTGCGAAGGAAGGCGGAAACCTGCTGGAGGCTGCCGTCGAAGCGGCGCGTGCCCGGGCATCGGTTGGAGAG
Organism: Pseudoruegeria sp. HB172150; assembly: GCF_013184805.1. Classification (GTDB taxonomy): domain Bacteria; phylum Pseudomonadota; class Alphaproteobacteria; order Rhodobacterales; family Rhodobacteraceae; genus Psychromarinibacter. The sequence continues at coordinate 364,696 of NZ_JAATNG010000002.1, forward strand.
ATCAGCATGGCGATGGAAAAGGTGTTTGGCCGGCACAGGGCCGAGGTGAAGACACTGGCTGGCGTTTATGGCGCGGCTTATGAGGGCGATGAAGGTTTCGCCGCGATCCAGAAATCGGTGGAAGACTTCGCCGACGCTGAAGGTCGGCGCCCGCGCATGCTGGTCGTCAAAATGGGCCAGGACGGTCATGACCGCGGTGCCAAGGTGATCGCTACTGCCTTTGCCGATATAGGCTTCGACGTCGATGTCGGCCCGCTTTTCCAGACTCCGGAAGAGGCAGCGCAGGACGCAGTCGACAACGATGTGCATGTCGTCGGCATCTCGAGCCAGGCAGCGGGGCACAAAACGCTTGCACCGAAACTTATCGAGGCGCTGCAGGCGCAGGGCGCTGGGGACATAATTGTAATCTGCGGCGGCGTGATTCCGCACCAGGACTACGATTTCCTGAAGAAAGCAGGCGTGAAAGCGATCTTCGGTCCCGGAACCAACATACCAGAGGCCGCAAAGGACATCCTGCGGCTGATCAGTGAGGCACGAAAGGATGCAGCATAGCTTGGGCGGCCAAGTCACCGGCCGCGACACACTGATCAGGAAGTCGAAGACTGTCGACAGCTCGGTGGAAACTCGCCCTGAAAAACGGGGCGATCCGATCTCCGGAAGCTTCGAAATCACTATCGATCTTGAAGGCAACGAAGGCGAGTTGTCCGAGTCACCGAACTGATTACCATGGTCGTTCTGCGCCGCAATCCTCCTTGCAACCCAGCGTCTGGAATGGAAGGTTTCCCGCGCCACCCTTGCGGCGGCGCAATTGGCCAGCCGTAACTGCAGGAGTAGCCGGTGACGAAACAGAAAAAGATCCTGATCGGCATGTCGGCCGGTCTAGTCTGGTCTATCCTGCTGATCTGGATCGGCACAACCTACGTTAAGATCCCGGTCTTTTCACGTGTCATCATCACCGAGTTCTTCCTGTTGGCGCCGGGCCTTGTGCTGCTCCTCATAATAGGCCGTATCGCGGCGCGAAGGTTTTTCGACGAGACGCTGATCGATGGTGAGGCGCCGGTGCCGGGCAGTGGTGCGGATGTCGACCAGCGCGTGTTGCGCAACACTGTCGAGCAAGCGGTGCTGGCGGCCTGCCTCTGGCCGGCAATCGCATATCTCCTGCTCGAGGACGGCCTTGGCGTGGTTATGTGCTTAAGTGTCGGATTCGCCGTGGCTCGGCTGATTTTCTGGGTTGGCTATCACATGTCCCCGCCGCTGCGCTCGTTCGGCTTCGCAGCGACCTTCTATCCGACCGTGGTGGCGCTGCTCTGGGCGCTGTTGCTGCGGTTGCTGTGACGCTCGTGGCAGGTCAACTTCAGGAAATCGAAACGGATAGTACGATTAGACCATTGCGGAGTTTCAAGATATCCGCGCAACGGGCGGCAAGGACGGCACAATGACCGGAATCTGTGTCCTGGATCACCTCGCGCTGTCTGCGACTACATTGAGCGAAGGTGTCGAAGCGGTCGAGGCCGCGTTGGGTGTACCGCTCGGCCCCGGTGGTCAGCATCCGTCAATGGGAACGCATAACCGGTTGCTCGGGCTCGGCGAAATCTATCTGGAAGTCATCGCGATCGACCCTGATGCCCCGGCGCCCGGTCGTCCGCGCTGGTTCGCACTCGACGAGTTTGCAGGACCTCCCCGGATGACGAACTGGATAGCGCGCTGCGACGACCTCGAAGCTGCGCTGTCCGACGCTCCGGATGGCACGGGCGAACCACTTCCCCTCACCCGAGGCGACCTGCGCTGGCGCATGGCTGTACCCGAGGACGGTCGCCTGCCCTTTGGAGGAGCATTCCCGGCCCTGATACAGTGGCAGGGCGCGGCGCACCCGGTGACTATGCTACCCGACAGCGGCTGCCGCCTGAAGAGGCTGGAAATCCGCCATCCGCAAGCAGGGGAACTGCAGATCGCACTTGCACCGCTCTTTGAAGAGCTTCCAGCCTCTGTCACAGCAGGATCTCTGGCGATCCGCGCCGAGATAGAAACACCGCATGGCTTGAAGGTCCTGGAATGATCCGCCACGCTGAAACCGCCGACGCTGGTGCGATCGCCTCAATTTGGAACCCGGTCATCCGCGATACGGACATCACCTTCAATCCGGCCGAAAAATCCAAGGAAGACGTCGCGGCCATCATCGCAACGCGCGCGACAGACGGGCACGCCTTCTTCGTAGCCGAGGAGCATGGAGATATCGTGGGGTTCGCCACATATTTCCAGTTTCGCGGCGGAAAGGGCTATGCCCGCTGCATGGAGCATACTGTAATCCTTGCTACAGAGGCCCATGGCCGTGGGTTCGGTCGGGCACTCATGTCCGCGGTGGAGGACCATGCGCGGGCCGGCGGGGCCCACTCGATCTTCGCCGGTGTCAGCTCAGGAAATCCGGCGGGTATCGCCTTTCACGCGCGTCTTGGGTACCGCGAGGTAGCCGTCCTGCCGGAGGTCGGCTGGAAATTCGACCGGTGGTACGATCTGCACCTGATGCAGAAGATGCTATAGTCGGGTGCATCTGCGGCGCGTGCAGGTTCAGTGCATCCGCGCACACGTATCGCGCCAGTTCGTGGCGTGAATTCGCCATTAAAGACTGGAACAATTCCCTCTAAGGTTGCCGCATGTCGATTTGGACCCGCATCGCCCAGGCAATTTCGGCACTCGCCAAGGGCGAGGGCCTGTCGAACGTATTCGACCGCTTGCGCACGCCGCCCGAACGCTCGGTTGCGTTCACCATCGCCGTTGTGGCGCTGGGGGCGAAAATGGCCAAGGCCGACGGACAGGTGACGCGCAACGAGGTCGCGGCCTTCCGCGAAGTATTCACCATCGCGCCCGAGGAGGAGCGGAACGCCGCCCGCGTGTTCAACCTCGCCCGGACAGACGTCACTGGCTACGAAGTCTACGCGCGTCGTATCGCGCGAATGTTCCCGCCTGAATCCGGCGTGCTCTGCGATCTGATGGAAGGGCTATTCCATGTCGCGGTAGCCGATGGTGACTATCACCATGCGGAAGATGCATTCCTGAAGGACGTGGCCGGGATCTTTGGTCTCAGCGAGCGTCAGTTCCGCCAGGTGAGGGCCCGTTTCGTTCCCGATTGCCGGCCTGACCCGTACGACGTTCTGGGTGTGACTCCAGAGACGCCGATGCCTGAAATCCGCCGTGCCTGGAGTTCCGCCGTGCGAGAGAGCCATCCTGACCGGATGATCGCCCGCGGGCTGCCGGAAGAGGCGGTGAAATTGGCCGAGAAACGTCTCGTCGCGCTCAACGACGCCTGGGAGGAGATTCGGGACAAGGCCGCCTGATGCGCATCGCCACCTACAATGTCGAATGGTTCAATTCGCTGTTCGACGACCAGAACGCCTTGTTGGCGGATGGCGGCTGGTCGGGCCGTCACGACATTACGCGCGCTGATCAGCTTGGCGCTTTGGGGATCGTATTCACCGCGATGGACGCTGATGCGATCTTGGTGGTTGAGGCACCCGACACCGTACGGGAAAGGTCCACCGTCAAGGCGCTGGAGGGGTTCGCCGCCCATTTCGGACTCCGGACCCGCAAGGCCATGATTGGGTTCGCTAACCATACCCAGCAGGAAATCGCGCTGCTCTACGATCCGGGCGTGCTGTCCGTGCGTCACGACCCCATAGGCGATTTCACGGGGAAGTCCGGCAGGTCCGAAGTGCCACGCTTCGACGGCGTCTTCCGGCTGGACCTCGACACCGACGCGGCGCCCGAGCCGGTACAATTTTCCAAGCCGCCGCTGGAAGCTGTGCTGCAAACTAGCGAAGGCTTCGAGTTCCGCTTGATCGGCGTGCATGTGAAGTCAAAGGCGCCACATGGTGCCGACGGGCCGGACGAGGTTATGAGGCTGGCGATCCAGAATCGCCGCAAGCAGCTGGCTCAGTGCATCTGGCTAAGGCAACGCGTGGAACACCATCTGGATCGTGGCGACAACCTGATCGTTTTGGGCGACTTCAACGATGGCCCGGGCCTTGATGAGTACGAAAAACTGTTCGGCCGTTCCGGCGTGGAGATCGTGTTGGGCGAGCCCGGTCCTGGGGCGCTCTACGATCCGCACGCCCGAATGGCCCTGTCGCAGCGCGTCGGTGCCATGCCCGCGACCGCGCGATTCTACATCGCAGAGGAGGGCCGCTACTTCATGGCGCTGCTCGATTACATCATGATTTCACACGGCCTGCGACGCCGTAAACCACAATGGCGGATCTGGCATCCGTTCGACGATCCCGTCTGCTACCGTACACCGGAGCTTCGGGAGGCGCTCCTGACGGCATCAGACCATTTCCCGGTCACGCTGGATTTCGACACCCATCCATAGAACTGTCACCGCGCTGTGCTATGATACGGTTCATGAAACGTTTGGTCCCTGCGGTGCTCTGCGCCGCATTTCTGGCTGTCCCAGCCTATGCTCAGGATGGCCAGGATGACATGTCCGAAGGCATGGGCCTTCTGGAGCAGGGCGCGAAGCTGCTGTTGCGCGGCCTGATGGACGAGATGACACCGGCAATGGAAGAACTCGAAGAAGCCCTGCGCGATCTCTCCGCCTACGAGCCGCCAGAGTTCCTGCCCAATGGCGACATCATCATTCGCCGAAAGGAACCGCTGCCGGCCGAGCCGGATGTTGGCGAGGATGGGGAAGTGGAACTCTAGCCGTGGTTCGGCGCCGCCCCACGGCGCGACGGCCGTGATCTGATCGAGCGGCTTGCTCAACTCACCTTCGCTTCTGCCCCCAGCGTCGAGGCAAGCGACTGAAACCGCGCCTCGGCAACCTCGCCGAACAGACCCTTCGCGCGGTCGCCTAGGCTGAGTTCTAGCTTCTTCTTCTTCGGATTCCAGTTCAGCGCGCCGATGTTCTCGTCAAGGTCCGCAGTCAGCATCGAGCCGAACCGCATCGCCTTGCCCAGCACCTCCGCCTGGTGCAGGTCCGCCTCCGGCAGCATGTTGATCAACGGGTCGAACCGCGTTTCCGCGCGGCTGTTCTTGTAGCGGTGCAGCAGGGCCACGCCCATGAAGATCCGGCTCGAATGGGTCAGCCCACCCAACGCCGCGCGCGTAACGTAGTCGAAACAGGCCTCGTGCCGGTAATCCGGATGCGCGCGCCAGTTCACGTCATGCAGCAGGCAGGCTGCCTGAATCACCCGCTGGCGCGTGGCCGGGGCGCTGTCGAACAGGGGGCTGACAAAGCGATGCAGCGCACGGCCAAATCCCGGGCGGCGGGCATCCTTCTGTTCGGCATGGCGGCAGGCTTCGATCAGCGGGTCGCGATGCCGAAGCTCTTCCGGCATCTGCTGATAAAGCATGCCCTCGCGGATGCCGTAGCTGGAAATCGCGATCTCGCGCGGTTTCAGGACCCCGATCAGTTCTTTCAGGACCTCACATGCAATCGGGACCAGCGCCATACGTGTTGAGGACGTACCGGTACGTGCGGCCAGATCGTCGACGTCGTTCTCCGGAATCCAATTCAGAGTGTCGCGAAGCTGTTTCGGCGACATTCGATACTCGTGCAGCACGTGCAGGGGGTAGTCGCGCCGGAGCATGTCGTGGCGGGCGATGGCGCGCCAGGAACCGCCGACAAGGTAAAGCCGATCCTGATGCGGACCGAGCCGTTCCGCCATGTCCTCGATGGTCGCGCGGATATGCTTCAGGCGGGCCTTCTTGGTCTTCAGCCCCTGCAGTTGCAGCGGCCCCAGCGGAGAGGACATGCAGGCGCCGATCTCGCCTTCGGTGAGCGACGCGAGCTCCATCGAGGAGCCGCCGATATCGCAGACCGATCCGGTGGCATCCGGCCAGCCCAGAAGCACCCCCTGGGCCGACAGCCGCGCCTCTTCCTCGCCGTCGATGACCCATAGCTTGATGCCGGTCTCACGCATGACCTCGTCGCAGAAATCCTGGCCGTCCTCGGCATTGCGGACGGCGGCGGTGGCGACGGCGGTCAGGGGCGCCATCCGGAAATCCTCGGCCAGCAGCTTGAAGCGCAGGAGGGCGGAAAGGGCGCGCTTGCGGCCTTCGGGGTTCAGGCGGCCGGTCTCGGAAAAGCCGGCGCCGAGGCCGGCCATGATCTTCTCGTTGTAGAAATAGGCCGGGCTCCGGGCGGCGCCGTCGAAGATGACCAGGCGGACCGAGTTCGAGCCCACGTCGACCACGCCCACGCGCTTGAGCCATTCGTCGGCCGGGTCATCGAAGAGGGGGCGGCCGAAGGGGTCCCAGTCGTCGCCATGCGCCTCGGTGATGCCGTCCATCGCTGCCGTCTCCTCCGGGGTCCTTGGGCGGGCTATTTGCATGATCGGCGGGGTGGGGTCAATCGCGCGGTTTGGCGGGTCTGACGGGGGCGTCCCCATGGGGACGGGGGGTCAAGTCATTGATTTCAGGCGTGTTAGCGCTAACCTATGGGTGGGGACGCAGCGCAATTATGCCGGGCAGATAGAGCAGACCGCCCCTTCTTCTGGTCAAAGGTATCCTGGGGGCCGTCCATGGTGCGCCATCGGTGCAAGCACGATGGTCGGCTGGGGCAAAGCCCCCCAGCCGGTCGGATCGCCGCAAGGCGATCCGAAGCCCCTGGTTCAGTCCTCGGTGTGGGTCAGTTCCGGCACGTCCGCCGCGCCGGCGGACCCACGGCCCGACAGCGACGGGTTCTCCATGAAGAACCGGTGGCAGTTGAAGAAGGTCTCGCCCTCCTTCGGCATTTCGCGGGTGAATGTGCCGTCCGGCGCCATCACCCAGCTCTGCGCCTCGTCGGCGAGGTTGGCCGCCATGATCTGGCTGACGATCTGCGCCTTCACCGTGTCGTTCCGGCATTCCACCAGCGTCTCGACCCGACGGTTCAGGTTGCGGTCCATCCAGTCCGCCGAGGACATGAAGACCCGCGCGCGGCGCGACGGCAGGTGGTGGCCGTTGCCGTAGCAGACGATGCGGGAATGTTCGAGGAACCGGCCCACGATGGATTTCACCCGGATGTTCTCGGACAGTCCCTTGATGCCGGGGCGGATGCCGCAGATGCCGCGGATCACCAGATTGATCTTCACCCCGCGCTGCGACGCCCTGTAGAGCGCGTCGATGATCTCGGGCTCGATGATGGAGTTCAGCTTGGCCCAGATTTCGGCCGGTTTCCCGGCCTCGGCATTGTCGCCCTCGACCTCCATCAGCTCGATCAGGCGCTTTTTCAGCGAGTGCGGTGAGATGGCGAGGTTTTCCAGCCCCTCCGGTTCGGCATAGCCGCCAACGTAGTTGAACACCTTGGTCGCGTCCCGGCCTAGGGCGGCATCGCAGGTGAAGAAGCTGAGGTCGGTGTAGATCCGCGCGGTGATCGGGTGATAATTGCCGGTGCCGTAATGGGTGTAGGTCACCAGCTTGCCGCCCTCGCGCCGGACTACGGTGGAAATTTTGGCGTGGGTCTTCCAGTTGATGAACCCATAGATCACGTGGGCGCCGGCGCGTTCCAGACGCCGGGCCTGGCGGATGTTGGCGGCCTCGTCGAACCGGGCCTTCAGCTCGACCAGAGCGGTGACCGATTTGCCGGCTTCGGCGGCCTCGCAGAGCGCCTCGACAATCGGGGATTCCGTGGAGGTGCGGTACAGCGTCTGCTTGATCGCCAGCACATCCGGATCGGCCGCCGCCTGCTGCAGGAAGCGGATCACCATGTCGAAGGTCTCGTAGGGGTGGTGCAGCAGCATGTCCTTCTGCCGGATCGCGGCGAACATGTCGCCGTCGTGATCCGTCACCCGCTCGGGCACGCGCGGCGTGTAGCTGGGCCACAGCAGGTCGCGCCGGTTGTCGAGCACCAGTTCTTTCAGGTCGGCGATGCCGATCACGCCCTCGATCTCGATTACCTCGGATTCCTCGACGTGCAGTTCGTCGATGATCATCTTGCGAAGGCCCTTGGGCGCATTGGTCGACAGTTTCAGCCGGATCACCTCGCCCCGGCGGCGGCGTTTCAGCGCCACCTCGAATTCGCGCACGAGATCCTCGGCCTCGTCCTCGACCTCCAGATCGCTGTCGCGCAGGACGCGGAACGCGCAATGTCCGGTGACCTTGTAGCCCGGAAACAGGTCGCCGATGTAAAGCACCAGCAGCTCTTCCAGCGGCAGGAACCGTTGAACCTCGTCCTCGACCGGAAGGGCGACGAAGCGGTCGATCTGGTGCGGGATCGGCAGCAGCGCCTGCAATTCGCGCTTGTCGCTGGACCGCTGCATCTGCAGCGCCAGCGCGAAGCCGGTGTTCGGGATGAACGGGAACGGGTGCGCCGGGTCGATGGCCAGCGGCGACAGCACCGGGAAGACATTCGACAGAAACATCTCGTCCAGATGCTCACGGTCGGTCTTTTTCAGGCTGTCGCGGCTCTCGATGACAATGGCGGCTGCTTCCATCTCGACCCGCAGGGCGTTCCAGACGGTCTGCTGCCGTTCCATCAGCTTGCGCGCGTCGGCGTTGATCAGTTCCAGCTGTTCCGACGGCGTCAGGCCGTCATCGGCGGGGTTGTTGTGGCCTTCGAGCGCCAGCTCGCGCAGGCCGGCAACGCGGACGGTGTAGAATTCGTCGAGGTTCGTGGCGCTGATCGACACGAAGCGCAGCCGTTCCAGCAGGGGCACCCGCGGGTTCTCTGCCTCTTCCAGCACCCGCCAGTTGAAGGCGAGCCAGCTGAGCTCTCGGTTGAAGAAACGCTTCGGCCCGGAAAACTCTTCGGGCGGCAGCTCGGTGGGGGCCGGAAACGGGGCCTTGAGGAAATCAGCCTGGGTCATGAGGGCGTCTTGGCGGCAGAAGGTGACAATCGAGTGACAATCATGGCCGTTCCGTATCGAGCTTGTCCAGAACCTCGCGGATCAGCGGCTTGGTCACCCGTCGGCGGCGCGCAAATGCCTCGCGGTTCAGCGCCTCTGCCAGCCGCTGTGCGGCGGAAAAGCGGCGTTCCATCCGGGTGAGCGCGTAAGTCACCGTATCCGGGTCGATTTCCAGCTGCCGCTCGTCGAGCTGCTTGAGCAGCACGGCGGTCAGCAGCGGATCGTCGGGCGGCTGCAGTTCCGTGGTGGCGGTGGCCTGCATCCGGCTGGCGAGGTCCGGCAGGGTGAGGTTCCAGCGCGAGGGCGGCAGGGTGGCGGTGATCAGCATCGGCCGCCCTTCGGCCAGGGCAAGGTTGTGCAGGTGGAACAGCGCCTCTTCGGCGGCGCGGTCGCCGGCGATGGTGTCGGCATCCTCTATCGCGATGGGGGTTTTTGCGAGCGTGGGGATGTCCGCCGCGGCCAGTTCGGCGGCGGGCAGGATCGTCGCGTCTGTCAGCGCCGCCCAGACATGGGCGAGGTGGGTCTTGCCCGAGGCCGCCGGCCCGACGAGGGCCAGCTTGCCCGAGGGCCAGCTTTGCCACGCCTCAACCGTCGCCACCGCCGTCGCATTGGCCGGCGAGACGAAGAAGTCCCCCCGCCCCAGCGCTGGGCGCCTGGTGAGGTCGAAGCCGAGCTGTTGTGTCACTGTCTAGTCCTGGCCGGGGGTTTCGGGCTGTTCCGGCTCCGGCCCGCGGTAGAGCGGCCCCTGCTTGTACTGCTCTACCCCGAAGCGCGCCAGCACGCCGAGCGCGGCCGAGACCGGCACCGCGACCAGCATCCCGACGAAGCCGAAGAGCGCGCCGAAGACCGACAGGGCCAGCAGCAGCCAGACCGGGTGCAGGCCGACGGAGGAGCCGACGAGGTTCGGGGTCAGGATGTTGCCCTCGACGAACTGGCCGAGGAAGAAGATCCCGGCGACCGCCGCGATCCACCACCATTCGCCCCAGAACTGGAACAGGGCGAGGCCGATGGCCATGACCCCGCCGACCACCGCGCCGACATAGGGAATGAAGGTCAGGAACCCCGCGATGGCGCCGACCACGAGGCCGAATTGCAGGCCGACGACGGTCAGGGCCGCAGCGTAGAAGATGCCGAGGATCAGCATCACCAGCCCCTGGCCGCGGATGAAGGAGGACAGGGTGCGGTCGATCTGGGCGGCGAGGCGGCGGATCGTCGGGGCATGCTCGCGCGGCAGCAGGTCGTCGATATTGGCGACCATGCGGTCCCAGTCGAGCAGCAGGTAGAAGGCGACGACGGGCACGATGATGATCAGGATGAAGATGTTCAGAAGGCTGAGCGCCGAAGTGACGACGCCCTCGACCAGCTCGGCGCCCTTGTCGGCGAACATCGTGCCGAACCGGGTGATCGAGCGGCGCACGGTGGATGTTTCGTCCATCAGGTCGGGGAAGCGGTCGTTCACGAAGGCCTGCAGGTTCTGGAACATCTCGGGCAGGGCGTCGATCAGGTCGGCGGCCTCGCGGACCAGCGCCGGGATCACGGCAACCATCAGGACGATGAAGATCAGGAGGCCGAAGAGGGTGATGGTGACGGTGGCGAGCACGCGGCTGAAGCCGTGGCGTTCGAGCCAGTCGGCCATGGGATCGAGCAGGTAGGCCACGGCGCCGCCAAGGATGAAGGGCATCATGACGTTGCCGAGAAGCCAGAGCGTCACCGCGAAGACGAGGATGACGATGCCCCAGATCTTCAGCTGTTGGTTGGCGGGGAGGGCCATGGCGGCTCCGTACTCATGATCCGGCGTTCATACGCGGGGGAGAGTTGCCGATGGGTGCGGCACATGCAAGCGCGGTGTTTTTCTCAGGGTGCAGGCGGGTGCGCCAGTTTGGCCGCCAGTCCTTCGTATGACGGCAGGCCGAGCTGACCGAGATTGGCCTGCAGGTCGCGGGCGAGGATGTCGACCACATGCGCAGCACCCTTGGGGCCGAAGGCGGCGATGCCGTAGTGGAAGGCGCGGCCGAGCATGATGAAATCCGCCCCCAGCGCCAGCGCGCGCAGGATATCCAGCCCGCTTTCGACGCCGGAATCGAAGATCAGCGGATAGTCGGGGCCGACGGCCTCGCGGATCGCGGGCAGGACCTCGATGGAGGCGGGGGAGCCGTCGAACTGGCGGCCGGCGTGGTTCGAGACCCAGACCGCGTCCACCCCTTCCTTCTTCAGCCGTACCGCGTCTTCGGGCACCATCACGCCCTTGACGAAGAACGGGCCGTCCCAGCCGTCGCGCAGGGCACGCAGGTAGTCCCAGCCGGGCGAGGTGCGGATCATGTAGCCGGCATGCGCGGTCGAGGACATTGCGCCGGTCTGGCCGGTGTAATCCTCGATGAAGGCAAGCCGGGGCATGCCGTTCTTCCGCACGGCGCGGAGCGTCTCCAGCGACCAGGCGGGCGTCGTGATGCACTGCCCGAAGATCCGCGGCGTCAGGTGCGGCGGGTGGGTGATGCCGCCGCGCCGCTGCCGTTCGCGGCGGCTGGGTTCCGGCACGTCGACGGTCAGCACCAGCGTATCGAAACCCGACGCCTTCACCCGGCGCAGCATGTCATCGCGGATCTCGGCGTCGCGCGGCGGGTAAAGCTGAAACCAGCCGCGGCCGTCCGTCAGCGGGCCGACATCCTCGGGGATCTTGGTCGCCACACCGGACAGACAGTACGGGATGTTCCGCGCGGTGCCGAGCCGGGCGAGGTGCAGTTCGGCATCGGGCCAGACCAGACCCGACATGCCGACCGGCGAGATTCCGAAGGGCAGGGCATAGTCGCGCCCCATCAGGCTGCGGCCAAGGTTGTAATCCAGTTCGCCGAACAGGGCGGCGGGGTTGAACAGGATCTCGTCCAGCTTGCCGCGATTACGGCGCGCGGTGGTCTCGGCGCCCGTGGCACTGTCGAGGAAATCCCAGACGAAGCGGGGCAGGCGGCGGCGGGCCCGCAGGCGAAGGTCGGCAATGGCGGGATGTGTTTGGTCGAGGTCTGTCAATGGATCACCAGATGTCCCAGCAGACCCAGCGCAAACCCGGCGACGGCGCCGAAGGGCGGGGCCCACTTGTTTTTCATCGGCGCCTGCGGCGCCACGTCTTCGAAGATCAGGTAAAGAATGCCGCCCGCAGCCGTAACCATCATCGCGCCCAGAAGCTGCGGGTGGTTGGAAATGAACAGATGCCCGGCGAGCGCGGCGATCGGGCCAAGGAAGGCCAGAGCGGTGAAGACCATCAGGGTCTTGTTCGCCTCGGCGGTGGTTTTCGGCGCGGCCTCGCGATAGGCATTGAAGCCTTCTGGCAGATTCTGCAGCGCGATCAGCATCGCCATCAGCGGCGCCGAGCCGGAGCCGAGCGCGAAGAGCGCGCCAAGCGCGATCGCCTCGGGCAGGAAATCTGCCAGCATAGCGAGCATCTGGCCACGGCTGCCGCCGCGTTCCGCGACCCAGCGGTCGATCAGTGCGAACAGCACGCCGCCGCCGAGGAAACAGGCGATGGAGAGCCAGACCGGCAGCACCGTCGTCCCCTGCGGCACCAGCACCAGCGCCACCGCGGCGATCAGCGCACCGCCGCCGAAGGCGATGATGAAGTGCCGCATGCTGGGGCCGATCATTTCGGCCCGCTCCTGCGCCAGATGAGCGATCAGGCCGCCGAGCGGTATCATCCCGCCTGCAAGTATCGAATAGAGAACGGCCTTTAGCATGTTTACTGCCATAGCCTGCGGCAGCCGTTTGGGGAAGGGCGGAACATTAAGAGAACAAGCCTTTAACTCGTTCCCGCTTCGGGATAGATTGCCTGCATGAGCGATTACTCGGAAGACGACGCCTTCGAGGCCGCCGGCACGCCGCTGTCGGCGCGGGCCATGGCGGCCCGCCCGGCGCCCTATCTCGACAGCCTGAACCCGGCCCAGCGCGATGCGGTGGAGGCGCTGGACGGCCCCGTCCTGATGCTGGCGGGCGCGGGAACCGGCAAGACCAAGGCGCTGACCACGCGGATCGCGCATCTTCTGAACACCGGCAAGGCGCGGCCGAACGAGATCCTTGCGGTGACATTCACCAACAAGGCAGCCCGCGAGATGAAGGAGCGGGTGGCGGCGCTCTTGGGTCAGACCGTCGAGGGAATGCCGTGGCTGGGCACCTTTCATGCGATCTGTGTGAAGCTTCTGCGGCGGCACGCGGAACTGGTGGGGCTTAAGACGAACTTCACCATCCTGGATACGGACGACCAGATCCGGCTTCTGAAGCAGCTGATCGTGGCCGAGAACATCGACGACAAGCGCTGGCCGGCGCGGATGCTGTCGGGGATCATCGACAACTGGAAGAACCGCGCATGGACGCCCGACAAGGTGCCCGCGGGCGAGGCGAACGCGTTCAACCGGCGCGGCGTGGAGCTGTACGCGCAGTATCAGGCGCGGCTGAAGGAACTGAACGCGGTCGATTTCGGCGACCTGCTGTTGCATGTGCTGACGATCTTTCAGACGCACGAGGATGTGCTGGCGCAGTATCAGCGCTGGTTCCGCTACATCCTCGTCGACGAGTACCAGGACACGAACGTGGCGCAGTACCTGTGGCTGCGGCTTCTGGCGCAGGCGCACAAGAACATCTGCTGTGTCGGCGATGACGACCAGTCGATCTATGGCTGGCGCGGCGCCGAGGTGGGCAACATCCTGCGGTTCGAAAAGGATTTTCCGGGGGCCAAGGTGGTGCGGCTGGAGCAGAACTATCGCTCGACGCCCCACATTCTGGCGGCGGCCTCCGGCGTGATCGACGCCAACAAGGGGCGGCTGGGCAAGACGCTGTGGACCGAACTGAACGACGGCGAGAAGGTCCGGCTGATCGGCCATTGGGATGGAGAGGAAGAGGCGCGCTGGATCGGCGAGGAGCTGGAGTCGATGCAGACCGGCACGCGCGGGATGCATCCGATGGATTTGGACAAATCCGCCATTCTGGTGCGGGCTTCGCACCAGATGCGCGCCTTCGAGGATCGTTTTCTGACAATCGGCCTGCCTTACCGGGTGATTGGCGGGCCGCGGTTCTACGAGCGGATGGAGATCCGCGACGCGATGGCCTATTTCCGCGTCGCCTGTTCGCCGGACGACGATCTGGCCTTCGAGCGGATCGTGAACACCCCCAAACGCGGCGCCGGCGACAAGGCGCAGCAGACCATGCAGCGCGCGGCGCGGGCGAATGGCGTGTCGCTGCTGGAAGGCGCGCGGCTTTGCGTTTCTGCAGGGGATATCTCGGGCAAGGCGAAGGGCCAGGTCGGCGTTCTGGTCGAACAGTTTGACGGCTGGCATCGCAAGGCGCTTGATCCGCAGCAGAACCATGTCGAACTGGCGGAGCAGATCCTCGACGAATCCGGCTATACCGCGATGTGGCAGAACGACAAGACGCCCGAGGCGCCCGGTCGGCTGGAGAACCTGAAGGAACTGATCAAAGCCCTTGAGGAATTTGAGAATTTGCAGGGCTTCCTCGAACATGTCGCGCTGATCATGGACAACGAGACCGAGGGCGAAGGTGCGAAAGTGTCAATCATGACGCTGCACGCCGCCAAGGGGCTGGAGTTTCCGTCGGTGTTCCTGCCGGGCTGGGAGGACGGGCTGTTCCCGTCGCAGCGCGCGATGGACGAGACCGGGCTGAAGGGCCTCGAGGAGGAACGCCGGCTGGCCTATGTCGGCATCACCCGGGCGCGGGAGCTTTGCACGATTTCCTTTGCGGCGAACCGGCGGGTCTATGGTCAGTGGCAGTCGGCGCTGCCGTCGCGCTTCATCGACGAACTGCCCGAGGAGCATGTCGAGGTGCTGACGCCGCCGGGTCTTTACGGCGGCGGTTACGGGGCGGCGGGAATGGGCGGTGGCGGGCTGGAACAGCGCGCGGCGGATGCCAATGTCTACAACTCGCCGGGCTGGCGGCGGCTGCAGGAGCGGCAGGCAACGCGCCCGATGAGCCAGCCGCAGGAGAGCCGGAACATGGTGATCGATTCCACCGCCGTTTCCGCTTTCACCCAGGGCGACCGGGTGTTCCACCAGAAGTTCGGCTACGGCTACGTGATGGGGATCGAGGGCGACAAGCTGGATATCGAGTTCGAAAAGGCGGGCTCGAAGAAGGTGGTCGCGAAGTTCGTGGTGGGCGCGGAACGGGCGGACGACGTGCCGTTCTAGCGCGTCCGGCTCCTTTTTCTGGTTGAAAATATCCCGGGGAGCGCGAGGGGCAGAGCCTCTCGTTCCCGGCCCCGACACCGGCGGAACGCGCCGATCCACTTGACCCTCCCCCGCCTGCGCCCCTACATGCGCCGCGACCTATCAGGAGAACGCGGAACATGGGTTTCAAGACCGGCATCGTGGGGCTGCCCAACGTGGGCAAGTCGACGCTCTTCAACGCGCTGACGCGGACCGCGGCGGCGCAGGCGGCGAATTTCCCGTTCTGCACCATCGAGCCCAACGTGGGTGCGGTGGCCGTTCCCGACGCGCGGCTGGAAAAGCTGGCCGGTATCGCCAGTTCCAAGGCGATCATTCCGACGCAGATGACCTTTGTCGACATCGCCGGGCTGGTGAAGGGCGCCAGCAAGGGCGAGGGGCTGGGCAACCAGTTCCTGGCGAACATCCGGGAATGCGACGCCATCGCCCATGTGCTGCGCTGTTTCGAGGATGACGACGTCACCCATGTCGAGGGACGGGTCGATCCCGTCGCCGATGCCGAGACCATCGAGACGGAGCTGATGCTGGCCGATATCGAGTCGATCGAGAAGCGGCTGCAGGGCCTCGTGCGCAAGGTGCGCGGTGGCGACAAGGAGGCGGTGCAGCAGGAACGGCTGCTGAAGGCGGCCCTTGCGGTGCTGGAGAATGGTCAGCCTGCGCGTACCGTCGAGGTGGCCGAGGAAGAAATGAAGACGTGGAAGGGGCTACAGCTTCTGACGCAGAAGCCGGTGCTTTACGTCTGCAACGTGGACGAAAGCGAAGCCGCCGAAGGAAACGCGCATTCCGCGAAGATCGCCGAGAAGGCAGCGGCAGAGGGCGCCGTGTCGGTGGTGATCTCGGCCAAGATCGAGGAAGAGATCAGCCAGCTCGACGCCGAAGAGGCGGAGATGTTCCTGGAGGAGATGGGGCTGGAAGAGGCCGGGCTCGACCGGGTGATCCGGGCCGGTTACCAGCTTCTGGGCCTGCAGACCTATTTCACCGTCGGCCCCAAGGAGGCGCGCGCCTGGACGATCCGCAAGGGCACGCTGGCGCCGCAGGCCGCGGGCGTGATCCACGGCGATTTCGAGCGCGGTTTCATCCGTGCCGAAACCATCGGCTACGACGATTACATCACGCTGAATGGCGAGCAGGGCGCCAAGGATGCCGGCAAGATGCGCGTCGAGGGCAAGGGCTATGAAGTGAAGGACGGTGACGTCCTTCACTTCCTGTTCAACGCCTGATCAGGTGTCCGCGGGCGAGGCGCCCCGGACGACCGGCTTAACTGGCGCGAAGCTGTACGACGTTGTCGGGAATCTGGCGTTCCGCATGGCGCCCATGGATCAGATTGATCGCGTCGAGCAGAGCGTGGGCGTCGCAGTCGGACGACCCTTTCCAGATCGTGGCGCGGTCGACCGCGTCCGTGACCTGCACGGTCCAGTCTGCCTGCGGTGTCTCGCGGACGATTTCGATTTCGTATGGTATGCTGTCGCAGACAACCCATTGCGACAGGCCGGATACGGTGACGGAAGTGGGGGACATGGGGGGCTCCGTTTTGTCACCAGAATGGTGCATGTTTAAGGACTGTTTTCAAAGTATCGGACGACATATGGTCGAATAACTGAAACAGGATATCAGAAAAAACCGCGAGTGTTTCCCTGAGCGAAACGACATCGGCAGTTTTCAGCTAGGTTAATTGGTCTGTAATTCCTGCAAGCCTCCGTGGAATCAGTTGTATTTCATTGGCTTCGCCAGTTTGGCACGCCGTGAGCCATTTCTTGCTCAACAGTGGGATTTTTTCGTGTTCTTCAACTAAAGGTAATTGACCTGTTCAGTTTTACATCCTTGAAGGGCTGATTCCCTCCGCATTCCTGAATCCAATCGGTGTGTCGTACCGGCTGTGATTGCAGATGGCCAGACCAGCGAGAACGAAACATCGGGGCCGAGCGCGTTAACGAAGAGTAAAGGAAACACTTTTAGCTTTGGTTTCAGAAAATACCAAGCAATGCGGCGGGCACGCTGCACACTAAAAGGACCAAGAGAGTGTTTTTGGACAGCGAATGCATGCCGGATCCCAAATGCGATGCGGCAATTTCGCTCTCTCATGATGATTCATCGGGTCGATGGTATGCCGAACGGGTCGAGCTGGCCCTCGGCGACGCCCGAAACGTGACGGTCTTTTCGCGCCCGAGGCGATTGGAGCGCGCCTTTGTGCCGGCATTCGTCAGGGCGTTGCAGCCTTTCCTGCCGGAGTGCGGCGAAAACGTTGTCCACACCGATGCCCAGGCCGTGATCGACATCCCCAAGCTGATTCTGGGGCACATCCAGGTCGTCGCTTGCCGCGGCCCTCAGGGATTCATGATCGCAACCGTGAGGTTCCGAAAGGTGCTGGGGCCGCTGCAAGCCATATTGCTGCCGCGCCACCGGTCCGAGTCGCACATCTTCGCAGCGATGGAGCGAAGCGCGGCGGATGCGCTGCTGAATCTGTTGCGTCCTTGTATCGACCTCGCTGCCGTCGACCCAGCAGAGGCGACAAGGGAAGGGGCCGAGTCGCTGGTTGCCACCCGGCTTTCAGAGCTGGCCAAGCGGCGCGATGACATGGCCTTTTTCGCCTACCTGCTGAAACGCTATATCGAGAATGCGCCGGATCTGGATTCCGCCGGAGCCCTGCATGTGGAGTCGCGGTTGCAGGGTGTGTCCCTGCCACGGTTGTCCTGATCGCCGGTCAGCCCAGTTCCATCGTCGCGATAGCCTGCAGCGCGGGGCCGGCCACTGGTGCCGTTCCGCGATACATCCGCGCCGTGGCGAAGGTTTCTTCGAATCCCCGCGCATCCAATGCCGCCGCAAGGGCTTCGTTGCCCGGGGCGACATCGATGAACACGGTGTCCGCGGACATCTGCGCGACGGCAGCCTCGGCCAACCGCAGGGCAGTTTCGGTATCGGGCGCGAGGATCGGGCCGATCTTGCAGCCGTCCCGGCACAGCCGGATCGTCGCGCTGCCCGGGGTTTCTCTGGTGATTACCGTCGCCCGTCGCTGGTCGGCGCCGAGCCAGATGTCTAGGAAGGGCGTCCGTTCGTAGCCGCTGGAGTCCCGGTCGAGCGCGAACAGTGCCGGTTTGTCCGCGGGCACGATCGGCCGGATGCCTTTATGCTCGTGGCCTGTCAGCTTGCCGGCAAAGCGGCGCGATGCGCCAGCGCGGACGAAGCCGGATTTCTCGTAATTCGCCTGCTGCGCGGCGACGCCATCCAATCCGACCGTGCGGTCGCCGGCATGCTCCAGTGCCTGTGTCCAGAGCTGGTACCCGATGCCGCGCCCGCGGAACTCTTCCTTGCAGATATACAGGCCGAGGAAGGCGAAGTCGTCCGAATGGTTCACCACGGAGATCGAGGCGACCGGAACATCGTCGATCAGCGCGACGAAGAAACCGCGCGGATCGGTCTTGTAGAAGGCGGTGGCGTCGGCGAGGCCGGGATTCCAGCCTTCCGCCGCCGCCCAGTCCAGCGCCGTTTCCAGTTCGGCCAGCGTCGCGTGGCGGATATGCGGTTCGTTCATTGTGTCAGGGCTTCGCGCAGCGAGGTCGGAACCGAGTTCAGATTGCGCAGATCCAGCGAAGTGACAAGATCCAGCAGGTGGTTTTTCATCAGTTCCTCGGCCAGGTCGCCATCCTGCGCGCGGAAGGCCTGGATCAGTGCGTGATGGGCGTGGCTCTCGCACAGGGCCCCGCGGCGCTGCCAGTAGAGCGCGATGATCAGCGAGGATCGGGCGATCAACTGGGAGATGAATTCGGCCACGGTCTTCTGATCGGCGATCCGGGCGATCTCTATGTGGAACATGCCCGACAGATGTAGGGCGCGTCCCCAGCGGCCGTCCGCGACGGCGGCATGTTCTTCGTCTATATGGGCCTGCAGGCGCGCGAGGTCCGCCTCTGTCATCCGTTCCGCGGCAGAGCGGGCGGTGCGCGGTTCCAGCAGAGCGCGCGCCTCGAACACCTCGCGTGCTTCACGCGCCGAAGGCCGGGCTATGAAGGCGCCCCGGTTGCGGCGCAGTTCGACCAGCCGTTTGTGGGCGAGCGTTTGCAGGGCTGCGCGGGCCACCGTGCGGCTGACGCCGTAGATCGCGCCGACCTCGTCTTCGTTCAGCTTGGAGCCCGGCGCCAGACGATGTTCGTGGATCGCTTCTTCCAGGTCGGCCGCGACCCGGTCGCTGCTGGCTTCGGCCTTGCCCATATCCTTCGTGGTTCCGTCCGCGTTTTCGATCCGGCAAACCTAACGCAGCTGCCAGAATGGGCAAGGGGTGTGCGGCGCACACAAGATTGTATACGAAATTGGATTGGATTCTGTGCGCTTCCATCGCCAGACCGCCCAATCGCCAAGCACTTCCCGTTTGAAGCGACTCCCGGTACGAAAAACACTGCCGATGAATGGAGGATTCGACAAACCATGGTCTCAGGAAATCCGACAGGAGTGTCCATGCGGACGGGGCAGGATCTGGAACTGGTGCATCTGACCAAGCGCTACGGCGACACGGTTGCGGTGCGCGACATCAACCACGTGTTCGAAAACGGCACCTATGTCTGCCTGCTCGGGCCCTCTGGCTGCGGCAAGTCGACGACGCTGCGGATGATCGCGGGGCACGAGACGGTCAGCGGCGGGTCCATCGTGCTGGACGGTCAGGACATTTCGCGGCTGGCGCCCGCTCAGCGGGGCACGGCGATGATGTTCCAGAGCTATGCGCTGTTCCCACATCTGTCGGTGCGCGACAACGTGGCGTTTTCCCTGCGTATGAAAGGTGTCGACAAGACCGAGCGGTACAGGGCGGCGGACGATATGCTGGCGCTGGTCGATATGGGCCACCTGGCAGATCGCCTGCCGGCGCAACTGTCGGGCGGGCAGCAGCAGCGGGTTGCGCTGGCGCGTGCGCTGGTGACCAAGCCGCGCGTGCTGTTGCTCGACGAACCGCTGTCGGCGCTTGACCCGTTCCTGCGGATCCGGGTGCGGGGCGAACTGAAACGGCTGCAGCGCGAACTGGGAATTTCGTTCATTCACGTCACCCATGGACAGGACGAGGCGCTGGCGCTGGCCGACGAGGTGGTCGTGATGAACAACGCCGTGATCGAACAGGCGGGCCCGGCCCGCGACGTGTTCGGCGCGCCGAAGACGGAATTCGTCGCCCGGTTCATGGGCGGGCATAACGTGATCGACCTCGACGGCGGGCGGTATGCGCTGCGGGCCGACGAAGTGAAACTGGCCGAGGGCGGCCGTCCTGCCACGATCAGCCTTGTCGAATACCAGGGCGACCGCGTGGCGGTAACCGCGCAGCTTGGCGAGAGCGAGGTGCTGGCGCTGGTGCCCGAGGCGGAATTCTACGCAAACCCGAAAAACCCGGGCGACGCCGTCGGCCTAGCCTGGGACGAGGGGCGGCTTCACCGCCTCCAGGCCTGAGGGCCGAGCAAACAGAACCCCGAAAAGGCAGTAAGAGACAGAGAGGATTAGCATGGCCAAAGTAGGATATACCCGCCGCTCGGTGCTGAAGGCATCCGGCGCGGCAATCGCCGCATCGGCGCTTCCGGCCCCGATGGTCTGGGCGCAGGAGATCAAGGACATCACCCTTCGGCAGTTCGGCACCGGCGTGTCGAACCTGAACGAGGTGGCGCAGAAGGTGAAGGAAGACCTGGGCTTCACGCTGGAAATGACCGCGCTCGACTCCGACAGCGTGACGCAGCGCGCGGCGACCCAGCCCGACAGCTTCGATATCGCCGACATCGAATACTGGATCTGCAAAAAGGTCTGGCCGACCGGCAACCTGCAGGCGATGGATGTGTCGAAGATCTCGAACTACGACAAGATCGTCGGCATCTTCAAGGACGGCAAGCTGACGCCTGAATCGGTGATCGCGCAGGGTACCGCGCCGCATACCGTGGGTTTTGTAGAGGAGCCGGGCGGCACCACGTTCGCCTCGGAACCGACCAACTGGATGACCCTCATCCCGACGATCTACAACGCCGACACGCTGGGCATCCGCCCCGACCTGATCGGCCGTCCGATCAGCAACTGGTCGGAACTGCTGAACCCGGAATTCAAGGGCAAGGCGTCGATCCTGGACATCTCGTCGATCGGGATCATGGACATGGCCATGGTCTGCGAGTCGATGGGCGAGATCAGCTATGGCGACAAGGGCAACATGACCCGCGAGGAGATCGACAAGACCATCGCGATCTTCACCGAAGCCAAGCAGAACGGCCAGTTCCGCGCCTTCTGGAAGACCTTCGACGAGTCGGTGAACCTGATGGCCTCGGGCGAGGTGGTGATCCAGTCGATGTGGTCGCCTGCGATCACCGCGGTGAAGTCGCGCGGCATTCCCTGCGTCTACCAGCCGCTGGAAGAAGGCTACCGTTCCTGGGGCGGCGGCATCGGCCTGTCGAACTCGCTGTCCGGCATGGAGCTGGATGCGGCCTACGACTACATCAACTGGTACCTGTCCGGCTGGGTCGGCGGCTTCCTGATGCGGCAGGGCTATTACTCGGCCGTTCCGGAAACCTCGAAGGAGTTCATGTCCGAGAACGAGTGGGGCTACTGGTTCGAGGGCAAGGAAGCCACCGACGTCATCACCTCGCCCTTCGGCGACGAGCTGGCGAAAGCCGGCGAGGTGCGTGACGGCGGGTCCTTCTACGACCGGATGGGCTCTGTCGCCTGCTGGAACGCGGTCATGGACGAGAACCAGTACATGGTCCGCAAGTGGAATGAATTCATCGCTGCATGATGAGCACCTGGCGCGGGGGCTTCGGCCTCCGCGTCTCTTTCCCCTGACGTTCCAACGGGCGGGCGCATGACCGATACGCTGACCGAGACCACGGCACCCGCCGCAGCGGGCACGGCCCCGCCAAAGCCGCGGCGCCGGCTTAGCGACAACGTCGTCGGCTGGCTCGAGGCGCTGCCGCTGACGCTGATCCTGCTGTGCTTTCTGGTCGCCCCGATCATCATGATCGTGATCGTCAGCTTCTGGACCGCGACCGAGTTTTCCATCATCCCGGCCTTCACCTTTGAGAACTACCAGTATCTCTTTGGCTCGTCGGTGACCTACCGGGTTTTCCTGGCCACGTTCAAATACGCCCTGATCACCTGGGCCTGCACGCTCGCAATCGGGTTCACCGTGGCCTATTACCTGGCCTTCTGCATCCGCAGCCAGACGGTGCAGATCGCGATGTTCCTGCTCTGCACGATCCCGTTCTGGACCTCGAACATCATCCGCATGATCTCGTGGATTCCGTTCCTTGGCAGAAACGGCATCGCCAACCAGACCCTGATCGACCTGGGCCTGATCGACCAGCCGCTGGAATGGCTGCTTTATTCCGATTTCTCGGTGATCCTCGCCTTCGTCCACCTTTACACGCTGTTCATGGTGGTCCCGATCTTCAACACGATGATGCGGATCGACAAATCCCTGATCGAGGCCGCCTATGACAACGGTGCCAGCGGCATCCAGACGCTGATCCACGTGATCATTCCGCTGACCAAGCCGGGGATCATGATCGGCACGATATTCGTCATCACGCTGGTGATGGGCGATTTCATCACGGTGCGCTTCATGAGCGGATCGCAGAAGGCCAATGTGGGCCGCCTGATCTCGAACGACATCTCGCTGCTGCAATATCCCTCGGCCGCGGCGACGGCGGTGGTGCTGCTGCTGACGGTGCTGATCGTGATCGGGATCCTGCTGCGCTTCGTCAACATCCGGAAGGAGTTGTAGGATGGACAAGCGCCCGCGCGGTTTCTACGCCCTGACGGTGTTCTTCGCCCTGTTCGTGCTGTTCCTCTACGGCCCGACGATCACCATCGGCATCCTGTCCTTCCAGGGGCCGGGCGGCGGTCTGACCTTTCCGATGCGCGGCGTGTCGCTGCACTGGTTCCACGACCTGTTCGAGCAGCAGGCGGTGGGCGACATCTGGGGCGCGTTCCGCCGGTCCTTTGCGCTGGGCCTGATGGTGATGGTGGCGACCGTGGTGATCTCTGTCATGGCCGGTCTGGCCTTCCGCAAGCGGTTCAGGGGATCGGGCTTTCTGTTTTACCTGTCCATCGCCTCGCTGGTGATCCCGTCGATCCTCGTCTCGCTGGGCGTCGGCCTGATCTTCACCCAGCTGGGGCTCAAGATCCACTGGGCGACATCCGGCCTTGGCGCACAGCTGACATGGACGTTGCCTTTCGGCCTGCTGATCATGTTCGCGGTCTTCAACCGCTTCGACAAATCCTTCGAGGAAGCGGCGCGCGATCAGGGGGCGACGTCGTGGCAGACGATCCGCCATGTGGTGCTGCCGATCATCGCGCCGTCGCTGTTGGGTGTCGCGCTGTTCGGCTTCACGCTGTCCTATGACGAGTTCGCGCGCACGCTGCTGACGGCGGGCAGCTACAACACGCTGCCGCTGGAGATCTTCGGCATGACCACCAACGTCACGACGCCGGTGATCTATGCGCTGGGCACGCTGACGACCGCGTTCTCCTTCCTGATCATCGGGGTTTTCCTGTTCACCGTCTGGTTCACCGCCAAGCGCCGTGCGCGCCATGGGAGCGATGCCGGCAAGGGCGTCTGAGCCATGCGGCTGTTGTATATCAACCCCAACTCGACAGAGGCGATGACCGACAGCATCGTGACGGCGGCGCGCAATGCGCTGCCGGAGGCGGAGATCATCGGCTGGACCAACCATGCCGGGCCGCCCGCGATCCAGGGGGCGGCGGACGGCAAAGCGGCTGTGCCGGGGCTGATGGCCCTGTTGCCGAAGGCGCGGGCCGCGGGCGTTGACGCGCTGGTCATCGCCTGTTTCGACGATACCGGGCTGGCAGAGGTGCGCGCGGCGGCGCATTGCCCGGTGGTGGGCATCGGGCAGGCGGCGTTCCACATGGCGGCGCTGTTCGGCCAGCGCTTTGCCGTGGTCACGACGCTGCCTGTTTCGGTGCCCGTGATCGAAGGCAACATCGCCGCCTACGGTTTTGGCCGCGCCTGCGTTGCGGTACGCCCAAGCGGTCTGGGCGTGCTGGAGGTCGAGGCGGGCGGACCGGCAGTCCTTGCCCGGCTCGGAAGCGAGATCAGTGCGGCGGCGCGGGACGGGGCAGGGGCCGTGGTGCTGGGCTGCGCCGGAATGGCGCTGCATCGGGACAAGCTGACGTTGGCGTCGGGGCCGGTGCTGATCGACGGGGTGGAGGCGTCGGCGCTGCTGGCGGCGGCGGCGGTCCGCTACGGCGCCGGTTCGCTGGCCGCCTGAAACGGAACGAGTTCACCGGCACGCACAGCGCCACCTTCCGGCACCGCGCCCTGAAGCGTCAGCCCGTCGGTTTCGCGCCGGAAATCGAGCACATCGCCGGCGGCAAAGCCCAGATCCTCGCCGACCATCATCCGCGTGACGCGGACATTGTCGGGATCGACGTCGATGATGGCGAAGTCGTTCACCTCTTCGCGCAGCCGCGACGACAGGCTGGTGCCGGAATGCACCTGGATCGGGCCGGACATCTTGGCGCCGCGCAGGAACGGCCCGGCCCGCCAGCGATGCAGGTGTCCGGACAGCACGACATGTGCGCCGCAGTCGGAAAGCCGCCCCAGCGCCTTCTCGGCCCGTTTCATCGGCGACTTGTCGACGGTTGCGTCCTGCTCGAACGGGTGATGCGCGAACAGGATGTTCAGCCGGTCGCGGGGCCCGGTCTCGAAGACGGAACAGATGCGCGCGACCGAAGATTTCCGGATCTTGCCGCGCTGGTGGCGCTGCGGGTCGACGGTGTTGCAGCCGACAACGGCGATATCCGCCTCGACATGCGCCGGTTCAAGCTGGGCGCTGATCCATTTCTGGTACTTCCGGAACGGTCGTACCAGCCGCTCGCCCAGATTGTAGAGCGGTACATCGTGGTTTCCCGGCACCGACAGCCACGGCACGCCAAGCCCGTCGAGGAAGGCACGCGCCTCGCGGAACTGATGGCTGCGGGCGCGTTGCGTGAGATCGCCGGAGACGATGACAAGCTGCGGCTCTGCGCGGGCCACGGCGGCGGTCAGCGGTGCCAGCAACTCCGGTCGCGTGCGGCCGAAATGCAGGTCGGACAGGTGAGCGAGTCGTCTCATTCGGCCCCGTTCGCAGCCGGCACGATCACCTTGAGCCCGCCGGCATCCAGCCGGAACCGGAACGGGCCGCGCATGCGCCCGGTCTCGCCGTCCCGCACGATGTGGCGATAGGGCTTGCCGGTGTCGATGGTGATCTCTTTCCCGGTCACCAGATCGAAATCGCGACCGCGCTGCATGCCCTTCGTCGCCAGCCGGAACGCCCGCGTCAGAAGTTCCCAGCGCCCGGAGTCGCGCGACAGGAACACGGCCAGCTTGCCCTGTTCCACTTCTTTCGCGCCGTCCAGTTCGAACAGGTTCAGCTGGAACGGGCTGTTGCAGACGAAGACCAGAGACGTCTTCGTCCGCCGCGTCTCGCCATCGACGGTCAGGTCCACCTTCATCGGCTTGTAGAGTTTCACAAGCGCCTTGATCACCGACCAGTAGGCCGCGACGCGGCTGCGGCCCCAGCTTTTGTAGGTCCGCTCGCGCTCGCGCCGGATCGTTGAATAGATGCCGACGCTGGCATTGTTCAGGAAGATGCGGTCGTTGATCCAGCCGACATCGGTCGGTCTCGGCGTGCCGGTCGCAATCACCTCGACCGCGCCCTCGATATCCTCGGGGATCTCGAAGCTCCGGGCGAAGTAGTTGAACGTGCCTGCAGGTATGACACCAAGCGCTGTGTCCGTGCCCGCCAGCACCTCTGCGACGGTCGAGATCGTACCATCGCCGCCCGCGGCGATGACAGTGGCGCAGCCGCGCTCGACAGCCTTTTTCGCCAGCTCCTCGATGTCGCCGTCTTGCCCGACAAGTCCGATCTCCAGATCGCGCCCGTCCGCCTCGAACCGGCGTTTCAGGGCGTCGGCCACATCCTCGTTGCCGCGCTTGCCCGAATGCGGGTTGACGATGGCATAGGTCGTGCCGCCGACCCGGCTTGCAGTCTCTTCCGTCAGAATTGGTTCGTGTATCATCGCTGTGTCCCTCGACGCGCATGTAACGCGCTTGATCGCGGTTTCGTTCCGCCCGCATTGCAGGTTTCCGCCTTTGCCCGACGCGCCGGGTGTCGATTCAAGGTTCCCTCGCGTGCCGCCTTCTGAAAGAAACGGAGCGTCTGGACAGCATCGCCGTTGGGAGGGAACGCGCCATGAAGATGACCACCGAAGAAGCCTTCGTCAAAACGCTGCAGCGGCACGGGATCGAGCATGCCTTCGGCATCATCGGCTCCGCCTTCATGCCCATTTCCGACCTGTTTCCCAAGGCCGGCATCACCTTCTGGGACTGCGCGCATGAGGGGTCCGGCGGCATGATGGCCGACGGCTACACCCGCGCCACCGGCAAGGTGTCGATGATGATCGCGCAGAACGGCCCGGGCATCACCAACTTCGTGACGGCGGTGAAGACGGCCTACTGGAATCATTCGCCGGTTCTGCTGGTCACGCCGCAGGCGGCGAACAAGACAATCGGGCAGGGCGGGTTCCAGGAGGTCGAGCAGATGGCCGCCTTCAAGGACATGGTCGCCTATCAGGAAGAGGTCCGCGACCCCACGCGCATTGCCGAGGTGCTGAACCGCGTCATCGTCAACGCTCGCCGCGCCTCTGCCCCGGCGCAGATCAACATCCCGCGCGACGTCTGGACCCAGGTCGTCGATATCGAGATTCCGGAACCGGTCGAATTCGAACGCCCCTCGGGCGGCGAGGCGGCGCTGGAGCAGGCGGCGGAGCTGCTGTCGAATGCGCGCTTCCCTGTGATCCTGAACGGCGCGGGTGTCATCCTCGGCGGTGCGATCTCCGACACCATCGCGCTGGCCGAGCGTCTCTCTGCCCCGGTCTGCGTCGGCTATCAGCACAACGACGCCTTCCCCGGTTCGCATCCGCTTTTCGCCGGACCGCTTGGCTATAACGGCTCGAAAGCGGGTATGGAGCTGATCTCCAAGGCCGACGTGGTGCTGGCGCTGGGCACCCGGCTGAATCCGTTCTCGACGCTGCCCGGCTATGGCATCGACTACTGGCCCAAGGACGCAAAGATCATCCAGGTCGACATCAACCCCGACCGCATCGGCCTGACCAAGAAGGTCTCCGTCGGCGTTGTCGGCGACGCCAGGAAGGTCTCGCAGGCGCTGCTGGCAAAGCTGTCCGGCACAGCGGGCGACGAGGGTCGCAAGGACCGCGAGGCCACCATCGCGCAGACGAAATCCGCCTGGGCGCAGCAGCTGTCCTCGATGGATCACGAGGATGACGATCCCGGCACCACCTGGAACCAGCGCGCCCGCGACGCCAAGCCCGACTGGCTGTCCCCCCGCAAGGCGTGGCGCGCGATCCAGGCGGCGCTGCCGAAAGAGGCGATCATCTCTTCCGACATCGGCAACAACTGCGCCATCGGCAACGCCTATCCGTCCTTCGAGGCGGGGCGCAAATACCTTGCCCCCGGCCTCTTCGGCCCCTGCGGCTATGGCCTGCCCTCCATCATCGGCGCCAAGATCGGCTGCCCGGATACGCCGGTGGTCGGCTTCTCGGGCGACGGCGCCTTCGGGATCGCGGTGACGGAACTGACCGCCATCGGGCGCGAGGAATGGCCCGCGATCACGCAGATCGTCTTCCGCAACTACCAGTGGGGCGCCGAAAAGCGGAACTCGACCCTCTGGTACGCCGACAACTTCGTCGGGACCGAACTGGACGAGGGCGTGTCCTATGCCGGCATCGCCAATGCCTGCGGGCTGAAGGGCGTGATCGCGCGCACGATGGACGAACTTACAGGCGCGCTCGACCGGGCGATCCGCGACCAGATGGAGAACGGGATCACCACGCTGATCGAGGTGATGATCAACCAGGAACTGGGAGAGCCGTTCCGCCGCGACGCGATGAAGACGCCGGTCGAGGTCGCGGGGATCAGCGCCGCCGACATGCGGCCGCAACGAACCGCCTGATCCTGCGGCATCTTCGCCGCTGACCTCACGTGACACGGGGATTTCCACGGGCGCCGCTGGCGCCCGTCGTTATTGCGTGATCTTTTCGCGGCAAGCATTACCCGGACGAGATTGGAGACGTGATGTCAGACCGTTACCCGTTTCTTTCAGAAATTGAGCCAGAGGTGCCGCAGACCCTGCTGAAACAGGCGCAGGGCATGCCTTGCCCGCGCGTGGCGCTGGTCAATGCCGGTGCGCCGCAGCCGCTGGACGGGATCCGGGAAGCGGCAGAGGCCGGTCTGGCCGAGCCGATCCTGATCGGCGATCCTGCCAAGGTCGCCGAGGCGGCCGAGGAGATCGGCTATGACATCAGCCCTTTCCGGATCATCGACGCGCCCCGCGCCGGGGCGTCGGTGGTGGCCGCAGAGCTGGCCCGCAACGGCGAGGCCGACGCGATCATGAAAGGGCAGATCCACACCTCCACCTTCCTGAAGGGCCTGCTGCCGTCGAAGGCGGGGCTGCGCGACAGGGATGCGCGCTGCGGCCACGTCTTTCACATCACAGCGCCGGGCAGCGACCGGCCGCTGCTGCTGACCGACGCGGCGCTGAACGTGGACCCGGACATCGCGGTGCGGCAGGCCTGCCTGACCCACGCCGTGCGCCTGTCCGAGGCGCTGGGAAATCCGCGCCCGAAGGCGGCGCTGCTGGCGCCGACGGAGGACCCGATCCCCTCGGTCCTGAACACGATGGAAAGCGCGGCCATCGCCACCTGGGCGCGGGATCACCTGCAGGATGCCGACGTGGCCGGGCCTATCGCGATGGACCTGATCCTGTCGAAGGAAGCCGCACGGATCAAAGGCTATGACAGCCCTGTCGCGGGCGACGCCGATATCATCCTGACCCCGAACATCACCACCGGGAACGCCGTCTTCAAGCTGATGGTGCTTGGCATGGGCTGCTGCGCCGGCGGCGTGGTGATGGGCGCCAAGGTGCCGATCCTGCTGACCTCGCGCAGCCAGGGCGCCTCTGCCCGCATCGCCTCCGCCGCCCTGGGGGTCATCGTCGCGGGAATTACGTGATGCTGCTGGTCGTCAACACCGGGTCGTCCTCGATCAAGACCGCCGTCTTCCGGGAGGATCTGTCCGAGGCGATCGCGGGCCGCATCACCGGCATCGGCACCTCCACCGGGGCGGAGCTGAAGCTGGGCGACACGCGGCACGCGGTCTATGCCCCCGATCACCATGCCGCCTTCGCCGCGCTTTTCGCGGCGCTGCAGAACGCCGGGATCGACGATATCGTCGCGGCGGGCCATCGCATCGTGCATGGCGGCACCGCCGCCACCGCGCCCGCACGCCTGACAGACGAGGTGATCGGCATCATCGAAGCGAACATCCCGCTTGCGCCGCTGCACAACCCGCCGGGCCTTGCCGGCATCCGCGCCATGGCCGCCGCGCGGCCCGACCTGCCGCAATATGCCAGCTTCGACACCGCGTTCCACGCCGGGCAGGACCCGCTGATCACCAGCTACGCGATCCCCGCGCAGTACCGCGACGCGGGCATCCGCCGCTACGGTTTCCACGGGCTCAGCTATGCCGGGATGGTGGCGCAGTTCGGCGACGCGCTGCCGGAACGCCTGCTGGCCATGCATCTGGGCGCTGGCGTCAGCCTCTGCGCGATCCGGAACGGACAGTCCTGCGCCACGACGATGGGCTACTCGCCGCTCTCCGGTCCGACGATGGCCACGCGGTCTGGCGATATCGACGGCATGGCGGTGCTGCGCATGGCGCGGGAACTGGGCATCGACGAGGCCGAACGGGTGCTGAACAAGGAGTCCGGCCTGCGCGCGCTGGGCGGCCATGCCGACATGCAGGCGCTGATGGCAGAGGGCACGGAGGAGGCGAAATTCGCCATCGCGCATTTCGTGACCTCCATCGCCCGTCAGGCCGGCGGCCTGATCTCTGTGATGGGCGGAGTCGACGCCGTGGCCTACACCGGCGGTATCGGCGAGAATTCGGCCGAGATCCGGCAGATGATCATGGACAAGCTGGCGTGGCTCGGTGCTCTCGAGGTCCACATCATCCCGGCGGAAGAGGAAAAGCAGATCGCCCGGGACGCCTACGCGGTGATCGCGCGAGGCGAATAGGGCCGGTCAGCCGTCGAAGAACAGCTCCGCGTATCCGGTGCGCGGATCGTCTCGGCGCGTGAAGGTAACAGCATCGGTCAGCCCCAGCACCACCTCCACCGTCGTCCTGACCACCGATCCGGCCAGCAGGTGCCCGGCGGTCATCCGACCTTCGGCATCCGAGACCGCCACATGCAAATGCGGACCGTCGACCGACAGCGTTCCCGACAGCGCGACGATCTCCAGCGGCCCCGCCACTTCCAGCGCATCGTCCCGCCCCGCCGGCCGCAGCCGCGCCGAGGTCAGGCTGCCGACACAGGCGGCCACGAATCCCGCTGTCTCCGGCTGCGCCGCGAACACCGTTTCCAGCCGCCCGCGCAGGTCCTCGCCCGGCAGCATCCGCAGAGCCAGAAACCGTGTCGCGCCGCCCGGCCAGCCGCATGTCAGATCATCGTTCATGCCCGCCAGCCTGACCCGGGGCCCATCCGCGTGCAAGCCGCCCGTTTGCCTTTGCCCGCCAAGCCTGCAAGATGCCGGCAACAGAGAAAAGGAACGCGCCGAATGACCCATGACAGTCCGCAATCAGGGGCCGGAGACCTGCCGGGCGTCGACCCGGCCGTCGCGGAGGAGCCGTCTCCGATGCTGGCCCGGCTTGGATGCCGCGTGACCGGCTGGGCCGAAGGCTACGCGCGCGTCGAACAGGAGATCGTCGCCCATATCATGAACCGTTACGGCATTCCGCACGGCGGCATCTACGCGGTGCTGCTGGACACCGCGATGGGCCATGCGGGCGCCTATACCGGCGACCCGGACCGCAAGCAGCTGACCATGACACTGTCGATGACCACGAATTTCGTGTCGCGCCCGAAAGGCACCCGGCTGATCGCAGAGGGACGGCGGACCAGCGGCGGCCGGTCCACCTATTTCGCCGAGGCCGAGGTGCGGGACGAAACAGGTGAGCTGTGCGCCACCGGCACGGGGGTTTTCCGGTACAGAAAAGGCGCGGCCTGACCCGGCCGCGCCTTCGCGTTCCAGAATTCGAAGCGTTCTAGCCGAACGACTTTTCGATCTTGTCCAGCGTCTGCATCGCCGACAGCACGTCATGGACCGACGAGTTGGGTTCGCGCCCTTCCTGGATCGCCGAGATGAACTCGCGGTCGATCAGCTCGATGCCGTTGTTCGACACCGCCACATCCGACAGGTCGATCTTGTTCATGTTGCCGTCGAACAGGTCGTCGTAGTTGGCGATGTAGGTGCCGTTGTCGCAGATGTAGCGGAAGAAGGTGCCGAACGGCCCGTCGTTGTTGAAGGACAGCGACAGCGTGCAGATCGCGCCATCCTCGGCCTTCATGCCGATGGCCATGTCCATGGCGATGCCCAGTTCCGGGTGATGCGGACCTTCAAGGCCGAAGGCCTCCTTGGCCTGTCCGCCGGTCTGGTACTGGAACAGGTCGACCGTGTGGCAGGCATGGTGCCACAACAGGTGGTCGGTCCAGCTCCGCGCTTCGCCCTTGGCATTGGTGTTGGTGCGGCGGAAGAAGTAGGTCTGAACATCCATCTGCTGGATCTTCAGCTCGCCCGCCGTGATCTTGTTGTGGATCCACTGGTGCGAGGGGTTGAAGCGGCGCACCTGTCCGGCCATGGCCAGAACGCCGGTTTCCTTCTGCACCTTGCAGATCGCCTCGGAGTCGGCCAGCGAGTCGGCCATCGGGATCTCGATCAGCACCGGCTTGCCGGCCTTCATGCAGGCGATGGCCTGCTCGGCATGGATCTGCGTCGGCGTGGCGAGGATCACGGCGTCGACATCGTCGCGGGCCAGGCATTCGTCCAGCGTGGTCGCGGCATGTCCGATGCCGCGCTCGGCGGCGAAGCTTTCGATCTTGTCCTTGCTGGGCCCCATGACAGAGGTCACTTCGACCTCGTCGATGGCGCTCAGGGCGTCGAGGTGCTTCATCCCGAAGGCGCCGTAGGCCCCGGCTACACAGATACGCATTGACTGTCCTCCTCGTCGGTCTCAGGCGGAGTTGCTATGGGCCGCATTGAAGCGGCAAAACCGGAAGCGCCGCGATCTCTCGCGGCGCTTCTCGTCCGTGCCGCGATCAGGCGGCGACGTTTTCCAGGATGATATGTCCCACGGCGGTGTTCGACGCGGGCACGTGGTAGTGGCGGTGCACTTCCTTCACCTCGTCGTCCAGCGCGCCGCGCATGACGTGCCACATAACCATCTCGACGCCCTCTGAACCGGCCTCGCGCAGGTATTCCACATGCGGGATCTGGCTGGCGAACACCGGATCCTCGGTCAGCAGGTCGAGGAAACGAGTGTCCCATTCGCGGTTGATCAGGCCGGCGCGCTTGTACTGCAGCTGGTGCGACATGCCGCCGGTGCCGAAGACCATGACCTTCAGGTCTTCGTCATAGCTCTCGATGGCCCGGCGCACGGCCTTGCCGAGGTTGTAGCAGCGGTTGCCGGTGGGGGCAGGGTACTGCACCACGTTCACCGCCAGCGGGATCACCAGGCAGGGCCATTCCTCGTCCGGGCCGACCTCGCCGAACATCACCGACAGCGGGACGGTCAGGCCGTGGTCGACCTCCATCTCGTTCATGATGGTCAGGTCGAATTCATCCAGGATCAGCGACTGCGCGATGTGGCTGGCCAGTTTCTGGTGGTTGCGCACGACCGGGACCGGGCGCGGGCCCCAGCCCTCGTCGGCGGGCTGGAAGGTAGCGGCGGCGCCAAGCGCGAAGGTCGGGATGCAGGACGCGTCGAACGCCGTGCAATGGTCGTTGTAGACGAGGAAGATGACGTCGGGCTTGTTTTCCTTCATCCACTCGCGGCTGAACTTGAAGCCGTCGAAAACCGGTTTCCAGTAAGGCTGATCGGTGATGTGGGTATCCATCGCCACGCCAATGGCGGGCACATGAGACACGCCCACGCCTGCTGTGATACGGGCCATTACTTGTCCTTCCATTCGGATTTGTAGCGGTTGCCCTCCGGCGACCGGCCGCCGTGCAGCATCATGTCGCGATAGGCCTCGACGCCCATGCCGGTCATCAGGCCGGCAAGGTTCTGAAAATTGATGCCGTCATTCGCGGCAAGCTTCGACGTGTAGTAGATGTTGCCGCCCAACTCGAGCAGGCGGTTCCACTCGCGCTTCAGCACGGCTTCGCGCTGTTCGGCGGTCATCGGGAACTTGTCGAGGTATTTCTCCTCGTCCGCGTTGAACTCGTCGCGATTCTTCTGCAGCCGCAGGCTGATGCAGAACTGGTTCAGGTGATAGCCTTCGCGCGAACGGTCCGCGTCGAAGACGAATGTGCCGGGAATGTCCTCGTAGTCCTTTTCAGGCATCCCTTCCTCCATGGGTTACGTGCCGCCGCCCGGGCACCCGGGATCTGCTTTACATATGTGTCGCAATACCGGGTTCGGACAACCCGTTGCGACCGTCTGCGCATGCAGGCGGCGGCTTCTGTTCGCTGTTACCGCGCCTTCCTATCACCCAGCGGACAGAGATCGGAATTCGAATCCCCCGGATGATATTGGAAAAAGCTATACTGCATGTGCGCGCCTGTCTCTGTCCACGGTCCCCGGCCGGCTGAATTCGCGCAGATATCCGATGAATTCCGCCTGCGCGTCGGTCGGCCGCCAGCCGGTGCGATAGGTCAGCCCGATGGCACGGGCGTTTCGCACCAGCTTGATCGGCAGCGGCAGGATATCGCCCGCCGCCTCCTCGGCGCTGATCTGGTGGCGCGAGATGATCGAGACATAGGGACCCTGCG
This sequence comes from Pseudoruegeria sp. HB172150, assembly GCF_013184805.1. Classification (GTDB taxonomy): domain Bacteria; phylum Pseudomonadota; class Alphaproteobacteria; order Rhodobacterales; family Rhodobacteraceae; genus Psychromarinibacter. Next base: position 398,579 of record NZ_JAATNG010000002.1, read on the forward strand.
CCAGCATCCCGCGCAGGAAAACCAGCGAGGAAGACACGACACGCACCGGCGTGATCGGGCGATCCTGAATCCGCAGGGTCTCGAACAGGTAGCTTCCGGCGGGCGTGTCCTTGGGCGGCGCCACCCACGGATAGTCGAGCGTGTCCTCAACCGTCGGGTTTTCCATGGAAAACAGTGGGTGCGAGGGGTGCGCGACAATGGCGAGATCGTCGATGAACAGTTCCTCCTGTGTCACGTCCTCTGCCGGAACCGGATCGCGCAGGGCGCCGATGATGCAGTCGACATCGCCTTCACGCAGGCCGCGCAGCAATTGCGGGTATCGCCCGTCGACGACACGGATCTGGATGCCAAGCTGCGCCCGCACCATCGCGTTGACCGCCTGCGGTACGATGGTTGTGCGCGCCAGCGGCAGGCTGCCCAGCGTGAAGGTGCCGCCCTGGCCGCCGGTGGCGCGGCCGACCTCCTCGATCCCCTGCCGGATTTCGGCCTGCGCCAGCTTTGCCCCGCGGGCAAAGGCCTGCGCCGCGGCGGTCAGTTCCACCCCGACCGCAGTTGCGGTGAAAAAGGAAAGCCCCGCAAGGGCTTCGAGGTTGCGCGCCGCGCGGTGGATGGTTGGTTGCGACACGTTCAGCTCGCGCGCCGCCAGGGTGAAGCTGCCGGAATTCGCGATCGCGATAAGGGCGCGCAGCTGTGCCGCCGTTACCATCCTGTCGAACCCGTCGCGACGGCTTTCGTTGCGGCCGGTCTTCAGCGCCGTGCGCGCGCCGCGCTCCAGATGATCCAGCGCTTCCTCTACCCGTGCGGCGAATAGCGCGCCCGCTTCGGTCGGCGTCAGTGCCCTTGCGCGGCGGATCAGAAGCGGTGTGCCAAGGTCGTCCTCCAGCCCCGAAATCGCCTGCGTCGCGGCCGGCTGCGACAGGTGGCACCGCGCCGCCGCCAGCGAGACCGAGCCCGAGCGCACCGCCTCGGAAAACACGCGCATGTGCCGGATATTCGGGAAATCGGAGGTCAAGGAAACGTTAACCTTTTCTGGCTTTGCGAGGACTGGCGTATTGGCGGGGGTATAGACAAAACTTATCCCGAGAACCACATTCGAAATAGGCATTCCGCGCGGCGTGCGCCATACCGGCCCCGTGCGAACACCCTCGGGAGGAAAATCATGGCCGACAAACCCACCGCTCTGGTGATCAGTGCGCATTCGGCGGACTTCGTCTGGCGCGCCGGCGGCGCCATCGCGCTGCACCAGTCCAAGGGATACGACGTCACCGTCGTCTGTCTGTCCTACGGCGAGCGCGGCGAAAGCGCCAAGCTGTGGAAGCAGGAAGGCATGACACTGGACAAGGTCAAGGCGGCCCGCCAGGAAGAGGCCGAGAATGCCGCCAACGCGCTGGGCGTGACCGATATCCGCTTCCTCGACCGTGGCGACTATCCGCTGGATCTGGGCCGCGAGACGCTGGACATGATGGTCGACATCATCCGCGAAGTTCAGCCCAAGTTCATGTTCTCCCACTCGAAATGGGACCCGTATAACACCGACCACATGCGCACGACCGACTTCGCGCTCGAGGCGCGGATGGTGGCGCAGGCCTGGGGCCACAACCCCGGCCAGAAGGTCCTGGGCGCGCCGCAGCTCTACCTGTTCGAGCCGCACCAGACCGAGCAGATGGAATGGCGCCCGAACGTGTTCCTCGACATCACACCGGTCTGGGACAAGAAATGGGCCGCGATCCAGTGCATGCAGGGGCAGGAGCACCTGTGGCACTTCTACGAGAACGTCGCCGAGAACCGCGGCAACCACTTCCGCCGCAACTCCGGCGGTCAGGCCGGCGGCCGCGACTGCCGCTATGCCGAAGGCTTCCAGGCGATCTTCCCGCGCACGGTGGACGAACTGGAATGACCTACCAGCCGGGACAAACGGGGATCGTCGTCCAGACCATCGAGCGCGCCGATCAGGCGGTGATCGACGGGCTGGCGGAATGCGGCGTCGCCACCGTGCACGAGGCGCAGGGCCGCAAGGGCCTGCTGGCCAGCTACGTGAACCCGGTCTACTCCGGCGCCCGCGTGGCCGGGTCCGCCGTGACGGTGCTGGCCGCGCCCTGCGACAACTGGATGATCCATGTCGGGGTGGAGCAGATCCAGGAAGGCGACATCATGGTGGTGGGCGTGATCACGCCCTCCGACGCCGGGTTCTTCGGCGACCTGCTGGCGACCTCGCTGATGGCGCGCGGCTGTCGCGGGCTGGTGATCGACGGTGGCGTCCGCGACGTGAAGGACCTGACCGAGATGGGCTTTCCCGTCTGGTCCAAGGCGGTGCATGCGCAGGGCACGATCAAGGAGACGCTGGGTTCGGTCAACGTGCCGGTGATCTGCGCCGAGGCGCATGTGAACCCGGGCGACGTGATCGTGGCCGACGATGACGGCGTCTGCGTCGTCCGCCGCGAGGAAGCGGCGGAGGTGCTGGAAAAGGCCCGCGCGCGCGAAGCCAACGAGGAATCGAAGCGCGAGCGGTTCCGGGCCGGCGAACTGGGCCTCGACATCTACGGGATGCGCGAGAAGCTGGCCGCCAAGGGCCTGAAATACGTGTGAGCGGCGGAAACGCCGGGCATGTGGATCTAGGCCGGCGCCGATCGTGCCCGATCCGGGTGTGGTGACAGGCGTCGGAAGCGGGCTGAAAGCGGAGGGGGTCGCCGCCTGCGGCGGCGATCCGGCGGGGGGCTCCGCCCCCCGGACCCCCCGGGATATTTTCAGCCAGAAGAAGCAGACGCGGGTTGCGACGCTGAGCCCCAAATAGAGTCTCGGGAGTGAGGCGAACGGACCGGCGGGAGGAATGGATAATGTCTGACGGTGTTCGGTGCATGTGGATGCGGGGCGGGACCTCGAAGGGCGGGTATTTCCTGGCCTCCGACCTGCCCTCCGATACGGAGGCGCGCGACGCCTTCCTGCTGCGGGTGATGGGATCCCCCGATATCCGGCAGATCGACGGGATGGGCGGGTCCGACCCGCTGACCTCGAAGGTGGCGGTGGTGAAACCGTCGGAGCGCGAGGGCGTCGACATCGATTACCTGTTCCTGCAGGTCTTCGTCGACCGGCCCATCGTCACCGACGCGCAGAACTGCGGCAATATCCTTGCCGGAGTCGGCCCCTTCGCCATCGAGCGCGGGCTGGTGCCCGCGAAGGACGGCGAGACGCCGGTGGCGATCTTCATGGAAAACACCGGGCAGGTGGCCATCGAGCGGGTGAAGACGCCCGGCGGCACGGTCACATATCTGGGCGACGCGAAGATCGACGGCGTGCCGGGCGGTGCGGCGCCGGTGCCGGTGGAGTTCAAGGATACCGCCGGGTCGTCCTGCGGCGCGTTGCTGCCGACCGGGAATGCCTGCGACACGGTCGAGGGCGTCGAGGTGACGATGATCGACAACGGCATGCCCTGCGTCGTGATGCGCGCCGCCGACATGGGCATCACCGGAGACGAGACGCCGGAAGAGCTGGAAGCGAACGACGATCTGCGCGCCAGGCTGGAAAAGATCCGGCTCGCCTGCGGCCCGATGATGAACCTGGGCGACGTCAGCGAAAAGTCGGTGCCGAAGATGACCATGGTCAGCGCCCCGAAACAGGGCGGCGCGATTTCCACCCGTTCGTTCATCCCGCATCGGTGCCACAAGACCATCGGCGTTCTGGGCGCGGTCAGCGTGGCGACCGCCTGCCTGATCGAGGGCTCGCCCGCCTACGACCTGGCCGAGCGCGGCGAGGGTGAGGAGCGAACCCTGTCGGTCGAGCATCCGACCGGCGAGATGACCGTGGTGGCGAAACTGGACGAAACCGGTGCGGTCGCCTCTGCGGCGATCCTGCGCACCGCGCGCAAGCTCATGGATGGAGAGGTGTTCGCATGAACAAGCAGGTGATGGATCCCGACTGGCTGGTGTTTCACCCCAACCCGAAAAAGCCGGATTTCGTGCTGCCAAAGGGCGCGGTGGACGCGCATTGCCACATCTTCGGGCCGAGCGACGTGTTTCCCTACGCGCCGGAACGGAAATACACGCCCTGCGACGCCAGCAAGGAGCAGCTTTTCGCGCTGCGCGATTTCCTCGGCTTCGACAAGAACGTGATCGTGCAGGCGACCTGCCACGGCAAGGACAACCGCGCGCTGGTTGACGGCTGCCGTGCCGCCGGTGACAAGGCGCGCGGCATCGCGTCGGTCGGCACAGATGTCACCATGGACGAGTTGAAGGAAATGGACGAGGCGGGCGTTCGCGGGGTCCGGTTCAACTTCGTCAAGCGGCTGGTGGACTCCACACCGAAAGAGACATTTCTGACAATTGCGGACAAGATCGCCACGCTTGACTGGCATATTGTTGTCTATTTCGAAGCTCAGGACCTGGAAGAGCTGATCCCGTTCCTGAAGCAGCTTCCCACGGTCATAGTGGTCGATCACATGGGCCGCCCGGATGTGGAGAACGGCGTCGACCACCCCGATTTCCAGCGCTTCCTCGGGCTGATGGACGATCTGGACACGATGTGGGTCAAGGCGACCTGCCCGGAACGGCTGACCAAGGCGGGTCCGCCCTATGACGACGTGGTGCCCTACGGCCAGGCGCTAGTGGACCGGTTCCCCGACCGGGTGATCTGGGGCACGGACTGGCCGCATCCCAACATGAAATCGCACATGCCGGACGACGGCGCGCTGGTCGATTTCATCCCCCGGATCGCGCGCACGGAAGAACTCCAGCAGAAACTGCTGGTGGACAACCCGATGCGGCTGTACTGGGCGCGGTAACGGGCGCAGACCGTGATTGCCCGGCCGCTGTCAGCGGCGGGGCATCGCGCCCGTTCGCGTCGGGAAAGGAAAGACGCCATGACCGATAACAGACGCGTCGTCCTGTCCAGCGATCACGCCGCCATTCCGCTTCGCCAGGCGATTGCCGCGCATGTGGCGGAACTGGGCTGGGAGGTGGTCGATATCGGCCCGGTCACGCCCGAAAGCACCCATTATCCGGCGCATGGCGAGGCGGCGGCGCGACTGGTTGCCTCCGGCGATTGCCGGCTTGGCATCATCCTGTGCGGCACCGGGCAGGGCATCATGATGGCGGCCAACAAGGTCAGGGGCATCCGCTGCGGTGTCTGCTCCGACACGTTCTCGGCCCGGATGATCCGCGAGCATAACGACGCCAACATGTTGTCGCTTGGCGCGCGCGTGGTGGGAGAGGGGCTGGCGCTCGACATCGTGGATGCGTTTCTGAACGCCGGGTTCGAGGGTGGACGCCACGCGACGCGGGTCGACATGATACGCGCTCTGGAAGCGTAGCGACGCGGGGGCGCCGAGTCGCCCGTTTCCATCACAAACAGCCTTCCGGTCTGGTTTTTGCGCAGGCTTGGGCGCGCAAATTGGCGTGCATGTTCGGTTGGGTCTCGATTTCCAATAACAATTTGAAATTGTTCGAAGAAATGGTCGTTTTGGCATGCCAAAATTGCGCCGCCAAGTATAAGTTTTGCGTCATGGCTATTCAATCTGCGCCCGCTACGCCTGCAGCTTGATCCACATCAAACGCGCCCCTTCGCCCGCATGCGATATTTCTGACAGAAACAGGAGGAGACGATGGACCAACCTGGTTACGACTATCATATCGACATCCCCGGCACGACCATCTTCGACGGCAAGATGGCCATGAAAGGCTATGCGCTGAACAAGATGTGCTACTCGTTCAACAAGGCCGAGAACCGCGACGCCTTCGCCGCCGACGAGGAAGGCTACATGGCAAAGTACGGCCTGAACGAGGGCCAGAAACAGGCGATCCGCGACCGCAACATCCTGAAGATGATCGAGGAAGGCGGGAACATCTATTACCTCGCCAAGTTCGCCGGGATCTTCAAGCTGTCCGTCCAGGACGTGGGCGGCATGCAGACCGGAAAAACCACCGAGGAATTCAAGGAATTCCTCGCGAGCCAGGCGTAGGAGGGCATCATGGCGACAGTACTTGGTGGCATCACCACGTCGCATATCCCCGCGGTGGGCAATGCGATCCAGAAGGAACTTTACGACGATCCGTACTGGAAGCCGTTCTTCGACGGCTATCCGAAGGTTCACGCCTGGATCCAGGAGCACAAGCCGGATTACGTGATCAACATCTACAACGATCACGGGCTAGGCTTTTTCCTCGACCGGATGCCGACCTTCGCGATCGGCGCGGCGCATGAATACAAGAACGAGGACGAGGGCTGGGGCCTGCCGTCGCTCGATCCGTTCCCCGGCGCGCCGGAACTCAGCTGGCACATCATCGAGTCGATGGTGGCGGATCACTTCGACATCACCTCGTGCCAGGAACTGGCGGTGGATCACGGTTTCGTCGTCCCGATGCAGCTGTTCTGGCCGGGCGCGCCGAACAACCCGGATATGCCGAAGGCGGTGCCGATCTCTGCGAACACCGTGCAGCACCCGATCCCGACGCTGGCGCGGGCGCTGGACTTCGGCAAGGCGCTGGGCAAGGCGCTGCGGTCCTTCCCGGAGGACGCGAAGATCGTCATCCTCGGCACCGGCGGTCTCAGCCACCAGCTCGACGGCGCACGCGCCGGGTTCATCAACAAGGATTTCGACCAGTACTGTCTGGAGAATATCGTGTCGAACCCGGAAGAGCTGACCAAGGTCACCCGGATGGAGCTGGTCGAAAAGGCCGGCGCGCAGGGCACCGAATTCCTGATGTGGATGATGATGCGCGGCGCTCTGGGCGACGAGGTGAACGAGATCACGCGGAACTATCACATTCCGATCTCGAACACCGCGGCGGGTACGCTTCTGCTGGAATGCGCTGCCTGATTTGATATGACTGGCAAAAGGGCCCCGGCGGCAGCGCCGGGGCCCTTTTGCTTTGAAGGAGAAGAAGATGGCGACCCTCGTCTACGTGCCCGGCCTGTTGTCGGACGCCCGCGTCTGGAAACCGGTGGCCGAGGCGGTGGGAGGGGACTATCGCATCGCCGATGTGACAGAACCGCCGTCGATCACCGCGATGGCGGAGCATGCGCTGGGCCTGGCCGTGGGCGACGTGATCCCGGTAGGGCACTCGATGGGCGGCCGCGTCGCGATGGAGATGGCGCGCATCGCGCCGGAACGCATGGCGGGCCTGATCCTGGCCGATACCGGGCACCATCCGCTGGGCAACACCGAGCCGGAGAAGCGGCTGGAAAAGGTCGCGCTGGGTTACGACGACATGGCGGCGCTGGCCGCCGACTGGCTGCCGCCGATGGTCGACGCGGACCGTCGCGGCGACACCGCGTTCATGGACGACATGACCGAGATGGTGGTGGCCTGCGGACCGGAAGTGCATGAACGCCAGATCCGCGCGCTGATGAACCGGCCGGACGCAGGCGCGCATCTGGACGCGGTCACCTGCCCGGTGCTGCTGCTGGTCGGCACCGGCGACCTGTGGAGCCCGGAGAAACAGCATCGCGAGATCGCCGAGATGGTCGGCGCCGAAGCAAAGGTGGTGGTGATCCCCGATGCGGGGCACTTCCTGCCCTGCGAACGGCCGGCGGAAGTGGCGACGGCGATTTCCGCGTGGCTGAAAGCAACCAGTCTGACGTGAGGCTCCGTCGCCTGCCTGGCTGAAGCACTGGCCGGCGGCGCCTGTCGCCCTCTCTAACCGGTCTGAGGGCTATCTTCCGTTAAGGACGAGACGAATGGCAGGATCTTGTCGACATGTACGGGCTTGGTGAAACTGCCGACAATCTGCTGCATTCCCGCGAAGTATGAGTTCGGGTTAAGGTCGCTGGTCGACAGTACGACAGTAGGCACGCCCCGGTCCTGCAGCCAGATAAGGGAGACATTTGAATGAGAATCTCCGGGCTGAACTTCGACGATGGCGATGTCGATCTTGCTGGGACCAGAGGATTCCAGGTTTGCCAAGTCATAATCGTGGTTGATCCACGTACGGTAAGCGATTGATTCGAGGGCCTGTTCGATGTCCAACGCGAGGATCACGTCACTCGTCAGGACGATCGCCGCCCTGTATTGCTGGTCAGTCGTTTTAGCCACGGAATCGCTCATAGGTACGCTAACAACACAGGTAGCAGACAGGGGGGAATATTTACATTAATTTCAATTACTTATTCGCAGCAACATGCGCCGTGTGCACAACTGAGCTCGCTTGAGCAAGTTGAAATGCCAGTAGCACTTGCCCAATCAGCGCCGTGTGCTAATTTTGAGCAAGTGATATTTCTTGAGTAAGTTATGCAAAGCTCGATGCATCGAGCATTCTGACGGTGGTTCTGAAAATGACTGGTGAACGCGGTAAGAGACTGGACCGACTGCAGATTATGGTAACGGAGGAAGAACTCCGTGCTCTGGACGACTGGCGTTTCGAAAAGAGAATGCCCAGCCGTGCGGCAGCAATCCGTGAATTGCTGCGGCGCGGTCTCGCGGCAGAGGGGTATTTCACCCAGGCTGAGAATGGCGATACGTCCGGCAGTTTCGGTGTGATCGATCCTGATTGACGGCGCGGGACATTAATCGCCCGGCGAAGGGCAGGCGGGCAGGATTCCGGAACGAGATGCAATGAACGAGATCCGTCAGGCCAAGCCCGAGGATGCGGAGGCGCTTTACGCCATCTGCCTGAAGACGGGCGATGCGGGCGAGGACGCCACGCATCTTTACAGCGAGCCAAGGCTGATCGGGCACATCTATGCCGGGCCGTATCTCGCCTGTGCGCCGGAACTGGCCTTTGTCGCGGAACGGGACGGCATGGTGGTCGGCTATTGCGTCGGGGCAGCGGACAGCCGCGCCTTTGCCGTCACTCTGGAACGGGACTGGTGGCCGGCGCTGCGCGAAACCTATCCAAAGCCTGACCCGGCACGGCAGGACGACTGGACGGCGGATGAGCGCAGGTGCCAGATGATCCATGATCGGGAACCGACGCCGGACGCGGTCGTGTCCCGATACCCCGCGCATCTGCATATGAACCTGCTGCCGGCGGCGCAGGGGCAGGGGCTGGGCGGGCAGCTTCTGGAGCGATGGGTGCACGCGGCTACTGCGCTGGGCGTAACCGGCGCGCATGTCGGCGCGAGTGCGGGCAACGCCAGGGGCATCCGGTTCTGGCAGAAGCAGGGCTTCGAAAAGATCGCGACACCGGGGGCGCGGGCGGTCTGGATGGGGCGGCGGCTGCAGGATCAGCCCTGATCTTGGAGCCTGCGCCGGCCGTGCTAGGTTTGCGACAGGCATCGCCGCCAAAGGCGGCACGGGAGGACCCGACATGGAAAAGAAGCACAGGATCTACACGATGAGCGTCGGCAGCGTCTATCCGCATTACGTCAACAAGGCGGAGCGGAAGGGGCGCAGCAAGGAAGAGGTCGACGAGATCATCCAGTGGCTGACCGGCTACGACCGCGACGCGCTGAAGGGCCGGCTGACGGACGGGACGGATTTCGAGACCTTCTTCGCCGAGGCACCCGCGATGAACCCGACGAGGTCAGAAATCAAGGGCATGATCTGCGGCGTGCGGGTGGAAGAGATCGAGGAACCGACGATGCGCGAGATCCGGTATCTCGACAAGCTGGTCGACGAACTCGCCAAGGGGAAGGCGATGGAGAAGATCCTGCGTCAGGCATAGCCGTCTTATCCGGCCGCCTGCACACGCGCCCGGAAGGCGCGCGGCGACATGCCGGTGGCGCGCGAGAAGACGCGGCTGAAATAGGCGGGGTCCTGAAACCCGAGTGCGTAGCCGATCGTCTGCACGGGCAGGTTGGTGTAAACAAGATTGCGCCGCGCCTCGCGGACCAGGCGTTCCTCGATCAGCAGGGTGGCCGGGCGGCCGGTGGCATTGCGGGTGACGCGCGAGAGATGGGTCGTGCTCACCGCCAGCGCGTCGGCGTAGTTGGCGACCGTCCAGTGCTTCGGGAAGTGCGTTTCCAACAGGGTTTCGAAACGTGTCAGCAGGTCCGGCGCGGCGGGGCCGTCCTGAGGCGGTGCGGTGTCCGCCAGAGACCGTGCGATCTGTCCAAGTAATACCCCCGCCAGAGAGCGCAGCACCTGTGCCCGGGCAAAGCTGCGGGCGGCGAATTCGCAGGCGATCCCCCGCATCGTGGCAATGCAGGCCTCGTCCGCGGAAATCATGGCGGGCCGGTTCAGCACCGGCCGCAGGCCCTCACCGGGCTGCAGCGCCTCGTCCAGCATCTCGGCAGCGAGTGTGACGACCAGCCCGGCCGTCCCCGGATCGAAGCGGAAACCGTGGACAATGCCCACGGGCACGTTGACCAGGTGCATCGCGGCAAGCCGGTGCTCGGCCCCGTCGAGACTGGCCGTGCCGTCGCCACTTTCGACGAACAGCACCTGGTGCAGGCGCGCGTGGCGGTGCGCACTCAGTTCCCAGTCATGCAGGACCGAGCGGGTCTCGATGGTTTCGCAATGCACCACGTCCGGCAGGTCCTGCGACTCGCCGAAGAGGTTGAAGGTCTGGATATGCGCGGGCTGTGCCATGTCCGATTCATACAAGTATTTGGCGGGCGGGTCCATTCTCCCGAACCGCGGTTTCCGGCATCCTGCGATGCACATCCAAGGAGGAGGAAACGCGCCATGAAAACTCAGGTCTGTATCATCGGCGGCGGCCCGTCAGGGCTGATGCTGTCGCAGCTTCTGCATCTGAAAGGCATCGAGACCGTCGTTCTGGAAAAGCACAGCCGCGAATACGTGCTGGGCCGGATCCGCGCCGGCGTGCTGGAACACGGCTTTGCCGAGCTGATGCGCGAGGCGCAGTGCGGCGAGCGCATGGACCGCGAGGGCGAGATCCACGACGGCTTCGAGATCGCCCATGACGGAAAGCTGAGCCGCGTCGATCTGAAGAAATATTCCGGCGGCTCGTCCGTGGTGGTCTATGGCCAGACGGAACTGACCCGCGACCTCTACGAGGCGCGCGACAAGATGCAGGGCAAGGTGATCCACAACGTGGAAGACGTGGCGCTGCACGACATGAAGACCGACGCGCCCTACGTGACCTATCGCGACGGTGACGAGATCGTCCGCATCGACTGCGACTACATCATCGGCGCGGACGGGTTCCACGGGCCGAGCCGCAAATCGATCCCGAAAGACGTGCTGGTGGAGCACGAAAAGATCTATCCGTTCGGCTGGCTCGGCGTGCTGTCGCGCACCAAGCCGGTGAACCCGGAGCTGATCTATGCCCGCCACGAGAGGGGCTTCGCCCTGTGCTCGATGCGCAGCCAGGTGCTCAGCCGCTATTACATCCAGGTCCCGCTGACCGACACGGTCGAGGACTGGTCGGACGACGCCTTCTGGGACGAGCTGAAACGCCGCCTGCCCGAAGAGGTCGGCGAGCGGATGGAAACCGGCCCGTCCATCGAGAAATCCATCGCGCCGCTGCGCAGCTTCGTCGCCGAGCCGATGCGCTACGGCAACCTGTTCCTCGCCGGCGACGCCGCACACATCGTGCCGCCCACGGGCGCGCGCGGCCTGAACTCTGCCGCTTCCGACATCTACTACCTCTACCACGCGATGACGGATCACTACCTGAACGGCGACGATGCGGGGCTGGAGGCCTATTCGGCCAAGGCGCTGGCGCGGGTCTGGAAGGCGCAGCGGTTCAGCTGGTGGATGACCATGCTGCTCCACACCTTCCCGGACTCGATCAGCTACGACAAGCGGCTGCAGCAGACGGACATGGACTACCTGTTCTCGTCCGAAAACGCGCTGGGCTCGCTGGCCGAGAACTACGTCGGGCTGCCGTTCTGAGGGCGAACCGCCCTGCGGGCGGTGCCTCCGGCGGGGATATTTTGGACCAGAAGAAGCGGGCGGGACGGCGCTGAACACCAAGTCGCTGTTCGCGCGTGAGTAGCCAACGAAAGGGGCAGGGGCCATCATCGGTGCCACTGCCCTTTCCCACATCGTTTCGACGGCTTGGCGTCGCGGCGGGCGGCGGGTAGCCTGCGCGCGAGACGTGCCAGGGAGGGCCGAACATGTGGGAACCGTCCGAACGCTACCCCGACCCGAGTGTCGAGGTGCTCGATCCGAGATTCGAGAAGCTGATCCTGTGGCATGCCCGTGTGGAGCGGCTGGCCGAAGGCACGCGCTGGGGCGAGGGGCCGGTCTGGTTCGGCGACCAGCGGTGCCTTCTGTGGTCCGACATCCCGAACGACAGGATGCTGCGATGGGAGGAAGAGACCGGCGCGGTCTCGGAATACCGGCGCGGCGGCTTCACCAATGGCAACACGCGCGACCGGCAGGGGCGGCTGGTGTCCTGCCGGCACGGTCTGCGCTCGGTCACGCGGACAGAGATCGACGGAACCGTCACGGTGATCGCCGACAGCTACCAGGGCAAGCGGCTGAACTCTCCGAACGACGTGGTGGTGAAATCGGACGGCGCGATCTGGTTCACCGACCCGTCCTTCGGCATCCTCAGCCATTACGAGGGCGGCGTCGCCGAACCGGAGCTCCCCACGAACGTCTACCGCGTCGATGGCGAGACCGGCGAGATGACGGTGGTGATCGAGGGGATCAACCAGCCGAACGGCCTGTGTTTCTCCCCCGATGAAGACCTGCTCTACCTCGTGGAATCGCGCGGGGTGCCGCGCAAGATCCATGTCTATGACGTGACCCCGGACGGCAGGGGCGTGACGAACGGGCGGCTCTTCGTCGATGCGGGGGAGAAGGGAACGCCGGACGGGTTCCGCTGTGACACCGGGGGCAATCTCTGGGCCGGCTGGGGCATTGGCGAGGGGCTGGACGGCGTGCGGGTCTTTGCGCCCGACGGCACCGCCATCGGGCAGATCCACCTGCCGGAACGCTGCGCCAACCTCTGCTTCGGCGGGCCACGGCGCAATCGCCTGTTCATGGCGGCGGCGAAATCGCTTTACGCGCTCTACGTGAATGTCGCGGGCGTACCCTACGGCTGACGCTTTCCCTCTGGATTCTCCCGACAATTCCGCGTCATAAGACGGGTATGGGTGACAAATCGTACTGGATCGACACCGGCACATTGCTGGTGCTGGGGGCGGTCGGCGGCACGCTCGGGGCGTGGGTCGGGCTGCCGATGCCTTACATGCTGGGCAGCCTGATCTTCAGCGCGGCCTATACCATCACCCGGGCGCAGAGCGGGTACGCCGTCGCCTTTCACCGGCCGTTCCGGTTCCTGTCCATCGCCACCATCGGCACGATGATCGGCGGCCGCTTCACACCCGACCTGCTGCCGCTGTTCCCCCAGCTCTGGCCGTCCTTCCTGGCGGTGGGCCTGTTCGTGGTGCTGGCGCATGGCTACGGCTATTTCGTGCTGCGCAAGGTCGGCAAGTACGATCGTGTCACCGCCACCTATGCGGCCATGCCCGGCGGCCTGATCGAGGCGATCACCCTGGGCGAACGCGAAGGCGGCGACGTTCGGGTGCTGACGGTGCAGCATTTCGCGCGGATCATCATCGTGGTGATGGCGGTGCCGACGTTTTTCCTGTGGCTCGAGGGCCACGCGGTGGGCAGTTCGGCCGGACAGAACATGTCCACCGGCCCGTCACATTGGTGGGATCTGCTGGCGATCGCGGTGATCGCGCCGGTCGGGATGTGGCTGGGCATGCGGCTGAATCTGCCCGCCGGGCAGTTGCTGGGGCCGCTGGTGCTGTGCGCCATTGCCCAGCTGACCGGGATACTGGATCTGCACAGCCCCGGCTGGCTGCTGAGCCTGGCGCAGCTGATCGTCGGCGCCGGGCTGGGCGCGCAATTCTCCGGCATGGGCATCGGGCTTTTGGTCAAGACCTTCGGCATGGGCGTGCTGGCGGTCGCGGGCATGCTGGTGATCGGCGCGGTGATGGCGCTGGGGCTGGTGGCAGTGGTGCCGGAGACCTTCGACGCGCTGTTCGTCAGCTTCGCGCCGGGCGGAATGACCGAGATGGCGCTGATCGCGCTGAGCCTCGACGCCAGCCCGGTGATCGTGACCGCGCACCACCTGGTGCGGATCCTGCTGGCCGTGGTGCTGGTGGGCTGGGTGAACAAGCGGATGAAGGGACGGCCGGAATAGCCGCCCAACGCATGTCATCTGTTTCGCCCGGGCCCAGCCCGGGCAGCGCCGACCCGCCCCCCAACGGGGCGGCGCTTTTGGCGAAGGTGGTGCCACAGGCACGTCGTCGAGGCTTTTGAGCAGGCCTTCTCAATGTTCGACCCGCCCCGCGCGGGCCGGCGCTACCCTTGCCTACCGCACCGGTGTCTTCGGCCGCCACATCCAGGCATAGCTGGCGAACAGGCCCTGCAGCTTCGACAGAGCCCGGTTCGCGGGACCGGCGCCGGGGTAATCGCCGGAGACCAGCCGGTCGACGGCCACCTCCACCGGGCAGGCCATTCCCGTCACCGGATCGAAATAGCGCGGATAGGCAATCAGCGCGGCGTGGGCGAGGGCCGTCACCGAGGGCCGCGCCCGCCGCCGGGCCGGGACCGCGCCGAGGTCGCTGGTCAGGCCCCAGCCGGCATAGAACGGCGTGCCGAGGCAGGTGACGGGCGTGTCACGCAGCAGCGCCTCGAACCCGAGGAGCGAGGTCATCGTCCAGACCTCGTCGCAGGCGCCGATCAGCGCGATCGGGTCGGCGCCCGGCACCACGAGATCCGCGGTTTCGGTTTCCACCGGCGTCAGCGCCCCGGCGCGCAGCCCGGCCTCCACATCCGGGTGCGGTTTGTAGACGATCACCGCATCGGGGTTTTCCGACCGCACCACCTCCAGCAGCGCGCGGTTGCCGTGAACGTCGCCACAGCCTTTCCGGATCGAGGCATCGTCCTCCACCTGGCCGGGCACGAGAATGCGGTGACCTTCGGGCAGATCGGGCAGCGCCGCGCCGCCGGTATTGTATTTCGAGATCCCTTCCTGCGTCAGCAGCAGGACCAGCCGCCGCGCCCGCTCCAGCCGGTCAGGCGACAGGTCCGCCGCTTCGGCGATCAGGGCTTCCAGCCGGCTGGCGCGGGTGGGGTCGTAATAGATGCCGGTGCTATCGGTGACCAGCGACAGCGGCGGCACCAGTTCGGCGCCAAGCCCGCGCGAGCGGAGAAAGCCGTCCTCGATGCGCAGAAGCTCGGGCGCATGGAGCAGATCGGGCGTTTCCTTCCCGGCCCAGACCATCAGCCGCCGGTCTTCTTTCTCGCTGAGGTCCTGCGCCTTGTCCGGGTCGTCCTCGAACCGCAGCCTGCGTTCGGAGCCGAAGAACTTCTGCAGCGGCTTCCGCTTCCACAGCCGCATGCCGGCGGCGACATACCCGCGCCGATCGGCCCGCCAGGCGCCCGCCTGCGCCTCGAGCGCCGCGATGGCGTCTTCCAGCGTGCCGAGCCGGTCGCGGTAGGGATCGTACCATGTCGGGTAAAGGATCATCGCCGCCGCGAACAGCTGCGCCCGGGTCAGCTTGCGTTCCCGGCGCGGCACCGGGTTCTCGTCCTTCGTCAGGCCCCAGCCGGAATAGAAGGGCTGGCCAAAGACCCGGGGCTGCAACCCGGCATGGATCGCCTCGAACCCAAGCTGCGAGCTGACCGTGTAGACCCCCATCGCGCCCTCGAACAGCTTCCACGGGCTGACCGGGTCGGTCAGCAGCGACACCCGCCCGCGCGCGTCCTCCGGTCCGAAATGCCCCTCCCGATGCCCCGCCGCCGTCTCCGGATGGGTCTTGATGATCACCGGCGCGCCGGGATGCTCCTCCTGCGCGAAGACCAGCATCTCGCGGAACGTCGCCTCGCTGGAGCCGCCATGCGAGATGGAGGCGTCGCCCCTCGTCTGATCGACGACCACGACATAAGGCGCCTTCGGAATCGCCGTCGCCGGGTCGAACGCGTTGTACTTGGACAGATGCGCGGCGCGCAGCCATTCCACCGCGCTGCGCGCACGGTTCAGAATCGCGGTGTCGTCCAGCGGATGCGTGGCCAGCAGGGTCTCCAGATCCGACGGCGCGGAGCTGTCGAAATGCACCCCCGTCCGATCGAGGTTCAGGCCGATGGGCAGGCTGCCCTCGCGCCCCGGATGCACCGACCGCAGGAACGTATCCTCGACCCGCAGCACCGGATTCCCTGTGTGCTCCGCCACCGCCTCCCCACGTGGCGAGGTCGGGCTCTTGCCCCAGGTGCCGACCCAGTCGTCGGGGCCGGGCTTGCCCAGCCGGATATCCCAGCCCGACAGTTCCAGAATGCGCCGCACCCGGCGCTGGGTCAGGAAACCGCCGTTGTAAACGAAAAGGCGCCGGGGCGTTTCCGCCCCGGCGCCTGATGGCTCGTCGTCGAAACTCAACGGGTCAGCTGCCGTCCAGTGTGTTGGCCAGGTCGACCGTGTTGCCCAGAACGTTGAGCGACCCGGTGAAGGCCCGCAGGATCTTGGTCCATTGCGAGAACGGCGCCTCGGTCACATAGACAGTGTCGCCGTCGCGGATCACGAAGTCGCGCGCCTCGAACAACCCGTTCGGCTCGGTCAAGTTCAGCACGTAGACCATGCGCTGCGCGCCGACGAGGTCGGTGCGGCCGAGCACGAGGTTGGCGATTTCCTGATCCTCGTTGCGCAGCACGAAGACGCCGGTCGGATCAGCCGTGGCAGTGTTCAGGCCGCCCACCTGCGCGATCGCCTCCAGCGCGGTGATCGTCTGGCTTTCAAAGCGGATACGGTTCTGCTGCCCGGTGGCGCCGATGGCCGTGAAGGACCGCGTGTCGGCCTCCACCAGGATACGGTCGCCGCCGCGCAGGGCGACGTCGGCATAGGGGTCGGAGAACAGGTCCTGGAACCAGATCTCGCCAATCTCGGTGCCGCGGATCACCTTGATCCGCGCGATTTCGGGCTCGACGGCGATGCCGCCGGCGCTCGCCAGCATCGCCGACAGGGTACGCGTCGGACGTTCCAGCGGGTACACGCCCTGTTGTCCGACCGATCCGGCGACAGAGACGGTCGCGCCGTCCCCCGCCACGCGGCGGACCATGACCTGCGGATCCGGCGTCTGGTCGGCGAGGCGTTCGGTGATCAGCCGCCGCACCGCCTCGGGAGAGTTGCCCGCGGCCCGGATCCGGCCCGCATAGGGGACAAAGATGAACCCGGCGCCATCGACCTGCACTTCCTCGATCGAGGTGGAATTCAGGCCCGCGGCAGACAGCAGGCCGTCATCGACGTTTTCCCAGATCGTCAGGCCCAGAACGTCGCCCGGTCGAATCGTGTCGGAGCCGACAAGCGCGGCGTTGCGGAACCCGGCGGAAAAACCCAGCGACGGCACGACGGCTGTCGCACGGGTCACCCGGTCATTCACTGAGACGATGAACGCGTCGCCTTCCTGCTGGATCGAACCGGCAAAAATCTCGCGTTTGTTCGGCCCGCTGCGGGGCAGACCACAGCTGGCGGTGAACGCCACCAATGCGAACAGGGCGACCGTTCGCGCCCATCGAGAAGCCTTTAGTTTCACTGCCTGGTCCCCTCGACCTGTTTTTTCTGCCACTATTTTCGCGTTAAGGTATCGTAACCTCAACGGTATTGCCAGCCGGGTCTTGTTGTCGGGTTTACTTGATGACGCGCAACTGTTGCCTTGGTGCCGCTGTGCCGTGCCGCAGCGCGTCATAGGGGTCTTCAGCGGCCAGCATCATGTCGACGACCTGCCGCAAAAGCTGCCGCCTGCCGCGCGCGGAGTAAAAACTTCCAGCGATTTGAGAGGTTTCCAGCAGGAAGTGGCGATAATCGCGATAGGCGCGGTTATCCGGCCGCTCGGGGTGAGAGAAGAAATCCTGCAGCGGCTGGGACGACACGAACTCCGGTTTCGCATAGACAGCCTCGCCGAACACCTTGAGCGGAAGTCCGCGCCATAGCACCTGCTGGGCGGCGGTGGAGTTCACGGTGACCGCGCTGCGCGCGTGATCGAGAAGCTGCGCAAGCTTGCCGCCGCGCACGTAATGCACCCTGTCGGCGACCCCGTATTGCCGGGCCAGACGCCGGATTTCGCGCCGGATCGGCACGCGCCCGTCCTCCAGCGGATGAGCCTTGAACACCATGTGGTGATGCGGCGGCGCACCTGCGGCGAAACCCTCGATCACGGTTTCCAGGAACGCGGTCATCGAGCCGAAACGGCTGTGGGCGATGAAGCTGGAATCATGGGCCAGTTGCAGCAGCGTCAGGTGATACGGGAACCCGCCGTACTTGACGCGCCAGGTGGCCTGCACCCGGTCGGCCCAGAGCCATGGCATCAGCAGCAAACGCTTGAGATACAGGCGGAATTCCTGCAGCACGGTCAGTTCGCGATGCGGCCGGAAGTTGCGGTAGCGCCCGTTCATCATCAGCAGCAGACCGTGATAGACGGCGCCGTAGAACAAGTGCTGGCGCATGTCGCCCCAGTAAGCGGGCGGTTCGGGCACGTCGAGATCGGCCCGCGCGAGCGCCTCCTGCATGTCTGCGATGCTAAGCTGCATCAGGGCGGAATTGCCGTTCGATCCGTCGCGCTCATATGTGACCCAATAGGGGCGCAGGTAGCCTTCTTCGAACACGTGGATGGTGAGGCCGAGCTTTTTCGCGGCCTCGACGGCATGCGCGTGGATTGGCCGGATGTCGCCGTAGAGGACAAGGTCGGTCACGCCGCGTTCCGCGACGATCCGGCGGAACCGGTCAGGCCAAAGCTCTGCCGCGTCAAGGAACGGGATGTAGCGCGCGCGGTCGTTCCAGAAGAATTCGTCGCCCGCGTTGAAGCCGACGCGCCAGACATCGGCACCCGCCGCCCGCAGCATTCGTCCGAGGCGCTGAAAGTAGGGACCGTGCGGGCCCTGCAGGAAAAGGAATACCCGGTTCTTGCCGGAAATCATCCGCGTGACCTTTCTTCGGGCCCGTTCTGGCCCGATAACTGTTTATGATCAAACGTATAAGGCTTTTTTAATGCGAAGATGTGTCCGGCGTGCCGCACCGAAATGCGGCGCGGCGGCCCTTGCCCTTCGCCCCGGGCGGGGGCAAGGTCGGGGCGATTTGCGAAAGGGCGGGCATGTTCACGGGAATCGTCACCGATATCGGAGAGGTCCTGGAGGTCGAGAAACGCGGCGACCTGCGGGCACGAATCGCGACCGGCTACGATGTCGAGTCCATCGATATCGGGGCCTCGATCTCCTGCGACGGAGTCTGCCTGACCGTGGTCGCGACCGGCACGAGCCCGAAGAACTGGTTCGACGTGAACATCAGCGCCGAAACCGTGTCAAAGACCAATATCGGCGAGAATGGCTGGGCACCGGGCAAGAAGATCAACCTCGAACGCGCGCTCAAAGTGGGTGACGAACTGGGCGGGCACATTGTATCCGGCCATGTCGACGCGGTGGCCGAGGTGCTGTCGGTCACGCCCGAGGGGGATTCCACCCGCGTGACCTTCCGCGCGCCCGAGGCGCTGGCGAAATTCATCGCACCGAAGGGCTCGATCGCGCTGAACGGCACTTCGCTGACCGTGAACGAGGTCGAAGGACGCGAGTTCGGCGTCAACCTGATCCCGCACACGCAGGCGGTGACGAACTGGGGCACTGTCGCGCAGGGCGATGCGGTGAACCTCGAGGTCGACACGATGGCGCGCTACGTTGCGCGGCTGCAGGAGTGGCAGTGACCGACTGCCTGTTCTGCCGGATCGCGGCAGGCGATGTCGAAGCTTCGATCCTCCACGCCGACGACATGATCGTCGCCTTTCTCGATATCGAACCGATTCGGCGCGGCCACGTGCAGATCGTTCCGCGCCGCCATTACGACTATTTCGAGGATCTTCCGACCCAGACCGCGTCGGCAATCCTGGCGCTGGGGCAGCGGCTCTCGCGGGCGATGAAACGGCTTTACGGCGTGCGCCGGGTGGGGTTCGCCTTCACCGGCGGCGACATCGCCCATGCCCATGCCCATGTGATTCCGCTGCACGAACATACAGATCTGACCTCGCGTCGGTACATCGCAGAGGATAAGCTAACATTCGTTTCGCTCCCCCGGCAGAGCGCGGTCGAGCGGCAGGATGTGGTCGACGAACTCCGTAGGGCACTGGAAGGAGAAGGCTGATGGCCGGTATCGGACATAATGGCGGCCCCACCATCGAGGCGGGCTATGGCTGGCGCAAGCACGCGTGGAGCAAGGCGCGCAAGCAGCTCCTGCCCAACACGGTCCCGCTGGAGATCGTGCGGCTGCGGGTAAAGCGCGCGCAGGAACTGGGGCTGGACTACCGGACCTACGCCTCGATCCGTGCTGCGTCCGGCCACGACGTGGTGGCCTTCCTGTTCTCCGGCAACGCGCTGGAACTGACCCCGCGCCGCGTCGCCGTTCCCGACACCGTCGCCAGCCGGCTCAGCGCGCTGGACGGCGCCGCCGACCGGATCGCCGCGGTCTACGCCCCCGCGCATCCCGTCTCGGTCGACCATGCCAATCCCGGCCTCTTCGACCATATCGGCGCAGCGCCGGGCTTCACCGAAAGCTGGCGCGGCATGCGCGACCGGCTGGTCGAGGCACTGCGCGCCAGCAACGCCAGGCCCGACGGCGTCGTCCTGGTTTCCGCCACGGCGGTGGAGCGGGAATGGTGCGCCGCCGGCAAGCTCGCCGGGATCATCCCGGCCGACCGGTTCTTCGGAACCGCGTGACGCATGACGGGGGGCGCTGAGATGGAGGACAAGGCTCCCGCCAGGCTGTCGCCCCGCAAGGTTCCGCTTCGCCTTGCCGTGATCTCGCTGCTGCTGGGCCTTGCCAGCGGCGCGGTGGCCGCCGCCGTCTATGTCGCGATGATCGAACTGCAGGTTCTGATCTGGCACACCGTTCCGCTCGACCGCTGGATGATCCTGCCGATCACCGTGATGGGCGGCGTCCTGATCGGCGGCACCGTGGTGATGGGCGCCAGGCTCGACATCGAGCAGGAGATCGCCGAGGCCCGCGACCCGAAACCGCATCGCGGCCTCAGGTCGCTCTGGATGGCGCTGGGCGCGATCATCGCCGTCGGCTTCGGCGGCGTGCTGGGCCCCGAGGGCGGCATCATCGCGCTGGTCTCGCAGCTTTCGGCGATCGTGGCGCTGGTGCTGGGGCGCGAGGCGGCGGAACGCCGCGCCATCGCGCAGGCCGGTCTGGCCGGCGGCCTTGCCGGGTTCTACCACTCGCCCATCGCGGGCCCGGTCCAGGCCGAGGGGGAAGGCGAGGCGCCGAAGCTCTCGCTCTACATCGCGGGCCTCGCCGGTCTGATCGCCTTTCTCTTCACTGCGGATTTCCTGCGCGAGGGCTCGCTCGCTGCGATGTACCTGCCGCGCTTCGATGCCGATCCGGACCGCTATGACGCGCTTGTCGCGATCCTGCCGGGCCTTGTCGGCGCCGCCGGCGGGGCGCTGTTCATCTTCGCCAACCGGATGCTGGCGCAGACGCTGACAGACCGGATACCAAGCCTGTTCTGGCAGCCGGTCTTCGGCGGCGCGATCCTCGGCCTGATCTGCATGGCGGCGCCGGTTCTGCTGTTCGCCGGCCATAACGAAATGCACCACATGCTGGAACTGGGCGCGCGCCACGGGCCCGGGCTGCTGATCGTTCTGGGCGTGACCAAGGTGGTCCTGTGCGCGGTCTGCCTCGGCAGCCGCTGGCTGGGCGGGCCGATCTTTCCGCTCTGCTTCGGCGGCGCGGCGCTGGGGGCGGCGACTCTGTTTTTCCTGCCCGGGCTGAACCCGATCATCGGCGTCGCCGCCGGGATGACGGGCGCGGCCACGGTAGGGCTGAAGATGCCCATACTGGCCGGCGCGGTAATGATCTTCGTGCTCGGCGGCGGGCTGATGCTGCCGGTTTTCGTGGGCGCGCTCGCGGGCTGGATCGTGCTGCAGATGCTGCCCGAGGATCTGACCAGGGGCGGCGGGCTGGCGCACTGATCGCAACTGGACTACGGCGCCGGAACCAACCGGTGCACCTCGTCCGAACGTTCCGACGCAATGAACATCCACCGCCGCAGCGCCAGCCCGTCAGCACTGCATTCCGGGATCCATTTGCCGCCGATTGCGATCGTTGGCTTGTGTTCCTCGGTGAACGTCCGGCTGACCCCGGCCATCGAGGCGTGCGTGGTTGTGCGGCGCGCCTCGATATCGAAGGCGATTGCGCCGTCCTCGGCGGTCCAGGTGCCGAAGGCCTGCCAGCGGTGGTTCTCGACCCTGACATCCGGGCCCGTCATCGTATGCGGATTGTCGATGGTCAGGCTCCCGTCGCCGTTGATGGACACGACAGGGCCGTCATACTCGTAGGTGACGGACATGTCCGGTACCTTGGCAAAGACGCTTTCCAGCTTGCTGCGGAACCGGAACGGGTCGCTGCCGTCGGGGCCGGGAAGCTCCATCCAGCGGCCGACGAAACAGCGGCAGCCCGAACCCGAACTGTTGCCAGAGGACAGCCCGACCGAAAGCGGCTCGCCTGACGGCGAGATCGCGGCAAGGCGGACGGGCGAGGCCGGAGGCGGTGAAATGGTCTGTGTGCCGGTAACGCGGATCCAGTCGCCGTCAGGGCCGCGCAGGCCGACCTGCGCGGTACCGGCCTCTACCGTCAGCGCGCCGCCTGTCTCGGGCAGGGTGATGTCGGCGACCTGGACCGACAGCGCCTCTCCCTCGATGGTCGCGTCGCAGGTCTCCGTCAGGTTCACGGCGGGACTATCAGGGCCAGAGGGCAGGGGCCTGCCATCCGGAAACCGGATCGTGCCATCCGCCTGCGCGATGGCCCAGTCGAGCCACCGGTCCGGCGGCAGAAGCGTTGCGGCGCGCGAGGTGTCGCGCAGCCAGTCCTCGCCGTCGAGTCCCTGTTCGAAAACCCATTCGGTATCGAACTCCGCCTCGGCCCAGAAATAGAATGTCTGCGCGTCGTAGCTGTGCTCCGTCAGTTCGCAGGCGGGCTGGCGGCCAAAGAACTGCTCTATCACGTCGTTCCGCGCGGTAGTGCCGGGCACCACCTTGTGCGCGAACCAGTCCGCCGATGCTTCCCGCCAACATGCGTCGTTGCCGGGCGAGGCGCCGTAGGCATCGTACTGCATGGTGTGCATCCATTCATGCGCGATGGAGAAATCGGTCAGGTTCCGGGCCGCCATCCGCTCGGGGAAGGTCACGATCATGCAGGTACGGGGCGGGAGCCGGGAGCCTATGGCCGCGCGCAGGGCGGAACTGCCGTCGAGACCGTTGCAGCCGGTGAAGGCCATAGAGGCCCCGAAGGTGTCGGTGTGGCTCTCTACGAACAGGACCGGGCGGGTCGGCTTCACCGCGATCGCGATCTCCTGTTCAACGATGCGCGGGGCGAGCGCCTCCACCCGCGCAAGAAGCGGTCCGGAAGTGTCGGGTGTGCCGAGGTAATAGACGTCCTGCGCGCCGACGGTGAACCCGGCCTTCTGCAGCGTGCCCTGTTCCGACATCTCGGCATAGAGTGCGGCCCAATCCTCACGGGTGGGCGGAACGCCTCCGTTACCGGGGCAGGTCGCCGCCGTGGCGCAGAGCGGGGCGGCTATCAGCGCGGCGGCAATCGGGGCGGGAATGCCGAACCGGATCATGACCTAGCGGACCACGATCTCGACGCGGCGATTCCTTGCCCGCCCTTCGGCGGTGGCATTCGTCGTCTCGGGTGCGAGATAACCGACGCCGGCGCCTGTCACCCGCTCCGACGCGATGCCGTGATCGGCGATCAGCCCGTCGACCACCGACTGTGCGCGGTTACGGGACAGGGCGAGGTTGTCCTCGAGCCCGCCGACATTGTCGGTATGGCCGACGACGATGATCGACAGGTCTGGGCTGGCGGTCAGCACCTCTGCGATCAGCGCGATGGTCGGGGTGCTTTCCGGTTTGATCGCGGCAGAGCCGGTGTCGAAGTGGATGTCGTAGAAGGCGATCTTGCCTTCGGCCTCGAGCTGGCTGGTGACGGCCTCGGCATCGAGGACCTTGTTCTCGAAGGCGGCGGTGTCGACGGCGTTCACGTTCACCCAGCGCGGCGCGATGATGATCTGGGCGTTTGTCGTCGCCTCGTCAGAGGTTTTGGCGACGGTCAGGATGCCGAATTCGTTCTGCAGGATCTTGCGCCAGGTGGTTTCGCGCAGCTCGATCAGGTTGCTCCGGCCGCAGTCGCGGCTTCTGCAGGCGACAAGGACATCGAATCCCTTCTCGGCCAGCTTTTCCTCGTAGCTGCGCATGACCTGCAGGATCGATGCGCCCTCGGGCAGGTCATAGACGATGCGGGTGACGGCGCCTTCGAAGTCCTCGTATTCCTCGGGGTCGACGCTCGTGAACATGCGCTGGTCGTCGTACTCGAGGGCTTCGTAAAAGACGATGTTCGAGCCCTCGTAGCGGCCGATTTCCGGATGGTCCGCGGACCCCTCCGCATCGTCCTGCGCAGCGGCGGGGGTGGAGAAAAGCGACAGGGTGGTCATCAAAATGAACAGGGGGCAAAGGCGTAACATATCAGTTTCCTTATATATTCCGGCCCGCACCCGGAGCCGACTAAACAGGATTTGCTTAACTAATTCAACCAATCGGCCCGCGGATTGTTCCGTTGCGTTACCCTGGATGGAGGAATCTGTCCGAGCGGTCTGCGCTCAGGAGTGCCGATGGGCACCGCCTCTACCCGCGTCCCCAGACCGACGTTTGCGCTAACATGCCTGAAATCAATGACTTGACCCCCCGTCCCCATGGGGACACCCCTTGCGGAGTGTCCTTCTCGCCCCCAAATCGACGCCATCTCTGGCCAAGCCGGGCACCATCGGCTATCTGGCGGCCCTGACTCACCGAGGGACGGCGATGCCCCAAGCCTACGACACCCCAGGCCCCGTCGAGCGCGACTGGTCCGATGCCATCTCCTCCGTCGAGGAGATCATCGAGGACGCCCGGAACGGCCGCATGTTCATCCTCGTCGACCACGAGGACCGCGAGAACGAGGGCGACCTCGTCATCCCCGCCCAGATGGCCACGCCCGAGGCGATCAACTTCATGGCCACCCACGGCCGCGGTCTGATCTGCCTGTCGCTCCCCGGCGACCGCATCGACGCCCTCGGCCTGCCGCTGATGGCCTCGCAGAACTCCTCGCGCCACGAAACCGCCTTCACCGTCTCCATCGAGGCGCGCGAGGGCGTGACCACTGGCATCTCCGCCCATGACCGCGCCCGAACCGTCTCGGTCGCCATCGACCCGACCAAGGGCGCCGCCGACATCGCCACTCCCGGCCACGTCTTCCCGCTCCGCGCCAAGGACGGCGGCGTGCTGGTCCGCGCCGGCCATACCGAGGCCGCCGTCGACATCGCCCGTCTCGCCGGCCTGAACCCCTCCGGCGTCATCTGCGAGATCATGAAGGAAGACGGCGCCATGGCCCGCCTTCCCGACCTGATCGCCTTCGCCCAGCGGCACGGCCTGAAGATCGGCACCATTTCCGACCTGATCGCCTACCGCCACCGCCACGACAACCTCGTCAACGAAAGCGCCGTCAAGGCGGTGAGCTCGGAATTCGGTGGCGAGTGGATGATGCGCGTCTTCACCGACGAGACCCAGGGCGCCGAGCATATCGTTCTGTCCAAGGGCGACATCGCCAGCGACGACCCGGTGCTGGTGCGGATGCACGCGCTGAACCCGCTGGAGGATGCGCTTGGCCTCGGCCCGCACCCGGCGAACGAGTTGCGCAACGCGATGAAGGTGATCTCGGACGAGGGGCGCGGCGTCCTTGTGATGCTGCGAGATCCGACGATGAAGCTTGTCACCGACGGTCAGGTAAGCCCGCAGATCCTGCGCCAATACGGGCTTGGCGCGCAGATCCTGACCGCGCTGGGCCTGACCCGGCTGATCCTGCTGACCAATTCGCCCCTGCCGAAGGTGGTGGGTCTTGAAGGCTACGGGCTGTCCATCGAGGGCACCCGCAAGATTCCGAAGGAGTAGACGATGGCCGGAGCCGAAACCCACTACGAGTTGCCGCTGCCGGACTTCGACAAGCCCGTAAAGGTGCTGATCGTGGTCGCGCCCTATTACAAGGATATCGCCGACGACCTGATCGCGGGCGCGCAGGCTGTGTTGAAAGAGGTCGGCGCCGAGACAGAGCTGGTCGAGGTGCCCGGCGCGCTGGAAATCCCCGGCGCCATCGCCACCGCGCACCGGCTGTCGAACTTCGACGGCTATGTCGCGCTGGGCTGCATCATCCGGGGAGAGACCACGCATTACGAGACGGTCTGCAACGACTCCTCGCACGGACTGATGCTGCTGAACCTGCAGGGCTGCTGCATCGGCAACGGCATCCTGACGGTCGAGAACAGGGACCAGGCGGTGGTGCGTGCCGATGCAAAGGGCCAGAACAAGGGCGGCGGCGCTGCTGCCGCGGCGCTGCATCTGGTCGCGCTGGGCCGGAAATGGGGCAAGCCCAAGGGCGGGCTGGGCTTTCGCCCCGCGTCCGAGGAATTCAAGATTGCCGGCGGTGAAGGAACGGGAACCGCATGAGCAATCCCAGTAAACGCCAGATGAAATCCGCCGCCCGGCTTTATGCGGTGCAGGCGCTGTTTCAGATGGAAGCCTCGGGCCAGACGGTCGAGGCGGTGCGTAAAGAGTTCGAGGATTTCCGCTTTGGCGGGGAGTTCGAAGGCGACGAGATGGTCGAAGGCGACGTCGAGCATTTCCGCGCCGTTATGGAAGAGGCGGTGAACCGACAGGCGCTGATCGACCAGATGACCGACCGGGCGCTGGTGGCGAAATGGCCGATCGCGCGGATCGACCCGACCCTGCGTGCCCTGTTCCGCGCAGCGGGGGCGGAGCTGGTAGAAAAGAGCACGCCGCCGCGGGTTGTGATCACGGAATATGTGGACGTGGCGAAAGCGTTCTTCCCGGAAGGCCGGGAGCCGAAATTCGTTAACGCCGTTCTTGATCACATGGCGCGGGAAGCGCAGCCAGAAGCGTTCTGAGTGGCATTGCAGTCACACTGAGGGTTTCCAAATTCCGACATTCAGAGCAAGGAACTCTGAGTTTCTTCCAGAATTCCCGCAGATTTCTGCCAATCTGAGAATTTTCGCTGTGCGGCGGTAAATTCAATATTTTTTCCTTGGTTGCGCGCGGTTTCCGGGAATTTCTTGCACGCTTCGCGGGTTCTATTAACATTCACATGCCCGTGATAGCGGGCGGGTGGGACTGTATTTCAAGGAGGGACCCACAATGGCAGATCAAACGACTAATCCATCCCCACCGCCAGAAGAGCCAGGCTATGCGGGCCAATCTGAAGTCCTCGATGCCATCCGCAAGAAGCGCGGCTGGTTCATCTTCCTCGGTATCGTGATGATCATCGCAGGGATGGTGGCGATCATCTATCCGTTCATGGCGACGATAGCGGCGAAGATCCTGTTCGGCTGGATCATGATGGTCTCTGGCGCACTTACCCTGTGGCACGCGTTCCAGACCCGAACCTGGGGTTCGACCATCTGGAACTTGCTGATCGGTATCCTGACATTGGGCGTCGGCGTCTACCTCGCCTTCTTCCCGCTGACGGGTATTCTTGTGATCACACTGGTGCTGGGTGTCACTTTTCTGATCGAAGGCATCATGGAGGTGATCATGGGCTTCCAGAACCGCGACAATAAAGGTTGGGGCTGGGTTGTCGCGTCTGGCGTCGCCACGCTGATCCTGGGAGGTCTATTGCTGTACGGATTCCCGGGCACGGCCGTCTGGGCGCTAGGTATCCTGGTCGGGATTCACTTCATCACTTCCGGTTCGTCGATGCTGGCGCTGGCGATGGCGGCCAAGCGGCTGTAAGCAACAGAATGAATAGAAGTTTTCTGGGCCCGCTTCGGCGGGCCTAGCTGTTTTCGGGATCCTGCGTGACCAGACGGTATTCCTGCAACTCCTCGGGCACGAGGATGTAAATCTCCTCGGGCGGGGTCACCAGCGCGTGGCGCATGATCGACGGGTCGATGTCCATTTCGAGCAGGTATTCCAGAACCTCTCCCTGGCCGCGCTGTATGTCTTCGACGGCTAAAAAGGCGGGCAGGACGGTGTTCTCGTCGAAATAGTGCTGATGGACGCCGATATAGGCATCATCTCCGGCGCGGCGATCGAGGCCGGCCGCAAGCAGGTAGGGGCAGGCGGACAGACAGATATCGCCAGCCTCGACCTCGGTCGCGACACCCAGCGCCCGCAGCGCGCGGCCGATCTCCAGCGAGTCGTTGACCGACCCGCCAGGGCTGTCCAGCGTCACGCGGGTAATCTCCCGCGATGTCGTTTCGATCCAGTCGTCGAACCGCTCGGAATCGCCCGGCGCGATGGTGCCGGAAATGTGCAGGACATCCTCTTCGGTCGTATCCGGCTCGAACTGCAGGCGGGCAGGCAGGTCGCCGGACGGCGGCAGGTCGGTGCCGGGCCGGGCCGGGCGCGTTGGCAGCCGCTCCGGATCGTATCGGCGGGTCTGGTCGCCGGGGTTGATCGGCTCATCGAGCAGCGGCGCGTCGGGGGCGAATGAGATCTGCGGCAGGGTGCGGGCAATGTCGCGACCGAACAGGATCGCCGCGATGCCGATCTGGATGACAAGGATCGCCTTGATTGCCTGCGACGCGGTCAGCCTAGTCATCGCCGGTGGCCCGGATCCTTTGCACCTTGGGATCCTCTGGCTGCTCCTTGCCGGTGGTTTCCGGCGTTGCCTTGGGCTTTTCCGTAGTGCGGTCCAGCGCCATTTCCACCTCGCGCACGGCCCCCAGCGCGGCGCGGAATTCCGCCAAGGTCAGCGTATCCTCCACCCCGGCCCGCCCGCGCCCCTGCCGGATCGCGGCCTGCGTCACCATCACGATGAAGACGAGGACGGCGGGCAGCAGGTCGATGGCAATTGCGCCGGCCCAGGAGGGGACGAAGTTGCCGGCATAGAGGATCACTGCGTCGGCGGCAGAGATCGGGGTATAGGTGATGTCCTCGGCCGCGGGCATCGCCATGACCTCTTCGGCGGCCTGTTTCAGCGTCTCGGCGCGCTGGGCGAGGACGGTGAGAACGGAGTCGATGGTCGAGGATTGTTCGCCGCGGATCTCGCTGACTTCGGGCAGGACGACGGAGGCGGAGAGGTCGTCGGCGGCGCGGACGACGAGGGGTGCGACTGACAGCTGGCGCAGGGTGGTGATAACGCCGGCGAGGCGCACGGCCTCCTCGGAGAAGGAGACTGAACGCTGCTCGACCGGTCCGGGTTCGACCGTGAGGGCGCGCATCCGGCTGAGGATGGCGTTGCCCTCGGCGAAGGCCTGGTCGATCAGCGGACCTTGCGCGGCGATCTGCGCCTCCAGGGCCGAAAGTTCCTCTGCCTTCTGCCGCAGAACGCGGAAGACGGCGCCGCGCCCGGCAAGGCCGGATAGGTCGCCGGCGGCTTCCTGTTCCGACAGATCCTCGAAGCTCTGCCGTACGCGGGCGACGTCGCGTTCAAGGCTTTGCGCTGAAATTGCTATGGAATTCGCGCGCTCCAGCGAGGTCTGATATTGCTGCACGGTGTTCGCAAGGTGCTGTTCCACCGCCGCAGCACCCGCCAGGGCGGCCGCATTCAGCCATGAAGACATGGCGACGATAGCGGCGCAGCCGAGAACCATGGAAAAGAACAATCCGATGCGGGCGGAGGCGGAACGCACCGCCGGCAGAAGCCGCATCATGTAGGACCAGAAGACGAAGATCCCGACCGACACGGCGATGGAATAGGCCATCGCAGCGAAAAACGACAACGCACCGTTGTCGTCCAGCAGCGACGACACGCCGAGGTAGGTATAGATGCCAGACGCCACAGCCAGCACCGCCAGCGCCGCCGAGGTGAAGCTGTCGAGCCAGCCCAGATGCCCCTCGAGTTCCTGCGCATAGCGGAGGCCATGCGCCTCGGACGGGGTCAGCGGTTTGTCGGAATCGGTCATTTGGCCCTCCTGAACGGTGGATAATATAGGTGGCCTTCTGCCGATGCGCAGGGTTTTTCGGTTAACGAAACGGCGAGTCGGGCTCGTGCGGCACTTTTCCCAGTTGAACTTTTTTTTGCGCGTGGCAGCTTACACTCGATGATAAGGGAGTTTTTCATGCCCCAACTGGTCCGTTTCTATATTCGTCACACCCTGATCGGATTCGCCGTTGCCGCCGCGTTCGTTGCCGCGCTGCTTTGGTTCAACGTCGCGAATCTCTGGCATCTGGTGTCCACCTCGGATGTCGGCGTGCTGGCGGTGTTCCTGCTGTTCATGTTCCACGGCATCGTGTTCTCGGGGGTGCAGTTCGGCATCTCGATCATGCGTCTGGCCGAAGACGATGCGGACCGCGGTTCGCGCGGGCCTCAGCATGCCGAAGCGCTTGTACCGATCCCGGTGCGGGACGAGCGCCGACGCTGAATTCGGCGACGGCCAATAAAAAAAGGCGCGTCCCGTGGGGGCGCGCCTTTTTTTGTGACGGAACCGCCGACAACCGTGGAGGATTGCTATTCCCGAGGACCTGTTTGCACAGGTGGGCGCCAGGTAACGAGGCCAGGACCCCGACAGAGCCAGCTCCCTCGGAATTGATTAAGGCCACCGGAATATGACCTCTGCACGGGAAGGGCAGAACCGTCTTGGTCTGAGATAGGCGTGTGCGGCGACCTCGGCAAGAGGGTCGTCAGGTGGGAATCTCCGCAATCGACAGAAGGATCGGCAACAGGGCCTCGTCTTCTGGTGCGGAGCCGCCGCGTGAAAGGGTCCAGCTGAGCGAAAGGGCGCAATGGGCAGCGGCCCAGTTGAGCAGATTCTGCTTCGGGATATCGAGTGCCTGCGCGTAGATGTCCGTGTGGTGCCGAATGCGTTCTAGTTTCAGAATTTCAGGTTCCAAACCGACCGGATTGCGCAGGGCATTGGCCAGTTCGTAGGCGGGGTCGCCCAGCAGACCCTTCGGGTCGATGACCACCCAGCCGCGCGGCCCGTTCATCACGTTGTCATGGTGCAGGTCGCCGTGGAGCAGCTTAGGCGCACCCTGCGCGGCGAGGCAGGCGCACGCCAGCGCGCGTCCGGCCTCCATCCGCGCTGCAAGTTTGCCCGACAGCCGAAGCCGCGGCGCCGGATCAAGCAGCGTACGAAAGTACCGCTCCAGCGGCATCAACCCGTCCGGCGGCGCAATGCCACCGCGATGCAGCGACACAGCCACTCCCGCCAGAACCTCCGCCGCTGCGTCGTCCTGCCCGTCCCGCGCGAGATCGCCCAGCAACGGCCCGTCCAGCCATTCCAGCAATACCGCGTCCCCGGCCGCCTCGAGCAGCCGCACCGCACCGGTCCCGTCCCAGGTGCGAAGGACCGAAGCCGCGTTCTCTTCGTCCGTATCCACCCCGGGCCGCGCGATCTTCAGCGCCGCCGGGCTGCCGTCGGCGCGTATGACGCGGTAGACCCAGCCGACGGCGGTTTCTGCCACCAGCCGGCGGTCGGATAGCTGCCAGTCGGCGCAGGCGCGGGACAGTTGGGCGTTGGGTAGGGTCATCGCGTCAATCCGTAGCGGGGCGGGAGGACGACCGCCAGCCTGGAGCATGGGCTTGATTTTTGTTCACTAATTGTTCATGCTTTCCATATGCCCGACGACGCCCTCACTCCGCAGATGAAGCCCGGCCAGTTGCTGGCCCGCGGCGTGTGCCGGCACCTGCTGAGCCATGACTTCGTGACGGTGGAAGAACTGACGCCGACGCTCGGCCTGCGCGTCGATGTCATGGCGCTGGGGCCGAAAGGCGAGATCTGGGTCGTCGAATGCAAATCCTCGCGCACCGATTTCCAGACGGACCGCAAGTGGCAGGGCTATCTGGAATGGTGCGACCGGTATTTCTGGGCCGTTGACGA
The DNA here is from genome assembly GCF_013184805.1 of Pseudoruegeria sp. HB172150. Taxonomy (GTDB): domain Bacteria; phylum Pseudomonadota; class Alphaproteobacteria; order Rhodobacterales; family Rhodobacteraceae; genus Psychromarinibacter. The sequence goes on from NZ_JAATNG010000002.1 coordinate 430,277, forward strand.
GGCGTTCCCTACAGAGCTGCTGCCCGACGAAACCGGCTTGATCGTCGCCGATTCCTACGATGCCGAAATCGTGCGGATGGGGCCGGAAACGAAACTTGCGCCGGCCCGGCGCAAGGTGATGATCCAGAAATTCGCCCGCCACGCTGCGCTGCGCTGGCAGGCGGGGCGGGACCCGGATCTCAACATGGCGGTGTGGTAGCGGCTATTTCCGCTTCGGCTTTTTCGCGCTACGCGCACGGGCGGCGGCGGCGCGGATTTCCTCGGCGATTTCTTCGGCTTCCTCAGGTTCGAAATCCATCGGGATTTCGAAGCCGGCGCCCTCGACAAAGATGCGCACCATGCCCTCTGTCGTTGGGCCGATCTGCAGATTTGCCTCGATATTGCTTTCGCTGTTGATGCCCATCTCTGGCCTCGCTGAATGAAGCTCTGCCGGTATCGCAGGCTGCGGAAAGGAACAAGGTGTAGATACTTGACTTAGTCAAGTGTTTGCGGCAGCCTTATGGTACAGGAGAGCCCGCCATGGATGCCATCGACCGTCTTCGCCGCTTCAATCGTGAGTATACCGCGAAAATGGGACTTCTGGCACGGGATCATCTTGGAACCAACCTCAGCCTGACCGAACTTCGCCTGCTATACGAGCTTTTCGCCGAAGATGGTCTGACTGCGCGTATCCTGGCGGAACGGATGGATGTGGACGAGGGATACCTGAGCCGGATCCTGAAAACTTTCGTGGCGCGCGGCTGGGTCGCGAAGCGCACGCCGAAGCGGGACGCGCGGCGACGAATCCTGGCGATGACGGACGAGGGGCGCGCTTTTTTCGCGCCGCTGGTGCAGAAGTCGCGCGATCACCTGGCGGCGCGGTTCGCAGCGGGTGGGCCCGGTGCCCTCGAGCGGGCCGCCGGCCATGCCGAAGCTGTGCTGGCGAACATGGCACCGGCTGGGGAGGCGGAACTGCGCGATCTGTCCCACGGGGACATCGGCTGGCTGGTAATGCGGCATGGCGAGCTTTACGCGCGCGACGAGGGGTTCGACTCTACCTTCGAGGCGCTGGTCGCCGAGATCCTCGCCGATTTCCTGCGCAACCGTGATCCGGAATTGGAGCGCGGCTGGATCGCGGCCAGTGGTGACGAGCGATTGGGCAGTATCTTCTGCGTGCGACAGGACAACGAGACGGCGAAGCTGCGGCTGTTCCTGCTTGAACCGCATGCGCGCGGGCTGGGGCTGGGCAAGAGGATGCTTGAAGCCTGCATGGCATTCGCGAAGGAGCGCGGTTACAGGCGGATGGTTCTGTGGACCCATGAAAGCCACGAGGCGGCCTGTGCGCTGTACCAGCGGGCGGGGTGGCGGCTGTTGCGGTCGGAACCGAAGGTCAGTTTCGGTCAGGACGTGGTGGAACAGCACTTCGACTACGAATTCTGACCCCGGAACCTCTTGCATTCGCGGCGCGTGGAGGCTAATTCGCCCGGCAGTGCCGCCTTAGCTCAGTTGGTTAGAGCGCTGGATTGTGGATCCAGAGGTCCCCTGTTCAAGCCAGGGAGGCGGTACCATTCAAATACACTTGGGAAATTTCGTTTGTCAGGGCGGTTACGAGGCAAGTGACCGGGCGATGACCAGTTTTTGGATGTCGCTGGTGCCTTCGTAGATCTGACAGACGCGCACGTCGCGGTAGATGCGTTCTACTGGGAAGTCGTTGACGTAGCCGTAACCGCCGAAGACCTGGATTGCGGCGGAACAGACTCTTTCTGCCATTTCGGAGGCGAAGAGCTTGGCCATGCTCGCCTCTTTCAGCGCGGGTTTGCCGGCGTCCTTCAGGGCTGCTGCGTGCCGCACCATTTGGCGGGCGACCTCGACCTGCGTCGCCATGTCAGCGAGCCGGAAGGCCACCGCCTGATGGTCCATCAGGGTCTTGCCCATGCTGGTGCGTTCCCGGGCGTAGGCGGTCGCCGCCTCCAGCGCCGCGCGGGCCATGCCGACGGATTGCGAGGCGATGCCGATGCGGCCGCCTTCGAGGTTCGACAGTGCGATGCGGTATCCCTGACCTTCCTCGCCCAGCAGGTTGTCGGACGGGATCTCCAAATTTTCGAAGGCAAGCTGCGCAGTGTCGGACAGGCGCTGGCCCAGCTTCTTTTCAATGCTGGCAACGCGGTAGCCCGGCGTTTCGGTTGGAACGATGAAGGCGGAGATGCCTTTTTTGCCTGCCTCCGGATCGGTCACGGCGAAGACGATGGCGATGTCGGCGTTCTGGCCCGAGGTGATGAACTGCTTTGTGCCGTCGATCACCCAGCCGGAATTGGTGCGCCGCGCGCGGGTCTTCAGCGCGGATGCGTCAGAGCCCGCCTGCGGTTCCGTCAGGCAGAACGCGCCGAGCCAGTGGCCGCGCGCCATCGGGCGCAGGAACCGCTCCTTCTGCGCCTCGGTGCCGAAGCGCAGGATCGGCACGCAGCCGACCGAGTTGTGCACGCTCATGATCGTGGAAACGGCGCCGTCGCCGGCCGCGATTTCTTCCAGCGCCACGGCATAGGCGATGTGATCGGTGAAGGAACCTTCCAGCTCGTCGGGCACCAGCATGCCCATGAATCCGAGCGCGCCCATTTCGCGCAACGCCTCGGCCGGGAACGTGCCGGTGCGGTCCCATTCAGCGGCATTGGGGGCCAGCCGCTCGGATGCGAAGCGGCGGGCCATGTCTTCGATCAGTGTCTGGTTTTCGTCCAGCAACATCGCAGGTTCCTAGATCAACTCGAAGGCGATAGCCGTTGCCTCTCCGCCTCCGATGCAGAGGGAGGCGATGCCACGCTTGAGCCCGCGCGCCTGCAGCGCGTTGAGCAGTGTCACGATGATCCGCGCGCCGGAACAGCCGATGGGATGTCCGAGCGCGCAGGCGCCGCCGTTCACGTTCAGCTTGTCGCGCGGGATATCGAGGTCGCGCATCGCGGCCATTGCGACGACCGCGAAGGCTTCGTTGATTTCGTAGAGGTCGACATCGCCCGTGGACCAGCCGAGCCGGTCGAGCAGCTTGCGGATCGCGAAGATGGGCGCGGTGGTGAACCACGCCGGTTCCTGCGCATGGCTGGCGTGGCCCAGGATGCGGGCGACCGGCGTCTGGCCGGTGGCCTCGGCGCTGGACAGCCGGCTGACAACCAGCGCCGCGGCGCCGTCGGAGATAGAGGAGGAGGTGGCCGCCGTAACCGTGCCGTTCTCGCGGAACGCAGGGCGTAGGTGCGGGATCTTTTCGGGTTTGGCGCGGCCGGGCTGTTCGTCGTCAGCGACGGCGCCGACGGTCACGATCTCGGACCCGAAGGCGCCGCGGGAGATTGCGGCGCGGGCACGGTCGAGGGATTCCAACGTGTACTGGTCCTGCGCCTCGCGGGTGAACTGGTAGTGCTGCGCCGTGTCCTCGGCAAAGGTGCCCATCGAGCGGCCCTTGTCGTAGGCGTCTTCGAGCCCGTCGAGGAACATGTGGTCCTTGATCTGGCCGTGGCCCATTCGGTAACCGCCGCGCGCCTTCTCCAGCAGGTAGGGGGCGTTGGTCATGCTTTCCATGCCGCCCGCGATGACGATGTCGGCGCTGCCGGCGGCGATGGCGTCGTGCGCCATCATCGTTGCCTTCATGCCCGAACCACAGACCTTATTCAGCGTGGCACAAGGCACCGATTGCGGCAGTCCCGCGCCGAGCGCCGCCTGCCTTGCCGGCGCCTGGCCAAGCCCTGCGGGCAGGACGCAGCCCATGATAACCTCCTGCACCGTGTCGGGGCCGGTACCGGAACGGGCCAGCGCCGCCGAGATGGCGGTGGATCCCAGCGCCGTTGCGCCGTGGCCCGATAGCCCACCCTGAAACGCGCCCATTGGCGTTCGCGCGCTGCCGGTTATGACGATCTGTTGCTCTGCGCTGTTCATGGCTCCTCCTCACCGCGCTGATAGGCCGGTCATTGACGTACGATTTTACTCATGAGTATAGAGGTTACGCAAAGGGAAAATTCCCGGGAGAGTCGCATTGGCGAAAGCATTGCCCCAGACGGCCGGATCGCCCTGGCCCACGGCCGAGGACCGCGACCGTGTGCGCCTTCGCAAGAAAGAGGCGGTGCTGTCGGCCGCGGTACGGCTGTTCAACTCGAAAGGGTTCAATGCAACCTCGCTAGACGACGTAGCGGAAGCCTTGCAGGTAACGAAGCCGACGATCTACCACTATTTCGCCAACAAGGACGAAATTCTGTTCGAGTGCGTCCGGCGCGGACTTTGCAGCATCAACGATGCCGCAGCGCGGGTAGCGGCGCAGGGAGGCAGCGGCGCGGATCGGCTGCGTGCGCTGATGACCGACTACGCTAAGGTGATGACCCAGGATTTCGGCATGTGTGTCACGCGCACTGCCGACAGCGAACTGTCTGCCGAGTCGCGCAGCCAGTTCCGGGCACTGAAGCGGCAGATTGACCTGACCGTGCGCCGGGTGGTTGAGGAGGGCGTGAAGGACGGGTCGCTGCACACGGCGGATGCGCGGCTGGCGACCTTTACCATGACCGGGGCATTGAACTGGATCGGCCGCTGGTACGATCCCGAGGGCGAGATGAGCGCCGAAGCTGTCGCTGCCGGGATTGTGAGCACACTGATGAACGGTCTCGCCGCAACCGGGAAGGCCGCGTGATGCCGCTGCCATCAGCGCTGTCCAGTCTGCGCCTGCCCGCTATCGCCGCACCAATGTTCCTGACTTCCGGCCCCGATCTCGTGGTCGAGGTGTGCCGTTCCGGTCTTGTCGGCACCTTTCCGGCATTGAACCAGCGCAGCACCGAAGGGCTTTCGGACTGGCTAAGCGAGATCGAGGAACGGCTTTCAGCGGGCACGCCCTATGGCGTGAATCTGATCGTGCACCGGTCGAACCCGCGGATGCAGGCCGATCTTGCGGAGGTGGTGCGCCACAAGGTGCCGCTGGTCATCACATCGCTCGGTGCGGTGGCCGAGGTGGTGGATGCGGTGCATTCCTATGGCGGGCTGGTTTTTCACGACGTGATTTCACGTCGGCATGGCGAGAAGGCTGCGGCAGCTGGGGTAGACGGACTGATCGCCGTCTGCGCCGGTGCGGGCGGCCATGCCGGAGCGCTGTCTCCTTTTGCTCTGGTGCCGGAACTGCGGGACGTATTTGACGGCACCGTTGTGCTCGGCGGTGCGATTTCGACCGGAGCACATATCGCGGCGGCGCGCATTATGGGGGCGGACATGGCCTATCTTGGCACTCGGTTCATCGCGACGGCCGAAGCGATGGTGCCGGAAGAATACAAGGCGATGATTGTCGAAACCCATGCGTCCGATATCCTTTACACGCCGAACATCTCTGGCGTGCATGCGAATTTCATGCGGCCGAGCATGGTGGCGGCGGGGCTCGACCCTGACAACCTGCCGCCGCATGCGGTGCTGGACATGGCGAACGAGGCGAAGGCATGGAAGACGGTGTGGTCTGCCGGGCAAGGCGTGGGCTCGATCCGGGACCTGCCTGGCGCGGCTGAGCTGTGCGCGCGCCTTATCGATGAGTACCGGGAAGCGGTGCTGGAAATGTGCGGCGATTCCTTTGTGCGGGTACCATTGTGAGCGATCTGGTCCTTTACGAGGCGGCTGACGGCATCGCCCGCATACGGTTCAACCGCGCCGGAGCGCTGAACGCGCTCGACGTGGAGTTGACTGAGGCCTTTCTGCTGGCAGCGCGGCGGGCGGTAGAAGATCCAAAAAACCGCGTAATCGTGGTGAGCGGCACCGGACAGGCGTTCATGGCGGGTGGCGATCTTGGCTATTTCCGCCATGCCGCGGATCCGTGCGCGGCGCTGGTCGCGGTGATCGAGCCGGCGCATGGGGCGCTGAAGCTGCTGGCGGCGTCGCCTGCCATCGTGATCGCGTCGGTTCAGGGCGCAGCCGCCGGGGCTGGAATGTCGATCGCGCTGGGCGCGGATCTGTGCGTCGCGGCGGAGGACCTGTCGATGAGCTTTGCCTATCCGCGGGTAGGCGGGCCGGGGGACTGCGGCGGCACATGGGCGCTGCCGAGGCTGGTTGGCCTGCGCCGCGCGATGGAGATTGCATTACTGTCGGACAGGCTGGATGCGGCGACGTGCCTGGAGCTGGGCCTTGTGACGCGGGTGGTCACAGTCGAGGCGCTGGACGAGGAGACTGATCGGCTGGCCCGCCGGATCGCCGCCGGGCCCCCGCTGGCGCAGGGGCGGCTGAAGTCACTGTTGCGTACGGCACTGGATACACCTTACGACGCGCAGCTCGACGCCGAAGCAGCGGCGTTTGCCGAGTGCGCCGCGACCGAGGATTTCCGCGAGGCGGTAGCGGCGTTTTTTGACAAACGGCGCCCACAATTCATCGGCTGCTGACGACCAACCCGGGAGGATACTATGCAAGACGCCTACATTGCCGGTTACGTTCGCACGCCCTTCACCTTCGCGCACAAAGGGGCGCTGGCGGAGGTTCGGCCGGACGACCTTGGAGCGCATGTGATCCGGGCGTTGCTGGAACGGACCGGTGTTCCCGGCGGTGAGATCGAGGACGTCATCTGGGGCTGCGCCTTTCCCGAGGTGGAACAAGGCCTGAACATCGGGCGGATTGTCGGGATGCTGGCGGGTCTGCCGGAAACGGTGGCGGGCGCAACAGTGAACCGCTGGTGCGGATCGTCGATCCAGGCGGTTCAGATGGCGACGGGCATGATGCTGATGGGGGCCGGCGAGGCGTTCATCGCCGGCGGTACCGAAAGCATGTCGCGTGTTCCGATGATGGGTTTCAATACCTCGCCCCACCCAAGCTGGAGCCAGCAGGATCGGGACGATTACATGAATGTCGGGCTGACGGCCGAACGGGTGGCGCGGGAACATGGCGTCAGCCGCGAGGAGCAGGATGCCTTTGCCTTTGCCAGCCATTCAAAGGCGCGGGCGGCGCAGCTGGATAGGCGGCTGGCCAGCGAGATCGCACCCTACGAAATCGTAGATGGTACCGTGGCCAATGACGGTTGCGTGCGCGAGACCAGCCTGGAGAAATTGGCGAGCCTGAAGACGGTGTTTCTGGAGGACGGGACGGTGACGGCCGGTTCGTCCTCGCCCATGACGGACGGGGCGACCGCGGTGCTTGTCTGCAGCGAGGGGTTCGCGAAGCGTCATGGATTGACGCCGATGGCGCGGGTCCGGAGCTTCGCGGTTTCAGGCTGCGCGCCGGGGGTGATGGGGCTGGGGCCCATTGACAGTTCACGCAAGGCACTGGCGCGCGCGGGGCTGGACATCGGGGACATCGACATTGTCGAGATGAATGAGGCTTTCGCCTCTCAGGCGGAGGCCTGCCGCCGGGCTTTGGAGATTGACCCGGCCAAACTGAACATCGACGGTGGCGCGCTGGCACTGGGCCATCCGCTGGGAGCTACAGGCTCGCGTCTGGTCGGCAAGGCGGCGACACTGCTGCAGCGGGAGGGCGGCCGATACGCACTGGCGACCCAGTGCATCGGCGGCGGCATGGGGATCGCGATGGTGCTCGAGGCCGCCTGACCAGATTTCTGGCCTGTCTAGAAACCTCATCTGTGGACCTGGCCACTCCGCGACCTGTCAGCCGCGGGGCGGTTGAGCGTGCTCTCTCATCTATAATATGTCCTACAATATGGAACTTATTTCATAAGCGGTCGGAAATGTCGATGTTAAGCAGCTCGATTTCGCATCCATAAACTATTGAGTATTGACACAATTAGGAAATCGCTTCATCCATAGAGTCGGCCCGTACGCATTCCATCATTCCACATCTTGGGACAAGCTGGCCGTACTGTCCCGGCCCGGAGTTCAGCCGCTCCAGATGCGCGCGGGCAGAGCAAACGGACTGGAGGGGAGGCCAGCATCGTGACAGACATGTCGCCAGCCGACAGGCTGACATCCTACGCAGCCACCGAGATGTTCTCGCTCGCCGGAAAGACGGTTCTCGTCACCGGAGCTTCCTCTGGCATGGGCGAGGCGCTGGCATTGACGATGGCGGCGGCTGGGGCGGCGAAGGTCATCATCGTGGCGCGCCGGAAGGAGCGGCTAGATGCGCTGGCCGCGGCGCATTCCGCATTTGTGCCGATCGCCTGCGACCTGATTTCCGAAACCGCCCGGTCCGAACTGATCGAGGAGGTTCACGGCCACGGCCGGGTCGATGTGCTGATCAATACAGCGGGAATGATCGCAGATGTCGTTCCCGGCGAGGACGAGACGCGCGAGAACATCGAGCGGACCATGCAGCTGAACCTGATCGCGCCATTCGAGATGTGCCAGGCGGTAGCGCCCCAAATGCGGGAAGCCGGGTCGGGGGCAATCATCAACGTGGCCTCGATCAGCGGTGTGGTCGGCGTCGGGCGTATTCCGCAGGCTTCCTACGTCGCGTCGAAATCAGGGCTGGTCGGCCTTACCCGCGAGCTCGCGGCGCAATGGGGGCGCTGGGGCATCCGGGTCAACTCCATCGCCGCGGGGTATTTCATGAGCGACCTGACGGTCGACATGTTCGCCTCTCCGAAAATGGCCGAATGGCAGCGGAGTCGGCAGCCGATGAACTTCCGGGGTGAGCCGAGCGACTTTGCCGGGACCGCGCTGCTGCTGGCCAGCGACGCGGGACGCTTCATCACCGGGCAGGCCATTGCCGTAGACGGGGGATGGACCGCGATCTGACTTCACCGGGTTCAGGCAAGCGGCGGGATACAACGCCGGACGGACCGAACTAGCTAGCATTAGGGAGGAAATTGAGAATGCAGAAAGCCAAACAGTCCGGCCGGGCAGGGTTCATGGCCGCAGCCGTACTTGCCCTGACCGCGGCCGCTGCAGCGGCGCAGGACCCGTACCGCATCGGCATGTCCATCGACCTGACCGGTCCGATCAGTTTCAACGGCAAGATCGCCGCTGCAGGGCTGGAAACCTATGTCGACAAGCTGAACGCCGAGGGTGGCGTCAACGGCCGGCAAGTCGAGCTGACCGTGGCCGACGACGCGTCGGACCTTGCCAAGGGCAAGGCAAATACCCAGCGCTTTGCCGATAACGGCTCACTGGCTGCTTTCGGTTTCATCCTGACATCCGTCAGCGCGGCGGTGGCACCGCAGGCGGCGGAAGACGAGATACCCATCGTCGGCCTGGGCGGGCTGGAAGAGCTCCTTAACCCGCCGCAGCCCTATTACTTTTCCTATGAACTGACGGCAGCCGACCTGTCTTTGCCGATTTTGCAGTTCATCGAGCAGCACGCCGCCGAGAATGGCATCGAAACGCCGCGCGTCGCCATCCTCGTCGTGGACGTGCCGTCGAACCACCAGGTGGCGGAACGAGCCGCCGCAGAGATCGAGAAACGCGGCTGGACGGTCGCAGAGACCCAGTATTTCGCCATCTCTCCCACCGACATAACTTCGCAGGCGGCGGCAATTCGGGCGTCGAAGCCGGACTACGTGCTGATGAGCCATAACGATGCCGGCGCGCTCGTCGGGGTCAAGGGGCTGCGGCGGCAGGGCATTTCCGTGCCGGTGATAAACCAGTGGGCCGGGTCGGCGGATGCGACCATCGAGCAGCTGGGTGAGGGCTATTATGCCTTCCGCACGTTCGTCGGCCCCGCCGAGGAAGGCAATCCCGCCATCGAGGAGATGCGCGCCGCGGCCGAGGAACACGGCTATTCCGGTGACATGACGAACTCTTACTTCACGCAAGGCTATGTCGGCGGGATGATCCTGGAGAAGGCGCTGATGGAGTGCGGCGCGGATTGCGCCAGTGGCGCGGAGTTCGCCGCCGCGCTGGAGAAGGTCGGCGAGATCGACACCGGTGGTATGGCCGGGCCGCTGGCGATCAATGCCGACACGCACGAGGCGGTGAAATCCGTCCGCTTCTATACCTGGGATGACGCCGAGGGTGGTGTCGTCGCGGTGACTGACTGGATCGGCAAAGGCACGGAATAACCGGGTCCTTCGAACGGAGAGAAGGAGGCGCCAGATGGATATCCTGGTCGGTACGCTCTTGCTGGCGTCGATGTACGCGCTGGTGGCCTTCGCTTGGGTGCTGATGTTCAAGACGACGGGCATTCTGAACCTGGCCACTGGTGCCCATCTGGCAATCGGCGCCTATCTCTTCGACACCTTCGCGACCCGTTGGGAGCTGCCTTGGGCGATAACGATCGCGGGCTGGCTGGTCAGCGGCCTTGCGATCGCCTGGGTGACACAGATGGGGCTGTTCCGCCGGCTGGCGGGACAGCCCGAATTCGTGCTGGTCATCGCGACGTTGGGGCTTGCCAGCCTGCTAAAGGGCGTGCAGTCGCTGACTTGGGGGACCGACAGTCGCCTGATCCGCGAGCCATTTCGCGACGAGTTCTACTTCCTGCCCGGAGACGCGGTGATTTCCGCATATGGGATCGCCACCATCGGGGTGGCGGTGGTGGTGTTCGTCGCGTCCGGCATCTTCTTTTCCCGCACCAAGATCGGTGTTGAGATGCGGGTGACCGCGGAACACGCGATCCTTGCGGCACAGAGCGGCATCCGCGTCGACCGGATCTACATCATCGGCTGGTGGATTGCGTTCAGCATCGCGTCGCTGGCGGGCATCCTGTACGCCTATAACACCGCACTGTCGCCGAACATGGGGGATGCGCTGGGTCTGCGAGGCATCGCGCCGGCGCTGGTGGGCGGGCTGGATTCAATCCGCGGGGTCATTCCCGGAGCGCTGATCGTCGCGTTCGCCGAGGTCGTCGGCGTGCGCCTGCTCGGCGGACAGATGCAGGACGTGACCGCGTGGATCGTCATCCTCGCCGTGCTGCTGATCAAGCCGAACGGGCTGTTCGGGTCCGCCTCTGTGAACCGGGTCTGATGACCACGACGACAGAGATCGACCGGCCGCGAACGCCGCCACGGGCTATCGGCCTTGCCAAGACTGGGCTGGTGCTGGCAGCGGCGCTGGCCCTGCCGCTGATGCTGCAGCGATATCAGCTTGGCCTTGTCAGCAACGCGATGATCCTGGCGCTGGGCGCCATCGCACTGAACGTGGTGATGGGGTTGGCAGGGCTGGTTTCGGCCGGAAACGCGGCGCTGTTCGCGGTGGGTGCTTATGGCGCGGCCACCTGCGCTGTGTTCCTCGGGCTGCCGTTTCCGCTGACACTTCTTGTCTGTGCCGCGCTCGGTGCGTTGGTGGGTCTGCTTGTCGGGCTGCCAGCATTGCGGGTCAGGGGGATCTACCTGGCCATCGCGACGCTGGCACTGCACTACGTTGTGATCTTTGTGCTCAGCCGATACCAGGCCGGTACGGTAGGGCCGATGGGCTTTGTCCTGCCGAAGGCGAACCTTTTCGGGTTTGTGCTGAACGAGGAATGGAAGTGGTACTATCTCATCCTCGTTTCGCTGGTCCTGTGCTTTGTCGCTGTCAACAACATCAAGGCGTCGCGCATTGGCCGCGCGTGGATGCTGTTGAGGGATTCGCCCATCGCGGCCGCCAGCCAAGGCATCGCTGTGTCGCGCTACAAGCTGCTGGCCTTCGTCTTTTCTTCGGCCATCATCGGCTTTTCCGGCGGGCTTCATGCCTATTACCACAGCAACGTCTACATCGAGGCATTCCCGCTGGAATTGGCGATCCAGGTCATTGCGATGATCGTGATCGGTGGCTGGGGCTCGACCGGGGGCGCAATCGCTGGGGCATTCTTCATCTCGCTTCTGCCGACTGCATTGTCGCTGCTGCTGTCCGTGCTGCCGCGCAATGCGGCCGCAACTGAGTTCCTGGCGCGCAATGTCGGGGACGTGCAGCTGATCGTCTATGGCGGGTTGATCATCGGCTTTCTCGTGCTGGAGCCGGACGGGCTGGCCGGGCTGTGGAAACGGTGGGAGAAACGGCTGCTGCGAGGGTTGGGCACATGAGCGCGATCCTTGAGGTCGAGAATCTACACGTAAAGTATAAGGGCTTGGCGACGGCAGTGTCTGACGTTTCCCTCGTCGTCAACGAGGGTGAGGCCACCATTGTCATCGGTGCGAATGGGGCCGGAAAGACGTCGCTTCTGCGTGGGATCGCGGGGTTCTGGCGGACGGAAACGGGGACCGTGTCGGAAGGGCGTATCCGGTTCGAGGGGCGCGACATCACCCGCCAGTCGCCGATTGATATCGCGCGCGGCGGCATTGCGATGGTACCGGAAACGACGAAGATCTTTGCCACCGCCAGTGTCCGCGACAACCTGTATTCAGTCCCCCGGTTGGGGTCGCATCACGACTACCGTGTGCGGCTCGACACCGTGATGGACCTGTTCCCGATCCTGCGCGAACGGCTGTCGCAGCAGGCGGGCTACCTTAGCGGTGGCGAACGCCAGATGCTTGGGCTGGCGCGGGCGTTGCTTCTGAATCCGCGGCTTCTGCTGATCGACGAGGCAACACTGGGTCTCGCGCCCATCGCGGTGGACGCGGTGTTCAACCGGCTGGAGCATATCATCGCCGAGCTGCGCACGACCGTCCTGCTGGTGGAGCAAAACATCGGAGCCGCGATGCGGATCGCGCAGAAGGTCCACGTGATGGAGACAGGGCGGCTGACCTTCAGCGGTACAAAGGAGTCGCTGCTGGCGTCCGGCATTGTCGAGGAAAGCTACCTGGGACGGCGGGCATCATGAGCCACGACAGCGCCATCGTCCTGCAGGATGTCTCGGTGACGCTGGGTGGCAACCGGATCCTCAAAAACGTGTCTCTGGACTTCGCGCAAGGCGTGACATCGGGTCTGATTGGTCCGAACGGCGCCGGGAAGACGACGCTGCTGAACTACATCTGCGGCATCGTTCCGGCCGTGTCCGGGACGCGGCGGATCCTAGGTCGCGATGCCACGCGGCTCGGCACACATGACATGCTGACCGCGGGACTGGCACGGACCTTCCAGGGGGCGCAGTTCGTCGGGGACCTGACAGCGGTGGAGAATGTGATGCTGGGTGCGCATCTGCGGACGCGGGTCAACATCCTTACCGCCGCTCTGCGCACTCCGGCGGCGATGCGCAGCGAGGCGGAGATCCGAGCGCGGGCGCGGGTGGCGCTGGAACGGATAGGGGTCGCGGCCCTGGCGGACAGGCAGATTAACGAGCTGAGTTTCGGCGACCAGCGCAAGGTGGATCTTGCCCGCGCGCTGGTGACGGAGGCGGAATGTATCTTATTGGACGAGCCGATGGCAGGACTGTCCGCCGAGGAGAAGGACAGCCTGTGCGAAGTGCTCCGGGAGTTGCGGCGCGAGGGCGGTCCGACCATTGTGCTGATCGAGCATGACATGCGGGTGGTCAGCGAGCTGTGCGCTTGGACTGCGGTGCTGGACGCGGGCGAGTTGATCGCGCAGGGGCCGACCGACGAGGTGCTGAGCGCCGATGTGGTCATCGAGGCGTATATGGGGACCGGGCAGACTGCCTGATCGGGTCAGGTGCCGCACAGTTGCAGCAGCTTGCGTAGCGCCAGTCGGTCGATCTTTCCGGTCACGTTCCGGGCGAAGTCCGACAGGGCGATGATGTGGATCTCGCTGGGAATCTTGTAGCCGGCGATATGGCCGCGAAGGTGCTGTTTCAGCGCGTCCGGTCCGCAGATTGCGCCGTCGCTCAGCGAGACGAAGGCCACGGGTGTTTCGCCCCATTTCGGATGCGTTACGCCGATTGCAGCGGCTTCGGTGACGTCGGCGTGGGCCAGCAGGGCGCGTTCGATCTCGGCGGGATAGATGTTCTCTCCTCCCGACTTGATCATCCCGCTGACGCGTCCGACGAATTGCAGCGTGCCGTCCGCGTTTCGGCGCAGCACATCGCCGGAGTGGTACCAGCCGCCGGCAAAGGCTTTGGCTGTCGCCTCGGAATTGTTCCAGTAGCCGGAGGCAAGGGTCTGGCTGCGGATCAGGAGTTGACCCGGCTCGCCGTCAGGCACGTCCTGCCCGGCCTCGTCGATCAGGCGGATACTGCACATCGCGCTCTGCATCTTGGGGAGCGTCTGGCCGATGCCTTCCGAAGATTCCGTCACCGATGGTACGCATGGGATGAGCCCGGATTCGGTCATCCCGTAGCTGTTGAGGTAACGGGCGCCGGTGACGGCGCAGATGCGCTGCATCTCTGCAGGGGGTATCAGGTCCGCCATGACACCGACAAGCTTCATCTGACCTCCCGGAAGGGGGGCGGAACCCAGAGCTTCGATCAGCGGTTCGACGGTGCCGGGGACGAGGAACAACCAGCCGATTTTGCGCGCGCGGGCGGTGTCGGCGATCACCTCGGCGCGGAACCCGTCGACGACGACATAGGTGCCGCTCATCACCATCGTGGTGAATACGTAATCGGAGGCGGCGATGTGGAACAGCGGTGCCCAGCCGACAAAGGCGTCTCCCGGTTCCAGTAGCCAGTCGATCCCGATTACCGCGGCCCGGGCAAGCAGCGCCCGGTGCGAGATCGCCACGGCCTTGGGGTGGCCGGTGCTGCCGCTGGTGAAGGTGATCGAAACGATGTCCTCGGATTGGATTTCGAACCGTTCGGGCGAAGTGTTACTCAGATCGCCGAAGGACAGGGTCGAGCCGCCGGTTTCGTAACGGTCCATCAGGATCCGGGGTATCTCGACCCGTGCGCGGTCGAGCAGGGTGCCACATTCCTCGGAGACGGCGATATAGGCCGGTTCCACAACGCTAATCGCGTGTTCGAGTTCGGCGGGCGCGAAGCGCCAGTTCAGCGCGGCGATGGCAATGCCGGCCTTTGCGGCGGCGTGAAACAGCAGCACATATCGGATTGAGTTGTGCGACAGCACCGCTAAGCGGTCGCCTCGACGCATGCCCGTTTGTCGGAGACCCGTGGCGAGACGGTCCGTGATATCGTTCAACTCGCGGTAGGTCAGGGAGGACTCGCCCATCACCAGCGCCTCGGCATCGGGGCGGATGGTGGCTTGGGTCCGCAGGACGTCGGCGAGTGTCAAATCGGTGGCGGCTCGAATCAGAGCGCCCGGGGTCGGGTCGTCATGCATCGGCGGCGCTCCCTGTCTGTCCGTCGGCGGTGACCCCGGTTGAGATCGCGCCGGAGTTTTCGAGGATGGAGATTTCTGTGTCGTTGAAGCCGAGTTCGATGAGAATTTCAGTGCTTTGCTGGCCCAGGGCCGGAGCAGGGCCCATTGCGAACTGGCGCCTGCCATCGTGGTGGAATGGGCTTCCGATGGGAGGCATGTTCTCGCCCTCTGTGGACGTTGCCAGGTAGTCGCGTGCCTTGGCGTGGTCCGAGACCAGCATGTCGCCGTAGTTGTTCACGGCCGTTACGCAGGTGTCGGAGCTGCGGAACAGGGTTTCCACTTCGGCGCGCGTCATATTGCGGAACTTCTCGGCGATCTCTGCCCGCATCACGGCGTCGGTACTGGCGGAAGGGTCCAGCTTCATGATCCGGCAGAATTTAGTCCAGAACTGTGGTTCCACTGCGCCCACCGCGACATGGCCGTCGCGGAGTTCGTAAGTGGTGTAGTTGGCGGCGCCGCCGGAGAATGGTGCCTTTTCCCGGTCCGGCTCGGCGAGGCCGAGTATTGCGGCGGAGAGGATCTCGTTCGGCAACATCGGCAATGCGTCAGCCATGGCGGTGTCAGATAAGCCCCCGCGACCGATTGTCCGCGCGCGCAGCAGCAGCGAAACGGCGCTGAGCGCCGGGACGAGGCCGCCGCCGATCAGGTCGACCAGAGGGGTCTCCGGCAGGCCGTCGCCATGGTGGAGCGGGCGTGCGATGGCGCCGGAATAGGCGAGGTAGTTGATGTCGTGCGCAGCTGTGTCGCGGAGAGGGCTGTTCGCGCCGAAGCCGCTGATCGAGATGCAGACGAGTTCGGGACGATCCGAGAGCAGCTTGTCGAAGTCGAGGCCCAGCCGGGCGGCAACGCCGGGTCGGAAACTTTCGACCAAGATGTCCGAGGTGGCCACAAGGCGCTGCAGGACAGGGGCGGCGGCGGGGTTTTTTAGGTCTAGGCCGAGCGAACGCTTGCCGCCGTTGACATGTTGGAAAACGGCGCCACCGCGCGGACCGGCCTGCAGGCCGAGGTCGCGCTGGTAGTCGCCTCGGCCGGGCTGCTCGACCTTGATCACCTCGGCGCCGAGCGATGTCAGCAACCAGGTGCAATAGGCGCCAGGAAGGAGGCGTGAGAAATCCGCGATGCGCACCCCATGGAGGGGGGGAGTCGGGTCGGTTCCGCCGGGCATTATCGGAAGGGCCGTTGTGGGACCAAGTAGGCTTCGGCGGTGCGGACCGAGTATGTCCTAAAATGTGGATTCAAACTATGCCCTCCCTGACCTGAGGGTTGCTGGACAAACTCTAATTGTCAAAGAAATTCAGAGTTGTTTTGTGGTTGTGGTGAGACGAAGATAGAAATGTTTATACCATAATGTGGTACATCTTTCGTTTGCCTGGTGAGATTACGGTTCATTTCCGCACTGCACCGAGAAAATCGAGCCCCGGTCCCAGATGTCCTCCGCCGTCGATCTGGATCAGTTGGCCCGTCATCATCTCTGCCGCCGGGCTGGCGAGGAAGGCGGCGAGTTCCGCCACCTCCTCTGGCCGGGTGGCGCGTTGCATCGGGGTGGCCGGCTGGATCTTCGCCTGAATGTCGTGGGTGTAGTTCGCGGCGGCGGCTTCGGTTACCACGATGCCGGGTCCGATGCAGTTCACACGGATCCGGTGCGGAGCCCATTCCAGCGCGAGGCTGCGGGACAGGCCCAGAACGCCAGCGCGGGCGGCGATGGAGTGCGAGACCCCGGCCGTTCCTCGTTCTACCAGCGAGAGCGACATGTTGAGAATGCTGCCGCCGTTGCGGGCGAGAAAAGGGAAGGCCGCCGCGACCGCAGTGTGTACCGTGTTCAGGTTCAGGTCGATCACTGCTTCCCAGCCACGGCGCGAGATGTCCTCCGCGCGGCTAACGAACTGCCCGCCGGCATTGTTGACCAGAGTGTCGATGCCGCGCGCGTCACCGATCTGCTTAATCAGGTTCGCGAACGCCTCGTGGTCGCGGATATCGCACGCGGTGTAGTCGTAGAACCCGGTGTAGGTGGCGCGTTTCCCTGTTTCGCGGAGCGCGTCATTGCGGCGGCCGACACCGTGAACACGCGCGCCTAGAGCGTTCAGGCGCAGCGCGATTGCGCGGCCGATTCCGCTGCCGGCGCCGGTGACAATGCAGGACTGTCCACGCAGGCAGCCGTCGGCGAGAACGCCGGTCACGGCGCCTGGTCCGCGTCAGGCAGGCCAAGTTCCGCGCGGATCTCGCTGCCGTGCTCGCCGCGTTGGGGGATCGGCGGCGGTGACCAGGGGCTGGCGCCTACGAAACGTGGGGCGGGCGCGGCTTGCAGACCGCTCTCGGGCACATGCCAGGTCTGCCGCGCGGCGTTCATTTCATGGCCGAGGGCTTCGTCGGGGCTGAGAACCGGCGCGACGCAGGCGTCACTGCCTGCAAAGTGTTCCGCCCAGCTATCTCGAGTGTGTTGGGCAAACAGTGCGGCCAGCCGTTTGGTCAGCGCGGGCCAGCGGGCGCGGTCGAATTGATCGGCGAAGTCCGGGTCCTGCGACAGGCCCAACCGGTCAAGGAGGGCGGCGTAGAACTTCGGCTCCAAGCATTGCACCGAGATGTGGCCGCCATCGGATGTGCGATAGCTGCGCGCCCAGTGCGGGCCATCCAGGATGCCGGTGCCACGTTCTGCCGGCATTCCGCCGGCCTGCCGCAGCGCCATCAGCAAGTTCATCATATGTGCCGAGCCGTCATAAATCGCAGCATCAACCACAGTGCCCTTGCCCGTTTCGCGCGCCTTCATGATGCCGGCCAGCAGGCCGGCCACAAGGTATAGCGCCCCACCGCCGATATCGCCCACCATTGTGGGTGGCGGAAACGGCGACTGACCTGCATTGGAGGCGTACCAGGCGGCGCCGGAGAGGCTAAGGTAGTTCAGATCGTGGCCGGCCCGATCTGCGAGCGGGCCGGTCTGGCCCCAACCGGTCATCCGACCATAAACGAGTGCGGGATTGACCGCGTGGCAGTCTTCCGGGCCGAGGCCGAGCCGTTCCATGACGCCGGGGCGGAAGCCCTCTATCAGGCCGTGGGCGGTGGCGATGAGGTATTTTGCGGTAACGGTATCCTCGGCGGATTTCAGGTCCAGCGAGATTGAGCGTTTGCCACGGTCAAGAATCGAGCGTTCCGGCATGCCCGGTGTGACAGCGCCGCCCTTGCGATGTACGACGATCACGTCAGCGCCTAGATCCGCTAGTAACATGCCGGCGAAGGGGCCGGGGCCGAGACCTTCAATTTCGACGATCCGGACGCCATCGAGCATAGTGCTTCCTCCCGTCTCAGGTGTAGCGGTGATGCGGTTGCTTGTACAACGGGTTTGAAAAAAGGTCAGCCAGCTTGTGCCACTATGCGGGAGAAGCGGAGTCTGAGAAGAATGGCGCTCGAGTCGGTAGCTGTGCCTCGCTAATCCGGCTTGTTGGCTTTGTTTTTGCCGTTTACTATTTAAGGTGTAAACGGAGGATTTTGCCGGTAGTTAGGAAAATATATCCCACAATACGGACAATATGCCTTGTTCGCTTCAGAATCTGGCTGCGCGCCGGGGAAGCGGTATACGGCACGGGGGAAAACTCGCATGACGACGATGCATAACGTGCTCCGGAACGGCGCTGAATTGTACGGCGACAGGGCGGCCATCCTGTTCGGCGAGGACATCCTTTCCTACAGCGCCGTACTGGAGATGGCTGAGCGGTTTGCTGCGGGACTGGGCGCGCTTGGGGTCGGGCCAGGGGACAGCGTCGCCTGCTTGATGGACAATTCGATGGATGCGATCCGGGTGTGGTTCGGTGTCGCGCTATTGGGGGCGGCGGACGTGCCGATGAACCCGCAATACCGAGGAGACCTGCTGGCCTATCTGCTGTCAGATTCCGGGGCAACGGTCGTGATCTGCGATGCTGAGTACTTTCCGGGCGTGCTTGAACTAACGGACCGATTGCCGGAACTGCGGCTGATGGTGATACGGGGGGAGATGCCACGCGATGTGCCGGAGCGCCCTGCGCTCGTTCCGATGGCTGAGGTGGACGGTTCCGAGAGTGCCGAGGTGAACGGGGCGGAAGAGCGGGTGATCCTGTACACCTCGGGCACAACCGGGCCGTCGAAAGGGGTCGTCCACACGCAGGCTTCGAGCCTGGTTCTGTCCGAGTACAACGCGGCGTGCCTGGAATACGGGCCGAAAGACCGGCTGCTGAACTTCTTCCCGTTGTTCCACCAGAATGCGCGCTATACCGGAGTGCTGCCGGCCCTCGTCAGCGGTGGAAGTATCCGGATGCAGCGCAAATTCAGTTCCAGCCGGTTTTGGGATGTCGTTGGCGAAGACGGGATCACGGCGTTCAATTATCTGGGTTCAGTCCTGCGGCTGATCCTGAACGTGACGCCGGAGGGCTGGGGGAGAGGCGATCACACCCTGACAAAAGCCTTCGGGGCGGGGGCGACACCGGCCCTATGGGAGGAATGCGAGCGGCGGCTGGCGATCCGGCTGGTGGAGACGTACGGACTGAGCGAGGCGCCGATGGCCACGCTGAACTCCGGGCTGGCGGGCTGTGCGGGGCCGGTGGGTTCAGCGGGCCGAGCGAGTGAGTTGTTCGAGGTGGCGGTGGTAGACGAAGCCGACCGCCAGGTGCCGGCCGGCACAATCGGCGAGATCGTGATGCGGCCGCGCCGGCCAAACGCGTTGATGCAGGGCTACTTGAACAAGGACGCAGCGACTGTGAGGGCATTCCGGAACCTTTGGTTCCATTCGGGCGACCGGGGCCGTCTGAATGAGGAAGGTTTCCTGTACTTTGAGGCGCGTGACAAGGATTCGATCCGCCGGCGAGGCGAGAACATTTCTGCCTGGGAGGTGGAGAGCGTGCTGGACCGACACCCGGATGTGGCCGAAACGGCGGTGTTCGGGATCCCGTGCGAAGAGACCGACGAGGAAGTTGCGGCGGCGGTAGTGTGGAAGTGCGGCAAGGGCGATTTCGCAGCGCTGCTCGCGCATGCGGAGGCGAGGCTGCCGGAATACGCGGTGCCGACGTGGTTCCGCGTAATGGAGGACCTGCCGCGCACCTCGACGGAAAAGGTGCAGAAGGCGGAATTGCGTAAGGCAGGCCGCGACGCTTGCGTCGCTGCGGCCGAACTGAAGGGTGCGGTGGCCGAGACGTAATCCGCCGGTCGCGCGGCGCTCAGCGGGCGCTGAACGCCTTCAGACGCATCAGCACATCGGGCTTCATCAGCGACAGGTTGGCATCCGTCATCGGCGACAGGGTGCGAGTTTCATTTATGATCTTCTTGCAGGCCGCGATGGCTTCGAGCGAGCTGGCCTTGAGCTCGGACAGGACCCTGTCCAGCGTCGCACCCAGTTCAGCCTGAGGAACCACCTTGGTCAGCATGCCGACGGAATCCGCTTCGGCCGCTGGGAACAGGGCGCCGGTATACATCCAGTAGCGCAGTTTCGCGGGCGGGATTTCCTGCCGCAGAAGGCGGGGCATGTGGCCGTCGACGATACCAACCTTCGCCTCGGGGATTGCGAACCGCGAATTCTCGGTCGCGATGCGGATGTCGCACATCAGCGCCAGGGTCAGACCGCCGCCGAGACAGAGGCCGTCGATGGCGGCGACGGTGGGTTTCGACATGGAACGCAGGGCTTCGAAGGGCAGGTAGTCTTCGTAATCGAAAATGTCGGTTGGCCGCTCGCCGTCCAGCACCTCAAGGATCTCCTTTAGGTCGCCGCCTACTGCGAATGCGCCGTTCGAGCCCTGCACGACCAGAGCATCGACCTCCGCATCGCAGTCCGCGGCTTCGCAAGCCGAGCGGATCGCGGCATACATCGACTTGGTCATGGCGTTCTTTGCTTCGGGGCGGTTCAGGGTGACATAGGCCACCCGGTCGCGCACTTCGTAGAGAATACGGGCGTCGGTCTGCGCGTTCATTCATTGTCCTTTCGTTTCGGCGGTTTACCGGAATGGGTCCAGTCGGTTGGCGCGAGCGCGCGCTCCGCCTCGAGGGCCGATTCGGTGAGGAATTTCGTGGTGGTCCAGCCGCCGTCGACGGCAAGAGTCTGGCCGTTGATCCATCCGGACTGAGGAGAGGACAGGAACCAGATCGCCTGTGCCACGTCTTCGACCGTGCCCATGCGCGCGGCGGGAGTCATGTCGTAGTTCATCCGGCGGAAGCCTTCGACCTCCAGCCGGTGCTCCGTCATTGGTGTCGGTATCACGCCAGGCGCGACGGAGTTGCAGCGAACACCGGAGGTGCCGTATTGCGCCGCCATGTGGCGGGTAAGCCCGTCGAGCCCGGCCTTGGCCGCCGAATAGGCGCCGCCGCGCAGCCCGCCGAGGATGGAATAGGTGGAGGATACGTTGACGACAGTTGCCTCGTTTCCGAACGCCTTCAGCGCCTCGCGGCACATCCGGAACGGTGCGCGCAGCATGAGGCCGAGGAAGTAGTCGAGAGTTTCATCATCAGTCTCGTGCACCGGCTTCGGGCTACCGATGCCCGCGTTGTTCACAAGGTGATCAAGCCGGCCGAAATGCTCCAGAACGGAAGCAACCGCACACTCCGGCGCATTGTCGGCCATGACGTCGAGGGCCGCTGTTGCAAGCGGGGAGTCAAGGTCGGCGCAGGCGTCTTTCATCGCAGCGAGTTTTGCGGGGTCGCGGGCTACGCCGAGGACGGCACAGCCGTTCTGCAGGAAGGTGCGGGCGGTGGCGAGACCGATGCCGCTCGACGCACCGGTGATCAGGGCTGCACGCAAAGTGTCCTCCTATGCCGGTTGATAGGGCGCAAGCGCCGCGGCCAGATCCAGCAGCGGCGCGGCGGCGCCAAGGCGGGACAGAACGTGCGCCTGTTTCAGGTAGTGGTGGGCGTCGGCTTCGGCGGAGAAGCCGATGCCGCCGTGGATCTGGATGCAGGTGCGTGCGTTGAATAGCGCCACGCGCGGCGCCAGGCGACGAAGCGCGGCAATCTGGAAAGCTGCATCGGCGCGGCCGTCGCGCGCGGCAATAGCGGCCATGTCGAGCTGGGTCGATAGCATCTCCGCCTGGATCGCCATGTCGGCCGCCTGGTGCTTGATCGCCTGGAACGCACCGATGGGTTTTCCGAACTGGCGGCGCACCTGGGCGTAGTCGACGGCGAGATCCAGTGTTGCCTCGGCTATTCCGAGGAGCTGAGCGGATACAAGCAGGTCGGCGATTTCGAGGAGTGGGCCGCCGTTGCTGGCGGCAACTGTTTTGCCTGCGCCGAGAGCGAGGCGGCGTGTGGTGACGCTGCCATGGCCAAGGCCTTCGACCACCGTTGTATGTGTGTCGGCGAGATCGAGGATCGACAGGTGCCGGTCGCCGAAGAGCAGGGCGTAGCGGCAGCCTTCGGACGCGATCAGCAAAGTGCCTTCTGCGGCGGGGATCGCCGCGCAAACGGTTTCGGTACCATCAGCGAAAGCACTGGCCAGATCCGCCGCACCTTGTCCGGCCGCGACACGGGCGGCGATTGGCGCCGCCAGCGCCCTGACCGAAACGACATGGCGACCGAGGAGAACGTGGAGCAGCGCCTCTTCGACGAGGGTGAAACCGGTGCCGCCCTGGTCCTCAGGCAATGCAAGGTTGAAGCCGCCGAATTCGGCGATGGCCGTGACTGTGTCGTCCTGCGAATCCCGCAGGCGCGACACAGGGTGGCCCTGACTTAGCATTGCGGCGGCGGCATCGAGGATCTGGCGCTGGTCTTCACTGAGATTCAGGTCACAGGTCATCGGCTACTCCCGCGGCAGGCCGAGAATGCGCTCGGCGATGATGTTGCGCTGGATCTCGGCGGTGCCGCCGGCGATGGTTTCGGAATAGGCCTCCAGATAGTCGTGCGTCAGCGCTGTGTCGGTCAGCGCCTCCGGCCCGAGCACGTCCATCGATGCCTGCGCGATCCGTTGCGCCAGTTCGGCGAAGTAGAGGCGCATCAGCGAGCCTTCGGACGGGTTTGCGGGTTCGCGGAAGATCGTGCGGTAGGTCATTGCGCGGAGCGCCGCACCTTCCGCCCGCAGGTCGGCGAGGCGTTCGGCCATAGCGCTGCCGGGAGTGGGTTCGGCGCGGGCGATCAGGTCCTCGATGCGGATGGAGAGGGCGAGCTGGACGCCCATCGCCGCGGTCTTGCGCTCGAAGCCAAGCGTTGTCATGGCGGTGCGCCAGCCGTCGTGGAGTCCACCGACGACATTAGAAAGAGGGATGCGGACGTCGTCATAGAAAACTTCGGCGAAATGGGTGACTCCAGCCATGTTGCGGATTGGCCGGACGGTGATGCCAGGGCTTTCCATATCGCAGATCACCCAGCTCAACCCGCGGTGGCGCTTCTGCTCGGGGTCGGTTCGGATCAGCAGTTCCTGATAATCTGCGATGTCGGCAAAGCTAGTCCAGATTTTCTGACCGTTCACGACGATCTCGTCACCCTCCACGCGACCCGTGGTCGACAGCGAGGCGAGGTCGGAGCCGGCACCGGGTTCCGAGAAGCCCTGGCACCAGACCGATTTGCCCTCGAGGATGCGGGGCAGGTGGAACGTCTTCTGTTCGTCGGTGCCGAGGGCGATCAGGGTAGGGCCGGCGTGGTTCACCGAAACGAAGGTGCAGTCGAGGACCGAGGGCGCACGGGCGCGGACATATTCCTCGTACCAGAGGATCAGTTTCGACGGCGCCAGGCTCTGGCCGCCGTACTCTCTTGGCCAGCCGATACCGGACCAGCCGCCCGCGTGGCATTTCGCGAGCCAGGACAACGCATAGTCACGCGCCGGCTGGCCGTCGTAAGGCGGCGTGTCTGTTGGTGCATTGGCGGCGAGCCAGTCGCGGGCGGCCTGGCGAAAGCGTTCGTCGTCTTCTGAGAATTCTAGCTGCATGTCCCTCTCATGACATCCATCCCCCGGCCACGTCGACAACGGCGCCGGTCATGTAACTAGAGGCGTCGCTGGCGAGGAAGGCGACGACGCTTGCGATTTCCTCTGGTTCGCCCCAGCGATCCATAGGCACATTGTACATCTGCCGCTCCATCTGTACCGGGTCCACACCTTCGGCCATCGGGGTGCGTATGGTGCCGGGTGCGATGGCGTTCACGCGGATACCGTACGGTGCCAGAGTCTTGGCAAGGCTCTTGGTAAGGCCGATCAGCCCGGCCTTGGAGGCGCCGTAGGGCACCATCGGGCTGCCGAGCTTGCCATTGATCGACGCGATGTTGACGATGGCGCCTTGCCCTACCTTCGCCATTCGGCGTGCGACACGCTGGGAGAGAAGGAACGGCGCGCGCAGGTTGACCGCGAGTACGCGGTCGAAGTCGTCGAGCGACAGGTCGAATATTGCCTTTCGTTCGTAAAGGCCGGCGCAGTTGACCAGGCAGCCGACGGGTTCGTCTCTGTCGAATTGCGGCAGGAGCTCGGCCACGGCGCCGAGGTCTGACAGATCGCAGGGAAGGAATCGGTCGGGCCCGTCGGAACCAGCAGAGGTATCGGGGTGGTCTATGCCAATCACATGGTCGCCCGCGGCCTTTAGCGTGGCGCAGATCGACCTGCCCATTCCGCCATGACAGCCGGTGACCACCGAAACGCGCATGTTCTCCTCCACAGAAAGTGTCCCAATATATGGACGAATCTTTCCTGCTCGCCTTGATGTCGGGACCCGCTTGGAGCGTAGGCTTTGGTTTGCAAATGTACAATGGTGAATTTTACATCGAAAGCTTGACAAAAAATGCCGCTATCGGCAGCTTTGCTGCAGGAGTCGTTGTATATAGAATCCCGAATAATGGGACAAATGGGGAGGATGGGATTGGATTTCGACTGGACCGACGAGGAGCGCGCCTATCGTGCGCGCATCCGGGACTTCCTACGCAGGGAGCTTCCACCGGAATGGGGCGACATCGCGCGTCACGGTCCCGGGTCGAAGGAACAGACCGACTTCAGCCGCACCTTCTGTCCGAAGCTTGCAGAAGCGGGCTTGCTGGTGCCGCACTGGCCGGCGGAATGGGGCGGCGCGGACCGGCCGACATGGGAACACTTCATCCTCGGCGAGGAGATGTGGGCCTCAGGGGAGCCGCGCGGCGCCCAATACATGAACGTTAACTGGATTGGGCCGACGCTTATGCGTTACGGCTCGGACGAACAGAAACAGCGATACATCCCGCCGATGGCGAAGGGTCAAGCGATCTGGTGCCAGGGGTTTTCCGAGCCGAATGCCGGATCTGACCTGGCTGCGCTGCGCACTCGCGCGGTCCGCGACGGCGACGACTATGTGATCAACGGAACGAAGATCTGGACCTCCTATGCCGGGCTGGCCGAGACCTGTTTCCTGCTGGCCCGTACCGGTGGCGCCGATACGGGCAAGGCCGGCATCGCGATCTTCCTCGTACCAATGGATACGCCCGGGGTCGAGGTGCGGGCGATTCCCAGCCTGATCGGACACGGCGACATTCATGAATGTTTCTTCACCGATGTACGCGTGCCTGCCAGTTCTCGACTTGGCGCTGAAGGCGAAGCGTGGTCGATCATCCGGTATTCTCTGGCGAACGAAAGGGTGGGCATTCCCCGCTATGAGCTGTCGGCGAGGGTGCTGGAGGAAATGGTCGAGGATCTGAAGCAGCAGGGCCGTTTCGACGATCCTGCGATCCAGATCCGCGCTGGAGAGGCGGCAGCTGCCTGCGAGGCGGCGCGGCTACTGACCTACCGGGTTGTGGACCAGAAGGCGCGCGGCGGTGCACCCGGGCCGGAGGCGAATGTCGCCCGGTTCGCGGTTGTGACGGCTGACAATTCGGTGACGGACTTCGGGTTGGATTTCCTGCCCGATTTTTTCTCGGGCCTGAACCGCCCAGGCTATCTTGCCCACCATGAACGAGCCATCGTTGCAGGCATTGCGGCTGGCGCGGCGGAAATCCAGCTGAACCTGATTGCCCACCGCTTCCTCGATCTCCCGAAGGTGGCGTCCTGATGTATTTCGAGCCGAACGAAGATCAGGCGACGTTTCTGTCCGTCCTCGATCAGATTGCGTCGGGAGACGGTTCCGGTTGGAAGGTGCCGGCCGACTGGTCCCGGTTTCACTGGGCTGACGAGCTTGACCGGACGCTGGAAGACAACGGTTTCTACGATTGCGCAATTGAGGAGACGCTTGGTCCGGTGACGGCTGCCGCGATGATCCATCGGCTGGCGCGGCTTTCGGTCACGATGGAGTTCGCCGCCTCGGCGATGCTGCGCCCGTTTCTGCCGCCGGACCTGCCACGCCCAATTGCTGTAATTGATGGTGATCCGGCGGCGGCCATCCGCTACCTGCCGGTGGCGCGGTCTGTGCTTTCCATCGGCGAGTATGAGGTGCGCGCAGCGATGCTCGACGACGGCGATGTGCAGCCGGTGGAGAGCCTGTTCGCCTATCCGATGGGCGTCTTCTCGGCCACTATCGGCCGGTGGCAGAGAATTGATGTCGATCCGCGTCGGGTACGGGAAAGCTGGCGCGTCGCCGTGGCGGCAGAGCTTGGCGGTACGCTTCTGGGCGGACGCGACGCAGTGCTGGCACATTTGCGCGAACGGCGGCAGTTCGGGCAGGCGCTTGGGAGTTTCCAGGGGTTGCAGCACCGGCTTGCTGCCTCTGCCACAAAGATCGAGGCGGCCTACTGGCTGACCCTGAAGGCAGCACAGGGCCTTGAGGCAGCGGATTCGGCGGTGGCGCTGGGCTATGTCCAGAATGCCGCGACCACTGTGGTCTACGATCTGCACCAGTTCATGGGCGCTATGGGGCTGACACTGGAGCATCCGCTGCACCGCTGGACCTACCGCGCGCGCTTGCTGAAATCGGCACTTGGCGGGGCGGGTGAGAACCTGAAACTGGCGGCCAGCCGTAAATGGAGGGCCGCATGACAGATTTGCCGTCATTCGAGATGCTGAAGCTTACCCGCAAGGGACGGCGGCTCGACATCATGCTGAACCGGCCGGAGGTGCTGAACGCTTTTGGCAAGGTGATGCATATCGAGATCATCGACGCGCTTAGGTTCGCCTCTGCCGATGAGGGTTCCGATGTGATCGTGCTGACAGGCGCAGGGAAAGCTTTCTCGGCCGGTGGGGATCTGGTGCGGATGGAGGAATTTCAGGTCGACCCGACCGAATTCGACCGCGAGGCGGAGGATGCCAAGCGTATCATCTTCACCCTGCTCGATATCGAGAAGCCGGTGGTCGCGCGGGTGAACGGCGCTGCCGTCGGGCTCGGCGCGACCGTGGCGCTGTTCTGTGACGTGATCTTTGCCGCCGAACGGGCCAAGATCGGCGATCCGCACGTGAAGGTCGGCCTTGTCGCCGGTGATGGCGGGGCCGCGATCTGGCCACAGCTGATCGGCTTCGCCCGGGCGAAGGAATACCTTCTGACAGGAAGGCTGCTGACAGCCGCCGAAGCGGTGGAGATCGGGCTGATCAACCACGCGGTTCCGGCAGAGGAGCTGGACGCGCGGGTCGATGCTTTTTGCGAGGAGCTTATCGGCGGCGCGGCACAGGCGATCCGCTGGACGAAGGTCGTCGTCAATCTCGAACTGAAGCGCATCGCGCATGCGCTGATGGATCCGGGCATCGCATATGAATCTCTGGCCGTACGGACAGAGGATCACCGCAAGGCGGTGCAGAAGATGAAGGAAGAGATCGCGAAGAAGAAGGAATAGGTCCGCGACGGGCCGACGATCAGGGAGGAAAACATGAAGACCAACAGACGCCAATTCATCGGCGGCGCGCTCGGCGCCACCGCACTTTCCGGACTGGCTAGCCCGATGCTGGGTCAGAACGCCCCGATCCGGATCGGCTGTATTACCACGCTATCCGGTGGCTACAGCCTCTTCGGCGAGGCGCAGGCACTGGGCATGCAGATGGCCATCGACGAGATCAACGCGAATGGTGGCGTCGGCGGCAGCCAGCTTGAGCTGGTGGTGCGCAACGACGACATCAAGCCGGACGTCGCGCTTGCCGCGGCGCGGGAGTTGCAGGGAGAAGGCGTGCACATCTACGCGGGCGTTCTTGCCTCCGGCGTGGCGCTGGCGCTGAGCGGGGTGATGGAGGAATTGGACAGTGTCTTCCTCAACGCCGCCTCGCATGGAAACAACCTGACCCACGAGGACTTCAACAAGAACTACTTCCGCGTCACCGATTACTCGGCGATGCGCATCTGGGCTGCCGCCAACCTGATGGCGGACCGCTATCCGGACAACACAAAGTGGGGCGCAATCCTGCCGGACGCAGAGATCGGACGCTCGACGCTCGAGGTGTTCTCGGCCCGGCTGCCGCAGGAGCATCAGACGCTCAACGGGCACGGCGCCACGATCGATGAGCCGGTCTGGACCAAGTTCGGTTCCACAGACTTCCGCGCACCTATCGCGCGGCTGATGAGCCAGGATATCGACGGCCTGTTCGTGGGCCTGGGCGGGGCCGACGAGGTGACCTTCCTGCAGCAGGCAGGGCAGCTTGGGCTGACGAACAAGGTCGGCGCCATCATCACTTCCGGCAGCGAGTTCCTGACGCCCATCGCCCTGAAACAGCGCACGCCCCCGAACTACTGGAGCGGCTTCCACTGGTATTATGGCGCCTACTACGGTGAGAACCCGGTCGCTACCAAGGTGGTCGATACCTATCGCGCCGCCGGGCACGGTCAGCATCCCGACGGCTTTGTGGGCATGGGTCACACCGCGATCCAGGCTATTGCGGCGGGTCTGGAGATATCCGGCAGTACCATGGCCGGCGACCTCGTTCCTGCGCTCGAAGGGGTGACCTTCGAGACGGTGAAGGGGCCAGTCGAGCTACGGGCCGAGGATCACCAGGCCCTTTGCGACGTCAATTACGCGTTGATTGCCGGAGCTGAGAACGAGGACGGCTGGGAAGTTCTGGAAGCCGCCAAGGTCGATGGCCGCCCGTTGGCGGGGGAGCCTTCTCCCGGTGAGGAAATGAGCTTCGGCTGATGTGAACTGAACCACCCGCCGGCCGGAACTGGCGGGTGGCGGACTGTCGCCGTGGCGGCAACGGGAAGCGAAATGACACGACTGGATGACAGGCTGGCGGCGCTGAGGGCCGCGGGGCGGGCGGGACAGGCGCGCGGCCAGGGGCTTGGCGCCATCGCACTGCGGCGGACAGCGGAAGCGCCGGAGCGTGTGGTCGTGATCGACGGCGACCGTGTCGTTACCCGGGGCGAGATGCTGGACATGGCATTGCGTCTTGGCGGCGCGCTACGCGAGCGAGGGCTGCAGCCCGGCGCTGCCATCGCTTTTCAGCTGCCGAATTGGTGGGAAGCCTGCGTCATCAACCTGGCCGCGGCGCTTTTCGGCTACCGTCTGGCACCGCTGATGCCGATCTACCGCTCAGCGGAACTTGGCATGATCCTGCCCGCCTGCGAGGTGCAATCGATCTTTGTTCCGGAACGGTTCGGGACCACTGACTATCCGTCCCTTGTCGCCGGTCTCGCGGAACGGCCTGCGCATGTGTTTACTGTCCGTGGCGCGCCGTCGGATGACGATTTCAAAGCGTTGGTGAGCGGCGCGCCGGCCGATCCAAAACTGCCCGAGGAAGATGATATCAAGATCGTCTTCTTCACCTCGGGCAGCACCGGCCATCCCAAAGGCGTTCTGCACAGCCATGCGGGCGTCGATACAATGATCCGGACCACCGCGTCGTTCTGGGGCGTTGGCGATGCGGACACGCTCTATGTGCCATCGCCGATCGGGCATATTGGCGGCTCCATCTATGCCTTCGAGTTTCCGTGGATCACCGGATGCCGCGCGGTTCTGGCGGAGCGCTGGGATGCGGCGCAGGCTGTGCGGGATATCGACCTGCACAATGCAAGTTTGATGGCCGGCGCGACCCCGTTCTTGGTGAACCTGATCGCTGCGGCCGAGGCGGCGGGGACAAGCCTCCCCAGTCTCCGCCGCTACATCTGCGGCGGCGCTAACGTGTCGCCGGAACTGGTCCGGCGGGGGCTCGCGGCCTTTCCGAATGCGGTGGTGTCGCGAGCCTACGGTTCCTCCGAGGTGCCGCTGGTCTGCCCTGGCATCTCTACGCGGGAAGAAGCGATGCAACGGGCCGATACCGACGGCGAATGTACTGCGGACCTGAAGTTGATCGGAATGGACGGATCGGATGTGTCCGAGGGTACAGACGGCGAGATCGCCGTGCGCGCGTCGCGCATGTTCCTGGGCTATCTCGATGCTTGCGACGAGCAGGGAGCTTTCACGCCCGACGGCTATTTCCGGATGGGCGACCTTGGACGACTGATCGGGGGGCGTTTTCTGGAAATCACCGGACGGATCAAAGACATCATCATCCGTAAGGGCGAGAATATCAGCCCGCTGGAGATAGAGAACGCACTGGCACGGCATCCGGCGGTGCGGCAGGTGGCGGTAGTCGGCATTCCCGATACCGAACGCGGCGAGATGGTGGTGGCTTTCGTTGTGCCGGCAGCGCGGAAGAGTTTCGAATTCGCCGCCATGACCGCGCATCTGACTGCGTTAGGGCTCGCCAGGCAGAAATTTCCGGAGAGGCTGGAGATCGCCGAGGCGCTGCCGCTGACAGCCATCGGCAAGGTGCAAAAGGCCGAGTTGCGCCAACTGGCGATGGCGCGGGCGGGAGAGACGGCATGATGTCGCTTTATCTCTTCTCGCTGTTCAACGGGCTGGTGATGGGGCAGGCGATCTTCCTCGTCGCGGCCGGATTGACGCTGGCCTTCGGAATCATGAAGATCTTCAACTTTGCCCATGGCGCCTTTTTCATGATCGGCGCCTATGTGGCACATGCACTGACCGGACAGGAGGCGGCGAGCCTGCCATTGTTCCTTGGTGCCGCATTCGCCGCCGCGATCGTGGTCGGCGCGATGGGCGTGGCGACGGACCTGGTCGTGTTCCGGCGGTTGGCGGGAGTGCCGACCGAGTACACTCTGATCGCCGCCTTCTCGGTCATGCTGCTGGCCAGCGGCGGGGCGGAGCTGGTGTTCGGCCAGGGCATCCACGCAATCTATCCGCCGGCGGCGCTGGGCGGGCTGATCCAGATGGGTATCCCCATTTCGGTCTACTCGATCTTCATCGTCGGCGCTGGGGTCGTGGCCTTCTTGGTGCTGGAGATCGGGCTGAATCGGCTGTGGTTCGGCAAGCTGATCCAGGCAGTGGCGCGCGACCCGTGGATGTCGGATGTGGCGGGGTTGCGGGTGCAGCGGATCAAGCTGATTTCTGTCGCAATCTCCTTTGCGCTGGCGGGGTTGGCGGGGGGACTATTGGTGGCGAACCAGTCGCTGTCGCTGGATCTTGGCCATTCCTACCTGCTGCTCGCCTTCTGCGCGGTGATCGTAGGCGGGCTGGGATCGGTCAAGGGCGCTTTCTTTGCGGCGATCCTTTTCGGACTGGCGGACAGCCTGAATTACATCCTGCTGCCGACGATGCCGGGCGTCGCGGTCTACGCGCTGCTGATCGTGCTGGTGCTGATCCGGCCGCAGGGCTTCTACCCGGAGCTTTCGCAATGAAGCGCCTGATTGCCTATGGGCTGGTGCTCCTGTTCCTGCTGTTCGCGACCGCTCCCTACACCGTCAATGCCGGATTGGTCTTCATCGCGGGGATCGCGATGACCGAGATCATTTTTGCCCTGTCGTGGAATATGCTGTTTTCCTACGCCGGGCTCGCCTCTTTTGGCCATGCGGCTTTTTTCGGGGTCGGGGCCTACACGGCGGCAGTCTTCCTGAAGTACGATTATGGCCTGCATTTTCTGCTGGTGATCGCGCTGGGAACGTTTCTGGGGGGCGTCTCCTCTTTCGTTGTAGCGATCATCGTGCTGCGTCGGGCGAGCGGTATCCAGCTGGCGATCCTGACACTGGCTTTGTCGCAGCTTGTCGTCACGCTGATTGGCTACTCTGCCTTCCTGGGCCGTGACGAGGGAATCCCGTCGATCCCGCGGCCGGTGATGGAATTTGGCCTGTTCCGGATCGATATGAACGACCAGGTGCAGGCCTATTACTTCCTCTTCGTGATGTCCCTGCTGGCGGTCGCGTTGATGTGGCTGCTTCTGCACGGGTATGTCGGGCGCCGCATGAAAGCGGTGGCCATCGATCCGGAGCGCGCCGCGTTCGTCGGGATCGATGTCTGGCGGGTGCGTGTGTTTGCCTTCACCATCGGCGGCGCGTTTGCTGCCTTCGCCGGCTGCCTGCTGGTGCCCTGGGCGCAGATTGTTACGCCGGACTTGGTAATGTGGCTGCATTCGGCGCAACCGATGCTGGCGACGCTGCTCGGCGGGGCCGGGTTTTTCTGGGGGCCGATCATCGGCGTGCTGGTGCTGAGCATGGTGAACTACGCAACGCGCACCTTCGCGGGTCTCAGCGAGGTGCTGGTGGGCGGCATCCTTCTGATCGTGGTGCTGTTGGCGCCACAGGGGATCATGGGTTTCCTGCGCAGGATCGTCGAGCGGAGCAGCACCGGCAAACCAGCCATGGTGGAGGAACAGGCGTGATCCTCGAAGCCAATGGCATCGAAAAGAGTTACGGGGCGCTGAAGGTGTTGCACGGTATCGACCTGTCGGTGGACGAAGGCGAAACCTTTGCGATCATCGGCCCTAACGGCGCGGGGAAGACCACACTATTCAAAGTGCTGACCGGCGAAAGTCCGGCGAATTCTGGTGTGGTCCGATTCCGCGGGCAGGATGTGACGAAGATGTCCGATTTCCGCAGGGCGCGGCTGGGATTCGGGCGCACGTTCCAGGTGGCGCGGATCTTTCCCGAGGTCGATGTCTTCACAAATGTCGCCATCGCCGTAGAGGCGCGGCTCTCTGCCGAGGGTCGCTCTCCCGGACGCTGGTGGGACTGGCGTGCTTCGTCTCAGGTGGCGTTGGAGGTGGAGGAGATCCTCGAACGGTTCGGTTTTGCCCGCGCGCGCTGGCGGACCGAAGCGCGTTACCTTTCGCACGGGGACCGTAAGCGACTGGAATTCTGCATCGCCCTGGCGACGCGTCCGGCACTGCTGATGCTGGACGAACCAACGGCGGGCATGTCGCCCTCGGATCGGCGCGAGATGACAGGTCTGCTGGCGAGGCTTAAGCGGGACGGCGGAGTGTCGATCGTGATGACCGAGCACGACATGGACATCATCTTCGAGCTGGCAGACCGACTGATGGTTCTGAACTATGGCGAGGCGCTGGCGACGGGCGAACCGGCTGCCGTGCGACGGGATCCAGTGGTGCGCGAGGTCTATCTTGGGCAGCATCATGCTTGAACTGAACGGCATCGAAGCCTTCTATGGCCAGGCGCATATTTTGCATGGCATCTCGCTGGCCGTGGGAGAAGGTGAGCGGGTGGCAATCGTCGGCCGGAACGGCGCCGGCAAGTCGACATTGCTCAAGAGCGTCATGAATGCTGGGCCAAAGGTACGGGGCGAGATCCGTTTCGACGGGATGTCGCTCGGGACGATCAGCGCCTGCGATCGGACTCGGCGTGGCATGACCCTCGTGCCGGAAGACCGGCGCATCTTTACCCATATCACCGTAGCGGAGAATATCCGGCTGGCGCAGCACGGCGCGGGGCCGGGCCGAGACCTGCCGGCACTCGATGAAGTGATCCGCGCCTTCCCGATCCTGAAAGACCTGACCCAGCGGCCCGGCGGCCAGCTTTCCGGCGGGCAGCAGCAGATCCTCGCCGTTGCGCGCGGCATTGCAACGCGGCCTCGGCTGATGCTGCTCGACGAGCCGACAGAAGGCCTGGCGCCGGTGATCGTCGAAAGCCTGGCGCAGGAGGTGATAACCGCCTGCGATCGTTTTGGCATCGCACTATTGTTGGCGGAACAGAATCTTTGGTTCGCCCGGCAATGTGCGACGCAGGTCGTGATCATTGATTCCGGCCAGATCGTCTTTTCGGGCGACTGGGCGGCATTCGATGCGTCTGCGGAACTTGTCGAGCGATACCTCGCTGTCTAGTGATGTCGGAACGAAATGAACCGGAGCCTATCGCCATGGCGCAAGACGGAACACAGGCCATCCGCCGCGCCGCTGCCATCCTGCAGCGCATCGCGCGCGTGTCAGAGTCGTCGCCGCCGACGCTGCGCGAGATCTCCCGTGCGGTGGACCTGCCGCGTTCCACGACGCACCGGATCCTGAAATGCCTGACGGATACCGGGTTGGCGGCCTACAACCCGGAGAGCCGTGAGTACGAAATCGGGCTGCTGAGCTATGAATTGGGTCTCGCGGTGACCGACCGTGTCCTCGACATGCTGCCGCTGCGCGCTGCTGTCGACCGCGTCGCGGCGCGGACCAAGGTGACCACCTATCTGATGCGGCGCTCGGGGATTGAGGCGGTGTGCATCTACAAGGCAGACGGCACTGCCGTGATCCGGGTGATCCCGGTTGAGGTCGGACAGCGTCGGTACCTGGGCGTGGGGGCCGGCGCAACTGCGCTTCTGGCCGAGCTGGACGACGCGACCATTGAGCGGATACTCGCGGCGATTGAGCCGGAGCTGGGTTGTTACGCCGACCTGAGCATCGACAACATTCGGCAATCGGTTCGCAGCACGCGGGAGAGCGGTTTTGCCGTCAGCGAAAAGCGCGTCTACAATTCCACATTCGGCCTGGGAGTCGCGGTCCGCACCGATCACGGCACGGCGGATTTTGCGATTTCCATCGCCGCACACGCACCGGAAGTCCAGGATCAACACGTCAGCGAATACAAGGCGATCATCCAGGAAGAGATCGGCCGCGCTACGGCCGTGACCGGATACGGTTCGAAGGCAAGTCATGGATAGAGCACCGGCGACGCCGCGCGGATTGTTCGACCGGTCCACCGCTGGGCTGCGGATCAAGGCTCCGTCCTATCCGGTTGAGCGCGGACGCATAGCCTTTCTCTGCTCGGTTATCGGCGAGACGAATGCGATCCATTTCGATGCCTCGGCGGCGCGAGCGCGGGGTTATCCGGGCATCGTCGCCCCGCCCACCTTCGCTCAGGTGATAGAGCAGGAGTCCACCCGCATTGCCGAGTTCAATGGAGAACGGACAGTGTTCAATGCGATCCGTGCTGATTATCGCTACCTGCTGCACGGCGCCGAACGTTATGATTTTGCCGGTTACATGCTGGCCGGCGATGAACTGACTGTTTGCCACGAGGTGGTTGGATTCGAATTCAAGAAGGGTGGGGTGCTGGAAATGGCGTATCTGCACACGGTAATCGAAAGTCCGGAGCGTGGGCCTGTCGTGGAGATTGCCCGCACGGTGATCCATCGCCTTCCGGAGCGTGCCGAGTGATGCCCGGTCCCCTGCACGCGGAGCCGGGAATTGGCTTGCCGCCGCTCACATTCGGCCCGGTCACGCGGCGTATGCTCGCACTATTCGCCGGTGCCTCCGGCGATCATAACGCAGTGCATATCGACAGCGATTTCGCGATGGAATCTGGGCTTGAGGACGTATTTGCCCAGGGCATGCTGATGATGGGTCCGCTGACGCGGGTCGTGACGGACTGGGCCGGTCTGCACCGTCTAGAAAGCATCAGCGTCCGGTTCCTAGCGATCACGCCGGTCGGCGCCGTCTGCCGTTGCGAGGGTCAGGTAGAGGAGCGTTTCGAGACCGATGCGGGTCCGCGGCTGAGGGTCGCGCTTTCATCCGTGATCGAAGGCGGCGCCCCGAACCTTTCGGGTGAGGCTATCGTCCGGCTTTAGCCTCTGGTTCCTCGCCGCTGTGAGAGGCGGGATTGCAGCGTTGCGGACAACTCAAATGGCCGCAGCATTAGGGTTTATTTCTGGGCGGTTCTGGCCTCGATATGAGCGGCGATTTCCGCCGCCTGCGCCTCAGTCAGCTGAAGGCCCAGTTTGGTGCGTCTCCGGAGGAAATCTTCCGCCGTCCGCACCCATTCATTCGCGACTGTCCAGTCAATTTCCCGAGCCGTAACCGTCGCGCCAAAATCTTGGCCGAGATCGTCCAGCGATTTCGCCCCGTCCAGGATCGTCAGCGCCTCAGTGCCGTAGGTTTTGACCAGCCTGCGTGCCCACACGCCCGTCAGGAAAGGATAGGCCGCGCGCAGGTCGTCCGCCAGGGCCGGTGCGCCGTGCACTGGGAAATCGCCACCGGGCAGTGGCACGCCTGCGGTCCAGGCGGCACCAATCGCGGGCAGCGCCGTCGACAGCTTTTCCAACGCCGCCTCGGCCAGCTTGCGGTAGGTCGTGATCTTGCCGCCGAAGACGTTCAGCAGCGGCGCGCCTTTCCGATCGAGCTTTAGCACGTATTCCCGCGTCGCCGCGGTGGCGGAGGCGGCGCCGTCGTCGTAGAGAGGGCGGACCCCGGAATAGGTCCAGACGATGTCTTCCTTCCCGATGGGGGTCTTGAAGTAACCGCTGGCGAAGTCGCGCAGGTAGTCGGCCTCTGCCTCGGTGCAGACGGGCGGCGTCCAGGGATCTTCGTGTTCGGCATCTGTGGTGCCGATCAGGGTGAAATCCTCCTCGTAGGGGATCGCGAAGATGATGCGGCCGTCGGTGCCCTGCAGGAAGTAGGCCTTGCCGTGGTCGAAAAGCTTATTCACCACGATATGGCTGCCCCGGACGAGGCGGATGTGCTCGGCAGCGTTGAGGCTCAGTGTTCCGGTGATCACGTCGGAGACCCAGGGGCCGGCGGCATTGACGAGGGCGCGCGCGATGTGGGTCCGGGTAATGCCGGCAGTTTCGGTCTCGATCCGCCACAGGTCACCGTCGCGGGTGGCGGAGGTGACTTTGGTGCGCGTCAGAATGGTCGCGCCGCGCTGGGCGGCATCGCGGGCGTTGAGGACGACGAGGCGGGCGTCCTGGACCCAGCAGTCGGAATACTCGTAGGCGGTCTCGAAGCGGTCCTGCAGGGGCGCGCCTTCCGGCGTGCCCTTCAGGTCGAGTGTGGTGGTTGATGGCAGGATCTTGCGCCCGCCGAGGCTGTCATAGAGGAACAGGCCGAGCCGGATCATCCAGGCTGGGCGGCGGCCCTTCATCCAGGGCATGACCGTGGTCATGAGCCTGGAGGCCGGGGTGCTCCCGTCGAAGCGCATGTCCTTGTGGTATGGCAGGATGAAGCGCATCGGCCAGGAGATGTGGGGCATGGCCTGCAGCAGGACCTCGCGCTCGCGCAGGGCTTCGCGGACCAGCCGGATCTCGAAATATTCGAGGTAGCGGAGGCCGCCGTGGAACAGCTTGGTGGAGGCCGAGGAGGTGGCCGAGGCGAGGTCGTTCATCTCGGCCAGGGTGACGCTCAGGCCGCGGCCGGCGGCGTCTCGGGCGATGCCGCAGCCATTGATGCCGCCGCCGATGATGAAGAGGTCGACAGGGTCGGTCTCGGGCGTCGTCATGGATGCTCCTCAAGGGTGGTCGGGGGCAGGATAGGGGGAGCCGGGGGCGGGGTAAAACCGATAGTTCTGAGGAGTGTTTCGGGGCGTCCCCATGGGGACGCCTTTCAACTGGCTGACTTTAAACAGTAAAAGTATGACTGCGATATTAACCTATTGCGGGGTGGCCAAACGAGCGATCCGCCTCTTTGCTGGCTGGGAGTATCCCGCGTCCTAAATTCCAGACCGAACCGACCGTCCTGCCACATCGCGGAGCCGGTCTGCGGTGCGCGGCCGAGGAGTGGCGAATGCGTCAGACGCATCGAAGGACGGCATTGGGCCCAAAGTGGACCTCGATAGCGATCGCAGCATCCGTCAAGATGCGCCGGTTCAGACGGTCGATCTCAGTGTGTTCGCGGGATACTGCCCCCAGGGCCTATATAGACGAAGGCGTCCCAAACACCGCACGCCACGCGATCATCCCGCGGCGCGATGGATGCGGCCTCGCTCGTCGGCAGCCCGGAGCTGCCGTTTGTCGTCTCGGTACTGCGCGGCTCGTCGGCGGCTGACCGCATACCCAGGAATGCTGCTAGTAGCATCGGACGCTCCTTCGTTCACCTGACGCCGGAGCATGGAGCTATTGGTCGTTGAGACGTGATAGACGAAAACTGTATAATGGTGACGGATTCACCATCTCCGGGGACGCTTTGTGCCGATGTCGACATCAGTCTTGATCATGGCACCGCCACAGGCGAGCACATCCAGCTTATTCGGCCTCCAAGACACGCTCATGGCGGCTGGAAGAGACTGGGAAGCGCTCGTGACCGGCGAACACGAAACGCCGGTATTCGACGTGAAACTGGTAGGGCCAGACAGAGAGCCTTATCCATGCGGTCGATCCGTTCGGATTGCGCCCGAGGTCACGTTCGATGGGCCCCCGGATTGTGACCTCGTCGTCGTGCCGGGGCTCGAGCTTTCCCCCTGGGACCGGCCGGTCCGCGCCGACCACCCGGGGCTCGACTGGCTCGCTTCGCTCGACCAGGCGCGCACTCGGATCGTCTCGGCATGCACGGGTGCGATTTATCTCGCCGAGACGGGCCTGCTCGATGGCGTCGAGGCGACTTCCCATTGGGCTTTCGAGGATGTGTTCCGCCGGCACTATCCAAAAGTTCGACTCCGCCTCGACCGTGGTCTCTGCTTCGCAGAGGCTGATCGAGGCCCAGTGACATCCGGCGGCACCACCGGCTGGCAGGAGCTGGCGCTCTTTCTGATCGCTCACTATGGCGGCGCGCGCCGCGCCGCCCGGGCCGCCAAGATTTGGCTGATGGCTGATCGTGGAGAGCTTCAGGCGCCCTTCACCTCGATGATCCGGGCGACGCCGCACGAGGACGCGCCGATCCGGGCGGCTCAGATATGGATAGCGGATAACTACACGGCCGAGAACCCGGTTCGGGGAATGGCGGCAAGGTCCGGCCTGCCGTCCACGACGTTCGCCCGAAGGTTCCGGAGCGCGACAGGTAGGAGGCCAATGGACTATGTTCAGGCAATCCGGATAGAGGAGGCGCGGCAGCTGCTGGAGACGTCGCCGGCATCGGTCGCCGAGGTCGGCGAACAGGTTGGATTCGAGGACGC
The DNA here is from genome assembly GCF_013184805.1 of Pseudoruegeria sp. HB172150. Taxonomy (GTDB): domain Bacteria; phylum Pseudomonadota; class Alphaproteobacteria; order Rhodobacterales; family Rhodobacteraceae; genus Psychromarinibacter. Next base: position 469,136 of record NZ_JAATNG010000002.1, read on the forward strand.
GGCATACTTCCGACGCCTATTCAAGAAGAGGACTGGGCTCACGCCAGCGGAGCATCGTCGTATGTTTGGGGCCACGCGCTTCGCGCACTTCGAATGATCCGGACGCGGCGGTTGAGGCGACGAGGACAACGGTCCGGAAGGTCCGCCCTTCCGCCATTCACCAGATGTCCAGCCCGAGCCCGCTTCAAACACATCCCCCGCGCGAACAGCGGCGAAGGCGCGGTGGGCCGGCTTGACTCAAGCCCCCCAGAGCCTGAGACATTCCCTTGCTGCGGGAAGTCCTGCGAAGTCTTGCTTTCGACGGTGCGAAAGCAGGTCAAACCTTGCGAGACGGGCGGTGTGACTGTCGAACGCAAAAGAAGAGGATGTTCCGATGCTGGTAACAGAGACATTTCCCTTCGACGGCGGCCGACAGGTTTCGGCCTATGTGCCGGAGCGGCCGATCGAGGCGGTCGTGTACTGCGCAGATGGCCAGCTCATCGTGCCATGGGGCGCCGATATCGAGGCTGAAGACTTCCCCTCGACACTGGTCGTGGGAGCCCATCGGAACCGCGACGAAACCCTCAGGCTGCACGAGTACTCTCCCAAGTTCGACCCGGCAGCATTCGGACAGCACGAAGAGTTCTTCATCGGGGACCTGTGCGCATGGGCCGGCTCCCGGTTTGGACTGAAAGTCCCGAGGGAGCGAACGGCGGTCTTCGGGGTGTCGGCGAGCGGGGAGTTCGCCCTCGCGATGGGCGCCCGCCATCCGGACCAGTTCGGAGCGGTTTTTTCCGCGTCGCCCGGGGCTGGTTTCAGGCCGTCTGAGGATACGATCAGTTCGATGCCGCCAACCTACATGGTGGCCGGTCGCGAGGAACCGTTCTTTCTTGCGAATGCGCGGCGGTGGGCCAATTCACTGCGTGACAACGGTGTCGAGGTTGTCATGACCGAACGCGATGCAGGGCACGACGATGCGATGTGGCGGGCGGAATTTCCCCGGATGATCTCGTGGGCGTTTTCCTGAGGCTGTCGGCTGGACGGTTGGAACCTTTTGCCGGCGCGAATAGCGGCGAAGCCGCCGCGCATCGACGGGCCGTCCCTGGGCCCGGCGATTTGGGTGCCGCAAGCGAATATCTCCATGTGTAGAGGGGTGTGGCCGGCATGAAGCGCCTACGCTTTCCGGTCGGATCGCCGCGCCGCGGCACGTCGATGCGCGGTCCGGGTTACTCTGTCCGAAGCGTCCGCAAGCCCAGCCTTTCTCGGGCCACGACCGGAACTCCGCGCTGCCTACTCCGCCGCCTGCCTGACGCCGTATTTCTCGATGAATTCCTCGATCGACAGCTTCCGGATGTCCGGCAGCGCCGCGCGCAGCGCGTCGTGCGACCAGTCCCACCATGCGATCTGTTGCAGCGCTGCGGCCTGCGCCTCGGTGAAACGCGGCTTGATGGGTTTCGCGGGCACGCCGCCGACGATGGTGTAGGGGGCGACGTCCTTTGACACCACGGCCCCGGCGCCCACAACGGCGCCGTCGCCGATGGTGACGCCGGGCAGCACGGTGACGCCGTGGCCGATCCAGACGTCGTTGCCGATAGTCACCCAGTGATCCTTGCGCCACTGGAAGAACTCGGCGTCGTCCTCGCCCAGGTCGAACATTTCCGCCCGGTAGGTGAAGTGATGCTGTGCCGCGCGCCAAGTGGCGTGGTTGCCGGGGTTGATCCGGGCACCCTGTGCGATGGAGCAGAACTTGCCGATGGTCGACCACACAGCCGAGCTGTCGGTGACGATGTAGGAATAATCGCCGAACTCAACCTCGCGCAGGGTGACACGCGCCTGGATGTCGGTCCAGCGGCCGAGGGTGCAGTTGGTGACCTTCGCCGTCTCGTGGATGGTGGGGGCTTCGGAGAGTTTCTTCACAGGGTGGCCTCGGTTGGCTGGATGTCTGTCAGCGCGGGGTGGCGCAGGCGGATGCTGGCGGATTCCCGGCGTTCGGCCCGACCGTCGCGGAGCAGGATCGGTTCGGAGAGCAGCTTTACCTCGCGCACTCCCAGTTCCGGAAAGTCGAGACCCATCGAATGCGCCAGCGCAGCGCGGAAGCCGGGTTTCGGATTCAGCGCCGGTGCGATGTCGCGGCTGCCCAGTTTGAGGTAATGCGCGATGTCCCATTCCTGAAACACATCGTCGATCCGGGTGACGACCCAGCAGTGCATGTCCTCGCACCAGTCACGTTTTTCGGCGGGGAAGAAGCAGCCGGTGATGTAGCCCGCTTCGATCCCGGCGGCGCGCAGCGATGCGATGAAATAGGTGTTGATGTCGACGCAGGAGCCCTCTGTCAGGCCGCAGCCGAGCAGGGGCACCTCGTCCATGCCATCGTTGAACCGGATATCGGGGTGGCCGTAGGTGAAACGTTCTGCCACGGCGCAGGCGATGCGGCGGGAGCGCTCGTCGTCTGGCCCGGTTCCGGCGATGTCGGATGCCTCGGCCAGCAGGGCCTCGGCGGCGCGGGTGTAGCGCGAGGCGGTCGGGTGGAACATCGCCTCGGGATAGGTTCCGTCTTTGCTTTCCTCGTAGCGATAACGAAGGGTGAGGGCAGGGCCAGCGGCGCTGATGGCAAGCGCGGGCAGGCCGGTGGCGGCCTCGGTGACGTGGCGGACCTGACCGCCGGAGACGTCGCAGCCGCGCGATACGGCATGGGGCGTCGACTGGCCGCAGGCGGCCAGCACAAGTGCGCCGGGAGGCAGGTTGTCGACGGTGACGGTGATCTCGAATTCGGAGGTCATGTGCGCGCTTTCTCTCCGGAAGGCGGGATTGCGGTGCCGCGGTGGGAGGGGCCGGAGGTGTTCGGGAGTTCTGCGGTGGTTCGTGCCATCCCGGATCACTCCAGCGACAGGCGGGTGAAGGTCATGGGCCGGTCCCCCGAGAAGGTCAGATCGAACAGATCCGGGTTGGCCAGCGCGAACATTTCGTCCGGACCGAAGGCGGGGTCGATGCCGCTGAGGAGCGCCGCGATCAGGCCGCCATGGGACACCACCGCGGGGCGGTCGCGACCGAGGGCTGCGATGCGGGCTAGGGCCCGCAGGGCGCGGGATTCGGTTGCTGCAAGGCTTTCGCCACCGGGCAGGTACATCTGCCGGTCGGCAAAGCCCAGGCGCAGCTGCTCGCGCCAGTCGTCGCGGGGTTCGGCGGTCAGCACACGCTCGCGCAGGTCGTCGTCGGTATCCACCGCCGCGCCGATGCTGGCGGCGAAGGGTTCGGCGGTTTCCACGGCCCGCCTGTACGGGCTCGAATGGATGGCGCAGGCGCCGAGTGCGCGCAGGCGCGGGGCGAGCGCCTGCGCCTGGGCGCGACCGGACGTGGTCAGCAGGGCCTCGGGCGCCTGGCCGGTGGTTTCCGCGTGGCGTATCAGCAGGATGGTGTTCACTTCGCCCCTTCGTGCCGCCCGATGATCCGCGACCGGATCAGCCCGGACAGGTAGTCGATGACGTAGACCATAGCGATGATCAGAAAGATGATCGACCAGGCCTCGTCCCAGCGGTAGGCGGCGATGCGGTCGGAGAGCATGAAGCCGATGCCGCCTGCGCCGACGATGCCGAGAATGGTGCCGGAGCGGACGTTGGATTCGAAGTTGTAGAGCAGGATCGACAGGATCACCGGCATCACCTGCGGCAGGGTTCCGAAACGGATCTGCTGCAGGCGGGACCCGCCGGCGGCCTTGACGCCTTCGACCGGTTTCTCGGAGGTGTTCTCGATGGCCTCCGAGAAAAGCTTGGCGAAGGTGCCGATCTCGGACACCGCGATGGCGAGGATGCCGGGCAGGGGACCGAGGCCGAAGGCCCGGATGAAGATCAGCGCGAGGATCAGCGTCTCGAAGGCGCGGATGACATCGTAGCCGCGGCGAACGGTCAGCCGCAGGAAACCCAGCCGGTTGATGTTCTTGGCGCCGAGGAAGGACAGCGGGAAGGCGAAGACGGCTCCGATCAATGTGCCGAGGAAGGCCATGGAGAGGGTTTCGCCCAGCCCCTCGAGCACCGGCTCGAACTCTTCCCAGGTGGTCCAGATATGCGGCGGGAACATGAAGGAGAGAACGTTGCCGAAACGCTCGATGCCGGTCCAGATCCGCGCGGGCGAGAAGTCGAAGGCCCAGAGGCAGTAGGCGAAGAGTCCGAGGAAGCCGGTCCAGAGCACGGCGCGCCTGATGCGGACGGGGAGCGGCGCTTCGAAGGCCAGCGGGTGGTCGGAGCGGGCGGCGGCGATGCGGGCGTCGGTGATGTCGGTCATTCCCGGTCTCCCAGTCCGATGACGCGGTGGCGCAGCTTTTCCGAGCCGTAGTCGATGATTACAACGGTCACGAAGATGATGATGAACAGCGCCGAGAGGTCGGTGTATTCCTGGAACGACATGGCGGTGCGGATCTCCTGCCCCAGTCCGCCGGCGCCGACATAGCCGATGATCGAAGAGGAGCGCACGTTGATCTCGAACCTGAGCAGCGTGTAGCTGATCACATTCGGCAGCACCTGCGGCACGGCGCCATAGCGGATCTGGTCGAACCAGTTACCGCCGGCGGCCTTTACACCTTCGAGCGGGCGCATGTCGATGTTTTCGATAGCTTCGGAGTAAAGCTTGCCGAGCGCGCCGGTGGCGTGCAGGCCGATGGCCATGACGCCTGCCATCGGGCCGACCGAGAAGCAGAACACGAAGATCAGCGCCCAGACGAGCTCCGGTACGGTCCGGGCGATTTCCAGGTAGCGGCGGGTGATCCACAGGATCCACCGGTTCGGCGCCAGGTTGCGCGAGGCGGGAAAGGCCAGGGTAAAGCCGCCGATGACGCCGAATGTAGTGGCCATGAAGGCGATCAGGATGGTTTCGATCAGCAGGCGCAGCCATGTCTGCCAGCGCCAGAACCAGTTTGCGAGATCGGCGCCGAGGGTTTCCCAGTGCAGATCCGGGAAGGTCTGGACGATGTATTCACCCAGCCGCGGCAGGCCGGCGGGAATGATCCAGCGCCATTCGCGGCTGCCGTCGGGCATGGTCACCTGGGTGACCTTGAAGAAGTCGCCGAGCCAGGCGGTGAGGCAGAATGCGGCGAAGAAAAGAATGGTCCCCACGGCCCAGGAGATGCGGGCGGAGCGGCGTTTTTCGGCGTAGTCGCGCTCGAAGGCGGCGATCGCGCTTGGTCCGGAGACCGGCGGGTTGGTGGTGAACTCGGCGGTTATGGTCATGGGATCGCGCGCATGAAAAGGGCGGGCAACGGCGCCCGCCCTTCATGGCCTGTTTGTCTTACGAACCGCGGCGCTGTTCTTTCAGCCACTGGCGCATGTCGACGATCCACTGGTAGCGTTCGTGATCGACGCGCTTGAAGCCGGCATCGGGGTTCGGATCGTTCGGATCGATGCGGTTGTAGGCGGCCCAACCTTCGGGATCGGCAGTCGGGAAGGATTCGAAGGCTGCAGTGATCTCTTCGATCATTTCCGGCGGCAGATTGGTGCGGAAGGCGAGCGGGCCGCTGGTGATCTCGGGGCTTTCCCAAATCTTGCAGACAACACCCTTCTCGATCATGCCCTTGTTTTCCATGTTCTGGAAAACGCCGTCGAGGTCGCTCGACTGGTTGGTGGAGGCGGTGTCGAAGGTGCCGTTCACCACGCCCTGCACGCCGGCTTCGTGGCTGCCCGAGAACGGAGTGGCAGAGAAATACTCGGCCGGGTCGATCCCTTCTTTGGAGACGAAGTTGAAGTAGGGCACGGCGTAACCCGAGGTCGAGTCGGGATCGGCGAAGGCGTGAACCTTGCCCTCGGCATCGGCCAGCGATTTGATGCCGCTGTCGCAGCGGGTGACCACGATGGAGTTGTAGCCCGAGTTGCCGTCTTTCTTGACCGTGGTCAGGGTCGGCACGACGCCGCCTTCGGTGGCGGTATAGGCGGCAGCATAGGAGGAGGAGCCGAAGCGCGCCGCTTCGATCTGGTTGGCGGCGATGGCCTGGATCACGCCGTCGTAGTTGCCGGCGGTAAAGATCTCGACCGAAACGCCGAGCGTGTCCTCAAGGTAGGCCCGCAGCGGTTCGTTGCGTTCCAGCCGGTCCTTTTCGTTTTCGCCCGACAGGACGCCGAACTTGACGACCTGATAGTCGTCGCGCCAGCCCTCGGCAAAGAGCGGGCCGGCGGCGGTCAGCGCCACGATGGCAGCGGTGGTGAACAGTTTCATCGAGTGGTCTCCCTTGGTGTCAATGTCGGGGTGGCCTTACGCCGGAACCTTTTCGCGGTGCCGGATCGAAGTGGAGGTGACGGCCTCGTTGAACTCCTCGAGTCCCTCGGAACCGTAGATGTCGCGCACAACCTCGTCGGTGAGCTGCGGCGCGGTGCCGTCGAACATGACCCGGCCGTCGCGCATCGCGATGACGCGGTCGCAGTAGGCGCGGGCCGTATCGAGGGTGTGGAGGTTGACCAGAACGGTCAGTCCGTCCTCGCGGTTGATGGATTTCAGCGCTTCCATCACGCGGGTGGCGTTGCCCGGGTCGAGCGAGGCGATGGGTTCGTCGGCCAGCATGATGCGCGGGTTCTGGACCAGGGCGCGGGCGATGGCGACGCGCTGCTGCTGGCCGCCGGAGAGCGTGCCGGCGCGCTGCAGCGCCTTCGGCGCCATGTCGAGCCGGTCGAGCGCTTCGATTGCCATCGTCCGTTCGGCGTCGGAAAAGCGCATCGCCATCGAGTTGACGAAGCTGTGGTCGGCGAGGCGGCCGACCAGCACGTTGGTCAGCACGTCGAGCCGTTCCACCAGGTTGAACTGCTGGAAGATCATCGCGCAGTCGCGGCGCCATTCCCGCAGCGCCTTGCCGCGTAGCGATGTTATCGTTCGCTCGCCGAAGCTGACCTGCCCCTCGGACGGGTCTATCAGGCGGTTGATCAGGCGCAGAAGCGTGGACTTTCCTGCGCCGGAGCGACCGATGACGCCGACGAACTGACCGGGCAGGATCGTCAGTGATACCTGATCCACCGCGGCGACACTGCCGAAACGTCGGGTGAGGTTCTGGAGCGTGAGTTCGTGTCTGTTCATGCACTCCGTTCTGGAGCGATTCCGTAACCCGGGATTTTCATTCGGATGAATTTTCTGCTGCCTCCCTGCGACGGGAATGTGACGCCTGGCGGGTGCCGCATCCGGGGATCGCGGGGGGCGGAACGGGTTTTGATGCAGCCTTGTGCAAAGTCATCCGGAGGCTTCGCGTTCCCGTTACATTTCCGCAAAGGAACCGTCATGAAAACGATGGCCCCGTGTCACTCCGGCCAGTTGCGAGGGCGTCCGGCCCGCCGTGATGGAGAGCGACGGTCTTGCCGTCATGGCGCGGCGGTCCTATTCGGACGCTGAGGCGAATCCAGCACAAGGGGCAGGGACATGGACGGGACGGGCATGATGCAGGCGACCGTGTTCGAAGGCGCGGAGGTTGTGCTGGGCGACCGGATCGAGAAGGTCTCGGTCCGGGTGGAGGACGGGGTGATCACCGGGCTCGACGTATCACACGATGGGGCGCGGGTGGTGGAGGCGAAGGGGCGGTTGCTGGCACCGGCGCTGGTCGATGTGCACGGCGACGCTTTCGAGCGGCAGCTGATGCCGCGGCCGGGTGTGTTCTTTCCCATCGACGTGGCCGTGCTGGAGACCGACCGGCAGCTGGCCGGGAACGGCATCGCCACTGCCTATCATGCCATGACCATGGGCTGGGAGCCGGGGCTGCGGTCGATCGACCGGGGCAGGGAGCTGGTTCAGAAACTGTCGGACATGGCGCCGCGGCTGGCCGTGGAGAATCGGGTGCAGTTGCGCTGGGAGACGTTCTGCCTGGAGGCGGAGGACGCGCTGGCCGACATGCTGGCCTCCGGGCTGACGCCGTCGGTCGCGTTCAACGATCACACCTCGATGGGTCTGCTTGCGCCGGACGTGCGGCTGCAGGACCGGCCGTTCGAACTGTCGCCGGATTTTCCGGTGGTCGATACGACTTCTGCCGAGTTCCGCCGAAAGATGGAGAAGCGGGCGATGCGGTCGGACATTCCGGTCGACGCGTTCATTTCGCTGATGCTGGGTGTCTGGGAGCGGCGCCCGCAGGTGGCCGATGGCATTGCACGGGTGGCCGAAAAGGCGCGAGCCGTGGGGGCGCCGATGCTGAGCCATGACGATACGCAGATCGAGACGCGGGATTTCTATCGCGGACACGGCTCGCGTATCTCAGAGTTTCCAATGAACGACACGGTGACAGAAGCGGCGCGCGAGGCGGGGGACTGGATCGTCTTCGGATCGCCCAACGTGGTGCGGGGCGGCAGTCACATCGGGTCGCCCTCGGCGGCGGAGATGGTGGAGCGGGGCCTCTGTGATATCCTCGCGTCGGATTACTATTATCCGGCGGTGCTGGCAGCGGTTGCACGGCTGCACGCAGAAGAACGCGCGCCTCTGCATGAGCTGTGGAAGCTGATTTCCACCAATGCCGCGGCCGCCTCGGGCCTGACCGACCGGGGCGAGATCGCGACAGGGAAGCGGGCCGATCTGGTGCTTGTCGACTGGCCCGACAGTGCGGCGCCGAAAATCGACATGACGCTCAGCGCCGGGCGCGTGGCACACAGCGCGTTCTGAACCGGGGCCCGGATCCTCTATTCTTCTGGCTGAAAGTATCCCAAGGGGCTCCCGGGGGACAACGCCCCCGGCAGGTCGGATTGCAGGCTTCAATCCGAGAGCCTGCGATCAGGCCGCCGCGTGCAGCAGCAACGAGCCGTCCGAGAAGATCTTGCGCCCGCCGCGGAAGGTGGCGCGGACATGTCCCACGCCCTCGTCATCGGCGATGACCAGATCGGCGCGCTTGCCCAGGGCGATCTCGCCGCGGTCGGCGAGACCCAGGGCGCGGGCCGGATTGGCGGTGGCGAGGCGGGTTGCGCCGGCGAGGCCCTGCGGGTCGGCCCGGCCGAGGATCAGAATAGCTGGCAGGATCGCTGAAGGGTGGTAGTCGGCGGCGAGTATGTCGAGCAGGCCTTTCAAATGGGCCTCCCGGGCCGAGAGATTGCCGGAATAGCTTTCGCCGCGCAGCGCGTTGGGCGCGCCCATCGCGGTCAGGAGACCGCGTGAACGCGCGGCGCGCGCGGCTTCCTCGGTGACCGGGAATTCCGAAATCGTGGCGCCGAGGGAGTGCATCAGCGCGACCTTTTCGGGGGTATCGTCATCATGGCTTGCCAGAGCGATGCCATGTTCGGCGCAGGTGGCCGAAATGGCGGCGAGGGTGGCGGCGACGTCGCCGGCGGAGCGGCGTTTCTCGTCGATGCGTTCCTGCACGTCTGCGACGGCCTCGGCCTCGGTCATGCCCTTTTCCTTTACGGTGCGGGCGGTCAGGCGCTCGATGTCGCGGTACTGGCCCTGGCCGGGTGTGTGGTCGGTCAGCGAGACCAGATCGACCGTGCCATCGGAAATCAGTTCTTCGACCACGGCGAGGGCGTTGGGGTAGTTGATCTCGAACCGCGCGTGGACGCGGTGGTCGACCTTTAGGACCTGGCGCATCGTCTTCAGCGCGCGGAGCATCTCCTTGGAATGCTCGTAGCTGCGCAGGTGGCCGTAGGCGGATTTCGGGTTGAACGAGACGGCGGCGTAGCCGGTCGTGACGCCGTTGACCTTGAGTCGGCGGTCGAGGTCGCGCAGGCCAAGCTCCATCGGCATCTTCACGTTCGGGCGCGGCTCGACTTCGCGCTCGATCATGTCGCCGTGCATGTCGATGAAGCCGGGCATCAGCAGCAGGCCGTCGCCGTCGAGGGCGGGGTTGTCGACCGGGTGACCGGTGATTTCGGCGATCCTGCCGTCCTCGATGCGCAGCGCGCCTCGGTTCAGTACGGCTTCGGGCAGGACGATGCGGAAATTGCTAAGCCACATCGGAAAGTTCCTTGGGTTTGAGCCGGATATCCCGGTCGATCAGGTGGGCCACGTCAGCGGCGTGGTGGAAGACGCCGATCATTGCGACGCCCTGGGACTTGAGGTCGGCGAGGCGGGTGACCAAGGCCTCGCGCGCACCCACGTCCAGAGAGGCGGTCGGCTCGTCAAGGAGTAGCAGGCGCTGCGGCAGGATCAAGGCGCGTGCGAGGTTCACCTTCTGCTGCTCGCCGCCTGAGAAGGTGGTGGGATAGGCGCGCCAGAGGTCTTGCTTGACGCCGAAGGTTTTGAGCCAGTGGCAGGCTTCCTTGAGCGCATCGTCGCGGGAGTGGCCGGCGAGGCGGAGCGGTTCGGCGACGATATCCTCGGCCGGCACGCGCGGGCGGGCGGTAAGGAACTGGGTGACAAAGCCGATCTCTGTCCGGCGCAGGTGGGCGATATCGATATCGGCCGCCTGCGCGAGGTCGATGACGCCCTCGCGGCTGTCGTACCGGATCTGGCCGGCGACGGGCAGGTAGCTGCGGTAGAGGGTGCGTAGCAGGGTGGATTTTCCGACACCGTTGGGGCCGGAGAGCAGCAGAAACTCGCCGGGAGAGACGGTGAAGGACAGGTCCTCGAAGGCCATCAGGGACTGTCCGAGGTGGTGCATCTGGAAGGTCTTGGTCAGACCTTCGACGGTGAGGATGGGAGGCATCTGGTTACAGTTTCGCGTGGACGAGTTGCTGGGTGTAGGCATGCTGCGGATCCTGGAATACCTGATCGACGAGGCCGTCCTCGACGACTTGACCGCGACGCATGACCATGACACGGTCGGCCATGGTGCGGATGACGCCGAGGTCATGACTGACCAGTACCATGGTGATGCGACGTTCCTGTTGCAGGCGCTTGAGTGTGTCGAGCACCAGCGCCTGAACCGAGACGTCGAGACCGGTTGTCGGCTCGTCGAGCAGCAGCACCGCCGGTTCTAGTGCGATGGCCTTGGCGAGCTGGACGCGTTGCTGCATGCCGCCGGACAGTTCAATCGGCGGGGCGTCCATGCGGGGGATCGGAAATTCGGAGGCTTCGAGGGCTGACTGCGCCTTTTCGCGGAGGACGTGGAAGCGGCGTTCCCCGGCGATCAGCAGCCGTTCGGCGACGTTTCCGGATGAGGAATGCGTCATCAGCAGGCCCTCATGCGGATTCTGGTAGACGATGCCGATCTGCCGGGCGCAGAGCATCCGGCGCTCGAACCGGTCGAGGGTGAAGAGGTTATCGGGCAGGTCCGGCAGGTCGAGGTGGTAGCTGCCGCTGTCGGGGGTTTCCTGCAGGTTCATCAGGCGGAGGAAGGTGGACTTGCCGGAGCCGCTTTCGCCGACGATGCCGAGGACCTCGCCGGGGTAGACCTGGGCGGAAACATCGTCCAGCGCCGTCACGTCGTCGTAGGTTTTCGAGATACCATTCAGGGTCATCAGCGGCCGGGTGCGGACGAGTTGCGGCGGCTGTTTTGCGAGCGCGGTCATTGCTGCATCTCCCCGTCCTTGTACCAGGTCTCGCCGAACTCGACCTGTTCGCCAGAGGTGCGGTCGATGGCCTTGATGCCGAGATGGCTGTCGGACACCTCGTGGGCCGCTGTGCCGTCCTCCTGCGGGATCTCGTTCATGAAGAAGCCCTTCAGGCCGGACCGGATGCAGGTGAGGTGGCCGTGATCCTCGACCTTGTACGGCACGTCGTCGAAGACCAGCGGCTCGACGGAGGTGTGGGGCGGGACGGCGTAGATGCGCTTTTCGCGGCCCGCCGAGAGGATCGTCAGATGCTCGGCCATGTTGAGCTTCGGCACGTCCCAGCGGGGGATGGGCGACGGGGCCATGACATGGCGGCGATTGACCATCGAGGGGTAGGCGGCGCCCTGCATGATGCGCCCGGAGCGGACGATCTGTTCGTAGAGCGTCAGCCAGAGGCGGCCGTAATCTGCATCCGCATGCATCTGGCGCGCGACGGACATGTTGGGTTCCACCGGGCGCAGCGGTTCCGGGTTCGGAACCTGCAGGATCAGGATCTGGTCGGACCGCAGCTTTTCCTCGGGCACGCGGTGGCGCGACTGGATCAGCGTGGCATCGAGCGTGTCCCATGTCGCCTCTGCGCCTGAGACGCGGGTGAGGAAGCGGCGGATCGAAGCGGCGTTGACGCTGTCATCGGCGCCCTGGTCGATGACCTTCACGACGGACGCCTTGTTGAGCAGTGTCAGCGTGACCTGCAGGCCGCCGGTGCCCCAGCCGCGTGCGATCGGCACTTCCCTGCTGGCATAGGGCATCTGGCAGCCGGGGACGGCGACTGCCTTTATCATCTTGCGCCGCATCTCGCGCTTGGCGGATGCGTCGAGGAAGCCGTAGGAGAAGGCTTTCCAGTTTTCGGTGAGGCTGGCGAGGGTCATGCGGGTTCTTCGGTCTGGACGGGGGATTTGGCGGGCTCGCGTTTAGCCCTGGCCGCGCGAAGGTTGTCGAGGGCGGACTGGAAGGTCACGTAATGCGGCAGTTTGAAGTGGATGCAGAAGCCCGAGCTTTCGACCGGTTCGGTGTGGTAGAGGAAGAATTCCTCGTTCACCGGCGAATTCTTCGGCGCGCCGGGAGCGTTGAGGTCGAGCGTGGCGCCGGCGATGACCTTGACCTCGTTCCAGCCAAGCGTGGCGCAGAATCCGATACTCAGATCCGTCTTGCCCCGCGCGGTTACTACCTCTGCCTGCGAGGTCTTGACCCGGCCCGCCGAGAAGGTGGCGCCGCCTGGGTGCCTGACCATGACTTCGACTTCGGACAGGCGCAGTTCGTTCACCGTAGGGTGGGCGTTGCCGTAGCCGCGCATGGCGGAATAGCCGAGCGCGAGCATGCCGCCGGTATCGGCACGTGCGAGGCTTTGCAGGCTGTGGGCGCGTTTGGCCGGGAACAGCAGCGGTTCGCGGGTTAGGTCGGGGATATCGTCCTTTTCGACCGGCTGCAGGGGCTTGTCGGCTATGAGCCCCTGCTCCTTCTGCCATTCCGCGAGGGACGGGTGCCGGGCCGGTGCCGGTTTCCTTGCTGGTTCCACCGGGGCGGGCGAGAAGGTGTCGCCCTGCAGCACGTCCGTGGCCAGCAGGCGGTGCGCGTAGTCGAGTGTCGGACCAAGGATCTGGCCGCCGGGAATGTCCTTGAAGGCGGCGGATATGCGGCGGTGGGTGAAGCCCTGGTCAGGCTCGACCACCTCGGCGATCTGCAGGCGCGGCTGGGTGGTGCGCCAGGCGCGAAGGAGCAGCAGCGCTTCGTAAAGGTCGCCGCCGGATTGTGCCAGTGCCAGGGCGGCCAGGTCGGGGGCGTAGAGGCTGGCCTCTCCCATCACGCGGTCGATAAGGGAGGGGAGCGCCGCTTCGATCTCGGCGACGGTGCCGGCATCGATGGGACCCATCTGGGCGCGGTAGAGGCGCTCCGCCTGTTCGATGGCGCGCTCGCCACCGCGGGTTGCGACATAGGCCATGCGGTCAGCCTTCCGTAACTAGAGTGGAGCGGGGGATGGCGACGAGGCGGCGGCCATCCACGAAGATCAGTTCGATGCCCAGCGGGTAGCGGCAGAGGCCAGCGCGTACGCGCCAGATCGCGGGGTGCAGGTTGCCAATTGCGATGGTGGCGCTGCCGGGGGTGCCGGGGCCGGAAAGGGTGATCTGCGGCCCGGTGTCCAGTGAGGCGGGGACGGTCACGGTGGCGCCCTGGTCGGGGTAGAGCTGCGAACCGGCAGTGACGCGGGCGAGGTGGTCGATGGCCTCTTCGCTGTCGAGCGACATCAGCAGATGGTCGGCGAGTTCCGGTGGGACTAGCGTGGCACCTGTGGTCTTCAGCGTGGCGGCAAGTTCGGGGTCGTCGGCGAAGGCGCGGCATTCGCGGTCGATCAGGGCGAGGGCGACCGGCAGAAGGCCCGGTTCCGGCATTTCGTGGATCGTGCCGGGGCGCGAGAGGGCGTTGAGGAGCGCGGAGAAGGTGGCGTTGTCGCGGTGTTCCTCGGCGTCGGGTTCGGGAGTGGTGAGCATCAGAAGGTTTCCATGTCGACGCGCGTCGCTTCGATATTGCGAAGGGTGTCGCGGTCTTCTTCGGCCTGGGTGGCGGCCATGCGGGCAACGAAGGCGGTAAGGCTGTCGGTTTCGATCCCGGCGGTGAGGGCAGCGTCGATCAGCGCCATCGCCATGGCGCGTTCGAGGTCGCGGCCGATGATCATGCCGTAGCCTTCGACGCCGTGGGCTGTGAGACGAATATGGGCTTCGGCGACAAGGACTTCGCCGAGGTGGAAATCGGTGCCTTCGACGGTGTCGCGCATCGGAAGCATGACGAGCCCGGTGCGGCTGTTGACCACCTCGATGTCACCGAGCATGGGGAGGATGGCTTCAGCCTCCCCCTTGATGGCTGTCGCATCGGCGCGGGCGAGGACGGTCAGGCGGTCCCCGTGATCGCGCGGGGAGGTGTTTTCGTCAAACATCGATAGTGCCTTGCGAACTGTCGAAGAGGAAGCGGATGCGGCCGGCGACCCAGGCGGCTTCGGAATAGCCGATGGGAATGCCTTCGAGATCGACGTCGAGCTTGCACATGATGAGGACCGGCTGGTCTGCCGGCATCTCCAGCAGGCGCGCTTCCCATTTTTCGGGCAGGCGGGCGTAGATCGACGTCTCGCGGCGGCTGTAATCGGAGATGCCGTGGTCGGCGTAGATGGCGGTGACGGATTCCTCCTTGCCGCGGCGCTCGCCCAGATCGGGGAAGCGAGCGGCGGGGTGGAAGCTTTGGCTGAGGCTGATCGGGCGACCGTCGGCATGGCCGCGGCGCTGGATACAATGGACTGCCGTGCCGGTGTTGACGGCCAGTGCCTCGGCCACGTCGGGCCGAGCCTCGACGATATCTTCGGTGATCGACTCACCGCCGGGGCGGACGCCTTGCGACAACATGTTCTCGCGGTAGCGCGTGCGGCTGCCGATGCGGTAGGTGATCTTGGGCAGACCGCGCACGAAGGTGCCGCGTCCCTGCTCAACGCTCAGCACGCCTTCTGCCGCGAGCGCGGCGACGGCGCGGCGCAGCGAGTGGCGGCCGACGCCGATCTCGCGCTGCATCTGCGGTTCTGGGGGGAGCTTATCGCCCTCGGCCAGCGCCGCATTGGCAATGCTCTCCACGATCCAGTCGCGGGCCCGTTCCCAGTTGCTGGTTCCAGACAAGATACTCTCCGGCTGATTCATCCGAATGACTTTTGATAGGCCGCGAATTTTTCCGCCCGATGACAGGATGGTAAAAGTGATGCGACAATCGCGGCGGCCAGGCGAACTGCTATCCGAAGATTCGAAAGACCCGGATATCACAGGCGATGTGGGTTCACGGAAACTGACGAGCAGTCAGGCCGTGGCAGTATTTCGCCGAAACGCAGTACTCGCGTCAAAACCAATACTGCAACTGCGAAATCGCGCTATAGTTGTAAATAGTGATGTCTGCGGAGCCTGGGGCCGATGGACGATGCGCGACAATGCTCCTCTCCGGGGCGGTTCGGTACTGCCGGAAATCTATCTCCGATTAATTTCTGTGCGACTGGCCCCAGCCAGCGGAATCCTTCCAACCTAAACGAGATGCCGCAGTGCAACAAAGCCATGTTGCAAATGTTTCACATGCGAAACTTGAGGTTCTGAGTTGACGACAGGTTAACCTTAACGAATTCTGGACGTGCTTGGGTGAGTTATCAACAGCAGACTCCACAACTTGTGGATAGTTTGCGAAGCATGATGGATGCGAATGGAAGTGTTCGATTTCAGTGCCGTAGATAGCTCCGCCCTCGCGGAACGGAGCAAACCTTCTCGCCATTCGGCGGAGAATCGCAATTTTTTCAATACGTGCAAACGTGCGTTTGATATCGGGATGTGTATCCTTCTCATCCCATTCTTTCTGACGGTGGCCGCTGCGCTCGTGCTGCTCAATCCCTGGCTGAACTCCGGTCCGTTGTTCTTTGTCCAGAAGCGCATGGGACGGCATTGTGAACCGTTCGGAGCGATCAAGTTCCGGTCCATGAGCGAGGCGGAGGTGATCGAGCGGTCGCCTGAATGTCCTCTTGAGGTACATCGGATCACCGTGCTTGGCCGGTTCATTCGCCGGATCCGTATCGACGAGCTGCCGCAGATCCTGAACGTGCTGCGCGGGGAGATGAGCCTGATCGGTCCCCGACCGGATTGTTACGAACATGCGGAGCACTATCTGCGCGAGGTTCCCGGTTACAGGTATCGCCACAGCGTACGGCCGGGTATCAGCGGGCTGGCACAAACCGAGGTTGGCTATGTCGAAGGATCCAACGCGACCCGCCGCAAGGTCAGCGCCGATCTGTATTACATATCTCACACCGGGTTCCTCATGGAAGCCTGGCTGGTGTGGAGAACGCTTGCGGTGATTCTGGGTCGGCAGGGGAACTGACCCGCCAGCAGGTAGGTTCCACGAGCGATCGTTGCGTTGCCCGGCTTTGGCCGGATTTTGTCGTTGAGAGACCGCCAGACTTTTCCCCGTGTTACAATGTCGAACGACCGGACGATGGATACGCTGCCCGTTTCTGTTTCGTTGTTTCGTACCGGTTCATGATGTTGGCGGTCTGCCGCGTGTTCGTCCGCATGGTGAGCGCGATCACTATCGAATTGGATAGGTCAGCTGCCCTTGAAGGCGCCGCAGATGAGTATTGAGCGCCAGAGGATCCACGCTTCGAGCCCGAGGCTGGCATTGCTGATGTAATGCAGGTCGGCTTGGACCTTTCTGCGGGTTTCCTCGGTGCCGACGACGTAGCCGATCTCTGTCTGCGCCAGGCCGGTGATCCCGGGGCGGACGGAGTGGCGTTCGCGGTAGCCGGGGATATCACGCAGGTACTGTTCCGCCAGTTCGTACATGTCCGGTCGCGGGCCGATCAGGCTCATTTCGCCCCTCAGCACGTTAATCGCTTGCGGAAACTCATCGATGCGGCTGCGTCGCAGAAACCGCCCGAGGAGCGTTATCCGGTCGGTTTCCAGTGGGCTGTCGGCGGTTCGATTGCAGAAGGCCGTCTCGCGCATGCTGCGGAACTTGATCATCCGGAAGGCAGTACAGCCCTGACCCATTCTCGTCTGGCAGAAGAACAAGGGGCCGCGGTTGAGCCAGGGATTGAGGAACCAGAGAGTGGCGGCGATGGGAACTGTAGTCAGGAGGATTAGGAGGCTTCCGACGATGTCGAAGCTGCGCTTTGCCTTCTGGTAGGAAATCGGTCGGGGCGATGGCGCGTCGGAATAGGCCGGCAGGCCCGGACAGGGTGCGGGCCCTGTATTGCTGAAGTCAAACATGTCGCTGGTGAACCCAAACTGAACTCGTGGACGCGGCAGGGACGCGTGTAGGAGACCCAACTGACAGGAGGCGTCAACATCGTGGTTATCGAAATGATAATGGTTAACCTAATGCCGGGAACATATTGTGTCTGACGGGGCTGTCGGCGCAACGACGTTAAGGAAATTCGCCGCTGTTTTGCCTAATGAGTAGGCATGCACATTTTGGATTAACAATTTGATTCGAATAGTTAAATTGGCACAGCTGCGGTAACAGGTTGTTAGGTTCCGTTAACACGGGTGTCCTCGGGCCGCTGGGCCGGAAGCGACGTTCCCTACCGGTTCCTCACAAGGGTTTCCGTCGCCGGCGAAGAGTCCGAATGGTAATCGGGGCTCATATTCCTCAGAACTGCTGTGCCTCGATGTCGGAGAGTGTATGCCCCTCTATCCGGAGGCTGCAGATCCCGAAGATGTCGATGAGCACGTCATCGCCATCCTGCACCGCAACCTCGTCCCAGAGCGCGGATTGCGGCGACAGGCCGTGGATGATGAGGCGGTCCGTGCCGATCTCGAAATCGGTGATGGTGTCGCGGCCCGCGTCGCGGCCGAGGTTGAACAGGAAAATGTCCGCGCCGCCGCCGCCGGTCAGGATGTCATCGCCCTGGCCGCCGTTCAGCAGGTCGTCGCCGTCGCCGCCGTCGAGGATCTCGGCATAATCGCCGCCGTGCAGGGTGTCGTTGCCAGTGCCGCCTGCGGCGATGCTGCCGGTGCCGTCCACGGTAATGCGGTCGTTGCCGTCGCCGCCGTCCGCAAGGCCGTCTGCGCCGTGGAGGTCGATGCTGTCGTCGCCGCCTTCGCCGTGGGCGATGGCGCCGTCGGACTGTACCCGGATTGCATCGCCGCCGTCGCCCGCGTGGATCTCTGGCGCGGGGCCAGTAAAGACGAACTGATCCGCGCGGACGGTGCCGGCGATATGATCGATGCCGTCGAAGGTGAGCGGCAGAGGGTTCTGCGGCGGGATCCACGCGGAGCCGTCGCGGACGTGCAGGCTGAAATCGCCGTCGGCGTTGGAGAAGTCCAATGTGTCGATGCCGTCACCGCCATGGACTTCGCCCGCGCCGGACTCAAAGCGGATCAGGTCGTCGCCGCCGCCGGCGAAGACAACATTGGTGCCACCGTCGAGGTGAATCAGGTCGTTGCCGTCGCCGGCGCGAAGAGTGTCGTCGCCGGTGCCGCCGGAGAGGGTGTCGTTGCCGGTGCCGCCATCGAGCAGGTCATTTCCGGCACCGCCAAACAGCAGGTCGTCGCCGTCCAGCGCAGTGATCGTGTCGTTGCCGTTACCACCATGAATGGTGTCGGTGCCGTACCGGCCGGCCTGGGCGATATCGAGGAAGGTATCGTCGCCGTCGTCGAGGTAGACGAGATCCGGACCGTAGCCGCCCTCGACATAATCATTTCCCGAGCCGCCGTGGATGGTGTCGGCCTGACCGCCGCCCAGGAGCGTGTCGTTGCCCGGGCCGCCGTCGATGAAGTCGGCGCCACCGGAACCATCAATGCGGTCGTTGCCGTCGAAGCCTTGGAACGTGTCTGCATTCATGGTGCCGGTGAGGTCGTCCGCGAAGCCGGCGCGGTCGGAGACGTTGGCGCCAAAGGCGTTCTGGCCGGCGATGGTTACACCGGTACCAGCGGCTGCGAGAGTGACCATTGCGATTTCGTAAGGTTGCAGGTCGAGGCTCAAGGTGCTGCTGCTCAGGTCTAGCCCAGTTTCCAGGTGCAGGCTTGCGAGGGTGTTCTTGTGATCCGGGATGCCGTCCGCGCCGAGCACGAGGGACCAGCCGAAATCGCCCGTTTCTGCGGTGGTGCCTAGATCGAGCGTGAAGGTTTCGGCACTGGCTGTGCGGTTGACGACGTAAATCACGTCGGACTTGCCCACCGTGAAATGATAAAGTGCGTGGTCCGTCGCGTAGTCCCGGCCACGCAAGTAGGCGCCGGAGAGGTTTTCGCTGATGAGACGGAACATCTCGCCGCCGGTGGTCAGGAATGTCTGGCCCTCGTTGCCAAAAAGGTCGTTCGTGGTGTTCTGCTGGACCGGCCAGGCCCAGGCGCCATCGACACCCAGCGCGACCATTTCCGAGAACATGTGCAGCATGGTCGCGCTTTGGCGAAGGCCGAATTCCTGCGTATGCGCGTGGTCGGTGTTCCATTCGGTCACGATGGCGTCGAGGCCGGAGAACTTCGCGTTATCATTCCACTCGTCCATGCGGTCGAAGAACCAGTTGGTCTGGGTGACCGAGTCGAAACCGCCACCGTTGTAGTAGTGGCCGACGATGGCATCGACGGCGGCGGCCTCTGCCGTGCTGAACTCGGCCATGATCAGTTCGTTCTGCTGCCAGCCAGGACGGGTGTCATGTTTGCCGTACTGGCCGATCTGGACGGCGATGGAGGGCTCGGTCCAGTCGGCGCCTGGCTGTGCCGTTGCGACGAAGTTGTCGACCTCGCGCTGGATCGCGAGGGCGAAAGCGCTGGAAACGCGGCCGTATTCCTCGGCGGTCATGGCGCCGCCGAGCCAGTATTCGTTGCCGATCTCGAACGTGTCTACGGTGACGTCTCCGTAGTGGCCTTTGAGGATGTCGCGGACGAAAGCGCGGATCGCGGTGACAGCTTCAGGGTCCACCATGCGCTCGCCCTGAGCGCCAGAAAGCAGCGCGGTGCGTGTGGGCAAAACAATGTCGGCGGTCAGGCCGTTGGCAGCGCAATGCGCCATGAATTCGGAGAAAGGAAGCAGGTCGACCGTAGCGCCGGTATCCGGGTGCTGGGCGGTGGTAGCGTCGGGGTTGGTTACGTCGAAGTAGAGCTCGGTGACGGTGCCGCCGGGATAGCGCACGGATTTCAGGCCGAGCGCCGCGATGGCCTCGTCGAAGGTGCCGACGCCAAGACGGTCGCGGTCGATCAGGATGTTGCCGCCGAACATGCGGTCGGAGACGGCGGCAGCGTAGCTCGTGATGGTTTCGAGTGTCAGGTCCATGGGTCTCACAGCGTCGTTTGCTGCCCGCAGGTCATGCCTGTGAAGGGCGACTATCTGGTTGCTAGGACCTTCGCGCCAATCATTGCTGCGCAGGTGGTGAGACTGCGGCGAAACCGGGTTCTAACTGGAGGATTCAAGATTAACGCAAGCGATGCTGCAGGATTTGGCGTGCCGCATGGTTTGCCATTGTCATCGGTGGCAGGCGATTAGGCAGGATCTTCGGCAGCTATTTGCGCCGAGGCGCGCCTCGTAATGTGGATGCGCCGGAGGAAGGCCAGGACGAAAAGACTGGTCAGGATCAGGATGATCGTGGGGGCCGGGGCGCTGTCTAGGAAGAAACTGAGATAGGTGCCGCCGAGCATGGCGGTGAGGCAGGTGAGGCAAGCCACGATCATCATGTGGCCGAAGCTGCGGACGGTTAGGAACGCGATGGCGCCGGGGGCGATCAGAAGTCCCACCGCAAGGATCAGGCCGGTCGCGGAGAGGGTGGCCACGATAGTCAGCGACAGGATCGTCAGCAGCCCATAATGCAGCAGGTTGACCGGCAGGCCCGAAGCGCGGGCCTGTGCGGGGTCGAAAGTGTGGAGGACGAGATCCTTCCATTTCAGTACCAGTGCGGCGGTGACGAAGACGGAGATCAGCCCAGCGGTCCACAGGTCTTCGGTCCCGACGCCGAGCATGTTGCCGAACAGGATGTGGTCGAGATGTGCGTTGGTGCTGATCGAGGTGTAGAGGATGATGCCGATTCCGAACATGCCGGAGAAGACGACGCCCATCACGGTGTCCTGTTTCACGCGGCTGTTCTGCGACAGGTAGCCGGTAAGGAGCGCCGTGGTCATACCCGCGCCGAAGGCGCCGAGGATCAGCGGGAAGCCGAAGATGTAGGCCAGCACGATGCCCGGTAGGACGGCGTGGCTGATAGCGTCGCCCATCAGCGCCCAACCTTTGAGGACGAGGAAGCACGAGAGCAGGGCGGTCGGGAAGGCGACGAGGATGCAGATCAGGAAAGCGCTCTGCATGAACGGGAACTGGAACGGGAAGAGAAGGGTCTCGATCATGCGGCGGCCTCCTCTGCCTGCGGTTCGGTGGTTTCCTCGCGCAGGGCCTCGGCGGCCTTGCGTTTCGCGGCTACCAGCCCGTGCTTTGGAGCGAAGACGAAGGTGATCAGGAAGATTGCTGTCTGGAGAGTGACGATGACGCCGCCGGTGGCGCCGTCGAGGAAAAAACTGACATAGGCGCCGACGAAGCTCGTGACGGTGCCGATCACGACCGACAGGGCGATCAGGCGCGGGAAACGGTCGCAGAGCAGGTAGGCGGTGGCGCCGGGCGTGACGACCATGGCGATGACGAGGAAGGCGCCGACTGTCTGCATCGCTGCGACGACGGAGGCGGAGAGCAGGACGAAGAACACCGCTTTCAGCAGATCGGGGCGAAGGCCGATGGACCGGGCGTGGCTTTCGTCGAAGAAGGTCACCATCAGGTCCTTCCACTTCGCCAGCAGGACGGCGAGCGAGACAAAGCCGATGATGGCAAGCTGCAGCGTGTCTTCCGGTGTGATGGCGAGGATGTTGCCCATGGTGATGGTCTGGATCGAGATCGCCATCGGGTTGATCGAGACCATGAACAGGCCGAGCCCGAAGAAGGAGGTGAAGATCAGGCCGATCACGACGTCGACCTTCAGGCCCGAGCGATCCGACAGGAACAGCATTGCCCCTGCGGCCAGTCCGCCGGAGATGAAGGCGCCAAGCGCGAAGGGCAGGCCGAGCATGTAGGCGCCGGCGACACCGGGGACCACGGAGTGGGACAGAGCGTCGCCGATCAGGGACCAGCCCTTGAGCATCAGGTAGGAGGACAGGAAGGCGCAGACCGCGCCGACCAGCGCCGAGACCCACATGGCGTTGGTCATGTACGCGTAACCGAAAGGTTCCAGCAGGTAGCTCATTCCTCTTCCTCGGATTTCTCCGCGGGTTCGCCGTACTGGACGAACGGCCGTTCATCGTCCGTCAGGATCGACACGCGGCGCGGGTCGTCGTCGTCGTGGAGGTCCTGACCGCTGAGAGTGAACTGGCGCAGGACGCCGCCGAAGGCGGTTGCGAGGTTTTCGTGGGTGAAGGTGGTCTCGGTCGGGCCGTAGGCGAGGACGGTGCCTTTCACCAGAATGGTGCGGTCGCAGAATTCCGGAACCGAGCCGAGGTTGTGGGTCGAGACCAGCATCACCCGTCCCTCGTCGCGCAATTCACGCAGGAGGGCGATGATCTGTGCCTCGGTTTTCACGTCGACTCCGGTGAATGGTTCGTCGAGCAGGATCACCTGGCCATCCTGGGCCAGTGCGCGTGCGAGGAAGACGCGTTTCTTCTGCCCGCCGGAAAGCTCGCCGATCTGACGGTGGCGGTAATCGAGCATGTTCACGCGTTTCAGTGCCGCGTCGACGGCGGCGCGGTCATTGTCGGATGCGCGGCGCAGGAACCCCATATGGCCGTAGCGGCCCATCATCACCACATCCTCGACGAGGACGGGGAAGGCCCAGTCAACCTCTTCCGACTGCGGAACATAGGCAACAAGGTTCTTTTTCAGAGCTTCGCGCACCGACATGCCGAGCAGGGTGATCGCACCGGCGGCGACGGGGATGAAGCCCATGATCGCCTTGAACAGCGTCGATTTGCCAGCGCCATTCACGCCGACGAGGGCAGTGACGGTACCACGAGGGATTTCGAATGTGGCGTGGCGCAGGGCGGTGTGGCCGTTGCGGTAGGTGACTGTGACATCGCGGGCGACGATCCCGTCGAATTTGGTATGCAGAAGACTGTCCGGAGTGGCGTCCATCATGTTTATCCTTGCTTGCCGGGCCGTTAAACGGCCCGGCATGGCTATCATTGCGGTCCGGCTGCAGGCGCGGCAAGCCTCCGCGCGTGGCACGGCCGGTTACTTCATCGCACTGGTCAATCCTTCAGCAACCGTGGTGGCGGTGACGCGCAGAAGGTCGAGATAGGTTGGCACCGGGCCGTTCGCCTCGCTCAAACTGTCGACATAGAGCACGCCGCCGTATTGGGCACCCGTTTCGCGCGCTACCTGCTCGGCCGGGGCGGTGTTGACGGTGCTTTCGCAGAAGACGACAGGGATCTCGTGTTCGCGCACACCGTCTATGACCGTGCGCACCTGCTGCGGCGTGCCCATCTGGTCTGCGTTCATCGGCCAGAGGTACAGTTCCTCCATGCCGAAGTCGCGGGCGAGATAGCTGAACGCGCCTTCGCAGGTGACCAGCCAGCGGCGGTCTTCCGGGATATCAGCGATCTGGTCGCGCAGCGGTTCCAAAGTCGCGCGGAGCTCATCCTTGTAGGCTTCGGCATTGGCGGCATAGGTTTCGGCATTGTCCGGATCGTACTCGGCAAAGGCGGCTGCGATATTGTCGATGTAGATCAGCGCGTTATCGAGACCCATCCAGGCATGAGGGTTCGGCTTGCCCTCATAAGCGCCGAGCGCGATCGGGATCGGGTCGATCCCTTCGGTGAGCGTGGCGGAGGGAATGTCGCCGAGGTTCGTCAGGAACTGTTCGAACCACAGCTCCAGGTTCAGGCCATTCCACAGGATCAGGTCGGCGTCATGGGCACGGACAATATCGCGCGGTGTGGGTTCGTAACCGTGGATCTCCGCCCCCGGCTTGGTGATCGAGACTACCTCTGCCACATCGCCGGCGACGTTCTGGGCCATATCGGCAAGAACGGTGAACGTGGTGACGACCTTCATCTTGTCGGCGGCCATCGCTGCCGGTGTGAGCGCGAGCGATGCTGCGGCGGCCAGAAGGAGTTGAGGGAGGGAGTGCATGTTAATCTCTCTGTTGCATGTGCCGTCGATATAAGAATGAAAATCATTCGCAAAAAGTCAAGAGATGAGAATCATTCGCAAGAAGAATTCTTCATGACACCACAATGCTGCCGGTCGAATGAGCGGGCATCCCGGCTCGAACGTTAATCTGGGCTGAAGTGCGGGCGCGGCCGCCGGTTGCTAGCGTCCGACCGCGCTGTAAGCGACGAACCCGGCGTCCTTGACGACCTTTGCGTTGTAGATGTTACGCAGGTCCGCCATGCGGGGCGTCGTCATGTTCTCGGCCATCCGGTCGAGATCCAGCGCGCGGAATTCGTTCCATTCCGTCAGGATGACGACTGCATCGGCCCGATCGGCGGCCTCGTAAGGATCCTCGGACCATGTGACGCCCGGCAGCAGCGCCTCGCCTTCGCGGCGGCCCTGCGGGTCGACGACGCGGACCTTCGCGCCGCCGCCGACCAAAGCAGGAACGATGGTGAGCGAGGGCGCGTCGCGCATGTCGTCGGTGTTGGGCTTGAAGGTAACGCCAAGTACGGCGATGGTTTTGCCGTTTACCGAGCCGTCGCAGAGGTCGAGGATCTTGTCGATCATCCGGCGCTTGGTCTCTTCGTTGACCTTGATCACGGACTCGACGATCTGGATCGGCGCCGCATGTTCCTGCCCGATACGGGCGAGTGCCATCGTGTCCTTCGGGAAGCAGGAGCCACCATAGCCCGGGCCAGCGTGCAGGAACTTGTTGCCGATGCGGCCGTCGAGGCCCATGCCCTTGGAAACCTGCTTGATATCGGCGCCGACCTTTTCGCAGAGGCGTGCAATCTCGTTGATGAACGTGATCTTGGTCGCGAGGAAGGCGTTCGCCGCGTATTTGATCATCTCCGCCGACTCGAGGTCGGTCGTGACGATCGGGAAATCGCGCAGGTAGAGCGGACGATAGATTTCTTCCATCACCTTGGCGGCGCGCTCGCTTTCGATTCCGACGATTACCCTGTCGGGTTTCATGAAATCGTCGATCGCCGCCCCTTCGCGCAAGAATTCGGGGTTCGAGGCTACGTCGAACTCGGCTTGCGGGTTGGCGGCGGCGACGACGTCGCGGACCTTGCGGTTCGTGCCGACCGGGACGGTGGATTTCGTGACGATCACGGCATAGCCGGTCAGGGCGTGCGCGATTTCTTCGGCGGCGGCCATAACGTAGCTCAGATCGGCATGACCGTCGCCGCGCCGCGTGGGCGTGCCAACGGCGATGAACACGGCGTCGGCGCCGTTCACGGCCTTTGCGAGATCGGTCGTGAAGGTAAGTCGGCCGGCCTCGACGTTGCGAACCATCAGGGAATCGAGACCCGGTTCGTAGATCGGCACCTGGCCGGCCTCGAGCATCTCTATCTTGGCGGGGTTCTTGTCCACGCAGATCACATCATGACCGAAATCGGAAAAACAAACTCCAGAGACGAGCCCGACATAGCCCGTGCCGATCATTGCGATACGCATGAAATGTCCTTCAGTATCACTGCCTGCATTCCGTCTGTGGGTTGGTCCGTCGCGGATGATCTGTCAACCCCAACGTTTCGACGCTGGCGGGACTGCTCACGAGATGCCCGCAATCCAAACGGTTCAGCCAAATAGAGTTACAGCCGTGGACGAATGCAATTCTCGGCAGAGCATCCGGCCGGCTTTGCCGAGCGGGTTCGCTAAACGGTCGCGGCGGTGCCCGGCGTGTGACTGTTCGAGTTCCAAGAAACCGGCGCTGAGGCTCATTCGTGTCATCCTGGTCCTTCGGCTGCGGTCGCAAACGGACGTAGCGGAAATCGGTGTCGGTGGCATTCGGACCGTGCTAAGCGCCGGTCGTAGATGATGAGAGTGCTCGGAACGTTGAATTCTGTGCGTCGCCCGAAATGCGAAATATTGTCTGTGTACCGTAGATTGGGCGTGTGACGTGGAAGGAACTTTGAAGTGCGAATTCCTGGCAGGGTACCAAGACGACTAGAAGGCGCGTAAGGCCATGGTAGAATTGCCGAGCGTCAATCCGATGCAGGAGCGTCTCGTACCGGCCATGGCGGACAAGTAAAGAAAAGGCCTTGAGTCGGGCTGGGCAGGGACAGCAGGTGAAGTGAAACCGATGACCAGAAAGCGGATTTGGCGGAAAGCATGGGAACTGCTCGACGACCGGGACCGGCGCAATGCAGGATATCTCTTGGTTGTCATGATCATTGCGGCGCTTTCATCCGCAGTGATGGTCGGGTCAGTTCTGCCCTTTCTGTCGGTCCTGGCGGAACCGGAACGGATCCAGACAGTACCGGCCCTGAAATGGGTCTATGACACCGGTGGTTTCGAGAGCGACTATCAGTTCCTCAAGTTGCTGGGTTATGCTTCTATTGGCATCATTTTGGCGGCCAACCTGATCCAGATCGTGCGGGTCTGGGCGGTATCGCGATTTGCGTTAATGCGGATTCACTCGTTGAGCCTGAGGCTGCTGTCGAGCTACCTGCGACAACCATACGAGCTTTTCCTTAATCGCCATTCGGGCGACATGGGGACAAAGATCCTCGATGAGACGCAGCAGGTCGTGAAACAGTATCTGTTGCCGGCCACGGAAGCCATTGCGTCGCTGCTGTCGATCATCTGTGTCATTGCGGTTCTGTTCATCGTCGATCCAATCGTTGCGAGCTTTGCCTTCGTAATAGTTGGCGGCATTTACGGGGGGGCTCTGCTCTACAGCCGCCGTCTGGTCGGGCGGCTTGGGAAGATCCGTGCCAACACGAACAGGGCCCGGTTCAGGATTGCCGGTGAATCTCTGTCGGGAATCAAGGATATCAAGCTCGCCGGCCGCGAGACAGCATTCGTGAAACGCTACTCTCGGCCTTCGCGCCGCATGGCGATCACCCAGGTGCGGGCCAACGTCATCGGACAGACACCGCATTACATCATGCAGGTCGTTGCCTTTAGCGGTGTGATCGCAATCTGCCTAGTGTTGCTGGAGCCAGATGCGCTTGCGAGCGGCTCGTCGCTAAGCGCGATCCTGCCCACCCTCGGCGTATTCGCGTTCTCGGCACAGCGGTTGATCCCGGAATTGTCGAAGTTCTACCGCTCGCTGACCCGGCTGACATATGGAAATGCGGCTGTTGACGCCGTGCATCGTGACTTGAACATTGGGGCGGCCACGCCTCTTGATTACAAGCAGAAGGAATTGGTTCGGCTTGGTTTATCTCGCGCTCTGACGCTCGACAATGTCGGCTATAGCTATCCGAATGCGGAACGGCCGGGGCTTTCAGGCGTGTCGCTGGAAATTCGCGCCGGAGAGAAAATCGGCATCGTCGGAGGCACCGGCGCAGGCAAGACGACACTCGCCGACCTTATCCTGGGACTACTGCCACCGTCGAAGGGGCAAATCCGGTCCGACGGCACCGAGATCGTACCCGAGAATTTGCGGGCCTGGCAGCGCACGGTCGGCTATGTGCCGCAAGAAATATTCCTGACGGATTCGAGCATTGCCGAAAACATCGCTTTCGGTCTGCCGAAAGAGGAGGTCGAACAGGACCGGGTTCTGAAGGCAGCGCGGATCGCGCAGATCCATGAGTTCATCTTGAACGACCTACCCGACGGGTATGATAGTGCGGTTGGCGAGCGCGGTGTAAGGCTTTCGGGCGGACAGCGGCAGCGCATCGGCATAGCGCGCGCGCTGTACCACGACGCCGATCTGATCGTTTTCGATGAAGCGACCAGCGCGCTCGACAACCTGACCGAACGAGAGGTGATGAGCGCAATCCGGGCGCTACCCGGCGACAAGACGATCCTGATGATCGCGCACCGCCTGAGCACGGTGAAGGAATGCGATCGGATTGTCCTGATGAACCGTGGGCAGATCGAAGGGCTTGGCAGCTGGTCAGAACTTGCCAGTTCCAGCGATGAGTTTCGCCGTCTGATTGCCTCGACCGAGTTCGCCTGATGCTGGCATCGGCTTTCGGATTGGCGGTGCGTTGATGGCCGGCCACCAGTTGTTTCGTACAAAGGAGAGCGTCATTGCCTTCGGTTAGCGTCGTGATTCCGGCCTACCGCCCCGACGGTTTTGACGCGCTGAGGGCGTCGATGGCCGTGAATACCGATACGGACGCGGAATGGATCGTTGTCGATGACGGGTCCGGACCCGCATATGACCCGGTTTTCGAAGGACTTGCGGATACGGATGTGCGGGTGCTGCGCCTGCCGGAGAACCGGCGTCAGGGGGCTGCGCGCAATGCGGGGCTGGCGGAGGCTGGCGGGGCGTGGGTCAAGTTCCTCGACGCAGATGACCGCTTGGACCCCGAGCATCTCAGCGCGCTGTTGCGGGCTGCCCGGGGGGCCGCGTCCGGAGGCATTCCGTTCGCGCCGACGAAGCATGTCTTTGTCGACGGTCGTGCGAGTCCGAACGATACTTGGCGGGATATTGCAGCAGAGCCCGAAGCGCAGCTTGCGCGCCTGCTTGCACGGCCATTCCTGCACCATTGCGGGGTGCTGTTTCCGAAGGAGTTGCTGACCAAACTTGGCGGGTATGACGAAACACTTACAACGGACGAGGACGGCGATCTGCTGATCCGCATGCTACAGACCGGCACGCATTTCATAGCGGTGCCGGAGGTCAATTACCTCTACGTCCATGCAGAGCGGGGCGGTCGTGTGTCGTCCGACAACGATGTCAGGAAACTGGAGGCGCGGTTGCGGGTCTGCGACAAGGTCGAGGAAAGCTACGCGGCACAGGGGACGGAGATGCCGCCGGGTATTCGGCGCGCTCTGGCGCAGCGGTTGGACAAGATCGCGATGTCCTATTGGGCGGTGGACCGCGCGCAATCGAAGGCGGCGCTGAATCGCGCGTCGCGGTTGGATCCCGGGTATGTGCCTGATGCGCGGTGGCCTTTGCGAACTCTACGCCGCGTGGGCGGGCCTTCGGCGGCACTTGCGGCATCTGGGGTCTACCGACGTCTGCGCAACCGGCCCGCAGGAGGGACACAGGGATGAAGCTGCTGGCGATCAGCGAGCATTATTTCCCTCGGGTCGGCGGTACGGTGAATTACCTGCACGAGACGTTGTCTGCCCTGGTTCGGCAGGGCGTGGATGCGGAATTGTGGGTGCCAGGACCGGCCCCGGAAAACTGGTTGCCGGAAAATGTGGACGCGCCGGCGTATAGGGTCCGCTGGGTCGACGCCGGCTATCCGTCCGAAGGCGACCCCGGGCGGGAGCAGCGTTACCTGTTCTGCAAACGGGTGAATGACGAAGCTCACGCAGCGGCGCGTTCGCCGGATGCACCGAACCTGGTACATGTGATGTTCGGGCTGTTCGTCATGGAGGTGCTAGACACAGCCGGGCTGAGCGTCCCGACGGTCGCGACTGTCCATAACGTTCCCCCCATGGAATGCGCACTTCTGCCACCGGAAGCGCCGGCGCTGGCGCGGCTCAAAGAACTGGCACGCTTGCAGGCAGTGTCCTGGAAAAACAACGGCAGATTACGCCGACATCACTACGATCAGTACATTGTGCCTTCCCGGCAGGTTGCGTCATTGCTGTCAGGCGTGCTCCCGCGCGCACCGGTTCAGGTTGTGCCACATGGCCCCACCGGTGAATTGCTGAATTTGATGTCGCCGCCCGCGAAACGTCAGCCAGAACCCGGTGCGCCACTGCGTCTGCTGACAGTCGGTGGTTTCGCGCCCCATAAGCGCCAACACCTGATCCCCGAGGTAGCCGATCGGCTGAAAGCGGGCGGCCATCGCGTGGAATGGGATGTTGTCGGCCCGGCAGGGCGGATCGCCGGGTATTTCAGTTCCATCGAGACGGACATTCAAAGACGCGGGCTGGGCAGCAATGTTCGGTTGCACCGGGCACTGCCGTTCGGAGAGCTCGCAAAATTCTACGACCGGGCCAACCTCTACGTCCAGCCGTCGACTGAAGAAGGCTTTTGCATCACCGCGCTTGATGCGGCTGCCGCAGGCTTGCCGGTTGTTGCGTCTCCTGCCGGGGCACTTCCGGAGATCGCCGCGGCGGGCGGCGGCTTGCTTGTCGAGAGCGCGATCGCACCGCTAACAGATGCCATCGGTCGATTTGTTGCTGAGGAAAGGTGGCACAAGGCAGCGGGGCGTTCGGAACAGATACGCGATACATATTCCTGGAAATCGGCTGCCGCGACGCTTCTGGAACGGTATCATGCCCTAACGAAAGTAACGCGGCGCGTCGATGCCTGATCCTCTGCAGGTCCTGCTGCTGACATCGAAACTGTCGCCCGCCGCGGGCGGTCTGGCTGTCTCGGTGCCCGGCATGGCGCGCAGCGTCGACCGGTTCGACGACATCTCCGTCGATGTAATGGGTACGGTCGATCCGGATCGGCCCGAAGCTGCGATGGACTGGGGGCCACGGGTTCATCCTTTCCGTGTTTCCGGGCCGGCGGCGCTGCAATACGCACCGGGGATGGCTGGCGGGATCACTGCGCTGTCGCCGGACCTGATCGATGTACAGGGATTGTGGACCTATCCATCGCTGGCGAATTTGCGACACTACCGGCGGCAAGGGAAACCGTATCTGGTCACGCCACGGGGAATGCTGGACCCTTGGGCTCGGCGGAACTCACGGTGGAAAAAGGACCTTGCCGGCTGGTGCTTCGAAAATGCGCATCTGGAGGGGGCGCATTGCCTGCGGGCGACAGCCGATATGGAAGCGGAGCACTTCCGCGAACTCGGCCTGACGAACCCGGTCGCGATCATCCCCAACGGCCTCGACGTGCCGGCGCTGCTGCTGCGGCCGGAAAAGCCGCTTCGGCGGGTTCTTTTTCTGAGCCGGATACACCCGAAAAAAGGCATTGATTATCTGCTCACTGCTTGGGCCTCGCTTGAGGCCATGTTCCCCGGGTGGGAACTAGTGATTGCCGGGCTGGATGAAAATGGCCACGAGGCCGCGATGAAGCGGCACTCTGAAAAGCTGGGACTGGCGCGCGTGAAGTTTCCCGGCGCAGTCTATGGCGATGAGAAACAGGCACTCTACCGATCTGCGGACCTGTTCGTTCTGCCGACACATGCCGAGAATTTCGGCCTGGTGATCGCTGAGGCACTGCTGCAGGAAGTTCCGGTGATTACGACGAAAAATGCCCCATGGTCCGGGTTAGAAGAGCACGCCTGTGGCTGGTGGCTCCGGATGGATCAGTCGGATTTGACCGGCGCAATGGCGGCAGCCATGGCGCGCGAGTCAAAGGAGTTGCAGGACATGGGAGCAAGAGGCCGTAACTGGATTGCACGCGACTTCGGCTGGGACGTCATCTCCTCGCAACTGCGTGAATTGTATCATTGGGCTGCCGGTCAGGGTGCGCAGCCAGGCTGCGTCCATAGTCTGTAATTTCCAGCGTGTCAGGCCGGCTCGCCCTTGTCAGTCCCGTTGCGGCTCGCCCGGTGGTCCGCCGATCATATCGGTCAGTGAGACAGATTGTTTGCCCGATGTTGCATACGCGAGCACACGTTTCATCGTGTTTCAACTCGAACGCCTTGAAGTGATGGAAAAAATGCAACTGCCACACGCCCGGCAATTCGTAGCTGGTATGGCTTACCGTGAAGGGCGGTTCAGTTTATGATGAAAAGCAGTTAATGGGGCTGCGGCCCAGCAAGCGATCCGGGAGGCATCCGTTTTATGACGGTTACGGCAGGATCCGGATGAGACGAGAACGACGGTCCGAAGTCCCAGAATGGAAATCTCGCGCGTGAACTACAATCCCGACCAGTCCTCCCGTTACGAAGACCGAGGCGCCGGCGAAAACAAGGCGCAACAATTCAGGTCGGAACGTGTAGAGGAGAACGAACTCGATATTGGCCAGCTTCTTGGCGTGATCTGGCGCGGGAAGTGGTTCATTGCATTCTGTGCTGTCATCGCGCTTGGTATCGGTTGGTATTATGCTACGCGTGTGGTCGTACCGAAATATGCCGCTGAGAGCAGGTTGCTGCTGCAGGTGCGGGACCAGAATGTCGTTGATCTGGAGAGTGTTATCTCTGGTGTCGGCAAGGATCAGGCTTCTCTGAATACCGAAGTCGAGATTATGCAGTCACGCGGCCTGATCGAGCAGCTGGTTAGAGATCTGGAGCTAACGGAAGACCCTGAATTCAACAGGCTTCTTCGGGAACCATCACCCTATTCGTCAGAAGTGTTGTTGAACCGGTTACGGCAGCTTTTGGGTCGTCAGGTCGTGGTGCGCGGGGAGCCCGATGAACAGGTTGTCATGAACCTCACCCTACGGGCCGCACAGAACGCGATAGCGGTTACAGCCGAGCGCGGAACGTATCTATTTCGGATCCGGGTCACCACGGAAAACCGTGCCAAATCCAAATTGATGGCGAACCGGCTGGCCGAAATCTACCTGGATGATCAAATCAGGACTAAGTTCTCAGCCACTGAATATGCGGTGAACTGGCTTTCGCAGCGTGTGACCGAGCTTGAGGCGGAGCTCGAGGAAAAAGAGAACGCGATCCAGGACATCAATACCCAATCCAACATGATCAGCACGGCAGCGTTGGAGGCTCTAAATCTGCGGGTAAGGGAGTCGCGGGCCCGTCTGCAGGTTGTAGAGGCTCGCCAGGCAAGGACTCGCGAGCGGCTTGCCGCGCTGACATCGATGCAGGGAACGGAACTCTACGCCACAATGGCCGCCGAGTCCGATGATCCGCAGCTTGAGGAGCTTGCCAGCAGCGCAGAGAGCGGTGACAGCGGAGCACAGGCAGCTTTCGCCTCGCGCGTTGCCACCCTGATTTCGCGCGACCAGTCGGCGCTTGCTCAGCAGCAGCCGGAGCTTGACCGCCTTCAGTCGGCACATGACGAACTGGTGAACGAGATGGAGGCTCGGACGGCGGATCGTGCCAAGGCAGACAATCTGTTGCGAGAGGCGGAGACGACGCGCGTGCTCTACGAGACTTTCTTGGCGCGGCTCAAGGAAACGTCGATCCAGATCGGGTTGCAACAGGCGGACAGCCGGATCTTGTCCGACGCTTCTTCGGGTTTCCGGGTGGAGCCAAAGACGAACCGCATACTGACGATGGCCTTCCTGCTGGGAGCGACGTTCGCGGTGGCAATCCTGATGCTTCGCCATTTCATGCGCGACGGGTTCCGTACGGCTGACGAACTCGAGGCGGCCACTGGACTTACGGTTGTCGGCCAGGTCCCGAAGATGCCCATTCGACGGCGCAAAGGTTTGTTGGACTATCTTGTAAGGAACCCGACATCTGCGGCGTCTGAAGCAGTTCGCAATATCCGTACGTCAGTCCTGCTGTCTAACGTGGACAACCCACCGCGCGTGATCATGTCCACGTCTTCGGTTCCGGGCGAAGGCAAGACGACCCTTGCGATCGCCTTCTCGCATAACCTGTCCGGGCTTGGGAAGCGCGTGCTGCTGATCGAAGGCGACGTACGGCGCCGGACCTTCAAGAACTATTTCCGGCAACCCGGCGGTGGTGGCCTGTATCAGGTGATCGCCGGAACGTTGTCGCTGGACGAAGCGCTAATCCAGGATCCGGAACTCGGTTTCGATGTACTCATGGGGGATAATGCCTCAATCAACGCGGCGGATTTGTTCGCTTCCGAGCGGTTTCGTGAATTCATGAAATTCGTGCGCGAGCAGTACGATTTTGTGGTTATCGACACCCCGCCCGTTCTGGTCGTCCCCGATGCCCGCGTTCTCGGCCACTATGTCGATGCGATCATGTATGCTGTCCACTGGGACAGAACCCCGAAGTCGCAGGTTCAGGACGGTGTGCGCCAGCTTTCCTCGGTCGGTCTGACTGTTAACGGCCTGGTGTTGTCCCAACTCGATCCCAAACGGATGCGGAGATACGGCTACGGAGGTAAATATGGCGCGTATGCGGGTTACGGACGTCGGTACTACAACACGTGACATACGTGGGCGCATTATGGTCAAGTAGACAGCGAAGGGAGGCGAGCAGGGTCCTCGCTTTGTTGGCACAAAAGTCTGTTCGCGGGGCCTGAACAATGGCTACCGGCTACAGCATTTTCGACCCGCTGGTTGTTCTGATTAGCTTTGTGCTGACGCTTTACCTTCTGATCAAGGATCCGCAGCGTCTGCTTCTCTACATCCCACTGATGCTGTCGTTGTTCTTTTTCGTTCCCTTTGTCACGCTTCTTACCAACTGGCACACGGTTCCGATGCTGATCGCCGGTTGGTGGGTGTTCCAGAAAAAGACCAGGTTCCCTGCTTCGATATCGTTACCGATCGCGGTCATCTTCGTGTCTTTTGCGGCCCAGTTCCTGGTGTCGGTTGTCTACGGCGATGTCGGTACTCGGCTTATCTTGCGGGCGTCTCACTATGTCGGCGTATTCGCGCTTTTCCTGTTTGCGTATTACATGTCGCGCCGTCCCGGCGGATATCTGCTTCTTCTTCAGGGATTTGCACTCGCGGCAGCAGTACATTCCATCTACAGTTTCTACCAGATTATCGCATTTGACCTCGGGCTGCCGTTTCGCGGTTTGGTCCGTGATCAGTCCGGAACGGCCAGCGCAGCTGTCGAAAGCGGGTTGTTTTTAAGGGTCAACGGACTTTCCAGTGAACCGAAAAGGCTGGCGTACGTGTTGTTCGTTGGTGCGCTGGCATGTTTCGAACTGGTTCGGATTGACGTAGAGAAGCGACGAACCCTCTATCGCGCCTTCGGTTATCTATCTTTGATTGCTTCGATACTAACGTTCTCTGGGTCATACTACCTTGCCTTAGTCCTGTTTGGGATCACAATGGCACTGGTCAATATGTCGGTATTGAAGTCTTTCGCCGTTCTTTCATTCGCGTGTCTGCTTGTTGCAACGTTTTTAGGATCTGCAACCGAACGTTACCTAGATGCAATGCAGCAAGGCATCGACCGACGGTTTCAGGAGGTCGAGATCGGGCTGGACGGAGAGGTCGTCTATCGGCAGGAGTTCTTTGCGCAGGACTATGTTGCGAACCACCCGAGCGTCGTTGCCACAGGGTTGGGAATTGGCCGCTACAATGTGGCGCTTTTCAGGGAATATGGGCTCGGTGTCGGATATGGGCAGAACGGGCGAATTCTGCCACTGAACTCGAACTTTTTTGAACTGATATTCGATCTTGGCGGGCTGGCGACCATCAGCTTTTACGCTTGTATTCTGGTTCTCACCATACGTGCGAAAAAGGCAGGAGAGAGATTTCTGTTCATGGCCCTCGTTATGCTTGCTTATCAAAGTCTGACTATTCAAGTCCTCCATTTTCTAGTTCTAGTTATGGGAGCGGCGATGGCCAGGTTGAAGACTCCTGCTATTGTGGATAAAGTGAAACGGCCGGCTCAAGGTATGCCGACGGTGCTCAAGCATGAAGTCTGACCCTAGCTTTCTTGGTGTCAGAAGCGCCACTGTTGTCATCAGTGTCCCAGCGAAGCACGTGCTGGAAGGCAACGTGTCGGCTTGCGCCGACAGTCAATTGGAGCGGGTGCCGGCTTGAAGTACCGTCCGGAGATCGACGGCCTTCGCTCCGTTGCGGTGGTTCCCGTCATCTTGTTCCACGCCGGTTCGTCAGTCTTCTCCGGCGGCTTCATCGGTGTGGATGTGTTTTTCGTGATCAGTGGTTATCTGATCACCGAAATCATACTGCGTGAACTGGATCAGAAACGCTTCTCAATCCTGAAATTCTACGAGCGACGAGCGCGAAGGATCCTTCCAGCGCTGTTTGTAGTGATCTCAGCGTGCTTTCCTTTCGGCTGGTTTCTGATGTTGCCGGACCCATTCGAAAACTTTGCGCAGAGCGTCGTTGCGACGCTGATCTTTGCAAACAATGTTCTCTTAAATATGACCAGTGGTTATTGGGATACGGCGGCAGAATTCAAGCCGTTGCTGCACACCTGGAGTCTAGGTGTGGAAGAACAGTACTACATTGTAGTGCCGCTGCTCTTTTGGATCACCACAAAATACGCCAAGCGATTTGTTCCTCACGTTGCAATTTTTTTGGCATTTCTGAGTTTCGCCGTTTGCCAGTTCTGGATGCTTGTCCGGCCTGACCACGCCTTCTACATGATCGATGCACGTGCATGGGAATTACTGGTCGGCTCGCTGGTCGCCATTGCGTTTCGCAAAGGGATGACCCGGCCGAATGAGGCAGCAGCGCTACTAGGTCTCGCGGCCGTCCTCGGGTCGATTTTCTTGTTCGGACCGGAGACACCTTTTCCGGGGTATGCGGCTTTGCTACCGGTTGTAGGAAGCGCAGCAGTCATCGGCTTTGGTCAGCAGGGAACCTTGACTGCCAGGCTGCTGTCAAATCGGCTTCTGGTCTGGACTGGGTTGATTAGCTACAGCCTCTACCTGTGGCATCAACCAATGTTCGCCTTCATGCGGATAGCCAGTGTCGAAGAGCCGTCATTGGTAACGATGTACTCTCTGATACCCCTGTTGTTCCTGCTGTCATATCTGACTTGGCGATTTGTCGAGCGACCGGCGCGCAATCCGGCTCTGTTGCCCAGCAAACCGGCCTCGGTAGTTGGGGCTGCAGGAATTGCTGTCTTCATGATTGCAATCGGTGTGACCATTCACGTCAACCATGGCTTTCCCGGCAGGATTTTCGATATGAAAGAGAACCGGGCCAGCGACTACTACATTGCCTATAACAGCCGAGTGCACAGGTTTGAGGCCAACACGTTCGAGTCGAACGGGGCCTTGAACCTGGTCGTCGTCGGAAACAGCCAAGCGCGTGACTTCGTGAATATGATGACGGAAGCAGGTGAGCTTGAACGGTTCAACCTTGTGTACCGGCCGTACTTCGACGTTTGCGAACTCGGGCGCGAAGACAGTGAAACCTACGAACTTATCCGGTCGGCCGATGCAGCCATCTTTGTGACCTATCACCTAACCGACGTGTGCTGGGAGGAGATCGAGGGCTCCGGATTGCTTGATACAACAGCAGTCTTGTTCGTGGGCCTGAAGGATTTCGGCTACAATTTGAACGCGTTCGGAAGGGTTCCGGCATCGGAACGAGCGGACATTAGAGTTCGAGTCGACGAAGACGTCGTGCGAAGGAACAGAAGGATAAAGAGTATTTTGCCGGCTGGGTACTTTCTAGATATCCTCGGGAATGCGTCTGAGACAGGAGATGAACTGCCTGTGTTCGACTCTTCAGGGGCAATTCTGTCCGGGGACCGTGTCCACGTGACGAAGCCTGGGGCGGAATATTTCGGCTCCCTTCTTTTCGAGACAGAGGTCTGGAAGGAATTTCTGGGAGAATTGGAGATTGCCGCCAAAACACCTGACCGGTGAAAGGCTTGCAATAGTGCGCATGATCAATTGGACCAGCCGGCGCAGACGCAAGAGGAGTGCGGTGGCCGAAATTCCGGAATTGGACCCGAAAACGTCAACAATTCTTATGAGGGCTAAGTCCATTCTTCGACTTCGACTTCACATCTTGTCACCTTGCCCAGACTGCCTTCGCGGCCGTCCATCTCGATGTCGAAGGTCCAATAATACTGATCATTGACCACGGAGTCTGTCCAGACACCACCAGCCTCTGAAATTTGGCCAATTCCGTGAATCTGAAAATTTGAGATTGAGAGCGCCATCGCTCCCTCTCGATCGGCCGCGACCGTGTTGACGAGTGTAGCCTTGATGAATTCGTCGCTATAACTGAAGTACAAACGGTACTCCGTATCAAGAACACCGTCCGGCGTCGCATAGCGTACGCGGAGCTTGCCGTCTCGCGAACGCTGATCGACCGCGCCCGTGCCCATGTCTTCGATCCGTACCTTGATCCGATGCGGACGGTTGGCGTAGACATCATCTTCGTCGTAAACGCCGCATTTCATCCAGAGCTTGTCCTTCAGGCCTATACAAGGCGTCTGATAGGCGCTGAACGTGGGTACCTGCATCTGCCGGGTCGCAGTGCCTTCGCCAGCATAGATGGACCAGCCGGACGTATCGACCGGGTCGCCGGTCGCGACATCGGCGAGTTGGAACGTATCCGTTGTGATCCCTGCGACCTTCCAGACGGTGCCGTTGACTTCGGCCATACCGTCGACGCCGTTGATGTATACAAAGTCGCCGTCCTGAAAATTGTGCCCGGTGGACGTCACAACGCCCGGGTTGGATTGGGTTATGCCGGTGATCCCGGCCCGTAGTGCCCAGGCGCTGATGTGACCGCCGCCGGTGAAAGAGCCGAAGCCGGTGGTATCGATCGGCGCGCCAGTGTTTCTGTGGCGCAGCTCGAAAGTGTCCGTCGTAGGATTGCCAACCTGGTATCTTATTCCATCCAACTCGGTCATTCCGCCGATCCCGACGAGGTACAGGAACTGGCCATGGGCCAAGCCGTGGCTCGGTGCGGTGACAATTCCTTGCGCTGCCTGCGTGATGCCGATGACCGGCTGACCCATTGGAAATGAGCACCAACCGGTGTCCAAGGGCACGTGGATCGGCTTGCCAAGGCCCATGATGCTCTGGAAAGCGCGCGTTTTCGTGCGATCGACCGGCGCGGTGAGTCGCGTCAGTTCGTCAACGTGGATCCTGCAATCTGGATTGCTGAGCCCCTGCGCTTCAGCAATGTAGGGGACGGCGCAGTCCTCGATCCTGATGCGGCCTTCTTTGCCGGGCTTGATTGCAGCCTTGGTCGAACGGAACCGGCGGAGGGTTCGTGTGTAGTCGGTTGCCATCTGCTCGTACTCGTCGAGCAAGATGGGCAGGTTTGTTTGGCTGCCTTCTGTTTCCGCATCGGATGTCGATGAGCAGTTTTCTACGGTTTCCCCCAGCCCGCGCAGGTCAAGTCCCAGCAGTCCGCCGGTGACGCTATCGTGGACGTTTCGGAAGACGGGCCGGATCGTCGGGTGACACTGAATGATCCCATCCGTATCGATGCCGACACCGTTCTCGAACAACAAGTCCTGCGCCCAGTTGCTGGCGTCGAGGTGGCGCACTTGCTCTGCGACGAAGTTCCTGACTGTCACAAAGCGCGAGCCACTGGTTATCGAATTGTAGCGAACCTTGCTTATCCTGCAGTGGTCGTAGGTGAGATTGTCGCACTTCGACGTCACGAAGCCATCCGAAAAATCTGGCTGCCATCCGGCGACTGGTCCCTCTATGGTGCAGTGTTCGACCAGGCCGGAAAGGCCGCGGAAT
Source organism: Pseudoruegeria sp. HB172150 (assembly GCF_013184805.1). Lineage (GTDB taxonomy): Bacteria > Pseudomonadota > Alphaproteobacteria > Rhodobacterales > Rhodobacteraceae > Psychromarinibacter. Next base: position 508,234 of record NZ_JAATNG010000002.1, read on the forward strand.
CTGACTGTCGTGGCCGGGTCGCATAGAAAATCCAAGTTTTGAAGGTGGACGTAGGCGGGCTTGTAACTCGATACCTCGGTTGGCGTCGTGCCAGGGTTCCCACCGAGATTGCCTTCGATCGAATCGAACCAGAAATCCAGCGGTTGATCGAGTTGCACCCTATTGCCATCGAAGGCGGCAATCCTGCGAATGCACTGCTTGCGATAGCTCCAGCCGGTCTCCACCCGAGTGTCGGGCGCATTCAGGTAGAGCATGTCGCCGACATTCATTCCCGTTACGTCCGCCAGTTCGATGAAAGTCGACCCACGTGGAGCATCTGTGGCAAGCACCGTCTCTGGTCCTTGAGGTCCTTCGAACTTGATGCCCTGGCCGGTGACATGCAGCGTTGTTCGACCGTCCGAGTACATCCTGAAGCGGCCATTAGCCGGCGCATAGATGTAGACGTTCTGGTTGCAGCGGATCCTCCCTTGCGGCAACCGAAGAGAGCAGCCGCGCGCAATGGCCGCCGCGCAGGCTGATTCAAATAGGGTGTGCATATCCGTTGTCCCGGTGACGTCGGGTTGCCATGCGCCGAAATCCATAACTCCTTCTCGCGGAAGGACGTAAAGCTTGGTGCCATTCACTGTTACATCGTGATCGGAGGCACCGAGGGCTGCGACCTTGTAGGCGAAGCCTTCTTCCCGGGTGCGTATTACGGTGTTCTCGGCAAAGGTGGTGGCGGACGTGAAGAGATCGGAGGCGGTGTTGAACAGCACATCGCTGTGCCAGCCAAGAAGACTTTCACTGCCCGCGTCGTTGCGGAAGACTTGGAGGCCCGGCAGGGTGGCGACAAAGAATACTTCCGTGTCGTTGGTCGCGGCCAGGCCGCTGGCGACGCTGTCATATGTATCGCTGCCCGCGACCTGCGCAGCCACCGCATCAATGTTGACGCTTTGACTGACGGTTATCAGGTCCGTCTTTGCCTTGGCGCTTGCGACGGAAGCGTCGTTGTCTTCGGAAAGGGTTTTTATCCAGCCTGTGAGGCCTGCAAGTGCCGTGTTTCCATCATCCGCGAAGGTGAATGCCGCGCCGCCGGCGGCCACGGTCGCGCCGGCCCGGAACACCTCGCCGCGTGCTACAGCTGCCTTGAACCGATCGGAATTCGTGTACTGGATACCGGTTTCGTAGAGCTTGACGCCACCGGCCGTCTCTGCGTGAGCGTCAACGGCCCCCTGATCGGCAATGCGGAAGTATGTCGCCGCCGTGCTTGCAAGGATGATGTCGCCCGGAACGACTTTTGCGCGGCCGGTTCCCGCAGCGTAGGAAAGGATTTTGTTCTCTTCAATTTCCTCGACCGTCCGAAATCCGTGCTTGATCCCCAGGGACACTGACGAGCCGATGGTGATGTTGTCCTGAGCGAACAGAGTCTCTTTGATGGGGGAAAGGATCACGACTTTGTAGTTGCCGTCGACCAGGTAACAAAGGTCGAACGCACCGTCGGAACTAGCCTTGAGGGGGTTTGACTGGGTGATGGTCAGCCCGCTGTCGCGATAAATCGGTGCCAACGTATCGCTGCCAGCAACATAGATAAACTTCCGCGCCCCCGGGACTGGATTGCCCGATCCATCCAATGCATGGTTGGCGCTTTCAAGATTGAAGAGACCCATTTCTCGAACTCCAATTCCAGTTACCGGCACGATGTGCAGTGGCAAACCATGTCCGAATGCAGCGTGGGTGTGGGCGCTGGCCGAACGTGCGGACTGCCTCTTCGACCCTTGGCTGGACGAGGCCGGGACAATGGTCGCCAATTTCTAACCCGTTGATAATACGACGCGCGTTGCCTTCCGCGGGCGGCAACGCGCCAATGGTTGTTAAAGCCCGTCGGCATTTCGATCTTGCCTGCCTGACGGGTCCGGGTCCATGAATTGAGAGGCAGGTCGAAAGCACTGTTGCGGCAAAGCCAGAATTGCAGGGTTATCAGGCTGGAAGGCTGCGGGAAGCTCTGCTAGAGGAGGATCCGAATGAAACTTCCGTCGCGGCATCGGACCTGTGGCAGAACATTGAGGCCCTGTGAAAATATCAGTCGTAACAGCGGTTTATAACAGGGTGGACACGATCGCGCAGGCGATCCAGAGCGTTCAGTCACAGACCTATTCCGACATCGAGCACATCATCCAGGACGGGGGCTCGAATGATGGCACTTTGGAGGTCGTCGAGCGCCTCATACCCGATCGCGACCTGATCCAGACCGGGCGGGACGGCGGTATATACGACGCAATCAACCGCGGCATTCAGCGGACGACGGGTGATGTCGTCGGGTTAATGCATTCCGACGATTTCTTTGCCTCGCACGCGATCCTCGAGCGCGTAGCAACTGCCTTTGCAAATCCATTGGTGCAGGGTGTTTACGGCGATCTAGACTATGTTTCGGCAGCAGATCCAAACCGGATCGTGCGGCACTGGCAGTCCGGGGACTACTCTCAGAAGCGTTTGCGGCGCGGCTGGATGCCGCCGCACCCGGCCTTGTACCTGCGAGCTGACGTCTACCGCCGATGGGGTCTTTACGATACCGCCTTCAAGATTTCGGCGGATTACGATGCTGTCTTGCGGTATCTGACGAAAGACGGGATGAGATTGGCATATGTGCCGGAGGTTTTCGTGAAGATGCGTGTTGGCGGCGAAAGCAATCGATCACTCGAAAGGATCATGCTGAAAAGCCGCGAGGACCTACGGGCGATTCGCAAAAACAGGGTAGGGGGCGTCGGAACACTGGCCATGAAGAACCTGAGCAAAATCCCCCAGTTCGTGACTGCAGGTTTCCGCTCGGTATGACGAAGACGGCGCTCATAACTGGCATCACCGGGCAGGACGGGTCGTATCTTGCAGAATTCCTGCTGAAGAAGGGCTATGAAGTTCACGGCATCAAGCGCCGGGCGTCGTCGTTCAACACCGAGCGGATCGACCACATTTACCAAGACCCGAACCAACCCGACCCTCGGCTGATCCTCCATTATGGCGACCTGTCCGATACGTCCAACCTGACGCGGATCGTCGCCGAAGTACGCCCTGACGAGGTGTACAATCTTGGCGCTCAAAGCCACGTCGCAGTAAGTTTCGAAGCACCGGAATACACGGCGGACGTGGACGGCATCGGCACATTGCGCCTACTTGAAGCGATACGTTTTCTGGGGCTCGAGAAGTCAGCACGTTTTTATCAGGCTTCGACGTCCGAGTTGTACGGGTTGGTCCAGGAGACGCCGCAGACGGAATCCACACCGTTCCACCCGCGTTCTCCGTACGCAGTGGCAAAGCTATACGCCTATTGGATAACCGTGAATTACCGCGAAGCCTACGGGATGTATGCCTGCAACGGGATCCTCTTCAACCATGAGAGTCCGCGGCGGGGCGAAACATTCGTCACGCGAAAGATCACCCGTGGCCTGGCGAACGTGGCGCAAGGGCTGGAGCCTTGCCTTTACATGGGCAACCTCGATGCTCTGCGGGACTGGGGCCACGCGAAGGACTATGTACGGATGCAATGGCTGATGCTGCAGCAGGACAGTCCGGAAGATTACGTGATCGCGACCGGTCAGCAGTACTCGGTGCGTGAATTCGTGCGCTGGTCAGCGTTGGAATTGGGACTGGATCTGGATTTCGAAGGCACCGGCGCTGAGGAAATTGGGCGGGTAGTCGGCAAGAAGGACAATCTGGCCCCGGCCGTTGAGGTGGGTGATGTGGTTCTAAGGATCAACCCGCGTTACTTCCGCCCGGCTGAGGTGGAGACGCTTCTGGGAGACGCGTCGAAAGCCCGGGATAAGCTGGGATGGACGCCAGAAATCACAACACGGGAAATGTGTGCCGAGATGATCGCGGCCGATCTGGAAACCGCACGGCGTCACGCATTCCTCAAGGAACACGGTATGGCGGTTCCGGTGTCCCTCGAGACCTGATGGTCGATCCGGAATAGGAGCGGTGTGCATGAAGGTCTTCGTCGCAGGGCATCGCGGCATGGTCGGCGGCGCGATCCTGCGCCGTCTGCAGGCGCGCCGGGAGGGTGGCGAAGCCGTCCAACTCGTCACGCGAACGCATTCCGAGCTGGATCTGAGCTGCCAGGCGGGGGTGCGAGAGTTCTTTCGGGCCGAAAGACCCGATGCGGTAATCCTGGCGGCGGCCAAAGTCGGCGGAATACTCGCCAACAACACCTATCCCGCGGATTTCATCTACGAGAACCTGATGATCGAGTGCAATGTGATCCATCAGGCGTTCGAGGCGGGTGTAACTCGTCTGCTCCAGCTCGGATCCAGTTGCATCTATCCGCGCGAGGCGCCGCAGCCTATGCGCGAGGACGCGCTTTTGACCGGTCCGCTAGAACCCACCAACGAGCCATATGCAATCGCCAAGATCGCCGGGATCAAGCTGTGTGAAAGCTACAACCGACAGTACGGCGTCGACTACCGTAGTGTCATGCCCACCAACCTTTACGGCCCAGGAGACAATTTTCATCCGGAGAACAGCCACGTGCTGCCAGCTCTGATCCGGCGGTTTCACGAGGCGAAGGAGAGCGGGCTGGAATCGGTGTTCATCTGGGGCAGCGGCACTCCGCGGCGTGAGTTCCTGCATGTTGATGACATGGCTGGGGCGGCACTGTTCGTTCACGATCTGCCACCCGATGTCTACCGCGCTAATACCGAACCGATGCTTAGCCACATCAACATTGGCTGCGGCAAGGATGTTTCGATCTGGAACCTGGCGGAACTGGTTGCAGAAATCGTCGGTTACGGCGGCCGGATCGAGCGTGACGACACGAAACCGGATGGTACGCCGCGCAAGCTGATGGACGTGTCGCGTCTGGTGTCATTGGGTTGGAAGCCAAGGATCGGTTTGCGAGATGGCATTGCGGCTACGTACGATTGGTACCTTGCCAATAACGGGCAGACGCGTGACTAAGATCGCTGGAAATGCCGATGCTCAGCGAATGGTCCGTACTTCCGACCGATCGAAGGTAACGAATGTGCAGCGAAGAGCGGAGATTTGTCGGTCCGATGTTCGAGTACGATGGCTCCGAAGCTCTCTCGCTCTGTCCGTATGTGAACATCTGGTTGTCGGCAGCCAATCTTGAGATGCGATTGAGTTTTTGATGAAACCGACCTTCATTTTAGGATTGGGCGCACCGAAGTCGGGTACAACTTGGCTTTATCGCTACATCAATGCGCTGCCCGTTTCCAATCTCGGTATCCGGAAGGAGTACCGCGTTCTGAACGCGAGAGTGTCCGTTGACCCCGCCAAGCGCCGCGTCGGACTTGGAAAGATTTTCGCGAACAGGCTGGGTCCAATCCCGATGCCCTGCTACGCGGAAATCATTCGTTTGCCGATGCTGCGGATCGATGGCTTCTATGAATGGTACTTTCGCCGACTGATCTCCGGGGCCATGTGGATGACCGCGGATATCTCGCCGGGATACATGACGATGACCGAGGACCAACTTGAAGCTGCTGCCGAACGCCTAAAGCGGGCCGGCTTTGACGTGAAGGTTGTCTTCCTTATGCGCGATCCTTTCGAGCGGTGCTGGAGCGGGGCGCGCATGCGTAAGCGAAACGGACTGGAACCATTTTCGTCTCAAACTGACGAGCAGAACCTCAAAGCAATCTTGGAAGACGAGAACGTGGTAGCGAGAACCCGGTATGAGTTGACGGTTGCCGCGGTGGATGCAGTTTTCTCTGAAGATGCTGTGTTCTACGGTTTTTACGAAACGCTGTTTTCTAAGCAGGAGATTCAGCGTTTGAGCGACTTTCTGGGCGTCAAGCCGGATTTCTCGATGCTGGACGCTCATTACAACAAATCGCCGAAAACTGAGAAGATCGGCGAGGATCTTGTCAGCCACGCTACCGACATATTCAGAGAGACATATGCTTTTTGTAACACCCGTTTTCCGGTAACGACAGAAATCTGGCACTAATCGAGTTTGAAGGCTGCGCCGATTACGCAGCAATTCTTGCGAATTGCCAACTCGATCTGTAACTAAATGACCATGCCGGCGAATTGTTCCGGCATCGAGAAGGCGGCGTCTCTGACGCATCCGGCGAAGCCGTAAGGGGCATATTTAGACTACTCATTGGTACCGCTCCTCAGAAACTCAGGACGCCGTCAACTCACTGTTCTCGAATACGGCCACGTAGTACCTCGTACCGAAATGTACCATCCGAAATCCGTGGGCGTAGAGAAAGTCCGTAACGGGAGCGAGGGTTGTTTCTTTGGACGCGCCGCGTTCAGGTCCCAGCGCTGCGGCTATATAATGGATCCGTTTTAGGGCATTTTCCGACCCAGCCAGAACTTCCGGTTCGGCACCTTCCGCTTCCAGCTTTAACAGTTTGATCGGCGCTTCGTTGGGAATGCCTTCGACAAACTCATTCAGAGTCGTGGCCTCGACTTCAAGAACCTGGTTGGCATTGCCCGGGTCGATGAGTGAGGAGTCTCCTGATTCGTTTCTGTCGAAGAAGCGCAGGACGCCTGGTTTGTCGGAGAGCGCCTTGTTCACTGGCGTCATCGCAGCAGTGCAGTTCGCGACGAGTGCCTTGAACTCGCGCGGGTCAGGCTCGAAGGAATACGTTCTGGCACCTTTAGAGGCACAGTAGATACTGAATTCTCCAATATTGGCGCCGCAATCGAGCACGATATCACCAGGTTCGATCGTCACTGCGCCTCCGATGTAGGTTTGTGCCAGACCGTTTTGGCGTTTGTCGATGCCTTCCGCCTGCATCTCGAGGCGCTCACGCCGAGCTACGTAGATTTGCTTTTCTCCGTCTTTGACGAGAAAAAGCGAATTGTCCTCATTGAATTCGATCGAGACCGGGTTCGATTGCCCCCTGCGCAGGAACAGGTTCGCTATCCTGGAATAATTCCTGGCGAAGATTTTGTTGTCGTCCGACTTTAGGAACAGTCCCGATGTTCTGCGGGCCAGAGATCCTATATACATCCGAAAAGTGTATTTCGCGGATATCATCACGCCCTCGATCCGTTTTTTGCGAAGCCTGCGTCAGCAGTTGCTCTTCAGGGCATCTGACCATAACCTCTTCGGCCGTTCCACACGAAAACTCGAATGTCCAAGCCATTCGTCCCAAGTGGCGAAATGGCGCCGCGTTGAGGTTGCCTGTGGAAAAGCCTACAGTTCTCGGCGCAGTCCTAGGACCGCTGTACGGTAAGCTGCGGAGATTTCGTCCCGCCTAAGATGACGCCCTTCGGAGACCAGTTTTCGACCGCCGGACCAGACCGCGTCGACAAATTCACGCCCGCCAGCAAAAATGAAGGTGTCGAGGGCCGTGTCTCCATCCAGCCCTTCCAAATCCGGATGGGTTTGGTCCAGCGATAGTAAGTCGGCCCAGCCGTCCAACTCGATCCGCCCGTTGCCGCGGTTCGCGGCCCGAGCTCCACCGGCGCTCGCGTCTTCCAATAGGCGTCGTCCGGTTGACCGACTTTTCGTGGCAAGCGCGGCGCGGGTGTGATCTCGGAGCCGCTGGCTTGTGTCGAGTTGGCGCAGTTCTTCAGCCAATGAGATCCTGATGTTGCTATCAGATCCGATTGCGAATGCGCCGCCTGCTTCAGTCCAGCGTACTCCGTCGAAGATTCCGTCGCCGAGGCTCGCCTCTGTTAACGGGCAGAGCCCCGCGACAGCTCTTGTCGCCGCTAGGCGCGTCGTTTCCTGTGGTGTCATCTGGGTGCAGTGAATCAGACACCAGCGCCGGTCCAGTGGGATGTTATCAAGCGCCCATTCCACCGGGCGAACGCCATAAGCGGTCTCGATCTCTTCGACTTCGGCAACTTGCTCTGCCAAGTGCATGTGCACTGGTCCGTCTGGCGCCATTGAGGCGATTAGTGCGATATCGGCGGGCTTGACGGCCCGCAGGGAATGCAGCGCCGCACCAAGTGTTGAATCGTGGGGCAGGGCGGCAATCGAAGCCGCTGCGTCCTCCATGAGCCGCGAAAACCTTTCCGGGTCATTCCCGAACCGGTTCTGGCCCGGATCAAGCGGGCGACCGTCGCAACCGCCGTACTGGTAGTGGACGGGCAATAGTGTGAGCCCGATTCCACTTTGGTCCGCGGCAGCCGCGATCCTTTCACTCATTTCTCCGAGATGAATGTAGGGCGTGCCGTCGTGGCCATGATGCAGGTAGTGGAACTCGACGCTGGCACCGAAGCCGGCCTCTAGCATCTCCATCTGGACATATGCCGTGATCGCCTGCACCTGCTCAGGTGTTAGCTGTTCCAGAAACCGGTACATAAGGACCCGCCACGTCCAGAAGCTGTCCTTCCCAGAGGGGCCGCGGCGCTCTGTCAGACCTGCCATTGCGCGCTGAAAGGCATGGCTGTGGCAGTTCGCGGGAGCAGGCAACAGCAGCTCAACGTGGTCCCCGTCTGCAGGAACTCCAGCTTGGATATCGGCGATCCGCCCCTCCCGAACTTCTAGCCGCACATCCCGCATCCAGTCAGATCCAACCAGCGCCTGCTTTGCCCAGATCACCTGCATCGCCAATAACTCCGATTGACAGATAATATGTGCATACATAATCATATTTCGTATGAACCATTCAAGGCCGGTAATTTCATGCTTTTGACCAATGCACGCATTGCGACTTTTGCAACTTCAGATCGTTATGGCCTTATCGAGGAAGGGGCGGTCGCGCTCGAGGAAGGTAGCATCGCTTGGGTCGGCCCACTGGAAGAGCTGCCGAAGAGGTACCGTTCCAACAATGCAGAAGACCTGGGCGGACGGCTTGTCACGCCAGGGCTCATTGATTGTCACTCGCATATCGTTTTTGGCGGTCACCGGGCGGCTGAGTTCGAATTGCGGCTGGAAGGCGCGAGTTACGAAGAGATCGCTCGGGCGGGTGGCGGCATCGGCTCCACAGTAGGGGCGACACGCGTAGCGACGGACGCGGATCTGCTGGCGGGTGCGCTGACCCGTGCCGATGCGCTGATCGCGGAAGGTGTCACGACTTTGGAGATCAAATCTGGCTATGGGCTAGATACCGAAACAGAGCTGCGCATGTTGCGTGTGGCCCGTGAGGTCGGACGGATTCGGAATCTGACTGTCAAAACCAGTTTCCTTGGCGCGCACGCTGTACCGCTGGAGTATTCGGGGCGCGCAGATGCCTATATCGACGAGGCGGTGATTCCTACGCTCAGAGCCGGGCACGAGGAGGGGCTGCTCGACGCTGTTGATGGTTTCTGTGAAGGCATCGCATTTGACCCGGCTCAGATGGCACGGGTGTTCGATGCGGCGACGTCCCTCGGCCTGCCGGTCAAACTGCATGCCGAGCAACTGTCGCATCTCGGAGGCACGAAACTGGCCGCCGAATATGGTGCCCTTTCCGCGGACCATGTGGAGTATGCCACCGAAAATGACGTCATCGCACTGGCCCGCGCCGGAAGCGCCGCTGTTCTGCTGCCTGGCGCGTACTACACCCTGCGCGAAACGCAGATGCCGCCAATTGCCGCGTTCAGGTCCCACAATGTGCCAATGGCTGTCGCCACGGACTGCAACCCAGGGTCCTCGCCACTAGCTTCGCTACTATTGGCTATGAACATGGCGTGCACGCTGTTTCGATTGACACCTGAGGAAGCATTGGCCGGCGCGACCGTCAACGCCGCGCGGGCATTGGGCCTGACAAATCGAGGCATGTTGCGGTCAGGTGCATGTGCGGACCTTGCTGTATGGGACGTAGAGACCCCTGCAGAGCTTGCCTATCGCATCGGCTTCAATCCGCTTCACCGGCGCATCTGTGGGGGAGAAGGCTGATGGCAGACCTCATTCCTGGTGATACGTCGCTGGCGCAACTCGAAAGCATCTGGCGGGATAGTGATACGGTGCGGCTCGATCCTGCGGCGCGGGACGGGGTCGAAACGGCGGCTGCCATGGTGCGCGATGCGGCGGCGGGGGAAGCGGCGGTCTACGGCGTCAATACCGGCTTTGGGAAACTCGCCAGCGTCAAGATCGCGCCCGGAGATACAGCGCGGCTGCAGAGAAACCTGGTTCTCAGCCATTGCTGCGGCGTTGGCGATCCGCTCGACCCGGCGACCACACGGCTAATGATGGCACTGAAGCTCCTTTCGCTTGGGCGTGGTGCAAGCGGTGTTGCCTGGGAAACCGTGGCGATGATTGAGGCGATGTTGGAACGGGACGTTTTGCCGGTAGTACCCGAGCAAGGGTCAGTCGGGGCATCGGGCGACCTGGCACCACTGGCGCATCTTGCGGCCGCGATGATCGGCGAAGGCGAAGCTTACCTCGATGGTGAAAGGTTGCCTGCGCGTGACGCGATGAAGCGTGCCGGGCTGACGCCGATCGAACTTGGGCCGAAGGAAGGGTTAGCACTCATCAACGGCACGCAGTTTTCGACCTCGTCGGCGCTGGTAGGCCTGTGGCGGGCGTGGGACAACCTCCGCGCAGCCGTGGTGACGGGCGCGTTATCGACCGACGCGATCATGGGTTCCACTGCGCCGTTGCTGCCGGGGATCCACGCGCTGAGGGGGCATGCCGGGCAGATCGAGTTCGCCCGGGCACAGCGCGCGTTGATGGCAGGGTCAGAGATCCGCGAAAGCCACCGCGAAGACGATTCAAGAGTGCAAGACCCGTATTGCATTCGCTGCCAGCCGCAGGTCGTAGGCGCCGCGATGGACCTGTTGCGTTTTGCTGGACGAACACTGGAGATCGAAGCGAATGCAGTGACCGACAATCCGCTGGTCATTGTTGAGCAAGGGCGCATTGTCTCGGGCGGGAATTTTCATGCAGAGCCTGTTGCATTTGCAGCCGATCAAATCGCTCTGGCTGTGGCAGAAATCGGGTCCATCGCACAGCGCCGTGTCGCGATGATGGTGGATCCGACGCTCAGTTTCGACTTGCCGCCATTCCTTACACCGGACCCGGGTCTGAATTCCGGCCTAATGATCGCGGAAGTGACGAGTGCCGCGTTAATGAGCGAAAACAAGCATCTCGCCAACCCGTGCTCCACGGATTCCACGCCCACTTCCGCCAATCAGGAAGACCATGTCAGCATGGCGGCTCACGCAGCGCGGCGGCTGGGCCGGATGAATAGAAATCTGTCCGGCATCTTGGGGATCGAGGCTATTTGCGCCTCACAAGGCATAGCATTCCGTAGGCCGCTAAAGACCAGTATGCCGTTGCAGAGTGTACTCGAACGACTGCAGGAAGCCGTACCGCAGGTTGCCGAGGACCGGTTCTTGGCACCTGACCTCGAGCGGGCGGCGGAACTCATCCGGAACGGAGGCCTTGTTCAAGGACTGGAGTTGCCCACACTGGAGAAGCGCGCATGAATCCGGTTGAGGTTGTGCAAGGCGACGGCCCGGTTGTTCTCGGCCTACCCCATACGGGCACTTGGCTGCCAGACGAAGTATTGGCCAAACTGAACGAGCGTGGCAAAGCGCTTTCGGACACCGATTGGCACATTCATCGCCTCTATGACGGGCTATTGCCTGGGGCCACGACCGTGCGCGCGACATTCCACCGGTATGTGATTGATGTAAATCGCGACCCGTCCGGTGTCAGCCTGTACCCCGATCAGAACACGACTGATCTTGTTCCGCTAACCGATTTCGACGGTGAAGGGATCTGGATCGTCCCGCCCGATGCTGACGAGATCGAAGCACGCCGGTCTGCATTCCATGCTGTCTATCATGATGCTCTCGCAGCGGAACTGGAGCGCGTGAAGGCGCGCCACGGGGTGGCGATCCTATACGATTGCCACTCGATCCGTTCGCATATTCCATTCCTGTTCGACGGTAAGCTGCCGGATTTCAACATTGGAACCGACTATGGAAAAACTTGCGATCCCGCGATTGAGAGTGCAGTGGTTAAAATCTGTTCGCAAGCAACGCCTTATACAACGACCCTCAACGGCCGGTTCAAGGGCGGCTGGACCACACGTCACTATGGAAAAACTTCGAACGGATGTCATGCGATCCAGATGGAACTAGCTCAGTCGACTCACCTGACCGAAGAAGCTCAGCCCTGGACCTATGATGTGTCCAAAGCAACGATCTTGCGCAATCACCTGAAAGAAATACTCGACGCTTTGGTTGCTTTAGCTGGAAGCCTGGGAGGAAAACCATGACTAATCCCCGCCACAACCTTCGGGACGTCTATCCGCCGACTGGTACCGAGATTACCGCTAAAAGCTGGCTGACCGAAGCGCCTATGCGGATGCTGATGAATAACCTGCACCCGGACGTTGCCGAGAACCCACATGAACTAGTGGTCTATGGCGGGATCGGGCGGGCGGCGCGGACTTGGGAGGATTTCGACCGAATCGTTGCGACGCTGAAGTCGCTAGGAGAAGACGAGACGCTACTCGTTCAGTCTGGCAAGCCGGTGGGGGTTTTCCGTACACATGCGGATGCGCCGCGTGTTCTGATCGCGAATTCCAACATCGTGCCGCATTGGGCAAACTGGGATCACTTCAACGAACTCGACCGGAAGGGGCTGGCCATGTATGGCCAAATGACCGCCGGATCTTGGATTTACATTGGATCTCAAGGTATTGTCCAGGGAACTTATGAAACCTTTGTAGAGGCAGGGCGGCAGCATTACGAAGGCGACCTTACAGGCAAATGGATCCTGACTGGCGGTCTCGGCGGCATGGGCGGCGCACAACCCTTGGCAGCAGTTATGGCGGGAGCCTGCTGCCTGGCGGTCGAATGTGACGAGACGCGGATAGATTTCCGTATGCGTACCAAGTACGTGGATACCAAAGCTCATACATTGGACGAGGCGCTGGATCTGATCCGGCAATGGACTAAAGCCGGTGAGGCGAAATCGGTTGGGTTGCTGGGGAATGCGGCGGAAATCTTTCGGGTACTGGCCGAACGTATGAAGGTTGGCGGAGAACGCCCTGATATCGTGACGGATCAGACCTCTGCGCATGATCCGGTGCATGGCTACCTGCCGCTTGGCTGGACGGTCGCCGAATGGCGGGCAAGGCAGGAAACTGCGCCGAAGGAGGTCGAGGCGGCGGCGCGGGCCTCGATGAAGCAACACGTTGCGGCGATGGTGGACTTCTGGAATTCGGGTGTGCCGACGCTTGATTATGGCAACAACATCCGGCAGGTCGCGCTTGAGGAAGGGCTGGAGAATGCGTTCGTCTTTCCGGGCTTCGTGCCGGCCTACGTACGGCCGCTGTTCTGCCGAGGCGTCGGACCGTTCCGCTGGTGCGCTTTGTCGGGCGATCCTGAAGACATCTATAAGACCGACGCCAAGGTGAAGGAGTTGATCGACGATCCGCACCTTCACGCCTGGCTCGACATGGCGCGAAAGCGGATCAGTTTCCAGGGGCTGCCGGCGCGGATCTGTTGGGTCGGGCTTGGACAGAGGCACAGGCTGGGGCTGGCGTTCAACGAAATGGTCCGGACAGGTGAGCTGAAGGCGCCGGTGGTGATCGGGCGGGATCACTTGGACTCGGGGTCGGTGGCGAGTCCGAACCGTGAAACGGAGGCGATGAAAGACGGGTCCGACGCGGTATCGGATTGGCCGCTGCTGAATGCCCTGCTGAACTGCGCCAGCGGGGCGACCTGGGTCAGCCTGCACCATGGCGGTGGAGTGGGTATGGGCTTTAGCCAGCATGCCGGGATGGTGATCGTTTGCGACGGCACAGAGGAGGCAGGTCGGCGGCTGGAGCGGGTACTTTGGAACGACCCGGCGAGCGGTGTTATGCGGCACGCAGATGCGGGCTACGAAGAGGCTCTGGATTGTGCCAGGGAGCACGGGTTGAGATTGCCGGGGATCCTTGGATCGTAGGAGCCCCCGATGAATCAGGACGTCAATTCGTGGCGCGGCGTACAAGCGGAGTTGCTCCGTCGCATCAACGAGCGTGAATGGGTGCCGGGCAGCCTGCTGCCCACGGAGGCCGAACTGGCCGGCGAGTTTGGATGTGCTCGGACGACCGTTAACCGGGCGATGCGCGAACTTGCCGAAGCTGGATTGCTTGACCGCAAACGACGGGCTGGAACGCGGGTCGCTCTGCATCCGACCAGCAGGGTTGTTCTGGATATCCCGATCATTCGGCAGGAGGTCGAGCAGCGCGGAGCCCGGTGGCACCATGCGCTCCTGGAACAAAGAACGGAACCGGCGCCGACGTCGGTGACGAGCCGTATGGACCTATCGGCGGGCACGAAGATGCTACATGTCCGGTCGTTGCACTTTGCGGACAACCATCCATTCCTGCTGGAGGACCGATGGTTGAACCTGGCGGCGCTGGCAGATGCGGAAACTGTGGATTTCGGAAAAGTGACCTCGAATGAGTGGCTGATTCAGAACGTACCCTACACGACGGGCGACATTTCTTTTTCCGCGATAAGTACCGACGCCGACACCGCGTCTCTTTTGGAGGCGCAGGAAGGCGAGGCCGTATTCGTTGTAGACCGTCTAACTTGGAACGAAAGAGAGCCGATCACGTCGGTCCGCCTGACCTATGCGCCTGGGTACCGATTGAACACGCGAGTCTGATCGACGCAAATCTCCCTGTAATCTCCCTGTTTCCTGCAAGATTCGGCTGTGATCCTGTGGCACTTTTTCCTGAATAGAGCCAGTCGGACATGGTGACCGCATTGGGGCTGTCTTGGTAGCACGAATTGTGCAGCCTTGCGTGGGATTTCCACAAGAACACTGTCCTCGCCGTCCGGTCGAGTTTCGTGCTCTTGAGGTTTATCCGCTGCTCAGGCGCTCGTGAAAGCAAGTCACCGAGGGTAGAGCCGTGTCTGTGCGTCTACGCGCGGCCTAGCCCAAGTGGCGGCGTGTACGGAGGGTGCGGGCCGGAAGACCGCCGGTATCAGATACCGGCGCATTCCGGTCCGGCCCGACATCAAGGACAGCAGCCCTCTGAAGCTCAACGTCCGGTCCGTTGGTTCGTTAAGTAAAGGGGCTGACCGCTCAATCGCTACCGGAACTCAGCGCGAGCAACTTCCTTTCTATCCGCCAGGCAAACTGCGGCCGAAGAGGTAACCGGGCGTTTAAGCATGTTTTCGGACGAAGCGTGCTCAGAAGCGAGCTGGAGTTCGGGAAGGGTCTCGTAGGTAACGAGCGTGTCGGCAACAAAGCGGAAGCCGCGACCGTGGTAGGTGCGGATCACCGTCTGCTCTTTTCCGTTATCCGCAAGCGCTTTTCGAGCCGATTTTATTCGGCTGCTTAGGGTGGCGTCCGAAACTAGCCGGCCGTCCCAGATGGTTTCAAAAAGCTCGTCGCGAGTTACAACGCGGTCTCGATTCTGCATAAGAAAAAGGATGAGGTCAAAAACCTGTGGCTCGACCGGCTGCTTGACGCCGTCGCGATACAGGTCACGGCATGCGACATCCACATAGCTTTGCTGGAACCAGATTATTTGACGGCGTCTTGGCATGTGAAACTCCTCGGATGTCCTGGGCCCCAGGACCACCTATTGCGTTATGTCGAACGGATGCGGGCAAGTCCGCGATGGCAGGGAACTAGCCAATTGACGCGACGGAAGCTTCTCTGAGTTGTCCCGACACTGTAAGAAACTGTGTCAGGTTTTCGGTGCTCGACGTTGCGGACTTGCTCACTTTCCGCTTCGCTGGTGTGGACCGGTTTTCCTCGAATCGAGCGTCTCCAGTGCTCACGCCTGCACAACTTCTCCTAGTAGTTTCCAGATTGCCTCCAAGCTTTGGCAGCGGTGGATCTCTAAAATTGTGCCTGCGGCGTCCGGTCTCTTGGCGATAGCCACCACTCACAGCTCATCCGGAACATGTGGAACGGATGTTCTTCTGCCATTCGACCGGGCGCCAGCGGTCGTGGGGCCCCGCAGTAGAAATAGCGGGCTGAAATGTCCGCTATGTCGAAGCTTTGGGGGTGGAATATACATTTTCTTACACCTCTGCGACAGTTCGGGGGAGTCTCAAGCAGGGATTTTCGGGTAGATTTAGCGCGGGTTGGGTGCCGGCAGAAGTCTATCTTCGCATGTCTAGAGATCTCATGATTGTTCGTGGGAGCCAGTCAGGGGTGTGCCAAAATGGCTAGCTGCGGATACTTCACGAGGTCGACATTTCACTTGTCGGAATCTTGGTTGTGTTAGTGAGGGATTTTGTATGACAGAAGACAAGGAAGCGAATTGTAACGCGGATCTGTCCGACATGAACCGGATACTACTGGTCGACGATGAGGACTCGATCCGTGAGCCGCTTGCGGCGTACCTTACTGCGAACGGATATCAAGTCGAGCAGGCGGCTGATGCGACGGAAGCGCGTAGCACGCTGGATCGGCAGGCATGCGATCTTGTCGTGCTGGACATCATGATGCCGGGCGAAGATGGGCTGAGCCTTTGCCGCTCAATCCGCGAGACCCACAAGGTGCCCACGATTTTGCTGTCGGCACGGGGCGAGGAGGTTGAAAGGATCATCGGGCTGGAGATTGGCGCCGACGACTACGTGACCAAGCCGTTCAACCCGCGCGAGTTAATGGCGCGGATTCGGGCGGTGCTGCGACGCAGTCTGGAAAAAGCAGGCGCCGGTTGGACTGAAGAGCGGGGGAACGAACTTTCATTCGGTGGCTGGGTCCTAAAGCTCAACGAGCAGGTATTGATGGATCGCGAAGGCGTGGCGGTAGCGCTGTCGACCGGGGAATTCACATTGATGCATACCCTGCTGTTAAGGCCGAGGACCATTTTGAGCAGAGAACAACTGCTGGATGAGACCCGCGGTCGTTCGGCAGACGTATTCGACCGGAGCATTGACAACATGATCAGCCGGCTTCGGCAAAAGATCGAGGAGGATCCGAAGAACCCGCAGATCATTAAGACGGTCTGGGGCGCAGGGTACATGCTTGCCGAAGACGTGCGGGGGCAATGAGGCCGGCATGGTCTCGCATACGCGAGGTTAGCCTGCGGGCGCGCCTGTTGACGATCTTCGTGATGGGCCTGTGGTCGGCGCAGATTCTGTTCGTGCTGCTCGATTCTGCATTCAAAGAGGCGCGATATCACCGCCTGATGAAAGAGCGCGCCATAGAAACGATGGCTGAGCAAGCCGAGGCCATCGTTGCATTCCCTGGAGCTACCCTTCCGGTACGCCGCAGCATACCGGTTACGCTCCGTTCCAGGGTCTGGGCTTCTGAGAAGAGTGCATTCGAGTCACTAGTTGTTCCTAGAGACCCGCAACTTGAGAATTGGTTTCGATCGGTGCTGATGGACAAGGGCATCGTCGTGGACGAATTGCATGCCGCTTATGCCACGGATGTCGAGACGCCGGCGTCGGTTGAAGCGCGCGCAAGGTTTGCCGGTCCACGCGAATTGCCTACCTATACGTATATTGCTTTACAGGTCAGTGGTGCCACCGGTTGGATCAACGGTCAAATTGCCTCCTACGCGCGACCCGATCCGGTAACGATGCATGACATACTGCTGAATCTGCTTATCTTTGCGATGGTTGGCGGGGCTGGCGTAGCCCTGATTACAAAGCAGATCACGAGCGCACTCGTCGATCTGAAACAAGCCGCGGAGAATTTCGGTCGGCCGAACGCAGAGCCAGTCGATCCCGAACGTGGCCCGGTCGAATTTCGTGAGGCGATTGTCGCGCTCAACGAGGCGGGGGAGCGGATTGCCGAGCTTCTGGATCAGAAAAACGTTATGCTCGGCGCGATCAGCCACGAACTGCGCACGCCTCTGACATCACTTCGGTTGCGGCTTGAAGGATTGCAGGATGACGAGGAGCGTCATCGCGCCATCACCACCGCCGAGGAAATGGCACGCATTCTGGATGAAATCCTCGAACTCGCTAGGGAAGGAAATAGCCAGACCGCCGGCGCCCGCTACGACCTGAGCGCGATGCTGGTCGACGTGGTCGCAGATGAACAGGAACGTGGGCGCGACGTTTCGCTGACCTGCCACGAGCGTCTGGTGGCGAAGATCCGGCCTGCCTCCATGCGAAGGCTGCTACACAATATCATCGGAAATGCTGCTGTTTATGCCGGATCGGCGCGTGTCAGCGCCTGGCGGATAGGTGAAGTGATCCACATCGTCGTTGAAGATGACGGTCCAGGCATGACGGAACAGGACCTGCAGACAATGTTCACACCGTTTCAGCGCGGCGAGGCTTCGCGAAACCGCAGCCTGGGCGGGGCAGGCCTGGGATTGGCGATTGCCCGGGCCATTGCACGTGCACATGGAGGCGACATCAGTATTTCCAATCGAGACCCGCACGGTCTGCGCGCTGAGATCTCGCTGCCGGGGTGAATTTCTGGTCTGATGCCTCTCGGCGCCTAGTTGTAGGATTCGATTTTTTCCGCCGACAGCGCATAGCCGATTTCTGCGAGCTGGGTGCCCGTAGCGGCGGTGCCAAACATCCCGGTGACATAGACCGGTTCGTAAAGGCCTTTACTTTCAAATGGACTTTCAGTTGTAACGAAGACGAGCTGGTTCGCGGGCGGTGGCGGCACGTGAATACAGGCACCTACGAAAGGTGCCAGAATGAATGCGGTTATCCCGGTAGCATCGAAGTCGAGCGGAACGACAAAACCCGGCAGCCGCACGATCTTCCCATTGTAGGCATTGGTGACGGCAGCAGCTTCTTCCTGTTCGAAGCCAGTTGTCAGTTCGCCGTGCTGTACCACGCCCAACTTGCGGAGCGCATCGAGTTTCACGCCGCCATCACCATCGGGGATCAGATCGGCCCATTCTAGCTCGACCACATCGCCGGCCGCGCGGGCAAGCGAAGGTAGTACGGGCAGCAAAGCAATCTGGCCTAGGAGCGAGCGGCGGTTGGGGTGCATCAGTCGAACCTTTAAATTCGGAATCCCAATACGGATCACTGTTCCGGCAAGCTCATTGTTTGCGCCAAGGTGACATACTGGTTCACGGCGAACAGGTCGGCGATATCAGCGAATTTGTGCCCTCGCGCGGCTTCGGCCATCGCTTCCGACTGGCTCCAGTCGCTCTGGAAACCGAACTGTCGGGCGACAGCGGGAGCGAGTTCAGGTGCCTCGAGAAGGACATCCGTGGTGATCTGGCGGATTGCCTGGCTGGTTTCCGGCGCTCCGGCTCTCGCCAGAATAGCAAATGATTCCAGGATTTTCTCTCGGGTACTGAAAGGGATCGTATCACTGCGCAGGTAATCGTTGGCAATCTCCTCGGCCGCGACTGACCCATTCAGTTCCACCAGCGCAGAGGAATATGCGCCAAGATACGGCAGGTCCGTATCAACGTTGTTGTGCAGGCCGGATTCCAATACCTCGGTCAGTTCGATTCGCCCCGCGAGTCCGGCTAGCAGGATTCGGATCGGGAGCAGTTCAGGATCACCCGTTGCGATATCCTCGCCGCTTGGCAGATGCTCAAGATTGAGTTCGCGCAGCACGCTATAGTCGGCTCGGTCCAGTTCCTTCAGGGCCAAGGTGCGCACCTCCTGCGACGAATGGTCGAGCAAACTGGCGAAGAGCTGGAAACGTTCCTGCTCGTCACCGAAGCTCCAATTCGGAAGCTGTGGCACGATCTGTTCGATGACTGCCTGATAGGAGGGATCCAGATACGCCGCATTGTACCATGCGGCGTCAGTTCCAGGCTGGGAAGCATCCTCGTAACCTGAGACCTTAACAAGGAGGACACTGTCTTGTGGATTTTCAGCAAGCTTGTCCATGATGGCATTGTCTACCGGTAACTCGATAGTGTCAGTCCGCGTTGGTCCGGCGAGAGTGTCGGTAACGCGGTATCGGGTGGTGTCGCTAGCGTCGGCGCGGGCTAGGACGATGGCTTCACTACCCAACAGGACATCTACCAGAGTCGGGTCGGGTGAATAGGTGTGGAATGCGCAAGGCCAAGCTGGCGGTGCAGCAAAGTTCAGCACCAGTGCGGTTGCGCAGGCTAGGCGCAAATGCCGATTGGATTGCACGGTTGGCATTCCTGTCAGATCCTCACCATCATTCCATCAGTCAGCGACATGCGGTAGGCACGCCAGGCCGGCGCAAGGCTGATAAGCCCCCCAGCCACCACCACGACTGCCATAACCGTCAACTCGCGGAGCGTCGGAGGCTCTGGCGGCAGATATATTCCGAAGGCCGAGTCGATGTAAGGGCGCGCAATTCCCATCCCCGAATAAAGCAACGCCATGCCGATCAGCACACCTGCCAACGCCATTAATGCGGCCTCTGTGGTCAACAGCGCTATGATTATCCAGGGTCGTGCCCCGACCGCACGTAGGATCGCCATCTCGCGGCGGCGTTCATTGAGGCCTGAAAAGATCATTGCGGCCATGCCGAGCAGAGCGGTTGCCACCACCATCGCGGATACGCCGATCAGAGCTCTTTCGGCGACGCCGATGATATCCCAAAGCTCCTGCAGAGCGACGCCGGGGATGATCGCAAGTAACGGTTCCTCGGGATACTCGTTGATCCAACGTTGCAAGCCGAAGATCTGCAGGCGAGATTTCACCCCGATCATTGCCGCAGTTACGGCGCCGGGCGTCAGTTCCATGCCGCGCACCTCGTCGGCGCTGACTGTTTGACCGGGTATGCGTGCCCCGTTCTTCCAGTCAATATGGATCGCTTCAATGGCCTCCAGACTTACAAAGACAGTGCGGTCAACCGGTGTGCCGGTCCTGGCGAGAATCCCTGCAACACGGAATGGCTTATCGTCATGCTCGGTAAAGGACGCAAGTCCGTGGGCAACGATGATCTCCTGCCCGATCTCGTATCCGAGTTGCTCGGCGACCTCGGCACCAACAGCTGCGTCGAACAGGTCTTCGAAATGTTCGCCCTGAACGAGAGTCAAGTTGCGCCCGCCGCGATACTTGTAACGGTCGAAGAATTCAGTCGAGGTTCCCATGACCCGGAATCCGCGATGGCTGTCGCCCAGCGAGATCGGCACGATCCAGTCTATTTCTGGTTGGGCGGCGATATCTTGGTAGCTCTCCCAAGTGACGTTGTTTGTCGCATTCCCTACTCGGAAAACGGAGTAGAGCAGCAATTGCACACCGCCCGAGCGCGCGCCGATAATCAGGTCCGTATCGGAAATCGTGTCAGCGAAGCTGTCCTTCGCACCGGTCCGCACCTTTTCAACCCCGAGAAACAAGGCGACCGACAGTGCAACGGCAAAAACTGTTAGACCAACGGTCAAACGGCGGCTTAACAGCGATTGCCACGCTAGGCGCAACAGCATCGTCTATTACTTTCTGTCTCCGGCGCGCCGCCTCGGGATCGGGGCGGCGCGCAGGTCAATTCAGCTCCAGAAGTGGTGCGTCACCCGTGATTTCGGCGGCGGCGGCATCTGTGTCGGTCACGTACTGGATCTCGATTTCCCGAGCATTGGGATAGGAGCTGAAGAAAGGAAAGTCTATTGCCGTCAGTGCGGTCGGGTCGGTGCAGCGTAGCTTGTATGTCGCGTGGAACTCTGTGTGTTCGCCATGCTCGCCCTCGTGGTCATGATCCTCGCCTCCGGCATGTTCGTCATGCTCCTCGGGGTCATGTTCCTCACCTTTGGCATGTTCCTCGTGCTCGCCGTGTTCTTCACCTTCCTCGTGCGCATGTTCTTCCTGGAATGCGTGGTCGTGGATATGAGACATAACTTCGACCAGATAGCATCCGGCGTCTTCCGGCAACTTGAACAGGGAGTCAGGCTGTGCCAGCGACAGAACGGCGACGCCGACCGCGGCTTGATCTTCGGAGCTTTCGGCTTCGTGTTCGAACCCGACGATATCGACGCCGGGCGAATGAATGTCGATCGCAACGGTGTCGCCCTCGATGGCTACCTCTAGCTTGCTGACACCATGTTCGTGAGCGCCAAGCTCACGATGCTCCTGTGCCAAGGCCGGTGCGGCGATGAGGGCCGCGGCCGTTGCAAGACCAAGTCTTTTCATGGTTTTTCCTTTTTCCGGACATTTAGGCCGCATTATGCGGTTACGAGATAACGTTACAATGACAAACCTCTGCCAAAGTGAAGTCAACAGTCGGGGCACAAGTGGCCGCCCTGCATCTCATTGAAAGGGCAGCAAATTCCGATTGCATCGGTACGGCGATCACCCGCGCCGTTCGGATCAGGCCCGTAGTCTGCGCTCAGCTACAGCAATGCGCGACAAGTCTTCCACTCGATCGAATCGCGCAGCCAGCCGCTCGTCATGACTTACCATCAGTAGAGTCGCGCCAGCTGCTTCTGCTTGATCCATGAGCAGATCCAGAAACGCGGATTGCGATCCGGCGTCCAGTGCAGAGGTCGGCTCGTCGGCCACGATTAACGCCGGTGCTCCGATCAGGGCGCGTGCGGCAGCAACACGTTGCTGCTGGCCGATGCTCAACTCAGCCGCGCGAGCACTGCTAATGAGTTCCGTTTCTAATCCGAGTGCGCCCGTCAAGCGCAGAGCTTCCGCCTTGGGATCTTCGAGACGGCGGCGACGTTCGCCGGCAAAGGACAGCGGTAGCAGGATATTTTCCAGGGGCGTCGCGTATGGAAGTAGATTGAACATCTGAAAGATCACGCCGATGTGGTCTGCGCGGAACCTGTCCCGTTCGGGGCCGGACAGGTTCGAGAGCGCCGTTCCGTCTACTTCGACCGTGCCTTTGTTGGGTACGGTGATACCGCAGATCAGGCTGAGCAATGTGGATTTCCCCGAACCGCTTGCGCCCAGCAGGAACAATTTTTCCCCCCGCGGGATTGAAAAATCCGGCACGCTCAGGGAGAATTCTGTGCGGCCCGGCCACGCAAATTCCAGGGAGCGCAGCCGGACCGCGATATCGGATGAGACCTCAGCCATGGCCGGCATCGTGGGCTCTCCGATAACTCTTTGCAATCGACTTGGCGCCTTTCCGGTGTGCGGACTGCGGAATGGCCGCGAGCCGTCGCACCGAACGAGCTAGGAAACCTGCGATGCGAGCAGCCGCCATCCGTAGAATCCTTAGGCACGAGTCGTGCATGTAATGATATTACATACCATTCGCCGACGCCGCCCACGTTGTCAAGCACAGCGCCTGCCCGCCTTCTATGCATAGCACCGTTTTCAGTATTCCTTCGTTTCAAGGGAGGCGTCGCGAAACTCTTCAGCCTTTTAAAACGGCCGTGGCGCGGGACTGGGTATCGTCGGGAGTGCCTGTGGCGTCTATTCGTTCCCACGTAACCTGGCCAATGTCGCGTGCGATCTGGCGACCGACCACGGACGCATCAGCATCGGAAGCATCCCCCATTCGGTCAGCTATGCGCGCAAGGAGGACTTCGCTCGGTGCGTCGAGCCAGAGGCCAGTGAATGGAACTCCGGCTTGACGCCCCAGTTCCTCCACGGCCGCGCGTAGGTCCGGTGAAAGCCAGGTGGCGTCAAGCAGAACCGAGTGGCCGGCCCCGAGCAGGGTGCCAGCCCGGCGAAGCAGCACATCGTAGACCGTTTGAGTCTTTGATCCAGAGTAGGCGTCGTTGGACAGGTGCGCCAGCGGGTCGACCCCAGCTAGTCGTTTTCGTTCCAGATCGGTGCGCAGGTGTATGGCGCCGGACTGTGCGCCGATGGTCGCGGCGAGTTTGCGGGATAGGATAGTTTTTCCGCTGCCGGACAGCCCGCCCACTGCCACAATGCGCGGCGCCGGAGGCGAGAGAGCAACGATAGCTTCGTCAAGATATGCGCATGCATCTTCGCCACTCTGACCGGGATGATCTGTGGCGCGGTCTGTCTGGACATCGACCATGGCGCGTATCGCTGCGCGTACGGCAATGAATAAGGGTAGGGCGGCGACGCCAGCATCCTCCTTGCCGTCCTGCACAAAGAGCCAGGTGCTGAGGGTTTGGTTGGCGGCCAGGTTATGGCCACGATACTTCAGATCCATCAGCAGGAAGGCAAGGTCATAAAGCACGTCGCAGGTGCCGAGCACCTCGTCGAATTCAAGCGCATCAAAGGGCACGGGCTTTCCGTCGATAAGGACGAAGTTGCGCAGATGCAGGTCACCGTGACAGCGGCGTACGTGGCCGTCGGAGCCACGTTGGGTCAGCAATGGACCTGTTTTCTCGAGTTCAGCGCGCGAGAGGTCGTGGAAGTGTGTGATTTCTTCTTTCCCAAGCTCCCCGTGCATCTGCCCGAATGCCAGATCCAGTTCGTCCAAGATCGCGCCGATCAGCTTGGCACCATCTTCCAAACGCGTCGGCGCAGCTGCATGAAAGACAGCGACAGCGCGGCCGAGTTCCTCAGCCATGTTTGCATCCAAATCGCCGCGCGCCGCCACTTCAAGCAGTTCGTTTTCTTTCGGGAAGCGGTGCATCCGAAGCACCCATTCGACGACTGGACCGCTACCGTTGATGGCAAGGCCACTATGTTCGCGTGTAATCGAAACAACGTCGCAGTAGATCGATGGAGCGACGGGCTGGTTCAACTCAAGTTCTCGTTGCAGCATCTTCTCCCGCAAGTCCAGTGTCGAAAGGTCCATGTACTCGTACTTGGTTGCGCGTTTGATCTTGAGCGCAGTGCCTCCGGCAAGGAATACGTGCGCGCCATGGGTCTCGACATGTTCCGGTTCGATCCCATCATGGGTTCCCGGGTGCATCAGGAAGCGGATTACATCGGTTTGGTCGTCGCCCATGCGGTCTCCGTCGGCCGGTGAATCCCCAGACATCAAGTATGTGTGTCGACTATCATTGGCAAAACCTGTTTCAGGGCAATTACGTCGATGATATGGCGGGTAAATCTTGCGATCCGCGGCGCTTGGACGGTGCCTGGGTAATCATCCCGCCATCTAAAGCTGCACCTATGAGTTGGCGTTGCGTACCTTGCGAAACGCCTCGGAAATTGCTTGTTGATTTGGCTCCGGCTGGTCGGCTACAGCGGCCGCCAAACAGCGAAAATCTCGCCGTGCCGCGTGAAGCTGGTCGATGAGCGAAAGCACCACCGGTAACATGTCGACACCGATCGACATTTCCTTTTTCAGATCGCAGACCAGCTGAATGCGCGCGATGTCGAGTTCGTCGTAGACGGGTCCGTTTTCGCCTTGTCGCGGTCGAACCCAGCCCTCGCGAACCCAGCCGCGAAGTTCGCGCACAGTCAGTCTTTGTAGTTGTGCAACGACTTCGCGCTCTTCGTATCTCATGCCGTCCTCCGCTGCTTCGTTCGCGGGTCGTGGTTCACGTGCTCACGCCATTCGCGTGCTAGATCGCGCATCTGCTCGTCGATTTTTTCGGGCAGGACGATCCTGATCCGAACGAATTGATCGCCTGCCTTGCCGTCCTTCGGGTGAATCCCCTTTCCTTTGAGCCTAAGGCGGTGGCCGGAAGACACGCCAGAGGGGATGGTCATCGACACATTACCGGAGATCGTTGAAACTTCGGCGCGACCGCCGAGGACCGCCTCGTCGAATGATACCGGCAGCTCGACCTCGATGTTGTTGCCGTCTCGGGAGAATTGGGGATGCGGTCGGACGTGGACCGTAACGAGCGCGTCGCCAGGTTTTCCGCCGCCGATTCCTGGCTTACCTCTGCCTCGGAGCCGCAAAGTCTGACCCTCACGCAAGCCAGCGGGGATAGTTACCTCCAGAGCGTCGCCGCGGGTGAAGGCGAGCTTTTGCTTTGCACCAAGCGCCGCGTCGAGAAAGTCGATCTCAAGGTCGAAATGCAAGTCTCCGCCGTCCACCGAAAACGTTCCAGACTGTGTGCGGCGACCAGAGCCCCGACCGAAGATGTCGCCGAAGATATCGGAGAAGTCTTCGAAATCCTCGGAGCGGGCGTTGTAGGAATAGCGGCCCTGCGGGTCGGAGCCGGCATAATCTCGGTAGTACTGCCTTTGCGGCTGTTCGTGGCCCGCTGCGTCGATCTCTCCTGCGTCGAAGCGGCGGCGCTTATCCGGGTCGCGAAGAAGGTCATACGCGCCAGACAGCGCCTGGAATGCGGCCTCTTTGCTTTTGTCGCCGGGGTGCAAGTCAGGGTGCAGTTCCTTGGCCTGCTTCTTATAGGCTTTCCGGATCTCGTTGTCTGATGCCGTTCTTTGGACGCCAAGGATTTCATAAGGATCGTCGCTCACGTATCAATCTCCGACTGGGACGTGCGAATGGTTACAACATCATTTAAGAGTGCGTATCGTCAGCGCCAAGTCTGGCGGTATCCGTGAAGGCGCCCGGTTTAAAGGTGGTATCCGTCTGTCGGCGGCGTGCAGGCGTTTAGAAGAAGGCGTGCAGGCGTAAAGAAGAAATGGTACGCCTCAGACCCCGGAGATGATTGACCCGCCGCGATTGATTGTATCGCCGGCAATCATCGCTTCCAGCCGAACAACCGCGCCTGTCTCGACTACGAGGTTGCCGCCGACCATACCTTTCAGGGTCAACTCCACATCTTGGGCGACCGTCGCGTTTCCACCGACCAAAACGTCGAACTCTCCGCTCTCGGCGAAGGTATGATCCCCCATGATAAACGAACCGTTTCGTTGCATGCATCCCCTCCTGCCATTCACCCGTACAAACCTATTCTGTCTAACGGAGTCGTAAAGGGGAACCGGCAGTATTCCGAACGGCAGTACCGCTCGGAAACGGTGTTTCAGGACACAATTGGCTAGTCCAGATTGTGCGGGGTCGGGGAAGGGATTGATGCGGCCCTCGAAATCGGTCACGGACGAAACCGGATCATAACCATATCGGGCGTGCAGAGCCTTTGCCCCGTTTCGCTCAGTACATTAGCTTCGCTTGACCACTGGAAGGGAACCGCTTTGATTGGGCCCGCGATTGGAAAGCCAGAATGAGTACACCTAAGGTGACATTGGAACGGCCACTGGCCAAGCCGCCGCTGCCGACTCTCATCTGGCGCCATGTTGAGCTGCGTGTTCGCAAAGCGACCAGTTCGATGCGCGCGCTGCCAGATTTTGTGATCGCAGGTGCCCAGAAATGCGGAACCAGTTCAATGCACCAGTATTTCCTGCAGCATCCGTGCCTGTTACCGGCTTCAATCAAGGAGGTACACTTTTTTGACGGTGGGCTTGATCCGAACTGGGACAAATATGCTGAAGGCGAGACGCTCTACCGAAGCTATTTTCCTCTTCGGTCTAGAGTAAACCGCAAAAACGCGCTGTGTTTCGAGGCGTCACCGGACTATATATTTAATCCGGTTGCCGCTGAGCGCATGGCGCAGATTATCCCGAATGCAAAAATTGTCGTTCTGCTGCGCGACCCGGTGGAGCGCGCGATCTCGCATTATTTCCACGAGCGTCGCAGGGGACGCGAAACGGAGTGCATCGAGATTGCCTTCGCCCGCGAGAATGAGCGCCTTGCCGTACCGATGGAGCAGAGAGCCTATAAAGATACGGTGTTCATCAATCAGTCCTACAAGTTGCGGGGCCGTTACGCCGAGCAACTTGAACTATTGTACCGGCACTTTCCCGTTGAGAACGTTCTCGTAATCGAGTCCGAAGCATTTTTCGAGGAACCGATGACGTCACTCGAACAGGTACTGGCTTTCGTCGGGATGGAAAGCTTCCCGGTGACGATTGACGTCAAGCCGACGGGCAAAGGTGCAAACCGAACCGAAGTTCCAAATAGCATTCGGGACCATCTTTCAGATTATTTTTCAGAGCCGAATGAAGCGCTCGCAGATCTGCTTGGGCGTCGGTTTCGATGGATGTGATTGAAGCGCCAAGCCTGGTTCCCGGCCGGGTTTCCCTTATCGTGCCATGTTACAATGTCGAGCGATATTTGGGTGATTTCTTAGATTCGGTGGTGCAGCAAACCTACAAGCATCTGGAAATCATCCTGGTCAACGACGGCGCCAATGAAGCGACGACGACTCTGTTGCGAGACGCTGTTCCGAGACTCGAGTCGGAGAGTTACATCGTCAAGCTGATCGAGCAGGCGAACAAAGGTCTTGGTGGCGCTGTCGATACAGGGCTCAAGCATTTCTCCGGCGAATTCCTAATGTGGCCCGACCCCGACGACTGGTTGCTTCCGAATTCCGTTGAGCGACGGGTTGCTTTGCTGCGAAAGAACCCGGAGGCTGGATTGCTCCGTACCAACGCACAGCTCTTTATCGAACTCAGCCAGAAATTTGAAGGGTACTTCATGCCGTGTGATTCCGAGCCGCACTGGCAGGACGGTTTCTTCGAAGACCTCTTCTTTATGCGGAATTACCATGCTCCGGTTTGCCATACGCTCCGGAGCAGAGACTTCCTGACGGCAAACGCGCGGCGTGAGATCTTCCACACCTCGGTATCCTCCCAGAACTTCCAAATGTTAGCGCCGGTTGTCGAGAAATTTCCTGTCCTCCAGGTGCCTGAGGTACTTGCAGTGTATCGCGTACGCGCGGATTCCCGCTCCCGGGCCCCATCCAAAAGCCCCGACAAGCTAGTAGCTCGTTTTGACCAGATCATAGAATTGATTTCGAACACGCTACCGAGACTGGAAACCTATCAAGAGAGAGCTGCAGAACAGGTTGTTAACTACCATTGGCGGAACAACATGCTACCGACCACTTTCCGCGGCGGAATGGAAAAAAAATCTATGGATGTGATTGAGCGGAGCTCATTGAGCGTTAATCGTAAGGCGATTGCATCCGCTCTCGTTCGAATTCGCTGCAACGGGGCACTATCCGGATTCGACCGGCAGACGGGCCGAGTTATTTCCCGCGCGCTTGCACGGCTGTTTGATGCAATAGTGAGGATGCCAGAGCAAGAAGTCCGCTGGGGTGCGGGGCCGTTGTGGTCCGGTGCGCAGCTCACTCCCCCTGTAAGTGCCCGTAGGCAGTCACCAGATCCACGAAATTAATTTTCTCTCTCAATATGCAATAGCTCAGAAGGCAGAAGAGATGCGCACACTGAAAACCCTTGCCCGCTCTCTGCTGGGAAGTAGGTATCAGAACTACCTCGTCTTCCGTTACCGGCGTAAGTTGAAGAAACAATATGCTTACGATTTTTCTCGCTACTCAGAAGCGGCGTACAACTCTTGGTCCGATGCATCGCGGGAGACTTTGGAAGCACAGGTCGTCCTCGAATATCATAGAATTGAGAAAGGGCTCGCACTTCCAAACCCAAAACCATTGTTCGGATTAGACGTAGTGCGTGGCTTGATTGAGTCTGTCACTCATTTCGAAACCTGCTTCGGCTCAACATTGGCAACTGAACGGGCGCGCGCTGCCATCGCGTCCTATGTGGATTTCAATGGAAATGAACCGGAATTAGACTTCATTCCTGCTTCGTTCCGAGTTTTGAAGGAGCCACGCGCTACAATCGAAATCTCGAGAAAAGAGCTTGAGCAATCTACAAAAATCGGATTCGAAGAATTTGCGCGAAGCAGACATAGCATTCGCAACTTCAGTGGAGCTCCTATTGACGTCGAACAGATACTCGAGGCGGTCTCAATTGCGCAGACGGCACCGTCTGTCTGCAACCGCCAATCGGGCCGCGTGCATGTAATGGTTGGCCGTGAACAGATCGATAAGGCGTTGAGCTTCCAGAATGGAAACCGAGGATTTGGTCACCTTGCCGGCGCGGTTCTGATAGTAACTTCCGACATGAGGACCTTTGCGCATTCTTACGAACGCAATCAATGTTGGGTCGATGGCGGTTTGTTCGCCATGATGCTGAACCTCGGCTTGCACGCACAAGGCTTCGGCACATGCATGTTAAACTGGAGTGCGGATGCTGATCGGGACCAGAGTATGCGCAGCGCATTTGACATTCCAGACCATGAGTGTGTGATCACGATGATGGCTGTTGGGCATGTCCCGACGAGCTATCAAGTCGCCCGGTCAGCGCGTCCGGGCGTGGAGGCTGTCGCGACCGTTCACCAGGAATGTACCGAATGTTGACAGACAGATTTACCGCGCATTTTCAGTTTGAAGCTGGCGGACTGTGATATGGAACCAAAGACGATCCCGACCACTTCCCCGATTCTGTCCAGTTCAGATCAATTCTTGTTTGTCGGCAACGGCCCTTACCGCAATCGTGGTTGCGAGGCTATCGTTCGGGGCACGATGAAAATCCTGTCGGGGGTTTGGGGTGAAGCGGTCACTGCGCGAGCGGGTGTCATGGCGGCCCCATTAACTGTTGAAGATCAGCAGGCCGGAGAAATCGACCGGCGAGTGACGAATTTTCCGGTTTCTCATGTTGGTAGTCGGCTGAGCAAGAAATGGTGGATGGCACAGGCCAACAAGCGGCTGGGGACCGGCTTCCACCATCACTCCGAAGATCTGGCCGGCCACTACGAGGGTGTCAAGGCTGCGATGCAGTTGGGCGGCGACAATTACTCGCTCGATTACGGGCGCCCCTGGGATTACATCGCGCTGGATCGTTACCTGCAAAAGCGAGGAGTGCCGGTTTTTATCTGGGGTGCTTCGGTGGGGCCGTTCGAGGCGGACCCTGAATTTGCACCGACAATGTATGGGCATCTGAAAACGCTGGATGGAATTTTCGTACGCGAGACCGAGACGCTGGCCTATCTTGAAAGGCACGGAGTTTCGGACAATGTGCAGCTCGTTGCCGACCCGGCTTTCGTGATGACGAAGTTCGCACCCGCCGACCCTACGGTTCGTTCGCTAGTCTGTGAGGAGACGATTGGCATCAACATCAGCCCGCTGGTTGCGCGCTTTTCTGCCGATGGCGGCACTGTTGACGAATGGCGCGAGAAAGCAGCCAAAATGATCATTGCCTGTGGGAAACGGACCGGCCGGCCGATCCTCCTGATTCCGCATGTTGCCTCGCCGAAACCCGACGAAGACGATTATGCGTTTTTGCAGTCGCTACAGGCCAAGGTCGGTGACTTGGCCGGTGTATCTGTCGGGATCGCACCGGCACTGGGTGCAGCTGAACTCAAATGGATAATCGGGCACTGCGCGGTATTTGCCGGCGCGCGAACCCATTCGACAATTGCGGCGTTGTCGAGCCATGTACCGACTCTGAGCCTTAGCTACTCGGTCAAATCCATCGGCATTAACAAAGACATCTTCGGGCACCAGGAGTTCTGCCATTCCGTCAAAACAATTACGCCGGATCAGTTCGCGGAGGTGATCGCACAGATGATCGACGATGCTGCTGCGATCCGCGCGTATCTGGATGAGAAGATCCCCGGAATACAGGCAAGGGCACGCTCGGCCGGAACATTTTTGCGGAGCAAGCTGGAGGACCGTTGATTTGGACACTACGGGCAAATCGCTTCCATTGCTTGGCATGCGGACGGTGCTGATCCTGCGGAGCAGGGAGGCACGCGCATATGCTGCAGACCTAAAGGGGGCGAAGGCTAGCGACGGTAAGAAAAATGTCCTGATCTTCGGTCAGGGGCGTGCTGGAACGACCCTGTTCGAGCAACTGATGTGCTCGACTGGGCAGTTCGTTGGGTATCACGAAGTTCTCAACACCGTCACACGCGAGGTTCTCTGGCCAATTCGCTTCGTGCGTGGCCTTGGCCGGTGGGTTCCCGGGGAAAACGTCATTCTGCACGTTAAGCCGGAACATTTGGGTGGCGCGCGACGGCGGCCGGTAGACGAGCGGGCGTTTCTCGAGGCAATGCACGACGACGGATGGACTATCGTCCATATCCGGAGAGCAGACATCATCCGCCAGATGCTCTCAAAATACATTGCTAAAGCGCGTGGCGCTTATCACAAGACAGACGAGCAGGAAGAGAGGATCAACCTGCAAATCCCGCCACAGGAATTTTTGGAGCAGTACGAGCGGCGCACCGGTCTGTTGCAGAAAGAAGACAACATTCTGGAAGGGCTGCAACACCTGAAGATCAGTTATGAAAGTGATCTTGAATCGCCGGAACGTCATCAGAGGACCATAGACGAGATACTTGACCAACTGGGATTGGAGCGGCGGCCGGTATCTACGGCGCTGAAGAAAATCACCACCGCACCTGCGAAGGACTATCTGTCGAATCTGAATGAGTTGCGCGAAGCCCTGACCGCGCGGGGCGTGGAGTGGACGTTGTGATTTGGCGGTCGGTGCACCTGTGGGAGTGGAGTTGACGTGAACACGGATGTTAGCGTCGTTATCCCTTGTTACAACAAGATGCGCTACGTTGCGGCCGCTATCGAGAGCGCGCTTGCGCAGGAGTATCCTGTCGAGGTGATCGTCGTCGACGACGGTTCCACCGATGGCAGTCTCGACGAGATCAAGCGCTTTGACGGTCGGATCCGCTGGGTCACTGGGCCGAATCGCGGCGGCAGCGCGGCAAGGAATATTGGGATTGGGATGTCGGACAGCACCTGGATCCAGTTTCTCGATGCGGACGATATATTGCCGACAGGCAAGATTATGGCTCAGGTCGCCGCGATGAAGGGGGCGCCAGCCAACGCGTTGGCGTTCTGCGGATGGTCCCTTTTGCATGACGACGGCAAGGTTGAACCACCGGACTCGCGCCAGTTCTGGCACGAATATCCCGATGGTATCTCCTTACTGATCGAGATGTGGTACGACGGCGGTTTCTTTCCGCCGCATGTCTGGCTTGTTCCGCGCAGCCTGATCGAATTGGCCGGGACCTGGGACGAAACGCTGACTGGCGACGATGACGGAGAGTTCATTGGGAGAATGCTGGCTGCCTCGTCCGAACTGCGGTTTTGCTGTGATATCAACGTCATGTATCGTGATCCCCCGGAAGGGTCAGTCAGTCGCGACAAGTCATTGAAGTCGGCACGCAGTTTCTGGCGTGCGTTTGAGAGCGTATCCGGCCACCTTCTCGCACAGCGAACCGACGAGCCTACGCGCAAAGCGTGCCTGGCTCGGGTGCGCAAAACGGCTTATGCGTGGCGTGAAGTCCCCGAAGTCGTGGAAAAAGCAGCCGCTTGGGAAAAGTCCAGCGGCCTCTTCGATTTCAGCCCGACACTGCCTACGAAGACGCGCTATCTTGTGGGATTCTTCGGTCTCAAACGCGGGTTGAGGCTACGACGCCTATTGTCCGGCTGAGTTTAGACAGGCGGATGCCCGGCCTCTCTGAAGGGCCACCAGACTGTGTCAGTCGTACTGCCCCTAAGTAGTTTGGCGGAAGAGAATGGGAGTCGAACCCACCTAGGACTGGCTGACAGTCCCACCCGGATTTGAAGTCCGGACGCCCCACCGGGGACGCTTCTCTTCCGCAAGGCGTTGGGACGGATCGATGCCGTCTGCCCCAGTTCCAAAATCGGCGATTCGATGTGGTACCACGCACCGCAGGTCGTCCCGGCGTACCGTCAAGCCGATCCGGTCGAAATATTCCAGGATCTCTATCGAAACTTTCCGACCGTTTTCTAAACGGTTCCTGAGCGCCGCAGCTGGGAACCAGCCGTTCTCGGCGGCTGCCGCAATGTCGCCGACAATTGCCGCGATATCCAGCAGCGCTTCCCGCGCGAAAAATCGGTCTCGCGCAAGTTCGATCACGGCGTTCTGTTGCGCCATGGATTTGAGCACACGGCGGACATCAATCTCTCTTGCGCCAAGCTCGGCCGCGCATTCCTCGACCTTTGGCGGCCGGAACCGATTGCTGCCTGAAAGTAGCGGCCGGATGCGCAGCCATAGGTGGTGGTCGATTCTGTCGAGTGCGAGTTTGTGGTCCGGCAGGCAGATCGCCCCGCCTCGGGAGGAGAACGTTCCGTCGGCCACCATTTGGCGGATGATGGCGGCACCATGCGTTACGCCGTGGTTCTTCTCTAGAGCTTTCGCCAGCGATGCCAGTCCGCAGCCCAGGATTTGCGGATTCATCCGGTGAAATACTTCTAGTGCCGAGCGCACAGAAACAATTAGCCGATCCCACACCGGTTCCGCCAGTACCAGGTCGTGGTCAGTCTGCGTTACATGAACATGGGACACCTGTTTCAGAAGCCGCTCCAGCTGCGGCTGACTCATCGCCCGGTCGCGGGCAAATGCGGCGATGTCCACGGTGAAAGGTTCGGTTGCAAGCAATCCTTCAAGGCATACGACAGGATCGGCCCGGCTCAGCGCACCCAATTGGGCGAGTCGTTTCGGACTGCGCCTGCGGCGGCGCGGACCTCGCAGGTCGATCACATGCCCGCCGCCCAAGGTTCGCGCGCCGCCCGCTTCCCGGACGATAAACCGGTCGCCGACGCTGGTAGCGATTTCCTTGTCCAGAACAAGCTGAACTCGGCCGGTTTCTCCTGGACGGATGTCATCTGCCTGGAGCAGCGCAAGGCGCGCGACGGTCTCCGAAGCGCCATGATGCAGACGCACAGGCGTCCAGTGCGCCAGCGGGCGGGACTCGTCGCATAGAGTGTTCAGGATTGCGTCGATGGTGTTCGTGGGGGAATGGGCACCCTCGTCCAAGATGAAATCGCCGCGCGAGATGGCATCGACCTCAATAGCATCGCCTACGAGATTGAGAGCACAGCGATCGCCCACGCGTCCCGTTTCGGCGGGGCGGTTCTGCGTATGCATGCCGCGCACCCGCGCCTTCATAC
Source organism: Pseudoruegeria sp. HB172150 (assembly GCF_013184805.1). Classification (GTDB taxonomy): domain Bacteria; phylum Pseudomonadota; class Alphaproteobacteria; order Rhodobacterales; family Rhodobacteraceae; genus Psychromarinibacter. The sequence goes on from NZ_JAATNG010000002.1 coordinate 542,526, forward strand.
CCGCAGGGCTGACCAGGACATTATCGCCGACACTCACGTGGCCCGAGATCACGGCGCCGGTAACGACAGTTCCTGTGCCTCTCAGTGTGAAACATCGGTCGACCGCGAGCCGGAACAACCCGTCCGAGGAACGAGGTTCAAAAGATTTTTCCTGAAGCACTAGTTCTGCGTGTAGCTCAGCAATGCCTTCTGACGTAACGGTAGAGACCTCAAAAACCGGAGCCGATGCAAGCGGCGTGCCTTTCAGAAGCTCTGAAACCTGCGACTTTACCTCCGAGCGTCGGTCCCGGTCTGTGAGATCGCACTTTGTCAGCGCAACCGCGCCTCTCGTCAGCCCAAGCAGCATGACGATGTCGAGGTGCTCACGCGTTTGCGGCATTATTCCGTCATCGGCAGCCACAACCAGCAGCACGGAATCGATGCCTGTTGCTCCGGCAAGCATGTTGCGGATGAACCGCTCGTGTCCGGGTACATCCACGAAGCCTAGCACACTGCCATTTTCGAGGCCGAGATAGGCAAACCCTAGGTCGATGGTGATGCCGCGCGCCTTCTCTTCCTTAAGCCTGTCCGCGTCGACGTCGGTAAGTGCCTGAACCAGAGCCGTCTTGCCGTGATCGATATGGCCTGCCGTACCGATTATCATTTCGGCACCTGTGGCGATCTCCACGCTGCCAGATTGGCCAGAAAGTCGGCTTCAGACTTGAGGCAGCGCAGGTCCAGCAGTACTGTCTGCCTGGCGATGCGGCCGATCACTGGTTTTGGCAGTTGCCTCAAGCTTTCAGCCAACAGTTCCGGTGCACGGCCACCTTCGGTAAGTGGCTTGATGGCCAGCGCCGCGCTGGGCAAGGTTTCCACGGGCATTGCGCCGGAGCCGATCTGGCTGCGGCAATCGGCAATGGTGACGCGGTACTCGGAACCTAGAGTCTCCCCGACCAAGGGGGCGAGGCGTTGGGCGGCAGCGCGAATTTCGTCCTCACTTCGGGCGAGAAAGCGATAGGTCGGCAATGTCTCGGCAAGGCACTCGGTCTTGCGGTAGAGTCTCAGAGTAGCCTCGATTGCGGCTATGCGGATCTTGTCGGCGCGCAGAGCGCGTTTCATCGGGTTCGCGTTGAGCTGGGCGATAAGGTCCTTTCGGCCGACTATGAACCCGGCCTGCGGTCCGCCAAGTAGCTTGTCACCGGAAAAGGTAACAACGTCCGCACCTGCGTCAACAGCCTGCCGCACAGTGGCTTCCGGCGCCACGCCGTAAGGAGCCAGGTCGATCAGAGTGCCGGATCCCAGGTCATCGACCATTGGCACGCCCATCTCGCGTGCGATCGCTGCAACCTCACTGGTCGGGACTTCTGCGGTAAAGCCTTCGATGCGATAGTTAGAGGTGTGGACCTTCATCACAACGCCGGTTTCGCTGTCGATTGCGTTCAAATAGTCGCTCTTGTGGGTCCGGTTCGTGGTTCCCACCTCGACAAGCTGCGTACCTGCGCTGGCCATGATCTCGGGCATGCGAAAGGCGCCGCCGATCTCGATAAGCTCTCCGCGCGATACGATGGCCTTACGGCCGAAAGCCAGCGTGTTGAGCGTTAGCAGCACGGCGGACGCGTTGTTGTTAACTACAGTTGCGTCTTCGGCGCCAGTCAGTTCGCAGAGCAGATCGCGCAGGATGTTGTCGCGTTCACCGCGACCACCGCTGTCGATGTCGAATTCGAGTGCAACGGCGTTTCGCATTGCCTCGATGGCGGCGTCGATTGCGCAATCGGCCAGCTGCGCACGGCCGAGATTGGTGTGGAGCACGGTCCCGGTCAGGTTAAAGACAGATGTCAGACGCGGTTTATGCGCAAGTTCCAATGCGGCGCTAGCGGTGGCGGATATGTCCGCGACAGTGGCGATCGCAGCCCGTTCCAATCGCGCGGCGTTTAGAGCATCCCGAATGGCGTCCGCTGTTACTGTATGGCCATATCGTTCGCGCAGAGCCTGGCCGACGGGCGATTGCAGCACTTTGTCTACCGAAGGCAGGCGCCTCGCATCTGCAGGTATCTTCGTCTTGCTTTCCGCTGATCCCATCCGACTACCGAGCGCCTAGGTTTCGCGCCATTTTCCGCTGGTGAGGTACATATCCAACGCCGAAGCCGCGGCTGTTGCGTCGCCCATCGCGGCTGCGGCCCGGTGCGGCGAAGCCTGGCGCACGTTTCCTACGGCGCAGATGCCCCGGGCGCTGCTGCGCATGAACAAATCCACGTTGATGCGGCCGGTCTCGTCAAGCTTTACGCTGTCGCCGGCGAATTCCGTGTTGGGGACGAGACCGATGAAGGTGAATATCGCATCCGCCGCGATGTCGTCCTCATTGCCCGACACCAAGTTCTTGATCTTCACGCGGGTGACGACGTTGTCACCAATGACTTCGACCGGTTCGCTGGAAAAGCGGCACTCGATTTTCGGATGATCGAGGATTGAATTCTTGTAGGCGGCCTGTCCCGACAGCGCCTCGCCGCGGACCACCATGATCACCTTTTCCAGCTGCTCCGCCAAAACCAGCGCTTCCTGCATCGCGGAGTCACCGCCGCCCGCTACGACGGCCACTTTGCCGCGCAGCAAGGGAGCGTCACAGCTTGCACAATCGCTGACGCCTTTGCCCTCCAGTCTCTCGACACCGGGCACGTCCAGTTTCGCCAGCGAGGTTCCTGAGGCGATGACAACACTCCGCGCGGCAATCGCGCTTTCATCTGATGTGACCAGCCAGCAGTCGTCACTGGGAGCTATCCCTTTTGCCGGGTGATCCGTGAATATCACTCCGAACTGCTCGGCCTGCTCCTGCGTGATCGGGCAAAGGTCGTATCCTGCAATGCCGTCCTCGTGGCCCGGAATGCCGTCAATCTGGTTTATCTTTACAAGCTCGCCCCCTGGCACACCGTCTGCAAGAAGGATGGCACTGTATCCCAGCCGTCCGATGGAGAGTGCTGCGCTGAGCCCGGCAATCCCGCCGCCGATGATTGCAACGTCGTGTTCGGCGCTCATGCAAGAGCCTCTCTTATGATCGTGTTTTCAGAATACTGGATGGTTGGACTGATGCCGGGAAACGCTGGTGCGGCCTGCTCACTCCGAACCCGCCGAACTGGCGTGAAATCGACATGGCGCATGGCACAACTCCTCCCATTCGACCAAGTAACCGCCAGAACACAGAAACACAGAGCGGCACGATTTGGTATTCGGGGAGTCGGAAAAAATGCCTTCGCGAAACGAGCAAGCTGGGTGACGCGAAGGTTTCTATTACGTGCGTATTACCGCTGATATCGGAAAAGCTGTGCCGCCTGAGCTATCAGCGCCAGTCGTCCACCAGTACCGTTGGGCCGTCCTTGCTAAGGGTACCGGCTCCGGGGCCGCGGTAACGGCCGCTAATCATCTTGAAGGCCCCCTGGGTTTCTCCGCCGAGCACGACGATGTTGATGTCCTCTGGCCGAAACATATTAACCATGTCGTCCGGCGCTGCCTTCCACCGGCTGGCATAGGGCTCGATCCCCGCCACTGCGTGTGGTTTGATCAGGCTGGTTATCCACTGGTCGTCCCAGTAGTTCCGCGCCGGAATCTTGGCATTCTCGGCGCACCATTCGATTAGCGACTGCTTGGTGAAGCCCATGTCGTCGAATGCACGGGCGACCAGCGGGTCCATGACTATCAGCGGTGGGCTGAAATGATCGGTGGCAGTCAGGCAGCGAATGAACTTTTCTTGCCATGTATCCCGCGGTCCGAAACCTGATTGAGTGTACCAGCCGCCGAAGAAAACGCTGACGGTGCTGTCAGTGGGCTTATACCCGTTGTCGACGTGGAACGGCGCCCACGGGCTGCGCTCCTCAGCTTCCGGGAAGCAGGCAGTGTAGTTCCAGTTGCTCCCGACCGAGCCCATGTAGGTGTCGCCGGGTACCGATCCTCCCTGAACGTTCTGTGAGGTTAGACAGAAGGCGCGCCCGATAGTGGAGTTCGCGTGGTTATAGGGCCCGAGCGCGCCGATCCCGCTGTTCATGCCAAGCTCTTCCCGGATCGGGCCGTTGACGACGGAAATCGTCGCCCAACTCGTGGTGCTGCTCGAGCGGGCGGAAACGCCACTCGCCGCGAGTGCCAGGATCACGGGCAGGTATTCCGGTCGTGCGCCGGCCATCACCGCATTTATCGCGACCTTCTCGACATCGAATGCCCAGGACTCGCGGAAGGCGGCTGGCCGCATGTGGCCGACGATTTTGTCGTGGCTGACAGAGGTTCCACTGAGCATCGCCTCGACTCGCGCCTCGGTGGGCAAAATGATCGGCAACTGATCAGTCCAGCGGTTCTCATGGAACAGGAACTGGAGGTCATCTTCTGTATCGGGTTCCAGATAGCGCGGCATGTCTCGCTCGAAGCTGGCATCCTTCATGTCCTCGTCGGTCAACGGCGCGGTCAGACCCTGGATCACACCCTGCATGAACGGGCGCTTCTCTACCGGGTCGGTGCCCTCGATGTAGGCCCGCAACTCAGAAGGCGAAAGCCCCACGATCGGATGCGGCACGAAGCAATTGCGCAAAGTTGGCAATCCCCCGGCGCGCGCCGTGGCTTTGGCAAGCCGCGCGAAGGTATGCGTCGAAACTGGGATCGTAGGGATCCCGGCTTCTTCCAGTGCTAATGCGAAGCCCACGACCGTGGGACAGCAGGTGCTTCAGAGGCCGACGCCCATGATGGCGGCATCGCCATCCCCGACCACCCTGGCTCGCATTTCAGGATCATCGACCCAGCTTTCGCGAGGTTTGATGATACGCGTTTCAACGCTCGGCAGATTTTCGGCAAACCAGATTTTGAGCTGCTCCATGAATGCGTCGGCATTGTCGAACAGCGCGTCGATCAGGTACAGTACCTTTCCGTCGAGAGTCGGTTGACGGTTGGCCAGTCGCTTCCCCACCACTTTCGGGGGGTAGCCCCTTGGGTCCAGCACCTTGAGTTTCTCTGCCATCTGCGTCTTCTCCTCTTCAATACGAGCAGTGTCCCTGTCCGGGGAGCACTCCTCGACCGCCGGAACGGACCTCCGGAACGGCAGCAGAATAGCTGCTCATCTAGTATAGCTACGCGAATGCGACGCCTGTCAACCAAGGTGATGACGGCGGAGATCTTGGTAACGATCTGTATTCAAAATAATTTTCCGATTCTGGAAATCACTTGATCCAATTTGGATAAGGCAAAAGCCATTGATTTTGGAACTGCGACGGAACTCCTGCGGTGATCCGTATAACGTTCCGGAGAGATCGGATAACCGAGCAGAAAAGAAACTGGTTCATGAAAAACGCGCTTCGCATCGTGGCCGTGCTGTTATTGGCCGGGACGGCATTCTGGGGGTGGACCCTGTACTCAAACGATCGCGGCCAAATTGCGCCCGTTACGGCTGCGGTGTCTCGCGGAACGGTGGAGGAGACAGTGCTAGCTTCGGGTGTGATCGAAGCTAAGCAACTAGTAAGCGTCGGTGCGCGTGTGTCCGGTCAGATCGAGACGCTTGCCGTTACCCTTGGTCAGGACGTCGACAAAGGCGACTTAATTGCCCAGATCGATTCACTGGACCAGCAAAACGAGGTGCTACAGGCCGAAGCCGATCTGGCGAATATTGAAGCCCAGATCGCAGCAAAAAAGGCCAGCCTTCGAAAGGCCGAGCTGATCCTTGATCGTCAGGAGGGATTGGTCGAAAAGGGGATTGTCACCGAGGAGGATCTGGAGAGCGCAACTTCGGATACGCTGGTGTACCGGGCCGAAGTCAAGGCGCTTAAGGCCCAGCAGTCACGTGCGGAGGTTACTGTATCGTCGGCCAAGATTGCGCTTGAAAGGACTGCAATCACTGCGCCGATTAGTGGCACGGTCGTGGCGATCGTGGTGGATGAGGGCCAAACCGTCAATGCCGCCAATGACGCCCCCACGATCGTGAAACTCGCAAATCTGGACAATATGATCGTGAAAGCCGAAATCTCAGAGGCGGATGTGGTGCACGTGCGTCCGGGTCAGGAAGTTGCCTTCACGATACTTGGCGAGCCGGACACAGAGTACACAGCAGTGGTGCTCGATATTGAGCCCGCGCCATCAGAGATTGAGACAAGCGATACGATTTCGACGGATGAAGCTATCTATTACAATGGCCTGCTCGAAGTAGAAAACGCTGACCACAAGCTTCGTATAGGAATGACGGCTCAAGTGTCGATTGTGTTAGACCGAGCCGAAAATGTACTGACCATTCCCGCCTCGGCGATCAAGAAAACATCCGATGGCTACACTGTGGATGTGTTTGAGGCAGGAACCGGAACCACACGGGCTCAGCCGGTCGAAGTGGGTCTGAACGACAAGGTGACAGCAGAGATTCTGTCCGGTTTGACAGAGGGCGACCGGGTCGTAAGCGGTACGGCCGTTGCTGCCGAAACAGTTACGGGCAGCGACAACCGCATGCCACCGCCGATGGGGCTTTGACATGACGGAGCCGCTGATTTCTCTGCATGGCATCTCGCGAAGCTTTCAGGCTGGCGAGGATACGATCACGGTTCTTCGGGATGTCGACATCGACATTTGGCCTGGTGAACTGGTGGCGATCGTCGGAGCGTCCGGTTCAGGCAAGTCCACGCTGATGAACATTCTGGGATGCCTCGACCGCCCGACCTCGGGTGTCTACCGCTTTGGCGGGCAGGATGTTGGCGGGTTGGAAGCTGATGCGCTTGCCCGACTGCGCCGCGAGCACTTCGGTTTCATCTTCCAACGCTATCAATTGCTGGCGGATCTGAATGCCGTCGGTAATGTTGAGGTGCCTGCGATTTATGCCGGAGAAAGCCGCCAGTCGCGGAGGGACCGCGCGGAGGAGTTGCTGACGAAGCTTGGGCTGGGTGACCGACTGAACCACCGGCCAGGCGAGTTATCCGGCGGACAGCAGCAGCGGGTTTCTGTGGCCCGTGCGCTTATGAACGGTGGTGAAGTTATCCTTGCAGACGAGCCGACCGGTGCACTGGATAGTAAGAGTAGCGCGGAACTGATCGACCTGATGCTGGATCTCAACGGTCGGGGCCACACTATGGTCATTGTGACCCATGACCCGGAGGTCGCAAAGCACGCAAGGCGCGTGATCGAGATCCGGGATGGAAAGGTAATTTCGGATCTGCGGACGCACGACGACAGGGACAGAACCGATGCTATGGGAATGCGGGTGCCGCGCCCCGCCGGCCCTGGAGCCGCGTTGCGCCGGTTGAAGGAAGCAATGGCCATGTCAATCCTGGCATTGCTGGCACACCGTGTTCGCAGCGTGTTGACCATGCTCGGGATCATCATAGGCATCGCGTCTGTCGTTCTGGTCGTCGCCTTGGGCACCGGAACACAGGAGAAGGTTCTGGAGAACATCAGTTCGCTCGGGACCAACACGATCTCGATCCGTTCCGGTAGCGGCTTCGGTTCGAGGGACGCGCACAGGACAGAGACTTTGGTGCCGCCAGATGCCAGCGCGCTCGAATTGCAGAGCTACGCCGAAAGTGTGTCTCCCGCAGTCAGCAACACCGCGTCTGTCGTTTTTCGTAATGTAGAAGCCTCGGCATCGATTAATGGTGTGAGCGGAGGCTACTTCGAGGTGCATGCCTACGAGACCGTTGCGGGCAATGTGTTCGATGCCAATGACGTGACGGATCGTGGTCAAGTGGCTGTGATCGACGAGGATGCTCGGGACACCTTTTTTTCGGATGGCTCCGATCCGCTGGGCCAGGTGCTACTGGTTGATCACGTGCCGGTCCGGGTGATTGGTGTTGTCCGATCGACCGGCGCCAGTTTCGGCCCGTCTTCGCTGAACGTCTGGGTGCCTTACACGACCGCCATGGCGCGGATTTCCGGCCAGGATCATCTGGACAGCATTTCGGTGCGAGTTGCAGATGACTACGATATGGGCCTGGCGCAGCAGGAGATTTCCGTGCTCATGCTGCAACGACACGGGACACGGGACTTCTTCCTTTCTAACAGTGACACGATCAGAGAGACGATCACTTCGACGACGCAGACCCTGACCATTCTTGTAGCCATGATCGCGGTGATCTCACTCATCGTCGGAGGCATTGGTGTTATGAATATCATGCTGGTATCCGTCACCGAGCGGACCAAAGAGATCGGTGTGCGTATCGCGATAGGGGCCAGGCGGTCCGACATTGTAAGTCAGTTTCTGATTGAGGCGATTCTAGTCTGTCTCGTAGGAGGCATTGTCGGGGTTGTCTGCGCTATGGTGGGAGGCCAACTGGTCTCCGTCTTTATCGAAGACGTGCGATTGAGCTTTTCCACAATTGCCATCGTCTTAGCTTTCATATCGTCGACTGCGATTGGTGTTACATTTGGCTTTCTGCCGGCACGTTCCGCGGCTCGGTTGGATCCTGTAGTGGCCCTCAGCCGAGAGTAGACGCTTCCGCGAAATTTTGTTTTCTCTGCCCAAACGATCCCTCCCGAGTCAAGGTGCAGCTGTCCTTGCCGGTGCGCGTCGTTTCAGGTTGGTCTGCCGTGTACTTTCGGTCTGCGGCTCTCTCGTCGCGCTTCCACGGCGGGCAGGATGGACGATATGACAATATTCCAAACAATAGGGCGCACGGGCTTTGACTCGTCTGCCCGCACTTGTTGGTTTGCATATGATCCGAGCGCAGGGTTGTTTGTTGATGTTCATTGATGAATCGCCGTCCGAGCGCGGCTCGCATCGAAGGTAGTCCAGGCGGCTGCGGAGACGACCAGGACGGCGCCGATCCAGAACCCTCTCGTTGGAATCTCTTCGAAAACTAGGTAGCCGACGCTGACGGACAGAACCAGGCTGAGATAGCCGAGGATCGACAGGAAACCGGCCTCGCCATGGTGATGCGCACGGAGGAAGCAGGCTTGCGCCGACTGTGCGAAGACTCCGATAAGGAGGAGTGGCGCGAGGTGGCCAGGCTGCACCGGCACCCAGTTCCACAGCGCGAGCGGGGCGGTGAAGGCAGCCAGACCTGCGGTGTAGTAGGTCATCATGACGATCTGCGGCGTGCCGCGTAGGCGCCGAGTAGCGATCACAGCGCCGGATCCGGATAGGATGACCACGCCAAGTGCGGCGAGGCCCGACGTCCACGCAACCTCAGTCGGGTTAACGGCAATCAGCACGCCGACAAGCGCCACGGCCGCTGCGACCCAGCGGGCTGTGCCGATGGTTTCGCGCAGTAGCAGTGCGGCCATGACCATGGTGACGATTGGACGTGTGAAATTGACAGCGGTGAACAGCGCCAATGGTAGCCGCGCGATTGCGAAGAAACTGGCCGTCAGCGTAATGACGGACAAAGTGACGCGTAGCAGGTGTAAGAGCATATCCTTGCGCGGGCGAAAGCTGGCGCGGTGGCGCCAGATCAATGGGGCCAACAGCACTAGTCCTACGGCGGCGCGCAGGAAAACAACTTGTGCGGCAGCGTAGTCGGCGCCGAGGGCTTTCACGATCGACAGCGCCCAGATGTTGAGCGACATGTCCGCGATCAGCCAGGCGCCCCCCTTGATGTTGTCGCGCGGATCGTCCGCGTTCATTTCCTCGGAGCCACGAAATTCGCCATAAGCCGGAAGGCGCCGGGTACGAGGTTTTCCATCTGGATGTGGACGATCAGGGCACAATGGACATGGCGGCCCTTGCCGATGTCGGCGACCAGTAACGCTCCCTTATGTGGCGCCTCGTTGGGATCCGCCAATTCGAGAAGCGGCGTGTACGCGTCATCCCAGCTTTTGGCGAAATACAGGCCGCGCTCTTTCACCCAACCATCCCAGTCGGTGGGGCCGATTGGATTTGGACCGGAAAGGACGGGATGGTCGGTGAGTTGCGTCACTGCGGCTGTCTCGTCAGTAACACGCCATCGCAAGCTAGGTTGGCCGACCTCCAGTCGCCGGGGCGGCACGGTGTCCGGGTCCCAGTTGTCCCAGGGCCGATGATACAATGTCACCAGCGTTCCGCCGGACCCGACCCATTCATTGATCCGGGGCATGAGTTGAACCAGCCCTTCCCGAAAGCGAAGGGCGAAAATGCCGATGACAATCGTATCCAGTTCGGCGAGTCGCGGGCCGTCGAGATCCTCTGGTGACAGCTCGGTCACATTTGCGCCAAGTGCGGCGAGCCAATAGCCGATACGGTCATTGCCGCTGCCGATGTATCCGATCCGAGCGTCCGGAACTGATACGTCGAGTACACGGACCTTCAATGCGGCGGGCCGGCTACGGGCAGTGGGGTCGATATGATCGTAGGAGATGCGGCGCACCATTGAAGCCGGACTCCTGCCGAGCTTTACTGGCAGAGTGTACAACCCCGGATGTACGGACTCTGGAGCGGTAATGGAGTGACCGGTATCCGTTTCGGTGGTGGACCAGCCAGCCGGTAAATCGAACTCTGGTGACGCACCGGCGGGGTGAACGTCTGAAACCCGCAAAGACAAGGTTCGACCCGGTGCATTTAGGTTCAGGATCTGAGTCTCCGGGGTCAGCGAGGCTGTTGTGGCAGGCAGGGCAACCGGCGGTAGTTCCAGCGGCAGACGAGCCTGTGTGTCGCCGAGGTTCAAGATCAGCGCAGGGGCCGGCGGCGACAGCGGATCATAAATGGCGCGGTACGGGTCTGTGGGGGCGGCGTCGGAGGCGAGGCTGAGCTGCGTGTCGGTGGCAAACCAGCCTTGCGGCAGATCGAGCTGCGCCTTCGCCGCAGGTGCGTCACCTTTCATGAGCTCGACTGTCAGAGGCGTGCTCTCGCCTGGTCGCACCCATTGAGCGCCGGTACGGGCGCGCGCCTCGGCACCAACGGCCAGCCGTAAAACGTGTCCGAGCTGATCTTCTTTGGCTGTCAGACGGTGGAGAATGTCCGGTGCTGCCTCTGGCGGGCAGACATCGCGCGCGTCGCGGATCGCAGCGAGCGCGCTTTTTGCGGCGTCTGCTATCGCGGCACAGTCAGGAAAAGCGGCGCGTATCTCGGTGATGGCTTTGGCAGCGGCGGCAAGATGTATGTTCGCGGGACCAGCATCGAGATCGGCGAGCGACACCGGCAGACCGGCCGCAACGTCGTTGTCAGGAGCGGGCACGTGGCTTTCCAGCAGATGCAGCGGGAATTCGCGTTCCGTTCCGTTCGCAGGCCATCGTCCCATGCCTTGTGTCCGGTGGAAGGCACGGGAGTGTTGGCCGATACGTTCCCAGGTCCAGCCCGTGACAGGATCGCGGCCAGACGGGAGTGTCAGCGTCGCGGGCGGCGGCGGCAGGTCGTCGTCATAGGCTTGTCCTGCGCCGGACCAGGCGGGCAAATAGAGTTTCTTCACTTGCCAGGGTGCAGCATTCGACGGGAAATTGGGGTCGGCTGCCGCGGCCATCGCGAGCCTAACGGATTCGGTCATCGCGCGGTGGTGGCCATGCTGGCCGGGAATATCCAGGAAGGTCGGACACAGGATATCGGGCCGGTCGATCCGCAGGATCTCGACCATGCGTGCAAGCGTCCGGTCAGCACCCCAACGTCCCAGTGTTTCGACGCCACTCTTGGAAAATCCGAAATCGGTGATCGGGTCGTCTGGCCCTTCCGACAGCCAGTACATCCGCATTTGGAGGACATCGCATGCGCGTTCCATTTCGCGCGTTCGCAGCGCACCCAGATCGGCCCCGGCCTCGGTTCCAATGTCGTTCTGTCCGCCTTCGCCGCGCGTCGAGCAGGCGTAGCTGAGATTTATGCCGCGGCCATGAAGCATGCCGGCCAGCATTGCAGAGGTCTCGTCATCCGGATGCGCGCCGGAATTCATGAACCTGATCACAGAACCCAGCGGCAGAAGCGCCAGCCCGAGGTCGGTCAGGCGCGCATGAGCGCGGTCGTCGGCGAGGCGGCGTTGGTCTCTGGTTGGCATGTGGGACCTATCTTGCGGCGATCATAGGAGTGAAAGCCTGGTTGATGACGAGCGCGGCTGCGCCCAGCGTTGCGGTCATCCGGCCGGACGCGCCTCTTAGCAGTCGGGGGCGTTCGCGGTCGGGTCGTGTGGCAACGGATCGGTCCGGCAGCGAGACGCCAGCGATCATGTGGTCTAGCAGCGAGTCGGGCATCGCGCCGCCAAGGATGATCGCCTGCGGATCGAACAGGTTCTCGATGATGGCGACGGCGGCGGAAAGAGGCTCGGCCGTGCGGTCTAGCCATTGGGAGAGGGCTGGATACTCCTCGGCATAGAGCTGTGCGAGATCTTCGCCGCTTTCGACGTTTACTCCGGTATTGCCGAGAGCACGCTGAACTGACAGTCGGCTGACCGCAGATTCCAGAGGGACGATGGCGCCGTCTGAAGGTACCGGGATATGGCCAATCTCACCCGCGTTGCCATGTGTGCCGGCCACCAGTCTCCCCTCATTCACGACGCCAAGCCCGAGGCCGGTGCCGAAATAGAGGAATGCATATGTGTCGAGCCCACGAGCAGCGCCGTTCACCCGCTCCGCCATGGCGGCGGCGTTCGCGTCGTTCTCGACTACCACAGGAAGGTTCAGCGCGTCGGAAAACAGCCGGGCAGGTTCGACATCGTCCCAGGCAGACAGTTCGGAACCGCTTTCTCGAATACCGGTCGCGCCGAACGGGCCGGGCATAACCATGCCCGCTCCCAGCAAGTGCGCATCTGGGTTTTCCGCCAAAGCTATGTCGCGGAGCGAGAGTACGGCGTCGGTTACGTGATCGGGGTGTGTGTCGGCAAGCGCCACACGGCGCGAAAAGAGCGTCTCGCCCCCAAGGTTCAGGACAGCTGCAAAGAGCGCGTCAGGCCGGATCTCGACCCCCAGCGCATGCGCGCCTTCCGGATTGAGTGTGTACTGGACGGCGGGAAGGCCGCGCACGCCTGCGCGACGTCCACATTCCACGATCAAATCTTCACTCAGCAAATCGGCGATGATGTTCGAAACTGCCTGGGTCGACAGTCCGGAGGACCGCGCAATCTCGGCGCGACCGATCTGTCCTGCCGCGCGGACCCGGGACAGGACCACCTGCCGGTTGTGGCTGCGTGATCTTTCGGCATTTGCGCCGACAGTTTCCAGCGGGCGGACGATCATGAGGCCCGATTAACTCAATACACTTGATAACTCAAGCATGTTGAGTTAATCGGAGAAAAGCTCTGACAAAACACGTCACCGGGGCATCGACTGCGCCCCAGGAAAACAGGGAGACGACAATGGAATACGAAAAAACAAGGGCGATGTTCCTTGCCTCAAGCCTTGGCATCTCGGCGCTGTTCGCGGGCGGCGCGCAGGCGGTCGAGATCGAGTACTGGCAATATTTCTACGACGCACGTGTCAAGGCCATGGAGCAGTTGATCGAGACGTTCCAGGAGCAGAACCCGGACATTACGGTCACCATGACGACCTTCCCGTATGATGACTACCGTACCAAGGTCGCTGCCGCGATTCCCGCAGGGGAGGGGCCGGACGTTGTGCAATTGTTCTATGGCTGGTTGAACGATTATGTTGCAGCGGACTTGATCCAGCCATTGCCTGCCGATGCATTTCCGCCGGAGAAGATCGACGAAGAATTTTTCCCGATGGTCCAGGCGATGAAAGGGGATGAGGGTTATTGGGCGCTGCCTACTGCGGTGCGTTCTCTCGCATTGTTCTACAACAAACGCCTCTTCGAAGCGGCCGGCATCGAGGAGCCGCCGGCGACACTCGACGAACTCGTAGAGGACGCCAAGAAAATGACCGAAGTCGATGGCGCAGGCAACGTGACCCAGGTCGGACTGACCGCCGGGATGACCGCGCAGGACCACCATTGGTTCCGGGAGGTCTTGGTTCGCCAGTTCGGCGGAGACCCGTATCTCGATGACTACAAGACAGTGAATTACAACAACGAAGCCGGTCTTGACGCGCTTAATTTCTACGTCGGTCTGGCCGAGGGTGATGTGCCGGCCACCTCTTTCGGCTTCATGGACGAACCGCAGGCTGCCTTCAAGGCAGGACGCGCTGGTATGCATATCGACGGGTCGTTCCGGATCGGATCGCTGGCAGACATTCGCGGCCTCGAGTGGGGGGTAGCCGAGTTGCCCGCTGGTGCGGACGGTACCCAGTCGAACTACTCGTCCTACTGGGTAAACGCCATCACAACGAAAGCAGAAGGCGAGAAGATGGACGCCGCGGTCAAGTTCATGGAGTTTGTCACTTCGGACGAAGCGATGCAGGTTTGGCTTGACGTCGTTGGTGAATTGCCAGCGAAGCCGTCCGTTGGCATGACTGATGACAATGCTAACGACCCTGTTTTCGGTCCCTTCATTCGCGGCCTAGAATATGCGCATACCACCAAATTCGCCAATGAAAGCGCCCAGCGCGAAGCGATGAACCACATGGTGGAAAGGATCACCATCGAGGGAACCGATCCCGCTGACGCGCTCGCCACGGCTGCCGAGGAAGAGCAGAAAGTGCTCGACGACTACTACGCCACTTCGAACTGATTTGATCCAGTGCACCCCGGCCCGCTCGGGGCGGGGTGCAGCCCATTGGGGCGCGAGGAGTCAACGGGTGCGTTTATACCGCAATCTTTCCATCCGACAGAAACAGATCGTCTGGGCATGGACCTTTCTGTCGCTGCCGGTCCTGTTCTATGTGGTGATCCGGTTTTATCCGACCGGAAATGCCATCGTCATCTCGTTCCAGGACTGGAATCTTCTGGGTGACCGGACCTGGGCAGGGCTTGAGAACTACCGCAAGCTTGTGGCTGATCCTGTGTTCTGGAAGGTGTTCGGGAACACGTTCCAATACCTGCTTATCGGTACGCCGATCAGCCTCGTGATTTCCTTTGTCATTGCCTATCACCTCGACCGCGTGCGTTTCGCACACGGTTTTATGCGGATGCTGTACTTCCTCCCTTTCATGACCTCGGCGGTGGCAATGGCCTGGGTCTGGCGCTGGTTCTATCAACCGGTGCCAATCGGCCTCTTCAACAACTTCCTGGCTTCGATGGGCATTCCGCAGGTCAAGTTTCTTGCATCGACCACCAACGCTCTGCCCGCAATTCTGGCGCCGGCCGTCTGGGCCGGGCTGGGGTTCCAGATCATCATTTTCATGGCCGGCCTGCGCGCCATACCACCAAGTTATTATGAAGCCGCGCGCATTGACGGGGTTTCGTGGTGGACGGTGCTTTGGGAGATCACGATTCCGCTGTTGAAGCCCACAATTGTTTTTATCGTTGTGTTCTCGTCAATCGGGTTTCTTCGGATCTTCGACACCGTATTCAACATGACATCCACCAATCCAGGTGGCCCGCTCAATTCGACGAAGCCTTTGGTGCTGATGATCTACCAGACTGCGTTTACCTCTTTCGACATGGGCTACGCCGCGGCGCAAACGGTGGTGCTTTTCCTGGTGCTACTGGTGGTGAGCCTGCTGCAACTCTGGATCCTGAGGGACAAGTGAAGTGGCAGTAGCAGAAGAAATCCGCGCGTCCTCCGAAACGCTTCTTGACCGCAAAGCGACACGGCGTCCGGCAAACCTGGGCCAGATCATCCGCTGGACGATCCTGTTTCTCGGCGGGATTCTGATGGTGATGCCTATTGCCTTCATGATTTCGACCTCGCTGAAATGGCCGCACGAGGTTTACAACCTGAACCTCATCCCTGAAGAGCCGACGCTCGATAACTATCGCTATGTGCTGGAGGACGGCCGGTTCTACTGGTGGTTCCTGAACTCGCTTATCATTGCCACGATCACGACGCTTTCGAATGTCTTCTTCGACAGCCTGATTGGCTACACCCTGTGCAAGTTCCGCTTCCCAGGGCGCTACATCGTCTTCATCGCAATCCTGTCGACGCTGATGATCCCGACCGAAATGCTGGTAATTCCGTGGTACCTGATGAGCCAGCAGTTCGGCTGGCTGGACACTTACTGGGGAATTATGTTTCCCGGGCTTATGACCGCCTTTGGAACCTTCCTGATGAAGCAGTTCTTCGAGACGGTGCCTGACGACTTCATTGAGGCGGCACGCATAGATGGGCTGAACGAGTTCCAGATCTGGTGGACCGTCGCGATGCCGCTGGTCCGCCCGGCGCTGGCCGCACTGGCGATCTTCGTCTTTCTTGGAAACTGGACGGCCTTCATCTGGCCGCTGATCGTGACCAACTCGACGGAACACTACACGCTGCCCGTTGGGCTGTCCTCGTTCGGTGACGAGGCAGATGTGGCCTGGGAACTGATAATGACGGGTGCAGCTATCTCGACGCTGCCGACACTGATCGTCTTCCTGATCTTCCAGCGCTTCATTATCCGCGGTGTTGTCATGGCGGGGCTGAAGGGATGAACGACACCACCCGCTTTCCGGATCCGGTCTATCGCGACACTGTGCTAGCCCCGCTTTTTGAAGGGGTTAAGACGCATTTCGCGGCACATATGGGCGCGCTGAACAAGGCGCATCTCGTGATGCTGGCCGAGACCGGAATTCTGTCTGCTTCGGATGCCGGGTCAATCGCCGACGCCTTGTCCGACATCGAAGTAGACGTCGATATCGCCGCATTGAAGTATACGGGCGAACACGAAGACTATTTTTTCCTTGTCGAGAGCGAATTGCGGCAGAGGCTGGGCGATCTAGGAGGTGCGCTCCACACCGCGCGGTCCCGCAACGACATGGATCATACACTGTTCAAGCTTGCCCTGCGTGGCCGCGTCTCGGCACTGATAGGTCAGGTGCTGGGACTGGCCGACGCGCTGATCGCCAAGGCCCGCATGGAAGCCGAGACGCTGATAGTTGCCTATACTCACGGACAACCGGCGCAGCCGACCACCTGGGGCCACTACCTCGGTGCCGCAATCGAGGTTTTGCTGCGAGACGCGGAGCGTCTCGAAACTGCCGCCGAGGGGCTGGAGCATTGCCCAATGGGAGCGGCGGCGATCACAACCTCTGGCTTTCCGATCGACCGCGATAGGGTCGCTGAGCTTTTGGGCTTCGACGGCCCGTTGTTGAACTCTTACGGCTGTATCGCATCGGTCGACTACATCACCGGCCTCTATTCGGCGATCAAGCTGGTCTTCCTGCATCTCGGCCGTCTGATACAGGACATGCAGTTCTGGTCCGCCTTTGAGGTTCGGCAGCTTTACGTGCCGAATAGTTTCGTACAGATCTCGTCGATCATGCCGCAAAAGCGGAATCCGGTGCCCATCGAGCACCTCCGACATCTGGCCAGTGTAACGGTAGGGCGCTGCGACATGATCAACGGAGTGATGCACAATACGCCCTTTACCGACATGAACGACAGCGAAGGCGAGGTACAGGCGGCGGGATACGCCACCTTTGAAAGCGGCGGACGTGTGCTGGACCTTCTGGCGGCTCTCATCCCCGCATGTTCCATCGACACGGCGCGTGTCCGGGCCAATGCGGATGCCGCCTGCGTCACCATAACCGAGCTTGCCGATACGCTCGTCCGTGACGAGGGGCTGACCTTCCGGCAGGCGCACGAGATCGCTGCGAAGACGGCGAAGGCCGTGATAGCCGATGGCGTCCCGCTCGGCTCAGGTTTCGAAGTATTCACGGCTGCTTTCGCGGACGCGGCAGGGCGCGAGACCAGTTTGACCGAGGTCCAGTTCGCACAGGCAGTTGCACCCGAGACGTTCGTTGCCCGTCGCAACCGCCCCGGTGGACCGGCGCCTGAAGCATTGCAGGCGGCGCTTGCACAATATGTATCAACGCTCGGTTCGCTGAAGAAGAGCGCACTTGACAGGAGGGCGCGGCATCACGCGGCCGAAGAGATGCTGGACGGCGCATTTGCGGCGCTGAAAGAAGGATGAAGCGGTGGCAGATGTAAGCCTGATGAAACTGGTCAAAGCCTATGACAGAACCGAGGTTCTGCACGGTATTGATCTAAACATCGAGGATGGAGAGTTCGTCGTCTTCGTTGGTCCCTCCGGTTGCGGTAAATCCACCACGCTTCGGCTTATTGCGGGCCTTGAGGAGGTCACCTCGGGCGAAATCCGCATTGGCGGTCGTGTGGTTAACAATCTGGAGCCCAAGGAACGCGACATCGCAATGGTGTTCCAGAACTATGCGATCTACCCGCATATGAGTGTGCGGAAGAATATCGGTTTCGGTCTGCGGACTGCCAAAATGCCTAAATCCGACAAGGACAAACGGATCGAGGAAGTCGCAGAGATTCTTGACATGTCAGCGCTGCTGGACCGCAAGCCCAGTCAGTTATCCGGGGGTCAACGGCAGCGTGTCGCGATCGGCCGCGCAATGGTGCGCGATCCGGCTGTGTTCCTGTTCGACGAGCCACTATCGAATCTCGACGCGCAGTTGCGCACGCAGATGCGGCTAGAAATCAAGAAACTGCACCAGCGTGTCGGCAACACGATCATTTTCGTCACCCATGACCAGGTCGAAGCGATGACCATGGCTGACCGCATCGTCATCATGAAAGACGGCTATATACAGCAGGTCGGCACACCGGCGGAAGTGTATCACAAGCCTGCAAATACTTTCGTGGCGCAGTTTATCGGTGCGCCCTCGATGAACATGCTGCCAGGAGCGGTGAACGGTGGATCGGTTCGCCTGGATACTGGCGCAGAGGTCGCGTTGGGGCACAGGCTCGAGTCTGGTCGACGTGTGGTATTGGGAGTACGGCCAGAGGACCTCGCACCCGACATTGACGGTGCTGCTCTTGTCGAGGGACAGGTAATGGTGCGCGAACCGCTGGGGCATGAGACTTTGATCTATGTCGGCGCAGGCGACGCGGAGATCATCGCAAAGGCCGACGGCCGCTTGCCACCGGAGTTGGGTGAGACCGTCTCGCTCACTGCCGACCCTGCAAACATCCACGTTTTTGATGCCGCCAGCGGGGAGGCGCTGACGTGACAATGGTGACCGCAAAGACGGGCGTCCTGTCTGTCGGGCGCACCTATTGCGATCTGATATTCTCGGGTCTGCCGCGGATGCCCTCAATGGGCACCGAGGTCTTTGCCGGAGGACTAGGCGTGCATGCGGGCGGTGGTGCGCCGATCACAGCCGCGGTCCTCGCCGCGCTGGGGCGACCGTCGTTTCTTTCGGCTGTGCTGCCGCAAGAACCATTCGGAGCGTTGGTGCGAAATCAGATTCAGGCCACGGGCGTCGAGCTTTCACTGTGCGAGACGGCAGAGCCGGATGCAGAGCCGCAAGTTACCGTTGCAATTTCGGGTGGAAGCGACCGTGCCTTCCTCACTCGGCGTGTGGGAGCTGCACAACCACCACTTAACATTGCGGAGTTGAATCGGATCGGAGTGCGGCACTTGCATGTGGGAGAACTCACGACGCTTGTCGACACTCCGGAACTGTTGACGCTAGCGCGTGAAGCCGGCCTTACGGTTTCGCTCGACTGTGCCTGGGATGAGTCCGTTTCGCCCGAGGCTGCGATACCAATGATTGGCGCCGTTGACGTTTTTCTGCCCAGCGATGCTGAGGTTGCGTGGTTGGAGCGCATCGGACTGTTGCGCCCCTACGCTCCAGTCACGGTGATCAAGTGCGGTGAACGCGGTGCCGAGGCACATTACGAAGGTAAGGTGTTGCACGCTTCCGCACAGGCGGTAACGCCTGTGGATACAACCGGGGCAGGAGATGCGTTCAATGCCGGGTTTCTGGACCGGTGGCTGGACGGTGTGCCGTTGGGCGAGTGCTTGGCCGCCGGTAACGCCATGGGCGCGGAAGCCATCCAGCGTCCTGGGGGGCTTCCGGCGAACTCCGTATCAGAAAAATCGGAACAACGGTCGGTTTTGACAACCTGATACGACAGCTACCTCCGAATTGGTGCCGAGCAGATCGCTGGGCTCCCGGCGGGAAAAACCGGAAGCTGTCAGCCCTCTGCCACCCCCAGATAGGCATTGATGACATTGCTGTCGCTCAGCACTTCGGCGGGACGGCCCCCTGCAATGGTGCGGCCATAGTCGAGCACCTGCAGTCGGTCGGCGAGATCCGCAACCATCTGCATGTCATGCTCGATCCAGATCATCGCGATGCCCAATTCGTGCTTGATCCGCAACAGGAACCGCGCAAGGTCCTCTCGCTCATCGCGGTTCAGCCCGGCGGATGGTTCGTCCAGCAGCAAGAGTTTCGGTTCCGTCGCTAGCGCTCGCGCAAAACCGGCGAGCTTCTGGATGCCGAAGGGCAGGCCGCCCACGGGCGCATGCCGGAAGCGTTCGAGTTCGACGAATTCGATGATCCGCTCAACTGCTTCCCGATGCATGACCTCTTCCCGCCTGACAGAGGGCAGGAACATCGCCTCGGCGAGAGGATTGGTCCGGAACCGCGCATGTCGACCAGCGAGCAGATTGTCGATGACGCTCATCTCGCGGAACAGCTCGCCATGCTGGAACGTGCGCGCCAGTCCGAGGCGGGCGATCTCGTGAGGGGTCTTGCCGAGGATGCTCTGTCCGCTGAAACGGATCGTACCGGCGCGGGGCCGGTAGATCCCGCTGATACAGTTGAACACGCTCGTCTTGCCGGCCCCGTTCGGGCCGATCAGCGCAAACAGCTCTCCAGGCGCGACCGAAATCGAGATATCGTCCAGCACCTTCAGCCCGCCGAAGGCGAGAGCAAGGTTTTCCACCTGAAGATCAGCCATACCACCTCCGGCTTCTACGGTATTGCTTCACATCGCGATAGCTGCGCCGGTCGCTGCCAGTGTGGCCAAGGTAGAATTCCTGCACGTCGGAATGATCACGAAGCCGCTGCGCATCGCCATCAAGTACGATGCGGCCGTTCTCCAGCACATATCCGTAATCCGCGATGCCAAGTGCGACGGTGGCGCTCTGTTCGACCAGCAGGATGCTAACGCCCAGCTCGTCGCGGATGGCGACAAGGCTCTTTGTGAGCTCTTCGACGGCGACGGGAGACAGGCCAAGCGACAGCTCGTCGACCAACAACAAGTCGGGGTCACACATGATGCCTGCGGCGATGGCCAGCATCTGCCGTTCACCTCCCGATAGCAGCCCTGCGGTTCGGCGGCGCAGGTCGGTGAGGCGGGGAAAGAAATGATAGGCGCGTTCTTCCATCTTTCGTGCCGTTCCGGAGGTACGGGACGGCACGACGGCAAGGTTTTCTGCCACGGTCAGGTTCGGAAAAACCTTGTCGCGTTCCGGCACCAGTGCGAGGCCGCGGCGAGTGATCTCGTAAGGCGGGCGGTTCTCTAGCTGTGTGTCGCGGAAACGAATGCTGCCCTCGGTGACTCGCGCATCATCCAGCCCGAGAAATCCGGAAATGGCGCGCAGCGTCGTCGTCTTGCCTGCGCCGTTGGTGCCGAGCAGGGCAACTATCTGTCGTTCCTCTACCCGCAGCGACACGCCCTGTATGGCAGTTATGGCGCGCTGGTAGACAACTTCCAACTTGTCGACGGTCAGCAGGCTCATGACTTGGTTCCGACGGGCCTGTATCGGAATGGCCAAAGCTGGAAATAGTCGCGCAGGCGCCGCCAGATGCCGACCAGACCCTGCGGTTCGAAGACGAGGAACAGGATCATCACGATTCCGAACGCCGCGTAATTGACCGCAAATACAGAACCGGCCAGGCGATCAGCCCCGGGCAACGCCGACATCAGCCCCTCGATCAGGTAGGGAAACAGCGTGACGAAGGTCGCACCCAGGATCGCGCCCAACAGCGATCCCATCCCGCCAATGATGATCATCGCGACATACTGGATGGTCAGGTACATCGAGAAAGCCTCGATGGACACGAAACCGCGGTAATAAGCGAAAAGCGCGCCGGCAACGGCCGTCATCGAAGAGGAAATGACGAAGGCCAGAAGCTTGTAGCGCGCAATACCGATGCCAAGCGCTTCCGCAACGGTCTCGTTGGAATGGATCGCGCGCCAGGCACGGCCCGAACGGGCTCGCATCAGGTTGATGCAAACCAGCAGCGCGATGCCCGCGGCGGCTAGCAGCACGAGATACCAGGTGCGCGGGGCGTAGATCTCCCAGCCGAAAATCTTCGGCGGATCGACAAGGATTCCCGTGGAAAAACCGCGCCGGGTCTCGTACTCGCCGCCGAGATAGACGACCACGAAATGCAGCGCGAACGTCGAGACGGCAAGGTAAAGACCGCGCAGCCGCAACGAAGGCAATCCGAAAATAAGCCCCAGCAGTGCGCCTGTGACGGCGGCTGCCGGGACAGTGACCCAGAAGGGCAGGGAGAATTCCTTGAACAGGATACCGGCGGTAAAGGCGCCGGCGGCGATCAGGCCGGCATGGCCCAGGCTGATCTGACCGGCAATTCCGGTGAGTAGCATCAGCGCCAGCGCCCCGATGGACGTTAGGAAGACCTGCGTCGCGAGGTCGACGTAAAAGGGCGAGGCAAGGAACGGGAATGCGAGAAGGCAAAGCGTGAAGACGGTGGCCCAGATCCTGGCAAAACGGGTCTCGATCAGGCGAAACTCGTCGGCATAGCTGCGCCGGAAATGCCCACTGGCGGCGGGAAGGGGCTTAGACACGGTCGAGCTCCTCGCGGGTGCCGAACAAGCCCCATGGTCGCACCACGAGCATGACGATCAGCACGAGGAACGGCACAACATCGGCCAGCAGCGGGTCGATGAAGCGGATCACGCCAACCTCCGCCGCCGCGATGATCAGCGCGCCGATCAGCGCACCGGCCAGACTGTCGAGTCCGCCGACAAGTGCTGCCGGAAAGGCCTTCAGCCCGATCATCACCATCGTGCTGTCGAGCCCGGAATCGAGCGCGATCAGCATCCCCGCAGTGGCGCCGGTGAAGGTCGACAGCCCCCAGGCCAGCGCAAAGACCGCGTGCAGGCGGATACCGCGCTGCGCCGCCAGCAGCGGGTTCTGCCCCGCAGCGCGCATCCGCATCCCCCACCGCCCGAAGCGCAGGAACAGGAACAGTGCGCCATAGACCACGACGGTAGAGACGATCAGCAATCCCGCATAAAGCGAAATCCGCGCATCGCCCGGCAGGGTGAACACCGGGTTTTCCCAGCCGAGCATGTCGCGCGGATGCCGCGGGCTGGCGGACCAGATCAGCAGGATCAGACCGCGCAGCAGGATACCCAGCGCAACCGTCGTCAGCACCGCCGCCAGCACCATCTCGCCGGTCATCCGGCGCATCAGGAAAAGATAGACCATGCCGCCCACGACGAGGCTCAGCGCCAGCGCCAGCAGCAGGGCGGCGACGGGGCTGTTCGACAGCCCCGACGCGGTTGCGACCAGAAGGTAGGCGCCGAGCATCATCAGTTCGCCATGTGCCAGGTTCAGCACCCGGCTGACGCGATAGATCAGCACGTAACCGCAGGCAATCAGCGCATAGATCGACGCAAGCACAAGGATGTTGACGACGAGCTGCACCCGTTACCTCCCTTCCGGTTCCGAAACGCCGGCTTACTGGACGTCGTAGCTGGTCCAGTCCCGCACGGTTTCGATCTGCCCGCTATCCGTGTTCCAGCGATAGACGCGATAGCTCTGCACTGTGCGGAAATGGTTGTCCTCGGTCCATTCCAGAGGCCCGCCGCGTAGGCCCTCGGTATCGACGCTGACCGATGACAGCGCATCGCGCACCGACGCCGCATCGCCCGGATCCTCGGCCGCGCTCAGTGCCGCCTCGATCACCATCCCTGCGATCCAGCCCTCGGTCATCTGGTTGGCTTCATAGCTGGACCCGGCCGCCTCTGTGGCGCTGGCGATCTCTTCCATCACCGGCAGCCCTTCCGAGAACATCGCATTGGCGCCGATGGCGTAAAGCCCGGCATCCTTGATCCGCTCCAGCTCTCCCTCCGCCTCAAGGTGGGAGTAGAGCACATAATCGCCCTCCCAGCCCAGACGACGCAACGCCTCGAAGGTCTTGACCTGCGCCACCCAGGGCGCCCAGGACCAGACCCACTCGGCGCCTGCATTTTCGATGTTGGACGCAAACGGCGAATAATCTGGCGCGGGCGGCGGGGTGATTTCCTTGGCGACGGGGGTCATGCCCATTTCGCCCGCAAGCGTCTCGGCATAATCGATCTCGCCGCGCGACACCGGAATCGCCATCGCCTGGAAACCGATCTGCACGTCGGTGCCGTCGGTCGCTTCGATAAAGGCAAGCGCCGCCTGGCTATCGTATTTCGGGCCGAACCCGGTGGTGCAGAACAGGTTCGGATCGGCGGGCGGGAACACTTCGGGCGGGCAGGCGGAAGCCGAAAAGATCAGCGGCACGCCGGCGCGTTTCGCCTCTGCGATGGCCGGGGCATAGGTCGAGGACAGGCTGGCGTTGATCATTACCACGACGCCGTCCTGAGTCAGGAAACGCTTGGAGTTCGCCGCCGCCCGCGAAGGCTCGGCACCGTCATCCTGCAGGATCAGCTCGACGGACCGTCCGCCGATGCCGCCTGCCGCGTTCACACCGTCGAGGTACAGCCGCAGCCCTTCGACCGCCGGCGCATAGGTGCCGGCGACTGGCCCGGTCAAGGCGCCGGTCAGACCGATCTTGATCGTGTCCTGCGCCATCGCCGCCGGTGCAGCGTAAACCACGGCAATGCCGGCAATCATGCTCTTGAACTTCATAGTCTTCTCCTCCCAGGTTCAGGCGGCTCCTCCACCGCCCGTTTGTTCAGCCGCTCCCCACGGCGGCGGCGACCATCCGGTCCTCCCGGTCGTCGTACATTTCGTCGACCAGATGGCCGAATTTCTCGTACATCAGATTCCGCTTCACCTTGCGCGTCGGAGTCACCGGCTCGCCCTCTTCCTCGGGGTCGAGTTCCTTGTGCAGGATGCGGAAATCCTTGATCTGCTCGACCCGCGCCAGCGCCTCGTTGCACCGCGCGATCTCGTCGCGGATCATCTGCCGCAGTGCCGGGTTTTCGGCGAGGTTGGTAAAGCCGGAATAGCCTACGTCATTGGCGCGCGCCCAGTCGGCGGCCATGCCATAATCGACTTCGATCAGCGCGGTCAGGTATTTGCGCCCGTGCCCAAAGACCACGACTTCGCTCAGATAGGGGCTCGCGCGCAGCGCGTTCTCGACATAGGCGGGCGAAATCGTCTTGCCGCCCGAGGTCACGATGAAGTCGCGCGCCCGGTCGATCAGCCGCAGCGAGCCATCTACCCATTCGCCGATATCGCCGGTCCGCAGCCAGCAGTCCTCGGTAAAGCTCCTGGCCGTGGCGTCGGGATTGTTCCAGTAGCCATCGAACAGATCCGGGCTGTTCACCTGAATCTCGCCATCCTCGGCCAGTCGCACCTCCCAGCTCTCGGGAACCGTGCCCACCGTGCCGGGCCGCGAAAACGGGCCGGGTTGGCCAGCGACGATGCCGCCCGCAGTCTCCGTCTGTCCGTACATTTCGACGACATTGACGCCGTAGATCTGCCAAAGCGTCGCGGTCTCTGTCGGCAAAGGTGCGCCGCCGGATATCACCAGTTCCAGCTTGTCGAAGCCCAGCTTGTTCAGGATCGGTCGGAACACAGCAGCCCAGGCGGCAGAAAAGGCGGGACCGGCCAGTTCGCCGTTCCAGCGCGCCTCGGCCCGCTTGCGGGCGATACGCAGCGCAAGGTCATAGGCGCCACGCTTCAGCCCGGTCGTATTCGAGATCCCGATCAGGATCTGCGAGGCCCATTTCTGCAGATAACGCGGCACGGTGAACAGGATGGTCGGCGCGACCTCGAATATCGTCGTTCCGATATCCTCAATGTCCTCGCCGAAATGTGGAACCAGCCGAGAAATCATCGGCAACGTCACAGCGATATCGCGCCCGAGGACATGACAGAGCGGCAGGAACACGACGGCGCGCTGCTCGCGTTCAGTTAGCATCGGGTAGTGGACCACGATGTTATACGTCGCCGCGAGGTGCTTGCCGTGAGACACCACTGCACCTTTCGGTGCACCCGTGGTGCCGGAGGTATAGACGATGAAGGCCGGTGCGGCCGGATCAAGCTTAGTGGTCTTCTGTTCGAGCCAGTCCTGCCCGGCGGTTTCAGCCGCAACGAGATCGCCATAGACCTTCAGCCGGGGATCATCATAGGCGAAGAGCGCCGTCGCATCGATCACCACGATATCGCGCAGTTTCTCCAGCCGGTCGGCCAAGGCAAGGATCTTGTCGACGTATTCCTGGTCCTCTGCCACAAACACCGACGCACCGCCGTCCCGCATCTGGTACTCGACTTCATCAAGCGATGCGGTCGGGTAGATGCCATAGGTGATCGCTCCCAGCGACTGCGCACCGAGGTCGCAGATCATCCATTCCTCGCAAGGGTCCCCCATGATCGCGACGCGGTCGCCAGCCACTACGCCCAGCCGTTCGAATGCCGCGGCCACCCTGGCCACCGCCTCGGCGTAATCCTTCCACCTCCGTTCCCGGTAGATGCCGAGGCTCTTGGAGCGGTACGCAGTGTCGTCTGGAGAGGTGCGGGCAAGCTCGCAAAGCAGGCTTGGCGCCGTGTTGCGGCGCAGCTCTTCGTACCTCCCTGTCGTCGTGCCCGTCATTCTGCCCACCGGCCAATTCGCGGAACTTGGCGCTAACTATAACGCAGAGATTCTATAAGGCTATAAAATTTTTCAAGAACCGTAATTGGAACCTTCCGGCTGCCGGATACCGCCGATCACAAGGTTCGAGAGTGCTTCGGCGATCTTTTCAAGCCCCGCACTCTCTCGGTCGTGCCATGCCGCGACCGAGTTCATCATCCCCAGAAGGCCAAGCGTCGCGAGTCGTGGATTGATCTCCTGCCGGAACTCGCCGGCCCGGATACCATCCCGAATCACACGCTCGAAAATCGCCTCGATACGCCGCGACATCCGTCCGATCCGGCGGCGGCTTTCGGTGGGCAGCCATTTGCGCTCGTTTAGGAAGGTCTGGACGTAATCGGCGCCCTCGGCCATCGGCATGACCTGAGCCGCCAGCAGCAGATGAAGCTTTGTGCCTTGGTCCTCGTCGCTCTTCAGGATGGCCTCGGCGCGTTCGATGAACCCGGCTGTACCGCGCGCGCAGACCTCCTCCAGCGCGGCCTCTTTCGAATGGAAGTAGTAATAAAGGCTGGCCTGCCTCATCCCCAGAAGATCCGCGATGTCCTGCGTCGAAGCACCGTGATAACCGCGCTCGGCAAAGACCCGGGCTGCCGCGTCGAAAACCTCGTCACGGCGCTTCCGGGTCATCGGCTTTTCGGCAGTTGCGGCTCGGCGCGGCATCGGCGCTCCTTTCGCAAAGGATCCAGTCTTGTTTTATGCCACTCGCGGCCAGAATGGAAAGCGTCTGCGCGTGCGCATGCGATCTGGCATTGATTATTCTCTATAGAACTATAGAATGATTGGCGCCGGAATGGGAGGATACAGCATGGCAAGCGCCGACGAACAGCCACAATCCCTCAGCGATCTGTTGGAGACGATTCCAAACGTGGTCGACCACCTGTTCCGGAATCCGCCCAAGAACGCCCTGACAATCTATACACAGATGATGCCGGGTGACGGCGTGCGACCGGAGTTCACCACCTGGCGGGACGAGCAGCAGTCGTGGCGCAAGAGCATCGCGCTGCATGACCAGTCCTACCACATGCACTCACTGCACGTTCGCGGGGCTCGGGCGCAGGAGTTCCTGCAATTCCTCTCGGTTAACACTTTCAAGAATTTCGGCGTCGGCGCGGCAAAGCAGCTGTTGGCTTGTTCTCCCGACGGCTATGTGATTGGCGACGCGATCCTCTATCGGCTGGAAGAGGAGGAGTACCTCGTCGTCGGTAACCCGGCCACGACGGACTGGGTCGAATACAACGCTCAGGCGCTGGACTATGGCGTCACCACTGAACTCGATCCGATGTGGGCACTGAACCCCGCGAAGAAGCGGAATTTCTACCGCTATCAGGTTGAGGGCCCCAATGCCTGGGACCTGCTGGAGGAACTGAACGGCGCCCCGCTGCCCGAGATCAAGTTCTTCAAATCCGACACGCTGACAATCGCCGGCTGCACAGTTCGCGGCATGCGCCACACGATGGGCGGCGTCCCCGGCCTCGAACTCTCCGGCCCGTGGGAGGATCGAAAGACCGTCAAGCGTGCCTTGGTCAGCACCGGCAAGAAGTACGGTTTGCGCCAGATCGGCTCCATCGCCTATTTCACCACCGTAATTGAAAGTGGCTGGTGGGCTGTGCCGGTCTCCGCTGTCTATACGAGCCCGGAAATGAAGGGCTATCGCGACTGGCTGTCTGCCAAACACGCCTCGATGCGGATGTCCCTGGGCGGCAGCTATTATTCCCAGGATATCGAGGATTACTACCTCACGCCCTATGACCTGAACTACGGCCACCTGGTGAAGTTCGATCACGACTACATCGGCCGCGAGGCACTGGAGGCGATCAGCGACAATGAACACCGCAAAAAGGTGACGCTGGTCTGGAACGCCGATGATGTGCTGAAGGTCATGCAGAGCCAGTTCGAAACGGGCGAGGCGCCGCTTCCGATTACAATGCCGCTCGCCGCGACTGCCCGCATGCACTACGACCGAGTCGAGGACCGGAACGGCAAATTCATCGGTTTGTCGACCTATCCCGCTTACACCGCCAACGAGCGGGCGATGATGTCGCTCGCCTCGGTCGACGCGGATTTTGCCGAGCATGGCACTGAGGTTGCGCTGATCTGGGGCGAGGATGGCGGCGGGTCGCGAAGCGCCGGCAACATCGAGGCACATAAGCAGGTACGGATCCGTGCCACCGTCGCTCCCTGTCCCATCAGTCAGGCCGCGCAGTCATACCGAAGCGAAATCGGCGTCAAACGTGGCTCTCTGGAGGAAGTCTGATGTTGTCGAACACCGTCACCCGGTTGATCGAGTGGGGGGACTGCGATCCGGCCGGGATCGTCTTTAACCCTAACTTTTTCCGCTGGTTCGACCATTGCACGACTTTGCTCTACGAGGCGGCGGGTTGGCCGAAACAGGTGATGGTCGAGACCTTCGGAATTGCCGGTTGCCCGCTGGTCGAAACGACGGCCAAGTTCCTAGCGCCATGCCGGTATGGCGAGGAAGTGGAAATCACTTCGACAATCGCCGAGGTCCGGAACTCCGGTTTCGACATACGGCACATGTTGCAGAAGGACGGTAAGGTCCGGGTGGAAGGAAAGGAAACCCGGGTCTGGACCGCGTGCGATCCAGAAACCGGTCGGCTGAAATCTGCGGTGATACCCGAAGAAGTCGTCCAGCGGTTCCGGGGAAAGCCGGTGCCTGGCTGACGTTGCAAAAAAAGGAACGTGGTCCTCGCAGGTCAGGTCACGCGTTTTTTTGAAGGCCGTCGCACAATCACGAAGCAGGCCGGCACCACAAATACACCTATAAATGTCGCTGCCGTCATGCCGCCAAGCACCGCGATACCGATTGCGTTCTGTGCCTGAGCGCCGGCCCCGCTGGCTGTCGCAAGGGGCAGGACCCCCAGCATGAAGGCCAATGACGTCATCAAGATCGGCCGCAGGCGCATGCGGGCAGCTTCAAGTGCGGCTTCGACCGTGCTGCGTCCCTGCTCCTCTAGGTCTCGCGCGAACTCCACAATCAGAATCGCATTCTTCGCCGCAAGGCCGATCGTTGTCAGGATCCCGACCTTGAAATAGACGTCGTTGGACTGATCGAAGAGCACCGCAAAGAACAGCGCACCGGCGATCCCTACCGGGACCGAGAGCATTACCGCTATCGGAATGCTCCAGCTTTCATACAGCGCGGCGAGCGCAAGGAATACCACGAGCGCAGACAGTGCATACAGGTATGGCGCTTGGCTGCCGGATTGTTGTTCCTGAAAGCTCAGACCCGTCCAAGCGACGCCATAGCCACCGTCCAGACTGTTTGCCAGCTCGGCTATCGCGTCCATCGCCTCACCGGAAGAGACACCATCGCCGGGGCTTCCCGAGACTGAAATCGCGCCGATCCCGTCTATCCGGGAAAGCGATGGCGTATTGGAAATCCACTCCGTCTCCATGAAAGAGGAAAAGCTAACCATCTCGCCACCAGAATTGATGGCAAACCAATCTTCGATGTCTTCTGGCTGCATCCGGTAATTTGCTGCAGCTTGCACGATCACCGGGCGTAATGTGCCGTTCATGTCGAAATCGTTGACAGTGGTACCGGCGAACACCGTTGACAGGATGCTGTTCACTGAAGAGACGCTAACACCGAAGCTTTCGGCCTTCTGCTGATCGATGTTGATGCGCAACACCGCTTCACTGTCAGTGCCTTCGACCCGTACGTTTGAAAGCCTCGGATCCTCCCCGGCAATTTGCTCCAGTTCGGTTGCGGCGGCGCGGAGGTCTTCTCCGCCGGTGTTTCCGAAATCGACCAGGTACATCGAAAACCCGGACGTGTTTCCGAGGCCCGGAATGGACGGAGGCTGCATGAAAAGAACCTGTCCCGCCCGGATGTTGCCGAACCGCGCCGTTGCCCGCCCGGCCACTGACGATGCGGATTGTCCTTCGTCCGATCGATCATCGAAATCGCGCAGCTTAACAAATATCATGGCGGTGTTCTGGCCGGATCCGCCGAAACCAAAGCCGAGTGTGGCAAATGTGCTTTCAACCGCGGCGCTCTCCTCGGTCAGCAGGTAGTCCTCGACCTGCGAGACGACCTGTTCCGTCTGGGGTGTGGTAGATCCCTCGGACAGATTCACCATCACCATGAGCACGCCCTGGTCTTCCTGCGGAAGAAAAGAGGACGGCAGCCTCGTGAATGTCACGCCGGCTGCCCCGGCCAAGGCCAGGATTACAAGAATAGCTATCCAGGATCTTTTTGTCAGGCGCTTCACCACGGACGCATAGGCGGACGTCATCCTATTGAAACAGCTATTGAACCACCTTGCTGGCGCAAACTCGGCCCCGGTTTTCTTCCGCCGCAGAAGCGAGGCCGTCAGGGCCGGTGTCAGGATCAGCGCCACAAGGGCCGACAGAACCATCGCACTGATAATCGTGACCGAGAACTGGCGATAGATCACGCCGGTCGAACCGCCGAAGAACGCCATGGGCAGGAAGACTGCCGAGAGGACCAGCGCGATGCCGATCAGCGCCCCTGTGATCTGGCGCATGCTCACTTCGGTAGCAGGCAGGGGATCAAGGCCATCTTCCTCCATGACGCGCTCGACGTTTTCGACCACAACGATCGCGTCATCGACCAGCAGGCCGATGGCGAGGACCATGCCGAACATCGTCAACGTATTGATCGAATACCCGAGAACCGCCAACACGCCGAACGTCCCGGCCAAAACGACGGGCACTGCGATGATCGGGATGACAGTGGCGCGCCAGTTCTGCAGAAAGAGAAGGATGACGAGAAAGACCAGGGCCACGGCCTCGATCAGCGTGTGATAGACTTTCTCGATGGATAACTCGACAAAGGGCGATGTGTCGTAAGCGACTTCGAACTCCACGCCAGCTGGCAGCGATGCTTCCAGTTCGGCCAGTGTTTCGCGGACGGCTTCTGCGGTGTCGACCGCATTCGCACCGGTAGCGAGGTTCACCCCGAAACCGGAGGCGTTCGCGCCGTTGAACCGGGCATCGCCGCCGTAGCTTTCTTGGCCTATCTCGATCCGCGCCACGTCGCCAAGCAGGACATGCGAACCGTCCTCTTCAGACTTCAGCAGAATGCTCTCGAATTCTTCGACGGTCGAGAGCTGGCTCTGAGCGGTGATCGTCGCTGTGAATTGCTGACCCTCGACTACCGGAAGCTCGCCGAGCGACCCAACGGATACGGTGGAGTTCTGCGCTGCAATCGCCGAAGTCACGTCGGAGGGCGTAAGCTGGAACTCGGAAAGGGAAAGCGGGTCGAGCCAGACGCGCAACGCATAGCCAGACCCGAAGGAATTGATCCCGCCCACGCCGTCGGTGCGCTGTATGGGCCCCGAAACCTGATTGTCGAGGATATCGCCGAGTTCAATCGTCGAATAACGGCCATCGCTCGAAACGATTGCCCCGACCATCAGGATCGAGGACGAAGAGCGCGATATCGTCACCCCGGAAGACTGAACCGAGTCAGGTAGTTGCCCTTCGATCTGGCTGACTTTGGATTGCACGTTGTTCTGGGCGTCGACCGGATCAATGCTTTCATCGAAGGTCAGTTCGATAGACGAAGAGCCTTCGCGTGACGTACTCTCCATGTAGAGTACGCCGTCGAGCCCCGTCATCGCGTCTTCGATGACCGAGGTGACCGAATTTTCGACAGCTGAAGCGGTGGCGCCGGAATAGCTGGCAGAGACACGCACAGTCGTCGGAGCAATTTCGGGATACTGCGAAACCGGAAGCTGATAAAAGGCGAGAGCACCGGCCAACATCGCAACGATAGCCAGCACCCACGCAAACACGGGGCGGTGAATGAAGAACTGTGCCATGTCTTATTCGTTTCCGGCCGGTGCCGCATCCTCGACCACACCAGCGGCGTTGATCGTGACAGGTACAGTCGTGATTGCCGCGCCATTCGTCAGGTTGGTCAGTCCGTCCAGGATCACCTCGTCTCCGGCGGCAACTCCATCTGTCACAATCCACCCATTCTTGTGGGTGCCTGAATAGGTCAATTCCACCCGTTCAGCGGTTCCGTCCCTGGCTATGAAGGCTGTTAGCGTGCCGTCAGATTGCCGTTCAGTTGCGCGCTGTGGCACCAGGATCGCCCTCTGTTCACCAACAATGATCCGGACCCGCAGGAACTGGCCGGGCAGGATCATCCGGTCCGGATTCTCGAATTCGAAGCGAAGGTCGATCGCCCCGGTAGTCGTCGATACCGACAGGCCGGGAGCGACGAGCCGCCCGGTGCTCTCGTAGATCTCGCCGTTTTCCAGCGTTAGCACCGCTTCCAGCTGACCGCCCGGCTGCATGCTCCCGCTGGCAATGCGCGATCGGATCCGCATCATTCTCGCTGAGCTTTCGGCAACATCTACGTAAATCGGGTCCATCGCCGTCACGGTAGTAAGCGCATCGGTCTGGTTCGCCGTTACCAGCGTTCCGATCGAGACCGCGCTTACGTCGACCACCCCGGCAATCGGGCTGCGGATGTCCACTCGGTCTAGGTCGAGCCTTGCACTCTTCAGGGCTGCCTCGGCCGCACTTAGCGTCGCCTTCGCTTGAGCGAGATCAGCCTGCGCCGTCTGCAGGTCGGAAGATGTGACACCCGTGCCTTCCAATCGGACATAGCGATCAACGGTAGACTGGGCGGCATCGAGAGCGGCGGCAGCGCCGGTCCGTTCGGCCTCGGCCGCGGCATAGGCGACTTCATATGTGTCCGGCTCTAGTCGGAACAACAGGTCGCCGATCTCGAGAGTGCGGCCGGGGGTATATGCGATCTCCGCGATGATACCGCCGACCCTGGGGCGGATCTCAGTCCTTTCGCTCGCGACGGCCCGGCCCGGGAGGGTTACGGAGTAGGGAACGAGAGTTTCCTCAAGTGCCATGACTCCGACTTCCTTCGGAGCACCGCCAGCCTCTTCCGAAATTGGCTGCGCTGAAACTGGTGTGACCATTGCAATCAGCAACAGGAGGAGGAGAGGAAAAACCGGCGTGGAACGAAGCATGAGGGACCCTAGTGAACAACATCTTGCAGTTTCATTTAGCTCTTACGGATCTGACACCAAAATCTGTCGGTCCGAACACGCTATGTTCCCCAGCGCACAGCGCCATATGTCCGGACGCGTCAGGCATCAGTTAGTGCACGACCTTGGTTGGTCGCCGCTAGTGCGCTTCCAATTCTTTTTTTACGCCGTTTTGATTACTCTTTCAGCTATGTCGGTGCCATCGCTTCGGCGGAAGGCGATTGCGTGGAACCGACGGCCATGTCGCCGCCGCTGGGCCGGAACGGTTTCAGCAGCCATGCAGCACCGTGACCATTAAAACCCGAGTACATATCCTCGCTTGCCCTGTCAGTCCCGACGCTGTCTCGCGAAACCAAGTGGATGGGCAAACCGACGCGTCCGGCTGAGTGTGCGATGAAGCGTTTGCGGGATCGCATTGCCGCTATCGCTGCACCTCCTGAATGAACCGATCCCGAATTGCGACCGGGTTCCGGGTGATCACTGGGACATCCACGTTGCCGGGATCACAATTCGCGACAATGATGGTCATCGTTTTGGACCGCAGCGCATCAGCAACTGCCGCCCGTGTCTCTTCAGCCTCGGCCTCTACAACCGTCTCACAGCCGCAAGCCCGTGCCACCGATGCAAGTGAGGTTTTTGCAGAAGTGTAGGTCTTCTGATCTCCGGTTGAACCGTAGCTGCCGTTGTCGACGATGAGCAGAATGAAGTTCGGAGCCGGGTTATTGGCGATGGTTGCGAGGGTCCCCAGGTTGGTCAGAACCGATCCGTCGCCGTCAATGGCAATCACTGGTTTGGGCTGCGTGAGCGCCAGGCCGAGCCCTATCGACGAAGCAAGTCCCATCGTGCCGAGCATGTAGAAGTTCGACGTGCGGTCATCGAGCGCTGCCAGTTCCTGGCTGGGCGCGCCAATATTGCAGACGACGAGGTGGTCGGAGATCACCGGGATCAGGTCTTTCAACAGGTCATGGCGGTTCATGTGGCGGCCCCCCAGAAGCTGGCGTCGGTCAGGATCGCGGTCGGTTTCGAACACATCTGTGTATGCGCCAGGATACCCGGGAACTCGGCGGCCTGGTCTGGGTGGTGGAAGTGGTAGGTGGGGATGTGAAGCTGGGCGAGGATAGCATTGGTGTGCAGCGCCATCTCGACCTGGCACGCCACCTTTTCGCCGACCTCGCCGCGGTAGGAGATCAGCATCGGCAGCGGGATGTGGTAGAACTGGATCAGGGTGGCGAGGGCGTTCACCACCACGCCCAGCGCGGTGTTTTGCATCACGATGCAGGGCCGCCCGCCGCCGAGATAGGCGCCGGCGCAAAGGCCCATCCCCTCGTCCTCCTTGTTGCAGGGGACGTGGCGGATGCTGGTGGTTTCGTCCAGCACCTCGAGCACCCCGGCCAGCTGCTTGCAGGGCACGGAGGTGACGAAATCGACGCCGGCGGCGACGAGATCGCCGACAAGCTGTCGGTCCATTTCCTTGGGCACGTTTTCTTCCTCCTCCCGGTCAGGTCCGGACCAGATGCGCGCGCACTCGGTCCGCGATCATCGCGCTGACGCGCGTGTTGCTCTCTTCGGTGACGCCGCCGATATGCGGGGTCAGGATCAGGTTCGGAAGGCCGTCGAACTGCGCGGCGGCCTCGGCGGTGAGCGGTTCGGTCTCGAACACGTCGAGCGCCGCGCCGCCCAGCCTGCCCTCTCGCAGGGCAGACGCAAGCGCGGCCTCGTCCACCACGCCGCCGCGCGCGGCGTTGATAAGTACGGCGTCAGACTTCATCCGGGAAAGGCGGGTGGCGTTGATCAGGTGCCGTGTCGCGCCGGTCAGCGGGACGTGCAGGCTGACGACATCCGCTGCTGGCAGAAGGTCGTCGAGATCGCGCGCAGGCACGTCGCCCCACGCGGGGTGGTCGGGGGGCAAGAAGGGATCGTGGGCGATCAGGTTCAAGCCCAGCGCCCGCGCCTTGACGGCGAGGTCCTGCGCGATGGCGCCGAAGCCGACGAGGCCCAGCGTCTTGCCCGCGAGCTCGCGTCCGGCACATGCGGTACGGGGCCAGCTGCCGGCCTGCATCGCCACGCGCGCGTCATAGGCACCGCGTAGCAGGCTCATGGCGGTGGCAAGGACGTATTCCACCACCGACAGATTGTTGGCTCCGGTGGCCGGGTAGACCTCGACATCACGCGTGGCGCAGGCGGCCTGGTCAATGTTGTCGAGCCCGACGCCGAGGCGCCCGACGCATTCGAGGTCGGGTGCGGCCGCCAGCAGATTGGCGGTCACCTGCGTCCGGTTGCGGACAATCAGCGCGCGGCGGCCGGGGATCAGAGCCTCGATCCGCGACGGGTCGTCGGCTAGGGCAGGGTCGTAGTGGACGTCGAACTCCTTGCGCAGCGCGTCGACGGCGGTCTCGTCCATGAATTCGGTGATCAGGATCATCGGGGCCTCACTTCAACTCCGACAGCGTTACCGCCCGGTCCTCGCGCGCCGACATTTCGGCGGCCTCGCCGGTCAGCACCGACCAGAGCCCGTCTTCCAGCGTGACGGCGGGCGTGCCCTTGCCGGAGCGCACCATCTCGAAAAACCCGCGGTGCTGAAAGAAGGTGGAGCCGTGATGGTCGCCGGCCTTCAGCAGCGTGTCGTCTACATGCACGGTTTCGACTGTCTCGCGTAGCGACGCGCGGTCGGCGACGGCGTATTCGGCCTCGCGCTCGATCCCGTCGGGCTCGAACCGGCCGGGACGGGGCACGCGGGTTTCC
The DNA here is from genome assembly GCF_013184805.1 of Pseudoruegeria sp. HB172150. Taxonomy (GTDB): domain Bacteria; phylum Pseudomonadota; class Alphaproteobacteria; order Rhodobacterales; family Rhodobacteraceae; genus Psychromarinibacter. The sequence goes on from NZ_JAATNG010000002.1 coordinate 578,694, forward strand.
AAACGGGCGCGGTTGCCGGTCACGGTGATGATCTCCTGCCAGGTCGCCGCCTCAGCGAACATGCAGAGGTCCATCATGCCGCGTGTCCCGTTCTCGAAGTCGACGATGACATAGCCGTTGTCGATGATGTCGGGCTGTTTGCCGCCATACCTTTCGTCGGCATGGTTCACGTTCATCGCCGCCGAGGCGTAGACCCGCACCGGGTCGCTACGGGTGATCAGCCGCATCAGGTCCCAGAAATGGCAGCATTTCTCGACCATGGTGCCACCCGTCCGCGCGTTGAAGCGGTTCCAGTCGCCGACTTTGTCGAGGAACGGGTAGCGATGCTCGCGGATCGAGACCATGTGCAGCTTGCCAGCGCGCCCCGCCTCGAGATCGGCCAGCAGGCGTTGTGACGAGGGCATGTAGCGGTATTCCATCGCGACCCAGACAGGCGCGCATCCATGTGCCTTCGCGACAAGATCACGGCAGTCCCGACTGGTGGTGCAGAGCGGCTTCTCGCATAGGATCGGTTTGCCTGTGGCCAGCGCGTCGGTCATCATTGCGTGGTGCAGGTCGTTCGGCCCGACGATCATGTAGGCGTCGCAGAGGTCCGCAGACAGCATCTCCTTATAGTCCGAAAATGCTTTCGCTGCGGGTCCCGCCAGCGCGGTGGAGGCGGTGCGCGTGCCCTCGTCGGGATCGGCGAGAGCCGTGACCTCTGCCCCCTCGATCAGGGCGAGGTTGCGCAGGTGTTCCTGCCCCATCATTCCGGCCCCGATCAGGCCATAGCGTACGGTCATTCTCAGATCTCCAGAACGGGCAGGTCCAGCGCCGCCGCGATGCTTCGCAGCAGCGGCCGGTGCTCGCCATAGGTCAGGGCCATGTGGTGTTCGAGCCCGCTGTCGATGATGTCGGTCAGGACCTCGCCGGCGGGGCGGTCGAACCGCATCACGCCGGAGGTCCCGGTGAACGCCATCGGTCGGTCGAGCATCTCTGCACCGGAAAGCACCATCTTCGGCGCGCCGAAGCTTTGCGAAACACGCATCAGGGTAATCCGGCCGGGTTTCAGCGGGAACTCGTAGAGCAGCGGCATCTTGCGGTTGGAATGAACCGTGGCCCGGGGAGGATGTGACGCCGCCGCCATCGACAGGGGCGCCTGGCCGCAGTGCCAGACCACGCCACTGTCGTCCGTTGCGTCCATGTCGACGAGGTCGGTCAGAAAGACCGGCTGACCGGACGCTTCGGACAGGATCATCTGGGTCAGGGCGCCGTAGACATCGGCCTCGCACGCGCAGGGAACGCGCGCCTCACCCTCGATGGCGACGGGGCCGCAGATGGCGCCGCCGTATTCGGTGAAGGTTTCCGGCCAGCAGCGGATGGCGAAGGCGTGGTACCTTCCGTCGCGCCGCAGCTTGTCGAGCCCGAGCTTGAGGCGGAGCGAACGGTCCAGTTTGTCCTGATCCTGCGTATCGAGGTCGGTGATCTGCCCCGCCACTTCGGCACGGAGCGCGGCGACGGGTGCGGCATTGGTTGCGCGGGCCAGCGCGAAAAGCTGGTCGAGTTCCAGCGCGTCCACCTCTATCCCCGCCAGCGCACGCAGCGCTTTGGGGTCGTAGGCGCAGGTGTCGAAGCCGTCGGGATGCGCGCCGATCCGTCCGATGCGGCGCCCGGCGATGCGGCCGACGATGGCCTCGGCTTCTTCGGTTGGATGGCCTCCCTTTGCCGCGGTCAGTTGGCCGGCGCGGCGCCGTCCGGCCAGCATATCGTCGATGTCGGACGCCGCGACGGTTTCGGGATCGGCGTAGAGCCAGGAGAAGTTCCGCCCGTTCCGGCCCAGCGCGTGGCTGGCGAGGTTTAGGCCGCAGAACGAGTTCAGCCGCAACCGCCCGCCATGCCGCGGTTCCGGCACCGCCCAGATCGACAGCGGGACCGGCAGCGCATTGGCGGCGGCAACGGTCATCGAGGCGTCGGTGAAGGTGACCTGCAGGATCAGCAGCTGGTCGATGGCCTCGCCCTTCAGCGTGTCGATGGCGGCGGTCGTCGCGTCGCCGTCGAAGAGCAGGTCGCGCGGGCCGACGGTTTCGAAGCCCGACGCGTCCAGCGACTTCAGCATCAAGGAGAGCTTTACCTCGGCAAAGGCGACGTCAAAGGTCGCGCGGCCGAGTGGAAGGAGTCCGATCCTCATCGCGGCCCCCTAGATTTCAGCATAGGCGTGGCGGAAGCTGGCGTCGGTAGGCCTAAACCCGGCGCCGCCCACGCCATAGGCCGGGTGATCGCGCCAGGACAACGCCTCGGAATCGGCGAGGGCCGAGATCTCGCCCAGATAGGCCGCCGATCCGCCGCGCAGGTCGCGTTCGATGGCCGCCCAGTCCGGGTATTGGTTGAAGGCGTCGAGCCAGATGGCGCGGCCCGCGAGGAAGCCCGAAGCCCCGGCCCGGAAGGCGTGTTCCAGCACGGAGCGGAATTCGACCTTGCCGGCACCCGCCGACAGCATCACCCAGGGACGCCCGGCCAGACGCCCCATCTCGTCGAACAGGGCCTGCACGGCTGGCGAGCCATCCGCCGCCGCGGCGGGGACCGGGCTTTCCAGCTTGAACAGGTCGACGCCGTATTCCGGCTTGGCGAATTCCGCGACCGACGCGAGCACGTCGTCGGCGCGTTTGGTATTCATCTCGACGTATTCCTTGGTCTGCTCGGTGTCCTTGGCGAGCGGATAGACCAGCAATTCCAGCAGGAAGGGGATGTCGTATCGTTCGCAGGCCTCGCCGATGCGGCGGACATAGGCCTGCTGCGCCGCGACGACCTCTGCCCCGGCATCCGGGCGGTACCAGGCCAGCACCTTGACCGCGTCGCCGCCCATCCGCTTGATCTTGGCGACGGACCAGTCGTCGATGTTGAGCGACATACGGCCGTTGTCGGTGTCCTGGAAGACGGAATCTTCAAGCGTCACGATCAGGCCCTTGGCTGGCGACAACGCGTCGATGCCGTGGGGGATGGCGTAATGGGGGTCGAGCAGCATGGCGGTGCTCTGATCCTGCAGGGTCTCGACCAGCAGGCGCTTGAAGCGGGCGACCTCTTCCCACGGGGCGGTTTCGACGCCCAGCTTCTTGGCGATCGGCCCCTTGATCGGCGGTCGCTGATCGACCGCCGTCATCTTGAAGATGCCGCGCGCGTCCGCCATGCGCCTGAGACCCCAGAGTTTACCGGCCGTTAGTTGCATCTTCTCTCTCCCTCAGAAAAGTCTCAACTTCGCTTCGCGCGGGTGTACCGGCGCGGCCGCCCCGGCGCGTGCACTTGATGGCCGCGGCGGCGTTGGCGAACCGGACCGCTTGTGCTTCCGTCGCGCCCTCGGCCAGCCGTAGGGCGAAAGCACCATGCCAGACATCGCCTGCGCCAAGCGTATCGACGGTGTCGACAGGATAGGCCGGCAGGTGGCCGGTTCCGGCGGGGCCGGTGAAGCGGACGCCATCGGCGCCGTCGGTGACGCAGGCCCAGCCGCCGTGGGTCAACTGGTAGCGTTGCAGCGCTTCTCGCAGTGGCAGGTCCGGATAGAGCGAGCGCAGGCCCTGAGCGGAAAAGGTGACGTGACTCGCCGCCGCGATGTCATCGGGATCAAGCGGCGCCTCGGCATCGACAATGCCGGGGATACTGGCGGTCTGCGCCAGTTGCAGGGAGCGTCGCGTTCCGGCAGGCCAGCGGGTGTCGGTCAGAACCGCGCCGGTGTCTACGGGCAGGGTGAGCCAGTCGGCGGACTTGGCAAGGCTGGAGCCGCGGAAGTTCACGATCTGCCGCTCGCCTTTGGAATCGACAAGGATCGAGGAGAAAGAAGAGCGCCCGCATGCCGCTCGGTTCAGGCCGGACGTGTCCAGCCCCTCGGCCTGAAGTTCCGCCGCAATCAGGTCGCCGACCGCATCGCTACCCAGCCGCGCGGACAGATGCGCATGACCACCGAGACGTGAGATCGCGACCGCCGCGTTGGCGCCGCAGCCGCCGCCGACGGCGACAGCATCCTCGGCGCGGTATTTCTCGGCGGCATCGGGAAAGGCATCGACGAACAGGACGAAATCCATGACCGCGACGCCAAAGACGAGTACCCCGGTCATTGCAGTGCGACCGCCGGACCGCGCCTGGTCCCACGGCTCCTACTGTCAGCAGGCTTAATGCGAATCATCTTGTGCCAAGCTTCTCCTCCCAGGGGATAGTCCGTCAGTTCGGGCCGCTTTCCAACCAGCATGGCGCGAAAAAAATTCGTAATTTTCGATATTTCTTGGAAACGAAATCGCGTGAAAAGGTGGGAATTTCTGGGTCTCAGGCCTCGAGAACGCGGACATTGCTGGTACGGCAGAGCTGGCGCAGCGGCTCGGGGCAACTGCGGTCGGTGACCAGGAGGCCGACCTCGCCGATATTGGCGATACAGACCGGCGCGGCGCGGCCGAATTTCGAGCTGTCGGCGGCAAGGATCACCTGCCGGGCGTGGCGGATGATCGCGCGAACGACCGACACCTCGGACAGGTCGTAATCCAGCAGAGCGCCGTCGTGGCCAATGGCGGCGGTGCCGATCACCGCGACGTCGAAGCGGAATTGCGAGATGAACTCGGCAGCGGAGTGGCCGACGATGGACCCGTCCGATGCGCGGACTCGACCGCCGGGCACGATTACCTCCAAACCACTGAAATTCCTGATTTCGTCGGCGACGTGCACGCTGTCCGTTACCACCCGCAGCCCGGAATGCTGGCGCAGTTCCGCCGCGGCGGCGGCGGTCGTGGTGCCGGAATTGATCGCGACGGAAGCAGAGTTGGGTATCTGCCGCGCGACCATCGCGCCGATGCGTGCCTTCTGCGCCGCGGAGACGTTCCTGCGGGCGTCGAAGCTGGTATATTCGTTCCCGGCCAGAAGCGTGGCGCCGCCGTGGTAGCGGACGATCTTGTTCTCCTGCTCGAGGGCGCTGAGATCCTTGCGGATCGTCTGCGGCGTCATGCGCAGGACGGTGGCAATCTCCTCGACTGAGGCGCGGCCGCGCTTGGTCAGAAGGCCGAGGATGGCCGAGCGTCTGGACTGTGGTCTTTCGTGCATCGAGGCACCATTCCTTTTCGAATTTTATCAAAAACGAATAATCCGAACGGGTGTTTTCGGCAAAAGGAAATCCGTTGACTGCCGCTTAGGCCGGGATCGGCCGGAACGGCGTATATATACCTGTTGCGCGGTCTAGGCGCATGCCTCAGGATCGGTCCAAGGACGCGGAAAAATCCGCGCGAGGGAGGTTCAATTGCAGCTACGGAAACAGCGGCCGTGATCGCCGGTCTGGGGATCGTCATCACCGTTCTGTTGCGCGTGGGACGCTCGATAGCCTGGGTCCTGATCGGGCTGATGGTCGTCGTGATCCTGGTCCAGGTCTTCTTTCGCTACGTGCTCAACAACGCGCTGCCCTGGCCGGACGAGGCGGCGCGGTTCCTGATGCTGTGGATGACGGGGCTGATGGCACCCTCGGCCTACCGGTGGGGCGGGTTCGTCGCCATTGATATGTTCAAGGAACTGCTCGGAAGGCGCGCCGGCCTTGTCCTGAACCTGCTGCTGCTCGTCATAGCGCTGGCCGTCCTGATGGTCGCGCTTCAGCTTGGCATCAGGCACATCAAGTCGGGCTGGCTGTTCAACTCCGGCTCGCTGAAGGTGCCTCTCGACCTGGTGGGCGGCGAGCCGGTGCGGATGAAACTCGCCTGGATGTACATGTCGATCTATGTCGGCTTCATCCTGATGACGCTTGTCAATATCGAGATGATCCTGAAGCACCTGCACATGCTGTGGGATTCATCGGTGGATTATGGGCCGGTCCCGGATCAGATCGTGATGTCGGCGGAGTAAGCGATGCTGACCTGGTTCCTTCCGCTGTTTCTGGTCTTCATCCTTGTCGGGATGCCGATCTTTTTCGCGATGCTGGCGGCGCCCGGCATCATGCTGTGGGTGACCGATTCCACCCGCGACTGGAACCTGCTGTACCGGAATGTCTACAACGGCATAGACAGCTTCCCGCTAATGGCGATCCCGTTCTTCATGCTTGCGGGCGAGATGATGAACCGCGGCGGCATCACCCATCGGCTGGTCGAGTTCAGCCAGGCGCTGATGGGCCATTTCCGCGGCGGGCTGGCGCAGGTGAACATCCTGTCCTCGATCCTGTTCGCCGGACTGTCCGGGTCGGCCGTGGCCGATACCTCAGCCCTGGGGTCTATGCTGATCCCGGCGATGGAGCGCGAGGGGTATACCCGCCGCTTCGCCGCGGCGGTGACGGCGGCCTCGTCGGTGATCGGCCCGATCATTCCGCCGTCGGGCATCATGATCATCTATGCGTACGTGATGGGGGAATCCGTCGCGGCGCTGTTTCTCGGCGGAATCGTCCCCGGCATCCTTGTCGGCATCGGCCTTATGCTGTGCGTCCGCGTTCTGGCCGACCGCTACGAGCTTCCCCCAGCCAAGCGCGTGGTGCGGGAAAAGATCGAGATCGGGGCGGTCGAGTACTGGCTGAGCTTCGCGCTTGTGCGCCTGAACCTGGCCGGTCTGGTCTATCTGCTGTCGCCGGTGACGGAGGAAACCGCCACCTCGACAAGCTGGATGATCTTCTTTGCGGCGCTGGTGGTCATACACTTCATGGTCCTCAGCCTGCGCCGCCTTGCGAGCGAGGATTTCCGCAGGACCTGCAAACGCGCGGTTCTGCCGCTGCAGACGCCGGTGCTGATCCTGGGCGGCATCCTGGGCGGGGTGTTCACCCCGACAGAGGCCGCTGCCGTCGCCGCGGGCTATGCGCTGATCGTGTCGCTGTTCATCCTGCGCACGATGAAGCTGCGCGACCTGCCGAACGTGCTGACCCGGGCTGCGCTGACGTCTTCCGTCGTGTTGATGCTGGTCGGCGCGGCCATTGCGTTCAAGGTGGTCGTCGGGCTGTCGCACCTGCCGGAGACGATGGCCGAGTGGGTGCTTGGCCTTACCTCGAACCCGCTGATCCTGCTGTTCCTGATCAACGTGCTGCTGTTCGTGGTTGGCATGTTCCTGGACGCCGGGCCGGCGATCATCATCCTGGGCCCGATCCTGGCGCCGATCTTCATCGACCTGGGCGTCCACCCCGTGCACTTCGCCATCATCATGAGCGTGAACCTGACCGTCGGACTGGCGACGCCACCAATGGGGTTGATCCTGTTCGTGGCCTCATCGGTCTCTGGCGAGAGGGTCGAGACCATCGCCAAGGCGATCCTGCCATTCCTGCTGGTCGAGATTCTGGTGATCTTCCTGATCACCTATGTCCCCGCAATTTCCATGACGGTTCCGACGTTCTTCGGTTTCGTCAAATAGAGATCCGCAAACCAGACCGAGATTCAGAGGAGGGAGACAATGCTGAAGAAACTGATGGTGACCATCGCGGCCGCCGCGATCGCGGTGCCTGCGCTGGCGCAGGATTACACGCTGCGCGCCAACGTCCCGGACAACCGCGAGGACGAAGACTGGGACGGCATGCTGGTGTTCAAGGACTATGTCGAGAAGGCGTCGAACGGCGCCATCGCGGTAGAACTTCTGCCGGGGACGACGCTGTGCGCCAACGGCGCGGAGTGCCTGCAGTCGGTGTCGGACGGGACGCTGGATATCTACATTTCCACCTCCGGCGGCGCGGCGGGCATCTTTCCCTATGTTCAGGTGTTCGACCTGCCATACCTGATGCGCGACGACCGGGTGGCCGAGGACGTGCTGACCGGGCCGTTCGTCGGCATGCTGCGCGAGAAGATCCTTGAGGATTCGGGCGGCACGATCCGGCTGATGACCATCGGCAACACCGGCGGCTGGCGTAACTTTGCCAATACCAAGAAGACGGTGAAGACGCCGACGGATCTGGAAGGCATGAAGATCCGTACCGTGGTAGCTGACCTGCCGCAGGAACTGGTCAAGGCGCTGGGCGCCTCGCCCACGCCGATCCCTTGGCCGGAGCTGTTCACCTCGTTCCAGACCGGCGTGGTCGAAGGGTCCAAGAACGGGATCACGGACATCATGGGCATGAAGTTCCCCGATGCCGGCCTGACCCACATCACGCTGGACGGCCACGCCTATATGGCGGCGCTGTGGTACATCAACAACGAGGTGTTCATGTCGATGCCCGAGGACCTGCGCCGCGTTGTTGCAGACGGGTTCTACCAGTTGCAGCAGGCCACCTTCGCCTCGCCGAAGCGCAAGTCGATCTCCGCCTACGAGGAGTTCCGCGAGGCAGGCGGCGAAATTTACGTGCCGTCGCCGGAAGAGAAGGAGATGTTCCGCGAGGTGGCTGCGCCGGTTTATGACTGGTTCAAGGAGAACATCGACGGCGGGTCGGAAGTCTATGACGCGCTTGTTGCCGCGGCGGCCGAAGCCGAGGAGCGGATCGGCAGCCTGAACTCGATGGCGATGGAGTAATCCGGGCCTTCAAAGCGATTTCCGGGACGGGGTCAGGCGTCGTCCCGGAACTCTACGGGGTCTACCCCGAGCTTTTCGAACAGCGCCTGCGCGCGCGGACTGCTGAACAGCTCGTATTCCTTTAGCCGCGGTTCAGCCATTTGCGGGGCGTAGGCTTCCATCCCGTCGGCTGCGTTGGCGTGCAATCCCCAGAAGTGGCAGCCGGATCCGGCACCCCGGACGATATGCTCAATATGTGCTTCAATGTCGGTGTCAGGTGGACAGAACCCAATCAGGAACTGGTCAAAGATCTTCGCGCCGCGCTGCTCGACCTCCGCAAGGAATTCTTTCAGGTAGCCTGCGTCAAATCCCGGTACGGCCACCGCCGCAATCAGGGCCGACAGGTCGCGACACGCAAGCACAGGAATGCCGTAGTGGTCGGAGGCGTCGAGCACCGCACCGATGAACGGTTCCAGGAACGCCGTGCCCATATGTGCGTCCAGATGTGTCGGTCGGATACCGTCTGCGAGCGCGCGTTCAATCTGCGCCGCAATCTCGTCGGCCACGGCGGCAGGGTTGGCGCTGGCGGCGACGGAACCGGGCCGGCGGTGGAAGAAGCCTTCGTCATCGGTCAGCCCCTTCGCCGGGCCGATCATTGGACGCCAGCGATAGGTGGACCACTCCGATGTTAGGGTAAGGTGGACGCCCAGGTCCTGACCGGGATTCTCCTGCCAGTCATCGCGTGCCATTGGGTACCAGGGGCAGGGGACCATGACGCTGGCCGAGCGCACCACGCCGGACTTGCGTAAGTCCTTCCATGCGACCACCGATCCGTAGCTGACGCCCACATCGTCAAGGTGGAAAGCGATACGCGTTGCCGGCATCAGCGAAGCCCGGGTTCGGCCGGGTCGAGCACTAGATCGACAAGATGCAGGCTCCATTCGGGATGGTTCTGTACAAGTGACGCCGGAAATGCACCGGTCACCGGACCATAGGCGAGGCGGCGGATCGCGGCACATTGCCAGTCGCGGTTCATGAAAATGCGCAGGCGGCGGGCGGACAGGATTTCCTTCATCCCGACGGTGACCGCGAGGCGCGGTATACGTTCGGCATTGCCACGCGCTGCAGTGACGGAATTGATCAGCCGCGTTTCGGTTGTAAGCGCCACGATCCGCGTTGGCAGAGACGCGAGGAATTCCGGCGCGTCTCGTCCCGGGATCGGGTCGTTGAAGGCGAGGTGCCCGGTGATGCCGACTCCGGCATAGGTCACGTCCACGCCGCCCATCGACTCGATCAATGCCGGCACAGCGGTGGTGTCTGCGGGGTCCGGTACGACCACTTCGGGGCGCAGGTCCTCCGGCAGGTCCGACAAGGCCCGTGCCATGTGTCCGCGAAAGCTGAGCGGGTCGTCTGCGGCAATCCAGGCACCCGCATCGGTCAGGTATTCGTCCATGATCAGGAGTGTCAGCCGGTTGAGGGATATGCCTTCGTCCCGGCACCGCGCCGAAAGAAGGTCGTACTGTCCCACCGGTCCCACCGGACAGATCATCAGCACGTGTTCTCTCCCGGCTTCCAGTGCCGCTCGGAAATCCTGCAGGATGAGATCGGCGAAGGCCGAGATCATCGCACTGTTGTCGGCGAAGATCTCGGCTCTACCGGAAAGCCGCGCGGTTAGGTCGCTGCGGCTGAGCCTCAGCGCCTCGCGTGTCTCTGCGTCGAGCCCGTGATACGGGTCGTCCTCCTCCCTCTCGTTCATGCCGATCCCATTTCTCCTCGCCTTCGCCTTCCTGCCTCAGCGGTAGGGATAAAGCCAGTCTCGATAATCATGTACCAGCGTATGTGCCTTGGCGATCTGTTCGGGCGTCATCTTTTTTACGATTTCTTGCTGGCTGATCGCGCCGTCGGGATCGCCGCCTATGGCCGACAGCGCGTACCACATGTAGGCGCGCACGAGGTCCGGCGCCGGTACGCCGATACCAACCTCGTAGTACCAGGCAACGCCTGTCTGGGCGCCAGGATGTCCCTTCATCGCCGCCCGCAGGTACCAGTCAAAAGCGCGCTGGTAATCCTGCTCTACGCCGAGCCCCATCGCGTACATCACGCCGATCAGCTTTTCGGCATCTGCGTTGCCTGATTGCGCAAGCGGAACCAGCGACCTCATCGCGGTATCGAATTCCCCGGCTTCCATCTGATCGCTCGCAGTTTCCAGCGCACTATTGGCAAGCGCGGGGGCGAGCGGCATAGTCATGCAAAATGCCAGCAAACAGCGGCGGAAGGCTTCGGGGAGGAACGTCATTCGCATTCTGGTCACGTGTCTCGCATTCCTGGTTTCCGCCACTCCCAGTCAGGCGGAGACTTCCGATCTACGGCCTCTGTCCGAAGCGGACTACCGTCCTTATGATCCTGCGAAGGCCGAGATCGGTCGGTTACTGTTCTACGATAAGATTCTGTCGGGTAACCGCAACATTTCTTGCGGTACCTGCCATACGATCGAAGGCGCAACCAGCGATGGACTGTCGCTCGGCGTCGGTGAGGGTGGCGTCGGCACAGGTCCTGAGCGCCGCATCCCAGACAGCGCAGAGCGCCCGGATTTTCGCATGTCGCGAAACACCATGGCCATGTTCAACCTGGGCCACCGGTCGATCCGTACGCTTCTGCACGATGGGCGTGTGACTGCCGAAGATACATATGGGCGTGGCTTCGATACCCCTGCCGAAGAATGGCTTCCCTTAGGGCTTCAAAGCGTCCTGGCCGCTCAGGCCCTGTTTCCGCTTGCCAGCCGGATCGAAATGGCGGGCCGGGCCGGCGAGAACGAGGCCGGTACGGCGCGAAACGAACGTATCGACTATGCTTGGCCAATCCTCACTGCACGGGTCGCCACGATCCCGGAATACATGGATATGTTCGCAACGGCGTTCTCGGATGTATCGACTCCCGAGCACCTGACGATCGCCCACATTGGAAATGCCCTGGACGATTTCATCAATTCCGAATGGAGGACACTATCAAGCCCATTCGATACCTGGCTATCGGGCGATGGGTCGGCGTTTTCGACTGCGCAAGGTCGGGGGCTCGAACTGTTCTACGGGAAGGCCGGCTGCTCGGAGTGTCATTCCGGGCAGCTGCTGACGGACCAGCAATTCTACGCCTTGGCTATCCCGCCGTTCGGCCCCGGGCGGGTCCGCCGGTTCGATCCCTATGCCCGTGATCTTGGCCGAATGGTCGAGACCGACCTGCAGGATGATGCCTATCGCTTCCGCACGCCTTCTTTGCGCAACGTTGCTAGGACCGGTCCATGGGGCCACAACGGCGCATTCGCATCGCTCGACGCGGTCGTGAGGCACCATCTGAACCCACTCAGTTCCCTCGCAGCGTGGGACAGCGGCCAGGTCGTACTGCCACAGGATGCTCAGTTCGCAAAGACGGATTTCGTGGTTCTGGAAGACCGTTTCGAAATGGACCGATACCGTATGCGGGTAGACATTGAACCAATTACGCTCTCCGATTCCGAGATATCGGATATCGTCGCATTTCTTCATACTCTGACCGACGAGGCGTCGATTCCTGGCCGCCTCGGTAAGCCCGAAGTCGTGCCCAGCAATCTGCCGGTCGATTGACGTATGCGCACGATAACTGAATAGGACCTGGGGCACATGCGACGGGACGGCTTTCAGGGCCGTTCCAGTCTGCAGGCAGAGCGATTTCCTAAGTTCGTCCGCTACGTATCACCGTGTTGGCTTTTCTGTGAACCTATTTCGCGGCCCTGTCCGCCCGCAGTTTGGCGCAATGTTCGGATTCAACTGATGCGAGAATGGGAACATGGCCCGGCCTTCGATTGTCCAGTGCGCGAAAGTGTCAAAGGTCAGTAGTTCCTCCCTGGTTTGGACAGGTTTCCGGATCCCATGATCGGTCACTCCCGACCAACAAATATTTCCAAGTGGCCATGTCATCGAAGGGAGGTAGCCCACTGGAAATGTTCATGTTCTCTGAGTTTCCAGTATGGGCACCCCAAGGGTACGGACATGTTCGAACCTTACGTCATCCATGCAGTTGCTAGACGATTTACTCAGCGTTGATAGCGACTCGGAGGCGACTGACACTCAGTAGCGAGGAGCATCGCATCCACGTCAACGAATGCTGTGAAGTCTTGGTGCCGAATTCGAAAGATGTGGAATCAATCCGGATACCTCCGACGAGGAAGCTCCTCGAATTATTCGTCGGTAAGCGGTCAGGCGCACAGGGTCCGAAGTTCAACCCGCGTCCGCCGCTGCAAACTCCGCCTCCCGCCGAGGCGGTCCTACAGGCCACAGACTGAATTCGAAGTATTCGGTGCCGCGCCAGCACCAGGAGAACAACCCAGCCCGTAGGGCGCCGTCATTAGTGAAATGCCTATGAACAGACCCATGTTTCATGACAATCTGTCAGGTTCAGCGGCTATCCTCCGGACCAGAGGCTGGCTGTCGAAAACACCCGAAAGTTTCGCGGACGCTCTGCTTGAGCGTGCGATGTTCCGGCGCCTGGAAAAAGGGGCGACCCTGTTCAGGGCCGACGACAGCCCGTCCGGGTTATTCGGCATTGTCTCGGGGGTTGTGTCAGTAGAGCAGATGTTCCCCGACAGGGGGCCTGCGATCTCCGGACTCAATCGTGAAGGTGACTGGATCGGCGCAATCGAGATTTACGACAACTCGCCGCGGGTTTCGACGGTAACTGCAACGCGAAATTGCAACGTGGTGTTCGTGCCGCGCGGTCGAATCATCGAACTTACAAGCTCGGATCCTGCAAACTGGAAATGGCTCGGTTGTCTGGTCTCTATGCAACTGCGGCAAGTCTTGTACATGCTCGACGACATGCGAATCCGAAATCCGTCTGGTCGGATTGCGGCCACACTGCTTCAGCTTGGCAATGTAAGGAACGTTAGGCAGCTGGGGAGTGAAAGGCCCTCTTTGGAAGTCACTCAATCCGACGTCGCTCGATTGACCACTTTGTCGCGGTCGTCGGTCGCGGAGCATCTGAGCCTGCTTGAACGGGGCGGCTACATTTCGAGATCGTATGGTGCAATCCGTATCACCGATGTGTCCAGGCTACGAAAACTGGCAGACGAGGTTTCTGAAGACGACTGACAATCGATCCAGGGTTGATCGCAGATGAAGGGATGAGCCCATGCTGAAAAATCTGATTCCAACCTCTTCGGCTGTTCTCATCTCATGTGCGGGAGCCGCAAGCGCACAGCAAACTGATTGGGATTTCAGCGCTTCAATCTACCTTTTTGGGGCCGGCACGACCACTTCCATCGACTCTCCAGCTGGCTCGGTCGAAACGGAATTGAGCTTCGGCGATGCTTTGGAGAATCTCGATTTTGCCTTCATGGGCGCGTTTGAGGCGCATAACGGGCGCTGGGGCGCTTTTGTCGATTTCATGTATTACGATCTGGCCTTCGACGCCGATATTTCCGGGCCGAACTTTGCTAGATCAGAGACCTCTCTGGAAATGACTGCGGTTACGGCGGCGGGACTATACAGGGCTTATGAAGGGGCTGTCGTGACCCTGGATCTGGTCGCTGGCTTCCGCTGGTTCGATATTGACTCCGCGGTGGAACTCACACCGGCCGGAGGCGCGGCCGTACCCGTCTCCTTTGGTGCCGGAAGCGATTGGATTGACCCTATCATCGGTGCTCGGGCCAGGTTCGCATTTGACCGGAACTGGAGCGCGACGGTCTATGCAGACTATGGCGGATTCAGCGGCGACAGTGAGACATGGCAGGTTCTGGTCACAGCAGATTATACCATTAATGAACGCTGGACCCTTCGTGGTGGGTATCGCCACATCTCTTTCGATCACGATATCGGCGACTCGAATTTGCACATCGAACAGTCCGGACCCGTTCTCGGAGTTACCTTTCAGTTCTAGCTCGCGGGGCCGGAACGATCCATTTGGTGAGGGTCCTGGCACTCTGACATGTCACTGTCGCGAGTGGACAGTCAGAAACGTCGTATCTGCTAGCATGGCTCGGCATTGGTAGCGGAGGGTGCGTCGCGCTTTGTTTGCGGCGTTCAGTCGAAGCATGGTTCCGAGGACTGAAGCTGAGCAGTTGGATCTGGCGCGCGCCTTCGCGCGACGCCAGGGCTGGCTTGCCGAAACGCCCTCGCACTTTGCCGACTTATGGCTTTCAAAATCCGGCCTCGTTCGATTTGACAGCGGCGACGAGGTCTGCCGGTTAGGAGAGGCAACGGATGGAATTTATGGCGTAGTCAGCGGTTCCGTGGCGCTCGCACTGACACAGGGAGCTACGGTGCGAAATCCGGTAACCGTACACCTACCGGGATCCTGGTTCGGGGAGACGGAACTGCTCGAAACGAGTTCCGCACGAGGGTTCTTCTTTGCCAACAGGCAATGCGAATTGCTTGCCGTTCCAAGAGCAGAGGTTCTACGCATGGCTGAGGAGCGGCCGGAATGCTGGCGATGGCTCGGTTTGCTGAGCGTGCGCCAGATCCGAACTGGCCTCGAAACGCTTGAGGACATCAGAAGGCGAAACGCCGCGGCGCGTATTGCCGCGACAATCCTGAGTATCGGACGGGTCAGATGGCGGGGGAATATGCCCGAGCCATCGAATGAAATCGTGATTACACAAGGTGAACTTGCGGCCCTGTCCGTCGTCTCTCGCGCTTCCGTGGTTCAGTTGCTGAATGAATTTGAAAACGCTGGCCTGATCAAAAGGCTCTATGGCCGTATTCGGCTAACGGACGCCACGAACCTTCGAAAAATCGCGGCGCAAAGATAATAACCGGGGACACAGCACCTGCATCCCCGGTTCTAACATTGTGACTACTACGCGAACCAACGGGCGCCTGAAGCCGCCCGCTTCTGAAGATCAGCAGCGCCGATCCAGGATGGCCTTGACCTCACTGCGTTTCTCCGAGGAGTTGAGATCGGAGTCATTGATGATGGAGTTCATCGAAGCGACATCACCGGAATAGAGGTTGCCCATGCAGTCTGCCGACACGCCGTTGTCTTCCAGGAGCGATTTGATGTGCGATTCCATGTTGCTGAGCGTCAGAGAGCCACTTTCGTAAAGCTCTTCCTTGTAAGTCTGCTGAGCGGACAGCCCAGTTGCGCCCATAACAAAGACCAGAGATATTGCAGCCAGCTTGTACATAAGTTCATTCTCCCATTGAGTACTGCGATTGCCAGGCCGTACCAGCGGTTTTGACCTTAGCCTGTTCTTGCCCCACATCTGTCCCACACAATCGAAGGGGAAAATGTCAGGTGCAGGCAATTTTCCGAAATTTTTGTTCAGCACCCGAGCCGTCCAATACTGTGAACGGTGATGAGCCGATGTAAGGCAGAATGGTTTGGTCGCCCGCGGTGACTTGAGCGTTTGGCCATGCGTCGGGAAGATGACGATTTCGGTTTTGAGTTCGATTAACCTGAGAAGGGGCGCGGCGCCCACTGCAACTGTTGGTGGGCATAGTTCTGAACCTGGTCGCATAGTGGCTTGTCCAGAGTTGAGAAGTTTGATCCGCCTCAAGATGCGCTATCGGGTGCAATCGCTCCAAATGAGGCCCGTCGCCGTTCTGCAGCCATCCGTCGATCGGTTGGATCTCGGCTCTCGCTAAGGCGCCAGTCGTCCCCAATCCTGATCCGCTTTTATCATGCCGTCCGGTTCAAGCATGGCGCCGATCGACAGCCGGCTCGACAGTCGATTTGGACAGGCTGCCGCGATGACTCTGGCAGACCGATTTGGTCAGTTTCGGGCGTTACGCAGGCCCGGGCCACAACCACCGAGAGAGCTGCGAAAAAAAGGACAAAAAAGGCAGTGCTGGGGCCATACGTGTCACCGGCTGTTAACGAAGCTTTCCTTGACGTAAGGAAGACCGGGGTGCCAACATCGTCGTCGTTGGGGGATTTCTTCTAGATCGAAGATGACCTCGTTGGCGTGCGTTCAGTTGCATTTCTCGAGAGTATTTTGTTTTGCCAGTGAAATTGTTGTTCCCGAGAGTAGCGCCAACAAGATCAGCACGATCTTCACCAAGGCTCCCAGCAAAATCGCTCTTTCTAGATGGCTCTCAAACGGGTGGCCCGGGGCAACCGGCTTCACTCGTCGGGCATCTGATGCCGGGCGCCAGTGGCAGCGCGCCGGCAATATTTTCAGCATGATTTCAATCCGAAGTGGGGGCACTAGGAATGGCTGACATCATCTACGACGCAGTTGGCGTTACGGAGTTTGACGGGACCTCGGGGGACGTTGTGGAGGTCGAACACGACGCGGCGTATGGGGTTCCGGAAGGCACGGTGGCGTTTTCCTTTACCGCGGCAGATACCAACGGTCGGCAGGGGCTGTTTACCAAGGATGCCTCGGGCTATGCCGGCGGCGGCAACCACTTTGTGATGTTCCTCGACAAGTCGACGCTGAAGGCGCGGTTCCAGGATGGCGCGAACGAGGTCTACCTGACCTATTCGGGGATTACGCCCGGTCAGGAATACGAGGTTGCGGTCACCTTCGGGCCAGCAGGGGTCGAACTCTGGATCGACGGGGCCCTGGTGGCGAGCGATCCGCTGGTGATGGACTGGACGCTCAATGTCGAGGTGATGCAGTGGGGCGGCCGCGGCTGGGGCAGCGAGAGCGGCGCGACCGGCTTCGATGCGCCCTTCGAAGGCGCGATCGCCGATGCCCGGATCTATTCCGGGGTGCTGACACCGGAGCAGATCGCCGATCTGGCCGCGACCTCGAGCGCGGACAACGCGCCGCCGGTACCCGGGGATGACAGCGTCGGCACCGACGAGGACGTGGCGCTGGTGATCCCGGCCGCCGATCTGCTCGCCAATGACACCGACCCGGACGGCGGCACGCCCGTGATCCTCGGGATTGCGTCCCAGCCGGGCCATGGCAGCGCGAGCTACGATCCGGTGTCGGACACCGTGACATACACGCCCGAGGGGGATTTCCAGGGCGATGACAGCTTCACCGTGACGATCGGCGACGGGGCCGGGGGGACGGCGGAGTCGACGGTGAGCGTCACCGTTGCGCCGGTGAACGACGCACCTGTCGCAGCGGATGATGCCGGCGGCACCGTGGTCTTGGGCGGGTCTGTCGTGATCGACGTGCTTGGCAATGACGGTGACGTGGACGGCGACGTGCTGGCCGTGACCGGGGTGACCGATGGCGCGCTGGGGACGGTAACGAACAACGGCGACGGCACCGTCACCTACACGCCGGTCTCCGGCACTGGCGACGACAGTTTCACCTACACAATGGGCGACGGCGCGCTTTCCGACACGGCGACGGTAACAGTGACCGTTCTGTCTGAACCGAACACGCCCCCGGTCGCGGGGGACGATGACTATTCGGTAGACGAGGACACGATGCTCAGTGTGGCCGCCTCCGGTATCCTGACCAACGATACCGACGCGAACGGCGATGCACTGAGCGTGACATTGGTAAGCGGTGTCTCCCACGGGGAGCTTGTGCTGACCGGCGACGGCTCCTTCAGCTATACACCGGATGCGGATTTCAGCGGGACGGACAGCTTCGAGTACGAGGTGGCTGACGGCAATGGCGGTACCGATACCGGCACTGTCACGCTGACCGTGGCCCCGGTGAACGACACGCCCGCCGCGGCGGACGACACGGTGCAGACCGGCGAGGACGAGACCGTTGTGATTGACGTACTCGGCAATGACGGCGACGTGGACGGCGATCCCTTGAGCGTGACCCTGGACAGCGGCCCCTCGAACGGCAGCGCGACGGTCAATCCGGACGGCACCATCACCTACGACCCGGACCCGGGCTTCACCGGCTCCGACCAGTTCACCTACGCCGTCGATGACGGAAACGGAGAAACCGACACCGCAAACGTCAGGGTCAAGGTCACCGGCTCTGTGGGCATCATCTACGACGCAGTTGGCGTTACGGAGTTTGACGGGACCTCGGGGGACGTTGTGGAGGTCGAACACGACGCGGCGTATGGGGTTCCGGAAGGCACGGTGGCGTTTTCCTTTACCGCGGCAGATACCAACGGTCGGCAGGGGCTGTTTACCAAGGATGCCTCGGGCTATGCCGGCGGCGGCAACCACTTTGTGATGTTCCTCGACAAGTCGACGCTGAAGGCGCGGTTCCAGGATGGCGCGAACGAGGTCTACCTGACCTATTCGGGGATTACGCCCGGTCAGGAATACGAGGTTGCGGTCACCTTCGGGCCAGCAGGGGTCGAACTCTGGATCGACGGGGCCCTGGTGGCGAGCGATCCGCTGGTGATGGACTGGACGCTCAATGTCGAGGTGATGCAGTGGGGCGGCCGCGGCTGGGGCAGCGAGAGCGGCGCGACCGGCTTCGATGCGCCCTTCGAAGGCGCGATCGCCGATGCCCGGATCTATTCCGGGGTGCTGACACCGGAGCAGATCGCCGATCTGGCCGCGACCTCGAGCGCGGACAACGCGCCGCCGGTACCCGGGGATGACAGCGTCGGCACCGACGAGGACGTGGCGCTGGTGATCCCGGCCGCCGATCTGCTCGCCAATGACACCGACCCGGACGGCGGCACGCCCGTGATCCTCGGGATTGCGTCCCAGCCGGGCCATGGCAGCGCGAGCTACGATCCGGTGTCGGACACCGTGACATACACGCCCGAGGGGGATTTCCAGGGCGATGACAGCTTCACCGTGACGATCGGCGACGGGGCCGGGGGGACGGCGGAGTCGACGGTGAGCGTCACCGTTGCGCCGGTGAACGACGCACCTGTCGCAGCGGATGATGCCGGCGGCACCGTGGTCTTGGGCGGGTCTGTCGTGATCGACGTGCTTGGCAATGACGGTGACGTGGACGGCGACGTGCTGGCCGTGACCGGGGTGACCGATGGCGCGCTGGGGACGGTAACGAACAACGGCGACGGCACCGTCACCTACACGCCGGTCTCCGGCACTGGCGACGACAGTTTCACCTACACAATGGGCGACGGCGCGCTTTCCGACACGGCGACGGTAACAGTGACCGTTCTGTCTGAACCGAACACGCCCCCGGTCGCGGGGGACGATGACTATTCGGTAGACGAGGACACGATGCTCAGTGTGGCCGCCTCCGGTATCCTGACCAACGATACCGACGCGAACGGCGATGCACTGAGCGTGACATTGGTAAGCGGTGTCTCCCACGGGGAGCTTGTGCTGACCGGCGACGGCTCCTTCAGCTATACACCGGATGCGGATTTCAGCGGGACGGACAGCTTCGAGTACGAGGTGGCTGACGGCAATGGCGGTACCGATACCGGCACTGTCACGCTGACCGTGGCCCCGGTGAACGACACGCCCGCCGCGGCGGACGACACGGTGCAGACCGGCGAGGACGAGACCGTTGTGATTGACGTACTCGGCAATGACGGCGACGTGGACGGCGATCCCTTGAGCGTGACCCTGGACAGCGGCCCCTCGAACGGCAGCGCGACGGTCAATCCGGACGGCACCATCACCTACGACCCGGACCCGGGCTTCACCGGCTCCGACCAGTTCACCTACGCCGTCGATGACGGAAACGGAGAAACCGACACCGCAAACGTCAGGGTCACGGG
>NZ_JAATNG010000002.1:598731-603873 GCF_013184805.1 Pseudoruegeria sp. HB172150
TACGACCCGGACCCGGGCTTCACCGGCTCCGACCAGTTCACCTACGCCGTCGATGACGGAAACGGAGAAACCGACACCGCAAACGTCAGGGTCACGGTCGGGGAACCGACCTCTGGGCTCGTGTCAGATGACTTCAGCGATATCGATCTTGGCGACGAGTGGACATATTTCGGCATTGCCGGTGCAGCAACGATCCGGCATGACGCATCCGACTCCTGGCTCGAAATCGATACACCTGCCGGAGTGCCGGTCGACGCATATTACGCGATGACTGCGCCCAGGGTGCTGCAGTCGGTGGAGAACGCCGATTTCACAGTTGCTATCCGTTTCCTGAATGAACCGAATGTCGCTTATCAGGAACATGGGCTTCTCATCCTGGAAAGCGATGAACGTTGGTTCCGGTTCGATGTCGCTTACACTGGAAAGCTTGAACTGCTGGTCGGTGACGTAAACGGCAACACGCGCAGTTTCCCCTACCGCGAGGAAATAGGTTCGGGCGACGCTCAGTTCCTCAGGATCACGCGCAGCGGAACCGACTATACGTTCGATTACTCGGCGGATGGCGAGACCTGGACTACAGCAATCACCTTCGCGAGCGACCTCGTGCCAACGCAGATCGGTCCGTTCGCCGGCAGTACCGACCGCAGCGATTCCTCACCGGGCTTCGTATCCCGGTTCGATTGGTTCGAAACCACGTCGGATCCACTCCTTTCCGAAGACGGGGTTGCGCCGGTCGCAGCGGACGATGTGCTTGCAACCGCTCAGGACTTGCCGCTGAGCATCAACATCGCCGGTGATCTTCTGGCCAATGATGTCAACGAAGACGGTGATCCTTTGATACTGGGCGGGTATTCGCAGCCAGGCAGCGGTTCTTTGGCGGCAGGCGCCGCGAGAGAACTCATTTACACTCCGAATGCAGGTTTCAGTGGTATCGACAGCTTCACCTACATCGTGAGTAACGGGACCCGCGAAGGCAGCGCGACGGTCTACATTGGAGTGGAAACGCCGGGGAACAGCACGCCTGTTGCGGTCGCTGACATACTGGCCGTCCCGGAGAATACGACCACCGTCCTCGATCCGCTGGGGAATGATACCGACGGCGATGGTCACGCACTATCGGTTCTGATCCTCGGCGATGCGCAGAATGGCGAAGCTTCGCTTAACCCGGACGGCACTGTGACCTACGTACCGGATGCCGAATATTCCGGGCCCGACAGCTTCAGCTACACGATGACTGACGGGTACGGAGGCATTGCGACCTCCACTGTCACAATTGATGTCACTGAGATCGATGATGCGCCCATTGTCGAGGACGCAGATTTTGCGATCGACGACGATGCCGCCGCGGGAAGTGTTGTCGGAAGTGTCCCGGCTCTGGATCCGGAGGGCCAGGCCCTTTCATTTGTGATCACGTCCGGCAACGTTGCCGGCATCTTTGCAGTGAACGCGGCCGGCCAGGTCATAATTGCGGATAGCGACGCCTTAGTGGCGGCCGGCCCGGGAAACCATACGCTTCAGATAGAGGTTTCCGATACGACCTCCACTGTGGTCTCGACCATCGATGTCCTGGTGAAAGATGCGGACCTGCTCGACGAAGTATTCTCGATAAGCGGGATGCGCTTCGGTGGGAATACCGAAGATGCCGTTATCCTGCCGCATGATGCCAGGTTGGAAGTCGACAACGGTACCCTGACGTTCGCATTTGTCGCAAACAGCGTCGCCGGTCGTACTTGGCTTATGTCGAAGGACGCGCTCGGGTTTCAAACAGGCGGACATATCGGACTTTACATCCAAAACGGCATCGTGAAACTGCGCATTCAGTCCGAAGACACGACCTACGTTGTCGAAACCAACACTGCGATTGCAGCAGGTGAGTTTCACCACATCGCTGCCACCTTCGGTTCAGGCGGCGTCATGCTCTACCTGGACGGCGTAATTGAGGGGACCTTGGCCTACACCGGCGGAATTGCCACGAATTCCGAGCCGTTGGTTCTCGGTGCAAACCAATGGACCAGCGCGTCGGGCTACGCGAACGTCCTGTTGGAGCCTTTCGATGGAACCTTGTACGTGGCAGAGCTCTATTCAGAGGCTCTCGATGCATCTGATGTTGGTGCGTTGGCTGCGGCGGCCATTGCGCCGGATGCAAGCGCGCCGATTGCTGTTTTGGATCAGTTACAGACAGCGAAAGACGTGTCCGTCACCATAGATTTGGAGGGTCTACTAGCGAATGACAGCGCTTTCGACGGTGCGCCTCTCAATATCGTCTCCTTCCAACAGCCGAGCATCGGTTTTTTGGAAGATCACGGCGACGGCACTGTGACATTTACACCTGAAGTCGGCTTCTCCGGTTTTGCGGATTTCGAGTATTCTGTCACGGACGGCGTATCCTCATCAACCGCCAGCGTCATCGTGCGGGTTGTTGATGGGGCAACCAACCAGTTCGAAGGGACCGCAGACTGGCGCCGGGTCTCCTCTTCAACCGGAGAACTGCCGCAACCTGCGACAGGTCAATACACTGCAGCTCATATCTTTGATGCCGATGGTGACGGACTCAATGACTACGTCATTGCCGGGCGAAGAACTGACCCATCCATCACCCTCTATCTGCAACAGCAAGATGGTAGTTTTGCAGCACGTGTGATCGAGCCGGAGGAATACGATATCGAGGCCGGTGGCGTGGTCTACGACGTGGATGGTGACGGAGATTTGGATCTCGTGTTCGGCGGTGACTCAAATTCTACGGAAATCTGGTGGTGGGAAAACCCAGGTGTCTACGGTCCGGGCGTGACTTGGGAGAGCCACACAATCAAGAGCGGTGGCCCCTACCAGCAGCACGACATGGCGTTCGGCGACTTCGACAATGACGGTGTGGACGAGTTTGCATTCTGGAACCAGAAAGGAACCGGAAAAGGCATCTATTTCGCTGAAATTCCAGAAGACCCAACTCAACTCTGGACGGTCTCACAAATCTATGACGGTCCAATCACTGAAGGCATGGCCGTAGGTGATGTCGATGGCGACGGCATCGATGATATCGTGGTCGGCGGCTATTGGTTGAAATGGCAGGGGGGAACGAATTTTCTGTCTACGACCATCGATTCGTCCTTCCCATATCCACAGACAGCGGTCGGTGACCTGAACGAGGACGGCCAACTCGACGTCGTAATATCAAGTGGTGACGCCGACGGGCCATTGCTGTTGTACACCTACTCGGGTGACCCGACGGTTTCAGAAAACTGGTCCGCGGTGGATTTGCTGGGAATACTAGTGGATGAGGGGCACAGCCTCGAGATTGTCGATTTCGACCAGGACGGCCACCTGGACATCTTCGTTGCAGAAATGAATCTGGATGGCCAGAATCCGCAAGCTGAAACTTGGGTGTTGTTTGGTGACGGCACAGGCAATTTCGACGTTACCCTGATCGATGTCGGTGTGGGCAACCACGAGTCAACGGTCGGCGATCTCGACGGCGACGGTGACTTGGATATCCTGGGGAAAGGATTCCACGATCGCGAAATCAACATCTGGTACAACACACTGAACGATCCAGTCCTCTATGCATGGGACCGTCATGTCATAGAGGTTGACCGCCCGTACCGAGCCATTTTCGAGGAAGCCGCCGATATCGACGGTGACGGTTTCACTGACATTGTCACTGGCGGATGGTGGTACAAAAATCCGGGAGAGATCGACGGTACGTGGGAGCGCAACTCGATCGGTTCGCCCATGAACAACATGGCAGCGGTGTTCGACTTCGACGGTGATGGTGATCTTGACATAATAGGGACACAAGGCCGGGGCAGTTCGGCCAACAGCGATTTTGCCTGGGCAGAGAATGACGGATCTGGCAACTTCACGATTCACACTAACATTGAATCCGGAGAGGGCTCTTTTTTGCAGGGCGCTACCGTGACCCGCTTCTCGGACGATGGTCCGCTTAGTGTCGTTCTATCGTGGCAGAACGCCGTCGGTGGAATGCAGGTTCTCACGATGCCGGAAGATCCAGTTAACGACACATGGGTCTGGTCGCAGCTCTCTGAATTTTCTGCGGGTGAGGGGCTGGACGCTGCCGATATCGACGGCGACGGGGACAATGATCTGCTGACCGGCTTCGACTGGCTTCGCAATGACGGCGATACGTTCACACGGATCGTCTTGCACGAACCACCTGCAACGGCGCAGCCGGATCGCGTGTACCTGGTTGATATGGATGGTGACGGCGACCTGGACTCGCTGGTTGGGTTTGGACACGAAAGCAGCATCACCACCCTGGCTTGGTACGAACAAGGCGCCGATCCGGAGGGCATTTGGACGGAGCATGTAATCTCCAACAGTCTCGAAGGGAATCCGCAGAGCGTGGACGTATTTGATATGGATGCGGATGGAGACTTGGATGTCGTGGCCGGGGAGCACCTCCCGAACGACAATGGTCGACTGGACCTACTGGTGTTCGAGAACCTCTCCGGCGATGGAACCGAATGGCGGCAACATTTGGTCTATGAAGGAGATGAGCATCACGACGCCGCCAAGCTTGCCGACTTCGACAACGATGGAGACATGGACATCTTCTCGATCGGGTGGACTCACAGTCGCGTGACCATCTACGAGAACCTAACCAATGGTTTCGAGATGGTATGACCCGCCGGCCCGTCGTGCGCGATTGAGGGCGGTCGACAGGCCCACATTCGTTGGAAGCCTCTGAATCTGTTCAGCGCACTGAGAACTCGATCGTTTGAAGCTAGAGTTTTCGGCGAAGGTTCACTGGCTGGAAGAGGAATGAAATCTTGTGAACGCGTTTGTATGGAAAGCAGAGAAGTGAGTATCCGCCTGCCAACCGGGCCAGTTCAGACCTTCACACGCGGATGTTGCTCGAGATGTGGCATAACTCAGAAAGAGCTGGGTCCGATCGCAACCAAACGGCGGCTTCGGTAAGGGCCAGGGCCTGATCCTAAATCAGACGTAGAAGAAGCCGGAATTCTGGTCGAAGTCCAGAATGGCGACGTTGGTGTAATCTGCGGCAACGATGCCGTCCGCGCCGTCCTCGTTCAGGAACAGTCGGTTGTTGTCGGCGGCGTCTTCGTCAAAGCGAACAATCGCCGGATCGCCGTAGAATAGATCGGAGGATGCGTCGGGCATCGTGCG
>NZ_JAATNG010000020.1 GCF_013184805.1 Pseudoruegeria sp. HB172150
GGATGCTGGACCACCTGGCGGTTCTGGTCGACCTCGACCTTGCCGGTTGCGACGACGGCGCCGGACAGTTCGGAAAACACCGCCCAGCCGCCGAAGCCGCCGACCAGGATCAACAGAACGATGAAACCGAAGGTCAGATACCCGCGGACGGCCAGAGCCTTGTTCATACCGCGCCTCCGGGGCCGACGCCCTGCGAGACCTGTTTGTAGTTCTGCAGCACTTCCTTCATCACCGCGTCACGCGGGCCGAAGGCGCGGCGGGCGCCGCCGTCGAGGACCAGCAGCATGTCGCATTGTTCGATGGCGGCCGGACGGTGGGCCATGATCAGCACCGAGCGCCCCTCTTCCTTGATCTGGCGGATCGCGGTGTTCAGCGCGATCGACCCCTCGTTGTCGAGGTTCGAGTTCGGTTCGTCCAGCACCAGCACCTTTGGATCGCCGTACATCGCGCGGGCGAGGCCGATCCGCTGTATCTGGCCGCCCGACAGGCGGCCGCCCGCGGCGCTGACCCGGGTGTCGTAGCCGTCGGGCAGTTTCAGGATCATTTCGTGCGCGGCGGCCTTTTTGGCCGCGGCGACCACCTTGGCAGGATCGGGCTGCAGGCTGAGGCGGGCGATGTTCTCGGCGATGGTGCCGTCGAAGAGCTGCACGCGCTGCGGCAGGTATCCGATGTAGTCGCCCAGCACGTCCGGATCGTAATTGTCGAGCGCCGCGCCATCGAGGCGGATCTTGCCGCCCGCGGGCCGCCAGACGCCGGTGAT
>NZ_JAATNG010000021.1 GCF_013184805.1 Pseudoruegeria sp. HB172150
TTTCTGTCGGGCGGGGTCGGAAATGATACGTTGTGGGGAGCCGGTGGCACTGGCGGTGCATATGAGGACTTGAGTCGGGATGTGTACGCCTTCGGCGATCATGTAGGGACCGGAACAGACACGATTGTCTACTTTGAGGATGGCAGAGACATCATCTTCCTGGTCGGTTTCCACATCACGGATATCGGCGACAGCAATTTGTCGATTTCCTATGACAGCAGTACGAATGAAAGCACGATAGTTGCCACGGACGACAATGTTCTGACAATTATCATGCGGGATTTCGACGCAAGACTTCTTACAAATGACGACTTCTACTTTTGGGCTTGAGGCAGGAAACTAGTGACAGAAATGAAAAATCCAAACCGAGATAAACTCGATACTGGTGATGGCGAGTTGGAAGTGATGTCCACTGATGACGTGGAACTGGGTCGAAGGACGGCGATCAAGACACTGGGCCGGGTCGCGCTTACCAGCCCGGTGGCGCTGATGCTCCTCTCGCCGT
>NZ_JAATNG010000003.1 GCF_013184805.1 Pseudoruegeria sp. HB172150
CGGCGGCTGGGCGGTGTTTTCCGAACTGTCCGGCGCCGTCGTCGCAACCGGCAAGGTCGAGGTCGACCAGAACCGCCAGGTGGTCCAGCATCCCGATGGCGGCGTCGTCTCCGAGATCGACGTCGATGAAGGCGACGAGGTCGAGGCGGGGGACGTTCTGCTGCGGCTCGACCCGACGCTGCTGCGGTCCGAACTGGCGATTGTCGAAAGCCAGCTGTTCGAACTCATGGCACGCGGCAGCCGGCTGGAATCAGAGCGGGAAGAGGCCGAGACGGTGACCTTCGATGCCGACCTTGTCGAGATCGCCGCGAACCGCCCGGAAGTTGCCGAACTGATGGAAGGTCAGGCGCGCCTGTTCGAAGCCCGCAACGAGACCATGCAGCGCGAGATCGAGCAGCTTCAGAAGCGCCGCACCCAGATAGAGACCCAGATCACCGGCATCGATGCGCAGCAGGAATCGCTGGCCCGCCAGCTGGAACTGATCCGCAGCGAACTGGCGAACCAGCAAAGCCTGTTCGACCGCGGCCTCGCCCCGGCCAGCACCGTGCTGTCTCTGCAGCGGGAAGAATCGAACCTGACCGGCGACATGGGCGAGCTCACCGCCAGCCGCGGCGAGGCGCAGGAGCGCATCACCGAAATCGAGATCGAAATCCTGAAGCTCGGCACCACGCGCCGCGAAGACGCGATCACCCAGCTCCGCGACCTTGGCTACCGCGAACTGGAACTCGCCGAACAGCGCCGCTCGCTTCTGGAACAGCTCAGCCGCCTCGACATCCGCGCCCCCGCCTCCGGCATCGTCTACGGCATGACGGTCTACACCCCGAACTCGGTGATCCGTGCCGCCGATCCGCTGATGTACCTGATCCCGCAGGATCGTCCGCTTATCATCGCGGTGCAGGTCGATCCGACGGATATCGACGAGGTCTTCGTCGGCCAGAACGTCATCCTGCGCTTCTCCGCCTTCGACAGCCGGACCACGCCGGAGCTTGACGGCCAGGTCGTCCAGCTGTCCGCCGACGCTTTCGTCGAGGAAAACACCGGCCAGACCTATTACCGCGCCGAGATCCAGCTGCCCGAGGAAGAACTCGCAAAACTCCCCGAGGGCCTCGCCCTGATCCCCGGCATGCCGGTCCAGGCGTTCATCCGCACCGCCGACCGCACGCCTCTGGCCTATCTGGTCAAGCCGCTGGCGGACTACTTCGCGAAAGCCTTCCGCGAAAGCTGACCCGCACAGATCGTAGGGTGGGCAATCTGCCCACAATATCCGACCGGTCAATAACGTCACCTTCCGCCGCGCCACGTGCGTCCCCACCCGTACGTTTGCGCTAACACGCCTGAAATCAATCACTTGACCCCCCGTCCCCATGGGGACGCTCCCCGCACGCCCCCTGTTCCCAACCCGCCCCGCATCGACTAGCTTGCCCCCGAATCCAACGGAGGCCCCCATGACCGGACAAATCGAATCGCGCCTGGCCGAGCTCGGCATCACCCTGCCGACCCCCTCGACCCCCGCCGCCAACTACATCCCCTTCGTCACCGCCGGTGACCTGGTCTTCGTCTCCGGCCAGATCTCCCAGGACGAGACCGGCCGCATCAGCGGCAAGCTCGGCGCCGAGCTCGACACCGCCGCCGGCGCCGCCGCCGCCCGCACCTGCGCCATCCAGCTCCTGACCCAGGTCCGCGCCGCCTGCGGCGGCAACCTCGACCGGCTGGTCAAGGTCGTGAAGCTCACCGGCTTCGTCAACTCGACCCCCGATTTCACCGAACAGCCCCAGGTGATCAACGGCTGCTCCGACTTCCTCGTCGAAGTCCTCGGCGATGCCGGCCGCCACGCCCGCTCCGCCGTCTCCGCCGGCTCCCTGCCGATGGGCGTCGCGGTCGAGATCGAAGGCATCTTCCAGATCGCATGACCGCGCTGCCCGCCGCCTTCCTCGGCGCCCCCATAACCCATCGCGGCTATCACGGCGCCGGGGTACCCGAGAACTCGCCCGCCAGCTTCGAGGCCGCCATCGCGGCGGGCTACGGCATCGAGATGGATATCCAGCTGTCGTCCGACGGCGGCGCGATGGTGTTTCACGACTACGAGCTCGACCGCCTCACCTCCGAATCCGGCCTCGTCCGCGACCGCTCCACGGCAGACCTCGCACAGATCACCCTAGCCAACGGCGAACCGATCCCGACCCTAAGCACCGTCCTCTCACAGGTGAACGGCCGCACCCCGCTCCTCATCGAGATCAAGGACCAGGACGGCGTCCTCGGCCCCGATGTCGGCCCGCTGGAACAAGCCGTCGCCGCCGCGCTCGACGGCTACACAGGCCCCGTCGCCGTGATGGCCTTCAACCCGCATTCCATCGCAGCCTTTGCCAAGGCCTCCCCCGGCACCCCTATCGGCCTCACCACCTGTCCCTACCGCGCCGAAGACTGGCCCGGCATCCCGCAAGGCCGCCTCGACGAACTGAACGCCATTCCCGATTACGACCGCACCGGCGCGTCCTTCATCAGCCATCAGCACAGCGGCCTCGCCATGCCCCGCGTCGCCGACCTGAAAGCGCATGGCGCCCGCATCCTCTGCTGGACCGTCCGCAACCCCGCGGACGAGGCGGAAGCCCGCAAAATAGCCGACAACATCACCTTCGAGGGATACGCCGCCGCGATCCCTTGACGCCCCGCGCCCCGGCCCCATCATAGGAGCGTATCCCCCGGACCGGAGCGCATGCGCGAAACACGCATCGAAATTACCGTGCACGAAACCCTCGCGGAGATCGCGCCCGAGGACTGGGATGCGTGTGCCTGTCCCGAAGCCGCCGATGGCGGTCGCCCAAACGACCCCTTCACCACCCACCGCTTCCTCTACGCGCTGGAACGCTCGGGTTCGGTCGGCCGCGGCACCGGCTGGCAGCCGCGCTATCTCACCGCCGAAATGGACGGCGAGATCATCGCCGCCGCGCCGCTCTACGCCAAGGGCCACAGCCAGGGCGAATACATCTTCGACCATTCCTGGGCCCATGCCTACGAGCGCGCCGGCGGGCGCTATTACCCGAAACTGCAGATGGCCGTTCCCTTCACCCCCGCCACCGGTCGCCGTCTGCTGACCCGCCCGGGGCTGGAGGAGATGGGGCAATCCGCCCTCGTCCAGGGCGCCGTCCAGCTTGCCGCCGAACACGGCATCGCCACCGTCCACATCACCTTCTGCACCGCCGCCGAGGCCGAGGCGGGCGAGCAGATGGGGCTGATGCACCGCCTCTCGGACCAGTTCCACTGGGAAAACCGCGGCTATGCCGATTTCGACGGCTTCCTCGCCGACCTGTCGTCGCGCAAGCGCAAGAACATCCGCAAGGAACGCCGCACCGCGCAGGAATTCGGCGGCGAGATCCTCGCGCTCACCGGCGACCAGATCCAGCCAGAGCACTGGGACGCCTTCTGGCGCTTCTACCAGGACACCGGCAGCCGCAAATGGGGCTCCCCCTACCTGACCCGCGCCTTCTTCGACGAGGCGCAGGAGACCTTGCGCGACGACATCCTGCTTGTCCTCGCCGAGCGCAATGGCCGCCACGTCGCCGGTGCGCTGAACTTCATCGGCCGCGACGTGCTCTATGGCCGCTACTGGGGCTGCACCGAACACCACCCCTGCCTGCATTTCGAACTCTGCTATTACCAGGCCATCGACTACGCCATCCAGCACGGCCTTGCCCGCGTCGAGGCCGGAGCGCAGGGCGAACACAAGCTGGCGCGCGGCTACATGCCGTCGCACTGCCACTCCCTGCACTGGATCGGCGACCCGAATTTCCGCCACGCGGTGGAAGAATTCCTGCGGGCCGAGCGCGACGCCGTCGATCAGGAGATCGAGGTGCTGACCAGCTACGGCCCGTTCCGCAAGACCTGCAACACGGAGGACGAATGACCGACAAGCTCACCGGCACAGACCGCGACACCGCCCTCAAGCCGCTTCTGGAAAACGGCTGGACGCTCGCAGATGACCGCGACGCGCTGCAAAAGACGTTCCAGTTCAAAAACTTCGTCGAGGCCTTCGGCTGGATGACGAAACTTGCCATCTGGGCCGAGAAATGGAACCACCACCCGGAATGGTTCAACGTCTACAAGACGGTCGAGGTCACGCTGTCGACCCATGACGCGGGCGGGCTGACCGAGAAGGATGTGAAACTGGCAGAGAAGATGGACGCGCTGGCATGAATTTTGACGAGTTGCTGAATACCGAGATCGCCGACGGCACGACCATCGGCGATATCCTGTCCATCGAGTTCCTCGCGTCTATCCTCGGCAACATCCTTGCCGCCATCGTCATCCTGCTGCTCGGCTTCGTCATCGCCGGCTGGGCCTCGCGCCGGGTACGCAACCTCAGCCTGCGCCATGCCAAGCTGGACGAAACCCTGTTCAGCTTCCTCGCCGGAATCGTCCGCTACGCGATCCTTGCGGTCACGGTGATCTTCGTTCTCAACCGCTTCGGCTTCCAGACCACCTCGCTGGTCGCCGCCATGGGTGCCGCCGGTCTGGCCATCGGTCTCGCGCTGCAGGGCACCCTGTCGAACGTCGCGGCAGGGGTCATGATCATCATGTTCCGCCCGATCAAGATCGGCGATTTCGTCCAGGTCGGCGGAGAGATGGGGACGGTCAAGGATATCACGCTGAACTACACGGAACTCGCGACGATCAGCAACACGCAGACCATCGTTCCGAACGCCCAGGTCTGGGGCAACACCATCCAGAACTTCTCGGTCTACACCACCCGCCGCGCGGAATGGACCTTTGGCGTGTCCTACGGTTCCGATCTGAAGAAGGCGGAAGAGATCATCATCTCCACCATCATGGCCGATCCCCGTTCGATGAAAGAGCCCGAGCCCTTCATCCAGGTGAACAACCTCGGCGATTTCTCCGTCGATTTCCTCGTCCGTGTCTGGGTGGCCTCGTCCGACTTCTTCGCCTACCAGGCCGACATGAAGCGCAGGGTAAAGGAAGCGCTCGACGCCGGCGGCGTCGAAATCCCGTTCCCGACCCGCACCCTCGTCAACGCCTCCGCGGAATAGCGCATCCGCTCTGGTGAGCCGGAAGCTGACCACCCACAAAGACAAAGGCGACACTCCCAACCGGAAGCGTCGCCTCTCCAACCGCAGCGATAAGCGTGCGCACCAGCGCCCCGCTTACCTCAGCTAATTCAAAGAACCTCCAGCACCGCCTCCCCCGACGACACGCTGCATTCGCCCGGGTTCGGCTCCGCGCCGACATGGGTGATCGTCCCGTCCTCGACCACCACGACGTACCGTTTCGACCGGCCATACAGCCCGGCGGGCGGCGCGGTGAAATCCTGACCCAGCTCCTTGGTCACCTCTCCGCCGGCATCCGCCAGCATGGTGATCCCGGCCCCGTCGGCGCCCAGCTGCGTGCCCCAGGCCGACAGCGTGAAGGGATCGTTCACCGACAGGCAGATCACCTCGTCCACGCCCTTGCCGCGCAGCGCATCCGCCGTCCGCACGAAACTTGGCATATGCGCCGTCGAGCAGGTCCCGGTGAACGCCCCCGGCAGCGCGAAGATCACCACCTTGCGCCCGGTCAGCTTCTCGCCCAGTTCCACCGCCACAGGCCGCCCGTCCGGCCCCGTCGTAAGTACCGTTCCCGCAGGATACGTCGCGCCAACTTCCAAAGCCATGTCAGGCCCTTCCCGATTTGCGTTTCCTTGCCGCGACGATATACGAGGTGCGTCGCGGGATACCAGCGATACCGGAGCAGGGAGAGGCAAATGGACGACATCGTGGTGATAGGCGCCGGGCAGGCCGGCGCGTCACTGGTGGCAAGGCTGCGCAAGCAGGGCTTCGCCGGCAAGATCACCCTGATCGGCGAGGAACCCGCGCTCCCTTACGAACGCCCGCCGCTGTCCAAGGCCTACCTCCTCGGCGACTCCGAAAAGGAACGCCTCTACCTCCGCCCCGCCTCCTTCTACCAGGAAAACGATATCGAGGTTCTGACCGGCCTCCATGTCGACACCATCGACCGCACCGACCGCGTCGTCATCGCAGGCGACCGCAAGATCCCCTATGGCCAGCTCGCCCTGACCACCGGCTCGATCCCCCGCCGCCTCCCCGCCGCGATCGGCGGCGATCTCGGCAACGTCTTCACCGTCCGCACCCTTGCCGATGTCGACGCGATGGCACCCACCTTCCGGGAAGGCGCCAGATGCCTCGTGGTCGGTGGCGGCTATATCGGCCTCGAAGCCGCCGCCGTCGCCCGCAAGTCCGGCATGGAGGTCACCGTCGTCGAAATGGCCGACCGCATCCTGCAGCGCGTCGCATCGCCGGAAACCTCCGACTATTTCCGCAAGCTGCACCGGGACCACGGCGTCGACATCCGCGAGGGCGTCGGCCTGCAGAAGCTCACCGGCGACGCCGAGGTCCGCTCCGCCATCCTCAGCCATGGCGAGGAACTGCCCGTCGACGTGGTCGTCGTCGGCATCGGCATCGCCCCCGCCACCGCGCTGGCCGAGGCCTGCGAGTTGGAGATCGAGAACGGCATCAGGACCGATGCCCGTGGCCGCACCTCTGATGAGCACATCTGGTCCGCAGGCGACTGCGCCTCCTTCCCCTACAAGGGCCAGCGCATCCGCCTCGAATCCGTGCAGAACGCCATCGACCAGGCCGAATGCGTGGCCGAGAACATGCTGGGCGCCGACAAGGATTACATCCCCTACCCGTGGTTCTGGTCCGACCAGTACGACTGCAAGCTGCAGATCGCCGGTCTTTCCACCGGCTATGATCGCATCATCACCCGCGGCGAGGGCGCGAACATCTCGTTCTGGTACTTCAAGGGCGACCAGTTCCTCGCCGTCGACGCAATGAACGACGCGCGCAGCTACATGGTCGGCAAGCGCCTGCTGGAAATGGGAAAGACCCCCGATCCGGACGCCATCGCCGACCCCGAGACCGAGCTGAAAACCCTGCTTAGAGGCTGATGTCATGCGCATCATCGCCGGGACCATGCGCGGGCTGCGTCTGGCTTCGGTCGGCAAGGGCGACGCGGCCGCGCATCTGCGTCCCACCGCCGACCGGGTGCGCGAATCGCTCTTCAACACACTGACCGGCGGCCATTACGATGATCCGCTCACCGACGCCCGCGTGCTCGACCTCTTCGCCGGAACCGGCGCGCTGGGGTTCGAGGCGCTGTCGCGCGGCGCCGCCCATGCCACCTTCGTCGACGACGGCAACAAGGCCCGCGCCCTGATCCGCGAGAACACCGCGCTGACGAAAACCGGCGGCCAGGTCAAACTCTACCGCCGCGATGCCACGAAACTCGGCGACTGCCAGACCGCGCCCTTCACCCTCGTCTTCCTCGACGCGCCCTACGGCAAAGGGCTTGGCGAAAAGGCCCTCGCCGCCGCCCGCACCGGCAACTGGCTCGCCCCCTCCGCGCTTATCGTGTGGGAGGAAAACGCGCCGCAACAGCCCCCCGATGGCTTCACCCTTCTCGAATCGCGCCGCTACGGCGACACCCACGTCACCTTCCTCAGCTACACCTCCGGGTGATGCATGATCCCCTGCTTCTTCTGGTCCAAAATATCCCGGGGGAGCCCGCAGGGCGGGGGGCAGAGCCCCCTCCGCACCCTCCAGCAACACCCAGTTCGATGAAATGAACCGCCCATGAAACCCTCCTTCGTCATCTTCGACTGCGACGGCGTGCTGGTCGACAGCGAGCCTGCCACCCTCGATCTCCTGCGCGAGGATTTCGCGCCGCGCGGCCTCGACCTCACGCTCGAGACTGCCGACCGGCTGTTCACCGGCGGCACTCTCGCCGCCGCCGGAGACAAGGCGCGCGAGATGGGCATCGACCTTCCCGAAGGCTGGGTCGATGAGATGTACGAGCGGATGTATGCCCGCCTCGCCGAAGGCACGCCGCTGATCCCGGGCGTGCAGGCGGTGATGGACCGCCTCGACGCCGCCGGCATTCCCTTTGCGGTCGGATCGAACGGCAGCGAGCGGAAGATGCAGATCACCCTCAGCCAGCATCCCGCGCTCTACGAACGGGTGAAAAACCGTCTCTATTCCGCGCATACCTACGGCGCGGCCAAGCCTGACCCCACCATCTTCCTCGCCGCGGCGAAGGATGCCGGCGTTGCTCCCGCCGATTGCGCGGTCATCGACGACAGCCCCTCAGGCTGCCGCGCCGGGGTGGCGGCAGGGATGCGCACTCTAGGCTTCGCGGCTGACGGCGACGATGCCCGCCTCTCCTCGGTCGGCGCAGAGGTGTTCCACGATATGGCCGAGCTGCCCGCGCGCCTCGGGCTTTGATCCAGACGCGGCTTCGGCTACCATCCCGCCCATGTTCGCCGCCTTCGCCGATCTCTTCGCCGCGCAGCCAGAGCCGCAGGCCACCACCGCGCCGCAGCCGAAACGCCGCTCGGGGCCGCTTCTGATGACCGATATCCTGATCGCGCCCGGCGGCGAGCCGGAATTCGTGACCCGCTGGCGCGAAGACCGCGACCACGCCGGCGACGCCTGGTTCAAGAGTTAGCTACTTTACCGCCCGGATCAGCTTGCGCTCCAGCACGCGCAGCACCGTCTTCAGGTCGTGGCCGCGCTTCAGGATCTGCCCGTCCAGGCCGATGACAGAATAAAGCCCCTGACGATGTCTCAGCCGGGGGCGTTTTTCGATGCGGTACAGGGGCCGCTCCGCCGTGCGGCGGAACACCGAGAACACGGCTACCTCCGTCAGGCTGGAAATCCCGTAGTCGCGCCATTCTCCGGCCGCGACCATCCGGCCATAGAGCCCAAGGATGATTCCCAGCTCCTTGCGATCGAACGAAACCTGCTCGGGTATCCGCTGCGATGCGGGGAACGAGCTCGGGGTCAGAACTGTCATGAGCCGAAGCTTGGCGGCAGTTTGATCCGAAATCAAGCGTCTGCCGCAGGGCAAGAATTCGCGCGCCAGATTCCTGACACAAAATGGCCACCGTCCGGGCCAACAGGTTTCATGTCTCTGCCTTTATGCGTCAGCATATCTCGAACTGTCGCGAGCGGCCCGGTTGGACAGGAGGATCATAGCCCCCACCCAGACCCCCTTTCCGCCGGTCCGCCCGCTTCACGAACCCGCCTTTCGAGGCGGGTTTTTTGTTGCGGATCAGCCCGTTCTCCCAACGGTTGATTTCCGGTCCGTCATTTCGCATCAGCCCCGTTCTTGCCCGAAAATGACCTCTCTCCGGTCGCGGGCCGTTCATGCTGCCGCCGCGAAGGCGGGCGATACAGATCCCAGTGAGCGAGTAACTATTTCCCTGGCGGCCCGGCATCATAGCCCCCACCCAGTCCGGATCGCCAGGGTGCTCACCATCAGACAGGCCCGCCCTTCGTGGCGGGCCATTCTGCTTTTCTGATCCTGTTTTTCAGACCTGGTCCGCATGCGGACGCTCAGGCGAACCGCCCCTGACAGAACCACCCGCCCGACATCGCCCCGCCGTGGGCGTAGTAGATCCACAGCCGCTCGCCCGAGCTGACCACCACGTCCCAGTAATCCCGGACCCCGCTGCGCCAGGCCGGGTCGTCCAGCCACCATTCCGGCGCGATCCGTTCCGGTCCCCGGGCCGAGAGCACGCTCAGATCCCGCCGCCGCCAGCGGATCGTCCCGCCCAGCCGCGCCCGCGCGCCCCCCGATGCCTCCGTCGTCACCGGCTCCGGCGGCCACATCATCAGCGGCCGTGGCGTCGGCGGATGCGGCCAGTCCTTCGCCGCCTCCGACCACGCCGCCGCCACCTTGTGCGCGGTCTTCTCGGGAATATGGCTGTCCGCCGGGTGCATCCGCGTGATTCCCTCCATCCCGATCCGCGAACCCAGCCGCCCGATCAGGTCGTCCATCCGCGTGTCCGAGGCCATCCGCGCCATCGCGTCCTCGGTCGCCTGCAGCTGTCCCCGGAACTGCCGGACCTGCAGCACCTCGGTCAGCACCGCCTCCAGCCGCACGCAGTCGATTCCGAACCCGGCATCGACATCCCCCAGCTTCAGCACGATCAGCGGTCGTATCCGATCCGGATCGGCCGAGGCGCGCGCCAGCCCCAGCTCGATCGTCTGCATCGTCGAATCGCTCCGGAAGAACTGCAGCAGGATCCGCCGCGCCGCCCGCCCCTTCGCCTTCAGCCGCTTTTCCAGCTCCGGCAGCAGCCGGTCGACCGCGGCCATCACATCCTCGTCCAGCCCGATCGGGTCGGGCAGCGTCAGCCGCACCGCGAAGACCGCCGCGGGCCTCGCGGGCGAAACCGGCTCGGGCGCCGAACCCAGCGCCCGGTCCAGCTGCGCCACCAGCGGCTGGCCGAACCGCCGCGCCAGCGCCGCGCGCGGCATGCCCAGCAGATCGCCCACCTTGCGCAGGCCAAGCCGCGCCAGGCTCGCCACCGTCTCGTCATCCACCCGCAGCGCCGCCATCGGCAACGGCGCCAGCACCGTATGCATCCGCCCTTCCGGCGCGATCCGGCAGACCGGCCGCTCCGCCCCGGCGCGCCGCGGCGCCGGGCCGCCGCGCTCCCAGTGCCGCCGCTTCGCCGCGCGCGCCCGTGTCGCCGGCGCCTCCTGATCGATGGCGTCGCCCGACCGCACCGCTTCCGGCGTCTCGCCCGCGTAACGCGCCAGCCCCCAGGCCGCACCCACCGTCCCGGCGATTCCCAGCCGCACGCTCAGGCCAAGGTCGCGGCAGTCTTCCTCGACCTGCGCGATCAGCTTTTCCTCGCCCCCGAACAGATGCGCGCAGCCGGAAATGTCCAGGATCAGCCCCTCGGGCGCCTCCTCCGCCACCCATGGGGAAAACTTGCCCGCCCAGCGCCGCAGCGCGGTCAGGAACGCCGCATCCGCCGGACGGTTCGCCAGCCGGGTCAGCAGCCGCGGGCACATCGCCTGCGCATCGCGCAGCGGCTGCGCGGGCCGCAGCCCCTCCATCGAGGCGGCGGCGGACAGCGACATCAGCATCTGCTGGTTCTGCCGGTCCTCGACCACCGCGAAAGGCTGCTCCGCCAGACCCGGATCCATGCGCATCAGCCGCTCGGCGGCAAGCCTCGGGAACCAGATGGACAGGATGCGGCGGGCGGGCATGGCTGGCACAGGAAACTGGATGTTCACACTTTGTTCCAAAATACGCCGAGTCGGGCCGGGGAGTCGAGTCGCGATACCCCGCTGAGATCACGCGTATTTTATGAAGAGCTGTTTCACAGGTTTACAAACCCCGCCTAAGCTGCACCGCAGCGAACCATAGGAGTAAGCCATATGAAGACCAGCACCCGCATTCTGGGCGCCACATTGATCCTCGCCGCCACGGCCGCCATCGCCGCGGAAAACCCCGCCGTCGTCGCGAGACAGGACGCGATGAAGACCATCGGGATGAGCACAAAGGTTCTGGGCGACATGGCCAAGGGCGAGACCGCCTTCGATGCCGCCGCCGCGCAGGCGGCGGCGACAGCCATGGCCGAGCAGGCCGCAATGGTCCCGGCCCTTTTCGAACCGGAGGAAGACGATCCGGATTCGGAGGCAAAGCCCGAAATCTGGGCGAACTGGGATGACTTCACGGCCAAGGCCGCCGATCTCGAGGCTGCGGCCGCTTCTGCCGCCGGTTCGATAACAACTGCCGAAGACATCGGCGCCGCGATGCAGGCAATCGGCCCGACCTGCATGGCCTGCCACCGCACATACCGCGAGTAAAAAGGATAGGTCCGCCGGTACACCGGCGGACCGCCCTTTCGCGGCCTAGCCGCAGGAGATCATCTCGACGATCCCTGCCTCGCTCAGATTGAAATTCAGGCGTTTCTCGTTGAAGTCCAGCGTCACGATGCCGTCATGCGGAATCACCCGGACCGGCTGCGTGAACTCAATCGCCTCGACTTCCTGCGCCGTCGCTCCCATCAGATACTGATACTGCGACGCGCCGCAGGTGTCCGGCGACCCGTCGGGCATTGTCGCCTTTTCGGTGCACCCGGCCAGAAGACCGGCAGCGGTTGCGACGACGGCGAAAGCAATGTGTTTCATGGGGACCTCCCAAAATCTGTCGGCAAATGAAATGAGCCCGCCGGGGAGGGCCCTTGCCGCAAATGTAGACGCGTCGAGCGTACATATCACCCCCGGCCATTGGCGAGTTGCAAATACCCGCCCGTTGGCACAGGGTCCGGTCAGACACCGTTCCAGGGAGGTTGCTTATGAAGACCCGCGCCGCCGTCGCCACCGCAGCAGGCAAACCGCTTGAAATCATGGACGTTAATCTCGACGGCCCCCGTGCCGGAGAGGTCTTGGTAGAGATCAAGGCCACCGGCATCTGCCACACCGACGAGTTCACCCTGTCCGGCGCGGACCCCGAGGGGCTGTTCCCCGCCATCCTCGGCCATGAAGGTGCAGGCGTCGTGATGGAGGTGGGCGAAGGCGTCACCACCGTGAAGCCCGGCGACCACGTGATTCCGCTCTACACCCCCGAATGCCGCGAGTGCTATTCCTGCACCTCCGGCAAGACCAACCTCTGCACCTCGATCCGCGCGACGCAGGGCCAGGGCGTCATGCCCGACGGCACCAGCCGCTTCACCACGCTCGATGGCGACCCGATCCTGCACTACATGGGCTGCTCGACCTTCTCGAACCACACCGTCCTGCCGGAGATCGCGGTGGCCAAGGTCCGCGAGGACGCGCCCTTCGACAAGATCTGCTACATCGGCTGCGGCGTCACCACCGGCATCGGCGCGGTGATCAACACCGCGAAGGTCGAAATAGGCTCTACAGCAGTGGTTTTCGGCCTCGGCGGCATCGGTCTGAACGTGATCCAGGGCCTTAGGCTGGCCGGCGCCGACATGATCATCGGCGTCGACCTGAACCCGGCGAAAAAGGAAATGGCCGAGAAGTTCGGCATGACCCATTTCGTCAACCCGAAGGAACTGGACGAGGATATCGTCCCCTACATCGTCAACCTGACGAAGCGCCGGGGCGACCTGATCGGCGGCGCCGATTACAGCTTCGACTGCACCGGCAATACCACCGTGATGCGGCAGGCGCTGGAATGCGCCCACCGCGGCTGGGGCGAGTCCATCATCATCGGCGTCGCGGCGGCGGGGGCAGAGATCTCCACCCGCCCGTTCCAGCTGGTCACCGGCCGCGTCTGGAAAGGCACCGCCTTCGGCGGCGCGCGCGGCCGCACCGACGTGCCGAAGATCGTCGACTGGTACATGGACGGAAAGATCGAGATCGACCCGATGATCACCCACACCATGCCGCTCGACGACATCAACAAGGGCTTCGACCTGATGCATGCCGGTGAATCGATCCGGTCGGTGGTGCTCTATTAAGCACAAATGACGGCCCAGCTGACGATCCGCCCCGCCACCCCGGAGGATGACGACGCCATCTGGGCCGTCCTGAAGCCCGCCATCGAGGCGGGCGACACCTTCACCGCCGACCCGAACGGGGGCCGCGAAGGCGGCTTCGCCTACTGGCGCCCCGCCGGCGCGTCGAATTTCGTCGCGGAACTCGACGGAGAGATCCTCGGTACCTCCTACCTGAAACCCAACCAGAAGGGCGGTGGCACCCATGTCTGCAACGCCGGCTACTGCACCGCGCCGCAGGCGCGCGGCAAGGGCGTCGCCCGCGCCCTCCTCGCCCATTCGCTGGAAGAGGCCCGGACCCGAGGCTTCCGCGCGATGCAGTACAACTTCGTCGTCTCCACCAACACCCGCGCCATCGATACGTGGGAGCGCGCAGGCTTCCAGATCGCCGGCCGCCTGCCGGGCGCGTTCCTGCATCCTCAGCAAGGTTACGTCGATGCGCTGGTGATGTTCAGGACTCTGACAGACTGACCTGACAGCAACTCGCAGGGCCAGCCCTGCGGGCAATGCCGACTAGGCCCTTTTTCGTCCCGTCGTCCCGGAATGTGTGATGAACATCGCGGTCAGGCCTGATTCCACTTGCGGATATGCTGCATTATCCTTCCGGGGCCTGTAATTCGGCGAGGCGCCCCGTCGTACGAGCCTGCAACCGCCTCCAGGATCAGCGGGCCGGCGACGTCTTCAAGCTGAATCCTCCAGTACTCGTCGCCCATATGCATCAGGTCATTCTCTCGCCGAAGGAATTTCTGCGGCGTGGAGAGTTCAGGCGTCAGGGTACGCTCAGCCTGAGGTGAAACGATGACGTTCCGTTCCTCGCAGACCGCCTTGATGGCGTCCCGGTAGGCCAGTTTCACGCGCATCGGCGCATTCACATACGTTTCATCGCAAGGCGCAGGATCCGGTATCAGAATCGTAGGACAGGGTGCCAATCCAGGAAAGCTGATCAGCGGTTCGTTCAGAAAGGCCACCGGCCCGTTGCGGCTCATGACCGTAGGCATCTCGACTGCCCTTCGCATGCTTTCCGAGAGCAGGGTCTGCGAGATCGGTTGCGACCAGTCGAAATCGCCGGAGAACAACGTTCTCGGGTTGGTCCACTGACCGATGAACAGCACCAATTCGTAATCGGCAAGATCGCGCATGTCGGGCTCGTGCCCGCCGGATCTGCGGACCACGGTTCCATCGACCTCATAGCGCCCGCCCTTTGCGCTCCAGGCGCGGTTTATCGGGCCGGCCGTCCTGAACAGTTCCAGCTCGTAACCGTCGAGGTTCCGCTCAAGGAAAGCCCTCAATTCCTTCTTCGCGCTCCCGACGTGGGAGTATCCGCAGCAGAGTATCTTCTTCACCGGCCAAAGGCCTCCAACACGGCTTCTTCGCAGGCGATATCTTCTTCCGCCAGCCTCATCGCCTCTGCGTTCTGTTTGCCTTTCATCGCCTTTCTGGTCTTGCCGGACGTTGCAGCAAGGTTGGAATGGGCCGCGAAAAAGACCTTCATCACCGCCTCGACACCTTCGGAACGCACAGTGCGCAGGTTGGTGTCGTAGAATTCTCCCCGGGCCGCCTGATTTGTAATGATCTCGAAGGACGGGAAATAATCGATCGACGGATCGTCTTGTGCCAGTTCACCGGCCGCAGCCCGCAGAACTGCCTTGGAGTAGGTCGTGGCCGACAGGACGTGATTTCCGCCAGCGGTCGCGGTCAACGGAACCGGCGACACGGTCAGAAGGAACCGCAGAGCCGGGCGTGACCCGCGAGCCCGGGTCAGTAGTTGCTGAAAGGCCAGAAAATCGTCCAGTACCTCGTTCACGCGGTAGTTGCGAAAGACGTAGCGCTCGGGATCGTAGCTGCCGGCAATCGTCCCCGGTGCCGTGGGATAGACGGTTCCGTACTCGGCATTCTGCCAGGCTTCCGTCAGACCCAGCGTGAAAACGATGACATCGGCATCGAGGAAGATTTCCCGCACTTTCCCGACGTGATACCTGCGGTGCTCCAGAACCTCTTCGGGACTTTCCAGTCCCTCCGGTTCGACAGCCGGACGCAAGGCATCGAAATACCTTCCCCCGCGCTCCCACACGATGTCCTGCGGCACTGCGCCCTCAAGCGCCTCGCGTGCCAGCTGCAGTAGCTGCGCCGTCGTGTAGATGTTGCCATAACGGCCGGAATACATCGAAAAGCCATA
This sequence comes from Pseudoruegeria sp. HB172150, assembly GCF_013184805.1. Taxonomy (GTDB): domain Bacteria; phylum Pseudomonadota; class Alphaproteobacteria; order Rhodobacterales; family Rhodobacteraceae; genus Psychromarinibacter. The sequence goes on from NZ_JAATNG010000003.1 coordinate 15,510, forward strand.
TGCCTGGTGTCTCTCCGGAGGAAGCGTCAGTGGAGCGGGCTCTTCGTCCACGACTTCCACGCCCCGCTGACGAAGGTGGCGCGCAATGTGCTGGGCGAAACAGCTTCCAGCGGTCACGATGCGTGCGCCATCGGGTATCTTCCATTTGTTCCGGTAGATTGGAAACATTTCGGTCGGCGACGTTTCGGACACGCCGGACTTCCAGAAGGCTTCGCCAGGCAGGTTGCCATATGGGTTTGCAGATTCACTCATTCATTACGCCCCGCCGGAGAGTCCGGCTTGCTCCGGTCTCCCGTTTTTCGGAGTCCGGATTAACACGCGGGGCTGCGCCAAGTCACGGGCCGTTTGTTTTTTGCACATCCAAGTTGCAGTCCTGCCGCCCTCCGGACCTGGCCAATAGCGAATGTTTCAGCCCTATTGCCGCGCAGCTGACTCAACGGGTCCGATAGCTCAATCCGACCGCACCGCCCGTTCGCCCCGCCATCCCTGCAGCAGCGGCTTGACCACCCGCAGATCAACCAGCGTCACCCCGGTCGCCACCAGCACCGCGATGCACAGGCCCCATTTCGTCGCCGTGCCCATCGCCCCTTCGATCTGCACCGCATGGATCACGGTCGCCACCACGACCACCAGCGCCAGCGCGTTATGGATCAGCCGCCAGACCGAATACCGCAGCCCCATCCGCCGCCGCAGGAACACAAGTATAGCTGTCAGCACCACGCCCCACATCGCCGTCACGCCATAGACGGAAAACGGTGTCGGCGCGACCAGCAGCAGCGCGTCCAGTGTGTCGGGCGGACTCGTCAGGTACAGGCCGACAATGTGCAGCACCACGCAGACCACGATCGCCACGCCCAGCCAGCGGTGCCACCTGCGCCCTGCCTGGCCCCGCAGCCCCGGCATATAGCCTGCAGCCAGCAGCGGTTGGATCAGCATCAGGGACAGACAGACGATGCCGGCGAAGCCGCCAATGATGTAAACGGCGTTCCGGTAGGACAGATAGGGGCTGAATGCCGCGACAACGACCGGGACCGCCATCACCGCAATGACACCGGCCCAGATCAATATCGGGACCGACCCTCGCTTCGTCTCGGTCTCACCGGACTCGGCCAAGACCTCAGGCAGGCGCCAGCACGAAATTCGCCGCAACGGACGTGTCGGCGGCGCTCGGCATCACCGGTCGCAGGAACACGGTTTTGTAGGCGGCGTCGTCATAGGCCAGATGCGCATGCGGCTGGCCGAAATTCGGCACAATCTGCTCCATCTCCAGCCGGAACGACCCGTCGGCGAGGGTCAGCACGCTGCCATGATTGCGCGGCTCCCGCTCGCCACCCAGCAGCGTCGCCGCCCAGATCTGGATGCGCACGCCCTGCAGCGGCGCGCCGTCCCCGGCGCGCATCACCTTGCCGGACACGAAGAACCCTTTACCCAGCTTCTCCACCAGCGGCGCGTTCGGGCGATAGTTGTTGCTGCCGCCCCGCATCGTCTGAGTCGGTGCCAGACCCTGTGCATAGGCGGGCAATGCGCCCAGCGGCCCCTGCGCCAGCGCGGCACCGACCAGCCCGGCGGAAACGAGGAAGGAACGGCGGTTGTAGAAGGGCGAGGACATGGCGGGTACTCCGTTTCCGTTTCTGGCCGCGCCACCGGGCGCGGAGGGAAGGCATGGGTATTCGGAATGCGGTCGTCGCGGATCAGTATATGCCGTTCCCGGCATCGAGAAAGCGGGACGGACGGCACAATCCTGTGAGCAGGCCGCGATCCGCCGCCCCGGCGCGCGCCTCCCTGGCAAGATCAATCCGTCAGCGCATCATCATTTCCGGGGCAAGCTGTCGGCCAGATGCACCCAGCGCAACATTTCGCCGGCATGGAAATGCGCCGCCGGCTCCACCGCTTCCGGATCCTCGAGCAGGGCGGCATAGAAATGCACCTCGTTCGGATAGCGTTCCGACCGGTAATACATCGGAGACCCGCAGGTCCCGCAGAACCCGCGGGTGTTCCCGGCGCTGCTCGCATAGGCCACCGGCTCCGTTCCGGTAAAGCTCCAGCGCCCGTTCTCCTGACCGATCCACGTCGTGAAGGGCGACGCCGTCGCCCGTCGGCAGCTCTCGCAGTGACAGTGCCCGACCCAGTTATGCGGCCCGGTCAGCTCGAACGTGCAGGCGCCGCAAAGGCAGTGACCCTGCACGACCTCCTGTCCGTCCTCGGTCATCTTTCCCTCCGATCAGTCGCGCCCCAACCGTTCCAGAAGCTTGCAATAGGCCACCTGCCCCCGGCGAAAAGTATCCAGCCGGAAGAATTCGTCCGGCGCATGCAGGTTCTCGTCGCCGTGGGAGAAGCCGAACATCACCGCATGCACGCCCAGATGCTCCAGCAGCGTCGTCATCACCGGGATCGAGCCGCCCACCCGCGTGCGGTAGGGCTTCACGCCATAGACCTCTTCCAGCACCTGCTCCGCCACGGTCGATGCATTATGCCCGCCCGGCACCAGGAACGGATCGGCACGGCCCGGATTTCGCTCGGTCTTCACGGTCACGCCCGGCGGACAATGCGTCTCTACATGGGCCGAAATCAGATCGAAGATCCGCTCCGGCGACTGGTCGGCGACCAGCCGGCAGGTGATCTTCGCCCGCGCCTCGGCGGGCAGCACCGTCTTGGTCCCCGCCCCCTGCCAGCCGCTGGTCAGCCCGTTCACCTCCAGCGTCGGCCGCGCCCACAGACGCTCGCGCACCGAATAGCCGGGCTCGCCCACCGCCGCCGGCGCCCCCGTTTCCGCCAGATACTCCGCCTCGTCGAACGGCACCCGCGCGATCGCCTCCCGCGCTTCCGGCGTCAGGTCGATCACGTCGTCATAGAACCCGTCGATGGTGATCAGCCCGTCCGGCGACTTCATCGTCGCCAGGATCTGCGCCAGCGCCATCGCCGGGTTGGCGATCCCGCCGCCATGCATCCCCGAATGCTGGTCCGACCGCGCCCCGTTCACCACGATCTCCAGCGACACCAGCCCTTTCAGCGCCTCGATGATCTGCGGCTGCGCGGGCGCCCATTGCAGCCCGTCCGCGGAAAAGATCATGTCCGCCTTCAGCCGGTCCACGTTCGCCTCGACGAAGGGCGGCAGGTCCGGCGACCCGATCTCCTCCTGCCCCTCGAAGAAGAACCGCACGTTCACCGGCAGCCTGCCGTCGCTCTTCATCATCGCCTCCACCGCGACGATGGGCACCAGCATCCCGCCCTTGTCGTCCGACGCGCCGCGGCCCCAGACCTTGCCGTCGCGGATCTCCGGCTCGAAGGGCGGCGAGGACCACAGCTCGAACGGCTCCGCCGGCTGCACGTCGAAATGCCCGTAGATCAGGATCGTCGGCTTGTCCGGCCCCGCGCCCATCCACTCGGCGCAGACCACAGGGTGCCCGTCGGTCGGCAACAGCACCGCGCCCTCGATCCCGGCCGCGCCCAGCCTTTCGACCACCCAGTCCCCGGCCGCCTTCACGTCCGGAATGTTCTCCGGCTTCGCCGACACCGACGGGATCCGCACGAAATCAAGCAGTTCCCCGACAAACCGTTCCTGCTCCCGGTCAAGATATTCCTGCCAGCCCATGCGCGTCCCTTTCCTTGGATGAGTCTCGACCGGAAAGCTACACACCCCCCAATCCGCCGCAAGCCCGAACCAATTTGCGCGGCTCCCCTGCTTCTTCTGGTCTGAAATATCCCCGCCGGAGGCACGCGCCGCGGGCGCGTTCGCCCACCTTCCCGTTTGAACGACGCCCCGCCATGCGTCACACTGCCCGAAAACCGAACGGAGCCCGCATGGCCGACCGCGACAGACCGCTCTACGCCGTCCTGATCGACGCCGACAACATCCCGGCGAAGTACGCCGGCGCGATCCTGAAGGAAATCACCTCCTTCGGCGAACCCGCCCTGCGCCGGGTCTATGGCGACTGGTCCTCGGGGCGCCTTTCGGCCTGGGCCAAGGAGGTGCGCAACCTCGGCATGGTCGCGCATCAGGAAAGCGCCAACACGATCGGCAAGAACGCCTCCGACATCGGTCTTGTCATCGACGCGATGGACATCCTGCATACCAGCCGCTTCGACGGTTTCGTGCTGGTCTCTTCCGACAGCGACTTCACCGCGCTTGCCAACCGCATCCGCGAACAGGGGCTCGACGTGATCGGCATCGGCGAGGGCAAGGCGCCGGAATCGCTGCGCAACGTCTGCAACCGGTTCATCCTGATCGAGAACATCGTCGAGGAACCCGAGCCTCGCAGGGACTCGACCGCGACGCCGCCGGGCAAGCGGCCCCCGGCCGACGCGGTGCCGCTGATCCTGAAGGCGATGGAGAAGATCGAGCAGGACGACGAGTGGTACGCGCTCGGCCAGATCGGCCAGTACATCACCGCCGACAATCCCGACTTCGACACGCGAACCTACGGCAGGCGCAAGCTGTCCGATCTCGTGCAGGGTCTGAAACGGTTCGAGACGCGCAAGCTCGGCAACCAGATGCAGCTGCGCCGCATCGACTGATGTCGGTTCAGCTGTTCCGGCCCGCCCCGTAGCGCGCCATGAAAACAGAGACTGCGCCGCGCACCACTCGCTGGACTTCACTGTCGGGGAACTCGTTCACGATCCCCATGATCCACTTGGTGTGAAGCGACGCCTTGCACAGTTCGATGAACTGGTCCGCGGCCAGTTCGATATCCTCGATCACCAGCTCGCCTTCGTCGATCCGCTCGGTCAGGTAGCAGGTCAGCGCATCGCGGGCGATGCTCGGGCCGGAACAGTAGAAATCCCGGCCAAGCTCGGGAAACCGTCCCGCCTCGGCCACGGCGATTCGAAACGTCTGCCGGCCGAAATCCGACAGAAAGAACCGCGTCATCGAACTGGCGGCGTCGAACAATACGTCAGAGGCAGGCCCGGCCATCTTGATCCGCGCGACCGCTTCCTCGGCCTGACGCTGGAATTCGCGCTTCGCGACCTCCATGAAAAGCCGGCGTTTGTCCGGGAAATAGCTGTAAAGGGTGGCTTTAGAGACCTGTGCGGCGCGGGCAATGTCATCGACGCTGGCGCCCTCGTAACCGTCCTTCAGGAACACATCTCGCGCGCCCTCGACCACCTGGTCGAATTTCCGGCCCTGCTTGATGGCAGTCACATCTGCGTCCATGGAGTCCCCTTGTGCCTCTAGTATAACATAAACCGCACAGTTTAGTTCCGGCAAGAAAAGCCGGATTCCGTTCGGCTGGACTTGCAGTTGCCCGGCGCGCAGCTATTTTAGAATCATTCTAATGTGTGCAGGTTCCAGTATGATCCACCCAAATTTCGGCCGCCGCCGCTTCTCCGATCTGAGCGAGCAGGAGATCCTCGCTCTGGCGATCTCCTCGGAAGAGGACGATGCCCGCATCTATCGGCAATACGCCGAGATGCTCCGTGCCGACTATCCCGCCAGCGCCGAGGTGTTCGACGGCATGGCCGCCGAGGAAGACACCCACCGTCGGCGGCTCATCGACCTGCACCGCAAGCGGTTCGGAGATATGATTCCTCTGATCCGCCGCGAACACGTCGCGGGCTATTACGCGCGGCGCCCGGTCTGGCTGATGGAAAACCTCGGGATCGAACGGATCCGCGAGGAAGCCGGGAACATGGAAAGTGATGCCGAACGCTTCTACCTTACCGCCGCATCGCGGGCGAAGGATGCCGAGACGCGCAAGCTGCTGGGCGACCTCGCCGCGGCCGAAGCCACGCACGAGGAACGCGCCGACGCCCTGATTCAGCAGCACCTAGACTCCGATGCGCAGGAAGAGGAAAGCCGCACGTCCCACCGCCAGTTCGTGCTGACATGGGTGCAGCCGGGACTGGCCGGTCTGATGGACGGTTCAGTCTCTACGCTTGCACCGGTCTTCGCGACGGCATTCGCCACGCAGGATCCCTGGACGACATTTCTTGTCGGTCTCGCCGCCTCTGTCGGCGCCGGCATCTCGATGGGCTTCACCGAAGCCGCCTCCGACGACGGCGAACTGTCCGGACGTGGTTCGCCGCTGAAACGTGGCATTGCCTCTGGTGTGATGACCACGCTCGGCGGTCTGGGGCACGCGCTGCCCTACCTCATTCCGCATTTCTGGACGGCAACGGCGATCGCCATCTGTGTGGTGGTCATCGAACTCTGGGCCATCGCCTGGATCCAGAACCGGTACATGCAGACGCCGTTTCTTCGCGCGACCTTCCAGGTGGTGCTGGGCGGCGCGCTGGTCTTCGCCGCAGGTGTGCTGATCGGCAGTCAGTAGCCTCGCCACATTCTGTCCGCGCGCCGGGCGCATTGCGCCCACATTCGCCAAATACGGGAATGTTTAACGCGCGAACAAAATCGCAGGGCGAACATGAACTGGACCAGCAAGATCAAGGCGTTTCTCGATGATGAGTCCGGCGCAGTCACCGTCGACTGGGTGGTCCTGACCGCCGCCCTCATCGGGCTGGCCCTCGCGATCATGGCCACCATCGGCGGGTCCGCGCAGGACGTGGCCGACGAGATCGCCACCACGATGACGGAACGCGGCATCCCCGAATACTAGGGCCGAATGGCCGCACGCGGTTGGCCATTCCACCCCTGTATGCCTGATGCGCCATTCCGCCCGCCGCGGTGGAATGCTATGGCCGCTATATGGTCGAGATCTTCCTAAAGACATTGCCTTTTTTCCTGCTGATCGGCGTGGGTTACGCCGCGGCGGCAACCAGGTTCTTCTCCGAGGCGGCCGCCAGCGCGCTGACCCGCTTCGTCTTCTATTTCGCCCTGTCGGCAATGCTGTTCCGGTTCTCCGCCAACCTGAAGTTCGGCGAGGTCTTCGATCCGAAGTTCATGGGCGTCTATCTGGTGGCAACAACCGCGATCTACCTCGTGGTCACGGCGGTCGCGATCTGGCGCGCGCTGCCTCTGGCGGAAGCCGCTATCGAGGCGCAATGCGCGGTGATCGGCAATATCGGCTTTCTCGGCATCCCGATGCTCGCCGTTCTGATGGGCGACGCCGCGGTCGGCTACATCATGATGATGCTCGCGGTCGACCTGCTGGTCTTCGGCTCCCTCGTGGTGATCCTGATCACCGGCTCCGGCGCCGGTCTGTCGCCGCGCGTGTTCAAAACCGTGGGCATGGGATTGGTCTCTAACCCGATGCTTGTCTCCATCGTCCTCGGCTTTTCCGTCTCCGCCCTCGAACTCACCGTCCCGGTACCGATCAACGAATTCCTCACCCTCCTCGGCAACGCCGCCACCCCCGGCGCCCTCTTCGCCATCGGCGCCTCCCTCGCCTCCAAATCCGCCGAACGTCTCTCCATCGCCACCTGGCTCTCCTTCGGCAAGCTCGTCCTCCACCCCGCCGCCATCGCCCTCGCCGCCCTCGTCATCTGGCCCCTCGAACCCTACGCCGCCGCCGTCATGATCGCCTCCGCCTCGCTGCCCACCGCCGGCAACATCTACATGATCGCGCATCACTACGGCGTCGCCTCGCACCGCGTCTCCGCCACCATCCTGATCTCCACCGCCGCCTCCATCGTCACCGTTTCCCTCGTCCTCGCCTGGCTTGCCGAGCGCACCGCGTTCCAGTAGCCAAGACCCCGACCAGCCAGCGGAGGCCGCCATGGAAACCAAATCCGAAAACGCCTGCTTCGGCGGGGTGCAGGGTGTCTACAGCCACGCCGCCGCCACCACGCAGTGCGACATGACCTTCGGCCTCTACCTGCCGCCGCAGGCGTCCGAGGGCGACGTCCCCCTGCTCTGGTACCTCTCCGGCCTCACCTGCACGCACGAGAACGCCATGACCAAGGCCGGCGCGCAGGCCTGGGCGGCAGAGGCGGGCATCGCCCTGATCTTCCCCGACACCTCGCCCCGCGGCGCCGACATCGCCGACGACGACGCCTTCGACCTCGGCCAGGGCGCCGGCTTCTACGTCAACGCCAACCAGTCGCCCTGGGACCCGCATTACCGCATGTGGGACTACATCACCGACGAACTGCCAAAGCTGATCTTCGGCGAATTCCCCCTCGACCCCGACCGCCAGGCGATCACCGGCCATTCCATGGGCGGCCACGGCGCCCTGACAATGGCGATGCGCCTGCTGGGCCGCTACCGCTCCGTCTCCGCCTTCTCGCCGATCTGCAATCCGACCAGATCCGACTGGGGCAGAAAGCAGTTCACCGCATATCTCGGCGCCGATCACGGCCAGTGGGCCGCCCATGACGCCAGCCTGCTGATGGCCGAGAAGGGCTTCGACGGCCCGATGTTGATCGACACCGGCACCGACGACCAGTTCCTCGACCTGCTCCGCCCCGAAACGCTGGCCAGCGCCATCGCCACCCGGCGCCAGCAGGCCACGTTCCGGATGCAGCCCGGCTACGACCACAGCTATTTCTTCATCTCCACCTTCATGGCCGATCACGTCGCCTTCCACGCCGAGGCGCTGTTCGCGTGATCTATGTCGACGCCGACGCATGCCCGGTCCGCGCCGAGGTCGAACGCGTCGCGACGCGCCAGCAGACGAAAGCCGCCTTCGTCACCAATGGCGGCATCCGGCCATCGCAGAATCCCTTGCTAGAGACCGTGTTTGTCCCCGAGGGCCCCGACATCGCCGACATGTGGATCGCCGACCGTGCCACCGCCGGCGATGTTGTGATCACAAACGACATACCGCTTGCCGCGAAATGTGTCGAGGCCGGCGCCGAGGTCCTGAAACCCAATGGCGAACGGCTGACACAGGCCAATATCGGCAACGTGCTTGCCACCCGCGACCTGATGGCCGATCTGCGCGCGGCGGACCCGTTCCGCCAGGGCGGCAACAAGGCATTCACACGGAACGACCGCGCCCGCTTCCTGCAGGCGCTGGAAGACGCCCTGCGCCGCGCAAAGACCCGCGGCTGAGGCCACTGGACCCGGGCACGGCAACCTGCCAAAGAGGCCGGGTTGCCCGGAGCCGCCCGATGTCACCCGCCAAACTGCCCGCCCCCGTTCTCGGCATGATCTGCGCCGCTGCGGCGATACTCTGTTTTTCCTTCAACGACATGGCGATCAAGTTCCTGTCGGGCGGCTATGCCCTGCACCAGGTCGTGCTGATCCGCTCCTCCATCGCGCTGGTCTTCTTCTTCGCGGTGATCCTGCCGCTCGCGGGCGGGCTGCAGATCCTGCGCACCCGGCACCCGGTGATGCACGCCATCCGCGGGGTCTGCGTGGTGGCCACCAACATGTTCTTCTTCCTCGGCGTTGCCGCGCTGCCGCTGGCGGATGCCGTCGCGATCACCTTTATCAGCCCGCTCCTGATCACCGTCTTCTCGGTGATCTTCCTCGGCGAACATGTCGGCCCGCGCCGCTGGGCCGCGATTGCCATCGGCCTGATCGGCGTGCTGATCGTGCTCCGCCCCGGCACCTCCGCCTTCCAGCCCGCCGCGCTGCTGCCGCTGATAAGCGCCTTCGCCTATACCACCATGCACATGTTCACCCGCCGGCTCGGCGCCAGCGACAGCGCGGTGTCGATGACCTTCTACCTGCAGCTCACCTTCGTCCTCGTTTCGGGCAGCATCGGCCTTGCCGTCGGCGACGGCCGCTTTGCCGGCAGCGACAGCGCCTCGCTGGAATTCTTCTTCCGCGCGTGGATCTGGCCGGAGCCGCTCGACTGGCTCCTGCTCGCCGTCATCGGCCTCCTCAGCCTCAGCGGCGGCTTCTTCATCAGCCAGGCCTATCGCCTGTCAGAGGCGGCGCTGGTCGCGCCCTTCGAATACATCGCCATGCCGCTTGCCGTCTTCTGGGGCGCGCTGGTCTTCGGCGAATGGCCGGATCTCGCCGCATGGGTCGGAATCCTGCTGATCATCGGTTCCGGCCTGTTCATGATCTGGCGAGAGGCGCGGACAGGCCGCGCCCCCGGCCCGCAGCGCCCGCGCATGCGCCGCTGATCTTTCCAACCCGTACGCCCCGCGCTACCAAGTCGCGGCACAGACAAGGAGACGCGACAATGGCAGCCATCGAAGCGGTGGTCTTCGACATCGGCAACGTGCTGATGAACTGGGATCCCGAGGGCTATTACGACCGGACCTTCGGCCGCGACCGGCGCGAGGAACTGTTCGCCGCCGTCGATCTCGACGGCATGAACATCCGCTCGGATCTGGGCGAGGACATTGCAGACCTGACCGCCGAAACCGCTGCCCTGCATCCCGGCTTCGCCGAGGAGATCCTCGCATGGAGCAATGACTGGATGGAAATGGCAAAGCCGGACGTTCCCGGAACCGCCACCCTGCTCCGCGCACTGAAGGAGCGGGGCATGCCGGTCTTCGCGCTGTCCAATTTCGGCATCCGCACGCTGGAAATGGCCGAAACCGCTTATCCGGTGCTGACCGAATTCGACCGGCGATACATTTCCGGCCACCTCGGCATGGTGAAACCGGATGCGGCATTTTACGCCCATTTAGAGACCGATTCCGGTGTGTCCCCCGAGACCATCCTGTTCACCGACGACCGCCCCGATAACATCGAGGCGGCCGCGGCGCGCGGCTGGCAGGTGCATCTGTTCGAAGGGCCGGAAGGCTTCGCGAAACGCCTCGTGGCCGAGGGCCTGCTGACCGAAGAGGAAGCGGGTTGACGGTTCCGGTCATCCCCTTCGCCGAGGGCGAGGCACGGCTCGACTGGATCGCGCTCACCCGCGCGCTGGAGGCCGGGCACAGATTGCCCAGGGCGGAACTGGGCGATACCTTCCTCTACCGCGATCCCGACACGCTGCTCAGCCGCTCCGCCTGGATCGAGGGGCTCGGGCTGGCGGTGAAGTCCGCCACGATCTTTCCCGGCAACAGGGCCGCCGGGAAACCCACCGTCAACGGGGGTGTCACGGTCTATTCCGACGGCGATGGTATGCTCGAGGCGATCATCGACTTTCACCTCGTCACGAAATGGAAGACCGCCGGCGACAGCCTGCTGGGTGCGTTGAAACTCGCCCGCCCCGACAGCCGCCGCATTCTGATCGTCGGCGCCGGCACCGTGGCGCAGTCCCTGCGCGAGGCTTACGGCGCCGGGTTCCCCGATGCCGAATTCACCGTCTGGAACCGCAGCCCGGCGGGGGCAGAAGCACTGGCCGCCGCCTGGCCAGGCGTCTCGGTGGCGACAGACCTGCAGGCGGCGGTGACGAAGGCCGACATCATCACCTGCGCCACGATGTCGACCGAACCGGTGGTCTTGGGTGACTGGCTGCGCCCGGGCCAGCATCTCGACCTGATCGGCGCCTACCGCGCCGATATGCGCGAGACCGACGATACTGCCCTGCGCCGCGCCTGCATCTTCATGGACAGCCGCGACACCGTTCTCGGCCATATCGGAGAGCTGAAGATTCCGCTGGAAGCCGGCGTCATCGCCGAGGCGGACATGGTCGCCGACTTCTACGATCTTCCCGGCGGCGCCTTTGCCCGGCAGTCGGAAGACGAGATCACCCTCTTCAAGAACGGCGGCGGCGCGCATCTCGATCTGATGACCAGCCGCTACATCCTCGACGCCTGGAACGGCTGACGCGCCGGGCGCACTCCGCCTGCTTCTTCTGGTCAGAAATATCCCCGCCGGAGGCTCCCGCAGCCGCCACGCGCGGTTCCGCCGGGCGGCCGGGAAGGCGCCTTCAAACGCAGCGTCCCCACACAGACGTTTGCGCTACCATGCCTGAAATCAATGGCTTGACCCCCCGTCCCCATGGGGACGCCCTCACGCCGCCGCCGCCATCCGGCTCTGCAGCGGCACCTCCTTCACCGGCAGGTGAACGATCGCGCTGAACGCCCCCACCGCCACCCCGACCCACCAGACGGCGGTATAATCGCCATAGATGTCGTACATCCGCCCGCCCAGCCAGACCCCCACGAAGGACCCGATCTGGTGGCTCAGAAACACGAAGCCATAAAGCGTCCCCATGTACCTGAGCCCATAGATATGCGCCACCAGCCCGCTCGTCAGAGGCACCGTCGCCAGCCAAAGCGACCCCATCGCCACCGAGAAAAGGATCACCGAGGTGGGGGTGATCGGAAACACGATAAACGCCGCCGCCGCGATGGTCCGAAGCGTATAGATCCCGGCCAGCAGGTATTTCTTGGTGAACCGCTGCCCCAGCCACCCCGCCGTCAGCGTGCCCACGATATTCGCCAGCCCGATGATCGAGATCGACACCGCCCCCAGCGCCGAGGTCGTCGACACCCCAAGCGACGCCAGGGTCCCCGACGGATCAATCGCCCCGCACATCTCCGTCACCAGTGCCGGGAAATGCGCGGTCACGAAGGCGAGCTGATAGCCGCAGGAAAAGAACCCCAGGAAGATCAGCACATAGCTAGGGTCGCGGAACGCCTTGCCCAGCACCTCGCCCAGCGTCTCCTCCAGCTCCGTACGGCTCGCCGGCTTTGCGTTCCCCAGAAGCGGCAGGAACAGCAGCGTCGAAACGATCGCCGCCGCGAACGCCAGGAAGACCGTCTGCCAGGGCAGGAAGGACAGCAGCCATTCCGCCACCGGCGCGCCGATGACCTGTCCGGCCGAACCCGCCGCCGTCACGATCGCCAACGCCATCGACCGGTTCTCGTCACTCGCCGCACGGCCCACGACCGCCAGCAGCACGCCGAAGCCCGTACCCGCGATACCGAAACCAACCAGTACTTCCAGCGTCCAATGCTGGCCCGGCGTCACCGCGAAGGACGACAGGATCAGCCCTGCCGCATACAGGAACACGCCCAGCACCAGCGCCCGCTTGTCGCCAAATCGCTCTGCAAACGCGCCGAATATCGGTTGCCCGATGCCCCAGGCCAGGTTCTGGATCGCGATGGCCATCGAGAAATCCGCCCGGAGCCAGCCGAATTCCTCGGCAATCGGTATCTGGAACACCCCAAAGCTCGCTCTGATCGCAAAGCTCACAAGGATGATCAAACATCCACCGATCAGGATCGGCATCAGGCTCGGGTTCTGAGGTTTCAGCATGAGGGGCGCTCCGTTCAGCCGGCGGAGTTTCCCCCCTGCTTAACTTGTGGTCAAATCGAATTAGTTGATACGCCGCATCAGCTTTCCTTATCCGGGTGACCGCTCTATTGCAGGCATATGTCTGACCGCATTCAGGAAATCTACGAAGCACGCGTCGAGGACGGGTCGCTGACCGCTGATCCGGCCCAGCACGCCGTGCTGCCGGTGCTGGAACAAATCCGGTCATATTTCGAGACTAAACCGGGTAAAAAGGGCATGTTTGGCGGTCTGTTCGCCAAGCCACCGGAGCCGCCGAAGGGGCTGTACCTGTGGGGCGGCGTCGGGCGGGGCAAGTCGATGCTGATGGACCTGTTCTTCGGTGCCGTTCCAACCGACGCCAAGCGCCGTGTCCATTTCCACGCCTTCATGCAGGAAATTCATTCCGGCATGCACGAGGCGCGGAAGAAGGGTGTAGACGACGCCCTGAAACCGGTGGCCGAGAAGGTCGCGGCAGATGTGCGGCTTCTGTGCTTTGACGAGATGCAGATCACCGACATCACCGATGCCATGATCGTCGGAAGGCTGTTCGAAATCCTGTTCGCGGACGGCGTGGTCGTTGTCACCACGTCTAACCGGGTACCAGACGACCTTTACAAGGACGGTCTCAACCGCGCGCTTTTCCTGCCGTTCATCGAATTGATCAAGCAGCGGATGGTCGTGCATCACCTGCAGTCGCCAACCGATTATCGGCAGGATCGGCTGGCCGGATCCAACGTCTACTTTCATCCTGCCAACACAGACGCACGCAAGGCAATCGACGCACTCTGGATCGATCTGACGGGCGGCGACTGGGGGCCGCTTACGTTGATGGTAAAAGGCCGTGAAGTCGTGCTTTCGGGCTATCGCAACGGCGTCGCACGGGCGGAGTTCTGGGAGTTGTGCGGACGGCCCCTTGGGCCCGCCGACTACCTCGCCGTAGCAGAGGCCGTGCGGGTCTTGATCCTGGAGGATATCCCTGTACTGGGCCGGCACAACTTCAACGAGGCCAAGCGCTTTGTTACGCTGATCGATGCGCTCTACGAGGCAAAGGTGAGGCTCATCGCCAGCGCCGCGGACTTGCCGGAACAGTTGTACGTCGAGGGGGAGGGCACCTTCGAATTCGAGCGCACGGCATCTCGCTTGCGCGAGATGCAGGCGGCGGACTGGGGCCGCTGATGCGCGTCTTTGTCGCCATCGACCCTTCCGATGCCGCTCGCGATGCGCTGGAGTCCCTGCAGGATCACATCAAGGTCGGGCGTCTGACCGACCCAGAGACCTATCACATCACGCTGGCCTTCCTTGGTGACCAGAGCGATGCGATTCTAGACGGTTTCCACGAGGCCCTAGAGAGCATCAACCTGTCGCCTTTTACGTTGCAGTTGCGCGGGTTAGGGACGTTCGGAGCCAAGTCTCCCAAGGTCGTTTGGGCTGGATTAGAGCCGAATTCGGACCTCGATCGCCTGCACGGCAAGGTTCGCGGTGCCGCCCGGCAGGCTGGAATCGAATTGCCAAGGGAACGGTTCAGACCGCATGTGACACTGGCGCGGTTTGGGGATCGGATCGACCTGACGGAATTGGAACGGCTGAAGTCCTTTCTGGAACGATTCAACGGCTTCCCGTCTCCGCCCTTCGAAATCCAGTCTTTCAGGCTCTATCAATCTATCCTGCGCAGCGACGGCGCGATCCACGAACCGCTGGCAGAATACGCGCTGGGCTAAGCCCGACGCGCCTTTGCCGCGTAGCAACCACGCATGGCGTTGTGGATGTGGATTTCGTCCACGGTCGGATTCTTGAAGAACGCATCGAGGGTTTCGGCCAGTTTAGAGCCTTCGATCACGTCAGCGATTTGGATCATCGCGTCCTTGTCGAAACCACGCACGGACAGCAAGCGGCGAGACAGGACGTCAGGCACGTCGCCTGGATTTGGCTTGGCGGTCGGCGCGCCTTCACGGACGAAAATCGCGTGACTTGCGCGGTACGGGCTTTCGGCATCCTGCGAGCAGTGGTTCAGCAGCAATACAGTTTCACCGACTCGGCCCTCTTCCAAGCTGACCCGGCAGGGGAAACCCGGTTCGCTGTCCACTGTCATCCGGCGCGCGTTTTGCCCGGCCAGCGCCGCGTCGTCGAGAGTGAAGAGCGGGGCGAAATCATCCGCGTCGAGGGCGAGGATCTGAAACGTCATCGGGGTATCTCCGTTGTTTTCAACGTGATGCCTTGAAATGTCGCGCCCGGCGATCCGTTTCATGCGCAAATGCCGTCTGGGCGTGCCCGGACGCCGGAATGGACACTAACCGTTGTCGTGCAGGACCAGCCCTGCCAAATAGAGTGACCCGCAGATAAGGATACGCGCATCCGGCTGCTGTTCGACGATTGCGGCTACGGCCGCGTCCACGGACTTGGCCTCGGAGGCCCGGATACCGGATGCGCGTGCGGCGGCAGCGGTTTCCTCGGCGCTGAGCGTTGCGGTGACGCCTTCGATGCTGACCGCCTGAAGCGACTGGGCCAGCGGGGCGAGCGGCGTAAGGTAGTCTACCGGCTGCTTGGTGTTCAGCATCCCGCAGATCAGATGCAGCGGCTTCGGCGGAAGATCCCCGAGCAACCGTGCCAGCGCAATGCCGGCAGCCGGGTTGTGCCCGCCGTCGAGCCACAGCTCGGCCGACGGCGCGGCCTGCGCCAGCGGGCCCTTGGTCAGCCGCTGCATTCGCGCCGGCCATTCAGCCCTGGTCAGCGCCGCCTCATAGGCGGATTCGGGCAGGCCAAGCTGGCGCAAAGCTGCCAGGACTATGCCTGCATTGTCGAATTGATGGTGACCCAGCAGGCGCGGTAGCGGGAGGTCAAGGAGGCCGGTTTCGTCCTGGAACACCAGCCTTCCGTGCTCGGGACCGACATGCCAGTGCTGGCCGTGGACCAGAAGCGGCGCGCCGACGCGGGCTGCCTGGCGTTCGATGACTTCCAAGGCTTCATCTTCCTGCCTGCCGACGATGCAGGTCACACCGTTTTTTAGTATCCCGGCCTTTTCAAAGGCGATCTCCGCCAGCGTTTCGCCCAGGTAACTCTGATGATCCATCGAGACGGGCGTGATGACGGTGAGCGCCGGCTTATCGACGACATTGGTGGCATCAAGGCGACCACCAAGCCCGACCTCCAGCAGCGTATAGTCCGCAGACGTGCGGGCAAAGGCCAGCAGTGCCGCGCAGGTAGTGATCTCGAAATAGGTGATGCCCTCGCCGCCGTTGGCGGCTTCGCATTCGTCCAAAACGGCCGTCAGCGCCTCCTCGGAGATCAGCTGGCCAGCCAGCCGGATCCGTTCGTGGAACCGCACCAGATGGGGCGAAGTGTAGGCGTGAGCGGTTTTGCCAGCTCCTTCGAACCCGGCACGCAGCATGGCTTGGGTCGATCCCTTGCCGTTGGTTCCGGCGATATGGATCACGGGCGGAAGGCGATCCTGCGGGTTGCCCAGAGCCTCCAGCAGGCGCCAGACACGATCCAACGTCAGGTCGATGATCTTCGGGTGCAGCGACATCATCCGTTCGAGGATGATGTCCGACGTGTCGGAACTCACTCGGCCTTCGCCTCCTCGGCCGGCTTTTTGTCGGCCGTTTCGGCGGGCTTCGGCGCAGGCTCTTCGGCCGGCACTTCCGGTGCGGGCAGTTCGCCTTTCACAGCGGGGCCGAGCCCCGTCAGCATGCGGACGATCGTGATCAGTTCGTCGCGCATGTCCTTGCGGTGAGTCACCCGATCCAGCATGCCGTGGTCCAAAAGGTATTCGGCACGCTGGAAACCTTCGGGCAGCTTCTCGCGGATCGTCTGTTCGATCACGCGCGGCCCGGCGAAACAGATCAGCGCGTTGGGCTCTGCGATCTGCACATCCCCCAGCATCGCGTAAGAAGCGGTCACGCCGCCTGTCGTCGGATGAGTCAGCACGACGATGTATGGCAGCCCGGCCTCGCGCAGCATCTCGACCGCGACGGTCGTGCGCGGCATCTGCATGAGCGACAGGATACCCTCCTGCATTCGGGCACCGCCCGCAGCAGAGAACAGGATCAGCGGCTGCTTCGCCTCCACGGCGCGCTCGGCGGCAGCGACGATGGCATTGCCGACATACATGCCCATGGAACCGCCCATGAAGCTGAAATCCTGCGCAGCGGCGACCACGGGCGTACGCCCGATCTCTCCCTGCACCACCAGCATCGCTTCTTTCTCGCCGGTGGCGCGCTGCGCCGCGCGCATCCGCTCGGGGTAGCGTTTCTGATCGCGGAACTGCAGTGGATCGGCCACTGGCTCGGGAACGGCCACCTCGGTGAAGACACCGCCATCGAATAGCGCATCAAACCGTTCCCGTGGACGAATCGCCATGTGGTGATCGCAGTTCGTGCAGACGTACAGGTTGTCTGAAACCTCTCGGTGAAACAGCATCGACCCGCATTCCGGGCATTTCGTCCACAGGTTCTCTGGCGTCTCGCGGCGCGAGAACAGCGAGTTGATCTTGGGTCGGACGTAGTTGGAGATCCAGTTCATCGGGGCCCCGGCTGCCTTTCTGGTTGACGCCCAGATAGTCGGCGGAGCGGTGAATTGCAATCAGCGAGCCAATACCCTGCGGATGAAGAACCAGGCCAGCAACAACCCGATACAGTCCACCGCAACCTGCCAGGGAGCCGCTGCGACGTCTATCGACGTCCTGTGCAGTGACAGGCCGGAAAGCATTCCTTCTGGCGCCAGGATCAGTAGAGCGGTGCCATTATTGGCCAAGTGCAGACCCCAAGCCGCGCCGAGGCTGCCTGTTGCCGCCGTCAGGTCCGCCGCAAGCAGGCCGAAAAGCGTTGTCGCAGCAACGATCAGCCATGCGTTGCTGCCAAGGCCGCCATCGTAATGCAGTAGCCCGAACACGCAGGACGGTAAGACACCCCAGATCAGCGGGCTGCGAAACCGGGCCGCGAGTTGCTGTAGGAGGTAGCCGCGAAACACCAGCTCTTCCGCACCCGTTTGCAGGGCAAGGCCGATCATTGAAAGCGGCAGCAGCTTGAGCCAGGACGCGAAGTCTAGACCCGGCTCTGCCTCGAGATGGTGAAACCAGATGACCAATGCGCTTCCCTGCACGACAGTGGTCAAAGCCGCCGCTACTGGCAGATGCCGGCGCAGCTGGCTTGACTGGCCGAACAACGTTCGAGCGCTGCGCCTGTGCAGCAAGCGGACTGCCAGCATGGGTCCAAGCGCCATACCCAGGAAGCTTGCAAGCAGGATAAGGGTGGCCGCCGGAGCCTCCGCTTCTGCCACAACCGCTGTCAGTGCAGCGGCGCTCGGGGCACCTGTCAGCGATGCGGCTGCCAGCAGGATTATGAACACGAAAACCATGTACACCGAAAGGCATAGGACGCAGCCGAGCAACAGGCGCCAGAGCTGCGGGTAAAACCGCGCAGGTGCGACGTAGCAGTCAAAGGGCGTAGTTCCGGGAGGCGTCATTCCCTCTTCCTACGAGCCGGCACACAGCACCGCAAATCGCCCGCCGGCTTCGTTGACCGTCCGCAGATAATCCCGGATCCAGGGGCGGGCCGCGCCAAATCTGCAAACATGTTTCATGCTGGCCGTGAAGGCAGGGTAGTGGTTCGACACTTCGTGGCCCCGGCGCCGCATATATCATCCGCGCCTCCGGTTTGCCTGAGCCTTTGAAAGGCTGTGCAATCTATGCAAGAAATCGACGGAAGTGATGTTTAACAATCGAACATTATTTGTTTCTATTTGGGAAACGTTAGTAGTGTTCGTGCAGGTGAACGATCGGATGCCGTTGTAGATGTTCGGAATTTTCGACACGTTGTGTCACCGCTTGTCGATAAGGAGCTGGAGGCGCGCCACGAAAGACGCGCAGACGCTCAATCTGGCCCGGCTAAGATCTTTGCGCGACCGAGCAAGGGAGATGCGCCGGCGCGTGGATCAGACGGTCCGCATCGCCGACGAACGCCTTACATTGCCAGCGATCGGCACCAACGCCATCCAGAAGCCTCTGCATTCCGATTGGGCCTACCGACCAGAGATCTGGCGCGCCACGGTGCGGCCGCCAGGCTTGGTGGCTGCCGATTCCGGCTGCGAGTACGGCAGCGAGGTGAAGGTGTTTCATGACTGCAGGATCTCGGAGCTGACACTGCGCCAGGTCCGAAACTCCCGCGAAAACGATCTGGCGCCCTTTGGCCTCAGCATGGATGTGTTCCGGTTTGACGGCTCATTCCTTTCTCTGGTGATCGAACTGCCCGACAGCGCCATCCGGGGGCTGGAACGTCGGCACCTCATTCGCCTGACCCTGGTGACCGAAGCTGAGAAATCGCTGGAGATATTCGCGCGGCTGAACATAAAGAATGGCCCGAACGTGGAGCAGCTCGTTCGCGAAGTGCCGGATTGCGCCAATGGCGAGAAGATGGTCGAGTTCGACCTGGCCTACACCAAGATGAACGAGAAACGGGTCGAGCAGATGTGGCTGGACCTGATCTTTGAAGGCGCGGAGATGAACCAGATCCTTTTGCGAGACGTGACACTCACACGTCGACCGAGGGCGGAAATCTAGCAGGAGGACGCTGCATGCCAGAAGCGACGTTGGTCAAAACGCGAATCCAGGGCGGCGTGTGGGAAGGCATTCTGACGTGCAAGACCGAAGGCACACCTGAAATCGCCGCAACGCATCTTGGCAAGCCACTGAAAACTGTTGTGCTGGAACCGGATCCTCAAAGCGCCGGGGTCTGGTCGGTCAAAGTTGCAATTCCCCCGGAACTGCTGGCAGACGGCGTCCAGACTTTCGTGATTGCAGAGGCGGACAGTGGCACCGTTCTCAACAGCTTCGCCATCGTCACTGGCGAACCCCTGGAAGACGATATCCGTGGTGAACTTGATCTGCTGCGTGCGGAACTGGACCTGCTGAAGCGGGCATTTCGTCGTCACTGCGCCGAAACGATGTAAGCTTCAGCTTTCCTCGGGCTGACCCCGGTTCACCAGCGAGCGGGCGGTCCATACCAGAGTCGCGGCCAGCAGTATTCCCGACAGCCCGGCCAGGAAGTCCACTGGCGATGCGCTCCGCCCGGGAATGAGCAACTGCGCATACTCGATCAGGTTGGCACTGGAGACCAACGCAAGGACCACGGTTGCCACACCAAGGATATCGATGAGGGCAAAGGTCAGAACGGCGAAGACCAGGCCATACACGAGCGGTTTCGTATCAGCCGGCATGTGCATATCAGCGGCGTATGTGCCCAGTGCGATCAGCGCCCAAACCCCAATCAGGACCACCGGATAGATGGCTATACTGATGAGGAAGTTCTTTCCGAATGTGCGGAAGTCGATATCGAACATGGCGAATTTTCCGGTAACCAGTAAAGCGACTCTGTCCAGACAATCGGGCTTTTTTGGGGCAGGAGAGGGCTGAGACCGGACCCATTCCGGGAACACGGAAGAAAAGACTCAATCCTTTCAACCACAGGGAGATCCTTCATCAATAAACGTTTTGGGCCTGTGTCGTTTCGTACAGGCCCTCTGCCCGTTTCCCCGCCCAAAACGATCCGCGGGAAAACCAAGATATTGTCGGGCTACCATCCAAATCTCGCCCGAATTCGATTTCATAGATTTCCCGGTAGGGGCCGAAAAGCGAGACGAGTAGGATATGGACAGACTAACGGAAATGGAGGCCTTCGCGACGGTCGTGGACCAAGGGGGGTTCACCGACGCTGCCAAGAAAATGGGGATCTCTAAATCCGCTGTGTCAAAGCATGTGTCGTCTCTTGAGGCGCGCCTTGGCGCGCGGCTTCTGAACCGCACGACCCGGCGTGTCAGCCCGACGGAAATCGGGCTTGCTTATTACGACCGCGCTCGGCGCGTGCTGAACGACGCGGGCGAAGCAGATGCACTCGTAACCTCGATGCAGTCGGCGCCGTCCGGTCTTCTGCGGATCAGTGTTGCGACCGATTTCGGCGTCAATCACCTGTCGCCGGTGCTTGGAGAATTCCTGTCCGACTTCCCGGAAGTCACGGTGAACATGGTTCTGAACAACCGTTATGTCGAACTGATCTCCGAAGGATTCGACATGGCTGTGCGGATCGGCGAGCTGGAAGATTCCACGCTGCGCGCCCGCAAGCTGACCGAAACCACCAAGCGGATGATCGGAGCGCCGTCTTATTTCCAGAAATACGGCCGCCCGATGAAGATCGACGATCTGAACGAGCACAAGCTGTTGCATTATTCCAGCCAGGCTTCCGGCAATGTCTGGCGGCTGACCGCGCCGTCGGGTGAGAAGCGGCAGGTTCGTACCGCCGGCTGGCTGAGCGTCAACGACGGGCAATCGCTGCTGAATGCGGCGATCTCCGGTCTCGGCATCGCCTATCTTCCGAGCTTCCTCTATGCGGAGGCCATGGAGCAGGGGATGGTCGAAGAGGCGATCCCGGACCTGCCGGTCGAGACGCAGGGGATCTACGCGGTTTACCCGCCGGGCCGGTTTACCCAGCCCAAGGTGCGCGCCTTCATCGATTTTCTGGTACACCACTTCGCGGACAAAGGTCCCGACAACTGGTAGAAACGCCCGCTTCCCTCCAGGGTGCTTACTGGGTCGAGGTGAGGATCACCTCGACCCTTCTGTTTCGCGTGCGGCCCTCCGGCGTCAGGTTGCTGGCGCGCGGGGCAAGGTAGCCCACGCCCTCGGCCGAAACCTGTCCGCGCGGAATCTCGTAGTCACCTACCAGCCGGTCCAGCACCGCCGCGGCGCGACGACGGGACAGGGCAATATTGTTGGCCAGCGGACCTTCGGCATCCGTATGACCGACGAGCATGATTGTCCGGTCGGGATTGGCCTGCAGGTAGGTTGCAAGGTTTTCCAAAGAATCGAACCGTTCCGATCCAAGTTTCGACGACCCCGTAACGAAGGCCAGATCGCCGAGTGTCGCGTGGCCCTGGCTTTCCAGCTGATCGCCGACGGGCCCGGATCGTTCCGGCATAACTGGGGTGGTTGCTGCCGGAGTCTTGGTCGAAGCGGTTAAAGTCGCGCTGGCCAGCTGCTCACCCACATGGGTGAACTGGACGAACCCAGATTTACCGGAGCGGCTGACGAGAAGGCTTACGAACTCCTCATCACTCTCATTCTCACCACGCTTAGCGGCAAAGTACCGGAAATCGCCCAGGTTCACATGCATTTCCGGCTCTGGCAGCACGTCGATTCCATAACGGAAGTCGAAACCGCCGCATTTGTCCGTTTCGCATTCGAATATCGGGGTGAATCCCGCATTGGTGAGCTGTTCCCGCAGCGATGCAAGAATTTCCATCGTCGTACGTTGGCCACCGCCGAGTTTCCACGCGGTCTGCTCCAGCCGCCCTTCTGCCGTGACTCCATCGATGGCGCCCGAGACAAATGGCGCCGTAGGCAGGAAGTGGCTGCTGCCGTCAACAATCCGCTGAGCGTTGCGCGCGGCATCGGCGGGCATGACCAGTTCCTGCGCGGTCGCGGAGTGGCCGACAAACAGCGCCATCGCGGATATGAACGTAACAATCTTCATCGGGCGGCCGCGTGATATTCCGGGTTCGGCCGCATGTCGACAGCAGAAGCCACCCGATTGGTCATGTTGAAGAAAGCGGCCACCGAAGCGATGTCGAAGATATCGCGTTCGGTGAAACCCTTATCGCGCAATACATCCCGGTCTGCTTCCTCGACCGTGTAGCTCGCCATCGTCAGCTTTTCGGCGAATTCGAGCATAGCTTTCTGCCGTGGCTCTAGCCGTGCGCTACGGAAATTGAACGCCATATGCTCGCCCAGCACCGGATCACCGGACAGTTCCCGCACGGCGGCACCATGCGCGACAAGACAATACCAGCACTTGTTGATGGAACTGACCACTACCGCGATCATCTCACGCTCGAGTTTCGACAACCCGCTCTCGCCCAGCATCAGGTCGTTATACATGCCGGTGAATGCGTTGAGCTTGTCGATGTCGAAGGCGTAAGCCTTCAGCACATTCGGAACCATCCCAAGCTTTTCATCGCAGATCGCGAAATACTTCTGCGTGGCCTCTGGCAGAGGATCGACCATAGGAAGGTCGAGCGCGATGATCGGCTCTTCTTGCTGCTGCAAAGACTGCTCCGGGCCCGGGTTGGAACGTTATTTTACTCGGTAATGGTAGTATCCGACGACCTGCATGCCGAGAGAAGTGTAAAGGGGATTTGCCTTTTCATTTGAGCGGGTTACCGCCAAGGAAAAAACCGTTGCTCCCTGATCTTGTGCCCAATGTGCGGCCTGCCGCAGGATATTGCTGCCAACCCCCTGACGGCGGTGAGAAGGAACAACTTCAACTGAATGAATCATTGCAGTTTGTTTCAGGCACGCGATG
This sequence comes from Pseudoruegeria sp. HB172150, assembly GCF_013184805.1. Classification (GTDB taxonomy): domain Bacteria; phylum Pseudomonadota; class Alphaproteobacteria; order Rhodobacterales; family Rhodobacteraceae; genus Psychromarinibacter. Next base: position 38,823 of record NZ_JAATNG010000003.1, read on the forward strand.
AACCCGGCGCCGGCCGGCTGATCGTTGTGGCGCGCCAGAATGCTTGTTTTTGGCCCCTGAACCCTGTCCATGACGGCACATCGTTCCGGTCCGATCCCGGCCTCGCGCCAGATATCCTTTTGGATCGCCAGAGGCGGCCAGATCGAAAAGGCCGAAACCGGCGGAACTTTTTCGGAGGTGAGTTCGCCGATATCAATCGCGTAAAGCGCAACCGGATCGTGAATGCGGTAGCCCTGCCTTTCAAGCAGCGCGTCCAGCTGGGCATCGCCTTCCCGGATCATGAATAGCGTCTTTTGTCCCAGATCGCGCATCGCCTTTTCGGCCATGGCGAGGTCGGACGGGTCGAACGACGGTTCTGCGGTGGCCGCGGAAACTCGCTGGCCTCCACCCCCACCTTCGCGGATCATCCAGGGTCCGACGCGAAATGCGCGAACCGGTGCCCAGGTACCCTCGACGACAGGATAAAGGTCCGGGCCGGCGGGCAGAATCATGCGGGAATTCCGCCCAATTCAGCAATCAACTCGCTGGCGGCAGCATCTATCAGGCTGGCGTCATGCCCGCGTAGCACGATGTTGGACCCGGAGCCGCCTTGCCCCTGAAACGGGTAGGACCCGATAGTCAGGTCCGGAAAGCGTTTGGCCAGTGCGTTCAGCGGACCGGCGATATCGCCCTCCGGCATCTCGATGCGAACCGCGCGGGATTGCAGCGGTGCACCGCCGGTCAGGGTTGGCAGAATGGTCGCCACCATGGCAGCGAAAATCGCCGGCACACCGGCCATGACGTGAACGTTCTCCATCGTGAATCCCGGTGCAGCGGAAACCGGGTTGTCGATCAGGTCCGCCCCGTCGGGGATGCGAGCCATCCGCAACCGCGCCTCGTTCAACTCCGTTCCGTTGCGGTCGTAATGCGCTTGCAGGATAGCCCGCGCATCGTCACGCACGTCGATATGCGCGCCGAACGCCGCGGCAATTGCATCCGCCGTGATGTCGTCATGTGTCGGTCCGATTCCGCCCGACGTGAAAACCGTGTCACGGGCCGCCCGCAGCGCGTTCACCGCAGCCACGATGGCGTCGTGGTCGTCCGAAACGATGCGTACTTCCTTCAGGTCGATCCCCACACCGGCCAGTTCGACGGCCAGGTGATGCATGTTTGCGTCGCGGGTACGTCCGGAAAGTATCTCGTCCCCGATGACAAGCATCGCGGCAGTAGGGTTCGGCATGGTGGTCTCCGTCCAAGTGGCGGTTTCTTGTAGAAGATATCCGCCGCTCGTGTAAGGCAATCGCCATGCGTTTCAACACCCCGCTGATCCCCGCCCGCCTGATCCGACGTTACAAACGGTTCCTCGCGGATGCATTGCTGGAGGACGGGCGTGAAGTCGTCGCGCATTGCGCCAATCCCGGCAGCATGATGGGGCTGGCCGAGCCGGGTTTGCGGATCTGGCTTGAACCGAACGACGACCCCAAGAAAAAGCTGAAATTCGGCTGGCGGCTTGTGGAACACGAGAACGGTCATTTCACCGGTGTCGACACCGCTTTGCCCAACAGGATGCTGAAGGCCGCGCTCATTGCAAGGGAAGTCCCCGCGCTGGCAGACTATCCAAACGTGCGGGCCGAAGTGAAATACGGCGAGAAGAGCCGCGTCGATTTCCTGCTACAGGCCGAGGGGTTGTTGGATGCTTATGTCGAGGTGAAATCGGTGACACTCAGCCGTTCGCCCGGGATTTCGGAGTTTCCGGACTCTGTGACGGCCCGCGGCGCCAGGCACATGGCGGAACTGGCGGCGATGGCCGCGGCGGGTCACAGGGCCATGGTTCTGTTCCTCGTCCAGCGCACCGACGCCCGGGAGGTCCGCGTTGCCGCGGATATCGACCCCGCTTACGCAGCCGCATTGACACAGGCGCATGCGGCTGGCGTGGAAATCATCGCCCACGGAACGTCGATTACGCCCGGGGGCGTGACGCTCGGCCCGCAACTGCCCTTTTCGCTGCCCAGTTGACCAATAGTCGTTAACGCGGCGTTTCCGCTCGTCTATTGACAATTCGGCCACAAGCACTGGTTTCCGGAGCCTCCGTGGCCTATGTACCGACGATAACTTCGAGATGGAGCAAGACGTGGACGAGACGAGCCGGGGACGGCTGACAAAGGACGGCATCCGCATTTACGAACCGGCGGATTTTGCCGGTATGCACAATGCGGGGCAGGTCGCGGCACAGATCCTCGACGATATCGCGCCCATGATCGCGCCGGGCCGTACCACCGGCGAAATCGACGATGCCATCACTCGTATGGTCGAAGCAGCTGGCGCGGAGTCGGCCACTATCGGCTATAAGGGTTATCAGCACGCCAGCTGCATCAGCGTGAACCACGTCGTCTGCCACGGCATTCCTGGGCCGAAGGTCCTGAAGGATGGTGACATCCTGAACATCGACGTGACCGTCATCGTTGACGGCTGGTATGGCGATACCAGCCGGATGTATGTCGCGGGCCGCCTGCCCCGGAAATCCGAGCGTCTGGTCCAGGTCACCCACGATGCCCTTTTCAAGGGGATCGAGGCGGTTAAGCCAGGCAATACCTTCGGCGACATCGGTCACGCGATCCAGACCTTCGTCGAAGGCGAACGCATGTCGGTTGTACGCGACTTCTGCGGCCACGGGCTGGGTCGCGTTTTCCACGCGCCGCCGAACGTCTTGCACTACGGTCGCCCGGGAACCGGCCCGATCCTTGAGGAAGGCATGTTCTTTACCATCGAACCGATGGTGAACCTGGGCCGGCCGGAGACCAAGGTGCTTGCCGACGACTGGACCGCCGTGACCCGCGACAAGTCGCTATCGGCTCAGTTCGAACATTCGGTCGGCGTGACGGCAGACGGCGTTGAAATCTTCACCCTGTCACCGGGCAACAAGTTCCACCCGACCTACGACTGATCCGTCAGCCTGCGGCGATGGGTAACCGGCCCGTCGCCCTGAGCCTCTATCCGCTGGATCGCCTTATCGAAGGGCTCGTAAGCCACCGCCATATGGTGCGCGTTGGCGTGGATCATCGTGTCGGTGTCGACCATCATCGCGACGTGCCCCTTCCAGAAGATCAGGTCGCCGCGCTGTAACGGCGCCTGCTCGGGGATCTCCTGTCCCAGCACTTCCTGCTGATCACTGTCCCCCGGACAATCGCGGCCCGAGGCGATCAGGGCCGCCTGCACCAGACCGGAGCAATCTATCCCCCGCGGGCTGTTGCCGCCCCATAGATACGGCGCACCATAGAATAACTGAGCGGCAGTCACCGGATCGGCAAAGCGCTTGTCGATGGGCCAGAGATGAGATTTCGGGATGTAGAGGCCGTCGGCAGTTTCAAAAAATTTCGGCTGGTGCGACACCACCGTGACGGCCGCTCCGAAGCACAGGTCCATCACCTGCGGCACCTTCATGTCCGGTTCGGGGTAAGCCTGAGAACCGGGCACCGCGACCCAATGAGTCGGCTCTGGCGCTGCTTCGCGCAGCGCATCCTCCTCGACGTACCCGACATAGCTGTCCTTCACGGACTGCACATAGGCGAACCCCTCATGGCGCTCGTAAACTGTCACTGTGTCGCCAAGCCAAAGCTGCCGGTCCCGCCGTCCGCCGGGATTACGCCACAGATCGGCTATCGGCAGGGCAACCCTCGCGGTTTCGCCCTCGACGAACGAGTCCGCCTCGATCTGGCCCTTTAGATGCTCAGCGGCGACACGTGAATTCGCGGGTATCAGCCTGTGATCGCTCACAGGTTCAACAGCCCCGGAAGCGCCTGCAGGATCGCCCGCGCTCCTTGTCCTACACCGCCTTTGGGACGTGCCGGCGCGTCAGCGGGCTGCCACCCGTAGACGTCGAAATGCGCGTATCTCGCCGTATCAGTTACGAAACGTCGCAGGAACAGCGCCGCTGTGATTGACCCGGCGAACCCGCCGCGCGGCGCGTTATCCAGATCGGCTATACCCGGTTCGATCATGTCCTCGTAGGGCAGGTGATAGGGCAGTTCCCAAACCGGATCGGCCGCCGCAGTCCCGCCCGCGCGAATGGCAGCGGCCAACGCCGCATCCGTGGCAAAGAAGGGTGCAATATCCGGGCCCACGGCAACACGTGCGGCCCCGGTCAGCGTAGCCATTGAGATCAGCAGGTCGGGAGGCGTCTCGTCCGCCAGGGCCAAGGCATCGGCAAGGACGAGCCTTCCTTCGGCATCCGTGTTGTTCACTTCCACCGTCAGCCCCTTGCGAGACATCAGGATATCGCTGGGCCGGAACGCGTTTCCGGAGATCGAGTTTTCCACAGCCGGGATCAGAACGCGAAGTTTCACCGGCAATCCCAGGCCCATTATCATATGCGCGAGCCCCAGCACGGTCGCGGCGCCACCCATGTCTTTCTTCATCAAGAGCATCGAAGCGGGCGGCTTGATGTCCAATCCGCCGGTGTCGAAACAGACACCTTTGCCTACCAGCGTCAGGGTAGGACCTTCGGTACCCCAGGTAAGTTCGATCAGACGCGGGTGAGAGGCGGAAGCGCGCCCGACCGCGTGGATCATCGGAAAGTTCTCATCCAGTAGCGCGTCGCCGGTAACCACATCGCAACCCGCACCGAAATCTCCCGCAAGGTCGCGCACGGCTTCTTCCAGCGCATCCGGACCCATGTCGCTGGTCGGCGTGTTGATCAGATCCCGGGTCAGCGCCTCTCCCGCCGCGATGATTTCCAGCCGTTTCGCATCTACATCGGCGGGCGCTAGCAGTGCCGCACCGGGCGCCACCGCATCGCGATACCGGTCGAACCGGTAGCGTGAGAGCAGCCAGCCCAGAGCGTTCTCGTCGAGTTCAACCTTCGACAGCCCGGCAACTAGGCGATAGTTGCCCTCCGGCAGCGCCTGCTGTGCACGGGCCAGTGCAAAGCGCGATCTCGACCGGGCGGCAGAGGTGCCGTAGCCCATGACTGCAGCATCCGGCATTCCGTTTTCATTCGGCAGGACAAGGACCTTGCCCAGCGTTCCCTTGAACCCGTTTGCAACCACCCAACTCCGCTGCCGCTCGGACAAACCGGAAAGCCAGTCGTCGAACCCGTCCGCCGACACGACGTGCAGCGGAATGGCATCGGAGGAGTCTTCGGCGAAGGTCAGTGACATGGGAGGGTCCGGTCTCAGGGCAAATTCGCCCCGAGCCTAGTCTTTCGCCCGTTGCCTACAAGTCCTGACTTCGCGGCGGGCAATTATCCCGCCGGCACCTGCGCATCCCAGATCGCGACGAGCGATTGCTCTCCGACCCGCTGCAACCGGGCGACCGTGGCGGCTAGTGCTGCAACATCGCACATGCAGCACAACGCGATGACATCACCGGCGACACGAACCAGAAGCTGCATGCCCAGCCGTTTTGCGACACCCTGAAGACCGAGCGCGTGAAGGCGCAACCTGGCAGGATCGCCCTCGGTCCACGCGTCATTGCATTCGCAGAGGAGCACCGCCAGATCCTCCATCGCGGCACTCAAAGCCACTTCCCCGTGCTCAGGCCCCAAAGTCAGCCAGATCTTTTCCAGACGCTCGACCATCAGCCCAACATCTTCACATGGCAATAGCTTGCGCACTTGCATTCATCTCACCCCGAAATTCAGCCCCACCGCGCGGCAATCTGCTATGGGAGGACCAAGAATTCGTTGATGACACTTGGAAAACTTCCTCGAATTTCCCAAAATTACCTCTTAGGGAAAGTGCGCGACAGGAAACAGGACCGAGTGATGATCGTAGCAAAGCCGCTGCCCGGCTATCTCGTGACCCGCTATCAGGGGTGGAGGGCCACCACCTATTCCGAAAACAAGGCGTGGTACCGCCGCCTAGCGGACGAGGGTCAGCGCCCGCGTGCAATGATCATATCCTGCTGCGACAGCCGGGTGCACGTAACCTCGATCTTCGGCGCAGATCAGGGCGAGATGTTCATTCACCGCAACATCGCCAATCTCGTGCCGCCGCATGAACCGGATGGCGAGGCGCATGGTACTTCCGCAGCGGTAGAATACGCGGTGACAGCCCTGAAGGTGGCGAACATCGTCGTGATGGGTCATTCGAACTGCGGCGGCGTAAAAGGATGCCACGATATGTGCTCGGGCGCCGCACCGGAGCTGGAAGAGAAATCCAGTTTCGTCGGACGCTGGATGGATATCCTACGTCCCGGCTACGAGCGGGTTAAGGATATTTCAGATCCTAAGGACCGGACCGTGGCGCTGGAGTTCGAGGCGGTCAAGGTCAGCCTAGAGAACCTGATGACATTCCCCTTCGTGCAAGAAGCTGTCGCTGCAGAAGAACTGGCGCTGCACGGGCTCTGGAACGACATCGGGAAAGGCGAGCTGCTGTGCTACGTTCCGGAAACGGGCAAGTTCGAGCCGGTCTAGTTTTCCGGGATTAACGTGCCGGTCCTCTACCCGTTCTTAACATCCCCGTCGTATACGGCGCGTCAGCGCCCTTCACCGTTTGACATGTCCGCGATCTTACAGGCGCGGCGTTGTCGGAAAGTTGTATGGCGGAACCGGGGAGAGAGTGAGCGAGGGACCCGGTCCCGCCGTGCCGCATGCATCAAGCGACAAGAAGCAGCTGCGGCAAACGCTCTTCGGTGTTCACCGGTTTCCGGCAGCTCGAGAACATGACACTTTCGGCGGCGACATTGCGGCGCTGGCGGGCGTCCTCGATCTGGAACAGGTTGTCTTCCTTTTGGGTAGCCAGGGCACCAAGTGCGGACAGGCGGTTCTGGCGGGCGGTTTTCAGCAGATCGTTTTTCATGTGGGGGGCTCTCTCTTTAGGGTTGGTCTTCGTTCGGTTTCGTATTCTTGTTTCGCTCTTCCGGGTCAGGCCGCTTCGGCAACGCCGACTGCGCCATCTACGAGTGCGACGCAGCGAAGCGTTCGGATCATGCGGGCGCGGCGAAGGCTCTCCGCCATCGAGATCACATTGCCTGCAGGCCCGGTGGGCTTGTCGTCGTTGTTTGCGTGGATGAAGGAAGCTTTGGGAAAGGTGATGATGTTCGCTTGCATTGTGACCTCCGTTACTTCGCTGGTTGTTCAAGCCGCCCGCCGCAGTGAGTGGTGTTCCTGGCGGTGGTCGCTTTCGGCATGAAATAGGGTGTCGATCAGGACGTTGGAAACCGGTGGCAGAACGCCGGACGCAGGGTTCGCTTTCTCTTCGAGACGCGCCGAAATCGCCTGCTTGTAGGCTTTCTCGGCTTCTTTTGCGCTGACGATCTTGCCGGTCATTTCAGTAAGTCCTTGGTTTCGCCTTCCGGCTTGAGATTGAGGACACCGACCAATCGTGGCTGAAATCTATCTCAATTATGGCGAAATTGTGCAGAGCCCTCGAAATGCCGCATAGGAGGCGAATTGGGAGCGATTTGACGACCACGGCGTGAAAAGATTCGTTCGCAATCTGGGGTGAATTAAGGCGAAGGGTGGCGATTATTTGTCCACGGAGAACAAAGCCCTGAATCCCCTACCTAAAAGGATAGGCGAATTCACCAGAGTCGCGTGCGCAGCGATTCGTAGATTCTCCTCAAAGTGGTGGATTCCTTACCTTGCGTAAGCCGGATGGCAGGGTTTCCCGGCTCGATTTTCGGCACTTCGACTCGCCGCCGGCGCCCGTCTCGTTTCGCGCAACCTGCCGATTAGTTAGGCCACAGTGACCGGCGCATCCGGGGGGATTGTCTCTTGCCCCGGAATACGGACGCACCACGGCCACAATTCAGCCCGCGCATGGCCGTGAACGATTCTGAAGGCCGGGATTCCAGCCTGTTCAGGCAGGCAGGAATGAGGCAGATTGTGGCGAGTTCGGGATGGCGGTGCGAGGCCGATGAAATTCCTACGAAAATGGCTGGCTTCTCTCGCCGGTCACTCGGTATCTCTGGTCGCACACACCGTAACCGCAGTGCGCGGCATCTGGGATGGGGTCGAGCCCGGACCGATACAGCGCGTCTATTTTGCGAACCATACCAGTAACGCGGACACCGTCCTGATATGGACAGTCCTGCCGCCCCGCCTGCGTAAACAGACGCGTCCGGTGGCGGCGGCGGACTATTGGCTGACCTCTCCTCTACGCAGGTTCTTCGGCAAGGATGTCTTCAATACAGTGCTGATCGACCGCAGGCGCGAGGAACGCACGGAAGATCCGGTAAAACAGATGGTCGCGGCACTGGACGAGGGCAGTTCGCTGATCATCTTTCCAGAAGGGAAACGCAATTCCGGCGATACGAAACTTCTACCGTTCAAAACCGGCCTCTACCACCTCGCCAAGGCGCGTCCGAAGGTCGATCTCGTTCCAGTCTGGATCGAAAACCTGAACCGGGTAATGCCGAAGGGAGAGATTATTCCACTCCCGCTGCTATGCACGGTCAGGTTCGGTGCCCCCGTTCATCTAGCGGAGGGAGACGACAAGGAGGCCTTCCTGGCCCGGGCAAGCGATGCGTTGCTGGCTCTGTCCAACGGTGAGGACATCAAATGAGCGCACATCTCGAACTGGTGTTGCTGGTCTTCGGACTGATCGCAATACTCAGCCTCGCCTCGGTAGTCGCGGTGCTCCTCAACCAGCGTGTGGTTCCGGGTGAAACCAGCCCCGTTGTCGAGAACCTGCTCGCACGGATCCAGGCCTGGTGGAGCATGGTCGCCTTGCTGGCTTTGGCCATGCTGTTTGGTCGGGCGGGCGTGGTCATTCTGTTCGCGCTGATCTCTTTCGCCGCAATGCGAGAGTTCCTGACGCTGACGGCCAAGAGCCAGGCCGATCACTATGCTCTCGCGGTCGCGTTTTTCATCGTGCTTCCGGTCCAATACTATCTCATCTGGATCGACTGGTACGCGATGTATTCGATCTTCATCCCGGTCTACGCCTTCCTGTTCCTGCCGATCATTTCGGCGCTCCGGAGCGATACAAAGGGGTTTCTATCCCGCGTGTCGGAAACGCAGTGGGGCCTGATGATCTGTGTCTTCGCAGCCAGCCACGTACCTGCGCTGCTGACACTGCAGATCCCGGGATACGAGGGCAAATCTATCCTGCTGATCGCGTTCCTCGTCGTGGTGGTCCAGTCGTCGGATGTGCTGCAGTTCGTATTCGGCAAGCTGTTCGGCCGGACAAAGATTGCGCCGCAGGTGTCGCCTTCGAAGACATGGGAAGGCTTCTTCGGTGGCGTACTTGCGGCATCCACGCTCGGCGCGGCTTTATGGTGGTTGACGCCATTCACACCCGGGCAGGCATTCCTACTGTCGCTGATCATCACGCTGATGGGCTTCTTCGGCGGTCTGGTGATGTCGGCAATCAAGCGGGACAAGGGAGTGAAGGACTGGGGGCATCTGATCACCGGGCATGGCGGTTTCGTCGACCGTCTGGATTCCGTGGTGTTCTCTGCGCCGATATTTTTCCACGTGGTGCGATACTACTGGTCAGTGACCTGACACGGCCCCGGAACTATGACTGAACGTCGTCCCATTGCCAGCCGCGATACGAGGATCGCGGTATTTGTCGCACGGCGACTCGCGACATCCGGGGGGCAGCCGAACACGATCTCCATGGCATCCATCGTCTTTGCCGCACTGGCAGGCGGTGCATTCTGGTGGTCCGGATACGTGGAAGGCTGGCCGCGCGTCATTATACTCATCGCCGCTGCGCTGGGATGCCAGCTTCGCCTTCTGTGCAATCTCTTCGACGGCATGGCCGCCGTCGAGGGCGGCAAAGGCGAACCGGACGGGCCGTTCTGGAACGAAGCGCCGGACCGAGCGGCGGACATCCTTATTTTCGTGGGCATGGGCCTCGGTGCGGGGTTTCCGGCACTTGGCTGGGCGGCAGCCTGCCTACCGGTGCTGACGGCGTATCTGCGTGAACTTGGCTCATCGAACGGACTGCCTGCCGACTTCACCGGGCCGTTGGCAAAGCCACAACGGATGGCCGTAGCCACCGGAATAGTGGTGCTCTCGATCGCCTGGCCGGCGACGCTGATTTGGGGGCTATGGGCGATGATAGCGGGCACGGCGTTGACCGCGCTGTTTCGAAGCATGCGGCTGGTGAAATCTCTACGCCAGCCGCGCTAAGATTCAGCGAACCTTAACCTCGAATCCGCACAATCGGACCCATGGAATTCGAGTCGATACGCACACTGGTGGATGAGCCTCTCCTGAACCTGGCGCGCGGCATTGCCGAACGGCGGAAGATTACACTCGACCAACTCATCCGTACCGCCCTGGCTACGGAAATCGCAAAGGAAGGCGTGCCGGTCGACGTGGTCGAAGACGGGTTGAGGCACTGGCTGGAGTCGCAGTTCACCCAAGCCATCGATTGGCACGATCTAGTGGAACGGCTGCGCCAACGTGGCATGGTACTTCAGAACGAACAGGCCGGGCCGGCCATCGTTTCAATGACGACCGGCACGCTGCACTTCTATCTGCAGGAGCTGGGACTGGACGTCGGCGACCTGAAATCGAGATTCGGCGCGCCCCTCCCCGGGATGGAGCCGGGCGCGCGCATTCTTAGCGTACTGCCCATCCGCCTGTCAGAGGCGGATGAGTTCGTATTCTGACGATCAGGCGTCGGCCTTCTGCAGCACCCGGTTGCCCAGCACCTCGGCAATCTGAACGGCGTTCAACGCAGCACCTTTCCGCAGGTTGTCCGAAACGACCCAGATGTTAAGCCCGTTGTCGATAGTCGAGTCCTGCCGGATGCGAGATATGAAGGTAGCGAAATCGCCGACGCATTCCACCGGCGTCACATAACCGCCGTCCTCGCGTTTATCGACGACCAGCACGCCCGGCGCGGTGCGCAGGATCTCGCGGGCTTCATCCTCGTCGAGGTGTTCCTCGAACTCGATGTTCACCGCTTCGGAATGGCCGACGAAGACGGGCACCCGCACGCAGGTCGCGGTCACCTTGATCGACGGATCCACAATCTTCTTGGTCTCGGCGACCATCTTCCACTCTTCCTTCGTCGACCCGTCGTCCATGAAGACGTCGATATGCGGAATGACGTTGAAGGCGATCTGCTTGGTGAATTTTGACGGGTCGTGTTCCTGACCGGGCACGTAAAGGCCCTTGGTCTGGTCCCACAGCTCATCAATGCCTTCCTTGCCGGCGCCGGACACCGACTGATAGGTCGAAACCACCACGCGTTTGATCTTGGCGCGGTCATGCAGCGGTTTCAGGGCAACCACCATTTGCGCGGTCGAGCAGTTGGGATTGGCGACGATGTTCTTCTTGCGGAAACCTTCGATGGCGTTGGCATTTACTTCCGGCACGATCAGCGGCACGTCCGGGTCATAGCGGTAGAGCGACGAGTTATCGATCACCACGCAACCGGCGTTTGCGGCCCGCGGCGCATATTCCTTCGTCGCGTCCGACCCGATTGCGAACAGCGCGATATCCCAACCGGTGAAATCGAAGGTGTCCAGATCCTTGGTCTTCAGGGTCTTCTCGCCGAACGACACCTCGGTCCCGATCGACTTGCGGCTCGCCAGCGCGGCGATCTCATCGACGGGGAACTGGCGCTCGGCCAGGATGTTCAGCATTTCGCGGCCCACATTGCCCGTGGCGCCCGCGACGACGACCTTGTAGCCCATTTCGCTCTCCTTGAGTCTAGGGACGGGGGTTCATATCGCACCCGATGTAGTGTGGAAAGCGGTTTGTCTAGGGCTGGCTCTCTGCAACGGAACCTGTTTGCGCCGTCTCGCATGCTGCAACCGCAGTCTGGACAGGCCGCCGCAATTCATGCAAGCGTCCCAAGGCACAACCGCAACGCCCATTACGTTGGGGCCAATGCGGAATTCTTGGGAGGAAGACATGCCAAACATTACCCTGAAGGCGCTGGGTCTCGGCGCCGCTCTAAGCCTTGGCGCGTTGGCGGCCAACGCTGCGGAATGCATCGCCCCGGCCAACCCAGGCGGCGGCTGGGATTTCACCTGCCGCCAGATCGGCAAGATCCTTTACGGTATCGGGCAGGTCGACAGCCCGGTACAGGTGACCAATATGGCTGGCGCAGGCGGCGGGTTGGCCTTCACCCACGTGGTGAACGAGCGCAATGACGACCCAGACCTGATTGTGGCCGCCTCGTCGGCAACCACGACCCGCCTAGCCCAGAACGCCTTTGGTGGTGCGACCGCCGATCAGGTCCGTTTCGTCGGGGCGATCGGTGCAGATCCTGGCGTGATCGTCGTCGCCGCAGATTCCGAGTACGAGACCCTCGACGACTTGGTGAATGCGATCAAAGAGAACCCGGGCAAGATCACTTTCGCGGGCGGTTCGGCGGTCGGCGGCTTCGACCACATGAAACCGCTCATGATCACCAAGGCGGCAGGCATCGATGATGTCCGCGCCATCAAGTATATCGGTGTCGATGGCGGCGCCGACGCGATCACCCAGACAGTCGGCGGCTTCACCCAGGCCATGACAGGCGACATGTCCGAGATAGTGGGCTTCATCAAGTCCGGTGAGGTCCGCGCGCTGGCCGTCCTGACCGAAGAGCGTGTACCGGGCTTCGAGGATATCCCGACCGCGATGGAGCAGGGCTACGATGTGGTCGCCGTGAACTGGCGCGGTCTCTATGTCCCCAAGGGAATCTCGGACGAGGACTTCAGTGCCTGGGCTGAAAAACTGCAAGCTGTGGCCGACTCGGATGAGTGGAAAGCGGCGATGGAAGCCAATGGTCTGGCACCGTTTACCAAGGTTGGCGATGACTTCCAGAACTGGATCGACCAGGTTGTCGCGGACACCGAGTCGATGAGCCGCGAACTGGGAGTCATCCAGTAATGGCATCCGACCGGATCTTCGGTCTGGTCGTGGTTCTCGTGGCGCTCGCGTATATCGCGGGCGCCATGCAGATACAGACGAGTTTCATGGCGGACCCGGTCGGGTCCAAGAGTTTCCCCATCCTGATCGGCTGCATCGCCACAATCTGCGGGCTCTATATGCTCGTGCGCCCCGATCCCGATCCGGAATGGCCCGATCTGAAGACCGTCGGATCGCTCGCCGTCGCGGTGGTGGTTTTGGTGGCCTACGCCTATGCGCTGAAGCCGCTGGGCTTTCTGATCCCGACAGCCATCGCCGCGGCGATACTGAGCTATCAGATCAGCCCGCGGCCGCTGCCGGCCGTGCTTACCGGGGCCGGCCTGTCCGCTGGCCTGTTCGTCGTTTTCAAATACGCTCTCGGGCTGGGCCTCGTCGCCGTTCCCAAGGGCTGGCTGGTCTGAATTCATGGAAATCCTGTCCAACCTCGCGCTTGGGTTCAGCGTCGCGCTGACGCCCTTCACCCTAATGCTGGCCGTTATCGGCTGCTTTCTCGGCACCATCATCGGCGCGCTTCCGGGCCTTGGCCCGTCGAACGGCGTGGCGATCCTGATCCCGATAACCTTTACCATGGGCCTCGACGCAACCTCGGCGCTGGTCCTCATGACATCTGTATATTACGGCGCGATGTATGGCGGACGGATCAGTTCGATCCTGCTGAACATCCCCGGCGACGAACCGGCACTGATGACAACGCTCGACGGCTATCCGATGGCCAAGAAAGGCCGCGCGGGCGATGCACTGGTGCTGTCCGGTGTAGCTAGCTTTGTCGGCGCACTGCTGGCGACCATCGGCCTGATGTTCCTCGCCCCGGTACTGGCCCGCGTTGCCTACCTATTCGGCCCCTCCGAATATTTTGCCCTGTATCTGCTGGCGTTCTGCACTCTTGGTGGGCTCGCCTCGAACAACCAGGCCAAGGCGGCCATCGCCGCCTGCATCGGCCTTGGCATCGCGATGATCGGCCTCGATACTGTCACCGGCATGCCGCGCCTGACCTTCGGCAACCTGCACCTGATGGACGGTGTCGATTTCCTCGTTGCCATCGTCGGGCTTTTCGCCATTGCCGAAGTGTTCTTCTTCATAGAAAGCCACGGCAAGGATACATCCATCGGCGTGAAGCTGGAGAAAGTGACACTCCCGATCCGCGACATCGTGTCGAGTGGCTGGACCATGCTCCGCTGCAGCGTGCTTGGCTTCATCGCCGGTGTCCTACCCGGGGCCGGCGCGTCGCTGGGATCTTTCCTTGCCTACATGTCCGAAAAATCCATCGCCGGTCCGAATGGCGGTTTCGGCACCGGCGTGCCGAAGGGTGTTGCCGCTCCCGAAGCCGGCAACAACGCCGCCGCTGGCGGTGCACTTGTCCCGATGCTAACGCTCGGCGTGCCGGGCTCCGGCACCACTGCGGTGCTGCTGGCCCTACTGATGACGCTGAACATCACGCCGGGGCCTACCCTTTTTGCCGAGCGGCCAGAGGTCGTCTGGGGCCTGATCGCTTCGCTGCTGATCGCGAATTTCGTACTTCTGCTGATGAATGTCCCGCTGGTGAAGATATTCGTTCGGGTGCTTCAGGTGCCCGCCTGGGTCCTGTTGCCGGGCGTCACGATGATCTCCTTCGTCGGAATCTACTCGCTGACCGGCAGCTATTTTGACCTGCTGCTGATGGTCGCCTTTGGCGCGCTCGGCTATGTGCTGCGCAAGCTGGATGTCCCAACTGTTCCGATCATCCTTGGCATCCTTCTCGGCAACGAGATGGAGGAGAACCTGCGCCGCGCAATGGTGATTTCGGATGGAGACTGGACCTATCTGTTCTCTTCGCCCATCGCCATTGGACTCTGGATAGCGGCTGTCGCCGGCTTTATGGCGCCACTGTTCCTACGGAAACTCCTTAAAAAGCCACAGATGATTACCGACTGACGGCCGATCGGTCACCGGGTAAAGAATTGGTTTTTTGCAATTGGACCTTATGTATGCAATTGCATACAGTGAAGAGTCGATGATGATTGAAGAAATCCACCACGTTCAGCTGGCCATGCCGAAGGGAGGCGAGTTCGAGGCGCGTTTTTTCTATCAGGATGTCCTCGGACTTTCAGTAGTTGCCAAGCCCGAGGCTCTAGCGGATCGTGGTGGCGCATGGTTCGAAAATAGAGCGGTCCGCGTACATCTCGGCATCGAAGACCCGTTCGCCCCGGCGCGCAAGGCGCATCCAGCATTCAGGGTCGCGTCTTTGATAGAGATGCGCGCGATACTCGACAGCAAGGATATACCATATAGTTCCGACGCCGACTTGCCGGGTATAACCCGGATCTTCGTCCATGATCCGTTCGGAAACCGGATTGAACTGCTGGAAGAACGACCATGAAACCGAGCCACACCCGCAACCGGTCGATCTTGTCTCGCCCGATTCCGGGGAGTATGCCCATGACACCTCTTGGGGGAGAACGGCCATGACCCGCGTACTCATTCCGTCCGGCGCACTCGGGCTGGGCTACGACCCCACGGCCCTTGAACGGGGCCTCGCGGCTAAGCCGGATATAATCGCTATCGACGGCGGATCGACCGACAGCGGCCCAAGCTACCTCGGGCGTGGCGTCTCCAAGTATTCGCGGGCGTCGACCAAGGCGGAGTGGCGTGGCCTCATCGAAGCGCGGGAGAAAACCGGCGTGCCGCTGGTGATCGGAACGGCCGGTACCTGCGGCGCAGGAAGCGCGGTGGACTGGCTGGTCGGCATTACCGAGGAGATCCTCAGTGAACTCGGCCTGTCCGCGAAGGTTGCTGTCCTGAAATCGGACCAGCCGAACAAGCGCGTTGCAGAGGCGCTGACCAGTGGCCGGATATCACCCCTGTATCCGGCGCCAGAGATCTCCGCCGACCTGATCGCAGAATGCTCCAACATCGTCGCGCTGGCGGGGGCAGAGCAAATCGCCACCGCGATTGAAACCGGAGCGGACATCATCATCGCCGGGCGCACGACCGACACCGCCATCATCGCCGCCCTGCCGTTGATGCGCGGCGACAAGGCCGGCGCAGCCTGGCACGGCGCGAAGATCGGCGAGTGCGGCGCGCTCTGTACGACCAATCCGCAAACCGGCGTCATCCTTGTGGACTTTGACGCTGAGGGCTTCACAATCACGCCGATGGCCGAGGATTCGCACGCGACGCCGCACACGGTATCGGCGCATATGCTCTATGAGAACTCCGATCCTTTCATCCTGTTCGAGCCCGGCGGGCATCTCGACGTCACCGCTTCTGCCTATGCCGCACTGGATGAACGCCAGGTGCGCGTGACGGGATCGGAATGGGTGCCCTCGGACCGCTATACCGTCAAGCTCGAAGGCGCCCGGCGCGCCGGTTACCAGAGCGTTTTGCTGACCCTGCTGCGGGACAGGCACTATGTCGAGAACGCGGACGCGTGGTGCGCCGATATCCAGCAGAAATGCCGCGCCAAGGCGATGGACAGACTGGGTCTGAGCGCCGAGGATTTCGACCTCGAACTGCGCATCATCGGCCGCAACGCCACCCTCGGACCGCTGGAGAACCGCGCAAATGGCGCCGTCGAGCTTGGTGTGGCGGGCATTGTGACCGCAGCCAGTCCGGAACGGGTGGAAGAGATCGCCAAGATGCTGAACCCATATCTGCTGCACCATTCTCTGACGGCGGAAGAGGCGATGCCGACGTTTGCCTTCCCGTTCTCGCCGGCCGAGGTCGAGCGCGGCGAGATATTCGAGTTTTGCCTGAACCACGTCATGGAGTTGAACGACCCGATGGAAGCCTTCGATCTCAAGGTGATGAACCTGCCCCATGCCTGAACTTGGTTCGATTGTCGAAAAGGTCCGCAGCAAGAACGCCGGACCTTTCTGGCTTACGGTCGATATCTTCTGCGGCTCGATGGAAGCGTTCGAACGGGTGTCGAAAGGCGTCTCAACCGAGCGTGTGGCAACCCTGTTTCAGACCGACGCGGCCCAATTGAAACGCTTCGACATACCTTCGCTGAACGTGGTGAAGTTCTCGCTGCCGCGCCCGCAAGTTCAGGGAACGCGCTTCGACCGCGACATGCATGGCGCAGCCTGGGGCGCACTGGTCGAAGAAATGGACGTGAACTAGGAGCGTTCAGCGCACCTTGCTGGAATCTCGGATCGCCAGCTGCGCGGGATGGCGCACCTGCTCCAGCGGTTTCACACCGGTATCGATCCAGTCGTACAGGTCGGCCACACATTGCCGCGCCATCCCTGAAACGTCGCAATGCACCGAGCTAAGCGGCGGATAGGCCTGCGTGCATTCGGGCGTGTCGTCGAAACCGACAAGATAGAAATCCTCGCCGATCCGCCGACCGGCCTTTTCCGCCGCGTCCGAAATACCCAGCGCGACGCTGTCGTTGATGCAGATCGCCGCCTGCAGGTCCGGGTACTTTTTTGCAATTGTCATCATAGCCTCCCTGCCAAAATAGCGGTTGGACTCGCCATGTATGACAAGCGGCCTTTGACCGTGAACATCCATGATGTCGCGGTAGCCGGAGGCGCGTTCCATTGCGATCTGATGGCCCGCCTGACCGCCGACAAAGGCGATACGGGTCAGCCCCTGATCCAACAGGTGCTGCGTGGCGAGGTGGCTGCCAATGGCATAGTCGAAAGAATAGAATGGCAGCTGTGCGACCCTTTTATCGCCCTGTCGCATCACCTGGATGGCCGGGACACCCGCAGCCAGTACAGTGTCGAAGATCGGATGCTGGATGCCGTGGCAAGGAGATATCAGCAGCCCGGCTATATCCTGTTCCAGCGCCAGACGGACGGCGCGGTCTTCGGTATCCGTATCTTCGTCGGAGTTGGCGACCAATGCAACCATGCCCCGCGTCGCCAGCGCCTTTTGTGCGGCGACGACGAACTCGGTAACGAACGGGGTGCGCAGATCGTTGACGACAATCCCGATACGGCCCGATTTGGAACTGCGAAGCGCCGCGGCGGCACTGTTGCGCACGTAGTTCAGGTCGCGGATCGCGTCAGTGACGGCTTTCTTGGTTTCCGGACGCACAAGTGGCGAGTCGTGGAGTACTAAAGACACCGTGGATTTCGACACTCCGGCCTTTTCAGCCACGTCGCGAATCGTCGCACGCTTAGCCATGCGTTTCCTTTGTATGCACCCCCAGCAAGAAAATACCTGCCAAGGTCTTCCCACACCCGCGCAAGGCATACAGCCCACTGATAGTTAACCCAAGTTAACAATAAATTAATGGTTAACCGCCGGCGGCGACATGCATGACCCTGCCCGAGATGCATGCATGTCGCTTAACCAAAAGGCAAGCGGAGTCAAACCGCTACGGGATCAAGAAATGCAGCCAGGGCCCGAATTTCATCGTGAACCAGCTCATGACCGCCATTATGCCAAACAAGTGATAGTTCCGCCCCCTGACCGGAGTACCAATCCGCAAGCGCATCAGTGGCCGGAGCGGGGCAGATCGGGTCCTGACGACCAGCCGTGATCAGAACCTTTTTTCCGGCCAGGTCGGGCTGCGGCTCCGGCCGCCATGGGATCAGTGGATGTAGCAGGCCGATCCGGTCGAACAGATCCGGATAACCGAAGTTGACCGACGCGAGGATATTAGCGCCGTTGGAATAGCCGAACCCAAACACCCGGCTCGCGCCGGTCCGTGCCTTGGTATCCGCCACGAACTGCGCCATCGTCACGGTCCGCTTCGCAAGGTCTTCCATGTCGTAGACACCTTCGCCTGTTCGGCGAAAATACCGTTTCATCCCGTGTTCCGATACGTCGCCGCGAGGCGAGATGATGTGAGCATGGGGCAGCATCTGCCGCGCGAGCCCGTGAAACTGGGTTTCGTCGCCTCCCGTACCGTGGAACGTGAAGAGAAGCGGCGCGCCGGGCGCGCCGCTGGATTCGAGCGTATGAAAAGTCATGGGTCAGTCCTCGATCGGCTCGAGATATTTCTGCTCCAGCACATCTCGCAAGTAGGCGTGCTGTTGCGGCAGTTTCAGCGCCTCGCCGAGATGGGCGGTGTCTTCGTCCCGATCGAAGCCGGGTTCGTTGGTGGCCACCTCGAAAAGGACGCCGCCGGGCGAGCGGAAGTAGATTGCCCAGAAATAGTCTCTGTCGATGACCGGGGTCACCTGGTAGCCGGTGTCGGACAGTGCCTTGCGCACCTCTAGCTGTTTCGCGCGGTTGTTGACGCTGAACGCGATGTGGTGGACGGAACCCGCGCCCTGACGGGCGTAGTTCGCTCCCTTCAACGTTTCCACATCAATCACGTCAGCGCCATTGCCGTCCGGTATTCGAAGTCGGACGGTATCGCCGTCGCGGTCGTCTTCCTCGTAGCCCATGAAGCGCAGCAGTTCTTCAGTCGCACCGCCGTCGCTGACGCGCAGATGC
Organism: Pseudoruegeria sp. HB172150; assembly: GCF_013184805.1. GTDB lineage: Bacteria > Pseudomonadota > Alphaproteobacteria > Rhodobacterales > Rhodobacteraceae > Psychromarinibacter. The sequence continues at coordinate 57,997 of NZ_JAATNG010000003.1, forward strand.
GCCGAATGGAAACCACGTATCGCCTCGTCATCCGGGACGCCGCCGCCCGACCACGGTGCGCGGCCGTCTTCGACCTCGACAAGCGCGAAAGCGTCGCCGTCCGGTCCGGCAAAGTGCAGGCGGTCCTGGCCGAAGGTCGTTCCATGTCCAAGACCCTCGACGCCGAGAGATTCCAGCCGCTCCTGCCAGTACTTCAGAGTGCCCTTCGGGACAGAATAGACGGTGGTACCGACTTCACCCAGCCCCGGTCGACCACGGGCTGCATTCGGGAAGGGGAAATATGTTATCACCGAACCGGGTGTGCCGACCTCGTCGCCGTAATAGAGGTGGTAGACCTCTGGCGCGTCGAAGTTGACGGTCTTCTTTACCCGGCGCAGGCCGAGGGTTCTGGTGAAGAATGCGTTGTTCGCCCGAGCGCCGCTTGCCAGCGACGTCACGTGGTGCAGGCCGTTGATCTGGTCCAACATGGTACATCTCCGCGCACCGGCCATCCGGCACGCCTGTTGCGTTGTCCCTGAATGTCGTCTTTTCTTGGCGTAATGAAAGGGGCGTCCCGGCACCTATTCTGTGTGAGATCGCACAGGACCGAGCGGGGATGCCGGGGAGGATGTTAATGGTGGCCGAGGCGGATTTCGTCGTGGTCGGGGGCGGCACGGCCGGGTGCGTGCTGGCGAACCGGCTGAGCGAAGCGGGGCAGGTCGTTCTGCTGGAGGCGGGCGGGCGTGACAATTACCACTGGGTGCATATCCCAGTAGGGTACCTGTACTGCATCGGCAATCCTCGCACCGACTGGGGGTTTCGGACGGTGGAAGAAAAGGGCCTGAACGGGCGGTCGCTGCTGTATCCGCGGGGGAAGATCCTGGGCGGGTGCAGTTCGATCAACGGCATGATCTACATGCGCGGGCAGGCGGCAGATTACGATCACTGGCGGCAGCTGGGCCTGACCGGCTGGGGCTGGTCCGACGTGCTGCCATATTTCCGGAAGTCCGAGGACTATGTGGACGGTGCCAGCGAACTGCATGGCGCCGGCGGCGAGTGGCGGGTGGAGAACCAGCGGCTGCGGTGGGAGATCCTCGACGATTTCATGGCGGCGGCGGTGCAGGCGGGGATTCCCGCAGTGGACGATTTCAACACCGGGGACAACGAAGGCGTCGGCTATTTCCGGGTAAACCAGCGGAACGGCTGGCGCTGGAACACAGCGAAAGCCTTCCTGAAGCCGGCGAAGGACCGGATCCGGGTGGAAACGCTTGCGCAGGCAGAAACAGTGATCTTTGACGGCAGACGCGCGGTAGGCGTGCGTTACCGGCAGTCGAACGAGGTAAAGGAGGTCCGCGCGCGCAGGGAAGTGATTCTGGCTGCGGGCGCGATCGGGTCGCCGCAACTCCTGCAGCTATCGGGCATCGGACCTGGTGATCTTCTACGGAAATACGGGATCGATGTGATCCATGAGGTACCGGGCGTCGGCGAAGACCTGCAGGACCATCTGCAGCTGCGTTGCTCCTACAAAGTGTCAAATGCCGTAACACTGAACATGATGTCGGCCAGTCTCCTCGGAAAAGCAAAGATCGCTGCAGAATATGCGCTCTTTCGCTCCGGGCCGATGTCGATGTCGCCATCACAGTTGGGCGCATTCGCCAGATCCAGCCCGGACGTGGCAACGGCGGATCTGGAATATCACGTGCAGCCCCTGTCGCTAGACGCCTTCGGGGAGCCGTTGCACGCCTTTGACGCGATCACCGCCAGTGTTTGCCACTTGCGTCCCGAAAGCCGCGGCCATGTGCGTATCGCTTCACCGGACCCGACCGCGCATCCCGAAATCCGGCCGAACTACCTGTCGACCGAGCGTGACCGCAAAGTCGCGGCCGACGCGATCCGAATGACCCGCAAGATCGTGGCACAGGATGCTTTCGCGAAGTACCAGCCGCTCGAATTCAAGCCCGGCTCGGGTTTCCAATCCGACGAAGAGCTTGCGCGCGCGTCCGGCGACATCGGAACAACCATCTTCCACCCGGTAGGCACGGTCCGCATGGGCACGGATGCCGAAGCGCCTCTCGACGGTGCGCTTCGCGTACGGGGAGTCGAAGGACTGCGCGTAGTCGACGCCAGCGTGATGCCGACGATCACCAGTGGCAATACCAACTCCCCCGTCATCATGATTGCCGAGAAGGCCGCGGACATGATCCGCACAGGTTGACAGATTTGGGTCGTAGCCGAATGATTTTCGTAAATCGGACGCTGGTTTTTCTTAAAGTTCCAGACACATAACCGCCTGCGAGTCGCCTGACTCATTGACGACACTTCGAGATATTAAACCCGCTTTCATACCCCGATGCTAAATACACCGCGGGGGTACTATTTCGAGGTGGTGGGATGAGCGCGACTTCCAACGCGCCAGTCATCATCAAGCGGAAGAAGGTCGTCGGCGGCGACGGACACCACGGGGGTGCGTGGAAGGTTGCCTATGCCGACTTCGTCACGGCCATGATGGCCTTCTTCATGCTGATGTGGCTGCTGAACGCAACAACTGAAAAGCAACGAAAGGGCATCGCGGATTATTTCAATCCAACGATCCCGATCAATCGCATGTCCGGCGGCGGTGACGGCTCCTTCGGGGGCGAGGATATCATGGCCGAGAACCATATGGTCCGCAGCGGCATTGGAGCCTCGCAGCAAAACCCGACCGAGGAGCATCTGGCCCGAGGCGATACCGGCATTGCCGAGGCCGAAGAGAATGAAAACGGCCACGAGGAAGAAACCCGGACGCTGCAGGAGATCGAGGAACAGCTCTCGGCGTTGTCGGGTGAAAGCATGGCCAGCGAAGAGGCCGCGCGCCACATCGTGACCCGCGTCACCGACGAGGGCCTGATCGTGGAAGTGTTTGACCTGCCCGGCGAGCCGCTGTTCCACGAGGGGACGGACCAGCCGACCGAGATCATGTCAGAGATCGCTATGATCGTTTCGGCGGTCTTTGCGGTCGTCATCAACGACGTTGCCGTCAACGGCTACACAAGATCCCATGCAGTGGTCCTGGCTGAAAACCCGGTATGGAATCTGTCCAGCGACCGGGCCGACATGGTCCGGCGCATGCTGGAAGGGTCTGGTCTGCCGCCTGAAAGGATGGAACGCGTCACCGGATATGCAGACCGGAAACCGGTGGCGGAGAACCCCATGGCGGCTCGGAACAACCGCATCGAACTGATCCTGCTTCGGGAGAACATCTAAGGCTTTTGTGGCGCATTTTACCTGTTAGCGGGCTGTTAAGCCGGTGGGGGTTACCCCTCCGGCTGACAGTGGCCCGATGCAGCAGAAAGGCGCTTTTCGATGACCATTTCTTCCGCTCTCTCCGCCGGTGTGGCCGGATTGAACGCCAACGCGACACGGTTGGCGACGGTTTCGGACAACATCGCAAACTCCAATACATACGGTTACAAGCGTGCGACGGCGGAATTCCGGTCCTTCGTGATCAACGGAACGCAGGGCAGCGGCACATATTCCGCGGGCGGCGTTCAGGCCTCGACAACCCGACTGATCGACGAACACGGGCCATTGGTTGCCACCAGCCACCCGCTGGACATCGCCGTCTCCGGCCGCGGCATGCTGCCAGTCACGACAGAGGTGGCGCTTGATGTCGGGCTCGATGACGAGCCGATGATGATGACCACCACCGGGTCCTTCCGCACCGACGCCTCGGGCATCCTGAAGACGGAAACCGGACTGGTGTTGTTGGGCTGGGCTGCCGATGCCGACGGCACTATCCCGACCAATGCACGTGACACTGCGACGGATCTGGAGCCAGTGGTGATCAACTTCAACCAGACTTCCGGCGATCCGACGACCGAGATGGGGCTTGGCATTAACCTGCCGGCGACAGAGACGGAGTTCGGCTCTTCCGGAGACTCGCTTCCGCTTTCGGTCGAATATTTCGGCAACCTCGGCACCTCAGAGTCGCTCGACATTACCTTTACCCCGACAATCCCCGCCGCCGCCGGAATGTCGAACGAATGGACCATGGTGATCGCAGACTCGGCGCAGGCCGGAGCGGTGATCGGTGAATATACCGTTGTCTTCGACGACAGCCGCGCCAATGGCGGAACGTTGCAGTCCGTCACCGTCGTGTCCGGCGGCACCTACGATTCGGCCACCGGCGTACTGGATCTTACGGTGGCCGGCGGTCCAATGTCCGTTACGATCGGACGCCTCGGCGACCCGAACGGGCTAACCCAGCTTTCCGACAGCTTCGCACCGACGTCCATCACCAAAGACGGTTCCCCGGTCGGCAACCTTACGGCGGTGGAAATCGATGCCAATGGCTACATCCAGGCGACCTACGACACTGGCTTTACCCGCACGATCTACCAGGTGCCCCTTGTCGACGTGCCCAACCCCAACGCCCTGATCTCGCTCAGCGACCAAGCCTATCAGGTCTCGCCGAATTCCGGTTCCTTCTTTCTGTGGGATGCCGGTGACGGCCCGACCGGAGAGATTTCAGGTTTTGCCCGCGAAGGATCGACCACCGATGTCGCGGGCGAGTTGACCACCCTGATCCAGACCCAGAGAGCTTATTCGTCGAACGCTAAGGTGATCCAGACCGTCGACGAGATGCTGCAGGAAACCACCAACATCAAACGCTGACACGTCCTGACGGGGGTCCGCCATGTCGATTTCTACCGCCTTAAACGCCGCCCTATCCGGCCTGACGGCAGCGTCTCGCCGGGCAGAAGTCGTGTCGTCCAACGTCGCTAACGCGGCGACGCCCGGTTACGGCCGCCGCCAGGTGGAGCTTGCCTCGGGGCTGGTCGGTGGCCTGGTGCCTGGCGTCAGTATTATCGGCGTGACTCGTAAGGAAGATCTCCTTTTATTGAGCCAGCGCCGCGGAGCTGAAGCAGGCTTGGCCAATGCCCAGGTCCGCGCCGATTTCCTGAACGGCACCGAGGATTCAATCGGACTTCCAGACGAACCCGGATCACTGAGCGACCGGCTCAGCAGTTTCGAGACATCCCTGATCGAGGCTGCTAGTCGCCCGGATAGTGAAGCCCGGCTGCTCGCTGTTGCGGAAACGGCCAGCCGGGTGGCAGAAAAGCTGAACGCACTCCATGACAAGGTGCAGGACGAAAGGCTGAACGCTGACAGGGCGATCGCGGAATCTGTCGATGACCTCAATTCCGCGCTCAGGCAGGTCGTCAACCTGAACGCTAAGATCATCCAGTTCAGCAGTTCCACCCGCGACACCTCCTCGCTGATCGACGCCCGCCAGCAGGTAATCGACAGCATTGCCGGGCTGATCCCCGTCCAGCAGGTACCGCGCGACAATGGCGCCATAGCTCTGTTTTCGCCCGGTGGCGCGATGCTGGTCGACAGCAAGGCCGCCGATTTCGGTTTCACTGGCGTTCCGATGCTGACTGTCTACATGACGCAGGCCGGGGGCGGACTGTCGGGGTTGACGATCAACGGCCAGGACATCTCGACTGGTGCCGAGAATGGTCCGATTTCCGGCGGCCGACTCGATGCCCTGTTCCGGATCCGCGACGAAATTGCGCCAGGCCTCCAGACGCAGCTGGACGCAGTCGCCCGCAACCTGATCGAACGATTTGAGGACGTGACCGTCGACCCCACGCTGACCGCCGGCGATCCGGGCCTGTTCACCGATAATGGCCTGGCACTCGATCTGACCGAGGAGCTCGGCCTGGCCGGCCGCATTTCGCTCAACGCGCTGGCTGATCCGGACCAAGGCGGCGCCGTATGGCGTATCCGTGACGGGCTCGGTGCAGCGGCTATCGGCGACCCAGGCAATGCGAGCCTACTGAACGCGCTCAGCGCGGCACTGGCCGATGATGTGACCCCGGGCTCCGGGGTGTTCTCGGTGGCGCGCGACGCTATCGGCCTCGCCGGCGATTTCCTGTCCTACGTCTCGATCGGGGCTTTCGCCGCCGAATCGCAGGTATCCTACTCGCGCGCCGAGACCGACGCGCTGATCACCGCCGAGCTTCAGGACGCCGTCGATACGGACCAGGAAATGCAGGAACTGCTGCTGGTCGAGCAGGCATATACTGCCAATGCCCGTGTAATGGCGTCAATTGACGAAATGATGCAGCAGATTCTGGGACTCTGACTATGACACTCCTGCCACTCGGCGATCTCGCCATGTCCTTTCAGCAGAAGCTGCATGGCACGCGCATCCGCAGGGATATCGCGCGTCTCACTGACGAACTCGCCAGCGGCCGGCGCAGCGACCTGCGCGAGGCCACGGCGGGCCATTTCGGCGCTTTTGCAGCGATCGAACATCAACTGAGATCGCTCGCCGCCCACAAGACCTCCGCCGAGGAAGCGTCGCTTTTCGCCAGTTCCCTGCAGGTAGCGCTTGGCACGGTTCAGGAATCAAGCGCCGACCTGGCACCCCTGCTGCTTGAATCGGCCGACTCCGCCCATGCTTCGTGGATCTCTGCCACTTCCTCGGACTCGCGGGCCCGGTTCTCTACCGTCGTGTCGACTCTGAACACCAGTGCCGCCGACCGCACTTTGCTGGGCGGCACCGCCACCACGGGCCCTGCCCTCGCCGACGCCGAGACGATGCTCGGCGATCTCGCGGCTGCCGTCGTCGCGGAAACCACCGCCGTCGGCGTAGAAACCATAGTGATCGCCTGGTTCGACGATCCCGGTGGAGGCTTCGAAACGAACGGCTATCTCGGAAGCACAACCGCGTTGTCGCCTTTCCGGGTCGGGTCTGAGCAGAGCGTCAGCCTGCCGGCGACTGCCGCCGACCAGGAAATCCGCGACCTCCTCAAGAGCTATGCACTTGCCGCACTTGCCGACGCCGGCGCGCTCGACGGGTTGGAGGCGGAACAGGGCGCACTGCTCGGCCTTGCAGGCGAACGCATGTTCAACGCCAATGCCGACGTCGTCGAGTTGCGCGGCCGGATCGGTGCCGCCGAAGCCGCGATCGAGGTTGCGATATCCCGGAATGTCAGCGAAACGACCGCGTTAAGGCTCACGCGCAACCAGATGATAGCCGCCGATCCCTACGACGCCGCCGTCGATCTGGAGGCGGCACAGCTTCAGCTCGAAGCGCTCTACACCATCACGGCACGCGCCGCGCGCCTGACCCTTACGGATTTCCTCAGATGATGGCGCGCCTTGCTACCATTGTCTTCGTGATCTTCTTCGCCGGCGTGTCCCTATCCGCGCCGGTCCGCATCAAGGACCTCGTCGAATTCGACGGCGTCCGCGGCAACGACCTCGTCGGATACGGATTGGTGGTCGGGTTGAACGGCACCGGAGACGGTATCCGAAACGCGCCCTTCACCGAAGAAATCATGTCGAACATCCTTGAACGGCTGGGTGTGAATGTAACGGGAGAGCAGTTCCGTCCGCGCAACGTAGCTGCGGTCTTTGTCACCGCCGCCCTGCCCCCGTTTTCCCGCGCTGGCTCCCAGATCGACATCACGGTATCCGCCATCGGCGACGCCAGCAGCCTTCTGGGAGGGACGCTGGTGATGACGCCCCTCAACGCGGCGGATGGCCAGATTTACGCCGTTGCGCAGGGCACGGTCATTGCCGGCGGCATCTCCGCCGAAGGCGAGGCGGCTACAGAAATACAGGGTGTGCCGACCTCCGGGGTAATCCCGTCCGGCGCACGAGTCGAACGAGAGGTCGAGTTCGACTTCGCCGATCTTGATACCGTGCGATTGGCGCTTCGTACGCCGGATTTCACCACCGCTGGCCTGATCGAAACTGCAATAAACGCCACATTAAGTCGACCGGTGGCCCGGATGATCGACCCTGGAACGGTGGTCGTGAATGTTGCCGCAACTGGCGCCGCTTCTCCCGCCCACGCGATGGGGCGAATCGAAAACATCCCCGTCGAACCACAGCGCCGGGCACGGGTCGTCGTCGATCAGCGGTCGGGCACAATCGTCCTTGGCGAAGACGTCAGAATCAGCCGCGTGGCCGTCAGCCAGGGCAATCTGACACTGCGGATCGACGAGACCCCTCTTGTAATCCAGCCGAACCCGTTCTCCCCGGGCGAAACCGTGGTTGTGCCGAGGACCGCCGCCGAGATCGAAGAAGAGCCGGGCATCGGACTGGCCGAGATTCCAGACGGGACGTCGCTCTCCCAGGTCATCGCCGGTTTGAACGCCTTGGGTGTCAGCCCCCGCGATATGATCGACATTCTAAAGAGCATCAAAGCAGCCGGTGCCTTGCATGCGGAATTCATCGTCCGCTGACAGTCAAAAACTCGACGATGGTCTGGCCCGAGTTCGGACGCCTTTGGTCTGGACGGCTGGCCGCAGGAGTTGTCACTGCAGATTTTGTCTGTTCGAAAGTGTCGCTTCAACATCTCCTCTGCTAAGGGAACTCATTTGCACGGCCGGGATACGCAGCCGCCCAGGATCGGACGGACTAGAAGTAGCTCCGGACGAGCGCGCCGGTAATCAGGCTCCAGCCGTCCGCAACCACGAAAAAGGCCAGCTTGAACGGGAGAGAGACGATGGCCGGCGGAACCATCATCATGCCCATCGACATCAGGATCGCGGCCACGACCAGGTCGATGATCAGAAACGGCAGGAATATGAGGAATCCAATCTGAAATGCGCGTTCGATCTCGCTGAGCAGAAAGGACGGGATCAGCAGGGACAGGGGCGCCTCCTCGAGCGGAGCCGACATTCCTTCTGTCTCCGGCCGCAGACTCGCCAGACGCTCCAATGTATCCGGGTCGAGGCGGTTAGCCATGAAGCCACGGAACGGATCGATCGCCTGCTGAAATGCGGGTTCAAGCTCCAGCTTGCCGTCGATCAGTGGCTGTGCACCCTGGTTCCACGCTTCGGTAAAAACCGGCTGCATCACAAAGTAGGTCAGGAACACGGCGAGACTGATGATCAGCATGTTGGGCGGCGACTGCTGCAACCCGATAGCCTGCCGCAGGATCGACAGGACGGTGACAATGAAGGGAAAACAGGTGATCATTATGGCGAGGCCGGGCACGAGGCTCAGCACCGTGACCAGTACGATCAGTTGGATCGACCGCGCAGCAAGCGTCCCGTCGCCGTTGCTGAGATCGATGCTGATTTCCTGCGCAAGCGCCGGTGCGCAAGTCAGATACAGACCAGCCAGTGCCAGGCAAGCCGTGGCCGCGCCGGTTCGCATCACGGTCAGAGACCGTTGCTGAGATCGGCGACCTCGGTCAGCCGCACTGCCAGTTGACCGGTATTTTCGCCATCCAGTTCCTGCAGCTCGCCCCGTGCGATCAGCTTGTCGCCGACATAAAGCTCGACGGGATCCTCAACCCGCTTGTCCAAAACCAGAACCGCGTCGTTCTGCAGCGCCAGAAGTTCGCGGACCACTGGATGGGCGCGGCCGACCGACACCATGATCTCGATCGGAACGCGGGTGAAGGGGTGGTCCTCGCCCATTGTGTCAGGCATGTTGCAGCGTCCTTTCGTTCAATTCATGAAGCGCCGCGGCCGCGGCGCGGATCTGCGTCAGCGCGCCGGACAGATCGACCTGCCGCTCCACCTTCCCGATCCGCAGAAAGGCCTGGCCCTCGACAAGGGTCGGCTCCTCAACCAGGCGGATTGCCGCGGCAGCATTCTCGGCGATTTGTCCCTCAAGCGCGGTCCGCGCGCCAGGTGCCACGACCAGATCGATTGGGACATCGGCACTGCTGGCGATCAGCGGGCGAAGTTCTTCCTGCACGGTCAGCGCAAATGTCTCTGCGACGATCCCGGGCAGGACCGTGTTCACCAATTCGTTCAACAAGGGTTCCATTGCATGGAGGACATGGGCCCGTGCCTCGTGAAAGGTGAAGGATAACTCCTGCAGATTGCGCGCGAATTCGGCGCCGATGCGCTGCCTGTCTTGAGAATGTGCCGACACCGCATCATCCCAGCCGGCCTGATACCCCTCTTCAAAAGCCGCGGTGCGGGCGTCTTCGCCCAGCAGCGTCTGATCGGCAACGGCTGGCGACGTGGCGGCTTGGGGCGGTGCCGGCGGTTCCGTATCGAAATCTTCAAGCATCAGCCCTGGCATCACGCGGTCTCCTTATCCTCGTCCTCCATCCAGCTGCGCAGGATCTCGATCGTTTCATCACGCCGCTCCTCGATCAGTTGCCGCAACCGGTCGACGGGATTCTCTTCGTACTGGAAGCCCGGCGTCGGCAGGATCTCCGGCAGGCCTCCGTCATCGCCGACAAGAGACATCGTCGGAAGAGGTTCCAGACCATCATCGATCTCGCCTGTCAGCACGGTGTCGCCCAATGGCAGCTCGTCCCCGGCACTCAATTCGGAGTCGGCACCCGTTTCGCCGCTGTCACCCGGCGCGGCCAGGGCAGGCGTCGCATTTGCCTCGCGTGCAAAGACTGGGCGTATGACGAATAGGCCCATCGCCAGCGCAAGAAGCGACAGCACCACAAGCCGTATCAGGGCCATCGCGTCTATCTGCATTCGCGACAGGAGACCCGGCGGCTCCGACTCGCCGGCAAACTCGTTCGGTTCGAACTCCAGCGATTTTATCGCGATCGTGTCGCCGCGCTCCGCATTGAAGCCGATGGCCGAGGCCACCAGATCCCGAAGCGTGTCCAGCTCTTCTTGTGGTCGGGCCGCCCAGCTCCCATCTCCGGTCGCGATGTCGGGCGTCCGCAACCCGTCGACCAGAACTGCGACAGAGATCCGCTTGATCGCGCCCGGCGCACGCAGCAATTCGCGCGTGGTCTCGGAGACCTCATAATTCACCCGCTCGCGGGTTTCGGTGTTCTCGCTTTGCGAGTTCGAGTCGCCGCCGGCCGCATCGCCTTCGGGCAGGTTACTGGCCACCGTGACGGCGCCGTTCTCGGTGCCGCTGGACGAGCCGGAACGCTCCTCGGTATCGGTGCTGATCGCGACCCGGCCCTCGGGATCGAACCGGCGCTCGGTAATCGCCTCCCGTTCGGTTTCAGTCTCTACATGCACCTCGACCACCGCATTACCGACGCCGACACGCGCCTCCAGGATACGCTTGATGTTCCGCCGCAGCTCCTCCGCACGGTCGTTCCCGGATACGGACATGTCATCCTCCGTGCCGACGAGCGCGCCGTTTCCATCGATCACCGAGACGTCTCCGGGTTGCAGTCCGGCCACGGCAGAGGACACCAGGTAGCGGAACGCTTTCGCCTGCGCCGGCGACACCGCGCCAGAGGAAGCGCTGATGGTCACGGACGCGGTCGGCTTCAGGTGACGCTGGAACGGATTGGAAGACGGGTTGGAAATATGCACCCGTGCTGCGCGAATCGCCGGGCTGGCAGAGATCGTGCGCGCCAGCTCACCTTCCTTCGCACGCCAGTACGCGGCATCGAACATCTGGCTCGTGGTTCCGAAGCCAGTCAGCGAATCGAGCAGTTCGTACCCCATCGCGCCATTGGCCGGCAGTCCCTCTGCCGCAAGGGTCATGCGCAATGCGTCGCGCCGCGTGCTGTCGACAAAGATCGCGCCTTCTTGCACGTCATAGGCTATGCCCTGTTGATCCAGCGAGGCCACAACCTCACCCGCCGCACCCGGATCCAGGCCGGCGTAGAGCAGCGACATCGACGGCTGCCCTGCTACTCGCGACAATGCGATGATCGCGGCGAACATAATCACTGTCGCACCGACGACGGTAATACGACGCCGACTGTCGAGCGATGACCAGGCCGACTGAAATTGCTGCAACGGTGCCTCCATTCTGAAAGGACGCCCCGTTTCTGCTCTATCTGCCTTAACAATCGGTTAGTCAGAACTCGGCTATACCGGCTCTGTCACATCTGAAGGTGTCCGACATGGCCGAAGACGTCGACGAAGAGGACGGCGCGCTAAAGAAAAAGTCGAAGCTGCCGATGCTGATCGGCACCGTGCTGGCCCTGGTGCTGGGCGGCGGCGGGTTTTTTGCCGTGTATTCCGGCATGATTCTCGGCCCAGAGGATGCACAGGATGCCGCAGCTGACGCGCACGGCGATCCGCATGCCGAAGCGATGGAGGATGCGCTACCGCTGCCGCAAGTGGCTTTCGTCCCCATCGACCCACTGGTGATCAACCTCGGCACCGGCGCCAGCAGCCGGCACCTGCGGTTCCGCGCACAGCTGGAGGTGACGCCGCAGTATCAGCAGGACGTTACCGATGTTCTGCCACGGGTACAGGACGTGCTGAACAGCTATCTGCGCGCGGTCAGCATCGACGATCTGGAGGATCCGACAGCGCTGATCCGGCTGCGCGCACAGATGCTTCGACGGATTAAGATCGTGACGGGCGAGGGCCGGGTGCGGGACCTGTTGATCATGGAATTCGTGCTGAACTGAGGGGAACAATGGAACTTATCGCCGACATCTTGCTCATCGCCGGGGCGCTGGGCGCGGCGCTGTATTGCATCGTCCTGTCCCGCCGGCTGAGGAGATTCAACGACCTTGAAAAGGGCGTTGGCGGCGCCATCGCTGTGTTGTCGGCGCAGGTCGACGACATGACGAAAACGCTGAAAAAGGCGCAGGGCGCGGCGATCGGCTCGACCTCTTCGCTGAAGGATCTGACCATTCGGGCGGAATCGGTCTCCAAGCGTCTGGAAGTGCTCGTGGCGGCGATGCATGACCTGCCAGACCCGCCGCGGCAACCGCCCGCCGCCACGCCAAGTGCCGAGCCGGAACACGAGCAACCCGCCACCCAAGCCCACGCACCTGCGCCGGCGCCACCGGCGCCGGTCGAGCCCGGTCCACCCAAAACACAGCCGACTCAGTCAGAGCTACCGAACTCGCCGGAACCGGACAATGTGCCAAGCGTGTTCCGAAGCCAGAGAAGCTGGTCACAGGAGGCCGCCGAATGACCAAGGCAGCACGGAAAACCCGTAAGGCGCCCAGCAAACGCAAGGCGCGCCGGCGCAGCGGGCGCGGCGTCCTGTGGCTGTTGATCGCGATGCTGACGGCCTCGGGCGCCGCCCGCCTGGCATCCGGAACCGGTCAGGTACTAGCAGAGGAAATAGCCAATCTCACATCCGAAGAGGGTCACGCGATGCCGGCATCCGACGATCTGGCCGAGTGCGAACCTGCACCTGATGTCGCAGCTCTTCTCGAAGCCTTCGCCCAGCGCGAGGCACGGTTGGTCGAACGGGAAACGGCACTGGCGGACCGCACGGCCGCATTGAACCTGGCCGAGCAGGAGATCGAGAAGAACCTGAGTGCTTTGGAAAAAGCCGAAGCGAACCTTGCTGAACTAGTGACGATTTCAGACCAGGCGGCCGAGGGCGACCTCGCCAGACTGACCGCGGTTTACGAGCAGATGAAACCCAAGGAAGCCGCCGCCCTGTTTGAGGAAATGGCGCCGGAATTCGCCGCAGGTTTTCTCGGTCGAATGCGGTCCGACGCGGCCGCCGCGATCATGGCCGGTCTGGAACCGGGCACCGCCAACACCGTCAGCGTCCTGCTTGCCGGGCGCAACGCGAATGCGCCTACAGAATAGCCCGCCGGATACGCGGCATTAACCTGGACAGGCCTAACTGACGGTAGCCCGAAGGCACCCGCAAAGCAGCAGGATAAGAGACTTCAGATGATCGGCATAATCGGCATCGTGGTGATATTCATCATGGTCTTCGGCGGTTACATCCTCGCCGGCGGCAAGCTGGCCATCATCCTCAAATCGCTGCCTTTTGAAATGATGATGATCGGCGGCGCCGCAGTTGGTGCCTTCGCTATCTCCAACGACATGGGCGCGATCAAGCACACGATGAAGGACATCGGAAAAGTGTTCAAAGGACCGCAATGGAAGCATTCCGACTACCGCGACCTGCTGTGCCTGCTATTCGAGCTGATCCGCCTCGCCCGGTCCAATGCCGTCGCGCTGGAAGAACATATTGAAGACCCGCCGAATTCCGGGATCTTCAGCCGCTATCCCAAGATTCTGAAGGACAAGGAAGCCATCGCATTGATCTGCGACACGCTTCGCTCCGCCTCGATGAATTACGACGACCCGCACCAGGTTGAGGAGGTGCTTGAAAAGCGGATGGAGGCGAACCTGCACCACGCCATGCATTCCAGCCACGCGCTACAGACGGTTGCCGACGGACTACCAGCGCTCGGCATCGTTGCGGCGGTGCTTGGCGTGATCAAGACCATGGGGTCGATCGATCAGCCGCCCGAAGTCTTGGGCAAGCTAATCGGCGGTGCGCTTGTCGGCACTTTTCTGGGCGTGTTCTTGGCCTATGGGCTGGTCGGCCCCTTCGCCGCCAAGGTCAAGACCGTGGTCGAGGAGGACGCACATTTCTACCAGCTGATACGCGAGGTGCTGGTGGCGAACCTTTACAATCATGCAACGAACATCTGCATCGAAGTCGGGCGTCAGAATACGCCTAGCCATTGTCGGCCCAGCTTCTCCGACCTCGAAGAGGCGCTGAAGGCCGTCAAGCAGGACGCCGCCTGATGCGCTGGACGATTTGTATCCTCCTGTTGTTTCTCACCGCACCGGTTACGGCGCAAACTTATCGCGTTCAGTCCGGGGATCATCAGGGCTACACGCGGCTGGCGGTGCTCTACCGCGACATTCCCAACTGGAAATTCGGCCGCGTCCCGGGCGGGTACGAACTGCGGCCAGTTCTGCCGAACGCCACCTACAACCTCACCCGTGTCTTCGTCCCGATCAGTCGGAACCGCATCTCGGACATCGAGGCGCGGGACGACGGCCGACTGTTCCTTGCTGTCAGCTGCAACTGCCACGCGGAGCTGTTTGAAACCGCCGACGCCCTCGTCATCGACATTCGCGACGGCCGGCCCCCAGACGGCGCGCGGTTCGAGTCCGCTCTGCCGGAACCGGTGGAAGAAACCGATACTGTGATGGAAAGAATGGCGGCGGCAGACGAAGCCAAGCCGCCATCGCCAGAGCCGCCGCGCCAGAACTTCATGCCGATTACAACCCGGCCGCTGCATACGCCCTATGCCTGGCGGGACAGCCTCGCCCTCGACCTCGTTCCGCGCGAACGCGGATCCGTCGCATCACCGGCGACCGGAGAATTACCCGCGCCCGCGCCCGACAGCACATTGCAGGAGCGGCTGGCGGAGATGCAGGCGAACATTTTGTCCGAAATCAGCCGGGCAGCCGGTCAAGGCATGATCCAGGCAGACGAGGCGCAGATCGATGCCGCCCTCGACACGGCGCGCGGTCGACCTTATCCGAATCCGGAGGGAACTCCCCAAGCGAACGAAGCGACAGAACGACCGGAAGGGGCAGCACACCCTCCGGAGCCGATACCGCACCCGCCACCTGGGCCACAGGCGGACGAGCCGGAACCGATAACAACGCTCGGCACGCTCGAGGACAACGAACACGTCAAGATAGAGACTGCAGTCGATCGTGGCCAGAGCGGGCCGATCCCCCTCCCACCGATGACTGAGAAAGGTGGCGAATGCATTTCCGACGCGCACCTCGACATCGAAAACTGGGGCGAACCGTTGGAAAATGGCGCGGCGCTGGCCCCCTATCGTGGCCGGATCGTCGGTGAGTTCGACGAAGCCGACCCGAAAAGCATCGCCGCGCTGGCACGCAACTACTTGTATCTCACCTTCGGGCTTGAGGCGCGCGTGCTGATCGAGGCTTTCGAAGACGACGTGGCAGATGCCGACATCTACCTGACCATGGCCGAAATCATGGATGACGGCACCGTTGCGGGCGGCGGTGCCTTTGACGACCTGATGGCGTGCAAGAACCGCGCGGCATTATGGGCCGTCCTGTCTCAGTCCAAGGCCCGCCCGTCCGATCGGATCGCGACCGAGTCCGTGCTGTCCACCTTTTCCGAACTACCGCTCCACCTGCGCCGCCACCTGGGCCCATCGCTGGTGGAACGGCTGCTTGAAAGCGGAGACGAGACAGCCGCCACCGCCGTTCGAAATGCAGTGGCCCGGGCGCTCGGCGATCACGGCGACGGATTTCAGATGATGGAGGCGGAGCTTGCGCTGGACACAGGCGAAGCAGAACAGGGCGCCGAACACCTGAGGAACATCGTGCGGGCCGACGGCCCAATGGCGCCGGACGCACTGATCAAGCTGATCGACACCCAGGTCGATACCGGCCAACGCGTTTCCGCACAGCTGCGCGACAACGCTGCCGCCCTTGCGTTTTCCGTGCGCGGCTCACCCCTGGCAACGGATTTGAAACGCGTCGAAATTCGCGCGTTGGTCGGTTCCGGAGAGCTGGTACGGGCACAGGAGGAACTCCGTATGGCGCAGCCCGCGCTGCCGCCACAGACAGCGGTCGCGCTGCAACTTGAGATCCTGCAAATGGCAGCGGCGGAAGCATCGGACGCAATCCTACTGAATCTCACGCTCCCCGGCCCGGTCGAGCTAGACCAGACGGAGGAGGCAGACGCGGTGCGCAGGGCCATCGCGGATCGGTTGATTGCAATCGGCCTGACAGAAGCGGCACGCGCCCAGATGTCCCAGGACAGCACTATTCCGACAGTGGAAGACCGGCTGCTGTATGCGCGCGCCTATCTGGAAGAGCGGCGCCCGGATCTGGTGATCGGCTATCTCGCCGGACTGGAAAGCATCGAGGCCAAGGAAATGCGGGCCAAAGCGCTGGAAATGGCGAACGAATACACGCAGGCGGCGGAAACCTATACAGAGCTCGGGGACGAGGCGGCGCGTGCCAGAGCGCTCTGGCGCAGCGAAGACTGGTCGGCCGCCTCCGAAATCGTGGAAGGTGTTGAAAAGGAGGCCGCCGCGCTTGCCGGTGGCACCTCCGCTCCGCTGAATATACCAGAACCACCGGGCGGCGAAACCGCCACCGAAGTACCCGGCGCACTCGCGCAATCGCGCGCCCTGCTGGACGAAAGCCGCGAGGCACGACGCATTCTCGAACGCCTTCTTGCCGGTTCGCCGCCGCCGGAGGGCTGATTCCCGGCCCCCGCTTACGGTTTCTCAATGGACGGCGGCTAGACCATGTCTCACCGAAAAATGTTCTTTCGACCGGTCGGCAGAATGCCCGCAAATACAGTACCATGGCACAGCAGGTTCCGCTCCACACGTGTCGCTCTCGCGGCGGTGACCTGCAGTGTTGTGCTGATGCTTTGTGCGTCCGGGCCGACAACTGCCGGCACTTCCCACGGCTTGCCGGATCTCTGCGAACGAGCCGCAGTCATCACCGCCCGGGAGTCCGGCGTTCCGCTGGATGTCCTGCGCGCCATCGCGCTGACGGAAACAGGCCGTCAGGAAAACGGAACGCTCCGCCCGTGGCCCTGGACCGTGAATATGGAGGGCAAGGGTGAGTGGTTCGACACACGCGCCGCGGCCCTGGCCTATGCCGACACGCATTTCCAGGCCGGCGCGCGCAGCTTCGATATCGGCTGCTTCCAGATCAACTACCGCTGGCATGGCCATGCCTTCGTCTCCATCGACGCGATGTTCGACCCTTTGGCAAACGCGCGCTACGCCGCGGATTTCCTGGCCCGGCTTTACAGTGAAACCGGGGACTGGAGCCTTGCCGCCGGCGCGTACCACTCGCGCACACCGGTGCATGCGGAAAGCTACCGGCGGCGGTTCGACCGCCTGCGCGCATCGCTGCAAATGGTCCCGCCAACTGTTGCCACCACCCCGCCGTCAGTGCCGGAACCGCCTGTGAACACCTATCCGCTGCTCCTCTCCGAGGCCGCGCAGGGGCAGCTCGGCTCGCTGGTCCCGCTGCGTGGCGGGACCGCCATCGCCGGCCTCTTCGGGCAGGAGTGACCGGATGGACTTGAAACTGTCCGCATTGTTCCAGCCGACGATCCTGCTGGCGCTGGCCCTGATGGCGATCATCGTAATGATGATCCTGCCTATGCCGGCCTGGGTACTGGATGTCGGCCTAGCCGCATCCTTCGCGCTGGCGATCCTGATCTTTACCGTCACCCTGTTCATCGAGCGGCCGCTGGATTTCTCGGTCTTTCCAACCGTGTTGCTTGCCTCGCTCATGCTGCGCCTGTCGCTCAATGTCTCCTCGACGAAACTGATCATCGGCCAGGGTCACACCGGCACCCAGGCCGCCGGAAACGTGATCGAGGGCTTCGCCATGTTCGTCATGGGCGGCTCGGTCTTTCTCGGGCTCGTCGTCTTTGGCGTACTGCTCATCGTCAACTTCATCGTCATTACCAAGGGCGCCGCGCGTATGGCCGAGGTCGGCGCGCGCTTTGCGCTCGACGGGATGCCGGGTAAGCAACTGGCAATCGACAGCGATATGTCCGCCGGCGCAATCAACCATTCCGAGGCAAAGGCGCGGCGTGAACGAGAACAGCAGGAGACGACCTTCTTCGGCTCGCTCGACGGCGCTTCTAAATTCGTCAAGGGTGACGCCATCGCAGGTTTGCTGATCACCTTGCTGAACCTGGTCATGGGGCTGATCATTGGCACGGCGCTTCACGGTATGCCGCTAAGCCAGGCCTTCGAGACCTATGCCATCCTGACGGTCGGCGACGGGCTGGTCAGCCAGATCCCCGCCGTGATCATCTCCATCGCCTCCGCGCTCCTGCTGGCGCGCGGCGGTTTGGCAGGATCTACGGACCTGGCCCTGTTCAGCCAGATCGGTCGCTATCCCGCCGCCCTGATGACCGTAGCAGTTCTGATGGTGCTCTTCGCGCTGGTTCCCGGCCTGCCCTTCGTCCCCTTCGTCATCGGTGCAGTGGTTCTGGGTGCCGGCGCGCTCCACGGCCAGCGAGTGGCCCGGCAACGGGCGGAACAGGAAAGCGATGACACCCCGGCACAGGAAAGCGAACCGCGCGCCGCCTCGCTGGGAGACATGCTGGACCTGGACGATATTCATGTTGAATTCGCGCCAGACCTAGTGACCATGGTACTCGATCCGGGCACCGGCCTCGATGCGCGGATCGCGAATATGCGGATGCATGTCGCCACGGTGTACGGGCTGATCCTGCCAGAAATCCGGCTGACCGACGAGGCGTCCTTGCCGCCCGGTGGATATGTCATCAGGATACAGGGTGTCGAGCAGGCACGGGACCGGCTGATGCCCGACAAGGTGCTGGCGATCGTGGCGGCAGAGCCGGAGGATCTTCCACCCGGCGACGATGTCAAGGAACCTGTCTATGGCGCGCCGGCGCGCTGGATCGGCACCGCTCAGCAGGAACGGGCGGCCCTTGCCGGTACCACCATCGTGACCCCGACCGAGGTGTTGGCCACCCATCTTCTGGAAGTGATGAAACGCAACTTCGCGCGGCTTCTCGGTCTCAAGGCCCTGCGACGGCTGCTCGATGAATTCGCCAACCTGAGCGACCCGAAGCGTGCCGACGCGAACCGGCGCCTGCTGGACGAGATGATCCCCGACCGGGTGCCGGTCGACCTGCTACTGACCGTGCTGCGGCTACTACTGGAAGAAAGGGTGTCGATCCGCAACATGCCGCTGATCCTCGAAAGTATCGCCGAGGCGCGCGGCGCACATGCCACGCCAGAGACGATCTGCGAGCATGTGCGGCAGCGCCTCGGCTTCCAGTTGATCGCCGAGATTAAACGTCCGGATGGCACGTTGCCCCTGGTGCAGCTGGCCCCGGAATGGGAGGAACATTTTTCCAACCACCAGCTCGACGGTGATTTCGGGCAGCAGGATGTGGCGCTGCCGCCTGAGGATTTCAACCGCCTCGCCAACGCCGTGGCCGACCGGCTGGCCAAGGCGGGTGAAACCGGGATCTACCCCGCGCTGGTCACCTCCCGGCGGCGCAGACGATTCCTGCGCACCGTTCTCTCGGCCAAGGGTATCATGAATCCGGTCTTCTCTTTCGAGGAGATCGGGACCGATGCACGCCCAGCCCTGGTCGGCATGGTGCCGGCATGACTGCGATCCTCGCCGATCTGCTGGACGCTGGCCGCACTGGCATCGCCGTCGGATTGGTCGTATTCCTTCGGATCGGTGCGGTCATGGCCCTGTTGCCCGCCTTTTCCGAACGCTCGGTGCCGGAACGGGTACGGCTGGTGCTGACCCTCGCCTTCACATTGATCGTGGCGCCCGCCGTGACATCCCCGGTCCTCGAGGTCCTGACCGACGGCACCGGAATGCTACAGATCCTTCTGTCCGAAGTGGTTATCGGCCTCGCTTTCGGTCTGCTCCTCCGGATGTTCGTCATCGTTCTGCAGACGGCAGGGTCCATCGCCGCGCAGTCCACTTCGCTATCGCAGATCCTCGGCTCGGCCGGGGTCGAGCCTCTGCCGGCGATGGGCCACCTGATGGTGATATCCGGCCTGGCACTGGCAGTTATGGCCGGGTTGCACCTGCGTGTGGCGGAAATGCTGATCGGTTCCTATCAGGTCTTCCCGCCCGGCCGCTTCCCGGCACCGGATCTGTTGTCTGCCTGGGGGGCGGAGCGCGTGGCTCAGGCATTCCGCATGGCCTTTGCCCTGGCCGCACCCTTCGTTATCGCGTCACTGATCTACAACGTAGCGCTCGGTGTCATCAACAAGGCGATGCCGCAGCTGATGGTCGCATTCGTCGGCGCCCCAGCGATCACCGCGGGCGGGCTGATCCTGCTCTTCCTGACGCTACCACTAATACTGAAGGTCTGGAGCGACGGCTTTTTCGGCTTCCTCGCCGACCCTTATGGCGGCACGCCATGAGCGAGAACCCGGACGAAAGCGGCGAGAAATCCCACGACCCGACGCAAAAGAAACTTGAGGATGCGCGCCGCAAGGGCGAGTTCCCGAAATCCGCCGACCTCACGACCGCGGCCGCATATGGCGGCTTGCTGATGGTGTTGATCGCCTTCGGCTCTACCAGCATGGCCACCGTCGGATCGTCCCTGGCGGACCTGATCGGTCGCTCCGACAGCCTGTCGCTCGTCTGGTTCGCCGATGGTGGCACACCCCTGACCCTCGACCTGATCGGCGTTCTGTCCGGACCCGTTGCTATCTGGCTGGGCCTGCCGGCCCTTGCGGCGCTCCTGGCCATCGTATCGCAGCGCGCCATCGTCCTTGCACCCGAAAAGCTGAAGCCAAAGCTCAACCGCATTTCGATCCTATCGAATGCCAAGAACAAGTTCGGCCGCGGCGGACTGTTCGAGTTCGCCAAAAGCGCGGTGAAACTCACGATCTACTCGGCATTGCTGGGTATCTACCTCTATCGCCAGCTGCCGCAGATCGTTACGGCAGCTCAGCTGAGCACAGCGTCGGCCCTCGCCACGCTGGGGCAACTGGCTATAGGTTTCCTGGCCATCGTTCTGGCGATCGCCGCGTCAATCGGCTTTGTCGACCTGCTCTGGCAGCATCAGGAACACATCCGCAAGCACCGCATGTCGCGCAAGGAACTGACGGACGAGACCAAACAGACCGAGGGCGACCCGCATATGAAGCAGCAGCGGCGCCAAAGGGCGATGGACATCGCCATGAACAGGATGCTGCGGGACGTGCCCGGCGCAGACGTGGTACTGGTGAACCCCGAACACTACGCGGTCGCCCTGACCTGGAACCGGAAGCCAGGCTCGGCCCCGGTCTGCGTCGCCAAGGGGATTGACGAGATCGCCGCTCGCATTCGCGAGATTGCGGCAGAGGCGGCGGTCCCGATTCATCGCGATCCGGACACCGCGCGCGCTCTTTATGCGACAGTCGAGCTGGGCGAGGAAGTCCAGCCGGAACATTACCAGGCCGTCGCCGCAGCGATCCGCTTTGCCGAAGCGATGCGCGCACGGGCACGGAGGGGCCTTGGGTGAACGACGGGCTCAAAACACTCGCCCGGCTGGCCGGGCTGATCCGTGACCGCGAGCTTACCCGTCTCAACAAGTTGTCCGAGCAGCGGCGCAAGGCCGAGTCAGAACTTTCCGTCAGTCGGGAAGCCCGCATGCGCGCCCTAAGCCAGGCAGCGCCGGACCCAGCGCATATCGCAGGAAGCGTCGAAGACTGGCTAAGGCTTAACGCGGCAGAAACTGGGCGGTTATCGCGGGCGGTATCCCAGGCCGCAGCGCAGGCAGAAGGCCAAGGCGTCGTGGCAAGGCGCGCCTTTGGACGTGCCGATGCGCTGGAGCGGCTGGCCCGGCGGAAGGGCAGGTAAGCTGCGCCACTATTTAAATCGCGAAAGCGGCGACAGGCGCGCGCCGCAACCTCTCTAAGGCTGCGACCCGATGCGCTCAGTTGTCCTGCCGCACGATATCCAGAATCAGCACATCGCTGACAAGAGGGCCCACGGTCTTTTGCGCGGCCTCTCGCAGGGCATTGCGTAGAACGTTGAGCTGGCTACCGTTGGTGAAGGCGCCATCGAACCCGCCGGCATTGGCGTGGTCAAACATGACCTGAAGCAACGCATCGCGCAGCTTCGGCTCACGTTCGTAGATCGCCTCGGTCTGGCCCAATGGCACCTCGATCGTCAGCGACATCACCACCAACGAATTCACCCGCCCGTCCGAGACGACCGGCACGATGAACTGGTTGTTGAGCTTGACGTAATCGTGCGACGACGCCTCTTCCTCAACGTCCTCGTCCTCATGTCCGTCGGTCACTTGCGTTTCCTCGCCGTCATGACCGGACATGTCGCCGCAAGGATCCTCCAGTGCCATCTCGTCATGTGTTGGGCGCAGCGCGATCCCCGCACCGACACCGGCGCCAAGCCCGATCAATGCCAGCAGAAGTGGGATCAGTTTACCAAGCATCGCGGCACCTCAGAACGGCAGGATGATATCGGCGATCTGCTGCCCATAGCGCGGCTGCTGCACGTCGGTAATCTGCCCTCGGCCACCATAGGAGATCCGGGCAGCGGCGATCTTGTCATAGGTTATTTCGTTCTGGCGCGAGATGTCCTGCGGACGCACATAACCTGTCACCAGCAGCTCGCGCAGCTCGA
The DNA here is from genome assembly GCF_013184805.1 of Pseudoruegeria sp. HB172150. Classification (GTDB taxonomy): domain Bacteria; phylum Pseudomonadota; class Alphaproteobacteria; order Rhodobacterales; family Rhodobacteraceae; genus Psychromarinibacter. The sequence goes on from NZ_JAATNG010000003.1 coordinate 80,772, forward strand.
AGTTCACGCGCACCTCCTGCTTGCCTACGATCTGCAGGATGCCGTTCGGCAGCACGCCGGTTACGGTCGCTGCGATGCGCAACTCCAGCTTCTCGTTCCGGCTGACCGACCCGTCACCGGATGCCGAACTTGTGCTGTTGGTATCGACGCCCGGGCTCAAAGATGCGCCGTCCGGCAGATCCTCGTTGATACGCTGCGGGATACCGAACAGCTGGGTGATGCTCATACTTTCCGACCCGCTGCGGGACCGGTCGGTGGAGTTGGAAATCTCGGCGCTGTCGTCGATCTCGATTACCACCGTCAGGATGTCACCCTGGGTCATCGCGCGCCGGTCGCCCAAAAGCGACTCGCGCCCGCCGTTCCACAGTGAAGCACCACCGGTGGGCGTTACTGGATCCAGCGATATTGGCAAAGGCCGCGACATCATTGCATAATACTCATCGCCGTCGCGGATCGAGGTAAAATCCGGCGCCTTGCCGACATCTTCCAACCGCCCGCATGCGCCCACCGCCAGCAGGATCGCGCCGAACATCAAACCCGTCCGCATCGTCTTCATCATGCGCTACTCCGAAGAGGGGGTGCCGCCCACGGAGACCGTTCCGTCGGCGCGTACGATCCCGGTCACCGTGTTCCGCGAGGCAAGGTTCATGACCCGCACGACATCACCGATGCCGGCGCGACCAAGTGCCCGTGCCTCGGCAGCTATGGTCAGGGGACCGCTGCGATAGGTTAAGGTGACAACCTGGTTGCGATCGATGATCGCCGGCGGACCGATATCGCCTGGCCGGATCGGCCGCCCGGCATAAAGCACTACGCGGCTCTCCATGCCGACCGCCTCGCTGGCGTCGGCGAGCGTTCCGGGGATCGTCCTGTCGATTATCGCCAGGTCGACCGGCGTGATGATCGCCTGCGCCCGAACCGTCCGCGCCGCCACCAGCGTATCGGCGTGCGCGGGCGCAGGCGCAGACAGAAGCAGAAGCAAGGTGGCCACAACTCGCATCAGCGGACCTGTGTCGTCGCCGCCAGCATCTGGTCGGCGGCGGTGATGACTTTGGCATTCAGCTCGTAGCCGCGCTGTGCCTCGATCAGTTCGGTGATCTCGCGTACCGCGTCGACCGAGCTTTCTTCGAGATATCCCTGGCGGATGGTGCCCAACCCGTCCTCGCCCGGTGCGCCGATGATGGCTGCGCCGGAAGCCGAGGTCTCCACGAACAGGTTGCTTCCGATTGCTTCCAGGCCTTTTGCATTCGAGAACCCGGCCAGAGAGAACTGACCAAGTTCCTGCGCCGCGACCGCATCTGCGAAATAGGCGAACACCTCACCTTGCGCATTGATCGAAATCGCGCGCACGTCATCCGGAATTGCGATATCCGGCACCACGGGAAACCCGTCGGAGGTCACGATCAGCCCGTCGGCCGTCCGCTTCAGCGCGCCGTCGCGGGTAAAGGCGGACCGACCGTCGGGCAAGGTCACTTCCAGGTAACCGGTGCCCTCGATGGCGATGTCGAGGTCGCCGCCGGTCTGGGCGATGGTTCCCTGCTCCAGGTGGATCGAGACTGCCGCGGGCCGGACACCCAAGCCCAGCTGCACTCCCGTTGGCAGGATCGTTCCATCCGTCGCGTTCACCGTACCGGGACGCACCACCTGCTGGTAATGAAGGTCCGAGAACTCGGCGCGGCGGGCGTTGTAGCCGGTGGTCGACATGTTGGCGAGGTTGTTCGAAACAACCTCGACCCGCATCTGCTGGGCACTCATCCCGGTGGCGGCAATCTGCAAGGCACGCACGGTTCTGCTCCTTTGCGGTCTCTATCGTCCGAGGGTCCGGATCACGGCGCGGATCCGCTCGTCTTCCTTGTCTATGAACTTTTGCGCCTGCTCGTAGGCGTGCTGCACTTCGATCATTCGGGAGATCTCGCTGATCGGGTCCACGTTCGATCCCTCCAGGTACCCCTGCAGAATCACTCCACCCTCGATCGCCTGAACGCCGTTCTCGGCCATGAACCGGCTACCCGCGCGGCGGCCCAGATCGGTTGGATCGTTTGGAGCCCAGACCCCCAGCTGCGCGAACGGCTGGCCGTCGACCGACAGCGTGCCGTCAGCTGCCACCGAGACAGACGTCGCGTCCGCCGGCACGAAGACGGGTGCACCGGCCCCATCGAGCAGGCGGGCGCCGTCGGGTGCCACCAGCTCGCCATCGGCATTCGGGGTGAAGCTTCCGGCGCGGGACAGCATTTGTCCCTCGGGCGTTTCCAGCAGGAAATAGCCTTCGCCCTCGATCGCGAAATCGAAGGTGCCCTTGGTCTGGGTCAGCGGCCCCTGCTCCTGGTTGATGTTGCGCACATCGGCATTGGTCATCGACAGCGAGTCGAAGGGCTGGCCGGTGTCCTTGACGAACTCGGCAAAAATCGGCACCTCGCGACGATAGCCAGTGGTTGAGATATTGGCGATGTTCAGCGCCACCGAGTTCAACTCGCGCATCAGTCCCGACTGGCGCGTCAGGGCGATATATCCAGGCGAATCCATTGCCTACCCCCCCGCGATCAGCGGCACGATCTGCCGGCTGAAAAAACCGGTCAGCGTTTCGGTCATGAACCCCATCGTCGCCCAGAAAACCGCGGCAATGGCGGCGAGCTTCGGCACGAAGGTAAGCGTCATTTCCTGCACCGAGGTCAGTGCCTGAAACAGGCCAATGAACAACCCGGTGATCAACGCCACGGTCAGGATGGGGGCAGAGATCACGACGGCGATCCACAGCCCCTGCCGCAATGTATCGTAGAACAGGAACTCGGTCAGCATCGTGTCAGACCGGCATCCGCAGGATTTCCTGGTAGGCCTCGACGACCTTGTCGCGCACCGTCACAGCGGTCTCCACCGCCAGCTCAGTCTGGGCGAGCGCCTGCACCAGCGCATGCGGGTCCGCCCCGCCGGTCAGCACCGATTTGGCTGCCTCTTCACCCTTGTGGATCGTGGTGGCGAAATCTTCGGCCAGGGCCCCGAACTCCGTCCCGGCGGAGGGTCCGTCCGGCAATGGCTTCGGCGCTGTTGCCGGACGGGTTGCGGCATAACCATGCGTAGCAAGATAAGATCGGATATCCATTCTGGTGTCTCCTATCTCCGTAACAGTTCAAGCAGGCGGGTCGACATTTGCCGGGCCTGGTCGAACATCTTGAGGTTCGCCTCGTAGCTGCGCTGCGCTTCGCGCGCGTCAGCGATCTCGACCACCAGATCGACATTCGATCCATCGTAGTGGCCGGTCTCGTCGGCCAGCGGGTGCGACGGGTCGTATTCCCGCGGCAGTTCCCGCTGGTCCAGCTGGACGCGTCCGGGCTCCACCAGCCCGGTACCGTGCCCGGCATCCTTGATCTCGTTGAAGGCCAGCGTCTTGCGCCGGTACCCTGGCGTATCCGCATTCGCGATGTTCTCGGACACATGGCGCAGGCGCATCGCCTGGGCCATCATCCCGCTGGCCGAGGCGGTGAGAGTTCTGAGAAGGTCGCTCATCGCCCTACCCTATCGCCCGCGGCCAAGGCTGAGGCGCAGGACATTGCGCGCAGCCTCGTAGACCGAAAGCGCAGAGTCGTGCGCATAGCTCACCTGCGCCGCCTTCATCATTTCGGATTCCAGGGAAACAGTGTTGCCGTTCGGTGCGGCCTCTGTCTGCGTCTCGAAGCGGCGAAGCTGCACGGCGTCACCGCTTCCTTCGCCAAGATGGCCGGCGCGGGTGCTTCGCATTCCGGCACCGCCCCGGTCCGCCTTGTAGAATTCGGAGAATGCTTCAACGTCGTGGGCACGGTAGCCTGGCGTATCGGCATTAGCGACATTGGCGGCTATCTCAGCCTGCCGCGCGCTGGCATGAGCCGCCAGCGCATGCGCCATGCGAAAAATCTCTATTCTGTCGAACATCGGGGCTTCTCCCTCGAAAACGCAACTCGGGCTTAACCCTGATTCCTTTAGAAACCGTTTCGGGTTGCAGGAGGATTTGCGATGAGTGGCGTCGGGTTGGATGCGCTGACGGCGGAGATAAAGGCGATACGGGCGGTGCGCCCGGTTGGGCGGATCGTGTCGCTTGGCGGTGGCATCGTGACAGTCGCAGGCCTGTCCGACTGCGCCGCGCTGGGTGATCTGGTGTCACTGCCCGACGGGCACGGTGAGCCGATGCTGGGCGAAGTGCTGACGCTATCCCCGGACTCGGTCACCATCCTGCCCGACGGCAATGCCGACGGGCTGCGGATTGGCGATCACGTGATCCTGCAAGGGCAGAACACCGTCGCACCGCATGACAGCTGGATCGGCCGTGTCATCGACCCGTTCGGCAAGTCGCTCGACGGCGGCCCGATACTGCGTGGCGATCGTCCTCGGTTGCTGCGCGGTCAGCCGCTGAACCCGACGGAACGGCGCGGCCTCGGCGCCCGGCTGCAAACGGGGATGGCCGTCTTCGACACCATGCTGCCCATCGTGCGCGGCCAGCGGATCGGGCTGTTTGCTGGCTCCGGGGTCGGCAAGACCACGCTGCTCGCCAAGCTGGCGTTGGGGCTTCAGGCCGACATCGTCGTGATCGCGATGATCGGCGAGCGCGGGCGCGAGGTCCGCGAATTCGTCGAACGCGTGCTCGGCCCCGCCGGCATGTCGCGCGCAGTCGTCGTTGCCGCTACTTCTGACACATCGCCCATGGTACGGCGCCGCTGTGGCTGGACGGCGATGGCCGTGGCCGAACATTTTCGCGACCAGGGGCGGCAGGTGCTGTTCCTCGCGGACTCGGTCACGCGCTTCGCCGATTCCCATCGCGAAGTTGCGCTTGCGGCGGGCGAGGCGGGCAGTCTGCGCGGCTACCCGCCGTCCACCGCACACCTGATCACGGCGCTCTGCGAGCGTTCCGGTACCGGCACCGCCCAGACCGGCGATATCACCGCCGTCTTCAGCGTGCTGGTCGCCGGGTCGGATATGGAAGAGCCCATCGCCGACATCCTGCGCGGGGTGCTGGACGGCCATGTCGTGCTCGATCGGCGGATCGCGGAGCGCGGCCGGTTTCCCGCCATCGACCTTCTGCGCTCGGTCTCGCGCTCTTTACCACTCGCCGCCAGCGAGGCAGAGAACCGGTTGATTGCCGAGGCGCGGCATCGGCTGGGCACCTATGACCGGTCAGAGATGATGATCCAGGCCGGTCTCTACTCCATGGGTTCTGACCCGGAGATCGACGCGGCGATCCGTACGTTTCCGTCACTCGACGCCTACATTTCCGAGACCGCGCCGGGCGGCGTGTCAGCCAGCTTTGCAAGGCTCGCAGAGTGCCTCGGCCAGAAGGTGGCAGCCGACACATCGCAGCCCGAGAAGACTGGAAATCAAGGTTCGGTCGGCTCTGGCTGATCGCCTGCGGTGGTCCTGCTCTGGAAGACTCATCCACCGAGTTCGCAGCGCAACACAGTCAACCGAAAGAGGCGTATAGCCCGACCACGCTTGTCACCGACCGCGACTGCAGCAGCGTCAGCGCAGCAGTCCCCGCGGAATGGCTGGCCGAGACAGTTCGGAGCTCGGCTTGGACAAGGAACAGCCGCACAAGCTCCTCGCGCTTGGCGGAATCGGTGAACTGCGCCACCTCGCCATTGCCGAAGCGGGAAAGCGCGCGATCACGAAAGATGGTCAACTGCTGGTCAAGGTCCAGCGCGCCGACCGCGGTCGGCAGACCCAGCGCCGTCTCGAACACCGCCCGCACCGGCCCCTGCCCCATCACCGTGAACCAACGGCCGTTCTCTGTCGTGTCCTTCTCGGCGATCTCCAACAAGGCGCTGTCGAGACCCAGGGCCAGCCGCATGTTGGGGTCCCGCTCGCCCACTGCGATCTCGAACTGCTTCCGCTTGAACGCATCGGTAATCTCGGACGGAAAGTCGGACAGCACCGTACGTGGCGTGTCGAAATCGCCGAAACCGAAGGCCTTGGAGAAACTGTAATAGCGCTTATCCGACAGACGGTTGGCCAGCGCGTCATCGTTCAGCGTGCCGTCATCCAGAACCTTCCGAAGGTAGTACTTGTTGCCGATGTCCTCATCGAGGCCGAAAGCGCCGAGCGCCACGCGCAGCAGTCGGCGGTCGGATATCAAGTCCTCGGCGCTCAGCACCTTGCCGATCTTTTCCTTGAAATATTCGACGTCGCGGGAAATCCGGCTGGAATTGTCGAACGCTTCCTGCTGCACCTCGCGGGTGCGGTTCAGGAAGGACCAGCCGGCGAAACCGCCGACGGGGATGACTGGCTGAAAGGTCATGTCCGTGATGCAGCCAGCAGCCGCTCCTCTCTGGGCAGCAGGGTGCGCAGCGCCTTCATTGCCTGATAGAATTGCCCGTCCACTACCGAATCCGAGGCGAGCGCCAGTTGCTGCCGGCTGTCGGTGTCCCGCATCGCCTGGCTCAGCTGCTCGATCCCCCGCAACAGTTGCAGCTTGGCTTCCTCCGGCTCCGCATCGCCGGATAACACCAACTGCGCGATGTAGCAGACGCGCCGCACCGGCGTGGTCACCTCTTCCGGGTGGATCGCGTCGCGCAGCCGCAGGATATTGGCGTTCGGCGTGACGATCGACAGCCGCGACCGCCGTTCGCCGTTCTCGATCACTGCGCCGTTGATGAGCACACGCTCGCGCGGTCCGAGCTTCAGGACCAGCCCGCTCATGGCGCTGCGAGCTCCTGCTGGCGCAGGCCGCGCATGACGGCCGTGTTTATATCGATCAGGATGTCAGCGCTGGCAGAGCCGTTCAGCACTTTCGGCGAATGCTGGTGCGTGAACTCGGCAAGATAGAAGATCTGTGCCCGTAATCCCTGCGGCAGAGTATTGTCCTTGTCTGCGACATCCCCGGCCAGCAAAGTCCAGAGGCGGCGGTTGTCGTGAACGGCGGAGGCGAGAGCGTTGAAACCGCGCCGGCCCTTTCCGGCCGCTTCCTTCATGCGTCGCGTTATCTGCGCGAAGGCATCGTATTCGGTGCTTTGGTGGGTGCGGATCGGGGCCGCGGAAATGGCGTAGGCCGTTCGAGCCAGATGCAGAGCGCTCACGTCGGATCCTTCCGAATAACAGCGATGTCAGGTTGGATGGGGCGCGGGGATCGCCCGCGCCCCGCCCGGATGTCTTAGCGGAACAGTGACAGGATCGACTGCGGCGCCTGGTTGGCGATCGACAGCGACTGGATCGCCAGTTGCTGCTGCACCTGCAACGCCTGGAGCCGGGCCGACGCCTCTTCCATGTCGGCGTCGACCAGTGCGCCGATTCCGGTCTTCAGGGAGTCCATCATCTTGGACACGAATTCCGACTGGGTATCGATCCGGCCCTGATCAGAGCCAAAGGAGGCGGCCGCGTCGATCGAGTTCTGGATCAGCGTCTCGATATTGGCCAGTGCCGCGTCGGCACCGTCGTTGCTGGTGACGTCGATCGAGTCGATGCCATTCAGGCCACCGGTGGCTTCGCCATCCGCGGCACCGGTCACCGCAAACGCGATGTCGGTGGCGTCGTCGTTGTCGACCTGCAGGAACCAGTTCCCGGTGGTGTCGTCCTGGATGACATTCGTGCTGATGTCTTCGAGCGCTGCGGCGTCGATCACCAGTTTCAGGCCCTTTGCGACATCCTCGAAAGTCTCGCCCTTGCCGGCGATGTAGTCGTAATTCGCCGAGCCGATGGTGACGCGATAGCCGTCGCCCTCGCTGACGCCGGCGGTATTCGCCGTACCGGCAGTGTCCGAGAACTCCACGGTCGATGCACGCGCCGCGATGGTGGCCGAAGCCACTGCCAGCGCACCTGTCGCATCGGCACCACCGTTATAGAGGTCGAAAGTCTGCGTGCCTGTTGTCGAGGCATTGACCTCGACTTCGTCGAATTTCGACGTCGAGGTGATGGTGATATCAGCAGTCGAAACCGTAGCGACAATATCCTCGATACCTGCCGCATTGATGGCAGCAGTCAGCGCCGCGGCGGTGTCGGCCGCGGTCAGCGAACCGGTGACCGAAGTATGCGACACGGTGATGCCCGCGATCTGCAGGTTGTATTGCTCGCCTGCGACGGCGGTCCCGGCCATCTGGATGACCATGGTGTTGCCCGCGCTGGAGAACTGGTTGCCTGCCGCACTGTTCAGGGCGTTGGCACCGTCCGCGGCGGTCACGTTGCCGGCCAACGTCGAACCAGTTCCGTAGACACCGGCCGTGGTCGATAGGTCCTGCCGGGTCACTGTAATGTTGGCCGCGGTCACGCCGCCATCGGAGCCGCGGTCGAGTGAGGAGAGGATGTTCACGTCCTCGGTGCCCTGCACCAGGTTCAGCCCGTTGAACTGCGCAGCCGAAACGACCGAGCTGATCTGCCCGCGCAGGGCGTCGATATCGGTCTGGATCTTGTCGCGGTCGACGTTCTCTTCCTGAGCAGAGACGATCTTGCCCTTGATTTCGGTCAGAAGGTCGGTGACCGTTTCAGACGCATTTCGCGCGACAGCCACGGTCGACTGACCCAGGGACAGGGTTTCAGAGATGCCCTTGAAGCCCTTGACGTCTGACTCCATCACCTTGGAAATCGCCCAGATAGAGGCGCTGTCCATGGCATTGGATATCTGCTTGCCGGTCGAGATCTCGTTTTGAGTCATCGACAACTTGGAATTAATGCCACGCAGGGTTTGCAGCGCCACCATGGCGCTGGTGTTGGTAAGAATGCTCGACACTAGATGTCTTCCTTCGATCAGACGGCGCCTTCAGCACCGCGGTACCAGTTGCGCCCCGAACTTTCCGGGGCGGTTCCGATGTCTTTCTGACAGCTGCGGGCCAGTTTTGGTGCTCGCGCCACCCGTGCGGGTGCGGCGCTATTCGTCGCCGGAAATCGGTAAAAGAGAGTGAAGAAACTGCGTCAGCTTCGTGCGTTTTCACTACAACTTATCATTAATTGCAGTCTGGCACGTATCGGCCTCCGGCCGGTTCAGGCGCGCTTCGGCGGCTCGCCACCTGTGTCGCATAGCGATGTCCGGCGCCCCTTCGCATCGTATGTCCTCAATGCTGACGGCCGCTCGCGCAGCGCCTTCAGCCGCTCCTGCGCCGAGGCAAGCCCAGCCCGCATCGCCTCCAGCAGGCGCCCGTTCCGCTCCACCTTCCCGCGCAATTGACCCAGCGCCACTCCGTCCGGCGGGCGCCGTTTCAACCGGTCCAACGCGCGTTCCTTCGCGGGGGTCAGGCGTTCGATCACGTCGAACTGACCCTCCAGGATTGCCGCTCGTTCCCGGTCCAGGATCTCGTCCAGGGTTTCGGCCCCTTCACGAAAATCAAACAGTGCCATCGCCGCGCTCCTTCAGCGCTTCGAACAACGATTCCGCCAGACCGATACCTCCGGCCCGCACGATCTCATCCGCCTGCGCCTGAACAAGGAAAGACGAAAACTGCTCCTCCCCCACGCCGCCTCCAAAGGCCCCGCGCGACTGGCCGAAGCCCGCCGTTTTCAGCATCTCTGCCAGAAAGGTCGCTTCCAGCTTCTCGGCCGCCTCGCGCAGGCGCGCGTTCCTGTCCGGTAAGTCCGTGCTCACCGGCAGCGGCCGGAGCGTGTCGATGCTGATCATGGACCAATCCCTCCAATTCTAAGAAGTTTTGCCGTCTATGCACCGGAACTGGTAAAGAACCGGTAATCATTCCCGGCCATATCTTCCCCCAATCCGAGGGGAACGCCCGGGAAAGAACCATGCAGCCAACACAGATAATCGACGCCCAGCCCACTGGAACGGCGCCGTCCACACGCACCGGCGCGACCAGTGCGGAACTTGACCGGAAACCGGAGTCGGAAGCGTTCCACGCGGTACTCGGCCGGACACATGGCCAAGCCCGCGAAGGAACGCGCAGTAACTTCGACCTCGACGCCGCGAAACGGATCCCAATGCCGAACGGGGGTTCTCCCTTCGCCGTTTCCGCGTCTGCGACCACAGGAACTATTTTTCTAACGCTCGACCAGTCACTCGATCTTCGCAGCATTCCCGATGACAGCTCTGGCGAATTTGTCGAAACGCTCTGGACCGACTCCTCCGTGGGGACCGACGTAGAGCGGGATAGCACCTCGGACGACGCAGATTCCTCGGAAAAGGCAGACGGAAGTATTATTTCAACTGAGGTTGAGATAATAAGAGGCGTAACCCCCGCCGTACCGACCGGCACAACTCCCACGGACCCGGCCGGCGAACCAACCTCGCCGGATTCAGCCGGATTATTCCCGCGCGTCGCTCCTGCGGAAGGAGCATTTCCCTTTACTCTGCCGGCCAACCCGGCATCTGTTGATGCGACCACGATCGCAGATCCGAAAAACGATCAAGCGGCGCGCAGCTTGCACGCTAGCAGGGCGGAGTTCGCCGTTGAGCAAAGCGCAGCGGGATATGCCCGGGCAGTGCCTGACAGCGAGGGCAAAGTGGCCGTTTCGGCGACAACAAATATGACTGGCAACTCCGCCCCCAAAACCCTCCCAAGTCAATCAGACAGGATCCCTCCTAACAAACCGGCTGCGACCATTGCGGCCGCTCCAGTTACGCCAGATGACACCCTTCCAGTGCAAAACGCTCCGGCATCGCAAGTGCAGGATCGAGAGACTCAGTCGCAGGCGCGCCACTTCCCGGCAGTGTCTTCACCTCCTGGAGTAGCCGTACCTGCAGCCACCGCACACGGCAGCACCACGGGGGAGTCAGATCGAACCCGAACCCTGAAAGCGCCGTCCGGTCCCGAAGGCCTTGCGGCGCCAGCGATCTCCGCCGCACCACCACCAGCGCAGGGAAACGCAGCAACGCTGACCGCGGCGCCCGCTTCCAGCGCCACTCTCTCCAAACACTCCCCCATCGGCCCCGCCGCCCTGCCCTTGGAGGACGCCGATACCGTACGCCATACCTCCGAACCGGTCACGGGCACCGGGCAAAATGACAGCCGCATCTCCACCACATCCGGCACCAGGTTTGGGGCGGAAACGGTCATTCCACGCCAGCTGGCTCTGCAACTCACCGATGCTGCGCGCCAGATGCCCGACCGCCCCGTTGAACTGACGCTTGAGCCGGCGGAACTTGGTCGCGTCCGCATGACGCTCGCTGCCGGGGACGCTACTATGGTGGTCACGCTCGCCATAGAGCGCGGCGAAACCGCCGACCTGCTGCGCCGCCATATCGACACGCTCGCGCAGGAATTTCGAAGCATCGGCTATCGCGACGTGAGTTTCGAATTCTCCGGTGGCGAGAAGCGCGATGGACGAGAGCCGGCAGACGACCACGATGCAGCCCTGGCCACACAGTCGGACGCCGAGGATCCCGCGCCCGACCCGCTGCGAATCCGGCTCACCGACCGAGTCGACATCCGGATCTGACCTTCACCGAAAGGAACCGACATGGAACTTGCCGCCGCAACTGCCCCAGGCGCGTCTCCCTCTGCGGTGCCGGCCAGCGCCGCCGACTCGAAAGCGACCATCTCCTCTGATTTCGAGACCTTCCTGCGCATGCTAACCGTGCAGATCGAGAACCAGGACCCGCTGAACCCGATCAAGGCAGAGGAATTCGCAGTACAGCTCGCAACCTTCGCCGGAGTGGAACAGCAGGTCCGGACAAACCAGCTGCTGGAGACACTGAGCTCTGAAATGGGCTTGTCAGGCATCGCGCGGTATGCCGACTGGATCGGCAAGGAAGCGCGTGCGCCAGTCTCTGCCTATTTCAACGGTGACCCAGTCACTGTCATACCAGAGCCGCTGGCAGAGTCGGAAAAGGCAGTTCTGGTGGTGCAGTCCGCCGACGGCACAGTCGTTCAGCGGCTGGATATACCAGTAACCGACGACCCGTTGGTCTGGGACGGGACGACAGCGGGCGGAATGCTGGAGGAAGGGCTTTACAGCTTCTCGGTCGAAAGCCGGACCGGCGACAGCCTCGACGCCATCAAGCGCGCAGACGTTTATGCGCGGGTGACCGAAGCCAAACTCGTCGACGGCGAGACTGTACTGGTCATGGACGGCGGCGAGGAAGCCCTTGTCGAGACGATAACCGCACTGCGGCCCACCGGACCCGACATGGCCAACTGAAGGTCATAGTCCGGGAACACACTGGCGCGACAAACGTTCGGGCATCCCCGGTTTCGCCCGGCCCTTCGCCGCGATAGCTTACCGCGGCGGAGCGGGAGGCCGCGCGACCTGGAACTCCACGACCCTGATCACGACCAGCCGCCACCAGCGGTCATTTCCGCCCTCCGCGCCGCGGGGCTGCCTGCGGATGCCGGGTCATGGGCCGCCTTGCCCGGTGGGCGCACGAACCGACTCTGGCGTTTCGGTCCGCAGGCTGGCGGCCTGGTCTGCAAGCTATTCGATCCAACGGCCGCGTCGCCCATGTTCCCTAACGACATCAATGCCGAGGTCAGTGCGCTGCGCGCACTCGCGGGCACCGGGCTGGCGCCGTGCCTCGAACGCGTTATTTCCACCGCCGAGGGGCATTGCCTTGTCTACGGCCATGTCGACGGCACGCCTCTGACTGCGAAACTTTCCACGGTTGCAGGCACATTGCGCCGCCTTCACCGCATCGCCCCCCCCGATGGGCTGCGGCGACTGCCGCGACAACCCGAAGCGATCCTGCTCCTCGGTGACCGGATCGCGAGCGACTTGTCAGCGCCGCACCGCGCGCGGCTCCATGCCACGCGTCCGCCACTCCCCCGCGCCGATATGGGCCTGCCGGTTTTCGTCCACGGAGACGCCGTGCCCGCCAACATCCTTTACGACGGCGAATCGATCTGCCTCATCGACTGGCAATGCCCGGCGATAGGCGATGCCACCGAGGACCTCGCCACGTTCCTGTCCCCGGCGATGCAGTCCGTCTACGCCGGCGCGCCGCTCGAACCGCAGGCAGAGACGGAATTCCTAGAAGCATACGGCGATGCCGCGGCAACCGCACGATACCGCGAACTTGCACCTCTCTTCCACTGGCGCATGGCAGCGCATTGCCTGTGGAAAGCGGCGCGCGGCGATCCGGACTACGCAGAAGCCGCCGAGTTGGAACTGTCCCGGCTCGCCACCGGCGAATGAGTTGCAAACAGCCGCCCCGGCATTAATGCCCGCTCCGACACCCCCGCCAGATGCAGAAGATGCCAGGCCAGCACCTGGTTGCTCGACAGCACAGGCCGATCCAGTCGCGCCTCGATCTCCGGGATAATTTCGAGCGTCCGCAGATTGGTGCAGGACAGAAAGATACCATCCACTTCCGCCCCCTTCGCCACACTCTCTGCCGCCGCCACGATCGACACCGCGTCGATGCGCGCGACCCGCGCCTCATCAGGCACCAGGAAACTGCCGAAGACCGGCGTGGCGACGCCGGCCCGATCCAGCACCGCACGGATACGGTCGGACACCGGCGCCACATAGGGAGAGATCAGCGCCAGGCGCCCGATCCCAAGCGCACCGCACGCGGCGATCAGGGCAGAGACGGGCTCGGTCACCGCCGCTGTCACTGTTCCATTCCGGATCTGTGCGGCGACCTCGCCGGGCCCGATCTGCGCCGTTCCCGAGGTGCAGCCATATGCCACTGCGTCGAACCGAACCGTGCGCGGAAACAGCGCGGCTGCCGTCGCCAGATGCTGTTCCATTTCCGCCAATGTCTCTGGCGTGACATCGTTGCCGGACGGCACACGAGACACAAGCAACTCCACCGAGTCAGGCACTAACTTACGGAAATCCAGCTCGATCGTCTCATCCGACTGCAGGATCACCAGCCCGATCTGCTTGGGGCGATCCGGTGTCAGGCGATAGGACAGCGCAGTTGTCATGTGCCGATCTCCGTCATGCGCGGTCCGTATGGGGTGGAAAGCCATTCGACTCCGGTCTCGCGGATCACGATGTTCTCCTCGTGCACGATGACCCTGCCGCCGCCGACCGCGATGCCCGGCTCCAGCGTCAGCACCATGCCAGGGGCCAGCTCTGTCTCATCCTCGGGTATCAGAGACGGCGGCTCGGTCAGTTGCATGCCCAGACCGTGCCCATACCGCCCCGCATCGGACCCGCCGGCGCCGCCCGTGAGGATGCGATCGATCGCATGGAACAAGTCCGCGGCTGTCTTGCCAGGCCTGGCGATGTCAACGGCGGCACGCATCGCGTCGATCAGCATCGCATGCGCATCGTGGGACGCAACCGGCGCATTTAGCGAGTAATTTCGGTCGAAGTCGCAGAAGTACCCATCATGGATGAGGCCGGTATCGAGCATCAGCACATCGCCCGATTGCAGCGGCCGTTCGTTGGCCGGAGAAATGACATCAGCGTATCCGCCTTCCGCCGCGCCGCCAGCAAGATAAAGCACCCAGTCGGCGCCTTCTTCCAGACAAAGCATCTGGAACCGGCGGAACACCTCTGAAAGCGGTGTACCAGTGCGCGCAATCTCGGGAACCCGCGCAAAGGCACGGTCGGCAATGCCGCAGGCCGTTCTGATCTTGGCTATTTCCGCCTCCGACTTGATCAGCCGCAGGCGGCGCAGCAGGCCGCCGTCACCGGTGAACTGCCGCCGCGGCAACAGGGCTTGCAGTGCCTGCCAATCGGCCAGCGGCATCCGTAGATGAGTCTCTATTTCGCACGGAACTGCAATTGTCTCACCCTCTGGAACCAGTTCCTCAAGCGTGTCTGCCAACAGCGAAACACCGTCGTCCCGGTAATCTGGCGCGCGCCAAGTGCGGATGTCGGCCATCCACGTCTCCGCCATCAGGGCGCGGCCAATGGAGGGGATGACAGCCACGGGGTCCCCCGTCGCGGGCACGATCAGATACCACGGCCGCGTCGGGCTTTCCCAGAACCGCGTAAGGAAGCCGGAGAAATAGCGTACGGCGGGTTCGGTCGTCAGGAACAGGGCCGCATACCCGGCCTGTTCCATGGCCGCCTGCGCATGCTCGGTGCGCGTGCGAAACTCCGAAACGGGGAAGCCACGGGGCGTCACGGCTCCGCCTGCTCGGTCAGCATCGTCAGAACCCGCGAGTCTGGGCCAAGGCTAAGACCACCAGCGGCAACCATAACCGCTGCAATCCCCGCAACGCCCGACGGGGTCGACGCCAGCCCGGCTTCATCGGCTCGGGCCGATCCGAAAACGGCCTCTTCTTCCGAAATAGTGACAAATTCGTCGGCATCTCGCGCCAATCCTTTGAGTGCAATCAGCGACGGTTCCTTGCAGTCGAGCCGCCCCATGATCGAAACCGGCCCAGGCGCGATCACGGGCTTGCCAGCTTCGATGGAAGCCGTCAGCGCCGGCGCCGCCTCAGGCTCGACGACAACGATCCGCGGGCCGTCGCCCCAATGCGCCCGCGTGATGGCGGCGGCTGCCCCGGCCAGACCACCGACACCCGCCTGAAGGAAAATGTGGGTCGGTGGCTCCGGTATCTGGCCAAAAACCTCCGCCATAAGGGTCAGGTACCCCTCCATCAGGATCAACGGACGTTCAGTGTACCCGGGCCAGGAACTGTCGGACAGAAGCGCAAGACCTTCAGCATCCGCCGCCTGCGCAGCGGCCGCCATGCTCTCCTCATAGGTCTCACCGGCACGGACAACCTCCGCCCCTTCGGCCCGCAACCGGCCAGCAAAGCTCTCGGGAACCGTCTCGGCCAGATAAACCCGCGCACACGCGCCGTAGGTCGCCGCGCCGAAGGCGACCGACATGCCGTGGTTGCCCGCGCTCGCCGTGACATAGGTGCGCCCCTCGGCCAATCCAGCCTCGGCGTCGCGGGCGATGACATGGGCGGCCCCAAGCGCCTTGAAGCTGCCAAGACCCATCCGGCCACGTTCGTCCTTGACGTGCAGGTGGCCGACACCCGCCGCCCGGGCGAGGTCAGGCAACTCAACCAGCGGCGTTTCGGCATAGCGGGGATGACGGGTGAGGATGCCGACCGGCTCGGTCAGCGGGTACGGAACATCGGCGAGAACGGGGATGTCGAGGCCGGTGCCGCGATACGGATTGGACAGGATGCGCATGCGCCATGGCTGCATGCCAGGGGGCCGGGCGTCAATCCGGGCGGCCGCAACGGCCGCCCGGCAGATCGTCAGAAGTCGAGGTTTTCGACGCTCAGTGCGTTCTGCTGGATGAATTCGCGGCGGGGTTCGACCACGTCCCCCATCAGCTTGGTAAAGATATCGTCCGCCTCGGCGACGTCCTCGATCTTGACCTTCAGCAGCGTTCGCGCCTCCGGATCCAGCGTCGTTTCCCAAAGCTGATCCGGGTTCATCTCGCCCAAACCCTTGTAACGCTGCAGGGTCAGGCCGCGTTCGCCTTCCTCCAGCATCGCCTCCAGCAAGCCGGTGGGGCCATAGATCTTCTGCCCGCGGTCGCGGCGGATAAGGTCGGAAGGATGGGTGTAGACAGCGCGGGTCTCGCGGGAGACCTCCGACAGCCGACGCGCCTCGCCCGAGCGCAGGACCGCGCCGTCCAGCGTGCGGATCTCTTCCACCCCGCGCAGGATGCGTGACAGGCGGATGCCGTGATCCTGTGTGATCCGGCCCATCCAGCCGCGCTCGTATTCTTCGGCCACCAGATCTAGCCTCCGGGCGACATTGTCGGCCACGGCCTGCAAGTCCGCATCGGCGCGGCCCGGGTCGAAGGCGCCGGCAATCGCCGCCTGCTCCAGGATGTTGCGCGGATAATGCGTCGGGAAGGCATCGAGCACGCGCTTGAAGCTGCGCGCCGCCTCGACCACCCGGTGCAGGTCGGCCCCGGCGATTTCCTCGCCGGTATTCAGCCGCAGCACCGCGCCCTCGATCCCCTGCTGGATTAGGTAGTCCTCCAGCGCCGGTACATCCTTCAGGTAGACCTCGGACTTGCCGCGCGACACTTTGTAAAGCGGAGGCTGCGCGATGTAGAGGTACCCGCCCTCGATCAGTTCCGGCATCTGCCGGAAGAAGAAGGTCAGCAGCAGTGTTCGGATATGCGCGCCGTCCACGTCGGCGTCCGTCATGATGACGACCTTGTGGTAGCGCAGCTTCTCGATGTCGAACTCGTCGCGTCCGATACCAGTGCCCAGCGCCATGACGAGGTTGCCAATTTCCTGGCTCGACAGCATCCGGTCGAAGCGGGCGCGTTCCACGTTCAGGATCTTGCCGCGCAGGGGCAGGATCGCCTGCGTCTTCCGGTCCCGCCCGGTCTGGGCGGAGCCACCGGCCGAGTCACCCTCCACCAGGAAGAGTTCCCGCTTTTCCGGGTCGCGTTCAGAGCATTCCTTGAGCTTGCCGGCAAGGAAGGACACGTCGTTCGTGGACTTCTTGCGCGTCATCTCGCGCGCCTTGCGCGCGGCCTCGCGGGCAAGTGCGGCCTCGACGATCTTGCCGACGATCATGCGCGCATGCTGCGGGTTCTCTTCGAACCATTCCGCCAGCTTTTCGTTCATCAGGCTCTCGACCGCCGGGCGAACCTCGGACGAGACCAGCTTGTCCTTGGTCTGGGACGAGAACTTTGGGTCGGGAACCTTGACGGAGAGGACGCAGGTCAGCCCCTCGCGCGCGTCGTCGCCGCTTAGGTTGACCTTTTCCTTCTTCGCGATGCCGGAAGAGCCGGCATAGAGGTTGATCGTCCGCGTCAGCGCGCCGCGGAACCCGGCCAGGTGGGTGCCCCCATCACGCTGCGGGATGTTGTTGGTAAAGGGTAGCACCGTCTCGTGGTAGCTGTCGTTCCACCACATCGCGACTTCGACGGTGATCCCCTCCCGCTCTCCGGTGACGAAGATCGGCTCGTCGATCAGCGGCTGCTTGTGCCGGTCGAGGTAGCGGACGAATTCCTTGACGCCGCCCTCGTAACACATCTCGGCGCGCAGCGGCTCTGCCGGGCGCTCATCCTCCAGGATGATCTTCACGCCAGAGTTCAGGAAGGCCAGCTCTCGCAGGCGGTTTTCCAGCGTCTTGAAGCTGTACTCGAGGTTGGAAAACGTGTCCGTCGAGGCAAGAAAACGAACGGCCGTACCCTTCTTGCCTTCCGCCTCGCCCACGACCTCCAGATGCTTGACCGTCTCGCCGCGTTCGAACCGGGCATTATGTTCCTTGCCGTTGCGCCAGATGGTCAGCTCCAGCCAATCGGACAGCGCGTTCACCACCGATACGCCGACGCCGTGCAGACCGCCGGACACCTTGTAGGAGTTCTGGTCGAACTTACCGCCGGCATGCAGCTGAGTCATGATGACCTCGGCCGCGGAAACGCCTTCCTCGGCGTGAATATCGACAGGAATACCGCGTCCGTTATCGAACACGGAAACCGAACTGTCGGCGTGGATCGTGACGACCACACGGTCCGCATGGCCGGCCAGAGCCTCGTCGATGCCGTTGTCTACGACCTCGTAGACCATGTGGTGCAGGCCAGAGCCGTCGTCCGTATCCCCGATATACATACCGGGGCGCTTGCGGACAGCTTCTAAGCCTTTGAGAACCTTAATCGAATCGGCGCCATAATCGTCCGGCTGCCGGGCTGCTTCTGCCATAGGGATGTCCCTTGTTATTTTGGGAGCATTTATAGGTGCTTGTGGGGGGAATGTCACGTGGAACCCACAATATTTGGTGTTTGCGGGCCGGATTCGCAAGGGGCAAGAACAGTGTTAAGTCTTGAGTGTGAAAATGCCTTGGGAGGGGCTGCCAATGCTGATCGAGATCGTGACCTTCGACCTGCCGGAAACCATGACCCGGGACGAGATGCTGCAGACCGCCTATTCGGTCGCCGACAAGTGGCGCAAGGTGCCGGAACTGGTGCGGAAAAGCTTCTATTACGACGGCGACAATCACACCGGCGGCGCGGTCTATCAGTGGAAGGATCCGGACGCTGCGGAGCAATGGCATGACGAAGCCTGGCGCGCCTCGATCCGTCGAACTTTCGGCAGCGACCCGCGCGTGCGCCGCTTCGACATGCCCCTGATCGTGGACAATGAGATGGGGAAGACCGAGGAGTATCCGGCGGTCATGTGAACGGTATGATCAGCCCCACCACGATCAGCAGTGACCCTGCAATGATATTGGTGCGTCGCAGTGCCTCTGGCGACGACAGCAACCGCCGCACCTGCCCCACCGACATCGCCACGAAGAGGTTCCCGATCAGCGGCACCAAGGCCGAGATCATGCAGATCGCAACGATATCCGGCGCGGTCAGCGCGCCGAGATCAAAGAACCCCGGCAGCACGCCCATGTAGAACAGAATTGCCTTTGGGTTGCCCAGGATAACGGCAACCCCGGCCATGAATCCGGCCCAGACCCCGGGCCGTGTCAGCCGCCCGTCGGTGGAAATCGTGCGGTCCGCATGCCGGATCAACATGATCCCCATGAACAGAAAGAACGCCACCGCGACGCCCTTCAGGAACAGAAGGAAGCCGGAGAAAACCGAAACCAGCCAGGTCACCCCAAGGATCGCCAGAAGCGGCCACAGGATATCGCCCACCACGACGCCGAAGGCCAGCGGCCAGGCGGCATGGAACCCGCCGGACAGCGCCCGCGCGGTCAGCGCCAGCCAGACCGGCCCCGGCGTCAGGAACAGCACGAACAGAGCCCCGGCATAAAGCGCAAGATCGAAGGGGGTGATAGTCATGCGATGCCCCGCCCCAGCGCGCGGATCGCCACCGCGCTTTTCCAGTTCCGCGCCGTCACAGGCACGCTCAGCGCCTTTTCCAGCTTCGCAGCCAGCTTCGATCGCCCGATACCGTCCGGCGCCAGAAGGAAGGCGGTGTTGCCGGCTACCGCCACTGCCTCTGTCTCAGTTGCCAGCGCCAGTATCGCGGCGTCCGGCTGCTTCGGCTTGCCGTCGGCAAAGAACACATGCACCGCCTTGCCATCCGTCTCCCCCTGCTCTGCGTAGGGGCACGCGTCGAGGACCTCTTCATATGAACTCAGCGGCAGTACCAGCACATGCGGCCGGAACCCTTTTTCCGTCTCTATCGCGTCGGAAATCGCGCCGGCGCCAACCTCCCCCCGAAACACAGCATTGCCGCTCTGGATGTAGGTCTTGACCTCTTCCGCCCCCAGCCCTTCCAGCATCGCGCGCCACTCGGCCATCGGCAGCGAATTCTTACCACCCACGTTGATCCCGCGCAGCAGCGCCACGGTCACGCTCATCCATCAACCTCCGACAACCCGCCGCTTTCGCTGACGGACAGGTATTGCGCCCGCGCGCCCAGTTCTTCGAACAGTTCCGGCCCGGTCCCGGTCATCCAGGCCTGCGCGCCCAGCGCGCAGATCTCGTCATAAAGGGCCGCACGCCGCGCAGCGTCCAGATGCGCCGACACCTCGTCGAGCAGCACGATCGGCGGCGCACCGAAGTCCTCCGCCAGCGCCCGCGCATTGGCCAGGATCAGCGAAATCAGCAGCGCCTTCTGTTCGCCGGTCGAGCATTGCCGCGCCGGCACGCCCTTCGCGGCATAGGCCGCCTCCAGGTCCGCCCGGTGCGGCCCCACTAGCGTGCGCCCCGCGTAAAGATCGCGCTGCCGCCCCGCCGCCAGGGCGGCCGCGAACGCCTCTACCGTCTCCGGCGTCTCGCTCTCCTCCGCCGCGCCCAGTTCCAGCGCCGCCACTGGAAAGGCCGTCTCCGCCCCTTCCTGCGCCGCCGCAAGACGCTCCAGCGCCGCGAGCCGGTTGGCCTGCACCGCGGCCCCGGCCTCGGCCATCTGCGTCTCCAGCGCGGCGTACCAGTGCGCATCCCGCACCTGGTCCTTCAACAGGCGGTTCCGCTCCCGCATCGCCTTGTCATAGGCCAGCGACGCATCGGCATGGGACGGCTCGAAGCTCATCACCATCCGGTCCAGGAACCGCCGCCGCCCGTCCGCGCCCTCTATCCACAGCCGGTCCATCGACGGCACCAGCCAGACCATCCGCGCGATCCGGCCCAGCGCCACCTGCGTGGCCGCCTTGTCGTCGATGGTCACCGCGCGCGCCGCGTCGGGCTCCCACCAAGTCGCCACCTCGTGCACCTGCGCCAGGCTCCGCAGCACGCCCGACACCTTCCAGCCCACAGCTTCCGGCTGCCGCGCCATCTCCTCCGCCGCGGCCCGGCGGAGCCCGCGCCCCGGTGAGAACAGCGATACCGCTTCCAGGATGTTGGTTTTGCCCGCTCCGTTCGGTCCGTGGATCGCGACCGGGCGCGCGTCCAGCTCCAACCGCGCGCGGCGGTGCGAGCGGAAATGCGACAGGGTCAGCTCCGTCAGGAATAGTCCGGGCATGACCCCCAGCTTCTTCTGGCCATAAATATCCCCGCCGGAGGCATCCGGCGCAGCCGGATTACACGCGCATCGGCATGACGACATAGACCGCGCTCAGGTCGTTGCCCTCGCGCATCAGCGTCGGATCACCGGCAGAGTTGAACAGGAACACCGCGTTCTCGCGGTCCACCTGGCTGGCGATCTCCAGCAGGTATTTCGCGTTGAACCCGATCTCCAGCTTTTCGTCGCCATAGGCCACCGCAAGCTCTTCCTCGGCGGCGCCACTGTCGGGCGCATTGACCGACAGGATCAGCTGATCCTCGGCCAGCTGCAGCTTCACCGCGCGCGACCGTTCCGACGACACCGTCGCCACCCGGTCCACCGCCTGCGCGAACTCCTGCGCGTCCACCTCCAGCTTGCGGGTATTCCCCGCCGGGATGACCCGCGAGTAATCCGGGAAGGTGCCGTCGATGACCTTCGAGGTCAGCGTAATCTCCGGAGTAGCGAACCGGACCTTGGTCTCGGATACCGACACCGCGATCTTCGCCTCGTCGTCGTCCAGCAATTTACGCAGCTCGCCAACGGTCTTGCGCGGCACGATCACGCCCGGCATGTCCTCGGCCCCCGCCGGCAGCTCGGCGTCGATCCGGGCCAGCCGGTGGCCGTCGGTCGCGACGCAGCGCAGCACCTGGCTCCCGTCGCTTTCGGCTACATGCATGTAGACACCGTTCAGGTAATACCGCGTCTCCTCGG
The DNA here is from genome assembly GCF_013184805.1 of Pseudoruegeria sp. HB172150. GTDB lineage: Bacteria > Pseudomonadota > Alphaproteobacteria > Rhodobacterales > Rhodobacteraceae > Psychromarinibacter. Next base: position 102,641 of record NZ_JAATNG010000003.1, read on the forward strand.
TGGAGATCGCGAATTTCGACTTGTCGAACAGCCTCCGCAGCACCGGGGCCGGCGCGGAAAAGTTCGACTGGTACTCCGAAGACGCCATCACCGGGAAATCTTCCTTCGGCAGCGTGGCCAGTGTGAAATGCGACCGCCCGGCCGACACTTCCAGACGCCCCGACGCGCCATCATCTGACAGTTGCACCAGCGCGCCGTCGGGCAGCTTGCGCACGATTTCGTGCAGGGTCACCGCGCTGACCGTGGTTGCGCCGGCCCGCTCGACCTGTGCGGGGGCCTTGTCTACCACCTCGATATCCAGGTCCGTTGCGCGGAAAGATACGGTATCGCCTTCGGCTTCGATCAGCACATTCGCGAGGATCGGAATCGTGTTGCGACGCTCGACCACCGACTGCGCCTGAGCCACCGCTTTCAGAAGCGTGCCGCGCTCGATGCTGATCTTCATGCCGTTGCTCCCATTGGTGCCGGGGAGGAGCAAGGTATTCGAATTCCCCGCCGGCTCAAGCCTTTTCACGCTTTCTCCGCCGGAAACCGAAGGGCGTCAAGGGCGGGGGCCAGCGGGCGATGCAGCGATGTCACAAAACTTGCATTGCCTCGCCGAAAGCCGCACGTCAGGCTGAACCCGATCGGTCACGGGAGGCGCGCGATGATCACCGAACAACAGGCGAGAGATGCCGCGGAACAGTATCGCGAGGAAGGCTACGCGCTGCTGCGCGGCTTCATCGACCCGGAAGAGGTAGCACACCTTCAGTCGGAAACAGCGCGGATCTACGAGGCCGGGATGCAGCATCCGTCGACCTGGCGGCACGGCAACCTATGCTACGAGATCCTGCCGGAAGAGGATTTCGGCCGTCGCTACGTGATCCAGGCATACTGGATGGCCTGGGTGTCGGACTACTTCGAACGCCTGCGCCGCTCCGAGCCGTTTCGCCTTGTGTTAGAGCCAATTCTCGGCCCCGACATCCGCCAGGTTACACAGCAGATCCACTGGAAACCGCCGGGGGCCGGGCTTACCGGCTACCGTTTCCATCAGGACCTGCGGTTCCGCGAGGTGAAGGAGGCATACCGCGATATCGAGACCTCCTCGATCAACGCCGGCCTCGCCATCGACCCGTCCGCCCGCGAAAACGGTTGCCTCCAGGTCGTGCCGGGCTCGCAGAAGCTCGGCTATGTCGGCCTCTCGGACGAGGGCGACGGCCAGATCATGAAGGGCCTTACAGCAGAGGACGAACTGCGCGCCAAAGGCATCGACCCCGACAGTATCGTATGGCTGGAAATGGAACCGGGCGACCTCGCACTCTGGGGCCTGATGACGGTGCATGGCTCCCTCCCGAACACCTCGGACCACGACCGCGCCTTCCTGATCTCAAGCTACGTGCGTGCCGACAGTTCGGATCGCGGTGAATGGGCATTCCGCGGCGGCCAGAGCATTCCGCTGGGCGACGCCCCGTCACTCTGCAAGTACGAGAAGCTCTATGAACGGCCCGAGCCGCATTACGTGAACCAGAAGTGGTACGCTTGACGGATCAGGCGCGGTAAAGCCGCACCGGTTTCTCCGACCGTTTCAGGACGCCCTTCGCCTCAAGGTCCAGATGCACTGCCTTCAGCCACCAGCCCGCTGTGGCGCCGCCGGGAAAAAGGGTTTCGTCCAGATGCGGCAGCAGGGCAGCCTTTGCGTCGGCGACCGAAATGCCGGGCGGGTCAGTGGGCACCACGGCCATCAGCGCCCTGTACATCGCCTCGTACTTCGCCCGGTCGACACGGACGGTCTTGCCCGGCTGGTTGACGTTCTCCACCTCGATCTTGTCGTCACTCATAACAGAAACGCTCCGCAACAACTCGACAGAAATGTTGGTAGCAACGCAGTTTCTCTCGGGCAATTCCCTCGGAAAATGCAAAGCGCCCCGGCGGTTGACCGCCGGGGCGCTTATCGAAACAGGTCACGGATCAGGCTTCCAACGCGCGCCGCAACAGTTCGATGTCATCGGCCAACTGGCTGTCCTGCGCCATCAGCTCCTCGATCTTGCGCACGCCGTGCATGATCGTCGTGTGGTCGCGGCCGCCGAAGCGGCGCCCGATTTCGGGCAGGCTGCGCGAGGTCAGCTGCTTCGACAGGTACATCGCGACCTGACGGGGCCGGGCGAGCGCACGCAGGCGGCGCGGGCCGATCAGGTCGCTGAGGCGGATGTTGTAATGCTCGCTGACCCGGCGCTGGATCTCCTCGATGGTGATCTTGCGGTCCGAGGCGCGCAGGATGTCGGCGAGACAGTCCTGCGTCAGGTCGAGGGTGATTTCCTTGCCGACCAAGGTCGCAAACGCAAAAAGCCGCATGAGGGCACCTTCCAGCACGCGCACGTTGGTCGAGATGCGCATGGCGAGGAATTCCAGGACGCCGTCGGCGATGACGAGGCCGGGATACTGCATGCGCTGCTGTTCGACCTTCTGTTGCAGGATGCCGAGGCGGAGTTCGTAATCGGTCGGGTGCAGGTCGACCACCAGCCCGCATTGCAGTCGGGAGGTGATGCGGTCTTCCATGTCCTTGATCTCGCCCGGAGCACGGTCGGCGGAAATGATGATCTGCTTGTTCTGATCCACCAGTGCGTTGAACGTGTGGAAGAACTCTTCCTGTGTCGAATCCTTGCCTGCGATGAACTGCACGTCGTCGACCATCAGCACGTCGACGGAACGGAACAGCTGCTTGAAGTCCATCATCTGCTTTTCGCGCAGGGCCTGCACGAAGCGGTACATGAACTGCTCCGCGGACAGGTACACGATCTTCAGCCCGTCCTCACGGTTGATCAGCTCATGTGCGATCGCATGCATCAGATGGGTTTTGCCAAGACCGACGCCGCCGTACAGGAACAGCGGGTTGAACGTTACCTCGCCACCCTCCGCGACACGACGCGCGGCGGCATGGGCCAGCTCATTCGGCTTGCCCACGACGAACCGGTCGAAGGTAAAGCGCGGGTCTAGCGGAGCGCCCGGCAGGTCGCCGTCATCCGATGTGGTGGCGGCCGTCGTGGCCTTCGCGGCCGGCTTGGTCAGCGGCGCCGGCCTAGGCTGCGCCTGCGGCGGCAGGGTGAACTGCACGCGCGCCGCCGGCAAACCGGCGGACTGCAGGTGCGACAGGATCAGATCCTTGTAGTGACGCGACACCCAGTCGCCGATGAAGTTGGTCGGTACGTGAAAGACCGCGGCGCCATCCTTTACGCCCGCGAAATCCAGAGGTTCGATCCAGCTCTGGAAATGGTTCTTCCCCACCACGCCTTCGAGTTCATGCCTGACTTTCCCCCATGTCGCATCGTTCATTTGTTCCATGACCCGCAAAAGTTATCGTTGTCCCACCCGGAATTAATCCGGTCCGGGCCGCCCAAAACGGACTGTACCCGACTGCTTCGTCGCGCTCGCGCTGTTGCCGCCGTGCTCATAGGAGAAAAGCCGGGTGGCAGCCCCGGATTGCTCCTGAGAACGTCCCGTCCGGCGGCGCCGGGCAGTCGGGTTCGAAACGGCTGAAACAGCCGATTCCCGCAAAACTGCAGGTCCCCGTATCAATTGAGACAAAAAGCCTAAGCTATCGTGCGTCCTGCTCGCTACCCTGTCTCGTGTCCCGGTTCGCGGCTATTTGGCAGCGCCCTCGGTTTCCGGTCCACTCAACAAATGTTCGTGCTCGCCCGTCACTCGATCACGACATATTCACTTTCTACCTGTGATTGTCGCACCTTACTTCGGCTACCTGTCCCCCCAAGTGTCACAACGTGAATCGCAGGGCCAAGCTAGCAAGGGGTCCGCCGGATGATCAACGTGCTTTGCGCACCAGAGCAGAGGTTTCTTGCACCGAACCCTGTAAACCCTTGATGGTCTGCCAGGCAGCGATACCGAAAAACCACAGCTGTTAAGCAACCACGCCGGGAAGAGCGGATGCGGCTTGGTTCGATTTGTCGGTGAGTCGGTCGCGTTTGTTGCTGAAATTGCGACAAAATCGCAGGTAGAATTGTCCGGCGGCCCCTCGCGACTCGCGAGAATGGGGCCGCCGATTAGTCGGAAATGATCACTACCAGCGCCTGACTCAGCCCAGCGCTTTCACCCGTGCGTTGAGCCGCGAGACTTTCCGCGCGGCAGTATTCTTGTGCAGTACGCCCTTGGAGACGCCGCGCATGATTTCGGGCTGTGCGTTGCGCAGGGCGGTGGAGGCCGCGTCCTTGTCGCCAGAGGCAATCGCCTCCTCGACCTTGCGCAGGTAGGTGCGGATGCGCGAGCGGCGCGCCTTGTTGATGTCGTAGCGGCGGACGTTCTGACGCGCGCGTTTCTTGGCCTGGGGCGAATTCGCCATGTCTGTTTCCCAACTCCGGGTTCATTGCATTCGATTAGCGCAGCAAGTGCCCCGGCCGGGTTTCAGACTACCGGCTGTTCCGGCCAAAGCGGGCCTCACGCGCATGTTCAAGCGGGCCGTATAGGCGAGATCTGCGGGATTGTGAAGCGGGAATCTTTACCGGCGCGTCAGCCCAGCGGTTCTGTCCGCGCGACGGTCTCGAACCCGGCGATCAGCGGCCGCGCGGCGCCGATGGTCGCGCGCACCTCCGTTAGCTCCAGCGAAACCTTATGAGCCTCGGCACTGTCCCAGGTTTCGGTGACCCACAGCACGTCCGCATTGTCTGCGTCCAGCGCGATGACGTAGCTACGGCACCCCGGCATGTCCCCGGTCGCGCTCCGCATCAGTTCGGCCAGCACCCTGCCCTGACCCGGCTGGGCCGTGATCTTTCCGATCATCCCGAACATGGTGCCAGACCTTTCCTACTTGTCGCGGAACTGCGCCTCGCGCTTGTCGAGGAAGGCGGACATGCCCTCCTTCTGGTCCTCTGTCGCGAACAGAGAATGGAACAGCCGGCGCTCGAACAGCAGCCCCTCGGCCAGCGGCGTCTCGTAGGCGCGGTTCACCGCTTCCTTCACCGCCCGCGTCGTGATCGCCGACTTCTCCGCGATCTTGTTCGCGGCGCTCATGGTCTCTTCCATCAGCTTCTTCGCGGGCACCACGCGGCTGACAAGGCCCGAACGTTCGGCCTCCTCCGCGTCCATGAAGCGCCCGGTCAGGTGCATGTCCATCGCCTTGGACTTGCCGATGAACTTGGTCAGCCGCTGCGTCCCACCGATCCCGGCTATGACACCCAGGTTGATCTCGGGCTGGCCGAACTTGGCGGTGTCGGCGGCGATGATGAAGTCGCAGACCATCGCCAGTTCGCAACCGCCGCCCAGCGCGTACCCCGCGACCGCGGCGATGATCGGCTTGCGCGTCCGCTGCAGCACCCCGATATCGTCCGTGAACATGTCGTCCATGAACACGTCGACAAAACTCTTTTCGGACATCTCGGCGATGTCGGCACCGGCGGCGAATGCCTTCTCCGAACCGGTGATGACAATGACCCGCACCTTCTCATTCGCTTCGGCCTCGGCAACGGCGGTGGCCAGTTCCCGGAGGAGTTCGGAATTCAGCGCATTGAGCGCGTCCGGTCTGTTGAGCTTGATGAGTGAGACGTGGTCTTCGATCTCGACGATGATCGTCTTGAAGGCCATGTGTTTGCCTTTTGGCTGTTCCCCGTCTGGCGAGTCCATAGCACCCTTCGGTTGGGGTTCAAGTCATCTCTGGCAATTAGGACAAAAGAAGCTGGACCGCCCGGACTGCACGATGCGGGCAATGGTGCCCGGGCAGTCTGGCGTCGTGCACGGCTGCCCTTCGCGGTCGTAGACCCGGAACGTGTGCTGAAAATATCCAAGCTCCCCATGGGCTTGGCGATAGTCGCGCAGCGAGGAACCGCCCGCAGCAATGGCATCCTCCAGCACCTCACGGACTACCGGCACAAGCGCCCGCACCCGTTGCTCAGAAACCTGTCCGGCCCGGCGACGTGGCGTAATACCTGCCCGAAAAAGCGCCTCGCAAACGTAGATATTGCCCAATCCGGCGACGACTCGCTGATCCAGCAGCGCGGATTTGATCGGAGTGTTCCGCCCCTTCAGCCGGCCGACGAGATAGTCCTCGTGAAACGCGTTGCCCAGCGGCTCGGGCCCCAGATCCTTCAGCAGCCAGTGCTCGCCGATACGCTCCGTCGGCCACAGGTCCATTGCCCCGAAGCGTCGCGCATCGTTGAACGTGATCCGCGCGCCGGACGACATCTGCAGCACGACATGGTCATGCTTCTCCGGCGCCGCATGCGGGTGATGGAACCCGCCCGGCATGTCGCCGGAGATCAGCATCCGCCCCGACATACCCAGATGCACGATCAGCGTCTCGCCCGAGGAAAGGTCCGCCAGCAGGTACTTCGACCGGCGTCCCAGCCGCGTCACGGTCTGCCCAGCCAGCCGTTCCGCCATGCGCTCCGGAAACGGCCAGCGCAGGTCCGGCCGCCGCACCTCGGCAACGTCGATGGCATGGCCTTCCATCGCCGGCAGCAGCCCGCGACGCACGGTTTCGACCTCTGGCAGTTCCGGCATCACCCCTCCAAGACGGGACGACGCATTGTCTCGACCCGCAACGCACCTATAAGAAGGGTGAGTTTCCAAGGACCTCAAGGCCCGATGACCGACGACGACCAGAAGACCACTCATTTCGGCAACGAAACCATCCCCGAGGATGAAAAGGCCGGGCGCGTCCACGGCGTCTTTTCCTCCGTCGCGTCACGCTATGACATCATGAACGACGTGATGTCGGGGGGGGTTCACCGGCTGTGGAAAGACGCGATGATGGACTGGCTGGCGCCCCGTCCAGGCCAGCGACTGCTCGACGTGGCCGGCGGCACCGGCGACATCGCCTTCCGCTTCCTGAAGCGCGCCGCTGGCGCCACCGCCGTCGTCTGCGACATGACCGAGGGTATGCTTGTCGAAGGCCGCAAACGCGCCGAGGCGGAACAGATGGCCGACCGGCTCGACTGGGTCGTCGGCGACGCGATGGCGCTGCCCTTCGATGCGAACAGCTTCGACGTCTACACGATCAGCTTCGGCATCAGGAACGTCACCCGCCCACAGGACGCGCTAGCCGAAGCGTATCGCGTGCTGAAACCCGGCGGGCGGCTGATGGTCCTGGAATTCTCGCAGCTTCCCAATCCGGGTATGCAGAAGCTCTACGACCTCTATTCCTTCAACGTGATCCCGCGCATGGGCCAGCTGATCGCCGACGACCGCGACAGTTACCAGTACCTCGTCGAATCGATCCGCAAGTTCCCCGATCAGGAAACCTTCGCCGGGATGATCCGCACAGCCGGGTTCGAACAGGTGAAGTACCGCAACCTTACGATGGGTGTCGCCGCTCTGCATTCCGGGTGGAAGCTCTAGGTGCGCGGCCCGCACAATATCTGGCGGCTGGTGCGCACCGGCGCGACCATGGAACGCACCGGCGCGATGGGTGTGGTGCTGGACGCGCTGAACGCGCCGCCGCTTCTGCGCGCGACGGCCCATTTCCTCGGCTGGCCGTTCAAATGGCTGGGCTATGCGGGCGATCCCGCGATGCCGCCGGTCACCCGCGCCCTCACCGCGCTGGGTCCGGCCTACATCAAGTTCGGCCAGATCCTTTCGACCCGCCCCGACGTGGTGGGCGAGGAACTGGCAACCCAGCTCCAAGTCCTTCAGGACAAGCTGCCGCCCTTCTCCATCGAGGACGCGAAACGCACTGTAGAGACTGAACTCGGCCACCCGGTAGACGAGATATTCTCCAGCTTCTCCGCCCCCGTCGCCGCCGCCTCCATCGCGCAGGTGCACCACGCGACGCTGGCCGAGGAGGGGCGCGAGGTTGCGGTAAAGGTGCTGCGCCCCGGTATCGAACGCGCTTTCCGCAAGGATATCGACGCCTTCTATTTCGCCGCCGACATGATCGAGCTTCTGTCGCCCGCCTCGCGCCGGCTGCGGCCGCATGACGTTATCGAACACTTCAACGGCGTCGTGCAGGGAGAGCTCGACCTGCGCATGGAAACCGCAGCCGCCGCCGAGTTCTTCGCCAACACGGCCGAGGATCCCGGCTTCCAGGTGCCCCAGGTTGAATGGATCCTCTCGGGCCGCCGCGCCATGGCGCTGGGCTGGGCCGATGGCATTCCCCTCAACGACCTCGACGCCATCGACGCCGCCGGCCACAACCGGCAGGCGCTGGCCGAACGGGTGCTGCAGCTGTTCCTGAAACATGCGCTGCGCGACGGCTACTTCCACGCCGACATGCACCAGGGCAATCTCAAGGTCGCCCCCAACGGCGATCTGATCGCGCTCGATTTCGGTATCATGGGCTCGATCGACGTCTACACCCGCCGCGTCTATGCCGAGATCCTGTTCGGCTTCATCCGCAAGGATTACCGCCGCGTGGCAGAGGTGCATTTCGAGGCCGGCTATGTCCCCGCCGATCAGGATGTCGATGCCTTCGCCCGCGCCCTGCGGTCGGTCGGCGAACCGATCTTCGGCCTCGACGCCTCGCGCCTGTCGATGGGCCGCCTGCTGAACCACCTGTTCGAGGTGACGGACCAGTTCGGCATGGAAACACGGACCGAACTGATCCTGCTGCAGCGGACCATGGTGGTGGTCGAGGGCGTCGCACGCTCGCTGGATCCGCACATGAACATCTGGCAGGTCGCGCGGCCGGTGGTCGAGGATTACATCAAGACCAATGTCGGCCCCCGCGCCCTTCTGAACGATCTGGCCAAGACGGCGCAGATCCTCGTCCGCATCGGGCCGCAGCTACCGGAACTCGCCGAATCCCTGCTGGTTCGCAAGGAAGACCCTGCCCCGAAAAAGCCGCCAAGCCGCATCTGGCCCGCGCTCGGATTCATGGTTCTGGGTGGCACACTTGTGGCCCTCGGCGTTGCGTTGGCGGGCCTTTGAATAGGCACTAAACAGGGCAATCAGCCCCTTATCGGCGCGAAATAGTCCGGAAACTCATCCCGCAGGGTAGAGATTCGCCGGATCGTCGCGCCGAGGTGTCCGCGCATCGCGGCCGCCGCCAGTTCCGGATCGCCCGACGCGATGCCCTCGACCACGGCCATATGCCCGTGCACGATCTCCGACATCTTGCCCTCGCGCGGCAGTTCCAGCCGCTGGCATCGACTCAGGTGGCCAAGGCGCCGCGCCAGCATCGCGTTCAGCGGCAGCATCCCGACCGCATCGAACAGGGTGGCGTGAAAGGCGCGATCGAACTGGTTGAACAGGTCCATCTCGGACGGATCGCCGACCAGCGCCTCCTGCATCCGCACGAAACTGCGCGCGCGTTTCAGCACGTCCATCGGCGGGTTGGCGGCCAGCCGGCGCACCACCTCGGATTCCAGTGCGATTCGCAGGAAATGCGTCTCTCGCAGCAGGTCCTCGCGGATCGGCATCACTACGGTCTTCGACTGCGGATAGATCCGGATCAGCCCGTCTTCCTCCAGACGCTGGAGCGCCTCGCGCACCGGCGTCTGGCTGACGCCATAGTCTTTCGCCAGGTCATTGCGGCTCAGCGTTGCATCGGGCGGCAGGTCGAAATCCACGATTCGCCTGCGCAGGTCCTCGTAGATCCGGTCGACGGCCGAACCTGCACCTTCACCGCGCAGGGCGGACAGGTTCAGGGCGTTTTCGGCAGACAGGTTCATTCAGCTTCCAAGTGATCCGGGCAGCGCCGTGCACGGGGACGGCAATGATAGCGCAATCTAGACAGCATTCGCGGTTGATTCAACTAGTCAGCTAATATATCAGTTGCCGCGTCAGTCGCCGCGGGACGGGAGGACCGGGGGGAACGGCACTGAAACCCTAGGGAGGTAACTCATGAAGATCAGAACACTGGGCACTGCCCTGACACTGGCCGCGGCGATGGGAGTCGCGGGCCTCGCGGCAGATGCCGCCGACCGCACATTGAAGATCCAGACATCGTCCAATGCCAGCCATGCGTCGCTGGCCTACCTGAACGAAGTCTGGGTGCCGATGCTCGAAACCATGACCGGCGGTGAACTGACTGTGGAGCTTCTGCCGGTCGACGCCGTGGTGCCGCGCCGCGAGACCGCCGAAGCGATCGCGGTGGGTATCCTCGACGGAGACCTGACGTCGATCAACTATTTCGCCGGTATCGACCCGGCATTCGCGCTGATGGGCGACCTGATCGCGGGCTACGACTCGGCCGACCAGATACAGGCGTTCTGCGCTCAGGGCGGCGGCAAGGAGATACTGCAAAAGCTCTTCGATACCCACTTCCCCGGCGTGCATGTCGTCGGTTGCGGCGCCTATGCCCGTGAAGCCTTCGTTTCCAAGGTTCCCGTTCGCGGTGTCGAGGACCTGGCGGGCCTGAAGATCCGCTCGCCCGAGGGCCTGGCCGCCGACGTGTTCAAGCGTGCCGGCGCCGCGCCCGTGTCGATGTCCGGCTCGGAAACCTACGGCGCACTGGAGAAGGGCGTGATCGACGCCGCCGACAACTCGGCCTATGCAAACAACGATGCCAACGGAATGCACAAGATCGCCAAGTTCCCGATCTTCCCCGGCATTCACTCCACCCCGATCCTGCAGTTCACCGTGTCCGACCAGGTCTGGGAGGAGATCGGCGAAAAGAATCAGGCCGTGCTCGAGACCTGGTACCTCGCCGCCTATAACGGCCTGCGGCAGTACTTCGACCGCCTCGACCGCCAGCTGGTCGCACGCGACAAGGCAGCCGGCGAACTGGAAGTGATCGACTGGCCGCAGGAAGAGCGCGACAAGCTCCGGGCAATTGCGCAGGAAGCATGGAGCGACTTCGCGGCGCAATCCGACCTCGCCAAGGAAGTCTATGACGCGCACGTCAACTTCATGAAGGAAGCCGGGCTGCTGTAAGCCCGCCCGTCCCGCGCCCTCGGGGGCGCGGGACACCGGCCCTGGCCGCAAGAATAGCCGGGAACAAGACCCGGAACCGACGGGAAACCACCTGAGTAGTGACAGTTATGCCGGCCGCTCGGGGCAGCAGCGCCGGTAGGGGGAGAAGGTCCGCGATGAGCCGCGAATACGAGGAACATCTTGCCGACGCACCGCTTGAAGTCGCGGGCGACGATCCGATTCACGACCATGACGACAGCGTCCCCACGCGGGACCAGTACACGCCCGTCGATCACTTCAGCCATGTCCTCGGCATCGCGATCTCGGTCTTCTACATGTTCGCGGCTCTGGCAACTCTCTACGAGGTGTTCTCGCGCTACCTGCTGAACGCGCCGACCTACTGGGCTTTCGAGACCGTGATGATGCTCTGCGCGGCGGCATGGATGCTGTCCTCCGGCTACATCACCCTGAAACAAAGGCATATCGGCATCACCGTCTTTCACGTGATGGCCTCTGCCAATACCCGCTGGTGGCTCGACCTTTTCGCGATGATCGTCGGTATTTTCGCGCTCTACATGCTGCTCTCCGACGCCGCGATCCGCGCCTATATCAGCGTCGCGCGGGTGGAAAAATCCGGCTCCGCCTTCAACTCGCCGCTGCCGATGATGCTGAAATCGCTGATGGTCGCGGGTGCGTTCCTGTACCTGACCCAGCTGATGGTGAACCTGCACCGGCATTTCACCTCGACCGCGATGCGCTGGGTGGTGCGGGCGCTGGCGGTCTATTTCGTCATCTACTTCGTCTCCGCCTTCCTCGCCGAGGCCTTTGGCGTCTCTCTGGCAGAGACTGTGTCCGGCTTTTTCACCGCAATCGGCGCCGCGCTGGACCCGTCGCAGGCCCTGAACATGCGCGCGATGGATCTCGGCACGGTCTCCCTGATCATGGTCGCCCTTCTCATCGCGCTGATGATGACGGGCATGCCTCTGGGCATCGTGACGCTGTTCGTGTCGGTCATTATGGCGGTGGGATTCTTCGGCCCGCGCGGCCTGTTCCTCGTGTCGTCGAACGCGGTCGGCCTGCTGGAGCACTACACCCTGGTCGCCGTCCCGTTCTTCGTGCTGATGGCCTCGATCCTCGAACGTGCCGGCATCGCCGAGGACCTGTTCGACGCAATGTCGATCTTCGCCGGCAACCTGCGCGGCGGCGTCGCGGTGCAGACCACCGTCGTCGCCGTCATCCTCGCCGCCATGTCCGGCGTGATGGGCGGAGAGATCGTGATGCTCGGGCTCGTCGCGCTGCCGCAGATGTTCCGCCTTGGCTACGACCGCAAGCTGACCATCGGCCTGATCTGCGCCTCGGGCGCTCTCGCCACTCTGATTCCACCCTCGATCATCATGATCGTCTACGGCCTGTCCGCCGAGGTCGGCATCGGCGACCTGTTCATGGCCGGCGCGACGCCCGGCATCATGTTGGCCGTGTTCTACGCCGGCTATGTGCTGCTGCGCGTCAACCTGAACCACGATCTGGCGCCCACTGCGGCCGAAGTCGCGGAAAAGTCCGGCAAGGACCAGAAACTGTCGAAAGACCGGATGACGGCCGTCATACTCTGCATCCTGCTGATCGCCGCAGTGATGGGTTCGATCTACGGCGGCGTCGCCTCGGTGACAGAGGCCGCGGCCGTCGGCTGCATCGGCAGCCTGTTCGTCGCCGCCGTTCGCCACCAGTTCAAGTGGGAGGTGATCTCGGCCGCCCTCATCGGTTCGATGACCACGGTCGGCACGATTATCTGGCTGGTGCTGGGCGCGATCAGCTTCATCGGCATCTTCAACCTCGTCGGCGGCGGCGATTTCATGCGCTCGCTGTTCCTCGATCTCGGTCTGCCCGCCATGGGCACGATCCTGGTGATGATGCTGATCCTGATGGTCCTCGGCACCTTCATGGAATGGATCGCAATCGTCTTCATAACCGTGCCGGTCTTCGCCCCCGTGGTGATGACCCTTGCCCCGGAGCTTGGGCTGACCGAAGATCAGGCCAAGATCTGGTTCGGCATCCTGTTCGTGATGAACATCCAGATCTACTTCCTGTCGCCGCCCTTCGGCCCCGCCTGTTTCTGGCTGAAATCGGTCGCCCCCAAGGACGTGACACTGCAAGAGATCTTCCTGGCCGTCCTGCCGTTCATCGGACTGCAGGTCACCGGCCTGATCCTGGTGATGATCTTCCCACAGATCGCGCTATGGCTGCCGGAACTGCTGAATTGAGGAGAATGAGATGATCGGAAGAGACAGCCGCGACGATATCGACGGGTATGGCCCATGGCCCTGGATCGGTGGCGTGATTTTCGCCTGTGTGCTGATCTACACCCTGCATCATTTCTCTACGCCGATTTCCTGAGGATTAGGGAATGAAAGACGACAAACCGGCCAAACGCTACGAAGACCTCCGCTCCGCGCGCTTCTTCGCGGCCCAGGATTTCCGCAGCTTCGGCCACCGGTCCCGCGCGATGCAGATGGGTCTCGGCCACGAGGACTGGGACGGCAAGCCGGTCATCGGCATCATCAACACCTGGTCCGAGGCACAGCCCTGCCACATGCATTTCAAGGACCGCGTGGAATGGGTGAAACGCGGCATCCTGCAGGCAGGCGGCATGCCGATGGAACTGCCCGCGCATTCGCTGTCGGAACAGTTCCTCAAACCCACCTCGATGCTCTACCGCAACATGGCCGCGATGGAGGTGGAAGAGATCCTGCGCGCCCATCCGGTCGACGGCGCTGTGCTGATGGGCGGCTGCGACAAGTCCACCCCGGCGCTTGTGATGGCGGCTCTAAGTTGGGGATTCCCCTTCATCTACCTGCCTGCCGGCCCGATGCTGCGCGGCAACTACGCGGGCAAGGTCCTCGGCTCCGGCTCCGACGCCTTCAAGTACTGGGACGAGCTGCGCGCCGGCACCATCACGCAGGAGGAATGGAAGGGCATCGAGGGCGGCATCGCCCGGTCCGACGGCCACTGCATGACGATGGGCACCGCCTCGACCATGACCGCCATCGCCGAGGGCTTCGGCCTCTGCCTGCCCGGCGCTTCCTCGATCCCTGCCAATGACGTCAACCACAAGCGCATGTCCGCCGCATGCGGCCGCCGCGCGGTGGAAATGGTCTGGGAAGATCTGACGCCGGACAAGATCATGACCCGTGCCGCCGCCGAGAACGCGACGACCGTCGCCATGGCCACCGGTTGTTCCACCAACGCCGTGATCCACCTGATCGCGATGGCCCGCCGCGCCGGGGTCGACTGGGGGCTCGAGGATTTCGACCGTCTCAGCCGCTCCGTCCCGGTCATCGCCAACGTCCGCCCCTCCGGCAAGGAATACCTGATGGAGGATTTCTTCTACGCCGGCGGTCTCCGCGCGCTGATGAACGAACTGGGCGACAGGCTCGACCTCTCCGCGATCACCGTCACCGGCAAGACGATGGGCGAGGGGCTGGAGGGCGCGCAGAACTACAACCCCAACGTCATCCGCCCCCTGTCGAACCCGGTCTACAAGGAAGGCTCGCTTGCCCTGCTCAAGGGCAACCTCGCCCCCGACGGCGCAGTGATCAAGCCCGCCGCCTGCGATCCGAAATTCCACGTCCATTCCGGCCCGGCCATCGTCGCCGACAGCTATCCCGAGCTGAAGAAGATCATCGACGACCCGGACTACCCGATGACGCCCGACCACGTGCTGATCCTGCGCAACGCAGGGCCGCAGGGCGGGCCGGGCATGCCGGAATGGGGCATGATCCCGATGCCCAAGGCCCTGCTGAAGCATGGCCACCGCGACATGGTGCGCCTCAGCGATGCGCGCATGTCCGGCACCAGCTTCGGCGCCTGCATCCTGCACTGCGCGCCAGAGGCATATATAGGCGGCCCGCTGGCGCTGGTGCAGAACGGCGACATCATCGAACTCGATGTGCCCAACAGGACACTGAATCTCAAGGTTAGTGACGAAATCCTCGCTGAGCGCCGGGCCGCATGGACGCCTCCGCCGCCCCGCTACGAACGCGGCTACGGCTGGATGTTCACAAAGCATATCGAGCAGGCCGACAAGGGCTGCGACTTCGACTTCCTCAAGACTGAATTCGGCGCACCCGTGCCGGAACCGGAGATCTACTGATGGCCCTCGACCTTTCCACCCGGCGCATCGCCGCGCGCCTGCCCTTCGGCGGCAACCCCAAGGGCAAGGCCACGCAGGACGCGCTGACCGGCATGACGCTCAGCCATATTGTCCTGCC
Organism: Pseudoruegeria sp. HB172150; assembly: GCF_013184805.1. Taxonomy (GTDB): domain Bacteria; phylum Pseudomonadota; class Alphaproteobacteria; order Rhodobacterales; family Rhodobacteraceae; genus Psychromarinibacter. The sequence goes on from NZ_JAATNG010000003.1 coordinate 117,679, forward strand.
GCTGGAAAACCCGCTGTCTGACGCCAAGGTCCTGACCGGCCGTCAGTCGCCTCTGTCCGCGGTCGACATCATCGCCTGCGAGGCGGTCTCCGAGAACGGCCATCGCGGCATGGGCTTTGCCTACACGCTGCGCGCCGGCGGTGCCGGCATGTTCGCGCTCGCATGCGAGATCGCGAACCGCATCATCGGCCACGATCCCAACGATATCGGCCGGCTGTGGGAGCTTCTGCGCTGGCAGACTAACAGCCTCGGGCAGGGCGGCATGTCCTATCAGACCATCGGCGCCTTCGACACGGCGCTGTGGGACATGAAGGCGAAAAAGGCCGGTCTGCCGCTGGCCAAGCTTCTCGGCGCGCATCGCGATACCCTGCGCATCTACAACAGCCAGGGTCAGTACCTGCAGGCGTCCATCGACGAGATGAAGGCCGCGGCCGACCGATCCATCGCGCTGGGCATCGGTGGCATCAAGATGAAGGTCGGCCAGCCCGACGGGCAGGAAGACCTGAAGCGCATCGACGCGATGCGCGCCCACCTGCCGGACCAGATCGCCTTCATGGTCGACGCCAACCAGCAATGGGATCGCGCCTATGCGCTGCAGTTCGGCAAGATCGTCGATCACATGGGGCTGGAGTTCATAGAGGAACCGCTCGACGCCCTCGATTTCGAGGGCCACGCGGATCTCGCCCGCAACCTCGCGACGCCGATCGCCACCGGCGAAATGCTGACATCGCCGACCGAGGCGATTCAACTCGTCCAGAAAGCGGCCTGCGACGTCAGTCAGGTCGACGCGCTGCGGATCGGCGGCATCACGCCCTTCCTCAAGGCGATGACGATGGCAGAGGCGCATCGCGTGCAGATTGCGCCGCACTGGCTGATGGAACTGCACGTCCACCTCGCCGCCGCTTTCCCCGAGGAACCGTGGATCGAGCACTTCCACTGGCTGGAACCGCTGTTCGACGAACGTCTCGAAATCGCCGATGGCCGGGTCGCGGTACCGGACCGCCCGGGCATTGGCCTGACCCTGTCCAGCAAGGCCCGCGACTGGACGGTCTCGACACAGGACATCGGGCAACGGGGGCGGGAATGACCGAAGTACTGTCTGAAGACCAGATCGCGTTCTACCGGGACCAGGGCTACCTGATCCTCGAAAACCGCGTGCCCGACGATGTCATGGCCTCGATCCGGGCAGAGATTGCGCGGTTCCAGGAACAGGCGCGCGGCATGACCGCCTCGGACGACAGGATCGACCTCGAGGACAGCCACACCCCCGACGATCCGCGTATCCGGCGGGTGAAACTGCCGCACACGCAATCCAAAGTCATCGACGACCTCCTGCATTCGGACCACATCCTCGCCCCTGTGCGCGACCTGATCGGCCCGAACCTGCGGCTGCAGACCACCAAGCTGAACATGAAATCGGCGGGCTACGGCGCGGCGGTGGAATGGCACCAGGACTGGGCCTTCTACCCCTACACCAACGACGACGTGCTGGCCGTCGGCCTGATCATTGACGACATGGGACCGGAAAACGGCCCGCTCATGGTGTTTCCCGGCACCCACCGCGCGGGCGTCTACAGCCACCATCACAACGGCTGCTTCGTCGGCGCCATGGATCTGGAAGCCTGCGGGCTGGACATGAAGGACGCGGTGCCGCTGATGGGGCCTGCCGGTTCCATCTCGATCCACCACGCCCGCATCGTCCACGGCTCCGCGCTCAACCGCTCCACCCAGGACCGCCGCATCATCTTCTACGAGATGATGGCGTCCGATGCCTTCCCCATCGTCGGCGGGCGCGGCAAGTGGGAAGGGCTGGAAGAGTTCGACAGCCGCATCCTCTGCGGCGAACCGACACTTGAACCCCGCCTCGTCGCCAACCCGATGCGCGCCGCCTACCCGGACGCGCCGACGCAGGGCTCGATCTACGAAGTTCAGAAGGCAATGGGCAAACGCTCTTTCGAGGTGCTGTCATGACCGACCTGCAAACCGCCCTTACCGGCATATCCGGCATCCTGGTGACGCCGTTCGACGATACGGGTGCCCTCGCGCCCGACCGTCAGGCGCCGATCGTGAACCGGGCCATCGCCGCCGGCGTTCACATCCTGACCGCCAACGGCAATACCGGCGAATTCTACGGGCTGACCACGGACGAAGCCGTCACGATGGTCCAGTCCGCCGCACAGCATATCGCGGGCCGCATCCCGCTTGTCGCCGGTGTCGGCCGCGCCATCCCCGATGCCTGCCGCCTTGCGAAAGCGTCGGCAGAGGCGGGCGCGACGGCCCTGATGATCCACCAGCCGCCCGACCCCTTCGTTGCGCCGCGCGGCCTGGTCGATTACCTGAAATCCGTCTCTGATGCTGCGCAAAACCTTCCCCTGATCCTCTACCTTCGCAACGACACCATCGGCACCGATGCCATCGCCGCGATGTGCTCGGTGCCCAATGTCATCGGCGTCAAATGGGCCACGCCCAACCCGATGAAGCTCAAGGCCGCGATGGCCGCCTCGCCCGATCACATCGTCTGGGTCGGCGGTCTGGCAGAGGTCTGGGCGCCCACCTTCTATGCCGTCGGCGCGCGCGGCTTCACCTCCGGCCTGATCAACGTCTGGCCCGAACGCTCCGTCGCGATCTCGCAGGCGCTGGAAGCGGGCGACTACCAGAAAGCCCGCGACCTCATCGACAGCATGCAGGTCTTCGAGGACATCCGCGCCGAGGAGCAGGGCGGCGCCAACGTCCCCGGCGTAAAAGCCGCACTGCAGCTGATGGGAGAGGATTGCGGCGCCGCCCGGCCCCCCGCCGCCTGGCCCCTCAGCGACAACCAGATGACCCGCCTCAAAGCCTTCATGACCGAAAACGGCCTGCTGGCCCGCGCCGCAAGCTGAGGAAAGCAAAAAAATGGATGTGAAACCCGAAACCATCGACCGCCTGAAAACGGTCAGCGTCGCAACGCTCGCCACCGCGCTGTTCAAGCGCGGCCTCCGGCGCCAGGTGATCCAGGACGTGCGCCCGGTGAAGCCCAAGGGCGCCAACATGGTCGGTCCCGCCTTCACCCTGCGCTACATCCCGGCGCGCGAGGACCGCAACACCCTGGCCGAGTTCCGCAACCCGAAACACCCGCAACGGCACGCGGTAGAAACGTGCCCGCCAGGCTGCGTCATGGTGATGGACAGCCGCAAGGACGCAACCGCCGCCTCCGCCGGCGATATCCTGATAACCCGCCTGATGATGCGCGGCGGCGCCGGCGTGGTGACCGACGGCGGCTTCCGCGACGCGATGCGTATCGGCGAACTCGACATGCCCGCCTATCACAACCGCCCCTCCAGCCCGACCAACCTGACGATAAACGAGGCGCTGGACATCAACGTCCCCATCGGATGCGGCGACGTGGCGGTGTTTCCCGGCGACATCGTGGTCGGCGACGATGACAGTGTCATCGTCATCCCCGCGCATCTCGCCGACGAAGTCGCCGAAGAGGCCGTCGAGATGACCGCCTACGAGGATTTCGTGGTCGAGCAGGTCAGGGCCGGCGAAACCATCATCGGTCTCTATCCTGCCACGAAAGAGGAAAACCTCGACAAGTTCGCCGAGTGGCGCAAGGCCAACGGGCGCTAGCGCATGACCGACACCCTCCTCCGCTCTCCGGTGATCCGGCTCGACCCCGCCGACAACGTCGTTGTCGCGCGGGTGGAGATTCCGGCCGGCACCGAGATCCCGGAGGAGGGCGTGACGACCAGCGCCGACATCCCGCTCGGCCACAAGATCGCGACGCGGCCGATCCGCAGGGGCGACCCGGTGCTGAAATACGCCACCGTCATCGGCTTTGCCGGCGCCGACATCGCGCCCGGCACCTACATGCACGCCCACAACGTCCTGATGGACGAGGTGCAGAAGGATTACCGCTTCGGGCTGGATTATGTGCCCGCGCAGGTTCTGCCGCCGGACCAGCGCGCCAGCTTCCAGGGCTACGCCCGCGCCGATGGCCGCGTCGCCACCCGCAATACCATCGGCATCTTCATCACGGTGAACTGCGCCGCCACCGTGGCGCGCAAGATCAGTCACTATTTCGATGAGGAACGCCTCGCCGACTACCCGAACGTGGATGGAGTCGTCGCCTTCATTCACGAACAGGGCTGTGGAATGGAGCAGACGGGCGAGCCCATCGACCTGCTGCGCCGCACCCTCTCGGGCTACATCCGCCACCCCAACACCGCCGGCGCGCTGATCGTCGGCCTGGGATGTGAACGCAACAACCTGCAGCGCTTTTTCGAGGCGGAAGGCCTCGCCACCGGCACCATGCTCCGCTCGATCACCATGCAGGAGGTCGGCGGAACCGCCGCCGCCATCGCCGAGGGCAAGCAGGCCGTGCGCGAGATGCTGGAACAGGCGAACCAGGCCACCCGCACCCCCTGCTCCGCAGAGCATATCACCATCGGCCTGCAATGCGGCGGGTCGGACGGGTTCTCCGGCCTCTCCGCCAACCCCGCCCTCGGCCGCGCCGTGGATCTGCTGGTGCAGAACGGCGGCACCGCGATCCTCTCCGAAACGCCCGAGCTTTACGGCATCGAGCACACGCTGACCGCACGCGCCCGCGACGAAACCGTCGGCCGCCAGTTCCTCGACCGCATCGACTGGTGGCTCGGCTACACCGACGGCCGCGACGTGCAGATGCAGGGTGTCGTCGGCCCCGGCAACCAGACCGGCGGGCTCGCGAACATCATCGAAAAGTCCCTCGGAGGCTCTAAAAAGGGCGGTTCCACCGGTATCGAGGCCGTCTACCGCTATGCCGAACCTGTCACCCGGCACGGCCTCGTCATCATGGACACGCCCGGCTACGATCCCGTCGCCGCTACGGGCCAGATCGCAGGTGGCGCCAACCTGATCTGTTTCACGACCGGGCGCGGGTCCTGTTTCGGCTCATATCCGGCTCCCACAATCAAGCTGGCCAGCAACACGCCGATGTACAATCGCATGACCGGCGACATGGATATCAACTGCGGCCCGGTAATCGACGGAACGAAAACGCTGGATGAGATGGGACAGGAAATCTTCGAGAAGATCCTCGCCGTCGCATCCGGCGAGAAATCGAAAAGCGAAGCACTGGGCGTGGGCGAAGAGGAATTCGCCCCCTGGCCCATCGGTGTGACCGGATAGGGAGGCGGGATGCACCTGAACGAAACAGAAATGGCCGGCCTCTGGCTCGGGCGCGTGTGGCGGCCCGGCATCGGCCCCTGTGTGGTCACGCTGCGGGACGGTGCGCTGGTCGACATCACCTCGAAAGACGCGCCCACCGCGCGTGATGTTCTGGAACTCGACGATCCCGCCGACCATGTCCGCAACGCGACCGGCGAAACGCTCGGCCCGCTCGCCGATTTCCCCGGCGCCGCCGAAGCCGCCGATGCCACGCATCTCCTCGCCCCCTGTGACCTTCAGGCGGTCAAGGCGTGCGGAGTCACCTTCGCCCAGTCCATGGTCGAACGGGTGATCGAGGAGCAGGCGGCAGGCGATCCCGACAAGGCCCAGACCATCCGCACCCGTGTGTCAGAGATCATCGGCGACAGCCTCGACCAGATCGAGGCAGGCAGCCCCAAGGCCGCGAAGGTCAAGGAAGAGCTGATCGCGCTGGGCATGTGGTCGCAGTATCTCGAGGTCGGCATCGGCCCGGATGCCGAGGTCTTCTCCAAGGCACAGCCGCTCTCCGCCATGGGCACCGGTGCCGATGTGGGGCTGCATCCGGTCTCTAAATGGAACAATCCCGAGCCAGAGGTCGTCCTCGCCGTCAATTCGCAGGGCAAGATCCACGGCGCCACCCTCGGCAACGACGTCAACTTGCGTGATGTCGAAGGGCGCTCGGCACTGCTGCTGTCCAAGGCCAAGGACAATAACGCCTCTTGCGCCATCGGCCCGATGATCCGCCTGTTCGACGACAGCTATTCGCTCTACGACGTGCGCCGCGCGCAGCTGGAACTGACCGTCGAGGGCGAAGACGGCTTCACCCTGAGCGGCCGCTCCGACATGTCGAAGATCAGCCGCGATCCCACTGACCTCGTGAAACAGACCATCGGGCGCCACCACCAGTACCCCGACGGCTTCATGCTGTTCCTCGGCACGCTCTTCGCGCCGACCGAAGACCGCGACGCCAGGGGACAAGGCTTCACCCACCACATCGGCGACCGTGTGACCATCGCGTCCGAGGGTCTGGGTCGCCTGCAGAACACTGTCCGGCTTTCCACGGAATGCCCGGAATGGACCTTCGGGCTGGCCGCGCTGATGCGCAACCTGGCTGGCCGCAACCTGATCTAGGGAGACTGACAGATGACCTTGACCGGAAAACACCTGATCGCCGGCGACTGGGTGATGGGCGACACGATGTTCAGCAGCGCACCGGCCGAAGGCCCGGCGCACGAGTTCTCGGTCGGCACACCGGCCCATGTCGAGGCTGCGTGTTCCGCCGCCGAGGAAGCGTTCTGGGAATACGGCTACTCCACCCGCGAAGCGCGGGCGAAGTTCCTGAATGCCATCGCCGACGAGATCGAGGCGCGCGGCGATGCGATCACCGAGATCGGCACGCAGGAAACCGGCCTGCCCGCGGCGCGGCTGCAGGGTGAACGTGGCCGTACCACCGGCCAGCTCCGCCTGTTTGCCGATCACATTCTCAAGGGCGACTACCTCGACCGCCGCCATGACGAGGCATTGCCCGACCGGCAGCCCCTGCCGCGCCCGGACCTCAAGATGGTGCAGCGCCCGATCGGCCCCGTCGCCGTCTTCGGCGCCTCCAACTTCCCCCTCGCCTTCTCCACCGCCGGCGGCGACACCGCCGCCGCGCTCGCCGCCGGCTGCCCCGTCATCGTCAAGGGCCACTCCGCCCACCCCGGCACCGGCGAAATCGTCGCCCAGGCCATCGACGCCGCCATCAAGTCCTGCGGCCTGCATCCCGGCGTCTTCTCCCTGATTCAGGGCGGCAAGCGCGATGTCGGCACCGCTCTGGTACAGCACCCGCTGATCAAGGCGGTCGGCTTCACCGGCTCCCTCGGCGGCGGCCGCGCTCTGTTCGACCTCTGCGCCCAGCGCCCCGAACCGATCCCGTTCTTCGGCGAGCTTGGCTCGGTAAACCCGATGTTCATCCTGCCAGAGGCAGTCAAGGCGCGCGGCCAGGCCATCGGCGAGGGCTGGGCCGGTTCCCTGACCATGGGCGCGGGCCAGTTCTGCACCAATCCCGGCATCGCCGTCGTGCAGGAAGGCCCCGAGGGCGACGCCTTCGTCCAGGCCGCCGCCGAGGCGCTCAAGGGCATCGCCACCCAGTGCATGCTGACCGACGGCATCGCCGACGCCTACCGCACCGGCAAATCCCGCTTCGACGACCGCAACGCGGTGGAACCCGTGCTCGTCACCGACAGCGACGGCCGCTACGCCAACCCGAACCTCTACCAGACCCGCGCCGACGCCTACCTGCAGGACCACGCGCTGGGCGAAGAGGTGTTCGGCCCCCTCGGCCTCGTCGTCCGCGTCGATGGCACCGACGAGATGGAAACCCTCGCCCGCGGTTTCGAAGGCCAGCTGACCGCCACGATCCACATGGACAATGGCGACACCGATACCGCCAAGCGCCTGATGCCGATCCTCGAACGCAAGGCCGGGCGCCTGCTTGTCAACGGATTCCCCACCGGCGTCGAGGTCTGCGACGCGATGGTCCATGGCGGCCCCTACCCCGCCTCGACCAACTTCGGCGCCACCTCGGTCGGCACCCTTTCGATCCGCCGCTTCCTGCGTCCCGTCTGTTACCAGAACATGCCCGACGCGATCCTGCCCGGCGATCTGCAGTGAACTCTCCCCGGCCCGTGGCAGCCCTGCCGCGGGTCGTTTTCAATCTCTAATAAAGGCAATCCCTCAATGATCGCACCCACAGAGCTTCGCGATATCATCCGATCCGGGCTGCTCTCCTTCCCTGTCACGCCCTTCGACGCGCAGGACAACTTCAACGCCTCCGCCTTCAGCGCGCATCTGGAATGGCTGGCGGATTACCCCGTCGCCGGGCTGATCGTCGCCGGCGGCACGGGCGAGATGTTCTCGCTCACCCCCGGTGAAATTGTCGACGTGGTGAATACCGCCAAGGCCGCTCAGCCCAACGCCCCGATCCTCGCGGGCTGCGGCTACGGCACCAGACTCGCCTGCGAACTCGCGCAGGGGATCGAGGCGGCCGGCGGCGACGGCATCCTGCTCCTGCCGCACTACCTGATCGGCGCCCCGCAGGATGGGATAGAGACGCATATCCGTACCGTCTGCCGCTCCACGAAGATGGGCGTCATCGTCTACAACCGCGGCCAGTCCGTCTGCTCCGCCGACACGCTCGCGCGGCTGACCGACGACTGCCCGAACTTGATCGGCTTCAAGGACGGCACCGGCGACATCGACACGGTCAAACGCATCACGGTCGGCCTCGGCGAACGCCTCGCCTATATCGGCGGCATGCCGACGCACGAGCTGTTCGCCCAGGCCTATCGCGGCGCCGGCGTCGATACCTACAGCTCCGCCGTCTTCAACTTCGTCCCCGCCACCGCGCTGGAATTCCACGCGGCCTTCACCGCGGGCGACGATGCAAAGTGCAACCAGATGCTGCGCGACTTCTACTATCCCTTCGCCAAGATCCGTGACCGCAAGACCGGCTATGCTGTCTCGGCGATCAAGGCCGGCGTGAAACTCCGCGGTTTCGACACCGGCCCGGTCCGCCCGCCGCTCACCTCGCTGACCGAGGAAGAATTCGCGCTGATGGAAAAGCTGATCGCCGACCGCAAATAGCGGCACGCAACGAATATGCCCGCCGGAGTTACTCCGGCGGGCGAGGGCTTCGGGCGGGGTACACGGTTGGAAAGGACGAGTACCCGAAGCCTTTTCATCTGGCCTCAGAACCCGGCCTGAAAGATCAGGCACGCTTCGCCGCCATTCTGGTTCACGTGCCCCGTGGCGCCATTGCCGAACTGGAACAGGCCGCAGGCATTGTTGTTGCCGTTCTGCGTGATCGTCCCATCATGGTTCTTGCCGTCCTGGTGGATGATGCCTTTGTTGTTCTTGCCACCCTGGGCGATGCCCGCCGCATTGTTGATACCGTTCTGGGTAATGTGCCCGTTGGTATCGATGTCCTTCACCAGGCTGTAGATCGCCAGCCCGGCGCGGATCGCGTTGGCCTCGTCCTGATTCTTGGCGTTGAAGCCGAATGTGATGGTGCCGCCGGCCATCGCAGGCACGGCAAAGGCGGTGGTCAGGGCCAGCGTCAGGGCGGTCAGAGTGCGTTTCATGATCAAATTCCTTTCAAGTAGAAGCGATTTATCGGGACGATGAGGTAAAGGTCAGAGCTCGGTCTGCGGCATGCAGCTATAGGTCTTGCCGTCGACGGTCAGGATCAGCTCGGCATCGACGCTGTCCGGCAGCCCGCCGAACGTCGCCTGTCCAAGGGTCGCCGTCTCGCCGGCCGCGATGTCCAGCAGGCCCGACTGGCGGATCTTGGTGCTACCGCCGCCAAGCTTGGTCAGGACCAGCTCGAAACTGCCGCGCAGCGGCTCGTCTGCCTGTACCTTGCCGGTATAGGTATAGCCCATGCCGGACTTGGTGACGGAAATCTCGCATTTCATCGGTGCGTCGGCTCCGTTCTCTGCCGCGCTTCCGGCGGCCAGGCCGAAGCCGGTCAAAGCAGCCGCGGGCAGGACGAACTTGCCGAAAATGCTGTAAAGGGTCATGGCAGTGTCTCCTTTCTTGCCGCCGTGAAGCGGTGGTTGGGGTCATGTGCCGGGCGGCCGCGCCACCCGGCACCGGGGGTTGGGATCAGTACTGGATGACGACGGCGGTGTTGCCCTTGCCCTTGGTGCTGATCGAGGCGCTGTTGCCGTCGCCGACCTGGATCACGCCGGTGACGTTGTGCTTGCCGTACTGCTCGACATTGGCGGTGTTGCCGTTGCCGATCTGCGCGACGCCCAGGGTGTTCTTCTTGCCGCCCTGATGCGTGGTGGAGCGGTTCCAGCCGCCGCTCTGGCCGACGACGGTGGTATTCTTGGCGCCGTCCTGCGTGGCGACGATGCCGTTGTTCCAGCCATGCTGCTCAACCTCGACATGGTTGACCCAGCCATTCTGGCCGACGCCGGTGGAGTTGCCCCAGCCGGTCATGTTGATGTTTGCGGAATTCCAGCCGCCGGCGAAGGAGGGCGCAGCGGCCATCAGGGCGGAAGCGGTAAGAAGCGAAAAAGCGGCTTTCTTGAAGGTGAAGGTCATTTGAAAGGTCTCCGTGTGGGTTGGTCGTCGTGTGTCAGGTTTCAGGTTCGTGTCCGGCGTGGCCCGTGGCGCTGTGCCGATGACCTCAAACTGGCTCCACCTGCCGACGTCAGGCAATTTCAGCGCCGGGTTATGCGATGACCCGGGCGCTGTTATCCGATGACACGACGGAAAGCCGGTGCCAGAAATGCCTGTAAAACAAGGGGATGTACGCAGATCCGGTCAGACGCCGCAGCGCCTGCGCCGATCAGTCCGCGGACGGGAAGTTTTTTCAGGAAAGGCTTGGACGGTCAGCGCGACAGGGGCAAATCAGCCCTCGGCGTCATCCGATAGCAGCCCCAGATGCGCCTCTCCGCGCTCACGCGCGAGTCGGATCTGCCGTTCCCGCTCGCGAAACCGCGCCCGATCCGAATCGGAATACTCCCCGATGCACCGGTGACAGGACACGCCCGCCTCATAACCCGGCTTCGCCAGATCCGCCTCGGTCAGCGGCCGCCGGCAGGCGTGGCACAGCACGTGCCCGCCCTCGCGCAGCCCGTGCTCCAGGCTCACCCGCTTGTCGAAGACGAAACAGGCGCCGTGCCACAGGCTCTCCGCCTCCGGCACGTCTTCAAGGTATTTCAGGATCCCGCCCTTCAGGTGATAGACCTCGTCCACCCCCTGCTCCACCAGCCAGCTCGTCGCCTTCTCGCAGCGGATGCCGCCGGTACAGAACATCGCGATCCGCTTGTTGTGAAACCGGTCCCTGTTCGCTTCCCACCATGCAGGGAACTCGCCAAAGCTCTTGGTCTCCGGATCGACCGCACCGTCGAATGTGCCGATCTCCACCTCGTAATCGTTACGCGTGTCGATCACCGCCACGTCGGGCGCAGAGATCAGCGCGTTCCACTCGCCGGGCTCCACGTACCGCCCGACAGAGGCGTTCGGATCCACATCCGGTTGCCCCATCGTGACGATCTCGCGTTTCAGCCGCACCTTCATCCGGCCAAACGGCATCTCGTCGGCGGTGCTTTCTTTCCATTCGAGGTCCGCGCATCCCGGCAGCCCCCGGATATGCGCCAGCACCGCGTCGATCCCCGCCCGCGTCCCGGCGATCGTCCCGTTGATCCCCTCGCGCGCCAGCAACAGCGTCCCGCGCACCCCGTTCGCGCAGGCAACCTTCGCCAGCCCCGGCTTGATCGCGGCGGGGTCGGGAAAGCTGGTGAACTTGTAGAGAGCGGCAACTGTGAACATGGCCCGGCGGGATAGACCCGGAATCGGCAACCCGCAAGCCTGAGACAGTGTACCGCCTTGCCTCCGCCGCCCCGAACCGCAGAATTGACCGAGGGAAGAAGGGATACGCGCGTGAAACTCCTGATCCTCGGCGGCTACGGCGTCTTCGGCGGGCGCCTGGCCTACCTGATCCGCGACATGCCGGTCACCGCGCTGATCGCCGGCCGGTCAGAGGCAAAGGCCCGCGCCTTCTGCAAACAGGTCGGCGGCACCGCGACGTTCCAGCCGCTGGCCCTCGACCGCGACGCAATCGCCGATGCCCTCGCCAGCCACCAGCCTGACATCGTCATCGACGCCTCCGGCCCGTTCCAGCAATACACCGGCGACCGCTACGCCGTGATCCGCGCCTGCATCGCGGCCCGCGTGAACTATCTCGATTTCGCCGATGCCGCCGATTTCGTCTTCGGCGTCCCGCAATTCGACGCGCAGGCCCGCGCCGTCAATGTCTTCGTCCTCTCCGGCGTCAGCAGCTTCCCGGTCCTCACAGCCGCCGTCCTGCGCGAGATCGCCCAGCGCATGGAAATCGAGGACGTCACCGGCGGCATCGCCCCCTCGCCATATGCCGGGATCGGCCTGAACGTGATGCGCGCCGTCATCGGCTACGCGGGCGCCCCTGTCCAACTCCTCCGCGACGGCGCCGAAACCACCGCCCCCGGCCTCGCCGAGACCCGGTATTACACCGTCGCCCCGCCCGGCAGGCTCCCGCTCCGCCACCTGCGATTCTCTCTGGTCGACGTGCCCGACCTTCGCGTGATCCCGCCCGAGTATCCCACGATGCGCTCTATCTGGATGGGCGCCGGTCCTGTCCCCGACATCCTGCACCGCGCGCTCAACCTTCTCGCCCGCCTCCGCGCCCGCGGCTGGCTGCCCTCCCTCATCCCCGCGGCCCCCTCCTTCTACCGCGTCCTGAACCTGATGAAGTTCGGCGAGCATCGCGGCGGCATGTTTGTCGAGGCGAAGGGCCACGCAGACGGTCACCCCGTCACCATCTCCTGGCACCTCCTCGCCGAGGACGACGACGGCCCGATGATCCCCTCCATGGCGATAGAGGCGCTGCTGCGCAAAGCCGTCGCCGGCACCCTGCCCGCCCCCGGCGCCCGTGCCGCGACCCAGGCGCTGGACCTCGCCGACTACGAATCCCTTTTTGCCACCCGCACCATCACCACCGGTTTCCGCGACAGCCGAGACGAAACCGCCGCCGTCTACCCCGCGCTGCTCGGCAGTGCCTACAAAGACCTGCCACCGAAAATTCAGTCCCTGCACAAGGGAAAAACCATCCGCACATGGCAGGGCGAGGCAGAGGTCACACCCGGCGATAACGCCCTCGCCCGCGGCACGGCCCGCCTCTTCGGCTTCCCCACGCGCCCCGGCACCGTCCCCGTCAACGTGACCTTCACGCCGGACGGCAAGGGCGAACTCTGGCGGCGCGACTTCGACGGACAGATCCTGAAAAGCCACCAGTCCCCCGGCACCGGCAGGAACCACCGCCTGCTCCTCGAACGTTTCGGCCCCTTCGCCGTCGCGCTCGCGCTGGTGTTCGACGACGGCAAGCTCCGCCTCGTCCCCCGCCGCTGGACCTTCCTCGGCCTGCCGCTGCCCAGGGCCATCCTCCCCGGCGGCGACAGCCACGAAACGGAACAGGACGGCCGCTTCCGCTTCCACGTCGATATCCGCGCGCCGCTGCTCGGCCGCATCGTGCGATACCGCGGCTGGCTGCAGCCCGGCGCAGGCTGATCCCCCGGCAAGCCCCTGACGAAGCGCCCAAATAGCGGGCAGGAATGTCACAGAACTGACGCAAACGGCACCCGCGCCGACGCTTTCCTTGCGTCATCCCGTCGCAGTCGAACTAGCCTATAAGTTGAAACAAAAACGAGGACAGGGGGCTGTCATGGACTTCTTCAATTCCATCTTCAACGTCATCAACGACCTGACATGGGGCTTCGCGCTCGTGCCGTTTCTGGTCGTTCTCGGTGTCTTCTTCACCATCGCATCCGGCTTCGTCCAGTTCCGGTTCTTCCGCCGCATGTTCAACGTGCTCGGCAAGAGCGACGAAACCGACGACCCCACCAAGATTTCCGCGCGCGAGGCGCTGCTGGTCTCGGTCGGCGGCCGTGTCGGCGGCGGCAACATCGCCGGCGTCGCGGTGGCGATCACCGCCGGCGGCCCCGGTGCCGTGTTCTGGATGTGGGCCATCGCCCTCGTCGGCATGTGTTCCGCGCTGGTCGAGGCTACCCTCGCTCAGGTCTACAAGCGTACCGAAGCCAACGGCGACTATCGCGGCGGCCCCGCCCGCGCGATCATCCACGGCCTCGGCGAAAACTACCGCTGGCTCGCGATCGTCTACGCGATCTGCCTGATCGCCTCCTTCTCCATCGGCTTCAACGCCTTCCAGGGCAACACCGTCGCCGGCGCCGCGAAAGACAGCCTCGGCATCCCGCGCATCTACACCGGCATCTTCCTCGCCATCGCCACCGGCCTCATCGTTTACGGCGGGATCCACCGGATCGCCAAGGCCGCCGACATCATCATCCCGATCATGGCCATCGGCTATCTCGGCATGGCGCTGCTGATCATCGTGCTGAACCTCACTTCGCTGCCCGGCGTGATCTGGGACATCGTCGCCAACGCCTTCGGCATTCGCGAAGCGGTCGCCGGCGGCATGGGCGCGGCCATCGCCAACGGCCTGCGACGCGGCCTGTTCTCGAACGAGGCCGGCCTCGGCTCCGCCCCCAACGTCGCCGCGACGGCCTATGTGCGGCACCCGGTCAGCCAGGGCATCACGCAAAGCTTCTCGGTCTTCATCGACACGATCATCATTTGCTCCTGTACCGCTTTCGTCATCCTTCTCGGCGACGTGTACGTTCCCGGGGCAGAGGGCATCGACGGCGTCGCGCTGACCCAGCAAAGCATGGTCTCCCATGTCGGCGACTGGGCGCAGTACTTCCTGACAGCCGCGATCTTCCTCTTCAGTTTCTCGTCGATCATGTACAACTACTACCTCGGTGAGAACGCGCTGACCTTCATGACGAACCAGTCCATCGCCCTGCACATCCTGCGCATCGCGATCATGGGCATCGTCCTTCTGGGTGCCACAGCACCGGGCGCAACGGCGGTCTTCTCCTTCTCCGACCCGATGATGGGCATCCTTGCGCTGGTGAACCTGCTCGCCATCGCGATGATGTTCCCCATCGCCGTCCGCCTGATCCGCGACTTCCGGGATCAGGTGAACGCGGGCGTCAAGAAACCGGTCTTCGACCCGGCCAAGTTCCCGGATCTCGACACCGACCCGACAGCCTGGCCTGACGCGCCGAAGGCGTAGGACCTTTAAGGCACAAACGATCCACACCCTCGCCAGACTGTGCGAGGGTGTGGACTCTCCCAGCCATCGCCTGCACTGACACAAGGGGCGACAGCCACTAATCTGCCTGCGGCAGTCGAAAAGGCAGGCACATGACGATCACGAAACAGGACGAACTCGACGGGCTGAAGGAAATCGGCCGCATCGTCGCCAATACCATGCATGCCATGGCGCAGGCGATGGAGCCCGGCATGACCACGCGGGAACTCGACGGGATCGGACGCGACTTGCTGGACCGCGAAGGCGCCACCCCCGCACCGGAATCCACCTACGGGTTTCCGGGCGCCACCTGCATCAGCGTGAACGAGGAAATTGCCCACGGTATCCCCGGCGACCGCGCGGTCGCGCAGGGCGATCTCGTCAACATCGACGTCTCCGCATCAAAGAACGGCTATTTCGCCGATACCGGGGCGACCTTTCGCGTCGGCACGGTGCGTCCCCCGCTCGATCGTCTCTGCCGCGACGGGAAACGCGCGATGCAGATCGGAATCGGGCAGGTCGCCAGCAACCGTCCGCTGGCCGGCATCGGCAACGCCGTCGGGCGCTTTGCATCGGACCGCGGCTACACGCTGATCCGGAATCTTGCCAGCCACGGAGTCGGCCGGTCTCTGCACGAATATCCCGGCGAAATCGCCACCTGGCCCACGCGCAGCGACAGGCGGCGCATCAACAAGGGCCTCGTTCTGACGGTCGAGCCCTTCCTGTCCACCGGCGGCCTCTGGGCCAATGCCGGGAATGACGGCTGGACGCTCTATAGCGAACCCTGCGCTCCCGTCGTGCAGTACGAGCACACCGTTGTCGCATCGGATCGCGGGGCAATCGTGGTGACTTTGCCGGGCTGACACTTCGCCACCTTTGAAACCGTCCCGCGCGTGGCTACATCTACCCCGAACGCGCCGACCCGAGGCCCGAAATGCCAATGACCCGCAGGAAATCCATCGCCCTCATCGGGGGCGGTATTGTTCTGGCCGCGACAGCCGCCGCCGGTGTCCGCGTGATGCGCAAACCACAGACTGCAACCGATCCGTGGGAAACCGCCGGTACCGGCGATGATCCGCGCCTCACCGCCCTCTCCTACGCCATCCTCGCGCCCAGCGCCCACAACCTGCAGCCGTGGCTGGCAAAGCTCGAGGATGACGGCAGCCTGACCATCCTGCAGAACCAAGACCTGCGTCTGCCACAGGTCGATCCCCTCGGCCGGCAGCATTTCATCGGCATGGGCTGTTTCATTGAACTCCTGTCCATGGCCTTCGCCGAACAGGGACTAAACAGTGAGATTCAGCTTTTCCCAGACGCCGAAACCAGCCCCGACAACCCCGTCGCGACGGTTACCCTGACCGACGGCGCCACTGCCGATCCGCTCTTCGCCCATGTCCTCGACCGCCGCACCAACCGCGCAGCCTACGACATGGCGCTGGAGGTACCGCCAGACGCCATCCTCGGCATCGAAGGCAGCGCCGAAGGTGCGCAAACTGTGCACGAGCCGGAATTGCTCGATCTTCTGCGCGAACTGACCCTCGAAGCCATGCTGACAGAGGCCAACACCGAGGCCCCGGCGCTGGAGACCATCGAGAACATGCGCATCGGCGCCCGCCAGATCGACGCTTCGCCCGACGGTATTGCCCTGCGCGGCCCGGCCATCGAAGCAATGGCCGCCAGCGGACTGCTCAGCCAGGAAAGCCTGTCGAAACTCTCCGGCACAGCCCACGAGGCCTCGCTCAAAACCTACCGTGACGCATTCCCCGCGACTCCAGCCTATCTCTGGTTCGCGACCGGGCAGAACGAGCGCGCCGACCAGATCGCCGCCGGCCGCGCCTGGGTCCGCATGCACCTCGCCGCTACCGCCTATGGCCTCTCGGTCCAGCCGGTCAGCCAGAGCCTGGAGGAGTACGAGGAAATGACACCCTACCGCGAACGCGTCCATGAACTGCTCGCGCCCGGCGGTGCCCGCATACAGATGCTCGGCCGCCTCGGCTTCGGCCCCGAAACGCCACCCTCGCCGCGCTGGCCGGTCGAGGCAAAGCTGATCTAGCCAGCCACCGGCAACAGCCCCACCGTCCGCGCCTTCGGATCGGCCAGCCTTTCGGCATCGTACCCGGCGCTCCGCACCAGCTTCATCCCCAGATCGGTATGCAGCTCGACAAAGGTGACACTGTCCTCCTGTCCCATCCGCTCTGCGATCAGGGACAGAAACGCCAGCGTCAGGGTCGCATTGAACTTCTCCGGCACCCCCGCCCGCTCGGTCAGCGCCCGCAGCCCCGACGAATACCGCCACGCCGCCTCGAAGAACTCCCACCGGCACAGCGCCGCATGCGCCACCGCCACATGCTCCCTGTGCCCGAACCCTTCCGCCGCCAGCGTCCCCGCCAGCAATTCGTCCAGCATCGCACCCGGATCGCGCATCACCCTTCCTCCAGCCCGTGGCTGTCCTCCGCCGTCAGCTCCAGCCCGTAGACCTCCTTCAGCACGGCGATCTTCGCCCGCGTCTCCTCGGAAAACGGTGCCTTTCCCTCGAAGGCATGCAGCGCCATGCCCTCGACCAGCTCGCTCATCGGCATGTCGAGGTACTCCGCCAATCCCTTCAGCACCTTCACCAGCCGCTTCTCCAGCCGCAGGCCCGTCTGCATTCGTTCGACTCGTTTCATGGCCTCTGTCTAACAGAGCGTTGTCATGACAACAAGACAACTGAAACGCACGCAATTGACCCTCCCCCCGCCACTGCTAAAGCGTTCCGGGAAACATCAGGCGCATGCCGCATCGCCAATGCCCCGAGAGCGCGAAGCGCGGCAGGGCATTGGCGATTCCACTTCTTCCCGAAACGCCTTAGGGTGCGTCGGACCACAGCGGAGACCCCAATGACCGAAGCCCTCCTCGTCATCGACATTCAGAACGATTTCTGCCCCGGCGGCGCGCTGGCCGTGGCGGCGGGCGACCAGATCGTCCCCGGAATCAACGCGCTGATGAAGGAGTTCGAAGCCGTCATCCTGACGCAGGACTGGCACCCCGCCGGGCATTCCTCCTTCGCCTCGTCCTATGCCGGCGCCGATCCGATGTCGGTGATCGACATGTATTACGGCCCGCAGGTCCTGTGGCCCGATCACTGCGTCCAAGGCAGCCACGGCGCGGCCTTCCACAAGGACCTCGACACGACCCGCGCCAACATGATCATCCGCAAGGGCTATAACCCCGCGATCGACAGCTATTCCGCCTTTTTCGAGAATGATCGCACCACGCCGACCGGTCTCGAAGGGTACCTCCGCACCCGCGGCATCCAGAAGCTGACGCTCGCCGGTCTCGCCACCGATTTTTGTGTGAACTACTCGTCGGTGGACGCCGCCCGGCTCGGCTTCGACGTCACCGTCCGCGAGGACCTGTGCCGCGCCATCGACTTCCAGGGCTCGCTCGAGGATGCCCGCGAAACGATGCTCGCCGCTGGCGTCACCCTGGGCTGACGCTCAGCTCCGCCGCATCCGGTTCCACCGCACGCCGGCTGTTCCGGTATTCCGCCGGCGACATGCCGATGGTCCGCCGGAACGCCTTGGAAAACGACGCCGCGCTGTCGTACCCGAACCGGTCCGCGACCACGGCCAGCCCGTCGCGTCCCTCGGCCAGCACCTTCGCCGCCAGCGCCATGCGCCACTGCTGCAGATAGGCCATCGGCGCCTCGCCGGTCGCCTCGCGGAACCGCCGCAGGAACGTCGCCCGCGACAGGCATGCGATGTCGGCCAGCGCGTCCACAGTCCATCCGCGTCCCGGGTCCGTGTGGATCGCCGACAGAGCAGCCGCGATCCCCGGCTCTTTCATCGCCCGGAACCAGCCCGGCGCGGCCGGGCCCGACAGCTCGAACCAGCGCCGGATCACATAGATCAGGACAGTGTCTAACAGGCGCGATTTGGCGATTTCCGTGCCATCCCCGCCCTGTTTCGCCTCTTCCGAAAACAGCTCCAGCGCCGCCGACAGCCGCGAGTCCCCGGCCACCTGCGCGCCGGTCAGATGAATCAGCTCCGGCAGGGCCGCGAACAGCCGCGTCTGCCGCGGCATGTCCACCTCGAACTTGGCGCAAAGCATCGTCACCTGCGGCAGCTTGTCCGCCTGCGCCGATGCGGCGCGCAGCTTCATGACCTCCAGCACGTCGTCCATCTCGCGCAGCTCGCGCCGGGGCGCATCGGAAATCCCATGCGCCGCGCCACTGGTCGCCAGGATCACGTCGCCCTCACCCAGGCGCAGCGGCGGGCCGGCCGCGTCCTGATGATACCAGCAGCTTCCCTTGCGGCTGGAATGCAGCACCATCGCCATCGACGGGCTGACCCGCACGCCCCAGTCGCCATACATCGTGGGATGACCCATCAGCGTCTGGCCGACGCGCCCGATGCGCAGAAGTTCCGTCAATACATCCATGTCACCCATCATGCCCCCGCCCTCCGGACTGGTCCAGCACCGTGATCCGATCGGACATGTATTTGCTCCATCCGCGCATTCAGCGGATCAGGCCCCAGAGCTTAGCTGTGGCCCATCACGGCGAATGAAAGGACATCCCCATGATCATTCTCTACGGCCACGGCACCCCGAACGTGTTGAAAATCGCCATCGCGCTGGAAGAGCTGGAGCTGCCCTACCGGGCCGAAACCGTCAACTTCCTCGAAGGTGGAACCCAGACGCCCGACTTCCTGTCGATCAGCCCCGCCGGCAAGATCCCGGCGATCCGCGACGGCGACCTCACGGTCTGTGAATCGAACGTCATCCTGACCTACCTCGCCGACAAGACCGGCAAACTTGCCCCCACCGATCCCGCAGACCGCCTGCGCATGCAGGAACGGCTCTTCATCCAGGGGTCTCTGCAGGGCCCGATGTTCGGCCAGCGCGCCTTCTACACGCGGTTCTCCCCCGACACGGTGCCGCTCGCCATCGACCGGTACGAGGAACAGGGAAAGC
Source organism: Pseudoruegeria sp. HB172150 (assembly GCF_013184805.1). Lineage (GTDB taxonomy): Bacteria > Pseudomonadota > Alphaproteobacteria > Rhodobacterales > Rhodobacteraceae > Psychromarinibacter. The sequence continues at coordinate 137,495 of NZ_JAATNG010000003.1, forward strand.
TGATCGACATGACGGCGGAACGCCTGCTGGGCGACCGCGACTACATGCTGGGCGACGACTTCTCCATCGTCGATATCTCCTGGTTCGGCTGGTACTACGCCGCCTGGCGCATGGGATATATCGAGCACGCGCCGAATACCGTCGCCGCCTGGTACGACCGCATCGCCGCCCGTCCGGGGGTGCAGCGCGGCCTCTCGGTCTACCCGACTGCGCCGCTGCCAGCGGACAAGCGCGCTGCTTAACCTGACAAGTCAATGCTGGTTCCCCGGACTGGACAGTCGGGGAACCAGTTGCGATACGTTGCGGCAAGGACCATTTCAGACAGCCCATGCCGCAATTTCCATTAGAGATGTGAGAGATGGACGCGCACGCCCAGCTTCTCACCCAGGTCGCCCATGGCGACAAGCAGGCACTGGCCGCGCTTTATCGTGCGCTGGAAAAGCCCGTCTACAGATTCATCCACTCCAGATTGAACGATCCCTTCGAGTCATCCGACGTACTCCATGACGTGTTCATGGAAGTCTGGCGCAGTGCGTCCAGATTCGAAGGGAGATCGAAAGTGCAGACCTGGATATTCGGTATCGCTTACCGAAAGGTCATCGACCTGCACCGCAAGCGCGTGCAGCAGGACGTGACCGATGACATACCCGAGCAGGAAGACGACAGCCCCGACGCTGCTACCTGTCTGGCCGCCGGCCAGGAGGCAGAGCATGTGCGCCATTGCCTTGGCACCCTCAAGGACGACCACCGCAGCGCCATCAGCCTCGCCTTCTACGAAGACATGACCTATGCCGAGATCGCCGAGGTTCAGGGCGTGCCCGAGGGCACGATCAAGACCCGCGTCTTTCATGCGAAAAAGCTGCTGCTGCGCTGTCTTTCCGGCCGCATCGACCGGAGGGTTCCGGCATGAACAGGCAACAGATAGAGACGCTTCTGCCGCTGCTGGCCAACGGCACCCTCGAAGGCGCGGAGCGTGACGAGGTAGAAGCGGCGGTGGCAGAGGACGCGGATCTGCGCGCCGAGCTGGAAGCACTGCGCGCCATCCGCACGACGATGCAATCGGAGGAAACCTACAGCCCCGGTGAAATGGGCCTCGCCCGCCTGATGCGCGATGTCGGCGAGCAGCCGGCGAGCGCGGAACCGGCCATGAAGACCGTCATCCGCACCCGCATCTGGCAGGCCGTCGCCGCCGTCCTGCTGGTCATGGTCGTCGGCCAGTATGCGTTCCAGATGCCCGGTGACACGACCGAGGACGGCTACAGCCTCGCTTCGGGCGACGAGGCGGGACGGGTCTCCATCGCCTTCGTGCCCGATGCGACAGAAGAACAGATCCGGTCGCTTCTGCTTCAGGCCGGCGTGGAAATCGTGGCCGGTCCATCCGCGATTGGGTTCTACGACCTGCAGCTGCTCGAAGGCGTGACTCCAGAGCAAGTATATGGTATTCTTGATAATTCCGAGATTGTTGATACATTGAATTTTCCAGAGGATTGATACCCGCCGATGATATTGCGGCCGCTTTTCTTGTTGCTCGTCGTCTCCCTGGCCGCGCCTGTCGCGGCACAAACCGTTCCGGTCGATCCCGATACAGGCGCACCGGTCGACCCGCAGAACCCGGCCGATCCGGCTGACCCTCAGGATGCGGGCGACCCGGCTGATCCGACCGACGCGGGCGATCCGACCCCGGACCCGGTCGCAGATCCCGCGACCCCCAGCGATCCGGCCGATCCCGTGACGGCCGAAGACACCCCGGGTTTCGAGAATGACGATCGCGACAGCAACGACCGCCCGCTCGGCCAGACAGCAGAACGCAGGACCCGCCCGGGAAGAACCGAGTTTCTGACGGTCGGCCCCCCGGAACAGGCGCAGGCCGTCGCAAACGCGCTGGCCCAGGCCAATGCCCGCCCGATCCGCACCCGCGAATTCCCGGCGCTCGGTCTCTACGCGGTATTTTACGACCTGAACGGCCTGTCGCCCTCCACCGCACAGCAGATCGTGCGCGCCATCGCGCCGCAGACCGCCTTCGACATCCACGCGATCTATCGGCTGGTGCAGGGCAAACCGCGTCTCTACGCGGCATCCATGATCAACGCACAAGGCCAGGCCTGCGCGCTTGGCGGGCTGCGCATCGGCCTGATCGACGGCGCCGTCGACCCGACCCATCCGGCCCTGTCCGGCGCGCGGGTGTTTACCCATTCCGTTCTCGAAGGCGCCGCGACCAATCCCGGCCACGGCACCGCCGTCGCGGCCCTGATCGCCGGGCGCGATCCCGCCGGCGCGCTCTCCGGCTTCGCTTCCGGCGCCGATCTCTACTCCGTCACCGCGTTCGGCAGCGACCGCGGCGGACCGGCGGCTGATGTGGAACGGCTCGGCATCGCGCTCGACTGGCTGATCGCGCATGACGTGCGGCTCATCAACATGTCCTTCGCCGGCCCGCGCAACATGGGGCTCGAGGTGCTGCTGCGCGCTGCCGCCGCCCGTGGCGCCGTGATGATCGCCGCCGCCGGCAATGACGGCAGCTCCGTCGCCGCCTATCCCGCCGGCTCCGACTCGGTGATCGCGGTCACCGCCGTGGACGCCGCCGGCCGCCGCTATGTCGCCGCCAATACCGGCCCGCATATCGAATTCGCGGCGCCGGGCGTGGATCTCTACGTCGCCGGGCGCCGGGGCGGCAGCTATGCCTCCGGCACCTCCTACGCCGCGCCGATCATCACCGCGCTCGCCGCCCGCCTGATGGCGCGCGGCGTCCGCTCGGTGGACGGCATCCGCGCGCGCCTGCGCGAGCAGAGCTCCGACCTGGGAACGCCCGGCCGCGACACCTCCTTCGGCTGGGGCCTCGTCCGCGACCCCGGCTGCTGACCTTCCCGAACCCCTGATCTTTTTTTGAACCGGTCACGGCCCCGGCACGTCCTACATGTGCAACGTCGAGACTGTCCCCTCGTCCCGTTGCTAGCCTCGCTGGTGGGGGAACCCCCTTCTCCCCGCCATCCAACTGCCCCCGCCACTGGCGGGGGCTTTTTTCTGACATCGGGCCAAACCCGGGGCCTGCCCATAGGTTTTGACATCCACCGCCCCGCTTGCTCTAACGAACTGCCCGCAGGAGGAGCGTCATGGTCGACATCGCCACCCGTGTCTACAATCACAAATGGAAGATCGACCCGATCGTCCGTTCGCTGATCGACACCGACTTCTACAAGCTCCTGATGTGCCAGTCGGTGTTCCGCAACCGCCGCGACACCACGGTCAAGTTCTCGCTGATCAACCGCACGAAAGAGGTCCGCCTCGCCGAGCTGATCGACGAAAAGGAACTGCGCCAGCAGCTCGACCACATCCGCTCCCTGCGCTTGACCCGCGGCGAATCCACGTGGCTGCGCGGCAATACCTTCTACGGCAAGCGCCAGATGTTCCGCTCCGACTTCATGGAATGGTTCGAGAACCTGACGCTCCCCGACTATCGCCTGGACGTGAAGGACGGCCAGTACGAGCTGACCTTCGAAGGCGCCTGGCCCGAGGTGATGCTGTGGGAAATCCCCGCCCTCGCCGTGCTCATGGAACTGCGCGGCCGCGCCGTGCTGGAAAAGATGAAGCGCTTTGAGCTGGAGGTCCTTTACGCCCGCGGCATGACCAAGCTCTGGGAAAAGATCGAGCGCCTGCACGATCTCCCGAACCTGCGCATCGCCGATTTCGGCACCCGTCGCCGGCATTCCTTCCTCTGGCAGGACTGGGCCGTGCAGGCGATGATGGAAGGGCTGGGCGAAAAGTTCACCGGCACCTCCAACTGCCTGATCGCCATGCGCCGCGATATCGAGGCGATCGGCACCAACGCCCACGAACTCCCGATGGTCTATTCCGCCCTCGCGAATACCGACGAGGAACTGCGCGCCGCCCCCTACAGGGTGCTGGAGGACTGGCAGGAGGAACACGAGGGCAACCTGCTGATCATCCTGCCCGACACCTACGGCACCAAGGGCTTCCTCGAGAACGCCCCCGACTGGCTGACGAAGTGGACAGGCATCCGCATCGATTCCGGCGATCCGGCGGCCGGGGCGGAAATCGCCATCGACTGGTGGAAATCGCGCGGAGAGGATCCGCGCAAGAAGCTCGTCATCTTCTCCGACGGGCTGGACGTCGACCGGATAGAGGAGCTCTATCACCAGTTCGACGGTCGGGTCCGCGTCTCCTTCGGCTGGGGCACCCTGCTCACCAACGACTTCCGCGGCCTCGTCCCCGGCGACGAACTCGCCCCCTTCTCGCTGGTCTGCAAGGCGACCGAGGCAGAAGGCCGCCCCACGGTCAAACTCTCCGACAACCCGAACAAGGCGATGGGCCCGGCGTCAGAGGTGGAACGCTACAAACGCATTTTCCACGTCGGTAACCAAATGGCGCTAGATGTTGTCGTTTAAAGTCACTTCGCCATTGCCAGCGAATCGGCGCCGTGGCATAATATTATTTAGGCAAAGAGTCAATGATGAAACTGTTTCGCGCTTAGCGCGTTACCTAATCGATGGGCTGGGAGACTCAAATGCTCGACAAGTGCGATAGCGATTTGGTGCAGATCGATTTTCTGGAGGCTCAGAAAGCTCAGCATGAGCATGACCTACGAAACCATTTCGATATTTTGTCCCTCCACAAGGTTGACCGTCTGAAGCACTACGGGTTGCACTTCGCCAAGTATGTGGGGCGGCTCGCTCGTGGCAACTTGGAGGAGAAGCCATATTCCGTAACACTGACTGACGCTTATCTTGTCTGCTTGAGTGCAGCAAATACTCTGCATCAGCGTCTAGAACACAATTCTTCGCTTGATCAAAAGGAGTTTTTGGACTTCGCTTCCAGTGCAGGTCGTTTCTGTGATGCGTGCGAGAAGGTCGATCACCTCGAAGAATTCGTTCAGCTTGCACGCACATCGAATCAAGAAGTGATGGAGTATTTGATTTCGGCATCGTCCTGCGCGGGCATTGATGTTAACGAACTTGCAAAAAATCGGCGTTTAGAACTTCGAGATCGCCACTTCTATATAAGGTGATCGGTTGGCATTTTGGGGTAAATCTTCCTGGGAGGATCGGGGGAAAACCGAAAGTGTGGTTGTACCCTGGAACCCATTCGCCGTTGAGGAAGCAGGTTACCGACTTCGAGTCGGCAACGAGATCTTTACAAATGACAAAGAAGAAAAGTCGGCAAGGAAATTGGTAGATGGTGAACCATTCGTCGTAGGTCCAGGTCAATTCTTATATGTATTAACTGAAGAAACAGTGCACATACCTAGAACGTGCATTGGATTCATCTCGGCACGTGCTTCAACAAAATTTCAAGGCTTAGTAAACGTCTCTGGATTTCAGGTTGATCCTGGATACCATGGAAAGCTTATATTTGCATTGTTCAACGCTGGTCCTCGACACATCCACCTAAAGAGAGGTGATGACATATTCTCAATTTGGATATCTGACTTATCTGAGCCTGTACCTGTAGATTTCGAAGGAACGGATCAAATACCTAACGGCTTGAACGCAATTCCGTCGAATATACTCAACAGAATTTCCGGAAAAGCTTTGACCGCATACCAAGTCAATGAGGCAGTTGAGAAGCTTGAGAACGAAATCAAAGATCTAAGAGAGCTCCTTGGAAAAATTAAGGACCGGTTAATATACACAGGTACAATTGCGGGCATACTCTTGGCAATAGGCTTGTTACTTTTCGGGCCAAGACTTAGAGAGCTTCTAGTTGAGAGTCCTGAGACTAATGTTTTCCAGCCGAGTTCTTCCGAAAACTCTGGGAATTAGGCTGCAGCATCAGAAATACTTACTGCAAGTCGGGCGGATGCATCCTACCTAAATTAGATCACTTAAAACTCGGTTTCCGAGAAAAATAATCCTCGCACTCCCCCTCCCGCAGCACATCCGCCGTGCAGCAGTGCAGCCCGCCACCGAACGCATAGGCGTCGCGCAGGTCCACTTCAACGACCTCCATCCCCAGTTTATCCATCTGCTCCGCCTGGTAGACTTCGGACTTCTCGACACAGACAGTCTTGGGGTCCAGCACCAGCACGTTCATCGACAGCCAGACCGACGAATAGCACAGCGGCGGCGGCGCGTTATGCGCGGGCTGCGCCGAATCCACGATCTCCCAGCCGTTCCGCTCGAACATCTCGCGCTGGTCCTGCGGCAACCGGCGCTGCGGGTTGTTCAGGATCAGCCCCGGGCGCAGCGGCGTGAAAGTCGCGTCGATATGGATCGGGTAGGGATCGCCCGGGAAATTCACCGCGTGCACCCGGTGATCCGGAAAATGCCGCCGCAGCCACTCGATGCCCTTCAGGTTCGTGGTGAACCCGTGCTGCACCACAAGGTCGCGCCCGAACCGCAGCACGTCGGCGGCGTCGAACAGCGGCTCCTCCTCGGTGGTGACAAAGAACTTTTCGGCGGTCCATTTCAGTCTCTGTTCCACGCCGATCCGCTCTGACAGGTAATCGTCGCGGTAATCCGCGCCGGTCAGCCGCGGCTTCGGCGCCGCCTCGTGACGGAAATTCGGGTCTTCCTCCCAGTACCGCTGCAGCAGGGGCCGGTAGTTCAGGTATTCGAACCAGCGGCAGCGATAGGACATCGTCGCCTCAAGGATCTCCGACCCGACCGTCAGCAGCACGTCGCGCGGCGGCATACAGCCGAACTGACTGCCAGTGTGGAAATCCGGCGTCGTCACCGGCTGCGAATGGTCGATCGGCACCGGCCGGTCCACCCGGATCCCGCGCGCCTCCAGTTGTGCCGCGAACCGGTCCAGCAACTCGTTCGCCCGGTCGATGGTCTCCTGCGGCCGCCGGCCCCATTGCCCGCGCATGTCGCTGTCCTCGGGCACTTTGGCGTCCAGCGCCGGTTCCTCGGGCGGGATGTGGCAGTCGTCGGCCCGGCCGACGATCACATGGCGCAGCGGGTCCCATTCGTTCCAGCTGCTGACGACGGTCTTCTGTACGGTATCTTTCATGAAATCCGGATTAGAGCCGGGGCGCCGTTCCGGCAAGCGCCATAAACCCGATTACGGCGAAGCGTCCGCAATCGTACGTTTGCGCTAACACGCCTGAAATCAACCACTTGACCCCCCGTCCCCATGGGGACGCCCCGAAAATCACCCCCCGTGCAGCCGGTCGATGATCCGCCGCACCAGCCCGATATCGTCGAAGATCTCGTGCAGATCCTCCTCCATATCCGCCACCGGCGTGGTCAGCGATCCCATCTGCAGGAAGTCCCCGCCCCGCGACAGGGCCAGGTAGAACGACCGCCCCTCGAACCCCGCCACCATCGAGCCCGTCCCCCGCTTGCCGCCTTCGCCCGTGCCGATGGCCATCAGGCTGTCCAGAAACGCCACCGGCATGAATTTCTTCGCCGCCACCGGATCGCCGGCATAGACCTCGAACGCCTTCTCGAAGCCCGAATGCCCCATCTCCACCCGCACCATCCCCCGGCTGCGGTCCCCCGCAAACAGCGACCCCAGCTTCTTGCTGACCGCCCCGTAGTCCCGCCCGATCAGGATCCGCCCCGGCGCCTCCACCGGCACCTCGATATGAAACAGCAGCCCGCGAAACACCGTCTTGGTCCGTGACCCCCCGTCCGAGCTTCGCGACTGCCGCGTCAGCCGCGCCTCGACCATCTCGAACCCTGTGTCCCGATAGCGCCCCTTCAATTCGTCGCTGACATAGGAGTCCTGAAACGACCCCACCACGCCCAGCTTCGCCAGCGCCTCCAGCGGAAAGTCATCTCCCGCGAACCCGTCATAGCTCAGGTCGCCGATATGCTCGCAGATCGCAGGCATCACCGCGCCCTCGACCGCCTCGTTCCACATCATCGCCTGAGCCTGCCACACCATGTAGCCGATCATCCCGCCCACCAGCGCCAGGAAGGCCCCGACGAAATAGGGCCACTCGCCAGTCCCGGCCCATATCAGGAACGCGACCACCGCCACGGTCACGGCGGCCACCACAGCCACCCACATCCACGCCTTGCGCAGCCGCGCGATCCGCCGCTCTTCCAAAACAGCCAGCGCGGGGCGAACCCGGTCCCGGTAGACCGCCGCAAACCCGCGCTCCAGCTCGCTCCGTTCCGTGAATTCCATGGCGTCCCTCCCGCGAACCCGCCCGAAGCTGGCCGAACGCCTACCCCTCGCCGTCCACCTTCCCGCGCAGCGCCTTCACCTCGCCGCGCGCTTTCTTCCCCTCAAGCCGCCGCCGCTTCGAGGCCAGCGTCGGCCGCGTCGGGATCCGCCGCTTCGGCCGCTCCAACGCCGCGCGCACCAGTTCCGCCAGCCGCTCCCGCGCGATCTCGCGGTTTCGCGCCTGGTGCCGCGTCTCGTCCACCCGGATCAGAACCGCGCCGTCATTCGTCCAACGCCGCCCTGCAAGCCGCCGCAGCCGCGTTTTCACAGCCCCCGGCAGGTTCGGCGAGCGCTCCGCCTCGAACCGCAATTCGACCGCCGTGGACACCTTGTTCACGTTCTGCCCGCCCGGGCCGCCGGACCGGGTGAACTGTTCGGTCAGCTCCCAGTCCTCGATGGCAATGGTGTCGTTGATGCTCAGCATCCCGCACCCACAATTAGCCTCCCCCCTCAAATCGAAAAGGGCCGCCCCAGCTAGGCGACCCTTCGAGTTCTTTCGGAGATTGGTTCCGGTTAGAACGATTGATTGCGTCCAATCGAAAGGAAGTCCCCCGTCGGGGCTGCCCTCAGGAGGATTCACCTCCGACTGTTCCGACACCTCTCTCCAACATCACTCTAGACACTGGATCACCTCCTTTCGCTTGGTTGCTGTTATCCCCAGCGTGGCACAGATTTTGTGTCTGTCAAATATTTTCACGCAACCCGTGGCAACATTCTTCCAACAATTAGGCGGAACGGCACCAATGCGATCAAAGCGAGGGCAAGTTTCACACACCAGTCGGCGAATGCGAGCGACATCCAGTAGGGCAGCACCGGTCCGACACCCAGCAGCGGCGTCGGTTCGTTGGCCCAGCTGACGTCGTTCATCGGTTCAAGGAAGACGAATACAGAGGAGAAGGCGATCGAAAAGAAGATCACCGTATCAAGGAACGACCCGACCAGGGTCGAGGCCAGAGGCGCGCGCCACCAGCTGCCCTCGCGCAGGCGGTCGAAGATGGCGACGTCGACCAGCTGCGCAGTCAGGAACGCCAGGCCCGAGCCGATGGCGATCCGCAGCGTCACCGCCGGGAAGGTATAGCCGTCGCCCTGCAGCATGATCTGTGTGCCGATCAGCGAACAGGCGACGCCGGTCAGGAAACCGGCGAACACGACCTTGCGCGCCGTGGCGGGGCCGTAGACCCGGTTCATCACGTCGGTCACGAGGAAGGCGAAGGGATAGGTAAAGGCACCCCAGGTCAGCCAGTTCCCGAACAGGAACTGCACCAGGATGTTCGAGGCCACCACGACGATGGCCATGGCAATAATGCCGGGAAGAAGTCGGGTCATGGATCTGGTCCGTTTTGACAAGGTAGCGGAGACTTGGCCCCCACTGCGGGGACGCGGCGCCCTACCGCCCTGCGCGCCTGCCGTCAAGAGACGCCGGCACGCGATATTCCACGAACTCCGTCACCTGAAACGGCCGGTAATTATCGTCCGAGATCATCGTCAGCCGGATGTACCCGTCGTCATCGCGCCACGCGGCGATGCCTTCCAAGTTGTCGTGGGTCCCGGCATAGGTCTCTAACAAGGTGATTTCATCCGTCACACCCGTCGCTCCGATCTCGAAACTGCGGACGCGGCTGCGAAACCCGAAGATGCCGGTAAAGTCCCGCTCCAGCAGATAGAAACGTCCGTCGGGCCCGAAATCTGCACCGACGGGAAGAAACTCGCCACGGCGAGGGATCGAGAAGGGCTGTGTCCACGCGCCATCGGCAAAGCGGTAGACCGGAAACGGCCGCTCCATCTTTCCGGACCGTTCGGGCAGGGTGTAAAGCGCACCGTCCGCATCGATGGCCAGCGCCTCGAGCGAGGAGTTGTCCTGCATGAACTGGAAATCCGGATGCCGCGTCAGCCATTCGGCCTGCGCTTGCGGATCGCGATAGGTCCAGACCCTGTGGAAGCCCTCGAAGGAAATGAAGATGCGCCCGTCCGGGGCCACGGCCAGCCCCTCGGAATCGCTCATGAACGGCGTGATCCGCTCGTTCTTGCTGTTCTTCAGCCGCTTGATCTTGCCGGCCTCGACGCCGGTGATCCGCCCGTCCTGGCGCTGCAGGATGCCCTGAACGATGGTGCCTCTGTCGCCGATCGCCATGAAATGCCGCCCGTCGTCGGACAGCTCCAGCCCGGAAAACCCGCCGAACCCGCGGCCCTTCTTGGGCCAGGTGTAATCGCCTACATGCTCCGCGACATTGCCGGACCCGGCATGCCCGGGACCCAGCGCCGCGAAACCAAGCAGGATTACTGCGACGACAGGACGGAAGCGCATTGAGCAGGCAGGTCGGCCAGCACGTATTCACGCTTGGGCGTGGGCGGCGGGGCGTTCGGGTCGGGCGGCGGCGGGTTCAGGATGTTGTTCACCCATTGCTGCGCCTCGGCACAGCCGTCCCCGGCCGGCGGCGGCGCCTGGTTCACACAGCCGCTGGCGCCTTTCGGGCAATTCAACCGGACGTGGAAATGATAGTGATGCCCGTACCAGGGCCGGATCTTGCGCAGCCAGCTCCGATCCCCCGTGGCATCCTTGCACATCTGCACCTTCGCCCCGGCAAAGATAAAGATACGGGCGACGGCCGGGTCGCTGGCAGCCGCCTTCAGGATCGCCATGTGCTGCGGCGACCATGAACTGTTCACATAGGCGCCCCCGGCCGTCTGCATGGTGATCGACGATATGCTCTCGCGCTGTGCCGGGCTCAGCTTCAGGCTTTTCGGCGGAAGCATCCAGATATCGGCATCCATACCGATCTGGTGGCTGGTGTGGCCGGTCAGCATCGGACCGCCGCGCGGCTGCGACATGTCCCCGACATACAGACCTTCCCACCCGGGTTGCGTCGCCGCGAATGCGGACAGCCGCTTGACGAATGCCACCGTTTCCGGATGCGCCCAGTTGCGATTCCGGGACAGGCGCATCGCCTGCCAGGTCGGCCCGGTTTCGGGCAGTTGCGCGGCTCCGGCTATGCAGCCCTTGGCATAGCTGCCATAGGGCGCCGGGCTCTGGTCGGATGCGGCATCGACGGCGCCGAACAGCCGCTTGGCGATGGCATTCGGATCAAGATTGGCAGCGGCAAAGGTCAGAGCGGCGCTGGCTGCGCTGTCCTTGTTGGCGTCGCTGCCTCCGCCACAGGCGGCAAGCGAAACGATCAGGCCAAGGATTGCGAACTTTCGGACCAAACGTGGTCTCCATCGGGTTTGACCCATGCTAACAGGATCAGCCCGACGAGAAAAAGGACAATCAGCGGAGTGACGCCAAGGCGCTGACTGCCGCTTATGTCAGAGACCACCGCGATTGCCGCGGGCGCGATAAAGGTCGTGGCCTTGCCCGCCAGCGCATACAGCCCGAAGGCTTCGGTCATCCGCTCGGGGTTCGCCTGTCGAACCATCATCGTCCGGCTCGCCGATTGCAGCGCCCCGCCCGCCGCGCCGATCAGCGCGCCGGCGAGGTAAAATGCCATGTCGGGCAGCGAAGACCCTTCGCCAACCGAAATGCCCAGAACCGAGGTCGGAGAAATCGAGGCGATCAGCACCGCGACGAACAGCAGGATGACGATACAGGTCCGGATCACCGGCATCGGACCAAAGGCGCGGTCCGCCTTGCCGCCGATCCACGCAAAGACGGCGCCGGTGATCGCGGCAAGGATCCCGAACACCCCGATATCCACGACAGTCCAGCCCAGCACGCCCAGCGCGTAGACGCCGCCGAACGTGTACATCCCGTTCAGCGCATCGCGGTAGAACATGGAAGAGCCCAGATAGGCCGTCATAGAGACGTTTTTCGGCAGGCTGGCCAGCGTGCGCCCCAGTTCTCGCAGCCCCTCCATTGCCGGAGAGCCGCGCACGACCCCGTCCGCCGGTTCACGGACCCACAGGAAGAACGGGATCATGAAGACGGCGTACCAGATCGCCGTGAATGGCCCGACGAACCGGGTCCCTTCCCGCGCGGCCGGATCCAGCCCCAGCGCAGGCTCGCGGCCGATGAATGTCACGCCCTGCGCGTTCTCGGCAAACAGCGCCAGCATCAGAACCAGCGAGATCACGCCGCCGACATAGCCCCAGGCCCAGCCATTGCCCGAGATCGCACCGATCTCGCGCCGGTCGCCCAGCGACGGCAGCATCGCATTGGTAAAGATTGTCGCGAACTCCATGCCGATCAGGCCGATCCCGAAGAAAGCCAGCAGCGTCCCGACGCTGAACGTCTCCGGGTTCGACAGCCACAGCCCCGCCGCACCCACGACGTACAGGATCGAGAAACCCCAGACGTACGGCAACCGCCGTCCCCGGCTGTCCGCGATTGCCCCGAGGATTGGCGCCAGCACCGCGATCAGCACCCCCGCCAGCGTCAGCCCGTAGCCCCACCATGCCTGCGCCTGCGCGCTCGCCGCCTCGCGGCTCATGCCCTCGCCGGTCAGCCGACCGATGACGATCTCGGCAAAGAACGGTCCGAATATGAATGTAAGCAGCAGGGTGTTGTACGGCTGGCTGGCCCAGTCGAACATCATCCAGCCCCAGATACGCTTGCGCGCGCTGACCTCCGCCATAGCGGTGACTCCCCATCTGCCGCTGCGTTATGGCCCGCAAATTAACCCGACCGCAATAGTTGTGTGGCCCCTGCTTGTCAGCGCGCGCAGGAGGCCTTAACTAGCCACCGATCCAAAAAAGGGCCGGAAATGATCACGATCCTGAAAATCATCTCGCTTCTGCTCGACGTGGCGTTCTTCATCATGCTGGTCCACATCATCATGAGCTGGCTGATCAACTTCCAGGTCCTGAACCTGCGCCAGCCCATCGTCGCCCAGATCTGGGAAGGGCTGAACCGGCTGCTCGAGCCGATCTACGCCCCGATCCGCCGCATCCTGCCCGACACGCGCCCGCTGGACCTCGCGCCGCTGGTCGTCTTCATCGGCATCATCATCCTGCGCGACATCCTGATTCCCGACCTCGCCCGCTCGTTCTACTGACGGGCTTGTTAAGCGATTCTTCATCTGCGATGGTTCCCCTAATCAGAGCAGTTTGAAGTAAATCGCAGGCAACATGGACCGCGCAGCGCAGCTCCTCGGCACCGTTTTCGGATTCGACGAATTCCGCCCCGGACAGGCGGAAATCGTGCAGGCGGTCACCGAGGGCCGCAACGTCCTCGCCATCATGCCAACCGGCGGCGGCAAGTCGCTCTGCTACCAGCTTCCCGCGCTCGTGCGCGACGGGGTGACCGTCGTCATCTCCCCCCTCATCGCCCTGATGCGCGATCAGGTCCGCTCCCTGCGCGAAGCAGGGGTCGAGGCTGGCGCGCTCACCTCCGGCAACACGCAGGAGGAAACCGACGAGGTATTCCGCGCCCTCGACGAGGGCCGGCTGAAACTCCTCTACATGGCGCCCGAACGCCTCGCCTCCGGCGGAACTCAGTCTCTGTTAAGGCGGATCGGCGCGTCCCTGATCGCCGTGGACGAGGCGCATTGCGTCAGCCAGTGGGGCCACGACTTCCGCCCGGACTACCTGGCCATCGGTGAACTACGCCGCAGCCTGAACGTCCCCCTCGCCGCCTTTACCGCCACCGCGGACGAGGAAACTCGCACCGAAATGGTCACGCGCCTCTTCGATGGCACCGACCCGCAGACCTTCCTGCGCGGCTTCGACCGGCCGAACATCCACCTCGCCTTCGAGGCCAAGAATTCCCCGCGCAAGCAGATCCTCGACTTCGCCGACGCCCGACGCGGGCAGTCCGGCATCGTCTATTGTGGCACCCGAGCCAAGACAGAGACCGTGGCGCAGGCATTGCGAGAGGCGGGGCACACCGCCTGCCATTACCACGGCGGCATGGACCCGTCCGACCGCCGCGACGTCGAAGCCCGCTTTTCCCGCGAGGACGGGCTGATCGTCGTCGCCACCGTCGCCTTTGGCATGGGCATCGACAAGCCGGACATTCGCTGGGTCGCGCACGCCGACCTGCCAAAATCCATCGAGGCCTATTATCAGGAAATCGGCCGTGCCGGCCGCGACGGCGCCCCCGCTGAAACCCTCACACTCTACGGCGCCGACGATATCCGTCTGCGCCGTACCCAGATCGACGAAAGCCTCGCGCCCGACGACCGCAAATCTGCCGATCACGCCCGCCTCAACGCGCTGCTCGGTCTGGCCGAGGCGCTGCGGTGCCGCCGCCAGACCCTTCTGAAATATTTTGGCGAAGATCCCGAGCCCTGCGGCCATTGCGACCTGTGCGACAGCCCGCCAGAAGTCTTCGACGGCACCGAAGCGGTGCGCAAGGCACTCTCCGCCATGCTGCGCACCGGCGAATCCTTCGGCGCGGGCCACCTGATCGATATCCTCACCGGCAACGTCACCGACAAGGTCCGCGCTCGAAGCCACGATCAGCTTCCGACCTTCGGCGTAGGCAAGGACCTCAGCCGCGCGCAATGGCAGGCCGTCTATCGCCAGATGATGGGTCGCGACCTAGTCCGCCCCGATGCCGCCCGTCACGGCGCCTTCCGCATGACCGCGGCCGCACGCCCGATCCTGCGCGGAGAGGAAAGCATCGAGTTGCGGCGCGATACGATCCAGACCGCGAAATCCCGCCCCGCCGTGAAGACGCTCGTCAGCGAGGAAGACGCGCCGCTGCTGTCCGCCCTGAAGGCCAAGCGCCGCGCGCTGGCCGAAGCGGCACGCGTCCCGGCTTATGTGATCTTCACCGACCGTACCCTGATCGAAATGGCAGAGACCAAGCCGGAAACGCTGGACGATATGGCACGGATCAGTGGCGTCGGCGCCAAAAAGCTGGACCGCTACGGTGCCGAATTTCTCGCGGTGATCGCCGGACAGACGCCGGACCCGGTTCATCCGGCGCGAATGAAACTGGCCGGCCGCGAATCCGGGGACCTATATGACCGGCTGCTGCAGGCACAGGCCGATCTCGCTCGGGGCGAAGAAGGCACCGAGAAGCCTATGAGTTGTTCCGCCTCGCTCCTCGCCCGTGTCGCCTCGATGCAGCCGCGCGATCTCGGCTCACTTGCGGGCATCCTCGGCGAGCGCCGCGCGGAACGGTTCGGCCCCGCCTTCCTGACGATCCTGCAAGAGGCGTGATCGCGTTGCGACGGTCGATATCAGTGACTAATCAGGGCAATTCAGACAAGATGGGGGATGCGCAATGCTGGTGGTAGTCTCGCCTGCCAAACGGTTGGATCTGACGCCGATGCCGGGGGTGAAAACGTCCACGCCGGATTTCCTGCCCGAGGCAAACCGCCTTGCCGGGCACGCGCGCCAGCTTAGCCAGGCGCGGCTCAAGGCGCTGATGGGCCTGTCGGACAGTCTCGCCAGGCTGAACCGCGACCGCTTCCGCGACTTCCGCGACTTCCGGGACGATCCGGAACCAAAGGCAACCCGACCCGCCGTTTTTGCCTTCGCGGGCGATACCTATCTTGGCCTCGAAGCGGCCTCGCTGGAACCGGAAACGCTTAACTATGCCCAGCGCCACCTTCGCATCCTGTCGGGCCTCTATGGCATCCTCCGCCCGATGGACGCGATTCAGCCCTATCGCCTTGAAATGGGCAGCCGCCTGAAGACCCGGCGCGGCAATACGCTGTACGATTTCTGGCGCGACCTGCCGGCGAAGGCGCTGAACGCCGCCGCGGAAGAGGCCGGAACCAATATCCTCTTGAACTGCGCGAGTCAGGAATATTTCGGCGCGGTGGACCAGCGCGCGCTTGGCCTCCGCATCGTCACCCCCGGTTTCTACGAGGTGAAAGACGGCGAACCGAAAATCGTCAGTTTCTATGCCAAGCGTGCGCGTGGCGCGATGGCGCGTTTCATCCTCGAACGGCGCCTGACCGATCCGGCCGGTCTCCGGGATTTCGATACGGGCGGTTACCGCTTCGACGAAACGCGCAGCACGTCCGATCAACCGGTCTTCCTGCGTCCGGCCGAGGTTGCGCAGGAACAGGACGCCCTCGCAAGCGCCTGACCCAATCTCGCCTCAGGCCCGCGCGGCCTGCGCTTCCTCCAGCTCCGGCAGGGGCGGCGCGCAGTCTGGCGGGCAGGCATCGGCGATATGCGCTAGCAGGTCCGCCTTCTTCAGCGGCTTGCTCAGGTAGTGGTCCAGCCCGGCCGCCAGAATTTCATCCCTGTCGCCAGTCAGCGCGTGCGCGGTCATCGCCACGATCGGCACCCGCCGCAGCCGCCCGTCCCGCTCGATCGCACGAATCCGGCGCGTCGCTTCGCGACCGTCGACCTCCGGCATCGAGATGTCCATGAAGATCAGATCGGGCGGCTGCGCCTCATAGGCATTCACCGCCTCCAGCCCGTTCTCTGCGAATTGCAGCTCGATATCCGCTGATTTCACCAGTTTAGAGAAGACCAGCCGGTTGGTCCGGTTATCCTCCGCAGCCAGAATCCGCATCCGGCGCCGCTCCGTCCGCGCGAGCGGGGTCGGCGCCGGCAAATCCGGCGTTTCTGGTTCCGGCGACGTCGACAGGGCCCGCAACACATCGTGGCGACGCAGCGGTTTCTGCAGGATGCCGGTAAACACCCCGTCCGGGTTGGTTGGCGCCCCCGACAGCAGGTAAAGCGGCCCGTCGAATCCGCCATCGCGCAGCTCGTTGCCCAGCGCATCCGCCGCCGCATCCTCCAGCCCGCAGTCCAGCAGCACGACGTCGCCAAGGGTCGGCCTCGCATCGCGCAGATCCCCGGCGTTTGAAAACGCATGCGCGGGCAGCCGCTGCGACACCAGCTGCCGCCGCAGGATGTCCCGTTCCGGAAAATGTGCCCCCGCGATCAGGATGCGCCGGATCCACGGCGGGATCTCCGGCGGTTCGGCCCACTGCTCCTCCGCAACCTCCAGTGTCAGGTAAAAGCCAAAGCTCGACCCCTGCCCGACAACGCTGTCGGCCCAGATCTCCCCATCCATCATCTCCACCAGCCGCCGGGTGATCGCCAGCCCCAGCCCGGTGCCTTCGTATTTCCGGTTCCGCTCCCCATCCACCTGGTTGAACTCGCCGAAAATGTGGTCGATCTGCCCCGACCCGATCCCGATGCCGGTATCCTCCACCGAGATGTGCACCCGATGCCGCGCGCCCTCCGCATCCGGAAGCGACGACACCCGGATCAGCACATGCCCCTCCTCGGTGAACTTCACCGCGTTGCCGACGAGGTTGGTCAGGATCTGCCGCACCCGCCCCGGATCGCCGACATAACAGGCCGGCATGAAGATGTCATAGTCGACCAGCAGCTCCAACTTCTTGGTCCCGACAGACGGCCGCAGCAGCCGCGTCACCTCGTAAACCGCCTGCTCCAGGTCGAACGCTTCCGGGTGCAGCTCCAGCTTGTCCGCCTCGATCTTCGAGTAGTCCAGCACGTCGTTTATCAGCACCAGCAGCGACTCGCCCGACGACCGGATCGTCTCTACATATAGCGATTGCTCCTCCGTCAGCCCCGTTTCCGCCAGCAGCTGCGCCATCCCGACGACGCCGTTCATCGGCGTCCGGATCTCGTGGCTCATGTTCGCAAGGAACGCCGATTTTGCCCGGTTCGCCGCCTCCGCCCTGCGCCGCGCCGCCTTCAGCTTCGCCTGGTTCCGGATCTCCGCCGTGATGTTCAGCGCCAGCGAAACCGTGTCGCCGTCGTCCGACCGCCGGTCCACCAGCTTCGCGAACCCGCCGTTCCAGAACCGGATCGTCCGCGGCGGAATCGCCGGCGTCCGCCAGCGCCACAGCATCTCCTCGACCCAGTCGTCGCGGCTGGCCCCCTCGGTGTCGATGACCCCTTCCTCCGCCGCGATCCGCAGCAGCGCCTCGTACCCGACGCCGGGCCCCACCGCATCGATCCCGTCGAACGGCGCAAGGTAGGCGGCATTGGCCGCCACCATTACCCCGGAGTGATCAAAAATCGCGAACCCGTCCTGCACCGTCTCGATGGATGTCCAAAGCCGCCGCTCGGCGATCATGATCTTGCCGCGCGCGGTCTCCAGCTGCGTCAGCGCCTCCGTCGTCTGGTGACGCAGCGCCTGCGTCTCCTCGCGCTTCTCGATGATTTCCTCGGTCAGGTCGCGGGCATGGGCGGAAAGCTTGCGGTTCGCCTCGTGCAACTCCGCCTGCTTCAGGTCCAACAGCCGCTCTGCCGCCAGCCGGGCGCGCCGCTCCCTGGCCAGCTCTTCCGCGTTGCCCATACCGGTCCGCTTCTGCCCCCCGATCGCTCTCTCGCAATATTGACTGAATGTTGATGAAAAGGGTCTTAACAACCCTCGGAATCCGTTGCGCCAATCACGGACCGCATGCGACGATGGGCGCGATTTATCCTACCCCCGAGGTAACCCCATGCGTTTCAATGTCCTGCTGGTTCTCGTTTTTTCCCTTTTCGCAACGGCCGCAAGCGCGCAAAGCCCGGTTCCCGAACGGCGCCTCGCACTGATCCGGAACACCGATTTCCCCGGCGGCGACATCCAGACGATTCTCGACACCACACTGGAGGCTTGCGAAACAGCCTGCCTTTCCAACGCGGCCTGTGTCGCGTTCACCTACAACACCCGTTCGCGCGCCTGTTTTCCGAAAAGCACGCTGGGCGACGCCTCCATTTACGAGGGCGCGTTTTCCGGTCGTGTACTGGTCACCGCGCCCGGGGTGCTGACGCAGGCTGAAACGCGCAAGGCGGAACTCGACTTCCTGCAGGACCACGATTTCGAATCTGCCCGAACCATGGCGCTCGACCTCACGAACCAGCACGTGCCGAACGACACCGCCGTCGCGGATTTCCTGAATTCGGCGGCGGATGCGCAGTCAAACGGCAATATCGTCTCGGCGTTCCGGCTTACCGCTGCAGCGGTCGTGCTTAGCGATGCGCCCGACCAGTGGACAGAACTTGCACGGCTCGGCCTCGCCATCGAATCAGACAAGAGTTCGGAAACCAGGGAATATCGGCGGCAGGCCCTGTCGGCGGCGATCAACGCCTACCTGCGCGCAGACAGCGCACCGGTTCAGCATAACGCGCTGGCCGTCATGGCCGAGGCGCTGGAAGCGAACGGTCGCGGACGTGACATGATCCCCGCCCTGCGTCTGGCACAATCCGTCTCACCCCGCACCGATACCGAGGAGATGCTGGACGACGCCATTGGCAAATACGGCTTCCGCATCGTCGAACACACCGTTGACAGCGACTCGGTCACACCCCGCGTCTGCGCCGAGTTCTCCGAAAACCTCGTCCGCGCCGGCATCGACTACACGCCCTATGTCCAGCTTCCCGAAGGCGGGATGACGGTGGAACCGGATCAGCGGCAGCTTTGCATCGGCGGCGTGCAGCACGGCGAACGCTATCGCGTGACTTTCCGCGAAGGTCTCCCCGCCGCCTCCGGCGAGGAACTCGCGAAATCCGTCACCCTGAACCTTTACGTCCGCGACCGTTCGCCCGCCGTCCGCTTCCCGGGCCGCGCCTACGTTTTGCCCGCGACCGGAGAGGTGAACATACCCGTCGAGACGGTGAACCTGACCGAGATCGAACTCACCCTGCGCAGGATCAGCGACCGCTCGATCATCCGCGCCGTGCAGGACGGCTATTTCGGCCGCCCGCTCGATCCGTGGGAAGAAAACCAGTTTAGCGACTCCATCGCCTCCACCGTCTGGGAAGGCACCGGTGAGGTCGGGCAGGAACTGAACAAGGATATCACCACGCGCCTGCCGTTGACCGATGTCGTGGGCGGGCTGGAGCCGGGCATTTATGCGCTTCAGGCCAGGATCCCCGATGCCGATCCCTATGACGAACCGGCGGCGACGCAATGGTTCGTTGTCAGCGATCTGGGCCTTGCAACGATGAGCGGTACAGACGGGCTGCACGTCTTCACCCGATCCCTCGCCTCGGCGGATCCGGTCGAGGGCGTGGAACTCACGCTCCTGTCCCGCGCCAACGCGATTCTTGGCGAAAGTGAGACTGACACAGAAGGTTATTCTCGTTTCGAACCGGGTCTGATGAACGGCACCGGCGGCGCCTCGCCTGCGATGGTGCTGGCGAAGCAGGGCGACGACCTGACGTTCCTGTCGCTCACCGATCCGGAATTCGACCTCTCTGACCGGGGCGTCGAGGGCCGCGCGCCCGCCGGCCCTATCGACACCTTCCTCACCACCGACCGCGGCGCCTATCGCGCAGGCGAGACGATCAACGCGACCGTCCTGACCCGCGACGGCGAAGCAGAGGCGATCGAGGGGCTGCCGCTGGTGGCGATCCTGACCCGGCCCGATGGTGTCGAATATGCCCACGCCATGAGCGTCGATTCCGTCGCGGGCGGTCATGTCTTTTCCTTCTCTACCTCCGGCGAGGCACCGCGCGGTGCCTGGCGGCTGGAAATCCACGCCGATCCCGACGCGCCCGCCATCGCCTCTGCCAATGTGCTGGTTGAAGACTTCCTGCCGGAACGTATCGACTTCGACCTGTCGCTGCCTGACGGGCCGATTCAGCCCGGCGACACTCCGCCTCTGACCATCGACGCCAGCTATCTCTTCGGCGCGCCCGCAGGCGACCTGCCGGTCGAAGGCGACGTCCGGCTCAGCGCTGTCCGCACGCTGGAGGATTGGCCCGGCTACGTCTTCGGGCGTTACGACAGCGACGTGCAGCCTGCCTTCTGGTACCTGCCGCCGGATATCCGCACCGGCGAGGACGGTACCGTGACCGTAGGTCTCGAAATGCCTGAGTTAGAGACGACATTCCGCCCGATGGAGGCGCGCGCCACCATCCGTGTCTCCGAAGGGTCGGGCCGCCCGGTGGAACGCTCCATCACCCATCCCGTCGCGCCGATGAACGCTGTCATCGGCATCAGGCCGAACTTCGACGGCACGCTCGCCGAGAACACCGAGGCTTCCTTCGGCCTCATCGCGCTCGACGAGGATCAGGCCGTCACCGACATGGACGTGCACTGGACGATCAGTCGGGTGCAGACCCGATACCAGTGGTACAGCTACGACGGTTACTGGGACTGGGAACCGGTCACCACGCGCTCTGTCGTGGCAGAGGGCGACGCCACGCTTGGCGAAACGCCCGCCACCGTCACCGCCCCGGTCGAATGGGGACGCTACGAGATCAAGGTCGAGGCGACCGGAGCCGATTACGTCGCCGCGTCCGAGGATTTCTATGCCGGCTGGTACGGTGGCGCCGATGCCTCCGCCACGCCCGACTTCCTCGAAATGTCGCTCGACGCCGAAAGCTACAGGCCCGGCGATACCGCAAAGGTCCGCATCGTGCCGCGCAATGCCGGCAAGGGCCTGATCACCGTCGTCTCCAATCGCCTGATCGACATGAAAGCGGTCGATCTCGTCGAGGGCGAGAACATCGT
This sequence comes from Pseudoruegeria sp. HB172150, assembly GCF_013184805.1. Taxonomy (GTDB): domain Bacteria; phylum Pseudomonadota; class Alphaproteobacteria; order Rhodobacterales; family Rhodobacteraceae; genus Psychromarinibacter. Next base: position 158,949 of record NZ_JAATNG010000003.1, read on the forward strand.
CGAACTGCCCGTGACCGATGACTGGGGTGCGGGCGCTTATGTCACCGCCACCGCGATCCGCCCGATGGACGTGGATGGCGGCCACAACCCCGCCCGTTCACTCGGCCTCGCCCACGCCGCCATCGACCCCGGCGCGCACAAGCTGTCCGTCGCGTTCGAGGTGCCGGATCAGGTCGATCCCCGCGGCCCGATGCCCGTCGCGCTCAAGGTCGGCGGCGTGACAGAGGGCGAAACCGCCTGGGCCACCATCGCCGCGGTGGATGTCGGCATCCTGAACCTCACCGGCTTCGACGCGCCCGACCCGAGCAGTCACTATTTCGCGCAAAGAAAGCTCGGAATGGGCCTCCGCGACGTCTATGGCCGCCTCATCGACGGCATGTCCGGCGCCATCGGCAACGTCCGTTCCGGCGGCGACTTCACCCCGATGTCCCGCAACGACACCCCGCCACCCACCGAAGAACTCGTCGCCTATTTCTCCGGCCCCGTCGAGGTCGGCGCCGACGGCTACGCCCGGACCGAATTCCAGCTCCCCTCCTTCAACGGCACCGTGCGCCTGATGGCCGTCGCCTGGTCGAAGACCGGCGTCGGGCAGGCCGACACCGACGTGCTGGTCCGCGACCCCGTCGTCGTCACCGCCAGCCTGCCGCGGTTCCTCGCTCCCGGCGACACCTCCCGCCTGCTGCTCGAAATCGTCCACGCCTCCGGCCCCGCCGGCCGCGTCGGCATGGACGTCGCCGCGCAGGGCGTGACACTGAACCGCGCCGTCCCCTCCGGCTTCGACCTCGCCGAGAACGGCAAGCAGACCTACGTCCTGCCGATCACCGCGACCGACACCGGCCTCGCCGAGGTCGACGTCACCCTCACCACCCCCGGCGGCAAGGTCCTGACCAAGACCCTGAAGCTGCCCGTCGAGGTCAACGACCCCGTCACCACAAGAACCACCCGCTTCGACCTCGCCGCGGGCGACACCTTCACCTTCGACAGTGACGTCTTCACCGGCTTCCGCGCAGGCACCGCCTCCGCCACCCTCGCCGCCGGTCCCATCGCAAAGCTCGACGCCCCCGGCCTCCTGCAGGCGCTCGACCGGTACCCCTACGGCTGTACCGAGCAGACGACGAGCCGCGCGCTGCCGCTGCTCTACCTCGACGAGGTCGCGCGCGCGGTGGGCCTCGCCAGGCGCGACGACCTTGCGATGCGCATCGATCAGGCCATCGACCGCGTCCTCACCCGGCAGGCCCCGAATGGCGCTTTCGGTCTCTGGCAGGCGCAATCCGGCGATTTCTGGCTCGACGCCTACGTCACCGACTTCCTGTCACGCGCAAAGGCCACCGGCCACGATGTCCCCGACATCGCCTTCCGCAACGCGCTCGACAACCTGCGCAACCGCGTCAACTACGCCCCCGACTTCGACGAGGGGGGCGAGGATATCGCCTACGCGCTCTATGTCCTCGCGCGTGAAGGCGCGGCATCCATCGGCGACCTGCGCTACTATGCCGACGTCAAGGCAGACGCCTTCGCCACGCCGCTTGCCCGCGCCCAGATCGGCGCCGCGCTGGCGGCCTATGGCGATCCGACCCGCGCCGACCGCATGTTCGGATCCGCCGCGCGCCTGATCGCCGGACAGCAAAGGGTTGAACCCCACCTCTGGCGCGCCGATTACGGCACCCGCCTCAGGGACCGCGCCGCCGTCCTGACCCTCGCGGTCGAGGCGGGCAGCAATGTCGTCAACCAGGACGCCCTGCTCGACAGCATCGCGCCCGTCGACACGCGCCGTTACCTTTCCACGCAGGAACAGGTCTGGTCGCTGCTCGCCACCCACGCGATGCTGGAAAACGACGCGTTCGGCACGCTCACCATGAACGGCGAGTCGCTTGAGGGCCCGCTAGTCAAGGTGGTCGAGGATGACACTGCCTTCAATCCGCTGGCGATCCGCAACGAGGGCGACAGCGACACCACGATCACGCTGACCACCTTCGGCGTCTCAGAGGTGCCGGAACCCGCCGGCGGCAAGGGCTACGGCATCTCGCGCCGCTACTTCGATATGGAAGGCAACCCGGTCGAACTGTCAGAGGTCGAACAGGGCATGCGCCTTGTCGCGGTCATCACCGTTCAGCCCTTCGAGAAGTCAGAGGCGCGGCTGATCGTCGACGATCCGCTGCCCGCCGGGTTCGAGATCGACAATCCGAACCTTATGCGCGGCGGCGACATCCGCGCGCTCGACTGGCTGGAGCTGGAGACCGACGTTCGCACCACCGAGTTCCGGCAGGACCGCTTCATCGCAGCGGTCGACTGGCGCTCGGGCGATGCGTTCCGCCTGGGCTATATCGTCCGCGCCGTTTCGCCCGGCGACTACCACCATCCCTCCGCCTCGGTAGAGGATATGTACCGGCCAGAATTCCGCGCCCACAGCGACGCGGGCCGCGTGACCGTAGTGGAATGAGCTGGTATAGTCTCTGGTTTCTCGCCCTGGCGCTGTTCCTCGCGGCGCTTGGGCGGGACCGGTTCGACCAGTGGGTCGATGCCACGGAATTGCCGCCGCTGGCTGTCGAAACCTCCGTCGAGATGCTTGACCGTAACGGCGTGCTGCTGCGCGCCTATACCGTTGCGGACGGGCGCTGGCGGCTGGCCGTTTCGCTGGACGGAGTCGATCCCGACTACCTGAAAATGCTGATCGCCTACGAAGACAAGCGCTTCTATGACCATCACGGCGTCGACACGGTGGCGATGATGCGCGCCGTGGGTCAGGCCGTCTGGCACCGCGAATTCGTATCCGGCGCCTCCACCCTGACGATGCAGGTGGCGCGCCTGCTGGAAAACGGCACCACCGGCCTCTGGCCGGGCAAGTTCCGGCAGATCCGCGTCGCGCTGGCGCTGGAACGTCGGCTCACCAAGGACGAGATCCTTGCACTTTACGTCAACCGCGCGCCATTCGGCGGAAACCTCGAAGGCGTCCGCGCCGCGACCTTCGCCTATTTCGGCAAGGAACCCCGGCGTCTGACCGTGGCGCAGGCGGCCCTTCTGGTGGCGCTGCCGCAGTCGCCGGAATACCGCCGGCCGGACCGTTTCAACGGTGCCGCGCACGATGCCCGCTCGCGGGTACTCGCCCGGGCAGAGGGCGCCGGAGTGATCGGCGAAGGCGCGCGGATCGCAGCTGAAACAGAGACTGTTCCGGCGAAAAGGCAACCGTTCCCTGCCCTCGCCCCGCATCTGACGGATCGCATGCGCGCCGATGAACCGGCGACGCAGGTGCATCGGCTGACCCTCGATTCCGCTCTGCAGGCGCGGCTTCAGGTACTGGCCGAACGTGCCGCGCGCGAGGCTGGCCAGCGTCAGTCCATCGCGCTGATGGTCGCCAATCACCGCACCGGTGAAATCCTCGCCTCCGTCGGCTCCGCAGGCTACGAGCCTGGCGCGCGCGAGGGCTTCGTCGACATGACACAGGCGGTGCGGTCGCCCGGCTCGACGCTGAAACCGCTGATCTACGGCCTCGCCTTCGACCAGGGGCTGGCGCATCCCGAAACGCTGATCGAGGATCGACCGGTCGCTTTCGGCACCTACGCGCCGCAGAATTTCGACGGAGAGTTCCGCGGCACCGTGCGGGTGCGCGAAGCCCTCGAAATGTCGCTGAACATCCCGGTGGTAAAGCTGCTCAACGCGCTCGGCCCGGCACGGCTGATGGCCCATCTGCGCCGCGCCGGAACCGAGGCCGAGCTGCCCGGCGACCAGCCCGGCCTTGCCGTCGCGCTGGGCGGTGTCGGTGTCAGTCTCGAGGGGCTCATGCGTCTCTATTCCGGGCTTTCCAATGGCGGTAAGGCTGTCGTGCTGTCTGCGCGGCAGGGCGTAAGACAGCCCGAAGTGCCGCAGGTTGTGCTGTCATCGGAAAGCGCGTGGATGATCGGCGATATCCTGTCCGACATCCCGCCGCCGCGTGGTGCCGCACGTACCGGGCTGGCCTACAAGACCGGCACCTCCTACGGCCACCGCGACGCATGGGCGATCGGCTACGACGGCACCCATGTGGCAGGCGTCTGGATGGGCCGGCCCGATGGCACGCCCGTACCCGGCGCTTTCGGTGGCGAGGTTGCAGCTCCCATCCTGTTCGAGGCATTTGCGCTGCTCAAACCCTCGCTCGACCGCCTGCCGCCCCCGCCGCCCTCCACCCTGATCGTCGGCAATGCAGGCCTGCCGCAGCCGTTGAAACGGTTCCGCCCCCGTGACGCCGCTTTCTCCGACGCGCCGGACGCCCCGGCGGTGGCCTTTCCACCGGATGGCGCAAGGGTGGATACCGGCGGCGGTATGCTGTCGGTGAAGGTACGCGACGGCCGCCCGCCCTTCACCTGGCTGGCGGATGGGCGGCCCGTCCTTTTGCGAAGCCACGACCGCAGCGCAATGATCCCGCTGCCGGGGCCGGGCTATGTCACCCTGTCGGTCATCGATTCCGAGGGGCGCTCGGCCCACAGCGCCGTCTGGCTGGACTAGAGCATCTCGATCTGGGCCGGACACGAACCGCATCACGCACAGCGCTGAAATCTCCGATCTCAGGCAGGGCAGCGTGACCTTGTTCCGTTCGGCAATGCTCCGGGTTTCACAGGAGTCCGCAAACAGACGTTTGCGCTAACATCAATAAAAACAGCGCCTTAAAAGGCGTCCCCATGGGGACGCCTAGATTCTTTCTATCGCCAGGGCGATCCCCTGACCCCCTCCGATACACATCGTCACCAGCGCCCGGCGCCCCCCGATCCGCTCCAGCTCATAGAGCGCCTTCACCGTGATGATCGCCCCCGTGGCCCCCACTGGATGGCCCAGCGCGATGGCACCCCCGTTCGGATTGACCTTCTCCGGATCCAGCCCCAGCTCCTTGTTCACCGCAAGCGCCTGGGCGGCGAAGGCCTCGTTCGATTCGATCACATCGAAGTCGTCCGCCGTCAGCCCGGTCCTCTCCAGAAGCTTCTGAACGGCTGGCACTGGCCCGATCCCCATCACCTCCGGTCGGACCCCCGCATGCGCATAGCCAAGCACCCTGGCCCGCGCCTTCAGACCCGCTTTCTCGGCAGCCTCCGCCCGCGCCAGAACAATCGCCGCCGCCCCATCATTGATCCCCGAAGCGTTCCCGGCTGTCACCGTCCCGTCCTTCTGGAACGCCGGCCTCAGACCCGCGAGTTTCTCAAGGCTCGTCGACTTCGGATGCTCGTCCGTATCGAAGGCCACGACGTCCCGTTTCACTTTCACCTCGACCGGCACGATCTGATCCTTGAATCGGCCTCCCGAGATCGCCGCCGCCGCCCGCGTCTGGCTCTCCATCGCGAAGGCATCCTGCGCCTCGCGGGTGATCTGGTGCTCGGCCGCGACGTTCTCTGCCGTGACACCCATATGCCCCGTCCCGAATGGACAGTTCAGCGCCCCTAGCATCATGTCCTGAGCACTGAAGTCGCCCATCTTCTGGCCCCACCGCGCCTGCGGAATGATGTAGGGCGACCTGCTCATGCTCTCCGCTCCGCCGGCGATCCCGAACTCCGCGTCGCCCATTGCCAGCGACTGCACCACCGACACGATCGCCTGCGCCCCCGACCCGCAAAGACGGTTCACGTTCATCGCCGGCGTCGTATCCGGAACTCCCGCCTCCATCGCCGCCGCCCGCGACAGGTACATGTCCCGCGGCTCGGTATTGATCACATGCCCGTAAGCCACGTGTCCAACCTGCCCCGGCTCCACCCCGGCCCGCGCCATAGCCTCTTTCGCGACGGTCGCGCCCAGCTGGATCGGAGGCGTTGCAGCCAGCGCGCCGCCAAAGGTGCCGATGGCCGTCCGCGCACCGCTCAGAATGACGATGTCTTCCATGATCTCCTCCATTTCCCTGCCGTATTTTAATCCTTAGACGACGGACCTGTCCTGCGACAATTTCTGCACTGCAGCAAGAAAAGCCGCGGCATCATCACCGAGACGCGAGAGAACCCGAGCCTCGTATTCCCGTGCCAGCGGCGTCATCTCTTCCATCAGCGCCGTCCCTTTTTCCGTCAGCGCCAGCGAGATCAACCGCCGGTCGCTCTCGTTCAATTTCTTGGTGATATAGCCCGCCGCCTCAAGCCGACTGGCGGCGCGGCTGATCTTGGATTTGTCGAGCTCCACCTGAACGTGGATGTCACGCACAGACACCGAATCGGCCTGGCTGAGATGCGCCAGAACCCGCCATTCCGCGCGGCTAATCCCGAAGCGTTCCCGATAGAGTGTCGCAAAATCCTTCGAGACGCGTTCGGACAGTACTGCGAGCTGATATGGCAGGAACTGGCTGAGATCAAAGTCGAGCATGGGACATCCCGGTCGTTGCAGGTGCAATGAAGGCACGAATCCGCCCGGCGGGCAACCGGCCAGCCCTTGACATCGTTGCAATTGCAACGATAGGGTTCGCGCACGGTGCGGCTGCCCGCCCAAACGCACCGTTCAGGAGGATCAAATGAACAAGCAGGCCACTTTGCGCGACATGGTGCGCGATGCGTCGACCGTCGGCACGCTTGACGGTTACATGCCCGGCTTCGGCAATGATTTCGAAACCGAGGCGCTTCCCGGTGCGCTACCGCAGGGCATGAACTCTCCGCAGAAATGCAATTATGGCCTTTATGGCGAACAGCTTTCCGGCACCGCCTTTACCGCGCCGTCGCATCAGAACGAGCGGACATGGTGCTATCGCATTCGCCCCTCTGTGAAGCATTCACACCGCTACGAAAAGATCGACGTTCCCTTCTGGAAATCCGCGCCGAACATAGACCCGGACGTGACCTCACTGGGCCAGTACCGCTGGGACCCGGTGCCGATGACCGAAGAGTCGCTGACCTGGATTACCGGCATGCGCACGATGACCACCGCGGGCGACGTGAACACCCAAGTGGGCATGGCGGCGCATATCTATCTGGTCACCGAATCGATGGTGGACGAGTACTTCTATTCCGCCGATTCCGAGCTGCTCGTTGTCCCGCAGGACGGCAAGCTGCGGTTTTACACCGAACTGGGGATCATCGACCTTGAGCCGAAGGAGATCGCCGTGATCCCGCGCGGCCTGCTCTACCGGGTTGAACTGGTGGATGGCCCGGCGCGGGGTTTCGTCTGCGAGAATTACGGTCAGAAATTCGAACTGCCGGGCAGGGGGCCGATTGGCGCGAACTGCCTTGCCAACCGGCGCGACTTCAAGACGCCTGTCGCGGCCTTCGAGGATCGCGAAACCCCTTCTACAGTGACGATCAAGTGGTGCGGACAGTTTCATGAAACGCATATCGACCACTCGCCGCTGGACGTGGTCGCGTGGCACGGCAACTACGCTCCGGTGAAGTACGATCTGCGCACCTACTGCCCGGTCGGCGCGATCCTTTTCGACCACCCGGACCCATCAATCTTCACCGTTCTCACCGCGCCCTCTGGCACGCCCGGTACAGCCAATATCGACTTCGTCCTGTTCCGCGAGCGCTGGATGGTGGCGGAGGATACGTTCCGCCCGCCCTGGTACCACAAGAACGTCATGTCCGAGCTGATGGGAAACATCTATGGCCAGTACGATGCCAAGCCGCAGGGATTCGTCCCGGGTGGCATGAGTCTGCACAACATGATGCTGCCGCACGGACCGGACCGGAACGCCTTTGAAGGCGCGTCCAATGCGGACCTGAAGGCCGAGAAGCTCGACAACACCATGTCCTTCATGTTCGAGACGCGGTTCCCGCAGCACCTGACGGCATTTGCCGGCAAGGAGGCACCGCTTCAGGACGACTACATAGACTGCTGGACGTCACTGGAGAAAAAGTTCGACGGGACGCCGGGCAAGAAGTGAAGACCGCCATCGTCCTCGCGCTTGGCATCCTGATTGCCGGGATGATCGTCTACGGGGTGTTGCTTTACCGCGACGCCCCGTGGGACGAAGCGGGCGACGAAAGTGCTGACTGACAGGGAATCGCGATGCTTCTGAAATCCTGGATCGCCTCGGCGAATTCGGCCGAAACCGAATTTCCGCTGAACAACCTGCCTTACGGCGTATTTTCCGTAGGCGACGGCGACCTGCGCTGCGGTGTGGCTATCGGGGACCGGATCCTCGACGTCACCGGGCTGGAAGAATCCGGCACGCTTCGCTCCGACCCGGACGTTGACGTGCTGGACGTACCCTTCTGGAACGACTTCATGGAAATGGGCCCGAAGGTCTGGACGGAGTATCGCGCCAAGCTTCAGGCGTTGCTGGCCGTGGGAGCGGAAGAACAGACCCAGGAAACCTGTACCTTCTATTCCGTCCCGATGTCCGAGGCGACGCTCCACATGCCATTCCGGGTTGCGGAATACACCGATTTCTATGCCGGCAGGAACCACGCCTTCAACGTCGGCACCATGTTCCGCGGGCCGGAGAATGCATTGCCGCCGAACTGGCTGCATATTCCCATCGGCTATAATGGGCGTGCTTCGTCTGTTACGGTCTCGGGAACCGATGTGCGGCGGCCATGGGGGCAACTGAAAGCGCCGGATCAGGAGATGCCGGTTTTCGGACCGTGCAAGCGGTTCGATATCGAACTGGAGATGGGCGCCATAGTCGGCCAGCCCTCCGACGCACCGGTCACGGTGCAGGAAGCCGACGATATGATCTTTGGCTACGTCCTGCTCAACGACTGGTCGGCGCGCGATATCCAGGCTTGGGAATACCAGCCACTGGGTCCGTTCCAGGCGAAAGCAACGGCGACGTCGATCAGCCCGTGGATTGTGACCAAAGCAGCGCTGGAGCCGTTCCGCTGTTCCACGCCGGAACGTGAGAAGGAGTTGCTGCCTTACCTGAGCGAACCCGGGCCAATGCTGTACGACATCCCCCTTTCAGTCTCTATCAAGACGGAAAAGGCCGAGGTGCCGGAGGTTCTGTCGCGGACGAACTATCGCGAGATGTACTATTCCGCGGCCCAGCAGCTGGCGCATCACACCACGGCGGGGTCGCCGATGAATGTGGGCGATCTGCTGGGATCCGGAACGATTTCCGGCGCCACGAAGACGGAGCGCGGCTCGCTGCTGGAGCTTAGCTGGGGCGGCAAGGAACCGATTGAACTGGCATCGGGCGAGACCCGCAGCTTCATCGAGGATGGAGATATGCTTACGCTTTCGGGCGCCGCGCAGGGTGACGGTTACAGGGTTGGTTTCGGCGATTGCACCGGGAGAGTGATCCCGGCGCTGGACGATCCCTACGCGAGGGGCAAATGACCCTAGCCGCCCTGCTGCCATTGCAAGACGCTGTCGAGCGGCCAGACCAGCATAAGGATGTTGAGCGCCAGCCCGTCGCGGATCAGGTACATCGTCAGCACCTCGAAGCCGATCACGATAGCGACGCTGGCCCAGACCGGAATGCGGCTTGCAAGGAAGAAGCCGAGCACCATCGCCAGAACATCGACCAACGAATTGATGATGCTGTCACCGTTGTAATCGAACGACACCGTGTGTGTGCGATAGCGCTCGATCACCCAGGCGGAATTCTCGACGATTTCCCAGGCGACCTCGACCGCAACAGCGATGGCGAGACGCGTGCCGAAGGGCAGGCGGCGGGCAAAAAGCCAGAGAATTCCGTAGAACAGGATGCCGTGCAGCAGGTGGCTGGGTGTGTACCAGTCAATCAGATGCTGGCTGCTCTGTTCGGTCGGGACATTCCCGCCCCAGAGCTGCACGTATCCGCAGGGGCAGATCAGGTTGCGGCCGTTCAGGTACAGAATGACAACCATGGCCATCAGGATGGCCAACGATATCCAGTAGGGCAGCGCGCGTTTCGTCATTCGCGCGAGGCAAGCATATGGGCGCAGCGGCGTCCAGAGAGTTGAAAGGACCACAGGCATGGCCAAGGCATTCGCGTCGCAAGGCGACATGGCGGAGAAGGACATCAGCTTTACCGAGATCGGTGACGGGCTTTATGCCTTTACCGCGCAGGGCGATCCCAACTCCGGCGTGATCATCGGCGACGAGTCGGTGATGATCGTCGAAGCGCAGGCGACCCCGCGGCTGGCACGGAAGGTGATCGAGTGCGTGCGGACCGTGACGGACAAGCCGATCTCTCACCTCGTTCTGACCCACTACCACGCCGTCCGGGTACTCGGTGCCTCCGCCTTCATGGCGCCTCAGGTCATCATGTCGGAAAACGCCCGCGCGCAGGTAGTCGAACGAGGGCAGGAGGATTGGGACAGCGAATTCGCCCGGTTCCCGCGGCTTTTCCAGGGGCACGAGGAGATCCCCGGCCTGACCTGGCCGACGACCACGTTCAACGGGCGAATGAGTGTCTATCTCGGGCAAAGGCGCATCGACATCATGCAGGTGGGTCGCGCGCATACTGCCGGGGATTCGGTAATCTATGTACCGGATCAGAACGTGATGTTTACCGGCGATATCGTCGAATACAAATCGGCCTGCTATTGCGGCGACGGGCATTTCCACGACTGGCCCGGTACCGTTGAGAACATCCGGGCCTGGGATCTGGACGCCATCGCACCGGGCCGCGGCGATGCTCTGGTCGGGCGCGACATGGTCAACGCGGCGCTCGATTCCACGACCGATTTCGTTCGCTCCACCTATCGCCCCGCCGCGAAGGTCGCGCTTGCGGGCGGGTCATTGAAAGACGCATGGGACGCGGTGCGCGCGGAATGCGATCCGAAGTTCAGCGACTATGCAATCTATGAACATTGCCTGCCGTTCAATGTTGCCCGTGCCTACGACGAAGCCCGTGACATCGACACGCCGCGCATCTGGACCGCCGAGCGCGACAAGGAGATGTGGGACGCATTGCAGGGATAGGGATGCATGGAACCGTACCGGACAATGGCGCTGAACAACGCCTGGGCGAATTCGACATTTTACAGTGCGATGGCGGGACTGTCGGAGGCCGAGTTCACGGCACCGCGTCCGGGGTTCTTTCCGTCGATCTGCAAGACGATGAACCATATCTATGAGGTCGATCTCTTCTACGTCGACGCCTTGGTCGAGGGCGGTCTGGGCCGGTCGGTCTATGACCGCGACCCGGTCACGGAAATCGGCTTGCTTGGAGAGCTTCAGGCAGATGTCGACATGCGCCTCGCCGTGTTCTGCTCAGGGCTAAACGAAGATGACCTTTCACGGCGTGTACTGACGGAGCGGGGCCACGACCCGAACGTGACCGAAGAGATTGGCGCACTCCTGCTGCATCTGTTCCAGCATCAGATCCACCATCGTGGCCAAGCGCATGTGCAGCTTCAGGACGCGGGGGTCGCGCCACCGCAGCTGGACGATTTTCATCTGGAGGACGGACGCGTGCCGTCGGCAATGGCGTACTTCGGTTAAATTAGGGACTGTCGGAGAGGGGTAGGTGCCGTGCATCGGGCGTTGACCCTAATGATCCGAAATCTTGGGAGGACCATCGATGCCCTACGACTACCAACCCTTTCCCTATGTCGCTCCACCGGGTTTGAGCCGCCCGGAACCGCGGCATCGTGTCGTGATTGTCGGCGCTGGTCCTATCGGACTCGCCATGGCACTTGAGTTGGCGAACCACGGCGTGGAGAGTGTCATCATCGATGACAATGACGTCGTCTCCGTTGGCAGCCGCGCGATTTGCTGGTCGAAGCGCAGCCTCGAGATTCTCGACAGGCTGGGTGTCGGAGAGCGTGCCGTCGAAAAAGGAGTTACCTGGAAGGTCGGCCGGACATTCCATCGGGATGCGGAAGTCTTCAATTTCGACCTGTTGCCGGAAGAGGGCCACAAGATGCCGGCCTTCGTGAATCTGCAGCAGTATTACGTCGAGCAGTATCTGGTGGAGGCGGTGCAAGCCAATGATCTGATCGACCTGCGCTTCAAAAACAAGGTTACGGGTATCGAGCAAAATGCCGACTTCGCGCGCGTAGAGGTCGAGACACCGGATGGCACCTATTCGCTGGAGGCCGAATACCTGATCGCATGCGACGGTGCGCGCTCTCCCGTCCGCGGAATGATGGGGTTGGAATTCGATGGCGAGTTGTTCGAAGAACGGTTCCTGATCGCGGATATCGAGATGAAAGCCGACACGCCCCCGGAACGCTGGTTCTGGTTCGAACCGACATTTCATACGGGTCAGTCGGCTCTGCTGCACAAGCAGCCGGACAACATCTATCGCATCGACCTGCAGCTTGGATGGGATGCCGATCCGGAAGAAGAGCGGAAGCCCGAGCACGTGATCCCGAGGATCGAAAAAGTCGTCGGACATTCCGATTTCAAGCTCGACTGGGTCAGCGTCTACACGTTCCAGTGCCGTCGGCTGCAGCGTTTCGTGCATGACCGAGTGATCTTTGTCGGCGACAGTGCTCATGTCGTCTCCCCCTTCGGGGCGCGGGGCGGCAATGGAGGCCTGCAGGATGTCGACAACCTGGGCTGGAAGCTGGCGGCTGTGCTGGAGGGGAGTGCCGAAACAGTTTTGTTAGAGACTTATGACACCGAGCGCATTCATGGCACTGACGAGAACATCATGAATTCGTCGCGGTCGACCAAATTCATGACTCCCGCGGACGGTGCGGAGCGGCTGTTTCGTGATCAGGTGCTCGCGCTGGCGGCCAAAGCGCCCTTTGCCCGGAGTTGGGTCAACTCCGGCCGCCTGTCGATTCCCTGCGTCTACCCCAGCCACGGAAATGACGATCCCGCAATGCCAAGAGCCTCACGACCGGGCACTGTGGCGCCAGATGCGCCGTTGGGCAACGACTGGCTGCTCAGCCAGTTGGGCGGCCGGCTGGTATTGCTGGTCCTCGGCGCCGAACTCGACAACATCGATGGTGCGGAGATCATTCGCCCCGAAGTCACCGACACGATCCGCAGACGCTACCTTGGTAGCGAACAGCGTGCCATCTACCTGATCCGCCCGGATCAGGTCGTGGCTGCACGCTGGCCCTATACCGACAAGACGGCGATTGAGCGCGCCATTGCAGATATCTGGAGAGGCGCATGAGCCATCTGCTCGATACACCAAACCTCACCGATCATGACGGGTTCTACGCCGAGTTGCTCGCGGCGCATAAGGGGCTGAGCGAACCTGAAAGCCACGCATTGAATGCACAGCTTGTGCTGATCCTTGCCAACCATATTGGCGACCGTCAAGTATTGAGCGAGGCCCTGGTGCTGGCCAGAAAGGTCTAAAGGACCACGCGGCCCGAGTTCGTCAGCACCCAGGCATCGCGGCCCTCGAAAACCGCGGCTGTCATCGGCCGGCCGTATCCCGCACCAGTGTCGAGATTCACGCGATTCCCGTGATGCTCTGGCTGTTCCGCCGGGGTGTGACCGTGGATGATCAGCTTTCCGTGGTCGCGGCTGTCGTCGAGAAACTCGTACCGAATCCAGATCAGATCATCCTTTGCCTGCTCATGAAGCGGTACACCGGGGCGAATGCCGGCGTGGACACAGAACAGGTCCTCGGTCTCGTAGTACAATGGCAGGCTGTTCAGGAACGAGATGTGCTCTCCGGGGATAGCCTTCAGCGCCTCTTCCTGAACAGCCTTCGGATCGGCGTTATCGCCCATCTCCACGCCGTAGGACGCAAGCGTCGCGGGACCGCCAAGGTTAGGGCGAAGCCAGAACTCTGCCATGTCGAAGAGCGGGTCGTCATGGTCTTCGAAATTCAGGAAGTCGAGAAACATCTGGTCGTGATTGCCGCGGATCACCTCCCACGGTTCGCCTCGTTCGACACCTGCTATCAGGTCGGTGATGACACCCGCCGAGTCGGGCCCGCGATCAGTCAGATCGCCCAAATGGACCAGCGGCGCATCCATATCGCCGAGCACATCACGATCCGCCGCAACGCGGGCATGGGCAGCGCGAAGCATTTCTCGCTGCCCATGAATGTCGCCAATGGCATATAGCCGCATTCGGTGTCCTCTCAGGGTCTAGTCGACATCGAACCGCAACGGACGAACCTGCTGGAACAGCCCGGTTTCATTGAGCGCCTTGATCGCCTGCTCCGACGGTTGCTCGTCAAGATAGAGCAGCGCGATGGCATTCTTACCGCGCTCGGACCGGCCCAGAGTGAAGTTCGCGATATTCACACCGTTGGTTCCGAGGGTCCCGCCCAGCGTACCGATTATTCCCGGAACGTCCTTGTTCGTGGTGTAGAGCATATGCTCACCGACTTCGGCATCGATATTGATACCCTTGATCTGGATGAAGCGTGGCTTGTGATCTGAGAACACGGTGCCTGCGATGGAGCGTTCGCGCGTGGGGGTGACCACCGTCAACTTCATGTAGCCGTCAAAAACACCGGATTTTGTCTGCGTGGTCGTGGCGATGTCGATGCCGCGTTCTTTGGCGACGACGGGGGCCGAGACCATGTTCGCATCCGGGTTGGTGGCCTTCATGATCCCCGCCAGCGCGGCCGAGGTCAGTGCGGCGACGTTCATGTCGGCCGCGTGGCCGTCGTAGAGGATGTTGATAGCCTCGATCGGTTCATCGGTCAGCTGTCCGGCGAAGCCGCCAAGGTGACCCGCAAGCTTGATCCACGGCCCCATCACCTTGGCCTCTTCGGCGGTGACGGAGGGCATGTTCAGCGCGTTCTGAACCGCACCGGTCAGCAGGTAATCCGACATCTGCTCGGCGATCTGCAGGGCGACGTTTTCCTGCGCCTCGGTTGTGGACGCACCGAGGTGCGGAGTGCAGACGACATTCGGCAGGTCGAACAGCGGGTTCTCGACGGCGGGTTCCTCCGCGAAAACATCGAACGCTGCGCCAGCGACATGGCCGGATTTCAGCAGTTCAGCCATCGCCTCCTCATCCACCAATCCGCCACGAGCGCAGTTGATGATGCGCACACCTTTCTTGGTTTTCGCCAAGTTCTCGCGCGAAAGGATGTTCCGGGTCGAGTCTGTCAGCGGCACATGTAGCGTTATGAAATCGGCGCGCTTCAGAAGCTCGTCGAGTTCCACCTTCTCGACGCCCATGTTGTCGGCCTTCTCCTGACCGAGATAGGGGTCATACGCGACGACCTTCATTTTCAGGCCCAGCGCCCGGGCGCAGACGATGCCGCCGATGTTCCCGGCGCCGATCACGCCAAGGGTCTTGCCGGTCAGCTCGACTCCCATGAACTTCGACTTTTCCCATTTGCCGGCATGGGTCGATGCGGATGCCTCGGGGATCTGCCGGGCCACCGCAAACATCAGTGCGATGGCGTGTTCCGCCGTGGTGATCATGTTCCCGAAAGGCGTGTTCATGACGATCACGCCTTTTTTAGAAGCTGCTTCCTTGTCGATGTTGTCCGTGCCGATCCCGGCACGGCCCACGACCTTCAGCTTGTCCGCCTTTTCCAGGATGGTCGGCGTGACTTTGGTGGCCGAGCGGATCGCGAGGCCATCATACTGCCCGATGATTTCGGCCAGTTTTTCTTTGTCCTTACCCACGTCGGGCAGGAAATCCACGTCAATCCCGCGGTCGCGGAAGATCTGAACGGCGGTTTCCGACAGCTTGTCGGAGACGAGTACTTTGGGAGCCATATTCGATGGTCCTTTGAAACAATTATCCGGGGGAGGAAGGTGCGCCGGTCCGGCGCACCTGAATTTGTAAGTTGGAATACTGACGCGTCAGGCCGACGCTGTCTGATCCTCGAGCACCTGTTCGAAGGCCCATTTGAGCCAGAGCGTCAGCTTCTCGATATCCGCCGATTCGATCGTGCCGCCGCACCAGATCCGCAGGCCCGGAGGCGCATCGCGGTAGGCGCCGATGTCGTAGGCGGCGTTGTAGTCGTCCAGCTTCTTGGCGACCGCCTTGGCGAAAGCCGCCCCGTCCTTGATCCGGTCGTCAGTGAACTTGAGGCAGACACTTGTGTTCGACCGCGTTGCAGGATCGACGGCGAGGTTCGAGAGCCAATCGTTCCGGTCGCAGAAATCCCAAAGCACTTTGGCGTTGGTATCTGCACGTTCGATCAGCTTCGGAAGGCCGCCAATCGATTTCGCCCAATCCAGAGACTGCAAATAGTCTTCAACAGCCAGCATCGACGGTGTGTTGATCGTCTCTCCGACGAACACTCCTTCGATCAGCTTACCGCCCTTGGTCAGGCGGAAAATCTTCGGCAGCGGCCAGGCGGGTGTATAGCTTTCCAGCCGCTCTACGGCACGCGGGCTGAGGATCAGCATGCCATGCGCCGCCTCACCACCCAGCACCTTCTGCCAAGAGAAGGTAACGACATCCAGCTTTTCCCACGGCAGGTCCTGCGCGAAAGCAGCCGAGGTCGCGTCGCAGATCGTCAGACCGGCACGGTCGGCCGGGATCCCATCGCCGTTCGGAACGCGCACGCCAGAGGTGGTTCCATTCCAGGTAAAGACGACATCGGTATCGAAATCGACGGTAGCGAGGTCGACGATCTCGCCATAGTCGGCGGTCTTGACCTCGGCATCCAGCTTCAGCTGCTTGACCACGTCGGTCACCCAGCCGGCGCCGAAGCTCTCCCAGGCCAGCATCGTGGCCTTGCGCTCGCCCAGCAGCGACCACATCGCCATTTCCATCGCGCCAGTATCGGAAGCAGGAACGATGCCGACGCGGTAGTCATCCGGTATACCAAGGATTTCGCGCGTACCGTCGATGGCAGCCTTCAGCTTGGCCTTGCCGACTGCGGCGCGATGCGAACGGCCAAGTGCGGCGTCCGACAGCTTATCCAGGGAAAAATGCGGGGGTTTGGCACAGGGGCCAGAGGAGAACCGCGGATTTGCCGGCCGCGATGCCGGTTTTCTCGTATCCATCTATGGATATCCTTCCAGATATACGCCCCTCGTTGGGGAGGGGTGTCCCGCCGCCGCACATACGCCCGCGACACGTGTCTGGCAAGATGGCTCGTGCTGTCGCGTTTCGGAAAAGTTTTCACGATCATCATTAGGCGCAACAATTATGCCCCGGCTGCAGACGGGACAGGCGCTCGACTGCCAATGCGTTGGCCATGGCGGGAAACCGGAAAAACCACCATGTTCGCCTTACCGTCGTGTCCGGTTGACATGCCGCCAGGGGCTTGGTGATGAAACGTACGAAGCAAGAGACGCGTTCCGAGCGCGTTTACCAGTAAGGACCGGACCCACTTTTACCCTTTGTTAATCGCGGCTATAGGCCGTGCGGTCTTCTGCAGCAGCTACACCTACGGCAAACCGCGTATGTTCATCGTTTCCCTGATATCCGGCACCAACAGTCCCGGCCTCGACCCCGCACTTTGCAGTTCGCTTCGCAATGCGTGGGGCGGTGGCGATCTTGTCTGGCTTTCGCGCGGCGAGGCGGCCGAGTTTCCGGTAGAAGAAGTGCCGGAGAACCGCTGGGATGTCTGGAAAGATTGCCAGGCGCTGGGCGTGGACCTGAACGTCCTGCCGGCGGTTGGTCGGCGCAAGAAAATGCTGCTGGCAGATATGGATTCGACACTGATACAGCAGGAATGCGTCGATGAACTCGCCGAGGAGGCCGGTGTCGGCGAGCGCGTGGCGGATATCACCGCGCGAGCCATGAACGGCGAACTGGAATTCGAGGCGGCGTTACGCGAGCGTGTGGGCCTTTTGAAGGATCTGCCAGTCGCCGTCATTGGCAAGGTTCTGGCCGAGAGGATCACTTATACGCCCGGCGGCAAGGCGCTGGTCGCGACGATGAAAGCGAACGGCGCATTCGCGATTCTGGTCTCTGGCGGTTTCACCGCGTTCACCGAGGACGTCGCAGCAACCCTGGGATTCGACAAGCACCGCGCTAACACACTGCTTGTCGAGAACGGCAAACTGACCGGCGAAGTGGCGGAGCCAATCCTTGGCCGTGACGCGAAGATAGCATCACTCCGGGAGCAGGCGCAGAGGCTGCAAATGGCGGAAACCGACGTGGTCGCGGTGGGCGATGGAGCGAACGATCTGGGGATGCTGGGCCTCGCCGGACTGGGGGTTGCGCTTCACGCGAAGCCGTCCGTGCAGGAGCAGTGCGACATTCGGGTCAACCACGGTGACTTGTCTGCGCTGCTCTACCTGCAGGGCTATTCCAAGGACGAATTCGTCACTGACTAAGGTCAGAATAGTCCCGAAACTGGCCGGATCTCTCCAACAGAAAGACCACGCCGGTTCGGAATCGGTGGGTTGCGCCGCGCAATTGTTGCTGGATGGTTTGGATCCAGTACCCCAAGGCGCACGAGAATCGCGGCGATCACACATTCACTCGCACGCGTCGTGCCGTCCGAAATCTTCACCGCGACGCCCATCTTCCGTTCTGGGATGATCGCGATAAAGACCGCTTCAGCACCGGTCTTGATTGGAACCCGGCCACCCATCGCACGCATCAGTTCCGTGCAGGCCCTGCCTTCGCCGGCCACGAGACTTGGATGCAGACCCATTGCGTCGCGAAGCCGTACAGCGGCCCTTTCTCGCACCGAGCCATCGGGATTTGCCGATGCAAAGAAGGCCATCGCCCGCGCCATTCCGTGGACCGTGGTCGCAAAGTTGGGGGCAGAACAGCCGTCAATTCCATATCCCGGCGAGGCTGCCCCGGTCACATCCTCGAACGCTTCCCGCACGGCGAGCTGTACCGGATGCTCGGGGAACGTGTACTCCGGGCCGGCCCCAAGGTGCTGCGTCAGCGTCAGAAAGCCGGTGTGTTTTCCCGAGCAGTTATTGTGCCACTGGCATGCGCTGCCGTAGGCGCGGATCATCTGGTTCGCGGTTTCCGTATCGCGCGGAAACTCCGGGCCGCAGCGCAGCGCGTCATCGTTCAATCCGAGGTCTGACAGCCATGTCTGCACGCGTTCCGTATGTTCCGCGGCCCCATTGTGCGAAGCACAGGCCAAAGCCAGATGCTCTGTGACAAGTCCCCGTGCATCGGCCGCACCGCTCTCTATCAACGGCAGAGCTTGTATCATCTTGGCGGACGAGCGCGGCAAAATGACCTGATCGGGATCGCCCCAGGATTCAACGATATCTCCACGTGAATCACATACAACGGCATGTCCCGTATGAATCGATTCAAGGAACTGTCCGCGCCAAACCTCTACCAACGGCACCGCGTTACTCATGAATTCTCCTTCAACCCTGCGCGATTTTTCGCTGCCAGCCCTTTTAAATATCAGCAACAATCCGTTAAAGTCTGGCCAGATGAGGAAAAACATCGCATGTCCGCTCGGGAAGGTCACGAAAGATAGATCGCCGAGGGCAGCGAGAGGCAGAATTGGCTGGAGGCTGTGAGACGAATGCATTCACGTCTTGTCCGCGGTTTAATGTACGCCGCCGTGGTGGCATTGCCCGCGATGGCGGGCGCACAGGAGGAGTCGCGCAATCGTGTCGCGGCGCATACCGACTGGAGCGTATTCGAAAAGCCCGAGAGCTGCAGCACGGACGTCGGTGATGGCGGCGAATGCCCCGCGGATTCGGTGCTGCCGCATCAGTGCTGGAGCGTAAGCGCGCCTGAAGAGACGGTGAACACTCGCGATGGCCGCGTCGTGGCAGTTCGTCGCGGCGATATCCTGCTGTTCGTGTCGTTCGTGCCGAATTCCAACGTGGCCGGGCAAATTTCCTTTACCGGCGGGTATCCTTTCGACGACGGATCCACAGTGACGCTGACTGTTGGCGACAACAGTTTTGACCTGTTCACTCAAGGCGAGATGGCCTGGGCGCAGGACGAATCGGACGATGCGCGCATCATCGAAGCCATGAAGGCCGGTGCGGAAGCGGTGCTGGTCGGTGAGTCGTCTCGCGGGACGAAAACCGAGGACACGTTCTCGCTGTTCGGCTTCACGGCCGCGGTGGACGAGGCTGCCGAGCGCTGCAGCAGTTAGGTTGCGCGGATTGCCGCGCTTGGCCAGACTGCGGCCATGAACGCTTCGTTGACATTCCAGTCTCCTGAAGAGACCGCCGCATTCGCGGCGGCCCTCGCGCCTCTACTGAAGCCAGGAGACGCGATCTTGCTTCAAGGCGGTCTGGGTAGCGGCAAGACGCATTTCGCGAGGTCTTTGATCCAGGCTCGACTGTCGGCAGCCGGGTTGGCCGAGGATGTTCCGTCGCCAACTTACACGCTTGTACAGGTCTACGATGACGGCCTGTCCGAGATCTGGCATTGCGATCTCTACCGACTGAGCGGGCCGCATGATGTCGTGGAACTGGGACTGGAAGAAGCGTTCTCTTCGGCGATCTGTCTCATCGAGTGGCCTGACAGGCTGGACGATTTTGCGCCCAGGAGCGCGTTGACCCTGGAACTGTCGATGACTGACGCGCCGGGCAAACGTACCTCTCACTTCACATCGGACTCGCCGAGATGGCGGGAGTTAATGACCCGAGTTTTACCGGACACCGTCAATGGCTGACCGCATGTTCCTGATTCTGGATTTTTTGACGCGCGAGGGATGGAGGGACGCGTTGCGAACGCCGTTGGCCGGAGATGCATCTGCGCGCCGTTACGAACGGCTGCAAGGGGCGAAAGGTCCCGCGATCCTGATGGACGCGCCGCCGGATAACGGGCAGGACGTGAGCCTATTCATCAGGGTTGCCACGCATTTGCGCCGCTCCGGTTTCAGTGCCCCGGAGATCTATGCCGCCGACGAGGAAGCCGGCCTGATACTGCTTGAGGATCTGGGCAACGAGGTTTTTGCCAAACTTGTCGCCGACGACCCCTCGCGGGAGGCCGATTTGTATCGGGCCGCGACCGACATGCTCCTGTCGGTACGCAATGTCGAGATCCTGCCGGAGCTACACGTGTTCACGCCAGCCCGGCTTTCCGAGATGCTCGACCCGTTCTTCGACTGGTATGTGGATCCACAGGGTTGCAATGTCTCCGTTGCCGCGCGAAGCGACATCACCGGCATGTTAGAGAAGCTTTTTTCCGAATTCCTCTCTGATGAGGTCGTCTTCTGCCTGCGCGATTGCCATGCCGAAAACCTTATGTGGCTTGGCGATCGGGCAGGGTTGGCTCGCGTCGGACTGCTCGACTTTCAGGATGCTGTGGCGGCCCATCCTGCCTATGATGTCGTGTCAATGCTTCAGGACGCACGGCGGGACGTTTCGCCGAACGTGAGCGAGGCGGTCCTTGATCGTTTCATCCGGGAAAGCGGTGCGGACGCAGAACGGTTTCGGACCGCATTCGCACTGCTCG
This sequence comes from Pseudoruegeria sp. HB172150, assembly GCF_013184805.1. GTDB lineage: Bacteria > Pseudomonadota > Alphaproteobacteria > Rhodobacterales > Rhodobacteraceae > Psychromarinibacter. The sequence goes on from NZ_JAATNG010000003.1 coordinate 180,000, forward strand.
GCCTGCAGCGGAACCTCCGAATACTCGGCATATTTGGCCGGCTTTCCTTGCAACTTGGCAAACCGGGATATGTCCGGCTGATCCCGCGAGTCTGGAACCATGTACAGACAAATCTTGCGCATCCAGTCTTGTTGCAGCTCGCCGATCGACTGGCCGGGGCGCTTTCAGAACCGACAGACACCAGTCTGCAAAGGTTAACGCCTCATGTCCCGGCCTGACGCCGCGTTGCTTTTTGCCGCAGGTCTCGGCACACGAATGGCGCCCCTGACCGACCGTTTGCCCAAACCTCTGGTAAAGGTGGCCGGACTGGCGCTGTTTGATCACGCACTGACGCTTCTGCAACAGGCAGGTATCTCCCGCATCGCTGCGAATACACATTATCTCGCCGACCAGATGTCTGCTCACCTGCGCGCAAAAAGTATCGTGGAAAGCCATGAGCCAGACCTGCTGGATACTGGTGGCGGTCTGAAAGCGGCAATGCCCCTGCTCGGAGGCGACTCTGTCATTACCTTGAACACCGATGCGATCTGGACCGGGCCGAATCCTGTGCCGGCGTTGCTGGATGCCTGGGATCCGGACGAGATGGACGGGCTTTTGGTAATAGTTCCCAGAAACAACGCGACGGCGCATCCGGGTAAGGGCGATTTTCTGATCGCGGATGACGGGCGCCTGACGCCCGGGCCGGGGCCTGTTTACACCGGTTTGCAGATCATCAAGACGAAGCCGTTTGCCGATGCTACGGCAGCCGCATTCGGCATGTACAGTGTCTGGACTGACATGCTGGCAGCAGGACGTCTGTACGGCGTCGTCCACACCGGCGGCTGGTGCGATGTAGGGCGGCCGGAAAATATCCCGATGGCCGAAGCACTTTTGGAACAGGCGCATGTTTGAACCCGGGGACAGCCCGCGTTTGTTCGGCCTGCCCCCCGGCGCCGACTTTCCAAAAGCTGTCGTCAATGGCGTCCTGCGCCGGATGGAGGGCAAGCCGCCAGACGCGCTCGCCCGTATCGAGATCTTCGTAAACACCCGCCGGATGCAGCGCAGGATGAAGGCGCTGTTCGACGCGGGACCTGCCCGGCTCTTGCCCCGCATCCGACTTGTCACCGACCTCGCGACCGAAGCCGCGTTGGCCGAGATTCCGCCACCGGTTTCGCCGCTACGTCGTCGGTTGGAATTGACCCAGCTCGTCGCGAAGCTGCTAGAGAGACAGCCGGACCTTGCCCCGCGTTCTGCGCTTTTCGATCTGGCCGACAGCCTCGCCGACCTGATGGCGGAAATGCAGGGCGAGGGCGTGCCGCCGGGAACGCTTGCTAATCTGGATTTGACCGACCAGTCCGGACACTGGCAGCGCAGCCTGCAATTCGTCACACTGGTCGAAGCCTTTCTTGATCGTTCGCATGATGCTCCTGATAGTGAAGCCAGGCAACGCATGGTGGTCGAGCAGCTATCGGACCGCTGGCGCAGCGATCCACTGCAGCATCCCGTGATTGTCGCCGGCTCCACAGGTTCCCGCGGAACCACCGCAGCGTTCATGCGGGCCGTGGCAAGGCTACCACAGGGCGCGCTGATCCTGCCGGGATACGACTTCGATCTGCCACGCGATGTCTGGGAACGGCTGGACGATGCGATGAGTTTCGAAGATCATCCGCAATTCCGTTTTGCGCGGCTGGCGCACGATTTAGAGACCGATTTTCGGGTCGACCGGTGGGATACTGCACTGCCCGAGCCAAGCCCCGCGCGCAATCGGCTGGTTTCTCTGGCGCTGCGACCGGCCCCGGTCACCGACCAGTGGATGGAAGAGGGATCCGCGCTGACCGGCTTAGCCGACGCGACCAGCGACATGACGCTGATCGAAGCGCCATCGTCCCGCGAGGAAGCTGGTGCAATCGCATTGGTCCTCCGCGAAGCGGCAGAGCGGGGCAAGATAGCTGCGCTGATCACGCCCGACCGGACGCTGACCCGCCAGGTCGCCGCTGCACTGGACCGATGGGGCATCGTGCCAGATGACAGCGCGGGGCGCCCACTTCCGCTGACGGCACCGGGACGGTTCCTGCGCCATGTCGCCGGGCTGTTCGGGGAAAAGCTGACGGCTGAAGCGCTGCTGACCCTGCTAAAACACCCGCTCACCAATACCGGATCTGCTGAACGCGGGCCGCACCTGCTGCACACCCGGGAGCTGGAACTGTCGCTTCGCCGAAACGGGCCGCCATTCCCTTCGCCGGCGGACCTATTGAATTGGGCCGGGGCCGATAACCCGGCGAGGCAGGCCTGGGCGGCATGGCTGGCCGGATTGATGGTCGGATTACAGGATATTGGCGCGCAACCACTTACGAAGCATCTGGAGCAGCACATCCGGCTTGCTGAAAGACTTGCCGGTGGTCCGGAAACGGACGGCAGCGGTGAGTTATGGGAAAAGGAGGCCGGCCGCGAGGCCTTGCGATGGGTGGAAGCCTTGAGTCGTGAGGCGGAGCACGGCAGTGTCCTCGACGTTTCCGACTATCGGTCTCTGTTCCAGTCGGTTTTGCAGCGCGGTGAAGTGCGTGAAGCGGTTGGCACACATCCCGGCGTCATGATCTGGGGCACGCTAGAAGCGCGTGTGCAGGGGGCCGACCTCATAGTTCTGGGCGGGCTGAACGAAGGCGTCTGGCCCGAAGCCGCCAAGGCCGATCCATGGCTCAATCGCCGGATGCGGCATGATGCCGGGCTCTTGCTGCCGGAGCGGCGCATTGGTCTGTCAGCGCATGACTTTCAGCAGGCGATTGCAGCGGCGGAGGTCGTCCTGAGCCGGTCCGTCCGCGATGCCGAGGCACAGACGGTTCCGTCGCGCTGGCTGAACCGACTGACCAACCTGCTGGATGGCCTGTCGGATGAGAGCCGTGTGTCGCTTGGCGAAATGCGAGCGCGAGGCAACACGTGGCTCACGCTGGCTAACCGGCTCCAAGCGCCGGCCGTCATCGAAGCTCCCGCCCCGCGGCCTTCGCCGCGGCCGCCACTTGCAGCACGTCCGAAGTCGCTGTCGATCACCGAGATCCAGACACTTATCCGCGATCCCTATGCGATCTATGCCCGGCATGTACTTCGCCTGCGCCCGCTCGATCCCCTGCGTCAGACGCCCGATGCGCCGTTGCGTGGCACGATCCTTCACAAGATTTTGGAACGGTTCGTCAAAGATGCCGAGTTTGATGACGCCGACACCGCAATGGCAAGACTGCGTGCAATAACTGACACGGTGCTCGCCGAGGATGCTCCCTGGCCTGCAGCACGGCGGATGTGGCGGGCAAGGCTGATGCGGGTGGCCGACTGGTTTGTAGCTGGTGAAATTGCGCGTCAGGCGGACCGCGATGTGCTGGCACTGGAACGGCGTGGTCAGCTGGAATTCCCCGAACTGAAGATGGAACTGCGAGGCAAGATCGACCGGATCGACCGCCTGCCAGACGGACGCGTGGCAATTTACGACTACAAGACCGGTAATCCGCCCAGCAAAGATCAGCAGGAACATTTCGACAAGCAACTCGGGCTTGCCGCGTTGATGGCGGAACGCGGCGCACTTTTGGATCTGGATCCCGCACAGGTGGCCGAGACTGTCTATATCGGGCTCGGTTCCTCGCCAAAAGTCGAATCCAAGCTGTGGGACGCGGCAGAAACGGCTGCCGTTGCCGATGGGTTCATCCAACTCATCGCCGCATATCGCGATCCGGCGCGCGGATACACGTCGCGCCGCGCGGTCGACCTGCAAAGCTTCGGCGGCGATTACGATCACCTTGCCCGTTATGGCGAGTGGGACGAAAGCTGCGACCCCGAGGGTGAGGCGGTCGGCGAATGAAGCTCGACGCCGCCACGATCAGCCAGAACCGCGCCGCGGAGCCGGGAAACTCGACCTGGCTATCGGCCAACGCCGGCTCCGGCAAGACCCGGGTTCTGACGGATCGTGTGGCGCGGCTTTTGCTCGACAAGGTGCCGCCGCAGAACATCCTGTGCCTGACCTATACCAAAGCCGCCGCGTCCGAGATGCAGAACCGCCTGTTCCGCCGCCTCGGTGACTGGGCCATGAAGCCCGACGGCGCGCTGGCCGAAGAACTCCAGCGCATGGGCGAAACAGAGGTCTTCGCGCCGGAGCGGCTTGCCGAGGCGCGGCGGCTTTTCGCCCGCGCAATAGAAACGCCCGGCGGTCTGCGGATACAGACGATCCATTCATTCTGTTCCTCGCTGCTGCGGCGCTTTCCGCTCGAGGCCCGGGTGTCGCCAGCATTCGTGGAAATGGACGACCGCGCCGCTGACCGGCTGAGAGAACAGGTCGTCGAAGACCTCGCGAGTGGTCCTCATGTGGCGGCCATCGACGCCGTGGCGGCGCAATTCACAGGGGAAGACCTTGGCGCTCTGAGCGCCGCGGTAGTCGGTGCGAGGGCACAGTTCGCCGGAGAAATCGAGGTGGCGGAGGTGCTCGGCTGGTTTGGGCAGCCAGCGGAACTTTCTCTGTCGCGCATTCTCGCAGAAGCGTTCGATGGATCCGAGGCGGCGCTGGTGAAGATGCTGGTGCCTGTGCTCCAGCAAAGCAGCAAAGTTACGGACGCACGCACTGCGGAAAAGCTGGAGGGGCTGAACTGGTCCGATCCGGGTATTGCTGAATTAGAGACCGCAATCTCCACATTCCTCACCGGTGCCGGCGCTAATGAACCATTCTCGGCAAAAACCGGGAAGTTGCCAACAAAAGACTGCCGTCAGGCCCTTGGCGCCCTGGCTGATGAGCTCGACGACCTGATGCTGCGAGTGGCCGATGCAAGGCCAAAACTGGTTGCACTGCGCGCTGCGGAAAAGACGGCGGCACTGCACCAGTTCGCCGAGGCTTTCCTGCCCGCATACGAAAGAAGGAAGCAACTCCACGGTTGGCTCGATTTCGACGACCTGATCCTCAAGACTCTGGAACTGCTCTCCGATCCCGCCGTCGCCGACTGGGTTCTTTATAGGCTGGATGGTGGCCTAGACCACATCCTGGTGGATGAGGCGCAGGATACCAGCCCGGTGCAGTGGCAGGTAATCCAGCGTCTGGCGCAGGAATTCACATCTGGTCGCGGCGCGCGGGACGACAGGGTGCGAACAATCTTTGTCGTCGGCGACAAGAAGCAGTCGATCTATTCCTTTCAGGGGGCAGACCCGGAAGAGTTCGACCGTATGCGCGACCATTTCCGTGAGCGACTCGAGTGGGTCGGGCAGGCACTGCAACGACGCGAGCTGGAGTATTCGTTCCGCTCGTCCGACGCGATCCTGCGTCTGGTCGATACGATCTTTGGCGATATCCCTGAGGCCCGTCTGGACATGGATACGTGGCACCGGGCCTTTCGCGATGAACTGCCGGGGCGCGTTGATTTGTGGCCAGTCGTGGCGCCGGCCGAAAAGCAGGACAAGCTTCCCTGGTACGAACCAATGGACCGCATGGGCGAAGACCATCACGAGGTCCGGCTGGCCCGGGAGATCGCCGGTCACATCGCTCGAACCATTGGAACAGAGACAATTCCAACCCCGGATGGCACGCGACGGAAGGTGCGTGCCGGGGATTTCCTGATCCTTGTGCGCCGACGCTCCGGACTGTTCGCCGAGATCATTCGGGCCTGCAAGGCCGCAGGAATGCCGGTCGCCGGCGCCGACCGCCTGAAACTGGGCGGGGAACTGGCGGTTAAGGACCTTGCCGCCGTTCTGAGTTTCCTCGCCACGCCGGAGGATGACCTTTCGCTCGCCGCAGCGCTGCGTTCACCGCTCTTTGGCTGGACAGAGGCACAGCTCTACCAACTCGCGGCGGGCCGGGAAGAAACCTATCTCTGGACTGCGCTTCGCAAGCGCACCGACTGCCCGGAAACACTGGCGATCCTGGACGATCTGCGAAAACAGGCGGATTTTCTGCGGCCCTACGACCTGATCGAACGCATATTGTCGCGTCACGATGGACGCCGGCGACTGCTGGCCCAGCTGGGAGCCGAGGCCGAGGACGGAATCGACTCGCTGCTGAACCAGGCGCTTTCCTACGAGCGGATGGACGTACCAAGTCTCACCGGCTTCCTCACCTGGCTCGAAACTGACGATGTCGAGGTGAAACGGCAGATGGACAATGCCGGTGACCAGATCCGGGTGATGACAGTACACGGCGCCAAGGGCCTGGAATCGCCCATCGTGATCCTGCCCGATACCGCCAAGCGACAGCTTCGGATGCGTGACGAGATCGTCATCGGCGAAGACGGCGCACCGATGTGGAAGACGCCTTCGGGCTGGCAACCGGACGAGATGGTGCGCGCGCTTGATAGCCAGCGAGCCGCGCAGGAAGCGGAGGCGTTGCGTCTCTATTACGTGGCAATTACGCGCGCGGAGACATGGCTGATCGTCGCTGCAGCGGGAGACACAGGCAATTCCGGCGAAAGCTGGCACGATCTGGCACGGCAAGGGCTGGAGCGGCTGGGGGCCTTGCCGCTGGACACTCCGGTGGGTGAGGGGCTGCGTTATGCCCATCTCGATTGGGATGCAGGCCCGCTGGAAGACGTTCATTTCACGGAGCCGCCCGACGTCGAGCTTCCGGAGTGGATTACCACGCATTTGTCGCTGCCGCCCAAGCTCCAGATTCTCAGCCCAAGCGATCTTGGTGGCGCGAAGGCACTCGGGATGGAAGGTGAGGAGTTCGACCTTGACGCATCGCTCCGCCGCGGCCGGCAGGTTCATCTGTTGCTGGAACATCTTCCCGGTGTGCCCGCAGAGCGTTGGAACAGCGTCGCCGCATCTCTTCTGGCCCAGGGCAAAGACGCGGCCGAGGGATCAGAGCTTGAGTCGCTGATCGCCGAGGCCCGGGGTGTTTTAATCGCCCCGGATCTCGACTGGCTCTTCGCTCCGGACGTCCTTTCCGAAGTCGATGTTTCCGCCGCCCTCACGGAAACAGGTCTGCGGATCCACGGCACGATCGATAAGCTGATTGTTTCCGATACCCAAGTTCTGGCCGTGGACTTCAAGACCAACCGCATCGTACCGAACCGGGCAGAGGACGTCCCAGACGGCATCCTCCGGCAGATGGCGGCCTATGAGGACGCGCTGCGGCAAATATTTCCGGACCGGGCTGTTGAGTCGGCCATTTTATGGACAAACGTCCCACGACTGATGCGATTGCCCCACGAGATCGTGAGGGCAGCGATGCATATGACGACCACATCTTGACGGTATGGCAGTGCCTGCCTACCTTCCCAACCCGACTCATATGGCGCAGAGGAGAACTCGCATGGCCACCGTCGCAGTCACAGACGACACCTTCGAATCAGAGGTGGTGAATTCCGAGGTCCCCGTCGTGGTGGACTTCTGGGCCGAATGGTGCGGCCCCTGTAAGCAGATCGGCCCGGCGCTCGAAGAGCTGGCGGTCGAGTATGATGGCAAGATCAAGATCGCCAAGGTGAACGTGGACGAAAACCCGTCGATGCCGGCCCAGCTGGGCGTTCGCGGCATTCCGGCGCTGTTCCTGTTCAAGGGCGGTCAGGTTGTTTCGAACAAGACCGGCGCCGCGCCGAAGGCCGCTCTGAAAGGCTGGATCGACGAAGCCGTCTGATCCACCACCGGATTTGCAAAAGGGGCGTCCTTCTCGGGCGCCCTTTTTCTATTCGTCAAAGACCCGGTCGATCAGCGGCTTCAGCCCCTGCATCCGCCGCTTCTGCGCCGGGCGCCTGTCCTGCGGTCGCGCGGGCAGGGCGATCCAATCGGTCAGAATACGCATCGGTATCAGGAACCCTACGCTTGGGTCGTCGGGCCCGACCAGGTCATAACCTTCGAAGAACCCCGCATTCGTATCAGCCGACAGGATCACACCCTTGGGCGCGTCTGCACCGAACAAGGTGGCATAGTCGACCAGCAGGCGCGAAAGATCGTGGCCCACCGGCGCGCTGTTTCCGCCTGCAAAGTCGATGCCGGATACCGAGCCGGGCGCAATCACTATATTGCGCAGATGAAGGTCGCCGTGGGTCATCGACGAGACGGTCTCTCGACCTTCAAACTCAGGCGCCAGCTGGTGCAAGCGGTTTACGCATTTCAGAAAGCGGTTCGGCCGGCTCACCTGTCGCGCGCCTGACCGAACTTCGGTCGCCAATTCGTCAAGATAGGCAAGGCTGTACCTTGGCTGGAAGGCACGGCGTTCGCGAAAAAGCGATCGATGAAAGGTCGATGCCCATCGTCCCGTCCGGCGCAGCAGGTCCCGATGATCGGCATCCGGCCGGGACAGCGCTTCCGTCAGGATTTCTCCCGTCTCCCACGTCGTCAGGCTGGCCTGCGTATCTCGATCAAAGGCCAGTACCCGCGCCAGCCGCAGATCATCGGACTGGGGAAACACATCCTGCGCCGCCAATTGCGAAGTTATGGCTTTCTCAACGACATCCGCCTCGCTCGGATGAATTTGCCGTTTCAGAACAACCCGAAACTCCCCACGCTCCATCAGAAGAACGATACGCCGGTAACGTCGCCCGTGCTGCCGCGACAGAACCTGTGGCGACCAGCCGTCTTCCGGCAATCCGGCTCGCTCACGTAACCCCGGCCAAACCGCCATAGCGCCATCAAACAGATCGTCTTCGCTCATGTCCCGGGCACTCTACCGCCTGTCCCATAGGGCGCCACGGCAAAGGTTAAACCCTTGCCCTCTCATTTCCGGGCTTCCATATACGGCCGGACCTGAACAGGAGGCCCGAATGGCAAGCGAAGAGTTTCCCGGCTGGCACGGCACGACGATCATCGGCGTCAAGAAAGGCGGCGAGGTGGTGATTGCGGGCGACGGGCAGGTGAGCCTGGGCAACACGGTGATCAAGGGAACCGCGCGCAAGGTACGGCGGCTTTCGCCGGGCGGTTATGACATCGTGGCCGGATTCGCGGGATCGACCGCAGATGCCTTTGCGCTGCTGGAACGGCTGGAAGCGAAACTCGAGGCGACGCCGGGCCAGTTGCAGCGCGCCGCTGTGGAACTGGCCAAGGACTGGCGCACCGACAAGTACTTGCAGAAACTGGAAGCGATGCTGATCGTGTCGGATGGCAAGGAAATGTACGTCATCACAGGTGCTGGTGACGTGCTGGAACCTGAGCACGACGTGACCGCAATCGGATCCGGCGGCAACTACGCGCTGGCGGCGGGCAGGGCGCTGATGGACAGCGACCTCTCGGCCGAGGAAATCGCACGCCGCGCCATGGCCATCGCTTCGGATATCTGCGTCTTCACCAACGGCAGCCTGACGGTGGAAACCATCCGTTGATCCAAACCGACGACATCCGCGCCGCTGTCGGCGCCGGCATCCTGTCGGAGCGGCAAGCAGCACAGCTGACCGCGCTGTCGGACAGTCGCCGCGGTGCGCGCGAGGACCTGTCTGCCGGCGATGAACCGTTCGAACTGTTCCGCGGCTTCAACGAGATTTTCATCATGGTCGGCCTCGGGATCCTGTCCGCGGGATACGTGGCCGTCGTCGGCTGGTACGTCGCCGGCCGGATCGAGACCTGGCATACCGCACTTCTTTGGATCAGCGTGGCCACAGCGGCTCTGGTCTGGCTGTTCTCCGAATACTTCATCCGCCGCCGCCGGATGGTCGGCCCGGCAATCCTGTTGACCATCATGTTCGCGGCAGTCGCGGCGTTCGGCTTCGGCAACTGGCTGGCGCAGGTCTTCATGATTGCGCAGGAGGATTACGGCAGCCTGATTGGACCCGGCCTGCTGTCGGTCGCCGCTGTTCTGGTATTCTGGCTGCGCTTCAAGGTGCCCTTCGCGCTGGCCGTCGTGGCGCTCGGACTCTTCGCCACCGCGCTGCTCACCGCCGCGACACAGTCCGGCAATCCCGAGAACCTGAACGACATCTTCGTTCTGTCCGAGGAAAGCGGCTTTGCCTGGATCACGCTGGCCCTCGGCCTTGCCACCTTCGCCGCGGCGATGGCATTCGATGCCAGCGATCCGCATCGTGTGACACGCCGTGCTTCACAGGGGTTCTGGCTGCACCTCGTCGCAGCGCCGATGATCATCAACACTATCGCGCTGTCGGTGCTTTCGAATGAAACCGACAATGCCCGGCTTGCGCTGATCGCAGTGATGGGCATTTTCGCGCTGGTCGCCGTGATCATCGACCGGCGATCTTTTCTGCTCGCCGCGATTGCCTATGTCGTTGGCGTCATCACCACGCTGTATCCGGTGACCGAGGGCGGCAACTTCGGTTGGCTGATCCTGTCGCTTGGTCTCTTCCTCGTCGCGCTCGGAGCGTTCTGGGCACGAATCCGGGCAGTTCTTCTTGGCATCCTGCCGCTCGGCGGGTTGCGCAAATACCTTCCACCCGCTCACTGAACAGGGCCCCGTATGACTGACCTGACACCCCGCGAGATCGTCTCGGAACTCGACCGCTTCATCATCGGCCAGAAGGATGCCAAGCGCGCCGTCGCCGTGGCGCTTCGCAACCGCTGGCGGCGCAAGCAGCTTGATGCCGAGCTGCGGGACGAGGTCTATCCGAAGAACATCCTGATGATCGGGCCCACCGGGGTCGGCAAGACGGAGATTTCCCGCCGGCTGGCAAAGCTGGCGCGGGCGCCGTTCATCAAGGTCGAGGCGACAAAGTTCACCGAGGTCGGCTATGTCGGGCGGGACGTTGAGCAGATCGTGCGTGATCTGATGGACACGGCCATTGCCATGACTCGCGAGTACATGCGGGAAGAGGTGAAGGCTTCGGCACATCAGCAGGCGGAAGACCGGGTGATCGAGGCGATTGCCGGTGAGAATGCGCGCGAGCAGACGCGGGAGATGTTCCGGCAGAAGCTGAAGAAGGGCGAACTGGACGATACGGTCATCGAGCTGGACCTGGCCGACACGTCCAACCCGATGAGCCAGTTCGAGATCCCGGGGCAGCCGGGGCAGAATGTCGGGATGATGAACCTGGGCGATATCTTCGGGAAGGCGTTCGGCGGGCGGACGGTCCGGAAGAAGATGACCGTGGCGGAGAGCTACGAGATCCTGATCGGAGAAGAGGCCGACAAGCTGCTGGACGACGAGGTCGTGAAGAATGCGGCGCTGCAGGCGGTGGAGCAGAACGGGATCGTCTTTCTCGACGAGATCGACAAGGTCTGCGCCCGGCAGGAGGCGCGGGGCGGGGATGTCAGCCGCGAGGGCGTGCAGCGGGACCTGCTGCCGCTGATCGAGGGGACGACGGTTTCGACGAAGCATGGGCCGGTGAAGACGGACCATATCCTGTTCATCGCCTCGGGGGCGTTCCACATCGCGAAGCCTTCGGACCTGCTGCCGGAGCTGCAGGGGCGGCTGCCGATCCGGGTGGAGCTGCGGGCGCTGACCGAGGAGGATTTCGTACGGATCCTGACCGAGACGGACAATGCCCTGACCCGGCAGTATACGGCTCTGATGGGGACCGAGGAGGTGACGGTCGACTTCACCGAGGATGGGATCAAGGCGCTGGCGAAGATCGCGGCGGATGTGAACCAGTCGGTCGAGAATATCGGGGCGCGGCGGCTTTATACTGTGATGGAGCGGGTGTTCGAGGAGCTGAGCTTTACGGCGCCGGACCGGGGCGGGGAGAGCGTTACGGTGGATGCCGAGTTCGTCGAGAAGAACCTGGGCGAGCTGACGCGGTCGGTGGATGTGAGCCGGTACGTTCTGTAGGCTCGAAACCGGGCGTCCCCATGGGGACGGGGGGTCAAGTGATTGATTTCAGGCGTGTTAGCGCTAACCTCGGTATGGGGACGGCCTGATTACAGGACGTGACGGGACGGCGCGCCAACGATCTGGCGCCTCCGGAGGCATCGCGTTATCTAGGGGCGGAATTCAATTGGGAATTGCGCCGGTGACCAGATTTCTTGCGTTATTGTCGCTGGCTGTTTTGACCAGCTGCACCCCGCGCGCGGAGTTGATCTTTCGTCCTGACCTTGCAGCGGACATCGAGACACGCACGATCTTCATCGCCTCGACCCGGCAGGTCGAGAACGGACGGCTGGGTCGCGGGCGGTCGCCCGACACGACATTCCTGACCTTCGACATGACCGTACCCCCGGCGCGGCAACCCGGAACAATCCCGTCGTTCCGAAGGGACGTCCGGCCGGACGAACAGTTCATCGTCGGAAACCATGCCACGCTCGCCGGGGCCGCGGGATTCCGTGCCGCCCTTGCAGCGGAGCTGGCGGAATCCCCGGCCGGCCGACGCGAAGCGATCATCTATGTCCACGGATTCAACAACACCTTCGACGAAGGCGTTCTGCGGCTGGCACAGCTTGCCGACGATTTCGGGTTTGAAGGGTCCGCGATCCATTATTCGTGGCCAAGTGCCGGGCAGGTGTTCGGATATGTTTACGACCGGGACAGCGTGCTGTTTGCCCGAGACGGGCTGGACAACCTGATCACAGACATCAAGCGTGCCGGTGCCGACACGATCATCCTCGTCGCCCACTCCGTCGGTTCGCATCTGGTGATGGAAACCCTGCGGCAACGGGACATCGCCCATCCCGGTTCCGTCGCCCGCGACCTGGCGGGCGTGATGCTGATCTCTCCCGATATCGACGTGTCGCTGTTCCGGTCCCAGGCCAAGCGCATCGAAAAGCTTCCCGACCCGTTCGGCATCTTCGTGTCCGACCGGGACCGGGCCCTGCGCCTGTCTGCAAGGCTGACGGGGCAGAAGGACCGGCTGGGCAGTGCTTCAGCGCAGGAAGTCGCCGATCTGAATGTAACGCTTGTCGATGTCACCGAGTTCTCCGAAGGTACCGGTCACTTCACCACAGCGGAGTCTCCGGCCCTGATCAGCATGTTCAACAACGCAGGCAATCTTGAAGCCGCGTTCCAGGGTGACAGCGCCGGTCGCGCCGGTCTGCTGCCCGGAACAATCCTGACGGTTCAGGAAGCGACCGAAATCATCCTGTCGCCCGCGGAGTTGCTGCTTTCGCCGGACGGTGCGTTCGAATGACGTCATGAGCATTCTCCAGTTCATTCGGGCGAACGCGCCGTTCCTTGCGACGGGCGCGATCCTCACCTTTTGCTCCAGCTTCGGGCAGACCTTTTTCATCTCTGTCTTCGCCGGTGAGATCCGCGCGGATTACGGGCTTAGCGATGGCCAGTGGGGCGCGATCTATTCGGTTTCCACCATGGTATCCGCAGCGGTCATGCTCTGGGCCGGTGTTCTGACGGACAAGCTGCGCGTTCGGGTTCTGGGCCCCTCGATGCTGGTGTTGCTGGCTGCCGCCTGTCTTGGCATGGCGTTCTCGCCCGCCGTCTGGACGCTGGCCGTCGTCATCTTCCTGCTGCGGTTCCTTGGCCAGGGGATGATGAGCCATATCGCCTTTGTCGCAATGGCCCGATGGTTCGTGGCGACACGGGGGCGCGCGATCGCGCTTGCCGCGATGGGTTTTTCGCTGGGCGAGGCGGTGTTGCCGGTATCCTTCGTGGCGATGATGGGCGTTGTCGACTGGCGCTGGCTATGGGTTCTTGCCGCCGTTCTGCCGCTGCTGATGGTGCCGGTCGTCCGGCATCTGCTGAAACTGGAACGAACGCCGCAGAGCATCGCCGCCGAGGATCCGTCACCGGGAATGGGCGGACGTTACTGGACCCGAGGCGAAGCACTGCGCCATCCGCTGTTCTGGATGATGGTGCCGGCGCTGATCGGACCACCCGCCTTTGTCACGGCCTTCTTCTTTCAACAGGTGCATATCGCGTCGGTGAAAGGCTGGGAGCATGTGGAACTGGTGGCGATGTTCCCGGTCTATACCCTGACCGCCGTCTTCGCCGTTTTCGGTACCGGCGCACTGATGGACAGGGTCGGTTCGGGCAGGCTGCTGCCGTTCTACCAGTTGCCGCTGGCCGCCTTTTTCCTGATCGTCCCGATGGTCGACTCTCCGATCTGGCTGATCGGGCCGCTGATCCTGTTCGGTATATCGCAGGGCGCACAGGGGCCGGTCGTTACCGGATTCGGCGCCGAGTTCTATGGAACGCGGCACCTTGGCGCGATCAAGTCGGCGGTGACGGCGGTGCTGGTGCTTGGCTCGGCGCTGGGGCCGGGTCTGTCGGGGATGCTGATCGACCTTGGCATCGATTTCGTCGAGCAGATGCCGTGGATCGCGGCGTATCACATCGCGTCGTCGGTGCTGGTGTGGTTCGCTGTGCGCGGGGTGCGCCGGGAATCAGCGGCGCCGGCGTAGATAGACGTAATACGCGCCGGTTCCGCCGTGTTTCAGGTGCGCTTCACTGACCTGAAGCACGGCCTGATTCAGTGGCGGCGTGTTCAGCCAGTGTGGTACCTGATGTTTCAGGATGCCGCGCCGCTGCGGGATCGGGCCATCATCCTCTCCGCTTCGTCCCTTGCCGGTGATCACCAGCACAAGACGCCGGTCCTTTGCCTGGCTGTCGAAGATGAAGCGGGTCAGCGCGGGATGCGCCTGTGCAAGGGTCATGCCGTGCAGGTCGATCTTTCCTTCCGGCGTCAGCTTGCCGCGCTTCATCCGGGTGTGCGCCTTGCGGTCCATTCGGACCGGGCCGGCATTCAGGCTTTCGCCGATGCCGGGGGACAGATCGTGGGGGAGCGCCGTGTCGGTGCGTTTCTCGCCGACGCGGAAGGGTTCGATCTCCTGTTTCGGTTTCGGTTCGGGCGCCGGTTTCTGCAGAACCGGGGCGGCGTCTGCCGGATGTTTGCGTTTGGGGTGCAGCGGGGCGGTCTGGCCGGCGATCTTGTTCCAGAGGGCTTCTTCTTCCGGCGTCAGGCGCCGGCGTCGTGTCATATGCTGCCCTCGGGGGCGAATGCATAGGCGTGCTGGATCGGCATCAGGACGACCATGCGGCCGGGGTCACGGACCTTGCCCGCCTCTCGCCCCGCGTCGTCGCCGGTTCCGAAGAAGATGTCGGCGCGCTGGGCGCCCTTGATGGCCGATCCGGTGTCCTGAGCGATCATCAGGCGCCGCATCGGCATCTCGCCGCCCTTTTCGATCCAGACCGGCGCGCCGAGGGGGACGTATTCGGGATCGACGGCGATGGATCGCAGGGTGGTGATCGAGCGGTTCATCGCGCCGAGCGGGCCACGGCTGGGCGGAACCTGCGAAACCTCGCGGAAGAAGACATAGGACGGGTTGCGGCGGAGAAGATCGGCGCCTTCGGTGGGGTGGCGGCGGACCCAGTTGGCGATGACCTGCGCCGAAACCTGGTGCGCGTTGTAGATGCCGCGGCGGACGAGGATCTGGCCGACGGACTGGTAGTTGTGGCCGTTCTTGGCGGCGTAGCCCACGCGCATCAGGCTGCCATCCTCGAACCGGACGCGGCCGGAGCCCTGCACGTGGAGGAAGAAGACCTCGACCGGGTCGTCGATCCAGGCGAGTTCGAGGCCGCGGTTGTCGAGGATTCCGTCTTCCTCGATCTCGCGCCGGGTGTAGAAAAGCTGACCGTTGAGTTCGGGGGGTTTGCGGTAGATCGGGTAGCGGTACTTGTCGGTTTTCACGCGGGAGCCGCGGAGTTCCGGTTCGAAGTAGCCGGTGAAGAGGGCCGGCTCGCCGTTCTCGATCAGGACGGGGCGGAAGAACAGTTCGAAGAAGGTGCGCGGGTTCTTCTGGTTGGTGGCCAGCGCGCAGAGCGACAGCCAGTCGGGATCGCGCATGTCCGGGCAGGTTTCCTTGAAGACCTCGAGCGCGGCGGCGTGATTGTCGTTTTCCCAGCCCTTCAGCTCGTCGAAATCGAGGACGGTATAAGACGGTTCCGCCGCGCTGGCCGGGCCCGTCACGGCGAGACCCGCGACAAGCAGCAGAGCCCGGCCAAATCCGGTCATTCCCCGGTGGCGACCAGTTTCCAGTTGGGATCGTCCGCGCCCATGATGCGGGCAAACGTCCAGCTGTCCTTCTGGCGCTTGATCTGGTTGGGGTCGCCTTCGACGATCTCGCCGGCCTGGTTGCGGACGCAGGAGGTCAGCTCGCCCACGAAGCGGACGGTTATCTCCGCCTCCTGGCTGTCGCGGTCGAAGCTGGCATTGGTCAGCGCCACTTCGCGGACGCCGACGAAGTTCGCCTCGATGATCAGGCCCTGATCCTCGCGCTCGCCGACGACATCGACGAAGGTCTGGTGCACCTCGTCGCCGAGGAAGGGGGCGATCTGGTCGATCTCTCCTTTTTCGAAGCCCATCAGGATCATCTCGTAGGCGCCGCGGGCGCCCTGCAGGAATTCGGTGACCGAGAAACCGGGTTCCACCAGTTTCATCGCCGCCAGCGCGTGCGCCGCGTCGGAGCCATCATCGACGTGGTCGGTGATGTCGCGGTCGGGGCCGCCTTCGATGACTTCGAGGTTCGGACCCTTCCGCCGCTGCTGATCCTGGACCGGCACCGGCGGTTTCTCGAATCCTTCCCGCGTACCGAGCACGCTGCGGAGACGCAGAATCAGGAAAACCGCAATCCCAGCCAAAACCAGAAGTTGTATAATAGCGGAACTCATCGGACCTCTTTCTTGGGGGCGTCAGTGGCAATCGGCGCCTTCCGTCCATATGTAGGCATAGGCGGTTGGCAAGTCCACCGCCGCCAAGAGGAGATACACGAGGATTTCATGGGCCTTTTCGCGTTATTTGTCGCAGTTCCCCTGATCGAAATCGCCCTGTTCATTCAGGTCGGCGGATTGATCGGGCTGTGGCCGACCCTTGCGATCGTGGTTATCACGGCCGTCGCAGGTACCTGGCTGATGAAACAGCAGGGGCTGCGCGCGATGAATGATCTGCGCCGTTCGATGAACGAGTTGCAGGATCCGTCCGAACCTCTGGCAAATGGCGCCATGATCCTGTTTTCCGGTGCGCTTTTGCTGACGCCGGGCTTTTTTACCGACACTGTCGGATTCCTGCTGCTGATCCCGCAGGTGCGCCACGCGCTGTTCAACTATCTTCGCAAGCGCATTCACGTCCAGCAATTCGAGATGGGCGGTGCCACCCGGCCCCGGCAACCGCGCGGTCCCGGTGTGATCGACGGCGACTATACGGATGTGACGCCGCCGAGCGGCGGGACTCCGGGAAATTCCGGCTGGACTCGGCATTGAGGCCCGGCAGGGTTGCTGCTAGAGCCCTGCCAACGGTTTTCAGCCAAGGAGAGACGTGATGGCGGAGAATGGCGAAAGCGCACCCGCTGCGAACGGCGAAGCGACCAACCCGCAGCAGACCCAGGTTCAGATGCGCATCCTCGCGCAGTTCATCCGGGATCTGTCTTTCGAGAACATCCTGTCGCAGAAGGGTATCACCGGCGAGGTGAAACCCCAGATCCAGGTTCAGGTTGCCCTGGACGCCAAGAAACGCGGCGCGCCCAACAATTACGAAGTCTCCACCAAGTACACGGTGACCTCGAAGAACCAGGGCGGCGACGATACGCTGTTCATGCTTGAACTGGACTATGCCGGCCTGTTCCACATCGAGGGCGTGCCGGAAGAACAGCTGCATCCGTTCCTGATGATCGAATGCCCGCGCATGCTGTTCCCGTTTGCCCGGCGCATCGTGTCCGACATGACCCGCGACGGGGGTTTCCCGCCGGTCAACCTCGACACCGTCGATTTCGTCACGCTGTACCGTCAGCAGCTTGCGCTTCGCGCGCAGCAGCAGCAGCCGGAACAGCAGCCCTCCTGATCAGGAGAGCTTCGTCCACAGAGCGTCGGGGCCCAGTGCCTCGACGAATTTCGTGTGGGCGGCGCGTTCTTCTTCGGTGACCAGAGACGGCAATGGCTGAGGCCGCTTGCCCGGCCGCCATTCCGCGTCTCCGGTCGCGGTGCCGCCCTGACCCATGGCCGCTGCCAGCGTCAGCCCGGGCTGGCGGCCACCGATCAGCTCCAGATACACATCCGCGAGAATTTCGCTGTCGAGCAGGGCGCCGTGCAGCGTTCGCGCGGTGTTGTCGATGTTGAAGCGGCGGCACAAGGCGTCCAGCGACGCGGGCGAGCCGGGAAATTTTCTGCGCGCGATCAGCAGCGTGTCGAGCGCGCGTTCCATCGGCAGCACCGCCCGGCCCATCCAGCCCAGTTCCGCATTCAGGAATTTCATGTCGAAGGCGGCGTTGTGGATCACCAGTTTCGCGTCACCGATGAATTCGAGAAAGGCATCGCCGATCTCTGCAAACTTAGGCTTGTCGGACAGGAATTCATCGCCCAGCCCGTGCACCTCGAACGCTTCCTGCGGCATGGACCGTTCGGGGTTGATGTACTGGTGATAGGTCGCGCCGGTCGGCACGTGGTTCCACAGTTCGACCGCACCTATTTCGACGATCCGGTCGCCGGCCTCGGGTTCAAACCCCGTCGTCTCGGTATCGAGAACGATTTCCCGCATTTAACCTGTCCCTGATGTCCCGCAGGCAGGTTTGCACCTGCTGGCGGGCAGCTTCAAGAGTCAGGGTCTCTATGACGTAATCTGCCTGGGCGCGTTTTTCGGCGTCGGGCACCTGCTTATCCAGGATCGACTGGAACTGCGTATCTGACATGGTGCCGCGTGACAGGACCCGTTCGCGCTGTACCTCTGCCGGGGCGGAGACGACGACGATCGTATCGACGCGCGCCTGACCGCCGGTTTCGAACAGCAGGGGAATGTCGAGCAGAACGATGTCGGCCTCGGTCGTCTCGAGGAATTTCTGCCGGTCCTGTGCGACGAGCGGGTGAACGACGGCTTCGATCTGCTTCAGCGCCTGCGAATCCCCGGCTATCCAGTCTTTCAGCGCGTCACGGCTGACGGTGTCGTCGATCACGGCCTGCGGGCGCAGGGCACGCATCGGTTCGACCGACGCGCCGCCCTTTGTGTAAAGCCGGTGCACGGCATCATCCGCATCCCAGATGGGAATGCCTTCATCGGCAAACATCTTTGCGGTCGTGCTCTTGCCCATGCCTATGGAGCCGGTGAGCCCGATCACGAAGGGCCGTGTCACGACAGGACGACCCGGCGCGTTTCATCGTCGATCTCGGGCCGGACACCGAACCAGCGTTCAAAGGCCGGCGCGGCCTGGTGCAACAGCATGCCAAGGCCATCGACCGTTGTGCAGCCAATCTCTGCCGCGCGGCGCAGGAATCCGGTTTGCAGTGGGTTATAGACGAGGTCGTTGACCACGGCGTGGGGCGACAGCGCATCGAGGGGAACGCGGAATTCCGGCTTGCCCGCCATGCCCAGCGCGGTGGTGTTCACTACCGTCACCGCATCTTCCATCATGTTGGCCGCCTGCACCCATTCGAACACGGTGACCTTATTGCCGAAATCGCTGCGCAGAGCATCGGCGCGGGCTCGGGTGCGGTTGGACAGGCGGATTTCGGGAACGCCGGCCTCTATCAGCGAGGCGACGACGGCGCGGGCCGCACCGCCGGCGCCGATCACGGCGGCGGGGCCGGCGGACGGTTCCCAGTAGGGCGCGCGCTGGCGCAGGTTTTCCATGAAACCGTAGCCATCCGTGTTGTCCGCGTGGATCTTACCGTCCTGACGGAAGATCAGCGTGTTCGCCGCCCCGATCAGCGCGGCGCGGTCGGTGACCAGATCCGCCAGCGTCAGCATCGTTTCCTTGTGCGGGATAGTGACGTTGACGCCGACGAAGCCCATCTTCGGCAGCAGGCGGATCGCCTCTGCCAGATCGGTATGGGCGATATCCATCGGTATGTAATAGCCGGGCAGGCCATAGCGCCGCAGCCAGTATTCATGCAGAAGCGGCGACCGGCTGTGTGCGATCGGCGAGCCGATGACCCCGGCCAGCGGAATTTTCGGCAGTTCGTTCATCCAGGCAAAGCCTCCCTCGCCATCAGATATCCCAGGATTTCGAGAAGCGGCAGCCCCAGAACGGTGAAATAGTCGCCATCGATGCGCTGGAACAAGCGGGCGCCTTCCTCTTCGAGTTTGTAGCCGCCCACCGCGTGGCGGATGCTGTCCCAGTTCCGTGCGACATAGTCGTCCAGGTACGTGTCGGTGGCGTGACGCATCTGCATTCGGACCGTTCCGATATGGCGCCATTGCGGTTCGCCGTCCTTGTAGATCACGGCGGCGGAGATCAGCTGATGCCGCTTGCCGTTCAGCTCGGCCAGCTGCGCGCGGACATGGTTTTCGCTGTCGGCCTTGGCGAGGACCCGGCCTTCGAATTCCAGAACCTGATCGCAGCCGATGACCAGCGCGCCGGGATGACGGGCGCTGCCGCGGCGCGCCTTGGCCTCTGCCAGGGCATCGGCGATTTCGCGGGGCGATGCGCCATCCGCCAGCATCGAGTCGCGGATGGTTTCCTCGTCGACGCGGACCGGATCGGTGGTGATGGAAACGCCGGCATTTTCGAGGAGCTGGCGACGGATTTCCGAGCCCGAGGCAAGGACGATTGGGGGGGTCATGTCGATAAAGGTGTGGATGAAGCCTGTACCAGGCAAGGGACTGGCCTCGGGTAACAGGGCTATGACGGACTGTCACGGGGCTGCGCACATTTCACGCCCAGATTCGGCGGATTTCGTCCTTCGTGGACGGGCGGAGGCGATGCGATGGGGACTGTCGGTCTGCCCGAAAATCTTACCACCAGTTTTCCACAGGCCGTCAACAGGCGATTTTTCCGTTAAATATTTGTTTTTGATATGAAAACTTGTATATCAAAATGATTATGCGCGGTCATCTGCGCATTCTTTTCCCCGCTGGATAACTCGCTGGACGAAATGCCAATCCACAGTATCCACAGGGTCTACAGAACCATCATCTTTTCTTTCTAATATAATTCTTTTTTAAGAGGGCCGGACGGGACGGGAGCGCTGCCATGATCCGGGATTTCCTGCTTGAAGCCTATCCCTGGGCCAAGAGCCTGCATGTGATATCGGTCATCGCCTGGATGGCCGGGATCTTCTATCTGCCGAGGCTGTTCGTCTATCACGTGGAACAGGTCGAGACGGGTTCCAAGACCGACGAGATGTTCCAGGTGATGGAGCGGCGACTGCTGAAAGCGATCATGAACCCGGCGATGATCGGGACGTGGATCTTCGGGCTGATGCTGGTCTTTACACCGGGGATCATAGACTGGTCTGCGGTCTGGCCGTGGACGAAAGCCGCGGCCGTGATCGCGATGACGTGGTTTCACCACTGGCTGGGCTTGCGGCGAAAGGACTTTGTTGGCGGCACCAACAGCCGCACCGGCCGGACCTATCGGATGATGAACGAAGTTCCGACTCTGCTGATGATTGTCATTGTTATCTCTGTGATTGCACGACCGTTCTGAGAAGCAATTGACTTAATGCGCGCTCATGCTTATGTGAGCGCCACCGCGGCCGTCCGGCCGTAGAGGTTTCCCATTCGAGACACCATCGAGCGGCCCGGCTTGGGTCGCCTATTCGGATATATCCCAAATGAACTTAGAACGTCTTAACCTGTCCGACCTGAAGGCGAAGAGCCCCAAGGATCTTCTGTCTATGGCGGAGGAACTGGAGATCGAGAACGCCTCGACCATGCGGAAGGGCGACATGATGTTCCAGATCCTGCGCGAGCAGGCGGAAGACGGTTGGGAGATCGGCGGCGATGGCGTGCTTGAGGTTCTGCAGGATGGCTTCGGCTTCCTGCGCTCGCCCGAAGCGAACTATCTGCCCGGTCCCGACGACATCTACGTGTCGCCCGACATGATCCGGCAGTATTCGCTGCGCACCGGCGATACCGTTTCCGGCGTGATCCGCGCGCCGTCCGAGACGGAACGGTATTTCGCGCTGACCAAGGCCGAGTCGATCAACTTCGAAGAACCCGAGCGCGCGCGCCACAAGGTTGCCTTTGACAACCTGACGCCGTTGTATCCCGACGAACGCCTGAAGATGGAGATCGAAGATCCCACCATCAAGGACAAGTCGGCCCGCATCATCGATCTGGTCGCCCCCATCGGGAAAGGCCAGCGGTCGCTGATCGTGGCACCGCCGCGGACGGGTAAAACCGTCCTGCTGCAGAACATCGCCCACTCGATCGAGGCGAACCACCCCGAGTGCTACCTGATCGTCCTGCTGATCGACGAACGTCCCGAAGAGGTGACGGACATGCAGCGGTCGGTGAAGGGGGAGGTTATCTCCTCTACCTTCGACGAACCCGCCACCCGCCACGTCGCCGTGTCGGACATGGTGATCGAAAAGGCCAAGCGGCTGGTCGAGCACAAGCGCGACGTCGTCATCCTGCTGGATTCGATCACCCGCCTTGGCCGCGCCTTCAACACCGTGGTTCCGTCCTCGGGCAAGGTGCTGACCGGCGGTGTTGACGCCAACGCGCTGCAGCGTCCGAAGCGGTTCTTTGGCGCCGCGCGGAACATCGAGGAAGGCGGGTCGCTGACCATCATCGCCACCGCGCTGATCGATACCGGCAGCCGGATGGACGAAGTCATCTTCGAGGAATTCAAAGGTACGGGTAACAGCGAGATCGTGCTCGACCGCAAGGTCGCCGACAAGCGCGTCTACCCCGCGATGGACATCCTCAAGTCCGGCACCCGGAAAGAGGACCTGCTGGTCGATGCCAAGGACCTGCAGAAGACCTTTGTCCTGCGCCGGATCCTGAACCCGATGGGCACAACGGATGCCATCGAGTTCCTGCTGTCCAAACTGAAGCAAACCAAGACCAATGGCGAGTTCTTCGAGTCGATGAACACGTAACTTATTGTTTAAAAACAATGAGTTGATCCTATGGACACCATTTTTGCCCTTGCCAGCGCCCGCGGAAAAGCGGGCGTTGCCGTTATACGGGTCTCGGGTCCGCTGGCGCATGAGGCGGTGCAGATTCTGTGCGGCGATCTGCCGGTGGACCGGCGCGCCTCTGTCCGGGAGATCCGGGATGGCGAGGGTGCGCTGATCGACCAGGCCCTGGTACTGGTCTTTGGCGAGGGTCACAGTTTCACCGGAGAGAAATCGGCAGAGTTTCAGCTGCACGGCAGCCCGGCGATTGTCGGGGCTGTCCTGCGGCTGCTTGGCGACATGGATGGGTTGCGCATGGCGGAGCCCGGCGAGTTCACGCGCCGTGCGCTTGAGAACGAGCGGATGGACGTGGCCGAGGTCGAGGGGCTTGCGGATCTGATCGAAGCCGAGACGGAAGCGCAGCGCATCCAGGCGGTGCGCGTTTTTTCCGGTGCGCTAGGCGAGAAGGTCGAGAGCTGGCGTGTCCGGCTGATCCGTGCTGCCGCGCTGATCGAGGCGACCATCGACTTTGCGGATGAAGAGGTGCCCGAGGATGTGACGCCAGAGGTGGCGTCGCTGCTGTCCGGGGTTCTGAATGAGCTGCGGGCAGAGGCGGAAGGGACGCGTGTGGCGGAGCGTCTGAGGGAAGGTTTTGAGGTTGCTATCGTCGGACCTACTAATGCTGGTAAGTCGACGCTGCTTAATCGGCTCGCCGGGCGCGATGCTGCGATTACTTCCGAGATCGCCGGGACGACGCGCGACGTGATCGAGGTTCGTATGGACCTGCGGGGAATTCCGGTGACGGTGCTGGATACCGCCGGCCTTCGCGAAACTCAGGATGTTGTCGAAGGTCTGGGTATCCGCCGCGCTCGGGAACGGGCGGAGCAGGCGGACCTGCGGGTGTTCCTGCTGGCCGGTCCTGACGACACGCCGCAGCTTGAGGTCGGCGCCGAGGATATCGTCGTCACCGGAAAGGCTGATCTTGGGATTGGCGAAATCTCGGGGAAAACCGGGCAGGGCGTCGACGACCTAGTTGACCGAATCGCCGGAGTGCTGGAGAAGCGGGTCTCCTCTGCGGGGATCGCCTCGCGGGAACGTCACCGTGTTGCCATCGTCGAGGCGGTTGGTTTCATCGAGGCGGCGATGCGCCAGTTGGAGGCCGGCCTGGAATTGCCGGAACTGGCGGCGGATCAGCTGCGCCGGGGAATTGCTGCGCTCGACGCCCTTGTCGGACGCGTGGATGTTGAACATATACTCGACGAGATTTTCGCGAGTTTCTGTCTGGGAAAGTGAGGAGTGTTTCACGTGAAACATTCTGATGTCGATGTCGCCGTGATCGGCGGCGGTCATGCCGGTGTCGAGGCTGCCATTGCCGCGGCCCGTATGGGCGTGCGTACCGTCCTGATCTCGCTGACCCGCGAAGGGATCGGCGTGATGTCCTGCAACCCGGCGATTGGCGGGCTGGGCAAGGGGCATCTCGTGCGCGAGATCGACGCGATGGACGGGGTGATGGGCCGTGCCGCCGATGCGGCGGGGATCCAGTTCCGTCTGCTGAACCGGCGCAAGGGGCCGGCGGTGCAGGGGCCGCGGGCGCAGGCGGACCGGAAGCTGTATCGCGAAGCGATTCAGCGCGAGGTCGATGCGACGCCGAACCTGACGGCGGTGTATTCCGAGGCGATGGATTTCCTGGTGGACGGCGGCCGTGTCTGCGGTGTCGTGCTGGCGGACGAGTCGGAGATCCGTGCCGGGGCGGTGATCCTGACCACGGGGACCTTCCTGCGCGGCGTGATCCATATCGGGGACGTGTCGCGGCCGGGCGGGCGTATGGGCGACAAGCCGTCCGTCGCGCTGGCGGAACGGATCGACAGCTTCGGCCTGCCGCTTGGGCGTCTGAAGACCGGCACGCCACCGCGTCTGGACGGGCGCACGATTGACTGGGATGCGCTGGAAATGCAGCCGGGGGACGAGGATCCGGTTGTTTTCTCGTTTCTTTCCAAGGGGCCGCAGGTGCGGCAGGTGTCCTGCGGGATCACCCATACGAATGAGAAGACGCATGAGGTCATTCGGGAGAACCTGACGCGGTCCGCGATGTATGGAGGGCATATCGAAGGCGTTGGCCCGCGCTATTGCCCGTCTATCGAGGACAAGGTGGTGCGGTTCGCCGACAAGACGTCGCACCAGATCTTCCTGGAGCCGGAGGGGCTGGACGATCACACGGTGTATCCGAACGGGATCTCCACGTCGCTGCCGGCGGATGTGCAGGAGGATTACGTACATTCGATTGCGGGGCTGGAGCAGGCGAAGATCCTGCAGCCGGGATATGCGATTGAATATGATTACGTCGATCCGCGTGCTTTGAAGTCCTCGCTTGAACTGCATGATGTGGCCGGGCTGTTCCTGGCCGGGCAGATCAACGGGACGACCGGGTACGAGGAAGCGGCGGCGCAGGGGCTGGTTGCCGGGATCAATGCGGCGCGGCTGGTGCGGGGCGAGGATGCGGTGCAGTTCACCCGTGACCGGTCTTACATCGGTGTGATGATCGACGATCTGGTGACGCGCGGGGTGTCGGAGCCTTATCGCATGTTCACGTCGCGGGCCGAGTTCCGGCTGTCGCTGCGTGCGGATAATGCGGACCAGCGTTTGACGCCCTTAGCGATGGAACTTGGCTGTGTGTCCGATACTCGGCGTGCGGCATTTGACCACAAGATGGAGGCGTTGGAGCGGGGACGGGCACAACTGGATGGGTTCAGTCTGTCGCCGCGGGAGGCTGGTACGCATGGTCTGCCGGTCAGCCAGGACGGGCGGCGGCGGTCGGGGCTGGCGCTTCTTTCGTTCCCGGACATCACCTTCGTGAATCTGGCGGAGATTGATCCGGCGCTGAATGACATCGAGCCGGAGATCCGGGCGCAGCTTTCGCGGGACGCGCTTTACGCGAACTACATCCAGCGGCAGGCGCAGGACGTTCAGGCGATGAAGCGTGATGAGGAAACCGTTATTCCGGTGGCGTTCAGCTATGACGACCTGCAGGGGCTGTCGAACGAGCTGAAAGCCAAGCTTAAGGCGAGCCGCCCGGAAACGCTTGGGCAGGCGGGGCGTGTCGAGGGGATGACGCCAGCGGGGCTGACGCTGATCCTTGCCAAGATCCGGCAGGCAAGCCGCAAGAAATCCGCATGAGTGCTGGCGCAGAGGCGTTCGCGGCGCAGGTAAATGTTTCACGTGAAACACTCGAGCGGCTCGAAACCTACGATTCCCTGATCCGCAAGTGGAACAAGGCCATCAACCTGGTGGCCAATTCCACACTGGATGACCTCTGGAACCGCCATTTCCTCGATTCCGCTGCGGCCTTCTCTGCCGTGCCCACCCCAAGCGGCCGCTGGGTGGACCTCGGTTCCGGCGGCGGTTTCCCCGGGGCTGTGGTGGCGATCATGGCTGCGGAAGTTGCGCCGGATCTGAGCGTGACCTGTATCGAAGCAGATATCCGCAAGGCGTCGTTCCTGCGAACACTGTCGGTTGAAACCGGAGTGCCGATCAACGTGCTGTCGCGCCGGATCGAGCAGGCGCCGCCGCAGAATGCGCAATACCTTTCGGCCCGCGCGCTGGCTCCGCTGACCCAGCTTCTGGCCCATGCCGAGCAGCATCTGGACCCCACAGGAACCGCGATCTTCCTGAAAGGCGAAAGTTGGCGGCAGGAGGTCGAAACAGCGCTTGAAACGTACCGGTTCTCGGTCGAAAACATCCCAAGCCCCACACAGCACGGGGCCGCGATTCTCGTTATCGGAGGCATCTCGCGTGCTTGACGCTCTTCGTCAAAACACCCCTCGAATCATCGCCATCGCCAACCAGAAGGGCGGCGTGGGCAAGACCACGACCGCGATCAACCTTGGCGCGGCGCTGGTGGAAGAGGGATTCAACGTCCTGTTGGTGGATCTAGATCCGCAGGGCAACGCCTCGACCGGCCTTGGGATCGATGCCGAAGACCGCTCCCTGACCACCTATGACTTGTTGCTGGAAGACGCCGACATACGAGAGGTTGTGCGTCCGACCGGAATCGACGGGCTCTGGATCACGCCGGCGACGACCGACCTCAGCTCTGCAGACATCGAAATGGTGTCGAACGAAAAACGCAGCTTTCTGCTGCACGACGCGCTGCGCCAGCCGTCCATCGACAAGTTCGACCTCGACTACATCCTCATCGACTGTCCGCCGGCGCTGTCGCTGCTGACGGTCAACGCCATGGTCGCGGCGGATTCCGTGCTGGTGCCGCTGCAGTCCGAATTCTTCGCGCTGGAAGGCCTGTCGCAGCTGATGCTGACGATCCGGGACGTGCGTGCCTCGGCGAACCCGAATCTGCGGATCGAGGGCGTGGTGCTGACCATGTATGACGGTCGGAACAACCTGTCGCAGCAGGTCGAGGCCGACGCGCGCGACAACCTGGGCGACCTGGTGTTCAAGACCATCGTCCCGCGCAACGTCCGGGTCAGCGAGGCGCCGTCTTTTGCCATCCCGGTTCTGGACTACGATCCGCTGTCCAAAGGCAGCTTCGCCTATCGCGCGCTGGCACAAGAACTGGTATCAAGGCACCAGGTAACTACGAAATAAAGGGCGGAACCATGGCGGAGAAGAAAGCGGAACGGCGTGGGCTGGGGCGCGGTCTGTCGGCTTTGATGGCGGATGTGCCGCCGTCACCGCCCGCCGGTGCGGGGCCGGTGCGCACGGCTGCGCCTGAGCGGTCGATCCCGGTGGAGCAGATCCGGCCCAATCCGGACCAGCCGAGGCGGCGGTTCACCGAGGATCAGCTGACCGAGCTGGCGAAGTCGATCGAGGAAAAGGGGATCATCCAGCCGCTGATCCTGCGTCCGGTTGGCGATGCCTCCTACGAGATCGTTGCGGGGGAGCGGCGGTGGCGGGCGGCGCAGCTTGCACGGCTGCACGAAGTGCCGGCGATCGTGCGCGACTATGACGACACCGAGGTGCTGGAGGTGGCGATCATCGAGAACATCCAGCGGGCCGACCTGAACCCGGTGGAGGAGGCGGCGGGGTACCGCGCGCTGATGGATCGCTTCGGGCATACGCAGGAGAAGATCGCCGAGGCGCTGGGCAAAAGCCGGAGCCATATCGCCAACTCGATGCGGCTGCTGACCCTGCCGCGCGAGGTGCGGGAGATGATGGAAGAGGGGCAGCTGAGCGCGGGGCATGCGCGGGCGCTGATCACCTCGGAGGATCCGCTGGGGCTGGCGAAGCGGGTGGTGGCCAAGGGGCTGTCGGTTCGGGAGACCGAGAAGCTGGTGAAGAAGCCCGCGGCAGCGGAGAGGAAGCCCCGGGCCGGGGGCGATGCGGGCGAGAAGGATGCCGATACGAAGGCGCTGGAGGGGGATCTTTCGGCGGCCATCGGGATGACGACCCGGATCGATCACAAGGCTGGCGGGGAGAGCGGCGTGGTGACCATCGCGTACAAGTCGCTGGATGAGCTGGACGAGATCTGCCGGATCCTGTCGAGAGGGTGATTTCCGGGTGTCCGCGTGCGGACACCTTGTAAGTCTTTGAAAATTATAAACTAAAGTGTGAGCGCGATGTTAACCCGCGAGAAGATCGCGGAGGATCGCGTTCAGAAGCGGGCGGCCGGCGCGGGTGACGCGCAGGGTGTCGCCGTCGATCTCCAGAAGATCCAGGTCCTGCAGGCGGGTGAGGCCGTCTTCGTCCAGCGCAGCGGGGTCGTAGCCGTGCAGGCGGGGCAGGTCGATGCCTTCGGCGAGGCGTAAACCCATCAGCGCGTATTCGACGGCCTGCTCCTGCGGCGGGACGGGAACGCGCGTGCGTTCACCGCTGCCGGTCTGTTCGACCTGCCGCAGCCATGCCTCTGGGCCAAGCTCGGTGTCGGTGCCATAGCGGGCGCCGTCGAAGCTCAGCCGTCCATGCGCGCCGGGGCCGATGCCGATCCAGTCGCCGCCGCGCCAGTAGATCAGGTTGTGCCGGGATTCGGCGCCGGGGCGGGCGTGGTTGGAGGTTTCATAGGCGGGCAGGCCGTGCGCCTCGGCGATCTCCTGCGTGGCGAAGTACATGTCGGCGGCGGAGTCGTCGTCTGGCAGACCGCGCAGCAGGCCGCGCGCGTGACGGGCACCGAAGACTGTGCCGTCCTCGATGGTGAGCTGGTAGAGCGACAGGTGATCCACGGCCATCGACAGGGCTTCGGTCAGTTCGGCACGCCAGGTGTCCAGGGTCTGGTTCTGGCGGGCATAGATCAGGTCGAAACTGACACGGTCGAAGGTGTCGCGGGCGATGCCGAAAGCGGCGCGCGCCTCTGCCACGGAATGCAGGCGGCCGAGCGCCTTCAGGTCGGCGTCGTTCAGCGACTGGAGACCCATCGAGACGCGGTTGACGCCGGCCTCGCGGTAGCCGCGAAAGCGGCCGGCCTCGACGGAGCCGGGGTTCGCTTCGAGCGTGACCTCGAAATCGTTGGCGATTGTCCAGCTGTCAGAAACAGTCTCTAACAAAGCGGAAACAAGTTCAGGCAGCATCAGGCTGGGAGTGCCGCCGCCGAAGAAGACGGTGGACAGGATGCGGCCTTCGGTTTCGGCGGCGTAACGGCGGATCTCGGAAAGATAGGCGGTTTCCCATCGCTGCTGGTCGACGGAATCCGAGACGTGCGAATTGAAATCGCAGTAGGGGCATTTCGACTGGCAGAAGGGCCAGTGGATGTAGAGGCCGAAGCCTCCGACCTGCCAGTTGTCAGGCAAAGCAGCCCGCGACGAGCTTGCGGAAGGCGACGGCGCGGTGGGACATCGGCGCTTTCTTTGCCGGGTCCATTTCGCCGAAGGTCTCTGTCTCGCCATCCGGCAGGAAGACGGGATCGAAACCAAACCCGTTCGTTCCGCGCATCGGCCAGACGACCTGGCCGTCGACCTTGCCTTCGAAGATCTCGTCATGCCCGTCGGGCCAGGCGAGGCACAGCGTGGCGCAGAAGCGGGCGGTGCGCGGCGCGGGGGCGTCCTTTTCCTCGAGCAGTTCCCAGACCTTGGTCATCGCGATCGGGAAATCGCGGCCATTGCCGGTTTCAGCCCAGTCGGCGGTGTGGACGCCGGGCTTGCCGCCCAGCGCGTCAACCTCGATGCCGCTGTCGTCGGAGAGGGCGGGCAGGCCGGTTTCCCTGGCGGTGTAATGCGCCTTGATCCGGGCATTGCCGACAAAAGTTTCCTCTGTCTCGTCGGGTTCGGTCAGGCCGTAGTCGGCGGAAGAGGTCACTTCGATTCCAAACGGTTCAAGCAACGCCCCGATTTCGCGGATCTTGCCCGCGTTATGCGAGGCGATGATCAGCTTGTCGCCGTCGAAACGCCGCATCAGGCCACCGCCGCGTTCTGGGCTCCGACCAGAGCCGAGACGCCGTTTTCGGCAAGCGCCAGCAATTCGCCCATTTCTCCGACGGTGAATGTCGCGCCCTCGGCAGACATCTGCACCTCGATCAGGCGACCGGCACCGGTGAGGACGAAATTGCCGTCAACGCCAGCCTCGCTGTCTTCGGGGTAATCGAGGTCGAGCACCGGCTGGCCGGCATAGATGCCGCAGGACACCGCGGCGACATTGTCGGTCAGCGGGTCGGAGATGATGTCGCCCGCCTTCATCAGCTTGTTCACCGCGAGGCGCAGCGCAACCCAGCCACCGGTGATCGAGGCACAGCGGGTGCCGCCATCGGCCTGAATCACGTCGCAGTCGATGGTGATCTGGCGTTCGCCCATCGCGACACGGTCGACGCCGGCGCGCAGCGCGCGGCCGATAAGCCGTTGAATTTCCTGCGTACGGCCGGACTGGCCGTTTTTGGCCTCGCGGCGCATCCGGGTGTTGGTTGCGCGCGGCAGCATGCCGTATTCGGCCGTGACCCAGCCCAAACCGGTATTCTTGAGAAACGGCGGCACGCGTTCCTCGAGCGAGGCGGTGCACAGCACATGCGTGTCGCCGCACCTGATCAGGCAGGAGCCTTCGGCGTGGCGGGTCACATCGGTCTCGATGGAAATCTCGCGCATCTGATCGAGCGCACGGCCAGAGGGTCGCATTGTGGGGGATCCTTCCTATCCGGGTGGGCGATGCTTACCTGTGGCCTACATCCCAGCGCAACCCCGATTGACGGCAGGGGGACATGGTCTTTAATACGCGTTGCTTGCGAATATGGCCGATATGACGGACACAGCGAAACTCCTGGCCGAAATGAACGACCGCAGCCGAGAGGTGTTCCGGCGGGTCGTCGAGGGCTACCTGGAAAGCGGCGAGCCGGTCGGATCGCGCACGCTGACGCGCACCCTGTCCGAGAAAGTGTCTGCCGCGACGATTCGCAACGTCATGCAGGATCTGGAATACCTCGGGCTGCTGGACAGCCCGCATGTGTCCGCCGGGCGGGTTCCGACCCAGCAGGGATTGCGGATGTTCGTCGACGGTCTGCTGGAGGTCGGCGAACTGGATGCGCTGGACCGCGAGAAGATCGACGCGACCATGATATCCAACAACAACGACGTCGCCGACCTTCTGGACAAGGTCGGGTCGGCGCTTTCTGGCGTGACCGCAGGGGCGAGCCTTGTCCTGGCGCCGAAACACGAAGCGCCTATCAAACATATCGAGTTCGTTTCGTTGTCGCCGGACCGGGCGCTGGCGGTGCTGGTCTTTGCCGATGGCCACGTGGAGAACCGCGTGTTCCATCCGCCGGTGGGGCAGACGCCGTCCTCTCTGCGCGAGGCGGCGAATTTCCTGAACGCGATCGCCGAGGGGCGGACACTGTCCGACCTGCGGGTGCGATTCGACGCCGAGATTGCGAAGCGGCGGCAGGAGCTGAACGACCTTGCGCGCGAACTGGTGCAGGATGGGCTTGCGATCTGGGAGAACGAAGGCGAGCGCTATGAGCGGCTGATCGTGCGGGGGCGGGCGAATCTTCTGGGTCCGGAACGCGAGGCGGAGGACCTGGAACGCATCCGAAACCTGTTCGACGACCTGGAACGTAAACGCGATATTGCCGAATTTCTGGAACTGACCGAGGAAGGCGAGGGAGTCCGCATTTTTATTGGCTCCGAGAACAAGCTTTTCTCACTTTCGGGTTCCTCTTTGGTGGTGTCTCCATATATGAACGCTGACCGAAAGATCGTCGGCGCCGTTGGTGTGATCGGACCGACGCGGCTGAACTACGGGCGCATCGTGCCGATCGTGGATTATACGGCGCAACTGGTCGGGCGGCTGATTTCCGACCGAGGCTAAGAGGGTAAGGATGGCAGAGCAGAAACGCGACGAGATGCCGGAAGAGCTGAGCACGCTGGAAGAGCTGGCGGCGGAAGAGCCGAGCGAAGAGGCGCTGGCATCGGACGAAGCAATGGACGCGCTGCGGGCGGAACGCGACGACATGCGCGACCGTTTCATGCGGGCGCTGGCCGATGCGGAGAACGCACGGAAACGCGGTGATCGAGACCGGCGCGAGGCGGAGAAATACGGCGGGTCGAAGCTGGCCCGTGACATGCTTCCGGTTTACGACAACCTGGCTCGGGCCCTGGAAGCCGCGGACGAGGAGACGCGGGCGGCGAAGGCGGCGCTGATCGAAGGTATCGAGCTGACGATGCGGGAGCTTCTAAACGTGTTCTCGAAGCACGGGATCGAGGTGGTGAAGCCGGAAGTCGGCGACAAGTTCGATCCGCAGCATCACCAGGCAATGTTCGAGGCGCCGGTGCCGGGCACCAAGGCGGGCGAGATCATACAGGTGAGCCAGGTCGGGTTCATGATCCACGACCGGCTGCTGCGGCCGGCGCAGGTTGGGGTGAGTTCTACTCCGGCGTCCTGATCTGCGGTGAGGCGGGGGGCCAGCCCCGTCGCCATTGGGCATTCGGACCATTGGCACGCCACGGGATATTTTCGGCCAGAAGAAGCAAGGGAGGCTCGCCGGTGGCGGGCCTTAATGCTTTCTGGCGAGGTCCTTCAGCTCATAGATGAGGTTCAGCGCCTCTTTCGGGGTCAGTTCGTCGGGGTGAACCTGTGCGAGTTTTTCGTCGAGCGGTGAGGGGCCGGCGGGTTTCGGGGGCGGTGCGGCCGGGGCGGCGGAGAAGAGGGGGAGGTCGTCGAGGAGCTGCTTGGCGCCGGATTTGCCGGAGCGGGCGCCTTCCTCCAGCTGCGAGAGGACGTCGCGGGCGCGGTCGACGACGGAGGCCGGAAGACCGGCGAGGCGGGCGACCTGCACGCCGTAGCTGCGGTCGGCGGCGCCCTTGTGGACCTCGTGCAGGAAGATCACGTCGCCCTCGTATTCCTTGACCGCGACCGTGGCGTTTTCGACGCCGGAGAGGCGGTCGGCGAGCTGGGTCAGCTCGTGGTAATGGGTGGCGAACAGCGCGCGGCAGCGGTTGACGTCGTGCAGGTGTTCCAGCGTGGCCCAGGCGATCGAAAGGCCGTCATAGGTGGCTGTGCCGCGGCCGATTTCATCGAGGATGACGAGCGCGCGGTCGTCGGCCTGGTTCAGGATCGCGGCGGTTTCGACCATCTCGACCATGAAGGTTGAGCGGCCTCGGGCAAGGTCGTCGGAGGCGCCGACGCGGGAGAAAAGCTGGCTGACGACGCCGATATGCGCGGCGCGGGCGGGGACGAAGCTGCCCATCTGCGCCAGCAGCGCGATCAGGGCGTTCTGGCGCAGGAAGGTGGATTTGCCCGCCATGTTGGGGCCGGTCAGCAGCCAGACGGCGCTGTGATCCTCGCCGCCGGACAGGTCGCAGTCGTTGGCGATGAACGGTGCGCCGCCCTGCGCGCGGAGCGCGCGTTCCACGACAGGGTGGCGGCCGCTGTCGATCTCGAAACCGCGGCTGTCGTCGACGGTGGGGCGGCACCAGTTTTCGGCCTGCGCCAGATCGGCGAGGGCGGTGGCGAGGTCTATTTCCGCAAGCGCGCGGGCGAGGGCGCCGAGAGGGCCCGCGTTGTCCAGAACTTTTGCACGAAGCCCTTCGTAGAGACGCTTTTCGATCTCGTCGGCGCGGCCGGCGGCGTTGAGGATTTTCGTCTCCATCTCGCTTAATTCCACCGTCGTGAAGCGCACGGCGTTGGCGGTGGTCTGGCGATGGATGAAGCGGTCGGAATGCGGCGGCGACAGCATCTTTTCCGCGTGGGTCGCGGTGCATTCGATGAAGTAGCCCAGCACGTTGTTGTGCCGGATCTTCAGCGACGTGATGCCGGTGGCCTGTGCGAATTCCGCCTGCATTCCGGCGATGACGCCGCGGCCCTCGTCGCGGAGCTTGCGGGTGTCGTCCAGTTCCTCGTCATAATCTTCGGCGATGAAGCCGCCGTCGCGGACAAGGAGCGGCGGTTCGGCGACAAGGGCCTGATCGAGGCCGTCGAGCAGTTCGTCATGGCCGGTCAGGTCGGTGGCGGCCCTGGCGATCAGATCGGGCAGGTCGCGGCCCGAGAGTTTTCCGGCGATGCCCAGCGCCTGACCCAGCCCGTTGCGGATCGCGGCGAGGTCGCGGGGGCCGGCGCGGTCGAGGGCGAGGCGGGACAGGGCGCGGTCGATGTCGGGGACCTTGCGGAGGTCGTCGCGCAGGCCGTCGGCGAGGCGGCGGTCCTCGGTGAAAAGCGTGACGGCGTCGAGCCGCGCGCGGATCGTGTCGAGCTGGCGTGACGGGCTGGACAGACGGCGTTCCAGCAGGCGGGCGCCGCCGGCGGTGACGGTGCGGTCGATGGCATGCAGCAGCGAGCCGTCGCGGCCGCCGGACAGGGAATGCGTGAGTTCGAGGTTGCGGCGCGTGGCGGCGTCGATCTGGACGGTCTGGCTGGCGGCCTCGCGCACCGGGGCGCGCAGCAGCGGCAGTTTGCCCTTCTGGGTGATGTCGAGGTAATCGACGATGGCGCCCATCGCGGCGACCTCGGCGCGGGTGAAGCTGCCGAAGGCGTCGAGGGAGCCAACCTGAAACAGCTCTGTCAGGCGCCTTTCGCCATTGGTGCTGTCGAAACTGGCACGGGAGAGCGGGGTAGAGACACCGCCGAGATCAGAAACTAACCCGGCCAGTTCCGTTTCGTTCGTCTCGGACAGCACGACCTCTCGCGGGGTGATCCGGGCGAGTTCCGGCGACAGGCGGCTGCGGGCGCAGGGCATGACGCGGAAAGCGCCGGTGGAGATGTCGACCCATGCCAGCGCGCCCTCATCCCGGACCTCTGCATAGGCGGCGAGGAAGTTGTGGCGGCGCGCCTCGAGCAGCGATTCCTCGGTCAACGTGCCCGGGGTGACAAGGCGCACCACGTCGCGTTTGACCACGGATTTGGAACCGCGTTTCTTCGCCTCCGCCGGATCCTCAAGCTGTTCGCAGACGCCGACGCGGAACCCCTTGCGGATCAGGGTCAGCAGGTAGCCCTCGGCCGAATGGACCGGCACGCCGCACATCGGGATGTCTTCGCCCAGATGCTTGCCGCGCTTGGTAAGCGCAATGTCCAGCGCCGCCGCGGCCTGGACCGCGTCATCAAAGAACATCTCGTAGAAATCGCCCATCCGGTAGAACAGCAGCGCGTCGGGGTTCTTCCCCTTGATCTCGAGATACTGCGCCATCATCGGCGTCATCGCGGCTGTCACGCCTTTTCCCCCTGCTCGGATTTCGCAGGACCTTACAAATCCGGGCTGTGACCCGCAATTCGAGTTTCGGTTGAGCGCGCGGGGCGGTGGCGCTAACACTATCCGTCTACGAGGGAGGAGACAGGCCATGGCGATGCAGAAGCATACGCGCCAGGAAGCTTTGACATTTCATCTTGAACCGACGCCCGGCAAGCTGGGCATCCACGCGACCGTACCGATGGCGACGCAGCGCGACCTGTCGCTGGCTTACTCGCCCGGCGTGGCCGTGCCGTGCGAGGTGATCGCCGAGGATCCGGGCACAGCCTATGACTACACCGCCAAGGGGAACATGGTCGCCGTGATTTCCAACGGGACGGCAGTGCTGGGGCTGGGGAACCTTGGCGCGCTGGCGTCGAAGCCGGTGATGGAAGGCAAGGCGGTGCTGTTCAAACGGTTCGCCGACGTGAATTCCGTCGATATCGAGCTGGATACCGAGGATCCGGATGAGTTCATCAAGGCGGTGAAGCTGATGGCGCCGACCTTTGGCGGCATCAACCTTGAGGACATCAAGGCGCCGGAATGCTTCATCATCGAGCAGCAGCTCAAGGAGATGTGCGACATCCCGGTGTTTCACGACGACCAGCATGGGACGGCGGTGATCTGTGCCGCCGGGCTGATCAACGCGCTACACCTGTCGGGCAAGAAGATCGAGGACGTGAAGATCGTGCTGAACGGCGCGGGGGCCGCGGGAATCGCCTGTATCGAGCTTTTGAAGAGCATGGGCGCGCGGCATGAGAACTGCATCGCCTGCGATACCAAGGGGGTCATCTATCAGGGTCGCACCGAGGGGATGAACCAGTGGAAATCCGCGCATGCGATCAAGACCGACCTGCGGTCGCTGGAAGAGGCGATGGCGGGGGCGGACGTGTTCCTTGGGGTGTCGGTGAAGGGCGCCGTGACGCAGGACATGGTGGCGTCGATGGCGGACAAGCCGGTGATCTTTGCCATGGCGAACCCGGACCCGGAGATCACGCCGGAAGAGGCGCATGCAGTGCGTCCGGACGCCATCGTGGCGACGGGGCGGTCGGATTACCCGAACCAGGTGAACAACGTCCTTGGGTTCCCGTACCTGTTCCGCGGGGCCCTGGACGTCCATGCCCGGGCGATCAATGACGAGATGAAAATCGCCTGCGCCTCGGCGCTGGCAGAGCTGGCGCGGCAGGAGGTGCCGGACGAGGTGGCGGTCGCCTATGGGCGCAAATTGTCCTTTGGCAGAGACTATATTATTCCGACTCCCTTCGATCCGCGGCTGATCCACATGATCCCGCCAGCGGTGGCCGAGGCGGGGATGCGGACCGGCGTGGCGCGCAAGGATATCGAGGATATGGATGCGTACCGGCACAGTCTGCGAGCGCGGATGGATCCGACCGCGTCGATCCTGAACGGCATCAACTCTCGCGCGCGGGCGAAGCAGGCGACGATGATCTTCGCCGAGGGCGACGATCCGCGGGTGCTGCGCGCGGCTGTGGCGTATCAGCGGAACGGGTTCGGGCGCGCGCTGGTCGTCGGGCGCGAAGTAGATGTGAAGGAGAAGCTGCAGGCCGAGGGGCTGGCGGATGCGATGCGGGAGCTGCGGATCGTGAACGCGGCGAATACGGAGCATCTGGAGACCTACAAGGCGTTTCTCTACGACCGGCTGAAGCGCAAGGGCGTGGACCAGCAGGATGTGCACCGGCTGGCGGCGCGGGACCGGCACGTTTTCGCGGCGCTGATGCTGGCACACGGGCATGGCGACGGGATGATCACCGGGGCGACGCGGAAGTCGGCGCATGTGCTGCAGCTGATCAACCACGTGTTCGACGTGTCGGATCAGGACGATGCGGTGGGGGTGACGGCGATCCTGCATCGTGGGCGGATCGTGATGATCGCGGACACGCTGGTGCATGAATGGCCGGATGAAGAAGACCTGGCGATGATTGCCGAACGCGCCGCCGCGGTGGCGCGGAGCCTGGGGATGGAGCCGCGGGTGGCGTTCGTCAGCTTCTCGACCTTCGGATATCCGGTGTCGGAACGGGCGGAGAAGATGCACAAGGCGGCGGCCGTGCTGGATAAGCGCGGCGCGGATTTCGAGTACGAGGGGGAGATGACGGTCGACGTCGCGCTGAACACACGGATGCAGGCGCATTACCCGTTCCAGCGGCTGACCGGACCGGCAAATATCCTCGTGGTTCCGGCGCGGCATTCGGCCTCGATCTCGGTCAAGCTGATGCAGGAGATGGCGGGCGCCTCGATCATCGGGCCGATCCTGACCGGCGTCGACAAGCCGATCCAGATCTGCCAGGCATCATCCTCGGTGAACGACATCCTGAACATGGCGGTGTTCGCGGCGGCGGAGGCGGGGTAGGTTCCGGGCTCCGGTTCCGGCGGCGGGTGCGGAGGGGGCTCTGCCCCCGCGCCTGCGGCGCCCCCCGGGATATTTTTGACCAGAAGAAGCGGGATCGGTTTCGGCTTGTGTCCGCGCGGTTCACATTTAGCCTGACCGCGAAGGAGCGTGCCTATGAACGACCATGTCACCACCCACCAGGCCGAGGAAGACGCGCGGAACGAGGCGATCCTGATCTATGTTAACGGGCGGATCGTGCCGAAGGCGGAGGCCGTGGTCAGCGTCTATGACAGCGGCTTCATGCTGGGGGACGGCGTGTGGGAGGGGCTGCGGCTTTATAACGGGCGCTGGGCGTTCCTGGATGAGCATCTGGACCGGCTGTTCGAGGCGGCCAAGGCGATCGACCTGGATATCGGGATGGATCGTAGCGGGATCGAAACAGCCTTGTTAGAGACGCAAATTTCCAACGGGATGGAGACTGATGCCCATGCGCGGCTGATGGTGACGCGCGGGGTCAAGGCGCGGCCGTTCCAGCATCCGTCGCTGTCGCGGCAGGGGCCGACGGTGGCGATCATCATGGAGCATTCCAAGCCGTCGATCCCGCGGCCGATTCGGCTGGCCACGGTGCCGCATATCCGCGGGTTGCCAATGACGCAGGACCCGAAGCTGAATTCCCATTCCAAACTGAACTGCATCCTCGCCTGCATCGCCGCCGAGAAGGCAGGGGCGGACGAGGCGCTGATGCTGGATGTGCATGGTTTCGTGAACACGACGAATGCCTGCAACTTCTTCATCGTGCGGAAGGGGGAGGTTTGGACCTCGACCGGCGATTACTGCATGAACGGGATCACCCGGCGGAAGGTGATTGATTTATGCCGGGAGGACGGGATTCCGGTGTTCGAGCGGAACTATTCGCTGGTCGATACCTATGGCGCAGACGAGGCGTTCCTGACCGGGACGTTCGGCGCACAGACGCCGGTGGGGGAGATCGACGGGCGGGTGATCGGGAGCGGAGAGATGGGGCCGGTGACCGAGCGGATTCGCGGGCTTTACAAGGCACTGATCGAACGGACCTGCGCCTGATGCGGATCGCGATGTGGTCGGGGCCGCGCAACCTGTCGACGGCGATGATGTATGCCTTCGCGCAGCGCGGCGACTGCGCGGTGACGGATGAGCCGTTCTATGCGGCCTATCTGGCGGCAACCGGGCTGGCGCATCCGATGCGCGAGGAGGTGCTGGCGTCGCAGCCGCAGGATGCCGGGGCGGTCGGTGCGGCGCTGGCGGCGCCGGCGCCGGGCGGCAGGGCGAACTGGTATCAGAAGCACATGGTGCAGCACATGCTGCCGGGATTTCCGCGAGACTGGATGGCGGGTGTGCGGCATGTGTTCCTGATCCGGCATCCGGCGCGGGTGGTGGTGAGTTTCGCGAAGGGGTACGAGGCGCTGACGCTGGAGGATGTGGGTTTCGTCCAGCAGGCGGAGCTGTTCGAGTACCTGTCGGAGCGCGGCGAGGCGCCGCTGGTGATCGACAGCTACGACATACGGCAGGACCCTGAAGCGATGCTGACGGCACTTTGCCTGGCGCTTGGTATCAGGTTCGATCCGGCGATGCTGTCCTGGCCGGAGGGCGGCCGCGCGGAAGACGGGGTCTGGGCGGCGCACTGGTACAAGTCGCTGCACCGCACGACCGGGTTCGCCGGACCGGAAGGGGATCTGCCCGTACTGGACAGCCGGCTTGCGGAGATGGTTGAGGCGGCGATGCCGTCCTATCGCGTGATGGAAGCGCGGAAGATCAGGCCAGCGTCGCGCGGGTGACCGGGCATCTTTCGCCTTTGTAGAGACGATTGAGCACCTTTGCGAAGCTATCGGGCGCGCCGGGCGTGGCCTCGAACAGCGTCATAGAGGAGCGGACCTTCAGCGCATCGACCGGCCCGAGGATATCCACCGGATCGGTGCCCTCGTGGATGAGGAGCAGGTCAGCCACTTCAATCAGATGCGGGCCGAGGACAGGGTGGGCAAGATAGTCGGCTGCTTCCTGCAGACCCGACAGGCCGAAATGCCGGGCGCGGGGCGAGCGGCCGAGGGTTTCGAGCTGCGGAAAGACCCACCAGATCCAGTGGGTCACCTTCCGCCCGTCGCGCAGTTCGCGCAGGACCTGCGGCCAGACCTGTTCCTGCGCGTCGACGAATTCCTGAAGGGTTGCCATGGACGTCCCCCTCGCGCCGGATTGCGGGTGTTACTTTTTCAGCCGCCGGTTCCGCGCCGCCAGCAGCTTGAGCCGCAGCGCGTTGAGCTGGATGAAGCCCTGCGCGTCCTTCTGGTCGTAGGCGCCTGCGTCTTCCTCGAACGTCACGTGCGCTTCGGAGTATAGGCTGTGATCGGACCAGCGGGCGACGGTGCGGGCGGAGCCCTTGTAAAGCTTGACGCGGACGGTGCCGGTCACATGCTCCTGGCTCTTGTCGATCAGGGCCTGCAGCATCTCTCGTTCCGGCGAGAACCAGAAGCCGTTGTAGATCAGCTCGGCATAGCGGGGCATGATCGAGTCCTTGAGGTGCCCGGAGCCGGAATCGAGGGTGATCTGTTCGATGCCGCGATGCGCCTCGAGCAGTATGGTGCCGCCCGGGGTTTCATACAGGCCGCGGGATTTCATGCCGACGAAACGGTTCTCGACAAGGTCGAGAATGCCGATGCCGTGTTTCGAGCCGAGTTCGTTCAGGCGGGTAAGGATCGTGGCGGGAGAGAGCATTTCGCCGTTGATAGAGACGGCATCGCCCTTTTCGAACCCGATCTCGACCATTTCCGGCGTGTCGGGGGCATCCTCTGGCCGGGTGATCCGCTGCAGCACGTATTCCGGCGCTTCCTCGGCGGGGTCTTCCAGAACGCGTCCCTCGGACGAGGTGTGCAGCAGGTTGGCGTCGACGGAGAACGGCGCCTCGCCACGCTTGTTCTTGGCGATCGGGATCTGGTTCTTCTCGGCGAAGTCGATGAGCTTCGTCCGCGAGGACAGGTCCCAGAGGCGCCATGGCGCGATCACCTTGATCTCTGGGTTCAGCGCGTAGGCGGCGAGTTCGAAGCGGACCTGGTCATTGCCCTTGCCGGTGGCGCCGTGAGAGACGGCATCCGCGCCGGTTTCTGCGGCGATCTCGACAAGGTGTTTGGAAATCAGCGGGCGGGCGATGGAAGTGCCGAGCAGATACTGGCCCTCGTACAGCGCGTTGGCGCGGAACATCGGGAACACGAAGTCGCGGACGAATTCCTCGCGCACATCCTCGATATAGATGTTCTCGGGCTTGATGCCGAGAAGTTCGGCCTTCTTGCGAGCCGGTTCCAGTTCCTCCCCCTGGCCGAGGTCGGCGGTGAAGGTCACGACCTCGCAGCCGTATTCCGTCTGCAGCCATTTCAGGATGATCGAGGTATCGAGGCCGCCGGAATAGGCCAGCACCACTTTTTTCGGCGCGTCGGACATGCATTGCTCCGCTATCAGGTATCCGGCGCCGTTTAGCGCGGGGCGCGGCGCTGGGCAAGGCGGGGTTGCGGCGCGGGGCGGGCGGTGGTTGGCTGGACCGGCGAAGACGGAGGGCGGAGATGGGCGAGCGGCTGGAAGTTTTCCGGGGGGTGGTGCATCCGTGGCACCACGATCATTTCGGGCACATGAACGTGCGCCACTATGCGCCGTTCTTCGACGACGCGACCTATCACATGTGGACGCTGCTGGGCGTGCCCTATTCCGAGATCATTCCCAAGTTCGGCGTGCATACGGTGTCGGCGAAGGCGACGACGAATTTCATCAAAGAGCTGGTGGCGGGGGATCTGGTGCGGATCGACGGGGCGATCACGCGGATCGGCGGGAAGAGCGCGACGCTGCATTTGCGGATGTTCCATGCGGATACCGGGGAAATGCACGCGACATACGATCTGGTGGAGGTGTTCTTTGATCCGGAGACGCGGAAATCGGCGGAGATTCCGCAGGTGATCCGCGACCGGCTGACGCCCCATCTGGTGGAGTGCGACTAAGCGGCGGCGATGCCGCTGAACCGGGCGAGGAATTCGGCGCGCGAAGTGTCGTGGGCCGAGAACAGGTCGTCCAGCCGTACGTCCTGCCCCTGTCCGGAAGTCGCCATACGTTCGCCCTGCGCGCAGAGGGTGGCCATCGTCGCGAAGCCGAGGTTGAGCGCGGAACCCTTCAGGAAATGCAGTTTCAGGGCAAGGTCCGCCGGAGCCGGGGTGCCGCGCAGTTGATCCAGGACGGCATCCAGTTCTTCCAGGAACAGGCCAGCGACCTCGGCGAAGTCTTCGCTGCCGATTTCGCTTTGAAGTTCGTCGATGCGCTGCCAGTCGATCACTGCCCTCTCCGGCCCGGGGACCGCCACAGAGTAGCGGTGCGGCCTGTGCGGTGGGTAAATGCGCGGCGGAAACTTTGTAAAATCGAAGGTTTATGCGGGTGTTAATCCTGGTGGGGCTAAACGGATGTCGCAACCGCCGTGGCAGACCGACATTTGAGTCCGAAGGGAGATATCGACTGGCCGGAAGGCCCCGCACGCCCGGCACAGGAAACCGTGCTGGTCGTCGATGACAGCCGCGCGCAACGGCGGCTTCTGACGCATTTCCTGACAAAGATGGGCCTGCGGGTATTGGAGGCGCCATCCGGGGAGGCGGCGCTGGCCGTCTGCCAGTTTGAACAGCCGGACCTTATCGTCAGCGACTGGGTGATGCCGGGGATGGACGGGTTGGAATTCTGCCGTGAGTTCCGGGCGATGCAGGGCGACCGATACGGCTATTTCATTCTGCAGACCTCGAATGACGAGAAGCACGAGGTGGCACATGGGCTAGATGCCGGGGCGGACGATTTCCTGACGAAGCCGGTGAATGCCGCAGAGCTGCGTGCGCGGGTACGGGCCGGGCAGCGCGTTTTGCGCATGGAGCGCGAGCTGACCGAGAAGAACCGGCAGATCGGCGCGGCGCTGGAGGAGTTGCGGCATCTGCACCAGGGAATCGACCGGGATCTGCAGGATGCGCACCGTTTGCAGCAATCGCTGGTGCGGGAACGGCACCGGAGGTTCGGGCCGCTCGACGTTTCCCTGCTGTTGCAGCCGGCGGGGCGGATCGGGGGCGATCTGGTCGGCATGTTCGAGGTGAACGCGCGCGAGGTTGGCGTCTTTGCGCTGGACGTGTCCGGGCATGGTATCGCCTCCGCCCTGATGACGGCGCGGCTGGCCGGGTACCTGTCGGGCAGCGAGCCGGAGACCAATATCGCAATCGCCGAAACGGCGAGGGGCGAGCGCACTATGCGCAGCCCGGCGGAGGTTGCGGAACAGCTTAACGACCTCGTTCTGAAGCGGATCGAGACCGATCAGTACCTGACGCTGGCGCTGGCGCGGGTCGAGCTGGACAGCGGAACGGTCACCCTGACGCAGGCCGGACATCCGCATCCGATGCTGCAACGCGCTACGGGCACGATCGAGCCGCTGGGAACCGGCGGCATGCCCGTGGGCCTGCTGCCCGGCGCGAGTTTCTTTGATTCAGTGACTGTTCTTCGGCCCGGTGACAGGCTGTTCCTTGTGTCCGACGGGATCACGGAATGCATGTCGCCGAGGGGCGAGATGCTGGATACCGCTGGATTGAAACGACTGATGCGCTTGCATGCCGACGCGCGCGGGCAGGCCTATTTCGACCGTATCCTGGCGGAGCTGGCGGATTACAGCGGCGAGTGGGAATTCAGCGACGACATTTCCGCCGCCCTGCTGGAATTCGGGCGCTAACCTGTCTGTGTTTCGCGGCGGCGGGAGCGTGACTTCAGGACCCAGCGCAGTGTCAGGCCCAGCGCAATGCCAATTCCGATGCCGATCACGTCGGCGATGAAATCGTTCAGTTCGCGGTGCCGGTTCACCAGCGGCTGGATGATCTCTATCAGTCCTGCCTCTGCCACGATCACCGGCACGGTCCAGACCAGCGCATGCGGATAAAGCAGCGCGCAGGGAAAGGCGACGGCGGCGAAGGCGATGAAATGGTGCAGCTTGTCGCCGCCTGCGGCGGGCGGAAGCTGTGGCAGTGGGATCATCGTGAGCACGAAGATCACCCCCAGCAGCAGCAGCGTCGCCCAGACCGCAACGGAATGGCGAAAGGCGCGGGAGCGGAAGAAGCGGGAAACGGGGTTGCTCATCGGTCAGGCTCAGCCGGGCAGAAGCATTTCGGCAAAGGCGCGGTCGCCTTCGCTGGCCAGAAGTTCAGTCGCGGTCACGACATCCATCCAGAAGGCGGTGTGCCCGGGTTCGGTGGGCGGGCCGTGCCGCCGGACAGGATGGGCCACGTAGATGTGGCAGACTTTTTCCGCCCAGAGATCGTATTCGGGCATGTAGGTGAAGCGGCGATAGGCGCCGACACGGCGCGGCGATGCGATCCGCCAGCCGGTTTCCTCGAACACTTCGCGGTGCAATGCGGCGACCGGCGATTCGCCGGGGTCGATGCCGCCGCCCGGCAGCTGGAATTCCGGCTGCGGTTCCTGCTGATGCGTCACCAGCAGACCGCCGTCGCGGGGCAGCAGGGCATAAACCCCCGGCCTCCGGCGATAAGTCACACCCGGTTTTACCGCCTCGCCATACCGACGGATCATGCCTGCCCTGCCTTTGCTGCTCGGTTGCCGTCCATATATGGACGCGGTATGCCAAAGTAAGGCGCAAGGAAACCCCATGACACTTGGATCACAAATAGCCTGGGATGACACCATCCTGCCGTTTCAGCTTGACCGCTCGGATATCCGCGGGCGCGTTGCGCGGCTTGACGGTGTGCTGGACGAGATCCTGGCACAACACAACTATCCGCCCGCCATCGAGGCGCTGGTGGCCGAAACTGCATTGCTGACCGCGCTGATCGGGCAGACGATCAAGCTGCGTTGGAAGCTGTCGCTTCAGGTGCGCGGCGACGGACCGGCACGGCTGGTGGCGACGGATTACTATGGCCCGACGAAAGAGGGCGAGCCGGCGCGAATGCGCGCCTATGCCAGTTTCGACAAGGACCGGCTGGACCCGAATGGCGATCCGTTCTCTCAGATCGGCAAGGGATATTTCGCGATCCTGATCGATCAGGGCACAGACATGGTGCCGTATCAGGGCATCACGCCGATTGCCGGCGGCTCGCTTTCCGCCTGTGCAGAGACGTATTTCGCGCAGTCCGAGCAGCTTCCGACGCGGTTTTCGCTGGGCTACGGCGACTCGAAGGTGCCGGGCGGCAACGACGGCTGGCGCGCCGGTGGCGTGATGCTGCAGACGATGCCCGAAGCGTCGCCTTTCGCGACCGGCGATGGCGGGTCGGGCGAAGGCGGGCTGCTACAGGCGACCGACATCATGGATGGCGAGGAAGAGGAAAACTGGAACCGCGCCAACCTGCTGCTCGATACCGTCGAGATACTGGAACTGATCGGCCCGCATGTGCAGCCGACGGACCTGCTGGTGCGACTGTT
Organism: Pseudoruegeria sp. HB172150; assembly: GCF_013184805.1. Taxonomy (GTDB): domain Bacteria; phylum Pseudomonadota; class Alphaproteobacteria; order Rhodobacterales; family Rhodobacteraceae; genus Psychromarinibacter. The sequence goes on from NZ_JAATNG010000003.1 coordinate 224,967, forward strand.
CCACGAGGAATCGCCGCGTGTCTTCGATCCGCAGGCGGTGAAGTTCGGATGCAGCTGTTCCGCCGAGAAGGTACGTGAGAGCCTGTCGATCTATTCGGCCAAGGATATCGCGCACATGACGACGGATGACGGCATCGTGACCGCCGACTGCCAGTTCTGCGGCGCGCATTACGAGTTCGACCCCAGGACTTTGGGCTTCGAGGCTGTGGAGTCCCCCGGTGACGGCAATTGACCTGTTCGACCGGCTGGGTGACGCGCTGGTCGTCGCGTCAGAGGGGTCGTCGGACTTCGACCTGAACCCGGATTTCCGGCCGCCCGCGGGGACAAAGCTGCGCCCTGCGGGTGTGCTGGTGCCGGTGATCGACGGACCGCGCGGGGCGGAGGTTATCCTGACCAAGCGGTCCTCGGCGCTGAAGCATCATCCGGGGCAGATCGCGTTTCCGGGCGGTAAAGTCGATCCGGGCGATGCCGACGTCGTGGCCGCCGCACTGCGCGAGGCGCGGGAAGAGATCGGGCTGATGCCGGAGAATGTCGAGGTGCTGGGGCTGTTGCCGCAGCACCAGACGGTGACGGGGTTCATCATGACGCCGGTCCTGGCCCGTGTCAGGGACGAATTTCAACCCGTGCCCGAGGCGGGTGAGGTTGAAGAGGTGTTCCGTGTGCCGCTGGCGCATGTCACCGATCCGGCGAAATTTCACATCGAGTTCCGGCGCTGGCAGGGGACGCGGCGGTATTACTTCATCGTGCCCTATGGGCCCTATTACATCTGGGGCGCGACGGCGCGGATCCTGCGCGGGCTGGCCGACAGGATGGCAATGCTGTGAAGATCTCGGGCAAGTGGATATCCGACCCGCGGACCCGGCGGGTGTGCGACGTGCTGCAGGATGGCGGGTTCCGGGCGCTGTTCGTCGGCGGCTGCGTGCGGAACGCGCTGCTGGAGGAGCCGGTGGGGGATATCGACATTTCCACTGATGCCCTGCCGGAGAAGGTGACCGAGCTGGCGAAGGTGGCGGGGCTGAAGCCGGTGCCGACGGGGATCGACCACGGGACGGTGACGGTGGTGTCCTCGGGGATGCCGCATGAGGTGACGACATTCCGGCGGGATGTGGAGACGGACGGGCGCCGCGCCGTGGTGGCCTATACCGACCGGATCGAGGAAGATGCGCGCCGGCGCGACCTGACGATGAACGCGCTTTATGCGGAACCTGACGGGACGGTCGTGGACCCGCTGGGCGGGCTGGACGACCTGCTGGCGCGTCGGGTGCGGTTCATCGAGGACCCGGAAGCGCGGATACGCGAGGATTACCTGCGGATCCTGCGGTTCTTTCGGTTTCATGCCTGGTACGGCGATCCGGAGGGCGGGCTGGATGCCGAGGGGCTGGCGGCCTGTGCGGCCCTTTCGGAAGGGTTAGAGACACTTTCCAAAGAGCGCGTCGGGCACGAGATGCTCAAGCTGCTCGCCGCGCCCGATCCGGCGCCTGCGGCGGCGGCGATGCAACAGGCAGGCTGTCTTGCGCGGGCGTTGCCCGGGGCGGATACCCGTGCGCTGCCGATCCTGATCGCGTTCGAGCCGCAGCTTCATGCATCGCCCGATCCGATCCGAAGACTCGCCGCGCTGGGCGGCGAGGACCATGCGGAGCTGCTGCGGCTGTCGAAGAAGGATGCGCGGCGGCTGGAGATTCTTCAGGGTGCGATTGCCGGTGCGGAGGGTCCGGGAGAGCTGGCCTATCGTCAAGGTGCTGGCGTTGCGCGCGACGTGCTGCTGCTGCGCGCTGCACTGCTGGAGCAGCCTCTGCCGCCGGGAGTGGCAGACGATATAGAAACCGGTGCTGCCGCGTCCTTTCCCGTCAAATCCGGCGACCTGATGCCGCGATACGAGGGCGCGGCGCTGGGTGCTGCGCTGAAGGCGCTGGAAGCGGAGTGGATCGCCTCTGGCTTCCGCAAGACGAAGCAGGATCTGCTGGGCTGATCGCCCGCTGCTGTCATCATAGTTTCACCGAACCAGCGGCAGCCGAAACTTCCCTTTCGGGTTTGGCGGGCGTATAGGAAGCGTCTGCTTCTCAAGGATTATGTTCAGGCCGCCCCCCGCGCCATGTTCCGTTATTTCGAAACTCTCGTAGACCCGTACGAACCGTACGAGGCCACCGACCGGCCGCCGCGCAAGCTGCTGCCGTTCATGCTGTCCTATGCGCGGCCGTTTCGAAAGGTGTTCTGGATGGCGGCGGCCCTGGCCGTCATCATCGCGGCGGTCGAGGTCGGCCTGATCTATTACATGGGCCGGGTCGTCGACTTACTGGGCAGCGGCGAACCGGATCAGGTGTGGAGCACCCACTGGCTGGAACTGGTGCTGGCGGCGGGGTTCATTCTGCTGATCCGCCCGGTGATCCAGATGCTGGGAGTTCTGACACTGAACAACGCGATTCTGCCGAATTTCGGAACACTGGTGCGCTGGCGGGCGCACCGGCAGGTGATGCGGCAGTCGGTGGGCTGGTTCGAGAACGATTTCGCGGGACGCATTTCCAACCGGATCATGCAGACGCCGATGTCGGCGGGCGAGGCGGTGTTCCAGGTCTTTGACGCGATCACCTTCGCGCTGTCCTACCTGATCGGCGCGGCGATCCTGCTGTGGGATGCCGATGTGCGGCTGCTGCTGCCGCTGGTGATCTGGTTCGGCCTTTACGCGCTGCTTGTGCGCTGGACGATGCAGCGCGTCGGCCCGGCCTCCAAGGCGGCATCGGACGCGCGCAGCAAGGTCACGGGCCGGGTGGTCGACAGTTACACCAACATCCATTCGGTGAAGCTGTTCGCGCATCACGACAGCGAGCTGGACTATGCCAGGGAGGCCATCGAGGAGGCGCGGGAAACCTTCGCGAAGGAGATGCGCCTTTACACGATCATGGACGTGGCACTGGTGATCCTGAACGGCCTGCTGATCATCGGGGTCGTCGGCTGGGCGATCCTGCTTTGGCGGAACGGCGCGGCCACGGTCGGGGTCGTCGCGGCGGCGACGGCGCTGACCCTGCGCCTGAACGCGATGACCGGCTGGATCATGTGGGCGCTGTCCACCTTCTTCCGCTCGCTTGGCGTGGTTGCCGAGGGGATGGAAACCATCGCGCAGCCCATCGAACTGACAGACGCGGCGGATGCAGAGCCGCTGGCGCTGACCGAGGGCGAGATCCGGTTCGAGACTGTTTCTCACCATTACGGGCGCGGCGCCGGCGGGCTGGATCATGTGTCGCTTACGGTGAAGGCGGGGGAAAAGATCGGCCTGATCGGGCGGTCCGGCGCGGGCAAGTCGACGCTGGTGAAGCTGCTGCTGCGGTTCTACGATACCGAAGGCGGGGAGATCCTGATCGACGGTCAGGACGTGACGAAGGTGACGCAGGAAAGCCTGCGGCGCGCCATCGGGATGGTGCAGCAGGATTCGTCGCTTCTGCACCGGTCGGTGCGGGAAAACATTCTCTATGGCAGGCCGGATGCCAGCGAAGAGGCGATGATCGCGGCGGCGAAACGGGCCGAGGCGCACGAGTTCATCCTGGATCTGCAGGACCCCGAAGGCCGCCGCGGGTATGACGCGCATGTGGGCGAGCGGGGTGTAAAGCTTTCGGGAGGGCAGCGGCAGCGGGTTGCGCTGGCGCGGGTGATCCTGAAAGATGCACCCATCCTTGTGCTGGACGAGGCGACGAGCGCGCTGGACAGCGAGGTCGAAGCGGCGATCCAGCATACGCTTTACGGCATGATGGAGGGCAAGACCGTCATCGCCATCGCCCACCGGCTTTCGACCATTGCGCAGCTTGACCGGATCGTCGTGCTGGATGACGGGAAGATTGTCGAAGAGGGCACGCATTCCGGGCTTCTGGCCATGAACGGCCTATATGCCCGGTTCTGGAACCGGCAGTCGGGCGGGTTCATCGGCACGGAGCAGGCGGCGGAATGACGCTGGAGAAATTTGCGCACTGGTTCGCGGGGCTGATCGACCCGGAACGCCCGGCAAAGGGTGCTCCGCCACGCACGCTTGCGCCCTACATGGCCTGGCTGCTGGAGGGATCTTGGAAGGCGATCGGGCTGGCCGCCGTGATCTCTGCGCTCGCGGGGTGCTTCGAGGTGATGACGGCGATGATGCTGGGCATCGTGATCGATGCGGCTCAGGCGTCCGGGCCCGAAGGGTTCTTTTCGGCGAACATGGGCATGCTGGTGGCGGTGCTGGTGTTCTTCGTCGTGGTCCGGCCGATCACGGTGGGGTTCAACAGCGCGATGCAGTCGCTGGCGCTGGCGCCGAACGTCAACAACCTGGTGCTTTCGCGCCTGCACCGCTGGACGCTGGGCCAGTCGGTGACCTTCTTCGACAACGACTTTGCCGGGCGCATCGCGCAGAAACAGATGCAGTCGGCGCGGGCGGTGACCGATGTGGTCACGGATTTCGTCAGCGCCGTGGTGTTCGGGCTGGCCTCGCTGATCGGATCGGCGCTGCTGATGCTGTCGATCGGGCCGGTGGTGGCGGGGATCCTGGCGGTGTGGATCTGTCTCTATTTCGGGCTGGTCAGCATCTATCTGCCGCGCATCCGCAAGCGTGCGACCGAACGGGCGGCGGCCCGCGCGATGGTGTCGGGGCAGGTGGTGGACACGGTCACCAACATCAAGACGGTAAAGCTGTTCGCGCATCAGGAATTCGAGGATCGCGCCGCGCTGAACGAGATGCGGAAGTTCCGGGACGCGGCGTTTTACTTCGGCAAGGCGGCCTCAGCCTTCCGGTTCCTGCTGATGACGCTGGCGGGCGTCCTGCCGGTGCTGCTTGTCGGCGCGACGCTGGTGCTGTGGAGCAATGGCAACGCGACCGCGGGCAACATCGCGGCGACCGGCGCGGTGGCGATCCGGCTGGCGCAGATGACGGGCTGGATCAGCAACGCGCTGCTGATGATGTACGCCCATGTCGGCGAGATCGAGGACGGCATGCGGACGCTGACGCCGCCGCACGAAATCACCGACCGCGACGGCGCGGGCACGCTGAGCGGGCATCCGGTGGTGCGGTTCGATCATGTCAGCTTTGCCTACGGGCGCCGGACCGGCGGAGTGGAGAATATCGACCTGACGATTCACGAGGGCGAGAAGCTGGCCATCGTGGGTGCGTCCGGGGCGGGCAAGTCGACCTTGGTGGCCCTTCTGATGCGTCTCTACGATACCGAAGAGGGCGCGATCCTTGTCGGCGGGCAGGATGTTCGCGACATCACGCAGGAGAGCCTGCGGCAGAAGATCGGGATGGTCACGCAAGAGACGGCGATGTTCAACCGCTCGGCGCGGGACAACATCCTGTACGGGCGGCCCGATGCCACGGAAGAAGAGATGGTCGCGGCGGCGAAGCGTGCACGGGCGCATGACTTCATACTTGGGCTGAAGGACTACAAGGGGCGCACCGGGTACGATGCGCATCTTGGGGAGCGTGGCGTGAAGCTGTCCGGCGGGCAGCGGCAGCGGATTGCGCTGGCCCGTGCGATCCTGAAGGACGCGCCGATCCTTGTGCTGGACGAGGCGACATCGGCGCTGGACAGCGAGGTCGAGGCAGAGATCCAGGAGGCGCTGGACGAGGTGATGGAGGGCAAGACGGTAATGGCCATCGCGCACCGCCTGTCGACCATCGCGCGGATGGACCGGATCGTCGTGCTGGACGCCGGCCATATCGAGGAACAGGGCGACCACAGCACGCTGTTGCAGCAGGACGGGCTGTACGCCCGCTACTGGAAGCGGCAGTCGGGTGGGTTCATGGGGTTCGCCGAGGCGGCGGAGTGAACCGTGTGATGGTGGTGGGTGCGCCCGGTTCGGGCAAATCCACGCTTGCGGTGACACTGGGCCAGATGACCGGCTTGCCCGTTTTCCACATGGATCACATTCACTGGCTTTCGGGTTGGGTCGAGCGGGAAAAGGCGGACAAGATCGAAATGGCGCGGGAGATCGAGGCGCGTGACGCCTGGATCTTCGAGGGGGGTCTGGCGTCCACCTATGACAGCCGTGCCGCACGGTCGGATCTGATCGTCTGGCTGGATCTGCCGCTTGGCCTGCGGCTGTGGCGCGTGGTCTGGCGCATTGTTCGTACCTACGGCACGCAAAGAAACGATCTGCCCGAGGGCTGTCCCGAGCAGGTCAGTCCGGAATTCTTTCGCTACATTTTGAGTTCGAGCCGCCGGACACAGGCGCGGCTGGCGCGTCTGGTGGCGGAGGCGGGCAAACCGGTCCGGCACCTGACCTCGCCGCGCGCGGTGCGGCGGTGGGTGGCTTCGGTCCGGCAATCCGGGTTGCCGGGCTGATATGGCGGAGGTCACCATCGAGCGGCTGGGCCATCTGGGGGATGGCATCGCACCCGGGCCGGTTTTCGTGCCGCTGACATTGCCGGGGGAAGTGGTCGAGGGCGAGGTGGATGGCGACCGGATCGCGGCGCCGCGGATCGTGACGCCTTCGGCGGATCGGGTGCGGCCGCCTTGCCGGCATTTCAAGAGCTGCGGGGGCTGTGCGCTGCAGCACGCCTCTGGCGGGTTCCTGGAAACATGGAAGGCGGATCAGGTGCGCATCGCTCTGGCGGCGCACGGCCTGAAGGCGCCGATAAGGGGCGTGGCGACGTCACCGCCGCAGTCCCGGCGGCGGGCGACGTTTTCCGGGAGACGCACGAAGAAATCGGCGCTGGTCGGGTTCCATGCGCGGGCGTCGGACACCGTCGTCGAGGTGCCCGACTGCCAGCTGGTGCTGCCCGAGATCGCGGCGCTGCTGCCGGCGCTGGCGGAGCTGACGCAGATCGGCGCATCCCGGCGGGGCGAGCTGTCCTTTACCGTGACGTGGTCTGCGGCGGGTGCCGATCTTGCGGTGTCTGGCGGTGTGCGGCTGGACGGGCCGTTTCGAGTGAGGCTCGCCGAGTTCGCCGGAAAAGCGGGCCTGGCCCGGCTGGTCTGGGACGATGACCTTGTCGTCGAAGCGGCGCCGCCAGTGCAGAGATTCGATTTAATAGAGACTGTTCCGCCGCCGGGCGCTTTCCTTCAGGCCACGGCCGAGGGAGAAAAGGCGCTGCTGGCTTCGGTGAAGGAAGCGGTCGGCGATGCGGCCCGCGTTGCCGACCTTTTCTCGGGTTGCGGCACGTTTGCCCTGCCGCTGGCGCGAAATGCGGAGGTCCACGCGGTCGAGGGACTGCCCGCGCTGCTGTCGGCGCTGGATGTCGGCTGGCGCCGGGCGCAGGGGCTGAAACGGATCACGACCGAGGCGCGTGACCTGTTCCGCCGCCCGCTGCTGGCGCAGGAGCTGGCGCGCTATGACGCGATTGTCATCGACCCGCCACGCGCCGGGGCAGAGGCACAGACGGAGCAGATCGCGGCGGCCGGAATACCAAGAATTGCTGCTGTTTCCTGCAACCCCGTCACCTTTGCGCGCGATGCCGCGATCCTGTGCAAGGCGGGGTATCGGCTGGACTGGATCGACGTGGTGGATCAATTCCGCTGGTCGCCGCATGTGGAACTTGCAGCGCAATTCTCCGGACCCGATATCTGACGGAAATACCGGCCGAACGAGGGGACAGATGAATTTTCGCGAGCGCGTGGCGGGCTGGCTTGCCCGCCCGATTGTCACCAAGGGCATTACCGCCGTCATTATCTTCAACGCCGTGATCCTGGGGATGGAAACCTCGGACGCGATCATGGCGCGCGCGGGCGATCTGATCGTTGCGCTGGACATAGCCTGCCTTGCGATCTTCGTGATCGAGCTGGCGGCGAAGATCTATGCGCAGGGCTGGCGGTTTTTCCGCGACGGGTGGAACGTGTTCGATTTCCTGATCGTCGGCGTCTCTCTGGTGCCCGGCGCGCAGACAATGTCGGTGCTTCGGTCGCTGCGGATCCTGAGGGTGCTGCGCGTGATCTCGGTCGCGCCGCGTCTGCGCCGGGTGGTCGAGGGGTTCATCACCGCGCTGCCCGGTATGGCGTCGGTGTTCATCCTGATGGGTCTGATCTTTTACATCGGCGCGGTGATGGCGACGAAGCTGTTCGGCGACAGCTTCCCGGAATGGTTCGGCCATCTGGGGCGGTCGGGCTATTCGCTGTTTCAGATCATGACGCTGGAAAGCTGGTCGATGGGGATCGTCCGGCCTGTGATGGAGCAATATCCGCAGGCTTGGCTGTTCTTTGTGCCGTTCATCATGGTCACAACTTTTGCCGTGGTTAACCTTCTGGTCGGTTTGATCGTGAATTCTATGCAGGACGCACATCATGCCGAGTCGGACGCGGCCACGGGCACCTATCGCGACGAGGTGCTGCAGCGGCTGGCGGCGATCGAAAAGAAACTTGAAGAGAAGAAGGGATGAAACCCCTTTTCTGACATGTTCGATTTGGGATATGTTGCGCGAAAAAGAACCGCCAACAAAAAACCAGAGGCAAGGGACAATGAAACTTACTCGCATCGTGCTTGTGCTCTCGGTGCTTCTAGCGCTGGGTGCCTGTTCCAAATTCAAGACATACCATGGACCGGCCGTAACGCGCGTCGTCGTGCAGAAATCCGAGCGCAAGATGTACTTGCTGCACTACAACAAGGTGCTGAAAAGCTACGATATCGAACTTGGGTTCCGACCAAACGGGCACAAGCAGTTCGAGGGCGACGGGCGCACGCCTGAAGGGCGATACTACATCGACCGCCGGAACCCGGAAAGCCAGTACCACCTGTCACTGGGGATCTCGTATCCGCGCCCCGTCGACGTCGAGGTGGCACGCGACATCGGCCGGTCACCCGGCGGCGACATCTTCATCCACGGCAAACCGAAGCCCTACCGCAAGTATGTGGGCGACTGGACGGCGGGATGCATCGCTATTTCCGACAAGGATATCGAGCGGGTCTACTCGATGGTGCGCGACGGGACGATCATCGACATTTACCCGTAACGTCACGGCCGTATAAGGCGAATCATCTAACCAAGAAGGGCGCCGCGAACGGGCGCCCTTTTCGTTTCTCATTCAACCAAATGGCAGTTCGCCCGGCGGCGCGGTGACCGCGGGCGGCGCGGGGGAAAGGTTCACCGCCGGTCCGCCACCGCCCATGACAAGCGTCCACCAGATCTTGCCGGCGTTGTCCTGATAGAAGGCGAAGCCGAGGTCCTCGGCATCCCGGTTCATGATCACGTTGCGGGTGTCGGGCTGCTCCATCCAGGCTGCCAGCGTCTCCAACTCGGTCTCGTAGGTCTCGGAGATGTTCTCGCCCAGCATCTGCTTGTCATAGCCAGCGCGCAGCACGCGTTCGACCGGAGAGGAGCCGTCCGAGCTGAAATGCCAGGGCCGGTTCTGGCGCGCCATATCGCGCGAATGCGTCTCTGCGGCGGCGTTAAGTGAGGAATCGAGCGCTACTTCCGGCAGGCCGGAGGCCGATCGCAGTGCATTGATGCCGTCCAGCATGCGCAGTTGTGCGGGGCCCTGATTGATGTTGCTGAGACGATACACATCCTGGCCGCCATAAGCGCTGGCACCGGGCGGTGGTGCGCCGCACCCAGCCAGCAAAAAGGCGCCGGTTACTAGCAAAAGGAAAACGCGCATGGTTGCCACTCACCCTAGACTCCGTTCAGGAACCAACTAGCTCTTTGCGGCGCGGTGTTCAAACCGTTGGCGAAAACTGAAGCGATGTCGCGCCTGTTTGAATTGCGACTGCGGCTTTACGGTCATAAGATGCCGCCGCAGCATTGTTATCTTGGTTGGGAGTGAAAGATGCCCTCGGACTCTAACCGAAACCTGAACCGCCGCTTGTTCCTGGGAACCAGTGCCGCGGCGGCCGCGGGTCTTGCCGCGCCGGCATTGGCGCAGGACGGCACATCCATTGAATTCGAAGACTCCGTCAGCACGACGGTAAGACGGAATATCTCAAGCTTCCGCGCGCTGGACTGGCGGCCGTATTTCTCGAACACGAACAACGGCGCGATCCTGGTCGATACCGCCAGCCGGGCCCTGCATTTCTGGTCCGCGGATCAGACCATCTACAAGTTGTACCCGACCTCGGTGCCGCTGACGGAAGAACTGACACGGCGCGGGCGCACCTCTGTCGTGCAGAAGGTGGTGGCACCGACCTGGCGCCCGACACCGTCGATGAAACTGCGCAATCCAGAATGGCCTGACGTGGTCGAAGGCGGGGCCCCGGATAATCCGCTGGGTCCGCTCGCTCTGTACCTCGGATGGACCTATTACCGCATCCACGGCACACATGATACGCGCAAAATCGGCCGCCGTTCTTCCAACGGTTGTATCGGTCTCTACAATGAGCATATCCGCGAGCTTTTCGATCTTTCGAGCGTTGGTTCGCAGGTGTTGCTTATTTGACAAAATGGCAGACTGTTGCAGCTGTGCGACAGGGTTGCATTTGCCAAGATCCGGGAAAGCTGGTTAGTGAAACTTGTGGGGTACAGGGGCGTTCCACATGTATCCAAAAAAACCAGTCTTTAGATCCTGGAGGATTGAAATGAAAAAAGTCGCGCTTGCTGCCGTCATCGCAGCCACTGCGTCGTCCGCGTTCGCCGGTGCCTACGGTGAAGCTGTCGTCGTGGAACCTGAAGTCGTCGTCGAAGAAGCTTCGGCCACCTCGAGCCATGACCTGATCGTTCCGCTGATGGTGCTTGCGATCATTGCGGCCGCCGTCGCCGACTGATCTCCGGTCGATCGAGATGAGATGCAAAGGCGGTGGATGACCACCGCCTTTTTTCATGCGAGCCAGCCTGCGAGGTTGTTCGCGATTACCTTACCCAGAACCGCGATATGCGCATCGTCGTCGTTTAGGCATGGGATGTAGGTGAAGCTTTCGCCGCCCGCATGTTCGAAGCTCTCGCGGATTTCCTCGTTGATCTCTTCCAGGGTCTCGATGCAATCGGCCGAAAAGGCCGGGGCGAGCACGGCGATGCGTTTCTTTCCGGCCTGCGCCAGCCGCGCAACCTCTTCCACCGTATAGGGTTTCAGCCATTCTTCCGGGCCGAATTTTGACTGGAAGGTTGTGATCACACGTTCCCTGTCCATGCCCAAAGCCTCGCGCAGCAGGCGCGTCGTTTTCTGGCACTGGCAATGGTACGGGTCGCCGACTTCGGTCAGGTAGCGTTCCGGCAGGCCGTGATAGGAGGCGACGATCACGTCGGGTTCGTGATCCAGCGTCGCCAACGTGCGCGTCACGGAACCGGCGAGCACGGAAACATAGTCGGGATCGTCGAAGTAGGGCGGCACTGTTCGGACCGAGGGCTGCCACGCGGCCTTCATCAGGGCGCGGAAGAACTGGTCGTTCGCGGTGGCCGAGGTGGCGCCTGCGTATTGCGGATAAAGCGGGAAAAACAGGACCTTGCGGCAACCCTGTTCGATCATGCGGTTCAGCACGCTCTCGGTGGAAGGGTTGCCGTAGCGCATGCAGAAATCGACGACGACCTGATCGCCGTAGCGTTCCTGCATCTCGGAGGTCAGCTTGGCCGTCTGCGCCTTGGTGATCGTCATCAGCGGGCTTTCCCCCGCCTCGTGGTTCCAGATCGACTTGTAGGCGGCACCGGAGGAGAACGGCCGCTTGGTCAGCACCATGGTCTGCAGGATCGGCTGCCACTTCCATGCGGGGTAGTCGATGACGCGCTTGTCCGACAGGAATTCGCCGAGGTAGCGCCGCATCGACCAGTAGTCGTAGTTGTCGGGCGTGCCGAGATTGGCGAGCAGAACGCCCACCTTTTCCGGCGGGACCGTGGGGTGATCGGCAGGGGCGTTGGCGGGCCGGACGGCTTGCTCGGTCATGACGGGATCCACTCGTGATGCGTTGCGCCTGAGATAACGGGTGCAGCGCCCGGGTCAATCGCGGCGGGGCGTCGCGGGATCGTTCAGGGCGGTTTCCGTCGTGCCCAGCGCGTCGGCAAGGCGCCGCGCGGCGGAACCGGGGCGCAAGGGCTGCTGCTGACCCGGGCCGGGCGCCCAGCCGGTCAGGCAGATGAATTCGAAGGTCGCGGGGATGCGCCCGGTGTCGTCGGAATAGGCGGCCGCATAGCGTGCGGCGGCCTCGAGCAGCACGGCACGGCGGGTGAATGTGCGGGGGCGGGATGCCATTGCATTTGCTTCTCCCATCGCGCGCAGGTCGCGCATCAGGGCGAAGGGATCCGGATAACTGACGGCGCGGATATAGCTGTCGGCCACCGGCAGGGCGAAACCGGCACGCTGCATCAGGCTGCCCAGATCGCGGATTTCGGCCATCGGCAGAACGCGGGGGGACAGACCGCCGGTAACGGCCGCCTCTGCCTCTGCCAGCGCGGCGCGAAGTTCGAAAAGGGTCTGGCCGCCGAACAGGATGCCAAGGAACAGGCCGTCGGGCTTCAGCGCCCGCCGTGCCTGAATGAGCTGCCCGACAGGGTCATTGGACCAGTGAAGCGACAGCGCATGGACGACGAGGTCATGCGCGCCTTTTTCAAGGAATAGCGTCTCTGAATCGGGGATAATGGCCGCGTCCGGAAACCCGTCACGCCACAGATCCGGCCAGACGGTTACAATCGCTGGTGCCGTAAACTGCCTGTTAACCATAGCGAGCCTGTGATGGACCTCGTCGGCTGCTTCCTCCTGCAGGAACAGCGCCGGATCGGTGGCGGCGCGGGCGCGGGCACGGTCGAGCGCGGAGATGTCGGTCAGGAGGGGCTGTGTCATGCGGATGCGGCCTTTCGTCGGCGGTATCTAGGAGGGATCGGCGCGAATGCAAAGCCTGTTGAACCTTGCTTTTCCGCCGCAATGCGTAAGCTGTGGCGCACTGGTGCGGGAGAGTTTCGGCCTGTGCGGGGTATGCTGGCGCGAGACGCCCTTCGTTACCGGGCTGGTCTGCGAACAATGCGGCGTGCCGCTGCCGGGAGAGGCCGGGCCGGATGCCAGCGAGTCCTGTGACGACTGCCTGACCATTGCGCGGCCGTGGAAGCGGGGGCGCGCGGCACTGCTGTACAAGGACAACGCGCGGCGACTGGTGCTGGCGCTGAAACACGGTGACAGGCTGGATCTGGTGCGGCCGGCGGCGCGATGGATGGCGGGCGTGACGGGTCCGTGCCTGGAGCCGGACAGCGTGATCGTTCCGGTCCCCGCGCATTACTGGCGGCTGGTGCGGCGGCGCTACAATCAGGCGGCGGCGCTGGGACTGACGCTGGCGCGGATGACGGGGCGGCCCTGTATGCCCGATCTGCTGATGCGGGTGCGTCGAACGCGGATTCAGGACGGAATGAGCCGGGAAGACCGGTTCCGTAACCTGGCCGATGCGATCCGGCCCGGAAAACAGGCGGCAAAGCGGCTTGCGGGGCGCCCGGTGCTGCTGGTCGACGACGTCATGACGTCGGGAGCGACGCTCGCAGCGGCGACCGAAGCGGCGCATGCAGCCGGCGCGGAGCGGGTCTGCATCGTTGTACTGGCACGCGTGGCAAAGGATGACTAAGTTCTTTGCTTATGCAGCAAACCGGAACGCCAGAGATGCAAGCCGTCGAAATCTATACCTCCCCCTTCTGTGGCTATTGCCATGCGGCCAAGCGGCTGCTGGCGAAGAAGGGTGTGGAATACACCGAGATCGACGTGATGGGCGCGCCGGAGAAGCGGCAGGAAATGATGGGCCGCGCGCACGGGCGACACACAGTCCCGCAGATCTTTGTCGGCGCCACGCATGTCGGCGGCTGCGACGACCTTTTCGAACTGGAGCGCGCGGGCAAACTTGACCCGCTGCTGGCGGGATAGTGGCCGCGGCGATCCGTTGTCTCGCCATCCCGTGTTCGGAGTTGGTGCGCGCATGAACGAGAGTCACGACAATCTGTCGGTCGCGCTGTTCAGCGAGATCTTCATGGCGGACCAATTGGCGCGGGCCAAGCTGGCGCGCGTGTTGCCGCGAGGCATGGAGCTGAGCCATTTCTCGGTGCTGAATCACCTGTCGAAGTCGAAGGTGGAAAAGACCCCCGGAGAGCTGGCGCGTGTGTTCCACGTTACGCGCGGCGCCATGACCAACACCGTCAACAAGCTGGCGTGGTCCGGCTACGTGCATATCCGGCCCGACTGGGACGATGCGCGGCGCAAGTTCGTCGCGATCAGCCCGGCGGGGCGCCGGGCCTGCGACGAGGCGTTCCAGGTGATCGCCAGCATGGTCAGCGAACTGGTGGAGGATATCGGGCCGGACCGGGTGCGCGCGGCGCTGCCCGTGCTACGCGAGGTGCGGTCCCGGCTGGAGGAAGAGTGACGCCTCAGGACGGCTTCACACTGGCGGTCACGTAGTTCACCGACAGGTCGCGGTCCGAGATCGACCAGCTCCATGCGATGGGGTTGAAGATAAAGCCCTTGCCGTCCACCGGGGTCAGGCCAGACGTCTCTAACAAGGCGAACAGCTCATCCGGCGTGATGAACTTGTTCCAGTCATGGGTGCCCTTTGGTAGCCAGCGCATCACGTGCTCTGCCCCGACGATGGCCATCATGAAGCTTTTCGGATTGCGGTTGATCGTCGAGCAGATCATCAGCCCGCCGGGCTTCAGAAGCTCGCGGCAGGCGGTCAGATACGCCTGCGGATCGGCGACATGTTCGACCACTTCCATGTTCAGCACGGCGTCGAACTGCTCGCCAGCCTCTGCCAGCGCCTCTGCCGTGGTGTGGAGATAGTCGATTTCCAGGCCCGACTGTTCGGCATGGATCCTGGCGACGGGAATGTTCCGTTCGGCCGCGTCGGCCCCGACGACTTCGGCGCCGAGCCGCGCCATCGGTTCCGACAACAGCCCACCGCCACATCCGATATCGAGGATGCGCAGGCCCTCGAACGGGCGTTTGTCCGAAAGGTCCCGGCCAAACTCGGCGGCGATCTGAGATGTGATGTAGTCCAGCCTGCACGGATTCATCATGTGCAGCGGCTTGAACTTGCCGGTGGGGTCCCACCACTCGGCGGCCATTGCCTCGAATTTGGCGACCTCTTGCGGGTCGATGGTGTTTGTTTCGGCTGACATCAACGTCACCTCAGTTTTTCGCACTGCCCCGTGGCGGGACCGTCACGGAACCGATATAGGGTGGTTATGGACAAGGTCGCCGGTCGAAGAAAGAGCGCAGAGCACCTGTATCCGCCGATCGACCCGTTTGATCAGCGGATGATGGACGTTGGCGACGGCCACAAGGTCTATGTGGAGCAGTGCGGCAATCCGCACGGTATCCCGGTGCTGGTGTTGCATGGCGGGCCGGGTGGCGGCTGCAGCCCGGCGATGCGGCGCTATTTCGATCCGAATACCTACCGCGTGGTGCTGTTCGATCAACGCGGCTGCGGCCGGTCGCGTCCGCATGCCTGTATCGACAACAACACGACCTGGCATCTGGTGAGCGATATCGAAGCGATCCGCGAGGCGCTGGGCGTGTCACAATGGGCGGTGTTCGGTGGTTCCTGGGGTGCGACACTGGCGCTGATCTATGCAGAAACGCATCCGGATCGGGTGGCGCACCTGATTTTGCGCGGCGTCTTCCTTATGACCCGGCGCGAGCTGGACTGGTTCTATGGCGGCGGCGCCGGCCAGTTTTACCCGGAACTCTGGGCGCGGTTCTGCAAGCTCATCCCCGAGGAAGAGCGCGGCGACATGATCGCGGCGTATCATCAACGGCTGTTCAACGGCGATCTCGTGGCAGAGACGCAGCATGCGCGCGCCTGGACGGCGTGGGAAAACGCGCTGGCTTCGATCGAAACGGACGGACCTGCGGCTGACAGCCCGGCGGACTATGCCCGAGCGTTCGCCCGACTGGAAAACCACTATTTCATCAATAGCGGTTTCCTGGGTGAAGATGACTATATTCTCAAGCGTGTGGAACGGCTTACGGGCATCGGCGGGCATATCGTGCAGGGGCGGTACGACCTTATCTGTCCGCCCTACTCGGCCTACAACCTGCACAAGGCGTGGCCGAAGTCCGAGTTGCAGATCGTGACGCTTGCTGGTCATGCCCTGTCGGAACAGGGGATCAGCGCACAGCTCCTTCGGATCATGGACCGACTGCGGTTCGATCCGGCAATGCGGATCCTGTCCGGAGCTATCGGCTGAAATCACAAGGCTTTACTTGTGAGGCAGACACGTTAAGTTGATTGACGAGTCAATAAAAATAAAAACAGGGAACCAGGGGGACCGGTCACTTTGCACCCGGTACTGAAGATCGTCATCCAACGGCTGTTGCTTGGACTTCTGACCTTGCTGGCCGTTTCTATCATCATCTTCGTGGCGGTCAACTCGCTGCCGGGTGATTTTGCCCAGGCCATCCTGGGCCAGTCCGCGACGCCCGAGGCTGTTGCCGCGATCCGCCGCGATCTTGGCCTCGATCAGCCGGCCGTCACCCGGTACTTCCAGTGGCTGGGCGACATGCTGACCGGCAATCTCGGCATCAGCTTTGCGCAGGCCAATTTTGCCAGTTTCGTGGGGACCAGCGCCGAATCCGGGTCAGGTCCGGTCACGGTGGCGCAGCAGATCGCGCCGCGCTTTGAAAACACTATGTTCCTTGCCGGTGTGACCGCGGTAATCGCGGTGCCGATGTCTCTGACGCTGGGC
Organism: Pseudoruegeria sp. HB172150; assembly: GCF_013184805.1. Taxonomy (GTDB): domain Bacteria; phylum Pseudomonadota; class Alphaproteobacteria; order Rhodobacterales; family Rhodobacteraceae; genus Psychromarinibacter. The sequence continues at coordinate 241,486 of NZ_JAATNG010000003.1, forward strand.
ATTCTGGCGGCCCTGTTCCGCAACTCGGTCTTCGACCGGACGGCAAACATCGCCTCGCTCAGCGCGGTGTCGAGCCCGGAATTCTTTCTTGCCTACATCCTGATCCTGTTCCTGGCGGTGCTGCACCCGATCCTGCCGTCGCTGTCGAACATCTATGAAGGGATGCCCTTCGGCGAGCGGCTGTACCGTACGCTGCTGCCCGCTCTGACGCTGACACTGGTGGTCACGGCGCAGATGATGCGGATGACGCGCGCGGCGATCATCAACCTGCTCGCCTCTCCCTATATCGAGATGGCGCGGCTCAAGGGCATTTCGCCGATGCGGGTGATCGTGAAGCACGCGCTGCCGAATGCGCTGGCGCCGATCATCAACGTGATCGCACTGAACCTCGCTTACCTGATCACCGGGGTGGTCGTGGTCGAGGTGGTCTTTGTCTATCCGGGGATCGGGCAGCTGTTTGTCGACAGCGTTAAGAACCGGGATATCCCGGTGGTGCAGGCCTGCTGCCTGATCTTCGCGGGGGCCTACATCCTGCTGAACCTGATGGCCGACGTGCTGTCGATCCTGTCCAACCCGCGCCTGAGGCACCCGAAATGAGCGCCTGGATTGGACTTCTCATCGCGCTGGTCGTGATCGCTACCGCCGGCTGGGTGTTCCGCTTTGCCGGGCAGACGGTGACGGGCAACAAGCCCTACTTCCGCGACATGTCCTATGGCGTTGCCTTCGGCTTTGCGCTGGGCGTGGCGCTGCTGGCGTGGCTGGTTTGGAGCTACTACCGGTCCTGGGCCATTCCGGCCGGGCAGCCGAACCCGTACTTTTTCCTGCGCATCGCGATCCACGGGTTCATCCTGTTCGCCATCGCGGCCTTCCTGTTCCGGCTGATCGGCCGATATGTCGGCACAGGCACCAGCCGCAAGCTGTTCCGGTCGATGCCGCTGACCGCCTCGTTCGGAATCCTGATCGTGCTGGTCTATGCGCTGCTGGCAATCTTTGCGCCGATGCTCGCCCCCTACGGGCAGGAGCAGGTCTTCGCGCAGGCCAATGTGGTGCCGGGTGGCGACCCGACCCTGGGCGGCAACCCGGACTTTCCGCTGGGAACAGACCAGATCGGCCGGGATATCTTGTCGCGGCTGATCTATGGCGCGCGGAACACCGTGGGAATCGCCTTTGTCACGACGATCATCGCCTTCCTGCTGGGCGGCACGCTGGGTTTCCTGGCCGCGACGCTGGGCGGCTGGGTCGACCAGGTGGTGGGCCGTACCGTGGATGCGCTGATGGCGATCCCGGCGCTGATCTTTGCACTGCTGCTGATCACGGTGGCAAGCGCCTGGGTGCAGGGCAGCGGCCTGACCGTCGCAATGATCTTCATCATGGCGGTGATCGATTCCACGCGGGTGTTCCGCCTGGCGCGGGCTGTGGGCGTGAATATCGTGGTGATGGACTATATCGAGGCTGCGAAGCTGCGCGGCGAGGGGCTGGGATACCTGATCTTTCGCGAGATCCTGCCGAACGCCACAGCCCCGCTGCTGGCCGAATTCGGCCTGCGGTTCTGCTTTGTGTTCCTGACGATCTCGTCCCTGTCGTTCCTGGGTGTCGGCATCCAGCCGCCGCTGGCCGACTGGGGGACCATGGTCCGCGACATGGCGCCGTTCATCAACTACGCGCAGTTCGCGCCGCAGATTGCCGCCGCACCGCTGCTGGCCGCGGGCGCCATCGCACTGCTGACGGTAGCGGTGAACTTCGTGGTGGACTGGATGCTGCACAAGTCCTCTGGGCTGAAGGAGTGACCGGATGAGCGAGACAGACAAGCCCGTCCTGGTGGAAATCAAGGACATCTGGATTGAGGGTCGATCCGACGAGGAATGGCTGCCGATCATCAACGGTGCGTCTCTAACACTGCGCAAGGGTGAAGTTCTGGGCCTGATCGGCGAATCCGGCGCGGGCAAGTCGACGCTGGGCCTGGCGGCGATGGGCTATACGCGCGACGGGGTGCGGATCAAATCCGGATCAGTGACCTTCGACGGCGTCGACCTGATCGCCGCCTCTGCCGCCACCAAGCGTGACCTGCTGGGCAAGCGCATCGCCTATGTGGCGCAATCGGCCGCCGCCAGCTTCAACCCCGCGCACAAGCTGATCGACCAGCATGTCGAAGCGCCGGTTCAGCACCACGTGACATCAAAAAGCGAGGCAACCGACGACGGGATAGAGCTTTACCGCCGCCTGCGGCTGCCGAACCCCGACGAAATCGGATTCCGCTATCCGCACCAGGTGTCAGGCGGTCAACTGCAGCGGGCGATGACGGCAATGGCAATGTCCTGCCGCCCCGACCTGATTATATTCGACGAACCGACGACGGCGCTGGACGTGACCACGCAGATCGAGGTGCTGGCGGCGATTAGGGATATCGTCGAGCAATTCGACACGGCGGCGATCTACATCACCCACGACCTGGCGGTGGTGGCGCAGATGGCGGATCGGATCAAGGTGCTGCTGAAAGGTGACGAGGTCGAAGAGGCAGATACTCGCGTCATGCTGGAATCACCCAAGGACGACTACACGAAAAGCCTCTGGGCCGTGCGCAGCTTCGAACGCCCGGCCAAACCGGCACCTGCGGTGGACGCAACGCCGGTGGTTTCGGTGCAGAACATTACGGCCGCCTACGGCAAATTGCCGGTGCTGCATGATGTCAGCTTCGACATCCATGCCGGAAGAACTGTGGCGGTGGTCGGCGAATCCGGGTCCGGCAAATCGACGACGGCACGTGTGATCACAGGATTGTTGCCGCAGCTTGAAGGCGTGGTCGAATTCAAGGGCGAGGCATTGCCCGCCGATTACCACAAGCGTGACCGCATGCAACTGCGTCAGGCGCAGATGATCTATCAGATGGCCGATACCGCGCTGAATCCGCGCAAGCCCATCGGAGAGATCATCGGGCGGCCGGTGGAGTTCTACATGGGTCTGCGTGGCCGGAAAAAACGCGAACGGGTCCGCGAATTGCTGAACGAGATCGAGCTTGAGCCCGATCAGTTCATCGACCGGCTGCCATCGGAGCTGTCCGGCGGGCAGAAGCAGCGTGTGGGCATAGCGCGTGCGCTGGCCGCCGAACCCGAGTTCATCATCTGCGACGAGGTGACATCGGCGCTGGACCAGCTGGTTGCCGAGGGCATCCTGCGCCTCCTGGCGCGGCTGCAGGACGAACGTGGCCTGTCATACATGTTCATCACACACGATCTGGCGACGGTGAATGCCATTGCCGACGAAGTGGTCGTGATGAAGGACGGACGCGTGGTGGAGCAGGGGCCGAAGGCCGATATGTTCCGGCCGCCACACCACCCCTATACCGATCTTCTGCTCAGCTCCGTGCCGGAAATGGATCCGGACTGGCTGACAGATCTGCTGGCAGAACGCGGAGTTGAGAACATCGGCGATGCCGCAGTTGATAAAATGTAACCGAATCACTTCAGGTGATGACTGATCTCGCGGGGCTGCCGCCTTGCCACGACAAATGACAGGAAAGGGAGTCTACCCATGACACGTTTCACGAGACGCGGACTGCTTCGCACCGGCGCCGCAGCCGGTGTGCTGGCGGCGACCGGCCTGCCCGCCATCGCGCAGGCCAAGCGTGGCGGCCATCTCAAGATGGGCCTGAATGGTGCCAATACGTCGGACAGCTGGGATGGCCGGACCCACTCGGACATTTTCATCATCTCGGCCGCGCTGGGCGCGGTGTTCGACGCGCTGACCGAGGTCGGCGCGGACGGCGCCCTGAAGGGCGAGCTGGCGGAAAGCTGGGAAAGCTCTTCCGACGCCAAGACGTGGACGTTTAACCTGCGCCAGGGCGTGACCTTCCACAACGGCAAGCCGTTCGGCGCGGATGACGTGATCGAATCGCTGAAGATGCATGTCGGCGAAGGCGTGAAATCCGCAGCCCAGCCGATCGTCGCGGCGATTGCCGAGATGAACAAGATCACCGACCACCAGGTCCAGTTCGTGCTGGCCGAAGGCAACGCCGACTTCCCCTACCTGCTGGCCGATTACCACCTGCTGATGTATCCAGCCGGACAGATCGACGAGGCAATTGCCAACGGCATCGGTACCGGGCTTTACAAGGTGGAAAGCTTCGATCCGGGCGTTCGCTTTGTCGGCACCCGCGTCGACAGCCACTACAAGGACGGCGAATCCGGCTGGTTCGACACGGTCGAGCTGATCGCGATCAACGACATCACCGCCCGGATGAATGCGCTGCTGACCGGGCAGGTCGATGTCATCAACGACATCGACTTCAAGACCGAATCGCTGCTGAAAGCGAATCCGATGACCGAGATCTTCGAGGTCACCGGCAACCAGCAGTTCACCTTCCCGATGCTGACCGACGTGTCGCCGTTCGACGACAACAACATCCGGAACGCGATCAAATACGCTGTGAACCGGCAGGAGATGGTCGACAAGATCCTGCTTGGCCACGGTGGCGTCGGCAACGACAGCCCGATCGGTCCGGCGAACCAATACTATTATTCCGACATGGAGCAGACGGCCTATGATCCGGACAAGGCCAAGTTCTATCTGAAAGAGGCCGGACTGGATTCCATCGACGTCGATCTGTCGGTGTCCAACGCGGCCTTCACCGGTGCGACCGACGCGGCGCAGCTGTATCAGGCCTCGGCCAAGGCCGCCGGCATCAACATCAACCTGATCCAGGAACCGGCCGACGGCTACTGGTCGAACGTCTGGCTGAAAAAGCCGTGGTGCGCCTGCTACTGGTCCGGCCGCGCGACCGAGGACCTGATGTTCTCGACGGCCTACGCCACCGGAGCGCCATGGAACGACACCCACTTCGAGAACGAGCGCTTCATGGAGCTGATGTCCGCTGGCCGCACCGAGTTCGACAGCGACAAGCGGCGCGAGATCTACTACGAGATGCAGCAGATCGTTCACGATGACGGCGGCGCGGTGATCCCGATGTTCGCCAACTTCGTCGGCGCCAAGACCAACAAGGTCATGAACTCCGGCAGCATCGGCAACGTCTACAAGGTCGACAACGGCCGGGTCGCCGAGCGGTGGTGGGCGGCTTAAACCACTGACGCCGCACTAGGATTGGTAACGCCTTGCCGGTTGGCAGGGCGTTACCTTTTTACGGCTCGCTGACTCACTTGACGCGCACGACGGCTACCGCACAGGGCCGACGCAACCGGTCGCGTCTGCCCGATGGCGGGATGATTCCATCCCCTCTTGCACAAAGCCCCCTCCCCGCGTATATCCCGTTTCAACAGCGGCGCTTCGGCTTCCACCCCCGAGGCTCCACCGGACAAGTGTGAACGGGCCGCGCGCCCGTTTTTTCGTATCTGGACCCCGGAAACGGACCAATGACAGACCTGATCGCAAAAGCCCCCATCGACCGGCGCCTTGCCGAGATCCTGACCCCGATCATCGAGGGGATGGGCTTCGAACTGGTGCGTGTGCGGCTGCTGGGCGGCAAGACCAAGACCGTGCAGATCATGGCCGAACGTCCCGACGGCGGGATCGAGGTTGACGAATGCGCCGAGATTTCCAACGCGGTCTCCGCCGTGCTGGATGTCGAGGACCCGATCGACGACGCCTATGCGCTGGAAGTGTCCAGCCCCGGCATCGACCGTCCGCTGACCCGGCTGAAGGATTTCGACACCTTCGAAGGCTACGAAGCCAAGCTGGAGACGACCGAGATGATCGACGGCCGGCGCCGCTTCAAGGGCGTGCTGGCCGGCACCGAGGATGGCGAGGTGCTGATCCAGATCGAGGATCAGGGCGAACCCGTCACCATCGGGCTGCAATTCGACTGGCTGAGCGATGCCAAGCTGGTGCTGACCGACGAGCTGATCCGCGAGATGCTGAAGCAGCGCAAGGACGCGGGCGTGATCAATGAACAGGATTTCGATGAAATAGAGACGGAAGACGTCTCGCAGGAGGACTGAAGACATGGCAATCACCTCTGCCAACCAGCTGGAACTGCTGCAGACCGCCGAGGCGGTCGCGCGGGAAAAGATGATCGACCCCGGGCTGGTCGTTGAAGCGATGGAAGAAAGCCTCGCGCGTGCCGCGAAGAGCCGCTACGGCAGCGAAATGGACATTCGCGTGTCCATCGACCGCAAAACCGGCAAGGCGACCTTCACCCGCGTCCGCACCGTGGTCGAGGATGAAGAGCTGGAGAATTATCAGGCCGAGCTGACCGTCGCGCAGGCAAAACAGTACCTCGATGACCCGAAGGTGGGCGACACCATCGTGGACGAGGTTCCTCCCGTAGACATGGGCCGGATCGCCGCGCAGTCGGCGAAGCAGGTGATCCTGCAGAAGGTCCGCGAGGCTGAGCGTGACCGCCAGTACGAAGAATTCAAGGACCGCGCCGGCACGATCATCAACGGTATCGTCAAGCGCGAGGAATATGGCAACGTCATCGTCGACGTGGGCCGTGGCGAAGCCATCCTGCGCCGGAACGAGAAGATCGGTCGCGAAAGCTATCGCCCGAACGACCGTATCCGCTGCTACATCAAGGACGTGCGCCGCGAACCGCGCGGGCCGCAGATCTTCCTGTCGCGCACCGCGCCGGAATTCATGGCCGAGCTGTTCAAGATGGAAGTGCCGGAAATCTACGACGGCATCATCGAGATCAAGGCCGTGGCCCGCGATCCGGGTTCGCGCGCGAAGATCGCGGTGATCTCCTACGACAACTCGATCGACCCGGTCGGCGCCTGCGTCGGTATGCGCGGGTCTCGCGTGCAGGCTGTGGTGAACGAGCTGCAGGGCGAGAAGATCGACATCATCCCGTGGAACGAGGATCAGCCGACCTTCCTGGTGAACGCGCTGCAGCCGGCCGAAGTGTCCAAGGTTGTTCTGGACGAGGAAGCCGAGCGGATCGAGGTGGTGGTCCCTGAGGATCAGCTGTCGCTGGCCATCGGCCGTCGCGGCCAGAACGTGCGCCTGGCGTCGCAGCTGACCGGCCTCGACATCGACATCATGACCGAAGAAGAAGAATCGCAGCGCCGGCAGGCCGAGTTCGAGGAACGGACGAAGCTGTTCATGGATACGCTGGACCTCGACGAGTTCTTCGCCCAGCTGCTGGTGGCCGAAGGCTTCACCAATCTGGAAGAAGTCGCCTATGTCGAGATCGATGAGTTGACCGTGATCGACGGTGTCGACGACGATACTGCAACCGAGCTGCAGGCCCGTGCCCGCGACTTCATTGACGAACAGAATCGCAAGGCTCTGGAGCATGCGCGCGAACTTGGCGTCGAGGACAGCCTTGTGAATTTCGAAGGGCTGACGCCGCAGATGATCGAGGCGCTGGCGCTGGACGATGTGAAGACGCTGGAAGACTTCGCCACCTGCGCGGACTGGGAACTGGCCGGCGGCTGGACCACCGAGAACGGCGAGCGCAAGAAGGACGACGGCATCCTCGAAAAGTTCGATGTGTCGCTTGAAGAGGCGCAGAACATGGTGATGACCGCGCGGATCCAGCTGGGCTGGGTCGATCCTGCCGAACTCGAGGCCGAGGAATCGGTCGAGGAAGGCGAAGAGGGCGAAACCGAGGAGGTCGGGGCCTGATCTCAGGCCCCGGTGGTTTCGGATGGCTCGGGGTGGCCAGCCAAAAGACAGGGCCGACGGCCCCGAGCGACGTTGTATCGCGACCGGAGAAGTCCAGCCGAAAGCCGGGCTGATCCGGTTTGTGACCAGTCCAGACGGTCAAATCGTCCCTGACGTCCTTGAAAAATTGCCCGGAAGGGGTATTTGGGTGGCAGCGGACCGTGCGGCCATTGACCGTGCGGTTCAGAAGCGGCTGTTTTTGCGTGCCGCAAAGCAATCCGTCTCTGTGCCGGACAACCTTGCGGACGAGGTCGAACGCCAGCTGCTGCAGCGGGTGGTCGACCAGATTGCGTTGTCGAGAAAAGCGGGCCATGCGGTGGCCGGCTACGAGAAGGTGAAGTCCTGGCTCCAGACCGGTGAAGCGCTGGTCCTGATCCAGGCCTCGGACGGGTCTGCCCGGGGAAAGTCAAAGCTCAACACGCCGCCGGATGGCAAGTTTATCGGCGTTCTGACGGCTCAGGAATTGGGTTTGGCTTTCGGGCGTGAACATGTGATACATGGCGCGCTTGCGGCTGGCGGACTCACGAGACGTGTAGTAGAGGATGCCGCGCGGCTCTCTGGCCTGCGCATGACGAACGGGGGTGAGGACACCTCCGGAAAGGATTTGAAGACGCGATGAGCGATACCGACGGCAAGAAAACGCTTGGCCTGCGTGGCGGCCCCCGATCGGGCCAGGTAAAGCAGAGCTTCTCCCACGGGCGGACAAAGAACGTCGTGGTCGAGACGAAGCGCAAGCGCGTTGTCGTGCCAAAGCCCGGTGGCTCCGGCAAGGGTGGCGGTGGCGCGGCGGGCGGCGACGCGTCCAAACGGCCAGCCGGGATTTCCGATGCGGAACTCGAACGCCGGATGAAGGCGCTTGCCGCCGCGAAGGCGCGCGAGGCTGAAGAGGAAGAGCGCCGGCAGCGCGAGGAACAGGAGCGCGCCGAGGAACGCGAACGTCGTCGTGCCGAGGCGGAAGCCAAGGAACGCGAAGAGCGCGAGCGCGAGGAAAAGGCAAAGGCCAAGGCCGAAGAGGACGAGCGCCGCAAGCGCGAGGCCGAGGAAGCCAAGGCCAAAGCAGCCGAAGAAAAAGCCAAGCCGGCAGCCCCGGCCGCACCTGCGGCCGCAGCGGCACCGGCGACGCAGTCGCCGGCCGATGCCCAGGCCGAGGAAGCCCGCGGCACCAAGGGTCCTGCGGGAGCCCGCAAGCCCGATCGCGAGCGCGGAGAAACCCGCGAGCGCCAGGGCAAGCGCGGCCGTGACGACGGTGGCCGCCGGGCCGGCAAGCTGACGCTGAACCAGGCGCTTTCGGGCGGCGAAGGCGGGCGTCAGAAATCGCTCGCGGCGATGAAGCGCAAGCAGGAACGCGCCCGGCAGAAAGCCATGGGCGGCGCCGAGCAGCGCGAAAAGGTTGTGCGCGACGTGCAGGTCCCCGAGACCATCGTCGTGTCCGAGCTGGCCAACCGTATGGCGGAACGCGTGGCGGATGTCGTCAAGGCGTTGATGCAAAACGGAATGATGGTCACGCAGAACCAGTCCATCGACGCCGATACAGCGGAACTGATCGTCGAGGAATTTGGCCACAAGGTCGTCCGGGTTTCGGATGCCGACGTCGAAGACGTGATCGATACGGTCGAGGACAAGTCCGAAGACCTGAAGTCGCGCCCGCCGGTCATCACGATCATGGGCCATGTCGACCACGGCAAGACCTCGCTGCTGGATGCGATCCGGAACGCCAACGTGACCTCTGGCGAAGCTGGCGGGATCACCCAGCATATCGGCGCCTATCAGGTGACGACCGACAGCGGCGCGGTGCTGTCCTTCCTCGACACACCGGGCCACGCGGCCTTTACTTCCATGCGGGCACGCGGCGCGCAGGTGACGGATATCGTCGTGCTGGTGGTGGCCGCCGATGACGCGGTGATGCCGCAGACCATCGAAGCCATCAACCATGCCAAGGCGGCGGGCGTTCCGATGATCGTGGCGATCAACAAGATCGACCTGCCGGCCGCGAACCCCGACAAGGTGCGCACCGACCTGCTGCAGCACGAGGTGATCGTCGAGAAACTCTCGGGCGACGTGCAGGATGTCGAGGTTTCGGCGCAAACCGGCCAGGGGCTCGATGAGCTGCTCGAAGCCATCGCGCTGCAGGCGGAGATCCTGGAACTGAAAGCAAACCCCGACCGCGCCGCCATGGGCGCCGTGATCGAGGCACAGCTGGACGTGGGCCGTGGCCCCGTCGCCACCGTTTTGGTGCAGAACGGCACCCTGCGTCAGGGCGATATCTTTGTCGTCGGTGAGCAGTGGGGCAAGGTTCGTGCGCTGGTCAACGACAAGGGCGACCGCGTGCAGGAAGCCGGTCCGTCGGTGCCGGTCGAGGTGCTGGGTCTGAACGGCACGCCCGAGGCGGGTGACGTCCTGAACGTCGTCGAGACCGAGGCGCAGGCGCGCGAAATCGCCGAGTACCGCGAGGATGCCGCGAAAGAGAAACGCGCCGCCGCTGGTGCCGCGACAACGCTGGATCAGCTGCTGGCCAAGGCCAAGGAAGACCAGAATGTCGCCGAGCTGCCGATTCTCGTAAAAGCGGACGTTCAGGGCTCTGCCGAGGCTATTGTTCAGGCAATGGAAAAAATCGGCAACGACGAAGTCCGCGTACGGGTGCTGCATTACGGTGTGGGCGCGATCACGGAAACAGATGTCGGCCTGGCCGAGGCGTCGAATGCGCCGGTGATCGGATTTAACGTGCGGGCCAATGCGCCGGCACGGAACGCCGCGAACCAGAAAGGCGTCGAGATCCGCTATTACAGCGTGATCTACGACCTCGTGGACGACGTGAAGAAAGCGGCCAGCGGCCTGCTGGGCGCCGAGATCCGCGAAAACTTCATCGGCTATGCCGAGATCAAGGAGGTCTTTAAGGTCTCCAAGGTCGGCAACGTGGCTGGTTGTCTGGTCACCGAGGGCGTGGCGCGGCGGTCCGCCGGCGTGCGCCTGCTGCGCGACAACGTCGTGATCCACGAAGGCACGCTCAAGACGTTGAAACGCTTCAAGGATGAAGTGAGCGAGGTGCAGTCGGGCCAGGAATGCGGGATGGCGTTCGAGAACTACGACGACATCCGCCCGGGTGACGTGATCGAGATCTTCGAGCGCGAAGAGGTCGAGCGGACGCTCGCCTGATCCGCGACCGACCGGAATGAAAAAGGGCGGCCACTTGGGCCGCCATTTTTCGTTGCTCAGATGAAAAAGAGGAAGACCGCTGTCCTCCCCCTGTCCGTGTCATGAGTGGTGTTCGCCTTAGGCGGCCAGCGCGTTCACCGGAACGCCCGAAAAAATCTTATCGCCGACGCGAACCGCGATGTACCCGTTCGGCAGGTCCCGCACGAACAGGCCCTGCACCGAAACGCAACTACCGATAACGATCGTCCTTAGCATCCTACAGTCCCCCTTCTTTGTATCTCTCTGCGATACAATAATGGAGTTACAAAATCACCAAGAATCTGTGCAGAAAATTATAACTACTGATTAAACGATGCGCGAATCGCGAAATTTCGCTGAGTGAAATGGTGGATAAATCTGGGGACGGAAATCAAAGCGTCACAGCCAGTCGCGCAGCAGGGGAATCAGCGGGATATCAGCGGCCGGCATCGGATAGTCGCGAAGGTTGTTTGCGGTGACCCACTTAAGTGCCTGGCCTTCCCTGGAATGGGCGATACCCTCCCATTTCCGGCAGGCGTAGAGCGGCATGAGCAGGTGGAAATCTTCGTAGCTATGGCTGGCAAAGGTCAGCGGAGCCAGGCAGCTTTCCCACGTATCGATGCCCAGTTCTTCCTGCAGCTCGCGGATCAGCGCATGCTCCGGCGTTTCGCCCGGTTCGACCTTGCCGCCCGGAAACTCCCACAGCCCGGCCATCGACTTGCCTTCCGGACGCTGGGCCAGCAGGACCCGGCCGTCGGTGTCGATCAGCGCAACGGCGGAAACAAGGACAACCTTCACGACCGGTAGTCAGCGTTGATCTGGATGTAGGCGTGGGTCAGATCGCAGGTCCATACGGTGGCGCGGCCATCGCCAAGCCCCATGTCGACGCCGATCACCAGATCCTGCCGTTTCATGTAGGCAGCGCCATCCTCTTCCCGGTAATCGGGGGACACCCAGCCATCCTGTGCGACCTGGATGTCGCCGAAGGTGATGGCCAGCTTGTCGCGGTCCGCTGCTGCGCCCGATTTGCCGATCGCCATGACAATGCGGCCCCAGTTCGGATCCTCGCCAGCGATGGCGGTCTTAACCAGCGGCGAGTTGGCGACGGCCAGCGCGGCCTTCTTCGCATCGCCGTCGTTTTCGGCGCCGGTCACGGTGATTTCCACGAACTTCGTGGCTCCCTCGCCGTCACGGACCACCTGATGTGCGAGATCGAGCATGACAGTGTTCAGGGCCGACTCGAACGCATCACCGGAGGCGGTGCCAGGGCCGCCGACCTCGGCTTCCGACGCGCCGGTGGCGACAAGCAGCAAAGTGTCGGAGGTGGAGGTGTCGCTGTCGACGGTGATGCAGTTGAAGCTGGTATCGGTCAGCTTCGACAGCATCCCCTGGAGGTCAGCGCGCGCAATCTTCGCATCGGTGAAGATGTAGACCAGCATCGTCGCCATGTCGGGGGCGATCATGCCCGACCCCTTGGCGATACCGGCGATCTTCACAGGCTTGCCGCCGATCTTGACCGTCGCGGTGGCGCCTTTGGGGTAGGTGTCTGTCGTCATGATCGCCCGAGCGGCGTTGGCGATGCCGTCCTCGGCAAGGGCAGCTTTCAGCTCGCCCAGCTTTGCCGTGATACGCTCATGCGGCAGCGGTTCGCCGATGACTCCTGTGGACGAGGTAAATATGCGCGACCCCGGCACGTCAAGAATCGCCGATATCTCCTTTGTCAGAGACGAAACCGCGCTCATTCCGTGCGTGCCGGTAAAGGCGTTGGCATTGCCGGAATTCACAAGGATCGCGGCACCCTTGTCGGAACTGCCGCCGATCTTGGCCTGCCCGTCCAGCACCGGGGCGGAGCGTGTGGCGGATTTCGTGAACACGCCCGCGATTTCGGAGCCCGGCGCCAGCTCGGCCAGCATCACGTCTGTGCGGCCGGAATAGCGGACACCTGCGGATACGACGGCGAACTTTACGCCGCCGATTACCGGCAGGTCCGGGAACCCGCCGGCGGGTGCGAGGGGAGAGACCGAGGGGGTCTTCTTGCGCATCGTCGCGGCCAGTGCCGTATCGGATGCGTGGAGCAGCGCCTGAAGCTCTTTTACCTTCTGCTTCAGGTGCTTTATCTTCTTCTTGCCGGCCATCGCCCCTCCCGTGTCCTGTCAGTAGCCGATCAGAGACGTGTCTTTCAGGATCGCCGGGTCGATACCGGACACATCCGGGCGTTCGATCTCGGCGCCATCGACCAGCGCGGCCACTTCGGCGCGCAGCTTTTCGTCCCAAAGCTTGGCTTCCAGCTCGTCTTTCACTTCTTCGAGCGCGGGCGCCTCTGGCAGGCGGGTCTCGTTCAGTTTGATGACGTGCCAACCGAATTGGGTCTGAACCGGCTCGGAAATCGCACCGGTTTCCATGGCCATCACGGCGTCCTCGAACGGCTTTACCATCATACCGGGGCTGAACCAGCCGAGCTCGCCGCCGTTCGGGCCGGAGGGGCCGGTGGACTTCTCCTTGGCCAGCTCCGCGAAATCGGCGCCGCCCTCAAGCTCCTCGGCAAGTGCCTGCGCCTCTTCTTCGGTCGCAACAAGGATATGCGACGCATTGAATTCCTTGATTGGCGTGTAGTCGGCATATTCGGCGTCATAGGCCGCCTGCAGTTCGTCCTCCGACACCACGATCGCTTCGGCCAGGTCGGTAACCTTTTTGCTGGCGATCAGCGCGCTTTCCTCGTTTTCGATGGCCAGCTTCGTGCCCTCGTCAACCTCGTCGACCGAGGCCGACACGGCGCGTTGCTGGATCAGACGTTCCAGCAGACCCTCGAAGATCACGTCATCAGGAAGTTGCTGGTTCTGTTCCGACAGGCTCAGGCGCATCGCGATCATGTGGCCGACCGTGATATCAAACCCGTTCACCGTCGCGACGACGGTGTCTCGGGTGACATCGGCCGGTGCCTCGGTCGTATCCTGCGCCAGGGCGGGCAGGGACAGCGAGAGACACAGCGCGGCGGCACCAAAGAGGGTGTTTTTACAGGCCATAACGGATCCTTTGAGCTTGGCCGCGGTATCCCGCGACGTTGACACCATACTAGCGGCCCCTTACATCGCCTTGTGGCGCGCGACCGCTTCCTCCCGGCATTCCCTACGGGCTTGGGCGAGGGCGGGCAAGCACTCCACACACACGAAGAGATCAAAAAACATCCAGGCGGAGAAGACATGCTGGGTATCGGAACTATCGCCAAAAAGGTCTTTGGGACGCCCAACGACCGCAAAGTGAAGGCGACCCGACCGATCGTCGAGAAGATCAACGCCCTGGAACCGGAATTCGAGGCGCTCGACGACGAGGGCCTCAAAGCGAAGACCACCGAGCTGGTTGAGCGTGTCGCGAACGGCGAGAAGCTGGACGCGCTCCTGCCGGAGGCCTTCGCAAACTGCCGAGAGGCGGCCAAGCGTGCGCTGGGCCTGCGCGCCTTTGACGTGCAGCTGATGGGCGGCATTTTCCTGCACCAGGGCAATATTGCCGAGATGAAGACGGGCGAGGGCAAGACGCTGGTCGCCACCTTCCCCGCATACCTGAACGCGCTGACCAAGCGCGGCGTGCATGTCGTTACCGTCAACGACTACCTGGCCAAGCGCGATGCCGAATGGATGGGCAAGGTCTATGGCGCGCTGGGCATGACGACCGGCGTCGTCTATCCGCAGCAGCCGGATGCCGAGAAGAAGGCGGCGTATGCCTGCGACATCACCTATGCCACCAACAACGAGCTGGGCTTTGACTATCTGCGCGACAACATGAAGTCGGAGCTGAGCGAGATCTACCAGCGCGATCACTACTTCGCGATTGTGGACGAGGTCGACTCGATCCTGATCGACGAGGCGCGGACGCCGCTGATCATCTCGGGGCCGTCTCAGGACCGCTCGGAACTTTACATGACCATTGACAAGGTTATCCCCGAGCTGACGGACGAGCACTACACCCTCGACGAAAAGTCGCGGAACGTGACCTATACCGAGGAAGGCAACGAGTTCCTGGAGAACCGCCTGCATGCAGCGGGTATCCTCCCGGAGGAGCACACGCTCTACGATCCGGAATCCACGACCATCGTTCACCACGTGAACCAGGGCCTGCGCGCGCACAAGCTGTTCACCAAGGACAAGGACTATATCGTCCGTGATGGCGAGGTAATCCTGATCGACGAGTTTACCGGCCGAATGATGCCCGGCCGGCGGCTTTCGGATGGTCTGCACCAGGCAATCGAGGCCAAGGAAGGCTGCAAGATCCAGCCCGAGAACGTAACATTGGCGAGCGTAACGTTCCAGAACTACTTTCGTCTCTATGACAAGCTTTCCGGCATGACGGGCACCGCGTCGACCGAGGCGGAAGAATTCATGGAGATCTACAAGCTGGGCGTCGTCGAGGTTCCGACGAACCTGCCCATCGCCCGCGTCGACGAACATGACGCGGTGTACCGGACCGGCAAGGAAAAATACGACGCGATCATTGAAGAGATCAAGAAATCGCATGAAAAGGGCCAGCCGGTGCTGGTGGGCACGACCTCGATCGAGAAGTCGGAGGTCCTGTCGCAGCTGCTTGAGCAGGCGAAGATCAAACACAACGTCCTGAATGCGCGCCAGCACGAGCAGGAGGCGCAGATTGTTGCCGATGCCGGTAAGCTGGGCGCGGTGACCATCGCGACGAACATGGCCGGCCGCGGGACCGACATCAAACTGGGCGGCAATGTCGAATTCAAGATCATGGAAGCCATCGCTGCCGAACCGGAGAAGGACCCAGAGGAAATCCGTGCCGGGATCGAACAACAGCACCAGTCCGACGAGCAGGCGGTGAAGGATGCGGGCGGGCTTTTCGTACTGGCCACCGAGCGCCACGAAAGCCGCCGTATCGACAATCAGTTGCGCGGCCGGTCTGGCCGTCAGGGCGACCCGGGGCGGTCGGCCTTCTTCCTGAGCCTGGAAGACGACCTGATGCGCATCTTCGGCTCGGAGCGGCTGGACAACATGTTGGGCAAGCTTGGCATGAAGGAAGGCGAGGCCATCGTTCATCCATGGGTCAACAAGTCTCTGGAACGGGCACAGGCGAAGGTCGAAGGCCGCAACTTCGACATCCGTAAGCAGTTGCTGAAGTTCGACGATGTGATGAACGACCAGCGGAAGGCGATCTTCAGCCAGCGGCGCGAAATCATGGAAACCTCGGACCTGTCCGAGATCGTGCAGGACATGCGCCATCAGGTGGTCGACGATCTGGTCGATTTCCACATACCGCCGCGTGCCTACGCGGACCAGTGGGATACGGAGGGACTGTATGCCGCCGCTCTGGAGAAGCTGGGTGTCGACGAAAAGATCATTGCCTGGGGCGAAGAAGAAGGTGTCGATGCCGAGGTGTTCAAGGAGCGTCTCTACAAGGCTTCCGACGAGATGATGGCTCAGAAGGCGGTGCAGTTCGGCCCCGAAAATATGCGCTCCATCGAGAAGCAGATCCTGCTGCAGTCGATCGACGGCAAATGGCGCGAGCACCTGCTGACCCTGGAGCACCTTCGGTCCGTCGTCGGTTTCCGCGGATATGCTCAGCGAGACCCGCTGAACGAATACAAGACAGAAGCCTTCCAACTGTTCGAAAGCATGCTGGATTCCCTGCGTGCCGAGGTCTCGCAGAAGCTGTCACAGGTTCGCCCGCTTTCCGAAGAGGAGCGGGAGGAAATGATGAAGCAACTGATGGCGCAGCAGCAGGCGATGCAGAAGGCGGCGCAGCCTCAGCGGCAGCCCGAGCCGGTGGGCGCCGATGCAGGGGCAGGGGCCGCGGAGCCGCAGGCAGAGGTGCAGGCCGCCCCCGGCTTTGTAGAAAGCGACCCGACCACCTGGGGCAATCCCGGGCGGAACGAGCCGTGCCCCTGCGGATCGGGCAAGAAATTCAAGCACTGCCACGGGCGGCTGGTCTGACCGGTCATTGTTTCCCGTATTGACAGATTGAGCGACGAAACCCAGCGTTTCGCCGCCGACTGTTTCACATATGCAACAAGTTTCCTAGGCTAGGCCACAGTGTCACCGCAATTGACCGCCACCTGCTATGCTGTGTGGATTGAGGGCTTGGGCGATGAAATCCCGAAAGAAAATTGCAACAGCAATCATCTCGGTCTCGGCGATCCTGGTTACCGCGCACGTGATGCAGCGGTCCGGGGACGCACAGGAGAAAACTGTCCCTGAAGCGGCCGTTGCGGCCGTGAGCCCGATCCCGGCAGAAGGGTTGCCGCCCGCCAGTCCGGGCGTGGCGGTAGAGCAGCCGGCGCCTTCGGCCCCTGATGCAGCCACGGTAATGGCCGGACCGGCCGATCCCGCAAGGACCGACAATCCGGTAGCGCTCGACGTCAGCGGCCCGGCCCTGCCCGCGGATACTGCCTCGCCCGAGCCGTTGTCGATCCCGGACCCGGCGCCGCGCATGCGGCTGACAATGAACGACGGAAGCGAAGCGATTACCCCTCAGCCGCCGCATAATGCTTTCGGCCTGACCTGCGGTGTGGAGCTGGCCACCGCCGAGAAATCCGCCGGGATGGTGGAACTGACCGTTACCGCACCTTGCCGGAGCGGCAAGACGTTCACCGTCAGCCATTCTGGGCTGCGGTTCTCTGACCAGACCGACCGGTTTGGCCGCTACAAGTCCGACGTGCCCGCACTGACCCGGGACGCGACCTTCCGCGTGGAATTCGACGACGGCGCGAGTGCAGAGATGACCCTGGATGTCGAAGGCGCCCGCCTGGCAGAGCGTGTGGCGCTGCAATATGCCGGGGAGACCGGTCTGCAGATCCATGCCCTGGAATTTGGCGCGGGTTACGGCGACGCGGGCCATGTCTGGGCCGGCAATCCCGGAGACGCAGAGGGTGCGTTCAGGTCCGGCGGCGGGTTTCTGACAGTGCTGGGCAATACCGACTTGCCTGACGCGCAGGTCGCCGAATTCTACACGCTGCCCGCCAACACATCCGGCCGCGACGGCGTCGTGCGCCTGACTGTCGAGGCGCGGGTGACACAGGCGAACTGCGGGCATGAAGTCTCTGGCCAGACGATCCAGCGGCAGGCCGATGGCGAGATGCGTCCTGTGTCCCTGACGCTATCCATGCCCGACTGCGGGGCCGTGGGCGAGTTTCTGGTGTTGAAAAACCTGCTGCGAGACCTGAAGATCGCCTCTAAATGAGGCCATCGCGGTAGCCCGACATGTTCCATTCCCGTGCGGCGGTCCTCGCCGCACTTTTCTTGTTGGCGGTCTGCACAGTTGCCCGCGCCGAGGACGTGACGCTGACCTCGCGGGATGGTTCTGTGGAGATCACCGGGAACCTTCTGGGATATGACGGCGAATTCTACCGTGTGGACACCGTCTATGGCGTGCTGACGGTGGACGGGTCCGGGGTGATCTGTGACGGACCCGGCTGCCCCGACCTGACGGCCTTCGTGGCGCAGTTCACCTTTTCCGGGGCGCGGACCATGGGCGAGGTACTGTTGCCGCTGCTGGTGGAAAGCTTCGCCGCACGGTCGGGCTATGCCGTGGAACGGCGGCTGATCGACGATACACACTTCACCTACATCCTCACCGACGAAGCCACCGGCGCGAAGGCGGCGGAGATCGGGTTCCGGGTAACCTCGACCGCCGAAGGTTTCGCCGACCTCTTGGCCAACGAGGCTGACCTTGTGCTGTCGACGCGGCCAGTCCTGCCGCAGGAGGCAGAGCGCGCGCATGACGCCGGGATCGGAGACCTGACCGATCCGCGCAGAAGCCTGATCCTGGCGCTGGACGCGATGGCGGTGATCGTGTCGCCGGAGTCGCAGTTGACCGGGCTGACGCTGGACCAGATCGCGCGGATCTTCGCGGGCGAAATCGGAAACTGGTCGGAACTGGGCGGGCCGGATGCGCCGATTGCGCTGCATCTGCGCTCCAGGCAATCGGGGATCGCCCAGGCTTTTGCCTCTGCGCTGCAAGATATGGCGGGACTTGCACCCGCCGACAGCGTGATCCGCCACGACAGCAACGGAGGGCTGGCCGACGCGGTTGCGTCGGACCCGCTTGCGATCGGCATTTCGCCTTATTCAGAGACTGGAAATGCGCGGGTGCTGGCAGTTGAAGGTTCCTGCGGAATGGTCTCGGAGCTCGACGATCTGACGCTGAAGACAGAAGATTACCCGCTGCCGCTGCCGCTTTTCGTCTACACCCCGGCGCGGCGTCTTCCGCTGCTGGCGCGGGAATTCCTCAAATTCGCCCGTTCGCCCGCCGCGCAGTCCGTTGTGGCACGGGCCGGGTTCGTGGACTTGCGGCTGCTGAAGGTTCCGGTGGCGGAGCAGGGGTTGCGCCTTGCCGGTGCCATTGCCGAAGCGGGCGGCGAGGTGACGCTTGATGAACTGCAGCGCATGGTGACGGCGATGGACGGGACGGAGCGTCTGACCCTGTCGTTCCGCTTTGAACCGGGCGGCACGCGGCTGGACGCGCCGTCACGCTCGAACGTGGAGATCCTGGCAGAGCAGATCGAGGCCGGGGCGTTCGACGACCGGCCATTGGTTTTCGTCGGGTTTTCCGACGGGGTCGGCGCGGCAGAGGCGAATGCCCGGCTTGCCCGCCGCCGCGCGGTCGCAGTACGTGACGCGGTTCTGAAGGCGGCGCCAACGGCGGATCGAAGCCGGCTGAACGTGTCTGTCGAAGCGTTCGGCGAGGCGATGCCGATGGCCTGCGACGAGGATGCCTGGGGCCGAGAGATCAACCGGCGCGTCGAGGTCTGGGCCGCTCAGAGATAGCCTTGGGCGCGAAAGCTGAGTTCCGTGGATTTGCCGATGATCAGGTGGTCGTGCAGCGTAACGTCGACCGCGCGAAGGGCGTCTTCGATTTTCTGGGTCATCGCAATATCAGCGTCGGACGGCGTCGGATCGCCGGACGGGTGGTTGTGCACCAGGATCAGAGCCGAGGCATTGAGTTCCAGCGCGCGTTTCGCCACCTCGCGCGGGTAGACGGGAACGTGGCTGACAGTGCCCTTCGCCAGTTCCTCGTCTGCGATCAGCACATTCTTCCGGTCGAGAAACAGGATGCGGAACTGCTCGATCTCGCGATGGGCCATAGCGGTATGGCAATATTCGATCAGCGCGTTCCAGCTTGAGACCACGGGCCTTTGGAGGATCTTTGACCGGGCGAGGCGGTGCGCGGCCGCTTCGACGATCTTCAGTTCCTGCACCACCGCGTCGCCCACGCCCTGCACCGTCGCCAGACGGGTGGCTGGGGCAGAGAGTACGCGGTTGAAGTCGCCGAAGTTTTCCAGCAGGCGGCGGGCCAGCGGCTTCACGTCCTGCCGCGGAATGGCGCGGAACAGGATCAGTTCCAGCAATTCGTAATCCGGTAGCGCGTTGGCCCCGCCCTGCATGAAGCGGTCGCGCAGGCGTTTGCGGTGATCCCGGATATAGGAGGGCAGGCGCGCGCCTTTGGCGAGGGCGTCAGTATGCCCCTCATCCGGATCGAGGGGGAAGAGGGGCAAAGACGCTTCGGACAGCTCGCGTACCATTGGGAAAGGTTAGGGTCACTTAGGTTAACAGGCCGTGAATCGAGGGGGACATTCCGTTTCCTGCGCATTGGCCCGGGATGGCCGATCAAGGCGCAGGAAACGGGTCGAGAGGTCGCCGCACCGCCGCCATGGTCCGCGCGTGAAACACGCGAAACGGAGTTCGACATGATCTTGGAAAACAAAACGGTCATCATCACCGGCGCCAGTTCCGGCATCGGTGCCGCCGCTGCCCGCCTGTTTGCGCGCGAAGGGGCCAATCTGGTACTCGGCGCCCGGCGGGCGGAACGGCTGGAAGTGCTGGTGGCGGAACTTTCGAGCAGCGGCGGCCGCGCCGAGTATCTGGCGGGCGATGTGCGCGACGAAAAATTCGCCAAGGCGTTGGTGGAATTGGCGCGCGCACAGTTCGGCGGGCTGGACGCGGCGTTCAACAATGCCGGGATGACGGGGCCGGCCGGACCGGTGCCCGAGATGGCGACAGAAGACTGGAACGCTGTCTTCGAAACCAACCTGACCAGTGCCTATTATGGGGCAAAATACCAGGTTCCGGCGCTGATCGAACGGGGCGGTGGGTCGATCGTGTTCACCTCTTCTTTCGTCGGTCAGACGGTGGGGCTGCCGGGCATGGGCGCTTATGCGGCGTCGAAGGCGGGGCTCGTCGGGTTGGCTCAGGTCCTGGCGGCGGAGCACGGGGCGCAGGGCGTCCGGGCCAATACGCTGATGCCCGGCGGGACGATGACGGAGATGGCCGGCGACGATCCGGCGTTCCACGAATTCGTCCGGGGTCTGCATGCGCTGAAACGGATGGCGGAGCCGGAAGAGATTGCCGAGGCGGCGCTGTTCCTGGTGTCGGACCGGTCAAGCTTCGTCACCGGATCGGCGCTTTATGCCGATGGCGGAAACTCGATCTGCAAGACATGAAAAACCCCGCCGTGCGGATGCGTGGCGGGGCCATATCAGTCTATGAAAAGGGCCTAGCCCTTCATCCCGTCCCAAAAGCTCTTCACCTTCGAAAAGAAGGTGGAGGACTCGGGGTTGTTGTCCTCGCCCAGCTTCTCGAACTCTTTCAGAAGCTCTTTCTGGCGCGCAGTCAGGTTGACTGGCGTTTCCACCGCCAGCTCGATGAACATGTCGCCGTGAGCGCCGCCGCGCAGGGCCGGCATGCCCTTGGAGCGCAGGCGCATCTGGCGGCCGGACTGGCTTCCTGCCGGGATCTTCACCCGGCTGCGGCCACCGTCGATGGTCGGAACCTCGATATCGCCGCCGAGTGCTGCCGCGGTCATCGAGACGGGGACAAGGCAGAACAGGTTGGAGCCGTCACGCTGGAACAACGGGTGTTCTTCGACATCGATGAAGATGTAGAGATCGCCCGTCGGTCCGCCGCGCAGCCCGGCTTCGCCTTCTCCGGCCAGCCGGATACGGGTACCGGTTTCGACCCCGGCCGGAATGTTCACCGACAGAGAGCGGTCTTTTTCGACCCGGCCCGAACCGTGGCAGACGTGGCAGGGGTTCTTGATGATCTGGCCGATGCCGTTACAGGTCGGACAAGTGCGTTCGACCGTGAAGAATCCCTGCTGCGCGCGGACCTTGCCCATGCCGGAACAGGTCGGGCACACGGTGGGTTCCGCACCGCCCTCCGCCCCGGTGCCGTTACAGGTGGTGCAGGCAACCGAGGTCGGCACCTTGATCGTCTTCTGCAGGCCCCTGTAGGCATCCTCGAGCGTGACGCGCAGATTGTAGCGCAGGTCGGAGCCGCGCGTGGCGCGCTGCCGCCCGCCACCGCCACGGCCACCCATGAAGTCGCCGAACAGGTCGTCGAACACATCGGAAAAGGCGCTGGCGAAATCCCCCTGGCCTTGCCCGGGGCGCGGACCGCCACCCATTCCGCCATCGAAGGCTGCATGGCCGAAACGGTCATAGGCCGCCTTCTTCTGCGGATCCTTCAGTGCATCGTATGCTTCGTTGACTTCCTTGAACTGCGATTCGGCATCCGGGTTGTCCGAGTTCCGGTCGGGGTGCAGTTCCTTGGCCTTCTTGCGATAGGCTTTCTTGAGTTCTTCCGCGGTCGCGCCCTTCTGGACCCCCAGAACCTCGTAATAGTCGCGCTTTGCCATTGGATCAGTGTCTCCTAACGCAAGGACCGGCCCCTACAGTGGCGAGGCCGGTCCCAACGCATCTTGGCGGCGCTTACGAGGCGCGCTTGTTGTCGTCGAGGTCCTCGAAGTCGGCGTCGACGATGTCGTCATCGACACTGCGAGGCTCGTCATCGTCATCCGAACTGTCGTCGCCACCTTCGGCCTTGGCTTGCTCGGCCTTGTAAATGGCCTCGCCCAGCTTCATCGCGGCTTCGGTGACGTTCTGGATGCCGCCCTTGATCTTGCCGGCATCCTCGGTCTCGAGCTGTTCCTTCAGGTTCGCGATGGCAAGCTCGATCGCCTCGATCGTGGTCGGGTCGACCTTGTCGCCATGCTCTTCCATCGACTTCTCGGTCGAGTGGATGAGCGATTCGGCCTGGTTCTTGGCCTCGACCAGCTCCTTGCGCTCCTTGTCGGCCTCGGCATTCGCCTCGGCGTCCTTGACCATCGCTTCGATCTCGTCGTCCGACAGACCGCCGGAGGCCTGGATGGTGATCTTCTGCTCCTTGTTGGTGCCCTTGTCCTTGGCAGCAACATGGACGATGCCGTTTGCGTCGATGTCGAAGGTCACCTCGATCTGCGGCATACCGCGCGGTGCAGGCGGGATGTCTTCGAGGTTGAACTGACCCAGAAGCTTGTTGTCCGCGGCCATTTCCCGTTCGCCCTGGAACACGCGGATCGTCACCGCGTTCTGGTTGTCCTCGGCGGTCGAGAAGATCTGCGACTTCTTGGTCGGGATCGTCGTGTTGCGGTCGATCAGGCGGGTGAACACGCCGCCCAGCGTCTCGATGCCCAGCGACAGCGGGGTCACGTCGAGAAGGACCACGTCCTTCACGTCGCCCTGCAGCACGCCGGCCTGGATGGCGGCGCCCATGGCGACCACTTCGTCCGGGTTGACGCCCTTGTGCGGTTCCTTACCGAAGAAGCTGGTGACTTCCTGGATGACTTTCGGCATCCGCGTCATGCCGCCGACCAGTACCACCTCGTCGATATCAGAGGTCGACAGGCCAGCGTCTTTCAGCGCGTCCTTACAGGGCTTGATCGACTTCTTGATCAGGTCGTTGACGAGGCTCTCCAGCTTGGCACGGGTCAGCTTCATGACCATGTGCAGCGGCGTGCCGTCCGAACCCATCGAGATGAAGGGCTGGTTGATCTCGGTCTGCGAAGAGGAGGAAAGCTCGATTTTCGCTTTCTCGGCCGCTTCCTTCAGACGCTGCAGCGCCATCTTGTCCTTGGTCAAGTCGACGCCGTGCTCTTTCTTGAACTCTTCGGCGAGGTAGTTGACGATCCGCATGTCGAAGTCTTCACCGCCAAGGAACGTGTCGCCGTTGGTGGATTTGACCTCGAACAGGCCGTCGTCGATTTCCAGGATGGTGATGTCGAACGTACCACCGCCAAGGTCATAGACCGCGATGGTCTTGGATTCCTTCTTGTCGAGGCCATAGGCCAAGGCGGCCGCGGTCGGTTCGTTGATGATCCGAAGCACCTCGAGACCGGCGATCTTGCCGGCGTCCTTCGTGGCCTGACGCTGGGCGTCGTTGAAATAGGCGGGGACGGTGATGACGGCTTGCGTCACGTCTTCGCCAAGATAGCTCTCGGCGGTTTCCTTCATCTTGCCCAGGATGAACGCAGAAATCTGCGACGGCGAATATTTCTCGCCCTTCACTTCGACCCAGGCGTCACCATTGCCGCCGTCGACGATGTTGTAGGGAACGAGTTTCTTGTCCTTTTCCACCTCGGCGTCACCCAGGCGACGGCCGATCAGCCGTTTGACGGCGAATACGGTGTTGGACGGGTTGGTGACGGCCTGCCGTTTGGCGGGCTGGCCGACAAGACGCTCGTCGTCGGTAAAACCGACGATGGACGGCGTGGTCCGTGCGCCCTCGGAGTTTTCAATCACGCGGGGCTGCGAGCCGTCCATGATGGCGACGCAGCTGTTGGTGGTTCCGAGGTCGATACCGATGACTTTAGCCATGCTCTATATCCTCTCTTTGGCGATCTGGCGGGGCTCGGCCCTATGAGGCGCCTGGCCCCTATCCCATGGATGAGCGAAGGGGAAATGCCCTTCGCGGCTTCACGGGCTATATAGGGAGGGGCAAATTGGGCTGCAAGCGAGTCTGGCTTTGAAAAATGACGCTTTCTGACAGATACGTGACAATGTGACGGATGCGCCGCTGACTGTGCGGGGATTCCGGATCTACAAGGGTTTCCTCTACGGAAACACACAGGCTGCGATGGCAGCGGATATCCGCGCTGTGGCTGCGTCGGCCCCGTTGTTCTCGCCGATGACGCCCTACGGCAAGCCGATGTCGGTGCGGATGACATCCGCCGGGAAATACGGCTGGTTCGCGGACCGGCGCGGCTATCGCTACGTGACGGAGCATCCCTTGGGCACGGAATGGCCGCCTATCCCGGACAGCGTGCTGTCGGTCTGGCGGGCGGTGACGGGGCTGGAGCGAATGCCGGATTGCTGCCTCGTCAATTTCTACGGGCCGAAGGCACGGATGGGTCTTCATCAGGACCGGGACGAGGCGGATTTCAGCTTTCCGGTAGTGTCGATATCGCTTGGCGATGACGGGCTGTTCCGGATCGGTAGTCAGGAGCGCGGCGGGAAGACGGAGTCGGTCTGGCTGACATCCGGCGACGTGGTGGTCATGGGCGGCGAGGCACGGCTGACCTATCACGGGGTGGACAAGATCCGGCCCGGATCCTCAACCCTTTTGGAAGGCGAAGGCCGCCTGAACCTGACGCTGAGGGTGGTAGATTAATCCACAGGCAACACAACCCCTTGTCCGCGGACACGCATTGGGTGTAGACGAGTCTTGGGGGCGTAGCTTGGGCAACTGCCAAGACGGGCTGAAGAATGGCCATACCCTCTAATCTCGAGACAGTACTGTCCAAGTTCCTGTTCGATACCTGTGTAAAGCATGGTTTCTGCCTTACCCATGACCGCAAGAGCCACCTTCTTGCGCAGCCGGGTTTCAACGCCACGACCTTCGTCAACCGGCTGATGCTGGCAGCCGGTATGTCGCCGACAGAGCGCGCCGAGCGGTTCGAGGCATTGCACAGCGATCTGATCGCACGGCTGGCGCGAAGACAGGGCAACGTGGCATAGCGGAACCGCCCGCAGCTTGGGCTGCCGGCCTTGTTCCTGTTCTTTCATCTATGAAAGGCTGTCGTTGGAATCGGCGGCGCCGCCAATGGATAGATCCCGGGATTCCCCGATGCCCGGACACGCGCCAGCGCGCACCCGTTCCGTCTTTGGCCGTCCCTGCACCCAATGAAGAGGTGGTCTGAGGGACAGGATCATTCCGATACACGCTTGTCGCGCGGAAGCTTCGGCGCCGGGTATAGGCGGGCGCGGTTAGGGCGGCGTTAACCTTGCGTGCGCTACTTGCCGGCGCCCCAGCTTATCGAGGCGTGGCGGCGGGTGTAGAATTCGCCCATCATTCCGATCACGATCAGGGAAAGCGAGACGATCACGGGATACAGTACGCTGGAATAATGCGGGTTGTAGTTGATGAAGACGAAGCCCCGTGCCTGGTCGATGCAGTGGAACAGCGGGTTCCAGTCGAAGAAGGCGAGGATCGCCGTTGGCACATTGTTCGCCACGAACATCTTGCCGCTCGCGATCATGTTGGCGCGGGTATAGATCTGCGCGATGATGTTCACCGCATTTGGCGCCCAGGGCTTCATCGCCAGCAGCACCAGCCCGATCGACAGGCCGGAGAACCAGGCCAGCAGGAACATCCCATAGGCCGCGGCCGGCCTGTCGATTTCTATTCGCTGAAAGCCGACATGGTAGACGAACAGCACCACGACGAGCGACAGCGTCTGGATATAGAGCGTTGCCAGTGCCGCCGAGGCGATGACAATCGGGGTGTTCATCGGCCCGTGATGCATCATCGGCGAAGCCGGTCCCTCGGAACTGAGGATCGCGGTGACGGCCTTGTTGTGGGTCAGGAACAGGAAGATCCCTGACATGATGTAGAGCAGGAAATCACCCCTAAGCGCGCTGCCACGCAGGCCGAGAACGGCGAACATGACGTAGAAGACCGCGACTAGGATGACCGTCTGGAAAATGCTGAGCAAAAGACCCATCAGCGCGTTGCCGTGGGTCTTGCGCACATTGCGGACGGTAGCAAAAAAGATCAGCTCGACCGTGCTGAAAGCCGAGTGAAGCATCGACCGATTCGATGGCGGCTGAAACATTCCGGCCTTTCGACTGTCTGCCCGCGGATCGGTCCCCGTCATTTTTCGCGGGGATATGTTGCCGTTCCCTTATCGGGAAAGCATAAGAGGGGCCGAAACAACATTCAATCTCGCGCTGTGTGCCAGAGGCAGAGAAGGAGCATTCTTTGGATTACGATACACTTGTGGCGGTGATGCGGCGCCTGGCGCTGGAAGCCGGCGATGCAATTCTCGAAGTCTACAATTCCGACGATTTCGAAGTGAAATCGAAATCCGACGCCAGCCCGGTGACCGAGGCGGACGAAAAAGCCGACGCTCTGATTTCTGCCGGGCTGCGCGCGGCGTTTCCCGATGTACCGCTGGTAACCGAGGAACAGGCCGCGTCGCACGGGCAAGAGGTGTCGACTTTCCTGATCGTGGACCCGCTGGACGGCACCAAGGAATTCGTTCAGCGCCGCGGCGATTTCACCGTGAACATCGCCTATGTGGTCGACGGGGTGCCGGTGCGTGGCGTGGTCTATGCGCCGGCGAAGGAGCGGCTGTTCTATACCGGTGCCGACGGTGCGTCGGTTGAGGAAAGCGGAGACTTCGCCAAGGACGCGGCAGGGCCGGTGACGGCCATGTCAGTCTCTGATCCGGACAATTCGGCCCTGATGGTCGTTGCGTCGAAGTCCCACCGCGATCAGGCGACAGACGACTACATCGGCAAGTACGGAGTGAAGGACATGACCTCTGCCGGGTCGTCGCTGAAGTTCTGCCTTGTCGCGACGGGGGAGGCGGATCTGTATCCGCGCCTGGGCCGCACCATGGAATGGGACACGGCCGCTGGCGATGCCGTGTTGCGCGGTGCTGGCGGCAAGGTCGTGCGGTTCGACGACCACAGAGACTTTACCTATGGCAAGCCCGGGTTCGAGAACCCGTTTTTCATCGCCTATGCGCCCGGCGTGGAGCTGAAGCCCGCCGAATGAGCACGCTTGTCGTCATCCCCGCACGCTATCCGTCGACGCGCTATCCGGGAAAGCCGCTGGTGGAGCTGAAAGGCGCCACCGGTGAGAGCAAGAGCCTGATCCGGCGCACCTGGGACGCCGGGATGTCGGTGAAGGGCGTGGACAAGGTGGTCATCGCCACTGACGACGACCGCATCCGCGAGGCGGCAGAGGCGTTCGGTGCGGAGGTGGTCATGACGTCCGGCCATTGGCGCAACGGAACGGAGCGCTGTTCCGAGGCGCTTGAGATGCTTGGCGGCGGCTACGATATCATCGTCAACCTGCAGGGCGACGCGCCGCTGACACCGCCATGGTTCGTCGAGGAACTTGTGGCGCAGCTGTCCGCGGACCCGACCGCCGAGGTCGCGACGCCGGTGCTGCGCTGCGACGGTCAGGCGCTGAACGAGTTTCTGGCCGACAGGCGCGAGGGGCGGGTCGGTGGCACAACGGCTGTCTTCGCCCATGATCGCCATGCGCTCTACTTTTCGAAGGAGGTGATCCCCTACACCTCCAAACCTTACGCCGATGATGCGGAAACGCCGGTGTTCCACCATGTCGGTGTCTACGCGTACCGTCCCGCGGCGCTCGCCGCGTATTCCGGGCTGGCGATGGGCCCGCTGGAGGACCTGGAGGGGCTGGAGCAGCTGCGCTTTCTCGAGCACGGGCATCCTGTTCTGTGCGTGGAGGTCGAGGCGCGCGGGCAGAAATTCTGGGAACTCAACAACCCCGGCGACGTCCCGAGAATAGAGACTATGCTGGCCCAGATGGGCCTTGAATGACGGCACCGACAGTCAGTGTCATCGTCGTCAGCCGCCATCGTCCGGAACTCCTGCTACGCTGCCTGACCGGCATCGAGCAACTTGATTACCCGTCTTACGAAGTCATCGTCGTGGCCGATGATGAGGGGTTGGCAACCCTTTACGCCGCCGGCTTCGGCGGGCGGATCAAGTCTGTGGAATTCGATGAGCCGAACATATCCGTCGCACGAAACCTCGGGATCGCCCGCGCCGGCGGCGAGATGATCGCTTTCATCGACGATGACGCCGTGCCGGAACCTACCTGGCTGCGGCACCTCATGGGTCCGTTCGCGGACAAGACCGTTTCGGTCGCCGGCGGCTATGTGATCGGACGGAACGGCATCAGTGTTCAATACAAGGGGCGGCGCGTCGATGCGCTGGGCCGGCACCAGTCGCTGACGATTGCCGGCGACGATCCGCAGGTGTTTGCGGGAGAGCCTGGGCTGGCGATCAAGACGGAAGGCACGAATTGCGCTTTCCGCGCCGATGCGCTGCGCAATGTCGGCGGGTTCGATCCCGCCTTTCGCTTCTTTCACGACGACGCCGACCTGAATCTGCGTCTCGCCATCTCAGGGGCACGCACCGCCGTGGTTCCACTGGCTCAGGTGCATCACGGCTTCGCGGCGTCGGAAAGGCGAATGGCGAACCGGATGCCGCGCACCTTGCACGATGTTGGGGCGAGTCAGATGATCCTGCTGCGAAAACATGCGTCTGCCTCGCAAGTTGAGGCCGCGACCGAATCGTTGCGCCGGGAACAGCGCGTTCGATTGCTGCGGTTCATGGTGGCTGGACTGTGTGTGCCGGGCGATGTCGGGCGTCTGATGCAAAGCCTCGAAGAGGGGATCGCCGCGGGATGGCAGCGAAAGATTGCTGCGGCGCAGCAAAAAATCGTGACAACCGAGGGATTTGCCGGCTTCGAACCGCGCCGACCATTCCGGGGAAGCCGAGTTCTTGCAGGCAAAGCGGAAAGACGCCGCCGTTTGAAAAAGGAGGCAGTGAACCTTGTCGCGGCAGGAAACAGAGTTACAGTCTATCAATTAACCAGAACATCATTCTACCATAAGGTGTATTTCGAAAAGCTGGGATATTGGGTTCAAACGGGTGGAATATACGGCCGCTCGGCCCGCAGCGATCCACTCTTCCGGTGGTTCAAAGCAACAGATCGCGTCGCGGTTGAGGCGAATCGTGTTCGAAATGTCCGCGAAAATGCCGCAGACGCATAAATGTTGAACAGGAGGCGAAAATCCTTGAACGGCGTCGGCGAAAACCCGCAGGGTGTGGTACCATCCCGGAAGACAATGCTGCGGCTGCATGATAGGCGTCGGGCAAACAACCTGAGGTGAAGCTATGGCACGTAAGGTAACGAAAGCAGTCTTCCCGGTCGCAGGCCTGGGAACGCGCTTTCTTCCCGCGACGAAATCGATTCCGAAAGAGATCATGACGCTGGTCGACCGGCCGCTGATCCAATACGCGATCGACGAAGCCCGCGCGGCTGGGATCAAGGAATTCATCTTCGTCACCTCCCGCGGCAAGAGCGCGCTGGAGGACTACTTCGACCACGCTCCCGAGCTTGAGACGTCGCTGCGCAAGAAGGGCAAGGACGACCTGCTTGAGGTGCTCAAGGATACGAATATGGATTCGGGCGCGATCGCCTATATCCGCCAGCACAAGGCGCTGGGTCTGGGCCACGCGGTCTGGTGCGCACGCCGTCTGATATCTCCGAACGAGCCCTTCGCGGTTCTGCTACCGGATGACGTGATCGCGGCGGAAACGCCCTGTCTGCAGCAGATGACCGAAGCCTACGAGGAGACCGGCGGCTGCATGGTCGCCGCAATGGAAGTTCCGCCCGAAAAGGCCTCTGCCTACGGTCTGCTGAAGGTGTCGCAGGATATCGGCCAGAAGGTGAAGGTTGCCGGCATGGTCGAAAAGCCGAAGCCGGAAGATGCCCCGTCGAATCTGGCGGTGATCGGGCGCTACATCCTGAACAACAAGGTGCTGCAGAACCTGAACAAGATGAAGGGCGGCGCCGGCGGCGAGATCCAGCTGACCGACGCGATTGCGCAGGAAATCGAACAGGGCCGCGATGTCTGGGGCTACCGCTTCCGCGGGCAGCGGTTCGACTGTGGTTCCAAGGCGGGCTTCCTGCAGGCGACCGTGGCCTTTGGTCTGTCGCGCCCGGAGCTTCAGGAAGAATTCAGCGAGTACCTGAACGAGCTGATCTCGGTCCAGCGAGCCGCACAATAAACGGAAAGAAGGCCGCCGCCCGATGAAGAACGTTCTGGTCACGGGCGGCGCCGGCTATATCGGCTCGCACGCGTGCAAGGTGCTGAAGGCGGCGGGCTATATGCCCGTCACCTATGACAACCTGTCCACCGGCTGGTCCGATGCCGTGAAGTTCGGGCCGTTCGAGCAGGGCGACCTGTCGGACCGGGCGCGGCTGGATGAAGTCTTCGCGAAACACCAGCCGGTCGCGGTGATGCATTTCGCGGCCTTCAGCCAGGTCGGCGAGAGCATGCGCGATCCTGGTATGTACTGGCGCAACAACGTGGTCGGCTCGCTGACGCTGGTCGAGGCGGCGGTGGCGGCAGGGTGCCTGGATTTCGTGTTCAGCTCGACCTGCGCGACCTATGGCGATCAGGACGGGGTGGTTCTGGACGAGGACACGCCGCAGGTGCCGATCAACGCCTACGGGGCGTCGAAGAAGGCGGTGGAGGAGATCCTGTCGAATTTCGGGGAGAGCCACGGGCTGCGCTCGGTGATCTTCCGGTATTTCAACGTGGCGGGGGCGGATCCGGACGGCGAGGTGGGCGAGTTCCACCAGCCCGAGACGCACCTGATCCCGCTGATGCTGGATGCGATCGACGGGAAGCGGGCGGGGCTGACCGTTTTCGGGACCGATTACGATACACCGGACGGGACCTGCATCCGGGATTATGTCCACGTGATGGATCTGGTTGATGCCCATGTGGCGGGGGTCGAGTGGCTGGCCGCCGGGAAGGGCAGCCGGGTGTTCAACCTGGGGACCGGGACGGGATTCTCGGTGCTGGAGGTGATCGAGCACAGCCGGGCGGTGACCAATCGCGAGGTGCCCTACGAGGTGGGCGCGCGGCGGCCCGGGGACTGCGTGAAGCTGGTGTCGGGCTCGGTCCGGGCCGGGCAGGAGCTGGGCTGGAAGCCGGAGAGATCGACGCTGGAATCGATGATCACGGATGCCTGGCGGTGGCATCAGAACGGGCATTATGACGGGTGATTCAGGGCGTCCCCATGGGGACGCCTCGCAAGCCTCTGTAATCGTTACATTAAAGTTCTAACTCGATTTTAACCCTGGCTGGCAGGGGAGGGGGGCTGTCTGCCCCCCGCTTGCCTGTGGCAAGCCCCCCCCGAGGATATTTTCGACCAGAAGAAGAATGGACGGGAATCACGGGGCGGGCTGGAGTAGGTTTGCCGCGATGGGATGGATGGACGGTGCGCCTGCGAGATGCCTTGACCTGACGCGGCTGGTGTCGCGACTGGGGCGCGGGGCGTGGACCGGGGTGGACCGGGTGGAACTGGCCTATCTGCGGCACCTGGCAGGCGAAGAGGTGCCGCTGTACCTGCTGGTGCGGACGAGCCTGGGGTTCGTGCTGGTCGCGCCGGACCGGACGGCGGACGTGCTGGCGCGGCTGGAGGGGCACGCGGACTGGGGGACGCCGGACCTCATCGGACACCTGTCGCGCAGGGCGCATCCGCTGAAGCGGCGGGCGGTGGCGGACCTGCGGCGGTTCGCCGTGGCGCGGTGCCTGCGCGGCGGGCTGGCGCGGATGCTGGCGCGGCAGGTCCCCGCGGGCACCGTCTATTTCAATGTCGGGCACAGCGACCTGAGCGAAGAGGTGCTGGCGGCGTGGAAGGCGCTGCCGGGCGGGCGCATCGTGGCGATGGTGCATGATACCATCCCGCTGGATTATCCGGAGTACCAGCGCGCCGGGATGGTGGAGGCGTTTCTCGGCAAGCTGCGGCGGCTGTCGGTGCGGGCGGACCTTATCGTCTGTTCCACGGACGTGGTGCGGAACGACATCGCACGCTGGATGGCGCCGATGGGGCGGGTGCCGCCGGCCGTGGTGGCGCATCTGGGGGTGGAGGTACCCGAACCCGGATCGCTGCCGCCAGAGCTGGAGTTTGACCGGCCCTATTTTGTGACCGTGGGAACGATCGAACCGCGGAAGGACCACGCTCTGTTGCTGGACGTGTGGGAAAGCCTTGGCGAGGACGCGCCATTCCTGGTCATCGCGGGGCGGCGCGGGTGGCGGAACGAGCAGCTTTTCCAAAGGTTAGAGACGTCCAGTGTCGTCAATCGAACCGTGTTCGAACGCGGTGACCTGGATGACGAAACACTGGCCGCGCTGTTGCTGCGATCGGCCGGATTGCTGTTCCCGAGTTTTTCAGAGGGTTTCGGGTTGCCGGTCCTGGAGGCTACCGCTCTGAATGTGCCTGTTTTGACACGGAAATTGCCTGTTTACACCGAGGTTCTGGGCGACATACCCGTTTACGTGGAGTCGGGCGATGTGTATTCATGGAAATCAAGCATAATACGCTTGGCAGTGGGAATTCAGGCAGGACAGAGACGGATCGCCGAGGCTCCGCGCGTTCCGACGTGGCAGGAACACTTCAACCGGGTATTGAACGCGGTATGATGCGCGGGCCATAAGAGCGAACCGAGCCTCTGCTGAAGGGGACGTATTGGGTGCCTTGAGGTCATATCGGCTGAGGCTTCAGCGTAAACGCTGGCGTATTCGTGCGTTCCGCAAGAGACGCGAACTGCACTGCATTGCGGACCGGACAAGGCAGATCGGACCCGGTGATGTTCTGGTATTCTCGACATTGCGGAACGAGAAGATCCGGCTGGAATATTTCCTGAAGTACTATCGGCGGCTTGGCGTCAACCACTTCGTGATGGTCGACAACGACAGCGACGACGGCGGCCGCGAATACCTGGCCGATCAGCCTGACGTATCCCTGTGGCACAGTACGGCAAGCTACAAGCGTGCCCGGTTCGGGATCGATTGGCTGAACTGGCTGCAATGGCAGCACGGGCACGGCCACTGGTGTCTGAACGTCGATCCGGACGAGTTTTTCGTCTACCCGTTCTGTGACACGCGGCCGATACGGGCGCTGACCGACTGGCTGGATGCCTCCTCGATCAAGTCTTTCAGCGCGATGCTGCTGGACATGTACCCGAAGGGGCGGCTGGACGGGTTTCCCTATGTCGAGGGGCAGGACCCGTTCGAGATCGCGAGCTGGTTCGACAGCGGCAATTACACGATTTCCAAGAACCACCAGTTTGGCAATCTGTGGATCCAGGGCGGGCCGCGTGCGCGTGCGTTCTTTCCCGACAATCCGGACCGGGCCCCGGCGCTGAACAAGATCCCGCTGGTGAAATGGCACCGGCAATATGCCTATGTCAGTTCCACGCACATGCTGCTGCCCCGCGGGCTGAATGCCGTGTACGACGAGTGGGGCGGCGAGAAAGCGTCTGGCGTGCTGCTGCATGCAAAGTTCCTGGATACGTTCAGCGTGAAGGCGGAAGAGGAGTTGGAGCGGCGCCAGCATTATGCGCGGAGCCACGAGTACAAAGCCTATGCAAGGCGGCTGCAGAAGGACCCGGACCTGTGGTGCAACTGGTCCGAGAAATACATCAACTGGCGGCAGCTTGAGATCCTGGGGCTGATGTCGAAGGGGAACTGGGCGTGACGGTGGGAATCGTCATGCTGTGCCACGATGCCCTGGACCGGGCGGAACAGGTGGCGCGGCACTGGTCCGCGCATGGATGTCCGGTGGTGATCCATGTCGACAAGAAGGTGAAGCGCGACGCGCATGACGCCTTCGTCAAGAGCCTGTCCCGGATTGAGAACGTGCGATTTTCCGAGCGGCACCGCTGTGAGTGGGGGACATGGTCGCTGGTGGCGGCATCGCAATCGGCCTCGGAGCTGATGCTGCGGGACTTTCCCGAGGTTCGGCACGTGTTCCTGGCATCGGGATCCTGCCTGCCGTTGCGGCCGGTCGAGGAGCTGAAACAGTTCCTGGCGGAGCGGCCGCTGACGAACTTCATCGAGTCGGTGACGACGGAGGATGTGCCCTGGACAGTGGGCGGGCTGAGCCTTGAGCGGTTCACGCTGCGGTTCCCGTTCTCGTGGAAGCGGCGGCGGAAGCTGTTCGATGCCTATGTTCTGCTGCAGCGGCGGGTCGGGTTCCGGCGGAAGATCCCGGACGGGCTTGAGCCGCATCTGGGCAGCCAGTGGTGGTGTCTGACACGATCAACCCTGCAGGCGATCCTGGAAGATCCGGAGCGGCCGGTCCACGATGCCTATTTCAAGAAGGTCTGGATCCCGGACGAGAGCTATTACCAGACGCTTGTGCGTCTCTATTCCGGGGATATCGAAAGCCGGTCGCTGACACTGTCGAAATTCGATTTCCAGGGCAAGCCACATATCTTCTACGACGATCACCTGCAGCTGCTGCGGCGATCGAACTGTTTCGTCGCGCGGAAGATCTGGCCGCGGGCGAACCGGCTTTACGATACCTTCCTGGCGCCGAAGGAAGGCGAGCCGGGGACGGCGGAACCGAACCCGGGCAAGATCGACCGGATCTTCGCCAAGGCGGTAGAGCGGCGGACGCGGGGGCGGTCCGGGCTTTACATGCAGAGCCGGTTTCCGAATTCGGGCTGGGAGAACGGGACGACCTGCGCGCCCTATTCGGTGTTCGAGGGGTTCGCGGACCTTTTCGAGGATTTCGAGGGCTGGCTGGGCAAGATGGTGGGCGCGCGGGTGCACGGGCCGCTTTACGCGCCGGACCGGGCGCATTTCGCCGGGGGGCAGGCACATTATGCGGGAGCGTTGTCGGATTGCGCGACATTGCGGAACTACAATCCGGTGGCGTTTCTGACCAACCTCGTCTGGAACACGCGGGGCGAGCGGCAGTGCTTTCAGTTCGGGCCGCGCGACAACCAGGAGCCGTCCTGGTTCATGGCGACGGATTCGAACGCGCAGATTTCGGTGGTGACGGGGGCGTGGGCGGTGCCGCTGTTCCATTCGAAACGCAACTTTTCCGAAGTGCGGAAGGAGGCGGCGCGCTTGCAGAAGATCGAGGTCGAGCATCTGGAGATCCTGCGGTCGCCCTATACCAAGGCGCGGGTGCGGGTCTGGACGATGGCTGATTTCGTGGAAAGTCCGATGGAGCCGCTGCAGACGATCATCGACGAGATCGGGCTGCGGCATCCGCGGCGGCTGACGGAGGTGCCGAGAATGGTGGATCTGAAGGGGTTCGGGCAGTTCCTGCAGAACCTGAAGAACCAGGGGATGCAGCCCCACGTGATGGGTGATTTCCCGGTGACGGACAGGGGTGACGGCGCGCCGGACACGCCGCGCAAGCCCTACCTGGTGAAGCAGTAGCATGGGCGCGCGGTTCGATTATTTCGTGGTGTTCGCGGGGATGCGGACGGGGTCCAATTTCCTGGAGGAAACCATCAACGACTATCCCGGGCTGGAATGCCTGGGGGAGTTGTTCAATCCGCATTTCGTGGGCCATGCCGGCCGGTCCGAGAGCCACGGGATCAGTATGGCGCAGCGGGAGGAGGACCCAATGCAGCTGCTGGCGGCGATCCGGCAGGAAAGCGCGGGGCTGCCGGGGTTCCGGTTCTTCCACGACCATGACCCTCGGATCCTGGCGCATGTTTTGCCGGACAGGCGATGCGCGAAGATCATCCTGACGCGAAACCCGGTGGAATCCTACGTCTCGCAGAAGATCGCGGAGAAGACCGGGCAGTGGCGGCTGGGCGACATGACCGGGTCGCGGGTGGCGAAGGCGGATTTCGACGAGGCGGAATTCGCGGCACATCTGGAACAGGTGCAGGCGTTCCAGATGGCGCTGTTGCGCGGGTTGCAGGTGAGCGGGCAGACCGCCTATTACGTGGGCTACGACGACTTGCGTGACCTGGACGTGATGGACGGGCTGGCGCGGTTCCTGGGTGTCGAGCACCAGAAGAAGCGGGAAACGAAGGCGACGAAGGTCCAGAACCCGCAGGCCCTAGATGAAAAGGTCTCTAACTATGGGGAAATGGAGGCTGCACTGTCGAAGCTCGACCGCTTCGACCTGAGCCGGACGCCGAATTTCGAGCCACAGCGCACACCTGTGGTGCCGACCTATGTGGCGGCCGCCGAAGCGCCGTTGCTGTATCAGCCGATCCCCTGCGGGCCGGAACCGCGTATCCTGCCTTGGCTGGCGGCGCTGGACGGGGTGGAAGTCGAAAAGCTGAAAACCGGATTCTTCCAGAAGGCGTTACGCCAGTGGAAACGACAGCATAAGGGGCACCGGGCATTCACGGTTGTGCGACATCCGGTGATGCGGCTGCATGTGGCGTTTTCCCGGCATATCCTGCCGGCGGAAGGGGCGGAGGTTTATTCGGAAATCCGTGCGACCTTGCGGAAGCAGTACAAGATCCCGATCCCGGCGGGAACGCCCGGCACGGACTGGACCGCCGAGCTGCACCGGGTGGCGTTTGTCGATTTCGCCCGGTTCGTGGCCGGGAACCTGAACGGGCAAACGAGCCTTCGCGTGGACGGCAGCTGGGCATCGCAGGAGGTCATTCTACAGGGAATGGCAGAGGTTCAGCTTCCCGACATGATCCTGCGCGAGGACAGCCTGGAACAGGGGCTGGAACAGCTGGCGGACCAGGTGGGACTTGGCGACATACCGGAACCGCCGCCATTCGTGGATCCGGGGCGGGTGCCGCTGGCGGCGTATTACGACGACGAGGTCGAGGCGGCTGTGCGGGCGGCGTATCAGCGGGACTACATGATGTTCGGCTTTGGCCAGTGGGCGCAGCCCTGGGGCGGCGAAGGGCCGTTCTGACGCCACAGAGGCGTACAGCGGGTGTGCACAGGGTTCGGTAGACCGTTCCGCACCCAGACAGGACGACCGCGTCAGGCGGCCTCGCTGGCGGGGAGTTCCGTCAGAACGGTGTGCAGGGTGGCCGGATCGGAATTCGCGCGCAGCTTGGCGCAGACATCCTGATCGCGCAGCGTGCGCGAAACCAGAGCCAGGGCGCGCAGGTGGTCGACGCCGGATTCCGCCGGCGCGAAGAGCGCGAAGACCAGATCCACGGGCTGCCGGTCGACCGCATCGAAATCCAGCGGCTTCTCGATCTTCAGGAAGACACCGAGCACCTCGTGCAGATCCTTCAGACGGGCATGGGGCAGGGCGATGCCCTGGCCCACCCCGGTAGGCCCGAGAGATTCACGTTCCATCAGGGCCTCGACCACATCGGTGTAAGGCAGGCGATAGGTGCTTGCAGCAATTTCGCCCAGTTCCTGGAACAGGCGCTTCTTGCTGGTCAAGGAATTGACGACCCGCACCGCGGACGGCTGCAAAATGCTCGAAAGTTCCATAAGCCTCTGCTCGTCTGCCATGGGTCTTTCGACCCTTCGCTATTCAGCTTGCGATGCTGGGATCTATCCAGCCGATGTTCCCGTCGTCCCGGCGATACACCACGTTCACACCGGAAGTACCCTCTTTACGGAACACAAGGACAGGCGCCCCGGCAAGTTCCATTTGCATCACCGCTTCACCAACGGACAGGGAGGGGATCTTCATCTCCATCTCCGCGACGATGATCGGCTGAAGCGACTCCGGTTCCTGCGCATGATCGTCCTCGCTTGCGGCGAGGATATACGAGGAAGCCTCGTAGAGTTCAACCGGCTGTGATCGCTCTTTATGGTGATCTTTCAACCTGCGCTTGTATCGGCGAAGCTGTTTTTCCATCTTTTCACAGCAGCTGTCGAAGGCGGAGTAGATTTCCGTCTCCTGCGCCTTGGCCTGTGCCGTCAGGCCCGTGGAGAGGTGTACGACCGCCTCGCAGACGTAGAGATGGGCGCTGCGAGAAAAGGTGATTACCGCCTCGGTGGGACGTTCCGCGTATTTGTCTACGACTTCGTCAAGCTCTGTCTCCACATGCGTTTGCAGGGCCTCACCGATGTCTATCTGTTTCCCACTGATCTGGTAGCGCATGGGTCCTCCCTCTGATGCTCTCAAGTAGACGCGACGTCGCCGTGTGCGGAAGATCCGCACGCCGGTGCCGAAGCGAAGAAATCCGGGTAATCCCAGCCGCTTTTGCGGCGGTAAGGCGTACATCCTGTGCGCGAATGGGAGCGCGGCGCACGAAGGGGAAATGACTGGTCACGCATCCCTTGCATTTGGCGCCTTCTTTGCCATCGCTGTCAACTGGACACGTAGCCACGGGGCGGAATCGTTAACCATTAGCTCAGATTTTGAACTGCAACTGTTAAGTGATTCTGAATGATTGGCCGAGATAGACCCGGCGCACATTCTCATCGCGTATTACCTCGTCGGTGGTGCCGCTCATCAGGACCTTGCCGTCATGTAATATATAGGCGCGGTCGACAATCTCGAGGGTTTCGCGAACATTGTGATCGGTGATGAGCACACCGATACCACGTGTCTTGAGGTCGGCGACAAGGCCGCGAATCTCTCCTACAGCGATCGGATCGACGCCGGCGAAGGGCTCGTCGAGCAGCAGATACTTGGGGTCTGCGGCAAGGCAGCGGGCGATTTCCACGCGACGCCGTTCGCCGCCCGACAGCGACAGGGCGGAGGCGCGGCGCAGGTGGGTGATCGAAAATTCCGACAGAAGCTCTTCCAGCCTGTCACGGCGGCGCTTCTTGCTGGACATCGAGATTTCCAGAATGGCGAGGATGTTGTCCTCTACCGTGAGGCCGCGGAAGATCGAGACCTCCTGCGGCAGGTAGCCGATGCCGAGCTTGGCGCGGCGGTACATCGGCAGATAGGTGACTTCGCGACCGTCTATGGTGACCTGCCCGCCCTCGGGCGAGATCAGGCCGGCGATGGCGTAGAAGCTGGTGGTCTTGCCGGACCCGTTGGGGCCGAGCAGCGCCACGACCTCTCCGCGGCCGAGTTCCAGGCTGACATCGCGGATAACGGTCTTTTTCCGGTAGCTTTTTCGCAGGTTGATGACACGCAGGCCGACCTGTCCTTCGGTGACGTCGAACTGCGGGCGCGAATCCATCAGTTCTGGCCCGGGTTCAGCACGGTTTTGACGTTGCCCGACACGGCACCGGAGCCCGACTGGAGATTGTAGGTCAGCTGGTTGCCGGAAATCGCGGTGGCACCCTGGGTGACGAGGACGTTGCCGGTCAGGACGATGGTGTCCTCGGCCAGGGTATAGACGGCTTCGTCTGCCTCGGCGGCCTCGCTGGAGCCGACGAAGGTGACGCCGCCGAACATGCGGATCAAGCGGATCTCGTTGTTGCCGCCGTCGCCGGAGCCGTATTCGACGAGCATGCGCTCGCATGTCATCACGAGGTCGCCCTGGCCAACGATGACGTTGCCGGTGAATTCCGCCTGGCCGGATTGCTGGTTTACCGACAGCTGTTCCGAGGTGATCTCGACGGGCTGGGTGCTGTCATGTCCCTCGATGCCGAGCGACACGGAGGTGCCCTGCGCCAGTGCGGGCGGCGTCAGGAGCAGGGCGAGCGAAACAAGCGCTGCGGAAATGCGTGCTGCGGCAATCATCGAAACCTCATTGGTCGAATTCGTATAGCAGGCGAACGTTGCCGTTGAAAACCAGCAGTTGCGGGCTGTCTTCGGTGCCGTCGCCCGTGAGTTCGAAACTGTCGGCGGTAAGGTTCACTCCGGGGCCGGTGACGGCGATGGCGGTGTCGGACCAGAGGCGCATCGTATCGAAGGTGACGTTCAGGCTGTCGCCATCGAGCCGGTAGCCGTTGGAGGCGATGACCGAAACGTCGCCGCCGAGGCCCGCGCTCTGGCCGTTGTCGCCGATCACGCCCTCACTGGCATTGATGCCGACATTGACACCGGAGGGCAGGTCGATATCGGCGGAGAGGTCGCTGGCTGTGAAACGGTCGGGCGTTTCGGGGTCGGGCCGGGCGCTTTCGGCCGAGACGGTGAAAGCCGCGCCGCCGCCGGTCATGCCGGTGAAGGTGGGCCGGCCTACGCGCTGTTCGCGGGTCAGTTCGTCGATGTCGACATCGGCATAGGGCAGGTCCTGCGCCGGATCGACGGCGCGGGCGACGAGGAACAGGGTCGACAGCAACGCCAGCGCCAACAGCGGCAGAAGTACCTTCAGCCACGAGACGACGCGGGAATAGGTATTGTCGTAGACGGCCATGCAGTCAGACGCCCGTTGCGGTGCGTCTAGACGATACCCGCGCGAAGGCAGTCATGCACGTGCAGGATTCCGACCACGTTGCGGCTTTTCGCCGGGTCCACGACGAAGAGACAGGTGATGCGGCGTTCGTTCATCACCGCCACCGCTTCCTCTGCCAGGGAATCCGGCCCGATGGTGCGGGGATCGACCGTCATCACCTCGCCCGCGGTGTGGGTCAGGAGGCCGTCCATGTGGCGACGGAGGTCGCCGTCGGTGACAATGCCGAGAAGCTTGCCGTCCGTGTCTGTTACGCCGACGACGCCGAAGGTCTTTTGCGTCATGACCAGCAGAGCATCGGCCATGACGGTGTCGCGCGGGACAAGCGGCATGTCGGTGTGCATCAAGTCACGCACCTTGGCGAGCTGGGCGCCGAGCTTGCCGCCGGGGTGGAATTCGCGGAAATGCGCGGGCGTGAACTGCCGGTGTTCCATCAGCGCGATGGCCAGCGCGTCGCCGAGGGCCAGCATCATCGTGGTCGAGGTGGTGGGCGCGATGCGGTTGCTGCACGCCTCTTCGACATTTGGCATCAGCAGCTTCACGTCGGCCTGGCGCATCAGGCTGCTGTCGGCGGCGCAGGCGATGCCGATCAGCGGAATCGAGAAGCGGCGGGTATAGGCGATGACATCGGCAAGCTCCGGGGTTTCACCGGATTTCGAAAGCACCAGCGCAACGTCGCCCTGCGCCATCATGCCAAGGTCGCCATGCGACGCCTCGGCGGGGTGGACAAAGTGAGCAGGGGTGCCGGTGGAGGCCAGCGTGGCCGCCAGCTTGCGCGCGATATGGCCGGATTTGCCCATGCCAGAGACGATGACGCGGCCGTGGGCGTTGAGGATCAGCTCTGCCGCCTCGACGAAGCTGTCGTCGAGCAGATCGGCAAGCATGGTCAGACCGGTAGCCTCGCTTTCGACGACGCGGCGACCGGCGGCAATAAAGGTGTTCTTGTCCATTTTCCTGAGCATTGCCGTTCCTAGTGCGCGAAGATGTCGATCTCGGGCCAGCCGGCAAGGTCGAGCCGGGCCCGGGTGGGGAGGAAGTCGAAGCAGGCCTGCGCCAGATCGGCGCGGCCCTCGCGCACGAGGCGCTTGTCGAGCTCTTCCTTGAGGCGGTGCAGGTAGAGAACGTCGGAGGCGGCGTAGTCGAGCTGTGCCTTGCTCAACTCTTCGGAGCCCCAGTCGCTCATCTGCTGCTGTTTGGAGATATCCACGTCGACCAGTTCCTGAAGCAGGTACTTCAGGCCGTGACGGTCGGTGAAGGTGCGGATCAGTCTCGAAGCGATCTTGGTACAATAGACCGGCGCGGCGAGCGTGCCGAAAGCATTG
This sequence comes from Pseudoruegeria sp. HB172150, assembly GCF_013184805.1. Classification (GTDB taxonomy): domain Bacteria; phylum Pseudomonadota; class Alphaproteobacteria; order Rhodobacterales; family Rhodobacteraceae; genus Psychromarinibacter. Next base: position 283,457 of record NZ_JAATNG010000003.1, read on the forward strand.
TACATCGCGGCGATGTCGAAGCGTCCGAAATGAAACAGCTTCAGCACGTTGGGATCGGCGAGCATGCGGCAGAGGTTGGGCGCGTCCGTCTGGCCCTTTGCCACCTGGATCATGTGCGCATGGCCGTCGCCGCCGGACATCTGGACCACGCATAGGCGGTCGCGGTGCGGGTTGAGGCCCATGGTCTCGCAATCGATGGCCACAACCGGGCCGAGATCGAGATCGTCAGGAAGGTCGTTCTGGTAGAGATGATTGGTCATGCGCCAATGTTCTTCGTGCTTCAGACCGCGAATAGGGGTTTCGCCCGGCCATGTAAACCGGGGCGGGACTCATGCGGACCGAAGTGCGGCTTCGAGGACCCGCACCAGCGCGGAAAATGGCCTGTCGATGTCGACGGTCAGGCCGATTTCGTCGTCCTGCAGCGGTTCGAGCGTGGCGAACTGGCTGTCGAGCAGGGAGAGCGGCATGAAGTGACCTTTGCGGGCCTTCATTCGCGTCTCTATTAAGGCCCGACTGCCGCTGAGATGCAGGAATCCGACCGGCTCCCGTGCGGCGTCCCGGATGATGTCGCGATAGGCCCGGCGCAGGGCGGAGCAGCCTATCAGGGTGCGGCCGGGGTGATCGCGAAGTTCTTCGCCGACGGCATGAAGCCAGGGCGCGCGGTCTGCGTCGGTCAGCGGTTGACCGGCGGACATCTTCGCAATGTTGGCGGGCGGGTGCAGGTCATCGCCGTCGATATAGGTAGCCCCAATCCTGCGCGCGACGGCGGCGCCGACGGTGGATTTCCCGCAGCCCGCGACGCCCATGACGACGAAGGCGCGCATGTCAGAGAGAGGCCGTGATACCGCCATCGACGTAAAGGATATGACCATTGACGAAGGTGGAGGCGGCGGAGGCGAGGAAGACGCAGGCGCCGACCAGTTCCTCGACCATTCCCCAGCGGCCGGCGGGCGTACGCTTTTCCAGCCAGCTGGTGAATTCGGGATCGTTGACCAGCGCCTGGTTCAGAGGTGTGTCAAAATAGCCGGGGGCGATGGCATTGCAGTTCAGGCCGTGCTGCGCCCAGTCGGTCGCCATGCCTTTCGTCAGGTTGGCGACGGCGCCCTTGGTTGCGGTGTAGGGCGCGATGCCGGGGCGGGCGAGCGCGGTCTGCACGCTGGCGATGTTGATGATACGGCCGGATCCGCGGGCGATCATGTGGCGCGCGGCGGCCTGCCCGGCATGGTAGACCGAGGCGATGTTCGTCTGCAGCAGGGCCTGGAACCTGTCTGGCGGAAAATCCTCCAGCGGTGCGCGGTGCTGCATGCCGGCGTTGTTGACGAGAATGGTGATCGGGCCGGTATGCGCCTCGAACCCGTCGATGGCGCGGCGGGTGGCATCGTGATCGGTGACATCGAAGCGTAGCTCGTGGGGCGAATGGCCTTCGTTGCGCAGTTCTTCGGCGGCGTCGCCCAGCTTGTTCGGGTCGCGGCCGTTGAGGACCACTTCGGCGCCCGCCTCGGCCAGCCCTCGGGCAAGGGCGAGGCCGATGCCCTGCGACGAGCCGGTGATCAGCGCGCGTTCGCCGCCGAGGTCGAATAGATCGGATCCGGTCTTCATGTGCTCCTCCGTGGAGGAGTGGTAGCAGGGCGGAATGCCGGGCGGAAGTCTACCGCAGCGTCCCGCCGAGATCCTCGAGGATCGGGCAGTCGGGTCGGTCATCCCCCGCGCAGCAATGGACGAGGTGCGAGAGCGTGCCGTGCATCGACTGCAGTTCGGAGATTTTCGTCTCTATCTGAGCCAGATGTTCCTTTGCGATGCGTTTGACGTCGGCGCTGGCGCGGGTCTCGTCCTCGTACAGCGCGAGCAGGGCGCGGCATTCCTCGATGGAGAAGCCAAGCGCCCGGGCGCGGCCTAGGAAGGTGAGCTTGTGCAGGTGCTTTTCGCTGAAAGACCGGTAGCCGTTGGCGCCCCGGTCGGGGCGGATCAGGCCGATATCCTCGTAATATCGGATCGTCTTGGGCGGCAGGCCGGACCTTTCGGCGACGTCGGAGATGTTCATGTGCGTGCCTCCTGTTTCGGGGCGACCCAGCGCAGGCGCAGGGCGTTGGAGAGGACGAAGACGCTGGACAGCGCCATGGCGCCGGCGGCCAGAATCGGCGAGAGCAGCAGGCCGGTGGCGGGATAGAGGACCCCGGCGGCGACGGGGATCAGCAGGATGTTGTAGCCGAAGGCCCAGCCGAGGTTCTGGCGGATGTTGCGCATGACGCGGTGCGACAGGTCGACGGCGTTGACCACGCCGGTCAGCTCGCCCGACATCAGCACGACGTCGGCGGCCTCGATGGCGATGTCGGTGCCGGTGCCGATGGCGATGCCGGTATCGGCGGCGGCGAGCGCCGGGGCGTCGTTGATGCCGTCGCCGACGAAGGCGAGCTTGCCCTGTCTGCGCAGATCCTCGACGGCCTGCACCTTGCCTTCGGGGAGAACCTCGGCGGTGACGTGGTCGATCCCGAGTTCCTGCGCGATGGCGTCGGCGGTGGCGCGAGCGTCGCCGGTGATCATGGCGACGGTAAGTCCGGCGTCGTGGAGGACCTGGATGGCATGTTTAGTGCCTTTCTTGATCGGGTCGGCGACGGAGAGGACGGCGGCGATCTGGCCGTCGGCGGCGATGTAGAGCGGCGTGCGGCCCCCGGCGGCGAACTCCGTTTCGGCGCTGCGCAGGTCGTCGGGGATGGCGACGTTTTCGCGTTCCATCAGGCGGCGGGCACCGATGAGCACGTGTTGGCCGCTGACGGTGGCGCGGGCGCCGAAACCGGTGATCGACTCGAAAGCGTCGGGCTGCGGCAGCTTGATGCCGCGGATCTCGGCGGCGCGGGTGATCGCCTGCGCGATGGGATGCTCGGACCGCGATTCGACGGCTGCCGCGAGGCGGAGGACGGTGGTTTCGTCATGCCCTTCGGCCAGATGCAGGTCGGTCAGTTCCGGGCGGCCCTCGGTCAGGGTGCCGGTCTTGTCGAGAGCGATGACGCGGGCCTCCTGCAGGGTCTGCAGCGCGTCGCCCTTGCGGAACAGTACACCGAGTTCGGCGGCGCGGCCGGTGCCGACCATGATCGAGACCGGCACGGCGAGGCCCATGGCACAGGGACAGGCGATGATCAGGACGGCGACGCCGGCGACGAGCGCGTTGCCGAGGGAGCCGGTGACGGCCAGCCAGACGACGATGGTCAGCAGGGCGGCAGCGATGACGGCGGGGACGAACCAGCCGGTGATGCGGTCGACGACGTTCTGGATCGGGAGTTTGGCGCCCTGGGCCTGCTCCACCATCTTGACGATGCGGGACAGCATGGTGTCGGCTCCGACGCGGGTGGCGCGGAAGGTCAGCGCGCCGGTGCCGTTGACGGTGCCGCCGGTGATCCCGGCGCCTTCCGCTTTTTCGACGGGGACGGGTTCGCCGGTGACCATGCTTTCGTCGACATAGCTGGTGCCGCCGGTCACCTCGCCATCCACGGCGATGCGTTCGCCGGGGCGCACGTGGATGATGTCGCCCACCGTGATCCCGGAAACGGGGCGTTCGACGATTTCGCCATTGCTTTCGACGCGGGCGGTGGCGGGCTGCAGGTCGATCAGCTTGCGGATTGCCTCGCCGGTCTGGCCCTTGGCGCGCGCCTCGAGCCAGCGGCCGAGCAGGATCAGCACGACGATGACGGCGGCGGATTCGAAATAGACGTTGTCAGAGCCTTCCGGCAGCAGGCCGGGAGCGAAAGTAGCGACTGTCGAGAAGCCATAGGCCGCGGCGGTGCCGAGGGCGACGAGCGAGTTCATCTCTGGCGAGCCGCGGAACAGGGCGGGGAAGCCGATGCGGTAGAATTCGCGGCCGGGGAAGACGAGGATCAGGGTGGTCAGGACGAATTGAATTAGGCGGCTGGCCTGCATGCCGATGGTGTTCATCACCAGCTCGTGCATGCCGGGGATCAAATGGCTGCCCATTTCCAGCACGAAGACCGGGAGCGCCAGCAGCGCGGCCAGAAGGGTGGCGCGGCGCAGGCGGGCGGCATCCTCGGCTTTCGTGTGGCTCATGTGGTCGTGGCCGCCGCGGGCGTGGTGCTCATGCCCGTGCGGCGTGGCCGGATAGCCGGATTTTCCGGTGGCCTCGGCGATCGACTTTGGCGTCGCCGTTCCGCAGAGGTAGCGTACCTGCGCCGTTTCGGTGGCGAGATTGACGCTGGCTTCCACCACGCCGGGGACGGCGCGGAGCGATTTCTCGACGCGGCCGACGCAGGAGGCGCAGTGCATGTTCTGGATATCCAGCGTCAGGTCGGCGACCTCGGCCGGGTAGCCGGTTTTTGCAAGCGCATCGACAAAGGACCCGGCAGTCGCCGGCGCATCGAAGGCGACCTGACCCGTTTCGGCGGCGAGGTTCACGTTTGCCTCGCGCACGCCGGGAACGGCGCGCAGAGCCTTCTCGGCCCGCCCGACGCAGGATGCGCAGTGGAGACCCTGGATGTGGAGTGTCAGATCAGTCATGTCGGCCCTGCCGGAGTGGTTACGGCAGGAGAGATAAGGCTTCCAGTCACTGGAAGGTCAAGGGATAGGCCAGGCGAAAGGCAAAATACTTTGTAAACCCCGAAGAAAAGTGGGCTTTTCCTCTTTTAGAGACATGTCAGATCCGCCTGGATGCGGAGAATTACTCCGCCGCGGCACGCAGACCGTCGTCGAGACCGGCTGCATCGTCGGCGCCGAGCATGATGTTCAGGTTCTGAACCGCCGCGCCTGACGCGCCCTTGCCGAGGTTGTCGAGCACCGCGACGAGCACGGCTGCGCCCGTTTCCGGATTGCCGTGGACCGACAGTTCCAGCCGGTTGGTGCCGTTCAGGCGCTGCGGCATTACGCGCGGGGCGTGGAGTTCAGCGGGAACGACCGCGACGAAAAGTTCGCCGTCATACGCGGTGCGCAGGGCGGTTTCGGCGGCGGCCATGCCGTCGGTGCCGAGGTTCGGCAGGTGGATCGCGACGGCCATGCCCTGAGCGTATTGCCCGACAGACGGCACGAAGACCGGCGGAAGGGATAGAAGCCCGTGCTTCACGATTTCCGGCAGGTGCTTGTGCGCCTGCGTGGTCGCGTAGAGGAAACTGCCGTCAATGCTGCCGCCTCCATACTCGGCGATCATCGACTTGCCGCCGCCGGTATAGCCGGAGACGCCGGAGATGGCGGGCGCCGAGCCGGGCTCGATGAGGCCGGCCCCGACCAGCGGGCGGATCAATGCGATTGCGCAGGTTGACCAGCAACCGGGATTCGAGACGTATTGCGCGGCGGCGATATCGGCGCGCTGGCTGCGTGTCATTTCGGGGAAGCCGAAGACCCAGCCGTCGGCCACGCGATGCGCGGTGGAGGCGTCAATGAACCGGGTGCCGCCATTGGCGAGGGCGACAGATTCGCGGGCGGCATCGTCGGGCAGGCAGAGGATGGCCACGTCAGCCTCGGCAAACGCCTCGGCCCGGGCGCCGGCATCCTTGCGGAGGGCGGGGTCGACCTGCACGAGCGTGATGTCCGAGCGGGTGGTCAGCCGGTCGCGGATCTGCAGGCCGGTCGTGCCGGCTTCGCCGTCGATGAACACCTTGTAGGACATAGCGCGCCTCCTGACGTCAGTGGGCGCGCAGATAGCAGAGACCGGGGCGAAAGGGAACGTTGCCGTTCGCCCCGGACCGGCGGATCAGACGCCGCCCCAGATTTCCTCGGCGCATTTGACGACGAGTTCCAGCTTTTTGCGCTGGTCGTCCTCGGTGACGGTGTTGCCTTCCTCGGTCGAGGAGAAGCCGCATTGCGGCGCGATGCCGAGCTGGTTGATGTCGCAGTATTTCGAAGCTTCCTCGAACTTCGACTTCAGCCAGTCCATCTTTTCCAGTTCCGGGGTCTTGGTGGTGATGAAGCCGGGCAGGACAATCTGTTTGCCCTTGGGCAGCAGGCTGAGCGGTTCCAGCCCGCCAGCGCGGTCGGTGTCGTATTCCATGAAGTAGATGTCGACGCCGGTGGAGAAGATCGCCTCTGCCGCCTGGTCATAGGCGCCTTCGGCGGCGTGGGTCGATTTGAAGTTGCCGCGGCACATGTGCATGCCGATGAACATGTCTTCGGGGCGGTCCTTGATCGATTCCCGCAGCATCCAGCCGTAGCGTTCGATCAGCCAGTCGGGATCCTGGCCCATCTCGGCCTTGGCGGCCCGGTGTTTCGGGTCGCAGAGATAGGCGAAAAAGATGTCGTCGAGCTGCAGATAGCGGCAGCCGACATCGTAGAAGGCCTGCACAACCTTTTTGTAGGTCTTCACAAGGTCGTCGAACATGTTCTGCGGATCGTCGCGATAGAGCGCGACGTGGTCATCCTCTGCCAGCGTGCGGAAGTGGCAGGCGGAAGGGCCGGGGATCGAGATCTTGGGGACGACGTTGGTGTGTTCCTTGACGAACCTGAAGTGCTCCAGCATCGGGTGGTCGGACGGGAAATCGAAGCGCTGGCGCACGACCGGGGTCACCGGGATCGCGGTGGTGTTGGAGAAGGTGATGCCGCCGGAGCGCTCCTCGAGCGAGAGACCGGTGAGGCCCTCCATGAAGTCGTAGTGCCAGTAGGCGCGGCGGGCTTCGCCGTCGGTCACGGCCTTGAGGCCAACCTCTTCCTGCATCTTGATGAGGGCCGGAATCTCGGCATCCTCGACCGCCTTCAATTCATCGGCGGAGATGGATTTGTCCTGAAAGAATTTCTTGCGCGCTTCCGCGATCGGCTTCGGGCGAAGAAGGCTGCCGACATGGTCGGCGCGGAACGGCGGCGTAAGGTCGCTCATGGGTTTCTCCCTGGAAATGTATACACCGGGGGGTTACCCCGGCAATGTTGCGATGTCGAGGAGGGCGAGGCGGCCGGTGTCGGCAATCTCGAGCGCCTCGCGGATCGCCTGGGCCACGTCTGCGGGGTCAGTGATCCGCTTTGCCCAGGCGCGGCTGGCCTCTGCCGTCCTGACGAAATCGGGCGTGGGTTTGAGGGCGGTCAGCGGCATGCGGTTAGCCTTGGCAGCGAAGCCGTCGGGGTAGAGCCCGGTGACGGACCCGCGGACGGCGCCCCATTCCTCGTTGTTGAGGATGATGACGACTATGCCGATCCCGTGCGCCTCTGCGATCTGGTGGCAGGCGGTGGGGTTGGCGAACATGTAGCTGCCGTCGCCCATGGTCGCAACGATGGTGCGCGACGGGTCGGCGAGCTTGGCGCCCATTGCGGCGGGGAAGGACCAGCCGAGGCCGCCGGAATGCGGCTCGACGAACCAGCTGATATGGTCTCGGCGGTCGAGCGGGCCGAGAAACGTCCCTAACTCGGAGAAAACCGAGGATTTCCGGCCTTCGAGAGCGTCACTGAGGCAGGCGCTGACATGGGCCTTTGTGATGCCCTGCGCGGTGTCGGCGGCGGTTTCGCGGGCGTTCTGGCGGGTCTTTTCGGACGCTGCCGCGATCTTCGCCCGGCGGGCGGCGATTGTGTCTTCGTCGCGGTCGCAGGCGGCGAGGGCGTCGGCGAGGGCGGGGATCGTCACTGCGTTCTCGCCTGCGATACTGAGGTCCGAGCGGAAGGTCCGGGTCGGGTAGCGGTGGAAGATCGGGTCGGGGCCGATGTTGATGACCTTTGCATCCGGGTTCAGGCGGTGCTGATCGGGCCACCAGGGGGCGAGGCAGTCTAGGACGACGACGACGTCGGCCCGTTCCAGCCAGGGCATCGGGTTGCCGCCGATATGGCAGGGATGGTCGGTGGGAATGGCGAGATGTGTCGCCCACCAGGAGCAGACCGGGATCGCCCATTTGTCGACAATCTGCGAGAAGCGCCGGAAACTGTCGGCATCGCCAGCGCCGCGCTGGGCGATGATCAGCGGCGCCTTCGCGCCGGCGAGCCAGCGGGCGGCGTCCTTTATCGCATGTATACCGGCGCCGGGTTCGGCGGGGCGCATGGAGGGACCGGCGCCGATGTCGGAGGCATCGATGGTTTCGCAGAGGATTTCGCGGGGGAGCGAGAGGTAGACCGGCCCCTTGGGGGTGGAATTGGCGACGGCAAGGGCACGGTCGAGAAACGGGGCGACCTGTTCCGGGAAGCGCAGCTCGTTTTCCCACTTGCAGGATTCGCGGACCAGCGCGCCCTGGTCGCGCATCTCTTGCCCCCAGCCGATCGGCACGGTGCGGGCGCCGAAGCGTTCGGATTCGGTGACCGGGGTCTTGCCTGACATCAGGATCATCGGGATGTGCTCGCAGGCGGCGTTGATTGCGCCGATGGCACCGTTGGCGAGGCCGACATTGGTGTGCAGCATCACCGCCTGCGCCTTGCCGGAGATCAGGTAATAGCCGTGTGCCATGCCCATCGCCGCGTGCTCGTGCGGGATGACGATGGCCTGCGGCAGGTCCTCTCCCTTGGCGGCGGCCTCGGCGAGGCCCTCGATGATTGGCGGGAAGTCAGTTCCGGAATTGGCGAAGACATAGTCGACGCCCAGCGCCTTGAGGCGGGGAAAGATCGCCCCGCCCGCGGTCAGCGTTCTGGTTTCACCCTTGGCCATTACCAGCCTTCCATGATCTTTGGCAGCCACAGCGTGATGGCAGGGAACAGGAACAGGATGGTGACGCGCACCATCTCTGCCCCGAAGAAGGGGAGAACGCCCTTGAACGTCTCTGACATTGGGGTTTCTTTCGCCATCGCCGAGATGACGAAGACGTTCATGCCCACGGGGGGCGTGATCAGGCCGAGTTCCACGACGATGAGTGCAAGGATCCCGAACCAGATCTTCAGGTCCTCGGTCGACATGCCGAAGCCGGAGCCGTCGGCGGGGGCATAGAGGCCGCCGTTGATTTCCACCAGAACCGGCCAGAAGAACGGGATGACCAGAAGGATCATCGACAGGGAATCCATAAGGCAGCCGAGGAAGATCAGCGCCAGCAGCAGGATCGCGACGACGGCCATCGGCGCCATGCCGGAATTGGCGATCCATTCCGCCATCGCCTGCGGCAGGCCGATGCGGGACATGAAGATCTTCATCAGTTCGGCGCCGAAGACGATCAGATAGATCATGCCGGTGGTGCCGGCGGTTTCCTTGAGCGAGTCGATCAGCTCGTGCCAGCCGATCTTGCGGCGAAGCAGGCCGTAGACCCAGACCAGCGCCGCACCGACCGCTGCTGCCGGGGTGGGGTTGAAGAAGCCGCCGTAGATGCCACCGAGGACAAGGCCGAAGATGACCGCAACAGGAACCATGCCCAGCGTCGCATCGCGCCATTCCTTGAAGTCGACGCCTTCGTGGCGCGGGCCGGCCTCTGGCTTGATGGCGACGTAGACGGCGATTGTCAGGATGAACAGGATCACGGCGAGGATGCCGGGGATCATTGCGGCTGCAAACATGGTGACGATGTTCGCCTCGACGATGATGGCATAGATGATCAGCACGACCGAAGGCGGGATCAGGATGCCGAGGACGCCGCCCGCGGCGAGCGAGCCTGTGGCGAGCGCGCCGGAGTAGTTGTAGCGCTTCAGTTCCGGAAGGGCGACCTTGCCCATGGTCGAGGCGGTGGCGAGCGACGAGCCGCAGACCGCGCCGAAGCCGGCGCAGCCGGCGATGGCGGCCATTGCGGTGCCGCCGCGGAGCCAGCCGAGCCAGGCGTTCGCGCCGCGGAACAGGGCCTGCGACAGCCCGGCACGGGCGGCCAACGCGCCCATAAGGACAAACATCGGCACGACCGAAAGGCCATAGTTAGAGAATGTTCCGTAGGCGAGCGTCTTGAGCTGCGCAAAGACCGGCAGCGACCCGGAATGCAGGATCGTGCCGACGCCGCCGACAAGGATCATGGAATAGGCGATGGGAATCCGGATCGCGATGAGCGCGACCAGGATGACGAGGCCGAGGATACCCAGAGTGATCGGATCCATCGTGCTGGCTTACCTTTTCATCATGCCGTGGCCGGCTTCGACGAGCGAGGCGAAGGCGGCGACGACGAGGAGTGCCAGCGACAGGAGACAGCCGGCGTAACCCCACCAGAGCGGGATCTGAAGAATGGCGGTGGTGGAGTCGTAGGTGCGCTGGTCGACCATGCCGTAATACATCCGCCACAGCAGGATCGCGCCGAAGGCCAGCGCCACTGTGGCGCCCAGCAGCGCGAAGAGCGACAGCCAGAATTTCGAGGCGCGGGCGGTGAAAATGTCGGCGGTGACATTCAGCCCTGCGATCTGGCAATAGGGCAGGAAGGCGAAGGCGGCGATGGCCACGCCCATTTCCGTGAGTTCGAAATCGCCGTCGAGCGCCTTGTTGTTGATGATCTGGTTGATCACCGAGGCGACGTTGATCAGCACGACGGCCAGTAGCACCAGACCACCCAGGATTGCCCAGGTGGTGCAGATGCGAAGGACGAGGCTGTGAAGCCTCGTCCCGGATTGAAGCGTATCGCTCATATCACATGCTGTTCTTTTCGATCAGCTCTTTGGCGGTGTTGACCAGACCGGAGCCGTCCATGCCCTTGCCTGTGACTTCCTCGATCCAGCGCTCCTGGACTGGGGTCAGGGTGTCGATGAAGGCCTGGGTCTCGTCTTCGTTCAGCATGATGTGTGTGCGGCCCGCATCCTCGGCCATCTTGATGCCGAAGTCGTCGCCGCCGCGCCAGACCTTGGCAACCTCGCCCCACCAGTCGCGGCCGGAGGCGTCGTTGAACGCGGCCTTGATGTCGTCGGGCAGGCTGTCCCATTTCGCCTGGTTCATCGAGACCTGGAAAGTGGTGGTGCCGAAACGGGTCTGATCGGCACCCTCGATGAAGTACTGGATCTGGTTCTGCAGCTTCAGCGGCGGAATGATCTCCCACGGCAGCAGGGTTGCGTCGACGACCTTCTTGGACAGGGCCGCAGGCACTTCGGGAACCGGCATGGCGATCGGCGAGGCGCCCAGCGCCTCGATCACCCAGGCGCCGGTGCGGGTCGGGATGCGGATCTTCATGCCGTCGACATCGGCGGGCGAGCGGACTTCCTTGTCGACCGTCATGATCGCCTGACCGGCGTGAACATGCAGCCAAAGCGGGTGCAGGCCCTTGTAGTCGTCGGCGAGGAACTCATCGAACATGTCGTACATGGCGAGGTTGGTCGCCTCGATGTCGTTCAGGTAGACGCCGGGCAGTTCGAACACCTCGGTGCGGGGGAACTGGCCGGGCGTGTAGCCATTCACCGTCCAGATGATATCGACCACGCCGTCGCGGGCCTGCTGGACGAGTTCGGGCGGGGTGCCGCCGAGGGTCATCGAGGGGTAGATCTCGATCTTGACCTTGCCGCCGGAGTTTTCCTCGACCTTCGCGGCCCAGGGCTCGAGCATGTTGGTTTGTGCCGGAGCCTGAGCGCCGAGCATGTGGTGCAGCTTGAACACGTATTCCTGCGCCGAGACCGACCCGGCCACGAGGGCCGAGACGGCGGTTGCCGCAAGTGTGGTGATAAGGGACTTCAGTCTCATAGATACCTCCCTGTTAGAGACTAATCAGGCCACCGGAATGGCTTCTCCGGCGACGATCATTGCGTATCCGGGGACCGTTTCGATCGATCTCCGGTCTTCGTACATAACGGCATCGTAGTTGGCCCCCGCGAGGCGGGCATGTTCGCGGCCCAGCGCCTCGGCGCGGGTGCCCTGGCCGTTGCGGATCGCCTGCAACATGCCGCGGTGCTGTTCCTGCGCACGGTAGAGCGAGATGCGGACGGCGGGCTTGTTGAACTTGCGGATCGGAAAGGCGTTGGGCGAGGCGAAGGGCAGGCGCAGGACCCGCATCAGCTCGCGCTTCATCGTCTCGGAGCCGGAGACGTGGGCGAGCCGTTCGTGGAAATCCTCGTTGAGCTGAGCGTAGCCTTCGAAATCTAGCCGTTCGATATCGGCGCCAAGCGCGATGTCGATCCGGTCGAGGATGTCCTCGCATTGTTTCAGTACGTCCGGTTCCGGCCCGCGTTCGGCAGCGAGGCGCAGGACCGTGCCTTCGAGCACGCCGCGCAGTTCGATGGCGTCGGTGATATCCTCGCGCGTGAACTGGCGGACGGTACACCGTCCGGACGAGGTGCGGGACAGGAGGCCCTCTTCGACGAGCTGCGCGAGGGCTTCTCGGGCGGGGGTTCGGGACGTGCCGGTCAGGTCGGCGGCGGCGGCCTCGGAAATATGCTCGTCGGGGCCGATATCGCCCGACAGAATCCGCGCACGCAATTCCCTAAGGGCATGCTCGGTGAGCTGTTTCTTTCCGGATTCGCGCACGACCCCTCCCAAAGTTCATGGCAGGACTTTGCTATACGGTATACCGATACCGGTCAATTGAATTCAAAACTTCCTTAACGATCGCGCGACCGTATACCGTTTGCCGGCGGGTTGTTTCGCATGCCGGAATATCCCGCCGCTGACGGGCGGGGCTGGCATTCGGTGGCGGTTTCTTTCACTGTCCGGGCGAACATCGTCCTGGAGGTCCGCCTTGTCTTTCGTTTTCGAACCCGCCCCCGTCCCTTCGGTCGCCGTTGCCGGCAGCGAGGCCCGTTTTCCTGTGCGCCGGATTTTCTGTGTCGGCCGGAACTATGCCGAGCATGCGCGGGAAATGGGGAACGACCCTGACAAGGAACCGCCGTTCTTCTTTACCAAGCCGGCGGATGCGGTGGTGGCGGATGGGGCGGCCATCGCCTACCCGCCGGAAACCGGGAACCTGCATTTCGAGGCGGAACTGGTGGTGGCAATCGGCAAAGCCGGGCGCGACGTACCGGAGGCCGAGGCGCCGGATCATGTGTGGGGCTATGCGGCGGGGAACGATTTGACCCGGCGCGACCTGCAGGCAAAGGCCAAGGAAATGCGGCGGCCCTGGGACTGGGCGAAAGGGTTCGACCGGTCTGCCCCGATTGGCGCGCTGCATCCGGTGGCCGAGGTCGGGCACCCGGAGACAGGGTTCATCCGCTGCGAGGTGAATGGCGAGGTGAAGCAGGATTCGGACCTGGCGGAGATGATCTGGAAGGTGCCGGGGATCGTCGCCTTCCTGTCAGCTTCGATGGAGATCCGTCCCGGGGACCTGATCATGACGGGGACCCCGGCGGGGGTCGGGAAGCTGGAAGTCGGCGACGTCTGCACGGTCTCGATTCAGGGGCTGGGATCGGTGACGACGACGATCGGGCCGAAGGGGTGAACTGAGGCCCGCGATTTCCGGACGGGACTTGCGGAATCGTCACTAAATCCGGGTTTCACTGTCTAGGTGGCCCATCGAATGCGGTGACCACGCTTTCAGGCTGCCGTCCCTCGCGCACCGCAAGGACGGCATCGACAGCGCCGTTCCAGCAGGAATTGTACATGTCGTCGGTGTTGCAGATGGCGTGGGGCGTGAGAATCACGTTTTCCAGTTGCATGAGCGGGTTTTCGGCGCCGGCCGGTTCCTCGGCGAAGACGTCGAGGGCGGCGCCGGCGAGATTGCCACCTGTCAGAGCCTCCAGCAGGGCGGGTTCATCCACGAGGCCACCGCGCGATGTGCTGATGAAGTAGGCGCCGGGCTTCATCGCGGCGAACTGTGAAGGGCCCATCATGCGGGCGGTTTCAGGCATCAGTGGGCAGGCGAGACAGAGGAAATCGGACTTTGCGACAACCGCGTCGAAGGGAAGCATCGTCACACCTTCCATCCCGCCGCGGCCTGAGCCGGTACAGGCGATGACATCCATGCCGAGACCCAGGGCGAGACGGGCGGTTTCCTTGCCGATGCGCCCGAGGCCGACAATGCCGAGAGTGCGGCCGTAGGGGGCGATGCCCTGAATCGCAGAGCGCTGGGACCAGCGGCCCGCACGGATCAGCCGGTCGAGCGGACGGATCTGTGTGGCGAGGGCGAGGGTCAGGGCGATGTTGCCCATCGCGACGGGCAGTGTGACGGCATTCGGCGTGGTCGAGACGGTGATGCGCAGGCGGTCGGCGCAGGCGATGTCCACCCGGTCGAACCCGGCGCCGAAACGGGCGACATGGCGGAGCGTCGGCGTTGCCTCCATCACCTCGGAGGAAACACGGGTCTGACGGACAATGAGGGCGGAGAGGCGGTCGAGATCGCCGGGCCGGTATTCGGTGCGTTTCGGCAGCGGGACGGGGATACAACCGGCGGTCTCGAGGCGGTCGTAGAGCGATTGCGGAATGATGGGCGTGCCGTCGAGGCGGTAGCAGTCGTGGGAAACACCCACGCGGTAATCGGTCATGGTAAGGTCCGGTCAGGTCTGATCCCCGTGGCTTACCGCCAAAGCGCGGCTTAATCCATTGATCGGATTGAGGCCGGAGGACGTAATCCCGCCGAGCGGGCTTTTTTGGGGTGACGGATCGGATCCAATCGGCTACACGGACCGCACACATGACGACGGAGAGATCGTAGGATGCGTAACTTTAGGACCCCATTTCAGCGTTAAGCGCCGGTCCTAAACGGGTGGGCGCGTGCCCCGCCCTTCTCTGACATCCCACGTCTCAATTTTCCGAAAATCCTGCTTCTACCCAACGGATGCATCGTCATGTTCCGATTCTTCGAAGACCTACTGGACCCGTTCAAGCCCTTTGACGAGGGCACACCCCCCGACCGTCTTGTGCCCTACATGTGGTCGCAGATCCGCACGCTGGGACCGTGGCTGCCGATCATGGCGCTGACCAGCCTGATCGTTGCCGTGGCCGAAAGCCTGCTGGTGTTCTATTCCGGCCGGGTCATTGACCTGATGGCCAGTGCCGGGATCAGTGATTTCTGGCAGGTGCATGGGATGGAGATGCTGGTGGCGGCGGTGGCGATCCTGTTGCTGCGGCCGGCGATGATCCTGGTCAACCACCTGCTGCTGGAGCAGACTCTGGTGGGCACCCTGCATGTTCAGTCGCAGTGGCGGGCGCATAAGCACATGCTTGGCCAGTCGATGAACTTCTTCCAGAACGACTTTGCCGGACGGCTGTCGAACCGGGTCATGCAGATGGGCCCGGCGACGGAGGATTCCGCCTATATGTTCCTGGAGGCGATCTGGTTCTCGCTGGTCTACATCATCGGCGCCGGGCTGATCGTGGCTCAGATCAACCCGTGGCTGGCGGCGGTGCTGGCAGTGTGGCTGGTGCTGTACATCCTCTACACCAAGTTCCTTGTGGTGCGGATCACCGTGGCATCCGAGAAGTGGTCGGACGGGCGGTCTGCCGTGACCGGCCGGGTCGTCGACGCCTATGCCAATATCGAGGCGGTGAAGCTGTTCGCCGGGGCGAAGGCAGAGGAGCGTTATGCGCTGTCCGCGTTCAAGCGGCTGCGGCTGCGGCTGCAGCGGTTCCTGCGGCTGGCGACCGAGATGCACCTGATGCTGAACCTGCTGAACGGCTTCCTGATGGTGGGCGTCGGCGGGCTGGCGATCTGGCTTTGGTCGCAGGGCATCATCACTATCGGCGAGGTGACGGCGGCGCTGGCGCTGACCCTGCGGCTGAACGGGATGAGCGGATGGATCATGTGGGTCACGATCCGGCTGTTCGAGCATTTCGGGGTGATCCGCGAAGGACTGCGCAGCATATCCGTACCGCATTCCGTGGTCGACGCACCTGCCGCGCCTGCGCTCATGCGGGGGCCGGGTGAGATCCTGTTCGACGATGTGAGCCATCACTTCGGCAAGGAGTCCGGCGGGCTGGATCACGTGTCGCTGCGGATCCGGGCGGGCGAGAAGGTGGGGCTGGTCGGGCCGTCTGGCGCCGGCAAGTCGACGTTGATCTCGTTGCTGCTGCGGTTCCGCGATGCCGAGGCGGGGCGGATCCTGATCGACGGGCAGGACGTGTCCGCCGTGACGCAGGAAAGCCTGCGCAAGGATATCGGCGTGGTGACGCAGGACAGCTCGCTGATGCACCGGTCGATCCGGGCGAACATCCTTTACGGCCGTCCGGATGCGGGCGATGCCGCGATGGTCGCTGCCGCGAAGCGGGCGGAGGCACACGGGTTCATCCAGGACCTGAAGGACCGGGAGGGGCGCGAGGGCTACAACGCCCATGTCGGTGAGCGCGGCGTGCGGCTGTCCGGCGGCCAGCGTCAGCGGATCGCGATTGCTCGGATGATCCTGAAGGACGCGCCGATCGTGGTGCTGGACGAAGCAACCTCGGCCCTGGACAGCGAGGTCGAGGCGGCGATCCAGCGGTCGCTTCATACGGCGATGGAAGGGAAGACGGTGATCGCGATTGCGCACCGGCTATCTACCATCGCCGAGATGGACCGGATCGTGGTGCTGAACGCGGGCCGGGTCGTCGAGGACGGGTCGCATGACGCGCTGCTGCGGAAGGGCGGGCTTTATGCCCGGCTGTGGCAGCGGCAGTCCGGCGGGTTCCTGGCCTACTCGGCGGCGGAGTAGGACGGGCCGCCTGTTCCGGATGTGAGCGAAAGTTACGCAGCCGCTGTGGTTCGCGCCAGCAACATGCCGGGCGATGGGCACCGATCCCACCGCCCGGACTGACTGAACCGGATCCGTTGCCGTCAAAAGGCAGCGACAGCAACGGGTCCGGACATGGCTTTAATGGCAGTCATGAAGGGGCACCAGGCCCAGACCCCAGCTATTGCGCTTGGCCCAGATGCCGTTGATCACCTCGCCGTCGACTACCGGAAAGACGAAGGGAACGTATTCGCCCTCTTCTTTTTCGTTGAATGACTTCCAGTGCGTGTCGCCACTCCATTTCACCTGGAAGTGAACTTCAAAGCCGTCCTCCCAAGGTACGTTGAAGATCGCAATGGTATTGGGCCGGTTTTTGACATGATCAACGAAAAGACCCTGAAAATCACGCACCTCCGTTTTCGTGATGTTTTCACTACGGGTTTTCTTGGCAACAAGGTTGCTGTCAGACGTGTTGCCGCCCTTGTAAACGGCCATCCTGATTTCGTTTATGTTCTTGTCTTCTCCATTTATGAGAAAGAACTTTCTTGTGGACGTCTCCGCGCTACCGCCGCGTTTCAGGTAGTCTTCCCAAAGGCCGGTATCCTCGTACTTTCGGGTGCCTTTGAATAACTTATCGCCTTCGAACCTGCACTTGGTTGCCAGAGCAGGGCTTGCAGCCGCAACAGCGAGCGGCAGGACCAGCGCGGCCAGGCTTAAGGGTTTCTTGAACCCGATCATGACATGCTTCCTTTCAGTATCGTTGCCGTGCCCCAAGCCCGCGGTGCCCACGGCTGAAAACACAGTTCGCCAGAATGGCCGATTGTGGCATCGATCTTTTCGCCGCGCTTGGAGAGTGGATGAAGAGTTCCGGGAGAAGATCTGCACAAGGCCCGGCGATTGGCAGAGGTTCGCTCTTCCATCTCGCCCGCATTGCATCGGCCCGGGCGCGGCCTATGGCGGGGGGCTGAAACGAAATGGCCCCGCAGTCATACCTGCGGGGCCCACTTGTCACCTGGAGCGGAGAGAGAATTTCGGGTGCGCTAAAGCGACAGCCAGAATGCGAATGCCGTCGCCGCGAACATCGCCAAATCGCCGAGCGGAACGCTCGACACATCAATCGAATGCATGAGTCCTGCCTTTGTGAACTGGTTAATTTTCTCCCCGTGCAGCTTCTATCGGCAGAAACCGATTCGATATATATAACCATTTGTACAGGCGTGATTTTCCAAGTCGGTAATGTCCGTAACCGTACACAGGGCCCGGCCGTCGACGGCCAAAAGCTGCCACCGATTGGCGCGATGCCGCCGCCCGTGCGATGGCGCCTTGGGTTTCGGCGGATCCAGCACATATGCTCTTAAAGAGTAGACGGTGCTGAAGTGTCTTCATGGCGGTTGTCTCATGCAGGAGGTGCCGATGAAATCCCCCGACCAGCGTGCAATCCAGGAATTCGAGGACAAGGCTGCCTACGTGGCCATGAACATCGAATCTCATCCGAAATTCAGTGTGAAGCAGTCCCGGCTCATGAACCTGATGATGGGCGCCGAGTTACCCGCCAGCTCGCCCGAAAGCGATGCGCTGGAAGCGGCGCTTTTCCTGCTCGAACAGGTGCATCCCGCCGAGGATTATCCAGCGCTGGCCCTTCGCCGATAATATGATAGCTGCACTGACTGTCTTTCGCCCAGGCGCGGCGCACGATGCAATGGAGCAGGTTGGCAGAATAATGTCGCTCTGCCGTTCCGGTCGGACCTTCGCCCTGTCCATCGTGCTGGCCGTTTGCATGGCCGTTCCCGGCCATGCGCAGGACCTGCCGCAGGCTTGGGTGCCGGAGCTCATCACGTTGCCAGCAGATACCGAAGTGATATCGAGCCGGGAGGTTGGCAGTGCAGTCAGGATGTTCTCCATCGCGACGGAGGAAGATCCGATTGCGCTGCTGGAAGGTTGGGCCGCGGCGCTGAGGGACGCTGGCTATGTTATCGAGACGGACCCGGACGAGAGTATTTTCGACGCGGTGGAGTTTTCCGGCGAAGGGCTGGTGAACGCGAAGATCGCGGTGTCTCCCACCCGGCAGGATGGGCGGGCCGTGATCGAGTTCGATGCGACGCTGCCGTAGGGAGGGTGGCGAGCCGCAGGGGTAACGTCGACAGTTCGATTGGTTCGTTCGCGCTTTGTCTTACCGGGACGCGTGCAGAACGTGCGCAGGCGTCCGGTGGAGCTTCGCCAAATTGGACGCCCGACGCGCCAGTCTCGCGGCGGGAGACGTCCGGACAGTCTCCGCCGGTTAGACTCTATTCGCGATACTCGGAGTGCACGGTGCCCAGGAGAGGACCATAGATCCATATCTGGGTGTACCGTGGAAAACCACTCGCCGGTCAGCCAGAAACCAAAAGGGATATCGGGCGCCTCGGTGAATCATCCCGAGCGCGGCCAACTTCGCAGCGTACGAAGCACCATAACCCGCCAAGAAACGGGACCTTCAGCAGATCGGGCTTAGCCTCACGGCTTCAGCAGCTCCGCGAAGGCGCGACATTGTTTTGCTTCTTGGAGCCGGCCCGATGCTTCCTGTGCGTCGGCAAGGACCCCGTATGCGGACCGGTTCGACGGATTGCTGACTAGCGCCTGCAGCGCGTAGAGTTCCGCGCGATCGAATTTGCCGACGCGGTACGCAGCGCGCGCTGCCAACAGCCAACGTTGAGAGATATGCGGAGTCGACAACGCGATATCCTCGCATAACCGCAGCAGTTTCGCGCCTTTGGCTTTGTCTTTGCTGAAGACGCGAAACAGCGTGGCGACTGGTGCGTTGTCGATTGGTGAAAGCCGATTGGCCCGTTCAAGTGCTGTTATCGCCTTACCGGTCCGGCCCTTTCGGGCCAGAACCTGGCCGAGCAGCAGATTTGCCTTCATGTTCTGCGGATGCAGTTCAACGGCGAGGCGGGCCTCTTTTGGCGAGGTCCTCTTTGCCGCCTCAACGCGGTCGCGGATCTTCCAAGACTTCCGGACCCGGCTGATTGATTTCAGCGCGCCGAGGACATAGATGGCCGCGCCGAATTTCACTCCAATTCGCAGTCGGGTAAGTCCGACGCCTGGCGGAAGGTCTGCATACTGCATAGCCGGTAGCTGCCGCGCCGTACGTTGTGTGTAAGCTTCCCACAGCCCGCGCAGGAATCGAGGTCGATTCGCAACAGTTGCCAATGGCGAATGCTGTCCAGCTCGGCGGCCCCGGACAAACATGTCGCGAGTGAACGCTTGCCAATGTGTATGCGCCGGGTGAATGGTCTGGACATCCCGAGCCCATGCGATGCAACTCCTGGGCCTGATGCGCCGATTGAATTCGGCATCTTCCGCGATGCGAAGGCCAGGGGCGAAATAGCCGAACCTCCGAAACAGGCGTCTGGCGTAGGACACGCCGAAATGGCCCACCTTGTCCGGCGGGGTATCGGGCAACCTCCAGGCATAAAGAGAGAGGTGTGACACCAGGCTGACTACTGTATCTCCCGGTTGCGGAACCACGGCCGAAGAGACTGCGTCCGCTCCGGCATGATGCCGTTGCAGCCGCCCGGATATCCAGCCCTGGCGCGCCCGACAGTCCGAAGCAAGAAATGCGACATACGCCCCCTCCGACGCATCGATGCCGATGTTACGCGCGGCCCCGACATACAGTCGTTCTTGCACATTGATCAGACGTATGTGGTCGAGGTGTTCAGCCAGCACAGCAATAGGGTCGCCGCCGCCCGAGTTGACGACAACTATCTCGGCGGCCGTGTCCTGAGCCCGAATTGATTTCACGGCCGATGCAAGGCCCTGCGGGGCTCTTAGACCGATGACCACGACAGCCATCTCGGCGGCCGTCACCAACTTCCCTTCGTGGATTTCGGCGTCACCCGAAACCCATCGCCGCCAGTTTGCGGTGTCCAATGAGAAGCGATCGGCGCCGTCCGACAGTTGGTGGAGCAGGCGGTCAGCCGGGATCATGCCCGGATCGACAGTCAGAAGCCGGCTTAGCCATTCGCGGGCCTCCACCGGTCGACCGGATGCCAAAAGCGCATTTGCCTTTAGCCAGAAGCCTGCAGTGAACTCTGGCCGGTTCCGAAGTAGTGCATCCGCAATCTCTACCGCCTCGCGAGCGGCACCCGCTTCGAGGGCAACTGCATTGCGCACGGCTTGCAGCGCAAGGACCTGTGGATTCCGGGACGCGAGCCTTTCCGCAACTTCGCCGGCCTGTTGAAGATTGCCCGTCCTGCGATGGTGTTGCAGAATGCCGAGTTGCGCGACCATAGGATCGTCGGCGGGAACACCTTTATTCTTACACGGGGCAGCAGCCCAGAGACCACAATCCTCAACATGGGCTGGACTGAATTCCCTTCCTGGGGGAATGGTCTCGAGTTGCAGGTCGGTTTCATCGGTCAGGTAATCATAGCCAATTGCTTGGTATCGGCGATCAGGATCGAGTCGGGCATATAGGTCCCTGCGAAGACGACGACGTTCTGGCAGTATCATTCTCAAGTGGTAAAGGTTCAGCCCGGTTTGCCTCATCTGCAGCCTTGCCTGCGGATCAACCCATCGTCCGTGCAGAGCCTCTCCGCTGGCTGCGACTCCGTCGAGCAAAGGAAAAAGCCGCATCTGCTTTTTTCGACCCCAGATCCCATCAACTCGATAGGCGTCCGGGGCATACAATTCCCGCGCGTCAAACACCCAGCCAACGGGCTCGGCCGTCGATGTCAGCGCCCGAATCTCGTCTGCCAAACGGTTCTCGAAGCGCTCGTCTGGATCGACTGCCAGCAACCAATCCGCCCCAGCCTTTCGGGCTGCGGCGATGAGGGCGCTTCGTCTCGCCGGTTCGCTGGAATAGGCATTCTCTGCGTCCCGGTCGTCCCAGGATACCCAGCCATCAACAATTGGTGTCAGGTTCTCAATCAGCGCAGGGACAAGATTGACGTCATAGCGAAAGGAAAAAGCGGCAAATACCGCGGTTGCTCTGGCAGCTCGCGGTCTTCCCGTAGTCTGGGTCTCAATCAATCATTCTGCTCCGGGGGATTCCTAGTATGTATCCTGCCTAGGCAATCTCCTTGCCGGGGTGGAATGTGCAGGTGCAAAGGCCGGCAGGCCCTTGTCCCATTCAGATTTGGAAAGGCGATAGTGGGCTGTTCAGCGGCGAGCTTTGATTCAGTGTATGTGATTTGTTAACTGCTTTTGCACCCTTGGGCTGGGCTTATGCAACCGCTTCCATATGTTCATCCGCGAGTGGCCCTCGCAGCGCCTCCCCCGCTCCATGGAGTGTTCGGCGCAGTCCCCCATTCCACTGGTATCCTCAGGTTACCGAATGGGTCGGTTGCGAAGTTGGTGTTTGGCGGAAAAGTCAGAAACCCATATGGGTCGTCTTCGGGTTTGCCGTCCTTCACCTTCCGAATTGATTTCGACTCGGGCACATGTTGGCGAGTCAGGAAAACGCACCGTCAGCGTCTCGGAGCTGAGAACTCTTGCTGCTGCGATTGATCGGTTCGGTGAACTGGCCAAACGGAACCACGTACGAGTGCTCGGGCCCCCAGCGCCGACAGTGCGGCGAACCGGTGTTGAGGATATTTGGTACGCCGCGATCCGCGTTCCTCTTGATGAACTGCGGTGGCGGCGCTCAGGGCAAATTCGATGCCGACGTGAAGCCATTACACAACTGGACCGCTACATGAGCAGCGGGAACCGTTCCGGTCCACCCGTATCTCGTAGGCGGATTCATGAACTTACTTCGCCAAACGGTTGTCTGGCGTCGCGAAGGTCGGCGGGAAAGTGGATTGGTTTCGCACTGCGGTCCATAAGATCCATATAACATGACGTTGCTTTGGATATATGGTGCCCAGGAGAGGACTCGAACCTCCACGTCCATACGGACACTAGCACCTGAAGCTAGCGCGTCTACCAATTCCGCCACCTGGGCCGGTGTCGTGAGAGCCGCATTTATACACCGTGCCGGGGGGTGTCAACGGGCGATCTGCGGGAAATCGGGAGGCGTGGAGGGGCGCATGTTACGGGCGTTCCAGGCGCCCGCCCCGGGGCATGATCCGGGGCGGGCGGGGATCGCGGGGCCCTGCGTCAGAGCAGGCTGGCGATGTTGTCGACGAAGGTGTCGCGGGTTTCTCCGAGCACGATTTGCGTCTCCTGGAAGGCGCGCTCGGTGAGGCTGATCAGAGCGTGATCCACCGGCAGTCCGAGCGCCGGGAACAGCGACACTTCGAGCACAGTGCGGTTGGTGTCCGTCGTGCGGACGCCTTCGACCACACCGATATGTTTCATGTCGCTGGACAGGACCGGCAGGCCGACCAGAATCGCGGGGTTGATCGGTTGACCGGGACCTGAGGCGGAACCGTTGCCGGTGCCGGCGGGCGAGGTGGCGACGAATTCAGCGGTGCCGGTCGCGGCCGAGGCGCCGGAGGTGCCTGTTCCGGCGGCTGGATCGGTGCCCGCAACGGCCGTGCCGCCGCCTTCAGATCCACCGATCTCGACATCGGTACCGACACCGGAGCCGGCACTGCCGTTAATGTCGGCTGTGGCTGTACCGCCGAGCAGGTCGATGTCGGCATTGGTTCCGTCGCCGCCGCCTATGTCCGCGTCGGCCCCGGCGACGTCGTTGCCGATATCGACATCTGCTTCGGCGCCGTCCCCGCCGCCGACATCCACATCGGCCTCGGCGACGCTGTCGCCGACGGAAGCGTCCGCCTCGGTCCCGCTGCCGCCGCCGATGCTGACATTTGCTTCGGCAGTGTCGGCGGCGCCCACATTGGCGTTGACGCCGTCATCGGTATTCACGTCGACATCGAGGGTTTGCGCATTGAGCACACCTGCGGCGCCCAGAACAGTTGCACTGACTACAAGGATTCTCGAGATACTACGCATGGTTCTCTCCTTTCAGTAGAGTTGGCCTGCGACGTAATGTCCCGATGCGCGACGGCGCGTATCTGCCATTTCAGCGCCACAATCTGAGCGGAAATCCGCCGATTCATGTCGACTCAGGAGTGGGTAAGTGGGTGGCTGGCCAGTACCGGCGCGACTTATTGGCGGGTTGTTCTGCGCGCGCGCGGCAGCTAAGGAATTGGCCAGCGAAAGGCGGAGGCTGGCCATGTCGAAACTCGTTACCATCTACGGCGGATCGGGCTTTATCGGGCGGTATATCGCTCGGCGGATGGCGAAAGAGGGCTGGCGCGTGCGGGTGGCCGTGCGGCGGCCGGAGCTGGCCGGTTTCGTGCGGCCCTATGGCGTGGTCGGGCAGGTCGAGCCGATCTTCTGCAATATCCGGGACGATGCCAGCGTGTGCGCGGCGATGCACGGATCTGACGCGGTGGTGAACTGCGTCGGCACCTTCGACGCGAAGGGCAAGAACAATTTCGATGCCGTGCAGCATGAGGGTGCCGAGCGGATCGCCCGGATCGCGGCGGAGCAGGGCGTTTCGCGGCTGGTGCATATCTCGGCGCTGGGCGCCGATGCCGAGAGCGAAAGCGGCTATGCCCGGAGCAAGGCCGAAGGCGAAGCGGCGGTTCTGTCGCATTTCCCCGGCGCTGTCATCCTGCGGCCTTCGGTCGTATTCGGCCCCGAGGACGAGTTCTTCAACCGCTTCGGGGCGATGGCCCGTTTCGGCTGGGTGCTGCCCGTTGTCGGCGGCGAAACGCGGTTTCAGCCGGTCTATGTTGACGATGTGGCGAGGGCCGCAGTCATGGGCGCGCTGGGACAGGCGGAGCCCGGCGTGTACGAGCTGGGCGGGCCGCACGTGGCGACATTCCGCGAACTGATGGAAGACATGCTGGAGATCATCCGGCGCAAGCGCCTGATCTTCAACATGCCGTTCTGGCTGGGCGGTCTGGTGGCCTGGCTAGGTGAGCTTGCATCCATCCTGACCGTCGGCCTGATCAATCCGCCGGTCACGCGCGACCAGGTGCGGCAGTTGCGCGCCGACAACGTCGTGTCGGAGGGCGCCAAGGGCTTCGCGGCGCTGGGCATTCAGCCGACGGCGATGGAAGCGGAACTGCCGGAATACCTGTGGGCCTACCGGCCATCGGGGCAGTATGCGGCGATCAAGGAATCGGCGCGGAACCAGCGGGCGTGAGCCGTTAGGCGCGCTGCCGCGCATGTGGATAGCGCGTTGTCAGCTTCTGGCTCACCATGGAAGATGCAGCCGTGGAAACCGTGTTCAGGGCCTAGCTGTACGCGTACCAGAGCAGGAATATGCCTAGGATGACCCGGTAGATCACATAAGGCGTGAAGCTTACCGTCTTCAGCAGCTTCATCATGAACCACAGGGCGAAAAGTGCCGCGAGGAAGGCGAAGACTGCTGCGATGGCGGCGTCGCGGGCGGCCTGTGCATCGGCATTGGCGGCGACTTCGGCGCCCAGCAGGAGGCCGGAGGCAAGGATGGTCGGGATAGACATCAGCATCGCAAGCTTGGCAGCGCCCTCGCGGCTGTAGCCGAGGAAACGTCCGCCGGTGATGGTGATGCCCGATCGCGAGGTGCCCGGGATCAGCGCCACCGCCTGCCAGAGACCCATGATGAAGGCGTTCTTGATCGACCAGAATTCCGCGGGCATGCCCTTGCCATCGCCGCGGTCGGACCACCAGAGCACGATACCGAAGATTAGCATCGTCCAGCCGATGACAGCGGTGGAGCGCATCATGTCGTCGAGGCCGGTGAGATTGAGGATCAGGCCGACGACGACCACGGGGATGGTGGCGATGATCAGGCAGAACATCAGCCCGGCGCCCGCGCCGTGGATGCGGCCGCGCAGCAGGTTCGGGATGCCGGACAGCGCCAGTTTCACGTCCTGCCAGAAGTATAGGATGACCGCGCCGAGGGTGCCGACATGGACGGCGACGTCGATGACCTGACCCTGATCTTCCAGCCCGGTGAGATTCGGCAGGAGAATCAGGTGACCGGATGAGGAGATCGGCAAAAACTCGGTAAGACCCTGGATGATGGCAACCAGAAGAAGGTGGAGTAGCGGCATACAGTGGGTTCCGGTGATTCGGCTCGCTCACACTAACCGCGTGCGAGTCAAAGGAAAGATGATAGATAGGTAAATATATATGACCTAAAATTGGGGCGGTTTGGGGTGCGGCGGGAATTTTGACCATTCGGACAGGAAATTATGGTCAGCATTTCTGACTTTATTTTAGTTTCGACTTTCCGTATAGCGTGCGGACACGGCTTTTGGAGGTTGGCCCGTATGGCTAAGCAGATGATGTTGAAATTCGTATCCGTGGAACGGGACATGCCCGAAAAGCGGCCGCCGGACCTGCGCCGGCAGGATTTCGACGAGATCTATGCGGAATACGCGCATGAGAAGGCGGCGATCCAGGCCGGGCGCTGCTCCCAATGCGGTGTGCCCTATTGCCAGTCGCATTGCCCGCTGCACAACAACATCCCGGACTGGCTGAAGCTGACTGCCGAGGGGCGGCTGCAGGAAGCCTACGAGATCAGCCAGGCGACCAATACGTTTCCGGAGATCTGCGGGCGGATCTGTCCGCAGGACCGGCTGTGCGAGGGAAACTGCGTGATTGAGCAGTCCGGGCACGGCACGGTGACCATTGGGTCGATCGAGAAGTACATTACCGACACGGCGTTCGAGATGGGCTGGGTGAAGCGGATCAAGGCAGCGGAAGACCGGGCCGAGAGCGTTGGGATCATCGGCGCCGGACCCGGCGGGCTGGCCGCGGCGGACCGGCTGCGCCGCGCGGGGCTGCAGGTGACGGTGTATGACCGCTACGACCGCGGTGGCGGGCTGCTGACTTACGGGATCCCCGGCTTTAAGCTGGAGAAGGACATCGTCATGCAGCGCGTGGAGCAGCTGCGCGAGGGTGGTGTCGAATTCGTGCTGAACTGCAATGTCGGCGAAGACCTGTCGTTCGAGGCGATCCGCGGCAAGCATGACGCGGTTCTGATCGCGACCGGCGTCTACAAGTCGCGCGGGCTGCAGGCGCCTGGCGTCGGCGCGCAGGGGATCGTGCGGGCAATCGATTACCTGACCTGCTCTAACAAGGTGAGCTTTGGCGACGAGGTCGAGGAGTTTGAGAGCGGCGAGCTGAACGCGGCGGGCAAGAAGGTCGTCGTAATCGGCGGCGGCGATACCGCGATGGACTGCGTGCGGACGGCGATCCGGCAGGGTGCAGAGAGCGTGAAGTGTCTCTATCGCAGGGACAGGGACAACATGCCCGGCTCGCAGCGTGAAGTGGCGAATGCCGAGGAAGAAGGTGTCGAGTTCGTCTGGCTGACCGCGCCGAAGGGATTCACCGGCGAGACCGTCGAGGGCGTGATGGTGCAGAAGATGCGCCTTGGGGCACCAGACGCGTCGGGACGACAAAGCCCGGAGCTGATCGAGGGCGCGGATTACATCGAAGACGCGGATCTTGTGGTGATGGCGCTGGGCTTCGAGCCCGAGGACCTGCCGAAGCTGTGGGGCGTCGAAGGGCTGGAAGTGACCCGCTGGGGCACGGTGATGGCCGATTTCCGTACCCATGCGACAAGCCTGGATGGCGTCTATGCGGCGGGTGACATCGTGCGCGGCGCGTCTCTGGTGGTCTGGGCGATCAGGGACGGGCGCGAGGCGGCGGACGCAATTCTCGACTATATCAATGCGCCGGCTCAGGTGGCGGCGGAGTGACATCGGCGACTGCCCGGAGGCGGGCAGCGTTTCGATCTGACAAGGGAACGACCCAATGACAATCCGGCGTGTCGGATGCGCGAAAGGGACGGCGCGATGAGCGGGCGCGAGGGCGGCTGCCTGTGCGGTGCCGTGCGCTTCGTCGCGGCGGCGGTGCCGGCGACGGCCGGGATCTGTCATTGTGAGATGTGCCGGCGCTGGACCGGCTCTGCCCTGATCGGGGTGACTGTGAAGGCCGAGGACCTGAGCTGGCAGGGCGCGGAGCATATCCAGGAAAAGCAGACTTCGGGCTGGGCAAAGCGCGGCTGGTGCGGGGAATGCGGGTCGAACCTGTTTTTCCAGGTGACGATGGACGGGCCCTATTTGGGCGGTGTCGAGATACCGATGGGGTTGTTCGACGATCCGAACGGGTTCGAGATCACCAACGAAATCTATATCGACCACAAGCCCCACAGCTATGCCTTTGCCGGTGAGGGCCGGCAGGTGCTGACCCGGCAGCAATGCGTCGAGAAATTCGCGGTGCTGGACGGTGAGTGAGATGCGCGGAAAATGCCTGTGCGGGGCGGTCAGGATCGCAGTGGCGGACCAAGTGGCGGAGATCAGCGCCTGCCATTGCGACCTGTGCCGTGGCTGGACCGGTGCCGCGCAATGGGGCTTCGAGGCACCCGCCCCGGGGGTGACCGTAACCGGCGATGTGAAGACCTATCGCGCGACGTCCTTTTCCGAGCGGGCGTTCTGCCCCAACTGCGGCACGCATCTTTGGCTGCGTGACGATGACGGCCCTTACGAATTCGTGCCGGGGCTCTTTGAAGAGCTCCGCGCTGTCCCGTTGGAGCGAGAAGTTTATGCCGACCGCGCCTTTGCCTGCGTCCGACTTGCGGGCGAGCACCGGCGCGTCACCCGAGACGCCTACGAGCGGGATCATCCGCACGTGAACACGGAGGTTTGCGATGACCAAGTATGACGCCGAATGGGTTGCCCGCGAGGAAGCGAAGCGTGCCTACATGGCAGAAAAGGGTCTGTACCGGCCGGATGACGAGCATGCCTCCTGCGGGGTGGGTCTTGTCGTGTCGGTCGACGGCAAGCCGAGCCGCAAGGTGGTGGAGAACGGGATCGCCGCGCTGAAGGCGATCTGGCACCGGGGTGCGGTGGATGCCGACGGCAAGACCGGGGACGGCGCGGGCATTCATGTGCAGATCCCGGCTCCGTTCTTCTTCGAGCAGATCGAACGCACCGGCCACAAGCCGCACGAGGATCAGCTGATCGCGGTGGGGCAGGTGTTCCTGCCGCGCACGGATTTCGGCGCGCAGGAGACCTGCCGGACCATCGTGGAATCCGAGGTCCTGCGGATGGGCTATTACATCTACGGCTGGCGTCATGTGCCGGTGAACGTGGATGTGCTGGGCGAGAAGGCGAACGCGACACGGCCGGAGATCGAGCAGATCCTGATCTCTAACTCGAAGGGCGTGGACGAGGAGACCTTCGAGCGCGAGCTTTACGTGATCCGGCGGCGGATCGAGAAGGCGGCCGCGGCGGCCGGTGTCGGCCAGCTCTACCTGGCGAGCCTTTCCTGCCGGTCGATCATCTACAAGGGGATGATGCTGGCCGAGCAGGTGGCGGAGTTCTATCCGGACCTGAAGGACGACCGGTTCGAGAGCGCGTTCGCGATCTATCACCAGCGTTATTCCACCAACACCTTCCCGCAGTGGTGGCTGGCGCAGCCGTTCCGCATGCTGGCCCATAACGGTGAGATCAACACGCTGAAGGGCAACGTCAACTGGATGAAGTCGCACGAGATCCGGATGGCATCCGGTGCGTTCGGGGATCTGGCAGAGGACATCAAGCCGATCATCGCGCATGGCTCGTCGGACTCGGCGGCGCTGGACGCGGTGTTCGAGGTGCTGGTGCGGGCAGGGCGCAACGCGCCGATGGCGAAGACCATGCTGGTGCCGGAGAGCTGGTCGAAGCAGGCGGTCGAACTGCCGGAATCCTGGCGCGACATGTATTCCTACTGCAACTCGGTGATGGAACCGTGGGACGGGCCGGCGGCGCTGGCCATGACCGACGGGCGCTGGGTTTGCGCGGGCATGGACCGGAACGGTCTGCGCCCGATGCGTTATGTCGTGACGGGCGACGGGATGGTTATCGCCGGGTCCGAGGCCGGGATGGTGCCGACCGACGAGTCGACCTGCGTCGAGAAGGGCGCGCTGGGCCCCGGGCAGCTGCTGGCCGTCGATATGGCGACTGGCACACTGTACCATGATGCCGAGATCAAGGACAAAATGGCCAACAGCCAGCCCTTCGGCGACTGGGTCGGCAAGATCCACGAGCTGGACGAAGAACTGGCCGGTTCTCCGGAGAAGGCGCTGTTTTCCGGCAGCGAACTGCGCCGTCGGCAGATCGCGGCGGGCTATTCGCTCGAGGAGCTGGAGTCGATCCTGTCCCCGATGGTGGAGGACGGGAAAGAGCTGGTCGCGTCGATGGGCGACGACACGCCATCGGCGGTGCTGTCGATGAAGTACCGGCCCCTGTCGCATTTCTTCCGGCAGAACTTCAGCCAGGTGACAAACCCGCCGATCGACAGCCTTCGCGAATATCGGGTGATGAGCCTGAAGACGCGGTTCGGGAACCTGAAAAACGTGCTGGACGAGGACTCGAGCCAGACCGAGATCCTCGTGCTGGATTCGCCATTTGTCGCGAACGCGCAGTTCGAGATTCTCGAGAAGAACTTCAACGCGCCCGCGGTCGAGATCGACTGTACCTTCCCGAAGGATGGCGGAATCGGCGCGCTGCGGGCTGAGCTGACGCGGATTCGGGAAGAGGCCGAGGATGCAGTGCGCTCCGGTGCCGGCCATATCGTGCTGACGGATCAGCACCAGGGGCCGGACAAGGTGGCAATGCCGATGATCCTGGCGACGTCGGCGGTGCATTCGTGGCTAACGCGCAAGGGGCTGCGGACCTTCTGCTCGCTGAACGTGCGGTCGGCGGAATGCGTGGATCCGCATTACTTTGCCGTGCTGATCGGCTGCGGGGCGACGGTGGTGAACGCTTACCTCGCCGAGGATTCAATTGCCGACCGGATCGAGCGCGGGCTGTTGGACTGTACGCTGAACGAAGCAATGGCGAATTACCGCGCCGCCGTCGATGCGGGCCTGCTGAAAATCATGTCGAAGATGGGAATTTCGGTGGTTTCGTCCTATCGCGGCGGGCTGAACTTCGAAGCCGTGGGGTTGAGCCGCGCGATGGTGGCGGAGTTCTTCCCCGGAATGCATTCGCGGATTTCGGGCATCGGTGTGTCGGGCATCCAGCAGAAGCTGCTGGAAGTGCACCAGGCCGGCTGGCTTGGCGGGCGCGACGTGCTGCCGATCGGCGGTTTCTACAAGGCGCGGAAGGCCGGCGAGACCCATGCATGGGAGGCGCAGTCGATGCACATGCTGCAGGCGGCGTGCAACCGGGCGTCCTATGAGCTGTGGAAGCAGTATTCGGCGAAGATGCGGGCGAACCCGCCGATCCATCTGCGCGACCTGCTGGATATCAAGCCGCTCGGTAAGTCGATCCCACTGGAAGAGGTGGAGTCTATCACCTCGATCCGCAAGCGGTTCGTGACGCCGGGCATGTCGCTGGGCGCGCTGTCGCCCGAGGCGCATAAGACACTGAACGTGGCGATGAACCGCATCGGTGCGAAGTCCGACTCAGGCGAAGGCGGCGAAGATCCGGCGCATTTCGTGCCCGAGCCGAACGGCGACAACCCGTCAGCGAAGATCAAGCAGGTCGCTTCCGGCCGGTTCGGCGTGACCGCCGAGTATCTGAACCAGTGCGAGGAACTGGAGATCAAGGTGGCCCAGGGCGCCAAGCCCGGAGAGGGCGGACAATTGCCCGGCATGAAGGTGACCGAGCTGATAGCGCGGCTGCGGCATTCGACGCCGGGCGTGACGTTGATCTCTCCGCCGCCGCACCACGACATCTATTCCATCGAGGACCTTGCGCAGCTGATCTACGACCTCAAGCAGATCAACCCGCGTGCCAAGGTGACCGTGAAACTGGTGTCTTCCTCCGGCGTCGGCACGATTGCCGCCGGCGTTGCGAAGGCGAAGGCGGACGTGATCCTGATCTCCGGCCATAACGGTGGGACCGGGGCGTCGCCGGCGACCTCGATCAAGTATGCCGGGCTGCCGTGGGAAATGGGCCTGACCGAGGCGCATCAGGTTCTGTCGATGAACAACCTGCGGAGCCGTGTGACGCTTCGGACCGACGGCGGGCTACGCACCGGGCGCGATATCGTAATGGCGGCAATGCTGGGGGCCGAGGAATACGGCATCGGCACCGCGGCGCTGATCGCGATGGGCTGCATCATGGTGCGCCAGTGTCAGTCGAACACCTGCCCGGTTGGCGTGTGTACGCAAGATCCGAAACTGCGCGAGAAGTTCACCGGCAATGCCGACAAGGTGGTCAATCTGATAACCTTCTATGCGCAGGAAGTGCGCGAGATCCTGGCGGATATCGGAGCGCGGTCGCTCGACGAAGTGATCGGGCGGGCGGATCTGTTGTCTCAGGTCAGCCGCGGCGCGGCGCATCTGGACGATCTGGACCTGAACCCGCTGCTGATCACGGTCGATGGTGCGAAGGACATCCGCTATGACCGGCTGAAGCCGCGTAACCCTGTGCCGGACACCATCGATGCCGAGATCGTCGAGGATGCCGCAAGGTTCCTTGAGGAAGGCGAGAAGATGCAGCTTTCCTACGCTGCGCGGAATACCGACCGAACCATTGGAACGCGGGTATCGAGTCATATCGTCAAGCGGTTCGGGATGAACAACAACCTGCAGCCAGACCACCTGACGGTGAAACTGTCGGGCTCTGCCGGGCAGTCGCTGGGCGCCTTTGCCGCTCCGGGCCTCAAGCTGGAGGTCGCGGGCGACGCCAACGACTATGTCGGCAAGGGTCTGTCGGGTGGCACCATCGTGGTTCGGCCGACCATGTCGAGCCCGCTGAAGGCGTCGGAGAACACGATCATCGGCAACACCGTGCTGTACGGCGCGACCGCCGGCTATCTGTTCGCCGCGGGGCGGGCGGGTGAACGCTTCGCGGTGCGCAACTCCGGCGCCCAAGTGGTGGTCGAAGGCTGCGGTTCGAACGGGTGCGAGTATATGACCGGTGGCGTCGCGGTAATTCTTGGCACCATCGGCGCCAACTTTGGCGCCGGTATGACCGGGGGCATGGCTTACATCTACGATCCCGACGGCAAGGCGCAGGACTTCATGAACATGGAGACGCTGGTGACCTGCCCGGTGACCGTGGATCACTGGGAAGAAGAACTGCTGAACCTGATCGGCCGTCACGCCGCCGAAACGATGAGTGTCAAGGCGCGGGACATCCTGCAGCACTGGGATGCCGAGCAGGCACATTTCCTGCAGGTCTGCCCGAGGGAGATGCTGAACAAACTGAAGCATCCGCTGGGAATCGAAGACGTGCGCGTCCCCGCCGAGTAACGACATGCGCCGCCGCCCATCCGGGCGGCGGTTCTGCATTCAGAGCGGGGTCAGTCGGCGGGCGTCAGCCTGAGGAACGCGGCCGTCATCCGCAGCGCGTCTTCGATGAAAGCGGCGTCGTCGATGGCCTGAAGGGATGCCGCGCGCTGGGCCGGGTCGATCCGGCCGCGCAGCATCGCGGCGAGCTGATCGATGGCGAAGGCTGCGGCATGATCCGGGTCAGGATGACCGATCTCGCCGCGCCGGCCCATCACCAGCCCAAGCAGCTTCTTGCGGGTATCTGCCTGTATTTCTGCATAGTGTGCTGCGAGTTCCGGTTCGTCCGCGATAACGGCCGAGACGGCTGCCTTGGCCGCGCCGGTTTCGCTTGCCGCCTGCAGCGTGATCTCGAGATAACCGCGGAACAGGTCGCGGATCGAGGCGCCTTCCCACAGTGCAGGATCGGAGGCGCGGGTGTTCAGCGCCTCGTAAGCGTCGGTCATCCGGTGGAAGAGCGCGTGGAACAGCGCGGTCTTGTCCCTGAAGTGGTGGTAGACGGCGCCGACGGAGTAACCGGCGCGCGCCGCGATGTCGGCGATGGACGTCGCTTCGGTCCCTTTTTCCAGGATCAGCGTCTCTGCCGCGTCCAGAAGGGCGGATTGCGTGCGCTCGCTGCGGGTCTGACGGCCCTCACGGCGCCAGTGTAGGTCGGATATCCAGCGGCTTTCGGCCATGTAGCGTCCTGAAACAGAATATGCGTTCGGTTTTATTGACAAGCTTTAGCGCCGCTGTCAAAACCGAATACAGATTCGGGTTTTGTCGAAACACAGGGAGAGACAGGATGCAGAACGTCGCGTTGATCACGGGAGCGTCCAGCGGGATCGGGGAAGCGATGGCGCGGCTGCATGCGGCGCGCGGCGGCGACCTTGTGCTGGTGGCGCGGCGACTGGACCGGTTGAACACGCTGAAGGCAGAGATCGAGTCCGAGCATGGCACGCGCGTTCTGGTGATCGCGGAGGACCTGAACGAAGAGGCGGCGCCCCAGCGGATTCACGACCGGGTGACGGACGAAGGGATCGCGCTTTCCTGTCTGATCAACAACGCCGGCTTTGCGCTGCGCGGCAAGTTCCACGAGCAGGACTGGACGCGAAACCGCGAGATGATCCAGGTGAATGTGGTGGCACTTTCGGCTCTAACTCGAGCATTTTTGCCTGGTTTTGTCGCGCGCGGCTCTGGCCGCATCCTGAACGTCGCTTCGACCGCCGCGCTGATGCCGGGGCCGCTGCAGGCAGTCTATTTCGCGTCGAAGGCCTTCGTTCAGTACTTCAGTAACGCTATTGCCGAGGAGCTGGTCGATAGTGGCGTAACCGTCACGACGCTGTTGCCGGGAGCGACCGCCAGCGAATTCGCACAGACCTCGGGGATGGACGGGACGCCGCTGTTCAACCGGACGACGCCGGCGGAGGAGGTTGCGCGGCTGGGCTACGACGCGATGCTGCGCGGGGATCTGGATGCGTTCGCTGGGGTCACGCTGCGGCGGCGCATCCTGATGCGCATCGCGCCGCTATTCCCGAAACGATACCTGCTGAAATCTGTGCGCCGCATGCAGGAAGTGCCCGCGGCATAGGACCGGGAAAACGGCTGTATCCGTGCGCGCACCCGGGGAGGCCTTGGCGGTGCAGGAATGGCGCGGTTTTTCAGTTTTTGATCCTGATCATGGACAGTCGACCCCTCGAAGCACAACTTCTGCAGCAAGTGGAGTGACGAATGTTCGAGTTATCCGGGTACATACGGTGCAGGAACGAGACCGAGACGGAACGGGTGCGCCTGTTAGTCGCGGAGCATGTGCGTTTGACCCGTGCAGAGCCCGGCTGCCTGTCCTGCGACATCGTCGAGACCGACGATCCGCTGGTCTGGCTGGTGGTGGAGCGATTTAAGGACCGCGCGGCCTTCGACCTCCACCAGGTGCGGGCGCTTAAGAGCGATTGGGGGACGGCCACAAAGGGCATCGTCAGGGACTATCACCTGCGCGAGGAGGTCGGGGTGTGATCGAGCTGACCGGGTTCTTGCGCTGCGCGGATGAAGCAGAAGCGGCGCGGGTGCAGAAATTCCTGCCGGAGCATATTCGGCTGACCCGGGCGGAACCGGGCTGCCTATCCTTCGATGTGACCGAGACGCAGGATCCGCTGGTCTGGTCGGTGGCGGAGCGGTTTCTGGATCGCGCGGCCTTCGATGCGCACCAGGCGCGGGCGGGCGCGAGCGCCTGGGCGGAGGCCACGAAAGGTATCGCGCGGGACTACGAGATCGTCGAGCGATGAGCGCGGCTGAGCGCTTGACCGGCTCGGGGCGCCATGCTTTGGCTGCCGAATGGCGAAGAAGACGCGCAAACGGAAGACCCGGACCTCTCGGATCCGGACATGGCGGGGCTGGCTGTTCCGCTGGGCCGTGCGCGCCGTGGTCGGGCTGTCGGTGCTGACGCTGTTCTTCGTCATGCTTTACGCGGTCTTCAACCCGCCCACGACGCCTTACATATTGTCGGAAGGCCGCCGGCTGGGTGACGTCGAGCGGGTCTGGGTGGATTTCGAGGATGTCGCGCCGGCAATGCCTCGGTCGATCGTGGCGGCGGAGGATGCGAACTTCTGCCTTCACTGGGGCTTTGACATGACAGCGATCCGGGCGGCGCTGGCCGAGGGCGCGAACCGCGGCGCATCGACGATCAGCCAGCAGCTGGTGAAGAACGTGTACCTGTGGCACGGGCGTTCCTGGCTGCGCAAGGCGATGGAGGCCGGGCTGACCCCGGTGGTGGAAATGATCTGGTCGAAACGCCGGATCCTCGAGGTCTACATGAACGTGGTGGAGTTCGACGAAGGCGTGTTCGGCGTCGAGGCGGCGGCGCAGCACTACTTCGGCGTATCGGCGAAAAACCTGACGGACCGGCAGGCCGCGCTGCTGGCCGCGGTGCTGCCGGACCCGAAGGGACGCAGCGCTTCGCAGCCATCAAATTCCGTGTCGCGCCGGGCGCAGGCGATACAGGGCGGCGCCGCGACGATCCGCGCAGACGGGCGCGACGATTGCTTCGAGAGTTGAACTCGGCGCGCTGTCGCGGCATTGATGTGCGGACTTTTTACGGGACTTCTGACCTATGAACCGCCTGTTCCACGTACCGCTTTCGCCTTTCTGCCGGAAGGTCCGGCTGTCGCTCGCAGAGAAAAAGATCGAGGTGGAGCTGGTCGAGGAGCGCTACTGGGAGCAGGATCCGGACTTTCTGCGGCGCAACCCGGCGGGCAAGGTGCCGGTTCTCAAGATCAAGGGGCTGACCCTGGCCGAGAGCGGACCGATTTGTGAATACATCGAGGAAATCCAGCCCGATCCGCCGCTGATGCCGCGCGATCCGAAGGGGCGGCACGAGGTGCGGCGACTGGTGATGTGGTTCGACGACAAGTTCCACAACGAGGTGACCTCGAAGCTGCTTTACGAACGGGTCAACAAGAAGCTGATGGGCCAGGGCTACCCAGAATCGAAGAACGTGAAGATGGGGGCACAGAAGATCAAGTTCCACCTCGACTACATGGGGTGGCTGCTGGATCAGCGGCGCTGGCTGGCCGGGGATTCCATGACGCTGGCCGATTTCGCCGCGGCGGCGCATCTGTCGTCGCTGGATTACATCTCGGATGTCGACTGGAACCGGAACGCCTCGGTCAAGGACTGGTACGCGAAGATCAAGTCGCGTCCGGCCTTTCGCTCGATCCTCGCCGACCAGGTGCCGGGATTCCCGCCGCCGGCGCATTATGCCGACCTGGATTTCTGAAATCCGGCGTCGCGATGGGGGGCTCTGCCCCCCGCCGCCTTCGGCGACTCCCCCAGGGATATTTCTGACCAGAAGAAGACAGGGGATTTGTCCGCAGAGCTGAAAGCCAAGCTGATCGACCGGGCGCTGGCCGAGGGGTTCGCGGCGGTTCGCGTGACGCGGCCGGATGCGATCCCGGAAGCGAAGCCGCGGCTGGAGCGATTCGTCGCCGAAGGACGGCACGGGCAGATGGGCTGGATGGAGGAGCGCATCGGCTGGCGCGGCGATCCGGCGGCGCTCTGGCGCGAGGCTCGGTCGGTTGTGATGCTGGCGGAGCCTTATACGCCGGAGACGGACCCTCTGGAAGTTCTGGAGCGGCGAGGCCGCGGCGCAATCTCTGTTTATGCGCAGGGTCAGGATTACCACGATGTGGTGAAGAAGCGGCTGAAGCGGCTGGGGCGCTGGCTGCTGGAGGAGGCGCGGCGGGACGCAGTGGCGGAGGACCCCGCCATCAAGGTGTTCGTCGACACGGCGCCGGTGATGGAAAAGCCGCTGGCGCAGGCGGCTGGGCTGGGCTGGCAGGGCAAACACACCAACCTGCTGTCTCGGGAGCTGGGGAACTGGTTCTTTCTCGGGAGCATTTTCACCACACTGGATTTGCCGTCGGACGAACCGGAGCGGGAGCATTGCGGATCTTGCACCGCCTGTCTCGACATCTGCCCGACCGAGGCGTTTCCGGCGCCGTTCCAGCTGGATGCGCGGCGCTGCATTTCCTACCTGACCATCGAGCACAAGGGGCCGGTGGCTGAGGACCTGCGCGGCAAGCTGGGGAACCGGATCTACGGGTGTGACGACTGCCTTGCAGTGTGCCCGTGGAACAAGTTCGCGAAGGCGGGGCGCGACGCGAAACTGGCGGCGCGGGAGGATCTGCTGGCGCCGGACCTGGCGTACCTGGCGGGGTTGGACGATGCGGCGTTCCGTGCGCAGTTTTCCGGGTCGACGATCAAGCGGATCGGGCGCGACCGGTTCGTGCGGAACGTTCTCTACGCCATCGGGAATTCCGGTTTGGCGCGGTTCTTGCCGGTGGCGCAGAGTCTGACGGAGGATCCGGATCCGGCAGTGAGCGATGCGGCGCGCTGGGCGGTTGGGCAGTTGCACGATCTTTAGGCTGGCTTGCGGCGGGTGACGGCGTTTAAGCTTTGTAGGACTGCCCTAATTAGGATGCAGGACGCGAAAGAGGAGGTACGCATGTCGAAGAACATCATCGACCACGACCATGACGTTCGCGGGGGACGGGCGCCGCAATATTCCCGGCTTGACCGGATCAAGGCCGGTGAGGCCGGGCACCCGAATGTGAAGCAGCTGGACCGGCGGCGGCGCAAGGGCCAGAAGGATGCGACCCGGGTGAAACAGTTCCTGCGGATCGAGCGCGGCTACCTCGCGTAATCGTACAGGCACTTATGGGCATTCGGGAATCGGTCTGCTAGGCAGGACAGGCGAAACGCCTTCCGGATCCTGAATGCAGCCCCTGCGCGGTATTTTCCTTATGGTCGCGGCGATTTCCTGTTTCGCCGTGATGGCCACATTGGTGAAGTCGGCTGACCGTATCCCTGCGGGGGAGACGGTCTTTTTTCGCGCGTTCTGCGGCCTGCCGGTGATTGCCGCGTGGCTTTGGATGCGGGGCGAGCTGCCGTCGGGCCTGCGGGTAGCGAGCTGGAAAGGGCATGCGGTGCGGGGCATCGCGGGCTCGATGGCGATGGGGCTGGGGTTTCTTGGGCTGAAGCTGATCCCGCTGCCAGAGGCGACGGCGATCCGGTTCGTCACGCCGATCATGATCGTGATCTTCGCGACAATTTTCCTGGCCGAGCGGATCCGGATGTTCCGGATCTCGGCGGTGGTGATCGGGCTGGTGGGCGTGGCCATCGTGATGTGGCCGCAGCTGAGTTTCGAGGGTGGCGGCACGGCGCGGGTCGGGGCGCTGGTGACGCTGGCGTCGGCGACGCTGGCGGCGCTGGCGCAGATCTTCATCAAGGCGATGGCGGGGGTCGAGCGGACCGAGGCGATCGTGTTCTGGTTCTCGCTGACGGCGAGCTGTTTCGCGCTCTTCAGTATTCCGTTCGGCTGGGTGATGCCGGTGGGGCGGGAGTGGGTCTGGCTGATCGGGTCGGGGCTGGTCGGCGGGGCGGGGCAGATCCTGCTGACCTCGAGCTATAAATATGCCGATGCGGGGACGCTGGCGCCGTTCACCTACCTGTCGATGATATGGGCGCTGATCTTCGGGTATTTCATCTTCGATGAGCTGCCGACGGTGCCGATGCTGGCGGGGGCGGCGCTGGTGATCGCGGCGGGCGTGGCGATCGTGCTGCGGGAGCGGGCGCTGGGGCGGCAGCTGGCGGCGGAGCAGAAGATGCGGAGCCTGATGAAATCGGGCTGAGCCGGGGCGTCCCCATGGGGACGGGGGGTCAAGTCATTGATTTCAGGCATGTTAGCGCAAACGTCGGATTGAGGGCGCTGCCCCAACTGTTGCAGTCCGGCCTTTGTGCAGACTGCAGGCGTGGGCCCCACGGCGCGATACCGAACTGCAACAGCAGGCGGTCCAGACCGTTACCGGCCCGCGTCAGTCGTTGGCGACCTGCTTGAAGTT
This sequence comes from Pseudoruegeria sp. HB172150, assembly GCF_013184805.1. Classification (GTDB taxonomy): domain Bacteria; phylum Pseudomonadota; class Alphaproteobacteria; order Rhodobacterales; family Rhodobacteraceae; genus Psychromarinibacter. Next base: position 322,340 of record NZ_JAATNG010000003.1, read on the forward strand.
CGACCCGCCCGCACTTCGGAATGCTCCGCCGCCTTTCAGCACGGTCGGCTTTGCAGCGGCGTCCGTGCTGGCGGGAGCGCTGGAGTCGTCGCTGCCGCCGCCAATGGCGTTGGTGACCGATTTGAAGAAGCCGGAGACGCCCGTTGGTTCGGCCTGCGCGACCTCGGCGTCAGCATTGGCGTCGGTCTTGAGCCAGGACAACGTGGCGTAGGCGGAGACGGTGAAGCTGCCGGGATTTGTGCTGTCTTCCTGTTCGTCGATGGTGATGTAGCGGACGACGCAGCTTCCGACCCGGTCGCGCAGCTCGCGGCACTGGCGCTGGGCCTCGGAATAGAAGGTCGCGCGCAGGGCGGGCAAATCGACTTCTGCGACGCGGGCGCTGTAATCGCGCGGCGTCAGCCGGATCGATTCCCGTTCTTCCGTCGCCGAGGAGATGCCGGAGATGTCGCCGGCGGGATCGGCGGGCAGAAAGCCGATGCGCATCGTCAGCTCGTGGCGGCCCTTGGAGTCGGTATCGATTTCGACCTTCGACACGGCGCAGGCGGTGGCGAGATCGGAAATCACCGACGGGCATTCGCGCATGACAAGGGCGGGCGCGCGGGCGAGGATGTAAAGCTCGTGCAGATCCTTGCCGGGATCGGGCTCTCCCTCTGCCAGGACGTCCTCGATCTCCATATAGCGGTTCCAGACGATGGCGCGGTGCGGCGTCGGCGTGGTCACGTCGAACACCGCGGCCTTTTCGCTTTGCTCGCGCCGGTCATGCACGAAATCGAACACGCCCTTGCCGACCTTGCCGAGCGCCTCGGGCGGGGCGTTGGCCTCGGCATTGGGATCGAGGCCTGCGAGGGGACGGGTAAAGGTTTCCCACGCGCCGATGGCGTAGAGGTTCACACCGATCATCGGGACCGTGACGATTCCGAAGAAGATGAGACCACCGATCAGTTTGAACTTCATTTTGCCGCCTCCCGGTACAGCGGTTCGGGGAAGAGCATCGCAAGGTCGCCACCCGCCGCGTTGCGGGCGATTTCCGTCTGATGTTCGATGAGAAACGCGGAGCGTTCCGGCTCTGACGCCGTAAAGACGTAATCCGCTTCCTGCACAAGCACGGTGGCGCCGGTCACCGGGCGGTAGGCCACACGCTCTTCCGGGCGGGACGGGATCGGCCCGACCAGAACATGCTGGGTGGTGTCGAAGCCGACCACGCCGGTTTCGGCGCCCTGGCCGAAATTGCGGCGGAACCAGGCGTCATAGGCGGCGAATTCCGCCCTGGCGCGGGGTTCGTATTCTTCCAGCCGGACACCGACGCGGGAGTACATATCCCAGGTCGGGCGCGGTTCGCGCGCGACGCGCGGTACGCAGTCGCCGCCGGTGGCGAGGTGCTGAATATCGTAGTTGCCCGGCGCCGGGTTGATTGACGCGCCGTTGCCGATCATCACGACATGGGAGATGGTGACGCCCTTGGCCGGGACGATGTTCCACAGCACGCGGCCGCGATGATGCTGCAGCACCACGTATTGCGGGGCGGAGGCATCGGTGAGGATCACGTCGACCATGGGGACCGCGTGATCGCCGACAAGGTCGCTTTCATCGGTCCAGAGAGACTTGCGCAGCGTGCCTTCGAGCCAGCGCCGGGTGTCTTTTGCCATCTCGCTGACGGTGAAGACCTGCAGGCCACTGTCGAGATCCGCCTGGCCGATGCTGACATTGGCGATCCTGTCGCCGGGCTGCGGTTTCGCCGGGGAGCAGGTGGGGTCGGATTTCAGGATCCGGTGATTGGCCGGAAGCTGCGGCACGCGGATGCCCGGATAGCCGGAGACGGCCTCGGACAGTCCGACGATCAGGTCGTCCTGAACGGCGAGGCCGGGATGCTTGGCCTTCCAGCCGTAGAACTCGGCGCGGCGGAGCCTGGCGGGGTCTGTTTCGGTTTCTTCCTGCGCGCCGACCGTTGTCAGTTTCGCCGTCCCGAAGAGTCCGCCGAGAAGGCCGTTGCCTTCGGCGGCGGTGGTGACGGTTTCGGCCCCGGGCGCGACCTTTTCCTTCATCGAGGACAGGAAGAACATCACGCCAAGAAGGACGGCGAAGGTGAGAAACAGCTTTGTTGGGTTCATGGCCCGCTACCCCGTAGTGCGATGCAGCCAGGATAGGTAAGCATTCGGGCGACAATCTGGCGGAGGCGGGGTAATTAGTGGCGGGTTCTGTGGTGGGGTCGGCGCCACTGTCGCCGACCGGACAGATGGTGAAGCAACAGCAACCGCAGACCGATAAATTTCGCGGCTGCCGCTGGCTGGAGCCATGCCATGACCCAAAAAGAAAAGGCGCGGAACCAGTCCGCGCCTTGTCGTGGAATGTCCGGTTTGCCTAGCTGCGCACCAGCTTTTCATAATCCGTTGCGATGTCTTTCGTCAGCGCGCCGACCTCGAAGTTGTAGTCGCCGATCTGGCCGACGGGCGTGACCTCTGCGGCGGTGCCGGTGAGCCAGCACTGCTGGAAGCTTTCCATCTCGCCCGGGTCGATATGGCGTTCGTGCACCTTGATCTGGCGGTCCTTGAGCATGCCGATGACCGTCTGCCGGGTCAGGCCGTTCAGGAAGCAGTCGGGCAGCGGCGTGTGCACTTCGCCGTCCTGGACGAAGAAGATGTTGGCGCCGGTCGCCTCTGCCACGTAGCCGCGGTAATCCATGAACAGGGAGTCGGAGCAGCCCTTGGATTCGGCCACGTGCTTGGACGCGGTGCATATCATGTAGAGACCGGCGGCCTTGGCGTGGACCGGGATGGTTTCCGGGCTGGGCCGCTTCCATTTCGAGATGTCGAGTCTGGCGCCCTTGAACTTGGAGTCGCCGTAATAGGCGCCCCATTCCCAGCAGGCGACCGCCATGCGGACGGGGTTGCGGGCGGAGCTGACCCCCATGTCCTCTCCCGCGCCGCGCCAGGCGACGGCGCGCACGTAGGCGTCGGTCAGGCCGTTGGCCTTGAGGACCGCGTATTTCGCCTCTTCGATCTGGTCGACGGTGTAGGGGATTTCCATGTCCAGCTCGTTGCCCGAGAAGATCAGGCGTTCCGAGTGTTTGCGGCCAAGGAAGATCTTGCCGTTGTAGCAGCGCTCGCCCTCGAAGACCGAGGAGGCGTAGTGGAGCGCGTGGGTCAGGATATGTACGTTGGCGTCGCGCCACGGCAGCAGTTTGCCGTCCATCCAGATGAACCCGTCGCGATCGTCATAGGCGCCAGCCATGGTCTGTTCCTTCCTTCAGCGTTTACGGATGTTGCGCGAATTAGGGCCGATGTGGACATAATGTTGCGCAAAATCTGCGATTCGGTACCAGTTGAGTCTTGGAATGTCAACAAGGCTGACATAAACTGCCGCGAAAGACGGCAGATTGTGAACGGGCTTACAGATGGTCGAGGGCAGCGGAGGACCGGGGACACCCGGCGGCGAGAGCCTTCTGTTTCTGACGGACGAGCAGTTGCGGAAGGGCATCGAGGCGATGTTCTTCGCCTATCGCGGCTTTACCGCAGATCCGGACCGGATTCTCGAGAAACACGGCTATGGCCGGGCGCATCACCGGGCTGTACATTTCATCAACCGCTCGCCGGGCACCACGGTCAACAACCTGCTCAGCATCCTCGGCGTCACGAAGCAGTCGCTGAACCGCGTGCTTCGGACGCTGATCGAGGACGGGCTGGTGGAAAGCCGGGTGGGCAACCGTGACAAGCGGGAGCGGCACCTGTACCTGACCGAAGAGGGGCATGTGCTGGAGGCGGAGCTGTCGACGGCGCAGCGGGCGCGGATGCGGGATGCGTTCCGGCATGCGGGGCCCGAGGCGGTGGCGGGGTTCCGGACGGTGCTGGAGGCGATGATGGATCCCGAGATGCGGCGGCACTACGGCCGCCTGAAGGAAGGTGGGCAATGAGCGCGCCGGACGCGCACCTGCTGATCGTCGACGACGACGAGCGGATCCGGGGGCTGCTGCAGAAGTTCCTGATCCGGCACGGGTTCCTTGTGTCCGCCGCGCGGGACGCGGCGCAGGCGCGCCGCCTGCTGGCGGGGCTGGAATTCGACATGCTGGTGCTGGACGTGATGATGCCGGGGGAGGATGGCGTAACGCTGACGCGGTCGCTGCGCGAGGAGATTGCGACGCCGATCCTGCTGCTGACGGCGAAGGGCGAGACCGAGGACCGGATCGCCGGGCTGGAGGCCGGGGCGGACGACTATCTGGCCAAGCCGTTCGAGCCGAAGGAGCTGCTTTTGCGGATCAACGCGATCCTGCGGCGGGTGCCGGCGCCGTCGGAGGCCGAGGCGCCGAAGCACCTGCGGCTGGGGCCGATCCGCTATGACGTGGAGCGAGGCGAGATGTGGCGCGGCGAGGAGCTGGTGCGGCTGACCGCGACCGAGGCGCAGCTGATGCGGATCTTCTCGGCCCAGCCGGGCGAGGCGGTCAGCCGCTCGAAGCTGGTCGAGGATCTGGGCCGCGACCGGGGGCAGGCGCAGGAGCGGGCGGTGGACGTGCAGATCACGCGGCTCCGGCGCAAGCTGGAGTCGGATCCGAAACAGCCGCGTTACCTGCAGACGGTAAGAGGCGCGGGCTACATGCTGGCGCCGGACTGAACGCTCCTTCGGAGCGTGCCTCCGGCTGGGATATTTCTGACCAGAAGAAGGGCGGATCGGTGCCCCGGGGAGATGTGCGATGAGGGTGATGCCGGGAACGCAGGCGCCGGAACTGGCGTTGCCGCTGGCGGGAGGCGGATCATGGTCGCTGGCGGAAGACGCGCCCGAGGTGCTGACCATGATCGTGGTCTATCGCGGCTATCACTGCCCGATCTGCAAGGGATACCTGGGCAAGCTGGTCGGGCTGCTGGACCGGTTCGAGGCGGACGGCGCGTCGGTCATCGCGGTGTCGATGGACCCGCAGGACCGGGCCGAGGCGGCGAAGGCGGACTGGGGTCTGGAGCGACTTCGGATCGGTTACGGGATGAGCGAGGCCGTGGCGCGGAGCTGGGGACTGTACCTGTCGAGCGCTATCCGGGACGGGGAACTGGCGCTGTTCCCGGAACCGGGGCTGTTCTGGGTAAAGCCGGACGGGACTCTGTACCTTGTCGACGTGGGGTCGATGCCTTTCGCGCGGCCGGACCTTGAGCTGCTGGCGGCGCGGGTGCAGCGGGCGCGGGAGTATCCGCCGCGTGGGACGGCTTAGGCGCTTTGGTGGTCGGCGAAGTCTCTGTTTCGGGGGAATTGACTCTGTGAGCCGGGTGGCCGGACGCTCCTGCGGAGCGTGCCTCCGGCGGGGATATTTCTGGCCAGAAGAAGCTGGATCGGCGCTCTGCCTTCGCGGCGGTGTAGCGGCAAGGCCGAAGGCGTTATCCGCCTACGGCTGGCCCATCCGGTTCCAGGCGTCGAGGCCGGCGACCTTGTAGGCTTCGGCGAGGGTCGGGTAGTTGAAGGTGTTCTCGACGAAGAAATCCACGGTGCCGTGCAGGTTGATCACCGCCTGGCCGATATGGATCAGTTCGGTCGCGCCTTCGCCGACGATATGCGCGCCGAGGAGGCGGCGGGTGTCGAGCGCGAAGATCAGCTTCAGAAAACCGGTGTCGACGCCCATGATGTGGCCGCGCGAGGTTTCGCGGAAGCGGGCGATGCCGCATTCGTAGGGAATGCCGGCGGCGCGCACCTCTTCCTCCGACTGGCCGACGGTGGAGATCTCGGGCACCGCGTAGATGCCATAGGGAAAGGTTTCGGGCGGCGGCGGGGGCGGCATGTCGAAGGCGTGGCAGGCCGCGACGCGGCCCTGTTCCATCGAGGTGGAGGCGAGCGACGGAAAACCGATGACGTCGCCTGCGGCATAGATGTTTTCTACGGCCGTCTGCAGGGTCTTGCCGTCGACGGGAATGCGGCCGCGCTTGTCGGGTTCGATGCCGATCGCCTGCAGGTTCAGGCTTTCGATGCTGCCGGAGCGGCCGGCGGCGAACAGCAGGATCTCTGACCGGACCTTGCGGCCGTCTGTCAGCTCGGTGATCACGGCGCTGTCCGTCTTGGTGATTTCCTTCACCTGCGCGCCGAGCCGGATGACCATGCCGCGGTCGCGCATCTGGTGGATGAAATCCTCGACAATCTCGGTATCGACGAAGTTGAGGATCGAATCCCGCGCCTCGATCAGGGTCACCGGCACGTCGAGGGCGGAGAAAATTGTGGCGTATTCGACGCCGATCACGCCGCCGCCGATCACCGTCATGGTGCGGGGCAGATCTTCAAGTTCGAGGATCTCGTCGCTGTCGAAGACGCAGGTCCGGTCGAAGGGGACATGCGGCGGGCGGTAAGGATGGGTGCCGGTGGCGATCAGCGCCTTGTCGAATTCGACCGGCACGATTTCATCGTCCTCGGTGCGGATCTCGGCATGGTGGGTGTCGATGAACCGGACCTCGCCCCAGTCGGACTGCACCATGTTACGCATGAACTGGTGCTGCAGCACCTCGACCTCGTGATCCAGCGTCTTGTGCAGGCGCTGCATCAGGTCGGCGGCGGTAATGTCCTTTTTCACCCGGTAGCCGCGGCCGTAGAAGCCGCGTTCGCGCCAGCCCGAGAGGTTGAGCACCGTTTCGCGCAGGGTCTTCGACGGGATCGTGCCGGTATGGACCGAAACGCCGCCGAGCCTGCGGCCGCGGTCCACCACCAGAACCGATTTGCCGAGCTTGGCCGATTGTACGGCCGCGCGCCGGCCGGCCGGGCCGCTGCCGATCACCAGCATGTCGTAGGATTGCATGCCTTGCTGTCCCCTTCCGGTTTGTCGCTGCGGCTCTTCTAGCCACCGGATATGACCGAACGGTTGCATTGCCGCGGCGGCGAAGGCAACGGCGCGTCCGGCAGGTTCGGGGCGTTTCCGGGCAGCTGCCCAAGAATTGGGCGTTCAGCCGGTCTCTCGGCTGCAGACGGCCGGAACCGGGACGTCGTCTTTCCACTCGGTGATGGGTCGTGCGGGGACGGTGTGCGTGATTGCGTGTTTGGGTCCTTCGCCGTGCCGGACGAAACCCTTGCCGTTCAGAAGGTTGAGGTCGCAGGCGCCGGTATTGGCGGGATCGAGCGTGTCGTACCAGTCGAAGGTGTAGCCGGCGACCATGTAGGCGCCGCCCCGGTAGGCGATGGTCAGCGTCAGGTGCCAGCGGTCGCGGCCGATGGATTCGTTCATCGAGGTGAGCCGCACAGAGCCGTTGGGGGCGAGGTCGAGTTCGGGTTCCTGGCCGATGCCGCCAATCCAGGCGATGTCGGGCGCGGAGACAAGGCCGGACGCGATTTCCTCGACGATCAGGTCGACGATTCCGTCGCCGTGGTCGATGATCGTGAAGCGTTCGCGTGTGCCGTCGCCGTCGAGATCGGACAGGGTGCTGTCCACGACGGTCTGAGCGGCGGCGGGAAGGGCGAGGAACAGGGCGAGGAATGCGGCGAGACCGGTTGTCATGGGTCGGGAAATCCGGTTGGGTCTGACTATGGTTACGGCGCTTATCACACATGACTCGAGCCTCAAACATGTCACCCCGCCGGGGCACCCGGAGCGGGTGGCGCGGTATGAGGCGGTCATGGAGGCGCTGGGCGCGGAGCGGTTCGGGGCGCTGGAGCGGCGGGAAGCGCCGGTCTGCGAGCGGGCAGAGATCCTGCGCTGCCATCCCGAGGCGCATGTGATGGAGATCGAACGGGCGATTCCGGCGACGGGGTTCACGTCTCTGGACCCGGACACGCATGTATCCGCGGGATCCCTGGAGCCTGCGTTGCGCGCTGTCGGCGGCTGCGTGGCGGCGGTGGACGCGGTTCTGGCGGGCGAGGTGGCGAATGCCTTTGTCGCAATGCGGCCACCGGGGCACCATGCCGAGACGGCGCAGGCGATGGGGTTCTGCCTGTTCGGGAACGCGGCGATCGCGGCAAAGCGGGCGCTGGACCATCACGGGCTGCGGCGCGTGGCGGTGCTGGATTTCGACGTGCATCATGGCAACGGCTCGCAGGACCTGCTGTGGGAGGAGCGGCGGGCGCTGTTCGCCTCGTCGCATCAGATGCCTCTGTACCCGGGGACCGGGGCGGCGAGCGAGACCGGGATTGCGGGCAATGTGCTGAACGTGCCGCTGGCATCGGCGACCGGAAGCGCGGAGATGCGGGCGGCGTGGGACGGTGCGATCCTGCCGGCGGTGGAAGCCTGGGCGCCGGAGCTGATCATCATCTCGGCCGGGTTCGACGCGCATCGCGACGATCCGCTGGCGAACCTTTACTGGACGACAGAGGACTTCGGCTGGCTGACGCGGCGGATCTGCGAGGTGGCGGAGGGCTGCTGCGGCGGGCGCGTGGTCTCGACACTCGAAGGCGGATATGATCTGCAGGCGCTGGCCGAGAGCGTGGCCGCGCATGTGGATGTGCTGATGGAGTTTGGGGCGTGACGGACAAACCTGTGACCGAGATGAGCTTCGAGGAAGCGATGAAGGAGCTGGAGGCGGTGGTCGGCCAGCTGGAATCCGGGGATGTCGAGCTGGAAAAATCCATCGCGCTGTACGAGCGCGGCGCGGCGCTGAAGAAGCGCTGCGAGGAGAAGCTGAAGGAAGCCGAGGAGAAGGTGGCGGCGATCACCTTCGATGAAAACGGCGAGCCGAAGGGGACGACTCCGGTCGAGGGGCTGTGAACTTCGAGACAGGGCTGGCGGAGCGCGCCGCGTCGACGCGGGCGTTTCTGGATGCGTATCTGGAAGGTGACGGGCGGCGGAATGTCGTGCTGGCGGCCATGCGGCATGCGCTGGCGGGCGGCAAGGGGCTGCGCGGGTACCTGGTGACGGAATCGGCGCTGGTGTTCGGTGTCGGCAGCGCGTCATCGGCGGGTGCTGCGGCGGCGATCGAGGCGATGCACGCCTATTCGCTGGTTCACGATGACCTGCCCTGCATGGACGATGACGACATGCGGCGCGGGCAGCCGACGGTTCATGTGAAATGGGACGAGGCGACGGCGGTGCTGGCGGGCGATGCGCTGCAGACGCTGGCCTTCGAGCTACTGGCGGAGATGCACGCGGCGCCGGAGGTGAAGCTTGCGCTGATCGCCGGGCTGGCGCGGGCGGCGGGACATCGCGGTATGGTTCTGGGGCAGGCGCAGGATCTGGCGGCGGAGGTGGCGGAAGTGTCGCTGACGCTGGACGAGATCGTGGAGCTGCAGGGCAACAAGACCGGCGCGCTGATCGAGTGGTCCTGCGAGGCGGGCGCGCTGCTGGCCAGTTCCGATCCCGGGCCGCTGCGGCGATACGCGCGGGCCATCGGCCTTGCCTTCCAGATCGCGGACGACATCTTGGACGTGGAAGGTGACAGCGAGGCCGCCGGCAAGCGGCTGCGCAAAGACGAGGCCGCGGGAAAGGCGACCTTTGTGTCTCTCCTCGGGCTCGACGGGGCGAAGGCACGGGCGGCAGAGCTGGTGAAGGAAGCGGAAGCGGCTCTTGCCGAATATGGAGACGCGGCGGAGAACTTGCGGGAGGCGGCCCGGTTCGTTATTTCGCGCCGGACTTGAAGAGTGACACCCTTAAGGGGGGACGCACATGGCAGACAGACCGCTGACACCGACGCTAGACCGCGTTCACGCTCCTTCCGACATGAAGGCGTTGACGGATGCCGAGCTGCATCTGCTGGCCGACGAACTGCGGGCCGAGACGATTTCGGCCGTGTCCGAAACCGGCGGGCATCTGGGCGCGGGGCTGGGCGTGGTCGAGCTGACCGTCGCGATCCACGCGGTGTTCGACACACCGCGCGACCGGCTGATCTGGGATGTCTCGCACCAGTGCTATCCGCACAAGATCCTGACCGGACGGCGTGACCGGATAAGGACGCTGCGCCAGAAGGATGGGCTGAGCGGGTTCACCAAGAGGTCGGAATCCCCCTACGATCCGTTCGGAGCGGCGCATTCGTCGACCTCCATCAGTGCGGCGCTGGGTTTCGCGATGGCGCGGGAGTTGGGCGGCACGCCCGAGCCGGCGCTGGGCGACGCGATCGCGGTGATCGGCGACGGCGCGATGAGCGCCGGTATGGCCTACGAGGCGCTGAACAATGCCGGGCATCTGAAGAAACGCCTGATCGTCATCCTGAACGACAACGAGATGAGCATCGCGCCGCCGGTGGGCGCGATGTCGACCTACCTGTCGCGGCTCTATGCCGAGGGGCCGTTCCAGGAACTGAAGGCGGTCGCCAAGGGCGCGGTCAGCCTGCTGCCGCCGCCGTTCCAGGAAGGCGCGCGCCGGGCGAAGGAAATGCTGAAGGGCATGGCCGTTGGCGGCACCATGTTCGAGGAGCTGGGCTTCAGCTATATCGGGCCGCTGGACGGGCACGATCTGGATCAGCTTCTGTCGGTGCTGCGGACGGTGAAGGGCCGGGCGACCGGGCCAATCCTGATCCACGCGGTGACGAAGAAGGGCAAGGGGTACGCGCCGGCCGAGGCGGCGGCGGACAAGGGGCACGGCGTGTCCAAGTTCGACGTGATTACGGGCGCGCAGAAAAAGGCCCCGTCGAACGCGCCGGCCTATACCAAGGTCTTCGCGCAGTCGCTGATCGAAGAGGCGGAGCGTGACAGCAAGGTCGTCGCCGTCACCGCGGCGATGCCGGACGGGACCGGGCTGAACCTGTTTGCCGAGCGGTTTCCCAAGCGGTGCTTTGACGTCGGCATCGCCGAGCAGCATGCGGTGACTTTCTCTGCCGGGCTGGCGGCGGGCGGGATGAAGCCGTTCGCGGCGATCTATTCGACGTTCCTGCAGCGCGGGTACGATCAGGTCGTGCATGACGTGGCGATCCAGCGGCTGCCGGTGCGGTTCGCCATCGACCGCGCAGGGCTGGTCGGTGCCGACGGGGCGACGCATGCGGGTTCCTACGATATCGCGTTCCTGTCGAACCTGCCGGGTTTCACCATGATGGCCGCCGCCGATGAGGCGGAGCTGAAGCACATGGTGGCGACCGCCGTGGCACATGACGACGGGCCGATCGCGTTCCGTTTCCCGCGGGGCGAGGGTGTCGGCGTCGAGATGCCGGAGCGCGGCGAGGTGCTGGAAATCGGCAAGGGCCGGATCATGCGCGAGGGCGCGCAGGTGGCAATCCTGTCCTTTGGCGCGCGGCTGAAGGAAGTGCTGGAGGCCGCGGATGCGCTGGGCGCGCGGGGGATCACCCCGACCGTCGCCGATGCACGGTTCGCGAAGCCGCTGGACCGGGAGCTGGTGCTGGATCTGGCCGCGAGGCACGACGCGCTGATCACCATCGAGGAAGGCGCGGTCGGCGGCTTTGGCAGCCATGTCGCGCAGTTGCTGGCAGACGAGGGCATGTTCGATGCGGGGTTGAAGTACCGGTCGATGGTGCTGCCGGATATCTTTATCGATCAGGCGAGCCCGAGCGACATGTACGCAGTTGCCGGGATGAACGCCGAGCATATCGAGGCGAAGGTGCTTGAAGTGCTGGGCGTGGCGAGCCTGACAACGCGGCGGGCGGAAGCCTAGAGCGTTGTCGTATTGATCAGACTCACGCAACGCGGCCTGAAATCAGAGATTTCAGCGCATTGCGCGATGCGATCTGGTTCAGGTTAACATCGAAAGGCTTCGGTCAGCCGTCTTCGCCATCCGCCAGCAGCGCGGCGAGACCGTCGCGGTAGGTCGGGTATTTCAGTTTCACGCCAAGCTCTTCCTTGATGCGGTCGTTCGTGACGCGCTTGGATTCGGCGTAGAAGCTGCGCGCCATCGGGGTCAGTTCGGCCGTGTCGAAATCTTCCGCGGGGGGAAGGGGGAGACCGAGCAGTTCCGCCGCGTGGGCGATTACATCCTCGGGCGGGGCCGGGTCGTCGTCGCACAGGTTGTAGATGGCGCCGGGGTTCGGCCGCGCGATGGAGGCGGCGAGGACCTGGGCGATATCCTCGACATGGATGCGGGAAAAGACCTGGCCGGGTTTGACGATGCGCCGGGCCGTGCCGGCGCGGACCTTGGCGAAGGGGCCACGGCCGGGGCCGTAGATGCCGGCGAGGCGGAAGATGTGGAGCGGCAGGCCGGTTTCGGTAGCAAGGCCCTGCCAGGCGGCTTCGGCGTCCACGCGCAACTTGCCGCGTTTCGTGGTGGGGCTGAGCGGCGTGGATTCGTCGACCCAGCCGCCCCCGTGATCGCCGTAGACGCCGGTGGTGGACAGGTAGCCCGCCCATTCGATATGCGGCGCGGCATTGACGAGGTCGGCGCGGAGGGCGTTGAGGACGGGGTCGCCCTCGGCCCCCGGACCGGCGGAGATCAGCAGGTGGGTGGCCTGTTCGAGGTCTGCCGAGATGTCTGTTCCCGGCCAGATTCGTGGCGAAATGCCCTCATTCCGCAGCTCTTCTGTACGGTCGGGCTTGCGCGTGGTTCCGATGATCCGCCATCCAGTGGGCAGCAAACGCCGTGCAAGCGCCCGCGCGGAATAGCCATGACCGAATGAAAGCAGCGTCTTTGCCATGACGCGACCCTTGCCCGCCGCCGGTGCGATGGCAAGCGGGTTGACTGCTTATGCTTCGAGGGGTAGTTAATTAACCAATGGATGAAACAAAGGAACCGACCCTGGTCACGACTTTTGCGGCACTGGGCGACCCGACACGGTTCGCAATCGTGGAACGCCTGCTGGAACACGGTGCGCTGTCGGCCGGGTCGTTGCAGGACGTGGCGGATATCTCGCCGCCCGCGATCTCGCGGCATCTGAAGGTGCTGCGCGAGGCGGGGCTGATCACGCAGACGGTGGATGCGCAGAGGCGGATCTACGCGGTTGCGCCCCGGGCGGTTCAGGCGATCAACGTCTGGACGATGAGCCACGCGGATTTCTGGAATGCCAGCCTCGACAGGCTGGCGGGAGCGCTGAACGAAGTGGAGTGAGCATGCCGACCCTGACCATCGAGCGCAGGCTGGACGCGGATGTCGAGAAGGTGTTCGCCTTCGTCACCCGGACGGAGAATCTGCTGAAATGGTGGGGGCCGGAGGGGATGCATGTGCCGGAGCACCAGCTGTCCTTCGAGGAGACGGGACCGTGGATGTCGGTGATGCAGAACGCCGAAGGGCAGCGGTTCAAGGTATCCGGGCAGGTGACCCATGTGGATCCGCCGAAATCCGTCGGGTTCACCTGGGCGTGGCATGACGAGGCGGACAAGCGCGGCGTCGAAAGCCACGTGACGATCAGGCTGGTGCCGGCGCAGGGCGGCGGGACCGACCTGACCCTGACCCATGTGGATCTGCCCGACGACGATGTCGCGGCGCGGCACGAGATGGGCTGGACCTCTTCGCTGCGGAAGCTGGAGGCTATGGCGAACGGCTGATTTTGCAACAGGGAGAGAGAAGATGCCGGACTACATGTTCATCTATCACGGCGGGAAGAAACCGGACACGCCCGAGGAGGGCGAGAAGGTCATGGGCCAGTGGAACGACTGGTACGCGTCCATGGGCGCTGCGCTGAAGCATGGCGGAGGGCCGGCCGGGATGTCGAAGACGGTTTCGAAGGGCGGCGTCGCAAATGACGGCGGGGCGAACCCGGTGTCGGGCTTCACGCTGGTCGCGGCGAAGGATCAGGACGCGGCCTGCGAGATCGCGAAGGGCTGTCCGATGGTGATGGACGGCTCGGGTTCCGTCGAGGTGGCGCAGCTGATCGAGATGTAAGCGGACGGCCCCCGGTGGATGCCGGGGGCCGTTTGAAGTCAGGTGGCGTAGTTGCTGCCTTCCTCGTCGAGGATCGCCTTCAGCTCGCTCAGGTGCCTGTCGTTCTGGCCGGGATAGGCGTCGATCTCGTCCGCGGTTTTCGCGGCGATCTCGTCGGACAGCACGCGAAGCGGTTTGCCGGTCTGCAGGGCGCGGACATAGGTCTCTGCCGCGCGCTCGAAATAGTAGAGCCGGGTGAAGGTTTCGGCGACGGTTTTGCCGATGACCATGATGCCGTGGTTCCCCATGATCATCACCGTCTTCTTCGGGTCGGCGAAAAGCTGGGCGCAGCGTTCGCCTTCCTCCTCGAAGGCAAGGCCGCCGTATTGCGCGTCGACCACCTGCCGGTCGAAGAACATCGCGGCGTTCTGGTCGACGGGGGGCAGGACAGAGTCCTCGAGGATTGCCAGCACGGTGGCGTGGATCGAATGCACATGCATGGCGCAGCGGGCATGCGGACAGTGCCGGTGGATCGCGCCGTGCAGTCCCCAGGCGGTCGGATCCGGCGCGTCGGGACCTTCGAGCGTGGAGGGATCGTTGGCGTCGACCAGCAGCAGGTCGGAGGCGCGGACCCGCGAGAAATGCTTCTGGTTCGGGTTCATCAGGAACTGCGTGCCGTCGCCGTTGACCGCGAGCGAGAAATGGTTGGCCACCGCTTCATGCATGTTCAGCCGCACGGTCCAGCGGAAGGCTGCGGCGAGATCGACGCGTTCGGGCCAGTGGTCGATATTGGGAATTCGGGCGGGTTCCATGGCGGGCTCCATCAGTGTGGGGTCGGGTGCAGGGTAGCCGGGGTTGCGGGTTTGGTGAAGGGCGGCTGAACGGCGCGCTGCCGCGCACGCCCATTGTCCCCGGTGGCGAGGCGACGCCTCTGCCCGGTGGTGGCGTGCGTGTCCGGTGCGGAGGTCAGCTTCTGGCTCACCAAAGCAAAGGCTTCGGTTCCGCCATCACCCGAGCCTTGCCTGACAGGCCCCGACACGCCGCTCAAGAAGAATGGCCGTCTCCCCTTCGGGGTCCCTCGGCAATTCTTCCTGACCGTCGCGCCGCCGCCTGTCCGTCCGGCCTCGGGCGGTGGCGGCTCCGAAGCAAAGGCTGGTGCGGGTTGAACGCCCGGGCGGGGAGGGCTAGATGAGGCGGGACGCGGCTGGCGCGTCCATTCGGAGTGAGACGATGGAATTCCACCCTGCAGCCTTCGCCCTGACGGTTCCGCAGCGGGAAAATTCCAACCATGCCCAGCACGATCACCCTTTCCAGTCTTTCCTGGTCCGCGCCTGACGGGCGCAGCCTTTTCAGCAATCTCGATCTGACTCTCGGCGCCGAGCGCACCGGGCTGGTCGGGCGCAATGGCGTCGGCAAGACGACGCTGCTGCGGTTGATCGCCGGGGAACTGGCGCCGTCTTCGGGGTCTGTGTCCGTTACCGGGACGGCCGGCTGGATGCGGCAGAGCGTACAGACGCCGGAGGCGACGGTCGCGGACCTTTTCGGGGTGCGGGACGGGCTGGCGTTATTGGCGAGAGCCGGGGCCGGCAAGGCAACGGTCGAGGAACTGGCGGAGGCGGACTGGACGCTGGAGGAACGGGTGTCGGCCGCATTGGGGCGGCTGGGGCTGGAGGCGGATGCGTCCGTGCCGCTGGCGGCGCTGTCGGGCGGGCAGCGCACGCGCGCGGCGCTGGCGGCGCTGGTCTTTGCCGAGCCGGATTTCCTGCTGCTGGACGAGCCGACGAACAACCTTGATGGCGAGGGGCGCGCGGCGGTGCTCGGGCTGCTGGAGGGTTGGCGCGGAGGCACAGTGGTTGTTAGCCATGACCGGGAATTGCTGGAAGGCATGGATGCGATTGTCGAGCTGACCTCGCTGGGGGCGCGGCGCTATGGCGGCGGGTGGTTGTTCTATCGCGAGCGGAAAGCGGCGGAACTGGCCACGGCGGCGCATGATCTGGAGGTGGCGGAGCGGCAGGTGGCGGAGGCTTCAAAGGCGGCGCAGGCGCGGGCAGAGCGGAAGGCGCGGACCGACAATGCGGGGCGTCGGCAGCGGCTGAAGGGGGATCAGCCGAAGATGCTGCTCGACAAGGCGAAGGAGCGGAGCGAGGCAACGGGAGGCGCGAACGCGCGGCTGGCGGAGGCGCGGAGTGCGAAGGCGGAAGAGGCGGCGCAGGCGGCGCGGGCGCGGGTCGAGGTGCTGGAAGGGGTGCGGATGGCGCTGCCGTCCTGCGGGTTGCCGGCGGGGCGGACGGTGCTGACGGTGGAAAGGTTGGCGGCCGGGTATGGCAGAAAGCCCCTGTTTAGGGACTTGTCTTTCGCGATGACGGGGCCGGAGCGGGTGGTGGTGACAGGGCCGAACGGGTCGGGGAAGACGACACTGTTGTCGGTGATTGCGGGGCGGATGGCACCTTTGGCCGGGTCGGCGACGGTGCATGTGGATTTCGCGATGCTGGACCAGACGGTGGGGGCGCTGGATCCGGGCCTGTCGGTGCGGGAGAGCTTTCTGGCGCTGAACCCGGAGGTGGAGGAGAACGCGGCGCGCGCGGTGCTGGCGCGGTTCCTGTTCCGGGGCGATGTGGCGCTGCAGAGGGCCGGGGAGCTGAGCGGGGGTCAGATGCTGCGGGCCGGGCTGGCCTGCGCGCTGGGCGGCGGGGCGGTGCCGCAGCTGCTGATCCTCGACGAGCCGACGAACCACCTGGACCTGGAGGCGATGGAGGCTTTGGAAGCGGCCCTGCGGGGGTATGACGGCGCGCTGCTGGTGGTGAGCCACGATGCGGCGTTTCTGGAGGCGATCGGGGTGGAGCGGCGGGTGGAGTTGTCAGTTTGAGGTGGGCAGATTGCCCACCCTACGGGTTGGGGCGGCGGCTGTTACAGAAGGTTCAAGCGGGGGTGTCGGCTGGGGGGTTGCGGAGGACTGCGATCTGTTGATGATCGCGACATGAAAGCGACTCCATTCAAAACATGGGCCGAGGCCGCGCCGGAACTGGTTGCCGTGGCCGCCGGCAGAGCGCCCGCCGACCTTGTGATCCGGGGTGGAAAGCTGGTGAACGTGCACAGCCGCGAAGTGCTCGACGGCTGGCAGGTGGCGGTGAAGGCGGGGCGGTTCGCCTATGTCGGGCCGGATGCCTCGCATTGCATCGGCGATGGGACGGAGGTTGTCGAGGCCGGGGGCGATTACCTGATCCCGGGGCTTTGCGACGGGCATATGCACATCGAAAGCGGGATGCTGACGCCGGCGGAATTCGCGCGGGCGGTCACGCCGCATGGCACCACGACGATGTTCACCGACCCGCATGAGATCGCCAATGTCATGGGGCTGGAGGGTGTCCGGCTGATGCATGACGAGGCGCTGCTGCAGCCGGTGAATATCTATACTCAGATGCCGAGCTGTGCGCCGTCCGCGCCGGGGCTGGAGACGACGGGTTACGAGATCGGGCCGGAGGAGGTTGCCGAGGCGATGACCTGGCCGGGGATCATCGGGCTGGGAGAGATGATGAATTATCCCGGCGTGGTGGCGGGCGACCCGAAGATGCTGGCGGAGATCGCGGCGACGCAGGAGGCGGGGAAAACGGTCGGCGGGCATTATGCGTCGCCCGATCTGGGGCCCGATTTTGCGGCTTATGTCGCCGGCGGGCCGGCGGACGATCACGAGGGGACGCAGGAAGCGGACGCGATGATGCGGGTCCGGCAGGGGATGCGCGCGATGCTGAGGCTGGGCTCTGCCTGGTACGACGTGAAGGCGCAGATCACAGCGGTGACCGAGAAGGGGCTGGATCCGCGCAACTTCATCCTTTGCACCGACGACTGCCATTCCGGGACGCTGGTGAACGAGGGCCATATGAACCGGGTGGTGCGGCATGCGATCGAGTGCGGCTGCGAGCCGCTGATCGCGCTGCAGATGGCGACGGTGAACACGGCGACGCATTTCGGGCTGGAGCGGGAGCTTGGCTCCATCGCGCCGGGGCGGCGGGCGGATGTGATCCTGACACCGGACCTGCGGACGCTGCCCATTCATAGGGTGTATGCGCGCGGCGTGCTGGTCGCCGAGGACGGTGTGGCGAAGGTCGAGTTTCCGCATGGCGACTGGCCGGCGAAAGCGCGGGCGTCGGTCAACATGGGGGCGGACAAGACGGCGGCGGATTTCGTGGTCGCGGCGCCGGCGGGGGCGAACCGGGTCAAGGCCAAGGTGATCGGCGTGGTCGAGAACCAGGCGCCGACGAAGGCGCTGACCGCGGAGCTGGAGGTCGCGGACGGCGCGGTCGAGGGCGATCCGGCGCAGGACGTATGCCAGATCGCGCTGGTCGAGCGGCACCGGGCGACGGGGCAGGTGACAAACGGGTTCGTGTCCGGCTTCGGCTATCAGGGCGAGATGGCGATTGCGTCGACGGTGGCGCATGACAGCCACCACATGATCGTGGTCGGGACCTCGCGCGAGATGATGGCGAAGGCGGCGAACCGGCTGGCGGAGATCGGCGGCGGCGTGACCGTCTGGAAGGACGGGGCGGAGATCGCGCTGGTGGAACTGCCGGTGGCGGGGCTGATGTCGGACGATCTGGCACAGAACGTCGCCGCGAAGGCGCAGGCGATGGTCGAGGCGATGGCAGCCTGCGGGTGCACGCTGAACAACGCCTATATGCAGCATTCGCTGCTGGCACTGGTGGTGATCCCGGAACTCAGGATCTCTGACATGGGGCTGGTGGATGTGACCAAGTTCGAGGTGACGGACGTGTTCGAGGCGACGACGTGACGGTATCGCACAGACAATTGCCGGTGCAGGCGCCGGAGCTTGCCGGGCCGGAGCGGTTCAACGATGCGACGGCTGCAGTAGACCGGCTGACCGAGCTTTACGAGGCGGGAGTCGCATTCCTGCGCGAGAAGTTTGCTGCGACGGTGAACGAAGGGATGCCGGCCTGCCGGTTCCGGGCCTATTACCCGGAAATACGGTTCACGACGGCGAGCTATGCGCAGATCGACAGCCGTCTGAGTTTCGGTCACGTGGCGGAGCCCGGGACCTATGTGACCACGATCACGCGGCCGGACCTGTTCCGGAATTACCTGATCCAGCAGGTCGGTCTGCTGATCGAGAACCACGGGCTGCCGGTGGCGATCGGGCCGTCGGCCACACCGATCCCGGTGCATTTCGCGATGGGCGGGTCCGGGGCGATGACTGTGCCGCAGGAGGGCGTGCTGGAATTCAGCCTGCGCGACGTGTTCGATGTGCCGGACCTTGGCACGACGAACGACGATATCGTCAACGGCTACGGATTTCCCTATGGCGACGGGGTGGCGCCGCTGGCGCCGTTCACGGCGCAGCGGGTCGATTATTCGCTGGCGCGGCTGAGCCATTACATGGCGACCGATCCGGAGCATTTTCAGAACCACATCCTGTTCACCAACTACCAGTTCTACGTCGAGGAATTCGAGACGGTCGCGCGGGCGATGCTGGCCGATCCGGACAGTGGCTATACCTCTTTCGTCGGGCCCGGAAACAGCGAGATCACCGCGGCGGACCAGCCGCTGGATGTGCCCGCCAAGCTGCCGCAGATGCCGACCTATCACCTGAAACGGAAGGGGTCGGCCGGGATCACGCTGGTGAATATAGGGGTGGGTCCGTCGAACGCGAAGACGGCGACGGACCACATCGCTGTGCTGCGCCCGCATGCGTGGCTGATGGTGGGACATTGCGCGGGGCTGCGAAATTCGCAGCGGCTGGGGGACTTCGTTCTGGCGCATGCCTATCTGCGCGAGGATCACGTGCTGGACGACGACCTGCCGGTCTGGACGCCGATCCCGCCGCTGGCGGAGATCCAGACATCGCTGGAACAGGCGGTGGAGGATGTCACCAAGCTGGAAGGCTATGAGCTTAAGCGGATCATGCGGACAGGGACGGTGGCGACCATTGACAACCGGAACTGGGAGCTTCGCGACCAGTCGGGGCCGGTGCAGCGCCTGAGCCAGAGCCGGGCGATTGCGCTGGACATGGAGAGTGCCACCATTGCAGCGAACGGGTTCCGGTTCCGGGTGCCATATGGCACGCTTCTGTGCGTCTCGGACAAGCCGCTGCATGGCGAGCTGAAGCTGCCGGGAATGGCGAGCGAGTTCTACCGGACGCAGGTGGCAAATCACCTGCTGATCGGGGTGCGCGCTATGGAGCTGATCCGCGAGATGCCGCTGGAACGGATCCATTCGCGGAAGCTGCGGAGCTTCGAGGAGACCGCCTTTCTGTAGTGGGCTGGCAAAAATGCGCCACAAAATGCAGGAAAACATGGGGAAAAGGCACACTAATAGTTGTGTTTACCCCATACATTCCGGTAGATTCTCCCGAGAACCCGCTAGGACGGGCGTGTACGAGGAGACCTATCATGGCCAAACCAATGACCAAGACCCAGCTTGTGACCGCCCTGGCGGACGAAATGGGCACCGATAAGAAATCGGCTTCGGCTGCGCTGGACGCGATCAGCAGCGTGATCACCAAGGAAGTCGCCGATGGCGGCGCGGTGACCCTGCCCGGCGTCGGCAAGATATATTGCCGTGAGCGCCCCGAGCGCATGGTACGGAACCCGGCCACCGGCGAACAGATCAAGAAAGAAGCCGACAAGGTGGTGAAAATGACCATCGCCAAGGCGCTGAAAGACAGCGTTAACGGCTGAATTTCTTGCAGAATTCATGGAGAAGGCCGCCCTCGGGCGGCTTTTTTCATTTGGGCGGTCCGGTCAGAGAACCGGGCCCATCATCGCGACGGTGTTGTTCCAGAGACGCCGGTAGACGGACCAGTCGCGGACCTCTTCGAGCAGGATTTCCCGCGAGGCGGCGATGTAGTCTTCCTGCCTTGCACGGAGGCCGGCGGTGAGCTCGGCGTCCTGCAGCAGGATGTTGTTTTCGTAGTTCAGCTCGAAGCTGCGGCGGTCGAGATTGGCGGAGCCGACCAGCGCGACCGAGTCGTCGAGCGTGAGCAGCTTGGTGTGCAGAAGACCGTGCGGATATTCGAAAATCCGCACTCCGGACTGTAGCAATTCGAGATAATAGCTGTGGCTGGCGGCGGCGACGACCCAGCTATCGTTGCGTTCCGGCATCACCATGCGCGTGTTTACGCCACGTTGCGCGGCGGCGCAGAGCGCGGTCTGGATCGCTTCGTTCGGGACGTAATAGGGCGTGGTGACGGTCAGGTCGCGGTTCGCGCCGTGCAGCAGCGCGACGAAGACCTCCGGCATGGCGGAGTCGCGGACGGTGGGACCGGTGCCGATGGCCTGGGCCACGATTCCCGGGCCATCGGTGGCGGCTGATACGTCGGGCGGTGTTTCGGGCAGCGGCTCTTCGACGTGAGACAGCCAGTCCTGCGCGAAAAGCGCCTGGTTCTGCATGGCGACCGGACCTTCGAAGCGCAGCATCAGGTCGATCCAGGGGCCGTATTTCGCCTTGGGCAGGAATTCGGGGTCGGCGCAATTGCGGCTGCCGCAATAGGTGATGCGGTTGTCGATGACGATGATCTTGCGGTGGTTGCGCAGGTCGATCCGGCCGCGGATCGGGTGCAGGAGAGGGTTGCCGATGGGCAGAGCCTCGACGAGTTGAACGCCGGCCTTTCCCATCGCGACCCAGTGGCGGGAGCCGATCAGGTTGCGCGAGCCGAGCCCGTCGGCCATGGCGCGGACGGTGACGCCGCGTTGCGCGGCGCGGATCGCTGCTTCGGCAATGCGGAGGCCGGTGGCGTCCTCGAGCCAGATGTAGAACAGCAGGTGCACGTGGTCCTGCGCGGCGTCCATGTCGGCGATGATGGCGTCGATTTCGGCCTGGGCGTCGGACAGCAGCGTCGCGGTGTTGCCGCCGACCGGGGCGAAGCCGCTGATCGACCGGCCGGTGCGGAACAGGTGCAGGTGGCGTTCCTCGACAAGGTCCCAGCCAGCCTCGCGTCGCTGAGCGACGAGGTCGGCGAGCAGGCGCTTGGTTTCCTTGTACCGGGCGACCCGGCCGCGGCCGATATTGGTTTCCCCGAACAGGGTGTAGAGGACCATGCCCAGGAGCGGGATGTTGAAGATCACCATGACCCAGGCGATGCGCGAGGCCGGTTCGCGCCCTTCGCGCAGGAGTGCGCGCAGGATGAAACTGAGAGCCGCAGCGACGTAGAGTACTGCGAAGATTGGTCCCAGCTGGGTCAGCATGCGACGGAGGACCGTCGCGAGGTGGTGGCCGATTGCATCCCGGTACTATTTGCAATTGTTTGTGCCGGGTCAATCGGCCTTATCCACAGGGCGGATCAGGTGCTTTCGGCCATCAGCTCGCCGTCGAAGGCCTGCGCGGCCTTGTTGGCCGGGCGGTTGCTGCACCGGGCCGCCCAGCCCTGGATCACCGGATCCTCGGGCATCAAGTGCGGCGCCCAGGCGAAGGTGGAGGCGATGATCAGGTCGGCGACTGTGTAGGTGTCGCCGGTCAGATAGGGCTTGTCCTGCAATGCGTTGGAGAGCCGGGCGACGGCTTCGGGCATGCCGCGGAATGTCGTGTGGAACAGGGGATGCTCGACGTTGGCGAAGGAGATCACAAGAACCGGTTCGAGCACGTCACCGTACCAGGCGAGCCAGCTGAGGAACGGGCCGCGGCCGGGCGCGCCGGCGGGTATCGCGAGGCCCGCGTCGGGGAACAGTTCGGTCAGGTAGAGCGCGATGGCGGTGCTTTCCCAGATCTCGACGCCGTCATGAACCAGCAGCGGGACCTTGCCTTCGGGATGCGGGTTTTTCGGATCGTGAACGCCGGTACCGTCCCGGCGCGTGACAGCCACCGGTTCGATGGCGACCTTGTCGCGGACACCGAGTTCTTCGAGCAGCGCAACGATGCGGGTCGAGCGGGTGCGGGGAGCGTGGTAGAGCGTGAGCATCGGAAATCTCCATTCCGGTTGATGAGAAGATAGCACCCGTTATGCTCCGGCTATCCTGTCAGATTCCGTCAGGAGGCCCGCATGGCCCGCCCCGACCGCCTGTTCCGCCTTTTGCACCTTTTGCGGACCCTGCCGCCGCCGGTCACCGCCGCGCGGCTGGCGGAGGAGACGGGCGTTTCGGAGCGCACGCTTTACCGGGACATCGACAGCCTGCGGGCGGCGGGAGCGTTGATCGACGGCGAGGCGGGGTTCGGCTACCGGCTGACCGAGGACCCGGCGGTGCCGCCGCAGATGTTCGACCGGCTGGAGGTGGAGGCGCTGGTTCTGGGGCTGGCGGAGGTGCAGGCGACCGGCGACGGGGCCCTAGCGGAAGCGGCGGGCGCGGCACTGGCCAAGATCACCGCGCGCCTGCCGGAGCGGGTGGCGCAGCAGGTCGCGCATTCGGTGACGCTGGTCTACCGCTACGAGAGCGGGCGGCGTGCGTCGGAACTGCTGGCGCCGCTGCGGCAGGCGTCATGGGACGAGGTGGCGGTGGACATCGCCTATCGCGATGCGGAGGGGCGGCGGACGCGGCGGCGGATCTGGCCGTTGGCAGTGGCGTTTCTGGAGCAGCGGCAGCTTGTTCTGTCATGGTGCTGCCTGCGGCAGGATTACCGGAAATTCGACCCGGAGCGGATGGAGGGGCTGGAAGTAACTACGGACTCGTTCCGGCCGCACCGGGTGTCGATGTTGCGTGATTACGTGGAGCGGTTGCGGCGCGGGGGGTGACCTTCACCCGACGGCGAGATAAGCCGTGCTTCGGGCAGTGAACCGGAGGCAGGTCTTGGATATCCGCGCGATCTTCATGGGGGTGGTGTTCGCCTTTATTTGGGCGTCCGCCTTTACCTCTGCGCGGATGATCGTGGCGGACGCACCGCCGCTGACGGCGCTGGCGCTGCGGTTCCTGATATCCGGGGTGATCGGGGTAGGACTGGCGCTGGCGCTGGGCCAGAGCTGGCAGCTGACACGGCGGCAATGGGTGGCCATCGTCGTTTTCGGACTCTGCCAAAATGCCCTTTATCTGGGACTGAATTTCGTCGCCATGCAGACAATCGAGGCGTCGCTGGCGGCGATCATCGCCTCTACCATGCCGCTGCTGGTGGCGCTGGGCGGGCTGCTGTTCTTTGGCGAGCGGGTGCGGCCACTGGGCCTGATCGGGCTGGTGCTGGGGATGATCGGCGTGGCGCTGATCATGGGATCGCGGATCTCGGGCGGGGTCGACATGTACGGGCTGGTGCTGTGCGTGCTGGGGGTGCTGTCGCTGACTGTCGCGACTCTATCGGTTCGCAGTACCGGGTCCAGCGGCAACGTCCTGATGATCGTCGGGCTTCAGATGCTGGTGGGGGCGTCGGTGCTGGGGATCGCGGCGGTGCTGCTGGAAAGCTGGGAGGTGAACTGGACCTGGCGTTTGGGCGCCGCCTTTATCTACACAACGCTACTGCCCGGGCTTGGAGCGACATGGATCTGGTTCCTGCTGGTAAACCGGATCGGGGCGGTGCGCGCCGCGACCTTTCACTTCCTGACTCCATTCTTCGGGGTCGCGGTGGCGGCGGCGCTGCTTGGCGAGGCGCTGGGCGTGATGGATGTGGCAGGCGTCGGGGTCATCATGCTGGGCATCCTGGCGGTTCAGCTTTCGAAACAACGCTGACGGGCATGTGATCGCCTGTCAGTGATGTTCAGGTGACTTGAGGTCACGCATCGCCAATCCTGCGGGCGATGGAACTTATCCTGGCATATGGCGCGGGGCTGCTGACGCTAATCAACCCGTGTGTCCTGCCGATCCTGCCGATCGTGCTGGCGAGCGCGCTGCAGGCGGGGCGCCACGGACCGCTGCTGGTTGCCGCGGGGCTGAGCGTGTCTTTCGTAGTGCTGGGGCTGGCGGTGACGACGCTTGGCTACGCCATCGGGCTGACGCCGGAAATGGTGGCCGATGCGGGCGCGGTGCTGATGATCGGGTTCGGGCTGGTGCTGCTGGTGCCACAGTTTTCTGCACGGTTCGAGACGGTGACGGCGGGCGTGTCGGCACGGGCCGATGCGGGGATCGACGGGCTGGAGCGGACCAGTGCGCGGGGCCAGTTCCTGGGCGGCATGCTGCTGGGCGCGGTGTGGAGCCCCTGTATAGGGCCTACTTTGGGCGGCGCGATTTCCCTGGCGAGCCAGGGCGAGAGCCTGCTGCGGGCGGGGGCGATCATGGTGGCCTTCGCGGCCGGCGTGTCGACGATCATCGTGGCGCTGGGATACGGCGCGCGCCAGGTGATCCAGAGGCGGCAGGCGTGGATGCGGACGGTCGCCGGGAAGGCCAAGCCGATCCTTGGCGCGGTCTTCGTGATGGTGGGTGTTGGGATCCTGTTCCGGGTCCATCACTACCTTGAATTCTGGGCGCTGCAGGTGCTGCCGCCCTGGCTGACGGATCTATCGGTGTCCTTGTAAGGGAGAGAGTGATGAAGCGACGTGCATTTCTGGCCGGAACCGGAGCGGTGATGATGGCCGGCCCCGCGCTGGCGGTGACGGCCTACATGCCCGGGTTGGTGACGAAGGAACTGAACGCGGGGAAGACGGTATTCCTGGATTTCAAGGCGAGCTGGTGCACGACCTGTGCCGCACAGGAACGGGTAATCAATGCGCTGAAAGCGGAGAACCCGGCCTATGAGCAGGCGATCAGCTTTATCAACGTGGATTGGGATGAGTACGGCCGGTCGGACCTGGCGCGGTCGCTGAAGATACCGCGACGGTCGGCTCTGGTGGTGCTGAAGGGCAACCGTGAGCTTGGGCGGATCGTGGCCGGAACCGGGCGCGACCAGATCAAGGCGCTGATGGATACGGCGCTGGCGGCGGCGGTGGCCTGAAAGTCAGTCTCTAGACCAGGATCGCGAGCAGCGCCGTCAGGGTGACGAAGGCGCAGGTGGTCGCGGTGACCACGGCGATGGCGGCGATACCTTCGTGGCCGTAGGGCTGGGCGAGGATCGTGTAGATCGACACCATCGGCATCGCGGCGGTGAGGATCGCGGCGACGCGCAGGTCTGGTGCGAGGGGTGCGAAACCGAGCAGCACGACCAGCGTGGCGGCGAGGGCGACCAGTGCGGGATGGAGGATCAGCTTGCCAGCGGTAATCTGCAGCGCGAGGGCGCGGTTTCCCTTGAGCGGCAGGCCGAAGAGCGAGCCGCCGATTACCGCGAGCGCAAGCGCGCTGGCGGAGGCGGCGAGCAGGCCCAGCATTCGGGTCAGCGGTTCAGGCATGGGCAGGCCCGTGAGTGAGACGGCGAGGCCGAGCAGAAGACCGATGATGAAGGGGCGCGACAGGAGTTGCCGGAGGATGTTGCCGAGGATCCTGAGCGGGCCGCGGTTTTCCTGCGGTCGCGACAGTTCCAGAAGGCCGAGGCAGATCGGCATGAAAACGAAGTTCTCGGCGATGAAGTTCATCGCGAGGATGCGGCCCGCATCTTCGGGGAACAGCAGCAGCATCACCGGGTAGCCGATGAAGGCGGAATTCGGGAGCGACATGCCGAGCACGGCGATGGCGCGGCGGGCGGGGCCGGTGCCAAGCGCCGAGAAGGCGGCGTAGCCGACGGCGATGGTCGCGAGGCCGCCGATCAGGATGGTCGTCAGGTAAGCGGGGTCGATCACCTCTGACAGGTTGCGGCTGGCGACGGCGCTGAACAGCAGGGCGGGGAGCGCGATGTTCAGGACATACTTGCCGAGCGTGCGCATGTCGGCGGGGCTGAACAGCCCGCGCGCGGTGACCACGTAGCCGATCCCGATGATGGCGAAGATCGGGAAGGTGATGCCGAGGACCTGGAGCATGTGTCAGGCCGGCCCGATCGGGCCTCTCTGGCCACCGGTCTGGGCCCGGTCGAGCAGGATGTGGTCGAGGAGCACGCAGGCGGCCATGGCTTCGCCGACGGGAACGGCGCGGATGCCGACGCAGGGGTCGTGGCGGCCCTTGGTGACGATCTCTGCCGGTTCGCCCGACTTGGTGATCGTCTTGCGCGGTTTCAGGATCGAGCTGGTGGGTTTGACGGCGAAGCGGACGACGATGTCCTGCCCCGTCGAGATGCCGCCGAGGATGCCGCCGGCGTGGTTGGAGCTGAACTGCGGCTGGCCGTCATTGCCCATGTAGATCTCGTCGGCGTTCGCCTCTCCGGTCAGCTCGGCGGCGGCCATGCCTTCGCCGATCTCGACGCCTTTCACGGCGTTGATCGACATCATCGCGGCGGCAAGATCGGTGTCTAACTTGCCATAAACCGGGGCGCCGAGGCCGGGCGGGAAGCCCTTCGCCGTGATCTCGATGACAGCGCCGACGGAGTTGCCGGATTTGCGGAGGTCATCGAGATAGGCGGCCCAGGTTTCGGCGGACTGCGCGTCGGGGGTCCAGAACGGGTTATTGCCGATCTGGTCCCAGTCGAAGCGGGCGCGGTCGATTTCATGCGCGCCCATGCGGGTCATGTAGCCGGTGATTTCGGCCTTTGGCAGCAGCGCCCTGATCGCTTCGCGCGCCACGCCACCCGCCGCTACACGGGCGGCGGTTTCGCGGGCGGAGGACCGGCCGCCGCCGCGATAGTCGCGGATGCCGTATTTCTGCCAGTAGGTGATGTCGGCGTGGCCGGGGCGAAATTTCTCGGCGATGTCGCCGTAATCCTTGGACCGCTGGTCGGTGTTACGGATCATCAGCTGGATCGGGGTGCCGGTTGTGGTGCCTTCGAAGACGCCCGAGAGGATCTCTACCTCGTCGGCCTCGCGCCGCTGCGTCGTGAACTTCGAGGTGCCGGGTTTGCGGCGGTCGAGCCAGTGCTGGATCATCGCGGGTTCCAGCGGCACGCCTGGCGGGCAGCCATCGACGGTGGCACCAAGCGCGGGGCCGTGACTTTCGCCCCACGTGGTGACGCGGAACAGGTGGCCGAAGGTGTTGAACGACATGGACGTTTCCCCGAGGTCGGTGGCCAGCGGTTAGCAGAGCGCCGCGCGCAAGGCAACGAGGGCCGGCGGCCCCGGGGCTGGTCAGGCGGTGACCCCGGATTCGTTGCGCGGGCGGCGGAAGCCGACGAGGACCGCGGGGACGAAGAGGGCGAGAACGCCCGCGCCGATGAAGAACGCGGTCCTGTAGCCGAGATTGTCGATCAGCGGCTGGCTGAGGAACGGCGAGACGAACTGGCCGAGGAAGATTGCGGTGGTGATGGCGCCGCTGACTGTGCCGCGCCGGTGCGGCGGGGCGACGTCGAGCGCGATGGCGACGAAGGTGGGCATCACGATGCCGACGCCGATACCGACGAGGGCGGCGCCCGCGCCGATTACCGGCAGGCCGCCGGAGAGGTGCAGGACCCAGAAGCCGATGGACATGAAGACGTAGCCGGCAGCGGGGGTGCCGGCGCGGCCGCACCAGCGGCGGATCGCGCCGAAGAACAGAGATGCGGTGCCGGCGGCGAGAACCACGACGCCCATGGCGAGGCCGGCGAGCTTGGGGTCTTCATGGCCGCTGGAGGCGAGGAAGTAGGGCAGCTGCGTCGGCATCACGTAGAACAGCGCGAAGGTCAGGCCGCAGAGCAGGATCGTGAGGCAGAGAGTGAAGAGCCAGCCGGGTTCGCCGCCGCTGGCGCCGGGGCCGTCGTGGCCCGTGGGCTCGGGCGCGTGGCTGTCGGGGAGCGCGCGTTGGAGGAAGGGGATGTAGAGCAGGGCGATGCCGTAGAGGGCGAAGGGGAAGATCGGGTTCAGCCCGGCGAGCCAGCCGGCGGCGGCGATGAAGAAAAATCCGCCGAAATTGACGGCGGACATCTGGTAGCCCATGAAGCGGCCGCGTTTTTCGCCGGCGAAGATGTCACCGAGGAGCGCCGCCTGCGCCGTCATGACGAGGGCCACGGAGAAGCCGAGGATCAGACGGCTGGCTAGTAGGATGTGCAGGTCGCGCAGGTAGAGCCCGGCGGTGCCGGCGATGGCGAACAGGCCGACGCCGAAGATCAGCTGTTTCTTGCGGCCGAAGCGGTCGGCGGCCATGCCGGCGAAGGGCGCGACGAAGGCGATCAGCAGCGCCGGCGCGGTGACCAGCAGGCGGGTCAGCAGCGCGGCGTTCGGCGTTTCGGAGAACATCGCCTCGATCCCCGGCAAGCCCGGGCTGATCGTGGCGTTCGACATTATGGTGAGCGAAGCCGCCAGAAGCAGCGCGATCGCCCGGGGGTCCCGGAGTATGTCCATTCAGGCGGCTCGTTGTTCGTAGGGGTTTTCGGCGCGGGCACTGCGCAGGGCTCGCGCCCACCATGTAAGGCAGGCGGCGAAGGCGTCCATGGCGGTTTCCGCGGTTACCGCGACGTCATCCTCTATCAAGGTGCTTCCGGGGCCGAATTTTTTCCAGGGCGACGAGAAGCTGACCGTTTCGCGGATGGTCACGGCGTGCAGCTCGGCAAAGACGGGGCGGAGTGACTCCACGGCGCGCAGGCCGCCGGACAGGCCGCCGTAGGAGACGAAACCGACCGGTCGCGCGGCCCATTCCGGCTTGGCCGCGTCGATCAGGGTTTTCAGAGGGCCGGGCGCGGCGTGGTTGTATTCCGGCGTGACGATGACGAAGCCGTCCATGCCTTCGAGCTGCCAGCGCAGGGTTTCGACGGCATGTGCCTCGCCGGTCTGAACCGGAAGCAGGGCCGGGGTCTGCGGGTCGATGACATGGGTGGCGAGGCCGCGCTTGCGCAGCTCGCGGTCGGTCCATTCGGTGACAGTGTCGTTGAAACGGCCGTCGCGAATGCTGCCCTGGATCAGGGCGATGTCGAGTTGGGCGGGCATGGGAAATCCTTGTGTCCTGAACAGGTTTCAGCCACCCTACGGCCTTAACTATAGTTGAGGACAAGGGGAAAGATATGAGGAAAAACAAAGACAAAGCTCATCCACCGAAATATCTTTCCGTTGGCATGCTGTCGGAGCGCAGCGGCGTGCCGGTCTCTGCGATCCACTTTTACGAGCGCAAGGGGCTGATCCGGTCGGAGCGGGATGCGGCCAATCACCGGCGGTTTCCGCGGTATACTTTGCGCGTTCTGGCGGTGATCCGGGTCGGGCAGAGCGCGGGGATCCGGCTGGAGGAAATCCGCGAACGGCTGGGCGACGCGACGCGGGGCAAGGCGCTGAGCCGGGAGGACTGGGCAGCGATCTCGGACGGATGGCGCGCGGATCTGGAGGCGCGGATCGCCGCTTTGGCCCGTATCAGAGACAAACTGACAGGGTGCGTCGGCTGCGGTTGCCTGTCGATGGACAAGTGTCCGGCGGTCAATCCGGGCGACCGGGTGGCGGCGCAGGGGCCGGGTGCGCCGGGGCTGGACGGGCGCATGTGAGGCGGTTCTTGTCATCCCCGTGACAGCGCGCTAGGTCTTCCGGCACCTCGGGGAGCCCGCAAGGGCTGAGACGCGAAAGCGGACCCGTCGAACCTGATCCGGTTAATACCGGCGGAGGGAAGGTTAATGGATATGCCTCCAGCCTGACCCCGTCACAATGGAGGACTGTCATGAGATATTCGATCATCGCCACGGCCCTGTTCGCGTTTGCCCAGCCCGCGCTGGCGCAGGACAAGCCCGTTCTGACCGTTTACGCGCCCGATTACTTCGGCTCCGAATGGGGGCCGGGGCCCGCTATCGAGGAGGGGTTCGAAGCGCGGTGCGACTGCGACCTTGAATATTCCATCGGTGCGTTGCTGCCGCGGCTGTTGCTGGAGGGCGAGGACACCAAGGCCGACATCGTCATCGGCTTCAACACCGACGTGACCAAGCGGGCGCGGGAGACCTGGCTGTTCGCGCCGCACGGGCAGGACAATGCCTCGCTGGACCTGCCGATCGAGTGGACGGACGACATCTTTCTGCCGTTCAACTGGGGGCACACGGCCTTTGTCTACGATACCGACCGGGTGGAGAACCCGCCGAAAAGCTTTGCCGAACTGCTGGAACGCGACGACCTGAAGATCGTGATCCAGGATCCGCGGACCTCGGCCTCTGGCCTGGCGCTGCTGTTGTGGGTCAAGGCGGTGTTCGGCGACGAAGCCGGCGCGGCGTGGAAGGAACTGGACGACAGCATCCTGACCGTCACCAAGGGCTGGTCAGAAAGCTATGGCATGTTCACCGACGGCGAGGCGGACATGGTGCTGAGCTACACGACCTCTCCTGCCTATCACCTGATCGCAGAGGACGACCCGACGGTGAAGGCGGCGATCTTTCCGGAAGGGCATTACTTCATGACCGAGCTGGTCGCGCAGGTGAAGGGCACCGGTCAGCCGGACCTTGCGCAGGCGTTCATGGACTACATCCTGACGGAGGAGTTCCAGTCGACGATCCCGACGGCGAACTGGTCGCTGCCGGCTAAGATGCCGGAAGCGGGGCTGCCGGACGGGTTCGACACCCTCGACATGCCTGAAAAGGCCTTATTCTACGACGAGAACGAGGCCGACGCGCTGCGTGAGCCGGCGCTGGCGGAATGGCTGGAGGCGCTGTCGTAACGGCGCTTGTGGCCGGCGGGACCTCGCGTTACGGTCCCGCCTACCTCGGGGTGCGCCGGACGATGTCCGGGGCTGAGATGCGCAAGCGAACCCGTCGAACCTGAACCGGTTAATACCGGCGGAGGGAAGGTTGGATGTCTCCAAACTGCCCGTTTCCGTCGGCCATGGAGGACATCCGATGCGGACACCCATCATCGCCACGGCCCTGATTGCCACGTTTGCCGGGCCCGTTCTGGCCCAGGACAAACCCGTTCTTCGGGTGCTGACCTATGACAGCTTTATCACCGAATGGGGGCCGGGCCCGCAGATAGAGGCGGCTTTCGAGGAAACCTGCGGCTGCGACCTGCAGCTGATCGGGTCCGGGGACGGCGCGGCCCTGCTGTCGCGTATCCGGCTGGAAGGCGCGCGGAGCGACGCGGACGTGGTGCTGGGGCTGGACAACAACCTGATGGCGCTGGCCAAGGAAACCGGGCTGTTCGCACCGCACGGGATCGAGGCGGAGCTGGACCTGCCGATCGCGTGGGACGACGACCTGTTCCTGCCGTTCGACTGGGGCTATTTCGCTTTTGTCTATGACACGACGAAGCTGTCGGACGTGCCGGGGAGCCTGGAGGAGCTGGCGGCGAGCGATCTGCAGGTGATCCTTGAAGATCCGCGCACCTCGACGCCGGGGCTCGGGCTGCTGATGTGGGTCGAGTCGGTGTTCGGCGATACTTCGGGCGCGTATTGGGAGGCGCTGTCGGACAATATCCTGACGGTGACGAAAGGGTGGTCGGAAGCCTATGGCCTGTTCCTCGATGGCGAGGCGGACATGGTTCTGAGCTACACGACCTCTCCCGCCTATCACATCGTCGCAGAGGACGATGCGACCAAGGCGGCCGCGGCGTTTTCGGAGGGGCATTACATGCAGGTCGAGGTGGCGGGAAAGCTGGCGGGAACGGACCAGCCGGAACTGGCGGACACGTTCCTGCGCTTCATGCTGACCGACGGGTTCCAGGGGGTGATCCCGACGACGAACTGGATGTACCCAGCGGTGCTGCCCGAGGTCGGTTTGCCGGATGGGTTCGGCGGGCTGGTCGAGCCGGATGTTGCGCTGATGTACCCGCCGGAAGAGGCCGACAGCGCGCGGGAGGCGGCGCTGGAGAAATGGCTGGCGGCGCTGGCGCGGTAGGGGGCGGCGCTTATGGCTATGTTGTGCGATGGGGGGCTCTGCCCCCCGCCGTCCATCGTGCTTGCACCGATGGCGCACTCTGGACGGCCCCCGGAATACTTGCGGCCAGAAGAGGCTAGGGTGGATTTCCCTTCGCTGGAGACGTTCGCGTGCGGGTGATCGGCGGGCTGATACAAGCGCTGGCGGTGGCCCTGGTTCTGGCGCTGACGCTCGGCACGCTGGCTGCGGTCGCGTGGCGTGCGGAGGAGGCGCCGCGGCTGGGGCCGGCGGAGTGGGCGGCGATCCGGTTCACGCTGATACAGGCGGCGCTGTCGGCGGTGCTGAGCGTGGCACTGGCGGTGCCGGTGGCGCGGGCGCTGGCGCGGCGGTCGTTCCCGGGGCGAAGCGTGCTGGTGACGCTGTTGGGCGCGCCCTTCATCCTGCCGACCATCGTCGCGGTTCTGGGGCTGCTGGCAGTGTTCGGGCGGAACGGGCTGCTGTCGGTCTTGCTGGTTTTGCTCGGGTTAGAGCCTGTCCAGATCTACGGGTTGCATGGCGTGGTGCTGGCGCATGTGTTCTTCAACCTGCCGCTGGCGACACGGCTGATCCTGCAGGGCTGGCTGGCGATCCCGGCGGAACGGTTCCGGCTGGCGGCATCGCTGGGAATGGGACCGGGCGAGGTGACGCGGGTGCTGGAATGGCCGATGCTGCGGTCTGTCGTGCCCGGGTGCCTGCTGGTGATCTTCCTGATCTGCACTACAAGTTTCGCGGTGGCGCTGGCGCTGGGCGGGGGGCCCCGGGGCACGACAGTGGAACTGGCGATCTACCAGGCGTTCCGGTTCGAGTTCGATCTTGGGAAGGCGGCGTTGCTGTCGCTGATCCAGTTCGGGATCTGCGCGGTTGCGGCGCTGGCGGCGTGGCGGGTGGCGCTGCCCGGTGGGTTCGGCGGCGGGCTGGACCGGGTGGTGGAACGCTGGGGGATCGGATCGTTCTGGCTGCGGGCGCAGGACGCGGCGGTGGTGGTGCTTGCGGCGGCGTTCCTGCTGGTGCCGCTGGGTCTGATCGTGGCGCGGGGCGTGCCGGGGATCGGGTCGCTTGGCGCGCCGGTCTTTGCGGCGACGGGTCGGTCGCTGGCGGTGGCGCTTTTATCGGCCCTGCTGACTCTGGTGCTGGGGCTGGCGCTGGCGGAGTTGGCGCAGCGGCGGCGCGGACGGTACGCGGCCTGGGTTGAGGCGCTGGCGGCGTTGTCGATCGCGGTGTCGCCGCTGGTGATCGGGACCGGGCTATTCATCCTGATTTTCCGGCTGACGGATCCAGTGGCGCTGGCCCTGCCGATCACGGCGGTGGTGAACGCGCTGATGAGCCTGCCCTTCGCTTATCGGGCGATGGCGCCCTCCTTGGCGGAAATAGAGACTGTTTACGGGCGGCTGGGGGACAGCCTGGGGATGCGCGGCTGGGCGCGGCTGCGGTATCTGGTGCTGCCGAGGCTGGCGCGGCCGATGGGGTTTGCCGCCGGTCTGGCGGCAGCCCTGTCGATGGGGGACCTCGGGGTGATCGCGCTGTTCGCCGATCCGGACCGGGTGACGTTGCCGATGCAGCTCTATGCGCTGATGTCGGGGTACCGGATGGAGGAAGCGGCGGCGGCGGCGCTGTTGCTGCTGTTGTGCAGCCTCGGGCTGTTCTGGGTGTTCGACAGAGGAGGACGGCTGCGTGCTGGCGCTTGAGGGGATCGTTGTGGAGCAGGGCAATTTCCGCCTGACGGCGGATTTCGTCGTGGAGGCCGGAGCGCGTGTGGCCGTGCTGGGGCCGTCGGGGGCGGGCAAGTCGACACTGCTTAGCGTGGTGGCGGGGTTTCTGGCTCCGGATGCGGGGCGTGTGCTGTGCGACGGGCAGGACCTGACCGGGCTGGAGCCGGGGGAGCGGCCGGTGTCCATCGTGTTTCAGGACAACAACCTGTTTCCGCACCTGACGGTGGCGCAGAATGTCGGGCTGGGGGTGAAGCCGTCGCTGCGGTTGTCGCAGGAGGAGGCGGCGAAGGTGGAGGCGAGCCTGAAACGCGTCGGGCTGGAGGGATTCGGCGGGCGAAGACCGGCGGAGCTGTCGGGCGGGCAGGCGAGCCGGGTGGCGTTGGCGCGGGTGCTTCTGCGGGCGCGGCCGGTGATGCTGCTGGACGAGCCGTTTGCGGCGTTGGGCCCGGCGTTAAGGACGGAAATGCTGGAACTTGTGAGAGAGGTCGCGGCGGAGACGGGCGCGACAGTTCTGATGGTTACGCATGATCCGGGCGATGCGGCGCGTCTGGGCGGGCAGACCGTGCTGGTGGCGGATGGCATGGCGCGGGCGCCGGTGGAAACGCAGGCGCTATTGGCCGACCCGCCGCCGGAGCTGCAGGAATATCTCGGCGCGGGTTGAACCGGATCGCGTCGCGGCGTCACCTTTAGGGTGTGACAGCGGCGGGACGCAATGCGCGACAAGGCGAGGATATTCGAGGAGCTGCTGGTGATGCGGGCGCAGGCGGGGGACCGCGGGGCGCTCGATCAGCTGGTGCGTCGCCGACATCCGCGGATGCTGGCGCATGCGGCGCGGCTGCTCGGGAATGCGGACCAGGCGGCGGACGCGGTGCAGCAGGCGTGGATGGATATCCTGCGCGGGCTGTCCGGGTTACGCGATCCGCGGGCGTTTCCGGCGTGGTCCCTGCGGATCGTCACGCGAAAGACGGCGCGTACGATCGACGGGGCACGGCGGCAGCGGGAGCTGGCGGGTGCGGTCGAGGTGCAGACCGAGACAGTCGTGCCGGAAGACGGGCCGGCAGCAGTGGAGGCGGCCGCGGTGCGGCGGGCGGTATCGGCGCTGCCGCCGGCGCAGGCGGCGACCGTAGCGCTGTTCTACCTCGAAGATATGAGCATCGCCGAGGTGGCGATGGCTTTGGATATTCCGCCGGGTACTGTGAAAACCCGGCTGATGCATGCGAGAGCGGCGCTGAGGGCCGCTTTGGATGGAGGCAAAGATGACTGAGAGACTGGACAAGCTGATTGAGGAGGCGCTGCGCGCAGAAGATAGCGCGATCTGGGAGGCGACGCAGGAAAAGGGCTATTTCGCCCTTGGAATGAGCCTGTTTCGCGGACGGTTGGGCTGGATGACCTGGGTGATCATGGTAGTGCAGACCGTCATGTTCCTGGCGGGCGCGTGGTGCGCGGTGCGGTTCTTTGGCACGACGGATGTTCTGATGGCGCTGCGCTGGGGGTTGAGCGCGACGGTGCTGTTCATCCTTGCGACCCAGCTGAAGCTGAGCCTGATGCCCCAACTGCAGGCGGAACGGATCCTGCGGGAGCTGAAACGCGTGGAGCTGATGCTGGCGCAGAAGGAGTGAGAGGCGGCGGGGTACTGGTGGTGCCGGCCCGTACGCGGTGCCTGCAACTTCGCCTATTGCGCTTTGCCGAACTGAAAACGCCCCCGCAGAAAGTTGCGAGGGCGTCTTTTTGATTGAGTGGCTTTCCGAACCGTGCCGGGCCGCGATTACTCGGCCGGTGTGGCCTTGCCCTTCTTGATCGGCGCCCAGATGCGCTTGTTGGTCAGGTAGAGCAGCGAGGTCAGCAGCACGAGGAAGATCACCGCGACGAGGCCGGTCTGCTGGCGGGCCATCATCTTGGGTTCCGCCGTCCACATCAGGAAGGCGGCGACGTCCTGAGCCATCGACTCCACGTCGTTCGGGGAGCCGTCCTCGAATTCCACCGCCTCGTCGTAAAGCGGCGGGGCCATCGCGATCCAGCCGCCGGCGAAGGCGGTGTTCTCGTAGAAGGTCGTGCCCGCCTCGACCTTTTCCTCGCCGGTATAGCCGGTGAGGATCGAGGTGATGTATTCGGCGCCGCCCATGCCCTTGAAGAACTGGTTGATACCGGTGCCGTAGGGACCGTGGAAGCCGGCGCGGGCCTTGGCCATCAGCGACAGGTCCGGTGCGCCGACAGAGTCGTTTGCCGGGAAGTGGTCGGTCGGGATGGCCGGGCGGTAATCGTCCAGCTCGGCATCGAAGACCTCGAAGTTCTGTTCCGCGTAGGCGCGAACCTGATCTTCGGGCAGGCCGACCCCGCCCTCGTCACCGAGGGTACGGAGCGGAACGAATTTCAACCCGTGGCAGGAGGAGCAGATCTCTGTGTAGACCTGCAGGCCGCGCTGCAACTGGTACTGGTCGTAGGTACCGAAGGGACCTTCGAAGGAGAACTGGTAGTCATGCGTGTGGCCCTCGGCATGAGCGGCGTCGGCATGCTCCTCTTCGGCCATGGCGCCTTCGCCATGGCTATCTTCTTCCTGGGCCCAGGCGGCCATCGGCGCAGCGCCGAGGGCCAGGGAGATGACGAAGGCGGAAAGGGTCTTGTTGCGGATCATCAGTCTCGCCTTTCTCACTCGGCCGGTTTCACGTCGCCGGAGGCCACGGAGTCGGGATAATGCTCGGCAAAATCCTCTTCGATGGTCGCAGGCTGCGGCAGCGGTTTCTCGATCACGCCGAGCAGCGGCAAGATCACCAGGAAGTAGGCGAACCAATAGGCCGCGCCGATCAGAGAGATCGTCGAATAGGGCGGTTCGGCCGGCTGTGCGCCGCACCACATCAGGACGACGAAGTCGATGGCCAGAAGCCAGAACCACCATTTGAACATCGGCCGGTACTTGCCCGAACGGACCGACGAAGTGTCGAGCCAGGGCACCAGCGCCATTACAAGTATCGCGCCGAACATCGCCAGCACGCCGAAGAACTTGGCGTCAACGATGCCGCCGGTGATCCAGCTTGCGAACATCACCACCCAGACGTCGGAGGTGAAGGCGCGCAGGATCGCGTAGAACGGCAGGAAGTACCATTCGGGCACGATATGCGCGGGCGTCGCGAGGGGGTTCGCCTCGACATAGTTGTCGGGGTGGCCGAGGTAGTTCGGCATGAAGCCGACAATCGCGAAGAAGATCAGCAGGATCAGCGACAGCGCGAACAGGTCCTTGATCACGAAGTAGGGCCAGAACGGCAACGTGTCCTTGGCCGCTTCTTCCTTGGAGCCGCGGCGGACCTCAACCCCGGTGGGGTTGTTGTTGCCGGTGGTATGGAAGGCCCAGATGTGCACGATTACCAACCCGGCGATGACGAAGGGCAGGAGATAGTGCAGCGAGAAGAAGCGGTTCAGCGTGGCGTTGTCCACGGCGGGTCCGCCAAGCAGCCAGGTCTGGATGTCGGGGCCGACGAACGGAATGGCGCCGAACAGGCCGGTGATCACCGTGGCGCCCCAGAAGGACATCTGGCCCCAGGGCAGCACGTAGCCGAGGAAGCCGGTGGCCATCATCAGCAGGTAGATCAGCATGCCGATGATCCATGTCACCTCGCGCGGGGCCTTGTAGGAGCCGTAGAACAGGCCGCGGAAGATGTGGATGTAGACGGCGAAGAAGAACAGCGAGGCGCCGTTGGCATGCAGGTAGCGCAGCATGAAGCCGCCGTTCACGTCGCGCATGATGTGCTCGACCGAGGCGAAGGCATTGGAAACATGCGGCGTGTAGTGCATCGCCAGGACGATGCCGGTGACAATCTGCAGTGCGAGGCAGAATGCCAGAACGATGCCCCAGATCCACCACCAGTTGAGATTCTTCGGGGTGGGGATCATGATCGTGTCGTAGATCAGCGAAACCACCGGCAGGCGCACGTGCAGCCACTTTTCGAAGCCGGTCTTGGGTTCGTAATGGTCGTGGGGAATTCCAGCCATGATATCCTCCCTTAGCCGAGCACGATGGTATCGGCGCCGTCGAAGGCGGCGACCGGAACCGGCAGGTTTTCAGGCGCGGGACCTTTGCGGATCCGGCCGGCGGTGTCGTAGTGCGAGCCGTGGCAGGGGCAGAACCAGCCGCCGAAGTCGCCGGCATTGCCGAGCGGTACGCAGCCCAAGTGGGTGCAGACGCCCATCATGACCAGCCATTCCTCGGGATTCGCGACCTCGGCGCCTTCAGCCGGAGGCAGGGCGCGGTTGGCGTCGGTCGCGGGTGCGTCGTCATCCAGGTTGGCGTTGCGCGCGTTCGGGTCCGGCAGCGTATCGACGTCGACGGCGTTCGCCTCTTCGATTTCTTCCTGCGTGCGGCGACGGATAAAGACCGGCTTGCCCAGCCATTTTACAGTGAGCTGCGTGCCTTCGTCGACGCCGCTGACATCGACGCGAATCGAGCTGAGTGCCTGGACGTCGGCCGAGGGGTTCATCTGGTTGACCAGCGGCCAGGCGACCGCGCCGGCGGCCACAACGCCGGCACCGGCAGTCGCGTAGTAAAGAAAGTCGCGACGCGTGCCTTCGTGATCATCTGCGTGGGACACGAGCGTTTCTCCATTCCTGGGCCGTTTTCGGCCCGAATTCCGATCTTGGGCGCGGAAGAGCCCCCGCACCTTATGCACCGCCGTAATATTCGCGAAGCCGTGAGGGGTAAAGCGGGCATTCGCCCGTGGCTGGGGCGCATTGTCGCAATCAG
This sequence comes from Pseudoruegeria sp. HB172150, assembly GCF_013184805.1. Classification (GTDB taxonomy): domain Bacteria; phylum Pseudomonadota; class Alphaproteobacteria; order Rhodobacterales; family Rhodobacteraceae; genus Psychromarinibacter. Next base: position 360,984 of record NZ_JAATNG010000003.1, read on the forward strand.
GCCCGGAAAGTTAAGAAATCCTGTTGAATCTACAGGAGATGTTACCCATTTGCCTCTGGCCAAGCGGTGCGGGATTTGAAATTCTGCGGCCGGACAAGCCGAAAAGCCCGTGGAAAAGCGGGAACAGAAGGGGCCCTTGTGGCATGAGCGGAAAATACATCGTTCGGAGCCTGGTAGCAGGCGCGTTCGCATGCCTGTTTCTGGCTGCGCCCGCCACGGCGGAGACCGAGCTTAGCTTTTACACCGGATACCAGACGGCGCCGCACAGCCGCGTCGAGGGCAACGACCCGACCGGGGTGGGTTCGTTCAGCTTCCTGTCGGAATGGGAGGGCCGGTCCTTCGAGATGCCGCCTTACTGGGGGGTTCGCGCCACCTGGTGGACGCCCCGCAACCCGAATCTCGGCTTTGGCCTCGATTTCTCGCACAACAAGGTCTACGCGTCCGACGAGACGCTGGCCGATAACGGGTTCAATACGCTCGAATTCTCCGACGGCATCAACACGGTGACGGCGAATGTCTGGTACCGCTGGCCCGGGCAATGGGCGAACGGACGACTGACGCCCTATGTCGGCGCCGGTGCGGGCCTTTCGATTCCCCACGTCGAGGTGGATACCGGCGGTGTGGAGACGTTCAACTACCAGATGACCGGCGTCGCGGTGCAGGCGGTGGCCGGGCTCAAGTACAATATCAACGACCGCTGGGGCCTCTTTGGCGAGTACAAGGGCGTGTACTCGATGAACAAGGCCGACCTGGACGGCGGCGGTACGCTTGAGACCGACCTGATGACCAACGCGCTGAATGTCGGGGTGTCCTTCAGCTTCTGACGCTGTCCGGACAAGGCTCGGGTTTGGACCGTCCTAGGGTTATCTGGCTCTGAGTCAGGCTTTTGGCGTCGTTTCAGCCATGGTTTTGCGCGTCGAGAAGGTCTCGTACCACGCGGCCAGGCCGTCGCGACCCTTGCGCCAGTCGCGGTCGCCATGGCGGAAATCGAGATATCCCAGTGCGCAGGCGACCGCGATCTGCCCCATATTCAGCGGTCCGGCGAGGTGGCCCATCCAGCGGCTGCCGACGGCGTCGAGGGCTCGGGCGACCTTGTCCCATTGCGCGTCGACCCAGGCGGCGTAGCGGATGCCCTCGGGCCGCGAGCGGCCCTCGTAGACCATCAGCACCGCCGCATCCATGATGCCGTCCGCCGTTGCCTCGAGCGTCAGGATTTCCCACAGCCTTGCCTGCGGGTAGAGGCCGGTGTTGGCGCGGGCGTCGAGGAACCGGCATATCACGCGGCTGTCATAAATCGCTGGGCCATCGTCGCGTGTCAGGCAGGGGATCTTGCCCAGCGGGTTCTGCGCGACCGGCATCTGTTCCGTCGCGAGGGGGTGGCCGATGGCGAAGACCGTCTCGACCTCGTCGAACTGGCCGGTTTCGCGGAGCACCACCTGCACCTTGCGGCAGAAGGGTGAGGCGGGGTTGTCGTAGAGCTGCATCATCGGCGGATCCTCCTGCCGCGGACCGTAGGGTCGCGGCGCAGGGATGTCCATTGGCCGGGCGCCGTGTGGCGCCCGGCCGTTTGTATCGTTTACTGCTGGATCGATTCCAGGTAGAGCGCCAGCGACAGTATTCGGCCGCGTGTCTCCAGCACATCGCTGATGTCACCGGTCATCGGCGTCGATTCATCGGCCAGATTGGCCATGAACACGTCGCCGAAGGTCGGCATCGGCCCGCCATGGCCGCGCAGCCCCGTCCGCCCGTCGATGATGTGGATCACGTCGAGCATCGGGAATGCGCCTTCATTTCCGGCCGCCAGCGCGGTCAGGTCCGGGACCTTTTCCGTCAGCAGTTCGGTCAGCGGGCCATCGCCCTTGCCGGCCTCGCCGTGACAGGTTGCGCAATGCTGTGCGTAGAGCGCTGCGCCGTAGCCGGCATCTTCAGCCTTGGCGGCAGTCGTACCTAACGCGATTCCGAGCATGGCTGTGGCAGCAATGATCCTTGGCTGCATTTGCTTTACTCCTCCCAACAGGAACATGCGCGTTTCCGTAGGGGTATGCTGCTGGTGGCGCGGGAGGGTGCGCTTTGACATACATCATTGCGAATATGAAATGCGTGCGTTATTCGGCGGGCGGAGACTGCATCGCGGCCGCTAGGGCCGCGAGTTCTGCGCCGATGCCGTCGCGGGCGATGGCGTCAGCCGCGCGCAGGCGCACTTCTTCGTCCTTATTCTGGCCGAGTTTCCAAGTGCCGTCGATCTGGCTGACGCGGAACGTGAACGGCACGATCATGCGTAACAGGCGCTGCAGGACGTCTTCGGTCATCTTGGCGCTTTGCCAGACCGGTTTGGGGGCGAGCTGTATTTCGAATTGCTCCGACAGGCGGTCGAGCATCGGCAGGAGTTCTTCCTGCGGGCGGCGTTCCAGGGTGCCGCGCAGGTGGACCGCGACGTAGTTCCAGGTCGGGACCTGATCGTCGATGCCGTACCAGTCGGGGGAAACGTAGCTATCGGGGCCCTGTACGGCGATGGCGGCAGATAGCGTTTCCCTGCAGGCGGTGGCGATGGGGTTGGAGCGGACGAGGTGCAGCTCTGCCTGCGAGCCATCTTCGTTCAGGACGAAGGGAATGTGCGAGAGCATCGGCGCGGGGTCGCCGTTGACGGCGAGGATGCCGAAGCCGCGGGTGTGCGCGAAGGCGATGTTCTGTGCGTCGTCCGCTTTCCGGAAAATCGGGTTCGGATGCATCAGGCCGCGATCAGGCGGTTGCCGTCATGGCTAGCGATGCGGGTGCTCACGATCTGTCCCTCGGGCTGCGGTGCGGTGAAGGTGACCTCGGCGAACTGCGCGGTGCGGCCGAGGGTTGGGCTTTCCATCAGCACGGCATGATCCTGACCTACCTGCGCGGTGAGGTGCTTTGCGACGGCTTCGGTGCCGGCGGCGCGCAGGCGTGCAGCGCGGTTCTTGATCGCGGTGCCGTGGACCTGCGGCATGCGCGCGGCGGGGGTGCCTGGGCGCGGGGAATAGGGGAAAACGTGGAGCCAGGTCAGGCCGCAGTCCTCGACGAGTTTCAGAGAGTTCTCGAACATCACTTCGGTCTCGGTCGGGAAACCGGCGATGATGTCGGCGCCGAAGGTGATGTCGGGGCGTAGTGCGCGCGCCTCTTCGCAGAAACGGATCGCATCGTCGCGGAGGTGGCGGCGCTTCATCCGTTTCAGGATCATGTCGTCGCCGGCCTGCAGGGAAAGGTGCAGATGCGGCATCAGCCGCGGTTCCTCGGCGATGGCGCGCATCAGGTTCTCGTCCGCCTCGATCGAGTCGATAGAGGAGATGCGCAGGCGCGGCAGGTCGGGGACCAGTTTCAGGATCCGCATGACGAGATCGCCGAGGCGTGGTTCGCCCGGCAGGTCCTGACCCCAGGAGGTCAGGTCGACGCCGGTCAGCACCACTTCGTTATAGCCGCGCTCGACCAGCCGCCTGATCTGATCCACGGCGACCCCGGCGGGGACAGAGCGGGAATTGCCGCGGCCGAAGGGGATGATGCAGAAGGTGCAGCGATGGTCGCAGCCGTTCTGGATCTGGACGTAGGCGCGGGACCGGGTGCCGAAGCCGTCGATCAGGTGGCCGGCGGTTTCCGTCACCGACATGATGTCGTCGACCTGCACCGGTTCCGTCTGTCCGATCAGGTCGGGGGCGAGGCCGCGCCAGGTGGCGGGCTGCATCTTTTCCGCATTGCCGATGACATGGTCGACCTCTGCCATGGCGGCGAAGCTGTCGGGGTCGGTCTGCGCGGCGCAGCCGGTGACGATGACGCGGGCCGTCGGATTCTCGCGCCGGAGGCGGCGGATCTCCTGCCGGGCCTTGCGGACGGCTTCCTGCGTCACGGCGCAGGTATTGACGATGACGGCGTCGCCGACGCCGTGGGCAGCGGCGAGTTCTTTCATCGCCTCGGTCTCGTAGGCGTTCAGGCGGCAGCCGAGGGTTGTGAATTTGGGGGCGGCGCGGTCCATCACACCGTCTCCAGGAAGGCTTCGGTGAGGTGGCCCGAGAAAACATGGGCGGTGGGGCCGGTCATCCAGACGCCTTCTTCCTCCCAGTCGATATAGATGTCACCGCCGTCGAGGGTGATGGTTACGCTGTGCCCGGTCAGGCCGCGGCGCACGGCGGCCACGGCGACGGCGCAGGAGGACGAGCCGGAGGCCAGCGTAATGCCAGTGCCGCGCTCCCACACCCGCATGCGCAGGTGGTTGGGGCCGATCAGATGGGCGAACTGTACGTTGGTGCGTTCCGGGAAAAGCGGGTGATGCTCCAGTTCGGGGCCGCGCGTGGCGAGGTCGACAGCCTCGGCATCGTCCACGAAGAAGGTGCAGTGCGGATTGCCCATGCCGGTAGCGACGGGGTCGCCCTCTATCGGCAGCTGCAGGGTGTCGGTTTCCCGGGCGAGCGGGATGTCGGCCCAGTCCGTGATCGGTGCGCCCATGTTGACGCGAGTCATCCCAGCGCCGGCATCTTCGCAGTCCAGCATGCCGCGCTCGGTGCGCAGCATCAGCTTGTCGGTGCCGGTTTCCTGCATCAGAAACCGGGCGATGCAGCGGGTGGCGTTGCCGCAGGTGGCCGAGGGCGAGCCGTCGGCGTTGTAAAAGATCAGGCGCGCGTCGGCGTCGGGATCCGATTCGACGACCGCGAGCTGGTCGAAACCGACCCCGCGATGCCGGTCGCCAAGCCGCTCTGCCAGGGCTTTGGTCACGATGGGTCCGCCTTCGCGGCGATCTATCACCACGAAGTCGTTGCCCAGCCCGTGCATCTTGTGGAAGGCAAGGCCCATATGTCCGCCCTGATCGCGCATGGCGCGGCATATAGACCCCTGTGGATATGGAATCCAGTACCCGTGTTTTTCAGGGCGTTTTTGGCCTTGACCGGGCAGAGCGGTTTACCTAGGTAGGCGCCTCGAGTGGGCCGTTAGCTCAGTTGGTAGAGCAACTGACTTTTAATCAGTGGGTCGCAGGTTCGAATCCTGCACGGCTCACCACTTTATCAAAGCCTTAGGTGGAAGCGGCTAAGCCTTTCGCTTTTCTTGGCTACCACATGGCTACCACAGCGCCGGTCATGATGGCGAGCCATTGAAGGCCGCTTCCAGTCCATTCGCCTGCCATTCGCGCGGGCGTGGCGAGGGCCCTGTCGCGTGAAATTTCCACCTGTCCCAATCCCGTGAAACTTGAGATGGCATCCTGCGCGCCAGGCATCGAAATCCGAAGCTACAGAAATCGCTGTTACTTCTGTTACCTTGTTACCACTCTATGTAACTTATTGAATTTGCGTAACTTAATCGGGCCAAAATGGTAACAAAACCGGTAACAGAGCTGGGCAACTCTGTTACCAGTAAGCCGCTGAAATCCATTGATAATCAACTTATGACCACGGCCGTTGAGGGTCATTTCCCCTCCAATGAGTGATGTGATGTTGCCCCAGAAATCAGATCCCACTGAATGCTTTGGTCGCTTGAACCCGGTGCCCAGGCAAGCACGACGCACACGCTGTAGTTGCTAGGGATTGGGGCGCAACCGTTGCAACCGGCTAAATAGTTGCACCCCTCCAGAAAATGGCAGTCGAAAAATCGATATGCTCAGCGCGACCGTATACGCCCATCTCTCAGAAGGACCCGCGATCTATCGCACCAGACCCCGGTTCCAATCCGATCGGCACGCGCCGCCGGCTTCTCTCTGTTCGAGGCCTCGGGTTGAGTGTGTTGGACGCGACCCCGATTGGCGCGACCCCCTCCTGAGGACTAGGGGCGCGGGGAGTGCTTTTCGAACGCTTCGCGTTCGGCCTCTTTGCGGCTCAGTCCGCCTTCGTACTGCATGATCGCTGCACGCTCTTCGGCGAGGTCAAGCGCCAGATCTTGTTCTGTCTGGCGCAACCGATCAGGCAAGTATCGGAGGCGCTCCCAGTCCGGCGTTCCGCGCCGATTACGCATCTCCGTCTCCATCCGCCATCACGGCCGTGAAGTTCAGCTCGTAGAGCCGCTTCGTGGTCTTTTCGCTTGGGACCTTGAAGCCCTTGTTCAATGCGGATTTGGTCTCACCCTTCTCTTCGACGTCCTGCCGGACGATCACGCCGATCTCGGCAAGCCCTTCGAGGACTGAGCGCCGATCGAGACCGTTGAGCAGTTCGCTTATTCCCGACGCGTGAAGATAATAGACCGGCGGACGATCGGGCTGATCGTCGTCCTCACGCCGCACGTAACCCAGAGTGTTCATGCGGAGGACAGTACGCGGATCCCGTTGCCAGGGTAGGAACCTGCTATGGCCGTCGACTTCAATAGCGCGCCGGATTCGAAGACGGGCGTCCGATACCTCGCTTGACCCGAGCCCCCCCCGCTCGGCAATCCAATCGTTAAAGCACCGGTGCACTGCGCTGAGCGCTTCCCCCTCTTCCCATCCCGTGATTCCGAGACCTGTGGCCAATTCCCCCGCGGCCGCGACAAGTGCGAAGCGGTCCGCGACGCGGCTGACTTGTCCGGCCGCGTCGGCAGGGAGAATACTGCGCTTATATTCGTGGCGCATCTTCGCGAGCTCTTCCCTTGCTTTCGGGAGGTCCGAAACAACGGAGGCGATCAGGGCGCGCGCGGCGGTGCCGTAGCACCGCGTAGAAGCGGCCTTTAGTTCCTGGGCAAAGGCACCCGGGTCAGATGCACCGTGCAGCTGCTCGAAAAGCCCCAACCCCGCGCCGGCGTCCGCACGAAGATCAATGACCCTAACTTCCATGCCGGCCGCAATCCTTGCTCCGCTTTCGCTGATCTTGTCCGAGAGGCCCATCTCGCCACTTGATAGAAACAGGAGTCGCCACTCGTGGCTTTTCCTCGCTTGCCCTTCGCGTCCAGCGCGTGCTTTGCCGACCCCGTTGGCAAGCATATAAGCGGCGGCACCGGCCGATTTCGACTCGATCTGGGATATCTCGTCCAGGCACAGAAGTGCGTCGTCATGGGTCGCACACAATGCCTCAAGGGCGTTGTCTGTGGTCCGCCAGCTCTGGACATATCCACGGGCACCACCTCCGCCCCAGACCGACCCTGCAACCGTCAGCGTAGTTGACTTGCCTGACGACGACCCGCCTCGAAAGTGGAAGCCGCCACCTTCATCGGCGGTCAGGTTTAGCAATGGGGCAGCGAAGCCGGCCGATACAGCGAGCACCAGGCGGGAATTGCCTGCGGCCTTGGACGAAACTTGCTCGCGCCACTCTTCCAATGTCCCCGCCGTGTTGAGCGAGTGGTCAAGTCTGTCAGTGCTCTGCAAGATGACCCGTTCTGGGTTGCTCTCGGCCGACAGCGTTTCATCTGGAAGAACGAAGGATCTGTCGTGCCAGCCGATTGAGGAGACGCAACGAACGCGTTCTAGTGGTTCCGCTGTGAGGATGTACTCTATCACCCATTGGCGCCACTTGCGTCCGACAGTCGGGACCGGTTCCATGCCAAGCCGGAGGAGCTCAGCAAAAATCGCTTCACCGCTGCTGGCTAGCAGCGCGGCCGGCATGGCCCAAACATGGCTTCGACCATCGCAATCGATGACCTCGAGGAGGCGCCCATGGTCCTCGCCATCCGCATTGCGGGTGCGGGCAAGGATGTTCACTTCGGAGACAAATGCCACCCAACGCTTGCTCGAACTCTCGTCTTCGAGTTCTCGCCAAACCTGTCCGTATTCAACTTTGAACCGACCGTGTTTCGTCCGCCGCTTTGATTTGGCTTTCGCTTCGGCTGTCGCCTCTTCGACCATCTCCGCGATCTTTTTGGAACTGCTCATCGTCGCCCCTTAGTAGGTCATTGAAATCGGTGCCTGGCTCGTGAGGCTGGATGATCGAGACGGCCCGACCTTCGGCTTCAAAGTGTTCGCCAGCGCTTTGCGCCGCTGCCATGCCTGCGTCATCATGGTCGGCCGCAATGATCACCACCTCGGCCACCGGTGGTGGCGGGAGTACAAGAGCCTTCAGCCCCGAGGTCGACAGGGTTGCCCAGACCGTCATGCGTGAAGCCAGGGAAATCGACAGCGAGGTTTCGATGCCTTCAGCCAAAGCGATCACCGGTGCATTCGGTCCAAACCGCACCGCACCACCCGACGAGGGCCCAAGCATCATTTTAGCGGGTTTCACGTCGGCCTTTCCCGAGCCGTCATCGCGCAGGAAGGTCCGGTGGATCCCGAGCGCCTCACCATTCGAGCCTCGGATCTGCGCGAGCATCGCGGGCAAATGACGGCCACTCAGGCCGTGCAGGGCGCTTGGGTGAAACCGAAGCGTTCTGTTCATTTTCCCAAATTTGAGACCCACAATCCCACGGCTTTCGAGATAGGTTTGCGCGATCGTTCCGCCGCAGCTAATACCGGCCTCGAAGAGCTCGTGTGAGGCGCGCAGACGAGTGGCATGACGCTTCCGCTCAGCCTCCCGCTTCCGCCGCTGTTCCGCCGGGTCAAATCGTTCCTGATTGCCCGTTCTCTTTTCGGCAATACCGCGGCGCTGCAGTTCGGCCAGCGCGTCACAGCCCCGCTTGTGGCAATGGACCAACAATCGGCCCTGGCTATCGGTCAGTGAGAGTGCCCGCTGATCCTGCCGACCCTCCGGCTGACAAACCGGGCAAGGTGCCGATCCCGAACCTCCACGCCAAACTCCGCCGAGAGCACGGGTAATGCGCTCCGCTTCGCTCATTGCTTTGCCCTTCGAGCTTGAACAGGGTCACTCATTCGGGGAGATCCTGCGAAGTCGATAGAACCCGGTGACTTTCGATCCATTCACGAAGATCGCAGACCTTGTACTTTACTGAGCGATTGAGCCGGATCATGGGAGGCCCATCGCCACGCACGGCAGATATTTCAAGAAAGCGTCGGGAAATGCCAAAGTGATCCTCAACCTCAGTCCGAGTCAGAAGCCGATCCGCCGAGAGAACCGCGTTTGCCTGTGTCATGTTTTGTCATCCTTTTGCGGTGAAACGCGCATTGATGCTTCCCGCATAGACGGCTGACCGGTTGCAGTCGCTTCCGATTAATCCTGAGATTTCGCCGAACCGGCGTTGCACCGCCTGCGAGATTGCAGGTGACGCAACGCCAATCCCGCCGAGAAAAATTCAGGTTCCGCCGAGCGCATTCAGCGCCGAGGCAAGTGCCTCTTCGTGTCCGGCGTACGTGAATTCGCCTGCCGACTCTTCTAGTATGTAGCCGATTTGAGCTGCGGCACCCTTGATCGTTCGGGCCGGGGTTCGTTTGAGTTCATTTTCGAGGAAAGTCAGACGACTCCAAATCTTGTCACTCTCCGGAGTTGGATGTCCGGTCAGGCCGATCGCGTCATTGTAGCGCATGCGCGTGTCACGCCATTCCGCGAGCCATTCGCTGTGGGGATCGCTGACCGCCATCGCCGGTGTTCTAGCGAATGCAAGGAAAGCGATCGAGGAGTTCAGCGTAGGGAAAAATGCCAGAAGGGCGCGACGGGTGAAGCTGATTTTTGTCATAGTCAATCCGCCGCAGCCATATGCACTTCGGGCCCTTGACCGAGCATGGTGGTCACCTCCGTCCAGAATAGCGCGTGTTCGGAGCCTTCCGGCAACCCGAGATAGCCCCAGCTAGTCCAGGCTACGACCTTGGCCAATACATCGCGGCCGTCTTGGGCGGGCATTTCCATCATCTCACTAGCGATGGCGCACATCGAGTCGAACAGACGATCACATTCGTCCTCAGGAACGCCGCTCGTGGCATCCCTAAGCCGCTGCCATTCGCCAAAGCTGCGCATAATTGGGCTCGGAGACTCCGCCGCCGAGGGCAGCGCCTGGAACGCCAGTGCTGCGCCCGAGGCGGGCAATGCAGCCAGAAGCGCACGACGGGCCATGCCACTCTGACGCGGCAGTGTCAGCGGCTCGCGCCGGCGGAACGCGGTACAAGGATCAAAGAGATAATTCAGGTTTAGCGCACAACGGCGCCCGATTTTCGCGATGACATGATACATGGCGCAAGTCTCTCATTGTGGGTTTCTATGGCTCGTGCCCGGAACAGCCAGGCGCCGGGGTGCTAGAAACCCGCCGAGAGACGGGCGTGACGATTTTCCGCGAAGGTCTTGTATAGCGTCACCACCCCGACATAAGCTGTCGGAGGTCGCAACGCCGCCAAGCGTTCGCGAATTCGACCGTCCTTCCGCGCCAACGGAAGGTACCTCGCGAAAGGTGGTACGGTCTATCTCGGTCCGGGTTTCTAGGCCCGTGGACACTTTAGCTCTCATATGCAACGGCTATCAAGAGGGCCCTTTGGGGAGCGCTGTCCTTTAGCCGCGCCAAGGCTTCGGACCGGCACTTTGGGACAGCCCGAACGCTATGTCAGCTCCGGCCTCCGGGTCGTCGAGTTTGGATAAGCGTCCGCGAAAACGGCCAATGTCAATCTGTCGTACAAACACTTCTCTCCGATTCTTCCTGTCGCGAGATTCAGCGTGCGATGGGTCGAAGCCGAACGAACGGAACTTTTGTCGAAACTCACCCACGCGGCACACGAGCGTCGGCTTCATACTGCTGGTCTCCTGCATTTTCGGTTAGTAGCAACCAAAATTCAAACTAGTGCTCAAGAGCTGAGCGCAGATCGGGCCGCCGACTGATCTTTGGGGTATGCACAATCTCGGCAACTTTGCGGGAATTTCGCAGCTAAATCAAACAAGCCCGGTGATAAGCATAAAATTACTTCCACAGTAGGTAGAATCGGGCAATTGTCGTTTTCTGAAACTCGGAAACAGAATAATGAAGACAGTTTACCTAACAGGAGCGCCGGGGTCTGGAAAAACGACTTCTTTAGATGCTTTGGTTCTCAAGATGCCGGGCCTGGCCACATGGAAGTATAGCGAACAGCTGGCCCGCCATATTCAGGATCGCGTATCGAACGCGGTTGACAATAAGGAGCTGCGCCGGGCGTCTGCTAGCTTAGTTTCCCCGGAAGATATCCTCGCGGTGGACAATAAGCTTGCCAACTTCGCCAAAAAGAAGCGGACAAAGCAGCATCTAATCATTGATAGCCACCCTGTTACCAAGGAACCTTACGGATTTCGCTGCACAGCCTTCACTTCCAACCGCCTTACGTCATTGGGCCTAGACGAGATATGGGTCACATATGTCGATCCGGACACGACACTATCGCGTCTTCATCCTGAACTGACCGGAAGACAGCCGATCAGCCGCGAGGAGGCCGTAATGCACACCCAGCTTCAGGCCGCTCTCGCCATCCAATATGGGGTCTTATCAGGCTGCCCCGTGCATTTCTTCGACACCTCCGAATCGAAGGAGAAAATTGCCGCTCGAATGCAAGAACGGCTGATGAAAACAAGACTTACAGGGGGTGACACATGACGGATCAGGTAGATCTTCGCGAGGCTGTAAATGCCGTCTCGGATGTAGTCCAGAATAGACCAAGGCCACTACGGAACTTTGATCAGATCCACATGAAAGTGGGTGACATGGTCATGCAGAGCGAAATTGTAGCCGACTGGGCGGACGGGAAACGATTAGCATTCATTGGAGATGGTGACGCCATCAGTGTTTGCGTTGCTTACTTGAGGGCACGTGACGTTTTGAACTTCGGACCTACGCGGATCACCGTTTTTGATTTCGATGAGCGTACAGTTCAGGCGGTAAAGCGATTTGCAGACAAAGAGCGGATTGAGCATCTGGACGCACACCTTTACAACGTTCTTGACCCTTTTCCCCAAATGCCCGAGTTCGACCTTTTTTACACAAACCCGCCTTGGGGCGCTTCAAACGCCGGCGAGAGTGTCAACGTTTTCGTTGACCGAGGAATCGAAGCCATCAAGAGGACTGGTGAGGGCATGATCGTTATCGCTGATGATGACGAAAGACCTTGGCCCAAGGTTGTCTTGGCTAATGTTCAGCGGCATGCGAGTCGGGCAGGTTTCTATGTGTCTCGAATGCAGCGAAAGTTGCACCGGTATCATCTTGATGATGACCCAGATCTTCTGTCCTGCAATCTCTACATCTCTTCATTGCCGGATAATGCGCCTATCTTAACCCCAAGCGAGCCAATTGCCACTGAACGGCTCACCAACTTTTACGGCATGGATCAACCGCCGACGGTTCGCTACGTGCGAGAGAAGAAACGGCCCGACTACGGCAAAGCGCCCGATGAAGAGTATTTCGTGGAGCTTTTTGGAGGTGAGTAATGAACGACATATTCAAGCCCGGAGCAGGTGTACTTTTCATGAAGGTCGGTACCCACGCCCGGGAAGATCTGGCAGAGATCATTGCGCGTAAGCGCAAGGAGATCGACGACGCCGGGTACGCAATGTGGGGCTATGGTGGCAACACTTGCCACCCCAGTACCATGGTCCAGCCTTTTGCCAAAACACACGAGGCCAACGGTGCACCGATCCATCTAATGATGGAGCCAATGAACTCCAATCATTTTGCTGAGCAACTGGAAGCGGCAGAATGTTCTCCAGACAATATCAACTGGTCAACGATTCCGCCCGAAATACGGGTCCTTGGATCGCGGTTTGCATTGTTGATTGACAGTCTTGAGCAGGTGGACATGAAACTGCCGCTAGACCAAACCATCGTCCCAGTTGGTCCGAGCAGCGGGCGGATTGGGAGCAAGTATGTCTCCGGAAGGGTAGACAAAGCCTGTCTGGAAGTGCTGGACGCTCCCAGATTGTTGAATGATCAGGTGCCGAATACGCGGGAAATCAAGCTAGTAGCTACGCTAAGATCTCCCTACGCCGTATTTCTACGCAATTTTCGTGAGTGAAACACCAGCGCCTTCAACGAGTAAGCTGCCAGTATCGGATCTGAGGGCGTTGGTGTAACTCACCAGCGCGCTCTGAACTGCAGCGGCATCAACCTGTGGTGACGCACACTGGAAGCAGATTGCCGTCGCTCTGTCCGCATTCACTTCGCGGCAAACTGCCCTGCGTATGGGATCGAGCCCGAGGTCCGTAACAAGAGTGTGCATGACTTGTTCCAAACATGCCAATCTGCGCTCCAACTCTGGTAGAATTTCGCTGATCGCTTTTGCCGCCCGTTTGTCTCCGCTAATGAAGACAAGGCCATTACGCGCGATCAGCATCGCAACCAACTGGCTTTCTCCAGCGTCAAAAGAAAGGTTTGCCGCCATGGCTGCTGACTCAAGCTCCGCAGCAGCCATAATTTCGTCTGGTGTAGGTTCCAAAAGGCGGACGCGATCGAGAAGCTCGCACAGTTGGTTGGCCGCTGTGGATTGATCTACGATCGTTCTTGATCGCCGGACCGTTGAACAAAGTGTGTACTTGGCGAGAGCAAGTATTGCCGGCACGAGGGTTCCGCAAGTACTCATCTTAACGAGATCTGCTCCAACGCCGTACGCGCATGTCTTTAACACCACGTCGTTGTCTAGATAGCAGCCGTCAGAGGTCATCGAGATCAAGTAGCGCTCTCACGAAATCCCCATCGTCTTCGCTCATTGATTCCCAGTCTATTTCCGCACGCGCAACACTGTTCACGGCTTTCCAAATTGCAACCGGTTGCGAATAGATGAAGCTCAGCGCAGACATGACAACCGCCCAGTTACGTTGCCTGTGCCCAACACAGAGAGCGAGTGTGCCCGGCTCGATCCGATGGATAGGTCCGGCGCTCATTACCGCCGCGGCAAGCGTTGGCGCGTTGTATCTCTCGAGCTCGGTAGTAATTTCGGGCTCCGGGGCACCAGTTAAAAGCGACATTGCGTACTCGTCCGCTCTGCGCTCTTCTTCATCATCTACCAGGGCCAAAGCCGGGTCTTCAACATCAATCAATGCATTTCCGGCGTGCACATGACCTAGGGCTATGTGGCCGATCTCGTGAGCCAGTGTAAAGGCCAAGAGAGCAGGATAACTTGCATCTCGTCCGAGCAAAATCGCCCCGCCACCACTCGCTCCGACGACCATGGCGTGCATTGCCTTCACTTGCAGCGGGAATATGCGAAGATGCACCACCGGGATACCAACCGCCCAACACGCACTGACTAAGGCACGTAGATCAACGTACTGTGAGGAGCTCAAAATCGAGTTGCGGAGGTCCAGAGGATCGAGACCCAAAATATCCCGTCTTTTTGACTCAGCCCTTGTCAAAAGCCGACCAAAGGACATTGCGAACGAGCTCAAGACTTGCCGATCTGCAGCCGATTCCGTCCCAAGGTGCTTGAAACGGGCTTTGTCCTTCCAAACGAACTCTACCCGTTCGCCGAGAAGTGGCTTTGGGGCAAGTCCCAATTTCCGAGCCAATGCAAATCGGAGTTCAGCCTGGGCGGACGGGCTTTCGGAGGCATCGTCGCTCCACCACGCCGGCCATGCTGCGTCAATCGCCGCAGTACTAATCCCGGACTTGCGAAGCTGTTTCCGTAGCCTAGTGGAAGAATTCTCCGCCAAAATCAGTAGCTTCTCCGTCAGAATAGAGTTGGCTGTAGGGCCGGAGTCTCTGTTACCCTCGGTCCAAGTCGTATCTTAGCCACTGCCGCCAGCCATTCTTGGGGTGCCGTCACGTCGCTTGTCTTCGCGATTTCTTCAGCATCTGCCAATACCGGGTCAGTCAGCCTAACCCAGTAGCTTCCGACAAGCATGGCGGTCAAATTGGCTGAATAGTCGCTGGACGAACCGGGACCAGTCCTTTGCAGTAGCGCCGTTACCTGAGAAGCACCTACTGGCCCCCCCTTGCTGCCGATGTTGCGGTAGGCTGCAGGATCAAAGCATTGGCCGTGACGAACTACCAATGGAGTCTCGCTTCTACACATCAATGCGTAGTGCCGCTTCTTGAAGCCGCCATCTGTTTCACCACGGCTTGTGACCAGCGCTTGGCTCGGGAGCTCGCGCTCATTGCCATGCATATCCAAATATCGGCGCCAAACAAGTAGGGAACGCGGGGCCGTGTCGCTTGCTCGAGGCCGGCTTTTCATGATTGAGAAGACAACCTGCACGGGCGTTTGAAGTCGCGCATAGGCTGAAGTAGCGACGGACGGTGCGTTGCCTACGCCCCAGAAAAAAATCCCCTTTCCGGCTCGGCGTTCAACTTCCTTACGCGCGATAATGGTCTGCAGCCCCTGACCCGCTTCGGCCTGCATCCGGGTCCAACAAACCAAGTCTTGATTGGCTTCGGTTTGAACGTTGTGGTCCCCGGATAATGCCATGAAAGATGCCTGTAGATTTATTCCCATTTTCTTTACTTTCGCACCTGTTCCTGGGTGTCGCAAGTAGAAACCTCCGTACGGCGTGGCCACGATGGGAAGGGTTCACAACATAAAACCGGGGGATAATTACTCGTAAAGGCAGTGGAAAACCTGTGAACAAGATGATAGGCCGTGCAAGGTAATTTTTCCCAGATTGTCCCATGAAGACAGGTCGACCCCCAACTTGGAACCCCGTCGCAGATCTAACTGATACGATCTGGACTGAGGTCGTCGCGGTAACAACCAAGTCTCGCGTACACTTGCCAGCGTCGGTCAGGAGCCGGCTTGCGTGGACGATCGGCGACGCTCCAATTTCCGTATTCGCCCGAATTGAGCCCACTCGGCATGCGGAACTTGCTCCATGGGAACCGGCCGGTCAGGCGACCATTCATGCTCTGACCAAACGACTTGCTCAAGCTTCCGTGAAAGAGCGCGAACATTTGGCCTTGATCGCAATGGATCGATATCTCCGACTTACCCTTGAGCCAGATGGCCGAGTGTCATTACCCGAGAATCTCGCGCATCACTTGGATGCAGCGGCCAATTCTGCCGTCAGAGTAGTTACAGTCGCCGGGAGGTTATGGATCTGGTCGGAATCGGCTTGGCACGATGAACGGCCAAATCGTTTGGCCTCTGTAGAAAGAGAGCTGCGCGCAATTGAGGGCGCAGCCGCCCCAGAACGAAATTAAGCCAGACGAGTGTGGGGGACTCGACTGGTTTCGATTTCTGCAAGCACACTTGGTAAGAGGAACCGAAGAGGCTGCATCTCACATGAGCATGTCCCCATTGGGAAATTGAGCTGCGACAAGGCATATGCCTAGTCGCAGCTCTCGATGGGCTCGCGCCGAAAAGTGTCCCTGCCACGGCCATACCCTGTCGCGGTTTGCCCACTCACGACTGACGGGAGGTATTTGCGCGGATTGGGAAGCGCCCGGCTACCTCGGCCGGCTCGGTTTCAGAGTTCGCCGTGGCGGACCATGGATTCTAGCTGCTGAAGCGAGACCCGCGGAGCACCCGGGTACGGATTGAACTTCGGCGGCCAGGACGCGGTAAGGCAATCTTGGAACTTCGGCACAACCATCTCCGCGATGGTCACTGGCCCGCCACCACGGAAGGCGCCCGAAGTACTGTCAGGGAAAGATCTGGCCATCGCTTCGGGCGTCAAGAGTATTGGTGCTTCATCGGGCAGGTCGGCGTTAGCGTCGCTGACTGCAATGTTGGCGCGGATGATTTCGAGAATCAGTTGCGAAAGCTTCCGTTCCAGGTTGGGATACTCCGCCTTAATCAGATCAGCGACCCGTTCGGTTTGTGCTTGAGCTCGATTGTAAGCGGACCACTTCGTGGCCTGCTCTTCCTCGTCGGTGCGTTCGTCCACGAGATCCTCGAGTCGTTCCGCTGCGACGCGGAAACGGTCCGCTTCAAACTGGAGTCGTTCAGCTTCCTGATAAGCCACTGCCGCCTCGCTCTGCCCGAGTGCTGGTTCGAGCGCCCGCATACGGGCTGAAACAGCCTCACTGCGGCGTGTGTCCGCAGCTTCCGTCACTCGCATTTGCAGATCGCGAAGCGCGTCAGAGGAAAGCGAACTATCCTCGAAGGCGGTGGCGATTTCGTTCTCAATGGTAGACTTGGTCATCTTCAACGTTCCATCTCTTCAGGATTTAGGCTCTTAGGACCCTGCGCTCTGTTTCTTGCGGTGCAGGGCTCGCAGGTCTGAAAGGCACCGCTCAAGGCCATCTTCCATCGATCGAGCTTCTTCGAAATCCTGGCGGATCTTGGAAAGTCGTGGCCCGGTGTTGCGGTCTGTGAGTTTCATCTCGGCCAACGCGAGGGTTCGTTCGGCGTAAGCGTCGCAGGCGGCATCCGTCTCGGCGATCAACGCCTCGACTTCGTCGGCCGATGCTGCCGTATCCTTTTTCAGGGTAGCGATAATACGAAGCGGCAGATCCGCCTTCATGCAAGGTTCTGCGCGGTCAGCCCCCTGGCTAGAAATGGGGCTCACTACCTGATGGGCTTCGATCCAATCGCGCACATCACCGGCGCGATATCGGACCATCCGACCTAGCTTCGAAAACGCTGGGCCCTGCCCCTTTGCGGCCAAGTCTTCCAGGTGGCGCGTGGTGAGCCCAAAGTGCTCTTGAACCTCCGCGCGGCTCAGCAGCCGCCCATCGGAGAATTTTTCCGCCATTTGTCATGCCTCCACATGCTTGTTGTGGATCGATGAAGCATGACGTGGCTCTGACGGTCTATTTTGATAAATTCCTATTTTTTACTGAAGAGTCATCGGCCGGCGCAACTGTGATGCAATTGAGCCAGAAGCGAATTCGACTACATCACTGTTCAAGATCAGAAATGGCAAACTGATCGCCAGCGCTGTTTCTCGATGCCCTAGGGGCTCCATTCGGATGCACGCTCTTGCCTCGTCATCCGACACTCGCTTCATCATTTCCCGAACCTGGCTTCGCTCGCTACCACTTTGAGTGGTCGAGTAGATGACATATGGCTGAAAATCGCTGTTCTCCCGCGGAACCTGAATCTCGAAATGTTTAAGAACCATATCGACTGCGCGGAACGGGCCGATCGACTCGGACAGATGTTCTTTGGCCGCCAATTGGATAGCCTTGGCCAGGCTCGCAGCGAGCAATTTGTCGTCCGGGTAGGGCTCCCGACCACGCGTATTACCAGACGCATCGCAGTACGGAGCCGTAAGGCACTGAAATGCCCATTCGAGGTTGAAATTACGCGGCACAGGCAGCTTGGGAAGCGGAACGCCGTTGAAATCGGGCGTCAAACCACGTGCACACTCTAGGAACAAATCGGTGAGTGCTTCGAGCACCTTCACTTCTCGCGAAGCGGGTATGGGCAGAGAACGATCCGGAGGCTCTGGTCCTTGATCTGGCACTCTCTCAATGATCCAAGGCACCAGCACTCCAAACCTGTAGAGATGCTGCCAGTGAAACCTAAAGCTGGCTATCGAAACATTGGCACCTTTTTCCAGGATCGAGCCGTCTAAAGCGCCGATGTACGCAAGGTCATACAAACTCGGCCCTTCCCAAGTCCGCCAGGGCTTCTGGTTTTGGCTACTGAGATGGAGAGCTGCTCCCAGTACGGCCAGCCCGTGACGGTCCAGCGGCAGCCGTTTCTGCCATTCTTCGTTTGTCATTCTGCTGCCTCTCGCAAGGCGCCCGCACGGGAAAGAGCGTGGCAACGGGGTGCGAGTTCGCCCGCGTTCGGTGATCAGCCTAGCCACGCTCGAATTCAGGTAACCAATCCTTTAACGAACAAGCAATGAGAATCGGCGCGACCTACTACATTTAGTGTTAGCGATTCACGAAAACACAGCTCATTTTTTGTCACCCAAACCGTGTTTGGAGACGGGTCGGCCATCCATCGAGTCCACGGCTAGCCACGTATTCCTTCAATTAGGGACAGAAATGGTAACAGGTAACGGGACAGTGTTACCTTGGCCGTCTGAATCTGTTACCTCCTTTATCGTTTAATAATAAACCCTTAAGCGGAAAGGTAACAAAGGTAACAGGGTAACAGCGATTTCGGGAGGGTAGAGCAACGAAAACGAAGACCGAGGCACACAAGATATAGATTTCCCGGCGCTAGTCCTTCTGACGCAATGCGACGATTTTCGAAGCCTCTGGCGGGCCCTTCATCGCGTCAGAAATCCGGCCAGCGATCAGCTCGGCCGCGGCCCTTTGCGGATCGTCGGCGAGGTGGGCGTAGCGCTGAGTGGTTCTGGTCTCCCGATGACCCAGGAGGGCGCCGATCATCGGGAGCGACAACCCGCCGGCAACCGCGATCGAAGCGTAGGCATGGCGCAGGTCGTGCAGGCGTACATCCTCTAGGTCGGCCTCCCGCCTTATCACACCCCAGGGACCTTTGAGGTTCGTGAGCGGCACTTCTGGGTCATCGCCTCGTCGGCCGCGAATCACGAAGCCCTTGCCCGAAGCGGGACGGTCCGCCGTCGCCAGAACTTCGAGCGCAGGGGCCGGCAGTTGGATGGGCTTCTTGCCGGTTTTCGAGTCAGGCAGGTTCGCCCGCCCGGCATCGATGTCTACATGCTCCCATCGGAGGCCCAGGACCTCCCCGACTCTTGCGCCCGTGAAGATGAGCAGCCGGATTGCTCGGATCGCTTCCGCGTTGACCCTGGTCTCTGCAGCTGCTCCATCCTTTGCCCGCACCAGGAGAGGTTCCCGTTCCGCACGGATCAGAACATCACTGAGCCGATGAAACTCAGTCGCGCTCAGGAAGCGTTCCCGAGATCGCTCAGGGTATCGATCGACACGACGACACGGGTTCGAATGATCCGGACGCATGCCCCAGACTTCGGCCAATTCCATTGCCTTTGAGAGCACGGCCAAAGCGCGATTTGCCTGATACGGAGCGCCAGAGTTTCCGGAGTGAAACCGGGCGACATCCGCCACTGTCAAATCCGAGACCTTCAGACGCCCAAGGCTCGGCCGGATCAGGTTGTCGACAAGCGAGCGAGCGTTCGCGGCTGTGCTGGCCTTGTTCTTCACCTTTGCGTGCTCATCTAGATAGCGATTCAGCAAGTCGGAAACGGTTGGCGCTTTTCGTCGCTCTTCCTTTGCACCAGCCGGATCTGCGCCAGCAGCAACCTCAGCCGCCCAACCGCGTGCAACGGCACGCGCCTGGTCAGGTGTCATGCTCCCGTGTGTCCCGATCGTCGCCCATCGTGGCCGGCCATTCCGGCCGCCACCGACCCGGTACTTCAGTACGTACACTTTGCGCCCGGTCGGGTTAACGCGGACGCCGAATCCAGAGACCTCGTTGTCCCAGAGAACGTATCTTTTGGCCTCCGGTTGGAGCGCGTCGACCGAGCGTTTCGTGATCCGTGCCGTCGCCATCGAGGCTACTCCTGGCTATCACATGGCAACCACCAAACGCGATTTGGCTACCACATGGCAACCACGCAAGGCGCAACGGAATGCAAGATCGCGCAAAGATTTGCTGCAATTTGTTAATCATTCACAACAGATTACGCAAGCTGACGCAAGAGCACGCATCAGCGCGCAACAACTGCATTTGGACACTTTTAATCAGTGGGTCGCAGGTTCGAATCCTGCACGGCTCACCACTGAAATCAGACATGCCCTTGACCTGATAGGCAGGCGGATTGCCTGGCGGCTGGTGCCTTCACCGCGCCTGTCGCAGCTCGGGCCGGTTTGAGCACGCTCGGGTCCCTATCACGCATATGGCGTTGTGCACCTTTACAGGGTCGGTGCATGCCGGTAACAAATTCTTGCTTCGGTTCGAGCGGTACTGCCGTTCGAGTAACAGGGAATGCGGTCCGGCCTCTCTACGGTGCCAAATCCGCAACTGCCCCCGCAACTGTAGGCGGATAGCGAAGCCGGAACATGCCACTGCCGCTCTGCGCGCGGCGGGAAGGCCCGGTGGAGCGATGACCCGCAAGTCAGGAGACCTGCCGAAGTGTTCACCCTGCCGGGCGCGAGGGGCGCCTCAGGCAACGGTATCTTCCGTCGTGGTGGCAATGCGCCGTGTCCGGAAGCTGCGAATTCCGGATGCACATTGACACGTTTCGGCGCCCACGCGCGCCGATTGATGGGGAGCATAGTCATGTCCCGCCTGCATCGTATCGCATTCAATGCCCTACTCGTCCTGTCACCGGTTCCCGCCGTGGCGCAGGACGCCGATTTCCTCGGCACCGTCATCCTGTCCGGCGGATTCACACCGATCGAGGCCGCCCGGTACGGCCGGTCAGTCAGCGTCATTTCAGGCGACGAAATCCGCGCCCGCGGCATTTCGTCTGTCCAGGATGCGCTGCGTGCGGTACCCGGCGTGTCGGTCAACGGGACAGGAAGCAACTTCACCCAGGTCCGCATCCGCGGCGGCGAGGCCAACCACACACTGGTTCTGATCGACGGGATCGAGGCGGCCGGCGGCGACGGCGAGTACATTCTGTCAGGTCTGAGCACCGCGAATGTCGAGCGGATCGAGGTTCTGCGTGGTCCGCAATCGGTTTACTACGGCTCTAACGCGTCGTCCGGCGTGATCAACATCGTCACCAGGATAGGCACCGACGGGCAGGGCGGTTCGCTGTCGCTTGAATACGGTGCGGGCTTGAACGGCTCGCTTTTCCTGTATTCTCGCGATGATCGCGGCGGCGTTTCGCTGTCATTCTCGTCCTTCGATGACGAAGGTTACGACTTTTCCGGATCGGACGGGGAAAAGGACGCGACGAAACGCACAACTGTGATCCTGTCTGCCGATTACTTCGTGACCGAGGATCTGCAGTTCGGCCTGACCCTGCGCCGGGCGCATGAGGACTACGATTACGACAGCAACTCTTACGTCGCCACGGATTCTGACGGTTACGTTGTCGACGACCCGTTTCCGACCAGTACCCGGAACGAGCTGACCGCGGGTCTCTGGACGGAGTATGCGATGATGGACGGAAGGGTCCTGAACCGGCTGTCCTACGAGATGACGCAGAACGACCAGAGCTATTATGGCGGCACGCCGACCGAGACCGAGACATGGGCGCTGAAGTACCGGCTGAGCTTTGGGCTGGAAGGGCAGGCCGCGGCCCGTTCCGACCACCTGATGAACCTATTCCTCGAGTACAGCGAGGACAGCAGCACCTCCGCCCCCGGATACGACCGGGCGACAACGTCCTATGCGCTGGAATACCGTGGCAGTTACGATTTCGGGCTGGATGTACAGGCGGGATTGCGGTTCGACGACAACAAGGTGTTCGAGGATATCGCAACCTGGAACACAGCCGTGTCCTATACATTCGGGTCGGGCGTCCGGCTGCACGCCTCTGCCGGTACCGGTTCGGTGAACCCGTCCTATTTTGAGCTCTATGCCGACGCCTATGGCTATGTCGGCAATCCTGACCTGAAACCGGAGCGCAACCGCAGCTTTGATCTTGGCGTCGAGGTGCCGTTCTTCGACGGCCGCGGACATTTCGACGTCACATATTTCAACGAAACGCTGACTGACGAGATCAGCACGGTCTTCGATGGCGCGAACTTTGTCTACGTAAATCAGGGCGGCGACAGCACTCGTGAGGGTCTCGAAGTTTCCGGTGCCTGGGCGGCGACCGACTGGTTGGATTTGCGGCTGGGCTATACCTACCTGGAGGCGGCGAACCCGGATGGCAGTGTCGAGGTGCGGCGGCCGAAACACGAGCTGGCGCTCGGTGCGACGGCCACTGTGCTGGACGGGCGCGGTTCTATTTCGGCGGACCTGCGTTACGTTGCAGGGAACTATGACACGCAGTACTGGGGCGTGTATGCGACCGAAGAGCTGCCGGACTTCACCACCGTGGATCTTGCCGCCCAGTATCAGCTGAGTGATCATGTCGAGCTGAAGGCGCGGGTGCAGAACCTGTTCGACAACGAGGCGATGGAAGCCTGGGGCTATATCGGTCGTCCACGTACTGTTTACGTCGGTTTGGGAGCGACGTTCTGAGGTGACTGCGAAACGGATTCTGGCATCCATTCTGCTCGGGGCGGTGGTCGCCGCCGCCCCTGGTCCGTCCCAAGCACAGGAACCGGACGGCGCGGCGCCGGTGCGGGTGGTTTCCATGAATCTCTGTACCGACCAGCTTGCGATGTTGGTGGCAGCGCCCGGTCAGCTTTTGTCCGTGTCGTATCTCGCCGCGCAGCCACGCAGTTCCGCAATGGCAGAAGAGGCGCAGAACTACGTCGTAAATCACGGCTTGGCGGAAGAGATCTATCTGCTGGAACCGGACCTTGTAATCGCCGGGACATTTTCGACCCGGGCAACCGTTGCCATGCTGAAGAGGCTGGACATACCGGTCGCGGTTCTCAGCCCGGCCTATTCTCTCGACGAAGTCCGCCAGCGGATCATCGAGATGGGGGAGGTGCTGCATCGGCAGGAGGCCGCGGAGGGTCTGGCGGCGGAATTCGACGCGCGGCTTGCGGCGCTGCGGGACAAGGTAATTCGCCAGCCACGTGCCGCGCTTTTCTTTGCCAATGGCTACACGTCGGGCGACCGAACGCTGGCGGGGCAGATCCTTTCCGCTGCCGGATTTGACAACATCGCGGACGAGGTGGGCCTGCCCAGTGGCGGGCGGATGCCGCTGGAGGTTCTGGCGATGGCCGACCCCGAAGTCCTGATCCGTGGCAGCCGTTATGAAGGCAACTCGCGATCCGAAGAGATCCTCGATCACCCGGTGGTGGCGAAGCTGCGGGAAGCGCTGCCGGGCGCGGCCGTGACCGATCGCGACTGGGTCTGCGGTACGCCTTTCGTATTGCGCGCCATCGAAGAGCTGGCCGAAACCCGCCGTAAGCTGGAGACATCGCCGTGAGGCTGCTGGGTTTTGGTCTGACGGGGCTTGTAGTGCTGCTGGCTCTTATCAGCCTGGTGCTGGGTCCGGCTGCGATCGGACCGGCCGAAAGCCTGTACGCGCTGTTCACCGATACCGGCACGCCGCTGACGCTGGTGATGCGGGAGATCCGCCTGCCGCGCATGGTGCTTGCGCTGGGCATCGGTGCCAGCCTGGGCCTGTCCGGCGCCGCGATGCAGGGCTATCTGCGCAATCCGCTGGCCGATCCGGGGCTGATCGGGGTTTCCGCCTCTGCCGCTCTTGGGGCGGTTCTGGCAATACAGACCGGCATTGCTGCACATTTTGCATTCGGGCTGCCACTGTGCGCCCTTGCGGGGGCCGTGGTGGGCGTGTCGTTGGTGATGCTGCTGGCAGGGCCGCGCGGCTCGTCGCTGACGCTGATCCTGGCCGGAATTGCCATATCGTCGCTGGCAGCGGCCTTTACGTCGCTGGTGCTGAACCTGTCGCCAAATCCTTTTGCCGCGAACGAGATCGTGTTCTGGATGATGGGATCGCTGTCGGACCGGTCGATGAGCCATGTCTGGCTCGCGCTGCCGCTGATGGTTGTGGGCTGGGCGCTGCTGGGCAGCCTTGGCCGCAGCCTCGACGCGCTGACGCTGGGCGAGGACGCTGCGGAGGCGATGGGCATCGGCCTGCGCCGGGTTCGGTGGCAGGTGGTGCTGGGCACGGCGGCCGCAGTCGGTGCCGCGACCGCCGTGGCCGGTGCGATCGGGTTTGTCGGCCTTGTCGTGCCGCATATCCTGCGCCCGCTGGTCGGGGCCCGGCCCGGCGCTTTGCTCTGGGCCTCTGCTCTGGGCGGTGCCGCGATGTTGCTGGCCTCGGACGTGGCTGTCCGAGTTGTTCTGCCTTCGGGCGATCTAAAGCTGGGGGTGGTCACTGCGCTGGTCGGCGCACCGCTGTTCCTGCACCTGATCTATCGGACGCGGAGGGAGATGGCATGAGCCTTCTGCGCCTGTCCGACATTTCGGTGACGCTGCGCCAACGCACGGTTCTGGAGAGAGTATCGCTGGAGATCGGCGCAGGCGAATTGGTTGGGTTGATCGGCGCCAACGGGGCCGGCAAGACTACATTGATGCGCGCGGCGCTTGGCCTGATCCCGGCTCAGGGTGATAGTTCCCTCGCCCAGATGGCTCCGCGTGCGCGCGCGAAGGCCGCCGCCTGGCTGCCACAGGCGCGCGAGGTATCATGGCCCGTCGATGTCGAGACGTTGGTGACGCTGGGCCGGATTCCGCATCTGGGTACGGGTCAGCCAGTTGGCGAGATGGATCGCGCGGCCGCGGAGCGGGCGCTTGACCGGATGGGCCTGAAGGAATTGCGGGCTCGGACGGTCACCCGCCTGTCGGGGGGCGAGCAGGCGCGAGTGCTGATCGCGCGGGTGCTGGCACAGGAAACGCCGCTGATCCTGGCAGACGAACCGATTGCCGGACTGGATCCGGCGCACCAGATCTCAACCATGCGGATCTTTCGCGAGTTGGCAGCGGAAGGGCATTCAGTCCTGGTCTCTATCCACGACCTTGGGCTTGCGGCACGGCATTGCACGCGGCTGGTACTTCTGGGCGGGCATGCGAAAGTGGCGGATGGGGTGCCGCGCCAAGTGTTGACGCCGGACAACCTGCGCGACCATTTCGGTATCTGCGCGCATTTCGAAGAAACGGCGCAAGGCCCGATTTTTCAGGCAACCGAGGTGGTGGGATGAGTGGCATCATCCTCGACCGGCCTTGGCTGGAGCTGGATCTCGGTGCCGAATTGCAGGTGTTGAGCTGGGTGATTAACCGGCCCGGCCCGGTCATGGCCAGCAAGATCCTGTGGCGGGAAGTGTGCAATGCGGACCTGCATCCGGGGCTGGATGTCAGCGGCTGGGTGAAGGCGGAGCTTGACCACCGCGGTGTCGCAGATTGCCCCTGTTTCCTGACCTCGCGTGACCTGCGCCGTCATGTCGTTTCCGAGGCCGTTGCGGGTTCTGCGACGGTGCGTTGCGTTGCGACTGTCGGGCTGTCCAATGCGGAACGGGTGGGCGCGCGGATGGATTATGCCGACACGAACTGGGGAACGATCAACATCGCGGTTCAGCTGGGGACTGGCATGAAGCCCGCGGCGATGCTTGAGGCCATGACCATCGTAGCGCAGGCGCGCACGCTTGCAGTGGTTGAGGCGGGCCCGATGCTGCCTGGCGGGCCTGCCACAGGTACCGGCACGGATTGCATAGCGCTTGCCGCGCCGAAGGGCGAAGGCGCATATGCCGGGCTGCACACCGATCTGGGCGAGGCTATCGGGCGCGCCACCTACGAAGCGATCCGGCGTGGCACGGAGGACTGGATGCGCGAGCGACACGATGAACATTGAAAGCTTTCTGTGGGATGCGCTGAGCGACGAGGAGACCGGCTGGAGCATGGGGTCGTTCGGCGCGATTGCCGAGTTCCACCACGTTTCCGGTGAGTCCGCGACGCCGCGTCCCGCTCCTCTGGCGTGCGTGACGGAGCGAGGCGGTATCCGAATAGACCGGCTGAGCAGGGTGCGGCCCGTCGCTTATCAGATGCTGAGTCCGCGCCCGCATCGGTGGTCGCATGGTGTATCGCTTTGCCTGCCAAACAGGGAAGCGGCGATGCGGTCCCGCGGTGTTCTGACCGAGATCGGAGCCGACGCAGATGCACTGCGCCCGGAGGATCGGGAGGCTGTGCTTTTTGATTTGGGCCTTGGCCAACACCAGGTAGATTTTTGTATCCGCACAACCAATCCGGCGTTGCTGCAAGTGCTGCGCGCTGCCGAGGGACGGCCGCTGATGGAGCAAGGCAATCCGGCGATGAGCGCCATCCTGAAGGCGCATCCACATCGCGTTACCTTGACGCGCATAGGGCGCGTGGAGGTATTTCAGCCGATCGGTGGCCCCGATACCGGCGGCTTATCACCGGAAGGACCGCATACCCACGTCCTGCCGAAACTGCTGCGGACCGGTCGCACCCATTCCGCAAATGTGCCAGTCCCGGACGGCTGGGTTCCCTGTGCGATGGTCCATCCGGCGAATCCGGTGACGGACCGAATGGCGCGGGATCGCGCCTTTGACCGGGTGGCATTCGACCGTTTCCAAGAGTTGCTTTCTGCCTGGGGTATGCCGGACTACCTAGCGGCCAAGCAGGCGGTATGGAATGCGGTTGCGAAAGGCGATACGCCCGAGGCAAGAAATGAGCCGGGAAGTCGTATCGGGCGGACGGGGCTTCGCAATGCCATCCGGCAATGGCACCGCCTACATCCGGAGGATACTCGCCTTGATGCCTGGCGTGCCATGTTCGACCGCGGCAACTCGGGTGATATCGAGGAGCGGCAGGATATCGGGCATTGAAGGTTTCGCGCCGATTCCGGGCGATGTACCCGTCGCATTGCCTCTCCGCTCGCCGCCAGGCGAGAGCCAAATCTAGAAGTCCCAGTCCTCGTCTTCCGTCGCGACGGCCTTGCCAATGACGTAGGACGAGCCCGAGCCTGAGAAGAAATCATGGTTCTCGTCGGCATTCGGCGAGAGCGCCGCCATGATCGCCGGGTTCACCTTGCACACATCGTCGGGGAACAGCGCTTCGAAGCCGAGGTTCATCAGCGCCTTGTTTGCGTTGTAATGAAGGAAATGCTTCACATCCTCGGTCAGCCCCAGCGGATCGTAGAGCAATTCGGTGTAACGGCTTTCGATCTCGTACAGGTCGAAGAGCAGGGCAAAGGCGAAATCCTTGATCTCCTGACGTTCGGACTCGGTCAGGCGTTCAAGGCCACGCTGGAACTTATAGCCGATGTAATAGCCGTGCACCGCCTCGTCGCGGATGATCAGGCGGATCAGGTCGGCGGTGTTGGTCAGCCGGGCGCGGCTGGACCAGTGCATCGGCAGGTAGAAGCCGGAATAGAACAGGAAGCTTTCCAGAAAGACACTGGCGACCTTCTTTCGCAGCGGGTTCGCGGCAGAGTCGTATTCGTCGAGGATCAGGCGCGATTTCTGCTGCAGCTGTGCGTTTTCCTCGGACCAGCGGAATGCCTCGTCGACCTCGGGCGTCGAACACAGTGTCGAGAAGATCGAGGAATAGGACCGGGCATGAACCGCCTCCATGAAGGCGATGTTCGACAGCACCGCCTCTTCATGCGGGGTAATCGCGTCCTGCATCAGCGTCGGCGCACCCACCGCGTTCTGGATCGTGTCGAGCAGGGTCAGGCCGGTGAAGACGCGGATGGTCAGGCGCTGTTCCTCTTCGGTCAGCTGCGACCAAGACTGGATGTCATTCGAAAGCGGCACCTTTTCCGGCAGCCAGAAGTTCACCGTCAGGCGGTTCCAGATTTCCAGGTCCTTGTCGTCCTGCATCCGGTTCCAGTTGATGGCACGGGGAATACGGCGGGTTTCGGTCATATCTTTCATCGTCGGTGCCTTTCGCGGGTGGCGGGCCGAAGCCCGCCCTACGAGTTGCGGATCGGGCGGGCAAGGGCCCGCCACTGGATCAGAGCGAACAGGAAACGCAGCCCTGCACCTCGGTCCCTTCAAGGGCCATCTGGCGCAGGCGGATGTAGTAGATCGTCTTGATCCCCTTCTTCCAGGCGTAGATCTGCGCGCGGTTGATGTCCCTCGTCGTCGCCGTGTCCTTGAAGAACAGCGTCAGCGACAGGCCCTGATCGACATGCTGCGAAGCGGCGGCATAGGTGTCGATGATCGCCTCTGCCCCGATCTCGTAGGCGTCCTTGTAGTATTCAAGGTTGTCGTTCGACATGAAGGCAGCGGGGTAATAGACGCGGCCGATCTTGCCTTCCTTGCGGATCTCGACCTTGGCCGTGATCGGGTGAATCGAGGAGGTGGCGTTGTTGATATAGCTGATCGAACCGGTCGGCGGCACCGCCTGCAGGTTGCGGTTGAAGAGACCGTGTTTCATCACCGCCTCTTTCAGCGTGCCCCAGTCGGTGCGGCTGGGCAGGGTAACGCCCAGTTTCTCGAACAGTGCTTTGACCGCATCGGTTTCCGGCAGCCAGTCCTGTTCGACATATTTGTCGAAGAAAGAGCCGTCGGCGTATTTTGATTTTTCGAACCCCTTGAAGCTTTGGCCGCGCTCCTTCGCCAGCAGGTTCGACGCGCGAAGGCAGTGATAGAGCACCGTGGCGAAGTAGATGTTGGTGAAATCCACGCCTTCGGCCGATCCGTAGT
The DNA here is from genome assembly GCF_013184805.1 of Pseudoruegeria sp. HB172150. Taxonomy (GTDB): domain Bacteria; phylum Pseudomonadota; class Alphaproteobacteria; order Rhodobacterales; family Rhodobacteraceae; genus Psychromarinibacter. The sequence continues at coordinate 389,688 of NZ_JAATNG010000003.1, forward strand.
GGATCCGCTCGCGCGCCAAAAACCCGTGCAGGTTCATCTGACCAAGGCCGATCGCGTGGCTCTCGTCGTTGCCCCGCCTCACAGAGGGAACGGAGTCGATCTCCGACATCTCCGACACTGCCGTCAGCGCGCGGATCGCGGTTTCCACCGTGGCGCCCAGGTCGCCGCCATCCATCGACTTGGCGATGTTCAGCGAGCCGAGATTGCAGGAAATATCGGTACCCAGATGCTTGTAGGACAGGTCGTCGTTGAATTCGGACGCCTCGTTCACCTGCAGGATTTCTGAACACAGGTTCGACATGGTGATCCGCCCCGCCACCGGGTTGGCGCGGTTCACGTTGTCCTCGAACATGATATAGGGATAGCCGCTTTCGAACTGAATCTCGGCAATGGTCTGGAAGAACGCGCGCGCGTTGATCTTCTTCTTGTGGATGCGCGGGTCGTCGACCATCTCGTGATATCTCTCGGTGACCGAGATCTCCGAGAGGGGCTTGCCATACACCTTCTGCACGTCATGCGGCGAGAACAGGTACATGTCCTCGTTCTTCTTCGCGAGATCGAATGTGACGTCGGGGATGACGACGCCGAGCGACAGGGTCTTGATGCGGATCTTTTCGTCAGCATTCTCTCGCTTGGTGTCGAGGAAGCGCAGGATGTCCGGGTGATGCGCATTCAGATAGACCGCGCCGGCACCCTGCCGCGCGCCAAGCTGGTTGGCGTAGGAGAATGAGTCCTCCAGCAGTTTCATCACCGGGATGACGCCCGAGGACTGGTTGGCGATACCCTTGATCGGCGCGCCGTGCTCGCGGATGTTGGTCAGCATCAAGGCCACGCCGCCGCCGCGTTTCGACAGCTGCAGCGCCGAGTTGATGCCGCGGCCGATGCTTTCCATGTTGTCTTCCAGCCGCAGCAGGAAGCAGGAGATCAGCTCGCCGCGTTGCGCCTTGCCGGCGTTCAGGAAGGTGGGCGTCGCGGGCTGGAACCGGCCGCCGATGATCTCTTCCATCAGCTTCATCGCAAAGCCTTCGTCGCCGCGCGCGAGGCAAAGGGCGACCATGACGACGCGATCTTCGAACCGTTCGAGATAGCGTTTCCCGTCGAAGGTCTTCAGCGTGTAGCTGGTGTAATATTTGAAGGCGCCCAGAAAAGTCGGGAAGCGGAACTTTTTCGCAAATGCCGCATCCCAGATTTTATGGATGAAGGTGCGGTCGTACTGGTCAAGGACAGCGGCCTCGTAATAGCCCTCGTCCACCAGATATCGCAGCTTCTCGTCCAGTGAATGGAAGAAGACGGTGTTCTGATTCACATGGCTCAGGAAATACTGCCGCGCGGCCATTCGGTCTGCGTCGAAGCGGATCTTCCCCTCGTCATCATAGAGGTTCAGCATCGCGTTCAGCGCATGGTAATCGAGGCCCTGCCATTCCGCGGGCACCGCCTTGGCCGGTGCGGCGTCGTTCAGGTCGCGGTCGAGAACTGCGTTTTCCAAAACCTGTCCAATCCTTGTCTGACGCGGGTAAGGTCCGTTTCCGTTCCCGCCAGTTCGAAACGATAGAGCACCGGCACCCTGCATTTTGCGGAAATCACATCGCCTGCGCAGGCGAAGGTGGCGCCGAAATTCCGGTTGCCGCTGGCGATCACGCCGCGCATCCGGCCGCGGTTCTCCGCGATGTTCAGAAAGCGGATGATCTGCTTGTGAACCGCGCCCCGTCCCTCGCCATCCGCATAGGTAGGACAGATCAGGACGAAGGGCGCGGTCGGGGCGGGCATTGGCGCCGTTGGGTCGAGGGGGATACGCTGCGCCGTAAGGCCCAGCTTCTCGACGAAGCGTCGGGTGTTTCCCGATCGGGACGAGAAATAGACCAGCCCGCCCATTGAGATCAGCAGAGCGCGCCGATCTTGTCGGGACGGAAACCGGCCCAGTGATCGTCGCCGGCCATCACGACAGGCGCCTGGCGGTAGCCGAGCGAGGTCACCAGTTCCATTGCTTCGTTATCCTCGGTCAGGTCGATCACATCGAAATCGACGCCACGCGCGGCCAGCGCGCGGGTGGTGGCGGTGCACTGCACGCAGGCGGGTTTGGAATAGACGGTGATGCTCATTTTCTTGTCCCTTTTCGTTCTGCCCGTTTTCGGTGCGGAAGTTTCGGGGACGCCAGCTGGACGTGCGGATGGCACGACCTGCCGAAACGCCTCCGGGCCCTCCGCCCGGTTTCGTCGTTGTTGCCTTGGCAGGTCTCCTGACTATGCGGCTCGAACGCCTGGCCCCACCTTCCCGGACTGTCCTGTCCAGTGGATATCGGGGCCTTGGCTTGCCGCTAACAGTTGCGGGGGCAGTGCCGGAATTTCACCGGCTTCCCTCTTCGCCCATGACGAGTCACAGGAACCAAAGCCCCACCATATTGAGGAGAGTCAGAGATGCGTGTCAATATATTGATTTTGGATACGGCCAGATTTATCGCTTATTGTGACGAGGCTCATAAAAGGTGCGATGATGGCTCCAACTGACACGTTGTCCACCGTACGCGAATGGCATGAAGCTTTCGGAGTACCGGTCGCATCCCGACCAAGCATTCCGGAGGACCGCGCGGACATGCGGATTTCGATCCTCGAGGAAGAGGTGCAGGAGCTGCGTGAAGCCGTTGCAGCAGGTGATCTTGTCGAGGTGCTCGACGCCCTTTGCGACATTCAATACGTGCTTGACGGAACTTTCCTCGAATTCGGCATGCACGGGGTGAAGACCGAGGCAGTCGCAGAGGTACATGCCTCGAACATGTCGAAGCTTGGTGCCGATGGTCGCCCGGTGCTGCGCGAAGATGGCAAGGTGTTGAAGGGCCCGAATTTCCGCCCACCCGACCTTGCCCGGTTCTTATGAATTTACGACAACGCGCGTCCTAAACGAGCGCGGATATGTCGCTTCCTGTGTATCCGATCCAAGCGTTTCCTGATTACGTCGAGCATGCAAGGTGCCGCCTGAGAGGGCGGAGAATTGGGAAGCCGGTGAAAGGCCGGCACTGCCCCCGCAACGGTAACGGAGCGTAGGGCACGGCGAGGAGGCCACTGGGGTGCAGAGCCCCGGGAAGGTGCCGTGTCCGGTCTGGAATGGACCACTCCCAAGTCCGGAAACCAGCCTTGTCGGAAACGTCAACCGCGGGCGGCGGTTCAGGCGACGGCCGCAGCCTGCCGTTTGTCCTGACTTGTCTCGCACAGAATCATGCCGCGGGGCGCGGCGGGGAGAACGACAGATGCAGGCAGCACTTCGCGACCTGCTGGCCCGGCGCAGGGTCGGATACGCGCTGGAACAGCCCTTTTACTCCGATCCGGAAATCTTTCGCGCGGATATGGAGAATATCTTCTACCGCGACTGGCTTTACGCGATTCCCGCCTGCGAGCTGGAAAAAGCGGGCAGCTTCGTTACGCATCAGGTCGGCGATTACGGAGTGATCCTCGTTCGCGGCGCCGATGGTGCGATCCGCGCATTTCACAACACCTGCCGGCATCGCGGCTCGATCCTGTGCAAGGCGGCGAAGGGCAACGCGCCAAAGCTGGTCTGCCCCTATCACCAGTGGACCTACGAACTGGACGGGCGGCTTCTTTGGGCGCGGGACATGGGCGCCGACTTCGATGCATCCGCACACGGGCTGAAGCCTGTCGCCTGCCGGGAACTGGCGGGCCTTGTCTATATTTGCCTCTCCGATAATCCGCCCGATTTTGACAGCTTCGCGAATCTGGCCCGGCCATACCTTGCGCCGCATGACCTGAGCGCCGCGAAGGTCTCCTACAGTTCCTCGATCATCGAGAACGGCAACTGGAAACTGGTCTGGGAGAATAACCGCGAGTGCTATCACTGCGGCGGCAACCACCCGGCCCTGTGCCGGACCTTCCCGGACGATCCGACTGTGACCGGGATTGAGGAGGGCGAGGCACCGCCGCACCTGATGCAGCATTTTCAGCGCTGCGAGGCCGCGGGTATTAAGGCGACGTTCCATATTGCGGACAGCGGCCAGTACCGGCTGGCGCGGATGCCGCTGAAGGTAGGCGCCAAAAGCTACACGATGGATGGCGGAATTGCGGTGACCCGGCGGCTGGGCCGGGTTCCTTTCGATGATGCCGGCTCGCTTCTGAAGTTCCACTATCCGACGACCTGGAACCATTTCCTGCCTGATCACTCGATCACGTTCCGCGTCACGCCGGTCACGCCTACCACCACTGAGGTGCGGACCACATGGCTGGTCCACAAGGATGCGGTCGAGGGACGGGACTATGACCTGAAGCGGCTGACCGAGGTCTGGATAGCCACCAACGACGAGGATCGGCGCGTGGTCGAGGATAACCAGAGGGGCATTAACTCTCCCGCCTACGAGCCCGGCCCCTATTCCGCGGTTCAGGAAAGCGGCGTGATCCAGTTCGTCAACTGGTACTGCACCACGATGGCATCCCGGCTGGAACCGGTTGCAATGGCGGCGGAGTAATCCATGAACCAACTGGCCCGCGTTTCCGCAGCCGCGATCTGGAACGATGCCGAGATGCTGGAATGCGTCTCGGTGATCCCCGAGGTGCCGGCCACCCGCACCTTCAATTTCCAGTCGCCCACGGGCGCACTGTTCGATTACATGCCGGGCCAGTTTCTGACGCTGGAACTTCCCGTACCGGGCGGACCGGTCTGGCGGACCTTTACGATATCTTCCTCACCATCACGGCCGCTGTCGATCTCTGTCACCGTCAAGGCGCAGCCCGGCAGTATCGGCGCGCGCTGGATGATCGACCACCTGCAGCCGGGCATGCGGATCAAGGCGACGGGGCCGGCGGGTGTCTTTACCCACAAGAGCCATCCAGCTCGGAAATACCTTTTCATCTCGGCCGGGTCAGGCATCACGCCGGTCATGTCGATGACCACCTACATGTATGACGAGGGCGCTTCGCCCGACGTGGTGTTCATCAATTGCGCCAAAAGACCGTCGGAGATCATCTTTCGCGAGCGGCTGGAGCATATGGCGAGCCGGATTCCCGGCATTGCGCTGAAATGGGTGGTGGAGGAACCGGACCGGTTCAGCCCCTGGGCCGGGTACCAGGGCCGGTTCAACCAACTGATGCTCGGCCTGATGGCGCCTGATTATCTGGAGCGAGAAGTGTTCTGCTGCGGGCCGGAGCCCTTCATGCAGACGGTTCGCGAGGCGCTGGCGGGTCTGGGCTACGACATGGAGCGCTATCACCAGGAAAGTTTCCAAGCGCCGGTGGCGGAGGCGGACGACGTGCCGGACTTCGACGATGTCGTGTTGGAGGAGAGTGCTCTGGCGGAGGTGGTCTTTGCGGCCTCGGGGGTCACTGCGCAGGTGCCCGAGACCGAGACTATCCTGGGCGCGGCGCGGGCAAACGGGTTGAACATCGCTTCGGGTTGCACCTTCGGGATCTGCGGGACTTGCAAGACCAGGAAGATCTCGGGCGAGGTGCACATGGTTCATAATGGCGGCATCTCAGACGACGATATCGCCGAGGGGTACATCCTCGCCTGCTGCTCGCACCCGATCGGGAAGGTGGAAGTGGAGGTCTGACCGCCAACATTTTTCGGATGGCGTGCCGATTTCACGCCTGTGTCACGCAGATGCCAACGGCGGCGTCACGACCACGAGTCATTCCGTCTCCATCGATTGTAGTTGATGGAGATCATTCATGCCCAGTGCATCCGATTTGCCCCAGATGACGGGGCTGCCGTTCGTTACTGATGGCGGAATCGAGACGACGCTCATCTTCGAGATGGGCTTTGATCTGCCGCTGTTCGCCGCATATCCGTTGCTGGAAAGCGATGCTGGTCGAGACGCCTTTCGGCAGTATTATGGCCACTACCTACAGATCGCGCAATGCAACGGGCTGGGGTTCGTCTTAGAAAGCCCGACCTGGAGGTGCTCGCACGGATGGGGCGCGAAGTTGGGCCACGATGCGGAGCGTATCCGGGCCTTCAACCATGCGGCCATCGTGCTGATGGAGGAATTGCGCGCCGGACAGTCTGGTGGGACACCGATGGTGATCTCGGGCAATATCGGCCCGGCGGGGGATGGATACAGGCCCGAGGAAATGCTGACCGCGGAGGCGGCGCGGGCCTATCACACCGCCCAGATCGAGGCTTTTGCCGAGACCGCTGCCGACATGGTCACGGCTGTCACCATTACCCATACCGGCGAGGCGGCGGGCGTGGTGCTTGCCGCGAAAGCTGCCGGCCTGCCCTGCGCGATTGCGTTCACGACCGAGACCGACGGGCGCCTGCCCTCCGGCGAGACGCTGGCAGAAGCCATCGAGACGGTGGATGCCCTCACTGGCGGCGGGCCCGTCTACTACATGATCAACTGTGCGCATCCGGATCATTTCAGCGGTGCGTTGCCGAACGGTCTGACTGCGGGACGCATCCGCGGCATCCGCGCCAACGCCTCACGACTCAGCCATGCCGAGCTTGACGAGGCAGAAGAACTCGACGGTGGCGATCCGCATGAACTGGCGCAGGACTATGTGCGGCTGACCGGGTTGCTGCCGAATCTTCACATTTTCGGCGGCTGCTGCGGGACTGACTACCGGCATGTCAGCTGCATAGCCAAGGCCATCTCGGGCGAACTGTCCGCGGCCTGACCAGAGAAAGCAATGAAATGGATATCAGTTCTCTCCCACCCGCGCTTCGGCGCGACATCCTTGGAGATCACGATTTCGGTTATCTGCTGACGCTGATGCCGAAACGGGTTCATCGGACCCGACCAAGGCGTATTACGCGCCTCTTCCAGCCCGGCAATTGATCTGCCGGGACGGAAATTGACGTCAACCCATTCGACAAGAGGGAATTTTCCAATGACCTATGCCTCTATCAAGACCGGCGTCATCGCCAGTGCGAGCCTGAACGCGGCGGATCGTCGCCGTGTTCAGGCCCTGCGCGGCTCGCCGGATCGCATCCTGGCGCGCCACGGCGTGCATCCGATGCATCGCCCATTCTTCGCCGGTCTCATCTGAGACCGGCTGCCCATTCTCAGAACCAGAGAAGAGATTACGGCCATGTTTAATCAATCCATTCGCGCCGCCCTGCTGGCGAGCGCAATCGCCAGTCCCGTGTTCGCGCACGAGGAAAATCGCCGGACGGAGTTGTTCTCTCCCGGAGTCTCCTATGCCGAGGATGGTGCGCCGAACGGTGGCGCGCCGGTCATGGTGCCCGGACTCGGCGTCTTCGGCATGATCATCGAAACCGGCAACCCCGACGCGCAGGCCTGGTTCGACCAGGGGCTCGGCCAGCTCTGGGGCTTCAACCATGCCGAGGCGGTGCGTGCCTTCCGCATGGCTCAGCAAGCGGATCCGGACTGCGCCATGTGCTACTGGGGCGAGTCTTATGCGCTGGGGTCGAACCTGAATGACGGCATGCACCCGGAAAACGTTGATCGTGCCCAGGAGACCGCGATGCGGGCCGCGGAGTTGGCCAGCGCGCCGGTCGAGGTCGCGCTGACACAGGCGCTGTCGCAGCGATATGTCGGCGAGCAGGGGAACGAACATTTTGCCGACCTGATGCAGGAGGTCGCGGCGGATTTCCCGGATGACGTCAACGTTCTGGTGATGTTTGCCGACGCGCTGATGAATCTGCAGCCCTGGGATTACTGGGAGGCCGATGGCGTCACGCCAAAAGGCCGCGCGAGTGATATCATCGGGACCCTGGAGCGGGCGATGGAAATCGACGCCTACCATCCGGCGGCGCTGCATCTTTACATCCACGCGATGGAAGCGACGGCGCATCCAGAACAGGCCGAAGGGGCAGCTGACCGGCTGGCCGGATCTGTGCCAGCGGCTGGTCACCTCGTGCATATGCCGGCTCATATCTACAACCGGATCGGACGCTACGCCGATTCCATCAAGGTGAACCGCGATGCCATCGCAGCGGACGAGGCGTTCCTTGCCCGTGCCGGCGACGCTGCGAGCGACCTCTATCGCTTTGGCTATTATCCGCATAACGCGCATTTCCTGCTGGTGGGTGCGCAATCCGCGGGTTTGGCCGAGGATGCACTGGCGGCGGCTGACCGGCTTTGGTCGATCACGTCCGACGAGGTGTCGGCAGATCTGGCCTGGGTGCAGGCGATCCGCACGGCTCCGTTCACCGTTCATGCACAGATGCGCGGTATAGAGGAGGTGCTGGCGCTGCCTGAAGTTGGCGAGGAGTTCCCGCTTGTCCAAGGATTCCGCCATTACGCGCGCGGCACGGTCTTTGCCCGCGACGGCCGGATCGAAGCGGCCTGGGTCGAGGCGCATGCGATCAAGCACCTTATCGAGACGGCTGATCTCGACGGTCTGGAAGAGCAATACCTCCCGGCCCGGGACCTGCTGGGTGTGGCCATGCATCACCTGGAAGGCCGTATCGAGCAGGTGCAGGGCAACTGGGACGCGGCGATCCACCATCTGGAGGTGGCCGCGGAGCTGGAAGACGGCATCGCCTACATGGAGCCGTCCTACTGGTACGCGCCGGTGCGCCGGACGCTGGGGGCCGTGCTTCTGCAGGCCGGACGGCCGCATGAGGCACGGTCCGCCTTCAAGGCTGCATTGGACGCTGCGCCGCGCGATGGCTGGGCGCTTTGGGGTCTGTGGCAGGTGGAGCTGGAAACCGGCGACCATTGGAGCCAGGAGCAGGCGGAAGATGCATTCCGCGCGCATTGGCTGGGCGACCCCAAGCTGCCATCCTTTGATCGACTGTAAGCGGTTTCACGATATGAACCGCCGCCGCCCGCTGCATTGGCAGCGGGCGGCGTCAGTCATTTTCGACTATCTCGATACCCAGTTCACGCGCCAGTTTCAGCCCACGCCCGCGATCTCTCTGATTGCCTGTCTCGTCGGCGATTCGCAGCGAGGCGCGCAGATGCGTTTCGGCCAGTGACAGGTCTCTGTGCGCCACGGCCCCGGCGACGCGCCGCAGCGCGAGCTGTTCAAAGTTGCGGTGCCCCATCACCTGCGCTTCGGCGATGACACGGGTCAGGGTCGCCTCTGCTTTCTCGTATTGGCCGGCCAGTACTTGCCCTTTGCCAAGAGCACTGTCGACCAGCACGCGAAGGACTCGCGCCGTCCTTGGTGCCATGTCTTCCGCTGCGGAGCGAAGCACCTCCATCGCTCTGTCGATATCGCCCATGTCCAGTAGCGTCTCGCCCATGTTCGACAGGATCCATGCCTCGAAGAATACGAGGTCGGTCTGCCGGACGATATCCAGCGCCTCCTCGAGGTGCCGCATCGCCTCTTCCGGTCGCCCGGATACGCGGGCCACGACCCCGGCACTGTGCCGGGCGTATTGCTGGTCCACCGGGCGCCGCGTTTCCGCGGCGACGGCGTGGGCTTCCTGCTGGACGCGCTCGACTGCGGCATCATCACCGGCATAGGCATGGCAGACGGACAGGTGGCAGCAGGCCCATAGCAGCCGGGTGCCCAGGTGCTGGCCGCGAAACAGACGGTTGGTTCCGGAATAGGCATCTGGCAGGTCGCGGAACTGCCGCGCGGCCTGCGCGAATTCTCCGCGCATGCGAAGCCCCTGAAGCCGGGCCGAGGCGATCTCTGCCAGCAGCATGGGCTCATCCAGTCCGCTGCTGTCTTCCTCGGCAAGATCGCAGCATCGGAACAGCGTGTCGAAACCACCATCTGTAGCGTGGTAGTAGGCCATGTGGATTCGCGCTTCGGCCATGGCAATCCGGTCTCCAGCCTCCACGCTCAGAGCCTCGGCTGCGAGCAGGTGGTGCTCCGTCTTCTCGAACTCTCCAACCATCATCAGGCTGCCGCGCATGCGGCGGTGCAGATCGGCCTGGCGTAGTTTCTGCGCTGCGGTCTGTTCCAGCCGTGCGGCAGCGTCCAGCGCCCGGTCAAAAAGCGGGACTGCGCGCTGGTAGGCGGAACGTGTTACCGCTTTGTCGGCGGCCTGTTCCAGCAAGTCGGCCGCGCGTTCCCACAGGCCGCCAAGCCGCGCGTGATCGGCCATTTCCTCGACATGTGCGTCGAGCTCGCCGGCATAAACGCGCTCGCACAGTTCCAGCGCAGTGCGGTGAAGCGCCTGCCGGCGGGACGGCAGGATCGCGCGATAGGCGGCCTCCAGCGTCAGAGCGTGCTTGAAGGTGTATTCGCGAAACGGAAGGCTCCGCACCCGGAGCAACAGGTCCGCCGCGGCGAGACCGTCGAGCGCCTCTGACAGAGTATCGGGATCAAGCCCAGACAGTGGTGCAAGCAGCGGTTCCGGCACGCTCGCGCCGATTACCGCCGCCGCGTCCAGCACCTTGCGATCTGCGTCGCCCAAACGCTCGATGCGTAGGGCCAGCACGCCCCTGATCGAGGGCGGTATGGTCAGGCCCGACAGATTACGCGGCTCGGGTCCGCCGGTGCCGGGCAACGCGTGGCCGGCTTCCGAAATGGATCGCAGCACTTCCTCGATATAGAGCGGGATGCCCCCTGCTTCCTGTGCCAGCCGCCGCCCGAGTTCGGGCAGCGCCTGAGCGTCGCCAATCAGCGAGCGCACAAGTTCTTGCGCCGCCTCGGTATCCAGACCATCCAACCGCAGCTGGCTGGCATGGGGAAGCCGTGCCCAGTCGTTCTCGAATTCCGGCCGGCAAGTGACCAGCATCAGCAGCCGGGTAGAGCCAAGGGTGGACACCAAACGATCCAGGATCGCGACGGCGCCCTGATCCGCCCAATGCGCATCTTCCACGACGAGTACCGATTGGTCGTCCTGCGCCCGAAGTTCAAGGATCACGCGGATCGCCTCTACCAGGTCCCGGCGCCGGTGGTCACGGGATTTCTGCATCCAGTCCCCAGACAGGTCGGGCCGGTCGAGGAGAAAGGCGAGAGCCGGCAGGTAATCCGCCGCCGCATCGCCCAAGCTTGCAGTCGCAGTGTCCAGAACGACCTCTGCCGGCGCGTTGCCGTCTGGATCGGCCCAAGCGCGCAACAGGGCACCGAAAGAGAGAGTGGACCCGTTATGCGCCCGCGGCGGAAAGCTGACACGGGAGATATGCGCGCAACGAGCGTGTCGACGCAGGAATTCTTGGACGAGCCGGGACTTTCCAAGCCCCGCCTCTCCAGTGATCAGTACCACTCGCGGTCCAGACCGGCTGTCCTCGGCATATCTGGCAAGCTGTGCCAGCGACTCCTGCCGGCCAACAAAGGCGCTGAGACCTCGCGCCTGACGGGCGGCCCAGCCATCGCCGTTGGATGCGGTGCCACTTATCCGCCAGGTCGGCAGCGGTTCCGGCAAGCCTGCCACCGAGATCTCCGATGCGGTGACAATATCCAGCGCTCCGCGGCACTCCGCCCGAGCCGCGGAGCTGAGGCGCGCCTCACCGGCCGGTGTAGCCATGGCGATTTCGCGGGCGAGCAGAGCGACCGGCCCGGAGCCGGGCGACGAACCAGTCAGCGCGTCACCGGAATGGACGGCCGCAGCTGTGCTGAACCGTGACATGTCCAGAGCGGCGACCGCTGCCGACAGGGCGGGCTCTTCGTCGGGTCTAGACGTGCCGAAGACATAGGCGGCCTCCGCGCCCTGTTGCATCAGGCGCGATCCGCCGGACCTGGCCGCGATCTCGTCAAGCCTTGCATAAAGCTGGCGTTCCTCCGCTTCGGCGGTCTCGGGGTCGGACGTCAGCAGAGCGGAGGTCAGGCCGCGCCCGATGACGTGGAGCACGGCAATGTAACGTACAGCGTCCGAACTTGGCGGTTCCTTGTGCGTGGCTGGTTCAGGCACAGGCTCTGGTTCCACCGCTGGTTCCGGGTGCGGCGGTTCTGGAATCTTTGTTTCCAGCTTACCGGTGCGGATCTGATCGTAGAGCGCCTGCGTCTCCGGCTCAGGCGCAACGGACAGTGCATCGCGCAGACGGGCTGCGACAGTACGGTAAGCGTCGAGCGCCGCGTTACGGCGACCTTGCAAGGCGGCGGATGTCATCAGGTCACGCAGCGCAGCCTCGTCATAGGGTTCCAGAGCCAGCCGGCGCCTTGCAAGCGCCTCTACATCCGCGAACTTCCTCTCGGTAGTCAGGCTTTCCGATTGCCGCAGCATGGCGTCCTGCAGCAAGCGACGCAGACGGGAGCGTTCCAGATCCAGCCGTGTGGCCAGTTCTTCGCCTTCTGGGTCCAGTCCGTCCAGCGGTACCGTTCCGGCAATATCGAGCATGTTTGCCGGCGCACCGGGAACGGTTGAGGTGTCGTTCAGTCCGACGGCATCGAGAGTGACGGCTTTTGCGTCGAGGCGAACCCAACGCGCGTCGATCTCCAAGGGAAACGGGTCTGCACCCTGCAGGGCGTTTTTTAGGCGATAAAGTGCCTGCCGCATCGAAGTGCGGGCCTGCGCCTCGTTGCGGTCGGGCCAGAGCAGAGTGGCCAGCATGTCACGCCCGAGCGGCCGGTCCGGCTCCAGCGCCAGCAAAGCCAGAAGTAGCTCGCAATGGCGAGTCGGCATCTCGACCGGGCGGCCGTCCAGGCGCGCCTCGAACCGGCCGAGCAAGCGGATCTCAAGTCGTGCCACGATTCATTTGCCCGTCGAAAGGAAGCATGTTTCACTTTTACTATTGGATTTCACGCGGTTGTCACGGCCAGACACCGCGTCTGTGACAGGAAGCTCGATATTGCGCCCAGTATTGCATTGAACATCGGACTTACCACATGACCATTCTGAAATTCCGTGCCGTCGAGGAACGTGACCTTCCGGAAATCCACCGGATCCTGACCGCAGAGCATGTCTGCCGCGGCACCATGCGCTTGCCGCTGGCCGATATGGAAATGGCGCGGAAACGCATGGCGCCGGAGCCGGGGGTAATCAAGATCGCGGCCATGCGCGACGGTGGAGTGGCCGGCATCGGCGTTCTGGTGACCTATCCCGGAAATCCGCGAAAATGGCATTCTGGGGAACTTGACCTCGTGGCCGTGCATCCGGATCACCGGGGCCACGGTGTCGGTGCGGCGATCTGCGTAGAGCTGCTACGGCTTTGCGACGACTGGCTGGGCCTGCAGCGGGTCGAGCTGATGGTCTGGGCGTCGAATGTCTCTGCGATCCGGCTTTACGAGCGGTTGGGATTCGAACTCGAAGGCACCAAGCGCAACTATGTGCGGCGTGGGTCCGGATATGACGACGCCTGTCTGATGGCCCGGTTCAAGGGGCAGAGCAATGGTTGACCTGTCTCGGGACGCCGCGTGACGTTGACGTGCGCTATTCCGCTGCGAGCGTTCCAGGCCGGAAGCGCGCGGTGCGCAAGTCGGCCGAGTAATGCGCCATCGTCGCATGCGGTTCGCGGGCCAGTTCGTCAACCGAATGGATGACATAGTCGGCCTTTGCGTCGTCCATAAGCGGGCTGAAGTTCAGGCGGGTCCAGCCGGGTTTGTCGATCTCGTTGCCGGCGAGGATGGACTGGCGCAGCGCCAGAGATTGTTCCGGGCCGATGCCAAGGAGCCGGTGCGCATATGGTCCGGCGCAGGCACAGCCACCGCGGGCCTGGATACCATACCTGTCGCTGAGCATGCGGGTGAAGAGTTGGTGGTGAACGTGGCCGCCGGTGTTCGCATCGCGGACGCGCATCGAGAAGATGGGCAGGCTGTTCTCGCAGTCGATACCAAGGAGGTCGAGGTTGGGGTTGCTGCGCCAGATGGACAGGGCGCGGCGATTCAGCTCTGCATGGCGGCGGGCCATGTACGTGTCGCCGATGGCGTCCTTGACGAGGAAGGCAAGCGCGGCGCGGATGTCGCCGATGACGTTGGGGGTTCCGGCCTCTTCGCGGGTGGCGAGATCGCCGGAGTAATCATGCGTCTCGGGCGAGACGAAGCGCACGGTGCCGCCGCCAGGCTGGGACGGGGTGGTGCGCCGCGCCACGCCGTGTCGCAGGATCAGGAGGCCGGAGGCGCCAGGGCCGCCGACGAACTTGTGTGGCGAGACGACGACGGCATCCTTTTCGCAATCGGTGCCAGCGCGCATATCGATGGGCAGGTAGGGGCCGGCGCCAGCATAGTCCCAGACAGAGAGAACGCCATTGGCGCGTAGGAGGCGGGTGACCGAATCGGGATCGGTGATGATGCCGGTCACGTTCGAGGCGGCGGAGAATGCGCCGATCCGGAGAGTGCGGCCAGCGGTTCGTTGCAGCGCGTCCTGCAACTCCGCCATGTTGGGCCCGCCTTCCGGCGCTTCTCCAATTTCGATGACCTCGGCCCCGGATTCGCGCCAGGGCAGGATGTTGGAATGATGTTCGTAGGGGCCGATGAAAACGACTGGGCGGGTGCCGGCGCGCACCGCTTCGGGGAGGCCGAAGAGATTGACCAGCCTGTTTAGACCGGAGGTGGCGCCGGAGCCGCCGAAGATCACGGCGTGTCCGGCGGTGGCGCCGGTCAGCCGGGCGATGGTCGTGCGTGCTTCATTCCGCATGCGGGTCATCGTCATGCCGCAGAACGACGCCTCGGTATGACTGTTGGCATACCAGGGCAGAACCTCTTCCAAGACGAAGGATTCGACCTGTCGGAGGGCGCGGCCCGAGGCGACGTAATCGGCGTAGACCAGCGGTTTCGGTCCGAAGGGTCCGGTCAGTTTCGCGCCTTCGCCGATGAGACCCGCGCGTAACTCTCGGATCAGGTCCGGTCTGTCGAGACTGCGCGCGAAGCGATCGAGGGGTGTGGTGGCAAAATCGTCGGGCACGGGGGAAATCCCTGCTGTGGTCACATGCTTCTTGTATGATCGTGGGATTCGATCAGACAATCGCGACTTCGTTTGATTTACCGTTGAATATTGTGTCAAATGACCCAATGAATGCCCGAAGCCTCGATGAGATTGACCGGCGCATCCTGCGTGCGCTGCAGCAGGATTCGACGCTGTCGCAGCGTGACCTGGCGGAGCAGGTGGGACTGTCGCAGAACGCCTGCTGGCGCCGTCTGAAGGCGATCCGTGAGGCGGGAATTATCGAACGCCACACGGTGCGGCTGAATACAGGCAAAGTGGGGCTCGGGCTTACCGTCTTCGTGATGGTGAGGACGCGGCATCATTCGAGCGAGTGGCTGAAAACCTTCCGCCGTACGGTTCTGGCGATACCGAACGTGATCGATTTCTTCCGGATCGCCGGCGACTACGACTACATGCTGAAAGTGGTGGCGGAGGATATGAACGCCTTCGACCGGGTGTATCAGCAGATGATCGAGAAGGTCGAGCTGGATGCTGTAACCTCTTACATCACGATGGAGGCGATTGCGGATCAGCGAGAGCTGCCGGTCTGAGCCGGCAAGCCCTTCAGGCCAGCAACGCCTTTTCCATCATCATGTGCACGCCCTTGTTGCCGTTGACTGTCTGCGTGATGTGAAGGTCACCAGCGAGGGAGCAGAGCATGTAGGCGTCGGCGCGGTCGAGGCCTGTCTTCTCGCAAATCCACGCGATCATATCTCGCAGCGCGCCTTCGGCGCAGCGGTTCAGATCCTGGTGCATGAACATGGTGATGATGTGGGTCGGCGTTTCGGCGCGAGGGTAGGTGAAGGACAGGTCGTCGCGCACGGTTAGCCTGAAGGTTCCGCTGAGCGCGGTCTCGATGGCAGTGATGCAGACCTCTCCATCGCCCTGGGCGCCGTGGCCGTCGCCGCAGGAGAACAGCGCGCCTTGGGTGAGGACCGGAAGATAGAGAGTGCTGCCTGCGACCAGTTCCTTGTTATCGAGATTTCCGCCATGGCGGCGCGGCGGCAGGGTGGAGATGCGATCCCAGTTCGGTGGTGGGGCGACGCCCATCACGCCGAAGAATGGCTTCAGCGGGAGGTCGAGACCCCAGGATAGCTTGGCCGTCATCGTTTCCTTGTCGAGGGGGATATTCACGATGCGGCTGGTGTCGTCGAAGTCCTCCGGGAGCGTGCCGGCGAGGGGGCGGATCAGGTTGTAGCCCCAGTCCTGTCGGAGCGAGACGTCTAGTACCTGCACCTCCAGCACGTGGCCGGGTTTCGCACCCTTCACTGCTACCGGGCCGGTCAGGATGTGGCCGGGGAGCAGGCGTTCGGCACGTTCGTGGATATCGAGGAGTTCCGGAGGCACGAAAAACCCTTCGGGCGGCAGCTGAGCCGCCGTCCCGGAGACCGTGTCGATCACAATGGTGTCGCCGCTGTCGATCTCAGCGGCCGGTGGCAGCGTGGCGTCGAAATAGCCCCAGTGGCAGGTTTCGGGGGAGGATCCGAGATGTGCGGTCATGATGCCAGCTTCAGCCGTGTTTCGACGAGTTCGACCCAGTAAGAGCAGCCTGCCGGAATTACCTCGTCGTTGAAATCATAGAGCGGGTGGTGGACGCCCGCGGTGTCGCCATTACCGATCTGGATATAGGCGCCGGGGCGCGCCTCGAGCATGAAGGCGAAATCCTCGCCGCCCATGATGGCGGGCGCTTCCGCGTCGACCTCGGGCGAGACGCGGGCGGCGACCTCGGCGGCGAAGCCGGTTTCGGCCTCGTGGTTGACCATGGCGGGATAGCCGCGCTGATAGTCGACCTTCGCGCTTGCACCGTAGACAGTGGCGGTGCGTTTGGCGATCTCGGCTATGCGGCGCTCTGCAAGGTCACGCAGGTCGGCGTCGAAGCTGCGGACGGTGCCACGGAGGGTGACGGTTTCGGGTATCACGTTAAAGGCGTCAGTGTCGGTGCGGAAGCTGGTGACAGAGACGACGAGCGCCTTGACCGGGTCGGCATTGCGAG
Organism: Pseudoruegeria sp. HB172150; assembly: GCF_013184805.1. Taxonomy (GTDB): domain Bacteria; phylum Pseudomonadota; class Alphaproteobacteria; order Rhodobacterales; family Rhodobacteraceae; genus Psychromarinibacter. Next base: position 406,348 of record NZ_JAATNG010000003.1, read on the forward strand.
AGGCGATGGTCTGCAGCGCCGAAAGGATCTGGCCGGCGACGATGGTGGTGTCGATAACCTCATGCGGGCGCGCGGCATGGCCGCCCTTGCCGGTGACAACTATTTCGAATGCGTCCATCGCGGCGTAAAAGGCGCCAGTTCGGATCGCGAAATGACCGACCGCAAGACCCGGCGCGTTGTGCATGCCGTAGACCTCGGCGATATCGAAACGGTCCATCATGCCGTCCTTGACCATGGCATCGCCGCCGGCGCCGCCTTCTTCGGCAGGCTGAAAGATCACCGCGACGCGGCCTTCGAAATTGCGTGTTTCGGCGAGGTATTGTGCGGCACCCAGCAACATCGCGGTATGGCCATCATGGCCGCAGGCATGCATCACACCGGGTGTTTGTGAGGCATGTGGCAGGCCCGTCGCTTCCAGTATCGGGAGCGCGTCCATGTCGGCGCGGAGACCGACAGTCGGTCCGCTGCCCTTGCCGTTGATGATACCGACAACGCCGGTGCGGCCAATCCCCTCTACCACTTCGTCGCATCCGAAGGCGCGCAGCTTGTCGGCGACGAAAGCGCTGGTGCGGTGGGTTTCGTAAAGCAGTTCCGGGTGCATGTGCAGGTCGCGCCGCCAGCCGGCGATCTCGGGTTGCATCTCTGCCAGGCGATTGCGTATTGGCATGGCTCTCCTCCTTAGGTTTTGTTGTCTTTCAGTACCAAGTGGCCTGGCGCAACCTCCGTGTATTCCGACGGTCCCGGTTCGTGGCCCAGCGGAAAGACAGGCGAGGGGATCGGGCGGAAGTTCAGGTCGTCGCGGATCGTCTTGCGTGTCGGATCGGCGACAGGCACGGCGCTCATCAGCGAGCGGGTGTAGCTATGCTGCGGGTTCTCGAAGACTTGCGCGCGCGAGCCAGTCTCCACTAGCCGGCCGAGATACATGACACCGACACGGTGCGATACTCGCTCGACCACGGCCATGTCGTGGCTGATAAACAGGAAGGAGATGCCGAACTCTGACTGCAGCTCCATCATCAGGTTCAGAACCTGTGCCTGCACCGAGACATCGAGGGCTGAAACCGCCTCATCGGCGACGATAAGCTTAGGGTTTACCGCCAGTGCGCGGGCGATGGCGATGCGCTGGCGCTGACCGCCGGACAGTTCATGCGGAAAGCGGGTCATGAAGCTGCGCGGCAGCTCGACGTGGTCGAACAGGGTGGCGATGCGGTCCTTTAACTCGCTGCCGGAGGCGAGGCCGTAGTTCATCAGGGGTTCCGCGACCTGATCCTTGAGCCGCATGTAGGGGTTAAGCGAGGCGAATGGATCCTGGAACACCATCTGCATGTCGCGCCAGCCGCGGCGGCGCAGGTCGCGGTCGTTCATCGCGATGATGTCAGTGCGGTCGAGCAGCACCTTGCCTGAGGTTGGTTCGGTAAGCCGCAGGATAGAGCGGCCGCAGCTGGATTTGCCACAGCCGGATTCGCCGACCAGCGCCAGTGTCTCGCCCTTGTTGATGGTAAAGCTGACGTCCTCGACCGCGTGGACGTTTGCCACCGGCCGGCGGAAGACGCCGCCCTTCACCGGATAGCGTGTGGTGAGGTTCTGAACCTCGAGCAGAGGCTCGGGCTTGCGGGCTGGCTTCAGGTCGGCCTCGACCGGGGACTGACCGACAAGGCGCATTGGTTCGGGGGCGGGTTTGCCACGCATCTCGCCAAGGCGTGGAACGGCGGCGAGAAGCGCCTTGGTGTAGTCCTGCTGCGGGTTGGTGAAGATCTGTTCGACCGGCCCTTCTTCGACAAGGTTGCCGCGAAACATGACGACGACGCGATCGGCCATCTGTGCCACGACAGCCATGTCATGCGTGATGAACAGGACTGCCATCCCGGTTTCGCGCTTGAGCCGGTCGATCAGAGCGAGGATCTCTGCCTGGATCGTGACGTCGAGCGCGGTGGTGGGTTCGTCGGCAATCAACAGGCGGGGTTCGCAGGCCATGGCCATGGCGATTACGACGCGCTGGCGCATACCGCCGGAAAGTTCGTGCGGGTATTGCTTCAGCCGGCGTTCCGGTTCCGGGATGCGCACCTGTTTCAACAGCTCCAGCGCGCGGGCGCGGGCCTTGGACTGCGACAACCCACGATGCAGGCGCAGGCCGTCGGTCATCTGGCGCTCGACCGTGAAGACCGGGTTCAGCGATGTCATCGGCTCCTGAAAGATCATGCCGATCTCGTTGCCGCGGATCTGCTGCATGATCTCGGGGTCGGCATCGGCGACATCGAGCACGCCGGAGTCGCGCGCGAATTCGAGCTTGCCGCCAGCGATGCGGCCGCCGCCAAATTCCACAAGCCGCATCAGCGACAGCGAAGTGACGGATTTGCCGGAGCCGCTTTCGCCGACGACGCAGACGGTTTCGCCGGGCTTGATCGAGAAGGACACATCCTCGACGCCGACGATGGGGCCATCCTCGCCGCGGAACTCGACGCGGAGATTGTCGATGGAGACGAGCGGGCTTCCGTCGGGCATCACGTGGCTCCTTTCCGGGCGCGGGGATCGAGCGCGTCGCGCAGGGCGTCGCCGAACATGTTGAGGCCGAGAACGGTTAGCGCCACCGCCGCGCCGGGGACAAGCGCGGTCCAGGGTGCCCGGTCGAGGTAGTCGCGAGATGCCTGGATCATCAGGCCCCAGGACGCATCCGGCGGCTGGGTCCCAAGGCCTAGGAAGGACAGTCCCGCCTCTGCCAGGATCGCAAAGGCGAGCGAGATCGTTGATTGCACGATCACGGCGGGCATGATGTTCGGCAGGATGTGACGGACGATTAGGCGTGTGTCGGAATTGCCGGCCGTGCGTGCCGCCTCGACATAAGGCATTTGCGCCACACGCAGCGCCTCGCCGCGAATGATACGGGCGAGGAACGGGGTGAAGGCGATGCCAATGGCGATGATCGTGTTCTGCAGGTTTGGGCCGAGGACCGCGCTGATCGTCAGCGCCAGCAGGAGGGCCGGGAAGGCCAGAAGTGTGTCGACCAGCCGCATCAGGATGTTGTCGGTTGTTTTGCCAACATAGCCGGAGATCAGGCCAAGCGGCAGGCCGATGACGATGGACATCAGCACGGCAGCGGTGGCGATGTAGATCGAGGTGTGGGCGCCCAGAAGGACGCGGTACATCAGGTCGCGGCCGAGCTGGTCGGTACCCAGCGGATGCGCCAGCGTCGGGGGTGACAGGCGTGCGCGCATGTCCATCTGGGTTGCCATATCGGGCGGTATCACCAACGGCGCTATGATCGCGACCAGCAGGATCATCAACACCAGCACGGCGCCGATCAGGCCTTTCGAGGAGCGGAACGCGGCAGGCAGTTTCATGACAGGCGGATCCGCGGGTCAACGAGTACATAGAGAAGATCGACGATCAGGTTCGCCAGCATCACCACGCCTGCTATGACGAAGACGCTGGCCTGGATTAGCGGTATGTCGCGGTTCAGCAGGGCCTGGTAGGTCAGCCAGCCCATGCCGGTGTAGTTGAACAGGCTTTCAATGACGATAATCGAGCCGAAGAGGTAACCCACCTGCAGGCCTGCGACGGTCATAACCGGGCCAACGGCGTTGGCGAGGCCGTAATTCCAGACAACGGTGCGTTCGCCCAGCCCCTTGGCACGGGCGACGCGGATGAATTCCTGGTTCAGGATTCCGGTCATAGTGGCGCGGGTCATGCGCGTGAGGTGGGCCATCAGTCCGAGGCCGAGCGCCAGAGATGGCAGCAGGGCGTGGCGAGCGGCGAGCAGGAAATCCTCGCGCGGGTCGACGAAGCCGGAAGAGGGTAGCCAGCCGAGCCAGCGGGCGAAGAGCAGGATCAGCATGATGCCCCAGAAAAAATCCGGAAGGCTGACGCCGAGCAGCGCGGCGGAACTGGCGGTCGTGTCCTGCCATTTGTTCGGATGCATCGCCGCCCAAACACCCAGGGGAACGGCGCAGGTCAGCGCGATGGTCATCGAGAACACGACGATCATCGCGCTCGCCGTCATCTTCTGCAGTATCAGTGGTCCGATGGGTTCCTTGAACACCAGCGATGTGCCCCAGTCGCCGGTCAGCATCCCGCTGATCCAACGCCAGTACTGCACCAGCAGCGGATCGTTCAGTCCCAGCGACCGCCTCAACCCCTCCAGGGCCTCAGGATTCGACTGCGTCCCCATGATCATCATCGCCACGTCGCCGGGCAGGATGTTGGTCACGGCGAAGGTGATCGCCGAGATCAGGAACAGGGTCAAAAGCATCGAAAGGATGCGGTTCAGGATGTAGCTCACGCCATGTCCGCCCGTCGCGTAGGGAAATCGGTGGAATTGCGGGGCGCGGTGTTACGCGCCCCGCGCGCTGGCTCAGGAAGAAAGCCAGACTTTGTGGAAGTTCAGGTTCGACCCATTGGGGTGCACAATGGTGTCGAGCCCTCCCACGGAAGGTTGCGCGCCGATGGTGCCATTCCGGAACCAAAGGATGACGTCGAGGGTCTCGTCGTGGATGACCTTCTGCACTTCCTTGTAGATCCCCGCGCGTTCCTCGGGATCGACAGTGACCCGCGCCTTGGCGGTCAGTTCGTCGACAGTCGGGTTGGAGATTTTGCGGTAGTTGAATGCGCCCTCGGTATTCCACAGCGAGTAGTAAAGGAAATCCGGCTCCCACAGCGTGAAGAAGTTCATCATCGAGATCTCGAAGTCCTTGTCGACCCAGACCTGGCTGAGCCAGTCGGACCAAGTGAGCTGTTCGATGTTGGCTTCGACCCCCGCCAGCCGGAACCATTCCAGCATGATCTGCGCGGACTCGATGTGGTATGGGTAGTTCGTCGTCGCCTTGAAGGTGACCGACAGCTCGCCAGGGCCGTAGCCCGCCTCCTGCAGCAGCGCCTTGGCCTTCTCGATATCCTGCGGGCGTTGTTCGAGATCGTGGTTGTAGGAGGCCGAGGTCGGGTAGCTGGGAGAGGCGGTAACTTCGCCCTGCCCCCAAAGCGCACCTTCCAGCAGGACCTGCTTGTCGATCATGTAGTCGAAGGCTTCGCGCACTTTCGGGTCTTTGAACGGCTCGAACTCGTGGTTGAAGTTCACGAAGTCCCAGTTCAGCGGGAACCAGGCGACAACCTGCAGGTCGGGATCATCCTCGATCTCGCCGATCCGGTCGGCGGGGATGTCGTTGATCATATGCAACTCGCCAGTCCTCAGGCCAGTAAGGCGCACAGTGGGTTCGGTGATCTCTCGCGCAATGACCTTGTCGAGATAGGGCGCCCCGCCCCAGTAATCGGCGAAGCCTTCCAGCTCGACCTCGTTGCCGAATTCGCGGCGGACGAACTTGAACGGGCCGCAGCCGATCGGCGTATTTCCCTGCACATCTCCGGAATCAACGGGCATGATGACGCCCGCTCCATTCTCCGCCAACCGCGACAGGAACGGCGCGTTCACCTGGTCGAGCGTGATGATCACGGTCAGGTCGTCAGGCGTCTCGATCGAGGCGACGTTGTTGAACACCTCGAAATTCACAGCGCCGGTGTCGGGGTTCATGCAGCGCTCGAACGAGTATTTCACATCGGCCGAGGTCATCTTCGCCCCATTATGGAACATCACGTCGTCGCGCAGCGTGAACGTATAGGTCAGCCCGTCCTCACTGATCTCGAAGCTTTCGGCGAGATGCGGGATCACAGTCAGGTTCTCGTCCACCGTCACGATGCTGTCGTGCACATTTTCCAGCACCCGGCCGGTCGACGCCGTCCCGGTCTGGTGCATGTCGAGGTTCTGCGTCGTCTCGGAATGGCCCCAGATCAGCGTGCCGCCGCTGACCGGTTCACCCTGCGCGGCGGCGGAATTGCTGCCGAGGCCGTAAAGGATCGTGCCCCCCATCAGGGCGGAGGTCGTCTTGAGGAAGTCTCTGCGCTTCATCGCTCTATCTCCTGGTTGGACATTCCGAGGCCCCGCCAAGGGCGCCGGGATTTCGTGATTGTCCCGCACTTTCGGCGGGTTACTCGCTATCTGCTCTTATGCCGGAAGCGGCGGGCGTTCCGCCGCCACGCCAAGTTTCTTCTCCAGAGCCAGGCCGAGGTTCAGGATCGTGCCCTCCTCGAACAGGCGGCCCCAGATCGAGATGCCCTGCGGCACCCGATGCGTTTCTCCCGCCGCGTCTGCCTCGCCCGTGGTCAGCTTTCCCGCGCCCAATGACGCCGCACCCCGGGTACCGAGGTCCAGAAACCCGGCGCGCAGGTGCAGGCAGGGGTGGCCGGTGAAATTCGACGCCACCAGCATCGGCCCGGTCATGAACGGCCCGATCAGAGCGTCGACCTCTTGGAACAGCCCGTCCAGCGCCTGCATCACCAGGTACCGCAGACGGTCGAGCTGAACGTGATCCACCGCCGACAGGAACCGCGCCTTGCGGAAGGTGTTCGGCCAGGCGCCGTCATCCTGCCAGGTTAGAGTGTCGTCCGTGTCAGTCAGAGTTAGGTGTTCGAAAGCCGCTGCTGCCTCGGCGTAGAGCGAGTTCATGAGCGAGGCATAAGGCAGGTCTGGCAGGGAGACCGTCACAACCTCGATGCCAAGTGACTTCGCTGCCTCGAGCGCAGCGCGGTCGACGTCGGTCGCGCCCTCGTCCTCGAAGGCTTCGGGAAGGTAGCCAAGCTTTAGCCCTTCGATCCCCTTTTCTGCTTCGAAGGCAAAGGGGGCGGCGATGGTGCAGCGGTCCTCGATGTCGGCGCCGTTGATCACGTCGAGGACCAGCGCGCAATCCTCCACCGCGCGGCACATTGGGCCGATTTTGTCGAGCGACCAGCAGAGCGCCATGGCACCGGCGCGGCTGACCCGGCCGAAGGTGGGGCGCAGGCCGGTGGTGCCGTTGCGCTGGCTGGGAGAGGTGATCGAGCCTAGCGTTTCGGTGCCAATGGCGAAAGCGCAGAGCGCGGCGGCGGTGGCGGAACCGGAGCCGGCGCTGGAACCCGACGATCCCTCTTCGGTGTTCCATGGATTGCGGGTACGGCCGCCGTACCAGATGTCATTGTAAGCCAGCGCCCCCAGAGTCGTCTTGCCCAGCAGGACCGCGCCGGCTTCGCGCAGTAGCGTCACGATGCGTGCGTCCGAGTCGGGCACGCGGTCCTGAAAGGGCTCGGCACCCCAACCGGTTACTATGCCCTTTGTGTCGAATAGGTCCTTCACGCCATAGGGGATACCGTGAAGCGGTCCGAGGCTCTTGCCCTCGGCGGTCAATGCGTCCATCGCGTCGGCCTCGGCGAGGGCAAGCTCTGGCGTGACGGTCGCGAAGCAGAACAGATGCGGGTTTAGGCGCTCGATCCGCGCCAGGTAGATCTCTGTAAGGCGTCGGCTCGTGAGAGCGCGAGAGGCGATCCAGGCGCCAAGTTGTGGCAGGGCGGCAAAGGCGATGTCTTCGTCGCTGTCGGGCAATGGATCGTCGGGATGAGTGCGGGTGACGCCGGTGTCGGTTGGCATCTCGAACCCAGGTAGCCGCGGGTCGAAACGTAGCGCGGCGGGTACGCTGTTGGGCATCTCGTACTTGCGACGTTTGACCGCGAGGTCGATCTGGCCCCGGAGGTTGCCTGCCATCTGCGCGCGTTCGCGGGCCGTGTAGACCAAGCCCAGCAGTCGCTCTGCCGCCTCGATATCCGATGTTGTGATGTCTGTCTTATCCATGGACTGACCGCCTTGCATGCTCGGGTTCGGTCGCGGTGTCCTCTTCGTCGTCCGCAGTTTCGGCGCGCCGCGACACTTCATTCGACATCGCGCGGAAACGGGTCATCAGGTGGGTGCGCATCGCAGCGCCGGCATTTTCGGGATTGCCGGCCTCAATGGCGTCGATGATGCTCAGATGCTGCTTGCGAGTTTCGTGGAGCGACACCTCGGAACGTGCCCGGGCGCGGACGCTGTTCCAGTCGGCGTTGGCGCGGATCTCGTCAAGCATCGCGAAGGCGGTCAGCAGCGGCTGGTTTCGCGCGCTTTTGGCGATCAGGCGGTGGAGGGCGGAATCCCAGACCTCAATCATCTCGTCATCGCCGGCCTCAAGCTGGCGCTGCGCGATTGCACGCATGCGCATCACCTCTTCGGGTCGCGCGCGCTGTGCGCAGAGCGAGGCGAGCGTGGGTTCGATGCAGAGCCGCGCTTCCATTACTTCGATGGGCTTGGACAATCTGTTCACTTCCGCCGCGAGCGCACCGATCGGTTCGACGGGCTGGCCCGCAAAGGTGCCCTTGCCCTGTCGCCTCCAGATCAGTCCCTCGGCCTCCAACGAAGCAAGTGCACGCCGGACGAGCCGACGACCGGCACCGGACGCGACGCAAAGCTCGCGTTCCGTTGGTAGGCGGTTGTCCGGTCCAAGCTTGCCGCCGCGGATCAGTGCCAGCACGAAGTTCCGGACATCAAATACTGTGGGTTCTGCTGGCATGAGACCATCGCGAGAATCGGAAACGGATGAATACAGAATTGGTTCGCTTTCGGCGACTGTGAAGGGAAATCCGTATCCACCGGAACACGCCTCATTCAACTATACACTATTTAACGGTTTTGATGAATTTTTCGCCGATTATGAATCGTCAATTGGACGGTAGGTGCATCGAGCTCGCCCCGTAGGGGGGTAAAATATTGAGAATTGGTACGCTGGTGCTCCGGATAGCGAATCTGTGGCAAAACCAGTTGCCGTGTCTCGGAGACAGTTCCGTTCCCTGTCAGATGCGGTGGATTTTGCGGCCCGTCGGGTCCTCATCGATTCTTTCCGCAAGAAGCACCGCAACGAAACGCGTTGAATCGAAACTGGATAGAATGATCGCGAGGACGGACGTGAGCGGTACTGCGAGTATTGCACCTGGGATACCCCAGAGTGTGGCCCATACCGACAGGGCGACCATGACGACGAACGGGCTCATGTTCATCTGCCGACCGACCAGCATTGGGTCGAGGTAGTTGCCGACGAAGACCTGCATGACCGTCAGGAGCGCGGTCAAAAGCAGTGTCATCGGGATCGAGGCGAATTGCGCCAGCGATAGGATGACCGGCATCGCCACCCCGATATAAGAGCCGACATAGGGGATATAATTAAAGAGTGCGATAGTGACCGCCCAGAACAGGGCGAAATCGACGTCGAGCGACCATAGGACGGCGTAGGACAGAACGCCGAGTATGATGTTTATCAGGGTCTTGATTGCGAGGTAATCGCCGATTTTGCGGTTCATGTCGGTGATCATGGCCAGGGTCGTACGCCCGCGTTCCTCATCTCCCATGGCAGCCATGATCTTTTGCGAGAAGCCACCGCGTTCGCCGATCAGGAAGGCGGCGTAAATTATCACAAGAAACACCGATGCCCCGACCGAAGTGAAGCCGCCCAGCACGGATAGCAGGACGGTCTGAAGGCTAATCTGGCCGATGGTAACGTCACGGAACTCGTCCCATAGCTGCTGCGAATCCACGTCGAAGCGGCCGGAAACCTGTTGAACGAGGTTCTGCAGGTTTGCCTGATAAGCCGGGGCGACCTCGACGATGTCGCGCACCGTGGCTGCGATAACCACCGCGAAGGCGAGGATCGCGATGATGAAGCCTGCCAGGATAAGCAGTCGCAGCACAAAGATTGGAAGCACGCGAAGTACCGGAAGGCGGCCGAGCGCATCCGCCGCGGTGACGATGATATAGACGGCGATGACCGCGGTTAAGATCGGCAGAAGGATATTCTGACCGACATAAAGCAACCAGCCCACCGCAATAACAAGCAAGACCGCGAGAACGAGATTGAGGAATGGAGCGTTCTTCATGTGTCTCGTGCCCGGATTGCGACTGTTCGCGACGGAGGCTCCGCGTAAACCGATGTCGGGTCAACCTTTCGCTGCACCTTAACAGTTGCGCAAGACCTTAACGCCGCCATAGGTTTCGGACACGGAATAGGCGACGCCGGATTGCAGACCATGTCGATTAACAGCGTACTCGGGGAAATCGGCCGACGGACAGGGTTGAGCGCGCTGCCGCTCACCGGTGTCTACCTGGCCGTATTCCTGTTCGTGTTGACCTTCACGCCTTCACTTATTCCACGCAGTGCCCTGTACCAAGGCGTGTTGGCGGGTGTGGGGTTGGCGCTCGGCTTTGGTCTCGGCGTGTTGCTGGAACGAATCTGGACCTACCTCGAACTGCCTGTCATGCCGACCAGGCAATGGCACGTAGTTAATCTCGTGTTGCTGCTCGCCGTGTTGGTCTTTGCTGGTTTCTACCTGTTGAATGCAGTGCACTGGCAGAACGCCGTGCGCGACGAGATGGGCATGGAGTCGGTTAACGAGGGGCATTACGTCACCATGCTGCTGGTCGCAGCGGTGCTATCGACGCTTCTGATCCTGATTGGCTGGGGCGTTGTGCTTGGAGTTTCGGCGGCGTCACGTTGGACTCACCGGCACGTGCCGCGGCGCATTTCGTCTCTGCTGGGCGCACTGCTCTTCATCGTGGCGCTGGTCGTGATCGTGAATGGCACTCTGGTCAGCGGGGTAATCACGCTGACCGACAAATCGCTGGCCGCACTGGACGTTACGGATCCGCCCGGCTTCACCCCGCCTGTGCTGGATACCCGCTCCGCCGGGCCGAAATCGACGATCGCGTGGGACGGGCTTGGCCGTCAGGGCAAGGTTTTTGTCAGTGAGGGGCCAACGCAGGAAGAAATCGAAGCCTTCACCGGCGAACCGGCACTGGATCCGATCCGCGCCTATGTCGGGCTGCGCGCGGCGGATTCTCCCGATGAACAGGCGGAAATGGCGCTTCAGGAGCTGATTGCGCTCGATGCTTTTTCGCGCTCGGTCCTGATCATAGCGACGCCGACCGGGACAGGCTGGATCGACAACTGGGCATTCGGACCGCTGGAGTACATGCATGGCGGTGACGTGGCGACTGTTGCGGTACAGTATTCCTATCTGCTCAGCCCATTGTCGCTGATGCTGGAGCCCGGGCGGGTGCAGGAATCGGCGGCAGCGGTGTTTCCAGTGATCTACCGGCACTGGCACGCGATGCCGAAAGAGACGCGGCCGAAGCTGTACCTGTTCGGACTGAGTCTTGGGTCGCTGGGATCGGAGTCTTCGATGCCGGTCTACGCGTTGCTTGGCGATCCGATCCAGGGCGCAGTCTGGGTCGGGCCGCCGTTCCGCAACCCGATCTGGCGAGCTATGCGGCGCAACCGGAACGAAGGGTCGCCGGACTGGAAACCGACTTTCGAGGACGGCTCGACGATCCGGGTGATCGGGGCAGGGGACACGGCGCGCGAGGCACCGGCGCCCTGGGGCAGCGTGAGGATCGTCTATCTTGCCTATCCCAGTGACGCGATCGCGTTCTTCGAGGAGCGGATGTTTTTGCGGCCGCCGGAATGGCTGTCGGATCCGCGCGGACCGGATGTTTCGCCGCTGTTGAGTTGGGTGCCGATCGTCACTGCACTGCAGGTGGCAGTGGATATGAACCTAGCGACCAACGTGCCGGTGCAACACGGGCATAACTACGGTGCGCAGGATTACATAGAAGCGTGGCGGGCCGTAACAGAACCGGCAGCGTTCGACGACGAGGACGCCAAGCGGTTGCTGGCGCTGTTCCCTGGGTCCGCCTACGACTGATGCTGCAGGGCCGTTGACGCCGCAGCAATGCTTGTACGTTTCGGCAAACGTGGAATCGCCGGTACCGTGACGCGCATTGCGTTCTCGGGATATTGGTGATGCGGCGCGGGTCAAATGTTTCCCGAAACGTATTAACTGGCGAGGCTCTGCGCCTGCTTGTCGCGCATGCCATCAATCAAGGTTTCGAAGGCAAAACGCGCGACGAGGGTGGAGAGCGTTTGCGCGTCCTCTCCCAGAACGGTCGCGAGCGCGGACGCCTCTTCGACCATCGCGGCGTTCTTCTGGGTCGTCTCGTCCATCGTGCTGACGGCGATGCTGATTTCTGTCAGCGCGCTTGCCTGGCTTTCTGTGGCGGAGCGGATACCCTTAACCCTTGCCGATGCGGTGAAGACACCGTCGGAGATCTTTTGCAGCGCCTCACCCGCGCTGCCCACAAGCGACACGCCGGATTTCACCTCGTGTTGGCTGGCAGAGATCAGCGCGTTGATCTCCCCGGTTGCCTGTGCAGCGCGCAGGGCAAGCGCGCGTACTTCGGAGGCGACAACCGCAAAGCCGCGTCCGGCCTCTCCGGCGCGGGCGGCCTCGACGCCGGCATTCAGCGCCAGCAGGTTGGTTTGGAACGAGATCTCGTCGATCACCTTGGTGATGGAAGAGATCTCCTCGGACGATTTTGCGATGCGATCCATCGCCGCGACCGCCTGCTTGACGATTTCGGCGCCTTCCTCGGCGCTGGCGCGAGCAGCGCCGACGACAGTGTCGGTTTCTGTGGCGCCTTGCGCGGTGTTCTGGACGGTGCCGGTGATCTTCTCCAGCGCAGCGGCGGTTTCTTCAAGCGTTGCGGCCTGGTTTTCAGTGCGCGACGCGAGGCTTTCCGCTGAGGCGGAGAGCTCACCGGAGCTGCCGCGCAGTTTTTCCACATTACCAGAGACTTTACCAAGCACGTCGGCGAGCTGGGTGACGGCCTGGTTGAAGTCCCGGCGCAGGATTTCGTATTCCTCGTCGAACGCACCGCCGATCTGACAACGGAGGTCGCCTTCGGACAGCCGTTTCAGCCCTTCGGCGAGGCTGCGCATGACAGTGTCCTTGGCGGCGGCCTTGGCGGCTTCTCTGACGGCGCGCGCCTCGACACGTTCCGTGATATCTTCGGCGAAGACGACCACCTTAAACGGCTGACCGTTGCCGTCCAGTACTGGGTTGAACGTGGCCGCGAGCCAGCGGATGGTGCCGTCGCTGTGTTTGACCTGTATCCTACGGCTGTCGCTTTCGCCCGCGATTACGCGGGTCCAGAGGGCGGAGATCTCTTCGTGATCGGCGGCTAGGATCTTTCCGTGAGTGTGGTTGGCAAGCTCTACTGCGCTGCGGCCGACGACGGCCTGGTAGAGCGGATTGGTGCGTAGGATGGTGCCGTCCAGAGACATTTCCACGACGCATTGGTCACGCTCTATGGCGGCGATCATGCCGCTGTGCAGTCGTTCCTCTGTCACGTCGCGCCATTCGAGCACGTTCCCGGCGTAGCCGCCGTCTTCGCCGCGGACATAGGACACGTTCAGCTCAAATTTCAGATCGCCGATAGAAATGTCCGTGCGCCATGGCATGCGCGACGGATCTCGGAGGATGGCGCGCTGGTGTTCGGGGTTCGTGTGGAAGCGGTCGATGGACCTGTTCAGCACATCATTAGGTTCGAAGTCCGGCCAAACCTGCTGCATGATCTCCCCGTTCTTGTGCAGCATGTCGCGTGATGCGTCATTCATTCCAGTCAGGCGCATGTCTGGGTCGACGATCATCATCGCGGACTTGCTGTCATCGAAGGCGAAGCTCTTCGCGAAGGCTTCCCGCGCAACGGATTCGGCCTGTTTCAGGTCGGTACGCATCAGGTCGAGCGCGGTCGAGAGCTCGCCGATTTCGGATCCCGCACCGAGAGTTGGGATCACGGTATCGAATTCCTTGTGCGCGAAACGATGCATCACCTCTGAAAGGGAGCGGATCTGGCGACCGAGCGCACGGGCCATGACCGCGCTTCCGGCAATTGCAGCGACGAATGCGACGACCGCCAATGCAGACGAGAGGACAAAACGTGCCAGCGCACCGCGCAACTCGGCTGCGACGAAGTCTTCCATCTTAGAGACGAAAGCGACCTCCTCACTTCTCAGGCGTTCGATCCACTCGGTCGAGGTTGCGAACCAGAACTGCGCCGAGATGCCGCCAAGCCCGCCACCACTTGCGGCAGCCTCAAAGACGACATCCCGCAGTTCCTGCACCGCCAGGAATTCTTGAAGTGTGTCGAACTGCAGCCCTTCGAGGAATCCCTGGGCGAAGATCTGAGTCTCGGTCAGCGCGTCTTTCTGCACGGCGCCGAGCGCGATGAAGTTCCTCAATACTGGCAGTGTAAACTGGCCCTGGCCAAAGCCCACGGCGCCCATGGCGCGTTCCAGCCCGGCGGCTTCCTTGGCTTCGGTCAGGGTCACAAGTCCGGCGCCGGCGCGCGCAATGCTGCCGATTTCGGCCGACATGACGGCCCGATGGTTGAGGCGCAGCGCGGCGCGAATGACGCCGGTGTAGTAGCCGGCCATTTCCGGGACGCTGAGTTCGAGCGCGGTAACACTGGTGCGCATTTTTTCAAGGGATCCGAGACGTTCGTTCAGATCCGCGGCCTCTGCCGGAAAGGCGTTTTCGAGCTCAGGCAGAATCGCGCTTAGCGTGGACAGGGCGGCATCGACCTTCGCGCGCTGAGCGGGGATCTCTTCCGCGAAATTGATGCCGGACGATCCAATGTAACCCGCCGACATCCCGCGTTCGACTTGCGTTTCATGGATCAGCGCGCCCACGATCACCGTATTGGCGAGCGCAGTTTCCGTCTCTCGCGCCGAGGTGATTGTCTTGCCGGCAGAGGTAATCTCGAACGCGGACATGATGCCGAGCCCGATCAAGGGGAGAGCGACGATGGCGAGGATCTGATGGCGCAATTTCATGGGCGACTCCGGCAAGTCCGCCGCTTGGTTACGGCCGGCTGCTTAAATTTCCCTTATTGGGCGCCGGGCTTGCGTAGGATTTCGTCGGGAAGCGCTTGGGCGCGCGGTGGAAGCTGGGAAAAATGCGCGAAAGTTCATCCGGCTGTCATCATGGGCGGATGGATTGCGGATAAGGACGCGACAAGGCGCAGCACTCCGCCGCGCCGTTCCCTATCGTATCAAGGAGGTCAGAGACCATGCATCCTGCAACCCGGTGCCAACCCGCGAAAGGCGGCGCCAGATGAGCGCGCCGGTCATCGGTGCCGCGCTTGGCGTGAGCGATCTGCCGACCTATCGCGACTGGCTGTTCGAGAAGGACCGCGACTTGGAGTTACAGAGCTTCTGGCAGGCGGAGGCGCTGGCCGACGGCAGCTGGCGGCCGCTGGCGGAAGAGGCCAACAAGCATCTCGACGGGTTCAAGGGGCGCCTGGGCATACATGGGCCGTTCTGGGGGCTGAGCTTCTCGAATTTCGACTTCGAAATCCGCGAGATCGTCAGGCGGCGGATGATGGCGGGGCTCGACGTCTGTGAGGCGCTTGGTGCGACACAGATGGTGGTGCATTCGCCGATCACCACATGGGACCACTTTAACATGGCTATGTACCCAGATGGCTGGGAGCGCACGGTGGAGCTGACCCATGACTGCCTCGATCCGGTGATAGCGCGTGCCGAGGATCAGGGTGTTGAACTGGTGCTGGAAAATATCGAGGACGCCGATCCGGAAAAGCGGAAGCGACTAGTCGAGACATTCGACAGCAAGGCATTCCGGCTGTCCATTGATACCGGCCACGCGCACTACGCGCATGGGCGGACGGGGGCGCCGCCAGTAGACTACTTTGTGCGTTCGGCAGGTAACATGCTGGCGCATGTGCATCTGCAGGATGCCGAAGGCTATGCGGACCGGCACTGGGCCATCGGGCGTGGCACGATCCGCTGGCACGCGGTCTTCGCAGCGCTGACGGAGCTGGAGAGCAATCCGCGGTTGATCCTTGAATTGCGGGACCGGGCCGAAATCCCGGAATCCATGGCGTTTCTGGAGCGTGAAGGGCTTGGCCAGTAGCCGTCAGGAAGCGCGGCGGACGACCCAGTCTGCCGCGCGGGTCGGCAGGATGCGGGTCAGGAACTTTGCCACATGAGCCAGCCGCGTGACCTTGTAGCGCGGGTGCGGGCGGGGTGATTCAAGTGCATGGATGATCTTGGCTGTAACGGCAGAGGCAGGGACTTCGAGCCGGGCATTCGGGTTCTCGCCGCGCCATTTGCGCATCAGGTCGGTCTGGTAAAGCCCAGAGCGGGCCGAGGATTTCCAGTCGATCCATTTCTCGAACTGGATGCGGCCGTTGACGCCGAATTTGGTGACGATCAGGCCGGGTTCGATCAGGATGACGTGGATCGGTTCGCCGTGCAGCTCGATCCGGAGTGTATCGGTCAGCCCCTCAAGCGCGAACTTGGTCGCAACATAGGCACCGCGCCACGGATAGGTGGTGTAGCCCATGACCGATGAGCAGTTCAGGATGCGGCCGTGCCCCTGAGCCCGCATCACCGGGATCAGCCGGCGCGTCAGGTCGTGGTACCCGATCAGGTTGGCCTGCAGGATCGCGCGTAAAGCCTCGGTCGGCAGATCCTCGACCAGGCTGGGGATGCCGTACGCGCCGTTGTTATAGACTGCGTCAAGCGTACCGCCGGTGGCGGCCAGAACCTCGGCCACCGCGGACGCGATCGTCGCTTCGTCCTCATAATCGAGATGCGGGCTCTCGAAGCCTTCTGATGTCAACCGTTCGCAATCATCCGGTTTGCGGCACGATGCGAAGACGCGCCAGCCGCGCGCCTTCAGGGTTTGTGCCGCGTCATAGCCGATGCCGGAGGAACATCCGGTGATCAGGATGGATTTCTGTGCCATGCTTCCTGCCCTGCGTGTCTGCAAAAGGATTAGGATACCGGCGTGTAGGGTTCAATCGGCAGGCGATTTCGTGCGAAACCCTGCACCGTGACTGTGTCGTGATGCTTCCATGCTTGTTCCGCCGTTCCGCGCATCGTATCACATCATCTATGAGCGAGCAGACCGACGACCCCAATATCGAGCCACCGGAACTGGCCGAACCCCTGCGCCGAGCCATCGGCGAGCGCTATCTGACCTATGCGCTGTCGACGATCATGAACCGCGCGCTGCCGGATGCGCGCGACGGGCTGAAGCCGGTGCACCGGCGGATCCTTTACGCCATGCACCGGCTAAGGCTTTCGAGCAATGGGGGGTTCCTGAAATCCGCCAAGATCAGCGGCGACACGATGGGGGATTTCCACCCCCACGGAGACAGTGCGATCTATGACGCGATGGCGCGGCTGGCGCAGGATTTCAACGTGCGCTACCCGCTGGTCGACGGGCAGGGGAATTTCGGCAATATCGACGGCGACAACCCTGCGGCGAGCCGGTACACAGAGGCGCGGATGACCGCCGCCGCCGAGGCGCTGCTGGAAGGACTGGCCGAGGATGCGGTCGATTTCCGCCCCAACTATGACGGACGGCTGGAGGAACCAGAGGTTCTGCCGGCGTCCTTCCCCAACCTCTTGGCGAACGGGGCGAGCGGTATCGCGGTTGGCATGGCTACCAACATCCCGCCGCACAACATCGAAGAACTCTGCGACGCCTGTCTGCATATGATCAAGACGCCCGATGTGCGGGACGACACGCTGCTGAACTATGTGAAGGGACCAGACTTTCCCACCGGCGGCGTGATCGTCGAGCCTCCCGAAAGCATGGCGCAGACCTATCGCACAGGGCGCGGCGCGTTCCGGGTGCGGGCGTTGCACGAGGTGGAGGATCTGGGCCGCGGCCAGTGGCAGATCGTCGTCACCGAGATTCCGTTCCAGGTGCAGAAGTCCAAGCTGGTCGAGCGGATCGCAGAGCTGATCCAGAACAAAAAGATCCCGATACTTGCCGACGTCCGCGACGAAAGCGCCGACGATATCCGGCTGGTACTGGAACCGCGGTCGAAGAACGTCGATCCAGACGTTCTGATGAACATGCTCTACCGGAATTGCGACCTAGAGCTTCGGTTCTCGTTGAACATGAATGTGCTGATCGACGGGCGCACGCCCAAGGTCTGCTCGCTGAAGGAAGTGCTGCGCGCCTTCCTCGACCACCGGCGCGAGGTCCTGCTGCGGCGGTCGCGGTTCCGTCTGGGCAAGATCGATGCGCGGCTGGAGGTGCTGGAAGGCTTTATCGTCGCCTTCCTGAACCTCGACCGGGTGATCGACATAATTCGTTACGACGACGATCCCAAGGCCGCGCTGATGCGTGAGGATTGGTCGCTGGATCACCCCAAGGCGACGTCCGAGCGGGATTACATGACGCCCGCGGTGGGCGAAGGAGAACTGACCGAAGCGCAAACCGAGGCGATCCTGAACATGCGGTTGCGATCGTTGCGGCGGCTCGAGGAGATGGAGCTGCGGCGAGAGCGCGATGAACTGCTGATCGAGCGCGCCGGGATCGAAGACCTGCTGGAGGACGAGGGCCTACAGTGGAACCGCATCGCCGAGCAGATACGTGAGACCAGAAAGCAGTTCGGTAAGGATTACGAAGGCGGTGCGCGGCGCACCCGGTTCGCTGAGGCAGCCGAGGTCGAAGAGGTCCCGCTAGAGGCGATGATCGACCGCGAGCCGGTGACGGTCGTGTGCTCCAAGATGGGCTGGATCCGGGCGATGAAGGGCCATATCGCGCTGGATCAGGAGCTGAAATACAAGGACGGCGACGCGGGGCGGCACATCTTCCATGCCGAGACCACGGACAAGCTGCTGCTTTTCGGCTCGAACGGGCGCTTCTACACCCTGTCGGTTGCGAACCTGCCAGGCGGGCGTGGCATGGGGGAACCGGTGCGTTTGATGGTGGATTTGCCGAACGAGGCGGAGATCATCGCGCTTTTCATCCATGACGTGGCGGGCAAGCTGCTGGTGGCGTCGAGCGCCGGCGACGGGTTCCTGGTGTCGGAGGCGGAAGTCGTGGCGCAGACGCGGTCGGGCAAGCAGGTCCTGAATGTCAGGGACGACGCAAAGGCGCTGGTCTGCCGTCGGGTGAATGGCGATTACGTTGCCTGCGTCGGCGAGAACCGCAAAGTGCTGGTCTTCCCGATCGACGAACTGCCAGAGATGGGCCGCGGCAAGGGTGTGCGGCTGCAGCGTTACAAGGATGGCGGTTTGTCGGACGCGACGACTTTCAACCTGGTGGACGGGTTGAACTGGCTGGACCCGGCTGGACGCACCCGCACGGAAACAGATCTTGCGGAATGGCAGGGCAAGCGAGCGAGCGCTGGCCGTATGGCGCCGCGGGGTTTCCCGCGGGACAACAAGTTTAGCTGAGGCGCTAAGGCACTCCGTCGCCGCGGCCCGGCATTGAAAAACAAGGCCCGCTGCGCTAGGCGCGGGAAGATCTCAGGAGGGGTGACATGATCCGCATTCTCAAGTCTGTACCGGTCCTGGCCGCCGTTTTATTGCTGGCCGCCTGCGACCCGAAAGCCGATCTCGAAGAACCTCCGGCAGATCTCGGCCCGTTCAAGCTTGGCCACAATATCGTGGTGGCGCGAGACCCCACAGTTGGACCGCTGTCGCGTACCGCTACCGAGGAGGAGTGGAAAGCGGTGTTCGAGGCCGCTGTGGACGACCGTTTCGGGCGTTATGACGGCAACCGGCTTTACCACCTGGGGATCAGTGTTGACGGCTACGTGCTGGCAATGCCCGGGGTGCCTGTAGTGGCCTCGCCGAAATCGGTACTGATCTTCACCGTCACCGCCTGGGACGACGCGCTGGGCCGCAAGTTGAATGAAGAGGCCGAGCAGCTGACGGTGCTGGAAAGCCTGAGCGGCGACACTTTCGTCGGGTCCGGCCTGACGCTCTCGAAGGAAGAGCAGATGGCCAATCTGTCGGCAAGCGCAGCGAAGGCGATCGAGAAATGGCTGCTGCGGCATCCGGAGTGGTTTGAGCCGCCCTTCGAATAGCTTTTGCTGGCTGCAACTGG
The DNA here is from genome assembly GCF_013184805.1 of Pseudoruegeria sp. HB172150. GTDB lineage: Bacteria > Pseudomonadota > Alphaproteobacteria > Rhodobacterales > Rhodobacteraceae > Psychromarinibacter. The sequence goes on from NZ_JAATNG010000003.1 coordinate 425,935, forward strand.
CGCTTGATTTCCCTGTTTCGAGACAGTAAGCGGGCCCGCGTACAGAACCCGGGGCTATGGTGCCCCCTTTATACAATGAGGCGCCCTGAGGATGGCAAAGGCAAAGTTTGAACGTACGAAACCGCACGTGAACATCGGGACGATCGGGCACGTTGACCACGGCAAGACGACGCTGACGGCTGCG
>NZ_JAATNG010000004.1:0-198823 GCF_013184805.1 Pseudoruegeria sp. HB172150
GCTGTTCAAGGCGATCGGCGACAGCGGCGGGGTCTGCTCGATCAACATGGTCGGCGGCTTCGTCGATCCCTCGAACCCGGATATCGTGACGACCGACATCCTGTTCGAGCACATCGACCACATCGTCAGCCTGGTCGGTGTCGACCATGTCGGCTTCGGCTCTGACTGGATCCCGGACATCACGCAGACGGCCGTTTCGGGCATGAGCCCACTGGGCGACCTGCTGTTCCCCGATGGCGGCGTTCTGCGGGCGATGTCGGCCAAGGGCGTGCCAACGCCAGCGCCCTACCAGATCGTTGCCGCGCTGGTCGACAAGCTACTCGAGAACGGCTGGTCCGACGCGGATTGCGGCAAGTTCCTGGGCGGTAACCTCTATCGCGTGGCATCCGAGGTCTGGACATGATCCCGACGTATCAGGCGGTTGCTCAGTAAGTATAGGGTGGGCAACGCCCCCAGCCGGAAGGTTGAGACAGTGGCGAAAGCAGAGAAAGTTCTGCGACCAATCGTTTGAGCTGGTGCCTTGAAAACCGCATTCACCAAACGGCGTTTGGCGATTTTGCGTGCATCATTGTCCTTGTGGACCACGATAGCAGACCTTCGCCGCGCGTAGGGTGAAGTCTGCTAAGGGCCGTATCCGGACGTAGCTTTAATGGGCGGAAAGTGTGAATTCGCCGCTTCGCAGCATGAATCTTCGCGGAGCTTCGAAGCAGACATTGCTGGGCGTCAAGTACGACATAGAATTCACATGTCTGGCGCTGCCGTACTTCACGCTCTAGAGTTTAGGTCTCCAAAAATTCTCAACCGCACACTTTGGCGTTCGCGTCGAGTGTGATCGAGCGTATAAGCCACGCGAACAGTATTCGGTAGCGTTGGCGGGAGCTAAGATGAGATGGATTTCAGCACTTGAGCTTGAACGTTGGGCTCGAACCAAAAATTCTGAGGTTGACCTTCCAGGAGTGGTTTCAGATCTGATACGTGCTTCTGTAAACGATATTTCGGACATACGCTTTCCAAGTGGGGACAAAGGGCAGGTCCGAGGATTTGACGGAGTATTGGTTTGCCAGACGGGTAAGGGCATCGTTCCTAAAGGAAAATCGATATGGGAATTCGGCACAAACCAAGACTACAAAACAAAAGCAAGTGGTGATTTTGAAAAACGATCTTGCGAAGTGCCCCCAGAGGTCCAGCGTGAAACCACTTATGTCTTTGTTTCTCCATGGACCTGGGACAGCAGCAAAAAAGACAACAAGCTTGAAGACTTCGTGGATGCACAAAAGGCAGCCCACGACTGGTTGGATGTAATCTACATAGACGGAAGCAAGCTTCAAACTTGGTTTGAGAGTTGTCCTGCGGTTGCTGCTTGGCACGCCCGGAATACGATGCAACTTGCGCCGAAGGTTGGCGTTCGATGCATTGATGAGTTTTGGGAGGATTTTGTTGGTAGATACGACCCAAAGCTTGTTGAAAGCGTATTGCTGGCTGGTCGCAAAGCGAATGCTGAAAGTCTAGTAGAGAAGTTGATGGGTAGACCTGGGCCGATTAAGTTATCTGCGGATTCTGTTGATGAAGTTGTGGCATTCGCCATAGCAGCTATTAGGGCGGCGAAGCCCGAAGTGAGACTTTTCTTGGAATCTCGAGCGATCGTGGTTGAAACTTTTGCAGCTGGTAGAGACCTCATTGCCAAAGATAACCTTATTTTTCTGCTGAATGGTGAGACCACAAAATCACCTGGTCAGTTTTATAGTGTTGCTCCCACGCTGGTCCCTTTAGGCCGGCGCCAAAAGAGTGGCCAATCTGAAACATTGAATCGCCCGACGGGCTATGATCTGGGGAAAGCTCTGGAAGAGCTTGGTATGTCTGAACCAGAAGCCAGGACACTTGCTCGAGGCTGTGGGCGAAGCCTTTCTGCCCTACAGAGAGTGAGACCTAGCGGGAGTTACAATGAACCCGATTGGTTTTCTGATCCAGAAATTTTCCCGGCAATATTGGCAGGAGCGTGGGACGGGAGCAATGATGCTGACATTGAAATAATTCGCAAGCTCACGGGAAATGCTGATTACGATAAGCTAACTGAACGCCTACGAGCTCTGTCGCGAGAAGATGATCCTCCGTTTGTTTTGACAGGAGGCATTTGGACGGTAAATGCTCCTATCGACGCCTTCATTCACACCGCTGGGAAAATGGCACCGAAGTCATTTGAACTGCTCGAAGCATCGCTTGTTTCGGCCTTCTCTTCCGTAAAGCAAAAATCGCAAGAAGAGGATCCTATTTTTGGGAACACCGCGAAGTACCAGTCGCCACACAGCGATTGGCTTCGAGAGGGATTATCCAACACTCTCCTCATGATTTCAGTTCTAGGCAAGCAGGCTGGCGTTGAGATTGGTGTCGACAGTGGCAAGGCCTTCGTTGATGGAATTGTTTCTCGGTTGCCAGGCCTCAAAGGCAACTTCGAGCTTCTCGCCTGCATGAGAGATGAACTGCCGTTGCTAGCGGAGGCATCCCCAGGCCCTTTTCTCCAAGCCCTCGAGCAATTGCTGGAGGGCGACGCTGACTCGCTTCGCGCCTTACTAACTGAGGACGAAGGAGTGTTTTCGCCAACGGCATATCATACTGGACTACTCTGGGCCTTGGAGGCCTTGGTGTGGGGACAAGAAACGTTTGCGCGGTCAATTCTCATTCTTGCGCGGCTTGTCGAAATCGACCCTGGCGGTGGTCTAGTAAATCGACCAATCAACAGCTTAAAGGAGATTTTTCTTCCTTGGTTTCCCAACACATGTGCGACAGTCGAACAGAGAAATTCAATGTTGACCTATCTGGCAAAGAAGACGCCTGATGTTGCTTGGTCATTGCTCATTGACTTACTCCCAGATCGAATAACTAGTTCAAGCGGAACTCAGCGCCCACAGCTGCGGGACGCCGGAGAAAATGGGCGGGATAGACTTACACAGAAAGAGTATCTGGATGCTGTCTTAAAAGTCATTGAGTTGGTCATCGAGCTGGCAGGAAACGAACCATCCCGTTGGATCGAAATAATGCATGATATCACGGCGTTTCCCGAGAAAGAAATGACCCATGCTGTCGCCCGCCTAAGATCGACGTTTGAGACTCTTTCTGAAGCTGACCGGTTCCCGGTATGGGCGGCCTTGAGAGATCGCATCAACGATCATAGACGCTTCCCAGATGCACCTTGGACGTTGAGTGAAGAAAAGTTGGCTCCCTTCGATGCACTGATTAAAGATTTCGAACCGGAAAGCCCTGTTTCCAGCATAATTTGGATGTTCGATTCTTGGGACTTTCCAACTGAAGATGACAAGAGCATCGAAGATGTCCGGACCGAGGCAGTCAAAGGATTACTGGATAAGTCTGGGGTGGACGCTTTGGTTGAGCTGGGACACACAGCAAAGCAACCCTACCATGTGGTAGAAGCCATCGAGCAATCTAAACTTGACTTCTCGCTTTTGGCCAAGGTTCTAGAGAAGTCTGTTGAAAACCCAAATGCTATGCAGTTTTCGGTTGGCATCTCTGGCCTACTGCGTTCTGTCGGCGGGGCTGCGAAATCAGAAACTTGGTTTGAGTCATTCAATGAGCGTCTAGAACTTGACGACCTTACAGCCGCCAAGCTCTTGCTATCTTGGCCGATGACGACCAGAACTTGGTTTCTCGCTAAGCGACTAGGAACGGCAGTCTTCGAGGGTTATTGGTCCTTTTGCAATGGTTATAGCTTGCGAGGGCGAGGAGACGGCCGATCATTTTTTAGAGGCTTACTGAACTTATTGAACGCTCGCCGTGGGTCTGCATTTCTGGAAGCTACCAACAAGAACTTGGGAGATGTTCCGACTCGCTTAATTTTGAGGGCCTTGGAGGTTCTCAATGCCGAACTGCGAGACGACAAAACTAGCGCTGACACGATGGTATCTTATTACCTAGAAAAGGTTTTTGCCGAACTGGATCTCCGCGAAGATATAGAGGCACAAGCGATAGTTGGGCAAGAATTGGCTTTCTTCCCAATCTTAGACAAGAAGAAGAGAAAATTGGTGTTGTTTGATACAATGGCCACGGATCCAGAGTTGTTCAACCAAGCCATTCAACTTGTGTTTAAGTCGTCGAAGGAGACAGAAAATGCTCAATCGACAACTGATGGCAAATCTTCCGGAAGACTAGCCTATTCTGTCTTGTCGGGTTTTAGGAAATTGCCGGGACACACGGAACAAGACGTTGATGCAGAAAAACTGTCCCTATGGGTTGATGCAGCTCGAAGACTGGGAGAAGAGTCGGGCCATTCAGTTATTACCGACATTTATGTTGGGCATCTCTTCGCCCATGCACCCGTGGATGAGGACGGTGGGTGGCCGCATCGTGTTGTACGCGACGAAATCGAACGTATAGGCTCTGACGATCTTCAGCGTGGCATTTATACCGAACGTCGGAACATGCGAGGTGTGACAACTCGGGGAGTCTACGACGGTGGCGATCAAGAAAGAGAACTTTCCGCAAAATATGAATTTTGGCAATCTAAGGCATCGTTGTGGCCTAGGACTTCGGCTTTGCTGGGCGCACTAGCTGAAAGCTGGAAAAGAGACGCAGAGGACCAGGACGTTGATGCGGAGCAGCGAAAACTCAAAAGCTAGAGGCTTGGCGGCTGGGCGTCTGGCTCCAATGACCGCTCTTGTGACGCTGCATCGCAGCGCTTACTTACGTTGGCAACGGCAGGTTAGGGCCGTTAGTCAGCTTTGGCGACCGCCCATTTCTCGGGTCATTCGCTCGAAAGCGATGAGGTTCTGGTAGCCGAGCGCCGACTCGACTAACTGGGCTCGAGCGTTCCAATCCAAACAACTCGCCCGAGGATGTTCAACTGCTCGCGGCTTGCCCTAAGTAAAACGCGTGGCTGGTCACCGGGACGGTCAGGCATCACGACGAGTGGGCCGCCTTCGTCCCAGAACAATGTCCCCGCTACAATTTTTTCATCTTCCACCCAGCACCAACGCGCCGGCCCTCCGAGTTTATTTGCGGCGGAATCGACAAGTGCCACGGTCCGGTTCTCCTCTTCCCCAAGGTCCTCGCAGAGACCTGCAAGCCGAAGACCCCGGGGATCGATACCCAGACTGATGAGCCAGTCGATGCTAAATGCTAACGGCGGCTTGCCCGCCTTCGTATTTTGCTGATGCCAGGGGACCGGCAGATAGCCATCCATCAAACTCGATGTGACTTCAGGTACAGACGTAGGTGAGTTCATCTGGTCCACCAGATCGGCAATGAACCCTTGCGTTGATCTTTCGCTGGTATCTGCGGCGCCCCAACTCAGCTCATGGCCTGTCGCACTAATCAGCTCTTGCAACTTCGACAACTGAGGATCGCGCCCGTCTAACACACTCCTGATCGCACCAATGCCGACGCCTAGATTTCGGGCATATCCGCGTAATCCGTGGGTTCTTACCCCGTCGGAAATCAGTGCTCTCAATGCGTCGATATCGAATCGTGTCACGGATCGCACAAATCATGAATCTGCATGCTTGACTAGATGTGCTGTATATTACACAGTGTGCAAAATACAGCACACCAACGGGATGCGCATGCCGAAATCAACCCAAGACCCTGCCCTCAAGCCCCTTGAGAGTTTGACGCGTCGCCTGGCAAAGGCGACGGGGCGGAGCGAGCGAACTGTGGTCCGGTGGTCGACAGGCAGCGGTGATACGCTGGACCGCCTTCGGCGTGGTCACACGATAACGACCGCGCGCGTACTCCAGATCATCATCTGGTTCTCGGAAAACTGGCCCGTAGAAGCGGATTGGCCAGATTTCGTCGAGCGCCCCGCGCTTCCCGATACGCAGGACGCCTCTCGATGACACTAGACCAATTCGAGCGCCAAATCCTGGCGATTGAGCCTTCCCAACGCTTGAACTTGGCCTGCGCCCTACTGCTCAGTTTCGCCGATCCACGCGAGAGCAGCTTCCTGTCGAGGTTGTTGGCGCGGTGGATCGCCTTCCAGATTGGCGTGCTCCATCGCGCCGGGGACGCTAGGCCGCATCGTGCCCGCCACCTCTACCCGGCGCGCCTCGGTGCAGCCTGGATCAAAGCCTGACAGATGCACGCCGCGCCTCTCACCTCACCGCGCCTTCAGAGGGTGCTGGCGGTCCTGAAGGACGGTCGGCGCCACACGACAAGGGCGATCGTTCGGAAGGCGTCCGTCTGCGCCGTGAACGCTTGCGTAGCCGAGCTGCGCGCGCATGGCGCGGAGATCAACTGTTTCAGGGAACGCGTCGGCGACGATTGGCGCTGGTTCTACCAGATGAAGAGAGCGCCCCAGGATGCGTGACGCGAAGCTTATCGAGCTCCCCCCGATTGACGTCAAGGTTCGCAAGGACCGGGTGACCCCGCTGAACGATCAGGCCGTGGCCGTAATCCGACAGTCGGTGGCCGAGACAGGAGAAATCCGCGACCCGATCCACGTCAGGGAGATGCGCAACGGCTACGAGTTGATCGACGGTCGGCACCGGCTTGAGGTCGCGCGCATCCTCGAACTTCCAACCGTCACCGCGAGGGTATGGCAGTGCACGCTGGAAGAGGCGAGGCTGATGGAAGCGGACGCCAACGTCACTTTCACGCACATGTCGCCAATCGATCTGGCGGTAAGCCTCGCTGGACGCAAATCGGCCTACGAAAGGCTACATCCAGAGACCCGCGCCGGTGCCGCATCGACCCAGGCGAGGATGCACAAACGGACAGAAATGTCCTTTTGTAACTTCGTGGCGGAGATAATTGGCGTCACGCCTCGACAGATCCGGCGAGTGATTGCCGCCGGCGAGGCGTTGCGCGCCGACGATGTGTTGAACCTGCGTGCCGCGCCCGGACGGGTCGCCATGAACGACCTGTACCAGATCGCCAAGATCGGCGACGAGGCAGAGCACCGCTTTGTGATCGACGCCATCACAGCGGGTCGGGACAGGAATGCCGCTGCCGCGCGCCGCCGTTTCAAGACCGGACAGTTGGGCATTGAACCGCCCGTTAAGACGGCCGTTGACAAGGCACATGACCGGCTTCTGGACGCGTGGACCCGTGCCAGTGCGACGGCACGCCAGCGTTTCGTCAGGGACTGCCGCGCCGAACTCGAGGACGTCCTCGCCGAGGTGCCCGAGTGACCGTTTCCCCCGACAAGGTCTGGTGGACTGCAGCCGAGATTGCCGATGCCGGGTTGCCGGACATGCCGGGTAGCCGGCAGGGCGTCGAGAAGATCGTGAAGACCGAGGGCTGGCGCTCGCAGGTGACCGCCGCCCGACGTCGGCAGGGCCGTGGGGGCGGCTGGGAGTATCATTGGCAGCTCTTTCCACGCTCCGCCAAACGGAAGCTGCTGGCCACGTCAGCTGGCGCCGCAGCCGAGCAGGCCGAGCGCGGCGAACAATGGGCCTATTTCGACGGGCTGCCGGAGAAGGCAAAGGCAACGGCGCGAGCGCGGTTGGGTGCCATTCACATGGTCGAGGCCCTCGAAGCTACCGGAACCGGTCGTGCGGTGGCCGTCGGCGAGGTCGCGCGTGTCATTGGCAAGACCGGGCGGACGCTCTGGGCATGGCTGCAGGCTGTTGAAGGTGTCCGTTCCGACGATCGCCTCGCCGCCCTCGCACCCAGACATCGGCCTACAGCCAAGGTCGAACCGACCGAGGTGCGCGCCGATCCCCGTTTCTGGGATCTCCTGAAGGCAGATTACCTTCGGTTGGAGCGCCCCACGTTCAGCGCCTGCTACCGGCGCGCCTGCACCGTCGCCCGAGAGCGCGGCTGGCCCGTGATACCTGAACGAACCGCCCGACGGCATCTCGACCAGACCGTCCCGCGTGTTGTCCAGGTGTTTGCCCGCCAGGGCGTGTCCGGACTTGAGGAGTGCTTCCCGCCACAGGTGCGGGATCGCAGCACGCTGGCGGCACTGGAGGCGGTCAATGCCGACTGCCACCGTGGCGACCTGTTCGTTCGTTGGGAGGATGGCACCGTCGCCCGACCGCAGATCGTCGCATTCCAGGACATCTACTCCGGCAAGATCCTCAGCTGGCGCGTCGACCACACGCCGAACAAGGTCGCCGTCATGGCGGCCTTCGGGGACATGGTCGAGGAGTTCGGAATTCCGCGCCGCTGCCTATTCGACAACGGCCGCGAGTTTGCCAACAAGTGGATGACCGGCGGCACGCCGACGCGCTTCCGCTTCAAGGTCCGGGAAGACGATCCGTTGGGCGTACTGCCCCAGCTGGGGATCGAGGTGAATTGGGCGCGGCCCTATTCCGGCCGGTCCAAGCCCATCGAACGGGCGTTCCGCGACTGGTGCGATACGATTTTCAAGGATCCGCGGTTCTCCGGCGCATGGACGGGCAACCGGCCGGACGCGAAGCCGGAAAACTACGCCAGCACGGCAGTGCCGATCACCGAGTTCCTGCGTGTCATGGAGTTGGGCGTCGTTGAGCACAACGCCCGCACCGGTCGCCGCTCGGAGACCGCTCAGGGCCGGAGTTTCGACCAGACCTTTGCGGAGAGCTACGCATCCGCTCCGATCCGCAAGGTCACCGAGGAGCAGCGTCGGCTCTGGCTGATGGGTCAGGAAACGAAGACGCTGCATCGCACCCACGGGCGCCTGACGTTGCACCAGAACGTCTACTGGTCCGACTGGATGGCCGAGGAGGCGGGCCGCAAGGTCATCGCACGGTTCGACCCGGAGGATCTGCACGCGGGCATCTACGTGTACGCGCTCGATGGGTCGTATCTGGGCTACGCCGCCTGCCAGCAGAAGACCGGTTTTACCGATGCAGCCGCAGCGCAGGAAGAAGCACGCCAGAAGGCGGCGTTCAAGCGCGCACACCGGCGGCTACTGGATCTGCACCGGCCCGACACGGCGGCGGAAGTTGCTGCCGCCCTGGACGCGCTGCCGACCCCCGAGACGGCGCCGCCCGACGCCAAGGTCGTGCGGCCCGCATTCGGGGCCAATCGGCCATTGGTGGAGCGTCCGGACTTCGAGCGCCGGGCGGATCCGGCTGCGGAACAACAGCACGAGACCTTCATCGCGCAATTCACCTCGCCGGCTCGTCAGAACAGCTCGGCCGAGGACGAGTACGACCGCTTCAAGCGGGCTTTGCAACTGGAACAGCTGGCTGAAGCGAACCAGCCGCTGGGGAAGGCGGAGGCAGAGTGGCTCGCCGTTTATCGGACGCAGCCCGAGTACCGCCAGATGCGCCTCCTCTACGACGACTACGGGGAGGCGATGTTCGCGAACTGAGCAAAACCTCCCGCAGGCCGAAATGGGGGCCAGACGGGGGGCGTCATGAAAAAGGAGGGCGAAGAATGGCGGAAGAGCAGATGGTCTATAACAGTGTGGCACCGCTACGAAACGTGGCGGCACTGGCCGGACTGGTGGACCGGGTCAAGAACCGCAGTTTGGGCTTGCCAGGCATGGCTTGTTACTACGGTCCATCGGGTTTCGGGAAATCCACGGCCGGGATCTGGACCACCAACAAATATCGGGCGGTCCTGGTGCAGGTGCAATCGGTCTGGACGCCGAAGTTGCTTTGCGAGGCTATCGCGCTGGAGGCGGGCGTACAGCTCCGGCGAGGCGATACGACCGGGCATCTGGTCAAGAACATTGCCGAGGCGCTGGCCATCACGGATCAGCCGTTGCTGATCGACGAGGCGGACCACCTCATCAGGCGCAAGTGCATCGAGGTGATCAGGGACATCCACGAGAGCTCCGGCGCGCCGATCATCCTGATCGGCGAAGAGGGGCTGCCTCAGAAGCTCAAGGAATGGGAGCGGGTCCACGGCCGGATGTTGGACTGGGTCGCAGCCCAGCCGGGCGACCTCTCGGACGTGAAGCATCTCGCGCCGATCTATGCCAGGGGCATCGAGATCGACGCTGACTTGCAGAGCGCAATCCTGCGCGCTTCCCACGGGTCGATCCGGCGGATATGCGTCAACCTCGACCGCGTCGCCGAGTTCGCCCGGACCCGTGGCATCACAAAGATGACGCTGGCCTTATGGCAGGGCGATCTCTTCACCGGCGAGGCTCCGACTGCGCGGAAATCGGTCGCATGAACTTCGCGCAGGAAAGCGGCGAGGCGCGCCGCGAACGCGCCATGAGGCATGCGCTCGGGCTGGACGAGTTCACGTTCTACAGCCTCCGCGACGGCGCCAGGATTTCCCTGCAGATGGCGCAGGAACTGGCGCGGTCGTGGGAGAAGGACGGGCTGGCGATAGTGGTCCGCACGGGCGAGCGCCGTCGCAAGGTCTTCAGTATGACGCCGCTCGCGCGGCGCCTCGCCAAACAGCAGCCGAAACAGCCCATCGCCGAACACGAGGCAACGCCGGCCGGTAACATGTGGCTGGTCATGCGGAAAATGGGCCTCTTCTCGCGGGTCGACGTCGCTGCGCATGCCACCACCGACACGGTCCAGGTCTCCGAGCAGGAGGCGGGCGACTATTGCCGGCTGCTGGCGCGCGGCGGCTATCTGCGGATCGCGGCGAAAGAGGTCCGGGGCAAGCGCGAAGCCATGTATCGCCTGATCCGGGACACCGGCCCGAAACCGCCCGCCGAGAAGCGGGTGACCGCGATCTTCGACCCGAATGTCAGCCGTTTGACCTACATCGCGGGGATGCCCGGATGAGCCCGCAGAAGGCCATAGCACTCGAAGCCTGGGGCGATGAGCCTCCGGACTGGATCCTCGCTCTGGCCGATGCCTGTGCAGCCAGTTCCCAGAACAAGGTTGCGAAAAGGCTCGGCATGTCGGCGACCGTGATCAGCCAGACACTGCGCCGGAAATATCCGGGCGACCTTTCTAACCTCGAGCAGCTGGTCCAGGCGCGCCTGATGGGCGCCGTCGTCGACTGCCCGGCCCTCGGCGAGCTGCCTCTCGCGGACTGCCAGGCGTGGCGCGAAAAAGCGAAGGACTTCCTCGGCACCAACAGCCTGCGGGTGCGGATGTACCGCGCATGCACGCGGTGCCCACTGAACCCGAAGGAGGACGAGAAGTGACAGTGCCGCTCGACCGTCAGACCGCCAGCAGCGCGGCCTACCGGGACGCCGTAAGGCTGGCCAAGCTCGGTCATCCGCCGGCAAAGATCGAAGCTATTACCGGGACATCTAGGACCACAATCTACAGCTATCTCTCTTATGCTCGAGCGCGCGGTGAAGCGATCCCGTTGTTCAGCACGACCGGCAACCACTCTGGTCGGCCGCGCGTCGTTCTAACGGATGCCCAGTGTGAGCAGCTGGGGCCACATGCCGACCGCCGCTCCATGGGCATTCGTGAACTGGCCAGCCTTCTGCTTTTGACAGCAGTCGAATGTGATCTGGTTGACGCAATCCTCGACGATGGAGATGCCAGTGACTGATCCCCTGGCACCCCGCCGCTTCGAACGCCTTGAGCTCCTCACCCTTGCTGCCCGTGGGCTCGGAAAGATCGAGTTCCAGGGCGGCCGGGGCGCGACGCTGGTCACCGCCGACGAGATCGAGGCGATGGCCTGCATCCTCACTCTCCTCGGCTTTCCGCCAATACGCCCCGGCCACGAGCCGGCCGACCTGGCAGCCTACTTCCGGGAGGCATTCGCAATCAGGGAGACCGGCAATGAGCAATGACCTGCAGTTCGGTCGCGGCATCGCGGCAATCGTGCTCGCGGTGTTCATCGGCCGCACGATCTACAGCCGCTTCGGCGGCAGAAAGGACAACCAGAAATGACCGACTTCACACCCGCCCCGATCCCCAGCGGTCGCCAGACGTTGAACGGAACAGACTTCATGACCGATGCGAAGGGAAGCCTGACGCCGGTGGAGCTGATCCGGCCGCAGGACGTTCTGCAGGATGAGACGGTTCGGAAGATCCTCGGCTTCGCCCAGGCGCTGAGCGAACAGGTCGCGCGGTTCAAGGAACACACCTTCGAGGACATTGGCGACTTCGAGGCGCTGCTCGCCCAAGAGTACGACGAGACCATCGGTGGCGTGAAGGGCAACAAGACCCTGATGAGCTACGACGGTCTCTTCAAGGTGGCCGTCCAGGTCGCGGACCACATCGACTTCGGGCCGGAGCTGCAGATCGCGAAGGGCCTGATCGACGAATGTCTCAACGAATGGGCTGCTGACAGCCGGCCGGAGATCCGCGCCATCGTCACCCGCGCCTTCAACACCGACAAGGTCGGTCAGATCAACCGCTCCGAGGTCTTCATGCTGCTGCGGCTCGACATCAACGACGAGCGCTGGCGGCGGGCCATGCAGGCGATCCGCGACGCCATGCGCATCGTCGGATCGAAGACCTATGTGCGCTGCTACCGCCGCGAGACTAACGACGGCGCCTGGCAGCCGATCACCATCGACCTGGCGAAGGCATAGGAGGGATCTGTGCGCACTAATCTCTTGCGCCATGCGAAGTACCACCTTCGAAACGCGAAGGCGGTAAACTTCAGAAGCGCCTTTGCAACTTCTGCGGGATTAGTGCAATCCTCGGCCACGGGTGTGACGTGTTAGAGGATCTCGACGCGTTCGCCATGAGTGACGGACTTCCGGAAATCAACAACCGGGCAAATGCCCGATTTAGAGCGCTTTGCCTGCTTCCGCGGGCAACCGCAGCCTGTTTGGTCAGGTTGATGCCATGACCGACCGGCGGTTGCAAAAGCTCATCTTTGCGGGTTGCCGCGAGCTCGGCATCGACAACGATACCCGTCGCGATCTTCAGCTGGTCACCACCGGCAAGGATAGCCTCGGCGACATGACCGAGGCAGAACAGCGAGCCGTGGTCGCGGCGCTGAAGGAGAAGGGGTTTCGGCCGGGGGGTCACGATGGCCGGAGGCCGAAGGCTGACCGGTCGGACGTGCGGTTCGCTCACGTGCTGTGGCGGCTTCTTGCGGATCACGGTGAGGTGCAGATGCGCGGCGCGGCCGGGCTCAACGCATTCATCCGCCGCCGCTTTGCCGATGCCTGGGGATCGACACCCATCGACATCGACCGGATGCAGGACGCCGCCCAGATCCGCGATGTGATCGAAGCGCTGAAGTCTTGGTGCCGTCGCTCCGGGATCGAGCTGGAGACGGGAAAGTGAAGAAGCCTCGCTTTCCCGTCACCGATCACGCTGTGCTGCGATACCTGGAGCACGCGATGGGCGTCGATGTTGAAGGGATCCGTCGTCAGATTGGGCACAAGGTCGTCATCTTGAACGACCACCCAGGAGCGAGCGGCATCCTTGTCGACGGGCTCCGCCTAAAGGTTGCCCGGGGCTGCATAGTGACGGTGCAGGAGGCAAGCCGGCCCGATCGGCACACCGGACGGCAAAGGAGGAACCGGCCGGAATGAGTGTGCCGGTCCCGGCAAACCTGCGTCCGTTCGTTCGGATCCTTGGCACCGATGGCGCCATCGACTTCCTGTTGAGCTTTGGCGGCTCGGAGGTCTATTTCGCTGTCTCGCCGAAAGGAAAGTCTCGCGTCGAACAGATGGTCGGCTATGACAAGGCGGCTGCCCTGTGCCAGGCACACCTGCCGTCGCGCATTCCAACCGGCAAGCCGTGGATCGCGGCCGTGTGGCATGCAAGAGGCTTGCCGAAGGCTGAAATCGCCCGCAGACTGCATGTTGCCGACAAGACGGTTCGCAGCTGGCTGAATAGGCCGACGCCTCCTGCCAGACCGCCGGACGATCCCCGACAGCCTCGGTTCCTCTAGCCCGCACCCGCACACCCGTGCGGGTGTTTTGCTTTTGGCCACACCGCCACTCTGTCCGTGAAACGGCATGGAGGCGGGTCATGCAAACCAGCGACGCAGGCGTTGCGGCGATCGAACTTGAAGAAGGGGTGGTTCTGAAGGCCTACCTCTGCCCGGCGGGTCATTTGACCATCGGGGCGGGGCTGACGGCGAGTTCCGGCGTTATCGTGCCGAAGCCGGGTATGACAATCACCCGGAAGGAAGCCTCCCGGCTCTTAAAGCAGGCTTTAAGCCGCAATTACGAGCCGGCCGTTGCCAAGGTGATGCCGGGTGCCAGGCAGCACGAATTCGACGGCGGCACCTCATTTCATTTCAACACCGGGGCCATCAGCCGGGCGAGCTGGGTGCAAGCCTGGCGTGCCAGGGACTGGAGCGCCGTCGCCGACAAGATCGGCCTCTGGGTTAAGGGCGGCGGCAAGGTGTTGCCCGGCCTGCAGCGCCGTCGCCAGCGTGAACTGGCTATGATCCGGGATGCCGTCTACCCGACCGCAGTCCCGGCCCGCAGCGGCCCAGGCGTCGCTCGGTTCGCCCTGAAGCTGGACGAGGCCGAGATCCGGAAGATCCGGGAGACGTTCCGGGCGCTCGGCTACGAGCCTGGTCCGTCTCCGATAGGCGTTGCGGAGATCGCCGTCCGCAACTTCCAGCGCGAGCATGACCTGACCGTCGATGGGATCCTCGGTCGCGCCACGCTGTCCACTCTCGAACGTCGCCGGGCGGCGCGGGCCAAGACCCGCGCCGCCGGCGCAGCAGGTGTTGGTGGGGGTGCTGTGACACAGGCCGACACGATTGCAACGCCCGCCGCCGACCCCCAGCCCGCCCTGGAGCCCGCACTCTCCTGGGCGGGCTGGGTTGCCCTGGCACTGGTCATCATCTGGCTGGCCGTCCTGGCCTGGCGCTATCGCGACGTGCTGGCTGTGAAACTGCAGACCCCCCTACCACGGGTGGCTGCCTGGCTGAGGAGCTTCTGACATGTCCGCCGCCCTGATCTCACTTGCCGCGTCGATCGGCGCCCCGCTGATCGAGAAGATCCTGTCCCGGAAGATCGGCGCCGACAACGCTGAGCTTGTGACCGTCGTGGGTCGCAAGGTCGCAGAAGAGCTTGGCGTCAGCCCGGATCAGCTGGACACGGTCGCGCGCGATCGGCCGGAGGAAGCCGCCGAAGCAATCCAGGCGGTCGAGCCGCAGGTGCCTGAACTGATCGACCTCTATTCCAAGGGCCTGGAATACCAGCTCGCGGTGCTGCAGGCCGAAGGGGACGGGCCAGCATGGACGTGGAAGTGGCGGCCGCTGATGATGTACCTGATCGGCTTCCTCTGGTTCTGGCACTTCATCGGCGCCTACGTCGTCACGGTTGTGTCGGGCGCGGCGCTTCCGCCGGGCGACCCGGTGCTCCTGTTCAAGCTGACGGGCATCTACATGGGCCTCTACATGGGCGGCCACACGCTCAAGGACGTGGTCGGCAAATGGGCCGGGAGGGGCAGCTGATGGCGCGGGGTTTCACCATCTTCGCCGGCTTCGTCGCGCTCCCGCTGCTGTCAACGGCCACGCTCGGGATCGTGTTCGGCCGATCGCCCGAGGCGCAGGGAGCGGCCGCTCAGGCGACAGGTTGCGATCTCCACGACGACATCGCTGCCACGCTGTCCGGCCAGTTCGGCGAGGCAGTGCGGTTCAGTGGTCGGGGTGAGCAGACAGGGCGCCTTGAGCTCTGGCTTAGCGACGCCGGCACCTGGTCGGTCTCGGTGTCCGGTTCCGACGGTATCACCTGCATGCTGGCCGCCGGCATTGACGGCTCGCTCATGCCGGCTCCGGGCAAGGCGGGGTGGCGCAAATGACCGTTGGCGAGATCAACCAATACGTCGGCCTCCTCAGCTTTCTGATCTCGACGGGCGTTGGCATCTTCGCCTTCTTCGCCACCCGCCGGAAGGACGTCGACCGCCGGTTCGACGAGGGATCGAAGCGGATGGACCGTCACGACCTGCGCATCCAGTCGCTGGAAGACAAGCAGAAGAACGCTCCGGGCCAGCTGGAGCTCCATTCCCTTCAGCTCGAGTTGGCCAAGATGACTGGGTCTATCGGGAAGATCGAGGCGATTATCGAGGGCAATGCGAAGATCATGACGCGGCTGGAGCAGATCGTGACGAGACACGAAGACCATCTCCTCGGAGGTAGCAAGTGAGTGCCTACGCCGAAACCGTCCGCGAACATGCCCGGCTCGCGATCCTCCGCTTTCTCGAGGACGCGCCGCAGTACACCTCGAACGTGTCGATGCTCGCAACGCAGCTTCCCTCGCTCGGGATCGCCTTCACCCGCGACCAAGTCGTGGCCGAGTGCGCCTGGCTCCAGGAGCAAGGGCTGGCCAACACCGAGGACCACAGCGGGTTTGTCGTGGTAACCGCGACGGTGCGCGGTGCCGAAGTCGCACGGGGCATTGCCAGGCATCCAGGCGTGCACCGGCGTGGGCCGGGCGCTTGACATGCCGTCGCCCAGAAAACTGGATCTGATACCGGTCGAGCTTCGGCAATGGCTGGCCGAGGAGCTCACGGCACGCGGCTTTGCCGATATTGTCGAGGTGACCGAGGCTCTGAACGCCCGGCTGCAGGACGAAGGGTTGGAGCTGCAGGTCGGCAAGTCCGCCGTCGGCAGCTTCTCCAAGCTCCTGAAGAACCAGCGCGAAGCCTTCGCCATGGCCGAGACGCTGCTCGAGGACATGGACATCGAGCGCGAGAGCGACATGCACCGCGTGCTGATGCAGATGATCGCGACCGCCGCCGTCCAGCTGATGCGAACCGTCAGCGAAGAAAACGGCCATCTCGACGCAAAGGATCTCATGTCCCTCGGCCGCATGCTAAAGGATCTGATGCACTCCGCCGGGATCCGCGAGAAGCTCCGCGAGGACGAGCGGAGCCGTATAGCCAGGGAAGTGCGCGAGGCTGCCGCCGAGACGGCCAGCCAGGCTGCTCACTCCGCCGGCATGACCGAGGCGACGGTCGAAAGCATCAAGGCGGCCATTCTCGGGGTTTCGAAGTGAGCGCGCCGATTACCAGGTCGCAGTGGGAGAAACTGCGCCGCGAAGCGACCGAGGCCATGCCGTTGCTCGAAGCGGAACTTGGCCTTCCGAAGGTGCTGCTGCCTTACCAGGCAAAAGCCGTCAGCCTCCTCGATAGCGTCGCCACGCGGGTGCTGTTCATCGAGAAATCCCGACGGATAGGCCTAACCTGGGGGCTGGCCGCATATGCGGTGCTGCGCGCTGGCCGCCAGAGGTCCGCGGGCGGGATGGACGTCATGTACATCTCCTATTCGCAGGAGATGACACGCGAGTTCATCGATGCCGCCGCGATGTGGGCGCGCGCCTTCAGCACCGCTGTTGTCGAGCAGGGTGAGTTTCTGTTTGCGGACGCGGATGAGGACGGTGACAAGTCCATTCAGGCCTTTCGCATTCGGTTTGCATCCGGCTTCGAAATCATTGCTCTGAGCTCTGCTCCGCGCTCCCTTCGCGGCAAGCAGGGCTGTGTGATCGTCGATGAAGCGGCTTTCGTCGACAACCTTGCGGAACTGCTAAAGGCGGCCCTGGCTTTCCTGATGTGGGGCGGTCAGGTCGTCGTCTGTTCGACCCATGACGGGACCGAGAACGTCTTCAACCAGTACATCCAGGACATCCTCGGCGGCCGCTCGAAATACCAGCATCTCCACATCGACTTTGACCAGGCGCTGCAGGACGGGCTCTATCAAAGGATCTGCCTCGTTACCGGCACGGAATGGTCGCCGGAAGCAGAAGCCGAATGGCGCCAGGAGATCATCGATTTCTACGGCGAGGGTGCAGACGAGGAATTGTTCTGCATTCCGTCCATGGGCTCGGGATCGTGGCTCGCCGGCCCGCTGATCGAGGCGCGCATGACGGAGGCGGACCGGCAGGTCCTGCGCCTGGAACTGCCTGCTGACTTCCTTCACCGACAGCAAAGCGATCGCGCGTCGCTGATGGAGCCCTTCATGGAGGAGCTCGAGGCGGAGCTCGACGATCTGGATCTCGATCCGCAATACGCGCTTGGCTTCGATTTTGGCCGGGTTTCCGATCTCTCGACAGTCAGCGTACTGGCCATCGAAGAGCGCCTCCGACGGTCCGAGCGGCTCTCAATCGAGATGCGCAATGTCCCTGGCGACGAGCAGAAGATGATCGTCAGGCGGATCCTGTCGCAGCTCAGAGAGCGCCTTGTTGGCGCTGCCTTCGATGCAACGGGCATGGGGTGGATCGTAGCGGAAGACATGGGCAGGGAATTCGGTGTGCGGGAGGCCGAGGATGGACCTGGCATCGTCTGGGCGGTGAAATTCTCCGAGAACTGGTACCGCGAGCACATGCCGCCGCTGAAGGTGGCTTTCGAGGATGATGCCCTGTCCCTGATCCGTGACGCGGAACACGTGTCGGATGCGCGTTCGGTCAAGCTGATCCGGGGCATTCCGAGAGTGCCGCCGATACGCGAGGGCGAGAAGGGCAAGAAGCGTCACGGCGACTGGATCATTGCCTTGGCATTGGCGCACTTCGCCAGCCGTATGCGCTGGGTCGAGTACGGATATCGCTCCGTCCAGCCCGAACGGCAGCCGGTCCCGGGTCGAATGACCGACCGGCCGCCGGAGGACAGGGATCGTCCCCGTCGCGGATGGTGGTCGGGACCTCTGGGCGCCCGGATTAGAGGGGGAATACTATGACCGTCGCCGCAGCAGCGGGGGCCAGGAGCTGCGCCAACAGCTCCCGACACGGGGCCACTTCGAGCGCGCCCCGCCGACCAGACGCTACTCATGGCCGCCCCGCCGGCCACCTGAGAGTGATTCGCTATCCAATGCCAACCCAACATCAGAACACAGCAAAGCCCGTCGCACCCTACCTCGGCGGAAAGAAGGTTCTCGCCGGCCGTCTCTGCCGAATTATCGACGCGCACGACCATCGCACCTATGCCGAGCCTTTCGTAGGCATGGGAGGTGTGTTCCTGCGGCGGCGCCACCGCGCCAGGGCCGAGATGATCAACGACCGTTCCCGCGAAGTCTACAATCTGTTTCGCATCCTCCAGGAGCACTACGTCGCCTTTCTCGACCTGCTCCGGTTTCAGATCACCACGCAGGCCGGCTTCGAGCGTCTGCTCTCCGTTGACCCTACCACGTTGACCGACCTGCAGCGCGCAGCCCGGTTCCTCTACCTGCAACGGGTCAGCTTTGGCGGCAAGGTGACCGGCAGGACGTTTGGCCTTGCGACGGATCGGCCCGCCCGGTTCAACCTGACTACGCTCGAGCCGGATCTGGAGGCTCTGCATGAGCGCCTGGCCGGCGTCACGGTGACTTGCATGGACTTTGCCGAGTTCATCAGCCGGGTCGACCGGCCGTCGGTCCTGTTCTACCTCGACCCGCCGTACTTCGGTCACGAGGCCGACTACGGGCACGGCGTATTTGAGAGGGCAGACTTCGAGCGACTAGCCGAGTTGCTGCAGGCGCTGAAGGGAAACTTCCTGCTTTCAATCAATGATGCGCCAGAGATCCGCGCGGCGTTTTCCTGGGCATCAATCCAAGAAGTCGAAACGACGTACTCTGCCGCAGCCAGATCCGTGAAGGCCGTCAATGAGCTCCTGATTAGCAACTTCGACTTTGAGGTCGGTGGAAGCAACACCAAGCAAGGGAGCCCCTTGAATGGCAGGTAAACCCACGCTTTACGACCGCTGGGGCAATCCTCTCCGCCGGGCTGAGCTGACTAGGGAGGTCGCTGCGCCGACCATCGGCGGTGTCCGCTCCCCCATCTCGGGACGGCCGGCCGATGGCCTGGATCCGGTTCGCCTGGCCAGCATCTTGCGGTCGGCCGATAAAGGCGATCCGGTTCGGTACCTCGAACTGGCCGAAGTCCTCGAAGAACGGGATCTGCACTACCTAGGTGTCCTCGCCACCCGGAAGCGCTCGGTAAGCCAGATTGACATCACCGTCGTTCCTGGTGGCGATGATAAGCGGTCGGCTGAGATAGCCACAGCTGTCGAGGACTGGCTGGATCGCGACGAACTTGCCTTCGAGCTCTTCGATATCCTGGATGCCATCGGCAAGGGATATTCCTTCACCGAGATCGTCTGGGACACGTCCATGGGCCAGTGGCAGCCGCAGGAGCTGGTCCGGCGGGATCAGCGCTGGTTCCGGTTCGACCGAGCCGACCTCACAACGCCTGTCCTCCTGGACGAGACCGGGCAAGAGCAGCCACTGCCGGCGTTCAAGTTCATCGACGCGCGGATCGCCGCGAAGTCCGGCCTGCCGTTGCGGTCCGGTCTGGCCCGCGTCGCCGCTTGGGCATGGATGTTCAAAGCCTATACGCAGCGGGACTGGGCGATTTTCACGCAGACTTATGGGCAACCGCTCCGGGTGGGAAAATACGGACCGGGCGCCAGCGAAACCGACCGGGACACCCTGTTCACAGCAGTTGCAAACATCGCCGGCGATTGTGCCGCGATCATCCCGGAGAGCATGTCGATCGACTTTGTGGAAGCGGCCAATGTCGCGTCGTCTAGCGACCTCTACGAGAAGCGCGCGGACTGGCTCGACAAGCAGATGTCGAAAGCCGTGCTGGGACAGACTGCCACGACGGACGCGGAAACCGGCGGTCTCGGCTCCGGCAAGGAACATCGTGAAGTTCAGGAGGATATCGAACGCGCAGATGCCAAGGCACTGTCGGCGATCCTGAACCGGGACCTGGTCCGGCCGTGGGTCCAGCTGGAGTGGGGTCCGCAGCCGGCCTATCCCCGGATCGTCATTGCCCGACCCGAGCAGGAAGACCTCCAGCTCCTGGCTGACAGCGTCGACAAACTCGTGGCACGCGGCTTGAAGGTCGGCCAGGATGAAATCCGGGGGAAATTCGGGCTCTCGAAGCCCGGTCCGGACGAGGAAATCCTCTCTGTAGGCCCTTCCGGCGGCGCCGAAGGGGACGGTACGGACCGGAATTCGTCTATTAAACACTTTTCCGGCGTTTTTAAACGGGTCAGGGGGGTTCCACGCCCGGAGACACTGCTCAGCACCCAGCGCCGCTCTACGGCCGTTTTTGAGGGGTCTTTTGATCCGGCCGAACAGGCGGATTTGATCACATCCATCGCCACGCCCGTCGTGGCGGCCATGATCGCGCATCTGGAGGAGATGATGGAGGCGGCCGGGTCGATGGAGGAGCTGCGCGAGATGTGGCTCTCGTCCTATCCCGATCTAGACGACAGCGCACTTGTCGAAACCCTGGCCGAAGCCTTCGCCGCCGCAACGCTGGGAGGCATCGCAGAGGTGGCAGAGGAGGACGGATGATGGGCAAGGACACCGCCGCCCTCGATAAGGCGATTGCGGCACTGGATCTGAACGATCGGAAAGCTCCACCGGGATCGCTCTGGCGGCACCTGAAGTCCGGCGGGCGCTACATGGTTCACGGACACGTCATTCTGGAGGCGACACTGGAGCCGGCTGTCATCTATTCGTCGTCGCTGGCCGGCACGCCCTGGTGCCGCTCGGCCGAGGAGTTCTTCGACGGCCGGTTCGAGTGCATCGACGATCGGCATGGCTGAGCCGCTCGCAAACGTCTTCCGCAAACCTTTCCCCGAGCAGATCGCGGCGCTGCGCCTGCGGCTGGGCAATCTCGTGCCGACCGCCCGCTGGACGGATCTATGGCAGGCGTCACATGATCGCGCATTCACGGTCGCCGGTGCGATGAAGGCGGATCTCCTGAAGGATCTCGCGGACGCGGTCGAGGGGGCCATATCGGAGGGCAAGGGGCTCGAGGCTTTCCGGGCCGAGTTCCGGGAGATCGTCGAACGCAACGGCTGGCATGGATGGACGGGCGAGGGGACGAAGGCCGGCGAAGCCTGGCGCACCCGCGTCATCTATCGAACCAACGCCCGGACTTCCTTCATGGCGGGCCGCTACTCCCAGCTGCGGGAGGCGGGATATCGGTACTGGGTCTATCGGCATGGCGGAAGCCTCGAGCCTCGGCTGCAGCACCTCGCCTGGGACGGGCTGATCCTGCCGGCGGACCATCCATTCTGGGCTACTCACTTCCCTCCCAATGGCTGGGGCTGTTCGTGCCGGGTTCGCGGCGCCCGCTCGATGGCGGCGGCGCGCCGTCTCGGCGGCGATCCCGACGTCGAGCTGGGCGAAGGCTGGGACAAGGCTCTTCCGAAGACCGGAGCGCCGGCGGGGATCGACAAAGGCTGGGCCTATGCGCCTGGCGCGAGCGTAACCGACGCCCTGATCGCCTTCGTCACCGGGAAGAAGGAAAACCTGCCGCCGGAGCTGGCCGAAGTCTTGGAACGTGCTGTCCGGAAGGAACTGGAGCGAGCCGATGGCTGAGATCCGAAGCAACGGGTTTCCGGCATGATCCGCGTCGAAGTCACAGATGAGGAGGTTGCCGCCGCCCTGAGCCGGATCGCGGCCAGGCTGACCGATCTAACCCCCCTGATGCAGGATCTCGGCGAGGCCCTGGTGAACAGCACCGAGGATCGGTTTCCGGAGGGCAGGGCGCCCGACGGAACGCCTTGGGCGCCGAAATCCCAAGCAACCATCGACGCCTACCGCCGCAGAGAAGGGAAGACCGCGAACGCACGCGTGGATTTCCGGCCCCTGTTCGGTCCCTCCGGCCGTCTGAGCTCCGAGATCCACTGGCAGGCCGGGCCAAACTCAGTCGAGATTGGCTCTAGCCTGATCTATGCGGCCGTGGATCAGTTCGGCGCTGCCAAGGGACAGTTCGGCACGACGTCGAAGGGGTCGCCCATTCCCTGGGGTGATATCCCGGCCCGTCCTTTCCTCGGGATCTCCGAAGGGGATCGCAGCGCCCTTACCTTGATCATCGAAGGCTATCTGAGCGGAGCCAACGGCGGGGATTGACCGAACCGGTCGATCACGTCAGCCTGAGACGCAGCTAGAGCACCCGACACACCCGCACACCCGTGCGGGTGTTTTCGTATCTGATGCCCGGCGATTGTCTCCTCATGGCAAGAGCCCTTCATATGTCAGCCGCACTGGCGGTGCAGACCCTGCCCAAGCAGCAGGGCGCTCCCGATTGGATCCAGCTGCTTCCGGCAGGACCGCAGGTGCAGACAGTCACCGGAGACAGCCGTGGCCCGTTTGAACTGATCGATCCCGCGGCGGTGATCGCGGCTTCCTTCGCACGTCTCGACCAGATCCCCGTCGACGAGAACCACGCCCTGGTAACGGCAGCCGAGGATGGGCGGCCTTCCCCGGCACGCGGCTGGATCACGGCCATGGAAGCGCGGTCGGACGGCATCTGGGGGAAAGTGGACTGGACCGAGGTCGGCCGCGAGCTGGTCGAAGGTCGAGCCTACCGCAAGCTGTCCCCGGTCGTCGGCCTCACTGCCGAAAAGAACGGCCGCATTACCCACATCTCGAGCGTCGCGCTCACCAACACCCCCGCGCTGGCCGAGATGGCTGGCCTATTCATGGAGAACCGGAACATGGGCCTGATGGAGAAACTGGCCAAGCTGACTGGCATGGAAGCCGCAGCTGGCGAAGAGGCTGTTCTGGCCAGGATCGAGAACCTGATCGAGGCTGGCCAGTCGATGGGCGAGGACAAGACAGAAGCCATGTCCGCCCAGATCACCGAGATCGCCGAGGCGCTGGGCGTCAAGGGCAGCGATCACCAGGCGATCCTGTCTGCGGCCAAGGCCGTTGCAGCGGGCGATCAGATAGAGGTCGTCGTTGCTCTCCGCGCCCAGGTCACCGAGCTCGCGACCCAGCTCAATACGCTGACCGAGAGCACCGGCCGCACTGCGGCCGAGGCTTACGTCGACGCTGAGATCAAACGCGGCCGCGTCGGGGTCAAGCCGCTGCGCGACCACTACATCGAGCGCTTTATGAAAGCGCCCGACGAGGTGAAGACCGAGCTCGAAGCGCTGCCGATCCTTGGAGGCGGCGGTCACATCATCACGCAGGCCAAGCCGGACAAGAACGGAAAGGCAGCTCTGTCGGCCGAGCATCGTCAGGCGGCCCGAATGCTTGGCCATACCGAGGAAGCCTACGCAGCAACGCTCTCCGCTGAGCGTGCAGCCCAAGAGGAGGCGCTCTGATGACCGCACTCACCAAAAATCGCAACACGCTCCAGGCCATCGGTGATAATCGCGTCGGCCTGGTCGCGGCCTCCACCCTGATCTATGCCGGCGCGTTTCTGATGCGCAACGCCGCAGGCTACCTGGTTGAGGGTCAGACAGCCACGGGCCTCGTCGGCGTCGGCCGCGCGGAGGAGCAAGTCGACAACTCCGATGGTTCGGCCGGCGACCTGAGTGCTTCGTACCGGGTCGGCATCTTCCGCTTCGCCAACTCGACCTCGACCGACGAGATCACCCAGGCCGATATCGGTGCCCTCTGCTACGCGGTTGACGATCAGACCGTCGCCAAGACCGACGGCACCGCGACACGCTCAGCCGCCGGCGTCGTTCACGACGTTGACGAAGCTGGTGTCTGGGTCCGCTTCGACGAAGCACTCACCGCCGCCGCCGTCGCCGCTGTGGCGTAATCGGTCCCTACGGAGAACTGACTGATGGAACTCACAACCCCCAACCTTGACGCCCTCCGGCTCGGTTTCAAGACCAGCTTCCAAGGCGCCTTCGACAAGGTGCCGACCATGCGCGACAAGGTCGCCGAGGTCGTGCCTTCCACCACAAGCGAAAACCTCTATGGCTGGCTCGGCGAGTTGCCAGGAATGCGGGAGTGGCTCGGCGAACGCGTCGTGCGGAACCTGGAGGAACACGACTACCGGGTCAAAAACCGCGACTGGGAAGAAACCCTCGGCGTCAACCGCAACCACATCAAGGACGATACCGTCGGTCAGTATTCCAAACGGTTCGAACTGATGGGGCGAAGCGCCGCGCGTCATCCCGAGCTGCTGGTCTGGGAAGCGCTGAAGGCCGGCTTCACGGACGAGTGCTACGACGGGCAGCCGTTCTTCGACACCGACCACCCCGTTCTGGACGAGGATGGTGAGGAAACGACCGTCGCGAACACTGACGGAGGTGCCGGCAACCCCTGGTTCCTGCTCTGCACGAACGAGGTCGTGATGCCGATCCTGTTGCAGGTGCGGGAGGCAGCGCAGTTTGTCGCGCTGGACCAGCCAACCGACCGGGACGTCTTCCTGAACAAGCTGTTCCTCTACGGGTCCGAGTGGCGCGGAGCTGTGGCCTATGCGTTCTGGCAGATGGCCTGGGGATCCAAGCAGGATCTCGATGCCGACACCTACAAGCTCGCGCGTCAGTCCCTGACCAGCATGAGGTCCGACTATGGTCATCCGATGGGTTTGATGCCGAACCTCCTGGTCGTCGGGCCGTCAAACGAGGCGGCGGGCCGCGAGTTGCTCAATTCCGAGCGCAACGCGGCCGGCGCCACCAACGTCTGGAAGGACACGGCCGAACTGCTCGTCTGTCCCTGGCTCGACTGACGGAGGCTGTTGTGACCGACAAGTCCAAAGAGCGGCAGGATCTCGAGGCGCGCGCCGAGGCGGTGGAGCTGGAGTTCCCCTGGAACCTCGGCGACGCCAAGCTCCGCGAGCGCGTCGAGGCGGCCGAGGCCGAACGGCAGACCGCCGATCAGCCGCCGGCCGACGGCACGGGCGCCGAGCTTGCCCCCGCAGGCGCGCCGGAGGCGTCCACCGAGACCGCCCCGACGTCGGTCCCCGATACGGAGGCGCCAAAAGAACCGCAGCCGGCGGAAGTAACGCCGCCGACCCCCAGCGATGCCCCCCCGACCAGCGAGGACGGGGATCCGCAATCCGGCGGATCCCCACTCCCGCCCTCCGGTCTCGTAGTGCGGGTCATTGGTCCGAAAAAGGGCCGCTGGCGCGCTGGCCGGCACTTCACCCGTGAGGCCGTCGATATCCCGCTCGAGGAGCTGAGCGAGGACGAAAAGCGGATGCTGATCGGCGACCCGAAACTCACGGTGGAGACCGTCGAGGCGGAGGCCGATTGATGCAGACGCTGGGCGAGTATCGGGTCGGCACGGGCTTCAATCCGACGGGCGATGAGCTCGTCGACCGGATCAAGGCCAAGGCCGCCGCGCTGATCGACCTGATCGGGGAGATCCCGGCGGGCGACAAGCCGCCCCATCCGCCGGCTGGAGAGATCGCACGTCTGAAGGCGCTGGCGATGACGGCGGCGGAAGAGGCGGCGGTGTGGGCCGTCAAGGCGGCGACGAAACCGGGACCGGGCAACGAGACCGGGCAGTGAGAAGCGGCCGTTAAAGGGCCGTTCAAGCACCCCGTAAAGGGGAGCCCCGTGCCGGGGCGTAACGCCCCCATGCCCCGGCACACTCAGAACCTCCCCGGCGGGATGCCGGCGGCGCGGCTCCCACTAACACCGAAGGCGCGAACATGTCCTACGCAACCCTCGACCAACTGAAGGATCGCTTTGGCGACCGCCTGCTGATCACCCTGACCGACCGGGCTACGACCGCGACGGGCGAGATCGACGAGGACGTGGTGACGCGCGCCCTGGCCGACACGGACGCGATGATCGACGGCTATCTGGCCAGCCGGTACGCGCTGCCGCTGGCGGAGACCCCGAACCTGGTCGTGGATCTCGCCCAGGCGATCGCGATCTACAAGCTGCACACGAACAGCGCGTCCGAGAAGATCGAGAAGGACTACAACGACGCGATCTCGACCCTGAAGGACATCGCCAAGGGCATCGTCAAGCTCGACGTGGCCGGCGTCGAGCCGGGCCTGTCCGGCAGCTCGGGAGCGCGGATCACCGATCGCGAGCGGCCGTTTACGGAAGCCAACCTCAAGGGCTTCATCTGATGATCGACGCGGTCGTGGCCCGGATCGAGGCCCAGGTGGCGGCGCTGAACGGCCGGACGCAACCTGTCGCGGCGTTCGCCGAGTTGCAGCGGAATAACGCGTTGCCGCAGGTGACGCCGGCGGCGCATGTCGTGCCGCTGGGGTTTCGCGGCGGCGCGGCCGAGGCGGCCACGGGCTTCTACATGCAAGCCTACGACAACGTCGTCGGGGTGCTGCTTTACGTCCGGGCGCATGACCAGACCGGCGGCCGGCATCTCGGCGATATCGAGACGCTGATCAACGCCGTGATCGGCGCGATCTGCGGCTGGGCGCCGGCCGACGAGGTTGGCGTCTTCACGCTCCTGCGGGGTGCCATGATCAACGTCGCAAGCGGTCTGATGGTCTTTCAGATCGACTTCGCAATCACCGACCAGCTGAGGATTGCCTCATGACCCAGAAACTTCCCGGCGCGGGCGGCAGCTACACCCGCGACACCAAGAGCGGAAAGCTCACCCAGGTTGCGGCGACGAAGCCGGCGCAGAGCCGCGCCGAGCGGAAGTCGGCGGAGGCCAAAGCCGCCGCCGACAGGGCCGCCGCCGCAAAGAAGAAGGAGGGCTGATCCATGGCCGAACCGCTAAAGTGGCGCTCGAAGGTCCTGCTCGCGAAGATCGAGAGCGAGTATGGGACTGATTCCACACCCACCGGCGCCGCGAATGCCATACTGGCCACGCAGGTCGAGCTGTCGCCAATGCTCGGCAACGACATCGATCGGGATCTCGAGACGCCTTTTCTCGGGCCAAGCGCGATGATCCCATCGGAGCTGCATCGCCAGCTCAAGTTCCGGGTCGAGCTGCAGACCGCCGGCACAGCGGGGGTCGCACCGGCCTGGGGACCGCTCCTGCGAGCCTGCGCCTGCGCCGAGACGATCGTCGCCGACACGTCCGTGACCTATAATCCGATTTCGGACGGCCACGAGAGTGTAGTGATCTACATCTGGGTCTCCGCCACGCGCTACCGGATGCTCGGCACCCGAGGCAACGCGATCATGATGATCGATGCCCAGGGCATTCCCTATATCGAGTTTACGTTCACTGGTCTCTACAGCCCGGCGACCGAGGTCGCGCAGGCCACGCCGGATCTGACGGCCTTCCAGAAGCCAAGTGTGGCGACCAATTCGAACACGCCGAGCTTCACCATCGACGCGACCGAACACGTGCTGCGCTCGTTCCAGCTCGATCTCGCCAACCAGGTAGAGAACCGGTTCCTGATCGGCGATGAGAGCATCATCATCACCGACAAGAAGGACATGATCCGGGCCACGATCCAGGCGGTGCCGGTGACCACGCTCGATCCCTACTCGCTCGCCGAGGCACAGACCGAGGTCGCGGTGGAGATCGTGCACGGAACGGTGGCTGGGAAGATCGCGACACTGAACGCGCCCACCTGCCAGGTCATGCGGCAGGAGGGGCTGGAGAACCGCCAGAACCTGGTCGAGTGGCCGCTGAGGTTTTCGGCGCTGCCGGCCTCCGGCAACGACCAGTGGACCCTCGCCCTCACCTGACACCCTAACGCCCTCCGGAGCAGCCAATGACCTTCAAGATCGTCACCCGTCCCGAGTTCACCCGTCCGGTCGAGGTCACCATGCCCGACGAGACCGTCCAGGTTCTGCAGACCACCTTTCGCGGCATGCCCGAGGACGAGGCGGTCGAGAAGCTCAGCGGCACCCGGCACGATATCGAGGCCCAGAAACGGTGGCTGCGCGAGGTCGTGGCGTGTTTCAGCGACGTCGAGGACCCGGAGACGGGGACGGGTGTTCCCGAGGTTGGTCCAGACGACCCGCTCTTTGAGCTGATCATCTCGCAGGCCTGCGTCCGCATCGCCGTGATGCGCGTCTATGGCGAAGGCATGGCCGGTGTGAAGGGTGTACGCCGGGGAAACTGAGATGGGCCGGTCGCGCCTGGGCAACGGGCGCGTTCGCGGCCCGGCGTGAGGACGATGGAGCCGCCTCCGATGCAAAACTCTGGGGCATCGAGCTCGACGAGAGCTGGCTTGTGCCCGTGGCTGATGATGGCCTCTGGGAGCAGCACCTGCCGGCATTTCAGGCCTTCCTGGCCGTCTGTTCGCAATGGAACGTTGTCGGGGTCGGCATGGGCGGCGTGATCTACATCGGGCTCGACTACAGCGCGGCATCGGTCTCGCTCGACCGCGCCGGCATCGAGACGAGCCCGAGTATCTGGCGCGACCTCCAGGACATCGAGCAGGGCGCACTCGAGGGACTTAACCGGAGGCACTCATGACCTTCAGTGTCAGCATGCTGCTCCAGGCTGTGGGCGGCCAGGCGGCGCGCGCAGACGTCGACAAGACATCGGCGACGGTTCGCGGCCTCGGCCGGGCGGGCGACGAGGCAACGCGCAGCCAGGGCCGGTTCTCGAATGCCCTGGCCCGCACGCGCACGGGACTGACCGGCATGGCTACCTCGGCCCGCGCCTGGGCGGCCGGAATGCGCGAGGGCACCACGCAGACCACGCTGGCGGCAGGTGGCGTCGCGAACCTGACAGCGCAGTTCAATGACGTCGGCGTGATGCTGGCGGCCGGCCAGAACCCGCTGCAGCTCGCCCTGCAGCAGGGCAGCCAGATCACCCAGGTCCTCGGCCCCCTGGGCGCGGGTGGCGCGGTGAGGGCGCTGGGGAGCGCCTTCCTGTCGCTCCTGTCGCCCATCAACCTGATCACCATCGGCTCCATCGCCGCCGGCGCCGCGATGTTCCAGTGGCTCACCTCGGCCGGAGAGGAGGCGAAGACGCTCGAGGACATCCTCGACGATCTCGACGACGCGATCGACAATGTCCGTAGCCGGGCGACGCTGTCCGCCGCCGAGATCCGGGAGGAGTTCGGCTCGATCTCGCCGGAGATCGCGCGGTTGCTGCGGGATCTGCGGGATATCGGGTTCGACGAGCTGGTCGGGCGCGCCAATGCGGCCTCGGAGCGGCTGGTGTCCACGCTGGACCTGCGGCAGCTCGCGGCCTTCACCGGCGAGACCGGGACGCGGCGGTGGTCCCGCACAGGCCGCGCGCCGGTGGCCGAAGGGCTGCTCGGAGATCTGCAGTCCGTCGGGGACGCCGAGGATCTCGACGGCCAGATCCAGGCGCTGGAGGCGTTCCAGACCAATCTCCTGGCGGCGGCCGAGGCAACCGGCGGTCTCACCACCGAGCAGCGCGAGCTATACGATCAGACCGTGCTGGTCGAGGACCGGCTGCGCCGGGCGCAGGGTGCGGCCGGTGCCACGGGTGCCGCCCTCCTCGAGCTTGGCAAGGATATCGCGAAATCGGTCAGCGACGTGGTCAGCGCCCGGGTTGAGGAACTGGTCGCCGCCGACGACATGCTGACCAACATGCGCGAGCAGAACGAGATCGCGCAGGCCATCCTCAAATACGGCGCCGACAGTGCCGAGGTCGCCGAGCTCCGCGCCGATGCAGTACTCCGTGCCAAGCTGGAAGAGATCGAGGCACTTCCGATTGCGAGGCAACATAAGGAGGAAATGCGTGAGGCGGCCGAGGAGACACACCGTCTGGCCGTGGAAGACATCGCCTCGGGCATTGGCGCTGCGGCCGACCGGGCACGCCTCCTGGCGGAGAACCTCGGAATCTCTCTCGCCACCGCGCAACGGATCGCCGCGCTGGGGCCACAGGGGACGGAGGGCGAGACGTTGACACCGGGCCGGGGCGGGGATCCCCGGTCGTTCGGCGGCACTTTCTACGACTGGAACAACCAGGAGGGCACCGCCTTCCTCGACGCCTGGAAGGAGGACAAATCCGGCGCGCGGCAGGCGGCGGCCGAACGCGAGGCCGTCGAGGACCTGATCGAAAGCCTCACCACCGAGCTCGACATTCTCCGCGAGATCGATCCGGTCCAGAAGGAGATGCTGCGCAACCGCGAGACGCTGAAGGCAGCCACGACGGCTGAGCGCGACCAGATCGAGGATCTGATCCGCACGCGCATCGACGAGGAGGATGCGCTCTCGGCCGCCACCGAGAAGGCGGAGCTTTTCTCCCGGACACTCTATGACGGTCTGCACGGCCTGACCTTCGAGGGCGAGACGCTGATCGACGTCCTGGACCAGGTGGCGCTGTCCATCGCGGATGCGGCTTTCGAGGCCGCCCTGCTGGGTTCGGGGTCGCTGGCCGGTGCGTTCGGCACCGAAGACAGTGGCGGGCTTCTGGGCATGATCTTCGGCGTCCCCGGTCAGGCCGCCGGCGGCCCGGTCTTCGGCCCAGGCACCGGGACGTCCGACGAGGTGCCGCGCATGCTGTCGAACGGCGAGTTCGTCGTGAATGCCCACGCGGCAGCGCGCCACCGGGACCTGCTCGAGCTGATCAATTCGGGGCAGGAGATCCGGGGTCTGGCGTCCGGTGGCTTCGCGGTACCGCCCCCTCCTTCATCCGCCGGCGCGGGGGCTTCCGGCGGCGTGCTGTTCCGGCCGCAGTTCTACATCGACAACCAGGGGTCCACGCCGATACAGGGCGACGTCCAGGACCTTGGCGAGAGAGACGGGCAACGGGCCTTCCGGCTTGTCTTCGCCGATCAGGTCGGCCGCGCACTGGCCGAGCGCGGTGCCGGCGGTCGTCAGACACTGCAGAACACGTTCGGTGTGCGCCAGCGCGGGACGCGGCGATGACAGTGGCGTCCTGGCCTTCCATGCTTCCCCGCCCGATGCGGAGCGGCCATCAGGCACAGCTGCAGGACGGCCGGCAGGGCCGCTCCGCCGAGACCGGACCGCCGGGCTTCAGGAAACGCTACTCCAGCGTGGCCCGCTTCGTGCAGATGACGATCGACATCAGCCGGTCCGAGAAGGCTTACTTCGACGTCTTTTTCGAGGAGACAATCAAGAAAGGAACGCTTCCCTTCACGATCCCCGATCCGACCACGGACGGCTGGCCGATCGGGACCGCCGACGGGACGCCTATTGTGACCGCCGACGGAACGCCCATCGTTCTCTCCACTACCTGGCTCTGCCTCTTTGCCGACATGCCCGCCGAGACGATCCCCGGCGGCAACCGCTTCCGCTACGCCTTCACGCTGGCGGTCATGCCATGAGAGTGCTCTCGCTCAATGCCAGGGCCGCGCGGGACGCGCAGAGCACCGACGAGGTCGAGGTGATGCTGTTCTCCTTCGACCATGACAATCTCGACGCACCTCTGCGCGTCTCGACCGATCCGACCGAGCGGATCAGCACCGAGCCCCTGCTCTACGGCACCCGTTCGAGCTGGCTCGGGGCCGATCCCGAGACCGAACCGTATCTCTTCACCGTCGCATCGGCCGGCCTGCCAGACGACACGGAGGAGGGTGGCGGCACGATCGAGCTGATCCTGTCGAACCTGTCGGTGGAGATCGCCAAAACCCTCCGCAGCTTCACCGACCGCGCGACGGTGGACATCGCCGTCGTGCTGGCTTCGTCGCCCGACGAGATCGAGGACGAACTGCGGGGGCTGAAGCTCATCGAAAGCTCCGGCGACGCCTCTGACTACCGCCTCGTGATCACCCGCGATCCGGTCGAAGAAGAGAGCGTCCCGACGGACAGTTTCAGCAAGGCGCGGTTTCCTGGAATGTACGCATGAACTGGTCCGCCCGATATCTGGGCCTGCCCCGGTCCGAGCTGCATTGTTGGGGACTGGTTTGCCGCGTCTACCAGGCCGAGCTGGGTATCGGGCTGCCGCACTACGACGGCTCGGGCGCCAGCGAGGAAGAGCGGGCCGAGGTCGAGGCGCTGGTCCGGCATGAGGAAACCGGCGGGGTGTGGGAACCGATCGCCGGGGCGTCGGAGGTCCGGCCGTTCGATGTGCTCGTGTTCCGGCGCGGCCGGTCCCGCAGTCATATCGGCCTCGCAGTGGATCCCCGGCACATGCTGCACATGGACGGCCAGGCGCAGATTGCCCGGCTGACGGACCCGTCCTGGAAGCACCGTTTGAAGGGTGTTTACCGCCATGTTGAATGCGCGGGAGCGGACCGGTGACCGGCGCGCTGATCCCCGTCACCGGTGCTCCGGTCTTCGACCCCGGCGCTGCCCGGAGAACCGCGACCATTACCGAAGAGACCACCCTGGCGGAGGCGGTCCGGCTGGTGTTCCCGTTCCTGCCCGAAGACCACTGGGACGAGGTGCGAGTGGCGCTGGTCACGTCGAAAGGCGTCATGCCCATCGATCGCAGGCTCTGGCACCGCGTCCGCCCGAATGCCGGCGTTCATGTGGTGATCCGCCTCCGGCCCGGAGATCCCGGCACCCTGACGGCGCTCCTTTCCGTCTTCGCCCAGGCGGCCAGCACCCTTGCCCAGACCTGGGCGGCGGCCATCGTGCCCACGGCCGGCGCCCTGCAAGGTGTGGTCGCCGGCCTGATCACGGCGGGCCTGACCCTCGCGGTCAGTCTGCTGATCAGCTCCCTGATCGGGCGGCCATCGCCCGATGAGGCCGAGGAGAGGCGGCGACCGACCTACCAGATCAGCGGCTGGCGCAATGAGCTCCGCCCTGGCCGGCCGGTGCCTCTCGTGTTCGGGCGGCATCGCTATGCGCCGCCCTTTGCCGCGCCGTCCTATACCGAGATCGTCGGCAACGATCAGTACATCCGGGCCTTGTTCACCTGCGGCTATGGCCGGCTCGACATCTCCGACATCCGGATCGGCGATACGCCGATTACCGATTTCGACGAGGTCGAGGTGGAGATCCGCGAGGGCCGGAGCAGCGACGATCCGGTGACCCTCTATCCGCACCAGGTGATCGAGCGGCCCGAGAACGTCGAGCTCGTCCGTCCGTACCCACGCGACGACGCCGGCAATGCACAGACGGAAGAGGCGACGATCGCAACACCGGTGATCCGCTGGTCGGCTTCGGATGCCCAACGCGCGTCCATCATCTTCTCGTTTCCGCAGGGGCTCTACTCTGTCAGTGACGACGGCGATGTTGAAAGCTCAAACGTTAGCGTGCGCATCCGCCAGCGGGCCGAGGGGGCCTCGACCTGGACCACCGTCAAGACGCTGAACTTCAGGAACCGCAAGCGCGAGCAGCACTACCGGCAATACACCTGGACGCTTCCGTCCCGTGGCCGCTGGGAAATCGAGATCACACGGATGACCGACGAGGAGCTGTCGACGCGGGTCAGCAACCGGGTGTTCTTTGCGGCGCTGCAGTCGCACCGTCCCGAGTATCCGCTGAACATCGACAAGCCGCTGGCCCTCATCGCGCTGCGTATCAAGGCGACCTACCAGCTCTCTGGCACCCTTGAGACCGTGAACTGCGTCGCGCAGCGCTACGGCCCGGTCTGGGACGGAGACAGCTGGTCCACGGGCCTGACCCGCAATCCCGCAAGTGCCTACCGCACTGCGCTTCAGTCGGACGCCAACCCCTTCTCGGAAGCCAACAGCGCCCTCGACCTCGACGAGATCGCGGACTGGTACGAGTTCTGCGACGACAAGGGCCTGAAATACGACCGGGTCCACGACTACGATGAGACCCTGGGCGAGATGCTGCCTCGGATCTGCTCGGCCGGCCGCGCGTCGCGCCGGCATGACGGCCTGAAATGGGGTGTGATCATTGACCGGCCGCAGTCGCTGGTCGTGGATCATATCAGCCCGCGCAACTCCTCGGGCGTCACCTGGCGGCGACCGTATTTCGATCCGCCGCATGCCTTCCGCGTGGCATTTGCCGACGAGACCAACGATTACGAGCCGGCGGAGCGCCTCGTGCGCTGGCCGGGCTATGACGGCGACATCACCGTGACCGAGGCGCTGGACCTCCCCGGCAAGACCGATCCGGACGAGGTCTGGACCGAGGCGCGCCGCCGCCAACTCGAGATCCTGCTACGGCCCGACGACTTCACCGCGAGCCAGGACGGGCGCGCGCTGGTGGCGACCCGTGGCGACCTCCTGATGGCGTCGATCGATCTTTTGTCGGATGTGCAGAAGGCCGGCCGGGTCCTGAAGGTTACCGGCACCCTCGTCGAGATCGACGAAGAGGTCGAGATGGAGGCCGGCACCGATTACGCGATCCGGTTCCGGGTGTTCGCCGACGCGGAGGACACAATCGGAACTTCGGAGGTGCGGCAGGTCGAGACAGTGGCCGGGACAACGACCCTGCTCAATGTCCTGGTCGACGGCACGCTGCCGGCGGTGGGCGACCTGATCCAGTTCGGGCTGCTCAGCTCCGACAGTCTGGCGGTGACCGTCACCGGAACCGAAAGCGGTGACGGCGGCAACACGATCCTACGGATGAAGGCCGCCGCGCCCGAGATCGACGATCTGATCGATGCGGAGGTGCCGCCGGTCTGGTCCAGCCGCGTCGGCTCGGAAGCGGATGTGCCGGACCTGCTGCCGGGCGTGCCGAAACTGACGGGCGTCCTTCACGGCCTCTCCGGTACCGGGGATCCCGACGGGCTCGAGATCCTGTTCGCCGCAACGAAGGGCGACGCGCCGACGACCGATATTCGGGTGGAGCATCGCCTCGAGGGAGCCGGTGCCTATACCACGTTCGACGTCCCGGCGGCGGACGGCGGGGCGGCGCTCGACGGCTACAACGCCGGCGATAGCGTCCAGATCCGGCTGGTCGGCCTGAGTGCCATCGCGCTCGAGAGCGATCCGTCGACGGCCGTGACGGTCGAGATCGGCGCCGATGACCCGGACACGCCCGGTGCTCTCAATGAGCGCTCTATCATCGTCACCGGCGGGCTCGGGCGTGCGTCGATCACCTTCGCGACCGGATCGGACGAGGCGCTGGACCGGGTGCAGATCTATCGCGTGCCCACGGGCGAAACCCTCGACAAGGAAGAGCACGCGGTCGGCAGCCCGGTCACCGTCACGACGGGCACGACGCTGACTTACGTCGACGGCGACGGCACGCGGTCCAACCTGCTGGGAAATGGCGCATTCGACGACGCGTCCGTCTGGTCTGCGGATGCGAACTGGACACTCGCTGCCGGTGAGGCGAGCCACACACCGGGCGCAGCCGACACGATCCTGCAACCGCTGAGCCTGGCGGAGAGCACCGTCTATCGCGGCCAGGTGACCGTGTCCGGTCTGACCGCCGGCGATCTCACCCCGACCCTGTTCGGCGGCACCGACCAGAGCGGCGATCCGATCTCGGCCGACGGCACCATAGGGATCGAGCTCGGCGCCGTCAGCGGCAACACGGACTTCGGGTTCGCGGCGAGCAGTGACTGCGACGCCTCCATCGACGACGTGATCCTGTTCCAGGTGACGCCATCCTGCGTCCCGGCGGGCGAGTACACCTACTACCTCGAACCTCAGAACAGCCTGGGCGCAGCCGGGCCGACAACCAGCGGCGACACCGCGACAGTGATCTAGGAGAAACATCATGGCCGGCGGCTCAATTCCCAGCTTACTTCTGCCCCTGAAGACCACCCTGGACGAGATCATCGGTAACGCCGACGATGACGCGGCCCGGCAGTCATTCGACAATCACGCGGCTCAGCTCGCGGCCACCGGGGCCATCAAGGACACCCTGGACGCCTACGGGGTGACAATCGACGACGCCCTCGCTGCCTTCGAAGAGACAGTCGCGAATTCGACCGCCTACGGCGTGATCCTGAAGGCGACCTGGAGCGATCTGTTGGCCCTCTCGGGCACCCTGGATGGTCAGCAGGCCGAGGTCGATGCGGGCGACACGGGCACGCATTCGGCTGCGACCGCAAGCGGGTACAATGGCGACAGCGTGAGCAATGCCGGGCAGTATTCGTGGAACGCATCCTGGTCGCGCTGGGAGCGGATCGGGTCTTCGGTGCGCAGCCAGGTCGCAGACGCCCTTGCCAACATCTTCTACGCACTGAGCGAGCCGACGGCGCCAGGCATCTTGTGGGCGGAAGTCGATGCCGTCGGGAAACTCCTGAATGCCCTGTTCAGCGACGGCACCTGGCAGCATCGGCATCGGGCCGGGTCGATCAAATCCACCGAACTCCTGGATGGTGCCGGCGTGCCGCAAGCCGGTGTAATGTCTACTGCCTCTCTCGTTGCCGCCTGGCTCGACGCGCAGGGAAAGCGCCTTCTGGGCGTCAGCCAGCAAGGCAAGGTCTTCGGCCCGGCCGTCACGCCCCTCGCGGACGAGGCCTTTGCCCGGCGCCGGAGCGCTCCCGATTATGCGCGCGGCGAGCTGCTTCGCTTCAAAACAGTCACGGTATCCACGGCCGAGACCGGCGAAAACGAATACGCGTCCGGATATGACGGGGATGCCGACGCGGTTGAGGGCTGTTTCCAGCGGATGCCCGATCTTCCCGTCGCCCATTTCAGCTTCACCAATCCATTGGCGGAGACGGTGGAGTTTCGTCGCGCCCTGCTCGACTTCGACGGAAACAACTACCAGGGCGAATGGGATCCCAGCGGCGGGGATGTTGACGTGCCTGGCGAAGCTTACCGGATCAAGGTCGGCTGGTGGTGGCAGGTATCGGTCGCAGATGGAGACTTCGCCGAGGGCGACCGGGTCGTGTTCGTGGGGGCCAGCTGTTCCTCGACCGCTTTCGATACAGCCGATCAGTGCTTCATCTTCCCCGATGGAACGGTCGTCGGCAATGATCGGGGCACGGTGGTATTCCGTGTCGTGCCAGCCGCCGGATCCCGGTTCTACCGTGGCGAATGGGATCCGGCGAGCGCCGCCTATCCGGCCGATGACAACCTGGCCGAAGGCGACAGCTACATCGTCAGTGCCGCCGGCACCTATGACAGTGTGACCTACGCCTATGGCGATTACCTCGTGAAGACTGAGGACGGCTGGGAACAACAGGCACAGCGCCCGATCATCGAAGTGGCGGCCGCCGGCACCTCCGAGTTCACCTGCCGCTCCGGCTCCCTGCGGGAATGGGAGCTCCGCAAGCAGACCAATTCCAATATTGCCGACTACCTTGACCTCGATGCGGACTGGATGGAGCCCCTGACGGCCCGCGTTCACGAGGTCGACGGGAAGCGCAATATCTGGCTGCATCGCGCGGATGGGTCGGTCGACAAGCTGTCGGCCGTCAACGAGGGCAACAGCTATGCGCCTTATTTCGAGGGGCCGGTGTTGCACTTCAAATCCGACCGCGACGGTGCGGATCGGTCCTATCAGGTCGCGACCGAGCGCGTTCCCGGCAAGTTCGGCATTCCCGGCATCGTCCATCCCGAGCGTTCCGACAAGCTCATGGTGATGGGCGACAGCTATGGCCTGCGCTGGGGACCTCCGTTCATCGACCAGGTCGAGTACGACGATCTGATCAACAACCGGGTGGTGAACCGGGAGGGGATCGTCGTCGCGCACGGCTCGTTGGACGAGCACTACCAGGCCAGCATGGCGACCATGCACGGCGAAGGTGCCAACAGCGGATATCTGTCCGGCATTCTCTGCTACGTGCTGGACTGGGCAAACGGGCGGGCAGAAGAGCGGGCCGCGATCCTGCGCGTTCTGGGCGCCATCCAGTCCAGAACGCCGCGTCTTCTGGTGGTGGGGAACACGACCAGCCGCAACGTGTCCTGGACCGGCTCGGCGATGGAGCTGACGGTAGCGTCCCAGTTCCTCAACGATGCGGATCGCGTGGCCGAGGAAATCGCCCTGGAAGAGATGCTAGGCGGCGATTTCTTCGAAGGCGGCACCTATGCCAACATGCGGAAGTGGTACAACTCGACCCGAAGCCCTCGGTTCGATCCGACCGACTGGGATCCCGTGCTTCAAATGAGCATCGGCGATCTTTCCGAAACCTATGGCACCTGGGGGCTCTGGACCATCGTCGGCTATGACGCGGACAACTATGCGGACCTTCGCGCGAACATCAACGAGGCCAACTTCCAGGGCTACGTGGATGACGCGGCCGATCGGGTCAGCACGACGGACTGGCACTATTATGTCGGAACGGGGGATGGCGACCTCACGGAAGCCACGACCTACTACTACAAGGACGGCGTCTACAACAGCATCGCCAATGGCGACGGCGTGCATATGCCCTACGCGGACGGCGTCGTCGTGACCGGCCCCGATGACGACACCGCCGATATGAACAACCTCATGGCCTATGACGTGGTGACAGAGCTCTCTGCACGCGGCTGGCTGGACCTCTGAAGGAGACCCCCGATGACAGTTCAACTAACCTATACAAACGTGTCCCTGCCTGACGGTGTCGGGCAAACGTTCCACGCGGCGGACGGAGCATTGGCGGAAGGGTCGATGTTCCTGGTCGACTTTTCGAACCCGAATTGTCTGCCCGAAGGCTCCCTGTCCGTTGTCGGTGCCGTCAACATGGCAGCGGATCTCCTGGTGGCGCTCGTGGGGGATGATAACGCAACACTCGAGTTCATCGGTGACCCCGATCTGACTGCCCTGAGCGCAGGCATGGGGACCTACAAGACGTCATCCGATGGAAGTACCGACCGACACCGGGTGGATTTTAGCGACGAGACCAAGGCGTACATCACAGCGAGTGAACCGGATATGGTGCTGACGCTCTGGGTCAGATACGACCCCGACGTTGCTGTCTCCCATCAACTATTTTCCTTTGGAGATGCAGATACAAATCCCGCACCCTTCCGGTTCGGCTGGGATGCTGACGGGCATCCGTATTACGGTCCTTCGGAGCCTCTGCCAGTCGGAATATTCACGGAAGACGCCACAGGTCTGGCGCAGATCGGCATGAGCCGGAATGAGGTGTTCTTCAACGGCCGAAAGCTCTGCAACACGACGACTGACTACCGCCAGCACTATGACGATTTTGTTGCCAACCTTGATGACGGCGGCGGTATCGGCACCTTCATTACCTATTTCTTCTCTGGTGCAGTGGCTGCGGACAGCATGATCTTCTACCGGATGATGCTTGAAAACTACACCGCGTCGGGAAGAACGGCCCTCGACGCTGTGCAGGCCGACTATACCTATGTGATGGAGAATGCGGGGTTCGTGGAGACGGCCTGACCACCCCGTTCAACCGCCGTTTAAGGCCCGCTAAAACGAAAATCGTTTGCTGAAACTTTAAATGGCAAACACTGAAAAAATCGTTGGCGAGCTACAACAGTAGCCGGGGATAGCCCACAACTTATTGCAGTTATCCACCAAATAGTGCTTTACAGTGCGAATCGCCTGCCCTTACCATATCTCGTATGGACGGTGACCGCAGAACGCCGTTCCTAGAGCAGGCACCTAGTTCTGGGGCACTCGCACGATCCCAGAACGACAATCAGAGAGGCCGGGGCATGTCACTTGCAGAGCAATTTCACACGGAAGAACTACACCCGATCGACATCGTGGAGCACATCGCCGAGCACCACGACTGGGATTTCGACCGTGTCGCCGACGACCAGATCGCGATGGCTGTCGAGGGGCAGTGGCGCACCTACTCGATCACCCTCGCATGGTCGGCCTTCGACGAGACCCTGCGGCTCATCTGCACCTTCGAGATGGAGCCGCCGGAAGACAAACTGCCGGGAATCTACGACGTCCTGAACCGCGCCAACGACATGTGCTGGTCCGGGGCGTTCACCTACTGGAACGAACAGCGGCTGATGGTCTACCGCTACGGACTGGTGCTGGCCGGCGGCCAGATGGCCGGTCCGGAGCAGATCGACCGGCTGATCGCCGCCGCCGTCACCTCGGCGGAACGGTTCTACCCTGCATTCCAGCTGGTCGCCTGGGGCGACCAGTCGGCCGAAGAGTCGATGCAGGTCGCAATGGCAGAAGCATACGGGCGCGCCTGAACCGGGGCGAATACCGGTTTAACATCTATCGAACAGGCTCTAGTGTCGGCCCCCGTGTAACCACGGGGGCCTTCTCATGTTCGACGACATTTCCGCGCGCGGTCTGGTGCTTCTGGGCTGCGGCAAGATGGGCTCGGCGATGCTGGCCGGCTGGCTGGAACGCGGGCTGGCGCCCGATGCTGTCTGGGTGATCGACCCGAAGCCGTCGGACTGGCTGAAGGCGCGGGGCGTGCACCTGAACGAGACGCCTCCGGAGAGCCCGGCGGTGATCCTGATAGCAGTTAAGCCGCAGATGATGGGCGAGGCGCTGCCGGATATCGCGGATTACGGCAACGGCTCGACGCTGTTCGTGTCGATCGCGGCGGGGACGACGATAGACTTCTTCGAAGACATGCTGGGCGCGGCCTCGCCGATCGTGCGGGCGATGCCGAACACGCCGGCGGCGGTGGGCCGGGGGATCACCGCGATCGTGGGCAATGGACGCGTGGCGCCGGCGCAGCTGGACCAGGCGGAGGCGCTGCTGGCCGCAGTGGGCCAGGTGCTGCGGGTGGAGGACGAGGCGCAGATGGATGCGGTGACGGCGGTGTCCGGTTCGGGACCGGCCTATGTGTTCCACCTGATCGAGACGATGGCGGCGGCGGGCGTGGCCGAGGGGCTGCCGGAGGATCTGGCGATGCGGCTGGCCAAGGCGACCGTCGCCGGGGCCGGGGCGCTGGCGGAGGCGGCGGAGGAGGATCCGGCGCAGCTGCGGGTAAATGTGACCTCGCCGGGCGGGACGACGGCGGCGGCGCTGGGCGTTCTGATGGAGGAAGAGACTGGGTTTCCGGGGCTTCTGAAGCGGGCGGTGAAGGCGGCGGCGGACCGGTCGCGGGAGCTGGCGGAATAGGCGTCCGCATGCGGACGCTTGGCAAGGCATTGGAATGGCGGCAATAAACTGTAAATGCCGCAGTAAGGATCGGGGACGGGCATGGCTGAGATCGGTTTCGACGACTTCCTGAAGGTGGACGTGCGCGTGGGCGTCGTGGTGCGGGCGGAGCCGTTTCCGGAGGCGCGCAAGCCCGCCATCAAGCTCTGGGTCGATTACGGGCCGGAGATCGGCGAGAAGAAATCCTCGGCGCAGATCACCGTGCATTACGAGCCCGAAGAACTGATCGGCCGCCGCGTGCTGGGCGTGGTGAACTTCCCGCCGCGCCAGATCGGGCCGTTCATGTCCGAGGCGCTTGTTCTGGGCGTTCCGGACGAGGACGGCGCGGTTGTGCTGATCAAGCCGGACCTCGACGTGCCGGTCGGCGGGCGGTGGTTCTGAGGCGCGCTTCCGCGCAAGCTTGTTGTCCCTTGTGGTGACGCGACGCGCCGAAAGAACGCCAGCAGGTCAGGCTGATGCATCCCCCATCGCCTTTCGCCAGTGGCGGCGGCACAGGGAGACATAGGTTTCGTTGCCGCCGATCTGCACCTGAGCGCCATCGCGCAGCGCCTTGCCGTCGGGGCCGTTGCGCACCACCATCGTCGCCTTCTTGCCGCAGTGGCAGATCGTGCGCACCTCGCGCATCTCGTCGGCCAGCGCCAGCAGCGCGGCGGAGCCTGGGAACAGCTCGCCGCGGAAATCGACGCGCAGCCCGTAGCACATGACCGGCACCTTCAGGTCGTCGACGGCGCGGGCCAGCTGCCAGACCTGGTTCTTGGACAGGAACTGCGCCTCGTCCACGAAGACGCAGGCGATGGCATCTGCCACAAGTCGCTGTTCGATCTTCGCGTAGAGGTCGTCGCTTTCGTCGAAGGTGTCCGCCTCTTCGCCGATGCCGATGCGGCTGGCGATGCGGCCCTCTCCGGCACGGCGGTCGAAGCGGGCGGTCAGCAGGTAGGTCCGCATGCCGCGTTCGCGGTAGTTGTGCGACGCTTGCAGCAGGATCGTCGATTTGCCCGCGTTCATCGTCGAATAGTGGAAGTAAAGCTTGGCCATGCCCGGCTTTTGCCCCGTGGACCCAGGGGGATCAAGCGCGGTTGTACCTGCGGCGCGATCGCGGTTTGATGCGGGCATGGTGCGGGAGGAGGAACCGGCATGATCGCGGGCGGCATCGAGTATATCGAGGCGGGCGAGGGGCCTGCCGTACTGTTCCTTCACGGGATCGGCGGCGAGGCGGAGGCCTATGCGCATCTGCTCGGTGAATTTTCAGGGTATCGCGGCGTGGCCTGGAACATGCCCGGTTACGGAGAGAGCGAACGGGGTGCGTGGCCGCCGAGTTTCGCCTCTCTCTCGCTGTCGCTCGCCGGGTTCGTTGGTGCAATGGGAGAAGAGCGCGTGCACCTCGTGGGGCATTCGGTCGGCGGCATGCTGGCGCTGGAGCACGCGGTGCGGCGACCGGAGCAGGTGGCGTCTCTGACCCTGATCGGGACCGCGCCGGCCTTTGGTGGTAAGGATGACAGCTTCAAGCGCGCCTTCCTTGAGGTGATGCTGGCGCCGCTGGAAACCGGGGGCGGCATGGTCGGCCTGGGCGAGATGACGGCGCCGGGGATGTGCGCGGAAACCGCCGATCCGGCGGTGGTGGCCGAGGTCGCAAAGGCGATCTCGCGCGTGCCGGAGGACAGCTGGCGGGGCATCCTCGACTGTCTCGTCACCTTCGACCGGCGCGGGGATCTGGAGGGGCTGGACCTGCCGGTCTGTGTGATCTCGGGCTCGGAGGACCGCAATGCGCCGGCACGGACGATGGAGCGCATGGCCGGGAAAATCCCGCGCGCCGAATATCACGCGCTGGAGGGCGTCGGCCACATGATCGCGCAAGAGGCGCCGGCGCAGGTGACGGAGATCTTGCAGGCGTTCCTGACACGGCAGATCAGATGATGCGCTCGACGAACCAGAAGGCGCCGACGGCCGCGATGACCAGCGAGGCAGGCACGGCGATGCGCGCGCGGTACCAGGGTTTCCTGCCGAACCAGTAGCCGACCGTCAGCCAGGCTACCGCGATGACGGTAAGCTGGCCGATCTCTACCCCGATATTGAAGCCGATCAGGCGGGCGAGGAAATGGCTCTGCCCGCCGCCGAGCGCGCCGAGTACGCTGGCGAAGCCGAGGCCGTGGAGCAGGCCGAAGGTGAAGACCACGGCGGAGCGGAGCGCGCCGAGCTGCGGGCGCAGCACGTTTTCCAGCGCCACGAAGACGATGGAGGCGGCGATCAGCGGTTCGACGACGCTGGCGGGGATGCTGACGATGCCAAGCGCGGCGAGGGCCAGCGTGACGGTATGGGCGACCGTGAAGGCGGTGATCTGGACCAGCAGCGGGCGCATGTGGAGCGAGAAGAAGAACAGGCCGAGGACAAAGAGGATGTGATCGAGGCCCTTGGGGATGATGTGCTGGAAGCCCTGAACGATGAAGCGGCTGAAAACCTGCAGGGCGGTTTCTGTGGCGGTGCCGGTGCGCGGCAGCGGGATCGAGACATCGCCGTTTTCCAGCAGCGCGGAATAGGCATCCGGTCCGCCCTCTCTCTGGCGGACGACAAGCGGGCCGTTCTGCGCCTCCCAGCCGACCGTGACAGGCGTATCGTCGGGCGGCAGGTCGGCGGCGATCAGCAGGCGGCTGTCGCGCGGCAGGCCGAGGTCGCCGGGTTCGGGGATTTCGAGGCGCCGGATCTCTGGTGTCAGGGGCGTGTCGCCGGCTTGAAGCAGGAAGGTCTCGCGGATCTCGGGCCAGGCGGTGCGGAAGGCCTCGTCGAGGGCCGGCGCATCGAGTGCGCGGAGGGTGTCATAGCTTTCGGCCTCGGGCGCATTGTCGGTGTTGTCCAGACCCTGCAGGTCGATGCCGGCGATCAGGGGTTCCAGGGTGAGGACGAGAAATACCTGCAGGCGGTCTTGTTCCACCAGCACATCGGAGATGGCGGGGCGGATTTCATGTGCCCGCCCGGCCTGAGCAAAGAGGCAGAGCACGGTTGACAGGAGCACGCAAAGCGCCAGCTTGAAACGCGGTTTCCGATGGGTCTGTTGCATGCGTCTCTTCACTGTCCTGCTTATCTGTCTTTGTCCGGCGCTGCCTGTCGCGGCGCATGAGTTCTGGATCTCTCCGGAAGAATACACGCTGGCGCCGGGCGAAAGTTTCAAAGCAGAGATCCGGGTCGGGCAGGATTTCAAGGGGCCGGGCTATCCCTATATTCCACAGAACTTCGCGCGCTTCGAGCTGTGGACGCAGGACGGC
This sequence comes from Pseudoruegeria sp. HB172150, assembly GCF_013184805.1. Lineage (GTDB taxonomy): Bacteria > Pseudomonadota > Alphaproteobacteria > Rhodobacterales > Rhodobacteraceae > Psychromarinibacter. The sequence continues at coordinate 44,357 of NZ_JAATNG010000004.1, forward strand.
GTGGTGCCGGTGGAGGGACGGCTGGGCGATATGCCGGCGCTGCAGATGGCCGCGCCGGGCGAGGGGCTGGTGACCGTGGCGCACCAGACGAAGGACTACCTGCTGACCTATCAGGACTGGGAGACCTTCGAGGAATTCGTCACCGACAAGGATCTTGGGCCGGTTTTGGTGCGGCACCTGGAGCGTGGGTTTAGCCGGGACCTGGTACGGGAACGGTACAGCCGGTACGGAAAAAGCCTCGTCGCCGTGGGGAACGGAGCGGGCGAGGACCGCGAGGTCGGGCTGCTGACCGAGATCGTGGCGCTGGCCAATCCATATACGGACGACCTGTCGGGCGGGATGCCTGTGCGGGTGCTGTACGACGGTGCGCCGCGCGCGGATGTGCAGGTGGAGCTATTCGCGAAGACCGTGGACGGCACGGTCACGGAGACGAAGCACAGGACGGATGCAGAGGGTGTCGCCGTGCTGCCGGTTGCGCCGGGGGTCGAATACCTGGTGAACGCGGTGGTGATGCGCGAAGTCGTCCCGGAGGGTGAAGACGGGCCGCCATGGGAATCGCTCTGGGCATCGCTCACGTTCCGGGTGCCGGTGGAATAGAGGCATCAGGCCGGCCGGTACGTGCGGTTGGGTACGGTGCCGGCATGTTTGGCCCGACCGACGGAAATGAATCTTGCATCTGCCCGGTGAAGCGGGCGCCCCGGTACAGGGCGCCCGCCGCTGGATCAGTTCAGATATTGGTCGAAATGCGCCAGTGTCCGCTCCCAGGCGAGAGTTGCCGCCTCTTCGTCGTGGCGGGGCGTCGTGTCGTTGTGGAAGCCGTGGTTCACGTCTTCGTAGATATGGGCCGTATACGTCTTGCCATGTTCCTGCAGCGCGGCCTCGAATTCGGGCCAGCCGGCGTTGATGCGTTCGTCGAGTTCTGCGTAGTGGAGCAGTAGCGCCGCCTGGATCATCGGCACGTCGGCAATGTCGGGCTGACGGCCGTAGAACGGGACAGAGCAGGCCATGTCGGCATAGGCGACGGCCAGCGCGTTGCAGACGCCGCCGCCGTAGCAGAAGCCGACCGCGCCGACCTTGCCGGTGCTCAGCTCGTGGCCCTGCAGGTACTCGAACCCGGCGAAGAAATCGGCCATCAGCTTGGCGCCGTCGATCTGGCTTTGCATTTCGCGGCCTTCTTCATCCGTGCCGGGATAGCCGCCGAGGGGCGACAGGCCGTCGGGGCCTAGTGCGAGGTATCCGGCCTTGGCGACGCGGCGGACGACATCTTCGATATAGGGGTTCAGGCCGCGATTCTCGTGGACCACCAGCACGGCGCCAACAGGTTCTGTCGTGCCGGCGGGCATGGCGAGCAGGCCGCTGATCTCTCCGTTGCCGTTTGGGCTGTTGTAGGTGATGCGCTGCGTTTCGATGTCCGGGTCATCCGGCGCGACCTGCTGCGCCCAGGCGTAATTCGGCTGCAGGCTTTCGAGGATTGCGGCGGCCGTCACGCCGGCGGCCGCGTATTTGGTGGCATGGGCGAGGAAGTCGCGTTTGGACATCGCGCCGTGGACGTAACCGTCGAACAGCTCGAGCAGGCGCGGATCGAAATCGGAGGCACTCTTGCGGGCACTGGTATCGGGCATCTCTCACTCCCTGTGGGTTGATTGTCGCAGCCGAAGGGTACGGTTGCGGTGGAGATGCGCCAAAGATTCTCGACCGGTGCAGGTTTCTGGTCCTGCCTGTTGGCTGGGGAATATCCGCTCTGAGTCAAACGGTTAGGCCTGCGCGATGCCAGTTTCACTTGTGCGTTATGCCGCCGTGAAGAGCGTGGGCCGCGCGAGAAGACGCGTCATGCTTCGCTGCGCCGCAGCAAAACTGCCTTGCAATTGCGCCGAATCTGGCGCCTTCCTAAGCGTCAGGAGGTGCGGAATGGCTGGACATGTTCTGACCGTGGCGCAGCAGAAGGGAGGGTCGGGCAAGACCACGCTTGCGATCCACCTGGCGGTGCGCTTTGCAGAGACTGGCAAGAGCGTTGCGATCCTCGACACAGATCCACAGGGCAGTCTGGGGCGCTGGTTCATGGCGCGGCGCGAACGGACCGACGGGGCGCCGGGGCTGGAGTTCGGCACCGCCAGCGCCTGGGGCGTGTCCTACGAGTGTGAGAAGCTGTCGCGCGAGCATGATCTTGTGATCATCGACACACCACCAAAGATCGACGCCGACCTGCGTCCGGCGCTGCGCGAGGCGGATCTTGTGCTGATTCCGGTCGCCACCAGCCAGATGGACCTGTGGGCGACAGAAAGCGTGCAGGAACTTGCCCGGCGCGAAGGACGGCCCTGTCTGGTGGTGATGAACCGGGTGCCGCCACGGGCGCGGCTGACCGGTACGATCATCGCGGATATCGAGGCGGCAGGGATGGAGCGCGCCGGATCGGTGCTGGGCAACCGGGTCGCCTATGCCGAAGCACTTGGGCGGGGGCAGGCGGCCGGAGAGCTGAAGCGCACGGGCCCTGCGGCGCAGGAGGTCGCGGCGCTGGCGGACGAGATCGCGGCGCTGCTCGACTGACGGCGGATCAGAGAGCGGTGTTAACCGTTCCAGACCTCACGGCCGAAAACCTGCTTGTCGAGATAGTTCATTCCGTCGCGCACCTCGCCGGCGATCGCCTTGGTGACCGGATCGAGTTGCATCACGAAGGCCGTCGCTTGTTCCAGGATATTGCCTTCCTGCATCTGGCTAAGCCGGGCGTTGTACCCGCCGGGTCCGATCTGGGCTACGACGGCGATGCGGATGATGACTGCGAGATAGACGAAGAAGATCAGATGCCAGGTCGGCATCCAGCGGCGGTTGGAGCGGACTCGCGCAACCTCCATACCGTCGTGATTGAAGCTGACAACCACCGTCGAACCGGGAACGCTTCCGGCGACCCGGTGCCTGAGCCCCGCAATACCATTCCAAATCCGCCGCATACACGCCTCCGCGAATGTGTCCGAACATTGCTGAGTGTAGGGGGTTTTATGGCATCAGTAAGGCGCTTGCGCAGGGAAAACTTGGCCGTTGGATCAAATGCTTGCCCAGTCAGTGAACCGGAACTTGACCGGAATCGGGCGCGGTCTTTGGGTCGGTTTTTTCGTGGCCGGGGCGCGGCGTGACATCGAATGGCTCCTCTCGTTCAACAGTCTTGGGGTGTGAACGGGGATAGCGCCGGTCTGGTTCAATAATTTCCGAAACTTCTTGCGTCAGGGGCCGAAATGATGCCGCGCGACAACAGGTGTGCCGTCCGGGGCACGGGTGACGATGAAAAGATCTCCGTAGTCGAGAGGGGCCGGATCGGGCGCGCCCAGATCTTGCCAGATTGACGCAAGATTGCCTTTATTCCCGACCCAGACGATGGCCCTGCCGGCGCCGGCGGACATCAATACAGGGGCCGGACGCTCGCCCGGAATGCGCTGGACGGTCAGGTTGCGGGCGGCGGCGAGGGGGGCCGCGGTGTCGAGGTTGCGCCGAATCCCCGGAGCGTAGATCGCGTCTATCGGTATGGCATCGAGCGCGGCAACCAGAGCTTCGGCGCGCGCCTGTCCGCGAGCATTGAGGTGGTCGCCGGTGCGGTCGGCATGGCGCAGGATGATAAGTGTGGTGCCGGGCGGCATCGCGACCGGGGCGTCCGCGCGGACCGGGAGCGCCGCGAAGGCTGCGCACAGCGTCAGAAAGCGGCGGCGGTCGATCATCTGGCAGGTCCCCCGGCAAGCCGGTGGAGCTTAGCCATCGCGGGAACCCCGGTCCAGCACGCCATGCGGGCGATCGGCCGGTATGGCGTGCCGGGAAATCAGATCATTGCCCAGTCGGGGAAATGAACCGGTTTCGGGCGCGGCCTTGGCGAAGGCTTCGGGCCGGGCTGGTTTGGTTGTCGGGGCACGATTCGTGGTCCTGTCACTGCTCCCCGCTCTGCGGCGGGCGCGCGCATTTAGGACCGGATATCGGAGCCGTCAATCGGCTGTTTTTCACAGCTGCGCGACAGGGCGCCGAGGGGCGGCCCGGCAGGGCCGCCCGGTTCGTTCACTAGCCGGATCAGGCCAGGGCGATGTTGGTCGCGCTCTGGCGGCCGTCACGGCCGGATTCGAGGTCGTAGGTGACCTTCTGGTTGTCTGCGAGGCCGGTCAGGCCGGCGCGCTCGACGGCGGAGATGTGGACGAAGACGTCCTTGCCGCCCGTGTCGGGCGCGATGAAGCCGAAGCCTTTGGTCGTGTTGAACCACTTCACGGTGCCGGTAGCCATGTGAGTGTCTCCTGTTTTTTGCGTTGCTGCCCGCGGAATGCGGCAGCCTGGCGGGTCGATCCGATCGATAGAACTGACAGCCGGGTAACGGAGACAGTGGTCGATAAAGAATAACGGTCGCGGGCGGGCGTATGTCTGAAAAACGGGCATTTTGCAAGAAAATTCGGGTAAGTTTTCCCGTTGCACGAGTCCTGGGCAGTGCCGTGGCGTCATATTCGAATTTATGGGGATTCATGGCGGAGTGCCCAAAAAACGCCTGATTTGAACGGAATCAAGACCGTGTATTCCTGGGAAACAATGGGGTGACGACGCTATGACTGATTGGTTTCACGAACCGGATCCGAAAGATCCGCACAATCACTGGAAGTCCTGGAAGCTCGAGCGCGACAGCAAGAAAATCCACGTAAACAACTACTTGTCGGCTCTGGTCCTCGCACTTGCCGCGGTGGTTGTGGTGATGCACCAAGGGGTGATCTGAGGCTTCCGCGCTCTCGCGACGGTACGAGCCTGACGGGCGGGTCCTGCGACCCGCCTTTTCTTTTTCTCTGGACGCGATTCGATTCGTGGCGGGTGGAAGGCCGGGGTCGAATCGTGGCGAAACCGCGGCATGGGCCCTGGAGAGCGCCGGTACGAGCGTTTGCAGTACGAGCGCGCGCGGAAGACGCCCCGCCCGAATTTCTTTCCGATGTAACGAAGCCCGGATATCTTCCGGCCCGTGCGGGTGCGATCCGCGGGGGCTGGGCTCCTGCGCCACAGGGAAGGAACCCGAAGGACATGAGCCATTTCGTCAGGATAAGCGAGGAATCGGCGGCGCCGGAGGACAGCGCGCCGGCGCCGGAGAAGGTGATCGCGGGCGATCCGCGGCACCGGACATGGAACATTGAGGAGCGCGGCGGGCTTTACGCCGGGATCTGGGAATCGACGCCGGGGACCTGGGCGATCTCCTACGACGAATGGGAATATTGCCGGATTCTCTCGGGCCGATCCGTCATCACCGAGGAGGGCGGCGCGGCGGAAGAGGTCGGGGCGGGCGACAGCTTCATCCTCCGGCCCGGGTTCCGCGGGACCTGGGAAGTCGTGGAGACGACGCGGAAGGAATACGTGATCCTGCTATGAATGACCGTCATGGTTGCGTGACGGACGAATGGCGGGCAGACTTCCTACCCAAAGCCGATCCAATGCCGACCGGGGGGAGCGGACATCATGAGGCGCCTCGCACTACTTCTTTGCTTCGCTCTGACGGCCTGCGGTCATGTCGATTATGACGCGCTGGAGGTGGGGCGGTTCAAGGGGACGCTGTTCGTCATGTGGGTCGGCGAGGGCAGCGATGCGGCCGGGGACGGCCGGTTCGTCTTTGTGCCGCTGCCCAACGATCCGCTGACCTTCGAGCGCAATGCGCCGGGTGCCAGCGTGCAAACGATACGGCCGCAGATCATGTACACCGATGGCGGGTCGGTTCCGCGTATCGCGCAGCCGCTGAAGGGGCTGTCGCCCTGGGGCTATGCGCCCGGCTACATGGTGCATGACTGGCTGTTCGTGGCCAAGCACTGCAACACTGACGGCATCGCGAACGCGGCGGAGCGCGAGGTCGCGCGGATGACGTTCCAGGAAAGCGCCGAAGTGCTGGGCGAGGCGATCAAGACGCTGATCGCGGAGCGTCGCGTGGATGCCAACGATGTCGCGCCGATGTCGATCTCGAACGCGGTGGCGGGCCCGATCTCCCGCTCGCTCTGGGTTCGCGAGGGCGCATGCCGCGATCCGCGCGTGTCAGAGGCGCATATGCGGCAGATCCGCAATGCGCTGGGGCAGTACAACAGCAGCCCGGCAGCCGGGCTGCGCTCGCTCGCCGCGCCGCCGACCGGGGCGGTCGCCGGGATCGTCAGCGTGGTGCGGTTCGACTAGGGGCCGGCCCGCCGGAGCGGTGCCGTTCGCCGAAACCGTTTCAATCCCCCGATTTGCGCTCTAGCCTGCCCGAAACGAGGGGAGGGACGCGGAATGCACGTAATTATGACGGGGATCGTGATGGGTCTGGCCGGGACGGCGGCGATGGACCTGTGGGCGATCCTGCTGGCGCGGGTCGCCGGGCAGCCAAAGCCGAACTGGGCGATGCCGGGCCGCTGGCTGGGCCATGTGTTCCGCGGAAAGCTGTTCCACGACGATATCGCCACCGCCGAGCCGGTGGCCGGAGAGCTGCGGCTGGGCTGGGCGCTGCATTACGGGGTGGGCGTGCTCTATGGCTTGGTCTTCGCCGTGGCGGCGGGCCCGGACTGGCTCGCCGCACCGAGTTTTCTGCCGGTCTGGCTCTACTCGCTGGCGACCATCGCGGCGGGCTGGTTCCTGCTGCAGCCGGGGATGGGTCTGGGCTGGGCCGCCGCGAAGACGCCGAACCCCTGGAAGGTGCGCGGCATGGGGCTGGTGGCGCATACGGTGTTCGGGCTGGGGATGTGGGTGGGGGCGGTTTTGGTGGGATAAAGTAGGTTTGGTCGATTCCGGTTGCTCTCTCGAGGCAAAGATACCTACTCCATGGCTAAGAATGGGGAAGGCAAAAGGAGGAATCGAACAGTCAGCAGGCTCGACGAGGAGATGGAAAAAGGGTAAAGACAGGGCCATCGTTTTATTGTTGTTGCGTCACTTTTTGCAATCTCCTCCGCTTCTCAAAATTCTATTATGGGAGGCTTGTCCGATCCGTTGAATTTCCACTAAGATCGAGCATTACTATCTTCGACCTCAATGCTCTTCCCGTCTTGCTTAATCCTACCCAAAACGTACCCTGAGATTCCACCGATCAAAGCAGCCAAGGCTTCATTTTGTATTTTATTTGCCAGCCCAAGAATAAGAATTGTTACTGTCAAAACAAAAACTGTAACTAACTCTAAGAATATTGGATACGATCTAGATTTATTTAGATACTCGTTTTCATCTTTTGCGGAGGATAATCTTATTATGGAGTACATGACAGAAGTCAATATTACAGCAAACACTAATAGAGTTGCAATAATCGTGTAAACCATTTCCCGGGGAATAGTCTCGCGGGCGCTAATCTGCGCCTGTAAAATTGCGTCATCTCTGCGTTTTCGCACTTCGGTGAGATCAGATTGCATCCGTGCACTGTCGGTTTCCAATTCCTTCGATAATGTGTCAAGATCCGCGATTGCTGCATTGAGAAATGCCAATTCTTCCTCAGCAGTTTCATTTCCCTCAGCCCATGAGATAAGCGCGGCAACTTCTTCTTTACATTCAGATATCAAATCAGAAGGAAATTCAAATAAATTTCTGGATAGATCCAAGCAAAAACTGGAGCGACTTGGGCCAATCTCAAATGTTAAGTCCTGATAATCGTAAAAAGATGGGTATCCATTTGAAATTTTATTGTAAAGATCGGGATCTTGTATGTAAAGATTCTCAAACTCTGAACCGAGATTATATATAGAAACGCTGTATCTATTTCTTCCAACTGTTCGAAGAAAGTCGTTAAAGGGAGCTAGCTGCTCTCTTGTTCTAATTGCATCCAAAGAGAAAGATTTTGCCATTTCAAGATCAAAATCTTTATCAAAAATGTATTCTGTTGCTTCTTGCAAGTCCTCCTTGGCCCTACGGATCAATCGATCTACAAGAATCTTTTTTGCCGAGATGTCAGCGGAGCGCGCTCTCAATGCGGTGGCTTGTTCGTCGAGTATCTCAATCGCTCCTGAAACGGTGAGGCCAACAAACGAAGAGGCTTCACTTTCTTCGGATGTCTGTGCATTTAAATTAGTTGCAAAAATACAAAGGCTTAGAAGCGCGAAACATACCGATCGAGACACCGTAATTTACTCCGGGATTTTGATAAAAGCGTTTCACGTAGTATTTTAAATGAAAGTAATATATGGTTACGAATCAAAAGTCTAGATAATATTTTAACCCTGAACGCATAGACATTCTGAGAATTCAATTAAGATTAGAAAAGAATTTCCTAATCTCACCTCTTAAACTTCTTATACTTGATCCGCTTCGGCTCCACCGCATCCGGGCCCAGACGGCGCTTCTTGTCTTCCTCGTAATCCTCGAAGTTGCCCTCGAACCATTCGACGTGGGCCTCGCCCTCGAAGGCGAGGATGTGGGTGCAGATGCGATCGAGGAAGAAGCGGTCGTGCGAGATGACGACGGCGCAGCCGGCGAAATCCACCAGCGCGTCTTCCAGGGCCCGGAGCGTCTCTACGTCCAAATCGTTGGTCGGTTCGTCGAGCAGCAGCACGTTGCCGCCGGATTTCAGCAGGCGCGCCATGTGGACACGGTTGCGTTCACCGCCCGACAGCAGGCCGACCTTCTTCTGCTGGTCGCCACCCTTGAAGTTGAAGGCGCCGCAATAGGCGCGGGAGTTCACCTCGGCGTCGCCCAAAGCGATGATATCCTGCCCGTCGGAGATCGCCTGCCACACGGTGTCATCGGGGTTCAGCGCGTCGCGGGACTGGTCGACATAGGACAGCTTGACCGTGTCGCCGAAGTCGATGCTGCCCGCGTCGGGTTGTTCCTGGCCGGTGAGCATGCGGAACAGCGTGGTCTTGCCGGCGCCGTTGGGGCCGATTACGCCGACGATGCCGCCGGGGGGCAGCGAGAAGTCGAGGTCCTCGACGAGGAGCTTGTCGCCCATTGCCTTTTTCAGCCCTTCGACCTCGATCACCTTGGCGCCGAGGCGGGGGCCCGAGGGGATGACGATCTGGGCGCGGGTGATCTTCTCGCGCTCTGACTCGCTGGCCATCTCGTTGTAGCGGTCGATCCGCGCCTTCTGCTTGGACTGGCGGGCCTTGGCGCCCTGGCGGATCCATTCGAGTTCGCGGGTCAGCGTTTTCTGCTTGGCCTTGTCCTCGCGTGCTTCCTGTTCGAGGCGCTTGGCCTTCTGTTCCAGCCAGGCGGAATAGTTGCCCTCGTAGGGAATGCCGCGGCCGCGGTCCAACTCGAGGATCCAGCCGGTGATGTCGTCAAGGAAGTAGCGGTCGTGGGTGACGATCAGGCAGGTGCCCTTGTAGTCGATCAGGTGCTGCTGCAGCCAGGCGATGGTTTCGGCGTCGAGGTGGTTGGTCGGTTCGTCGAGGAGCAGCATGTCGGGCGCCTCAAGCAACAGCTTGCACAGCGCGACGCGGCGCTTTTCGCCGCCCGAGAGGCTGTCGACGGAGGCGTCGTCGGGCGGACAGCGCAGAGCTTCCATGGCGATGTCGATCTGGGCGTCGAGATCCCAGAGGTTCTGGCTGTCGATCTCGTCCTGAAGCTGCGCCATCTCGTCGGCGGTCTCGTCGGAATAGTTCATCGCCAGCTCGTTGAAGCGGTCAAGCTTGGCCTTTTTCGCGGCGACGCCCTCCATCACGTTGCCGCGCACGTCGAGAGCGGGATCAAGCTCCGGCTCCTGCGGCAGGTAGCCGACCTTGGCGCCTTCGGCGGCCCAGGCCTCGCCCGAGAAATCCTTGTCGAGGCCAGCCATGATCTTGAGCAGCGTCGACTTACCGGCGCCGTTGACGCCCACGACGCCGATCTTGACGCCCGGCAGGAAGGAAAGGCGGATGTTCTCGAAGGTCTTCTTGCCGCCCGGATAGGTCTTGGAGACACCATCCATGTGATAGACGTACTGGTAGCTGGCCATGCGATTCCTCGTCCTTTCCGTGTGTGCCCCCATCTAGGTGAGGCAAACGGAAAGGGCAATCGGGGGCGCGGTCAGCGGGCGCGGGGCGGCCAGCGGATGGGGTCGTATTCAGCGTTGGGTTCAAAGGGCGCGTGGATTTCGCCTTTGGCGTCGACCGTCCACCAGCCGATCACTGCGGCCATAGGATAGTTGGTAGGGTCCGCGCCCTGACCGAGGCGATAGATATAACCGCCGGGGAACCTGGCGGCCTCCTTCAGCTCTCCCTCAGTCGGGTGAGACGGCAGGGCCGGCGGCCCGGGGCGGCGGCGGACGGTGTCGAGCAGGCGTTTCATCGGCGGGCCTCGGGCGCTTCGTTTCGTGAGTCCTAGTCGGTCGAAGTTAAGGCCGGGTTCAAGTGAAATCGCTGTGAGCAGCCGTAGGATGGGCGGAAAAGTGCTGTGGCGTTTCCGGCCCGGCGTTCAGGTGCCGCTGGCGCGTGACATGGCTGTTGCAGGGGCCGGCATGGCCGCAATGCGCATAAAGCGGCCAGGCGGCATGCCGACATGGCGGCTGAAGGCGGTGCTGAAGGTGCTGGCAGAGCCGTAGCCGACCCGCCGCGCGACATCGTCCAGCGCGATGCTTCCGGCGCGCAGCAGGTCCTTCGCCACGGCCATCCGCCATGTCAGCAGGTATTCCATTGGCCTGAGGCCGACCGTGCGCAAAAACCGGTCGAAGAAGGCAGAGCGCGACATACCCGCCTCGCGCGCGAGGCTCTCGACCGTCCAGGACCGTTCCGTGTCGGCGTGTACTTGGCGCAGGGCGACCGCAATCCGTGGATCGGCGAGGCCGCGCAGCAAACCCTGTTCTGCCGCCTTGCCGGGAACCGAGCGGAGTGCCTCGATCAGCAGGATCTCGACCAGGCGCGCCAGGATCAGATCGCGCCCCACGTTTTCGGCGGCGGCTTCCTCCCCCACCATGCGCACCAGCCGGGTCAGGCGCGCCACGCCGCGGATATGGATCATCCGGGGCAGAAGCGACACGAGCAGGTCTGCGTCGGGCGACTCGAACAGGAAGTAGCCGCCGAACTGGCGGAGGTCGGGCGGACCGTCGCGGCGGCCGTAGCGGACCTCTTCATTCGTGGCCGACGCAACCGCGGAATCGATGAGTTGCGGTTGCGCCGGCTCGAAACCGGACATGGTGAAAGCGGGTGTCGCCGGCAGCAGGACGAAATCGCCGGCCTCAAGCACGACCGGTGCCTCGCCATCGACCGCGAGTCGGCAGCTTCCCTCGGTCACCGCGCAGAACCCCGGCTGGCCGAACTCGGTATAGCGCACCGCCCAACGGCCTGCGCCGCTGATGCCCTTGGAGAACACCGCGCGCGGACGCAGGAGCTGGATGACCTGTGACAGGGGGTCGGGTAATCTGGACTGTTGCAAACTAATTCCGGACTTCGCGTTGATGATAGTCCTGATACTGGCAGGTATCTCTGTGGCGTCAACATCGAACGCAGGAGACAGAGATGAACACCGTCATGATCACCGGAAGCTCTTCCGGCTACGGGCTGGAGACGGCCTGCTACTTCCACGCGCAGGGCTGGACCGTCATCGCCACAATGCGGGATCCGCGGGCGAGCAGCCTACCGGTGTCCGAGCGGATCCAGGTGCTGCCGCTGGACGTCACCGACGCCAACAGCATCGCCGCGGCGGTCGAGGCGGCGGGGCCGATCGACGCGCTGGTCAACAATGCCGGGATCGGGCTGATCGGCGCCGTCGAGGCGACGCCGATGCCGCTGATCCGGCAGATCTTCGACACCAATACCTTCGGCACCATCGCCATGTGTCAGGCCGTGATCCCGCAGATGCGGGAGCGGCAGTCGGGCACGATAATCAATGTCACCTCCAGCGCCACGCTGACGCCGATGCCCTTGGCCGCGCTTTACACCGCCAGCAAGCAGGCCATCGAGGGGTTCACCGGCTCTCTGGCGCATGAGCTGGGCTATTTCGGGGTGCGGGCACGGCTGGTCGAGCCAGGCTATGGCCCGACGACCCGCTTTGCCGCAAACAGCCAGTTCCGCATCGCGGATCTGATCCCCGACGCCTATGCCGGGTTCGCCGGACCGATCTTCGAGGCTTTCGCAGGGGCAGAGGTGACGACGCGGGAAAGCGACGTGGCCGAGGCGGTCTGGCTGGCGGCCCAGGACCGGACCGATCGGCTGCGATATGCGGCGGGCGCCGACGCGGTCGCGCTGGCGTTGGCCGGGTGAGGGCGCGGCACGCGTCATTGCTGTACCGGCGGCGCGGGACGGCGCCCTGTCTGCTGCCGGTCGAGCCGCCTGCGCGGATGGCTCCCATTGCTACCGCCCAGGCTTTTCCGCGGCGTAGCCGCTACAGTAGGAAGTCGTCGGCGGTCAGATCGATAAGGCCCTTGAGACGAAACATCCCTTCGTGCGCAGCGTCGCCGTCATTGTCCAGGTAGACGACTGTAAGGTCATTGGCGGTGCCCGGCCGGTTCAAGTGTTCAAACCAGACCTCGCCATCGCCGTCGCCGTTGTCCGCGCCGCTCATGCCCTCGAATTCGAACGCGTTGTTTCCGGCCAGAAACTTGCTGGCATCGATGGGCCGCAGGTTCAGCCTGTCCGTGCCATGTTTGAAGTCGAGGATGATGTCGCTTTGCGAAAGCGAATTGGCCGTCTGACTGACTTTGTTGAAGACGAAGGTGTCCGACCCGCCAGCGCCCGCCATGAGGTCCTTGCCGTTTCCCCCGACAACCACATCGTTTCCGTTACCGCCTTTCACGACGTCATTGCCATCGCCGCCGTAGACCCGGTCATTTCCGCTTCCGCCGAAGACCTTATCGCTTCCATCGTCGCCGCGAACGGTGTCGTTCGCCTTGTCGCCCGACAGATAGTCGCTGCCGGACTGCCCGCGGATATTGTCGTGGCCCTTGTTGCCGTAGACCGTGTCGTTACCGGAACCGCCGCGCATTTCATCGGCGCCGCTGCCACCTTCCAACGTGTCCGTGCCACTGCCACCGTACATCTTGTCGTTTCCGTCGTTTCCGGAGAGATAATCGGCGCCGTTGCCGCCTTTCTCCACGTCCCGGCCGCCGCCGCCACCGATCACGTCGGCGCCGTCGCCGCCGGTGATCGTGTCGGCCCCGAGCCGCCCGCGCAATTCATCGGCAAGATCGGTTCCGGTGATCTTGTCCGCGGAGTTCGAGCCGAAAACCGGTCCGGCGTAAGAAGCGAAGTTTGTCTGTTCCGGCCGATAGTCCGCCGCGTCGATCGGGTTTCCGCGCCAGATCGAGGACTGCATCTCTCCCTGTTCCTGCCAGGCGAACAGGATGCGCCCGTCGGCGCTGACGCCGACATCGGTGTCCGAGGCACTGCCCTCGGCAAAGTCGAACACGGCCCCGTCCGGCGTTGCATCGGCAAGATATGCCCGCGCCCGTAGGCCAAAGCTTTCGTCGTCCCAGGCTACTACGAATCCACCGTCAGGCAGCGCCTGCACGTCGGGCTCATTTTCGGACGAGGCGGTACCCGCGATGGTGAATGTCGTCTGGACCACGTTCCCCGCCGGATCGTAGATACGGCCCAGGATGTCGCCGTTGTTCGAGTTGGTTTGGTTCCAGACCAGCACGAAATTGCCGTTGGCGAGCCCGGTAACGCGCGGTGTGGTGTTGGTTCCGGGTGCGAAGTTCTCAACGAGGCGTATCAAGGTGCCGTCCGGCTGAAAGATAGTGATATCTATCCCCGCCGTGGCGTCGAACTCCCGGTTGACACCGACATAATTGCCGTCCGACAGGATCGCGACATCGCCCATATCGTCTATGTCGCTGCTGTTCTGGGCGGCCGAGAACTCAGTGCTCTGGTCGTAGGTCGTTCCTGCGGCATTGGTGAACTCAACCGAAACCGCATTGATGTCCGTGTTGCCACCGGCCAGGTCGGTAAAGGTGACGACAAAGCTGTTGTCGGTCAGGTTCAGCGCGATCTGCGGGTTGCTGAGATCGTCCGCGGCAACGTTTTCGTCTGCAACGACACTGCCGCTAACCGGGAAGCCGTCGGAATCGAACCGTTCCCAGATTATTGTCGTATGGTTGGGACTGGATATGTCGTTATCGACATAGGTAACCACGAAGCCGCCGTCATTGGTGGCGGCGATGTCGAAGTCCCCCTCGTTGTCGATGGCGCGAAGCGCGTTGATCTGAAAGCTGTCGCGAACAACGTTGCCCTGATCATCGAAGATCTTGCCGACCAAGTCGCTGCCAGCGCTGCCGCCGACGCCTTCGCTCAATTCATCCCAGGCGACGAGAATGTTGCCGTTCGATAAGCCTATGATTTGTGGCTGATTTTGAGTGCCGGTCGCTGCCGTGCCGGTATTGACCTGAAACTCAGATAGGAACTCTGCTGGTATTGTCATCGGTACCCCCTCTCTTTCTGCTAATCAGATGGCAGATCCCGGGCACGCGGATGAATACAGTTCGCGGTGCACCTGATGTCTGCCGCCACCAAGTGGCCGGGCTCAAGCGATAGAGTATAATTGCGCACCGAGGGCCAAGATAGCAAAGGGAAAATTCTTTTCTGCCGCGGTAAGTCGTTGGCGAGCGCCCGCAATTCGGTGAGGTGCTTTCCTCATCGTCGGGACCGAGGGGCCGACACACCCAGATGGGCTGCGGCAGGCGGTCGCACTTTTTTCTTGCCCGAACGTTGCCGGCTGGGCTAAAGGAAGCGCACTGAAACCACCGCGCCGCGGTGAGAAAGGAGACGCAGATGAAGATGATCCGTACCGCATACCTTTGCTGGGTAGCCCCCTAGCACGCGGCCGGCGTACATCTGATCTGTACCGGAAGGCCGCCCCGTGACGCGGCCTTTTTTCTTGTCCTGAGAACCGGAGTCATTGGGCGGCTTTCCATGAAAATGGAGAGCGTTATGACTGTTGTAAGAAATGACATAGTTTATCTGCCTTTGCAGCGCCGGACCCGCCTGGTCCGGGCCTTCGCCGCGCTGGTGCGCGCCCTGCCTGACCGGCCGGGCAACACCCGCCTGGTCTACGATCTGAACGATCACCTGCGGCAGGATCTGGGCATGCCGCGCCTGCCTGCCGGCCACGGCGCGTTGTGGCCGCCGCCTGGTGCGATCGGGAAGACGCTGATGTAGGGCATGGCCCCGTTCCCGCGGATCGCGGGGGCGGGGCCTTTCGCATCGGGGCGTATCTTCGCCTGATCAGAGACGTTTCTCGAAGAAGAAATCAGGATAGGGATCGTCGTTGAAACGGTCGATCTCGGTCCAGCCGGTCTTGCGATACAGCGCGATGGCCTCGGGTAGCGCACGGTTGGTGTCGAGCCGGAGAACCCCTATGCCGAGGTTGCGGGCGGCGTCCTCGGCAGCCGTCATAAGGCGTCGGGCGAGGCCGAGGCCACGGGCGAAAGGGGCGATCCATAGCCGCTTGATCTCGGCATAGTCTTCGCCGCCTTTCAGGCCGACGCAGCCGATCGGCAGACCATCGGACATTGCCAGAAGGAAGCTGCCATGCGGCGGCTGCATCAGCGCGGCGTCGGGGTCGCGTGACAGCGAGACGTCGAAGCCTTCCTCGAAGCGGCGGGCGAGTTCGGCGTAATACTCGCCAAGGCAATAGCGGGCGTCGTCGCCGCGCGGGTCGGCTTCGACAATCGCGATGCGGTGCTGACCCAGGGCGCTGGCGACAAGATCCATCGCCGCAAGCAGCGCCTCGGATTTCGGATGCGCGGCGAGGAGGCGCTCGGCGCAGTCGTCGGACAGCTCTTCGTAGCGCGCGTATTCGGCGGCGCCTCTCACGGTGTGGCGGGCAATACGCTTGCGGCCGTCCTGCGGATCCGGCGCGAGGGTGACGAGACCTTCCTCCTCCAGCCCCTTCAGCAGGCGTGACAACAGGCCCTTGTCGAGGTTCAGGTAGTCGCGGATCGCCGCAACGTCCGTTCCGTCGGGACCGATGGCGTTCAGAACCCGGGCGGCACCGAGCGGACGGCCGCGGCCGAGGAAGGACGCGTCGAGCACACCGATTTCGGTTGTGACGGCGCGGTTGAAGCGGCGGATGCGGGAGATCGGCGAAGGTGCTGTCATGGTCGTTGACATATGTCAACGAAATCACCCCTGTCAATCGATGCTACCGGTAACGCAGGTGTTTGCGGGCGGCGGGCGCGCCGTTATGGTGCCCCGGCCCGATCTGATCTATCAGACCGGCAAGGAATGGAGTGGCGGCACGCGTGCTGGCGGAACGAAATCAACGGATTGCACGGCAAGGGCCGGGGACGCGCTAAGCGGATGGCGGGCGGAACGGGTGCGGCCCCGATGCGATGCGAGCTGCCGGTAGCCGCAGCTGGGCAGACGGTGGGGCTTCTGGGCGGATCCTTCGACCCGCCGCACGAGGGCCACGTGCGGATCACCCGCGAGGCGCTGCGGCGGTTCGGGCTGGACCGGATCTGGTGGCTGGTGTCTCCCGGCAACCCGCTGAAGTCGCAGGGCCCGGCGCCGATGGACCGGCGGATGGGAGCGGCGCAGGAGATGATGCGGCATCCGCGGGTGACGGTGACGGATATCGAGGCGCGGATCGGCACCCGCTATACCGCGCAGACCATCGCGAAACTGCAACACCTTTACCCCGGCGTGCGCTTCGTCTGGCTGATGGGCGCGGACAATCTGGCCACATTCCACCACTGGGACCGGTGGCAGGAAATCTTCGAGACGGTGCCCATCGGGGTGCTGGCGCGGCCGGGCGGACATGTCTCCGCCCGTTGCTCGGTTGCCGCAGAGCGCTATGGTAAGTTCCTGCTAAGAGGTCGTAAGGGAAGACTTTTGCCGCGGAAAAAGGCACCATGCTGGTGTTTTCTTAACGTGCCCATGGTAAATCTCTCTTCGACCGAGATCCGGGCACGCGGCGACTGGGTGCGCTGATGGGTGTGTAGATTTGAGAAGGTCATAGACGTGGGCAACGGCAGAGTCCCGGTACAATTGACGCGCCGCCTGGTGCTTGGCGGCATAATGGGCAGCGCGGCAGGCGCCGCGCTGGCAGGCGCGCCGGAACGGTCGCTGGTGCCGCTGCCGCGCGATCCGGACCTTGCCCGCGCGGCGCGGGCGCCGGTGGAGCGGCTGATCAACGCCTCGGGCGTGACCGGGCGCATCGGCTTCATGGTGGCGGATGCAAAGACAGGCGCGGTGCTGGAGGCGAAGAGCCCGCTGCTGGGCCTGCCGCCGGCGAGCGTGACGAAGGCGATCACGGCGAGCTATGCGCTGGACGCGCTGGGGGCGGACTACCGGTTCACCACGCGGCTGATCGCGACCGGTCCGGTGCAGGACGGCACGGTAAAGGGCGACCTTGTACTAGTGGGCGGCGGCGATCCCGGTCTGGACACCGACGCGCTGGCCGAGATGGCGGCGCAACTCAAGACGGCCGGCATTCACGCGGTGGAGGGCGATTTCAAGGTCTGCTCGGCGACGCTGCCGACGATCCCCGCGATCGACCCGGAACAGCCGGAGCATGTGGGGTACAACCCGGCGGTTTCCGGCCTCAACCTGAACTACAACCGGGTGCATTTCGAATGGAAGCGGGAGGGCGGCAGCTATTCCGTGGCCATGGACGCGCGTGCGCGGAAATACAGCCCACGGGTGCAAATCGCACGGATGCAGGTCGTGGACCGCAAGGGCCCGATCTATACCTATCTCGACGCCGGCGGCGCCGATGAATGGACTGTTGCCAGGCCGGCGCTGGGCACGGGCGGCAGCCGCTGGCTGCCGGTCCGCAAGCCCGAGGCCTATGCGGCAGAGGTGTTTCAGACGCTGGCCCGGAGTCACGGCATCGTGCTGTCGGCGCCGGTCTTCCTGGGCGCGGTGCCGGAGGGCACGACCCTGGTGGCGCGCGAAAGCGAGCCGCTGAAGGAAATCCTGCGCGAAATGCTGAAATACTCCACCAACCTGACGGCGGAGGTCGCGGGGCTGACCGCTTCGGAAGCGCGCGGCGTCCATCCCGAGACGCTGATGGAAAGCGCCGGGGAGATGAGCCTGTGGGCGCGGCGTGCATTGGGTGCGCGGCACGCGGCGCTGGTCGACCATTCGGGGCTTGGCGACGCGTCCCGCCTGTCGGCGCGCGACATGGTGCAGGCGCTGCTGGCGGCGCGCAGGAACGGTGTGCTGCCGGGACTGATGAAGGAAATTCCGCTGCGCAACGACAACGGTGATGTGGTCGCGAACCATCCGGTGAAGGTGCGCGCCAAGACCGGAACGCTGAATTTCGTAAGCGCGCTGGCGGGGTACATATCTACCTCGAGCGGGCGCGAACTGGTCTTCGCCTATTTCAGCGCGGATCTGGAACAGCGAGCCGACGCGCCGGACGAGGAGGAGATCCCGGAAGGCGCGCGCCCATGGAAGAACCGCTCGCGCAACCTGCAGCAGGCGCTGATCGAGCGCTGGGGGAACGAGTTCGCGGTGTAGGGCCGCGATACTGCAACCGGGTCACCAACGCGGACCGGATGGCTCGGCTGCGTCAGATCTGCAGGTGACGGGCCCGGGCGCCGCGTTCAATGGCGGCGGCGTGCAGTCGGTCGATGCGCAGCTCGTAACGAATCTCGGCCAGGAACTGTAGCTCGCTTTCGCCAAGCAGCCCGTCGGACGCGGCAACGTCGCAGGCCAGTGCATAGGCCGTTTCCCACAGCTTGTCGGGCAGGTTTTCCCGGACGAGGCCGAACAGGGCGTCCAGCCCGTCTTCTTCGCTGAACAGGTCGAATACGGTTTCCGACACGTTCTTCAGCCGGTCCTTGTCGTATTCGGCGAAGACCGGCAGGTGGTCGAGAATCGATTCGATCGACACCAGCTCCGCTGTGCGGATGTTCTGATCCGACGCGGAGATCGCAATCATCACGGCGACGAGGCAGTCCTGGGGCGACAGGGTATGTTCGGACTCGGACACTGGATAAGCCTTTTGCTGCAGTGCGGATGGCCGTGTAAATATTGACCTAGGCAGGGCGGGGCAATAGGGAGTGACGTCCCGGGGACAGAGGGTTTGCCCCGACTTCAGATGAGAGAATGACATGTCCGATCTGCGCGAAGCCGCAATGACGTCCAAGGCCTGGCCCTTCGAAGAAGCGCGCCGGGTGTTGAAACGTTATGAAAAGGCGCCGCCGGAGAAGGGACATGTGCTGTTCGAGACCGGATACGGGCCGTCTGGCCTGCCGCATATCGGGACATTCGGCGAGGTCCTGCGCACCACGATGATCCGGCGCGCGTTCGAGGTGATCTCGGACATTCCGACGCGGCTGATCTGCTTTTCCGACGATCTCGACGGGATGCGGAAGGTGCCGGGCAACGTGCCGAACCAGGACATGCTGCGCGAGCATCTGCAGAAGCCGCTGACCTCGGTGCCGGATCCGTTCGAAGAATTCCCCAGCTTCGGCGACCACAACAACGCTATGCTGCGCCGGTTCCTCGACACTTTCGGCTTCGAGTACGAGTTCTACTCGGCGACCGAGTTCTACAGGTCCGGCCAGTTCGACGAGGTGCTGCTGCGCGCCTGCGAACGCTATGACGCCATCATGAAAGTGATGCTGAAGTCGTTGCGCGAGGAGCGGCAGCAGACCTATTCGATCTTCCTGCCGATCCACCCGGAGACGGGGCGCGTGCTGTATGTTCCGCTGAAGAACGTGGACGCGGTGCGGGGCGAGATCACCTTTGACGACGAGACGGGCCGCGAATGGACGCTGCCGGTCACCGGCGGTCAGGTAAAGCTGCAATGGAAGCCGGATTTCGGCGCGCGCTGGGCGGCGCTGGGCGTTGATTTCGAGATGTACGGCAAGGATCATTCGACCAACACGCCGATCTACGACTCGATCTGCGAGATCCTGGGCCAGAAAGCGCCGGAGCACTTCACGTATGAGCTGTTCCTCGACGACAAGGGGCAGAAGATCTCCAAATCCTCGGGCAACGGCATCTCGATCGACGAGTGGCTGACCTATGCCGCGACCGAGTCGCTGGCCTACTTCATGTATCAGAAGCCGAAGACGGCGAAGCGGCTCTATTTCGACGTGATCCCGAAGGCGGTGGACGAATACCACCAGCAGCTGCGCGCCTATGCCGATCAGGATGCGGCCCAGAAGCTGGCGAACCCGGTCTACCACATCCACGGCCACAACGTTCCCGCCTCGACCATGATCGTGCCCTTCGCGATGCTCCTGAACCTCGCCTCGGTCAGCCATGCCGAGGACAAAGAGACGCTGTGGGGCTTCATCATGCGTTACGCGCCCGAGGCCACGCCCGAAACGCATCCGGATCTGGACGCGGCGGCGGGGTTCGCGGTGCGCTATTACAACGACTTCGTGAAGCCGACGAAGGTGTTCCGCGAGCCCGACGCGAAGGAGCGCGCCGCGCTGGAGGACCTGAAGGCGCGGCTGGTGGCCTGGGACGGAGGGCTGGACCCGGAAGAGCTGCAGTCGATGGTCTTCGCCGTCGGCAAGGAGCACGGGTTCGAACCGCTGCGCGACTGGTTCAAGGCGCTCTACGAGGTGCTGCTGGGCGCCAGCCAGGGGCCGCGCTTCGGAGGGTTCATCGCGCTTTACGGCGTCGACGAGACCATCGCGCTGATCGGCGCCGGTCTGGAAGGCAAACTCGCCGCCTGAGCTATTGCCGGAGCCGCCACCACGCGGCCCAGCGTTTTGACAGAGCCTTCGGCTTTTCGGCGTAAAGATGCGCGCCGAGGCCGAGGGCCTTCTTCTCCAGCATCTCCATCTGTTCGGCGGCCGGTCCGGCCAGCGCGTGGCGCGACTGGCCCGGCAGGGACGGGTCCTGCAGCAGTACCTGAAACACGGCGTAGTTGTGGTGGGTGCCAAGCAGGTCGCCCAGGTCGCCGGCGGCCTTGATGTGTGGCTTCGTCTTGCGCGGCCACGCCCTGCGCAGCAAACGGGCGTGATGGCCGTGATCCTTCACCCGCTTGCGCCATTCGTGCATGTCCTCTGCATGACCGGTCTCGCGCGCGTGTTTCATCGCGTCGCGGCCACGGCGATAGTAATCCTCAAACCCCGCGCGCAGGACGTCGAAGCTGTCCTCCTCAAGCTCCCACCCAAGCGCACGGTCCCGGCATGCGGCGATTTCCCTGCGGAAATCGGCGAGGCGGTCGGTCAGATCCGGGTCGTGTTCCGCGCGGTGGCGACGGTCGAGCAGCGCCTCGCGCAGCGGCTCCAGAGCGTGGCGGTCCAGACCGGGGCCGATCGCGTCGGCAAGATGGTCGCAGGTATCCAGCGCCGAGGTCTTGTCGCGGAAGTCCGACAGCAGGCGCGCAGCATCGCGGATCGCGGCGTTCTCCTCGGCATAGGCGGGGAAGCTGGGGCGCACCAGCCGGATCAGCCCGCGCAGCTGCTTGCCGCGCTTGCGCATGTCGTGCACGCGCACGTGGATATCGCCGTCATGGTCGTCGGCATCCCTCAGCGCGCGGTCGAACTGGTCGACGGCGATCCGGCGCAGCCCGTGCTGGATGGACGACTCGGACGGTTTGAAGTGGTAGGTCATGCCGTCTTCTAACACTCCGGGAGGGGCGGGCGTTCCAACGCAAAGTGAAACCTTTCGCCGCAGGGCTACGTGTCTATCGCAGCGGCATACGGAGGTTGGAATGACACGGATACTGCTGGCGATGGTTCTGGCGTTTGGGCTGGCGGGGCCGGTGATGGCGCAGTCGGACGAAATACAGGGGGTGATCGGCGCGCAGCTTGAGGCGTTCCTGGCGGATGATTTCGCGACCGCCTTCACCTATGCCTCGCCGACGATCCGGCAGATCTTTCGCACGCCCGAGAATTTCGGGTCGATGGTGCGGCAGGGATATCCGATGGTCTGGCGGCCGGCGGAGGTAGATTACCTCGGCCTGGAGGAACGCGACGGGCGCGTGCTGCAGCGGGTCGAGATCGCCGACGGAAACGGCACGCTGCACGTGCTGGAATACGAAATGGTCGAGACGGCGGAGGGCTGGCAGATCAACGGGGTGCGGATCCTGCCGGCGCCGGAGATCGGGGTCTAGGGAATGCCCATACCAGCCGATACCCTGCCGCGCGGCAGGCTCGGGACGTTCGCGGCGAAACTTGCGTCGGGTATCCGGTAAGACGCGGTGGGCTGCCCGTTGTGCCGAAAGATGGCGCCACGGACAGCCGGCTGATAGAGATACGCCGATCGGGTCGGATGCTTACTTTTTGCCGCAATCAGACAATGCGGCGTGGTGCGTGTTTCCGCCCAAGTTGTGAGCTCCTTTGTACCAAACAGCGACACCCGCGTTTTCTATTCCGCTATAACCGCTAGAGTCTGGGTTCCGCTGGTAGTGTTTTCCCCAAGATGTTTCGGATTGCAATCGGCATCCTTCCTTCCAGGGAATTTCCCACACCGCCGCAGTACTTACATCGTTAACGCTGGCATTTGCAGAAAGGTCCGTGTTATTATGTTTCTTTATGGTCAAGTCATCACAGAAAAGTATAAGTTGGACCTTTTCGATGGGGGAATCATAATCGGTGTTCACGAGCCAAAAATCTACAATTTCGTAACCCGTTTTGTCGTCCAGAGCGTCGCTGACGCTTGTATCTCTGTATTCTATGTAGCCGTCGACGTCGTCGTCGCCGTCGTTGCATTTAAAATCCTTGCCATGCCAATCGTCAGCCAAAGCCGGCGCAACGGCGGTGGCGATTGCCGGAATCGCCAGAGCGGCGATCCGGAGTGCTTTCCTCGGGTCGATCATTGTCATTCTCCTTTACGCGGGTAGGGGCGCAGGCATCTGCCACGACACTCTCCTATCGCTGCCCGGCAGCCAAAGCTGGGAGGTCTCCGGTAGAAAGTCTGGATTTTCGTGGAGTTCCCGGTTCAGTCATTCGCAACCGTCGGTTGGGGAAATTCCGGTAATCGTTCTCTACCGCCACGGGCGGCATAAGGCAGTCGGATTGGGAAATGGTCGTGACGAGTTGGGGGAAACCTGGATCGTAAGTGTCCTTTCCGCACATAGCACGCCTGGCACATTGGCGGTCGGACAGGCGTCAGGTTTCTTACGAAACGCCGTCGCGAGGGCCGAGATCCCCGGGCGTCAGCCGGTATGCCTTGCCGAAGCCGCCGTTGAGCAGGGCGGCAACCGGGCGCAGGCGAACGAGGACGAAATCGCCGAAATCAATGTAGAGCGTCGCCTTGGGCTGCTGCTGCAGGTAGAGCGCGCGCAGGGCGTCGTGATCGGCGCCGGGGCGCGGCACGAATTGGGCGGCACATTGCAGGGTCAGGCGCGGATGAGTCAGGGGATCGCCCTTGTCGCCCGGTTCGCCCACCATCAGCGAACAGGCGGTGTTCGCCTGCAGGGCGGTGGTGTGCTGGGACAGTGACGAGATCAGCGTCATCGGATCCCCGGTTTCATCGCGGGCGATGGCGACGCGGGTCACCATCGGGGCACCGGTAGCCGGGTCGATCACCCCGAGCGCGCCAAAGCTGGCCCCGTCGATCAGGTCACGGCCAAGGCGGCGGGCCTCGTCGTCGGTGGGGCGGATCGGGTTGATCTTGTCGTTCATGGATCGAAGTAAGCGCGGCAGCAGGGGGCGTGCAACAGGTTGACGATTTTACGTGACCTGAATCAAGGTGTGTAACCCGCTAACCGCATAGACTGTCTGCGGGAAGGGAGATCGGAGGACCTGATGTACAAGCACATACTCATCCCTGTCGCACTGGATCACGAGCACACGCCGGAAGAAGCCGTAGGCGTTGCCAAGAGCCTGCTGAGCGAGGGCGGAAAGATCACCGCCCTGCACGTGATGGAACCCTTGCCGGGCTATGCGGCGCAATACCTGCCGGCCGAAAGTCACGACACCCGCGTCGCCAATCAGCGCAAGCGGATGCAGGAGGCGTTCGGCGAGGGAACCGAGGTAGAGATGGCGGTGCTGTCCGGGCAGCCCGGGCGGTCCATCGTGGAATATGCGGCCGAAAAGGGCGTGGACCTGATCGTCATCGCCTCGCACCGTCCGGGTCTGCAGGATTATTTCCTGGGCTCGACCGCGGGCCGCGTGGTGCGCCATGCGCAATGCTGCGTTCATGTGCTAAGGTAGCCCCGACCAGCCAGCCGGTTCCGACCGGCGCAGCCAGACAGGGAGGCCAGGCGCGATGGTGACGATTGCGAAAGGGCAGGATCTTCAGACGGTTCTGACGACATTCGACGTGCATCCGGGAACCTGCCAGGACCTGCTCGACGCACTGACAGAGGCATATGAGAGCTTCATCTCTAAACAGCCCGGCTTTATCTCGGCCGGGCTGCACGTGAACGACGCACAGACCCGGATCGCGAATTACAGCCAGTGGGAACGGCGCGAGGATTTCAAGGCGATGCTGCGCAGCGAAGAAATGCGCGAGCGGAACCGGGTCTTCGGCGAGATGGCCAAAAGCTTCGAACCGGTGATGTACGAGGTCGCGGCGAGTTTCGGCACCTAGAACTCCAGCCACGTGCCGAGTTTCATTCCGACATCGCGCTCGCCGGAAATACCGATCTGCACGCCGACTTCCACGTGCCGGCCAGGCGCGAGTTCCACCACCAGCGACGGAACGGCGCGCAGGTAGGGGTCGCTGTCGGGGTATTTTCCGGCCTGCAGCTGCAGCAGAAGCTTGCGCCCCTCCTGCGCGGTGATGCCAAAGGTCACGTCGGCCTTGGTGACGATATCCTGCGAGGAAACGCGGTAATAGGCGTAGAGATCGGCGGCGATCCAGCCCGGGCCGAGCGGCGTCTCCATCCCCCGCCCGAAGGAGGCGCCGAGATAGGCGATGGGCTCGCTGACATCGCCGTAGCGGGTGCTGCCGGCGCCGGCGTGGAACGCGTAGCGGTTCCGCGCGTCCTGCGGGCCGATGGCGTAGCTGCCGAAGAGCACCGCCTTGTAATCGCCGCTGTCGCCATAGCCGGCGTCGAGGCCGAAGGTCAGTCGCGGCGTCCAGCCGCGTTCGACCAGCAACGTCAGGTACCCGGCCGGGTCGAATTCCGGCGTGCGCAATGTCTGCGGATCGCCGGTGCCAGCGTAACTGAGTGCTACGAAGGTATTCCCCTCGCCACGCGGCCACGTGCCAGCCGCCGCCTGCCCGGCGGTAAGGCACAGAACCAGGAACAGCCTGACGATACCCATCGCACCTCCTTGGTTAATTCTGCCGAAACCGTGGTTAAGGAACCGTGAATGCCATCGCCGGGTCTTGGCGCTCCGGTAACCGGGTATTAGGTCAGGGGCTGGGGCAAACTGGCAGGACCACCGGAATGGACAGCTACGACCTGATGCAGCGCGACGGGCTGCCGGAGGCTTTGCGCGTCCTGCGCGACGCCTATCCGCGCGAGGTCTGGGAAGGGCACGAGAACTTCGGCCAGCTTGTCCGGTTCTGGATGGAGCGGCACATGATGTTCCGCGAGCTGATCGGCAAGATGGGCGAGGAAGCCGAGGCGTTCCTCGACCGGAAGATGCCGGTGGAGACCTATGCCCCCCACCTGTCGCGCTATGGCGGGTTCTTCCTGCAGCAGCTGCACGGTCATCACCAGATCGAGGACATGCACTACTTCCCACAGCTCGTCGGGCTGGACAGCCGCATCGACGGCGGGTTCGAGATGCTGGAGGCCGACCACCAGCCGATCGACGGCCTCCTGCGGCGCTTCGCCGAGGGCGCGAACGGCGTCTTGGGCAAGGCGGAGGATGAAGCAGCGGCCTATGAGGCGGCCGGGGCCTTCCGGGAGGAACTGAACTCGATGGGCCAGCTGCTGGAGCGGCACCTGACCGACGAGGAAGACCTCGTCGTGCCGGTAATCCTCAAGTCGGGTTTCGACGGGTAGGTCATAGGCGCGCGCCCCGCCCTGTGGTACGATGGGGCATTGGATGGGCCCGCCGATAGCGGTTCGGCGCGTCTGGACGGGCAGTTCCAGACGGGAGGGTCTTACTCATGCACATCAAAGAAATACTCCATCGCAAGGGCCACGAGATCACCAGTGTCGGGCCGGATGAGCCGCTCGAACATTGCGCGGCGCACATGAAGCTGAAGCGCATCGGCGCGCTGGTGGTCTGCGGGCCCGACAAGCGGCTGAAGGGCGTGATTTCCGAACGGAACATCGTGAATGCGCTGGTGGATTACGGCCCGCGCGCGCTGCAGATGAAGGCGATGCAGGCGATGGATACTGATCCGGTCACCTGCAAGCCCGGCGACACCGTCGCGGCGGTGGCACGGCGGATGACCTCGGCGCGGGTGCGGCACGTGCCGGTCTGCGAGGGCAACGACCTCGTCGGCCTGATCTCCATAGGCGATATCGTCAAGGAGCGGCTGGAAGAGGTGGAGCTGGAACGCGACACGCTCCGCGACCTCGCGGGTGCGCATCTGTCGGCGGTCTGATCACCGCTTTGGCGACCTGAACGCTTTACTCTGCCGCCACCTCGCGCGGCTCCGCCAGTTCGACGATGTCGAACATGATGCGGGTCAGCTCGAAATCCTTGGGCGTATAGACCTTAGCCACGCCCATGGCGCGCAGGCGCTGCGCATCCTCGTCGGGTATGATGCCGCCGACGATGACCGGGATGTGGGCAAGCCCGTCCTCGCAAAGGTGATCCAGCAGTGCGCCGATCAGCGGCAGGTGGCTGCCCGACAGGATCGACAGGCCGATGACATGCGGCTCCTGTTCCCGCGCGGCAGCGGCGATTTCGGCAGGCGTCAGGCGGATGCCGTCATAGGTGATCTCCATCCCGCAGTCGCGGGCACGGGCGGCGATCTGCTCGGCGCCGTTGGAATGGCCGTCGAGGCCGGGCTTGGCGACAAGAAAGCTCAGGCGACGGCCAAGGCGGGCGGAAACCGCGTCGACGGCGCTGCGGATCTCGTCCAGCCCTTCGGTGCGGTTCGACGGCGCTTGGGATACGCCGGTTGGCGCGCGGTACTGGCCGAACACGGCGCGCACGGCATCCCCCCATTCGCCGGTGGTGGCGCCGGCCTTCGCGGCGGCGATAGAGGGCGGCATCAGGTTGCGGCCCTCGCGCGCGGCGTCGCTCAGGTCCGCCAGTGCAGCCTTCACGGCGCGGGCATCACGAGTCGCGCGCCAGGCGTCGAGCCGCGCGATCTGATCGGATTCGGCCTGCGGGTCGGCCACCATGATCGCCTCGGGTCCGGAGGTGAGCGGAGAGGGTTCGCCCGTCTGATAGCGGTTCACGCCGATAACGGTGGTTTCGCCACCCTCGATCCGGGCGATGCGCGCGGCGTTGGCCTCGACAAGCTGGCGTTTCATGTGCGCGATGGCCTCGACCGCGCCACCCATGGCGTCGATCTGCACCAGTTCGGCCCGCGCGCCATCCTTCAGCGCCTCGACCTTGGCGGTGACGGCGGGGTTGCCGTCGAACAGATCGCCGTATTCCAGCAGGTCGGTCTCGAATGCCAGGATCTGCTGCATCCGCAGCGACCATTGCTGATCCCATGGGCGCGGCAGTCCCAGCGCCTCGTTCCAGGCAGGCAGTTGGACGGCGCGGGCGCGGGCGTTCTTCGACAGCGTGACGGCCAGCATTTCCAGCAGGATGCGATAGACGTTGTTTTCCGGCTGCTGCTCGGTCAAGCCAAGCGAATTGACCTGCACGCCATAACGGAAGCGGCGGTATTTCGGGTCCTCGACGCCGTAGCGTTCCAGTGTGACCTCGTCCCACAGCTCGACGAAAGCGCGCATCTTGCACATCTCGGTGACGAACCGGATGCCGGCGTTCACGAAGAAGGAAATCCGACCGACCATCGCCGGGAAATCTTCCTCGGACACCTTGCCCTTAAGATCGTCCAGCACCGCGACGGCGGTGGCGAGCGCGAAGGCCAGTTCCTGTTCCGGCGTCGCGCCGGCCTCCTGCAAATGGTAGGAACAGACGTTCATCGGGTTCCATTTCGGCAGGTGCGCCTGCGTATAGGCGGCGACGTCTGTGATCATGCGCAGTGACGGCGCGGGCGGGCAGATATAGGTGCCGCGCGACAGGTACTCCTTGATGATGTCGTTCTGAACGGTGCCCTGAAGCTGCGCGATGTCCGCGCCCTGTTCCTCCGCCACCGCGATGTACAGCGCCAGAAGCCACGGGGCCGTGGCGTTGATCGTCATCGAGGTGTTCATGCGGTCGAGGGGAATATCGTCGAACAGCGTGCGCATGTCGCCGAGATGCGAAACCGGGACGCCGACCTTGCCGACCTCACCGCGGGCAAGCTCATGGTCGGAATCGTAACCGGTCTGCGTCGGCAGGTCGAAGGCGACCGACAGACCGGTCTGTCCCTTTTCAAGATTAGAACGGTAAAGCGCGTTGGAGGCCGCGGCGGTGGAATGGCCCGCATAGGTACGGAACAGCCAGGGGCGGTCTTTCTGATCGGCGGTCATGGAGCGGCCTCGCGAATCCGGTGCGCAACTTTATTTCGTCGCGATACGGATACGCGGAACAATCATGCCCTGTCAATCCGCCGCGCTGCGGCGAAGGCAATGGGCCGCCAGATCAGTTCAGAGTAGGCAACTCGATGCCGGCAGAACCCTCGAACGGGTCGGGCTCCTGACCCGCGACTTCGCCGGCCGGTTCGGCGGGCGGAAGGATGTCCGTTTCGGCGACCAGTTCTTCGGCGGGTTGCACGCTGCCATTTTCGTCGAGATTCATCGGGCTGAGCGGCTCGGAGACAAGGCCGGCCGACACGATTTCCGTATCTTCGGAAGTCTGCGGGACGAGGGCCACGGATTCGAGCGTGACCGAAATGACCTCCTCGCCCGGCTGCACCTCCTGCGCCAGCGCAGGCGCGGCGATCAGGGCGGCAGACAGGGCGGACAGCAAGCGGGCAGCAGACATGAATCGATTCCTTTTTCGTAAAACAGGATTCATCCTGTCATATCCGGCACTTTCCGCAAAGCTGTCCGAAAGTTTGACCGGCGCGTGCTTTCCTGCCAATTCAAAGCATGTTTCGTACCGTCGAGTTACCGCTCTGGCTTCTTGTTCTGATCCTGCTGTTCGCGGCGGTCACTTTCCTGAGCCATTTCCTGTTCCCCTCGGTGCGCTGGTTCTTCCGGCGGCGGATGGAGCGTGCGGTGGCGGAACTGAACAAGCGGCTGCAGCGGCCCATCGAACCGTTCAAGCTGGCGCGGCGGCACGACACGATTCAGCGCATCGTCTATGATCGCAGCGTCCTGGAAGCGGTGACCGAGCACGCGCGGGAAGAGGGCGTGCCCGAGACTGTGGCGCTGGAACGGGCGCGGCGCTATGCGCGGGAAATCGTGCCGTCATTCTCGGCGATGCTGTATTTCAGCTTTGCGACGCGGGCCGCGCGGTGGCTGAGCGAGAAGCTTTACACCGTGCGCGTGGACGAGGAGAGCGGGCAGGCGATCCGGGAGATCGACCCGGAAGCAACGGTGATCTTCGTCATGAACCACCGCTCGAATATGGATTACGTGCTGGTGACCTACCTGACGGCGGAACGTTCGGCGCTCAGCTACGCGGTGGGCGAATGGGCGCGGGTCTGGCCGCTGTCGTGGCTGATCCGTTCCATCGGCGGCTACTTCATCCGGCGCAAATCGCGCAACGCGCTCTATCGCCGGGTGCTGGCGCGCTACGTGCAGATGGCGACGGATGGCGGCGTGACGCAGGGCATGTTCCCCGAGGGCGGGCTGTCGCTGGACGGGCGCATGGCGCAACCCAAGCTCGGCCTGCTGAGCTACATCCTGGCGGAGTTCAATCCGGAAGAGGGGCGCGACGTGGTCTTCGTGCCGGTGGCGCTGAACTACGACAGGGTGATCGAGGATCGGGTACTGACCGAAGCAGCGGCAAGCGGCGAACGGCGGTTCCGCGCCTCGGTCCTGCAGTCGATCTGGTTCCCGATCCGCTATGCCTGGCGGCGCTGGCGGAAAAAGGCGGTGCGATTCGGCCAGGCCGGTGTGCGTTTCGGCGAGCCGATGTCGCTGCGCGCCTATTCCGAGGATCACGTCCATGTGGAGGTGAAGGGCGTCGCGCGGGAGCTTCTGGCGCGGGTGCAGGCGGCAATCCCCGTGCTTCCCGTGCCACTGATCGCGTGGCTGGTACTGCGGGCCGGCGGCGCGGTCTCCCGCGCGGAACTGGAGCGGCAGGTGGCCGGCATCCAGCAGCACCGCCAATCCTCGCTGATGGGGCAGGACGCGGCGGCCATTGTCGACACCGGTATCGCCGGCCTGACCACGCGCCGCGTGCTGGTCGAGGGGCCGGAGGGCGTGTCGCTGGCACCCGGACAGGACGCGCTGGCGGCCTATTACGCCAACTCGGTTGCCCACCATTTCAAGGCAGAGCCCCCTGAAATCCCAGCGAAAGAAAATTTCGCTACGACATAAAATTACAAAAAACTTAAATTCAGCATTGCAAAGTTGCGCAGCCAATTTTATCTCATGGGCTGCCCGCCTCGCGATTCTGCGGCGCGGCACCACGTGAGGAGATCGCATGATGGCCCTGGACCAGAGCCCGGCAACCGCCGGCTACAGCGCGCCCGAGAAGGACCTCTACGAGATCGGGGAAATCCCGCCGATGGGATACGTGCCGCCGAAGATGTACGCCTGGGCGATCCGCCGCGAGCGGCATGGAGAGCCCGACAAGTCGATGCAGGTCGAGGTGGTGGACACGCCGGTGCTCGACAGCCACGAGGTGCTGGTCCTGGTGATGGCCGCGGGCGTCAACTACAACGGCGTCTGGGCCGGCCTCGGCGTTCCGATCTCCCCCTTCGACGTCCACAGGGCCGAGTATCACATCGCCGGATCCGACGCGTCCGGCATCGTCTGGGCCGTCGGCGACAAGGTGAAGCGGTGGAAGGTCGGCGACGAAGTCGTCATCCACTGCAACCAGGATGACGGCGACGACGAGGAGTGCAACGGCGGCGACCCGATGTTCTCGCCCTCACAGCGGATCTGGGGCTACGAGACCCCCGACGGCTCCTTCGCGCAGTTCACCCGCGTGCAGGCGCAGCAGCTCATGCCGCGCCCGAAGCACCTGACGTGGGAGGAGTCGGCCTGTTACACGCTGACCCTCGCCACCGCCTACCGGATGCTCTTCGGCCACCATCCGCACGAGCTGAAGCCTGGTCAGAACGTCCTTGTCTGGGGCGCGTCCGGGGGGCTCGGCAGCTTCGCCATCCAGCTGATCAACACCGCGGGCGGCAACGCCATCGGCGTGATCAGCGAAGAGGACAAGCGCGACTTCGTCATGTCGCTGGGCGCCAAGGGCGTCATCAACCGCAAGGATTTCAGTTGCTGGGGGCAGCTGCCCACGGTGAACACCGACGCCTACAAGGACTGGTTCGCCGAGGTGCGCCGCTTCGGCAAGGCGATCTGGGAGATCACCGGCAAGGGCGTGAACGTCGACATGGTGTTCGAGCATCCCGGCGAGGCGACGTTCCCGGTGTCGACCTTCGTGGTCAAGAAGGGCGGCATGGTCGTGATCTGCGCCGGCACCACCGGCTATAACCTGACGATGGACGCGCGCTATGTCTGGATGCACCAGAAGCGCATTCAGGGCTCGCATTTCGCGCATCTGAAGCAGGCGGCGGCCGCGAACAAGCTGATGGTGGAGCGGCGGCTCGATCCCTGCATGTCAGAGGTGTTTCCCTGGGCCGAAATCCCCGCGGCCCACGTCAAGATGCGCCGCAACGAGCACAAGCCGGGCAACATGGCGGTGCTGGTGCAGGCGCCGAAGACCGGGCTTCGTACGCTGGAGGATGTGCTGGAGGCGGGTCTGTACCGCTAGAGTTTAACGAGTGAGGCGAGTGGCCGGCGCGGACGTTCTGCGCCGGCTAAATTCTTCATAATTTACGAAAATCCGCTTTCTCAAACGCTTGTTAACCATCGCCTCCCCATTTTCGGGGAGTACCAAAACGCGAATGGAACGGCGTATCCGTACCCGGGTACACTTGTCTTAAGCTCCCGTTAACCTTTCCTGTGGAGAGTTTGCGATGGCAAATGACTGGATACTCGACGTGATCGCGGACCTGAAAGCCTTTGCCAATGAGAATGGGCTGAGCAGAACGGCCGATCAGCTGGACGATGTGTCGCTGATCGCCGCCGTCGAGATCGCGTCGGAGAAGAGGGGGCAGCCGGGCACGGCGCGGGATGAGAGGACGCCTGGATTCGTTTATTGAGGTCATCCAGGGGGCGCAGACCCTCGATGAGCTGCAGGGACATATCAAGGGGCTTCGCGCGCTGTTCGATGTCGAGCATGTCACCTATCACTCGGTGAACAGCACCGGTGAGCAATACGCCGTCACCAGTTATTCGATGGACTGGTCTGACCAGTATTTCGGCGAGGATTACGCGCGGATCGATCCGGTCGTGCAGGGGTGTTTTCGCCGGTTCCACCCGGTGGACTGGCGGCGGCTGGACTGGTCAGGCAAGGCCGCGCGCGATTTCATGGGAGAGGCACGGTCTGCCGGGGTCGGAAACCAGGGCTTCTCGGTTCCGATTCGGGGACCGTCGGGACAGTTCGCCCTGTTTACGATTTCCGATGCGCGCGCGGATACGGCCTGGGAACGGTACACCGACGAGCATACGACAGACCTGATCCTGGCGGCGCATTTCGTGAACCAGAAGGCGCTCGAGATCGAGCGCGGATCGGACGAGGCGCGGCTACAGAATCTCAGCCCCCGAGAGATCGACGTCTGCACCCTGCTGGCCATGGGATACAGCCGCGCGCAGGCGGCCGACCTGTTGTCGATCAGCGAGCATACGCTGCGGGTCTATGTCGAAAGCGCCCGCTTCAAGCTGGGCGCGACGAACACGATCCACGCCATCGCCAAGGCTCTGATGATGGGGCTGCTGGTGGTCTGAGCAGGTGGAGCGCGCGCCGGGTTAAGCGCGGCTTAACGGCGCCGGACCAGCCTTTTTCGCGGACTTCCTGCGAAGAGGCGAAACATGCTCCGGTACATTTATGCCGAGGATCTGAAACGGTATCCGGCCCTTGACGAAACGATGTTCAGCCACCGCGCGGCACAGTTCCGCGACCGGCTGGGCTGGGATGTGGCGGTAGACGGCAAGGGCCACGAGCGGGACGGCTATGACGCGATGAACCCGCTTTACGCGGTCTGGGAACGCGCCGACGGCAGCCATGGCGGCTCGATGCGGTTCCTGCCGACGGTGGCGGAGACGATGGTGAACGACCATTTCGCGCATCTTGCCGGTGCCGAGATCCGGCATCCGCTGATCTGGGAATGCACCCGGTTCTGCCTTGCACCGGATGCCCAGCCGCGCACGGCGGCGCTGCTGATGCTGGCGGCGCTCGAGGTGGGCCTGCGGTTTCACCTGACCGACCTGGTCGGCGTGTTCGACGCGCGGATGGTGCGGGTCTACCGGCGCCTGGGCTGGGAGCCGACTGTGCTGGGCCGCGATGGCGCGGGCCGCGAGTCGATCAGCGTCGGGCTCTGGACCTGCACGGAAAACGTTCGGCCGGTCCTGCTCGACCGCGCGGGCGTCACGGCGGCACAGGCGGACGGCTGGTTCGACGCGTCCTTCGGCGCGATACGCCCGGGTCTTTCGGCAACCGGCTAAGCCGTACGCCGCCGCGCAGGTCAGGATCGCCATGTGCCCGGGCGGCGCGTCTGCCGGTCGCGATCAGCGCGTCCCGCGCCCGGCTCGGGTATTTCCGGCCAGAAGACCTCCCGGAAATCCGGTCTCCTTCTTCTGGTTGGAAATATCCCCGCCGGAGGCCGAAAGTTCTTTCGGCCCGCCGTCGCCACAGGCGCGAATTGCAGTTCAATCGCCCAGCCGCCTGACATAGTGTCGGCGCATGGCGCTGCCCGCATTGCAATTCTCCGAGGATCAGGCCGAGGCCTATGACAGCGTCACCGAGATGCTGCGCGGCGCCGGCGTGGATCTTGTCGAGAGCACGCTGACGCCGATGGCCGAAGGCCGGCAAAGCGTGATGGCGGTCGTCGGCAAGGCCGGTTCGGGAAAGACGATGCTGCTGTCGCAGCTGACCGACGCGCTGGAGACGGCGGGGGTCGAGATCGTCTCGGGCGACTGGGAAGGGCGGCGTCGCAAGGACAGGCGGACGCTGGCGGTCCTCGCGCCGACCAACAAGGCGGCAAGCGTCCTGCGGACCCGCGGCGTTCCGGCGACGACGATCCACCGGATCCTCTACACCCCGGTCTATGACCCCGAATACGAGAAGATCGCGGAATGGCTCGCCGGGAACGGCGACCGCCCGGTGATCGAGGAACTGACCGACGCGGCGCTGGACCGGGCGCGCGACAGCTACGCGCTGCACAAGTCGATCCCGGCGGCGCTTGCCGCGGCGGGGCTGCGCGGGTCGGATTTCATCCAGGGCTGGAAGCGCCGCGACGATCCGCTCGACATCGGCTTCGTCGACGAGGCGTCGATGTTGGACGACCGGCTCTACGAGGACCTGCAGGAGATCTTTCCGACGCTCCTGCTGTTCGGCGACCCGGCACAGCTGGCCCCCGTCGGCCAGTCCGGCGAGATGGTGTTCGACCGGTTCGAGGGCAAGCGCAGGCTGGAGCTGCACCGCATCCACCGGCAGGCCGATGACAGCCCGATCCTCGATCTCGCGCACGCCCTGTCCGACGACAACCTGCGCTTCGAGGATTTCGAGCGGCTGATCGAGGACGCCGCGAAAAAGGACGACCGCGTCGTCGTGGCACAGCGGGTCGAGGCCAGCCTGATGGCGCGCTCGCCGGTGCTGGTCTGGCGCAACAAGACGCGGGTACGCCTGATCACCGCCTTCCGCGGCGCCTATCACGCTCCGCCCGACGAATTGCTGCCGGGCGAACCCCTGATCTGCGACGGCATCGAACTGCCGCTGAAGCACCGCAAGAAACGCATCGACCTCGAGGCGCGCGGCTTGATCAAGGGCGCGCAGGTGATCTTCCTCGGCGCGGGCCGCAAACCCGGCTTCTCGCGCCTGCACGTGATCGGCGCGGAGGACCCGCGCATTTCCGCCGCCTCGATCATCAAGATCGAGATGCCGGACGAGGAAGAGCCGTTCATCGCCTCCGCCGCGCGGATGGGCGCGGCCTTCCTGCACGGCGCGGCGGTGACCATCCACAAGGCGCAAGGCAGCCAGTGGCCCGAGGTGCAGGTCTTCGCGCCCGACATCTGGGCCGCGGCGCAGTCGGGTCGCATCGAGGCCGGAATCCCGCTGTGGAAGCGGCTGGCCTATGTCGCGATCACCCGCGCGCAGGAGCGTCTGTACTGGGTCACGCGTTACCGGCTGGGGCGGCCGACCGAACCGCTCTCGACCGACGATCTTCCGGCGCCCGCGGCGCCACTGGAATTACAGGGAGAAGGGGAGGAAACATGAGCGGAACGATCATCATCACCGGGGCGAGTTCGGGTATCGGCCGGGCCACGGCGGAGGCATTCCTCGAGGCCGGCTGGGTCGTCGGCGCGCTGGCGCGGCGGGCCGAGGCGCTGGACGAGCTGGCGACGAAATACGACCACGTCGTTCCGCTGCCGGCCGACGTGTCAGACCCCGACGCGGTGGAAAAGGCGGTGGCGCGTTTCGCCGAGACGGCGGGGCGGCTCGACGTCCTGTTCAACAACGCCGGCATGTTCGGCGTGGCCGAGTACATCGACGAGGTGCCGCTCGACGTCTGGAACAAGGTCGTCAACGTGAACCTGCACGGCATGTTCCTGATGGCGCGCGCCGCCTTCGGTCAGATGCGCGGGCAAAGCCCGCGCGGCGGCCGGATCATCAACAACGGCTCGATCTCGGCCCATGTGCCGCGCGAAAAGTCGGTGGCCTACACGATGACCAAGCACGCCGTGACCGGGCTGACCAAGGCGCTCAGCCTCGACGGCCGGGATATCGATATCGCCTGCGGCCAGATCGACATCGGCAATGCGCGCACGCCGATGGTCGAGGCGCAGATCGAACGGGCACATGCGGCAGGCAAGGAGCCGGACCCGTCGATGGACGTGAAACACGTGGTCGATGCGGTAAAGTACATGGCCGACCTGCCGCTGGAGGCCAACGTGCAGTTCATGACGGTGATGGCACGGCAGATGCCCTATATCGGGCGCGGCTAAAGCGTTTCGATTTCAATCCGAAGCAGGGCGCACCACGCGGCGTCGCGTGGTGCTGATCAGCTTGGCGACGCCCTAAGGCTCAGCCCCGCCGGAACACCGGTGCGCCGCCTTCGGCGGTTTCGGCGGGCTGGTTCATGCGCTCGATATAGGCGCGCAGTTCCTCGGCTTCCTGCCGGGCGTCGCGCAGGCCCTCCATCGCGGCGCGCAACTCCGCCTCCGTCTGATGCAGGTTGTTGGTCAGCTGCGACTCGCGTTTCTGATAGTAGTCCACCGCCTGGTCGCGCTGTTCCTCGGCGTCGTGCAGCTGCTGGGCCATGCTGTCCAGCTCGTTCATGTCGCTGCCCTTGACGCGGACAAAGCGGTGCACCAGCCAGTGGCCGAACCAGCCCAGGACGAAGGCCACGAACAGGATCACCGCCGTCAGGGCTATGAACTCGGTTCTATTCATTCGCTGCTCTCCGTCTCGCCTTCGCCGGCGTCGTCATCCCCGTCGCCGGACCCGGCGCTATCTTCGTCTTCGGCCGCAGCCTCGTCTTCGCCGCTTTCGCCTTCCGCCGCAACCTCGGGACCGTCGACCTCTTCGGCGGCCGCATCATCGTCACCTTCGCGCAAACGAAGCGTAAACTCGATGCGGCGGTTGGCCTCGCGGCCTTCCTCGGTATCGTTGTCGGCAATCGGGTTCTCTTCGCCATAGCCCTTGGCGGTCAGGTTGGCCACAAGAACCCGCCGCGCCATCAGCGCCTCAAGCACCGCTTCGGCGCGGCGCTGGGACAGGCCAAGGTTCATCGACTCGCGGCCCTGGCTGTCGGTGTAGCCGGCGATTTCCATCGGCACCGCGGTGCAGTCTTTCATCACGTCGGCGATGCGCTCGATCGTGCCGCGCGTGCCGCTGTCGATATCGGCGGAGCCGGGCTCGAAGGAGATCTTGCGCTCGGCCAGAATTGCCTGAATCGCGGCGACGCATTCCTCGGGCGTCGGCAACGTTTCAACCTCTTCGACGACCTCGTGGTAGACGACCTTGATGTTGAAGTTTTCGGCACTGCCAAGATGGGCGGAGAGGATGCGCGAGATCTCGGCCTTGGCGTCGGGATCGCTGGTGTCGCCGCGGATCTCGATGAAATCGGGCTGTACGACGAGGACGCCGTTGGACAGGTTCGACAGTGCTTCGAGCCCGGAAAAGACGCGGCCGGCCCAGCCGGCGGGCAGACCCTCGACAACGCGTGTCGCTGCGTCGACCTCGGCAGAGGAAAAGCGGGCACGGGCAAAGCCGTTGACGGCATCGCGCTGGCGTTCGTCGGCCATCCGGCCACGCAACTGCAGCAGTCCTTCGGGCGACAGGGTGGCGACGAATTCCGGTGCGGCGTCTGGTGCCTCGGCGCCGGAGCCGTCGATCTTGACCGGTTCGGGCAGGACCGCGTGCAGTGAAAAGACATCCGGCAGCGCCGCCTCCAGTTCGCCGACGATGCGGTCGAACTTGGATTGCGGAGTGTTCTCGGGAGCGACGAAGGTGACGTCGGCATCGGAAAAGGTGATCGAGCCGCCGCCAAGACGGGACAGTGCCGAAATGCCCTCGGTCACGGCATCGGGCCAGCGCGGGCTGGGCACGCCGAGACCCAGCGTGCAGCCGGCGGTGCCCTGAAGCCCGGCTTCGGCCGCGGCGGCGAGGATCCGGGCGCGGCCGTCCTCGGTATCCGCCGAGCAGGCGTCGAAGCGTCCGCCGCTTTCGTCCAGCAGAAAGCGCAGCGTGAAGGGGGTTATGACCGGGCGCGGCGCGCTGATGTCGAGCACGACCTCGATCCCATCGGGCTGTTCGCTCTTGAGGCTCGCCATCAGCTTGCGCCGCTGCTCTGCGCTGTCGGAGATCGCCGTAACCTCGACTTCGCCCGGAGAGACGGAGATCTTGGAGCGGGGCAGCTGTGCCAGTGCATCAAGCGCGAAATCAAGCGCGGGGGCCCAGCCGCCGGGCACCGGGTAATCGGCGGATTCAAGAAGATCCGCGACCTCGCCGCTGCCGGCAATCCCCTCGAGGATCCCGGTCAGTTCCTCGCGGTCGAGGGCCAGCGGCACCAACCCTATAAGCGACACGCCCTCGTCATTGCGCAGGATCTCGATGGAGAAATCGGGCGGGGCGACGACCTTGCCCTCCTTGACGTCCATCTCGTCGATGACGCGTGTGGCGTCGACCACGGTGCCGGCGAGCGTCAGAGCCCGGAAGCGCGTGGCCTCATTGGGAGCGGTGCCGGTCAGGTGTACCTGCAGGCCGTCGACATCGACCGAGACCCAGTCGATCTGTTCTTCAAGGAACAGCGTGTCGATCTCGCGTTCCGACGTCTTCTCGATGCGTCCGACCATCAGGGCGGCGGCACCCACCGCCGCGAACGCGGCTACCAGAAAGGCCGCGACGGCGGGAATTGCGGATAGGATGCGCATGGCAACGTTGGGATTTTCCGTGCAAACAGTCTGGCGGACGTCTTAGGGGGTTGGGCGGAGAGCTGCAATCAAACGAACTGTGAGATGGCAAGAAACAGCGCAGGGATCAGCCCGGCGTCGCGGTTCGAGCGGAACAGCATCAGGCAGAGATCCGGATTGTCGATATCCAGCCGTCGCATCTGCCACGCCATGTGCCAGCCCATCGCCCAGACGCCGCAGAGCCCGAGGACCAGGACCAGCAGGTTGCTCGACTGCGGCACCAGCGCGGCGATCACACCGATACCGATCAGCAGCAGCGTCGCCATCATGAAATACTGCAGGTATTGCGCAGTGCGGTCGCCGAACAGCCGTGCGGTGGACTTCACCCCGATCAGCGCGTCGTCTTCCTTGTCCTGATGCGCGTAGATCGTGTCGTAAAAGACCGTCCAGGCAATGCCGCCGAGGTAAAGCGGGATCGTCGCCCAGTGGAACGTGCCAGTCACCGCCACCCAGCCCAGCAGCGCACCCCAGTTGAACGCGAGGCCAAGGAAGATCTGCGGCCACCACGTGAATCGCTTGGCGAAGGGGTAGATGCACACCAGCCCCAACGACGCGATGCCGAATACGATGGCGAGCGGCGGGAATGTCAGCAGGATCGCGAAGGCAAGCAGCGCCTGAACGCACATCCACACCGCTGCCTGTTTCGCCGTGACCTGCCCCGACGGGATCGGCCGCGAGGCCGTCCGGGCAACGCGCCCGTCGAAATCGCGGTCGGTTATATCGTTCCAGGTACAGCCAGCCCCGCGCATCAGCCACGCCCCAAGCGCGCAGCCCAGCATCACCCAGCCCTCGTGCCAGCCGAAGCTGCCCTGCCACAGCGCCGCCAGCAGCGCCGACCACCAGCAGGGTATCAGCAAAAGCCATGTCCCGATCGGCCGGTCCGCCCGCGACAGCCGCAGATACGGACGCGTCGCCGCCGGCGCCAGCCGGTCCACCCAGTTGTCGTCCACCGCATCCGCGACGCGACCGTTCGTCTCTGGCACTTCCTTCACGGTACAAATATCCTGTGGCCCATGATCAGGCTCTTTGTAGATCACCCGCTTGCGCCCGAACACCCTGTCCCGATCTTTCGGGACCAGGCCCATTACCTCAACATCGTGATGCGGATGGAGGACGGCGCCAGGCTGCTGATCTTCAACGGCCGCGACGGCGAGTTCGAAGCAACAATAGAAGAAATCGGCCGCCGCGACGGCACGCTCCGCGTGATCCGCCAGACCCGGCCGTTGCAGATGCCGCCCGACCTGTGGCTGTTGTTCGCGCCGATCAAGAAACAGCGCACCGATTTCATCGTCGAGAAGGCCACCGAATTGGGCGTGGCGCGGATCCTGCCGGTGCAGACGGAGTTCACGAATTCCGAGAGAATTCGCAAGGATAGGTTGCAGGCCCACGCCATGGAAGCGGCCGAGC
Source organism: Pseudoruegeria sp. HB172150 (assembly GCF_013184805.1). Lineage (GTDB taxonomy): Bacteria > Pseudomonadota > Alphaproteobacteria > Rhodobacterales > Rhodobacteraceae > Psychromarinibacter. Next base: position 84,092 of record NZ_JAATNG010000004.1, read on the forward strand.
AATGCGGCGGCACATATGTGCCCGAGGTCGAGGACCTGCAGAAGCTCGACCACCTGCTGGACGAGTGGCCCGAGGACCGGAACCTGCTGTTCTGCGACGAGTCGCTTCTGGGCGCGGCCGACCCGCTGGAAGGCGAGCCCGGCAAATGGGCGATCCTGATCGGGCCCGAGGGCGGCTTTTCGGACACCGAGCGCGCGCGGTTGCGCGACCTGCCTTTCGCCAGGCCGGTCAGCCTGGGCCCCCGCATCCTGCGCGCCGACACGGCGGCGGTTGCGGCAATCACGCTCTGGCAGTCGCGGCTCGGCGATTGGGCCTGAGACTCAACATCCATCAGTAGAATTGTTCTGACTGTGGAAACGGCGCAGTTGATCCGTTATTATTAAAGCCGGATCGTGTCCAACTTTGTTTTACAAACCCGGGGAGGCCATAAATCGGTCCCGATTGATCGGAAAGAAACCGGGGCCCGACGACGGCAATTGAAGGCAAAGTCGAGATGAGTTTTATCCGCCCGGCAGCGAAGCAGGCCATTTGGCGATGGCGCGAGGTTCTCCTCGGCCTCGGTCTGGCCTGCCTCGGCATGTACTGGGCGGTGTCGCAGCAGGGGCTGATGGCGGCCGTGGGGACCGGTCTGGTGATCCTCGGCGCGCTGTTCCTCTTCGCCGGGTTTCAGCGCACGCGATTCAGGGTCGGCACCGGCGGCCCCGGGGTGGTCCAGGTCGACGAGCGCGAGATCACCTATTTCGGGCCGTTCGAAGGCGGCACGATCTCGACCGACGCGCTGGTGCGGGTAGAGCTCGACCCCGCCGCCAAACCGCATGCGGTCTGGGTGCTGACCGATGCCTCCGGAATTACACTGTCGATCCCGACGCAGGCGGAAAACGCCGAGGCGCTGTTCGACGTCTTCGCCTCGCTGGACGGGATCCGGACCGAGAACATGCTGGCGAAGTTGCGCGAGCGGCCGCATGAGAAGGTCAATATCTGGTCACAGCCGGAACGCCGCCTGCATTGACTTCGCGGTGAAAAGCCCCCAGTTCTGCGCTTCGATGCGAAGTCAGATCCGGGAGCCCGCGCCACATGTCCATCCCTCAATCCGGCGGCGGCCCGATCGAACGTCACGAACAGCTCGCAGAGTATCTCGAAGCCGGCTGCAAGCCCAAAGACGACTGGCGCATCGGGACAGAGCACGAGAAATTCGGCTACTGCAAGGACACGCTGAATCCCCTGCCCTATGAAGGCGAGAGGTCGATTCTGGCGGTTCTGGAAGGGCTGCGCGACCGCTACGGCTGGGACGAACTGCGCGAGGGCGGGCACCTGATCGGCCTGACAAAGGACGGCGCCAATGTCAGCCTGGAACCGGGCGGGGCACTGGAACTGTCGGGCGCGCCGCTGGAAACGATCCACCAGACCTGCGACGAGGTGAACGAACATCTGGCCGAGGTGAAGAGCATCGCCGACGAGATAGGCGTGGGGTTCATCGGGCTGGGCGCGGCGCCGGAATGGATGCACGAGCAGATGCCGCTGATGCCCAAGGGGCGGTACAAGCTGATGGACGCCTACATGCAGAAGGTGGGCAGCACCGGCACCACGATGATGCGGCGGACCTGCACGGTGCAGGTGAACCTCGACTTCGGGTCAGAGGCCGACATGGTGCAGAAGATGCGCGTGGCTCTGGCGCTGCAGCCGGTGGCGACCGCACTGTTCGCCAATTCGCCGTTCTTCGAGGGCAAGCCGAACGGCATGAAAAGCTATCGGTCCTGGGTGTGGCGGCATCTCGACAAGGACCGCACCGGCATGCTGCCCTTCGTTTTCGAGGACGGGTTCGGCTTCGAGTCCTGGGTCGACTACGCGCTCGATGTGCCGATGTACTTCGTTTATCGCGACGGGAAATACATCGACGCGCTGGGCCAGTCGTTCCGCGATTTCATGAAGGGCAAGCTGCCGGCGCTGCCGGGCGAAACGCCGACACTGTCGGACTGGGCCGATCACCTGACCACGATCTTCCCCGAAGCGCGGGTGAAGAAGTTCATCGAAATGCGCGGCGCCGATGGCGGACCGTGGCGGCGGCTGTGCGCGCTGCCGGCGCTGTGGGTCGGGTTGCTCTATGACCAGGGCGCGCAGGACGCGGCCTGGGACCTGGTGAAGGGCTGGGATGCCGAGACGCGCGAAGCGTGGCGGGTCGGCGCCTCGGAACAGGCACTTCAGGCCGAGGTGGGCGGCCGCAAGATGCAGGACCTCGCCCGCGAGGTGCTGGATATCGCGCGGTCCGGCCTGAAGGCGCGGGCGCGTCCGGGCCTTGGCGGCATGGTGCAGGACGAGCGGCATTTCCTCCACGCGCTCGAGGACAGCATCGAAAGCGGCAAGGTGCCGGCCGACGAGTTGCTGGACAAGTACCACGGCGAGTGGGACGGCGATCTCAGCCGCATCTACGCCGAATACAGCTACTGACACGCCCGGTTCTTCCGGGCCGTTACCTTAGTTTCATGCAGGTCTTTTTGCTGAGCGTGATACAACTTTTGCGTGCTATTAGGGTGGTGGCGTAAAGGTGGTCACCTTTTGGGAGGATTTTTGGATGACTCCGCGGTTTCTCTTGCCTTGCCTGTTCCTCGCGCCGCTCGCCGTTCAGGCAGAGCAGCTTGAAATGTCCTACGAGGCGGTGATGCACACCGCCGAGGTGCAGACTATCGAGATCCTTGACGACCCGGCGCACCATGTCGGCATCGCGAAGTTCCGCGGCATCGCGCTGTTCGAGGCCGAAAAGCCCATCGTGCACCGCTACGAGGGCTGGTTCGATCTTGTCGACGGCTCCGGCGCCTTTCATGGCCACGCGCTGTGGGACTTCGGCGACGGGTCCGAGATCCGGGCGGCCTATGAGGGGCATGCCGAAGCCACCAGCGACGGCGGCGTGACGGTGTCGGCGGAGATCCACGATTTCTCCGGCACGGGCCGGTTCGAAGGCGCGACCGGCGAGGGCAGCTTTGCCGGAGAGCGTATCGACACGCTCGAGGCGGGTGGCGGCACCTACATCACCGGCGTACTGAACCTGACGACGCCCTGAAAACAGGTGTGTTCCCGGGCGAAGGCGGTCATGTGACAATAGCCATGAACGGGACCGACCGGCGGGCGTCTGCCGGAGCGTCCCCACCATAGGTTAGCGCTAACACGCCTGAAATCAATGGCTTGACCCCCCGTCCCCATGGGGACGCCTTGTCTGTGGGGGGCTTTCCCTATCCCTTCGGCTTCATTTTGGTGACCTTGTAGGGCATCCCGTCCCGGTCATAGGTGGTCCATTCCCCCACCTGCGCGCCCATATCGAAGGACCCAGACCGCATGATGGTCCCGTCCTTTCGATAGAACTCGAAGGGCCCATGCTCCTTGCCGTCCTTGCGATGCCCCTTGACCCAGAGCGATCCATCCTTGTGAAGCTTCTCGAAGGGTCCGTCCGTCATGGTTTCCTCCCTGCCGACGTCAGCTCTTCTGCCCGATCCGCGGCTCCGTCCCCGCCCTCAGCCGGGCAATGTTCTCCGAATGCCGGAAGATCACCAGCCCGCTCATCAACGCGATCACCACCGCCCCATGCCAGTGATAGAAGATCAGCGCCCAGACCGGCGCCAGCACCGCCGCCATCAGCCCCGACAGCGAAGAGATCCGGAAGATCAGCGCCACCACCAGCCACGTGGCGCAGGACAACAGCCCCACCGGCCAGCTGAGCGCGATGAGGGTGCCGAGGAAGGTCGCCACCGCCTTGCCGCCCTTGAAGCCCAGGAAGACCGGCCAGATATGCCCGGCCATCGCGAAGAGCCCGGCAACCCCCGCCGCATCCTCCCCTACCAGCCACCGCGCCAGCAGCACCGCCGCCGCCCCCTTGCCCGCGTCGCCGATCAGGGTGATCAGCGCCGCCGCCTTGTTGCCGGTCCGAAGCACATTGGTCGCGCCGATATTCCCCGAGCCGATGCTGCGCAGATCGCCCAGCCCGAAAAGCTTCGCCGTCAGCCAGCCGAAGGAAACGGAGCCGAGCAGGTAGGCGAGAATGGCGGTCAGGATCAGGGGCAGCATGGGCATCGGCCGATCTGTTTCAGGTCGTGCCCATCCTGTCGGGAAACGCGGCCGGGCGGAAGCCCTCTACTCCACCCGGTCGATCAGTTCCAGAACCGACGGGCCGAGACCCTCGACGATCACCTTCACCCCTTCCGCGTTGGGATGCAGGTGATCCGCCTGCAAATAGGCCTCAATATTGCTGCCCTGCGCCTTCTCCAGCAGCGGTGCCAGGAAGTCCGGCCCATGGAGCGCGCCATATTCCTCGACGAGGTCCGGGTAGATGGCGTTGAACTCGGTCTGGTAGTCGGCCCCGTAATTGGCCGGAGCGGCGATCCCGATCACCAGAACTTCGACGCCGGCCTCCTGCGCGGCGCTGAGGATGCCGTCGAGATTGCCCCGCGCGACGGAGGGATCTATGCCGCGCAGCATGTCGTTGGCGCCGAGTGCCAGGACCATCGCGTCGACGTCGTCCGCCAGGACCCAGCCGATGCGGGAAAGGCCGCCCTGCGTGGTATCACCGGAGACGCCGGCATTGCGCAGTTCCACGTCGGCGCCGTGGCCAGTCAGCCATGCCTGTAGCTGTGGTACGAAGCCGTTCTCGGGAGGCAGACCGTAGCCCGCGGTCAGGCTGTCACCGAGCGCCGCGATGACCACCGGCTCCGCCGCGGCCGGGCCGGCAAGCAGCACGAGCGCGAGACCGAGGTTGCGAACCTCTCGTCCGGCCCCATATGCCATGGAACTGAATCGCCGCAGGAGCTTGCCAATGAAGGACCCCGTCGTCGCGCTCTCGGACGCCCGCCTGTCACTGGCGGGGAATGCGGGGCGGGTGGATATCCTGAAGGGCATCACGCTACAGGTCTCGCGCGGCGAGACGTTGGGACTGGTTGGGCCTTCGGGCAGCGGCAAGAGCTCCCTCCTTATGCTGATGGGCGGGCTGGAGCGGGCCACCGGCGGCAAGGTCGAGGTTCTGGGCCACGACCTGACCGCGATGGGAGAAGACGCGCTCGCCCGGTTCAGGCGTAATCATATGGGTGTGGTTTTCCAATCCTTCCACCTGATTCCGACGATGACCGCGCTGGAGAATGTCGCGACGCCGCTGGAACTGGCGGGCGTGACGGATGCGTTCGAGCGGGCGGAGGCGGAACTGGAGGCGATGGGGTTGGGGCATCGCGCCGGCCACTACCCCTCGCAGATGTCGGGGGGCGAGCAGCAGCGGGTAGCTTTGGCACGGGCCGCCGCGCCGCGGCCCGATATCTTGCTGGCGGATGAACCGACAGGGAACCTCGACGGCACCACGGGCGCCACGATCATGGATCTGCTGTTCGGGCTACGCGACCGGCACGGCGCGACGCTGATCCTGGTGACACATGCGCCGGAATTGGCGGCGCGCTGTGACCGGGTGATCGAGCTGGTCGACGGGGAGCTGGCGGAGCCGCAGAAGGCGGCCGCCGAATGAGTTTCCGCAATGCCGCCCGCATCGCCCGGCGCGAGTTGCGCGGCGGGCTGGCGGGGTTTCGGGTGTTTCTGGCCTGTCTGACGCTGGGCGTGGCGGCGATTGCCGCCGTGGGCTCGGTGCGGGAATCGGTGGAGCAGGGGCTGGCGCGGGATGCGGCGGTGATCCTTGGCGGCGATGCGGAGATCGAGCTGACCTATCGCTTCGCGACCGAGGCGGAGCGGGCCTGGATGGAGGAGATCTCGGACGAGGTGTCCGAGACGGTGGATTTCCGGTCGATGGTCGTGGTGCCGGCTGAGGGCGGAGACGAGCGCGGGCTGACGCAGGTACGCGGGGTGGACGGGGCCTATCCCTTGTACGGCGCCGTTGGTCTGGCGCCGGTGATGCCTTTGGAGACCGCGTTCGACGGGAAGGAAGGTTTGCCCGGCGCGGTTATGGACCCGGTGCTAACGGCGCGGCTGGGGATCGAGCCGGGCGACGTGTTTCGCCTGGGCACGCGGGATTTCGTGCTGATGGCCGAACTGGTGCGCGAGCCGGACAATGCGGCGGGCGGCTTCACGCTGGGGCCTCGGACGCTGGTGCGGCTGGCGGATCTGGAGGGGACCGGGCTGATCCAGCCGGGTACCTTGTACGAGACGGACTACCGGCTGCGGCTGCCCGATGGGGCGGATGTGGTTGCGCTGGAGGTGCATGCGGACTCGGCGCTGGAGGGTGCTGGGCAGCGCTGGCGCGATACGCGGAACGCGGCGCCGGGGACGGCGGAATTCGTCGATCGGCTGGCGAGTTTTCTTGTGATTGTCGGATTGGCGGGGCTGGCCGTGGGCGGCGTCGGCGTGTCTGCGGCGGTGCGATCCTATCTGGAGCGCAAGACATCCGTCATCGCGACGCTGAAGACACTGGGCGCGGAGACGGGGACGATCTTTCTGGCCTACGCGTTCCAGATTGGTGGGCTGACCTTGCTCGGGCTGGTACTCGGGCTGGCGTTAGGCGCGGCCCTGCCGCTGGTGCTGCGGCCGCTGATCGAGGCGCAGCTGCCGATCCCGGCGGTGTTCGGGGTGCATGTCGAGCCTCTGGCGGAGGCCGCACTTTACGGTGCTCTGGCGGCGGCGTTGTTCACTTTATGGCCGCTGGCGCGGACCGAGCAGGTGCGGGCAGCGGCGCTCTACCGCGACGGGGCGCAGGGCGGCGCGGTGTGGCCGCGCTGGCCGTACATCGTGGCGACGGGTGCCTTGCTGGCGGCGTTGGTGGCGGCGGCGGCGGAACTGTCGGGGCTGGAGCGGCTGACACTGTGGTCGGCGGCGGGTATTTTCGGTGCGTTCCTGACCCTGCTGGGCGTGGCCTGGCTGACGCGGCAAATGTCGCGGCGGCTGGCACGGTCACAGGCGGTGCGGGGGAGGAGCGCCTTGCGGATGGCGCTTGGGTCCGCTGGCGGGCCCGGGAGCGAGGCGGCGTCGGTTGTGCTGTCGCTGGGGCTAGGGCTGACGGTGCTGGCCGCGGTGGGGCAGATCGATTCCAACCTGCGCGGCGCGATTGCGCGGGATCTGCCCGATGTCGCGCCGAGTTATTTCGTAGTTGATATCCAGACCGATCAGCTGGACGGATTTCTTGAGAAGGCGAATGGCGATCCGGGGGTGACGCGGGTTCAGACGGCGCCGATGCTTCGTGGGGTAATTACCCAGATCAACGGGCGGCCCGCCGCCGAGGTTGCGGGGGATCACTGGGTCATCCAGGGCGACCGGGGCATCACTTATTCCGCCGCGCCGCCGCCGGGGACGGAGATCACAGCGGGCGAATGGTGGCCGGAGGATTACGACGGCCCGCCGCTGGTCAGCTTCGCCGCGGATGAGGCGGCGGAAATGGGGCTGTCGCTGGGCGACGAGATCACCATCAACGTGCTGGGACGGGACATTACCGCCGAGATCACCAGCTTCCGGAACGTGGATTTCTCGAATGCCGGGATGGGGTTCATCCTGTCGATGAACCCCGCCGCTCTGCAGGGCGCGCCGCATAGTCACATCGCGACGATTTACGCCGACGAGGAGGCCGAGGCGCGGCTGCTGCGAGAGATCGGCGGCGCGTGGCCGAACATCACCATGATCAGCGTGCGGAACGCCATCGGTCGGGCGGCGGAGATCCTTGCGGGGATCGCCGCGGCAACGACATATGGCGCGCTGGCGACGCTGGTGACGGGGTTCATCGTGCTGATCGGCGCTGCGGCGGCGGGAGAGCGTGCGCGCACCTACGAGGCGGCGGTGCTGAAGACGCTGGGGGCGACGCGCGGATCGGTTCTGGCGAATTTCGCGATCCGCAGCGCGGTGTTCGGTCTGGCGGCGGGACTGGTGGCGATCCTGGCGGGCGGCTTGGCCGGCTGGGCGGTGACGTGGTTCGTGATGGACACAGAATACGCGTTCGAACCGGTTTCTGCGGTGGCCATCGTGGCGGGGGGTGTCGTGATCACATTGCTCGCCGGGCTGGCCTTTGCATGGCGGCCGCTGGCGGCGCGACCGGCACGGGTGCTGCGCGCGCGGGAATAAGGCGCGGTCAGCCCAGCCAGATCGGGTTCGACCAGGCGCGGCGGCCGGCGGCGTCGATCACCGAGACGCGGATCCAGGGCGAGGCGCTGAACTTGTCGAGGTCCATTTCCGAGCGCGTCATCGAAAGGCCATGTGTCGCCTTGGCGAGGCAGCCGCGGCCCTGCACGATCATCGAGACGATGGCGGAACTTTCGACGACGATCTTGTCGTCTTCGATGACGATGTTGCGCAGATCCGGGCCCTGGCTGGAATAGAAGGTCCCGGCCTTCAGCGCAGCAAGCAGCGCGTCGGGATCGTTTTCTTCTGCCTTCACCATCACCCAGCCGCCGAAATGGTCGGGCTCGGTGAAATGGGCGTCGTCGGTGGCGATCAGGTTCAGTTCCCGCCCCTCGGTCAGCATCAGGTCCAGTGTGTGAAATCCGTCGGGACGGTCGGCGCCCATTGCGCAGCCGTGGTTGTAGGTCTCGACCGCATGGGCGGCCTCCAGCGACAGCGCATCGTTCAGGGTCAGGCCGGACCATTGCGGGTGGGCGACGGCGACATAGGCCCCGGCAGCGGCGGCGCGGGCGGCGAGCTGAGGGCCGGTTTCCTGATCATCGGTGGCGAAGAATTCCTGCGTTTTCGGCGGTTCAAAATCAGCCGGCAGTCCGACTGCGAGGATGTGCCAGAGATCGCCATTCTCCTGCGCACCGGAATGCAGTTCGGCGCCGAGAATGGTGGTGTAGCCGGGGGTGCGGAAGCCTGTGGTTTCGGCAATGGGAAAGCCGTAACGACCGAGGAAGTGATCGGTCAGCGACATGAAGTCATAGCCTTCGTCGCGGTAGCGGCGGCAGACCTCGGCCGGTTCAAGTGCGCCGTCGGACAGTGTCGAATGGGTGTGAAGGTTGCCGCGAAAAAAGCGCCCCGGTGCGGTGAAGAAATCGGTCATTTCGGCCCCTTGCAGTCGATGTGCTCCGGGCTGTTACACAGACAGCTTTACAGGGCCGTGACAAGAGGCGGCGGGCCGCTTGGCCCGCCGAGATGGTGCTTATTCCGCCGGGCCGTGACCAGCGAGGCCGCCCGAGATTTCCTCGGTGGATTCCTCGGACAGCGGTGTCGGCAGCAAGAGGTTCAGCACGATTGCGATCAGAGCCGCTGGCAAGATGCCGGAAACCAGCAGGACCTTGAGCCAGTCGGGCAGGTATTGTACCGCTTCCGGTTCCAGCTGAAGGCCAAGACCGACAGACAGAGCCACGGCAAAGATCACCATGTTGCGCTTGTCCCAATTCACGTCGGATAGCATCGACACGCCGGAAGCGACAACCATGCCGAACATCACGATGACGCCGCCGCCGAGAACCTCGATCGGCACGGTCCGGATGACGCCGCCGATCTTGGGCACCAGACCGCAGATGATCAGGAAGATCGCGCCAAAGGTCACCACGTGACGGCTCATCACGCCGGTCATGGCGATCAGGCCGACATTCTGGCTGAACGAGGTGTTGGGCAGGCCGCCGAAGATGCCGGCAATGGCTGTCCCGGTACCGTCGGCGAAGGTCGCTCCCTGGATTTCCTTGTCGGTCGCCTCGCGCCCGGCGCCGCCTTTCACGATGCCCGAGACGTCGCCGACGGTTTCCACCGCCGAGACGAAGGCCATCAGGCAGAAGCCGATGACGGCGGCGAGCGAGAACTCGAAGCCGTATTTGAATGGAACCGGCAGGGCGAATGCGGCGGCGTTGTTCCAGGAACTGGCGATGGAACTGACCGGCAGCATGCCGACGATGATGGCGTAGATGTAACCGGCGATCAGGCCGATCAGGACGGCGGAAACGCTGAGCATTCCCTTGGCGAAGAACTTGAAGCCGAGGGTGACGAAGATCACGATCAGAGCTGCGGACCAGTTCAGCAGCGAACCATATTCCTCGGTTCCCTTGGCCGGGACGCCGCCCGCCGCGTATTGGATGCCGACCTGCACCAGCGCGAGGCCGATCATGGTTACGACGAGGCCGGTGACCAGTGGTGGCAGCGCGAAGCGGATCTTGCCGATGAAAAAGCCGATGCAGGCATGGAACAGGCCACCGATCAGTACCCCACCGAACAGCGCGGCAAGGGCGTCGACGCCCTTGCCCGCGACGAGCGGAATCATGATCGGGATGAAGGCAAAGGACGTGCCCTGTACGATCGGGAGCGCCGCGCCGATGGGGCCGACAGTGATCGTCTGCAGCAGCGTCGCCAGACCGGCGAAGAGCATCGACATCTGGATGAGGTAAAGCAGTTCCGGGAAGTCCGGCGAGTTCGAGCCGAAGCCGAAGCCGGCCGCGCCCGCGACGATGATCGCCGGAGTCACGTTGGCGATGAACATCGCCATCACGTGCTGGATGCCCAGCGGAATCGCCTGCCAGATCGGCGGCGTATAGTTCGGATCTTTCAGTTGCTCGGGAGTCCCGATGCTTGTGTCAGTCATAGCCCCTGTCCCTCTGTGACTCGGAAAACGCCCTGAAATTGGACGCTTCACACAGATGTTACACGGTATGGCTGTTCAAACCAAAACTCCTGAAGATTGGGCGTGTCGCCAATTCTGTCGATCACACCGAACAATCCATTTCCTGCCAAAGGCGTGAGCACTCCGTGCCAAGTATTGCGCAGAAAGTTCACACCCTGCCCGGGTGCGGTGAGGAAGGTACGGGGTATGCCGGGCTGGCCGCCTTCGTCGGGGGCGGTGATGACGAGGAACGGCTCACGGTCCAGCGGCAGGAAGGCCTGGCTGCCTTCGGGGTGTCGTTCGACCATTGCGAGCTCGAGGGGCAGGCTGCGCAGCTCTGCCTTGAAGACCGAAATTCCGGCGCGGCCGCCGGGGCCGAAATCGAGCCGCGCGCGGTCGTGGTATCGGCCGCAGAGGCCCTGATTGATGATCTTGTCCGGATCGCCGGCGGCCTCCAGCACATCGCCGAAGGGGGCGAAGGCGTCGGCCGTCAGCGGCTCGGTTCGGAGGATCACGTCAGCGGTCCCAGCGACGGATGCCTGTTCACGTCCTTGTAGAGCAGGTAGCGGAACGGTTCGGTCCCGGTGGCGATGCAGGCCTGCGGGCAGAAGGCGCGGAGCCACATGAAATCGCCGGGCCCGACCTCTACCCAGTCCTGGTTCAGCAGGTAGCGGGCGGTGCCCTGCAGGACGAAGAGGCCGTGTTCCATCACGTGGGTCTCGGCGAAGGGGATGCGACCGCCGGGCTGGAAGGTGACGATGTTGACGTGAAAGTCGTAGGCGAGATCCAGCGGGTCGAGAAAACGCTGCGTGCCCCAGGCATCGCCGCATTCGGGCATCGGCACGACCGGGACCCTGCTTTCATGGGTGATCATAGGTTCGGGGACGGTCAGCCCCTGGGCGTGAACGTAGCGTTTGCGGATCCAATGAAAACCGCAGGGTTCGTCGTAGATGTTCCACAGCTCCCACGGCGCGGCGGGCGGCAGATAGACATAGGAGCCTGGCTCCAATTCGTGATGCTCGGCGCCGAGCGTCAGACGGGCCCTGCCCTTGGCGACGAAGAGCACGGCCTGTGCGTCGCGGTCGGGTTCGGGATCGGAGCTCCCGCCGCCGGGGTAAATCTCGACGGCATATTGCGCGAAGGTTTCGGCAAAGCCGGTCATCGGCCGGGCGAAGATCCAGGCACGGTGGCTGTGCCAGGTGGGCAGGAAGGACGTTACGATATCGCGGTGGGTAACCGCCGGCAGGACTGCGTAGGCGGTGGTAAAGACCGCCGCGCCATCGGCATTGACTGACTGGTCCGGCAGACCGCCGGACGGAAAGGCGTAGTTCACGCCAGTAGCTCCTTAAGCCGCAGTTCCGCGATGCGTTCCACCTGACGGCAGGCCTCGGCGAATTCCGTGGCCCGGTCGTTGCCGATCCGGCGCTCGAAGGCGGCCAGGATGCCCGGCTTGTCATGGTCTCGCACGGCGATGATGAACGGAAAACCGTGCTTGTCCGTATACTCGGTATTGAGCCGCGTAAAGGTCTCGCGCTCTTGATCTGTCAGAGCGTCGAGCCCGGCACTGGCCTGTTCCCCGGTGCTTTCCGCGGTGAGCTGCTTTGCGGCCGCGAGCTTTCCGGCGAGGTCCGGGTGCGCGGTGAGGACGCCAAGGCGTTCGTTCTCAGAGGCGCTGCGGAACATGCGGCAGAGAGCACTGTGGACCCCCGTGGCGGTGTCATGGGCGGGACCGAGTTCGAGGTTCCAGGCGCGCTCCGCGATCCAGGGCGAATGCTCGAAAACGCCGCCGTAGAGTTCGACGAAGCGGTCCTTCGTCATCTGCGATGGGCGTTCGACGCGTTTGGCCGGGTGATGTTCGGCCCAGTGATGGGCGATCTCGATGCGGCGCGGGGTCCAGACGCCGTCGAACCCCTGGATGTAATCGAGAAACTGCTTCAGGCCCGCGATTTTTCCGGGGCGGCCGATCAGCCGGCAGTGCAGGCCGACGGACATCATCTTGGGGCTGTCCGAGCCTTCGGCATAAAGCATGTCGAAAGCGTCCTTGAGGTATTGGTAGAAATCCTGCCCAGTCACCCAGCCGGGCGACACGGCAAAGCGCATGTCGTTGGCTTCCAGTGTGTAGGGAATGATCAACTGGTCGCGGTCGCCGACCTCCAGCCAGTAGGGCAGGTCGTCGTCATAGGTGTCGGAGATGTAATCGAAGCCGCCCTCCTCGGCCACAAGGCGGACGGTGTTGGCAGAGCAGCGCCCGGTGTACCAGCCGCGGGGACGTTCGCCGACCACCTCGGTATGTAGGCGGATTGCCTCGGCGATCGCCGCTCGTTCCTCGTTTTCCGGCATGTCCTTGTGCTCGACCCATTTCAGGCCGTGGCTGGCGATCTCCCAGCCGGCCTCTTTCATCGCTTTCACCTGTTCGGGAGCGCGGGCGAGTGCTGTGGCGACGCCGTAGATGGTCAGCGGGATGCCCATGCCGGTGAACAGCCGGTGCAACCGCCAGAACCCGGCGCGGGCGCCGTATTCGTAGATCGATTCCATGTTCCAGTGGCGCTGGCCCGGCCACATGGCGGCACCGGCGATGTCGGACAGGAAGGCTTCGGAGGCGGCGTCGCCGTGCAGGATGTTGTTCTCTCCCCCCTCTTCGTAGTTGAGGACGAACTGGACCGCGACCCTGGCGCCGCCCGGCCAGTTCGCCTGCGGCGGGTTGGGGCCGTAGCCGATCATGTTTCTGGGATAGCGCTGCACGGGCCGGTCTCCTGCACCTGCGATTTCGGGGCCGGCCTTAGAAAGGCGGATTAGCGGAGAAAGCGCAAGCGTGGCGGATGCACGTGGGGACTTGTCCTTTTGCCGCGGCTTCGCGCAGGTTGCGAGGAGACCGGGCGCGAGATGGAGGCGGAGATGGGCTATCTGACGACACATGTACTGGACACGGCGAAGGGTGTGCCCGCGGAAGGGTTGAAAATCCTTCTTTATCGCGTGTCGGGGAACAGCCACCGCAAGCTGGTCGAGATGATCACCAATGCCGACGGCCGCACCGACGCGCCGATCCTGCCGGAGGGCAAGTTCCAGCCGGGGAGTTACGAGCTGATCTTCTTCGCGGGTGATTACCTGCGGGCATCGGGACAGGCGGGGGAGGAGCCGCTGTTCCTTGACCAGGTGCCGATCCGTTTCGGGATGAGTGACCCGGACGCGCATTACCACGTGCCGCTGTTGCTGTCGCCATACGGGTATTCGACCTATCGGGGCAGCTAGGTCCGGCTGGAACCGGCAAAACTGGTCAAAGATTGTTCAATGCCGGATTTCTGTGCGAATCCGGTTCGAACGGGCGTTGCATTGGCCCGCGCTTTCCGGAGGATAGGACGGCAGGCGCCCCGGTGCAGAGGGCGCGGAACCGAAGGGACTGGCGATGTACGATTATGCCGTGCTGGGCGAATGGCTGGAATTCGCGGTGCGCTGGACGCATGTGATCACGGCAATCGCGTGGATCGGGTCGTCGTTCTATTTCATCGCCCTGGACCTTGGGCTGCGGCGGGACAGGGACCTTGGCCTTGCGGATGGCGAGGAATGGCAGGTCCATGGCGGCGGATTCTATCACATCCAGAAATTCCTGGTCGCGCCCGAGGCGATGCCGGAGCACCTGACATGGTTCAAGTGGGAGAGCTATTCGACCTGGCTCTCCGGCGCGGCGATGCTGATCCTTGTCTACTGGATGGGGGCGGAGCTGTACCTGATCGACGCCGAGAAGGCGGATCTGGCGGTCTGGCAGGGCGTCCTGATCTCCGCCGCTTCGCTGACGGTGGGCTGGCTGATCTATGACTTCCTGTGCAAGTCGGGGCTGGGGGAGCGGCCGACGCTGCTGATGGTGCTGCTGTTCGTGCTGCTGGTGGCGATGGGGTGGGGCTACAACCAGATCTTCACCGGGCGGGCGATGATGCTGCATCTGGGTGCGTTCACGGCGACGATCATGACGGCGAACGTGTTCTTCATCATCATCCCGAACCAGCGGATCGTGGTGGACGATCTGAAGGCGGGGCGGAAGCCGGACGCAAAGTACGGGAAGATCGCGAAGCTGCGGTCGACGCATAACAATTACCTGACGCTGCCGGTGATCTTTCTGATGCTGTCGAACCATTACCCGCTGGCTTTTGCGACCCAGTACAACTGGATCATCGCGGCGCTGGTGTTTCTGATGGGGGTGTCGATCCGGCATTATTTCAACTCGCTCCACGCCCGGAAGGGGAACCCGCACTGGACGTGGATCGTGACGGCGCTGCTGTTCGTGGCGATCGCTTGGCTGTCGGTGGCACCGATGTATCAGCTGTCGGACGAGGAAGAGGAGGAGGCGGCGCTGCATGGGGCTGCGGCGCGGTTCGCGGCGGCGGAGGGGTTCGACGAGGTCTATGACATCGTGATGGGGCGCTGCTCGATGTGCCATAATGCCGAGCCGTTCTATGATGGGATCCACTGGCCGCCGAAGGGGGTGCGGTTCGAGACGGTCCAGCAGGTGGCCGGGCAGGCGCGGCTGATCTACGTGCAATCGGGGCTGAGCCATGCGATGCCGCCGGCGAATGTGTCCTTCATGGAGCCGGAGGAGCGGGCGAAGATCGTTGAGTGGTACAGGGGTGCCGCAGGCGGGTGAATTGGAAGCGTCCCCATGGGGACGGGGGGTCAAGTCATTGATTTCAGGCATGTTAGCGCAAACGTCGAGGTGAGGACACCGGTCGGAAACACCTTGCCGCGACGCCCGAGTCCGCAGCGGGTTCCTGCCCAATATCGCTGTCAACGCCATTTCCGGGGTTGATCCGGAGCCGCAATCCAATACGCAGGTAGGCCAAACAAGAAACCGGCGCGGGGTGAGTCGCGACCGGTCACGAGAGCAGGAGCACAGTTCACCGTGCAACAACGCGCAACCGAACGCCGGGGCGGTCGGTCCCTGGTGGCGCCACGGTCCTTTCAGGTCCGGGGGCGGTTCCTGACCGCGATCGCGCTGCGGCTGGAAAACGAGACGCCGGACGAGGCGTTCTTCGATGCGCTCGATTCCCATGTGCAGCTTACGCCCAAGTTCTTCTACGAGGCGCCGCTGGTGGTGGATTTCGAGAAGGTGCCGGGGCTGGTCGACGAGGCGGCGCTGCGCGACCTGATCGGAGAGCTACGCAAGCGAAAGCTGATGGTCTTTGCCGCGCAGAACGCCAATGCGGCGCAACGCGAGGTGGCGCTGGCCATGGGGCTGGTCGCCATCGGCGGCGGGCGCGAGGCGCCGCTGCCGAGCGAGAAATCAGACCGCGGGCGTCGTGTCGACGCGCCAGGCAAGGCGCCGAAGACGGAAAATCTGGTCATCACCGAACCGGTGCGGTCGGGGCAGATGATCGTGGCGGAGCGCGGCGATCTGACGGTGATCGGGTCGGTCGCCTCGGGCGCGGAACTGGTGGCCGCGGGCAGCATCCATGTCTACGGCACGCTGCGCGGCCGGGCGATGGCGGGCGTGCACGGCGACGAGACGGCGCGGATCTTCTGCCAGAAGCTTGATGCCGAACTGGTGGCCATCGCCGGGTTGTACCGGACCAACGAGAACATAGAGGACGCGCACCGGAACGCCCGGGTGCAGGTGTTCCTCGACAAGGAAAGACTGCGGATGGAGACGCTCGGATGACGCAAACCAACGACAACGCGCCGATGGGGCGGATCATCGTGATCACCTCGGGCAAGGGCGGCGTGGGCAAGACCACCTCTGCCGCCGCGATCTCGGCCGGGCTGGCCAAGCAGGGCTACAAGACCGTCGTGATCGACTTTGACGTGGGTCTGCGAAACCTCGACATGATCATGGGCTGCGAACGCCGGGTCGTGTTCGACTTCATCAACGTGATCCAGGGCGACGCCAAGCTGAAGCAGGCGCTGATCAAAGACAAGCGGCTGGAGAACCTTGCGGTGCTGCCGACGTCGCAGACGCGGGACAAGGACGCGCTGACGCGGGAAGGCGTCGAGGCGGTCCTGAACGAGCTGAAGCAGGATTACGATTACATCGTCTGCGACAGCCCGGCGGGGATCGAGCGCGGCGCGCATCTGGCGATGTATTTCGCCGACGAGGCGGTCGTGGTGACGAACCCCGAAGTATCCTCTGTTCGCGACAGCGACCGGGTACTGGGCCTGTTGAGCAGCAAAACCAAGCGGGCGGAGACCGAAGGCGCCGAGCCGATCAAGGCGCAGGTCCTGCTGACCCGGCACGATCAGGGCCGGATCGACAAGGGCGAGATGATGACCGTCGAGGACGTGCTGGAGATCCTTGCCGTGCCGCTTCTGGGGATCATCCCGGAAAGCCAGGCGGTGCTGCGCGCATCGAATACCGGCACGCCGGTGACGCTGGACGATCCGTCGGCGGCCGGCCGTGCCTATGAGGACGCGGTGGCGCGCCTGACCGGGGAAGATGTCGAGATGCGGGTCGCGAGCGACCGGCGCCCCGGCCTGCTGCAGCGGATGTTCGGGCGGACGGCATGAGCCTGTTTGGTTTCAGCCTAAAGCCCCGCCGCCCGAAATCGGCGCAGACGGCCAAGGACCGGTTGCAGATCCTGCTGGCGCATGAGCGCGGCGCGGGGACTGCGACGCCGGACTACCTGCCGGCGCTGCAGCGCGACATCATCGAGGCGATCCGGCGACACGTGAAGATCGAGCCGGACGACATCGATATCCGCATGGAGCGCGGCGAAGAGGTGTCGAGCCTTGAGATCAACATCGAGGTACCGGACGCGAGCCCCCGGGCGCGCGCCTAGCCGGTTCACGAGAGCGCCGCTTAGCCTGGTCGACGCGCGATGAGCGCCGAGTGACGGTGCAGTGACGTCCACGGGCCCGGCCCGAACGGTTCCAGAGCCGACCGGAGCGCGGCCTTCATCTCTGCGCTGCGGGCGCCAAGCCGCGCCTCTGTCGTACCGGAGCGTGACAGGAAGAAGGCGAGGAGGCGCGGGAAATCCCATGTCTCGGTTTCATGGACCGCGATCTGGCGCAGGTCCGAGAATGCCGAGGCGGACAGCACCTCTTCATGCGGCTGCCAGTCGTCGGATACGCGGAATTCGTCGTACTCGTCGCGCTGGGCAAACCCCCGGCCGACCTCGTTCGCGGCCGCAAGCCAGCGGGTGGCCGGCCCCTTGACCGGGCTGTCGCCCAGGAGTGCGATGGCGCCGCCGGGCGCCAGCAGTCGATCGAGGTCGCGGAGGGTCTGCGGCCGATCCATCCAGTGGAACGAGCGGCCCATGGTGACGAGTTGCAGGGGTGTTTCGAGCTGGTCGAGGGTTTCGGACGAACCGACCGCGAATTTCGCGTTGGGCGCAGCGTCCGCCGTAGCGGCCGCGATCATGTTCGGGCTGGGGTCGAAGCCGATCACCTTTGCCGCGAAGGGCGCGATGGCATTCGCGATGAAGCCCGGCCCGCAGCCGAGATCGAGCACGGTCTGGCCGGCCGTTCCGGTGTCTTCGGCAAGCCAGCGGATCAGGGCGGGCGCATAGCGCACGCGCCCGGTGATGTAGTTGTCGACGGTCGTATCGAAGCGCTCGGGCTTCAGTTCCACGGTGTCCATTGCCTGTCCTTTCGGGGTCACCGCTTCTGTGCCACCGGGCTGTGACAGGCGTGCGACCGTTGCGGCCCCGGGTGACGTGATTCTGGCCGGAATGACCGCCGGATTCCAGGGCGTGGGTCGGATCCGGTCTTTGACGGTGCTCGCATCCGGCGTAGCATCACGGGCAAGGTTCGAGCGCTTTTCTCGTTCCGATTGTGACATGGATTGGCAGGAGGTTTCCCATGCGCGTTTATTTCAGACATGTCTTCATTCCGGTTGCCCTTGGTGCCGCCCTTGGCGGCGCCGCCCTTGCACAGGACAGCGACGAGGAGCTGGAGGCTGTGCGGACCAAGGTGGCCGAGGCGGTGGAGGCGATACAGGCCTATTCGGCCTCGCAGCGGGAGCAGGCGCTGGAAGACGCGCGGGAGGCTCTGGAGGAGCTGGACGAGGCGCTGACAGAGCGGCAGGAGGAGATGCGCGAGAACTGGGCCGAGATGAGCGAGGCGGCGCAGATAAAGGCTGGCGAGAAGCTTGCGGAGCTGAACACGCGGCGGATCGAGCTGGCCGAGCAGATGGGTGTGCTTCAGGCGGGCGCGGACAGCGCGTGGGGCGAGCTGAAGACCGGCTTTGCCTCTGCGTGGGACAAGATGTCGGACGCGATCGACGAAAGCGGCGTGATGGAGTCCGAGTAGGGTGGGACGGGCGGGGCGCTGATGCGCCCCGCGTCTTGCGTCAGATCTTGAAGAGGCGCCGCGCGTTGTCTTCGAAGAACGCCTTCTTGGCCTCGTCGGTGATGCTCATCGCGTCGAGCGCGCCGACTTCTTCAGGGACGAACTGCCACGGGTAGTCCATGGCGTACATCATCCGGTCCTCGCCGATGACGTCCATCACGTACTTGATCGGCGGCTCCCAGCCCACGCCCGAGGAGGTGTAGTAGAAGTTGTCGATCAGGTAGTCCCAGGCGCGGCGCTTGAGCGGCTTCACGTTGGGGTGGCGGCCGGTCGAGGAGATGCGGCCGTGCATGAAGTCGATGCGGTAGAGCCAGTAGGGCAGCGCCTCGCCGCAATGGCCGAGGATGATCTGCAGCCTGGGGAAGCGGTCGAACAGGCCGGCGACCATCAGGCGCAGGGCGTGCAGGCCGGTTTCGCAGGCGAAGCCGTAGACCGCCGCGTCGAGCGCGCGGTTCAGGAACGGCTCGATCATCTGCGGCGAGGGCGTGTTGGGGTGGAGGTAGATGGGAACGTCCAGCGCTTCGGCGGCCTCGAAGACGGACCAGTATTTTTCGTCGTCGAGATAGGTGCCGAGAGTGTGTGAGTTCAGGATACCGCCCTTGAGGCCGAGCTTGGTCACGCCGCGCTCCAGCTCCTTGGCGGAGTTTTCGGGGTCGAGCGGCGAGAAGGCGGCGAGGCCGGCGTAGCGGTCGGGGTATTTCGCGATGCCCTCGGCGAGCTGGTCGTTGGCGCTGACCGCGAGCGAGGCGGCGGTGGCCGGATCGAAGAGCTGAACGCCGGGGGAGGAGAGTGACAGGACGGCGATGTCGATGCCGGAATTGTCCATGTCGGCGATGCGCCCCTCGCCAAGCGACTGGATGCGGCGGCGGTGGTTCTGCGCCAGTTCGCTGTCGCCCGCGAAGAAGCCCCAGAGCTGGTTGAAGCCCGGCTCGTTGATGTTCTTTTCGCGGATTTCCTTGAGGTAGAGCTCCATCATGTCCGGGGGCAGCCATGCTTCCTCGGTCGCGATCCGCTTGTAGGGCGGGTTCGGATTCCGGGGGGGCATGGCGGGGTAGCGTTCGCTCATGAAGTTCGCTCCTTGGCTGTTGGGATCGCAGGCGCGACGAAGCGCGTCAGAAGGTAGGCGGCAGGCACGGAGGCCAGCGCGAGGATGATGGCCGGGACGCTGCCGGGAGCGAGCACGGCGGTGCTGGCGCCGACGATCAGCGAGAAGGCCAGAGCCCCCCAGCGCATCGCACCGCCGCCGAATGCGCGCTTGTTGGCGAGGATTTCCGCCAGCACGTGGCCCGAGGCGGCGATGGTCAGGCAGGAGACGGCAATCTCCAGCCAGGTCCCCTGCATCAGCAACGCCGGATTGAAGGCGAAGACGAAGGGCAGGAGATAGGCGACAATGGCGAGGCGAACGCCGGTGACGCCTGTCTGCCACATGTTCGACTGCGCGATAGAGGCAGCGGAATAGCTGGCGACGGCGACGGGCGGCGTCAGCATCGACAGCAGGCCGAAGTAGAAGATGAACAGATGCGCCGACATCATCGGGATGCCGTGGCGGACCAGTGCCGGGGCGAGCAGGACGGAGACGATCACGTAGACGCCGGTGGTCGGCATGCCGACACCGAGAATGATGGCGATGGCGGCAGTTGCGACGAGCAGCGCGGTGACACCGCCGAGCGCCGCGATCTTGCCGAGCGCGAGGGTCAGGGCGAAGCCTAGGCCGGTGACATTGATCGTGCCGATGACGATACCGGCGATGGCGCAGACCAGAAGGATCGGGATCAGCGTGGCGCCGGCGCCCTTCAGGATGAAGGGAATGACGGCGATCACCTCTCGCAGGTTCCGCAGGTTGCGGACGACGTGCAGCGCATAGGCGGCACCGGCCGAATAGAGCGCGGACTTGCCGGGGGAATAGCCGAGGAAGAACAGGAACCAGATCAGCACGCCGAGGGGGGCGAGAAGCGGCCAGCTTTTCAGCAGGGCGTCACGCAGCGAGGGAAGTTCTTCGCGGGCGACGCCCTCGATCCCCTGCGCGGCGGCAAAACGGTCCACCTGGCGGTAGAGCAGGTAGTAATAGAAGACGGCGGGCAGCAGGGCGGCGCCGACGACCTCGGTATAGGGTACCTGAAGGAATTCGGCGATGACGAAGGCGGTGGCGCCCATGACGGGCGGCGCGATCTGGCCGCCATTGCTGGCCACCGCCTCGATGGCGGCCGCGTAGCGCGGCGGGAAGCCGGTGCGCTTCATCATCGGAATGGTGACGACGCCGGTGGACATGACGTTGGCGACGGTCGAACCCGACAGGGTGCCGAACAGTGACGAGGCGATGATTGCCACCTTGGCCGGGCCGCCACGGCGATGGCCCATCGTGGCCATGGCAAGGTCGGTCAGGATACCGCTGCCGCCCACGGCGTTCAGGGTCGCGCCGAAGACGATGAAGCCGAGGATCTGCGTCGCACCGACATTCATCACCAGGCCGGGAATGCCGTTGGTGTCGTTGTAGATGTAGAGAATGTAGCGGTTCGGGGCCATGTAGGCGGCCTCGAAGATGCCCGGCGCCAGCCAGCCGATGAAGCCGTAGGCGAGGAAGATCAGCCCCAGCACCGCCAGCACGTTGCCGCATTGGCGGCGGGTCGCCTCTATCACGCCGGCGATGCCGATGATCGCCGGGATCCATTTTTCCGGCCCGCGGTTAAGTGCGTCGAGCAGCCAGGCTTCGTAGTTCCAAGAGAGCCAGAACCACGAAGCCATCGCCGCGAGGCCGAGCGCCCAGTCGAGTACGACCAGGCGCCCGCGCAGCGGTTCGGTCAAAAGCCCCGCAAGCGTCGCGAGTCCGATCATCACCCCCAGGTATTGTTCGGTGATGAAGACAAGGTCGAACCAGCCCGGTGCGTCGAGCATCCAGAGGATGCCCAGCACCGGAAGGCTCGCGGAAAGGAACGCGCGCGTCATCGGGATCTCGGGGCCTGTGGTCAGTGTTTATTCGGACAGGGATGCGTCATGCATATCGTTGTCCTCGCTCCACATGCCCTTGTCCTTGTAGAACGCGACCGCGGCCGGGTGGAACGGAACCGTGTTGGACGGGTTCGCGAAGGCTTCGCGGTCGCCGCCACGGATCGGCGGATAGTCTTCCTGCAGCGCCGGGAACGCTTCGTAGAGCGCTTCCAGGATCGAGGTCGCTTCCTCGTCCGACAATTTGGCGGAGGTGGTCAGGAAGACGTCGTATGCGACGGTCGTGAAGGGTTCGGTCACCTCGGGCAGGTTCGGCGCCGGGTTGACCGTGACCAGATAGGTGCCGGGATAGACGCCGTCGATGTATTCGGTCGTCGCACTGTCGCCGGTGATCGAGAGATAACGGATGCCGCCGGGGATCGTGGCGTGTGCCTGCTGGGTCAGCGGGATTCCGATAGCGATGCCGGTGGCGTCGAGGTTGCCTTCGGTCAGGCCCTCCATGCCCGGGCCGAGGCCGGAAACGGTGACATTGTCGACCTGGTCGAGCTCGATGCCGCCGGCCTTGAGGATCGCCTGGTTCACCAGACCCACGGATTTCAGCGCCGAGAAATCGGTGACCACACGCTTGCCGGCGAGATCGGAGACCTCGTGCAGGTCGTCATTGGCACGGGTGACCATCGAGACGCGGAGCGGCCAGAGGCGGGCGAGCATGCGCAGGTCGGTCTGCGGGTCGGTGCCGTAGTCGCCGCGATAGATCGCGCCGGTGTCGAGGCTGGAGTTGATGCCGACGGTGGCTTCCCCGGCCGCGACGAGCGGCAGGTAGACGGTGGAACCGGCGTAGGGCTGTACGGTGACCTGACGCTGCAGCGCTTCCTGCAGTGCGGCCGCCATGCCGCCGCCGACGGAGTAGTAGAGCGAGCCCTGCGGGTTGGTCGCGATGGTGACGCGGCCCTGGGCCGAGGCGCCGGTGGCGGCGGTTACGGACAGCAGCGCGGCCGCCGCGAGAGCGGCGAGCTTTCTGGTATTCATCTGATTTCCTCCCATTCGTCGGGCGCCGCTAGCGGGCGCCATGGCGAGACGTTAGCGCGAATTGTATGCATGAATAAATCGAATTCTTTTGAGGTATTCATGAAGTTATTATATGAATGGTGCCATGTCCCTGTCTCGCCTGACCCTGAAGCAGCTGCACGCGATCTCTGCCGTATACAGAACCGGCAAGGTTTCCGCGGCCGCTGAACAGTTGTTCATCACGCAATCCGCCGTGTCCGTGCTGATCCGGCAGGCGGAAGAGGCGCTGGGCCTGACGCTGTTCGACCGGACCACGCGGTCGCTGGTGCCGACGGCGGCGACGGAGCAATCCATCGGGGTGATCGAGCGGATTCTCGGGGACGTGGATTCATTGAGCCTGACCATGGGCGAGTTGCGCGACCTGCGGCACGGTATGGTGCGGCTGACGGCGACGCCGGCGACGGGGCAGGCGATCCTGCCGCAGACGGTGAAGCGGTTTCGCGAGGCCTATCCGGGGATCGGGCTGGTGCTGGACGATTGTGCGCCGAACCAGTTCCTGCCGAACATCCGGCAGGAGCGGGCCGAGTTCGGGGTCGGCATGCCGCCGGCGGATCATGGCGAGTTCGACTGGGAGGTGCTGCACCACGATCCGCTGTACCTGATCTGCCCGCGCGACAACGCCTTTGCTGGGCGGGAGGCGGTGGCCTGGGGCGAGCTGAGCGACGTGCCGCTGCTGCTGTCGCGGCAGGATTACGGGGTGCGCGATCTGGTGGAGGAAACGCTGTTGCAGATCGGCATCCGGGCGCGGCTGGGGTCGGAGATCGGGTTCCTGAGCAGCGCGTTCTGGATGACGTCCGCCGGGATCGGGCTGTGCATCCTGCCGAAGCGGCTGACGGAGGCGTTCATCATCGACAGCCTCGTCATGATACCGCTGGTGGAGCCGCTGGTGACGCGGCCCATCGCGATCGTGACGCGGAAGGGCCGGTCGCTGTCGCCGTCCTGCGAGAGTTTTGTCGACATGCTGGTCGCGGATCAGGGTGAGTAGCGGCGTCAGAAGATCCCTGTGAGTTGCTGTCGCAGGCTGGCCGCGTGCCGCTGGCGATGACGGCGTCCGATGCCGAACAAGCCGTGCGCGGCGGCGCTGCGGACATTTCGACATTCGTTGAGATAATGACCGGTGTCGATCGAGCCGTCGCGGCGGCGGCGGATGTCGCTGTCGTGGGGCATGGTGCTCTCCGTTGATTGGGCCTCCCGGCCGGGACCGGGAGGGGGTGTGTCAGGCGGCTTCCGCGGAGGCGGCGCCGATCAGCATGTTTTCGACGATGAAGCCGTATGCGCGGGTCCATGCCTCGCGGGTGTCCGGGGTCCAGTCGGGGCCGAGGCCGTTCTCCAGCGTCCAGAGCAGGGCGAGACCGACCTTGTCGTAGGCGCCGACATCGGCGCCGTAGCCGGCATGGGTTTCGCCCAGCTTGCGCAGGATCGGGACCAGCGTTGCCGGGTCGTCGAGATTGGCGACGGCGGCGCCGAGGGTCTGGGCGAGGCGCACATGCTGTGCGGCCATGTCGGTGCTTGCGAAATGCTCGCGAAGCTCCGGCGCGATGTCGAAGAGGCGCTGGTAGAAGCTGCTGACGGCGGTTTCGGCGATGGGCTCGACCCTCGCCCAGCTGTCGCGGATCAGGCAAATATCTTGCGGTGTCATGTGGTGTCCTCCCTGTTCAGGTGCGGTTGGCGTTGCGGTGGCGGGCGCCCTGATGCGGTGGCGGATCGGTCGGCCGTGCGCCGACGCGGCGGTTCGGGGTGGAAAATGGAGCGAGGCCCAGAGCCTCGCGCAGAAGAATGCGTTCGATGAACATGACGTGTCCTCTCGGCCGGTCGCCGGCGGGCGGGACCGTTCTGGATTGATTGCTTTTCCTGGGTTTCGGGATGTCCCGACCGGCCAATTGCCGGATGTGCCGGGTTTACGGCATCCAATCATTCTAATAAAATGAATAGTATCGAATGAATCGTTCGAAATTGAAGAATGGATATCCGTGATCTCGAAACCTTCCTGGCCGTCGTCAACGAAGGAGGCATCACGCGCGCGTCGGAAAAGCTGGGGCGCGTGCAGTCCAGCATCACCGCGCGGGTAAAGCAGCTGGAAGCGGAGCTGGGCCAGCCGCTGTTCATTCGCGAGGGGCGGGGGATGCATGTCGCGCCCGCGGGCAAGACGCTGATGCGTTACGCCGAGCGGCTGCTGGCGCTGGCCGACGAGGCCCGCGGCGCGGTGCAGTCGCCGGGGCTGGCCGGGCCGTTCCGGCTGGGCGCGATGGAGAGTACGGCGGCGGTGCGGCTGCCGCCGGTGATCACCGAACTGCACCGGCTGTATCCCGAGATCGACCTGACCCTGACGACGGGTAACCCGGTTCAGCTGAGCCAGGCGATCCTGCAGGACGAGATTGACGCCGCCTTTTTCGCCGGGCCGCTGGCGGATACGCGGCTGGCCGGGGAGCCGGCCTTCGAAGAGCCGCTGGTGCTGATCGGGCCAGCGGACGGCGCGGATATTTCCGCCGTCACGCCGCCGAGCGAGCCGATCATCGTGTTCGAGAACGGATGCCCGCATCGCCGCCAGCTGGAAGGCTGGTTCGCGGCGACCGGGGTTCTGCCGCGGAAGGTGATCGAACTGGGATCCTATCACGCCATGTTCGGCACGGTCGTGGCCGGGATGGGTCTGGCGCTGATGCCGGAGAGCGTGCTGGCGGCGTTTCCGGACAGGTCCGGCATCAAGGTGCACCGGCTGGACGGGCTGACCGCGTCGCTGACGACCTACCTTGTCTGGCGGCGGGGCGGGGAAACCCCGGCGCTGCGGCGGCTGTCGGAGCTGATCGCCGCGCGGCGCGGGTGAGCGCGGATCAGCGGGTCAAGTCGGACCGGCGCTGGCGGTTCTCGAACCACGAGAAGAACCGCGACAGGGCGAAGCAGAGGACGAAGTAGAACAGCGCGACGGTGATGTATGTCTCGAACCGGCGGTTGGAGGACACCGCGATTTCGGTGCCGACGAAGGTGAGTTCCGTTACCGAGATCAGCGAGACGATCGAGCTGTCCTTGACCAGCATGATGAACTGGTTCGCCAGCGGCGGCGTCACGGCGCGCAGGGCCTGCGGGAAGACGACCAGCCGGAATATCTGGAAAGGCCGCAGCCCGAGGCTTTCGGCCGCCTCTATCTGGGCGCGGGGGACGGATTCAATACCGGTGCGGACGATGACGGCGATATAGGCCGCCTCGAACATCGCGAGGCTGATGACGCCGGCGATGAAATTTTCCAGCCGTTGCGGTGATCCGGCAAGGAAGCCGACCACGTTTTCGCCGCTGGGGCCGAGATTTCGGGCCCAGGCGTCGATTCCGAGGAGCGGAATGATCTGCGACGAAACGAAGAAGTAGAAGACGAACAGGAAGACCAGCGGCGGCACGTTCCGGATCAGCCCGACATAGGCGGTGCTGGTGAGCCGTGGCAGCAGCCGTTGCCTGCTGGCGAGGATGCCAAGGACGAGGCCAAGCGTGCTGGCGATCAGCATGGCCCAGACCGACAGGCGGATCGTGGTCAGCAGCCCTTCGAGCAGAAGGTTCGGCTCCCAGCGGCCGGTTTCGGCGTTCGGGCGGACGAGGGCGCGGGGCAGGTAGGACCAGTCCCACTTGTAGACCAGCACGTCCGACACCCGGTGCGAGATGTAGAAGACAAAGGCCAGCACGGCACCGATGATCAGCAGATCGAGGATGCCGAAGCGGGTCTTGCGGTCTGGATCCGGGTACATGCCGTGCCTTGTCCGGGTTGGGGGACGGGGCGCGAGACGCCCCGTCCGGCGGCCTTACTCGGGGACCTGATCGGCCCAGGGGCGGCCGTCGAACCAGAAGCTGTGACGCTCCTGCAGCCAGCCGTCATTGGTGCGGTACCGGATCCAGTTGTTGAAGAAGTTCAGCGCGTCCGGGTCGCCCTTGCGCACGGCGAAGGCGGAATCGGCCGGCGAAATCAACTCGTCGGTCGGGGAATATACGACTTCGGGGTTGTCATAGATCGTGAAGGCCGGAAGCGGCTGTGACGACAGCATGACCTCGGCATTGCCGTTCAGGACTTCCTGCACGGTCTGGGCCTGGTCGTCGAACAGGCGCAGGGTCGCTTTCGGGAAGTGCACCTTGATGTAGTCGCAGGGCGTCGCGCCGCGGCGGCAGGAGAAGGTGACGTCGGTCGAATTGTAGTCGTCGGGCCAGACCATGCCTTCTGTCAGCTCGATATGCGACATGACTCCGAAGGAGGATTTCGCGTAGGGCTCGGTGAAGTTGACGGTCAGGTTGCGCTGCATGGTGATCGACATGCCGCCGATGATGACGTCGAAGTTGCCGGCGATCAGCGCTGGGATGATGCCGTCCCACGCGGTGGGAATGAATTCGACTTCGACGCCCATGTCCTCGGCCAGTTTCTTGGCGACGTCGATCTCGAAGCCGATGAGGTCGCCGTCCTTGTCGCGCATCGCCCAGGGCACGAAGGTGGCCATGCCGACCTTCAGCGCGCCGCGGCGCTTGATGGTCTCGATCACGCTGTCCTGCGCGATGGCCTGTTGCGTGTCCTGCGCCTGCACGCGCTGGGCGCCGACGACGCTCAGCGCCGCGGCGGCGGCGAGGATCATGTTTCTGAGGTATTTCATCTGGTGTCTCCTGTTGGGTTCGTTCTGTTTTTTGGTGTCAGTTGCGCCACGACCGGCGCACGCGCCGTTCCATCCAGGAAGCGACGGCGGAGAGGCTGATCGTCAGGACGAGGTACATCGCCGCGACGGTCAGCCAGACCTCGAATGTCATGAAGGTGTCGGCGATCACGTTCCGGCCCTCGTTGGTCAGGTCGAAGACCGCGATGGTCGAGACGATGGCGGACGCCTTCACGAGATTGACGAGTGAGGAGGTAAGCGGCGGCAGCATCAGGGGGACGGCCTGGGGCAGCACGACCTTCTGGTAGGTCGCGCGCGCGCCGAGACCGAGGGAGGAGGCCGCCTCCCACTGCGGTTTCGGCACCGACAGGATGCCGCCGCGGATGATTTCCGAGATGAAGGATGCCTCGAAGAAGGCGAGGCAGAGGACGCCGGTCCAGAACCGTTCGATCCCGAGGATCGGGGAGAGGACGAAATAGAACAGGTACATCTGCACCAGAAGCGGCGTGTTGCGGATCGCTTCGAGATAGATGGTGGAGAGCCAGCGGCCGGAGAACGAGCGCGACAGGCGCAGCAGCGCGACCGTGAGGCCGATGGTGAAGGCAAGGATGGCGGCCCAGAGGGTGACCTGCAGGGTGACGATCAGGCCGCGCACCAGCGGACCCCAGATCAGTTCACCGTCGATGACGCGGTAGAAATACTGCGGGATGCGATACCATTGCCAATTGTAGTGCATCGCATCGGCACCGCGCAGGACGCCCCAGAGGATGACCGCCGCGCCGAAGAGAAAGACCGCCCAGTCCGACAGGTTGCGGCGCCTGAGGTGCAGGCGCGCCTTCGTTTCATAGAGCGCAAGGGCGCTGTCCCTGTCAGTGCCGATCTCGGTCATGGCATCCCCGACTTTCTGGCTCTTGGATAGGCCCGGCCGAATCCGTTTCCCAGAGGAAGGCACAAATTCTCCTGTAGAGAAATTAATTTCCTCTCAGGATGCATCTTTTTTATGCGTTTCGCCCCTTCAACGGTGCCGGGCGAAAGGGTGGAAGGGTATCAGGCGCTGGGCGGCGGGTCGGTCTGGTTGTTATGAGGGACGGGTAACCAGGAATTTCGTATCCGTTTCGGAATGAACATTTCAGATACCCACTGCGGCGCGGCCACGGTGATTTGCCCGGATGCGAGGCAAAAGCGCATGGCTGTCATATCACGGAATGCCGTTCGCCGACGTGACCTTGTATTTGCCCCGCCGATCGGTACTGACCTTTGAGATGCAGATAACGGACAATTCAGACATGCACGAAGACGCCCCGGCCAATACGCAGAAGCACAGCCTCGACATGCTGGTCGGGCTCGCGGTGCGCAACGCGCGCGCCCAGGCCGGGATGACCCTTGCCGAGCTTTCCGCGAAATCCGGGATCTCAACCCCGATGATCTCTAAGATCGAGCGCGGTCAGGTTTCCGCGTCGCTGAGTACGCTGAACGCCCTTGCGAGCGCGATGAACGTGCCGATCATCAATTTCTTCGCCGAAACGGTCGAGATCAACGAGGTCACGCTGGTCAAGGCCGGCGAAGGGGTCACGGTGCGACGGGCCGGGTCGACCTATGGCCACAGCTACAAGCAGCTTGGCCACGTTTCCAACGACAGTCAGGATCTGGAGAGCTACCTGATAACGCTGGAAGCGCCGGTGACCGGTACGCCGATCTTTCAGCATTCCGGCGTGGAACTGATGCATTTCATCGAGGGCGAACTGTCCTACCGCATCGGCGACGAGGTCTACGACCTGACTGCCGGGGACACATTGTCCTTTGATGCAAGCGTTCCGCACGGACCGGTGCATATCAATTCAGCACGCGCCCGGTTTCTGACGGTAATTTCCCGGCCGAGATAGAATTTTCCCTTGAGGATAAAAATTTCCTGACGGTATATGCGAGGAGACACGACGGAGGATCTCCTCATGGCCGCACCCGTTCTGACACCGATCACACAGGCTCTGAATGACGGTGCCCTGACACGCAAAGAGCTGAAGGCGCTGATGCGTCGGTCTGACTGGCCGGCGGCGCGCCGGCTGGTGATATGGATCGCGGCGCTGTTGGTGACCGGCTCGATGATCTGGCTGAGCATGGGCACGTGGCTGGTCTGGCCGGCAATGTTCGTGCACGGGATCCTGATGGTGCACCATTTCTCGCTGCAGCACGAATGCGTCCACTATACCCCGTTCAAGACGCGATGGCTGAACGACGTGGCCGGAAATATCTGCGGCTTCATCATCGCGCTGCCGCACCAGTATTTCCGCTATGAGCATTGCGATCACCACACCCACACGCAGCTGAAGGGGTATGACCCGGAACTGATCGAGCTTCCGATCTCTGTGTGGAAATACCTGTGGTACATCTCTTCGGTTCCGTACTGGTGGGCGAAGATCAAGGAGTTCTCGCGCCACATCGCCGGGCACATGTCGGAGGGCGACAAGGTGTTCGTGCCGAAAGAGGCGTATCAGGCGGTGTTCTGGGAGGCGCGGATCATGGCCGGGCTTTACGCCGCGATCCTGATCTTCTGCATCGCGACGGGGTGGTGGGCGCCGCTGTGGTACTGGTGGCTGCCGGTGCTGCTGGGCGAACCGGTGATGCGCTGGATCCGCCTGACCGAGCATGTGGGCCGCCCGAACGTGCGCGACATGCGGGAGAACACGCGCACCAACCTGATTTCCGCGCCGCTCGCCTTTCTGAGCTGGAACATGAACTATCATGCGGAGCACCACTATGCCGCGTCGGTGCCGTTCCATGCGCTGCCCAAGCTGCACGAGAAGCTTGACGGCTACGTCTATGTCGAGCCGCGCGGATATCTGGGCGCACATATCGACATCATCTCGCAACTGATCGGCCGCAAGCCGCGCAGCGACATGCAGGGCGAGAGCGCCAAGGCATGAATGCGCAGGGCCGGCAGAAGACCTGGCAGGACCTGATCGCGGTGGCGGATCTGGAACAGGGCGACGCCACGCCGGTCATGCTGGGACGCCGGGAACTGGCGGTCTTCGATACGGTCGACGGCATCTTCGTCAGCCTCGCGCGCTGTACCCACGGGGCGGCAAACCTGTGCGACGGCTATTTCGATGGCAGGCATATCGAGTGCCCGCTGCATCAGGGCCTGTTCGACGCCCGTACCGGCCAGCCCAAGGCGGCGCCGGCGCGGGTGCCGCTAAGGATGGTCGAGTCGCGCGTCGTCGACGGACGCGTTCAGGTTTTGCTTTAGGAGACGAGTGCCATGTCCGCCTGGATCCGGATGATCCCCGATGAAGAGGCCGACCCGGCCCTGAAGGACGTGCTGGACCTTGCCCGCACGCCGCACGGAACCGTCGACAATGTGATGCGGGTGCATTCGCTGCGGCCGAACACGATGAAGGGCCATGTGATCCTGTACCGCGCGGCGCTGCACGACGAGGCGAACACGATCCCGATGTGGCTGCAGGAGACGATCAGCTCTTACGTGTCGATCCTGAACAACTGCCCCTATTCACTGGCCAATCACTGGAAGAACGCGCGCCACCTGATCGGCGACGAGGAGCGCGCCGACGAGATCGGCGCGGCGCTGCAGGACGGGACGCCCGAGACGGTGTTCGAGGGGGCGGAGCTGGCGCTGATGCGCTATGCGGAGCAGCTGACCTGCAAGCCGGGGAAGATGCGGAAGGCGGATGTGGACGCGCTGCGCGAGGCGGGGCTGGACGATGGCCAGATCCTCGAGGCGAACCAGATCATCGGGTATTTCAACTACGTGAACCGGCTGCTGAACGGGCTGGGCGTCACCACGGACGGCGATGTCGTGGGCTATTATGCCGAGGCCGAGGAATGACGGCGGCCCCGCTGTTCCAGGCGCCGGATTTCTCTGCCACGCGGATCCAGCCGGAGATCGACCTGGCTGCGCCGGGCAAGCGCAGCGGGCATCTGGGGCTTCTGTGGTCGGACAATGCCAATCCGCTGGGCGTCTACCGGATTCCGGCGATGTGCATTGTCGGCGGGCCGGGGCCGACCGTGCTGCTGCTGGCCGGTGTGCACGGGGATGAATACGAGGGGCCGGTGGCGCTGACCCGGATGTATCAGGAGCTGGCGCCGGAAAAGGTTGCCGGGCGGCTGATCTTCCTGCCGATGCTGAACGGGCCCGCCTGCCAGGCGGGGACCCGGGTTTCGCCGCTGGACGGCGGCAACCTGAACCGCGCCTTTCCCGGCGATCCGGAGGGGCCGCCGACCCAGCAGATCGCGCATATGGTGTCGGCCTGCCTGCTGCCCGTGGCGGATGCGGTGATCGATCTGCATTCCGGCGGGCAGGCATCGTGGTTCGTGCCCTGCGCGCTGGCGGCGCGGGGGCGGGACGGGGCGCTGGACCCGGACAACATCAAGATGGCGCGCGCCTTCGGGACCGAGGTGGTCTGGGTGCTGGGCGCAGCGAACGACAGCCGGTCGGTGAACGGCGCGGCGACGGCGGCGGGCGTGCCCTGCATCGCGGCAGAGCTGGGCGGCGGCGGCGCGGTGGGCATCGACCCGCTGGACGCGGCCGAGACCGGCCTGTGCCGCACGCTGATCGAACTTGGCGTGGTGGAGGGCGAGCGGATCGCCCTGCCCGAGCCGCGGCTGGTCGAGCTGGCGCGGCCCGGGCATCGCGTGACCGCGCCGGAGACCGGGCTTTACCAGCCCGCGAAACAGGCCGGCGAGTCGGTGGGCGAGGGCGAGTGCCTGGGCTGGATCCTGTCGCCCGAGCGGCCGGAGGCGCCGCCGGTCGAGATCCTCGCCCGGACCTCGGGGCTTGTCCTTGCGGAGACGCGCCGCGCCAGGGTCGTGCCCGGAAGTTTCCTTGCATTCATCGCGTCGGACGTGGGCTGACCCCGCCCGCCCACAGAAGGAGTAGAGCAGATGAACTATGCCACCGCCCGCAAGACCGACGCCGATGAGATACCGGTCATCGACATCACGGCGCTTCGCGACGGATCGGACCCGATGACGGTTGCCAAGGCGCTGCATGCGGCGTCGAAGGGGTTGGGTTTCATCTATGTTCGAGGCCACGGCATTCCGGATGCGGTGATCGACGGGGCGCGGGCCGCGGCTTACGAATTCTTCCATGCCGATCCGGACCTGAAGGAGAGCGTGCGCGTGTCGTCCAGCCATCGCGGCTGGCTGGGGCAGGGCGGCGCGAAGATGCAGGACGACGCCAAGGCCGACCTGAAGGAAAGCTTCATCTGGGGGTTCCAGGATGCGGACGGAGTGACGCCGGACGATCACCCGCTGCGCGGCGGCAACCGGTGGCCGGCGTTTCAGCCGGGTCTGGAAGAGGCCGCGATGGCCTATTTCACCCATGCCCACGAGGTGGCGCATCACCTGATGCGCGGCTTTGCGATGGGGCTGGACCTGCCGGAGGATTTCTTTCTGAAGAGCGCCGACAAGCCGCTGTCACGCTGCTCCTTCGTCTATTACCCGCCGCAGGATGCCTCGCTGGGCGAGGATCAGTTCGGCGTCGGGCCGCATACGGATTTCGGCGTGCTGACCGTGCTGTGCCAGGACGATGTGGGCGGCCTGCAGGTCGAGGATGTGAACGGCGAGTGGATCGAGGCGCCTCCGATCGCGGGCACGCTGCTGGTCAATGTCGCCGATCTGCTGGCGCGGTGGACGGACGGGGAATACAAGTCCACGCCGCACCGGGTGGTGAACGCGTCGGGACGCGAGCGGATGTCGCTGGTTCTGGCCTTCGATCCCAACCCGGAAACCATGATCGACGCCAGCGAGGTCTTCGGCGACGGGTATCGGCCGGCCAACGAGCCGATCACCTGCGGGGATTACCTGATATGGCGCTTCGGCAAGGCGTTCGCCTACCGGAAGGCGTGATGCATGTTCGGTGAATCCGGGTCAGACGCCAAGCTGCTGTCGGAAGCAGCGCGCAACCTGCTGTTCGATTGCGCCGGGCTGAGTGCCGGGGACGAGGTCGTGATCTGCCACGAGGCGGCGGAGCACGGGTGGTACGATTTCGAAGCGGCCGAGAGCGTTGCGACCGAAGCGGAGGCGTTGGGTCTGCGGGTACGCAGGTGCGAGGCGTTGCCGCCGGACCGGGAGCAGCCGGCGGAGGTGGCGGAGCTGCTGACCTCGCCGGGCAACATCATCTTTTTCGCGCGTATCGGCGATCAGGGGCGGTTCGACGGGCTGGCGAAAGGGCGGCGGGTGATGGTCTATGCACGGAACGCCAACGATCTTGCGTCCGAGTTCGGACGTGTCCCGCATCAGGCAATGCTGGGCCTGAAGAAGGCCGTGGACGAAGTTCTGTTCACGGCCCGGACCATCGAGATCACCTGCCCGAACGGCACACGCGTTACAGGCCGTGCGCCCGTCGCCAGCGACACCGGCGAGACGCCCGCCGACGTCACCACGCGGCGGTTTCCGCTGGGCGTGCCTGCACCGGTGCCCGCGAACGGGTTCAGCGGACGCGTGGCGCTGACCGGCGCGCTGACGCCCACCGGGAACCGGTGTTACGAGCCTGCCGTGCTGCCGCTGGAACATCCCGTGTTCGGGCTGGTGGAGAATGGTCGGATTGCCGGGTTCGAGGGTGATGCCGCCGAAATCGTGCGGATCAGGGCGCATTACCAGGCGGTTGCGGATGCATTCGGGATCGAGCCGTTCGTGGTCCATAGCTGGCATGCGGGGATTCATCCCGGCTGCCGCTATTTCGACGCCACCGGGCAGGACCTCGACTATTGGTCGAACACGGTCTTTTCCAGTCCGCGCCTGCTGCATTTTCATACCTGCGGCACGTCGGCGCCGGGGGAGATCAGCTGGAACCTTCCTGATGCGACCGTTCTGGTCGACGGTGTAGCGCTTTGGGACAAGGGCCGGTTGATGCCGCAGGCGTTTCCGGCGCTTTCCGAGAGCCTGTCGAAGGCACCGTCGCTGGCACGGCTCTTCTGACGCTTCAGAGGTCGAAGATCTTTCCCGGATTCATGATGCCGGCCGGATCGAGCGCTCGCTTGACCGCCCGCATCGCCGGCAGCGTGTCCGGATGCTCGGCCCGAAGGTAGCGCTTTTTTCCCATCCCGATGCCATGCTCGCCGCTGCAGGTTCCGCCAAGCTCCAGTGACAGCGCGACCATCCGGTCGTGGATTTCGGTGGCCGCCTGCAGTTCCCCGGGCTGTGCGGGATCGCAGAGAAACATGGCGTGGAAATTGCCGTCGCCGACATGGCCGCAGATATGCGCGTCGAGCCCCGCCGCGTCGATCCAGGCACGGGTCCGGTCGATCGCCTCGGCGAGTTTCGAGATCGGCACGCAGAGGTCGGTGGACAGGGTTTCGCATCCCGGATTTGACCGGCGCGAGGCATGCACCGCGCCATGGCGCATCCGCCAGAGCGCGGCGGCCTCTCCGGGCAGGTCGCAGGGCTTTTCGGCTACGGCACCGTTCGCGCGGGCGACTTCGGCGAGAACCGCGATCTCTTCGGTGACGGCGGCGTCGGTACCGGCGATCTCGATCAGCAGCGATGGCGCTATGGGCAGATCGAGGTCGGATTCCGCAAGGCAGGCAGCCATCTGCGCCGTGTCCATAAGCTCGATGCGGGTCGGTTGCGCCCCACATTGCAGCGCCTCGATCACGGTTGTGACCGCGCTGGCGATGTCGGGAAAGCTGACCTGATAGGAGCGGCTGATTTCCGGGCGCGGCTGCAGCCGAAGGGTCAGGGCGGTGATTACCGCGAGCGTGCCTTCGGACCCGACCAGAAGATGCGTCAGGTCGTAGCCCGCGGCGCTTTTCCGGGCGCGGTTTCCGGTGCGGAGGATCGAGCCGTCCGGCAGCACCGCCTCGACCGACAGCACCGCGTCCCGCATCGTGCCGTAGCGGATGGTCGTGGTACCGGAGGCACGGGTCGAGGCCATGCCGCCGAGCGTCGCGTTGGCGCCGGGATCTACCGGGAAGAACAGGCCGGTATCGCGCAGGTGGTCGTTCAGGGCCTCGCGGGTGACGCCGGCCTGCACCTCGGCGATCATGTCGCCGGGAGACACGTCGAGGATCGCGGCCATGCGGGTCATGTCGAGGGCGATGCCGCCCTCGACGGCGAGCACCTGCCCCTCGACCGAGCTGCCCGCGCCGAAGGGGATGACCGGGCAGCGCGCCCCGGCGCAGCGGGGGAGCAGTTCGGCGATTTCCTGTGCCGTCTCCGGCCAGAGAACGGCATCGGGCAGGGCCGGCGGGAAATGCCCGGATTCGTCGCGGCCATGCAGTTCGCGCACCGATGTGCCGGTGCCGAACCGCGCGCCGAAGCGGGTCTGGCACCAGCCGAATAGCTCTTCGCGGGTCATCGGGTCAGGTCAGCGCGTCCAGCACCAGATCCATCTGCGCATCGGTGCCGATGCTGATCCGGATGCAGGGCTCGTCCCCGTGAACGCGCGACGGGCGGATGAGCAGGCCCCTGGCGATCAGCGCCGCGACGGCGTCGTCATAGCTCATCGGCGCGCCCTCGCTTCGCAGCAGGAAGAAATTGCCGGCTGGCTCCGGGACGCGCCAGCCGGCTGCGCGCAACGCCGTCACCACCCGGCTACGGGTCGCGCGGATGGTAGCCACGCTGGCGCGCATGGTGTCGCCGTCTTCCAGCGCCGCGATGCCGCCGGCGATGCCGGGCACGGACAGCGGGAAGGTCGGGCGGATCTTGAGGAGGGCTTCCATGATGGGTGGCGCGCCGATGCACCAGCCGATGCGCAGGCCGGCGAGGCCGAAGGCTTTGGAGAACGTGCGCTGGACGACGACGTTTTCCTTTTCCGCCGCCAGCCGCAGGCCGGTGTCGCCGATGTCGCTGAACTCGGCATAGGCCTCGTCCAGCACCAGCAGCGCGTCGGGGGGCACGACTTTGTAGAGCTCGCGCACGACTTCGGGCGGGGTCATGACGCCGGTCGGGTTGCCGGGATTGTCGAGATAGACCATGCGCGTGCGCGGTGTGATCGCGCGGGCGAGCGCGGCGGGGTCGACGGCGAAGTCGTTTTCCTTGTGGCGCGGCACCTCGACGGGGACGGATCCCTGCCCGATGGCGTAGGTGCGGAATTTCGGGAAGGAGTCGGTGAAATAGAGGCCCTCCTCTCCACGCCCGAGATAGGCGCGCATCAGGAAGGGCAGCAGCGAATCCGAGCCGGTGGAGGTGACGATCCGGTCGGCAGGAAGGTTCCAGAATTTCGCCAGCGCGTCGCCCAGGGCGGTGGCGTTGCTTTCGGGGTAAAGGTGGATGTCGTCCACCGCGTCGCGGATCGCTTTCTTGACCTTTTCGCCGGGGCCGTAGGGGTTCTCGTTCGAGGACAGCTTGATGGGGTTTTCCACCCCATCGGCCTGCGATGCGCCCTGAATGTAGGGCGGGACATCCATGATGCCCGCGACCGGAACCGGGCGTGCCGGTTCCGGACGGAGATCGTCTGCGGGGCTCACAGCTTCCACTTCGCTTTCAGGTCTTCGAAGAAGCCGCGGCGTTTCTTCAGTTCGATCCAGGTGTTGATGTAGTTGATCCAGACCTGATCGTCCTGGGCCATCAGCATGGCGATCTGCGACGGCTGGCGCGGATCGGTGTTGGGGACGCGCACGACGGGGAAGTTTTCCATCAGTGTGGAGCCCTCGATGTTCGAGGTCACGAAGACGTCGGCACGGCCGGACAGAACTTCCTGATAGCCGCGGGCGGGTGCTTCGATGACGGTGATCTCGGCTTCGGGGAACCACTGCTTGACCAGCGGCTCGAAGGAGGTACCGAGCGTCGTGGCGACCTTCACGCCGGACTTGTTGATCGAGTCCCAGCCGTCGAAGTCCGCTTCCTTGTCCTCGGTGGTGAAGGGGTACATCACCGCTTCGAGATAGACGTTGGAGAAGGCGGCCACCTTCATCCGGGCCGGCAGGATCGAGGCGGAGCCTGTCAGGTTGTAGTTTCCGGCGACGACGCCGTTGACCAGCGTCTTCCAGTCGGTCGGGACGAATTCGACCTCGACGCCGAGATCGCTGGCCAGTTCGTTCATCACGTCGATGTCGAATCCCTTGTAGGAATTCGTCGCCGGGTCGCGCACGCTCATCGGGTTCCAGTCGCCCGTGGTGCCGACCTTCAGCACGCCGGAATCGAGTATTTCGTTCAGCGCCGATTGCGCGCTGACGGGTCCGACGAGCCCGAGGAGGACCGCGGCGGAAATCAAAACTGCATATAATTTGCGCATTTCGTTTCTTCCTCTCTGTTGAAGAGCCTGGAGCACCCGAATTGCCGGTCTGGCGTGACTTCCGAGGCGGTATGGGATTGATCAAACGGCCTAGCCCCGTAAATTCCAAGGAAAAAATTCTACTGACAGTTAAAATCGGGAACAGGGTGCCAGCCAATGCAGCAAGCTGCGATAGAATTAGTCGGCGTGAATAAGTGGTTCGACAGCTTCCACGTGCTGAAGGACATCGACCTGACGGTCGCGCCGGG
This sequence comes from Pseudoruegeria sp. HB172150, assembly GCF_013184805.1. Lineage (GTDB taxonomy): Bacteria > Pseudomonadota > Alphaproteobacteria > Rhodobacterales > Rhodobacteraceae > Psychromarinibacter. The sequence goes on from NZ_JAATNG010000004.1 coordinate 121,907, forward strand.
GGAAAAGATCGTGGTTTGCGGTCCGTCGGGGTCTGGAAAGTCGACGATGGTGCGCTGCATCAACCGGCTGGAGCGGCATCAGTCCGGGACCATTCGGATCGACGGCATCGAGCTGGAGGGCGAGGGGCGCAACGTGCGCACCGCACTGGCCGAGATCGGCATGGTGTTCCAGCAGTTCAACCTGTTTCCGCACCTGTCGGTTCTGGAAAACCTGATGCTCGGCCCGCTGAAGGTGCGCGGCAAGTCGCGGGCGGAGGCGGAGCAGATCGCGCGCCGCTACCTCGATCGCGTTCATATTCCCGAGCAGGCAGACAAGTATCCCGGCCAGCTGTCCGGGGGGCAGCAGCAGCGGGTCGCCATAGCGCGGTCGCTATGCATGGAGCCGCGGATCATGCTGTTCGACGAGCCGACCTCGGCGCTGGACCCCGAGATGATCTCGGAGGTGCTGGATGTCATGGTGGAGCTTGCCGCCGAGGGGATGACGATGATCGTCGTCACCCACGAGATGGGCTTTGCCCGGAAGGTGGCGGACCGGATGATATTCATGGACCGCGGCGAGATCGTGGAGAGCAACCCGCCCGGCCCGTTCTTCAGCGCCCCGGAATCCGAGCGCTGCCGCGCCTTCCTCGACCGCATCCTGCAACACTGAGATCCTCATGAAACGCTTCCTTGTCGCCGCCGGCCTGCTGCTTTTGCTGTCTGGCTGTTCCTCTTCCACGGCCTGGGGCTGGTACGTGATCGATCCCAGCACCGAACGTGGCCGCATCAACCTGCAGTTCCTGATCAGCGGTTTCGGCAACACGATTCTGCTGTCGGTCATCGCCGCGGTGATGTCGATGTTCCTCGGCCTGATCGTGGCGCTGCCGGGATTGTCGGATCAGCGGGGCTGGCGCTGGGCGAACCGGGTCTACGTGGAATTCATCCGCGCGATCCCGCTGCTGCCGATGCTGTTCTGGGTGTTCTATGGGCTGCCCGTGGTGCTGAAATCGATGGGCATCAAGGTGTCCATCGATCCGTTCTGGGGCGCGATCATCACGCTGGCGCTGGCGGACAGCGCCTTTACCGCCGAGATCTACCGCGCCGGCATCCAGTCCATTGCGCGCGGTCAGCGCGAGGCGGCGCAGACTATCGGGCTGAACCGGGCGCAGACCATGCGTTACGTGATCCTGCCGCAGGCGATCCGGCGGATCCTGCCGCCGCTGGCGAACCAGTTCATCTATATCGTGAAGATGTCCGCCTTTGCCTCTGTCATCGGGATGCAGGAACTGACGCGGCGCGCCAATGAACTGGTGGTGACGGAATACCGGCCGCTGGAGATCTACACCTTCCTGATCCTCGAATACCTTGTGCTGGTGCTGGTGATCAGCCAGGCGGTGCGCTGGCTGGAAAACCGGATGCGGGTGGACGAGCGGTAGTCGTCGCCTAAGCGCTTTCGGGTAACTGCGGGTGGCCTGTCGGCGGCGGCGCATCGGGACAGGCGGAGATTTCGACCCGCACGAGCTGCCCGGCGCAGCCCTGCGTCAGGCTGGAAGACGGGATATCGGGCGTCAGCGCGTTCGGGTTGCCGTTCACGCAGACTGTGCCGATGCCGGGGATCTCTGCCGGCGAGTACCATGCGCCGGTCGAAAGCTGCGCCACGCCGGGGCGGATATCCTCTGACAGGCGGACCCCGGCAAGGCAGGCGCCGTGGGGCGAGCGAAGGAGCGCCGTGTCGCCATCCTGCAGGCCGCGCGACGCGGCATCCTGCGGATGCATGCGAACTGTCTCGCGCCCGCCGGTCTTGCCCTCCTGGCTGTAGGGGCCGAAATCGAGCTGGCTGTGCAGCCTGCGGGCCGGCTGGTTGGCGACGAGGACGATGGGGCAGGCTTTGTCTTCGGCCACCGGCGGCAGCCATGTGGGATGGCCCTTGCAGTCGGACAGGTTGAAACCCGCCAGCGTCTGCGAAGTGATCTCTATTTTTCCGCTGGGCGTTGTCAGCGGGTTCGCCTGTGGATCGGCGCGAAAGCGCATCAGAAAGTCCGGGCTGTCGGACAGGGGCAACGCGATTTCGCCACCATCCATCAGGGCGTCGAACTCCGGCGCGGGAAGGTCCGCCTTTGCCAGCGCGTGGCGTGTGCGCTCGTAGAGACAGCTGAGCCAGCCGCACGCGTCGCGGCCCTCGGTGTAATCGTCTTCGCGGCCCAGGGCCCGGGCGAGGCGTGCGAAGATCTCGTAATCGTCCAGGGCTTCGCCCGGCGGTGCCGCCAGTGCCCGCATCGGGACAAGGTTCGGATCGTTGGCCCCCGCACCGATATCGTCGCGTTCCAGCGTCACGGTGGCAGGCAGAACGATGTCCGCGTGATGCGCCGTTGCGGTGGCCACCGAGTCGTTGACGACAACCGTGTCGGGCCGCGCGAAGGCGCGCGCCAGCCGCGAGAGATCCTGATGGTGGTGGAACGGGTTGCCGCCGGCCCAGTAGACCAGCCGGATATCGGGATAGGTCCGGGTTTCCCCGTCAAAGGAATAGGAATCGCCCGGGGACAGCAGCATGTCGGCGATCCGCGCGACCGGGATGAAATCCGACACTCGGTTGCGGCCCTGCGGAAGCGTCGGCAGCGGCACCGCGAGCGGCGGTTTGCCGACATTGCCGATGGAGCCGAGCCCGAAGGTCACGCCGCCGCCGGGCAGCCCGATGTATCCCAGCATCGCGGCCAGCGTGATGCCCATCCAGATCGGCTGTTCGCCGTGGCGGGACCGCTGCAGCGAATAGCTGAGGGTGATCATGGTGCGCGTCGCCGCCATCCGCTCGGCCAGCTTGGTGATCGTGTCCACCGGGATGCCGCAGATTTCCGCCGCCCACGCGGGGGTCTTCGGAATGCCGTCTGAGTGTCCGAGGAGGTATTGTTCGAATTCCGGGTAGCCGGTGGTGTAGCGGTCGAGGAAGTCGCGATCGTGCAGGCCCCTGTCGACGAGGTGATAGGCGAGGCCCAGCATAAGCGCGGTGTCGGTGCCGGGGGCCACCGGCAGCCATTCGGCATCTGCTTCGACAGGCAGGTCGTCTCGAATGGGCGAGGCCAAGACGAATCCCGCACCGCGCTCCGCCGCGCGGGCGATGGCGCCGCGGGCGACGTGGCGGCTGTTGCCGCCGCCGGAGATGGCGGCGTTGCGCACCGGGAGACCGCCGAAGCAGACGACGAGGCCGGACTGTTCGGCCAGCCCCGCCCAGCTGTCCATGCTGCGCGTAAAATGATGCAATGCCCCGATGATATGCGGCAGCAGGACCTCGGCGGCGCCGTTGGAATAGGTGGTGCGCGAGGCGACGTAGCCGCCCATCACGGTATTCATGAAGCGGTGGACATGCCCCTGCGCGTGGTGAAATCGCCCGGCGCTGGACCAGCCGTAGGACCCTGCGAAGATCGCTTTCGGCCCGTGGCGGTCGCCGATGCGGCGCAGCTCGTCCGACAGCAGCCGGATCGCCTCGGGCCAGTCGACCGGCACGAAAACGTCACGGCCGCGCCGGTCGTCGGGACCGGGGCCGTCCTCCAGCCAGCCGCGGCGGATCATCGGGCGGGTCAGGCGGGCAGGATGCGACAGCACGTTGGCGAAGTTGTCGATGATCCGAGAGGGGTCGGGATCGTCTGGGCTATGGCGCAACTCGACCGTTCCGCCGGATAGGCGGGCGGAGAAGGAACCCCAATGCGAGGAATGCGGGAGGAATCTTTGCGGTGCGGTCACTGTGCTCTTTCCGATATGCCGACCCGCGCCAGGGGACAGAGGGCGGAACGACCTTTCCACATTGTGCCGCGCCGCGCGGGCGGATGCCAGCGGATGAGCGTGGGATGTTCTGGTTTCTCTGCGGCCCGCAAAGGACTTGCGCGCGAGTGATTAATTCAACGCCGCCAATGCGTTCCCTTCGCGCCCGCCGGAACGAGATCGGGATTGTAAATCAGGCTGAAACCGCCGCTCCCGGAAGGCTTGCCTGCCCCGGGAGGGCTGGTGCCGGTGATAGGACTCGAACCTACGACCCCATCATTACGAATGACGTGCTCTACCAGCTGAGCTACACCGGCCATTGGCGGGCCGTTTAGCACCCGCCGTGGCCAGAGGGTAGCCCCAAAATCACGGTTTTTTCGCGTCCGTCTCCTCTACGGTTTCCGCTTCGGCGATCTCGTAATCGGCGGGCGGGGCATGGGGTTCTTCGTCCGGCGCGGCGTCGGGTTTGGGCGTGGCGGCCTTCGGGGCGGGCGCGGGTTCCGGCATCGGCGCCGCCTGCGTCTCCACCGGGGCGGGCACGGGGTCGGGCTCGGGCTTTTTCGGTTCGCCGACAATCATCGGCAGCATGCCGGTGGCGCCGGGCATCGCAACCTCGCCCTCGGCCGGGACGCGCCAGGACAGCGTGTCGAAGCCGGAACAGTTGGAGCAGATCGGCGCCCAGTGGGCGTGGATGCTCTGGCAGTTGTCGCAGACCCATTGTGGCCCGCGCGACGCGGTAAGCGCACGGGTCAGGTAGGCGCGGACGATGGTGTCGTCGGAGCCTTCGCCGCGCTCGATGGCGGCCATGATGGCGAGCGAGCGCGCGGTCGGCTGCGATTGCGCCAGGTCGCCGAGAGCGCGGCGAGCGGCCGGAAAGTCCTCGGCGGCAATCAGGAGTTCGGCCGCAAGCATCTTCGTTTCCGGGTTTTCCGGGTGCTGTTTCGTCAGCACCGAGAAGCGCTTCACCCGTTCGGCCGGCGTTTCGTCGGGCGCGATTTCGGCGAAGGCGGCGGCGAGGTCGGGATGCGGCTGCACCTCCCACGCCTTGCGGATGACGCGGGTTGCGTAGCGGGGTTTGCCCTGCTCGATATAGCCGCGCGCGGCCATGACGGCGGCTGGGATCAGGTCGGGCGACAGGCGGTTCGCTTCGATGGCGGCTTCGCGCGCCTCGATGCTGCTGTCGGCGCTGAACACCGCCTCGGCCTCGGAGAGGGCCAGCACCGCATCGCGGCGACGGTAGACGTCGCGCGGCAGTGAGCCTTGCTTGAGCTTGGCGCCCAGCGTGTGGCGGGCGCCCTTCCAGTCGCCGTGCTCCGCCTGCAGGCGCAGCAGGATGTCCTGGGTTTCCTCGTGCCGCGGCTTCAGGGCATAGGCCTTTTCGGCCAGCTTCATCGCGGTGTCGGTGTCCCCCTCGGCCAGCTTCTGTTTCATGATGCCGCGGATGCCGACAAAGCGGGTGCGGTCATCGGCCAGCAGCTGCTTGTAGGTCGCTTCCGCCTTGGCGCGGTCGCCCTCGATCTCGGCGGCCTGCGCGATCAGCAGGTTCGTCAATTCGGGCCGGTTGAGGTACTTGTCCGCTTTCTGCGCCTTGGTCATGGCCAGCCGCCCCTCGCCCGAGGCCAGCGCCATCATGCCGTCAGCCAGGGCCTGGAAGCCCTTGCGCTCGCGGTTGCGGGCGAAGTAGCGGGAGATCGCGGTTTCGTCGCCATTCAGGAAGCGGAAGATCGCGACCAGCAGGCCGACGAGCTTCAGGAACAGCCAGACCGCCAGTACCAGCAGGATCAGGGCGATCACCGCCTGCAGCGGGCCGAGCACGAATTCGGTATAGCCAATCGCGATGCGTATGCTGCCGTCGGTTTCCAGCAGGTAGGCCGCACCATAGGTGGCCGCCGCGATGAGGGCGACGAACAGGATGACCTTTATCAAAGACCAGAGCATGCAGGCGTCCTCAATTCTGTTCCAGTTGCGCAGCGAGATTGTCGGCAGCGGCGAGGGCCGTGCGCCGGGACTCGGCCTGCGCCGCCCAGTCCGCCAGTGCCTGCCGCCCGACCTCGGGCAGGGCGTCGATTTCCGTCAGCGCGGTTTCAAGGTCGCCGCGGGACAGTGCCGCCTCGGCCCGCGACAAGACGGCATCGGGATCGTTGCCGTCACGCGGGGCGAGCGAGCGGGCGCCAAGCTGGGTGCGCACGAAAGCCTGGAAGGGGCTGATCTCACCCTCGTCCGCGGCAGCTTCGGTCGACAGGGCCAGCGCGCGGCGGGCGTATTCGGGGAAGCTTTCGCGCAGGGCGCCGAGCGTGGGAATGCCGGTCTCGGCGGCATCGGATAAAGGCGCCGGAACATCGGCACCGGAGAGTGTGCCGACTTCTTGTAGCGGCTCGGCAAAGGATCCGCCGGAGGCGAGCGCGGCGGTCACCTCGGTCATCGCGGCGCGCGCCTCGGCCAGCTGCGCGGCGCGCTGGGCGGCGGATTCGGCTTCGGCCGCGGTAGCCCGAACGCTTTCCAGCTCCGCCAGCTTCGCATTCAGCTCTTCCTGCAGCGTGGCAAAGCGGCCATCTAGACCGGCCTGCAACTCGCTGAACTTTTCGTCATAGGCATCCGAGATCGCCTGCGGCAGTTCTGCCTCGGGGATCTGTTGCACGGCGAGGTCTTGCAGACGCGCATCGGTGCCGTCGAGACGGTTTGCGAGGGCGGTCAGGGCATCGGATGTCGCCTCGGTCGCGGATCGCTGTTGGTCGAGCGCCTCGGTTACGGCGCTGAGGTCCGGTTCGGCCTCTTCCAGCGCATCGATCTCGGATTGCGCGGCCTGCAGCGCCTCGCGCGCTTCGGTCAGTTCGGTCTGCAGGGTGTCGACGCGGGCCACCAGTTCCTTGTCGGTGCCGCCCAGGTCGACGATCCCCTGCTGCTGCACGAGATAGAGGATTCCGGCGCCGACGACTGCGGCGATCACGCCGCCGAGCAGCATCGGAAAGAGGCCGGAACCGCCGGACGGCGGCGGCGTGGTCGCGATCTCGGTCGCGGGTGGCGGCGATTCGCTGTGCTGGAAGGTGGCGGTGGGTTCGGAATCGGTTGAGGCTTCTTCGCCGGGCGTCGGCGCTGCGCTGTCGTCGGCTGCGGCGAGCGGGGTATCGGTTTCGTCGACCGACGGTTCGCCCGCGATGACAGCGCCGCCGGTGTCCTCGGGGGTTTCGGAAGTCTCGTCCGGCTTTGGTGCCTCAGGTTCGCCCGCTTCTGCCGCAGTGGCGTCCGTCGACTCCGCGTTCGTATCTTCCAAGTCCTTCTTGGGCTCGGACGTGTAGATCGGGGTATCCGTCGTATCGGGGGACGCATCCGTGATGGCTTCGTCGCCGGTTTCCGGATCTGTCTTATCACCGGCTGGCAGGCTGTCCTCGGCGGGAAGCGGATCGACCGGATTGTCCGGCTTCTCCGTCTCGGCTTCGGTCTTGTCGCTCTTCGGTTTTCTCGCCAAGGACTGGACCCCTTAATCGGACTGCGACCGGATTGCCTGTCGCGGGACAACGAGTCAAACCTAGTCCGCTACGGGCACGGCCTCAAGCGCGGCGCGTGCCGTAGGCTTCTGAGAGTTTGCCCAGAATTCCGGCAGCCTCCGGCTTCTCTGCGACAAGGAGCCGCGCCGGAGTGGGGCCGGTCCATGCCTCCGCGACCGCCTGGCTGAGCGCGATCAGGGTTAACGGCGCGCTCGCGGATGCGCCAGCATCGCCGAGGATCCGGGCGCTGCGGGGCGAGAAGAGCGGGGCGATGACGGGGGTGTCGGAGGCGAGCAGGGCCTGCGCCTTTGGGGTCAGCGGTTGCCGTAGCTGCCGGTAGAGTGTGACGTCTTCGATGTCGAAGCCGGCGGCGGTGAGGCGTTCGCGTACTTCGCCCCGCGTTTCGGCGCCGTGGGCGAAGAGGAGGCGGCCCTGCGGCGCCTCGGCCCGGATCAGGGTGACAAGATCGTCGGCGCTTCCCCCGGCGGAGATGGCGGTCATCCCTGCGGCATCGGCAGTCGCGGCGGTGCGGTCGCCGACGCAATAGGCAGTGAGCCCGCTGACGTCGGCGGCTTCGGCGAGGGCGCGTGCGCCGTTCTCGGACGTCAGGATGACTGCGGCGATGGCTTTGAGCGAGACGGCGGCGCCGGTGGGCTCGATCTGCAGTACAGGCGAGATGACCACGGGCACCTCTGCTCCGAGCCGCGCGCGCGCTTCGGTGGCGAAGCGTTCGCTCTGCGCCTGTGGGCGGGTCAGCAGAAGGGTCGGTGTCACGTTGCGGCCGCCGGGATTGCCTGAGGATGGGGCGGGTGTTACCTGCCGGAAGAAATCCACGCAATGGGCGGGACCATGGCCGCGACGCTTACGATACTGGGGCTGGAGAGCAGCTGCGACGATACAGGGGCCGCTGTGGTGCGGCAGCGCGACGATGCCGCGCCCGAGATCCTTGCGAATGTCGTGGCCGGGCAGGGCGACCTGCACGCGGCTTTCGGCGGCGTCGTGCCCGAGATCGCGGCGCGGGCGCATGTGGAAAAGCTGGACCTCTGTGTGGAGCGTGCGCTGGAGGAAGCCGGGCTGCGGCTGTCCGACATGGATGCGGTCGCGGTAACGGCGGGACCGGGGCTGATCGGCGGAGTGCTGGCTGGGGTGATGTGCGCCAAGGGGCTGTCCGCCGGGGCGGGGCTGCCGCTGATCGGGGTGAACCACCTGGCCGGTCACGCGCTGACGCCGCGGCTGACGGACGATCTGGCCTATCCCTACCTGATGCTGCTGGTGTCCGGCGGGCATTGCCAGTTCCTGACCGTGGGCGGGGCGGAGGATTTCTCGCGCCTTGGCGGCACCATCGACGATGCGCCGGGCGAGGCTTTCGACAAGACGGCGAAGCTGCTGGGGCTGCCGCAGCCGGGCGGGCCTGCGGTGGAGGCGGAGGCGGAGAAGGGCGATGCGACGCGGTTCGCGTTCCCGCGGCCGCTGCTGGACCGGCCGGGATGCGACATGTCCTTTTCCGGGCTGAAGACGGCGCTGTTGCGGGCGCGCGACGCTGTAGTCGTGGAGAAGGCCGGGCTGACGGAACAGGACCGCGCAGACCTGTGCGCCGGGTTCCAGCAGGCCGTCTGCGACGTACTGGCGGAGAAGACGCGGCGCGCGCTGGCCGAGTACATGGCAGAGGAACCCGAGGCGCCGGCGCTGGCTGTCGCGGGCGGTGTCGCCGCGAACAAGGCAATCCGCTCGGCGCTGGAAGCCGTGGCGGAGGAGGCGGGCGTTGCGTTCACCGCGCCGCCGCTAGCGCTTTGCACCGATAACGCGGCGATGATCGCCTGGGCCGGGATGGAACGCTACCGGCTGGGGCTATTCGACGACCTCGATCTGGCCGCGCATCCGCGCTGGCCGCTCGACCAATCCAGCCAGCCGATGCTAGGCAGCGGCAAGCGGGGGGCCAAGGCATGAGTGTCGCGGTCTTTGGCGCGGGCGCATTCGGAACTGCGCTGGCGGTGGCGCTGGCGCGGGACGGGCAGGCAGTGACGCTTTGGGCGCATGACGCCGATCATGTCGCGGCGATGGCCGAGGCGCGGGAGAACGCAAAGCGGCTGCCGGGTGTCTCCCTGCCAGCGATGCTGAGTGTGACGGCGGAGGCAGACCGTGCGGCCCGCGCCGACGTGATCCTGATGGCCGTGCCGATGCAGACTCTGGCAGGTGTTCTGGAAGCCCATGCCGGGCTGTGGCAGGGCAAGCGCATCCTCGCCTGCTGCAAGGGCGTGGAGCTGGCGACCGGGCGGTTCCCGTCGCAGGTGATCGGCGATTGCGCAGCGGGCGCGGTGCCTGCGCTGCTGTCCGGCCCCAGCTTTGCCGTGGATATCGCCGCCGGGCTGCCGACCGCGCTGACCCTTGCCGCCGCTGACGAGGACGAGGCACAGGCGCTGCAGGAGCAGCTGTCGACGCCGGTCCTGCGGCTTTACCGCAGCACGGACATGGCCGGGGTGGAACTGGGTGGCGCCCTGAAGAACGTGATCGCCATCGCCTGCGGCATGGCGATTGGCGCAGGGCTTGGCGAAAGCGCGCGCGCGGCCCTGATCACGCGCGGTTACGCCGAGATCCAGCGGCTCGCGGTGACGCGCGGCGCGAAGCCGGAGACTCTGGCCGGGCTGTCTGGCATTGGCGATCTGGTGCTGACCTGCACATCGGAAAAGTCCCGGAACTACGCGTTCGGGTTGCGGCTGGGCCAGGAGGGCCACGCCGAAACGATTGCCACGACCGAGGGTATCGCGACGGCCCGCGCCGTCACTGCCGTGGCGGGGCGCGAAGGGCTGGAGATGCCGATTACGGCGGCCATCGCCGCGGTGCTCGACGGGAAATGGACGGTGCATCAGGCCGCCGAAGCACTGATGACGCGGCCGCTGAGATCCGAGTGAGCTTGTGGCGCGCCGGCGGATTTCCTAGACATTCGGCAACCACAAGAAGGAGCGTCGCCATGGCCTACTGGCTGTTCAAGTCTGAACCCTCGACCTGGTCCTGGGACGATCAGGTGGCCAAGGGAGAGGCGGGCGAAGAGTGGGACGGCGTCCGCAACTATCAGGCGCGTAACCATATGCGCGAGATGAAGCTGGGCGATCTGGGGTTCTTCTACCACTCGCAAAGCGAAAAGGCCGTGGTCGGTATCGTCGAAGTCTGCGCCGAGATCCATCCGGACAGCACGACCGATGACGAACGCTGGGAATGCGTGGACATCATGGCGGTGAAGCCGGTCAGAACGCCGGTAACGCTGGCCGAGATCAAGCAGAACCCGAAGCTTTCCGACATGGTGCTGGCCAACAACACGCGGCTGTCGGTGCAGCCGGTGACCGAGGCCGAATGGAAAGAGGTCTGCGCGATGGCGGGCGTCGACCCCTGAGCCATTCCTGTGGCCCGGTGGGAAATCCTGCGGCATAGTTCCCGGCATCGTGGACAGCGCGCAGGACAGGGTACATTGCCATGGACATCTTTGCCATCATAGGCGCCGCGGCGGCGGCTTGGATTTTTGGCGCGATCTGGTACGGGTTTCTGGGCGCGCGCTGGATGGCGGCCTCTGGCCTGACCGAGGATAGCATCGACCGCAAGAACGCGGTCCCCTATGTCGGCAGCTTCGTCTGTGCGCTGCTGGTGTCGACCATGTTCTGGCACGTGCTCAAGACGGCGGAGATCGTCGGGATCGGGGAATCGGCACTGACAGGGCTTGGTCTGGGCCTGTTCGTTGCGGCGCCATGGATCGCGACCAACGTGCTGTTCAGCCAGCGCGACAAGAACCTGATCTGGATGGATTGCGCCTATCCCGCGGGCGGCATGACACTGATGGGCATCGTGCACGCGCTGATCTGATACGCACCTGACATTCTGGCAAAGAAAGGAGGGCCGCGACCCCGGTCGTGACCCTCCAAACTCCCCACGCGCCTCACGGCCCACCGGGCTCCCCACGCGTTCGGTTTAAGGTCTGACCTTCTGGTCGAGTTGGATTTACTATGGCCCGATCAAGGCGACCGTGCAAGGAAAGCCTGTCTAAAACTCTTTCTATCGCAACAGGTTAGTCGTAACGGATCGTTAACTAGCGGATCTGCTGGCGGTAGGCCGTATCCTTGTCAGCCGTAGACGGATTCTTTTCCGAACCGCTTCACCAGCATGTAGTAGACAACGGGGCGATACTTGTTCCGCTCGGACGTCCCGTAGGTCTCGATTACCGCCTGAACGGCATCCATCAGCTCGGGGCCATCGGGCAGGGCCAGTTTCTTGATGAGGAAGTTGTTCTTCACCGTCTCCAGTTCCGACGGCTGGCTGGCGGTGACGGTGGCGCCGTCGTCATCGTAGATCGAGGGGCCGCAGCCGATTGCGACCTTGGTCAGGAGGTCCAGATCCGGCGTTACGCCGCATTTGGTGCGCAAATCCTCGGCGTATCGCGTGATCAGGTCGTCTCGTCGGCCCATCCGATTCCCTTGCTGGTCTGTCCTGACACCCGGCGGATCGCATGCCGCCCGCCGCCGGGCGTGCCGATCAGGTTAATCAGCAATCTGCGGCGGACCAAGGCAAAAGCAGCTGCCAGCGGGCACCCGCCGGTCACGCGGCCAGCCGCGCCTCGAGTTCGGCAAGGCTCATCGACCCGGGCCCCTTGCCGCTCGCCAGGAGCTCTGTCGAGAGAAACGTCAGCGCGTCGTTCAGCGGAGTCGGAACGCCGTGCAGCCGGCCCAGAAGGGAAATCTCGCCGTTCAGATAGTCCGTCTCGATGCTGCCCGCACCACGCGCCAGGCTTTGAGAGGTGGAGCCTCCGATGCGCGGTGCGTCGGGAAGCTTGGCCTGCCTGATCGCTTCGCGCCGTCCGTCGTCGAAGCCGACATTGCGCCACGCGATTCCGGCCGCGTCGTACACGGCGCTCGCCTCTGCCCGCACCCGGTCGCGCAGATCGTCCTTACTGGTCCCGTGGCCAAGTGCTGCCTCCAGGATGTTGTTCGTGTTGAGCAGCAGCTTTCCGTATTTGCTGGCCATCACGTCCTCCATGACGAAACACGCGATATTCGCGGCTTCCAGCGCCTCTGCCAGTGCCGCGTCGTCAGAGTCTGTCCCGTGCGGATATCGTCCGATATCGTACATGCCAAAGCGCGGCTCCACCGTCACGCTGACCTTTCCGGGTTCGAGATAGGTTGCCGGCATCATGACAGTCACGCCGTGGACATTCGGAAACACCCGCAAAGCAGCGCGCTCGTTCGCGACGCCGTTCTGGCAACAGAAGATCGCCTGTTCGCGTACACCGGCCAGGCGCAGGGCATCCAGCGCCGCCGCAGTGTCCTGCCCCTTCATCGTCAGCAGGATGCAGTCGTCGGGGCGGAACTCGATTTCGGCGGGGCTGGAAACACAGGGAAACTCTGCCCTCTCGCTGCCACGATAGCTGATCAGCGTCAGACCGTCGCTGCGGATGGCGTCCAGCATGCGGCCACGGGCGATGCCGACCACGTCGCGGCCGGCAATTGTCAGGGCTGCTGCCAGGGTCCCACCGATGGCCCCGACGCCGTAAATGATGAATCGCATGCTGCCCTCCTGTTCGTTTTCGGCGCAAGAAGGACGGAAGCCGCCCCGACATGCAAGAGGCGCGCCGGGGTTCCGGCGCGCCTTCGTTGTTTCGGACCGGCTTCAGCAGCCGGATTGCCCGAAAATTACCCAGACGTTTCGTCAGTCTCGGTTTCAGCTTCGGTTTCCGTTTCCATCTCGGTCTCTGCAGCGCCGTCCGTTTCGGTCTCGGCAGCAGCGTCGGCCTCGGTATCGGTCTCGGTTGAGCTGTCCATTTCGGTTTCGGCGGCGGCGTCCGCCTCGCCTTCGGTCGCGGCCGGTTCTTCCGTGGCTTCATCCGCGGTCTCTTCGGTGGCCGGTTCCTCCATTGCAGAGTCGTCCGACGCAGAGCCCTCGGACGCATCCGCGGCAGGTTCTTCCGGCGCGGTCTCGTCCATTTCCGATTGGATCAGCTCGGCGATGGGCGTTTCGTCCGGCAGACCTTCAACGCCGGATTCGTCGAATTCCGGTTGCGCCTTGAGCGTTTCCTTGTCGGTGCTCAGGGTGAAGCCGGTGCCGTCTTCGTTCAGCTGGAAATCCTCCAGCGGAAGGGCGACGGTGTATTCGCCCAGACCGATGAAGCCGCCGATGCCGAGCACGGCCTTGGCGCCATCCGGAGGGCTAACGACATAGTCGATCTCTGCGATGCGGTTGCCTTCGGGATCGTAGGCAATCATGCCGACAACGTCACCAACCGTCATCTCTTCGATGCTGGTAAAGGCCGGCGCCGCGGGTTCGGCGGTTTCAGCCATGGTGCTGTCGGTCATCGTATCCGTAGCAGCCGGATCGGTGGCCGTGGTGGTGTCCTGGGCAAGTGCGCCGCCGGCAAGCAGGGCCGAGAGAGCCGCACCAGTCATGAGGGTCTTCAGTTGCGTCAGTTTCATCTGTGCCTCCTTGAGTCACTGTATGACCCAAGAATGCGGTACCGGATGGTTTCGTTCCGGTTCTGACGCGGAATTAGGCGGGAATCACAGGAAATGGGCAGGAATGGCGACAGCCCGCCCAAAAGCGGAGTCGCGATTGGCCGGTTCCCGCCAATGGAGAATTTCTGCGGGAACCGGCCGAATTGCGCGCTATTTAGTAGCGATAGTGCTCGGGCTTGAAGGGGCCTTCGGGTTTGACGCCGATGTAAGACGCCTGGTCCGTGGACAGCTCTGTCAGCTTCGCGCCGATCTTGGCGAGGTGCAGCCGCGCGACCTTTTCGTCCAGGTGCTTCGGCAGGACGTAGACCTCGTTCTTGTACTGGTCACCCTTGGTGAACAGTTCGATCTGCGCCAGCGTCTGGTTGGTGAAGGACGCGGACATCACGAAGGATGGGTGCCCGGTGGCGTTGCCTAGGTTCAGCAGACGGCCTTCGGACAGCAGGATGATACGAGAGCCCGAGGGCATCTCGATCATGTCCACCTGGTCCTTGATGTTGGTCCACTTGTGGTTCTTCAGCGCGGCAACCTGGATCTCGTTGTCGAAGTGGCCGATGTTGCCGACGATCGCCATGTCCTTCATCTCGCGCATGTGCTCGATGCGGATGACGTCCTTGTTTCCGGTGGTGGTGATGAAGATGTCGGCGGAGGCCACTTCATCTTCCAGCGTGGTCACCTCGAAACCGTCCATTGCGGCCTGCAGGGCGCAGATCGGATCGACTTCGGTCACCTTAACGCGGGCGCCTGCACCGCGCAGCGAAGCGGCCGAGCCCTTGCCCACATCGCCATAGCCGCAGACCAGGGCGACCTTGCCGGCCATCATCGTGTCGGTGGCGCGGCGGATACCGTCGACCAGCGATTCCTTGCAGCCGTACTTGTTGTCGAATTTCGACTTGGTGACGCTGTCGTTCACGTTGATCGCCGGGAAGGGCAGATGGCCCTTTTCCATCATCTGGTACAGGCGATGCACGCCGGTGGTGGTTTCCTCGGTCACGCCCTGAATCATGTGGCGCTGCTTGGTGAACCAGCCGGGGCTTTCCTTCATGCGCTTCTTGATCTGGGCGAACAGCGCCTCTTCCTCTTCCGAGGTCGGTACTTCGATAAGGTCGGTTTCACCTTCCTCGACCCGCGCGCCCATCAGGACGTAAAGCGTAGCATCGCCGCCGTCGTCGAGGATCATGTTGCAGCCGCCTTCCTCGAAATTGAAGATGCGGTCGCAGTAATCCCAGTATTCCGGCAGCGTCTCGCCCTTGACGGCAAAAACCGGCACGCCCGCGGCGGCGATTGCGGCGGCGGCGTGGTCCTGGGTCGAGAAGATGTTGCACGAGGCCCAGCGCACGTCGGCTCCGAGGGCGACGAGCGTTTCGATCAGAACCGCCGTCTGTATGGTCATGTGCAGCGAACCCGCGATGCGCGCGCCTTTCAGCGGCTTCGATTCGCCATATTCTTCACGCAGGGCCATCAGGCCCGGCATCTCGGTCTCTGCAATGTCTAGTTCCTTGCGGCCAAAGGCTGCAAGGTTGATATCCTTAACAATGTAGTCCTGTGCCATACAGTCGGGCTCCACAAGCAATTCCACGATCGCAGTCGCCTTAGCATCAAGCCTCAGAACCAGCAACGTCCGTTCCCGAACTTACCCCCCGATGGCGTCGTTTACAGGGTCAGTGGCTTGTTCTAGTGGGTGAAAGATGAGCATCGGAAACAGTCCTGATCGGGAGTCGCGCATGGCGTGTACGGATCGCGCTACGATGGCATGCGTGCTGCCGCCGGCCCGCATGGCTGCGGCGTACGCCGCGCGGAGCGCCTGTGACCTCGAGGCAGTGCGTCGCCGGAACGAATGGGCCAGGATCGCATGACGAAAGCGCCGCGCGCCTGGCAGAGGATGCTATCTGGCCGCAGGCTGGACCTGCTTGACCCCACACCGATGGATATCGAGATCGAGGATATCGCCCATGGTCTTGCCTTCGTCGCGCGGTGGAACGGCCAGACGCGGGGCGATTATCCGTACTCGGTGGCCGAGCATTCACTGCTGGTCGAGGAGATCTTTGGCCGGATGCGCCCGGATGCTCCGGCGAAATGGCGGCTGGCGGCGCTGCTTCATGACGGGCCGGAATATGTGATCGGCGACATGATCTCGCCGGTGAAGGCGGCGGTGGGGCCGGAATACGGCGCGCTGGACGAGCGGCTGGCGGCGGCGATCCACCTGCGCTTCGGCCTGCCGGCGGCAATTCCGAAGGCGGTGAAGAAACAGATCAAGCAGGCCGACAAGGTATCCGCCTGGCTGGAGGCGACGCAGCTTGCCGGGTTCTCCGAGGCTGAGGCGACGAAGTTCTTCGGCCGGCAGGCGGCGGAGGTCATCGATGGGCTGCGCCTGCACCTGCGGCCACCGATAGAGGTGCGGGCGGCCTTCACGGCGCGGCACGCCGAGTTGCTGGAGGCGATGGGATGATCCATGTGAGGCGGGCGGGGACGGCGGATGCCGGAGCGATGGCGGAGCTGTTGAACGAGATCATCGCGATCGGGGGGATGACGGCGATCACCGAGCCGGTGGACGGGGCGACGCTGACCGAATGGATGCGGTCCGATGAAAGGTCCATTTGGCACGTGGCGGAGGACGAGGGCGGCGAGGTGCTGGGGTTCCAGTGGGTCGATCCGCATCCGAAAATGGGGCCCGAGGTCGCCCAGATCGCGACCTTCGCCAGGGTCGGGAGGACCGGGCTGGGGATCGGGTCGAAGCTGTTCGAGGCGACGAAGGCGGCGGCGAAACAGGCGGGCTATGGCTGGATCAATGCCGAGATCCGGGCGGACAATCCCAGCGGGCTGACCTATTACCAGAGCCGGGGCTTCGAGGATTACGGGCGGATCGAGGGCTACCGGATGGGCAACGGGCAGGTCGTCGACAAGGTGCTGAAACGCTACGATTTCTGAGGCGTCCCCATGGGGACGGGGGGTCAAGTCATTGATTTCAGGCGTGGTAGCGCTAACCTCTGTATGCGGACAGCCCCGCGCCAGGCCGTCCCCGGCGCGCGGCCGGGGCCAGCAAGCGGCCAACGCGGCGAAGCGCGGCCATCAGCGATCCAAGGCGGCGTTTCCTGCGGGCGCGGCGTGCCTCGCGCTGCCGCAGGCGCCAGGCGATGCGGTGTTCGTACTGCGGGCAGCGTGGCGGTCCGGCAGGGTCCAAGGGACCCGTGCCACGAAGCAGGTCGTGGTTTAGCTGTGTCATAGGGTTTGTCCGGTTGCAGGGTGACGTGATTACGGATTATCTACTGCAAATGCTGCGAAACCCGCAGTCAGGAAAAATGACCTTCTTAAAGCAGAGCTAATAGATGCCGGATATCGACTGGCGCCGCCTTCCGCCGCTTGCCTCGCTTCGGGCCTTCGAGGCCACGGCGCGGCTGGAAACCTTCAGCGCCGCCGCCCGCGCGCTGAACGTGACGCCGGCAGCCGTGGCGCAGCAGGTGCGCGCGCTGGAGGAGGAACTGGGCGTGTCGCTGGTGCGTCGCGCCGGGCGCGGGCTGTCGCTGACGCCGGGCGGCGCGCGGCTGGGAGCGTCGCTGACCGACGCGTTTTCGCAGGTCGCAGGCGCCGTCGAAACGGCGCGCAACGCGGATCGCGAACGCGGGATACGGGTCGCCTCGACCCCGACCTTCGGCAGTATGGTGCTGATGCCCAGGTTGCAGGAATTCTGGCGGGAGCATCCGGGTACCCCGTTGTCGCTGTCGCCAAATGAAAAGATCAGCGACCTGCGGCGCGGCCAGTACGACCTAGCGATCCGCAGCGGCACCGGCGACTGGCCCGACGGGCAGGCGGAACTGCTCTTTGCGTCCCGCTATGTTCTGGTCGGCGCGCCCGGTCTTGTGGGCGATGACCCCGATATCCGGGCGCTGCCGTGGATCGGCCCGGTGTCCGGCCTTGACCATCGGGCGATGGAGTCGCTGGATATCGACCCCGGTAAGGTGACACTGCACGGGTTGGAATCGCAGGCGCTTTTCGTGCCGGCGGCGGTGCAGGGCGTCGGGCTCCTGCTGGCGGCGGAGGCGGTGGTGAGGTCGGAAATCGAGACCGGCCAACTGGTCGAGATTCCGATGCCGGAAACGCCGCCAATGAACCTCTGGATCGTCACCCCGCAAGGCCCGGTCCGTCCCGCCGTTCGCGATTTCATTGACTGGCTGAGAAAGACATTCGGCGACAAGCGCAAGACCGTGGAGTAGGTCGCGATCCCCTGCTTCTTCTGGTCGCAAATATCCTGGGGGGTCTGGGGGGCAAAGCCCCCCGGCCGGTCGGATCGCGAAGCGATCCGAAACCAGCAGCGTTGTCGATTTGACCTGAATCGCGCAACGCTGCCTGAAATCAGAGATTTCAACGCAGTGCGTGATGCGGTCTGTTTCAGGCCAAGATCGAAACGCTTTACCGGAAGAAGCAGCTCGTCCCGGCCCAGAGCAGCTGTAACTCGGCATCCTGGGTACCGTCCGGCAACAGCCCGAATACACCGCCCGTCTCGAATTCCACGCCCAGCGTTGTAGCCTCGAACGGCCCGGCGCCGGATGCTTCCAGCGCGGTCCGGGTCGTGCCCGGCCGCAGCCCGTTGGCGGTGACGATGCCGGCGCCGTCCGCGACCCAGCCGCGGAAGGCGTCCTGCTGGAACAGCAGGTCCAGCCCGTCATACTCGACGATCAGCGTCGGGCCCGCGCCGCATTCCGGGTTGCTCACCTGCGAGGACGGCGCCGCGCCCATCAGCCTCGTCACGGCGGCGAGAGTGCTGTCCCGTGTCCGGCCGAAATCGATCCGCAGCGGGCTGCCCTCGATGGCAAGGCCACTGGCGTCGGGGCGGATCGTGCCGCCGGACGGTGCGGACGGGTCAGGCGTGCCGGAACAGGCCGCCAGCAGCAGTGCGGCGGCGACGAAGAGAAGACGGGCAATCATGGCGTTACCTCGGGCTTCGTTTCGCGAGTATTCGCTGCAGCGTCCGGCGGTGCATGTTCAGCCGCCGCGCAGTTTCAGAGACGTTGCGGTCGCAGAGTTCGTAGACGCGCTGGATGTGTTCCCAGCGCACGCGGTCCGCGCTCATCGGGTTTTCCGGCGGCGGCGGCAGGGTATCGCCCTTTGCCAGCAGCGCGTTGGTGACGTCGTTGGCGTCGGCGGGCTTGGAAAGGTAGTCGGTGGCGCCGATCTTGACCGCGGCGACGGCGGTGGCGATGGCGCCGTAGCCGGTCAGCACAACGATGCGGCTGTCGGGGCGGCGTTCGCGCAGGACCTCGACCACGTCGAGGCCGTTGCCATCCTCGAGCCGCAGGTCGACGACGGCATAGGCGGGCGGGCGGGCGGTGGCGATCGCCTTGCCGCCGGCGACGGAATCCGCCGTCTCTACCTCGAAGCCGCGCTTTTCCATCGCGCGGGCGAGCCGGCGCAGGAACGGCTCGTCGTCATCGACCAGCAGAAGCGACCTGTCGGGTCCCAGTTCCTCCACGTCGCGATCCGGCATATGGCTGTCCTCTCCCGCATTTTCCCGTTTCGGGACATTAAGATGCCCGGAGTCGCGGGTCAATTTGTCTCAGTTCGTGGGGGTATCGGGCGCGGCGTCGATGAAACAGGAGGTCCGGTTTGCGATGTCCTCGGCGGTGTCGTCGCGGTTGAAGAACTCGACAAACCCGGTCTCTGGCAGGACCAGATAGGTCTGGGTCGAGTGGTTCACGAGGTAGTAGTCCGGGTCGCCTTCCTGCTTGGAATAGAAGGTACGGTAGGCCTGCGACGCTGCCTTTACCTGCTCCGGCGTGCCGGTCAGGCCGATCATGTCGTCATGCATCCAGCCGGTCCAGTCCCTGACCACCTCGGGCGTGTCGCGTTCGGGGTCGATGGAGATGAAGACAGGCTGCACGTCATAGCCCTTTTCGATCAGCAGATCGGTCGCCTCGGCGTTGCGGGCGTTGTCCGCGGGGCAGATATCGGGGCAGAAGGTGTAGCCGAAATAGATCAGGCTGGGCTTGGTGATGACGTCCCTGTCGGTCACCGTCTCGCCATCGCCGTTGACCAGGGTGAACGGCCCGCCGATCTGGCCCGCGCCGCCGGCGACCGCACTTTCGCGGCAGGGGGCAAAGGGATCGTCGGAGCTGGGCCGCATCATCGTCGCCCAGAACGTTCCGCCCAGCAGCCCGGCCAGGGCAACCGCCCCCAGGATCGCGTAGGTCTTCACCGTCATGTCGCCCCGCCTCATACGTTGATCGCTGCCGCCGCGCGGCTTAACAAGGATTTACGGCACGATCTAGGGGCGCCGATGTCCGATCCCAACCCCGGCCTGCTGGCCACGGAAATCCGCAACCGCTGGGTCCGCCTGCGGACCCTGGTGGTATTGCGCTGGATCGCCATCGCGGGCCAGCTTGCCGCGATCATCGTCGGGCAGCGGTTTTTTCACCTGAGTCTGGAGCTTGGCTGGTGTTTCGTCGCCATCGGCGCGGCCGTCATCGCCAATCTGGTGATGATCTACATCTACCCCGAGAACAAGCGGCTGAGCGAAGGCGAAGTGACGGCGATGCTGCTGTTCGACCTCGCGCAGTTGTGTTTCCTGCTGTTCCTGACCGGCGGGCTGAACAACCCCTTCGCGCTGCTGGTTCTGGTGCCGGTGACGATTTCCGCGACGGCGCTGAACCTGCGCGCGACGATGCTGCTGGGCGCGGTGGCGATCGTGCTGATCTCTGTCGTCGGCTGGGTGCATCTGCCGCTGCGCACGGCGGAAGGGTTCGTCATGCGGATGCCGCTGGTGTTCCTGTTCGGGATGTGGGTGGCGATCACGACGGGGATCGTGTTCATCGCGGTCTATGCGCGCTGGGTGACGTCGGAGATCCATTCGATGTCCGAGGCGCTGCTGGCGACGCAGATGGCACTGGCGCGGGAGCAGAAGCTGACGGATCTGGGCGGCGTGGTGGCGGCGGCGGCGCATGAGCTGGGCACGCCGCTGGCGACGATCAAGCTGGTGAGCCGCGAGCTGGCGGAGGAGCTGGAGGACCGGCCGGAGCTGAAGGAGGACGCGGAGCTGATCAGCGGGCAGGCGGACCGCTGCCGCGATATCCTGCGGTCGATGGGGCGGGCGGGGAAGGACGACCTGCACATGCGGCACGCGCCGCTGGGCGAGGTGATCCGCGAGGCGGCGGAGCCGCACCGGAAGCGCGGCAAGGAGCTGGTGATCGACCTGGCGCCGGGCGAGGGCGGCGAGCTGGCGCAGCCGCAGATCGCGCGGCGGCCGGAGATCATCCACGGGCTGCGGAACCTGATCCAGAACGCGGTGGATTTCGCGGAAACCACGGTGTGGATCGACGCGGTCTGGACCGACAGCGCCATCGAGCTGCGGATCATCGACGACGGCCGCGGGTTCCCGCCGCACCTGCTGGGCCGGATCGGGGACCCGTTCGTGCGCAACAGGCGGGGGGCGGACGAGGACCGCGCGCGGCGGCCGGAATACGAGGGGATGGGGCTGGGGCTGTTCATCGCCAAGACGCTGCTGGAACGGTCGGGCGCCGAATTGAGCTTTGCGAATGGCCGCGACCCCCTGATGCCGCGCGGCGGGCCCGGAACGCGGTCCGGTGCGATCGTCGAACTGGTCTGGCCCCGCCAGCGTATTTCCCCGGCTGAAGAGGCCAGCGAAGGCGGGCTTGGTGAAAACCAGCCAATCCAGGTTTGATGCAAATACTATTCAACAATTACATTACGATACGTAACCCGAATTGACGATTTTGGCTTAACTATATTTTAACATTTGCTTGAATAGCGTGCCGGTGGGACAAGGGTAGCACTGGACGTAATAATGGAACTCGCGGGCCTCGTTCAGGCGGCGGTACTGGTATTCACGGCATTTCTGACGGCGGCCGCCGCATTATTTGCGGTTCATTCAAGTATTGGGCGGCGCAACAGAAACGGAGCCTGTTGCAGGCCCGAGGTCGCCTTTCTTTTCGATGGTAATTCACTGGTCGACGCAACCCCGGCCGGCCGGCGTCTGCTGCAATACGCGGGCGGGCGGGGCTGCGACATGACCCGACTCGTGGCCTTCCTGGCGCCGCGGTTTCCCGGTCTCTCCGCGCGCGTCCGCGCCTGCGGAGAAGAGGACCGCATGCTCTTGCTGTCCGCCGATTCACGTACACGGCTGGAGCTGAAGACGACGGGCGGGCGGCTTCGGATTTCGCTGCAGGATATTGTCGAGGATCATTCGGATCACCCTGACTGGCACAGCCTGAACGCGCTTGTGGCCGAGCTGGAGCTGCATCGCTCTGTGTCGGAACATGTTCCCGTGGCAATCTGGCGGCAGGAGCCGGATGGCCGCGTCGTCTGGGGCAACGCCGCATACTGGTCGCTGGCCGAACGGATGGAAACGGTGGCGGACCTCTCCCCCGGGCAGTTTCCGCAGGTGTTCAAGGACCTGACAAACACGCTGGTTGCGTCCGAGAGTGCGCACCGGCTGCAATTGAAACTGCCGGGTGAATCGGAGAGGCTGTGGTTCGAGGTATCCGCCTGTACCCTGGGCGCCGACAGCGTATTCACCGCCGTGCCGGCCGATACCGTCATCTCGGCTGAACGCAAACTGCGCGAATTCACGCAGACCCTGACCCAGACCTTTGCGCATCTCAGCGTCGGGCTCGCGATTTTTGACCGCAAGCGGCAACTGACGCTGTTCAATCCGGCACTGGGCGATCTGTTGGGATTCGACGCGGAATTCCTGGTGGCGCGGCCGAACCTGATGCGGTTCCTCGACCAGCTGCGCGAGCGTCACATGATGCCGGAGCCGAAGGACTACAAGACCTGGCGGCAGCAGATGTCCGACCTGGAGGCCGCGGCGGCGGAGCGCAGCCATTCCGAAACCTGGCCATTGCCCGACGGGCGCACCTTTCGCATCACCGGCCGGCCCCATCCTGACGGCGCCGTCGCCTTCCTGTTCGAGGATATCAGCGCCGAGATCACACTAAGCCGCGAGTTCCGGGTCGAGCTGGAGACGGGGCAGGCGGTCATCGACACGATGGACGAGGCGATCGCCGTGTTCTCGGCGGACGGGCGCATGACTTTTGCCAACCGCGCCTATGCGCGGCTGTGGAATCTGGAGAACGAGAGCAAGACGGACATAGTGACGTTCATAGACGCGTCGCGCCGCTGGCAGCAGGCGTGCATGCCGTCGCCCGTCTGGGGCGATGCGCGCGACTTCGCCTCGGAAATGTCGGGCCGCACGACCTGGCATGCAGAAGTCCGGCTGGCGAACGGCCGCAAGGTCGCCTGCCGCTTCGAACCATTGCCGGGCGGCGGCACCATGGCGGGTTTCACCCAGGCTCAGCTGCAGTTGTTCAAGGCAAATGGCACCGACCAGGGCGATGCGGTCACCACGGCGGTCGGTCACGTATGAGCCGGTGACTCTGCGGTATTCCGCAGCGTAATTTCTGATTGGGCGGCCATACGCCTGCCTTTATTTTGCGCCAGCAATCCTATATCAGCCCGGACACCCCACTCCGGAGACCAAACCGATGACCGCGCCGTCCGCACCGATCACGCAGGATGTCCTGACGATTCCGCGCAAGGAAACTGCGTCGGAACGGCGGAATCTCGTCGGTCTGACCCGCGAGAAGTTGCGTGACGCCCTGATCGAGGCGGGAACGCCCGAGAAGCAGGCGAAGATGCGGGTCGATCAGCTGTGGCAGTGGATCTACCAGAAGGGCGTGCGCGACTTCGACTCGATGACCAACCTGGCGAAGGCCTATCGCGCCACACTGGCGGAGGCGTTCGAGATCGTCGTACCAGAGGTGGTGCAGCGTCATGTATCGGCGGATGGCACGCGGAAATACCTGGTGCGGATCGCCGGCGGCCACGAGGTGGAAACCGTCTATATCCCCGAGGACAGCCGCGGCACCCTGTGCATTTCGAGCCAGGTCGGCTGTACCCTGACATGCAGCTTCTGCCACACCGGCACCCAGAAACTGGTGCGCAACCTGACCGCCGGAGAGATCGTCGGCCAGATCATGCTGGCCCGCGACGACCTTGGCGAATGGCCCGAGCCGGGGCGCGCCCCGAAGGACGAGACGCGGCTGATTTCCAACATCGTGCTGATGGGGATGGGCGAACCGCTATACAACTTCGAGGCGGTGCGCGACGCGATGAAGATCGCGATGGATGGCGAAGGTATTTCCCTTTCGCGCCGGCGCATTACGTTGTCCACGAGCGGCGTGGTGCCCGAGATCGCGCGCACGGCCGAGGAAATCGGCTGTATGCTCGCAGTATCGTTCCACGCGACTACGGATGACGTGCGGGACAAGCTGGTGCCGATCAACAGGAAGTGGAACATCGTCGAACTGCTGGACGCCTTGCGCGCCTATCCGAAGCTGTCGAATTCGGAGCGGATCACCTTTGAATACGTGATGCTGAAAGGGATCAACGACAGCGACGCGGATGCGCGGCGGCTGGTGAAGCTGATCCGCGGCATTCCGGCCAAGATCAACCTGATCCCGTTCAACGAATGGCCCGGCGCGCCTTATGAACGGTCTGACTGGGAGCGGATCGAGGCGTTCGCCGACATCGTCTACAAGGCGGGCTATGCCTCGCCTGTCCGGACTCCGAGGGGAGAGGACATCATGGCTGCCTGCGGGCAGCTGAAATCAGCAACGGAACGCGGCCGCAAGAGTCGCGCACAAATCGCTGCGGAGGCAGGCGCAGCTGGAGCAGGAGCCTGAAACCTTGACCAAGCTAGTACGACCGATTGCCGCCCTTATTGTGTTCATTACGCTGGCTTTGCCGGTGCAGGCCGCGTGCTCACGCCCCGGCGGATCCGAAGCCGCCGCGCAGCAGGTCGTCGCGGAGACGAATGCGCTGCGGCGCCAGAAGGGCCTGCCGCCGCTGCGGATCTCGCCCGCGCTGATGAAGGCGGCGCAGGATCAGGCCTGCCACATGGCCGCGACGAAGAACATGACCCATACCGGACAGAACGGATCGTCCATCGCCGACCGCGTGAATGGCGTCGGCTATCGCTGGACCTTCGTGGCCGAGAACGTGGCCTTTGGCCAGCGTTCCGCGGGGCAGGTGATGGAAAGCTGGGCCAAATCCTCCGGCCACCGCCGCAACATGCTGAGCGGCGCGCGCGAGATCGGCGTGGCGCTGGCAGTCAATGGCGGCCGTCCGTACTGGGCGATGGTGCTGGCGTCGCCTCTGTAAGGCTATTGCCGCGCGCCGCCGGGCGCGGCGCGCGGATCTTCCCAATTGTCGATGGCTTCGATGGCCTCTTCCGCCGTTTCGACGAAGCGGAAGAGCTGCAGGTCGCTTTCCGCGATGGTGCCCGCTTCGGCCAGCGCCTGCCAGTTCACGATCTTCTCCCAGAACGCCCGCCCGAACAGCAGCAGCGGGATCGGGTCCATCTTTTTCGTCTGGATCAGGCAGAGCGTCTCGAACAGTTCGTCCATCGTGCCGAAGCCGCCGGGGAAGATGCAGACCGCTTTGGCGCGCAGGAGGAAGTGCATCTTGCGGATCGCGAAGTAGTGGAAGTTGAAGCACAGGTCTGGGGTGACGTAGCTGTTCGGCGCCTGCTCGTGCGGGAGGACGATGTTGAGGCCGATGGAGACGCCGCCGGCCTCTTCGGCGCCGCGATTGCCGGCCTCCATCACGCCGGGGCCGCCTCCGGTGACGATGACGTTCTCGCGCCCGCCTGCGCCGCATTGCCCGCGCTCGGTCATCAGGCGGGAGAACTTGCGCGCTTCCTCGTAGTATATGGACAGGTCGGCCAGCGTCTCGGTCCGCGCCTCGGCCCTGCGGGAGGGTTCGGGCACGCGGGCGCCGCCGAACAGGACGATGGTGGATTCGACGCCGTATTCTGACAGCAGCAGTTCCGGCTTCATCAGTTCGAGCTGCAGCCGCACGGGGCGCAGTTCGTCCCGGCACAGGAAATCGTCATCCTCGAAGGCCAGCCGGTAGGCCGGGGCGCGGGTCTGCGGCGTATCAGGGGTCTGCCGCGCGTTTTCCCTGTCCTGATGTGCGTCGGGGAACCTGTGCTTGCCGAAATCCTTCATCGCTGCCTCCTGCCTTGCATTGCACCGCCTACATCGAGCCTCTATAGCCACAACCCGACAAAGACCCAACGGAATGCGGAGCGCCCCGATGTCCAACGCCCAGCTTGAAACCGCCATCGAAGCCGCCTGGGAGGCGCGCGATACGATCACCCCCGCGACCACGGGCGAGACCCGCGAGGCCATCGAGGACACGCTGAACGCGCTGGATTCCGGCGAGCTGCGGGTGGCGGAAAGGCAGGCGGACGGCAACTGGCAGGTCAACCAGTGGGCCAAGAAGGCCGTGCTGCTGGGCTTTCGCATCAAGGACATGGAACAGCAGGACGGCGGCCCGCAGGGCGGCGGCTGGTGGGACAAGGTCGACTCGAAGTTCAAGGGCTGGGGCGACAACCAGTGGAAGGCCGCGGGCTTCCGCGCCGTGCCGAACTGCGTCGTTCGCAAGTCGGCCTATATCGCGCCCGGCGTCGTGCTGATGCCGTCCTTCGTGAACCTCGGCGCTTATGTCGACAGCGGCACGATGGTGGACACCTGGGCCACGGTCGGATCCTGCGCGCAGATCGGCAAGGGCGTGCACCTGTCCGGCGGCGTGGGCATCGGCGGCGTGCTGGAACCGCTGCAGGCGGGCCCGGTCATCATCGAGGATAACTGCTTTATCGGCGCCCGGTCCGAAGTGGTCGAAGGCGTGATCGTCCGCGAGGGAGCGGTCCTGGGGATGGGCGTGTTCCTTGGCCAGTCGACCAAGATTCTGGATCGCGAGACCGGCGAGGTCATGTATGGTGAGGTACCGCCCTATTCGGTGGTCGTCGCGGGCTCGATGCCGTCGAAGGGCGGCGTGCATCTGTACTGCGCGGTGATCGTGAAGCGGGTGGACGAGAAGACAAGGTCGAAGACCGGGATCAACGAACTGCTTCGGGACTAGGAGGGTGCCATGGGACTGGGACTGATCGGATCCATCATTGTCGGCGGGCTGGCCGGCTGGATCGCCAGCATAATCATGAAGGCGAACACCGGGATCATCGTGAACATCATTCTTGGGATCGTGGGCGCCTTCGTCCTGAACCTGATCCTGAACCTTCTCGGCTTTTACGCCGAGAACGCCCTTGTCCCGCAGCTGATCGTCGGTCTGCTCGGCGCCTGCCTGCTGATCTGGGGCTACAGGCAGATGAACAAGTAGAAGGGACCGTCCTGCCGGGACGGCCCGCCACGGCGTATCGCGGAACAAAACGCGGTTGCCCGGCGTTTCCTTTGCGTCAGCCCGCCGGGAAGCGGGCATTCGTAACGAGAGGGAGACGTCATGACCGGCATCGGCTGGCTGGCTGCCATCATTATCGGCGGCATCGCGGGGTGGCTCGCGGAACAATTCATGAAATCGAACATGGGCATCCTGATGAACATCATCCTCGGCATCGTCGGGGCGATCGTTCTGAACGCCATTCTTATGGCGATCGTCGGCGGAACGCTCGGCGGCTGGATCGGACAGCTGATCATCGGCTTCATCGGGGCCTGCCTGCTGATCTGGATCGCACGGATGATCCGGCGCACGACCTGACGCGCCCTGCTGGCGTTTGAATTCCGGCCCGTCGCTGCCTGCGGCGGGCCTTTTCTTTGCGGTCAAAGCGCTGGTGCGGCCCGGATACGGGTGGTATCGGGCGGCCATGAAAAAGGAAAAGAAACCGCAACAGGTCTACACCCTGCTGGTCGAGGTCGGCCGCAAGGCCGGTGACGGGCTGCCAGATGGATCAACGGGCGCGGCGCTTATGTGCTACGCCTCTGGCGTGGACGAGGCGGAGGCGGTGCGCGAGACGGTGGCTATCCTGAAGCAGGCGGACATGAACCCGCTGGACGTGACGGGTTACGGAACGCTGGAGGAGCGGCTGGAGGAAGGCCACGAGATTTCCGACGAGGAACGCGGGCTGATGGACCGGGCGCTGCAGGAAAACTCGGTGATCGTGGCGCAGATGACGCCGTTCTACGACAAGGAGGGCGAGGCGTGAGCGCGGTCTTCCTGGATCTCGACGGGACGCTGACCGATCCGAAGCCGGGGATCACCGGGTCTGCCGCCTATGCGCTGAAGGCTGTCGGCCTGCCGGAGCAGGACCCGGAAGAGCTGACCTGGATGATCGGGCCGGCGCTGATCGACAGTTTCGCCAAGCTTGGCGCCGCGGACCCGGCGGCGGCGCTGGCCGCTTATCGAGAAGCCTATTCCGGCGGCGGCATGTTCGATTGCGCGGTCTATGACGGGATAGCGGAGGCTCTGGCGGCGCTGCGGGCCGCCGGGCACCGGCTGTTCCTGGCGACCGCAAAGCCGCATGTCTACGCGGTGCAGATCACCGAACGGTTCGGGCTGGACGGGTATCTGGAGGCGCAGTTCGGGCCGGAGATGGACGGCACCCGGAACGACAAGGCAGAGTTGCTGGTACATGCGCTGGGCCAGACCGGAGTGATGGCGGAGACGGCCGTGATGGTGGGCGACCGGGTGCACGACATCGTGGCCGGGCAGAAGAACGGGATGGCGACGGTGGGTGTCCGCTGGGGCTATGGTACGGATGACGAACTGGACCAGGCGGATGCGATCTGCGAGGCGCCTTCGGATCTGCCGCGCGTCATCGAAACGCTGCTGTCGGGGCGCGCCGCCGGATAGCGGCGGCGCCTAGGCGCAGAGGTTCGCGACCAGCACGCTTGCCTCGTAGGGCTCCAGCACCGTTCCGGCGATTTCCTCGTGTACCGGAAGGCGGCCCGCCGGGATGCCGGCGAAGAGCGAGCAGGTCTGCCGCGCGGGCTGCCGGGCGAGATCGCCCAGATACAGGCTTTCCGCCCAGCCGCCGGCCACGTTCACGCAGTCATGGTGATCGAGGACCATCTGGTAGTAGCGGGCGGTCGCGCCGGACCCGGCATGCGCCGGTCCGATCATCGGGCCGAGGTGTCGCGCCTCGACCAGCGCATTCTCGTTTCCAAACAGGTATTCCGTGTCGGTGCCGTTGACCCGGATCCGGTGATGCGGCGCGACACAGAGATCGGTGCGCAGTCCGAGGAAGGGCGCGCGCAGGCGGACGGGGCGGAAGCTGCCGGTGGCAGGCATTTCATGCGACACCAGATGACGGATCGGCTGGGCGCCGTTGCGGGCGGTCAGAACCTCGTCGCCTTCCGCAAGATCCTCGATGCGGCGGGGGCCGTCGGGGGTGCCGATCCAGCTGCCTTCAAGGAAGCCGGGCATCGGGCCGGAGGGTTCGATCCGGTCGGACACGGCGAAGAGCGACACGGCCGGGTCGATGAAGGCCTGCCCGTTGACGAGATCGTGGATGTCCTCGCCCAGCAGCGGCTGCGGTTCCTCGAAGAACGCATGGACGGCGGTGCCGGAGGTGGTGTTTTCCGCGGTCAGCACGCCGCGCCGCGCGGGTGCGTCCCAGGAATAGGTCAGGCGCAGGGTATCGTGCGAGGTGGTGCGCGGCTTTTTCAGGATCGCCTGGGTGATCGTGTCGGCCTGCCGGTGCTCGACGGAGATATGCGCGTTCTTCGCCAGCGTCACCGAGAAGCGGCGGAACCAGCCGTTGGTGCGCTCCATCTCGATCATGTTCAGCTTCTGCGGCCGGTCGCCGTAAAGCTGGACCTCGATCATCACGCTGCCGCGCGTGATCAGGTCATCGAGGTCCTTGCCCTGCGGTGCGCGCAGGCAGTGGCGGCCGTCCGAGATTGCAAGCCAGGTCATGCGGCGACTCCTTCGATCAGGACGCGCGCCTCGTACCCCTTCAGCGTCCGGCGCGCGGCGGGGCCGTAGCCTTCGCCGGTGGTCGGGTCGAGCTGGGGGAACAGCGCGCGGATTTCGTTGAGCACATCGGGTTCGAACAGCCCGCTGGTCTGCGGGCCGGGCAGGAAGCTTTCGCTGGGCAGCCCTTCGGAGATCACCACCTGATGCGCGTCGAACAGCAGGTGGACGTAGTCGACGGTGCCGCCTTCTACCCGGGTGACGGTGCGGCCGTTCAGCAGGTGAAGGGCGGGCACGAGCACCTCGCCCTCGCCGAAGAGAAGCTCGGCCATCGTGTCGCGGATCAGGATGCGGTGCTGCGGCGAGACCATCAGGGTGCGATGGGTGCCGAAGGTGTGGGCGGCGATGCGGATCGGGGCGAATTTGCCAATGGCGGCGACACGGCGCCTGCCGATCCAGCGCAGGGGCTGCGGGCCGTTGTCCTGGGTCAGGACAAGGTCGCCGGGGCGCAGGGTTTCTGCCGGAACCTCGCCCGCGGGCGTGCGGATCAGCGTGCCGGCGACGAAGCAGGGCACCGTGCTGACGGTGACGTAGCCGGTGTCGGTATGGCCCAGGTCGTCGGCGATCGCGTAGGTGAAATTCGCGATCTCCTCGTCGCTGTCGACGTGGATCGTGAAGGTGCCGTCGGCGTTCAGGGTCACTTCCTGCCCGTTCGGCAGCGTGACCTGATCGCCCGCATTTACCGCGACCCCGTTGATGTGGGTGACGTGAAGCGTGCCGCCGGTGGAGCTGTGATCGTTCGCCAGAACGTCGATGGTCTTGCTTTCGCCGGGGTCGATGCGGACCTCGTCCTCGTTGGCGATCAGGACGGTCTGCACGCTGTTGCCGGCGATCAGAAGGTTGGAGTCGTAGTTCGCGTCCGACACGTCGGCGATGCCGATGCGGATCGAGTTCACCACGCCCGCGTTGACCGGGATGGTCAGAGTCATGGTGACGGTGAACCCGTCCATCTCGGTATTGTACTGGTCGGACGTGTTGTCGTTGTAGAGGTTGATATTGTTGATCTGGTTGACGTTTCCGACGCTGGTGGAGCCGTCGCCCACGGTGATCTGCGCCGGTACGCCGTTGATCCAGACGCCGACCGCGTCGTTGTAGATGGAGTTGGCGTATTCGGGATATTCGTCGGAGGAGAAGACGAACTGCATCGTCAGGGTGTCGCCCTGCGGGATGAAGTCGGCCTCGATCCAGGCGGCGTCGTAGGTGTTGGTGCCGACGAGGTCGTTGAAGTCGTCGTCGTTGTTAACGCCGTTCGACGAGGTTGTCTGGTTTGTATCCTGGTTCGACTGACCGCGGCTGTTGGTGAATCCGCTGGCCTGTCCGGTGGACAGGATCACGCCTGTGTCGGAGGGCGTCGCGTCGGGCGAGATGCTGTCGCCATTCGAATAGATGCCAGAAGAACGGTCGTCGCCGGTATAGGTCGCAGCGACAACTTCCACGCCGTCGCCGAAGATGGCCTCGGCCATCTCCATCGCGGACGCGTTGGTGTCGATGGGCAACGTGCGTGCTCTGACCATCCCGACTCTCCTGCCTCGAAGAGGCTGGACGGCACCCACGAGTCCCAGCGCCGCGCCTGAACGCAACGCCGATCACCATTCCCGCAAGCTGACTGCCCGTGCCGCTTGTGCGGCGTTCTACTGCCTCTTTTACTGGTGTTTTGCCCAAGCGCGGCCCGTCTTGGCGAGGAAAATCCGGCGGGCGGCGCGTATCGGGGCGCGTCGTGAGTCGAAATGGTCACAGGTGTTTCCGCTGCGCGTCCGATTGCGCGCGGCGGGGCGGGATAGTAGCAATCCTGGAATCGAAGGAGCCCTTGCATGACCGACCCCGTCGATCCCGTCGACCTGACCGCCCGCCTGATCCGCTGCCCGTCCGTGACGCCAGAGGAAGGTGGCGCACTGCGGCTGCTGGAGGCGGAGCTGACCTCTGCAGGTTTCCAGTGCTGGCGCCTGGACCGGGGCGAAGTGTCGAACTTGTACGCGCGCTGGGGCGCGAAGGGGAACGTGAGGACCTTCGGGTTCAACGGGCACACCGACGTCGTGCCGGTGGGGGACGAGGCAGCCTGGACACGTGATCCGTTCGGCGGCGCGGTGGAAGATGGCATCCTGTGGGGGCGTGGGGCGACGGACATGAAATCCGGCGTGGCGGCCTTCGCCGCGGCGGCGATGGATTTCGTGCGCGAGACGCCGCCCGAGGGCGCGGTGGTGCTTGCGATCACCGGCGACGAGGAAGGCGACGCGGTGGACGGGACGACGGCGCTGCTGGACTGGATGGCGGAGCAGGGCGAGCGGATGTCGGTCTGCGTGGTCGGAGAGCCGACCTGCCCAGAGAATATGGGCGAGATGATCAAGATCGGGCGGCGCGGGTCGATGTCGGCCTTCTTCGTGGCGAAGGGCGTGCAGGGGCATTCGGCCTATCCGCACCGGGCAAAGAACCCGGTCTCGGCCATGGCGCGGTTGTGCGACAGACTGGCGTCGCACGAGCTGGACTCGGGGACGGAGTTTTTTGACGCCACGACGCTGGCGGTGACCACGATCGACACCGGCAACCCGGCCAATAACGTGATCCCGGCGGCCTGCCGGGCGACGGTGAACATCCGTTTCAACGATGCGCATGACTCGGATGGCCTGGCAGCATGGCTGCGGGCGACGGCGGATCAGGTCACGGCGGAGACCGGGGTGGAATTCGCGGTGACCGTGAAGGTGTCGGGCGAGAGCTTTCTGACGCCGCCGGGGGACCTGTCGGCGCTGGTGGCGGGCGTGGTCGAGGCAGAGACGGGTATCGCGCCGGAGCTGTCGACCACGGGAGGGACCTCGGACGCGCGGTTCATCAAGGATCACTGCCCGGTGGTGGAATTCGGGCTGGTCGGGAAGACAATGCACAAGGTGGACGAGAACGTGCCGGTGGAGCAGATCGTTCAACTGAAGGGCATATACCGCAAGATCCTTGAGGCATATTTTGCCTGACCGCCCGGGTCGGGGCTGATGCGCCGCAGGCCTACGCTTGTCATCATGGTGAAGGAGCCGCGGCCGGGGCGGGTGAAGACCCGTCTGGGGCGCGGGATCGGCATGGTCGCGGCGGCCTGGTGGTTCCGGCGGCAAAGCCTGTCGCTGATCCGGCGGCTGCAGGACCCGCGCTGGCGGCTGGTGCTGGCGGTTTCCCCGGATGCCGAGGGGATGGCCAGCCGGGTCTGGCCCGCGCATCTGCCGCGCGTTCCGCAGGGGGCGGGCGACCTGGGAGACCGGATGGCGCGGCTGCTGCGGTCGATGCCGCCGGGACCGGTGGCGGTGATCGGGGCGGATATTCCAGGGATCACGACGGCGCATATCGCCGGGGCCTTTCGGCTGATACAGCGCCATGATGCGGTCTTTGGACCGGCAGAGGATGGCGGCTACTGGCTTGTCGGGCTGAAGCGGACGGCGGCGGTGCCAGCGGGGATCTTCGGCGATGTCCGATGGTCCACGGAACATGCGCTGGCGGACAGCGTTGCCTCGCTTGAAGGCATCCGCATCGGTTACGCGGCGGTGCTTCGCGACGTGGACGAGGCCGCTGACCTTTCCGCATGACGTCCGGCGCGCTCCGTGATACCGCAAACGCATGAGCAGCCTTCCCACGAAACAGCAGATACTCGACTGGATTTCGGCGCATCCGACGCAGACCTCGAAGCGCGATATCGCGCGTGCCTTCGGCATCAAGGGGCAGCAGCGGATCGACCTGAAGCGGATGCTGAAGGAGCTGGAATCCGAGGGACATCTGGAGAAGCGGCGCAAGACCTACCGCGACCCTGACAAGCTGCCACCCGTCTCGGTGCTGGAGGTGCAGGCGCCGGATGCCGATGGCGACCTGTTCGCGAAACCGCTGGAATGGCAGGGCGACGGGCCGGAACCGAAGATCCTGCTGATGCCGCGCGCCTCCGATCCGGCGATGGGCGGCGGCGACCGTATCCTTGCCCGGCTGACCGAGGTGAAGGGCGAAGGCCACGCCTACGAAGCGCGGCTGATCCGCAAGATCGGATCGAACCCGCGCCGGGTGCTGGGCATTTTCCGCAAGGGCGCCGAGGGCGGCCGCATCGTGCCCATCGACAAGGGCAGCGACAAGGAATGGCGGGTGAACGCGGGCGCCACCCACGGCGCCAAGGACGGCGAACTGGTCGAGGCAGAAAGTGCAGGGCCGCGCGGGCGCATGGGCCTGCCGATGGCGCGCATCGTGACACGGCTGGGCGATCCGACGGCGCCGAGGGCGGTGTCGCTGATCGCGATCCATCAGCACGGCATACCCGACGATTTCCCGGACGACGCCATTGCCGAAGCGGATCGCGCGAAGCCCGAGGGTCTTGGCAAACGCGAGGATCTGCGCGACCTGCCGCTGGTCACCATCGACCCGGCCGATGCGCGCGACCACGACGATGCGGTCCATGCCCGTGCCGACGAGGACCCGAAGAACGCGGGCGGCTTCCGCGTCTGGGTCGCCATCGCGGATGTCGCGGCCTACGTGACGCCCGGTTCCGCGCTGGACCGCGAGGCGCGGAAGCGCGGCAACTCCACCTATTTCCCCGATCGGGTGGTGCCGATGCTGCCCGACCGCTTGTCCGGCGACCTGTGTTCGCTGCACGAGGGCGTGCCGCGCGCCTGCATCGCCGTCGAAATGGTGCTGAACGCCGCCGGCGAGAAGATCCGCCACCGGTTTACCCGCGGGCTGATGAAATCCGTGGCCTCGCTGAATTACGGCGAGGTGCAGGCCGCGCGCGACGGGACGCCGAACGAAAAATGCGAGCCGCTGATGGACGATGTCATCGGTCCGCTCTACGCCGCCTACGAGGCCGCCGCGAAGGCGCGCGAGGCACGGCAGCCGCTGGACCTGGACCTGCCGGAGCGGCGGATCGAGCTGACCGAGGAGGGGCAGGTGAAATCCGTGGCCTTCCGCGACCGGCTGGATGCGCACAGGCTGATCGAGGAATTCATGATCCTCGCCAATGTCGCCGCCGCCGAGGAGCTGTTCGCGCGCCGCCGCCCGCTGCTGTATCGCGTGCACGAAGAGCCGGACCCGATGCGGCTGGATGCGCTGCGCGAGGTGGCGCAGGCCAGCGGGTTCAACCTTGCGAAGGGGCAGGTGCTGCATACGCGGCACCTGAACACGCTGCTGGACCAGGCCGAGGGCACCGAGTTCGACGAGCTGATCAACATGTCGACCCTGCGCTCGATGCAGCAGGCCTATTACGCGCCGGAGAACTTCGGGCATTTCGGGCTGGCGCTGAAGGCCTACGCGCATTTCACCTCGCCGATCCGGCGCTATGCCGACCTGATCGTGCACCGGGCGCAGATCACCGGGCATAGCTGGGGCAAAGACGGTCTGAGCCCCGAGGATATCGACCATCTGGAGCAGACGGCGGAGCATATCTCGGAAACCGAGCGCCGCTCGATGGCCGCCGAGCGCGACACCAACGACCGGTATCTTGCGGCCTATCTCGCCGACCGCGTCGGCAACGAGTTCGCCGGCCGCATTTCCGGGATCCAGCGCTTCGGCGCCTTCGTGCGGCTGGACGAGACCGGCGCCGACGGGCTGATCCCGATCCGCACGATGGGGCGCGAGTTCTTCCATTACGACGGACAGGCGCAGACGCTTATGGGCGCAGACAGCGGGCTGGTGCTGGGGGTCGGCGACGAGGTGACGGTGCGCCTGACCGAGGCCGAGCCGGTGAGCGGCGGGCTGATGCTGGAACTGCTGGAGGTGCGCGGCAACGCGATGCCGCGCGGGCCGCAGCCCGGCCGGTCGAAGCTCAAGCGGCCTAAAGCGGTGCGGGCGAAACGGAAGGGCGAGAAGACCGCCCGCAAGGTGCGCCGGACCCGCCGTTAGCAACCTCTTGCCCATTTGTCAGATCTCCGGTTCCACCGTCGATTCGGGGCTGATACACTGTGCGCGACCTGGGGGAGGACGAAAGGACGATGAATGCGCATCCCGCATTGCGTGATCATGGCCTGCGCCCTCTGGGCAGTGCCTGTTGTGGTTTCGGCCGACCCGCTCGGCCCGGCGGTATCGCGGCTGCCTGAGCCGCGGCCCGTGATTGAGCTCGTGGCGGCCACCCGCAATCCCCCCGACGCCGTCAGCTTTCCGGCCTGGATCGAGGAATTCCGCAAGCGCGCCCTGGCGCTGGGCATCCGGGCGGATGTCTACGACACGGCGATGCGCGGCATCGTCTTCAATGCCAAGGTGGTGGAGCGCGACCGGCATCAGGCGGAGTTCACCAAGCAGATCTGGGAATACCTGGATACCGCGGTGTCCGACCTGCGGGTGACGAACGGGCGCGCGGCGGTGCGCGACAACGGCAAATTGCTGGATGGGATCGAGGCGCGCTATGGCGTCGAGAAAGAGATCGTCGCGGCGATCTGGGGGCTGGAAACGGCCTATGGCACTTTCCTTGGCGACACGCCGATCGTCGCCGCGATGGCGTCGCTTGCCTATGACGCGCGCCGCGCGGATTTCTTCGAGGAACAGCTGATCGCGGCGCTGAAGATCATCCAGTCAGGCGACGTGGACAGCGCGCACATGGTCGGCAGCTGGGCCGGCGCGATGGGGCATACGCAGTTCATGCCCGGCTCCTACCTCGCGCACGCGGTGGACTATACCGGCGACGGCAGGCGCAACATCTGGGGCGACGACCCGTCGGATGCGCTGGCCTCGACGGCGGCCTACCTGCAGCACCACGGCTGGAAGAAGGGCCAGCCCTGGGGGATCGAGGTGAAGCTGCCGGACGGGTTCGACTATGCCGAGACCAGCGAGCGGATCAAGAAGCCGGCGGGCTACTGGAACGGGCTGGGCGTGCGCGATCTGCAGGGGCGCGAATTGCCCTCGAACGGGCCGACCTCGGTGCTGCTGCCTGCGGGCCACAAGGGCGCGGCCTTTGTGATCTACGAGAATTTCCACGTTCTGGAGAAATATAACACGGCGGACGCCTACGTGATCGGCGTCGGCCACCTCGCCGACCGCATCGCCGGCGGCCCGGCCATCGCGGCCAGCTGGCCACGCGGCGACCGCGCCCTGTCCTTTGACGAAAAACAGGAACTGCAGCGGCGTCTGCTGGCCGAAGGCTTCGACCCGGACGGGGTGGACGGGATCATCGGCCCGAACACCATCGCCGCGGTGAAGGCGTTCCAGGCCTCGGTCGGCATGGTGCCCGACGGCTATGCCTCGCTGGAGATCCTGACGCGGCTCAGATGAGCGCTTCCGCGCACGCCGATTTTCGCCCGTGGCGGCGCGACGTGTCTGCCCGGCGTGGCAATGCTTGCGGGTTCGGGAGCCTCCGGCGGAAGTATTTCTGACCAGAAGAAGCATGGTCCAGCCCCCCACTCCGTTGCCGGTAGCGGGGGGCCTTCTCCTGGTACGGTCATCGGCGCTTCCGCCTGTACCGCCGGGTCAGCCTGTCCGATTTTGGTTAATAGTCCGTTGCTTCTTCTGGTCGAAAATACTTCCGCCGGAGGCAAAAAGTTCTTTTGGCCCGCCGTAGCCGCCTCACGCGAAGTGCCGCGCGTTGCGGGGGTGCCAGTGCATCGGCACTGATTTTGCGCGCTTGCCGGGCAGGGGGACCACGACATGCGCCTGTGGTGTCAGGCGGTCGCGCAGCAGCGCCAGCGGGTGCGCGCGCAGGCTGAGGCGCATGGCGACGAAATCCTCGACCACCTGTTCGCCAAGGGTCATGTCGGGCAGGAACACCTGCGGCTCGACGATCCCCTCGCCGTCGAGGTCGCCCCTGAACAGAGGCAGGTCCTCTGCCTCGGGCAGGGCGCGCGCGTTCCAGAGGGCGTGGCGGCGGGGCAGCGAGAGGCTGGCGAAGGCGTCGGCCTCTGCCAGCTTGCGGATCATCTTCGGCGCCAGCCCGGCACGGCGGCGGATATCCTCGACCGAGCGGTAGCCGTTGCCGCGGGCGGCCATCAGCCAGTCGCCGTCCTCCTCGGACATGCCGTTTATCTGGCGGAAGCCCAGCCGCAGGGCCAGCTCGTTCTCGTCGGTCAGCTCTACCGTGTTGTCCCAGTTGCTGGCGTTGATGTCGACGGGGCGCACCTCCACCCCGTGCTCGCGGGCGTCGCGGACGATCTGGGCCGGCGCGTAGAAGCCCATCGGCTGCGCGTTCAGCAGGGCACAGGCGAAGATCGCCGGGTGGTGGTATTTCAGCCAGGCGGAGGCGTAGACCAGCAGCGCGAAGCTTGCGGCGTGGGATTCCGGGAAACCGTAGGAGCCGAAGCCCTCGATCTGGGAAAAGCAGCGCTGGGCGAAGTCCTCGTCATAGCCGTTCCCCCGCATGCCGTTCAGGAAGCGGGCGCGGAAATCCGACACGTTGCCGTGCTTCTTGAAGGTGGCGAGCGACCGGCGCAGGCGGTCGGCCTCTTCCGGGGTGAAGCCGGCGCCGGTGATCGCGATCTGCATCGCCTGTTCCTGGAACAGCGGCACGCCCAGCGTCTTGCTGAGCACCTTGCCCAGCTCGTCGGAGGGGAATTTCACCTGCTCCTCGCCGTTGCGGCGGCGGATATAGGGGTGGACCATGTCGCCCTGGATCGGGCCGGGGCGGATGATCGCCACCTCGATCACCAGATCGTAGAAGGTGCGCGGCTTCATCCGCGGCAGGAAGTTCATCTGCGCCCGGCTTTCCACCTGGAAGACGCCCAGCGAATCCGCCCTGCAGAGCATGTCGTAGACCTGCGGATCGTCGGAGGGGATGCCGGCGAGATCGTAGGTGACCTGGTGATGGTCGCGGATCAGGTCGAAGGCCTTGCGGATGCAGGTCAGCATCCCCAGTGCCAGCACGTCGACCTTGAGGATCCCCAGCGCGTCGATGTCGTCCTTGTCCCAGGGGATGACGGTGCGGTTTTCCATCGTCGCGTTCTCGATCGGGCAGAGTTCGTCGAGCCGTCCCTCGGTCATGATGAAGCCGCCGACATGCTGGCTGAGGTGCCGGGGGAAGCCGATGATCTCGTAGATCAGCGCCATGGTCTGCTGCAGGCGCAGGTCCTGCGGGTCCAGCCCGATCTCGCGCATGCGGTGCGCCTCCAGCCCCTTTGCCGAGAAGAAGCCCCAGAGCTGGGAGGAGAGCGCCGAGATCGTGTCCTCGGTCAGGCCCATTGCGCGGCCGACCTCGCGGATGGCGCGCTTGCCGCGATAGTGGATCACAGTGGCGCAGAGCCCGGCGCGGTGACGGCCGTAGCGTTCGTAGATGTGCTGGATCACCTCTTCGCGGCGCTCATGCTCGAAATCGACGTCGATATCGGGGGGCTCGTCGCGGGCCTCGGATACGAAGCGTTCGAAGACCATGGTGCCGACCTCGGGCGAGACCGAGGTGACGCCAAGGCAATAGCAGGTGACCGAATTCGCCGCCGAGCCGCGCCCCTGGCAGAGGATGTTGCGGGAGCGGGCGTAGTGCACGACGTCGCGGACGGTCAGGAAATAGGGTTCGTATTTCAACCTGGCGATCAGGTCGAGTTCGTGCTGCAGCAGCGCCCGCACCTTTTCCGGCGCACCGTTGGGATAGCGCCAGTCCAGCCCCTCCCAGGCGAGGCGCGACAGGCGCTCGGAGGGGGCCTCGCCCTCGGCGATCTCGGACGGGTATTCGTAGCGGAGCTGGGCAAGGTCGAAGCCGCAGCGTCCGGCGACCTCTGCGCTGCGGTGGACGGCGTCCTCGTGGCCTTCGAAAAGGATCAGCATCTCTTCTTCCGAGCGCAGGCGCTGCTCGGAATTGGCCAGCGCGGCACGGCCAAGCTGATCAACGCGCACGCCTTCGCGGATCGCGGTCAGCACGTCGGTCAGCTTGCGCCTTTGCCCGTGATGCATCACCGGTGCGCCGGAGGCGACGGTGGGCAGACCGAGATCGGCGGCCAGCGCGGCAAGCCGGTCGAAGCGCGCGCCGTCCTGGCCGTCGTAGAGCGGCGCCATCAGCAGGGAGACCTGTCCGGGGAAGCTGCGCGCCAGCCGTGCCGCCCGTGACTGCCAGTCGCCCGCGCCGCCCTTTGCCGTGGGCGCCCCTGGCGGGTGGAGCAGCATCTCCTGCCCCTCCGCCCATGCCATCAGGTCGTTGAAGTTTAGCAGGCAATTGCCCTTTTCCGCCGTGAGACGGCCCTTGGAGATCAGGCGGGACAGCCGCCCCCAGGCGGCGCGGTCGCGGGGCAGGACGGTCACGGTAAACCCGTCCTCCAGCACGATGCGGGCGGCGGGGATCAGACGCGGGACGGTGTCGATGGGAGCCGAGGGCGGTTTCGGGATATGCGCCGGGCGCGGCGGGCCGATGAGGCCTGCCTCCTGCCGCAGGCGGACGTCGCGGGCGATTTCCTTCATTTTGGTATGGGCGCGGACGATGCCGGCGACGGAATTCACATCGGCGACGGCCAGCGCCGGGATGCCGAGGATGGCGGCGCGGCTCATGTATTCCTCGGGGTGCGAACCGCCGGTGAGGAAGGTGAAATTCGAGGTTATGTCGAGTTCCGCAAAGGGCATGCGGAGAGTATATTCACGTTTTGTTCTCGTGTGGAGTCGAACGTTTCGTCAGCGGATCAAATCCGTCTTTCTTAAGTGAAACGGAGCGTCAGCTTGCCGTGCAGCTGTTGGCGAAGCAGTCCCTGATGACCTCGAGCGTCTCTTCGGTCGGCTGGGGGAAAACGTTGCTATAGCACGCGTCGATCGCCAGCACCGGCACCGCCTCGGGCGAGTCGACCCGCAGGAAGGTCAGCGTTTCCACGTCGGTTTGCAGTTCGGCGCACCAGGGGCCGATGCAGGATTCGACGACGTGCACGGTCTGGCTCAGCGGTTCGGTTGGGCCGCCCTGGCTGACCGTGTGGCCCTCGAAGGTGACCTCGTATTCGCGACTATCGCCATTTGTGGTGCCGTCTGGCCGCGGGCCCGGTCCACCGGAAAACGTCCCCAGCACAATCATGTAGACCTCTTCGGCCGCGGAGGCGTCGGAAAAGGCCTTCATCGCGTCAGGGGCCATGCAGGAGAGCGCGGCGGCCTGGGTGCCGGCCAGGCAGGCGGCGGCGAGCGGAATGGTGAATCGCAGGGTCATCGGAGTGCCTCCCGGAAAGCGTTCATGACCTCGATATAGGTCGCGCGCTTGAACGGGACGATGGCGTCGATCAGATCGTCGGCGGATATCCACCGCCAGCGGGAGAATTCGGGATGCGCCGTGTCGATCACGATGCGTTCATCGGTGCCGTAGTAGCGCATCAGGAACCAGCGCTGCTTCTGTCCGCGATAGCGGCCTTTCCAGACCTTGCCGATCAGCTCGTCCGGCAGGTCGTATTGCACCCAGTCGGGAGCCTCCGCCTCGACCGTCACGAGATCGGCGGTCACGCCGGTTTCCTCGTAGAGCTCGCGCAGAGCGGCGTCCTGCGGCTGCTCTCCGTCGTCGATGCCGCCCTGGGGCATCTGCCAGGCGCCGGGCGTGTCGATGCGCTCTCCGGCGAAGATCAGGCCCTGCGGGTTAGCGAGGACGACGCCGACGCAGGGGCGGTAGGG
Source organism: Pseudoruegeria sp. HB172150 (assembly GCF_013184805.1). Classification (GTDB taxonomy): domain Bacteria; phylum Pseudomonadota; class Alphaproteobacteria; order Rhodobacterales; family Rhodobacteraceae; genus Psychromarinibacter. Next base: position 162,876 of record NZ_JAATNG010000004.1, read on the forward strand.
GAGTGTCAGTTTCTCTTCGGGGGTCATGGCAGGCTCCGGTCCGGTTGGCGGGACCGTAGGGCAGGCGGCCGCGAAGGGAAAGCGGGCGCCTTGCGCGCGAGGCGCCGGATCGCATAGGACCGATGGAAGGCAACGAGGGATCCTGAAATGACGGATGCGGTGGCAGAGGCGAAACGGATCGTGGAGACCTATCTGGAGCTGTCGATGGTGCCCGATCCCGAGGGTGCGGCGGCATACCTGTCCGACGATTTCGAGATGACCTTTACCGGCGGGCGGAAGCTGGGCGGTCCTGCGGGAAGTGCGGCGTTCAACGCGAAACGCTACGCCTGGGTGAAGAAGCGGTTCCTGCGGACCGATGTGGCGCTGGACCAGGAGACGGGCGAGGTGCGGGTCTACAATACCGGCCACCTCTACGGTGAATGGCCGGACGGGACGCCATTTGACGGCAACCGCTATATCGACATCTTCACCGTGCGCGATGGCCGGATCGTCAGCACGGATGTGTGGAACGACAGTGCCGAGATCCTGCTGGACCGTGCCGGGCTGGCCGAGGCGCCGCTGTGAGCCTGCCGGGCAACGGACGCTACGACTATGTACCGATCACGCGGCGGCCGGATTTCACCTGGCCGGGCGGAAAGCGGCTGGCGGTGTATCTGGGCGTGAACCTTGAGCATTTTGCCTTTGGCGAGGGGCTGGGCGCGGAGCTGGCGCCGGGCGGGCCGCAGCCGGACGTGCTGAACTATGCCTGGCGGGATTACGGCAACCGCGTTGGGGCGTGGCGGCTGCTGGATCTGCTGGACGCGCTGGACCTGCCGGCGACGGTGCTGGCGAACAGCGCGATGTACGACTATGCGCCCGAGCTGATGGCGGCGCACCGGGCGCGCGGCGACGAGATCGCCGGGCACGGCCGTACGAACAGCGAGCGGCAGAGCGTGCTGGACGAGGCGGCGGAACGGGCGCTGATCGCCGAGGCGACGGGGGTGCTGACTCGAGCCGAAGGGCGAGCGCCGAAGGGCTGGCTGAGCCCGTGGATCGCGGAGAGCCGTGCCACGCCCGACCTGCTGGCAGAGGCGGGCTATGCCTATACTCTGAACTGGTGCATGGACGATCAGCCTGTGCGGATGCGGACGGCGCATGGCGACCTGCTGGCGGTGCCTTATCCGCAGGAAGTCAACGATATCCCGGCGATTGTGGCGCGCAAGGACGGGGCGGCGCAGTTCGCCGACATGATCATCGACACCTTCGACGAGATGCTGGAGCAGTCGGAGAGCCAATCTCTGGTGATGGGCATCGCGCTGCATCCCTACATCGTCGGACAGCCCTATCGCCTTCGGCATCTGCGCCGGGCGCTGACGCATATTGCCGGGCATCGCCACGCTGTCTGGATCGCGCGGGCGGAGGACATCTGCGACGCATTCCTTGCGGCCACTGGCGATTGACCGCTCCTGAATGAAAAACGGCCCCGGATGGGGCCGCTTCTCTGCTTCGCATGGCCGTTGCCGGCCAGGATGAGATCCTTATTCCGCCGAGGCGATTGCCGACAGGCCGTGCAGCAGGTCGACGGCGTAGCTCAGCTGGAAGTCCTCATCGCGGAGCTTCGCGGCTTCCTCGGCCTCGGCCTGTTCTTCCTCGATCTGGCGGCGTTCGTCCTCGGTCAGCGAGTCGTTGTTCAGCGCGCCGCGCAGGTCGGCTTCGGACCGTGTGCGGACCGGAGAGTCGTCCTCTTCCTCGAGCGGATGCGGCGTCGGCTGTTCCACGACGATATCGGGCGAGACGCCGAGCGCCTGGATCGAGCGGCCGGACGGGGTGTAGTAGCGCGCGGTGGTCAGGCGCATGGCGCCGTCGCCCCGCAGCGGCATGACCGTCTGGACCGAGCCCTTGCCGAAGGACTTGGTGCCGACGACGATGGCGCGGCGGTGGTCCTGCAGCGCGCCGGCGACGATCTCGGACGCCGAGGCGGAACCGCCGTTGATCAGCACGACCATCGGCTTGCCATCGGCCAGGTCGCCAGGCGTGGCGTTGTAGCGTTCGCCATCCTGCGGATCGCGGCCGCGGGTCGACACGACCTCGCCCGCATCGAGGAAAGCGTCGGACACCTTGATCGCCTGGGTCAGCAGGCCGCCCGGGTTGTTGCGCAGGTCGAGGACGAAGCCGTCGATGTTCTGCATGCCGCCGAGTTCGTCGACCGCTTCCTTCAGGCCCTCTTCGAGGTTCGGATAGGTCTGGTCGTTGAAAGTGGACACGCGCATGACGACGGTCCGCCCCTCTGTCCGGGTGCGCACGGCGGTCAGCTTGATGGTGTCGCGGATGATCGAAACGTCGAAGGGTTCGTCGATGCCCTCGCGGACCACGGTGATGACGATCTCGGACCCGACCGGGCCGCGCATCAGTTCCACCGCTTCGTCGAGGTTCAGGCCGAGCACGGATTCGCCATCGACGTGGGTGATGAAATCTCCGGCCTCCATCCCGGCCTCATCCGCCGGGGTATCGTCCATCGGCGAGACGACCTTGACGAAGCCGTCCTCCTGCGTGACCTCGATGCCGAGGCCGCCGAATTCGCCGCGGGTCTGAACCCGCATGTCATCGGCGTCGTCGGGCGAGAGATAGCTGGAATGCGGATCGAGTGAGGTCAGCATGCCGTTGATCGCGGCTTCGATCAGTTCGCCTTCGTCGACCTCCTCGACATACTGGGCGCGGATGCGCTCGAAGATGTCGCCGAACAGGTCGAGCTGTTCATAGACCGATGTCTTGCGCTCGCTTTCCTGCGCCAGAAGCGGGCCGGCGATCTGCGTCGTCGCGATGGCGCCTGCAACGGTCCCGGCCAAAGCGGCCATTACGAATTTCTTCATACGCGTCCTCGTCATCTTTCAATGGCGAACCATCTGCCCGGGTCAATCGGACTGTCGCCTTGCCTTGCCTCTATATAAAGCGTTTCGGTGCGGTTAACGCCACCACCATCCGTGGCGTCCGCGAGAAACGCTGCGCGATCCGGTGCATTTCCGCCCATCAGCCCAACTGGCGTGCTGGCCGGCAGAACTTCGCCAATGTCACCGTATACCTCATCGAGCCCGGCCAACACCAAAAGATATCCGCCGCCAGGCTCCAGAATCATCACATTTCCGTAGTCCAAAAGGGGCCCGCGGTAACGGATCGTTGCGGGCCAGGGCGTGGTGACCAGCGCGCGGGGCTCTGTCGCGATGACGATGCCGGGGCGGGAGATGCCGGCAGCGTCGGCCTCTCCGGCACGGCGCAGCACGGTTCCGGAGACCGGCAGCGGCAGACCGCCGCGATCCGGGTCGAAATCGGGGAGGTCCTCGCCGGTGTCGTCGAGGCCGGTCAATCCGGCCGCGAATGCCTGTAATGTTTCCGCCCCTTCGATCAACCGGCTCAGCGCCTCGGGGTCGCTCAGCAGGCGTTTTGGCAGGTCGACGCGGTTGGAGATCGCCTGGCTCAGGGCAGTGCGCGCTTCCTGTACGCCTTCGAGGCCCTGTTGCAGGGTCTCGGCTGCGTTTTCCTGAATGGCGCGGAGCGTCGCGATTTCCTCTAGGTCGCGGCGCAGCTTTTCGGCTTCCTCCTGCAGTGCCGGGGTGATCTGGCTGACGATCATGCCGGAGCGGGCGGTGCCGATGGGGCCGTCGGGATGAAGCATCAGCAGAGGCGCGGGCGAGGCTTCGATGGATTGCAGCACGCCCAGAAGCTGCATCACCTCTTCGCGCTTGGCTTCGAACCTGCGGCTCAGCGCGGCTTCGCGGATCGCGGCGCGGCGCAATCCTTCGCGTAACGCGGTCAGGCCGTTCTCGTAGGCGCGGATCGTCATGGTCAGGGCGCGCACCCGGTCCGAGGCGCGCTCTGCCGCGGAAAGAGCGTTCTGCGCGGCTTCGAGCTGCCCGGCCGCGCGGCGCGCGATGACGCCGGGGTCTTCCTGCGCATGCGCAGGAAAGGCCAGAAGCAGGGCAAGAACCGTCGCAAGCCTCATATGTCGAGCAGGCTCTTCCCGGTCATTTCCTCTGGCTGTTCCAGCCCCATCAGTTGCAGAAGCGTCGGCGCAAGGTCGGCAAGGCGGCCATCGTGCAGCTTTGCCCCGTCCGGCGCACCGTAGACGATGACCGGCACGAGGTTCGTCGTGTGAGATGTGTGGGGACCGCCGGTTTCGGGGTCGACCATGGTTTCGCAGTTACCGTGATCGGCGGTGACAATCATCGCGCCACCAGCCTTGTCGAGCGCCTCCAGCACCTTGCCGAGCCCCTGATCCACCGTCTCGCAGGCCTTGATCGCGGCCTCGAGGATGCCCGTGTGCCCGACCATGTCGGGGTTGGCGTAGTTGGTGACGATCAGGTCATAGCCCTTCCTGATAGCCTCGACGAATTTCTCCGTCACCTGCGGAGCGCTCATTTCCGGCTGCAGGTCGTAGGTCGCGACCTTGGGCGAGGGCGGCATGAAGCGGTCCTCACCCTTTTCCGGCTCTTCCTTGCCGCCGTTCAGGAAGAACGTGACATGCGGGTACTTTTCCGTTTCGGCCAGGCGGAATTGCTTCAGCCCGTGCTTGGCGACCCATTCCCCGATCGTGTCGACGATCTTCCGCTTCGGATAGGCGGTCGTCATGTACTTGTTGTGGCGGTCGGAATACTCGACCATCCCCAGCAGCGCGGACAGGTGCGGGCGGGTGCCAACGTCGAAGTCGGAAAAATCCGGTTCGCCGATGGCGCGCAGGATTTCGCGGGCGCGGTCGGCGCGGAAATTGATGAAGAAGATGCCGTCGCCATCCTCGATCCCGTCATGGCCGGACAGAACGGTCGGCGTTATGAATTCGTCGGTCTCGCTGCGGTCGTAGGCGCGGGCGATCGCGTCGTCGGCGCTTTCGGCGATTTCGCCGTCGCCCTTGACCATCGCGTCATAGGCCTTCTCGACCCGTTCCCAGCGGTTGTCGCGGTCCATCGCGTAGTATCGGCCGGAGACAGAGGCGATCTCGACGCCATCGGGAAGGTCGGAGATGAACCTGGCGACCGTATCGCGGGCGGATTTCGGCGGCACGTCGCGACCGTCGGTGATGACGTGAATGGCGACCGGCACATCCCTGTCGCGCAGGATCTTTGCGGCGGCGACGATATGGTCCTGATGGGCATGGACGCCGCCGGGGGAGGTCAGCCCCATCAGATGCGCGGTGCCGCCCGCCGCTTTCACCTTGTCGGCAAAGGCAAGGATGGCCTTATTCCTGAAGAAGGATCCATCCTCGATTGCAAGGTCGATCTGGCCCAGGTCCATCGCCACGACGCGACCGGCGCCGATATTCGTGTGGCCAACTTCCGAGTTGCCCATCTGCCCCGTCGGCAATCCGACGTCGGGTCCGAAAGTGGTGAGGAACGCGTGCGGGCAGGTTTCCCAGAGCCGGTCGAAGTTCGGTGTGTCAGCGAGAACGGGAGCATTGGCCTCTCGCTCCTCACGATAGCCCCAGCCATCGAGAATACACAGAACCACGGGTTTCGGATGGGTCATCGGAATGCTCCTGCCTGTCAGCGTTTGTCTACCCCCGTGGCCACCGGGATTGAACCGGATTTTTTTCCTGCGATTCCCGAATGCCAAGGCTGACCCGACGTCGCGCTTTTCTGCTGCGCGCCCCGGTTGGCGGCGTTAAAGTTTCGCGACCACTCGAGGAACCCATGCCACCGATCCGTACTACCCGCCTGGTCGTGACCGTGGCCGCAGTCGCGGACGCGACCGCGCTTGCGCGCTACTCGGCGCGCAATGCGGCGCACCTGGCGCCGTGGGAACCGGCGAGGCCGCAGGGCTATCACAGCGAGAGCGCCTGGGTCGACCGGCTGGCCCTGAACGTGGCAGAGGCTGCGGCGGGGCGTTACATGCCCTTCGTGGCGCGGTTGCACAACGACGAAGAGATCGTGGCCACGGCCAACCTGTCTAACATCGCGCGGGGCGTGTTTCAGGCCTGCACACTGGGGTATTCGGTGGACGCCGCGCTGCAGGGGAAGGGCGTGATGGCCGAAATGCTGGAAGCGGTGCTGGACCATGCCTTCGGGGAAATGGGGTTGAACCGGGTGATGGCGAATTACCTGCCGGAGAACGCACGCTCCGCCGCGCTGCTTGAAAGGCTGGGGTTCGAGCGCGAGGGGTATGCCAAGCGTTATCTGAAGATCGGCGGCGAATGGCGCGACCATGTGCTCACCTCCCGACTGGCGCCGGAACCGCCTAGGATCTGACCCCGGCTATTCCCGGTGATAGGGTGTGCCGGCGAGGATAGAGGCGGCGCGGTAGAGTTGCTCGGACAGCATCACGCGCACCAGCATATGCGGCCAGACCATCGCGCCGAAGCACAGCGCGAAATCGGCTTCGCTTCGGAGAGACGGGTCGAGCCCGTCAGCGCCGCCGATCAGGAATGCCGCATCCTGGACGCCCTCGTCACGCCAACGTCCAAGCAGTTCAGAGAATTCGGGGGAAGTGAGGCGCTTGCCGCGCTCGTCCAGCACCGCCAGCTTCGCGCCCTTGGGCACCGAGCGGCGCAACAGATCCGCCTCGGCCACCATGCCGCCACCCTTGCGGTCTTCGACCTCGGTCAGCGTTGCGGGACCCAATCCAAGACCGCGCCCGGTCCGGTCGAACCGGGTAAGATAGTCGTCTACCAGTGCGCGCTCGGGTCCGGACCTTAGCCGCCCGACCGCGCATATGTTCAGACGCATCAGACCTTCGCGACGACCGCTTCGCCGGGGCTCATCCACATCTTCTCTAGCTGGTAGAACTCGCGCACCTCGGGGCGGAACACGTGGACGATGATATCGCCCGCGTCGATCAGCACCCAGTCGCCCTGGTCCTTCCCCTCGGTCTTGCAGACCAGGCCGAAGCGCTCTTTCAGCCGCTCGGCCAGCTTGTCCGAAATCGACGCGACCTGGCGCGACGACCGCCCGGAAGCGATCACCATGAAGTCCGCCATTTCCGACTTGCCCTGCAAGTTGATGGAAACCACGTCTTCGGCCTTGTCGTCTTCGAGAGAGGAAAGGATTTGCTCAAGCAGTTGCTCGCTTGAAGCTTGCGCCGAGACATCCGTCATCGGTGCACCGGTAACGGCCTCACCCTTGGCCGTCGTTGCCATGTAAGACAGGACATTGTCCTCCTTCGCTACGCGCCGCACTAAGCCCCGGCGCAGGGCATGCCTATTAATTAGCATCGACCCCCTGATTTCTCAATGATCGGGGCGGGTTTGTTCGCCCACAGGCTGGGAATCGCACAGAATTGCGGCAAATAGGTAACCTGTGGGAACGAAGCGCGAGAATTTGCCGAACCACTGCAGGGGAGCGGACCACTGATCAACTCGATGCAAAAAGCGGTGCGGCCGACCTGGCGTGTCATTTCAGGAGTGTTCAGCGCCATCGGCGAGCGAAATCTGGACCTGATTTCGGCAGGTGTCGCATTCTGGGGTGTCCTGGCGATTTTTCCAGCGGTGGCAGCCGTTATCGCGCTGTGGGGCTTCTGGTTCGATCCGCATGTAATCGAAGAACAGATGGGCCTGCTTGAAACCTTCATCCCCAACGAGGCGTATAAACTGCTGAACGATCAGGTCACTGCTCTGATCGCCACCAACAATAGCACGCTTGGCTGGACCACGATCATCTCCACCGGTTTCGCGATCTGGTCGACTCGCGCTGGCGTGGGCGCTTTGCTGCGCGGGCTGAATGCGGCCTACGGGGTGGAATCGCGCAAGGGGTTCTGGCCGATGCTCTGGGCCGTCCTGATGACGATCATCCTGGTCGCCGTGGCGTTCTTCGCCTTGGCCAGCGTGGTTGTTGTGCCAATTGTCCTGCAGTTCCTGCCACTGGGCGACTCGACCCAGTCTGTCCTCTCGCTTGCGCGCTGGCTTCTCACCGGCACCGTGATGCTGCTTACGCTGTCGCTGGTCTATCGCTACGGACCGAACCACCGCGGACGTCGCCCCCGCTGGCTGAGCGCGGGTGCGGTACTTGCACTGGCGATCTGGGCCATCGCTTCGGCGGGCTTCACGATCTATCTGTCCAACTTCGGAAACTACAATCAGGTATACGGGTCGATCGGCGCCGTTATCGCCCTGCTGATGTGGTTCTGGATCAGCGCCTATACCGTGCTTTTCGGCGCCGCGGTGAATGCCGAGATCGACATGGTGCAGCCGGCCGGTTCGACGTGATCCTTCTCAGTCGGGAACCGAGGGGCGGGCCGGACGAGTTGTCAGCTCGCTGCCTTCCAGCACCCGAACCTCGCGCTGCGGGAATGGAATCGACACGCCGTTTTCCTGAAACGCGTCCCATAGCGCCAGGTAGACGTTGCCGCGAATGTTGGTGAGGCCCTGCGTCGGGTCGGTGATCCAGAAACGCAGGATGTAATCGACGGAGGAATCTCCGAATCCGACGATGTGACAGACAGGGGGACGATGCGATAGCACGCGGTCAACGTTCAAGGCCGCGGCTATCGCGAGTTTTCTGACCTTATGCGGATCGTCGTTGTAAGAGGTCCCGAAGAAGATATCGAGCCGCACAAAGTCATTCGAGTGGGACCAGTTGACCACCTGACCGGTGATGAGGTCCTCGTTTGGGATTAGGTATTCTTTCCCGTCCCTCGTTGTGATGGACACATAACGCGCTCCGAGCGCATTAATCCAACCAAAGGTCTCACCCAGTGAGATGACGTCTCCGGGTTTGATTGACTTGTCCAGAAGGATGATCACGCCGGAGACGAGGTTGGACACCACTTTCTGCAGGCCGAAGCCCAGGCCGACGCCGATTGCGCCCGAGAGAACGGCCAGCCCGGTCAGGTCGAAACCCACCGCCTTGAGCCCGATGAAGAAGGCAGCGGAGTACAGGGTGATCTGCACGACCTTGACCAGCAGCACGCGCATCGAGGGCGAAATATCCTCGTTGTCGCGGATGCGCGTGGCGGAGGTGTTGGCGATTATCCGGGCCGCGGTGAACAGGATCGCCGTAACTACCGCTGCCTTCAGGATCGCAAGGGCAGACAGGCGGAAGCTGCCGAACTCGATGGCCAGGCCGTCGAGTATGTCTGTCGCCTCGTCGGTCAGTCCGAGGAAATAGGCGGTGACGTAGATCCAGAGCGCCCAGCTTACCAGCCGCCGCAGGAACGGGTTGCGCACCAGCCTTGCTGTCAGGCTGACCACCAGCCAAGCGGTGGCAATGGAGGCCGCGAGGGCGAGGATGTAGCGCCTTGACGGGAAGACGGTGATCAACTCCATCACGAACACGGAGGACCACGCAAGCAGGCAGAAGTAGATCAGGGTCAGCCGCCGCTGGAGCAGGACCAACGCCCGCAGGCGCCATTTCGGCCAGCCTTCCAACTGGCGCATCCATTCCCGTATCGGTGGCGTGGTCCAGCGGTCCAGCAGCCATGCGATGCCGAAACAGCCGATCAGGATCGCGATCTGGGTCAGTCGGGACGGCATCAGCAGAAGCGACGCCTGCATCTGGAACACCGCCCAGAACTCGCTCAGTGTCGCGACATAGCTGTCAATGTCCGGTTCCATCGCGCCTCCCTCGGGGTGATATGGTTGCACGGGGGTGCAATTCCAGCAAGCAACGGGCCATCAAGGATTTTCGTAGGGTTCGAGCGGCGCTGCGTGTTGCCGCCCCGGATGTATCGTATGCGAGGCGTGAGAATTGCATCGGCTGGCGCAATCCGACATTTCGATTTCGGGCTCAGGCACGCCGGATGCCAGGCTTCTCGATACAACTTAAAAGCTATGACCTTCGGGCCAGAAGTTTGCGGCCGGCCTGCTTCCTGCGCTGGTTGGCGCTGTCCCCGTGATCCCATAGACTGCCCCCATGCGCCTGAGTCTGATCGCCCTTCTGGTTCCGGACTACGATGAAGCCATCGCCTTTTTCACGGCGCTTGGTTTCGACCTGATCGAAGATACGGATCAGGGGGAAAAGCGCTGGGTCGTGATACGCCCGCCCGGCGGCGGCTCGGATATCCTGTTGGCCCGCGCCGTGGACGATCAGGCCGAGGCCATCGGCTTTCAGACAGGAGGCCGGGTAGGTTTTTTCCTGACCACAACCGATTTTGCAGGCGATGCCGCTCGCATACGCGCCGCCGGCGGATTTTTCGAGGAAAGACCCAGAGAAGAGCCTTACGGTACGGTTGCCGTATTCCGCGATCCGTGGGGCAATCGCTGGGACCTGATCCAGCCGGCGATCTGACGGCTGCGGCATTAACCTTAAACGTTCAACGTGTTGGACGGATTCATCATGAATCCTGTAATTACTGATCGAGAGGCTTTCGGTCTCTGGCGGGTACGTTTCCTGACGAAACTCGCGACGGTTCCTGGGGGGTAATCGCTGGAGGAACACATCTTGCCGCTGGATCAGATTTACCAACCGGAAAGCGGGATACTGTCAATTGCCGTGTGGGGCTACGTGAGTGACGTCGAACTGGACGAAGCGCGGGATGCTTCGGCACAGCTATTCGTCAAGATGCTACCGACGGTCGTGTATTTCGATCTGCGACTGGTTATCGACTATCCGGAGATCTATCCCCGGTGCGTCCGGTTCCTGAACTTCGCCAACGGTGCGGCCGAGGTGGCGGGGCGGACACTTCCTATCCTTATCAGCGCGCCTTTCGGTTCGCTCGGCCACTCGATCGGTCGTGTCTACCTGTCGCAGTCGGTCGTCAGTCCGTTCATTAGCGTCGAACTCGTGGAAGACGTGGTCACAGCCTGCGACCGGTTGCGCCGACTGACCGGTTCCGGTGGGTGTTGCCCCGTGCATCATGTTACCGGGGAAGGCACGGCGCCGGCCGCTTCCTGTCTTTGTGCGGTTTGTCCGATCGCCGGCGGCCGCGTTATCTCTCGGGTGCGGGCTGAGCCAGGTGGCCGGCCGTCGACTGGCGAACGCTGACGGCAGATACCGTGGATTTGCCTTACCCGAGTGTATTGCCTTGAATAGCGGCCCGATGCGGCGTATCTGGGCGTGCATGAATCTTGTGTTCGATCTCGGCGACCGCGTGCGCCTGCGCGAACGGTTCCACGGTGCGACCCGGACGGTGCTCGCCCGCCTATAAGGCTGCGCCACTCCCCGAAATCCCCGAGACAAGAACCATCCACGGAGAGAGGAACCATGACCGCTCCGAAGACACTCTATGACAAGATCTGGGACGCCCATCTGGTGCATGAAGCGGAAGACGGCACGTCCCTGCTATATATCGACCGCCATCTGGTACATGAAGTGACAAGCCCGCAGGCTTTTGAAGGTCTGCGCATGTCGGGCCGCAGCGTGCGTGCGCCCGATAAGACCATCGCGGTGCCGGATCACAACGTGCCGACCACGCTGGACCGCGCGAATGGCGGCATGAACGAGGAAAGCCGTATCCAGGTCGATGCGCTGGACAAGAACGCCAAGGATTTCGGGATCCACTATTATCCCGTGTCCGACGTCCGTCAGGGCATCGTTCACATCGTCGGGCCCGAAAACGGTTGGACCCTGCCGGGCATGACCGTGGTTTGCGGCGACTCGCATACGGCTACGCATGGCGCCTTCGGCGCGCTGGCGCATGGGATCGGTACGTCGGAGGTGGAGCATGTGCTCGCCACACAGACGCTGATCCAGAAGAAATCCAAGAACATGAAGGTAGAGATCACCGGCAAGCTGAACCCCGGTGTGACCGCCAAGGACATCACCCTTTCGGTGATAGGCGCGACCGGCACCGCCGGCGGCACCGGGTATGTCATCGAATATTGCGGCGAGGCGATCCGCGATCTGTCGATGGAAGGCCGGATGACCGTCTGCAACATGGCGATCGAGGGCGGCGCCCGCGCCGGCCTGATCGCACCGGACGAGAAGACCTTCGACTACGTCAAGGGCCGGGCCCATGCTCCGAAAGGCGCGCAGTGGGAAGCGGCGATGAACTGGTGGAAGACGCTTTATTCCGATGACGACGCGCATTGGGACAAGGTCGTGACCATCAAGGGCGAGGATATCGCCCCGGTCGTGACATGGGGCACCTCTCCCGAGGACGTGCTGCCGATCACCGCGGTCGTACCGGCGCCCGAGGATTTCAAGGGCGGCAAGGTCGAAGCGGCCAAACGGTCCATCGAATACATGGGCCTGACGCCCGGACAAAAGCTTTCGGATGTCGAGATCGACACCGTCTTTATCGGCTCGTGCACCAATGGCCGGATCGAGGACCTGCGCGCCGCGGCCGCGATCCTGAAGGGCAAGAAGATCAAGGAAGGTCTTCGCGCCATGGTCGTTCCGGGTTCCGGCCTTGTCCGTGCCCAGGCCGAAGAAGAGGGCCTGGCCGAGATCTTCATCGATGCCGGGTTCGAATGGCGGCTTGCGGGCTGTTCCATGTGCCTGGCGATGAACCCGGACCAGCTGGCCCCGGGCGAGCGCTGTGCGTCCACGTCGAACCGGAACTTCGAGGGAAGGCAGGGCTACAAGGGCCGCACCCACCTGATGTCCCCCGCCATGGCCGCCGCTGCGGCGGTGACGGGGAAACTGACGGATGTGCGGGATCTGCAGTGATGTGGCCGCCCTTCGGGGCGGCGGCGTCAGTGGATTCGGAGCGCTCGGCTGACATCGGCCAGCGCGCCGCACTGCCGGTCGTTCAGCGTTTCGCCCTCGGGCGCAAGCGTGTTGCGGACGATGGTCAGCAGCGGCGTGACGGCGGCCGAGCCCGACAGCTTGAAGAGCTTGCGGGACAGCCGTGCGATCGCCGAATCCACCGTGCCGCATTGCCCGACCAGCCAGCGGCCCAGTACCAGAAGCTCGACCGCCTCGGGGCCGGTGACGTCCAGCACGTAACGGATCTCGCGGGTCAGCCGTTCCTGCTTTTCCTTCGTCGGCAGCATGTCGAGTTCGAGGAAGGCTGCGGCCAGGCCGGCAATGGCGATGCGCTCATCCTCGATGCTTTCTACGGGATGGGTGTTGGCCTTTTGCCGGAACCGGAAGCGGTGGGCCGCAAGGCCGACATCGGTGGCGGCGCCCAGAAGGTCCGACGCCAGATGTGCCGCGCTGCTGGCACGCAGGAAGAAGTAGTAAAGGGCGATCAGGGCACCGAGACCGGCAATCACGAACGGCATGAACCTTGCTCCTTGGCAGCGTCTGAACGTCAGACGGCGCTGCCGGGGGCAGAGTTCAAAAAACATCGTGGCGGGCTGCGGTCAGGTCTTGGTGATCATGCAGATGAACGGCTGCTCGCTGTTGCCATCGAAGATCAGGTTGCCAAGCGCCGTCACGGTCTTGCCGTCTTTGCTCTTCATCGCGGCGTTCAGCTCGAAGTCGATGTGATCGAGGCCGGAATGCGCGTCGACCCAGTCCATGAAAGCCCGCATCACGCGGACGGGCGACTGGCTCATCAGGTCCTCGGGCCCCTCGAAGGTTCGCACGCCTTCGGCGTCGCGATTGCCGTGCATCAGGCTGGCTGTGTAGTTGGCCATTTGGCGGGTCCTTCCCGGGTCCGTTCCGTGTCGGACCCTCTTAGGGCTGCCGCATGACAGTTATACGACATATCGGCGCGGAGGCCGCGCCGTGTTATCTGCAATTCAGGGTCCAGTCGGGCCGGGAGTAAACAAGATGGACAAATTCACCACGCTGACCGGGATTGCCGCGCCGCTGCCGCTGATCAATGTCGACACCGACATGATCATCCCGAAACAGTTCCTGAAGACGATCAAGCGCGAAGGCCTTGGCGTTAACCTGTTCGACGAGATGCGGTATGACCGAGAAGGAAACGAGGTTCCCGATTTCGTGCTGAACAAGCCGCAGTACCGCGAGGCGGAGATCCTTGTGGGTGGCGACAACTTTGGCTGCGGTTCGTCGCGCGAGCATGCGCCCTGGGCGATCAAGGACTTTGGAATCCGCTGTGTGATCGCGCCGAGCTTCGCCGATATCTTCTTCAACAACTGCTTCAAGAACGGGATTCTTCCGATCCCGCTGCCGCAGGAGCAGGTCGATATCCTGATGAAGGACGCCGAGAAGGGAGCCAATGCGCGGATGACGATCGACCTTGAAAATCAGGAGATCACGACTTCTGACGGTGAGGTGATCAAGTTCGAAATCGACCCGTTCCGGAAGCATTGCCTATTGAATGGTCTCGACGATATTGGCCTGACTTTGGAAAAAGCGGCGGCAATTGACGCATACGAGACTGGAATGGAACAAAGTCGGCCTTGGGTCTGAAATTCGCCAAAACCACTATATCTGGGGCCACCTTTCGCCGGGGGCCCCAGCCCGCTGCTAAATTGATGCAATAGCGCACCACTTGTTCCACGAAAAGGCCCGATTCTTTTTGTTACCTTTTCCAGACACTTGCTGGCTAAATTGAAAGTAGGCAGAAATTGGGCGAGTTTGAGGCGAACCGTCACAATCGACGGGATCAAGTTGGAACAAGGAGGTGGCAAGGCACCGCCTCCGTCCAGTTCGAGGGTGCACAGCGGTGATTTCACGGCTAGCAGGCGCATTGTTGCGCGCGATCCTGGTAGTGTTGCTTGTCGCAACGCCTTCGCTGCTTCTTCCGGATGTCAGCTCGGATGTGACGCAGATCGTGGCGCTCCTTTCGATCTTTGCCGCCGCCCTGACCATCTTTGAATACGCCTCCGTCTATCCCGGCATCGTCGAATTCCGGAACGCACCGCCATTCAATCGCCTGCGCTTCATCTCTCTGTTCCTGATCGTGTTCCTGATCTCTATGGTCGTGCGGGGCGAAACCAACCCGTCCGCAGTGACCGACGCGATCACCGATTTCGGAACCGGAATCGGAGAGGCGATCGACTTCCCCTACAGCCCTGTGCGCCAGATCCTGCTGCTGCTGCCCGACGACACGATCTCTGAACATGTCGGTCGTGTGCGCATGGCCGCCGGTATCAGCTATTTCATCTCGATGCTGACGCTGGCGGTGTTCTATTTCTTCGTCCGGATCCGCAACTGGCCGCTGAACCGCGGACCGTTCAATGTCTGGGTGAACCTGCCCACTTTCGACCCCACCACCGGCGGCGACGTGGTCGCCCGCCTGGAGCGCGATGCGCGCTTTAACATTGTGGTAGGATTTACCATGCCATTCATGATCCCGGCGGCGTTGAAGGCGTCTGAGTCCCTGTTTGGACCGGTGACGCTCGACAACCCGCAGTCGATGGTCTGGATCGTGGCGGCATGGGCGTTTCTTCCTGCAAGTCTTCTGATGCGCGGTCTGGCGATGGCGCGGATCGCGGAGATGATCGAACGCAAGCGCGCAAAGACCGCGCAGGCGCGTCAGGCGTTGCAGCCGGCCTGATCCTTCTTTTCCTAGGTGTATGTAGCGCCTCAGCGGAAACGCTGCGGATCGCGACTTGGCATGTCGAGATGCAGCGGCGCGGCCCGGGGCTGCTGCTGCGTGACCTGCTTCAGGGAGAAGCCGAAGATGTGGCAAGCGTTGTCGGGACGGTGGCCGAGATGTCGCCAGACATCCTGCTTCTGACCGGGTTTGACTGGGACGCGGGACTGACGGCGGCCGGCGCGCTGGTAGGGCGGCTGGCCGAAGCGGGCGCAGCCTATCCATATCGGTTTGCGATGCGGCCAAACAGCGGCATGGCGACCGGCCTGGACATGGACGGCGACGGACGTCTGGGCGGTCCGCGCGATGCGCAGGGATACGGTAATTTCGCCGGGCAGGGTGGGATGCTGCTTTTATCGCGTCTGCAGGTTCAGGAGGATCGGGTGCGCGATTTCTCTACTCTGCTTTGGACGGAGCTTCCCGGTGCGTTGCTGCCCGAAGCGGACGGTAAGCCGTTTCCCTCGATAGAGGCGCTTGAGGTGCAGCGCCTGTCGCAGACCGGGCATTGGGATGTCCCCGTCGTTCTGCCGTCCGGAGCGATCCTGAACCTGCTTTGCTTCGCCGCCGGCCCGCCGGTTTTCGACGGGCCAGAGGACAGGAACGGCAAGCGAAACCACGACGAAGCGACGCTGTGGGTGCATTACTTGGATGGCTCACTGGACGATCAGCCGCCTGAAACCCCGGTCGTCGTCATGGGCAATGCCAATCTCGACCCGGAAGACGGCGACGGTCTGCATGAAGGCGTGGGCGGTTTGTTGAGGCATGACCGGCTGCGCGATCCCGGGCCGGTGAGCGCAGGCGGTGCCGAGGCGGCCGCGCTTCAGGGCGGCGCGAATGCCGGGCATCGCGGCGATCCGGCGCTGGATACGGCGGACTGGAGCGACGAGAGCGGGCCGGGCAACCTGCGTGTCAGTTACGTGTTGCCCGACGCCGCGCTGAAGGTGGCGGCGTCGGGCGTGTTCTGGCCGGTGACGGATGACCCGCTGCGGCCCTTGGTCGAGGGCGAGGACGTGCCCCGTCACAGGATGGTCTGGGTCGACCTGGCCTTCTAGGCTGCAACGCGCAGCGCAGGCTTGGCCGTTTGGAGGCCGAGCTTGGCGCTCAACGCGTCGTCGAGCGGCGTATACTGGAAGCCCGGCAGCAACGTCTTCATCCGCCGGTCCGACAGACTGTGGTCGAGATCGAAGAGATAGCGCATCTCTAGCAGTTCGCGCGCCATTTCCCAGACTGGCGACAAGAGCTGCATGATAACCCAGGGAAACTGCACCGTCTTGAGGCGCCGGCCGGTCAGGGCCTCGATCTTCGCTTTCAACTCGGTGCCGGACAGGCTGTAACCGGGGAATGGCACATCCACGAACTGTGCCAGTTCATGCCGTTTGTCCGAAAGCGCCGCGGCGGCACGGGCCCAGTCGGGCAGGTAGCACCAGTTCTGCACTGCATCCGGTTTACCGGCGGTGGTGAATTTGCCCTTGGACTGCGCCCGCAGGGTCACCTCGCTCATCACGTCATCCTCGCTTTTCGGGTCGATGTAGTTCCCGGCCCGCAGGATGATCGTTTGCACACCGCTTTCGCGATAGGCCTGCTCCATCTCTTCGCGGATGCGGCCCTTGCGGGTGATCGGCGTATGTGGCGTGGTCTCAGACCACTCGCCGTCGCGGTTGTCGCCGAAATTGTAGAGATTGCCGGGGATAATTACCGTGCAGCCGTTGGCTTTGGCGGCCTCCAGCACCTGTTTGGTGATCTTGGGAATGATGTTGGCCCAGTCGTGGTACTTCGGCGGGTTCATCCCGTTGACGATCACGTCCACGCCCCTTGCGGCGACGGTCATGTCGGTTCCCCGCTTGAACCGGCGTACGGTCCAGCCAGCGGCCTTGAAGGCTCTTTCAGAGTTGCGCCCGATCTTGCCCGATGCGCCGGCGAGTAGAACTATCTTGGTCATGTCGAATATCCTTGATTGGTGTGGTGGGTCTGTTTCGATGGGAGAAATCTGGCGCATTCTCCGGTGAATGAGAATTGCGAGAATTTGCAGGTATGCTATTCATTATTGAATGGATGAGTTGCACCGCATCGACTGGTCCCTGGTCCAGGCTTTCCTGGCTGTGGCCGAAACAGGCAGCCTGTCCGCCGCCGCGCGAGAACTGGGGACAAGCCAGCCGACCGTCGGCCGTCAGATCCGTGCGCTGGAGGAACAGCTTGGCGCAGAACTGGTGCAGCGGCGACCGCGCGGACTGGCGCTGACCTCGCTGGCAGAGTCGATGTTGCCGCCCGCCCGGGCGATGCGCGAGGCCACGCGCGAGATGGCGATGACGGCGGCCGGTCAGGAACAGGATATCCGCGGTACCGTGCGGATAACCGCAAGCGTTGCCATGTCGGTGCACCACCTGCCGGCGATCCTTGCGGGGGTGCGGTCAGATCACCCCGAGATTTCGGTCGAACTGGTGGCGACGGACAGCAGCCGCAACCTTCTTTACCGCGAGGCAGATATCGCGGTGCGCATGTACCGGCCGACGCAGCTTGATCTGGTGGCCCGGCACTTGGGGGAGATACCGCTCGCCGCATTTGCCGCGAAAAGCTACATCGCGCGGCGGGGGCGGCCGACGGCGGACACGCTGATGGAACACGACGTGGTCGGGTTCGACACCGACCCGCTGATCCTGGAAGGGTTCCGCGAGGCTGGGCGCGATGTCGACAGGGAATGGTTTTCGACCCGCTGTGACGACCACATCGCCCAATGGCAGCTGGTGCGCATGGGTGCGGGCGTCGGTTTCGCGCAGCAGGCCGTTGGCCGGGCCGACCCATTGGTCGAGGAGCTGGATCTGGACTTTCCCTTTCCCGAGCTGCCGGTCTGGCTGACCGCGCACGAGGCGATGCGACATACACCGCGGATCCGGCTGGTCTGGGATCGGTTGGCGGAGGGTCTGATGCCGTTGGTTTCTTGACCCTCCGGCGGTGCCGGGATAGGCGATTGCCGGAAAAGAAACCCATGCACGGAAGGGAACCCGCCATGTCCAACCCCTCGCTTCTGATCCTGCCCGGTGATGGCATCGGCCCCGAGGTCATGGCCGAGGTGCGCAAGGTCATCGACTGGTTCGCCGAGAACCGCGGCATGGCCTTCGATGTCAGCGAGGATCTGGTGGGCGGCTGCGCTTATGACGCGCATGGCACGCCGCTGACCGACGAGACGATGGCGAAGGCGCAGGAGGTGGATGCCGTCCTGCTGGGCGCCGTTGGCGGGCCGAAATACGACAGCCTGGACTTCAGCGTGAAGCCGGAGCGGGGCCTGCTTCGGCTGCGGAAGGAGATGGACCTCTATGCCAACCTGCGGCCGGCGCAGTGCTTTGACGCCCTCGCCGATTTCTCTTCGCTGAAGGCGGATGTGGTCGGCGGGCTCGACATCATGATCGTGCGGGAACTGACTTCCGGCGTCTATTTCGGCGAGCCGCGGGGCGTGTTCAAGGAAGGCAACGAGCGGGTGGGGATCAACACCCAGCGCTATACCGAGAGCGAGATCGCGCGGGTGGCGCGGTCGGCGTTTGAACTGGCGCGGAAGCGGGACAACAAGGTCTGCTCGATGGAGAAGGCCAACGTGATGGAATCGGGCGTGCTGTGGCGCGATGTCGTGACCGAGGTGCATGCCGCCGAGTATCCGGACGTCGAGCTGTCGCACATGTATGCCGATGCGGGGGCGATGCAGCTGACGCGCTGGCCCAAGCAGTTCGACGTGATCGTGACGGACAACCTGTTCGGCGACCTTTTGTCGGATCTGGCGGCGATGCTGACGGGGTCGCTGGGGATGCTGCCGTCGGCCTCGCTGGGGGCGCCGATGGCGAACGGGCGGCCGAAGGCACTCTATGAGCCGGTGCATGGCTCGGCGCCGGACATCGCGGGGCAGGGCAAGGCGAACCCGATCGCCTGCATCCTGAGCTTCGCCATGGCGCTGCGGTATTCCTTCGACAAGGGCGACGAGGCCACGCGGGTGGAGAAGGCGGTCGAGAAGGTGCTGGCGGACGGGCTGCGGACGGCGGACCTGCTGGGGCAGGAGGGCGTCGCGCCGGTGTCGACCGGAGAGATGGGCGATGCCATCGTGAAGGCGCTGGGAGAGGTCTGAATCGGGGCCGGAAAAGGGGCGTCCCCATGGGGACGCCTTTCAAGTCATTGATTTCAGGCATGTTAGCGCAAACGTCTGTTTGGGGACGTTGTCGCGGCGCCGGGGCCAAGGGGCGGGTCCACTTCGCGCCGATGGAGTTTGCGACAACCGTGTCAAATACCAATGAGAGGGCTGACCGAGCGGCACGATATTCCAATTGAGCGGCGCGAAACGGGTCCGCTGGGACATTGGTGACTGCCGTATGATCACCACATTCAATGCTTAAACCGTTCCCACCGACATTGAGCGGAACGGTAGATGTTCACAAGTCTAGTTCTTTGCCTGTTGGCGGTCTTTGCCGTCCCGATGGGGTGGAGGCTTGTGGCCCCGCTGCGCGGTGAGGAGCCGCAGATACGTGGTATCGCCCCGATCATCCTGAGCGTATTGCTGGTATTCGTCGTCGTTGGATTGGCAAATCGGCCGGGCGGCCTTGCTCCATACGAAATGGTACTGCCTGTAGGCTTCGCATTTTTCCTGTTCCTGGCCAGTTTGAGCTCTTTCGCCGGATCAATGCTCAGGCGGTTCGTGCCTCGCAGACGCTGGCAATTTTCGATTGCTCTCCTTTTGCTGGTGCTGCCGACCGGTCTGGCAGTTTTTGCGAAACACCTTGTCGATGCAAGGAAGGCGGCGGATGAGGCGCAGGCAGCAAGAGACTTTGCGGAATTTCAGCTAACCACTGTAGAGGGAATGTTCGGCGATCACCTCATCCGGCTTCCAGCCAGTCCGCAGATCGAACTTTTCTATCAGTGCGTGAGACCAGATTCGAAGGACATCACGCGCTGCAAGTCGAAATTCTCGGAGTTTCCGGGGCTGACAGATTTGGGGGCTGCGGACGCCGAGTTCGAGGAGATAGACCTGTCCGGCAAGGCGGTCGAGTGTGATCGCGGCTGTCTGACTCACGACAGGATCGCGGCCTGGTGCGATGTGCGGCAGGATCTGTGGGGTAGCGTGTGGTGCGAGGCGAGCGATGCCACCAAGCTGCGTTTTTCCAGTAAATCGAGCGAGCGAGCTGATAGATCGGATTCCGACAAGTGGTCCTACCTGGAAACGGGTGAAGAAGGCCTTTCGCTCCACTGCATGGACGTCTGGGGTGGTAAACATTGCCAAGCGCATTTTGAGTTGGCCCCCGGTGTGCATGGCACGGCACTATTTAGCTACCCGAACATGGATGAGCTGTCGGAAAGGTCATCCGACATGCGCATTGTCGCCGAGCGTTACTGGGCTGCCATGACTGACTCGTAGAGCGCAGAGCGCGCACGGAACCGCGTTATGCCTCGCCATCCGTTCAGAACACCAGCGACCTGTGCGCCATGACGCCGGCGAGCGCGCCGGCGCCGATGGCGAGGGAGACGGAGTGCATCCCCGATGACAGGTCGCCGCAGGCGAAGACGCCGGGAAGGCTGGTCTGCTTCATCTCGTCCACCCGGACCTGTGTGCCCATCGGCGCTTCGTCCATGGCGCAGCCGAGCGTTTCGGCGATGCCGGACGAAGGTTGCGTCCGGGTGGCGGTGAAGAGGCCGGCGAAGGAGAGCGTGCGGCCATCGGCAAGGCGCACGTCGGCGCTGCCTTCGAGGGCGGCGATGGGGGTGGGCTCTACCGTGATGCCGCGCGCCTCGAAGGTGCGGCGCTGGTCGGCGTCGGGGGTGAAGACGTCGTTGGTCAGAAGGGTGACGGTTCCCCAGTCGGTCAGCAGTTCGGCCTGATGCACCGCCATCGGGCCGGTGGCGATGATGCCGATGGCGCCGCCACCCTGTTCGTAGCCGTGGCAGTACGGGCAGTGGAAGATGTGGCGGCCCCAGCGTTCGGCGAGGCCGGGAATGTCGGGCAGCGTGTCGGTCACGCCGGTGGCGAGGACGAGCCGTCTGGCGGTGGCTTCGCTGCCGTCGGGCAGCCTCACTGCATAGCCGTCACCGGTGGCGCGGGCATTGGTGGCCGAACCGTCGGCCCAGGCGAGGGTGGGGTAGGCGAGGAGCTGCGCCTTGGCGGTCTCTGCGATCTGCGCGGGATCGGCGCCGTCCTGCCCGAGGAAGCCGTGGGAATGGGCGGCGAAGCGGTTCCGGCGCTGTCCGGCGTCGATGACGAGGACGTTGCGGCGGGCACGGGCGATCTGCAGGGCGGCTGCCATTCCGGCGTAGCTGCCCCCGATGACGATCACGTCATGGGTCATTCTGTCTATCCTTCTCGGTACCGCTTGTGACGGCTTGTGAACTCGCGGGCCAGATCGGCCAGCGTGATGGCGGCGAAACGGTTCAGCAGCAGCGCCTCTGCCTCGGCGAAGGTCTCGTCGAGGATGGCGTTCACCGATTGCTCTACCAGGCAGTCCGGCGTCTCTGTCCGGTTGCCGATGGCGAAGACGGCGGGTTCCCCCAGCGCTTCGTGCAGCTGGCGGAGCGTCAGCTTTTCGAGGTCGCAGGAGATCGTCCAGCCCCCGGCATGGCCCTTGGCGGAGGACACGTAGCCGGCCTTGCGCAACAGGCCCATGGTGCGGCGGACCACGACTGGGTTGGTGCGCATGCAGTCGGCCAGAACCTCTGACGTGACCGGGCCGTCCTGTTCGGACATATGAAGCAGGGCATGGAGAACGGAAGAAAGTCGGCTGTCGCGTTTCATGTAACTTTAGATATTACGATTCCGATCAGATGGGAAGCGTCAAATTGCTGGCGGAAAAAAGACCGGCCGGTGTGCCTTGACGGTATCCCGGAATACGCCATTGTTCGCGATAACACCCCGGGACGTAACTTCATGCATGACGCGGCAAAATCGAACTTGCGCGGCGCGGCCTTCGCCTTGGCGGGCTTTGCGCTATTCGCCACCCACGACGTGGTGGTCAAATCGCTCGGCGCGCAGTTCGCGACGTTTCAGATCATCTTTTTCAGTGTGCTGCTGAGCTTCCCGCTGGTGATGCTGATGCTGATGCGGGACACGAACGCGGGCACGCTGATTCCGGTGCATCCGTGGTGGACAGCCTTGAGGACGGCGTCGGCGGTGGTGACTGGGCTGTGCATTTTCTACGCCTTCGCGACGCTGCCGCTGGCCGAGGTTTACGCGATCATCTTCGCGATGCCGCTGCTGATCACGGTGCTGTCGATCCCGATCCTCGGGGAACATGTGGGTCGGCACCGCTGGGCGGCGGTGGCGGTCGGGCTGGTGGGCGTTCTGGTGGTTCTGCGGCCGGGCGCGTCGGAGTTCACGCTTGGGCATATCGCGGCGCTGACCGGGGCCTGTACCGGGTCCCTCGTGTCGATCATCGTGCGCAAGATCGGGCAGGACGAGCGCAACGCGGTGCTGCTTCTGTACCCGATGATGGCGAACTTTCTGGTGATGGCGTCGGTCCTGCCCTTCGTCTACCGGCCGATGGAAGTGCATCACCTGGGACTTGTCGGCCTGATGGCGGTGCTGGCCTTTGTCGCGGGGCTGCTGATGATCCAGGCCTACAAGGCCGGCGACGCCGCCATCGTCGCCCCGATGCAGTATTCGCAGATGGTCTGGGCGGCGATCTACGGGTTCTATTTCTTCGGTGAATCCGTCGACACGATGACCTGGATCGGTGCCGGGATCATCATCGCAAGCGGCCTGTATATCGTGCTGCGCGAGAGCCTTGGCGGGATGTCGCGGGTCACCCCGGTTCTGCGCGCGCGTTCGCGCGTAGAGACCGGCACGACACCGCGAATGTCGGTCCTTCACCGGATCGGCCGGCGCAGCGTTCAGAGCACGCATTGAGGGTATTGCAAAAGGCCGCGCGACTCGGTACTGCACCCGCCACGGTCGGAGTGTAGCTCAGCCTGGTAGAGCACTGTCTTCGGGAGGCAGGGGTCGTGAGTTCGAATCTCGCCACTCCGACCAATTTAAT
Organism: Pseudoruegeria sp. HB172150; assembly: GCF_013184805.1. Lineage (GTDB taxonomy): Bacteria > Pseudomonadota > Alphaproteobacteria > Rhodobacterales > Rhodobacteraceae > Psychromarinibacter. The sequence continues at coordinate 186,164 of NZ_JAATNG010000004.1, forward strand.
CGCGCGCCTCCGCTTCCAATATTTCCGCCTTCGCACCGGAAGCGCCGAGATACCCTTCGTCGCCCGTCGATGGCCGCTGCTGTTTCCACTTGAAAACAAGGGTGATGGCGCAGTTGCTTCGATTGCCGTTTGGCCACGGTCGTTCCGAAGACGCGTGCGCCATCGGCCAAGGGGACGTCGCGGTGCGTTGCCCAAGGAATCGCCGTATTTTCTAGGACGCGAGGCGTCACGCCCGTCATGTTCGCGCCAGCCGCGAGCATGCGCCACGTCGTTTTGATCGGCCTGCAGCAGGATCCCCGGGGCCGGACAACCCGTTCGCGTAGCATTTCTCAGCAGCGCGCGTGAGATAGCGGCATGCGAGGCAGCCGCGAGGGTTGCCACTTCCCCTTTGTCTTTTTCGCCGCGCAGGATCCTGGCCTTCCGGAAGACGATGCCGCGGTCGGTGCCGATCCATCCATCTTTGGGGGGAATGCCGAGGCGATTGTTCTGCAAGTTGTTCGGCCACGATCTGTAGTGAATGGGTACAGAAAAAGACCGCGACATTGTTAACGGGACCAAGTGTCGCCGTTGCGGTTTCGTCCTACAAACAGCCTAAGTTTGAAAAGGGAGGCATTCGCCTTGCGTCTGGCGACGGAAAGCGTTTCAAGGGTGATCTGTGGCCAGTAGGCAGAAGGGGCGGCAGGAATGCTGGTATCGCATACGAACAAGTTCATCTACCTAAAGACCAGAAAGACTGCCAGCACGACGATCGAGGGCGCACTAGAGCGCTTCTGCGCACCGCCTGGTCATAAGATCGAGCACTATAGACCTTTTCTATCGACGGAATACGGCGTCATCGCCGCGCGCGCTGGTGGTGGAAAGTCTGATGATCTGTTGTGGGCCCATTCATCGGCACAGGCAGTGAAGGACTATCTGGGTGCCGGCACATTCCGCCGCTACGAGAAGATCTATGCGGTGCGGAATCCGTTCGACAAGGTGGTTTCCTGGTTCTGGCATGTCATGCCCAAGCATGTCCGGGAGGGCTTGGAAGACGACTTCGATCAAGCGCAGTGGCTGTTCCGGCGTTGGATCCTGATGCGACCGCAGTTGCCGACAGACCTCCAGTTCTACCGAGTTCGCGCAGGCAAGTTTAAGGCTTTCGTCATTCGCTATGAAACCATGACTGACGACCTCAGCCGCCTGTTCGAATCGTGGGGCGAGACCTTCGATCCGGCCGGCCTGCACGATTGGAAGACCCAGCAGCGCCGCCATAAAGGCATTCCACTTTCCGAGTATTACGACGACGACGCAATCTCCCAGGTTCGAAACCAGTTCAAGAGCGACTTCGAGAGCTTTGGGTATTCGATGGATGTACCGTCGTAGTGGAGGGTCCACAAAGTCACTGAAAGGCGTGCCGGGGTCTGAGTGCCGACGAACCGTGCCGGAATCATTCCCTCAAGACGGGCCAAGTGCGTTAGGGCTGTCTTCGGGAGGCAGGGGCGTGAGTTCGAATCTCGCCAGCCCAACCATTTCACCACTGATTACGGATGATCTGATTGGGGGTTCCGCCTCCGATCCGGGCCCCCCGCATCACAAGCCGTTTGTCTTGAGGGGCCGTCGTCCGGCACTCCGCTAGATCACGGCGGTCTGCTGCACACCGGCGGCATCGAGGAAGATCGCTTCCACCTGATCGGGAATCCCGGCCGCAGGGGTCGTCAGTTGCGCCACGGCGGTTCCGTCGACCTCGAGCGTGCCGCCGACGTTGTCGTAGCCAATGCGGTCTGCCGCGACTTCGCCGGCCAGGAGCTGAACGAGGGTGGTCAGGTCCACCTGGTCGTATTCGGCGGGTGACGCGCTGGGCGAGACATAGTCGCTGATGACATCGGCAGCTGTGAGGTCGGTGAGCGAAAACACGTCGGCCCCGCCGCCGCCTTCCAGTTCATCGGCGCCGGTGCCGCCAATGAGGATATCCGCCTGAGCGGTGCCGATCAGCGTGTCTGCCCCGGCCCCCCCGTCGATCGTGAAGCCGGTTGTTGCGCCGGACAGGTCGACAAGGTCGTCGCCGGCCAGCATCGAGAATCCTTCGACTTCTGCATATGGCCGTGTCGCATCGTAGATCACCGCATCGTCCAATGCCGTCGCGGTGGCGATATCGCTGACGCCAGCCCCGCCGGTGACGTCGGACATCAGTTGCTGACCGCCCGGCGCCGTGCCGATCACGGTCATCTGCATCGTATCTATGTCGAGGCTGGCCGACGTGAGCGTGCTGGCGGCCGGCGTGCCGTCGTCGACGATGTCGTAGGTCAGAGAGGTGACGCCGACATACCCGGCCGGAACGGAAATCTGCACGCTGCTGGCAAGCAGGGTCACAGTCACATCCGGATCGGCCGAGGCCGGGTTCGCGATGGTCATCGTATCGCCCTCGGGATCGCTGGCGTTTGCCAGCAGGTCGGCAAAAGTGATTTCGAAAACCGTCTCGTTGGTTTCGACGGATACCTGCGCGCTGACGGTCGGGGCCTGGTTCAGCGTGATGGCGAAGGGCAGGTCAGTTCCGGTCCCATGGTTCGTCGAGACGCTGATGACACCGTCCAGGGCCTCTGCCGACCCTGCCGGAAATGTCAGCGCGAGGCCGGCGACCATCGCCGCGAATGTCGCCGTGTCGGTGGCGCCCCGGGTTAGCGTCAGAACCGTGCGCGTCGCGTCGAAGGTGCCGTCGGAGGCAGCGGCCGCTGCCGGAACCGCGGAGCCGAACGTTATGACCACTTCCTCGAGCGTCTCGGAAGGCGTTGCCTGCGTGTCGGTCACGAGCGCGCTGATACCGAAATCGACAACGATCGAGGTGCCGGCCTCCGCCACGGCTATCGGCGTCGTGTTGGTCGCGGTCAGATCGAGCTCTCCGTCGATGGATATACTGAAGGTCCCGGTTTCATCGCCGCCTTCGTTGGTCGTGACATTCAGGCTGCCGGTAAGATCGGTGCCGTTCGTCGCGTAATCGGCGGGAAACTGAATTTCGAGCGTATCGAATTCCGCCTGCGTTCCGGTGAATACGAGCGTGCCGGATGTTGCCACCGGCGTGCCGCCGCCCACGGTATAGGTGGTTCCGTCTGGGACGGTATCGATGGTGTATGTGACCGTTTCCACGACTTCGGACCCGTCGGTGTCCGTCACGGAGATGTCGAAATCGGCCGACGGCGAATAGGTGACCGTGGCATCGGTTTCCTGCAGGTCCACGTCGGGCACCAGCACGGTCAGATCGAGATCCTCCGTCGGCGTGATTGCAAGGGGCAGATCCGCGGGCAGAGACCGCTGCTCGTCCACGAAGCTGGACGCGATATCGGCGTCCGAGGATACGGCGAAGACCTCTAGCGACACGTCGCCTCCGAAATCCGCGCCGGGGATGAAGGTCACGGTCCCGTCGGGCACAAAGCTTGTCCCGCCACCGGCGGTCGTGCCGGGAATCGTGACCACGCCGCCGGACGGCACTAGCGCGGTGCCATCCAGATAGATGGCGCCGCTGGACGGCTCGCTGATCTCGAAATAGATCGTCTCGTGGGGGTCCGGGGTCGTCGCTTCGATGGTCAGTTCGTAGGGTGTCGGCTGATCTTCGGTGCCTGTGGTCGGCGCAACGCTGACGGTCACGGTCGGGAGGTCGGCGTCAGGACGGACCTTGATCGCGAAATCCATCGTGGTCGAAGCGGTATCCGAGTTCGAAAGTTCGAGAGTCGTGACGGTGATCTGCAGCGGTATCTCGCTGGGCAGCGTCGCATCGAGCGCATCCGGGGTCCGCGCGTGCTCGTCGGCAAGCTGGAACTGCACCTGCGAAAACGCGCCGCGCGAAATCGTGTAGCTTCCGTCGCCATTATCGATGAAGCCGCTGCCGCTTGGGCCGGTGATATCCAGGTAATCCGGAACGCCGGAAATGACGATGGAAATCGTCTCGGACCCGTCGAGATCGGGCGTGTCGGCACTTACGATATCCGCGAGCGTGAATGCCTGATCCTCGACGATGGTGACCACCGGGATCGTGCCGCTGTTATCGACATAGGCGACACCCGTATCGGGGTCGATAACGGTGTCGTCGAAGGTGATCACCGGCTGGTCGGCCACGGCCTCCACATTCACCACGCGCGTTGCCTGGGCTGTCAGCGTGTCGCCGTTGATGTCCTGCGATGTCGCGGAAACCTCTATCGTGACCGAACCGCTGTAATGCTCGGTCGGGCGCAGAGTGATTCCCGCAATATCCGCGGGCGCCACGGTGTAGACGCCGGACGCGTCCGGAGTCAGAAGGTTGCCGCCCGCGTCGCGCAGGGTGACGCCGGAGGTGCCTCCGCCGGTCACCGTGATCTCGACATCCCCGATCAGTCTTTCGCCGCCGTCGATCTCGCCGATCTGCAGGTCGAGGTCGTAGTCGGTATCCTCGTCGAAGCTGCCGGAGGACCCGATGGTGATATCGGGCCCGTCGACGACCGGGTTGATGACGATCGGGAAGACCTGCGTGCCGGAGTCGGTCTGGACGTTGCAGTTGTAGTTTTTGAGCGTCAACGTGTACTCGATGCCGTCCAGGCCGTCATAGGGATCGTCGGGCCCAAGGGTTTCGGCGGTCGTGAAGGGGTTGTCGGGACTCGACTGATGCTCGGGCGGCGTGAACAGGAGGCTCCCCTCCGTCTGCGTCGGATCGGTCGGATCGACGCCCAGTGCGGCGAAATCCACCAGCCAGGTTCCATTCACGGGGTCGATCAGGACCGCACCGGGCGGATCGCTGGACAGTGTTGCGCCATCCGGCAGATCGAGCGTCAGCGTGAGGTCTCCCACCACGAAATTCGGCAGGTTGGAGAGGTCGGAGATGGTGTTGTAGGTGCCGTCCGGCGTGAGCTGGAGCTTGAAGGCGATGACGGTGTCTTCGTCGCCGCTGCCGACCAGCGAGATCGTCGGCAGGCCGATTTCCTGCTCTGGCGTACAGGGCAGGCCACCACGGGCAGGATCGGGAATGACCACGACCGAGAAATCGGCGGTTGTCACGGACCCTCCCGGCAAACCGTCAAGATATGCAAGGTTGTCTGCCGTCGAGGTGTTGGGCAGCGTTCCAATCGGCTGGTCGTCTTCCAGCACCACGGCGTGGATCTGAAGGTTGTAATAGGTCACTTCGACGACGGCGTCGGGTACGAAACGCAGCGATCCAAGCTGATCCGCGGTGACGATGTAGCTGTCGCCTTCCGTCGGCGACGTGCCGGCGAGGTTCGCGCCGACAAGGGCCGTGTCGGGATCTACCCCGGTGATGAAGTAATAGAGCGTCTCCGATCCGTCGAAATTGCCGGACCCGTCGGTGACTTCTGTCATGTACCCGTCAAGGGACGTGGCGCTTTCGAATAGCGTGGTCGTCAGGTCGGCGCCGTTCTGCAACGCGTCGTCGGTCAGTCGCCAGCGAAGCAGGAAAGGCACATCGTCCACGCCGGCGTAACCGTAGACATGCTCGTATTCCGTGGCCGGGAAGAAGTCGGGGTGGATATCGCCTTGCGCGATCCCGCCGGCGGTCGCGGAGGGGTCGTCTTCCTGCACGATCACAACTGCCGGATCGGCGATGCCCTGGACGTTGACGGTTATGGTGCCGGTAACCACGACATTCTCGGTCGTATCCGTGGTTTCGTAGTACAGCACGCGGACGTCGAACACCGCGTCCTCGTTGCTGTCCTCGCCGGGGAGAACCCAGAGATTCGCGGCCTGATCCGGGGTCAGCAGGACTTCGCCTCCAGCGCTGACGGAAATTTCCGTTCCGCCGGATGCCGGGTCCCCGACAAAGAACCGTGGCAGCCGGCCGAAGGAATCCGCCTGCACGTTCTCCAGCACGACGAAGTCGAGCAGAGCTTCTGGCGAGCCGGGCGAATTCGTGGCGTTGTCGATGATGTTGCCGTCGATGACGACCTGAACCGCGGTGTCTTCCTGGGTCGACACCGTTTCCGACGGATCGCCGCCGTCGACCACGGGATCGATGTTGAGAGGAACGTCTCCGTCCGTGACGCGGGTGCCGCCGCCGTCCGACTCTGTGGTGACCACGTCAATCGCTTCGACGAACGTGCCGGACCAGTGGGTGGGAATGCCGCGAACCTCGATATCCTGCCACTGGTAAACCCCCGCTGCTGTATTCGCTTCCAGGCTCCAGGTGCTGAAGCCGGCCGGGGAATTCAGCTGGGTAATCAATGCCGGCACTTTCGGGCCGGTCGGATCGTTCACGTCGGTGACGTAGATGGTGATCGAGCTGGGCACGTTGCGGAAGACGACTGCCGTCACCTGCTCGGATCCGTCCATATCCGGAAGGAACGGATCGAGCGAGAACGCCCAGATGCCGCCTGCGTCGTCAATGACCTGTTCGTTGCCGTTCGGCGGGCTGACGATCGGGGCGAAGTTGTTGACGGGGTCCGTATCGACGTCAAGCTCGGCCGCAACGGTCTTGTCGTCGGTCGTTGCGGTGTTCGTGTCCGTGGTCTGAAGCGAGATCGTCAGGTCATCGCCGAAGAACGCGCCGGCGGAGGTGAACGGATCCGTATCGGACCTGTCGACGTCATAATCCTCGTAGAGTGTCGGCGTCAGCTGCAGCGCGGCATCGAACGCCAACACGTCGTCCGCCATGGTGATCAGGACTGTGCCGGTCGTGGCATCGTAGGTCGCGCTTTGAATTTTCGCGTATTCGGCGTCGGAAATCGCGGCCGTGCCCGTCGCGTCGAAGAACGCGCCGCGTTCGATGTCGCTTCCGGTGACGTAGGCCGCGATCCAGTCTTCCGGCACATTCTCGATGGTGAAGGACTGCAGCTGCTCTGACCCGTCCAGATCGGGTGTCGACCCGGAAAGGCCGACGAACAGTTCCACCTGGCCGGGCCCGGAGCCATCGGCGGTGCTTTCGAGAAGTGTCAGGATTTCCGCGCCCGAAACGGTTCCATCCTCGACTGTCGGCGCATCGACCCGGATCGCGCTGCCGGTTGCGACCTCGTCCGAGGTCAGAACGAAGACTCCGGCGTCAAGCTGCGCTTCGGCAACGGGACTGATGACGATGGTCTGTTGCGCGCTGCCGCTGATGAAGTTGTCGGAGGTGTCGGTTTCGACGTCGCCTGTTGTCGTCTCGTTCCAGGAAAGGCCCACGTCCACCGTGGTCACGCCGCTGAAGTGTTCAGGATAGGTCACCTGCAGGGCTTCGATGGCGCTGGTGAATTCGGCATTGGTCGTGCCCGCAGTCGGAATGAACGAATAGCTCACGCTGTCCGTGGTGCTGCCTGTCTGCGTGATCTGGATGTATCCGGCGACGCCGGTCGGGACCGAGACCAGCAACTGCGACGTGTCGGAGGGATCGAACCCATCCGACGCCGTGGCAATGGTGAAGGTCGCGGTGGCCGAACTGATGGTCTCTGACCCGTCGGTATCCTGAAGGGACAGGTTGGACAGGTTCAGATCGACGGTGCGCGTGCCCGTCGTGTTTTCGTTCGCGGTCACGCTGTTGATCACCGCGCTGGCATTGTCCACGACGGCATCGACATCGACATCCACCTCGTCTGTCGCGGTCGCGGTGTCGGTTGCGAGCCCGGTCGCGGTATCCTCTGAGGTAACGGTCGCGATCAGGTCTCCGCCAACGATGGTCGCGACATCGCGGTCGTCGTTTTCCAGCGGAGTGACAAGAAGCGTTACCTGGAAGGTAGTTACATCCGGGGCCAGCTGGATCGTCAGCGTCGTTCCGGACATCACCGCACTGTCGATCAAGCCGGTACCCGCGCCGGAAAAGAGCCCCGGATCGACGGTGCCTGCCGGAATCCAGCCGGTCGGAACGTTTTCGATGACGATCTGCGTAAGGCTTTCGGACCCGTCGGTGTCGGGCGTTTGTGCGTCGATCTGCAGGCTGAAGCTGTTGTCTTCCTTAACGACATACTGATCCGCGGATGGCGAGGTAACAGGCGCCGGCGTCGTATCGACGGAAAGTGCGATGGTCGGTTCCGCAACTGGCGTGATGTTCAGCTGGAACGCTTCGGAGGTGCCGGCCGGATCGCCCTCGTCCGTAACCACGGTGACAGTCGCATCGATGACGCCCGAGAAATGCTCGGGGAAGCTTTCGACCGTCAGGTTCTGCAGTTGCGCCAGTGTGACCGTGATCGTCTGGCTCGGGCCGGTGAGGATAACGGGTGTGCCGGTGCCGTCGGAAAGAATGGTCTGCCCGTTCGTGGGAAGTCCGGCGAAGGCGACGGTAATTTCCGTGATCGATTCCGAGCCGTCGATATCGGTCACCGCTGCGCCCAGATCCAGCGGAATGGGGCTGCCGTAATCCTCTATCTCGGTGATGTCGGCTGCGGTGATCTGAACATCCGCCTCGGACGCGACCGTGACCGTAAATGCGCGCGTGGCAATCCCGTCGGTTGCGTCGACATCCGTCTCGCCGTTCAGGATCGCCTCGTCGGTGGTGAATGTCACGGTGCCGGTGATGCCGGTCTCGGATGAGAAATCGTCCGGCAGAAGGATCACGAGGTCGGCGTATTCTGCCGCCGTCAGAACCGGCAAACCACCGACCGGGAAGGTCAGGAACGTCGCGCCGCCATCGATGGAATACTCAGTTCCCGTAGGCAGTGCGTTGAATACGACGACCACTTCGGCCACGGATTCGGAACCATCCGCATCGCTTGCGGCACCCTGGATGGCATCGACGAGCGCAAAGGTCACGGGAACCTGGGTCGTCGCATCCTCGTCCGTGTCGCCTGGTGTGTCGTTTTCGCTTAGCGCGATGATGCCCGTGCCGGACATCGCCAGGTCGCCTTCCGCATCCACGGTGATCGTCAGAGTGCCGAAATCCACCCCGCCCTCATCCGTGGCGCCGCCGACGGTCGCGGTGATTGTCGAGCCCGGACTTTCCGTCGAGAAATCGGCGGGAAGGCGGATTACCAGGGCGGCGTACTGGGCGGGTGTACCGGTCAGGTTCAGATCGGCCGTCGCCGCGGTGAAGGCGATACCATCCAGCGAGTATTCCGTGCCCGCCGGCAGGCCCGTGAACGCGATGCCGATGACCGTCACGCTTTCCGAGCCGTCGATATCCGTCGCCACCGGCAAGATCTGGTCGGAGGGCTTGAACTCCAGCACGGCATCGGTCTCTTGCAGCGCGAGCGTCGCGTCCGGAACGTCGATATCGCCTTCCGGCGTGATCGTTATGGGTCCGACGATCGTTCTTTGCGTTGTCGTCCCTGCCTGCTCCACATCCAGGACCGCCTCGAACACCGGCTGCGGCGCGCTTGCGGGGCTTTCCGTGGAATAGTCCTGCGGGAACACCATCGTCAGGTCCAGAAGCGAGGTCAGATCCGGGGGCGTCCAGGTGAACGTGGTGCCGGTGACGGTGCCGACCTGTGTCCCGTACAGGGTCGCGAAGAAGCCTGTGGGCACGTTGGTGATCTCGACCGAAACGGGTGTCAGGGTCTCGCTTGGATCGCTGTCGTCGATCGTGCCGTAGTCTCCGAGCCGCATCGCAAGGGCGGCGTCGGTTTCCTGATCGAGGATCTCGCCATCGACGATCACGTCCGGCACCGGCTCGACATTGATGACCTGCAACAGGGCCTCGTTGCCTTCCAGAGTGGTAACCTGCGTGGTCGCGAAGATGGTGCCGGCGTAGTCCCCGGGCAGGATGAGGGCGAGATCGTTGATCTCGGCCACGCTGCCGGTCCAGGTGTCGCCGGTGAGCATTCCGGTGTTCACGGCCGCCCCGACCGGAAGATCGGTAAAGGTCACCGAGACCGTGGGGGCGAAAACGGGATCGGTCGGGTCTTCGGTTTCGGAGCCGTCGGCGTCGTCGATCGTCAGCTGGATGTCGAGATCCACGGTGACACCGGGCGGCGGCACGGTGGTGGTGTCGCCGTCATCCTCGACCGCGTCGATGACGGCCGGTCCGGTCAGTTCGATGTCTTCCTCGAAATCGATATCGACGACGCGCACGGCGGTTGCCTGGCCGTCGATTCCGGTGTCCGTCGAAATGTCCGCGTCCTCATCCGTCTGGACCGTCAGCGTGAAAGTCAGCGGAAGCGCCGTCGCACCGGTCAGGTCTGACCGGTTGGCGGTGGAGAAATCTCCGGGCAAGGTGAAGTCCAGTGCCGCGTAGGCGGTCTCGACGTCCCCGACCGTCGCTGCGTCCAGGGTGATGGTCAGCGTCGTCGATCCGTCAGCAGCGGTGGCGAACGAATAGGTGCCAGCGGGCGCGTTCAGTAGAATGTCCGCCGCGTCGGTGCCGCCGGTAAATGTCGGCAGCCCCGCGATCTGCAGGACCAGTTCCTCAAGGCTTTCGGAGCCGTCGGCATCCGTCACCTGTGGCAGCAACAGCTCCACCGGCCGGATCAGGGTTGCGGCATCGGTTTCGTCGGGAACGGTATCCGTCAGGCTGTCATCTATCGTGACGTCGCCTTCGGCGGTGATCTGCAGCGTGACGGGCGTGGTCTGGCCGGTGGGATCCTCGTTCGAGGTCGCGAAGAGCGTGCCGGTGAGGATGCCGGTGCCGTTGGCGAGCGGGCTCTCGGTGGAGTAGTCGGCGGGGAAGACGAGCTGCAGGGCCGCGTATTCGGCGGCGGTGCCGGTGAACTGCAGCGTCCCACCCGCGACAGCGTCGTAGGTGATCGTGCCCGCCGGCACGCCGGTCGCCAGCATGCCCGGCGGCAGGCCGTCGAGCGTGAGGGTGACGGTTTCGAGCACCTCCAGCGGCAGCGACGGATCGAAGTCGCTGACCGAGACCTGCCACGAGGCCGACGGATTGACCGTGACCGCGGCGTCGGTTTCGGCGGTCACCAGCGGATCGATGTCGAAGTCGATGTCGCCGGCCGGATCGATGACGATGGATTGCGACACCGCCCCGGTGACGCCTTCCGGGCTGATCGCGGTGATCGACGAGGTGATGGTACCGGAATAGTCCCCCGGCAGGGTCAGCGTCAGCGCGTTCGCCTGTGCCATGCTGCCGAGCCAGAGGCCGCTGACCGAGCCGTAGACGCCGGTGGAAAAGACGCCGCCGGGCGGAACCCCGGTGAACTGGATCGCGACGAGAGTGCCGTCTTCCGATCCGTCCTGATCCGTGGCTTCGACGAAGATGCCGAGATCCACGACCACGCCGGAGCCATCGCCACCGGCGCTGTCCTCGGTATCCGAGATCAGCGCCGGAGCGGTCACGGTCACGTCCAGTTCGTAGGCGACGTTCACCTCGAACGTTTCCGTGGCGGTGCCGCCCTCGTCGGTGGTCGCGGTCACCGTGCCCACCAGATCCGTCAGCGGGTTCTGGGTGGAGAAATCGGTGGGCAGGCGGATGACGATGCTGTCGTATTCGGCCAGCGTGCCCGAGAAGCTGTAGGTCCCGGCACTGGCGGTGAACGTCGCGCCGTTATCCGTCGACACCAGCGTGCCCGGCGGCAGGCCCGGCATGGTGAAGACGACGTTCACAATGCTTTCCGACCCGTCGATATCGGTCGCCTGAGGCTCAAGCGCATCCGACGGGCGCCAGTCGACCGGCGCGTCCGTCTCGGTCAGATCGATCACGCCGGGGCCGTCGATTGTCACGTCGCCTTCGGCGGTGATCTGCAGCGTGACGGGCGTGGTCTGGCCGACGGGATCCTCGTTCGAGGTGGCGAAGAGCGTGCCGGTGAGGATGCCGGTGCCGTTGGCGAGCGGGCTCTCGGTGGAGTAGTCGGCGGGGAAGACAAGCTGCAGGGCCGCGTATTCGGCGGCGGTGCCGGTGAACTGCAACGTCCCACCCGCGACAGCGTCGTAGGTGATCGTGCCCGCCGGCACGCCGGTCGCCAGCATGCCCGGCGGCAGGCCGTCGAGCGTGAGGGTGACGGTTTCGAGCACCTCCAGCGGCAGCGACGGATCGAAGTCGCTGACCGAGACCTGCCACGAGGCCGACGGATTGACCGTGACCGCGGCGTCGGTTTCGGCGGTCACCAGCGGATCGATGTCGAAGTCGATGTCGCCGGCCGGATCGATGACGATGGATTGCGACACCGCCCCGGTGACGCCTTCCGGGCTGATCGCGGTGATCGACGAGGTGATGGTACCGGAATAGTCCCCCGGCAGGGTCAGCGTCAGCGCGTTCGCCTGTGCCATGCTGCCGAGCCAGAGGCCGCTGACCGAGCCGTAGACGCCGGTGGAAAAGACGCCGCCGGGCGGAACCCCGGTGAACTGGATCGCGACGAGAGTGCCGTCTTCCGATCCGTCCTGATCCGTGGCTTCGACGAAGATGCCGAGATCCACGACCACGCCGGAGCCATCGCCACCGGCGCTGTCCTCGGTATCCGAGATCAGCGCCGGAGCGGTCACGGTCACGTCCAGTTCGTAGGCGACGTTCACCTCGAACGTTTCCGTGGCGGTGCCGCCCTCGTCGGTGGTCGCGGTCACCGTGCCCACCAGATCCGTCAGCGGGTTCTGGGTGGAGAAATCGGTGGGCAGGCGGATGACGATGCTGTCGTATTCGGCCAGCGTGCCCGAGAAGCTGTAGGTCCCGGCACTGGCGGTGAACGTCGCGCCGTTATCCGTCGACACCAGCGTGCCCGGCGGCAGGCCCGGCATGGTGAAGACGACGTTCACAATGCTTTCCGACCCGTCGATATCGGTCGCCTGAGGCTCAAGCGCATCCGACGGGCGCCAGTCGACCGGCGCGTCCGTCTCGGTCAGATCGATCACGCCGGGGCCGTC
>NZ_JAATNG010000004.1:198922-218922 GCF_013184805.1 Pseudoruegeria sp. HB172150
CGTCGATATCGGTCGCCTGAGGCTCAAGCGCATCCGACGGGCGCCAGTCGACCGGCGCGTCCGTCTCGGTCAGATCGATCACGCCGGGGCCGTCTATCGTGACGTCGCCCTCCACGACGACCTGGAGTTCAAACGGCGTGACGATGTTCTCGGCGAAAATGCTGCTGACTGTCAGCGTGCCGGACAGGGAGCCGACCGGATAGTCGTTGCGGCTGTCGGTGGAGAAGTCGGTCGGCAGGGTCAGCACCAGCGCAAGATAATCGGCCAGCGGGCCTGAAAAGGTAAGAGTCAGCGTGCCATCGCCCGCGGCGGTCAACTGGCCGAAATTCGCAACAGATCCGGCTGGAATGCCGCTGACGGTCAGCCCGAAAGTGAAATATTGTGGGTCGTTGCTGACATAGGGTGCGGAGATATCGAAGTGATCGGCGAAGCGCACCTCGACCGTCGCATCGGTCTCGGCGTAGATCATCGGGTTGCTTTGCACGACGGTCAGGTCCGTGGTTCCCAACCCGTCGCTGACCGCAGTCCGGATATCCTGCCGCTCCGGCCAGACATAGTCAGTCGGCGGCAACAGGGGGTTGTAGGGCAACCCGAACAGCGGATCGAGTGCAAAGACTTCTTCCGTCGGGCCCGCACCCGGGCCGCCCAGCCTGTGGTAGTCGCGCTGCGGTGGCAGAACGATGGGATCTATATCGTCAAGTTCCTGCCAGTCGCGGCCCAGCTCGCTTTGATACATGAGCCAAACCGCCGGAACAGGCTCGCCATCCACCTGCAGCATCAGCCCTGACCGCGCGCCGCCAAGCAGAACCACGACGGAAAAATCAGGCTGAACCAGGACAAGGTCGTCGCCTAACGGGACCGGCCGGGACACATCAAGGCCCTCCGGCAGACGCAGGACGAACAAACCGTTGGTGTCGAGCAGCGTCAGCCCGTCCACTGGCTGACCCGCTACCGCCAGTGCAATCAACCGCTGCAATTCGCCCTCGGTCGTCGAGGCGGTCACTGCCTGGGCCAGTTCGAGATCATGGGTCGCCATTGGGTCGCCTCTTGGAATCGTCTTTTTCGGCGGCGTGACCGGTTCGGCCGCACCCCTGGGCTTTTATCGTTCTCGCATGGCCTCCAACTTTGCCTTGCGGAACGGCTTCAGCAGGTAATCGAGAACCGTGTGTTCCCCTGTCAGAATGTCGACCGAGGCAATCATGCCCGGCCGGATTTCAAAGGTTTCGCCGTCGTGGGTCAGGCTGTTTTGTTCGGTCCGGACGATGACCGGGAAAAAGATTTCGCCTGTCGTTTCGTCCTTCTCGGAATCCGCGCCGATCCTCTGCAGCTCTCCGTCGAGAGCGCCGTAGATCGTGAAATCAAACGACGTCAGCTTGACCCGCGCCGGCAGTCCGGGACGCAGGAATGCGATGTCTTCGGGCCTGGCCCGGGCCTCGACATGCAGGTAGTCGTCGAGCGGGACGACGCGGAGCACTTCCTCTCCCGGCGCGATCACCGAACCTATCGTATTGACGTGCAGCACCGACACGATTCCGTCCACCGGCGCCCGCAGGTTGGTCCGTTCCACGACGTCCCCTGCGCGGATCAGGGACTCCTGGATGACGCTCAGTTCGTTCAGGACTTCAGACCGGTCGCTGCTGATGTCGGCGCGGCGCTGCAGGTCCAGTTCCTGCAACCGCGCTTCGGCCTCCGAGAGCGCGGCTCTGGCCTGGGCCAGCCGGCTAACCACACTGTCCCGCTCCTGGCGTTTGCCAATGCGTTCGCGCTCGACAGGCAGGAGCTGCGCCCGAGACACGACGCCGCTTTCCTCGCGAAGGGTGATTTCCTCGTCCAGCAGCGTCAGGGTTTCGGCGAGACGCTCTGCGCTCATCTGCAGCTCGAGGATTTCCTGTTCGCGCTGTGCGATCTGCGCTTGCAGCACGGCCCTCTGACCGAAATATGAGGCGCTGCGGCTATCGAAGAGCGCGACTTCCCGAACCGCGAGGGGGGACTCCGGGAGGATGCCGGCTTCGGCGAAATCGAGCGTGGCCTTGCCTTGCGCTTCGACATCCAGACGGTGGCTTCGTGCGGCCAGCGCGGCCTGCCGGGCGCGCAATTCGCCCAGATCGGCGGAGAAGCCGGTATCGTCGATTCGTACCAGCACGTCGCCGGCATGGACCACATCGCCCTCGTTCACGTGGATCGCGTTGACGATGCCGCCTTCGAGGCTTTCAAGCGTGCGGGCGCGGCCCGATGGCACCACCTGGCCGCTGGCGCGTGCAACCTCCTCGATGGTGGCCCATGACGCCCATGCGATGCCCGAACCGATCATCGACAGCAGGACCAACAGGAACAGCGACAGCCTGGACGATGCCCTGCCCGTGTGAACCGCGCCGTCACCTTCTGCGAAATCGCGCAGATCCCAATTGGTCGATGTCATGCTCTGCGCTCCCGTCCGGCGCGTTCCAGAGCCGCGAGGACCTTTCCCTTGGGGCCGTCCTGAACGACCCGGCCGCCATCGAGCAGAACCAGGCGATCCACGAGGTCCAACAGTCCCATGCGGTGGGTTGATACGATCAACGTCATCGGGCGCTCTTCCAGTGCCGTGGCCAGACGGTCGATGAACTGTTTCTCGCTCTGCATATCCATGGCGCTGGTCGGTTCGTCGAGGATCAGAACCCGCGGTCGCGGCAGCAGCGCGCGCGCCAGCGCGATCATCTGCCGTTGTCCGCCGGACAGGTTTCGTCCGCGTTCGGAGATCGGCATTGCGAAACCGAGCGGATGCTGCGCGGCTATCTGGTCGACACCCGTGATGCGTGCCACCCGCGTTACCTCTTCCGCTGTCGAGTCCGGCATGCCGAAAGCGATGTTCTCTGCCAGCGTGCCCGAGAACAGCACTGCTTCCTGAGGTACAAGTTGCACTTCCCGGCGCACCTTGGCCCGACTGAGCTGTGCCAGGTTCAGACCGTCCAGCAGGACCATACCGCCGGTTGGTTCGTACAGGCCGGCCACAAGGCGAACGAGGCTGGTCTTGCCCGCGCCGACGGCGCCGATCACGGCAAGCCGTTCCATCGACTTCACGTTCAGCGTGATGCCATCAAGCGCGGGCTGTTTGCTGTCGCCGTAGGTTAGCCCGACGTTTTCCAGCGTGAAACGGCCCTGCTGGATGGCCGCGTTGAGGTTGCCGCCTGTCCCCCGGCGGTCGGAGGGCAGCGCCATGATCTGGTTAAGGCTGCGGAGGGTGGAAAAGGCGAAGCTGGCGCGGACGAAAAGGCTTGCCAGTGTTGCCGTCGGCGCCAGAGCCCGGGATGAGAGGATCATCGACGCGATGACGGCACCCATTGTGATCCGGCCATCCAGTGCCATGTAGACGCCGATGATGATGATCCCGACCGACGACAGCTGTTGCACCAATGCGGTGAAGGTCGTCGCAAAGGTTGCAAGCCTTTTGCTGCGGTCCTGGGCGCTTGCGCTTTCAGCGACTTGCCGTTCCCAACGTTGCTGCATGCGCCCCTGGCCGGATATCGCCTTGAGCGTCTCAATCTCGGTGATCGCCTCGACGGCAACGGCGTTCTTGACGCCCTGGGTCTGGCGCGACTCGTTGGAGGCGTTGCGCATCGGGGCCAGCACGAAGACACCCATGAGCAGGACAAGGCCCAATGCTATGGCTGGCGGCAGCGCAAGCGGGCCGGCGATGTAGCCGATAACCGCGACGAAGAGCACCGCGAAGCACAGGTCAGTCAGTGTTGCCAGCGTCTGCGAAGAGAAGAAATCGCGAACCTGTTCGTAGTCCTTCAGCACGTTTAACAGGGTGCCGGACGGCAGCGCTTGGCTGGCCAGCTTGATGTCCGAGATGTGCCGGAAAAGGCTGGCCGATACGGATTGATCGACGCGCCTGCCGATCCGGTCAATCACCATGGATCGGATCCATTTCAGAATGCCGTCAAAGCACAGCGCGATTGCGACGCCAATGACCAGCGACCACAGCGTAATGATCGCGGCGTTCGGAAACACCCGGTCGTAGACGTTCATCGTGAAGATGGGGGTCGCAAGCGCCAAGACGTTGACCAGCGCGGAGGCGACGACGACCTGCAGGTAATCCGGCCAGAAACGGCTCGCGACACTCCAGTACCAGTGGCGCGGTTCCGCCCCGGGCTGCTGCGCCGCCTGAAACGTTTCCGAGCCGGGTTCGGGCCGCAACAGAAGAGCGTGTCCCACGTAGAGATCTAGCAGTTCCGCGCGGGTCAGTTGCAGGGCATCGCTGGAGCGAGCGGGCAGCGAAACCTGCGCCTTGTCTTCCGACCAACCGTGCAGCACGCAGGCCTGCCGGTCTTTCAGGAACAGCACGGCGGGAAATACCGCGTCAGGAAGATCCGCCAGGTTGCGACGTGTCAGGCGTGCGCGAAAACCTTGTGCCTCTGCGGCGGTGCAGCCCAGTTGCGGCGTCAGGCGGCCGTCATTCGGAAGGGGCAGCCCGGCGATCAGCGTTTCGCAGCCGACATCCCGTCCGAGGGATTTCATGCAGGCGACGATGGCCGCGGCGAGTGGATCGCGCTGGGTCCTTGCAAAACTCCAGCCCCGTGCGCTCTGGCCGCCAGTTGCCCGTGCCCGCCCGATGCTGACCGCGGCGGTTGTCGGGCCAGAGCCCGGCGTCGCGAGGGTCTGGCCCTCCTTGCCCAATTCGCTGCTTCCTGACTAGTTATCCAAAGACTTCCGCCAGTCCCGGAAGGAGGCGGCGGTGTTACGGGAATCGGCGTTTTCGAATTGCAGCCCGGGGACGCCCCTCGACTCGCCCGCGTAGGGGCGCGCATCTTCCGGAACCGGAATGTTCAGCGTCTGAAGCAGCACCCCTGCCGCCGCGAGAAGGCGGTAGCCGACATATCTTTCCAGCGATCGCTGATTGACCAGATTGACCTCGGCCTGGAACAAGGCGTTCTGCGTATTCAGGATGTCCAGCAGAGAGCGGCCGCCGACACGGTATTCCTCTTCATAGGTTGCACGCAGATCCCGCGCCAGCCGCGCCAACTCGCTGACTGTATGAACACGTTGCCGGACCGTCGTCATGTTGGTCCAGGTCTGCCGAACCTCGCGCTCCACCAGACGGGTTTGCGTCAGAAGATGTGCCCGTGCTTCGGAAACGCGCCGGACATGCTCTTCACGCGCCGCCTTCTTGCGATTGCCCTGAAACTCGTAGCGCAACACAAGCCCGATGCGCGCATCGGACGTCCGGCCTTCGAAACCGTTGAGATTCTCGCCGTAGATTGCATCGGCTTCGATGTTGAGATCTGGGGAGCGTGCCGCGCTTACCACCCTGAGCAAGGCCTCTGCCGCGCCGACATCGGCCTTGGCGAACAGGATCGTGGGATTTTTCTGCCGCGCGACGGACAGCGCCTGATCCAGGCTTGCCGGCATGGCGCGGCCGGGCCCGGGCATCGAATTCAGCGAAGACGGCGCCACGCCGACCACTTCCAGGAACAACGCATCCACATCGGCACTGCCCAGTTGGAATGTCAGAAGTGTCTCTTGCGCGAGGAAAACCCGTTCCTCGGCCTGTTGCAGGTCGCCGATTGGCACAACGCCGTTCCGATAGGCATTGTCGAGGCGGTCGCGAACGGTCCGGTGGTAGGAAAGATTTCCACGGGCTAGATGTACCAGTTCCCGGGTGCGGAGCACGTCCGCGTAGAGTCGGATCGCTTCGAGCGACAGGACTTCGGATCTTTCGAGAACGCGGAATGCCGCGGCATCCACCCGATACGCCTGCCGGTCGATTTCGGCGCGTCTTTCACCTCCGTCGAGAAGCGTCTGTGTGATCCGGCCGAGAACGCTGTAACCCGTTATCGCGGAATCGGCGGCAGTGACATCGGAAAGCGTGGAGCCGTTGTTTACGCTGGCGCCTGCCCATCCTTCGAATTCCAGGCGCGGATAGAAAAAGCTTTGTGCCTGATCGAGTTCGAACTCGATGGCCTGCTTGTTTGACTCAGCTGCCGTAATTTCGGGATTAGTTTCCAGTACATACAGGACAGTGTCTTCCAGGGACAGAGCATGGCACGGCCCGCAGAAGATTATAGTTAACCCAGTAACCATTTCCTTCAGGGCAAACCGGTTCAATATGGTAACCCTTTCGATCCGAATCTAATCCTAAGGTAGCCATGCATGATTAGCCAATCAACCGAATGGCTTGCCTTAGTAAAATGATCGGCAGTTATCGGCACGAATGTCCGGATCTGACATTTCATTGATTTTAATGTTGTTTGGGGGGATTTTCTGGAATGTATTGGTAAATGTTGAGTGATATTTCATTGGGGCTTGTCCCTGGCGATTTTCAGGAGCTGCTGCATTTGGGTATGGCTGTCCGAATGCCATCTGTGTCGCTTGAACACCGCGACAAGCGGCTGCGCTTTCGGCAGTTGGCAATAGGAATAATCGAATGTGGTTCATCAGATTCTTCCTGACGCTCTTGGTGCTGTCGCTGCCTCCTGCGGTTTTGGCGCAGACACTCGGAACCGTTCACTTCGATTTCGACTCCGACGTGCTCAGCGCCGAGGAAAGAAGCCGTGTTGAAGCAATGGCCGCGCAGATCCGGCAAAGCTCCGGTTACAAGCCGACGGTTGTTGTGGGCTATACCGATGCGGTTGGCGCATCGGGTTACAACCTCGACCTCGGGCAGCGACGTGCCAGGACCGTGGCCAACGTGCTGATCGCCAACGGTGTTCCGGTCAGCCGGATCGGCGCTGTCGAGAGCCGTGGCGAGAATGATCTCGTTGTGGTCGTCACCACGCCGGAGCGCGCGAACCGGCGCGTCGAAGTGAGTCTCGCAGCGATTCTGGCGGCCTGTCGAAGCTATCGCGACATAACGCTTGCCGCCTCGGCGGTCGGGAGCGAACTACAGGCGGATCTGCGCGCACGGCTTACGACCGCGGTTCAGTCGTATGATGCGCTAGAACGGAACGGCAGCAACGGGCCCGCTTTCCAGATGGCCGGCGCTGCACGGCATGACTGCAATGCCGCGGTCGGCCATTCCGACAGTTCGATACGCAAGCTGGAATATGCCAGACGATGTCTCTGCAGTTCGGCCCGCCTGGAAACCGCGCTTGGACGCGTCATCCGCTAGGCAACTGTGATCGCCGTACGATCAGGAATCGTCAGGCTTGCGTGCCTCAGGATTTCGCGAACACCGTGACCCAGGATTTCGGGTTTTCCGGGTTCTGCATCCTCAGGAAAGTGTAGCCGCTGGCGAACCACCTACGGATCTCGTTGTTCAGATTGTCGAGGATGAAATCCCCGGCTTCTGTCCGTACCAGAAGAACCGCGTGCGGCTGGCTCCGACCGTCCAAAACCGTCGCTATCAAGAGGCTCTCTGGTGGAAATCCGGCGCTGATCAAAGCGTATTTTTTCTTGATCGCGAAGTCTTCGCAGTCGCCGCCAATGCGGGTCGGAAGGCTCCAGCGATCCGCGATTCGATATTGCCGTTGATCCGAGATCTCACGCGTTTCGCGATTCACCTGTTTGTTGATGAAACTGACCCGTTCCATGTCCGTGTTGCGAATGCTTTGCCGCCCGACGGTGGTTGCACAGGCCCAAGAGTAACGAGCACAAAGTTCGCGCGCAGCCACAGGTGGCGGAGCGACGGCCGTAATCGGAATAAAGGCACGGTGGGCGGCATCCAGTGCATTGGCAGAGATCGCGGGGGTCGTCAGCGCGGCAACAGAGAGCGCGATGCATGTCCATAAGCGCCGGAAGCTTCTTTGCGCGCGCGGAGGAACCATATTCGACCACCCTAAGCTGTTGAGAGTTGCGTCAGACATCCTGTGGTAGATGCCATGGCAATGGGGTCGAAATGTGGAGTGATTGGTGCAATCCGAGGGTCGGCCACGAAACTGGCCGGTGACCGGTCGTTTTGATGCTTCTTCAGCCTTAGAGCGCGCAAACCCCGAGCAGATGCCTGCAGAATTGTGCGGCATTCGGACGCAACTACCCCCGAACGCCCTGAATGGTTTCTGGCTGGGAAACAGCTGTGAGCGAGGAAATCGGCTTATTTCAACAATGGACGGCGCTTTGGCCGGACCGTATCTCAGCCGCGCACTTTCGTGGCGAAAATGTGGCGAAAACTTGCAGACGCGCCATGATTTTGACAAAGAGTCCGATGGCGGCTGACTGCTGCTGTGCCATGGGGGTGACGATGAAGAACTATCTTGCTGCATCTGCGGCAGCTGTTTTGCTGTCTGCAACGTCTGCATCTGCTGCAATCGGGCAGGAGAGCTGTACCACGCGGACTTTGCAGGACATCGGTTCTGTAACCGAGTTGTGCGGTTGCGGGAGCGTTTCCTTGAAGCTGGTGGACCGGCTTCGCAGAGCGTCCAATTTCGTAGAGATTCTTGGCGCGCTGAACGTTTCATGTCCGAATCTCGCATTGGTCCTTTCGGACGTGCCGACGGCGACCATAGGGAGAAGCCCTCTCGATAACGTAAATGATCGTTCGGACGGTGTGGCGGGGCGTGCTTCGTCTGAGTCCGGGGGCGGCAGTTCTGGCGGCGGCAGCGGTTCGGGTGGCACCGGCGGCGGCAGTGGTTCCGGTGGCACCGGCGGCGGCAGCGGCTCGGGTGACAACGGTGGCGACGGCGGTTCCGGTGGCAGCGGCGGCGGCAATGACAGTGGTTCTGGCAGCGGCAACAACGGCGGCGGCCAAGGCGGCGGCAATGGCGGCGGTGGCCAAGGCGGCGGCACTGGCGGCGGTGGCCAGGGCGGCGGCAATAATGGCGGCGGTGGTCAGGGCGGCGGCGGCAACAACGGCGGTGGCCACGGTGGCAACAGCGGCGGTGGCAACAGCGGCGGTGGCAACAGCGGCGGTGGCAACAGCGGCGGTGGCCACGGTGGCGGCGGTCACGGTGGCGGCAACAGCGGCGGTGGCCATGGTGGCGGCGGTCACGGTGGTGGCAATAACGGTGGTGGCCATGGTGGCGGCGGTCACGACGGAGGCAACAGCGGCGGTGGCCACGGTGGCGGCGGTCACGATGGTGGCAATAACGGTGGTGGCCATGGTGGCGGCGGTCACGACGGAGGCAACGGCGGCGGTGGCCACGGTGGCGGTGGCCACGGTGGTGGCAACAGCGGCGGTGGCCACGGTGGCGGCGGTAACGGCGGTGGCCACGGTGGCGGCGGTAACGGCGGTGGCAACAGCGGCGGTGGCAACAGCGGCGGTGGCCATGGCGGCGGTGGAAACAACGGAAACCACGGTGGTGGTCATGGCCATGACGGTGGAAAACACGCGAACAATGGCGGAGGTAACGGCCCTGAGGGATCGAGCCCCGCCAAGGGTCGCGGCGCCCACAATGATGAGGATTGATCCAGGGCGGCCATGAAGATGAGTTTCTGCATTTCAGGCCGCCCGCTTAGTGCCTTCGCGATTCCGACGAACGCCAGTCATTTCTGCGAGATTCGTGAGCGCAGAAGCTACGAAAGCGCTTTGAATCGGGACCGCCTCGAAATGCCTCCGTTGCAGTAAGCGATGGAGTCTCTGCCGGTGGTGGTAGAGGGATTTCGAGGGGTTCCGACTGTCAGGTCAGTGAGGTCTGCGGCCAGTCTTCCTGGATATGCGAGACCAGTTCTTCCAGCGCGCAACGATTGCCGCGCGAGGTCGTCTTGAGTTCGATCCTGAGACCGCAGCAACGCCCACCACTGCCGGCCCAGGGAAGGGCTGCCGAGATTCCGCCTTCGGACATAAGGATGCCCTTGGGCTGAATGTCCTGCAGCATGTCCACATGCTGGCCGGACTGGATGAGTTCGCGTTCCTCGCAAGTGGCTCTTGGGAGGTAGGCATCGAGATGCATTGCCAGGCGCCGGGGCGAGCAGGTGAGCTGCGCCACAATGGCCGTGTCGTCGTTGACGAGCGAACAGCACTCGCCGTACCGCATCCGTCCCCGCCGGGAACATTCGGCGATCTCGAAACGACCCGGTTCCTGGAACATGCCGAATTCAACATGATAGATCTTTTCGGCCAGGATTTCCTGCAATAGCGGCGCAACTTCGTCCACTGTGCAGGGCGCCACATGGGCGTCGGCCATCATCTCGTCCAGTCTGTGGGTCAGTTCGAATGCGCCGTCTCCCAGCCGCACTCTTACCCATTCTCGCTCGCGCAGACATTGGGTCGCCCGCCAAATGGCGGCGCGAGGGATCGGCAGACTCTCTTCGAGTTCAGACAGCCGTATCGGTCCCCTAGTAGCTATAGCCTCTGCTACGCACAGCATACGAATCGTCGTTCTGTGCACCGTTCTCTCCGCTTTTATTGTTTCTCCGCTGGTCTTCAATCGCCGACGGTGGACGGGCCATTAACAAGCGACCCAGCTGCCAGCGACTCCTCTATGTCATTCAGTGAGATAGGCCATTTTTACCATTTTCTACCCTTGGTTGATCGTTCGTTATTCGTTGTTTCACCCGTGTTTCGTGTCCGGGCTTCCCTTACGGAAACGTGTAGCGGGATCGCACGGCTCCGTCGATACGAGTGTTTACCAATTACAACGGTCCTAATTCGGACGTATTCGCCCTCTCGGCGCCGTACCTGCGGGCAGCAAAAGGTAGCGGCGCAAACTGGTTAATGGGCAGGCATAGGGTGACAACTTGTCCCTCAAACAGCAAACACTCGATTGTGCCGTCCATATTCAATTGGGGGAAGAGTTCATAAAGCCGATCGATGGTGGAAACTTTTCCCGGTATTGCAAAGTATTGGGCCGCTTTCGCTCAACAATCGGCGCGTGGATCCGGCTGTCGTATGTCTGTCCTGGCCGTTGCGCTGAGAGCCCGTCGACTCGCCGGGTTTAAGCAACCCAAGATGGAATGGCGCTGTTTGAACATGCCGTGGTGGACGGCCGCGAATGCACAGTCATCCGGCATGTTTTTTCGTTCAGCGACGCGGGAGATACAGTTGGTGGCGGGTTAAGGGTACTGGCAGATCGCGACGAACGAGACTGATTCCCAACCTGTCGGATTCTGTAGGCGAAAACTGGTGCCTTGAGTTCGACATCGGCAAGCCGGCCATTCTCTGCGGAATGCCAACCGGAAGCGGCATGGATGGCCTGCAGGTATGCCGTTTGCTATTCTGGCGAGGGCGTTGTGGCTTGGCGACGAGTTGGCAAGCTCGTGCCTAAAGCGATGACGGGCAGATCCTTTGACGGGCAGGCAGGCTGGAGCTTCCGGGCGGAAGGCTGGACACTGGCGATCATGAACCACGACGGTTCGGCAGCGACTCAACCCGGGCCGTTTCACGGCCTACAGCGTTGTTTCTGTAAGAGGGCAGGCAAGTTCCCGTCCAGGGGGAATGCAGTTGGCCGTACACGACCTCTTCAAGACCTGGCTTCGCCTCGACGGGCCGAAACATCAGTCCTTCGGCTAGCTGTGCAGCCGGACGTCCTTTTCGGCCCGCCGGACACCGAACAGCTGGCGGCTTTGGCTACGGGTGCAGGTCGGCGTGGAAACCTTGCGAGAACCGAACAAGGCGGGCTTGTCCCGCGGGTCGATTTCATCGATCTCGGCGCCGCTGTCGGGCGCAGAAAGTAGAAGGCCCTCGGCGCAGTAGATCTCGGCATTGGGGAACCCGAGGTGATACAACTGGGCGCTGTCGTCGCGAGAGACCAGAGCGATGTCCTTGTAGCCGATCAGCTGACGCGCCCGCACCAACACCTCTGGCAGGCCGAGCCGTACCATCGGGCGTGTGCCACGGATCAGGACAGCCTGCTCCGGCGTCATGTAAACCGGGCCGGATGCATCCAGAACGCCCTCTGGAATACGGACCAGACCGGTCGCGCCGTTGCTGATACGCAGCGACTCCAACGGGCGGAACTCACCCTCGGCGTTCCGGACCTTCACCCCCGGTTTGAGGATCCCGACAGGCACGGGTCCGACCGGAGTATCGACACGGGTCTCAGCGGTCACGCCGCCAATCTGGCGACGTGAAGAGCGGGCAAGCTGCGCCTTCGTCATGGCGTACTTCGCCCACCATTTGTGAGTGGTGGAATGGATGGAATACTTCGAAACCGGATCGCCACCGGCAATCAGAAGATCGTCGGCCAGGTATTCAGTACCCGGAGCGGCGTTCGTTACCGCCGAAGAAACCGCAACACCGATGAGCGTGGTCCGAACGGCAAGCCATGCGACGCAGAATTTCTGATACTGCGTTGGCTCGATCGCGACGACCTCGCAGATCGGGTCGACCATGCAGCCGGCTTTCAGGAACATGCCGTTCAAGACGATGCTCTCGGCCAGCCGCAGAACTCTGCCGTCGGACTCGAGGGAAACGGGCACTGCCAGGCTAGTGTCGACGGAGAAGTGGAAACCACGTTTCGACGCCGGTTTGCAGTGCCTTGACTGGAATTCGTCGTAGTCGGTGACGTTGGCGAGTTCCGTGACGGCGAGCTTGACCGGAGAGCCTGTGGTCATCGAGCCGACTTTCGGCGCCTGTCCGGCGGGAATGATTGGGTGACGGCGCTTGCGGTCGGTCTGCTGTACCTCGTTTCCGCCAGTTGCCAGCTTGCTTGGGTGTGGGGGTGCATATGGCACCGCTTGATCAGCGGAATGTTGCTGCACCTCGCGAAGGGGGTGGCAGAATCAATATGCCCCTTCGTAAGATTTGAACGCAGCATTCTTCCGGGACCCCGCAGCCTGGTGAAACGATTCTAGCGCCGATCTTCGGATCAAGCGCCGTCGAGATGTGGATCGCACC
Source organism: Pseudoruegeria sp. HB172150 (assembly GCF_013184805.1). Classification (GTDB taxonomy): domain Bacteria; phylum Pseudomonadota; class Alphaproteobacteria; order Rhodobacterales; family Rhodobacteraceae; genus Psychromarinibacter. The sequence continues at coordinate 211,614 of NZ_JAATNG010000004.1, forward strand.
TCGGAGGCATTGTTTCAAACCAGCCGTTTCGATGAATGAGATATCCCATACCGCTCCAATTGCAGGGTTTTTCGGCCCCAAATCTTGAACCCAATGAAACCAATCGCCAAATCCTCTTGGGAAGGCCTGAAGCGGGGCGTGCCTAGTTAGGGCGTTTCGGAAAAAGGCGCTTAGAAAAGGAGAGAGCGATGAACTTGGAGAAGTTCACGGAGCGATCGCGCGGCTTCCTGCAGGCAGCCCAGACGATCGCGATGCGGGAGAACCATCAGCAACTGGCTCCCGAACATCTGCTGAAAGCATTGATGGATGACGAGCAGGGGCTGGCGAGCAACCTGATCAAACGCGCGGGCGGTGCGCCGGAGCGCGTGGTCGAGTCGCTGAACGCGTCTTTGGACAAACTGCCAAAGGTGTCGGGCGATGCCGGGCAGACCTACATGGACCGCCAGACTGCGAAGGTGCTGGACGAGGCCGAGAAGCTGGCGAAGAAAGCCGGCGATTCCTTTGTGCCGGTCGAGCGGATCCTGACGGCGCTGGCCGTCGTGTCTTCGAAGGCGAAAGACGCGCTTACGGCGGGCGCAGTGACGGCGCAATCGCTGAACGCAGCGATCAACGATATCCGCAAGGGCCGCACCGCCGATACCGCGAGTGCCGAGGAAGGCTATGACGCGCTGAAGAAATATGCCCGCGACCTGACCGAGGCCGCACGCGAGGGCAAGATCGACCCGATCATCGGGCGCGACGAAGAAATCCGTCGCGCGATGCAGGTGCTGTCGCGGCGGACCAAGAACAACCCGGTTCTGATCGGTGACCCCGGTGTCGGTAAGACTGCCATCGCCGAGGGCCTGGCGATCCGGATCGTCAACGGCGACGTCCCCGAATCCCTGCGTAACAAGAAACTGATGGCGCTGGACATGGGTGCCCTGATCGCAGGTGCGAAGTATCGCGGCGAATTCGAGGAGCGCCTGAAGGCGGTTCTGAAGGAGATCGAAGCCGCGGCCGGTGAGATCATCCTGTTCATCGACGAGATGCATACGCTGGTCGGCGCCGGTAAGACCGACGGCGCGATGGATGCCGCGAACCTGATCAAGCCTGCGCTTGCCCGGGGTGAGCTGCACTGTATCGGCGCCACGACGCTGGATGAGTACCGCAAGTATGTCGAGAAGGATGCGGCCCTTGCCCGCCGGTTCCAGCCCCTGATGGTGGACGAGCCGACGGTAGAGGACACGGTGTCGATCCTGCGGGGCATCAAAGAGAAGTACGAGATGCACCACGGCGTGCGAATCTCTGACTCGGCGCTGGTGGCGGCGGCGACTCTGTCGCACCGCTACATCACCGACCGGTTCCTGCCGGACAAGGCGATCGACCTTGTCGACGAAGCCGCGTCGCGGCTGCGGATGGAGGTGGATTCCAAGCCCGAGGAACTCGACGCGCTGGATCGCGACATCCTGCAGAAGCAGATCGAGGCAGAGGCGCTGCGCAAGGAAGACGATGCGGCGTCGAAGGACCGGCTGGAGCGGCTGGAAAAGGAACTGGCCGATCTGCAGGAGCAGAGTGCCGAACTGACCGCCAAGTGGCAGTCGGAGCGCGACAAGCTGGAATCGGCGCGCGAGCTGAAGGAGCAGCTCGACAAGGCACGCGTGGAGCTGGAGAACGCCAAGCGGCAGGGCAACCTGCAGCGGGCGGGCGAGCTTTCCTATGGCGTGATCCCGCAGCTGGAGAAACAGCTGGCGAGTGCCGAGGATGCCGAGGACGAGGTGCTGGTCGAAGAAGCCGTGCGCCCCGAGCAGATCGCGCAGGTCGTCGAGCGCTGGACCGGTATTCCGACGACCAAGATGCTGGAAGGCGAGCGCGAGAAGCTGCTTCACATGGAAGAAGAGCTTGGCAAACGGGTCATCGGCCAGAAAGCCGCCGTCACCGCCGTTTCGAACGCGGTGCGCCGGGCGCGGGCCGGCCTGCAGGACGAGAACCGTCCGCTGGGGTCGTTCCTGTTCCTGGGCCCGACGGGCGTGGGTAAAACGGAGCTGACGAAAGCGCTGGCCGAGTATCTGTTTGACGACGACAAGGCGATGGTCCGCATCGACATGTCCGAGTTCATGGAAAAGCATTCGGTCGCCCGCCTGATCGGCGCGCCTCCGGGCTATGTCGGTTATGACGAAGGCGGCGTGCTGACCGAAGCCGTGCGGCGCCGGCCCTATCAGGTCGTGCTGTTCGACGAGGTCGAGAAAGCGCACCCCGAGGTCTTCAACGTGCTGCTGCAGGTGCTGGACGATGGCGTTCTGACCGACGGGCAGGGGCACCATGTCGACTTCAAGCAGACGCTGATCGTGCTGACGTCGAACCTTGGTTCGCAGGCGCTGTCGCAACTGCCGGACGGGGCCGATGCCTCGGCCGCCAAGCGTGACGTGATGGATGCGGTCCGGGCGCATTTCCGGCCGGAGTTCCTGAACCGTCTGGACGACATGATCGTCTTCGACCGCCTGACGCGGGACGATATGGATGGCATCGTCGCGATCCAGCTGAACCGGCTGGCGAAGCGGCTGGCGCAGCGGAAGATCGGGCTGGAACTGGACGAAGGCGCGATGAAGTGGCTGGCCGACGAGGGCTACGACCCGGTCTACGGGGCGCGGCCGCTGAAGCGGGTCATCCAGCGCGCGCTGCAGGACCAGCTGGCAGAGATGCTGCTGGCCGGCGACGTGAAGGACGGCGACACTGTCCATGTCAGCGCCGGGGCCGACGGACTGATCGTTGGCGACCGCGTGTCGAGTTCCAACCGGCCGAAGCCGGAAGATGCAGTGCTGCACTGAGCGCCTGTACATAGAGTAGTTGATCGGGGCCCCGCCGGAGACGGCGGGGCCCTTTTCTGTGCGGTTACCCTGTCAACCAGCGGAAGGCGCGGGCGAGAAAGGCCTGCGCATCGTTCGTCACCAGAGGTCCGTGGGCCATCAGGACCTGCTGCGCCGGCCAGGCGAGGATGTAGCGCACGGCGCGACGGGCCGCGCGGCGGCTGGTGAATGCGAAACGGAACTTGCGCGGGACGGCGGGTTCCGGGCCGGTCATCCTGTCCAGCCTTGCGACTATGGCGCGCCAGCCCCGGAACCAGCCTTTCGGGAAGTGCTGGAGCAGGTCGGTGAACAGGACGGTTCCACTGGCGCGGTGGAAAAAGACGACCTCTGTCGTGATCCGGTTTCCGGTGACGCAGACCTGATCGATGTCTTCGCCCCAGGCGGGGTTCGGCGTGTCACCTAGCCGGCCGGTGAAACGGATGTCCCTGCGCTTGCGGCGGAGACCAGGTGCGGCGTGGCTGCACGCGTCGGGCCAGGCGCGCTGCCACTCCGGCAGGAACAGGTGGTGCAAGGAATTTGGCGCGACGAGGTGCCGGACGGGCCCGAGCGCCTCGACCTCGGATTTCAGCGTTTCGGTCAGGGCGGTGGGCGACCAGATGAACAGACCGCCGTCCGAAAGCCTGATCACGGCCATCCTTGTGGGATAGTGAAAACCGGCGACGCTCACGTCCGCACCGTGCGCGATCCAGATGTCCGGCCCGATCTGCTCGAGCATCCTCCTCCGGTCCCTTTAGTTACGTTGTTATGTTTCGGGTGACCTTAAGGATGAGCACGGGAACGGCAAGAGCGCGGTAGACAGGGATATCGGAAAAAGTGACCCCGCCGGAGATTTCCGGCGGGGTTCTCTGCCGTACGGGTCCCTCAGGTATGGTCCCATCGGGAGCGGCGGTAAGCCTGGGGATGCATCTGGCCGCTCCTTTCCGGGAGACCCGGCAGGCAGGACTAGCCCTGATCGGCAGGTATCAGGCCCAGTTCCTGGGCAGAGGCAAGTTCGTCGCCGTTGATCAGGCCGTCCGCATCCGTGTCGGCGGCGGTGAAGACCTCGTCGGTGACTCCCGGATGTACCGACTGCAGTTCCGCGAGGGTCAGGGAGCCGTCGCCGTTGACGTCTATCTGTTCGAGCGTCAGGGCCGAGCTGATGCTGGCGGTCGCTGCCAGAACGGCCACCGATAGGATTGCAGATTTCATTCGGTCTTCTCCTGTATGAGTGCGCCGGTTGTTGGGGCGCTGAAGCTTATCTCGTCATGGATCGCCACGGCGCGCACCCCTGAAGCCTTAAGCCCGGCGATTTGGGCGCGGGGCCGCGTATTTTGCCCGGGAGGACGGGCGGGGAGTTGCGCGAAAAGGGGCGGGCCGTGCGATGGGCGAAACGGCACCGTTCGGGATGGCGGAAGATGGCAGTGCGGCGCCGAAAGGGGGCGGAATCCGCGGTGCGCGGGGATTGGCCGGGCTGCAAGCGCGTGGTCCCGGAGTCGGCAGGGGCCGGGGGAATGATACATTTCTGACGCGGATGTGAGGTGTCCGAAGCGGTGTCGGATGTAACGTCCATGCGTCGAGGGCCGAACTGCACAGGTGAAGGACGCGCTGCGCCACCTGAAACATCTTCGACATGAACGTGAGGCGGAGTGTTTTTGAGTTTTTGCCGGCGCGACGTATCTGTTGACGTAAGGCAAAGGGCGAACGGAGGGAAATCCATGGCTGGACGCTGGAAGAACGATCTGAACTGGTCCGACATCACGCCGAAGCAGGCGTTTCTGAACCGGCGGCAGCTGATCGCGGGGGCGTCGGCGCTGGCTGCGGGCGGCATTGCCGGTCCTGCGCTGGCGGAGCTGGACGCGAAGGCGAGCATGTACTCGACCGACGAGACGCCGAACACGCTCGAAGAAATCACGAGCTACAACAACTATTATGAGTTCGGGACCGGCAAGACCGATCCGGCGGAATACGCGGGCGCGCTGACCATCGACCCGTGGACGGTCAAGATCGACGGAATGGTCGACAAGCCGGGCGACTATTCCTTTGACGACATCATGTCCGGCGTCGATCTGGAGGAGCGGATCTATCGGTTCCGCTGTGTCGAGGCCTGGTCGATGGTCGTGCCATGGGTCGGTTTCGAGCTGGCCGACCTGCTGGACCGTGTCGGCGTGCAGCCTGGCGCGAAATACGTGGCCTTCGAGACGCTGATGCGGCCCGAGGAGATGTGGGCGCAGAAACGTCCGATCCTGCAATGGCCCTATCGCGAGGGGCTGCGGATGGACGAGGCGATGAACCCGCTGACGATCCTTGCGACCGGGCTTTACGACGAGCCGATGCCGAAACAGAACGGCGCGCCGCTGCGGCTGGTGGTGCCGTGGAAGTACGGGTTCAAGTCGATCAAATCGATCGTCCGGATCTCGCTGGTCGAGGATGAGCCGCCGACGAGCTGGAACATGGCCAATGCGCGCGAGTACGGCTTCTATAGTAATGTGAACCCCGAAGTGGATCACCCGCGCTGGAGCCAGGCCTCGGAACGGAAGGTTGGTGGCGGGCTGTTCGCCAAGCGGCAGCCGACGCTGATGTTCAACGGATACGAGGAAGAGGTCGCATCGCTCTACGACGGCATGGACCTTTCGAAGTTCTACTGAATCGTGGGTTCCTCCCCGATAGTGACCGTCTCACGGATCACGTGCCCGGCCTGCGGGCATGTCGCGGAGGAACGAATGCCGGAAGACGCCTGCCAGTACTTCTATGATTGCAGGGGATGCGGAACGGTTCTGCGTCCACTTGCCGGAGACTGCTGTGTCTTCTGTTCTTACGGAACGGTCCCCTGCCCGCCGGTGCAGGCAGGGACATGTGAATGCGGGTGACGGAATGAACCTGACCGACAAGCTGAACTCGACGATACGATCGGTGCCGCCCTGGGTACTCTATATACTGGCGCCCTTGCCGGCGGTCTGGTGGTTCTATCTGGGATTCACCGGCGGACTGGGTGCCGAGCCGATCAAGGAACTGGAGCACAAGGTCGGCGAATTCGCCCTGCAGCTGCTGATAGCAGGATTGGCCGTTACTCCGCTGCGCCGGTTTTTCGGGGTCAATCTGATCAAGCACCGGCGGGCCATCGGTGTGGTCGCATTCTTCTATGTGTTCCTGCACCTGCTGATCTGGCTGTTCCTCGACATGAGTCTGCTGTGGAGCCAGATCCTCGCCGACCTGGTGAAGCGCTGGTACATCATAGTGGGGATGGCGGGCTTCGTTCTGCTGATCCCGCTGGCGATCACGTCGAACAACTGGTCCGTCCGCAAGCTGGGGCCGCGTTGGCGCAAGCTGCACAAGCTGGTCTATGCGGCGGTGCTGCTGGGCGGGCTGCACTATGTACTGCTCGTGAAAGGCCTGCAGCTGGAACCGATGCTCTACATGACAGCGATTCTGGTGCTGCTGGTGGCGAGAATGGTGCCACAGAAACGGCGCGCCGTGGCGCGGGCCTGAGGATCCCCCGAATCCGTGGGTCGCTAATGCCAGGCAGCGAGGATTCGGGGTTTCGATTCCCCGGAATCGCGCCGAACCGGGGAATCGCGCGCGAAAAATTTCACAGAATTTCTCCGAATCCTCGATTCCCTGGGGTGATCCGCGGTGAATCGGGGATCGATTCACCGGAATCGTCGCCGGCGAAAGCGATTCACGGCAAGAAAATCGACGGCGCAGACATCGAATCCGGGATTCTTTTGGCCGGGAAACCTGAATCGGGACCCCGAATCCGCGGAATCGACCGAGTCACCGGCACGAGTCGGTGCCGAAATCGGGGGCAGAAGGAATTTTTCGCACAAAGATTCCGGGGAGGACTCTGTGGATATCGCAGATAGGACTGGATGACGCCGGGAGAGGTGTGAAATCTTGTTGCTGAAAACGGGCAAAAAGCACGCTTGGTGAAACCGGAAGCCCCAGAATCCTTAGAAAAATCGGTACATCCAAAAAAATGTCATGTTTCTCGAAAAAACCTCTTGCAGCCCCCGACCCCAATCCGTAAATAGCCCCTCACCGGCGGCGCTGAGACGCCAACGGGACGCCAGACGGGGCGGCGGCGACGAGCCAAAGCAGACGAGGCGGAAGAAAAAACTGAGATAAATGAGGCCGGGCGCGCCGAAAGAAATAGGGCGCATCCAGTTCGATTTTGTCTCTCGCTCTTTGAAATTGCTGGTTACTGAAGAGATATGTGGGCGGTTTGGTTCATGCGATGGATCAAATCCTGCATATCACCCTTCTAGGCTTCGGCCGATGATGAAGGTGTCAGCTTCACTGTTTGAGCAGGTTTCGGTTTCCTCGAGAAACTGAAGCACGCATCAGACAGATGACTATCCGACCCTAGCCGGGTCGGATGATGTGCAGAGGTTCGAACGTCAAGGACACGCTGGTAACAGCGTTTCAACTTGAGAGTTTGATCCTGGCTCAGAACGAACGCTGGCGGCAGGCTTAACACATGCAAGTCGAGC
>NZ_JAATNG010000004.1:221422-373477 GCF_013184805.1 Pseudoruegeria sp. HB172150
AAGGTGAAAAGCACCCCGACGAGGGGAGTGAAACAGTACCTGAAACCGGACGCCTACAAGCAGTCGGAGGATCCTCGAGATCTGACGGCGTACCTTTTGTATAATGGGTCATCGACTTGGTCTCACGAGCAAGCTTAAGCCGATAGGTGTAGGCGCAGCGAAAGCGAGTCTTAATAGGGCGTTGAGTTCGTGGGATCAGACCCGAAACCGAGTGATCTAGGCATGACCAGGATGAAGGTAAGGTAACACTTACTGGAGGTCCGAACCCACACCTGTTGAAAAAGGTCGGGATGAGTTGTGCCTAGGGGTGAAAGGCCAATCAAACTCGGAGATAGCTGGTTCTCCGCGAAATCTATTTAGGTAGAGCGTCAAGCGAATACCCCGGGGGGTAGAGCACTGGATGGGTAATGGGGCCCCACAGGCTTACTGATCCTAACCAAACTCCGAATACCCGGGAGTACTACTTGGCAGACACACGGCGGGTGCTAACGCCCGTCGTGAAGAGGGAAACAACCCTGACCTACAGCTAAGGCCCCCAATTCGTGGCTAAGTGGGAAAGCAGGTGAGACGTCCAAAACAACCAGGAGGTTGGCTTAGAAGCAGCCATCCTTTAAAGATAGCGTAACAGCTCACTGGTCTAATCAAGATGTCTTGCGGCGAAGATGTAACGGGGCTCAAGCCACGAGCCGAAGCTTAGGACTGCGTATGCAGTGGTAGCGGAGCGTAGTGTGATAAAATCCACGCCTCCTTAGCATCCTCGGATGCGTTGGAGGCTCGGATTTGACTGTGAAGCCGGCGCGTGAGCGATCCGGTGGAGTGATCACTAGCGAGAATGATGACATGAGTAGCGACAAACAGGGTGAGAGACCCTGTCGCCGAAAGTCCAAGGGTTCCTGCTTAAAGCTAATCTGAGCAGGGTAAGCCGACCCCTAAGGCGAGGCCGAAAGGCGTAGTCGATGGGAACCAGGTTAATATTCCTGGGCCAGGAGGATGTGACGCATTGCAGCGACGTGCTGTCCTTATCGGATTGGGCAGTATTCAAAGCAGTGCCTGGAAATAGCCCTCCATTAGATCGTACCCTAAACCGACACAGGTGGACTGGTAGAGAATACCAAGGCGCTTGAGAGAACGATGTTGAAGGAACTCGGCAAAATACCTCCGTAAGTTCGCGAGAAGGAGGCCCGGTACATGAGTGCCGGGGGCACAAACCAGGGGGTGGCGACTGTTTACTAAAAACACAGGGCTCTGCGAAGTCGCAAGACGACGTATAGGGTCTGACGCCTGCCCGGTGCCTGAAGGTTAAAAGGAGGGGTGCAAGCTCCGAATTGAAGCCCAGGTAAACGGCGGCCGTAACTATAACGGTCCTAAGGTAGCGAAATTCCTTGTCGGGTAAGTTCCGACCTGCACGAATGGCGTAACGACTTCCCCGCTGTCTCCAACATCGACTCAGCGAAATTGAATTGCCTGTCAAGATGCAGGCTTCCCGCGGTTAGACGGAAAGACCCCGTGCACCTTTACTACAGCTTCACACTGGCATCAGGCATGTGATGTGCAGGATAGGCGGTAGACTTTGAAGCAGGAACGCTAGTTTCTGTGGAGTCACCCTTGAGATACCGCCCTTCGCCTGCTTGATGTCTAACCGCGGTCCGTTATCCGGATCCGGGACCCTGTGTGGCGGGTAGTTTGACTGGGGCGGTCGCCTCCCAAAGAGTAACGGAGGCGCGCGAAGGTTGGCTCAGAGCGGTCGGAAATCGCTCGTTGAGTGCAATGGCAGAAGCCAGCCTGACTGCGAGACTGACAAGTCGAGCAGAGTCGAAAGACGGCCATAGTGATCCGGTGGTCCCGAGTGGAAGGGCCATCGCTCAACGGATAAAAGGTACGCCGGGGATAACAGGCTGATGGTGCCCAAGAGTCCATATCGACGGCACCGTTTGGCACCTCGATGTCGGCTCATCTCATCCTGGGGCTGGAGCAGGTCCCAAGGGTACGGCTGTTCGCCGTTTAAAGAGGTACGTGAGCTGGGTTTAGAACGTCGTGAGACAGTTCGGTCCCTATCTGCCGTGGGTGTAGGATACTTGAGAGGAGTTGCCCCTAGTACGAGAGGACCGGGGTGAACGATCCACTGGTGGACCTGTTGTTGCGCCAGCAGCAGTGCAGGGTAGCTATGATCGGAAAGGATAACCGCTGAAGGCATCTAAGCGGGAAGCCCCCCTCAAAACAAGGTATCCCTGAGGGCCGTGGTAGACCACCACGTCGATAGGCCGGAGATGTAAGCGTGGCGACACGTTCAGTTGACCGGTACTAATTGCCCGATAGGCTTGATTTGATCCAGTAGAAGCCAGGCGCCCAGCCTTGGCGGATCAGAAAGCATACACTGTGAAGTGTACGTGACTTGGAACGTGTTCTTTTCTTGGTTTGGTGGTCATAGCACGAGCGAAACACGCGATCCCATCCCGAACTCGACCGTTAAGCGCCGTTGCGCCGATGGTACTGCGTCTTAAGACGTGGGAGAGTAGGTCACCGCCAAACCTAGTAAGGAACACGTGCCGTATCTCTCTGACGATGATCCTCCCAAAACTCGAAAATTTAAGTTGTCGCTCAGCATGCGCTGCAGCGGCATATTAGAATGTCATCGAGGCTGCAAATACTATCCGGCCAGCCTAAGGCTTTTCCATAGAAGCCTGCACAGCGTTCGTCCTTACGCGGTAAGCGTAGGAGCCTTCTGAAACCGACGGCGACTATGGCGCCTGGCGAGCACAAAGTTCCTCGCCAGGCGATTGTAAGTACGGATTGGCCAGTTCGATGGCTATCTCTGCGAATTTGCCCCCGGATGGGCACAGACCCCGAATAGCCAACCATGCCAATACTGCGTTGTGTTATTCGCAGTCGTAGAGCGGTGCTACACCCAGCCCCCAACTGTTTGGGCCGACCGCGAGACCGTTGACTGTGCCCTTGTCCTCCACCGGAAAAACGAACGGGGCGTATTTGCCATCCTTACTTTCATTGAAGCGCTTGTAGTGCTTGTCATGTTTCCATCGGACTTCAACCATCAGTTCCCAGCTCTCTTCCCAGGGCACGTTGAAAACCGCTACACCATTTTTATGAGTCGGCACTGCTACGACGATCGGAATCCAACCTTGCGCAATGTCGATACCACGGTGCACTCGGGCAAGAAGGTTGCGGTCGGCGGTGCCATCGAACAGGAGAAGCTGAACGTCATCGATTGCTGTTCCGTCGCCGTTAGCTAAGTAAAACTTCTTCGTGGCATGGTCTTTGCTACCGCCACGTTTCACGAAGTCGTCCCTTAACGACCAGTCTTCATATTTGCGTGTGTTTCCATACGTGCTTTTTCCATAGTTGTCGAATTCGCTGCCGACCTTACAGGTGGTCCTTGCCATTGCAGGGCTCGATATCGCGGTTGCGAGCGGCAGGATTGCCGCCAGAAACAGGTGTTTTTTGCCGAGAAGCATGTGGGTTTCCATTCTTTGCTGACGTTCAAACGCCAAGCAGACCACTCCTCCGGTAGAGGCCACAGTCCGCCGGTTACTACGGCGATATTGTCACAGCCGGTTGAGCCAAACATGGAGGACGGCTGGAGTAACCTGGGAGTTTCTCTGCAGCGCGCGTGAGCCGCTGAATGTGCCGACAATCAATCTGCCAGATAGTCGAAACCATCGTGACAGAGCCGGTATTGTTTGAGGCGCATGCGCTGATAGACGTGCCGTCGCCAAACCGAACAGGGATGGCACAGGACAGGAATGACCCAAACAAATTCTCCATCGAGGAGGACAGCAAATTCCGATGAAAAACCCTAGACAGCCCTTGCGGTTCCCCACCCTTTTGAATAATACACCGAAACTTGGCGCGGGGTGGAGCAGCCCGGTAGCTCGTCAGGCTCATAACCTGAAGGTCGTAGGTTCAAATCCTACCCCCGCAACCAACAAAAACAGCCGCCCTTAGGGGCGGCTGTTTTGTTCCGACTCCCCCCTGAACAAGACTAGGTTGCACAACTTTGATGGAGCTTCAGGGTTCCGATCGCTGCCCGGGTTTGACCGGCTCGGAGAGATCCTGAAGTCAACTCAGTCCTTCATGACGGTTCCGCCCTTGTTGCGCCCCATGACGGACTTGCCCTCTCATCTTGTTGCGATCTGTCCCCGGCCTGCTGCATAAAGAAGCGCGGAGCATTTCGAGGAGAGCGCTTTCATGGATGCACAACAGGTATTTGACGGAATAGGCGGCGGAGAGGCGCTACCCGTCATACTGCTGGCAATCTTTATTATCATCTGCATCTGGCTTGGCGTCCGCATCGTGCCGCAGTCGGAAAAGCACGTGGTGGAACGGTTCGGGCGCCTGCGGGCCGTGCTGGGCCCCGGCATCAACTTCGTCATCCCGTTCCTTGACAAGGTGGCGCACAAGGTCTCGATCCTTGAACGGCAACTGCCGACGGCGAGCCAGGATGCGATCACCGCGGACAACGTGCTGGTTCAGGTGGAAACTTCTGTTTTCTATCGCATTCTGGAGCCCGAAAAGACGGTCTATCGGATCCGGGATGTGGACGCCGCCATTGCGACAACCGTCGCGGGGATCGTGCGGGCCGAGATCGGCAAGATGGAGCTGGACGAGGTGCAGTCGAACCGTGCAGCCCTGATCTCTACGATCAAGACGAGCGTCGAGGATGCGGTCGACAACTGGGGGATCGAAGTGACGCGGGCCGAGATCCTGGATGTCAATCTCGACCAGGCAACGCGGGACGCGATGCTGCAGCAGCTGAACGCGGAACGCGAACGGCGGGCGCAGGTGACTCGTGCGGAAGGTGCGAAGCGCGCGGTGGAACTGAACGCGGATGCAGAGCTCTATGCCGCGCAGAAAGCGGCAGAGGCGCGAAGAATCCAAGCGGATGCAGAGGCTTACGCTACTTCGGTCGTGGCGACGGCGATTGCCGAGAACGGTATCGAAGCGGCACAATACCAGGTCGCGCTGAAGCAGGTCGAAGCTCTGTCGGCGCTTGGTCAGGGCTCAGGTCAGCAGACGGTTGTCGTCCCGGCGCAGGCGGTCGAAGCCTTCTCTGATGCGTTCCGGATGCTGAAAGGGCGCGTGTGATGTGGGCGCTCTGGTGGGTCTGGATGGCGGCTGCGCTGATACTGGGGACACTTGAGGTTCTGGTGCCCGGCTTCATCTTTCTCGGCTTCGCCATCGGCGCAGCCGTGATCGGACTCATGCTGCTGGTCGGCGGCCCGCTGACGGTACTGATCGCCGGATCGGTGGCGTGGATGCTGGTGGTCTTTGCGGCGATCTCGGTTATCGCCTGGATTCTGCTGCGCTGGCTTGTCGGCGTGCGCACTGGTCAGGTGAGGATCGTGGAGCGGGACATCAACGAGGATTAAGCGTTCCCGGCCGCTTGATCCGTAGTAATTGGTCAGTCGGTTGGATCGCCGGAAGCGGAGGCGCAGGTGACTGAACAGGCGTTCAGCGGAGCGAAAATCGCGATCCTATGTGGCGACGAGGTTCTGTCGCTCCTGCGCGACGACCGTCCCGATATTCCGTTTCCGGGGCTCTGGGATCTGCCCGGCGGCGGGCGCGAGGGGGCGGAAACACCAGAGGAAACCGCCCTGCGCGAGCTGGAGGAAGAGACCGGCCTGTTGCTTGATCCGGCGCTGGTGGTCTGGCGCGAGGTGTTCGACAGCTGGGTTGCGCCGGGCCGGCCGCCGAACTGGTTCCTCGTGGCCGAAGTGCCGGAAGGCGTGCTGGACGAGCCCGTTCTTGGAGATGAGGGACAGGAGTTGCGCTGGTTCGAAATCACCGAGTTCCTGGAACTGAATGGGGCCATCCCACACATGCAGACACGGCTGCGCGTCTATCTGGCCGAACGTCAGGGACTAGGGCCATGCTGACGATTTGGGGCAGAAAGACATCGTCGAACGTGCAGGCGTTGATGTGGGGCATCGGCGAGATGGGGCTTGCGCACGAGCGCCACGATGTCGGCGGCCGCTATGGCGGGACGGAAACCGAGGCGTTTTGCGAGCTTAACCCCAATCGCACCGTGCCGGTGCTGCAGGACGGATCGAACGCGCCGCTCTGGGAGACCGGGGCGATCCTGCGCTATCTGGCGACGCGTTACGGTGGCGGGGCGTTCTGGCCGTCGGACCTGCTTGCCCGGACGGAGGTCGACCGGTGGGCCGAATGGGCGAAGATCAACGTCGCACAGGGGTTTACCGTGCCGGTCTTCTGGAAGGTTGTGCGGACGCCGGCCGCCGAGCAGAATCCCGTGGAAATTCAGCGCGGTAACGACGAACTGACGAAATATCTGCAGATCGCGGAGTCACAGCTCGGCCAGCATGCTTTCCTGACCGGCGAAGAGCTGACGCTGGCCGATATCCAGTTCGGCCACGTGCTTTTCCGCTACTACGATATCGAGATCACGCGTCCGGACCTGCCGAACCTCGCGGCCTATTACCGGCAGCTGACCGAGCGGCCGGCCTATCGCGAACACGTCATGATTTCCTACGAGGAACTGCGCGCCTAGCGTTGCGGCTGCAACCGGGCCAGCAGCGCAGCGTGAAGTGCTGGCGGTGCGACCAGGGCGCCGGGGTTCTGGGGGACCGGGTGGTTGAAGCGAAGCGCGCCGCCATGCCGGTCGGTAACCGCAGCCCCTGCTTCCGCCGCGATCAGGGTTCCGGCAGCAATGTCCCAATCCCAGGTCGGACGCAGGGTGAGCATGGCATCGAACCGCCCTTCGGCGACAAGGCAGAGCCGGTAGGCGAGGGACGGGCGGAAATGCCGGGTGATCTGCGGCATGCCGCCGGGCCAGTGTGCCGGATCGAAAACAGGGCGCGACGCCAAGATCCTGGCGCCGTCGGGGTCGACGCTGTTGCCGGTGCGGATAGATTCGCCGTTCAGCCTGGCGCCTTTGCCTTTGGCGGCCGCGTAGAGCTTGTCGTGCTCGGGGAGATAGACGACGCCGGCCACCGGCGCGCCGCGCTGAACGACCGACAGCGACAGGGCCCAGGTCGGCTCTCCCTGCACGTAGGCGCGGGTGCCATCGATCGGGTCGACGATGAACAGCGTCTCGGCGGTCAGTCGTGTCGGGGTATCCTCGGTCTCTTCCGAGAGCCAGGCATAACCGGGTCGCGCCGCCAAAAGCGTTTCGCGCAGCGCGCGGTCGACGGCGATATCGCCCTCGGACACCGGGCCGGCATCGCCGCCCTTGTCGGTCACCTTCTGATCGCTGCGCCAGTATCTCAAGGCGATCTCGCCGGCGTCCCGCGCCGCGTGGATCAGCAGCTCGAGATCAGGCTCCGGCAAGTGTCAGGCCTTCGACGAGGAGCGAGGGAACCCGGTGCGAGGTGTGCGGACGTGCGTCGTTCGCGGGCGTGATCCGGCGCAGCATGTCGCGAAGGTTGCCCGCCAGCGTGCATTCGTTGACCGGATAGGTAATCTCGCCGTTCTCGACCCAGAAGCCGCTGGCGCCACGGGAATAATCGCCGGTCGTCGGGTTGATCGAGGACCCGATGAGCGATGTGACAAGCAGGCCTGTGCCCATCTCGCGCAACAGATCCTCGCGGGTCCGGGTGCCGGGTGTCAGGGTGACGTTGTGCGCACTGGGCGACGGCGGATGGCCGGTACCACGCGATGCGTTGCCGGTGGGTGCAAGGCCAAGCTTTCGAGCGGTGGAAAGGTCGAGGATCCAGCCCGACAGGACGCCATTCGCGACGATGTCGCGCTTGACGGTCGGCAGGCCCTCGGCATCGAAGGGGCGTGAGCCGGAGGCGCGCGGTCGCAGCGGGTTCTCGGTTAGCGACAGCGCGTCGGGAAGCACAGGCTCGCCCATCGCGTTCATCAGCCAGGAAGCGCCGCGCGCGACCGAGGCGCCGTTGATCGCGCCCAGAAGGTGCCCGATCAGGCCACTGGAGATACGCTCGTCATAGAGGACCGGATAGGCGCCGGTGGGCGGTTTCTTTGCACCCTTGCGGGCCGAGGCGCGTTCGCCGGCGATGCGGCCGATGCTTTCCGCGTCCGGCAGATCGGCGGCGTGAAGGCGCATCTCATAATTGCCGTCACGCTCCATCCCGGTGCCTTCGCCAGTTATCGCCGTGCAGCCGATGCCGCTGCTGCTGCGCCGGTAGCCGCCGGAAAAGCCGTTGGTCGCCGCGAGATGAATGGCACGGCGGGAAAACCCGGCGGAGGCGCCGTCGCTCTGGCTGATGCCCTCGACGGCGCGCGCCGCAGCTTCGGTGCGGCGCGCGAGATCTTCCAGAGTGGCCGGATCGGGTTCCGGCGCAGGATCGTCGAGTTCAAGCGCGGCAAGATCCCAGTGCGTGGCAAGCTGATCTGGATCGGCGAGCCCGGCATTCGGATCCTCGGGTGCCTCGCGCGCCATCGCAACGGCGCGTTCCGCCATCTGCTCGATGGTGGCGTCCGAGATGTCAGAGGCGGAAACGCAGGCCTGCCGCCTGCCGATCAGCACCCGCAGGCCGATATCGATCCCCTCGGACCGTTCCGCCTGTTCCAGCGCCCCGTTCCGCACGTCGATCGAAAGCGATGTTCCGTCTACCGCAAGCGCGTCCGCCGCCTCGGCGCCGGCTTTGCCGGCGGCGTTCAGAAGGCGTTCGGTCAGCATCTGCAGGCGGTCGGACATGGGGACAGCTTTCCTTGTGACTGGCTGTCCTCACCTAGTCTGCCGGGCCGGGGGCTGCAAGCGTAGCGCCTGTTTCGGACGGGTGGAAACAGGCGGGAACTGAGTTTGATGTACGCGAAATGGGGGCAAACCGACGCTCTGCGAGCGTCGGCCAGACTATCAGATACTCTTGGCTTGGAAAGCGATCAGCCGCGCAGTTCGGCGACGATGGCTGCGGCTGCGGCGCGCGGGTCGTCGGCGGTGTGGACCGGACGCCCGACAACGATGTGATCGGCGCCCGTCGCGATGGCCGAGGCCGGGGTCGCGACGCGTTTTTGGTCGCCGACGGCGGCACCGGCGGGGCGGATGCCGGGTGTGACGATCAGGCGGCCCGCCGCTTCGGGCAGTGCACGGATGCCCGCGGCTTCATGCGCCGAAGAGATGACGCCATCCGCGCCGGCCGCGAAGGCGGCAAGGGCGCGCGATTGCACGATCTCGGAGACATCGCCCTTGCGGATCTGTCCGGCGTCGAGGTCGCTGCGGTCATAGGAGGTCAGGATCGTGACGGCGAGGATCTTGAGGTCCTTGCCGGCGGCGCCTTCCTTGGCGGCGGCAACGACCGAGGGATCACCCTGCACGGTCAGGAAATCGAGATCGTATTGCGCCAGCCCGCGCACCGCGGCCTCTACCGTGGCCGAGATGTCGAACAGCTTCATGTCGAGGAAGACGCGTTTCCCAAGGTCGTGCTTCAGCTCGTTGGCCAGCGCCAGCCCGCCCCCTGTCAGCATGCCGAGGCCGATCTTGTAGAAAGAGACTGCGTCGCCGAGGCGTTCGGCCATCTCCAGCCCTTCCAGCGCGTTCGGGACATCGAGAGCGACGATCAGGCGGTCGTCCGCCGCGGCCGGCTTCTCTGCGAGCAGGGTGCTTTGCATGGCGCGATCCTTTCGGGGTTTCGGCCTTTTCCCCGTTTCACGCCGTTGCGTCAAGGAAAGCCTGCCCCGGGGGCCATGATTTTGTGGCGAATGCCCTCCCCAGGGACAAGGGGAGGGCAATAACGCGCCTCAGGCGGCGAGCGTGGGCCTGTGGGCGCGCTTTTCGGCCAGCGACTGGGCCAGACGGATCGCGTCTTCCTTCAGGCGATCCTCCAGCGGGGTGCTGCCTTCCAGCGGTTGGCTGGTCCGCATCCGCATGGAACGGGGCGGCTGACCCGCCTGCGGCTTGACCAGCAGCGAGACGGCCGCTTCGACCCGACCGAAATCGGCGTTGTACCGCATGTCGGTGATCTGTGACTCAAGGATGCGCATGGCGGAATGCCTTTGGCTGGGTCTGGGCCGAGGCGATCAGCGCGTCGGCGATGCGGCGGTGCGGCCAGCCGGGATGCCCGGGTGCTGAAACCGTGAGAACACGGGCCTCGCCGTCGCGGCGGAGGTGAACATGACCCTCGTAGCGCCGGCTGGCGGCATCGTAGATGACCCTGGAAACGCCTGCTGTCTGCTGCATGTGCCTGCTCCTATATGGCGGCCGTTGGACGGCCTGCTACTATATAGACGCGCAAACCTGTGGATAAGTTCAATTGGGTGGAAAGATTTCGTGATGGCCCGGTGATCGCGGTGGCGCGATTGCGGTGGCAATGACGGCGCGGCATGCTACACCGGCGCGGGACGCATGGCGGGGACAGCATGACGAAGACGATCTACATCCTGAACGGGCCGAACCTGAACCTGCTGGGCAAGCGGCAGCCGGAGATTTACGGCCACGAGACACTGGAAGATGTCGAGCGTATGGCGCGGGACGCTCTGGCCGGCGGGTTCGATTGCAGGATGATGCAGTCGAACTGGGAGGGGCAGATCGTGGACTGGATTCACGAGGCGCGGGAAGAAGCCTGCGGCATCGTGATCAACCCCGGTGCGCTGACCCATACCTCGGTCGCGGTGCTGGATGCGCTGAATGCCTTCGAGGGGCCGGTGATCGAGGTGCACATCTCGAACGTCCACAAACGCGAGACCTTCCGGCATCATTCCTACGTCTCGCTGCGCGCGGACGGGGTGATCGCGGGGCTGGGGCTTGAAGGTTACGCGGCCGCGGTGCGGCGGGTCTGTTCGCTGGCCGGCTGAGGCGCTTTCACGGGAGGAAGTCGATGGAACTGAAGAAGAACGCCTTCAAGGCGGCGATCCGCGAGGGGCGGGCGCAGATCGGGCTGTGGTGCGCGATGGGCGATCCGGTGGCGGCGGAGATGCTGGCGGATTGCGGGTATGACTGGATGCTGTTCGATACGGAGCATTCGCCGATGGACCCGCTGAGCGTGCTGCCGATGCTGCAGGCGGTGGCGACGTTCCCGGTGAGTCCGGTGGTGCGGCCGTCGTCGCTGAACCCGGCGGAGATCAAGAAGATCCTCGACTTCGGGGCGCAGACGATCCTGGTCCCCTACATCCAGACGGTGGCGGAGGCGGAGCTGGCGGTGGCGTCGGTGACCTACCCGCCGGAGGGCATCCGCGGGGTCGCGGGGATGACGCGGGCGAGCGGGTACGGGGCCGTTCAGGGCTACGCCGCGAAGGCGCGGGAGGAGATCTGCCTGCTGCTTCAGATCGAGACCAAGGCGGCGCTGGATCGGCTGGAAGAGATCGCGGCGGTGCCGGGGGTGGACGGGATCTTCATCGGGCCGGCGGACCTTGCGGCGAGCCTTGGTTATCCCGGGCAGCCGACGCATCCGGAGGTGCGGAAGGCCTGCTGCGACGGGATCCGGCGGGTGCGGGCGGCGGGGCTGCCGGCGGGCTTCCTGACGCCGGATGACGGCTTCCTGGAGGAGGTGACGGAGGCCGGGGCGGTGTTCACGGCGGTGGATCTGGACGTGTCGATCCTGCGGCGGGGGGCGATCGCCCGGGCGAAGGAATGGAAGGGCCGGGTCGGGTAGGTTTCCGGTGCGTCCCCATGGGGACGGGGGGTCAAGTTATTGATTTCAGGCGTGTTAGCGCTAACCTATGGGTGGGGACGGGTTCAGGTTACAGGCCGTAATAGCGGTGCGGGTGGTGGGCAGATTGCCCACCCTACGGGGCGACTGGGCGCTTGAAATGGGCGCCGACGGTGAGTTGATTGTCTAACGCAGGCAGGGCGTATCAATCGCTTTGTCAGGTGGGATCGGCGGCTCGGCAGGAGTGGAAATCGGTCCAACCGCCACGCAGATCAACTTCTGCCTGATCAAGATGACCTTCCAAAGCAATCGTGTCGGTAACGTCCAGACAGCGGGCAATTTCCTGCATTCTCTCTCTAATCTCGTCCAACCGTTCTGCGACGCTGCGGATGGAAGTTGGAAAATAGAACCTTGCCAGCAAGTAGAGGCCCGCATCGTGCGGGTAGTCACTCAGGACGTCACATCCGGACGGCGTGTCCAGCCTAGGCGAGGTATTGCAACGGACCGCGTAATTTACCGGGCCAGTTTCGGGAGTCAGCAGGAACCTTCTGTAGTGACCCGGTGGGGTTGCCCAGGTATCCAAGCCATCAACGATCGCATCCGGTGGGATGTCACTGGTGTACTTGAATGATTTTCCGGGGCCCGGGTAGGACAGCCAGGACGGTAATGGGGAATTGAGCTTTCGGATCTGAATTTCAGCGCCGCGCATTACGGCGTCTTGATCGATAAGGTCCTTCAGCCATCCAATAGAGTTTAGATAAATCGTTTCTGTCTGCTCGAAAATTCCATGTTCACCCCGAACGTAAAAATAGGTCTCGTGGATGCGATAAACCCCAGAGATGTTGAATTCTTCTGCGTCGATCCGCTGAGGAAACTGGATCAAGAGAGATACAGTCAAAGTCAAGATTGAGGCAGCTCTCACCAACTTCGATCCTTTGTCGCGCCGTCTTGCCCGAGCGATTTACCGGGCATTCTAGTTCAAGAGGTGAGATTTCGTACAGCCGAGGAGGTGGTGGGCAGATTGCCCACCCTACCGGTCCTGCATGCCCTTGCCTTCGAGGATGCGCGGCGCGAATTTTTCGATGCGGTTGGTTCGGGTCGCGGATTGCTTGGCCTGCGAGAAATGCAGGACATAGCCGCGGCGGCGGCCGGGGGTGAGGTTTTCGAAGGCTTCGCGCAGTTCCGGGTCTTCGTCGAGACGGTCGACGAGTTCCTGCGGATAGTCGAGGTCGTCCTTCGGGAAATCGACCTTGGCGCCGGATTTCTCCAGTTCGATGGCCTCGTCGATATAGGCGAGGATCGTGGGTTTCAGCTTTTCGATCTCTTCGGTGCTGGTGACCGCGATCATCCGGCTGGACCGTGAGTTCTCGCCCGGTGCGACGAGGATGCCCTCGGGGTCCTTCAGCAGTACGCCCTTGAAGAAGCCGAGTGCGCAGTGGTCGTTGAAGCCCCAGACGATGGAGACGTTGCGGCCGTCCCAGGTGTAGACCGGCGAGCGCCACTTGAAGGCCTCGTCCAGCGGGCTGTCGAGGAGGATGGCGCGGAACGCCTTCTGCTCGGCGACCCACTTGGATGCCTTCTGTTCGTAATAGACGCCCACCCTGCGGTCGGGTTTTCCCATTGGCGTATCCTCCCATCGGTCGCTGATACCGTAGGGTTTTCGCCTGTCGCGGCAAGATGCGGCGCACCGGCAGGCGGAGCGCCGCAGAGTTCCGGGCTAGGCCGGGGCGGCCCTGCTTTCGCGCTGCAGCAGGAACAGCGAGGCGGCGACGATGAGCGCGGAGCCGAGCCACATGGCGCCGGGCGGAACGAAGCCGAAGACGGCGAGACCGAGCGCGACGTTGAAGGGCAGCTTCACGTGATCGAAGGGCTGCAGGTAGGCGGCGTCGGCGATGCTGTAGGCACGGGCGAGCAGGTATTGCGCCAGAGCGGTGAGCATGCCGGCGGCAACCAGCAGCAGTCCGGACGTGCCGGCGCCGAGCGACAGGCCGTCCGGCCATGCGACGACCGCGTTGATCGGCGTCAGCAGCAGGAGCAGGTAGACAGTCAGCGATTCCGGGCTTTCGCTGCGGCTCATGTGCTTGGTCAGGAGCGAGTTGAGCGCCCAGAGCGCGGCGGCCGCGACCGGAAGAAGCGCGTGCAGGCTGAAGGCGTCGGACCACGGGGCCAGAACGATCATGCCGCCCGCGAAGCCCGTCGCGACCGCGCCGAGGCGTTCGGGCGTTATGCGCTCTCCCAGTGCTGCCCAGGCGCCCAGCGTCACGAAGAAGGGCGACAGCATCACCAGCGCGATGGCCTGCCAGATCGGCACATGGGCAAGGCCCATGACCCAGAGCTGAACCCCGAGGGCCGCCGAGGCGGCGCGGACGATGTGCAGCACCGGGTGACGGCTGCGCAGGGCGGAGATGCCTTTGGCGAGGATCCAGGGCACCGCGAACAGGAGGGCGATCAGGTATTGCCAGAAGGCGATCCGGGGCGGGGCGATCCCCAGCACCATCGCGCCGTACTGGACGAGGATGTTGATCACCGCGAACAGCGCGCCGGCGGCGATCATCAGGCCCGCGCCGGCGGCGGCGGGGCTGAGACGGTTCAAATAGCGAGTCATGGCGTTGTCCTTTCTTCTACGCTCACAACTCAAGGCAGACAGGACAACGGCGCGCGGGCCGAAGCGCCGCGCGTGTTTCTCCCGCTCTCTTCCATCCGGACTTTGACCGTCGGCTCCGGAGTTGCACCGGATCTGCTTGACCCCCCGGCTGGCGGGGGCGCTCGCGGGCTTGCGGCCGGGGCCGCTTACCGCCGGTGGGGAATTTCACCCCGCCCTGAGAACGACGCGGCCATTGGCGGCCGCCCGGTCAAGTTAGGGGGCGACGTAAGCGCGCGCAATGGCGGCTTTCCGGGTTGGCTTTCTTTCTGCGCGCCCCTAGCGTCGCCGCCATGCACGAAACCCCGACTCTCGACAGCCGCTATTCGTGGATGCGGCTTGGTGTGACCCTTGCGGTCGCGTCCGTCGGCAATGTGGGGATGTGGGCCGTCATCATGGTGATGCCGGCGGTGCAGGCGGAGTTCGGGATCGACCGGGCCGATGCCTCGCTGCCCTATACGCTGACCATGATCGGCTATGCGCTGGGCAACCTGCTGCTGGGACGCGCGGTGGACCGGTTCGGCGCGACGACGACGCTGATCGCGGCGGCGGTGTCGAACGCGGCAGGCTTTGCGCTGGCCAGCATGAGCGGGTCGGTCTGGGCGATTTCGGCGTGGCAGCTGATGATCGGCTTCGGGACGGCGGCGAGTTTCGGGCCGCTGATGGCGGATATCTCGCACTGGTTCCTGAAGCGGCGCGGCATCGCTGTGGGGATCGCGGCGAGCGGCAATTACCTGTCGGGCGCGATCTGGCCCTGGGCGCTGAGCGGCGTGCTGGTGACGCAGGGCTGGCAGGTGGTCTACCTGTGCTTTGCGGTGCTGTCGCTGGCGGTGATGATCCCGGGGGCCCTGGCGCTGCGGCGGCCGCTGCCGGCGGATGCGCATGGCGCGGCGGAGGCGATGGCGGGCGCGAACCGGGCGCGCGGCGGGCTGTCGCCCGTGGCGCTGCAATGGGCGCTGGTGGTGGCCGGGGTCGGCTGCTGCATGGCGATGTCGATGCCGCAGGTTCATATCGTGTCGTTCTGCGTGGACCTTGGGTACGGGCCCGCTGTGGGCGCCGAGATGCTGTCGCTGATGCTGATCGGCGGCGTGGGATCGCGGCTGGTGTCTGGGTTCCTTGCGGACCGGCTTGGCGGGGTGCTGACCCTGCTGATCGGGTCGACCCTGCAGTGCATCGCCCTGTTCCTGTACCTGCCGGCGGGCAGCATGGTGTCGCTTTACGTCGTGAGCCTCGTCTTCGGCCTGAGCCAGGGCGGGATCGTGCCAAGCTATGCGATCATCGTGCGGGAATACCTGCCGGCGAAGCAGGCGGGCGCGCGGGTGGGCTTCGTGATCTTCGCCACCATCCTTGGCATGGCGCTGGGCGGGTGGACGGCGGGGTGGATCTATGACCAGACCGGGAGCTACCGGCTGGCCTTCCTGAACGGGATCGCGTGGAACCTGCTGAACATCGCGATCATCGGCTACATCTTCCTGTCCTCGCGCCGCGGGACGGGGGCGGTGCAGCATGCGTGATGCGCGTCCCGCCCGTGTCGCTTTTCGCCCTGCCGCGGCGGGCCGCGCCCTGATATACATCTGACCAAACGTCCGACCGGAGAGACCCAATGAACATCAATGCCGCGATGAACGATCTGAGCCACGTGGTTGCCGCCGACCGCGCCCATGTCTGGCACCACCTGACACAGCACAAGCCGTACGAAACCATCGACCCGCGCGTCATCGTCGAGGGCAAGGGCCTGCGCGTCTGGGACGCGACCGGCAAGGAGTTCATCGACGCGGTGTCCGGCGGGGTCTGGACGGTGAACGTGGGCTATGGCCGGACCGAGATCGCCGACGCGGTGCGCGACCAGCTGGTCAAGCTGAACTTCTTCGGCGGGTCGCTGGGGACCATTCCGGGCGCGCTGTTCGCCGAGAAGCTCTTGGAGAAGATGCCGGGGATGAGCCGGGTCTATTACTCCAACTCCGGCTCGGAGGCGAACGAGAAGGTGTTCAAGATGGTGCGCCAGATCTCGGCGCGGCGTCATGGCGGCAAGAAGTCCAAGATCCTTTACCGCGAGCGGGATTACCACGGCACCACGATCACCGCGCTGTCGGCGGGCGGGCAGCCGGAGCGGAACGCGCTGTACGGGCCCTATACGCCGGGCTTCGTCGAGGTGCCGCATTGCCTTGAATACCGGGCGCAGTGGGATCTGTCGGGCGAGGCCTATGGCCAGCGCGCGGCGGATGCGATCGAGGAAGTGATCCTGCGCGAGGGGCCGGACACGGTGGGCGCGATCTGCCTGGAGCCGGTGACGGCGGGCGGCGGGGTGATCGTTCCGCCGCCGGGCTACTGGGAGCGGGTGCAGGAGATCTGCCGCAAGTACGAGGTGCTGCTGCATATCGACGAGGTGGTCTGCGGGCTGGGCCGGACCGGCACGTGGTTCGGCTATCAGAACTACGGCGTGGAGCCGGATTTCGTGACCATGGCGAAGGGTGTCGCGTCGGGTTATGCCGCGATTTCCTGCACGGTGACGACCGAGAAGGTCTTCGAGCTTTTCAAGGACGATGCGGCCGATCCGCTGTCCTATTTCCGCGACATCTCCACTTTCGGGGGCTGCACGGCGGGGCCGGCGGCGGCGCTGGAGAACATGCGCATCATCGAGGACGAGGGGCTGCTGGACAACTGCCTGGCCCGCGGCGCGCAACTGATGGAGAACCTCGAGGCGCTGAAGGAAAAGCATGCGGTCGTCGGCGACGTGCGCGGCAAGGGGCTGTTCTGCGGCGCCGAGCTGGTCGCGGACCGCGCCACCAAGACGCCGGTCGAGGAAAAGCAGGCTCAGGCGGTGGTGGCCGACTGTTCCAAGAACGGCGTGATCATCGGCGCGACCAACCGGTCGATCCCGGGGATGAACACCACGCTGTGCCTCAGCCCGGCGCTGATCGCGACGGCGGACGATATCGACGCGATCACCGATGCCATCGACGGCGCACTGGGGCGCGTTTTCGGGTAGGATCGGCGCCATGTGCATGAGGGAGAAGACACATGGCGAAGATGCTGGTTCACATCCACACCGGTCCCGGCGACGTCAACAAGGCGACGCTGGGGCTGCTCGTCGCGCTGACCGCGAAGCGGGAAGGCCATGACGTGACGGTGTTCCTTGCCGCGGACGGGGTGCACCTGCTGAGCCAGGGCCATCGCGACGACGAGGGGCAGGGCACAGGACGTATCGGCGATCACCTGGAAGGGCATGCGAGCGCCGGAACGCCGTTTCTCGTATCCGGCAAATCGGCGCAGGCGCGCGGTTACGACGACAGCCTGCTTGGCGGGCTGACCGCCGAATTCGCGATGCCGGACCGGCTGGTGGCGGAAGCGGCGGCCGCGGATACGGTTCTGTGCTACTAGGCCCTTCTTCTGGTTGAAAATATCCCGGGGGTTTGGGGGCGGAGCCCCCAACGACAAGCAAGATTCTGTGCCGAAGGCGCACAGACTGTCAGCGGCGGTTCGCTTGGCCGACCCGCCAGCCGGGGGGCTTTGCCCCCCAGACCCCCCAGGATATTTTCAACCAGAAGAAGCAGCTTACGTCCTCATTGCATCGACGCGCGGCTTTGCTATGACGCGTTGGACGTGGGCGAAGGGCCGGAACGATGGATCATTTTCTGTACCGCAACGGGGTGCTGCATGCCGAGGACGTGCCTGTCCCGGAGATCGCGGCGGCTGTCGGCACGCCGTTCTACCTGTATTCCACGGCGACGCTGACACGGCATTTCCGGCTGTTCGACGAGGGGCTGGGCGAGATGCCGCATCTCGTCTGTTACGCGATGAAGGCCAATTCGAACCAGGCGGTGCTGAAGCTGCTGGGGGATCTGGGCGCCGGGATAGACGTGGTGTCGGGCGGAGAATATGCGCGGGCGAAGGCCGCGGGCATTCCGGGGGAGAAGATCGTGTTTTCCGGCGTCGGCAAGACGCGGGAGGAGATGCGGCAGGCGCTGGAGGGCGGTGTCCGGCAGATCAACCTTGAAAGCGAGCCGGAAATGCGGGCGCTGTCGGAGGTCGCGGCGGCGATGGGCGTGACAGTGCCGGTGACGGTGCGGGTCAATCCGGACGTGGACGCGAAGACGCACGAGAAGATCGCCACCGGCAAGAAGGAAAACAAGTTCGGCATCCCGATTTCGCGCGCCAGCGAGGTCTATGCCGAGGCGGCACGCCTGCCCGGGCTGGAGGTCGTCGGAATCGACGTTCACATCGGCAGCCAGCTGACCGAGCTGCAGCCTTTTCGCGATGCCTATTCCTTGGTCGCTTCGCTCACCAAGCAGCTTCGTGCCGAGGGGCATGAAATCCGGCGGCTGGATCTGGGCGGCGGACTTGGCATCCCCTACGAGCGGTCGAACACGGCGCCGCCGCTGCCGGTCGAATACTGCGGCGTGATCCGCGAGGTGCTGGGCGATCTGGGCTGCGAGGTCGAGATCGAGCCGGGGCGCCTGATCGCCGGGAACGCCGGGATCCTGGTGTCGAAGGTGATCTGGGTGAAGCATGGCGATGACCGGGATTTTCTTATTCTCGACAGTGCGATGAACGATCTGATCCGGCCGTCGATGTATTCGAGCTACCACGAGATCGTGCCGGTCATGGAACCCGAGCCGGGGGTGGAGCACCGTCCCTATGACATTGTCGGGCCGGTCTGCGAGAGCGGCGATACCTTTGCCAAGGACCGGCCGATGCCGCCCCTGAGCGAGGGCGAACTGGTCGCTTTCCGCTCTGCCGGGGCCTATGGCGCGGTGATGTCGTCGGAGTACAACTCGCGTCCTCTGGTGCCGGAAGTTCTGGTTAAGGGGGATGACTTTGCCGTGATCCGGGCGCGACCGACCTTTGACGATATCATCAGCCGCGATATTGTGCCGGAGTGGCTGTAGCGCACTATCCCGTGCGTCGGGCCGCTGGCAGAGGTGCATGACCTTAGAGCGAACGACCTCCAACGATGCGCTGACCCGCCTGCGCTGGCCGCTGCTTCTGACCCGCTGGGGCATGGTGGCGGAGCGTGTGACGCGGGCGTTCTGGCCATTCTGGAGCGTTGTCCTGCTGGTGCTGGCGGCGCTGATGCTGGGGCTGCACGAGTCGCTTCCGCTGGAAATCGTCTGGGGCGGGTTCGTCGTTGCCGTGCTGGCGGCGCTGGGCTCGCTCTACTGGGGTATCCGCAGGTTCCACTGGCCGCATGCCGACGAGGCGATGGACCGGCTGGACCGGACGCTGCCGGGGCGGCCGATCACGGCGCTGGCCGATACGCAGGCGATCGGCGGCGAGGATGCGGCGAGCCAGGCGGTCTGGAAGGCGCACCTTGCGCGGATGGCGGAGCGGGCCGCGTCGGCGCGCGCCGTGGAGCCGGATCTGCGGATCAGCGCGCGGGACCCTTACGCGCTGCGCTATGTCGCGGTGCTGTTCTTTGCGGTCGCGCTGCTGTTCGGATCTTTCCTGCGGGTCACCACGGTCACCGAGATGACGCCGGGCCTTGGCGGCACCGGCGCGGTGGCGGCGGGGCCGAGCTGGGAAGGCTGGATCGAGCCGCCGGCCTATACCGGCAAGCCGTCGCTTTACCTCAACGACATTCCGCCGGGCGATTTCGCGGTGCCCGAGGCGAGCCGCGTGACTTTGCGGCTTTACGGCGATGCGGGCGACCTGACCGTGGCCGAGACGGTGTCGGGCCGGACCGAGGGGCTGCAGAGCGCGGCCGATCCCAGCCAGACCTTCGAGATCCATCAGCCGGGCACGATCCGCATCGACGGGCCGGGCGGGGCGGAATGGAAGGTGGACGTGATCGGCGACACGCCGCCCGTGGTCGCGGCGCTGGGCGAGCCGGAGCGCGGCCTTGGCGGCGAGATGCGGCAGAATTTCCGGGTCGAGGACGATTACGGCGTGCGGCTGGGCCGGGCGGAGATCTCGCTGGACCTCGATGCGGTCGACCGCCGCTACGGGCTGGCGATGGAGCCGGAACAGCGCGAGATGATCGTGCTGGACCTGCCGATGACGATCTCGGGCGACCGGGCGAATTTCGAGGAGGTGCTGATCGAGAACCTCTCGGAGCATCCCTGGGCGATGCTGCCGGTGAAGCTGGAGCTGTTCGCCGAGGATGACCTTGGCCAGACCGGGCAGTCGGAGCCGAACCACGTGGTTCTGCCGGGGCGGCGGTTCTTTGACCCGCTGGCGAACGCGATCGTCGAGATGCGGC
The DNA here is from genome assembly GCF_013184805.1 of Pseudoruegeria sp. HB172150. Taxonomy (GTDB): domain Bacteria; phylum Pseudomonadota; class Alphaproteobacteria; order Rhodobacterales; family Rhodobacteraceae; genus Psychromarinibacter. The sequence goes on from NZ_JAATNG010000004.1 coordinate 241,785, forward strand.
GCGACCTGCTGTGGAACCGCGAGAACGGGCCGCGGATCGCGCAGGTGCTGCGGGCGATCAGCCATAGGGCGGACGAGGTGTTCGACTCCGAGACCGCCTATCTGAAGCTGCGTTTCGCGCTGCGGCGGCTGGAGCTGTTCAACGATTACGGCATCACCGACGAGCAGCAGGCGGAGCTGGCGCAGGTGCTGTGGGATATCGCCACGTTGATCGAGGACGGCAATCTGACGGGCGCGCTGGAGCGGCTGCGCGAGGCGCGCGAGCGGCTGGAAGAGGCGATGCGCAACGGCGCCACCGACGAGGAAATCGCCGAATTGATGCGCGAATTGCGCGAGGCGATGAACGACTACATGCGGCAGCTGGCCGAGCAGCAGCGGCAGGACGGCCAGCAGCAGGCCGAGCAGCAGGGCGACATGCGCGAGATCACCGGCGACCAGCTGGAAGCGCTGATGGAGCGGCTGCAGCAGCTGATGGAAGAAGGCCGGATGGACGAGGCGATGGAGCTGATGGAGCGCCTCGCCGAGCTGATGGAGAACATGCAGGTGGCCGAGGGCGAGGGTCAGCCCTCTCCGGGTCAGCAGGCAATGGACGGGCTGGCGGACACGCTGCGCCAGCAGCAGGACCTCAGCGACGAGACATTCGGCGACCTGCAGGAACAATTCGGCCAGCAGGGCGGCGGCCAGCAGGGCCAGGGCCAGCAGATGCCGCCGGGACAGGGTGGCAACCAGGGTCAGGGCCAGCAGCCCGGCCAGGGGCAGGGCCAGCAGGGCCAGATGGGACCGCAGGGCGGGCCGGGCGATCTGGATGCGGACACGCTGGCCGAGCGGCAGCGGTCGCTGCGCGAGGAACTGGGACGGCAGCAGGGCAACCTGCCCGGCGCCGGCACGCCCGAGGGCGATGCGGCGCGGGATGCGCTGGGCCGGGCCGGGCGCGCGATGGACGATGCCGAGGACGCTTTGCGCGAGGACGATCTGGCAGGTGCGCTCGACAGCCAGTCAGAGGCGATCGAGGCGCTGCGCGACGGCATGCGCGAACTGGGCGACATGATGGCCCAGAACCAGCAGAACCAGGGTCAGCAGGGCGAGGCGCAGGGTCAGGCGAACAACAGCCAGGCGCGCGACCCGCTGGGCCGGGAGCCCGGATCGAACGGGCAGATCGGCACCGAGGAAGAGATGCTTCAGGGTGATGACGTCTATCGCCGCGCTCGGGAACTGCTGGACGAGATCCGGCGCCGGTCGAGCGACCAGACACGGCCGGATGGCGAACTCGATTACCTGCGGCGGCTGCTGGACCGGTTCTGAGCCGCGCCGCGGTTCAGCGGAGCGCTACCACGAATTCCTGATCCGGCATGCGCGAGGCGACTTCTGCAACTATCATTGTCCTGACGTCGAGGCCGAGGTCAGCTTGTGGCTGACCAAGACAGTGCGTCCTCGAATGCCGGGCGCGGCGGCGCGTTATTCCTCGCCGCCGGTGCCGAAGCTGCCGGAGAAGTCGCGGAGTTTCGCGGCCAGATCCTCCACGGTGCCGTTCACCGTGATCCGCGCCTTGTTCACGCCGTCGACATAGATCGACAGGACCGTTTCGGATTGCGGGACGGAGCGGACGATCAGCGGCGCGAAGGAATAGACCAGGACCAGTACGATGCAGAGCCCCATCACCGCGAAAAAGCCGACGCGGAAGCCGGTGCGCTTCTTTTCCTCTTCGGTCGCGATCTCCGGTTCTGCCGTGGCTTCGCGGTCTTCCTGGCCGCGCAGGGTCGAATTGATCTCATCGACATCCGGCAGCAACCCGCTGCGCGGGCCAGAGTCGCCCTCGGGTTCGTCCTCCTGGCCGCGCAGCCGGGCCATTCGGGCACGGGCCGCCGCCGAACGTGTGGCAGTGACGGCGCGATCTTCCTCGGCTTCGTCCAGTCCGAGATCGGGCTGGCTTTCCAGCCCGCCAGTGGTTTCTTCGCGGCGTGCCTTCGTTTCGCGCTCGGCCTCTTCGCGGAGCACGTCGGCGACCGCCGGATCGAGGCTGCGCGGTTTCGGGGAGGCCGGGGTTTCCGGTGGCGTCTCTGCCGGGGCATCGGGCGCCGTTTCGGGAGATGCGGGGGCTTTCGCCGGATCGCTTTCGAGCGCGTCCTCGAGTTCGAGGTCGAAATCCTCGGGCCGCTGGAACCAGCTATGGCCGCAGTTGGAACATTGCACGTCCCGACCCGCCTCGGGGATCAGGCTGCCGTCTACATCGTATTGTGCACCGCAGTTCGGACAGATCAGTCGCATCGTATCCCTCGATATGCGCACAACTGCTTGTGCACCCCTCTTGCCCTGTTTCCAGAAGTTGTAGCAACCTTCCACCTCTTTTTAAAGCATTTGCAACGGGGCCGATTGCAACCCCTTTGTGATTTCGGCAAAAGAGCCGCAGTCTTTCCGGCAGAGTGGGGAAATTCCGTGATCGAGCTCGACGACGTGTCCTACAGTTACGGGGGCGGTGAACTGTTGAGCAACATAAGTCTGGACCTTCCTTCTGGATCGTTCCATTTCCTCACCGGTCCGTCCGGCGCCGGTAAGACAACCTTTCTCAAGCTTTGTTACGGGGCGCTTCTGGCCACGCGGGGGCGCGTTTCGGCCTTTGGCAGCGACCTGCGCGACATGGGGCGTGACGATATTGCCCGGCTGCGCCGGCAGGTCGGAGTGGTGCACCAGGATTGCGAATTTCTCGATCACCTGCCGGTGGAAGAGAACGTGGCACTGCCACTGACGGTGTCGGGGCGTGACCGCGGCACGGAAGCGGCGAACCTGTCGGAGCTGCTGTCCTGGGTCGGCCTGTCGGGGCAGGCGCGGTCGCTTCCGCCGGAACTGTCAGGCGGCGAGCGCCAGCGCGCGGCGCTGGCCCGGGCGGTGATCATGTCGCCGGAGATGGTGATCGCGGACGAGCCCACCGGGAATATCGACTGGGAGATGTCGCTGCGGCTGCTGAAGCTGCTGGTGGAGCTGAACCGGATGGGCAAGACGATCCTGATCGCTACCCATGACCTGAACCTGATCCGGGCGGCAAAACAGCAGGTTTCTGCGCGGGTCCTGCGGATCAAGGACCGGTCGCTGCAGCTGGCGGGGGCGGATCTGTGAATGTCATCGGCGACGGGCTCGCGATCGTCCGGGGCGATGCGCAGGCGGACCGCGTGGTACCGCCGACCGGGCATACCGCCTGGCTGACCACTTTCACCGCGGGGGCGATGGCGTTCCTGGCGGTTTTCGCGCTGGCACTGTCGCTGGCCACGGGGCGGCTGGCGGAGCGCTGGTCGAACGAGCTGGCGCGGACCGCGACGGTGCGCATTTCTGCCCCGGCAGGGCAGGAGGCGGCGCAGGTGCAGGCCGCGGAGCGGGTGCTGGAGCAGACGCCGGGCGTCGCCGAGACGCGGTTGCTGGATGTCGAGGAGCAGCGGGCGCTGCTGGAGCCGTGGTTCGGGCCGGACCTGCCGGTGGAGGCGCTTCCGATCCCGCGCATGATCGAGGTGATCGAGGACCGGCAGGGATACGATGCCGAGGGGCTGCGGCTGCGGCTGGCGGCAGAGGCGCCGGGGGCGGTGCTGGACGATCACACGCGCTGGCGGCGGCCGCTGGTTTCCGCGGCGTGGCGGCTGCGGATCCTGGGCTGGCTGTCGATCCTGTTGATCGCTGGGGCGGTCGGGGCGATGATAACGCTGGCGGCGAGTGCGGCCCTGGCGGCGAATGCGCAGGTGATCCGGGTGCTGCGGCTGGTCGGCGCGCGGGACGTCTACATCGCGCGCGCCTTCGTGCGGCGGTTCACTTTGCGGGCGCTGACAGGCGCGGCGGTCGGGACGGTGATCGGGATGGCGGCGATCGCGCTTTTGCCGCGCGCGTCGGAGGAGGGCGGGTTCCTGACCGGGCTCGGGTTCCACGGCTGGCACTGGCTGCTGCCGCTGGTGATCCCGGTGCTGGCGGGGCTTGTCGCATTCGCGGCGACGCGGCAGGCCGCATTGCGGTCGTTGAGGGAGCTGATGTGATGCGCTGGGTTCTGTCGCTGGTCTTCGTGGTTCAGATGTACCTGGCGATGGCGTTTCTGGCGATGTTCTACGTCTGGTGGGCGCTGGTGACGCCGAAGGGCGCCTATGCCGGGGTGCACACCTATTGCCGGTGGGTGCGGTTTTCGGCCCGGTGGATCGTCGGGCTGCGCAGCGAGATCCGGGGCGAGGTGCCGGTGGACGAGGTGCTGATCGCGTCGAAGCACCAGTCGTTCTTCGATATCATCCTGCTGTGTTCGGTGCTGCCGCGGCCGAAGTTCATCATGAAGAAGGAATTGCTGCGGGCGCCGATCCTGGGGTGGTTCGCGCTGAAGATCGGCTGCGTGCCGGTGGATCGCGGGCAGCGCGGCGCGGCGATCCGCAGGATGCTGGACGACGTGGCGAAGGGGCGGGCGCTGCCGGGGCAGCTGATCATCTATCCGCAGGGCACGCGGGTGGCGCCGGAGGCTTACCTGCCCTACAAGATCGGCAGCGCGGTGCTGTACCGGGAGCTTGGGCAGGATTGCGTGCCGGCGGCGACGAATGTCGGTGTGTTCTGGCCGCGCCGCGGGATCTACCGCAAGCCGGGGCTGGCGGTGCTTGAATTCCTGCCGCGGATGGCGGCGGGGATGGAGCAGGAAGCGTTCCGGGCGGAACTGGAGGCCCGGGTAGAGGCAGCGTCGGACCGGCTGATGGCCGAGGCGGGATTCGTGAAGGAACAGGGCTGATGGACTATATCGAGGATTTCGCGGCGCTGGAGACGGTTTATCCGGAGCCGCCGGTGGACAGGGCGGTGACCAAGGTCGTGCCGAAGCTGACGCCGATGTACCGGAAATGGATCATGGCGTCGCGGTTCTGCGTCCTGTCGACGGTGGGGCCGGAAGGCACCGATGCCTCGCCGCGGGGCGATGACGGCCCGGTGGTGGCGGAGCTGGACGAGAGGACGCTGGCGCTGCCGGACTGGCGCGGCAACAACCGGATCGACAGCCTGCGGAATATCGTGCGGGACGGGCGGGTGAGCCTGATGTTCATGGTGCCGGGATCGCAGAATGTGGTGCGGGTGAACGGCACGGCGCGTCTGACGGCCGACCCGGAGATGACGGCGCGGTTCGAGCAGAAGGGGATGCATCCGCGGTCCGTCATCGTGGTGACGATCGGCGAGATCTATTTCCAGTGCGCCAAGGCGCTGATCCGGTCGCGGCTGTGGAGCCGGGGCGACGAGAGCGAGGCGGTGCCGTCTGCCGGTGATTTCGTGCGCGAGATCGACGCCGGGTTCGATGGCGAAAGCTATGACAAGGGATATGAGGAATACGCCAAGCCGCGGCTCTGGTAGCCGTTATTCCGGAGCATTGCGGCAGGTTCGGCAAACGTCGCCTGCTCCGCCGTCTGGATGACCGCGTTCCGCCGGGCTCTCACGACATGAGACGCACCGGGATATTTGTAAACTGTGTAAAGAGCAGGTTCTGCAGCGCTTCGTGAAGCGCGTACAGAATCCGGTGGCCGGCACGGAGCGATTTACCATCCGCCTGTTGCACTTGTTACCCGTTGCACTTCCCAACAATGGAAGCGCCCCAAACTCGCCGCCGTGCCTCTGCCTGGCCCTGGCGGTACAGACCATATTTCTCTTTTAGTGCCGAGTTGATTAACGGTTGGTTAACATGCCGGTTTCGCGAACAGTTTCTTCAGGACTCAAGGTGATATCGGGGCCTACATCAGGTCCGGAAGATCGCAGTGCAGGCTGCGTTCCACGCTACAACACATGGCGCGCGTGCGGGGGCCGTAAGGACCCCCGTAGCAGGCGAGACCGCGTGGCGCGGTGATGTCGGTCAGGTCGAAGCGGGCGGCGCGGTCGCCAACAGAGCGCGCGGAGAGCGCGTTGAGATGGGCGATGGTGGCAGAGGCGCGGGCCGGCGGCGGATGGTGCGGGATCATGTGGACGCCCTTGAGCGGCACCGCCTCGACCGCAGAGAGATGCGCGGTCCGGCCGTCGAAGCGGAAATACGCCTTTCCCATCAGACCGTAATCATGGCCTAGCGGGGCCGCGTCCTTGCCGGCGCCGCCGATGAACAGGAAATTTCCCAGGGAATAGAAGATCGCTGCATTGTCGGCCGGGCGCGCCTCCACTGCGCGTACGACATGGGGGTGATGGCCGATGACGAGGTTGACGCCGGCCTCTTCGACGGCGCGGCGGAAGAAGGCGGCCTGGCTCCATTCCAGCTCTATCGCGTTTTCGGTGCCGTAGTGGATCGAGAGAATCCTGATGTCAGCCTCGGCGGCCTTCAGGCCCTGCAGGACGCGGTCGTACTGGCCGAGATGGGCCATGCCGGGATAGCTGTCAGACGGCGCGAAGGCGCCACCGCCGAAGCTGACCGATGACAGGGCGATGCGGACGCCTTTCACCGTGACGATGTGGGGCCGATAGGCATCCGATGTGGTGCCGATACCGGCGAACAGCAACGGACGGTCCGGCTGGTCCTCTGCCCGGAAGAAGGCCAGCGTGTCGGCGAGACCCGGCAGCCCGTGATCATAGGCGTGGTTGTTGGCGAGGCCGAAGGCGTTGACACCGGCGCGGATCAGGGCACGGAACTGCTCGGGGTGGCTGCGGAAGACGAACTGCTTGCCGTATTGCGGATGGCCGTCGCGGGCCGAAACCACGGTTTCGACATTCACGAAGTTGATGTCGCCGGTCCATTCGGGGCGCAGGTTCTCTGTGGCTTCGTCAATGGAGAAGAAGCGCCAGCGGCGGATGCCGTCGGGCGAGGGCGTCTCGCGGTTGCCGGCGAAATTGGTGTCGCCGCCGAAGGTGATGACGATCTCCTGCGCACGGGCGGGCATGGCTGCAAGCAGCAGAAGGACGAGCGCGGCACGGATCATCGTGATTTGCAGATCAGGTCGAGCTGTGTGCCGTTCGTCGGCAGGACGCTGGCGAAAAGATCGCGGGCCTGGGCATCGAGCGGCCATTTCGATTGCGTACCGGCGGTGCTGAGATAAGGACCTTGCGCGGTCTTGTACATGACCACGGGAATCCAGCCGGCCTGTGCCACGGCGAGCTTGCCGGTGGCGCCGCGGCAGAGTTCAAGCCAGGCGAGCGCGCCGGATCGGCGGTTCAGCGCGTCGAGCTGGCCGGAGACGAAATTGCCGAGCGAGTAGATGGCGAGGGTCTTGCCGACAGGACCGGAGAGCCAATCCCATCTCTGGACGACATGGGGGTGGGCGCCGAGGATTGCGGTGGCCCCGGCGGCGGCCATGTCTCTGGCGAGGCTGCGCTGTGCGGCGTCGGGTGTGGTGGCGTATTCGGAGCCCCAGTGCGGGGTGACGATGACTCCGGCGACCTGAGGGTTCCGGGCCTGCTGGCGGATGATCGAGAGAAGCTCGGCCCGGTCGCGGTAGCAGCGCAGGACCTGGCGGGAGGGATCGGCGAGGCCGTTGGTGTCGAAGCTGCAGGCGATGAAGGCGACGGGACCGGCGGGCGAGTCTACGTGCGTTACGAAGCTGCGTCCGGCGCCGGCGGCGATCGTGCCGGTATGGCTGAGGCGTGCGGATTTCAGCGCGGCGATGGTGCGGTCGGCCCCCAGCGGGCCACGATCCATCGCGTGGTTGTTGGCGGTGGAGACGACATCGAACCCAGCCGCCTTGAGCTGTTTGACGATGCGGGGGTTGTAGTTGAACTGCGGGTAGCCGGTATAGACCACCTCGTCGAGTTTCGCGCCGGGATCGCGGATGTCCTGCAGGGTGCGGGAAACGCCCTGCGCGGCGGGGCCCTCGAGGTTGGCATAGGCGATGTCGGCGCGGGAGATGAAGGGTTCGGCAGTGCGCCAGATGTTCCGGAAACCGTTTCTCGATGCATAGCCGTGGCGCTGCAGCGGGCGATGGAGGAGGACGTCGCCGACGGCGGCGATGGTGACGGTGGAGCCGCCGGTGCAGCTGTTGACGGTGGCGGGGGCCGGTTCGATCACGGCACGGCACATGGCACCTGCCTGCGCTGTGGCCGGGAGCGCGGCAGCGGCGGCTGCCAGGAGGAGCCGCCGGATGCGCATCAGAGATCGTCCCGGAAGATGATGAAGAGCACGGAGTAGCCGGGCTTGGTCAGGCGACTGCCGCTGTCATCGCGGAGGAAGGTGCCGTCGCGGGTGTAGTTCCAGCGCGGATTCCAGCTTTGGTCCGGTTCGGAGGTGAAGTAGCGGGGAACGGAGGCGGTCCAGAGCGGGGAGGTGTCGCCCGGCTGGCCGTCGCCGTGGAACAGGTTCCAGACCTGATCGGCGTTGGGCTGGCGCATGCGGATGCAGCCGTGGCTGTCGGGTGTGCCGAGCAGGCGGTAAAGGCCCTGGGTGGTGCCGTGCATGGCGACGCCCGAGATGCGGCCGCCGCCATAGTGCAGGTCGATGAAGATCGAGTTGTACATGCCCGGCGCGCCCCAGCCGCGGACATGGCGATAGGCGCGGTCGTCGACGTTGAAGATGCCGAGCGGGGTGGGGCCGGAGCGGCTGTTACCGGGATAGACGCGGCCGGTGGAGACGGGCCAGGAGTAGGTGGGCTTGTCTGGCTTGTCGGCCCAGTAATCGGGGTCGTGGAGGGCGAGTTTCCAGCTGGTGCCGTCGCGGGCGACGATCCACATCTTCTGGGCGCCGGGGCCGGAGAGGGCGGCGTTGATGTAGATGGCGTGGGTGTAGGCGGGGTCGATCCGGGAGGGCGGGAGATAGGCGGTGTCAGCGGGCAGCGCGCCGGGCTGGCCGAGGCGTTCGAGATAGCCGATCCCGGTGCCGGGCGACTCTATCGCTCTGGCGGGTGCGGCAAGCGTCAGCGCCCCCAGCGCCGCCAGTACCGTCCGTCTTGTCCAATACATTTCACAGCAATCCCAATCCCTGATGGATTGCCGTGCGCATGGCTGAAAACAGATCCGGTAAACCGAGACTGGCCTTCCAGTCTTCCGCAACGACAACCCCGGCGATGATGGTATCGTCCACGGGCCCCAAATCTACCATTTCGAACACTGCATCGAGGAATCGTTCGCCGGAAAGTAACCAAGCTGCAACAAGTGCGACGAAACAGGCGGCTGTGAAGCGGGTCATGGGGCGGATCCTGGTCATCGTGGCCTCAGAACTGGAAGTAGATGAATGGAGCGACGCCATCCTGGGCGGTCGCGAACATGATCCACACGCCGATTGCGAGGATTGCCGCCTGCAGTTCGGGGGCGAGGCGGGCGATCAGCATCTCGGCGCGGTCGCGCAGGGCGAGGGGGAGCCAGTTCATGGCGAAGCCCAGGGCGAGGAGGACCCAGACGAAGGGGATGATCTCGGGCGCGGCGTAGCCTTCGGATTTCGTGAAGGCCGCGAACATCTGCAATGTCTCGGGGAAGGAGGCGGCGCGGAACGGAATCCAGAGCAGGCCGACGATCACGAAGACGGCGGCGATTGCGAGGAGTTTCGGCAGGCGGATGCGCAGGCGGCGGAAGACGCGCTCGATGGCGAGGAAGGCGCCGTGGAAGAAGCCCCAGAGGATGAAGTTCCAGCCCGCGCCGTGCCAGAGGCCGGCAAGCGTCATCGTCAGGATCAGGGTGAAATGGCTGTGCAGCGGCGTGCCGCGGTTGCCGCCGAGCGGGATGTAGAGATAGTCGCGGATCCAGGTGGAGAGCGAGATGTGCCAGCGCTGCCAGAAGTCGCGAAGGCTGTCGGCGCGGTAGGGCTGGTCGAAGTTGATGTGGAACTGGTAGCCCAGCAGCAGGGCGACGCCGATGGCGATGTCGGAATAGCCGGAGAAATCGCAGTAGATCTGGATCGCGTAGCCCAGCGTCGCGGCGAGGGCGGAGAGCCAGTATTGCCCGTCCGGAAGGCCGAAGACCGGGTCGACCAGCAGGACCGACAGGTAGTTGGCGACCACCATTTTCTTGAACAGGCCCGACAGGATCAGGACGACGGCGGCGGCCCGCGCCGTGGTATCGGGGCGGGTGGGCGCGTCGATCTGCGGCAGGAAATGCGCGGCGCGGACGATGGGGCCGGCGACGAGCTGCGGGAAGAGCGAGATGTAGAGGAACACGTCCGCCGGATTCTTTCGCGCCGGGATGTGGCCGCGATCCACGTCCATCACGTAGGAGATGGCCTGGAAGGTGTAGAAGGAGATGCCTACCGGCAGGATCAGCGTCAGCCATTGCAGGTCGCGCGCGAAGGCGGTGCCTTCGAGCAGGCGCTGCAGGTTCAGCATGAAGAAGTCGTAATACTTGAAGACCCCGAGCACGCCCAGCATCGCCACGATGGCGAGGACCTTGGACAGCTTGCGGAGGCCCGGTTTCGTGACACCGATCCCCGCGAGGTAGGCGGTGGCGGAAACGAAAGCCATCAGGGCGAGGAAGCGAACGTCCCACGCGGCGTAGAAGACGTAGGACGCCGCGATCAGCAGCGCCTTGCGCCAGCCGTTTCTGTTCCAGACAATCAGGTTCAGCGCCAGAACAACGGCGAAGAACCCGATGAACTGGAGCGTCGGGAAGACCATGCGTTACTGCAGGATGCCTGCAACCTCGACGCTGGGCGGAGAGAATATGCCGGGGTTGTCGCGCTCGATCTCGGTAAGGATCCGGTCGACGACCTTGTAGTAGCCGTTCACCGTGAAATGCGAGCCGTCGCCGGCGCGGATCGTCTCGCCATTCACGACGGTCGAGAATTCACCGCCCGGGCCCGCCGTGAAGGAGGGCAGCGAGATGAAGTTGGCGCCGTTTGCGGCGGCGGAGGCGCGGAAGATCGAGTTGGCCTTGGTGAGCGCCGCGTTGCGGTGCGGGTCACGGTCGGGCGCGGGGCCGAGAAGATAGGTTGCGGCGCCATACTGACCGGCGACGGCAAGGATCTTGTCGGCCTGGGCGCGATAGGCGGCCTCCCATTCCGGCGTGTCGTAGGGCACGGTGCCGGAGGGCAGGCGGATCGGCTGATCGTCGTTGGCGCCGAAATGGGCGATCACGATATCGGGCCGGATCGAGGCGGCCTGGCCCGCGAAATTCGACGGCCAGTCGTAAAAATCGACGCGCGACAGGCCGGTAGAGGTCTTGCCGCGGTTGGTGACGTTGGCAACGAGGCCGCGGTCCTTGACCCGCTGGATCATGAATATGCCAAAGCCGTCTGCGAGGGAGTCGCCGATGATCAGGATGCGCACCGGATTGTCCGGGGTCACGTCGCGGGTGACGCGGGCGGGGATCGTGCCGCCCCGGATCGTGGGATAGGACGGTGTGCTGGGCGTGCTTGGTGTCGTCACGGGCGGGGGATCCTGATGGAACTGCACGGACAGGTCCTGCGCGCGGGCCTTGTAGGGGTCCGTGGTGCTGCAGGCAGCGACGAGGCAGAGGAGCCCGGTAACGAGGGCTCTACTGAAGCTTGACATCTTGTAGGGCGATCCTGCGATTGGTGTTGGCGATCAGCTTTTCAAGCTCGCCCAGAATGCGGCTGGCGACAAGGTCATAGCCAGGCTTGGTAAAATGGACCTTGTCCGGGGCGCGCAGCTGCATCAGGCGGCCGTTCAGCTTTCCGTTCATCGCAAAATCGTCGGTGCCGAACTTGGTGAACTCGTGAATATCCACGAAATTGCCGCCAGCCTTGCGCACGGCATCGGCCTGCAGCTGAGAAATGATCTGGTAGGAGGGTTCCCAGCTGGTATTGCCCACGACGGGCAGGCCGAACCAGTAGACCGCGGCGGAGCGGTCGCCCAAGGCGCGGGTCAGATGCGCCACGCGCTGGGTGTATAGGGAATTCCAGGTGTCGGTGTTGAAGCTTTCGCGGGTGCGGCCGTTGCGGATGGTGGTGATGTCGTTGGCGCCGAGCTGCACGATGACAACGTCGGTTGTGTCCTCGCTGGGTTCGCCGGCGGTGGCGAAGTAGCGGCCGAGCCAGTCTTCGTCGGAGGTCTTGGCGAGGCCGTCGGACACGGAGGTGAGGCGAACGACATTCATCGTGTCGCACCGGGCGAAGGCGCGGTGGAGCGATCCCCACAGACCCTCGGCCAGGCTGTCACCCAGCACCAGCACGCGCATCGGCGTCTTCGGGCACTCGGGCGCGTCGACCGCCTCGGCGCCTGCGCCCGTGGCCAGCAGGGCCAAAAGGCCCAGCATTGCTGCCGCCAGCATTTCTCTCATCACCGCCCCCTCGGTCGTCCCATCCTGCTCAGCCCTGGCTGGTCAGCGCATCCGCGTATTCGCGAATCGCCGCCGCCGTTCCCGGACCGGGTACCCCATCAACCCGTCCACGATAAAGTCCGGCATCGCGCAGCCGCTCCTGAATTAGCCGCACAACTTCGCGATCCCTGTCGGCCAGCTGCGTTGTCAGCCGGTCGATTGCCGTCGGGTCGCCCTGTTCCAGCGCTTCCCAGTAAAGATCCGCCGCCTGATCCGGCTGCGGCGCACCGGCGTCTCCGCCACGCTCGTACAGTTCGGCGAGGAACGAGAAGGCGTGGGTATAGCCCTGCTCGACCGACTTTGTCAGCCATTCCTTCGCCTGGGTCTGCGACGGTTCCGTCCCGGTGCCCGTAAGATAGTAATAGCCAACAAAGAACTGTGCCAGCGGATTGCCCTGATTGGCGATATTTTCGGCGATGGCGAAAGCGTCCTTGCCACTCTTTCCGGGAACGAGATCCTTGGAATAGATCACCGTCAAAATCTCCTGGCTCAGCCAGTCGCCCATCTCGGCGCCCTTTGCAGCAAGCGCTTCGACCTTCTGCAGGTCGATCCGCCCACCGTCGGGCGGTGCGTATTCGGAATACGCGGCCAAGCCATACGCGGCGGGCACCTCTGCCTCCATGCCGAAATCATAGGCAGCGCTGGCGAGCGAATAATCGCCTGCAGCCTGCGCGATCCTGCCGAGGGTGGTGCGCAGGAGCCCGTCCTCGGGGAATTCGCGGGCAGCCGATTCGCAGATGCTAAGCGCCTGCGGCTGGTCGATCTCCTCGAGTTTGCGGGGCCCGCCGAACTGCGGCAGGCCGGCGGCGTCCAGGCAGGGCTGGCGCAGGGTGTCCAGCTTGGCGAGGATTTCGAGGGTCGCGTCGACCTCGGCCTGCCCGTCGCAGACGGTGCAGGATATGAGGTACATTTCCAGCTTGTCAGGATTGCGCGTGGCGACGGCGTCATCCAGCAGATCGCGTTCGGCCCGGTAGGCGGTGTCGGCCTCTATCTCGGAGATCAGCGCGGCGGCTTCCTCGCGGTGGGTGCAGGCGATGCAGCCTTCGACATAAGCGCGCAGTTCGGGCAGGCCACGCTTTTCGGCGGCGGCGAGGAACTGCTGTTCCTCCTCGTCTCTGGCGGCGGATTTGGCGTCGATCGTGTCGATCATTGCCAGCGCCTCTTCGCGATGTTCGCACAGAGCGCAGTTCTCGACATAGATCGAGAGACGTTCGCGGCTGCTATCATTGCGGATGCGGTTCCAGATCTCGCCTTCGAGCGCGGCGGTTCGGGCGGCGTCTTCTGTCGCCTGCAGCCGGGCCTGCAGTTCTGACTCGTTCGGGCAGTAGACGCAGGTGTCGAGGAAGGTGCGCATGTCTGCTACCTCGGCCGACTGCAGCAGGAACATCGCTTCGAACGTTTCGTGGTAGAGCCGGTTCTCCATCGCGTCGAAGGGCGTTCGGGCGGCGTGATCGACGAGGATCTGTGCGGGATCTTTCTGCGCCTTGAGGATCAGCGAATAGGCGGGGCCGCAGCCGCGCGACTTGGCGCGGTTGAGGGCGGCGGTCAGGTAGGTTTCGACCTCTGCCGCGGTCGAGATGCCGTCGCCATCACCAAACGGCGTGCGGTCGGCCAGGCCGCTGATCAGGCTGTAATGCAGGGGCTGCGCGGTGTCGCAGCCGGCGCTTTCGCCGGTCTCGATCATCAGCACCAGCATGTCGAATTCGAGCCCGGTCAGCGCGGTCTGCAGCCCGGGCAGGGCGGCGGGGAAGACATCCGCCGTGTCATTGAGGTGCAGGAAGCCTACGCGGCGGTTTTTTGGCGCGAAGGCCTGCACTGCAGAACCGAGGCGGCCGGCGAAATCCTCGGATGTCAGGCTGTCGTCGCCGAGCGACAGGCGCACGCCTTCGCCGGACTGTTCCAGGCTGGCGCGGGCGATCAGGTAGAACTGATCGAATTGTCCGGCCTCGTCGGATGGGCCGGAGACGAAGGTGGAAACCGGGTTGGCGCGGAGGCGGGCGGCGAAGACTTCCTGCTGGACGGCGCCCGCTTCTGGCAGGGCGGGGATCGAGATCAACGGCAGGTCCGCGGGCAGCGCGCCTTCGAGGCCGGCCTCGGGCGCTGTGCCGATGAAGAGGAGTTGCATCCGGCCATCGTCCCCGGCGGAAACTGCGGGTGCGGCGGGAAGGGTAGCGATCAAAAGACTGGCGGCAATACGAAACAAACCAGGCAAATGCACAAATATACTCCTCTCGGGCAGTCAGCGGGCGGGCAAGTCCGCGCCGAGGCAGGGAAACGGTAGCCAAGCGTGCTGGCTACGACAACAGCGAGGATGTGCAAAGCCGGGGAATGCACGCCATTTCAAGGGTCTGTCACGTCGCGATTGTTGCGCGCCGGGCACAAATCGTGCCCTCGGGCGGCGGCAATCTGCATGCATTGGCGCGCCGTGGAAGGAATCACCTGCCCCGGCGCGGCTCAGCCGGGTTTTCGGAAGATGCGGGTGGCCTGGAACATCTCTTCCAGACGCTCGATCCGGTTTTTGGCGGCGTCCCAGCGGCGGGTCTGCACGTCGGCGATCAACGCCTCGACGATCAGGTTGATGGCGAGAGTGGAATCCCAGCTCGACGGCACCTCGACCATGGCGTTGACGATGTAGTCGGCGGTCTTCGAGATCGGCGAGCCCCATTGATCGGTGAACAGAACGATGGTTGCGCCGCTGTCCTTTGCCAGTGTGGCGAGCTTGGCGAGATCGCCCTCGTAGCGGCGGATGTCGAACAGGATCAGGACGGCACGCGGATCCATGTCGAGAAGGTATTGCGGCCAGACGTTCGGGGATTCCGAGAGCAGCGTCACGCCGGGACGTATGATCTGCAGGTGGTTGTAGAAGTAATCGGCGTTGGAGCGGGTAATGCGGCCGCCGGAGAGGAAGAGCGGCCGGTCGGGTTCGGCAAGGATTTCCGAGATCGCGTCGAACACCGCAGGGTCGAGGCGGTCGATGGTCTGGTTGAGGTTGTCGAAGGCGGCCTCGGCGAAATGGCGGAAGGCAGGGGAATCCGCGCGGTTTTCCGGCCAGCCATCGCGTTTCAGGATCGGGTTCTTGATCTGCGCCGCCGCCTCGTCGCGCAGCGCGTCCTGCAGTTCGGAAAACCCGTCAAAGCCCAGCTTGCGCGCCATGCGGATCACGGTGGGTGTGGAAACGCCGGCGGCCTCGGCCAGCTTGGTGATCGATTGCAGGCCCGCGACAGGATACTCGCGCATCAGAGCGGCAGTTACCTGCCGTTCCGCCGGCGTGAGGTCGGCGCTGTGATCGCGGATGCGATCCTTGACGATGCGCTTGGCGTTCAATGCTGTGCCGCTGCGAAATGAAGCATTTTGTACAGGCTAACGTCAGGCCGTAGCAACGTCTACGAAATTTTCTTGACAGCGCGCGCGGCGGAACGGCTAATCCGGTGCATGCCTGCTGCTGATGCTCCCATGATCCTTGCCGCCCAGGAAGGCCCGCCGGTCACCGTGGTGAACCCGGAGGGCAAGTCGCAGATCTGTCTGGTCTGCGAGCATGCGAGCGACTTCATTCCCGCGTCCCTGAGCGATCTGGGGCTGGCGCCGGAGCACCGGCATTCACATGCCGTCTGGGATATCGGTGCGGCAGAGCTGGCGCGGCGGATGTCGGAGGCGCTGGACGCGCCGCTGGTGATGAGCGGCGTGTCGCGGCTGGTTTATGACTGTAACCGTCCGCCCGACGCGCCTGATGCGATCCCGGCGCAGACCGAAACGATACCTGTACCGGGCAACCGCGCCCTCGGCGAAGCCGACCGGTCCGCGCGTGTCGCGGCGGTTTACGATCCTTTCACGCGCTCTCTGCGAGAGACCCTCGACCGCTTCGCCACGCCACCGGCGCTGGTTACCGTCCACAGTTTCACCCCGGTCTGGCACGGTGCGGAGCGGGCGGTCGAGCTAGGTCTTTTGCACGATGCCGACGAGCGGCTGGCCAAGCGGATGCTGCTGGCGGCCGATCCGGCGATACGGACCGAACTGAACGCACCCTATTCCGCGGCGGACGGTGTCACGCATACACTGAAGACACATGCGATTCCGCGGGGGCTTGAGAACGTGATGATCGAGGTGCGCAACGACCTGCTGCGCGATGCGGCGGGGGTGGACAGGATTGCGGGAAACCTGATCGTCGCGCTGCGCCGCGCGCTGGCCGCGGGGGCGCACGCCGCATGATCGGGGCGATTCAGGGATATGTCCGCGTCGTCGACCGGGTGAACCACTTTATCGGCCGGATCGTGATGTACGGGATCTTCGTGCTGATGGGGATCCTGCTGTGGTCCTCGATCTCGAAGACCTTCTTTCTGCCGTCGCTGTGGACGCTGGAAATGGCGCAATTCACGATGGTGGCCTATTACATCCTGGGCGGGCCCTATTCGATCCAGATGGGATCGAACGTGCGGATGGACCTGCTGTATGGCGAGTGGACCGACCGGCGGAAGGCGCAGGTGGACGCGATCACGGTGCTGTTTCTGATCGTCTATCTGGGTTTCCTGCTGTGGGGCGGCTGGGGCAGCCTGATGTATTCCTTCAGCTATGGCGGCGAGCGCAGCCCGACGGCGTGGCGCCCGTACCTGTGGCCGATCAAGTCGGTGATGGTGTTCGGCATCTTCCTGATGCTGCTGCAGGCGGTCAGCGAGCTGTGCAAGGACGTGCTGCGGCTGAAGGGCTATGACATGGGGCCGAAGGACGGCGACGAGACCAACCTGTCCCCTGTCGAGAAGGGCGCGGATTGATGTCCTACGAGATGATCGCCCTTCTGATGTTCGCGTCGATGATGCTGATGCTGATGACCGGGCAGCGCGTGTTCGGCGCCATCGGCTTCGTGGCCGTTGTGGCGGCGTTCTTCCTGTGGGGGGACCGGGGCGGCTACGACCTTGGGTTTTCCGCCGCGATCAAGCTGATGAAGTGGTATCCGCTGCTGACGCTGCCGATGTTCATCTTCATGGGCTACGTGCTGTCGGAAAGCCGGATCGCCGACGACCTTTACAAGATGTTCCACGTCTGGATGGGCGGGCTGGCCGGCGGGCTGGCCGTGGGGACCATCGGGCTGATGGTGCTGATCTCGGCGATGAACGGGCTGTCGGTCGCGGGAATGGCGATCGGGGCGACGATCGCGCTGCCGGAGCTGCTGCGCCGGAACTACGACAAGCGGATGGTGACGGGGGTGATCCAGGCGGGATCGTCGCTGGGGATCCTTGTGCCGCCATCTGTGGTGCTGGTTCTGTATGCGATGATCGCGCGGCAGCCGGTGGGGCAGCTTTGGCTGGCCGGCGTGTTTCCGGGGCTGATGATGGCGGCGCTGTTCGTCGTCTACATCGTGATCCGCTGCAAGATCACGCCGGGGCTGGGGCCGGTCCTGCCGAAGGCGGAGCGCGACATTCCGATGCGGGAAAAGCTGCGGCTGTTGAGCGCGGGGCTGCTGCCGCTGTTCATCTTCTTCGCGATGATGGTGCCTTTCGTGAACGGCTGGACCTCGCTGGTGGAAAGCTCTGCCATCGGCGCCATCGCGGCGTTCCTGGCGGCGGTGCTGAAGGGGCGGATGACGCGGGAGGTGTTCGAGAATTCGGTCCGGAACACGCTGGGCATCACCTGCATGTTCATGTGGATCATCCTGGCGGCGCTGGCCTTTGGCGCGGTGTTCGACGGGCTCGGGGCGGTGAAGGCCATCGAGGACCTGTTCACCGAGAAGCTGGGACTGTCCCCCTGGATGATCCTGATCCTGATGCAGCTGTCCTTCATCGTGATGGGCACGTTCCTGGACGACACCGCGATGCTGGTGATCGTGGCGCCGCTTTATGTGCCGCTGGTGGACGAGTTGGGCTTCAACCTGATCTGGTACGGGGTGCTTTACACGATCACCACGCAGATCGCCTATATGACGCCGCCCTTCGGTTATAACCTGTTTCTGATGCGGGCGATGGCGCCGCCGGAGATCGGGCTGCGGGATATCTATTCGTCGATCATCCCGTTCGTCTTCGTGATGGTTGTGGCGCTGACGATTGTCATGGTGTTCCCGGACATCGCGCTTTGGCTGCCGGCATACGTTTATGGATACTGAGCATGGGCCTCGACATCATACCACTCCCACGCGCGAAGGCCGGACACGAGGCGGAGTTTCGCGAAATCTTTCTGAAGCTGCGTGCGCCCGACACTGATAAGCGCGCTGGATTGTGGGGAAAACTGAAGGGTCGCGTGCCGTCCGAGCGAGAGGGGCAAGTGCTGACACAGCGATTCCAGGAGATCAGCGAGCCGCATTACCTGACCATCGAAGCTCCGGAGGTCGGACGAGACGCTGCCGCCGATGAATGGGTTCGCGAAGCGTTCGCGGAGGGGAGACTAAGCGGCATTCAATCCGTTGAAGATGCCCTGGCCCAGCTGTCCGGCTATCGCGTTCTGGAGATCATGCCTGAGAGTGATGGGTTCCCGGTTTACTCCAATGGCGATGCGTACGAGGGCGTAGATCGCGCGAGCTTTCGTGGCTCTTTTCTGACCGAATGCGAGAATTTCTTGCCCGAAGTGCTGCTCAACAGCGCGTGGAAACCAATGCTGGCCGAAGAACTCTCTGCCTGGGGCGATGCCGTTGCTGAGGAAGCCAGAAAGTTCGCGGAGACAGAAGGTGTCGTACAGGTTCTAGGGAAGCGAGATATCGAGGAAGACTTAGAGACACCGGCCAGAAGCGCGCATATTGCCGACAGTGCCGCCCGTTGGGCATTATTCTGGTCTGCGCGGGCTCACGGCTCTGACGCCTATTTCTGAATGATAAACAAGAGGCGGGGAACCGTTCTGAACGATTAAACCGACAAGGAGAGAAGACCATGACCAACAGACGCAAGTTCCTGCAGGGCGCCGCCGTTGCCGCGCCTGCCGCGCTGGCCACGCCGGCGATTGCACAATCGACCATCACCTGGCGGCTGCAGACCTATGCCGGCCCGGCGCTGGCCGAGCATGTGCTGGACCCGGCGATCGAGAAGTTCAACGCCATCGCCGGCGACCGGATGCAGATCGAGACTTATTATTCGGACCAGATCGTGCCGACCGGCGAACTGTTCCAGGCGCTTCAGCGCGGCACCATCGACGCGGTGCAGTCGGATGACGACTCGATGGCCTCGCCGACCGAGGTGACGGTGTTCGGCGGGTACTTCCCGTTCGGCTCGCGTTATTCGCTGGACGTGCCGGTGCTGTTCGACCGCTACGGGCTCGACGCGATCTGGAAGGAAGAATACGCCAAGGTCGGCGTGAAGCACATCTCTGCCGGGGCGTGGGACCCTTGCCATTTCGCCACCAAGGACCCGATCCGGTCGCTGGCCGACCTGGAAGGCAAGCGCGTCTTCACCTTCCCGACCGCCGGCCGGTTCCTGAGCCAGTTCGGCGTGGTGCCGGTGACGCTGCCGTGGGAGGACATCGAGGTCGCGGTACAGACCGGCGAGCTGGACGGCATCGCATGGTCGGGCATCACCGAGGACTATACGGTGGGCTGGGCAGACGTGACCAACTACTTCCTGACCAACAACATCTCGGGCGCGTGGATCGGCCACTTCTTTGCCAATATGGAGCGCTGGGAAGAGCTGCCGGACGACCTGAAGACGCTGTTCGAGGTGTGCTGCGCCGAAAGCCATTACTACCGCCAGTACTGGTACTGGGGCGGCGAGGCCGATCTGCGGGTCAACGGCACCAAGATGGAGCTGACCTCTATCCCGGACGAGGAATGGGCGACGGTCGAGGCCGCCGCGCGCGAGTTCTGGAACGAGATCGCCGCGGAATCCGAGACCAAGGCGAAGGTCGTGGAGATCTTCAAGAAGTACAATTCGGACATGGAAGCGGCGGGCCGCCCCTACCGCTACGGCTGATAGCCACTATCATTGTCGCAAGACCGGAGGGGGCCGCCTTGGCCCCCTCCTTTGCCCTGAAAGGTACTGACTCATGGTAAAAACGGTTGATCTCATTTCCCCCATCGACGGGTCCGTCTATCTGAGCCGCGAGGTCCTGACGCGCGAGGCGGGGTTCGCCGCCGCGGACAAGGCGAAGGCGGCGCAGGCGGACTGGGCGGCGCGGCCGCTGGCGGAGCGCGTCGCGCTGGTCCGGAAGGCCGGTGAGATCGTCGGGCAGACGACGGACCGGATGGCGGTGGAACTGGCGCATCAGATGGGCCGCCCGGTGCGCTATGGCGGCGAATACGGCGGGTTCAACGAGCGGCTGTCCTACATGGCCGATATTGCCGAAGAGAGCCTTGCGCCGACGGTCATCGAGGAAAGCGACGCGTTCGTGCGGATGATCAAGCACGTGCCGCATGGCGTGGCTCTGGTGATCGCGCCGTGGAACTATCCCTACATGACCGCGATCAACACGGTGGCGCCGGCGCTGATCGCCGGGAACACGGTGATCCTGAAACATGCGCAGCAGACTCTGCAGGTGGGTGAGCGGCTGGCGGAGGCGTTCCACGAGGCGGGGGTGCCCGAGGACGTGTTCCAGAACCTCGTGCTGGATCACGACACGACATCCGCCCTGATTTCCGAGCGGAAGGTGGATTTCGTCAACTTCACCGGCTCTGTCGGCGGAGGCAAGGCTATGGAACAGGCGGCAGCCGGGACGTTCATCCCGGTCTCGACCGAGCTGGGCGGCAAGGATCCCGGCTATGTGCGCGCGGATGCCGATCTGGACGCGGCGGTGGACACTCTGATGGACGGGGCGATCTTCAATTCCGGGCAGTGCTGCTGCGGGATCGAGCGGATCTACGTGCACGAGAGCCTGTACGACGATTTCGTCGCCAAGGCGGTAGCCTGGGCCAACGCTCAGGTTCTGGGCAACCCGCTGGAGCCGGAAACGACGCTTGGCCCGATGGCGCATGCGCGCTTCGCCGCGGAAGCGCGGGCGCAGGTGGAGGAAGCGGTGGCGGATGGCGCCGTTGCGCATATCCGCACCATGGAAGCCGACGATGGCGCGGCCTATATGACGCCACAGGTGCTGACCGAGGTAACCCACGACATGCGGGTGATGCGGGACGAGACATTCGGTCCGGTCGTGGGCATCATGCCCGTCAAGGACGACGAGGAGGCCATTGCACTGATGAACGACTGCCGCTTCGGGCTGACCGCCTCTGTCTGGACGAGGGACATCGCCGCCGCCGAGGCGATCGGCGACCGGCTGGAGACCGGGACGGTGTTCATGAACCGCTGCGATTACCTCGACCCGGCATTGTGCTGGACCGGCTGCAAGGATACGGGCCGCGGCGCGGGGCTGTCGAAACTGGCCTACGGGGCGCTGACCCGGCCGAAATCCTACCATCTGAAGAAAGGCTGATGCCATGACGCTGACCGGAAACTGGTCCTATCCCACCGCCATCCGCTTTGGCGCGGGGCGCATCAAGGAAATCGCCGACGCCTGCCGGTCCGCCGGTATCCACCGGCCCTTGCTGGTGACCGACCGCGGGCTGGCGGACATGGAGATCACGCAGAAGACGCTGGATCTGCTGGACGACGCCGGGCTGGGCCGGTCGATGTTTGCCGAGGTCGATCCGAACCCGTCGGACAAGAACGTCGAGGCGGGGCTGAAGGTTTACCGTCAAGGCGGGTTCGACGGAGTTGTGGCTTTCGGCGGCGGTTCGGGGCTGGACCTTGGCAAGACGCTGGCCTTCATGGCCGGGCAGACGCGGCCGGTCTGGGATTTCGAGGATGTCGGCGACTGGTGGACCCGCGCCGATCCGGGCGGCATCCATCCCATCGTGGCTGTGCCGACGACGGCGGGGACCGGTTCGGAAGTGGGGCGCGCGGGCGTCATCACAAATTCCGAGACGCATGAGAAGAAGATCATCTTCCACCCCAAGATGTTGCCGCAGGTGGTGATCTGCGACCCGGAGCTGACGGTGGGGATGCCGAAGCACATCACCGCCGGAACCGGTCTCGACGCCTTCGCGCATTGCGTGGAGGCCTATTCCTCGCCGCATTACCACCCGATGAGCCAGGGCATCGCGCTGGAGGGGATGCGGCTGGTCAAGGAGTACCTGCCGCGTGCCTATGCGGACGGGACCGACCTCGAGGCGCGGGCGAACATGATGAGCGCGGCGGCGATGGGGGCAGTTGCGTTCCAGAAGGGACTGGGGGCAATCCACTCGCTGAGCCATCCTGTGGGCGCGCATTACCACACGCACCATGGGACGACGAACGCGGTGTTCATGCCGCCGGTGCTGCAGCTGAACGCATCGGCAATCCGGACGAAGTTCGACAGGGTCGCCGCCTATCTGGGGATCGAAGGCGGTTTCGGCGGGTTCTGCGAGTTCGTCGACACGTTCAACGACTCGCTGGGCATCCCGAAAACGCTGAGCGGGCTGGGGATCAACCATCCGGACCTCGACACGATGGTGCGCGATGCGCTGAAGGATCCGAGTTGCGGCGGCAACCCGGTGAAGCTGACAGCGGAGAACCTGCGCGCGGCCTACGAGGCGGTGCTGTAAGAGATGCTGCCGGGCCGCGAAACTGCGGCCCGGCGTGCTCTGCTTCGCTGCAAAAGCAGGCAGTCAGACTGAATTTTCGCACAACAATCAGGCAGATGCCTTTATCTTGCGCGGTGACGTCCGGGCAGACTTTGTGCTTTTGCAGCAATCGGCTCAGATTCAAGTGTGCAGGGCATCTAGGGTTCCGCCTCTTCCTCCTCCCGAGGGCAGGTCCGAGAGATGCCGCCGGCCCGGCAAATTCCGGGGCGGTACACGGCGGGGCAAAAGCCCGGGAGAGCACTGCACCAAGGGTTTGACCGGACTCTCCAGGTTCCGCCACGGTCGACCCCCTTTTAAGCGCCCGAGGCGGAACGCCGTAACAGGGGGATTACCCATGCTTGCCAAACGTATTGCTGCCGCCGCCGTGCTGGCGCTGGCCGCCGTGCCCGCGCTGGCGCAGGAAAAGACCGAATTTCGCGTAGCCTGGTCGATCTATGTCGGCTGGATGCCCTGGGGGTACCTGGAAGAGTCCGGGATCATGGACAAATGGGCCGAGAAATACGGCATCGACGTCGAGATCGTGCAGATCAACGACTATGTGGAATCGATCAACCAGTACACGGCAGGCGCATTTGACGGCGTAACGGCGACGAACATGGACACGCTGTCGATCCCGGCGGGGTCGGGCGTGGACACCACGGCGCTGATCGTGGGCGACTATTCCAACGGCAATGACGCGGTGATCATGAAGGGCGACGGCGTGCTGGCCGACCTTGCCGGCAAGCCGGTGAACCTGGTGGAGCTGTCGGTGTCGCATTACCTGCTGGCGCGCGGATTGGACCAGGTGGGACTTTCCGAGGCCGATCTGGGCGGCGTCATAAACACATCCGACGCGGACATGATCGCGGCTTATGCGACGAATGACGTGGAAGCGGTGGTGACGTGGAACCCGCTGGTTTCGACGATCATGGAAGAGCCGGGTGCCAACAAGGTCTACGACTCGGCGGATATTCCGGGCGAGATCATCGACATCATGTGGGTCAACACCGAGACGCTGGCGGCGAACCCGGATTTCGGAAAGGCGCTGGTGGGTGCGTGGTACGAACTGATGGGCCTGATGGAATCGGGCGATGAAGAGGCGCTGACGGCGATGGCCGAGGCGTCGGGCACCGATCTCGATGGCTACAAGGCGCAGCTTGACGCGACCAAGATGTTCTGGACCCCGGCCGAGGCGGTGGAGTTCACCTCTTCCGACGGGCTGAAGGACACGATGGTCAACGTTGCCGAGTTCCTGTTCGACAAGGGCATTCTGGGCGAGGGCGCGCCGTCGCCTGATTTCGTCGGCGTCGAATATCCCGACGGGTCGACCACGGGCGACGCGAACAACGTCAAGATGCGCTACGACACCACCTACATGCAGATGGCCGCCGACGGCGCGTTGTGATCTGCGCGGAACGCCCTGCCGGTGGCGGGGCGTTCCGGCGTGCAAGTAGCGAGCGTAACCGCAGATGCGTCTGATCAACAGACAGCCGAGCCGCGCGCTGACGGTGTTTCTGGCGATGCTGCCCTTCGCGGCGCTGCTGATCGCCTATTCCGTCGCGTCGGAAATCCGGCTGGCCGCGAACCCCTCGGACCGGCTGCTGCCGTCGTTGTCGACCATCGGTGAGACGGCGGTGCGGCTGTTCACCGAACCGGACAAGCGGTCGGGCCGCATCCTGCTGTGGTACGACACCGGGGTCAGCCTGCTGCGGCTGTTCATCGGGGTGTTCTGCGCCTCTTTCGTCGGGCTGACGGTCGGGCTGCTGATCGGGCTGCTGCCGCATGTGCGCGCGATGCTGGGGGTGTTCGTCGCGGTGATCTCGATGATCCCGCCGCTGGCGATCCTGCCGATCCTGTTCATTACCTTCGGGCTCGGCGAGCTGGCGAAGGTGGTACTGATCATCATCGGGATCACCCCGTTCCTGATCCGCGATGTCAGCCAGCGGGTCGTGGACATACCGCACGAGCTGATCGTCAAGGCGCAGACGCTGGGGGCGTCGTCGCTGGTGATCGCGCTGCGCGTGGCGCTGCCGCAGATCATGCCGCGGCTGATCCAGTCGGTGCGGCTGTCGCTGGGGCCGGCGTGGCTGTTCCTGATCGCGGCGGAGGCAATCGCGTCGGACCTGGGGCTCGGCTACCGGATCTTCCTGGTGCGGCGGTACCTGGCGATGGACGTGATCCTGACCTACGTGATCTGGATCACCCTGCTGGCCTTCCTGATCGACTGGCTGCTGCGGGTGGCGTCGCGCAAACTGTACCCGTGGGCGGGGAAGGGGCTATGAGCTTCGTCAGCGTCGACAACATCTTTCTGCGCTACGGCACCTTCTCGATCCTCGAACGGGTCAGCCTGTCGGTGGAGGAGGGCGAGTTCATCTCTATCGTCGGGGCGTCGGGCTGCGGCAAGTCGACCTTCCTGCGGCTCTTGCTGGCCGAGGAGCAGCCGACGCGGGGCGAGATCCGGATCGAGGGGCGGGAACCGGCGGTGGAGCCGGGACGCGAGCGGGGCATCGTGTTCCAGCGCTATTCGGTCTTTCCGCACATGTCGGTGCGCGACAACATCGTGGCCGCCGAGAGTTTCGACAAACCGCTGGGGCGGCTGAAGCGCGGAGAGCGGGTGGCGGCGCGGGAGCGGGCGCAGGCGACGCTGGACCGGATCGGGCTGGGCCATATGGGCCATGCCTATCCCACGGCGCTGTCGGGCGGCATGCAGCAGCGGCTGGCCATCGCGCAGGCGCTGACGGCACGGCCCCGCATCCTGCTGCTGGACGAGCCGTTCGGAGCGCTCGACCCGGGCACGCGGTTGCAGATGCACGATTTTCTGACCGAGTTGCGGGAAGAAACGAAGATGACCGTCTTCATGGTCACGCACGACCTGCAGGAAGGCTTCAAGCTGGGCGACCGCGTGATCGTGTTCGACAAGCCGCGCTGGGACCCGACCGATCCGAGCGCCTATGGCGCGACCATCACCTATGATTTCGATGCCCGGAACAACGGCATCCCGTTTCAGGACATACTGGAGGCAGACCATGCACATCCCCCCGCGTGACCGTTCGCGGTCCCATCACCCGGCAGACCGGCGCCATGACGAGCGGCGGCAGCACCACCCGGACCTGTCCAAGCTTCTGGGCTGGAAGGCGGCGCGGGCCGAGGCGGACATTCCGCACGGCGAGTGGAAAAAGGAGCAGGCCTGGGCGCTGCGGATGGGGCTGACGGCGGCGGATTCGATCGAGGACCGGTCGATCCCCACCTTCGCGCGGGGCGAACTGCCGCATTACGCGGGCATCAACACCTTCCTGAAAGCGCCCTATACCGAGGACGTGCAGGAGGTGGGCATGTATGACGCCACCGTCCTAGGCGCGCCGTTCGACGGGGGTACGACCTATCGTCCCGGCACGCGGTTCGGGCCGCAGGGGGTGCGCAAGATCTCGGCGCTCTACACGCCCTACAACTACGAGATCGGGGTCGATCTGCGCGAGCAGATGTCGCTGTGCGACGCGGGCGACATTTTCACCATTCCGGGGAATATCGAGAAGACCTTCGACCAGATCAGCCGGGCGGTGTCTCATGTGTTCTCGTCGGGTTCGCTGCCCATCATCATCGGCGGCGACCATTCAATCGGGTTTCCCTGCGTGCGCGGGATCGCGGAATGTACCTCGAAGAAGATCGGCATCGTCCATTTCGACCGGCATGCGGATATCCAGGAAAAGGACCTGGACGAGCGGATGCACACGACGCCGTGGTACCATTCGACGAACCTGCCGAACGTGCCGGCGAAGAACCTCGTTCAGGTCGGTATCGGCGGCTGGCAGGTGCCGCGCCCGGCAGTGAAGGAAGCGGTCAAGCGCGAGACCAACATCATCACCATGTCCGACATGGAGGAGATGGGCATCGACAAGACCGCCGAGATGGCGCTGGAGATGGCATGGGATGGGGTCGACATGGTCTACATGTCCTTCGACATCGACTCCATCGACTGCGGTTTCGTGCCGGGGACCGGCTGGCCCGAACCGGGCGGGTTCCTGCCGCGTGAGGCGCTGGCGCTGGCGTCGAAGGTGGCGGCAGAGGGGATCTGCGGCATGGAGCTGGTCGAGGTTTCGCCGCCCTACGACACCTCGGATATCACGGCGCTGATGGGGACACGGGTGATCGTGGACGTGCTGGGTTCAATGGTGTCGGCCGGAACGCTGGGCAAGCACAAGGTGCATATCGACAAGCCGGTGGACCTGCCGATGGGCGATTACGACGAGGCGCGGGACGGCAAACGCTGGACCACGCCGGCGAAGCAGAAGTAACCGCCATGCCCCACGATCATCCGCATCACCACCATCATCACCACCACCACGACCATGCGCACGGGCATACCCATGCGCATGATCACCCGCATGACCACAATCATCCCGACGATCACCTGCATTCGCATATGCACGGGCCGGACGAGGCGGCGGAGCTGCAGGTTCTGACCGACCAGTTCATCGACGGCTTCGTGCAGGCGAAGGACAAGATGTCCTACCTGCGGCTGGCGGGCGTGCCGCTGGAGAAGCCGGGGATCGATGGCGGCCCGTCGCTGAAGCTGGTGGACGTGAAGCTGACCACCGAATGGCAGGTGGGGACGGCGTCGCCTTCGTTCGGGTCGCGCGAGCTAAGCTACCTGCCGTTTCCCGGCGAAATGGTGGTGGAGCGCACCAACATGGAGCTGGTTTATGTGTCGCTGCAGGAGAAGCAGCTGACCGATATCCGGCAGTTCCTGCTGCGGCAGAGCGCCGAGGGCCGGATCGCGACTTAGGCGGGTGTTCTGTATACACTGGGCGGTAACCCGGCGTGCGCCGTGGGAGTGATCACAAATCGGGCAGTCGCGGCGTCACGCCGCGGCTGAGGTGGCGCGATCTGATAGATTGCGCTTGACCGCCCTGCCGCGCCCTGCGCCCATGCGCGCAAACAAGACTAGGCAAGGCGAGCGGGACAGGACATGCATTTCAAGGTAACCCACGAGACCTGTTACCGATATTCGTCACCGGTCCGTTTCGGGCCGCAGACCCTTCGTATGCTGCCGCGGCTGGATAGTCTGGCCTGGTGCGACCAGGAGTTGACCGCGGAGCCGGAGCCGGCCAAACGGCAGGACCGGGTGGACGCCTTCGGCAACACCGTGACCGAGCTGACCTTCGACCGGCCGTCGGACATCCTGCGTGTATCCTCGTCCTTCGAGCTGGAAACGCTGTTGCCGGGGCCGATGCCGCAGCTGCCGCCGCTGCCCTGGCCACCGGGGTTGGTGAAGGGGTCCGAGCCATATCTCGCACGCGCGCCGATCGACGAGACCGTCCGCGCCTATGCGGCGGCACTGGCGGTGAAAAGTGGCGGGTCGGCGAGCGGGTTTCTGGAACGACTGAACATGTCACTGTTCGAGCAGACCGACCGGCATATCCGGCCCAAGGGCTATGCCCGCACCGCCGCAGATACGCTGGAACTGGGCAGCGGCGCCTGCCGCGACCTGACGGTGCTGTTCATGGAATGCTGCCGCAGCCTGGGCATCCCGGCGCGGTTCGTCAGCGGGTATCAGGCACAGTCGGAGTCGCCGGACGGCAAACGGCACCTGCATGCCTGGCCGGAGGTCTGCCTGCCGGACGGGCAATGGCGCGGATTCGATCCGACACATGGCCAGCCGGTGATCGACGGGCATGTCGCCCTGTGTGCCGCACCGGCGCAGGAACAGACGATGCCGCTGGAAGGCGGGTTCTGGGGCGAGAGCGTGACCTCGACGCTGGAGTACCACGTCGAGATCGAAGCCGGTTGACCGGCGGCGCGCTGCGGCGCTATGCGGCGCCTGCAGGGAGGCGCCCATGGAAGGCTGGACGGCAAATAGCTTCGGCGAACTGAACGCGGACGGGTACGACGCGCTGAACGATCCCGGCACGACCGCCGAGAGCGTGGAGCTGATCGCGGATATCGCAGGGACCGACCGGGTTCTGGAACTGGCGGTCGGCACCGGGCGGATTGCCCTGCCGCTGGCGGAACGCGGGGTCGACGTGACCGGGCTGGAGGTTTCGCCCGAGATGGTGGCCGGGCTGCGCGCCAAGCCCGGCGGCGCGGACCTGCCGGTGGTGCTGGGAGACATGGAGGAGGTCGCCGTTGACGGGACATTCGACCTTGTCATCCTGGTCTTCAACACGCTGTTCAACCTGCCGTCGCAGGAAGCTCAGGTGAACTGCTTCCGGAACACCGCGGCGCGGCTGGCGCCGGGCGGGCGGTTCCTGATCGAGACCTTCGTGCCGGACCTGACGGGGTTCCGGGGCAATCAGGACGTGAAGCTGAAGCACATGTCGCTGGATCACCTGTCGCTGGACGTGGTGCGGCACGATCAGGTGCGGCAGTTGCTGGAGCACCAGCGCCTGCATGTGCGTGACGGGCGGGCGGACCTGATACCGCTGGTGATGCGCTATGCCTTCCCGGCGGAACTGGACCTGATGGCGCGGCTGGCGGGGATGGAGCTGGAACACCGCTGGGGCGGCTGGCACCGCCAGCCCTTCACGCGCGAAAGCAGGATGCACGTGTCGGTCTGGCGGAAGCCGGAGTAGGCGCCGTCAGGCGCCTACCATTCCCACGATCTCGTAGGTTTTCTTCAGGATCGGCGCGGCGATCTCGCGGGCGCGTTCGGCGCCGCGGGCCAGGATGCGGTCGATCTCTGCCTGGTCCTGCATCAGGCGTGACATCTCGGTCGAGATCGGGGTGAGCCGGTCGACCGCGACATCGGCCAGCGCGGGCTTGAAGGCGGAGAACTGGCTGCCGCCATGTTCCGCCAGCACCTCGGCCACCGTCATGTCGGCGAGTGCCGCATAGATGTTGACCAGGTTGCGCGCCTCCGGACGGTCCTCCAGCCCCGCGACCGTTTCCGGCAGCGGTTCGGGATCGGTCCGGGCCTTGCGCAGCTTCTGCGCGATGGCGTCGGCATCGTCCGACAGGTTGATGCGCGACTGGTCGGACGGATCCGACTTCGACATCTTCTTAGACCCGTCCCGCAGCGACATGACCCGCGTCGCAGTCCCTTCGATCACCGGCTCGGTTTCAGGGAAGAAATCGACGCCGAAATCGTTGTTGAACTTGATCGCGATATCGCGGGTCAGTTCCAGGTGCTGCTTCTGGTCCTCGCCCACCGGCACGTGGGTGGCGTGGTAGACGAGAATGTCCGCCGCCATCAGCGCAGGGTAGGCGAAGAGGCCCAGCGAGGCGTTCTGCTGGTTCTTGCCCGCCTTGTCCTTCCACTGGGTCATCCGCTGCATCCAGCCCATGCGGGCCACGCAGTTGAAGATCCAGGCCAGTTGCGCGTGCTCGACGACCTGGCTCTGGTTGAACAGGATCGACTTTTCCGGATCGACGCCGGAGGCGATGAAACCGGCGCAAAGCTCGCGGGTGGCGCGGGCCAGCGTTGCCGGGTCCTGCCAGACGGTGATCGCGTGCAGATCGACCATGCAGAAGATCGTTTGCCACGATCCCTGATCCTGCATGGTTGCGAAGCGCTTGAGCGCGCCCAGGTAGTTCCCCAGGGTCAGCCCGCCCGAAGGCTGGATGCCCGAGAATACACGCGGCGTGAACTCGGCCATTTGGCGATATCTCCGTCTGGAATTCTGTGCCGGGGTCGCGTAACGCAAGGTCCCGAGGCCGTCAAGGAAGGGCAGCGAGATGCGACACCCGCACGAAGAATCCCCGTTCAATGCGTTGCCGCCGGTGGTGGTGGTACTGGCGCTGGCGATCTTCGGGGTCGAGGCCGCATTGCAGCTGGGTGAGCGCGGGCTGATCGGCGGACCGGCGGCAATAGGCTGGCGAATCGATCTGATCCAACGGTTCTCGGTCGTTGGTGAGGTGTTCAGGCAGATGTGGGATCTGGGAATCTGGCCGCCCGAGCACGTGATGCGGCTGGTGACCTATCCGTTCGTCCACGCGAGTTTTACCCACGCGATCTTCGTGATCGTCTTCATTCTGGCGCTCGGCAAGATGGTTGGAGAGATCTTTGCCTGGTGGGCGGTGCTGGCAGTCTTCTTCGGCGCGTCGATCGCGGGCGGGCTGGTCTATGCCTTTGTGCTGAGCACACCCTATCCGCTGATCGGTGGCTATCCGGCGGCCTACGGGCTGATCGGGGCGTTCACCTTCCTGCTGTGGATCCGGCTGGCTTATACCGGCGGGCCGCAGATCAATGCGTTTTACCTGATCGGTATGCTGATGGGCATACAGCTGCTGTTCAGCCTGTTTTTCGAGGTGGGTATGGACTGGGTGGCGGAGCTGACCGGGTTCTGCGCCGGATTCCTGCTATCCTTCGTGGTCAGCCCCGGCGGGTGGCAGCGGGTTATGTCGCGGATGCGGCAACGATAAAGGGGGCCGCGGCCCCCTTTCTTTTCTTCCGGTCGGTCGGCTGTGCGTCAGGCCTGCGGCCTGGCGTTGCGACGCCGGCGCAGCAGGCCGAGCGCGCCAAGCCCGGTGGCGCCAAGCAGGATGCCGGAGGGCAGCGGAACCGCAGCGGGTTCGTCAAAGGTGATGCCGGCCTTGATGAACTCGGGCTTGTGCGGGTGGTCGCCGACTGCCTTGCTGAGCACGAAGGTCAGCTTCAGCACACCGTCGGAGATCAGCGAGGCGAGGGCGGTTTGCGACAGGAACCCGAAGGTGGTCTTGGCCTTGCCGTAGTCGCGGCCGCGGTCCGGACCGAAGAAGATGTCGTCGAAGCGGCGGTTGTTGAACAGCGTGCCGAGGAACTTTCCTTCGGCGAAGACGCTCACGTTCTCTTTCCGCTTGCCGAAATCGCCGTAGGCGGTGATGGACAGCAGCCCGGGGCCGGTTGTCTTGGTCGGAACCGCCAGATCAATGTCGAAGCTGCCGCCGCCGCACGTGGCGATGTGGCAGAAGTGATACCGCGTATCGGTGACCGTCACCGCATCCGCAGGTTGGAGATTTGCCAAAAGGCAAGCCGCAGCCAGCAGCAGTTTTTTCATGATTTACCCACTTTGCTCGATGAAGGGTTGTTCCCTTCGCACCCAACTTGAGCGTGCAGGTGGAGCGACGTTAAGTCAATCTTTAGACGCAAAACTTGGTTAATTAGCCGGACGGCGACGCAAGGTGTTGCGAAATTCGCTGAATCGGAATGCACCCAGAAGGTGACCGATTAAAAAATAGCCAACGATACCGGTTGCAACGAGAATCGCGAGGGCGAGGTAGCGAAGCCGCCCGGCGCCGAAGAGCGGACCAAGCACCAGGTTTACGGCCCAGAGCAGGGCGCCCATCAGCGCCGCCGCCAGCAGGATACGCCAGATGCGCCGGCGGAAGCGGTCATCAAGCCGCGCGGCATCGCCCATCCTGCGTGAGCCGGCCCAGAGCAAGCCGACCATTGCCCAGCCAGCCAAAGTGGTGCCGAAGGCGGCTGCGATGTAGCCGATGACCGGCGCCAGCCCGATGGCCACGCCGGCGTTCACCAGCATCGCGGCGAGCGCGTAGTAGAACGGCGCCTTGGTATTTTCGCGCGCGAAGAACAGCGGCTGCAGTACCTTCTGCAGGACGAAGGCAGGCAGTCCCAGGCCATAGACGGCGGTTGCGAGCGCCGTGGCGGCCGTGTCGTCGGGGCCGAAGGCGCCGCGCTGGAACAGGACCTGAACCAGTGGCAGCGGGATCACGACCAGCGCGACCGCGGCCGGGATGGTCAGCGACAGGCTGATCTCGGCGGCGCGGTTGAACGCGTCGCGGCCGCCGGCCTCGTCCCCGGCGCCGAGGCGGCGCGAAAGGTCGGGCAGCAACACCACGCCAATGGCGATGCCGACCACGCCGAGCGGAAGCTGGTACAGCCTGTCGGCGTAGTTCAGCCAGGCGACGGCGCCCTCGAAAAAGCTGGCCACCTGTCGGCCGATCAGCAGGTTGATCTGTACCACGCCGCCCGCCAGCATCGCCGGCCCGGCGATGATCGCGAGGCGTTTGAGGTCGGGCGTCAGTTTCGGGCGCTGCAGGGTCAGGCGGAACCCGGCCTTCGCGGCGGCGATCCAGACCAGCGTCATCTGCGCGATGCCGGCGACCGGCACGGTGATTGCAAGAGTGAGGCCCATGTCCCAGCCGAACCGTGAAGCGAGGGTCATCGCGGCAATGAACAGCACGTTCAGCAGGACCGGCGCGGCGGCGGCAGCTGCGAAGCGGCCGGTCGCGTTCAGGACGCCAGACAGCAGCGCGGCCAGCGAGATGAACAGGATGTACGGAAAGGCGATGCGGCCGTAGAGGACGGCCATCGGGAACCGCTCGTCGCCGTAAAAGCCGCTGGCCATGGCGAGGACAAGCCAGGGCATTGCAAGCGTCGCGATGAAGGCGAAGACGACCAGCACGGTCGCGAGGCCGGCAAAGGCGTCCTTGGCGAAGGCGAGCGGGTCCTCGTCGCGTTCCACCTTTTTCGAGAACATCGGCACGAAAGC
The DNA here is from genome assembly GCF_013184805.1 of Pseudoruegeria sp. HB172150. Lineage (GTDB taxonomy): Bacteria > Pseudomonadota > Alphaproteobacteria > Rhodobacterales > Rhodobacteraceae > Psychromarinibacter. The sequence continues at coordinate 274,865 of NZ_JAATNG010000004.1, forward strand.
CATGTTGAACGCGCCTTCGGCGAAGAAGCGGCGGAACATGTTGGGTAAGGAAAAGGCGATCAGGAACGCCTCTGCCACCGGCCCGGCGCCGAGAAAGGCGGCAATCAGGATGTCGCGGACAAAGCCGAGCAGGCGGCTGGCCAACGTCCAGACGCCGACCGTGAAGAACGCCGCCATCAGGCGGATGGGTTTCATACCTGTATGCTCCGAGGCGTGACCTGCCAGGGTTTCGGCCACCGCGTGGGAGCGGCGTGACGATGCGGGAAGAGAGCCGGCGAAACGTGCGCGGTCATTCTTCCTTGGCCCGGATCGCGCCCTGTTCGATGGCGTCGCGCAGTTTCCGTTCCAACGAGCGCTGGCGGTTTTCGGAATAGAGTTTCAGCCCGAACATGTCCTTCACGTAGAAGCTGTCGACCACCTGCTCACCGTATGTCGCGATCACCGCACTGGAGATCTGGATATTGTCGTCTGCCAGTGTCCGCGTCAGGTCGTAGAGCAGGCCGGCGCGGTCGCGGGTATCGACCTCGATGATCGTATAAATCTCCGATCCGTCGTTGTCGAAGGCAATCGAGGTGGGGACGTTGAACGCCTTTTCGCGCTTCTTCATCTTGTCGCGCGAGCGCATCGCCTCGGTCGGCTGGATCTCTCCCCAAAGGGTGCGTTCGATCATGTTTCGCAGGCGCGGCAGGCGTCGCGCCTCGTAGGGCGAGCCTTCGCTGTCCTGGATCCAGAAAGCGGCGGTAGCCCAGCCGTCCTTGGAGGTGAAGGTGCGGGCGTCCTTGATGTCGGCGCCGACCAGAGCCAGCGCGCCGCACATGCGGCTGAAGATGCCCGCGTGGTCGGCCATGGCAAAACAGACGCGGGTGGCATCGCGGTCCTCGTCGGGCGTCAGCTTCAGGCGGATCTCGTCATTGGCAATGCCGCGCAGCAACTCGGCGAAATCGGCATGCGCGGTGACATGCAGGCCCTGCCAGTAAGGCGGATAATGGCGGTCGAGTTCGGTCTTGATGTCCTTGGCGGGCCAGCCTGCCAGCGCCTCGCGCAGGTTGCGCTTGGCCTCGGTGCCGCGCTGCGAGCGGTTAAGTGCTTCGAGCCCCTCGTCCAGGCCGCGGCGGGTCTGCCGGTAGAGCGCACGCAAGAGCGCGGCCTTCCAGTTGTTCCAGACGCCAGGGCCGACACCCATGATGTCGCAGACAGTGAGCACGGTCAGCATGTCGAGCCGTTCGCGGGTCTGCACCGCCTTGGCGAAATCGCGAACGGTGCGCGGGTCGGCGATGTCGCGCTTCTGCGCCATGTCGGACATCAGCAGGTGATAGCGGACCAGCCATTCCACCGTCTCGCATTCCGCCGGCTTCAGCCCGAGGCGCGGCGCGATCACGCGGGCGATCTTGGCGCCAAGCACGGAATGATCCTCGTCCCGCCCCTTGCCGATATCGTGACAGAGCAGCGCGACATAGAGGACCCGGCGGTTCACCCCGTCTTCGAGGATGTGGGTGGCGACCGGGAGTTCCTCGAGCAGCTCTCCCCTTTCGATCCTGGCGAGGATCGAGATGCACTGTATGGTGTGCTCGTCCACCGTGTAGGCGTGATACATGTTGAACTGCATCATCGCCACGATCGGCTTGAATTCGGGGATGAAGGCGCCCAGCACGCCCAGTTCGTTCATCCGCCGGAGCGCGCGTTCCGGGTTGCCGTGTTTCAGCAGCAGGTCGCGGAAGATGCGGGTCGCTTCCTTGTTCGCACGCATCTCGTCGTCGATCATGTCGAGGTGCGCGGTGATTAGGCGCATCGCGTCCGGGTGGATCAGGAGGCCGGTCCTGAGCCCTTCCTCGAAGATCCGGAGCAGGTTCAGCTTGTCCGACAGGAACGCCTTTTCATCGACGATTGCGAGTCGATTGTGGATGACCGTGTAGCCCTCGCGCACCTTCTTGCGACGCTTGAACAGTCCGACGAGTTTCGGCTCTTTCTTGACATGGCGCGCTTCCAGCGCGGTCAGGAAAATGCGGGTCAACTCGCCCACGGCGGTTGCGTGCAGGAAGTAGTCCTGCATGAAATGCTCCACCGCCCGGCGGCCGCCCTTATCCTTGTAGCCCATTCGGTCGGCAACCTCGACCTGCATGTCGAAGGTCAGCTGGTCCATTGCGCGACCGGCGATCAGGTGCAGGTGGCAGCGCACCGCCATCAGGAAGTTCTCGGCGGCAAGGAAGCTGTCGTACTCGTCCTGCCGGAACACGCCGAGCTGCACGAGGTCGGCGGCGTTTTCGACGCCGTGGACGTACTTGTCGATCCAGAACAGGGACTGCAGGTCGCGCAGGCCGCCCTTGCCCTCTTTGACGTTGGGCTCGACCATATAGCGCTGGCCGCCCTGCTTGCGGTGCCGCTTGGCGCGTTCTTCCAGCTTGGCCTCGATGAACTCGGTGGCGGTGCTGGAAAACAGCTCGTTCCAGAGGCGGCGCTTCAGCTCTTTCTCGAGCGGCTTGTAGCCGCCGATGAAGCGATGCTCGAGCAGGGCCGTGCGGATCGTGTAGTCGGCGCGGCCGAGACGGATGCAGTCCTTCACGGTGCGGCTGGAATGGCCGACCTTCAGGTGCAGGTCCCAGAAGATGTAGAGCATCGATTCAATCGCGCTCTCGGCCCAGGGGGTGATCTTGTAGGGGGTCAGGAACAGCAGGTCGACATCGGAAAACGGCGCCATCTCGGCCCGGCCGTAGCCGCCGACGGCGAGCAGGGCGAGGCGTTCGGATTCCGTCGGATTGGGCAGCGGGTGCAGCCAGCGGCGGGCGACATCGAACACCGCCATCACGACGCCATCTGTCAGGTAGGCATAGGCCCGCACCGTCGGCCAGGCGTTCAACGGGTTGGCGGTGAAGGCGGCGGCGATGGCGTCACGACCGGATTGCAGCGCCGCCTGCAGGATCTCGACCGTCGCGGCGCGCACGGCCCGGCCGTCTTCGGCGGCCTTGCAGGCGCGGTCCAGGCTGGCGCGGACTGTGGCGGCGTCGAAGATCTCCGCCGCCGGACAGATCAGGTCGTCGGGCAGGTCGGCCGGTGTGGCCACCGGCTCCGGTTCAGAAACCAGGGCCGGTGAAGCTTCTGGGGGCGGGGTCAAGGACGCTCACCTGCTTGTCGATGATGGTGGCGATCGCCAGTCCGCGCTCGTTCGTGCCGTCGGGTTTCAGGCGGAAGATGCCGCTGACGCCGGCAAAACCGGAGGGCTGGGTCAGGGCGGTCACCGTCAGCGCATCGGCGCTGCCGGCGCTGGCCAGCGCGCCGATGGCGGCGATCCCGTCATAGGCCAGCCCGGCGATCGGATGCGGCGGCTCGCCATAGGCGGCGGAATAGCGGCTTTCGAACTGCGCATTGAGCGCGGGCGAGGGCAGCGCGAACCAGCCGTTCTGCAGCCCCGGCAGTTCCAGCGCGCCGGGCGGGATATCCCAGCGCTGCAGGCCGATGAACTTGGTGACTTCCTTGTCGACGCCGTTCTCGCTGACCAATTGCGACAGGATCGGCAGGGCACCGGCGGTGCCGGAGGTCATGAACAGCGCGTCGGCGCCGGTCGCCTGGACGGTGCTGGTCACCTGTTCGACCGCCTGCACGACGCCGTTCTGCGACAGTTCGAAGGTCACGTCGCCGCCGACGGTGGCGCCGGCGCGCGAGACCGAGGCCGCGATGGCATCGCGGCCCTTCCGTTCCGCAGCATCGTTGCCGTAGGCGATGACGAAATTGCGGCGGCCCTGGCCGACGGCATAGCTGACCAGCCGGCCGGCGGAATTCTCGAAGGTGTGGCCGAGGACGAAGACATTGCCACCGGCGATGTCGGTATTGTTGGAGAAGCTCAGCACGTTGACGCCGCGGCCCCGGACGGCGGTGCCGGCGGCGTTGGCGGCCGCGGCATAGACCGGCCCGAGTATGATCTTGGCGCCGCCGTTGACCGCCTCGCCGGCGACGGTTGCGGCGGTCTGGGCGTCGCCCCCGGTGCGGTAGACGCGCAGGTCGATCTCCACCCCCTGCAGGTCGCCCATCGCGAGCCGTGCGGCGTTTTCCAGCGAGCGCGCAAGCGCCTCGTCCCCCGCCTGGCCGGAGCCGGCGGGCACCAGCAGGGCCACGGGCACCGGCCGGCCGGTATTGATGCTGGGTCCGTCGAACCCGCCGATCGGGGCTCCGCCGCAGGCGGCAAGCCAGAGAACGCTGGAAATGGCAAGAAGGCGCACCGCTTTGCGGCGTGCCCGGCTGAAATAGGCAGTCATATTACGATCCAAGCTCCGGTGCTGCGCTTGCGGACCCGGCCAGACTATGCGCTACAACGGGGAGAGTAAACGTCTGCCTAATGTGGAGGCGCCCGTGTTGCCGGAGAAAAAGCAGCTGCCGCCGGGGCTTTATTTCGTGGCTACGCCGATCGGCGCTGCGCGGGATATCACGCTGCGCGCGCTCGACGTGCTGGCCTCTGCCGACGTGCTCGCGGCGGAGGACACGCGTACGTTGCGGCACCTGATGCAGCTGCACGGCCTGAGCGCCGGAGAGCGGCCGGTGATCGCCTATCACGACCATAACGGCGCCGAGGTGCGGCCGCGGCTGATTCGACTGATGCGGGAGGGGCGGTCGGTGGCCTATGCCTCGGAAGCCGGGACACCGCTAGTGGCAGATCCGGGCTATCCGCTGGCGCGGGAAGCGATCGCAGAGGGGCTGCGCGTGGTGCCGGTGCCGGGTCCGTCCGCGGTGACAGCGGCGCTGACCGTCGCCGGGCTGCCGACCGACCGGTTCCTGTTCGCGGGCTTTCCGCCGGCGGCCCCCGGCGCACGGGCGGCATGGATGCAGGAACTGAAGGCGGTGCCGGCGACGCTGGTTTTCTATGAATCACCGAAGAGGATTCACCGAACATTAGGTGAATTGTGCGAGGTGTTGGGAAGTGAGCGGCAGGCGGCTGTCTGCCGGGAACTGACCAAACGTTTCGAGGAGGTGCTGCGCGGTACGCTCTCGGAGCTGGAGGAACAGGTGGCGGAGCATCCGCCGAAAGGAGAAATCGTGCTGGTCGTGGATCGCGGCCGGGCGGTGGCAAGCGAAGAAGACATGGAGACGGCCTTGCGGGACGCCTTGCAGCAGATGTCGGTCAAGGATGCGGCGGCGGAAGTGGCGCGCGCGCTGGGCCTGCCCCGCCGTCAGGTCTATCAGGCAGCGCTGGAGTTGGAGAAACAGCGATGAGCGGCGCGCTGTCCTATCATGCGGGTGTTGCGGCCGAGGAGACTGTTGCCTCCGATTACCTGCGGCGCGGCTTTGCCCTGCGCGAAAGCCGCTGGCGCGGGCCGGGGGGCGAGATCGACCTGATCTTCGAGAAGGCCGGCGCGCTGGTCTTTGTCGAGGTCAAGAAGGCGGGCGATTTCGCGCGGGCGGCGGCGCGGATCACGCAGGCGCAGATTGCCCGCATCTACGCCTCCGCAGGCGGATACCTGGCGACGATGCCAAGCGGGATGGATACCGAAACCCGGTTCGACGCGGCGCTGGTCGATGCGACAGGGGCGGTGGAGATTCTGGAAAACGCCTTCGGGCTTTAGGGCGTTACTGGAAAACCCGGACCGCAGGCAACGTGCCGCGCATCCCGCTTCCGGGCCGCTGGTGGTGAGACTTTCCGCAGCCGGTTCCCGAAACGCCGCAGGCACCTTGCCTGCGGCAGGCGGCTACGCCATGTAGGGCGGGTACGCCGCTGCCCGGAGCCTGCCCCATGTCCCTGAAAGTTGCCATCCAGATGGATCCGATCGGACCCATCAACATCGACGCCGACAGCACCTTCCGGCTGGCGGAAGAGGCGCAGGCGCGGGGGCACGAGCTGTTCTATTACACGCCCGAGCACCTGTCGTGGCAGGAAGGCCGGGTCACGGCGACCGGCTGGCCGCTGACGGTGCAGCGGGTGAAGGGCGATCATTTCACGCTGGGCGAGCGGCAACAGGTGGATCTTGGCGATTTCGACGTTGTCTGGCTGCGCCAGGATCCGCCCTTCGACATGGGATACATCACGACCACCCACCTGCTGGAGCGGCTGATGCCCGGCACGCTGGTGGTCAACGACCCGTTCTGGGTGCGGAACTGCCCCGAGAAGCTGCTGGTCCTGCAGTTCCCCGAACTCATCCCGCCGACCACCATCGCCCGCGATCTTAGCGTGATCCGTGCCTTCAAGGAGGCGCATGGCGACATCATCCTGAAGCCGCTTTACGGCAATGGCGGCGCCGGGGTGTTCCGGCTGGACCCGAACGACCGCAACCTGTCCTCGCTGCACGAGCTGTTTACCGGCATGAGCCGCGAGCCGCTGATCGTGCAGAAATTCCTGCCCGACGTCTCTAATGGCGACAAGCGGGTGATCCTGGTCGACGGCGAGGCGGTCGGCGCGATCAACCGCGTGCCGCAGCCGGGCGAGACCCGCTCGAACATGCATGTGGGCGGCCGCGCCGAGAAGGTGGAACTGACCGCGCGCGACCGCGAGATCTGCGAGACCATCGGCCCGGTGCTGAAGGAATACGGCCAGATCTTCGTCGGCATCGACGTGATCGGCGACTACCTGACCGAGATCAACGTGACCTCTCCCACCGGCCTGCAGGAGCTGGAGCGGTTCGACGGCACCAACGCCGCCGGGCTGATCTGGGACGCGATAGAGGCGCGTCGCGCCGCGGCATGAGCGCGCGTCTGAGGACGCTGAACCGGATGCTGCGCGCCGGCGTGCGGCCCGTCGTCCGGCGTCTGCGCAACTGGGACCTGGCCCGCGGCATGTTCCGGACCGGCGCGATGCTGACCTTTCGCCGGGTAAAGGGCACGCGCTATGCGCCGGCGGAGGGCGTGCTGGCGCCCGGCCTGTGGGTCATGGGCGCGGAAGAACCGCTGCCCGGCGTGATCCTGTACCTGCATGGCGGCGCCTATATCGTCGGCAGCCCGGGCGGCTACTGGGAGCTTGCCGGCCGCCTGGCACGGCAGACCCGGCGCAGGGTCTACCTGCCTGACTACCCGCTTGCGCCGGAACGTCCGGCGCCGGCGGCGTTCTACGCGGCGGTGTCGTGCTGGCAGACGCTGCTCGGGCAGGGTCTGCGGCCGGAACAGATCGTCATCGGCGGCGACAGCGCGGGCGGCGGACTGGCACTGGCGCTGCTGTCGCATGTGCTGGGGCAGGGGCAGCGGCCCGCGGCATGTTTCGCCTTTTCGCCCTGGACCGACCTGACCATGTCGGGTCCGTCGCTGGAATCGAATGCCGAAAGCGACGTGCTGCTGCCCGTGGAACGGTTCGAGGAAATCCGCGACGTGGTGCGCGGCGCGCTGGCGCCGGACGATCCGCGTATCTCGCCCTTGTTCGCGTCGTACCCGAACTGCCCGCCGGTCTACCTGTCATGGTCCGAGACCGAGATCCTGCGCGACGACGCGCGGCGGATGGCGGAGCATCTGCGCCGCTCCGGCGCGGTGGTCGAGACCGAGGTGCAGCGCGACGCGCCGCATGTCTGGCAGCTGTTCCACGGCTGGGTGCCGGAGGCGAACGCCTCTCTGAACAAGACCGCCGCCTTCATTGTGTCAGCGCTTCCTTCGCCTCCGCGATCCGGTAGCTGACCGCCTCGGCGATGTGGGGCCGCAGCACGCCGTCGCAGCCCTCCAGATCGGCGATGGTGCGGGCTACCCGCAGCACCCGGTGATAGCCGCGCGCCGATAGTCCGAAGCGGTCGGCGACCCTCGACAGCAGCGCGCGGCCCGGCTCGTCGGGCGTCGCGACCCGTTCCAGCAGCGCGCCCTCGGTGTCGGCGTTGACGCGGACGCCTGTTGCGTCGACATACCGCGCCGCCTGTACGTCGCGCGCCGCAGCGACGCGGGCAGCGACCGCGGCGGAGCTGTCGCCCGAGTCGGGCAGGTCGAGATCGGTGTAGGCCACGGGCGGGACATCGATGCGAAGGTCGAAGCGGTCCATCAGCGGGCCCGAGATGCGGCCGATATAGTCGTCGCCGCAATTCGGCGCGCGGCCGCAGGCGCGGGACGGGTCAGAGAGGTAGCCGCATTTGCAGGGGTTCGCCGCGGCGACCAGCAGGAAGCGGCAGGGATAACGGACATGGGCGTTGGCGCGGGCGACGACGACCTCGCCGGTCTCGACTGGCTGGCGCAGGGTTTCGAGGACAGCGCGGGGGAATTCGGGGAACTCGTCCATGAACAGAACGCCATTATGGGCGAGGCTGATCTCTCCGGGCTTGGCGCTGCGCCCGCCGCCGACGATGGCGGCCATCGACGCGGTGTGGTGCGGTTCGCGGAAGGGACGGGTGCGCGAGATGCCGCCCTCGTCCAGAAGCCCGGCAAGCGAGTGGATCATCGAGGTTTCCAGCGCCTCGGCGGGGGAGAGCTGCGGCAGGATGCCGGGCAGGCGCGCGGCGAGCATCGACTTGCCGGAACCGGGGGTGCCGATCATCAGCATGTGGTGCCGGCCCGCGGCGGCGATCTCCAGCGCTCGCTTGGCGCGCTCCTGACCCTTCACGTCGCGCAGGTCGCGCGAATGGTTGTCGCGGGTGACCTCGCCCGGGTCGGCGGGCGACAGCATGCGCTGGCCGGTATAGTGCTGTACCGCCTCGGTCAGCGAGGCAGGGGCAAGCACCCGGACGGCACCGACCCATGCGGCCTCTGCTCCGCAGGGCTTCGGGCAGAGAAGGGTCCTGTCCTCCTCTCCGGCGGCCATGGCGGCGGGCAGGGCGCCGATGACCGGGACGAGGGTGCCATCGAGCGACAGCTCTCCGAGGGCCACGGTCTGTTCCACCTCGTCCTTCGGCAGGATTTCCAGCGCCGCCAGCAGCGCCAGCGCGATGGGCAGGTCGAAATGCGAACCCTCCTTCGGCAGGTCGGCGGGGGAGAGGTTGATCGTGATCCGCTTCGACGGCAGCGCAATGGACATCGCCGTCAGCGCCGCGCGCACCCGTTCCTTGGCCTCGCTGACCGCCTTGTCGGGCAGGCCGACCAGTGCGAAGGACGGCAGCCCAGCCGAGACCGCGCATTGCACCTCGACGATGCGCGCCTCGACGCCCTCGAATGCGACCGTATAGGCGCGCGCGACCATTCCGGACCCTCCGCTGGAATGGTTAACGGGTAGCAGCGCGGGCGTTTACGATTGGTAAATGGCCATGAATTTCGGCCAGGCTTCCGGGTCCTGCACGGTCTTGTCGCGGCAGCCCGGGTTGCAGAAGCCAAAGATCTTGCCGCCGAGCTCCAGGTAGTCCGTGACCGGCTTGCCGGAATAGGGGCAGGCGTCATTAACCGAGGGGCCCGCATCGACGGCGCGGGCGGGCAGTGGTTCCGGGCCAGGCCAGGGGCCGGTGGGCATGTCCTTGGCATAGGGAACGGGGTCGTATTTCACGGTCATCCCCATGGCGCGCCAGCGGCGGAAGGCGGGATCGGACAGCTGCGCATCGACATAGGCCCGCGCCTCTGCACTCACGGGCAGGCCGTAGCCGGCAACACGCGCGGCAACAGGGGCAAAGAACACGTCGGCCAGTGAATAGGGGCCGAAGAGCCAGGGCGTATCGGTGCCGTGGCGGCTGCGTGCGAGGGACCAGAGCGTTTCGATCCGGTCCAGATCGGCGAGCACGGCGTCGGAGGGCTGGAAGCCCTGATACTGATAGAGCAACTGCATCGGGCAGTCGCCGCGAAGCGCGGTGAAGCCGGAATGCATTTCGGCCACCATCCAACGCGCGAAGCCGCGCGCGGCGGGATCGGCAGGCCACAGCCCGGAATCGGGGTGACGCTCGTTCAGTGTTTCGGCCATGGCCAGCGTGTCGCCGATCACGGTGCCCTCGGGCGTCCGCATGACGGGGACGAGGCGTGCGGGGGCAAGCGGCGCAAGATCCTCGGCGAAAGTGCCGGAATAAAGCCCGACCATGTGGGTGCGGACGGGCAGGCCGAAGCCCTCGAACATCAACCATCCCCTGAGGGACCAGCTGGAAAAGGCGCGGTCGCCGATGAACAGATCGTATGTCATGGGCGCGACCCTAGCCGCGCTGCGGCGAAGTCGGGAAACGCTATTTTGTGGAGAAGGCCATCACGGCCTGTGATTAAGGACTTCCAGACGCCATACGCCGTCCCAGGAGAGGCAGGTCACCGACAGGTTGTCGATCTTGCGGGCGAAAGTGTCATAGGCCGACAAGCCGAGCGCACGCTGCACCTGTGTCAGGATGGTGCCCATATGCGCAACGAGGATGACATCCGGTCCGTTGCGGGAAACACGTTCGACGGCCGCATTCACTCGGTCGCAGAGCTCGTTCCAGCATTCGCCGCCGGGTGCGCTGACATCGCCCGGGGTTTCGTAGAAGGCGCGGATCAGCGGTTCGTCCTTGATATCGCCGAAGCGGCGGGTCTCCCAGTCACCGAAGTTCAGTTCCCGCAGGTCGGGGTCGTTGGGCAAGCGCGGGCGAGAGCGTTCGATGGCATCGGCGGTCGTAACGGCGCGCTGCAGGTCGGAGGAAACGACCGGAGCCTTTGGCAGATAGTCGGAAAGACGAGTAAGCCGAACCTCGTCGGACAGGTCCGCGGGCAGGTCCGTCCACCCGGTCATACCCTTCGCATGGGTCGGCCCGTGGCGGACCCACCAGAACCGCGTCACGTCAGATCTTTCGGCAATTCGCCCTTCAGCACCAGCGGCAGACCTGCCGTGACCAGAACGACGAGATCGGCCTGCGCCGCCAGTTGCTGATTTAGCAGACCCTGCGCATCCCGGAACCGTCGCGCCAGCGCGTTTTCCGGAACGATGCCGGAGCCGACCTCGTTCGACACGGTTACGACGGTGCCCTGATAGCCGTCGATCGCCTGCAAAAGGTGGTCGGTTTCCGCCTCGATATCGGCCCCCGCCAGCATCTGGTTCGACAGCCATAGCGTGGCGCAATCGAACAGGATCGTAGCGTGGGGCGGCAATTTGGCCAGTGCCTCGGCGGTTTTTCGCGGAGCCTCGACAGTGCTCCATCCGGCCCCCCGGCGACCGGCGTGAGCGGCAATTCTGTCTTTCATTTCATCGTCATAGGCTTCGGCCGATGCCAGGTAGATCCAGGGTGCCTTACCGTACGTTACGAGCGTTTCAGCGAAACGTGATTTCCCCGACCGGGAACCGCCGAGCACTAATATGCGTTGATAGGTCATCTAATGCCGCCGATTGATCCGGGTCCGGCCCTGACACGTAACAGGATCAACGGCGAAAGGTAAGCACCCGCCCCGGCGGGCTGACACAGGGATCGACCATGGCACTTGATACATTCAACGACCAGACACTGCCGCGCCGCGCCATGCAGGCCGAGCTTCTCGACGCCGATACCGAACGCGCGCTGGCCTATGCCTGGCGGGATCGGAGTGACGAGCAGGCCCTGCATCGCCTGATCACTGCCTACATGCGGTTAGCTATCTCGATGGCGTCGAAGTTCAAGCGTTACGGTGCGCCGATGGGCGATCTGATCCAGGAAGCGTCGCTTGGGCTGATGAAAGCCGCGGACAAGTTCGATCCCGACCGTGGCGTGCGCTTTTCCACTTATGCGGTCTGGTGGATCAAGGCGTCGATCCAGGATTACGTGATGCGCAACTGGTCGATGGTGCGCACCGGGTCCACCAGCAGCCAGAAATCGCTGTTCTTCAACATGCGCCGGGTTCAGGCGCGGCTGGAACGCGAGGCCGCCGCTGCCGGAACGTCGATCGACCAGCACGAGATGCGCGAACTGATCGCGACGGAAGTCGGCGTGCCGATCGCCGATGTCGAAATGATGGAAGGCCGGCTGTCCGGCTCCGATTTCTCGCTGAACGCCACGCAATCGGTCGAGGACGAGGGCCGCGAGTGGATCGACACGCTGGAGGATGACAGCCAGCAGGCCGCCGAGTCGGTCGAGCATGACAAGGACATCATCACGCTGCGAGGCTGGCTGGTCTCTGCCCTGGGCGACCTGAACGACCGCGAGCGGTTCATCGTGCGCGAGCGCAAGCTGCGCGAGGACCCGCGGACGCTGGAATCGCTCGGCAACGAACTGGGCCTGTCGAAAGAGCGGGTGCGCCAGCTGGAATCCGCAGCGTTCGGCAAGATGCGGAAAAACCTTGAAGCGCGCTCGGGCGACGTGCACGGCTTCTTTGTATGAAGCACCGGATAGCGATGACAGGGGCCGCCGGAATTCTGGCGGCCTTTTGCTGTGAAGCCTCGGCAGAGCAGATAACGCCTGAGGAATTGGCCGACCTGCCGCCTGCGGATGTGGTGATCCTCGGCGAGGTCCATGACAACCCGATCCACCACGCCAACCAGACTGCCGCCGTGGGCGCGATCGGGGCGAAGGCGCTGGTCTTCGAGATGCTGACCGACGCGCAGGCGCTGCAGGTACGGCCGCAGTTTCTGGTGTCGGAGGAGGCGCTGGAAGGGGCGCTCGGCTGGAGCGAAAGCGGCTGGCCGGATTTCGCGATGTATTACCCGATATTCGTGGCCGCAAAGGACCTGTCCTATTTCGGCGGCGCGCTGCCACGCGACGAGGTGCGCCGCGCGGTCGGCGAGGGCGCGGCGGCGGTGTTCGGAGACGGGTCGACGATGTTCGGGCTGGATCTGCCGCTGCCGGAAGAGGAACAGCTTGTGCGCGAGGCCGGGCAGCTGGAGGCGCATTGCGACGCGCTGCCCGAAGCGATGCTGGGCGGCATGGTCGAGGCGCAGCGCCTGCGCGATGCGGCGCTGGCGCGCGCGGTGATTGCGGCGTTCCAGGAGACCGGCGGCCCGGTCGCGGTGATCGCCGGGGCGGGGCATGCCCGTACCGACTGGGGCGTGCCGGCGGCGCTGGCGCTGGCTGCGCCGGAGCTGACGGTCCTGTCCATCGGGCAGATGGAGGCGCCGCCGGAAGGCGAGCCGCCCTATGACCTGTGGCTGGTGACGGAACCGGCAGAGCGCGACGACCCCTGCGCCGGTTTCGCGCAGGAGTGAGCCTGTCCAGTACCATTGCCCCTTGGAACGGCGCGGCCTAGAACTGTGCCGAAACCGAAAGGGCGCGGCCGATGCTGGCAGGCAAACGCATTCTTCTGATCGTCGGCGGCGGAATCGCGGCCTTCAAGGCGCTGGACCTGATCCGGCGGCTGCGCGAACGCGGCGCGACGGTGACGCCGGTACTGACCAGGGCGGCGGAGGAATTCGTGACACCGCTTTCGGCTTCGGCCCTGTCGGCGCAGAAGGTCTATCGCGACCTCTTCAGCCTGACCGACGAACACGAGATGGGGCATATCGAGCTGTCCCGCGCCGCCGACCTCGTGGTGGTGGCGCCGGCCACCGCCGACCTGATGGCGAAGATGGCGGGCGGGCATGCGAACGACCTTGCCTCGACGCTGCTGATGGCGACCGACAAGCGCGTGCTGATCGCGCCCGCGATGAACGTGCGGATGTGGGAGCATCCGGCGATGCAGCGCAACCTTGCCACGCTGCAGGGCGACGGCATCCTGACCGTGGGGCCGAACGAGGGTGACATGGCCTGTGGCGAATACGGGCCCGGGCGCATGTCGGAACCGCTGGAGATCGTCGCGGCGGTCGAGGCGGCGCTGGCGGACGGGCCGCTGAAGGGGAAGCATATCGTCGTCACCTCCGGGCCGACGCATGAGCCGATAGACCCGGTGCGCTACATCGCCAACCGGTCCTCGGGCGCGCAGGGCACGGCGCTTGCGCGTGCGCTGGCAGGGATGGGGGCGCAGGTGACCTTCGTCACCGGTCCCGCCTCAGTCCCGCCGCCGGGCGGGGTGAAGGTCGTGAAGGTCGAGACGGCGCAGCAGATGCTGGAAGCGGTGACAAGCGCGTTGCCCGCCGACGCCGCGATTTTTGCCGCCGCGGTGGCGGACTGGCGCATGGCCAGCGCGCAGGGCGAGAAGATCAAGAAGGACGGCTCCGGCAGGCCGCCGGTGCTGGAATTCACCGAGAACCCGGACATCCTTGCCACCGTTTCGCAGATGCCCTCCGGGCGCCCGAAGCTGGTGGTCGGGTTTGCCGCCGAGACCGAGACCGTGATCGACCACGCCACAGCGAAGCGCGCTCGGAAGGGCTGCGACTGGATCGTGGCGAATGACGTGTCGCCGGAAACCGGGATCATGGGCGGGACGGAAAACGCGGTGACGCTGATCACCGACACCGGCGCCGACAGCTGGCCCCGGATGTCCAAGGAACAGGTGGCGAACCGGCTTGCGAACGAAATCGCGGCGGCGCTGGGCTGATATTCGACACAACGAGAGGTGGGACGTGGGCGCACCGTTGCTGAAAATCCTGTGGGAAGACTGGGCCGACCGCGAGGTGGAGCTGCCGCATTACGCCACCGAAGGGGCGGCGGGTGCCGATGTGCGCGCCAACCTGCCGCCGGAAATCCGCGAGGCGGGCTTCACGCTGCAGCCCGGCGAACGCGCGGTGGTGCCGACAGGTCTGCGCATGGCGATCCCTGACGGGTACGAACTGCAGATCCGCGCCCGTTCCGGGCTGGCAAAGAACCACGGGCTGGGCCTGCCCAACGCGCCCGGCACCATCGACAGCGACTATCGCGGGCCGGTCGGGGTGCTGCTGATCAACTGGGGCGCCGAGCCCTACACGATTTCGCACGGAGAACGCATCGCGCAGATGATCGTGGCGCCTGTGGTGCAGGTGGCCTTCGAGGTGACCGACAGCCTCGACGAGACCGCGCGCGGGACTGGCGGCTTCGGGTCCACCGGGCGGCATTGATGGTCTGGGTGCTGGCAGCGGCGGCGGGGCTCTGGATCCTCGGGCGCGTGCTGGGTGCCCCGGTAAGCGCGCGCTGGATGATGGTCGCGCTGCTCTACCTCGCGGTGCTCGCGCTGCTGCTGATCGTGCCGGAAGGCCATCCGCTGCAGCGCAGTCTCGGAGGGTCCTACGGCGAATGGCTGGTGCTGGGGCTGCTGGCGCTGGCGGTTTTCGGTTACACGCAGGTGCTTGGCCGGCTGAAGGCGCGAGCGCCGGATCACGCGCCGAAGGTCGCGCCGGGCAGCTTCGCGCCCGGCGAGATCGACCGCTACGCCCGGCACATCATCCTGCGAGAGATCGGCGGTCCGGGTCAGAAGGCGCTGAAACAGGCGAAGGTTCTGGTGATCGGGGCCGGAGGGCTCGGGTCTCCGGCGCTGATGTACCTCGCGGCGGCAGGCGTTGGACGGATCGGCGTGATCGATGCCGACGTGGTGGAATCCACGAACCTGCAGCGCCAGATCATCCATACCGATGCGCGGCTCGGCATGCCCAAGGTTTTCTCGGCCAAGACCGCGATGAAGGCGCTGAACCCTTACGTGGACGTGCGGCCCTACAACCGGCGCCTGACAGAGGAGATCGCGGCGGATCTGATCGGCGAGTATGACCTCGTGCTGGACGGGACCGACAATTTCGACACGCGCTACCTGGTGAACCGCATCTGCGCCGGGGAGGGCAAGCCGCTGATCGCAGCCGCTCTGACGCAGTGGGAAGGGCAGATCAGCCTCTACGATCCGGCGAACGGAACGCCCTGCTACCAGTGCATCTTTCCGCAGGCGCCGGCGCCGGAACTGGCACCGTCCTGCGCCGAGGCGGGCGTGCTGGGGCCGCTGCCGGGTGTCGTCGGGTCGATGATGGCGGTAGAGGCTGTGAAACAGATCACCGGCGCGGGCAGCACGCTGGCGGGCCAGATGCTGATCTACGACGCGCTTTACGGCGAGACGCGGACGATTGCGCTGAAAAAGCGCGCCGATTGCCCGGTCTGCGGAGAGCGCGCGTGACCGACGATCTGCGCTGGGCCGAGCCCGAAGAAGCGGGCGCGCTGGCCGAAATGTGGTACGTCGCCTGGCAGGACGGCCATGTCGGCGTCGTGCCCGATGCGCTGGTCCGCGCCCGGTCGCGGGCAGCGTTCGATCAGCGGGTGCAGGACAATCTGCCCCGGATACGCGTGGCCGGGCCAGTCGGGAAGCCGCTGGGGCTGTGCATCACGCGGGAGGAGCAGCTTCACCAGCTGTTCGTGGCGGCGGAGGCGCGGCGAAGCGGGCTGGCGAGCCGCCTGCTCGCGGACGCGGAAGCGCGGTTGAAGGCGGAAGGCGTGCGGCGGTCCTGGCTGAAATGCGCGGCGGGCAACGAGCGCGCCGCGGCCTTTTACCGGACCCGCGGCTGGACCGTCGCGCGGACCGAGACGTCGCTGTTCGGACAGGAACTGGGCGAGGGCGTGCCGGTTGTCACCTGGATCTTCGAGAAGGATCTGTGACCCGCCGCCCCTTGCGCCTTCCGGCCAAGCCGCCATACGCTTTTCACCAAGATAACCGCCCAACAGGAGTTCCCCGATGAAACGCATTCTCCTTTCCGCCGCGCTTGCGCTCAGCGCCACCGCCGCCGCCGCGGCCGACCTGCCCGACCTTGGCGGCCGCACCGTCGTTGTCGTGACCGAGAACGCCTACCCGCCGCTGCAATTCGTCGATCCGTCCTCGGGCGACGCCATCGGCTGGGAATACGATGCCATGGCAGAGATCGCCGAGCGGCTGAACATGACCGTGGAGTACGAGAACATCAGCTGGGACGCGATGATCCCGGCAGTGTCGGACGGGCAGTACGATATCGGCATGACCGGCATCACGATCCGCGACGACCGGGCCGAGGTGGTCGATTTCTCCGATCCCTATATGCGGTCCGAGATGGTGATGATGGTCCGCGGCGACGAAGAGCGGTTCACCGACGCCGCCAGTTTTGCCGCCGATGACGACCTGCTGATGGCGGCGCAGCCGGGGACGACCCCGTTCTATGTCGGCGTCTACGAGGTTCTGGACGGCGACGAGGCCAACCCGCGCATCGTCAAGTTCGAGACCTTCGGCGCCGGGGTACAGGCGCTGAAAGCCGGCGACGTGGATCTGGTGCTGACCGACGGCACCGCAGGCGAGGGCTATGTCTCCGCCTCGGACGGCGGGCTGAAGATCGTGGGCGAAAAGCTGGGGACAGAGGATTTCGGCTTCATCTTCCCGAAAGGCTCGGACCTCGTGGAACCGATCAACGCCGCCATCGCCGACATGCAGGAAGACGGTACGCTGGACGAGCTGAACAAGAAGTGGTTCCTCGACTACAAGCTGGGTGAGTGACACTCGCTTTCGCAACCTGTCCCGGCCGGGCGCAAGTGTCTGGCCGGGACCCGGAAGCCCGGAAACCTCCTGGTCAGATTATCCGGAGTAATCCGGCGCGTTCTTCTTCAGGAAAACGGCCTTCCGACAGCCCGCAGCCTATCGAATGACCCCAACCCCGAAACCGGAAGAGGATTTCCCCTGGTGGCTCGTGGCCGCCGGGCTGATTGCCGCATATGCCTTCTACCGGATCCTGACGGACGATCTTTACACCCAGATCCTCGAAACCGTGTCCAGGGGCATCGGCATCACGGTGATGGTGACGCTGATCGGCTTCGGCTCCGCCTGTGTCGTCGGCCTCGGCCTCGCCACGGCAAGCCTGTCGCGCTTCATCGTGCTGCGGCAGAGCGCGCGGTTCTATATCGAGATCATCCGCGGCGTCCCGATCATCGTGCTCTTGCTCTACGTCGCCTTCGTCGTCGCCCCGGCGCTCGTCGCCGCCTGGAACTGGGTGGCCGGAAATCTCGGCCTCGAACCGATCCGCACTCGTGATTTCCCGTTGCTCTGGCGCGCGGTGCTGGCGCTGACCATCGGCTATTCCGCCTTCATCGCCGAGGTGTTCCGCGCCGGGCTGCAATCGGTAGACGAAGGCCAGATCGAGGCGGCAGAGGCGCTGGGTCTGAACGGGTGGCAGCGGTTCCGGCACATCGTGTTTCCGCAGGCGTTCCGCACGATCCTGCCGCCGCTGGGCAACGATTTCGTCGCCATGGTCAAGGACAGTTCGCTGGTCTCGGTCCTTGGCGTCGCCGATATCACCCAGCTCGGCAAGGTGACGGCCGCCAGCAATTTCCGCTATTTCGAGACCTACAACGTGGTGGCGTTCCTCTACCTATTGATGACGGTTTCACTGTCGCTCGGCCTGCGAAGGCTCGAACAACGGTTGAGGCGAAAACCCGGCTGACCTAACGTCGCGTTAAGGCAGAATCACAACTCAACCGGGAGGATTATCCATGCGCTACTTCGTGGCCGCTCTCTGCCTCGCCGCCGCGCCCGTCTGGGCCGGCGAAACCCCTGCGCCCGAAGGCGCATCCGTCTACTTCATCACGCCCACCGACGGCGAAGCCGTCTCCGGTCCCGTGACAGTCCGGTTCGGTCTGACCGGCATGGGCGTCGCGCCCGCCGGAACCGAGAAGGAAAACACCGGTCACCACCACCTCCTGATCGACCGACCGCCGCTGGGCGAAGGCGAGGACGGGATGGAAGAGCTCGACTACGCCATCCTCAACGATGACCATAACCGCCACTTCGGCGGCGGCCAGACAGAGGTGGTTCTGGAACTCGAGCCGGGCGAGCACACGCTCCAGCTGGTGCTGGGCGATGCCGGGCACGTGCCCTTCGATCCGCCCGTTGCCTCGGACGTGATCACCATAACCGTCGAATAGCCCTTTCAGCCGCCAACACGGCTGATACGGTGGGGGCGACACCGGAACAGGAGCCGCCCCCGATGACCAATCCGCTGCTGATCGACTGGGACACCCCGTTCGAGATGCCGCCTTTCGACAAGATCTCCGACGGGGATTTCGAGGAGGCGTTCGAAAAGTCGATGGCCGAGGCGAAGGCGGAGATCGCCCGCATCGCCGACAACCCCGAGCCGTCGACCTTCGCCAACACGATCGAGGCGCTGGAACGCGCCGACGAGCGGCTCGGCAAGGTGCTTTCGGTTTTCTATTCGCTCGCCGGGGCCGACTCGAACGAAAAACGCGAGGAGCTGCAGCGCGCTTTCTCGCCGAAGCTGGCGCAATACAGTTCCGAGATCACAATGAACGCCGCGCTGTTCGCGCGGATCGACACGCTGTGGAACGAACGCGACAGCCTCGGCCTGACTGACGAGCAGATGCGCGTGCTGTACCTGACCCGGCGCGGTTTCGTCCGTTCCGGCGCGCAGCTGGAGGGCTTCGCGCGCGACCGGCTGAAGCAGGTCAAGGAACGGCTGGCCGTGCTCGGCACCCAGTTCACGCAGAACCTGCTGGCGGATGAACGCGGCTGGTTCATGGAACTGGACGAGGCGGACCTTGAAGGCCTGCCCGAATTCGTCCTCGCATCCGCCCGTGCCGCCGGCGAGGAAAAGGGCGTGGACGGCCCCGCGATCACCCTGTCGCGGTCGCTGATCGTGCCGTTCCTGCAGTTCTCGCCCCGCCGCGACCTGCGCGAACGGGCATATCGTGCCTGGACATCTCGCGGCGCCAATGGCGGCGAGACCGACAACCGCGACATCGCGACGGAGATCCTGCAGCTGCGCGAGGAGCGCGCGAACCTGCTCGGCTACGACAGCTTTGCCGAATACAAGCTGGAAACCGAGATGGCGAAAACGCCCGATGCGGTGCGCGACCTACTGATGCAGGTCTGGGAACCGGCGCGGACCCGGGCCGAGGAGGACGCGCTGCGCCTTGCCGCCATGATGCACAATGACGGCGTGAACGGAGAGCTGGAGCCTTGGGACTGGCGCTATTACTCGGAGAAACGGCGCAAGGAAGAGCATGACCTCGATGAAGCCGAACTGAAGCCGTACCTGCAGCTGGAACGGATGACCGAGGCCGCATTCGCCTGCGCGAACCGGCTGTTCGGGCTGGAGTTCAGGGAAGTCGACCTGCCGAAATACCATCCCGACGTGCGCACCTGGGAGGTGACGCGCGGCGGCAAGCACATGGCGATCTTCGTCGGCGACTATTTCGCGCGCGGGTCAAAGCGGTCGGGCGCCTGGTGTTCCGCCATGCGGTCGCAGCAGAAGCTGGCGGGCGACATCCGCCCAATCGTCATCAACGTCTGCAACTTCGCCAAACCGGAAAAGGGCAAGCCTGCGCTCCTGTCCTACGACGACGCGCGCACCCTGTTCCACGAATTCGGCCACGCGCTGCACCAGATGCTGTCGGACCAGACCTACGAGTCGATCTCCGGCACCTCGGTCGCGCGCGATTTCGTGGAGCTGCCCAGCCAGCTTTACGAGCACTGGCTGGAAGTGCCGGAGGTGCTGTCGGAATTCGCGACCCACGCGGAGACCGGCGAGCCGATGCCGAAGGAGATGCTCGACAAGGTGATCGCCGCGGCGACCTACGACATGGGGCAGCAGACCGTGGAATACGTGGCCTCGGCCCTCGTCGATCTGGAGTTCCATTCCGGCGAGGCGCCGGACGACGCGATGGCGAAGCAGGCGGAGATACTGGACAGCATCGGAATTCCCAATGCGATCCGGATGCGTCACGCAACCCCGCATTTCAGCCACGTGTTCTCTGGCGACGGCTATTCGTCGGGCTACTACAGCTACATGTGGTCCGAGGTGATGGACGCGGATGCCTTCGAGGCCTTCGAGGAAGCCGGAGGTGCCTTCGACGCCGAGATGGCGAAGAAGCTGGAAACCTACATCCTGTCGGCGGGCGGGTCGGAAGAGGCTGACGTGCTTTACACCAAGTTCCGCGGCAAGATGCCAGGGGTGGAGGCGCTGCTGAAAGGGCGCGGGCTGCTCGACGCCGCCTGACCCCCGCGACGATCTGCGCCTTGCCCGGAGCGGCCGATTGTAATGCACCTGTCACCGAAGCGGCCTAGTGCTGCTTCGGACACTGGCGGGAGCCTTGGGATGGAAATCCGCGACATTCTGGATGGCGGCGCCTGCAAGCGCGACCTCGCGGAGGCGCTGCGCGCGCGGCTGACGGTGCTGCGCGCTCAGGCGCTGGCAGAGGCGGACGGCACGCTTGCCAGTTGGCGGCGCGCGGTGACGCGGCAGGAATTCCTGCCGTCCGTGGAAAACCTCGCGCTGTATCTCTCGCTGCGAAAGCTCGACCTGACAGTCGAGCAGGAGGCGCTGACCGCGCTCGGCCTGTCCTCGCTCGGCCGGTCGGAGGCGCATGTGCTGGGCTCGCTAGACGCCGTGATCGCGGCGCTGACCGCGATGGTGTCCGCCGCGCCGGTCGAAGGACCCGTGCATCGCGACAAGGCCGCCGCCCGCGACCGCATCGGCGCCCGGCGCGACGCGATCTTCGGCACGGACGTGCCGGAACACACGACGCGCATCCTGGTGACGCTGCCGTCAGAGGCGGCGACGGACCCGGACCTTGTGACCCGGCTGATCGCGGCAGGCGGGTCCACCGTGCGCATCAACTGCGCGCATGACGCGCCGGAGGACTGGGCGAAGATGATCGCCCACACCCGCGCCGCCGCAGAGGCGGTCGGACGCCGCGTGCCGATCCTCATGGACCTCGCCGGTCCGAAGGTGCGCACGCGGGATATGTCGATCCCGGCGGACCTGCTGGCGCGGGAGAAGAAGAAAAAACTCAAGCATCTCAAAGAAGAAGGGCTGGAGCTTTCGGATCTCGGGGGCCGGCTGATGCGCGGCGACCGGATGGTTCTGGCCGACACGCTGCGCGCAGATGAACGCCTGTTCACCGTAACGCTCAGCCATCCGGAACTGCTCGACCAGCTGAAGCCCGGCGCTATGGTCTGGTTCGACGACGGCAAGATCGGCGCCCATGTCGAGGCGGTGGAAGGCCGCCGCGCCGAGCTGGAGGTGCTGCACGCCCCCGCCAAGGGCGCGCGGCTGAAGGCCGAGAAGGGCGTTAACCTGCCCGGTGTTGCGGTCGACATTCCGGCGCTGACCGATGCCGACCGCAACGCGCTCGACTTCGTGGTCGGGCGTGCCGACATCATCGGCTATTCCTTCGTCCAGACCGCGCGCGACGTGCGCGGGCTGCAGGAGGCGATTGCCGCCCGACTGCCCGAAGGCGCCGCGCCGCCCGCGATCATCCTCAAGATCGAGACCGACCTTGCCGTGCGCAACCTTCCCCGGCTGATCGTGCAGGCGGGCGGCCGGATGCCGGTGGCGGTGATGATCGCGCGCGGCGATCTGGCTGTGGAGATCGGGCTGGAACGGCTGTCAGAGATCCAGGAAGAGATCCTGTGGCTCTGCGAGGCGGCAGAGGTGCCGGTGGTCTGGGCGACGCAGGTGCTGGAAGGACTGTGCAAGGACGGCTTTGCAAGCCGCGCCGAGACGACAGACGCCGCCATGGGCCAGCGCGCCGAATGCGTGATGCTGAACAAGGGGCCCTATGCCGAGGAGGCGGTGGCGTTCCTCGCGCGGGTGTTGCGGCGGATGAACCGGCACCAGTCGAAAAAGTCGCCGCGTCTGGCGCCGCTGCGCGCCTGGCGGGAGCCGGAGGGGCTTTAAACCGTGTTTCGGATCGCCTTCGGCGATCCGATCCGCCGGGGGGCTTTGCCCCCCAGACCCCCCAGGATACTTTTGACCAGAAGAAGCAGGCGGTGATTTGTCTTGGGCGCAACGCTTGCTCAGCGGCTCGGATCGTCCGGGTGCGGCATGACGCCAACGGGATCCTTGTGGATCATCACGTCCGCCTGCGGGTAGGCCTTGAGGATGGCGCGGCGCAAGCCGGCGCCGATGGCATGAGCCGCGTCGAGGGTCTGCTCGCCATCGAGTTCGATATGCAGGTTGACGAAGACGACCGAGCCGGCGGTGCGGGTCTTCAGGTCATGAAATCCGCGCACGCCTGGATAATCGCCCGCGATCTGCTCGATCCCGGCCACCATTTCCGGGTCGGCGGCGCGGTCCATCAACGCGTCCAGGGCGGATTTGCCGATCCGCAGTGCGCCGAAAACGAGCATGGCCGCGGCGCCGAGGGCGACGATGCTGTCGACCTGTCCGAGGCCGAACTGCGATGAAGCGATCAGCGCGAGGATGGCTCCCACCGCGGGAATGAGGTCGCCGAGGTAGTGCAGCTGGTCCGCCGCCACCACCTTGTTGCCGGTGATGCGGATTACCCGGCGCTGGTACAGCACCAGCGCCGCGGTCAGCGCGATGGAAAGGACCATCACACCGATACCCGCGGCCTCTGCCCCGATGGGCGAAGGCGGGCCGGAAATCAGCCGCGAAACGGCGCCCCAGGTAATTGCGGCGGCCGAGGCGAGGATCACCGCCGACTGCCCCAGCGCCGCCAGATCCTCGGCCGATGAATGGCCGAAGGCGTGATCCTCGTCCGCGGGCTTGGACGCGTAGACGATGGCGGCGAGGCCGCCCAGCGACATCATCAGGTCGAGGCCGCTGTCCACGAGGCTCGCGGCGACGGCCAGCGAGGAGGTAACGCTGAGCGCCCAGAGCTTCGACAGCACCAGGATAAGGGCGACCGAGGCCGACATCAGCCCCGCCGAAAGGTTGAGTCCGTGAGCCTTGTTGCGCGCCACGCCGATCGTTCCGCCAGTTACATTTTTTGATGGCCGTTGAATCGCAGACCCGGCCCGCGAGGCCAAGCCCGAAATCCCTAAAGAAAGACCTTGTCGCGGATGCGGGTCCAGGCGCGGCGGGTGAAATTGTCCTTTGCCGGCTCCAGGCAGGACTGGCCGAGGAACCAGTAAAGGTACTTTTCGTATGGGAATCCGTTCATTTCCTCGGACCCGTAGAGCAGCGCATCGCGCAGGTCGTTCTCGCGGCGCGGCGTCAAGGTTGCGTGCCAGTAGTCGGACTTGCCGCAGGTGATCACGCATTTGCGCTGCATCAGCGCCTCGAAGCCGGCAGAGGAGTTCTGCGTCACCACCATCCGGCTGGCAGCGGAAAGGTCATGGACAGAGGCGACAGTGACGGTGACGTTCCGGTAATCGGCGGCGATCTCGAACAGCGCCTTGCGGTCCTGTTTCGACTGATCGGGATGCGGCTTCACATAGATCCGCTCCTCGGCGCAGGTGGTGGCGGCGATCCGGATCATCGCCTCCGCCGTAAGGTAATGGCTGCGCCCCGGCCCCGTCGTTTCCGGCTGGCAGAAGACTGTGGCGGCAGCCGGCTTGAGGCCGCCGGGCACGCGCGGTTCCTGCGTCCGGTTCGAAACGTTCTCGCGCAGCATGTAGCCGGTGACGCCGTTGAAGAAGTACTCCGCATTTCCTGCGTCGACCTCCTGTTCGCAGAAGCGGGCAAAGCGCAGCGAGGAGTTCCAGCCGGTGCCCAGTTCGTCGAGATACCAGAAACCCCAGACATGGGCGGGATGGACATGCAGCTGTCCGGGGCCGTAGCCCGGCGGGCAGCCGACCATCAGGTGGATATGGTCCTGTTCCAGCAGCATGCGCGAGGCGGTGCCTTCGGCGCTGACAACGCGCGAGGGGATACCCTTGGCGGTGGCATGGCGGAAGGTCTTGACGAAGAATTCGTGGTCGCCGCGCTCTATCGGGTCGAGCCAGCCCGGGCCGGCGTGCACAACCAGCGCCTTGCCCCGGTCCGCCGACCCGGCGGCGCGAAAGGGGCGGGCGAGCACGTTCACGCGGTTACTCCGCCGAGGCGGTCATGTCGACCTTGTCGATGCCCCAGACCGCCTTGGCCGGCACCCAGCCGCGGTATCCTGCGGCCTCGACCTTACACCAGTCGAGTCGGCATTCGTCGAGATTGGCGACGACGCCAGCCTCAAGCGTTGCGTTCACCGGCGCGTTCGGATCGGGCTTCATCAGAAGCGATACCATGTCCTGTTCGACCAGCACCGTCCGCACCCCGGACAGCAGGGAATAGTGCACCCACCCGCCCATGCCGTCACGGTCGAGGATTCGGCGCCAGTGGCCGTATTCGCCGACGATCTTCAGCGGCATGTCGCGGCGCTTGAAAACCCAGTCGATCCGGTGGCTCAGCGACGGCCCGCGCCGCACGTTGGCCTCGCTCGCCTTGAGCGAAACGAAGCGGGGAATCGGCAGGTTGGTGACCGGCCCGCGTTCCTGTGCCGCGGCACATGCCGCCACCGCCACGGCCAGTACCGCGGCGGTCACACCCGTTCTGATGCGCCTCATGGTCGTCCCACTCGAAACCTGCTCTGTCACGGGCATTTTGCCGCCCATCCGGCACGGGGTTTTGCAACGCAATCAGTTGTGCCCCGCGTCCGTAATTGCCACTGTGCCAGCGACGGGTTCGAAAGGGAACAGGGGAGAGCCGGGAATGAGCCGTGAGCGTCTGAGTGTTGTCGTTACGCGACGGTTGCCAGAGGTGGTCGAAACACGGATGACCGAGCTTTTCGACGTGGAACTGCGCGACAGCGACGCTCCGCTGAGCCGCGACGAACTTGCCAGCGCGATGCGGCGGGCCGATGTGCTGGTGCCGACGATCACCGACATCATCGACCAGGGCCTGCTGGCGCAGGCGGGCGACAAGCTGAAGCTGATCGCCAATTACGGCGCCGGGATCGATCATATCGACGTCGCCACGGCACGGCAGCGCGGGATTCTCGTTTCCAACACGCCCGGCGTGGTGACAGAGGATACCGCGGACATGACCATGGCGCTGATCCTTGCCGTGACCCGGCGCATCCCCGAAGGGCTGGCGGTGATGCAGGCAGGCGAATGGACCGGCTGGACGCCGACCGCCTTCCTCGGCGGCCGCGTCGGCGGGCGACGGCTGGGCATTCTGGGCATGGGCCGGATCGGACAGGCGGTTGCGCGCCGGGCGCGCGCTTTCGGCATGCAGATCCACTATCACAACCGGAAAAGGCTGCGCCCGGAGATCGAGGAAGAGCTGGAGGCGACCTATTGGGATTCGCTCGACCAGATGGTCAGCCGGATGGACGTGATTTCCGTGAATTGCCCGCACACGCCCTCGACCTTCCACCTGCTGAACGCGCGGCGGCTGAAGCTGATGAAGCCGTCGGCAGTGATCGTGAACACCTCGCGCGGCGAGGTGATCGACGAGAACGCGCTGACCCGGATGCTGCGGGCGGGAGAGATCGCCGGCGCCGGGCTCGACGTGTTCGAGCGCGGGAAAGAGATCAACCCGCGCCTCCGTGAGCTGACCAATGTGGTCCTGCTGCCCCATATGGGTTCAGCCACCCGCGAGGGACGGGCCGAGATGGGCGAAAAGGTAATCATCAACATCAAGACCTTCGCCGACGGCCACCGACCGCCGGACCTGGTCGTACCGAGCATGGTATGAGGCGCGGCGCCCGCATCGTTCTGCTTCTGCTGCTCGGCGGGCTTTCCATCGCGCTGGTCTTTGCGCCGAAATACAATCCCGCCGTCTCGGTCACCGAGCGCTTCAACCGCGATGTCGCGGTGGCCAGCGCCGCGACATATGTGTCGCTGCGCGCGATCAATGCCGCACTGTCCGCCGTGCAGGAGGTGGAGGTCGGCGCCTCCTTCGGGGCGTCGGGCAGCATCCAGCCTCTGAAATGGCTCGAGCCGGTCGATGACACGGTCGAGCGCGTGTCGGAGCTGATCTTCGCCGTGGCACTGGTAAACGGTGTGCTGTCCATCGCCATCGGACCGGTTGCGGCGATCGGTTTCTTTCTGCTCGCCGTGGGGCTGATGGGCCGCTGCGGCTGCGAGGCGCACCGCTCCGGATGGTCCGCGGCGCCGCCGGGGCTGCGGCGCGCCTTCTATGGCTGCGGCGCGTTCGGATTCGCGCTGGCAATTGGTGTACCGTTCGCCTTTGCACTCGGTTCCTGGGCGGGTGACTTACTGACGGTGGAGCAGTGGAACGAGGCCAATGCGACGCTGAACGGCATCGCCGAAGAGGCGCGGACGATGATCGGCGACGTCGACGCGTCCGGGGTAGAGCGCGGCTGGCGCGAGTCGCTGTCCGCCTATCTGAGTGCGGGCGGCCTGTTCTGGGACGAGGCCGACGCGCTGCTCGCGGCTTCGATTGCCATGGGCGGGGTTTTGCTGCTGCGTCTGGTGGTCCTTCCGGCGGTGATCCTGGTGGCAATCCTGTACCTGATGCGAACCATGCTTGCGGCGCGCCAGACCATCAGGGTCGAGCTCCCACCCACTGGACAGGACAGCGTTCCGCCGCCACTCTGATCCCGTTCAGGCGGAGTACATTCCAGTGACGAATCCCTGTCCGGTCAAAGGATTGCGGAGGACCTAAGCATGATGCGGCGGGTCTTCTTGGTGCTGCTTCTGGCGCTGGCGGGCTGCAGTTCGCGCCCGATGGCCCCGGGTGAGCGTGCCTTTGCCGAGGACATGTTCGGCGGCACACTGGACGTGGACCGTGTCCGCGTCACCACTGGGCCCGGCCGCCCGCCACCGAGCGCCGCGCGGATCGCGCCGGAGAGGCTGAAGGAAATCGAGATCCGCCCCGGTCTTTGCGACCGCGTCGCGCCCGATCCGGGCCGGTCGGAACCGCCGCCGGCCTTTGCCCTATACGACCGCGTGCACCTGATGCCGGATTTCTACCGGCCCGACATGATGGCCGGCTGGCCCGAAGCGGTGCATGGGCCGCAAACCCTCGTCTTCGCGCATGAACTGGTCCATGTCTGGCAGTGGCAGAACCGGGGCCGCACCGGGTATCACCCGGTCCGCGCGGCGCTGGAAAGCATCGTCAACGGCGATCCGTATTTCTATGTCCCTGCGCCTGGCGAGGGGTTCCTGAAATATGGCTTCGAGCAGCAGGCAGCGCTGATCGAGGACTACATGTGCTACCTGATCGTCGATCCGGAGAACCCGAGGCGCGAGGAAATCCGGAAAATCATCTCGCCCTACTTCACCGTCGGCGAGGTCGCGGCCGCGACGGGTCGCTGACGCGCATGTCGCTTTTTTCTCACCAGAGGTCGGCTGCCCCTCGCTGCACTCACGCAAATTCTGCAAGGTAGGCGCCGAAGCAGCTTGCGGAGCCTTGCGCCATGAAGACCCATGTCAAAGCCCTAGTCGTCGGCGGTGGCGCCGTTGGCACCGGGATCGCCTATCACCTCGCCCGTGCCGGCTGGTCCGACGTGATGCTGCTGGAACGGGACGAACTGACCTCCGGCTCGACATGGCACGCCGCGGGGCTGCTGCCGCTGTTCAACATGAGCTACGCGACCAGCCACATCCACGACTACTCGGTCAAGTTCTACAAGACGCTGGAGGAAGAGACCGGGCTGAACGCCGGCTTCTACGTCGTCGGCAACCTGCGCATGGCGCAGACGCAGGACCGTATGGACGAGTACATGCTTTACGCCTCAACGGCGGAAACGGTCGGCATCCCCTATGAATGGCTGACCCCGGCGCAGATCAAGGAGCGCTGGCCGCTGGTCCGGACCGAGGACCTCAAAGGCGCGATCTACCACCCCACCGACGGTTACATCAACCCAGCCGACGTGACCCAGGCGATGGCCAAGGGCGCCCGGCAGCGCGGCGTGACGATCGAGCGCAGGTGGCAGGTCGACGGCTACGAATGGACCGGGTCGGAATGGAAGGTCTCGGTCACCAAGATGGTCGAGAAGGGCGGCAACCTCGTGCCCTCCGAAGAGACCGCGGTCATCACCGCCGAGCACGTCGTCACCGCCACCGGGAACCACGCACAGCGCACGGCAAAACTCCTGGGCATCAAGATCCCTGCGATACCGGTGGAACACCAGTACATCGTCACCGAACCCGACCCCGCGCTGGCCGAATGGCGCGCCGCGGGCAACCCGGAACACCCGGTGCTGCGCGATGCTGATGCCAAATGGTACGTGCGAGAGGAGCGCAAGGGCTGGATCCTCGGGCCTTACGAGGAAGGGGCACCCGCCCGGTTCGAATACAGCGTCCCGGACAGTTTCCGAGCCGACCTTTTCCCGCTCGACCTCGAGCGGATCGAAGAGGAATACATGTCGATGATCCACCGGATCCCGACGACCGAGGAACTGGGGCTCAAGGACGATTTCAACGGCCCGATCTGCTACACGCCCGACGGCAACCCGCTGGTCGGTCCGGCGCCGGGCCTCCGCAACATGTGGCTGGCCGAAGGGTTCTCCTTTGGCATCACCGCGGCGGGCGGTACCGGCTATTACCTCGCCCAGATGATGGTCGAGGGCGAGGCAGAGATCGACATGGCCTCCCTCGATCCTAAGCGCTACGGCAGCTGGATGACGACCGAATACGCGGCGCGGAAGAACGAGGAATGCTATTCCCACGTCTACGTGCTGCACCACCCGGACGAGGAACGCGAAGCCTGCCGTCCGCTGCGCACCGGCCCCGCCTATGATCGGCAGAAGGCCGAGGGGGCGCAGTTCGGCGTAGTCAACGGGTTCGAGCGGCCGAACTACTACGGACCGAAAGACGCGCCCTCGAATTTCGACCATGAGTCCAGAAGCTTCCGGCGCGGCGGCTGGTGGCAATACGCGAAAGACGAAGCGCAGGCGATCCGCGAAACGGCGGGGCTGATCGATGCCACCGCCTTTGCGAAGCATGTGATCACCGGGCCGGGGGCAGAGGCTTTCCTCGACTGGTTCACCACCAACAAGCTGCCCAAGCCGGGGCGCATCAACCTGACCTACGCGCTGACCGGGGCCGGAACGACGCGGACCGAGTACACGATCCTGCGCGAGACGCCGGAGCACTGGGTGCTGATCTCGTCCGGCGCGTGGCACGCCTACGACCGCGACAACCTGCTGAAAGCGGTCGAAGAGAAGGAACCCGAATTCGGCCGCATCAACGTCGAGGACTGGACTACGCGCTACGGCGCCTTCGCGCTGGCGGGTCCGAAATCGCGCGACATCCTGAAAGAGCTGATCAAGGATCCCGCCCCGGACACCGCGCTGTCGAACAAGCGCTTCCCGTGGCTTTCCTGCCGCAACATCGAGCTGGGCATGTGCCCCGTCGTAGCCGTCCGCGTCGCCTATACCGGCGAGCTGGGATGGGAGCTGCACCACCCGATCGAGTTCCAGAACTACCTGTGGGATCAGCTGGTTGCGGCTGGCGAAAAGCACGGGATGAAACTGGTCGGCGCACGGGCGCAGAACTGGCTGCGGCAGGAAAAGAGCTACCGCGCCTTCGGCACGGAGCTCGGCCGCGACGCGACACCGCTGGAGGCGGGGCTGGACCGGTTCGTCGACCTCGACAAGGACTTCCACGGCAAGCAGGCGATGCTGGACAAGGGCATCCGCTCGAAATGCGTGACGGTCCTGATCGACGGCCCGGCTGATGCCGATCCCTGGGGCCGCGAGGCGCTTTATGCCGACGGAACCAAGGTCGGGCGGCTGACATCGGGCGGCTATTCGGTGGCCTTCGCTAAGTCGATCGGCATGGGCTACGTCAAGCCGGAGCTCGCGGTGCCGGGACAGAAGCTGAAGGTGCGGATGTTCGACCAGCTGTGGGACGTCGAAGTGACCGAGGACAGCCCCTACGACCCGACCAACGCGGTGATCCGCGTCGACGGGTAGGACGGTTCATAAGGGGAAATTTGTCCCACGCAGGATACGCTTAAGAATTCCTGACGCTTCCGCAGTGCCGCCTGTTCGCGACACCAGCTACAACAGGTTCGCCGGCGCCCGGATCGTCTTGTTGTCCGCGGGAGAGTCGTCGTAGAAAACGTCCCGTTTCACGCCCGGCAGGTCATCCCAGGCCTTCATCAGCTTCAGCGGGCTGAAGCCGGAGGGCATGGTCTGAAAACCCGGCAGGCCGCGCAGGACGTCGGCGACGGCAATGGCGCAGTAGGATTTCTGCACCGGGCCGTGTTCCCGGATGCGTCGCAGGGCCTGTTCCGCCACTTCGGGGGACACCTCGACCTCCTGGATGACGACGTGCCAGGTCTCGCGGCCGTGGTAATCCTTGTAGAAGTCCACGGCCTTGTCGGACATGCCGAAGATGACGTCGTTGCGTTCGGGCAGGGCCGGGTGCTGGAAGGTGCCCGCGGGGTCGAAGATCGCCCGTTGCGAGGCGTTCACCATCAGCGCGGAATGGCCGCCGGATCCGGTACTGTTGGAAACGACGGTGAAAAGGGTAAGCGACGGCGGGCCGTCATCGCGGTAGATGGCCCGCGTGACCTCCTCGTCCGGCGCCCAGCTTGGCTCGGCGCCGCACGCGGCAAGGGCGAGAGGCAGGAAAAGGACAAGCAGAAACCGCCACACGGTGCTGGTCCCGGCTGACGTCGCGATCAGACGGTGAGCAGGCCGAGGAACAGCAGGAAGACGAGGACAATCGCCGCGCCGTAACCGACGGTCTTCACGAAGCCCTCGAAGGTCTTTTCCTGAGCGGTGATGTCCATTTCGCCGGGCTTGTAGTCGGCCATATCGCGTGTCCCCTGGGTCGTAATCGAAGCGTTGCTGTGGTCTTAGACGATTCCGGGCAGGCTGTCACGGGCCGGTGCCGCGCAAAAACGGCGCAGGATCACTCCGTTTCCGCGCCCGCTTCCGGCTTTTCCAGATCGGCGGCAAGGCGAAAGCCGATGCGGCGCGGCGCGTCCTCGGCCTGCGGTTTCGGGACCGCCCGCAGCAGCACGTTCAGCTGGCTGACATGCTGGATCAGCTGGTTGCGGCCGCCGGACGGGTCAGAGCCGTAAAAGGTCACGATGTCCGGATCGTAATAGCCCACGCCCTCGATCCGGATCACGCCGGCATCGGCGCCGGTAAAGCCCATCGCGACCTCGTGCTCGTTGTCGAGCTGCGCCTCGAAGTTGCGAATGTACAGGATCAGCCGTTCATAGGCCCAGCGGGCCGCACTTTTGCGCTCCACCGGCGTCTGCGCGGCAGGAGCGGGCAGCGTGAGGTCGCCACAGCTCGCTTCTTCTTTCGGGTCGGTATGGACGACATGGGCGCGCGGCATCGCGGCGTCCTCATGTGCTTCGGCGGTTGTACGGATGTCCTGCCCCATGGGGCCTAGTCTATCCGCTGCCACAGCCAGGCGCCATCCTGGCGCCGCCAGCGTGTGACTTCGCCCTGGAACAGCAGGTGGTTCAGGTGCGCCACCGCTTCCACCAGCGCCAGGCCGTAGATCGCCTCGGTGATGTTCGCCTTGAACAGGACCGGAAAGCAGTCGGCCGCGGTGCGCGGCACCGAAAGATACTCGCGCAGGCGGATCAGGGCCTGGTGGTGGTTGTCGATCAGCTGTTCCATCCGCGTCGGCAGGCCGGTGAAGGGCAGCTTGTGCCCCGGCAGCACCAGTTGCGCGTCGGTGGCATAGGGGCGCAGCCTTTCGCAGCTTTCCAGCCATTCGGCGACGGGGTCGGCATCCGGTTCGCTGGCATAGACGCCGAGATTTGGAGAGATCGAGGCCAGAAGCTGATCGCCGCCCAGCACCAGCTCGCCACTGCGGTCCCAGAGCGTCGCCTGTTCGGGCGCGTGGCCGTCACCGATATGCACGTCCCAGGTGCGGCCGCCCAGCCTCAGTGTGTCGCCTTCCTTGATACGGCGGAAGCCGAGAGGCAGCGGTTCGACCAGATCGGCGAAATTGAACGGGCGCGATTCGCGCTGGCGCTCGTAAAGATCCGGGTCCATGCCGGCGCTCTTCCAATAGGCCAGCGTCTCGCTGTCGGGCAGCGCCTGTTCGTCCAGCACCAGCATTCGCGCCACCAGCCAGGAGGTGCGCGTGGTGATCAGCTCAGCGCCCAGTTCCGTCTGGAACCAGCCGGCCAGGCCGATATGGTCGGGGTGGTGATGCGTGACCAGCAGCCGTTTCACCGGCTTGCCGCCCAGCGGCCAGTCGAGCAGTTTACGCCAGATCTCGCGGGTCTCGTCCGAGGCGACGCCGGTATCGACCACGGTCCAGCCGTCGTCGTCCTCCAGCGCGTAGCAGTTGACGTGGTTCAGCGCCATCGGCAGCGGGATGCGGATCCACAGCACGCCCTCGGCCACCTTGATGGCCGCCCCCGGTTCCGGAGGCGCCTCGTAAGGAAAGCTCATAGGGGCGTTGCCGCCATCCATCACGCCGTCATCGCCTCCGGTTCCATCTCGTAAAGACCGGCCGCGCCCTGGTGGACATGCGCGCAGAGCGCCGCGTGTTCCGGCAGCAGCCGCTTGATGTGGAACGCGGCCAGGGTGCGGCGGTCGCCGCCGCCGGCCACGGCAGCCGTCAGCAGGTAATGCGCGCCCAGCACACGGGCAAATGCCTTGAGGTAGGGCACAGCCCCCGCAAACCGGTCGTTCGGGGTCTCGCCGACCAGCCATTCGGTGGTCTCGCGCAGGGTCTCGGCGGCGTCCCAGACCGCCTGAGCAAGCTCCGGCTCGGTCCCGCGCGCGGCTTCGGCTCCGGCCTCGATCTCGTCGATCAGGCGGGCCGCGGCTTCACCGCCGTCCATCATCTTGCGTCCGACCAGATCCATTGCCTGAATGCCGTTGGTGCCTTCGTAGATCGCGGTGACCCGCACGTCGCGGGCGAACTGGGCGGCACCGGTTTCTTCGATATAGCCCATGCCGCCGTGAACCTGCACTCCCAGCTCGGCAACCGCAACCCCGGTATCTGTGCCGTAAGCCTTTGTGATGGGGGTCAAAAGCGCGGCGCGGGCCTGCCATTCGGGATCGCCCGTGGCGTTGCCCATGTCGATGGCGACGGCATTGGCCAGCGCGATGGACCGCGCGGCGGCAACCTCGGCCTTCATGGTCATCAGCATCCGGCGGACGTCGGCATGGTCGACGATGGTGCCGCGGCCATTTTCTACCAGCGAGCGGCCCTGCTTGCGTTCCAGCGCGAATTCCACCGCCTTCTGCAAGGCAGCTTCGGCCACCGCGATGCCCTGCACGCCGACGCCGAGCCGGGCATTGTTCATCATGGTGAACATAGCCGCCATGCCACCGTGTTCGCGACCAACGAGCCAGCCGGTGGCGCCATCATATTCCATGACGCAGGTAGGCGAGCCATGCAGGCCGGTCTTGTGTTCCAGGCTGACGACGCGCAGCGAGTTGGCCTTGCCGGGGTTGCCGTTGTCGTCCGGCAGATATTTCGGCACCAGGAACAGGCTGATGCCCTTGGTTCCGGGCACGCCGTCCGGCAGCCGCGCCAACACGAGGTGACAGACGTTGCCGGTAAAATCGTTGTCGCCCCAGGAGATGTAGATCTTCTGCCCGCTGATCGCGAAGGTTCCGTCGCCGTTTGGTTCCGCCTTGCTCCGCAGCGCGCCGACATCCGAACCGGCCTGCGGTTCCGTCAGGTTCATGGTGCCGCACCACTCGCCGGTCACCAGCTTGGGCAGGTAGAGCGCCTTCAGCTCGTCGGAGGCATGGTGTTCCAGCGCCTCGATCTGGCCCTGCGTCATCAGCGGGTTGAGCTGTAGCGCCAGGCAAGCGGAGCCCATCATCTCGTTGACGGCAGTGGTCAGGGTCAGCGGCAGGCCCATGCCGCCATGGTCCGGGTCGGCGCTGGTGGAAACCCAGCCGCCCTCGGCAATCGCCCGGTAGCCTTCGGCGAAACCGGGCGAGGTGCGCACGACGCCGTTTTCCAGCCGTGCAGGATGCTGGTCGCCGTTCCGCTGCAGCGGCGCCAGCACTTCTTCGCACATCCTGCCGGCTTCGGTCAGGACCGCGTCGGCCACGTCCTGCGTCGCCTCGGCAAAACGGTCGGTCTCGGCCAGACGCCCGAACCCCACCACATTTTCCAGCAAAAACTTGAACTCGCCGACCGGCGCACGATACGGCATTTCGCCCCTCCCGGCTTGGCAGCCCGAACCGGGGCCGCTACATCGCCACAGACCTATCACGCAGGATTGCGTTGCCGCAGCAAAGACGCCACGTCACGAACATGTCAGATACCGAGCGCCTTTTTCCCGACAATGCCGGGCTCGACCGTGCCGCCGAACTGCTGCGGTCGGGAGAGCTGGTCGCGTTTCCGACAGAGACCGTCTATGGCCTCGGCGGCAATGCGACGGATGACCGCGCCGTCGGCGGTATCTTCGCGGCGAAGGGCCGGCCGAGTTTCAACCCGCTGATCGTCCACGTGCCCGACATTGATGCGGCCCTCGCCATCGCCGAATTCGATGTGGGTGCAGAGCGGCTGGCCGATGCCTTCTGGCCCGGCGCGCTGACGCTGGTGCTGCCATTGCGCGCAGAGGCGGGGATCGCGCCGTTGGTCACCGCCGGTCTGCCGACGATTGCCCTGCGGGTGCCCGATCACCCGGTCGCGCGGGCGCTGCTGCAACGCGCCGGATGTCCGGTCGCCGCGCCGTCTGCCAACCCCTCCGGGCGGATCAGCCCGACGACGGCAGATCACGTATTGGCGGGCTTGGGCGGCCGGATCGCGGCGGTTCTGGACGGTGGCGCCTGCCCGGTGGGGGTCGAGTCCACCATCGTCGGAACGTACCCGCAGCCGACGCTGCTGCGGCCCGGCGGGCTGCCGGCCGAGGCGATCGAAGCCTGCCTTGGCGCGCCGCTCGCCGCCCATGGCGGCGGGATAAGCGCGCCGGGGCAGATGGCCTCCCACTACGCGCCCGATAGCCCGATCCGGCTGAACGTGACGGATGCGCGGCCAGGAGAGCGGTTGCTTGGCTTCGGGCCGATGGAAAGCGATCTGAACCTGTCACCGTCCGGCGACTTGACCGAGGCGGCGGCAAACCTGTTCCGGCACCTGCACGCGCTCGACGCCACGGCGGCGCCCATCGCGGTCGCGCCGATCCCCGAGCACGGGCTTGGCCGCGCGATCAACGACCGGCTGCGGCGCGCCGCCGCGCCACGGGACTAGGCTGTCTTCGAAGGGTCAGGCGCGCCCGGCCGCGGCCGAAAGCGTCAACGGGTCGATCCCCAGCGACTTCAGCGCCGCCACCCATTTCGAGGAATTGTCGGGCGCGAACACGATCTCGGGTGTCGCGTCGCAGGTCAGCCAGCCGTTCTGGTGGATCTCGTCCTCCAGCTGGCCCGGCCCCCATCCGGCATAGCCGAGCGCGAGGATGCGCTGGTCGGGGCCGCCGCCCGCCGCCATGTCCTGCAGGATGTCCAGCGTCGCGGTCATTCCGAACCGTTCGTCGACCTTCAGCGTCGTCGATGCGGTGGCGTAGTCACCACTGTGCAGGACAAAGCCGCGCCCATGTTCCACCGGCCCGCCGAAATAGACGCCAACGTTCCGGCTGCCGGTGCCGCGCGGGATCTCGAGCTGCTCCAGCAGGTCGTCCATCGCCAGTCCCGGCGCGGGCTTGTTGACGATCAGGCCCATCGAGCCGTCATCGGAATGGGCGCAAAGAAACACCACGCTCTTCTCGAAGTGCGGGTCGCCCATTCCGGGCATGGCGATCAGGAGCTTGCCGCTCAGATCGGTGAACTCTCCGCCGGGGGTCATGGGATCATCATCGCGGGATTCGAGGCCGGGCCGCAAGTGGGCGATTTATCACAGATCGCAGAGTATCGCCGGATTGTGATTTCCGCTTTACGAAGCGGTGCATAAATTAGCGCCGATGCTCAAACGCCTGCTCATATCCGGATTCCTGGCCCTCGGTCTTGCTCCCGCTCTCGGCGGCGCGGCGCTTGCCGGCAGCGGTTTAACGCCGGCGGCTCCGGCGGATATCAGCGTGCTTCCCGGCTGGCGCACGCCCAACGGCACGCATATGACGGCGCTGAAAATCACGCTAGCCCCCGGGTGGAAGACCTACTGGCGCGCGCCGGGCGATGCGGGCATCCCGCCGCGCTTCGACTGGCAGGGGTCCGAGAACCTGCAGCGCGTCCAGTTTCACTGGCCCGTGCCGCATGTGTTCGAGCAGAACGGCATGCGCACGGTCGGCTACAAGAACGAGCTGATACTGCCGATCGAACTGACCCCGCAGGCCGACGGCCAGGACATCATCCTGCGCGCTGCGGTGGAGCTTGGCGTATGTCAGGATATCTGCCTGCCGATGAACGTCCGTGTCTCGGCCGACCTGATGCCGGACGGCCCCGCGGATGCCCGCATCCGCGCGGCGCTGGCAAACCGGCCGTTCACCGCGGTCGAGATCGGGATGGCCGAAGCGAAATGCGCGGTGGAGCCGATCAAGGACGGTCTGCGCATCACCGCAACGCTGAACCTGCCAAGCCTCGGCGCGGGTGAGGTGGCGGTGTTCGAACATGCGGATCAGACGATCTGGGTCGCCGAGGCCGACGCGCATCGCGCCGGCGGCACATTGACCGCCGTGACAGAGATGGTTCCCCCGTCGAACAAGCCGTTTTCTCTGGACCGGTCGCAGATCCGTATCACCGTGCTCGGCGGCGATCAGGCGGTGGATATCGAAGGCTGCACCGGCTGAGCGGTCAGCCCAGCAGGTAAAGCAGCCCGTAAAGCACCGCCGCCCCGGCGAACACCGCCCATAGCAGGCTTTTCGTGATGTATCCGACAATCAACGTCGCCGCCGCCGCGGCAAGTCGCGCGGGATCGGTCTGGCCCCCGGTCGCCTGCGGCCAGATCACCAGCGGCGCCACCAGCCCCGGCAGAACCGCGACCGGCGTGTAACGCAGGTGGCGCAGGATCCACGGCGGCAGCTTGCGGTCGCCGATGATCCCGAGGAACGAGTAGCGGATCAGGAAGGTGCCGATCCCCAGGAGCACGATGATGGTCCAAAGCTCGGCATTGCTGACGTTCATTGCATGCGCGCCTCCAGCCAGAGTTCCACCCGCGCGCCGA
The DNA here is from genome assembly GCF_013184805.1 of Pseudoruegeria sp. HB172150. GTDB lineage: Bacteria > Pseudomonadota > Alphaproteobacteria > Rhodobacterales > Rhodobacteraceae > Psychromarinibacter. Next base: position 312,176 of record NZ_JAATNG010000004.1, read on the forward strand.
CGATCATCGCGACGACCCCCGCAACCAGCACGCCCAGTCCCGAAGGCAGCCACGCAAAGGCCAGCGCCACGAGGATCGAGGTCACCGCCGCCGCCACATGGGCCAGCGTGCGCAGCGCCGGGGCGATGATGCCGAGAAACGCGATGGGCACGATGAAATCCAGCGCGAATTCCGGCGGTATCCGGGTGCCGAAGGCGGCGCCGAGCCAGGTAAAGATGTACCAGGGCGGGCAGATCGGGGTAGCCACGCCAAGGAAATAGGCGATCCGGTTCGCCATCGGCATTGCCGGACGGTTCTCGTATTCCGCCTGTGACAGCGCATAGGTCTGGTCGACGTTGAAATAGGCGATCACCATCCGCAGCGGCGTCCGCGCGTCGCCCAGATAGGGAACAAGTGCCGCGGAATACATCGCCATGCGCAGGTTCACCGCCAGCGAGGCCGCCAGCACGATGTAAACCGGCGCGTGATCCTGCAATAGCTGGATCGCCGTCAGCTGCGCTGCGCCGGCGATCACGAGGACGGAAAAGCCCATGGTCTGCGTGATCGACAGCCCGGCTTCGACCGCGACAACACCGAAAAGCATCGCGAAGGGAACGAGGATGACAAGGAACGGCGTGCCGTGCCGCAATCCGCGCCAATAGGATTGCGCCGGCGTTTCCGCAAACGGCGCCGCCTCAGGCGAAGACACCGGCCACCCTTCCCAGCAGCATGAAGGCGCGCGCGGTGCGGGTGTCGGAAAGTTCGGCGAGTTCAGCGTCGGTTGCGGTCGGCTCAAAGGCCACCAGCATGGCGTCGAAGCGGCGCAGGAAATGGTGCACCGCGTCGCGGAATTCCGGGTCCTGCCGCATCCGGCCCGCCGACAGGGCCAGCGAGCTGCGGTCGCGCACGCCACCCAGCGCAGCGATGGTACGGCCGCGTTCGCCCGCGGCAAAGCGGCGCCAGATCTCGGGGCGGGCGCGGTCCGGAGTAAGGTCATCCATGTAGATGCCTTCCTCGGCCAGGCTGGTCAGCACGCCCTGCGCAGCAGTGATCAGCTGCGCGGTCTGCCGGTCGTGCAGGGCCAGCCGCAGGGCGCGGAAGCCCTCCTTGTCGTCGGCATTCTCGGGGAAATTCAGGGCGCGCAGGAAATCCGCAACGCTGACCGGTTCCGCCAGCGCCTCTGACGGGGTGCCGAGCGCCAGCGATCCCTGGTCGTCGGCGGTTCCGACCGGCCTTGTGGGCAGGGCATTGGCATCGGGCGGGCGAACCTGCGGCGAGTGGCGGATCGAGGTGAAGGTAGTCAGCGCGGTTTCCGCCTTTCGGGCGGTGCGGGCGATCTCTTCCAGTTTCTGTTCGACGGTTGGCTGCATCGCGCCCGCCGGCGGTGTCTGGGTCAGCACATAGCTTTCCCGGATCGCGTCGATGGCCGCCTGCAGGCGCGTGGATTCCTCGCGCATGATCCGCGAAGACCGGGCAGCCGCCGCGCCGATCCACATCATCGCCACGGGAAGGAACAGCACCAGCAGCATGAAGACGAAGTTCATCCGCTCCAGCGGCTGCCGGCCGTCCGGTTCGGAAAACAGGTAATAAAGGCCGACCAGCACGATCCAGAGCACCGACACGACGGCGGCGATGATCTCTGCGGCGCTGGATTTGCTGGGGCCTGAATTCCGGTAGGTGCGTCGTCTCGGCTTTGCCATCACGTATCTCGATACGGCCGCGCTGCGGGCCGCTTATTTGTAAGCGATGCTGAGCACCTCATAGCTCTTCTCGCCGCCGGGCGTACGCACCTCGACACTGTCGCCTTCATGCTTGCCGATCAGCGCGCGCGCGATCGGAGAGGCGATGTTGAGCTTGCCGCTGGAAATATCCGCCTCCGGCTCGCCGACGATCTGATAGGTCTTTTCCTCGTCCGTATCCTCGTCGACCAGCGTCACCGTGGCGCCGAACTTGATCGCGCCGGACAGCTTTTCGGGGTCGATCACGTCCGCCCGGCCGATGATCGCCTCAAGCTCCTTGATCCGGGTCTCGATAAAGCCCTGCTTTTCACGCGCGGCGTGGTATTCGGCGTTTTCCGACAGGTCGCCATGCTCGCGCGCCTCTGCAATGGCACGGATCACGGCCGGCCGTTCGACCGACTTCAGGGTCTTCAATTCGCTGTTCAGCACGGTATAGCCCGTGCGGGTCAGTGGTATCTTATCCATGGGTCCGACGATGTTTCGGAAGACAGGCTTGGCTGTCTACCTCATCGCATGGGACCGGAAAGTCAAGCGCAAGGCCGTGATTGCCCGCATCGCGCGAGCGGGGAAAAACACGATGCGGGCGATGAGATACGGCGGATCACGCCGGATCAGCCGGGATAGCTGACCACCTCGTATTCCACCCCGTCATGGTCGTGGAAATAGAACCGGCGGCCGGGCTCGTAATCGGCATGGCTGTGCGGTGCAAAGCCCTTGGCCTTTACCCGGTCCTCGATCTCGTCGAGGTCGTCGACGACGATGCCGACATGGTTCAGCCCGCCGACGGTGTAATAGCTGATATCCTTCTTCGGCTGCAGCTTGCCCGGATTGTAGATCGCCAGGTAACTGCCGTTGCTGCCGACATGCACGGTTCGGCCGCCATGGATCGCGTCGCCCTGCCAGCGCACGTCCCAGCCGAAGATATCGCACAGCCAGGCGGCGGTGGCGTCGGGGTCGGACACGGTGATGTTCGCGTGTTCCAGCGTAGATTGGGTCATGATCTCGTCCTCGAATCTAAGAGATTCGTCTTGTAATTCCTCAAGTTCACTTCAGGTCAAGACCCGTGTTAGCGCCCGACAGGCGGTTCGCAACGCAGTGTCGCGATTGACCCGCCGGTAAGCCGTCTTTACCTGTGTTTCGGACCCAGCGAACCGGGCAGACTTAGGACAGGGGATAGCGAGGCATGGCCGAGATCGAACGCGAGTCGATGGAATATGACGTGGTGATCGTGGGGGCCGGCCCAGCCGGACTTTCCGCCGCCATCCGTCTGAAACAGCTCGATTCCGACCTCAGCGTTGTGGTGCTGGAAAAGGGCTCCGAGGTCGGCGCCCACATCCTGTCTGGCGCGGTGCTGGACCCCTGCGGTCTCGACGCGCTGATCCCCGACTGGAAGGAAAAGGGCGCACCGATCACCGTGCCGGTGACCAGGGACAATTTCTATCTGCTGGGCGAGGGCGGCAAGATCCGCGTCCCCAACTGGCCGATGCCGCCACTGATGTCGAACCACGGCAACTACATCGTCTCGATGGGCAATGTCTGCCGCTGGGTGGCCGAGCAGGCAGAGGCGCTGGGCGTCGAGATCTTCCCCGGCATGGCCTGTTCCGAGCTGGTCTATGACGGCGACCGCGTGAAGGGCGTCGTCGCCGGCGTCTTCGGGCTGGAACCCGACGGCTCCTACGGCCCGAACACCGAGCCGGGCATGGAACTGCACGGCAAGTACGTGATGATCGCCGAGGGCGTGCGCGGATCGCTCGCCAAGGAGCTGATCGCGAAATACGAGCTGTCGAAGGACTCCGAGCCGCAGAAATTCGGCATCGGCATGAAGGAAATCTGGGAGGTCGACCCCGCCAAGCACCGCGAGGGCACCGTCACCCACACGATGGGCTGGCCGCTGGGCAAGAACGCGGGCGGCGGATCGTTCATCTACCACCTCGACAACAACCAGGTCTATGTCGGCTTCGTCGTGCACCTGAACTACGCCAACCCGTACCTGTCTCCCTACCAGGAATTCCAGCGCTTCAAGCACCACCCGGTGGTGAAGGACCTGCTGGAAGGCGGCAAGCGCGTCGCCTACGGCGCCCGCGCCATCACCGAGGGCGGCTATCAGTCGATGCCCAAGGCGGTCTTCCCCGGCGGCCTGCTGCTGGGCTGTTCCGTCGGGCTGGTCAACGTGCCGCGGATCAAGGGCAACCACAACGCGATGCTCTCGGGCAAGGCGGCGGCGGAACATGCCTACGAGGCGATCCAGGCGGGTCGCGAGGGCGACGAACTGACCGGCTACGATGCCGAACTGCGCGAAGGGCCCATCGGCAAGGACCTGAAGAAAGTGCGCAACGTGAAACCGCTATGGTCGAAGCGTGGCCTGCTGACCTCGCTGACGCTGGGCGGCTTCGACATGTGGACCAACACGCTGGGCTTCTCGCTGCTGGGCACGGTCAAACACGGCAAGACCGACGCCGCCGCCACCGGCAAGGCGTCGGATTACGCGCCCATCGACTATCCCAAGCCCGACGGCAAGATCAGCTTCGACCGGCTGACCAATGTCAGCTTCTCGATGACCAACCACGAGGAATCGCAGCCCTGTCACCTGCACCTCAAGGACCCCTCGATCCCGATCGCGGTGAACCTTCCGGAATACGCCGAACCCGCGCAGCGCTACTGCCCGGCGGGCGTCTACGAGGTGGTCGAAAAGGACGGCAAGCCGGAATTCGTCATCAACTTCCAGAACTGCGTCCACTGCAAGACCTGCGACATCAAGGACCCCAGCCAGAACATCAACTGGACCACGCCGCAGGGCGGGGACGGGCCGAACTATCCGAATATGTAAGGCGAGCGCCGAGTAACTGTCGGGGCGGCAGCAACCGCCCCAACCCGCTCAGTTCCCCGCCCGCTGCATCATCATCTCGTGGACCGCCTGCATGCCCCGGTCCGCCATCGCCGAGACCTCGGCGGCGTGGGTGTGCATCGCTTCCACCAGCTCCGGGTCTTCCGAGGTCTGAACCACGACGATCCCCTCGTCGGTGACGTCGATCTCGGTGTCGATCAGGTCGCCGCGTTCGAAGAAGATGTCGAGCGTGGGGCTCTGGATGAAGATCTGGGGGTCGTCGCCGGATTCGACGCGGCCGATCATGCCGGTGACATGGTTGACCAGCACTTCCATCACCGCCTCGTCGGAAGACCGGGTCACCGTGCGGATCCCGTTCGGCAGGTTGGTGACCTGGCGCGAAATCGTCGGGAAGTTGCGGAACATGACCGCCAGATCCGCGCTTTCCTCCGGGGTCGCGTTGAGGCCGCGAAGCCCCGGCATGGTGACCTCGTCATGGCCGGTGCCATCCGCGCCGTGCCCATGCATGCCGCCGCCCATGCCATGCCCGAACATCTGCGCCTCCGAGGCGGCCGGACCCAACAGGCAGGCGGCGGACAGTGCCATGATGGAAAATAGGCGGATGCCGGACAGGACGGAACGGAAACGCGGGCTACTCGGGAACGACATGCAAACTCTCCTTAGGGCAGGTCCGGGATCTGGATACCGCCCCGCCGCGGTGAATCCAAATGTTATATGCAAAACCACGAATTTGTTACAGGACGACCCGGTCCCTGCGCCTGGACCTTCACCATGGCATCGCCCCGCTGTTGGCGGAAAAGCTGCCCGTCGGGGTGCCGGGGTCCAACAGTGCCAGCCGGACGGGCTGCCGCGCGCCTTCCGCGACCGTCTGGGTGCCGAGGAAGGTATTGAGATCCGTCTTGGTAAAGCCGGGACAGACGGCATTGACCCTGATATTGGTGTCCTCGAGGTCGATGGCAAAAGCCAGCGTTACCGCGTTCAGAGCGGTCTTCGAGGCCGAATAGGTGCCGAATTTATCGCGGCTGGGATTGTCGGGCCGGGAATGTAGCGTCAGCGATCCGGCGCCGCTGGACACGTTCACGATGCGCGCATCGGGTGCTTCGCGAAGCAGCGGCAGCATCGCCTGCGTGACAGAGACGACGCCGAACACGTTGGTTTCGAAGACCGTACACAGTTCGTCCATCGCAACCGCACTCATCCGGGTCGCGGCGATGATATCGTCAAAGCTCCGCTCCGGGCCCCCGGCATGCGAGATGCCGGCATTGTTGACCAGCACGTCGAGGCGGCCGAACTCGCGTCGCACACGATCCGCCGCGGCGGCGACGGACACCTCATCGGTGACGTCGAGCTGGATCGCATGGGCATCGCCCTCGACCCCGGCGGCTGCGGTGTCGCCTTTTTCCAGGTCGCGCGATCCCAAAAGCACGGTGAAGCCGCGCGCCGCGAGTTCCCTTGCGATCTGGAACCCTATCCCCTTGTTGGCTCCGGTGACGAGGGCGACGGGTTTGTCCTGCATGGTGGCATCCCTTCATGGTTTGGCTTGGAAATGTCGCCGTTCCGGATTAGGTATCGGATAAACGGAACGTTGCTCCGTTTAAATACGGAACACTGTTCCGTTTTGCAAGAGGCGTATTCGTGAAGCCGGAAGATACAGGCGAAGACGGCGGCAAAGCGCGCGTGCTGCGCGCCGATGCGCAGCGCAGCACCGACGCGCTGCTGCAGGCAGCGAAGGAGGTTTTTGCCGAGTCAGGCGTGGACGCGCCCGTGCGCGAGATCGCAAAGCGGGCGGGCGTCGGCATCGGCACGGTGTACCGCAATTTCCCTAAACGGTCCGACCTGATCGCCGGGGTGTTCAGGCGCGAGGTCGATGTCTTCGCCGAGGCCGGGCAGGCGCTGGCCGGCAGCGATGCGCCATTCGAGGCGCTCGCGCGCTGGTCCGGACTCTACGTCGATTTCCTTGCCACCAAGCGCGGGCTTGGCGCGGCGCTCTATTCCGGAGACCCGGCTTACGAGGCGCTGCCCGGCTATTTCCGCGCGCGGCTGGAACCGGTGGTGCGTGACCTTCTGGAAAACGCCGCTGCCGCCGGCGAGGTGCGCAAGGATGTCGATCCCTACGAACTGCTGCGCGCTATCGGCAGCCTGTCGGCGACTGCGGAAACCGGAGGGGCAGAGACCGCGCGGCGCATGGTCGGGCTGTTGCTGGACGGGCTGCGCTATGGGGTCGAAAGGGGCTGACCGTGCCGCTCGAATCCACAGCCGAAATGCCGCCAGACGCCAATTGATGCACGCGCAGATTGCGTGCGGACTGCGCATTTGCCCAACTTTACCACACACCCGCGTGATGGGGGTGCAAAACCCCTTGCGCTCATTGCGTCGTAACCCCTGCCGGGATAGGCTTTCCGGAACCAGAAGAGAGGCGCATTTACGTGGCAGACCGTGTTTCCGCAAAAGCTCTGGCCCTGGCCATCGCAGGTCTGGGTGTGACCCTTCCGGCCGCCGCGCCCGCACAGGGTGTGGCCGGGTCCTACCTGGCAGGCCGTCACGCTTCGATATACAGTGATTTCCGCGCAGCAGCCGATTACTACGGTCGCGCCGTCATGGCGGATCCGTCGAACCCCTCGATCCTGGAAAGCGCCGCGATGTCCTACATGGCGCTGGGCGAGATCGACAAGGCCGCGAGCGTCGCGCGTCGTCTGTCGTTCCTTGAGGTCAAGAGCCAGATCGCCAACATGGCGCTGATCGCCGACGAGTTGAAGAACGAGGAATTCGACAGGGTCCTGACCGAGATGGAAGGCGGGCTTTCCATCGGCGAGGCGATGGACCCGCTGATCGTCGCCTGGGCGCAGATCGGCGCGGGCCGCATGTCGGACGCGCTCGACACGTTCGACACTCTGGCGGACAAGGAAGGGGTGGAGCTGTTCGGGCTCTACCACAAGGCGCTGGCGCTGGCGACGGTCGGCGATTTCGAGGGCGCGGCAGAGATCCTTTCCGGCGACACGGCTGGGCCGCTGAACCTGACACGGCGCGGCATCGTCGCCTATGCCGAAGTGCTGAGCCAGCTGGAGCGTAACCAGGAGGCCATCGACCTGATCGACAAGGCCTTCGGCGACGGTCTCGATCCCGAGCTGCAGGACATGCGCGACGACCTTGCCGCGGGCGAGGCGCTGCCGTTCACCGCGATCCGCAACGCCAAGGACGGCGCGGCCGAGGTCTTTCTTGTCGTCGCCGGCGCGCTGCAGGGCGAAACCGCCGATGGCTACACCCTGCTTTACAGCCGCGCCGCCGAATACCTGCGCCCCGGTTTCGTCGATGCGATCCTTTTGTCGGCGAACCTGCTGGAAAGTCTGGAACGCTACGAACTGGCGACCGAAGCCTACAGCCGCATCCCGCGCGATCACCCGGCCTTTGCCGCGGCAGAGCTGGGCCGTGCCGAGGCGCTGCACAAGTCCGGCAAGACCGAGGCCGCGATCGAGGTCATGGAGCAGCTGACGCGGCTGCAGCCCGAGAACCCGGCGATCTACGTGAATCTCGGCGACACCCTGCGCGGGCTGGAACGCTACGAGGAAGCCTCCAAAGCCTACGACTCCGCCGTCGCCCTGTTCGAAGAACCGGCCACGGGCCAGTGGCTGGTCTACTTCGCGCGCGGCATCACCCATGAACGCGAGGGCCGCTGGGAACAGGCGGAAAACGATTTCCGCAAGGCGCTGGAACTCAATCCCGGCCAGCCGCAGGTGCTCAACTATCTCGGCTATTCCTTCGTCGAGATGGGCGAGAACCTCGACGAGGCGCTGGACATGATCGAGCAGGCCGTCGCCGCCTCGCCGAATTCCGGCTACATCATCGACTCGCTGGGCTGGGTGCAGTTCCAGATGGGCCGCTACGACGATGCCGTGGTGAACCTGGAACGCGCGGCGGAACTGATGGCCGTCGACGCGGTGGTCAACGACCACCTCGGCGATGCCTACTGGGCCGTCGGCCGTCTGGTCGAGGCGCGGTTCCAGTGGAAACGCGCGCTGTCCTTCGAGCCGGAAGATGACGAGGCCGAACGTATCCGCCGCAAGCTGGAGGTCGGGCTGGACGCCGTCCTGCAGCAGGAAGGGCTGGAGCCGATCCGGATTTCCAACACGGATGGTTGAGGTCTTCGCTCCGGCGAAGATCAACCTGACCCTCCACGTCACCGGCCAGCGGGCGGACGGCTATCACCTGCTCGATTCCCTCGTGGTCTTTGCCGATATCGGCGACACGATCCGCGCCGAACCCGCCGGCGGGCTCAGCCTGTCCATCGACGGGCCGCAGGCGGCGGGGCTGTCGGCGGGAGCGGACAACCTTGTCCTGCGTGCCGCGCGGCTGCTGGACCCCGAAGGCACCGCCGCGCTGACACTGACAAAGCGATTGCCGGTGGCCTCCGGCATCGGCGGCGGGTCCACCGATGCGGCGGCCACGCTAAGGGCGCTGTCACAGCTGTGGGACAGGGCACTGCCCGACACCGGCACCACCGCCGCGCTGGGCGCCGACATTCCCGTCTGCCTCGCCGCGCACCCGGTCCGGATGCGCGGTACCGGAGAGCTGCTGACGCCCTGCCCGGCGCTGCCCGCGCTCGACGTCTTGCTGGTCAATCCCCGGGTCGAGGTCTCCACGCCGGCGGTCTTCCGGGGACTCGCCAGCAAGACCAACCCGCCGATGCCCGAAAATCTGCCGCACTGGCCCGACGCCGCCGCGTTCACCGGATGGCTGCGCGGGATGCGGAACGACCTGCTGCCTTCGGCCAGGGCGGTGTGCCCGGAGATCGACGAAGCATTGTCGCTGATCGCTGATACCGGTAGCGCCTTCGCGGGCATGTCCGGATCGGGTGCCACCTGTTTCGGTCTTTACCCGCCGGACGGGCGCAGTGCCGCCTCCGCAGCGGCAAAAATGACAAAGCGGCGCCCCGGCTGGTGGATCGCCGCCGGCAGCCTTCTGACAGACAAGTCCTAGCTGATCCGCTCCACCACGAAATCGGCGAGGTCGTGCAGCATGTCGCGGATCGCGCTTTGCGGCAGCTCCATCACTGCCGATTTCGCCTTCGCCGCCCAGTCGAGCGCCTCGGCGCGGGTCGCTTCCATCGTCCCGTGCTTGGCGAGCAGAGACAGCGCGCGGTCGAGGTCGCCGTCGCGCTGGTCGCCCTTCTCGATCACCCGCCGCCAGAAGGCGCGCTCTTCGTCATCCGCCAGGGCGACCGCCTTGATCACCGGCATCGTCAGCTTGCGCTCACGGAAATCGTCGCCGACATTCTTGCCCGTCGCCGCGCTGTTGCCGCCGTAATCCAGCAGGTCGTCGACGATCTGGAACGCGATGCCCAGAGCGTCGCCATAGGTATAAAGCGCGCGAATCTGCGCCTCCGGCGCGCCGGCGATCACGCCGCCGACCTCGGTCGCGGCAGAGAACAGCGCTGCCGTCTTGCCCCGGATCACTTGCAGGTACACGGCCTCGTCGGTCGACAGGTCCTGCGCCGCCGTCATCTGCAGCACCTCGCCCTCGGCGATCACTGCAGCGGCGTTCGACAGGATATCCAGCACGCGTAGGTTCCCGGTCTCGACCATCAGCTGGAACGACCGTGCGAAAAGATAATCGCCGACCAGCACGCTGGACTTGTTGTCCCACAGCAGGTTCGCCGTCGGCCGTCCGCGCCGCTGGCTGCTTTCGTCGACCACGTCGTCATGCAGCAGCGTGGCAGTGTGGATGAATTCAACGGTGGCGGCGAGGTTCAGGTGAAAGCGGCCGTCATAACCGCACATACGCGCGGCGGCGAGGGTCAGCATCGGGCGCAGCCGCTTGCCACCGGCCTCGACCAGATGCGCGGTAACTTCCGGAATCCGCGGCGCATGTTCCGATGCCATGCGTTCGCGGATCAGGCCGTTTACTTCGGCCAGATCGCCTGCCAGCGCTTCGGCCAGCCGTTCGTGCGGTTTCACAATTGCGTCCGTCATCCCTGCCGCAACCCATCCCTACTCGACATCGCGCCATACATATCTTTTCATTCCGGGGATGAAAGAACTTTTGCGCAGCACCGACCCGACCGTTATCGCCTATGCCACCGCCCTGCTTGAGGGCGAGGGGATTGAACCGTTCCAAATGGACGTTCACATGAGCGTGTTGGAAGGGTCAATCGGTGTTTTGCCCCGGCGCCTGATGGTTCGGGATCAGGATCTGACCGATGCGCGCCGGGTGATGCGTGACAATGATATCCCGCATGACGACCGATGAAGCGGCGCTGACGCGCGACCGGTTCCTGGGCGGCCGACTGTCTGTCTGGCAGCCGAAGCGCGGGCAGGGGTATCGCGCGGGCGTCGATCCGGTGCTGCTGGCGGCGGCGGTTACCGCATCTCCCGGCGACTCGGTGCTGGAACTTGGATGCGGTGCGGGGGTCGCCGCGCTGTGCCTTCAGGCCCGGGTCGGCGGGTTGGCGCTGACCGGGCTGGAGCTGCAGCCGGACTACGCGGAACTTGCCCGCCGCAACGCGGACGAAGCCGGGCTGCCGCTGCGGGTCGTGACCGGCGACCTGTCGCGGATGCCGCCGGAACTGCGTGCCGAAACCTTCGACCACGTGCTTGCGAACCCGCCCTATTTCCGGCGCGAGCGCGGAACCGCCTCGGCGGGCGGGCGCGAGACTGCGCTGGGAGAGTCGACGCCGCTGTCCGCGTGGATCGACGCAGCGGCGCGGCGGCTGAAACCCAGGGGAACGTTAACGGTGATCCAGAAGGCGGAAAGGCTGCCCGACCTGCTGGCGGCTTGCGATGACAGGCTTGGCGACCTTCGGTTGCTGCCACTCGCGCCACGCGCGAATCGCGAATCGGAGTTAATCCTCCTGCGTGCGCGAAAGGGCGCCCGCGGAGCGTTCCGGCTGCTGCCTCCCGTGATTCTGCACAAAGGCAACATTCACGAGAAGGATGGCGACAGTTACCGCGATGAAATTGGCGCCGTTTTGCGAGACAGTGCCGCGCTGCCGGTGGATTGGCGCTGACGAATCCGGCGATTAACGACCCGTTGACGCAATCACGTGACAGCTACGTGACAAGAATCGCGTTCTGTGCTGCAATCGGAATACCAGAACAAAGGAGGACGGCGATGAGCTTGAGTTCGCATCTCGAGGAACTCCGGAAGAAGCACGAAACATTGTCCGATCAGGTTGAGGATGCACTGCAGCATCCGAGCATGGACGCTCTTTCAATCACCGAACTCAAAAAGCAAAAGCTCCGCTTAAAAGAAGAGATCCAACGCCTTAGCGCTACGGCCTAGGGCGCCAGAGCCCCGGCCGATCCTGCCGGGATCGGCCGTGAAACCACATTTTCGTAGCCACCTGCGTCACGGGGAAGGCCCGGCGGCAGCCACGAACTTTCGTCCGCGGCCAAGGGCCTCGTCTGTCTGCGCCTCGGTGCGAAGCCAGTCGATGAACGCCTTCACGCGTGGCAGGGTCTCCGTCCCTTTCGGGCAGAGTACCCGAACCTGCGCCTCAGTCGTCAGGGCGACGGGGAAGGGGGCCACAAGCCGCCCGTCCTGCAGCGCGTCCGACGTCAGCGCAACGCGCCCCATCAGCACGCCAGCGCCGCTGAGTGCCGCGTCGATGGCGTGGTCACCCTGGTTGAAATGCGATCCGCCCAGCGGCCCGGCCTCGAACCCGTTCGCCCGGAACCATTCGGGCCAGTCGCAGCGCGGATTGAAATGCGCGATGGAGTCGTCGTGCAGCAGCGGCGCGGCAAGCAGGGACTCCGGCGTCTTGTAAGCCTCAGCCAGCGCCGGCGTCATCATCGGCGTGAACCAGTCTTCCAGTATCGGCATCGAGAACAGCCCCTCGTCGGGGCCGTATCCGTGGCGTATGGCCACGTCGACGCCGTCGCGCTCGAAATCCAGCACGCGGGCGGTGGCCGCAAACCGCAGCTCGATGTCCGGATGTGCACGCGCAAAGCCGAACATGCGCGGCGCCAGCCATTTCGCCGTAAACGCCGGCCCCGCCGTGACCGTCAGCGTCTGCGTGTCCAGAACCCGCCGCGCCGCCGCCCACGCCCCCTGCAGCGCCGCGAACCCGTCCTGCACGCCGGGATAAAGCGCCTTCCCCGCCTCCGTCAGCTCCACCGCGCGGTTCAGCCGGTGAAACACCGGCGCGCCCAGATGATCCTCCAGCGACTTGATCTGGAACGACATCGCCGCCGGCGTGACATGCAACTCCTCCGCCGCCTTGGAAAACGACATGTGCCGCGCCGCCGCTTCGAAGGCGCGCAGACTGGTCAGCGGAGGCAGGCGATCCGGCATTTCAGTAAAGTATACCTAAACCGAAACGCTGAAAACTCTCGTTTGTGCCTTTCTGGCAAAAAGCCCACATTCCACCCAGACAGAAATTCTTAAATGGAGAGCCTGTCATGATCGAACCGAACAGCAGCCTCCGCGCCCGCAAAGCCTATCGCGCCGCACATGTCGAGCGCAGCCGGGCGTGGTCGCAGATCGTCCGCCGCATCTTCAACCGCGACACGGACTGAACCGGAAACGCCAAGGGCCGGCCCGAAAGCCGGCCCTTACCGCATCAGAACACCTTACGAGAAGAACTGCGCCCCGTTCGGCGACAGCGTCGAGCCCGAGAAGAACCCGGCATCGTCCGATGCAAGGAACACCACCGTCCTCGCGATTTCCTCCGGTTCGCCAAGACGCCCCACCGGAATCTGCGGGATGATCCGCTCGTTCAGCACCTTCTCGTCGATCGCCTTCACCATCTCGGTCGCGATATAGCCCGGGCAGATCGCGTTCACGGTGATCCCCGCGCGCGCGCCTTCCTGCGCCAGCGCCCGCGTGAACCCGATATCCCCCGCCTTCGCCGCGGAATAGTTCGCCTGGCCCGCCTGGCCCTTCTGTCCGTTCACCGACGAGATGTTGATCACCCGCCCGAACTTGCGGTCGCGCATGCCGCCCCAGACATTGTGGGTCATGTTGAACATGCCGGTCAGGTTTGTGTCGATCACCTCCCGCCACTGTTCCGGCGTCATCCGGTGGAACATCGCGTCACGGGTGATCCCGGCATTGTTCACAAGCACTTCGACCGGGCCAAGCTCCTCCTCGACCTCGGCGATGCCGGCCTTGCAGGCCTCGTAATCGCTCACGTCCCACTTGTAGGTCTTGATGCCGGTTGCCTTGGTAAAGGCGGCTGCCTTCTCGTCATTGCCGGCGTAGGTGGCGGCGACCTCGTAACCATCGTCCTTCAATGCTTTCGAGATAGCTTCTCCGATGCCCCGGCTGCCACCGGTGACCAATGCGACGCGTCCCATAATTTCCTCCCGTTATTCTGAATGGGTGCAGGGAACATGATTAAGAATTGAAGTGCCTATGCGCAATAAAATTGCGCATAGGCCTTCGGATCAGGGGCGCTCCACGCACATGGCAACGCCCATGCCGCCGCCGATGCACAGCGTGGCAAGGCCCTTCTTGGCGTCGCGCCGCTTCATCTCGAACAGCAGCGTGTTCAGCACCCGGCAGCCCGACGCGCCGATCGGATGGCCGATGGCAATGGCGCCGCCGTTCACGTTCACGATCGACGGGTCCCAGCCCATGTCCTTGTTCACCGCGCAGGCCTGCGCGGCAAAGGCTTCGTTGGCTTCCACCAGGTCGAGGTCGTCGACCTTCCAGCCGGCCTTTTCCAGCGCCTTGCGCGACGCATGGATCGGACCCACGCCCATGATCGACGGGTCCAGCCCGGCGGTGGCGTAGGAAACGATGCGCGCCAGCGGGTCGATGCCGCGCTTTTCGGCCTCGTCGGCGGACATAAGCAGCACGACCGCCGCACCGTCATTGATGCCGGAGGCGTTCGCCGCGGTGACAGAGCCGTCCTTGGCAAAGGCGGGGCGCAGTTTCTGCATGCCTTCGATGGTGGCGCCGTGGCGGATGTATTCGTCCTTGTCGACGACGATATCGCCCTTGCGGGTCTTGATCGTGTAGGCGATCACCTCGTCGTCGAATTTACCGGCCTTCTGCGCGGCTTCGGCCTTGTTCTGGCTGGCCAGCGCGAATTCGTCCTGCTGGTCGCGCGAAATCTGCCATTTCTCTGCGACGTTCTCGGCGGTCTGCCCCATGTGATAGCCGTTGAAGGCATCCCACAGACCGTCCTTGATCATCGTGTCGATGAACGAAAGGTCGCCCATCTTCTGGCCCTGACGGATGTTCTGCGCATGGGGTGACATCGACATGTTTTCCTGACCGCCCGCGGCGACGATGCCCGCATCGCCAAGCTGGATGTGCTGGGCGCCAAGTGCCACGGCGCGCAGGCCGGACCCGCAGACCTGATTGATGCCCCAGGCGGCCGATTCGATGGGAAGGCCGGCGTTGACATGCGCCTGGCGGGCCGGGTTCTGGCCCTGTGCGGCGGTCAGCACCTGGCCCAGGATGGTCTCGGAAACCTCGGATTTGTCGATCCCGGCACGTTCCACGACGGCTTCCAGCACGGCCGCGCCAAGGTCATGGGCGGGGGTGTTGGCAAAGGAACCGTTAAAACTGCCGACGGCGGTGCGTGCGGCAGAAGCAATTACAACATTGGTCATGGCAGTCCTCTCCATCAGGTTGCCGGGCGAACCACGATCCCCGGTCAGAGAGACTGGGTTCCTCCACCCGTGATTGCCTTAGGGGTAGGGCCTGCACTTGGTTAATGCAAGGGAGTTGCCGGGCCGGAGAGCGCGACAGAGCGCAGCATCGAACCGCGCCCGCCGGTGCGGCAAAGCCCGTCAGCTTGCGGCGCGCGCCTGCGAGAACATTGCCCAGTTGGGATGCCGGGTCGGCGCCGCGAAGTAGAAGCCCTGCATGCAGTCTATGCCGATCTCGGCCAGCATTTCTGCATCCTCGGCATTCTCGACATTCTCCGCGACTGTGAACGCCTCGAAGTGATGGGCGACAGAGATGAAAGCCTGCACAAGCACCTGGTTGTCGGTGTCCAGGTGGATGTTGTGGGTGAACTGGCGGTCGATCTTCATGACGTCGAAGAACAGCTGGCGCAGATGCCGCGGCGCGTGGAACCCGGCGCCGAAATTATCCAAAGCGAAACTCACGCCGAAATGGTGCATGTCGTTCATGAAGTAATGCACGATCTCGGGCATCGTCATCGCCGAGGATTCGGTGATTTCCAGGATCAGGCGTTCGCCTGCTGTCGCTTCCTCGTCCAGTCCCTGGTGCAGCGCGGCGTGCCAGCGCGGATAGGCGATGGACCGGGCCGACATGTTGATCGACAGGCGGATCTCGGGGTGTTCGCAAAGCGCGTTCATCCCAAGCTCCATCGCGATTGTATCGATCTGACGGCCAAGCTCGTAATTCTCGGCCAGGTGGATGAAGTCGTCCGGCGGAATGATGCGGCCATTGGCATCCTCGATCCGGATCAGCCCTTCCCAGAAGGCCGGGCGGCCCGCATCGGAGGTCTGCATCACGGGCTGGAACGCCAGGGACACGCGGCGCTTGGCGACCGCCTCCTGCACGATCTCCAGGACGTCGCGCTGCCGTTCGGTCACGGCATAGGACAGCGGGCTGTCGGCCCCGTGCGGCGGAAGAAAAACGGTATTTGGCATGGCGTGTCGTCGTCCTTTTCGGAACGCTGCGCAGAATGCGCGTCAGCGGTTTACATTACGTGAAGATTCGCGTTTTGTTCGGTTTCTACTAAAACTTGAGTCAACTTCACATCGCTTTGAGGAATCACGGTAAATGGGCGAGCGGTGCAGCTGGTGCGGCGAAGATCCGCTTTACGTGGCCTATCACGATACCGAGTGGGGCGTGCCCGAATACGATAGCCGGGCGCTATGGGAGAAGCTGATTCTGGATGGTTTTCAGGCGGGCCTTGCCTGGATCACGATCCTGCGGAAGCGCGAGAATTTCCGGCAGGCTTTCGGCGGCTTCGACCCCGCCGTGATCGCGGATTGGGACGAGACCGAGGTGCTGCGGCTTCTGGCCGACGAGGGGATCGTGCGCCACCGCGGCAAGATCGAGGCGACCATCGGCAATGCCCGCGCCTTTCAGGAGATCGAGGCGCGCGAGGGGTTCTCAAGCTTTCTGTGGGACAGGGTCGGCGGCGCGCCGATCCAGAACCGGTTCACCGGAATGGATCAGGTCCCGGCGGAAACGCCATTGTCAAAGCAGATATCCAAGGATCTCAAGGCCGCGGGTTTCAGGTTCTGCGGGCCGACCATCGTCTACGCCTGGATGCAGGCCTGCGGCATGGTGAACGACCACATGGTCACCTGCCCGCGCCACGACGCGGTGGCTGCGATGGCGTGACGGCTGGTCGGGATATGGACTGTCCCCACCCTAGGTTAGCGCTAACGCGCCTGAAATCAATGACTTGACCCCCCGTCCCCATGGGGACGCCTACCTTCCGGCCCCTTCCAGCATCGCCTCGAACAGCTTGAAGGCCTCCTCGCTCGCCCAGTCCGCATCCCCCCGCAGCCGGGCGATCTCGTTCCCCTCCGGATCCACCACGATACTGATCGGCAGGGCCAGCACCGCCATCTGCCGCGCCAGCTGCTGCTTCGGATCGCGATAGAGCGGCAGGTTCTCGACCCCCACCTCCTCGAAGAACCGCTTCATCGCCGGCACCGGGTTCCGCCCCGTCGCGATGGTCACCACCTGGAAGTCATCCCCGCCGAATTTCTCCTGCAGCGCCGCCAGTGACGGCATCTCCAGCCGGCACGGCGCGCACCACGTGGCCCAGAAATTCACCAGCAGGTACTTCCCCTCGAACTGGCCGAAATCCACCGGGCTGTCGGCCTCGTCCACGAACCCCACCTCCGGCAGCGCCTCCGCTTCCGCGAAGACCAGCTTCCGCATGTCGCCTTCCCGCATCTCCTCCAGCGCCGAGATATCCGCCGCCCCGGCGGCGTTTGCAGTGAGACCAAGGCAGGTGTAGAGGACGGCGAACCGGAACCAGCGCATGAATATTTTCCCTCCGAAGGGCAGCCAGATGAACGACAAGAGCTCGAACGCCATGTGGGGCGGACGCTTCGCCGCCGGACCAGACGCGATCATGGAGGCGATCAACGCCTCGATCGGGTTCGACAAGCGGCTCGCCGCCCAGGACATTCAGGGCTCCCGCGCCCACGCCGCCATGCTGGCCGCGCAGGGCATCCTCACCGATAAAGATGCCGAGGCGATCCGGGAAGGGCTTCTCACGGTCTTGTCAGAAATCGAGGCCGGGACGTTCGAATTTTCGACCGCGCTGGAAGACATCCACATGAACGTCGAGGCCCGGCTGAAAGAGCTGATCGGCGAACCCGCCGGCCGCCTGCACACAGCCCGGTCGCGGAACGACCAGGTAGCCCTGGATTTCCGCATGTGGGTCCGCGACCAGTGCGACGCGGCGATGGAGGGGCTGCGGGCGCTGATGCAGGCGCTGCTGGCGCAGGCCGAGGCGGGCGCGGACTGGGTGATGCCCGGCTTCACCCACCTCCAGACGGCGCAGCCGGTGACCTGGGGCCATCACATGATGGCCTATGTCGAGATGTTCGGCCGCGACCTGTCGCGGTTCCGCGACGCCCGCGTCCGGATGAACGAAAGCCCGCTGGGCGCCGCGGCTCTGGCCGGCACATCCTTCCCGATCGACCGGCACATGACGGCTGAGACGCTGAAGTTCGACCGGCCGTCGGCCAATTCCCTCGACGCGGTGGCGGACCGGGATTTTGCGCTGGAATTCCTGGCGGCCTCTTCTATCTGCGCCATGCATCTCAGCCGCTTCGCCGAGGAACTGGTGATCTGGTCTTCCGCGCAGTTCCGGTTCGTGGCGCTGTCGGACCGGTTTTCTACCGGCTCCTCTATCATGCCGCAGAAGAAAAACCCCGACGCCGCCGAGCTGATCCGCGCCAAGATCGGGCGGATCCTCGGGACGATGGTGGCGCTGTTCACCGTGATGAAGGGGTTGCCGCTGACCTATTCCAAGGACATGCAGGAGGACAAGGAGCAGGTCTTCGACGCCGCCGACAACCTGATGCTGGCGCTGGCTGCAATGGAAGGGATGGTGCGCGACATGACGGCCAACCGTGCGAACCTGGAGGCGGCGGCGTCCTCCGGCTTCTCCACCGCGACGGATCTCGCCGACTGGCTGGTGCGGGAGCTGGACCTGCCGTTCCGCGAGGCGCATCATGTCACCGGGGCGCTGGTCGCGCTGGCCGAGACCAAAGGCTGCGACCTGCCAGATCTATCGCTGGAGGAGATGCAGGGCGTGCATGAGGCGATCACCGACGGGGTCTATGATGTGCTTGGCGTGCACAACTCCGTCGCCAGCCGGGTGAGCTATGGCGGCACGGCGCCCGATGAGGTGCGCAAGCAGGTCGCTCGCTGGAAGGAGCTTCTGGGATGAGATGGCTTTGGCTGCTGACCGCCGCGCTGCTGATGACCGCCTGCGGTGTCGACGGGCCGCCGGCGCCGCCGGGATCTGAAATCGATCCGCGCACCAGCAGCGCCGACGATGTCGATCCGGACGGGTTCTTCTGAGGTGATGTCGGGGCTGCGCGTTCTGTACCTGGCGCTGGCGATCTGGGGCGCGGTGCATCCGATGCTCTGGTTCGTGCGCTTCTGGAGTGCGGAGGGGTTCTCGCTGTCCGGGCTGATCGCGGCCTGGCATGTGAACGCGGCCAGCACCGGGCTGGTCTGGGACCTGACGATCGCGGCGATTGCCCTGACCGTGTGGATTCTGGCGGAGACCTGGGTGCGGAAGAACTGGTCGGCGCTCTGGGCGATCCCGGCGACATTCTGTATCGGGGTGAGCTGCGGGCTGCCGTTGTATCTTTTCCTGCGGGCCCGGCCGGTGACCTGATCGGGCGCCTGCGGCGCAAGCTTTCTGGCACTTCGTGCGGGTGGGGGCTCTGCCCCCGTCGCTTCGCGACTCCCCCGGGATATTTCCGGCCAGGAGAAGGGGTCAGCCGTAGCGCGCGACGAAGTTCTTCAGGATCTTCTCGGGCGCGTGGACGTCGGCGGCGTCGACCATGGCGTGGAGGCTGTCGGCCTCTTCGGGGGCGAAGTAGCCACGGTGCCTGTAGATGTCGATGCGGATGTGGAAGACCGAGGCGTCTGCCTCGGGGTGGAACTGCGTGGCGTAGACGTTGCTGCCGTGGCGGATCATCTGGAACGGGCAGGGACCGGAGGCGAGGAGGTGGGCGGCGCCGGGCGGCAGGTCCTGGGCCGCTTCCTTGTGGCCGACGAAGGCGTCGAATCTGGCGGGGAGGCCGGCCAGGAGCGGGTCGGTCCCGCCGGCGTCCGTGACCTCGCAGCGGGAGGTGCCGACGGGCTCGCCGTAGCGGGCCTTGGAGACGGTGCCGCCGAGGTGGTGGGCGAGGATGCCGATGCCGTAGCAGCAGCCGAGGAAGGGCAGGTCGCGGGCGGTGATCTCGGGCATCAGCGAGAGGATCGCGGCTTCGATGCGGGCCTCGGCGGGGTCCTTGGTCTCGGGCGGGTCGGAGACGCAGCCGGGGCCGCCGCCGACGATGGTGCCGGCGTAGTCGTCGAGGTTCAGGTCGGCGGGGAGGGGACCGGCGTCGAGGCGGATGCGGCGGGTCTGTGCCTCGGTCAGGCCGCCCTTGTCGAGGAAGGCCTGGTATTCGTTGTCGGAGGCCTCGGTCTCGGGGCGGAGCTGGAGGATCAGGAAGGGCTTCATCAGGCGGGTCCGGGCGGCGGCGGCGTCGGGACCTGATGGCGGATGGGGGCGGGTTGGTCAATGGGCTGGCGGGGCGTCCCCATGGGGACGGGGGGTCAACCCATTGATTTTGTTCATGTTAGCGCAAACCTATGGCTGCGGACGGCCAGCCGGTCGGGTCAGGCCGACCTGCGCGCTGCTTCGTCCCAGTCGTCGTCTTCGGCGTCGTCGCCGCCGAGGGTGAACTGCTCGGTGCTGGCGGACAGGTTTTCCACCTCGCGCTTGAGCGACTGCGTGGCGGCGGTGGTTTCCTGGAACATAGCTGCGTTCTGCTGGGTGACCTGATCGAGCTGGCTGGCGGCGGAGTTGATGTCGTCGAGCCCCTGAGACTGTTCCTGCGCGGCGCTGGCGAGGCCGGCGACCTTGCCGCGGATATCCTCGACATATTGGGCGATCTGTTCCAGCGCGCTGCCGGAAGCGTCGACCAGGCCGACGCCATTCTGGATCAGGCCGGAGGTGGTGCGGATCAGGTCGGCGATCTCCTGCGAGGCCTCGGAGGAGCGCTGTGCGAGCTGCCGGACCTCGGAGGCGACAACGGCGAAGCCGCGGCCGGTCTCGCCGGCGCGGGCAGCCTCGACCCCGGCATTCAGGGCCAGGAGATTGGTCTGGAAAGCCAGCGAGTCGATCACGTCGGTAATGTTCGACACCTTCTTGGAGCTTTCCTCGATCTCGTTCATCGCGGCGACGGCCTTGCGGACGGTGTCGAGCCCGGACCGGGTGCTTTCTTCGGCCGAATTGGCGGTATTGGCGGCGGATTCCGCGCTTTGCGCCGCGGTGCGGACGGATTCGGCCATCTGGTCGAGGGCGGCGGCGGTTTCCTCCAACGTCGCGGCCTGTCGTTCGGTGCGCATGCTCAGGTCGTCGGCACCGGCCTCGATCTGCGAGGCGTCAGAGAGGATGCGGCCTGTGCGCTCGGCGATGCCGGCGATGACGCCGCAGAGCAGGGTCAGCGAATGGTTGAACTCGGATTTCAGCCCTTCGAATTCCGGGGGAACATCCTTGGAGATCCGGATCGAGAGATCGCTGGCCGCCAGCCGGGACATCGCCTGGCGGAAGGCAAGGATGGCATGCTTGGCGCCGGTGATGTCGGTCGCGAATTTCTCGACCCGCGTGACATAGCCGTCGGCATCGACGATCGGGTTGTAGGATGCCTGAATCCAGACTTCGCGCCCGCCCTTGCCGATGCGGCGATACTCTGCCGCCTGGTATTCGCCGTCTCTGAGCTTGTCCCAGAACGCCGCGTATTCGGGGCTGGCCGCCTCTTCCGGGTCGATGAAGATGCTATGATGCTTGCCGATGATCTCGTCCAGCTCATAGCCCATTGCATCGAGGAAGTTCCGGTTCGCCCGCAGGATCGTGCCGTCGGGCTCGAACGCGATGGTTGCCTGCGAGCGGTTCAGCGCCTCGAGCCGGGCGCCGTCGTCGAGGGACTGCTGCTTTGCTTCTGTCACGTCGTTGGCGAATTTGACCACACCCACGACATTTCCCTTTGAATCCGAGATCGGGTTGTAGGTGGCGCGCAGCCAGATCGTGGTGCCGGACTTGCTGTAGCGGCGATAGGCGCCGGACTGGTATTCGCCGCGCGCCAGCGCCTGCCAGAAATCCGCGTATTCCGGAGTGCCCGCCGTCTTCTCGCCGACGAAGATGCTGTGATGCTTTCCCCGGACCTCTTCCAGAGAATAGCCGACCGTATCGAGGAAATTCCTGTTCGCGGTGACGATGGTGCCGTCGGTCCTGAACTCGATCACCGCCTGCGAGCGGTTGATCGCTTCCAGCCGGCTTTTGGAATCGGCGGCATCCTCTGCCTGCTGGGTGACGTCGCGGGCGAATTTCACCACCTTGCGGGTCTGGCCCGCCGCGTCGAGGATCGGCACATAGGAGGCGCGGATCCAGACGGTTCGGCCGGTTTTCGACACGCGGGGATAGACATCGGTGAAGGATTCGCCGGCTTTCAGGCGCGTCCAGAACTCGCGGTAATCCTCGCCTTCGGCGAAGTCCTTTTCGACGAAAATGGCATGTCGCTTGCCGACAATCTCCTGCCGGTCATATCCCATGACCCTGCAGAAATTCTCGTTCGCTTCGAGGATCTCGCCCTCCGGCGTGAACCAGATGACGGCCATATGCGCATTTACCGCGGCGGAAAGATCGTCATTGTCGCTGTTACGCTTGGCATCGGTCCTGAAGGCCATGGGCAGTTGTCCAACCAGGTTCATAGGGTTGGACGCCGTTAGACGTCGATTCGGGTTAAGGATGGCTTTCCGGGGCCGGGGAACCTACAGGCCGAGCTTCTTCCAGTTGCCGTTGGCCTTGCCCGATTTCACGCAGGCCTCGACGAAGGCGACGCCTTCGAGACCGTCGGCGATGCCGGGGAAGGTGACCTCGGGCGGGACCGGTGCGCCGGTGCGGCGCGCCTCGATCGCCGTCGCGGCCTCGGAATAGATGTTGGCGAAGCCTTCGAGATAGCCCTCGGGGTGGCCGCCGGGGGTGCGGGTCAGGCGGTTCGCGGCATCCGTCGATCCGGCGCCGGCGCGGGTGAGCAGGCGCGGCGGTTCGCCCAGCGGGGTGTGCCACAGGCGATTGGGGTTTTCCTGTTCCCACGACAGGCCGCACTTGGTGCCGTAGATTCGCAGGCGCAGGGCATTCTCGTTGCCCGGCGCGACCTGGCTGCACCAGAGCATGCCCTTGGCGCCGCCCTTCCAGCGCAGCATCACGTGGGCGTTGTCGTCGAGCGTGCGGCCTTTGCCGAAGCTGTCGAGATCGGCGGCGAGTTCGTCGAGTTCGAGGCCGGAGACGAAGCGGGCGAGCTGGAACGCGTGGGTGCCGATATCGCCGGTGGCGCCGCCCGCGCCGGAGCGGGCGGGATCGGTGCGCCATTCGGCCTGCTTGTTGCCGGTGGTTTCCAGATCGGTGCTCAGCCAGTCCTGCACGTACTCCACCTGCACCAGCCGGATGTCACCCAGGTCGCCGTTCGCCACCATTTCCCGCGCCTGCCGGATCAGGGGATAGCCGGAATAGTTGTGGGTCAGCACAAACAGCGCGTCGGATTTTTCGCAGACGCGGGCGAGGCGGCGGGCATCGCCCAGCTTTGGCGCCAGCGGCTTGTCGCAGATCACGTGGATGCCGCGGCGGAGGAATTCGATGGCCGGGTCCACATGCATGTGGTTCGGGGTGACGATCGCGACCGCCTCTATCCCGTCCTTCAGCCGGGCCTCGCGGATCGCCATCTGTTTGAAGTCGTCATAGATGCGCTTGGGGTCGAGGCCGAGTTCCGCGCCGGAGGCCTGCGATTTCTCGGGCGTCGAGGAAAGGGCGCCTGCGACCAGCTGATAGCGGCCGTCGAGGCGCGCGGCGATGCGGTGGACGGCGCCGATGAAGGCGCCCTGTCCGCCGCCGACCATGCCGAGGCGGATGGGGCCGGTGCGCGGTGTGTCGTTCGGCATGGTGGTTCCTCCCTGTTCGTATGCCGGGGCCGTTGCCCGGCCTGTCTAATCCCCGAAGGGTTTCACGGCGATGCCGGCGGCTTCAAGGCCGTCGCGGACGGCGCGGGCGAGATCGACCGCTTCGGGGGTGTCGCCGTGGACGCAGATCGTGTCGATGCGGTTTTCGATGCGGTTACCGGTTTCGGTGAGGATCGCGCCCTCGCTGACCATCTTCACGATGCGTTGGGCGGCGTGTTCGGGATCGTGGATCACCGCGCCGGGTTTGGAGCGGTCGACCAGCGTGGCGTCGTCATTATAGGCGCGGTCGGCGAAAATCTCGGCGGCGAACCTGCAGCCGAGCGCCTCGGCGGCGCGCTGCTGGGCGGTGGCGGCGATGACCATGATGGTGATGTCGGGATCGACGGAGAGCGCGGCCTCGTAACAGGCTTTCGCCAGCGCTTCGTCCTCCGAGGTCATGTTGCCGAGGGCGCCGTGGAGTTTCAGGTGGCGGACCTTGGCGCCCGCCGTTGCCGCCATCGCCTGCGCGGCGCCCAGCTGGTAGCGGACCCAGTTGCCGAGGGTGGCGTGGGGCACCTGCATGCGGCGGCGGCCGAAGCCCTGCAGGTCGAGGAAGCCGGGATGGGCGCCGATGCCGACATCGTTCTTCACCGCGAGCGCCACGGTCTTTGCCATCGTGTCGGGGTCGCCGGCGTGGAAGCCGCAGGCGATGTTGGCGGAGCTGATGATCTCCAGCAACGCGGCGTCGTTGCCCATCGGCCAGGGGCCGAAGCTTTCGCCCATGTCGGCGTTGAGGTCGACGGATGCGGTCATTGGTGATCCTCCCCGGCGGTGACGCCGCTGATCAGTTGATAGCCCAGAAGGTCGGGAATGTCGTGCGGGTTGCGGATGAGCGGCCTTGGCGCTTTCGGCAGCTTCGCGAGGTGGTCCCCGTAGCTGCGGAGCGCGGCGAGGGCGTCCTGTCGGGTGATGAACGTAAAGCGGATCGGGTCGCCGGCGCGGGCCTGCGCGACCTTGGGCAGATCGGGGGGGATGACGGTGGCGATGCGGGGATAGCCGCCGGTGGTCTGGCATTCGCTCAGCAGGACGAAGGGCGCGCCATCGCCGGTGGCCTGGATGTCGCCGGGGACGATGATTTCGGACAGGATGTTCAGCTGGTCCTGCGCGGCGAAAGGCGCGCCGTCGAAGCGCATCTTGACGCCCATGCGGTTGCCGCGCGGGTCGCGGGCGAACTCGGTCGCCTCGAAGCGGTCGAGGTCTTCCTTCGAAAAGCGGTCGGTCTGCATCGAGGGGATGACACGGATGGTGCCGCCGGAGAAGCGGTCGTCGATATCCAGCGTCAGGCCGGTTTCGCCGGCGCGGTCCTTGCCGAGCGGCAGGCTGTCGCCGTCCTTCAAAGGATGGCCGAGGCCGGCGGCGAGATGGGCGGACCGGGCGTTCAGCAGCGGCTCGGTGGCGATGCCGCCGCCGAGATGCAGGTAGCCGTAGCTGCCCTTGCGCGCGCCGCCGATGGCCAGGTGCTGACCCGCGCGCAGGCGGTGGCTGGCGTTCCATGTCAGCGCCTCGCCCTCCAGCGTCGCCTGCATCGGCGCGCCGGTCAGGGCGATGCGGGTGTCGGTGTCGACGGTGAAGGTGCCGCCAATGCCGGCCATCTCTATTGCGGCGGTGCCGGGGTCCTGGCCCAGCAGCGCCGCGCCTTCGGCCAGCGCCAGCGTGTCGGCCGCGCCGCCGCGCGAGACGCCATAGCCGAGGAGACCGGGGCGGCCCATGTCCTGCACGGTCACGCCGGGACCGGCGGAAAGAACGGTTAGCGCGGTCATCCTATCGCCTCCGCCGTGGCGCCGCCCTCGGAATCGTCGCGCAGCGTCGGCAGGTCGGCAGCAGGGACGGGGGTGAAGGACACCTCGTCGCCGGGGGTCAGGGGAAACGCGGTCTCTGCCTCGGGCCGGTAGGAGCGGAACGCGGTCTGGCCGATATGGCGCCAGCCGGTCTGGGTAGTCCGGGTGAAGACGATGAGCTGGCGGATCGCGGCAACAAGCGCGCCTTCGGGGACGTTGGGCGACAGTTCCCGGAGGCGGGGGATGTTCCAGTGTTGCGGCAGCTCGCCGAGATAGGCCTGGCCCGGGGCGAATCCGATGGTCAGGACGCGGATGCGGGACGCCGCGATATCCTCGGTGGCCTGTTCGGGGCTGCGCCCGGCGGCCTCGGCGGCCTCCTCGAATTGCGGTCCATGCTCGCCGCCAAGGACGACCGGAATGCGCCAGTGCCTGCGCCCCGGGGGGAGCGGTTCCTGTTTCCAGTCCTTCGCCGCCGCCATTTCCGACAGCCGCGCGGAAAGATCGTCATGCTCCAGCCGCAGCGGGTCGAACCGTAAAAAGGCCGAGGTGAGCGAGGTCGCGGTTTCCTCGACCCCGTCCCAGCCCTGCGCCTCCACCGCGGCGCGGAAGGCGAGCGCGGCGCGGTTCGCTTCCTCGCTCATCCGCTCGCCGAAGGTGACGAGCAGGCCGGTCAGGCCGACATCGCGGATCAGGGGCAGGGAGGTGTCGCTCATGGCGACAGGTTGGCGATGCGAAGGGGCGAGCGCAACCGGGAAGCACGCGCAACACCTTTGCCCTTGAGACGATTGTCCGGTCGGGCGACACTCTTACATGAAGGCCCGAGGACGAACGCCACGAGGAGGGTACGCGATGAAGGTCGGAGACAGGCATTACCGCTCGATCTGGGTCGAGGACGGCGCGGTGAAGATCATCGACCAGCGCTGGCTGCCGCATGAGTTCCGGGTGGTCACGGTGGAAACGCTGGACGAATTCGCCGCCGCGATCCGCGACATGTGGGTGCGGGGCGCGCCGCTGATCGGGGCGACGGCGGGATACGGCGTGGCCTGCGCGATGGCGCGCGACGCGTCCGACGCCAGCCTTGCCGGGACCTGCGAGGTGCTGAACGCGACTCGGCCGACGGCGGTGAACCTGCGCTGGGCGCTGGACGCGATGCGCAACGCGCTGGCGCCGCTGCCGGTGGCGGATCGCGCCAGCGCCGCCTTCGCCAAGGCGGCGGCGATCTGCGACGAGGATGTGGAAATCAACCGGCAGATCGGGCTGCACGGGCTGGAAATCATCAGGGAGATCGCGGCGAAGAAGGACGGTCCGGTGAACGTGCTGACCCATTGCAACGCCGGCTGGATCGCGACGGTGGACTGGGGCACCGCGACCTCGCCGATCTACCAGGCGCACGAGGCGGGGATCCCGGTGCATGTCTTCGTCGACGAGACCCGGCCGCGGAACCAGGGCGCGCAGCTGACCGCGTGGGAGCTGTCGGAACACGGCGTGCCGCATGACCTGATCGTGGACAACGCGGGCGGCCACCTGATGCAGCGCGGCGAGGTGGACCTTGTGATTGTGGGCACTGACCGGACCACCGCGCGCGGAGACGTGTGCAACAAGATCGGCACCTACCTGAAGGCGCTGGCGGCGCATGACAACGGCGTGCCGTTCTACGTGGCGCTGCCCTCGCCGACAATCGACTGGACGATCTCTGACGGGTTCGAGATTCCGATCGAGGAGCGGTCGCCGCTGGAGGTGACGAAGGTGCAGGGCAAGCTGGAGGGCGGCGATACCGGCTGGGTGCAGATCTCTCCCGATGCCAGCCCGGCGCGCAACCCGGCCTTCGACGTCACCCCGGCGCGGCTGGTGACCGGGCTGATCACCGAGCGCGGCGTAGCTGCCGCTTCGCCCGAGGGGCTGGCGGCGCTGTTCCCGGATCTCGCGGCGTAGGCCGGTTCAAAAGCGCGCTGCCGCGCACAGTTATTGTCTCTTGTGGCGGTGCAATACGCTGTCCCGGCCTTCCGCAGGTTGCTGTTGCGGGAGCCTCCGGCGGGGATATTTGCGACCAGAAGAAGCAGGGGATCCGGCCCCCCGCTCCGCTCCCGGTAACAGAGGGCTTTCTCCTGGTGCGGTCATCGGCGTCCCCGCCTGTACCGCAACGCAAACCTCTCAGATCGTGATTAACGATCCGTTGCTTCTTCTGGTCAGAAATATCCCCGCCGGAGGCAATAAGTACTTCTGGCGAAGCGCCGAAGCCGGCGCGCCGGCGGCTCAGCCGCGCAGGCGGGCGAACCAGCCTTTCTTGTTGCCGGCATCGTCGGCGGCTTCGGGTTCCGCCTCTGACGGACCCTCGATGGCATTCTGGAAGCGTTCGAAGAACTGGTCGGCCATCTTCTTGGCGAAGCCGTCGATGACGCGGCTGCCGAGCTGGGCGAGCTTGCCGCCGACCTTGGCCTCGACGTCATAGGTCAGTTTCGTGCCGGTCTCGGTCGGTTCCAGCACCACGTTGGCGCCGCCCTTGGCAAAGCCGGCGGGGCCGCCCTTGCCTTCGCCGGTCAGCGTCAGTTTCTCGGGTTCGACCATTTCCGAGAAGGTGACGGCGCCCTTGAAGGTGGCCTTCACCGGGCCGACCTTCTGCACCACCACGGCCTCGAACCCGTCCGCGGGATTGCCGGTCATTTCCTCGCAGCCGGGGACGCAGGCCTTCAGCACTTCGGGGTCGATCAGCGCGGCCCAGACGGTTTCCGGCGGCGCGGCGATCTCTCGTTCCGAACTCATCTGCATGGGGCTGTCTCCTCTCCGGGGTTGGTGTGCGAGGATATCGCGCCGCGCGGCGGCGGCAAGGTCAGAACACGACGTCGAACAGAAGTTTCAGCGAGATCAGGAACAGCGCGGTCTCGACGAAGGCGAAGAAGATCTTCTCTGGCAGGATCTCGGTCAGCCGGTAGCCGGCCCAGGCGCCGAAGATCGCCGCCGGCGCCAGCCACGCGGTGGCGGAGAGGCTGTGCCAGGTGATCTGGTCGTTGAGGACGTAGGGCGGCACCTTCATCAGGTTGATGATCGCGAAGAGGATCGTGGCGGTGCCGGCAAAGACCATCTTGGGCAGCTTCTGCGGCAGGGTGTAGGCCTGGAACGGCGGGCCACCGGCGTGGGAGATGTAGCTGGTGAACCCGGCGAGCGCGCCCCAGAACAGCCCGCGCGGCACGTCCGCGGGGCGCGGCGGCAGGTGCGGGTTGCGGCGGCGGCGCATCTTGTCGGCGAGGTAGTAGAAGCCGACCAGCGCGACCGCCAGCTTCACCGCGTCGCCGGGCACCACCGCGACGGTGAGATAGCCGAACAGGATGCCGATGGCGGCGGCGGGGATCAGGATATTGAGGTTCCGCGCCGAGTATTCGCGACGGTAGAGCCAGACGCCGTAGACGTCGGAGATGATGTAGACCGGCAGCAGCAGCCCGGCAGCGGCGGCGGGCGGCATGACGAAGGACAGCATCGGCACCGCGAGCAGCGCGACGATCGGCAGCCCGCCCTTCGACATGCCGACGAAGAGCGATCCGAAGGCCGCGAGGATCCAGAAGGTGGTCGTGAATTCCATCCCTGTCCCAATGCCTTGGCGGCGCGGGAAAGGGAAGCGGCTATCGCCGGTCAGGCCCCGGACCAGTCGACGCCTGTGGCTTCGGTGACGGTGAGGGAGCCGTCGGGGTAGGGCTGCATCAGCGTTTTCACCGCCTCGGTGTCGCCGGTCAGCCAGTTTTCGAACTGGTCCGGCTTCAGCAGCACGCCCATGCGGTCGTGGATGTCCTTCACGTCGCCCGAGGGTTCGCAGGTGACGGTGGCGATCTGCGGCAGTTCGATGCCGCCGGGGCCTTTCCAGATGTCGAAGATCGCGGCGAAGGCGAGAAGGCCGCCATCGGCGGGGGCGATGCGCCAGGCGGTCTTGCGGCGTTTCTCGCCGGTCCATTCGTACCAGCCGCTGGCGGGGACGAGGGCGCGGGTGACGCCCTCGAAGGCGGATTTGGAGAACACAGTCTCGGACCGGGCGTTGACGATGGTTTCCATCACCGGGCGGCCACGGGCATTGACGCGGCCGACGGGGATCATGCCCCAGCGCATCGTCGTCAGGGTGCGGTCGGGGCGGCAGACATAGACCTGCTGGCCGGGGGCGATGTTGTAGCGGGGCGGATCGGGCGTGACGGCGCCGGCATCGGCGCCGAAGAAGGCGGCGACGTCATCCAGCGAAGCGGTCAGGAAAAGGCGGCCCGGCATGGCGTGACTGTGCGGCGGCGCGGGTGATGGGCCAAGTGAAAATCACGAACCCCGGCAGAATGGCGCCCGGCCGCGAAGGCCGGGCGCGCATAGATCATTCGGCGAGAATCTTGGCTTTCTGCGCCGCGAATTCGGCGTCGGTGATCACGCCTTTTTCCTTCAGTTCGACCAGCTTTTCGAGCTCGGCCGCCGGAGAAGTGCCCGCAATGTTGCGGATGTAACTGCGCTGCGCGTCTTCCATCGCCTGCATCTGGCGCGCGCTGTTTTCCTGCATCTTGCCACCACGGATGATGATGTAGCAGAGCACGCCGAGCCACGGGATGATGATGACGAAGGCGATCCAGAGTGCCTTGGCGAAGCCGCCGATGTCCTTGGAGCGGAACACGTCCGCCAGGACAGAAATTAGGACCCAGAACCAGGCAACCAGCAGGAACAGCCAGAATATCAGCCAGAACCCGGACCAGATAACGTCAAAAAATCCGACGGTTTCTTCCATTACTTTCTCCCTTCACAAAAGACCCGGCGCTCGAAATTGATTCGCCATTAACTCATCGTTAACCGTAAATTTTGACGTATTCATCAACTTTTCCGCGTCTTTGCCTGCTGCCGTAACGCCCGAATGGGATTAGTTGCCAACGCAATTCTCTCGAACGGAATCGTTGGCGGGCTGCATGGGAACCGGGCTCAGCGCGCGACGGCGAGCCCCCGGTCGTCGAAGAAATGCAGCCTGTCCTCGCGGAACTTCAGCCCGATCTTCTGGCCCGGCTCCACGTCCTCGTCGCCGTGACTGCGGATCGTCATCTGGCCCAGCGGACCGGCATCGACGATGACGTAGCTGTCGGCACCGAGGTATTCCAGAACGTCGACCGTGGCGTCGGCCTGCCCTTCTCCGGGTGCGCCGATGTCGATGTGCTCGGGGCGGATGCCGAGCTTCACAGCACCTTCGCCGCGAGTGTACGCCCCGCCCCGCCCGCCTTCGAGCGTGTAGGATCCGGCGGAGGTGGTGCAGGGGACGATATTCATCGACGGAGAGCCGATGAACTGCGCCACGAACAGGTTCGCCGGGTTTTCGTACAGCTCCTTGGGGGTGCCGACCTGCGCGATGGTGCCGAACTCCAGCACAACGATACGGTCGGCGAGCGTCATCGCCTCGACCTGGTCGTGGGTGACGTAGATCATCGTCGCCTTGAGCTTCTGGTGCAGCTTGGCGATCTCGTAGCGCATCTCGACCCGCAGGGCGGCGTCGAGGTTCGACAGCGGTTCGTCGAACAGGAACGCCGTGGGGTCGCGCACGATGGAGCGGCCGATGGCGACGCGCTGGCGCTGCCCGCCCGACAGCGCCTTGGGCCGGCGGTCGAGGTAAGGCTCCAGCTTCAGCACCTCGGCGGCGCGGTTCACCTTTTCCTCGATCTCTGCCTTAGGCGCGCCGGAGGTCTTCAGAGAGAAGCCCATGTTGTCGCGCACCGACATGTGCGGGTAAAGCGCGTAGGACTGGAACACCATAGTCAGGCCACGCTGATAGGGCGGCTGGTCGGTCACGTCCTTTCCGTCCAGCACGATGGCGCCGCGCGAGGTTTCCTCGAGCCCGCCGATCATCCGCAGCAGGGTCGACTTGCCGCAGCCGGAAGGGCCGACGAAGACAATGAATTCGCCATCGCTGATATCAAGGTCGATGCCCTTGATGACCTGCAGATCGCCGAACCATTTCTCGACCGATTTCAGCTCTATGCTGCCCATGCGGTCCTCCCTGTTTCCGGTGACGCCCAGGCCAGCCAGACGGCGGCCGTCCAGGTAAAGTTGCGCCCGCCCGCGGGTGCGCCGTCACGCGGGTCGAAATATTCGGCAAAGCCGTTCGTGCCGATCATGTCGCGGGTCTTTTCGGTGAGCGCCTGCGCGTGGGCGGCGTGCCCCGCTTCGCCCAGCCCGGTGGCGATCAGCATGTTCAGCATCGCCCAGACCGGCCCGCGCCAGTAACGTTTCGGTTCGTATTTCGGATGCGCCGGGTCGGTCGACGGCACCTGATAGCGGGTCAGCCCGGCGATGCGGTCGAGATGCGTCAGCATCCGGTCGCCGCCGACGCCGGCATACCAGGTGAGGAAGGAGGCGTTCGAGATGACGCCGGTATGCGTGCCCGCCCGTTCGTCATAGCAGTCGTAGGCTTCAATGTCCGGGTTCCACAACCGTTCGGATCCGGCCTCCATCGCGGCGATCCAGTTGCGGATTTCGGAGGTGTCCTCGCCCCATCGCTCCGCCATGGCGAGAAGGTCGCGGGTGGAGCGCAGCAGAGTGAAGGTCATCGTCGGATCGGCGACGCGGAACGGCGTGTTGTCGCGCAGCCAGGCTTCGTCCCAGCCGCATTCGGCGCCCAGCTTCACCAGATAAAGGTAACGGTCGTATTCCCACTGGTTCGGGCGTTCGGCGGCCTCGACCTCGCTGGTGTCGCGGCGCTTGTAGGCCGCGATGCCGGTGGGTTCGAAGGCGGCCAGCGCCCCGTCCCAGTCGGGGCAGTTGTCGCGACCGGTTTCCCACGGGTGGGTGACGACGATAGCGCCGCCTTCGCAGCGCCAGGTCATGAACCAGCGGTGCCAGTTCTTCAGCGGTTCGAACAGCGCCCTGGCGCGGGCTTCCTGTGTGGGGTCGTGGTCCAGCAGCCAGCGGATGAAGGTGGCGGCGATGGGTGGCTGCGAGATACCGGAGGACTGTATCGGCCCGGTGCCGCCCCAGATGTCGGGGTTCGGGAAATAGCCGGGATCGACCTTGTGGAACAGGATATGCGGCACCATGCCGTTCGGCCACTGGCCGGAGAACAGGGTCTCGATCTCGGTCCAGGCGCGGTTCATGTCATGCTCGGCAAAGCCGAGAGCGGCAAAGACGCTGTCCCAGTTCCACTGGTAGGGATAAAGGCCGTCGGTCGGCACGGTATAGCCGCCGCGGTCGTTCTGCGCGAGGATGGCGCGGGCTTCTTCGTCTCTTGTCATCGTCATCCCTTGACCGCCCCGGCGGTCAGGCCCCGCGTCATGAATTTCTCCAGCCCCAGGAACAGGACCATGATCGGCACCGTCGCGATCACCGCGCCCGCCATCAGGTGCTGGCGCGGGATTTCCGACGAGTTCAGCATCGCGACCCCGCGCGTCAGTGTGAATTTCGACGGATCGTCCAGCAGCATGAAGGCCAGCAGGAACTCGTTCCAGGCGATCATGAAGACATAGAGCGAGACCGAGGCGAGCGCCGGCAGCGACAGTGGCAGCGTGATCTTCCAGATCACCCTGAGCCGGGTCAGGCCGTCCATCAGTCCGGCTTCTTCCACCTCGGCCGGGAGCCCCCGGAAATAGCCCTGCAGCATGTAAAGCGCGACGGGGATCGTGGTGACCGGGTAGATCACGATGATGCCGAAGATCGTGTTGCGAAGGCCCAGCATCGAGAAGGCGATGTAGATCGGCAGCGCCAGCACGATCATCGGCACCATGTAGATCAGGAGGATCGAGCGCGAGAAGGCGGTGCGGCCCGAGAAGCGCAGGCGCGCCACGGCATAGGCGCCGGGGACCGAGAAGAGCAGGGTGATCAGCACCGTCAGGACCGAGACATAAGTGGAGGTCCAGAGGTAGGAGCCGAAGTTGAACTGGGCGAAAAGCTCGACGTAGCTGGAGAAGAGGTCCAGCCCGCGGCTGAGGTCGATGGAGAAATCCAGCGGGTTCTGCACCAGCTGCTGCTGGTTCTTCAGGCTGGTCATCACCATCACGTAGAACGGGATCGCGACGATGGCGGTGAAGATCACGTAGCCGGTACCGGTCAGGAAGCGGATCACGGCATGTTCGAAGATATGCCGCGTCAGGGCGCCGGGCGGCATGTCCTGCAGCATCAGGCGCACCGGCCAGATCGTGCCCGCCGCCAGCAGCAGGCCGCAGATGACCGCCGTGACGGTGCTGGTGCCGGCGCCGACGATGAGCGGGCCGACCCCGATCAGCGTGGCCCCGACGAGGAGCAGCGCTGCCAGCGCCGGTCCGGCGATCCCGGCGGCGCGCATCGTGGCGGGCCAGAGCAGCGCGCCCCAGACGAGGCTGAGCAGAAGGTTGGGGCGGAACGCCTGACCGGTCGCGAAGGACATCGCGACGGCGATGGTGAAGCCTGCGACGATCATCCAGAGCGCGCCGATGACGGGGCCGGTGATGTAGCCGTAGCGGAGGAACTTCATGCCGGTCCCCTGCTTCTTCTGGTCAAAAATATCCCGGGGTGCGCGAGGGGCTGGCCCCTCGCTCCCGCACGTGCCGTTTGCACCGCGCTCACAGCCCTTCCTCCCGGCTGACGTATTTCAGGAAGAAGATCGAGAATACCAGCAGCACGCAGAAGATCACCACCGCCACTGCGGCACCGGCGCCGATATTGCCCACGGCGAAGGCCTGCTCGTAGACGCTGACGGTCAGCGTCCGGGTTCCGGCGCTGCCGCCGGTCAGCAGGAAGATGTCGTCGAACTTGTTGAAGGTCCAGATGAAGCGCAGCAGGAACAGCACCGACAGGATACCCAGAAGCTGCGGCAGCGACAGGAACCAGAACTGCTGGAAGGGCGAGGCGCCGTCCATGTCGGCGGCCTCGTACATGTCGGTGTCGATCGACTGCATTCGCGCGAGGATGAACAGGAAGGACAGCGGAAAGTAGCGCCAGACCTCGAACACTGTCACCATGATCAGCGCCAGCGGGCGCTGGCCGAAGAAGTTTATCGGCTGGTCGATGATCCCCATCTGCACCAGAAGCGCGTTGGCAGAGCCCGAGAACGGGTCGAACAGCGTCACCCAGGTGAAGGCCACCGCGATCACCGGCGCCACGTAGGGGAACAGGTACAGGCCACGCAGAAAGCCCTGGCCCTTGAACGACTTGTTCAGCAGCATCGCCGCAAAGAGGCCCACGACCAGAGCGCCGACGGTGCCGAAGACGGTGTAGAACACCGTCGCCCAGAGCACGGTAAAGAACTCGTCGCTGTCGAAGATGCGGACAAAGTTGTCGAGGGTGAACTGGCCGTTGATCAGGATGTTGTCGGAACTGCCGGTCATCACCGGCTCGCTTTCGTCGGCATCGATGCCGTTTTCGAAATAGGCCGCTTCCACGGTCGCCGGGATCTCGACCTCCTCGCGCTGGCCGCCTTCGAGATCGCCGAAATCGCAGGTCAGCGTGGCGTCGTCGAGGCTGCAGCGCGGGTCCAGTTCGCCCAGAACCAGCCCTTCGGGAATGGTATCTGTAAGCGTCACGCCGAGGATTGGCTTGTCCTGCGATGAATTGCGCAGGCGGTATTGCAGGTCCGCCGGGTCGCCGGGCGCTTCCGGGCGGCCGCGCAGCGATTCTCGCACCACCGGCGCGGGCGGGCGCAGGTCGGCCAGACCGATGGGTTTAAAGCTGATCCAGAAGATCGACAGGAGCGGCAGGACGACCACCAGCGAGACGCTGAGGATCGTCGGCAGCAGTAGGCCCCAGGCAAGCCGGGCCTCGCGCCGGGCAAGGGGGCCCGTGGTCTTCGGAGGGGTCGCGGTACTCATGCGTCCGTCGGTGAAAAGGCCCTTTCCGCGCCGCGGAATGGGCCGATCCGATTACTCGATGGTGGCGAGTTCGTCGTTCATTTCGGCAACCGCGGCGGCGGCGTCGATCTGACCGTCGATATACTCACGCACGACCCGGTTGATCACCTGGCTGTTGATGAGCTTGGAGGCGAGCGCAAGCTGGCCCTCTTCCACGCCCCAGCGCTGGGCAACGTCGAGACCGCCGACGATCTCGTCGATCATGTCCTGGGAATAAAGCTCCCCCAGCGGCGCCTTGCGGTCGACGCCGACTGGCAGGGTGGCCCAGAGATCGACGAACTCGCTCGGATTCTCGGCCGTGCCGCGGCGTACCGGGAACTTGCCCTCGGGCGCGATCGCCAGCGTGCTTTCATAGCCCTCGCCCATCGAATACTCGACGAACTGGATCGCCTCGTCGTAATTCGCGTCGGCGGTAATGCCGAACAGGTTGGTCGAGGACCACGCGGCGCCGTCGGGGTTCGACGGGCCGGCGAAGTTGGTCACGATGCCGGTTTTCGACGCCAGTTCCGGCGAGGTCGGGTCGTCGTTGATCGTGGGCGGTGCGCTGTCGCGCAGGCCGGCCAGTTCATCAAGGATGAAGGGCGACCAGATGATCATCGCCGCCTGTCCGCCGAAGTACAGCGTCCGCGACTGGTCCCAGTACAGTTCGCCCGGCGGCGAGGCTTCGGCCAGGGCCTTGTAGAATTCCAGCACCTCGACGGTCGCCGCCTCGTCGAAGCCCTTGAAGCCGCTGTCATCCACCGGGGTCACGCCGTTGGCGAGGAAGACATGCTCCAGCACCTGGCTCATGAACGCCTCGTCCACCTTGGTGGCGGCGACGAAGCCGAACATGTCGGGCGGGTTGTGCAGCGCCTCGATGGCGGCGAGCACGTTGGCATAGGTCGAGGGCGGTTCCAGCCCGGCCTCTTCGAACAGGTCCTTGCGGTAGACGATCATCTGGGTCCAGCCGTCGGCGGGTACGCTGGCCCAGCCGTCGTCGGTTTCGACCATCCTGAGCGTGCCGGAGGCAAAGGTATCGGCGCCGAGCGCCTCGATCACCTCTGTCGCGGCGTCGGCGTCGAGGATGCCGGCCTCGACCCAGGGCAGGGCCTGCGACAGCGGGTGGTAGATCACGTCGGGCAGGTCGCCGGCGGCGAAGGCGGCAGTGGCGCGGGTGCCGATCTCGGATTCGGTGACCGGGATGACCTCGACCGCGATGCCGCTTTCGGCCTCGAAGGCCTCGGCCATCTGCTGTTGCCGTTCCAGCCGCTCCGGCTGCTCTTCGGTGGTCCAGAAGCGGATGTCGGCAAGCGAAGCGGTGGCCGACAGCGCCAGCACCATCGCTCCGCCGGCCATCAGCCGGGCGGTTCTGCTGGTTGCGAAAGTCATGATCTTTCTCCCTGATCGTCTTTGGTGTCTCATTTCGCGGGGCCGCCTGACGGGCCCGGGGAACCGGGCCAGCTCCGCGCGGCGTATTCGCCGACAGGTGCCGGCGCGCATTTCGAATGGCGCGGAAAAAGCAATGGCGACATCTCCTCCCGCGGGTATCTTGGGCCGGTCAAAGCGGTTTGGGCAAGCGCTTTTTTCTGCCTGTAGTAGCGTCGCATGCAGTTCGCTCATGTTTCTGCGCTGCGGCGTAAGCGGCTGAAATGGCTGGAAATGCGTGGTTGGACCGGTCCGGTTGCCACCGGTCGCGGGATGCCGCGACCGAGCCCGTGGCATTTGGTCCGACCGGCGCCGTGCCGCCCGGGAATCCGGAAGGCTTTTCCGGCCGTTGCGACGGGTCCGACTGCCTGTTTTCGCGCCGTTCAGCGGGCGCGCAGGACCTGCAGAAGATTGGCCGCGGCAAACAGGATCGCCGCGACGCAGACGATGGTCGGGCCGGTCGGCGTGTCGAAGACATAGGCCGCCCGCAGCCCGCCAAGCGCCGCCGCACCGCCAATGCCGGCGGCAAGCAGTGCCATGCGTTCGGGTGTGATGGCGAAGTGGCGCGCGGTGGCCGCGGGAATCAGCAGGAGCGCCGCGATCAGCAGCACGCCGACCACCTTGATCGCCACAGCAACGACCAGCGCCAGCGCGATGGTCAGCACGAACTGCTCACGTTTCGGGTCGATGCCCGACGCCTGCGCAAGGTCGGGGTTCAGCGTTGCGGTCAACAGCGCCGACCAGCGCCAGCCGATCAGCGCGAGGACCAGCAGGGTGCCGCCCCAGATCACCGCGAGGTCGGTTTTGCCGACCGCCAGGATGTCGCCGAACAGGTAGGCCATCAGGTCGATGCGGATGCCTTCGAGAAACGACACCGCGACCAGCCCGAATGCGAGCGCGGAATGCGCCATCACGCCCAGAAGCGTGTCCATCGACTGGCCCCGGTTGGCAAGGAACGTGACGGACATCGCCATGGTCAGCGCGATGAACAGAACGCCGGCGAAAATGGGCAGGTCGAAGGCCAGCGCCAGCGCGACGCCAAGGATCGCGGCATGCGCCGTGGCATCGCCGAAATAGGCCATTCGCCGCCAGACGACGAAGCAGCCCAGTGGGGCCGCAGCCACGGCCACGCCCAGACCCGCCAGAGCCGCGCGGGTCAGGAAGCTGTCCAGCAGGTTCATTCGGCGTGCTCGTGCGGATGCGGGTGGTCGTGCTCGTGCGAATGGCTGTGTTCGTGCCGGTAAAGCGCCAGCGCGCCCTGGGTGCCGGTACCGAACAGCGCCCGGTATTCGGGGGCGGAGGCGACATGCTCGGGCTCGCCTTGACAGCAGATGTGACCGTTAAGGCAGATCACCCGGTCCGAGGCCGCCATCACCACGTGCAATTCATGGCTGACCATCAGCACGGCACAGCCGAGATCGCGGCGCACAGTTTCGATCTGCCGGTAGAAATCGGCGGAAGCGGGCTGGTCCATGCCCTGTGTCGCCTCGTCGAGGATCAGAACCTCGGGCCGTGCCAGCAGCGCGCGGGCCAGCAGCACGCGCTGGAACTGGCCGCCGGAAAGGTCCGTCATCTGGCGCTTGCCCAGATCGCCGACGCCGGCCTCGTGCAGGGCCATATGCGCCTCGTCATCGGTGACGTGTTTCGGCAGGCCAAGGAACCGGCGCACGGTCATCGGCAGGGTCGGATCGATATGCAGGCGCTGCGGTACGTAGCCGATGCGCAGCCCCGGTTTCAGCGCGACCATTCCCGCCGAGGGCTGAACCGCGCCGATGATCGCGCGCAACAGGGTCGACTTGCCAGACCCGTTGGGGCCGACGATGGTCACGATCTCTCCGGGCTCGAGTGCGAAGGTGACGTCGTGCAGGACGGTTCGCCCGCCCAGACGCACTGCCAGGCCGCGAATGTCGATCAGGCTCACGCCGCCTCCTGGCAATTCGGGCAGACGCCTTCGGCCTCGACCACGGCACGTTCGATCCGGAAGCCGACCTCTTTCGCGGCCTTGCCGAGCATGCCGCGGGCCGGGGCGGCCGTCGCCTCGGCAACGCTGCCGCAGATGCGGCAGATCAGGAAGGCGGGCGAATGCCCCTCGCTTGGATGCGAGCAGGCGACGAAGGCATTCAGCCGCTCGATCTTGTGGGCGAAGCCGTTCGAGGTTAGGAAGTCGAGGGCGCGATAGGCAATGGGCGGCTGCGAGCCGAGCCCCTCCTCACGCAGGATGTCGAGGATCTCGTAGGCGCCGAGCGCGCGATGCTTTTCCAGCAGGATTTCCAGCACCCGACGCCGCGCCGGAGTGAACTGCAGCCCCTGCTCGGCACAAAATGCTTCCGCCGCGGCAACCCCGTCATGCATACAGGCCTTGTGGTCGTGCCGTTCGAATCCGATTGTATCCATGGTACTCGCTTTCTCGGCAATTCACGCTTGATATGTGATATTGTAACACATATCAAGTGCTCTGGACTATCACTCTATGGGGAAAGCAATGTTGAGGAAATGGTTATTCGGCACGGTATTTTCCAGCCTTGCGGGCGCTGCGGCGGCCGAGGTGCCGAAGGTTGCGACCGACATACCCCCGGTCCATGCGCTGGTGTCCCGGGTGATGGACGGTGCTGGCGAGCCATTGCTAATCCTGCCGGTCGGTGCTTCGCCGCATGTCTACGCGATGCGCCCGTCCGAAGCGGCCGCGCTGGAAGGGTCGGACGTCGTGTTCTGGGTGGGCGAAGAGCTGACGCCGTGGCTGACTGGCGCGCTTTCCACCCTTGCCGGCGATGCGCTGACCGTGCCGCTGCTACAGGCCGAGGGGGTGGAGCGGCGGCCCTACCGCTGGGGCGGTGAAGCAGACGACGGCCACGGACACAGCCACGCGGCCGGCGCGACCGACCCGCATGCCTGGTTCGACCCGGAAGCCGCGCGGGTGTGGCTGGGCGTTATCGCCGAAACGCTGGCGGACGCTGACCCGGAGAATGCCGCGCTGTATGCCGCGAATGCCGAGGCGGCGCAGGCAGACTTGGATGACCTGATCACAGAGCTGTCCGGCACCCTTGCCGGTGCCTCCGAGGCCGACTTGATCGTCTATCACGACGCCTTGCAGTATTTCGAACCCCGGTTCGGCCTGACCGCCATCGGCGCGATGACCAACGGCGAAGCCGCCCCCGGACCGCGCCAGTTGCAGGCGCTGCGAGAGCTTGCCGCCGGCACGCCGCATGCCTGCATCGTGATGGAACCCATCGCCACGCCCGGGCTGGGCCAGGCCGTGGCCGAAGGCAGCGGCGCGAAGATCGTTGAGATCGACACGATGGGCCGGGAACTGACCGCCGGTCCGGGGTATTACGGCGACCTCATGCGTTCTATCGCGGGCGGGCTGGCCGGCTGTTCCTGAGCTCAGACGACGAGTTGCCAGCCCACCAGCGCCGCGCCGCCCATGACGCCGAAGGCGATGGCCGAGATCAGGCCGTCGCGCACCAGCAGCGACAGCGAGAACAGCACCACGGCACTGCCGAGGATCGACGAGGTGAAGGGCAGCAGTTCAAGGAACGGCATCGCCAGCCCGCAGAGCATGCAGGCGGCCTCGGTGATCCAGTTGAACGGGCGGCGGACAAGGAAACTCAGCCGCTCGCGTGAATGCCGGTCGAGGAAGCCAGCAGGCTTGCGCAGCCAGCCCGTGGCCGATTTCAGGGCCTTGGCCTGAACCTGGCGTCGCATCAGGAAATCCGGCAGCCAGACGTGATCGCGGTTCAGCAGAAGCTGGATCGCCACCAGCGCGATGGTCAGCCCGCAGATCGACGAGAACAGCGGAATGCCCGACAGCGGCGATACCACCGCCAGCGCCGGCGCCATCATGACCGGCAGGAACGACGCCTCACCCAGTGCCGAGACCACCTCTCGCACGGTGACATGCTCGCCTTCAGCGGCGCTTTGCATCCGGTCGACCACGTCCGTAACCGACTGGATGTTGCCTGCCTCGTTCTGCATCGTGAGGTCTGCCATTCGTACTCCCGGCACGTGCCGACATATAAACCAGCATATCGAAATGGGGCAGGGGTGCCGATTTGCAAGACCGCGCAACGGCCGCGATGGGCGGCGGATCGCCTATGGGCTGGCGCGGTGCGTTGCGTCCGTGGGGTTATTCGAACGTCACCCAGAGCGGCCAGTGATCCGACCCGGTGGCGGCCTCGTCCACCGTCACCTCGCGAACCCGGTCGGCGAGGTCGCCCGAGATGAAGCAATGGTCGATGCGGCCGCCGGCCAGCGGATGCGTCCTGCCCGCATCCTCTGCATGGCCCGCCACGACCCACGCATCGAGCGGGCCCATGCGGTTGCTCATGCGTCCATAGCGGTCCGACACACCGCCGATCATGCGGGCGTATTCCTCGGTCGACGGCAGGAAGTTGAAGTCGCCCATCAGGATCCACGACACCGGCATCGGCGGCTCGTCTTCCTCTGTCCAGCCCGCCGAAGGATCGGGATTGCCACCGCACCATGCGCCGCCTTCGTAGGGGGCCGCGTCCAGGATCTCCCGGATGCGGTCGACCTGGGGCAGGCGGGTGAAGGGGGCGAGGTGGCTGAGACGCACGGAATAAACGCGCACCGGCCCCAGCGGCGTGCCGATGACCGCCTCCTGCAGGCCCTGCTGGATCGAGTAATGCTCGCGTTCGCCCCATTTCGGCAGCGGGAAGTTCCGTGCCGACAGGATCGGCCAGCGCGACAGGATCATCGTGCCGAACTGCTTGCGCCGGTGGACGATGCGGCCGCCTTCTTCGTAGCTGGCATCCGTGTCCAGATTGGCGGCGAAGACGCAGTGATGGTGCGGAAGGTGCTCTGCCAGAACGGCAGGTCCGTCCACCATGCCGGACCGCTGCCAGAACCGCTCCACCTCCTGCAGGGCGATGATGTCGGCGCTTTCGACCTCTGCCGCGATGCGGGCGTAGTCATAGCGGCCGTCGGCCCCGAGCCCGTACTGGATGTTGTAGCTGACACATTTCATTTGACGCGTTCCCTTCGGATCCGGTCGGCCAGATCCGGATAGTCGATGTTAAGGTAATCCACCCCCGACTGGATCGCATCGCGAAAGGCGGGCAGATCCAGCTTGGGCGTGTAGACCATTATCTCCAGCCCCGCCTTGCGGGTCCGGAACAGGCGTTCGGGCGAGGCGTCGGGCACGTCGAAGGAGATGCCGGAATAGCCGAGCTGTGCCGCGTCGGGGATCGCGTCGAGATCGCGCCAGTTCACCAGCATCTTCAGCCACGGCGCGGCCTCGGTCAGCGCCCTGCGGATGGCGGCGTCGAAGGAAAACCCCATGCAGCGGTCGCGCAGGCCGGCCTGGGTGATCGACCGGGCGACGGCGCCCGCATCGGCCTGCTTCACCTCGACGAAGAAATCCACCTTGTCCCGCAGCGCGTCGAAGAAGTCGTCGAGCCGGGGCAGGCGTTCGCCGACGAATTTCGGGCCGTGCCACGATCCCGCGTCCAGCCGGTCCAGATCGGCGCTGTCGGCGCGGGAAATGGCGCCGGCGCCGTCGGTGGTGCGGTCGAGCGTCGGGTCGTGCAGGACATAAAGCACGCCATCGCGCGACTGCCGCACGTCCAGTTCGATGATGTCACCCCCAAGCGCGGCCGCGGCGAGGCCGGAGGCGATGGTGTTTTCCGGCGCCTGACGGCTGGCGCCGCGATGGCAGACGATACGCGTCTTCATGGCCTCACAGACTGATACGGGTCGCAACAAGCTCGTGGTCGGAAAGGTAGGCGCCGTCCTCGGACAACGCAGGGTGAACGGCGGAATCGCTGGCGGTGACGCCGCGGGTAAAGAGCCAGTCCAGCACCTTGGCCGGGCGAGTGTCGGTCGCCCAGGGGGCAGGGCGCGTGGTGATGCGGCCGGTATTGGCGCCGCGCCAGTCGTAGCCGTACTGCTCCACAACCGCGAAACAGGGCTCGGCGGCGGCGGGATCCGACAGCACCGAGTCCAGCGCCGGGCTGCCGTCGAAGAAACAGCTGGTGTTAAGGTCGCCGCCGATCACCGCGGGCAGGCTGCCGTAGAGCCGGTCAAGCTGCTGAAGCAGGGTTT
Source organism: Pseudoruegeria sp. HB172150 (assembly GCF_013184805.1). Lineage (GTDB taxonomy): Bacteria > Pseudomonadota > Alphaproteobacteria > Rhodobacterales > Rhodobacteraceae > Psychromarinibacter. The sequence continues at coordinate 354,963 of NZ_JAATNG010000004.1, forward strand.
CGATCTGCGCCGCGCGGCCGTGTTCGTCGCTTTCACTTTCCAGATGGACGGAGACGACGAGCAGCGGCCCCGTCGCCGTCTCGATCCGCGCGGACATCGCCATGCGGGTGCCAATGCGGTACTGCCCGTCACCCTTGGGTGAGCGCACGAACCACGCGCCGCCGCCGTCGAGCGGGATCAGGGCCACGTCCTGCAGCGGCCAGCGCGACAGGATCGCGTTGCCGTGCAGGCCGTGCAGGTTCGGTATGTCGCCGAATTTCGAGGTTTCGTAGGGGTCGCCGGTGCCGAGCTCGACGAACTCGACGCCATAGATGTAGCCATAGCCCAGTTCGGCGGCGAGGTCGCGGGCGGCGTGGCGCTGGTCTGAGCGGGCCATGCCGAGGTCGATCTCGGTGGCGAGCACCACGTCGGCGCCGGCCCTGCGGATAACCCCTGCCGAGGGTTCGACCCACTTGCAGCGCTCGATGTTCCAGGCGGCGACGGTCAGGGCCGACGCCGGATCGGCGGCTTCAGACGGCTGCGCGACCTCGATGGAGTTCAGGCAGGGCCAGCTCGCGAGAAAGCGGTCATGCGCCTCCTGCGAACCCCATTGCGACAGCGCGTCTTCGCGGAGCTCCGCGGAAGGCATGATCATCTCCGCCACGGTGGCACGGACAGGCTCACGCATGGTCTGATGCGTCCCGATGCGCGGCCAGATCGGCCCTGATTGCCCGGCATGCGGACGGTGTTTTCAGCTCGACAGGTGCCAATGCGGCGCCTCCTTCCGTGTGGTTCTTGAGTTGTCTTGCCGCCCGGTCTTTCCGCCGGGCTTGCGGCCCGCACATCCGGTGAATGAAACATCCGGACGCATGCCTTACCGCGCACTCTGTCAATCCCGTGCGACATTCATGTGTCGCCTGGTCGAACGCCGGGCGGTTCAATACAAATTCACGGGCTCCCGCCGGTCGCGACCATACTGTCCTGTCGCGGCTGCAAGCCGCCGTTGCGACGCCGCGAAAACCCTTCACTTCTCCACTTGACGGCCCCGCGCCGCTCGCTTACCTACGCCCGCGGTTCCGGCGGAGTAGCTCAGTTGGTTAGAGCAGAGGAATCATAATCCTTGTGTCGGGGGTTCAAGTCCCTCCTCCGCTACCACCTTTCCAGATTTGAATTCGAAACGCGGCAACGGCCCGGGCCCGTGGCCCGATCCGTCGTTTCGATGTGCAGTTGCGGAGACGTAGCGTAAACTCGCGCTTGCGGCCGGGCTGCTATTCCGTTTATTGGAGCGATGCAAAGCCCGCCCCGTCCGGTCTGGACGGGCAATAACAACGAAATATGGGCGCGGGACGTACCGGCCGGCCAGGCCGCCAGGGACATCCTCATCAAGTCGTGCCTTTTACCCGTATCTGCGCCTGTGCGGTGCCGTGCCACGAACGGAGCAACACCTATGCCGACGGCAGAGCTTGGACGGGAAACCACGGTGCGCGACGCGGGCAGCCGCAGCAGCAGGCTGGCAAAGGTCGGTCTCGTTCTGTTCGTGCTGACGCTGGTTTCCTATGTCCTCAAGTATCTCGTCAACCTGACCCTGGCGCGCAATCTGCCGGCGGACCGCTACGGCGACCTGTTGCTTGCCCTGCGTATCCTTGGCATTGCAGCCTCGCTTGCCCTTGTCGGGACAGCGACCAGTGCCAAACGCTTCCTCGCCCAGTATCTCCGGCACCATGACAATCACGATGCCGCTGCTTTCATTCGCTGGAACATGCGGTTCGTCAAATGGCCGTTTCTCGCCTGCATCGCCATCAGCTTTGCTCTCGCCTGGGCGGTGGCGCATATGCACCTCACCGGCATTAAGCATATCGAAAGCTATCACCTTGCGGTGGTTATGCTCTCCCAGGCGCCGTTTCTCGCGGCGATCCTGCTGGTCGCCAGTTATCTTCAATGCAGCGAGCACAACATCGCGGGCTATCTGCCACTGAACATCTTCCGCCACCTGTTCTTCATTATGGGGTGGTGGATGGTCCTCGCGGTGATCGGCGCAGAGCCCACCAACCTGCTGCTGGTTTCGGTCGCGCTGCTGATCTCGGTGCTACTTCTGGGCATGCAGTTCCTCTATGTGCGGCAGCGGGTCCCGTCGCTGATAGAGGCCTGGCAGACGCGGACGTCCGGGCTCGACTCGGAAAAGGCAAAGACCTGGCGGACGGCATCGCAGCGCCTGATGGCGGCGTCCGCCGTCTCTCTCATCATCGTGTCACTCGACCTCATCGTGCTGGAATTCGTGGCCGAGGACGAGGCCGTCGTCGGTTATTACGGCGCGGTCCTGGCCATGGTGGCGATCATACCGCGCCTGTCCGACGGGCCGCTGCGCCCGGTCATACCCAGGATCAGCGCCCTGATCGAAAGCGCCGAGGGCAGGCAGGAGTTGCAGCGACTGATCAACGGTGCCCTGAAGATCAACCTGATGACTGGTCTTGCGACCTGGGCGATCCTGGTCGTGTTCGGGCGGACTCTGCTGGGGCATTTCGGGCCGGATTTCGTACAGGCCTATCCGGCGCTGGTCATCGCGACCACGGCGATCACGGCCGCGATGCTGGTACAGCCTGCGCCTCTGCTGCTGACCTATGGCAGCGGCGAGCGTCGCCTGATGATCGTCACCTTGCTGGAATTCGCCACGCTTCTGGCCGCCGCGGTGCCTCTGGGGCTGCTCTACGGCATGGCCGGTGTCGCCGCGGGGATGCTGGTATCGGTCGCGATCAAGTCGGTAATCGCGGTCTGGTGGGCGCGGGAACTGGGCATCCGGCCGCTGGGCCTGATCTGACGGGCGCTTCCGCGTCACAGATACTCCGTCAGGGTGAAATCGGCCCATACGCTGTCGGCGCCGGTATTCGCATCGTCGTCGGTGACGAAGACCAGCGAGTCGAAATGACCGGTGAAATAGTCGCCCACCGGGATCTGGATGTGGACAAGGCTGGCGCCGACATTGTCTGAATCGTGGAAATCCCGGATGCCAAAGCCCTCCTGCGTGCCGGCAATGGCAAAGTAGGTCTCGCTGTCCGGCACGTCGTCATTGTCAAAACCGATCGCGTGGATCTCGCCCTCTGCGGTGCTGTCGAACCAGAATTCGAGTATCGTGTCCTCGGTTACCTCGTAGTCGATGGCGGCCTTCACCCAGGAATTGGAGCCCTGGAACATGATCGACGGATAGTTGTCGTCGAAGAACTCAAAGCTGCCCCGGTCCTGCGCCTCGCTGTAAGAACTGACCGGCGCCCGTTCGCCGCTGATCAACATGTAAGGCACGTCCTCGAACAGCTGGATATTGTTCCAGTAGGTCATCGCCAGATCCGCCTCGTCCGCCGGCACCTCGTCCTGATCGGTGACAAAGACGAGGCGGTCGAAATGGCCGGTGAAATACTCTCCCACGGGAATGTTGAACGACAGCGTGTACTCGCTGGTGCTGCCGGCGAAGTCCTGGATCCCGAAACGCTGGCTGCCGTCGAGCTGAAAGAAGGTGGTGGCGTCGGGCCGGTCGTCATTCTCGAAACCGATCGCGTGGATCTCGCCCTCTACCATCGTCCGATAGCGGAAGGTCAGGACGGTATCCTCGGTGACGTCATAGTCCACCGCCACATGGTTCCAGGCGTTGCCGGTCTGGATCAGGCTGAGGCCGTAGGAGTCGATCTCGAACGTGCCGTGATCCTGCCGTCCGCTGTAGCTGAGAACGGCGAAGGGATCGCCGCCGACTTCCAGCGCGTCGGCGAAATCCGGGGCCAGTTCCACGGCACCGAGGTCGACGCGGTTGCCGCCCGGGACCCCGGCAAAGGCAAGGTCGGTGAACCGCGTGAACCCCTCGCCGCGCGCGTCTGTGACCAGGGCGGCGCCCAGCGCATCCGTCGCCAGCGCATCGTCGCCCGAATCCAGCGCCGGGTTGTCGCTGGAGGCGCGCAGCGCCAGCGTGGGGAAGGGGCCGCCATTGTCGGTAAGCATGGGACCATTCGGGCCGATATCGGCGAAGATGTCCGTCAGCGCCACGGTGCCGACGAGCGTGTCACCGTCATAAACCCCGGCGCCGATGATGTTGCGCCCCTCCTTGTAGACGATCCAGCCCGGCGATTCCGGCACGATGCTGTTGGCCAGCGTCAGCTCTGCCCTGTTGGTGATATCCGGCCCCTTGTTCGCGGTGACGGTGGACTGGATCAGCGTCATTTCCGCCGAATTGTAGATCCCGGTCGTGCCGCTGTAGAAGGTGTCGGCCATCGTGTTGCCGGTAACGGTGGCGCCGCTGGCGATGAAGGTACCGGCATTGTAGATGCCGCTGCCGAGCAGACCGGCATTACCGGCAATCAGAATGTTGGTGGCATAGGTCGTGCCGTAGTTCAGCAGGCCGCCGCCATTGCCGATCACCCTGCCGGAGGTGTGGTTGTCGGTGATCGAGGTGTCTTCCAGGTACAGCGTGCCCATGTTGGCGATGCCGCCGCCGGAGGAGGCTGCACGGCTGACACCAGCGGAGTTGCCGAAGATCTCGGAGCCCAGGACATGCAGCGTGCCTTCGTTGTAGATGCCGCCGCCGTAACTGCCGCTCGGGGCGCCGGCGATGTTGCCGTAGATGCGCGAGTCGACAATCGTCAGGTCCGCATCGGCCCCGACCCATACGCCGCCGCCATCACCGACGCCGTAGGATTCAGATGTCGGATCGCCGCCGCCGGTTATGTCGAAGTTGGACAACTGGACCACGCCGTCGCGGACGGTGAACGCCTTGGTGCTGTGCTCCGCGTCCACGACGATGCGGCTGGTGGTGCCGCCGATGGCGTCGCCATCGATGGTGATGTCGGTGGTGATTTCCAACGTCCGGCCCGCTAGGGCGATGCGGCCATTGGCGAGATCCTCGGCGAACAGGATCGTATCGGCGTCGGGATCGGCCTCTGCCAGACCGATCGCCTCGCGCAGCGACAGGCCGGCCCCGTCACCGGATTCGGTTGCCAGGTCGGGCGACGTGCTGGAGGTCAGCGGCTCGTCCGCCAGCGTGGTGACCACTAAAGTTGCCATGGATAACTCCCCTTATCCGGACAGACCGGGTGCAGCCGAATGGATCTGGTCTCCGGTCAATGTGACTGTTCGAGACCTCGCGCTGGATTGCTGAATTGGCGAGAAATGGCAGTGCTGCACCACCTAAAATTGTATTTTCCCGGTTAGGATCCCGCAACGACAAGTTCGGCAATCGGCGGCTTGCCGCATGGCGCCGCACAAGCTTTGCGCTGATGCGCGAAGGATTGGGCACCGGTTGCACGAAACGGGGTGATGCCAATTTCGCAACCGGACCGCCTTACGGTCAATCGCCCATTGGCGCGGCGAATATCCCGCATTAACAATGCCCGCATGGGAGTGCAGCCAGATATCGAGCTAAGCCGTCCGGTGGGGGACACGCTGCGCAAGACCACCTGCTACATGTGCGCCTGCCGCTGCGGGATCGACGTGCATCTGAAGGATGGCAAGGTCCGCTATATCGAGGGCAACCGAGATCACCCGGTGAACAAGGGCGTGCTCTGCGGCAAGGGATCCGCCGGGATCATGCAGCATTATTCGCCCGCCCGGCTGCGTGCGCCGTTGAAGCGGGTGGGGCCACGCGGCTCAGGGCAGTTCAAGGAAATCAGCTGGGACGAGGCGCTGGATACCGCGGCCGACTGGCTGGGACAGATCCGCAGGACCGATCCGAAACGCCTTGCCTTCTTCACCGGCCGGGATCAGAGCCAGTCGCTGACCGGGCTCTGGGCGATGCAGTTCGGCACGCCGAACTTCGCGGCCCACGGTGGGTTCTGTTCCGTCAACATGGCGGCGGGCGGGCTTTACACCTTCGGCGGCGCGTTCTGGGAATTCGGCGACCCCGACTGGGAGCTGACCAAGTACTTCATGCTGTTCGGGGTGGCAGAGGATCACGCCTCCAACCCGATCAAGATCGGCATCGGCAAGCTGAAGGAACGCGGCGCCAAGATCGTCTCGGTCAACCCCGTCCGCACCGGATACAACGCTGTAGCAGACGAATGGGTCGGTATCCGGCCCGGCACTGACGGTCTGTTCGTCGGCGCCCTGATCTACGAGCTGTTCCGGACCGAACAGATCGACCTCGACTACCTCGTCCGCTACACCAACGCGCCATGGCTGGTGGTTCAGGACGAGGGCGCCACGCAGGGCCTTTTCGCCCGCGACGAGGCCGGCAATCCGATGGTCTGGGACAAGCGCACCGGCGCTTTCGGCAATGGCCGCGCGGCAGAGATCCAGCCGGCGCTGACCGGCAGCTACACCCTCCCCGACGGCCGCACGGTCCGGCCCGTCTTCGAGCTGATGGCGGAGCGGTACCTGTCGGTGGACTATTCGCCTGAGACCGTGGCCGAGCGCACCGGCGTCCCCGCCGACCAGATGCGCCGCATCGCCGCCGAACTGGCGCATGTGGCGTTCAGGGAAGAGATCGTGCTCGACCGCCCGTGGACCGATTGGGCCGGGCGCAGGCACGACAAGATGATCGGTCGCCCGATCAGCATGCACGCCATGCGCGGCATCTCGGCCCATTCCAACGGGTTCCAGACCTGCCGGATGATCCACATCCTGCAGATCCTCCTGGGCTCCATCGATTGCCCCGGTGGCTTCCGCTACAAGCCGCCATACCCCAAACAGACCCCGCCCAACCTGCTGCCCCACGGCGCGGCAGGCGACATCAAGCCCGAGATGCCGCTTGGCGGCCCGCACCTCGGTTTTCCGCACGGCCCCGAGCACTTGCTTCTGACCGACGAGGGCGGTCCAAGTCGTCTCGACAAGGGCTTCAGCTGGGACGCGCCGATGTCGGCGCACGGGCTGATGCACATGGTCATCAACAACGCGGCGAAGAAGGATCCCTACGGCATCGACGTGCTGTTCATGTACATGGCGAATATGGCGTGGAACTCGTCGATGAACGTGCCCGGCACGCTCGACGCGCTGACGGCGAAGGACGAGAACGGCGAATACAAGATCCCGAGGATCATCTATTCCGACGCCTACTACTCGGAAACGGTCCCCTTCGCCGACCTGATCCTGCCCGACACCACCTATCTGGAACGGTGGGACTGCATCTCGCTGCTGGACCGTCCCATCTCCGAACCAGACCTCGTCGCCGACTCCATCCGCCACCCCGTGGTCGAACCCGACCGCGACGTGCGCGGGTTTCAGGAGGTGCTGATCGACCTCGGCCACCGCATCCGCCTGCCGGCCTTCACCAACGAGGACGGCTCGCCGAAATATCCCGGCGGATATCCCGACTACATGGTCAACCACCAGCGCAAGCCGGGCATCGGCCCGCTCGCCGGGTGGCGCGGCGAGGACGGCAGCGCATCCGCCGTCGGCGCGCCGAACCCCGACCAGCTGCAACGCTATCTCGACAACGGCAGCTTCTTCGGCCTGCCCATCGCGCCGGAGCATTCCTATTTCCGGCACGCCAACCGCGGCTACCTCGACTGGGGGATCGAGAAGGGCATCCGCATGTCCGCCGATCCCACGATCTTCCAGCTCTATTCCGAACCTTTGCAGAAGTTCCGCCTCGCCGCGCTGGGCCACGGGCCGAAACAGCCCCCCGACACTCACCGCAAGCGCATCGTCGACCATTTCGACCCGCTGCCCTTCTGGTATCCACCGTTCGAGGAACAGATGGTCGAGGGCTTCCCGCTCCACGCCATCACCCAGCGGCCGATGCATATGTACCATTCCTGGGGCTCGCAGAATGCGTGGCTCCGGCAGATCACGGCGGCGAACCGGCTCTACATCCACACATCCGTGGGCCAGGGCATAGGTATCGAGGACGACGACTGGGTCTGGCTCACCTCGCATCTCGGCCGCGTCAGATGCCAGGTCCGGCTGATGGACGGCGTGAACCCGCACACCGTCTGGACCTGGAACGCCATCGGCAAGCGCCGCGGCGCCTGGGGGCTGGACGACGACGCGCCGGAATCGAACGAGGGGTTCCTGCTGAACCACCTGATCTCGGAACTGCTGCCCAAAGGTGGCGGCGGCTACCGCTACTCCAACTCCGACCCGATCACCGGGCAGGCGGCATGGTTCGACCTGCGCGTGAAGATCGAGAAGGCCGACGGCACCGGCACCGAGCCGCTGTTCGAGCCGCTGGGCAATGACAGCCAGCCTCCAGCGCCCGAAAAGCTCGCCTACGGCGCAAAGTTCCGGGACCGGACATGACCTCGCTTCCCAACAGCACCGAAAGGAAACTCGGCCTCGTCATCGACCTCGACATCTGCGTCGGCTGCCATGCCTGCGTAACCTCCTGCAAGGAATGGAACACCGGCGGATATTCCGCCCCGCTGTCGGATCACGACCCCTACGGCGCCGACCCGTCCGGCGCCTGGCTGAACCGCGTCCACAGCTTCGAAGTGACTGACGGCGACTGGTCGCGCACCGTGCATTTCCCGCGCTCCTGCCTGCATTGCGAGGAGCCCGCCTGCGTCACCGTCTGCCCCACCGGCGCCAGCTACAAGCGCGTCGAAGACGGCATCGTTCTGGTGAACCCGGACACCTGCATCGGCTGCAAGCTGTGCTCCTGGGCCTGCCCCTACGGCGCGCGGGAATACGATTACGATCACGGCGTGATGAAGAAATGCACCCTCTGCGTCGACCGCATCTATAACGAGACCATCCCGGAGGAAGACCGCATCCCCGCCTGCGTCCGTGCCTGCCCGACCGGCGCGCGGGCCTTCGGCGATCTCGGCGATCCGGACAGCGACGTGTCGCAGTCGGTCGAGGAACGCGGCGGTTTCAACCTGCTGGAGGAGTTCGGCTACAAGCCCGTCAACAAGTACCTGCCGCCGCGAAAGCCCGTGGAGCCGCTGCCGCAGGCGGCCGAGGAAGCACCCGCAAACACCGGCTCGCGCCTCGAAAAACTCTTCGCCTGGGCCGACCGGGCCCTGTCGCGCTGAGGGGCCGATGCATCCCGCCTATTCCGTCATCTTCTTCACCACCGCCTCCGGCGCGGGATACGGGCTGTTGTTCTGGCTTTCCCTGGCGCATCTGCTCGGGCTGCTGCCGGGGGACGGTTGGACGGGCTTCACGACCATCGCCGTCGCGCTGGTCCTGATCACCATGGGCCTCCTCAGCTCCACCCTGCATCTCGGCCGCCCGGAACGCGCCATCCGCGCGTTTTCGCAATGGCGCAGCTCCTGGCTGTCGCGGGAGGGCGTGGCAGCAGTCGCGACCTACGTTCCCAGCGGGCTTCTGGCGCTGTTCTGGCTGACCGGGACGGAATCGATCTGGACGCCCGTGCTGGCGCTGCTCTCCGCTGCGGGCGCCGTTGTCACCGTCTATTGCACCGGCATGATCTATGCCTCGCTGCGGACGATCCGGCAGTGGAACCTGCCGCTGGTCCCGCTGATCTACCTCGTCCTGTCCGCCGCCTCTGGCGCGCTGCTTTTCGCGTTGTTCATGGCGCTGTTCGGCTATGGCTCCGTCTGGATCGGCGTCGTCGCATTGCTCGCGACCCTGGCCGCCGGCGGTCTGAAGATCGCGTATTTCGCCGAGATCGACGGTAATCCGGGGCGCTACACCGCCGCCATGGCGCTGGGGTTGGGGAAGGACGGTATCCGCCAGCTCGACCCGCCGCACACGCGGCCGAATTTCGTGATGCGCGAGATGGGGTATTCCGTCGCCCGCAAGCATGCCCAAAAGCTGCGGCGCCTTGCGCTGCTCTGCCTCTGCGCCCTGCCGGTTCTGTTCACCGTCGCGGCGCTGCTGACACCGCTGAGCACAACGTTCTACCTGCTTGCGGTACTGAGTGCTGCGCTCGGTCTGGTGACCGAGCGCTGGCTTTTCTTTGCCGAGGCAGAGCATGTTTCCATGCTCTACTATGGCGCTGCACGCGCCTGAGTCTGATGGGCCACGTCAGTGAAGGCTGAAGGCTGCTGCGGCAGGGACGCCGACGCAGACTGCTGTCACTCCGACCCAGAACAGCCCCCGCTGATAAAAGGCCTTCGGAGCGTAACAGTAGCCACACCGATTGTGTGCCAAACGCATTTTGTGCCCGCACTCGTGGCAGGTAAATATTCTTATAGCCATGATCCAAAGAGCCGGTGTTCTGCCAGTCGTTCTTTCCGCAGCTCCCGCGGATTTTGCTAACACAGAAAATCGAACCCACAATCACACAGAAGAGCGTTTTTACGGCTATTCAACTGAAAAGTGTCCTATTTTTGCGTTTTCGGTCGTTACTTTGTGGCAGGCCGCCCAATTTGTTGGCGTCTGCAAAGACGCGAGGTCGCTGACCTGATCGCCGGCGAGTGTGAAGGCGAGTCGCTTTGGTATACAGAAACTGCGAATTGCCCCGCCGGCAGGGCAATCAGAATTCGTTTGACTGCCAATTGTATACAGAATAAACCGATCCCGAATTCCGGTGAACGAGTTGCCGAAGGGAGGAGCGATGCCTGGCACAGAGCGGGTATCCCAGTTCGAAAAGGCGCTGCTTGAGCTGCGGTCGGCGATCCTGACCGGCCAGTTCGAGGCCAATTCGAGGCTGGCAGAGACCGCCCTGGCCGAGCGCCTTGGCATTTCGCGTACCCCCCTGCGGCAGGCGATGGACCGGCTGGTCGAGGAAGGTCTGCTAGAGCGGGCCGAGACCGGCCGCTGCCGTGTCGCCAGCTTCACCATGGACGACATCATCGACGCGATCGAGATGCGCGGCGTGATCGAGGGCACTGCTGCCCGGCTCGCCGCCGAACGCGGCGCCGATCCCGAACTGGTCAAGGAATGCCGCGAGGTGCTGGCCGGGCTGGACCGGGCCACCGCCAAGCCGGACGCCATCGATTTCCGCAGCTATGTGCGCCTGAACGGGCGGTTCCACGAGCTTATCTCCATGTTCTCGGGCAGCCGGGTCGTGCAGCGCGAGGTCGAACGCGCCAGCCGCCTGCCGCTGGCCTCGCCCAGCGCGTTCCTGCAGGGGCAGGAAGTGATCGAGGCGTTCCTGTCCTCGCTTCCCCGCGCCCAGCGCCAGCACCACCAGATCTTCGAAGCGATCCTCGCCCGCGAAGGTGCGCGGGCCGAGGCGCTGGCGCGCGAACATGCGCGGCTGGCCCGCGAGAACCTCAAATACGCCTTGCAGGCCGGGCCGGATCTTGCCGAGCACGTGCCTGGCCTGGCGCTCGTTTCCAACTCTTAATCTCTTAGGGAGGACTACCTCATGCCCAGCCTCAGCGACGTGATGGCGCAACACAAGAACCCGGTGGAGATGCTTCGCAACTCCAAGATCGGGATGTACGTCTATCCGGTGGTCGCACCGGAATTCGTCAACTGGCGCGACGAACAGCGTGCATGGCGCGAGACCGCGGTGCTGTTCGACCAGACGCACCACATGGACGAGGTCATCGTCGAAGGCCCGCAGGCCACCGAGTTCCTCGCCTATCACGGCATCAACGGCTTCGGTAACTTCGACCTGAACCGCGCTAAGCACTACGTTCCGGTCACCCCGAACGGCCACGTGATCGGCGACCACATCATCTTCCGCGAGCGCGAGGACAAGTACATCCTCGTCGGCCGCGCCCCGACCTCGAACTGGCTGATGTTCGCCGCCGCCTGGGGCAAGTGGAACGTCCGCCTGCGTTACGACCCCCGCAGCCCGAGCCGCCCCGAGGGCGAGCGCGTCCTGCGCGAGCATTACCGCTTCCAGATCCAGGGCCCCGACGCGCCGAAGATCTTTGAAAAGATGAACGGCGGCCCGATCCCGGATATCAAGTTCTTCCATGTCGACTGGATCAACATCGGCTCCAAGAAGGTGCAGGCGCTGCGCCACGGCATGTCCGGCGCGCCGGGGCTTGAGGTCTGGGGGCCGTACAAGGACAAGGACTACATCCACTCGACCATCCTGCAGGCCGCGAAGGACGCCGGCGTCAACCTGGTGCAGTGCGGCAGCCGCGCCTATTCCACCAACACGCTGGAATCGGGCTGGATCCCGTCGCCGCTGCCGGGCATCTACACCGGTGACGGCATGCTGGCCGATTACCGCGACTGGCTCGGCTCCGACATGTACGAAGCCGCGGGCGCCATCGGCGGTTCGTTCGTCTCCGACAACATCGAAGACTACTACGTGAACCCGTTCGAACTGGGCTACGACTTCTACATCGGCTGGAAGAAGGACGACTTCGTCGGCAAGGAAGCCCTGCTGAAGATGAAGGAATCCGGCACCAACCGGAAGAAGGTGACCTTCGAGTTCAACAAGGAAGACGTGCTGAAAGTCATCGCGTCCGCCTTCGAACAGGGCACGCCTTACAAGTGGATCGACTTCCCGCAGCCGAACTACGCCTCCTCGACCGCAGACATGGTCATGCAGGGCGACAAGATGGTCGGCATGTCGATGTTCAACGGCTACTCGTTCAACGAACGCTGCCTGCTGTCGCTCGGCGTGGTCGACCAGTCGGTCGAAATCGGCGACGTGCTGACCCTGAAATGGGGCGAGCCGGAACCGACCGGCAAGACCTCGACCGAAAAGCACAAGCAGACCGAGATCCGCGTTCGTGTCTCGCCGACGCCGTACTCGGCCGAAGCACGCGAAAACTACGCCGACAGCTGGCGGACCAAGGCCGCGGAATAACGCGGAAATTACTTTGCGCGGGGCGCAGCCTGCAGATAGGTTGCGCCCCGTACACATCGCTTGCAGCCCGGTCCTGATGGTCCGGGCGTAACCGGGAGGGAACCCATGAAATTCGACAAGATCCTCGCCGCGGCCGCCGTGGCCGTCGCCGCCACGTCGCTGCCCGTCGGTGCAAAAGAGCTGAAATACGCGTCCTTCACGCCGCCGCAGCACACCGTGACCGCCGCCGTCATCGACAAGATGAACGACGAGCTGTCCGGCGCCACCGGTGGCGAACTGACCGTGCGCGGTTACTTCGGCGGTGAACTCGGCGCCGGTCCGGCGGAACAGTACGTGCGCGTCCTGCAGGGCGTCGCCGACCTGTCCTGGGGCCTGCCGGGCTACACCTCGTCGCAGTTCCCCAAGACCATGATCGTCGAGATGCCGGGCGCTGTGCCAGAGGGCAAGACCGGCTATGACCTGATCTGGGACAACATCGACGCCCTGAAAGAGGAGTTCCCGGGCACCATTCCGGTGGCGCTTTGGACCTCCGAGCCCAACGCCTTCATCATGAAGGATGTCGCGGTACATTCGCCCGAGGATATCGCCGGCCTGAAGATCCGCGTCGCGGGTTCCACCGCCGCCGAGGTTGCCGCCGCTCTGGGCGCCACCCCGGTGCAGATGCCGATGACCGAGGTCTACAACGCGCTGCAGACCGGCTTGATCGACGGCGTCATCTCGGGTGTCTCGACCCTGTCGGACTTCAAACTCGAAGAAGTCGCGACCCACATCACCACCGGCGCGCCGCTTGGCCGCCTGACCTTCTTCACCGTGCTGAACCAGTCGACCTATGACGGGCTCTCCGACGACGAGAAGGCAGCGATGGACGCGGTCATCGGCCGTGACCTGTCGAAGAGCGCCGAGGATGCCTGGAACGCCACCGCCGACGAAGCGCTGAGCTCCGCGGTCGACTCCGGTTCGGTCGAACTGATCGAGCTGAGCGACGACGAAGCAAAGGCCTTCGCCGATCTGGTGGAGCCGGTGTCGATGAGCTATGCCGAGTCCATCGGCGGCGGCGATCTGCTCAAGTCCATGATGGGCGAATAAGGGGCTTATGGAAGCACTTAGAAAGATTGCGGACGGGCTGATCGGCCTGTCCGCGGCTATCGGATCCCTCGGACTCCTCGTGGTGGTCGGGGTGATCCTTGTTGACGTGATCGGGCGCGCCTTCGGCAGCCCGCTTTTCGGCTCTCAGGACATGGTGACCATGGGCATGGTCATCATCGTCTTCGGCGGCATGGCCCTGTGCGACCGCACCGGCGGCCACGTCGCCGTCGATGTGTTCGAGAACCACTTTCCGCGCGGCTTCAACCGGGCCGTCGACGTGATCGCGGCGCTTCTGGGCGCCATCATCTTCTTCGGCATCGCCTGGACCATCTGGGAAAGCTCGCAGATCAGCCGGATGCTGAACCTCTCCACCAACCTGCTTCGCCTGCCCAAGGCCTGGTTCCAATGGGCTCTGATGGGCTTTGCCATCGTGACCGCGCTTGGCATGCTGCTGCGCGCGGCCGAGCTGGCGTTCCGGGGCCGTGACATCCGCGGCGAAAGCCATTCGGGCGAAGAACCTTTATGAGTGCTGCTGCCGTCGGCCTGATCGGGCTTGCGATCCTTCTTGTCCTGCTGATCATCCGCATCCCCGTGGCGATCGCAATGTTCGTCGTGGGCTGGTGCGGCATCGCCGCGCTGAACGGCATCAAGGCGGCCAACGGGCTGCTGGCGTCCGAAACCTTTACATTGGCCTCGTCCGGCGAACTGGTGGTGGTGCCGCTCTTCATCCTGATGGGCAACGTCGCCAGCGTCACCGGGATGAGCCGCAGGCTTTACGACGCGGCCTATGCCATCATCGGGTCGATCCGCGGCGGGCTGGCCTCTGCCACCGTCGTCGGCTGCGGCGGGTTCGCGGCGCTGTCCGGCTCGTCGGTCGCCTCGGCCCTGACCATGGGCAAGGTCGCCCTGGCAGAGATGAACCGCTTCAAATACGACGACCGGCTGTCCACCGGCGTGGTCGCCGCGGGCGGTACACTCGGTATCCTGATCCCGCCCTCGACCGGCTTCGTGATCTACGCGATCCTGACAGAGCAATCCATCGGCCGGCTGTTCCTGGCTGGCGTGGTGCCGGGCCTGCTGCTGCTGGGCTGCTTCGTGCTGACCGTCACGCTGATCTGTTTTATCCGCCCCGCCTTCGGCCCCACCGGCCCCCGCACCTCGATGTCGGAAAAGGCGCGCGCGCTGGTCGGCGCCGGCCCCATCGTCGGCGTGATCGTTCTGACCATCGGCGGCATCTACGGCGGCCTGTTCTCTCCGACAGAGGCGGCGGCGGTCGGCGCCGGGCTCGTCATCCTGATCGGCTTCGTTTCGCGCACGCTCAGCCTGCGCGACCTCTGGGTCGCCAGCCGCCAGTCCGTCGTGACCACCGCGACGGTCATGCTGATCCTGATCGCGGCGCACATGATCAACCCGTTCCTCGCCCTGTCGCATATCCCAAGCGCCGTCGGCGAGTTCCTGATTTCGCTGAACCTGCCGGTCGTCGGCACGCTGATGATCATCCTCGCCGTCTACCTCGTGCTCGGCTGCTTCCTCGAAGGCTTCGCGATGCTGGTGCTGACGCTGCCGATCTTCTTCCCGATCATCACCCAGCTGGGGATCGACCCGATCTGGTTCGGCGTGCTGGTGGTCCTGACGCTGGAAATGGGCCTGATCTCGCCCCCCGTCGGCATCAACGTCTTCATCGTGAAATCCGTGGCCTCGGACGTGCCGCTCAGCCGCATCTTCGTGGGCGTGCTGCCGTTCTGGTGCGCGATGCTGGTGACGCTGGCGATCCTCGTCGCCTTCCCGCAGATCACGCTTTTCCTGCCGTCGACGATGATCCAGTGACCGGGCCGGGCAGGGGCGCTAGGCTGCGCGCAGCATAACGCCGAGGGGAGGGAGGCCCCGCCATGGACAAGTCCAACGAGATCCGCAAGCTGCAGGCGCAGGGCGTGCACCACATCACGCTGGTGGGCGCCGACCGCCAGACATCCATCGATTTCTGGGAGGGCGTGCTGGGCATGCCCTTCATCTTCGACCAGCCCAATCTCGACGACCCGAACCAGGGGCACCTCTACTTCGACCCGGGTGACGGCCGGCTGATCACCATCTTCACCAACGAAGACCGCAAGCCCGACCCGGCGCGCACGCCCACCGACATCGGCTGCGTCCACCACATCGCCTTCAACGTCAGCCAGGCGACGTTCCGGCAATGCGTCAAGCGCCTCGACGCCCGGGGCATCCAGCATTCCGGTCCCAAGGACCGCGGCTTCATGGATTCGATCTACTTCAAGGACCCGCTGGGCCTGCTGATCGAACTCGCCAGTTATCGCTTCGAGCCGCCCGAAGGCTGCCGCCACGCTGACGTGATGATCGAGGCGCACCGCATCCGCGTCGAACGCGGCGACTACAACCTCGCCGAGGAACACCTCGCCGACGCCATCGAAGGTCTGGTCGAACGCCGCCAGCAATCGCTCTCCGCCGACAGGGGCGCGAAGAACCCGTACTGACCCACACGCGCCGAGGAAGAGGCCCCATGACCCACGACTACGACATCATCATCAACGGCGGCGGACCCGTCGGCATGGGCCTCGCCATCGACCTCGGCCAGCGCGGTCTTTCCGTCGCCGTCGTCGAGAAATACCCCGAGCCACAGCCGATCCCAAAGGGCCAGAACCTGACCCAGCGCACCGCCGAGCACTTCCGCGCCTGGCACTGCGAGGATGAACTGCGCACCGCCCACCACATCCCCAAGGGCGCCGGGATCGGCGGCATCACCACCTACCGCTCGCTCCTCAGCGACTATTCCTACGACTGGCTGTCGCGCGAATCCGTCGCCGACTACTACTTCGCCGCCAACGCCCGCCTGCCGCAATACGCCACCGAAAGCGTCCTGCGCGCCCGCGCCGCCCAGATCCCGAACATCGACCTCCTCTACGGCTGGGAGGGCACGGCCCTCGGCCAGGACGCCACCTCCGCCACGCTGGAGATCACAGAGCGCAACGGCACCGCCCGCCGCACCCTCACCGCGCAGTACCTCGTCGGCGCCGACGGCAGCCACAGCTTCACCCGCGACGCCGCCGGGATGAGCCAGACCCTGCGCGACCACGACCGCCGCATGATCCTCGCCGTCTTCACCTCGCCCGACCTCCACGCCAAGCTCGAACGCTATCCCGGCAAGGCGTTCTTCTGCGTCCTGCACCCGGATTACGAAGGCTACTGGCTGTTCTTCGGCCGCGTCGACCACGGCAAGAGCTTCTTCTTCCACGCCCCCGTGCCGCTCGACACCACCAAGGACAATTTCGACTTCCACGCCTTCATCACCAAGGCCATCGGCGAGCCCACCGACCTCACCATCGACCACCTCGGCTTCTGGGACCTGCGCGTCGCGATAGCCGACGATTACCGCAAGGGCCGCATCTTCATCGCCGGCGACGCCGCGCATTCGCACCCGCCCTACGGCGGCTACGGCGTGAACATGGGGCTGGAGGATGCGCGCAACCTCGGCTGGAAACTCGCCGCCGCGGTGCAGGGCTGGGGCAGCGACGCGCTGCTCTCCAGCTACGACGCCGAACGCCGCCCGGTCTTCGAGACCCTCGCCGAGGGCTTCATCGAGCGCTACATCCACGAGGACCGCGATTTCCTCGACACATACGCGCCGGAACCCGACCCGGCGCTGTTTGCCGAGAAATGGAACAACCGCGACCTGAACGATGCCGAGGTCAACGCCTTCGAACCCAATTACGAAGGCTCCCCCCTCTGCCCGGTCCCCGGCGCGGCGCCGTCAGCCCGCGGCACCCACAGCTTCGCCGCCCGCCCCGGCCACCACCTCGCCCCCTGCTCCCTGTCGGACGGCCGCGACCTGTTCCAGGCTCTGGGATCGGGCTACGCCCTCCTCGACTTCACCCCGGACGGCCGCGGCGCCGCCTTCGAGGCCACCGCCCGCCGCCTCGGCCTCCCCTTCACCCGCATCGCCGACCCCGGCGGAGACGGCGCGCGGGTTTACGGCACCCCCCTCGTCCTCGTCCGCCCCGACCACTTCGTCGCCTGGAGCGGGGGGGACGGGGAGGCGGATGCCGTGCTGGGTGTGGCTGTTGGAAAGGTCGGGGAGGTGGTTTGAGGGGGGATCGGCCATGAGCCGCCGTTCATCACAAATGGAGTGAACGGCAACTGCGAGCCCAAACTGACCAGAGCGCGTCAGGCCGATTTTGCACGCGCAGCGACGCGCTCAGCTTATCGACCGGCCCTTAGCAGACTTCACCCCACGCGCGGCGAAGGTCTGCTATCGTGGTCCGCAAAGGACAATGATGCACGTAAATTCGCCAAACGCCGTTTGGTGAATGCGGTTTTCAAGGCACCAGCTCAAACGATTGGTCGCAGAACATTCTCTGCTTTCGCCACTGTCTCAGCCTTCCGGCTGGGGGCGTTGCCCACCCTACACTTACTGAGCAACCGCCTGATACGCCGGGATCATGTCCAGACCTCGGATGCCACGCGATAGAGGTTACCGCCCAGGAATTTGCCGCAGTCCGCGTCTGACCAGCCGTTCTCCAGGAGTTTGTCGACCAATGCGGCAACGATCTGGTAGGGTGCCGGAGTCGGCACACCCTTGGCCGACATTGCTCGCAGTACACCGCCATCAGGGAACAGAAGATCACCTAGCGGGCTCATACCCGACACGGCGGTCTGGGTGATATCCGGGATCCAGTCAGAGCCGAAGCCGACGTGGTCAATGCCGACGAGGCTGGCGATATGGTCTATATGACGGAACAGGATGTCTGTCGTCACGATATCCGGGTTCGAGGGATCGACGAAGCCGCCGACCATGTTGATCGAGCAGACCCCGCCGCTGTCGCCGATCGCCTTGAACAGC
>NZ_JAATNG010000005.1 GCF_013184805.1 Pseudoruegeria sp. HB172150
GGTCGCAGACCTCACAAACGTCCTCGGTATAACCCTCAATAAATGCAGATACACTCAAGGCGCTTACGGATACGAAGACGGATATTACTGAGGCTCTAGCGCAAGGGGCGCGTGACCATCGACGCGGCAGCCCAGCCGGCAAGGAAGCCGCCGAGATGGGTCTGCCAGGCCAGAAGCCCCGACATCGCCACCCACAGCACCAGGTTCAACACTGCCAGCCCGCCCGCGGCTGTTACCAGGCGTTTCACCCGTCCTGCGCGGCGACCCGGATCGGCGAAGTCCCAGTACTGCCAGGCTCCGGCCAGCCCGAACAGTGCACCCGAAGCGCCGACCATCGGTTGCGAGCCTGAGGCGAGAAGACCGAAAAGGGCCGCGCCCCCCAGAGCGGACAGAGCGTAGATGATCAGGAAGCCGCGTTGCCCTGCGCGCGCGCTGACAGCGGTGCCGAGCGCCAGAAGTGTCAGCATATTGCCGCCGAGATGCCCGAGCCCGCCATGCAGGAAGGCGTAGGTGACGAACATCGTCACCGGTTGCAGCGCGAAGTTCGGCTCCCACCCGTGCAGCAGGCCGGGCCAGAACGCGCCGTACTGATAGGCCAGCCCGCGCCACAGGCGCGAGCCGATCAGGCCGAAATCGGCCAGTTGCAGCGCCAGTTCGACCGCAATGCAGATCCCGCCGATCCAGAACAGCACCGGCGGAAATCGCCGCCGCGCCATCGCTGGCGCGGATCCATGGTGCCGGTTTCTGGGGGTTGGGTCCCGTGTCATGCGAAAGCCCTGCCCACAGGGCCGGGAAATGGCAAGTGCCGTTGTGAAATGCCGGGGCCGCGGCGGTTCAGCTGCACGGCGCGCTTCCGGCCGGTGTCAGCGGTCCTTGAGGCGATCCGGGCGGCGCTGGAACCCGGCGCTGCGTACCTCGTGGCTGAGAAACTCGAACTGGTCCTCGATGAAGAACTTACGCAGTTCATTGCCTCGGGCGAGGGCTTCGCGCGGGGTGGCTGCCTGCTTCGGCGCGGCCGGCCGCGGCAGCGGTGCGTCCGGCTGCGGCCGAGACGCGCCCGATGCACGAAGGATGTGGAAAATCGCGGCGCGCGAGCCGTGCAGCCCTTCGGGCAGCACGGCACTTGCGTCGGCCGATACACGGCCGTCTGGGGAGGACGGGGGCCTCATCTTCGGGACTGCTCCGGTTTCTTGGTTAACCAAAAGCTACCCACACAGGATGGCGAAAAATTGTCGCCAAAACGGAACCTGTGTGGACGAAGACAGTCTATTGACCGCCCGGGAGGGCTCTTTTGGATCGGTTTTTACGGCGGGTTTGATGGCGGCCGCTTCGTATCTGAGGCGGAAACATGGCGGTGCGTCCGGTCCTGCGCGGCGGCATTGCACCAGCTTCGGACGCAAAACGAACGCGCCGCCCCGGATCCCCGGGGCGGCGCGACTCAGGTCAGGCTTGGTCGTGTCGGTGGCTCACGCCACCAGCGGAAAAACCTTGGCGTCGCCCTCCACCAGCGCGCCGTGCAGCGCCTTGATTGCGGGCTTCAGGTGCTCCCGCTCCAGTATGAACTGGACGTCCACGTTGCGCGGTCCCTGGCTGGCGCCGATCGCTTCGAACCCGGCTTCGGCAATCGCCTGCAGCCCGCGCGTCAGCACCGAAAGCCCGTTCAGATCGCGCCCAACGGCCGAGGCCATGGCGAGCGTGCGCGACGACACCCGCGCCGACGGGTACAGCTTGTTCAGATCCCGCTCCACACGGCGCATCGCCTTCAGCGAGGCATCGACATAGTGGGTGATCGTGTTGGCGTTCGAGACTTTCGACACGATCCGCACGTTGTGCCGCGTCAGGACGTCGAGAATAGCGGCGTCGTAGCCCTTCACGCCGACCATATCCTGTTCGAACACTTCCAGCGCAACGATATCCAGCCCCGTCACGATCTCGACCGCCGGCGCGTCGGCCGGCTGATCGTCGATCAGCGTGCCGGGATCACCCGGCTCGAAAGCATTGGTCACGCGCAAAGGCACATCGGCTTGACGCAGCGTCTTCGCAGCCTTCGGATGGATCGCCTCCATCCCGAGGTTCGACAGCTGGTCGGCCACGTCGTAATTCGTCCGCCCCAGCTTGCGCACGGCATCGGCGCCCACAAGGTTCGGATCCGCCGACGACAGGTGAAACTCCTTGTGGATGATCGCCTCCCGCGCGCCGGTCAATGCGGCGAGTTTCGAAAACGTCACCTCGGAGTAACCCCGGTCGAACTCGCGCATCAGCCCTTCGGCGCATTGCGCATAGCCAGTCACGATCGGCATCTCGGCCATCGGATCGACGCCTTCCATCGCGGACATGATCCGCTCCTCAAGGCTCACGTCGCCCTCGTCGCGCCAGCCGGACAGATCGACCAGCCGCGCGCTCACCCCCGCCCGCTGCAGCAGCAGCGTGGTGACGAAGGCGGAATGCGCCTCGCCCAACCCCGACAGCAGTTCGCGGATCTGCAGCATGTGCTCGGACAGGCGGAAGTGCCCGTAGGAACACAGCCGCTGCAGGTCGATCAGGCAATTGCGCGCGCCTTCGATCCGGTCCCGGACAAAGACATGCGCCTGTTCCACGTCACCCGGATGGGTCAGGACTTCGCGATGCGCTTCTTCCATCGCCTTGGCCACGCGGTCCAGCGCCTCGTGCCAGCCACGGTCATTGTCGGCATTGGAGAATTGTGCATAGACGCCCGGTTCGCCGCTCTTCTTGTGCTCGAGCAGCAGGTCGGTGATCCCGCCAAAGGCGGAGACCACGAAGACCCGGCCGTAAAGGTCGTCCCTCTCGCGATCGCCGATGAACAGGGTGTCGCGCAGCTCGTTGACGCGGGACATGGACGTCCCGCCGATCTTTTCGACGGTATGGTTGCCAGTGGTCATATCAGCCCCGCTCAGTCGACCAGTTCCCCGGCCGCGGCATAGGAGCCGTCCTCGCGGTGCACTTCCTTGCCGGTCACCGGCGGGTTGAAGCAGCACGCCATGACCAGCTCTTCCTCGGCCTTGAGGATATGGCGGTCATGCTCGTTCAGCGCGTACATCACGCCCGGCTTGATCTCATGCGTCACGCCTGTGGCGATATCGGTGATCGAGCCCTTGCCCTGCATGCAGTACACGCTTTCGAAGTGGTTCTTGTACTCGAACGTGTGCTCGGATCCCGGCTCGAGGAAGGTGATGTGGAAGGAAAACCCCATCCCGTCATCAGCCAGCAGCATCCGCACGCTGGACCATTGCGCGTCCGAGACGACCCGGTCGCGCTGGTTCTTAACGATCTCGTTGAAATCTCTGACAATCATTTCCGTTACTCCGCCGCTGTCTTCTGTTCCACCAACACGTCCCGCGCCGCATCCAGCACGATGTTCAGCCCGTGGCGGAATGTTTTCTCGGGCGTGGTCAGCGGTGCCAGCACCTTGACCACTTCGTCTTCGGGGCCGGAGGTCTCGATGACCAGGCCCTTCTGATAGGCGCGCTTGCAGATCGCGCCGGCCAGCTCGCCGGACCCCACGTCGACGCCCTGCATCAGGCCGCGGCCCTTCATGCGGGCGTTCGGCACCATGTCGGCCAGCTGTTGCAGCGCCTCGGTCAGGATCTCGGTCTTCTTGACCAGCTCCTTCTGGAACGCGTCGTCCTTCCAGAACTTCTCGATCGCCACGCGGGCGGTCACGAAGGCATGGGTGTTGCCACGGAAGGTGCCGTTGTGCTCGGCCGGGCCCATCACGTCATGCTCGGGGCGCACCAGCACCATCGCCATCGGCAGGCCAAAGCCCGAGGCCGATTTCGCCATAGTCACGATGTCCGGCTGGATATCCATCTTCTCGAAGGAAAAGAACGTCCCGGTCCGGCCGCATCCGGCCTGGATGTCGTCAACGATCAGCAGCGCGCCGTGCTTGCGGGCGATCTCTGCGACTTTCTTGACCCAATCGGCGCGCGCGGCGTTCAGCCCGCCTTCGCCCTGCACGGTTTCCAGCATGATCGCGGCCGGCGCATCGACGCCCGAAGACCCGTCACTCAGCGCCTTCTCAAGGTACGCGGTCGAATCCCAGTCCGCGCCCAGGTACCCGTCGTAGGGCATGCGCGTCACGCCGTTCAGCGGCGTGCCCATGCCACCCCGGTGATACCCATTCCCGGTCGCGGCCAGCGCGCCGGCGGTCACACCGTGGAACCCGTTGGTGAAGGCGATGATGTTGGTGCGGCCGGTGGCCTTGCGGGCCAGCTTCATCGCGGCTTCGACGGCATTGGCGCCGGTCGGGCCGGTGAACATCACCCGGTGATCCATGCCGCGCGGCTTGAGGATGTGTTCCTCGAACGCGCTCAGGAAATCAGCCTTGGTCCCGGTATGCAGGTCCAGCCCGTGGGCCAGCCCGTCATTCGAGATATGCTCGATCAGCGCCGCCTTCATGTCCGGGTCGTTATGCCCGTAGTTCAGCGACGAGCAGCCGGCGAGAAAGTCGATATAGGTCTTGCCCTCGGCATCGGTCAGCTCGGACCCGCTGCCGGACACGAAGGTCGCCGGGATGCTGCGGCAGTAGGACGCCGCCGCGGATTCGCGGCGGTCAAAGATGGTGTCGGTATGAGTCATGTCTTTCGGCATAGGATCAGCCTCTCATGAATTCGGATTTTCGGATGGGGGGAGGAGCCCGCGGCTCAGGCCACGCGGGCCAGCTGCGGTTTCTGTGGCAGCTCGATCGTCACCATGTGCTCGGTGTCGTGATGGCCGTCAAAGTGCGCGTCGCTCTCGAAATGAGGTTCGTCGGTCAGCAGGCCGCCGACCGATCTGGCAAAGCTACGGAACAGGGCCCACGAGGCCTCGTTATCCTCGGTGATCGTCGTCTTCATATGGGTCGCATCCGCGCACTCCGCGCGCTGCACCAGATGACGAAGCATCTTCTTGCCAAGCCCAAGGCCGCGCGCTTTCTCGCTGACCGCGACCTGCCAGACGAAAAGCTCGTTCTCGTTCGGAATCATGTGGCCGGAGATCCAGCCAACGACCTCGCCGTCCAGTTCGGCCACGACGCAGGTATCCGCGAAGTGATCGGCCTGAACGAGGTTGCAGTACATCGAGTTCTCGTCGAGCGGCTTGCAGCTTTTCACCAGCTCCCAGATGGCAGCCCCGTCCGTCGCTTCAGGTTTGCGCAGGACAGGCGCGCCGGTTCGCGGCGGGTTTTCGGCTGCTAGGACATCTTTCGGCATTGGCTCGCTGCTCCTCGATTTCGTTCGGGAGCCTAAATAGATCGCCCAGGTAACAATTTCAACAAGCGAAGGAGTTTTTCTGAGTATAGGGCGAAAATGCCCGATTTATCGCGAAAAATAGGCGTGTATCCGGAACCAAATGCCTTGAAAAATCGTTTGGTGATACTAAACAATTCCACGATCGCTTCGGAGATTGAAGGAATTCCTGTTTTCGTGGCAAAACGAATGGATGAACGATGCCGTGCCCGACAGAACGGATGACAGCTTGATCGCGCTGCGCAGGATATTGCGCGCGACAGAGGCCTATGAGCGGTCTCTCGCACAGGCCGCCGGTCTGTCGCCGGCCCAGCTGCGCGTTCTGCAGATCGTCGCGGGCCGCCGGTCCGACGGCGTCACGCCCAAGGCGCTGGCCGCGCAGATGGGCGTCAGCCAGGCGACGATCACCGCGCTGGTGGACAAGCTGGTCGCCCGCAATATGGTCGCCCGCTACCGCTCGCGCACCGACGGGCGGCAGACCGACGTGGTCATCACCCAGGAAGGCCGCGAGGCGGTCGAAACCGCGCCGGACGCACTGCAGCAGAAATTCGTCCAGAAGTTCGAAGATCTCGAGGACTGGGAACAGGCGCAGCTCGTCTCTTCCCTGGAACGGATCGCCGCCATGCTCGACGCCGACGAGATCGATGCCTCGCCGGTCCTCACCATCGGCGAAATCGGCGCGGTCGGCGCGAAGCACTGAGCGCGGTTTGCGCGGCGGTGGGCTGGGGCGCTTCATTGGTGGCCTGCTGCCCACTTGCTCTATCCTACAGGCAACTGAAGCGCACGTAGGTGCCCTCCCGGTGTCGGGCGTCAGTTATACCGAAATTCATGTCAGATCGCTGACCCGGATATCTTGCAGGAAGGAAATGCGGTCAGGTGTGATAGTTGCAACGAGCGGCTGGATTGAGCCCTTAGTGCGGAATGCTGCATGTCGCACGAGTGGCCGCTATTCAATCTCTGCAGTAACCCGTTTGGCGAGGATACCGATCAGGATGACGGCAATGACAAGAAACACGGCGCCGACGATCCAAGCTGTAGGTGTGGAGTAGACCTCGGCGATCGCTCCCGCCAAAATCAGGCCCAAGGCTGCTCCGAGTTGCTGTATCAGAGACTTCAGAGACAGCATTGTGGATCGCTGGCTGTCTTCCACGCATCTGTGCAGAACACTGCTGGCCGGCGTCTCAGAAACGCCAAGGAGAGCAGAATAGAGGATGAAAATCGTCACAAAACCGAAGATGCCACCTTGTAAAGCCAAAGCGATCTGAACGCCCGCCATGCACGTAAATGCCGCCGCAAGCGTAACTGCGTGTCGCCGTCTGAAAATGCGGCTGATGCGAGGAGACAGCGACGCGCCGAACGCGATTGAGAAGAAATAGGCGGCGGTCAGGATACCAATGGCCGTGTTTGCATAGCCTTCTTCCAACATTGGTTTTGCATGGGTCGGCCAGATCACCTCGACTGGATTGGTCGCCATTAGGAAAAACGCCAGAGCTGCCAAAAGTACCGACAACGCCGGATGTCTCAGTGCGAGAAGACCTGCGTCTTTGATGACGATTGGTACAGTCGCAAAACCCTGTTTCAGAGCATGGGAGTCCAGCGGGCGCGGTTTTTCCACAATGAAAAACAGGGTATAGACGAACACCCCAAGCATCACTGCCAAGCTCGCCACGTAGGACACATCATAGACGCTGACACCCAGTCTCTCTGCCGCCGAGCCAAAGAGATCAGGCAAAAGGCCGCCCAATACAGCCCCTACCGCCAGGCCCATGGCATTGGCCCATTGCGCTTTTGCCAGAGCGGGCTGGACATCCACATTCGGCGCAGCGGCTTTAAAGGTTTCAACGAACCAAGCGTCCAGCGTGCCCGACCGTAGTGCACGTCCAAAACCGATGAAGGCAAATGAGAGCGCGAGGACATAGAAATCGCGCGTCGAGAGGAAGAGTGCGAGGGAGATCACGCTGGCGACGACCGCCGCCAGAAAGACCGGCTTGCGTCCAATGTTGTCGGCCAGTCCGCCGAACGGGAGTTCCATCGCCATGGTCGTAAGTGAGTAGACCCCAAAGAGCAGCGAAATCTGGAAGAGGTCCATGCCTCGATCGGTCAGAGCCAGTGCGACAACGGCAACCGTCAAACCCATCGCAAAACGATCGAGAAACTGGTGGACCTGAAACACCCGGATGTGCCGTCTCGCCGGAACGGTCAGCGCAGCGATGGAGAACTCTAATTCGGTTGCCATGCTCGCACCTTCGTCTTTGCAGGTAACTCGCACAATGTCTTGGCAGACCTGACGTCGATCCTGCGTGGATTAACGCTGTCGTTCGAACAAGCGCGGCGAATGCTCACTTTGTCCGCTCATCAGACCTTCCGAGATCTGAACCCAGGTTCCGGTTCAACTCATGAACGTTTGACGTTTGCGCCAGGATCGCTTCACGCGGGTTGCTGACGGTAGTCAGGAACTCCGTCGGATCGAGTCAAGTTTGACGGTCATTCGACACCCGGAACCGTTGTTCCGGCTTTCTGTCGACACGAAACCGATCAGCACGAAGCGCTGATCGTCACTTTCGGCCAGGAACAAGGTTGGCTTGACCCCCCCCAATCTCACCCAACGTAAGAAGACCCTAAAATCGAGTTAGAGTTTCTATCACACAATTTCAGTCTATTAGAGGGCGTCCCCATGGGGACACCTCCTGACCGCTCCTATCCCGGCTCCCCGACGGCCCTGTCCGCCCCTCCGCCGGTCATCTCGTCCGCCACGATCCGCCCGTCCTCCATGCGGATCAGCCGGTCCGCCTTGCCAAAGCAATGCTCGTCATGGGTCACCGCCACCACCGCGTACCCCTCCCGCGCCAGGCGCGGCACCAGCACGTCATAGAAGAACGCCCGCCGCGCCGGGTCCTGATCCGCTGCGAACTCGTCCAGCACCAGGATCGGCCTCCGCTCCGCCAGCGCCACCGACAGCGCCAGCCGCCGCATCTGTCCGGTCGACAGCGCCAAGCTGGAGAACGCGTCGCCCGCCACCGACACGCCCTCGGCCAGCCCCAGCTCCTCGATATTCTCCTGCAGCCGCGCCCGCTCCGCCCCGCTCAGCCCGTAAAGCCGCCGGAACATGTAGAACTCGCTGAATACCGCACTGAAGAGCCCCCGATACTCCCCCACGCTGTCCCGCGTCACCGGCTCGCCATCCAACAGGATCTGCCCCGTATCCGCATGGCGCAGCCCGGTCAGGATCTGCAGCAGCGTCGATTTGCCGGTCCCATTGCCGCCGGTGATGAAGACCGACTGCCCCGGACGAAGCGTCAGGTCGATCGGCCCCAGCGTGAAGCTGTCCGTCGCCCGGCTGCCCTCCGCCTGACTGGGACGGTACAGGGTGGCGGCGATCCCCTTGAGCTCGACAGACCGGAAGCCCCCGCGCCGGTCCGGCGCCTGCCGCGCGACCTCGGACTCAGGGCTCGACGCCGCATCCGCCAGAACCTCGTTCAGCTGCTGATAGGCGACTGCCGCCCGCGCGAAGCCCGGCAGTGCGCCGATCACCGCCTCAATAGGACCGAAGGTGAACAGGACCACAGTCAGCACCTGCAGGACCACCACGCTCCCGGCTCCGGTCAGCAGCGGCAGCAGCACCACGATTGCCACCAGCAGCGCCAGCAGTGCGCCTGTCCCCGCAACCTGCCCATAGCTGAAATTCCGCTCCGACTGCACCACCGCATCGCGCACCTCGGTGCTCACCGCCTCGATCCGGTCTGAGATGTCGTGCCGCCGAGACAGCCGCAGACGCAGCTCGCGATAGCCGCGCAGAACGTCATGCACCGCCTCGTGCATCGCCACCCGCGCGTCATGCGACTGTCGCATCAGCCTGCGTGCCGGGACCTCTATCAGGGCAAACGCCACCACCCCGACGATCAGCGCGACAATCGTCGCTACGCCCGCAGGCCAGGACTGCAGGAACATGTAGCCGAGGCAGAAGATCAGCAGCAGCAGCGCCTCAATCATGCTGACCAGCTGTGCCACAGCGGCGGAGACCGCGTTGGTGTGGTCCGTCAGAACGGTGAACACTTCTCCTTGCCGCCTCCGCTCGAAAAACCCGACATCGGCGTTCAGCAGGTGCTCGGACAGATTTCGCCGCATCTTCAGCGCGAGGTTCTGAACCAGGATGTGGCTTTCCACCCGCGCAAGATGCTCCGTCGTCAGGGCGAATACGACCGAACCCAGCAGCAGGACGATCATCGACGTGTCAGGGCGACCGCGCGCGGCGGTCTCGTTGATCGCGAAGATCATCAGTGTCCGACCGAAACTGGCGCCGACGGAATACAGCAGGACCGGCGACCGCAGCATGCCGCCATCGCGGACGAGGAAGCCGACGAATTCGCGTGTGTTTGCGAAGTAGGAGGCGCTCACGAAAAGGTCCCGGGCAGTCCAAACGTTCGGTCACCATGCATAATGCCCCGAATGCGTGAACGACAGCCCAATGCGGTGAGGTCGCGATTGTCCACATAGCCGCGCAAGACGACAGTGGCGACTCGGCAATGGTTTCAGGTAGGATGCAGGGATCGCCAGCATTGCCGCTCAGCGAGACGTCCCGGATGCGGACGTTCCAACGCTGCTGATTGCCTGAGCCCTGACGACCTTGGCGCACCGGGGACATCCGGAAGGCGCTCAATTCGTGTGCGGTAGGATTTGTTACAAAACCGACGTGGGCCTGTCACTGGACCGCAGCATACCTTCCCTAGTCTCCGTCACGTCGCGGGGGGCGACATGTGCTGCCAGACGGATTTCAGCACCTATTACTTTGCGCCCGTGCCTCCCTCTGCGGTCCGCTTCGGCCCGGCCACGTGATCGTCCCGTCCACATTGCCGGCAACATCGTCCGGCGTAATCCGGTCACCGAAGCACGAAGGGGCGGTTCCCACCCGCCATGTACCGCCTTGCGCCTCCGGTCCATTACGGCCGGAGGCGTCTGTTTTTGACGGTCTGGACCTCCGGATGGGGCGCGCCTAGTGTCGCCCGGCAATCAGGGGAGGCGCGCCATGGCGACCGGGACGAACATTCGCACCTATTTCGAAGGCCGCTGGCACGAGGGCGATGTGCCGATCATGCGTGCTGCGGATCATGGTTCGTGGCTGGGGACGACGGTGTTCGACGGAGCGCGGTATGTCGAGGGCATCGCGCCGGATCTCGAAGCGCACTGCGACAGGGTCAACCGCTCGGCGAAGGCTCTGATGATTGAACCGACTGTCTCGACCGAGCAGATGGTGGAAATCGTCTGGGAGGGTCTGCGCCTGTATCCCAAGGACACGGCCGTCTACATCCGGCCGATGTACTGGGCGCTGGAGGGCGATTTTCTGGGCGTAGTGCCGATGATTGGTCCCACCGGGTTCGCCGTCTGCCTGGAAGAGATACCGATGGCGCCGCCCGAGGCGACCGCGACACTGACGACCACGCGGTTTCGTCGGCCGGTGCTGGAAAGCTCGGTAGTGAACGCCAAGGCAGGGTGCCTCTACCCCAACAACGCCCGTATGCTGGCCGAGGCGCGGTCCAAAGGATACGGCAACGCGCTGGTGGCGGATGCGCTTGGGAACGTGGCCGAGACGGCGACAGCGAACATCTTCATGGTCAAGGACGGCGAGGTGTTCACACCTGTGCCGAACGGCACCTTCCTCGCCGGGATCACCCGGGCGCGGCATATCTCGAACCTTGGCCTCGACGGTACCAAGGTTCACGAGACCGTTCTGAGCTTCGACGATTTCCGTGCCGCTGACGAGGTGTTCATGTCCGGAAATATGATGAAGGTCACTTCGGTGACCGAGTTCGACGGCACGCATTATCAGGTCGGACCCGTGACCAAGCGCGTGCGCGAACTCTACTGGGACTGGGCGCATTCCGCGGCGTGATACGCCATGGCTTGCAGCGAAAACCCGAGAGATTATCTGCAATGGCCGGGCCGCGGTGCGCGGCGATCTGCAGTTGTCAGGTCCTGTGCCAGCGGTCATGATCTGCCGGACAAAGGGAGGCCCCGGCCATGCGCAAGTTCCTCGTGGTGCTGGACGACAGCCGAGAATGCCTGAACGCGATGCGCTTTGCTGCGATGCGGGCGGCAAAGACGGAAGGCGGCGTACTTATCCTGTCGATCATCCCGCCAGATGAGTTCCAGCACTGGATCGGGGTGGGCAACATCATGCGTGAAGAGGCTCGTGAACGGATCCATGCGCACTACGAGGTCTTTGCAAAGTGGATGCGTGACCGGCAGGGCATCGACCCGGAACTGGTGATCCGCGAGGGCGACGCGGTGCCCGAGATCCTTGCAGTGATCAAGGAGGATCCGGATGTCGGCGTACTGGTCCTGGGTGCTTCGACGGAGAAGGGCGGGCCGGGGCCGCTGGTCAGCCAGTTGTCGAAGAACGCGGGCACATTGCCGATCCCGATTACCATAGTGCCGGGCGACATGTCCAAGGAACGCCTGGAAGCTGTAACCTGAGGTCTTCCGCCGCAAGGCTTGAACTTTCCGGCGGAACGCCAAGGTAAAGTCTCCTGTAGGTAGGCGGAGACTTTCGCATGCGCGATCGCATTGTCATTCTTCTTGTTGGGGTACTACTTGGCGCGGTTGGGCTGATGTGGCTCGACATCGGTCGTGCGCCGCCGCCCGAACCAAGAGTGATCACTCCGCGCGGCGACTTGAGCCCTCTGGAAGAGACGATTATCGCCCTGTTCGAGGCGACGCAGAGTTCCGTGGTGTCGATCACCACGCGGGCCGAGATGATCGATCCGTTCTCGCGCCGGCGGCAAGTCGTACCGCGCGGAACCGGCTCTGGCTTCATCTGGGACGACGGCGTTCATATCGTCACCAACAATCATGTCGTCGAGGGCGCGACCGGCGCGCAGGTCGGTCTAGCCGACGGGCGTGTGCTGCAGGCGGAACTGGTCGGCACCGACCCTTCACATGATTTGGCTGTGCTCCGCATCGCCCCGGATGGAGACATTCCGCCGCCGATCCCGGTGGGCGAAAGCGCCGATATCCGTGTCGGTCAGACGGTGCTGGCCATCGGCAATCCGTTCGGCCTGGACTGGACGCTGACCACCGGCGTCGTCTCGGCGCTCGACCGCGAACTGGAGGAAGACGGCGGTCGCCTGATTACGGGGCTGATCCAGACCGATGCGGCGATCAATCCCGGCAATTCCGGCGGGCCGCTGATCGATTCTGCCGGGCGGCTCATCGGCGTGAACACCGCCATCTACAGCCCGTCTGGCACTTCGGCGGGGATCGGTCTGGCGGTACCGGTGGATGTTGTGAACCGCGTCGTACCGCAGATCATCTCGACCGGTCGATACACGCCCCCGCTGCTGGGCGTACGTCATGACGAACGGATCAACGAACTTGCGCGCGAGCAGGGCATCAACGGCGTCCTCGTGTTGGGAATCGACCCCGGCAGTCCCGCGGCCCAGGCTGGCCTTCGCGCGGCCACAGCCGACCGCTCCGGCCACATCCGTACGGGCGACGTGATCACCAGCATCGATGGGCAGCCGACCAGCCGGTCGGCCGACCTTGCGGAAGTGCTGGACCGTCACAATCCCGGGGACACTGTCGAACTCGAGATCCTGCGCGACGGGTCGGAGATAGCCGTCGAGGTGACGCTGGCGACCGGCTGAGGGCTGGCTTAGGCCTCCTGCTGCCGGCCTGCCTGCAGATCTAGGGTCGCGTCGTTGTGCCGTCCGGCAAGGCGTAGGGCAGCCGCAGATCCTGCGCGCAGGACGTATCAATGTCCGCCTCCGGATTCTCGATGAAAGCTACGCCGATATCCCGGGCGCATTGACTGAAGGCCAGCGCGCCATGGCCGGTCTCGGGGAAGAACACCGATCGGGCATTGCCGAGATGCGATGCCGTTTCCGGACCCCAACTGCCTGCCGTTTGGGTGTCCAGCTCTCCCGAGAACACCATCGCCGGAATGTCGCTTGTCACCGGGTCGTGAAATCCGGGCCGCGGGGACATGGTGAACAGGTCGCAATTCGCAAACAGCGGTGGCGTTTCCGCTGCTTCCTTTGCCAGCGTTCCGGCCATCGCCAGCCTGTCGGTTTCGGCACGGAAGCCCTCGGGCGAGTTAATGTCCATATCCTCCTGGCAGGCATAGAGATACAGCTCGAACTGGCCCTCCATCACTTGTTCCAGCACCGCATTATCCGTGGCGATTTTTTCGAATGTCGTCGCAATTTCCGGGTTGGACATCAGGGCAAGGATCGCCTGCAGCCGCGCCGCCTCCTCACCGCGGAAATGCCCGGCGATCAGTACTCCGAACGCGGCTCGGTCCGGCTCTTCGAAGCGAAGGCGCAGGTAATCCTGTGCGAAGGCGACGCGCTGCGCCGCCTCGGGCAGCTTCTGCATCGCGCGCTCCAATTCCGCGTCGAAATAGGCGGCCAGGTCCTCGTCTGCCCGGCTTGCGGCGATATCGCCTTCGAGCTGGGTAATCGCGCGCAGCGCCGACTGTTCGGCGCCCTTCATCGTCAATGCATCGTCCAGAGCCGTCTGCGCCAGCACCGTCTCGTCCGGTGTCAGACCCTTTGCTCCGGCCATGATCGTCTCTGCCGTCTGCTGGGGCGGCAGCCGGTGGGTCATGATCGCTTCGAGCGTGTCGGTCTTGTCTTCTTCCAGTTCGGAAACCAGCAGCGGCAGGTAGGTTGTCAGCCCGCGCAATTCCATCTTCGTCCAGTCGTTACGGTCGTCGATCATTTCGAACAGGGTTTCACCGTCGATCATTCCGGCGGATGTCTGCACGGGGCTTTCCTGCAGCTTGTCCAGCACCGCCCAGAACCGGGTCAGGATATCCGGATACGCCTCGGCACAGGCCGGGTCGGCGGCGCAGGGCGCAAAGGTGTTTTCGATCGCCTCGACATGCGGTGTGATCAGCGTGTCATAGGTCGGGATATGCGGTGGCGCCACGCTGTCCAGCACAACCGAGCGCACACCATCCGGTGCGGTCCGCATGACTTCCAGTCCCAGCTTGGTGCCGTAGGAAATGCCGTAGACGTTGTATTCCGGATATCCGAGCGCCCGCATCACCGCCTGCACATCGCGGGCATTCTGTTCCGTGTTGATCTTCGACAGGTCATAGCCGCGCTCACCCAGTTCTGCGAGGCATTCCGTGATCAGTGTGTTGTCGAGGTCGGGGGCTGCCTCTCCCATCATCCTGCGCACCACTGGTTCCACGTTCTCGGCCAGCGTGTTGAAGCAATCCATGCCGGGACCGCTGGCATCCACACCGCGCTGGTCGAAAGCGACGATGTCACGGCGGCCGCGCAAATGGTCGAAGTAATAGGTCGTGCTGGCAACCGCCCCGACGATGCCACCACCCGGGCCGCCATGCAGATGCACGACAGCATCGGGGGCCGGGGCAAGGGAATGCGACTTGTAGACGATGAAAGACAGGTCGAGCGTCTTGCCGTCCGGGGCATCATGATCCTCCGGCACCGTTACCGTGCCGCAAATGACGGTCTCCCCCTCGATCTCTGCCGGTGCAACCGGGCGGTGGCAGGGCGTGACCGCAACTGGATAGCGCGGATCCGCGCTGCCTCCGGTCACGTTCGGAAATGTGGATGGGTCTGGTTCGCCGGAGACTAGCGCGGCGACAAGCGCAATAATCTTTTCGGGGGTCATGGCAGTACTCCTGAAATCGATACCCCGCAAATATGCATGGAAAACTGGTATTTGGGGAATCGTATCTGGCAATTCGGCCAAAATCGTGCCGATTGGCGGTTCGATTAGAATGGTTCTAATCCTTGACTTGACCAGGGGCGGCGCGCATATCGGGGGCGAAACAAGGAAGCGCGCCATGTTCATCCAGACTGAATCGACTCCGAACCCCGCAACGCTGAAATTCCTGCCCGGCCAGTCCGTTCTCGGCGCTGGCACCGCGGATTTCCCAAGCCCCGACACGGCAGGAAAATCGCCGCTGGCCAGCCGCATCTTCGGTGTGGACGGGGTGACGGGAGTGTTCCTGGGCTCGGACTTCGTGACCGTGACCAAGGAAGAAAACACCGCATGGGAGCACGTGAAGCCGGCGATCCTGGGCGCGATCATGGAGCATTTCCAGTCCGGCGCGCCGGTCATGGAGGGCGAAGGCGCACAGCCGGCCCATGCCGAGCATGACGGCCCGGATGCGGCCATCGTCGGCCAGATCAAGGAACTGCTCGACACCCGCGTGCGCCCGGCTGTGGCGCAGGACGGTGGCGACATCACCTTCCACGGTTTCGAGCGCGGCGTCGTCTATCTGCACATGCAGGGCGCCTGCGCCGGCTGCCCGTCCTCGACCCTGACGCTGAAGATGGGCATCGAAAACCTGCTGCGGCACTACATCCCGGAGGTTACCGAGGTCCGGCCTGTTGCCTGATCCGGTTACCGGTCGATGCTATTGCGGAGCGACCCGCATCACCGCGTCGCGAAAGCCTCAGACGGTCGCCTATTGCCATTGTGACGACTGCCGCCGGGTGACAGGTGCGCCCGTCGCGGCCTTTGCCGCATTCGCCGAAGATGACATTCGGATCGAGCCGATGCCAACGCGCGTCGTCGAGGTGAATGCGGGGGTGCGGCGCGTGTTCTGCCCGGATTGCGGGTCACCGCTGGCAGCGTGGTTCGATTACCTGCCGGGGCAGGTCTATCTTCCCTTGGGCATCCTCGACCAGGCGGCGGAACTGCCGCCCGAAATCCATTCGCATTCGGATGCGCAACTCCCCTGGCTCAAGATCGAGGACGGGTTGGAGCGTGCAGCGAACAGCTCTGCCTGTCGGCTGCGCCAAGCGGCGCTCTGCGGCTGAGTATGTCCGGTACCACCCCCCTGATCCTGGCCTTCGACACATCGGCCGCGCATTGCGCGGCCGCTTTGCTTTGCGGTGACGATGTGCTTGCCGTCCATGCCGAGGATATGGCGAAGGGGCAGGCCGAGCGTCTGATGCCGATGCTGGAAGAGATGCTGGCGGGCGCCGGATATGGCTGGCCGGAACTGCACCGGATCGGTGTCGGCACCGGGCCGGGCAACTTCACCGGCATCCGCATCTCCGTCTCCGCCGCGCGCGGTCTGGCACTGTCCCTGGAAATTCCGGCGATCGGCGTGACCGGTTTTGAGGCAGCCGCGCTGGGACATGCGCGCCCCTGTGCCGTGCAGCTGCCTGCGATGCGCGGGCAGGTGTACAGGCAGATCTTCGAAAATGGTGGCCCGCAGGAGCCGGAAATCCTGCCCGAAGGTGCGGACTGCAAGGCTCCTATCGTCGACGGCCTGTCACCGGCCGAACTGGCGCTTTCCATCGCCCGCATTGCCGCGGCGCGTCCTGTGGCCGAGGGCGCGCGTCCCGCGCCGCTATACATCCGGCCCGCAGACGCCGCCCCGCCGCGCGAGGCGCCTCCCGTCATCCTGCCATGACACCGGCGGAGCTGGCAGACCTGCACGCCCGCAGTTTCACCATGCCGCGCCCGTTCACGGCCGAGGAATTCGGCGAGCTGCTGGCTGCACCGTCCTGTTTCCTGTGCACCGTGCCCGGCGGTTTCGCGCTGGGACGCGCCATCGCCGGCGAAGCGGAGCTGCTGACGCTGGCCGTCGATCCGGACTGTCGCCGGCAGGGTCTGGGGCGAAACCTTGTGCAGCTTTTCGAGGCGGAAGCGGTGCGGCGGGCGGCCGACATCGCCTTTCTGGAAGTAGCCGATACCAACGCCGCCGCACATGCCCTGTACCTTGCCGCAGGCTATCTGGAGACCGGCCGGCGCCCCGGCTATTACCGCGCCCCCGACGGCACGCTCGTCGACGCGCTGATCATGCAGAAGGCACTGCGCCCGTTGTGACGGCAGGTCATCGCTCAGCCGATTACCGATTCCCCGTGTCAATCATGACCAATTGGTAAAATAGCGGTTGACCCTCCCGAACGGCTTGGTCCTAATTCCCTTTATCGCGGGATATGGTCCTGCTGACGGGGCCGCTGCCAAAAAGGCCCCAAATACCAACTGGGAGTTATCAATGAGCCTCATGAAAACCTTTCTGAGCGCCGGTGCAGCCTTGGCGATCTCGGCCGTGGCGGCGCTGGCCGAGCCCGGCCTGATCATCGACCTCGGCGGCAAGTTCGACAAATCCTTTAACGAAAGCGCCTATAACGGGGCGAAGCGCTGGGTCGATGAGACCGGCGGCAGCTATATCGAGACCGAGCTGCAGTCCGAAGCGCAGCGCGAACAGAACATGCGCAAGATGGCCGAGCGCGACGCGAACCCGATCGTGGTTCTGGGTTTCGCCAACGGCTCGACCCTGGAAAAGGTTGCGCCGGACTATCCGGACACCAGCTTTGCCATCGTCGACATGGTCGTCGATGCGCCGAACGTGAAATCCATCGTGTTCTCGGAACATGAGGGAAGCTATCTTGTCGGCCTGATCGCCGGCATGAAATCGGAAACCGGCACCGTGGGCTTCGTCGGCGGTATGGACGTTCCGCTGATCCGCAAATTCGCCTGCGGCTACGCCCAGGGCGTGCTGGCGGCCAACCCGGATGCCAAGGTCATCTCCTCGATGACGGGCACCACCCCGTCTGCCTGGAACGACCCGGTGAAGGGCGGCGAACTGGCCAAGGCCCAGGTCAGCCAGGGCGCCGACGTGATCTATGCCGCCGCCGGCGGTACCGGCGTGGGGATCCTGCAGGCTGCCGCGGACGAGGGCGTGTTCTCGATCGGCGTGGACTCGAACCAGAACTACCTGCACCCGGGTTCGGTGCTGACCTCGATGCTGAAGCGCGTCGATAACGCCGTCTACGAAGTGTTCAGTGCAGGCGCCGAGGGCTTCGAGCCGGGCATCGCCGTGCTGGACCTCGAGTCCGAAGGCGTCGGCTATGCCGTCGACGAAAACAACGAGGCACTGATCACCGACGATATCACGGCTGCCGTGGACGAAGCGAAAGCCAAGATCATCTCGGGCGAGATCGAGGTGCACGATTACACCTCGGACGACAGCTGCCCCGCTCTGACCTTCTGAATGAGCGTCGAAACGCAAGAAGCGGGGCGGTCGGAAACGGCCGCCCCAGCCATTGAGCTTCGCGGCATCTCAAAGGCCTTTGGCCCGGTGCAGGCGAACAAGGATATTTCGA
The DNA here is from genome assembly GCF_013184805.1 of Pseudoruegeria sp. HB172150. Classification (GTDB taxonomy): domain Bacteria; phylum Pseudomonadota; class Alphaproteobacteria; order Rhodobacterales; family Rhodobacteraceae; genus Psychromarinibacter. The sequence goes on from NZ_JAATNG010000005.1 coordinate 18,341, forward strand.
TCCGGGTCATGCCCGGCACGATCCACGGCATCATCGGCGAGAACGGCGCGGGCAAGTCCACGCTGATGTCGATCCTCTACGGCTTTTACAAGGCCGATGCCGGGGAGATTTTCATCAACGGCAACAAGACGGAGATCACCGACAGCCAGGCCGCGATCAGCGCCGGCATCGGCATGGTCTTTCAGCATTTCAAGCTGGTTCAGAATTTCACGGTGCTGGAGAATGTCATTCTCGGCGCCGAAGACAGCGCGCTGCTGCGGTCGTCGAAGGCGAAGGCGCGCGGCGAGTTGCAGCGGCTGGCGAAGGATTACGAGCTGCACGTCGATCCGGACGCGATGATCGAGGAGATCGGCGTCGGCATGCAGCAACGGGTCGAGATCCTGAAGGCGCTGTACCGGCAGGCGGATATTCTCATTCTCGACGAGCCGACCGGCGTGCTGACCCCCGCCGAGGCGGATCACCTGTTCCGTATCCTCGAAGGGCTGAAGGATCAGGGCAAGACGATCATCCTGATCACCCACAAGCTGCGCGAGATCATGGAGGTCACCGATACCGTCAGCGTGATGCGCCGGGGCGAGATGACGGCGACGGTGAAGACGTCGGAGACCAGCCCCGAGGAACTGGCGGAACTGATGGTGGGGCGCAAGGTTCTGCTGCGGGTGGACAAGAAACCAGCGGTGCCCGGCGAGCCCGTGGTCGAGGTCGAAAACCTCCGCGTCGTCGACGAGGACGGCGTCGAGCGGCTGCGCGGCGTGTCGCTGCATGTGCGGGCGGGCGAGATCCTGGGCATCGCCGGCGTCGCCGGGAACGGGCAGTCGGAGCTGCTGGAGGTTCTGGGCGGGATCACCACGGCGACCGGAACGGTGCGGATCAACGGCGACCCCATCGACCTGACCGGCAAGCATTCCGACGGCCAGTCGCGGCGCCGGCGCGGTATCGCCCATGTGCCGGAGGACCGGCAGCACCTAGGGTTAATCATGGATTTCTTCGCATGGGAGAATGCCATTTTCGGCTACCACCACGCGGAGGACTGCCAGAAGAACCGGCTGTTGATGGACAATGCCGGGATCCGCGAGAAGACGGCGGGGATGATGGAGCGGTTCGACGTGCGGCCGCCGAACCCGAACCTGACTGCCAAGAGCTTTTCCGGTGGCAACCAGCAGAAGATCGTCTGCGCCCGCGAGATCGAGCAGGAGCCGGACCTGCTGCTGGTCGGGCAGCCGACCCGCGGCGTCGATATCGGCGCCATCGAGTTCATCCACAACCAGATCGTCGCGCTGCGGGATCAGGGGAAGGCGGTGCTGCTGGTGTCGGTGGAACTCGATGAGATCATGTCGCTCAGCGACCGGATCGCGGTGATGTTCGACGGCCGGATCATGGGCGAGCGGCTGCCGTCTGAGACTGACGAGCGCGAGCTGGGCCTGCTGATGGCGGGGATTACCGACACCGACAAGTCGCACAGCCATGCCGAGATCGAGGCGAACCTGGCGCAGTCGCAGGGGAAGGTGGGGTAAGACGATGACCAAACTGCCACCCTGGGTCGACATCGTCGTCATCCCACTGATCAGCCTGCTGCTGGCGCTGATCGTGTCGGGGCTGGTGATCGTCTATATCGGCGAGAACCCGTTCGAGGCGATCTCGATCATGGTCAACGGCGCCGTGGGTTCCGCCTACGGCTGGGGCTACACGCTGTATTACGCGACCAACTTCATCTTCACCGGGCTGGCCGTGGCCGTCGCCTATCAGGCGCGGTTGTTCAATATCGGCGGCGAGGGGCAGGCGGCCATCGGCGGGCTTGGCGTGGCGCTGGTCTGCCTTGCGCTGCCCTGGCCGCACTGGACCATCGCGCTGGTGGCGGCGACCATCGGCGGTGCGGTCTTTGGCGCGGCCTGGGCGGCGATCCCGGCCTACTTGCAGGCCAAACGCGGCAGCCACATCGTGATCACCACGATCATGTTCAACTTCATCGCCTCGGCGCTGATGGTCTACCTGCTGGTGAACGTGCTGAAGAAGCCCGGCTCGATGTCGCCGGAAACCGCACGCTTCCCCGAAGGCGCGTTCCTGCCCAACGCCTATGACATGTTCTGGTGGCTGGGCTTTTCGCGCTCCGCGCCGCTGAACATCACCTTCTTCGTGGCAATCCTGTGCTGCGTGCTGGTCTACCTGCTGATCTGGCGCACGCGGCTGGGCTACGAGATCCGGGCCTTCGGCCAGTCGGAAAGCGCGGCGGTCTATGCCGGGATCAACCCGGTGCGGATCACCATGATCACCATGCTGATCTCTGGCGGGCTTGCCGGCCTGATGGGGATCAACGCGGTGATGGGAGAAGCTGAGCGTCTGGTCACCGACCCGGTGCAGGGCGCCGGTTTCGTCGGCATCGCGGTGGCGCTGATGGGCCGCAACCATCCCGTAGGCGTGTTCCTCGCCGGTTTGCTGTTCGGCATGCTCTATCAGGGTGGCGGCGAGCTGGAATTCGAGATCCCTGCGGTCAGCCGCGAGATGATCCTTGTGATTCAGGCGCTGGTGATCCTGTTCACCGGCGCGCTCGACAACATGGTGCGGATGCCCTTCGAGGCGTTGTTCAGCCGTCTCCGCAAGGCAGAGGGATAGGCGATGGATCTGCCAAGCTACCTTCCCGGTTTTCTCGCCGCCTACGGCATCCTGATGATCGCGGCGCTTTCGCCTGGGCCTGCGGTGGCGATGCTGCTGGGCATCTCAATGAGCCAGGGTCGCGGAGCTGCGCTGATAACGACTTTCGGCATCGCCTGTGGCAGCGTGATGATCAATATCGCGACGCTGATCGGCGTCGGGCTGCTGCTGAGCCAGGCCGCCTGGGCGATGCAGATCCTGCGGTTCATCGGTGCGGGATATCTGCTGTACCTCGCCTGGAGTTCTTTCAAGAAGGCGGGCTCGCCGCCGCCACTGACGCCGATTGCGACCACGCGACACGGCTGGGGGCGCCTGTTCGCCGCCGGCTTCCTGCTGCAGGTCACCAACCCCAAGGCGATCGTCTTCTGGCTGGCTATTGCCAGTATCGGCGCGACCTCGGGCGGTGGCGCCGGGATCGTCCTGCTGTTCGTGCTGGGCGCGTTCCTGATCTCCTTCGGCTGTCACGGCGCCTGGGCCCTGCTGCTGTCGGCACAACCGGTCCGAGCTGCCTATACTCGCGCCCGGCGCGGGATCGAAGCGGCGCTGGGAGCGTTCTTCTGTTTCGCCGCGTGGCGGCTGGCCACGGCCAAGGGGTAAGCCATGGATCTTGCAACCATCCTTGCCATCCTCGACGCCACGATGCGCTCGGCGACGCCGCTGCTGTTTGCCTGCCTTGCGGGGCTGTTCTCGGAGCGTGCCGGGATCTTCGACATCGGGCTTGAGGGTAAGCTGCTGATCTCGGCCTTCTTCTCTGCCTCCATCGCCGCGACAACCGGATCGGTCTGGATCGGGCTGTTGGCCGGCATCGCCTCTTCGCTGGTGATGTCGGGGATCCACGGTGTCGCCTCGATCACCTTCCGCGGCAACCAGCTGATCTCGGGTGTCGCGCTGAACTTCCTTGCCTCTGGCATCACCGTGGTGGTCGGCGAAAGCTGGTTCGGTCTTGGTGGCCGCACGCCGCAGCTGGAAGGCGCGGCGCGGTTCCAGCCGATCGAGCTGCCTTTCACGGGCGCGCTTTCGGGTGTGCCGGTGATCGGGCCGGTCTATGCGGAGCTGATCTCGGGCCACACGATCCTTGTCTATCTCGGCATCCTCGCGGTGGCGATGACCTGGTGGACGCTTTACCGCACGCGTTTCGGCCTGCGCCTTCGGGCGGTGGGCGAGAACCCGGAATCGGTCGACACCGCCGGCGTCTCGGTGCTTCGCCTGCGCTACACAGCTATCGTCATCACGGGCGTACTCTGCGGCCTAGGCGGCGCCTACCTGTCGACCGGCCTTGCGGCGGGTTTCGTCAAGGAAATGAGCGCGGGCCGTGGCTTTATCGCGCTGGCGGCGCTGATCTTCGCCAAGTGGCGGCCCTGGTACGCGCTTATGGCCTGCCTGCTCTTCGGCTTCCTCGAGGCGGTGGGTAACCGTTTCCAGAACATCGAATTTCTCGGGATCAACGTGCCGACGCAGTTCATGCAGGCGCTGCCCTATATCCTGACCGTCGTGATCCTCGCCGGTTTCGTTGGAAAGGCCATCCCGCCGCGCGCGGGCGGACAGCCCTATGTCAAGGAACGCTGAGGACCTTGCCGCCCTTGTCCGCGAACGGGCAGGGGACGCGCCGCCCAAGGTCGGGCTGATCCTCGGCTCCGGCCTCGGCCATCTGGCCGAGGCGGTGAACGGGGTTTCCATCGATTACACCGACCTGCCGGGCTTTCCCCATGCGGGCGTCAGCGGCCACAATCCGAAGCTGGTGATCGGCGATCTGGAGGGTCAGCGCGTCGCTGTGCTGGGCGGCAGGGCGCATTACTACGAAAGCGGGCGCGGCGATGCGATGCGGCTGCCGCTGGAGGTGCTGAAGGCGCTGGGTGCCGGGACGCTGCTGTTGACGAATGCCGCGGGCTCTTTCCGGCCGGACATTCCGCCGGGCGACCTGATGCTGATCGCTGACCACATCAACTTTTCCGGCCTCAACCCACTGATCGGCGAGCCGACGGATGCGCGGTTCGTGCCGATGATGGATGCCTACGACCCGGCGCTGCGCACGGCCCTGCTGCAGGCGGCGTCCGACGAGGGCATCGCGCTGGCGGGTGGTGTCTATGCCTGGTACTCCGGCCCCAGCTTCGAGACTCCGGCGGAGATCCGGGCGATCCGGACGCTGGGCGCCGACGCGGTCGGCATGTCGACGGTACCGGAGGTGATCCTGGCCCGTTTCCTCGGCCTGCGATGCGCGGCGATCTCGACCATCACGAACATGGCGGCGGGCCTTAGCGAAGAGGCGATCAGCCACGAGCACACGAAGGCCATGGCACCGCTTGGCGCCGGGAAGCTGGAGCGCATCCTGCGCCGGTTCCTGAGGGAAATGCCACAGGTATAAAAAAGCTTCATACCCGGGCGCGGTTTTGTATGGGCGGGGGATTTGACTATGCCTCCCGAAAGTGGGCATCTGGTCATCAGCCCCTGAGCCAACCGGGTGACGATGCAGATTTATCTCCCCATAGCCGAGGTGTCGGTGAACGCCTTCCTCCTGTTAGGGCTGGGCGGCTTCGTGGGGATCCTCTCGGGCATGTTTGGGGTCGGCGGCGGCTTTATCCTGACGCCGCTCCTGTTCTTCATCGGTATCCCGCCGGCGATCGCCGTGGCGACACAGGCGAACCAGGTCGTGGCCTCTTCGCTGTCGGGCGTGCTGGCGCATCTGAAACGCAAGACAGTCGATTTCCGAATGGGCTATGTCCTGCTGGCCGGCGGTATCGTCGGCTCGGCGGCCGGGGTGCAGATATTCGCCCTCATGCGGCGGCTGGGGCAGGTCGATCTTCTGGTGAACCTGTTCTACGTGATCTTCCTTGGCATCATCGGTGCATTGATGTTGATCGAGGGGCTGAACGCCCTTCGCAAGTCCCGCAAGGGAGGCACTACACGGCGCAAGCATACCTGGTCGCAGGGTCTGCCGATGAAGATGAAGTTCCGGACCTCGGGGCTCTACATCTCGGTCATCCCGCCCGTGCTGGTGGGGGTGATGGTCGGAGTCCTGTCAGCGATCATGGGCGTTGGCGGCGGCTTCATCATGCTGCCGGCGATGATCTATATTCTCGGTATGCCGACCAAGGTCGTCGTCGGCACATCGCTGTTCCAGATCATCTTTGTGGCCGCCTTCACCACGATGATGCACGCGATCACCAACAACACGGTGGACCTGCTGCTGGCGCTGCTGCTGCTGATCGGTGGCGTCGTTGGCGCCCAGATCGGTACTGCGCTGGCCGTACACCTGCGCGGTGAATCGCTGCGTATCCTGTTGGCGGTCATCGTGCTAGTGGTTTGCGGCAAGCTGGCGCTCGACCTGCTTATCGAACCGGCGGAATTGTACTCGGTCGCACCGGAGGTGCCGGAATGATACGGTACCTGCTGGCATGCCTTTTGTTAGTCGCAATCGCCGCTCCGGCGGGCAGCGAAACCGTGGTCGCAGGGCTCAGCCAGAACCGTATTTCGATCACCGCGAATTTCGACGGATCGGAGATCCTGATCTTCGGCGCCGTAAAGCGTTTCGAGCCGATCCCCGAAGGCGCCGAGCCTCTGCAGATCGTGATCACTGTCGCCGGTCCCTCGGTGCCTGTCACCGTGCGCCGAAAGGAGCGCGTCGCCGGGATCTGGGTGAACACCCAATCCGTCGATGTCGACCGGGCACCGGTGTTCTACGTTGTCGCGACCTCGGATCCGTTCTACGACGTGATGTCGAACGTTGAAGATCTGCGCCACAAGGTGTCGATCACCCGGGCGATCCGTTCCGTCGGTGCGCCCGCAGATATAGAGAACTCGACCGATTTCACCGCGGCGCTGATCCGCGTCCGAAGTCGCGAAGGCGTATACAAGCTGCAGGAAGGCACGGTGAACATCAGCGAAGAAACGCTGTTCAACACCTCCGTCGCGCTGCCCGCGAACCTGCACGAAGGTGACTACACCACGCGGATATTCCTGACCCGCGATGGCGTTGTCCTCGATCAGCTGGAGCGCGTTATCTACGTGCAGAAGGTTGGGCTGGAGCGCTGGCTGTTCAACCTGTCGACCGAGCAGCCATTCTACTATGGTATCCTGTCGCTGATCATTGCTGCCGCGGCGGGCTGGGGCGCCTCCGCCGTGTTCCGTTACCTCAAGAGCTGACCCGCGTCAGGCCAGACCTTTGGATCCCATCGCCAGGAACTTCTTGCGGCGGTCGTTGATAAGGGCCTTGCGATTCTTGCCGGACATCTCTTCCAGAAGCCCCTTGATCGTCTTGCGGACGTTTGTGGTGACCGACGGGCGATCCCGGTGCGCGCCGCCCAGCGGTTCGGGAATGATGCGGTCGATCACGCCCAGTTTCGAAAGGTCCTGCGCGGTCAGCCGAAGTGCCTCTGCCGCCTCGCGCATCTTCTCGGAGTCCTTCCAGAGGATCGAGGCGCAGCCCTCGGGAGAGATCACCGAGTAAATCGAATGCTCAAGCATGGCGATACGGTTTGCGGTGGCAAAGGCCACTGCTCCGCCGGAGCCACCCTCGCCGATGATCACGGACACCATCGGCACGCCCAGCCGCAGACAGGTCTGGGTCGACCGCGCGATCGCTTCAGACTGGCCGCGCTCCTCGGCGCCTTTTCCGGGATAGGCGCCGGGCGTATCGACCAGCGTGATCACCGGCAGGCCGAACTTGTCGGCCATCTCCATCAGGCGGATCGCTTTGCGGTACCCTTCGGGCCGGGCCATGCCGAAATTGCGCTCAATACGCGTCTTGGTGTCATGCCCTTTCTCGTGGCCAATCACCATCACCGGCGCGTCCTCGAACCGGGCCAGCCCGCCCATTACGGCGTGGTCGTCGGCAAAGTTTCGATCGCCCGCGAGCGGCGTGTACTCGGTGAACAGCGCCTCGATGTAATCCTTGCAATGCGGCCGGTCTGGATGCCGTGCAACCTGACACTTCCTCCAGGGATCGAGCCCCTTGTACAGGTCTTTGAGCATCGAGGCGGCTTTCTTGTCCAGCGCCTCGGCCTCCTTGCCCACGTCCATTTCCTCGTTGCCGCGCGCCAGCGCGCGCAGCTCTTCCGCCTTGCCTTCGATTTCGGCCAGCGCCTTTTCGAATTCGAGGTAGTGGGTCATTCGGGGTCCTTGAGTGGCTTCGCGGGCTATATGAGGCCGTTAAGGTCACAATGCAACGTCAGACCGAGCGCGTGATACCCCCATCGATACGGAAGTTCTGCCCGGCGATATAACTCGCTTCGTCCGAGGCGAGGAAGGCAATCAGCGCCGCGACCTCTCCGGACTTGCCGACACGGTTCAGAGGCACGGTCGACAGGCGGTCCTCTGACTGCGGCAGCGAATCGATGAATCCGGGCAGTACGTTGTTCATGCGGATGTTGTCCTTGCCGTATCGGTCGGAGACCATCTTGGCGAAGCCGCCCAGCCCGGCGCGGAACACGGCGGAGGTGGGAAATCGCAGATCGGGTTCGAACGCCGCGAAGGTCGAGATGTTGACGATCGCGCCGCCGCCATTCGCGGCCATGATGGGCACAACGATCCGCGTCGGACGGATCACGTTCATCAGGTAGACATCCATCGCGAGGTGCCAGTCCTCGTCGGGGATCTCCAGCAGATCGCCCTTGGGCCCGTGACCGGCGGAGTTGACCAGCACGTCGATGCGGCCCCATTCCGCCATCGCCCTGTCGGCCAGTTCCTGATGCGACGCGGTTTCGAGGTTTGAGCCGGTCACGCCGATGCCGCCCAGTTCCTTCGCCAGCGCCTCGCCCTTTCCCGAACGGGACAGGATCGCGACGTGGAAGCCGTCGGCGTGCAGGCGGCGTGCGGCGTCGGCGCCCATGCCGCTGCCGCCGGCGGTGATCAGGGCGACTTTCTGGTCGGTCATGTGGTGTCTCCTTGGGATGGTGCCGGGAAACTGGCACCGTGGCGCCGGGGCTGCAAGTCGGCAAGATTTGTGAATGCGGGGTCCGGCAAGAAGGGGCCGGAACGAAACGGAGGTCGGCGCGGATGGCGGCGGATTACGAGAAACGGTTGCTGCGGGTGCTGGATTACATCCATGAGCATCCCGACGGCGACCTGTCGCTGGACGCGCTGGCGGAGGTGGCGGCGATGTCGCGGTTTCACTGGCACCGCGTGTTTCACGCGGTCACCGGGGAAACGTGTCTGCGCGCGGTGCGCAGGCTGCGGCTGAACCGTGCGGCGGGCTGGCTGGTGCAGACAGACTGGCCCATCGCCGAGGTGGCAAAGCGGGCGGGATATCCGAACGTGCAGAGCTTCACCCGCATCTTTGCCGAGGCTTATGGGCTGACCCCCGGTGCGTTCCGGAACCGCGGCGAGCTGCGCTTGCCGCTTCTGAAACCGGAAAAAGGAACTTACCCCGTGTACCCCATCGACATTCAGACCCAGCCTGCGCGGCGGCTGGCCGCGCTGCCCCACAGGGGCGATTTCATGAACGTCTCGAATGCCTTCGAGAAAGTGATGGCGATCTTCAACTCGCGCGGGCTTTGGCCGCATGCGCAGGGCATGGTCGGCGTCTATTACGACGATCCCGAGGCCGTGCCGGAGCCCGAACTGCGCAGCCACGCAGGGCTGGCCGTGGACGAGGCGGCGGAACTGGGCGAGCCGCTGGAAGAGGTACGGCTGCCCGAGGGGCGCTATGCCGTCATGCACTACAAGGGGCCGTACCCCGGGCTGAAGGCGGCGTACAAGCACCTCTACGGGGTCTGGGTGCCCGAGAGCGGCGAGGAGCTGGGGGATCACCCGCCGATCGAGCTGTACCTCAACTCCCCCGCCGAGGTGGCGCCGGAGGACCTGCTCACCGATGTCTGCGTTCCGCTGAAGTAGTCAGTGCAGCAGCACCGGCACCAGAGACAGCACCAAAAGCCCCGCCATCGTCCAGTTGAACGTGCGGATGCGGGCGGGGTTGCTGAGAAGGCGGCGGGCCTGCTGGCCTGCCGCCGTCCACACGCTGATGACCGGGATCGAGATCAGGAAGAAGGTCGCGATCACGATGCCGACCGCCGTGAGGTCCCGGCCCGGTGCGTAGAGCGTGATCGCCGCCAGCACCATCGACCATGCCTTCGGGTTGACCCATTGGAATAGTGCTGCCTGCAGAAGGGTCATCGGCCTGCCGGTGGTGTCGCGGCCTTCCGGCGGCGCGGCGTGCGCGATCTTCCAGGCCAGCCACAGGAGGTAGGTCACGCTCGCCGCTTTCAGCACGGTGTAGAGCACCGGAACCGCGTCGAAGGCCCGCATCAGGCCCATGCCGACCAGCAGGATCATCACCGCCATCCCGCAGGCGATGCCCAAGATATGCGGCACCGTGCGCCGGTAGCCGAAATTGGCGCCCGAAGCGAGAAGCATCAGGTTGTTCGGCCCAGGTGTGCCGGTCTGCACCAGCGAGAACAGGGCGAGGGCGGGAAGGTACTGCATGTCCATGCGCGCAATGTTTCACGGTTCTAGCCGTATGTTGTTGCAGATTGCGCGGATTGGGGGCTATTTCTGCAATCCATGGCGAAACTCGACCGTATCGACGATCATATATTGCAAGTTCTGACTCGCGACGGCCGGATCAGCAACCTGCACCTTGCCGCGCAGGTCGGCCTGTCGCCGTCGGCCTGCCTGCGCCGGGTACAGGAACTGGAACGCTCCGGCGTGATCAAGGGCTACCGTGCGGTGCTGGACCGGGCGCGGCTGGGCCACGGCTTCGTCGCCTATGTCGGTGTCGGCCTGTCGGACCACGGAAGCGCGGCGCTCGATGCCTTCGAGCGCGCCATCGCGGCCGCGCCGGAAGTGCGTGAGATGCACAACACCACCGGCACCATCGAATACCTGCTGCGGATCGAATGCGCCGACCTTGCCACCTATCAGCGCTTTCACCGCGAAGTACTGGGCGCGCAGCCGATGGTCAGCGCCATCACCACCTATGTCATCATGGACAGTCCGAAGGACGAGCGGGCCTAGGCCTGCAGCATCTCCGCCTGCCGCACGATCACCTCGGCCTGCTTGATCGACGCGATGTCGACCAGCCGGCCCTTGTAAACGGTCGCGCCGGCGCCGCTGGCCTTGGCCTCTTCCATCGCGGCGAGGATCTCGCGTGCCTCCGTTACCGCCGCTTCCGACGGAGTGAAGACCTGGTTCGCAAGCGCCACCTGCTTCGGATGGATCGCCCATTTGCCGACCATCCCGAGCGTCGCAGATCGCTTCGCCTGCGCGATGAAGCCGTCGTCGTCGGAAAAGTCGCCGAACGGTCCATCCACCGGCAAAACGCCATGGGTCCGGCACGCTGCGACGATGGCCGCCTGCGCCCAGTGCCACGGGTCGGGCCAGTATTTCTGGCCCTCGCGGATCATGTAGTAATCCTCCTGCGTGCCGCCGATGCCGGTCGTCTGCATCCCCATGGAAGCGGCGAAATCGGCCGCGCCGAGGCTCATGGCCTCAAGGCGCGGGGAGCCGGCGGCAATCTCCTCCACATGCGCTATGCCGGCTGCTGTCTCTATGATGACTTCGAATTTGATCGGTTTTCTGCGCCCCTTCGCCCGCTCGACCGCGGTCACCAGCGCGTCGACGGCATAGAGATCGGAGGCGCAGCCGACCTTGGGGATCATGATCTGATCCAGCCGGTCGGAGGCATTCTCCAGCAACTCCACCACGTCGCGGTACCAGTAGGGTGTATCGAGCCCGTTGATGCGGACTGAAAGCGTCTTGCTGCCCCAGTCGACATCGCCAATCGCTTGGATGATGTTCTGCCGCGCCGCGTTCTTGTCGTCGGGCGCGACCGAATCCTCCAGATCGAGGTTGATCACGTCCGCCGCGCTGGCCGCCATCTTTTCGAAGATCGCGGGCCGCGAGCCGGGGCCGAACAGCTGGCAGCGGTTCGGGCGGGCCGGGGCGGCGGGCTGGACGCGGAAGGACATGCGAATCTTTCGGTAACAACGTTTCGTATTCTGCCTGACCGTCGATATATTCTTGCTTTGCGGCCTGCAACCCGGTTTCTGCGCCGCGCCAGCCTTCTGATCCGGCTCGACAATATCGCCATCGGGCTAGGTGAGGTTACACGCACCGGACTCCGCCCGCGACATGCGGCGCGTCCTTGCGCAGGCGTGGGAAGATTTTGTGCAAATGGCGACGGGATGAGCGATTTCTTCGACGATTTCCGCCATTCTCCCGTGGGTTTCGGCAGCAATTCGTGCCGCCGGTAACGATACTCGGCCGGATCAAAGGAGATTCGTAAATGATTGAGACCCCCTATCTGCTGTTCCTCGGCGATGCGCCGGACCAACTGGCCGCCAAGGTGGCGCAGGGCATCAAGGACTGGCGCCCGCAATATGCGCTGGGACAGTTCCGGATGGAGGGCTGCAAGGCCGATCTGAAGATCGCCGATATGTCGCTGGCGCAGGCGAAGGAAGCCGGCGCCAAGACGCTGGTGATCGGTGTCGCGAACCGGGGCGGCGTGATTTCTCAGGCCTGGAAGAAGGTACTGGTGGCGGCGTTGGAGGAAGGTTTCGACCTCGCCTCCGGTCTGCACAACCTGCTACGCGACGAGCCGGATCTGGTAGCCGTGGCCGAATCTTGCGGCCGCAAGCTGCACGACGTGCGCGTGCCGTCGGTCAAATACCCGATCGCGAACGGCCTGAAACGCTCCGGCAAGCGCTGCCTCGCTGTGGGCACCGACTGTTCCGTAGGCAAGATGTACACCTCGCTTGCGATGGACAAGGTGATGAAGGCGCGCGGCCTGAAATCCTCGTTCCGCGCCACCGGCCAGACCGGTATTCTGATCACTGGTGACGGTGTGCCTCTCGACGCGGTGGTCGCCGATTTCATGGCTGGATCTATCGAGTACCTGACGCCCGACACCGACGACGATCACTGGGACATGATCGAGGGGCAGGGCAGCCTGTTTCACGTTTCCTATTCGGGCGTGACCATGGCGCTGGTCCATGGCGGCCAGCCCGATGCGCTGGTCCTGTCGCACGAGCCGACCCGTCCGCACATGCGCGGGCTGCCGGGATATGAATTGCCGTCGCTCGAGGCGCTGCGCGACACGGCGCTGCCGCTGGCGCGGGTAGCGAACCCGGCCTGTGAGGTCATTGGCATTTCGGTCAACACCGCCGCTATGAGCGAAGATGAAGCGCTGTCCTACCTTGAAGGTGTCGAGAAGCGGATGGGCCTGCCCACGGTCGATCCGTTCCGCCAGGGCGCCGACCGCCTATGCGACGCGCTGCTGGCAGTTTGAATATTCATGCCTCCGGCGGAGGTATTTCCGACGAGAAGAAGCAGGGGGACGGGGCATGAAACTGACCGTTAGCCGCGACACGTTCAGGCTGGCCGAGGCCTTTACCATCAGCCGCGGATCGCGCACCGAGGCCAAGGTTCTTTCGGTGAAGATCACCGAGGGCGGCGTGACCGGCTGGGGTGAATGTGTCCCCTATGCCCGCTATGACGAGACGCTGGACAGCGTCGCGACGGAGATCGGGGCGCTGCCGGAGCGGTTCACGCGGGCAGAGCTGCAGGAGCTGATGGAGCCGGGCGCGGCGCGGAATGCCGTTGACTGTGCTTTGTGGGATCTGGAGGCGAAGGCAGCCGGGAAACGTGCTTGGGAGCTGGCGGGACTGGCGGCGCCGGGGCCTGTGATCACCGCCTATACGCTTTCGCTCGACACGCCGGAGCGGATGATGGCGTCGGCGGCGAAGCACGCCTGGCGGCCGCTGCTGAAGATCAAGCTGGGGACCGAGGACGACATGGCGCGGCTGGAGGCGGTGCGCGCGGGGGCGCCGAAGTCGCGGATCATCGTCGATGCCAACGAGGGCTGGACGGCGGAGGTCTACACCGAGCTCGCGCCGCATATCCTGCGGCTGGGCGTCGAGATGGTGGAACAGCCGCTGCCATCGGGCGCGGACGACATGCTGGCCGAGATCGAGCGGCCGCTGCCGGTCTGCGCCGACGAGAGTGCCCATGCCCGCGACACGCTGGCGGGGCTGAAGGGCAAGTACGACATGGTCAACGTCAAGCTCGACAAGACCGGCGGGCTTACCGAGGCGCTGGCGATGCGGGACGAGGCGGAGCGGATGGGCTTCTCGATCTTCGTCGGCTGCATGGTCGGCTCCAGTCTGGCAATGGCGCCGGCGGTGCTGGTCGCGCAGGGGGCGCAGGTGGTCGACCTGGACGCGCCGCTGCTGCTGGCCGAGGACCGCGACGTGCCGCTGGTTTATGACGATGCCGGGGTGCATCCGTCGGACGCGGCCTTGTGGGGGTGACGGGCGTCCCGAAGCCGGCTCGGTGGGCCGTTTTCAGGGGGCTGACGAGGACCGCTTGAAAAGCGTCCCCATGGGGACGCCTTTCAAGTCATTGATTTCAGGCGTGTTAGCGCAAACGTCTGGTGAGGACGGTGCGAGCGCGGCCTAGTTCCCGCCGATGCTGACCCGGTCGCACCTGGTGCGATCCGGAAGGCAGATAGGTTCAGGCGGGCCTTGTGCACGTTCTTGCAGACCTGGCCCTTGTTGTTCGGGTCCGTGCTGTTGCATTCAGCTTTCAGGTTATCGTCGATGAAGTCGCAGATGATGTCGGTGCCGGGGATGCCTTCGACCTCGTAGCAATAGACGTCATTGCCGTGGCTTCCCGCCGCCCGGGCAGGCGCGGAAACGGCGAGGCTGCCGAAAATCGCGGCGGTGCAGAGGGCGGGGAGGGAAAGGAAGGAGCCACGCATGGTTGGTGTCTTTCCTCATAAGGGTCAGACACCGTTGAGTCGGGCATGGCAATCGGACGGTTCGATTCAGAGGCTGAGGCCGCACCGGTCGTGCAGACGAAGCGGTCAAATCCACGGGTGCGGGCTTTTCGTCAGACGCTCAGCCCGACCGCCTTGCCGATCTGCCAGCCGGTATCGACCGCCTGATACAGGGGACGCGGCGGATGCATCTCTACATTCACCTCTCGCTGCATCCAGCTCTGCTCCTGCAGCCGCATCAGGGAATGGGACAGCGCGCGGTCGGTGACCGACGGAAGCTTTCGCTTGATGTCGGAGAAGTACATCGGCGTGGTCGTCACGCCCAGCACCGGAACGGTCCACACCCGGCGGAGAAGGTCGGATCCCTCGGTGTCCGGCACGAGCGCGTCGATCGTCTGCGCCGTCACCGCCAGTGCAGTCCCTTTTTCGGTCAGCCGGAATTCGGGCCGGAGCGGATGGCCGTGCCCGGGATTCCGTTCCAGCAAGCCTAGATCCACCAGGTGTTGCAGGCTCTGTGCAAAGCCCGTCCGGTTCGCACCGGCAGCGGCCAGAAGTGGCGCCTGCCGGCCCGGAACGCCCTGCTGCATCAGGGCGAGGATTTTCAGCGACCAGGCTCTGGACGTCAGCTTGACAAGAATTCTTATGTCCATAATGTATATTATATATAGATTCTAAAACAGAGGAAGTGCGATGTCAGTCATCACACTCGAAAAGACGATTACCCTCGCCTTGTCGGTGAGCGACAGGCACGCCAGCGCGGACTGGTATTCCGATCATCTGGGGTTTGACCTTCTCTACCACGCCGACGAGGCGGGATGGTCGGAACTGCAGACCAAGACCGAGGGCGTGACCCTGGGACTCGGCGAACAGGCCAGCCCGACGCCCGGTAATACGGTGCCGGTCTTCGGTGTGGCCGACATCGCCGACGCGCGCAGCGCGCTGGAAGCGGTGGGCGTCCGTTTCGATGGCCCGACCGAGACGATCGAGGGCATGGTCAGCACGGCGACGTTCTATGATCCCGATGGCAATGCCTTGATGCTGGCGGAGGATCTGACGGGGCAGAGCTGAAATGCCTGGCGGCACCAAGCCTAATGGTGAACACGAGCCCGCCAGATATCCGCGAGACTGTATACGTTAAGGCAGATCGGATGCGGTGCTCTTTCTTCGAGAGCTTCAACCGGACAACAGAGGGTCACTTTCGGATGAGCAGGAGGCCATTCTCGTCGCGATGCCGTAACTGGCTGAGGAGCGCGACGAACTGCTCATCTGTGCGATAAAAGCTACCGTGAGTCTGTGGCGTGTGGAGCTGGCTGGCTCGGTGCTGCCTGCCATACGCCCGGACGTGCCGATGACGGGCTGGCGAGAAGCTCGACCCTACCTGTATCTGCTTTGGCCCGTTACTACAGAAACAACCAGATCTACGTTGACATCTGCCAATCCAAGTTAGAACAGTCGGTGACTGCTGTTCGCTCTCTTGGGCCCCAGGATCCCACCGGAGGCCAGTTGCCAGTGTAACCTGTTGTTCCATTGCGCAAATGGGTCATTCCCAAGGGGTTCAGGGCCGCAGAACTTGTAATGTTTCCTTTGTTATCAAGAGCCCAGCAAAATTCGGCTTACACCTCTGACCTGATACAGTTTTGACATGCTTAAGATGAATGGCCGAAGAGCTTTCCAGGTTCGCCACAGACTAAGATTTGCAGGTCAGATGTTCTGCCCGCCCTCTGCAGCTATAGTCGGTGCATATCACTACGAAAATGTGGGAGATATGGCTCTTGCGGCTGCTGGGCGGCAGCAATACTTTTCTGCGCTGGGAACAAGTTCACCCAATCCGGCCCTCCAGACCTGTGCAAATATCGACGCGTGGCCAGGCAGACCAAGGACATATGTCTGTGGTGGCGCAATCCTAACCGAAACCTTCATTCAGAAACTCCGAAAACGATTCTCTGACAATGCGCACCTGGTGGCTCTGATCGGCGTGGAAGTCGCGCGACAGGGTCCCGATTTGTCTGCCGAAAGCGTCGCTTTCCTGGAGAAGGCCCCGTATGTTTCCTTGCGAAACCGGGCCCAGTTGTCGGCAACGCGCTTGTCGGAGATTGCCGACAATGTGCGAACTCATCCCGATATCGTCTTCGCATTCCGGCATAACGAACGATTTGTGCCCGTGCCCAATGAGAATTCGGTCGCGGGAGTGAACATCGTAGGAGGAGCGGGATACGATAATGTCCGGACCGAAGCAGAAAGCATGGCCGTCCGTTCCGCACAGAGACGTTTTTTCAGAACTTTTGTAGAGAACGCATTGGACGATGGGCTGAAAGTCGTACACGTGCCATTTGCATTGAACGATGATATGGCTGCCCGAAAAATGCTGGATGGCCTGCCGGTTCAATTCGTGCCGTTCTCTGCGAACCCCGAACGGGTGTTACGAATGGTCAGCGGGTTTTCCAGATTTGCCCCAAGCCGATATCACGCGTTGATCTTTGGATTGTTGAGCGACTTGCCTCTTTCGCCGTTTCTCTATGCGCGGAAGAACTATTGGCTGTTTGAAGATTTTGTCGGCTCAGAAGTTCCACTCGGGTTTCGTGAGGCAATGCAAGGGCTGTCGGATGCTGAAATCGATACCTTTGCCGGGCGAAGGTACCAAATCGGCCCGGATACTACGGACCACCTGAAAGCGGCTGCTGCTGCGGAGCTCGAAACAGCATTCAGGTCAATGCAACAGTGACGATTTGCAGATATGTCCGGCTTTTTCCCTTCCGGCCATCGCTTGCTGTCGCAGCTTCGCTGCAATCGCCAGAAAGGCGAATGACTACGGTTAGCCGGTCATCGACCAAAGTGCCGCATATCGGAAGCGCCTGAAGCAGGTCTGCGGCGTTGGGCTCGGAGTCCTTCCTGGCTTGCGGTGTCCGATTTCCCGCTGTTCCGCCTTCGCTCGCCGTTGCACTGCTGCTCCCGGAAGGGTTTAGTTGCGGCGTTCATTACCTGAGTCCGCGACACGTTTCACGCTCGGCGGAACCGCGCACGAATGGAAGCTAGGAGGCCAGAGCGTGACAGAATCCCGGACCGAAGACGCGCACCAACCTGCGGCGGGGGAACTGTCTCGCAGCTATGGCACACTCAACCGAACCGCGCGGGCGATGCAGGCCAGGATGACCATGGGCGTTTCGCCCTACTCTGTCGCCAAAGCGTGGATGGACTGGTGGAACGATCTCGCAACGGCGCCGGGCCTTCAGGCAGAACTGGCACAGCGGGCGTGGGAGGGCCAGATCAAGGTGCTGAAGGGCCTCGCCGAGGACGAGGACGGCGTCTCTGCCGAAGACGGCGACCACCGTTTCGACGACGACGCGTGGGATGCCCTGCCGTACCGGCTGTGGAAGCACGCCTTCCTGGCAACGGAAGATTTCTGGGAGCGCGCCTCGCAGGGGACCGGGCGGCTTAGCCAGCATTCCGCGAGCCGGGTCGAATTCATGATGCGGCAGATGCTGGATGCGATGTCGCCGTCGAACAACCTGCTGCTGAACCCTGTCACGCTGAAGAAAACCGTCGAGACGGCGGGGATGAACCTGGTCCACGGCGCGCAGCTCTTTGCCAGCGATACTGTGGAGGACCTGTCCGAAGACGCGGAACTGAGCGAGGCGTTCCACGTCGGAGGCAACATCGCCTGCACCCCCGGAAAGGTGGTTTACCGCAACGAGCTGTTCGAACTGATCCAGTATGAACCGGTGACGGAAAAGGTGCACGCCGAGCCGATCCTGATCGTTCCGGCATGGATCATGAAGTACTACATTCTGGATCTCAGCCCGAGGAACTCTCTGGTCCGGCACCTTGTCGGGCAGGGTTACACCGTATTCTGCATTTCGTGGGTCAACCCGACGGCGGAGCATCGCGACCTGTCGATGGACGATTACCGCCGCCGCGGCGTGCTGGAGGCGCTGGACGCGGTCGGACGGATCTGCCCGGATAGCCGCGTCCATGCCTGTGGTTACTGCCTTGGCGGCACGATCCTGGCGATCGCTGCCGCGGCGATGGCGGGCAGGGGCGACGACCGGCTGGCGTCTGTCACCCTGATTGCGGCGCAGACGGATTTCTCGGAAGCCGGCGAGTTGATGCTGTTCGTCGACGAGACGCAGGTCGGATACCTGGAAGACCTGATGTGGGCGCAGGGCTATCTGGATCAGAGCCAGATGGCGGGGACTTTCCAGCTGCTGAAGGCGCGCGATCTGGTCTGGTCGCGGGTGATCCACCGCTACCTGATGGGCGAGAACGGACGCGAGTTCGACATAGGTGTCTGGGCCAAGGACGCGACGCGGATGCCCTACCGGATGCATTCGGAATACCTGCGCGGGCTTTTCCTTGAAAACCGGCTGACCGCGGGACGGTTCGCGGTCGAGGGCCGGGTGATCGCGCTGAAGGACATCAGCGCGCCGTTCTTCGTGCTGGGAACCGAGGAGGATCACATCGCACCGTGGCGGTCGGTCTACAAGGCGGCGCTGTTCACGGACGGCGACCTGACCTTCGTGCTGACCAGCGGCGGCCATAATGGCGGGGTGCTGAGCGAACCGGGGCATCGCGGACGCAGCTACCGGCTCGGCCACCGGGCGCCGGGCGTGACCTACATGGATCCGGATAGCTGGCTGCATTACCACGACCCGGCCGAAGGCTCTTGGTGGGAGGCGTGGACCGACTGGCTTCATGCGCGCAGTCCGGCGGAAATGACCGATCCGCCGGGGTTGGGCGCGCCCGACAAGGGCCTGCCGGTGCTCGATGAGGCGCCGGGAACATACGTTCGGCAGCGCTAGGCGCCCGTGCGCGGTTTCGTGGGAGGTGTACCGGACGATCCGCCCGGATAGCTGCCATGCACCTTGCCTTATGGCGCTTTGCGCAGTTCTGCGTTAGGACAGGTCCGCTTATCGGAGGTTAGCAGATGCCATACTACCGTTCCCGCACGACGACTCACGGGCGCAACATGGCCGGGGCGCGCGGCCTTTGGCGCGCGACGGGCATGAAGGACGAGGATTTCGGCAAGCCGATTATCGCCATCGTGAACTCGTTCACCCAGTTCGTACCGGGGCACGTACATCTGAAGGACCTTGGCCAGATGGTCGCCCGCGAGGTCGAGGCGGCCGGTGGCGTGGCGAAGGAATTCAACACTATCGCCGTAGATGACGGTATCGCGATGGGCCATGACGGCATGCTGTATTCGCTGCCGTCGCGCGAGATTATCGCGGACAGCGTCGAGTACATGGTCAACGCCCATTGCGCCGACGCGATGGTCTGTATCTCGAACTGCGACAAGATCACGCCCGGCATGCTGATGGCGGCGCTGCGGCTGAACATTCCGGTGGTGTTCGTTTCAGGCGGCCCGATGGAGGCCGGGAAGGTCACCTGGGAAGGCAAGGAAACCGCGCTGGACCTCGTCGACGCGATGGTCGCGGCGGCGGATGACAAGTATTCAGACGCGCAGGTAGAGGCGATCGAGCAGGCGGCCTGTCCGACCTGCGGGTCATGCTCGGGCATGTTCACCGCGAACTCAATGAACTGTTTAACCGAGGCGCTGGGCCTGTCCTTGCCGGGGAACGGATCGACCCTGGCGACGCATGCGGACCGGAAGCGGCTGTTCGTGGAAGCCGGACACCTGATCGTGGATCTGGCGCGGCGCTATTACGAGGGCGAGGACGCGTCGGTCCTGCCGCGCAACATCGCCACCTTCTCGGCCTTCGAGAATGCCATGTCGCTGGACATCGCGATGGGCGGGTCGACCAACACGGTGCTGCACCTGCTGGCCGCCGCGCATGAGGGCGAGGTGGATTTCACCATGGCCGATATCGACCGGCTGTCGCGCAAGGTGCCGTGCCTGTGCAAGGTCGCGCCCGCCAAGAACGACGTGCATATGGAAGACGTCCACCGCGCCGGCGGGATCATGGCCATTCTGGGTGAACTGGACCGGGCCGGGCTGCTGGATACATCCGTCAGTACGGTGCATGCGGGCTCGATGGCCGAGGCGCTGGAGCGCTGGGACGTCAAGCAGACCAAGGCGAATTCGGTGCACGAATTCTTCTCTGCCGCGCCGGGCGGTGTGCCGACGCAGGTCGCCTTCAGCCAGGACCGGCGTTACCCGAATGTCGATCTGGACCGCGAGACGGGTGTGATCCGCAATCGCGAGCATGCGTTCAGCCAGGATGGCGGATTGGCCGTGCTTTACGGCAACCTCGCCGAGGATGGCTGTATCGTGAAGACGGCGGGTGTCGACGAGTCGATCCTGAAATTCTCCGGCGCCGCGGTGATCTTCGAGTCGCAGGACGATGCGGTCAGCGGCATCCTCACCGGGAAGGTGAAAGAAGGCGAGGTCGTGCTGATCCGCTACGAGGGGCCGCGCGGCGGGCCGGGGATGCAGGAGATGCTGTACCCGACGTCCTATCTGAAATCGAAGGGGCTGGGGAAAGCCTGCGCGCTGGTGACGGATGGCCGGTTCTCGGGCGGGTCGTCGGGGCTGTCGATCGGTCACGTCTCGCCGGAGGCCGCCGAGGGCGGCACCATCGGGCTGGTGGAGCAGGGCGACATTATCGAGATCGACATCCCGAACCGGGTGATCAACCTTGCCGTGGATGACGCGGTTCTGGCGGATCGGCGCGCGGCGCAGGAGGCGAAGGGCTGGACGCCCGCGCAGCCGCGCAAGCGCAAGGTGACGACGGCGCTGAAAGCCTATGCGGCGCTGACGACCAGCGCGGCGAAAGGGGCCGTGCGGCAGGTCTGAGGAGGGGCCGCCGCCCTACACTTTTGCCATTTCGACCCACAATTGAACGAAGCGCTGCAGCCCGGAATAGCCGCGGAGCGGCCCGGGCAGCGCACGGCCGCCCCTACGGCCGGGCGCTTTGTTGACGTTTGCGCGGGGATTGTGGTCGTCCGGGGTGGCCTGGATAAAGTGAGGACCTCCCGGGAAAGAGCGCCCGCCCGCGGCCGTACGTTGCACTCGGGTGCTCGTAGGCTCATCGCCTTGGCCACAGAAGCGCTGCTGCGGTCAGGCCTGCAAACACCAGCGCTCCGGCCTGGTAGGCCCCGGTCCATCCCCAGCCAACGATCGCCGGCTGGCTGACGAAGGGCGAGGCAACCTGACCGAGATACAGCCCGGTGGTCAGCATGCCGGTGGCGAGGCCCCGGCGGGCCACCGGTGCGGTGCCGAGGACGAGGGCGATCAGGCTGGGCATCACGAGGCCGTAGCCGGAGGCGAGGCAGGCACCGGCCAGCATCAGCATCGGCAGGCCCGTGGCGAAACGGAAACTGGCGAAGCCCACCGCCATCAGGGCGAAGGCCAGCGCCAGCACGCGGGCGCGGCCGAGCCGGGCGGTGAGGGGGGCGAAGCTGAGCGCCAGGAACCCGCCGCAGAGCATCGCCGCGCCGAGGGTCCAGCTGGTTGCCATCGCCGGAGAAAGGCCGAGATGCTGGGCGTAGAACGGTGTCTGCGTCGGCAGGAAGAAGAACAGGATCGTGACGCCAAGCTGCAGGGCGGAGGCGGCGAGAACAGGGATCAGCCAGGGTGTGCCGGGTGCGGTTTCGGGCAGGGCGGCTGTGCCACTGGCGGCGGAGTTTCGGTCGCTCGTGCGTCCGAAGGCGACCCAGATCAGCGGCAGGACCAGGAACGCGGCGCCGTAGATCGCGAAAGGCAGGCGAGGTGACAGGCTCGCCAACCAGCCCGACAGCAGGATGAACACCAGCCCGCCGAAGTTCCGCACCGAGGTTTGTAGCCCCATGAAGGCGCTGCGTCGCGCGCCGTCGAAGCAGTCGCCGATCAAGGCGGACTGCGCCGTCATGATCGTTGCCACGCCGATGCCCATCAGCAGGCGCGCAGCGAGGGTCGCCTCGAGGCTGGGCAGCAGGGCGCCGGCGCCGCCGGTGATGGCGAAGAGCGCCACGCCACCGAGGAACATCGGTGCGCGGCCGATGCGGTCGCCCAGCCAGCCGGTGAACGGGGCGAAAAGTACCACCGCGAAGGATGGCGCCGGGACCAGCAGGCGGACGAGGAAATCGGCGTTCGGTGTGTCGGCGAACCGCGCAGCGAGGCCCGGCAGGGCGGGGCTGATCGTGTTGTTGGCGGTGATCACCAGCACTGCCGCGAGCAGCAATGACAGGGCGGCGGGGTCGGTCAGGAAGGAGTTGCGGTCGGATGCCTGTGCGGCGGGATCTGAAACTTGGGTCATGGTGTGCCAGCGGTTGATTCTTTGAGCTGGCAGGCATAATGCAAGTTAAAGTGAACTTGAGGTCAAGCATGAAAGACCTGGATATCTCCGAAGTCGCGAAACAGACCGGAATTCCGGCCTCGACCCTGCGCTATTACGACGAGAAGGGGCTAATCCGCTCGATCGGGCGGCGCGGCGCGAAACGGCTCTATGACCCGTCGGTGCTGGACTATCTGGCGCTGATTCAGCTTGGGCAGACGGCCGGGTTCAAGCTGACCGAGATCGCGGGCATCTTCGGGCCGGACGGGCCGCAGATTCCGCGCGATGCGCTACGAGACAAGGCGGCCGGGATCGAGCGGCAGATCAGGGAGCTGGAGGTGGTGCGCGACGGGCTGCGCCATGTCGCGGAGTGTTCGGCGCCAAGCCACCTGGAATGCCCGACCTTCCGCCGCATGATGCGGCTGGCGGCCGATCACCGGCGCCGGCACGGAGAGTAGCGTCAGGCCGGGTCGACGCCCGAAACGATCAGCGCCAGCGCCGAGATCAGGGCGATTGCCTCGGCATGGGTCTCGGTATCATAGGCGACGGTCAGCGCGTCCTCGCGCTTTGCTCTCGGGATCAGGGCCGCGCCGTCGGCATGGACCTGGCGGACGAAGCGGATGCGGGTCTCGAACGGGGCGGGGCAGGGCTGTTCCGGCTGACGGTCGGCGGCGCCGCGCACGGCCTCGGCCACCTCGGCCTCGATCAGGTCTCGGGAGGATTGCGGCGACAGGGCGTTGGCCGCCCCGGCGCCGATGGCCTTTTTGACCACGATGCGGCGTGTAGACGGGAACTGTTCCGCCATCTCTTCCGCCAGCCGGTCGTCGCCGCTGACGGCCAGCAGCGGTACGCCGATTGCCGCGGCATGCCCGGCGAACAGCGTCGGTTCGCCTGCGGTAACGCCGCCGATCTCGATCTTGGAAAACGCCTTGCCGCTGACCGTGTGGGACAGCACGCCGAACCGGCTGGCTGCGCCGTGCCAGCCGATCAGCACCATGCCGTCATGGTCCGGCTCGATCCCCTGCGCCATCGACAGGGGACGCGGCTTGCCCTGCACGATGCGCACGCGCGGATCGAGATCCTCGGCGATCAGATTGCGCATGGGCCCGTGGGAATCGGTCACCGTGATCTCGGTCGCGCCGCCGGCGAATGCGCCGCGGATCGCGGCATTCGCCTCTTCGGTCATCAGTCGGCGCGCGCGTTCGTATTCCGCGTTGCCGGGGCGGCCGTGGATGCCGTCGACGACGCCCGCGACCCCTTCGATATCGACCGAGATGAAAATGCGCATGGGAAGCCTCCGGCTGGGATCTATGACGCAATCAGGTATCTGCCTCCGTCCCGGTCGCGTCAACTGCGGGACCGCGTTGTAATTGCCGGAAAAAATGGCGGCCCAAAAACCCGACGTTGCGACCCGGCCGCTTTCCCCTTGACCCTGTGGCGGGAGTTGGACAGGACAGCTTGGGTCACAAGGAGTTTCCAGGCATGCGCACCGTCTACGTCAACGGCGAATATCTTCCCGAGGATGAAGCCAAGGTTTCCATTTTCGACCGGGGCTTCGTGTTCGCGGATGGCGTTTACGAGGTGACCTCGGTGCTCGACGGCAAGCTGATCGCCTTCGACGGCCATGCCGAGCGGCTGAAGCGGTCGCTGTCGGAGCTGGACATGCAGGAACCGATGACCACTGAGGACCTGCTGGAGATCCACCGGGAGCTGGTGGCGCGGAACGAGATCACCGACGGGCTGGTCTATCTGCAGGTCACGCGCGGCAATCCGGGCGACCGCGACTTTGCCTTCCCGGACCCCAATACGGTCAAGCCGACCGTGGTGCTATTCACCCAGTCGAAACCCGGGATGGCGGAGTCGCCGGCGGCGAAGGTCGGGATGAAGGTGATTTCGATCCCCGACATCCGCTGGCACCGCCGCGATATCAAGACGGTGCAGTTGCTGTACCCGTCGATGGGCAAGATGATGGCCAAGGCCGCGGGTGCCGACGACGCATGGATGGTCGAGGACGGCAAAGTGACCGAGGGCACCTCGAACAACGCGTATATCGTGAAGGGCGGCAAGATCATCACGCGGGAGCTGTCGGAGGACATCCTGCACGGCATCACCCGTGCCGCGGTTCTGGCCTATGCCAAAGAGGCGCAGATGGTGGTCGAGGAACGTGCCTTCACGGTCGACGAGGCGAAAGGGGCTGACGAGGCGTTCATCACGTCGGCTTCGGCCTTCGTGATGCCGGTGGTGGAGATTGACGGTGTGACGCTGGGCGACGGCAAGCCGGGCCGTGTGGCGACGCGGCTGCGCGAGTTGTATCTTGAGGAAAGTCTGAAGGCGGCTGTCTGAACCGACAGCTGCGTCAGGCAGGTTGGGCGCAAAACTCCCGACTCGCTACGCGCTTGCGCCCACTGGTGCGCCCGCAATGTGCGGCAAGGGCACGCAGTTCGTCCAGGGCAACGGGCTTCTGCAGGCGGTAGGCCACGTCCGATACGGCGAAATGCATTTCGCCGTTCGGGAACAGCGAGCTGCCGGTGACCAGAATGATCTCGGCCTCAGGGCGGAAGAAGCGGCTGAAATCCAGCACAGGGATCGAGGTCTCTCCTTCGATCATCAGGTCTGCGATGAGAAGGTCGAACTTCTCGCGGCTCAGCGCGTTCACCGCGTCTTCGCAAGTCAGGGCCAGTTCAAGCACATGGCCGTCTTCTTCCAGTGACTGCTGAAAAAGCTCTCCCAAGCTCGCGTCGTCCTCCAGAACAAGTATCTTCACTGCGCCGCCGCTCCCCGTCGGACCTTTGCGATTGCCAACGGGTAAGCTTAGCGGGTTAACAGTTGGTTAAGTGTGGAGTTGCGCCGTTTACCTCGGCGAATACTCGCCTATCAGTTGAAAATGAGCGAACGCAACGAGTAACCGCCGCCGACCATCGAACGGATCATTCGACGCTTTCGCGACTCGCTCGCACTGGAGTGGATCGTCGCGTAGATCGCGCCAAGCTGATGAGTGCTTAAATCCTCGGGATTCACGCCGTTGACATAGCGATGCAGGTCGCGGGAAACGTTTTCCAACAGTTGCGTGCGACCGTCTGCCTGTGCTCCCCCGGTAGCCAGAGCAAGCGCGACAGATAAGATCAACGTGCGGATCATTGCTTAATCTCCGTTCCTGTGGCCAGCGCGGCCTCGGCCTTCTCGATTTGCGTCCGCAATTGCAGGTTGACCTGATAATAATCGTCATCCGCCTGAAGAATCGAGTAGAGCCGGGCAACCGTGGCGCTGTCGTACCGCGACACATCGGCCTGGACGTCGTACTTTCGCATCTTGTTTTCCACCAGCGTGACAAGCTGCGAACTGGGCTCGGCGACTGCGGGAAGGGCCACCGCAATCAGGACCATTGTCAGCAGTGCTTTCATCTCAAACTCCTTGCCGGGAGTCTAACGCCCGGCCCTTTCTTGCGGCAATTCACGATTTCCGGCGGCACCGGCATCAGGCCTTCGGATCGCCGACATTCTTGCGAAACGCTTTCTCGAAGGCGGCCTGTTTCTCCGGCCCCGCTTCGGTCTGGTTCAGGGATTTCCAGTAGTCATAGGGCATGCCGTAGAAGACTTCGCGCCCCTCGTCCTTGCTCATCTCGATGCCACGTTCGTTCGCGGCTTCCTGATACCAGCGCGACAGGCAGTTGCGGCAGAAACCGGCCAGGTTCATCAGGTCGATGTTCTGCACGTCCGTCCTGTCCTGCATCAGGTGCTGGCGCAGGCGGCGGAAGGCGGCGGCCTCAAGCTCGATACGGGTCTGGTCGTCCATGGCTGTCCTCCTGCTCTCAGACTTGGGCGCGGTGAAGCGCCTCTTCAAGGATCGGGGCGAGCCGTTCGGCCCATGCGGCCTGTTGCTCGGGTGTTTCGATCAGGTCGTGCCGGATCTCGATCAGAGCGTTCGGCCGGCCGTGATGCAGCGCGTGGCGGTCGACGCTGTCCCCGGCCAGCGACCCGGAATACGGCTCGTTCTCGCCCACGAACAGGTCCGGTTCCTCGCGCAGCCGGTCGATCAGCGTCCGCCCCAGCCGCGCGTCGTAGCCGTAGAGGATACCGACCTGCCACGGACGCATCGCGCGTCCATTCAGCCGCGGGGTAAAGGAATGCACCGCGCAGTAGGCGGTGTTCTCCTGCCGCGCCGACAGCCGCTCCACCGCCTCGTGATAGGGCCGGTAGCACAGGTTCAGGCGTTTCTCGCGCTCTGCCTCGTCCAGCACCCGGTTTCCCGGAATGACCGTTCCGTCGTACAGCTGCATCAGCAGCGTCGGGTCGTCCTCGCCGCGGTTCGGGTCGATTACGAGGCGCGAGAAGGTCGACAGCACTGCGGGTGAATTCAGGTGCTCTGCCAGATGGCGCGTCACCCCCGCGGCCCCGATGTCGTAGGCGATGTGGCGGCCCATCTCGCGCTCTGGCAGGCCCAGATCTCCGCCGGCGATCATCGGCGGCACGGCGTTGGAGGCATGGTCGCAGGTAACAAGCCAGCGGCCCGGGCGGTCCTCGCCCAGAACCTCAAAGGCGGAAAAGCTCATAGAAACGGCATCCTTTGTATCAGGCGTTTGAATAAGCTGCCTGTCCGGGAAGCGCCAGTTGTCAGTTTGGGGCTTTTCCGCCATAGGATGGGCCAAGCCGAGTGAGACCGCTAACAGACTGGCCAGGGGACATTTCAGCGTATGAGACGCCTGAGAAACATCAAGATCGTTGCGACGCTGGGACCGGCGAGCAACGGATACGACATGATCCGCGCGCTGTTCCGGAACGGGGCCGACGTGTTCCGTCTGAACATGAGCCACGGCACGCATGAAGAGATCGCGCTGCGCCACGCGAATATCCGCAAGATCGAAGAGGATACCGGGCGTCCGATCGCAATCCTGGCGGACCTGCAGGGCCCTAAACTTCGGGTCGGCACCTTTGAGAACGGCGAGGAGGAACTGTCCGACGGCCAGATGTTCCGCCTCGATCTGGAGGATGTACCCGGCGACAAGACCCGCGTCTGCCTTCCGCACAGCGAGATCTTCCAGGCGCTGGAGCCGGGCACGACGGTGCTGGTCAACGACGGTAAGATCCGGCTGCGTGTTAATGAATGCGGAGATGATTTTGCCAATTGCGAGGTGATCGCCGGTGGCACAATCTCGAACCGAAAGGGCGTGAACGTGCCCGACGTCGTGCTGCCGCTCGCGGCACTGTCCGACAAGGACCGCACCGATCTCGAATTCGTGGCCGAACTTGGCGTCGACTGGATCGCTCTGTCCTTCGTGCAGCGGCCCGAAGACATGATCGAGGCGCGGGACCTGGTGAAGGGCCGCGCCGCGGTGCTGGCCAAGATCGAGAAGCCGGCAGCGGTGAAGGCCTTCGACGATATCCTCGAGGTGTCCGACGGCATCATGGTGGCGCGCGGCGATCTGGGTGTCGAACTCCCCGTCCAGGCGGTACCGCCGATCCAGAAACGCCTGATCCGCAAATGCCGTGCCGCGGCCAAGCCGGTGATCGTCGCGACGCAGATGCTGGAAAGCATGATCGACAGCCCGATGCCCACGCGCGCTGAAGTCTCGGACGTGGCCAATGCGATCTATGAAGGCGCCGACGCCGTGATGCTCTCGGCGGAATCCGCCGCCGGACGCTTCCCGATCGAGGCAGTGCAGACCATGCACAATGTGGCGCTCGAAGTGGAAAGCGACGCGACCTATCGCACGGTGATCGAAGCCTCTCGCGGGGCAGAGAAAAAGACCGTGGCCGACGGTATCGTTTCTGCCGCGCGCGAAATCGCGGAAACCGCCGAAATCAAGGCTATCGCCTGCTTTTCGCAATCCGGCACCACGGTCTCGCTGGTTGCGCGGGAACGGCCGCGCGTGCCGATTATCGCCATGGCCGCAACGGTCACCACCGCGCGTCGGCTGTGCCTGACCTGGGGTGCCCATTGCGTGAAGACCGACGAGATGGGACGATTCAAGGAAGCGGTCGTGCGGGCCGTGCGGGCGGCGACCCATGAGGGCTTTGCCACGCGGGAGGACGACATCGTGGTTACTGCCGGTGTACCCTTCAACGTGCCGGGGACAACAAACATCCTGCGGGTCGCGCCCTGCGACGAGCGCAAGATCTATTCGGCCGAGCCGGAATGACGTGATGACGACGGCCGATCTGTATCTGGTGGTCGGCCTGATCCTGATAGCGTTTGCGGTTCCCTCAATTCTGGGCGCTTTCGCCGACCGGCGCGCGCCCCGAGCGGCGGCCATCGTTCTGCTGATCGGCGGCGGGCTGTTTGCGCTGGCGATGAATCAGCGGCCCTATACGCTGCAGGAGATCCCCGGCGCCTTCGTGCGCGTGGTGGCGTATTTCGTTCGGTAGGCCGAAGCTGCGGCGCGGTCAGGCGCCGCAGGCTGTCAGCTGATCGTCGTACTTCGCGGCCCGTGCCGCGACCCCGTCAGATACCTGCAGCAGCCAGCTCTTCTTTTTGTGGCTGCCGCGCCGGTACCCGGTTCGCCCCTCGTGATAGGCGAGATAAGACCGCTTGGCGTCCGAATTCGAGATGCCCAGCGAGGCGTTGGCCTCGCTCACGTACCAGCCCATGAAGTCGGTCGCGTCGAAGATATTGTCCCGCGTCGCACCGTTCCGCGCCGGTCCTTTCAGGTAATCGCCCCAGGCCCCGTCCAGTGCCTGCGCATAGCCGTAGGCAGAGGAGGGACGCTCGCCGGGGAAAAAGCCAAACGATTTCCCGCGCGGCGGGCGGATGTTGGATCGGAAAGTCGACTCCTGAAAAATCATCGCCATCTGAACGTTCATCGGCACGCCCCACCGGTCGCGCGATGCGGTCAGGGCCTTGTAATAGTGAGGCCGTTCCAGAAGCACGGCGCACGCGTTTTCGGGGTCGGCTGGCGGCGGTGCGATCTTGTCGGAGGACGAGGAACAACCGGCCAGCGCCGCGGCGGCGAGAATCGCCGCCACCGGCGCCAGCCGTCGCAAGCGTTGGGGGCCATTGCGAAACGGCACGGCAAACCGCGTTCCGCGGTGCGGACAGGGGGAGTACATGGTCTACTGCTCGATTTGTTTTTTCTTGGTGGCAATATAGCCCATTCGCGGCGCGGGCTGAACTGTCTGAACCGCATCGGCATGTCTCTGCCGCTGCATTGCAACAAGCGCGGCCCGGCGCGGCTGCAATCGGGGCTTGCCACAGAGGTCGCCTCCCCTTATACGGCGCCACTCGAATGTCTGCGTGGCCGGCCAATGGCATGCCGAGTCGCGCTTGAAAACCGCAAGGAGACGGAAATGCCGAAGATGAAGACCAAGTCGAGCGCGAAAAAGCGCTTCAAGGTGACGGCCACCGGCAAGGTGGTAACGGCCCAGGCCGGTAAGCGGCACGGGATGATCAAGCGCCACAAGAAATTCATCCGCAACGCGCGTGGCACGACCACGCTGTCTGCCCCTGACGCGAAGATCGTCAAGGGCTACATGCCATACGACCGCTGATCGGAGGGATTTGAGAGATGCCACGCGTTAAAGGCGGTACCGTCACCCACGCCCGCCACAAAAAGGTGATCAAGGCCGCGAAAGGCTACTATGCCGCCCGGTCGACCAACTTCAAAACCGCGACCCAGGCCGTCGACAAGGCGAACCAGTACGCGACCCGTGACCGCAAGGCCCGCAAGCGGAACTTCCGCGCGCTGTGGATCCAGCGGATCAACGCCGCTGTCCGTTCGCACGACGAGTCGCTGACCTATTCGCGCTTTATCAACGGTCTGGCGAAAGCCGGGATCGAGGTGGACCGCAAGGTGCTTGCCGACCTCGCCGTGAACGAGCCGGCCGCGTTCAACTCGATCGTCGACAAGGCCAAGGCCGCCCTGGCCGCCTGATTTCGACATCGGGTTTCCGAGATTGACCGCGGGTCCGGAAATGGGCCCGCGGTTTTTCTTTGCCGGGTGGCATGTGCAAGCCTCAGCTTCCGGTGAACCGGTCCGGCCACTCGCGTATCAGGGTGATATCCTGCGGCACCAGTGACGCGGCGACATTTCCGCCCCTCGCCTCATTTTCGATCCCTTTGCTCCCAAGTCCCGACAGCTTTGGCCGTCAGGGATCGGGTGCGCAATCCACGGCAGAACGCTGAGGAAACACCACAGATGCGAATTGGCATCCTAGACGGCTTTCGCGGCTGGTTCCTGGTCTGCATGACCATGGGCCACCTTGCGCTGCTCATCGGATCGTCGTTTGGCCGGAAGCTCAACCATCAATTCGGCTTTCCGGATGTGGCGCAGGGCTTTGTCCTGCTCTCGGGCCTGATCATCGGCATCGTCTATGGCCGCCGCCTGCTGTACCGCTCTGAACAGACGATGCGGCAAAGCCTGTTTGCCCGCATCCGCACCGTCTACAAGTGGCACGCCCTGCTTCTTGTCGCCATCTTCGTCAGCACGTTGCTGATCCCCAATGGACCCGTCCATTTCATTTGGGGTGACCGTCCGGCGCTGTCGCTTGCAATGGGGCTGACGCTGCTCTCCGGGCCGATGTTCATCAACATCCTGCCCATGTACATCGTCTTCATGGCATTGACGCCGCTCGCCCTGCGGGCGCTGCGCGACGGTCGGGAGATCACGGTTGTCGTCCTTTCCGTGCTCGCCTGGCTGGCGGTGCAGGTCGGCCTCGTCGACTGGGTCCAGTCCGGCATCGCCGCACTGACCGGGCTGGCCGGCCAGGACGTGGACCTCGGCCTCTACCTCGACCGTTTTGCCTGGCAGATCCTCTATTTCGGTGGCCTGATTGTCGGCATGCGCATCGCGCAGGACCGGCTCGACCTGTCCTTCCTGAAGACCCGCACGGCCACCGCCGCATTCGCCCTGTGCCTCATCATCGCGGCGGCCATCCTGACGCTGACCATCCTGCGAAACGAAGGTCGCTTCCCGCTGGAAACCGCCGAATGGCTCGACCAGATCTTCGAGCGCCGGACGCTGACTCCGCTGGCCCTGATCGAGTTCCTCGCGGTTGCGTACATCTTCGTCTGGCTGCTGACGGTCGGCAATGCTTCGAGCCTCTGGCCAGTTCGTCAGCTGACCAAAGGCATCCGCATGGTCATGGAATGGCGGCCGATGGTGTTCCTCGGGCAGCACTCGCTTCAGGTCTACACATGGCATGTCGGGCTTTGCTATCTGGTGATGCTTGGTGGCTGGCCCTGGATCCGTGAACTGCCGGTCTGGCCGCGAGAGGCGATCACGGTGGCGCTGATGCTGACCTTGTTCGTTGCCGCGTGGCTGAACGCCCGACAGTCCAAGCCGAAACCGGCTAACACCAAGGCCCGGTCCGCGGAACAGCCGGTTCCTTCGCAGTAAGACTGCCCGAACCCGGCCGCTTGCTTTTCCCGGGAATAGGCCGAGGATGGGC
Organism: Pseudoruegeria sp. HB172150; assembly: GCF_013184805.1. GTDB lineage: Bacteria > Pseudomonadota > Alphaproteobacteria > Rhodobacterales > Rhodobacteraceae > Psychromarinibacter. The sequence continues at coordinate 50,287 of NZ_JAATNG010000005.1, forward strand.
GTCATGACCGATCCCACCGCCTACATGCAGCGCACGCGGGACTACTACGTCGCGCTGGGCTATGGCCCGCCCTACCGCTGGGCGCATTTTGACGTGACGCCCTTTGCCCCGTTGAAAAGGCCGCTTGCCGAAACAGCTGTCGCTATCGTCACCACCGCCGCGCCCTATCAGCCCGGCAAGGGCGATCAGGGGCCGGGCGCGCCCTACAACGCCGCGGTGAAGTTCTTCGATGTCTATGACGGCCCGACCGACACGATGCCGGATCTGCGGATATCTCACATCGGCATCGACCGGGATCACACCACGGCGGAGGATATCGGCAGCTACTTCCCGCTCGCGGCCCTCTGGCGCGCGGCAGAAGCGGGGCGCGTGCAGGTGGCGCAGCGATACTACGGGCTGCCGACCAACCGCTCACAGCGCGTGACGATGGACGAGTACTGTCCCGACCTCATGGCGCGCTGCCACCGCGACGGAGCGGATGCCGTGGTTCTGGTGCCGAACTGCCCGGTCTGCCACCAGTCGGTTACGCTGGCCGCCCGCGCCCTGGAACAGGCCGGTATTCCCAGCGTCGTCATGGGCTGCGCCAAGGACATCGTGGAATATGTCGGCGCGCCGCGCTTCGTTTTCTCGGACTTCCCGCTCGGCAACTCGGCCGGCCGTCCGAACGACCCCGACGGGCAGGACCTGACGCTCGGTCTGGCGCTGGACCTGCTGGAGCAAGCGACAACGCCCAACACCACGACGGTTTCGCCGTTGGAGTGGCCCGGTGATCCTGCCTGGAAACAGGACTATTCCAACCCGGCCAAGCTGTCGGCAGAGCAGATCGCGGCGCGGCGAGCCGAATTCGATGCCGGCAAGGCGAAGGCGCGTGAACTGCGCGAAGCTTGAAGCTAAAGCCAGTCGGCGCTGAATGCGTTGCCGCAGGGCTGGTCATACCGGTCGCCGATCCCGAGATAGACAAGTTCGCCCCCGGTTTCGTAGGCACGCACCGCGTTGGTGCTCTGCAGAAAGCCGAGGATGATCGTTTCCTCCAGCGCCGCACGTTCGTCCCGCTGGTCCTCCAGCACCGGGCTCAGCATCCAGAGCGTCGGTTTGACAATCCGGTCGCGCTGGCTGCTGACGCCGTTCCAGATAGCGGCAACCTCTTCGATGAAATCGTCGGCTGCCGGCGCATCGGCGATGCGACGGCCGAAATTGACCCGCAGGATGTGGCGCAGTTCGTGCTCGACCCGGCGGGTCAGGAAGGGGGCCGCCGCCAGTGCCGCAGTGCCGGCAAGGGCGCCCAGCAAAATGGTGCGGCGTGAGGCGGCCATCAGGCGGACCGCCCGGCGCGCAGGGCAAGCGCGGATAGTGTCAGCGTGGGGTTCACCGGAGAAGACGTCGGATAGCCGCCGGCGCCGAGCGCGTAGAGCCCGCTGACCTCGTGCGTGCGCATGTAGCCGTCGGTGACGGAGGCCGCCGGATCGTCGCCCATCCGGTGCGTGCCCTGAATATGCGCCTCGGTGATCGACAGGACCTGACGCACGATCCGCTCCACCGGGAAGGGCAGGATATCGGGCAGGCTCTCGATGGCGTGGTCCAGCCCGCGCATGGCATAATCGGAATGACCCTGCCAGTGGATATGCGGCTCGCCGTCTGCATCCAGTTCCACCCGGTTTTCCGCCTGAGGAATGTCCTCGGCGATCAGCTTAATGCTGATCCGATCGGTCCAGCGCCCGGGCTCGGTGCGCAGCGAATAGGGGCTGTTGTAATTCTCGACCAGCACCGCAGCCCGGTCGCGGCGGTGCGGCCCGTCGTAAAGCGCGTAGCAATGGCCGGTAATCGAGGTGCCGCCATAGTAATTCGGCGCGCCGATATCCGCCTCTATCTCGTATGACGCCTGCTCGTGCAGATAGCGCCCGAGTGCCGGAGAGGTCAGACCGGAGCGCAGCAGGATTGTGGCATTGTTGATCGCGTTGGCACCCAGCGCGACGAGATCGGCGTGCAGCGTGACCTCGGTGCCGTCCACGCCGCGAACGACAAGGCCGTCCGCCGCGCCGGCGGCGATCCCGACATGCCGGGCCTCGGCCTGCAGCAGGAGCGAGACGCCGTCGCGGGAGAAGCTGTCGACGCTGTTCAGGATCGTGAATTTCGACTCGATCGGGCACAGGTCGCAGACCCCATTGGCGCAACACGTCGGGCGTGACCCGCCGTTGGACCGGGCGCTGGGCGCGTGAAACCAGCTTTGGGGCATCGCCTTCATGCAGGCGATATCCGTGCGTGCGGGGATGTGCGGCGGGTAGGGGTAGGGTGCCGAACGCGGAAAGATCGCCTCTGTCCCGCCGCCCGCGATCTCCATCAGCTCTTCTACTTCTGTGTAGAACGGCTCCAGCGTGTCGTAGTCCAGCGGCCAGGGTGCGCCGACACCATACAACTCTGCCAACCGGAAATCATTGGGATGAAACCGCGGCGTCTGGCCCCACCAGCAGTTGGAATTGCCGCCGAAAAGGCGATGCGCGAACCAGTCCTTGCGGTGGCCCGACGTGTTGGTCATCGCGTAGTCGTCCTTGGCCCGGTCGTCGCGCTGCTCGATCTGGGTCGCGTGGTCGACCAGTTCACCCTTTTCGACGATCAGCACCCGTGAGTCTGGCGGCAGGCCCCGCAGGAAGAACATGGCGGAAAAAGAGGAACCCGCGATGACCACATCCCATCGCACCTTTGCCGCGTCGGCCAGGGTCGTGGTGGCGAACATAGGCTGTGGCTGCTCCTGCCTCTTTGATTGGCCGGAATCATACCGGCACCCGGCGCTATGGCAAGGCACGCGGCCTTGCATTCGGACGGCCCGCTTTGTAGCAGATGCCGCGACCCTGCCACACGAGGCCCCGCGATGGACGACCTGAGAACGAAATACCTTGAAGCGATCTCTTCCGCAGCCGACGAGGCCGCGCTGGAGGACCTGCGCGTGCAGGCGGTCGGCAAGAAGGGCGAGGTCGCGCTGCAGATGCGTGAGCTGGGCAAGATGACCCCGGAAGAGCGTCAGGTCATGGGCCCGAAGCTGAACGCGCTGAAGGACGAGATCAACGCCGCGCTGGCGGCCAAGAAGTCGGCGCTGGCCGACGCCGCGCTGGATGAGCGCCTGCGAACCGAATGGCTCGACGTCACCCTGCCGTCGCGGCCGCGGCGCCAGGGCACCATCCACCCGGTCAGCCAGGTGACCGAGGAGGTCACGACCATCCTCGCCGATATGGGTTTCACCGTCGCCGAGGGGCCGCAGATCGAAACCGACTGGTACAACTTCGACGCCCTGAACATCCCGGCCGAGCATCCGACCCGGACCGAGATGGACACCTTCTACATGCACCGGAAAGAGGGCGACAACCGCGTGCCGCACGTGCTGCGCACCCACACCTCGCCGGTGCAGATCCGCGCGATGCAGGCTCATGGCGCGCCGATCCGCGTGATCGCGCCCGGCCGCGTCTACCGCGCCGACTACGACCAGACCCACACGCCGATGTTCCACCAGATCGAGGGGCTGGCGATCGACCGCGACATCTCGATGGCGAACCTGAAATGGACGCTGGAGGAATTCTTCTCGGCCTTTTTCGAGATCGACGGCATCAAGACCCGTTTCCGCGCGTCGCACTTCCCCTTCACCGAGCCTTCGGCAGAGGTCGACATCCAGTGTTCCTGGGTCGACGGACAGCTGCGGATTGGCGAGGGCGATGACTGGATGGAGGTGCTCGGCTCTGGCATGGTTCACCCCAAGGTGCTTCAGGCCGGGAACATCGACCCGGACCAGTGGCAGGGCTTTGCCTTCGGCATGGGCATCGACCGGCTGGCGATGCTGAAATACGGCATCCCGGACCTGCGCGCGTTCTTCGACAGTGACCTGCGCTGGCTGCGGCACTACGGGTTCTCGGCGCTAGACGTGCCGTCGCTGGTGAGCGGGTTGAGTCGATGAAACGCAACATGGATCTCGTTCGTGAGATCCTTTTGGAAGTCGAAGCCAAGGACGACGGGAAGGCAAAGCAGTACGACTTCAAACAGTTGGGTCCCGAAAAGGCCCACCATGTAAACTTGTTGATACAGGCCGGGCTACTGAATTGGGTGGGAGCTGTACGCTCTCAAGAGCGGAAAAAGGTTCACCTAACTTGGGAAGGTCACGATTTTCTCGATTCCGTTCGCGATGTCGGAATTTGGGAGAAGACAAAGGAAACGGTTGCAGAGACCGGTGGAAGTGCGGCGATTGAGATCATCAAAGCGGTTGCCATTGGCTTTGCGAAAAAGAAAATCGAACAGCACACCGGGATAGACATCTGACAGGAGTTCATTAGGCCAACTCTTTTCAGGTCCAAGTCCTAGTGTCTCACCTAACAAGACAGCAAGACACCACTTCGGGTCTTACCACTTGACCCCACGTCGCTCTGCCGCGACCCTGCGCCGGCCCCCAAAATCAGGAGCCCCTATGCGCACCGCTTTCTTACTTTCCGCCCTTCTCCTGGCCGGTCCTGCTTTCGCCAAGGACACGTATCCGCCGGTCGAGACGCTGTTGTCCTCAAAGGAAACGGTGATCGGGCAGGATTTCACCTATCCAGAGGGCGACGCCAAGATCACCGCGGCCATCGTCACGATGCAGCCTGGCGCCTCTACCGGCTGGCATGTGCATGACGCGCCGCTTTTCGCCTATATCCTCGAGGGCGAGATCACCGTGGATTATGGGCCGGACGGCAAGAACACCTATCGCGAGGGCGACAGCCTGATCGAGGCGTTCGAGACTCGTCACAACGGCACCAATACCGGCGACGGTATCGTGCGGATCCTGGCGGTCTTTGCCGGGGCGGAGAACACGCCGAACACCGTCTCGGAATGACGCCGCGGTTTGCCTGACGGCGCTGGGCCTCTAGAACGTGGCGCGACGCCACAGAAAGGAGAGCCCATGCGCCTGTTCCGCCACGAGAACCGCGACCGCAACGAAGACACGCGCCGGATCTATGCCGCGTTCGAGCTGGTTCATACCTTCGTCGATTTCTCGGCGGCGGTCTGCTTTACCATCGGCTCGGTGCTGTTCTTCTGGGACAGTACCCAGACGCCCGCGACCTGGCTGTTTCTGATCGGTTCGATCCTGTTCGCCGCCAAACCGTCGCTGCGCCTGGCGCGGGAGATTAAGCTGGCGCGGATGGGAGAGCTGGACAAGCTGGCAAAGCGCGCCGAAGCCTAACCCCTTCCGGTCCCGCGGTCATTGGGCTAGAGAGCCCCGGCGACCGAAGACGAGGCAAAGGGCCAAACCGATGAAATTCACGATGTCCTGGCTGAAGGACCATCTCGACACCGACGCATCGGTGGCCGAGATCGCCGAGACACTGACCGACCTGGGGCTGGAAGTCGAGGAGGTGGTGAACCCGCTCGATTCGCTCAAGGGCTTCACGGTCGGGTTCGTGAAACAGGCGGTGCAGCACCCCGATGCCGACCGCTTGCGCGTCTGCGTGGTCGAGACCGACGAGGGCGACAAGCAGATCATCTGCGGCGCGCCCAATGCCCGGCAGGGTATCCGCGTAGTGGTGGCCAAACCCGGGATGTACGTGCCCGGCATCGATACCACGATCCAGGTCGGCAAGATCCGCGGCGTCGAGAGCCACGGCATGATGTGTTCCGAGCGCGAGATGGAGCTGTCCGAAGAGCATGACGGCATCATCGAATTGCCGGGCGAGCCGCCTGTGGGTATGGAATTCGCCGACTGGCTGGCCACCAACGATCCGGCGAAGGTCGACCCGATGATCGAGATCGCGATCACGCCGAACCGGCAGGATGCGCTGGGCGTGCACGGCATCGCCCGCGACCTTGCGGCGCGCGGTCTGGGGACGCTGAAGCCCTACGTGGTCGAGCCTGTGCCGGGTGCGTTCGAGAGCCCGATCAAGGTGACCATCGCCGACGACGTGAAGGCCAAGGACTGCCCGCATTTCACCGGCAGAGTGATCCGGGGCGTGAAGAACGGGCCGAGCCCCGCCTGGCTGCAGGCGCGGCTGAAGGCGATCGGGCTGCGGCCGATCTCTGCGCTGGTCGATATCACCAACTTCTTCACCTACGACATGAACCGCCCGCTGCACGTCTTTGACGCCGATATCGTCAAGGGTGACCTGACCGTGCGCTATGTCGACGAGCCGACCGAGTACGAGGGACTCGACGACAAGACCTACACCGTCGAACCGGGGATGATGGGCATCTACGACGCCGAAGCGCTGGAAAGCATCGGTGGTTGTCTGGGCGGCGCGCATTCGGGATGTACCGAAGCGACGGTGAACGTCTTCGTCGAAAGCGCCTACTGGGATCCGGTGACTATCGCCGCCACGGGCCGCAAGCTGAAACTGAATTCGGACGCCAAATACCGGTTCGAGCGTGGCGTGGACCCCGAATTCACCCTGCCCGGGCTGGAAGCGGCGACGAAGATGATCCTCGACCTGTGCGGCGGTGAGCCGTCCGAAGTAGTGCAGGACGGTGCGCCGTTGGAATCGGACCGCGCGTACAAGCTCGACACCGACCGTGTGGAGTCGCTCGTCGGCATGGAGATCCCGGCAGAGACGCAGCGCGCGACGCTGGAGGCGCTTGGTTTCCGCCTCGACGGCGACATGGCGCATCCGCCCTCCTGGCGGCCGGACGTGCAAGGCTCGGCGGACCTAGTCGAAGAGGTCGCACGGATCGCCTCGCTGACGAAACTCGAAGGCCGCCCGATGAAGCGCCCGCAGGTCGGTGTGCCGAAACCCATCGCGACGCCGAAGCAGAAGCGCGAGCATGCTGCGCGGCGCACGATGGCGGCGCTGGGTTACAATGAATGCGTGACCTATTCCTTCATCGACGCGGCGTCGGCGGCGCTGTTCGGCGGCGAAGATTCGACGAAGCTGGAAAACCCGATCTCGTCCGAGATGACCCATATGCGACCGTCTTTGCTGCCGGGGCTGCTTCAGGCTGCGGCGCGCAATCAGGCGCGCGGGTTCATGGATCTGGCGTTTTTCGAGTGCGGCTGGGCTTTCCACGGCGCAGAACCGGAAGAGCAGCACCTGCAGGCAACCGGCCTGTTGATCGGCCATAGCGGTCCGCGCGATGTCCACGGCGCGCGCCGCCCGGTCGACGTGTTCGACGTGAAGGCGGATGCCGAGGCCGTGCTGGCCGCAATCGGTGCGCCCGCCAAGGTCCAGATCCTGCGCGGCGCCAAGGGCTGGTGGCACCCCGGACGGCAGGGCAAGATCTGTCTCGGCCCGAAAAAGGTGCTGGGCGTCTTCGGCGAGCTGCACCCCAAGGTGTTACGCGAAATGGACGTGAAGGGACCGGCGATGGCCTTCACCATCTGGCCCGAGGAAGTGCCGGAGAAACGCTCTGGAGCGACGACCCGGATGGCGATGGAAATCAGCGATCTGCAGGCGGTGGAACGCGACTTTGCCTTTGTTGTCGATGCCGATGTCGAGGCGCTGACCCTCGTCAACGCTGCCGCCGGCGCAGACAAGGCGCTGATCGAGGACGTCCGCGTTTTCGACGAGTTCATTGGCGGTGCGCTGGGTGAAGGCAAGAAATCCCTGGCCATCACAGTGCGCCTACAGCCCACCGGCGCGACGCTCACCGACGAGCAGATCGAGGCAGTTGGTGCCAAGATCGTCGATAAAGTGACCAAAGCTACCGGCGGTGTGCTGCGCGGCTAAATTGGCGTCGATTTGGTTTCGCGGGCCGTGACGGACCCGCATGGTCATTGTCCCGGTTCCGGCATTTCCGCCGGGGCGGGTTGTTCTGCGTTTAGTGAGTCCGCTTTAAGGCTGTTTTCCGATTGGACAGATCGGCGAAACAGCCCAAGGTCTGAGAGCCCGACGCTCAAGCGGCGCCGCGATGGGCCTGCTCTATTGTTGGGCCAGGGTCGTCGGCCAGTGCGAATTGGGACACGGCGCCGTTCAGCGTCTCGCATTCCGTTACCAGCAGGCGTGTGGCAGCGGTCGTCTCCTCGAACATCGCCGCATTCTTCTGGGTCAGCTGGTCGAGTTGCCCGACTGCGCTGTTGATCTCGCCCAGTCCCTGTGATTGCTCCACCATCTTGGCGGTGATGGTAGACACCCGTTCGGCCACGAGGCCGACGGTGCTCACGATGCCTTCAAGCGCGCTGCGCACCTCGCCGACCTGGCCGGTCCCGGCCCGGACTTGCTCGTCGCTGCGGGCGATCAGGGTGTTGATGTCATGTGCTGCCTCAGAGGCGCGTTGCGCGAGTGCGCGGACTTCCGAGGCGACGACCGCGAAGCCACGCCCCGCTTCACCGGCGCGGGCGGCCTCTACCCCCGCATTCAGCGCCAACAGGTTGGTCTGAAACGCGATATCGTCGATCAAACTGACGATTTTGCCGGTTTCCTGCGAGGATCTGCTGATGCCCTCGATTGCATCCACCATCAAGGTGACGGCCTCCTGGCTGTGTTCGGCCGAATCGCGGGCTTCGCGTACGAAAGCGTCGACTTCGGCCGAGCTGTCGACCGCGCTCTTCACGGATGTGGTCAGGACCTCCAGCGCCGCCGAGGTTTCCTCGAGCGATGCTGCCTGGCTTTCTGTCCGCTGTGCCAGAGCGTCCGAAGCGCTTGCGATCTGGTCGACTTCGTTGCGGATCGTTTCGGCGGATACGAGAATGTGCCCCATGGTCCTGGTCAGGTTGGCCACCGCTTCGTTGAAATCCACGCGCAGCTTGTCGTAGCCCTCGGCCAGTTCGCGGTCGATGGTCTCCGACAGGTCCCCAGCGGCCAGCCGGCCCAGTGCGTTCGCCAGTTCCGTAACCACCTGGCTCTGCTCTGCCAGCCGTTCCTGGCGCTCGGTCTCCGCGGCCTGCCGGGCCGCCTCCCGGGCTTCCTGTTCTTCCTGTTTGCGCCGCGCGTCCTCGATTTCACGCTGGCGGTCCGCTTCCTGTCGTGCCGCTTCCTCTGCCTGCCGCTCTCGTTCCGTTGCTTTCGCCGCCCGGCGCGCGGTTTCCTCTTCTTCTTCCAGCCGCAGCTTTTCAATCGCGTTGGCGCGGAAGACCTCGACCGAACGCGCCATGGCGCCAAGCTCGTCCCGGCGCTTCGCGTCCGGCAGTTCTGTATCGAGTGCGCCGCCCGCGATGGCCAGCATCTGACCATTCAGGCGCCCAAGCGGCCGGATGACAGATCCGCGCACAGACAGGAACGACCCGCCGCCGGCGACAAGGGCGATGAAGGCTAGGATGACATAGGAGATTTTCTGGCTCCTCACTTCGTCGGCGTGATCTTCCGCCGCGCTCTGGCGGCTCGCTTCGGCCAGCAGCCTGCCGACATCGGCGGTCACTTCGCTGAACTTCAGGCTCGTGCTGTCAAGCTTGTTGCGGATCGCCTCGATGCGGTGCGTCTCCTCGAACAGGAAATTATTGCGCGCGCGCTCGAAATTTCCGTCTCTTGCCATCCGCAACGTGCGGCTGTTCGATACCAGGTAGAGTGACATCAGCCGTTCGATCTGGGCGGCCGTCCTGGTCAGGAAAACGACACTTCGGTCAAGTTCGGGCTGGGATATGCTGCCTTTCCCCAGCACTGCAGATAGCTGCATAATCGCCGAAAAATATGTTCCGATCTCGGTGTCGAGCCTGTCGCGCAACACCACTTCGGGAGCTGGGTCAAAAACCTTTGCGTCGAGGTTCGCCCGGCGCAATGTTTCCATCCCGACAAGCAGGCTGTTGATCTCAAGCAAGGACGAGGTCATCGCGGCGCTGGTCTGGCTAATATCCTCGTTGGTGGCCAGCGCGGCATCATGATGCTCGAGCGACTGTTCGGAACGTCGCGACGCCAGCTCGAGTGTGACGGTGTTGAGAATGGCGAGCACACCAATCGGCACCAGAACCCACACCATGATGCGGGCTCCAATGCCGAATTTGCTGGGCTTCGGCAGTTCGGCCCCTGGCGAAGTGATCTCTTTCATGGTTTGACCTTCCGCCTCAGAACAGGCTGGACTCTTCGCCGGACAGGGCCGCGACGATGATCCGTGACTGCTTGATTACGAAAAACACGTCCGAGGGCGTCCTGCCGCCTTCAGGCGGCGCCAACCGCGTTGGTGTACCGACACCTGCCGCTGTCTTGATCGCGTGGGCATCTGCCATCGCGCGGGACAGCACAAGGATTACATCCGATGGCGTGATCCCCTCTTTCTTCGCTTCTGGCACGGCAATGCCGTCGACGGCGAAACGGCTGTCCTTCTCTGCCAATGCGTACAGGTCCGAGATCAGGCTGATAGCAGCCGAATAGACATTGGCCGGGGTCCGGCCGGATTCCGGCCAGAGCCCCTCGATCTTATAGGACGCGCCCGCCGCGTCCGCGATCTCCTGCAGCGTCAGGCGCAGTGTCATCGCGATCCGGTGCACATCATTGGGGACAGTGGCCGGTACGCCGAGCGCATCGAGCTGTGCCGAGATCCGCAGCAGGTTGCCGTAGACATCCGCCGGTGTCTTGCCGCTGGGCATCGCGGGTACCGCGATCTCCTCTTCGATACCGTAGGCACTGTGCAGTTCCAGCACGTCAGCCTGGATCTGGTCGACAACGTGTTTCACATCCGAGGGCGTCACTTCCTGCGACGGCAACGGCGCCAGGGCCCGTGTGTCAAGACCATTCATGTATCGCAGAAGTTGAAGCTTGCGCCACACATCGCGCGCATTCTGCAATACATGCCGTGGGCGTGTCGGGTCTGCCGGAACCGAGACTTCCGGCACCTCGGAGAAATTGGCCGCGTTCAGCAATTCCAACTCCAGGCGCACGGTCTCGGTTGTCTGGAAGACGTGGTCAGGCGTAGCCTCCTGCGGAATAGCCGGTGCGGCCAGACAGGTTAAAAAGAACATGGATTGGATTAGAATTCTGCGCATCGGCGGACTCCCCAGGGCGAATGTCCGGAGCAGGCCGGGATGACCGCACGGACGGGCAAAAGAGCACCTATCGCGACCGGGTTGATACCGCGTAAACGACCGCTGGTCCTGAGGGGCGGAGCGTGTCCGAAGTCTTCCGACAAGAACCGCGATCGGCGGCGAAAAGGGAAAACAGTGTTCATGGATGCCATGCCGATCTTGAATGGGCATCGGCGCTTAGCACCTGCGCAAACAAACTGGCAGCGTGCGTTCGTACCGTGGCGTTTCATTCGTTGAATGACCCGACTCTTTACGAGTCGCAGCGAAGCGTCCGGCCCTGGTCAAGGAATCACCCGTCTCCGTTCGGCGCCATTCGAACCGAACATGGATATCCCATGCGCCAGATCGACCCAAATGAACTGTCAGACCAGGCGCTCCGGTGGCACACAACGGGAATGGTCGACGTAAGTTTTTAAGCGCGAGAACATATTGATGCGTAAGACAAAGTTCCTTGTTTGTAGCGGATTAAGTGTGGCAATATTTGCGGTCACCTGACAGCAGGCATGTGGTGCCGAAAGCTCGGGGTTTGATATACTTCCGACCGATCACGGATTACAGTAACAGGGCGGTTGCAGGAGGGCGGGGAAACACCTAAATGTCGAATTCCGTGTTGGGTGTGCACGGGCAACACTTGTCCACTAGGGAGAAATCAACCATGAACACCCCCCCTCGAATGCTCGCGGCAGGACTCCTGCTTTTTTCGCTGACCGCGGCCGCCGTCCCGGCCGTAGCTCAGGAGCCGATCACGCCTCCGGAAGAAGGCGATCCCGTAATCGTCTATACCCACAAGTTCAAACCCGCCGAGTTCGAGGCCGGTAAAAAACTGGTCATCGAGGGTTTCAGCGACGCGATTGTCGACCATGGTCATGACAGGCTGACATTCTTCATGGTTGACGAACACGCGACGGAAGTGGTGGTCGTATCGGTCTTTCCGGACGAGGCGACCATGAAGGATTGGCAGGCGGCCGGCGTGCGGCACGAGGTGCTGGAAAAGCTTGAACCCATGCGCAGGCAACCCCTGATCTTTCAGACATTCACGTTGGAATCTCTGCACACCACCATGGATAACGGGCAGTAGTTCCAGGGATCAGAGCCGCGGCAGAACTACGTGACGATCTTCACCTGTGAGGTGGTTTTGTCGGCCGCACCATCGCAATAGAAAAAGCTGGGCCGTTGTTTCATAATCAGCGGCCCACGCTTGGGCGCAGAAAAGCTCTGCGGTCCGGTATATTGCTGCGTTGGCAAGCCGATCCCGATGGAGGGGGGCGAGTAGCCGGTCGCTCAACAACTTCGAGAGCCGCTCGCGGCTTGATGTCCTGCAGCACAAACAACGAAGGCCGCACCTTCCTGAGTGGATCATTGTCACACAGGTCGCCGCCAGATGCTCAGACCGCAAACCGTTATCAGGTCTAACTTCATTGCGATAATTACATAGTGCTGCAGGTAATAGCACGCCGCCGCTCTGATAATCAAAAGTACGCTTGCAATTCGGACGTGATTCTCGTGGCGCCCCAACGAATTAGAGCGCACAGAGAGCGGTCGATCACTTTTTGAAAGGTTCGGAAAAGGGGGCGTACTATGCCGCCTTTTTCCGTCCCAGTCCGATTTTCTTCGCGGTCTTCGAACGCTTGGCAGAGTAGTTCGGTGCGACCATCGGATAGTCTTTGGAAAGACCCCAACGCTCGCGATACTCCTCGGGCGACATGTCATAGGAGGTGCGCAGGTGACGCTTGAGCGTCTTGAAGGGCTTGCCGTTCTCGAGGCAGATGATCGCGTCCGGGGTGACGGAGGCGTCGATCGGAACAGCGGGAACAAGGGGTGCGACAGGCTCTTCCACCAATTCGGGCGCGCCGCCGGCCAAATTAGCGAGAGTTGCATGGACAGATTGGATCATGCCGGACAGTTCGTCGGATGCCATCTGGTTGCGCGAGGCATAGGCAGCGACAATCTCGGTCGTAAGTGAAAGGAGGTCGTCCGTACTTTCAGTGGATTCTATGATGTCTTTCATGGACTTGTTCTCGTCTTTGGGATTCTGCGCGTCTGACTACGCTTGATCACTGTGTTTTACCAGCCCCGCGCCATTCACATTGTAGAAACGGGCGGCAAGTATTTGCCGAACTCCATATCCGAATGTTTTTATTGGAACGTTTTTATTAAGATATGCTTAAGCTCTACTCAGTTTACTTCCAGGTCGGCTTCGAGCTGCAAGGAGCGAGTCAAGAGAGCCACGGCAGTTCGTCTTTCGCTCCGGGTCCAATTGCGGGGAAGCACGGCGTCAAGCCAGCGCCGGACCGCGTCACCACCCGCAGAGTCGAACCATGGCCCAACAAGGATCAGCAGGCCCATAAATCTACCGGCTGCCGCAAATATCCAACCGCATGTCAACAAGACTGGTGCTTTGACATACGCTGCCGGTCCGGGAAATCTGGCCCGGCAGGAGGATCTCATGCAGCGATTCCGCAACCGCACCGACGCGGGCGAGACGCTGGCCGAGCGCGTTGCGGCGCTGGGTCTGGCGGACCCGGTCGTGCTGGCTCTGCCGCGCGGTGGTGTCCCCGTCGCCGCACCGGTTGCGAAAAAGCTGAACGCGCCGCTCGATCTTATCCTTGTTCGCAAGATTGGCGCGCCCGGAAATCCCGAATTCGCCGCCGGTGCCGTCGCCGACGGACCGAAGCCGCAGGTGGTCTGGAATGACAGCGTCCTTAACGGTCTCGGCATTGGAGAAGATGACCTGCAGGAGACTTACGAACACGAGCTGGAAACCCTTAAGACCCGCCGCGAGATCTATCTCAAGGGCCGCGCCCGCGTGCCACTGGCCGGGCGGGACGTGGTGGTGGTCGACGACGGTATCGCTACCGGCGCCACGTTGCGTGCGGCGTTACAGGCGGTCTCGGTTCAGGGGCCACGGCAGGTCGTCCTGGCGGTCCCCATCGCGCCGCAGGACGCAGAGCCGCGCTTTGCCCAGATGGTCGACCGTTTCGTCTGTCTCAGTACACCGGCGGTTTTCTACGCGGTCGGTCAGGGCTATGACGACTTTGCGCAGACCAGCGACGCCGAGGTGATTGCCTGTCTCGACGCGAACCGGAACTGAGAAAAGGGCAGGGGATATGGGGCTGAAGGTCTATCTCTCGGGAGAGATCCACACCGACTGGCGCGAGCAGATCATCGACGGGTCCAGAGGGCTCGACGTGGAATTCAGCTCCCCCGTCACGGATCACGCCGCCAGCGACGATTGCGGGGTAGAGATCCTTGGCGCGGAGCCGAACAAGTTCTGGCACGACCACAAGGGCGCCAAGGTCAATGCGATCCGAACCCGCAAGGGTATCGCCGATGCCGATGTCGTGGTCGTACGCTTCGGCGAGAAGTACAGGCAGTGGAATGCGGCGTTCGATGCAGGCTATGCGGCGGCTCTTGGAAAGTCGCTGATCGTGCTTCACGGGCCGGATCACCAGCACGCCCTGAAGGAGGTCGACGCGGCGGCACTTGCCGTCGCCGATGAGCCGGACCAGGTGGTCGATATCCTGCGCTACGTGCTGACCGGAAAGCTGTCGCGCTGACGAAAAGTCACCTTTCCGGCAAGGGGCTTGCCAGCATGCATGCGGTCGGGATACGGTTTTTTAGGATTTGTGCCCCAGTCGGGGCACGAATCATGTGGGCGTACTCTTGACCTTCCCGGGTCAAGACCTTATTCCGCAACCTCTCGACAGAGAATCGGCTGCAGTAAGGGGTCGCGCCCCACCTTCAGTTAGAGACATACCAATTTGGCCCGTCGGCATGAAAGCCTTCGGGCTTCCGTTGTGAAAAAAGGTTCTGGAGCTACGGAACCGCAACCGAAAAGGACATATACGTGGCCCGTATATCCGGTGTTAACATCCCTACAGGCAAGCGCGTTCCGATCGCGCTGACCTATATCCACGGAATCGGCCCTGCGACGGCCAAGACCATCTGCGCCGCCGTCGGCATCGAAGAGACCCGCCGGGTCAACGAGCTGTCTGACGCCGAAGTGCTGCAGATCCGTGAGCACATCGACGCCAACCTGACTGTCGAAGGCGACCTGCGCCGCGAAGTTCAGATGAACATCAAGCGTCTGATGGACCTTGGCTGCTACCGTGGCCTGCGCCATCGCCGCAACCTGCCCGTGCGCGGTCAGCGCACCCATACCAACGCCCGTACCCGCAAGGGCCCGGCGAAGCCGATTGCCGGCAAGAAGAAGTAAGGAAGGGCAGCACAGATGGCACGTGATCGTCGCGCTCCGAAGCGCAAGGTTTCCAAGAACATCGCCGCTGGCGTTGCTCATGTGAACTCGTCGTTCAACAACACCAAGATCCTGATCTCGGACGTGCAGGGCAACGCGATTGCCTGGTCGTCCGCCGGCACCATGGGCTTCAAGGGTTCGCGCAAATCGACTCCCTACGCCGCCCAGATGGCTGCCGAAGATGCCGGCAAGAAGGCGCAGGAACACGGCGTGAAAACGCTGGAAGTCGAGGTTCAGGGTCCGGGTTCGGGCCGTGAATCCGCGCTGCGCGCCCTGGCCGCCGTGGGCTTCAACATCACGTCGATCCGCGACGTGACGCCGATCGCTCATAACGGCTGCCGCCCGCCGAAGCGCCGCCGCGTCTGACCAAGGATCGTATCTTCGACGGGCTGCGCCGACCCCCCGCGCGGCCCGTTCAGCCATTGATTACCTCGGGAGTTCCCCGCCTCGGGTCCGGCAGGGAACATGAATGGAGGCCATAGAGCATGATCCACAAGAACTGGCAGGAACTGATCAAGCCAACCCAGCTGGAGATCAAGCCGGGTAACGATCCCGCGCGTCAGGCGACCGTCGTCGCCGAGCCGCTGGAGCGTGGCTTCGGCCTGACGCTGGGCAACGCGCTGCGCCGCGTGCTGCTGTCCTCGCTGCAGGGTGCGGCGATCACCAGCGTTCAGATCGACAACGTCCTGCACGAATTTTCGTCCATCGCCGGTGTCCGCGAGGACGTGACCGACGTGGTATTGAACCTCAAGGGCGTCGCGATCCGCATGGAAGTCGAAGGGCCGAAGCGCCTGTCGATTTCGGCCAAGGGTCCGATGGTCGTCACCGCCGGTGACATCTCTGAATCGGCTGGCATCGAGATCCTGAACAAGGATCACGTGATCTGCCACCTCGACGAGGGCGCGAACCTGTTCATGGAACTGACCGTGAACACCGGAAAGGGCTATGTCTCGGCCGACAAGAACCGCCCCGAAGACGCGCCCATCGGCCTGATGCCGATCGACGCGATCTACTCGCCGGTCAAGAAAGTGTCCTACGACGTGCAGCCCACCCGCGAGGGCCAGGTGCTGGACTACGACAAGCTGACGCTGAAGATGGAAACTGACGGGTCGGTCAGCCCGGATGACGCGGTGGCATTCGCCGCCCGCATCCTGCAGGACCAGCTGTCGATCTTCGTCAACTTCGACGAACCGGAAAGCGCCAGCCGCGCCGACGAGGACGAGGGGTTGGAGTTCAACCCGCTCCTTCTCAAGAAGGTGGACGAACTGGAACTGTCGGTCCGCTCGGCGAACTGCCTGAAGAACGACAACATCGTCTATATCGGCGACCTGATCCAGAAGACCGAAGCCGAGATGCTGCGCACCCCGAACTTCGGCCGCAAGTCGCTGAACGAGATCAAGGAAGTGCTGTCCGGAATGGGCCTGCACCTCGGCATGGATGTCGAGGAATGGCCGCCGGAAAACATCGAGGACCTGGCCAAGAAGTTCGAGGACCAGTTCTAAGACGGTTAAGCTCGGGCCGTGCACGAACGTGTACGGCCTGTGCGCACGCGGTGTACGCCGCGACATCGGGCGCAATGCCCCAAGGAGAGCCGGTGACACGCATCGCCGGCCAGACAAAGCAAAACCGCCCGTAGAGGGCAAAATAGGAGTAAGAAAATGCGTCACGCCCGCGGATACCGCCGCCTGAATCGCACTCACGAGCACCGCAAGGCGCTCTTTTCGAACATGGCCGGCTCGCTGATCGAGCACGAGCAGATCAAGACGACCCTGCCGAAAGCCAAGGAACTAAAGCGGATTGCCGACAAGCTGATCACGCTCGCCAAGCGTGGCGGCGACGACCTGCACGCCCGTCGCCAGGCCGCATCGCAGCTTAAGCAGGACGCCTACGTCGCCAAGCTGTTCGACGTTCTGGGCCCGCGTTATGCCGAACGTAACGGCGGCTACACGCGCGTCCTCAAAGCCGGCTTCCGCTATGGCGACATGGCCCCGATGGCGATCATCGAGTTCGTTGACCGCGACCCCGACGCCAAAGGCGCTGCCGACAAGGCCCGCGTTGCGGCCGAGGAAGCTCTGGAAGATTAAGGGCTTAGCCGTCTTCCGTGTGGGGAGGCGGAATGGGGTTTCAAGGAAACTCCGGAAAGTCATGTGTGATCGCAAGGGCCGCCCGTTCGGGTGGCCTTTCGCTTTTTCCGCGATGGATTAGATTGAGGAAATGTCGACCACCGCAGGATATTCCGGAACGCCGCTGCTGAAGAAACTCGGCTTCAAGCCGGGCTGGAACGTGCTAGTCCTGCACGCCCCCGCCGGATATGTCGACCTCCTCGACGGGGCGGAGGAGGTGACGTTCACAGAAGACGCGGAGGCGACCGGCCTAGAAGCTATCCACCTTTTTTTGCATGAGTTTGACGAGCTGAACGACGTATCCGCGCTGCTGAAGCGCCTCACGCCCGGCGGCATGCTCTGGCTGAGCTGGGCAAAGAAGTCGTCGAAGCTGCATGCCGGAATTACCGAGGACGACCTGCGCGCGGCGGTTCTGCCGTTGGGCTGGGTGGATGTGAAGGTCTGTGCTGTCGACGCGGATTGGTCCGGGCTGAAATTCCTCAAGAGGAAAGCCTGATGGCCGATCTCTTCGACACAAGTCCTGATACCCCCCACAAGGAGGCGCCACGTCCGCTCGCCGACAGGTTGCGGCCGCAGAGCCTCGACGAGGTGATCGGGCAGGAACAGGTGCTCGGCCCGGACGCTCCGCTGGGCGTTATGCTCGCCTCCGGCGCGCTGTCGTCGCTGATCTTCTGGGGGCCGCCGGGGGTGGGTAAGACCACCATTGCGCGGCTGCTGGCGCGCGATACGGACCTGCATTTCGTGCAGATCAGCGCGATCTTCACTGGTGTTGCAGATCTGAAAAAGGTCTTTGAGGAAGCGAAACTGCGCCGGCGGACCGGGCAGGGGACGCTGCTTTTTGTCGACGAGATCCACCGTTTCAACAAGGCGCAGCAGGACGGATTCCTGCCACATATGGAAGACGGGACGATCCTGCTGGTGGGGGCGACCACCGAGAACCCGTCCTTCGAACTGAATGCGGCGCTTCTGTCCCGGTCGCAGGTGCTGGTGCTGGAACGGCTGTCGCTGGCCGATCTGGAGCGTCTGGCGCAGCGGGCGGAAAAGGAACTGAGCAAAACCCTGCCCCTGACCGGCGCAGCGCGTGAGCAGTTGCTGGAAATGGCGGACGGCGACGGTCGCGCACTGCTGAATCTGATTGAGCAGATTTCAGCTTGGAAGGTAGACGTTTCACTGGATTCGAAAGCGCTGACGGCACGGCTGCAGAAGCGGGCGGCGCAATATGACAAGTCGGGGGATGCGCATTACAACCTGATATCAGCGCTGCATAAATCCGTGCGCGGCAGCGATCCGGACGCGGCGCTCTACTGGCTGACGAGAATGCTGGAAGGCGGTGAGGACCCGCGCTTCCTCGCCCGGCGCATCACCCGGATGTCGGTCGAGGATATCGGGCTTGCCGATCCGCAGGCACAGCGGGTGTGCCTGGATGCCTGGGAAACCTACGAGCGGCTGGGGTCGCCCGAGGGAGAGCTGGCGCTGGCGCAGGCGATTATTTACCTGGCGCTCGCGCCGAAATCGAATGCAGGTTATGCGGCCTACAAGAATGCAAGCGCCGCCGCCCGGAAGACCGGCAGTGAGCCACCGCCGAAGCATATCCTGAACGCGCCGACCAGGCTGATGAAGGAACAGGGATATGGCGAAGGCTATGCCTATGATCATGACGCGGAGGATGCCTTCTCCGGGCAGGACTATTTCCCGGAGGAGGTGAAGCGCGGGGTCTATTACCAGCCGGTGGAACGAGGCTTCGAGCGGGAACTGAAGAAGCGGCTCGACTATTTCGTGAAACTCCGCGGCAAGCGTCAGGGCGGTTGACATCGCGGCCCGCAGGATCAAGAGAACCTCCATGTTTTACACGCTGATCCAAGTCGCGCTGGGCGGAGCCATCGGCGCCAGCGGCCGGTACCTGACCGGCGTCGCGACCGTGCGCATATTCGGTCATGGCTTTCCGTGGGGAACGCTGACGGTGAACGTCATCGGCTCTTTCATCATGGGGGTGATCGTCGTGCTGCTCGGCGAGTTCAGCGCCAACCGCTTAGCCCCTTTCCTGATGACCGGCGTTCTGGGCGGTTTCACAACGTTCTCTGCTTTTTCACTCGATGCGATGACATTGTATGAACGCGGCGATGTGGGCCTCGCACTGGGTTACATCGCTGTCTCGGTGATGGTTTCGCTGGCGGCGATTGCCGTCGGCGTGCTTGCGACACGGGCCATGTTCGCATGAGCGGGGTTCAGACACTGACCGTCGGTGCGGACGAGGGCGAACAGCGTCTCGACCGCTGGTTCCGCCGGCACTTCCCTCATGTGCCTCAGGGCCGGATCGAGAAGATGTGCCGCAAGGGAGAGATCCGCGTGGACGGCGGCCGGGTTAAGGCCGCCTCTCGCATCGCGCCGGGCATGCAGGTGCGTGTGCCGCCATTGCCCGACTCGGAAGACGAGGCGCCCGCAAGGCCGCAGCGTCCGGCCGTCCCCGACAAGGATGCGGCGATGATGATGGATGCGGTGATCTATCGCGACGACCACATCATCGCGATCAACAAGCCTCCGGGGTTGCCAACCCAGGGTGGCAGCGGGCAGACGCGGCATGTCGATGGGCTGAGCGAGGCGTTGCGGTTCGGCTATGACGACAAGCCGAGGCTTGTGCACCGGCTCGACAAGGACACGTCCGGCGTTCTGCTGCTGGCGCGGACGCGGGCGGTTGCACAGGACCTGACTGCAGCCATTAGGCACCGGCAGACACGCAAGATCTACTGGGCTTTGGTGGCGGGTGTTCCAACGCCATATCTCGGCGAGATCAAGTACGGGCTGGTGAAGGCGGGTGGCCACGGCAAGGGCGGCGAGGGCGAGAAGATGCGCGCCATCCATCCGCGGGAGATAGATTCCACTCCCGGAGCGAAACGGGCCGATACCCTCTACGCTACGCTGTACAGGGTGGCCGGACGGGCGAGCTGGGTCGCGATGGAACCGATCACCGGACGGACGCACCAGCTGCGCGCGCATATGGCGGCGATCGGGCATCCGATCATCGGCGACGGCAAGTACGGTGGTTCCGGCCAGGAGAACATGGGTGACGGCTGGGGCGCGCAGCTGGGCGGCATCATCTCGAAAAAGCTGCACCTGCATGCACGGTCGATGACCTTCGAGCATTCGGTCACGCGGAAGACCGTCACCGTGACTGCGCCGTTGCCGGAACACATGGCGCAAAGCTGGGAAACCTTCGGATGGAGCGAGGACTTGGCGGCGGACGATCCGTTCGAGGAATTGATGTGAGCGGAGAACTGAAGCTCGTCATCTTCGACGTGGACGGCACGCTGGTGGACAGCGAGGCTGATATCTGGCTGGCGATGGTGCGGGCCTTCGAGTCGGCAGGTCTGCAGCCGCCGCCTCGCGAAGCGGTTGCCGCGATCATCGGGATGTCGGTGGACGTGGCCGTTGCACGGCTTGTGCCTGAGGACGATGACGCTCTGCATAGGGCGCTGGCTTGCGGTTACCGCAACGCCTATCGCGACCTGCGGCTGCGTAAAGGCTCGGCGGCGATGAGCCCGCTGTTTCCGGGGGCGCGAGAAATGCTGGCACGTTTCAAGGCCGATCCGTGGACCTTGCTGGGAATCGCCACAGGCAAATCGCGGCGCGGGTTGAACTCGCTGATCGAAGCGCATGAGTTGGAGGGGATGTTCGTCACCACACAGGTGGCCGACGATCATCCGTCGAAACCACATCCTTCGATGATCGAAGCCTGCCTTGCCGAGACTGGGGCGTCGAGGGAGCGGACTGTCATGATCGGCGACACGAGCTTCGATATGGAGATGGCGCGGGCGGCAGGTGTCCGGTCGATTGGCGTGTCCTGGGGCATACACGCCGCGCAGTCGCTGCGGGCGGACATTCTGGTTGACCGGATGGAAGATCTGCCGGCCGCGGTGGATGCACTGATGAGGATCGACGCATGAGCGGGTGGAAAGCGCGGCGCTTCTGGACGTCGGTACAGATCGAGGATCACCCGCAGGGTTTTGCCGTGAGGCTTGACGGCCGGCCGGTGAAAACTCCGGGCAAGCTTGAACTGGCGGTACCGACGGAGGCGCTTGCAAAGGAGATCGCTCGGGAATGGGAGGCGCAGGAGGGAGTGATCGACCCGCGCTCGATGCCCTATACCCGCGCGGCCAATTCGGCCATCGAGAAGGTGACGCCGCAACGCGCCGAGGTGGCGGAGATGCTGGCCGCCTATGGTGACAGCGACCTGACCTGTTACCGTGCGGACTTGCCCGAGGCACTGGCGCAGCGCCAATCGGAAGCCTGGGATCCGCTGCTCGACTGGGCGGCGGAAACTTTTGGTGCACGCCTCATCCCAGTTCAAGGCGTCATGCATCAGCCGCAGCCGCCCGCGGCGCTTGCAGCATTGGCCGCACCTGTGCATGCGATGATCCCGTGGGAGCTGACCGGCTTTCACGACTTGGTGGCGCTGTCGGGATCCCTGGTCATAGGGTTGGCAGCCGTGCGAAATCATCTGTCGCCCCGGGAGCTATGGGATCGTTCGCGCATCGACGAGACCTGGCAGGAAGAACAATGGGGCGCCGATGACGAGGCGACTGCGATGGCAGACGCCAAACGGGCGGACTTCTTTCAGGCGCACCGCTTCTTTCAGCTACTCACTTAATATGAGTCCCAATTCACAGGCATTGTGAAAACCCGGCGCCTAACAAAGCGCCCGTTTCTTCCACAGCAGCCTTGACCTTCTGTTGAAGATTCGCCCACACTCATCGCCGTTGAGGGGGGGACTCCTGCCTTCACGTGATCTGAAAAAAACCGGTCAAGGGGCCGGCAATGCGTCCTGCGGGAAGGGACGCCAACTCAGGAAGAGGTAAACATGAAGAAATCCGTTTTTCTTGGCGCGCTGACCGTCGCCGGACTTGCCGCTGGTGCGGCTGCGGCGGCCACGGTTGACGACGTCAAGTCTCGCGGCAAGCTTAACTGCGGCGTGTCGACCGGCGTGCCAGGTTTTGCGGCGCCCGACGCAAACGGCGAATGGCAGGGCTTTGATGTGGCCGTTTGCCGCGCTGTTGCCGCCGCCGTCCTGGGCGACCCGACTGCCGTCGAGTTCGTACCGACTACCGGTAAAACTCGCTTCACCGCGCTTGCCTCGGGTGAAATCGACATGCTGGCCCGGAACACCACCTGGACCTTCAGCCGCGATGCCGACCTGAAATTCACCTTTGTCGGCGTTAACTACTACGACGGTCAGGGCTTCATGGTTCCTAAAGAGCTGGGCGTGACCTCGGCCAAGGAACTGGACGGAGCCACCGTCTGCATCCAGACCGGCACGACCACCGAGTTGAACCTGGCTGACTATTTCCGGGTGAACAACATCAGCTACGAGCCGGTTCCGATCGAAACCAACGCCGAAGCGCAGCAGCAGTACCTGGCTGGCGCCTGCGACGTTTACACCACCGACGCATCCGGCCTTGCCGCAACCCGCGCAACCTTCGAAGCCCCGGGCGATCATGTGATCCTGCCGGAAATCATCTCGAAGGAACCGCTTGGTCCGCTCGTGCGCCATGGCGACGACGAGTGGGGCGACATCGTCCGCTGGACTCTGAACGCCCTGATCGCGGCGGAAGAGTACGGCGTCACCTCCGCGAACTTGGCCGACCTGTCCAGCGCCCCGACCGACAATCCGGAAATCAACCGGCTGCTCGGAACCGAAGGCAACCTGGGCGAGATGATCGGCCTTGATGGCGACTGGGCGCTGAAGGCTATCGGCGTCGCCGGCAACTACGGCGAGATCTTCGAGAAGAACATTGGCGAGTCGACGCCAATCGGTCTGGCCCGGGGGCTGAACGCCCAGTGGACCAACGGTGGTCTGATCTACTCGCCGCCATTCCGCTAAGGATACCAAGGCGAAGGGCGCGGATCACTCCGCGCCCTTCTGCTTTCTGACTATCGGAAAAAAAACGTACTGCATCTGGACCCATGAGCGCGAAGAAATCGTGCCGGGAGGAGAGGTTCCAGAGCATACAGGGGACCAATAAATGACGACACTGACGGACCCTCCGAAGGAGACGTTCCGGCTCAGCATGCTTATCTACGACACGCGGTATCGTTCGATCACGATCCAGGTTGTCGCGATGATAGGCTTCATGCTGTTTGCCGCATGGCTGATCAGCAATACGGCCGAGAACCTGGCGACCCTGGGAAAACCCATCGACTTCGGGTTCTTCAGCGAGCCCGCCGGCTATGACATCAACCAGATGCTCATCGAGTATCAGAACCAGGATACACATCTGCGTGCGGCCTTTGTGGGCCTCCTGAACACCCTACTCGTGGCTGTTCTCGGATGTGTGACAGCAACGGTCATTGGTGTTCTTGTCGGTGTGCTTCGACTATCGCCGAACTGGCTGATCGCGCGGATCATGACGGTCTACGTCGAAATGTTCCGGAACGTTCCGGTGTTGTTGTGGATCGTGCTGGCCATGGCGATCCTGATCGAGAGCCTGCCGGCGCCAAGCGCTTTCCGCGGTGACGAGCCGGAAGCGACTATGAAACTTTTCGGTTCCGTCGCCCTGACCAATCGCGGCGTCTATGTACCCGAACCGCTGTTTTCCCGCAGCCTGGGCAATATGCATCTGTTCGGAGAATCCGGTCTGCGGTTCGACGTGTCGCTGGATCTTATCGCGTTCCTTCTGGTGCTGGGGCTGAGCATATTTGCGGCCCGCAAGATCAGCGCCCGAGCCAACGCGATTCAAGAGGATACGGGGGTTCGACCGAAGACCTGGCATATCAATCTGGGCGTGATCGTTCTGCCCACGTTGATCCTGCTGGTCCTGCTCGGGTTTCATCTGGGCTATCCCGAGTTGAAGGGTTTCAACTTTCAGGGCGGCACACATCTCAGGAACTCGCTGATCGCCCTGTGGTTGGCACTGTCGCTCTACACGGCGGCATTCATTGCCGAAATCGTGCGCGGTGGGATCATGGCGATCTCGGCGGGCCAGACCGAGGCGGCAGGTGCGTTGGGACTGCGCCCACGCCGGATCATGAGTCTGGTGGTTCTGCCGCAGGCGCTGCGGGTGATCATCCCGCCGCTAATCTCCAACTATCTGAACCTGACCAAGAACTCGTCGCTGGCGATCGCCGTAGGTTACATGGACATCACCGGCACGCTTGGCGGGATCACCATGAACCAGACCGGGCGCGAGCTGGAATGCGTACTGCTTCTGATGCTCGTATACCTCTGCATCTCGCTGACGATCTCGGCCGTGATGAACTGGTACAACAACCGTGTGAAGCTGGTGGAGCGGTGACATGAGCGATACCCATGAAGAAACCATCCGCTTCGTCCGCGACTCGATGCTGCCGCAGCAGGAGCCACCGGCAACATCGACGGGCGTGATTGGCTGGGGTCGGAAGAACCTGTTCTCCACCCCGCTGAACGCTGTGGTGACGGTGCTGTCACTTGCGCTCATTTACTATGTGCTTTCGGGCATATTGCCGTGGGTCTTTCAGTCGGTCTGGGTTGCAGATTCGCTGGCCGAGTGCCGCGAGATCTTTCTGGAACGCTGGGGTTCGACCGAGGGCCACGCCTGCTGGGCGGTGATCAACGAGCGATGGCTTCAGCTTTTGTTCGGGTTCTATCCGTCAGAGCTCTACTGGCGGCCTATCCTGGCATTTATCCTTTTGCTGGTCGCTGTCGCGCCGGTCCTATTCCCTTGGGCCTCGAACAAGCTGCTTGTGGTAACGGCTGTCTTTCCTTTCGTGATGCCCTGGCTGCTCTGGGGCGGAACGATCTGGACGCCATTGCTGGTCGCCGCCGGTTTTGCCTTCCTGTATTTCGGGCCCAAGCACGGATCTGAAGCCGTAGGATCGCTGGCCGCGGTCATCATTTCGGTGGTGGCCGCCCTGATCTGGTGGATGTTCATCGTAGGACCGCTGTCAGGTTTGCTTTCCGGCATCGTGCCTATCGGTCTGGAACCGGTGGACAGCCGCAACTTCGGCGGCTTCATGCTGTCGATTCTGATTGGTGTGGTGGCTATCGGCTGCTCGCTGCCTATCGGGGTCGTTCTAGCGCTGGGGCGGCAGTCGGACCTGTTGATAGTCAAGGCAATCTGCGTCGGTTTCATCGAGTTCATCCGGGGCGTTCCGCTGATCACGCTGCTGTTCGTGGCTTCGACCCTGCTGAACATCTTCATGCCGCCGGGCACCAATTTCGACATCATCCTGCGGGTGATGATCATGGTGACGCTGTTCGCGTCGGCCTACATGGCCGAGGTGATCCGCGGCGGCCTCGCGGCGCTGCCAAAGGGCCAGTACGAGGGTGCCGACTCGCTCGGTCTCGACTACTGGCAGGCGCAGCGGCTGGTGATCATGCCGCAGGCCCTGAAGATCTCGATCCCCGGGATCGTGTCGACCTTCATTGGCGTGTTCAAAGACACAACGCTCGTCTCGATCATCGGTCTGCTCGACCCGATCGGGCTGACCAACTCTATCCGCGCCGATGCGGCATGGAACGGCATCTACTGGGAGCTGTTCGCCTTCATCGCGCTTCTGTTCTTCATCTTCTGTTTTTCGATGTCGCGCTACTCGATGTATCTCGAGCGCCGGCTGAAAACGGACCATCGGTAAGGAGACACCAAGATGGCCGAAGCTACGCATGAAACTGTCGTCGAACGCGAAATCGACCGGAGCCAAATGCAGATCTCCGACGAGGTCGCAATTCAGATCACGGAAATGAACAAGTGGTACGGGACCTTTCACGTCCTGCGCGACATCAACCTGACCGTCTATCGCGGTGAACGGATCGTGATCTGCGGGCCGTCGGGCTCGGGCAAGTCGACCCTGATCCGCTGTATCAACAGGCTTGAGGAACACCAGGCTGGCAAGATCGTGGTGGATGGAACCGAGCTGACCTCGGACCTCAAGAACATCGACAAGATCCGGTCGGAGGTCGGCATGTGCTTCCAGCACTTCAACCTGTTCCCGCATCTGACGATACTGGAGAACTGCACGCTCGCCCCAATTTGGGTTCGAAAGATCCCGAAGAAGGAGGCGGAAGAGACGGCAATGCACTTCCTGACCAAGGTGAAGATCCCGGATCAGGCCAAGAAGTATCCCGGCCAGCTTTCGGGCGGTCAGCAGCAACGGGTGGCTATCGCCCGCTCGCTGTGCATGAAGCCACGGATCATGTTGTTCGACGAGCCGACCTCGGCGCTGGACCCCGAGATGATCAAAGAGGTGCTCGACACCATGATCGAACTGGCCGAGGAGGGCATGACGATGCTCTGCGTGACGCACGAGATGGGTTTTGCCCGTCAGGTGGCGAACCGCGTGATCTTCATGGACCAAGGCCAGATCGTGGAACAGAATGAGCCGGAGGAGTTCTTCGGTAACCCGCAGAGCGACCGGACCAAGCTGTTCCTCAGCCAGATCCTGGGTCACTAGCCGAGCCTTCTTTTCGACCGATTACAGGAACGGCGCGGATGCTTTTCCGCGCCGTTTTTCTTTGAGAATGACTGTTAAATATTGATACCGAAAAGGTGAGCTTTGCCAATGGGTTCCGGTGGACCGGTCGCCGATGGCGCCCTTCGTTCGAGGAATACGGACGTGCGGCGAATTACAACGGTGGAAGATGTCCTTTACCACCGGCCTGACAACGGTGGTGACAATGGCGGCGGTGGAAACAGCGCCTCGCACCGGCGGATTGCGAGCGGCTGAAGAGGTTTTTTTGAAGGCCCGGCCCTCGCTCTGCCGGTGCAACCATCAATAACAGGTCCAAGAGGACCAACTTCGAACCAAAAGGAACTTCATTTCAATGAAGATTGCAGCACTGATTGCCGCTACTGCCCTGACCCTTTCCGCGGGCGCTACCCTCGCCGCCGGTTACGGCAGCAACAACGGCTACGGCCAGAACAACGGTGGATACACCCAGAAACAGACCACCTATGTCGCCCCGGCGCCGGTTATCAAGATTCTCGTCGATGAAAGCGGCCGCACCCTCTACAACTTCGACAACGACAATTACGGCGTCAGCAATTGCTATGGCGGCTGCGCGAATGATTGGCCCCCGTACTACGCTCCGGCCAACGCTACACCCTATGGCAATTACACGGTCATCCAGCGCAATGACGGGCAGTATCAGTGGGCCTACAAGGGCCAGCCTCTGTACTATTGGGCAGGCGACGTAAATCCGGGCGACCGCAACGGTGATGGCATCGGTGGCGTCTGGCACGTGGTGGTCATCAAGTAATCAGCTGAAACTCAGAATTTCCAGCTCCGCCCGGTAGGGGCAGAGCGATGCTCACTGTCCCGATGCGATCGGGACAGTGTCCACAATCCATTACGTAGTGTGTGTGCCAGTCATATTTGCGAGCCCATTTCCAGACAGCGATTTTCAGATAATCATTCAAGCGTCGTCGCCCGGAATCATGCCCCGATTCCGGGCGGCATCGTAGTCAGTCCGTCAGGTCTCTCGGGACTACAAAGTCGACCACGGTCGCTGATCCCGGTGTGATTTCCGGCCAGGCGGCTGCATCGAAATCGGCAATCAGCGTTGCTCCGGTGGGGTAATCGGAAAACCGTCCATGGCTGGGCGGCACTGCAACGATGGCGGAGGCAAAGTGTGCGATGCCCGGGTTGTGACCCAATATGGCTACGTTGCCGGTATCGCCTGCAGTACGTAGCATTTTCAGCATCGCGCCCGGTCCGGCAAGGTAGAGGGCCGGTTCCCAACGGGTTATCGGTGACCTCAATCCAGGGGCCATCAACGCCCAGGTTTCCCGAGTACGGACTGAATCCGAGGATAGAACGAGGTCGGGAAGATACTCCCTTTCTGCCAGCCATTCGCCTATTGCTTGGGCCGAGCGCCTCCCGCGCGCGCTGAGCGGGCGCTCGTGGTCGTCCAAGCCCGGTTCGTCCCAGCTTGATTTCGCATGACGGATCAGGATCAGCCGCAGGGTCATGGATGGAACGCCCTCATGTGGAAACCGGATTGATCTGGGAGCCTGCCATAACTCTGCGATACCGGACAGAGCCTGCGCACGCGGCAGCCATCCGTCAGGCAATCGTCACCTACTGGCGTGTCCAGGAAGGCGTGGCAGGAATTGAGGTCATAGCCGGCGGATGTGAGTGCAACGACCGGGCAGGCTGTAAGACAGGGACGGGTGGCGCAGGTGTCACAAGGACAGGGTGGCGTTTCGGGCAGGTCGAGCCGCCACGGCAGGGCAAGCGCGCCACGGTAGGAGACCATCAGCCCTGCGCGGTCGTGAACGAGTAGCGCCACCGGCGACTGCCAGGCGCGGCCCGATTTCAGCGCCCAGGTAAAGAACGGCAGATACGGGGGCCTGCCAAAGGGGAATAGCGGCGTGGCGCCCAGCGCTTCGGCTATGTCGGTGATTGCGCGGGCGGACCAGCGATCCAAAGGATCCGGGCCACCATCCGCGAATTCCGGCGAAGTGGTCACGTGCGTCCAGAATCCGGGTTCGGCGGGGCCCAGCAGTAGCAAGGTTTTCGTGTCTTCCGGCACCCGGTCATCCGGGGCCGGGTGAAAGGCACCGAACACTTCCAGATGCTCCGGGGCGAGCCACTTTGCGATCTCGTCCAGCCCCGGTGGCATCTTCTAGCCCTTGATCAGAGATCCGGCGCCATGCTCGGTGAACAGCTCGAGCAGGCAGGCATTCGGGGCGCGGCCGTCGAGGATGACCACGGCCCGGACACCGGCAGCCATGGCGGCAAGCGCTGTCTCGGTCTTGGGGATCATGCCGCCAGATATGACGCCGCTATCCGTCAGTTCACGGACCTCGGCCTGGGTGAGCTGAGTCAGGACATTGCCCTCGCCGTCCTTCACACCGGCGACGTCGGTCAGGAGCAGCAGGCGATCTGCCTTAAGCGCGCCGGCGATGGCACCGGCGGCGGTATCGCCGTTGATATTGTAGGTCTCCCCCTCGCGGCCTGTGCCAATCGGGGCGATGACGGGGATGATGTTGGATCCGTGCAGCTGGCGGATCACCGATGGATCGACCTCGACCGGATCACCGACAAAGCCGAGCGCCGGGTCGGCGGGATCGCAGACGATCATGTTGGCATCCTTGCCGGACAGGCCGATTGCCCGGCCGCCCGCGTCGTTGATCGCCTGCACGATGCGCTTGTTGACTAGGCCGGAGAGGACCATTTCAACCACCTCGACAGTGGCGGCATCGGTGACGCGTTTCCCGCGGACGAATTCGGACTTGATGTCGAGACGGGCGAGCAGGTCGTTGATCATCGGGCCGCCGCCGTGCACTACGACGGGGAGAACGCCGACCTGCTGCATAAGGACGATGTCTCGGGCGAAGGATGCCATCTGCTCAGCGTCGCCCATGGCGTTCCCGCCAAATTTGATGACGACGGTGGCGCCGGAATAACGCTGTAAGTAGGGCAGGGCCTCGTTCAGGGTCCGGGCAGAGGCGATCCAGTCGCGGTTCATCGGGCGGGCTCTCATCGGCGGCGTCCTTCGGGTTCCGACCTTTGTTAAGGGGTCCGAGAGGAGGGCTCAAGGGGCTAACAATGAGCGAGTCTGGCGAGCTCCGCTCTCATTATACATGCGGGCCGGACTGGCCGTCGCTTGCCTGCTACCTCGATAGCATTGTCCCTGGGAGCCACAGCACGATCTGCGGAACGACAGACAGGATCGCGACCGCAACTACCAGCAGCAGGAAGAAGGGCAGCGCGTCGCGGGCGATGGAGAAGATGTCGCGCCCGGTGATGTTCTGCAGCACGAACAGATTGAAGCCGACCGGTGGCGTGATCTGGCTCATCTCGACCACGAGGACAAGGAAGACGCCGAACCAGATCGGGTCGATGCCCGCCTGAATGACCATTGGCAGGATGATGGAGACGGTCAGGACCACGATTGAGATCCCGTCGAGGAACATCCCCATGACGATGAAGAACACGGTCAGTGCCGCCAGCAGCGCGAAGGGCGACAGGTTCATCTCGGCGATCCAGCGCGCCAGTTCGCGCGGTATGCCGGTATAGCCCATGGCCACGGTCAGGAATGCCGCACCGGCAAGGATGAAGCCGATCATGCAGGTGGTAACAGTGGCGGAGCGCAGGGCATCGACAAAGGCTGTGCGGCTCATTGCGCCGGTCGCGCCGGCGAGGATCAGGGCGCCGAGCACGCCGATTACGGCAGCTTCGGTTGGGCTGGCTATGCCGGCGTAGATCGAGCCGATCACGGCAATGATAAGCCCGACGACTGGGAACAGGCGCAGGGCCGCGCCAAAGGCGCGCTTACCGTCGACGGGCGGTTCGGCAGCGGGCATGCGTGCGGGGTTCAGCAGCGACCAGACAATCACGTACCCCGAGAAGAGCGCGGCAAGCATGATCCCCGGCAGAACGCCGGCGAGGAACAGGCGGGCAATGGATTGCTCGGTGGCAGCACCATAGACAATCAGGATAATCGATGGCGGGATCAGGAAGCCGAACGTGCCCGATCCTGCCAGCGTTCCGGTGGCCATGCGCTCATCGTAGCCACGCGCCTTTAGCTCGGTGATCGACATGCGGCCGATTGTGGCGGTGGTCGCGGCAGAAGAGCCGGAGACTGCGGCGAACAACGCGCAGCCGAAGATGTTGACGTGCAGGAGACGTCCGGGCAGGCGGGCTGTGAACGGCGCGAGCCCCTCGAACATGTCGGATGACAGGCGGGACCGGACAAGAATTTCTCCCATCCAGATGAACATCGGCAGCGCCGTCAGGTCCCACACGGTCAGTCCGCCCCAGACCTTTGTGGCAAACACCAGTGTGACGGGCGCGTTCGAGGCCGCGACCATCGCGACAAGACCCACGGCGATCAGCGCGAAGCCGACCCAGAGGCCGAGGGCGAGGGAGCCGAACAGGACAAAGAGCAGGAGAGGGGCGAGGCTTGCGATCTCCATTTCAGTGCCCCGCTTCCCGGTCCGCCTCGGCCTGCAGATGCGGAGGGATGCCGCCTTTGAACTGGGTAATTGCGGCATCAATCACCGCGACCGTCAGTAGTGCGAGGCCCAGCGTCATGAAACCCTGCGGCAGCCACAGCGGCACCTTGACCATACCGTAGCTGACCGAACCGAAAGCCCAGCTGTCCCAGGCCTGGATCGCGCTGGACCATGTGGCGAAAACCGCTATTCCGGTGGCGCCAAGCGAGACGAGTGTGCTGGTCCAGCGGGCGGGGCCATCCGGCAGCTTGCGTGTCAGTAGCGTGACACGCACGTGGCCACCGGCGGTGAGCGTTCCGGCGAGGCCCATGAAGACCGCGGACAGGAACAGGAAACCGCCGATCTCTGCCAGCGAAGGCACGGTGAAACCCGGCGGCGCCGCGCCGATCCAGCGGGCAAAGCGGTCGGTCAGACGGCCCAGGATCTGGGCCAGAACCAGCAGTGCGATGCAGGCGAAGGCGACCGCTGAAAGCATCAGCGAAGCGGAATAGAGCCGGTCGAGGAAGGTGCGCATGCTTGGGCCGGGACAATGGCGAGGCGGGGGCGGCCCCGCCTCGGCCGGATCACTGCATGGAGGGTTTGTAGGCTTCGACCACGGCGGCGCCTTCGTCGCCGGCGGCGTCGAGCCATTCCTCGGTCATCGTCGCACCGATTTCGGCAAGTTCACCGCCGAGTGTCTCCGAAGGTTCTGCGACTGCCATGCCGTTTTCCTTGAGCGTTGCGATCTTTTCGTCGGTCTCGGCCATGGACATTTCCCAACCACGGGTTTCAGCCGTGGCCGCCGCTTCCATCACGGCGGCTTTCACCTCTTCGGGCAGGGCGTCGAAAGCGGCAGTGTTCACGATCACCATGTTCTTCGGCAGCCAGGCCTGGGTGTCGGTGTAGTTCGACGTAAAGTCCCACGCCTGGCTAGAGACGCCGGTGGAAGGCGATGTGATCATCGCGGCGACGCGGCCGGTGGCGAAGGCGGTCGGAATATCACCAGTCTCGATCTGCGTCGGAACGGCACCCATCAGAGTGGCGAGACGCTCGGTTGCCGTGTTGTAGGCGCGGAATGCTGCACCCTCGAGATCGGCAGTCGATTCAACTGGCTCCTTCGTGTAGATGCTCTGCCCCGGCCAAGGCACGGCGAACAGCAGCGTCAGGCCCTGATCGGCAAGTTTGGCCTCGACCAACGGACGAGAGGCGTCCCAGAGCGCCTTGGCCTCGTCGTAGCTGGAAGCAAGGAAGGGGATCGAGTCGACTTCGAATATCGGGTCTTCATTGGCCAGGCGCGACATCAGGAGTTCGCCGATGGGGGCCAGGCCGCGACGGACGGCATCCTTGATTTCGGGGTGACCGAAGAGCGAGCCGGCAGAATGTACGGTGATCTCAAGCTCGCCACCGGTGGCTTCGGCGACATCCTCGGCAAACTGCATGATGTTCATGGTATGGAACACGCTGTCGCCATATGGCGTGGGCATGTCCCAGGATTCCGCGTTTGCAGGGAGCGCGAAAGTCGCGGCGGTTAGAAGGGCGGCGAGCGGATTCGCAAAATGATAGGTCATATGGTTCCCCTGTTGTTATGTGGGCGGACAATGGCAACACCGGGACGGCCACCCTCGCCCCGATTGGGAACCAGAGTGGCGGGAGATCGGGCGTTTGTCACCTCCGAAGGGATTGGGCACTGGCAGGGGACAGATTCAATGACACTCTTGCAGGCAGGGCTGCCCGTGTTCTGAACATCGTTGGCAGGTGCAGTACGGGCCGTCGGTGGAAGGTGGCATTCTACCTTGAACGAATGCGCGCCGTTTGCAGATTGTAGAGGAACGGTAAGTTCTCCCGCTCCTCCAATTAGATCGTAGTGTTGCGGTCGACCGTCAGCCTATTCGGCGGCGTTGATCCGGTCGTCCGTGTAGGGTTTGTACGGTGTGTGTTCTGCCAGGTATTCAGCGACAACATCGGCGAGGTCGGGACCGTAGTCATAGGCATTCGCCGCATCGACAAACATCGAATAGCCGTCGCCGCCATTGCGGACGTAGTTATTTGATACGGCCAAGTAGGTCGCCTCGGGATCGATGGGATTTCCATCGACAGTCACGTCGGAGATCCTGCTGCCGGGTTCGGCGTCAACGTCGAAGGTGAAAGTCATACCGGCAACCTGTGGAAAGCGACCCGCGCCGTCGGCGATCTGACTGACACCGTTTTCCAGTGCCTCTAGCAATGTCTGGCCGGTTACCTCGAATGTCGAAAGCGTGTTCTGGAAGGGCAGGACGGTCAAAACCTCTCCCATCGTCACCTCGCCAGCGTCGATCGAGGCACGCAACCCGCCACCGTTCTGGATTGCAACGACGACACCCTGATCGGCAACACGGTCCAACATCGCATCGGCAACGAGGTTGCCCATTTCGCACTCCATGGCGCGGCACGCTTCGCGAGAGCCTTCGATGGTGGCGTCGGTCTCCGCGACGACCAGGTTGCGCAGTTCTTCGAGCGGCGCCGCCAGTTCCTCTACTCGTGCGACGGTTGCCTCATCCTCGGCGACGGACGCATCCAACAGGATCGGCTCGCCACTGATTTCGGTTACAGTACCTTCATCGTCGAACGTCACCTCGATTTCACCCAGGTATTTGCCATAGGCGTACGCGGTGAAGACCGGCACGTCATTTACGACCGTCGGGTAAGCGCCAACAGCGTTTTCGTCGTCGTTTGACAGCAGCGTATGGCTATGCCCGCCGATGATCAGATCGACGCCGGTCAGCGCATCGGCAAGGTTTTGATCTTCGGCAAAGCCGACATGGGTCAGAAGGATGATGTTGTTGACTCCGTTCTCAGTCAACTGATCGATCTCGGCTTGGGCGGCGTCGACTGCAGATGAGAAGACTACCGTATTGCCGGGAGACGAGGTTTCCGGCGTGTCCTCGGCCAGCACCGACACGATGCCGATCCGTTCGCCATCTACCTCGAGGACGGCTGACTTTTTCACCCGGCCGGCAAGCAACTCGTTCTGACTGACATCGATATTCGCGGACAGAACCGGGAAGTCGACCATGTCGAGAAATTCAGCCAAGCCTTCAGGCCCGTTATCGAACTCATGGTTACCTACGGCCATGGCATCGTATTCGAGTTGCGACATGAACTCCCCGGCAAGTTTTCCGCCGTACTGGTTGAAGAACAGCGAACCCTGAAACTGATCGCCCGCATCCAGCAAAAGCACATTGTTGCCAGCGCGTTCGCGGGCCTCGCTGACAGCAGTAACCATGCGGGCGATGCCGCCGAAGCACTCGCCGGCGGCGTTGTCTTCGGCCGAGCAAGTGGAGTCGTACTTGCTGATCGGCTCGAACCGGTCATGGAAATCGTTGGTAAAAAGAATCGTCACGGAAAGGTCGGCCTGTGCCGTACCTGCCATTAGCGCAATGACGGCGGCAGCTGTGTGCAAACGGTAGTTCATGTATCGCTCTCCTGTGGTCAGACTTGTCTTTGGCTCGGCCCGACCGGGCCGGTCGGGATTGTCTTTCGACCGCGCCGCGGAAGGGGGCAGGCCATTTCTAAGTGTTGCCCGGATCACGCTGCATCCGTGGTGTGCCTTTGCTGCGCCTGGCTTGGGCGACGCGCTATCATCATGAATCGACCGCGCGCGTAGGACAGGAGAGACAACCGCTCCGCCCACGTTGCGCGGCTGATTTGGGCCAGTGTGACCGGCTTGACCGGCACGAACTGCGGTTCCTTAAAACCGGCTGCGATAAGACGCGGCCGAAGCTCCGCCGGGCCGAGGCCATCGCGGAACGGCAACTGACCGAGGATCTCGGTGAAGTCAGGTAGGTCGGTTTCGACCTTTCTACCTAGCAGTATGGCCATGCGACGTAACAACCGCGACACGCCATCAGGACGCATCCAATTGCCTTCGAAAGCAACGACCGTCCCGCCGGGGCGCAATACGCGGAACCATTCTGCAAACGCCAAATCGGGGTCCGTCAGCGTCCACAGCAGGTTGCGGCAGACGACACCGTCAAAACGGGCGTCTGCCATCAACAGGTGCTCTGCGTCACCTTGGAAGAATCGAACTGCATTATCGTTCACGTGTTTCAATTGCGCGCGGGCAACCATCTTGGCGGATAAATCGATCCCAGTAACGTCGCAGCCGAGCCTGCGCAGCAGACGTGTCACTTCGCCGGTTCCGCTGGCAGCATCGAGCACTTCTGCGCCGACGATCCCGGGCGCGTGCCTTTCGATTAGTTGCTCGTATGCCGCGAACTCACGGGGTGTGCGAATCCGGTGACCCGGAGAGTTGTCGAAAGTTGCGGCCCTTGCGCTCCAGTAGGCACGAACCTGTTCCTTTAGGTCAAAGTTCGAGCGCGTCATCCATTGCCCCGGCAGGCGCCGTCACGAGCTTTAGTCGGGCGAATTTGAAGGGTAAGAGAGTACATCACATCGGCCCCAAGAGAGACCCGGCGTCGGTCTTGGATGGAGATGCCGTCGGCCGCATGCGAAGCGTGTTCAACTGCTCCTTCAGCGACCCTTTGTCGAGGTCACGCGCAATAACGACGACACGACTTGTCGTGTCACCTTTAGACCAAGACGTCAGCGGCACCGGTTCGTCGAAGATGTGCTGGACCCCGTGGAAGACGAAGGGGTGTTCGGCTTCTTCTATATGCACAATGCCCTTCACGCGCAGGATGTCACTTCCGCTCATCCCGATAAGAGTGTCGAGCCAATGATCAAAGATATCGGCCGGAATCGGTTCTTTAACCTCAATAACCGCGGAAGAAATGCGGGCATCGTGCGATAAGCTGTCAGCCGGCAATGCGCCGCTGCCTGCCTGTTTCAATAGACCTGTCAGGTTGGCAAGAGGGTCGAGTCGGAGATCTTTGCCGTCCAGCCAGGTGCTGATCCCTTTGGGGTCGACATCCAGGCGCATCGCCGAAAGATTGAACAGCGCTCCGGAGGGCAAGCGTCCAAAATCGGCGCGCACGATGCGCGCATGTTCGTTCAGGCCACGAAGACGCGCCATAAAGCTTCCAAGTTGCGTTGGTGGCACTAGATCCGCCTTTGTTACGACCACCATGTCCGCAACTGCGATCTGGCTTACCGCTTCGAACTGCGTGTTCAGAGTATTTGACCCGGTTGCGGCATCCGCCATTGCGACGATACCGTCCAATCGAAAGGCCGTAGCCAAAGCGCGGTCGACGGTAAGTATCCGAATAATCGGTGCGGGATCGGCCAGCCCGGTGGTTTCGATCACCAAGCGGTCAAAGTCCAACTGGCCACGGTTCCGTCGCACAAGCAGGGATAGCATTGTCTGCGCAAGGTCGCCGCGAAGTGTGCAGCACAGACAACCGGACTCCATCAGGACGGTTTCTTCCGTCGCGGCCTCGATCAGGTCGTGGTCAAGTCCAGCCTGGCCGAATTCATTCATGATGACAGCAATCCGACCCGCTGCCGGATCACGGATGAGGTGGTCCAGTGCGGTGGTCTTTCCTGAACCGAGAAAGCCAGTCAGTAGCGTTACGGGTAATCTGTTCTCGATGCTCATTGACGATGCCCGTATCGCAGATCCTTGATGCTGTCGGTTAAGTTATATGATAACATCACACATACGATCAACCGGATACGAGCCATGAGTGCGCGAACGGGCATCGCAATTCTGACGTCAGGATTCTCTGACCCGGACGGGTTATGCGAGTGGGTCAGTCAAGTTAAGGATGGAGTGGCGCGCTGGGGAGGATTCGAACCCCCGACCCCTTGATTCGTAGTCAAGTACTCTATCCAACTGAGCTACCAGCGCGCGGGGTGTGGGGGATGTAGCGATACCGCCCGGGCAATGCAAGGGCGTTTTCGTTATTCCGCCGCCGCGTCGAGGTGCACAACCACTTTAGGCAAATGTATCGCAAATGACGTGCCATTTGGCCCAGTCGCTTCCAGCATCAGCCGCCCGCCGTGACCGCGCACGAGTTCCGAGGCGATCGCAAGCCCCAGGCCGAAGCCGCCCTTGCGTGCGCCGCCCTGGAACGGCTGATACAAGTGCTCTCTAGCCTTTTCCGGCAAGCCGGGTCCGGTGTCGCGGATGCGGATCACCCATTCGCTCTCGGTTTCTTCTGCCTGGACCGCGATCTCGCCGGGTTCGCCGCTGGCGATGATGGCTTGCCGGGCGTTGCGGGCGAGGTTGCCGATCACGCGATAAAGCTGTTCCGGATCTGCCCGCAACACCAGGCCGCCTGGAACGTCCTCCGAAAAGCTCAGGTCGTGTTCTCCCGACGCCAGACGTTCCGCCTCGATCACGTCGCAAACGATATCGGCTAGGCGCACCCGGTCCAGCGTTGGCGGCGGTTCTTCGGCCTTGCCGAAGGCGAGGGTCGATTCGCAGAGGTTCACGGCGCGGGCGATCGAGTTAACCAGTTTCGGCGCGGCGCGTTTCACCGCGGGATCCTCGGATCGTTCAAGCCGGTCGCCGAAGAGCTGGGCCGTGGTCAGGATGTTGCGTAGGTCGTGGCTGATCTTCGCCACAGCGCCGCCGAGTTGGGCCAGACGCTCCTTCTGCCTGAGCGCACCCGAGAGCTGGCGCTGCATCGCGGCCAGGGCCGTTTCGGCATCGCGCAGTTCGGTGACGCTTGCCGAGGGCTCGATGATCCGCCGGGCATCCTCGGGCGCTTCGGCGTAGGACATCATAGCCTCGACCACGCGCTTGATCGGGCGCACCAGGAACCGTCGCACGGCGAGGAACAGGAGTAGCGCGGTGACCACGGAGATCACCGCCGACAGCACCAGGATCCGAAGGCCGTAATCGATCATCTCGGCGCGCAGCGGGCCGGTTTCAGTCGTTACCTCGATCAGCAGACCGGCCTCGCGCACCGGGTTGCCGATGACGCGGATGATCTGGCTGCCCGGCGTGATGAGCACGTTCAGCGCGTCGCGGATCAGTTCCAGCGCGCCGGGATCGCGCAGGTCGTAGGTGGCCATGACCGGCGAGGGGATCTCGGAAGACAGCATGAGCTGACGCACCTCGTCGCGGCGCAGCACGACGTTGTAGACGCCGGCGTTTTCCAGAAGCTCGCGTTCGAGGTCGGAATCGATCATGTCGTCGGCCAGAAGCGCCAGTGACGCGATCTGTGCCTTTTCCAGTTTCAGCAGCAGATAGTCCTGGCGGAACCGGGCAACGGAGGGCACGAAAATCAGCACCTCCGCCAGCATGACGAAGACGGTGGTGAGGATCAGGAATCTACCGGAAAGCGAGTTTACCGACATTCACCGTTCCCTGCGGCTGCTTATGGCAACCAACGTTGCACAAACCCGACGACGCGCTTCACGGCGGGGTTTTCGAAGAGTCTGGGGCTAAAATAGGCTCCCGCCGCCCGCTTGTTAAGTTCCCCGAGCGTCGGGTAAGGCGCGACCATCGCTGCGATGGCGCTCATTTTCAGGCGGTTGGCGATGGCGAGCGACCACAGGGACACCAGATCGCCCGCCTGTGCGCCGACGATGGTGGCCCCCACGGGACGGCCGCCGGCGACCATGACCTTGATGAAACCTTCGGTCTGCCTCTCTGCCACGGCACGGTCGTTTCCGGCATAATCGAAGCGGGCGACTTCCAGCCGCCCGCCGTATTCATGGCGTGCCTGTGCCTCCGTCAGTCCGACCTGCGCCAGCTCCGGGTCGGTGTATGTCGCCCAGGGGATATGCGCGGTTCCGGCCTTGGCGGGTAAACCGAAGCAGAGCGCCCGTACCACGACGCCGCCGTGATACCCGGCAACATGGGTGAACTGCGGGCCGCCGGCCGCGTCGCCGATTGCATAGACCCGCTTGTTCGAGGTTCTGAGCCGCGCGTCGACCTCGACCACCTTGCCGTATTTTACGCCGGCCCTGCGCAGGTCCAGACGTTCCAGATTGACTTTTCGGCCCACCGCCAGCAGCAGGTGCGTCCCTTCGTAACGGCCCGCGCCGGTCTCGACCGCTACTGCGCCCGGCTTGCCGGACACCTGCTCGACCTGTGCGCCCTCGACGATCTCCACGCCTTCCGCGCGCAGGCGTTTCAGGACCAGCGCCGACGCCTCTGGGTCGTCCTTGCCGAGCGCCTTTGCGCCTTCGATTACCGTCACCTTGCAGCCGAGGCGTACATGGGCCTGCGCCATCTCTATCCCGATGGGGCCGCCGCCCACAATCAGCAGTTGGTCCGGCTTTTCCTGCAAGTCCCAGAGCGTCTCGTTGGTCAGGTAGGGCAGATCGTCAAGCCCCGGAATCGGAGGGATCAGGGGCGACGAACCGGTCGCGATGACGAAGCGCCGCGCTTCGACGACGGTGTCGCCGGCCTGAACCTCGCGATTAGAGATGAAGCTCGCCCAGTCACGCAAGACGGTGCAGCCGAGTTTCTCGAAGCGTTCCTGGCTGTCTACCGGTGCGATCGCTTCAATCGACGCGCGGACATGCGCCATAGCGGCTAGGTAATCCACTTGGGGCGTTGCCTCTGCCACGCCGAACGGCGGGCCCTCGCGAAGGGCATGCGCGTGTTTGCCTGCCGCAAGCAGCGCCTTAGAAGGCACACAACCGTAGTTCAGACAGTCGCCGCCCATGAGGTGGCCTTCGATGATCACCACCTTGGCGCCCATCTGTATTGCACCCGCCGCGACGCTCAGCCCGCCGGAGCCCGCGCCAATCATGCAGATGTCCGTCTTGATCCGACCCGCCATCAAAGTCCCTTCTTTCCGCGCAGGGCCTTCAGCAGGATCGGCAGTGCCGCCAAAACGCAGAGGCCCAGTATGGGCAACAAAATATGCGGCTCGAACAGAATGCCCAGGTCGGGGGTCTCTCCCATTGCGAAGACCTCGCCCAGCCCGGCGCCGACAGAGGTATAGACGAACGCTCCCGGGATGATGCCGAAGAAGGTGGAGATGACGAAGCGCCAGACCGGCACCTGTACGAAGGCGGGCACAAGGTTGGCGACGAAGAACGGGACCGCGGGGATCAGCCGGATCAGGAACAGCATCGACCATTGGTTCTCGTCGATGCCGTCCTTGATCTTCTTCACCGTCCCTTCGCTGCCTTCCAGCTTGGCGCCTAGCCGGTCGCCCAGTCCCCAGCGGGCAGCGAGAAAGATGCAGGTCGCGCCGATGGTGGCGGCGACGATGTTGAAGAGCGCCCCGGGAAACACGCCGAACATGAACCCGCCCGTCAGAGTTGCGATGGTGGCGCCGGGCAGGGAGAAGGCGACGATGATCACATAGGCCGCCATGAACAGCAGAACCGTCATCGCGAAATGCGCGTCGCGATAGGCGAGTAGTGCCTCGTGGTACCTGCTGAGCGTTTCGAAGCTGAGAAAATCGCGCAGGGTGAAGAACCCGGCGACGGCCACCACCGCTATCGCGATCAGCGGCAGACTGCGCGTAAGGCCGCTTTGTCGGGTCTCGGTCATCTGGTCGTTCATCTTCCCCTGGCGCGGCCGTTTTGCTTGACCGGCAAGATGCCGGGCCGGTCGCCACAAATACAGCCCCCTCACGCCGCGTTGAAACCTGGTGAGCCGTTGCGGCCGGTTTCGTTCATGGCCAGCGCGGGCAATGAAACAAACGACCAAGGTTTCTGTAACATTTCACCCGCTTTTCCCGCGGGCTTTCAATTGACAAGCCCTGCACCACCCCCTAAAGACCGGGCTTCGAACATGACGCGGCCCCGAATCCGTGGTTCTTACCATGCGGGGGCCGGCCAGACGGAGAGTTAGCGATGAAGCGCACCTACCAACCTTCGAACCTGGTCCGCAAACGGCGGCATGGCTTCCGTGCGCGCATGGCCACCAAGGCCGGCCGCAAGATCCTCAACGCGCGTCGCGCGCGGGGCCGGAAGTCGCTGAGCGCCTGATCCACGGACCCACAGGTTCCGACATGACACCGCCGGCGGCATCACCCGAAACGATGCCGTCGGCGGTGCCTTTTCGGCTATCCGTGTTGCGCAAACGCGCGGATTTCTTGCGAGCCGCCCGTGCCCGGCGTCAGGCGCTTCCGGCCTTTGTAGTGCAGGCCCGCGAGCGGGCGCCCGATGAGCCTGCCGAAGCGCCGGTTCGCGTCGGTTTCACCTGCTCCAAGAAGGTTGGGAATGCCGTTGCCCGCAATCGCGCCAAGCGCCGCTTGCGCGAAGCCGCGCGCCTGGTGCTGCCGGTTGAAGGGCAGCCCGGCTGGGATTATGTGCTGATCGGGCGCGCAGGGGTTGCTGCGGAGCGTCCCTTTGCCGCCCTTCTGGACGATCTGCGTGCCGCGCTGCATAAGGTTCACAAATGACCCCGCTTGCCCATATCGCCGCGCTGCCTGTCCGGGCCTATCGCCTGTTCCTGTCGCCGTGGCTTGGGACAAGCTGTCGTTTCCACCCGACCTGTTCGGCCTATGCCCTTGAAGCGCTGGAAAAGCACGGCGCGTTTAAGGGAAGCTGGCTTGCCATCCGCCGCATCGCGCGGTGTCAC
Source organism: Pseudoruegeria sp. HB172150 (assembly GCF_013184805.1). Taxonomy (GTDB): domain Bacteria; phylum Pseudomonadota; class Alphaproteobacteria; order Rhodobacterales; family Rhodobacteraceae; genus Psychromarinibacter. Next base: position 91,898 of record NZ_JAATNG010000005.1, read on the forward strand.
CCGTTGGGCGGGTCCGGGATCGACAACGTTCCCGATTGACTGTTGGTCGCTATCCGATCCCCGCGATGACCGCGCGCAGGGTTCCGATGCCGTCACCCTTTTCCGACGAGGTCGTTACGAGTCCCGGGAATGCGGCGGGGTGTTTTGCCAGCGCTGCCCGGACCTGATCCAGAACCTTCTCCAACTCGGCGGCCTTCACCTTGTCGGTCTTGGTCATCACCACCTGGAAGGTCACCGCGGCGCGGTCGAGTTCCTTCATTATCTCTTCGTCCGGTGCCTTCACGCCGTGCCGGGAATCGACCAGCACGAAGGCGCGGCGCAGGGTCTGCCGCCCGGTGAGATAGGCGCGCAGCAGGCGCTGCCATTTTTCGACCACCGGCACCGGCGCCTTGGCGAAACCGTAGCCCGGCAGATCTACCAGGTAATGGCTGTCGCCCAGCGTGAAGAAGTTGATTTCCTGCGTCCGTCCCGGGGTGTTCGAGGTTCGCGCCAGCGCCCTGCGGCCGGTCAGCGCGTTGATCAGAGAGGATTTCCCGACGTTGGAGCGCCCGGCGAAGCAGACTTCAATCCGGTCCGCCGGTGGTAGGCCGTCCATCGCTACGACGCCCTTCAGGAAGTCGATCTTGCCATTGAACAGCCGCGTTCCGGTGCTCGCCTCGTGTTCGGATACCTCGACCAGGGGAAACACCGGTTCCATTACAGGACCTCCACCGCGTCGCCGGTTGCGACGGCGCCGCCATGGGTCACCTCTGCCTGAACCGAAAAATCGCGGTGACCCCAGCTGTCCAGTGTTCCCAGCGTGTCGGCGTCGCGTTCGCCGGTTTCGGGGTTCGCTGTTGTTGCCAGGCAGCGTTCGGTCCGCTCGACGACCCGGAAGGTGGCCTCGCCGATACGCAGATCTTTCCCGATCCAGTCGAATTCGGCCCAAGGTTCCAGGCCGTCGATCCAGACGTTGCCGCGCCAGCGGTGGATCGAGAGCTTTTGCCCGATCCGCGCCTCGACCTGGCGATGCGACGCCATGCTGCAAAGGGTCACCGATGGGAAGGACGCGTCGGTCATGCCGCGGCCGGGAACACGCACGATCCGGGCCGGCATGGCGCGGCCATCCGGCATCAGGGGCGTGACCCAGTCGAGGAATGCCTGCGCCTCGCTGTCCGGCTGAAAGGTCAGATCCGGGCGGTCCGGATGGCGCAGAGTCACTGCCCCGCGCGTTTCGTCCAGGTCCGCCGTGATCGCCGCGAGCTTTGGCGCGCCGGCCACGCGGGTGAACGCCGCGCACGGCGACCACTCTTCGATCCCAGCCCTTGACTGTTCATGTGCCACGGCCCAGGCCCGGTCCCATGGCAGGCACTCGCCTGACCGGAACGTGACCTGCTCCAGCGCCTCTCGCCCGTGACTCTTGATCGGGAACCGCCAGAGCCCAGTGACTTGCACTGTCATTTCTTCGGGGCGTCATTCCCGCCCTTTGCAACAGCCGGCTTCTTTCGCTTGAAGCTCGATCTGATGTTACCGAACACGTCTGGCCGGTGCCCGTGCGAGCGCATGATGATATACTGCTGGGTAAAGGTAATCGTGTTGTTGGTGATCCAGTACACAACCAGTCCGCTGGCAAAACCGCCGAGCATGAACATAAAGACCCATGGCATCCAGGCAAAGATCATCTGCTGCGTCGGATCGGCCGGTGCCGGGTTCAGCTTCTGTTGCAGCCACATTGAGATGCCAAGAAGCAGCGGCAAGATTCCGATGAAGATGAGCGCAAGCATCGTGCCTGGTTCGGGCGCGGCCCAGGGAAGCAGACCGAACAGGTTGTAGAGTGATGTCGGGTCCGGTGCCGAAAGATCCTGGAACGGCCCGAACCATGCGGCATGCCGCAGCTCGATGGTGACGAAGATCACCTTATATAGTGAGAAGAATATTGGGATCTGCAGCAGGATCGGCAGACAGCCTGAGGCAGGGTTCACCTTCTCCTTCTTGTATAGCTCCATCATTCCCTGCTGAAGCTTCTGGCGGTCGTCGCCGGCCCGTTCTTTGAGCTTCTCCATCTCCGGCTGAAGCTCCTTCATCTTCGCCATCGAGACGTAGGACTTGTAGGCCAGTGGGAACAGGATCGCCTTGATCATCAGCGTCAGTGCCAGGATCGACCAGCCCATATTGCCAATCAGACCATGCAGAAAGTGCAGTGCGCGGAAGATCGGCTTGGTCAGGAAAAAGAACCATCCCCAGTCAATGGAATCGACAAAGTTCTTGATGCCGAGGTTGGTTTCATAATCCCGGATCGTTTCCCATTCCTTCGCACCCGCAAACAACATCGTTGCCGTTTCGGCGCTGTTGCCGGGTTCCACGGTCATCGTCGGGTGACGTGTCTCAATCTGGTAGATGCTGGCACTGTCGACGTATTTCGCGACCGAGGTGAAGGGCTGACCTGGCTCGGGGATCAGCGTGGTCATCCAGTACTTGTCGGTGAACCCGGTCCAGCCGTTCTCCGCGACCTCGACGATGTCTGCCCGCGCGCCTTCACGCTCGACAATGTCCATGTCAGGCATGTCAGAATAGTCGATTTCTTCCAATTCGTTGTCGTTTTGACGGACTATCCCTTCATGCAGGATGAAAAAGCCCGTAACATCGGGCTCTCCGTGCCGCGCGACGATACCATAAGGTGCCAGCCGCAGCGGCGCGTCGGTGGTGTTCTCGACACTCTGGGTGACTGAGAACATGAAGTTTTCGTCGATCTCCAGCTTGCGGCGGAAAATTGCGCCCTTGCCGTTGTCCCAGACCAGGACGACTGGGTTCTCAGGCGTCAGAACCTCACCGTTTTCGATCGACCATTCGGTATTTGCGCCGGGCACGTCGTCGAAACTCAGGTCGCCACCGGGTGTCCAACCGTATAGCGCGTAATAGGCGCTGCTGCTGCCGACCGGCGACAACAACTTCACGTTCGGGCTGTCGGGTTCAATGGTCTCCTGATAGTCGAGGAGTTCCAGCGTGTCGATCCGCCCGCCCTGCAGCGAGATAGATCCCTCGACCCGCGGCGTTTCGATCCGCAACCGTGCGGCTTCGACGGCTGCTTTGGGTGCAGTGGTTGGCGTGGCAGATACGTTACCGCCACCGGTGACAGCAGGAGGCGGAGTTGCTGTGTCGGGCGTGGATTCTGTCGTCTCGACCGTTGCGGATTCAGGCTCGACCGGTGGCTCCTCGGGGGGGAAAAGAAGGAACCACGCCAGGATCACCGCAAAAGACAGAGCGGTAGCCAGAATGAGGTTCTTGTTCTGGTCGTCCATGAACCATACGCCATTTCACTGAATTCAGGTCGGGGCAGGTTCAACTATCCAAGGGGCAAAAGGTCAAGCGGAATCCACGTAACGTTCCGGAGCACGCGGGCCGATGCCGGATATTGTGAACAACAGTAAGGAAAACGGGTGGGCTGCGAAACTGGGAGCCGCCGGGCGGGGCGAGGTGCTGCGTCGGGTGGCCCTGATCCAGAAGATTCATGCGTTTTGGCGACAAGACATTGTCAGCCAGCTTCTCGCCTGATTTTCGGCCGGTCGGCAACGCGGCGCTGGTGCCCCTGCATCCAGTCCAATGTCGCCGCGAAAGGCATTGGTCGAGCGATCGAAAAGCCCTGCACATAGCCGCAGCCAAGCTGCGCCAAGAGTGCGTGCTCCCCGACCGTTTCCACACCTTCGGCAAGTGTTTCGATCCCCAACCGCTCGGCCATTTCCAGGATGGCGGTCAAGAGAGCCTGCTGATCGCGGTCGCTATCAATCCGTGTCACGAAGGACCGGTCGATCTTGATCCGGCTGACGGAAAAGCGCCGGATATTCGCAATCGAGGCGTGGCCCGTGCCGAAATCGTCCAGATCGATTCCGCAGCCCAACTCCTGTAGTTGCGTCACGTTTCGGGTGATGGTGTCGTTGTCCGAACGCGAGATCACCGTCTCGAGGATTTCCACGACCAGCCGATCCGGTGTTAGGTCGAAACGGTCGAGTTCCCACCGAACCCGGTCGCACAAGGTCGGATCCGCGAGTTCTTCATGGCTGAAATTGACCGCTACATTGGGGACACGAATATCCACTTTCTGCCAATCCTGCAGCGCCGTAAGGCTGTGAAACAGGATAACCTCTCCCAACCGCTGGCTAAGTCCGGACGCGGATATCGCCGGCAGGAATGCCCCCGGCAGGATCACGCCGCGATCCGGATGTTCCCAGCGCGCAAGCGCTTCCATACCGGAAATCTCTCCCGTATCGGTGCTGATCTGTGGCTGAAACCAGGGGCGGATATTTCCGGCCTCCAATGCTTCCGAGACTTCCTCGGCCAGTCCGGCGCGTTTCACTCGCTTCCGGGGCTGCTGGGCGGAAAATGCTCGGATTGCACCGTTGCCGCTTGCCTGCGCCTCGCGCAATGCCGCCTCCGCAGCATCGAAGCAGCCTTGGGCGGACCGTTCGCTCGCGCGCCGCGGCAAGCAGAAACCGATTGAGGCTGACAAGAACAGCCGCATTCCGCCAAGAACGACCGGCGCACCAATGGCCTGCTGCGCTCGCGCTGCTAGTTGGATCATCGCCTCCAAATCAAGCCGCCGCACCGGGGCCAGGGCCACGGCAAGCATAGCACCATCCATGCGGCAAGCGAGATCGCCTTCGCGCAGCGTCGATTCCAGCCGCTCAGCCATCACTGCCAGCACGTGGTCTCCGGCCTCGGGCCCGTAAGTGCCGCAGAAATTGTCGAAGTCGTCGATTTCAAGGATCAGCACACCGGTGCGTACGCCTTGCTTTGGTTCTTTCAGAAACGACTCTTCCAACGTCGCCATCAGTGCAGGCTTTAGCGCCAGCCCTGTAACCGGATCTGCGTTCTTGCGTGGCCGCGGTGGTAGCGCCTGGACCGGTACGAACAGCCCGACCAACCCCATCAGAGCCGGCACAAAAATGGCCATGAACATAAGCAGGCCTTCGCCGCCAAACCAATAGCCGCCCAGTGTCGCAGCAGGGACGAAGGCCAGGATCTGTGGCCCGAAGAAAGCAGTTTTCGCCGTGCTCGCCAGGAAATGCCCCACCTGCCTGAAAACTCTCCACATAACGGCTGGCCCCTGCTCGGTACGGGGCAGACCGATGCGCCCCGCATGCGAGCAGCAGCTTAGGAAACCGGTGTCTTTGCTAGGTTAACAGGAAATGGAAAACTAGTTCGTATTTTCCCCAGTTCCCGCGGGAAGCACCAGCCCGAGAAAGTCGAACAGTTTCGGGTCCAGCAAATGCGAGGGCCGTGCATTCATCAGCGCCCGGAACATTTTTTGGCGCCGACCGGGATGGTTCTTTTCCCACTGATCCAACAGCGATTTCACCTGCATCCGTTGCAGTCCGTCCTGACTGCCGCAAAGGTCGCATGGGATGATCGGGTAGTTCATCGCCTTTGCGAACCGCGCACAATCGGCTTCGGCCACGTGGGCGAGAGGGCGGTAGACGAATAAGTCACCCTCTTCATTGACCAACTTCGGCGGCATCGTCGCAAGCCGCGAGCCATGGAACAGGTTCATGAAAAAGGTTTCGAGGATGTCGTCCCGGTGATGGCCAAGCACGACCGCCGAACAGCCCTCTTCACGTGCGATGCGGTACAGATTTCCGCGCCTTAGCCGCGAGCACAATGCGCAGTAGGTCCGACCTTCAGGCACCTTGTCCATCACGATCGAATAGGTGTCTCGGTACTCTATCCGATGCGGAACGCCAATCCCCTCAAGGAAGTTCGGAAGTATCGTTGCCGGAAAGCCCGGCTGCCCCTGGTTGAGATTGCAGGCAAGCAAGTCAACCGGCAGCAATCCACGCCACTGCAACTCGTGCAAGACGGCAAGCAACGTATAACTGTCCTTGCCGCCCGACAGGCAGACTAGCCACCGCGCGCCTCGCTCCACCATCCCGTACTGCTCGATTGCTTCGCGGGTATCGCGCACGATCCGTTTGCGCAGCTTTTTGAACTCGGTACTCGATGGTGCGCCGTGAAACAGCGGATGAATTTCGTCGCTTTCGTCCAGCATTCGCGATGCTCCGGGAGGGTCGGACTTGCCATAGCCCGGCTGCTTTGCAATCGTCAATGACACTAGGGGGCGTGGGATGTCGGACACCAGCGGGGAGTCGGAAGATTTAGAGCGGTCGGGTTGGTTCCCGAGGCGTCGCTCTTATTCCGCTTCGCTTGGCCTCCTGATCTTTAGTTTCGGTACCGCAGCGGGTTTCCTGTTGGCCTTTGCAGGTCTCGGTGTAGTCGAGGAATCCGTTGGCATCCTGCTGTTGGTTTTCCTGTGCATCCTCATGTTTATCGCGGCATTCGGACTGATGATCTACGTTTTCCGAAAGCCGCTGTTGAAACGAGTCTTCGGCTTTGCCGAAACCCAGCTCGAGCTGTTTGCAACGCCATTGTCCAACGTCGCACGTGGAGCTGTCGACCGCGACTCGAAGAGGGCCGTCGATGCCGCGCAGGAACTCGTCCACCTGGCTCTCGCCCGTTACGCATGGCTGTCGACCCGCCGCTGGGTGATAGGCTCGCTTACCGCGTTAATCGCGGCAATGGCAGCGCTGGCCGGCACCGCGATGCTGTTTCGTCAGAACGAACTTCTCAAGGATCAGACGGCGACATTGATCGTCCAGAACGAAATGTTCCGCGAACAGACCGACACACTGACTGCGCAGTCGACCAAGATTGACACGCAGATTGCGCTCGCCGACCTTTCTGTGCAGTTGGCCGAGGCTGCCAGAAACGCAGAGCTTGCCGCCTCGATCGTCGAGATCACCGGCGAATTGGCCCGAGAGGTCTCTGACGCCAGTGCGGTTTATCTGCAAGACTCCGTCGCGGCACCGGAGGACAATGTTGCCCTGCTCGATCCGGAGAAAGACATCGATCTTGGACTTGTCGTCCGCATTGTCTCCGCCAGCCAGGCCGCCAAGCCATATCGCTACCTTGACCTTGGTGTGCGCGAACAGGACGCCTCCGCGATGTTGTGGCAAGCGGCTGAACGTAGGTCTGAAGAGCTTCCGAGCTTCTGGTCGAACGTAAAGGACTGGCACGCCGTCTCCGCCAAGCCGGAACTGATCGACCGCCCCGCCAGTCCGGAGCGAGGCCAGTTGCTAATGTCTATGGTCGCAGCGGGTATCCACGACTTCGAACGCTTCAATGCGCTGCAGTTGGACCTGTCCTTCGCTTCCGCCCGCGGTGTGCGGCTCTTCCTGTGTTCCCTCCAGGTTGCTCAACTTCGTTTTGCGGACCTGTCCTATGCCACGATCCGGGAGACTGATTTTGGTGGCGCGTATCTGGAGAATACGCGATTTCGAAAGGCCGTGATCAGAGAAACAAGCTTCGCCCGCGTCTCGGAGGACGCGCTTTCCCCTTACTTCCTAGTGGATGGCGCCGCCTTTCCAACATCTCTCGCAGGTGCCGACTTCAGCGGCGCTTTCCTGCGAGCGATCGACTATCAGGGAGCTGAGTCCATGCTGGCGGTATTCGACCAAGGCGCACTGATCGACATAGACTTCAAGGGTGCCGCGCTCAGTGGCTCCACTTTCCGCGGAGCTGTGCTAATTGGAACAAGTTTCGATGACGCGCAACTCTTCAAGACCGACTTCGACGGGGCCATTGTCGCCGGTGAAGATTTCCTCGAAATCGTCGCAACCGATGCCTATCCAGGCAGCTTCGACCCTGCCCACTACGCGATGGAGCCCGTGGACCTGGACTCTGCCATGCAAGTAGAAGCCTTCGGGTTACAGGTCGATCCGGCCGAAATAGAGGCTCACATCGAGGGGAAAGGGTTTTTTCGTCTCCAGCGCGTTGCGCCACTGGAAGACTAACTTCGTCACGGCTTAATCCATCAGATTGAATCGAGCTGGATATCCCGCAGAGTCCCATACTGAAATTTTTTGCTGAAATGTCATTCAACAGTTCAACCATGCCGATCTAATTTGGGTTGCGATTTAGCCGTGGCACGGTCGATCGATTTTCATGTTGCCAAGTTGCATCACACGGCTCGTGTTTTCGTTTGTACTGCTTTTCGCGCCGGGTTCTCGCGCAAGGTGTGGAGTGCTTTCAAGGAATTTTCCGAACATTCACGAGCTGGTCTAAACTTCGCGAAATTGGTGTTTTGCCTCGGCTGAAGAACAATTTTGCCTCTGGGATCGACCTTCCTTTCGCATTGATCTACGATCCAACGAGACGGCCAAGTGCCGCTCGCATCGCCGTTTTCCGCGACAGTCACTGTTCATCGCCTCGAGATGCGGCATAACGTGAGCGTCGGGAGGAGACTCCGGCATAATGCCAAACAGGAGAAAGTCGTGACCGGTTGGTCATGGCAATTATCGCATGACGACACAGACCGAGCTATCCGACCGCATGTTTCGCCGCACGGGGGGTGTGGATCGCCAGCAGGGGCTTGGGGCAATAACACGGATCACGAAGATGGCGTTCCGCTATCCTGGGCGTGCGATCCTGGCGATGGTGGCGACCATCGCGGCCGTCGCGATGCAGCTGTCGATCCCGGTGCTTCTTGGACGTGCAGTTGATCTGACACAGGCGATTGCTGCCGAGGCAGCCGATCCCGGCCCCCTGATCACAGTAGCGCTGACGCTCCTCGGCGTGAGCGTACTGCGAGGGCTCTTCACCCTGGCGCAGAACTATTCGGCGGAATCTGTTGGTCATGCCCTGGCCCGAGATCTGCGAGGCGCGATTTACGACAAGATCCAGAGGCTGCCATTCTCCTTTCACGACAGAACCCATTCGGGCGATCTGATTACGGTTGGTATGCTCGATCTGGAAGGCGTCCGGATGTACTTCTCGACAGCGCTGGTGCGGACAGTGCTGCTGGCGCTGCTAATCGGATTCGGCGCTTGGCAGTTGATCTCTACAGACCCCTTGATGGGAGTGCTGGCGCTGTCCTTCGTGCCTTTCGCGGCTTGGCGCAGTTCCGTCATGCAACTGACTCTCCGCCGTACCTGGCTTGTCCTGCAGGAGAAGCTGGGCGTCCTTAGCCAGGTGATGGAAGAGAACCTGGCCGGTATCCGGGTGGTTAGGGCTTTTGCTGCGGCAAACCATGAAATGGACAAGTTCGATCGCGCCTCGAAGATGGCACTGGATCTGAGCCATGAGCGAGTCGATGTGCGCGTAAAAAGCACGTCCGCGATGACGCTGGCCTTCTTCACCGCAATGGGGCTGGTCCTGCTTGTCGGCGGGCGTCGCGTGGCCGCCGGCGAAATCACAGTCGGCACGCTGGCGGAGTTCCTGACCTTTATGACGATCCTGCAAATGCCGGTTCGGCAATTGGGGCTCATGGTCAATGCCTATGCCCGCGCCTCGACCTGTGGAGCGCGGCTCTTCCTTTTGCTCGACATGCCGGTAGAGATTGACGACGCGCCTGATGCCAAGCCGCTGGAGATCACAGAAGGAACATTGAAGCTGGAGAATGTTGGCTTCGCATATCCCGGTACCGGGGAACAAAAGGCGGTGGCAGGCATCGGTTTCGAGGCGCGCAGGGGGGAAACCATTGGCATTGTCGGCCCACCAGGGTCCGGTAAAACGACACTGATGCATTTGATCCCGCGCTATTATGATGCGAGCGATGGTGCAATCAGTATCGACGGGCAGGATATACGTGAGGTGACGCTGTCCTCGGTCCGGCAGGCTGTTGCCGTGGTACAGCAGGACAGTTTCCTGTTCACGACATCGATCGAGAACAACATTGCCTATGCACATCCGCGCACGGATGCCCGGCGCATCCGTGGCGTTTCCGAGTCGGCCCAACTGCACGACTATGTTCTTGGTCTGCCGCGGCAATATTCCACCATTGTGGGCGAACGCGGCGTGTCGCTTTCCGGGGGGCAGCGGCAGCGTTTGTCCATTGCGCGAACGTTGATGATGGAGCCGGCTGTGCTGATTTTCGACGATTCCACCGCGGCGATTGACGCGGGTACAGAGAGCCGGATCCGCGCGGCGCTTCGGAAGTACGCCTCTTCGCGCGTGACGCTGATCGTGGCGCACCGGCTGGCGAGCCTGATGCATGCGGATCGGATCGTTTTTCTTGAGAACGGTCGGATCGTCGAACAGGGAAACCACGAGGAACTGCTGGCGCTCGGTGGGCGATACAAAGCTCTGCACGATCTGCAAATGCGACCTGATGGTGACGTGCTGGACGAAATGGAGGATGCAAGATGAGTCCGACACGAGCAGGCGAACCGCGTGATCCGCACGACGACGGCCGCCCGAGACTGCGCGCTGTCGTCGGGTCGGACCGTATCGAGGAAGAAATCTTCGGCCGCGCCTTCGACGGCAAGGTCGTGCGGCGGATATGGGCGTTCGTGGAGCCGTACCGGCGGCAAGTGATGATCGCGGTTGCCGCAGTGATAACCTTCACGCTGGCCCAACTCACAATCCCACTACTGATCCGCTATGCCATCGACCATGGCATGGCACCGGACGCGGATCCGCGAATCTTGTCGGGTATCGTGGCGATTTTCGCGGTGGTGATAGCAGTCAACTATGTTGCGTCCCGGGTGCAAGAAGGCGTCACCGGGCGCATGGCGGAGAACGTGTTGTTCGACATCCGTCGCAAGATGTTCGCACATCTGCAGCGAGTTTCGTTGTCCTTCATGGACAAAACCGAAGTCGGACGGTTGATGTCGCGGCTTCAGGGTGACGTGAACTCGATGCAGGAATTCCTGGAAACGTCGGTTCTCTCAGTCGGCGATGTCATGCTGCTGGTAGGTATCGTCGGCGTAATGCTGTGGCTCGACTGGCAGCTTGCGCTGTTGGTGTTGGCCGTTATGCCGATCCTTTTCGGCGTTCGTGTGCTGTGGATCGCCAAAGCCCGCGCCGCCTTTATGGCAGCGCATGAGGCGAATTCGATTACCAACGGGGCGCTGGCAGAGGCGATCCACGGGGTACGTGCTGTGCAGGCAATGGACCGTGCAGCGCTAAATGCCGAACTTTACGGCGAACTTGTCGACCGGAACTACGAGGCGCATCTACGCGCTTCGCGACTGGCGCAGATCATGGTGCCGATCGTGGACAGCCTGACGGGTATCGCGATGGCGGTTGTCGTTGTCGCTGGCGGGCAAATGGTGGTTTCCGGCCGCATCGACGTGGGTGTGATGGTCGCGTTCCTTTTCTACATCCAACGTTTCTTTGACCCGATCCGGTCGTTGACAATGCAGTATTCTGTGATGCAGCGTGCCATGGCTTCGGGTCATCGGCTGACCGAGGTGCTGGACGTCGAGGTGAGTGTCGAGGACGCGCCAGATGCCGTGCCGCTAGGGCCGGATGATGACGGCTCGGTCGAATTCAGGGATGTCACCTTCGGCTATAACCCGAAACACCCTGTTCTGAAGGACGTTTCGTTCAAGGTGAACTCCGGCGAGACCGTGGCTCTGGTCGGGCCGACCGGTTCCGGCAAATCCAGCTCGATGGCGCTTGTCCACCGGTTCTACGATGTGCAGGACGGTGCGGTACTTGTCGGCGGCAAGGACGTGCGCACCGTGACGCAGGAAAGCCTTGGCCGCCACATCGCCATGGTGCTGCAAGAACCATACCTGTTTACCGGAACGGTGATGGAGAACATCCGCTATTCCTCTCATTGGGCCTCGGACGAGGAAGTGGTTGAGGCAGCAAAAGCCGTTGGTGCGCACAGTTTCATTGAGGTGCTGCCTCAGGGCTACGAGACGATGCTGGAAGAGCGCGGCGGCAACCTGAGCCTTGGCCAGCGGCAGCTTCTGAGCTTCGCTCGGGCACTTGTGGCGGATGCAAAGATCCTGGTGCTGGACGAAGCCACGGCGAACATCGACAGCTATACCGAAATGCTGATCCAGAAGGCGCTGCGGCGGTTGCTGGAGGGGAGGACCGGTTTGGTCATCGCGCACCGCCTGGCAACCATCCGAAATGCGGATCGTATCGTTGTGTTGCAGCAGGGGCGGCTGATCGAGGAAGGCAACCACGATGCGCTAATCGCAAAGAACGGCCTCTATTCGAAACTTTACAACCTCAACTACGCCAGCTTCGACGATATTCCGGAGGAATTGACAGAAGCGGACCGGGAAGTGGCGACCTGACAGGTGCAGAGGCGATACCGTGGTACTCGGTTCGGTCTTTCGGCTGACATCAAATACAGGTCGCTGTTTGCGCGGACGTCCCTTTGTGATTCGCAATTCGGCGACCAGCTGCTGTAGCATCGGATCGACCAATCCCTGTGCATTCGGGGCAGGCAAAGGGACATAAAACGGTCATCTTTGCGTCGCCCCACATACTATCGTGACAACACCCGAGACGCCCGTAGCGGGGGGCTGCTTTCATGTGGAATTGAAAGCGATGGCCGGGGACGACCCCGGAATTTGCCTCAAGCAACCATCTAGATGAACGGGGACGACCCCACGACTCGAGAGGAGCATGAGGACGTGTCCCGTGATCTGAAAGAGAAGACCGAGGCGCCCCGCGAAATTGCCGAAGACCAGAAAGCGTTGAGCATCGACGGCGCGGCGTTGCCGGTGATCGACCTCGGTCAGTTGGCGGAGGGAACCGAGGAAGGCCGCACGAAGGTTGCCGCTGCTCTGGGCAAGGCTGCGCGTGAGTCCGGGTTTTTCTACATCATCAACCATGGCGTCCCGCAGGAGCAGATCGACGGCATGTTCGCCGCGTCGAAGCAATTCCATGAGATGCCGCGCAGCTTCAAGATGAAGTGGTGGTCCGGTTTCACTACGCATCACCGTGGCTATGTACCGTTCGAAGAAAACGGCCACGATTTCCCTAAGACCATCAACTTCAACGAAGCGTGGGACATGTCCTACGAAGCGCCGGCCGATCATCCGGATTATCTGGCGGGCTGGCGGATGACGGGGCCGAATGTCTGGCCCGACATTCCGGGTTGGAAGGACACCGTATCGGCCTATTACGATTCAGTTTTTGCGCTGGGTGTTCAGTTGCTTGAGACGCTGGCGCTGGAACTGGACGTCGATGCCGACGAACTGAAGCGTCAAATCACCTATCCCTGCTCGCAATTGCGGCTGCTGCGCTACGTGCCGAACGAAATGCCGGCGACCAAGGAGTTGATGGGCATCGGTGCGCATTCGGATTTTGAGTGCTTCACCATCCTCGCCACAGGCGGGCCGGGTCTGCAGGTAATGAATGCCGAGGATGTCTGGATCGAGGCGCCACCGATCCCAGGCGCTTTCGTCGTGAACATTGGCGACATCTTCGAGACCTGGTCTGGCGGCCAGTTCAAGTCGACCCAGCATCGGGTGACCAATTCCGGCAAGGAACGCTATTCGATGCCGCTGTTCTTTGGGCTGGACTATCACGCCGTAGTGGAACCGCTGGAACAGTTTCGCACCCCCGAGACGCTGGCAAAGTACCCGCCGATGCGTGCGGGCGAGCACCTGATGCGGATGACCGCCAAGGGCTTCAGATATATCGCCGATGCGCGGGAGAAGGGCGTCTTCACGCCGGACTACGAGATCCCCGACGAGAACCCTTTCAAACGCGAGGCTAAGCAACCTGCCAAGGGATGATAGGGTTCATTCGATAACAGTTTCCGGGTCCGCGCTGGGTTTTGCGGGCCATTCGGCAAGACAGGGCGATCAGCCCGAAAACCAACAGGGAAAAGAAGATGACCGGTACCATCAACATGAACCGACGTACGCTGCTGAAGAGCGGGGCAACCTTTGCCGCCGCATCCACCCTTGCTGCACCGCTGATTGCCCAGGAACGCAGCCTGAAAATTGGCTCCTACGGCGGCTATTTCGAGAACAGCTTCAAGGAACATGTCTACCCGGGCTTCACTGAGGCAACGGGCATTGTCGTGGAATCCGTGACACAGCCGAATTCGGCGGACTGGCTGATCTCGATGGCGCAGGCGGCACAGGCCGGGAACGTGCCAGCGGACCTGTCGCTATACGGCCGGGACACGCTGATCAAGGCGAGCCGTGAAGAAGGGCTGCTGGCGCCGCTGGATATGTCAATGATTTCGGCGGCAGGTGCATTGGACCCATACTTTATCTTTGAGGCCGCACCGGGAGTTCTGGGTGTCGGCGCGATGTCGTGGTTCTCGTCCATGGTGATCAATCCTGATGAGATCGAGCCGCCGGAAAGCTGGGCGGACTTTTGGGACACCTCCGTATTTGAACAGTCCCTGGGCGTCGTGCGCCGGTTCAACGGTGGCATGATGGACATCATCGCGGCGACCTTCTTTGACGGGGAGGCGACGTTCGAGACCGAGGATGGCATTCAGGCCATCGTCGCGAAGGCCGCGGAGCTGAAGCCGAACGTGGCGCTCTGGTGGTCGGCGGAAAGCCAGATGGAACAGGCGATGAAGAACCTTGACGTTGTGGCGGGCACCTATTACCACGACGTGGCGGGTATCATGGCAGCCGATGGCTTTCCGATCCTGTCGATGTTCCCGAAAGAAGGCTGCGTGCAGGACTACGGTTCCTGGTGCCTCTCGGGCTTGTCCGACAAGGGCGCTGAAGCGGCGGAGTTCGTCAACTTTTCCTCCACGCCGGAAGTGCAGGCGATCATGTCGCGCATGATCGGCACCGCACCGCTCTTGCCGCAGGAAGCGACCGACCTGACAGACGAAGAGTTCGCTGCTGTGTCAGGCACGCCGTCGATCCGGCCCGCCTACAGCGCTTATCTCGACAGGGAAACCTACATTCAGGAAAACTGGGACGCGATGCTGGCGGGGAGCTGACCCGTGGCCGACCTGGTCCTGAAATCCATCCGCAAGGACTTTGGTTCCTTCCGCGCTGTGGATAAGGTGGATCTAACTTTCCCGCATGGGAAGCTGACGGCCCTTCTGGGGCCGTCAGGCTGTGGAAAGACCACGCTTTTGCGAATGATCGCTGGGCTGGAGGCGCCGTCTTGGGGACAGATCCTGCTGGGCGACGAGGATATCACCGACCGGCCGGCGTATGAGCGCAAGTTCGGGATGGTGTTCCAGAGTTTCGCGCTGTTCCCGCACCTGACCGTGGCCGAGAACATCGCTTATTCCCTGGCGATCGAGGGCGTGGACAAGCGCAAGCGCCGGGCGCGGGCCGACGAGTTGCTGGATCTGGTGCAGATGGGCGGTTACGGCGACCGGCGGATCGGAGAGCTGTCCGGCGGGCAGCGGCAACGGGTGGCGATTGCGCGCGCGCTGGCGCAGGAACCGTCGGTTTTCCTTCTGGACGAGCCGATGTCGGCGCTGGACGCCAAGCTGCGCGAGGACATGCAGGTGGAACTGCGCTTATTGCAGCAGCGGGTGGGGATCACGACCATCGTAGTCACTCATGACCAGCGAGAGGCCATGACCATGGCCGACCAGATCGTGGTGATGAGCAAGGGCTATACCGAGCAGGTAGGTACGCCAAAGGAGATCTATTCGAAGCCTGGGAATTCCTTCGTTGCGTCGTTCATCGGGAAGGCGAATTTTCTGTCCGGTGAAGCGACGGACGGAAAGTACCGTGTGGGGGAGTATCTCTTCGAGGCGCCGAAAGCGCGGGGGTTCACGGCGGGGTCGCCGGTGACGTTGGCGGTGCGGCCCGAGAATGCGGTGATCAACGATACTTGTGCCTGTCTCGGCGAGGAATGGGCGAAGACGCCTCCGGAGGAGCGCGCCAAGAACGTCCTTCCCGCTGAAGTCACGTTCGTCCGCGATGTAGGCTCGACACGGGATATCTACGTGAAGACGCCGGTTGGCGACCTGATCGTAGAATACGGCGCGGGCGAAAGCCTCCCGACGCTCACGATCGGTGAGAAAGTCAGCCTGCGGCTTCCGCCGGACGAGTTGCACGTGTTTCCGCGCGATGCGGAGGCGGCTGAGTGAGTGTGAGCACGGCGGAAGGCATGGCGCCGGACGGCGTGAAAGAGACGGAAGGGCGGGAGCCGGCGCTGGCTTTCAAGATCGCGCTGGTCATTCTTCTGGGCATTTTGTGCCTTGTGCCATTCTTGTTCGTGCTGGCCATCTCGGTCGGTCACAAGATTGAGGGCGCGGGCTGGGCGTTCGGGTTTGAACTGACGCATTACAAGCGTTTTCTGCTGGGCGCGACCTGGCCGGAAACGTTCCAGATACTGTACCTGCAGAAGCTCGGCTACTCGTTGATGTTCGCGGCAATCGGTGCCGTCATCGCCGTGGCGCTGGCCTTTCCGTTTACCTATTTCCTGACGCGCCTGACCCGGAGGGGGCAGACGGTGTGGCTGGTCCTGCTCTTGAGCTCCCTGTCACTGTCCGAAGTGTTCATCGTTATGGGCTGGGATATCTTGCTGTCCGCCCGATCCGGGTTGCCGGCGCTGCTGGACTGGGTCGGTTTCACCGATTTGATGAAGGACTGGGGGTGGTTTCAGTGGTTCCGCGACATCGGGCTGGCGAGCCCTCGGGCATTCAAGTTCAAGACGTCCGGGCTCGCAACGGTGCTGTGCATGTCCTACCTTGTCTGGCCCTACGCAGTGATCCTGCTGTATCCGGCGCTGTCGCGGTTGGAGCCGTCGCTAATGGAGGCTGCGCGGACCATGGGCGCACGGCCATCTGTCGTGATGCGAACCGTCGTACTGCCCTCGGTGAAGCTGCCGCTCTTCGGATCGACGCTTCTGCTCTTCGTGTTCCTGCTGGGAACCTATGTGACCGTCACGGTCTTTGCCGATCCGTCGCAGCACACGCTGGCCGTTTCGATCTATGACAGTGTGCGCGGTTCGACATTGAACGCGCCGTTCGGGGCAGCGCAGTCGG
Source organism: Pseudoruegeria sp. HB172150 (assembly GCF_013184805.1). Classification (GTDB taxonomy): domain Bacteria; phylum Pseudomonadota; class Alphaproteobacteria; order Rhodobacterales; family Rhodobacteraceae; genus Psychromarinibacter. The sequence continues at coordinate 108,603 of NZ_JAATNG010000005.1, forward strand.
TGATCCTGCTGATCACGGCCGCGGTGTTCCTGTTCGCTGGGCAGAAGCTGTCGAATGCGGGGGACCGCGCATGAGGCTGTCGAAGTTCGGTTTCATTTTCATGGCTTTGAGCGGCGTGGTTTTGTTCCTGCCGATCCTTGTCGTTTCTGCTTCGGCGCTGAACGGCGGGCGCAGCATGCTGTTCCCGCCGCAGGACCCGACGCTTGCGCGGTTCGGCGAGTTCTTCATCTCGGAACCGATCTGGCGTAATGCGCTGAAGAACTCAGTGATCATTTCGCTGAGTTCTGCGGCCCTGTCGGTGCTGTTCGCCTGGCCCGCCGCCTATTTCATCTGGAAGCGATCCACCGCGCTGAGCCGTGTTATCGCCGGGCTGATGGCAATGCCATTCGCAGTTCCGCCGATCGTGTTCGGCGTCGGGCTGGGGTTCATGTGGGCGTTCAGCGGCGGGTTGGGCACGATCTGGGCGGGTATCCTGTCGTTGGGCGCACTGTTCGCGGCACTGCCGCTGGTGACGATTTCCATCGGGTTGCAAAGCATCGACGACGCGCATCTGGATGCCGCCGCGACGATGGGGGCGACCGAGGCAACGGCATTCCGGACCATCGTGCTGCCGCAGACGATCCCCTACACGATTTCGGGTTTCTTCTTTGCCATGGTGCTGAGCTTCAACGAGTTCATCGTGATGTTCTTTGTGTCCAGTTCCGCCTATTCGACCGTGACGCTGCAGATCTTCAACAGCTTGCGGAATGGGTTCACCCCCACGATGGCGGTGGCCGCGATCACCTTCATCGTGGTCTCGCTCGTCGTGTTTTCATTGGTCGCCCGCTTTGGCGACCTGCCGCGTCTGATGGGCGCGGATCAGTCTCGCAGATAAGGTAAGTGATGCCGCGCCAACCCACAATCGTAGGTAATGCCGTTCTTCTTGTCATCGACATCCAGGCCTCGGCCTTCATGGATGTGAAGGCAGGTATCCCGGTGATGCCAGGCTATCGCGACAACATGGAGAGGGCGTTGAAAGTGATCGCCGCTGCACGGGAGGCCGGGCTGCCGACCGTCTACGTGCAGGAGATCCACCGGCGTGACATGGTGGATTACGGGCGGGAGCTGGACGGTTCCGAGGGTGTCCACTGCATGGACGGCGAGCCTGGAACACGGCTGCCGGACGAGATCACGGGGCAGCGAGCCGAGGATTACTTTGTGCCGAAGCGGCGGTATTCAGCCTTCTTCGGCACGGATCTGGAGATCTTGCTGAAAGGGCTGAACGCCGAGACGCTGATCCTGATCGGCGGAATGACGGATGTTTGCGTGCATTACACCTTCGTCGACGGGCACCAGCACGACTATTACTGCCGGGTGGTGGGCGACAGCGTTGGCGGGACCTCTCCGGCGGCGCATCAGGCCTCGCTGAACGCGATGGAGTACCTGCAGGAAGGCGCGATCATCGATACTGAAGCGGCCATTGCGCAGATCCTGAAGCTGAAGCGCGAGGCGGCTTGAACCCTTTTCGGATCGGCGGCCACTGGCGACGCGAAAGCATCGCCGCGCCGGGGATGGAGGACCGCACAACGCGGGTCCACTGGCTGCAGGCAGAGGTGGGATTCTGCGATATCCGGATACCGCTGACGCGGCCTGATGTGGCGGGTGGGGAGTCTTTGTCTGAACTGCCGGTGGAGGCACTGCTTGGGCTGATGAACAGCTTCGGTTTCGCAGGCGAGACCGAGCTGCATGTCGACTGCTGCATCTGGCACCGGCAGATATCCTTTCACGGATCGCCACCGGGTGCCTCGCAGGATATTGGCATTTTGCGGCATGGCCCGGGTGGGCGGATGATCGAGGACGGTGCCGAAGGTGCCTATCGCGAGGTCTGGGCGCTGGAGGGGCGCGGTCCTTACGAGCACGGCACCTGGTCCAACGGTGAACGGGCCTGCCGGATCACCTGGGGACCATCAGATTTCCTGCTAGCCTTCGGGACAATCGGAGCGCCAGACAGCCTGCCGTTGCGGCAGGCGTTGGAGGCGGGCGAACGGCCGGAGGCAGAGCTCGCTGCGTTTTTCGATGCGGAGTACACGCTGGGGTACTGGGACGGGGATGTCGGTGTGGCGCAGCTGTCGACCAACCCATTGCGGGAGGGCCATGCGGTGCTGTCGCGTAGGGATCTGAATGGCGCGCGGATGGTGCTAGGCCGCCGCGATTTCTTCGGCGTGGAGGTGGGGGACGTCTGGATGCGGTAACACATCCCGGTCAGATCAGCCCGCGGGTATCCCAGAGCGACAGGTAGTCGTCGCAGATCTCGATCATGCGCTTGCGCCCGAAGGCGTCGTCATGGCCGCCGTGAACCACCTGGACCGGCATCTCGCGCAGGCGGCGGAGCGTGTCGGCATATGCAGGGAGGTCGAAATTCCGACCCTCCCACAAAAGAGGGCCATCGTAGATCGCGTCGGCACTGAACAGAGTTCCGCTTTCTTCGTGCCATAGCCCGACCTGGTCCGCGCAGTGGCCGGGGAGGTGGATGATCTCTGTCTGCCAGTCGCCAAGGTCGATCACGTCGCCGTCCGAGACGGTCGCGGTCCCAGTGGCACCCTTGAATTTGTAGGTGGCAGGGTCGTAGCCGTCATATGGCACCGCGTCGATCAGGAGCGGCCAGAGCGGTGTGTAGCCGGCCTTGACGAAGTTCTCGACGAGGCGCGCCGGCAGGTCCGAGGAATTGAGTGAATAGGCGGGTGGTTCTGCGAGTTCTTCGGTGCCAAGGGTGTGGACGAGCCGGATGTCGAACTCCTGTACCGCACCGAAATGATCGACATGGGTGTGGGTGGTCAGGCAGATCAGCGGCTTGGCGTTGTCGGCGCGCAGGCTTTCGATGAAGGGCCGGAGCGGGGCGACGCCCATGCCGGTGTCGATGATCAGGTCCTTATCGCTGCCCTCCACCAGGTACATGTTCGCCGAGAAGATCGGGTGGACATGCGGTTCTGTTATCAGTGTGATCCGTTCGTCGAGGCGCCGGGAGACGTACCAGGTTTCGGCGACGGGCAGGTTGGTCATGCGGGGCTCCCTCGTCGTGGATCTGTGGGAAGTCATTCCACTCTGGGGTCCGATACTCAATGGAATTGGGGGTCGGTACATCGGGTTTCAAAAGCGTGGGCAAAGGACAGGCGAGCTTTTCCGCGTCTGCCCGTATACGGGCAATTGCGTGTGGGAAGGGTGCTGTGCCTTGGTGAATTACCGTCCTATACTGCACTGACAATGGCGAACTTTCTGAATATCCAGGCTTTCCTGATCACCGCACGAACTGGCAGTTTTTCTGCCGCCGCAAGAGCTATCGGGGTCGCACCTTCGGTCGTAACCAAACGTGTCGGACGGTTTGAGGATGAAATCGGCGCGAAGCTTTTTGTACGATCCACTCGCAAGCTGACGCTGACTCGTGAAGCGGAAGAGTTGCGTCCGCGGCTGCAGTTGTTGCTGTCGCAGCTTGATGACGTGCTCAAAGGCGCCCACTCGGACCGTGCGCTGCGCGGACATCTTCGTATCAAGGCACCGACGACGATTGGAACGCTGTTTGCGGGACCGGCAATCGCCTGTTTTCAGGCGGCTCATCCGGATATCACCGTCGACCTCATGTTGATCGACGGCTCGGTAAACCCGTTGGAAGAAGGCTTCGACATGGCACTTGGCGCGCTGCCGCAGTCCTATGCAAGTGTGACGGAGTTTCCGCTGTGCCCCTATCCGCGCGTTGTCGTTGCTTCGACGGAATATCTGAAGAAGCACGGAACACCTCAGGCACCTGGCGATTTGGTAGAACATCGCTGTGTCGCGTACGTTGCGGTTGGTTTGACTTGGCATTTTGAAAGCCCGAGCGGACCGGTTTCGGTCGAGGTCAATTCGGTAATGACCGTGAATGACAGTAGGCTGTTGCTGTTCGCGGCACGGCAGAGCCTGGGCATCGCGGTGGTTCCCGAATTCATGGCGCGCGAGGAGATCGAGCGTGGGACGCTTCAGGCGCTGATGCCGGACTTTCCGATTTCGCCTCTCTGGTTCAAGGCGATGGTCCCGCGCAACAAACTGCACCGGCCTGAGGTCATGGCCCTTTTGGAGCATCTAAAGGCGGATTTCGCAGAACCGCCTTGGCAGCGCGGCTTGCGGCCGCGGTTAGAAGCAGTCGGACCGGAGGGCTGACCCTCCGATCCGTGGGAGTTGCACCTTAGCTCGCCAAGCGAAGTTCGGGCGCTTTGTCGTCCAATGTGGTGGTACGGCGCAGTTCCCGGGGTTCGTCCAGGTCGAAGGCCCGGCCGCGATGCAGCGTCGCACGGTTGTCCCAGATCATCGTGTCGCCGACCTGCCACTCGTGGAGGTAGGTGAACTCGCCCTTCGTCGCGTGTTCCAGAAGGTCGAGCAACATCATCCGGCCCTCGGGCACCGTCATACCCTCAATGCTGCGGGCGTGGACGCCGATGAACAGGTGCTTTCGGCCGGTCCGCGGGTTCTGTCGGACCACGGGCCAGTAAGCGGGCGCGATGGCGGCTTTCTGTTCCTCATTGTAACTGTCGTCGCCGATCAGGAAGCGAGAATGCAGCGCGTAATGCTCCGCGATCTTATCGTCGAGAAAAGCTTTGGTCCGCTCATCCAGCGCATCATATGCGGCTTTCAAGTCGGCGTACTGTGTCTGCCCGCCCCAGGACGGGTTCCTCACCGAATGCAGCATGGAGTATTTCGCGGCCGGCTTTTGGAACGAAGAATCCGAATGCCACATCTGGTTGGCGATGTTGTTGAGGATCCGCTTGTCGGTGCGGGCGGCAGGCTTGCCGTCTTTCGACAGGTTGGAGATGTCGCCGATCTCGTCATATTTCTGCTTTTCGCCACCCTTGGCGATAACCTTTTTGAAGCCCAGATCGAGCGGGCCGAACTGTCGTGTCCAGGTAAGCTGTTCGTCAACAGTCATTGGCTGATTTCGGATCAGAACCAGCGAATGCTCGTCCATAAGCACGTCGATCTCGTTGATCTGTTTAGCGCTCAGAGGATTCAGCACATCCAGTCCGGCGGTGATCTCTACACCGAAGCCGCCTTCTATCGGTCTCGTTTCCATCGTTCGTCTCCTTTTCAATTCAGGGTGCGACACCATCGGTGCGCGTAAGATTGTCGGATATTCGGCTTTGCAAGGCCCCAATGTCGATCTGCTGGACAGAGCCTGAACCTGCGAGATCGAGCGCGTGAGCGGCGGCCATGCCCTGCGCCATGCAGGGACCCATGACGCGAACCGAGGACAGCACCGTCGGATCGCCGTCGATACATCGGTCCACGGCGGCGAGGTTGTCAGCATCAGGCGAGGTCATTTCGGCGGACGGGATGTAATGGGTGTGCTCCCCGTCGAAGGTTTCCCAGACGAAGCCTTCGAGAGCATTGTGAAGTTCGACGGGCCACGCGGTTCGTCCAATGGCGTCCGCATATTTGACCTGATCAATTACCTCGTCGGTGGTGATGTGATGCTTGGCCTTGATCCAGCGGGTCTGACGGACTCCGGGGAAGCCGTAAGCGCGCACTTTCATGCTGCCAAGGAATTCCGGGTACTCGGCTTTCAAGATATTATTGCCCCGGTCGACCTGATTCTTGCGATTTGCCCCATCTTCGACGCCTCGATGGGATCGAGGTGCGTTTCTACATGGGTCGTGTTGAGAACGGCGGCATCTTTCCAGGGGAAATAGAATGCGAGCCCCCCCTGGCACAGAAGGCCGTAGTCGGCGGCCTTATCGTCGATGCGTTCCGACCACTCATAACGTGCGGGCGGTTCCGCTTCGGTGTTCAACCCTTCAAAGACGACCTGCTGGCTGCCGTAGAACGCTTCATCCGGCTCGCGGCATTCCAGGCCGGCGAGATAGGCGAGAGCGGCGTCACGGGAGCAATCGGCAAAGCTCTCGGCGCGGATGGTGACATCACCATATCGCGTGACCAGATTTACCGACTGAAGGCTGCGGCCATCGGTTTCCACGTCGCGGAGAATGGCTCCGGTGATCGGGACCACTCCGGCGTCATCCAGCGAGGTCTCGATCCAGCGCGAAAGCGCAATCTCGTTGTAGTGCACCACAGTTGTCATCGGCCCATAGCGGTAATAACAGGCGTCGCGCTTCTCAAGATCATCGAGCATCTCGTCCACGATGCCGAAAGTGAAACGGTGGCCAGGCGTGCCGTTGCGGTACAGTCCGCAGAAGGTGCCGATGATCGAATTCACTGCTTGTCCACCTAACGTTGGAAGGCTGTCGACGATCGCAACCGACTTGCCGAGCCTCGCGGCTTCCAGCCCAGTGGCTGTTCCAGAAATGCTTGCGCCGACCACACAAAGGTCGACCTCCAACTCGTGATGCAGGATCTCGCCGGAATGTCGAACAACGGTGGTAGCCGGGTTGATCGGACGACCGTAGGACATAATTGTTCCCTCTAGTCTTTCGGTTCGATGCTTGCGCCTGTCGGCAAGTGCCTTACTCGCCGACGGCTGGCTGTGGGATAGGGCTCGTTTTCGGCCCGAACTTCATCGACAAGGCGATGATGGCGGCTGCGGCAATGAGTCCAACAAGAGTGGAGATCCACTCGGGGAATCCGATCAGTAGACCAGCGGCAAAGAGCGGTAACCGCGCCCAGTGTCCAAGGCGACCGACCTTATAGAGAATCCCTTCCGACGCGGCAGCGATCAGGATCACTGCAAGGACATTCAACGCGGTCCAGATCACGGTCAGGTACCACGACCCCTGCAGGATGAGCGCCGGCTCGAACAGAAAGAAGATCGGCACGAAATACAGAACGACCCCAAGCCGCGCGGCGTGCATGCTGGTTTTTATCGGGTCGCTCTCACTGATCCGCGAAGCAAGGAAGGCGGCCAAGGCAACTGGCGGAGTGATGGCGGCGAGCGAAGCGTAGTAGGCGATGAACAGGTGGATAGCGAGTGTGTTCAGCCCGGCGATCTGTTCCAGCGCAGGGGCCAGCGTCAGAGCCAACATCAGGTAGGCGGCAACGATCATGCCGAGCATACCGAAGATGATACAAACGCCAATTCCGACCGCGAGAACGGGCAGAATGGCGTCTCCGCCCATGCGCACAAGGCTGGAGGCTATGACAGGCGCAACTCCGGTTGCCATAAGCCCGCCGAGGATGAAACTGGTTGGCAATAGCAGCGCCCAAGTCTGGCTGAGCAGTTTGGTGATCTGAAACAGGATCTCCGATACCTTTGTAAGCCTGCCGCGGAGCCTTGGGCTGAGCGCGGTCAGTACGATCAGCAGAGCCGAGGCGTAGAACGGCGTCAGCCTCTCCCAACGCATCACGACAAGCCCCCAAACGAGGAAGCCGAGGACGACTAGGAAAGGCCAGCCTTCCTTCAGCGTTTCGTGGACCTTGGGAAGATTCTCGCGTGGGATGCCCTGCAGGCCCTTGCGCGCAGCGAATCCGTCGACATGACAGTAGAGGCCGAAATAGTAGAGCAGCGACGGAATGATCGCTGCCAGCACGATGACCCGGTACTCGGTGTTGGTGAAGTCGGCCATGATGAACGCCACCGCCCCCATGACCGGAGGCATCAACATTCCTCCGGTAGATGCACAAGCCTCCAACGCGCCTGCGTAATGGCCAGGGAAGCCGGCCCTTTTCATTGATGGGATAGTAACCGAACCAGTGGAAACGACGTTGCCGAAGATAGAGCCGGAGAGTGAACCGAAAAACCCGGATGCCAGCACGCTGACCTTGGCAGGGCCACCGCGAGCAGTACCCATCATTGCGAGAGCAAGTTTCAGGAAGAAGTCTGCCGCACCAGTTGCGACCATCAGCGCGGCGAGGAAAAGGAACCCAATGATCGTCTCGCCGACGACACGGGTGACCACGCCCAGCATCGCATCACCGGAAAAGACATCAAATGCCACGGTCCGCTGCCAGGTCGCTGGCGGGCCCCAGAAGATGCCCGGCATGTAGTAGGCGTAGACGGGGTAGAGCGCGAGCGCGGTGACAATGAACAAGAAGACGTAGCCGCCTGAGCGGCGCGCGGCGTCAAGTACCAGAACGAAAATGCCGACCGCGATGGCAATCTGCCACCATTCGCGCGCCGGCACCCAGGTGCCGAAGACAAGACTGCGCGAATGGTAGGCCATGAGCAGCGTTAGCGCCGCAATCGCAATGGCGGGCGCGTAGCTTGCCCAGGTGACGCGGGATTCGCCGCTCCAGGCCGGCAATAAAAGGAAAGCCACCGGCAGGTAGCAGAACATCAGCAGGAAGTAATAGGTGAAGTCCAACAGAGGCACGAGCGTGAAGATGTAGACCACCGCCAGAACGACGCCGCCTGCCGATAGAGCAAGGACAAGCAGCCTGACCAGCAGCGGCATCGTCATGAAGCGAACCCAGGTGCGGTCGACATAGCCCGCTTCGACCTCGCTGCTAGGCATGGAGTTTGTTTGCGCGTCGCTCATTGGCATTGGTCCTTGGCGCGTGCATTTCAGGATCAGAGAGAGCTCCGGCCCTCGCTAACCGGTGCCGGAAGAGAAATTGCGGGCGGCGAGCGCCCGCCGGAGTGTGCTGCTGGCTAGGGCAGTGCCATCACCAATTCGCCAAAGCTCTTGTCGATTCCATGCTCTGCCTTGTAATCGGACCAAAAGGTGGCCCAGTCCTCGCTTTCGGGCGAGACCTGCAGCCCTTCGGCCTTGCCAGTTTCGACGGCTTCGGCCCAGAGCGCGGCACGATCCTGCGCCAGCTTAACCAGCGCGTCCTGCCGGGTCTGATAGGTGTCGGTCCACAAACTCTTTTCCTCAAGGTAACGGATCGTGCCCTCATGAAGTGGCTGCAAGTGGCCGGCCTTCAGGAATGCAACCATGCTGTCTACGCTCATCATCGGCGCGTGGGTGAAATCTTCCTTGAAGTCCTCGTAGTGCTCGTCGAGCCATTTCGCGAGGTGGTAGACAAACTCCTCATCCTCGTCGGCGCGGACATGGTTCGCCTGGAAGGCGTGGTCCATGTTGAGTCCCAGAGCCGATTCGACGCCCGACACGGTTTCGCCAGGTACATAGCCAGTCATGATGTCCCGATAGCGTTGGTAGGCCTCGGGATCGTATTCCATCGCCGGTAGCGGCAGCCAACGGATGCCATTCGGATTGGCTTCTGCCTCGTAGCTTGTGCCGGACAGCGGCGACGTAAAGGCGACGTCGGCGCGGCCCTCCGAGATGATCTTGGTGTTGGCGCCGTAGTTTCCGACTTCTACGATTTGCACATCGTCGCGCGTCATGCCGTTATAGGCCAGCAGAGCGTCGATACCGGACATTAGAAAACTTGAACTTGTCGCAAGCGCGACGCGGGTATCCGGGCCAATGTCGGAGAAGCTCTGGATATCGCTATCGCCGCGGACCAGGTAACTCCACGGCGTGACCATATTCATGACTGCGACGCGGGTATCGGCAGGGCCACCTTCCTCGACAGAGTAACCTTCGATCCCGTCCATGTGGTCAAAGTAATCCGATGCTTGGAGCATCGAAATGTCGCCTTCGCCGGTGACCAGCCACAGAGCGCGGGAATAGCCATTGGGGGCCGGTAGAACGCGGGCTCGGCTCTCGGTCTGGGCTGAGAACTCTGATGTCCAGGCGACGCCTAGCGAATGGTTCGCGGTACCGACGATGGGCGTTACCACGGTGAAGTATTCGGGCCACTCGTAGCTGTCCTGTGCTTGGGCACCGGTGCCGAGCGCAAGCCCCGCGGTAAATACCGCTGCGGCGATGCACTTTCCGGGGATGTTTCGCATGTATTCCCTCCCATCAGGTTTGGTCGGCGGCCTCCTCGCCACCTTGAACTTGTTGCGGCGGGGCATTGCATGCCTGCTGCATCTGGTTGCAGGGCGTTACCTGCCCCCTTTGGTTATCGTGACAGTACCGGCATCGGCATCGACGGAGACATAGTCACCGGTCTCGATCAGTGCGAACACGTCACCATCGAGATCGGTGATGGCCGGAACACGCGTAACCACAGCGCCGAGAGCAATCTTTGTTGTCATTCTGGTGAAGATCATCGCGGCAGGCGCGGTACCGTTCAGGCGGCACATGTGGAAATAGGCGGACCAGCCGGATGATCCCTTGGCGCCGGGGAAGACAAGGATTTTGCCGGCAAAGCTGATGCCGTTGAGTTCGTGGTGCAGCTCGATCACCGAACCTTCGCGTTCGTTGATGCCGCCCCAGCCGGAGATCGTCTGCCGTGTGACCAGCGCCTCGCCTTCGGCCCTGCCGCCGACAACCTTTCGACCGTGCACGGTGATGACCTTCGGTGTCGTCGCCGTCTGGTTCACGCGACCTTCCCCAGCCATTCGCCCGCGATGGCGGAATCAACACATTGCTGCACCGAACCGAACCAGCCCTGCACCTTGGCGATGGCCGGCAGATAGTGCGCCTGCTTGACACTGTCGGTGGCGATGACGCGAACACCTTGCGGCAGGCGGCGCGAGATCGAGGGACAGGTGTCAGACATGACCACGCCGCCCGCGGCCTCAATCACCTCAGTGTAGCCGGAGCGGTCGGCCATCTGGCGGATCGCGCGCGGGGTGTGGACCCAGAGAGCCGTGTCGGGGTGTATACGCTTGCCGTCCAGCAGTTCAGCAACCAGCGACATTTGCTCGATTGAGTTGTGCGGGCAGCCGAGCATGACGAAGTCGAGCTTGCGATCGGTGGCGTTCTGCAGCCGTTCCCAGGTTCGGTCGCGTTCGGCCCTGCCATAAACGATTGGATCGGGCCGTGCGTTCGCTCCGAAGGCCGCATCGAGCGTCGGTGCTTCGGGCGTGATGCCGGGTATGTGGTACATTTCGACACCGCCGGAAGACGCCGCCGCCGCGCCGAAATGTTTGAGCTTCATAAGATCGGGCTGGTGGGTCAGGCCGTCGAAGGCGGGAATGTTCTCTTCCACCTCGAACCCGGTGAAATAGCCGAGAACGCCCCAGTCGGCCATGTCATCGACATCTGCCTCCACCCGGATCAGTCGGTTGGCAAGGCGGTTTTCCGGGATATGCAGACCCCAGTACGGAATCCGGCCGGTAAGTCCTGCGGCGCCGGTGCTCTCCTTGCCCTCGACGTTGGTCCGGGCGCCCAGTACCGAGTTGCAGTAGATGACGGCGGAACTTTCCATCCAGGCGCAATGTTCACCCTTCACCGGGACATTGCCGACCTGGTACGGCGTGCAGGTGCACATCATGTTGATGCCGCGGCGGCCTAGGTATTTTTCGGATTGCTTCTGCAATTCCGCCAGTCCGGGGTCGACGCCCTGCAGTTCGTAGTTGTCATTGTCGATGCCGGTGATCAGTTGGCAGGTTGGAACCGCCATATGAGGGATGTCGACGACATCGTCGGCGTCGAGGTTCAGTTCCGAGAACACCCGGTCGAACCCATCGTCTGCCATGTGGCGGACCGATGGGGTCGAGGCATTGAACGCACCCGCGACATTTCGGCTTTCCACAAGACGTTCCGCGCCAAGCGCTTCGCCGTAGCGGATCAAGAGGTCCATCGCCCGGGCCCGCGCTTCTCCGTGCGCGCCGTCCCGTAGTGACCTTTCTTGGTCGGTCAGTCGCATCTCTCCTCCCCAAGAGGACGCTGCCTAATTTCTCAGAAAACCTACTGGAGCGGATCTTTCTTGATAACAGTAATGTTTTGCTATCAGCTCTCTCGATTCGAGAAAGGCGAGCGCATATGCACGCAGACTGGTGAACAGGAGGTGCGCCGGCCTAACGAACAGACTGAATACTGCTGTCGAGAAGGTGCCGTGTGTACGGGTGTTGCGCTTTCAGTTTTCGCATCTCCGCGACACCCAACACTTCGACCAATTCTCCCAGTTGCATCACCGCGATGCGGCTGCATAGATGGCCGACGACACCTAGGTCGTGGGAAACCATGATGTAGGTAAGTCCGTGTTCCTCTCTCAGATCGGCGAGGAGGTTCAGGATTTCCGCCTGCACCGAAACGTCGAGCGCCGAGGTGGGTTCGTCCAGAAGCAGGATACGTGGTTCCGGCGCGAGCGCGCGGGCGATAGCAACGCGTTGCCGCTGACCGCCCGACAGTTGGTGTGGATAGCGAAAGCGAAAGCCGGGACCAAGACCGACGTCGCGCAGCAACTTTTCGATCCGTGTGTCCACATCTTTCACACCGTGCAGATGCATCACCTCGGACAACACGCGGTCGACCGTCTGGCGCGGATGGAGCGACGCGTATGGATCCTGAAAAACCATCTGCACGGTTTTGTGGAACTGCCTGCTGCGCTTTAGCCCCAACGGTTCGTTCATTACCCGCATTGAGCCGTCCCAGGACGGGATCAACCCAGCCAAGGCGCGCAATACGGTGGATTTGCCCGATCCGGATTCGCCGACGAGGCCAAAGCTTTCCCCCTCGGCCACGTCGAAACTGACTTGCTTGACGGCATCAGTGCGGCTCGCCCCGTCACCAAACCAGACGTTCAGATCCCTGATCTCGACAGCGTTCACAGAAGGGCACTCACGGAAGGCATCTCGCGCCAGGCCGGATCGCGCTGTAGCACTTCCAGGCGTGGGCGCGGATGGGTCAGGTCGGGAACCGAATTCAGCAGTCCGACCGTGTAGGGGTGTGTTGCCTCGTGCAGCTTCCCGGCCTCGCAGACCTCGACGATGCGGCCGGCATACATGATCATGATGCGGTCGCAGAATTTCGAAACCAGGTTCAGGTCGTGGCTGATGAAGATCAGTCCCATGCCGCGATCAGACACGAGCTTGTCCATAATCTCCAGTACCTGAAGCTGGACACTTACATCCAATGCCGAGGTTGGTTCGTCTGCGATCAAGATCTCGGGCCCCGGAATCAGCATCATGGCAATCATAATGCGCTGGCCCATGCCGCCTGAAACCTCGTGCGGATAAAGATCGAAAACGCGCTCGGGCTCACGGATAGCGACGGCGTCGAGCATATCCACGGCGCGTTTGCGGGCGGTCTGCTTCGAAACCTTTTCGTGCGCTCGCAGAGCTTCTGTGATCTGCTGGCCGACAGTCATGACCGGGTTTAGCGAGAATTTCGGATCTTGCATGATCATGGATGCATGGTGGCCACGAAGCTGCCGCATCCGGATTTCCGAGGCGTTCAAAACGTCCACGCCGTTCATTTCAACCCGGTCAGCCTCGATGAAGCCCGGCTTACGGATCAACTTCAGGACGGCCCGGCCGGTCATTGACTTACCGGAACCCGACTCGCCGACGATACCCAGCCGCTCGCGTCCAAGGCTGAACGAGATGCCGCGAACCGCGTCGAAGATTCCGGAGCGGGTCGGAAACTTGACCCAAAGATTATCGACCTCGAGGAGGTGCTGTTCGCTCACTGCCCGCTCTCCTTCGGGTCCAGCACGTCGCGCAGCCCGTCGCCAAGCAGGTTGAAGGCCAGCGAGATCGCAAAAATGGCGAGGCCCGGAATCGTCGCGACCCACCAGTGGTCGAGTATGTACTTTCGCCCTTCCGAAATCATCGCTCCCCATTCAGGCGAAGGCGGTTGGGCGCCGAGGCCGAGGAAGCCGAGGCCGGCCGCGGTCAGGATGATTCCAGCCATGTCCAACGTCACACGGATCACCAGCGACGATATGCAGAGCGGCCAGATATGTTTGGTGATGATACGCACCGGTCCGGCACCCTGCAGCTGGATCGCATGGATGAAGTCTGTATTGCGGATGGTCAGCGTCTCTGCCCGGGCGATCCGCGCGTAGGGCGGCCATGCCGTCAAGGCAATGGCGAGCACCGCATTCTCGATACCCGCGCCGAGGGCGGCAACGAAGGCAAGTGCCAGGATGAGACGCGGGAAGGCGAGGAAGATATCCGTGATCCGCATCAGGACAACGTCGATCCACCCGCCGGCATAGCCAGCGATGGTTCCGATGATCAGACCGATCAGAGGCGCCACCATGGCGACCAGCAGCACGATATAGATCGAGATGCGGGCGCCGAAGAGCAGTCGCGAGTAGATGTCGCGGCCAAGGCTGTCCGTGCCGAAGAGGTTGCCTTGGAAACCCGGTGGCAGCAGGCGCTGCCCAAGGTCCTGCGCATATGGGTCATGCGTAGCCAGTAGCGGCGCGAAGATTGCGCAGACGATCAGGAACACCAGGATAATAAGTCCGATCATTGCCAGCGTATTCGACCGGAAGGCCAGCCAACCTTGATACCACCCGACCGCGCGGGCCTGCCGGCGAGACGTCGGTTCTTCTGCCAGCAGCCATTCCCGCCAGGTCGGCTTTGTCGAGGGTGAGGTCAGTTCGTTCATTTCGACCTCGGATCGAAGAATCGGTACAGAAGATCAGAGAAGATGTTCAGGCAGACGAAGATTGTCCCGATCACGATAGTGCCGCCCAGAACCGCATTCATGTCATTGGCAAGTAGAGAGACGGTGATGTACTGGCCAATCCCCGGCCAGGCAAAGATGATCTCTGTCAGAACGGATCCTTCCAGCAGGTTCGCATAGGCCAGCGCGATCACCGTGATCAACTGGATACGGATGTTTCGGAAGGCATGGTGCCAGATAACCTTGCGCTCGCTCAGCCCCTTCACGCGGGCGGTAATGATGTACTCCGAGTTCAACTGTTCCAGCATGAACGAGCGGGTCATGCGGCTGATATAGGCCAGGCTGTAGTATCCAAGCAAAGACGCGGGCAGAATAATGTGGCTGAAGGCATCGCGGAATACCTCCCACTCTCCCCGAAGGGTGCTGTCGACCAAAAGCATGCCGGTAATTGGCTCGACGATGCCCTGGTAGAAGATGCCCACACGTCCCGGCCCAGAGACCCAGTTAAGTATTCCGTAAAACAGCAGGAGGCCGACGAGTCCGAGCCAGAAGATCGGCATAGAGTATCCGATAAGGCCTACAAATCGGGCCAGCTGGTCGATCCAGCTGCCGCGGCGAACGGCGGCAAGAACGCCGAGCGGCACGCCCAGGAACACGCCGATCAGCGTGCCGAGTGTGGCGAGTTCCAGTGTCGCGGGGAATACCCGCGCAATATCGTCAGAAACCTGTTGGCCGGTGCGGATCGAAGTGCCGAAGTCGCCCTGTAGAACATTGGCAACATAGATCGCGAACTGGACGATCAGTGGTTTGTCGAGACCGAGATCGTAAAAGACTTCATTGTACTGTTCCTGTGTCGCGCGTTCGCCGATCACGGCGAGAACAGGATCAATCGGCATCACGCGGCCGATCATGAATGTCACGAATAGAAGCCCGAGGATTGTCACGGCCACAGTGACCAGCGTCGAGCCAAGCTTTTTGAGCCAAGGGGGAACGGGCGGCATGCGCCGCCCGTTCGAGATGTTCGCCTGATCAGTCACTTACTTTGTGATCACCCAGTAGGAGACCGCAGTCGTGGCGCCACCGGCGACGAAGTTTTCGACCGTTTCGCCCATCGCGTTCTGTTCGATTTGCTGGAACATGACGCCGAAGGGCGACACTTTCTGATGCTCGGCTTGCAGGTCGAGATACATCTGTTTCCGCGTTTCAGTGTCGTTTTCCTGGACGGCGGCAAGTGTCTTGTCGCTCATTTCGCCCGGATCCCAGGCATTCCGCCAGGCTAACAGCCCTGTTGCACCGGCCTCGTCCGAGTTGTCCGGGTTATAGGCGAAGGTACCGGCGTTGGTGTTCGGGTCCGGATAATCCGGGCCCCAGGCGCCGAGATAGATGTCGTGCTCCCGCGCCCGGTAACGATCGAGTGTCTGGGCGCCGGTGCCAACGATCAGTTCAATGTCACAGCCAAGCTGGCCCCAGGTGTTTTGCAGTGATTGGCCGATATCCATCCGTTCCTGTGCGTCGCGAACCGAGATCGCGATCGGGCCGCAATCTGGATAGCCAGACTCCGCAAGCGCGGCCTTGGCTGCATCCATGTCGTAGCTGAACGGCTTGTCCTCCAGCGCGCCGAGGAAGGTCAGCGGCAGGAAGGCCTGGTGCACAGTGTACTGACCCTTGAGGAATGAGTTCGCCATGCCTTCGTAATCGGTGGCGAATTTCAAAGCCTCGATCACCTTTGGATCGGCCAGCATTTCTTTTTTCTGGTTGGCCGAGAAGTACATCAGGCGGCCGCGCAGTTCGTCGATGACCTTGACGCCTTCGACGTCGTCGAGACCGGCGATGTCTTCGGGGGAAAGGTTCCGCGCCACGTCGATGTCACCACGTTCCAGAAGCAAGCGCTGCGTAGCCGACTCCTGGATGTGCTGAACGATGACCCGTTCCATCGCCGGCGCTTCGCCGCCATAGCTCGGGTTCAGGTCCATCAGGACGCTTTCGTTCGGTTTCCACTCCACGACCTTGTAGGGACCGGAGCCGGCTGTGTTGGTGCGCAACCAGGCATTGCCCATGTCACCGTCGGTCTCGTTGGCCATGACGGTTTCCATGTCGACAATGCCACCGATGGTTGCAGTCAGACAGTTCAGCACGAAGGACAGCGCATATTCTTTGTCCAGCGTGATCTGAAGTGTCATGTCGTCCGTAGCGACGATGGTGTCCTCAACGTTCTCGGGCGTGAAACCGAACTGGGTCAGGATAAACGATGGCGTCTTGTTCAGCAGCACCGCGCGGCGAAGCGAGAACTCGGCGTCCTTCGCGGTCACCGGGTTGCCGGAGGAAAAGACGTGACCTTCGGCCATAGTGAAGGTGATGGTCTTGCCGTCTTCGCTGATTTCCCAGCTTGCAGCGAGTTGCGGGCCAAAGCCGGCGTCAAGGTCCATCGGGTCGAAGTTGACCAGCTTTTCATAGACATTGCGAGATACGTCGGCGCCCGCGAATTCAAAGCTTTCTGCCGGGTCGAAGGTCTTGATGTCGTCGATCCGGTTCGCGATCACCAGCATGTTTGGTGGCGTCTCTGCGAGGGCCGGCGCCATTGGGACCCCTGCCATCAGCGCCGCCACCGCGGCTGCGGTAAAGCATCGCATTTGTTTCATTTCATAAGCTCCCTGTTAGTTGTCAAAACTCGGAAAGTTGCCCGCTTTTCCCAGCGGGCTTTGAACCCATCACTGTCCCCATGTCTTTCGAAGAACACGCAACCAGTTTCCATGTGTCAACTTGGTCATCAGTGCGTCATTTACCCCATGCTCCGCAAGCGCTGCCCGAAGATTGGGCAGGCCTGCGCAATCGCCTATCGGTTTTGGCACAAGCGCACCGTCGAAGTCGGATCCAAGCCCGACACGGTCTTCACCCAAGATTTTTATCAGATGGTCAATGTGACGGAGCATTACGTCAAGCCCGAAATCATCTTCCATTTTGCCGTCTGGACGCAGGAAAGCCGAGGCAAAGTTCAAACCGACCATTCCGTCGCTATCTGCGATCATCTGTAACTGGCGGTCGGTCAGGTTCCTTGCATGCGGACAGACTGTCCAGGCATTTGAGTGGGTGGCGACCAGCGGGGCATCGCTGATCTTGGCCACGTCGTCGACGCCTTTGCCGTTCAGGTGGCTGAGATCGATCATGATCTTAAGGCGGTTGCATTCCCTCACTAGGTCTTTGCCAGCATCGGTCAGCCCGTCGCCGGTATCCGGGTCCGACGGATAGCGGAATGGAACGCCATGGCCAAAGATTGTCGGTCGGCTCCAGACTGGGCCCAGCGAGCGCAGTCCGCGGGCATGAAACTTCTCCAACTCCGAAAGATCGGGGCTAATCGCCTCGGCGCCCTCGATATGCATAACGGCGGCCATGAGGTCGCCTTTAAGCGCGGTTTCTAGTTCTGCGGCGGTGCGACATATGATGATGGCGCCGGCGGTCTCCAGCGCTTCCAGCGCCTCGAACCCGGACAGTGTTACATTCAGCGCCTCGTCGTGAGGCACCATATCCGGCAGCGGAAGGTCGTACTGTGGCTTCTGCATCTCCTCGTAACGGACAGATTTGTCAGCGGGGCTCGGTACGAAAATCGCAAAGAATCCGCCGCCGAATCCGCCCTTGCGGGCACGTGGCAGGTCGATATGGCCATCCTCTAGGCCTCCTACCACGTCCTCGGCACTGACCATTCCGCGGATCAGCCGCAAGACAAGATCGTTATGCCCGTCAAAGACGGGCGGACCGGCAAACTCGATCTCGGACGGTGACATGGAAACCTCATTGCTGACTGGCGGCAAGACCACCGCGCCAAGCTGCGCGACATTTTGGCGGAGTCCAAGCCTTACCTTGCGGGAAATGAGTTGGCGGGTGATTCAGAGCATTTGATGTCTTCTCATCGGGCGTGCCGCCGTATTTCACGGCAGCTTGTTCGCGCAATCTGGGTCGAGAAGCAAAAGGTCACGCAAGACTTGCTCAATTGAAAAAGTATTATAAATTGGTGCCACTTGGGAGGATTTGGGAGCGATACAGCAAGCTGGCGGGTAGGCGAGAACTTGCTGAAACCAATGGATAAACAAGACCAAAAATCGAAGTTTCGGTAGGAAGATGGATATCATTTTCTTTTCCGCCGTAAAGCTACATCGCTGCCAATACCGTCCCGAACAACCGGGAGGAAATAATGAACAAGTTCACTAATCGTCGTACAGCGCTGCGAACTCTTGCAGGCGTGGGCGCTGCAGGTCTTGCTGCGCCGCATATCGCCACAGCGCAGGGCGCGACAACGGCCTGGAAGATCCAGACATCCTGGCCCGGCGGAGCCGGCCTGCAGATCTTCAAGGACTGGTGCGCCACCATCGTCGAGAAAACGGGCGGCGAGTTGGCATTCACACCATTCGGCGCAAACGATGTGGTGGGCGACTTCCAGCTTTACGACGCGGTGAAGAACGGAGTGCTGGATGCGATCAACCCGTTTACCATCTACGGCCAAGGCATTGTGCCGGCGGCAACCTTCCTGACCAGCTATCCGCTGGGTCTGCGCAATCCGCACGAGTTCGACGTTTTCTACTATGGCCTCGGCGGCCTGGAGATCGCGCGCGAACTGTTCGCGGAGCAGGGGATGTACTTTGTCGGTCCCGTCCACCACGGGCCAAACATCATCCATTCCAAGGTGCCGATCCGCTCCATCGACGACTTCCGCGGTCGCAAGATGCGCCTGCCGGGTGGTATGGTTGCAGAAGTGTTCACAGAGATCGGTGCGGAAACCACGGTACTGCCGGGGTCCGAGATTTTCCCGGCGCTGGAGAAGGGCACCATCGACGTGGCTGACTATGTTGGCCCGGCGGTGAACTACGCTCTCGGTTTCAGTCAGGTCACCAGCTACATCTCGATGGGCCCTCCGGGCTTCATGTCGCTGTACCAGCCGGTCGACCTGATGGACATCACCGTTGGCATGGACGCCTGGAACGCTCTGTCGCCGGAAATGCAGCAATTCGTCGAGATGGAGACGCACGTCTATTCCGACCTGCATCACGCCGCGATTCAGGCCGCAGACCAGGAAGCCTGGAAGAAGTTCGAGGAGGACGGGACAGAGGTTACTCGTCTGTCCCAGGACGACGTCGAGCTGATGACCGAAGTCGCCGTGCCGATCTGGTTCAACTACGCCAACCGCGACCCGAACTCGGCGCGGATCTTCCAGATCCAGCTCGATTACATGATGTCGGGTTCGCTGGGCTATGTGACGCCGGACCTTGTGGAAGGCCTGGAGCTGAAGCTCTGACCCACTGACCGATAGAAAAGACAACGGGCCCGTGCAGGACGCGCGGGCCCGTTCACGGATGGACCGGGGGCGAACCCCGGCAGGAAGGGAGAGGTATGCCGAGTCTCGATTTCACTTTGCCGCACTGGGCTTATTGGGTAGGTTTGATCGTCTTTCCGATCTTCGCCATGGCACTCGCGAACAGGCCGAAGCCCGAAGAGAAGCGATATTCTCTTGGACTTGGCTACTTCATCCTGATCACCGGCGGCATTCTCGGGCTGCATCGCTTCTACCTGAAAAGCCTTCTGGGCTTACTCTATATCCCGGTCTTCCTGTGCATCCTCTATGCCAACAGCCAGGGCCATGATGCGCGGTCGGTCGTGTCCGACCTGGCGAATGCTGTCCGGATTGCGGAGCGCACGCTGGAGCGAGAGACGGAGCGGGTGGGAACGGCCGAAGCCGATCTTCCGGCGCTGCGAGAAGAGCTTGAGACCGCGAAAGTGCAGGAGGAGGAAGGCAGCTTCGTTATTCGCCGCGCAGAGCGCAATGTCGAGCGCGCGGAGGCGCGGGTCGAAGAAGGTCGCGTGCTGATCGTGGAGGCACAGGGGAACCTTGAAACTGCGCGGCCGCAGGTCGAGTCGGCACGTGCCGAAATGGCGAAATGGAACAATGTCGCGAAATACGCATTCTGGCTGATCCTAGCCGGGATGGCGCTGGACGCGTTGCTGCTGCCAATGCTGGTGAAACGAGCCAACGACCGGCTGCCGGCTCATGAGGAAATGAGCGAGACCGAGCGTGCATTGGCGGAACTGGAGGCGCGTGAGAGAAAGGACGATGCCGATCACGTCTCTGAAGGCTGGACCGGCTGGATCGACCGGCTGTCGCTGTTCTGCGGCGAGTTCGTCGCCTACTGGGCGGTAATCGCGGTCTTCGTCTATTACTTCGAGGTCATCAGCCGCTATGTCTTCGGAAGTCCGACGAATTGGGCGCACGAGGCAATGTACCTAATGTTTGGCATGCAGTACCTGGTCGCCGGTGCTTATGCGATGCTGACCGAAAGCCACGTACGGGTCGACATCTTTTATGCGCCGATGTCCCGACGCAACAAGGCGTGGGTCGACCTGTTGACATCGGTATTCTTCTTCATCTTCGCCGGAACGCTGTTGGTGACGTCGTGGATCTTCGCCTTCGACGCAATCTCGGTGCCTTCGGGCAATTCGCTGGTCTCGGATTGGGCGCGCGGGCGGATCGGGTTCGGCGAAATGGCTTCTGGCTGGAACATGGCGCAGTGGACCGATCCCAACATCCGATGGGGCGAGATTAGTTTTAACGAGTGGGAGGTGCCGCTCTGGCCGATGAAATGGGTAATGGTGATCGGCGGGCTGCTGCTTGTGCTTCAGGGGATCTCGAAGTTCGCGCAGGATCTTCGCAAGCTGTTTGCGGGGGATGATCCACCGAGCGCCCCCCCCGACCGGCCGGCCTCCGAGGCTGCGATGAGGGAGGCTGCCTGAGATGGGACTTGAGATCGGAATCGAGTGGCTCACGCTCATCATGTTCGGCTCGCTGCTGGTCCTGCTGATGGCAGGGCTTCCGCTAGCTTTTGTCACGGGCGGTCTGGCCTGCGTGTTCCTGTTTGTCCTTGGTGACGAGCGCGCGCTGAACATTGTGCCCAGCCGGATCTTCCCGCTGATGACGAACTATCAGCTCAGCGCGATCCCGCTCTTTATCTTCATGGCTTCGATGCTGGAGAGGGCGGGAATCATCAACGACATGTTCGATGTGATCTACAAAGTCCTCGGCGGGTTGAAGGGCGGGCTAGCGGCGGCGACGATCATCGCATCGACAGTTTTGGCCGCGATGGTCGGTGTGATTGGCGCAGCCGTGGTGACGATGGGAATCATCGCTCTGCCAGCGATGTTGAAGCGCGGTTACGATGCCAAGATCGCGATGGGCTCGATCATGGCTGGCGGAACGCTGGGCATCCTGATCCCGCCGTCGATCCTGGCGATCATCTATGCCGTCGTGGCCGAGCAGTCGGTGGGAGAACTGTTCATCGGGGCGGTTATTCCGGGTCTTCTGCTGTCGGGCATGTACATCCTTTACGTTGTGATCCGCTGTTACATCGACCCGCGAAAAGGCCCGCCGATCCCGGAGGAAGAACGCATCTCGACGCGAGAGAAGATCCAGCTGATGGGCAACATGGCGGCGCCGATCGCGCTGATCATCATCGTTCTGGGCGTGATCTTTTCCGGTGTGGCGACGCCGGTGGAGGCGGCCGGTATCGGAACCTTCGGGGCGATCATCGTGGCTGCGATCCACCGAAAGCTTGACTGGCAGACGCTGCGCGAGGCGTCGCTGACGACGCTGAAGGCCAGCGCGATGGTCATCTGGATCATGTTCGGCGCGACGATCTTTGTCGGGCTTTACGTTCTGGAAGGCGGCCAGCAATTCGTCCAGAACGCATTGGAAGCCACAGGTCTCGGGCCGTGGGGTATCCTGATCATCATGCAAGCCGTGCTTGTCATTCTTGGCATGTTCCTGGACTGGGTTGGCATCCTCCTTCTCTGCGTGCCGATCTTCGTCCCGATCATCAAGGCGATGGGCGCAATGTCCTTCGGGCTTACCGATCCCGAAGACCTCGTGCTGTGGTTCGGCGTACTCTACCTCGTCAACATGCAGATGAGCTTCTTGTCGCCGCCTTTCGGCTATGCGCTGTTTTACCTGCGAGGTGTCGCGCCGCCAGAGATACCGATGGGCGATATTTTCCGCTCTGCGCTACCTTTTCTGGCTCTGCAGATTGTTGGCCTGGTGCTGTGCATGGTGTTCCCAGAAATCATCATCTGGTTGCCGAGGTTGGTTTACGGATGAGCCGTTCGTGCTGATCTGCAGAGCCCACGCTAGGGCCCTGCCGCACTCTTCACGATTGCCAAGCACTTATCGCCGGGCGCAAATGGCTCATGCGCCGAAATCCAGAGTTAGCTCCGATCAGGTATGGCATCGTCCTCTTCAGGAATTTTCCGATGATGGCTTTTTCGGCGTTGGTGGAGCCGTTGCGGGCGGCAAACCAGATCTCCGGTCGGGAGCTCTATTCATGGAACTTAGTTAGCGCCGATGACGCACCTATCCGTGCGTCCAATGGCTTCGAACTGACGCCGACCAGGCGATTTGACCATGATCCTGAAGTGGATCGCGTAGTTGTCTGTTCCGGCGGCGATGCCGAACGGCTCTTCGCGCGGGAGGCCATCGGTTGGATAAGAGGCCAACTGCGCCGCGGAGCCGACATCGGCGCCGTTGCCGACGCGGCCTTCGTGCTGGCACGGGCGGGCCTGCTGGACGGCTACCGCTGTACGCTGCACTGGACCAGCCAGCCGGCATTTTCCGAGACTTTTCCGAAGGTGCTGCTGGAACGGTCGCTGTTCGTCATAGACCGGGACCGGTTCACCTCGCTCGGCGGGGTCGGCAGCCTCGACATGCAGCTGGCGATGATCGAACGCGACTATTCGCTGGAACTCGCGCATGCTGTTGCCGACTGGTTTGCCCATGCCACCCTGCGCACACCCGACGCGCGGCGGCAGATGCCGTTGAACTTGCGGCGCGGTATCCGCAACCGGCTGGTGCTGGCCTGCGTGGCCGAAATCGAGGCGCGGCCGGACATGCCGTTTTCCGTGGCCGAATTGGCCGCAAGACAGCGGGTCTCGCCCGACACGCTGGAACGTGCGTTCCGCATCGAACTCGGGCAGCCGCCCGGTCAGTTCTTCCGCGGCCTCCGCCTGCGCCACGGGCGGTCGTTGATCGAACATTCGGACATGCCGATACGCGAGGTAGCTCTTGCCTGCGGCTACGCCGATCAGGCGGCATTCTCGCGCGCCTTTCGGTCGAAATTCGGGGTCGCGCCCGTCGAAGTCCGCGCCGGAGTCACAGTACTGCGGTAAACTGCAAAACCTTTGCGGGAAACCGCAAATAAGAATCGTGACAACTGCGAGAGAGTCGAAGGAATTCTTCCGAAGGACTCTACGCATGAGCATCGTGGTTTTCGATCCCGACAGAACCGAAGACGTGGACTGGCGCGACCGGATGCGCCACCCGGCCGCCGACGACCCTTCCGGCGGCATGTGGCTGTCCGATACAGAACCGTCCTTTATCGACACCAGGCGCCTGCGCGCCGAACGCCTTGGCCGCCTGCGCGACTGGATGGCGCGTGAAAACTACGGCGCCGTGGTCCTGTTCGACCCCTACAACCAGCGCTACGCCACCGGCAGCCGCAACATGTTCGGCTACTTCCTCCGCAACTCGACGCGATACTTTTTCGTACCTGTCGAAGGGCCGATCGTGCTGTTCGAATACCCGCAAAGCTACCATGTCTCAATGGTGCTCGAGACGGTGGATGAGGCCCGCCCTTCGAAACTGGTCTGGTCCTCGGTCTCCGGCCGCGACAGCGAAACGGTCGATCCCTTTGCCAAGGAGATAGCAGACCTCCTGATAACCCATGGCCAGGACTCGATGAAGGTCGGGATGGACCGCTGCAGCCACATCCAGGCCATGGCGCTTGAACGGCAGGGCTGCGAGGTGATCGACTGCGCCGGTGCGATCCTGACCGAGGTGCGCGCGGTGAAGACATCTGAGGAAATCAAATGCCTGATGGCCTCGATGGCCGGCGCGGAATCCGCTGTCGCCGCGGTTCGTGAAGCAATCAAGCCGGGCGTCAGCGAACAGGAACTGTTTGCCGTGATGTATCACGAGGTGATCCGCCAGGGCGGTGAATTCATCGAAACCCGGCTCTTGACCTCCGGCCAGCGGACCAATCCATGGTTCAACGAGGCGTCGGGCCGCAAGGTTCGCCCCGGCGAACTGGTGGCGCTCGATACCGACACCATCGGCTGTTACGGGTATTTCTCCGACTTCTCCCGCACCTTCCGCTGCGGACCGGGCTCTCCGACGCGCGAACAGAAGGAACTCTACCGCTTCGCCTTCGAACAGGTGCAGTACAATATGGACATTCTGAAGCCCGGCATGGAATTCCGCGAAATCGCTGAAAAAGCGTGGAAGATCCCCGATCGCTTCGTGGAGCAGCGCTATACCTCGGTTATGCACGGTGTCGGCATGCATGGAGAAACGCCGTTTATTGCCCACTCCATGGATTACGAGACTTATGGGCGCGACGGTGTGCTGGAACCGGGCATGTGCCTGTCGGTCGAAAGCTATATCGGTGAGAAGGGCGGCAACGAGGGCGTCAAGCTCGAGGACCAGGTGCTCATCACCGACACCGGTATCGAGCTGATGTCGCGTTTTCCCTACGAGGAAGACTTCCTGTCGGGCGAGTTGTAATGCACTCCGAGTTCGCCCTTCCGCCAGACCGTTTCGCACTCTTGCTGATCGACCTTCAGGAAGAGCATCGGCGCGATATCCGCTATCTAGTTGAGGGCTATGACCGTGTGCTGGACAATTCCGCGCGGCTACTTGCCTCGGCGCGAGGGTCAGGCGTGCCAGTCTTGCACGCAGCCTACGAGCGGGATTTTGGCAGAGTTCCGTTGCGACTGCACGAACCGGTCGGTGACAGCGGTGTGCCTCTGTTTTCAGTCCCGGGTGATCCGATAACCGCGATCTGTCCCGAAGTGGCACCGGAAAAGGACGAATATGTGCTGCGTAAGAACGACATGAGCTGTTTTTGCGAACCTGAGTTCGAAGGGAAGCTGCGAGAGACCGGTGCGGATTGGCTGGTAGTTGCCGGCGTGTGGACCGAAGCCTGCGTTGCCGCCACCGTGCGCGACGCAATGGCTCATGGGTTCCGGGTTGTTTTGGTCAAAGACGCCTGCGGCAGCGGCACCATCGCAATGCATCAAACCGCAATGATGCACATGGCCAACCGACTCTACGGCGGCGCAGTTGCCGCAACCGAAGGCGCGCTTGCCTTACTTACCGGCGAGACCAGGCATGTTTGGCAACTCGTCGGTTCTACACCTTTGAGATTTGAGGCGGAAACCATCGAGTCGGTTTACGACGCAATTTGAACTGGAACCCCTAGGGATAGGGGTCGAAGCGACAGGGAAATAACGATGAAATATATGCTCACAAACCGCAGACTGCACCCGATGGCACAGCCGCTCGCACGGAGTATCAAGGCCGGAAAGCTGTCCCGACGGGAGTTCCTGGCACAGGCTGCAGGCATTGGCCTGACTACAGCGGGTGCCTGTGCGATCGGCGGCCTTCCGCGGCCGGCTATGGCGCAGGGCACCCCTGTGCAAGGCGGCAGCCTGAAAATCGGACAAGTGGTAAAGCCGTTTCGCGACCCGCGCACCTTCGACGGCACCGAAATGGCCAACGTAGCACGACAATGCAACGAGTATCTGGTGCGCTGGACCAGTGACTTCACCTTCGAGCCGCAGCTACTGGAAAGCTGGGAAGCCTCGGACGATGCGATGACGCTGACGCTTCATCTGCGGCGTGGTATCACATGGTCGAACGGCGATGCATTTAACGCCGATGACGTGGTATTCAATTTGATACGATGGTGTGAAAGCGCCGCCGAAGGCAATTCAATGGCCGGCCGGATGGGAGCTCTCGTTGATGCGGCCACCGAGAAGGCGGTGGAAGGTGGCATCGAGAAAGTCGATGACATGACCGTTCGGTTGAACCTGCCAAAGCCGGACGTATCGTTGATCGCCGGAATGGCGGACTATCCGGGAATGATTATGCACCGCTCCTATGATGGATCCGCAGACCCGATGTCGGCTCTCTCGATTACCACCGGTCCTTGTGAATTGCTGGAATACTCTCCTGGCGTCGGCGCGAAAGTCCGGCGAAAAGATGGGGAATGGTGGGGTGGTACCTACTGGCTCGATGAAGTGGAGTGGGTCGATCTCGGCACCGACCCCGCAACGATGATCGCTGCTTTCGAGTCGGAAGAAATCGATGCGAACTACGAAACTCCGACGGAGTTCGTCGAGATACTGACCGCGTCCGAAGCCGAAACCGCCGAGATCGCCACTGGTTCGACCATCGTTGCGCGGATGAATGTCAGCGGCGCGCCCTACAACAACAAGGACTTGCGCCGTGCGGTTCAACTCGCCGTCGACAACGCCTTTGTGCTTGAACTGGGCATGGACAATGCAGGCGAAGTGGCCGCAAACCACCACGTCGGACCAATGCATATCGACTATGCTGACATTGGCCCGGCAAAACAGGATCTGGATGCATCCGCGGAACTGCTCGCGGCGTCCGGCCATGCTGATTCTGAATTGGAAATCATATCCATTGACACCGACTGGCAGGCAAACACCGCGGATGCCATTGCAGCGCAGTTGCGCGACGCTGGGTTCGCGGTGAAGCGGTCGATTCTGCCGGGCAGTACTTTCTGGAATAATTGGTCCGAGTATCCCTTCTCTTTAACCGAATGGAACGGTCGGCCGCTCGGAATCCAAGTGCTGTCGCTCGCCTATCGTTCGGGCGCTGCCTGGAACGAAAGCGCCTATGCCAACCCAGATTTCGATGCGGCATTGGACGAGGCGCTGGCGACGCCGGATCCAGAAGCGCGCAGCGAAGTTATGGCACGGCTGGAAACTATGCTGCGCGAGGATGGGATCCTGATACAGCCGTACTGGCGGTCGATCTATCGCTCGGCGCGCAGCAAGGTAAGGGGTTTCGGCGCTCACCAGGCATTCGAGCAGCACCTCGATACGGTTTGGATCGAGGAATGAACCAATGAGCGGGTCGCCGGACTGGATTTCCGGTGATCCGTCAGAATTGCGCACCTGGCGGAACGCTCAGCCAGATGTGGTTGCGCCTGTGCTGCCGGACGCGGTTCGGATCGAGCCACTCGCCGGCGGTCTCGTGTGTTATCCCGAAGATCCGGATACCGGAGCAGTGCTGCATTTTCACGGTGGCGGCTTCGTGGTCGGGTCTCCGTACACACATCGGTGTGTCGGCGCGTGTATTGCGCAAACGCTGCGTCGTCCGGTTTGGCTATGCCCCTGGCCTCTGGCGCCGGAGCATGTACTGCCCCAGCAGAGCGAAGCCGCGGCACAAAGCTTGCGCGACGCCGTAGATATCTTTGGGTCGGATATCATCCTGTCCGGCGACAGCGCAGGTGCGCTGATGGCGCTTTGGGCATACTCCGCGTCGAACACGGTTATGCGTCATTCGGTCTCTGGAGCACTGTTGCTATATGGCGCGTTTGGTCAAATTCCCGCCACTGGATGCGAAACTGACGGTCTAGGTCCCAATTCTGTTGCAGCCATGTATCAAAAACTCGATCCGAATGGTTTGATGGCAGGGTGTCTCGAGCTTGATCCATTTGCGGAAGGTTTCCCTGTTCCGTGCAATACGATTGTCATCGCTGCACAGGACGACCCGTTGGCCGAGAACTCAGAGAAGTTCTGCATGCGCCACGCCAACAGCAAGCTTCTGGTTGCAAAGGGTTGCGGGCATGGTTTCCTGTCCGCAATTCAACCGTCCCCTGATGCGTTGGAAGCAGTTGAAGGTGCCGCTAGGCTAATTCTCGAATGCGGAACCCAATAGTAATATGCTCAGCTTCGGTCGGCCCTAAAGCAGCCGCGCAAGGTATCGACCATACTCTGTTTTGCCGTACGTTTCCGCGTGTTCGCGGAGTTTGCCGGCGTCAATGTAGCGCATGTAGTAGGCGATCTCTTCGGGGCAACCAGTTTGCATGCCTTGGCGAACCGCCATGGTGCGAACGAAATTGCCAGCGTCAAGCAGGCTGGCATGGGTTCCAGTGTCGAGCCAAGCATAACCACGGCCCATTTTTTGCACTGTCAGAGCGCCTTCCCGCAGATAGGTGTCGAGTAGCGATACAATTTCAAGCTCGCCACGGGCAGACGGCGTGATCTCCTTGGCGCGGTGGGGGGCGTCACCGTCGAGGAAGTAGAGGCCGGTCACGGCGTAGTTGGAGGGCGCAACCTCAGGTTTCTCGACGATTTTTCTGACGTTGCCTGCCGAGTCGAAATCCACCACGCCGTAACGTTCCGGGTCGGAAACGTGGTAGCCGAACACGGTGCCGCCGGACAGTTGTTTATCGGCTGTTGTCAGGATCTCGGGCAAGCCGTGGCCAAAGAAAATGTTATCGCCCAGTACCATAGCAGACGGTGCACCGGCCAAGAAGTCCTCGGCGAGGAGGTATGCTTGCGCCAACCCGTCTGGTGACGGTTGCACGATGTAAGTGAAGGACAGACCCCATTGGCTGCCATCCTTCAAAAGCCGACGAAATTGCTTCTGGTCCTGCACCGTTGTGATGATGGCGATGTCGGTGATGCCAGTCAGCATAAGAACTGAGAGTGGGTAATAGATCATTGGCTTGTCGTAGACCGGCATTAGCTGCTTTGACACACCCAAAGTGATTGGATACAGGCGCGTGCCTGAACCACCGGCGAGGATGATGCCCTTGCGCTTAGACATGAAATGGCTCCGGGTTTGATAGTACAAAGTTGAGATCCGCCATCGGGTAGGGGCGGCGAGGGCCGAGAGGCAAGAAGGTATCCCTTTTCAGCCGGGACTTCGCGGAGGGTATTGCTTGGCTCGGATAGGTCCAGGTTGGAGTGTGCTCCGCCTCAGTGGTGCGGCAGGTTTGATCGGAGATTTCACATGTCAAATCGGCCCAGTTGATATGCGGCGATTCAAGAAAAAGAAAATTGGCGGAAAGTGACGGTTCTGCCGTCGGGTACTTCAAACCTGATGGGTGCATATCGTCATCTGACTGAATACATGAGAATTTCCGGCCGCGTCCACAGCGAACCAAAGCTCTCGCCAAACAATTCGCGATGGTCGCCGAAGCGTTTTGGCGTGACAATCAGGACGCCGTCGAGTGTCGTCTTAGTGAATTCTGTCATTCAGGTCTCCCGTCACGACTGTGCAGCCTGCGCACTGAAATTCGTTGTTTGCCATAGGTACGTAATTTCAAATCCTCTGTCGGACCGGGCCGTGCGGCCTGAGCGGGTAAACACGCAGTGGCAGTTGCGCCGCTCTGGATACGTTCGTCAAGGTCCCGTATCGGATTTAGCCGACTGAACTTCGAGCACACGACAATGACGCTGAAGAGGCTGCTACTGTGCCACTGCAGCAACCGTATTGAAATCAATCGACAGACTGCGGAAATCGAAAAATGGTACGAGTTCGAGTCCGGAGACTGAAAAGACTGATCCTTTCCATATTCTGCACCACAAGCATTTCATGTTGAATTTCGTCAGTGGTGCCTTGCCCATCGACCGTTGGTCCAGAGCCGATAGCATGTACTGCGACGCTCATGTTGGTCTGCTGGATGTAAGGTGACCAGAAGCAACGTGTTTAGAGGCGCACCTAGACTCCAATGCGGATCAATCCAGCAAGCGGCAGCAAAGCGGACTATTCTTATCCCGAAGTCCTTCGATGATATCGAAATGGTGCCGGCCGTCGTCGATCTGAACGATGCAGTTTGGCCAGGCTCCCGCAAGCAAGCGCGACTGCCGCAAGAACTCAGGGCGTTCGGAACTACCAACCCACGCGGTGACCGGTAGGCCGGTAACAGGCTTGTTGCGGACCGCACTCTCGCTTACCGCCACGGTGTCGTCGATCCGCAGCGTCGCGTTCATCTTCGTGTTGCGCAACGGCTCGAGGTCGTGCAGCCCGCTGATCGAGACCACGCCGGTCATCCGCTTCCGGACTTGTCCGGCGAGCGGCGAGTTCTCGCAGGCCATGCGGCTGACGAGATGTCCACCAGCCGAATGGCCCGACAGGCGGATGGGACCAGCTACCCGCTCGGCAGCTGCGGTCACTGCAGCGGCGATCTCCCGAGTTATCTGCGAAATTGACGCGTCCGGTGCCAATGTGTAACTGGGCAACGCCATCGCCCAGCCTGCATCTACCGAGCCTTGCGCCAGTTGGGACCAGGTCGATTTGTCGAACTTCATCCAGTAGCCACCGTGGACAAATACGGCGAGCCCCTTCGGTTCTTCGCCGGGAAGGAAAATGTCGAGATTGTTGCGCGCACCGGGCCCATACCGAAGATCAAGAATTGCGGATGGATGCGATGACCGAAACGCGTCCGCCTCGGTCTGCCATTTCCGCGGGTAGCTGGCGGCATCCAGAATGTGGCCGGAATTGTCATAGGCGTCGTCCCAGTCGAATGTCTTCATGGTCCGCGGCTCCCGTCCGTCCTTCCCTCGCGCCAAACATGCGCGAAACGGCTCGTAGATAACGCAAATGCATCCAGGGACGCAAAACCCTTGCGCGCTCGTGATGTACATCGTGGCAGATTTGGTTATCGATATGGGGATCGATTTGGTTGTCGCATCTCCGGGCGAGACACCCGGCCGGCGGTGAACGTACAAAACACCAACAGACAGGGAGTTATAGAATGTCCGTGAAGACGCTACTTGCTGCCGCAGGGCTTGTTGCCCTTGCTGCCGGAGCCCAGGCCCAGGTGAAGGTGGGAATGATCACTACGCTGTCGGGCGGCGGCGCGAGCCTTGGTATCGACACGCGCGATGGTTTCATGTTGGCGATCGGGATGGCGGGACGTGACGACATCGATGTCATTGTCGAGGACGATCAGCAAAAACCGGACATCGCTGTACAGATCTCCGATAAAATGATCCAGTCCGACAAGGTAGACGTGTTGACCGGAATAGTGTGGTCCAATCTTGCCATGGCCGTGGTCCCATCAGCGACGGCGCAAGGGCTGTTCTACCTTTCAACCAATGCGGCGCCGGCGCAATTGGCGGGCGCCGGGTGCAACCCGAACCACTTCTCGGTGTCGTACCAGAACGACAACCTGCATGAGGCAGCCGGCGCATATACGAAAAGCGCGGGATATACAAAACCGTTCATCCTGGCGCCAAACTATCCAGCGGGACATGACTCGTTGACCGGGTTCAAGCGGTTCTACGACGGCGAATTGGCGGGCGAGATCTATACCGAACTCGGTCAGACCGACTATGCCGCCGAGATCGCGCAGATCCGTGCGTCGGGCGCGGATAGCGTGTTCTTTTTTCTCCCCGGCGGTATGGGGATTTCCTTCCTGAAGCAATACGCAGAATCAGGGGTAGAACTGCCCTTGGTCGGTCCGGCCTTTTCCTTCGATCAGAACATTCTTCAGGCAGTGGGTGACGCCGCCGTGGGCGTGAAGAACACCTCCACCTGGTCCAAAGATCTCGACAACGACGCGAACGCTGCCTTTGTCTCTGCTTACGAAGAAAAATACGGCCGCTTGCCATCGATCTATGCCGCACAGGGGTACGACACAGCAAACCTGCTTCTGTCGGCGATGGACAAGGCTGACATCTCCGATCCCGACGCCTTCCGCACTGCGCTGGAAGACGCTGATTTCGACAGCGTGCGGGGCGATTTCACCTTCGCTTCAAACCACCACCCAATTCAGGACATCTATGTTCGGGAGGTGATCAAGGAAGGCGATATCTACACCAACAAGATCACCGATACTGCGATGGAAGATCGCGACAACGCCTATGTCGGCGAATGCTCGATGTAGCCTGACCGGAGCCCGGCCAAACGCCGGGCTCGAGTCGAGGCAGTTCCCATGACCGCTATTTTGATCGCAGAGCAGGTCCTGAACGGCCTGCAATTCGGTGTCATGCTGTTTCTAATGGCGGCCGGCCTGACCCTGATCTTCGGGGTCATGGGGCTGATCAACCTGGCCCACGGGTCGCTATACATGGTGGGTGCCTTCGCTGCCGCCACAATAGCGGGCGCAACCGGCTCGTTCCTGCTCGCGCTCGCTGCGGCACTGATTTCTGCAGCTTTGGCAGGGGCGCTGGTTGAACTGGTGGTGATACGGCGGCTCTATGACAGGGATCACCTCGACCAAGTGCTCGCAACCTTCGCGCTGATTTTGATCTTTTCGGAGGGCACGCGATGGCTATTCGGATCGTTCCCGCTTTACCTCGACATCCCTGCCTGGTTGTCCGGGCCAGTCATGTTGCCGGGCGGAATCCAGTATCCGCTCTACCGCCTGGCGCTGATCGTGCTGGGCCTTCTGATCGCTTTGGGATTATGGCTGCTGATCTCTCACACACGGATCGGGGTGCAGATCCGCGCCGGTGAGAACGACCGGGAGATGATCGGGGCGCTGGGCGTGAATATCTCGCGGCTTTATACATTGGTCTTTGCTCTGGGCGCCGGGTTGGCGGGCCTAGCTGGTGCGTTAGTTGGCGCGATCCAGTCGGTGCAAGTCGGGATGGGAGAGCCGGTACTGATCCTTGCCTTCGTTGTCATCGTGATCGGAGGGATTGGCTCGATCAAAGGGGCGCTGATCGGCGCGCTTCTGGTCGGGTTGGCCGACACGCTCGGCGGCATTTTCTTACCCGAACTGCTTAAGCTGTTCACCGACCCTGCCAAGGCGACGGCTACAGGGTCGGCATTTGCGTCAATGGCGATCTACATTTTGATGGCGGTGGTGCTGGTCTGGAGGCCCACCGGGCTGTTCGGGGCCAGGGTATGAGCCGTGAGGCTTTGGTCAATAGCGCCGCGCTCCTGCTGCTGGTCGCGGTGCCGGTATGGGCGCTCTGGGCGGACGAACCATTCACAATTACACTGGCGACGCGCGCAGTGATCTTCGCGCTGGCTGCGGCCGGCCTCAACATAGCGCTGGGTTGGGGAGGCATGGTGAGCTTGGGCCACGCGGTCTATTTCGGCCTTGGCGGCTACGCCATGGGAGTTCTGGCCTTTCATGCGCAGAACTACACACCCTTGATGGACTGGCCGTTCACCATAACCGGCACCAAGTCGATGCCGGTTATCTGGCTGGTGGCGATGATCTCTTCCGCCGTCGCGGCGCTTGTCATTGGGCTTCTCGCGCTTCGCACGTCGGGCGTCTATTTCATAATGATAACGCTGGCCTTCGGGCAGATGGTGTTTTTCTTCGCGATCTCCTGGCCCACCTATGGTGGCGAGGACGGGTTGTCGATCTATGTCCGCAATAGTTTTCCGGGGCTAAACACTCTCGTCCCGATCGAATTCTACGGTCTATGCCTCAGTGTGCTCTGCGTCATTCTGTTCCTGAACGCGCGGCTGATCCGTTCACCCTTTGGCTTGGCGCTGAACGCCGCGCGGCAGGTGCCGCACCGGGTCGAAACAGTCGGCATGAACCCGACTCGGCTGAAACTCTCGGCGCTGGTGATCTCAGGCGCAGTAACCGGGTTGGCGGGCGCACTCTTCGCCGATCTAAATCGGTTTGTCAGCCCGACAATGCTGAGCTGGCAGATGTCGGGAGAGATCATGGTTTTCGTTATCATTGGTGGGGTCGGACGCCTGTTCGGCCCAGTCGTCGGCGCCTGCCTCTTTGTGCTGCTGGAGCATTTTCTGGGCGGTGTCAGCGAATACTGGCAGGTTTTCCTCGGTCTGGTCCTGTTGGGCATCGTGCTGTTCGGGCATGGGGGCGTGGTCGGAATGATCGCGGGGCGAGGCAGGACACATGACTGACGACGTCCTTGTCACGCATGATATTACCAAGAGCTTCGGTGCACTAAGGGCGAATGACGGCGTTTCCATCGACCTGAAGCGCGGTGAAGTGCATGCAATCATCGGGCCGAACGGCGCCGGAAAATCAACGCTGATTGCGCAGATTTGCGGCGGGCTGGCGCCCGATTCCGGGACCGTCCATTTCCTCGACCACGATGTGACAGCCGAAACGGTACGGGCTCGCGCAAGGATGGGACTGGCGCGGACCTTCCAAATCTCTGCGCTGGCGATGGAAGACACGGTCCTGCAGAACGCACTGCTGGGAGCTCTGGGTGCGGCGGGGCGGTCATGGCGGATGATGCGAAACGTGCTGAAAGACACCTACCTGTGCGGCGAAGCGTTGGCGGCTCTGGAGCGGGTCGGCCTGGCCGACCAAGCGGCAGCGCGCACAGCAGAACTGAGCCACGGCCAGCGTCGGCAGCTGGAGGTCGCAGTGGCGCTGACTCTGCAGCCGAGAGCCTTCGTCATGGATGAACCGATGGCCGGGCTGGGGAGTGAGGGATCGAAACAGCTGACGGCGCTGTTGGACGAACTGCGCTGGCAGGCGCCGATCCTGCTGGTGGAGCATGACATGGACGCCGTCTTCGCTTTAGCAGACCGGATCAGCGTGCTGGTCTATGGCCGGATCATAGCCACCGGAACCGTAGACGAGATCCGCGCCGATCCTGTAGTCCGCGAAGCCTATTTGGGAGAGGAGGCATGACCCTGCTAACCCTGCAGAATGTCACCGCCACCTACGGCGCCAGCCAGGCCTTGTTCGGCGTAGACCTGGAAATCGGCGAGGGCCAGTCTGTGGGCTTTATGGGCCGAAACGGCATGGGCAAGACCACGACCGTGAAAACGATCTGTCGGATGCTGCCCGCACGCGGCAAGATGCAGTTCGACGGCCAGGACCTCCAGCGGCTGCCTAGTCACCGTGCAGCGCGGCTGGGGATCGGGCTGGTGCCCGAGGGCAGGCGCTGTTTCCCGGATCTGACTGTGGAGGAAAACCTCGGCGCCGCGGCCCGGCGCGGTCATTGGGATCTGTCCAACGTCTACACCTTATTTCCGCGTCTGAAAGAGCGGAGACGACAGGTGGCCGCGTCGCTCTCTGGCGGAGAACAGCAGATGCTGTCCATCGGCCGGGCGCTGACGACCAATCCGCGCCTGTTGATCCTCGACGAGGCGACAGAGGGGCTGGCGCCGATCGTCCGGCAGGAGATCTGGACCGCAATTGCGACGCTGAAGCACGAGACCGGCATGGCCCTGCTGGTGATCGACAAGACGCTCAAGGAGATGCGTGGCGCCTGCGACCGTGCTGTTCTGCTGGAACGGGGTAGGACCGTCTGGGCCGGGCCGATGGACGACCTGACCCTTGAGTTAACAGAGACCTACCTGGGCGTGTAAGCTCACGAGGTCAGCCGACGACGCGATAGCCGCGTCCGCGCATGCAGTTGCGAATGATCGCTTCCTTGTTCGCCTGCTGTTGCAGCGCACCTCCGGCCACACCTGCGGCCGCGCCGATCAGGGCGGCATCACGGACATTAGTACCTTCATTGGCGAAGATCGCCGTTCCGCCACCCGCGACGGCGGCGCCTGTCGCAGCGGCGGCGCCCGTGTTGCTGTCGAATGCGCCCTGTTGCGCGGCGAGGTTCTGGCAAGCGGCCAAATCGGCATTGAAATTCGGGCCGACCGGACCGTCGATCACCGGTGTGTAGTTGGCGCCGGAATTCGCGCAGGCGGCGATCAGCCCGATCAGCGGCAATACGGCAATTGTCTTTGGTCTAAGCATGGTGGTCCCTCTCGGCACTAGTTGTCTACACGGTATGCGGCGCGTCCGGATGCTGCTCCCGCTGTAGGGAAACTAGCATTCCGTCGAGGCAAGGCAACGTTGCCGGAACGCGGCAGGGATGACGCCGGGTAAGTTTATGTTTCGGCACGAAAACTCGACTGTGGGATGTTTGCAACGCCGGTTCATCAACCTGTGCAGATTTGGTGCATGCATTGTGCAGGCGGCCGAAATTTACATAACAAGGTAACTGGCTGAGGCGGTGTTCGCTTGGGGAATCGTGTGCATGTTGTGGGACATGGCCGGCCACAGTCATTCAGGCAGGCAGGGGATACAGGCCATGAGACGACTCTTGAGACGTGTGATTTCGGCAGTGGTTGGTTCGTGTTTGCTTGGTGTACCTTCGGCTGTGTTTGCTTTGGATGGAAGCCTTAATGGCAACGTTGTGCCGAACGGTTTAAGTTGTTCCTTCAGTTACTATAGTGTTGATAATGCAGCCGCCTACGTGTATCTGCCTTATTCAGGCGTCCAAATGGCGGGAGGCGCTTATTGGGCCAACAGTACGTATAACTATAGTGGTTATTCTGATATCAGTTCAGCGGAAATCGAGGCGGCCTGCGGACTGACGTCCGTAACGATCCTGTCGCAAAACGGTGCCGATGCGGCCAGTCTGGCCGCAGAAGACTATCTGGGTATCAAATTCAGTGGCAGCTTGGATGGCGGCACCACATTCCACGAGTGGGAAGTTGCCGTTTCGGGCGTCACTGGCACCACCCTGATCAACACAACAGACTATGTTCCTAACGCAGCGCCCACGGCCGATGCTGGTCCGGACCAGACAGTCGCATCTGCGGCCAACGTGTCACTGGACGGCTCCGGCTCGAGCGACGGTGACAGTGACCCGCTGACCTATGCCTGGACGCAGACCAGCGGAACGACGGTCACCCTGGACGATTCCACGTCCGCCTCTCCGAGCTTCACCGCGCCTACCCTGGCGACCAACGGGTCCGACGAGGATCTCGTGTTCCAGCTTATCGTGAACGACGGCACGGTGGACTCCGCCGCTGACACGGTGACGATCAGCGTGGAGGCGCCCACCAACGTTGCACCGACGGCCGACGCGGGCCCGAACCAGACTGTCGACTCCGGTGAGGCGGTGACACTGGACGGAACCGGTTCTTCCGATCCGGAATCGGACCCGCTGACCTATGCCTGGACGCAGACCAGCGGCACGACGGTCACGCTGGACGATTCCACTGCTGCCTCCCCCGGCTTCACCGCGCCGACCCTACCGATCAACGGGTCCGACGAGGATCTCGTGTTCCAGCTGATCGTGAACGATGGCTTCACGGATTCCGCTGCCGACACGGTGACGATCAGCGTGGAAGCGCCCACCAACGCAGCGCCCACGGCCGATGCTGGTCCGGACCAGACAGTCGCATCTGCGGCCACCGTGTCACTGGACGGCTCCGGCTCGAGCGACGGTGACAGTGACCCGCTAACCTATGCCTGGACGCAGACCAGCGGAACGACGGTCACCCTGGACGATCCGTCGGCCGCCTCGCCCGGCTTCACCGCGCCGACCCTGGCGACGAACGGGTCCGACGAAGACCTTGTGTTCCAGCTGATCGTGAATGACGGCACGGTGGACTCCGCCGCTGACACCGTGACGATCACCGTGGAGGCGCCGGTGTCCCTTGCGCCGACGGCCGATGCGGGCCCGAACCAGACCGTCGCCTCGGAAGCAACGGTCACGCTGGACGGCACCGGTTCGACCGATCCGGAATCTGACCCGCTGACCTACGCGTGGACGCAGACCAGCGGAACGGCGGTGACGCTGGACGATCCCGCCTCCGCCACGCCGGGCTTCACTGCGCCGGCCCTGCCGACCAACGGGTCCGACGAAGACCTTGTGTTCCAGCTGATCGTGAACGACGGCTTCACGGATTCGGCGGCCGATACGGTGACGATCAGCGTGGGCGCCCCTGTCTCCGCCGCGCCGACCGCCGATGCCGGGCCGAACCAGACGGTGGATGCGGGGGCGTCGGTGTCGCTGGACGGCACCGGGTCCACCGACCCCGAGGATGACCCGCTGACCTATGCCTGGACCCAGACCAGCGGCACCGCGGTCACGCTGGACGACCCCTCTGCCGCCACGCCGGTCTTCACCGCGCCGGAGCTCGACTTCAACGCGGACGACATCACGCTTGTCTTCCAGCTGATCGTGAATGACGGCTTCACCGACTCCTCCGCGGACACGGTGACCATCACCGTAGCGGCCCCCACCGACGTCACGAAACCGGAGGTTGTCATCCTCGACGCGCCGGAGCAGATCGTCGACGGGTCTCCGTTCCAGGTGACCGTGCGGTTCAGCGAGGACGTGACCGGCTTCGAGGCGTCGGACCTTACACTCACCGGCGCTTCCGCCACCGGCCTTGCCGGGAGCGGTGCCGAGTATGAGGTGACGATCGATCCGGTCGGCGGCCAGGACGTGACCATCGCGGTTCCGGCCGGCGTCGCAATCGACGCGGCGGGGAACAGCAACACGGCCTCCGCGACCGTCGCGATCATCTATGTGCCCGTCGAGGAAACCGAGAAATTCATCGCAGAGTCGATGGCGGCCCGTGGCCGAGCCCTGATCTCCACGCAGCCGAAACTCGGGCGACTTCTGTCCGGCAACGGCGGCGGATTCGTCGATGCCGGCGTCAGCCAGGGGCGGCAGTTCTTCGATCTCGAAACCTCGACCGATGCGCTGATCTGGCTGCAGGCCACCGGCTACTGGTCGA
Source organism: Pseudoruegeria sp. HB172150 (assembly GCF_013184805.1). GTDB lineage: Bacteria > Pseudomonadota > Alphaproteobacteria > Rhodobacterales > Rhodobacteraceae > Psychromarinibacter. The sequence continues at coordinate 147,153 of NZ_JAATNG010000005.1, forward strand.
CCTCCGGCGATCTGGACGCGGGCTATTACAACGCGATCCTCGGGGCGAACCTCTATCGTGGCGAAGACATCCGGCTGGGTGTCATGCTGCAGGGCGACCGTTTCGCGGCCGATGATGGCCAGTTCGAGTTCGACGGCAACGGCTGGCTGGTCGGTCCCTACGCGGTCTATCGCCTGCCCACCCATCCGCTGATCTTCTCGGCCTCCTACCTGGAAGGGCGCGCGCAGAACACCGTCTCGGGCCTGGCCGGCGGCGATTTCGAGAGCCGCCGCTCGCTGCTGACCCTCGGCGTCGAGGGCGAGGTCGCGCTGGACGGGATCACCCTGATGCCGCGGCTCGATTACGCGCGGGCCACGGACCGGCATGACGGCTATACCGCGACCGCCGGCGTTCCGGTCTCGGGAGAGAGCGTGACCATCCAGGAAGCGTTGCTCGGGGTGGATTTCGAGATGCCGCTGACGGGGTTCGGGCCGAACCTGATGCTGACCGGCGGTGTCGGCGGGATCTTCTCCCGCGAGGAGACGTCGCTGGGCACCGACGAGAGCTCCCGCGCAAGGCTGGCGCTCGGTCTGGAACAGGTCACCCTCAACGGCAGCGTCATCCATGTCAGCACCTTCGCCGAAGGCCTCGGCGGCGGGCTGGACGCATACGGTGCCGAGCTCAGCTGGCAGTTGAAGTTCTGATCCAAGCCGGGGGTTACAGGCCCCCGGCTTTCGCCATGGGCAAGCAGAGCATCATTTTGTAGGCAGACACTGAACACGTCAGTGAGCATAGGCGAGAGCGACAGGTCCAGTCGCCAAGCGAAGTGAGCTGGACACTTTGGTTACACTTCCGTCTTTACTTTGGATTATCTGTCTGCCTCACCTATTGGCTGAAAAGTCTCCCGACTGCTGAACTCTTTGGCGGGAACTCCCCGAGGGACGTGTAGTCTCGGCAAGAACTCACCAAAAACTGCGCGCCTGGCACGCTATGGTTGTGCTTGTTCCGCAGGGTCATGCTACTTCGCGATCATGCGCCAGTGCCTAGTGTTCCGGGTCTTCTTATCCGTTCTGACCGTCCCCGCGGGGCTGGCAGGACCGTCCCTTGCCGACACGACGGACACGCCGAGCCGCTGGATTGGCGAGGCGGTGGAGCCGGGAGGCCGATTTTCCTGGTCCGGCAGCGGGCCGGTCTTCCTCTTCGAAGGCACCACCCTGTCGGTTACTCTGGAAGATGATGGTAACAACAGCCTGATGGTAGAGCTTGATGGCGAGGCAAAGCGGCTGGACCTGCTGCCTGGGCAGCAGACCTACGATGTCGCCACAGAGCTCACGCCGGGGCCACACAACATCCGCCTGGTGCGCCGGACGGAGCGACCCATCGGACCAACCCGCATGGTTTCCGCAGAGACGGACGGTCGGTTCTTGCCCACGGAGACCCCGGAGCGGCGGATACTGGTCGTCGGAGACTCGATTTCCGCGGGCTACGGCATCGAAGGTGCGAACCAGAAATGCGGCTTTACGCCGAGAACCCAGAACCAATACCTGACCCACGCCGCGGTGGCTGCTCGCCGGCTGGGAGCAGAAGTGTTGACAATGGCCATTTCCGGCATAGGCGTGGCGCGTAACTACAACGGCTCCACGCACCGAACCATGCCCAACCTGATCGTCCGATCGGAGGCAGACGTGATCCTGGTGCATCTGGGTACGAACGATTTCACCGGCGGCCACCGTCCCGCCGATTTCTCCGACCGCTACGCCGAATTGCTCCGCCGGTTGCGGGAATGGAACCCGGGCGCGTTGATCTACACGGCGATTGGCCCGATGCTTGGAACGGAAGACCGCGCCGCAGCCTCCGAGGCCATCGCTCAGGCGGTTGGTCAGCGCGAAGCCGAAGGTGACACAGCCATCCGAACCATCGACTTTCGCGTGCCCGCCGGCGAAGTCGGCTGCAACTGGCATCCGAATGTTCTTGCCCACGAGTACATGGCCGATACCCTTACCGAGGCAATCGCCGACGACCTGGGCTGGAACCAATGAGCGGCGCAACACCGAAGCCCCAGCTTCCCGCACTGCAGATCCTGCGTTTCCTTGCCGCGTTCACAGTAGTGCTGTTCCATGTCGGGAGCGGGCTGGCCTTGGAGTACCCCGGCATCCCGAACCCCTTTGCCTTCGGCTATTTCGGGGTCGACGTGTTTTTCGTCCTTTCCGGATTCATCATGGCCTACGCCACCAACCCCGACCATGGCAGCCTGCATTTTGCTGTGCGCCGGATCGCCCGCATTGTTCCGCTCTACTGGTTTCTGACCCTCGCGCTCGTGGTCGTGGCAATGGCATTGCCTCAGCTCCTGAATTCGACCGAAGTGTCCGCCGAGTCGCTGGCGAAATCGCTTCTGTTCATCCCCTACGAGAAGCCCAGCGGTGCCATGCAACCGATCTTATTTCTGGGCTGGACGCTTTGCTACGAGATGTTCTTTTACGCAATCTATTGCGTAGCCCTGAATGCCGGACGCATGACGATTCCGGTAGTATCGGCCACGCTGTTAGGTGTTGTGGTATATGGCTGGATCTGGCCACCCGACACGCCGCTAGGCCAATTCTACACCGCGCCAATACTGATCGAGTTCATCTTGGGAATGGGCCTTTACTCGGTCTACATTCGCATGAGGCCGGTGCCCACGATCTTTTTGTCCGCCGCATTCGCGTTCGCCGCTGCCAGTCTATACTTCTTGCTCGCCGGGCACAGCAGGTTCATCGCCGTCGGCCTGCCTGCGGCCGCCATAGTCGCCGCCTTCCTCTGTTTGCCCTACAGCAGCGGGCGTGTTACCGGGCAATTGGTGCTTCTGGGCAACGCGTCTTATTCGCTGTACCTTAGTCACCCCTATATTATTCAACTGCCGATCAAGGTTCTCAGCGACCGCTTCAGCCTTCCGGTCACGGCTGTCGCGGCATCGATGGCGGCTGTGGTTGCAATTCTGGTTTCGGTGGCGCTTTTCTTCCTCATCGAGAAACCGGCGCAGCGGGCCATCCTTCGGCGTTTCTCATGGGTATCGGATACCGGCGGGCACCCAGCCCGGCCCGCACAAGGCGCCGGAAATCCTCCATGACGGTCATAGCGCCGCCGCTCGCAGCTGCCAAATGGCAAGAAGCTTCGAGTAGTATTGTGAGTATGCTTCCAGGACGGGCAGTAAAGCGCTAAATGAAATGCTGACATTCCAACGAACTGAAGACACGTTCCAAACATTTAGATCTTCGTTCTGTTTGGAAGGATTTGGTGGAGCCTAGGGGAGTCGAACCCCTGACCTCTTGCATGCCATGCAAGCGCTCTCCCAACTGAGCTAAGGCCCCTTGCGGCGACCCTGGTTCGGATCGCTCGCCGGTCATATGGATTCGCACCCGCCAGTTCAAGCGGAAAATGCGAGATCAGCTGTCGTCGTCTTCCGACGCCACGTCGGCGATGTCGTCGAGCGAGACATCATCGCTATCGTCATCGTCATCGAGGATGTCATCATCCAGATCGACATCGGAGTTGTCGTCATCATCCAGATCGACATCCGAGTCGTCGACAAGCTCCATCTCTTTTTCCTTGTCCGCCTTGTCGGCGATCGCGGTGCGAGACTTGGTGCCGGTATCCAGGCTTACAACCTCACCCGTATAAGGGCTGACGATCGGGTTCTTGTTCAGGTCGTAGAACCGTTTGCCGGTCGTCGGGCAGACCCGCTTGGTCCCCCATTCTTCCTTGGGCATGCGTTTCCTCTTTGCAGCTGGTGCAGCATCTGTTCGAATTGCGGTCCCCTGCCACAAGCTTACGCTGCTGTCAAAGCCTTTCGGCCGGCGATTTTCGCCATGGCCACAAGGCGGCGGCACAGGCTATTCTAAGCGCAAGGCAAGGTGAGACAGCGATATGGGGCAGGCAGTCCTTCCCGGCAACCCTCCGGTGGAAATTACTTTGCGCCGCTCGCGACGGGCGCGGCGGGTGTCGCTGCGCGTTTCGGCGCTGGACGGGCGGGTGACACTGTCGATGCCAGCGGGGATGGACCCGGCCGAGGCGCTGGCTTTCGCCGAAGAAAAATCCGGCTGGATACGCGGTCACCTTGCGAAACAGGAGGCAGGAATCGAGGTAGGCATCGGTGCGCCTCTGATGTTTCGCGGCACGGAGTACACGGTTGTGGCCGGTCCCGTGCGTCGGGCGGAACTGCGCGGCGCAGCGATCATGGTGCCTCAGGCACCGGCAATGGCACCGGCGCGTCTGAAGGCGTTTTTGAGACTGGAAGCAAGGCATCGGCTGCAAGAAGCGTCCGAGCGCTACGGGCACCTTGCCGGGCGCTCGCCAGGTCGGATCACCTTGCGAGATACTCGGTCCCGCTGGGGGTCGTGCACAGCAAACGGCGACCTAAACTATTCCTGGCGGCTGGCGATGGCTCCGCCGGCGGTCCTCGACTATGTTGCCGCGCATGAGGTGGCGCATCTGGTGGAGCTGAACCACTCACCGGCCTACTGGCGGGTAGTGGAACGGATATGCCCCGACTACCGCGCGCCGCGCCGCTGGCTCAAGCAGAACGGCCAGTTACTGCACCGCTACCGTTTCGGCGATTGACCGGCGCGATGATCGTCCGCACGATGAAGATATGCTGATCCAGCCCCGCCCCGGAGAGGCCACGCAACAGGCCGCCCATGACCAGGTGTACCGCCACCTGCGCACGCGCATCATGCATGGCGAACTTGAGCCGGGAACGGCGCTGACCCTGCGCGGGATCGGCAAGGAATACGGCGTGTCGATGACGCCTGCGCGCGAGGCCGTGCGGCGGCTGGCGGCGGAGGGCGCGCTGACGCTGTCCTCTTCAGGTCGGGTGTCGACGCCGGAACTGTCGAACGAGCGGATCGAGGAACTGGCCGCGCTGCGCGCGCTGATCGAGACGGAGCTGGCAAGCCGTGCCCTGCCGCGTGCACATATCGCGCTGATCGACCGGCTGAACGCGATCAACGGCCAGATCGCCGAGGCGGTCGCGAAGCAGGATGCTGTGGCCTATATCCGCACTAACCTGGAGTTCCACCGAACGCTGTATCTGCGGGCGCAGGCGCCGGCGATGCTGGCCCTGGTCGAGACTGTGTGGTTGCAGCTTGGCCCGACGATGCGCAAGCTTTACGGGCGGTTGCAGCGGACCGAGGTACCGCAACAGCACAAGCTGATCGTTGCTGCGCTTAGGGCCGGAGACGAGCCGGGGCTTCGGCTGTCTGTAAGGACCGACGTGACCCAGGGCCTCAGGATGCTGGTGGCATGACAACCGGGCACGTGTTTATCGCGGTATCGCTTGATGGCTATATCGCCCGGCCGGATGGAAGCCTCGACTGGCTGACCGGCGCGCCGGACGGACCGTCCGCGCCCGAGGGCGAGGATTTCGGTTACGCGGCTTTCATCGAGCGGATGGACGGGCTGGTGATGGGGCGCGGGACTTTCGATGTCGTCGCGGGCTTCGACCCGTGGCCCTATGCGATACCCGTGGTCGTCCTGAGCAGCTCGATGCAGAACGATGACGTGCCCGAGGCGCTGCGCGACAAGGTGCGGGTGAAGCAGGGCGCGCCGCGCGAGGTGATGGATGCGCTTGGGCGTGAAGGCTGGACACGGGCCTATATCGATGGCGGCAAGGTGATCCAAAGTTTTCTTCGGGAAGGCCTGATCGAGGACATGGTGATCAGCCGCCTGCCGGTTCTGATCGGGTCAGGGTTGCCGCTATTCGGCGCGGTGGACGGCGATGTCCGGTTGGAGCACGAGGCAACGCGGACCTATCCCGGTGGAATGGTCCAGTCACGTTACGGGGTCGGCTGATCCAGCCAGCTCATCGCTTTGCGGAAGAATTCCTTGCCGCCGGTATCGACCGGAACCGAGTGCGGAAGCAGGATTCGGTCGAACTCCCATGACAGGATGCGGTCGCGGGCCGCGCGTGCGGCGTCTCGGTCGCGGAAGGACATGCGGATGTCCGGAGGGACGCGGCCGCCAGGAGCCATTATGCCGAAGGCGCCCTTGATCATGCGCCAAAGGAAGGGCTCGCGCGTGGGGTCGTGGCGTTGGAGGATGTCGGTGATGATCAGCGTGTCGGAGGGTCGGTGCAGAAAGACCATGTCGTCGATCGCCTTGCTGCCTGCGAAATGGCACTGGTCAATGGTGGCGGCCCAGTCGGGTGGAGCCTCGTCCGTCAAAACCGCATAACAGGCGATGTCCGCGTGTTTGCGCGGAAACAGCGGCGAGACCCAGACTTTTGCGTCCGGCGCCAGCGCGGCCCATTGTTCCGTATAGGCGCCGTGGATCAGGTTCGGCGCGATGATGTGGGCGATGGGGCCGAGTGCGGTGATCTCGGCCACGCGTTCGTCGGTAGGGCTGACGGGGGAGTGAAGCCAGAGCGTGCCATCCGGCAGCCGCACGATGACGCCGCGCGTGTCGAAGGGGATGCCGTGAAAGCGGATGCGGTCGCCGTCCTGGGTCCAGATATCCTTGGCGATCTGTTTCATGATACGTCGTCTTCGTCGAAGCAGGATAGCGGCACCCAGCCGGTCGTGCCATCCGACGAGCGGCAGAGCGCCCAGCCGAGTTGCCGGGCCTGGATGTCGAGTTCGTCACCGGGGGACACCGTCAATTCGCACGTGTCGAAGGCGTGAAGCGCCTGTCCAGGCCCGGGTTCCGTCGTGCTGAGCACTTCAGCCGGAACCCATCCGCCCAGACCATCGGCATTCTCGCACCAGGTCCATCCGGGGAATTCATCGTCTCCGGCTCCGACCGTCACCGTCTCTCCGGCCCTGAGCCTCAGGGCCGGATCGTAGCTTTGTTTCCAGGGTCTTGCGACCCGGACCATCAGGAATGGATCGGTCCGTCGCCGCAGGCCAGCGCCGCTTCGCGCACCGCCTCGGAGAGCGTCGGGTGCGCGTGGCAGGTGCGCGCCACGTCTTCCGCCGCCGCGCCGAATTCCATCGCGACGCAGATCTCGTGGATCAGTTCGCCCGCCTGCGGGCCAATGATATGGGCGCCGAGGATGCGGTCGGATTCCTTGTCGGCGAGGATCTTGACGAAGCCGTCGCCTGCGAAGATGGCCTTGGCGCGGCCGTTGCCCATGAAGGAGAATTTGCCGACCTTGTAAGCGCGGCCATCCTGCTTCAGTTGTTCCTCGCTGGCGCCGACGGCGGCGACTTCGGGCCAGGTGTAGATGACGGATGGAATGACGCCGTAGTTCACGTGACCGGCCTGGCCGGCGATGATCTCGGCACAGGCAAAGCCTTCATCCTCGGCCTTGTGGGCCAGCATCGGGCCGGGGATGCAGTCACCGATGGCGTAAATCCCCTTGATGTTGGTGGCGAAGTGGCTGTCGGTCTTGACTACGCCGCGGTCAGTCATCTCGACGCCCAGTTCTTTCAGGCCCAGACCGTCGGTAAAGGCGCGGCGGCCGGTGGCGACGAGGACAACATCCGCGTCGAGCGTCACCTCGCTGTCGTCGTTCTTCAGCTTGTAGGTGACCTTGGCCTTTGTCTTGGTCGCATCCACGCCCTGCACGGCAGCGCCGAGGATGAACTCGAGCCCTTGTTTCTTCAGTGTTCTCTGGAACACCTTCGATACCTCGGCATCCATGCCGGGTGTGATGGCATCGAGGTACTCGACCACCGTCACCTCGGACCCCAGCCGCTTGTAGACCGAGCCCAACTCCAGCCCGATTACGCCGGCGCCGATGACCACCAGCTTTTTCGGGACCTTGCCGAGTTCCAGCGCGCCGGTAGAGGTGACGACGACCTTCTCGTCGATCTCGACTCCCGGCAGCGAGGACGCTTCGGAGCCCGATGCGATGATGATGTTCTTCGCCTCGTGAACCTCGTCGCCGACCTTGACCTTGCCGGCTTCGGGGATCGAACCCCAGCCCTTGAGCCAGTCGATCTTGTTCTTCTTGAACAGAAACTCGATGCCCTTTGTGTTCTGGCCGATGACGTCATCCTTGTAGGACAGCATCTGTTTCCAGTCGACCGAGGGCGCCTTGCCCTTGAGGCCCATCTTGGCGAAATTATCCTCTGCCTCGTGCAACTGGTGGCTGGCGTGCAAGAGCGCCTTAGACGGGATGCAGCCGACGTTCAGGCAGGTGCCTCCAAGCGTTTCCCGCGCCTCGACACAGGCGGTTTTCAGGCCGAGCTGGGCGCAGCGGATCGCGGCGACATAGCCGCCGGGACCGGCGCCGATTACGATGACGTCATAGCTGGACATGGGGTCTCCTTGGCTTTTTCGGCGGTACGCCGGGTGTAGACAGGGCGTACACGGTTTGTCAGGGCGCGCAAACGGGGCCCAGCCCCTGCGCTGCGGCCTTCTCCGGAATATGTTCGCAGGAAAGGCATCACAGCACCGCGGCGATAAGCATGAGGGTAGTGGCGGCAAAGCCCACGAACCACGCGACAGACCGCCAGGGGGACAGGCCGAAGACGTAGCAGGGGATATAGACGACGCGGGCGGCCAGGTAGATCCAGGCGCAGGCGGCGGTGAAAGCGGTGGACTGTCCGGACAGCGTGACCACCGTCACCGCGATGGTGAGCAGGATCAGCCCCTCGAAATGGTTGTTCATGGCGCGGTGCAGCCGGGCCGTGCGGGGGCTGAGCTGCGAGGCCAGCGTTCCGCCCAGAGCCTCGGGATCGCGGGGACCGAGCGTCTTTTTTGTGCCCAGCTCGAGATTGGCGGGCACGGCCATCAGGCAGACCTGGAACACCTGCAGCAGCGCGGCGAGGGTGAGGGCGGTGAGTTCGGGTGTCACGCGGGCCTCGTTTGGCGGGATATGCGGGGTGCGGCCGTCATCAGAGGGCCAGGAAGTAGAGGAAGAAGATGGCGATCAGTGCGATCAGCCAGACCAGCGTGCGCAGGCCGGTGATACGGAACATGTAGGCCGGGAAATAGATCGTGCGGGCGGCGAGGAAGATCTGCGCCGCGAGGATCGAGTGCGCCGAGGACTGGTCGCGGATCGCGATGACAAGTATAGGCGGCGTTACCAACGCCATGGCGATGACCGAGTTGTTGATCGCCCGGTCCATGCGGCCGAGCATGCCTTCGAGCGAGCGGTTCTCGTCGCGGGAGGACAAGAGGTAGCCCATGTCGAACTGAGTCAGCATGCCGGTGGTCTTCAGGACCAGTACGACGGCCATTAGAAGGCCATAGAGCAACAGGATCGAGAGTTCGTCGTTCAGCACGGGGCGATGCCCTCCGTGGCGATGCGGTCCTCAATATCTAATGCAATCGGTTCGATCCTTGAACAGGCGGCTGGGGCGATCTCGGCATTAGTGTCGGCCATGGGTCAGATCGTCTCCAGAAAATGGTACTCGCCATCCGTGACACCGGCGCGGTCGCCGAGAAGGCGGGCATGGTCGCCGTCCATGTAGGCCTGTGCCTTGTCGTGGTCGTTGACCTCGAGAAGATACCAGACAGTGCGGGGCACGTCGGAATCGCGCCAGACCTGCAGGAGGGTGAGGCCGGCAGTCATCCGGCTCTCGGCATCGCCGTCGAAGGCAGATTTCCAGGTGTCGTAGTTCTGGAAGGCGTTGCGGACTAGGAGTTGCATGGGGCGAGTTCCTGCTTCACTTAGCCTAGGCTTTTCAGTCTTCGTACGTCATTCGCGGACCCGCGTCTTCCACACCAGATAGGCCCACTGGAACAGCCGGAAGATAGGAAGTAGCCAACCCAAAAGGGCAAAGAGAATGAGCCCGCCCGCTCGCCTTCCGCCTCTCAGATCGAAGAATGAGATGCAGAGTACGAACAGCGCCAGACAACCTAACCACAGCCCGATTTCTAACAGGAACTTCTTGCCCGGATGCAGCTTGTGGTAGCTTTGCCATGACTTCCTTCGGTCCTCGTCCTGTTTCTTCCTGCGTTGCTCTCGGCGCTCGCGCCACGCGATCCGTTGGAATGGGCGTGTCGGCGGAAGACCGTCGTAGATCTTTCGTTCTACGCGCGGTTTCTCCGCCACTGAGTCAGGTCCTTATAGATCCATCAGCAGACGCCGCGGATCCTCCAGCGCTTCCTTCACGCGCACAAGGAAGGTCACGGCGCCCTTTCCGTCGACGATCCGGTGATCGTAGCTGAGCGCCAGGTACATCATCGGGCGGGCGACGATGTTGCCGTCGATCACCATCGGCCGCTGCTGGATCTTGTGCATACCAAGAATGCCCGATTGCGGCGGGTTCAGGATCGGCGAGGACATCAGCGAGCCGTAGACGCCACCGTTCGAGATCGTGAAAGTGCCGCCCTGCATGTCGGCCATCGACAATTTGCCGTCACGGGCCTTGATGCCAAGCTCGGCAATCGTTTTCTCGATCTCGGCAAAGGACATCTGGTCGGCGTCGCGCACTACCGGGACAACGAGGCCGGTGGGCGTGCCCACAGCGATGCCCATATGGACGAAGTTCTTGTAGACGACATCCGTCCCGTCGATTTCGGCGTTCACGTCCGGTACTTCCTTGAGCGCGTGGACGCAGGCCTTGGTGAAGAAGGACATGAAGCCGAGTTTGACGCCGTGCTTCTTCTCGAACAGGTCCTTGTACTCGGAGCGCAGCGCCATGACCTCGGTCATGTCGACTTCGTTATAGGTGGTCAGCATCGCCGCGGTGTTCTGTGCGTCTTTCAGGCGACGCGCGATGGTCTGGCGCAGGCGGGTCATGCGGACGCGTTCCTCGCGCGACGCATCCTCTGCCGGGACGGGTGCGCGGGGTGCGGGCTTTGCGGCGGGCGCCTGGGCCGGTGCGGTGGCAGGCTGCGTGGCGGCCTTCAGCACGTCTTCCTTCATGATGCGGCCGTCCTTGCCAGAGCCGGTGACCTGGTCGGGCGACAGGCCCTTTTCCGCCATTAGTTTCTTGGCGGAAGGCGCATCCTCGACATCCTTGCCGGACTTCGATTTCACCTCTTCGGCATATTCGGCGTCCTGTTCGACCTTCTCGGCCGAGGGGCTGGCGGCAGGTGCGGCGCCGCCGGTCGAGAGGATGGCGAGCTTGCCGCCGGCCTCGACGGTTTCGCCTTCACCTTTCAGGATCTCCTGAAGGGTGCCGGCGGCGGGGGCGGGAACCTCGACCGAGACCTTGTCGGTTTCCAGCTCGCACAGCATTTCGTCGGCGGAAACGCTGTCACCCACTTTCTTGAACCAGGTGGCGACGGTGGCCTCGGTGACGCTTTCACCGAGGGTCGGAACTATCACATCGATGGGCTTGCCTCCGCCGCTGTCGCCGCCTTCGGATTTTTTGGCCGGTTCTGGTGCTTCGGCAGCTTCTTCCTTGGCCTCAGTCATTGGCGCGGGGGCGGCATCGCCTTCGGCGATTGTTGCAAGCAGCGCGTCGACGCCGACCGTCTCTCCCTCGGCGGCGACGATCTCGCCAAGTGTGCCGGCGGCGGGCGAGGGAACCTCGACCGTGACCTTGTCGGTTTCCAGTTCGCAGAGCATTTCATCGACCGCCACTGCGTCGCCAGGTTTCTTGAACCAGGTCGCCACAGTGGCTTCGGTAACGCTTTCTCCAAGCGTCGGAACGCGGACTTCGGTGCTCATGTCGGTCTCTTACCCTTCGATTCCCAGCGCGGAGTTCACCAGCGCCTGCTGTTCTGCCTTGTGTTGCGATGCTAGCCCGGTGGCCGGGGAGGCCGAGGCATGGCGGCCGGCATATTGCGGACGGCTGTGCTTGGCGCCGATGCGAGTCAGCACCCATTCGATGTTCGGTTCGATGAACGTCCAGGCGCCCTGATTCTTGGGCTCTTCCTGACACCAGATCACCTCCGCATCCTTGAAGCGTTCGAGCTCCTTGACGAGGCTAAGCGCCGGGAAGGGATAGAATTGTTCCAGACGCATCAGGTAGACGTCATCGATGCCTTCGGCGTCCCGCTTTTCGAGGAGGTCGTAATAGACTTTGCCGGAGGAGATGACGACGCGTTTGATCTTGTCGTCGGGGGCAAGCTGCAGGTCGGAGTGGCCCTTTTCGGCATCGTCCCAAAGCACCCGGTGGAAGGAGCTGCCGGTGGTGAAATCCTCGGCATCCGAGATCGCGAACTTGTGGCGCAAGAGCGACTTTGGTGTCATCAGAACCAACGGCTTGCGGTAGGAGCGGTGCAACTGGCGACGCAGGATGTGGAAATAGTTCGCCGGCGTCGAGCAGTTGGCGACGATCCAGTTATCCTCGGCGCACATCTGCAGGAAGCGTTCGAGGCGGGCAGAGCTATGCTCCGGCCCCTGACCCTCAAAGCCATGAGGCAGCAGCATGACGAGGCCCGACATCCGCAGCCATTTGCGTTCGCCGGACGAGATGAACTGGTCGAACATGATCTGCGCGCCGTTGGCGAAATCGCCGAACTGCGCCTCCCACATCACCAGCGCGTTGGGTTCGGCTAGCGAATAGCCGTATTCGAAGCCCAGCACCGCATATTCCGAAAGCATCGAGTCGATGACCTCGTATTGTGCTTGCCCATCGCGGACATGGTTCAGCGGGTAGAAACGTTCCTCATTCTCTTGGCTGATGAAGCCGGAATGCCGCTGGCTAAAGGTGCCGCGGGTAGAGTCCTGGCCAGCCAGTCGGACCGGATAGCCCTCGGTCAGCAGCGAGCCGAAGGCCAGCGCCTCGGCAGTAGCCCAGTCAAAGCCCTTGCCGGTGCTGAACATCTCGGCCTTTGCTTCCAAAAGCCGTCCGACGGTGCGGTGCAGCGGGAAGCCTTCCGGTGTTGTGGTCAGCGCCTTGCCGACTTGTTCCAGCGTTTCCGGCGCGATGGCGGTTTCGCCCCGCTGGTATTTCTCTCCCTCGCGGTCGAGATGGCTCCAGCGCCCGTCGAGCCAGTCGGCCTTGTTCGGGCGGTATTCCTTACCGGCCTCGAATTCCTCGTTGAGGTGCGCCTGGAACGACGCCTTCAGATCCTCGATCTCTCCCTCGGGGATCAGGCCGTCTTTTACCAACCGGTCAGTGTAAAGAGACAAGGTTGTTTTGTGGCCCTTGATCTTCTTGTACATGATCGGGTTGGTGAACATCGGCTCGTCGCCTTCGTTGTGACCGAAGCGGCGGTAGCAGAAGATGTCGATCACAACGTCCTTGTGGAATTTCTGTCGGAATTCGGTGGCGACCTTGGCGGCGTGAACCACGGCCTCCGGGTCATCGCCGTTGACGTGGAAGATCGGCGCTTCGACCATCAGCGCGATATCGGTCGGGTAGGGGGACGAGCGCGAGAAATGCGGCGCCGTCGTAAAGCCGATCTGGTTGTTTACGACGATATGGATCGTGCCCCCGGTACGGTGGCCGCGCAAGCCTGAGAGGCCGAAGCATTCCGCTACCACGCCCTGACCCGCAAAGGCCGCGTCGCCATGCAGCAGAATCGGCAAAACCGCCGTACGGTCGCGGTCGTTCAACTGGTCCTGCTTGGCGCGGGCCTTGCCGATCACCACGGGGTTCACTGCCTCGAGGTGCGAGGGGTTCGCCGTAAGCGACAGGTGCACGGTGTTGCCGTCGAATTCACGGTCGGAGGAGGCGCCGAGGTGATATTTCACGTCGCCGGAACCATCGACATCCTCGGGCTTGAAGCTGCCGCCCTGGAACTCGTTGAAGATAGCCTTGTAGGGTTTCTGCAACACGTTCGCCAATACGCTCAGCCGGCCACGGTGCGGCATGCCGATGACAATCTCTTTGACGCCGAGATTGCCGCCCCGTTTGATGATCTGTTCCATCGCGGGGATCAGCGCCTCGCCACCATCAAGGCCGAACCGCTTCGTTCCCATATATTTGACGTGCAAGAATTTTTCGAAGCCTTCGGCCTCGACCAGCTTGTTCAGGATCGCGCGGCGGCCTTCGCGGGTGAACTGGATTTCCTTGCCGAAACCTTCGATCCGTTCCTTCAGCCAGGAAGCTTCTTCCGGATTGGAGATGTGCATGTACTGCAGCGCGAAGGTGCCGCAATAGGTGCGCTTCACGATCGCCAGGATCTCGCGCAGAGAGCCGAATTCCAGTCCCAGCACGTTGTCGAGGAAAATCGGACGGTCATAATCGGATTCGGTGAAGCCATACGATTTCGGATCAAGCTCGGGGTGCGGGGTTTCCTCGCGCATGCCGAGCGGATCGAGTTCGGCGACGAGGTGGCCACGGATCCGGTAGGCGCGGATCAGCATCAGCGCGCGCAGGCTGTCCAGTACGGCGCGCTTGATCGCTTCGTCTGAGACCTTGACGCCTTTGTCTTCGGCCTTGGCGGCGATTTTCTTGCCGGCATCCTTCAGCTCTTCCTTGGCCCATTGGCCGTCGAGCGCGGATGTCAGCTCGTCAGACGGTGCCGGCGGCCAGTCAAGTCGTGCCCAACTGGGGCCCGCGGCCTCCTGCTTCACCGCGACTTCGTCGTCGCCCATCTGCTTGAAGAAGTCGGCCCAGGCCGCATCGACCGAGCCCGGGTCGTTGGCATAGCGGGCGTAAAGCTGTTCAAGGTAATCTGCGTTATGCCCCTGTAGGAAGCTGGAGGCATGGAAAAGGTCGTTTGGGCTTTGTTCGGTCATCGGGTTTCACCCTGGGGTTCAGGATTGGGTTGCGTTGGCGGCTGCAGTCGGTCGGAGGGGCGTCCTGGCGGCGTGGACGCAGCTGTTGTGCATATAGGTATTGCGGTTGTTCATTGCGTCACCCGAACCGGTGGCGGGCCCCATTCGTTGGTTTCGGGCTGGGTCGGACGCGACAGCCACCACAGCACCAGAAACGGCGAGAGAAAAAAGACGATTATCGCCAAGATCAGGATCAGGCTGGCGCCACCTTCGAACAGCGTGTCGATTTGGCCGTCGGTAAAAACGCCGAAGCCATGGAACAGGCCGACATAGGTGAAGATCCCGACCATCACGATCAGCGGGTAGAACAGGAAAAGGCCGGAGCGTCCGGTGTCGTGCATGCGGCGCCACCCTGCTGCAATGGACGGTATGAAAGTGGCCAAGCCGAAAAGACCGCCGAGCACAGAGTTGGTCCTGTACTCCGTCTCGCCCGGCCGAATCTCGACTTCGGACATGCCGAACAGGGCAGCATCAATAATGCCGAGCAGGAAGCTGGCGACGAGGATGAACAGGAAGAACCACCAGTACTCCGGGCGCGAGGCGCGGCCCGAGAAGGTGAAATACTTGGAGAAGCAGGTGCGGACCGACTGTGAGAAGGTCATGCGACCGCATCCTGCGTAGGGTTCGGGCCGTGGCGGTTGGGGCCGGGTTCGGATGGAATGGCCATGTGCCCAAAGAGCGAGGCGCCGCTAAGGAGACCGAAGTAGAAGGTCGTCACGATGAACAACGGCGTCACCAGGAGGAGCGGCATAGACACAAGGAACAGCTCGAACCCCGCTCCTGTCGTGGCCCATTTTAAGAAACGGGCATACACCACGAGTTCCAACAAAAAGAGCATCAGTGCGGTCGCGGGCGGCCCGACGTCGCGCGCATCGAAGCCGGCGTCGTTCATCCGCCGCGCGGTGACGGCGGCGAGCGGGACCAGCAGCAATGCGGACAGTGCCAGCCGCTCCGTCCCAAGCGCGGGCCATTCGAGGTGGCGCAGCGCCAACCAGCCGGAGACCGGCAGCAGCAGCCCGAACGGCAGGAAGCCCCAGTACTCGGTTCGCGAGGCGCGACCCGAGAAGGTGAAGCTGTGTCCGAGACAGCGCAATATGGCCGCTGGCATGCGCATCAGGTCATCCGATGGCCTTCAGTACCGCCTCGCCCAGGCCCGCGGGGCTTTCGGCGACGACGATCCCGGCGCATTGCATCGCCTCGATCTTGTCCTCGGCACCGCCCTTGCCGCCGGCGACAATGGCGCCGGCATGGCCCATGCGGCGACCCGGAGGGGCGGTACGGCCGGCGATGAAGCCGGCAGTCGGCTTCCAACGGCCGTTTTTCTTTTCGTCGGCGAGGAACTGGGCGGCCTCTTCCTCGGCGGAGCCGCCGATTTCGCCGATCATGATGATCGCCTCGGTCTCGTCATCGGCAAGGAACCATTCGAGTACGTCAATATGCTCGGTTCCCTTGATGGGGTCACCGCCGATGCCGACGCAGGTCGACTGGCCGAGCCCGACGTCGGTTGTCTGTTTTACAGCCTCGTAGGTCAGGGTGCCCGAGCGGGAAACGACGCCGACCGAGCCGCGTTTGTGGATGTGGCCGGGCATGATGCCAATCTTGCAGGCGTCGGGCGTGATGACACCGGGGCAGTTCGGGCCGATCAGGGTGGTTTTGGAGTTCTCCAGCACCCGTTTGACTTTCATCATATCGAGGACAGGGATGCCCTCGGTAATGCAGACCACAAGCGGGATCTCGGCGTCGATGGCTTCGAGGATCGAATCCGCTGCGAATGGGGGCGGGACGTAGATGACGCTGGCATTGGCGCCGGTCTTTTCGACGGCCTCAAAGCAGGAGTTGAAGACCGGCAGGCCCAGATGCTCCTGCCCGCCCTTGCCGGGGGTCACGCCGCCGACCATCTTGGTGCCGTAGGCGATGGCCTGCTCGGAGTGGAACGTCCCCTGCGAGCCTGTGAAGCCCTGACAGATGACCTTGGTGTTTTCGTCTACGAGGACTGCCATGTCTGTCCCTTTTGCTTACATGTTCAAGATTATGGCGCTGCTGCCGTCATCGACGCATTCGCCGGAATTGCCGGCCTGCGCATAATGGAGCCAGATGAGAGATTGCGGGGCGAAGATCGACAGGCCGTCGCAGGGCGAACCCATGCCGCGCTCCGGGTGGCCTTCCTGGATCATGCCGGGGAAGAGGGTATTGGCGAGGTCGGTGCCCATCGCTTTCGCATCGGCCAGCGGTAAGTCGCGTGACTGGAAAGTGCAGTAAAGCTCCGATGGGGCAGCGATGCCCCAGAGACCGGGGCCGGAGACGTCGTAGGAATCTGCGTCCATTCCGGGGGCGAGCGTGAGCCCGGCGGCCTCGAGCGCGCCGGGGATGTCATCGGGCGTGCGGTAGTTGCGCAGGCACGCCTCCGTTGCCGCGCGCATCAGCTCGGCGGGCGCGGGCGCCTCAGGTTCGAGAGCCGGTTCGGGGGCACCGATCTGGCTCGACTTGCCCTGCGCGGCCACACTGGTAGCAGCCGCCGAAATGGCCAGTGCGCAGATCAGCGACGAGAGGCGACCTCGTCCAGCAGGCGCGTGATCAAGATTGCTCCGCCGGCGATCACCATCGAGCGGCCGATCGTGACGCCAAGGTTCCCCGGCGCGATCTTGCTGACACCGTCGCGCGATTTGCGCGCCGCTCGCTGCATAAAGCCCGGATCCTTCAGATCCTCTAGCGGCGCCGGATCGGGGATCTCCAGCGCGCTCGGCCTGGCGCGCCACAGCAGCGCGCCCGCCGTCAGCAGGCCGGCGGCAATCGCCACCGGCACAATGCGCTCGGTGGCAGGCATGCTCTCGGGCATTTGGGGCTTGGGCAGGGTCGGCAGTTTCATGTCCATTGGCTTGTTCTCCGTTTGAAAGAGAACACGCAGGGACCGCCGCGGGTTCCGCGGCGATCGTTTCCGAACTGTTATGCCGTCTGCCGAAGGGCACGCTTCAGCCCTTGACCGCTTTCACGATCTTCTCGGCGCCGTCCTTCAGGTCGTCCGCCGCGATCACGTTGAGGCCCGAGCCCGCGATGATCTCCTTGCCCTTCTCGACGTTGGTGCCTTCGAGACGGACCACCAGCGGCACCTGCAGGCCCACTTCCTTCACAGCTGCAATCACGCCTTCGGCGATGATATCGCAGCGCATGATGCCGCCGAAGATGTTGACGAGTATGCCCTTCACATTCGGGTCCGAGGTGATGATCTTGAAAGCCTCTGTCACCTTTTCCTTTGTGGCGCCGCCGCCGACGTCCAGGAAGTTTGCCGGTTCGGCGCCGTACAGCTTGATGATGTCCATCGTCGCCATGGCGAGACCGGCGCCGTTTACCATGCAGCCGATTTCACCGTCGAGGGCGATGTAGTTCAGGTCGTGCTTTGAGGCAGCGAGTTCCTTGGGGTCTTCCTCGGTCTCGTCGCGGAGGCCGACGATATCGGGGTGGCGATACAGAGCGTTGCCGTCGAAACCGGCCTTGCAGTCAAGGCATTTCAGATCGCCGCTGTCGGTCACGATCAGCGGATTGA
Organism: Pseudoruegeria sp. HB172150; assembly: GCF_013184805.1. Taxonomy (GTDB): domain Bacteria; phylum Pseudomonadota; class Alphaproteobacteria; order Rhodobacterales; family Rhodobacteraceae; genus Psychromarinibacter. The sequence goes on from NZ_JAATNG010000005.1 coordinate 165,218, forward strand.
TCTCGAGCATTTCCATGTCTTTCTCGACAAAGATCTTGTAGAGCGTGCCCATCAGCGCGGCGCATTGCTTGACCTGCTTGCCCTCCAGCCCAAGCGCGAAGGCGATGCGGCGGCCGTGGAAGCCCTGGTAGCCGACGGCCGGGTCGACGGAGAAGGACAGGATCTTTTCGGGAGTCTTGGCGGCGACCTCCTCGATGTCCATGCCGCCCTCGGTCGAGCAGACGAAGGAGATGCGCGAGGAACCGCGGTCGACCAGCAGCGCGAGGTAAAGCTCGCGTTCGATATCCGAGCCGTCCTCGATATAGACGCGGTTGACCTGCTTGCCGACGGGGCCTGTCTGATGCGTGACCAATGTGCTGCCGAGCATCCGGTTGGCTTCCTGCGCGGCTTCCTCGACTGACTTGGCGAGGCGAACGCCACCCTTTTCACCGGCTTCGGTTTCCTTGAAGTGGCCCTTACCGCGGCCGCCCGCGTGGATCTGCGCCTTCACCACCCAGAGCGGGCCGTCGAGCTCGCCCGCGGCTGTCTTTGCCTCATTGGCGCTCAGCACGACGCGGCCGTCGCTGACCGGAGCCCCGTAGGAGCGCAGCAGCGCCTTTGCCTGGTACTCATGAATGTTCATGAAAGCTGTCCCTTCGCCTGTGACGTTGCCGTTGTCCTTGGCACGATATCGCGGCCACATTAAACAGAAATTACACTTGTTTGCGGGAACAGGCGGGAAAATGCGGGTTTTGTGATCACACGCGAAAATCGTGTGATCACAAATTTGGCGATACGACGCGCCGGCTAATGAGTCGGGGCTGAGTCGGCGCCGTATTCAGTGCAAAGATAGTCACGCGCGAGTCGCCATAACGCCGGCTGCCGCGCCTGCGAAGGTTTCGTTGACCGGTCCCGACCGCCCAGCTATCCCTGCGGGCATTATCCTTCGGTCGGGAGCCGGTCCATGTGGAAGAAGATATTACTCGTTATCGTGGTTCTGGCTGTCGGCATCTCCGCCTATTTCATTATCTACCACCCGCCGGTCCGGCTGATGCCGCCGCCGGTGGTCTTCGAACTCGAAGGCGAACGGATCATCGAAGCGGCGCCGACGCTGGTCGAAGACGACGAGATAGAGATCTTCTACGCCACCAACCGCATGCCCGTCGGCGGATCCTATACTATCGCACCTGACCGGTCGCTGCGGGTCGGTACAGGGACGCTTCGGATCGGCGAAGAGGGCACGACGCTCGACCAGCTCAAGGAATGGACCACCCGGGGCGATTCCGGCGACCGGCCCTATCTGCACCTCGTCGATGTGAACGAGATGGCGGTGCTCGAGGAGGACTCGGACCCTTCGGTCGCGGCAGGCTGGTTCGCACAAATCAATGCCGCCTTGGACGCCAGTCTCGGCAAGGACATCATGATCTTCATCCACGGTGCCAACACGACCGTGGAACGCGCCGCGGGCCATGCCTCTCAGCTGCAGCACTATTCAGGGCGTGAGGCCGTGGTCGTGCTGTTCACCTGGCCGACGATGGAGAACTTTCTGCGCTACTTCCGGGATATTCGGAACGCGTCGGACAGCGCCAAGCACCTCGCCCGGCTGGTCGAGCTGCTTACGAGTCAGACCTCGGCAGAGCGGATCGACATCTTTTCCTACAGCTCGGGCGGTACGGTGGCGAGTGACGGACTGGGCCTGCTGGCGCGCGAGGATGCAGAGGCGGCCGACAAGCTGGGCGAAGTCGTGCATGTGGCACCGGACGCGGACTTCCAGCAGTTCGTCGAGGACCTGAAGCTGTACGCGCCGCTGGCGGACAGCGTAACCACAATTCTGAACCTGGGCGACAGTACACTCAGGCTGGCGCAGGTCATCAACCGGGAATCGCGCGCCGGGCGCCCCGACCTGCGCGAATTGACCGAGGAAGAGGCGGCGTGGATCCTTGAAGCGGCGGACGAGAACCTGCTGGACGTCATACAGATCCGGCCCGAGGACCTGCCCAATGTGACAACGACGTCGCACACCTTCTGGTATGACAGTTCCTGGGTCGGGAACGACCTGATCCTGAACATCATGCTGGGCATTCCGATCGCGAACCGGGTTCTGACAGAAGCGACCGCGCCGAGCGGAACGCGGTACTGGACGTTCCCGCCGGACTATCCCGAGGCATTCGCCGCGGCGCTGGATGCGCTGGCCGCGGAGGTTGGTGGAGCGACCGGCGGTGACGGCGCAGCGGAGACGAATGCGGATAACGCCGCCGGAGAAGCTGAAGACAGCGACGCCACGGAAACTGAAGCCGAAGATGCCGCTCCGGAGGCGCCGGCATCGGAGTAGCCGCCGCCGGTCAGATCCGTTCGCGGATCCGCCGGATCAGCGCGCGCCAGTCGGTAAGTTCGTGGTCGAAGGCGCCGGTCCGCAGAAAGCTGATCACCTGCGCGATGACCATCGGGTTGTTCATCATGAACGTGTGGCTCGTCGGCAGAACGATGTGATCCGTCATGCCTTCGATTTTGGTGCTTTCGACCGAGACGGTGCCATCATCCTTGCCGGGGATCATCGGCGAGAAGACCGGGTTCAGCGAGACGTTCCCAGCGATAATGCCGAGGTCGAAATCGATGGGCGGCAGCAGGTTGACGATGCCGTCGGTGCCAAGCTCGGTGCCTGCCGGGCCGGTCAGGATCTCGAACAGGTCGAGCCGCGAAAGCTTGTCGACCACCTCCGAGCCTTGGTTCGGCGGTGCCAGCATCACGACACGACCCATGTTTTTCGGAGTGTTCAGCGCCAGCCACATGCGGGCAAGGATGCCGCCCATGGAGTGGGTGACGAAATTGACCGTCTCATCGCCGCATTGCTCGACCGCCTCGTCGACGTATCCGAGCAGATCCTCGATACCTGTTTCTCTCGACGGGTAGCCCAGGTTGACGAGGTGGAAGTTCGCGCTTTCGAGCATCTGTTCAAGGACGATCAGCGAGCTGTCGCTGCGACCGAGCCCATGCAGAAGGACGACACATTCACGCTCTGGCTGGGTGTCTTGCGCCATGGCCGGCAGAGTCCAGGTAGCGGCGAGAAGTGCCACGAAAAAAGCCGCCAGGCGCTCTGCGCGTCCGGCGGCCCGTTTTTTCGTCCGTTGGGTGATCATGACGGCCCCCTGTTCACTGGCGCCGCACCGGGCAGCGCCTCACACGGGTCGTTGTATCCCCTCAGGTCAGGCTGTCGTCAATGCCCTTGCAGGCTTCCATCAGGCCCTTCACGGCGTCGACCGACTTGTCGAACATCGCCTGCTCGTCCTTGTTGAGCTTGATGTCGACGATGCGTTCGATGCCGCCCGCGCCGATGATCGACGGCACGCCGACATACATCCCTTTGAGGCCGAACTGACCGTCGCATTGCGCGGCACACGGCAGCAGGCGCTTCTGGTCCTTGAGATAGGCTTCAGCCATCTCAATGGCCGAGGTCGCGGGTGCGTAGAAAGCGGAACCGGTTTTCAGCAGGCCGACGATCTCGGCGCCGCCGTCGCGGGTGCGCTGCACGATCGCGTCGAGCTTGTCCTGCGTGGTCCAGCCCATCGAAACGAGGTCGGGCAGCGGAATGCCGGCGACGGTGGAATATCGGGTCAGCGGGACCATGGTGTCGCCGTGGCCACCGAGGACGAAGGCCGTGACGTCTTTCATCGAAACGTCGAACTCGAGGCTCAGGAAGTGGCGGAAGCGGGCGGAGTCGAGCACGCCGGCCATACCGCAGACCTTGTTCGCGGGCAGGCCCGAGAATTGCTGCAGAGCCCAGACCATCGCATCGAGCGGATTGGTGATGCAGATGACGAAGGCGTCGGGCGCGTTGGCGGCGATGCCCTCGCCGACCGATTTCATGACCTTGAGGTTGATGCCGAGCAGGTCGTCGCGGCTCATGCCCGGCTTGCGCGGCACGCCGGCGGTGACGATGCAGACGGCGGCGCCGGCGATATCGGCGTAATCCTGCGTGCCCTTCAGCTTGGCGTCGAAGCCTTCGGAGGGGCCGGATTCGGCGATGTCGAGCGCCTTGCCCTCGGGGGTGCCTTCGGCGATGTCGAACAGGACGACGTCGCCCAGTTCCTTCATCGCGGCGAGATGCGCGAGCGTCCCGCCGATCTGTCCCGCCCCGATCAGGGCAATTTTCGGTCTGGCCATTTGATGCTGACTCCGGTCCAGTTGACTTTGCCGGGATGCCTAAGCCCTCGGGATGCGCGGTGCAAGGCGGTGGCGCGGAAGGCACAACCGTATGCGACGGAATGCCGAAAAGGCAGCGCGACAGTAACTGGCTGAGAAACAAAGAAAAAGAATTGCGAGAAGGGAATGGAGCTTGATCTGGCCTTTTTCGCGCTGGCGGTTCCGGCGGTGCTGTTCGCGGGTGTTTCTAAGGGCGGCTTCGGCTCTGGCGTGGCCTTTGCCGCGACCCCGATGCTGGCGCTGATTCTTGAACCAGGACAGGCGATTGGCCTGATGCTGCCGCTGTTGATGCTGATGGATCTGGCGCTGCTGCGGCCCTATTGGCGGCAATGGCACTGGGCATCGGCGCGGGCGCTGATGATCGGCTCGGTTCCTGGTGTGGCGCTTGGTGTCGTGCTGTGGCGGGTGGCCGATCCCGATATGTTTCGGCTGCTGATCGGGCTGGTCGCGATTGGTTTCGTCGCGTTTCAAGCGGCAACCGCTTCGGGTTTCCTGCAGTCGCCGGCACGGCCGATGTCAGACGGGGCCGGAATGGGCATGGGCGGTCTTGCCGGGCTGACGAGTTTCATCAGCCATGCAGGGGGTCCGCCCGCTGCGGTCTACCTGCTGTCGCGAAAGCTGGAGAAAACTGAATACCAGGCCACGACGGTGCTGGTGTTTTGGGCGATCAATATCCTGAAGTTTCCGCCCTATGCGGCTCTGGGTATCTTTACCCGGCCTTCGTTGATCGCAGACCTGATCCTGGTACCTGTTGCCTTTGCCGGAGTCGCGCTGGGTGTCTGGCTGCACCGGCGCGTGTCGGGGCGATTGTTCTTCGCCCTGACATATCTGTTCCTGACCTGCGCCGGAGCCAAGTTGATCTGGGACGCGCTGACCTGATCGGCTGCTAAAGTTGCACACCCGCCGGTCTCGGCTCCTCGTCCAGACGCTCAAAAGACTGGCCGGAGGCGACGAGGCAGGTCGTTCCGTCCGGCATGGTCACCGTGATCGTCCAAGTGCCGGTTTCGGTCGATGCGAAGATCTCGACAAGCGCGTTGTTGGCACCCATGCCAACGGATTGCCGGCTTTCACCGTAGCCGTCCGCCAGCCGCTGGACGACGGTTTCCCGGTCGGCGCAATTGCGGCTTTGGGCCGTGGCTTGCTCGACGGCAAGGACGCTGGCGCCGACACCGAGAGAGAGTGCAAGAAACATGCGTTTCATTCTGTCTTTCCCTTTCTCTGCCGGGCGCTTCCCGTCCTGGCCTGCCGCATACCGGCGGTCGGGCGCACCCTTGATTCAAAATATTGCCCGCCCATCGAAACCTGTTGTGCGGTGGTTTGCCTTTCCGGCCCTCCCCGGCTGCGGGCGTGGGAAAAGACTGGGCGCCAAACCCGAAAAAAATGGTTAACGCAGCGCGCGCCGTGCCAGTCAAATAGGTAAATGCCTGAATTGTCGGTACTTCTGCGGCGCGGCACATCGCCCCTTGTCTGGCGCTCGTGGCCGTGGTCGGTTTCTTCAGGTCAGCAACGAAGGCGAGAATCATGCCCGACGCAGCGCGCCCGTACCGCTCGGTTCTCTATATCCCCGGCTCAAAGGAACGCGCGCTGGACAAGGTGCGGGGGTTGAAGGCAGACGCAATCATCTTCGATCTTGAGGATGCCGTTGCCGCTGACGAGAAGGTGAACGCCCGTTCACTGCTGGTGCGGGAGCTGGAAAAGGGCGGTTACGGACAGCGCGGGCGGATCGTGCGGGTGAACGCACTGGATACAGAGTGGGGGCAGGAAGACGTCGCCGCTGTGGTGTCTGCGAAACCGGATGCGATCCTGCTGCCCAAAGTGGGGTCCGCCGCCGATCTGGACGAACTGGCCGGGCTGGCGGGCGATATCGACCTGTGGGCGATGATCGAGACGCCGCTTGGCATTCTGCATGCCGAGGAAATCGCCGCGCACCCGTACCTGACCGGGATGGTGATGGGCACCAATGACCTCGCGAAGGACCTTAATTGCCGGACGCGGCCCGACCGGATGCCGCTGATCACCAGCCTGCAAGTCGCTCTTCTCGCGGCGCGGGCGCATGGGGTGATTATCGTCGACGGGGTTTACAACGCCTTCAAGGACGAGGACGGGCTGCGTGCCGAATGTGAACAGGGCCGCGACATGGGGTTCGACGGCAAGACGCTTATCCATCCGGCGCAGATCGACATCGCGAACGCCGCTTTCGCGCCAAGTGAAGAAGAGATCGACCTTGCGCAGCGCCAGATCGACGCCTTCGAAGCTGCAGAGGCCGAGGGGCAGGGCGTGGCCGTGGTCGACGGACGCATTGTCGAGAACCTTCACGTTGTCACTGCACGCGCTACCCTGGCGCGGGCCGCCGCAATCACAGCCCTGGAGATGGCGCAATGATCCTTCTTGTCCTTGGTATCGCCCTGTGGTGGGCGGCGCACCTGTTCAAACGCCTTGCTCCCGGGCCGCGCGCGGCAATGGAGACGAAGATGGGCAACGGCGCAAAGGGCGTCGTGGCGCTGGCGCTGTTGATCTCTGTCGTGCTCATGGTGATCGGTTTCCGGACCAGCGATTTCATCGACGTCTACTACCCGCCAAGCTGGGGCATTCACCTGAACAACCTGCTGATGCTCATCGCGGTGGTGCTGTTCGGGCTGGGGAATTCCAAGAGCCGGCTGCGCGGTAAGATGCGGCATCCGATGCTGACGGGTATGCTGACTTGGGCGGTGGCGCACCTGCTGGTGAATGGCGACCTTTCGTCAGTACTGCTTTTCGGGCTGCTGGGTGTCTGGGCCATCGTCGAGATGCTGGTGATCAATGGGGCCGAGCGGGATTATTCCTCCTGGGAGGGCGGTAGCCTCGCTGGGGATATCCGGCTGGCGGTCATTACTCTGGTGGTCTTTGCCCTGATCGCTGGGATACATACTTGGCTGGGTTACTACCCCTTCCCGCAATAGAGAGTGACATGAAAGCCTACCGACTGCTTACCGAAGACGACACCTCCGCCTTTTGCCACAAGGTCACGCTGGCGCTGTCGAAGGGGTGGGAGCTATATGGCTCGCCCGCCTATGGGTTCGATGCCGAGACCGGCAAGATGCGCTGCGCGCAGGCGGTGGTGAAGGAGGTTGAGGGCGAATACTCGCCCGACGTGAAGCTGGGGCAGCTTTAGTCATGGCGAAGACCTTTGCCGGGCGGTTCTTCGAGGATTACGCACCGGGACAGGTCATCGAGCATGCGGTGCCGCGGACTTTGTCGGGGGGCGAGCGGGCGCTTTATCACGCGCTCTACCCGGCGCGGCATGCGCTGCAGTCTTCGGACGAGTTCGCGCGGGCCTGCGGGCTGAAGGCCTCGCCTTTCGACGATCTGATCCTGTTTCATACGGTGTTCGGCAAGACGGTGCCGGATGTGTCGCTGAATGCGGTGGCGAACCTTGGGTATGCCGGGGGGCGGTGGCTGGGGCTGGCTTATCCCGGCGATACGCTGACGGCGGTGTCGGAGGTGATCGGGGTCAAGCAGAACTCCAGCGGCAAGTCGGGCGTGGTCTGGGTTCGGACCACGGGGCGGAACCAGCGGGGAGAGGCGGTGCTGGAATACGTCCGCTGGGTGATGGTGCGGAAGCGGGACGTGGAGGCGCCGGCGCCGGAGACGGTGGTGCCGGAGCTGGCTGAGGCTGTGGCGCCCGCGGATCTGGTGGTGCCGGCGGGGCTGGATTTTTCCGCCTATGATTTCGGGCTGGCGGGGGAGCCGCATCGGTGGGGGGATTACGAGGTCGGCGAGAGGATCGACCACGTCGACGGGGTGACCGTCGAGGAGGCCGAGCACATGCTGGCGACGCGGCTGTGGCAGAACACGGCCAAGGTCCATTTCGATGCGACCCAGAGGCCGGACGGGAAGCGGCTGATCTATGGGGGGCACGTGATCTCGCTGGCCAGGGCGCTGAGCTTCAACGGGCTGGCCAATGCCCAGCTGATCGTGGGGCTGAACGGGGGGGCGCATGCCAATCCGTGCTTCGCGGGGGATACGGTGAGGGCCTGGTCGGAGGTGCTGGACAAGGCGGAGACTGGGGCGCCGGGGGTGGGGGCGATACGGCTGCGGCTGGTGGCGACGAAGGGTGAGGCGTTCGGGCTGAAGGGGGCGGACGGGAAGTACCTGCCGGAGGTTCTGCTGGACCTCGATTATTGGGCCCTGATGCCCCTCTGAAAAGGGGCGTCCCCATGGGGACGGGGGGTCAAGTGATTGATTTCAGGCGTGTTAGCGCTAACCTACGTGTGGGGACACACTGCGGCGGGATCGTCCCCGGATACGCCCGGTTCACCCTTGACCGAAAGCCTTGTGCTGCCCTTAATCTTGCAACATGAAACGGCTTCTTGCACTCGTTCTGGCGCTTGGACTGGCGATACCCGCGCAGGCGGCGCGGCTGCGCGACGGGTCGCATGAATACCTGGCCGCCAACCTGCTGGCGATCTTCTATCACGAGTTCGGCCACGCCCTGATCGACATCCTGAAACTGCCGATATTCGGGCAGGAGGAAGACGCCGCAGACGTGTTGTCGGTGTTCATGATCGACGCGCTGTTCGATGGCGAGACGGCAGTGGATATGGCCTATCACACCGCCTACGGTTTCCTTGGCGAGGCCAAGAACAGTTCGGGCGACGAACCCGCCTACTGGGATGTGCACGGGCCGGACCTGCAGCGGTATTATACGTTCGTCTGCCTATTCTATGGCGCCGATCCGGATAACCGCAGGCGCGTTGCCGAAGATCTGGAATTGCCGGATGCAAGGCGCATGACCTGTGTCGATGAATACGAAAAGGCGGCGGAGAGCTGGGGGCCGGTCGTCACGTCGCTGTACGACAACGGGCCGGGGCGCAGTATCCGGTTTCTGACCGATCATCATGTGGACGAGTACGGCCGTTTCACCGCCAAGGTCCTGCAGGAAGAAGTCGACGCGATGAACACCAAGCTATCGCTGCCCAAGCGGATGCTTGTCCGTGTCGAGGAGTGCGGAACCGCCAACGCATTCTATGACGCCAAGACGCGCGAGATCATCATATGCGCCGAATTCGCCCGCTACCTGGCGGATCTGGAACCGCGTTAGGATCGCGGATTCGGGTAACAATGGATTGTGGGAGGCTGAAGGGCGAATTTTGTGATCACGCGCTAAATAGCTGTGATCACAACGCGGGACGGATCGGGAAAAATCTGCCGCGATCAGTGTCCAACCTGCCCCTTTCCCCCGTGACTTGCACGATTTCTTTAGGCTATGGGAGAATGAGCTGATGCTGCACCGCGATATACAGGAGCTGACATGCCAGACATGAAACCCGTGGAACGGCCACTCTCCCCCTTCATGCTGGGGCAGTATTACAGGCTCCAGATGACATCGGTCAGTTCGCTTCTGACGCGGATCACCGGCAACGCGCTGATCGCGCCATTCATCCTTGGTGTCTGGTGGCTGCTGGCCGCGGCGACCGGCCCGGACAGTTTCGCCTGCATCAACTGGCTGGTCACGTCATGGATCGGCGACATCATTTTCGCCCTGTCGTGCTGGGCAGTCTGGTACCACTATCTGGCGGGACTACGGCACTTCGTGTTCGACGCGGGCCGCATGCTGGAGGTCGAAACAGCCGAAAAACTGGGCTGGGGCTGCGTGATAGGCTCTGTCGTCCTGACCATCATCACAATCATCATCGTCTGACGGAGGCCGCCATGCGTTATCTGACCGCCCGCAAGCGCGCCGAAGGCAAAGGCGCTTCGCATACCGGAACCGAGCATCACTGGTACATGACCGTCAGCGGCGCCGGGCTGGCGTTCCTGATGCCGGTTTTCATGTTCATCTTCGGCAGCGCCCTTGGCGGCACGCACGAAGAAGTCGTGGCGACCTTCGGGCGCCCGTTCCCGGCGATCATCACCGGCCTGGTGCTGGTCGTGGGTCTTCAGCATTTCATCAAGGGCTTCACCATGATGATCGAGGACTACACCCAGGGAACCGCTCGCAAGGTGCTTGAGATCCTTGTGATCACACTCTGCTACTTCCTGATGGCCGCGGGTCTCTTCGCGCTGGCCAAACTTGCACTCTGAGGAAAAACACATGGCCGCTTACGACTACGAGACGCATGATTATGACGTCGTGGTGATTGGCGCCGGCGGGTCCGGGCTTCGGGCGACGCTGGGCATGGCCGAGCAGGGGCTGCGCACCGCCTGCGTGACCAAGGTCTTCCCGACCCGCTCTCACACCGTCGCGGCGCAGGGCGGCATCGCCGCCAGCCTCGGCAACATGGGGCCGGACCACTGGCAGTGGCACATGTACGACACCGTGAAGGGGTCGGACTGGCTGGGCGATACCGACGCGATGGAATACCTCGCGCGGTCCGCCCCCGCCGCCGTCTACGAGCTGGAACATTACGGCGTGCCGTTCTCTCGCACCGAGGAAGGCAAGATCTATCAGCGGCCGTTCGGCGGCCACACGACCGAGTTCGGCGAAGGCCCCCCGGTGCAGCGCACCTGCGCCGCCGCCGACCGGACCGGCCATGCGATCCTGCACACTCTGTACGGCCAGTCGCTGAAAAACAACGCCGAGTTCTACATCGAGTATTTCGCGATCGACCTGATCATGTCGGAAGACGGCGTGTGCCAGGGCGTTCTGGCGTGGAAGCTGGACGACGGTACGATGCATGTCTTCAACGCGAAGATGACGGTGCTGGCGACGGGCGGCTACGGCCGCGCCTATTTCTCGGCGACTTCGGCGCATACCTGCACCGGCGACGGCGGCGGGATGGTGGCGCGGGCCGGGCTGCCGCTGCAGGACATGGAGTTCGTGCAGTTCCACCCGACCGGGATTTACGGTTCGGGCTGCCTGATCACCGAGGGCGCGCGCGGCGAGGGCGGCTATCTGACCAATTCGGAAGGCGAGCGGTTCATGGAACGCTATGCTCCGACCTACAAGGACCTTGCGTCGCGCGACGTGGTTTCGCGCTGCATGACGATGGAGATCCGCGAGGGCCGTGGCGTTGGCCCGGACAAGGACCATATCCACCTGCACCTGAACCACCTGCCGCCGGAAACGCTGCATGAACGGCTGCCGGGGATTTCGGAATCGGCGCGCATCTTTGCCGGTGTCGACCTGACGAAAGAGCCGATCCCGGTGCTGCCGACGGTGCATTACAACATGGGCGGCATTCCGACGAACTACTGGGGCGAGGTGCTGAACGCCGATGCAGAGAACCCGGAGCGGATCGCGCCGGGGCTTATGGCGGTTGGCGAGGCGGGCTGCGCCTCTGTCCACGGGGCGAACCGGCTGGGGTCGAACTCGCTGATCGACCTCGTGGTGTTCGGCCGCGCCGCGGCGATCCGCGCCGGCGAGGTGGTCGATGCGGCGGCGTCCCCAGCGGAGGCGAACAAGGCGTCTATCGACAAGGCGCTGGACCGGTTCGACCATTACCGCAACGCCGATGGCGGTACCCCGACGGCGGATCTGCGCGACGAGATGCAGCGCACGATGCAGGCGGATGCGGCGGTGTTCCGCACTGACAAGACGCTCGCCGAGGGTGTCGAGAAGATGTACGCGGTCGCCGACAAGATGGCGGACCTGAAGGTGACGGACCGGTCGCTGGTCTGGAACTCGGACCTGATGGAGACGCTGGAGCTGACCAACCTGATGCCGAACGCGCTGACGACGATCGTCGGGGCCGAAGCGCGGAAGGAGTCGCGCGGAGCGCATGCGCATGAGGATTACCCGGACCGCGACGACAAGACCTGGCGCAAGCACACGCTGAGCTGGGTCGGCGCGGATAACCGGGTGACGCTGGACTACCGGCCGGTGCATCTGGATCCGCTGACGAAGGCGAAGGAAGGCGGTATCGAGCTGAAGAAGATCGCGCCCAAGGCGCGGGTCTACTGACGATGCGCGGGCGGTCGGCAGGCGGGGCCGGGGCAGGGCGGTTGACCGCCCCTGCCGGTGCTTGGCCCGTGGACCGGGGCTAGGGCGATGGTCGCGCCGGAGATCACCGCCGCTTTGCAGTCCGAGGGGCTGAAGCCCGTGCGGATCAAGCATCGCGCGCAGTATCTGCGGCGCTACGGGTTCCGGCCGGATATCGTGGTGGACGTGGGCGTCTATCGCGGGACGGACTGGCTTTACAGTGCGTATGGGGACGCCGATTTCCTGCTGGTCGATCCGCTGGCCGAGACCGAGGCGCTGGTCGCCGCGCGGGCGCCGGCGGACTACGAGTTCCTTCCCGTCGCGCTGGGCGAGGCGGAGGGGGAACTGGTGCTGAACGTGCCGCGCACGAAGACCGGCGGCGGCAATCTGGCGGGGTTCCATGCGCGGATCGACGTGTCGCGGACGTGGTACAGCGAGGCGGAGCCGCGGGTGGTGCCGGTCAGGACACTGGACGCGGTGATGCGCGACCGGCCGGGGAGCGTGGGTCTGAAGATCGATACCGAGGGGCATGAGGTGGCGGTGCTGGCGGGTGCGAAAGAGACGCTGAAGCGGTGCCTGTTCGTGGTGGCCGAGGTTTCTGTGTCGCGCCGGTTCGCGGATACGCCGCTGCCCTCGGCGCTGATCGCGCGGCTGGCGGCGGCGGGGCTGGAACTGCGCGACGTGATCGACATGGCGCCGCCGGAAGGCGACCTGCCGAGGCACATGGACCTGCTGTTCACGCGCTGGGCGGATGCACAGGAGGGGGCGGCATGAGAGTTTGGTCTGTCCGGACCGGTCTGGCGCTGGCGGGTCTGCCCGTTCTGCTGTCTGCCTGCGCGCCCACGCCGATGACGCTGGAGCGCGCCGAGCGGCAGTGCCGCGAAGAGGCGCGGCTTTCGGACGGGGTGGCCGGCAACGTGCGCGTCGGTGTCGGGTCGCGGGGGCCGAGCGCGGGCGGTAGCGTTACCGTGACGAATCGTATCCTTTCGCCGCAAAGCCAGGGCGACTTCATGCAGGAATGCATTGCGCGCACGATGCGCGGGGAACCAAGGCCGACGACAGTGGGCATTACCATCGGGGCGAGCCGGTGACGGTGGCGCCGCAGGAAAAACATATCGTCTTTCATCTCGGTCCAAGGAAGACCGGAACGACGACAATCCAGGCGATGCTGGAGCAGAATGAAGAGATTCTGGCGCCAGACATCGCCGTCTTTCCACGCCACCGGCTGACCTATCGCTGGCGTCTGCGGGCCTCGCATTTCAAGGACGGCCGCACGACGCCGCGCGATCCTTCCGTGCGACGTGCGGCGACACGGGTGGCCCGGCGCATTGCGAGCCTGTCCGCCCGCACAGTGATTATCTCGGACGAGAACCTTGCCGGTTCCGCAGTGGCCAGGCCGCAAGGCGAGACCATGATGGATTGGATCCGGGGCACGATCGAGTTGATCGAGGATGTCTTTGCAGGCTTCCGCCTTAGCTATGTTCTCTACTACCGTGACGAGGACCGATGGTTTCGCAGTTGCTACAATCAGGACGTCAAGAACAAGGCCTGTCCCCTGACCTATGACGACTGGCGCGGCCGCTATCCCGCCGAGATCGGTCTGGAAGCGGCGGCACGCGAATTGGCTGCACGCTTCGACGGCCGCGTCACGGTTGTCCGGATGGAGGACGAGGCGCGCGCCGGCCGGTTGGGAACCGCCGTTCTGGAAGTGGCAGGTGTCGAACGCGAAACCCTGCAACGGATCGTCTTTCCAGCGCCACAGAATGAAAGTCTGGGACCGTCGCTGCTGGAATTCGTCCGGCAACTCAACGGCCTGCCGATGAAGCAGTCACACCGGCAGCGGATCGTCGATCTAGCGAGGGCCCATTCCGACCAATTCGACGGCAGGAGGACCTGACGATGCCAACAATCCCGCCGACGCCATTCCAGGTGTTAAAAGCCACCAGCCGTACGCGCCCGTCCCGGCGCCGCCTCAGCCAAGGGCAAGGAGACTGACATGGTCCAACTCACGCTTCCGAAAAACTCCCGCATCCGGACGGGCAATACCTGGCCGAAGCCCGAGAGCGCGACCAACATCCGCGAGTTCAAGATCTATCGCTGGAACCCCGATGACGGAGAGAACCCGCGCGTCGACACCTATTTCGTCGACATGGACACATGCGGGCCGATGGTTCTGGACGCGCTGATCAAGATCAAGAACGAGATCGACCCGACGCTGACCTTCCGCCGATCCTGCCGCGAGGGGATCTGCGGATCCTGCGCGATGAACATCGACGGGATCAACACGCTGGCCTGCATCTACGGCATGGACGAGATCAGCACGCCGGTGGTCAAGATCTACCCGCTGCCGCACATGTCGGTGGTCAAGGACCTGATCCCGGACCTGACGCATTTCTACGCCCAGCATGCCAGCATCATGCCGTGGCTGGAGACCAAGACGAACCGGCCGCAGAAGGAGTGGCGCCAGTCCATCGAGGACCGCAAGAAGCTGGATGGCCTTTACGAATGCGTGATGTGCGCGTCCTGCTCCACCGCCTGCCCGAGCTACTGGTGGAACTCGGACCGCTACCTTGGCCCCGCCGCGCTGCTGCACGCGTATCGCTGGATCATCGACAGCCGCGACGAGGCCACGGGCGAGCGGCTGGACGATCTGGAAGATCCGTTCAAGCTGTATCGCTGCCACACGATCATGAACTGCGCCAAGACCTGCCCCAAGGGGCTGAACCCGGCGAAGGCGATTGCAGAGATCAAGCGGATGCTGGTGAACCGGGTGGTCTGAGCCCGGTTTGATCCTCTTCCTTTTTCTTGCCATCGGCACTTTCGCCTATCTCTGGTGGAAGTGGCACCACACGACGCTTACCCGGGAATGCCGCTGGCGGCAGGACCGGACGGCGGGTGACTGGTATTGCGTGCATTGCGGCGGGCGCACCGTGACCGACGGCGGAAAACCGCCGAAAATCTGCGTTCGCGGCGCCTGACAGAAGACAATTTCCGGTGGATCCAGCTATTGGTCTGGTATCCCTTACTTGGCGTAAGGCCGACGGATCGGCTACGCCATTACGTATTAAAAAATATGTGGAATTTGAGATGTTTGAGCCAAGACATATGACCCGACATTTTTCGCGCGGGCGTCCCGTGCACGTGAATCACGGCTACGACGAAGAGGCGCTTCGCCTCAAGTGGGGCGCGATCTACGCCCTGTGCCAGCCTTCGGAACTCGACGCAGAGGAACATCGGCTGGATCGGGAGCTACAGGCGCTGGCAGAGCAGGACGACCTGGGCAGCTATGCCCATCGCCTGAACTCCCTGCGGCAGTCGCTTTTGCGGCAGCGGCGCGACACGATGCGGCGCAACCGCGGGCTGTGAGCCCCGCTGGACCTTCGGAGAGACCTCCTGTTTGATCGTCCCGACCCCGGGACGTGACGACAGGAGACGACTATGACCAATGCCCCCGCGGATGCAGCCGCGCGCCGCGCCGTTGCGCCTGTGATCGTTTATCCCGACGACTCGCTTATTCCGGCCGATCTTGCGTCCTATGGCCGGGCACGGGCCACGGCGCGGAAGGTGGAGGAGGTCATGATTGCCCCGCGCGACGGTGGGTGCTTTCGGGTGCGCGCGGGGCAATTCTTTCGCATCAGCTCGGTCGAGGGACCGCAGGTCGGGGACCTGAACCTCTGGGCCGCGGATGATCTGGGCGAGCGGTTCTTTTCCGGCAAGACGCGGGCGCTGCACGGCACGCATGTGTCGACGGGCGACCGGCTGTGGTCCTGTTTGCCGTACCTGCGGCCGATGGCGACCGTGGTGGCGGATACGCTGGACTGGTACGGCGCGGATGCTTTCGGCGGGCGCGTCCATGACGTGATCGGCACGCGCTGCGATCCCTATACGCACCGGCTGCTGGACGGGGGCGAGTATCATCATTGCTGCCATTCGAACCTGTCGCGGGCTTTGGCGGCGGCGACGGGGCTACCGGTGCGGGAGGCGGAGCTGCATGTTCATGACGTGCTGAACGTCTTCATGTGCACCGGGTTCACGCGGGACACGGGGCAGTATTTCATGAAGGCGAGCCCGGTGCGGCCGGGGGATTACATCGAGTTCTTCGCCGAGATCGACCTGCTGGGGGCGCTGTCGGCCTGCCCGGGCGGCGACTGTTCCGCGACGCATTCCAGCGATGCGGCGGCGTGCTATCCGCTGAAGGTGGAGGTGTTCGCGCCGGAGGAACCGCCGGAAGGCTGGGCGCCGCCACAGGTCAACGGGTATTCGCGGGGGCATGGGGTTTAGGCCGCGGTCGCGTGGCTAGTGGTCGTGGCGGTCGGGCGTGGCGCCGGCCGGGTCGAAATCCAGCGTGATGATCGTGCCGCGCTTCGGTCTGGTGACTTCCAGCGTCGCGTCGAGCGACTGGGTCAGCGCCGCGACGATGCTGCCGCCGACGCCGGGTTTCTTGCCGTGGCCGGTGGTGTCGAGCGTGCCCTTGTCCGATTTCGCGCGGTCGTGCTGGCGCTCGATGCTGAGAGCGCCGAAGGGCCAGTCGCTGCCTTCGGGCATGCCGATGCCGTCATCCTCGATCGACAGGCGGATGGTGCCGTCGCTGAGACGGAAGAAGCGGACCTCGACGAAGCCGCTGTCGCGGTCTTCGAAGGCGTGTTCGAGCGCGTTGGTGAGGAATTCCGAAAGCAGAAGGCCGAGCCGCGCCGCGTTGTCGAGGGGCAGGGCGATGTCGTCGCATTCCACGTTCACGCGGATCGCGCCGCGCGCCTGCAGACCCGAGACGACCGAGGCGATGCGGCTGAGATAGGCGCCGGCGGCGATGGATTTCCTGCCGTTGCCGTTTCCTTTCGTCTGCAGGAGTTCCTCGTAGAGCAGGGCCAGCGCCTCGATCCGGCGGCTGACGGCCTTGAGGGAGTCCGGCGTGACCTCGCGCCGGGCCTGGATGCGGATCATGCTGACGATCATCGACAGGTGGTTCTTCACCCGGTGCTGAAGCTCGCGCAGGAGGGCGAGGCTATCATCCTCAGGGTCGTCCTGGCTGACGCTTCCGTTCAGGTCGCGCTGCAGACCGAAATAGGCGCAAAGCTCGCCGTCGGCGTCGTGGATCGGCGCGATCAGGAGCTGGTTGCGGAACGGCGTGCCGTCGGCCCGGTGATTGACGAGGGTGACCTGGAATTCCTTCTCCGAGCGCAGGCCGCTCCTAATCTTTTCTATATCCTGCGGATCGGTGTCAGGCCCCTGCAGGAACCGACAATTGCGACCCAGGGCGAAGTCCCGGCTGTAGAGCGTTGTGGACTGGAACGCGTCGTTCACATAGGTGATCGGATTGTCGTCCAGTCGCGGGTCGGTGATGATGATCGAGAACGGCGAATGGCGGATCGCCGTCTGCAGCATTGTTTCCCCGCCCAGTTCCCCTGGAATCGCCATTTACCTTCACCGTCCCATGCTGCCGGCACGCCATGGGCGACACGCCTTTCGGGATACTAGTTAAGGACCTGGCGGATGCTTGTCGGTACGGTTCCGTACGCAAGCACGGCAAATCAGGTATCTTCAACGCGATCGGGCAAGAGCGAGGCATATGCCTCGCGAACAAGCTGGTAGCATTCGCAGCTTGTCTTTTGCAGACCGCTGCGGTTGCGGATTCTGACCCGGCCGCGCGCGTACTGGATCAGCCCCTGTGCCTGCATTTCCGACGCGGCTTCGGAAACGGTGGCGCGGCGCACGCCCAGCATTTCCGCCAGAAAGTCCTGTGTCAGCCGCATCGAGTCCGACCCGTTGCGGTCGGCCATGGTCAGCAGCCAGCGCGCCAGCCGCTGCTTGGCCAGATGCGCCCCGTTGCATGCGCCGGAGACCATGATCTGGTAGAAGACGGCCTGAACCGTCGAGAGCAAAGAGTTTTCGAAGTCCGGCAGTTCCTGTTTCAGCCGCAGGAATGCCTCGGCCGGCATCTCCAGGGCCCCGCCGCCGAGTTGCACCTCGTTTGTGTTCAACTGCTGCGAATGGCCGAGGATCAGCCCGATCCCAGTACAGGCCTCGCGCCCGATATTCGCCATTTCGATGCTGCTGCCGTCCTTGTAGGTGGCGACTGTCGAGATGACAGCGGTTTCTGGGAAATGGACCGAGGCGGTGTGCTCGCCGACGCGGTCGAGGATCGTGCGTGCTTCAAGGTCCACCCGCTCGCATTCCTGCAGAACAGCTTCGCGGCTCTCTTTCGAAAGGGATCGTAAAACAAGGTTGTTGGTCGCCTGTGCCATATGGATGTAACGCAGCTGCCGCCGCCTTTGTTCACGGCAGGCGTTGGTGATAGCGGGTCAGCCGGCTGCATGCGGGTGCGAAGAGGACGATTTATGCCCGGTCCATAGCCGGGGTCCCGGTTTAACACGGGCGGAGAGGGCTGATCGCAAAACGGCAGGTTTTACTCTTTTTTCAGCCGGTTAACCAATGGGCATGGCGTGGTCCTAGGCGAATGCCGCCTGCAGCGCGACCTCGACCATGTCGCCGAAGGATTTCTCGCGATCGTCGGACGGCAGGTCTTCGCCGGTCAGCAGGTGGTCCGAGATCGTCAGCACCGACAGTGCGCGGGCGCCGTAGCGGGCCGCAAGGGTGTAGAGTTCCGCCGTTTCCATCTCCACCGCCAGCACGCCGTGGCGAACCAGCGCCTCGTTCAGGTCGGGGCGCTCGTCATAGAAGACGTCGGAGCTGTAGATGCCGCCCACGTGATGCGGCATGCCCCGGGCCTCTGCCGCAGCGACGGCAGCGCGCAGCAAACCGAAATCGGCGGAGGGGGCGAAGTTCAACTCGCGGAAGAAGCCCAGCGAGGGCGTCGACAGGCTGGTCGCCGTCATCGCGAACACCAGATCGCGCATCGCCACCGATTCCTGCATCGCTCCGGCGGAGCCGATCCGGATGATGGTTTTCGCGCCGTAATCGCGAATGAGTTCGTTCACGTAAATCGAGAGCGAGGGCATGCCCATGCCGGAGCCGTGGACCGTAACCGGCTGACCCATCCAGGTGCCGGTGTACCCCAGCATCCCGCGCACTTCGTTGACGCAGCGTGGTGCGTCAAGAAACGTGTTGGCCGCCCATTCGGCACGCCGGGGATCGCCCGGCAGAAGGACGGTTTCCGCGATGTCGCCGGGTTCGGCGCCGATATGGATGGTCATGGAGGACTCCCTTTTCTGCCTGGCGAACTTAACGGAGCCGCCCAGAGGACGCCATATTCCGCGGCTAGTCCGATCCCATGGAAATGACCCGTAAGGATCGCCGCCGCGCTCGCCGCGAGGCGCAAGCATTGGAACTGCGCCGCCGTGCGCTGTCGCCGGTGCGGATAGCCTTCAAGCTCGCTTCGGTTCCGGTTGTGGCGGCTTGCGTCACGGTGTCGGTCTATGTCCGGACCTCCGATTATCCGCCGGGCGACGCGATGCGGCACCTTGTTGCGATGTCCGGCTGCCGGGGTGCGGCCGCTGTGGCGCTGGCGCCAGCGATGCGGGGTCACATCGGCTATCACCTGCGAAACGACCCGGATGGCGACGGCATCGCCTGCGGTCCGGCGCGGCGTGGCGAGGCGGCCGTGGCGGCGAACCCGCCGGGTCAGGAAATGCCGGTGTCGGACGCGCCGCGAATGGTCGGCGGCGCGAAGTTCCTTCGCCACTGAGAACCTGATTTTGTTGGGTTTCGACAAGCCTCGGGCGAGAGTTGTCGCTTTCTTGCAACTTGCCGCTGCGTCATAAACTCTATACTCGCTCATGATTTGATGGTGCGAAGTTAACTGGTATCCTATCGCTCAGGTGGCCGGACCCGGCTGCGTGGCGGATGCACAAAGGCGGTCGGAATGACAAAGAAGAAATTAGTTGGCCTAGGATCGGTCGGCGTAGCGTCCATTGGTTTTACGGTAGTTTCCCTGGGGCTCGGCCAGGCGAGCCCTCTGGAAGAAGCGAACCAGGGACTGGTGATGGCCGGGCAATCCTCGGCCCGTTTGGTTTTCGGAAATATTCCACGTGATGTGACGACCGGGATGGCCGGCGTCTCGAGAGATGCGGTGGCTTTCCGCTACTCGGGCAGCGGCATGTCGGGTGGCATCGGCGTTACCGTCTGGGGTGCGATCTCTGGCATGCGGGTGCATGAGGATTTCGACGGCGGCGGCAAGGAAACGGCCTTTGGGGTCGGTTATGACTTTGGCGATGTCGAGGTCGGCGTGGTCAAGAGCTTCTCGGACCACTTCTATTACACGCCCTCCGGCACGGTTTCGACCGAGAGCGACCAGTGGGGCGCCTATGTCGGCTGGGACTTCGGTGCCGACTGGCATGTCGACGGCCTGCTGCTGTTCGGCGATACCGAAGCCGTTTCGGGCAACGTCGCGGAAGGCGACCGCTTTGCCGCCGTGGCCAGCGTCAGCAAGACCCTGATCTACAGCGGGTTCGAGATCGAACCGTTCGCGTCCTTCGCGCATGTGTCCGAGGAATACTCGGCCGGCAGCTTTGGCGGCACAACCGTCGGGGCGCATACGATCAGTTCCTACACCGCGGCACTCGGGTCGAAGGCAACCTATATCGGCGAAGGCATCGTGCATCCTTACGTGAGCCTCGCCGCGGAGTTCACCGGCTATGACGACGGTCTTGGCAGCAGCGGGGATCATTTCTCGCCGCGGTTCGGGGCGGGATTCGAGATCGACGGCTCGATGGCGGACGTTCACGCCGGATATTCCGCCGGCTCGATGATCGACGGTACCTGGGACGAGTCGGTCGGGGTCAGCCTGAGCCTGGATTTCTGAGCTGGCCGCGGTTGATCGGCCGCAGTTTTTGAGCATTGACGGGCGCGCCGGATGGTTTCCGGCGCGCCTTGCTTTTCAGGGGTGCGGCAGGGGCTACGCGATGCGGGCTCCTTCAGAGCAACCAGCGTTAGCTCAAGCCATTAGCGGCTGACTCAGGTAAAGCGGACCAGCAGGACGATCGCGGTGATCGCGCAGAGGATGCCGAGCGCTTCGCGCAGTCCGATCGTCTCGCCGAAAAACACCGCGCCGATGGCGCAGAGGGCGAGCAGACTGAACATCGTGTAGGCGACGCCGGCCTGGGCCAGCGAGATGTGCCGCATGGCGAGGAACCACGCGATGGCCGAGACGGCGTAAAGGACGGTACCGGCGGCGACATGGGGGGAGGGGAGGCCGTGGCCCTTTTCGGCGGCGAGCTTGAGGATGGTGTCGCCGAGGATGACGATCAGGGCACAGGCCAGGGCGAACAGATAGCCGGCTGAATTCTGCAACATGGGGGGCACCTTTCAGGAAATGCACAGGTCTTGGAAATCAGTTTCGAATAATTCCGTAAGGATACCAGAAAACACCCGAAAAGACAACGGAATCGGGATGTTAGGCGACCGCTTGCCTTCGGTGCGGGCAGGCTTGGACAAGTGGTTTGACGCGCTAGGTTTTCTGGAAAGGGAGCGGAAGTGGCACCGTTCCCGGAAAGGCCGATAAGGAGCGAAAGATGGAAGAGTTTCTGGGGGCCCTCGGGACGCTGGCGGTGATCCTGATGGCGGTTGTGGGGTTGCTGGCAGGATGGATTGCCGGCCTGATCGCGGGCAGAAACATGTTGCTTTACATGGTGCTGGGGGTCGTCGGCGCCTTTGTGCTGCCGTTCCTGCTGGCGCTGGCAGGGCTGGGGGCGCTGGCCGCCTACGGGGTGGTGATGATCCTGATCGTGGCGGCGATAGGGGCCGTGTTCGTGCTGCTGGTGGGCAAGCTGCTGTTCGACCGGTAGCAGGCGGGCGGGAGCGGTCCCGCCCGGCCGCAACTTCGGATCAGCCGCCGGTGCCGGGGCGTGCCTCGGTCCGCAGCACGGTGAGGATCTTGCCCCAGCCGTTGTCGGAGTTCGTGACATAGGTGATCGCCACCGCGTCGCCGGGCTGGATGCTGGCGGGCATGGTGACGCTGGCGGGCAGGTACCAGACGGTGTTGTCGGTGAAGGTCAGCTGGTTGGTGGCCGCGTCATAGGCGGCGACGGTTCCGGTGGTCTGGTCCGCGAACGCGGGACCGGCGAGCACCAGCAGGGACGCGGCGAGAATTGCGCGCATGATGTTGTCTCGGAAGAGGGGGTGGCCCTGGGGGAAACCCTTGCGGCGGCCGTGCGGAGCCTCGCGCCCCGGCTGGCGGTGAATATGGGGCAGGTGCCCGAGTCGGACAAGGGGCATGCTTGGCGGCAGGCGGTGGCGGGGCCTCGGTGTTGCTTGCCAGTGTGGAAAAGACCGCGATGCGTGCAAGCACGCACCCTACGGAGGGCGACGCTGGCTGGCTTGATCCGTTTTCGGTTGCGTGGCTGGCTGTCTGGCTGGGCGTGCGCCTGGCGGGATGGCTCGCTGCGACCGAAAGCGGATCTGGCTTGCTTTCGCGTCTTGGGGATGGATAGCGCGGAACCGGGAGGGGTGTAAAGCTGAAAGTGTAGGGAAATCAAGTAGTTGAGTAGTTTTGTCGGGTTTGGGTTTGGAGTGGGTAATCGGGAGTGGGCACTTCGCTTTGACTTGGCCCAATTCATTATACCTTTCTTAGGGATCACCTGTCCCCATGAATGGTTGAGGCAGGTCACTTTCGCCGCGCAAATTGTTGGTCTCTTGCTCGTACTAAAAAACCTCAAAAAGCGTCTCGATTATTGAGCATGGAGGAGTAAGACTTTCAAAAAAAAATTGAAAAAGGGCCGGCATGGACGAGGGAATTCGAAGAATTTTAAATGGAAATCTGGAACGCTTGCCAGTTGGGGCTGTGTTCACTCTGCGCGAACTCATGGGTGAATTATGGCCACCCTACCAAGAGGTTGGAAGGCTACGCGCTTTGGGGAGATGTTTTCACGAGATGGTCGATCGAGGAGAATTTGGGGTAGTTGTGTTCGTCCGCATACGACCAAATGGACGTGAAAACGAGTTCAGAAAGGAAGGGGAACTAAATTGAAGATTGAAGCTGAAGCACGCTACCGAAGAACCGGATTGACCCATAAATTGATCGATAGGGGCTTAAATAATCGCGACATCTGCGTGTCCGAAGACGCAGGTTTGGAAATTGATTTCGCAGTGAATGTCGCTCAGGGGATGACCGGAGACTACAAAATGACTGTGACTCTGACAAACGAGGAGGCTTTGCTAATAGCGCAACGAGCCTTATCCGCGAACTTAGAGGCACGATTAATACGTGAAGGGATCGAATTCGATCCCTTCCTTTAAAATGCGTTAAAGTTTTCGCCGCTTCACATTCCCCCCACGCTGCCCGGCCCGACCCGCTGTGCTCCGCCCCCGCGTTCCGACGGCGGCTTCCGCCGCCGCCTCGACCGCCGACTGGCGCGCAAGGGGGTCGTCGTGAACGGCGAGGTCGACCGCTTCCAGACGCTTGATCTCGTCGCGGAGCCGTGCGGCTTCCTCGAATTCGAGGTTCTCGGCGGCCTTGCGCATTTCGACGCGGAGGCCGTCGAGATGGGCCTGCAGGTTGGCGCCGACGAGGGGCTTGTCGACCTTGGCCGTCACGCGGGACATGTCGGTGTCGCCCTTGTAGAGGCCGGCGAGGACATCCTCGACGTTCTTGCGCACCGTCTCGGGGGTGATGCCGTGTTCCACGTTGTAGGCCATCTGCTTTTCGCGGCGGCGGTTGGTTTCGCCGAGCGCGCGCTCCATCGAGCCGGTGATGCGGTCGGCATACATGATGACGCGGCCATCAGCGTTGCGGGCGGCGCGGCCGATGGTCTGGATCAGCGAGGTCTCTGACCGCAGGAAGCCTTCCTTGTCGGCGTCGAGGATGGCGACGAGGCCGCATTCGGGAATGTCGAGCCCCTCGCGCAGAAGGTTGATGCCGACCAGCACGTCGAAGGCGCCGAGGCGGAGGTCGCGCAGGATCTCGATCCGTTCGAGCGTGTCGATGTCTGAATGCATGTAGCGGACCTTGATGCCCTGCTCGTGCAGGTATTCGGTCAGGTCCTCTGCCATGCGCTTGGTCAGCGTGGTGACGAGGGTGCGGTAGCCGGCATCGGCGACCTTGCGCACCTCATCCAGGAGGTCGTCGACCTGCATCTCGACCGGGCGGATTTCGACCTGCGGGTCTAGGAGGCCGGTGGGGCGGATGACCTGTTCGGTGAAGACGCCGCCGGTCTGTTCCAGTTCCCAGCTGCCGGGGGTGGCGGAGACGTAGACCGACTGCGGGCGCATCGCGTCCCATTCCTCGAATTTGAGGGGGCGGTTGTCCATGCAGGAGGGCAGGCGGAAGCCGTGTTCGGCCAGCGTGAACTTGCGCCGGTAGTCGCCCTTGTACATGCCGCCGATCTGCGGGACCGAGACGTGGGATTCATCGCAGAAGACGAGGGCATCGTCGGGGATGAATTCGAACAGGGTAGGGGGCGGTTCGCCGGGGGCGCGGCCGGTGAGGTAGCGCGAGTAATTCTCGATCCCGTTGCAGACGCCGGTGGCCTCCAGCATCTCGAGGTCGAAGTTCGTGCGCTGTTCGAGGCGCTGCGCCTCCAGCAGCTTGCCCTCGCCGACGAGCTGGTCGAGGCGCTGGCGCAGCTCTTTC
This sequence comes from Pseudoruegeria sp. HB172150, assembly GCF_013184805.1. Lineage (GTDB taxonomy): Bacteria > Pseudomonadota > Alphaproteobacteria > Rhodobacterales > Rhodobacteraceae > Psychromarinibacter. The sequence continues at coordinate 189,820 of NZ_JAATNG010000005.1, forward strand.
TTGATGCCGATAATGGCCTGCTGCATCGTCGGGCGCGGCGTGACGTAGTGCGAGTTGGCGTAGACGCGGATGCGATCGAACGTGTCGGTCTTTTCGCCGGTGAGCGGGTCGAATTCGGTGATCGCCTCCAGCTCCTCACCGAAGAAGGACAGGCGCCAGGCGCGGTCCTCGAGGTGGGCGGGGAAGATTTCGAGGACGTCGCCGCGGACCCGGAACGAGCCGCGCTGGAACGCCTGGTCGTTGCGGCGGTAGGCCTGGGCCACGAGATCGGCCATGACGGCGCGCTGGTCGTAGGACTTGCCTACATGCAGGTCCTGGGTCATCGCGCCGTAGGTTTCGACCGAGCCGATGCCGTAGATGCAGGAGACCGAAGCGACGATGATGACGTCGTCGCGTTCCAGAAGCGCCCGGGTGGCCGAGTGGCGCATCCGGTCGATCTGTTCGTTGATCTGCGATTCCTTTTCTATGTAGGTGTCGGAGCGCGGAACGTAGGCCTCTGGCTGGTAATAGTCGTAATAGGAAACAAAGTACTCGACGGCGTTGTCGGGGAAGAAGCCCTTGAACTCGCCATATAGTTGTGCCGCTAATGTTTTGTTCGGCGCGAGGATGATCGCCGGGCGCTGGGTCTCCTCGATCACCTTGGCCATGGTGTAGGTCTTGCCGGTTCCGGTGGCGCCGAGCAGGACCTGATCGCGTTCGCCGCCTTTGACGCCCGTCGAAAGCTCTGCGATGGCGGTGGGCTGGTCCCCCGCCGGCAGGAATTCCGTCTGCATTATGATGCGCTTACCGCCTTCGAGCTTCTCTCGCTCGCGGACATCCGCAGCGGGCGCGTGCAGAATCGGCATCTGGTCGGGACGGTTGTTGTGCATGGCAGAGAATCCGGGCAGCGGCAGGCTCTACAATTGTACTGCATTCGTTCCGCTTCAACCCCCGACCCCTGACAACATGCAGTCAGCAATCAGGTTGTTCGGGTGCGGAGGATTGCCGGACCGCCGTCTCTATACAGCGAAGAATCGCCGTCGGCGGAGTCTCGCTCAACCCAAGGTTTAATTTTTGTTGCGAGTCGCGCGGCCAGCCCCTACCTTTGTAGGTGCAAGCAGCAGACCAGGCTGCCGGTCGCGCGCGTTGCACCCACCCCACCCCTCATATCGCGCGCGCGACCGGCAGCCTACCCTTCCCCCAAGGATCACAGATGGACATCGCCGCAGATGCGGTGAATTGCGCGGTTGCGCCGGCGGACCGTTCTCTGTCATATCGGCCAGAGACGACAGGAGACCGCCCATGCCCGCGCGCATCTACAAGCCTGCCCGCAATGCGATGCAGTCCGGCACCGCCAAGACCCGCGACTGGGTGCTGGAATATTCCGCCGATCACGCGCGCGAGGTCGATCCGCTGATGGGCTGGACCTCCTCGTCGGACACCCAGGCACAGGTGCGGATCCGGTTCTCCAGCAAGGAAGCGGCTCTGGAATATGCCGAGGAACACGGCATCGACGCCCAGGTCCTGGAGCCGCAGAAGCGCAAGCCCAACATCCGCGCGCGCGGCTATGGCGAAAACTTCGCCACCGACCGGCGCGGGGCGTGGACGCACTGAGACCCGTCATTGCGGCTTGATCTGCGGGGCGCGCTGGCGCAGAAACGCGGCGAGCGGCCCCTTAGCTCAACTGGATAGAGCAGCTGACTTCTAATCAGCAGGTTCCGGGTTCGAGTCCTGGAGGGGTCGCCAGTTGAATCGATTGAAATAGGTGGGCATCGACTCGAACGTTACTCACCGGACGGTGCCGCCGGACGCATGGTGGCGACAAGTTCTCCGACCTTGATGCCGAACTTGCGGAATTCGCTTCGGTTCAGGATCGTGCCATTCTCGGTCAGGTAGAGCCAGTCGTCGACGTCCAGCGTGTGGCCGCCTGAATTCTCAGGCAGAACGATGCGGTATCGCAGATTGATCGTGGCGCCGGAGATCCGGCCGGTGGCCTTGCCGATGATATCGTCCGCTTCGGCGGTGAGGTTGCCGTTCTCTCCCAGCGTCAGGGTCCACTTGCGGGCCTGGGTGGAGCCGTTGGCGTAGGTGAAATCTTCTGTCAGTGTACCGTTTGCGCCGTCCCAGCTGCCTTCCATCCGGGCCACGAACCGGTTCACGGCGCGCCCGGTGGGTCCGAAGATCACCCCTTCGGAGAGGATCGGTCCAGAGAGGTGCTCGGTCACGGAGAATGTGGGCGACGTGTCCGCGTAATTGTCTGCGGACTGGGCGCGGAAGCTGAAGAACAGGTTGCGCGCGGCAATTCCGAGAAGGACGATCAGCAGGATGGCTGTCAGAATTTTCATGGCTCACTCCTCGGTGGGAAGGGTCAGGACAAAGCCGATCGCGACCAGTTTCAGCAGGCAGGGAAGAATGGCGTAAGCGGCGTTAAGGGCGGCAAGGCTTTCGGGCGTGTTCGCCTCCCCCGGGGCGAAGCCGAAGGCGCCGAGTGCCGGGAGGACGAGGAAGGCGGCGAGGGCGAGGCCGAGCTTGCCGGCAACGGACCAGATGCCGAAGCCTTCGCCCGCGTTCAGGCCGGCGCGGGTCAGCGCGATGGAGAACATGGCCGGCAAAAGCACGAGGTCGGCGCCTGTAGCGGCGCCGGAGGCGACGCAGATGACGGCGAAACCCAGGGACGCGCCGGTGGGCAGGAAGGCGGCACCGATGAATCCGGCGACGGCCAGCGGCATCGCGATCAGCAGGGTCGCGCGTGCGCCGATGCGATGGGCGGCCGCGTTCCAGGCCGGAACGCTAAGCCCGGCGGCGAGGAAGAACAGGATGAGGAAGGGTCCGGCGCGGCCCTGCAGTTGCAGGCGGTCTTCGACGAAGAAGACGAACAGGGTAGAGGTGATCGCGACGGGCAGGTTGTTGATCAGGGCGAGGGCCAGCAGGCGCAGCCCGCCGGAACCGGCGAGATCCGGCAGGGACAGGCGGCGGCCGGGTTGCGCGGGGCGCTTCCACAATGGAAGGGTGGCGAGGCCGACAATTACCGAGACGGCGCAGAGCAGGAGACCGAAGGCGGGATACCCGGAACCGTCCGCGCCGATGGCAGCGAGGGCTGACGGTGCGGCGGCGGCGAGCACAACGCCGGCGAGCATGCCCGTTTCGCGCCAGGCGGCAATGGACATCAGCGCGCCCGCCTCGGGCTCGGCGGCGAGAGAGGCGCTGCGGCCGTAGAGAAGGATCATGCCCAGGCTGTAGGCGGAAAAGAGCAGGATGAGCGTGGCGGTCAGGCGAAGCGCGGTGGACTGGCCTGGCTCGATGAAGAAAAGCAGTGGGAAACCCGCCGCGAGGCCGAGTGCCGCCAGCAGGCCGAAGACCGTCTGCGCGCGCGGCCACCGGTCTATCATCCAGCCGATGAACGGGTCCTGCACCAGGTCGACGACGCGGATTGCCAGCAGGATGGTTCCCACCGCGCCCAGCCCCAGCCCCAGTTCCACGGAGGCGAAACGCGGCAGGTGGATATATAGCGGGATACCCGCTGCCGCCAGCATCAGGGCGTACAGGCTGACCCGCAGATTGATCATTGGCGGCGGCGCAGTCTGTGCGCCGCCCGACGGTGCAGTGGCTGCGGCGGTTTTCACCTGCGCGAACCTCGGCCACAGGGTTCAGGCATGGGCCAGTTCCACCTGCACGATGTCGGTATGACCGATCGCGAAAGAGGCGGCGCAGCTTTCAAGGTAATAGCGCCAGTTGCGGAAGAACGCATCGTCATGGCCAAGCGCCCGGATCGCCGGTTTCTTTGCGCACAGCCGATCCGCCCAGATCCGGCAGGTGCGCCCGTAATCCTGCCCGAAAGCGAAACTGTCGTTGACCTTCAGCCCCGCCGCCCGTGCCTGTTCGGCGATGTTGCGGTCGGACAGCAGCATGCCACCCGGGAAGACGTATTTGCGGATGTAGTCGGAGGAGGACCGATAATTGTCGAAGAACGCGTCCGACACGGTGATCGCCTGAACCATCGCGCGGCCGCCTTCGGCCAGACGGTTCTTGAGCGTGGCGAAATACATCGGCCAGTAGCGTTGGCCCACGGCCTCCACCATTTCGATGGAGACGAGGTTGTCGTACCTGCCCCCTGTGTCGCGGTAGTCGCAGAGGCGGATGTCGGCGCGTCCGTCCAGCCGTGCGGCGGCGTAGCCGTGCTGGCTGGGCGAGATGGTGACGCCGGTCACGTTGCGCCCATCCTCGGCGGCATGCTCGGCGAAGCCGCCCCAGCCGCAGCCGATCTCGAGCACGCGCTCGCCTTCGGTCAGGCGTGACAGGATGCGGTCGTTCTTGCGGCGTTGCGCGGTTGACAGGTCGTCGGCCCCGTCCTGGAACAGCGCCGAGGAATAGGTCATGCCGTCGTCCAGCCAGAGCTGATAGAACTCGTTGCCGACATCGTAATGCGCGCGGATGTTCCGCCGCGCGCCGCGCCGGGAATTGGCGCGCAGTAGGGTGTCGATCAGCCGGTTGCGGACGATGTTCAGCATGTTGCCGCTGTCATAGCTGCCCATCCGTTCTCGGTTGCGCATGGCCAGTGTGATCAGCCCCTCGACGGAGGATGTGTCCCAGTACCCCTGGACATAGCTCTCGCCCAGCCCGATCTGGCCGTGAGCCGCGATTGCCGACACGGCCGACCAGTCGCGGATGTCCATGTCCGTTTCCGGTCCGGTGCTGCCGAAGTGATGGATCTCTCCTTCCGGGGTGCGCAGTGTCAGCTGCCCCTCGGAGATCCGCTCACAGGTCTGCAGGAATTCCGATTTCAGCCGGCGGTCTGCGATATGCCGCATCCGTGTCTCCCATTATGGTCTTGGTCCTGATGCCGCGTACGACGCGCATCGCGCTGGCGATGCCGTCCTCGTGAAAGCCGTTTCGATGATAGGCGCCGGCGAACCAGGTGTTGTTGTCGCCCTGCATCCCGCGCAGTCGCTCCTGCGCGCTGAGAGCGGCCGCGTCGAATACTGGATGGGCGAAGGTGGTCTGGTCATAGACGAGGCGTTCGTCGATGGGTCGCGACGGGTTCAGCGTGACGAACAGCGGGTCGATCTCGGGGATGTTTTGCAGTCGGTTCATCCAGTAGGTGACGCCGATCGCCCCCTCCTGCGAGCGGTAGGACCAGCTGGACCAGCAGGCGCGGCGGCGGGGCATCTGCGACGGGTCGCGGTGCAGCACGGCCACGTTCGGCTGGTAGCGGATGCTGCCGAGGGCCTGCCGTTCCGCTGTCGTTGCCGCGGGCCCGAGAATGCCGAGCGCCTGGTCGGAGTGGCAGGCAAAGACGACTTCGTCGAAGCGCTGCGACGGTTCGTTGTCCAGAAACAGTTCGATGCCGAATTCGTCGCGGCTGACATGCGCGGCGCGGGTCGATGTGCTGATCCGGCAGCCGCGGGCGATGAGCGCGGCTTCCAGCCGGCGGACGTATTCGCGGCTGCCGCCTTCGACTGTCCACCACTGGTGCTGCGTCGCACCTGCCAGCAGCGCGTGGTTGCGGAAGAAGCTGACGAGCGGCAGGGCGGGGAAGCAGCCGATTTCCTCGGTCGGGGTCGACCAGATCGCACCGCACATCGGCATCAGGTAGTAGTCCCGGAACCAGCGCCCAAGCTGCAGCTTTGCCACGAGGTCGTCGATGCTCATCCCGTCACGCGCAGTCGCCTCGGCCTTCGCGCCGAACCGCAGGATGTCCCGGATCATGCCAAGGAACCGCGGCCGCGCCAGGTTGCGCCGCTGCGCCGTCAGCGCCCCGAGAGACTTGAAACCATATTCTATGCGGCCACCGTCGATGCTGGCGCCGAAGCTCATCTCGCTTTTGGCAACCGGCACGTCGAGGTCACGGAACAGGCGCGTCAGGTGCGGATAGGTGACATAGTTGAAGACAATGAAGCCGGTGTCGACAGGCTGGTCGCCGTTGACACCTGCCATGACAGTGCGGGCGTGGCCGCCGAGCCTCGGGGCCGCTTCGAACAGCGTCACATCATGTGTGGCCGCCAGTTCATAGGCCGCAGACAGGCCGGAGATTCCTCCGCCGATGATGGCGATGCGTTTACGCGGTAACCGGGTTTCGTCGAACATACGCGCCTCTGTTAAGCAATCGTATGTCTGTTACGGACCGGTCGTGGGGAGCGATCAAAAAAAGATCGGGCTGGCCTTCAGATCTTTAGAAGTGGCTGCAGGATGCGCGGGAGGAAGGCACCGAACCGCAGCGGTGCGTTGGTGGCCGCGAGGCAGATGCAGGGTTCGTCCGGTCCGGCGACGGGCGTGTGTTCTACATCCTCGTCCGCGATCTCCACATCGCCGGCGGCATAGGTCTGCCCGGCGGCCGTGTAGTTGCCCTTGAGGACGAGGGTGAACTCGGGGCCGGAATGGCCGTGGTCGGGCACGGCGCGGCCCTGGGGAATGTAGAGCAGGCGGAGCGATCCGTTGGCGTCGTTCTGCAGGATCGACTGGCGCGCCTTCATGCCGATGGCGGACCATTTCGGGCCTTCAGCGCCGAAGTACTGTGACAAAGGCAGCGGATAGGGCGCCGGGAGGGTCGGCAACGGAACGGGTTCTGCGGGTGTGTCGTCCAGCATGTCCATCACGCCGGTTTTCAGGCCCTGTGACACCGGTTTTCCGGGCAGTTGATCGAGGACTGCGCCGCCGATGGCGATCTGCTCGCGATAGGCGCGCTGGCAGACCGGGCACATCGCCAAGTGCGACGCGACGACCACAGCGAAAGGCTGCGCCAGTTGCCCGGCGGCGAAGGCGGCCAGTGTCGCCTCGTCGATATGATGCCGGATGTTCATGGGGTTCTCAGATGTTTCAGCTCGTGCCGCAGCTTTTCCAGCCCAAGGCGGATGCGCGACTTGATTGTGCCGATGGGGAGGCCGGTAGCTTCGGTCACTTCTCTATGGGTCAGTTCGCCGAGGTATACGCGCTCTATCATCACGCGCTGCGCTTCGGGGAGGCGGCCAAGCGCCTCGCGCAACAGGGCGGATTCCTGCGTCTGACCAAGGTCGTCTGGCTGGGTGCCGGGTTCCGTGTCGGTTTCGTAGAGTTCCGACGGAATGGCGCGCTGTTCCTTGCGGATGATGTCGATCATCCGGTTGCGTGCCACGCGGTAAATCCAGGCCGAAGCGGAGGCCTTGGCGGGATCATACAGATGCGCCTTGCGCCAAATCGTCAGCATCACGTCCTGCAGGATATCGTCGGCCTGCGCGTCGCTCATGCTCGATCGCAAAAGCAGCGCCTTAAGACGCGGTGCGTAATAGTCGAACAGCTGGGAAAACGAGGCCCTGTCGCGCCGGTCGCGCACCGCAAGCAGCAGATCTGTCTGTCGCGCGGCGTCGTCGCCCGGCACGTGCGGTTCCCTCGTCTTTCGCAGGTGCGCCGCATGTTGCGGTTCCTGCAGATGATGATCCACCGTTCCTAGCATGCCGGTTCTACGCTGGGCAAACGCGTGCGGATCAGAATTCGATGAGATTATTTGAGCCGGCTGCGCGGCTGCTACGTATCAGGTGCATGATCGATCACATCCAGGGCCATACCGTTCACGCCCGGCGTGGCGGGCTGAAGAACAGCTTTCGTTATGGCGTCGACTACCTGCTGCTGGATCCGGAGGCGCGGCGCCTGCCGTTCCTGCTGTCGCGCAACCGCTTTAACCTCTGGTCGGTCGAGGACCGGAATCACGGCGGCTCGCGCGGGCATGGCGCGGGTGCCGCTTGGTTTCGCGCGATGCTGGAGTTGCACGGTGCCCCGGCGGATATGAAGATCCTGCTGCTGACCCAGCCGAGTTTCCTGTGGTTCCATTTCAATCCGGTAAGCTTCTGGATTGCATTGCGGGACGACCGGCCCGCCGCCTTCGTCGCAGAGGTGAACAGCACCTTCGGCCAGCGGCATTGTTATTTCTGCGCACATCCCGGTTTCCGCCCGATTGAGCCCGGCGACCGGATCACCGCGGAAAAGCGCATGCATGTCTCGCCATTCCAGACCGTCGCCGGAACCTATAGCTTCCGGTTCTCTTTGAAGGACGATGCCGTCGACATCCGGATCTCCTATGCCAATGGCGCCGAGGGCGTGTTCGCCACACTTGCCGGCCGGCGCAGGCCCGCCACGAACCGGTCGCTGGCTTGGGCGGCGCTGCGGCGGCCGTTCGGCGGGTTGCGGGTGCTGGTGCTGATCCACTGGCAGGCGCTGATCCTGTGCCTGAAGCGGGCGCCATTTCTGAAAAAGCAAAGACCGCCCGAGACGCTGGTGTCGGACAGTTACAGGCTGGAGGCCGGGGAATGACCGTGATCGGGGGCAAGGCGTACTGGCTGATCGGCGCCAGCGAGGGGATGGGGCGCGAAGTTGCAAAACTGCTCGCCTCGGATGGCGCGGAACTGATCCTGTCGGCGCGTAATCGGGAGCGCCTGCAGGAACTGCGGGACGAGCTTGGCATGGGCCGGGTGGTGCCGTTGGATGTGACCGATGCCGACTCGATTGCTGGCGCTGTCGACGAGATCGGCTTGCCCGATGCGCTGATCTACAATGCCGGCGCCTATTATCCGATGCCGACCGATGAGTGGGACAGCGCCAAGGCGCTGACAATGTGCGACGTAAACTTCATGGGCGCGATGCGGGTGCTGGGAGAGGTCGTGCCGAAGTTCGTGGAGCGAGGTTCGGGCGAGGTCACGCTGGTGGGTTCACTGGCCGCCTATCGCGGGTTGCCCAAGTCCATCGGCTACAGTGCCAGCAAGGCCGGGATCGCCAGTCTGGCGGAAACCATGAGACGGGATCTGAAAGGGTCGGGCGTGACGGTTCGGCTGGTCAATCCGGGGTTCATCCGGACGCGGTTGACCGACAAGAACCAGTTCCGCATGCCGATGCTTATGGAGCCGGAGGACGCCGCCGAACGCGTTGTCGCGGCGTTGAAGTCGAGCCGGTTCCGTACCGATTTTCCGGCGCCGTTCTCGTGGCTAATGCGCGGCCTGCGCTGCGTGCCGGACTGGCTGTATTTTGCAGGCGGTGGGCGAGGCTGATCGGCCGGTGGCTGAGGAAGGCGATGCCTTGTGGAAATGGAAAGCAATTCGGAAATTCGGGCGCTTCAATTAAGGTGTTAATAATTTTGACGCCGATTCGTTAAGAATTTCATAAGTTTACCACTTGTATTATAGGTTAAGAAATATAGTTGCTTTGGTGGGAAATATAATTTCAATATTTTATTAACAGAACAATATTACTCAACAATTTGCCTCTCTTTTAGTGTTTGTTGTGCGTTAACGCCACCTGACCGCCACAATCTTCCCGTTGCCTGACCTTGGGGCAAAGTAACGGTTTCGGAGCGCGTAAGTGGTTGTTGCGTTTCATAAGTTGATCGGCATTCGGCCGAGGGCGCGCTTTCGTGACTCGGAAGATGGCACAATATCGGTCGAATACGCGCTTTGGGCACCGGCGATCCTTCTGACTTTCATCTTCATAGCGGACCTGGCCTTTGCGCTGACCCTGAATGCAACGATGTGGCACGGGTCGCGCGACACCGCGCGGGCGCTGTCTATACATCGAATCAACGAGGAGCAGGCGGTTCCATACCTGAAGGAACGGCTGATTGCCCCGGGCCGCGACTATGCATTCGACGTCGAAGTCGATGCACGCGCGGTCACTGTCTCGGTCTCGATCCCGTTTTCCGACGCCGGCGTGACGAACACCATCTCTCGCTACATCAAGGGCAATTTCGTCGCGCGGGTGATGATGTACCGAGAGCCGGCATAGGAGCGCGCGATGACCAGGACCTTCAGACAGGACGACAGCGGTGCGGGAACGATTACAGCGCTGTTCGGCTTCGTTCTGGTGCTGGTTCTTGGCGGTCTGGCGCTGGATGTCAGCAATGCGTGGCGCGTGCGGGAAATCCTGCAATCGACGGCCGAAGCCGCAGCGATCAGCGCCGCTATCGAGGCGACTGAACCACGGGAGGGTCATAGCCCGGCGGCGATCGCGCGCCAGGTGGCGCACAAGGGACTGGCCGCCGCGAACCTGCTTGATGCCTGGCAAACGGACAGTTTTCAACTGGGACGACATAATGAAACGACTGGCGTGTTCGTGGCCGGAGCGGCCGATCCGAATGCGGTAGAGGTGCGTTTGCGGAAGACCTCGGCGCGGAACAGCGAGTTGCCGACATTCCTGCTCATGCTCGTCGGTCACCGGTTCTGGAATGTGCAGGGCTCTGCCATCGCGAAATTTGCGACCACGCCGAAGCTGGGCTGCGACGATCCGCTCCTGTCTGTTCAGGCTCGCGCGGATGCCGGGGCGACCGACGCTTACCTGGGCGTATGCGTCTTCGCCAGCGGGACGGCGGACTATGGTGGAACGCCAGTCTGGCAAACCGACGCTGCCGACACGCTGATCGACGGCATGCTGGCCGAGGCGATTGGGCTGACCGGGGTTGAGACCGACCTGGCGTTGTTGGGCGGCGACCTGAGTGACGTGCTGGACGTTGCGGACTGGTCATCGATCGACGTGGGGCAGCAGATCATCACTGTGGCGGGCGAAGCGTCGGTTGTTCTGGATGCCGAGGATCTGAACCAGATCACGCTGACTGCCGGCGGTGCCTATCGCGTCCGTTGCGACGATTACGAGGTTGCCACGGTGCCGGCAGGCACCCGGCTGGAGAACCTGCTGCTGGTCAGTGAATGCCCGGTGAAGTTCGAGGCGGACGTGTCGGTCGAGGCGAGCCTTATCATCAGCAACCTTCTGGCTCTGATGGATGTGCTGGAGACGGAATTCGTGCAGCCGGACGCGGTGCTGCATTCACCGCCGCCCTGCCTGCCGGGCACCGGGGTGAAGGTGTTTCTTTACGCCGATGTGGACATTGCGGCGCGTGTTCCGGCGCTGGTGTCGGAAGCGTCGCCGCTGGGCCGGTACCTTGATGAAACGGTCACCGCGACCGGCGAGACGATCAGCGACCTGGAGGAGTTCGCGGGCGACCTGTTCAATGCCCTTGCAGATGAGATTTCGGAAACATTGGCAGAGCAGGATCTGTTACCTGTCTGCCTGAATGCACATACAACTCTTTCAGGAGATACAGTAGTCCTTCGTTAATATAATATGAAATTATTTGTCCTTCTCCAGAATAATGGAGGTGGTTTTCTTTTGTTGTTTTACAATAGTTTCAATAACATGCACAAAAGAACAATCTTTTTTCCTTAATTATTCCTAAATCTGAAACTTAATCTGGCTCCACTTCGTAACTATTGATGCAGTAAACAGGAGGAGCTGCTATGCGTAACTTTAGGAATGCAATGATCGTATTTGCCTCGGCAACTATGATCGCTCCGATGGCAATGGCTGCCGGTCTCGGCGTCAAGGCTGATGTCAAGATTGGCGGCATCGAGGCCAATGTGGACGCCAAGGTGGGTGGCGGACGCGGTGTCAGCGCCAGTGCAGATGCCAAGGTCGGCGGCGGTGCCAGCGCCAGCGCTGATGCCAATGTCGGCGGCGGGGACATCAGTGCCGATGCCGATGTGAGCGTCGGCGGTGGCGGAAGCGGCGGCAGCGGTGGAGGAGGATCCGGCGGTGGCGGCAACGGCGGTGGTGGCAACGGCGGCGGTGGCAACGGCGGCGGTGGCTCAGGCGGTGGCGGCAACGGTGGTTCCGGTGGTGGCGGAGGTTCCGGCGGTGGCAATGGAGGAGGCGATTCCAACAGCAACTTCGCCGACGGCAGCAACCGTTCCGACGGCAGCAACAGTTTTGGCAACGGCTCTGTTGTGCGGAACGCCGATGGCAACCGAGATACCGGGATCTCTGGAGCGCATGCATTCCTGGTTGGCATGCCGGTGCTGTCTCAGGACTACAAACTTCTCGGGATCGTCGACCGAATTCAATGGTCGGACGGCCGCAGCGCCGTGGTGCTGATCAAGGTGAACAACGGGCTTGGATTGCGGGCGCGGCGGGCGATGGTGAAACTGAACTCGTCCACCATGCATGACGATCACATCCGGATCGGCCGGACCCGGCAGAGCTTTGTCGATTACGTTGCCAGAAGGTCGTAGACCGGATTCGACCCTGTGCTGACGCGGGCGGCCGGGCAACCGGCCGCCCGTTTCGCATTGCTTCCAGTCGCTTCGGAGCGGGTTTCAAAGGGAGATGATTCTGCATTGACCGGCGTATTGCATCCTCGGGCTGCTGCGAGATTGGGCAGTTGCCCGGCAAAACGGCCGGTACGGGCGGCCCAGGCCATGCCGGATGGCGAATTTCGGTGCAAAGGCTGTTCGAGGCCTTTCAGCGTGGTATCGTATTTTCGAACACTCGCTCGATAATCGGACATACATATGCCCTTCACACCGTGGTCGGACCTTCGGACGACCGACTTCGCGTCTCTTGATCGGGAGCGCTCGGTGGCCCTGCTGCCGGTCGGTGCGACCGAGCAGCACGGGCCGCATCTGCCACTGTCCACGGATACTGTTCTGGCCGAGGAAATGGCGAAGCTGTCGGGGGCGGCGGCGGAGCGGGCCGAGGTGTTGTTGCTGCCGGCCGTGGCGGTGGCGAAATCGGACGAGCATGTCGGTTTCGCCGGGACGCTGACGCTGGACGGGCCGACGCTGCTGGCCGTTCTGGAACAGATCGGCGCGTCGGTGGCGCGTGCCGGGGTCGGGCGGTTCGTCTGCCTGAACGCCCATGGCGGCAACGTGCCAGTGCTGCAACAACTGTGCCGCAGCCTGCGCCTGAAACACGACATGCTGGCGGTGACGGCAGGGTGGATCGGCATGGGCTTTCCCGAAGGTGCGGTGCCGGAACGCGAGCGCGCCGAGGGAATACATGCGGGCCTGGTGGAGACGGCGGCGATGCTGCATTTCCGGCCCGACCTGGTGGACATGTCGAAGGCGGAGCATTTCGTGCCGACCTCCTCGGCGGTGGCCGCGCGAAACGAGGTGCTGCGGATGATGGGATCCGTCACGATGGGATGGCGCAGCGAAGATCTGCACCCGGCCGGTGCTGCAGGCGATGCGCGTGGCGCGACCGCCGAGCTGGGCGCCCGGCTGGCTACGCATTCGGCGGCGCGGTTCGGGAAACTGTTGGACGAAGTGGCCGCAATGGCGCTGCCGGAGGTGTTTGCATGAGTGACCGCAAGGTGATGTCGCACGGTGTGATTGCGGCGGACCTGGTGCTGCGGAACGCGCTGGTGCCGTCGGTGCTATGCCGCGAGATCGGTGGCGGGGCGATTGGCGAAGGTCTGGTCCTGACGGATATCGCGGTGCGGGACGGACATATCGTGGCCGCTGCGCCGAACCAGACGCTTGTGGCGGGCGAGGCGCGCGACCTTGGTGGGCGGATGGTGCTGCCCGGCTTCGTCGATATGCATGTGCACCTGGACAAGGCGTATACGGCTGCGCGGACCGGAGTGTCGCGGATCGGGCTGGCCGAGGCCGTGTCTCTGTCGATGGCAGATGCGCCGAACCGGACGCTGGAGGATCTTCTGGTCCGGATGGATCGGGCCATCCGCGCCGCGTACCGGCTGGGTACGGTGGCGATGCGCACCCATCTGGACAGTATGGCGCCACCCGATGAGAGCCCGGCTTGGGCGGCACTACGGCGGTTGCAGGAAAAATGGCAGGGCCGGATGCGGTTGCAGCCGGTGGCGCTGATGCGGATCGAGCGGGCGGTGGACCGGGATTTCGCCGACCGCTGCCGACAGATCGCGGAGCGCGGTGGATTGGCCGGCGGGTACATCTCGGGCGAAGGTTGCGATCCGGCGATGGTGGACGCGTTTCTGACGCTGGCCGCCGATGCCGGGCTGGACGTGGATTTCCATGTCGATGAGACGCTGGATGCCGGGGCGCGCGGGATCGAGACGGTGCTCGACAGTGCCGAAAAGGTGCGGTTTCCCTGGCGCGTGACCCTGAGCCATTGCTGTTCGCTGGCGGCGATGGAGCAGGGGCGTGCTCTGGCCATCGCGGAACGGATCGCGGCTGCGCAGGCGCATGTGGTCAGCCTGCCGCTGACCAATGCCTACCTGATGGACCGGATGCCCGGAGAAAGCCCGCGGCGGCGCGGGATGACCATTGTGCAGGAGCTTTCGGCACTGGGCGTGCCGGTATGTTTCGCCTCGGACAACGTGCGGGATGCATTCTACCCCTATGGCGCTTTCGACATGCTGGAGATCTTCCGGCAGGCGGTGATGACGTCACAGCTCGAGGCGGATGTGGAGCACTGGATCGCCTCGGTCGCGGCGCGGCCGTCGGAGACGATGCGGCTGGAGTCCGCCAGGACGATTGCGCCGGGGGTGCCGGCGGATCTGGTGATATTCGACGCGCGCGACTGGACCGACCTGCTGTCGCGCGCACATGAGGACCGGCAGGTGCTGCGCGCCGGGGTCGCTCTGGACGCGGAAGGAGAGGCGGCATGAACCTCGACGCGTTCAAGGCGGTATTGGACGGCGTGGCGATGGATGAACGGCCCGCGGTGGTGCGGCAGAAGAGCCGAGATTTCTATTGGTATTCGCCGGTGCTGAAGCGACAGCTCGACGGGTTTACCGGCGATCTGGTGGTGTTGCCGACCAGCGAGGCCGAGGTGGCGCGGGTGCTGGCGGCGGCCTTTGCCCATGACGTGCCGGTGACTGTGCGGGGCGGCGGCACCGGGAATTACGGGCAGGCGATGCCTTTGCAGGGCGGCGTGGTGCTGGACATGTTGCAGGTGGCCGGGATCACCGAGATCGGCGAGACGCATGTGACGGCACGGGCCGGGACGCTGATCGAAGGGATCGAGCGCACGTTGCGGTCGCAGGGCAAGGAGATCCGCCTGTTCCCCTCGACCACGGCGACGGCGACCATCGGCGGGTTCATCGCGGGCGGTTCGAGCGGCGTGGGCGCGATCCGCTGGGGCGGGCTGCGCAACCCGGCGAACATCCGGCGGGTGCGGCTGGTAACAATGGAGGCGAAGCCGCGGGTGATCGACCTGACCGGCGACGACATCCCGAAGGCGGCCCATGCCTATGGTGTGAACGGGGTGATGACCGAGGTGGAACTGCCGGTCGATCCCTGTACCGACTGGGTCGACGTGATGGTGACGGTCGACGATTTTGCCGATGCGAACCTGCTGGCGATTTCGCTAGGCGAGGATGACGGCGTGCTGCTGCGGATGCTTTCGACCTTCCAGCCGCCTATCCCGGAACTGTATTTCCAGCGTTACCGGGCCCATGCCGGAACCGGGCGTGCGGTGTTAGCACTGATGGTGGCCCGGGCGGACCTGCCCGCCTTGGAGGCGCGGGTAGCAGACTGGCCGGGGGCGGAGACCGCATTTCGGGCGGACGGCGCGGATGCGGTCACGCGCCTGCCCGCGCTGTACGAGATGGCGTGGAACCACACGACCTTGCGCGCGATGAAGGTCGATCCATCGCTGACCTACCTGCAGATGATGTTTCCGCGCGAGACCATGACGGAGACCATCGCGGCGCTGGGCGTGCGGTTCGGTGACGAGCTTATGCTGCATTTCGAATTCACGCGGTTTTCCGGAGTGGTGAGCCCGGTGTGTCTGCCGCTGGTGCGGTTCACCTCAGAGGACCGGCTGGAAGAGATCATCCGTATCCTCGAGACCGAGTATCCGGTGACCGTGTTCAACCCGCATCGTGTCACGCTGGAGGAAGGCGGCATGAAGCGAACCGATATCTCGCAGCTGGCTTTCAAGCGGCAGACCGATCCGAAGGGGTTGATGAACCCGGGCAAGATGATTGCCTGGACCGAACCCGACTGGACCCCTGCCAATGGCAGAAACTTCCTGTTTTCCGAATGAGGCCGTTCACCCGATGAAAGTACACGTCATCTATGCCCATCCGCAGGAAAACAGCCTGAACGCGCTGCTGCACAGGACCGTAGTGGAGGGGCTGACAGAAGCGGGGCACGAGGTGGATGACCTGGATCTGTATGCCGACCGTTTCGATCCGGTGCTGACGCGCGAGGACCGAGACATCTATCATGACGTGCCCGCAAACCGGGCCAAGGTCGAGCAATACATCAAGCGGCTCGAGTCCTGCGATGCGCTTGTACTGTGCCATCCCGTGTGGAATTTCGGCTGGCCGGCGATCCTAAAAGGCTATGTCGACCGGGTTTTCCTTCCCGACGTATCCTTCAAGCTGCGCGATGGCGAGATGTCGCCGGGTCTGCAAAACATCCGGAAGTTGGCGACCGTGACGACCTATGGCTCTAAACGTTGGCGGGCATGGTTTCTGGGGGACGCACCGCGTAAGAATGCGACACGGTTCCTGCGGGTGATCTGCCATCCCCGGGTCAAGGTCAGTTACCACGCGCTCTATGACATGAACAATGTGACCCGCGCGGAGACGGAGGCCTACGTGGCACGCGTGCGGCAGGCGATGCTGAAGTTTTGACGCGTAACAGGAGTCCGAGTAGATGAATGCACTTGTTGAACAGTCCGAACCGAGCGTCGAGATCGCGTTGCAGTTCGATGCCGTGTCGATGGAGTTTCCGGATGGAACCATCGCGCTGGACGAGGTGGACCTGACGGTCGAGCGGGGCGAGTTTGTTTCGGTTGTCGGGCCCTCGGGCTGCGGCAAGTCGACCCTGCTGAAACTCGCCTCGGGTCTGGAGACGCATACCGGCGGTGAGATCCACGTGGACCGGTCGCATCTGGGCTACACGTTCCAGGACGCGACGCTGATGCCGTGGCGGACGGTGCTGCCGAATGTCGAACTGCTGATGGAGCTGCGCGGGGTTCCCGCCGAGGAGCGCCGCCGCATAGCGATGGAGCAGATAGCGCTGGTGGGGCTGGAGGGCTTCGAGGACCATTACCCGAAACGGCTGTCAGGCGGAATGAAGATGCGCGCTTCGCTGGCGCGGTCGCTTGCGCTGGAACCCAACGTCTTTATGTTCGACGAGCCGTTCGGGGCGTTGGACGAGATCACCCGCGAACGGCTGAACGACGAGCTGATCGAACTGTATCTGCGCAAAGGGTTCACCGGCCTGTTCATTACCCACTCGATCCCAGAGGCGGTCTACCTGTCGAGCCGCGTTGTAGTAATGAGCCGCCGGCCCGGCCGCATCATCGCCGAGTACGACGTGCCCTTCGAATGGCCGCGTACGCCGGAGCTGCGGTACGACCCGGAATTCACTCGGCTGGCCGGAGAGATCTCGGTCGCTCTGCGCAAAGCGCTAGAAGGATAGGCGATGGCGCTGAAGACCCTGACACGAAGCGCGCGGACACAGACCTACAAGCCGGTTCCGGTCACGCCACCGCCGGGGCCGGTGAAGCGTTTCGTCTCGGCTGTGGTGCCACCGGTTATAATGGGACTGCTGCTGATCGGGCTTTATGCCTGGGTGCGATCGCAGCTGCCGCCGCACCGGCTCTTCCTGATGCCGTCGGCGCAGGGGCTGTGGGAGCAGGCCTTTTCCAAACCGGAGGTATTGCAGGAGCTGTGGGAACGAAGCCTTGTTACGATTTCCATCGCCGTATGCGGGCTGGCGGTATCGATACCGCTGGGTATGGCGATCGGCATTGTGATGTTCCGCTTCCACGTGATGGAGCGGGCGGTATTTCCCTACCTTGTGGCGCTGCAATCCATTCCGATCCTCGCGATCATCCCGCTGATCCAGAGCGCGCTGGGCTTCGGGTTCCTGCCGAAGGTCCTGATCGTGGCGCTCTTCACCTTCTTCGCGGTACCGACCACGCTGCTGCTTGGGTTGAAGAGCCAGGACCCCGGCATCCTGAACCTGTTCCGTCTGCAGGGCGCGGGATGGCGCAAGATGCTGTGGAAGGCGGGGCTGCCATCGGCCGCGCCGGCGCTGTTCGCCGGGTTCCGCATCTCGACCAGCATGGCGATCATCGGCGCGGTGACCTCGGAACTGTTCTTCCTCGCCGGCAAGGGCGGGCTCGGGCAGATGCTGATCAACGCCAAGACCGAGTTCAAGTACGAGCAGATGTATGCCGCGCTCATCGCCTCTTCGGCACTGTCGATCGGGATATTCCTGATCTTCACCTGGGTGGGCAACCTGCTGTTTTCCAGCTGGCACGAGTCGGCCAGCCGCCGGGGATGAAAGGCCCCGTTCCTCTCCTCCACGAAACGAAACACGAAACAACAGGGAACTGACATGACGAAAGGACTGAACCGCGTACTGGCCGGGACGACCGCGTTCCTGGCCGCGCATGCCGCAACTGCCGCTCCGGGCGACTTCGCCAAGGAAAACTACACCACGCCGCTGGCCGATGTGTGCCCGAGCCCGTTCTACATCCAGAAGGACTGGCTGGCGCAGGCGGAGCATGGTGGGCTGTACCAGATGATCGGTGGCGGCGGCACGATGGAGTCGGGCCGCTATACCGGGCCGCTGGGGGCAACCGGGATTGACCTGGTGATCCTGGAGGGCGGCGGTAATATTGGGCTAGGTGACGGCGAGACCGCCTATTCGGCGTTGTTCAACGGCAACTCCAAGGCCGGGGTTGTGCCGCATCTGGGGTTCCAGGAGCTGGATAACGCCTTCATTTTTTCCAAGATGTTCCCGGTGGTTGGCGTCTTCGTACCCTTGGACATAGCGCCCTCGGGGCTGATCTGGGACGAGGGAACCTATCCTGACGGCTTCCATTCGGTCGAGGACCTGAAGGCGTTCGGGGAATCCGGTGGCGGCATGATCTATGTCTCGACCATCACCCGGACCTTCGGACTGTATCTGGTGAATTCCGGCGTGCCGAAGGAGGCCTTCATCGAGGGTTATCGTGGCGACCTGGAGAATTTCGTCACACATAACGGCGAGTGGCTGAACCAGGGTTTCGTGACGACCGAGGTCTACAACCTGTCGCACGGGCTCAACTGGGAAAAGCCGGTGGATGCGGTGACGGTGAACGAACTGGGCTATCCGACGATCACCGGCATGGTCTCTGTCGCGGCGCCGCGCATGGAAGAGCTGGCGCCCTGTCTGGAAAAGATGGTGCCGATCATGCAGCAGGCGGCGGTCGATTACATGAACGACCCGGCTGAGGTGAACCAGCTGATCTATGAGTTCAACGAGGGCGGATACGGCACTAGCTGGTGGAAGACATCGATGGAGCTGAACGAATTTTCGGCAAACGCGCAGAAGGAGCGCGGGATCGTCGGGAACGGCACCAACGATACGATCGGCGACTTCGACATGGAGCGCGTCGAGGAGATGTTCGGGATCGTGAAGCCGTGGCTGGACGAGCGGTCGAACCCCGACGTGGTGCCGGACGACGTGGTGACCAACCGGTTCATAGACCCCACAATCGGTCTGGAGTGATCCGGACAATGGCGCCCGTTCTGCTGGACGGCGACGCCCTGGCTGCCAGCCTGCGCCGCGAGATGGCGCAGGAACTGGCGGCCGATGGCTTGCGCCCGCGGATGGCGACCGTGCTTGTCGGGGATGATCCGGCGAGCCGGTCGTATATCGGGCGCAAGCATTTCGATTGCGACGAGATCGGGATTGATGCCGATCTCGTCGCCTTGCCATCGGATATCGGACCGGAGCGGCTGATGGCCGAGGTGGCGTGTCTGAACGCGGATGCTTCGGTTGACGGGTTCTTCGTGCAGTTTCCGCTGCCGGACGGGTTTGGATACGACGAGTTGGCCGTGGCCGCCGCGATCGATCCGGAAAAGGATATCGACGGGCTGGCGCCGGTGAACCTGGGACGGCTGATGGCGGGGGCAGAAGGGCTGCTGCCCTGCACGCCTGCGGCGATCCTTGCGCTTTTGCGGGGCTATGACGTGCCGCTGGCGGGGCGGCACGTGGTGATCATAGGGCGCGGTCTGCTGGTGGGGCGGCCCCTGGTGATGCTGCTGTCGGCGCAAGGCGTGGATGCCACGGTGAGCCTGCTGAACAGCAGGACGCCGGATCTAGGAGCGTTTACGCGCGCCGCCGACGTGGTGATCGCGGCGGCGGGGGTCCCGGACCTTGTGACTGCAGGAATGCTGCGGCCGGGCGCGGCAGCAGTGGGTGTGGGTATCACCTATGACGATGCGGGGAACATGGTGTCGGACCTTGCAGGCGATGTCACCTCGGTCGCTGGACATGTCACGCCGCCGCACGGCTCTGTCGGGGCGCTGACGCGGGCGATGCTGCTGCGAAATCTTATCACCGCTGCGCGCAGGAGGAGAGCACGCAATGGATGACAGCCAGGCGCTGTTCAAGGACGACAAGGAAATCTCGCTGACCTTCGCAAGGGGGCTCGATCTGATCGAGGCCTTCGCCGGGGCGGAGCGGCGCCTGTCGATTTCGGAACTGTCGGCGAAGACCGGGTTCAACCGCGCGGTGACACGGCGGCTGATCCGAACGCTGGAAAAGAAGGGTTATGCCCGGTCGGACCGAGGGCAGTACGAGCTGACGCCGCACGTGCTGCGCCTGATCCGCGGGTTCATCGAGGGGCGCAGCCTTCCGCAGATCGTGAACCCGATTCTGCGGCGGCTGGCGGACCAGATCGGGGAATCGGTGTCATTCGCGATGCTTGACGAGGCCGAGGCGGTCTATGTCGCACACGCCTACCTGCCGTCGCGTTTTACGCTGAATATGGTGACGGTTGGAACGCGGGCGCCACTGCTGCCGACGGCGGTGGGGCGTGTGATTCTGGCCTACCTGCCGGAGGTAGAGCGGGCGGCGATCATTGCGCGGCTGGCGCCGACTTCGCATACGCCGCAGACCGAGACCGATGTCGGGCGGTTGGAGAAGATTTTTCTGGAGTGCCAGCGGCAGGGGTACTGTCTGTCGGTCAGCGAATATGTCGAGGGTGTCGCGTCTCTGGCAGTGCCGGTTTTCGACGGGATGCGCAGCGTGACCGGGGCGATATCCATTATCTTTCCGACCGGCGGGCAGGATCCGGCGGAGTTCGCTGACCGGATTGCGCGGCAGATGCGGCAGGCGGCAGCGGACCTGGGAGGTGCACTGCAATGAGTCGGACGGCAATCTTCACCGGGTATGAGCTTGCGGCGCGGCTGCTGGCGAGGACCCGGCGCGAGGTTGCTGAGTTGGGCCGGGCGCCGGTTGGCGTGACGCTGCACGACCCGGTGGATGTGGCGGCGGGTGCGTACCTGAGGCGGCAAATGGCGATGGCTCATAAGGTCGGTGTGAGTTTGCGGTCGGAAGAGTATGCCATTGATCCCGAGGGACAAATACGCGCCTTGGCTGCGGTTCCAGGTGTGGATGCGGTTATGGCGCTGACGCCTTTGCCTCGGGCTCTGACGCCGGTCGAGGTTGCCAGACTGATCGGGCCGGAGAAGGATGCCGACGGCCAGCACCCGTTACATGCGGGGGCGCTGCTGTTGGGCGATGGCGCGACGCGGCTGCCGCCGACGGCGCTGGCGGCGTTGCTATGTGCGCGGGAGATCCTTGGTGATCTGCGCGGTGCGGAGGTGGTGCTGGTGGGCGCGTCGCGTCTGATCGGGCGGCCATTGTCGATGCTGCTGGCAGATGCGGGGGCCACGGTGACGCTGTGCCATGCAGAGACGCGCGACCTGGCGGCGCATACCCGCTGCGCCGACCTGATCGTGACGGCGGCGGGGGTGCCGGGGCTGATCGGCCGCGACCATGTTGCTGAAGGCGGATTGGTGCTGGACCTTGCCGTCGTGGGCACCGGGGCCGGGCTGGTCGGGGACGCCGACCTGTCCGCGCTGGACGGGCACGCCGCCCTGATTTCCCACGTACCGGACGGGGTAGGCCCGGTCACCACCGCCTGTCTGATTTCCATAATCGCGGCCGCTGCCGGCTGCGCGCCCTTCTCTCCGGGCGAGGATGTTTGCCCGGGGTTCGAAGATCCTCCCAATGAAAAACGTCCAACAGGAGTCCTCCCATGAAAAAGTCTGTAATATCCCTTGTGCTTACGGCAGCGATGGTGCTGCCGGCCGCCGCCGCTGAAGTGCGCTCCGGCGTTACCTATGACGGCCCGATGGAACCTGAAGGGTCCGACCGCGCCGTGATGCAGGCGCTGATGTTCGATATCGCCACCGCCTGGGCCGCCTGCGACACCGAGGCGATGGAAGGTGCGATCACCGACGACGTGCACTTCTCCTATCCGACCAGCGTGAAGGAAGGCCGCGAAGCGGTGATGGAAGACCTGGCGCTGTTTTGTGACAACGCGACGGATACCAGCATCTATTTTCCGAAGGATGCGTTCTATATCGACGTGGACACCGGCCGCGTTGCCGCCGAGGTACAGTTCCGGACCTTCCAGCGTGGCAGCCGTCAAGTGGTGAACGACGTCTGGGTTGCGCATGTGGCGGACGGCAAGGTGAGCGTGATCAAAGAGTATCTCGACGGCCGGGTGAAGGACCTTCAGGCGCTGGGCGTGCTCACGCTTGAGGAGAGTCCGGAGGTGCTGACGCCATGGCCGCCGCGGACCGAAGAATGGGCCGAGTGCTTCCCAATCGTGAAGGCCGCGCCGATCAACGAGTGCCCGTCGAACTGATACCGGGCCGGCGTGGCGGCAGGTCTGCCGCTGCGCCGCAGTTCCAATGCGCAGGTGGCAGTGCGCAGCGATTGTCGCTGTGGGCTGAACGGGCCGGGAAAAATGGCGAAATCGTTGCGCATTTTTCGCCCTGCGTTGTTCCGGCTGGTTCCGGGCTATCGTGAGGTGGCCCGAACGGTTGAGGTGCGGATTGGCAAGCCCGCTTGTCGTTAAGGCGTTAACTAAATCCTTGTTTGCAAAGGGCTGCGACTAACCGGACCCCCACCGTGACGTCGGGCATGATCCGCAAGTTCTGTTCGGGAAAATTCACAATCCTCGGTTGCCCCAACGTAAATTTTCCCGAAACCGAAACGACCTTCCCAAAACGTCAGGTCGACAGCGCCCGTGCTGTGGCGCGCAATGTATGCGGGTGTGCGACGTTCCGTTTCGATTCGGAGATTTACCAAGTCGCATGAATTACTTGCGCCGCTTCCTCGGGGGAACGGCCAAACACGGTCTGTAGACATGAACTTGAAGACTGCGTTCAGGGGTGGGGGCAGTAACGACGGCAATCGGCGCTTTCCTGGTTTTGCCGAACAGGTGAACTATGTAGCTTCTGGTTGTAATAGAGTGTTTGGCGCGGTCTTTTTGAAAGACCGCGGAGTGCCAAGACAAGATGCGGAACTGGAAAGGAAAAGGATGGCGTTTCTGACCGGACGGAAAGCTCCGATCAGGACCATCCGCGGCCGCATCATATTTCTGGCCTGTGGTCTGACACTGGTCACGACCTATTGGCTGGGCACCTTGATCTACGACAGGACCGAAGCGATCGCGCTGGATTCGACGATCGAGGCGCTGCGCGGCGAGGCGCGGCTGGTGACAGAGCGCGCGACCAAATCGCTGGACCGCGTTTTGAATGATGTGGTCATGCTGAGCCTGCTGCCGGCTGTAGAGGGGATTGCCCGGGCCGAGCGCAGCAACGGCATTGATCCTGCCGACGGCTCTTCGCTGGTCGAGTGGAAGGGACGCATGCAGTCGATCTTTGCGTCGCTACTGGCCAACAGGGACGCCTATTTCCAGATCCGGTTTATCGACGCTTCGGCCGATGGCCGGGAGATCGTGCGCGTGGAACGGCGGGCCGGCGGCGTTGCGGTTGTTCGAGAAACGGAGCTCTCGGGCCATGTGCCGGATGCGTTCTTCCGGCCCGCGCGCGACCTGGAGGAAGGGCAAACCTACCTTTCTCGCGTCACCCTGCAGCATGAATTCGGGGTGCCCAATCCGAAGCGGATTCCGATCGTGAACGCCGTGCAGCCGGTTTTTTACGAGGGTACGTTGCTGGGCATGGTGGTTATCGGCGCGGAGTACGAAGACCTGCTGGCCCGCCCGGTCCTGGCGCCGCATGTCGAACACGACATTCTGGTCTTCAACAATGTCAGAGATGCTTTCGGGCTGCGTGTGGGACAATCCGGGATCGCCTTTCAATCCGGTACTCCGGAACAGGTGCTGGCGGGGTATACCGAGGCGAAGTCCTCTGCGCCGGGGTTCCAGGAGTTTTACCGGGTTGGCGACGATACGATCAGCTACGCTGTCGAGGCTCCGGTCGACGTAGCCGGCCCGTTCGGATCGCTGTTGCTGATCTTGTCCGAGGACTCGGCATCGGTTCTTGGCCCGGTTTATGCGCTGCGGAAAGAGACGCTTGTCCGGGCCGGGCTGATCCTGCTGGTCGCGCTTGTGCTTGGGGTACTGGCAGCCCGCCGGATCGCGCGGCCGTTGGACCAGTTGGCAGATCACGTGACCAGGTTGTCCGATTTCGGCGAACTCGATGCGCTGCCGGTCGATGCGTCGGGCGAAGTCGGTCAGATTGCGCGGTCTTACAAGAGCCTGGCGGAGAACCTGCGGACCTCTCAGAGCCGGGCGGAGGTGGTGCTGGACAACATCGCCGACGGTGTCATCTCGGTCACGACCGACGGGAAGATCCTTGGCGCAAATCCGGCGGCGGCTGAGATCTTTGGCCGGAGCCGCAGCGAACTGGAGTCGATTTCGTTGGCCGATGTTCTGCCGGATATCGTGCTGGACGAGGCGGGGCTTCCGGAGGGGGAATTGCGCAGCCTTGGCCGCGATGTCTATGCCATGCGGACTCGGTGGCAGGCAGCGGGTGGGGCGCTCGAGGATATCGAACTGACCATCGGCAAGCTGCAGGGCGAGCCGTGCGGCAGCCATCGGATCTGGGTGATCCGGAACATCACTGAAGCGGTGCGGATCGAAAGGGCCAAGGAAGAATTCGTGTCGACTGTAAGCCACGAATTGCGGACGCCGCTATCGGTCGTCGTCGGGGCTCTTGGCCTGCTTCATCACACGGCCGGGCGGCAGAAGCTGGATGAAAAAGAGCGGAAGCTGCTGGAATCCGCATCGCGCAACGCGGATCGGTTGTCGCTGTTGATCAATGACGTACTGGATTTCGAGAAGCTGTCTGCCGGGCAGATGGAGTTCGATTTCGATGAAGTCGAGGTTCGGGAGCTGGTGCGCGATGTCGTCAGCCAGCATCAGAGCCTAGCTGAAGAAAAGTCGCTTACGCTCAAACTGGATCTGGATCCGGAACCGGTGGTGTGCCGAATTGATCGTGCGCGCATGACACAGGCCCTGGTGAACCTACTTTCCAATGCGATAAAGTTCTCTCCGCAGAACGAGGCGATCCAATTCCAGGTGCATCGCGACGGCGATGGGCAAGTCCGTATCTCGGTTCGCGATCATGGCCCGGGAATTTCCGAGAGTTTTCGCAAGCGGATCTTTCAGCGGTTCGCTCGTGCCGAGCGCAACGGGAAACCGGGGACGGGTCTGGGGCTGGCGATCACGAAGTCCATCGTCGAGGCGCATGACGGTGACGTTGGATTCGAGACTGAACTTGGAAAAGGCACCGTCTTTCACATTACGCTGCCACTCTATCAGCCGGCGGATGATTGCCCGGCCAGATCCGACGACTTTGGCCCGGGAGACACCGTGGCCGGAGTGCATGGGACGGTGTAACCCGGCTGCCGCAGTTCGCGCCGAAAATGTGACTACTTTTTACGACAAATTGCCTTGGTGGGACCACCAAATTGCCCGGACGCCATGGGAAAGACGGAGGCGAATTAAGAATACCGAGTAATCAGGCCCATGAGTCAGAAGCATTCTCATCCTCTCGTTTCGGCTTGTCCCATTGGAATTGCATTTGCCATCGGCCTGCTGGCCGCAGGTTACGGTGCCGCCGATCCGGACAACCGCCTGGACCTTTTGTTTCTTGCCGCGGCCGGAATGGCGCTGGTCGCCCTGACCTCTATGTTGATCGAGGGTAAACGGAAATGGCGCCTGTCGCAGGAGCGGAACGCTCAGCTTGAACATGAGCGCGTCGCTCTGAACGATCATTGCATCGTGACCCTGACAGATGAGCATCACCGGATTACCTATGCAAACGAAAAGCTTTGCAAGCTGACCGGTTACACCCGCGACGAGCTTTACGGCGCACGACCTATGCTGCTGTATCCGGAAAGCGGCGCTGGTCGTTTCCAGACGATCCGGGAGACTTTGGATGCCGGGAAGTCCTGGGTTGGCGAAACGCCGATGCGATGCCGTGACGGATCAGTCATGTGGACCCACGCGACGATCATTCCTCGGCTCGGACCGAATGGCCAGCTTCTGGGTGCCATATCAGTTCGAACCGACCTGACAGATTCCAAGGTCGGTACCAGCGAGCGGGAGATGTCCGCGGCTCTGAACCAGATCCCGGATATCGTCTATGTCTTCGACTCGCAGACCTATCAGCTTGTCTACATGAACGATCCGGCGCTGCGGCATCTTGGCTGGCACCGGGCAGGCTATCTGTCGCGATCACTGTTCGACGCCAAGCCGTATTTCGAACGCGATGCTTTCGAGACGCTGATCCGTCCGCTGCGGGACGGCATCGCGCGGCGTGTAGAGTACGAGGTCGATATGGACGGGGTGCCGCACGATGCGACGATCCATCTGGTCGCCCCGGAGAACGGACCCGAGCGGCTGGTCCTGATCATGCGCGACGCGCGGGAGCGGCGTGATGTGGAGCGGGCGAAGGATGAGTTCATCTCGACAGTCAGCCACGAACTGCGGTCACCACTGACTTCGATCAAGGGGGCCATGGGGCTGCTTCTGTCCGGCGCGGCCGGCGAAATGCCCGAAAAGGCGCGGGGGATGGTGAAAATCGCTCAGCGCAACGCGGACCGGCTGGTCCTTATCGTAAATGACATCCTGGACTTGGAAAAGATCGCGGCCGGGCGAATGGAGTTCGACCGGAGCCCCGAGAGCCTGGGCGCGCTGATCAACGAGGCGGTTTCGGTGAACGCCGCGGGTGCGGAACGCTTCGACGTGAGGTTCGAGGTGCGAGGTTGCGATCAGGCGGCCTTTGCCCGGCTCGACCAGGCACGAATGATGCAGGTGATGACGAACCTGCTGAGCAATGCGGCCAAGTTTTCCAATCCGGGCGGCAAGGTGCTTGTTACCCTGAAAACGACTCCGACGGGGCACGAGGTTTCGGTGCAGGACTTTGGTGTCGGTATTCCGGCGGAGTCTCTGGCCACCATCTTCGACCGCTTCTCGCAGGCCGATAACCTGTCCGACCGCACCGGGCGAGGCACCGGTCTTGGCCTGAGCATCGTCAAGGCGATCGTCGAGGCACATGACGGAACCGTCCGTGTTGCGAGCCACCTTGGAAAGGGCACGGTGTTTACCGTGACGCTGCCGAAATTGCCCGTCATGCCGGCCAAACCCACTGGAAGCGATGCTTTTGCTGGTGTAACTAGCAGCTTTAGCTGATTTACGAAATTGGGTGTGGTTTGCGGATACTTCATGTTGAAGACGATCCCGATGTGCTGGAGATCGCCGCTCTAGCGTTTGAGTTCGCCGGTGAGGTGGAGTTGCGCCAATGCGCGTCCGGTCAGGATGCTGTTGACGTCCTGAAAGGGGAAGGGTTCGATGTCGTTCTGCTGGACGTGATGATGAACGGCATGGACGGACCGTCGACCCTTAGAGAGCTTCGCCAGACCAAGTATGGTGCCGAGTTGCCGGCGATTTTTATGACCGGTCGGGCCCGTGAAGCGGAAATCCAGGAGTTGCTGGGAGAGGGTGCTGTCGGCGTCATCACGAAGCCGTTCGATCCGGTGACGCTGGTCGACGAGATCAAATCGATCCTGGCGAGCCCGGCAAACTAGCCGGATTAGGCGGCGCCGGTCTCTGTATCGGGTAAGGAGTTATAGACTTGGTCGATCAGCTTCAGCACGCGCTGCAGCTTTTCGTGTAGTTCGGCAAAATTGATCTGAGCTCCGTCGGCATAGGCGACGATCAGGTCCTCTGCCTGGCGCGACATGTCACCGAGATTGCTGAACCCGAGCGTGCCAGCGGTACCGGCAATGCGATGGAGGTTGATCTTGGCGGCGTTCATTGATGGGAAGCGGTAGGCGTCCGGGTCGTCTTCGAGTTCCTGTCTCAGAGAATCGATCACGGCGGCCCGCTCTGGCAGGCACGCCGCGAAACGTTTTCTAACAACCGACAGTCCAGCCTGCAGCGTATTCATCTTTGGCTACCTATGCGGACCGTTTCGACAGGACCGCTCCCAGAGGGCTTTGTTCCATTTCACGGCAAACGGCTTCGACGCTGTCCTGAGCCTGGCTCAGGGCGTTAACCGCCTGTTCGCCGCTTTTCGACAGCAGGCGGATCGGCCGGCCGGCGCAGACGACGAGGTTCATTTCTTCACCGTCGCCGAAATGCAGGTCCATCAGCTTCAGGCACTTATGTACCGAGTCAATGAAGCTATCGAGGTTCGGGCGCCAGCCATCTTCCACCACGCAGGCGAAGGTGCCATAGCCGCAGTAGGAGATCAGCGCCTGGTGGTCCGACAGGCTGTCCGAGATCGCCTCGGCCGTGTCGGTGATCATGCAGACGAAATCGAATGCCTCGGCCTTCTGGTGTAGGCGCTCGACGCCGGCGATCTTGACCGCGAACACCGTCGAGCCGAACAGGGAACGTCGCGACAGCTGGGCCAGATAATTTTCCAGCGCGTGGTATTCGACCACGCCGGGAATGTCGTCGATTTCGACCGGCGCATGCAGTTCATAATGCTCCTGCGACTCGCGGATCTTGCGGGTCGTCTTGGCGGCGAACAGCTTGTCGTTGCGCTTGCGGTTCTCGTTGACCAGCTTTTCCACCATGCGCATGCGGGTGCGAAGTTCGCCAAGTTCGAACGGCTTGGTCAGGTAGTCGCTGGCGCCGGCGGAGAAGGCATCGTCGATGAAGCGCTTCTCGTGCTTGCGGGTGATCATCAGGATCGGGCTGTGCCGGTAGACCGCGATCGAGCGCAGGATCTCGCAGAGTTCGACCCCGTTCATCCCGGGCATCTCAATATCCAGTAGGAAGCAGTCGAACGGAGCGGCTCCGCGCTGGGCTATCTTATCCAAGGCATCCGCCGCGGAGTCTGACTTAACCAGAACGTGTCCACCGATCTGACCGATCAGGACCTCGAGAAGGTCCAGACTAATGGGGTCGTCATCTACTGCCAGAATACGCACTGCCTGCTACCTTCGTCGTCTGTACCGCGCTGTTGGCCATTATAGATCGTTCCATGGCCGGCGGATGGTTGCCGTTTGCTTGTTATAAATTCACCAAAAATGTAGGCTAAAAAGTGGCTAAGGTTAATTTTTTTATTGCTGCTTTCGGGACCGGTTCGCCCTGTTTCATGAAGCACAAATACAACTATAGCGCGTGCTGCAGATGCGAACGGAGGGTACTATCTGCAATTGAATTAACGTTATGTTTACCGCTTATTGCGCGAGAAACCGAATCATATGCGGCAAGCGGGGACAATGCGCGAAGGTGTCATCTATGTGGCTCAGGGCCCGGACTATCTGGATCTGGCGATTCAGTCTGCCGGCTCGTTGAAACGTCACAATCCCGAGATTGCCGCGGAGGTGTTTACGGACCAGCCCTGCGATTCCCCCTGTTTTGACCGGGTGCTTCCGATCCCGGATGGGCCGACTCCGAAACTCGCCTGCCTGCCGGAAAGCCGGTTCCAGCGCACTCTGTATCTTGACTGCGATACGGTTATTCTTGCGCCTCTCGGCGACCTCTTCGACATACTGGAAAGGTTCCCATTGGCGGTGGCGCACGATGTGCGGCGGACGTCCAACCTGATCCGGGAGGGAGGCGACCATGACACTCCCTATGCTTTCCCTCAGTTGAACGGCGGTGTGATCCTTTACCGAGACTCTGCCGAAGTTCGGAGTTTTCTGCTGAATTGGCAGGTACAGTACCGCAAACTGGCCCGCAAACGCGATCAGGTCTCGTTGCGCGATCTGCTGTGGTCCAGTGACTTGCGGTTTTATGTTCTGCCGCCAGAGTTCAACCTGCGCCGGGTGACCATGCTGGATGCATGGGAACCGCTGGACGTTCGCCCGACAATCATGCACTCGCATCGGCTGCTGCAACATATGCGTATGGGCGACGTGCGGTTGAGCACGTTGGCCGAGGTGCTGCCTGCGGAACGTATCGCGCTGGCGGAGGAGTGGGACGCAGTGCTGGGACCGCTAGCAGCGCCCGGCGAGACAGCTGATCCGACGGAACGCTTCAGCATCGCGGAGGCTGGCGAGCGTAGCCCGGCGCAGGGCCCGTCCGACGAGTAACTGCTACTGCTGGAAATAGGGTGGCAGGCGCCTTATCTGGGGGTGGGAACTTGTTCAATATCAATATTATGTAGAAATCTTGTATTCTCGGCGTTGAATGGACCGGTACCTAGAGGGCAAAAAATACAACCTAAGCATGAAAATCTTTCGGTCGCCATACTGAGAACGGCATGATTTTCTGGCAACAATTGTCCGGAAAGCGCAGGCATGTTGCCGTATTCGAAAAAGACGCAGCGTCAACAGGTCTGGGTAGTCGAATCATTTGGGCTGTCAAGCATGGGATCAGCCTTCGATCATGTCGGGTTCCGCGCGCTGTTGTTGCCACATCGCCGCGTAGATTCCACCTTTACGTATCAATTCTGAATGCGGACCGTCCTCGACGATGCGGCCGCGATCCAGCACGACGATCCGGTCGAACTGCGCCAAAGTGGACAGGCGGTGCGCGATGGCTATGACCGTCTTGCCGCGGGTGATCTGCTGCAGGTTTCGCAGGATCTTTGCCTCCAACACGCTATCCAGAGCGGATGTGGCCTCGTCCAGCACCAGGATCGGCGCATCCTTGAGAATGGCCCGCGCGATCGCCAGCCGCTGCCTTTGCCCGCCAGAGAGCGTAACTCCGCGTTCGCCGATATGGGCGTCGTAGCCGCTGTGGCCGTCGGACCCGGACAGTTTCTGGATGAAGTCATGAGCCTCTGCCAGCCTGGCGGCGCGGATCATGTCCGCTTCAGTGGCATCCGGGCTGCCGTAGAGAAGGTTGGTGCGGATCGACCGGTGCAGGAAGGATGGGTCCTGCGCCACCACCGATATTTGGCTGCGCAGGCTTGCCTGGGTCATGCTTTCGATGCACTGGCCGTCGACCTGGATACTGCCGTGGTTCGGACGCTGAAGGCGTAGCAGCAGACGGATCAGCGTGGACTTCCCGGCGCCGGAATGGCCGACGAGGCCGATTTTCTGCCCGCCCGGGATATGCAGGTCGATTTCCTGCAGGCAGCCTTTGGCGCCGCCATGGCCGTGGCTTACCTGCTTGAACGCGATCTCGCCGCGCCGGATTCGGCGCGGGGCGGCGGTTTCCAGATCGGTCAGTTCGTGCGGTACGGAAATTGTCGCCAGTCCGTCCTTGATGATGCCGACATTCTCGAAGATGCGGGTGGCGACGAACATCAGCCAGCCGGTCATCCCGTTGAGCCTGATCGTAAGGGCGGTGGCGGCGGAGACCTGGCCGACGGTGACGCTGCCCTGCATCCATAGCCAGACGGCGGGTCCGACGACGCCGGCGATCATCGCTCCGTTCAGTAGGTTCATTCCCAGTGACAGGTCAGTCATCTCGCGGCGGAAACGCTGGGCTCGGTGCCGGAGTAGGCGCATCTCGGGGAGGAAGTGATCCTGTTCGGTCGAAGTGTCAGCAAACAGCTTGACCGTCTCGATGTTGGAATAGGCGTCGACGACGGCGCCGGAGACGGCGGAGCGGGCGTTTGACCAGTTCTTTGAGGCATGCGCGATGCGGACGGTCTTGTAACGGACATAAAGGATGTACGCCAGGATCCAGATTGCCAGCGGCAGGCCGAGCCGCCAGTCGATCTGCCCTAGCAGGATGACAGCGGATACCGCGTAGACCAAGCCGAACCACAGCGCCTCGAACGTGGAATGGAATATTTCCTCAACCGCTTGGCCGAGCTGCATCACGCGGTTCGACAGCTTGCCTGCCAGTTCGCGCTGAAAGAAGGACATGGATTGTCCAAGCATGTGCCGGTGGGCCTGCCAGCGGACCTGTTCCTGCAGGTTGGAGGCGACAGCCTGATCTAGAAACAGGTGGTGTACCCAGATCAGGACCGGACGGAACATCAGCACGACGAAGAGGGCGATCACCAACTCGACCTTGTGCGTGTCCCAGAACGCGGCAACGCCAGTTTCGGTCATCAGGTCGATGAGCCGGCCGGCGTAAAAAATCAATCCGCATTCAAGCAGCGCCTTGCAGAGGCCCAGCAAGACCATCAGCGGAAGCAGGTGCCGGAACGGGTGGATATGGCTTTTGAGGAAACTCCAGATGGTGCTGGGCGGTGGCCGGTCGTCACCGGCGGCGAACGGGTCCACAAGAGACTCGAAATGCCGGTACATGCGTTGATCGTCTTCCCGCACCACCATAAATTTCTCGATTCGTATTGGCGGCCCCACAAGACCTTCTAGCCCGCGCCTGTTCAAAACCGCAACTTCCGATGGAACCATTGTCCAAAGGGAACAGCGCAGTGCATGCAACCTTTTGCCGAATCGCCACACTTACGTCAAATGGCGCAATCTGTATCAAAAAGCTGATCTCGAAATTGAATATGATTGCAACACAGCGTACGAAGGACATAAACAAAACAAGTGTGATAGAGGCCTCATATGATGCAGACTGTAACTCGTACCTTGTTCGCAGCCGCTATGCTGGCGCCGTGGCCGGCTTTGGCGGCGCCAATGCTGACCGTGACGACCACTGACGCCTCGGGGTTGCAAACGGTCCTTGAATTTTCTTCTGAAGACCTGCTCTCCATGCAACCCATAGAGGTGCAAACCGACAACGATTTTGTCGAAGGCGAGACAGTGTTCACTGGGCCGCTTTTGCGCGACCTGTTCGGGGAGATTTCTCTGGAGCCCGACGACGAGATCGTCGTGACCGCACTGAACGATTACAGCACTGTGATCCCCGCGAGCGAAGCGCTGGAATATGATGTCATCGTCGCCGTGCTGATGGACGGTGAAGAGATGTCGGTTCGGGACAAGGGACCGTTCTGGGTGATCTACCCGATGAGCGACCATCCCGAACTGCAGGATCCTGGGTACAACGACCGGCTCATCTGGCAGCTTTCCGATGTGGAGCTTACTAAGGACTAGCTAATGAACTCGGGCTTCTCTGCCCTGCGATGGCTGGCAGCTCTGGGTCTTATGGTGGCTCTGGGGCTGAGCGCTGCGGGGCTGATGACCATGCGGTCGGAGCTCGGGGCGCTGTCGAATACCAAGCGGACCGGCGCCATCTGGATCGCAAACCAGCTTGAATTCGAGCTGTTCCGTTTCACTCAGACCGTTGCGTTGTTCATGGCACAGGATCCCCGGGTAGATGCCGAGGATGTCGTGTTCCGGTTCGACATCCTCTGGAGCCGTCATTCGGTCGCGGAAATGGCGGACAACGGAAAGCCGGTGGCCGGTGACTGGCCAGAGGCCGTGGTGCTGGCAGATCTGGGGGAACAGCTGCGCGAGGACGATCCGCTGGTCCTGGGGCTGGAGTCTGGAGATGTGGAAACGGCGCGAGTGCTTCTGACTCATTTCGAGGCCTTCGCCGCGCCTCTGCATGACTACACGCTTGTGGTAAAGGATGTGCAGGCACAGGAGGATATGGATGCGCGGCAGGAAATCTGGCGTCTGTCAAAGCTGACGGTGGCCTTCAGCGCGGCACTGGGGATCGGTTCGGTCCTATTGGCGATCCTTTTCTTCGTCGACTCGCGTGTGCAGCGGCAGATCTCCAAGGAAAACATGGTGCTGCTGAAGCGGTCGGAAGCGGCCTACACTGCGCGGATCGAGTTCCTGTCGACGGTGAGCCATGAATTGAGGACTCCGTTAACCTCAATAAAGGGCGTCCTCGGGTTCTTGAAGGCTGGTGTCCTCGGCGACCTGGACAGCAAGGCGCACCGAATGATCCAGATCGCTCATTCGAATGCGGTGCGGCTGGAGAAGCTGATCGACGACATCCTCGACTCGGTGAAGGCGGAGCGAGGAGAATGGACCTTCGACTTTGAGCAGTTGGATCTGGTCAAGGTCGCTGAGGGTGTCGTCACCGCTAATGCCAGCGTCCGGATCGACCGGACCATCCGGTTCCGCAACGCGGCCAGCGGGCCAGTGATGGTCTTTGCAGATCGAGGGCGGATCGAGCAGGTTTTGTCGAACCTGATCTCTAACGCGGTGAAGTTTTCGGAGTCTGACACCGAGGTCGTGGTGACGGTGCGCAGCGAAGGCGAGCATGCCGTGGCGTCGGTCAAAGATTCCGGTGCGGGCATTCCTGAGGCTTTCCGCGGACGCATCTTCGAGAAATTCGCGCAGGCGGATTCATCCGACAAACGCCGCGCTGGCGGTACCGGGCTGGGGCTGAACATCGCCAAGCGGATAGTGGAAAGCCACAACGGCAAAATCTACTTCGAAAGCGAGCCAGGAAAAGGCAGCATATTTACCTTCGAATTGCCGCTGCTGAAGGATGCTGTCCGCGAAAAACAGGACCACGTGCTGGTTTGAGTCGTGCAGGGCGGGCTATCGGCCTGATCGTTCCCAGAGTTCCTGCACCTTCGAGAAGAGCTGCATCGGGTCAAACGGCTTCGGGATGACGCCCAGTGCGCCTTTGGACAGGATCCGTTCAGTGGTTGCTGCATCCGCTTTGGCGGTCAGGAATACCGCCGCGATGTTTTCCTTGCCCGGGATCTTTCGGATCTCGTCCCAAGCTTCTTCTCCGGTCATGTGCGGCATCATCAGATCCAGCAAAAGCAGGTCCGGATCGTAGGTCATGCATGCTTCGATTGCGCTTTTTCCGGAGTCGCATTGCTTTAATTCCAGCCCGCCGCCAAGCGCCAGCGCCATTTCGGTGATTACGCGAACATCTTCGTCGTCGTCGACATGAAGGATCTTATTCAGGTCAGTCATCTAGATTCCGACGATTACGTTAGTACCGAAACTGACCGGCAGCCGCCCGCCGTCCGTCGCGCATCCCTTGTCACAGCTCCGCGACGCGCACAAGCAGTCGGAACGTATAGTGTACCAACCAACTCACCTTTTGGGAGTGTTGCATGCATGTTACCCGTCAGCAAGCGAATATCGTTATCGAGTTAGTATTCGCGGCGAAACCGGCGAGGATTACGCTGCGGCAGAACTTTGAGTGAGAGGAAACAGCTCTGCGTTGTTGTATGATAAAGGCGCCATTATCGCCGAATTTAGCCCGAACTCGCCCATTGTGATTTCAAATTTCCGTGGCGGCAAGAATTCAAGGCAAAGATTGGCGCGCATTTTGCCCACCGGAAACAATATTAGGCCGAAAAAGTCATCGTCCGGGTCCCGGACGCAAGTGTCAGTTCAGTTCGCCAGGCGATAGAAGGCGGAAGCGCTTCCGCCGAAGACCTGTGCCTTGTCCCTGGAGTCGAGTCCCTGGGTCAGCGACTCGGCAATGTCGAACCAGGTTTCGTATTCCACGCGCAGTCGGCAGACCGGCCAGTCCGACCCCCACATTACCCGGTTCGGTCCGAAGACATCCAACACGTGATCGGCATAGGGGCGCAGGTCAGGTAGAGTCGGATTTTCGGACGCTTCGGTGACGAGGCCCGAAAGCTTACAACAGGCTCCGGTCTCGCGCGCGAGGGCGGTCATGCCATCGGCCCATTGCCGGAAAGATTCCCGCGAATGGGCGCGAATTTGCGGTTTCATACAATGATCTATGACGACTCGCATCTGCGGGTAACGTGTAAGGATCGTGAAGAATTTCTGGAGATGTCGCGGGAAACCGAGCGCGTCGAACGTTAAATCCAGGTCGACGATCGCCTGGAACGCCCACTGAATGTCGGGCCGCAGCATCCAGGCGTCGTCCTCGATGTCCTGGATCATCGGGCGGACGCCCTTGAACTTTGGATGGGCGGCGAAGCGTTCAAGTTGCGTGCGGTGGCTCGGCTTCTCGAAGTCCACCCAGCCGACAACACCAGCGACATGCGGTGTCGCGTCGGCGATACCGAGGAGGTATTCGGTTTCTTCCAGGGTGGCGGCTGCCTGAACAAGAACGGTTCGATCAATACCCTTTGCCGCCATCGCAGGTTTCAGGTCTGCAGGGCCATAGGGCCGTGATAGAACGGGATCATCCTGCGGCATCCAGTGATAATCGCCGCGTGCCGGATTCCAGTAGTGATGATGTGCATCGACCTGGGTCATGACACGTTGGCCAAGACTTTTTCTCTGTTCATCAAATCCTCCCTTGCAGTGAGGCTAGACTGAATTCTAGCTTAGTCCAAGACGCCTATACTTGGCCTACATGCATGCATTTGGGCCCAAATCGTCCGTCGCGAGAGATCAAGGGAGGAGAGCGAAATGCTCAAGGGCATCGATCCGCGGCTAAACGCGGACATGCTTCACGCGCTGCGGTCGATGGGGCATGGCGACATGCTGATCGTGGCGGATGCGAATTTCCCCGCGGAGTCGCTGGCGCGGCAAACAGTACTGGGACGGCTGCTTCGAATGGAAAACCTGACAGCGCCGGAAGCGGTGGAGGCGATCCTGTCAGTAATGCCGCTTGACACCTATGTCGAGGATTTCGCGGGCCGGATGGAGGTGATTGGCGCGCCGGAGGAGTTGCCGACGGTTCAGCAGGAGGTCCAGGCGACGATCGACGCCGCTGAAGGACAGCGGCGCCCGATGATCGGGATCGAGCGGTTCGCCTTTTACGAATTGACGAAGAAGGCCTTCGCGGTGGTGCTGACCAGCGAAGGGCGCGGATACGGCGACTTCATGCTGCGTAAGGGGGTTATCCTTGCAGATGGGTAGACGCTGTTAGCCGGCCGAGAAACGCCATTCCGTGACTTGCTTCCAAGGCTCGCCCGGCCGCAAAACAATGGACGGAAAGTTTGGATGGTTGGGCGCATCCGGCCAGTATTGAGCCTCGAGAGCGACACCGCAATATCCGCGCGCGGTTGTCCCGTCATGGAGGACATACGGCGCCTGCTCCAGCCCATGACCGTCATAGACCTGGATGCCCGGTTCGGTCGTGGCCATCTCCATCGTCACGCCTGACTGGCCAGTGAGCCAAGCGACCGGGCGCAGCGGTTCGCGGCCGCGCGAGAGGCAGAAATTGTTGTCGATGAGCCCCTCGGCGCCGCCTTCCAGAACTCGACCCTCGCGGTAGTCGAAACGGGTGCCATCGACGGGAGCAATCTCTCCGGTGGGGATCAGGTCTTCGGTGGCGGGCGTGTATTCCGCTGCCGCCAGTTTCAGGATGTGGCCTGCAACAGTCGGCGCGTCGTCCAGCCGCCAGTATGAATGGTTGGCGAGGTTGACCACCGTCGGCGCGTCGGTTTCGGCGGACAGGGTAAGGCGCAGTGTAGCCGGCGGCAGGACCTCGAAACGTGCGGTGAACAATCGGTTGCCTGGGAAGCCGCCGTCCCCGTCGGCCTGTCGGATCTGCAGGGTGGCGCTGCCGTCGTCGGTTTCGGCGATTTCCCATGTGCGGCGGTGCATGGCGGCGTCGCCGCCGTGGAGCGTGTGTTTGCCGAGGAAGTTCGTGGCGAAGTCATAGGTCTTCCCGTCGATCTCGGCCTTCGCTCCCGCGATGCGGTTCACGACCGGCCCGCAGGTGGCACCGGCGCTGCCCATCTTGCCCTCGTAGGCCGCGATGTCCGGGCTGCCCACGGTCAGTGAATAGGGGATGCTTTCAAGCCGTACGTCATTCAGTACCGCACCACGGGTGAGTAGCGCGACCGAGATCGCACCGGCATTAATATGCAGCCGGTGGATGGATTCGCCATCGCTCAATCGGCCGAAAACCTCTGTCGTCATGTTTGAAGCTCCACACGTGGTTCGGGTAGGCCCTTCAGCTCGGTCTGCAGCGAGAATGTCATGCCGCTTTCGGCGCGGGCCGCTTCTTCGGGGTCCAGCCCCTCCAGCGCGGAGGTGCAGAACAGCGTTGACAGGCCCGAGCCGCCGAGAGCCGGACAGGAGGTGTGCTTTGCAGGAAACTCGAATGTTCGCAGGAGTTTGCCTTCGG
Source organism: Pseudoruegeria sp. HB172150 (assembly GCF_013184805.1). Lineage (GTDB taxonomy): Bacteria > Pseudomonadota > Alphaproteobacteria > Rhodobacterales > Rhodobacteraceae > Psychromarinibacter. The sequence continues at coordinate 227,590 of NZ_JAATNG010000005.1, forward strand.
GATTATAGCCGGCGACGCGGAACGCGCCCCATTGCGCGTTCCAGAAATTGCCGTGCGAATCCGTGACCGCACCGTCTGGTGCCAGACCCTCGGGATTCAGATCTAGGAACAGTTTGGCCTCGGCCTTCGGCCAGCCGTCATCGTCCAGTTCCAGTGTGAAGACCTTTTTCGCGCGGGAACAGGCGTAATAGGCCAGTCCGCCGTCCGGCGAGAAGCAGATGGCGTTGGGGATCGTGATGCCTTCGACCAGCTTGCGCAGCTCGTTCTTGTGATACCGGTAGATCGTACCGCGGCCGGATTCCGCGCTCTTGCCCATAGTGCCGATCCAGAAGCCGCCCTGCCGGTCGGCGCGGCCGTCGTTCGAGCGGGTGCCGTCGTCGTCGGCTTCCAGCGGGCAGAGATCCTGCTCGTCGCCATATTCCAGATCGAAGCTGAACAGCCGCGTTTCGCTCGCAATCAGTAGCGTGTCGGTGTCGACCCAGCCGGCGGCGGTTACGTGTTCGTCGAACTGCCAGCGTCTAGGTTCGCCGTTCACCCGAGTCATCAGTTGCTTGCCGAGGATGTCGAACCAGAAAAGCTGATTGCGTTCCGGGTGCCAGAGCGGGCCCTCTCCCAGCTCGCAACGGCGGTTGTCATAAACCTCGACACTCATTGAAACACCTCGTCATAAGTCGCGACGATGTCGCGGGCACGGGCGGCGACGTCGGAGGCGCTGTCGCCGGGTTTGTAAAGCGAGCTGCCCAAGCCGAAGCCGCAGGCACCGGCGGTGCGCCAATCGGCGAAGTCGGATGGGCCAACGCCGCCGACGGCGTAGATCTGCGTATCCGGCGGCAGGACCGCGCCAAGCGCCTTAAGGGCGTCGGTTCCCATCTGCATGGCTGGAAATATCTTCAGCCCCGTCGCACCCCAGCGGATCGCCTCGAAGCATTCCGTGGCGGTAAAGACGCCTGGGTAGCTTTGCATGCCGAGGTTGCATGTTGCGCGGATCACAACGCGCCGGCAGTTGGGCGAAACCACCATTTGGCCGCCGGCCTGGTAGACGCGGGCGACCTCTTCTTCGGTCAGCACGGTGCCGGCCCCGATCGTCGCGTCGTCGCCGTAGGCGTCCACCATTGCCTCTATGCTGTCGAACGGGTCCGGGGAGTTCAGCGGTACCTCGATCCGGTCAATTCCCGCACCGATCAACGCCTCGGTCACGGATACAGCATCGGCTGGCGTGATGCCGCGAAGAATGGCGATAAGGTTGCGGCCCATGCGGGTTCCTCCCTCGCAGGCCGGGCGGTTGCAGTTTCTGTCCGGCCCGGAAGCGCGGACAGGTGGCGATTGCGGAGCGCACCCCCCGGTTCCGATTTGTTCGCAGGCAGGTCTCGTTTCGTCAAGCAAGCGTATGCGGGCGGATGGTAAAGTGCGGCTTTGTTGCCGATGTCCGGGACGCAGGTTCAATTTCGCTGCGCAGCATACTGCTGCGAAGCGTAACGATCTGAACGTTTCCTTAACCTGCGCGACTGTACGGTTTTTGTGGAGTTTGATGGGCACGGATGACCATGGACGGTTATTATTGGTCATGTCGGATGCAGGGGCCGTCCGTCTGTCGCGTCGACGGGTGGCGCGTCACTGAGGGGCTGGCGAATTGACGCCTGCGAAGCGCGTGATGGATTTGGCGTTGGGCCTTCTGATGGCGGTTTGTACTGCGCCGTCGCTCTTGCTGATCGCACTTGTGATCCTGCTGGTGGATGGCAGGCCGGTGTTTTACAGCTCCGAGCGGATGCGAACACCGGTGCGGTCGTTCCGCCTGATCAAGTTCCGCACGATGACCATCGGGTCGGACGACGCGGGCGTGTCCGGAGGCCACAAGTCGCGCCGACTGACTCGGTGCGGCCGTTTCCTGCGTCGAACGCGCCTGGACGAACTGCCTCAGATCTGGAACGTCGTTGCCGGCGACATCAGCCTTGTCGGGCCGCGACCGCCGTTGAGGACATGTGTCGAGGCCAATCCTGAAATTTATGAGCTGGTCCTGCAGAGCCGGCCGGGGATCACCGGGCTGGCGACGTTGTATTTTCACCGTCACGAAGAGCGGCTGCTGGCCGAGTGCAACAGCGCAGAGGAGGCGGGTATCGTTTATGCCCGGCGTTGTGTGGCCCGCAAGGCGCGGCTGGACCTGATTTACCAGCGTCGGCAGTCGCTGGGAATGGACCTGCGGCTGTTGATGCTGACAGCGGCGTTTCCGCTCCGGGTCGTGCTGGGCCAGTTGAGGCCGGTCCTGCACCGCTACTCGCTGCGAGGAATATTGCCGCATTCCCTTTCGCGGGCGAGATAGGCGGCGAGGCTTTTGTCCGTCTCGGCGCGGAAGCGGCCCTGCGGCGTGGCGCGGGCGATGCGGTCCAGGCGAAACATGCGGAAATCCTGGCGCAGTTCGCACCATGCGAGTAGCGTCCAGACCTTGCCCCAGAAGCCCAGTGTCAGCGGCCGGACGATGCGAGCGGTTTCGGCGCCGTCGGCATCGCAATAGGCGAGCAGCATGCTCTCGCGGGTGTCAGACGCTGCCTCCAGTTGGTCGATCAGTGCGCGCGTGGCGGGATCGAGTGAGCCGGAGAAGGCGTGGACTTTGACGGCATCGGCACGGGCGCGCTCCGCTTCGGGCAGGACGGCGGCTATCTTTACAAGCGCCTCCTCCGCACCCTGCACCATCGCCAGCCCGCCCCAGGCGCGGATCAGCCGGGCGCCCGCGACCAGCGCGACGATTTCGTCGCGCGTGAACATGAGTGGCGGCATCTCGTAGCCATCGGCCATCACGTAGCCGTAGCCTGACGCGCCCTCGACGGGCACGCCGGATGCCTGCAGGTCGGCGATGTCGCGATATACGGTTCGCTCTGATACCTCGAGCGTCTCGGCAAGCTGCCGCGCCGTCCGCAGGCGCCCGCCGCGCAGGGATTGCACGATGCGGAACAGACGGTCGGCGCGGCGCATCCGTCAGGCGGCCTTGGGCTCGAACAGGCCGATGCGATTACCATCCGGGTCGAGCATGACGACGTAGCGGCCGGGCGGGATCGTCATTTCGGTGCCCTCGAACTTGGCGCCGGCGGCCTCGGCGCGCGACTTCGCGGCTTCCAGCCCTCCGGGAGCATTGAGGTAGATAATGTTACCGGTGCCGTTGCCGACTGGGCCTTTCACCAGGTTGCCGCCGATGCCTTCCATGCCGAAAGCCGCGATTTCTTCGGGGCCCATGGTGGAGGGCTCCATCCCCCAGAGGAAGATGGCGTTGTAGAACTCGGTGGAACGGGCGAGATCGGTAACCGGGATCTCGGTCCAGACGACGGTGGGCTGCGGGCTCATCCTGTTTCTCCTTGAGAGCGTTGCGATGAGTCCCTTATCTCATAGTCCCACTGACAGCGTTCTGTCAGCATCTGTCAGGGATCGGGTCACCCCACCATTTTCATCCAGCCGAGCGTGTCCTCTGTCGGTCGAGACGGATTGTATTCACCGCTGATCCAGCCTTCGTAGCCTGCGCCTTTGACGGCGGCGAAAAATGCCGAAAAATCAATGCCCTCGCTACTCGGTTCGCGCCGGTCGGGAATATTACCGACCTGAACGTGGCGGGTCAGCGGGGCATATTGCTGCCACGCGGCCAGCGCGTCGCCAGTGATGACCTGGGCGTGGTAGGTGTCGAATTGCAGGCCGAGATTCTGGGCGCCAACCTCGGCGATCACTTCGGCGGCGAGGTTGTAATCGTTCAGGAAATAGCCGGGCATGTCCCTAGGGTTCAGCGGCTCGATCGTCAGGCTCTGCTCCGGTGCCTGTACCGCCGCCCATCTCAGGTTCGAGATGAAAGAATCACGCGCCGCCGCACCTTCGGCCCGGCCGGCCATGACATGCAGGTGCTGTGGTTTCAATCGTTGGGCGTAGCGCAGAGCACGCGGGAAATCGCGGCGAAAGCGTTCCTCGCCCCCCGGAATTGCTGCATAGCCGCGGTCGCCGCCAGTGTAGTTTGGCGGCGGCACGTTGATCAGCGCCAGCGGTAGACCGGCGCTTTGTAGGCGGTCGAGTATCTCTGTGGCCGGGTCATCATAGGGAAACAGAATTTCGACCCCGTCGAATCCAGCATCTGCCGCTGCCTGGATGCGTTCGAGGAAGGGCAGTTCCTTGAACAGAAAGGTGATATTCGCGCAAAGCCGGGGCATCAGGGCAGCTCCGCCGTGGGGATGAAGGGGAAGAACTGGCCGCCGGACCAGACGCCGAACCAATCAACGCCGTCCACCGCCTCGGATGCGCCCAGCTCGACCAAGCGATAAAAGCTCTTGCGATCGATCAGTGCTTCAAGGTTCGCGCGGACCAGAATGTACGGTGAGGGCTCGCCGGTTTCGGCATCACGAACCACACGGATCGGGTGGTCGGGGTCAGCGGCGGCGACATCCTCGACATTGGTCAGGAAGGTCAGCATCTGGTTGCGGCCTGCTCCGGAAACCTCGAAATCGACGGCGACGAATGGAGCGTCCTCTACCTGAATGCCTACTTTTTCGACAGGGGTGACGAGAAAGTAATCGTCGGCATCTTTGCGCAGGATAGAGGAGAACAGTTTTACAAGCTCTTTTCGTCCAATGGGCGTGCCCAGGTAGAACCAGGTTCCGTCCCTTGAAATCCGCATGTCGAGTTCACCGCAAAACTCGGGATTCCAAAGATGTACCGGTGGTAGCCCCTTCTCCGATGCCGCCTTCGCCGCCTCGGCGAGCGCCTCTGCAGACGGGCTCACGATCATTTGTCCGCTATCGCGTTTTGTCATTTGTGCTTTCGAAGATACCTGCCGATACTGTGACCGGGATATAACACGCGTTGGAGTTTTGCCATGGCCGACACCGAGAACCTCGTTGCCGAGATCGAGGCGCTGGGCGCCAAGATGATCGAGGCGGAAGCGAGCATCGCGAAGCGGTTCATCGGGCAGAAAAAGGTCGTCGATCTGGTGCTTTCGACGCTGGTTTGTGGCGGGCATGGACTGTTGATCGGGTTGCCTGGACTAGGCAAGACGCGGCTGATCGAGACCCTTGGGAATGTCATGGGGCTTGAGGATGCGCGGGTGCAGTTCACGCCAGATCTGATGCCGGCGGATATCTTGGGGTCGGAAGTACTGGAGACCGGCGCGGACGGGTCGCGGGCGTTCAAGTTCATCGAAGGGCCGGTGTTCTGCCAGCTGCTCATGGCGGATGAGATCAACCGTGCGTCGCCGCGGACCCAATCGGCGCTACTGCAGGCGATGCAGGAACGGTCGGTCACCATTGCTGGTCAGCCGCATGCGCTTCCGGCGCCGTTCCACGTGCTGGCGACGCAGAACCCGATTGAGCAGGAAGGCACCTATCCGCTGCCAGAGGCGCAGCTGGACCGGTTTCTTCTGCAGATCGATGTCGAATATCCGACCCGGGAATTCGAGCGCGACATCTTGGTTGCCACGACCGGGACCGAAGACGCGCAATCGCACGCGGTTTTCACAGCCGATGAACTGATGGCAGCACAGACGCTTGTGCGCCGGATGCCGGTGGGCGAGGCGGTCGTCGAACTGATCCTTGACCTGGTGCGCGCCTGCCGTCCGGGCGAGCCGGAGGCGCCGGAAATCGTGAACCGCTCTGTCGGGTGGGGGCCGGGGCCGCGAGCCGCACAGGCCCTGATGCTGACGGTGCGGTCGCGCGCGTTGCTGGACGGGCGGCTTGCGCCGTCTGCCGAGGACGTGCTGGCGATGGCACGACCGGTGCTGACCCATCGCATGGCGCTGACCTTCGCGGCGCGGGCGCGGGGCGAGAGCCTTGGCCACGTAATTGATACCGTGGCCGAGCAGGTGACGCGGGTCGAGGCCGCTGCGTGACATCCGCCGCCGAGTATCGCCAGCGGGCAGAAGCCCTTTCCGCCCCCCTGCCGCCGCTTCTGGCGGAGGCCGAACATCTGGCGCAAGCGGTCCTGCTGGGGTTTCACGGGCGCCGGCGCGCCGGGATGGGCGACGAGTTCTGGCAGTACCGTCCGGCGCGCGACGGCGACGAGGCGCGGCTGATCGACTGGCGCCGCTCGGGCCGGTCGGACATGCATTTTGTGCAGGAAAAGGAATGGCAGGCAGCGCAGTCGGTGTTCATCTGGCTGGACGAGTCGCAGTCGATGGGATTCTCCGGCGACAAGAATCGCTCCACCAAGCTGGAACACGGGCGGCTTTTGTCTCTGGCCCTGTCGATCCTGCTGATCCGGGGTGGGGAGCGTGTGGCGCTTGCTTCTCTGGGAACCCCGCCGCGGTCGTCGGAGCTGCAGCTTCTTCGTATCGCGCAGAGTTTCGCCATGGAGCGGGAATCGCCGGATTACGGCGCGCCTGAGGTGCGCAACCTGCTGCCGCATTCCCGCGCATTGTTCGTTTCAGATTTCATGGGCGATCTGGCGCCGCTGGAGGCGCAGCTTGCCAAGGCCGCGGATCGCGGCGTGCGGGGCGTATTGTACCAGTTGCTCGATCCGCAGGAAGAGGCGTTCCCCTTTGACGGGCGCACGATATTCGAGAGTATGGGCAAGACTTTGCGGCACGAAACGTTGAAAGCGGGCGACCTGCGCGACCGCTACCTGCAGCGGCTGGCCGAGCGCAAGGCGCGGCTGGACGACCTGGCCCATGCGACAGGCTGGCAGTACGAGTGCCACCATACCGGCGACAGCGCGCAGGCCGCGTTACTGTGGCTGTACGGTGCGTTGGAGCGGAAAGGCTGACTTGTTCACAATAGGCTCGATAGGTTTCACAGCGCCCTGGCTTCTGCTGGGGCTTCTGGCACTGCCGATCCTGTGGTTGCTGCTGCGGGCGGTGCCGCCGGCACCGATCCGGCGGATGTTCCCAGGTGTGGCGCTGCTTCTGGGTCTGACCGATGACGAAACGCAGACCGACAAATCGCCGTGGTGGCTGTTGCTGCTTCGGACGTTGGCAGTAGCGCTGATTATTCTAGGCTTTGCCGGACCGGTGCTGAACCCGCGAGAGGAAACGCTGGGTTCCGGTCCGCTGCTGATCCTGATGGACGGCACCTGGGCCGATGCCCGCGACTGGACGCGCCGGATCGACCGAGTGGATGCGGCACTGGACGAGGCGAGCCGTTTGGGCCGTCCTGTCGCGCTGGCCACTCTGACCGATCTGGAAGCGGGCGAACTGCCGTTCCGCGCCGCCGACGCTTGGGCACAGACTTTGCCCAGCCTGAAGCCGAACCCCTGGGAGCCTTCGCCGGCCGCGTTGGAAGCATGGATCGCCGAATTGCCTGACGAAAGCTTTGACACTTTCTGGGTATCAGACGGTCTGGAACGTGACAGCCGGTCTGAGTTGCTTACTGCGCTGGAAGGCCATGGCACTGTGACCGTCTTTGAATCGCCGGGCGCGGTTTACGCGCTTCGCCCTGCAGGGTTTGCCGAAGGCAATGTGGCGGTGACTGCGGTGCGCACGGGCGGTGGCGAGGCGGTGACTGTCACGATCGCCGCGCGCGGGCTGGACCCGAGCGGCGTCGAGCGGGAACTGGCGCGCGAGGACCTGACCTTCGAGAGCGGCGCGACCGAAGCCGTGCTTGAGCTCGACTTGCCGCCGGAGCTGCGCAACCGCGTCTCCCGCTTCGAGATAGCGGGCGTCCGGTCCGCCGGAGCGGTGACGCTGACCGATGACGCGCTGAGGCGGCGCGAGGTGGCGTTGATAGCCGGGCTGGACGACCGCGAGGGACTGGAACTGCTGTCTCCACTGCATTTCCTGCAGCATGCGCTGGAACCCACGGCGGACCTGATCCAGGGCGACATGCTGGATATACTGCTGGCCAATCCGGATGTGCTGATACTGGCGGACATCGCCACCATCAGCGACGCGGAACAGGAAGGGATGCTGGACTGGGTTGAGAACGGTGGCATGCTGCTGCGATTTGCCGGGCCGAGGCTGGCCGCGTCAGATGTAAGTCGCCGCCAGGAAGACCCGCTAATGCCGGTGCGGCTGCGCGCGGGCGGTCGCAACATTGGTGGCGCGATGAGCTGGGGAGAGCCGAAGAAGCTTCGCCCCTTCAAGGAAGGCTCGCCCTTTTTCGGGTTGGAGATCCCGGACGACGTGACAGTGTCGAGCCAGATCATGGCACAGCCCGACCCGCAGCTTTCCGAGCGGGTCATCGCGTCGCTGGCCGACGGTACGCCGCTGGTCACCCGCAAGCGACTGGGTCAGGGACAGGTGGTGCTGTTCCACGTCACCGCCAACGCGGAATGGTCGACGCTGCCGCTATCCGGACTGTTCGTGCAGATGCTGGAGCGGCTGGCAGTGTCCACCAGGCCGTCGCAACCGTCGGCCGAAGACCTGGCCGGGACCGTCTGGGCGCCGGATGCAGTGCTCGACGCTTTCGGTGTGGTGCAAGACGCTGGCACACTTCCGGGTGTCGCGGGCGAGGATATCGCCGCTGGCGTGTTGAGCGCGGAGATGCCGCCGGGGCTCTATACCGGCGAGGACCGGCGCATCGCGGTCAACGTCGCCAAGGCGGATACGGAACTGGCCCGCATGGCATGGCCGCAGACCGTGGCTGTGACCGGGCTGGATGTGCTGGAGGAACTGGCGCTGAAGGGCTGGATGCTGGCGGCGGCGCTGGCGCTGCTTTGTGTGGACATCCTGGCATCGCTGTGGATTTCGGGCCGGCTGTCGCGTGTCTCACGGAGTGCTGCGGCGGTGCTGGCGTTGAGTCTGCTTTCGCTGCCGCAGGGCGCGGATGCGCAGGAGAGCGACGACGAACTGGCGCTGGCCGCCACCTCTGAAGTAGTGCTTGCCTTTGTAGTCACCGGCGACGCGCGGGTCGATCAGGTGTCCGAGGCGGGGCTGCGCGGGCTGAGCCAGGTGCTTTGGGCGCGCACGTCGATCGAGCCCGCGGAGCCGATCGCCGTCGACCTTGAGACCGACGAGCTTGGGTTTTTCCCGTTCCTTTACTGGCCAATCTCCGAGGGCCAGCCGATTCCGTCGGACGTCGCCTATGCCAAGCTGAACCGCTACCTTCGCCATGGTGGCATGATCCTGTTCGACACGCGCGACGCCAATATCGCGGGGTTTGGCGCATCCAGCCCGAATGGCCGCAAGTTGCAGCGGCTGGCGGCGCCGCTCGACATTCCGCCGCTTGAGCCGGTGCCGGAGGACCACGTTCTGACGCGCACCTTCTACCTGCTGCAGGATTTTCCGGGCCGCTATGCTGGCCGCGACATCTGGGTCGAGGCAGCGCCGGCCGACGCGGCGCAGGTGGAGGGCATGCCGTTCCGCAATCTCAATGACAACGTGACCCCGGTGGTGATCGGCGGAAATGACTGGGCGGCCGCCTGGGCGGTCGATCCGAACGGCAACAGGATGTTCCCCATCGGGCGCGGATTTGCCGGTGAGCGACAGCGCGAGCTTGCGCTGCGTTTCGGCGTGAACCTGATCATGCATGTGCTGACCGGCAACTACAAATCCGACCAGGTACATGTCCCGGCGCTGCTGGACCGGTTGGGGCAATGAGTTTCGGGCCGGCGCCCCTGGTCGGCGCCGGATCGGGGGCAGCCTCCGAAACCCCGAAGTTTTCATGACCAGAAGAAGGACTGGAGCTGAGATTTGACCGGCTCGATCATCTTTGACCCTCTCCTGGAATGGCCACTTGCCTGGGCTGCTCTTGCCGTGGCTGTGCTGTTCGTGGCCGTTGCGATCTGGCGTGGGCTTTCGGGCTGGTGGTTGCGCGGACTGGCGTCGGCGGTGTTGCTGGTGGCGCTGTTCAACCCATCGCTGCAGCAGGAGGACCGCGCGCCGCTGACGGACATCGTGCTGCTGGTGGTGGATGAAAGCGCGAGCCAGCGGATTTCTAACCGCCCGGACCAGACCGCCGAGGCGATCGCGGCGGTGGAGGCCGAGGTGGCGGCGCTGGGCAACACCGAGCTTCGCGTCGTGCCTTTGGGCGACGGTGAGGGCGACCAGGGAACGCTGTTGATGACAGCGCTTGCCGAGGCGATGGCGGAGGAGCCGCGCGCCCGGCTGGCGGGGGCGATCCTGCTAACCGACGGGCAGCTTCACGATGTGGATCGCGCGCCAGACCTGCCGGCGCCATTGCATGTGCTTCTGACCGGGCGTGAGAGCGACTGGGACCGGCGACTGCTGATCACCAACGCGCCGGCCTTTGCCATTCTCGGCGAACCGGTCACGCTGAAGCTGCGGGTTGAGGACCAGGGGGCGGTGCCAGCCGAGTTGGGAGAGACCGCGGATCTGAAGATCGCCATCGACGGCGAGGAATTCCGCACCGTCGAAGTGCCGATAGGGCGCGACCTGGAGATGCCGATCGTACTGCCCCACGGTGGCATGAATGTGATCCAGTTCCAGCTGCCAGAGGCCGAGGGCGAACTGACCGACCGCAACAACTCCGCCGTGGTGCAGATCAACGGCGTGCGCGACCGGTTGCGGGTGCTACTGGTTTCGGGCGAGCCGCATCCGGGAGAGCGCACCTGGCGCAACCTGCTGAAATCTGATTCCTCCGTTGATCTGGTGCATTTCACGATCCTGCGGCCGCCCGAGAAGCAGGACGGCGTACCGGTCAACGAGTTGTCACTGATTGCCTTTCCGACGCGCGAGCTATTCATCGACAAGATTGACGAGTTCGATCTAATCATCTTCGACCGCTACAAACGGCGCGGCATACTGCCTTCGCTCTACCTCGACAATGTGCGGCAATACGTGCTGGACGGCGGGGCGGTGCTGGTCGCGGCAGGGCCGGATTTCGCCGGCGCCGCGTCGCTGTTCCGATCTCCGCTGGCCGAAATCCTGCCAGCGGCGCCGAGCGCGCGGGTGATCGAGGAAGGTTACAAGCCGAAAATCAGCGAGCTGGGGCAGCGGCACCCGGTAACGGCAGGGCTGGAAGCCTTTGCGCCAGGCGAGGCGGATGAGGACGGGCCCGGCTGGGGGCGCTGGTTCCGGCTGGTAGATCTGCAGGCGACCGAGAGCGGCCAAACGGTAATGGATGCGCTGGACGACCGACCGCTGCTGGTGTTGGACCGGGTCGGCGAGGGGCGCATCGCGCTGTTGGGGTCGGATCACGCCTGGCTGTGGAACCGCGGCTTCGAAGGCGGCGGGCCGCAGCTGGAACTGCTGCGACGGCTGGCGCACTGGATGATGAAGGAACCGGAGTTGGAGGAGGAGGCGCTGAGCGCCGCGGCCGAAGGCCAGACGATGACGATCACTCGCCGGACACTGGGCGACACGGTCGGCGACGTGGAACTGACGGCGCCGGATGGGTCGGTCATGCTGGTGCCGCTTGAGGAAGTCCAGCCGGGGCGTTGGGAGGCCATCGTGGAGGGCCCGGAGATCGGACTTTACCGACTTTCGGAGGGTGAGGAAGAGGCGGTGATCGCACTGGGGCCGGCGGCGCCGAAAGAATTTGAGGCGACCATCGCGGACGCGTCGCTGCTGGAACCGGAGGTCGAGGCGACGCGCGGCGGCGTGGCGCGGATCGAAGAGGGGTTGCCGGATCTTCGCCGGGTACGCACCGGCCGACCGGCCGCTGGGCGCGGCTGGCTGGGCATTACTCCGCGCGAAGCCTACCTGACAGCGGATGTCACTCTCGTGCCGCTAGTGCAGGGCTGGCTGTTCCTGTTTCTGGCGGCATTCCTGATGGTCGGTGCCTGGATGCGCGAAGGGCGAAGCTGACCCGGGACGGTCACGAGGCCTGACGCAGATCCGGACTATCCTCGCGGATTTTCAACATCGAGCTGTTCTGATCCAGGGCGTTGGCCTGTGCTTGCAGAACCGACAATGCAGCAGTGGTTTCTTCGAACATCGCCGCGTTGTGCTGGGTCAGCTGGTCGAGCTGGCCAACAGCGGAGCTCAACTCCGTCAAGTTGGTCGATTGCTCAGTCGCCGAGCTGGCGATCGTCTGTACCAGCTCGTCGAGATAGGTGACGAGCTTGCCAATCTCTTCCAGCGAGTCGCCGGATTCGTTGACCAGTTTCACGCCATCCTCAACCTGCCGACCGGACATATCGATAAGCTGCGCGATCTCCCGCGCCGCCTCGGACGATCGCTGCGCCAGTGCCCGCACCTCCGAGGCGACGACGGCAAAGCCGCGGCCGGATTCGCCGGCGCGCGCCGCTTCGACCCCGGCATTTAGCGCCAGAAGATTGGTCTGGAAGGCGATGTCGTCGATAACGCTGGTGATCTTCGACACCTTCTCGGAGCTTTGCGCGATGTCATTCATCGCCTTCACAGTACGTTGCAGCACGGTCAGGCCGGATTCAGACTGGTCCTTGGTCTTCGTGACGGTCAGGGCAGCCTCCTGCGCACCACGGGCGGAATTCTCGACGGCGCCGGCAATTTCCGTAATGGCGGCTGCAGTTTCCTCAAGCGAGGCGGCCTGGCTTTCGGTGCGCCGGGCCAGTTCGTCGGCGGAGCTGCTTAGGTGGTCCGTCTCAGCGGTAATCGTGGTCGCGCTTTCGAGAATGCTGCCGGCCAGTTGCGAGATCTGGTCGGCCGCGTTGTTGTAATCGTCGCGCAGCTTTACGTATGCCTCCGGGAAGTCACCTTCTATTCGGTATGTCAGGTCACCCAGCGCAATTGCGCCCAGCCCCTCGGCCAGAACCGCCATCACCTTCTGTTGTTGTTGATGGGCCTGTTCGCGCTCCGCTTCCTGCTCTGCGCGCTGGCGTTCCCGTTCCCTGCGCGCCTCCTCCTGCTCTTGCCGGCGCTGCTCGGCAGCCTGCGCTTCCCGCTCCTGCGCCTCGCGTTCCCTCTCCGCCGCCTCGATCTGTTGGCGGGCGATTTCAGCATCCTTTTCAGCCTGCTCCGCTTGCAGCTTCTGGCGTTCCTGCAGCGCGGTGCGGAACACTTCCAGTGCCCTCGCCATGTCGCCAAGCTCGCTTTTGCCGTCTGTGCCTGGAACGGCGCTGTCAGTATCTCCGTCGGTCATGCCCTCCATCCGGTGCTTTACCCCATCGAGTGGCTTCGTGATGGTGCGGCCAATCAAGGTCGAGACTACCAGTAGGAGGACGAGCCCGCCGATTTGCATGGACCACGCGACCTGGCGCAGATGCGACAGCGATTCCATGATGTCGGAGACGTAGGACCCGGTGCCGACGATCCAGCCCCAGTCTGCAAATTCCTTGACGAAACTGATTTTCGCTTCCTGCTCGGTGCTGTCGGGTTTGTTGAAATAGTAGGTGACCGATCCCGCGCCCTGTTCCTCCACGACCTTGAGCATGTCCTGGAAGATGAATTTTCCGTTTACGTCGGTGTAGTCCCACATGTCGGCGCCGCGCATTTCGGGGCTAGGATGGACGATCATCCGCGCATCGCCATCGAAGACGAAAAAGTATCCCTCGGTGTCATAGGCAAGAGACGAGAGCAGACGATTGCCTTCTTGCTGCGCGGCCTCGAGCGACATCGATCCGTCGTCCACCGCAGCCTGCAGATCCGCCAGCGCGCTGATCGCGGTATCGACGACATCGCTCAGGTGACGGTTGCGCATGTCGAAGGCACTATTCACCGACAGGGTCATCATGATTTCGGCGAGGATGATCGAGATGACGATGGCAAGTGCGACAATCGCATAGATTCGCGTCGAGATTTTGGAAAGGCGTTGGCGGAGCATATGGGACCTTCGTGGCTTGAAGCGGTCAGGCTCCGCTAATGCCACGCAGGCATTAACAATGAGTATTTCGGTGGTCAGCGCCGGGCGTCGTATCTGCCCGATGCGTCCGCACTGCACGACTAAAGTACCGCAAATTCTAATGAATGAAGGGGCAAAACTTGTTAGGCGAACCTGCTCCGAGAGCTATTGCTTTTCCGGTTTCGTTACCAGCTATTGGCGCAGATGAGATTCAGCGTGTCAGCTTCAGTACAAAGGTCTCGTCCGCCCAGCCATCCTGCGAGCAGTGGGGGCGAATTAGAATGGAGTCGATACCTTCGGGTATCGACACGACCGAAAGGCTGCGGGTGAAAGGCTGTTCATCGACATGCGGATGCAACAGTTCGCGAAACCCCAACCGCTCACCGTCCGGGGTCAGGACTTCCCATCCATCGGCGTAGTGATCCCAGCCGGTGTCGGGATGCGACAGCGTGACCGAAATCTGCCAAGTGTCGCCGCTGCGTGTGGCGGTTGCATCCTCTACCGCCGGAACGTCGGCGAAGGCCGGCGAAGCAAGCAGAAGCAGGGCAAGAACGTGTTTCATTCCGGGGCCTTGTTGAGCAGGACGAGCCTGGATTTCGAGGCGAACTCCCGACGCAGCAGGATCGAGATCACGATTGCCGTGGCAACAAGTAGCGCCACCGGTCCCAAAAGCCAGGCCGCCGCGCCAAGCGCGAAATAGACGGCGCGCAGGCCCCGGTTGAAGCTCCGGGCGGCGGAATTGGCGATGCCCGCCGCCTGATGCGCGCGGTGATAGGCCATCTCTCCCTCGTCGTTCGGCGCGGCGCCCATCACAATCAGGCAATAGCCGAACAACCGGTAGGACCAGATGAACTTGAACAGCCCGTTTGCCAGGAACAGCAGCATGAAGACGATCTTGACGTCCCAGATCACGGCAGGTGCGTTCTCCAGCGACAGATCCTCGGCCAGACCCAGAAGCTGATCCGTATTGCCAACCAGGGCCAGCCCGCCGCCGACGGCGATCAGGCAGGTCGAGGCGAAGAAGCTGGCTCCCTGCCGCAGGTTGCCCATGACCATAGAGTCGAAGACTCTGGGCGAACGGGTGATGTAATGCTCCATCCAGCTGACGCGGTACTTTTCCATCAGCACGGCGGTCGAAACGCGGTGCGCGGCCGGATGCTCTATGACATAGGCGACCGCGAACCACGCGATCAGGATGGCCACCACGGCGACCGCATCGAGCGGAGAAAAAAACTGCAGTCGGCTGATCAGGTCCATGACCGGGACGTTAGCGCGGGGCGGCCATTCTTGCCAGTTCGCCGGTGCGAGTCTATTCCATTGGAACCCGAGGGAGACTCTGATCATGGAGATGCCGGAACCGCGCGGCGACGTGCTGGCGAAGAAGGCGCATCTGGTGGCCCGGCTGCAGGCGGTGCTGCCCGAGGATGCGGTGATCCACGAGGAACACGAAACGCGAGCCTATGAATGCGACGCGCTGACGGCCTATCGCTGCCCGCCTTTGGCGGCAGTGCTGCCGACCTCGACCGAGGAGGTCTCGGCGGTTCTGAAGATCTGCCACGAAGAAGGCGTTCCGGTGGTGCCCCGCGGATCGGGTACCTCGCTTGCGGGCGGCGCGCTGCCGACGGCGGACAGCGTGATTCTGGGCGTGGCGCGGCTGAACGGGGTGCTGGAGACGGACTACGCCAACCGCTTTATCCGGGTTCAGACGGGGCGCACGAACCTGGGCGTGACCGGTGCGGTGGAGGAAGAGGATTTCTTTTACGCGCCCGACCCGTCGTCGCAGCTGGCCTGCGCCATCGCCGGGAACATCGCGATGAATTCCGGCGGGGCGCATTGCCTGAAATACGGCGTCACGACGAATAACCTGCTGGGCGTGACGGCGGTGCTGATGGACGGCACCGTGGTCGAGATCGGCGGCGCACATCTGGATGCGGGCGGGCTGGACCTGTTGGGGCTGATCTGCGGGTCCGAGGGGCAACTGGCCGTTGTCACCGAGGCGACGCTGCGGATCCTGCGCAAGCCGGAAGGCGCGCGGCCGGTGCTGATGGGTTACGACAGTTCCGAAGTGGCGGGGCAGGTTGTCTCGGACATCATCCGCGCCGGCATCCTGCCGGTGGCCATCGAGTTCATGGACCGGCCCTGCATCCGCGCCTGCGAAGCCTTTGCCCATGCCGGGTACCCGGATTGCGAGGCGCTGCTGATCGTCGAGGTCGAGGGCTCGACAGAGGAAATCGACGCTCAGCTCGCCGTGATCCTGGAAATCGCGCGGAAACACAATCCGGTAGAACTGCGCGAAAGCGGTTCGGCCGAGGAGAGCGCGCGGATCTGGCTGGGGCGGAAATCGGCATTCGGCGCGATGGGGCAGATCAACGATTACATGTGCCTCGACGGTACGATACCGGTGGACAAGCTTCCGTTGGTTCTGCGCCGTATCGGCGAGATGTCGAAGGAGTATGGGCTTGAGGTTGCTAACGTCTTCCACGCCGGCGACGGCAACATGCATCCGCTGATCCTTTTCAATGCCAACCTGCCCGGACAGCTTGAGAAATGCGAGGCCTTCGGCGCCGACATCCTGCGGCTCTGTGTCGAGGTTGGCGGCTGCCTGACCGGAGAGCATGGCGTGGGGATCGAAAAGCGGGACCTGATGTTGGACCAGTACGATCCGGTGGACCTGGAGGCGCAGATGCGGGTGAAGGACGTGTTCGATCCGGCTTGGCTCCTGAACCCGGCGAAGGTGTTTCCGCTGGCGGCGAGCGATCCGCGGCGGGCTGCGTGACAGGAAGGTTGGGCCGGGTTGGCTGACGTTTTTCTTGAAGAGACAGGAGGATGGCGGGGGGACCGCGCAGGACGATTCGTGCCGTTATCGAATGACGTGCGGGCTGCTGATCGTCTGGCCCTGGTTTCTCGGTGCCCCGGCCTGGGCCGACATGTTCCGGCCCTCCGGCATGGTCATGACGATGAAGCGCGCGCCGTTGGTACCGCTGAAGCTGAGCTTCGACTGCGTCGTCTCTGGTACGCCGGTGGAGTTCCCGAACGACATCCGCATCACCAACCGCTACAACTTCGTCACCGGCGCGGTGCAAGTGGCCTATTCCGCCCCCTTCGGCAATCACGGCACGGCCTACCTGCCCGCGCTTGGTCCGGGGCAGTCGGTCTATGTCGCGAATGCGATACCGGGCGGCTATCCCGCCGGCGCCCCCTGCTACACAAAGCAGAAGCAATGCGGCCCTTTTGCGTGCTGCCGGAGGCTTCGCGCTCCGGCAGCACGCGAATACTCGCGGGGCCGGCATGATCGCGCCAGCCTCCGAAACCGAACTGGCCGAGGCGATCTCTGCCGCCAACGCCCCCATGTCGATCCGCGGCGGCGGCACACGCCTGCAGGCTCCCCCCGACGGCACGCCGCTCACTACATCAGGTCTGACTGGCATCACCCTCTACGAACCAGGTGCGCTGACCCTCGTCGCCCGCGCCGGGACGCCCTTGTCCGAGATCATCACAGCACTGGAAGCCGAAGGCCAGCGTCTGCCATTCGAACCGCCCAATATGCGAAACTTGCTCGGGACCGAGGGCACGCCGACTATCGGCGGCGTCTTTGCCGCCAACGCCTCCGGCCCGCGGCGGATCAACGGCGGTGCGGCGCGGGATTACCTGCTGGGCGTCCGCTTCGTCGATGGGGCGGGGCAGGTGATCAAGAACGGCGGGCGGGTGATGAAGAATGTCACCGGTTACGATCTGGTCAAGCTGATGGCGGGCAGTTGGGGCACTCTCGGCGTGTTGACCGAAGTGTCGCTGAAGGTGCTGGCCCGGCCAGAGGCCGAAGCGACGTTGATCGCCCGCGGCATGGACCCGGTGCAGGGCGTCGCGGCTCTGTCGGCGGCGCTCGGCTCACCCTTCGATGTAAGCGGCGCTGCCCATCTGGGCGCGGGCGTCGCCGGAGTGGCGCGGACGCAAGTGCGCGTCGAAGGCATGAGTGGCTCGGTCATCTATCGCTGCGGGCGGCTGCTGGAATTGCTGCCGGGGTTCGAGGTGATCGAAGGCGGGGCCAGCGCGGCGCTGTGGGAAGAGGTTCGTGATGTGGCGCCCTTCGCGGGCCGCAAAGGTGCCGTGTGGCGTGTCTCGGTGAAGCCCGGCGACGGACCGGTCCTGAGCGACGCGCTGCTGACCGCCGGGGTGGACCATGCGGCGATCTTCGACTGGGGCGGCGGTCTGGTGTGGCTCTTGACTGATGAGACGAACGACGCGGGCGCAGCCTCGATCCGGCAGCAGATCGTGGCGCTGGGCGGGCATGCGACGCTGGTGCGCGGCGGCGAGGCGCTGCGCGGGCGGGTGCCGATGTTCCAGCCGCAGCCGGCGCCGCTGGCGGCGATATCCCGCGGGCTGCGCGACAGGTTCGACCCGCGCGGCATCCTGAACCCGGGGCTGATGGGCTAGACGCGATGCAGACGAATTTCACCGAAGCGCAACTGAAGGATCCCGGCATCGCCCGTGCCAACGAGATCCTGCGCGCCTGCGTGCATTGCGGGTTCTGTACCGCGACCTGCCCGACCTATCAGGTGCTGGGCGACGAGTTGGACAGCCCGCGCGGCCGCATCTACCTGATCAAGGACATGCTGGAGAACGACCGCCCCGCCGACGCGAAGACGGTCAAGCATATCGACCGCTGCCTGTCCTGCCTGTCCTGCATGACGACCTGTCCGTCCGGTGTGCATTACATGCACCTCGTCGACCATGCCCGCGCGCATATCGAGAGAACGTACAGGCGCCCTGCCGCCGAACGTGCGCTACGTTGGGTGCTCAGCCGGGTTCTGCCCTATCCGGGCCGTTTCCGCCTGGCGCTGCTGGGCGCCAAGATCGGCCGTCCGCTACGCCGCCTGATTCCCGACCCGCGTCTGCGCGCGATGCTGGAAATGGCGCCAAAGCATATCCCGCCGGTCAGCCGCAACGACGACCCGCAGGTCTTTCCGGCCAGGGGAGAGCGGAAGCAGCGCGTGGCGCTGATGACCGGCTGCGCGCAGCGGGCGCTGAACACCGACATCAACGACGCGACGATCCGTCTTTTGACCCGGCTCGGCTGCGAGGTGGTCGTGGCGCGCGGCATGGGCTGCTGCGGCGCCCTCGTGCATCACATGGGGCGCGAAGACGAAAGCCACGCCGCTGCGGCTGGGAACATCCACGCCTGGATGTCCGAAGACCGGGCGGCAGGGCTGGACGCGATCGTCATCAACACATCGGGCTGCGGTACGACGGTGAAGGACTATGGCCACATGTTCCGCAATGACCCGATGGCGGCGGATGCGGCGCGGGTCTCGGCGCTGGCGGTGGATGTCAGCGAACTGCTTATGCAACTGGACATCCCCGAAGGCGCGACGAAGAACCTACGAGTAGCCTATCACGCCGCCTGCTCGCTGCAGCACGGCCAGAAGGTCATGTCGGCGCCGAAGACACTACTGAAGCGTGCCGGGTTCGAAGTGGTGGAGCCCGCCGACCCGCATCTCTGCTGCGGTTCTGCCGGGACGTACAACCTGATGCAGCCCGAGATTTCCGGGAAGCTGAAAGAGCGCAAGGTGCGGACGCTGGAAGCCAAGGCGCCGGATGTGATTTCAGCCGGCAATATCGGCTGCATGATGCAGATCGGCTCGGGCACGGATGTGCCGATTGTCCACACCGTGGAACTGCTGGACTGGGCGACGGGCGGGCCCAAGCCGCCATCATTGATCCGCAATTGAGCCAGAAACCGCCGCATTTCAGCCGCGGAATCTGGCTAACCAAGTGTTCGGGACAAAGTGGAAGTCGCCATGAAACGCAGCTTATTGTTTCTGATATTGCTTGTAATGCTGGCCAGTCAGGGCCGAGCGGGCACCGAATCCGAGCTGCGCAAGCTGCTGACCGGAGACGATAGCCGGGGGTGGCATGCGGTCGGGCGATTGAATTTCGGCACTGTCAGCTTCTGCACCGGGGCGCTGATCGCGCCCGACATGGTCCTGACTGCCGCCCATTGCATGTACGACCCGACCACCGGCCAGCGCATCCCCGATGCGGAGATCGAGTTCCTCGCCGACTGGCGCGGCGGGCGTGCAGCCGCTTATCGCGGTGTTCGGCGGTCGGTGGTGCATCCGGATTACACCGCGCTGGGCGACGATTACATCCGGCGTGTTTCCTATGATCTTGCACTGCTTCAGCTCGACCAGCCGATCCGCAACGGCTCGATCAGGCCGTTCAGTATGCATCCGCACCCACGCGCCGGAGACGAGGTCGGCGTCGTCAGTTATGCGTTCGACCGAGCTGACAGCCCGTCGCTGCAAGAGGTCTGCCATATTTTAGAGGCGCATGGCGCGTCGCTGATCATGAGCTGCGAGGTCGATTTCGGTTCTTCCGGCGCCCCGGTCTTCGTATTGCAGGGCGGCGAGGCGCAGATCGTCTCTGTCGTTTCGGCAAAGGCCGAGCTGCGCGGCGAACCGGTGTCGCTAGGTATGACGCTAGAGAAGCCGATGGCAGACCTGCTGGCGCTGGTCGAAAGCAACGATGGTGTGTTCGACAGGCCGAAGCCGGTGGTGCGGCGACTGACGCTTGAGGCCACCCAGGGAAGTACTGGCGCGAAGTTCGTGCGCCCGTGACGTACATCAGCGGGATACGGATTGCGCTGAGCCTGTGCCTCGCGGCACTGGCGACGCCGGCAATAGCACAGAATACCGGCTTGATCCGGCTAACCGACCGCGACGATCTGTTCGGCTACGAGGCCATCGGGCGCCTTGAAGTCGGGAAAAGCGGCTATTGCACCGGCGTGCTGATCTCAACAGACTTGGTGTTGACCGCCGCGCATTGCGTGATGGACCGTTCCGGAAAACGTTATGGCACCGAACTGCAATTCCGCGCCGGGTTGCGTGACGGAGTGGCTGTGGCAGAGCGAGCAGCACTGCGCACCGTGGTTCATCCCAGCTACGATCCTGCCGACCCTGCCGCACAGCGTGTCCTTTACGATGCGGCGCTGGTGCAGCTGGACGCACCGATCCCGTCGGCGACTGCCGCACCCTTTCTTGTCTCCGAACCTTCCGGCAAGGGCAGCGAGATCAGCGTCGTCTCCTATGCCCGCGGCCGCGACGAGGCATTGTCACGACAGGCGGTGTGTGGGTTGCTCTGGCGCTACAAGGGGCTTTTGTCGTTCGATTGCGATGTGACCTTCGGCGCCTCGGGCGCGCCGGTTTTCGAGCTGACCGGTCGCCGGGCGCGGATCGTGTCGCTGATATCCTCCGGTTTCCGCGAAGGTGGGCGAAGCATTTCCTACGGCATGGAATTGCCGGCGCTGGTAGGGCGGCTGAAACGGCAGCTTGCCAGCGGTGAGGGCGTTCACCCCAACAAACCAATACTGGATGCCCGGCGCATTAGGGTCGGCGACAGCACGGGCACCGGCGCTAAATTTGTACGACCCTGAGCTTGGCGCCAAGCAAGTGCAGTTGCATTGGAACTACCGTCCGGGTTGTCGCAAAGCTGCATCCGGAGGGCGGTCGCAGGGAAAAGCGATTTCAGACCGAGCAATCCTGCCGCGCCGTCGCCGAGACTTGAAGGCTAATCAAAATCCAGATCGGAAACGGCAAGACGCCTCCTTGCGAATAAGCGGCGGAATGGTGATTGCAGGCTGAAGTGAAGGTAGCAGCTCTAATGGCCTGGCAGCTGGAAGATCCTGCGATCACAGTGTGTTGTCTGCGCAGAGCCACCTAACCCGATAGGGACTTGAAATCGAGTTTTCCCTACCCAAATCTGGATCAGCCGGATGCCCACAAGGGGCCGGCGATCAGCGGTCCGTCCCTAGTGGAGGGCCAAACATACATAGTTGTCGCTCAATGGAGGATGACCCGTGCGTAACTACGATCTTGCACCGCTTTACCGTGCGACCGTCGGCTTTGACCGTATCGCCGACCTGATGGACCGGGTGCTAACCAATGATGTCGCCCAGCCCGGCTACCCGCCCTACAACATCGAAAAAACCGACGAGAGCGCCTATCGCATCTCGCTTGCCGTTGCCGGATTCACCGACGAGGAACTCTCGGTTGAGGTCCGCGAAAACGCGCTGATCGTATCGGCTCGCAAGGCCGAGGATACGACGGATCGCACCTACCTGCACCGTGGCATCGCGACTCGCGCCTTCGAACGCAAGTTCCAGCTTGCCGACCATATCCGCGTGACCGGTGCAGTCCATGAGAACGGTATGCTGCATATTGACCTCGTGCGCGAAGTGCCCGAGGCGCTGAAACCGCGGCAGATCGCGATCAGCAATGGAAAATCCGTCGACATGAAAGCCGTTGAAGCGGAGCAAGTCGAGGCGTAACCGTCCTTTCGGATCATGTGTCGAAGGCGCGCTCTGCGGGGCGCGCCCTTTTGCTAGGTCTTGATCCAGCCGGTTTCGAGCATCGCGGCCCAGTCGTCGCGGCCTTCGCGCCGCGCCATTTCTGACATGCGCGAGGGATCATACGGCACAAGGCGGAAATTGACTCGCCAGCTGTCGCCTTTGCGTTCCAGTATCGCATAGTTGGCATCGGGCGTGCCGGCTTCGACCGCGTGGGGATAGGGCGTGTCATCGGTATAGCCTGGGACACCGACACTTCCGGGGTTCACGATCAACCGCCCGTCGGTGAGCCGGACGGCGCGGGGCAGGTGGGTATGTGCGCAGAGGATGACCTTGTGCGCACTGCTCCCCGCCAGTTCCGCGATCCCCTTGTGCGGCCGGCGGATCAGCGCGCCGTCGGGTCGTACCTCTTCCAGGAAATAGGTTTCGTCGTCCTGCGGAGTCGCGTGACACAGCAGCACTTCCCCCATCTCGGCCACCGGCGGCAGTGTTTCGAGCCAGTCAATGTGCCTTGGCTGCAGTTGGCGGTAAGCAGTGGCATCGGTCCGGTGCATCTCGGCCGGCAGATGTTCGATTAAGTAGCGGTCATGGTTTCCGCGTATGCAGGTCATCGGGCGAGAAAGCAGAATCTCGGCCGTTTCCGCCGCCGCCAATGGACTGCTCAGGTGGTCGCCGAGGTTGACGATTTCGGCGTTACCCAGCGCGTCGATATCTGCGAGGACTGCGGTGAGGGCGTCGGCGTTGCCATGAATATCCGCAATGACGGCCAGTCTGTCGGGTGTAATATCCATGTCGGGCAGTAGGACGGAATTGCCGGCGGCCCGCAAGCGGATAGCGTTACTCCGTTATTGACATGAAATCAAAATATCATGTAATCATGAAGTATGGATAAAAATCGTGCTCTCTCCGCCTTCGCCGCGCTTAGCCAATCGACCCGTTTGGATGCGTTCCGCCTGCTGATCGCCGCCGGGGGGAAGGGCATGCTTGCCGGAGAGATCGGCGACGCGCTGGACGTGCGTCAGAATACGATGTCCGCGAACCTGTCGGTGCTGACACAGGCGGGGCTGCTGCGCAACCAGCGCGAGGGACGCGCCGTGCGCTATTTTGCCGATCTGAACGGTGTGCGGGGTTTGCTGGGGTACCTGATGGAAGACTGTTGCGGCGGACATCCGGAGCTTTGCCGCAATTTCATTGAGAAGATCGATCTGGCCTGTTGAGGTATGTCATGGCTGAAAAAGTGAAAAACGTTCTATTCCTCTGCACCGGCAATTCGGCGCGCTCGCTGATGGCCGAGGCGATCTTGAACCGCGAGGGTCGCGGCCGGTTCCGCGCATTTTCGGCCGGTTCGCAACCCAAGGACGCGCCTCATCCCTACACGCTGGATCTGCTGAAACGGCTGAACTATCCGACCGAGGGCACCCGTTCTAAGAGCTGGGACGAATTTGCCGGGCAGGATGCACCAGAGATGAGCTTCGTTTTCACCGTCTGCGACCGCGCTGCAGCCGAGCCATGCCCGCTGTGGCCCGGCCAACCGATGACGGCGCATTGGGGTGTACCGGACCCGGTGCGTGCAGAAGGTAACGAGGCTGAAAAGCGGCTTGCCTTCTCCAACGCCTACCGAGTTCTGAACACCCGTATCGGTATCTTTACGTCGCTTCCGATGGAGTCCCTCGACCGTCTGAGCCTGCAGAAGCGGCTCGACGAGATCGGTCAGACGCAGCAGGAGCCCGAGCACGGCTAAGGGCTCAGTTGACACTCTCACGCACAATTCGGCCCGGAGCGGTGTACGCTCCGGGTCGGCGCGTCGCCGGGCTGTATCAGGTAGCCGGTTAGGTGGTGCCGGCGGCGCGTGGGAATGAGCCCTCTCCCGAGGACAAGTCGGGGGAGGGGCCGTTGCCCGGCGGGTGGGCGTTGCAAAGCCGCGGCGGGGGAGAGATTGGAACCGCGGCCATGTCTTTCGGGTTACTGCGACAGGCTTTTGGCCAGCCGCATCAGTTCCACCGCCTGCCGGCGATAGCCGAACGGATCCTCGCCGATGGCAGAGTTCGCCAGGTCGATAGCGTACTCATAGGACCAGTCGCCGGTATAGGCGCTGTCCTTCAGAAGCTGCCCGAACCCGGCGATGGCGGCGGCAAAGCGGGTGTCGGGCGTCACGGTTCCCATGCCTTCGGTGATCGGCACCTCGATCAGCTGGCTGGCGTCCTCGCCGGGCGCCTTGTAGCGCATCCTGAGGAACGCCAACTCGCCGTCATCCGACGCCGCCGGTGCTACGGAACTGGCGCCATAGCGCAGTGGATCGTTCAGCACCGCGGGCGAGCCCACCGGCGTGATCTCGTAGATCGCCGTCACCGAATGCCCGGCACCGATCTCGCCTGCATCGACCTTGTCGTTGTTGAAATCCTCGCGCCGCAGCGCGCGGGTCTCGTAACCGATCAGCCGGTACTCGGCTACTTTGGCGGGGTTGAACTCCACCTGGATCTTCACGTCGTTAGCAATCGGGAACAGCGCACCGGTCAGCTGATCGACTAGCACCTTCCGCGCCTCGCTCAGCGTGTCGATATAGGCGGCCGTTCCGTTGCCGTTCTGCGCCAGCGCCTGCATCGTCGCATCGTCCAGATTGCCCCGGCCAAAGCCGAGAACCGACAGGTAGGTTCCACTGTCGCGCTTGTCGGCGATGAAATCCTTCAGCGCCTCAGGCTCGTAGATCCCGACGTTGAAATCCCCGTCGGTCGCCAGGATCACGCGTGTCACCTCGCCGTCATCCGCCATGCTCTCGGCCACGGAATAGGCCTGCAGCAGCCCCTGCTGCCCGGCGGTCGATCCGCCCGCCTCCAGCGTCTCAAGCGACGCCAGGATCTTGTCGCGCTCACCCGCCGGCGTCGCCTCCAGCGCCAGCCCGGCAGAGCCCGCATAGGTCACGATGGCCACCTGATCCTCCGGCCGAAGTTCGCTCAGCATCAGCCTGAAGCTCTGCTTCAGCAGTGGCAGCTTGTTGGCGTCCTGCATCGACCCGGACGTGTCGATCAGAAAGACGAGGTTCAGCGGCGGACGATCCTCGACTGCCGGCATCTCGCCCTGCAGGCCGATGGTCATCAGCTGCGTGTCCGGATTCCACGGCGTCTCTGCCAGCGTGACTGTCGGCCGGAATGGGCCTTCACCGGCCGCAGGCGCGGGGTAATCGTAGGGGAAGTAGTTCACCATTTCCTCGATCCGCACCGCGTCGGCAGGCGGCAATATGCCCGACATCAGCGAGTTGCGGACGATGGCATAACTCGCCGTGTCGACGTCGATGGAGAAGGTTGAAACTGGTTCCTCGGTGACGACCTTCACCGGGTTGTCGTCGTCTTTGGCGAAGGTCTCGGTGTTCGGCTCCTCGGGACGCACGGCATCCGCCGGGGCCGGCGCGACGATTCCGCCAATCACCTTGCCGGCCGGAGCTGAACGCATCTCAGAAGCCGCGCCGGCCAGCGGAGAGACGCTAGGCGACGGCGACGGCGGCGGCGCATAAAGGGTGCCATCAGAAATCTCTGCCATCGACGGCGCCACAATGATCGTCTCTTCCATCTCGACCGGCGCTTCCTCGGCAATATCCGCCTCCGAAACCGCATCATCCAGATCCGCAGCTGCCTCATCCGCCACGGCGCGTTCCCGCGTTTCCAGTTCGGGCTGTTCCAGCCCGCCCAGCGGCGAGGGCACGTCCCGCAATACGGGCAGCAGGGCAACGACGCCCACGGCGACAAGCGCGGTGGTCGCGGTCAACGCGGGGCGCGAGGTCAATGTGTTCAGCATATGTCTTACTCCTGTGGCAATGCCCGCCCATCCTTTCGGGCGGTCAGAAGTAGGACGTGCGCCGTCCGTCGATCCTTGGGCGCGGTCGAAAATTTTCTGCGCGTCGTCCTGATTGCGGGTCTTGCGGTCGGCATCCGGCTCCGGCGTTGCGCGTTCGAAGGCGCGCTTCAGATCGTCAAGCGGGTCACTCATGCACTCAGCTCCTCATCCCGCATGGCCTTCAGCCGCTTGCGGATTTCCGAAAGCCGCCAGCTGGCGGTCCCCTCGGATATGCCAAGCGCCTCGGCGGCCTCGGCATGTGTCATCTCGTCCCCCATGGTCAGCGCCGCGGTGTCTCGCAGATCCTCCGGCAGCGCCGCCATCGCCGTCTGAAGCCAGTCCAGCCCCTCGGCGGTGTCGTCGGCCGCGGCACGCCGGTTCCGTTCCCAGTCGCCCCAGCCATCGGATGCCTTCGTCCGGCTCGCCGCGCGGCGCCGCGCATCATGCGCGGCATTCACCGCGACCCGGTAGAGCCAGGTGGAAAACTTCGCATCGCCCCGGAACCCGCTCAGCTTCGCGGGCAGCGCCAGGCAGATGTCCTGCGTCAGGTCCTCCGCCCCGTCACGCGTCCCGGTCAGGCGAAAGCAGACCCGGAACAGCCCGTCGTAATGCCGCGCCAGAAGCGCCGCGAACGCCTCGCGGTCGCCGCCCGCCGCGGCCAGGGCCAGCCCCGTATCGCCTGTTTCCATGCGCATCACATTGGATAGGACGCAGCCCGCAGGTCAATCCTTGGGCGTGGAACTGAAAAAATCTGGATCTTGTTATGGCCAAGAACATCCCAAGGAGGTCTGGGGGAGACAACTTCCCCCGGCGCCTGCCGCATCCCAGTTACCAGCGGTTCAGCGCGTCCTCGTCTTCGTCCTTCGCCGCGACCCAGTCCGCACCTGCGTCGGTCACTTCGCATTTCCAGAACGGCGCGCGGGACTTCAGGTAGTCCATCAGGAATTCCGCCGCTGCGAAGGCGTCGCCGCGATGTCCGGCGGCGGTGATAACCATCATGATCTGCTCACCCGGCGCCAGATGGCCAAACCGATGGATCACAAGGCAGTCCTTTAGGCCCCAGCGCTCCATCGCCTCCACCTCGATCTCTGCAATCGCCTTCTCGGTCATGCCCGGGTAATGCTCGATCTCCATGGCCCGCAGCCCGCCGTCGTCGCGCACGACGCCGGTAAAACTGACAACCGCGCCAATGTCGGTTCGTTCGGCGGCGAATGCCGTCAGCTCTGCACCCGGATCGAACGGATCGGACTGCACCCGAACCGCCATCTCAGCCCCCGGTCATCGGCGGGAAAAAGGCGATCTCGCGCACGCCAGCGAGCGGGGCATCGAAATCCGACAACTCCTGGTCCAGCGCCACGCGCAGCGCTGATACATCGGCAAAGGCCGCCTCATACCGCGCCTCGCGAGCCTTCAGTTCCGCGACCAGCCCGGCAACAGTTTCGGCCGAGGTCTCAACCTTTTCCTTCGACAGGCCGATCCGTTCGCGGACCCAGGCGAAATAGAGCACGTCGATCATGTCTTTTCCTCGTCCTGGAAGAACGGCAGCGATTTCCGGAAATAATCCCAGCCGGTAATCAGTGTCAGCGCTGCCGCGATCCACAGCAGGACGACGCCGGCCCACCAAGTGTACCAGGCGGCGGCGAAAATCCCGACAAGTCCCGCTTCGTCCGGCGCCGACCCTTCAAGGATGGCTGCGACCGTCGCCCGGTCCATGCCTTCTGTTTGCTGAATCATGTTGTGCTCGAAGATACCCTTCGCGAACAGCACCGCGATGGCCACCATTTGCGCTGTCGTCTTCCACTTCGCGAGCTTCGTCACCTTCAGCGTCGCCGCATAGGAGCCAAGGAATTCCCGCAGCCCCGAGACAAAGACCTCGCGGAACAGGATAACCGTGGCGGGCAGCAGGATCCACGGATCCATCCCGTCCGGCCGGCCGATGCCGGAGAATGCAGTGATCACCAACAGTGCGATAACCACCATCGCCTTGTCAGCGATCGGGTCCAGCATTGCGCCAAATCGCGACTCCTGTTTCCACAAGCGAGCAAGATAGCCGTCGAACCAGTCGGTCACCGCAGCGCCGATGAAAAGCAGCATCGCCAGCCAGTCGGCCCAGGGGCGGACGAAATAGAGGAACATCACCGCGACACCGGGCGCGGCGAGCAGGCGCAGGACCGTCAGGATATTCGGGATCGTCCAGCTCATGACGTCTTCCTATCGTCAACCGCGGGGACAGGGAAGGCGCTGCCTTGATCGTCTGGGAGAACCTGCTGCCCATCGGCTGTGCGTCCGGGATCAACCGCGCTCGTGGAAAAAATCGTAGATCGTCTCGGCCAACTGATCCGAGATACCGTCGACAGCCTTCAGATCCGCAAGGTTGGCCCGGCTGACTGCCTTGGCCGATCCGAAATGCGCCAGCAGGGCCCGCTTCCGCGTCGCGCCCACGCCGGGCACATCGTCCAGCGGCGTCGCACTGACCGCCTTGGCCCGTTTCGCCCTGTGCGTCCCGATCGCGAAGCGGTGCGCCTCGTCCCGCATCCGCTGGACGAAATACAGAACCGGATCGTTGTGGCGCAGCGCGAAGGGACGCTGCCCATAACGGTGAAACTCTTCCTTACCCGCGTCCCGGTCCACGCCCTTGGCTACACCTACCATCGCGAGATCCTCGACCCCCATCTCCGCCATGATCTCGTGCACGGCCGAGACTTGCCCGGCACCGCCATCGATCAACAGCAGGTCGGGCCACATCCCCTTGTCGCGGTCCGGGTCTTCCTTCAGCAGCCGCTTGAACCGGCGGCTCAGGACCTCCTTCATCATTCCGAAGTCGTCACCCGGTGTCAGCTCTTCACCCTTGATGTTGAACTTGCGGTACTGGTTCTTCATCAACCCTTCCGGCCCGGCCACGATCATCGCGCCCACCGCATGCGCGCCCTGGATGTGGGAGTTGTCGTAGACCTCGATCCGCTGCGGCGCGCTTTCCAGTCCGAATGCCTCGGCCAGCCCGGACAACAGTTTGCCTTGCGTGGCGGTCTCCGCCATCTTGCGAGCCAGGCTCTCTCGCGCGTTCCTGAGCGCGCTTGAGACCAATTCCATCTTCTCTCCGCGTTGAGGTACCAGGATTTCGACTTTGCGGCCCGCCTTCTGCGACAGAGCTTCCGCCATCAAATCGGCATCCTCGATCTCGTCCGACAGGATCAGTTGCCGTGGCGGTTCCTTGTTGTCGTAGAACTGGCCTATGAACGCCTGCAGAACCTCCGCCGCGCTCTCGGTGCCACCTAGTCGGGGGTAGTAATCCCGATTGCCCCAGTTCTGGTTCGCCCGGATGAAGAACACCTGCACGCAGGCCTGTCCCGACTCCATGTGTAGCGCGATCACGTCCGCCTCGGTGACGGCCTTCGGATTGATCCCCTGGTTCGACTGAACCTGCGTTAGCGCCCGGATCCGGTCGCGCAGGGCAGCGGCGCGCTCGAACTCCATAGACTCGGAAGCGGCTTGCATCTGCTCGGCCAGTTCCGATTGCACCTTCGTCGTCTTGCCCTGTAGGAACCGCTCTGCATCGGATAGCAGACCGGCATATCCGATCTCGTCAATGTAGCCGACGCAGGGCGCACTGCAGCGCTTGATCTGGTACAGGAGGCAGGGCCGCGTCCGGGTTTCGAAGGTGGAATCCGAACAGTTCCGCAACAGGAACACCTTTTGCAACTGGTTCAGCGTCCGGTTCACGGCGCCCGCACTCGCGAAGGGGCCGTAATAATTGCCTTTTGCCTTCTTAGCGCCGCGGTGCTTCTTGATCTGCGGAAAGGCGTGATCCTTGGCCACGAGGATGTTCGGGAACGATTTGTCGTCGCGCAGCAGCACGTTATAGCGCGGCTTCAACTGCTTGATCAGGTTCTGCTCTAGCAGCAGCGCCTCAGTCTCGGTCCGGGTGGACAGGAACATCATCGATACCGTTGCCGCGATCATCCGCGCGATCCGCGGGCTGTGGCCGGAGGGGCGCGCGTAACTCGACACCCGCGCCTTCAGATTGCGTGCCTTGCCTACGTAAAGCACCGCTCCTCGGGCATCGAGCATGCGGTACACCCCCGGCGACGAGTCCAGCGTCTTCAGATAGGATTGAATACATGCATGGCCGGAAAGTTGCGGAGCCGGCGCGGTTTCGGACATATCGCTGCTCATGACCTCTAGATTGTGATTCTCCTTCGTGGCTGCAATCTTAGCAGTCTGAAAACAAGGAAAAACATGTCCACGGATTCTGTGGAGAACTCTGGTGGTATGTTTCGAAAAGCGCGAATTTTTCCTTGTTTCTTGATGGGTTCGTCGGGTTGCTTAATTTTTGAGCATTAGTTTAACCCTTTGAAAAAAAGAGAAATTATTATGAAGCAATTGTAACTTCAATCAAATTGTAAAGTAAATGTTACGATTTCAAGACATTCCGGGAAGCGGTGTACAAGTTTGACGCTGTGTCAACTGATGGCGCGGGGTGCTACTGGTCGAGTGCAACCTCCGGTGTCTTCCACAACAGGTGCTGTCCGGCGTCGGTGCATAGCAGCTGGCCGGTCACGGCCGGTGCATGCACGAAGTAGAGCAATGCTGCGGTGATGTCCTCCGGGTTCGACCCACGTTCAAGGAGCATCGCCTCGCGCTGACGGCGGAAGTGGTCTTCCGTCTGCCGGGCGCCCTGCACTGTCGGGCCGGGACCGACCGCGTTCACCCGAACCCTGGGTGCAAGCGCCTGCGCGGCGGTCTGGGTAAAGGCCCAGAGCCCCATCTTGGCGATGGTGTAGCTCATGAATTCGGGTGTCAGCTTGCGGACGCGCTCATCGATCATGTTGACCACCAGCGCCTCTGCCCTGACCTCTCCGCGCTCATCAGTCGAGGGGGCTGGTGCCTGCGCCGCGAGTGCCTGGGTCAGCACGAAAGGCGCGCGCAGGTTCGACTCGATGTGACGGTCCCAGCTATCCCGCGTCGCGCTGCGGATGTTGTCGTATTCAAAGACTGAGGCGTTGTTCACAAGAACGGTTATCGTGCCAAGCTCCTCCGCCGCCCGCGGCAGCAGGGTCTGCATTGCGTCCTCATCCAGCAGATCCGCCTGCAATGCCACCGCACGTCGGCCCATTGCCTTGATTTCCGCGACGGTCTCCTCCGCTTCCTTTTCGGAACTGGCATAGTGCACCGCGACATCGAAGCCGTCCTCGGCCAGTGCCAGCGCGTTGGCGCGGCCCAGGCGTTTCGCGGCGCCGGTGACGAGGGCGGTGCGGATCTGCATCGAAAGACCTCCGGATGATCAGGACAGGATCAAGAAGACATAGATTCCGTAGGCCGCCGTCAAGACAGCGCCGGTGACCCGGCCCATATTGACGGGCCAGAACACGAAAGGTGCAAGCATCAACGACGCACCAAGCATCACCCAAAGATCGAAGCGCAGGAAGTCCGGATCGACGGGAATCGTACCGAATAAGCTCGCGAGGCCGATGATACCCAGCAGGTTGAATACGTTCGACCCGATCACATTGCCAAGAGCCACATCCGCTCGCTGCCGGTAGGCCGCAATTGTCGTTGTCGCCAGCTCGGGCAGCGAGGTGCCGACGGCGACCAGCGTCAGGCCAATGACGGTTTCGCTGACGCCCAAGCGCGTCGCGATCCGAACAGAACTGTCGACCAGCAGGTCGGCACCGAATGGTAACGCGGCAAGACCGGCGACCAGATAAGAGCCGATTTTCCATTTCGGCATGTTCGGATCGGCACCTTCGACCTCTTCCTTTGGCTCGTTCCGGCTGGCCATGCGGTGCTTGCGGGCAGCGAGAAGCTGCTGAAGCTGCACTGCCGCGAAGGCGGTCAGCAGGATGAGACCGTCAATCCAGGTGATCGGCCGCACGAACGCCAGCCCGATGAACAGCAAGGTCGAAAGGACCATGATCACGTAGCTCAGGCGGGTATCGTGCGCACCGCTGGCCAGACCGAACAGCAATGCCGGCAGACCCAGAACCAGCAGGATGTTCGCCGTGTTCGACCCGACCACGTTGCCCAGCGCAAGCCCCGGGGCACCTCGCAAGACCGATTGCACAACCACGATCAGTTCCGGCGCGGAGGTTCCAAAGGCCACGATGGTCAGGCTTACGACCAGAGCGGGAATGCCGAGCCGAAGCGCCATGTTGACGGCGCCGCGCACCAGAAGCTCTCCGCCGATCAACAGAAGGACCAGGCCGGCGGCGGCGATAAGGTAATCCAATAGTCAGCCCTTTCGGCAGTCGCAGGGCCCTTTGCCGATGCGGTAGCGGCCGCAGCGGGGGCATTTTCGGTTGCTCAGGTGTTTCTGCCCGGGCAGGCGCAGTTTTCCGAACATCGCCATGACACCCATCGCTACCAGGAAGAGGACGACGATCTTGACGATCATAGACCGAACCGGGCGAACAGGCCGCGTTCTTCCATCACGCCCAGCGCATTGTCTGCGACCTGACCGCTCAGGCGCGAGAACAGGCCCTTTTTCTTGGCATAAGGAATGAAGCGCACCTTTTCGCCGAAGACATCCTTCATCTTCGGGACGAGATGCCCGACGCCATCGGCAAGCCCGACATCCACCGCCTTTTCGCCGATCCAGACATTCCCGGTGAACAAATCCGGCTCATCGGCCAAACGCGCGCCACGCCGGTCCTTCACGTAGTCGATGAAGCTGTCGTGGATCTGGTCCTGCCAACCTTTCAGTTTTTCAATGTCCTCGGGTTTCTCTTCCCGGAACGGATCCAGCATACTCTTCGACTTGCCAGCGGTGTGCACCCGACGTTCGACTCCGTAGCGCGCGATCAGGTCCTGAAATCCGAAACCGGAATAGACCACGCCGATTGAGCCGACGATGGAACTGGGATCGATCCAGATCTCGTCTGCCGCACAAGCCAGCCAGTAGCCACCGGAGGCCGCAACATCCTCGGTGAAGGCATAGACCTTCACGTTCTTCTCCGCCGCTAACCGCCGGATCCGTGCCGCGATCAGCGAGCTTTGTACCGGCGAGCCACCGGGCGAATTGATGACCAGCGCCACCGCATCGGGTTTACCCTTGCGAAATGCCCGCTCAATCATCGGCGCGAGGCCGGCATCGTTGAGTGCGTTGCCGCGATTGCCGCTAGCGATCATGCCCGTGAGCCGAACCACTGCGACCTTCGGGCCCGAATTGAGGAATGGGAACCAGTTTCTCATGGCAACCGATGTAGCGGGCCGGATGCGCCGTAACAAGGTGGCGGCCCGTTCTATGTCAGCTCTTGATCCGCCACCCGGTCCGGAAGATCCACCAGATGATCCCGAGGCACAGCAGCGTGAACCCGGCGATCGCCAGCAGTGACCAGCCCAGCGCCACGTCAGCCATCCCGAAGAACGACCAGCGGAAGCCGGACACCAGGTAGACCACGGGGTTGAATAGGGTGATGTTCTGCCAAATCGGCGGCAGCATCGAAATCGAGTAGAACGAGCCGCCTAGGAATACCAAAGGCGTGACGATCAGCAGTGGAACCAGCTGCAGCTGTTCGAAGTTCTTCGCCCAGATGCCGATGATGAAGCCCATCAGCGAGAAGGACAGGCAGGTCAGCACCAGGAACGAGATCATGGCCAGCGGGTGCAGGATCTGTACATCGACGAATAACGCCGCTGTTGCCAGGATGATCAGGCCGATCATCAGCGACTTGGTGGCAGCCGCCCCGACGAAGCCGATCACGATTTCCAGAAAGTTGATCGGGGCGGATAGGTATTCGTAGATCGTGCCGATGAACTTCGGGAAATAGATCCCGAACGACGCGTTCGAGATCGCCTGCATGATCACCGACAGCATGATCAGCCCCGGCACGATGAAGGCGCCGTAGGAAACGCCTTCCACCTCGTCGATGCGGCTGCCGATGGCTGTGCCGAAGACCACGAAGTAGAGTGAGGTGGATATCACCGGAGAGACGATGCTCTGCCAGATCGTCCGGAAGGTCCGGGCCATCTCGAACTGGTAGATGGCGGCGATGGCGCGCCAGTTCATGCCGCGTCCTCCTTCACGAGGCCGACGAAGATCTCTTCCAGGCTCGACTGTCGGGTGGAGATGTCGCGCAGGACCAGGCCGGCGGATTGCAGGTCGGTCAGCAGCCGGGTGATGCCGGTCCGTTCCGCCGCCGTGTCGTAGGTAAAGACGATCTCTGTCGGTTCGCGCCCGTGGCTCAGGTTGTAGCCCGACAGACTTTCGGGGATCGCGTCCAACGGCCGGGCGAGTTCTATCACCATTTCCTTGCGGCCCATCCGCTTCATCAGCGCGCCGGTCTCCTCGATCAGCAGGATCTCGCCCTTGTTGATCACGCCGATGCGGTCGGCGATGGCTTCGGCCTCTTCGATGTAGTGGGTGGTCAGGATAATCGTCACGCCCTGAGCCTTCAGGTCGCGGACCACCTTCCACATGTCCTTGCGCAGCTCGACATCGACGCCCGCTGTGGGTTCGTCGAGGAACAGGACGCGCGGCTCGTGGCTCAGCGCCTTGGCGATCAGGACCCGGCGCTTCATGCCGCCGGAGAGTTCGCGGATGGGGCTGTCGCGCTTGTCCCAGAGGGAGAGCTGGCGCAGGACGGATTCGATATGGGCGTCGTCGCGGCGCAGGCCGAACAGGCCGCGAGAGTATTTGACGGTGCGCGTCACCGTTTCGAACGGCTCCATCGTCATTTCCTGGGGGACGAGGCCGATCAGGCTGCGGGCGGACCGGAAGTCGCGGATCACGTCGTGGCCGCCGACCTCGACGGTGCCGGAGGTGATCGTGGTCAGGCCGCAGATGATGGAGATCAGGGTCGTCTTGCCGGCGCCGTTGGGGCCGAGAAGGGCGAGGATCTCGCCCTCTTCGATCTCCAGGTCGACCCCGCGCAGGGCGTCGCCGCCGCCCTGGTAGGTCTTGCGGACGGCCCGCACTGATATCATGGCACTCATGAGGTCTCCTCCCTGTCCGGCGGAAACTAGGTCGGAGGCGGCGAATTGGAAACCGGCTTTGGCGCACAGTCGATGTGTCCCCATGGGGACGGGGGGTCAAGCCATTGATTTCAGGCGTGTTAGCGCTAACCTCTGTTGAGGACGGGGCGATTTTTCGACGGTCTGGCGGGTCAGATCAGCCGGGACACTTCGGACCTGCGGCGCGGCACCGCCGCGCGTTCCCGGCTGCCGAAGGCGGCAGGTTCGTATTCCAGTTCCGGGAACAGCCGGTAGAGTTCGTTCCGCTTCGGCTTGCCGATCCCGCGAAGGCCGGCGGAGGGATGGAAGCACTCGGTTTCCGCACCGTTGCAGTAAACGATCTCGTGGGTGTCGAGCAGAAAGTGGAAATAGGTGACTTCTTCGACATCGCGTTCCGGCGTGATCGACACGTCATTGACCAGCGCGGCGGCGGGCACCAGTACCTCGTCCTCGCCGAACAGAAGTTCGCAGCGCCAGCCGCCGAGCAGCACACATTGCTGCGGCGAGACGACGATATCGGTCGCTGGCAGGCCGAAGCCGAGGGCTCCGGCGCGGATCCTGACCGGACGCAGCGACGGATCTTCGGCCAGTGCCTTGGCACCGAGGCGGCGGGACGCGACCCAGCGCACCGGCTGATAGCCGTTGTCCTTGGTCCGCACCCGGATGCCGGGCTTCAGCATGGTCACGGGTCGCCGGCCGTATTCGACATCGATCATCGTTCCAGCTGGAAGAGGGCAGACATTCGATGTGATTGCGCCGGGTCCGATATGAGGCATGTTTGGACTTTCGAAACGGTGTGTTGTTCGCCTATTTGAAGCGCAGAACGCGCTTGAATACCGTCAAAATTGTGATCAAAGGATGGAATATCTCCTATTGGGAGACAGTTCCGCCTGAATGCCCTTCATTGTTGCCAGCACGGTGAATCGCGAGGGGGTCGATGCGCGATCCTCCGCGCACCCGTAAAGGCTTTTTGCGCGATCCTGCCATAATGTTTTTGCCTGTTCGCCGGGTCATAGCCCCAGCCAGCGGTTCGGGGACCGCAAATCCGGCACCTTCGTGGCGGCCAGGGCCCAGGCCAATTTGAACCGGCGGCGCGACAGCGAAGTGCCGACGCGGCCGCGTGCAATCTCTCGGGTCACGAGTTCCTTTCGTTCTATCATCGACAGGATGGTTCGGGCGCCCTTCATCAATTCCTCGTCCTCGCTGATATCGGCCTTTACCTCTTCGGCGAGGAAGGTCAGCGACGACTGGAAATTGTTGACCGGCACCACAATGGGCAGCGTGTAGAACGGCCCGTAGCGCTGGCGCAGCGTTTCGTCGTCGGCCATCTCGCCGTGCTCGTCCAGCAGGTCCGAGGAGCCGACCGTACCGGCGATCAGGTTCACGTGTTCGTTCGACAGGATCATCGGGTCGGCCCAGGCGACCAGATCCTTTGAAGCGGAAACGACGGTGCCGTCGGTGGCGGTCACCCCCACCTTGGTCGCGGCGTCACACATGTCCCAGACAGTGACCGCGAGGATGCTTTTCAATTCGCCCTGTCCGCGGCCGATCTTGCCTTCGGATTTCAACGCCTGCAGTCGCCGGAACACTTCGCCGGTAACCTCGGATAGCGGAATCCAACCTTCTTCGAAAAACATGCCTGCCGTCCTCTGCCGTGCCTCCCCGGGCTTTGTGCCAAGGAATCCGCGAGCGATCCAGTGGGTCTATCCGGCGATCGCGGCCTGAAGGTCGAAGATGGGCAGCAGGACCGCCAGCACGACGGTCAGCACGAAGGCCCCGACGACCATCATCAGGATCGGATCAAGCAGCGCTGCGATGCGCTTTCGGTCGTTCCGGAGCTGCGTTTCAAGGAGTTCCGCAGCGCGCGCCGCCATCGGGGCAATGCGCGCGGTTTCTTCGCCTACTTTCAGCAGTTGCAGCGCGACGGGGGGCAGCAGGGTGATCCTGCGGACGGCTTTCGCGATCGGCTCGCCCTGACGCAGCGCCGAGATTGCGGCGTCGGCGCATGCCCGATGGGTGGATACCTGCAAAACGCCCGCTGCTGCTGTCGCGGCGTCCAACGCGGTCTGCCGGCTGGCCAGCACCAGTGCCAGCGTCCGAAGATATTGCGCCGCCATCGCACGGCGCCGGAGCTGGCCAAACAGCGGGATGCGCAGAGCGAACCGCACGGCGCGATCACGGATGGCCGGGGCCGATCCCGCGAAGAGTGCCAAGATGAATGCCGCAGCCAGAGCTATCGTAACCGCGCGCCAATGTGCTGCCAGCCAGTCCGACAGGCCCAGTACTGCCGCCGTGATGGCAGGCAGTGGCTGGCCTGTCGCCTCGAACATTGCGTCGAGTTCCGGCGCCACGGTGGTGACGAGAATGCCGCAAACCGCCAGTGACACCACAGCCACGAAGCCCGGGTAGATCAGCGCGGTGGCGATCTCTGCGCGTGCACCAGTCTGGGCCTCCAGATGGTCGGCGAGGCTGCCGAACACCGCTGCCAGGTCACCCGATTTTTCCCCGGCTCCGAGCGCGGAGGCGTAATAGGGTGGGAAGCCTGATCGCAGGGTGGCGATGCCCTGAGAGATCGGAAAGCCCTCTAACACCGCCGCTTTCAGCGCGGTGGCGAAACCGTGCAGCGACCGCGATCCGTCGCTTTCGATCACCGCGTCGAGCGCCGCTTCGACCGGGAGGCCCGCGCTCAGCAGGACCGCCATCTGGCGTGAGAAGACGGCCCTGTCACCGGCATCCGGCTGTCGGTGCCTTCGCGCCGGCAAGTGGGCGCGCGCCGCGATCTCTGTGGCCATCAGCCCCCGAGCCTGCAGCGCCGCGTAGGCTGCGCGTTCGCTCTCTGCGACCAGCGTGCCGGTTTTCCGCTGCCCGTTGCCGGTATAGGCAATGTACGCGAAGGGACGCATCTAGTGGTCCCCCAGAACGCGGTGGACCTCTTGCAGCGAGGTCAGCCCCTTCGCGGCCAGTGCCAGCCCCTGTTCCAGCAGGGTTTCGCCGGGAACGCGTTGTCGCAGGTCTGCCTCCGGCGCGTTGGCACCGATCAGGGTGGCGAGGTCGTCGCTGATTTCCACGATCTCGAACACGCCGCGACGGCCGGAATAGCCGGTGCCGCCGCAGCCCGTGCAGCCTGTGGCGTGGGCCAGTTCCCTGGGTGGCGTGGCGAACTGACTGGCTTCCTCCTTCGTGGGTGGGGCTGTTTCACGACAGTCCGGACAGAGCATCCGCAGCAGTCGCTGCGCCAGCACGCCGCGCAAGGTCGCCGCGATCAGGTAGTTCTCAAGCCCGAGGTCGCGCAGGCGTGTCACCGCGGCGATGGCGTTGTTGGCGTGCAGCGAGGAGAAGACGAGGTGGCCGGTCAGCGAGGCCTGCGCGGCGACCTGCGCGGTTTCGGCGTCGCGGACCTCTCCGACGAGGATCACGTCCGGGTCCTGCCGGAGCGTGGCGCGGAGGCCGGCGGCGAAGGTCAGGCCGATGCCCGCGTTGGTCTGGGTCTGCGAGATGCCGGGCAGGTGGTATTCGATCGGGTCCTCGACGGTGACGATGTTGCGTTGACCCCGGTCGGCGAGGCGCAGGAGAGAGTAGAGCGTGGTGGTCTTGCCGGAGCCGGTGGGGCCGGTGGCGAGGACGATACCGTCGGGGCGGGCGGCGAGGCGGCGGAGGGTGGTTTCCTGGGTTTGGGTCAGACCGAGGGTGTCGAGCGGCAGGAGGCCGGTGTGCCGGTCGAGCAGGCGCAGCACCACACGCTCGCCGAACTGGCCGGGCAGGGTGGAGATGCGGACGTCAATGTCGCGGCCGCCGTGGCGCAGGGCGATGCGGCCGTCCTGCGGCAGGCGTGTTTCCGAGGTGTCGAGGCCGGCCATGACCTTGAGCCGCGAGGTGACGCGGCGGACCGGCACGTCGTTCCGGTCCATCACGGTGCGCAGCATGCCGTCGACGCGCAGGCGGGCGCGGAGGCCGGTTTCGTGCGGTTCCACGTGCAGGTCGGAGGCGGCGGCGCGGACGGTGCGGCGGAGGAGTTGGTTGACCAGTTCGATGACCGGCGCCTCGGTGGTGTCTTCGAGGAGGTCGCGCAGGACGGCGCTGTCGCGGGGTTCGACATCGAAGGTGAGGTCGGCGTCGGTTTCCTCGGGGTGCTGGTAGGCGGCGTTTAGGCGGGTTTCGAATGCGGCGGTTTCCACGCGCTCCACTGTCAGCGGCTGCCCGGCCCGCCGCCGCGCTTCGCGCAGGCCGAGGGCGGTGGCGGCGGGTCCGCAGATCAGGCGGTCACCCTGCAGCAGGGTCTGCTGGTCGCGGGCGAAGGAGAAGGGGAGCTCGGGCATGGCGGGCGGATGGGTCAGGGGGAGCCGTTGAACTGGATCCGCGATGGCAGGGGCGGGAAGCCGTGGGAGCGGACGTAGGGATCGATGAAGCCGGCGTCGAAGGGCTGGTCGAGGTTGGCGCCGTCATAGGGGAAGCTGGAGGCGGGGAGGTTGGGATACTGGTTGTCCTGGGGCAGTCGGATCGCGTCGGAGGCGCGGCGGGCGTCCAGCGCGATCTCGCTGGTAAGGCGGTTCGCCTCGGCATCGCTGCGGACGACGCGGGGCCTGAGCAGCAGGAGCAGCACGCGCTGGTTGCGGTTCACCGCACGGCCCCGGAACAGGGCGCCGAAGAGCGGCAGCTTGTTGAGGCCCGGCACGCCCTGCTGCTCGGTGCCGGAGCCGTTTTCCAATAGGCCACCCAGCATGATCACGCGCCCGTCGCCGACAAGGACGTTGGTTGTCAGCGTACGTTTCGATGTAATTTCACCGCCGGCGGCAGAGGTCGTCCGGGTCAGGTTCGACACCTCCTGCCCGATGGACATGCGGACCGTGTTGTCACCTGTGATCTGCGGGGTGACACGCAGGGTCAGGCCGACATCTTCGCGTTCGATGGTCTGGAACGGCTGATCCGGCACAGCGCTGTCGCCGACGGTGGAGTAGCTCCCGGTGACGAAGGGCACGGATTGCGCCACCACGATCTCGGCCTGGGTGTTGTTCAGCGTCATTACCGACGGCGTAGACAGCAGCCTTGCCGAATTCGACGCGGTCAGAGCGGTCAGAAAGCCGACGAACCCGTCGTCCCCGCGCAGCCGCAGTCCGCCGGCAAAACCGCCATTACCGGGCCTCACCGCCTTGCCGTCGATGGCCGCCGAGACAAGGCTCGTCAAACTGGGGCGGCCACCGATGGAAAACTCTGCCCCGCCGAACAGGGCGTTGTTCATAAGCGCGCCGAACTGCGCCGAGAGGTCGGACAGGGTCTGCACCGAAAGCTCGAAGATCACCGCCTCGACCAGAACCTGGCTGGGTCGCTGGTCAAGCCGTTTGACCGCGGCAGTGATCGTGCCGATCCGGTCCGACGGGGCCGTCACAAGAATGGAATTGGTCTGCGGTTCCGCGACCACCGTTACCTCACCCGGCTGGTCGGCACTGGCCGCCAGCACCGACCGGGCGATGACCGATTCCAGTTCCAGCGCGTCGGCGTAGTTGAGCTGCACCACCGCCGTCGCGACCGACCGCTGCGGTGTGTCGAGCTGCATCACCACCTGCCTTATGCGGCTGCGGAACTCGTCGTTTCCGGAAACCACGATTGCGTTGGACCGGTGGTCCGCCGACAGACTGCCGCCCGGTGGCACGATATCCAGCGACTGCAGTGTTGCGAGGAGGTCGGGCGCGGTGGAATGTCCAAGCCGGATCGTCTCGATCGCAGCACTCGCCGGGCGGTCGAGACGCTCGATCAGGCCGGCGATCCGGTCGATGTTCTCGCGCCGGTCCGAGATCACCAGAAGCCGGGACTGGTTGACGGTGGACAGTACCGCCTCGGATGGCAGCAGCGGGCGGATCACCTCCACCACCTGATCCAAGGGGATGTTGCGAACTGCGAAGACGCGGGTCTCGAAGGCACCGCCCGCCGTGCGCACCCGTTCCCCCGGGGCCAGTTCCCGCGCCAGATCCAGCGGCACGATACGGTCGACCTGTTCGCCCTCGATGATGGTCAGGCGGTTCAGTTCCAGTACGTCGAGGAAGATCTCGTAGAGCGCCGACGTGCTGACCGTACCAGGTGCGATGACCGTCACTGTTCCCTGTACCCGTGCATCCAGGGTGAAGTTGCGGTTGGTGGCGTCGGCAACGATTTCGACAAAGCTGCGCAGGTCGGCATCGCGCAGGTCCAGCGCGATCTGCGCCCGTGCCGGAACCGCCATCGCGCAGAGCATGGCAAACGCAAGGAAGATGAGGCGTATGCGCCTCAAGGCCGGTTCCCGAGGTTGGCCGCGGGACGCATGTCGCGGGCAAGATGACCGGTCTCGGGGCGCTGCACCGGGATAAGCTGCCTTTGGCCGCGCCAGAGTATATGGACGCCTTGCGCGTCGATGGCCGTTACGGTTTCGCCGCCTTCCAGACGATCGCCCGGCCGCACCACCTGCTGAATGCCGCCCGAGGAGACCAGCGCCCAGCCATCCTGTGCATCGGCCACCAGCCCGGTGAGGCGGTAGTCGTAGCGGAGTTCCGGCTCTGGCAGCGGGGCGGCGGCTGGTGTTGCCTCTGCCGGAAGCGGAGCGATCCCGAAGACCGGCGGCCATTCGCGAGCGATCTCGGGCGCATTGTCTTTTGTCGGCTTCCCCATGGGCTCCGGCGCCGTAAAGGGCGCCGGAGGCTTTGCCGTGAGTGTCCCCCCCAGGCCACTCACGGCGAGCCCCAATGCGCCGAGCGCGGCGGCGAGGGCTATCTTCGGCAACAACGGCATTCGTTAACGACTCACTCGTTCCGGTAACGGGTCCTTAACCACACGCTCCGCCGCAATTCTTGAAATCCCGTTAACGCTTGGCTGGCTGGTGCCTGTCAGTGTGTCGGTGTCAGCGTGAAACGCGCTGTGACCAGGCCGGACGTCACGCGCGCGATGCGGTATGCTGCAACGTCGTACCCCCAGCGCGGCGATGTATCGTGCAGCCATTGGGTCAGCGCGTCGAACCGGACCGGGCCGAAGGCGATTTCCACGCCGCCGGGAGTGTCCGCCAGCCGTGTCAGAGCGCTGCGCAGCCCGGCCGCGACGAGGCTTTGCTCCAGCGCGGCGAGGCTTGTCTGTGCGAAGGGTTTCCGGGTTTCCATCGGACCTTCCGATGGCAGATCCGCCACACGGAGGGCGACCCAATTGCGCAGGTCTTCCGCCTCGGCCGCCGCGATCCGGGCAGTCGTGCGTGTCTCGAGCAGAGGCATGACAACGAGAAGGATCAGCGCCAGAGGCACAATGGTGCCGAGCAGTATCAGCAGGGCGCTTTCGCGCGGGGAAAGGGGCGCAAGGCGGTTCATTGGGAGCCTGTCGCCGCCGTGAGAGTCAGGCTTGCGGAGACACCGTTGTCGCTCGTGGTCGGGTCCCGTATCTCAACCGCGAACATTCTGCCCCGCAAGCTCCGTGCCAGCGCTTCCAGCTCGGCAAAGCCGCCGGTCTCGACCGTTGCGATCAGCCCGGTGTCTGCGCTGTACTCGACAGAGCGCACGGTGGCGGTGGCAAGGTCTTGCGCGGCGCGCTGGAACAGGTGGAACGGGTCGGCAGGCGGGGAATGCGGAGACTTGGCAAGCGCGGCGTCGACCTGTGCGCGGATATCGAGGATCGGTCCGGTCGGAAGAACATGGGCGCGCAGCATCGCCTCGGTATCATGGCGGGCGGTGGCGTCGCGGTATTGCAGGTCTCGGGTCTCGAAGGCGACGCCGGTCAGCCAGGTTGCAAGGGCCAGACCCGCGACGGCGGCGGGGGGTGCCCAGTTCCGGTGCAGTGTCCGCCGCCTGGCCAGCGGTGCGCGCAGGTTGCAGCCCCGCGTCGCGTCGGGCCAGCGGAGCAGGCGATGCCCGGTTTGGGCCAGCGTTTCGGCGCTGGCGTGAAGTGGAACGCGGGTGGCGCGCAGGGCGGAGTCGATGGCTTCGTGGGGGGCGCCGAGGCGGAGGACGGCCTGCGGGGGCGATGAAATTGCCCGTTCGAGCAGCAGGGCGGCCAGTTCCGGCTCTGCGGTGAAGCCGTCCTCTGGCCCCAGTCTTGCGCGGACGGTGTCGCCGGTCACCTCGACCGTCCAGACGCCATTTGCGCAGGGCAGGGCGAGGTAGTCGGGCAGCAGGGCATGAGCGCCGCGGCCGAGCGCGTGTCGCCACTCGGACAGCTGGGCGGGATCGGCGGCTATGGCGCGGCTCCAAGGGCGCTGAGGCTGACGGAAGGGATGGAGTTCGACGCGATCCGGTGGCAATGCAAGCTGTTCGGCGAGCTTCCGGCATCCGGCACGGTCCCTTGCGCGGCCTTTGATGCCGTCGGGCAGGTCGACCGGCAGAAGGGGCAGGTCCGCGCCCGGCGCAAGGGCCACATGCGGTGTGGTGGGCGGCGTGCCATCGCCGATGAGCCAGATCGCCGGTTGGCCGGGGATGTGAACCTTGGCAGTCATCCGTGCGCGCCGGATGCGCGTTTGGGTGCGCGTGAGATGCCGGATTTCGCCATCAATCGGGCTCGGCCCAGCGATAGGCGACCCCGATCCGACCTTCGTCGCGGCCGGTTCTGGTGCGGTCGCGGAACAGGATCGTGGTGCGGCGTGCGATGCGGTCGTCGCGTTCGACGGTAAGATCGGCCCGGAACCATGTGCTGGTGACCGTCAGGCGGTCGAATGGCAGGTGGCCGATATCCTCCGTTTCCAGCGCCGCGATGGTGCGGTGGCGCAGGTCGCGCAGGTCTTCCAGTGGCGGGTCTTTGGCACGTTGAGTGTATGCGGCGCGGATCTCGGGCGGGAAAGGGTGGAGAACCGCGCGCAGGACGGGGGCGGAGGCGGTGTTGAGGTTCAGTTTCGTCTCGGCCGGCAGGGCGGCGAGGTGGCGCGTCAGGATCGCGAAATCCGCTGGTATCAGGCCGGGGACGCCGCGCAACTCGTCGAGGAGCGATACCGGGCCGCCGTGGCGGCCGTCGACACTGAGGAAGGCACGGATATCGTCGGGCAGGCTGGGCGGAAGGTTGAGCTCGGCGAAGAGGCGGCGGAAGGTCTCGTCGACATAGGCGTCGGGCGGGGCGGACAGCCAGTTCACGTTGAGCCGGCCCTGCAGGTCGGTGATCGCGGCATCGGCGCGGCTTTCTCCGAAGTCCGCGTGTTGTGCCATTGACCAGTCCTGCCGGAGATATACTGGCTGGCCGTCCCGTCCCACGGATGCAAGCGACCTGACGGTCAGGGCCTCCATTGCATCTAGACCGGTTTCGATCCGCGATGCTTCCTGCGCGGCGGTGGTTCTGGCGCGGGCGGCACTGCTGCGGCCGAGCATCGTTGCGACGACAGAGGTGATGACCAGCACGACCACGAGAGCATTGATCAGGATGAAGCCACCGTCGCGTTTCATCTCAGGCTCACCAGCGTCTGCAACTGGTCGAGGGTCTCGTGTTCCAGTGTGACGCGGATCGCGGCAGGGAGTGCGAGCGCATTCTTTTCCGGGTTCGGGAAGCCACCTGTC
This sequence comes from Pseudoruegeria sp. HB172150, assembly GCF_013184805.1. Classification (GTDB taxonomy): domain Bacteria; phylum Pseudomonadota; class Alphaproteobacteria; order Rhodobacterales; family Rhodobacteraceae; genus Psychromarinibacter. The sequence goes on from NZ_JAATNG010000005.1 coordinate 271,803, forward strand.
CACCCGCTGCCGGTATCGTAGGTTTCGAACATGAGCGCATGGACCTGGTTGAAAATGACCAGTTCCGGACCGGCGGCAAGCATGTTGACGGGGGCCAGCGAGGTCCAGAGCTGGCGTGTGATAGTGCCGGACTGCTTGTCCAGCCGCCAGACCGCGCGGGCGGTTGCCGGTCCGCTGGCGTCGAACCTCGGCTGGCCGCCGAGGCTCAGGTCGAAACGCTGCTCGCCCGCCGTGACATCGAGAGCGGGGCGGGCGGGGCCGTCCGGTGGCAGGAACGGCAGAGCGATCGCGGAGTTCAGGTCGTGGCGCAGCAGAGCGAGACCGTAAGACAGGTCCGCCGTTTCGGCATCTCGTGCCGCAAGCTGCCGGTCGGCGCGCAATGTCTGCGCGATCACCTGTGCGCCGATCAATGCGACGCCGGCGAAAACAGCAAGGACGACCGTAAGTTCCAGCAGCGAGAAGCCCCGGTCGCGCCGCCGCGACAATATTTGGCCACCGGGTTCCGTCACCGCCTTATCCCGGGCCGCGCTCATTCTCCGGCACTCTCCACGTAGGCCACGGCCAAACCGCCCGGCTGCCCGTCTGCCCTGGCCTGTACGGTGGCGGTGACCAGACCTTGTGGTCCTGCTGCCACCGCCAGTTCCAGGGTCCAGACCAAGGGTCCGTGGCCCACCGTCGCAGGCAATCGTCGCCCGGCTTCCAGGCCAAGGAGTTTCAGTTCTTCCGCCCGGTTCAGCGCGGCCTCCCGCGCGAAAAGGCGGGGTAAGTCCCCCTGTGCTTCGCGTCGGGCCTGACCAACGGCCCGGAACCCAACGGCAACTGCAGCGGAGAGTACCAGGAGTGCAACCGCCACCTCGATCAGGCTGACGCCCCGCTCCTGGTCTATGGTCCGGAGCATGCGATTGCCCTCCATTCGTCTCCCAGGCAGGTCACGTCGGCGAATTGGATCCGCGCCGGCGTGGATCGGCCGTTCGGCAGGAAGGCCAGGACCGGCTCCGCCCCGCTGGGCCGTTCGATCCGTACCGGGCGATCCCAGGTGACAATGTCCCCGCGCGCCTCCCAGTCGCCGCCGACGCGGCGCATGCGGGTGTAGCCCTCTGCCGTCAGCATGAGCCCGAGCACCTGTTGCCCGGTTACGGCCTGCACGCGCATCCGGTCATGGGCGTCGCGAAACTGTTCCCAGCCCGGGGCGGTTTCAGGCCGGTTCGTTCCCAGCGTGGCCGAAACAGCGAGGGCGGAGAGGATCGCGATGGCGACCGCCAGTTCAACCAGGGTAAACCCCCGGTCTTCGGAGGTCATTCCAGCGTCCATGTTCCGATATCCGTGTCGAACCCGGTGCCCCCCTGCGCCCCGTCCGCGCCATAGGAGAAGATGTCGAATGCGCCGTGCACGCCCGGTGACAGATACAGGTATTCGTTGCCCCAGGGGTCTTTCGGCAGCCGGTCAACATAACCGCCGCCGGCCCAGTTCGCCGGTACCGGATCGCTTGCAGGAGGCGAGACCAGCGCGCCTAAACCCTGATCCGTGGTTGGGTAGGTCAGGTTATCCAGCCTGTAGAGCTGTATGGCACTGGACAAGGTTGTGAGGTCGGCCCTGGCCCGCGTGACGCGCGCCTGGTCCGGGCGGTCGATGACTCGCGGCACGATGACCAGCGCGAGGATCGAAAGGATCGCCACGACGACCATCAGTTCCAGAAGAGAAAAGCCCTCATCGCGCGCGGGGCGCGGGACACTCTTACCATGGCTCATCAGAGCCCTCGAAACTCGTTACTACGTCATCAGGGTAGCAAACCCTGTGGTCGCGCTCAAACTTTATTCCGCGGCGGTCCTTTTGAAGGCAGGCTCCATCAAGATGGGAAGCAGCGCGTCGCACAGGACCCTGGCCACGCGGCGGTGCACCACGGGACCGAGCATTTCGCACGCGGCCTCCGCCTCGAACTGACCGTAGATCATGTCGGGCAGGCCGGCATCGATCTCTGCCTGGGTCGCGACAACCTCGATCAGCTGTGCACCGGTTTCGCAGACGGCATTCAGCATCGCCCTGTCGACGAAAAGCGGTTCATGGCAGATCGTGCCGCCGTCCTGCCGGGAATATGGCGCATGATCGGACATCCATAGCAGGACGACCGGACCGGGGATCTGGCCGACGAGCGCCCGCATGCGCGCGACCCAGGCGGTCTGCAATTCCCGCCGGACGAGTTGCAGGCGTTTCGGGCAGGTGCGGGCGAGTGCGGTGAGCATGTGCTCCGTCCGCTCAAACTCGCGAAAGTCGACCTCTGGGTAGATGTCCTTGAGCTTGCGGCCGGCACGGATGAAGTAGTCGTTGCGGCGCGGGTCGACGGTGTAGAACCTGTTCGACATGCTGATCGCGCCCATGACCTGGATCACGGTCACCCGGGAGCCGGCGGCGATATCTATGAGGCTGGGATTTGCCAGAAAGGCATCGAGCCCGGCATCGCGGCAGCCCAGGTTGATGCAGGGTGTGCCAAGGGATCGTTCGAGCAGTTCGGGGTACGGTTCGGAAATGAAACGGCCGAAGGTTTCCGTGTTCCCGATACAGGTGATGTAGTCGCCCGCGGCCTTGCGCTGCGGGCCGCGGAACAACAGCCGGGACGTCCCGTACTGACAGGGAGCGTAGTCCAGCGCTCGGGCTCGAGCGGTCTGCATGGTCAACTGCATTCTCGTCGCGACGTTCATCTTTGGCCTTCGTTCAGCATGTCAAACCGGGCTTGCCGTTTGGCTAAGATTTAAGCTGCAATTCGAGCGAAATCGTTACAGCGGGTGGAACTGCCGCCCATGTTTTGAGTGGGCGAGTCGATCTCGACCTGGACAACTTTAGGGCGTGAATGGGCGACGGCAAGCCCCTTGTGACCAACACTGGACACAAGTCTGTCGCAATAGCGGTTATGTGACTTTAGGTCAGCTTTCTGCCGTGTCGCATCTGCCACGTCGGGAACGGATCGTTCCCCGCCGGCGCGGCGAGATACACGCCGCGCGCAATGGCGCGGGCGAGGCACAGCGCCGCCGCGTGACCTATCGCGATCTGGTCTGCCATCAGGTCGGCAAGCGGGCGCTGGCCGGTGGCGGCGGCGAAGACGAGGTCGCCATCGGCCAGGGTGTGGCTGGGCACGACCGCGCGGGCGATGCCGTCATGCGCGGCCACGGCCATGCGTGTCGCCTGGGCCTGGTTGAGCGCGGCGTCGGTGGCGACGACGGCGATGATGGTGTTGGCGTTGCGGAGCTGGCCCTTGGTGGTGAAGCGCAGCGGGTCGGGATCGGGGGACGGGCCGAGGCCGCCGAATTCGCCGTTCAGTTCGAACGGGGCGGCCCAGAAATGGGGGCCATCGCCGGTCGTGGCGCTGCCGATGGCGTTGACGGCGGCGAGAGCGCCGACGGTGTGGCCGGAGGGCAGTCTGAGGGAGGCGGAGCCGAGGCCGCCCTTGAGCCCGGCGGTGGTGCCGCCGGTGCCGGCGCCTGCAGTGCCCAGTTCGAAGGTCTCGGCGGCACCGGCGAGGGCGGCGCGGCCGAGCGCCTTGTAGGGGTTATCGGTCCAGTCCTTGTCGCCGCCGTTCAGCAGGTCGTTGATGATGGCGCCGGGCACGATGGGGACGATCTGTCCGCGGATGTCGATGCCCCGGCCGGCGGCGCGCAGTGCGTCGGCGACGCCGCTGCCGGCGTCGAGACCGAGAGCGGAGCCGCCGGACAGGACAAGCGCGTGCACCTGCTGCACCGCACGATCGGGGGCGAGGAGATCGGTTTCCCGCGTGCCGGGCGCGCCGCCCATGACGTGGACGGCGGCGGTGAACGGGTCTTCCGCCGTTACTACGGTCGCGCCGGTCTTAATGCGGTGGTCTTCGGAATTGCCGACCAGGATGCCTGGAACGTCGGTGATCAGGTTGCGTGGGCCGGGTTGCATTCTGGTCCTTGGGATGGGGCGTGCAGTGGGAATTCGTGCCGTCAGATCCGCGGCTTGGCCGCCGCAGTGGCTGGATCGCCGGTGTTTGGCTCGCCTTTCGGCTCGATCAGGAGGACCTTGCATTCGGTTTCGGCGCGCGGGCGGTGGGTGACGCCCTTGGGGACGACGAACAGCTCGCCCGGTCCCACTGGGATGCTTTCGCCGTCGACATCCATGATCATCTCGCCTTCAAGGACAAGGAAGAAGTCGTCGGTGGTTTCATGATGGTGAAACGGGAAATCTCCCTGAAATTTCACCACCATGACGTCGTTGCCGTTGTAATCGGCGACGACGTGCGGGTCCCAGTGGCTGGAGAATTGCGCGAGTTTCTCGGCGAGGTTGACCTTGGGCATCAGATACAGCGTCCTCCGTCGACTTCCATGGCAACCCCGGTGACCATGCTGGCCTCGTCGGAGCAGAGAAAACAGGCGGCGTTGCCCATGTCCTCGGGCGTCGAGAACCGGCCGAGGGGGATGGTGGCGAGGAATTTCGCCCGCATTTCCGGCGTGTCCTGTCCCATGAAGCTTTTCAGCAGCGGCGTTTCGCCCGCGACGGGGCAGAGCGCGTTCACGCGGACGCCGTGGGGCGCGAGTTCGACGGCCATGGTCTTGGTCGCGGTGATCATCCAGCCCTTCGACGCGTTGTACCAGTTCAGGTTCGGGCGCGGCGACAGGCCGGCGGTGGAAGCGATGTTCAGGATCGCGCCAGTCTTGCGGGATTTCATGTGCGGGACCAGATACTTGGCGGTCAGGTAGACGGATTTCGCATTGACGGCAAGGACACGGTCGAACTCGTCCTCCGGCACGTCTTCCATCGGCATCGGCAGGTGGGTGATGCCGGCGTTGTTCACCAGTATGTCGAGTGCGCCAAAACCGTCGACGGCGGCATTGGCCATCGCGGCGACGCTGGCGCCGTCAGCGACGTCGACGGTCTGGGCCGTGCCGCCGATCTCTGCCGCGATTTCCGTGGCGGCCTCTGTGTTGATGTCGGCCACCATCACCTTCGCGCCTTCGGCCGCGAATTTCCGTGCGATTCCAGCGCCGAAGCCGGAGCCGCCCCCGGTGACGATGGCGGTCTTTCCGTCGAGCCGCATATGACCTCCCCATTTACTGCGGCCACATTACGCCGCAGGGCGCGGATGCCAAGGGCGTTGGCCGGTACACTGTCGCCGATGCGCAAGGCGGGAAAACCCGACCCTTGGTTGCGAGGGCGGTGAGGCGTTAATATTAGTAATATATTTCAGTTGGTTGACTGCAGGAGTAGTTGAAGAAGCCCCACTATTGCCCAGACTTCGCCTTGCCCGAAACCGGATGACGGGCTCTTGTAAACCCGATAAACATTCCAACGTAATCCTTATTGATTGCCAGGCGAGGAGAGAGATGAGCGACTTTGACACCCAGGTGCGGGACAGCCAGGCCCAGGTGGCCGAGGCGCAGGCCAAGATTTCAGAACTGACCAGCCGCGTGGAGACGATGGGTGCGAAGGCGAAATCGGGCGAAGACATCTCGATCGACATCGAGAACGCCACGCTGGAGGACGTTCACGCCCATACCGAGCTGATGAACGCCAACATTGCCGAGCTGATCATGGGGCTGGATGACGTCACTTCCGGCTTTTCCAAAGATTTCGATGAGATGCGGAACAAGACTGGCTGGGAGAGCTTTGTCGGCTTCTTCTCTCAGGGCCGGTCGGACACGCTGCGTCAGGAGCGGATCCGCACCGCGAATATCGATGACAAGCTGCAGGACCTGATAGCCAAGTCCGACACCATCGTGAAGCTGCTGGAAAACCAGCTTGGCGTGCTGAACGAGCACAAGGAAAAGGTCGAAGTGAACCTGACCGGCACGCTGGACGAGCGCGAGGCGGTCGTCGGCGAACTGGAAAGCCTGCGCGCCGAGATCGTGGGCATGGACCCGAAGATCATCGAGCTGGAGAACAAGATCTCTGTCGAGCAGGACGCCGCAGCGCGGACCAAGCTGGAAAGCGAGCTGGCGGCGCTGAACGCACAGTACAACGAGATGGTCCAGCAGGAGCAGGTCAAGCTGGCCAAGTCGCAGACGCTGGAGCGGTATATCGAGAAGGGCAAGACCTGGGTCGACAGCCTGCAGAACCAGGCGGCGACGCAGATGGTGCTGATCAACAAGCTGCAGACGGATACCAAGCAGCGCGTGGTGCTGTACGACGCGCTGACGAAGTCGCTGAAGACGGCACAGCAGCAGGATGTTGCGCACCGGATCAACGAGATCGGCGTGCAGACCGACAAGGAGGCGCAGACCGCCATGGCGGCCATCGGTTCGGCCACGAACCAGCGGATGGCGGACATGATGGAGGCGCACGAGGATCACATGGTCTTTGCCCGCAAGGTGCTGGAGCAGAAGGCGAAAGCGGATGAACGCTTTGCGCGGCGGTTCCAGGCCATCGTCGAGAAGCACGACAAGAACCTGTACGGGGCGTGATGCGCCAAGCGGGCGCGGTTCAAGAAGGCCGTTCGCGGCCCGGTGCGGGTGGCACGGGTAGCCATGTCTGACACGATCAAGGACGATCTTGTGCGAGACCATGTCGGTCTGACCGACACCTTCGCGGCGCGGCGGTATTTCCGGAAGTTCGAGACGATCACCGGCCACCTGATGCGGGTGGCGGCGGTGATGGAGCAGGAAGGCCGTATCTCGAAGCTCGACGTCAAGGTGATCGGCGGGTACCTGCAGCGGCTGGCGGCGACGTTTCAGGCGCTGTCGCTGAAATACCTGATGACCGGGCGGGACACGGGCACGTTTTTCGGCTCGATCTCCATCGACCGTACGGAAAGCGGGTTTCCCGTGTTCCGGGAACTGCTGACCATGGCGAACGACGCGCAGCAGGCGGAGCGCCATCTGGCCGGGACGATGAATACCCATCGGCTGAAGGACGAGATGATCCGGCAGATCGTGGGCGAGCTGGAGATCCCGACGAAGCTGCAATTCGCGATGTCGCAGCGGCTTTACTACGAGGAACTCGTAAAGGGCGACCTGTTCTGGGGGCAGAACGATCCGCAGGCGCACTGGCTGGGGGATCTGGGGCCGGGCCGGCGGCGGTATCTGGTTCACTGGAGCGTCTACGACAGCCAGGTGAACCTGCCGACGATCTACCTGATGGAGGTGGAGGACACCGGCGCCCGCGGGCTGCCGGTGGATGACCGGCGCTGGCCCGAGGTGCAGGCGCATCTGATCGCGCAGTCGCTGGCGGGGCTGAAGCTGCTGACCATCGCGCAAGGGTTCGACCGGGATTTCGGCGACCTGCATCCGAAGCTGCTGCGCCGGATTCATGTCGGGCCGATGTACTCCGCCGCCTACACCCTGCAGACCGGGCCGATCCACGACGTGCTGGACGAAGCGCATTCGCCGGAGGGTCAGGACTGGGCGCTGGCGTGGACGTCGGAGCGGCTGGAAAGCGAGCGGGTTGAGACGGAGCGGGCCGGCTGGTTCGGGACGGTGGAGCGCGAGATCTTCGCGCTGGACCCGTTCGCCGGGCGTGGCATCGACACCGGGGCCACGGCGACGGAGCGGGCGATCATCATGCCGGCGCGGCCGTTCCAGGTGCTGGCCGAGAAGAACCCGCCGGGGTTCCGCGAGGTGCGCAAGTTCGTGGTCTCGCCGAGCGGTCAGGTGGTGAGTTACCGGTGAGCGTCGTCGGCGAAAGGGAAAGCACCCGCTGGAGCCTGAATGACGCCGTGGCGGTGCCGGTTGCGCTGGTGTTCCTGGCCGCCGGGATATGGCGGCACCGGGGCTATTTTCACGACGACGCCTTTATCTCGCTGCGCTATGCGCTGAATCTCGCGAAGCATGGAGAGCTGACCTGGAACCTCGGCGAGCCGGTCGAGGGGTATACGAATTTCCTGCATCTCTTGGGTGCGGCCGGTCTCATCAGGCTGGGCGTCGCGCCGGAAACCGCCGTGCTGGCGATCAACCTTGCCGGGGCGCTGGTGCTGGTCGTTGTCGCCTTCATGGCCGCGCGGGTGGTGGCGCCCGGGGAGGACCGCGCGCTGGAGCGGATCGCGGCGGTTGTCGCGGTTGGAGCTACTCCGGGCATTGCGGTCTGGGTGACGGGGGGGCTGGAGGCGGTTCCGCTGTCGGCGATGCTGGCCGCGGGGTTGTGGGGCGTTCTGCTGCTGTCGAGGGATCCGGAGCGGGGCGGCGTGATCGCTGGTGTCGTGCTGGCCTTCAGCCTCGCGGTGCTGACGCGGATGGATGCGGCGGTGTTCATCGCGGCGAGCGGGCTGGGGCTGCTGCTGGCAAGCGGGGGCGAGACGCGCAAGCGCCTGATCGCGGCGCTGGTCGTTGTCGGTGTTCCGGCTCTCGTGTCGCTTGGCCATATGGCCTGGCGGTACGAGACCTACGGAACGCTGCTGCCACTGACATTCGATGCCAAGACCTCGCTGCCAATGGCGAGCCGGATGGCTGGGCTGCAGCCATTCTTCACGGCATCGCTGACCTGGGCGCCGATCATCGCGCTTTCGGTTATCGGGCTGTTTGCCGGTCTTCTGTTCCGGCTGCGGGGACGTGATTTCGCGCTGCTGGCGACGGTCTTCGGTGTGCATCTGGCCTATGTGATCTGGTCGGGCGGCGACCACATGAAGGGGTCGCGGGTGTTGCTGGTGATCGTCCTGCCCGCAGCTTTGCAGTTGCTTTCGGTGGCGGAAACGTTGAGCCGGACTGCGGGGCGCGCGATCATGGTGGTTGCCGCGCTGGCATCGGTCGTGGCGCTGTACCTGCGCCCGCCGTTGCAGATGGACCCGGCCGCCTATGTCGGCTCCATCATCGGGCGCCACATCGCGGCGGAATGGCCGGCGGACAGCCTTGTCGCGGTGCACACGGCGGGATCGACGCCGTTTCAGGCCTTGGATCTGCGGTTCATCGACATGCTCGGCCTCAACGATCCGGTCATCGCGGCGCGCAAGGACGTGCCGATCCGCGCCTTCATGCAGCTGTTGCCGGGCCACATGAAGGGCGACGGAGCCTATGTGCTGTCTCGCAAGCCGGACTACATCATCGCCGGATTCGCACAGGGCAGCCCGGTGGAGGAGCAGACCTTCCTGACTGACGTCGAATTGGCCGAACTGCCGGAATTCGCCAAATGCTACGAGATGCGGCAGGAGAACGTGGCGATCCCAGAAGATCTGGCTGGGCGGGGTGAGCCGCCATCCGATCCCCTGGTGTTCAGCTTTTACGAGCGAGTGTGCGAATGAGCGGTAGAGCCGGAGAGATGCGGGAGAGAGAGCGATGACGCAAAGCGCGGATCTGATGGAACTGCGCGAGGAGGATATCCGGTCGCATTACCCGGCTGTTGTCGCGATGCTGGAAGGGTTCGATCACACGCCCCGGATCGCGAAGGCGACGGATCGCCCCGCGCCGGAGCGGTCCTCTGGCATCGGGACACGGCGCCGGTTCCGGTCGACCACGCCGGGGTTGGTCACACGCTCGACGGCGCGGCCGGAGGGCGTGCGCCTGCTGGAACGGATCGAGGAGTCCGATGGCGGCGATGCACTGGTGTCGCCGGTACAGGCTACTGTGATGCAGAGTCTGCGGCGGGCCTTGGCGATATCGCTTGCGGTAGGAGAAAACTATTCCGAGGCGACCGGGCTGAAGGCACTGAAGAAGGAAAACCTCGAGGGCCGGTTGGCCGCCGGCCAGTCGGCGGAGTTTTCCGAACTGTTGCAGGCGGAGGCGCTTGCCGTTCTCTACACATTCGGCAATGCCGCTGCGTTCCTGCTGGCGTCGTCGGCGAGCGAGGTGAGCGTCGAACTGGGCGGCATCGACGAGCTGCTGACCGACAATGCGCAGCTGGCGCTGCACGGTGCATTGTGGGAGCTGGATCAGGATCTTGAGCGCTTTGCCGATAACGAGGCGAAGCTGGTGGCCGTGGTGCTGGCATTCGCGGAAGTGCTGATGGAGCGGGTCGCATTACGGGCGCAGACCGCACCGCGGCTGGGGGCGTTCACCGGCGCTTCATGGCGGGTCGAAGCGGACGATTTCACGATTCAGGGGTTTTCGCCCGCGCGGAAGGCGCGCGGTTCCACCCTGACCATGCAGTTCAAGAAGCCGAACGAAGTCGTGGGCAACCACATCGCCAAGTACCAGGCGATGAAGCTTGCCAAGATGCTGATGGCCTATGATTTCGAGCGAAAGCTGAATCCCTTCGCCGAGATGGGCGGGTTCATCTTTACCTTCATGGGGGACGGCAAGCCGGGCACGGGCAAGACCACGCTGATCCAGATGATGGCGGGGCTGATCTCGGAATACTGCACGAATGCGGGGTATCCGTTCCGTTACCAGAATTTCGGCATCGACAATATCGACAGCTATCAGGGCAAGTCCGGCCAGAATGCGAAGGCGTTCATCAACAACGTGCTGGACCCGAACGTGATCGGCTTCGGCACGGTGGACGACATCGACCAGATCGCCGGCAAGCGCGGCGACCGGCAGTCTAGCGCGGGGCAGCAGGAAGTGACTGCCGTACTGATGGAAGCCTTTGCCGGCGCGAACACCGTGGTGCGGGGCAACTGCACCTTCGGCATGTTCTCGAACTACCCGGAGAACGTGGACGATGCGCTGCGGCAGCGGGCGGGAGCGCGGTTCCTCGTCGACGGTCCGCAGACGCGGGACGACTACATCGACATTCTGGCTTTGCTGCTGGGCAAGAAGCACGATGTTCCGCTGGGGGATCACGACCTTTACGCGGCGCAGGAGATCAAGCGCGCGGTGGCGCGGTCCTTCGAGCAGCATGGCCGGCCGCAGGAGGACGGGTTGCTGCGCGTCTGGCAGGAAACCGAAGCGAAGATCGGCCGGCTCGACACGATCGCGAAGCTGGGGACCTACCTGAAGGCGATCCAGGAGGCGGACGAGCGGTTCACCGGGCGGGCGATCAAGAACATCACCGACGCGGTGAAGGTCCGGGCGATGGATTTCGAGCTGCCGGACGAATGGATGGAGGACCCGGAACTGTTCCTGTTCCGGCCCTATGACGAGAAGCTCGCGATGCTGGAGGAGATGCGGCAGCCGATCACCGTCGAGATGGTGATACAGGAAATCAACCGTTACGCGGACAGCGAGTTCCGCTATGCCGACAAGTCGGACGAGGTGGCCATCGAGGCGATGGTGCGCGATTTCGGCCGGCAGGAAGAGGCGAAGCGGCGGTATCTTGGCGGGAAGGGGGGAGCCTAGGGCGCGGATGATCGACGCGAAGCCGATATCTTTCCTGAACACCGGTGTGCCGCTGATCCTGCTGGGGGCGCTGGCGGTGCTGATCCCGTTGCTGATGGTCCCGCGCGGGACGCGGTCTCAGGTCGAGGTTGCGGTGGGGATCTGGGCGTCGGCCGGGATGCTGCTTTTGGCCGGACTGGCGGTATTCGCGGTGATCTACGCGGTCGAGGGGATCGGCGTATGGTCTGCCTTCGGAAAGGCGCCGCTGGCGACGGGATGGTTCTTTCTGACGCTCTCGGGCTACGCGGCGGTGGCCTGGGGGCCGGTGCTGTTGCTGACCTGGCTGGGGCTGGCGCAGCGGGTGGAGAAGCGGAAGGGCGAAGATCGGGCGAAGGGAGGGAGAAATGGGGCGTAGGTTCGTAGTGGAAGCCGAAGGTCTGCCTGACTTGCCAGGCATGATGCTGGTTACCCTAGAGGCTCTGAGAGAGATTGGGGGATCAGCCACCATTCAAGAACTGGATGAAAAAGTTGCGGAGCTCGAGGGCGTTTCCGAGGTTGAGCAGTCCTACGCAATGTCAGGCGACGACCCCCGACCAAGGCTCAACTATTATTTGGCGTGGGCCAGGACCTTTTTAAAGCGCGGCGAAGCAGTCGAGAATTCATCTCGAGGTGTTTGGGCCATCACTGAGGTCGGGCAAAAGATAACTGTCTATGAGCAGACCAAGACTATCTACGACAGGGTGAATGCGGAAGAGCGGGAGAAGGCACGGGAAAAACGGCAAAAAACAAAGACTGCCGAAGGGAAATCCATCTCAAAGGTAGGCCAAGAAACGCTCATGGAAGCGCCTTCGGCGGTGGCTCTCGAGGAGAATAAGGACTGGAAAACGGAGCTTCTTGAGGTTCTGAAGGCAATTGAGCCTTCTGCGTTTGAGCGGTTGTCCCAGAGACTATTGAGAGAGAGTGGATTTACCAAAGTTGAAGTGAGGGGAAAATCGGGGGATGGAGGAATTGATGGTGTCGGCGTCCTTCGGGTTAATCTCGTATCCTTCCAAATCTTCTTTCAATGCAAAAGATACAAAGGAAGCGTTGGCGCATCGGAGATCCGTGATTTTAGAGGCGCAATGCAGGGTCGGGCCGATAAGGGACTCTTTATCACAACAGGTAGTTTCACCGCACAAGCCTCTGATGAGGCAACGCGCGATGGTGCAACCGCTATTGATCTCATCGATGGGGAGCGCCTGTGCCAGTTGTTAAAAGAGAACGCGCTCGGAATTTCGACTGAAATGATTGAAAAGGTGTCTGTAGACGCCGATTGGTTCAAGAGCATCTGACCAGATGAAACGCCTTATCGAAATGGGTCTGATGTTCGGAAACCTCGTTCGGGTGGACTCGCCGGCGCTGGTGGAGCGGTACAATCGGGCGCTGACGCATCTGACCGGGAAGACGACGGAACAGACGGATTTCCACATCGACATTTCGGGCTTCAGTCCCGAGATCGGCGACGAGCTGGGCGATGACCTATACCTGAACCCGAACGGCTGTAACCGGCAGTTCATCCTGCTGACGACCGAGCAAAAATCGGCGCCGCTGCTGAACGCGCGGTTCTCGTTCTCGCGCCGGGTGCTGCGGGATTTCATCGAGGCGAACGAGGCGAAGCTGTTCGCGCTGGTCACGCGGGATGCGGTGGCGGGGGAGCTGATGAACTCGGTGCTGGAGGTTGGCTCGCCGCAGCGCCTGTTCGATATCCAGCGGATCGTGGTCGAGGCGGATACGACCGGCGGCGACGTGCGCAATGCGCGGAAGCTGCAGGAGAAGATCGAGCGGTTCCGCAACGAGGACGACGCCTGGTGGGACGACGTGCTGATCGCCGAGATGATCGGGCTGGCGAAGCAGACCGGCGACGTGACGCGGAATCCGGTGGACCTGAGCACGTTCGACCTGCAGGTCCCGGATTTCTGGACGGCGCATTACGGCGGCCTTTACGTGTTCCGCGGTGTGGAGCACCCGGCGGCGATCGCATCCGGCGACCGGGAAGCGCTGGGCGAGTTGCCGATCAGGTATGTTCTGGGCCTGAACGAGCCGAACCGGATCGCGAAGTTCTTCGAGCTGAACGGGCTGGTGGAACCGATCGTGAAGGCGCGCGGCATCGACGGGGCGGCGATCCTGCGGCAGAAGATGGACTTCATCCTCGTGGATGCCGCCGCGACTCTGGGCCACGACATGAGCGTCGCGACGCGGCGCGATCTGCGGATGCTGGCGCGGCAGCTGGGGTCCGCGCTGCCGGAAGCCTATCACGGGCTGGCGGCGCTGCTTCGCTGGGCGGAGGGCGGTGGCGACTGGCCGCGGATCGCCAGCGATCACCCGGCGTATTTCTACACCCTGCGCGCGGCGGCGGGTCCGCAGATGGAGCTGGTGAACCAGCTGCTGGCGGAGCTGACTCCGCTGGACGTGCGGCAGCTGTTCATCTGCCACAAGCAGTTATTCTACGACCTGTACCGCGGCTGGAGCGAGGCGAAGAAGGAATACGTGGCCGAGTTCCTTGCCGCCGAATACGCGGTGGACAAGGCGGGCACGCGTGCGGCGCTGTTCGGGCAGGAGCCGGGGATGGAAGAGCCCGAGGCGGAACAGGAGCCCGTGGCGCGGCGCGAGGACCTGATCAACCTGGTCGGCCCCTGGGGCGCGGTGCGGCGGAGCTAGCGATGGGATTTCTGCGGCTGATCTTTTTCGGGTTCATCGGGCTGAGCATCATCTACGGGCTGCTCTGGCTGTACTCCCGCTCGGTACGCCGCGAAAAGCTGGAGGACGCCTGGGATGCCGAACATCCGGAAGGGGGTGATCCCGAGGCGCGGGATGCCTATGTGGAGAAGGGAATGAAGGCGTATCATGCCAGCCTGCGGCCGAAGCTGCTTTTGCTGGTATACGTCGTCCCGGCGGTGGTCGCCGCCGTGGTGCTGATCGTGATGAACTGGACCTGAGGCTGCCTGAATGCGCTACGTGAAATGGACCTTCTACACCATCCTGTTCGTGCTGCTGTTCGGGCTGCTGCACTACACCTTGCCGCAGCATGACGTGGTCCGCGTGGTCAACACCTACCAGGAGCGGCAGGACCTGGACGACTGGACGCGGATATTCTGGGCGAAGCCGGACGATCAGTCGACCGGGCTGATCAACCGCGATGTCCAGTTCATCCAGACGGTGCAAAAGAAAACCTGGCTGCTGGGCTTCATCCGGCGCGACGCCGAAGGTGTGATGGTCTATCGCAACGAGGATACCGGCTGGTCGTGGCCACCATACTTCAAGTTCGACACGGCGAGCCTGCAGACCGAGGCGGATGACCTGCGGTCAACGCGCGAAAGCCCGAAATGGGCGGTCATCACGCATTACGGCTGGCGTAACGAGCTGTTCTCGGCATTTCCGAACGCAATCGCGATCCGGGAAGTCGAGTCGCCCGACGTGGTGGTGATCCCGTGGTTCAACATCTTCTTCTTCGTCTTTGCTATAACCGTGATCCTGTTCATCCGTGCGATGTGGCGGCAGTTCCGCGAACGGTCGGTCGATCCGGTGCTGGAAAGTGCGGGCGACGCCTGGGACCGGGCCGATGCACAGATCGACGACACGCGCGGACGGTTCCGTCGCTGGCTGGATTCGTGGAAGCGCAAGCCGAAGGGGCCGGTGAAGTAACAGTCGCGGGCGCGGTCAGGCGGGGTCGTTGCGGCGGAGGCGGTAGACCCCCTCCGGCAGGTTCAGCGCCGCCGAAAGATCGCGGAGCTGCGTGATCGAGAAGGTGATCTTCTCTACCCTGTCGGTCTGCGGATTGAGCTGTTCCACCGTGACGCAGTCGTCGAAGGCGTTGACGATGACGTCCTCCTGCAGATGGCTTCCGCCCTCGTCGACGAGGGTGACCACGGTGGCGTCGAAATCGTGCTCGATGGTAAACATGGCCCGACCCTAGCGGCCCTTCCGGCCTTTGCCCAGTGCCCGTAGCCGGCCATCGGCGAAAGCTTGATCAGGATCAAGGCGGAGGCCGCCGAAATCTGTCAGAATTACCATATTGGATGGGTTGTTTAGGGAGCCGAACCGATGAGCAATCGACTGGTAGAGGCAAAAACGGCCTGTCTGATGCAGGGTATGTCGCGGGTTCTGGGAACGAGTCCGGACCTTATCGAGGGCGAACTGGGATCGGATCGACTGGACGCGATGGTGCAGACTTGTCGCTCCTGTGCCCGGGCCGACGATTGTATCCTGTGGCTGCTGGATCATCAGGCGGGGTCCCGGAGGGCGCCGGAGTACTGCCTGAACGGAGAGCAGCTGGAAGCGCTGAGCGTCTGACCGGTCAGCCTGCGGAGGGCGGGCTGCGGTGCGATGCCGGCTAATAGGCCGCCCCCTTGCGGAATCCGCAGGGGGCGGCTCTATTTTTTGCCGACAAAGTCGCAAGAGATCCCCGAAAATCCTGTTACAGTCGACCCGCGGCCCCTATAGGGCGGGTCGGACAAGAGCTGGTACAGGGGGCAGAACATGCTTAGCGAATTCAAGGCATTCATCGCCAAGGGCAATGTCATGGACATGGCCGTGGGCATCATCATCGGCGCCGCGTTCACGGCGATCGTCAATTCCATGGTCGGCGACCTGATCAATCCCTTCGTCGGTCTGTTCCTGGGTGGAATCGATCTGACCAACTGCTTCATCGTGATCTCGGGCGACGGCGAATACGCGTCTCTGGAGGCCGCGCGCGAGGCGGGGGCTGCAGTCTTTGCCTACGGCGCCTTCCTGATGGCCGTCATCAACTTCCTGATCATCGCCTTCGTGGTCTTCATGCTGGTGCGCTACGTGAACCGGGTGAAGGATATGACCACCAAGAAAGAAGACGAAGCGGCCGAAGAGGCACCAGCCGGTCCGACGGAACTGGATGTTCTTCTGGAGATCCGGGATTCGCTGAAAAAGCCGGTCTGAGGGGCCGGCGCGGGGGTGATCCAAGCCCCGCCCGCCCGGGACCTGCGGCTATTTCGTTGCGGGCCAGGTCGGATGTTCGTCGTCGATCTGCACGGGGTGGCTGTGGATCCAGCCACGGCCGCGCCGCGTTGCACCCCGAAGATGCGGATGATCCTGCGGGAGGCTGGTGTGTTCATGCTCCAGCTGGTCCGGCATGCCGCCGGGCCAGAGGATTATCGCCACGAATGCCGCGGCCAGACCCGCAGCGCCGAGCCCCAACATGGCGACCGGGACGCCTGCCGTGCTGCCGAGCCATCCCGCGACCGGATAGGCGACCAGCCAGCAGGCATGGCTGAGCGCGAATTGCGCGGCGAAGAGAGCCGGACGATCCTCTGTTTCGGCGGAGCGGCGCAGCAGTCGGCCTGACGGCGTCATCACGCCCGCCAGCGCCGCGCCGATCAGGAACCAGAGCAGCAGGACCATCGGCCATGTCGGCCAGCCGGAAAACAGGATCGCAAGACCGAGGGCGGCCATCGCTCCGCTGCCGAGAAGGGCGCCGGTCAGCATGACCGGGCGGTCCGGCACGCGGTCAAGCAGGGGCGGCAGGGCCAGCGCGCCAAGCATCGATCCCGCGCCATAGGCGCCAAGCAGCACGGCGAGGTCCCGTTCGGCGCCATCATAGACGGACCGCGCGATGACCACCGTCAGTACAAGTATGACGGCGCTGACGGCGGCGACAGTCGCTGTCAGCGCCAGAAGGCCGCGCAGGCGCGGGGTGGCAAGGTAGATGCGGATGCCGCGGGTCAGACGCTCGCGGAAAGGGCGCGGTCTGGCGTCTCCGGGTGCCGGGATATGGGAGCCCAGCACCAGCGCAGCCGATGCGAGAAAGCCGAGCGATGTCCCTGCGAACAGCCAGTTCGGCTCTATCAGGCTGAGCAGCAGGCCGGCCAGAACCGGGCTGGCGAGGTTTTCCATGTCGTAGGCGAGGCGTGCCAGTGACAGGGCACGGGTATAGTTCGCCTCGTCCGGCAGGACGTCCGGCAGCACCGCCTGGTAGGTCGGGGTGAAGGTGGCGGACGCGGCCTGCAGGACGAATATCAGCGCGTAGATCTGCCACGCGGCGTCGATGAAGGGCAGGCAAAGTGCGGCGGCGGCGCGGACAAGATCGGCGGCGATCAGCACCTTGCGCCGGTTGAGACGCGCGAACAGGGCCGTGGCGACGGGTGACAGGCCGACATAGGCCAGCATCTTGATCGTCAGCGCGATGCCGAGAACCTGCCCCGCCTGATCGCCCGCAAGGTCGAACGCGGTCAGCCCCAAGGCGATGGTCAGAAGACCCGTGCCAAGCAACGCCACGACCTGCGCGACGAACAGGCGCAGGTAGGTCGGGTTTCGCAGGATTTTCAGCATCGGCGCACGCGGCTTTCCTTCCGGGAAAGCATTTGCCGGATCGAGGCGCGATGCAAGGGAGTGCGTGCGCATCGGCAACGCAACCCTGGAATGGCATCTCAAAGGGTGACAGGCGCGTATTTGATTGGATAGGCTTAACGCGACGGAAGGGTGTGCGGCGCCGGTAGCAGTGGGGGACAGCCATGGCGGAACCGATCCGGGAAGTGACGATCGTTGGTGGCGGAACGGCGGGCTGGATGGCGGCGCTGCTGCTTCTGCTGGGGTTGCCGGCCGGCCGCAAGGCGAAGATCACGCTGATCGAGTCGCCCAATGTGCCGACGGTGGGCGTCGGTGAGGCCACGGTGCCGGGCATGCCCCGGACATTGCGGGAAAGCGGCATATCGGAGCGGGATTTCTTTCGGGCCTGCAACGCCTCGTTCAAGCTGGGCGTCGACTTTGCCAACTGGAACGTCGATCGCAAAGGCGACTTCATTTCCTACATCAACCCGTTTTCGCGGCCGAACGTGCTGGATCGTGTCGATGTCGGCGTCTACTTCACCGAGTTCGGTGCCGGCAATCTCGACTACGTGCAGTCCATGTGCTTCGCCAAGGATTTCATACAGGCATGCAAAGCGCCGCGGATGTCAGGTTCGCAGGAATACGAGGCCAAGTTGGGCGTGGGTTTTGCCTATCACCTGGATGCCGGACGGTTCGCCAAGCTGATGCAGAAGTCCTGCACCCTGAAAGGCGTGCAGCACGTGCTGGACGACGTCGTCGATGTCGAGATGGACGAAGATGGCAACGTCGCGGCGCTACAGCTGGAACGCACCGGGCGGCATCCTGTCGAACTGGTGATCGACTGCACCGGGTTCCGGGGGCTCATCATCAACAAGGCGATGAAAGAGCCGTTCCTGAGTTACTCGCAATACCTCGCCAACGACCGTGCGATGGCGGTGCAGATCCCGCATGCCGATGAAAAGAAGCTGGAACCTGTGACGCGATCCACGGCGCTGGGGGCGGGGTGGTCATGGCGCGTGCCGCTCTACAACCGGATCGGTACCGGATATGTCTATTCCAGCGCGCATCGCAGCGACGACGAGGCGCGGGAGGAGTTCCTTGCACACCTCGGACCCGAAGGCAAAGGCGCCGAACCGCGGGTGATCCCTATGCGGGTGGGTCGGAACAGGAACGCCTGGGTCAAGAACTGCGTCGCGATTGGCCTGTCTGGCGGGTTCATCGAGCCGCTGGAGTCCACGGCGATCCACATGATCGAGATGGGGATGCGCTGGCTGGTCACCTATTTCCCCGACAAGGACTTCGCGCCACCGCTGCGGGACCAGTACAACCGCCTGACCGGCAAGATGTACGACGAAGTCAGGGATTTCATCTGCCTGCACTATGCCCTCGGCAACCGTACTGACACGCAATATTGGATCGATGCGCGCGAGGCGCTCGAGGTCCCCGACAGCCTTGCCGAGTTGCTCGAGGTGTGGCGCTACGTTCTGCCCGGCCATTATGATCTGAAATTCGCCTCGCTCTTCGATCACGCCACCTATCAGGCGGTTTTACTGGGCAAGCGGGTGTACGAGACCGGATACGGGGCCGGAAGCCTGACGCGCGGGGCGCAGTTGGACGCGGCGAGGTGGAAAAGCTACCTGGGGCAGGTGCGAGGAAAGGCCAAGCAGGCAGTTTCGGCAGCGGCCGATCACCGGACCTATCTGGCCGAACTGCGTGGCGACATGGAACCCAAGGTGCAGTTTCCGATGCCGCAGAAAGCGCCGACGCAGTTCGGGCAATTCGGGCAGTTCGGGATGGCACAAGCAACCGTGCCATTGCCGGGGACGCCGGTGTCTCAGATGGTCAGGGCAACGGCACCGAAACCGCCGAAAGAGCTGGATCAGGACGACGCCAGCCTGCTGTAGTGGTCAGGGCCACTTTGCTAGCGGCGGCAGACTCATCAGTACGGCGTTGGCGTCATGCCCGGTGGCGAGTCCGAATTTCGTGCCACGGTCATAGACCAGGTTGTATTCGGCGTAGAGTCCGCGGTGGACCAACTGCGTCTCGCGGTCTTCCTCTGTCCAGGGCGTATCGCGGCGGCGTTCGGTCACAGGCACGAAAGCGGGCAGGAAGGCGCGACCTACATCCTGCGTGAAGGCGAAATCCTTTTCCCAGTCGCCTGTGTTCAGATCGTCGTAGAAAATGCCACCAACCCCCCGCGCGCGGTGGCGGTGCGGGATAAAGAAATACTCGTCGGCCCAGGCCTTGAAGCGTTTGTAGTAGTCGGGATCGTGCGGGTCGCAGCCGGCCTTGAGGGCGGCGTGGAAGGTTTCGGTGTCCTCGGCATATTCGATGCAGGGATTGAGATCGGCGCCGCCGCCGAACCACCAGGCATTCGGCGTCCAGAACATGCGCGTGTTCATGTGGACGGCCGGCGTATGCGGGTTCTGCATGTGCGCAACAAGGCTGATGCCCGAGGCCCAGAAGCGCGGGTCGTCCTCGATACCGGGTACGCCGCGGGCCGCCATGGTGGTCTGCGCCGCACGGCCCAGCGTGCCGTAGACGGTGGAAATGTTGACGCCGACTTTCTCGAAGACACGACCGCCGCGCATCACGCTCATCAGACCGCCGCCTGCGTCGGCTTCCCCCTCGGCGGCCCGCTTGGTCTCGGTCACCTCGAACCGGCCGGCCGGGTGGCCTGCGAAGGGTCCGGTTTCCTGCGTCGCTTCCAGGTTTTCAAAGGCCGCGACAATCTCGTCGCGCAGGCTGCGGAACCAGTCGGCGGCGCGGGATTTCTTGACGTCGAATGTGTCGGACATGGGCACTCCGGTTTGGCTGCCGCTTGATGCGGCGCACCGGGGCGGAGGTCAACCGATGTGTGCGGCACGGCCCCGGTCCGCGTCTCGTCAGACGAAATCTGCGCCGTCGAATGTCAGTGGGCGGCGGTAGCCACCGAGTCGACCAGCGAGCGGCCGCCATCGACGGTCAGCACCTGCCCGGTCATGAAGCCGGAGCCGTCCGAGGCCAGAAAGCGCGCGGTCTCGGCAACCTCGCCGGCACTGGCGATGCGCGCGAGCGGCGTGTTGCGGATGATCTCGTCGCGGCAGTTGGTTTCCTTGAGCGTGTCCTTCAGGCTGGCGCTCATCACCGAGCCCAGGGCCAGCGCGTTCACGCGGATCCGGTTCGGTGCGAGAACCACGGCCATCGCGCGGGTCATCTGTTCGACCGAAGCGCAGCTGATGGAATAGGCCAGCAGGTCGGGATGCGCGCGCTGGGAGGCGATCGAACTGAGGTTGACGATCGAGCCCTTGGGGGCGTCCGTGTCCTCTTCCGACTGCTTGATCATGCGTTTGGCCACAAGTTGCGTCAGCCGCAGGCTGGTCATCAGATTCTGGCGGATCAACATCTCGACAGCGTCGTCATCGGGGTTCAGCGGTTCGGACTCGGTGATCTGGCGGCTGCCGTTGATCAGGATGTCGACCCGGTCGAAGGCGTCGATGGTGGTCGAGAGAAGATTGGCAAGAGTCAGCTTTTCGCGCAGGTCGCCGGCGAAATAGCGAACGTGGGAGTCGTCCTTGCCGGCGATGTCGCCGACCTCGGCCTCCAGCTTAGCCTCGTCCATGTCTGCAAAGACGACGTTGGCGTCCTGCTCCATGAAATGGCGGGCGATGGCAAGGCCGACTCCGTTGGCGGCGCCAGTCACGATGGCGGTCTTGCCTGCGATTGAGAATGACATGAGTGGTCCCTGATTCCTTCGGTCAGGTTAACGGGTCACACCGCGTGCCGCGACGGGCTTTGCGGCGGTGAGTATCTTGAAGCGGCCGGTGCTGTGGATTTCCTGCACTTCGCGGAACCGGGCGCGGGTTTCGGCCTCGTATGGAAGATGGCGGTTGGCCACAAGCCAGAGACGGCCGGAGGGTTTCAGCATCGCGGCGGCTGCGGCGATGAAGCCACGGCCAAGGGCCGGGTCTGCCGTGCGCGACTGGTGGAAAGGCGGATTGGTCACGACGGCGTCGAACGGCTCTTCCGGCGTGAAGTGCAGCGCGTCGGCCCAGTGGAACCGCGCGCGGGGGTCGGTGACGTTGCGGCGGGCGCATTCCAGCGCGGCATACTCCGCCTCGATCAGGTGAAGCTCCTCGACACCGTCGTGTTTCTGCAACTCGGCTGACAGATAACCCCAGCCGGCGCCGAGATCGGCAATGCGCTTTGGCAGCTTTTCGGGCAGGGCGGCGGCAAGGGCGGCGGAGCCCTCGTCGACCGCGTCGGCCGAAAAGATTCCGGGCGCTGTCACGAAGCCGCCGGCGATTTCGGTGCCCTTCGGATCGGCGGCCCATGCGGAGTAGTCTCCGGTTGCACGGAACAGCTTGCCATGCGCCTTGGAGAGTACCTCGCCAACTTCTCCGGTCCTGCGGCACTCCTTCAGCAGGCTTTCGACACCGTCGACCTTCTGCCCGTCGACAATGACCATGCCGCCGGTCAGCGCCGCCGCTTCGGCGACCAGAGCGCGCGCCTCGGCCTTTGCCCGTGGGACGCAGACCAGTGCGGCGGCAAATTCGCCGGTGGGCGCGACCTGCGTGTCATACCCCTGCGCAGTGAAGACGTCGTAATCTGGGCGGAAACCCTGGATGACCTGCACGCGGTCCTTCGGCAGGGCGGACAGGTCCATATCTGCACGCGGCCGGAACACGGCGATGCGGCCGTCGTCCGGAATGGCGAAGACGCCGCCCTGCAGCGCTGTGGTCAGACGGGATCCAGACATGGGAGCGGGCCGTGCCCTACTCCTTTTCCATTGTGCACTGCAAAGGGTGCTGGTGGCGGCGGGCAAAATCCATCACCTGGCCGACCTTGGTTTCGGCAATCTCGAAGCTGAAGACGCCGACGACGGCGACGCCTTTCTTGTGAACCGTCAGCATCAGCTCGAAAGCCTGCGCGTGGTTCATGCCGAAGAAGCGTTCCAGAACGTGAACGACGAACTCCATCGGAGTGAAGTCGTCGTTGAGCAGAAGAACCTTGTAGAGCGGCGGACGTTTCGTTTTCGCACGCGTTTCAACAACGACGCCGGTGTCACCGTCGTCATCGTTCTGGTTCTTGCTCATGATGAATGGCGAACGCGTCACGCGGGTTCACTCCATCGGCCGTCTGTGTTTGCTTGGAAGCGACTATATATGTTCCCGCCGACCCGTGAAAAGGGGGTCGGGCGCAGCTTTGGGCTGCAAGCGACGGTAAGGTACGGAAATGGCGGAAACGTTAACCACAATCGGCTTCGACGCGGACGACACGCTCTGGCACAACGAGCAGTTCTTCAAAATGACGCAGCAGCGATTCTCGGAGTTGCTGGCCGATTTCGCGGATGCCGAGCACCTGGATGCCAAGCTGCTGGCCGCCGAGCGGCGGAATGTCGGGCATTACGGGTTCGGGATCAAAGGCTTCGTGCTGTCGATGATCGAGACGGCCATTGAGGTGACGGACGAGAAAGTGCCGGCGCGGGTGATTTCGGAGATCATCGCCGCGGGGCAGGAGATGCTGCGCCATCCCATCGAGTTGCTGCCGCACGCGAAGGAAGCGGTCGAGGCGGCGTCGGACCGGTTCCGTGTGCTGCTGATCACCAAGGGCGATCTGATCGATCAGGAACGCAAGCTGGCGCAATCGGGACTGGGCGAGTTGTTCGACGGGGTCGAGATCGTCTCGAACAAGACACCGGATGTCTACGCCCGGATTTTCGCGGAGCATGGCGATGGGCCTGCGAGGGCGATGATGGTGGGCAACTCGATGAAGTCCGATGTGGTCCCCGCGATCAAAGCTGGCGCCTGGGGTGTCTTCGTGCCGCACGACCTGGCCTGGGCGCTGGAACACGAAGAACCGCCTGACGATCACGAGCGGTTTCGCGAGATCGAAACATTGGGTGGGCTGGTGTCACTTCTGGGCGGATTTTAATAAATTTCGAAGGTAGCATTTCCGCAACAGAGAAACATGTTGGTGGTTGGATTTGTGCATCCGCTACATGTTGACACCTCCTTTAAGAAGAAATTCAAAACCTTTGAAACTTCGGTATTTTCTCGTGATGGCTGTCGTGGTACCTTCTGGTTAATAAATCGACCGGACGTCAGATCCGGCGTATAACGAGGCAGTACGGGATAGGGACGTGATGGTGCGTCTATGGCAGTGGGTCCGCCTGGGCCTGTTCTTCATTTCTGTGGCTTTGGTTCTGTCGGGACCAGCAGGTGCGGCACCTTATGCGGCGCTGGTTATGGACATGCGATCGGGCGAGGTCCTGCATTCCGAGAACGCGGATACGCGTCTGCACCCGGCCTCTCTTACCAAAATGATGACGCTCTACCTCGCCTTCCAGGCGGTCGAGCATGGCGAGCTGACGATGGACACCGTCATCACGGTGTCGAACAAGGCGGCATCGGAGCCTCCTTCGAAACTGGGCCTGCGGGCCGGACAGAAGATCAAGCTGCGCTACCTGGTCCGCGCGGCCTCGGTGAAGTCGGCGAACGACGCCGCCACCGCGATCGGCGAGGCGATTGCCGGATCGGAAGCGGCCTTTGCCCGCCGGATGAACCGTACCGCCAAGGCGCTGGGCATGACGCGGACGACCTTCAAGAACGCACACGGGCTGACCGAGGAAGGGCACCTGTCCACCGCGCGGGACATGACGCTTCTGGGCCGTCATCTGTTCTTCGACTATCCGGAATACTACAACCTGTTCTCGCGCATGACGACCGACGCGGGAATGCGCGAAGTGGCAAACACCAACCGCCGCTTCCTTGGCTCCTACAAAGGCGCCGACGGGATCAAGACCGGGTATACGCGCGCGGCGGGCTTCAACCTCGTCGCTTCGGCCGAGCGCGGCAGCGAACGGATCATCGCGACGATGTTCGGCGGACGGTCTTCGGCGCAGCGGAACGAGCAGGTGTCTAAGCTGCTCGACCTTGGTTTCAAGCGTGCGCCGACCCGTGTTGCCCTGCGCAAACCGGCGAAGCCGGCCTATGACTCTTCCTTTCGCGAATACGCTGCGTATGAGGAAGAAGGTGGTGCGGGTAAGACGATCCGACTGATCAAGGCACCTTCGAAGAGCCCGTTCCCGGTTCTTCGGCCCGGGCCGGCGTCTGTTGAGCCGCCGGAGGAAATGCTGGTCGCGATGGCAGAGACGATCGCGGAAACAGTCACGGCAGTTACCGCCACAGTTGCCAAAACACCTCCGGCACTACCTGAAACCGCGCTGGCGCCGCCGCCGATGAAACCTGATTTTCAGCCGGTCTCCAACGTGGGTATCGATGCCGGTGTCGAGGTTGCCATGGCCGATGTCGCGAGCGATGTGATCCCGGAAGGTGACGTCGTGGAGGAGGTTACCGAAAACGAGGTCGCCTTCGCGCCGGTTCCGCGGCCGGACGAGCTGATGGAACATGTAGAAGAGGCTGGCGATGCCGACGAGGCGCCGGTTGTGGTGGAACGGCTGTCGACGAGCGGTGACCGCCATTGGGGAATCAATGTCGGACGCTATCCCACCGAGTTCCAGGCGGAGCGTGTTCTGCTGCAGACCGCGCTGACCGAACTGGGCACGCTGGACGAGGCGCTGCGCAAGGTGAAGCGCAGTTCCCAGGGCTTCGACGCGAATTTCGTCGGAATGACGCAGGATGGCGCCGCTCTCGCCTGCCGCCGTCTGGTGGCACGCAACATCGAGTGCGCTACGCTGGGGCCGGCATCGTAAACTGGCCAGACGACAGATTTGTGGAACAACAGCTCGGGGCGCAGTTTGCGCCCCGCTTGCATTATTCCAGTGTTGAATGTTGATCGCACCCCGAAATAGCGTGGAAAATTTCAACTATCGGACGAATACGTCAAGCAACAGCACCTTCTGCGTGCAGGTCAAAAGCAGCCGCCATTAGCTGTTTCGTATAATCGGTCTTCGGATTCTCGAAGATCTCGACGGCGTCTCCGGCTTCGACAACATCGCCCTGTTTCATGACCATGACCTTGTGGGACAGCGCCCGTACCACTTTCAGGTCGTGCGAGATGAAGAGGTAGGCCAACCCGTACTTTTCCTGCAGTCGCCGCAGCAGAGCGACGATCTGGACCTGCACGGTCATGTCCAAAGCAGAAGTGGGTTCGTCCAGAACTACCAGCCTGGGCCGCAAAACCATGGCCCGGGCGATAGCGATCCGCTGGCGCTGGCCGCCGGAGAATTCGTGGGGATACCGGTCCATCATGGACGGTTCCAGCCCTACCTCGGTCATGATTTCGGAGACCAGTTGGCGTTCCGGCCGGCCGTCGCCGACGCGGTGGATCTTCAGGCCTTCTGCGATGATCTGTTCCACGGTCATGCGCGGGCTGAGTGAACCATAGGGATCCTGGAACACGATCTGCATGTCGCTGCGCAAGGGCCGCATTGCGGTGCCGCTCATCTCGTGGATGCCCTTGCCCATGAAGCGGATCGGTCCATCACTGGAAATCAGCCGCATGATCGCCATCGCCAGCGTGGTCTTGCCCGAGCCGCTTTCGCCGACAATGCCCACGGTTTCGCCTGCCCGCACGGTCAGTGTGGCGTCGTTGACCGCCTTCACATGGCCGACGACGCGGCGCAGAAGCCCGCGCTGGATCGGGAACCAGATGCGCAGATGCTCGGTTTCGGCGATGGTCTCCGCACCTTCCGGGACCGGGCTGGGCCTTCCCGCAGCCTCGGCGCTTAGCAGCATCTTCGTGTACGCGTGCTGCGGGTTGTCGAAGATTTCCTTCGTCACTCCCTGCTCGACGATCTCGCCGTCTTTCATCACGCAGACCCGGTCAGCAAAGCGGCGCACGATGGTCAGGTCATGGGTGATGAACAGAAGGCTCATGCCTTCCCCGTCCTTCAGTTCCGCCAGCAACTCGAGGATCTGTGCCTGGATCGTGACGTCGAGCGCCGTAGTCGGTTCGTCCGCGATCAGCAGGTCCGGACCGTTGGCGAGAGCCATGGCGATCATCACCCGCTGCCGCTGCCCGCCGGACAGCTGGTGAGGATAATCGGCCAGACGGCTTTCGGGGTCACGGATGCCGACCTTGTCCAGCAGCTCGATGATCTTGGCGCGGACGGCGGTGCCTTCGAGGCCTTGATGCAGTTCAATCGACTCCCGCAACTGCTTTTCCAGCGTGTGGAGCGGGTTCAGCGAGGTCATCGGCTCCTGGAAGATGAAGCTGATATCGTTGCCACGCACCTTGCGCAGATGCGCGTCGGAGGCGCCGACCATCTGTTCGCCCTTGTAGCTGACGGAACCGGTGACATCAGAGCTGTCCGGCAGAAGCGAAACCGTCGACAGGGCCGTCACCGACTTGCCGGAACCGGATTCGCCCACCAGCGCGACCGTTTCGCCCTTGTCCACATGGAAGGAGACACCACGCACGGCCTGTACGTTGTTGCCGTCCTGCCGGAAGGCGATAGTCAGGTTCTTCACGTCGAGCATGCGGGTCATGTGAAGGTCTTCCTCGGGTCGAAGGCATCCCGGACGCCTTCAAAGATGAACACCAGCAGCGACAGCATGATCGCGAAGGTGAAGAAGGCGGTGAAGCCCAGCCAGGGCGCCTGAAGGTTCTGCTTCGCCTGAAGCGTCAGTTCACCCAGCGACGGGGCGGAGGACGGCAAACCGAAACCCAGAAAGTCCAGCGAGGCCAGCGTGCCGATGGTGCCGGTGATGATGAAGGGCAGCATGGTCAGCGTCGCCACCATCGCGTTTGGCAGCATGTGGCGGAACATGATGGTCCAGTTCCCGACGCCAAGCGCGCGGGCGGCCCGCACGTATTCGAAGTTCCGCGCACGCAGGAACTCCGCGCGGACCACGCCGACCAGGGCGGGCCAGCCGAACAGCGCCGTCAGGAAGACCAGCAGCCAGAAACTTCGGCCCAGGATCGCGAACATGATGATGATGATGTAAAGCGACGGTGTACTGACCCAGATCTCGATCAGTCGCTGGAACACAAGGTCCAGCCAGCCCCCGAAGAAGCCCTGCACCGCCCCTGCGATGATACCGATCACGCTGGCTATAGAGGTTACGATGATTGTGAACAGGATCGACAGGCGGAAGCCGTAGATCACCCGCGCCAGAACGTCGCGCGCAGTATCGTCGGTGCCAAGCCAATGCACGCTGTCGGGCGGCGAAGGAGCGGTGCCGTCGATGTCGTTGATCGTATTGTAAGAGAACGGAATTGGGGGCCAGACCAGCCAGCCACGCTCGATCTCCTCTCCGTCCACCACTCCGGTCTGTGCCTGCTCGATGATACCTTCCGGATCGTCGAAGCAGGTGTCGAGCCCGCCGGAGATGATCAGGCACTGCACCTCGATATCGGAATAGACCGCCTCTGTCCGGAAATCGCCGCCAAAGGCGGTTTCCGGGTAGAACCGGAAGATCGGCATGTGAAGCTGGCCGCGATAGCTGACGAGGATCGGCTTGTCGTTGGCGATGAACTCGGCAAACAGCGTCAGGCCGAACAGGATCCCGAAGATGATCAGGGACCACAGGGCGCGGCGGTTGCGTTTGAAGTTGCGCCAGCGGCGCTGGTTCAGCGGCGACAGCCACATCCGTTTGCGCTGAACCGGCGGCGGAGGTGCGCCTGGATCGCCGGGGGTCGGCTCCGGCTGCGGTTCCGGCCTTGGCTCGTCCGGCGAGGTTGGCTTGGGACGGTACTGATCGTCTGGCATCGCCATCTCAGCCCTCCCTTTTTTCGAAATCGATACGCGGATCCACGAAGACATACATAAGGTCCGAGATGATCCCGATAACCAGAGACATCAGCCCGAATACAAAGAGCGTGCCGAAGATCACCGGGTAATCGCGGGCGACGGCAGCCTCGAAGCCAAGGCGGCCGAGCCCATCGAGAGAGAAGATCGTCTCGATGATGATCGAGCCGGAGAAGAACACGCCGATGAACACCGCCGGGAATCCGGCGATCACGATCAGCATCGCATTGCGGAAGACGTGACCATAAAGGACCCGACGCTCGGACAGGCCTTTTGCCCGCGCGGTGACGACATACTGCTTCTTGACCTCGTCGAGGAAGCTGTTCTTCGTCAGCAGCGTAAGGGTGGCGAAGCTGGAGATCAGCGAGGCGACGACAGGCAGGGTGATGTGCCACATGTAGTCGAGGATCTTGCCAATCAGCGACAGTTCTTCCCAGTTGTCGGAGGTCAGGCCCCGCAGCGGGAAGATCTTCCAGTATGAGCCGCCGGCAAACAGGACCAGCAGCAGGATCGCGAACAGGAAGCCAGGGATCGCATAGCCCACGATGATCGCGCTGGACGTCCAGGTGTCGAAGCTGGTGCCGTCCTTGACGGCCTTGCGTATGCCCAGCGGGATCGAGATCAGGTAGGCGATCAGCGTCGACCAGAGGCCCAGAGAGATCGAGACCGGCATCTTCTCGATGATCAAGTCCACCACCGAGATCGACCGGAAATAGCTCTCTCCGAAGTCGAAATGCAGGTAGTTCCACATCATCGTCAGGAACCGTTCGAGCGGCGGCTTGTCAAAGCCGAATTCCTTTTCCAGCTCTTCGATGAAATCCGGCGGCAGGCCGCGAGAGCCGAGGTACCGGTCGCCCGCGCTGCCGCTGGTCGCACTGTTCTGCGCCGCTTCGCTGCCGCCGCCGGCGATGGATTCAAACACGTTCCCTTCGCCCTCGAGGTTGGCGATGATCTGTTCGATCGGGCCACCGGGGACGAACTGGGTCAGGGTGAAGTTGACGATCATGATCCCCAAAAGCGTGGGGATCACGAGCAGGAAACGTCGAAGGATATAGGCTCCCAAGGGGCGGGGCTCCGTTCGCTCAGTTGATCGCGCCGGCGGCGCGCAGCTCTTTGGCAGCGTCCTCGTCGTACCACCAGAAGCTCAGGGTTCCGAGCGAATAGGGCGGCAGAGAGTCGGGATGGCGGTACATGTTGTAATAAGCCACCGTGTAGCTGTCCTTGAACCACTGTGGCACCCAGAACCCGATCGAACGCAGAACGCGGTCAAGCGCGTGGGTCGCCGTGGTCAGTTCTTCCAGCGTCTCGGCGTCGATGACGGCCGGCAGCAGGCGGTCGACAGCCGGGTCCTGCAGGCCCATCAGGTTGCGTGAGCTGTCGCCCGCGGTTTCCGAGGCGTACCACTGCTTCAGCCCCGCGCCGGGTTCGAACCCCATGTCGAAGGTATGCGACACGAGGTCATAGTCGCCGTCACGGCGGCGGTCGACATATTGCGAGATGTCCACCCGCTCCAGCTTGGCATCGATGCCGATGGACCGGAGATTGTCGATGAATGGGTTGATGATGCGGTCGAAGGCCGGGCTGTAGTTGAGGATCACCAGCGACAGATCCTTGCCGTCCTTCTCGCGCATCCCGTCGGAGCCGGCAATCCAGCCGGCTTCTTCAAGCAGGTTGAGCGCCTGGCGTCGCGCGCGCCGGGAGGGCAGATTTTCCGTAGCTTCGTTCTCTGGCGCCATCACAACTTCGTCGGTCAGGATCGACTCGGGTAGCAGGCCCTCGTCCACCAGCGGCTGCAGCAGGGCCAGTTCCCCTTCGGAAGGAGTGCCCGTCGCTTCGAGGTCGGAGTTTTCCCAGAACGAGTTCACTCGTTCGTACAGGTTGTAGAACAGTTTTTCATTCGACCATTCGAAATTGAACATCAGCCGCACGGCTTCGCGTACGCGCGGGTCCTGCCATTTCTCGTCGCGCAGGTTGAACACCCAGGATTGCGCGGATCCGATGTTACCGTCAGGCAGTTCAGCCTTGATGGCCCAGCCTTTGTCGAGGGCCTCGAAATCATAGGCAGTGGCCCAGTCCTTCGAGTTGTTCTCTGTGCGGTAGCCGTATTCGCCTGCCTTGAATGCCTCGAGCGCGGCGGAACTGTCGGCGAAGTACTCGTAGCGGACGGTGTCGAAGTTGTACTGGCCGATGTTGAATGGGTTATCGGCACCCCAGTAGTTCGGGTTTCGGCCATAGATCACCTGCCGGCCGGGATCGAAACTCTCCACGATGTAGGGCCCGGTGCTCATGAACGGCTCGAGCGTGGATTCGTCGATCCGCGCACCGGTTTCTTCGAACCATTTCTTGGAGAAGACGACGCTGCCGCTGCCAGCGAACTGGATCGCCTCGCGGCGCGGCGCCTCGTCGGTGAAGGTGAATTTCACACGTTGCGGATCAAGGACCTCGACGTTCTCGTAGTAGGCGTTGAAGATATTGCGGTATTCCGCGATGCCCTGTTCCAGGAACAACTGGTGGGTAAAGGCCACATCCTCGGCCGTCATCGGCGAACCGTCCGAGAAGGTCACGTCGTCGCGCAGGTTGAAGATCACCCAGTCGCGGCTTTCCGGATACTCCATCGTGGTGCAGAGGTAACAGTAGGCGGTGTAGACGTCATCCGCCGTGCCCACGAGGATGCTTTCGTACATCAGGCTCATGCCGTCGGCGGCGACGCCTTTGCGGGTGTAGTTGTTGAAGCTGTCGAAGCCGCCCTGTGCCCATGTGCTGAACTCCCCGCCTTTCGGTGCGTCAGGATTCACATAGTCGAGATGCTCGAACTCCGGCCCGTATTTCGGTTCGCCGAAATTGGTGATCGCATGGGTGACGATCACATCCTCTTCCTGCGCTGTTGCGATCGTGGCCGTCCCAAGGGACAGCACGGGCAGCATCAGAAGACGCGGGATAAGGGGAATGGGGCGGACGGACATGAACGGCTCCTTCGGGCTGCTCGTTACGGGGTATCGCAAGGATACGCGTCTTGCGCGAATTTTAGGAAAAATATCCTAATAGCAAGTTGCAACCCGTCAAACGCCTGTGATCCGCATGTTAACTGCCCGTGACACAAAAAGGCCGCCCCGAAACGAGGCGGCCCTGAGACAATGGGTTGGCCGACAGGATCAGTTGCCCAGCGAGTCGAGCCAGGCGATCAGGTTGGCGCGGTCCTCGACGTCGGAAATGCCCTTGAAGGACATCTTGGTGCCCGGCGCGGCTGCCTTCGGATCGGTCAGGAAGTGGTTCAGGTTCTCGGGCGTCCAAGTGTCGCCCACCTGCTCAAGCGCGCCGGAGTAATTAAAGTCGGGAACGGAGTCGATCGCGCGGCCTACGACGCCGTCCAGGTGCGGGCCCGTGCCATTGCTGCCGTCAACCTTGTGGCAGGACTGGCAGGCGCGGAATTCCTTTTCGCCTGCGGCCGGATCGGCGGCGGCGTAGACCTCGCTGAAATCGATTTCGGGTTCCGGTTCGGAATCGTCCCCGCCCTCGCTTTCGCCGGTGTCGATTGTATAGGCCTGGTGATGTTCCTCGCCGTGGCCGGACTCGCCGACATGGTACAGGCTTTCGGCTACCCAGTTCCCCAGCAGGAAGATCAAGAACATGCCGCAAAAGCCGCCCACGATCTTGGTCATCGTCATAGTGTCGAACATGTCGCGTCCCGTTCCGTCCAGATTCCGGCGCTATCTACCCGCTTCCGTCCCCCCGGTTCAAGGTATATGAGGCGCGACCAATCGCCCAACAGGGCTTTTTGACGGAAAGACAGACAGATGAGCGGATGTATCGCCTTTCAGGGGGAGCCAGGCGCGTATTCTCACCAGGCCTGCCGCGAAGCACGGCCCGAAATGGAGGCGCTGCCCTGCGGGACGTTCGAGGACGTGATCGAAGCGGTGCGGTCGCGTCAGGCGGACCTGGCGATGCTGCCGGTGGAAAACTCGACCTATGGGCGGGTGGCGGACATTCACCGCCTTCTGCCGGAGTCGGGGCTGCATATCGTCGACGAGGCTTTCGTGCGGGTTCACATCAGCCTGATGGCGTTGCCGGGGGTGAAGATCGGCGACATCCGCAAGGTGCGGGCGCATCTGGTGCTGCTGCCGCAATGCGCGGCGTTCCTGGCGGAGCATGGAATCAAGGGCGAGGCGGCGGCGGATAGCGCGGGGGCGGCGGCGGAACTGTCGGAGGCGGGCTATACCGACCAGGGTGTTCTGGCGTCGGATCTGTCGGCCGATATCTACGGCTTGGACATTCTGGCGCGGCATATCGAGGACCATGCGCATAATACGACCCGGTTCCTGATCATGGCACGGGAGGAGGATGCGGCGCGGCGGAGCGACGAGATGATCACCACCTTCGTCTTCCGGGTGCGGAACATTCCGGCGGCCCTGTACAAGGCGATGGGGGGGTTCGCGACGAATGGCGTGAACATGACCAAGCTGGAGAGCTACATGGTGGACGGGTCGTTCACGGCGACCCAGTTCTATGCCGATATTCAGGGCCATCCGGATGATCCGGCGGTGGCTCGGGCGCTGGAGGAGCTGGACTATTTCACCTCCTACCTGAAGATTCTGGGGACCTATCCGGCGGACCTGCCGCGGAGCTGATTTTGGGGCGTCCCCATGGGGACGCCTTTCAAGTCATTGATTTCAGGCATGTTAGCGCAAACGTCCGTTTGAGGACAGGTTCGGTCATCGGCCCGATTCAGAACCACCAAGGGAAGATGTAATTCACCCCGACAGGGCCGATCGGCAGGCAGAGCAATAGACAGATCCACCAGCCGGACCGGTCCAGCACCGGCAGGCGGAAACCGAACCTGCTGGTCTGCAACCAGATCACCATCGCGGCGGCATAGAAGGTGAAGACCAGCCACCGGCCATAGTCGTCGCCGAACAGGTTCAGCCCGAGCGGCGCCAGCACTGCCAGAAACAGCAGGTCCGGGCGCCGGCGGTTGGCCCGGTAGAACCAGAGAAAAAGCGCAAAGACCGCCAGGTAGAAGGCGACGAGAAGGGCCGTCACGTACCACGACAGCGCGAAATCAAAGAACAGCACCTCGCGGTCCCATGCATTCGTGCCGTTGCCTACGGTGATGCCTGCAGCTCTTTCCGACTCGGCGAAAAGGAAGATCGCGACGACAACGATGGCCGGCAGCAGGAGCAGCGGCAACAGGCTTTGCCAGCGTTTCCCGGACCGCAGGAACTGAGCAACAATTGCCAGAGGCAGGCCATAGAACAGGATGGCGGAATGGACGAGGACGCCGATAGTGAGCGCCGCGCCCGCCAGTAGCGGGCGATCCCGAAGGACCAGCGCCAGAGCGGCAGCGAGAAGCAGCATGTTCAGCAGGTCGAAACGGCCCTGATCGTAGCCGACCTGCACCGCCCCGAGGCAACCAACAGCCAGCGCGGTGCGCAAACCGTGGCGGAGGTCAGGTGTTTCCGCCTCCGCATGCGGCAGAGCGCGGTCCGCCAGAACCAGAGCGGCGGCGGAGGTCGCGAAAAACACGATCCACGAGGCGATGGCGGCGGTCAGCGCCGGGTCTTCCGCAAGCATCACGAAGGGATGGAACAGTGTCCCGACCAGTCCGCGCCGGACGAAGCCATGCTCGAAATAGTTCACGACATATTGGGTTATCATCCAGTCGCGCATGGGCAGATGGACCGATCCCAGCGGCACCCATTGCCAGTAGCGGAAGATCAGCCCCGCGAGGCAGGCCAGCGCGGCGGCAAGCTTGAAATGGCGAGAAAGGAACAGCAGGGCGAGTGTCCCGCGATGAATTTCGGACTGTCAGCCAATATGCTGCGCTTTTCGTCCGCTTCCATGTTTGTCTTCGATATGCTTCGCGAAATCGTAGATCCGGTTCGCGAAACGTTTGCTGATTTTGGATTTCGCGAGCTTCATCGACTGGATCATCAGACGCGCGGCCAGATTGCGCGGGCGCAGATCAAGCGAAACCATCAGCCGGGTTCGCCGGGGGGACAGCGCGAGAAGTTCGGCGCGGAGTTGTCCGTCGAGACCGCCGGAATGACTGTCTATCGAGAGCGTGTTGGGGCGGTCGAATTCGGCGATCTTCGCCTCGATCTCGCGTGGCCTGCCGCGAAAGGTGAATGTCACCTCCCATTCGGACCCGATACCGGGCGCACCCTGCCCATCGGTCCGGGTCACCTCTGCCCCGCGGCGCAGCGCCTGCCTTTCGAAGCTGTCGAAGTCGGAAACGGCCGCCCAGACACGATCGATCGATGCCTCGATATCCTCTCGGGTGGAGAATTTCATGTCTGCTGTCCGTGCCTTATGCGCCCCGGATCAGTCTAGACGGTCGGCCAGCCAGTTCCAAATCAGGAATTGGGCGATAGCCCCGCGGCGGGCGGGTTTCATCGCTGTGCTGTTGCCCGCAAACACCTCCATCATCTCTTCGCGGGTGACCCAGACGGCATCCTCGATCTCGACGGGGTCGATGGTGATCTCGCGGGTCAGCGCCTCGCCCCGGCAACCGAACATCAGCGATGAGGGGAACGGCCAGGGCTGTGACGAGAGATATTCCACCGGCCCGACACGGATGCCGGCTTCCTCAAAAACCTCGCGGCGGACGGCGGCCTCGATGGTCTCGCCCGGTTCCACGAATCCGGCCAGCAGGGAATACATCCCCTCGGGCCAGTGCGGGCTGCGTCCCATCAGCAGCGAATTGCCGTGCGTGATCAGCATGATCACAACCGGATCGGTGCGCGGGAAGTGGTGTGCGCCGCAGGCAGGGCAGTCGCGCTGCCATCCCGACATGGCGATGTCGGTTGGCGCGCCGCAGACGGCGCAGCGCCCGTGCGTCGCGTGCCAGCCGGTAAGCGCCTTGGCGGTGGCGAGAAGTTCCGCCTCGCGCGGGGTCAGCCGGCTCATCGCGCCACGCAGTTCCGCGAAGACATAGCTGCCGGGCAAATCTGGGTGCCGCTGTTGCGATGGATCGGTGAAGGCGCCGACGGTTTCCGAGGTCTCTTCCGGCTCCCACGCGGAGATGTCGCAGGCAAAGCGGGGCCAGCCCTCGTCAAGGCCGAGCAGGACGGGATCTGCCGACAGGATCTTGTGGTCGGTGGCGATCCAGCCCGGCTGTTCCAGCGTTTCGTCGGCAAACAGCGGCTTTCCGCGCCAGAGCGGAATTGTGCGGGCTGCCGGATCGGCGCGCAGTTCGGCCACTGCCTTGGCATTGCCTCTTAATTCGGCTGCGCGATTCAGCGCCGAGCCGCCGAAAGTCACCGTTTCCGCTATGCGCAAGTGCCGCGCCTCCGTTACCCTGCCTCTCATTGGCACG
Source organism: Pseudoruegeria sp. HB172150 (assembly GCF_013184805.1). Classification (GTDB taxonomy): domain Bacteria; phylum Pseudomonadota; class Alphaproteobacteria; order Rhodobacterales; family Rhodobacteraceae; genus Psychromarinibacter. The sequence continues at coordinate 307,273 of NZ_JAATNG010000005.1, forward strand.
GGTTCGCGGCCGGTGCAATTCGCGCATGCGCCGATTTCCGGCGCGTGGGACAACACGCGAATGCGCAACCCCAGGCTATCGCTTTGGTGTCACATGCCGCCGCTATAGCCTCGGCCCGAGTAGTCAGGGAGAATCAGAATGACTAAAGATAGACACGTACGAGTAAACCGCCGCGCATTTCTTGCCGGCACTGCAGCCGGAGCATCTTTGATCGCTCTCCACCCGTTTTCGGCCCGGGCTGCCGCCAACCAGGTCCACCTGCGTCTGATGGAGACGACGGACCTGCACGTCCACGTCTTCCCCTATGACTACTATTCCGACAAACCGGTCGACACGGTTGGCCTGGCGCGCACCGCCTCTATCGTCGACGAGATCCGGGCGGAGGCCACCAACTCGATGCTGGTGGACAACGGCGACCTGATCCAGGGCAACCCGATGGGCGATTACGTCGCCTATGAGCGCGGCATGAAGGAGGGTGACCTGCACCCGATCATCGCCGGGATGAACGTGCTGAACTACGACGCCGCGACGATCGGGAACCACGAGTTCAACTACGGGCTCGATTTCCTGATGAAGTCGATGGCGGGGGCGAATTTCCCGGTCGTGCTGTCGAACATCTCGAAGGAAATGGGCGGCGGGCCGCGGGACGACGTGACGCTGTTCAAGCCTTACGTGATCCTCGAGAAGACCCTGACCGATGGCGCCGGGGGCGAGCATCCGATCAAGGTCGGGATCATCGGGTTCACGCCGCCGCAGGTGATGAACTGGGACCGCAAGCATCTGGAGGGCAATGTCGAGGCGCGGGACATCGTCGCCACGGCGGAAGCCTGGGTGCCGGAAATGCGCGAGGCGGGCGCGGATATCATCATCGCGCTGTCGCATTCGGGGATCGGCGGTGCGGATCACGTGGACGGGATGGAGAACGCCTCTGTCCCACTGGCGGCGGTCGACGGGATCGACGCGGTGATGACCGGGCACAGCCACCTGGTGTTCCCGTCGGATACCTATGCGGATTTCGCGGCGGTGGACATCGAGCAGGGTACGCTGCACGGCAAGCCGGCGACGATGGGCGGTTTCTGGGGTTCTCACCTCGGACTGATCGACCTGATGCTGGAGATCGACGGCAACGAGTGGAAGGTGATGGGCTTCGAGACCTCGACGCGGCCGATCTCACAGCGGAACGAGGACCGGTCGATCACGCCGCTGGTGGAGAGTCATCAGGGCGTGCTGGACGCGGTTCAGGCGGATCACGACGCGACGCTGGCCTATGTGCGGCGCGCGGTCGGGAAGACGTCGGCGCCGCTGCATTCGTATTTCGCCCTGGTGGCGGACGATCCGTCGGTGCAGATCGTGTCGAACGCGCAGACCTGGTACATCGCCGAGATGCTGAAGGGCACCGAGTACGAGGGGCTGCCGCTGGTCTCTGCCGCGGCGCCGTTCAAGGCCGGGGGCCGGGGCGGGCCGGAGTATTACACGGACGTGCCGGCGGGGGATGTCGCGATCAAGAACGTGGCGGACCTGTACCTGTATCCGAACACCATCCGCGCGGTGAAGGTGACGGGGCAGGAGCTAAAGGACTGGCTGGAGCGGTCGGCCGGGATGTTCAACCAGGTCGAGCCGGCCGCGGCGGACGCGGTTCTGCTGAACCCGGATTTTCCGAGCTACAACTTCGACGTGATCGACGGGGTGACCTATCAGATCGACCTGTCGCAGCCGTCGAAATACGGCCCGAAAGGCGAGCTGGAATACCCGGATGCGAACCGGATCGTGAACCTGGAATACGACGGGGCGCCGGTGGATCCGGCGCAGGAGTTCGTGATCGCCACCAACAACTACCGCGCCGGCGGCGGCGGCAGCTTTCCCGGCGCGGACGGCTCGACGATCATCTTCGAGGGGCCGGACACCAACCGCGACGTGATCGTGCGCTACATCGTCGAGCAGGGGACCATCAACCCGTCTGCCGATGCGAACTGGACCTTCGCGCCGCTGGATGGCGCCACGGTGCTGTTCGACACCGGACCGGCAGCGTCTGGCTACATCGCCGATGTGAAGGGCGTGACCATCGAGGAAGCGGGCGAGGGGCCGGACGGCTTCGCGCGTTACCGCATCCAGCTCTGATCTCTGGCGGCCCGCTCCCCTTGGGGCGGGCCGCTTTCCATTGAGCGCCTGCGGCGCACGCTTTCTGGCACTTCGTGCTGTAGGGGGCTCTGCCCCCGTCGCTTCGCGATTCCCCCGGGATATTTTCAGCCAGAAGAAGCGGCTGGCCCGTTGCCACGGGAAAGGACGCGGAGGCGGCTGTCGAATTCCTGGCGGTCGACATAGAAGCCGTGAAGGTGGCGGAAGCCGGTGTTCGGGTCGAAGCGGGTCCGTCCGTGCAGGGTGCGGCGGTTGTCGAAGACGACCATCTCGCCGCCTTTCAGCTTCAGCGTGACGCCGTAAGCCGGATCGTCGAGCCGGGCGAGCCAGCGACGGAAAGCCGGGTAGAAGGCGGTCATCGCCTCGGGCGCCATGTCGAAGACGTCGACGAGGTGCCCGCTATGGGTGATCTCCCGGAGCCGGCCGTCGGGAAACAGGTCAATCACCGGGCGGTGACTGCGGATATCCGCCGTGCTGTCGTGGAAGCGGAACGGCACCGGCGTGCGGCTGAGAAGGGCGTAGTCCTCGGGCGCTTCGGCCTCGACATCCGCGGCGACCGCGAAACCGTCGACGAAGATGGATCCGCCGCCCACCGCCTCGTTCGCGAGGCAGTGCAGGAACTGGTAGCCCGGCGGCAGTTCCTGGTTCGGCAGGTCGGTATGGAGCGGCAGCGCCTCTGCCGTGTAGGCGAGGTTGTTGGGATTCGGGATCGTCCGGACCGCGAAGGTGGTGCCGAAATTGGTTTCGCGCAGGAAACCGACGCGGCGGGCGATCTCCGGGCCGGCCTCGACACGGTCCGCGACGCCCTCGACGATGGTCAGACCGTAGCTGGCGGTATCCTTCATCCAGGCAACGAGCGCCTGATCGCTGGCGAGGATGTCTTCCGCCGTGTAGCGCCGGATGCCGTCGGCGCCCAGATCGCCGCGCCAGAAAACGCGCTCGACACGGGCCGGGTCCGGCACCGCCTCTCCTGGGACGTGGGACAGAAGCCAGTCGAGTTCGAAGGCGCTGCTGTGACCGTCGGCCCAGTTTAGCGACAGGCGGTCGCCGATGAGCTCGGCGCAGGCGAGCACCGGGTTCTCCGGCAGGTCGCGCAGGTCGAGGATGCGTTCCTCAGTCTCGGGGTGGAAGGCGGTGGGGCAGTTGTGGCGCAGCCAGATCAGCGGATAGACCGCGTCGGCGGCTCCGGTGCGCGCAAGATGCAGCCCGTCAGGCGCGATGCTGGCCGATTGCGGCATGGCTGGTCCTCCGTCCGTTTTGCAGGACAGGCTGCCGCGCCGCATGCGGCGGGTCTTGCCGGGATGCGACCTGTCTGTCGTTTCGGGGCAATATGGTTGCACCCGGCGCCAAGACGCACTAAATCCACTGGTCGAGAGGTTGGCGCGGGCGAGCGCCTCGCCAACCCGGTCAGGTCCGGAAGGAAGCAGCCGTAACGAGCCCCGCTTGGGTCGTTGTCCAGCCTCTCACCCTAGAACGGAGGGCGTACGCATGGAGATTGTGGCCCAATAAGCCAAGGGCAGTTCAAGCTGCCTCTGAGGTCGCGGATATCCGTCCGCGAGGCTTTTTCCGTTCGAAGGAATTCTTCCATTGACTGACATTTCATTGGCCGGCCTGGGCTGGTCCAACTTCTATCTGGCGCAGCTCGACGGCGAGGATGCCGAGGCTGCGCCCTGCCGCATCGTGTCCGTTGCACGCGACAGGGTGACGGCGCTTTCGCCTGCGGGCGAGACGGTGCTGATGACCGGCGGGCATCTGTCCGCCGGCGAGATCGCCTGCGGTGACTGGGTGCTGAGCGATGGCGCGCGCGTGCTGCGGGTGCTGGAGCGGCGGACCCTGCTGCAGCGGCGGGCGGCAGGGCCGCGCGCCGAGCGGCAGCTGATCGCGGCGAATGTGGATACGCTGGGGATCGTCACCTCGTGCAACGCCGATTTCAACGCGGCGCGGCTGGAGCGGTACCTGGCGCTGGCGGCTTCAGGCGGGTGCCTGCCGCTGGTGGTGCTGACCAAGGCGGATCTGGCGGAGGATGCCGCGGGGTTCGCGCGGGCGGCGGAGCGGCTGTCGCCGCTGGTGGCGACGGTGGTGCTGGACGCGCGCGATCCGGAGGCGGTGGCGGAGGCGCTGGCGCCGTGGTGCCGGGGCGGGCAGACGCTGGCGCTGGTCGGATCGTCGGGGGTGGGGAAGACCACCCTGACGAATGCACTGACCGGCGGCGCGGAGGCGGTGCAGGGTATCCGCGAGGACGACGCCAAGGGGCGGCATACCACGACGGCGCGGGCGCTGCGTCCGGTGGCGGGCGGCGGCTGGCTGATCGACACGCCGGGGATGCGGGAGCTGGGGCTGACCGGCGCCTCGGACGGGATTGCGGCGGTGTTCGCGGATCTGGAAGAGCTGGCGTCGGATTGCAGGTTTTCCGATTGCGCGCATGAGGGCGAGCCGGGATGCGCGGTGCAGGCGGCGATCGACGCGGGCGATCTGGAGCCGGAGCGGGTTCAGCGCTGGCGCAAGCTGCAGCGCGAGGATGCCCGCAGCACCGAGACCATCGCCGAGAAGCGGTCGCGCAGCCGCGCCTTCGGGAAGCACATCGCCAGGATCCAGCGGGAGAAGCGGTACGATAAGGGGGGCTGGGACTAGCCCACCGCGGATTGCGTCGAAGCGACGGGCGCCGGGGTCAGATCCGGCGCCGGCCCCGCCGCGGGCTGCGACAGGCTGACCCAGATGAACAGGGTCGCGAGGGATGCGGCCGAGAGGCCGAGCACGCCGATCGGCAGCAGTGCCAGGTTCCGCATCGGATCGCGGCGGGGCAGGGACCTTGAAAAGACGGCGGTCAGGGCCGCCATCACGGTTGCCACGAACTGCCAGACGACGAAGACGCCGATGCGGTTCCAGCCCGCCGTGAAACCGAAGTCGTTCTCGGGTGTCACGTAGAAGGCGAGGAACGACCCAAGGTAGGCAATCGCCCAGGCGAAGAGCAGGAGCGGGACCATGCGCCGATGCGCAGTGGAGACGGTCATTCACGACACTCCGATAAGAGGAGTCGCCGAAGCAGCTTTTCGGCGACTCCTTGAACATACGCTTAGTTGGCCGCGGACCAAGAGGATTCTCGAATGGGTCAGCCCGGGCCGGTACCGGTCACCTGTTCGGGGTGATTTTCCGCCCAATCCGCCAGAAAACCGGCCATTTCCGGCTCTCCGGCATTGTCGATAAGCCTTTGCGGCAGCGGTACGCCCGATTCGAGGGCGAGGCGGGCGCAGGCAATGTGATCCCGTTCCGCGCGGGCGGGGCAGTTTTCCGAGCCGTGGAGGATGGTTGAGAGGAGGTCGCCGCCGTAGTGGTTGACGCGGGTCAGGTCGGGGCCGAGGGACAGGAAGAACTCCATTGCTTCTGGCAGGCCCTCCCACCCGGCGATCTGCACCGGGGGAAGGCCCATCGGGTCGGGCCGGTCGGATTCGAGGCCGAGGGCGATCAGGCGTTTGACGTGCGGGAGCTTGCCGGGGAGATGCAGCAGTTCCCGGGGTAGGACGCGGTAGCCGTGGCGCAGGGTTTCGGGGTTCAGGCGGGCGCCGTCGGGCAGGGTGCCGTCCGCAGCTTCGGCGAGACGCTGTTCCTCGGGCGTCAGGGTGGTGTCGCCGCCGGCCTCGGCGATGAGGCGGGCGGCGTCCACGTTGCCGTAGACGCGGGCGAGGCCGTAGGGTGTGGTGCCGTGATACCGCGTGGACGGATCGGCGCCGGCGTCGAGCAGCAGGCGGATCATCCGGGCGTCGCACATGCGGCGGGCCGCCTGGTGCAGGGTGGGGATCACGAAGGACGGCTCGCCGGAGGGGTGCGGGGCGATGCCCTCGTTCGGGTCGGCCCCGGCGTCGAGCAGGAGTTGCACCGCCTGATGATCGTTGAAATCGAGCGCACGGGGCAGGGCGTTGGTGCCTTCGGGCCGCGCGCCGTGCTTCAGCAGGAGTTTCAGGCCGTCGTGATGGCCGAGTTCGGTGGAGTGGTAGAGCGACTCGTTGTCGTTCGGGTCGGCGCCGTGGTCGAGGAGCCATTCGGCGAGGGGGACGTTGTTGGCATGGCCGAGGGCGCCGTAGAGGGCGGAGAGGGGCGTGTTCTCGTCGCCGTCGAACGGATAGCTGTCGTTGGGATCGGCGCCCGCGGCGAGGAGGGCGTCGGCCACGGCGAGCATGTTGGCTTCGTTGCCGCCGCCGTGGATGTGCTGCGAGAAGGCGAGGTGCAGGATGGGGCGGCGGCCCCGAGCGCCGAGGGGGCGGTTCACGGCGTCAGGGTCCTCGGCGAGCACCTTGCGGACGTGGTCGATGTCGTAGGTGGCGCAGGCCAGCCCGAAATCCTCGCGCCCGAGATCCGGGGTTTCGGTCAGCAGGGCATCGGTGACCCAGTGCTGGCCGAAGTAGAGCGCGGATGCCAGCCGCTGCGCCTTGGCGGCGCGGTCCATTGCGGCGCTGTCGGCGGCGAATTTCAGACGTGGCCAGCTGGTGTGGCCGTTCTCGCGCGCGATCACGTGCAGGGCGTCGGCATGTTTCAAAGTGTCGGCGCCGGGCAGGACGGCGTCGACGCGCGCCTGCGCATCAGGATCGCCGGAAAGGAACGCCTTGCGGAGCTGCTTGGCGGCGCGGCGGAGACTGTCGGTGGATATGGTCATCGGTTTCCCTCAATCCGCCCGGTGGTCCGCCTGTCGGGCACGAGTTCAACCGAAGATATGGTCACTTCGTTCTGAGAGGTGCTGTGAAGCTTTCCGCGGACCCGGATGCCGCCTCTGACCGGCATGTCCCAGCGTAATCGGGTCGGGCCGGTTGCACAAGGTTGCTGGCTCGTCGCCCGGATCTTGTTCGCGGATCATTCCCGCACTTGGGGCCGGTGGCAGGTTGCTCTAGTCTCGCCGCATGCCCGATTCCGCCGAGCCGCCGATGACCGACGAGAAATCCCCCGCCTACCAGGTGCTGGCCCGGAAATACCGGCCGGAAACCTTTGCCGATCTTGTCGGACAGGACGCGATGGTGCGGACGCTGAAGAACGCGTTCAAGGCGGACCGGATCGCGCAGGCCTTCATCATGACCGGCATCCGGGGGACCGGGAAGACGACGACGGCCCGGATCATCGCCAAGGGAATGAACTGCATCGGGCCGGACGGCAAGGGCGGGCCGACGACCGAGCCCTGCGGCGTCTGCGAGCACTGCAAGGCAATCATGGAAGGCCGCCATGTCGACGTGATGGAGATGGACGCGGCGTCGAACACTTCGGTCAACGATATCCGCGAGATCATCGACTCGGTGCATTACCGGGCGGCTTCTGCCCGCTACAAGATCTACATCATCGACGAGGTTCACATGCTGTCGACCAGCGCGTTCAACGCGCTGTTGAAGACGCTGGAAGAACCGCCGGCGCATGTGAAGTTCATCTTTGCCACTACCGAAATCCGCAAGGTGCCTGTGACGGTGCTGTCGCGGTGCCAGCGGTTCGACCTGCGGCGGATCGAGCCGGAGGTGATGATCGATCTGCTGCGCAAGATTGCCTCTGCCGAGGGCGGCGAGATTTCCGACGAGGCCCTTGCGCTGATCACGCGGGCTGCGGAAGGGTCGGCGCGGGACGCGACCTCTCTGCTGGATCAGGCGTTGTCGCACGGCGCCGGGGAGACGACTGCCGAGCAGGTGCGGGCGATGCTTGGGCTCGCCGACCGGGGCCGGGTGCTGGACCTGTTCGACATGATCATGGCCGGGGATGCGGCCGGCGCGCTGACCGAGCTGTCGGCGCAATATGCGGACGGGGCCGATCCGCTGGCCGTACTACGCGATCTGGCCGAGATCACCCACTGGGTCAGCGTTATCAAGATTACGCCCGAGGCGGCGGAGGACCCGACCGTCAGCCCCGACGAGCGCGCGCGTGGCATGGGCATGGCCGAACGGCTGCCGATGCGGGTGCTGACGCGGATGTGGCAGATGCTGCTGAAGGCGCTGGACGAGGTGGCGCAGGCGCCGAACGGGATGATGGCGGCCGAGATGGCGGTGATCCGGCTGACCCATGTCGCCGATCTGCCGCCACCGGAGGATCTGATCCGCAAGCTGCAGGACGCGCCACCGACCGCGCCTGCCCCGGCGCCGCAGGGCGGACCGGGCGGCGGCAGCGCCGGAACGCAGGCGGTGCAGCAGGCGCAGGTGCGGATGCAGGCAAGCGGCGGCGCGGCGGGAACGGCGACGGCACTGTCGGTCGACCCGGAACAGGCGCTGGCGCGTTATGCGCGGTTCGATCAGGTGATCGAACTGATCCGCGCGAACCGGGACGTGAAACTGCTGGTCGAAGTCGAGACGACTTTGCGGCTGGCGCGGTATCAGCCGGGGCGGATCGAGTTCGAACCGACCGACGACGCGCCGCGCGATCTGGCGTCGCGCCTGGCCGGGCGGCTGCAGGGCTGGACCGGGGTGCGCTGGGCGGTGAGCGTGGTGGGCGAGGGCGGCGGACAGACCATCGCCGAGGTCCGCGACGCCGAGCGGATGGCGCTGGAGACCGAGGCGAAGAAACATCCGCTTGTCGCGGCGGTGTTCGATGCGTTCCCGGGGGCGAAGATCACAGAGATCCGGACGCCCGAGGCGCTGGCGCAGGAAGCCGAGGCCGAGGCGCTGCCAGAGGTCGAGGATGAATGGGACCCGTTCGAGGAGGACTGAGGTCCCTTGTCCCGCCGCGCCCGGCCCCATATTGAGAGACGGATTTCCCCCGAGGAGTAGTGTGATGTTCAAAGGACTGGGCAATCTTGGCGACATGGCCGGGATGATGAAGAAGGCCAAGGAGATGCAGGCCAAGATGGCCGAGATGCAGGAGGCGCTGGAGACCATGACGGTGACCGGCGAATCCGGGGCCGGGCTGGTCAAGGCGACCGCCACCGCGAAGGGGGAACTGACCGCTCTGGACATCGACCCGTCGATCTTCAGCGCCGAGGACAAGGAAGTCGCCGAGGATCTGATCGTCGCCGCGGTGAAGGATGCGCAGGTGAAGGGCGCCGAGCTGGGCCAGGAGCAGATGCGCAAGATCACCGAGGAACTGGGCCTGCCGGCCGACATGAAGCTGCCCTTCTAGGCGCTGGCGGCGGTTCGGCGGCGTCTGACGTTCGGCTTTCGCGTGTCCTTCTTCACATAGTACGGGGCGGTGCGCGAGCGGGTGAGCAGGCGGTGCTGCACCGCGGGGCTGATCGCTTCGAGAAAGAAGAACGAGCCGAAATCGTCGTAAATACCGTGGATATAGGACGGGTATCGGTTCGGCCCGACCAGAACCGTTGCGTCGGCGGTTTCCGCAAGCTCCCTTATCGTTTTCAGGCCGATGTCCTCCTGCGGGCGGAACTTGCAGCCGCGGCGGCCCAGCGTGGTGATGTCGCCGTGGATGATGACGTCGCCGATCTGCAGATGCGCCGCGATCAGGCAGGCCATGCGTTTGTGGACCAGCGCATAGCCCCACCGGTAGGACCAGCGCACAGTGTAGAGCGCGATGGTGATCGCGCCCGCCAGACCCCATAGCCATAACAGACGCGACGGGGTGGCCCAGGGCGTGCTGTGGCGGTCGTTGCTGAGGTCGCGCAGGCTGGGGGTTTCCACGTCGGTGCTGCGCGGCGTGCTGCAGGCCTGGTCGCGCAGCTGCTCCACCGACTGGATACGCGCGCGCAGGACGCCTGCGTCGGGGATGCGGCGGGCGTCCGAAATATTCGCGGCTTCGTTCATTAGCCGGAAGACGGCGACGCCGAGATTCTCGAAACCGATGGCCCTCAGCCGGTCGGCGACACCGGTCTTGACGGTGCTGTCCACCAGCCCGCGCAGTCTGCCGGAGCGGGAGGCAACGAATTCCGGGCCGTTGAAGCTTTGCAGCTTCAGTTCCGCCACCAGGGCGTCAAGCTCTGGCGTCAGGCCGCAGCGGCGCTGGGCCTGCGCAGGCAGGGTCGCGGCGCACAGGCAGGCCACGGCCAGAATCGCATAGAGGACGGATCGAAGGGACGCTTCCATCCCGGAAGTTTGCGCCGATCCGGCAAATGCTTCGTTAACACCTCACCGGCCAGTGAGCGCCGCACCGATCCTGGCGAGGGGGGACACGCCGCCGCCCGCCGCCTCGTGCCGGTCGGCGGCGTCGAACAGGCGGTACATGGCGTTGATGCCGAGCCAGCGCAGCGGTTCCGGCTCCCACCGGCGGACGCGGCGGTTGACCCAGGGCAGTCCGGTGAGCTCGGTGGCGCGGTCGAGGGCGAGGTCGGCGAGCGTGCGGCCTGCTAGGTTCGAGGTGGAGACGCCGACGCCGACATAGCCGCCGGCCCAGCCGAGGCCGGATTTCGGGTCGTATCCCACAGTGGCGCACCAGTCGCGCGGGACGCCGAGAACGCCGCACCACGCGTGGTCGACCCGTGCCTCGGCGGCGGCGGGGAAGTGGCGGCGCAGAACCGCGATCAGGCGGTCGACGGTGGCGGTGTCGGGGATGCCCGACGCGTCGATGCCGGAGCCGAAGCGATAGGGCGTGCCGCGCCCGCCGACGGCGATGCGGCCCTCGCGCGTGCGCTGGCAGTAGCAATAGACATTGGCGGTATCGCCGAGGATCTCGTGGTTCTGCCAGCCGATTTCGTTCCAGACGGCATCGGGCAGGGGTTCGGTGACGATCTGCGCGGAGTTGAGGGGGAGCCAGTCCCGCCTGTTGTTTTTCAGGGCGGCGGTAAAGCCCTCGGTGGCGCGGAGGACCTTTCCGGCGCGGATCGTGCCCCTGTCGGTGACAATGCGCCCGGGCTGAATGTCGAGAACCTCTGTGCCTTCGGCGATGGTGACGCCGAGCCGTTCCACGGCTGCGGCCAGGCCGCGCACGAGTTTCGCGGGCTGAATGCGGGCGACGCCGGTGATGATCATGGCGCCGAGGGTGTTGGGGATGTTCACCCTCGCGTGTGCCTCTTCGGCGGAAATGGCGAAGACACGGTCGGCGCCTTCGCCCCAGCTCAGTCGATGCGCGACTTCTTCCTGCATGCGTTCGAGCTGGGCGGGGTTCGTTGCGACCATCAGCTCATCGGTGCGCAGGATGTCGGCGTCGATGCCTTCAGCCTCGGCCACGCGGATCACTTCGTCCACGGTGCCGTTCATCGCCTGCACCATGGCGCGGATGCCCTCGTCGGTACCGGTGGAGCGGTATTTTTCGTGGGTCCACGCAAAGCCGCCGGTCAGCCAGCCGCCATTGCGGCCCGAAGCGCCAAAGCCCGCGAATTCCTTCTCGACGATCAGGATGTCGAGGGACGGGTCAGCCTTCTTGAGATAATAGGCTGTCCAGAGCCCAGTATAGCCCGCACCGACGATGCAGATATCGGCCGAAGCATGGCCGGCGAGCGGCGGACGCCGTTCCGGCAGGCCGCCGATATCGCTGTACCAGAACGAGACATCGCCAAGGCGTTGGGGCCGCGTCATTTTCAGTGCTCCAGAAGGGGCGGGCGGCAGATCTCCTCTGTCGCTCCGCTTTGCGCCGGTTTAACCTTTGGCCATGAGCGATGCACCCCGTGAAATCGAAGCCCTGATCGAGATGATGGCGAAGCTGCCGGGACTTGGTCCGCGGTCCGCCCGGCGCGCCGTGCTGCACCTGATCCAGAAGCGCGGCCTGCTGATGACGCCGCTTGCGCAGGCGATGCAGGCGGTGGCCGAAACGGCACGGGAATGCCTGAACTGCGGGAACATTTCCACCGCCGATATCTGCCCGATCTGCGACGCCGAAAAGCGGGCGAACGGGGAGCTATGCGTGGTCGAGGATGTCGCCGACCTGTGGGCGATGGAGCGCGCCGGCGTGTTCAAGGGGCGGTATCACGTGCTGGGAGGCACGCTTTCGGCGCTGGATGCGGTGGGGCCGGACGAGCTGCGGATCCCGAAGTTGCTGGACCGGGTTGCGGCAGAGGGCGTGTCGGAAGTGATCCTTGCGCTGAACGCCACTGTCGACGGGCAGACGACGGCGCATTACATCGCGGACCAGCTGGACGGGCGGGTGAATGTGACCTCGCTGGCGCAGGGTGTGCCGATCGGGGGCGAACTGGATTACCTCGACGACGGGACGATCACCGCGGCGCTGAAGGCGCGGAAGGCGTTCTAGAGCGGTTCATTTGCAGGTAGATCTGCTCAGCTGGCCTTCTTCAGGTCGGCGCGGGGTGGGGCGCCGAACTTCCTTGAATAGTCGCGGCTGAACTGCGTGGGGCTTTCGTAACCCACATCGAAAGCGACGGTGGAGACGCTGTCCGCGCCGCCCTGCAGCCGGTCGCGCGCATTCAGCAGGCGCAGATCCTTCTGGAACTGCAGTGGCGTGGTCGATGTCACCGCCTTGAAATGGGCGTGGAAGGTCGAGGCACTCATACCCGCGATGCCGGCGAGGTGCTGGGTCGGCAGGCTTTCATCCGCGTGGGCGCGGATATGGGCGATGGCGCGGGCGATGCGGCTGGCATGGCTGCCTTGCCAGAGCAGCGCACGAAGGACTCCACCGCCCCGGGCGCGGAGCAGGCGGTAATGGATTTCCTTCAGGATCAGCGGGGCGAGGACCCTGGCCTCTGCCGGGTCGTTTGCGAGGGCTAGGAGACGCATGAAGGCGTCTGCGATCTCCGGGGTCGCGGGCTGGGTCTGCAGCGCGTCCGGCGCGGTGTCGACGGGCTGGTCGCCGGTCTCGGTGGCGAGACCGCGGAGCATATCGAGGTCGAGCGGCAGGACGAGGGCGATGTAGGGCTTTGCGGGATCAGCGTCGATAACGCGGGATACGATGGGGATGTCGTGGCTGACGATCAGGAGCTGCCCGGCACCGACATGGACGGCGTGGGAGTGGGTGCCGGTTTCCTTTGCGCCCTGCAGTACGAGGCAGACGAGCGGGTCGTACAGCATGGATTCCATCTGCGTCCGTGTTGGCCGGCGGGAGATGCCTAGGCCGGCGACGCCGGTTTCGACCATGCCGTCGCGGATCTGTGCGCGGGTGGCGAGGTCTTCGGCGCGGGTGATGAGTGTCTGGTGATCCATTGGGTGGCTCCTTTGATCTGGAAGATATGACATGCCTGCGCAGAATCCAGTGAGCGTTTTTCCTGGCTTTCGGAGGATCGGGCAGGATTGCCGGAGGATGCGGCAGGCGCTGAGGGGGTCCGGCGCCATATCAAGTGGCATCGGAAGCAACCAATGGAGTTCGGTCATGAACCGCATAGCAGTAATCACCGGTGGCAGCCGCGGGCTTGGACGCTCGATGGCATTACATCTTGCAGAACAAGGAGTTGGCGTTGTCCTGACCTACAGGGGCAATGGCGGAGCGGCCGACGAGGTCGTCCATGAGATCGAAAGCAAGGGCGGCAGGGCCGTGGCCATGCAGCTCGACACGACGGACGCGGAGACGTTTACCGGATTTGCCGAAAAGCTGGAGGTTTCGCTGCGCCAGACATGGGGGCGCGGGAGTTTCGACTACCTCGTGAACAACGCCGGGTTCGGCTATTACGGGGCGGTGGCGGAGACGCCGGCGGCGGATCTGGATGCGCTTTATTCGGTGCATGTCCGCGGGCCGTTCCTGTTGACGCAGGCGCTGTTGCCGCTGATGGCGGATGGCGGGAAGATCGCGATGATTTCCTCGGGGCTAGCGCGGTTTGCGCTGCCGGGATACGGGGCTTACGCGATGATGAAAGGCGCCGTCGAGGTGCTGGCGCGCTACCTGGCGAAAGAGCTGGGGCCGCGGGGCATTTCCGTGAACGCGATCGCGCCGGGGGCCATCGAGACCGACTTTGGCGGAGGCGCGGTGCGGGATAATCCCGAGGTCAATCAGATGATCGCCAGCACCACCGCGATGGGCCGGGTCGGGCTGCCGGACGATATCGGCGGGTCGGTGGCGGCGCTGCTGGCCGGGGATACGCATTGGATGACCGGGCAGCGGATCGAGGTTTCGGGCGGTCAGCTGCTCTGACTTTGGAAGCGGCACACCCTGTGCGCCGGGCGGACACGGCCGGTGCACGGGGTGTGCATCCACTGGCGGAGGATGGCCGAACCGGGACGACGGGGGCCAGTAGGAAGCGTTGGCCATTGTCGGGTAAGTCGGCCGTGTCTGCACTTGGTTGGCAAAATTCATTTCGGCGGCGGTCTGCGGGAGTTGTAACCGTCAGGTCCGATCTCCACCTTCGTTAACATGAGTTGGGTATAGACCAGCCCCAACGGGAAGGGCATCCGTCGTCGTTCTTGTGACGGGCGGGTGGATGGGCGCGCGGCGTCCCTGAATCGAAGGACTACTGCATGACATTTCGTCCCCGCGCTTTCGCAGCGTTTTCGGCCTGCGCCGTCACCCTTAGCCTGATTGCCGGTTTCGCCATCGCCCAGTCGGAGGATGCGCAAGGAGACCTGCGCATGATGGGTCAGTGCAAGGGCTGCGCCTTCAACGGCGACAGTTTTGCGGGGCGCAGCCTGATCGGTGTCGACTTTACCGATGCGACTTTTGAGGCGGTGGATTTCAGCGGGGCGGATCTGGACATCGCGGTCTTTGACGAGACGCGCCTGGCGAATGTCAGTTTCGCGTCTGCGTCGATGCAGGGTGTCAGTTTCTCGGATGCGGTGCTTACGGATGTTCAGTTCGACGGCGCCGACCTGACGGGTGCTTCGTTTGATGGGGCCGTCGTGGACATGATGGAGCTTGATCAGGCGGTTCTGTGCAATACGCAGATGCCGAACGACCTTCTGGACAATTCAGACTGCGACTGATCGGAAACGCGGTGCGATCCCTGAGCGGAACAACCGGGCTCGGGCCCGGGGAGATTGGTGTTTCAGCGAGGCTATGAGCTGGCTTGGCGCAGGTCCGGCGACCGAGGCCGCCGGCTGCGTCAAAATTTGTTGGTCATTGAATATGGTGATTGTCGGCGGGACGGCGCGCTGAGGCAACTCGGTAAGATTACGTAAGGGAATTTCGCGTGGCCGGGCGGGCTGGTGCTGTTGGTTAAGTGCGCATTGCGCCTGCTGGCGATGGAGGCCACAAAATCGGTTCCGAACCGACTACTACCAATACAATGTATTACGCGAACTCTGCGCGGTGATTCGTGCATAGAGTGTGAATACACTTGGCCGCTTCCCTAACGTTAATGTACTCTGTTGGCATAGTTCATCCTTACCTGGTTCCCCCCGGAGGCCGCTATGCCTATCTGCAAATCCCCTATATTTCTGACCATTCTGCCCTTGCTGACGACGGGACTCAGCGCCCTTGCCCAGACATCGGACTCCCCGCTCGCCGCCAGCGACGGACAGACCGTGCTGCCCTATGCCGAACAGAAATACCGCGGAAATGTCGGCACGACCTATCTCAACTCTGACCCGCCGGAATTCCCCGCCCCGGTGACTGCGCCCGAAGGAGCGCCGAACGTCCTGCTGATCCTGCTGGACGATGTCGGCTTCGGGCAATTTTCCGTTTCCGGAGGCGGCGTTCCGTCGCCGGCCATGGATGCGCTTGCCGAGGAAGGGTTGCTTTACACCCGCTTCCACACCACGGCGCTGTGTTCGCCCACGCGGGCGGCGCTATTGACCGGGCGCAATCACAATGTTTCGGGCACCGGCGTCATCACCGAACTGGCCACGGGCTATGACGGCTATACCGGAATCATTCCGAAGGACACCGCGACCGTTGCGGAGATCCTGCGCCAGAACGGGTACATCACCGCGTGGTTTGGCAAGAACCACAATACCCCGGTCTATGAGACCAGCGCGATGGGTCCTTACGATCACTGGCCTAACGGCCTGGGGTTCGACCATTTTTATGGGTTTATGGCGGGTGACACCAACCAGTTGCGGCCCTACCTGTTCGAGAACCAGACCGCGCTCGGAACGCCTGAGGAGGACGATTATTACGTCAGTGTCGACCTTGCTGACCGCACCATCGAGTGGTTGAGAAACATCGAGGCGATCCAGCCGGAGAAACCCTGGCTGGCCTACCTGGCCCCCGCCGCGACCCACGCTCCGCACCAGGCACCGCAGGAACTGATCGACCAGTTCGCGGGACAATTTGACATGGGCTGGGACGCGTATCGCGAGCAAACCTATGAGCGACAGAAGGAGCTTGGCATCATCCCGGCCGAGTCCGTCCTGACCGGACGGCCCGAGAGCCTGCCGGCCTGGGACAGTCTGAACGACGACCAGAAACGGCTTTATACCCGGATGATGGAGGTCTTCGCGGCTTACGGTCTGCATGTGGACCAGGAGGTCGGCCGCGTGCTGGATTACGTGGCCACGCTGCCTGACGCCGACAACACGATGACGATCTACATCATCGGCGACAACGGCGCATCTGCCGAGGGCGGATTCGACGGCACCCTGAACGAGAACGCCTTTTTCAACGCCTACCTGATGACGACCGAAGACATGCTTGACCGGATCGACGAGATCGGGACCGAGATGCATTTCAACCATTTCCCGGCCGGATGGGCGTGGGCGATGGACAGCCCGTTCCAGTGGACCAAGCAGGTGGCGAGCCACCTTGGCGGCACCCGCAACGCGATGCTGGTGAAATGGCCCGCCCGCTATGCGTCCGACGGCGAGACGCGGACGCAGTTCCTGCATGTCATCGACATTGCTCCCACGATCCTCGAAGCCGCCGGAATTGCCGAGCCGCGCAGCGTCAACGGCACAACCCAGACGCCTATCCAGGGAAAAAGTTTTCTGGATACGCTGGCCGATCCGGATGCCGAAGAGGTTCGCACCAGTCAGTATTTCGAGATGGTCGTGAACCGCGCCATGTACAAGGATGGCTGGTGGGCGGCGTCCCTGGCGTTCGAGCCGTGGGATCCGGTTCGGGGCGAGTTCGACCCGCTAACTGCGGAGTGGGAACTGTACAATCTGGATGAGGACTTTACCCAGGCCAGCAACCTCGCGGATGAAAACCCCGAGATACTGGCCGAGATGGAAGCGCTCTGGTGGGCGGAAGCGTCAAAGAACAAGGCGTTGCCGCTCGACTGGCGCGGCGCCGAGCGGTTCAGCGCGGAACTGACTGGCAAGCCCAATCTCGCGGGCGACCGGACGAGCTTTACCTATTTCGGTCCGCTGGCGGGGCTGCCGGAATCGTCTGCGCCCGATCTGAAGAACAAGTCCTTCAGCGTCACCGCGAATGTCGAGATCGGGGACGGCGCCAACGGCATGATCTTCACGCAGGGCGGCAATACAGGGGGATGGGCGTTCTACCTGCAGGACGGCACGCTGAAGACGGCGCATAACTACATCGACGTGGAGGTTTTCCTGGTCGAGAGCGACAGTTCCGTGGCGGCCGGCGAACATGAGCTTAAGATGGATTTCGCCTATGACGGCGGGGACGAGACCGGTGGCGGCGGCACCGTGACCCTGTCGGTCAACGGCGAGACGGTGGGCACCGGGACGGTCGAGCGCACCACACCGTTCAAGTATTCGCTGTCCGAGAACCAGGATATCGGATCGGACACGGGAACGCCGGTGACATACGACTACACGGCGCCGTTCGTGTTCGAAGGCACGCTGGAAACGGTGGTGGTCGATCTGCAGGGATAGGCCCGTGCGGGTTTCCGGCGGCGCCGTAAGAACCTAGTTCTTTGGCGCCAGCCCCGCTGCCATGATCCGCCAGGAGCGGCTGACGAAAAGCTCTGCGTCGGGCGGGTCACCGCGGGCGATCCACCGGTTGCAGGCTTCCCGCAGCCCGCCGGTAAAGATCGCCGCGGTGACGTAGGGATCGAGGGACGGATCGAGTTCGCCCTTTTCCTGGCCGCGCTCGATCACCCAGGCGGCGGATTCTATGATCTTGCCGCGGCGGCCGAACTCGATCTGTGCGACTTCGGGCGAGCCGGAAAGCTGGCCGAGGATGATCGGTGTCAGCGGGTCGTGGAACAGGAAATCGACGATGCGGACGAGGCGCTCGCGCTCGCGTTCGAGCCAGGGGCGGCCGCGGCCCATGTCCTGCATGACGATGTCGTCGTAGCGGTCGTAAAACTCGGTGACGACGGCGGCGACCAGGCCGGCCTTGGAGCCGAAATGGTGATAGGCAAGGCCAACGGACACACCCGCGCGGCGGGCGACGTCTCCGATTTCGACATTGCCCTTCTGTTCGATCATGGCGGCGCGAGCTGCGGCGATCAGCGCGCTGCGTTTGTCCATTGCCCTGTTCATTCCACAATCTTGTGCGATTGCGGGGATTGACTGCAAGCGCAATCAATGTTGAACTGAATTCAATTCAGTTTTTAAACCCTGATTCCCCCCCTCCGTTCAGGAGTCTGATTATGACATTGCTTGACGTCCCCCCCCGGCCGACCGATTCCACAGGTTTGCCCGTTGTTCTTGATCAAGAATTCGTCCCCGATACCCACGGAGTTCTGGCCGAATGGCGCGCGAAATCGCCCGCCATCGCGATGCAGGACGGCCGGATCATCGTGCTGCGCGCAGAGGATGTAATCCGGCTGACCACCGATCCGCGGACAATGCAGATCCCCGGTGTCGCCTATGCCAATCACCATCGGATTCCAGAAGGGCGGGCGCGCAAATTCCTTGAGGATATGCTGCTTTTCTCCAACGGTGAGGCGCATGTACTGCGCCGCGGTCCGTTCGCGCGGGCCTTTGCCTTTTCCGCTATCAAGGCGCGGCGGCCGGCGATCCGCGCGGTTGCCCGGCAGGTGATGGCGGAAATGCCGCGCGGCGAGGAGTTCAATTTCGTCGACCGTGTCGCGGCGCGGGTGCCGTCGGAAATGATCGCCGGTTTGCTGGGGCTGCCGGTGTCGGATGCGCCGTATTTTTCGTCGCTGGTCTACAAGCTGGCGCGGACGCTTTCGACGAACTACCCGATGGAGATGCATGACGAGATCGAGACGGCGGCGAACGAACTGTACGCTTATCTCGGTGGGCAGCTCGCCGAACGGCAGACAGCGCCGCGCGATGACATGCTGACCGGCTTGCTGGAGACGGTGGATGAACTGGGTGAGGAAGACACCCTGACCCAGCTGATGGCGGTGGTGCTGGCCGGGACCGACACAACGCGCGCCGCCTTTGCAATCATGGTGATGCTGCTATTGCAGGACGGCCAGGCCTGGACGGATGTGCGCGATGACCGCGGGTTGATCCCCGGTGCGCTGTCCGAGGCGCTGCGCTGCGAGCCGTCGGTCGGCGCGCTTCCCCGTCTGACGGCTGCGGCATTGGAACTGGGAGACTTCACTGTGCCGCCGGGGCGGATACTGGTGCTGTCGTCGGTGTCGGCGATGCGCGATCCGGCGCTATATGCCGAGCCCAACCGGTTCGACATCCGCCGCACGGATCATCCGAAGCTGCACCTGGTTTTCGGCGGCGGCGTGCATCGCTGCCTAGGCGAGATGCTGGCGCGGATCGAGATGGAAGAGGCGCTGGACGCGCTGCTAGACGCAGCGCCGGATCTGCAGCTGGTCGAGGCGCCGCAGATCCTGGGGCTCGGCGGGATCCGGGGGGTCACGCCGATGACGGTGCTCGCGCCTTAAACCCCATACGGAAAAGCGAAATCGCCAATGCCCTGCCGCGCTTTCCGCGATCGGGCATTGGCGACGAGACTTTTGCCAGCGATTTGCGGTACCGCCTTAGCTGCGGTCGTCTTCTTCGTCGTCATCCCCGTGATCGACATCCGGCTGATCATCGCCGGAGGGCAGGTTGAAGAAGCTGTCGGCGTCCGGCAGATCGTCTTCCTGATCATCATCGCCGCGCGGATCGTCAGTAAGCGAGAAGGTTTCCAACCCGGAGATCGCGGTCGGGATCTTCGGTTCGGTATCCATTTCCAGGCTCTGCTCGGTCGAGACCAGTTTGCGGCGTTCGTCATCCGACAGGACGCCGCCTTCGGCCTCTCTCTTTTTCGCAGCCTTTTGCACCGCGGCATCCAGTTCGCTCTGCTTGCAGAGACCGAGCGCCACCGGGTCGATCGGCTGGATGTTGGCGATGTTCCAGTGGGTACGCTCGCGGATCGACTGGATCGTCGGCTTGGTGGTGCCGACGAGCTTGCCGACCTGGCCGTCGCTGAGTTCCGGGTGGAACTTTACCAGCCACAGGATCGCGGCCGGGCGGTCCTGACGCTTGGACAGCGGGGTGTAGCGCGGGCCGCGGCGCTTTTCCTCGCCGACGGCGGCGGGGTTGAATTTCAGCTTCAGCTTGTGGAGCGGGTCGGACTCGCCCCTGTCGATCTCGATCTGGTCGAGCTGGTTGTTGGCGATCGGGTCGAACCCCTTGACCCCGGCGGCGACGTCGCCGTCGGCGATGCCCTGAACCTCCAGCTCGTGCAGGTCACAGAAATCGGCGATCTGCTTGAAGCTGAGCGTGGTGTTGTCGACCAGCCAGACGGCGGTCGCTTTCGCCATGATCGGTTTCGCCATTTTACGTCTCCTTCGACAATATCTCTCTTCGCCGGGGAAAACGGCTGGTCCGGCTGGACCCTGTCCTCGTTTTCAGGGAAGTTGGCGATCCATATAGCGACTGTGAGCCCCGAGGAAAAGCCCTTATGCGCTGGCTGGCCATCTTGCTGTTGACGGCGACGCTGGCCCGGGCGGAGGGCGAGCGGGCAGGGGATTTCGACTATTACGTGCTGTCCCTGTCGTGGTCGCCGTCGTGGTGCGCGCTGGAGGGCGATGCCTCTGGCAGCTCGCAATGCGATGCAGAGAACGCGTTCGGCTGGGTGCTGCACGGGCTGTGGCCGCAATACGAGGACGGATGGCCGAGCTATTGCCGGACCGGCGCGCGGAACCCATCGCGGGCGGAGACCGCGGCGATGGCGGATGTCATGGGGACATCGGGTGCGGCGTGGCACCAGTGGCAGAAGCACGGGCGCTGTTCGGGGCTATTTTCGGACGACTATTTCGCGCTGGCGCGGGTGGCCTACGGGCGGGTGGCGCGGCCCGAAGTTTTCCGCAAGCTGGCGAAGGCGGTGACGCTGCCCGCGAGCGTGGTCGAGGACGCTTTTCTGGAGGCCAATCCGGGGCTTGGGGCGGACATGATCACGATCACCTGTGCGGCGGGACGCATACAGGAGGCGCGGATCTGCCTGACGCGAGATCTTGAGCCGCGGGACTGCGGGGCGGACGTTGTTCGCGACTGTTCGATGCGGGACGCTTTGCTGGATCCTATCCGCTGAGTTTCCTCCGCAGAAAGTGAATGCCTGTTCAGCTTTAACGTGTTAGGCTTTTTGCATGCGTTGGCCGCCGTTCCGGCCGGCCGCACGACCGGAACCTGTCGGCCCGAGTGACGAGGATCACGTTGGGAGGAAGGTGATGGTCAAGACAATCGGCAATCCAATGAGCTGGACCGCGCAGGCCATCGGCGGCGCGGCCGAACATGTCACCCATTCGGTCGAGAAGGTCGGCAGTCACGAGATCAGGGAGATCCGGCTGCGCGACCTGACGGTCGACGATCTGCGGGATTCCCTGCAGAAGGGGGTCGAGGATTTCGCGGCGGCACGGGCAGACGTGATGTTCCTGGTGCTGCTCTACCCGGTCATCGGGCTGGTTCTGGCGGGCATCGGGTTTCACGCGGCGCTGCTGCCGCTTCTGTTCCCGCTGGCATCGGGCTTTGCGATCATCGGGCCGGTTGCGGCAGTGGGGCTTTATGAGATCAGCAAGCGCCGGGAGCAGGGAGAACCCGCCAGCTGGGCGGCGGCGTTGGGCGTGATCGGCTCGCCGAATTTCGCTTCGGTGCTGGTGCTGGGGGTCTACCTGGTGGCTTTATTCGTGCTGTGGATGGTGGTGGCGAACGGGATCTACCAGCTGACACTGGGACCGGGCGCGCCGGTGTCGCTGATGGCATTCCTGACCGACCTGCTTACCACCGCGGCGGGATGGACGATGATCATCGTCGGCTGCGCCGTGGGTTTCCTGTTCGCGCTGGCGGCGCTGGCGACGAGCGTCGTAAGTTTCCCGCTGTTGCTGGACCGCGAGGTCGGTGTGCCGCAGGCGGTCACGACCTCGTGGCGGGTGTTTACCCGGAGTCCTCGGGTGGTGCTGACGTGGGGCGCGATCGTCGCGGCGTCGCTGATCCTGGGGTCGATCCCGGCCTTCATCGGGCTGATCATCGTGCTGCCGGTGCTGGGCCACGCGACATGGCACCTGTACCGGCACGCGGTGGAGTAGCTGCGGGCGGCTAAGGAGCGACCTCAAGAACGATCTTGCCGATGTGCTCGGAGCTTTCCATACGGGCATGGGCCTTTGAGGCGTCGGCGAGGGGAAAGGTCTGGTCCATGACCGGGGCGATGGTGCCGGCGGCGAGGAGCGGCCAGACGTTTTCGCGCAGGCCCTCGGCAATCCGAGCCTTGGCGAGGTCGCTTTGCGGGCGGAGAGTGGAGCCGGTGATTGTCAGCCGGCGGGCCATCACCTGAGCGAAGTTCAGTTCCGCCTTGGGGCCGGCAAGGAATGCGATCATCACGAGGCGGCCATCGTCGGCCAGGGCCCTGATGTTGCGCGGGATGTAGTCGCCACCGACCATGTCGAGGATCAGGTCGGCGCCGCCTTCGGCCTTGAGAGCCTCTACGAAATCCTCGTCACGGTAGTTGATTGCGCGCTCGGCGCCGAGATCGGTGCAGGCGGTGCATTTCTCTGCCGAGCCGGCAGTGGTGAAGACGCGGGCGCCGAAATGGCGCGCGAGCTGGATTGCCGTGGTGCCGATGCCGGAGGAGCCGCCGTGGACGAGGAAGCGTTCGCCGGCGTTGAGACCGCCGCGCATGAAGACGTTGGTCCAGACGGTGAAATAGGTTTCGGGCAGGCAGGCTGCCTGTTTCAGGCCGAGCCCGTCGGGCACTGGCAGGGCGTGCGCTGCCGGGGTGGTGACGTATTCGGCGTAGCCGCCGCCGGGCAGCAAAGCGCAGACCTTGTCGCCGACCTGCCATCCGGTGACGCCGGGACCCACGGCGGCGACCGTGCCGGAGGCTTCGAGACCGGGGAGATCAGACGCGCCGGGCGGCGGGTTGTAGTTCCCCGCGCGCTGCAGCGCGTCGGGGCGGTTCACGCCGGCATAAGCGACTTTGATCAGGATCCGGCCGTGCTCTGGCTCGGGGATCGGGCGCTGAACGGGGCGCAGAACCTCGGGTCCGCCCGGTTCCGAGATCTCCACGGCGGTCATCATTTCGGTCATGGCGTTCCTCTAGTTCTGCGCGTCCCAGTGGCCGGGCATGTCGTCCCGCGCCTGCCTGTTGGGTGCCCTGACCTTTGACAGGATCGCGTTGGGGCCGGCCATCAGGCGGCTGAGAACCGGGTTCTCGCGCACCTGCGCCTTGAATTTCTCGAATTTCATGACGTCCTCGATACGGCGGTCGAGGAAGGCCCAGGTCGCCTCGTACCCCTCGGAAGTGTCGCCGAGCCAGTAGAGCACGGTGGCGGAATAGACGCCGGAGAGGGTCGCGCGCTTGGTGTACCAGTTGATGTCCTCGGACGGGTCGCCGAGCGCGGTCCAGATCGCGTCGGACGTGCCCCAGATGAGCTTCGTGCCCTCGGCGGCGTTCTGTGGCAGGGCGAAGAAGCTGGTGCCGCGGCGCACAGCCTCGCGGTCTGTCGCTGCCTCGATCCGGGCCCGGACGGCGAAGGCGATGCGGTCGCGGAAACGCATTTCGCCGAGATCGGTTTCTTCTATGCGCCTGATCATGGCGGTGTCGCCGGTACGGTGGAAATCGGCGGCGAGGTCGAGCGGGCCGCGGGGGCAAATCGCGCGCGCTTCGCGCGGGGTCATGCCGATATCGGCAGCGGCGGCCTTGAAGGTCGTCTCGGACCAGCCGTCGAAGGCGACGTGGGTCAGCGCCGACTGCAGAAGCCGTTCGCGGGGGCTGGCGGTGTCGGATGAAGCGGTCATGGTCCGGACCTCCGTGTCATTTCATGCGCATGGTGGACAAGGTAGCGACGCTTTGCTATACGGCCACCTCCTGCAATTTCCGCAACCCTAACTTAGAAAGGTGGTGACAACCACATGCAGGTCAGCGTTCGCGACAACAATGTCGACCAGGCCCTCCGGGCTCTGAAGAAGAAGCTGCAGCGTGAGGGCGTTTTCCGCGAAATGAAGCTTCGGCAACATTTCGAGAAACCGTCCGAGAAGCGCGCGCGCGAGAAGGCCGAGGCCATTCGCCGTGCCCGCAAGCTCGCACGCAAGAAAGCCCAGCGCGAAGGGCTGCTCTAAGCGGCATCCGGACATTGTTTCGGTACACTGGGGGCTTAGGCCCCGTCCGACGACCCCCGCGGCCCGGCCCCGGGGGTTTGTCATTTCCGGGGGTGCATTTCGGGCGTTTCCTAGGCTGATTTTCTCGTGCCTTCGTCGCCGGTCGCATCCCAGCCTTCTTCCTCTGCGGCCAGCTCTTCGAGCCGGAACGCGGCCATCGCCTGCGCCAGCCCGCGCGCGCCGGTGTCGAGGGTCTGGCAGGCGGCAGTGGTTTCCTCGAACATCGCGGCATTCTGCTGGGTCACGCGGTCGAGTTCGTTTGCGGCCGAAGTGATCTCTGCCAGGCTGCCAGACTGCTCGCGTGTGGCAGAGGCGATGTTGCGGATACGCTCAGCAGTTTCGCGTACCGAATCCGTGATTCCGCGGAGCGCGTCGCCGGTTTCCCCCACCAGCACAACACCGCTCTGAACCTGCTGCCCGCTGGAGGAAATCAGGTCGCTGATCTCCTTTGCGGCCTCGGAAGACCGTTGCGCCAGCGCCCGCACCTCGGATGCGACGACGGCGAAACCGGCACCTGCCTCGCCGGCGCGGGCCGCCTCGACTCCTGCATTCAGCGCCAGCAGGTTGGTCTGGAAGGCAATGTCGTCGATCACCGAAGTGATCTGCGCGATCTTGCTCGACGAGGCCTCGATCCGGCCCATCGCGGCGACCGTCCGCTCGACGATCGCGCCGCCGTCACCAGCCTTGTCTTGTGCAGCACCGGCGAAGGACGATGCATCCTCTGCCATTGCGGCAGCTTCCTCCACCGAAGCGGTCAGCCGGGTCAGTGCCGCCGCGGTTTCCTGCAGCGTGCCCGCCTGCCGTTCGGTGCGGTTCGCCAGTTCCTGCGAGGAGCTGTTGATGCTGCCCGATTCACCGCGAATCTGGTCGGCATAGTCGATGACATCGCGGATCGCGGTGCCGAGCTGTTCCGCCGCCTCGTTGAAATCGAGGCGCAGCGGCTCGTACTCTTCGGCAAAAGCCGCGTCGATGCGGGTGGAGAGATCGCCTGCGGCCAGTGCGTGCAGCGCCGTCTTCAGTGAAGTCACAACCGTGTCCAGGGAAGCAGCCGTAGCACGGCGCGCCTCTGCCTCGCGGCTTTCGGCCTCCTGCGTCTGGCGGCGCGCCGCCTCTGCCTCTTCCTGCTGCGCCTGGGCGCGGGAGGCGGCCTGCTCCGCGCTGACGCGCGCAGTCTCGGCTTCGGTCCGCTCTGCCTCTGCTTCGGCCTGCGCAGTGCGGGCGCTTTCCAGCGCGGTGTCGGCGGTCGCCTTCGCATCCACCAGGGCTGCGTTGCGGGCACGGCTTTGCGCGTCCATATCGAGCCGTACCTTTACCGCCATGACCAGGGCCACCGTTTCCAGCGCCACGATTGCGCCGTGGAACAGCGACCGCTCGATATTCAGGATCGGGTCGACCGAGGGGTAGACCAGCGCCGGCAGCAACACACTGAACGAGACATGGTGCAGGACGATGGTGCCCGCGGCGAAGAGGATGGCGCGGATGTCGACCAGCGAGACCAGCACCGCGATCATCGCGAAAAAGGTCATGTGCGCGTCGATCTGCCAGGGGTGCCCGCCGAAGGCGGCGGTGAAACCGATGGCCTGCCCGACGGAGGCCTGGCCCACGGCGATGCGCGCGGTGGTGCCCCCCATGCGGCGCCCGATCTCGCCCAGAGCGGCGAAGGTGGCGGCGATCGCGATGGCGACGACATACCCGGTGCCCGCGAAGAGACAGGTGAAGGCAACCACGGGCACCGCCGCCCAGTTCGCCCGCATCACCCGGTTCATCGCGATCTGGCGGCTTTTTTCGAGGGCGTCGGTTTCCGTCATCTCAACCTGCTCCGCAAATGGCCGCCAGTGTTGTGCCGTCGGTCACCGACCATGCGCCGCTGGCGCGGGCGCGGTCGGCGAATCCGGCATCACCGATGGCGAATACGGCGAGCGGCGCGCGCTGCGGCCCGACGATCCGGCCGCCTGCCGCCGCGACGATCTGTGACGCGTCGTGCCAGGGCGCTGCGATGACCAGCATCGGCCTGTCCGGATGTGGCGCATCGCCAAAGGTTATGGCCGCCGGTCCGGCGGCCACTGCCAGCACGGGGAAAATCAGTGGGTAACAGCGCATGCCCGCCTCGCTTCTGTTCGCGGCGGGTATAGGGGCGAAGTTTTAACCGTCGCTGAACGCGGGTTCAGACAGGCAGTGCGGTGGTCTGCCAGACCTTGCGGAGAGAGAAAGAGGATTTCATCTGTGCGACGCCGGGCAGCCGGGCGAGGTGTCGGCGGTGGATGCGGGCGAAATCGTCTGCGTCACGGGCGGAGATCTTGAGCAGGTAGTCCGCCGTGCCAGCCATCAGGTGGCATTCCAGCAGGTCCGGCACGCGGGCGACGGCACGTTCGAAGGCATCGAGCGCGTCCTCGGTCTGGCCGGACAGCGTGATCTCGACGAAGATCGTTGCCGGACGGTCGAGCTTGCGCGGATCCAGCAGCGCCACGTATCTGGCGATGACGCCCTCGCTTTCCAGTCGCTGCACCCGACGGTGGCAGGCAGAGGGCGACAGGTTCACCTTGTCGGACAGCTCTGCGTTCGACATGCGGCCGCTCTTCTGCAAAGCGGTCAGGATTCTGCGGTCCGTCTCGTCAAGTTCGATCATTGCGGCGGTTTCTTTCGTAGAATCCGGTTTCCATCGAAGAAATTAGCGTATTTGGCCGGAGTATCGCCAGAGAAATCGACGGAATTGCCGAAAGGGGCGGGCAGAATAGTCGGCAAAACCAAGGGAGAGAGTGATGAAGATCGGTTGCCCAAAGGAGATCAAGGCGCAGGAGTTCCGCGTTGGCCTGACCCCGAACGCGGCACGCGAGGTGGTGGTGCATGGCCACGAGGTGCTGGTTGAAGCCGGCGCCGGCGCGGGCTCCGGATTTGCCGATGCGGATTACCTTGCCGCGGGCGCGCGGATCTTGGCGACGGCGGCGGAGGTCTTTGCCGAAGCCGATCTGATCGTGAAGGTGAAGGAACCACAGGCGCCGGAGCGTGCGATGCTGCGGGAAGGACAGGTGCTGTTCACTTACCTGCATCTGGCGCCAGATCCGGAACAGACCGAGGACCTGCTGACCTCCGGCGCAACCTGCATCGCTTACGAGACGGTGACCGATGCCTCAGGCGGGCTGCCTCTGCTGGCGCCGATGTCAGAAGTGGCAGGCAAGCTGGCGCCGCAGGTTGGCGCCTGGACGCTGCAGAAGGCCAATGGCGGGCGCGGTGTGCTGATGGGCGGCGTGCCGGGCGTGGGTCCGGCGCAGGTGATGGTGATCGGCGGCGGCGTTGTCGGGACGAATGCGGCGCGAGTCGCTGCCGGAATGGGCGCTGACGTGACGGTGCTGGACCGGTCGCTGCCGCGGCTGAGGTACCTCGACGACGTGTTCGGCGGAGTGTTCCGGACCCGATATGCCACGGCGGGCGCGACGGCAGAGCTGGTGGTGCAGGCCGACATGGTGGTTGGCGCGGTGCTGATTGCCGGTGCGGCGGCGCCGAAGCTGGTGACGCGGGCACAGCTCAAGGACATGAAGCCGGGCGCGGCGATCGTCGATGTGGCGATCGACCAGGGCGGCTGTTTCGAGACCTCGCGCGCCACCACCCATGAGGACCCGATTTACGAGGTCGATGGCATCATGCATTACTGCGTGGCGAACATGCCGGGCGCGGTGGCGCGCAGCTCGACCATCGCGCTGGGCAACGCGACGCTGCCGTTCCTGCTGGCGCTGGCCGACAAGGGCTGGCGCAAGGCCTGCGACGACGATCCGCATCTATTGAACGGGCTGAACGTCTATGCCGGGCACCTGACCAACGTGCCGGTGGGCAAGGCGCTGGGGATGGACGTGCTGTCGCCGTCTATGGCGCTGAAGCAGTAGGGGCGGGATCCAAGAAGGATCCGCTCCTTCTTCTGGCTGAAAATATCCCGGGGGAGTTGCCGGAGGCGACGGGGGCAGAGCCCCCTTCGGCGGATCGGATTGCAGGTTCCAATCCGGTCCTGTGCTCCGCCTAACCGCGGATCGCCTCGAGCATCCTGTGCACATTTTCCGGATCGGCGTCGGGGGTAATGCCGTGGCCGAGATTGAAGATATGCGGACCGCCGGAGAAGGCGTCGACCACCCGTTTCGTTTCGGCCACCAATGCGTCGCCGCCGGTCACCAGAAGGGACGGATCGAGATTGCCCTGTACGCAACCGTCCTTTTGCACGTGCTCCGCGGCCCAGGCGGCATCCACCGAATTGTCGAGTGCCACGCAATCGGCGCCGGTGGCCTTGGCGAAACCCTCGTAGGCAGGGCCGGCCTCTCGCGGAAAGGCTATGACGGGGATGCCGGGATGGCGCGCCTTCAGCTCGGCGATGATGCGTTTGGCGGGGGCGAGGGCGTAGCGGTCGAAGGCGTCGCCTTTCAGCGAGCCGGCCCAGCTGTCGAAGAGTTTCACGACTTCCGCGCCCGCGTCGATCTGGGCGGAGAGATAGGCGATTGTCGCCTCGGTGATGCGGGCGATCAGCGCGTCGAAGAGGGCAGGGTCGCCCTCGCGCAGGACGTGGGCTGGGCCCTGGTCGGGCGTGCCGCGGCCGGCGATCATGTAGGTGGCGACAGTCCAGGGCGCGCCGGCAAAGCCGATGAGGGTGGTTTCGGAGGGCAGTTCGCGTGATAGGATACGGATGGTTTCGTAGACCGGCGACAGCGTCTCGTGGATTGCGTCGGCGGGTTTCAGGGCGTCGAAATCCGATTGCGCGGTCACGGTCGACAGGCGCGGGCCCTCACCGGTGACGAACCACAGATCGGCGCCGAGCGCCTGCGGCACCAGCAGGATGTCGGCGAATAGGATGGCGGCGTCGAAGCCATAGCGGCGGATCGGCTGCAGCGTGACCTCTGCGGCGAGATCCGGCGTGTAGCAGAGCGACAGGAAGTCGCCGGCTTTCTCTCGGGTGGCGCGGTATTCCGGCAGGTAGCGTCCCGCCTGCCGCATCATCCAGACCGGGGGGACGGGCTGGGTTTCGCCTGCCAGCGCCCTGAGGATCGTCTTGCTCGTCATGAATGCCTCCTGTCCGGGCGCTAGGTCCCGCGCGGGACGCGAAGTGTCAAGCGGTTCGCCTGCGGCGTCCGGGCGCGGCATCGGGGCGGTTTCGCTTGGCCGCGACTTGGTCTAAGGCCTTTCGCATGACCCGACCGACCCCTGAGAACCCGCTGAAAATCGGCACCCGCGGCTCGCCGCTGGCTCTGGCGCAGGCGCATGAGACCCGAGAACGCATCGCCGCCGAATTTGGTCTGCCGCAGCAGGCGTTCGAGGTGGTGGTGATCAAGACCACGGGCGACGACGCGGCGCTGATCGCGGCGGACCGGCCGCTGAAGGAGATCGGCAACAAGGGGCTGTTCACCAAGGAGATCGAGGAGGCGCTGCTGGCGGGCGCCATCGATATCGCAGTGCATTCGATGAAGGACATGCCGACAGAGCAGCCGAAGGGTCTGCTGCTCGACTGTTACCTGCCGCGCGAGGATGTGCGGGATGCGTTCGTTTCGCCTGCGCTGGGCGGGATTGGCGATCTGCCCGAGGGCGCGGTCGTGGGCACGTCGAGCCTGCGGCGCAGGGCGCAGCTTTTGCACCGGCGGCCGGACCTGACGGTCGTCGAGTTCCGCGGCAATGTGCAGACGCGGCTTCGGAAGTTGGGGGAGGGCGTGGCGCAGGCGACATTTCTTGCGATGGCGGGGCTGAACCGGCTGGATATTCCGGACGTGCCGATGGTGGCGGTTTCGCCGGACGAGATGCTGCCCGCGATCGCACAGGGGGCTATCGGGATCGAGCGGCGTGGCGATGATGGTAGCGTCGCGGAATTGTTGGAAGCGATCCACGATGCCGAGACCGCAAAGCGGCTGGCGGCGGAACGGGCGTTGCTCGCCGCGCTCGACGGGTCCTGCGAGACGCCGATTGCGGGGCTGGCGGAGATGGAAGGTGGAAACCTGCGGCTGCGGGGCCAGATTCTGCGCCCCGACGGATCGGAGGCGCTGTTCGACGAGGCGACCGGTGCAGTGGAAGATGGGGCGGAGATGGGCCGCGTGATGGCCGCTGCGCTGCTGGATCGCGCCGGCGCGGGCTTTTTTGGCTGGCGGTGAAGGCCGCGGGCGCTTGAAAACCCCGGCCAAAGCCCGTATCTGCCCCGCTACCTGATCCAGAGGACACCCGAATGGCCACCCGTACAAACCCGCTTCAGTTCATCCAGCAGGTCCGCGCCGAAATCGCGAAGGTCGTCTGGCCGACGCGGCGTGAAGTACTTCTGACCACGGTGATGGTCTTCGTGATGGCCTCGCTGACGGCGGTGTTCTTTTTCTTCGTCGACTGGATCATCCGCTCTGGCCTGCAACTGCTGCTGACGCTGGTGGGCTGAACTCAGCCGCCGAATCGCTCTTTCCAGAGACGTATGCGCGTGGCGTCGCGCGCCTCGTAGCTTTCCAACGCTTCCTGAAGGTCCATCGCGAAATCCTCCCCGCGATCCTCGGCCATGGCCGCTAGGCGCATCGTGTACCAGGCGGTGACGCCGCCGGCGACTGTGGCGCTGAACCTCGGGAAATCCGGGTCGCCGCCTTCTGACAGCCAGCGGTTTGGGAGCCGGGTGTCGAGGCACAAGGCGCGGGCGAGGCCGATCATGTCGGCGGCGCCGGAGGCGATGGCGCCCACCGCCTGCTGCCGGGTTTTGAAGCCACCGGTGACCATCAGCGGCTTGTCCCAGACGGCCCGGGCGCGCTTCGCGAAATCAGTAAAATAGGGTCCGCCGCCGGCGCTGTCGGAGGCAGGTTTCGCACCGGGGAAATAGGTGCCGCCGCTGATATCGGCGATGTCCAGCGGTGTGGCGTTCAGGTGGCGCAGCACCTCAAGCGCGTCGGTTTCGGTCAGGCCGCCTTCGAGCTGGTCGCTGGAATTGATCTTGATCGCGATGGGAAAGGCGGGCCCGACGGCGTCGCGCACGGCATAAACAATTTCGGCGATCATCGCGGTGCGGTTGGGGATGGATCCTCCATAGGCGTCGGTGCGGCGGTTGAAGAGCGGCGAGAGGAACTGGCTGAGCAGGAACCCGTGGGCGGCGTGGATCTGGACTCCCGTGAAGCCAAGCGATTTCGCGCGGGCGGCGGCAGTGGCGAAGAGGCCGGGAAGTGCGCGGATCTCAGCGGCGGACATTGCCTCGCAGGTCAGGCCGTTGACGTCTAATGCGGAGGGCCCTTTCGGGTGGCTTATGGGCGCGTGGGCGAGGGCGCCGGCATGGCCGAGCTGGGCCCAGAGATCGGCGACGGGTTCGGTGGCGCTACGGGTGAGGTCGCGGAAGGCCCCGGCATCGGCGTCTTCTGCAAGAACGAGATTGCCGGGCTTTTCCGGGTAGTGCGGGGACGGCTGCACCTCTCCGACGATTGAAAGGGCAAGGCCGTCCTCGGCCCACCGGCGGTAAAGCCGTGACTGCGCGCCGGTCGGGTTGCCGCGCCCGTCGCCGAGCGAGTCCGACATCGCCGATTTGGCGATCCGGTTCTTCAGGACCGCACCGCAGGGCAGGGCGAGAGGCTGGCCGAGGATGGCGGCCGGGCTGGCGTCGGAAGGCATGGGGCAGATGCTAGGGAAACCGGCGAGGAGGTAAAGCGGACGGGCCGTGGCGCGCCGCCATAAAGGCTTGAATCCCGCTTCCATGCACGGTATCGCAGCAAAACTTCCCCCGACAAGGCGTGCTTCGAATCGAGTTGCACGCCCCTTTTTGTTCCGGGGAGCACGGATGGGATTGCCGGAATTCCACGGGATTTCCGGTCGAAGCAAGGAAACGGACGGCAGATGGCGAAGCGTTGGTATTCGGTGAGCGTGCTCTCGAATTTCGAAAAGCGGGTGGCGGAACAGATCCGGCATGCGGTGACCGACGCCGGCCTCGAGGACGAAATCGAGGAAGTGCTGGTTCCGACCGAAGAGGTCATTGAGGTCCGTCGCGGCAAGAAGGTCACGACCGAGCGCCGCTTCATGCCCGGCTACGTGCTGGTGCGGATGGAGATGACCGACCAGGGCTATCACCTGATCACCTCGATCAACCGGGTCACCGGGTTCCTCGGCCCGCAGGGCAAGCCGATGCCGATGCGCGACGGCGAGGTGAACGCGATCCTGAACCGCGTCGAGGAAGGCCAGGAAGCGCCGCGCACCCTGATCCATTTCGACGTGGGCGAGAAGGTCGCTGTCACCGACGGGCCGTTCGAGGGCTTCGACGGCATGGTCGAGGAAGTGGACGACGACAACCAGCGCCTGAAGGTGTCGGTGTCGATCTTCGGCCGCGCCACGCCGGTGGAACTGGAATACACGCAGGTTTCGAAGCAGGGGTGAGCCCTGCCGATTGCGGCGCCGGGGCCTTGGGCCCGTAACGCTGTGGTTCGACATAAATTTGGCTAGCAGCTAAGGCTGGTCCGAACTTAGGACGAGATTTCCTGTTTCGCCGCCAAGGCGCCCACAATCTTTGAACCGTTTGCCGCGCCGCACGACACATTCCCAGAGATCAACGATGCGGACCGGATTGTTCGCGCTGAACGGGAATGAGAATTATGAACGCGAATTTGAAAAACATCGGCGCCATGGCGATTGCCGCAAGCCTGCTGGTCCAGGCCGGCGCCGCGAGTGCGGAAGGCTGGGCGGTCGAGGGGTACGGCGGTGTCCGCTTCGAGGGCAACCTCGGGTATGGCGCCATGGATTTCGACACCGACCAGGGAACCATGTTCGGTGCGCGGGTGCTGTACACGCCGAATGACTCCAACCTGTCCTTCGGCGCCGAGTATAACCGGAGCCAGGCGGAATATACCGGCTATGACAGCTCAGTGAACTCGCAGGCGATCCTTGCGGTCGGGCGCTACACGTTCCCAAGCAACTCGCCTTTGAGCTTCTATGCGGGTCTTGGGCTTGGGGCGATCGAGGTCGAGTATGATGGCGGCTCGATGTTCGCGCCTTACAGCGGTTCGGCAACGACCTTTGGCGGTCAGGTCTCGCTGGGCGTCAGCTACGACATTTCCGAGCGCGTCAGCCTGCTGGGCGAGTTCATCCACCAGCGCGCATTCGACGATGTGACCATCGCCGGCGTCAACGGGATCGGGTACAGCAGTAACAACGTGGTTGTCGGCGTTCGGTTCGAGTTCTGAGCCGGAGTACATGACTTGAAGTCTGGATGCGCGTCCTTCGGGGCGCGCATGCTGTTTTTGGGGTCTCGCCCCCGTAAGGCGTGGCCCGCGCGAATCCCTTGCATCACGGCGCAACCCGGTGTATCCGGCGCGCCTGCCGATCCTTCGGCACACTTGTGGGAGGCGAGACGGACGCGTTCGTCGGACCAGACCACATCAACCGTAAGCCCGCGGAACGCGTTCGGCGGGCGTTGAGACAAGGAGACGGCCAATGGCCAAGAAAGTCATGGGCACCATGAAGCTTCAGGTGCCTGCCGGACAAGCGAACCCCTCTCCGCCGGTTGGTCCGGCGCTGGGTCAGCGCGGCATCAACATCATGGAATTCTGCAAGGCGTTCAACGCCAAGACGCAGGAGATGGAGCCCGGTGCGCCGTGCCCGACCGTGATCACCTATTACCAGGACAAGTCCTTCACCATGGATATCAAGACGCCGCCCGCGTCTTACTTCCTGAAGAAGGCCGCCAAGCTGAAATCCGGCGCCAACACTCCCGGCCGTCAGACCGTGGGTACGGTGAACGTCAAGCAGGTGCGCGAGATCGCCGAAGCGAAGATGAAAGATCTGAACGCCAACGACGTCGAAGCGGCGATGCAGATCATCCTGGGGTCGGCCCGCTCGATGGGCATCGAGGTGAAGGGGTAAGCGAGATGGCAAAACACGGAAAACGCACCACCGCTGCCCGCGAAGCTTTTGCCGGCAAGGAAAACCTGTCGGTCGAGGAAGCCGTTGCACTGGTTAAGGCGAATGCCACCGCCAAGTTCGACGAGTCGGTCGAGATCGCGATGAACCTGGGCGTCGACCCGCGCCACGCCGATCAGATGGTCCGCGGCACGGTGACCCTGCCCAACGGCACCGGCAAGAATGTCCGCGTCGCCGTCTTCGCCCGTGGCCCGAAAGCCGAGGAAGCGCAGAAGGCCGGGGCCGATATCGTCGGCGCCGAGGACCTGATGGAAACCGTACAGGGCGGCACCATCGAGTTCGACCGCTGCATCGCCACCCCGGACATGATGCCGATCGTCGGCCGTCTGGGTAAGGTGCTGGGCCCGCGCAACCTGATGCCGAACCCGAAAGTCGGCACCGTGACCATGGACGTTGCCGAGGCAGTCAAGGCCGCCAAGGGCGGTCAGGTCCAGTTCAAGGCCGAAAAGGCCGGTGTCGTCCATGCCGGCGTCGGGAAGGCGTCGTTCGACGAAGGCAAGCTGGCCGAGAACGTCCGTGCCTTTGTGGACGCGGTGAACAAGGCGAAGCCGGCGGGCGCCAAGGGAACCTACATGAAGAAGGTCTCGATCAGCTCGACCATGGGTCCGGGTGTGTCGGTGGATGTGATGTCCGCGACCGGCAACGCTCCGGTGGAAGCGGCCGAGTAACGCTTCTTTACTTACAGGACGATTTCAAGCGGGGCCCCTTGGGCCCCGTTTTGCTTTTGGCGGTCGCATTGCGCGTACCCGTGGCCCGTTTTCACGAAACGGTCGTGATAGAGACACCGAACTTTTTCACAAGCTAAATGAATTCGTGACCCTAACGGATCACGCTGGGGCAGCGGTGTCGTGGGGGCATCGTATTCCATCCAAAAGCATCAGGACCCAGCCATGCGATCCGTACTTTTCCTGTCGGCCTTCGCGCTGACCGCTCTGCCGCTGTCTGCGGCGGCGACCACTTATAGCACCCTCGACGGCACCGCACCCGAAGTCATCGCGCACCGTGGCGCCAGCGGCTACCAGCCGGAACACACGCTGGCTTCCTATGAACTGGCCGCACTGATGGGCGCCGATTACATCGAGCCCGACGTGGTGATCACCAAAGACGGTGTCGCCATCGCGATGCACGACACGACGCTGACCCGCACCACCAACGTGGAAGACGTGTTCCCGGGCCGGGCCAGCTATGAAGCGTCGGAGTTCACGCTGGCGGAGATCCGGTCGCTAACCGTGGATATCACCCCGGCGCACCAACTCAGCGATAGCTCGATCCCGGGCTACGTGCCCTCGACGGGGACGCCTTACCTGGTGCCGACGCTGCAGGAAGTCGTGGATTTCGTCATCGACTTCAACGCGAAGAATGGCACCAATATCGGGCTTTACCCGGAACTGAAGACAGCAGACGACGCGCTGAACCGGATCATTGTGGAGACGCTGATTGCCGCCGGGTTCGACGGCCCGGAGGACAAGGTGTTCATTCAGAGCTTCGACCTGCAGACGCTGCAGGACGTGAAGGCGATCCAGGAGGAACTGGGATCCGACATTCCGCAGGTGGCACTGGGCGCGGCGCAGATGGTGAATGGCGTGGCCTATCTGATCCGGTCGCTTACAGAGGGGACGGCGCTGGACGCGATCGTCGATTTCGTCGACGCTGTGGGCCCGAGCCTTCTGTCACTGCCAGCGCTTGGGATCGGAGTGACGCAGGAATACGTGGATTATGCCCACAACCTGGATCTGCTGGTGCATCCCTACACGTTCAACACCTGGGATTCGGATGCGGCTTATTCCGAGTTCGAACCCTATTTTGATATGGGGATCGACGGGTTCTTCACCAATTACACCGATGTCGCGATCGCGGCGATCGAGACCTACGGGCCGGAACCGTCGCCGGTGCCGCTGCCGGCCACGGCGCTGCTGTTGTTGAGCGGGATCGGCCTGATTGCGATGCGCCGGCGCGGCTAGTCGGTTCGGAAACGGGTAACGCGCCGTTTCGGTGCGTTGCCGTCAACCGCGTCCGACCGCGGCCCGCGCGGCGTCGCGGCAAGCGTCTTCCAGGGCGCCGGGCTTGTGACGAGCGGCGTCGAGGCTGTCCCCGGCCGTTTCGCCGTCGACCGCGCCGCTGGCGATGCGGGACATGGAATAGGTTGCGACCCGGGAGATGCCTTTCAGCGTTTCACGCGCCAGCGCGTGGAGCGCGAGGTAGTCGAGGTGGGTGCCGAGAAGGCCGGCCCCCTTTGCCTCGCCGCCCTCGGAATTGATCCGGCAGGCCCCGGCATCGGTGGACAGGAACGAGCGGCAGATCATCGGGCGTGCGTCGTAAGCGCGGCAAGCGCGGGTTTCGGGATCGAGCGCGGCGCAGGCGGCTGGATGCCATCCACGGCCGTCGGGCTGGCCGGCGAGTGGCGCGAGCGCGTCATGCAATCGGCGCGCCTCGGTTTCTGTGATGGTGCCACCGTCGCCGCCGGAAAGGATGCAGCAGAACGCGCAGCCGGCGGCGCAGGCGGCATTCTTGACGGCTTCGGGCGGGGTGCGCAGCATCTCGTCGCGCAGTGCCGTGCCGATCTGCCAGGCGGCCCTGCCGGAGGCCATATCGGAAAGGACCTTGGCGGGCGGCAGTCCGTGGCGTTCGGCCGTATCGAGGTAGGCGGCGAGCATCCGGCGGGCGCGGTCTGTGGCGGCGCTGCCGGCACCCTGTGCACGGGCACGCTTGGCACGTGCCTTGAGATCAGCCGGGGTGGCCGCGCGGCGCTTTGCAATTGCGGCACTCATACCTTGTATTTCCTGATGTATGGCAGCATGCGGTGACCGTAGGCTCAAGATGGCCAAAAGGTCCAGCAGCAGCCGTTTGAGTGCCGTATCGGAAGGCGAGCCGTGCAAGTTGCGTAAAATTTGCGCGAGTATCGTGACAAGCTGAACGGAATTCACTTTCTGCTCTTCACATTTCTGGAAGAACCTACTAACACCCGCCTTTGTCAGGTCGCCCCGAACTCTCGTGGCGGCCTGATGATTCGTCCGAGACGGTGGGTGGTCCGCCATGATGATGGGCCATAATTCCTGCCTGAGACGGGAAAGAGACAAGATTTCTTCGGACGGCGGTTCCGCCGTGCCGGGGCGACTTGGCCGGACCCGTAAGGACCCGATGCCGGGCATATGTCCGGTAAATTAGGAGCCGGAGGGTCATTTGGCCCTCCATACTTGGAGCAAAACTGTGGATAGAGCCCAGAAAGAGAAAGTGGTCGATGAACTCGGCCAGATCTTCGAAAGCTCTGGCGTCGTGGTGGTAGCACACTACGCGGGTCTCACGGTTGCCGAGATGCAGGACCTGCGCGCACGCATGCGTGATGCGGGTGGGGCCGTTCGCGTCGCCAAGAACAGGCTCGCCAAGATCGCCCTGGAAGGAAAGCCGAACGCTTCGATCGCCGACCTTCTGACGGGTATGACCGTACTCGCCTATTCCGAGGACCCCGTGGCAGCAGCCAAGGTGGCCGAGGACTTCGCCAAGGATAACAAGAAATTCGAGATCCTTGGCGGTGCTATGGGCGAAACGGCTCTGGACCGGGCCGGTGTGGAAGCCGTGTCGAAAATGCCGTCGCGCGAGGAGCTCATCGCTTCCATCGTCGGCTGTCTCGGCGCACCCGCTTCGAACATCGCCGGGGCCATTGGCGCACCTGCTTCGAACATCGCGAGCATCCTCTCGACTATCGAGGAAAAGGCCGAAGCGGCCTGAGGCAAACGGGATATCCGCGCGGGGTTGCAAACCCACGCGTTGGAACACATCTAGGAAAACGGAAACAGACAAATGGCTGATCTGAAGAAACTCGCCGAAGAGATCGTGGGTCTGACCCTGCTCGAGGCCCAGGAACTGAAAACCATCCTCAAAGACGAATACGGCATCGAGCCCGCCGCTGGCGGCGCGGTGATGATGGCCGGTCCGGCTGCTGGTGGCGACGCCGCCGCTGCTGAGGAAGAAAAGACCGAATTCGACGTCATCCTGAAGTCGGCCGGTGCATCCAAGATCAACGTGATCAAGGAAGTCCGCGCGATCACCGGTCTTGGCTTGAAAGAAGCCAAGGATCTGGTCGAAGCCGGTGGCAAGGCCGTCAAAGAAGGCGTGTCGAAAGACGAGGCCGAAGAGATCAAGGGCAAGCTGGAAGCAGCTGGCGCCGAGGTCGAGGTCAAGTAATTCCGCGTCCGGTCCGGTGGGCCGGAAAGCGTATCGAAAATGGCTGGATCCGGGGGATTCCCGGGTCCGGCTATCCGCGTCTCAGGAAGGGCTTCTTGCCCCGGAGCCTTTCCTAAGGTGCGGTGAGTGATCGGGCGGCTGTCGGTGGGACGACGGCCAGGGATAGATCGCTCCGACCTGTTTCCAAGGGCGCGATACCGGGGCCCGACGGTATCTGCGTTTGCGAAGATGAAAGGTGAACTCCTCCCATGGCGTCCAGCTACCTTGGCCAGAAACGTTTGCGTAAATATTACGGGAAGATCCGGGAAGTCCTGGAGATGCCCAACCTCATCGAGGTGCAAAAGTCCAGCTACCAGCTTTTCCTAGATTCCGGCGATGGTGTTGAGCCGGCGAAAGACGAAGGCATTCGTGGCGTCTTTGAATCGGTCTTCCCGATCAAGGATTTCAACGAGACCGCCGTGCTCGAATTCGTGAAGTACGAACTCGAGAAGCCGAAATACGACGTGGAAGAGTGTATGCAGCGCGACATGACCTACAGCGCCCCGCTGAAGGTCACGCTTCGCCTCATCGTGTTCGATGTCGACGAGGACACCGGCGCGAAGTCGGTCAAGGACATCAAGGAACAGGATGTCTTCATGGGCGACATGCCCCTGATGACCCCGAACGGTACGTTCATCGTGAACGGCACCGAGCGCGTTATCGTGTCCCAGATGCATCGCTCGCCGGGCGTGTTCTTTGACCATGACAAGGGCAAGACTCACGCGTCGGGCAAACTGCTGTTTGCCTGCCGGATCATTCCCTACCGCGGATCGTGGCTCGACTTCGAATTCGACGCCAAGGACATCGTGTTCGCCCGGATCGACCGCCGCCGGAAGCTGCCGGTGACGACCCTGCTCTATTCCCT
The DNA here is from genome assembly GCF_013184805.1 of Pseudoruegeria sp. HB172150. Taxonomy (GTDB): domain Bacteria; phylum Pseudomonadota; class Alphaproteobacteria; order Rhodobacterales; family Rhodobacteraceae; genus Psychromarinibacter. The sequence continues at coordinate 346,510 of NZ_JAATNG010000005.1, forward strand.
CGGGATGGATCAGGAGGCGATCATGGACGCCTACTACAACACTGTGACCTACACGCTGAAGAAGAACAAAGGCTGGGTGACCAAGTTCTTCCCCGAGCGCGTACGCGGCACTCGTCCGCCGTTCGACCTGGTCGACGCGGCCACTGGCGAGGTGATTGCCGAAGCCGGCAAGAAAGTGACCCCGCGTGCGGTGAAGAAGATCATCGACGAGGGCAAGATCACCGAGTTGCTGGTTCCGTTCGAGAATGTCGTCGGCAAGTACGCCGCAAAAGACATGATCAACGAGGAAACCGGTGCGATCTATGTCGAGGCCGGTGACGAACTGACCTGGGAAACCGACAAGGACGGCGACGTGACCGGCGGTACCCTTAAGGAACTGCTGGACGCGGGGATCACCGAGGTTCCGGTTCTGGACATCGATAACGTCAATGTCGGTCCGTACATGCGCAACACCATGGCGCAGGACAAGAACATGGACCGCGGCTCGGCGCTGATGGACATCTACCGGGTCATGCGCCCGGGCGAGCCGCCTACCGTCGAAGCTGCGTCGACCCTGTTCGACACACTTTTCTTCGACAGCGAGCGCTATGACCTCTCTGCCGTGGGCCGGGTAAAGATGAACATGCGCCTGGCGCTCGACGCGCCGGACACGCAGCGAACCCTGCGCAAAGAAGATATCGTCTCGTGCATCAAGGCGCTGGTTGACCTGCGGGACGGCCGCGGCGAGATCGACGACATCGACCACCTCGGCAACCGTCGAGTGCGCTCGGTTGGCGAACTGATGGAGAACCAGTACCGCGTCGGTCTGCTGCGGATGGAGCGCGCGATCAAGGAGCGCATGTCGTCGGTCGAAATCGACACCGTCATGCCGCAGGACCTGATCAATGCGAAACCGGCCGCCGCCGCCGTGCGTGAGTTCTTCGGCTCGTCGCAGCTGTCGCAGTTCATGGACCAGACCAACCCGCTGTCGGAGGTTACCCACAAGCGGCGCCTGTCGGCGCTTGGACCGGGCGGCCTTACTCGCGAGCGTGCCGGCTTCGAAGTGCGCGACGTGCACCCGACCCACTATGGCCGGATGTGCCCGATCGAAACGCCGGAAGGTCCGAACATCGGTCTGATCAACTCGCTGGCCACTTTTGCCCGCGTGAACAAGTACGGCTTCATCGAGACTCCCTACCGCGTAGTCAAGGAAGCCCAGGTGACGGACGAAGTGCACTACATGTCCGCCACTGAGGAAATGCGGCACACTGTGGCGCAGGCGAACGCGTCGCTGGACGACAGCGGTAAGTTCACCAATGAGATGGTCAACACCCGCCAGTCGGGCGAATACACGCTGGCCCCGGTGGAAAGTGTCGACCTGATCGACGTATCGCCGAAGCAGCTGGTGTCGGTCGCGGCGTCGCTGATCCCGTTCCTTGAGAACGATGACGCGAACCGCGCGCTGATGGGCTCGAACATGCAGCGGCAGGCGGTGCCTCTTCTGCAGGCGGATGCACCGTTCGTTGGTACCGGCATCGAGGGCAAGGTTGCCATCGACTCGGGCGCCGCGATTCAGGCACGCCGTGCGGGTGTCATCGACCAGGTCGACGCGCAGCGGATCGTTATCCGTGCGACGGAAGAGCTGGAGCCTGGCGATCCGGGCGTGGACATCTATCGACTGCGCAAGTTCCAGCGGTCGAACCAGAACACCTGTATCAACCAGCGTCCGCTGGTGAAGGTGGGTGACACGGTTCTGAAGTCGGAAGTGATCGCGGACGGTCCGTCGACGGAGCTTGGCGAGCTGGCGCTTGGCAAGAACGTGGTCGTCGCCTTCATGCCGTGGAACGGTTACAACTACGAGGACTCGATCCTGATTTCCGAGCGCATCGTGCGCGACGACGTCTTCACCTCGATCCATATCGAGGAATTCGAAGTCGCCGCCCGCGACACGAAGCTCGGGCCGGAAGAGATCACCCGCGACATTCCGAATGTCGGCGAGGAAGCCCTGCGCAACCTCGACGAGGCGGGTATCGTCTATATCGGTGCCGAAGTGGGGCCGGGCGACATTTTGGTCGGGAAGATCACGCCGAAGGGTGAATCGCCGATGACGCCGGAGGAAAAGCTCCTGCGTGCGATCTTCGGCGAGAAGGCTTCGGACGTCCGCGATACCTCGCTGCGGCTGCCGCCGGGCGATTTCGGGACCATCGTGGAAGTGCGGGTCTTCAACCGTCATGGTGTCGAGAAGGACGAGCGGGCGCTGCAGATCGAGCGCGAGGAAGTGGAACGTCTGGCCCGTGACCGGGACGACGAGTTGCACATCCTTGAGCGCAACATCTACGCGCGTCTGAAGGGCATGATCCTTGGCAAGACCGCAGTGAAGGGTCCGAAGGGCGTGAAGCCGGGTTCCGAGATCAACGAGGAACTGCTCGAGATGCTCTCGCGCGGTCAGTGGTGGCAGCTCGCCCTGAGCGACGACACCGAGGCCGCTCAGGTCGAAGCGCTGAACGCACAGTTCGAAGCCCAGAAGCGTGCGCTTGACGCCCGCTTTGAGGACAAGGTCGAGAAGGTGCGCCGCGGCGACGATCTGCCCCCGGGTGTGATGAAGATGGTCAAAGTCTTCGTGGCTGTTAAGCGCAAGCTGCAGCCGGGCGACAAGATGGCCGGCCGTCACGGCAACAAGGGCGTCATCTCCAAGGTCGTGCCGATCGAGGACATGCCGTTCCTCGGCGACGGGACCCCTGTCGACTTCGTGCTGAACCCGCTGGGTGTGCCGTCGCGGATGAACGTCGGCCAGATCCTCGAGACCCACATGGGCTGGGCCGCGCGCGGTCTGGGCGAGCAGATCGGCGAGGCGCTGGGCGAGTACCGGCGCAAGGGCGACCTGACCCCGGTCAAGGAAGCCATGCGCATCGCCTATGGCGAAGACGCCTGGGAAGAGGGCATCGCGGAAATGAACGATGACCAGCTGATCGAAGCTGCGTCGAACGTGACCCGCGGCGTTCCTATTGCCACGCCGGTCTTCGACGGTGCCAAGGAAGCTGACGTCAACGACGCGCTGAAGCGGGCCGGTTTCAATGAAAGCGGCCAGTCGGATCTGTTCGATGGGCGGACGGGCGAGAAATTCGCGCGTCCGGTGACAGTGGGGGTCAAATACCTGCTGAAACTGCACCACCTAGTCGACGACAAGATCCACGCGCGTTCGACCGGTCCATACAGCCTTGTTACCCAGCAGCCGCTGGGTGGTAAGGCGCAGTTCGGCGGTCAGCGTTTCGGGGAGATGGAGGTCTGGGCGCTGGAAGCGTATGGCGCCGCCTACACCCTGCAGGAAATGCTGACGGTGAAGTCGGACGACGTGGCCGGCCGGACCAAGGTCTACGAGTCGATCGTCAAGGGCGAGGACAACTTCGAAGCGGGCGTTCCCGAGAGCTTCAATGTGCTCGTTAAGGAAGTCCGCGGCCTCGGCCTGAACATGGAACTCCTGGACGCGGAGGGTGAGGAATAACGGGACGAGCGCCTTCGATGGCGCTTGGCAGGGCGCTTTGACGCGCCTTGCTCCCGGCCTGACCCAACGCCCCTGAATAGGAATTCGAGATGAACCAGGAACTGACCACCAACCCGTTCAACCCGCTTACGCCGCCGAAGACCTTCGACGAGATTAAGATCTCGCTGGCTTCGCCGGAGCGGATCCTGTCTTGGTCCTACGGTGAGATCAAGAAACCGGAGACGATCAACTACCGCACGTTCAAGCCCGAGCGGGATGGCCTGTTCTGCGCCCGTATCTTCGGGCCGATCAAGGACTATGAGTGCCTTTGCGGCAAATACAAGCGGATGAAGTATCGCGGCGTCGTCTGCGAGAAATGCGGTGTGGAAGTCACGCTGCAGAAGGTCCGCCGCGAGCGCATGGGCCATATCGAACTGGCCGCGCCGGTTGCGCATATCTGGTTCCTGAAGTCTTTGCCGTCCCGCATCGGTCTGATGCTGGACATGACGCTGCGCGATCTGGAACGCATCCTGTACTTCGAGAACTACGTGGTGATCGAACCGGGCCTCACTGACCTGCAATACGGCCAGTTGATGACCGAAGAAGAGTACATGGACGCGCAGGACGCCTATGGCATGGACGCCTTCACGGCGAACATCGGTGCCGAGGCGATCCGCGAGATGCTGGCTGCGATCGACCTGGAGTCGGAAGCCGAGCAGCTGCGTGCCGACCTGGCCGAGGCGACCGGTGAACTGAAGCCTAAGAAGATCATCAAACGGCTTAAGATCGTCGAAAGCTTCCTCGAGTCCGGCAACCGCCCGGAATGGATGGTGATGACCGTTATTCCGGTCATTCCGCCGGAACTGCGTCCGCTGGTGCCGCTGGATGGCGGCCGCTTCGCGACTTCGGACCTGAACGACCTGTACCGCCGGGTTATTAACCGGAACAACCGCCTGAAACGGCTGATCGAGCTGCGCGCGCCGGACATTATCATCCGGAACGAAAAGCGGATGCTGCAGGAATCGGTCGATGCGCTGTTTGACAACGGCCGCCGCGGCCGCGTCATCACGGGTGCCAACAAGCGCCCGCTGAAGTCGCTGTCCGACATGCTGAAAGGCAAGCAGGGTCGCTTCCGTCAGAACCTTCTGGGGAAACGGGTCGACTTCTCGGGCCGTTCGGTCATCGTGACCGGTCCCGAGCTGAAGCTGCACCAGTGCGGCCTGCCGAAGAAGATGGCGTTGGAGCTGTTCAAGCCGTTCATCTACTCGCGGCTTGAGGCGAAGGGCCTGTCCTCGACGGTCAAACAGGCGAAGAAGCTGGTCGAGAAAGAGCGCCCGGAAGTCTGGGATATTCTCGACGAGGTGATCCGCGAGCACCCGGTTCTTTTGAACCGTGCGCCGACGCTGCACCGGTTGGGCATCCAGGCTTTCGAACCCACGCTGATCGAAGGCAAGGCGATCCAGTTGCACCCGCTCGTCTGTTCGGCCTTCAACGCCGACTTCGACGGGGACCAGATGGCTGTTCACGTGCCGCTTTCGCTGGAAGCCCAGCTGGAAGCCCGCGTGCTGATGATGTCGACGAACAACGTTCTGTCGCCGGCTAACGGCGCGCCGATCATCGTTCCTTCGCAGGATATGATCCTGGGTCTGTACTACATCTCGATGCAGCGCGAAGGCATGAAGGGCGAAGGCATGGTCTTTGCTGATGCCGACGAGGTGCAGCACGCGCTTGATGCGGGTGAGGTTCACCTGCACGCCAAGATCACAGCGCGGGTGAAGCAGATCGACGAGACCGGACAGGAAGTCTGGGAGCGGTTCGAAACCACCCCGGGCCGCGTGAAGCTCGGCGCGCTGTTGCCGCTGAACGCCAAGGCACCGTTCGAACTGGTGAACCGCCTTCTGCGGAAGAAGGAAGTTCAGCAGGTTATCGACACCGTCTACCGCTATTGCGGTCAGAAGGAATCGGTCATCTTCTGTGACCAGATCATGTCGACCGGCTTCAAGGAAGCGTTCAAGGCCGGCATCTCCTTCGGCAAGGACGACATGCTGATCCCCGACACCAAGTGGGGCATCGTGAACGGCGTCCGCGAGCAGGTGAAAGAGTTCGAACAGCAGTACATGGACGGCCTGATCACCCAGGGCGAAAAGTACAACAAAGTGGTCGATGCCTGGTCGAAATGTTCCGACCAGGTGGCGGACGCGATGATGGGCGAGATTTCCGCCGTCCGGTACGACGATGCCGGCGCGGAGCTTGAGCCGAACTCGGTCTACATGATGTCGCACTCTGGTGCGCGTGGTTCGCCGGCGCAGATGAAGCAGCTGGGCGGGATGCGCGGGCTGATGGCGAAACCGTCGGGCGAGATTATCGAAACGCCGATCATCTCGAACTTCAAGGAAGGCCTGACCGTGCTGGAGTACTTCAACTCCACCCACGGCGCCCGGAAAGGTCTGGCCGACACCGCTCTGAAGACGGCGAACTCGGGTTACCTGACCCGTCGTCTTGTGGATGTGGCGCAGGACTGCATCGTCCGCGAGCACGACTGCGGCACCGACCGGTCGATCACTGCCGAGGCAGCCGTCAACGACGGTGAGATCGTCGCCTCGCTGGCCGAGCGTATCTTGGGCCGTGTCGCGGCCGAAGACGTCATGAACCCGGGAACCGACGAGGTGATCGTGGCATGTGGTGAGCTGATCGACGAGCGCAAGGCCGATGCGGTTGAAGCCGCGGGCATCGCCGCCGTGCGGATGCGTTCGCCGCTGACTTGCGACTCGGAAGAGGGCGTATGCGCTATGTGCTACGGCCGCGACCTGGCGCGCGGCACGATGGTGAACCAAGGCGAAGCCGTGGGCATCATCGCGGCGCAGTCGATCGGTGAACCAGGCACGCAGCTGACGATGCGGACATTCCACATCGGCGGTATCGCGCAGGGTGGCCAGCAGTCGTTTCTCGAGGCGTCGTCCGACGGCAAGGTGGAGTTCCGCAACGCGAACATCCTTACCAACGCCGCCGGCGAGCAGATCGTGGTTGGCCGTAACATGACGCTGGCGATCATGGACGAGAATGGCACCGAACGGGCTAGCCACAAGCTGGGCTATGGCACCAAGGTGTTCCCGGAGGATGGCGCGACCGTCAATCGAGGTGACAAGCTGATCGAGTGGGACCCCTATACCCTGCCGATCATCGCCGAGAAGGACGGCTCCGTCCGCTTCGTCGACCTGATTGCGGGCATCTCTGTCCGCGAGGATACCGACGAGGCGACCGGCATGACCCAGCGGATCGTATCCGACTGGCGTGCCGCGCCGAAGGGCAACGAGCTGAAGCCGGAGATCATCCTGGTCGGCGACGATGGCGAGCCGGTCCGCAACGATGCGGGCAACCCTGTGACCTATCCGATGTCGGTGGACGCGATCCTTTCGGTCGAAGATGGCTCGAATGTTCAGGCCGGCGACGTCGTCGCGCGGATCCCGCGCGAGGGCGCCAAGACCAAGGACATCACCGGCGGTCTGCCGCGGGTGGCGGAACTGTTCGAAGCGCGCCGTCCGAAAGACCACGCGATCATCGCCGAGATCGACGGCTACGTACGGTTCGGGCGCGACTACAAGAACAAGCGCCGGATCACGATCGAGCCAGCGGACGAGTCGATGGAGCCCGTCGAGTACATGGTGCCGAAAGGCAAGCATATCCCGGTGGTCGAAGGCGACTTCGTCCAGAAGGGTGACTACATCATGGACGGCAACCCGGCGCCGCATGACATCCTGTCGATCATGGGTGTCGAGGCACTGGCCGATTACATGATCAACGAAGTGCAGGACGTGTACCGGCTGCAGGGCGTGAAGATCAACGACAAGCACATCGAGGTGATCGTTCGCCAGATGCTGCAGAAATGGGAGATCCTCGATTCCGGCGACACCACGCTTCTGAAAGGCGAGCATGTCGACAAGGTCGAATTCGATGAAGCCAACGCGAAGGCCGAGTCGAAAGGCGGCCGTCCGGCACAGGGCGAGCCGATCCTGCTGGGGATCACCAAGGCCTCGCTGCAGACCCGGTCGTTTATCTCGGCGGCGTCTTTCCAGGAGACCACGCGCGTGCTGACCGAAGCCTCGGTTCAGGGCAAGCGGGACAAGCTGGTGGGCCTGAAGGAGAACGTCATCGTCGGCCGGCTGATCCCTGCAGGGACCGGTGGCGCGACCCAGAAGGTGCGGCGCATCGCGCAGGAGCGCGACGCGGCGGTCATCGAGGCCGCCCGTGCCGAAGCCGAAGCCGCGGCGGCTCTGGCCGCTCCAGTAGAGGACTTCATGTCGGAAGATCACTTCGACGCCGGTCTGGTGGAGACGCCGGAAAGCCGCGAGTGATCTCGACTTTCCCCTGATATGCAGGAGCCCCGCCTTGGCGGGGCTCTTTGCGTTTCGAGGGTTGAATTCGCGCCGTCGGCGCGTCAATTCATCGAGCCGGCAAGTTCCATGTGCCGCTGAAAGCGCGGGTCATCTTCGGCGGGCTGTCCGGCTGCATGAGCGAGGCGCGTAACATAATCGGCGCAGCACAAGTGGTGCAGTCGCGCTATGCCTGGCAAGGCCATTGCCTGGGCGTGGAGAGCGGCGAATTGCTGCGTATAGCGTAGGGCGGAGATATCGGTGTCTTCGTTCCGGTCGTATCTGACGAGGAAGTCATCGGTGTATCGGTCGCGCCTGGCGGCGGGGCTGGGTGTGCCGCGCTTCAGCGCGAAGCTTTCCGGCGAGCGGATCATATAGTGGTTCATCTGTGCCGCCGCGTGCGTGACGCGATCGGGATGCGTCGCCATCTGCTCACCTTGCCGAGGATCGTAGCGCGAAAGGTTACGCCCTTCGCTGTCGATCCAGCGGTTCGCTCCCTTGCCCCAGTCGCCGTCGAAGCCGATTGGGCTGTGCATGCCGAAGCGCCGAAACTCCAGAGGATGCCGGATCAGTGACTTGAAGGAGGTGTTGGCGGGATGGTGGGCTTCGGCACAGCGGGTGAATGTGCGGTGTTGGAGCGTGTCATGCCATTCGGACTCGCCACTGCTGCCAAAGACTTTCCAGTGAAAGGCGATACCGTGGAAACGTTCGGGTGCGTCGTTGAGAAAGCCGGGAATTGTGCCGTCGCCGTCGTGGATTACGAGGAATTCGTCGACATCACAGATCAATAGCCAGTCATGGCTGGCGACACTAGGGTGATTGCGGAAGGCGGCATGAGCGGAGCGCTTTGGTGGCGTGCCCGGCGGCGGGGAGTGGGTGATATGTGTTAGCCAGCCGGCTTGTTGCAGCAGATCCAGAAGCTGCGGTGAGTGGTCGGTGCAGTCATTGGTGGCGACCAGGAGGTCGAAGCCGAGCATCCTGTACCAGGTGACCCATTCAACGAGAAAGGCGCCTTCGTTGCGCATTGCCGCGGCGACGAGAAAGGCGCTGTCAGTGCGCATGCGGGGCCGGTCCGGTTCTTGCCATTCCATAGCAGATAGCGCGTCGGCCCGGGGCAAGTCTACCACTGGCCGATCCTGTCGAAGCCGCTGGCGCAGCCCGAAATTCGCTGCTACGGGCCGTCGCCATGGCAGCGATGTCGGACAACCTGCGCGGCTCCATGCTGATGGCCGCGTCGATGGCGAGCTTCACCATCAACGACGCCTGCATGAAGGCGACGAGCGACGAGCTTCCGATGTTCCAGGCGCTTTTCCTGCGCGGAGTCTCGACCTCGCTGCTGATGTTGGTGCTGGCCTGGATGCTGGGCGGGCTGAGCCTTCGGTTTTCGAGCCGCGACTGGATGCTGATCCTGATGCGGAACGTGACCGAGATCGGCGCCGCATATTTCTTTCTGTCGGCGTTGTTCAATATGCCGCTCGCCAATGCCTCGGCGATCATGCAGGCGCTGCCCCTGTCGGTGACACTGGCGGGTGCGGTGTTCATGGGCGAGGTCGTGGGATGGCGGCGGCTGAGCGCGATCATGTTCGGGTTCATCGGGGTGATGCTGATCGTGCGGCCAGGGGCGGAGGGGTTCAGCGTCTATTCCCTTTATGCGCTGGTTGCGGTGACGCTGGTAACCGCGCGCGACATCATTTCCCGCAAGCTGTCGGCTCTCGTGCCGTCGATGACGGTGGCACTGTTCAACGCGGTGTCGGTGATGGTTTTCTTCGGGCTGGCGTCGATCTTCATCGATTGGGCTCCGCTGTCAGGCAAGGCAGCGGCGCAGCTGGGGCTGGCATCGGTCCTGATTATCGGCGGCTACCTGTTCAGCGTCTCGGCGATGCGGGTCGGTGAAATCGCCGTCGTGGCTCCGTTTCGATATACCAGCCTGCTCTGGGCGCTGCTTCTGGGTTTTGTCGTATTCGGCGATTGGCCGGAGCCGTTAACTTTGTTGGGCGCAGGTATTGTAGTTGCGACCGGCGTATATACATTCTACCGCGAGCGACGGCTTCGACGTCCGCAATTTCCGCCAAAGACACTGAGAATCCGCTGATCGGGCAGGGTACGGCTGGAAGGATTGCCAAGCTGTTGACAAGGGTCGGGACTCACCCTATACGGCGCCCACTCGGGCGGAGGCATACCGCCTGTCACAGAACTGAAGTGGTCATGATCCGGGCCAGACGCCCCGATCCTCTGTAAACCCACCGCGTCGTTCCCGCGAACGGGGACGGGTGCGGTTTTCGTGTTTTGCGGACGCGCGAGACACGGCCATCGAAACCGGGGACGCGCGCCCCATGAGACATAGTGTTGCAACACGGGGAATGAACCGGAATGCCAACGATCCAACAGCTGATCCGCAAGCCGCGGCAGCCTAAAGTAAAACGATCCAAGTCGCAGCACTTGGAAAGCTGCCCGCAAAAGCGTGGCGTCTGCACGCGCGTCTACACGACGACGCCGAAGAAGCCGAACTCGGCCATGCGGAAGGTTGCCAAGGTGCGCCTGACCAACGGTTATGAGGTGATCAGCTACATCCCCGGTGAAAGCCACAACCTGCAGGAGCACTCGGTGGTCCTGATTCGCGGCGGCCGGGTGAAAGACCTTCCGGGTGTCCGCTACCACATCCTGCGCGGTGTGCTTGATACCCAGGGCGTCAAGGACCGTAAGCAGCGCCGCTCGAAATACGGCGCCAAGAAGCCGAAATAAGAGGATTTACCGATGTCCCGCCGTCACGCTGCTGAAAAACGCGAGATCCTGCCCGACGCCAAGTATGGCGACCGCGTTCTGACGAAGTTCATGAACAACCTGATGATCGACGGCAAGAAGTCCGTCGCCGAGAGCATCGTCTACAATGCTTTCGACCGGGTTGAGGGCCGCCTGAAGAAAGCGCCGGTGGAGGTGTTCCACGAGGCGCTCGACAACATCAAGCCTTCGGTCGAGGTCCGCTCCCGCCGGGTCGGCGGCGCCACCTACCAGGTGCCGGTCGAAGTGCGCCCAGAGCGCCGTGAAGCGCTTGCAATCCGCTGGCTGATCAACGCCTCGCGCGCCCGCAACGAAAACACCATGGAAGAACGCCTCGCCGGTGAGCTGCTCGATGCCGTCAATGGCCGCGGCGCCGCCGTTAAGAAGCGCGAAGACACCCACAAGATGGCCGACGCCAACAAAGCGTTCAGCCACTACCGCTGGTAATTCAGATCTAAAGGCACCCTCTCATGGCACGCGAATATTCCCTCGGCCGGTACCGTAACTTCGGTATTATGGCGCATATCGACGCTGGCAAGACCACGACGACCGAGCGGATCCTCTACTACACCGGCAAGTCCCACAAGATCGGCGAAGTCCACGACGGCGCCGCGACCATGGACTGGATGGAGCAGGAGCAGGAACGCGGGATCACCATTACTTCGGCTGCGACGACCACTTTCTGGTTCCGCACCGAGGATGGTAAGAACCCGACCGGCATCTACGGCGACACGCCGGAAGAAGCCCGGTTCCGCTTCAACATCATCGACACTCCCGGCCACGTTGACTTCACCATCGAAGTCGAGCGTTCGCTTGCCGTGCTCGACGGCGCCGTCTGCGTTCTGGATGCCAACGCCGGCGTCGAACCGCAGACCGAAACCGTCTGGCGCCAGGCCGATCGCTACAAGGTTCCGCGCGTCGTCTTCGTCAACAAGATGGACAAGATCGGCGCCGATTTCGACAACTGCGTCAAAATGATCAAGGACCGCACCGGTGCCATCCCGGCCCCGATCCAGTTCCCGATTGGCGCGGAAGACCAGCTGGAAGGCATCGTCGACCTCGTCACCATGAAGGAATGGGTGTGGAAAGGCGAAGACCTGGGCGCATCTTGGGTCATTACCGACATCCGCGACGAGCTGAAAGACAAGGCCGAGTCCATGCGTGCCGAGCTTGTCGAGATCGCTGTCGAGATGGACGACGACGCGATGGAGAAATACCTGGAAGGCGAAGAGCCAGACGAGGCCACCCTGCGGTCACTGATCCGCAAGGGCACGCTGTCGCTGTCCTTTGTTCCGGTTATGGCCGGCTCGGCGTTCAAGAACAAAGGCGTTCAGCCCATGCTCAACGCCGTGATCGACTATCTGCCGGGTCCACTCGACGTGCCGCCCTACATGGGCTTCGCGCCGGACGACGAAACGGAAACGCGGAACATCGAGCGCAAGGCCGATGACAACGCACCGTTCTCGGGCCTGGCGTTCAAGATCATGAACGACCCGTTCGTCGGTTCGCTGACCTTCACCCGGATCTATTCCGGCACCATGAAGAAGGGCGACTCGATCCTGAACTCGACCAAAGGCAAGAAAGAGCGCATCGGCCGTATGATGATGATGCACTCCAACAACCGGGAAGAGATCGAGGAAGCGTTCGCGGGCGACATCATCGCGCTGGCCGGTCTGAAAGAGACCACCACCGGTGACACGCTTTGCGACGCGCAGAAGCCGCTGGTTCTGGAAACCATGACCTTCCCCGATCCGGTGATCGAGATCGCGGTGGAGCCGAAGACGAAAGCCGACCAGGAGAAAATGTCTCAGGGCCTGCAACGTCTGGCAGCCGAGGACCCGTCCTTCCGCGTCGAGACCGACCTGGAATCGGGCCAGACCATCATGAAGGGCATGGGCGAACTTCACCTCGACATCCTGGTCGACCGCCTGAAGCGGGAGTTCAAGGTCGAGGCCAACATCGGTGCGCCGCAGGTGGCCTATCGCGAGACCATCTCGAAAGAGGTCGAGCACACCTACACCCACAAGAAACAGTCGGGTGGTTCGGGTCAGTTCGCCGAGGTCAAGCTCGTCATTACCCCGACCGAGCCGGGCGAAGGTTACTCTTTCGAAAGCCGTATCGTCGGTGGTGCCGTGCCGAAGGAATACATCCCGGGCGTGGAAAAGGGCATCAAGTCGGTCATGGACTCCGGCCCGCTGGCTGGTTTCCCGGTCATCGACTTCAAGGTCGCGCTGATCGACGGTAAGTTCCACGACGTTGACTCCAGCGTTCTGGCCTTTGAAATCGCTGCCCGTATGGGTATGCGTGAAGGCATGCGGAAAGCCGGCGCCAAGCTGCTGGAACCGATCATGAAGGTCGAAGTTGTGACGCCGGAAGAATACACCGGCAACATCATCGGCGATCTGACCTCTCGCCGGGGTCAGGTGCAGGGGCAGGAGAACCGCGGCAATGCGATCGCGATCAACTGCTTCGTGCCGCTGGCGAACATGTTCGGCTATATCAACAACCTGCGTTCGATGTCCTCGGGCCGGGCGAACTTCACCATGCAGTTCGACCACTACGAACCGGTGCCGCAGAACATCAGCGACGAAATCCAGGCGAAATACGCTTAATCGGGATGGCGGGGTGAACTCCGCCCTACCCACTCACCGTAGGGCGGGGCCCACCCCGCCGCCCCGACAAAGAGGAGGCCATTATGGCAAAGGCAAAGTTTGAACGTACGAAACCGCACGTGAACATCGGGACGATCGGGCACGTTGACCACGGCAAGACGACGCTGACGGCTGCG
>NZ_JAATNG010000006.1 GCF_013184805.1 Pseudoruegeria sp. HB172150
CCGTTCGCCGTTCGCATAGGCCGCAAGCTGTTCGTGCAGCGTCTCACTCGCCCACATGCCTGTTGCGTCGAATACCGTCTGTTGAAGCGCGTCCGCCTGGGCCCGGGTCAGAAGCCCGTCTCCAACAACGTTGCTGATGTACAGGTCGGTGACGCCAAGCTGGCTGATCAGCGATTGGAAGGTCGCCGTGGTCTCTGAAAGGCGCCACGAAATATCGAGCACATCGTCTCCGGCGCCGCCGGTGATGATGTTCGTTGTCGTGTCGCCGAAGATCTCGTCGTCACCCGCAAGGCCATGAACCTCGATCACGGAGTTCCCATTGCCGGAGTGCCCGCGAAGATCGATGCGGTCATCCAGACTGGTCGCCACGATCTCCTCCACAGAGATCAGGTCGTCGTAAATCTCTTGATCGGATGCCCTGGTGGCTTGCTCGGTATGGCTTTCTTCCTTCTCGGTCGAGCCTTCATCATAGGTGTTTCGAACAATCGCTTCCCGCGTGTATTCTGTTCCCGCCGCCATCGTGGTCGTTACACGCATCACTCCGGCCAGTTGGTTTGTGGCGTCGCCAGCGATTTGATCGGCGTAGTTCTCGATCACAATTCCGCCGACCACATCTTCCTCGTCGAGGAGCGAATAGATTACCGCGTCCCGCCCTTCTCCTCCGTCAAAGTTAACGAAATTGCCATGTGCGATGTAAGTATCGTCACCTCCCCTGGCCTCGATACTGAAATCTACTGTTTTTGTCGTTGAGTTTCCTGTATAGTGAACATATTCGACACTTTCATAGAAGTACCTTACTCTATCGCCAAAGGGTTCAGCCGATTTAATCTGCTTTGTATCAATGTACCTATCTTCATATATGAGCTCATTGTTAATCCATTTAATATCAAATGTCGTTCCGGTATCCTGACTGTCATCCTCGACCGACCAGCCATTGAAACTGAGAATATTAAGGATATGAGTGGTGGGAGTTTCCTCGTTATCGTCATAGTCGTAAAATCCGGAAACTACAGTGTAGCCGCCTTGGTGCTTCTCAAGCAGTGGCGTCGAGAAAGTGACATAACGCTTGTCCCCGTCGTCGTCTTCCAGAATGACCTTGTTCTGGGCAAACTCATCCTCTTCGATGTGGACCTTTTCGTCCTGCCAGCCGTCGTCAAGCGTGTAGGACGAACCGAAGTTACCGGCATAATTCGTCACTTGGCCGTCAATTCGAGCCATCAATATCAGTTCAAGATCGGTCTGTGTCAGCGTCTCGTTGCCGATCAGCACAGCCGAGCCGTACTCGCCACTGTCCAATAGCTTGTCGAAGATCGGTGTGTAGCGCTCCTGTGTGTCTTCGAAACTCTTCTCCAGGCTCTCCTGGAAGAAGTCATCGATCGAACGGGTTCCGCCGTCGGTGATATCGTCGAGTGTCTTCTCGGCGAGCTTCTCGAGCCGGGCTTCCTCGATCGCTGACATGACCAGCGAGGCGATGCCGCCAATGGCTCCGGTGACAAACGCAATCGGGGCACCGACGCCGGATGCCATCATGATACCGGACGCCAGGGTAAAGACCGCATCGACGACTGTTTTCGCAATGTAGTAATCTTGTTCGATTTTCAGGCTGTTGGACAGCGCATCTCCAAGGACTTCCGAGGAGTAGTCGCCGCGCGCTTCGACGACGTCGATATAGTCTTCCTTGCTGGCAAACTCTGCCCATTTCGACGGATTGATTGTCGTAGCGACCGCAGCAATACAGGAAATGATCGGCGACGCCTTGAGCAGGTATTTCGACCCCGCGACACCGGCGTGGATGGCCAGGTCAATGGCCCCCTGCGCGACCGACAGGGTAACTGCCGTGGTCTGCAGCGCAAATTCCGCCTCCAGCGCCGTGCGCTGCGTATTTGTCAGGTTTGGATCGTCCAGCGCCTGTCTCAGTCCATCAAGCTTGATCAGGGCGCTGGTCACGATAAAGGCCGTCCCGGCAGAAACCGTCCCTAGTTGGAGTTTCTCCAGATCCGCAAGGTTGAGACCATTGGCGACCGCGTTCAGCGTCACTCCGATGAATTCCAGCGATACCTGCGCCTTCTCGATCTCGCTGGCGTTCTTGAAGTCATCCGTGGTCATCGCGACGATCATCGACCCGACGGCAAGTGCATCCGCGGCGAGGCCGAATTTGTAATCGAGCTTGCCGTCGCTCGCATAGATCGGGTTCACGTCGTCCGTGAGCAGGTAATTTTTGGCGAGGTTGTCGATCCGAGCGCTGTCCGCGTCGATCGCGCCGATCGCCTGAGACTTGTAAGTCTCCACGTCGCTCATCGCGCCGGCGACCTTCGAGGAGGTCACATCGGGCGCATTGATATTGTTGGTCCGCTGGAAATCGTCGATCGTCGTGTTCAGTTCCGAGAACGCGGTCTGCGCAGTCTGCAGTTTGGTCCGGGCCGCTTCAATCTCGGCGCTGTCACCGATTTTTTCCGCTATGGTTAGACGGATGTTCGCATTGACCAGGTCTTCGTTCGCCGCGGTCACCGCCTTTTTCAACGTCTCGAACCGCGCGGCCAGATCGGCCTGAAGCTCGGCGGGCGCGTTCGCAATCTCGTTCTCAAGCGACCTGAAGATGTCGTCGAACTGGCTACTGGCTGCGGTCAGGTCAAGCCCGGCATCCGTCAGGATCCTGGCCACTTCCAGATCGATATTGTGAAGAATGACAGTATGGTGATACGCCATGGCCTTCGCCGGCGTAGCTTCCATCGTCATGATTTTGGCCTGCAGGCTCGCGCCCTTGGAATCCGTCGGATAAACGAGCCCGAGGTCCGAGCCGGTTACCTCGTGCCAGCTTCGCAGGTTCGAAATCGCCTGTGCGAAACCGGCCTGCGTTACGTACTTCATCAGGCTGGAGGTGCTGCCGGTCGCTTTCAGGATCGAGGAGGTAAACTCGGCTGCATCCTCGGCTTCTATGATCTTGTCGATGCGCCCCTTGAGGCCGGCAAAGTAGTCAGACACGGCATGTGCATTGACCGTGCCCGCACGGACGAACTTTGCGTCCGTCTTGCCCACCGAGGAGGTGCCGGAAAAGCTGCCGATCTTCTCCATGGCGCGGTACGTGTAATACAGGAAGCTTTCGTACTTGGAGTTGTAACTTTTCGCCGACGAAGCGGAAAAGGCTTCGTATGATTCCTCCTCACCCATGAAGAGGGCCAGGAATTCGTCTTCCGCAGTCATTATGACCGGGTTGTTCGCCAGTTCCGTCACCGATATCCCCTTCGGCAGCTTGGATTTTTCAGGGTGTCTATCGGCCCACCGGTCAGTATGTCTCCTTTGCGTGTGGCATGGTCAGCCGGGGATATCCGGTCGAAGCCTTGGGAATTCCTTGGGACACTCTGGGACTCTTGGGCTCTGCATCTTCGCTGTGAAACGGTCCCATACGGGGACGCGAATCATCCGCCGATGGCACACCGTCGTTTTTTGGGGAACAGAGCGGACTACTGGGGCAGGCCAGCGCGTGTCAGGCCTTCGAGATACGCATCGACGAACGAGCAATCTGCCAGGAACGAGAATTCCTCGGCCGCGGTAGTCACGCTGTAATTCGGATCGAGCATCGCCAGCTTGGCCAGACAGGCGCCGATCTCGCGCGGCTGTCCTGCAAGCGCCAGCACCGCCGCGTGCATGCCATAGGCCCAACGCGTCGCCCGGGGATCACGCGTCGCCAGCTTGGTACTGTGAACGGCCTCGTCCTTTGCCCCCAGCATGACCAGCGCAATTCCGCGAAAGCTGAGTGCCGACGAAAGGTAGGGTGCATTCGGACTCCACCGTCGCGCCCGGTCGATCTGCTCGATGCCGCGATCCAGTTCGTTCATGAAAAACAGCGTCTTACCCATCGCGAATCGGGGTTGAGCATGGCATGGATGGTGCAGGATTGCGTCTTCGAAGGCTGCGACTGCGTCATGGTGACGTCCGGAAAAAGCATGCGCGGAACCCAGGGCCAGGTAGCCGAACGCATCACGGTCGTCACGCCGGATCGCTTCATTCGCCAGCTCTTCCGCTTGGGCGAGGATCTGCTGCCGTTCCGGGCGAGGCAGAAACCAAAAGCGCTCGACCTCCACGCAGGCCAGTCGGGCATGCGCGCCCGGGAAATCAGGCTCCAGGTGCAAAAGCTGCCCCAGCCGTTGCCTCGCCCGGTCAAGAAGCTCGGGATCAAAGCTGTGAAGCCCGGAATGGCTGC
Source organism: Pseudoruegeria sp. HB172150 (assembly GCF_013184805.1). Taxonomy (GTDB): domain Bacteria; phylum Pseudomonadota; class Alphaproteobacteria; order Rhodobacterales; family Rhodobacteraceae; genus Psychromarinibacter. Next base: position 4,202 of record NZ_JAATNG010000006.1, read on the forward strand.
CGTGAAACAACTCCCAGACATCCAAGTTCGACGTTCCCCGCGTCCGCCCGCGATTGGCTTCCGCAAGCGCGAGGTCGGCCTCCACCATGGCCGCAATCCGGTTCGCGATCACATCCTGAACGTCTGCCAGTTCCTCGAGAGAGGGCGAGAATTGCTCGACAAAAAGTTGACGTTCTTCGGCAACATCGACCAGGGCAGCCGTGATCCGCAGTCTGTCCCCGACTTGCCGGAATGATCCTTCTACCAGGTACCGGGCGTCGAGCTTTTCGCCGATTTCCCGAACCGCGAAGGAACTGTTCCTGAATTGAAAGGCCGAACGGCCGGGAACGACACGCAACCATCGGATCCGCGCGATCAGTGCAGTAACGTCAAGCGTGATCCCGTCCGCCAGGCCCTGCAGGTCGGGGTCATTGGAAACGTCATGGAAGGGTAAAACGGCGATCGACGGCAGAGAAACTTTGGCAGGAGCCTCGTCCGCTTGATCGACTTCGGTCTTCCACGTGACCGGCTCGACAAAGCGAAATCCGCGTCCGTGGACCGTGCGGATGAATGTCTTTTTGCTTCCGGCCCTCGACAGTGCTTTGCGGGCATAGGACACCGCGCTGGAAATCGTCGAGTCCGAGATCGCTCGGTTCTTCCAGACATGTTCGACAAGCTCCGCCTTCGAAACGACGCGATCCTGATTTTCTGCCAGCAGGATTATCAGGTCGAGAACTTGCGGTTCGACCGTGACCGGATTTCCTCTGTGCCGCAGTTCGTATGTTTCCGTGTCGAGTTCGAAGTCGCAAAAGGCAAGTACCATCGCTGCGCCCGGATCCCCTGTCGCTATTCCTGATGCCGATAGCACGGGAAATACGACCCTTACGTGACGGATCAGGACAATCGCAGGTGATCCCCACAGGTTTCACAAGATTTCTCGGGACAACGGCGACACAATCGAGAATCGACCAGGCGATTGGTCGGTACAATACGCACGGCGCTTGATGTGTTCACCGTGTCTTCGAGTTCGGTTTGTGAACTGCCGGGGAACCAGCGTTCGTCAACCACAAGTATCAGCGGTAAGCAGCTGAATGGAGGAACGCTTGAAATCGTGGAATTGATTGGCAGGCCAAATCTCGAAGCCGCCAAGAGACCTCAACGGCAAACGGAGGTCAGTGAGCGCAAGGTTGCTTCGTCCCGTTTACAGGTCATCCGGAGGGCCTAAACAACCGGAGTTTCCCGCCGTCGGAGCCCTCGTCCTGAACAGCCAAGGATCTCCTCCGAACATCTCGTCCGAAACCGCCGGAGACCTGCGGCAACGGGGCCGGAAACTGTCGCCGAACGATGCGGAACAACACGGCGCGTTCAGGACAGCGCGCGGTACCCGCCGGAGAAAAACACGAGGGGTTCGCCCTCGCCGGGTGCCGACCAGTCGAGCACCCGGGCGACGACAATCTCATGATCGCCCGCGGAAGAGACCGATTCGATTGTTGTGTCGAGCCAGCCGATCGCTTCGGCGAGCAGCGGATGCCCAGTCGGGCTTTCCCACCATTCGTGCCCGGAAAAGCGGTCGGCTCCCCATTGCGCGAACCGCCGTGCTATCTCCTCGTGATGCAATCGCAGGAGTGAAACGGCAAATCCGCCGGCTCGCCTGATCTGCGCCCAGGTCGTGCTTGATCGCTTTGGGCAAAAGGCGATGAGCGGCGGATCGAGTGACACCGAGGTAAAGGAATTGACCGTCATGCCGGTGGGTCCGTCCGCTGCCGCCGCCGTGATAACCACAACCCCCGTGGGATAGCGCCCCAGAGTGTCCCGAAGGCTTCGCTGATCCCTGAGTTCTGCCGGCTGCAGCCGGGTCTGGACCGCCATCATCGTCGAGTTCTCCTCTCCTCGAACGGTTGCTCGGTTAGATTAGAAAGTATCTATAAATAAACAAGAGGTACTATAATGATACTCATTCACTTGAAAAACTCTTGACAGTCGAAAGCCCGGCGATAAATTCGAAGTCTCATAAAAAAGCGCAACGTATCAATGTGATACTAAATGCCGCCACCGGGAGGAGATTAGGACGATGAACTTCGTCACGAATACGCTCGCGCCTTATCCGGCGACCTATCCTGTAGTTGAGGGTCGGGCGACATTGCTCGACGAGGCAAGGAAGCTCGAGCCGATGATCCGCGATGCGGAATCGATCATCGAAAACGAGCGCCGGATGCCGGACGAAATCACGGACGCTCTCTATGACAACGGCATGTATCGCGCTTTCCTGCCGCGCGAGCTGGGTGGCCTTGAGGTGCATCCTCTCGAATGGCTGGACGCAGTCGAAGAGCTTTCGCGGATCAACGGATCCGTCGGCTGGCTCTGCATGCTTCACTCCGGCCAGACCTTCCTCAAGCGCGAGGTGATGGAGAAGCTGCTCGCCCAGGATCGCTGGATCATGGCCTCGAACGTTGGGCGCGCGGCGGGCAAGGCGGTCCGGGTTCCCGGCGGCTACCGGATCAGCGGGCGCTGGTCGTTCACCAGCGGCTCGCCAGAGGCGAACTGGCTGTCTGGCCGCTGCATTCTTTATGACGAGAACGACCAGCCGGTCATGAACCCTCGCGACGGTCTTCCCTGGTTCATCGTCGGCCTGTGGCCCGCCAAAGACGCTACACTGATCGACACATGGGACGGCCACGGTCTGCGCGGCACCGGTTCCGGCGACTTCGAGATCAAGGATCTTTTCGTTCCCCGCGAGATGGTGAACGAGGCGGGGATCTGGAAACGTCCCTTCGACCGGGCGCTCTATCGCTATTGGTTCAACGTCATGGCTCACGGCGCACATGCCCTCGGACTTGCACGGGCGGCGATAGACGAGTTCACGGGGCTGGTGCATGTCGCGGCCCGGCACGGCTCGTACCGGCAGGCGAAACTCGGAAAAGAGCAGATTAACCAGATCACGCTCGGCAAGGCCGACACGATGGTGCGCGCTGCCCGTGCCTATTTCTGGCAGCTCGTTGAAGAGGCTTACAACGACGCGGTGGAAAGCTGGCCGGTCAACTACGACCTCCGGGTCCGGGTCCAGGCGGCCCTGCTGAACACCGTGCATGTGTCACGGCAGGCAATCGACATGATCTTTCAGCAGGCCGGCGCACCCGCGGTGTTCCGCGGACGTCGCCTTGAGCGGATCCACCGGGACATGCTGACAGCCGCGAACCACGCGCTGATGGCCGAAGCGGCCTTCGACCGTGTGGGGCAATACCTGATGTCGAAGGATTCGCCGAACGGTCCCGAGATCGAGATCGGCGGGATCGGCTTCATCCCGGGGCCGCATCCCCAGCACGACCGGGTCAAGCCCTGGCAGGACTGGGTGCGCGAGGCAGAGACGAGACGGCCGGAGGCGACCTCGGCAAGCTTCTCCGGCTAGAGCGGCGCCAATCGGCTCCGCACACGTCTTCAGCGAACATTGGAGGTTCGCTTGTCCTCTCTGACCGTACATTCCCTGCATAAGTATTATGGTGCCTTTCACGCGATCAAGGGCGCCCAACTGCGCGTCGCAGAAGGCGAGTTCGTCACGCTGCTCGGCGAAAGCGGGTGCGGCAAGACTACCTCGCTGCGCTGCATCGCGGGCCTGGAGACGCCGTCTTCTGGCCGGGTCGTGATTGGTGATCAGGTGGTTTTCGACGGCGAGCAGCGGATCGAGATCCAGCCCGAAAAACGCGAGACCGGGATGGTATTCCAGAGCTACGCGCTGTGGCCGCACCTGACAGTGATCGAAACCGTGCTGTACCCCCTGCGTCGCCGCAGAGTGAAGGGTGCCGAGGCGGTCCGCCGTGCGCATGAAATGCTCGAGATCGTCGGCCTGGACCGGTTCGCCAACAGGGCCGCAACTTCCCTGTCCGGCGGCCAGCAGCAGCGGGTCGCCCTTGCACGGGCGCTCGTCATCCGCCCGCAGCTCATGCTCTACGACGAGCCATTGTCGAACCTCGATCCCTCGCTGCGCCGGCAGGTGCGCGACGAGATTCTGCGCCTGCATCGGCTGAACGGTACGACCTCGGTCTATGTCACCCACGATCTTGAGGAGGCGATGCACCTCTCCGACCGGATCATCGTCATGCAGTCGGGACTGCTGGAACAATCCGGAACCCCGGCAGAGATCTTCACAAGACCGACCAACGAGTTCGTGGCAAAGTTTGTCGGCTTCGAGAACCTCCTTCCGGCCCGCGTCCTCTCGACCGCCAGCGGTGAGATCACGTTCCAGCTCGACGCGACCGGCGAACGGGCAGGGCTGCCCGTCACCGCCGCCGCGCGGCCGGTCCAGACCGGAGAGAGGGTCAGCGTGGCCTTCCGTTCTGCGAACGCGGTCCTGCACGGAGAGCGTCCTGTCGCCACCGGTCCCGGACTTCTGTTCCGCGGAACGATCGACCAGGTCAACTTCCTGGGTTCCCGGAACGAGTTTCGCATCAACAGCGGCGAAGCGTGCCTCAGGGTCACCGAGTCCGAGCGCGCCTATCGGCGAGACACGCTGTGCCGCGACGTCGGGGCCGAGATCTGGGTCGAGGTCGAAGCTGAACTGGTCTCCATCATGCCGATCGGCCCGGCGCCGGCCACGAAGAACAAGGTCGGCGCCGAGCCGGAACTCGCGGGGACCGGGGCGATGGAATGATCGAGCCGTCCACACTGTCGGCCGTCGGCTGGAAAAGACCGAAACGCCTGCCGGCAGACTGGCGGGGCGAGCGGCTGGTCGCAAAGCTCCTGCTCGGAGTCGCCATAGCGATCCTGTTCGTCCTGTTCCTGTTGCCGCCGATCATGATGGCCGTCGCCGCATTCCGGGTCGGCAACCTGGCCGGGCAGGGGGACTGGAGCATCCAGCCGTTCGTCGAGACCCTTAGCCGGAGAAGTACCTGGCGCGTCGCGCTGAACTCCATCGTGCTCTCCGCCGCGTCAAGCTTCGGCGCGCTCGCCATCGGCACCTTTCTCGCCTGGATCTCGGTCCGAACCAGGACCCCGCTGCGCCGCCTTATGACACCGGCGATGGCGGTGATCCTGGTGATGCCTTCACTGTTCTACGGCCTTGGCTGGTACCTGATGGTGAATGGGAATGCCGCCCCGGTAAACATCCTTCTGCGCGAGTGGTTCGGCATCACCGGTTCTCCCCTCGGCTCCGGATGGCCGACCATGATCGTCGTCGTGATCGGTTACGTGATCCCGGTTGGCTACCTTTTCATGGTCGGCCCCATGGCTCGCATGGACGCCGCCCTCGACGACGCGGCCCGAATGAGCGGAGCGTCTCGAAGCGCCGCGTTCTTCACCGTGACGCTGCCGCTCCTACGACCCACCATGTTCGGAGTGTTCGTGCTGATGACCTCCTACGGCTTCAGCGCATTTGAGCTTCCGCTGCTGTTCGGCATCCAGGCGGACATTCACGTCTTCTCGACCGCCGTCTACACGACCCTGACCGGGCAGGACGCGGTGCCCAACTATGCAGGGGCGAGCACGCTATCACTGATACTGACGGTGCTGGTCATCGGTCTTGTCGTGACGCGTTCGGCCATCCTGGGCGACCGCCGCTACTCGACCATTACCGGCAAGGGCTTCCGGCCCGAGCCAAAGGACTACGGTCGCATCCAATGGGCTTTCTTGGCGGTGTTCCTGATTGTCGTTCTCTGGGCCGGTGTGATCCCGCTGGCACAGATGATCATCGGGTCCTTCCAGCCGCTGTTCGGCCTCTCGCTCGGCTTCACGACAGCAAACTACGAAGCGGTGCTCTCCGAACGGCGCACAGCGTCCACCATCGCGCTGACCCTGATCCTCGCGGCGACCGGCGGTTTCCTTGCGGCCTTCGTCGCCCTCGTGATGAGCCACATGGCAACGCGCGGCGGGCAGTTCCTTCGCCTCGTTGCGGCCCTGGTTTCGTGGGCGCCGGTGGTCATTCCCGGCATCCTGCTTGGTCTGGCGTTGATCACCGCGTATCTGCCGGTTCCGGGACTGCGGAGCCTGATCGGGACCCCGTACATGCTCCTGATCGGTTTCATCGTCGTGGTGACGCCGATCGCAACCCGGGCGATCGAGGGCGGAGTCCTGCAGATCTCGCCCGAACTGGAGGAGTCGTCCCGGATCTCCGGCGCCTCAAAGGTGGTCACCTTCTTCACTGTGGTCATACCACTGGTCCTGCCCAGCTTCCTGGCCGGATGGTTCATCGCCGGTATCGGCGTCGCCGGGAACCTCAGTCTCCCGGTGCTGCTATCCTCTCCGACGATGCAGACGGTCGCCGTGCAGGCCTACGACGCATATCGGCAGGGCTATGCCACGCAGGCGGCCGCGTTGTTCGTCCTGCTCATGCTCGCCGTCGCCATCGTCGGCGGTATCGCCTGGGGTCTGGCGCTTGTCGCAAGCTATCTGCTCAAGCGGATCCGAAGATCCCGCATTGATCGCGCACTAAAAGACCAAGGGAGAGAGAAGCATGTTTAAAGGGAGGAAAAAGCATGTTTAAGAAACACGGAAGGCGCAGCGCCATGGCGCTGGCAATCCCGCTGGCGCTGCTGACCGGAGGGACAGCTGCGTGGGCCGACTACGGCGGTGCGCTCGGGTTGCCCGAGCAGGAAGCCAGGTTCCAGGAACTTTACGAGGCCGCCCTCGCTGCCGGTCAGAACCAGGTGATCGTCTACGGTCCGCCCCCCGCGAAGGTGGTGCTCGACACGTTCCACGAACGGTTCCCAGAGATCGAGGTCATCTACCAGCAGCTTCAAAGCGCCGAACGGCTGGCGAAGCTCGAACAGGAGAAGCAGACCGGGAACTTTGTAGGCGACATAGCCTCGGACGGCCGGACCCCGGTGGTCTCGATGGCCGTCGACGGCTGGTGTCAGCCGATCGATCACATCATGGACGTGCCGGAGGAATGGCGCGGCGTCGACAATACCGTGCAGTTCCAGCAGGTCGCGGTGTTTGGCATGGCGGTGAACACCAATCTGCTCGACATAGCCGACGCACCGACGAGCTGGCGAGAACTCACTTCCGAAGAATGGAAGGGCAAGGTCGTCATGGTGTCGCCCGCCGCCGGCGGGGCTGCCGCGTTCACCTTTGCGCAGATGGATCACCCGGAAGCCAACAACGAAAAATACGACGGCATCAAAGAAGGCATCAGGGAAAACATCTCGCTTGTCGCCAAGGATGCGCTGGTTCTGCAGGAGGTGGCCGCAGGCAACTACCCGATTGGCGCGCTCGCCTACTATCCCTACTTCGTCCAGATCAAGGCCCAGGGCGCCCCGATCGAATTCGTGTTCCCGTTCACAGAAGGCGGCGGCAACATGTGGACGAAGAGCGCGCAGTGCCTCATCGTGAACGCGCCGAACCCGCTTGCAGCCGAACTCTACATGAACTGGGAGTTCAGCATGGAGGGCCAGAACACACTCTCCGAATCCGGTCTCTATCCGGTGATGCCCGGCACGCCGGGGCCGGGCGGGCTTCCCCCGCTGGACACGGTCGAACTGATGGAGCAATTACCGGACGAGGAGGCAATCAAGGCCTACGGACCGTTCGTCCGGGAGGTGATCGCCTTCTTCGGCGGCTGAACCGCGGATATTGCAGTCCCCTCCTCTTGCCGGGGAGGGGCTGTTGCCGGGTTTCGAGTATTTGGTATTGAGGGATATGCAGGGACCCGGACAACGCGCCACGGCGAAAGTCTCCACTACGGCGCAGCGTGCAGGCGCGCTGCTGCTGTTGCTCGCCCAGCATCCGCGGGGACTGGGGATAACCCATTTGGCCCGCGAGCTGAACACCCAGAGAGCGCCGCTGTACCGGATACTCGAGGCCCTGCAGTCGCAAGGTCTGGTGCGCCGGAATGACCGTAAGCAGTACCTCCTTGGGGTGGCGACGCTCGAACTCGCGAGGGCCTATTCCTCGCAGTTCCCGACCGGGGTCGAGTCGATCCTCGCCATGCTCGCCAACGAGACCGGTATGACGGCGACGTTGACGTCCGACGACGACGATGTGCTCACCACGATCGTCTCGAAGACACCGGGCACCAACGGCGAGCATGTCTTCACCCCGCCGGGGTTTCGCCATCCCAGCGGGCCGCTATCCCTGCGGGTCGCGGTCCAGGCGCTTCAGCCGCCTCGCGACGACGACCCGGAAGAGGTGCGCGAGGCGCGCCGGCTCGGCTACGCGGTCGGCCGGGGGACGGTCGTGCAATCGCGCTACGGCGTTTCCGCGGTAGTGCCGGGCTCCGGGGAGTCCGGCGCGATCCTTGTGTTGTCCTTGGTGACGCTCCGCGCGTTCGATCACCGGACCGTCGCCGAGCCGCTGCTGCGCTCGGTGCAAGAGCTCAGCCACGCCATCTCCCAAACCTGAACCAGCCGTCTCCGGTCGCAACACGCAGGGACGGAAAGGATCCTTGCCACTCCTGAAGTCCTGACCGAGATCAGGGATATCTGGATGACGACTCGTTCCCTTCCGAAGTGATTTCCTTTGCGTTTGTTTGAGATAACGTGCGGTAGTCGCGTCTTCCGGAAACAGGAAAACCATCTTTGCGCGCGCCTGTATCTCTGATCGGGCCTGACTGAATCGTGGTATCCGGTTGTCAGTGCATCATCGGCTGGAGGTTCAGCGGATCGAAAGCCTCCGGGGCCACCGGGCAAAGAATTTGGCAGGAATTCTAATCCGAAGATCCGGTCTGCAATGTCTTTGATGGATGGCACGGGAATGGACCAGCCCTGACCAACAACGCGTACGCCCTGCCGCTGCGCTTTTTCGAGCCCGAGAACCTAGAGATAGGCCGAAAGGCCAAAGAGCGCGCCCGTGCACAGCGCGTCGCGTGCCATGCGACCGCGATCCCGGCGTGACAGGTCGAGTCCGAAGATCCCCTTGGTGCAGAGCCGGATTTCCCAGCCCATTACGGGCGCGGCGAAGCCCACCTGACGAGCAGACCGGTCGAAGGCGAAACTGAGCGTACCAATGCTGGACGGCCGCAGGTTCGAGACGATCGGCATAATCCCCCGAAGACACGGGCTGACGAGGGAGAGTGCTATGCCTTTGCCGAACTGACCGCGTGTTTCCTGCGTCGAAAAATTGGTTTGTTTGTCCGGAATTTTTGGGGGAGGGGACCTCCGGACTCTGGTCACTGACATGAGCCTTCTTGGGTACGGCGAGCTTAACGGAACCTAATCACCTGCGGCTTGAACTTGCCATTGGCCTAAGCGCTTCGCATCCGCGCCACTGCGTCCCAGTCCAGCTCAAGCCCCAATCCGGGCTTTGCAGGAACGCTGAGCATTCCGTCTTTCATCCGGACGCAGCCCGGGGACAGATCAGCCAGTTCCGTCTTGAATGGCCCAAAGTCGGTTTCGCACTCCATCTCACGCGCATTTGGCATGGCTGCCGCAAGATGGACACTCGCGGTCTCGCAGATGATCCCGGACATACCGATATGCGCCGCATACTCGACATCATGCGCGCGCGCGAACTCCACCATGCGGCGCGTCTCGGATATGCCGCCCGATCGCGCAACGTCGGGCTGCAGAACTGACAGGGTGCGGGAAGAGACCAGACGTTTGGCCTGATCCAGCGTGTAGTTGCTCTCGCCAGCGGCAAGCGGCACGTCAACCCGCTTACTCAACGTCTCGTAGCCATCTTCATCTTCGGGCTTCAGCGGTTCCTCGAACCACGCGTAACCGTTCGCGGCCAGCGCATGGCCGACACGGATTGCCTCGTCGAGCTTGAATGCCCAGTTGCAGTCAACGCAAAGAGAAATGCCGTCGCCGGCGACCGCGCGCATTGCCTCGACGCGTTTCACGGCCTCCGGCACCGGGCCCGCCAGCTTCACCTTCACCCGCGTGAAACCGCGCTCCATGTAGGTCTGCAGCTCTTCGGTCGCCTCGCCTTCGTCCACCCAGTTAACGGACGCGGCATAGCAGGGCACCTCCGTCCGCCCCGCACCACCGAGAAGGGTAGAAATGGGCAGCCCCGCTACCTTCCCGAGGATGTCCCACAGCGCGATATCGACACCGGCGATGGCTTCGATCAGCATACCACCGCTCCGGCCGGACAGGGCCTTGCGCATGGACTCCCACAGGGCCGCGATGTTGCAGGCGTTCTGTCCGACAAGGCGCGGCTTCAGCAGGCGTTCGATCACCTCGGCGTAAGCCTTGGGGCCGAAACGAGCCAGGGTTTCGCCAACTCCGACGATGCCGGTTTCGGTCCGGACCTCCACGATGACGATAGACACCTCAGTGTACGTGCCCCACGACGTGCTTGTCGGACGCGTGAGCTTGGCGGTGATCGGGTGGGCAATGACATCGGCGATCCGATGAGCCTTGGGTAAATGTGCTGCTGTATTCATGTCAGCGAAAGATCGAGCCACCGTTAACATCAACGGCATTGCCATAAAGGAACGGGGCGTCGTCCGAACAGATATAGAGCATCGCGGCTGCCATGTCCGACGGCTTTCCCATCCGACGCACCGGCAGCGATCCCGCGATGCGCCCCTTCAGCTCGTCACCGATCTTCGCCATGAACGGCGAGTCCGTCGGACCAGGATTCAGGGCATTGATACGAATGTTTCCACCGGACAGCTCGCGTGCGATGGACTTCACCAGTGACAGCGTGCCCGCCTTGGACGCCGCATAGGCCGTGTCCACAACAAGTCCGCCACCGCCGTTCACCCCGGCATCTGACGCGATGCAAAGTATGTTGCCGCCGCTTTCCTGTTTCTTCATCCGCGCAATCGCCGCCTGCGCGCAGAAGAAGGTGCCAAGCAGGTTCACCTCCATCACATGCCGCCAAAGGGCACGGTCCTGGTCGGGTATCCTCGCGGTGCTGCCGATAGCGGCGCAGGTGATCAGTACATCGAGGCTGTCGAGCAATTCATCGCACGACGCGAAGGCCGCATCGACGGACGACTGGTCGGCGACATCCATCTCCAGCGCGTGAACGGTTCCGCCAGCCGAGCGGATGTCTTTGGCTGCTGAATCCAGGGTAGATGCGTTGATATCGCACATCAAGACCTCGGCCTGCTTCGCGGCAAATGCTCGGGCGGCCTCCAATCCCATGCCGCTGGCCGCGCCGGTGATCATCACGGTTTTTCCGGAAAAGGCGTCCGGGGCGAAAGTCGAATACAGGGACAAGTCAGGTCTCTCCTTTCAGGGAATTGGATGAAGGAATGCGCAGGCCGTTCGCATCGAAGCGATGGACGTTTTCCGGCTCGATGGACAAGCCGATCTCGGCGCCGGTCTCGGCGGCCTCGGGACCATTCTGAAGCACGAGGAAAGTGCCCGAGCCAGGAACCTCGACATGCAGCAGCGAACCCGCGCCGGTGTATTCGCTAAGCGACACGCGGCCCCGGAAAAGTCCGTCCGTCGGCTGCGTGACAGTCAGGTGCTCGGGCCGCATGCCGACGGAAACCACTCCCGCCAGATCGCCTCCGATCTCGGAGACGGCGGAAAGTGACGCTGCTTCGACAACGTTCATTTTCGGGCTGCCGATGAACTGGGCCACGAAAACGTTCTTCGGGTGGGAATACAGCTCGCGCGGGCTCCCGACCTGCTCGATCTGGCCGTCGCGCAGAATGACGATCCGATCCGCCAGCGTCATCGCTTCGATCTGGTCATGCGTGACGTAGATCATCGTGTTTCCAAGCCGCTGGTGCAGCGCGGCGATCTCGGCGCGCATATGGACGCGAAGTTCGGCATCGAGGTTCGACAATGGTTCGTCGAACAGGAAAATTGCCGGATCGCTGACGATGGCGCGGCCGATTGCGACACGCTGGCGCTGGCCGCCGGACAGCTCGCGAGGGTAGCGCTCCAGGAAATCCTCCAGTTTCAGCGTTGCCGCTGCCTCGCGGACCCGCGTCTTGATGTCGGCCGGTTTGACCTTCCGGACCTTCAGGCCGAAACCCATGTTCTGCTCGACCGTCAGGTGCGGGTAGAGCGCGTAGGACTGGAACACCATTGCCACGCCGCGCCTGGCGGCCTGCACGTCATTCACCAGCCGGTCGCCGATCCGAATCTCGCCGCCAGAGACGTCTTCTAGCCCGGAGATTACCCGCAGGAGAGTAGATTTCCCGCACCCCGAAGGGCCGACGAACACGACGAAGTCGCCGTCATTTACCTCCAGGTCGACACCCTTGATGACCGACACCGCGCCGAATTTCTTGGTTACATTGTTCAGTGTCAGGCCGGCCACGGGCAGTTTCCTTGAGAATTTTCAGTTCCGTTCATCCCTTGACCCCCGTCATCGCGAAGCTTTCGACGATCTGGCGCTGGGCGATCACGTAGACGATGATCACCGGCACCACGGCGAGGCTGGTCGCCGCGAGTTGCAGGTGCCAGAGCGGCATACCGTAGGGGTCGGTGAAATTGCCGAGCGCAAGCGGCAGAGTGAATTTCTCGAGCGAGCTGAGGAAAACCAGCGGCTCGAGAAACAGGTTCCAGGAATGCAGGAAGGTGATGATCGCCACAGCGGCCAGCGCCGGGCGTGACAGGGGCAGGGCGATGCGCCACCAGATCCCGATCCGGCTGAGCCCGTCCAGTTCGCCCGCGTCCTCAAGGTCCTTCGGCAGTGCCATGAAGTACTGGCGCATGAGGAAGGTCGCAACCACACCCTGCGGTCCGAACACTGGCAGCAGGATCAGCGGCACATGCGTGTCGGTCAGGCCAAGCCACCGGATCAGGAAGAAGTTCGGAATGATCGTCACTTCCTCGGGTACCATCAGCGCCGACAGCAGGAACACCACCAGAAGGACGGAACCGGCGAACCGGATCCGCGCCAGCGCATATCCCGCGAGCGACGACACGATCAGCGTCAGGCCAGTCACGACCAGCGCGATATAGATCGAGTTGAAATATTGCCTGGCGAACGGCTGGTACTCGAACACCTCGACAAAGTTGCGCCACCGCCAGACATCGGGCAGCAGGGACGGCTGCCCGAATATCTCGTTGGCGCTCTTGAAGCCCGAGCTGACCATCCAGAGGAATGGGAAAACGAACGGGATCGCCACGATGGACAGGCTGATGACCCAGCAGATCCTCTTGATCCGTTGCTGCTGGCGATAGGTCACAAGGATCCCCTCCGCCGCAGCAGGATCTGCACCAGCGTCAGAGCCAGAACGATGAAGAACATGATGATGGCCAGCGCAGAGGCATAGCCGACGTTGAAGAACTCGAAAGCCTGCTGGTAGATGTAGAAGGCCAGCACGAGGGTTCCGTTCTCGGGGCCGCCGCCGGTCATCAGGTAGATGTGGTCGAAGACCTTGAACGAACCGATCATGGTGATGACCACGATGATCAGCGTCGCGGGCGCGAGGTTCGGCCAGATCACCATGCGGAAGATCTGCCAGTTCGTGGCGCCCTCCAGCCGTGCGGCCTCGGAAAAATCGCGCGGAATTGCCTGCAGCGCGGCGATGTAAAGGATCATGTTCAGACCCACCATCTTGATGACCCGGGTCACGATCACCGCGAACATGGCCCAGTTGGGTTCGCGCAGCCAGTTCGGTCCGTCTATGCCAACTGTGGCAAGGATCTGGTTCACCGCGCCCGCTTCGCCCTGCAACAGGAATTTCCAGACAATTGCCCACGCCACGGCCGACGTGACGACGGGCGCGAAAAAGATTGTCCTGAAGACGACAACGCCCCGGAACGGACGGTAAAGAGACATTGCCAGCGCCAGCGCCAGCGCGATGTTCATGGGCACGAGACCAAGGGCAAAGACGACCGAGTTGCGCATCACGTGCCAGAAGTCGGGATTCCGGGTAAGCGCGTCCTGGTAGTTGGCCCAGCCCACAAAGGTCGATGTCTGGCTGAGCATGTTCCACTCGGTCGCGGAGTAGAACACCACTGCAATTAGCGGGCCGAGGAAGAACACCATGAAGCCTGCGACGGTAGGGCTGACGAACAGCCATGCCGTCAGCATTCCCCGCATCTTCAGGGAAAGTCCCGGCGCACGTTCGGTGCGCCGGGGGTCGTTCACGGTCGAAGGTTTCAAGGCCCGATCCGTATCAGAGTTGCGGTGTCACGACGGCGCAGACATCCGCCATCGCTTTCTCGACATCCGCATCTGGCCGCCAGTAGGTATCCATCCGCGGCTTCATCGCTGCCTCGATCTGCGGCAGCTTCTCGTGGCTGGGAAGGATGGAGCCATTGGCGATCGCGTCGGCGACAACCGCCATCTGCTCGGGCGGGATCAGCGCATTGCTTTCGACGAAATCCGGGCTGTTCAGAATGGATTTGCGTGCCGGGGGGAAGAACTGCGCCATGATCTTCACGTTTTCCTCATTGGTCATGTGCGCAAGAAACTCGGTAGCGACTTCCTTGTTCTTGCCCTGTGCAAAGACGGCGATGCCGGCCTGACCGATGGCCGGAGACTCGCCTGCCGATCCCGCGGGCAGGGGCGCAAGACCCCATTCGAAGGGCCCCTCGGCCAGCTTGGACGCCCGGGAAATCTGGCTGACCGTCATCGCGGCACCGCCCGAGAAGAAGTCGCCCTGTTCGCCCGGCGGGACAATCGAATGATCGACGTGGATCATGTCGTGCAGCTGCTTGACCGCGGCGATCGCCTCGGGCTCGCTGAAGCCGCATTTGCCGTCACGCCACGCAAAGCCGCCATTGGCGCGGATCGACGGCATGATGGCGTGCATCATGCGGGCGTCGTAACCCTGACCGTCTTTGAACTCGAACCCGTAAGCGCCATTGTCGGCCTCTGCCAGCAGCTTCGAGACCTCCTGGAACTTGTCCAGTGTCCACTCGCCCTTCTGCGCCAGTTCCATCGGCGTTTCGACACCGGCTTCGTCGAACATCGTCTTGTTGTAGAAGATCAGCAGAGGCGAAGTGGAGAAGGGGATGCCGTACACCGCGTCTCCGTCGACCCAGAGACCCATCGCGGGCTCTGAGAAATCGCCATAGTCATAGTCGGCATCGGCACGCAGCGCCTCACCCACGTCTTCCAGCACGCCTGCATTGATAAAGGCCGGTGCGGCGTCCTCCATGATCCAGCCAAGGTCCGGGATATTGCCGCCGGCGAGCTGGAACGTCAGTTTCTGGGTGTAATCCGCCGCCGGGATCGTTTCGAACCGAACGGTGACGTCCGGGTGCGTCTCGCGAAATGTGTCCGCGATTCCATTCAGCATCGCCAGATGCGCGTCGTTGCCCGTCCAGACCGTGAACCGAAGCTCCTGTGCTGTGGCGGGGGCCGCAAGGCAGATCGCAAGGGCGAAGCCTCCGGCAGTCAAATGTCTTATTCCGTTCATGATCAATCTCCTCCTCAGATTGGTTGGACAGTAGGTGCCGGTCTTTAGCCTGACCGGCTCTGTGGCAGAGCGCCGGGCGGGTCGCCGATCGACCAGCCGCCGTCTACGGGGATATCTGCACCGTTCACGTAGCCACCCGCATCAGAACAGAGCATCAGAATGGGGCCAATGCAGTCCTCGGGCAGGCCGGGGCGGCCTGCCGGTATCTTCGCCGTGATGGCGGCAAAGGTTTCAGGATCCGCATAGACGCCGTCATTCCGAGCGGTCCGGATTGCCCCCGGCGACACGCTGTTCACAGTGACGCCGCGCGCGGCGCTGTCTCGGGCAATGGCCCACAGGGCCGTGCGCTGCGCGGACTTCATGGCGGCGTAAACGAGCGTCTCGGACCTCGGCCGCGCGGCCATGATACTGCCCATTGCGACGATCCGGCCCCAGCCGCGATCCATCATCGGAGGGATCAGTGCCTGCGCCAGTCGGATCGTCGCTGTAAAGTTGGTGGCGACGTGGCGGTCAATCTGGGCGGCGTCAATCTCGGTCCAGCGCATCCGGTGTTCGACGGCAGCGTTCAGGATCAGTATGTCGACGGGTCCGCCGGACAGGGCCTCATGTGCGATCCGCTCAGGTCCCGTATCGTCGGCGAAATCGCCCTCAACCAACGTGACGCTCACGCCTTCCCGCTGGGCTTCGCACATCAGTTCGGTGGCGCTTTTTGGCTCGTCTAGGTGGTGTATAACCAAATCCGCCCCGGCCCGTGCCAGCGACAGAGCAACCGAGCGGCCAATACCGGACGTCCCCCCGGTCACAAGAGCACGTCGCCCGTCAAGCCGAAACGGGTGCGCCTCAGGCATCGGAGTCGTCCTCCTGACCGAGCCTGTCAGCGACTTCGAGCGACGCGATGTCGGCAGCGGCGTAATGGGCCTCGATCGCCTTGCGCGTTCCTTCCTCATCGCCGGCGACAATCGTGTCCTGGATGGTTTCGTGCCGCTCGACAGTGGCCAGCCAGTCGGCCGCCGTACGGCTGGCACGGGTGGAGAACAGGCCAGACACTTCGCGCTGGATGGCGCGAAGCCCTTCCATCTGCATCTGCAGCATCTCGTTCCCGGTGGCGGCGGCCATTCCGAAGTGAAAGGCCACATCAGCCTCGGTAAATTTCTTGGGATTCTGCAGCGCCTTGTGCATGTCTTCGGTCGCGGCCTGCATCATCTGCAGCCCGCGCTTCCCGCGGCGCTGGGCGGCCAGGCGGGCAATTCCCGTCTCGACCACCATCCGCATCTCGTTGGCTTCCCGCAGGCGCAGGAGACTGGAGCGCACGGCATAACCGTAAAACCTGTTCAGCGGCTCCCCATCCATCGCCTTTGCGCGGGCCAGCTTGCCCGGATGGGTTTCGATCAGGCCCGCCGCGGAAAGATTGCGGAGGGCTTCGCGCGCGATGGGTTTCGAGACGCCGAACTCGCTCGCGATCTTACCTTCCGACGGCAGATCCTCTCCCGGCGCGATCCTTCCATCCAGCAACAGCTGCGCGATCGCGTCTGCGACCGAATCCGCAAGACGCTTCGGAGTTGCTGAAATTGCTGAGAAAAGCGGAGTTTCTGACACGTCTGAGGTTCCGTACTGGGTTCTTGCCTGAACCAGATTAGCATGCTACCTACCAACCTAGCAACTAGGTTGTAAAGTGGCGACCTTAAGCACCAATTCAAAAAGGCGGAGATCGACGTGCCAGAAACGATTCCTCAGACTTCGATGTCCGAAGCGATGCGCCAGGCGCTTGTTCTCGCTGATCCAAGGCTCAGCAGGTTCGACCCCATGCGCAGGATCATCAGCCACGATGATTTCTCGAACGGCCACTGCGGCTGGTCGCAGCTTGTCGGCAACTATGAGGATGATCTCGACACTATGCTCCCGGGCTATGCCCAGCACACCAGTGCGATGCTTTCGACACTCGGTCATTGGGACGCGGGATCTCACGGGGGCTACGACAGTTCATATGCCCTGAAGGTCGCGACGCGGCCAAGGGCAGGAGCCCAGAATGTCGCCATCAAGCGGCTCACCACCCGGCACCGTTCGCCGATCAGGTTCGAGATGTACTTCACCTTCAAACCCGAGGCGAACGAGCTGAAACTGTCAGAGACCGACGTGCGTTCTGTCGGCTTCCTGTTCGACCTTCAGGGCGGAGATCAGGACAACGATTCCGAGCGGGTGATGCCGCATCTGCGGTTTCTCAATGCCGAAAACGGGCGACATCTGCAGAAATGGCAGTTCAAACGTGAAACGACGGCATTTCGCAAGATCGGGACCGAAGACAAGACCGAAAGCCACTATCACCTGGCGAACGACGGCTGGATGGACCTGCCAGACGGCGAGCAGAAACTCTGCTACAACGAGATCGCCACGAAGGTGAACTGGAGCTATCTGCGCTTTGATTTCGACCTTCGAAGCATGAAGGCGCTGGAGTTCCAGTGTAACGACCGGGTTTTCGACATGTCCGGGTTCGAGTCGATCCGCATCCCGGCCATGAAGAACCTTTGGTGCATGCTGAACTTCTGCGTATTCGCCGAGACGGACACGGCGAAGCGGACCTTCCTATACATCAACTCCGTTTGCATCTCGGGGGATTTCTGATGCTGCCCGAGAACATTACCGCCGTCATCGCCCGCAACGAGACCTGGACGGGCGTGTCCACGACCGAGCCTTACGAGGCCGGATGGGCACGGGAGGTCGTGATGTTCGTCCGGGCTCTGAAGGACCCTGTGGGCGACCAGAAAACTGCGTCGGTCGAGATATCTCCTGACGGTATGCACTGGATGCAGGAAGGCACTGACATTGAACTGCCCAAACGAAAGAACGAAGTTTCCGCGGCTCGCATCAGTCATTTCGGCAACTGGCTGCGGCTCCGTGCGACGATGCCGGACGGGACCTCGACGACCGTTCTTGTGACCGTGCACGCCAAGGCTTAGTCGCCACTGGTTCAATGCAGTGCTGGTGACCTCAAAGAGCGAGCACGCATGGCACGAGTTTGAATTTTGGTTGCTATCGTGTGGAGCCCGTGAGCCCAGAATCCAAACTGCCAACGGGTTGCGCGATCAAAACTTCGATCGAAGCGGCAAGCGATAACAGCCTCAAGTCGTCGCTTCCGGTCATCTGCAGGCCGACCGGGAGGCGGGACGCTCTTCCAACTGGCAAGCTCAGCGAGGGATGGCCGGTGAGATTGGCAAATCCACTGGCAAGCATCTCGCTGTCGCCGCCATCTGCGATCTCGGGATCTTCGTGCGGCGCAACGAATGGCACTGCCGGTGAGACCAGCGCATTCACGCCCGCCAGGGCTGCATCGACGGCGGCGCGGACCCTCGACTGTGTGCGGCGCGCCTCCACATAAGTGGTCGCGCTGATATCGAAACCCGCCTCGATCTGCCGCCGCGTACCGGCGGCGTAACCGCCGGGATTTTTCGAGTACAGATCCCGATGGATAACGGATGCCTCGGGCAGCAGTATGTCGAGCAGCGCGGCGTTGGCTTCGCCAAGTTCTGGGATATGGACTTCGACCAGATCCACGCCTGCACGCTGAAGTCGCTTCAGCACGTCATCCATGCATGTGCCAACATCGAGATTGCCGGCGTCGCGCGGAAAATGCTGTCGCAGAACGCCCAGTCTTATCCTGTTCGCCGGAACTTCCGATAGGGCAAAAACGTGCCCTGCGAGCGCGCCTAGAACAAGGGCCGCATCGCCTACGGTTCGCGCCAGCGGTCCGGCGTGGTCGAGCGTCCAGGACAAGGGAAAGACAACATCGAGCGGCACCAGACCATAGCTCGGTTTGACGCCCACGATGCCGCAGTAGGCGGCAGGAATGCGGATCGAGCCGCCCGTGTCGGTTCCGATGGCGGCAGGCACGATGCCATCCGCCACGGCTGCCGCGGAGCCGCCGCTGGACCCACCCGCGGTGCGCGACGGGTCGTGCGGATTGTTGGTCTGGCCTATCTCCGGATGGGCAATACCGTAGGCATATTCCAGAAGCTGCGTTTTGCCGAGGATAACCGCGCCCGCCGCGCGGAGCCGGGCGATCAGCAGCGCATCGCTATCGGCCATGGCCGGTTCGATCACACGGCTGCCATAGCCGGTGAGTGCTCCACGGACCTCGATCAGGTCCTTCACGGAAATCGGGATTCCGTGCAGCGGGCCGCGATCGATACCCGCGCGCAGTTCCGTGGTCGCAGCATCTGCGGCGGCGCGGGCCTGATCCGCCATCGGGTCCGCGAAAGCGTTCAGCACCGGGTTGCGCTCTGCGATCCTTTCGAGTGCAGCTTCCACGAC
This sequence comes from Pseudoruegeria sp. HB172150, assembly GCF_013184805.1. Classification (GTDB taxonomy): domain Bacteria; phylum Pseudomonadota; class Alphaproteobacteria; order Rhodobacterales; family Rhodobacteraceae; genus Psychromarinibacter. Next base: position 23,697 of record NZ_JAATNG010000006.1, read on the forward strand.
ATCGCGAGGTGTGGAGGTTCCGGACCGGTAGGCCGCGGCGAGTTGGGCGATATCGCCCTGCGCGCTCATGCCAGCGCGGTTGCAAGTCGCTCCAGCAGGCGAACCCAAGCGATCTGGCCGGTGCGAAAACTCGAAAGCCGGAAGAACTCATTCGGGGCGTGGTAATCCTCGTCCGATGTCGCGAACGAGAAAAAGACACAGCCAGTCCCGAGTTGGCGGGCGAAAACCTCGCCAATTGGTACTGTCGCACCCATGGCCACCCGCAACGGTTTCTGGCCCAGCACTTCCTCAAGCACTTCCTCCGCAACAGAGAGGCCGGGCAGGGCAGGGTCCAGCGCGAAGGCGGCAGAGCCGGGACCATGCCGTCGGACGGACAGACGATACCCAGTCGGGAGCACGCCGCGCAGATGTGTCTCGATTGCTCCTGCCACCGCGGCGGGATCTTGCCCTGCGACGAGCCGGCAAGTGATCTTCACTGTCGCTGTATCAGGTATCACCGTCTTTGTTCCGTGCCCGGTATACCCGCCGAATATCCCGTTGAACTCGAGCGTCGGTACCAGCCACTGCCGCTCCAGCAGCTCCCTGCCGGAGGGTAAAGGATCAGGACGCTCGGCACCGATGGAGTCGTAGTATTCGCCGGTGTCGAAACCTGCCGCCTCAATTGCACGTGCAATCGCGGGATCAGGATCCTTAACACCATCAGTGAAACCGGGCACGGCGACCATGCCGTCGGCGTCATGCAGGGTCGCCAGCATCGCGGCCAGCGCGCGGATCGGGTTCGGTGCCGAGCCGCCATGCCGCCCCGAGTGCAGATCCTTCGCCGCACCTTCGACGGTGACGTCCAACGCGGTTAACCCTCGGCTTGCCACGGTCACAGAGGGCAGATCGGGCCGCCACATGGCGCCGTCGGCCGACACCACGAGATCGCAGGCCAGCCGGTCCCGCAGCCGCGCAACGGTTGGGGCGAAATGCGGGCTGCCGGATTCCTCCTCGCCTTCGATCAGAACCTTGACGTTCAGGGGCGGCTTGCCGGCCGTTTCGGCGAAAGCACGCAGCGCAAGGATCGCAACCGAAAGCGGACCCTTGTCGTCCGACGCACCTCTTGCATAGAGCCGGTCGTCGCGCACCTCAGGTTCGAAGGGCGCACTGCGCCACTTGTCGAGCGGGTCGGGCGGCTGCACGTCATAATGGCCGTAAACCAGGATCGTCGGAAGGGTGTCGTCATGCACCCATTCCGCAAGTACCGCAGGGTGGCCGCCCGTCTCGATGACTTCAACAAACGGAAAACCTGCCTCGCGCAGCCTGTCCGCGGCAAAGCTTGCGCCCGCGGCGATGCCATCGGCATAGGCGGGGTCGGCGCTGACGCTCGGAATGCGGCAGAAAGCCTTGACCATTTTCAGCCCTTCAGCCTCGTGAACGGCCAGCCAGTCCTCCGCGCTGCTCATTTGCCGCCATCCACGCCCAGTGTCTCCCCGGTAATCCAGCCGGCTTGATCGCTGGCAAAAAACAGCACTGCGTTGGCGATATCCTCTGCCTTGCCCAGCCGTCGCATTGCGATCCGCTCCAGTAAGGCGGCCTGGCCGCCCTCGCCCATGGCCTCCCACTGTTTTTCGGTCGTCGGGTTCGAGCGGACGAAACCGGGTGCGATGCAATTCACCGTGATGCCAAACGGTCCGAGCTCATGCGCAAGCTGGCGGGTCAGGCCGATCTGCCCCGCCTTGGCGCTGGCATATGCCTGGATACCGGTCAGGCTGACGGTTCGGCCGGCGCCGCTGGAAATCATCACCACGCGGCCATACCCCTTCGCTTTCATCGCCGGCACCACCGCCTGTGTTGCCCAGAAGGCGCCGGCGAGATTGGCGTCGAAGATCGCCTGCCAGTCCGCCGCGTCGATTTCCTCGATCGGCCTGCCGACCTGTCCGCGGACCCCGCCCGCGCAATTTACGAGAATGTCCGCGTCGATTGCGTCCAGCGCCGCATGCACGGCACTGCGGTCGCCAAGATCCAAAGTGACCGCCCGACAGGCCCCGCTGGAAAGGCTTGCGGTTTCCGCCAGCCCGTCCGTATTGATATCGACCGCCACCACATCCGCTCCGTCTTCGGCAAGTGCCAGCGCGATGGCCCGCCCAATTCCGTGGCCCGCCCCGGTGACGACGGCGCGCCGGTTGTCGAAGCGTATCTTCATGCGCCTGCCCCCTCGGGCTCCGCGAGTTCGTTCAGGTTCTCGCGCGCTAGTTCCCGGCGGCCTTCCTCGATTTCATGAATCATCGATGTCAGCCGCGATGTCAGCGGGGTAGGCACGCCGATCCGCGCTCCGGCAGCCGTGATCGCGCCAAGCTGCGCGTCGGCCTCGGTCTTCCGTTTGCGGATCGCCAGATCGCGCCAGATGCCGGAATGAGATTTCGCCGACCGGCGGTTGTGCGCCACCATCTCATCGAACGACCGGTCCAGCGCGGCCGATGCCGCCCCCGGTCGGAATGCGTCCGGCGAAAAGCCATCGAAACCCTCGGTGCGTATATCCTGCGCGGCAGCGACCGTGCCAACCTCTTGTCCGAGCCGCGCAAGGACGGGGCGGGCGGCGGGATTGTCCAGCACGTCGGCAATGCTGTCATCGGTCAGCGCGGTGGCAAAGAGGAGGGCACCGTAGATCAACTTGCCCCAAAGAAATCCCCAGATGTTCACCGTGGCGATTGCGTTGGGCTCGAATTGCGACAGAAGCGCATGGATTTCCTCGAGACGAGGCGTCTCGCTGCCGTCGATCTCTCCCACCACCACGCTTCCGCGGCCGCTGTAATGTACTACGCCGGGCGACAGGTAGTCGGCGCCAAAGTTGACAAAGCAGCCAACGGTGCGCTCGCGTCCCACAGCCTCGGCGATCTCGATCTCGTTGAGGCCGTTCTGGGCCGACACCACGAACCCATCCGCCGCGATATGAGGCGCCATCGCCGCGATGGCGCTTCTGGTGTGAAGTGCCTTCACGCAGAGAAAGCCTCTGCGGAACGTACCGTCCAATTCGCTTGGCTGGAATGCCGGGGCGCGAACCGTGTCGGTCCAGATAGGTCCTTCGATCTTCAGGCCGTCACGGCGTATTGCGGCGATATGGTCGGTGGCGGAGTCGACAAAGACCACATCTTGGCCGGTGCGAAGGAAGGCAGCGCCCAGCGTGCCGCCGATGGCGCCCGCTCCCCACACCAGGATCGGTCCGTCCTGAGCGGTGGTCATTCCCACGGGCCCTCCATCAGCGCCCGGGTCTCGGCGACGCCGGTATCCCAGATCGCCTGCATCTCTTCGTCCGAACGTTGATAGTAACCGCCAAAGTTGCCGTCGCCCAGGTATTTGCGCACTCCGGCCGGATCCATCGCGCGCATCCTCGAAAGGTCGATCATCGGTTTCTGCTGGGTCGGCAGATCGCCGGGAAGGCGGGTCCAGGGGAAGTTTTCCATCCAGCTGGCATGGCTGGCGACCGGGTCGATGTCCTGCACCTTCTGGAACGTATCCGGCGCGTTCCACCAGTTGTGAAACTTGACCGAGGTGCCAGGATGATCCGCCATCCACTCGATGGCGTAGGCTCCGGCGGGCGCGTTGCCGCCGTGACCGTTGACAATAACGATACGGCGGAAACCCTGTGCGTACATGCCATCGAGTATATCGCGAACCAAAGACACGTAGGTCTCGACCCGCAGGCTGATCGTGCCGGGAAACGCGGTAAAGTACGGCGTCAGACCATAGGCGACCACCGGAAACACGGGGATTCCCAGCGGCTCGGCGGCGTCGAGCGCGATCTTCTCGGCCAGGATCGAGTCGACTGACAGCGACAGACCGGCATGCTGCTCGGTACTCCCCAGCGGAAGCACACCCAGATCATCGGACTTCAGGTAATCCTCGACCTGCTGCCAACTCATCTCGGAAATCTTCATAACGCTTCCTTCCTTTGGCGCTCCGACGGGGAGGCTTCGTCCAATGAGGCCCTGACCTGGTCGAGGCGCGGAAGCACAAGGCGGGCCACGTCGCCAGGGTCGGGGATATGCCGGTATTCGATGTGGGTTGCATCCGGCCGAGCGTGTTCGGCTGCGGACTCGGCGCCGGTTGAAAGGACCAGCACGTCGGCCTCTGCGACAGCGCGGACGAGACCCGGTGCATCCATACCCATCGCAGTCACGTTGGCGACATGAGGAGCGAAGCGGCGGACACCCATCTCCAGCACCGGCAGGAAGTCGGCAAAGCGCGACACGACCGCAATTCGCGCAAGAGGATCGAGCGAGGCGAGGGCAAGCCGTGTGGATTCCGCAGGTATGAACCGCAGCGAGACAATTGGCGTATTGGGTGCCAGCAGGGCAATGCGATCATGCTGGCTGGAAAACGTCATGATCAGATCGCTGGAACGCATCAGGGCGATCTCGTCCTCACTTGGAATGGAAGGCAGGATCATGGGTGTGATGGTCGCCCTGTCGCCCAGCTGCTCGGACACGCGCGCCGCATAACTGCGGGTGGCGGCATCGAACAAGCCGACCATCAGGTACCTCGGTTTGAGCGCACCGGCAGCGCGGCGGATCGTTCGTGCGGCGAGCATCGCAACGATGTCCGCGGCCGACAATCCTCCTGCCGATGCACGGTCGATTACGGAGTCGGTTTCGGCCAGCAAAGACGCGATTTCACCGCTCGCGGCAAACCTGGCAAGTGCGCAGTCTGCAACGAAGGTGCCCGCGCCGACCCGAGCCTCGACCAGCCCGGAATCCTTCAGTTCCGCGTAGACCTTGCTGACCGTCATGGGCGCTACTCCGGCCATTTCCGCGAGATCGCGAACCGAAGGCAGAGGGGCTCCTGCAGACAGTTCGCCTGTGGATATCCGGTGCACGAGAGTTGCGCGAATCTGCTGACGGACCGAAATCCCCAAAGACCGGTCGATATCGAGGCCGATTGCCGGGCTGCTGTTTTCGTTCTGCATAAATAGTACACTTTTTAGGATTCTTGGCTCGTTGAATGGCAGTTTATGGGTCTCTCAAAGGAAAATCCAGCAAACTGTATCATTGACTGAGGTCGATTTCAGTGGAACGCTCTTAGCAAACATAACATTCGGCAAAACCAACAGGAGGTCTATGATGAAGAACCTAACCCTTACAGCGGCCTGTATCGCTGCCCTCATGACGGCAGGCACTTCTGCCGTCGGTCAGGAGCGAGGCGGTGTCATGACCTATGGCCGCTATGCCGACTCGCTGTTTCTCGACCCGGTTCTCAACGACGCCAACGTCGACATCTGGATCCTGTCGAATATGTACGACACGCTGTTGCTGCCCTCGGCTGACGGCAAAAGCGTGGAACCTGGCCTCGCTTCCGAATGGAGCGTCGCCGATGACGCAATGTCCGTGACCCTGACGCTCCGGGACGGCATCATGTTCTCCGACGGTTCGCCGATAACGGTTGAAGATGTGATCTGGTCGCTCGACCGTGCTCGCAACCCCGACAATGGTATCTGGAATTTCCTTCTGGCGTCGGTCGACACCGTCACGGCTCCCGACGACAAAACCATCATGTTGACGTTGAAACAGCCAGATCCGGCAATTGTCGCGGCGCTTACAGTCTTCAACTCCGCGATTATGCCGCAGAAGGCCTTTGAGGAATCCGAGGGCGAGACGATGGCCGAGAAGGCCGAAAACTTCGGTACGCACCCCATTGGGTCCGGCGCCTTCGTTCTGGAAAGCTGGGATCGCGGTGCCACCATGAAGCTGGTCCGCAACGAATATTACTGGGCAGACGGCGAGGACGGAGAAAAACTGCCCTATCTCGATGGAGTGACCTTCGAGGTGATCCCGGACGATGCCACCCGCATTCTGCGCCTGCAGTCTGGAGAACTGGATGGTGCCGAGTTGATCCCCTTCGCCCGTGTCGCGGAATTGCAGAGCGATCCGAGCATCAACATGGAACTCTTTCCGTCGACCCGGGTGCAGTACATCACCATGAACGTGCGTGAAGACATCGCGGGCGAGGACAACCCGCTCTCCGACCCGAATGTGCGCGAAGCGATGAACTATGCGGCAAACAAGCAGGCGATCATCCAGACCGTCACCTTCGGCGTCGGCAAGCCCATGACCACATTCATGTCTTCGGCCACACCGCTGGCCACTGATAACGGGCCGCTCTATCCATATGATCTGGAAAAGGCCAAGGGGCTGATGGCCGAGTCGGAATACCCTGACGGTTTCACGACCTCGATCCTTGTGCTTGCAGGCAACCAGGACGAGATCGGCATCGCCACCGCGCTTCAGCAGATGTGGAGCCAGATCGGCATCAACATGGAGATCCAGCAGGTCGACAACGCGACCCGAACCGAACAGTACCGCGAAGGCTTGTTCAAAATGCGTGTAGCCGCCTGGACCAACGACATCGCCGATCCCGGCCAGATCACGTCTTACTTCGCCTATTCGCCGACGATCGATGCCCTTCACTCGGGATGGAAGAGCGAAGAGGTCGATGAGCTTTACGAGGCCTCGCAATCCGAGGTCGACGAGGCAAAGCGTGGCGAACAGTACGCGCGGATACAGGAAATATTCAACACCACAGGGCCGACCGTCCCGCTGTACGAGACGCCTTATCCGGTAGCATTGCAGGAGGGAGTGCACGGATTCGTGCAGATTCCGCTTGGCAACAACATCTTCCGTGGAGCCTGGCTGGAAGATTAGGCTTGATCATGGCGGGGGCGTCCGCGCCCCCTCCCTTTACCCGGACAGAAAGAACAAGGAGCAGATCCGCCCGTGTCGATGCCTGAATTCATCGCCCGCCGGCTGCTACAGTTGATTCCGACGCTGATCTTCATTCTCGTGGTCGTGTTCGCGCTGGTGCGCCTGCTTCCGGGCGATCCGGCGAGCGCGATCCTCGGTGACCGCGCGATCGACGCGGATGTCGAGCGCATCAACCGCGAGCTTGGCTTGGACAAGCCCATTCCGGTGCAGTTCTGGGTCTTCGTGAAATCCTTCGCAACGGGCAACCTCGGAAACTCGATTACCCTGAAGCTGCCAGTATCGCAGCTGATCGCAGACCGCCTTCCGATCACGATGCTGCTGACCTTCATGGCCGCCGTCATATCGCTTCTGATGGCGGTACCTCTGGCCTTCGTCGCAGCACTCAAACGTGACCGGCCGCCCGACAGCATCATAAGAGGCGGGTTCCAGGTGGGGCTGTCGATGCCGGTCTTCTACGTCGGCCTCATACTGCTGACGATTTTCGGAGCAAAACTCCGCTGGTTTCCGGTCGGCGGTTACGGCGACGGATTCCTCGATCACGTCTATCATCTCTTCCTGCCCGCCGTGACGCTGGCGCTGTCGCTTTCGGCCATCCTGATGCGAAACTTGCGTGCGGCGATCATTGGCGTGCTGGACGCCGATTACGTCAGCTTCGCCCAGTCGAAAGGGCTTGCGACCCGGCTGATCCTCTATCGGCACATCCTGCGCAATGCGCTGATCTCGACCCTGGCCCTGTTCGGCCTGTCGATTGGTACGCTGCTGGGCGGCGCCGTCATTACAGAGACCGTTTTTGCCATTCCTGGCGCCGGCCGCCTCATGGTCGACAGCATATATGGCCGTGACTACCCGGTAGTGCAGGGCCTCACGGTCGCGCTGGCAGTACTGGTTTCGGTCACGTTTCTCCTGACCGATCTTCTGCAGGCGTGGCTCGATCCGCGGATGACCAAGTGACCGACACCGCCCGCCCGGAAACCCCCGTACCCTCACGCGGTCGCGCCGGTCTGCTGTCCCGCCTCCCGCGAACGTTCATGTTCGGCGTCCTGATCCTTGGCACACTGGTGCTGATCGCAATCTTCCCCGAGTTCTTCGCGCCCTACGATCCCCTGGCATTCGACTATTCGGCCGTGCTCCAGCCGCCGTCTGCTGCACATCCATTCGGCACGGACAATTTCGGCCGGGATGTGCTCAGCCGCGTCATTCATGCCAGCACGATCAACCTTCAGATCGCGATCTTCGCGACGATCACGCCTTTTGTATTCGGCACACTCCTGGGTGCGGTGGTGGGCTATGTCGGCGGCATTGCCGAAACGATTTTCGGACGGGTGGTCGACGCAGTCATAACCTTCCCGTTCCTCGTCCTGGTGATCGCCATCGTCTCGGTCCTCGGCCCGGGCCTTGTGAACATGTATATCGCGGTGGGTCTGGTCGGCTGGGTATTCTATGCCCGGATCATCGCCGCCGAGGTGAAGGTGCAGAAACGGCTCGACTATGCCGACGCCGGCCGGGCAATGGGGTACACCCACACGCGGATTGTGTTCCGCCACCTGCTTCCCAATTCGGTCACACCTGCCATCGTCTACTGGATGACAGACATGGCACTCGCCATCCTGCTGGGATCGAGCCTTGGCTATCTGGGACTCGGTGCGCAGCCGCCGGCGGCGGAGTGGGGCGTGCAGATCGCGGAAGGCAAGAACTTCATGGCGACCGCCTGGTGGATCTCGGTGTTTCCCGGCATCGCAATCGTCATTACCGGTCTCGGTTTCAGCCTCCTCGGGGACGGGCTTGCGGACCTGCTGAGGACACGGAAATGAGCAGCGAAACCGTCCTGTCCGTGCGTGGCCTGACCGCCAGTTTCGGTCAGGGAGACAGAAAACTGACCGCCGTGAATGGCGTGTCCTTCGATGTCCGAAAGGGAGAGGTGCTGGGTCTCGTCGGAGAAAGCGGTTCCGGCAAAAGCGTCACTCTGCGCGCGCTGACGCGGCTCCTGCCGGAGGGCGCAGAGGTCACGGGCCAGGTCATGTGGCGTGGGCGGGATCTTGTAAGTCTGCCGCCAGCGGCGCTGCGCCAGGTGCGCGGTGGTCAGATTTCGATGATTTTTCAGGAACCTATGACCGCGCTCAACCCGGTTCTTCCCGTTCGCGTGCAGATCGAAGAGAACCTGCGCGCCCATACCGGGCTGGATGCCGCGGGGCGGAAAGCGCGCTCGCGTGAGCTGCTGGACCTTGTCGGCATACCTGACGCGGCGCGGCGGCTGAACGAATACCCGCACCAGTTCTCCGGCGGGATGCGCCAGCGCGTAATGATCGCAATCGCGCTGGCCAGCGACCCAGATCTGTTGCTGGCGGACGAGCCGACTACCGCGCTCGACGTCACCATACAGGATCAGATACTGAACCTGATCCTCGACCTTCGGGACGAGTTGGGAATGTCGGTCGTGTTCGTCACGCACGACCTGGGTGTGGTAGCCCAGATCTGCGACCGGATGGCGGTGATGTACGCCGGCCGCATCGCCGAAGAGGGGCCCGTCGCCGATGTTCTGGCGCAGCCGCACCACGCCTACACACTGGGACTGTTGGGCTCGGTGCCCCATGCTGGCGGCGAACGCCGGCCATTACATTCGATCGAGGGCACGCCGCCGGGGCTGGCGGCCATCCCGCCTGGCTGCGCCTTCAACCCCCGCTGTGGATTCGCCACATCCGAATGCCGCCAGACACTGCCGCAACTGGTGCCTTCCGGTCCCGCGCGCCAGGCCGCCTGCCACCATAGAGACCGTGTCGCTGACGAGACCACCGTGCCAATTCCCCGCGCCGCCGGTTCCGGGGGCGGCCGATGACTACGCCATTGCTCACGGCAGAAGCAGTGTCGAAGGATTTCCTGTTTGCCCGCACGATTGCCGAGCGCTTCACCGGCCGGCCCGCCCGCACGGTCCACGCGCTGAACGGCGTCAGCCTTGAGGTGCGGCGCGGCGAAACTCTGGGCATCGTCGGTGAATCCGGCTGCGGCAAGTCTACTCTGGCCCGCTGTCTCGTGCGCCTGCACGAATGCGATGCCGGCCGGGTGACGTTCGAGGGAGCCGACATCGCGATGCTGTCGGGCGCGGATCGCCGCGCGTTCAACCGGCGGGTTCAGATGATCTTTCAGGATCCGTATTCTTCACTCAATCCCCGGATGACAGTCCGCCAGATCCTGGCCGAGGCCCTTTCGGTGCACGGCATGGTTCCACGCGACAGGGTCGATGACCGGATTGCCGAGCTTCTGACGCTGGTGCGCCTGCCACAGGACGCTGCGACCAAGTACCCGCACGAATTCTCGGGCGGACAGCGCCAGCGCATCGGCATTGCCCGTGCCCTTTCGGTCGAACCCGAAGTGCTGGTGGCGGATGAATTGGTCTCGGCGCTCGACGTCAGCGTGCAGGCACAAGTGGTGAACCTGCTGCTGGAATTGCAGGAACGCCTGGAACTGACCCTGGTCTTCGTAGCCCATGACTTGCGGCTGGTACGGCATATTTCCCACCGCGTCGCGGTTATGTACCTCGGCCAGGTAGTTGAGGTCGCTCCCACCGAGGAGCTGTTCGAGCGCCCGCGACATCCCTACACGCAGGCCCTTCTGAAGGCCGCGCCTTCACTCGATCCATCCACGCGAACACGTAAGGTGGCCGCAAAGGGCGAACTGCCCAGCCCTTCCAATCTGCCGTCAGGCTGCCTGTTCCACACCCGCTGCCCTCATGTCTTCGACCGCTGCCGCAGCGACGCGCCCGGGCTGACATCGCGCGGCCCGGGGCATGTGGCAGCCTGCCACTTGGCCAACCCCGGCATAGAAGGACCCGCATGAGCTACACAGACTTTCAGGAGCGGATTGCAGGGATCAACGATGTTCTCTGCACGCTGAATCTCCTCGCCTGGGACAGCCGCACGATGATGCCGCCCGGCGGGATTGATGCGCGGGCAGAGCAGGTCACCACGCTGACCACGCTCGCGCGCGAATTGGCGACGGGAGAGGGGATGCGACGCGCGCTCGACGGCGCCAGGGAGGAGCTTGACGGGACACCGCGCGAAGACCTGCGCCACCGCGCAGTCGCGCTGGCAGAGCGCGAAATCGCCACACTCTCCGCAGTTCCACCCGAAATCACGGCTGAAATGGCCGCGCTCAAGACTCGTGCGCATGGCGCCTGGGTCACCGCACGCGCAGCCAACGATTTCTCCGCCTACGCACCGGTTCTGCAGCGCATGATGGAAATGCAGCGGACCGTTTCGGCGGCGATCGGGGGCGGAGAGCATCCCTATGACCCGCTGATCGGCCAGTTCGAACCGGGGATGACATGGGCCGGGCTCCAACAGATCTACGACCGTCTCAAGCAGGGGATCCGACCGCTGATTGACCGCGCCCGCGCTGCCGGTGCGCCGCGCCACGATTTCCTCGAACGCGGCTTTCCTATCCCGCAGCAGAAGGCGTTCGGCCTGAAAATGGCAGAGCGCATGGGATACGACCTGAACCGCGGTCGCTTGGACGACACCGCGCATCCGTTCGAGATCTCGTTCACGCGGTCCGACGTGCGCATCACCAGCAGGTTCCGCGAGTCCTGGCTGCCCGGCGGCACCTTCGCGCTCTGGCATGAAGCCGGCCACGGCATGTACGAGCAGAACGTGGCGCCGGAGCACAGCCGCACGATTTTCGCCACCGATCTGGTGAATCTCTACGCTGTGGGCGGGGCGAGCTTTGGGATGCACGAGGCGCAAAGCCGGATGTGGGAGAACCGTGTCGGGCGCTCTCCACAGTTCTGGCAACTGCATTTTGGCGAATTGCGTGACCACTTTCCCGACCAGCTGTCGGATGTCACCCACGACGAATACTGGCGCGCCGTCAACCGGCTGCGACCGGATTTCATCCGCGTCGAGGCTGATGAACTGACCTACGACATGCACATCATCCTGCGCTCCGAGATCGAGGCAGCCCTGATGGAAGGCAGCCTTGCAGTCGCTGACCTGCCCGCAGCCTGGAACGCGGCAATGAAGGACCTGCTGGATCTCGACGTGCCTGATGACACACGCGGCGTTCTGCAGGACGTGCATTGGTCGCATGGCTATGTAGGTTCCTTCCCGACTTACACGCTTGGTAACATCATGTCCTCGCAACTCTTCGCAGCCGCATGCCGGGCCCCCGGCGTAGCCGAGGGCCTTGAGGTGGGCGACTACGCGCCGCTGCACACCTTCATGCGTGACAACGTCTGGCGCCACGGCCGCGCTTCTACCCCGGCAGAGACGCTGGAGCGCGTCGCAGGAGCGCCGCTCGATCCCGGCCCCTATCTGTCGGATCTCTCTGACAAGGTGGAAGGTCTCACGGCATGAATTGGTCCGAAGATTGGTCCAGTGCTTCTGGATGCCGCTTGCCACGAACCTGATCGTCGCCAGAAGTGCGAAATGCCTCCGCCGAAGTGGCCCACCAACTGGGGTAATTTTGCCCCGCAGATTGGAGGGCCAGGAGATGGCTGGCAAGCGAGAGCAGCCGGAAGACCTCGTGATGAAGCTGCGGCAGGTTGAGGTGCTGCAGGGGCAAGGCCCTGGGATAACGGAGGCGGTGCGCCAGATCGGCGTAACGCAGACAACGTACAACCGACGGCGACGCCGGTACGGCGGGATGAACCTGTACCAGTTGAAACGCCTGAACGAGCTGGAGAAGGAGAATGCCCGGCTGCGGCGAGCAGCGTCGGACCTGACTCTGGACAAGTTGACCCCGACCGAGGCTGCTTGGGGGAACTTCTGAGCCCTTCGCGCCGACGCAAATGCATCGACCGCGTACGGCAGACCCTTGGCGCACTGGCCGCCGGGGTTTGCCGGAAGAGCAAAGGCACCCGACCCGCCTAGCCAAATACCCGATCCCGGATCCACCGAGGGGGCTTGCCACACGCTGACCTCCTCACCCTTGACCCGACCCGAATTCGCGACACCCCCGGCACACCGACTGCTGCCGACATCCCGCCGGGGAAGAGGCCGGGGCAGTTTCCCACCTTCGGTGCGCGCCGGTCGTCTCAATTCTAACGAGGAGATCTCGCTGGCTGGGGTGGTAGGATTCGAACCTACGGTACACGGTACCAAAAACCGCTGCCTTACCGCTTGGCTACACCCCAGCAGCGAAGCGTCTCTTACGGATTCGTGACGGTGTCTGCAAGCCCTGAAAGGGGAATTTTATCTCCCCGCTCACAGCCGGATCGGCATCTCCTTCGCCAGCCGGTCGAACGCCATCAGCGAGGCGACGAGGTCGCGCATCTGGTCCAGAGGGATCATGTTCGGCCCGTCCGAGGGGGCGTTGTCCGGGTCCTCGTGCGTCTCGATGAACACCGCCGCGACGCCCAGCGACACCGCGGCGCGGGCCATCACCGGCGCGAATTCGCGCTGCCCGCCGGACGAGCCGCCGCGCCCGCCGGGCTGCTGCACAGAATGCGTCGCATCCATCACCACCGGATATCCGGTCGCCGCCATCTGCGGCAGCGCCCGCATGTCCGTCACCAGGGTATTATAGCCGAAGGACGTGCCGCGCTCGGTCAGCAGGATCCGCCGGTTCCCGGTGCTCTCAAGCTTGGCCACGACGTTGGGCATCTCCCACGGCGACAGGAACTGGCCCTTCTTCACGTTCACCACCGCGCCGGTCTCTCCCGCGGCAAGCAGCAGGTCGGTCTGCCGGCACAGGAAGGCGGGGATCTGGATCACGTCCACCGCCTCCGCCGCTTGGGCGCACTGGTCGGGCAGGTGCACGTCGGTCAGCACGGGAACGTCGCAGGCCTTCCGCACCCCGGCCAGCAGCGCCAGCCCCTCGTCGATGCCGGGGCCGCGCCGCCCGGATACCGACGTCCGGTTCGCCTTGTCGTAGCTCGCCTTGAAGATGTATCCGGCGCCCGCCGCCGCGCAGGCTTCCTTCATGACGCCTGCGATCATCTGCGCATGGTCCGCGCTCTCCAGCTGGCAGGGCCCCGCGATCACCGTCAGGGGCTGGTCGTTGCCGATGGTCAGGTCGCCGATGCTTACGTCATTCATGGTCACTCGCCGGGCTCTCGCGAAGCCCCCTTCTTTTGCCTGCAGGATACCGGAGCGAGTGTTGTGAACCCACCGCTGGCCGCAGGGCCAGAGGATGGCGGGCTCCCCCTCCGCAACCGGTCCGCCAGGGGCGGAAACCGGCCGGTGCCAGCCCTACGATGCCACGCGGGACACGTCTAGCTCGATATCTGCTCTTTCAGCACGGCGACGGTCAGCGACACCATCAGGTAGATGCCCCCGAAGATCAGGAAGGCGAGGATTGTGTTCTCGAAGGCCCGCGGATAGCTCGGCTCGTCCGGGCGCACCGGCGAAACCGCCGTCTCAAGATAGCGCGTCTGCCGGTTCGCCTCGATCCGGGCGGTCTCCATCTGCTGAAGCGCCGCCTGCATCATCAGTTCCCGGGTCTGCAGCTCGCGCTCGGCAAGGCGCAGCTCGCCGGTGATCCGAGCCAGCGACTGGCCGTTCGAATTCGACACGGTCAGTTGCGACCGCAGTTCGGCGATCAGGTTTTCCAGCCGGTCGACATCGCCCTGCACGCCGTCGACCCGTGCCTGGTTCGGCCGCGCGTTGTCCAGAAGCTGCGACAGCTCCAGCCGCTTCTCGGCAAGCTGCGTTTCCAGCCCGGTGATCTGCGACATAAGGCCCTGCTGCTCGGTCACAGGATCCAGAACGCCCAGCTTTTCCTGCAGCTCCAGCACCTTCTGCTGTGCCTCGAACATCGACGCCTCGGCCTCTTCATAACTGTCGCGCGCGCCCTGCATCTGGTCGCCGCGCAGGCGTAGCGACAGGCTGTCGACCTGCTCCTCGGCGTATTGGATCAGCTTCTCGGCAAACTGCTCGCTCATGTCGGGATTGGCCGCCGTGACATCCATCTTGATGATGCCTTCGGTCGGGTCGTAGCTGATCTTCACCCGCTTCTTGTAGGCGCGGTAGGCCTGCTCGCGGGTGGCGTCGGTCTCCAGCCGCTGCAGCGGGTCGATCTCGGGATTGCTGAAATGCTCGATGAAGCCCAGATCCTCGTCCAGGCGCAGCATCGCGTCCATCGACTGCAGATAGCCCTGCACCGCGACGGAATCCTGGCTGGTTGCAAGACTGGTGCCAGAGAACATGCTGGCCAGCCCGCTGCCGCCCGCCGCCGGGTTCTGCGCCTTCTGGATCACGAATTCCGAATGGGTCGAATACATCGGCGTGGCGATGCGATAGAAATACCAGCCCGCGATCAGCGTCGGAATCAGCACGAAGAAGGCAAGCCGCGCCACCAGCTGCAGCAGCCTCCGGCGCCGCCGCCGCGCGATGTCGCGCTGCATCCTCAGGATTTCGCCGGCGCGTTCGTCGGGGGTGCGCACCTCGACAGAAGGCAGCTGCGGCCGCTCCACTGTCTGCGGCAGCGACCGGTCGCCGCCGGGCTCGGTCCCCGGCACCACCAGTTCCAGCATGTTGGCGCGCTCGAACGGATCGATGCCCTGCTTGCGCAGCAGCCGCACTGCGTCGAAATCGCTGACCGGGGCCAGCCCGTGTTTCTGCGCGACCCGCCGCGCCATCCGCAGCTGCCGGCCCGTCAGGCCCTCCTTGCGGATCTTCGTCAGCTCCAGCTCGTCGTCCAGATCCTGCGGCGTACTGATTTCCGGCTCACCGCCGTCGTTGCGCGTGGCGGGCAGGGGACCGTCGTTGAAACTGCCTTCCGAGCTCTCCGCGAACAGCATATCGTCGTCTTCTACGATCTCCGCCGCTGCGCTGTTGGCAGCCGCGGGCACCGCGCCGCCGTTGCCCGGCAGCGGCGAGACCCTGCGGATCCGGAATTTCTTAGCTTTGGGCTTCGTAGTCATAGAGAGCCTTCGCTTCTTCCAGGGTGTCGAACATTGTCAGCTGGCCATCCCGCAGTACGGCGGCGGAGCGGCAGAATTTTTCGAGCACTTCCGGTTTGTGGCTGACAACGATGATGGTGGCGCCTTCCAGGCGCTCACGCAGGATCGAACCTGCGCGCCTGTTGAACGCGACATCGGTCGTCGAGGGCATGCCCTCGTCGATCAGGTAAATGTCGAAATCGAGGGCGAGCAGCAGCGAGAAGTTAAGGCGTGCCTTCATGCCCTGGCTGTAGGTGCCGACGGGCATGTCGAAGTATTCTTCCAGATTGCAGATCCAGCGGCAGAACGCCTCGACATAGTCGGGATCGAGCCCGTAGAGCCGCGCGATGTACCGCACGTTTTCCCGCGCCGTGTGCTTGTGGACGACACCGCCCATGAAGCCCAGCGGGAAGGAGACGCGGCTGGTGCGGCGGATCGAGCCTTCGTCGGGCTTTTCCAGCCCGGCCATCATGTTGATGATCGTGGTCTTTCCGGTGCCGTTCGGCGCAAGGATGCCCAGTGAATTTCCCAGCTCCACCCGGAACGAGGCGCGGTCAAGGATCACCTTGCGCTGCTTGCCCGTCCAGAAGGACTTACTCACATTGTCGAACTCGATCATCCAAGCCCCTGGCGTCGTCTGTTCTGCCTCAACCGGATTTATCCAGTTATCGTTAAGCTGAACCTATAGACACGGTTTTGGGCTCAATTATGTCGCCTATGCTGCCAGATTATCAACGTTAAAGGCCTGTTTGCGGCGACAATGCGGCCTTGTTTCCGGCCATATGCGCGGAACTGGCGACAATCTCCGCGGGATTTCTGGTGTTACCGGTGATGCTGTTTCTGCACGCGGAACAGTTTTCCGGCCGCCACAGCCACGATCGCCGCCGAGAAGCTGAACAGCGCCCCCATCTTCGCGGCGTCCTGCACCGGACCGGGATCGAACGCGACCGAGGCGATGAAAAGCGACACCGTAAATCCGATCGCCGCCACGCAGCCCAGCACCACCAGATCCGCCAGCCGCATCCCGCTGGGCAGGCCCAGCCGCAGCGGCCGCGCCGCGATCCAGCCCATCACGAAGATCCCCACCGGCTTGCCGATCAGCAGCCCCAGCAGCACCAGCCATGTCGGCGCGCCGATGGCGCCGAACTCGACACCCGCATTGGTCAGCCCGAAGAAGAACAGGATGATCTCCACCGGATGCTTCAGCAGCCGCTGGATCTGGTTCAGCAGGTCGGTCAGGTAATGCTCCGCCTCGCTGAACAGCCCGAACGCGCGGTCCGCATGCGGGATCGCCGGCACGATCGGCAGCAGCCCCAGCGCCGGATGCAGCCCGCTGCGCTGGAACGCGTACCAGCTCACCGCACCGGCCAGCAGGTACGGCCAGAACGACAGCTTCTCCGCCACCCACGTCGAATGCGGGCGCAGCTGGTTGTGCCGGTCCATCCGCCGCGGCAGCACGTTGGCCAGCAGGTAAACCGCCACCGCCGCCCCCAGCGACACCAGCAGCCACTCCGGCGCCAGGTCCCCCGACGGGTAGAACACCGCAAGGATCACCAGCCCTAGCGCGTCGTCCGCGATCGCCAGCAGCAGCAGGAACCGCACCGCCGGATGTCCCGCCCCGAACACCAGCCGCCCCACGAGGTAGGAAAACGCGATATCCGTCGCCGTCGGCACCGCCCATCCGTTCGACACCGCCTGAAACACGTCCGACCCCATGAAAGACGCCAGCCCAAGGTAGACGATGATCGGCCCCGTCATCCCGCCCAGCGTCGCGATCAGGGGTGTCGCCGCCCGCCGTCCGCGCAAGGACCCGTTATGCAGCGCCACCGCCTCCCAGACCTCCTTCGCCGCCATCGCAAAGAACAGCGCCATCAGCACGTCGTTGATCAGGAAATGCACGGTCAGCACGCGGGTCACGTCGCCGATGCCGTCGATATGGTAGTCCTCGCCGTGCAGGGTCACCCATGTCTGCGCGTCCGTGCCAAGCAGGTCGTTGAACCAGATCGGGTATTCGACAAAGTGGTGATAGGTCGCCGGGTCGGTATTCGCCCAGATCAGCGCAAGCAGAGCGCCGGCGACCAGCAGGATCGAGTAGTTGGTGACAAAGTCCCAGACCCGATACATGGGCCGCCGGTGTCTGTGTTCCATATCCGCCGGATAGCGGCTCTCACCGCGGCGGGCAACAGGTCAAAACCGCGCTCAGGCGACAAGGCCCCAGATCGAACCGGCGATGATCGCGCCAGTCACGGCGATGCCCAGATAAGCGGCAAAAACGCGCGGCTTCACCAGCGCCCAGACCGCCACCGCCGCCGGGATACAGCTGATCCCGCCCGCGACCATGAAGGCCATCGCGGCGCCGTTCGACATGCCCTGATCCAGCAGCGCATCGACCAGCGGCACCGCGGCATAGCCGTTCAGATACGCCGGCGCGCCCACCAGAGCCGCCATCAGGATCGGGCCCGGCCCGGTGCCGCCCAGCAGGTTCGCCACCGTCTCCGCCGGCACATAGTGCAGCATCAGCGACTCGAGCATGTAGGCCAGCAACAGCCACTTGCCGAGGAACAGCGCGTTCTCCAGCGCCGTGTCGCGGAAGGTCTCGCGCCGCTCGGCTTCGGTCCAGAACGCCCAGTGCGGCCGTCCGGTGAAGGGGTTTGTCCCGCAGGTCGACTGGCAGCAGCTTTTCTTCGGCTGTTGTTTCAGCGGGTCCGCAAACACCGCGGTCTTCGCGAACAGCATCACCGTCACGCCGCCCAGAAGCCCGATGGCCACGGCCGCCACGGTCTTGGCCACCGCGAAATCCCAGCCCAGCGTGCCCGAGGTGATCAGGAACATCGCCGGATCCATCAGCGGGCTCGCCAGCCAGAAGGCCATGACCGCCGACAGGGGCGCGCCCATCGCCAGCAGCGCCGCGATGAACGGAATGACCTGGCACGAACAGAAGGGCGACAGCCCGCCCAGCAGGGCCGCCAGCACGATCATCCGCGCCTCGCGCCCCTCAAAGGCTTTCGCCAGCAGAGATTCCGCCCCGGTCGCCTTCATGTAGGCGACCGCCAGCACCGCGAGGACGATGTAGATCCCGGTCCGGGCCAGTGCCCCCGCTGCGAAGGTCACAGTCAGCCAGGCCTGGTCGGGATCGAACAGCGCCAGCATCAGCGGGATCAGCAGGATCACCAGCCACGCCTTGTCGAGCCGCTTCCACAAATTGGGAAGGTTCGGCAGCCGTCCGGTCAGGTCAGTCATGGCAATGCTCTCCGTCTTCCTCGCAGGTTTCGCAATCGGCGCAGCATTCCGACAGGAGGAAGTCGGACAGGGCCTGCAGCTCTTCATGTGCCGCGGCGGCACAGATGATCGAGCGGCCCTTCTTCTCCTGCGTCACCAGACCGGCCTGGGTCAGGATCTTCATGTGATGTGTCAGGGTAGAGCCCGTGATCCCCGACCGTTGGCCAAGCTCGCCGATGGTTAGGCCCTCAGGACCCGCCCGGACCAGCACGTTCAGCACGCCAAGCCGCTGCTCGGACCCGAGTGCTGCAAAGGTCGAAGCGGCTTCGACAGGGGTAAGGCGGGAATCACGGTGTATCTTCATGATTCGACATTTCTAGAATTATCGAACCAAAGTCAAGTGCCGGATCTACTCCGCCGCGATGCGCCGCGCCAGCGGACCGACCCTCGTTCCATGCTCTGCATGAACCCGGGCCAGCACCGTCTCGCAATGGTCAAGGTACCGCTTGCGGTTCATCTTGACCTTCATCACCGAAGCCGCGCGCCGGGGCAGGGGGAACCAGCGGTCCGGGTCCAGCCCGCATCGGTTCAGCACGTCGAAGGGCAGGGCATCCATCAGCTGGATCATGTTGTAGACCGCATGCGTCAGCACCGTCAGGTACCACAGCTGCCGCCCCTCCTTCAGCAGCTCGACAAGGTCGATCTCGTAAATCGGAACCTCCGGCAGCTTCCCGAGGTAGAACAGATGCGCGCAGAAATAGCCGCTGGCGCTTGGCAGGAAATGCACGGCTGAGCGCTGCGAGATCGTCAGGATCGCCCCGTTCGGCGAAAGGTACGGCGTGTAAGGCATCTGCTTGCGGAACAGGTGCCCGGTGCAGTTGACGAAGATCGATCCTTCCGGCACCGCCATCCGCCCGCCGTCGCGCATCACCAGTTCGGTCCCGTCCGCGCCGTCCACGACATCTTCCAGGTAGCCGGGAATTACCGCATCGAGCCCGCCGGCTATTTCGGTGCTCTCGCTCTCCGACAGGATGCCCAGCATGAATTGCGCGCCCTTGCCGGTCGGGCAGACGGTGTAGGTCTGTCGGAAGTAGTCAAAGGCGTCCTCTGTATTCGCCCCGTCGAAATGCATCACCACGTCGGTGATCGCGGTCAGCTGCAGCGGGCTTCCCCACCAGCGTCCGCCCGCACCGTCCGGAAACATTTTCGTCCGGTTGATGAACACGGTGCCGCGCCCGTTGATCAGTCGGATCGGCCGCGTCGTCGCCTGCCGCATCAGCATCTGCACCGTGTCCATGCCGGTCTTGCCGCCGCCGACAACGTAGACCGGGGCATCGCCGTCGGTCAGCACGTCGTTCAGCGCTTCGGGCGTGGTCGAGGTCACGGCCCCGCTGCTCAGCGTCAGCGGCTCCTTCCCGGTCACGTCGAACCCCGGCGCGTTCACCACGCGATTTGCCTCGACCACCAGTTCCGTTCCGTCCGTCACGTCGCGGCAGACCAGCCGGGCGCCGGGCCCGTCGGTGCCGAACGTTTCCGCGATATGCTCCAGCTCGAATCCGAAGCGCTCGACCAGATCGACACGGTCCCGGATGCGGTCGAGACAGTTCTGCAGATGATCCCGCACCTCCTGCCCGGTGGCGAGGTAGTTGGCCGGCATGTCCCAGCCCCAGGGCAGGTCGCCCACGGTGAACATCCGGTGCGGCTGGTGCAGTCGGACATAGCCATAGGCGTCGTTCCACATGCCCCCCGCGCGCGGCTTGCGGTCGATCAGAACGATCTTCGCGTCCCTGGGCAGATACTCGGTCGCGACAAACAAGGCGTTCAGCCCTGCGATGCCTGCGCCTACGATGGCCAGGTCACACTGATCCACTCTCGTTTGTGCCATTGCCGCAACCCCGGACCGATGTCCCCCGCATAATCAGACCACAATGTGGGGGCCGCAGCAATCGCCTTCAGCGTGTACGACTTCACGACCGCGCGCGGGCGTCTGTGCTTCCCCGTTCCCTCCGAATGTGCTGGCCACCGGGTTGTCGGTCCGCGCACATTACGGAACAGCGGCCCTCGTTCTCTGAAGAGTGTTCCCACACCTACGTTTGCGCTAACATGCCTGAAATCAATGACTTGACCCCCCGTCCCCATGGGGACGCTTCCATTTTCCCCTCCTTGCGCCCCGCCGCCAAACCCCTACCTTCACCCCCATGCCGCCCTCCCTCGACACCCTCCGCGCTGAGATCCAGTCCTGCCGCCTCTGTGCCGCCCGCTTCGCCGCGACCGCCACCGCCCATCAGCCGCGCCCCGTCGCCTGGTTCCGCCCCGGCGCCCGGATCCTCGTCGCCGGCCAGGCCCCCGGCGCGCGTGTCCACGCCTCCGGCAAGCCCTTCGACGATCCCTCCGGTGACCGCCTCCGCGACTGGATGGGCATCGACCGCGACACCTTCTACGACCAGACCCGCCTCGCCATCATCCCGATGGCCTTCTGCTTCCCCGGCTACGACGCCAAAGGTGCCGACCTGCCGCCGCCCCGGATCTGCTCCGAGACCTGGCACGCCCCCCTGATGGACGCCCTCGACGGCATCCGCCTGACCCTCCTCGTCGGCGGCTATGCCCACCGCTGGCACCTCGGCCCCTCGGCCCGCTCCGTCACCCCCACCGTCGCCGCCTGGCGCGACCATCTGCCTTCGGTCTTCCCCTTGCCGCATCCCTCCTGGCGCAATACCGGGTGGCTGAAGAAAAACCCCTGGTTCGAGGCCGAGCTTCTGCCCGTCCTCCGAGCCCGCGTCGCCGAGGTGCTGGAATGACCGAGACCCCACTGGACCGCGCCCACGCCGCGATGGACGCCGCCCCCGAAGATGACGCCGCCCGCCTCCGCTTCTACGACCGTCTGGCCGAGGCGGAGCTGGTCATGCTCCTGGCTGCCGATGCTGACGGGGATACGGTCGAGCCCGAACTTTTCGAGGTCGAAGGCGGCCGCTTCGTGCTCGTCTTCGACAGCGAAGCAAGGCTCGCCGAGTTCATCGGCCGCACCGCCCCATACGCGGCGCTTTCCGGCCGGGCAATCGCGTCCATGCTTGCGGGGCAGGGGATCGGGCTCGGTTTGAACCTCGAAGTCGCAGCATCCTCGATCCTTATCCCTGCCGAGGCAGTGGACTGGCTCGCCGCCACCCTGGCTCAGCGTCCAAGGGAAGTGTTTGAACGCCCCGAGGACGTCTCCCGGCCAGTTGGCGTTCCGGAGGCGTTGCTGAATGCGCTGGATCAAAAACTGGCTACCGCCACCGGGTTTGCCCCACTCGCCTATCTTGCGTCGGTTGTCTATTCCGGCGGCAGGCGCGGTCACCTGCTTGCATTCGTCGATGCCGCGACAGAGGTCGAACCGGCACTGTCTCAGGCCGTCGGCGAGGCGCTGGTGTTTTCTGGACTGGACGCCGGCGAGATCGACGTCGCATTTTTTGCTGCGACCGATCCCATGGCCGGGCGCCTTGCCATGACCGCGCTCAGGATCGACCTGCCAGTTCCGGATGAAGTTCAGATTCTCTCACCCAGCGCACCCGGGATGGACCCTGACAAGCCGCCGAAGCTGCGCTGATACAGGCGCGGCAGTGAGGAAAGTTGGGAGCATCAGGCAGTCGCCAAGGCTCGTCCTGGCAATGTTCTCTTCAGGAATGCCGCCCGTCTGGGTTAACGAATTACAACCATTGGAAGAATTTTATCCAATAATCTATACTTATAAATTTCACTAATGCAACTTTTTCGCTTAATGATTTTGCGTAATATCTGGAGGTTGACGTCGAGTTAGAGTGTGAAAATAATTAACGTGGCAACGATTGTCAAGAATATAACACTTTATGAAGTGAAAAGAATCAAGTTATAGGTACATCCTGAGGTTGTGAATAACGTTGCGGCTTTTCGCAGCGGCAAAAGGAGGACTGAATAATGATCAAGTTCCTGAAAGATATCTCTTACTCGGGTGAACATCTGGCGGCGTTCCAGGCAGATCCGGAAAGCTTCCTTGATCGCTACGACGCGATGACGCCTCACGAGCGCGCGCTCATCCTGAGCGGGGATTCAAGCGCGATTTCTGGCTACATCAACGATCCGTCCAACCAATATGGCGGCAAGCTGGACTATCGTGCAACGACCACAATCGTAACCGTTGTCGCTGTCATCCTGGCTCCCAAGGTCGAAGCCTCGGAAACAACTGCCGAAGAATATCACGATGGCTTCTGGTCGCACGTTGCCGAGCGCTCGGCAGCATTTGCACATTAAGGAGGCTGTCATGTTGCGTTTGATCGCGACCGTCTTTGTTACGGTCACGCTTTTCACCGCGCCGCTGGCGGCGCAGGAGGGCATCGACGAGGAACTGGCGCAGATCAAGGCTGCACTGGAAAGTATCGAGAGCAAGGCGGAAGGTGGTGACCCGCATGCGGCCTTCGTGATGGCATCGCTCTATCACATCGGCATCTTCGTGGCGGCCGACCGCCCCAAAGCCATCGGCTATCTCAAGGCTTCCTCAGAAGGCGGCGACCCGGATGGTATGTACTATCTGGCGCTTCACATGATCCACGGAGTCGACATGGAACGCGACGTGGAGGGTGCGAAAGCGCTGTTCCAGCAAGCAGCAGATGCAGGGCACGCGCCCGGCCAGCTCGCAATGGATGTCTACCTGAGTGAATGACCGAGAGATCGGATCGGAAGGGCGCGCGCAGCCGCGCCCTTTTCATGCAAATTCCGGAGTGAACCGATGGGACTCACTGTTGTAGGAACCGGCATCTGTTTTCCGAGCCAGATGACGTTCGAGGCAGCGGACGCAATCAAGATGGCGGACATAACCCTGTTTAACGTGGGGAACCATGCCATTGCGACGGACTGGCTGCGAAGCAATGCGCGCGCTTTTACAGATCTCTATGAGTTTTACGCAGAAGGAAAGAATCGAACCGAATCCTACGAGGAAATGGTCGATGCGATCCTGACCGAACTGCACGCCGGCAAGACGGTGGTGGCTGCATTCTACGGACATCCCGGCGTGTTCGTTGGTCCTGGTTTTGAAGCGATCAAGCGCGCCCGCAAGGAAGGTTTCGATGCGCGCATGTTGCCCGGTGTATCTGCCGTCGATTGCATGTTCGCGGACCTGGAATTTGACCCGGCCCCGTATGGATGCCGAATGGTCGAGGCGACCGATTACGTGCTCATGGATCGCGATTATGATCCGCGAACGCCATTGATCATCTGGCAGGCCGGCGTCGTGGGCGACATGACGTTCAATATTGTCAGCGGTCCCACTTCGCAGAACACCGATCTGTTGAAGACCCGTTTGCTTCGCGACTACCCCGAAGACCACCCCATCATTTCTTATGTCGCCGCAACCCTTGCAGGTATGAAGCCGCAGACCGGCGTGGCAACGGTGGGAACGCTCGAGACCTTGAAACTCAACGCCTCATCGACCTGCCTGGTGCCGCCGGTGTTCGATCACAGCCTGGACGCGGAACTTGGCGTTCCGTTCCAGACGCAATTGCTGCAGTCGATCCGTGAGGCACAGGACAGGTCGGCGACAGTCAACTAAGCCGATGGGATCAGAAATCAGGCGTCGGTCAGGTCGACGACGGCCGCGTCCGGCGCGTTTTTCATGACGGATTGGATCCCATTGTCGCGGCCCGAGGTGCTGGTATAGCTCTCGGACGTTCCGATGACCTGTCCGTTGGTGGCCTTGAGGTTGAACATGTAGCCGCCGGACTTGGTTTCCTTGCGCTCGAAACGACCGTCTTCGGCCGCATTCCGCTTGACCGACTCGATGCCGTTTTCGGCACTCGCCCGCTGCTTATAGCCTTCGCTGGCAAGGATGACTTCGCCGTTACCTGCTTTCAGGCGGAACCGGAATTCGCCCGCCTTGTCTTTGTACAGTTCAAATTTTCCAGCCATCTCTATCCCTCACTGTCAATCGCGGGGTCAGTCCCCCAGTTTCGCATGAACCTCGTCAAGATCGATCTCTGCCACGGGCATCTTGTTGGCGGGGTTCTCGAAATCGTATTTGAACACTTCGAAGTCGCGCTTGTAAATCTCATAGACCAGATGCATCGACAGGTCGTCGAAATAGTCTTCTACAGGATGCGCGCGTTTCGGGCCGTGGCCCTCGCTTTCGTTGAAACGCGGCATGGTTTTCAGGTCGACAGGGTGCGCCACCTCGACGGCGTCGAGGACGGATTGCATCCCCTCGTTGAACTTCTCGGTGAAGAAGATGTTGTCGTAGCGGCCGCCGTTGACGATGAAGGTCGAGACATGGCCCGACATGGCGGACCAGTGGATGTCCGGATCCATCGGACGCCGCCAGCGGATCGTGTCGCGCGCGAACAGAAGAAACCGCCGGAACGACCGGATCTGATCGAATTCCTGCTTCCCGTCGTCGCCGCCAACCTCGATCCCGTATTTCTGTATCAGCAGCGGAACCAGGTTTCCGCGGTACCGGCGGCCATTGCGTTGGATGCCGCAGATCTTGTCGAAGAACGACGACAATATCCGCGTGTAGGGGTTCCTGACGCAGGTAAAGGAATAGGACTTGTGGTTCTGGACGTTGTCGGTGATCCGCGGCTGGTTGTTTTCCTGCGACCACTTGCACAGGCCGTCCTCGGCGTCGTGGATATCGCCATCGTAGAACCGCCCGTGGTCGGAATAGAACATGACCTGACCGATGGTCGAGCAGGCGCATTTCGGCACGACCCTGTAGACCATGGATTCGCTCTCGGTCATCCAGGTGCCTGGAAAGCCCATATGCGTCGCCTCCTGTAGCCGGCGTTTTCCCACCCCCGTGTCCCCGGCTTGATTGCATTGGAAAAGAGCAAAGAATGACTGTTTTTTCAATGCTTCTTCGCGTTATGAAAGCAGACAGTCGGCGGCAGACGGGCAATTCTTGCGAAACATGGCGAAGATCGCGTTCATTCTTCTGTGCCACAAGGACCCGAAGGCGATCGTTGCGCAGGCGCGGCAGTTGACCGCGATGGGCGATTACATAGCCATCCACTTCGATGCTCGAGCCCCACAAGAGCAATACGAAACGATCCGTAATGCCCTGAAAGATAACCCGAATGTCACATTCGCCAGGCGGCGGATCAAATGTGGCTGGGGGGAATGGTCACTGGTCGCCGCAACCCTTCAGGCCGTGGAAGTCGCAGTCGAAGCGTTTCCGCGCGCCACGCATTTCTACATGCTGTCCGGCGACTGTATGGCAATTAAATCTGCCGAGTATGCACACGCCTTTCTGGACGCCGAAGACGTCGACTACATTGAAAGTTTTGATTTTTTCGAAAGTGACTGGATCAAGACCGGGTTGAAGGGCGAAAGGCTTCACTACCGTCACGTCTTCAACGAGAGGAAACACAAAAACCTGTTTTACGCCGCGCTCCGCTTTCAGGAAAAACTGGGCATCCGTCGAGAGATACCGTCCGATCTACAGATCATGATCGGGTCGCAGTGGTGGTGCCTGAGGCGGCAGACAGTAGAAAGCATTGTCGGCTTCATCCGCAAAAGGCCCGATGTCGTTAAGTTTTTCCGGACGACCTGGATACCGGACGAGACCTTTTTCCAGACGCTGGTTCCGCACCTGGTGGCAGAGCAGGAGATTCGGACCCGAACCCTGACCTTCCTGATGTTCACCGATTACGGAATGCCGGTGACCTTTTACAACGATCACTACGACCTGCTCTTGTCTCAGGACTACCTGTTCGCGCGCAAGATATCGCCCGGCGCGGCAGTGCTTAAGCGCCGGCTGGGCGACCTGTTTGCTTCTCACGAGATGACCTTCCAGATCTCGAATGAAGGCCGCAGTCTGTTCCAGTTCCTGACCGGGCGCGGTCGCATTGGGCGCCGGTTTTCCCCGAGATTCTGGGAAACCGAATCGTCGCTGGGCCGAGAGCGCGTGTTGATGATCGTTTTGTGTAAGAAATGGCACGTCGCAAAGCGTCTCGTTGATCAAATTCATTCGATAACTGGAATCCCAACTATCGAGTATCTGTTCAACGAAGAGGGCACTCCGTTGCCAGACCTGGGAGGTATCCAACGGTCTATCGCGAAGCGCACCCGACACCGGCGCGCGTTGATGCGAATGCTTTTCGACTTCTACGACACCAACCGCCTGGTCATCTGCCTGGATCCATCGAACATTGACCTGCTTCGAGATTTCAACTCGGACCGTTCAACGACGAAGATGCTGGAGGTGCAGTGTGCGTTCTCCGACGACTACCTGATCGGGCACGCCAAACGGGTCGGGCTCGCCGGTGACCGTACGCCACAGGAGACTCTGGATGCGCTGCTCCCCACGATCCGCGCCGATTTCGTTTTCGAAAGCGACCAGATTCGCGACGCCGAATTCGAGCATGTGTTCAAGATGCGCGAAGACGGACCTGTGGAAGAGAACACCTTGGCCCTTGCGCGGTTCCTCGATATCCCAGAGAAACAGGCGCGCGAGATCGCGGAATCCGGCTACCTGTTTGTGGATTGAGGGGCGGTATGGGCTACCACTACGATGACCAGAACATTTTCGCCAAGATCCTGAGAGGCGAAATCCCGAGCGAACCGCTTCTGGATACGGAGCATTCCCTGGCTTTCCGGGATATCCGGCCCCAGGCACCAACCCATGTTCTCGTCATCCCGAAAGGGCCCTATGTTTGCTACGACCATTTCGCACAGGACGCTTCGGATGCGGAAATCGTTGATTTCACTCGCGCTCTCGGTTCGATGTGCAAGGAACTCGGCGTGGCAGGCAACGGCTGGCGCATGATAGCGAATGCGGGTGCGGACGCGGTACAGGAAGTTCCGCACATGCATGTCCATATCCTTGCTGGACGCTCGCTAGGCCGGATGCTGGAGCCTGCGTCTTAACGACCCTTGTCGGCCTTAACTCGATCATTAGAATTCGCAGAGAAACTCAGCCAGACGAATGAGCCAATGCCAATGACCATCGAAGCGCCCGAAGTCGAATACGTCACCACCACTCGCGTCGCCTGTGACGGGGGGGAGGGTGCGCTGGGCCATCCGCGCGTCTGGCTTTCGATCCCGCCGGAGACCGGCTGGGTGGAATGCGGCTATTGCGATAAGCGCTTCATCCTGAAGGAAGGCGCCGAACCCGAAGGGCACTAGCTCAACGCAGTCGCCCAGCGGTGCTGCGGGCGCATTTTGGCGCACAATTCTGAGGCAGCCGCAGCGTCCGCCGCCGTTTGCACCAAACGTTACTTCGCGGATACCATTCACGGGTATAGGCTGGTGCCATGAGCGAAGAGGCAAACAACCTAACTGCCGAGCCGACCTACTCGCGGCCGGAACTTATCAGCGACGCTGTGGTACATATAGCGGCGCTTGTCCTGGCCGTAGGCGCGGTGCCTGTACTTATCACGCTGACAGCCGTTTGGCGCGGTGATGCGCCGGGCATCTTCGGCGTGTCGCTATATGGGGCTACGCTGATCCTGATGCTGTCCGCATCGCTCGCCTACAACCACATCCCTAAACCCGATTGGAGAGAGACGCTTCGACGTCTCGACCATTCGGCGATCTACTTCAAGATTGCCGGCACTTATACGCCGTTCACTCTTTTGTCCAAAGCCGGCTGGGGGTTGCTATCCACAGTGTGGAGCATGGCCCTCCTGGCAACGCTTTCCGCCTTTCTGATGCGGCGGCGTTCGACGCTCCTTGGTGTCGCGATCTGCCTTGCAATGGGCTGGACTGTCCTGCTCGGCGGGCGCGATCTGATGGCGATGCTGTCTACCCCGGTCGTAGTGCTGATGGTTTCCGGCGGCGTACTCTACAGCCTTGGGACGCTTTTTCTGTTGCTGGAACGGATGCGTTTCCACAATACGATCTGGCACGTCTTCGTCGTCACCGCCTCGATCCTGTTTTTCGTCGCGGTCTTCCTGCACGCGGCTCAGACGGCCTGATACAGCGACTCTCACAGAACATGCGACAAAAAAGGGGCGGAAACGTCTCCGCCCCTGTCGAATTCAATTCAGGCCGTTCAGGCGGCGTGGCGACGCCGGTTGTTCAGCTCGCGCTGAAGCGCCTTCGCGGCCAGATGCATGCCGGACTTTTCCAGGTCCTCGATGCGTTGAATCAGCTCTTCGTCGGTCATGCTCATCTGTTTCTCCTTCTTTCTTTCGACCAATCTCGTGTCGGGGCGCCGCAAAGCACGCGGTCGGGCGATAGGCCGCTTGCGGACAGGGAGTGCCCTGACTGGAAAGCTCCGGGACGGCAAAGCACGCGATGGGCGCACATATCCCGGGGGCCGGGACGGTAAGCCACTGAAGCGGCAGGCCCGGACTGACCGGCGTGATATGGCAAGAACCGCGCCGGATATCAACCCGATGGCCATTGAGACGTTACGATACGGAAGGGGGAAAGCAGTGATTGAGGTTGGTTGCGCAACTTTATGGTTGCATAAAAAATCGAATCGCCGCATTTATTATGCAACCAATAGGTAGCATAATTAAGCACCGGCCGTGGAGGACCTCGATATGAAGGATATGATTGAAAAAACCATCTGGATTGACGCGCCGCTCCAGGCCGTCTGGTCCGCGCTGGTGGACGCCGGAGAGTTCGGCACCTGGTTCCGCGCCAAGGTCGAAGGTCCATTGGAAAAGGACCGCACCGTCTGGCTCGAGAGCCTGTCAAAGGGACATGAAGGCGTTCGTTTCTGGCTGCGCCCGGTCCGGTTTGATGAGCCGAACCAGTTTGAATTCGACTGGCCTGCGGGAGACGCGCCAACCGACGCCGATCCACAGAAATCACAGACGAACCGCGTCACCTTCGACCTTGCCGAGGAAGGCGGCGGCACCCGCGTCACGGTGACAGAATCCGGTTTCGCGAGCCTGCCCAAAGAGATTGCGGAGCGTAAGTATCCCGACAATACGAAAGGCTGGGAAATCCAATTGGAGAACATCAAAGCACATGTCGAAGGCTGACCCGGCACGCGTGTTCTCTGCCCTGGGCGATCAGGTTCGTCTGGATCTGCTCGCCCGGCTGTCGGAGGTCGACAGCCTGCCGCTCGGCCGGCTGGTCGCGGATTGCGATATGACCCGACAGGGGGCAACGAAGCACCTTAAGGTGCTGGAGGCTGCCGGACTCGTCGAAGCGGAAACGGTAGGGCGCGAACGGCACCTGAGGCTGGCGCCGGATGGTCTTTTGCAGGCTCAAAGCTACCTCAATGGTATCGCGCGTGGCTGGGAGGACGTTCTGGGTCGCCTGAAGGCGCACGTCGAACGCGCACAGCGCTGAGCCGCCGCTGGTTCAGCGGTTTGTTGTCCTTTCTGCCGATGCGTTAACACGGGACTATGCAAGCCAAAACAGCGTGCTATGCTGCGCCTGATTCATTTACGTTGAATTCATCCTATTTGGGAGGAAGATATGTCACTGGGGTCCGTTACCGTTCTGCTCGGCACAACAAAAGGTGTATTTTTGCTTGATGGCGGGACCGACCGCGATGGTTGGGAGATAACCGGACCATTCTGCGATGGGTGGCCAATCAACCATGTCATCGGCGATCCCGAGACCGGCACAATCTGGGCTGGTGGCGGGGGAGATTTTACCGGAGCAGGGGTCTGGCGCTCGACCGACGGCGGCCAGAGCTGGGCCAAGGCGCGGCTGACCAAGGGTGACATGGATAACTGGGCGGCGAACGATCCGGATTTCGCCGCGATGATCGGCTGGACGGAAGAGCCTCTGCCATTCGGCGACGAATTCAAGCAGATCTGGAGCCTCAACCACGCCCACGGAACTCTGTATGCCGGGACCAAGCCGGCATCGCTGCTGGCCAGCGAAGATGGCGGTGAGACATGGGAAAAACTGGAAGGGCTGACAAATCACCCTTCTGCCGACAGCTGGAACCCGGGCGCCGCCGGGCTCGTGCTTCACACGATCGTCGCGCACCCCGAGGAACCGGAGACGATGTGGATCGGAATCTCCGCCGCAGGGGTGTTCGCCACCGAAGATGGCGGCAAAAGCTGGGAGCGGCGCAACCGGCTTTCAAATGCCGAAGCTTGCCACGGCCATGCGCACCCGGCAGGGCCCGCCAACGGAGATGTGGGCCACTGTGTTCACAACATGATGCGGGCGCCGGGCGGCGGCGACGTCCTGTACCAGCAGAACCACCATGGAGTCTGGCGCTCCGGCGATGGCGGGCGCAGCTGGGATGACATAACCGACGGCCTGCCCAGCACGTTCGGCTTCCCAATCCGGGTGCATCCACGTGATCCCCAGACAATATGGACCTTGCCGCTCAATGGGGACAGTGTCGGTCGTTTCCCGCCCGACGCGGCGGCAGCGGTTTGGCGTTCGCGTGACGGCGGCGAAAGCTGGGAAGACATGCGCGATGGCCTGCCCCAAAAGGGCTGCTATTTTACAGTACTGCGGCAGGCCATGGCCGGCGACAGCCGTGACCCGGCGGGCCTTTATTTTGGCACGAATTCCGGTTCCGTCTTTGCAAGCACTGACGAGGGGGACAGCTGGCAAGAGGTCGCGCGCCATTTGCCCACTATTCTGTCGGTCGAAGTGCTGGATTGCGCGTAAAACCAGGTTCATCAAACAGTCTGGTAGCGCGGCGAACCGGTCTATGGAGCCCTCCGGCGATCTCCGACATCAGATTGTCGCCTTGGTGTTGGGCACCACCAAAGTGATGTCCCGAATTGCCGCGTAAAGGCTTTACGTGATTTGCTCTCTCGGTCGCCAATGCATTTTGTTCAATGATTTTTTTTGCAGATTGTCTTGGTCAATACTCGGGAAAAACGTTCCTGCTGGGGCCCAATAAGAATGGGCTCAACTGAATGAGCACCGAGCAGAGTCTCGGTCATAATGTGTGCAAACCCAGAGACTTCCGTAAGGGAAATCGGCAATCTGCTGCCGATTGGTAAGCAAAATGCGTGCAATGTGATAATTCCGAATCTACTCTCAGAGGTAGAACAGCCACTTATAAGGCGCATAAGGGGGGAAAATGACTGCGTTAAAGACTGGCAGGATTCCGTTCTGGGTGCTCTTTATCCTTGTATTGGTGAATTTTCTTGTCTTTGTCGTTGGCGCCGTTACGGTCTATTCGTTCCTATTCGGAAGTATCCAGTCCAGCTTCTTCATAATTCTGGGGGCTGTAATCTGGGGCGGCCTCTTGATAGACGGCTTTTTTGCCTATTTCGAACTCCGCCGGCGCAATCTTCGAGAGCACAACCGTTCAGCGAAATAGGCCGTCTAAGGTCGCTCACTCGGTTAATGCCAGCTTGTGATGTATACACATTTCACGGATACTTGAGGCGTGACCGTAGAAAATATGGTTTTTCGCTTTCGTTCCCGAATTACCTGTGCAAAACAGTCGGAAATAAAGTGCCGTAGCGAGCCAGGGTTTCTTGTGTGCACCACCGGATGCACGCTGGACTAGCAAGCAAGAGACACACCTCACAACCTGGACGACTACTATGAACACGACCGCTCGGTGTGCCCGCCTGCGCACGCACCCCCCTGTGCTTTCGACTTCGAGATTTGGTGCCGTGGCTGCGCTATTGGGTTGCACCGCCCTTGTACTCCCGACGGGAGCGACAGCGCAGAGTTACGAAAAGCTTGGGACCGTCTACCTGGAAGGTATCGAGGACGACTCGAACACCATCGTGGCGGGCACCGAATCTACCGGCACCAAGACCGACGCCGATATCCTTGACACACCGGCCTCCGTATCGGTCGTGACAGAAAAGGAAATCGAGCTTCGCGGTGCGTCGAACCTGCAGGACATCCTGTCATACACTGCGGGCGTGACGGTGGATGAGTTCGGCACAGATGACCGCTACGACTACTATCGCATACGCGGCTTTGACGAGCTGGCGATGGGGACCTACCGCGACGGTCTTCCGGTCCGCGGGTTCGGCTGGACATTCCCGCGCAGCGAACCCTATGCGTTCGATCGGGTCGAGATCCTGAAAGGTTCGAACTCCTCGCTCTTCGGCCTGAACGCACCAGGCGGGCTGGTAAACCAGACCACGAAGCGGCCGAAACCCTACAAATTCGGAGAGGTCTACACCACCTTCGGCGAAGACCACATCGAGTTCGGCACGGACTTTGGCGACGTGCTCGACGAGAACGGTGTCTGGAGCTATCGCGTCACCGCCAAATGGCAGGACTCGGCCTACACCTACGATTACTCGAACGACGACCGCGCCTATCTCGGTCTTGCACTCAGCTACCGACCGACCGACGCGACCGAACTGACCTTCCTCGCGAACTACAATGACCGCGATGGCGTGCCGGGCATCGGGTTCCCGGCCGGGATAGACATCGACCGTACCACGTTCCTTGGCGAACCGGAGTTCAACAAGTTCAACACGATCGACCGGAACGTCGGTTTGGCGTTCAGCCACGATTTCGGAAACGGCCTGAAATTCCGGTCGAATGCGCGGTACGGGCTATTGGACGTTGACTACGAGCAGGTCTACGGCGGTTCGACTACCCCCGCGGTGGATCGCGAGGCCTTTGCCGTCTACAGCGACAGCGAGCAATTTGCTTGGGACAACCAGCTGATCTACGAAACGAGTTTCGGCAGCATCGACAGCCGCACGATGGTCGGGCTGGAGTACAGCTGGCTCAAAGTGGACGAGACGGCTTATTACGGCATCGCAACCGGGATCGACATCAACAATATCGCATACTGCGGCTCATCCTGCGTCACGCTCTTTAACTACATCGATTGGGTGCCGGAGCAGACCACCCGCGCGATCTATGCGCAGGAAGAGCTGACGTTCTCCGACCGCTGGATTGCCACGCTGGGTGTACGCTATGACGACGTTGACGTAAGCGTCGAGGATCATCTTTACGGAACAACCACGGACAAAAATTATACTGCTTTCACCAAGCGAATGGGGCTTACCTACAAGGCAACGCCCAACCTGTCCTTTTATGCCAACTACTCGGAATCCTTCGAGCCGAACGTCTGGAATCTTGCTGAAGACCCCAAGGAAGGAACCCAGTACGAAGTCGGCCTGAAATATCGGCCCGAGGGCGTGAATGCCCTCATCACGGCTGCGGTGTTCGACCTGACCCAGACCAACGTAAACAGCTACGTAACGCCCACCACCCAGCGCCAGATAGGTGAAGTCGGCGTGCGCGGCTTCGAACTGGAGGGCAAGATGGCACTGAATGAGCGTGCCAACCTGACCTTCGCCTATTCGTACTGGGACGCCGAGATCCGGGAAGACGGGATTGCTGGCAACGTCGGCAACCGTCCCTCGCGTGTACCAGAGCATATCGCGTCTATCTGGGCCGATTACACGCTCCCGGGCGAAGGATGGCGCGGTGATATGACCTTCGGTCTTGGCGTGCGCTATGTGGGCGACACCTTCGGCGACGATGCCAACACGACCAAGGTGCCGGGCTACACGCTGGTGGATGCCGCTTTTGTCTACGGCGTGACCGACGACGTGGACCTGTCGCTCAACGTCCTGAACCTGTTCGACAAGGAATACGTGGCCTCGAGCTACTACGGGACCGAGTATTACGGCGACGGGCGCACCATTCTGGCCACGCTGAAATACAGCTGGTAACTCATTCGGGCAGTCTGCCGGCGGCGGGCTGCCTTAACTGCGACCGGCGCCTTCCCGAGGCGCCGGACGACGTTCAGGGAGACGCAAATTGCCCGCCCCAAAGTTGCACCAGGCATGGTTGGCTCCATCCCGCCGCGGTTTCCTGGCCGGCGGCGCGGCTTTTCTGGCTGCGCCACCGGTTCTGGCAGCGGATTCAGACCTGAGCTTCGAGCATGTCTACGGCACCACGACATTAACAGAGCCGGCGCGCCGCATCGTCTCGCTGGGTTACAACACGCAGGACACGGTGCTCGCCTTCGATGTGGTGCCGGTAGGCATCCGTTACTGGTATGGCGACTACGACTACGGCGTCTGGCCCTGGGCACAGCCGTATCTTGGTGAAGCGGAGCCGACACTCCTCACCGGCGAAGTATCGGTGGAGGTCGTGGCTAGCCTCGAGCCGGACCTGATCCTCGGCACGGGTTCGGGAATATCGGAGGCGGAATACGCACTCCTGTCGCAGATCGCCCCGGTTGTGATGCGCGAGCCGCAGTATTCCCCTTACGGCAGCCCGTGGCATGCAGATACACGGATGGTCGGCAAAGCTTTGGGCATGCCGGAGAAAGCCGAAGAATTGGTGGCCGGGGTTGAGGCAAAATTCTCGGCTGCGCGAGAGCGGCATCCGGACTGGCAGGGTCAGACCGCGATTGCTGCGTGGCATGATGGTGGACAGACCGGAGCTTTCATGGCCGAGGACACGCGCGCCCGTTTCCTGACAGAACTCGGCTTTGTGCCGACAGAGAAACTGGTCGCGATGGACGCCATCGACGGCTTCTACACGACACTCTCGCCAGAGGACCTGTCGGCACTGGATGCCGACCTGCTGATCTGGATCTCCTCCTACGATCGTGCGCCGGACATCGCAAAACTGGCCATGCGCCGCACCTTGGATGCTCACTTCGAGGGGCGGGAGGTTTTTGCCGGTCAATTGATCGGGGGCGCGCTGTCTTTCGGCAGCGTGTTGTCGCTGCCCTTCGCGCTGGACGCCCTGGAACAGGAGATCGACCTGGCGCTGGATGGCGATCCGGCCACCGTGGTTCCCTCTGCTGAAGAGGCAGGTCTGATCCCCTGATGCGCGTTGTCTGGGTCGCGGTTGTGTTTGCGGTCGTTGTGCTCGCCTCTCTGACCATTGGAGAGCGGAGCCTGCCGCCACAGGTCTATCTCGATGCGCTCTTTAACTACGACCCGCGCGACCCGGCCCATGTGACGCTTCTGGCAATCCGCATCCCGCGTCTGGTGGCCGGGCTGATCGCCGGCGCGGCACTGGGTTTGGCGGGCACGGTCATGCAGGCGGTCACGCGTAACCCTTTGGCCGATCCCGGCATTCTAGGTGTGAATGCGGGCGCAGCCTTCGCGCTTTTGCTCGGCACCACACTGCTGGGTCGCGCCGATGAAGCTATTGTCGCGATCCTTGCATTTCCCGGTGCGGCCCTGGCGTCGGCGGCGGTCTTTGCACTGGGCGGCGGGCTGCGCGGCGATGCCGGACCGGTTCGGCTGACACTTGCGGGAGCGGCACTGAACGCGCTGCTATTGTCGCTCGTAACGGCCATCGTGCTCGTCCGACAGGAGTCGCTGGAGGTGTTCCGCTTCTGGGTCGCGGGCTCGCTGACCCAGGCCACGACACGTCCATTGCCTGAAATGGCATTGGTAGCGGCCCTTGGCGGCATTCTCGCCCTGCTGATCGCGCCACGGGTCGAGGCTTTGGCGCTCGGAAGCGCCCTGTCGAGAGGTCTGGGAACCCGGCCGGGCCGCGTGCAGGCAGGCGCATTGACAGTCGTCACCCTCACAACCGGAGCAGCTGTCGCCGTTGCCGGGCCAATCGCATTTCTCGGCCTCATGGTACCGCCGCTCGCGAGGCTCGTGGTTGGCCACAACCTGCGCAAGGAACTTGCAGTCGCGGCACTTCTTGGTGCGGCGCTATTGATATTCGCCGATACGCTGGGACGCATTCTGCTGGCGCCTCAGGAGATCCGCGCCGGGATCATGACTGCGCTCATCGGCGGGCCGGTCTTTCTTTGGATTGCGCGTCAGGTACGGCCGGGGGCATCGTCATGAGGCCCGTCGCCCTTGTTTTGGTCCTTCTCGCGGCGGTTGCTGCTGGGCTGCTATATGGTCAGGAAGCCGTCAGCGTCGCGATGCTTTGGGACGGGATCCTGACCGGAGAAGGGCCAGGCGCCCTTATGATCGATACCTTTCGTGGGCCGCGTGTGGCGACCGCTGTTGGTGCGGGCGCGGTACTGGGAATGTCGGGTGCCCTGTTCCAAACCCTGTTCCGTAATCCGCTGGCCGCGCCCGATGTGATGGGTTTCACCTCTGGTGCGGGGCTGGCCGTCGTTGCCGCAACCGCATTCGGGCTGACCTTGCCGATGCCGCTGATCGCTGCCGTCGGTGGTTTGCTTGCGGGATTGCTCGTCGCCCTTCTCGCATACAGGCCCGGACACAGTACGCCGCCATTGACCTTGATTCTTGTCGGTCTCGGCGTGGCATTTTTTACGTCTGCGCTATCCACCTTCCTGATGACGCTGTTGCCTTACAACGAGGCGGCAGAAGCACAGCGGTGGCTGACCGGTTCGCTGGCAGCGCGCGACTGGTCCCATGTCGCGCAGGTCTGGATACTGGGCACTCTCCTCGGCGCCGCAGCACTCGTGCAGGCGCGCCGGCTGGAAGTGCTGGAACTGGGCGAAGATCTGGCCGCAGGCCTTGGGTTGAAGGTGGAACAGGCGCGCTGGGGTATCTCGGCCACCGGCGTGTTGCTGGCCGCAACCGGCGTCGCAGTGGCCGGGCCTGTGCCGTTCGTCGCGCTGATGTCCGGACCGCTCGGTGCCCGTATCACCTGCGCGAAATCCGGCACTGGGCGGATGCTGTCCGCGGCCGGGGCAGGGGCCGTGGTGCTGGTCCTGTCCGACCTGGCCGCGCGAGCAGCCCTTCCGGGCATCGTTCTGCCGGCAGGCGTGATGACGGGCATCCTCGGCGCCCCTTATCTGCTGTGGCGCCTGTCGCGAGAGATGGAAAGGGGCAAGCTATGAACCTGCAGGCACAGGACCTGTCGCTAGGATACGGCGACACGGCGGTGGTCGAGGGGCTGACCCTCGACATCCCGGAAGGCAAGATGACCGCCATTCTCGGCCCCAACGGGTGTGGCAAGTCCACGCTGCTGCGCGCTCTGGCGCGGCTGATCAAACCGATCAGGGGCCGTGTCGTGCTGGACGGCGAAGACATTCATGCCCTCAATACACGCGCCCTGGCGCGGCGCATGGCGATCCTGCCGCAAGCACCGCTTGCGCCCGAAGGCATCAGCGTGGCCGACCTTGTCCGCCGCGGCCGTACCCCATGGCGCGGTTTCCTAAGCCCCTGGCGCGACGAAGATGCGGCGGCCTGCGCAGCGGCATTGGAAGCCGTTCAGATGACCGACCTCGCCGACCGTCCGCTGAACGAATTGTCCGGCGGACAGCGCCAGCGCGCCTGGATCGCCCTTGTGCTCGCACAGGAAGCACCGCTCCTGCTGCTGGACGAACCCACGACCTTTCTCGATCTGGTCCACCAGATCGACGTCCTGACCCTGCTTCGAACCCGGAACCGCGACACCGGCATGACCGTGATCAGTGTCCTGCATGACCTGAACATGGCGGCCCGGTTCAACGATTTCCTCGTCCTCCTCGGCCCGAATGGCCTCGTCGCGACGGGCGCGCCCGACACCGTTCTGACACCCGACAACCTCGACCGCGCCTTCCGCCTCAAGGCGCAGGTGCAGCCCGACCCCGTAACCGGCAATCCGATGGTTTTTCCCCTATGACTGACACGCTGACCGCCGATTTCCCGGACATTTCCGACTATCCCGAACGGCTCGAAGCGCGCCACGATGGTCCTATCCCGAAAGGCTTCTTCGAGCATATCGAAAGCCACGTGGTCGAGTTCGGAGTCCCCGTCAAACGTACGTCTGATGGCCTGCGCGTGGCATTCGCACAGTCCGATGTTCAATTGGCATGCGGCGACGATTGGCTGACTGTCTCGATTGCCGCAAAGAGCCACATCCACCTCTACCAGATGCGCGAAAGCGTCCTTTATCTTCTGGACCACGTCCTTCCCGATGCGGCAAACGAGCTCTTTGCCGGACCCGACAACCAAACCCCGGATGTTCCTCCGAATTTCCATCACGCGACCGTCGCCTCCGTGGATCGGATCAGCGCGAATTTCCTTCGGGTGGAGCTGGACTGCGACGGCGTCGGGGCGCTGCTCCATGGTGGCATGCACTTCACGCTGTTGATGCCGCCAAGGCACCGCCGCCCGGTCTGGCCCGTTATCAACGAAAAGGGCCGTACCGTGTGGGCCGAAGGAGAAGACGCCCTGCACCGCGCCGCCTACACTTTCGTGGACTTAGACGCGCATAACGGCCGCTTCACCTTCGATGTGTTCGAACACGATGGCGGCCGGACGACCGAATGGGCAAGACAGGCACAGCCGGGAG
The DNA here is from genome assembly GCF_013184805.1 of Pseudoruegeria sp. HB172150. Taxonomy (GTDB): domain Bacteria; phylum Pseudomonadota; class Alphaproteobacteria; order Rhodobacterales; family Rhodobacteraceae; genus Psychromarinibacter. The sequence goes on from NZ_JAATNG010000006.1 coordinate 62,571, forward strand.
ACAAGGTTGCGGTCATGGGGCCCGGCGGGGGCGACTTCCCGCCGGGAAACCGGTTGTTGATGGCAGGGGACGAAACGGCGCTGCCGGCGATCCGGCGCATTCTTGAACATTCCGGCCCGGATCGGCGCGGCAGTGTACTGCTCGAGATCGGCGATGCTGCCGACCGCTGCGAACTGACCGTTCCGGAGGGGATAGACGTCCGATGGATCATGCGAGGGCAGGGGGGCAGCCTGTGGGACGCATTGCTCGAACAGACTGTGCCGGAAGATCGCGACGACTATTTCGTCTGGGTCGCCGCAGAGCAGGAGTTTGTCCGCAAGGCAAAGGCACATTTTCGCTCTGAATATGCGCTGCCTCGTACCCAAGGCTATTTCTCAGCCTATTGGGCAGTCTGAACTGTTATCGAACCGCCCCGGCCGCGAGGTCGTCATATAGATTGACCGCCTCTCGCAACAGCCGGGGATCGAACATCTCGCATGGCTGCTCATCCGTCCCGCTGTGGAACTGGGTGCTGAAATCGCGGCGCCCGGTCAGGCTCAGGCGTTCCAGCAGCGCGTCCATTGTCGCCTGCGGGGACTGACGCAAAGCGTCTTGCGTCACGATATGCAGGCGATCGGCGTTGCGGGCCGCCTCCGAGAAAGCCGCATACCAATAGGCCAGCCAGTAGTTGGGATCGTCCGGCCGATACCTGTCCGCGATGTCCGGGTCGAACCCGAGCAGCCGGTGTAGCGCCCCGAACTCGAGGTGGCCAATGTCCCGCATGTAGCGGAGCGCGAACTCGTCCTCACCATGCAGCCGGGTGAAATTCATGTGCTGGCGGTGCAGCGACGCAGCATGTGCTGCAGGCCCCCGCAGCGGCACCACGATATCGCATCCAGGAAACATCTCCGGCAGAAGGCGGAGCCGGGCGAGATTGGCGTTGTTTTTCGAAAGGTACCGGACACCCGAAGTGTCGTCCGGGTGCCTCAGCGCGGCGATCTTGCGAAAATGGCGGGTGAAAAACGCGCGAGATTCGTCGCTTGCATCCCCATTTTTCCACAGCTCGATCTGCCGCTCGCCATATTTTCCCGGCCAGTGCAGTCGCCAGAAGACCTCGTCAAACGCCTCCGGGCTGTCGAGCCCGATCGCCAGTCCGTCGCCATGCGCGCGTTCACGTTCGGCGGTGGCCCTGCGGCCAGAAAGGCGCGACCACAGCAACGGGGCACTGATGAACGGCATGTCTTGGTAAAGATGCGTGGCTATGCCCGGAAGGTCGTGCATCGCATTCAGCAGTGCTGTCGTCCCGCCCCGTGCCAACGACGTGATGAAAATCGGCGGTGCATCGGGCGTTTCGGCGAGTGTCCGGGCAAAGAGACGGTCGTCGAGCCGAGCAAGACCTTTCAGAGTTGCTGGCCCCGAAAAGGCGAAGGCGTGGAGCATCCGGTCGCCTAAGCCGTTTGCAGCAGTTTCATGCGAATTGCGAACGCGTGACATCATCCAGCCGGCGGCAATCGCCAGTGCAGACACGAGCAGGATGAAATCGGCTCGCGTCAGAACGCCGAGGCTGCGCTCCAGTGGCACCAGGCCAAGCCCGTCAGCTGCAAGGATCGGCAACAGGACTCCGGCGGCTGCCAGCGCAATACGCCACGCAATTCCCCACGCGCCGAGCAAAAGCCGCAACCCGGCCTCGCGCACCGCGCGTTCCTTGGTGTCGTCGTCCAGTGAGCCATCCAGCATCGTCGAAACGCCGGAAACGGCAATGCCGGCTAACCCGCCCGCAATCGGCAGCGCCCGGCTGCGGACCAGCACTGCGGCAAAGGCGGCCACAGCCAGTAAAGCGACAACAACCGCGCCGGCTTCAACCGCCATGCTCACGCCTGACTAGCCCCGCTTGGTGGGGTCGGGATGATCGGCGGTTGGAACTTTGGCTCCACGCATCATCCGTTTCAGTGGGTACCACAAAAAGCCCGCCATCAGGAGCAACACGCCCAACACCAGTGCCAGTGCGGCCGCAATGCTTCCGATGCCGATCCCCGGGCCGACATAGGCCTGCGCCGAAAGCGGAAATGAAAGAACCGCCATAGCGGCGAATAGGAAAAGACGCACGGTATTGTTCCCTTTGTGTTTCACCTTCAGGCCGTATCGGGCAAGTGGCGCGGCGACGGCCGGGGCTCATGGGGCATTTGCATCACCTGGAAACAATATTTGCCAAATCGGGAAATTCTGTGTCGCGATAGGGACATGCTGATGGTTATCCTCGCCCGGAACAGGTCATGCGACCAATCAAAAGGGCGCTGACAGGGGTTGATTGCGCCGGACACTTCGGCGGAAAGGTGCGTGGGTGCAGGGACGATTTCCGCGATTGGTGTCGGTGATGGCGGGCTTGGCGCTTCTGGTGCTCTTGTCCGCGGCGCTTGGCTTCTCCGTCGCGCACCGTCAGCTTTGGCCCTACGTTCAGATCCTTCGTGCGCAGTACATTCTCTACACCCTCTGGACCTACGGGGATGTGCCTGCCGCTGGTCGGCGGCACCTAGCTCCGTCCGGGGCGGCCCGTGTTCCCGCGGTGATCCATGATCCCGACAGTGTCATCGGCGAAGGCCATTACGCATTCCTCGCTTGGGATGCGCCGCGCGCCGCCTATTCCATCTTTCTGCGCGATGCGTCGGGAGAGCTGGTTCACACCTGGCCTGTGGACGAAATGGCGATCACCGACAGGGCCGAGCATCATGAGAACGCTCCGCACGCGATGGAGGTGCTGCCTGACGGAACTGCGCTGGTCAGCTTCGACTGGCTGGGGCTCATCGCCCGGCTCGACGCTTGTGGTGATCCGATCTGGAGCCGTGAAGGCTTTTTTCACCATGCATTCTCGCCCGCCGCCGACGGCGGTATCTGGACATGGTACGGCGCCGGTTCGGCTTACGGTCAAATGCAGGCCATCCTGAAATTCGATCCTCTGACCGGCGAGGATCTGACCCGGATCGATTTTCGGGACGATATCGTGCTTCGGTCGCCGGACAGTGCCCTGCTATTCTCCATGTACCCCGATTTTCCCTTTGTTCCGGACGATGCCCGCCCGCCGGATATCTTCCATCCCAACGATGTAGAGGAACTCCTGCCGGAACTTGCCCCCGCGTTTCCGATGTTCGAGGCCGGCGATCTCCTGATCTCCATCCGAGAACTGGACATGGTCGCGGTGATCACCCCGAGTGGTCAGATCAAGTGGCACCAGCACGGCCCATGGCTGAAACAACACGACCCGGATTTTGAAGCCGACGGAACCATCGCGGTCTACAACAACAGCCGCGACCGACCGCGTTCCTCGATCATTGCCGTCGATCCGGCGACTGGCGCTGTGTCGAATGCAGCCCCGGGGTTCGACGGCCCGTTCAAGAGCGCTTATCGTGGCAAGCATCAGGTCCTGCCAAACGGCAACAGGCTGATCACCATTCCGGAACAGGGTCAGGCCATCGAAATAGCGGCCGGAGGCTCCGTCGTCGCAGAGTTCAACAATGTCGTGCCAGGGTCTCCGGACTACAACGATGACTTCGCGAATGCGAAGTGGCTCCCGGCGGGCTACTTCGAGACCGTTCCGGCCTGTCCGGGCTGACGTCTAGTTTGGCTGAGGCAACCAGTCGGGCAGGCGACCGCGCTCGGCAAGTTGGTTTTGGGCCTGCCGCAGATGCCGGCGAAAGGCCGGGGCGTCATGCCATTCAAGCACATGACAACAGAACAGCGCCATCAGGTAGGGGCGGTTTAGATGTTCCAGATGGTTCAACACGTGGCGCAGATAGCGGCGGTGTTTCCGCCGCCGCCGCAGGTCATGGTAAAAACCAGAGCGCGTCAGGCGTCCTTCCGCCGCGTGTTCGACCACGCGGTGCAGCAGGTCGATGTCGAACAGCGTGCGCGCAATCTGGTTTTCGAAAAACCGGCACGGCAACCTGGTCACATTCGGGCCCCGGAACAAGGTCGCATGGACGCAGTCCAGCTTCGCGTGCGGGTCATACAGGATAAAGGCGCGGCGCGTGCCTTCGATCATGTCCGGCGCGTATCCGTAGCGATCGGTGAAATCCAGCATCCGCGCAGCCGGAAACCGGCTGTCCCATTCGGTCAGCTCCGCATCCAGAGTGGCCTGCGGTGACATGACGATCACGGTCGAACCGGGCGCCACGACGGAAAAGGTCGCGGCCGCGTAACCGCCCATGTTGGTTCCGTAAAAGGTAACCTGATCGAAATTCTCGAAGAACGCCTCGTCGACCAGATCGTCGAGATAGGCGTAAACCGCCTCCGACCGGAACCAGGTGTCCCTGTCGGCGGTGAAATGCAGCACCGACCAGTTCTTGTCGTCGGCAAAATCCAGTCCCAGCGGCATGCCGTCACCGGTGGTGTCAAGCGTGTCCTGAACTTTCTCGAAACTGACTAGCAGCTTCGGCCCGCGCGGGACGTAGCTGACGGTATGGTGGTCGTCGAGAATTCTCTGATATCCGTTCGGACCAAGCTCTGACTTCAGCCCCTCCAGCACATCCTCGATGCTGGCGGCGTGTCGCGCCTGGGTCATGGCCTCTGCCATAGGTGTGTCGTCCTGTTCTCTGCCTACCATGTACGCACGGCCTGCGGTTGGGCCCGCTGGCCTTTTTCACGAAGCACGGGTCTTACAATACTAGCGGATACGTCACCGCGGTGAGTGGAGGCGGCGACAAAGGGACCAGACGGCAATCGCCCGACATCCCTTGGCTCGACCTTGTTCGGAAAAAACGCCGCGCATTTGACCGAACCGTGTTCATTTTCCAACGCTTGCCGGCGCCGATGCGTGACGTCCATTGCATCGTGCCCGGTACACGCCGTTCCGATAGTCGTCACCCACAACTCCTGCAAGCAAAGCCATTCCCAAGGAAATAGCGCAGCACCCCACCGTATTGCGCGGATCGGATCGGCTCGTGTCAACGAGCCGTCGCTTATCTTTCGCCATCTTTGATGTCATAAAAGGCTGGATCGGTTAATGAATCGCAAATTCGCCGGCAGATTACGCCGTCTTGCTAGGCGATCCTCGGGTGGGCATGGCGCAGAAGGGCGGGATGGCAAGGATCCTTTTGATCTCGGCGCTGCGCGATGAAGGACCGCATCTTCTTGAATGGCTGGCGCATCACCGTGCCATCGGTGTTACGGATTTTCTGCTTTTCTCGAATGACTGCTCGGATGGTACCGACAAACTGCTCGATGCACTTGCGCCCGCCGGTGTGGCGCATGTCAGGAACCAGCCGCCCCCGAACAAGTCGATACAATGGAATGCGCTGAAACTGGCATGGAAGCACGATCTGCGGAAGGCGGCGGACTGGATTCTGGCCATCGACTGCGACGAGTTCGTAAACCTGCGTGCGCCGTTGGACACGTTGGACGACCTCCTTGGCAAGGTCGGCGTCACAGATGCCGTCGTGTTGCCGTGGCGGTTGTTTGGATGGAATGGCGAGCGTTGCCTGCGGCAGGGTCTTACGACGGAGCTGTTTTCACGCGCTGCACCGGAAGGCTGCGACTACCCGGCCGACGGTCGCCAATTCAAGACATTGTTCCGAAGCAGGGGGCCATTCGCTCGGCTCGGCGTCCACCGCCCGCGCACCAGGAAGGGGCAAAGTGCTGCATGGGTCGACGGTTCGGGGCACGTTCTGCCGGACTGGTTCGCGCAGAACGAGCAGAAGATCACGCTGTTCGGCCTGAAACCGGCCTCGGATCTGGTTCAATTGAACCACTACTCGCTCCGCTCCGCCCAAAGCTTCCTGCTCAAGCGTGCGCGCGGGTTGCCGAACCGCAAGCACAAGCCGATCGATCTCATGTACTGGGTGGAGCGCAACTTCAACAGCGTCGAGGATCACTCGATCAACCGGCTCGTCCCCGGCACGAAGGCAGTCCTGAGCGAGCTGATGCAGATCCCCCGCGTCGCGGAACTGCACGCGGCGGCGGCGGCATGGCACCATGCGCGGTTCGACGAGCTGATGCGCGACGAGGCGGAGCTGAAGCTCTACGGCCGGCTACTGCTCGCTGCCGACAGCACGCCGCTCGAAGGCGCCGTCGTCACCGACCTGATCCGCCGCTACCAAGCCGCCAATGTCTGAGCGAGTCTTTCTGCGGCGCGCCCTGAACACTTCATGGCCGGGTGGTCTGCTGTTGCTCGACGCTCTGCGTCTCGGCCCGGACAGCAACGAACTGCGCCTCTGGTTCGGGCAGGGGACAGAGTCGCTGCCCGCGATCACGGGTGACCTCCGGATCGTCGGCACGCAGCGTGTCGGCGAGAACCTGATCGCACGCGGCGAGGCTGCGGCACTGAACGGCCCGGTCAATGCTGAAATCGGCGGTCGGCACGAGATATTGAGTCCAAGTCTCCCCGAAACGGACCTGTTCGACGGCCTGAACACGCTCTGCGCGCAGTGCTACGCCGAGCTACCAGAGGTCATCGCGGACTGGCTGCAATATCACATCGAGCAGCACGGTGCCGAGGCTGCGCTGATCGTCGATCGTTCCGCACCCGGACCGGAGCAGGAGGCATTCGCCGCCGCCCTTTCCGGCATGCGGATCGAAGGTTTGCAGAAAGTGATGCTGGTGACGGCGCCTGTGCCGCTGGGACAGTCCGATCAACCTGCCTTCGGCGACCCGCTAACCGCGCCGCGGTTGAAAGCCAGGCCGGTACCCGACCCATGGCGTGCCCCGCTGGGCGAGGCGGTGCTCTACGACATCCTCAAATGGCGGTTCCTCGGCCAGGCCGGCGCGGTGGTCGCGCTGGATGTCTGTGAACTCCTGACAGAGGCGGAGGATGATTTCGGTGTCTTCGACGCCGTCCGCCGCTCCCCCGGCGGCGCGCTGCCGCTCAAGGGCGAAGCGATCTATCCGTGGCGCGTGAAAAAGGCGAAGCCGCCGGGCTTCGGCGACCACATCTGCCACGCAGATCCGCCCGTGCCGGCTCCAAGGCGCTGGGCCGTCGCGCCACGCCGCTCCGGCCCCGGCAATCTGTGGCTGCCGGGCATGCTGCTGGGCCACGCCGTGCCGAAGGACGAATACGGCAGCTACCACCGATGCATGTCGGTCGTGCAGCCTCAGAACCAGGTCCAGGACCTGATCGACAAGGCGCTGCTAGTCGAGGATGCCAGCCTGCTGGAACGCGCGTATGACGTGTTCGGCGCCAAGCCCGTACGGCCGCCCGCTGCACCAAAGCCCGTTCTACCGTCCGGCGCCGGCACCACGGACCGGACCGTCGTCGTCACCTGCATGAAGAACGAGGGGCCCTTCATCCTCGAATGGCTGGCCTATCACCGGATGATCGGGGTCAGCGACTTCCTGATCTACACCAACGACTGTACCGACGGTACCGACACGATGCTGGACATGTTGCAGGCGAAAGGCCTGGTGCAGCGCCGCGACAATCCGTTCCGGGAAATGGACCTACGCCCGCAGCACGCGGCGCTGGATGTGGCGAGAGGCGAAGAAGTCCTGAAATCCGCGGGCTGGATCCTGCCCATAGACGTCGATGAATTCGTCAACATCCATGTCGGGGCGGGCCACCTGAACGACCTTTACACGGCAATCGCCCCGGCCAACCTGATATCCCTGACCTGGCGCCTGTTCGGCAACTCGGACCGGGACACCTACGAGGACCGGCCCGTCACCGAACAGTTCACCAGATGCGCCCCCGAACTCATCCGCCGTCCACACCAGGCCTGGGGTTTCAAGACGCTCTATCGCAATCTGGGCCTCTTCGCCGACATGGGCGTGCACCGGCCCAAGGGCCTGACACAGGGCGCCGCGGACAAGGTGCACTGGGTCAACGGCTCCGGTCAGCCGATGCCGCGAAAGATACTGCGGACCGGCTGGCGCAGCAGTCTCGACAGCTACGGCTACGACCTTGTCACATTGAACCATTACGCCGTCCGCAATGCAGAAAGCTTCCTCGTCAAACGCGACCGGGGCCGCGTCAACCACGTCGACCGCGACCAGGGAGAGGCTTACTGGTTCCGGATGAACAATAACGCCGAACAGGACCATTCGATCCAGCGCCACCTCCCGGCGCTACGCCAGGAGATCGACCGCCTCCTTCAGGATCCCGAAATCGCAGCAGCTCACGCCGCCTGCGTCGAAGCCCACCAAGCCCGGATCGCAGAGCTGTCGCAGCGAGAAGACTACGCGGCGCTCTACACCTCCCTCACCTCCACCCGCATGAAGCGCCTCTCGACCCGTCATGCGCATTTCGGAGCGAACGTGTTTCTCACGGGTCCGTCCTGCCTGCCCAGAGAGGCCCACGCGGCAGATCTCGCCCCGGACTACTTCTTCAACGCCCCGCGGCCAAAGACAGAGGCAGAAGGGTGACGCGGCAACCCGGTCGGTTGCGCGAGAGGCGCAACGGCAGTATTCCCACTCAAGGCACAAGAAATTTCGAAAAGAACGAGTAGCGGCAGGAACATGAAGTTCGGCAGTCCCCCCACCACTTTCGTTTATCATCTGGGCGTACACTGCACCGACGACGACCTGCTCGTGCAGTCGCTGCTGCAGGACAGCGCCCGCCTGGAAGAACGCCAGATCCTCGTTCCGCGTCCGCGCGCCTACCGCAAACTGGTGCGCGATCAGATGCACGAAAACCGCGGCAATCCGGCGCCCGAAGCGGAACAGAAGGTGTTCTACGACAAGCTGCTGCCGGAAGCGCCGGTCGAGCGTGTCATCTTCAGCGATGCCGATTACACCACACTTCCTCGCGGCGTCTTCGAACACCGGCAGCTCTATTCCAAGGCTGGCTTCCGCACCGCCTGGCTGCGCTACCTGTTTCCGGAAAACCCGTGCGAGTTCTTCTTCGCCATGCGCAACCCGGCCACCTACCTGCCGGAAGTACTGCAGCGCAAGGGCATGCCGGACTACGAGAAATTCGTGAATGGCGTCGACCCGCGCAACATGCTCTGGTCCGGCGTCATCGAACGTATCCAGAAGAACAACCCGGGCTGTCCGGTCACCGTCTGGTGCAACGAGGATACGCCGCTGATCTGGCCGGAAATCCTGCGCGCGATCACCGGGACGGAGGCCAACTATCACATGACTGGCGATTTCGATCTTCTGCGCGGGATCATGAAGGAGGAAGGGCTGGTCAAGCTCGAACACTTCCTCAGCGTGCATCCCCCGGCGACTGCCATCCACCGGCGCCGGATCATCAGCGCATTCCTCGACAAGTTCGCGCTCGAGGAAGAGCTCGAGGAAGAGATCGATCTGCCCGGCTGGACGCCCGATTTCGTCGACGAGGTTAGCGCAACTTACGACGCCGACATGGAAACGATCGCGGCAATGCCGGACGTCACCCTGATCATGCCCTAGGGCCCGCGGTTCGGCCGGTCCATCAGCCGCGCGAAGAGCGGGGCGAAGATGATCACCGTGAACACCCTGAGCAGGTGATGGGTGACGACAAAGGCGATATCCGCCCCCGACACCAGCGCCACGACGACCATCTCTCCCTGTCCGCCGGGCAGGAAGGACAGCATCACGTCCAGCGGTTCGGCAGGGCTGAACAGCAGCACCACCTCGATGAAGGCCAGGCTGATCGCTGCGAGGATCAGGGAAAAAGCTAGTCCCGCGCCAACATCCACACGGATCTCCCGCGTCGTGATCCCCGAGTAATTCGCGCCCACCGCCAGGCCGATGAAGAACTGCGCCGCCCAGATCATCTCCGCCGGCGGCCGGTGCTCGATCAGCCCGGTCAGGGACAGGATCGCGGTAAGTACCATCGGCCCGATGATCGACGCGCCGAAGATCTTCAGCCGCTCGGCGATCTTCCATCCGATGATCCCGGAGGCAATCATCAGGGCTATCTCGTGCCATGGAATGTCGCCCACATGCTGTCCCGGCGGCGCCGTTAGGTCGATGTCGTAGAACAGCGTCAGCAGGAACGGCGCCACAGTCACGATCACCAGCACCCGCGTTGCGTGGATCAGCGACATCGCCCTCACGTCCCCGCCCGCCTCTTCGCCGAATATCAGCATGTCCTGCAGCCCGCCGGGCATTGCGGAGTAAAACGCCGTCGGGTGGTCGAACCCCATCACCCGCCGGAAGAACGGGTAGCAGGTGAAGCCGATCAACCCGATGAATACGGGGATCAGGATAAGTGTCGGCGCATAGCCAGGCAGGTCCCGCACCAGTTCCGGCGTGATCGAAGTCCCGATCGCCACGCCCAGGATCGTCCGCATCACCACGCCCAGCAGCCCCATCCCCTCAAGCCGCACGCCTCCCAGCGCGAAGGCCAGGCAACCCAGCATCGGACCCAGCAACAGGGGCAGCGGCAGGCCGAGCAGGACGAAGATCACTGATCCCAGCGCGGCGGCCAGCAGGGCCATCCCCCGGGCGCGGGTAAGAAATTTCATGCCGGATCAATAGTCCCGCTTGCGCGGCAGGCGCAAGATGCCCTTGACCCGCGCCATGCCGCATGCCCCCAATGGCGGGATCCGGAGGAGCCAGACGTGACAGCCAAATCCATCGACGACGTGCAGGCGCTGCTGGCCGCGCAGGACTATGTCTGCGGCCGCCCGCTCGCCACCGTCGTGTTCCTCGCCCTGAAACTCGGCAAGCCGCTGTTCCTCGAAGGAGAGGCCGGCACCGGCAAGACCGAGATCGCCAAGGCCATCGCCGCCGCGCTGGGCCGCCGGCTGATCCGGCTGCAATGCTACGAGGGGCTCGACGCCGCCGCCGCGGTCTACGAATGGAACTTCGCCGAGCAGATGATCGCGATCCGCACCGCCGAAGCTGCCGGCGGCGCCGACCGCGACGTTCTGAAGGACGAGCTTTTCACCGAAGACTACTTGATCGAACGCCCGCTGCTGCAAGCGTTGCGCCCGCAGGACGGCGGCCCGCCGGTTCTGCTGATCGACGAGCTTGACCGCACCGACGAACCGTTCGAGGCCTTCCTGCTGGAGGCGCTGTCGGATTTCCAGGTCACCATCCCCGAGCTCGGTACCATCAAGGCGGAACATCCGCCCATTGTCATCCTCACCTCGAACCGCACCCGCGAGGTCCACGACGCGCTGAAACGCCGCTGCCTCTATCACTGGGTCGACTACCCCGCCTTCGACCGAGAGATCGAGATCCTCCATGCCCGCGCCCCCGAGGCCGCCGAGGCGCTGTCCCGCGAAGTGGTCGCCTTCGTCCAGAAACTCCGAACTGAGGACCTGTTCAAGAAACCCGGCGTCGCCGAAACCATCGACTGGGCCAAATGCCTCCTCGCCCTCGACGTCATCGCCCTCAGCCCCGAGGTCATCGCCGACACGATTGGCGCAATCCTCAAATACCAGGACGACATCCAGCGCATCCAGGGATCGGAGGCCAAGCGTCTGCTGGACGAGGTCCGCGCCGATCTCGAAACCGCGTGATGCTTCTTCTGGTCGAAAATATCCCGGGGGTATGGGGGCAGAGCCCCCATTCTCTGTGAATGGCCGAACAGTTCCCCCGGGACATCCCCGAAGACGGCAAGCTGACCCACAACATCGTCTGGTTCGCCCGCGCGCTGCGCAAGGCCGGTCTCCCCGCCGGTCCCGGCCGCACGCTCGACGCGATCCGCGCGGTGGAAGCCGCGGGCTTCACCTCGAACCAGGATTTCTACTGGGCGCTCCACACCTGTTTCGTCTCGCGCCCCGAGCACCGCGCCGTCTTCGCCCAGATCTTCCGGCTCTACTGGCGCGATCCCCGCTACATGGAGCACATGATGGCGATGCTGCTCCCGGCGATCCGCGGCGTGCAGGAAGAGCGCGGGCCGCAGGCCGGCGAAAAACGCGCCGCCGAGGCGTTGCTCGATGGTGTCGAACGGGAGGCACCGGAGAATACCCCGACCGAAGACGACGAAGACGCCGAGATACGGATCGACGCCTCGCGCACCGCTTCCTCCGAAGAACGCCTCCGCACCCTCGATTTCGAGCAGATGAGCACCGAAGAGGCGGCGCAGGCCAAGCGCATGCTTGCGCGCCTGACCCTGCCCGTGAAACCACTTCAGTCGCGCCGATTGATGGGCGACCCGGCCGGCCCGCGCCCCGACTGGCGCGCCACCATGCGCGCGGCGATGCGGCGCGGCGGCGAAGTCCATGAATTCTCAAGGCGCGCGCAGCGCACCCGCTGGCCGAACCTCGTCGTGCTTTGCGATATTTCCGGCTCCATGTCGCAATACTCCCGCGCCGTTCTGCATTTTCTCCATGCCGTCTCGAACAACAAGGGCGCCGGATGGGCCAGGGTGCACGCCTTCACCTTCGGCACGCGCCTGACCAACATCACCCGCCACCTCGCGACCCGCGATGTCGACGCGGCTTTGGCGACCGCGGGTGCAGAGGCGCAGGACTGGGAAGGCGGCACCCGCATCGGCCAGTGCCTGCACGCCTTCAACCGCGACTGGTCGCGCCGCGTGCTGGGGCAGGGCGCCGTGGTCCTGTTGATCACCGACGGGCTCGACCGCGACGACCCGGCACTGCTGGAGCGCGAGATCGAGCGCCTGCACCTCTCCGCACGCCGTCTCATCTGGCTCAACCCGTTGTTAAGATGGGAAGGTTTCGCGCCACGCGCGCGCGGCATCCGGTCCATTCTGCCTCATGTCGACAGCTTCCGCGCCGGCCACAACATCGCCTCGCTCGAAGGGCTGGCCGCCGCCATCTCCGACCCGCGCGACCACGGCGAAAAGGCGCGCCTACTTCGGCTGATGCACGCCGACTGACCGGACCACACCGGCTTTCCTTCGGAACAATCAATCCGAGCCCGCGTTGAGCCAGCCTACGGGGCGGAGCGCCTTCAAGGCACCCGCAACATGCGCCGTTCCCGTCGCGAAACCGAAAAGGATAGGACATGACGCATCGCATTCGCATCCTCAGCGCCTCGACGGCGCTGGTCGCCCTCACCGCCGTCGTGCCGCAGATGGCCGCCGCGCAGAGCATCCCCGGTTGCAGGCAGAATATCGAGGCCAAGCCAATCGCCGAGATCACGCAGGAAAACCTGACCGGCGAGATCACGATGGAAGATCTGCCTGGCCTGCTTGAAACCGAGGGTGTCTGTGTCCGCAAGAACGGCAAGCTGCGTGTGCTCGCACCGGAAGGCGAGGAAGCGCAGGCTGAGACACCCGTCGAGAACCCACCCGCAGAGGAAAACGCCGAGGCGCCCGCCACCGAAGCCCCGGCGGCCGAAGAAGATGCGGCTGCAGCCGAATCCGAGGGTGCCATGCCTGCCGTCGGAGAAGTCGTCGAAGGTCTGTCGGAAAACCTGCCGGGCATGACTTCCGACGAGTCCGGCGATGCACAGCAGGCCGAAACCGCCGAGCCGGCCGAAACCCCGGCCGCAAAAGCGCCCGCGCAGGCCGAAGCTTCGGCAGAGCCCGCCGAACAGCCAGCCGCGGAAACGACCGAGGAGACCGCGCAGGCCCCCGCCGAGGAACCTGCCGCGGAACCCGTTCAGGAAGAAACCGCAGAGGCCCCCGCTCCGGCGGCTGAAGCCGAAGGCGATGCCGAGGCGACCGCCGAGACGGACCAGCCCGCAGCCGACCCTGCGCCGGAACAGACCGCGGAATCCGCCGAGACGCCGGAGCAGACCAACGCGCCGACGGTCGGTGAAATCGTCGAGGAACTCGCCGGGCCGGAAGTCGCGGCAGAACTGACGGGCGAAGACGCAGCTCCCGAGAAAAATGCCAAGGTGTCCGAGGAAACCGCTGCCAACACGTCAGCTGATGGTGAACTGGCCGTTTCCAACGACAATGGCAAACCTGTTGCTGCCGCGGCCGCCGCAGCAGACGAAGGTGCCGGGGAAGAAGTCGTCGAAACCAAGGAAACCAAGGTGACAGAGGAAAACTCCCGCTCGAGCGGTGAGGAGTTTGAAGAACTGAAGCCGAAGGCCAGCGCAGAAGCGAATGATGACGACGATGGCGGTCTCTCGAACTTCGAGAAATTCGCGCTCGGCGCGGCCGGTCTCGTCGTGCTCGACCAGCTGATCGGCAACAACGATCAGGTCGTGGAAAACACCGGCGACCGCGTCGTGGTCCAGCGCCAGGACGGCAGCTACTACGTGCTGAAGGACGAGGATGAACTCCTGCGCCGCCCCGGCTCGGACGTGCAGACCGAAACCTTTCGCGACGGTTCGACCCGCACCACTGTGACCCGCCCCAACGGCGTGAAGGTGGTCACCATCTCCGCCGCTGACGGTACCGTCCTGCGCCGCGCCAAGGTGATGCCCGACGGCCGCCAGGTCGTGCTCTTCGACGACACTCAGGGTGCCGAGCCCGTGCAGGTCAGCCAGCTGCCTGCCGCGCCGACGCAGGAAACCGTCGAGGCCGACAACGAAGCCGCGCTGCGCGCCGCGCTGGAGGCTGAACGTGCCGCCGACGTGGGCCGCCGCTTCACCCTCAGCCAGGTGCGCAACATCCGCGAGGTGCGCCAGCTGATGCCGGAGATCAACATCGACGCCATCAACTTCGAGACGGGTTCGTCCGCGATCCGTCCCAACGAGGCCGAAGATCTCTACGCGCTGGGCGAGGCGCTTCGCGAGTTCATCGGGGAGAACCCGGAAGAGCTGTTCCTGATCGAAGGCCACACCGACGCCGTCGGCGGCGCCGCGATGAACCTCGCCCTGTCGGACCGCCGCGCTGAAAGCGTCGCGCTGGCGCTGACCGAGTATTTCGACGTGCCGCCCGAAAACATGATCGTTCAGGGCTACGGCGAGGAATTCCTGCTGGTGCCGACCGATGACGCAGAGCGGACCAACCGCCGCGCCACCGTGCGCCGGATCACGCCGCTGCTGACCGTCGCCGACGCCAGCGCGGGCTAAGACCGCCAAACCCCACGGTAAGGCGCGCCAAACCCGGCGCGCCTTTTTTTTCTTCGGCAGGGCGCACGCCGCACCGGAATTGACCTGCATCAAGGTGCCGATCCCTACAGACCCTAACATATTCGCATCAACGAATGTGATAAGGAGGGCGCGGACATGGTGCTCAACTGGAAAATCGGCGGGCTGTTGCTGGGGCTGGTGTTCTTCCTCGCAGTGGCACTCGTCAAACCGATCGGGGTCTCGACGCAGTTCGTCATCCTCGATGGCGTCGCCTGGAACGCGGTCGACAGTTCGGTCGTCACCCAGACAGAGGAAGGCTACACCTCCACCAACGCCTATCTCGACAAGTCGAGCGGCAAATATGCCAAGGCGGTGGCCAACCCGCTGAACTACAGCTTCCTCTTCGTGCTTGCGATGGCGCTGGGCGGCTTCGCCTCCGTCATGCTGCGCGGCGGGCTGGAACGCGGAGAGCGGCAGATGCCGCAGTTGTGGCGCACGAATTTCGGCGGCAGCACCCTGACCCGCTATGCCGTCGCCTTCGTCGGCGGCTTCATCGTCCTTTACGGCGCGCGCCTCGCGGGCGGCTGCACCTCGGGCCACATGATGTCCGGCATGATGCAGACCGCGCTGTCAGGTTACATCTTCGCCGCCGGCGCCTTTGCGGCCGCCATCCCCACCGCAATGCTGCTCTTCAGACAGGAGGCCTGAGCCATGGAAATCCTTCTGGCAATCGTGATCGGCACCGCCTTCGGCTTCGTCCTCGACCGGATCGGTGCCGCCAACCCAACCTGGATCGGCCGCATGCTGTCGCTGACCAACCTGCACCTGATGAAGACGATCCTGCTGGCCATCGGCACCGGCTCTGTCCTGATGTTCGGCGGTCAGATGCTGGGCCTGGTCGACGTCGGCCACATGTCGGTTAAGGCTGCCTATGTCGGCGTCTTCATCGGCGGTTTGCTCCTTGGCTTCGGCTGGGCGCTCTCGGGCTACTGCCCGGGAACCGCGGTCGTCGGCGCCGGGGCAGGGCGCAAGGACGCGCTGGCCTTCATCGCTGGCGGCCTGCTCGGCGCCGCAGCCTACATGGCGACCTACCCGGGGTGGAAGGCCAGCGGCATCTTGAACGACATCGCCGGCGGCAAGGTGACGCTCGGAACTGTGCCCGGTTCGTCCTACGAGGGGCTCACGGCCATTCCGGGCGACCTCCTCGGCCTGCTCCTGGGCGCCGCCTTCATCGTCGTGGCCTTCGTTCTCCCGGAACGGCTCTCGGGCCAGGGCAGGGCGGTGCCTGCGGAGTAAGACGGGTCCGGGTTCAGACGGAGGCATAAGCCGGACATCCCGCTTTTCCGATACTTTCGCGGCGGTGTCCGGCCTGGTTGAAACCCGATCCGCACACGCTGCGGTTCTTCCCTTCGCAGCGCGGGGCCCGGAGGAGCATACCTCCGGGCCCGTTTTGCATCTGGTCCTCGCCGCGTCCCATCCCCATATTGCGGAGGGACAGAGGAGGCCGCCATGGACAAGACGATAGAAACCAAGGGCTTCGACGACATTCTCGAAACCGCACTGGAATGGCATCGCGCCGGCAAGGGCGCCGTGCTGGCAACCGTCGTGCAGACCTGGGGCTCGGCCCCGCGCCCAGTCGGCGCCAATCTCGCCGTCTCGGGAGAGGGCGAACTCGCCGGTTCCGTCTCCGGCGGCTGCGTCGAAGGCGCGGTCGTCGCTGAAGCCTTCGAGGTTCTGGACACCGGCGAAAGCCGGCTTTTGACCTACGGCGTTTCCGATGACGAAGCCTTTGCCGTCGGTCTCGCCTGCGGCGGCACGATCCGCGTCAAGGTCCAGCCCATCGGCGATTACGAGGATGGCCTGCCAGAGGATGTCCTCGCCGAAATCGTCACGGCCCGCGCCGAACGCCGCCCCATCGCCTATGTCGTCGACACCGAGACATGGAAACGCCGCACCGCCGGGCCGGAGGAATTCCCCGACCGCTTCCGCGCCGACCGCTCCGGCTTCGACGAGGACGAAAAGACCTTCGTCGCCATCCACAACCCGCCGCTCCGCATGGCTGTCATCGGCGCCGTCCACATCGCCCAGCCGCTCCTGCAGATGGCCCGGCTTGCCGGCTACGATCCCGTCCTGATCGACCCGCGCGAAGCCTTCGCCTCGGAAAGCCGCTTCCCGGAGGAAACCATCAACCACGACTGGCCTGACGAGGCGCTGGCGGATTACGGCCTCGACGCCCGCACCGCAGTAGTGACCCTGACTCATGACCCCAAGATCGACGACCCCGCGATCATGGCGGCGCTGAAATCCGACATCTTCTACCTCGGCTGCCTGGGCTCCACCCGCACCCACGCCAAGCGCGTCGCGCGTCTGCAGGAGGCGGGCTTCACCGAGGATCAGATTGCCCGGATCCACGCCCCGGTCGGCCTCGACATCGGCGCGAAATCCCCGGCGGAAATCGCCATCTCCGTCATGGCCGAGATCACCCAGACGCTGCGGCAGAAACGATGAAATTCGGACCCGTTCCTGTTGGCGAGGCCGCGGGCGCGGTCCTCGCCCACTCCCTGGCGCTCGGCGGCAGGAAGCTGCGCAAGGGCAGGGTGCTCGAAGCCGACGACATCACCGCAATAAGAGACGAAGGTCTCGACGAGGTCATCGTCGCCCGCCTCGACACCGACGACCTCGGCGAAGACCCCGCCGCCACCCGCATCACCGCCGCGATGATCCCCGACCCGGAAGCCGCCCATCTTCGCGTGACCAGGGCCAGCACCGGCCGCGTCAACGTCTACGCCACGACCTTCGGTGTCCTCGATATCGACGTCGACAAGATCGAGGCC
This sequence comes from Pseudoruegeria sp. HB172150, assembly GCF_013184805.1. Taxonomy (GTDB): domain Bacteria; phylum Pseudomonadota; class Alphaproteobacteria; order Rhodobacterales; family Rhodobacteraceae; genus Psychromarinibacter. Next base: position 80,180 of record NZ_JAATNG010000006.1, read on the forward strand.
GCGAACCGCATCGATCCGCTGGTCACCATCGCCACGCTCCCGCCCTTCGCCCGCTGCGGCGACCGCACCATGGTGGCGACCGTCAAGATCATCGCCTACGGCGTCGCCGAGAAATCGGTGGATATGGCCGAAGTCCTCGTTGCCGACGCCATGCGCCTCTGCCCCGTGCAGCTGGCCACCGCCACGCTGATCCAGACCGATATCGGCGCCGGACCCGGCAAGGGCGAGGACGCCATCGCCGGCCGTCTCGACGCGCTGGGCATGGACCTGACCGGTACCGAAACGGTCCCGCACCGCACCGCGCCCCTCGCCGAAGCGGTGGCGCGCGCGAAAGGCGACCTCGTCCTGATCCTCACCGCCTCCGCCACCTCCGACCCGCATGACGTGGCACCCGAGGCGGTGCGGCAGGCAGGCGGCACAGTGACCCGCTTCGGCATGCCGGTGGATCCCGGCAACCTGCTGTTCATCGGCGAGCAGGGCGGCCGCCCGGTGATCGGCCTGCCGGGGTGCGCGCGTTCGCCGGCACTGAACGGCGCCGACTGGGTGCTGGAACGCGTGGCCTGCGGGCTCGAGGTCACCGACGCCGACATCGCCGCGATGGGGGTAGGGGGCCTGCTCAAGGAAAGCCCCGCACGGCCGCATCCGCGCGAAAAACGCTGACCAAGGCGCAACCTTCAGCTGGCAGCGAATTCCGAGCGCCGCTCACCGCTGCGCCATGCCGCCAGAATGCGCTCCACGTTCCGCTCCAGCCCATCCTCGGACTGCAGTTCAAGGTCATAGACCCGTCTGACATGGATCGTCTCGAAATCCTGCTTCGCACTGCCCGCGGGCCGGTCTCCGCGCTCCGCCTCGCGCGCGATCAGCATGTCCAGCGCACAATGCACCGCCACGAACAGCACATCGTGCGGCGCGAACAGCGCGCGCAGCGTGTCGATCCACCCCTCTGTATCGAGGATATGCTCAAGGATCAGGTTGTTCCCGGCATCCGCATATGCGCCCAGAGACGCATGGTACCCGTCAAAGAACGCGGGCCGCGCGTCACGCCACCGGAACTCGCCGCTCTTGAAGCGCTCCGTCGGAAGCACGCCAGCGTCCCTGAGATGGTCGATGGAAATATGCCAGAACGGCTGTTCGATCGTCGCCTGCAACGCCCGCGCGATGGTGGATTTGCCGCTGCTCGATGCGCCGTGAAGAAAGATGATGGACGCCACGCGGCTGGCTCCTGAGGGTCCGGAATCGTCCGCAGCTTACTGCCGCCGGAACCCGCCCGTCACCCATCGATACGCCGGGACGACATCCAGTGATGCGACGGCAACGCCCAGCGGAAGCATCCAGAAGCCCAGTATCGGCAGAAAGCCCACCATGCCACCGGCCATCAGCAACAGCCCGACGGGAAGCCGCGTGCCCGGCGGCAGCCGATGGCGCGCCCAGTTCTGGCCTGCGAGCGTCAGTTCCACCGCAGTGTCCCAGGTCTTTTTCAGCCATTTGAACGTCATCGGTAATCCTGTGGTTTCAGCCCGTCGCTGGTTGCTCGCAATGTCTCGGCGCCTGGCATGATATCGGTGTTCTGCGCCGTCACACAGTACCATTTAAGATCGGTACGCCGCATTACAAAGACGAGTATGGTATTCCTCCGCCCTGCGTCGCTTCCGTCAGGCGCTTTCTGTCCTGTCAGCACAAAGCGGCAATGAACCACTGCAACGTCATCACCCAGATAGCGCACCTTCACCTTGCCAGGTGTCAGCGTCGTCTGCGCAAAAAACGATGTCAGCGCATAGTCATGCGCCCGCTCTATCGCGGCCCGGTCCTGCCACCAGATACCCACGACATTCACGAAATCCGCGTCCTCCGCGAACAGCGCCGCCAGAGCCTCCGCATCCCGCGCCATCCAGGCGCGGGCAAAGGCATGCGGCATCTCTTCCGGCGAGGACAGGCTCACATCTGACGCACCATCTTGCCGGGGTTCAGGATGTTCTGCGGATCGAGCACGCGCTTGATATCGCCCATCACGTCCCAGGCTGCGCCGTGCTCCGCTTCCATGTACTTCATCTTGCCGGTGCCGATACCATGCTCGCCCGTCACGGTTCCGCCCAGCCGCAAAGCTCGCTGCGACAGCCGATGTGACAAGTCCTCTGCCTCGGCCCGTTCCTTCGGGTCGTCCTCCATGAATAGCAGGATGCAGTGGAAATTCCCGTCGCCCACGTGTCCCACGATAGGGCCGGGTATCGACGCACCTGCAATATCCTCGCGCGTCTCCTCCACCGCCTCCGCCAGCCGGGAAATCGGCACGCAGATATCCGTCACGATCGCCCGCGCACCCGGGCGCGAGGCAAGACAGGCAAAATGCGCGTTGTGCCGCATCGTCCACAGCGCGGTACGGTCTTCGGGTTTCGTCGCCCACTGAAAATCGGACCCGCCGAAATCGTCGGCGATCTCGCGGAACCGCTCCGCATCCTCCGCGACACCCCGCTCCGATCCGTGGAACTCCAGCATCAGATGCGGCACCTCCTGGAAAGACGAACCCGCATAGGAGTTGAATGCCGCCGCCGTCGCCGGATCGACGAACTCGATCCGCGCCATCGGAATACCCATCTGGATCGTCGCAATCACTGCGTTCACCGCGTCTTCCATCGATGGAAAGGCGCAGACCGCCGACGACACCGCCTCCGGCTGTCCCTGCAGCTTCACCGTCATCTCGGTGATCAGCCCCAGCGTACCCTCCGAACCGACCATCAGCCCGGTCAGGTCATACCCGGCCGAGGATTTCCGTGCCCGCGTCCCGGTCCGGATGATCCGCCCGTCCGCCAGCACCACCTCCAGAGCCATCACGTTGTCGCGCATTGTGCCGTAGCGGACCGCGGTCGTTCCCGACGCACGGGTCATCGCCATCCCGCCCAGAGTGGCATTCGCACCCGGGTCCACTGAAAAGAACAGTCCGGTGGCGCGCAGTTCCTTGTTGAGTTCCTCGCGCGTGATCCCGGGCTGCACCACGGCATCCATATCCTCTTGGTTCACCTGCAACACACGGTTCATCCGCGTGAAGTCCACCGTCACGCCACCGGTCAGTGCAAGTGCGTGCCCCTCCAGCGATGTTCCGACACCCCAGGGAACCACTGGGCAGTCGTGCTTCGCGCAGATCTTCACGATCTCGCTGACTTCGTTCGAAGTCTCCGGATAGGCGACCGCCTCGGGCACCGTTAACGGGAAGTAACTCTCCGAGCGCCCGTGCAGGTCGAGATCGGACTTGGAACGGCTCAGCCGATTCCCTAGTAACGTTGACAACTCGTTCAATGCCGCGTTGTAAGCCATTGGCTTCGCCCCCCAAGGTTCCACTAGAACGCGGCGCAGACTAGAGGATGACAGTTCGTTGCGTAACCGCCCGAAACTCGTAGACAAGTCAGCGGGACACGATGCGGATGAAAGCGCAAGATCGTTTCTGGCACGCAGTTTGTCCAGAGGCAGCGCCTCTTTGTGCAACGGTTGGCAACTGCTGCTGACAAAGGGGCCTGGTCAGGTCCAGTTCTGGTTCATCGCCCTGTTGATTGGCGCTGCGGCGGGGATCGCGGCGGCGGGATTCCGGATCGCGATCTTTTGGCTTCAGGGGCTGCTATACGGCGTCGACGACATCCTGCACCTGCATACCTTCGCGCGCAGCCTCGCCTGGTACTGGATCCTCCTGATTCCGGTGGCGGGGGGATTGCTGGTTGGATTTATCCTTAGCCGGTTCACCCGCGACCATCGCGTCCGCTCCGTCGCCGACGTGATCGAGGGTGCCGCCCTGAACGATGGCCGCGTCGAGGTCCGCGAAGGGCTCGCATCGGCGGTGGCTTCCTGGATCACGCTCTCTTCGGGCGGATCGTCGGGTCGCGAAGGCCCGGTTGTTCACCTCGCGGGTGTGATTTCCACCTGGGTGTCCGACCGGATCAAGGCCGACGCCGTCACCGGGCGCGACCTTCTCGGTTGCGCGGTGGCGGCGGCGGTGTCGGCAAGCTTCAACGCCCCGATTGCCGGTGCGCTTTTCGCGATGGAGGTCGTGCTGCGCCATTTCGCGGTGAACGCATTCGCGCCAATCGTGATCGCCTCGGTCGCTGGCACCGTTGTCAGCCGCCTGACCTTCGGCGATGTCACCGAGTTCACTCTGACAGACTCCAGCGCCTTGGAATTCTACGTCGAGCTTCCGGCATACCTGATCCTCGGCCTTGTCGCCGGGCTGGTCGCGGTCGCGCTGATGCGGTCGGTTTTTGTCGCTGACGAATTTGGTTCCTGGCTGCAGCGCCGTGTCGGGCTTCCGGCGGTGCTGCGCCCCGCGGCAGCCGGCCTTCTGCTTGGCGGTATCGCGATCTTCTACCCCCATATCATCGGTGTCGGCTACGAAACGACCGCCGCCGCGCTGACCGGCAAACTGCTTCTGCACGAGGCCATCATCTTCGCCGTGATCAAGGTCGCCGCGCTTGCAATCACCCTGGGGGGTAGAATGGGCGGCGGCGTGTTTTCGCCTTCGCTGATGGTCGGCGCGTTGACGGGCCTGTCTTTTGGCATGATCGCCACCGCGGTCTTCCCGGACGTGTCCGGGTCCGAGACGCTCTATGCACTGGCCGGCATGGGCGCGGTCGCGGCAGCCGTTCTCGGCGCGCCCATATCCACGACACTGATCGTATTCGAACTGACCGGCGACTGGCAGACCGGCCTTGCCGTGATGGTGGCCGTTTCGATGTCGACGGCCCTCGCCAGCCAGCTCGTCGCGCGGTCATTCTTCCTGACGACGCTTGCCAGGCGCAATATCCACCTCGCCGCGGGGCCGCAGACCTATCTTCTGTCCACGGTGCGTGTCGCCCGCCTGACCCGCGACCTGACAGAGAAGGGGCCGGCAACCGAGCAGGCCTGCTGGCAGCTGATAGAGCAGGGCATCTATGTCGACGGGGCTGCCACGCTCGCCAGCGCGATGCCGATCTTCGACAAGGGCGGCGCCAGTTTCCTGCCGGTCGTCACGCTCTGGAGCGATGGCCGCCCGCCCGAGCTGCTGGGCGCGCTCCATCACGTCGACGCGCTCAAAGCCTACAACAAGGCACTTGCCGCGACTGCGGCAGAGGAACACCGGTAACGGGACATCTGCAGGATTTCCGGCCGAGACTGCCGTAGCAGCGTCGTTTCACCGTGCCGCGGCCGCCACGATCCTGAAGCAGCGGGCCTTCCGCCCGGATCAGATCAAAGCTGCTCCACCGCTACCCGGTCGGTGTAAAAGGCCAGATGCCCCGTGATCGCCTCCATCCCGGCAATCGGGCTCTCGTAAGACCAGGCCGCATTCAGGATCGGGCCGCTCTTGGCCTGTATCGTGTAATAGCTGGCATCGCCCTTGTGCGGACAATGAGAGGTTTTCTCCGACGCCTCGAGAAACGCCATCGCGATGTCTTCGCGCGGGAAATAGATCACCGGCTCATAGCCGTCTTCCAGCAGTTCTACGGCATTCTGGGTCTCTCCCAGCACGGCGCCACCGGCGCGGACAACCCAGGTTCCCGCGGCCTTGCGCGTCTCGATATGGCTGCTCATGTCCCGCGATCCCCTATCCATAGTGTCCGGCGGCTTTTACCACCCTTCGGATGACATTCCCATGTCAAATCATCCGGGTCGCATGGGCCAGCCAGGCGCGGGCGCTGTCGGACAGCCGCGCGCCCACTTTCTCCGACACCTCGGCATGATAGGCGTTCAGCCAGTCGCGCTCGTCCTGGGTCAGCATGTCCGACGCGACCAGCGCCAGGTCGATGGGCACCCAGGTGATCGTCTCGAAGTCCAGCATCTTCCGCTTCGCATCGCCCCCCGGCAGGTCACCGGCGTCCTTGACCACCACGAGGTTCTCGATCCGGATGCCGAATTCACCCTCGCGGTAATACCCGGGTTCGTTCGACAGGATCATGCCCGGCTTCAGCTCCACCTCGCCGGTCCGCGCCAGCCGCTGCGGCCCCTCATGCACCGACAGGTACAGCCCGACACCATGCCCCGTGCCGTGGTCGTAATCCCGACCCGCCTGCCAAAGCGCAATCCGCGCCAGCACGTCGAGGTCGCGGCCCGCACGCCCCTCCGGCCAGCGCGCCCGCGAAATGGCGATCATGCCCTTCAGAACCTGAGTGAAGCAGGTCTTCTGCTCGTCGGTCGGCGCACCCACCGCGATCGTCCGCGTGATATCCGTCGTCCCGTCCACGTACTGCCCGCCGCTGTCCACCAGCAGCAGCTCGCCCGGATTGACCGCGCGGTTGGTCTCTTCGGTCACCCGGTAATGCACGATGGCCCCGTTCGGCCCCGCGCCGGATATGGTCTCGAAAGAGATGTCCTGCAGCGCGTTCGTCGCCCGCCGGAACCCTTCAAGCGCCGTCACCACGTCGATTTCCGTCAGCCCGCCCTTCGGGGCTTCCTCGGCCAGCCATGCAAGGAACTCGCACATGGCGCCGGCGTCGCGCAGATGCGCGGTCTTCGTCGCCGCAATCTCGGTCTCGTTCTTGCAGGCCTTCGGCAGGATGCAGGGATCGTCTGCATAGGCGATCTGCACCCCCGCCGCCTGCAGCGCCCGCGTCACCGCCAGCGGCGCGCTGGCCCTGTCGACGCGCACCGGACCCTCCAGTGCGGCCAGCGCCGGCGCGAAATCGTCCCAGTGCTTCAATGCGATGGCCGGATCGGGGCCGAGCCCGGCGAACTTCTCAGGGTCAGAGAACAGCTCGACCGTGCCGTCGGACTTCAGGATCGCGAAGGCCTGCGTCACCGGCACGCAGGGCAGGTCGGCCCCGCGGACGTTCAAGAGCCAGCAGATCGAATCCGGCAGCGTCAGCACCGCGGTCTTCTGCCCCTCCGCCGTCAGGATGGCCGCGATGCGCCCGCGCTTGGACTCGTCGCCTTCGCCAGCGAATTCCTTCGGAAAGGCGGTCACCGGCTCGGCGGGCCGGGCAGGGCGGTCCGCCCAGATCCGGTCGACGAGGTTTTCCACCTCCACCAGCTCGATCCCGGTACCCTTCAGCCGTTTCTGCAGCTTCTCGATCTCGCCCAGTGTGTGCAGCCACGGATCGAACCCGACCTTGCCGCCATCTGGCAGAGCGTCCTTCAGCCAGTCGCCCAGCTGCACCTCGGGCCAGTCCACCGGTGTGAACTCATCCGCCACCTGCACCTTGACCTGCACCCGGTAACGTCCGTCCACGAACACGCCCGCCCGGTCCCGCAAAGCAGCGCAGAACCCGGCCGACCCGGTAAACCCGGTCAGCCACTCAAGGCGCGCGTCACAGTCGGCAACATACTCGCCCTGATGCGCATCCGCCCGCGGCACGAGGAACCCGTCGAGGCCCTCCTTCTCCAGTTCCGTCCGCAAAGCAGCAAGCCGCGGCGGCCCCTGATCGGGCGAGGAGGACGAGTCGAATGTCTGGAACATGTTCGGGGCCTTTCTGCTTCGCCGCGAGACTGCCCCGCCGCCGCGCGATATGCCAGAGGGCACCGCCGTCTAAATGCGCCGCTGACGCTGCAAGACTCATCTCTCCGTCGCCGCCTTCGGCTCTGGCGGAGTCCGCGGGCGAAGGTGCGATGCGACTGCTGGCCGTTGCGCCTTTGGTCCGGGATACTGCTTTTCTGCGGGGAAGCCCGCCGGGGGCGGGCCGCCAGATCAATGAGCGGCGGGCAACTAACTCGCCCGCCGGATCCCCATCATCCGTGCCCGTGCGCGCGGGTCACTGTCGAACAGACTCGCAAGCTGCTCGGTCATCGCGCCGGCCAGCTGTTCCACATCCGTGATCGTCACCGCGCGCTGATAGTACCGCGTCACATCGTGCCCGATGCCGATGGCGATCAGTTCCACCTGCTTGCGCTTCTCCACCATCGCGATCACGTCGCGCAGGTGCTTCTCCAGATAGTTCGCCGGGTTCACCGACAGCGTCGAGTCGTCGACCGGCGCGCCGTCCGAGATCACCATCAGGATCTTCCGCGCCTCCGGCCGGTAGGCCACGCGCCGATGCGCCCATTCCAGCGCCTCGCCGTCGATGTTCTCCTTCAGCAGGCCTTCCTTCATCATCAGGCCCAGGTTGTCCCGCGACCGGCGCCACGGCGCATCCGCCGCCTTGTAGATGATGTGCCGCAGATCGTTCAGCCGCCCCGGCGACTGCGGCCGCCCGGCGTTCAGCCAGTCCTCCCGGCTCAGCCCGCCCTTCCAGGCCCGCGTCGTGAAGCCCAGGATCTCCACCTTCACGTCGCACCGTTCCAGCGTCCGCGCCAGCACGTCGGCGCAGATCGCCGCGATGGAAATCGGCCGCCCGCGCATCGAGCCCGAATTGTCCAGCAGCAGCGTCACGACCGTATCGCGGAACTCGGTGTCCTTCTCGATCTTGAAGGACAAGGGCGTCGTCGGGTTCGCCACCACGCGCGCCAGACGGCCCGCGTCCAGCATCCCCTCTTCCAGGTCGAATTCCCACGCCCGGTTCTGCTGTGCCTGCAGCCGCCGCTGCAGCTTGTTCGCCAGCCGCCCCACGGCGCCCTTCAAAGGCTCCAGCTGCTGATCCAGATAGGCGCGCAGCCGCTCCAGCTCCTGCGGCTCGGCGAGGTCCTCGGCCTTGATCTCCTCGTCGTGGTCGGTGGTGAAGGCCTTGTAATCCGGGTCCGCCTCGGAATGCGGCATCGGCGGCGGCGGTTCCATCGGCATGTCGCCTTCGGGCATCTCCGCCTCGTCCGACAGCTCCATGTCGTCCATCTCGTCCATCGAGACCTGCGCCTCGGCGGCATCCATCTGCTCGTCCTGCGACTGCTCCGGCGTCGCGTCGGGATCCTGTTCGGCATCGTCCTCTTCGCTGCCGGTGCTTTCCGGATCCTCCTCCTGCTCCTCGGACGCCGCGTCGTCCTGATCCTCGTCCGACATCTCGTCGGGGTCGTCGCCCAGCTGGTCGCCGTAGCCCAGATCCTCGATCATCCCGCGCGCGAACTTCGCAAAGGCCGACTGGTCCGACAGCTTGTCCTGCAGGTCCTCCAGCCGCGCGCCCGTCTGATCCTCGATATGCTGGCGCCACAGCTCCATGACGTTGTTCGCCGAGACCGGCAGCGGCCGGCCCGTCGCCAGATGCCGGATCAGGTAGCCAGCAGCAGCAGCCAGCGGCGCCTCCGACGACTCCGTGATCTGCCCGTAACCCTTGCGCTCCGCCTCAGCTTCGATCTTGGCGTCGATATTGGTCGCCGTGCCCGGCATCGATCGTGCGCCTACCGCCTCGCAGCGCGCTGTCTCCATCGCCTCGTAGATATCCCGCGCCATCTGCCCCGGAGGGGCATAGCGGTTATGGGTCGCCTCGTTGTGATGCTTGATCTTCAGCGCATAGGCGTCGGCGGTGCCGCGGGCCAGCAGCACCTCCTGCTTGGTCATGCGGCGGCTTACCTGCGGCAGGCGGACCGAGTCGTTCGAAGCGCCCGGCGGATCGACGGAATAGCTGACCTGCAGCTCCGGATCGTCGGCGATCACCTTGGTCGCCTCGGCAAGCGCCTTTTTGAACGGATCGGCCGGGTTGTCGTTGGGCTTTTTCATATGCCGATACATCGTCCCGCAGGCGGCGAAACGCAAGGCGGAACTGCGCCCGGATGCGCCCCGGTCAGCTGCCCAGTATCAGCATGTCGCAGGCCGCGATATGGCGGTCCGCCAGTGTCTGCGCATCGCGTCTTGTCCTGTCGTCGGTCGCGAAATCCGCCGCGCGGAACAGGGCGGCCTGCGCAACTTTTGCCTCGATCCGCCAGGTCAGCACCTCTCGCCCGGCCTCCCTGGGCTGAACCGCCTCCAGCAAATCCGCGAAACTGTTGCGCCGTGCCTCGGTCCGGCCCGAGGCGGGATCGTAGAGCAGCCGCTGATGTTCCATCAGGGCAGAGTAGCGGCCGGTGCAATTGGCGAATTCCCGAACCAGGTCAAAGGATTGAGCGGCAGACGCCGCAGCCGGGAGGCTGAGAAGGATAACGGCGGCGCCTGCGCAGGTCGTTCTTTTTATGCCCATGAATCACACATTATCATCAAAATACTGCCAATCAATTAGGCGATATGAAAACAATGTAACGGGAAATTCCGGCGCGAAATGGGCGCCGGTTTGTCAGGGCAAGGCCGGAAAAGCCGGATTGAACGGATTGGGACCCGGTCCGCTCAACCTTCCTTCGCGTCGTACTCGGCCCGCGCCGCCTCGATCCGGTCGATGTTCTCCAGCGTCCAGCGCGCCAGCCCGCTGACCGGCACCAGCAGACAGCGGCCAAGTTGCGTCAGCTCATATTCCACCGCCGGCGGCCGCGATGGCGTCACCGTCCGCAGGACGAATCCGTCCCGCTCCAGATTGCGCAGCGTGGTCGTCAGCATCTTCTGGGAAATGTTGCCGATCTCGCGGCGCAGGGCGTTGAACCGCATCGGCCCGTTCCCGAGATAGGACACGATCAGCACCGTCCACTTGTCGCCGATCCGCTGCAGCATCGACGAAACGGCCATGCAGTCCGACCCGCCCTGGTCGACTTTTCCTGAAAATTCAGACGCTTGCGCGTGTTTTGTGCCCGCCTGCACAGATCCTGTGCGTTGATCGGGGGCGGCATGAGGTGGTTTCATCAAAGTGCCTCCTTGCGGTATCAGATAACTTTTTTATCTCTGGTTTCCAGTAGAAACCTACATCCCCGTGGAGAGTGAAATGACCAAACCCCGTATTGCCGTGATCCTCGGCACCACACGTCCGTCCCGCTGGGGCCACGTACCCGCCGACTGGATCAAATCCCGCATCGAAGCCGATGGCCGGCTGGATGCCGACATCCTCGACATCGCTGATTACGACCTGCCCATGTTCGACGAAATGGCGTCGAACAAGTGGATGCCGTCCCAGAACCCGAATGCCGTGAAGTGGCAGGAAGACCTCGCCAAATATGACGGCTACGTCTTCGTCGTCGCCGAGTACAACCACTCGATTTCCGGCGCCCTGAAGAACGCGCTCGACCAGGCTTTCCTCGAATGGAACCACAAGCCCGCCGCGATGGTCGGCTACGGCGGCGTCGGCGCGGCCCGCGCCGTTGAACACCTGCGCCTGATCGCTGTCGAACTGTCGATGGTCAATGTCGCCCCGGCCGTCCATATCGGCGGCGGCGACTTCATCAAGGTGCACCCGCTGGGCGGCGATCCGAAGCCGCTGTCCGAGATTGAAGCCTCGATCGGCGCCTCCGCTGACGCGATGATCGGCGAACTGGCCTGGTGGGCTGGCCTGCTGAAAGACGCCCGCGCGGAAAAACAGAAGGCCGCGGCCTGACATACCCGCGAAACGCGAAAGGGCCGGTCACCCGGCCCTCGATCGCAAAAGTCTGATCGTATCCCCGGCATGCGGCCCCTTGATCAAAGGCCGCCGCGCCGGGGGTCGCCTTACCCCAGGCTGACGCTCGCCGCGCTTTCCGGCAGCTCCTCGTCAAAGCAGCGCTGGTAGAACTCCGCCACCGTCTCGCGCTCCAGCTCGTCGCACTTGTTCAGGAACGTCACCCGGAACGCATAGCCGATATCGCGGAAGATCTCGGCGTTCTGCGCCCAGTTGATGACCGTCCGCGGCGACATCACCGTCGACAACTCGCCATTCATGAAGGCCGTCCGCGACAGGTCTGCGACAGTCACCATCTGGCTGATCTGCTTGCGGCCCTTCTCGGTGTTGTAATGCGGGTTCTTCGCAAGAACGATGTTGGTCTCGGCGTCATGCGACAGGTAGTTCAGCGTCGCCACCAGCGACCACCGGTCCATCTGCGCCTGGTTGATCTGTTGAACCCCGTGATAGAGGCCGGTCGTGTCACCCAGACCAACCGTGTTCGCCGTTGCGAACAGGCGGAAATACGGATGCGGCGTGATCACCTCGTTCTGGTCCAGCAGCGTCAGCTTGCCGTCATGCTCCAGCACCCGCTGGATCACGAACATGACGTCCGCGCGGCCCGCATCGTATTCGTCAAAGACGATGGCGGTCGGGTTCCGCAGCGCCCAGGGCAGGATCCCGTCCTGGAATTCGGTCACCTGCACGCCCTCGCGCAGCTTGATCACGTCCTTCCCGATCAGGTCAATCCGGCTGATGTGGCTGTCGAGGTTCACCCGCACACACGGCCAGTTCAGCCGCGCCGCGACCTGCTCGATATGGGTCGACTTGCCAGTGCCGTGATAACCTTGGATGATCAGCCGGCGGTTCCGGCTGAATGCGGCAAGGATCGCCAGCGTCGTGTCCGGATCGAACTTGTAGGTCGTATCCAGCTCTGGCACCCGGTCGGTGCGTTCGGCGAACCCCTTCACCTTCATGTCCGAGTCGATGCCGAACACATCGCGGACATCGAGTTCTTCCGTCGGCTTCGCCGTGATATCCAGTATACCGTCCGCCATGTCGACCTCTGCTCAGGGGATTCGTCTGCGCTGCAGGATCCTCGGACCCCGCCGCGGGTCTTCATGGGGGATTATGACGGGGAGGTCAACGCATCGCTGCGTTGCGGCGGGCGGTGCCGCGCCTCAGTTCTGAAAGTTGCGGCTGTCCTTGATCTGGTCCCAGGCCCAGACAACTTCCTGCAGCTGCTCTTCGTGGCCCCGGTCGCCGCCGTTCATATCCGGGTGCAGCACCTTGATCAGCGCCTTGTAGCTCTTGCGGATCTCGGACTTGGCCCAGTGATCCTTGGCATCGAGGATATCCAGCGCGCGGCGTTCCGTCGGCGGCAGCTTGCGCGTGCCGGTGATCGACTTGCCCGGATTGCGCGTCGCGTTCTCGCCCAGCACCTGGTGCGGGTCGTCGATTCCCAGCCGCGCCCAGGCGCGCTGTTCTTCCCCCGGCTTGGCGAATGGCTTGGTCTCGCGGCCCCAGACCCGATCCTGTTCCATCTGCTCCTCGAACTCTTCCTCGGTCGTGCCGTTGAAGAAGTTCCATTTCAGATTGTACTCGCGCACGTGCTCCTTGCAGAACCAAAGGTACTCGTCCAGGTGATCCGGAGACCGCGGCGCGCGGTACTGTCCCGCTTCCGTGCATCCGGGGTGCTCGCACTCGCGCTGCGAGGTCTCGAACGCGCCCGACATCCCCCGTTTTCCACGGTTGCGTTTCTTCTTGTCGGAAGAGACGCGGATGTCAAAGCCGAACGGATCAGGATTCGCCATTGTAGTCTGCCTTTGCTACTCGGACACGGAAGTCTAATGGTTTTGCCGCCGGATTGAAGGGGGCGGAAAGGAAAAAATGAAACTGTCACAGACCATCGAGCAGCGTCTGCGCGAAACCTTTGCACCCGACGAGCTAACTGTCGAAGACGAAAGCGAAAAGCATCGCGGGCATGCCGGGTATCGCGAAGGGGGCGACAGCCATTTCCGGGTTCACATCCGCGCTGCCGCCTTCGGTCCGATGAGCCGTCTCGAACGCCACCGCGCGATCCATGCAGCGCTGGGCGAAGACGTCATGACAAGCCTTCACGCCCTGGCGCTGCACATCGAAAGTTAAGGTCTACCGCGCCGCTATTCCAGGCGCCTTGTCGCTCGCTTCGGGATGCCGGGCCGCGCCCAGCCGCGGCGTGTGCCCCTCCTGGCTGCGCGACGAGAATGTCAGCCCCTCTGTCTTTGGTTCAGCCTCTGTCTCCTCCGGCGCCGGGGCCGCGTCTGCACCGGTCTCCGCGTCCTGCGGGTGGTGGCCGGCGGAATGGAATTCCGGCACCTCAGCCTCCTCGCGCGCGACGGCCTCCGGTTCGGCGGCGGGCGCGGGCTCAGGCTCGGCCAGGGGGGCAGGGGCTGCCACCGGCGCCGTTGCCGCAACGGGCGCAGCCCGCATCTCCACCGGCACGCGTTCCTCGCCGCCGATCACCCGGCGAAACACCAGCATGTTCTGGAAATTCGTCGTCCGCCCGGTCAGCCCGCTGCGTTCCTCGCAGGGCAGGGTGTCGGTCCGCTGATACTCCCAGCCATCCGCGCCGTAGGCGTTCATGATCTCCGCAAGTTCATGGGCAAAGCGATCTTCGGTGGTCTTCACACCTTTGATCTTCCGGGCTTTTTTAGGCGCCGGCACGACCTTGTATTCGTATCGCATGACCCCCTCCGGATGCTGCGCCGCGGGACACTAGCAGATGGGGAGGGCAAGGGAAAGCGGCAGGCAGGCATCGGGGCGGGAAATGGCCGGGTCTAGGTGGAGAGGCGGGTGCGGAGGTGGTCCCGCAGGCGGGCGGCCTTGTCGTAATTGAAGGCCATATGCCCCGGGTCGAAGACTTCCAGAGCTGCCTCCACATGTACCATAGCCGCCTCCAGATGCGGGCGCGGATCGGCGGTGCCGTCGGTATCCGCGATGGCCAATTCGGCAATCGCCAAATTGTCCTGTGCTTTCGCCCAGTCCACCGGACAGTCTGTGTGGATGAAGAAGACAGGCAAGATAATTCTCTGCCCGCGCGGCGTGAGTATTGCCTTTGTGGCGGTCAGTATCGCCGCCGCATTCGGTGCGCCAACGACACCGGTAATGCTGACTTCCGCCGGTCTTTACGCACTATTGGCGTGGATCGGCTGATTCAGAAAGAAGGGTGGAGACGGAAACCCGTCCCCACCCTATGTTAGCGCAAACATAAACAAAATCAGAGCCTTGACCCCCCGTCCCCATGGGGACGCCCCGGATCAGAGCCCCAGTTTGGCCGCCACCAGCTCGTTCACCGCCTTCGGGTTGGCCTTGCCGCCCGTGGCCTTCATCACCTGGCCTACGAACCACCCCGCCAGCTTCGGATTGGCCTTGGCCTTCTCCACCTGCTCTGGGTTCGCCGCGATCACCTCGTCCACCGCCGCCTCGATGGCGCCGGTATCGGTGACCTGCTTCATCCCCCGCTGCTCCACGATCAGCGACGGGTCGCCCCCCTCGGTATAGACGATCTCGAAGAGGTCCTTCGCGATCTTGCCCGAGATGTCGCCCTTCTGGATCAGCGAGATGATCCCGCCCAGCTGTGCCGGACTCATCGGGCTGTCGGTGATCTCCCGGTCGTCCTTCTTCAGCCGCCCGAACAGCTCGTTGATGACCCAGTTCGCCGCCAGCTTCCCGTCCGACGCCGCCGCGACCTCCTCGAAGAAATGCGCCGACACCACGTCCGCCGTCAGCACCCCCGCATCGTACTCGGTCATCCCGTAGTCCGCCACGAACCGCGCCTTCTTCTCATCCGGCAGCTCCGGCAGCGAGGCGGCGATATCGTCGACCCAGGCCTGCTCGATCTCCAGCGGCAAAAGGTCGGGGCAGGGGAAGTAGCGATAGTCATGCGCCTCTTCCTTCGACCGCATCGACCGCGTCTCGCCCTTGTCCGGATCGTAAAGCCGCGTCTCCTGCTCGACCGTCCCGCCGCCCTCGACGATCCCGATCTGCCGCCGCGCCTCGTATTCGATGGCCTGCTGGATGAACCGCATCGAGTTCATGTTCTTGATCTCGCAGCGCGTGCCCAGATGCGAGAAATCCTGCGTCTCCTGGTATTTCTCGTAGGCCCCCGGCAGGCACACCGACACGTTCACGTCCGCCCGCAGGTTCCCGTTCTGCATGTTGCCGTCGCAGGTCCCCAGATAGCGCAGGATCTGCCGCAGCTTGCCGACATAGGCCGCCGCCTCCTCGGGCCCGCGGATATCCGGGCGGCTGACGATCTCCATCAGCGCCACGCCCGTCCGGTTCAGATCGACGAAGGTGTAATGCGGGTCCATGTCGTGGATCGACTTGCCCGCGTCCTGCTCCAGGTGGATCCGCTCGATCCGCACCAGCCGCGCCACGCCCGGCCCCATATCCACCAGCACCTCGCCCTCGCCGACGATCGGGTGAAAGAGCTGGCTGATCTGATAGCCCTGCGGCAGGTCCGGATAGAAATAGTTCTTCCGGTCGAAGGCGCTGACCAGGTTGATCGCCGCCTTCAGCCCCAGCCCCGTCCGCACCGCCTGCGCGACGCAGAACTCGTTGATCACCGGCAGCATCCCCGGCATCGCCGCGTCCACGAAGGCGACGTTGGAATTGGGCTCTGCCCCGAACTCCGTCGACGCGCCGGAAAACAGCTTGGACTTCGAAGCTACCTGGGCATGTACCTCCAGCCCGATCACCAGTTCCCAGTCGCTCTGTGCGCCCTGTATGACTTTCGGTTTCGGGGGCTCGAAGGTGAGGTCCAGCATGGCTATCCGCTCCGGTTCGGGGATCGGAGCGTGTTGTAGGCGAGGGCAGGGGGAGGGGCAAGCACGGATGCGGCCCGCTCAGTGTTCCACAAGCGCCTTTGCCATCCGGGCAACCGTTTCGCTCAGTACAGCCCAGGCGGCGTCCGATGTCAGGTCCATCCCGTCATAGATAGGAGTCAGCCGGGCTCGGGTCGTCAGGTAATTCACCGAGCCTCCAAGCAATGCGAAGGCCGGCCCCAGCCGTTCTCTTGCGTTGTCCTGCGGCAAGCCGAAGCGGCCCGCCACCGCAGCAAGTAGTTCGGCCGACCGGCGTTCGCGCAGTTCCTCCAGGCACTCGGTCAGGGCGTTCCGCTCCGACATCTCCCAAGCCAGCACTTCCAATGTCACCGGATGTGCGCGCAGGAAAGCAGCGTGGCGTTCGAAAATCAGCGCAATCGCGTCTGGCAGCTCTTCTGGGGTGTCCGGCAACGGGTCAGCCAGCAGGTCCTCGGGCCGCCACCAGAAATCGGCCGTCTCAGAATATGCGCGAACCAGTTCGGGCAGCCCACCGAAGTACCGATAGATCATCACTTTGTCGGTACCGGCCTGGCGCGCCACGGCATTCACGCCGACCGCGCCAAATCCTTTCTTCGCGATGATCTCACCCAATGCAGTGATCAGGCGGGCCTCGGTGCCCGCCCGTTCCCGCACTCGGTTGGTCTCGGATTCATCTGCCATCCACGACTCTCCCTGCGCGGCGCAATGTAAGGTCATTGGCCAGCAGCAGGAAGATCTGGTCGAGGGCACGGTCCGCCTGCCCGGTTTTCGACAAGGCGCCGCTGACCCAGTGAACCTCTCCGTTCATTGCAGTGACACGGCGATGCAGTATCGTGCCGGTGCCGCTGTCTGACACCTCGATCTCGACCGTGACCCCGCCCGTATCCAGCGGCGCGAACAGCAGCGCGGCGGTCAGCACGTTCAGGGCCGGATCTGACAGATCCAGTCCGGTGATGGCCGCCTTCACCGTCAGCGATCCTGCTTCGGGCCACGAAAGCGGAGTGTAATTCCGGTCAAGCCGGGTCTTCAGGTCATTCGTTGCCCGCGCCGTCAGGGAACTTGCATCTGCGGCAGTGAAGCCGGCCGGTACGTTTTCGCCAATGCGCAGCACGACAGGCTCGACAAAGACCCTGTCATAGGAGGACCAGTCCACATTGGGAGTCCAGGCCTCCAATAGCGTCGCGCCGTTCTCCAGCGGCCTGGCGGTCAGTGTGCTGTAATTGTCCAGAAAGCCTGTGCGGGTGGGCACTTGGTCGGAACAGGCGGCAAGTGTCGCGAAGCAGATGGCCAGAAGCGCAGATCTGGCAACGTTTTTGAGCGAAGGCATGGTCGACTCCGATTGGTTCTGGAAGAAGGGCGCAGTCTGCGGATCGATGCGGTGTCCATACATGTCACCGACTGGTGACATGCATAAGTCACCAGTCGGTGACATGTCAAGCCGAATGTATTTTCAGATACCCGATTGCGGGTGTGCCCCCCAGTCTGCCCGGCCAAATGTCACATCGCCACGTGGGGCTATTGTTCCGTTTTCGGGGAGCATTTGGCTCGCATGCCGCGGGAAACATGATAGACAGCGCCGCGCCCGGCATGGTCCGACGACAAGCAGTATGAACAGGTGACTGAGTTGACCGACACGCCCAACCTCGACGAAAACAGCTTCCAACCCGTCTCGCCCGACCGGCTTTCCCCTGCCAGTCGCAGCTCCCATGCGCCGCGGATCCTGATACTCTATGGCTCCCTCCGGGAACGCAGCTATTCTCGTTTCTGCGCCGAGGAATCCGCCCGAATCCTGCACCGGTTGGGCGCCGAAGTCCGGCTATTCGACCCACGCGGGCTGCCGCAGGTGGACACGGATGATCCCGGCCACCCAAAGGTCGCCGAACTTCGCGACCTGGTAACGTGGTGCGAAGGGATGGTGTGGTCTTCTCCAGAACGCCACGGTGCGATGACCGGGCTGATGAAGTCGCAGGTGGACTGGATACCGCTCTCGCTTGGCGGCGTGCGCCCGACACAGGGCAAGACGCTGGCGGTGATGCAGGTCAGCGGTGGCAGTCAGAGCTTCAACACCGTCAACCAGTTGCGGATTCTCGGACGCTGGATGCGGCTTTTGACGATCCCGAACCAATCGTCGGTCGCGAAAGCCTGGGACGAGTTCGACGACGAGGGCCGGATGAAGGCGTCGCCCTATTACAACCGGCTCGTCGACGTGATGGAAGAACTGGTGAAATTCACCCTTCTGACCCGCGATATCCGCGACCATCTCGTCGACCGCTACTCAGAACGCGTGGAATCCCGCGCCGAACTGTCTGCCCGCGTCAATCAGTCCAAGGCGGCGGGAGGGGCGTGAGACGCCTTCCGCGCATTTCCGCAGTTACAGGAGATCTGCTGTCTTTCAGCTAATCTGATCGATTGACCTTCGAAAGAAGGGAAAAACCGGATCAGCGGCCGACTCGAGATCCAAGCCGGCTGTTACTAAGACCACAATCGCTTAATGAGCGGTCTGGACAGGCGTTCGATTTCTTCCTGCAACTCCTGGATCTCCTTGATCCGGGTCTCGATCTCTCCGGACAGAGAGTCGACCTGAGCATTCAGAACCTCCATCTTCTTCTGCTGTTTCCTGACCCGTGTCCTTAATTGCAGGTTGGTCTTCCGCATCCGGCCCGCAGTTTTCAGGTGATGTTTTTTCGTTTCCTCAATCTGGTCACTCAGGAATGAGATGATATCTGCCGTTTCCCTGACGATATCCTGATCGATTAGGCTGGTTTCGGTTTGCACCGGGCTGGAAACCCACGTCTCCTGAACCACCCGGACGTCTTCGTCCCGGTCGAGATGGTGGCGGACGATCCCTTCCTTTTCCGATTTGAAACGGTCCCAGACCCATTTCTCATCGGTCGCTGTCAACGAAAACGGCTTGCCCGTCATCGATTGCTCGAATGCGCGCCGGATGATCGGTGGTCTCGTGTCCTTTGAGTAACGCTGGTTCAGCTGGAGGAAACATTCGGCACCGAAGGCGTTCAGCGATTTATTCAGGTCTTGTGGTTCGGCATCGTTCAGACCGGTGATTCCCGTCACGGCCTGGAACTGACTGATGATGTCTTCATCCGCGACCCGCACTTTGAACTCGTCCCGGCCGAAGGCAGCTGACCAGTAGTCCAGCCTTTGCTGATAGAGACCGTTCGCGAAGTAAGGATCGTTCTCTAGGTCAATGCGGGTAAGGTCACCAGATTTGATGCGCTGGGAGCACAGACCCCGGACATAGTCGACCGGGTGCCTTAAAAAACAGACCACCAGAATATTGCTGAAACGTTCGCGTAAGAACTGAGACAGCTGTTCGACCGTGCTTCGGTCGCCAAGCAGGAACAGGGCTTCATCAGAGAGAAGAACCGTTTCCGGCTCTGCTTCACCGATCTCGGTGTCGAGCTGATCGGCAAACATTTCGGCATAACGGGACCTCGCATCTGCGGTCGTAAGACCGAGTCTTTCCATCATGCCATCGGGCGGGCTTGCGGGTACCTTCACTGCGAACCGCAGGCCAACATGGCGCTGTTCGGTCCTGGACTCGAATACGCGTCCGGCTTTCGCAAATAGGACACCGTTTGCAAGCAACACAGCTTCATTCATCACACAGCTTCGCTGAAGCGATGTTGTTCCGGTCTTGGGGGCTCCTATGTGGATGACCGCCCGCATCGCGCCTCCCTAGCCTAATGCAACCAATACGGTTCTTTGGTACAGTGACGGTTCAGGGCGGACAATGATCCAGCTGCGCGTGTGTTTCGACCTGTGTCTTTTCGTAACTAACCGGACGGTATGGCATTACGCGGCGCAGGGCGGGCTCCGGTCGCTTTCGCGCCCAGATTCCGCCCTGCGCTTTCACGTGAGGGTACAACAGGCTACCGGACACTCATCCTTTGCAGAAAGATTGTCGAATATGCCGTTTCAGGATGTACCTCGGGCCATCACGGCCCGGATGTGTCACTCGCTGCCGAAGACCTCTGCAACCAGCTTTTTGTAAGCCGGAATATCCGTCTGCGTGCCATAAAGCACGGCTGACCAGTTGCGGGTGTAGCCCGCCATGGCCGCGGCATGCGCGAGTTCCTGGTCGGTGGCCCCCGCCGCTTTCGCGGCGGCGTAATGGTAGGCAGAGCAGAACTCGCAGGGAATCTGCGCTGCCACGGCAAGGCCGATCAGGTTCGACGTCTTGACATCAAGCGGGCCCTCGCCGCTTTCCATTGCCTTCATCCATTCCCACGCGACACCGGTCGCGAAGTCCGGGTAATTCTCGATATCCGGCAATGGCTTACCACCCATCATTTCAGCGGCTTCGGCGCGAGCCTGTTCCGCAGACTGCTGGGCGGAGGCGATACTGCCCGAGGCAAGGATGGTCAGGCTCGTGGCAACAACAAAAGTAATCCGTCTCATAAAAGTTTCCTTCGTTTGAATGTGTCATCCGGCAAGTTTGCTTGGTTGAAAAATCTGTTCGCCGAACGGGCGGGAATATCTGCTGCTGCACTGAATCACGGCAGTGGCAAAAAGGACGTTCCAATGGCAGATTTGACAGGCCACGGGGCCGAATTGGACAGGAAGAGGCCGAAAGTGACAGACGCGCTTTGGCGGCTGTTTCGTCGGCCCGTCCCTGTCCCGTTTTCCGCTGTTAGACTGCGTCAGGCTGCACGGGAGGCGCCGCTTTTCGGAACGCCTCCAGCTGGTCCAGGTTCGAAAAGATCCGGCTAACTGTCGGATATCCCGAGCAATCGACCTTGAACCTTTTGTTGTTCCACATCTGGGCGTAAAGGCAGCAATCCGCCAGGCTTGGGGAGTCTCCGTGGCAATAGGTTCCCGTGTCGGGGCTTTTTGCCAGCAGTGATTCCAGCGGCTGGAATGTCTCGTGGACCCAGTGGTTGAACCAGGCGGCCTTGCCCTGGTCGTCGGAGTCGAACTCGGACGCGAGGTAGTTCAGGACGCGGAGGTTGTTCAGGGGATGAACCTCGCAGGCGATCATGTAGGACAGCGCGCGGACGCGGGCGCGGCTTTTGGGGTCGGCGGGCAGGAGGGGCGGCTCGGGATGGACCTCGTCGAGATACTCGATGATTGCGAGCGATTGGGACAGCATAACGCCATCCTCCAGCTCCAGAACCGGGACCAGACCTGCTGGGTTTTTCGACAGAAAATCAGGTTTTTGCGTCTCCTTTTTCAGGAGAGAATAGGCGCGGTAGTCGTAATCCAGACCTTTCAGGTTCAGCGCGGCGCGCAGGCGAGTCGAGGTCGAGGAACGGAAATAGTTGTGCAGTGTCAGCATCTGCCACCTCCGACGGTCAGAGTTGCGCGGGCCGTGCAGGCTGTGCAAGGGAAATCGATTAAGTCTTGATCTCGCAGTGCTTTTTCAGTCCGGCATTCTCGGCCCGCAGCGCCCGCCGAAGCAGCGGCAAGATCAGCCAGGCCAGCCCTGGCATCTCCAGTTCCAGGCGGTTCTCGGTGCCGGTTCCGGCTGGGGTCAACGCGTGGACGGCTTGCACACCGCCTGTCGTCTTGCCTTCCAGGGCGCGGCGAGGCATGCGCCGCCAGGCAAACCGGTGCGGTGGGTCCAGTTCGGTCACTTCCCATACAGCCTCTGCCTGCATTGGTTGTTTCAGGGCAAAGCGCGCGCCGATCCGGATTTCGCCCTCCTCCAGCGCCCGTACCGAGGTCACCGTGGGTGTCCAGACCGGCCAGCGCAGTACGTCGGTCGTCACATTCCAGACCTGCCGCGGCGGCGCTTCGATACGGATCGTTTCGTGGAGAAGCATGCCAAGCACTCCGACAACCGGCGATCTCCTCCCGTGACCGACCTTATGGTTGCATGGCAACCCGGTCAATCGCACCAGCGGTGGCGTCCGGGCTTGAAGGCACCGGTGGGCGCTGTAGGTTCAGGCGCAGATATATCCACGCCGGGAGGGCTCGCATGAAACGGTCAATGGTCAACGAGATCCTGAAGGACAGCGACGCCTTCATCCGCTCCTTCGGGTACATCATGCCGCCCTTTGCCTACTGGACGCCTGAGGAACTGAAGCAGCACGCTGCGAGCGACTCGCCGATGATCCGCGATCATGCACTTGGCTGGGACATCACCGATTACGGGCTGGGCAAATTCGACGAGATGGGTCTCTTCCTGTTCACCGTTCGCAACGGCACCAATGACAACGTGCCGAAGGGCAAGGGTATGCTCTATGCCGAGAAGATCATGATCTCGGGCGAGAACCAGATCTCTCCGATGCACCGGCACAACATGAAGACCGAGGACATCATCAACCGCGGCGGCGGCACGCTGGTGCTGGAGCTGTTCAAGGCGAAATCCGACGGGTCCATCGACGAAAGCGCCGAGGTCCGCGTTCTCACCGACGGACGGGAACGCAGCATGGGCGCCGGCGATCACCTGAAGCTGAAGCCTGGCGAAAGCGTCACACTGGAAACCGACACGTGGCACGCCTTCTGGGGCGAGGGCGGCCGCGTGCTGATCGGAGAGGTCTCGAATGTCAACGATGACCGCACGGACAACGTGTTCCGCGAGCCCATCGGCCGCTTCTCGCAGATCGAGGAGGACGAAGCGCCGCTCCATCTGCTGGTGTCCGACTACGACAAGTGGCTGGCCTGAGCGCTGGTCCGGGCGTCGGAACGCTGCCCGGGCAGGGAGTGTGTAATGGCAGGTATAGCGTCGGAATCTCAGTAGTACGAAATGCGCGGCGGGTCCGTTTTGAAGCTGCCACCGACGTCGTTTCGCGATGCAGTTTCGAGCGGCAGCGCCGGACCGCCATTTGCAGCCTGTCAGGCCGGGTAGCCCTGCTCGCTGATGGCGCGCCAGATCTTCCGGTTGACGGACACGAGTTCTTCGAGCGTGTCCTCGATGCGGGCAAGTTCGGCCGCGTCGATGGAATCCTTTCGGCCCATCCGGATATCCGTCTTCCGGTCGGAAATGCGCATCAGGATCGTCTGCGGATTGCCGCTTTCTGAGTCGAAGGAATAGATGCAGTGGTTGAAATGATTGCGAACGCCCGACAGCTTTGAAAGCGCCCGGGAGAGTTCGAGGATCCGGTCCCGCTCCGCCGGTTCGCGCCGGCCCATCTTGGCCAGCCGCTCAACCAGATCGATGCGTGCTCGCGTCGTGTTCAGTGTCAGAAAAATTATGACGGCGGTTTCCTTGTCGGTGCCGGCGAGACCCGCGATCACGTGGATCAGCAGGCTCTCGGTGTTGGTCCACATGTAGTTGAGCTGGCCGGTCAGAAGGAGAAGGCGCTCGAAATTGCGGTGCGTATCACTGGGGAGCATCGAAGCCGCCCTTCTGCATCGCGAAAAACAGATTCGCCGCGGCGGTGCGGTTCGCCACGCCGAATTTGCCCGACAGGTTGTGGATGTGGAGTTTTACCGTGTGCTCCGTGATGCCGAGGCGTTTGGCGATTTCCTTGTTGCTGTCCCCTTCCGATACGAGTTTGAGAACTTCAATTTCCCTTGGAGTAAGGCTTTTGAATTTCGACCGCAGCTCTCCGTGAAGAATTTCTTCCTCTGTCCGCGTCGCATCGCCGGTGACACTGCTTTTGGCGACTTCTTCGAGCAGGCTGCGGGGAAGGAAATATTCGCCGTGGAACAGCATGCGCATGGAGGAGAGAAGGACCTCCAGCGGCACATTCAAAGGCAGAAATCCGATCTGGCCGTGCCTGTCGCTGGAGCTTCGCTGTAGGAACGCTCTGGCCGCGTCTATGCTGCGATAACCCAGGGCGACCGTGGCGGTTGGGTTGATGGCCCAATAGTCATCGGGCCGCGAAAGCAAGTCTTCTGCAAGGCTCTGATCCACGACCAGAAGTCTCAGTTCGTCAAGATTTTCGTGTTCTTCGACAAGCTGGAAATAGGAGTTCGCCTGAACGCAGCGAATTCTGAACTCAATTTCAACGTGCTTACACGTCTGCGACGTAAAGAACCATCCGCCACCAACAACCGCTATTCCAACGGAATAATCATCTACAAAAGACGGCCCTGGCGACACGCCACGATCCGAAAACATTGTCCCCCCCAGCAGCTACCACACATGAAAAATATAACGTGGGAAGACCGCACCCAAACGGCCCTGAAAGAGCCTGACCCCTATAACACGAATTGGCAGAGCGCGTACAGCGAAACCTCGGAAGATTCTACTATCTGGCTAGTATCAAAGGGAAATCCGGTACAGTTTCGAAGGTTCTAGAACGCTTGGGTATACCGCGACGATCTGCCCGATAAAGCAATCCACCTTCGGCTAAGGACGGGCGGATTCTCCGCTTCCCATGACCTGCCCATTGTTACTGTTCGGGAGGTTCGTCACGGAATTAACTTTCGAAGTTTGCAAGTAAAATGAAATTTTTGAGCCCGCCTGTTCTTTCGGTGAATAGGAAAGAGTTGATGCCTTTGCCACCATTTACTTCTGAATTTTGAACCGGCGGCAAATGCAGGCGCCAATTTGCGCCCAGATCGGAAAGGCCGTCGGAAGGGAAGGGGGTGGACACGGCTTGTAGCGATCGTGCGGGGGCGATCCAGAGAATTCCGATCTCCCGCGATTCATTGAAACCGAGCACGCCGAAATACCGCGTTTGAGATGATTTGCGGTCCGGCGGGCGATTGCATCAAGGAAGAACACCATGAGTAGAGGTGAAAGACAAACGGTCAACGTCGCCGACTTCGAAGAGGTGAACATCGACAAGATCGATGCCGATTTCGATACGAACATTTACGTTGATGACGCCAAGGTAGAAGCGGATATCAACGCCCAGGAGCAGGACCAGGACCAGGAACAGAAGACGGAAGTCGACAACGAGCAGGGTCAGGGCCAGGATCAGGGGCAAGGACAGGACCAGGATCAGGGCCAGGACCAAGGTCAGGGTCAGGACCAAGGTCAGGGCCAGGATCAGGACCAGGCTCAGTCCGTGGACAACACGAACGGCAACAACGACAACTCCAACTCGCTGGCGAATGACATCAACATCGACTTCGGCGAAGGCGAGTGGATTCCGCGCGACGACGACTGGGTCGATATCGACCTCTCGGACGATGCGGAGCTGGATGGCGATGTCATCACGTCCAACGGCGAGATGAATTACGATCCGGGCGACGACATTCACATGTCCGATGCGCTGAGCGGCGCAGGCAACGACATGGCGTCGCTGAACTTCCTGGACGCCAAGCTGGAAGACAATGACTACCTCGAGAACGCGACGGTCTCGAACAATGCCGACTTCCAGCAGAACGGCGATGCACTGGGTGGTGACGCCCGTGCCGAGGAAGGCATCTCAGCCAGTTCCGATGGTGGTGAGTCCGGCAAGGGCGGATGGGCCTCTGGCGGGAAGGGCGAGGGCGCCAACAGCGTTGGCGGCATGGCCGACGCCGAAGGTGGCCACACCGGCGATGCCGAAGCCGAGGCCGAAGGTGGCCATGGCGGCGACAGCGGTGAAGCCGAAAGCGAAAACAAGGCCGAAGGCAAATCCGAAGCCGAAACCGACAGTCATGCCGACGGTGGAGATGGTGGCGAAGCCGAAAGCGATGCCGAAAGCGAAGCCAAGGCTGAAAGCGATGCCGAAACCGAAGGCGAAGGCGGTGAGACCGGTGATTCCGGTGCGATCGGCCTTGGTGTCGGGCTGGGCCTGTCCGGTGCATATGCCGAAGGCGACGCCGATGGCGGCGACAACGAGACGGATAGCGAAAACGATACCGACTCGGATGTCGACGGCGATGTCGAAGCCGAAGACGCGAATGGCGGTCACTCGGGTGCGCTCGGTGTCGGCCTGAACGGTGCTTCGGGTGAAAGCGAAACCGACTCGGACGATGTCGAAAGCGGCGACAACGACGCCGACGCCGACGTCCATGCCGATGCCGAAGCCGATGCCGAAGGCGAAGGTGGTGACAGCGACGATGGCGGCTTCTCCGGCCTGGTCGAAGCTGCGATTGCCGCGCTCTACGAAGAGCTTAACGGCGGCGAAGGCGAAGTCGATGACGACGAAGGCGACACCGGCGAAGCCACTACCGGCGGCGGCGGTTCTTCGACCGGCGGCGACACGAATGCCGGTGACGGCACTGGTGGAAACGCGAACGCTGCCCAGACCGCTGAAGGTAACGGCGATCAGACCACCGGCTCCCCGACGGTTCAGCAGACCTCCGGCGATCCGACCACTAACGCCGCAAATACCACCGACACCGATTCGTCGGGCGGCGACGGCGGCACCAACGATGCCTATGGAAACGCGAACGGATATGCCGACAGCGATTCCGCTACCAGCGGCAACGGTGGTGCGGGCGGCACGAATATGCCGACGGCCGACTCCTCCGGAGACGGCACGGGCAGTGCCGCTACGGACAGCAGCTCCGGTGACGGCGGCTATGCCGACGTTTTCGCACAGTCCGACACCGACGGTACTGCTGACAGCATGTCCGAGGCCATCGCCGGCTTTGGCGGCGAAGCCAGCAACGACAGCGATGCCAGCTCGGCCGGGTCGGGCGCGAACACCAGCGATACCATGAGCGGTATGGGTGGTGCTGGCGGTGCCGGCGGGGCCACCGGTGGAACCAGCGGCTATTCCGAAGGCATGGCCACCGGCGGTGCGTCCTCTGGCGGTGCCGTGGCCGGCGGCGATGCAACCGGTGCCAACTCTGGTGCCGGTGGCATGGGCGGCGACTCGGGAATGTGGGGCTCGAACAACGGTGATGACGGTTACGTCACTGGCGAATCCTACGCCTCGGCCGCCGCTGTCGTGGACACCTCGGCCTTCAACCAGTCGATCGTCATGGGCGCGAATGTCCTTGGCAATACGGTCGACATGACGATGGTCGGCGGGTCGATGACTTCGTCCTACGCCGGCGACGATTCCGAATGATCGTCTGTTGATCATAAGACCGCGCTCGGGCCTTCGGGCCCGGCGCACGTAGAGATTACCTGGGCCGGCCGATTCTTGGCCCGAAATTATTTAGTTGGGGTGATACGATGGGCGCAGATCGCACGACCGATGCCATTGCGCATTTCATTGGGCTTTTCGACCTCAAGGTAGAAGAACTTCGGCTTCGCGAGAGTTACGACAAGTTCAAGCTGCTGCGGGAGAACGAGGAACTCGAAGCGATCGATACCATCACTGTCGAGATCCCCACGGATTACACCTTGCGCCAGGGCAAGGACGATCCGCTTCCCAACGTTCCGCCTTATCCCATACCTGAAATGCACTTCGACCCGGAGGGCGAGGTGAAGATTGACCTGCCGGTCCTTTCTGCCAGTCCTTACCAGGCCGAGCGTCCCGAAGGGAATTCGGATGCGGTTGCGTCCGCGAGGCCAATCGAAGGGGACCTCCCCGCGTTCGAGTGGCAGCTACCCGATCTGCCACCGACGCCGCCCGGTTCGATCGTAGCAGTCGTGGTCCAATCCGCATGGCTGTCCGATATCGACATTCTGGGCACAGGCGCTTTCCGCTCTGCCGCGGAAAGCGCCACCGATCTGGCCCAGCTGAGCGCCATCGTGGAAATGCTGCACGCTCCAATTGGCTTGTGGTCGGGTGTCATACCGGACGCGGACATGATCGCATCTCTGGTTGACGCGATCAGTTCGTTCTCCGTCGGCGCGACGTTCGGTTTCGACATCATAACCCTTCGCGGGGATGACGTTCCGGCCACGCTTCTGAATGGACAGGAAGCCACCGAGTTGCCGTTCTGGAGCGATATTCTGCCCCTCTTCCATAGTCCGGAGGAGGATGGAGAGGACGACACCGTTTTGCCGGACTGGGCGTTGCCGGACGGCTACGAGCCGAACCCCGACATGCCCGAGGGCCATAGCCTGATCACCGGCGGGAACCTTCTGATCAATGAGGCGAGCATTTCGATCTCGCTGGTGGATGCGCCGTTGATCGCGGTTGGCGGATCGTGGACGGATATCGACGTTGTCAGCCAGATTGCCGCTGTTACCAACCGTGATTTCGGTTCGGGTGCCCAGCAGACACCAACTACCGTTTTCCAATCGGTGTTGATCGAAGAGGAATCTAGCCCGGCCTTCTGGCAGGCGGGACGGGACATGGACGGCGCAGCCCCAGTCAATGTTCAACTCAGCATCATCAAGGGTGACCTGTTCATCTCGAATTACCTGGAACAGGTCATCGAGATTATGGACAACGACATGTTCGGCATGTCCATCAGCGGCGCGAACACGGCCTATATCCTTGGCGACAATACGGTCTTCAATGCCACCACTCTGGCCACCGGGGGACTCGCCTACGACCTGATACTGGTAGGCGGGGACTTCGTTACCATCAACGCGATCCAGCAGTCGCTGGTGCTTCTGGACGATGACTGGATCGAAGCGGATATGCCGCCAATGCCTGCCGATGGGGCAGGGCCCGACTACCAGCTTGCCTCTACACATGAGGAACACGGGCCGGGGATGTCGGAAACCGGCGGCCCGCCGGGACGATTTGATACCGGTATCGACGAAGGCATCGACGAAAGGCCTGATGCGGCACCCGACAATCTGCTCATGAACGAGGCGCGACTGAGCGCGACCGGAATCGACACACGGGCAGAGCTGAGCGAGTCGCTGGCCGAAATGGTCACTGACACGGCGTCCGACCTCGAAGCGCTCAAACAGCAATTGCTGAACGACCCGGCCCTGGCGGGCCTGGAAATGGCGCGCGTCCTGAAGGTCGAAGGCAACCTGATCCAGTCGACGATAGTCAAGCAGACGATCCTTGCTTCCGACCGGGATGACATACGCGTCGATGGCAATGTGCCGCCGGGGCTGGAACTGGTGGCGGGTTCGAACGCCTTGCTGAATGCCGCCTCGATATCGACCAACGGGATCGACTCGACCGTCATGACGCAGGAGGATATCTATCCCGACCTTCTGATACACCAGGCCAAGCTGATCGACGAACCGGACCTTACCGTTACGCCGGACCAGGAACTGGTCAGCGAGGCCGTCGCGTTCCTGATGGAACAGACGGAAGAGGCCGTGTCGCAGAAGATGGCAGGGGAATTCTCCGGCGAAACAATTTCCACCGATGAAGTGGACCTTATGAACGGCGTCCTCGTCTGACGATCGGATCACTTTCATGAATGCATATTCTAAGAAGATCGATGCGCCAATTGCTGGTGCCGGGTCGCCAACGCCGGATCGTCTGATCCTGGGCAAGCAAATGCGCGTTATTCCTGCGTGTCCGCACAAGGACGGCCGGGACGTGGTTGTCGACGGGAAATCGGTTCCATTGCCGAAGGAGGTCGAGGCGACGGATGCACGGGCCGCGAAAGGCGCTGGCACGCGGCAGAGCGATACGCAAGAGGCGGCAAGGCCTGCCGGTGGTGAACAGGGCTCTGGCAGGTCCTCCGGTGAAAACGATGGGGCACAGGATTCGAGTAAGCTCGGCAAGCTCCAACTCGTGCCCGAAACCGGGGACGCGCGGCCCAAACGGAATTGCACCAACAACCTGGCACCGGACTCCGAACTAGCGCTCTGGTTCAAGCGGAAAGCCACCGCTCAGCGGTTGGAGGCGGAAGGCATCGCTCGGGAGGATTCTACCGGGGGTGACCTGGCGCCGGAGGAGGCTAAGCGAACGGAAACCGTGTCACCCGCCGCAGACAACGAGGCAGCCGGAGATACGGTAGCGCCGGCTCCGAACCGTGCCCGCGGGCCGGAGCCGACACCCGGCTCGCCGTCCGGCGCCGCCGGCAGCATGGGGCAGACGATCGAGGCCCGTGCGAATGAGCCGCTGAAACGTGCGTCCTCCGGCGGAGGCGGCGGCGGCCCGAAGGATCCGTTCCACCGTCGGAGTGACCCGGAACGGCACGAACGGATGATGCAGTCGGCCAAGAAAGCCGTCTCGCGGAACATGATCGTGGTTTTCGTGCTGACACTGGCCACGAACCTGCTGGTGCTCGCGATTCCGGTCTACCTGTTCCAGATCAGTGACCGGGTGCTGACCAGCCGCTCCGTCGATACGCTGGTGATGCTGACACTGCTCATTGTAGGGGCCGTGATCTTGCAGTCCGTCTTCGACGCGATCCGCAGATTTATTCTGATGCGAACGGCCGTCGAGGTGGCGACAAGGCTGGGGGCTCCGGTCCTGCGGGCGGCGGCGCATGCTTCGCTGCACGGTACCGGCAGGGAATATCAGACGCTGGGCGATCTGCAGACCGTGCGCGGCTTTCTGGTGTCGCCGACGCTGCTTTCGTTTCTCGACGTGCCCTTTGCGCCGCTCTTCGTGCTTGCCATTTATCTGATCCATCCGGATCTGGGGGTGATCGTCACCGTCACCGCCATTCTTCTGACCGTCATCGCACTGATCAACCAGCGCGCCACG
This sequence comes from Pseudoruegeria sp. HB172150, assembly GCF_013184805.1. GTDB lineage: Bacteria > Pseudomonadota > Alphaproteobacteria > Rhodobacterales > Rhodobacteraceae > Psychromarinibacter. Next base: position 110,651 of record NZ_JAATNG010000006.1, read on the forward strand.
GCTGGCCATTTCGGCGAGGCCAACGTTGCCCAGGCCAAGGCCAATCAGCACCTCGACTCGATGTCTCGCAACAGCCAGGTGATCAACGCTATGGCGATGATCCCCGAGGCCGTGCGCATCTGGGGCAAGGACACGGCGGCCTCGCTCAGCGCGCAGGTGCGGGCGCAGGACCGTAACGTGACCTTCGCGGCCATTTCCCGTGCCGTCCGGCTTCTGACCCAGGTCGCGATCCTCGGCTGGGGCGCGTATCTGGCGATAGACGGGTATCTGACCGGCGGAATGGTCATTGCGGCGTCGATCATCTCGGGGCGCGCATTCTCGCCGATCGAAGGCTCGATCGAAGGATGGAACAATCTGATCCTGACGCGTGGCGCGTTAAGCCGCATTCGGTCCCTCATGCGGAACACGGAGAACAAGTTCGAGAAACTGCGCCTTCCGAACCCGGAAGGGCGCCTGGATGTTGAGCGCCTGCTCTATGTGCCGGGCGGAACCAAGCAGGTCGTTCTGAACGGGATCTCGTTCTCCCTCAGCCCAGGTGAAACCCTTGCCGTGATCGGCAATTCCGGTGCCGGAAAGACGACACTGGGCAAGATGCTGGTCGGGTCGATCCTGCCGACCTCGGGCAGCGTGCGACTGGACCTGATGGATATTCGCAACTGGGACGCGCGCCAGTTCGGCGAGAGCATCGGCTATCTGCCGCAAGACGTTCAGCTATTCCCGGGAACGATCAAGGACAACATCGCACGGATGCGCGACGACGCGACCGACGAGCAAATCCACGCAGCTGCGATGTTGGCGGACGTTCACAACATGATAGCGTCGCTGCCCTACGGATACGAAACGACGGTCGCCGCCGACGGCGCGCCGCTGTCGGGCGGGCAAAAACAGCGGATCGCCTTGGCCCGTGCCTTCTATGGCAATCCGCGCCTTGTGGTATTGGATGAGCCCAATTCCAACCTCGACGTGGCGGGCGACAAGGCCCTCGCAAAAGCGATCGAACATGCCAGGCAGAGCGGCATCACCATCGTCGTGATCACCCAGAAGCCCGCGCTGCTTAGCGTCGTAGACAAGATCATGCTGCTGACCGATGGACGCGTCGCCCTGTTCGGCATGCGCGAGCAGGTACTGGCCAAGATTAACGGGCCAAAAGCGCCGCCCGTAGGTAACGGCAAGGGAACACAGGAGATTGGCAATGCCTGACCTGGTCGCACAGGATCCCGCAAGCGAGTGGTATGGGGAAGTGCCACGGTCGATCACCCGGCTTGCAGTCCTGGGTCTTAGCCTCATGGCGTTCGCCTTCGGCGGATTTGGCGTCTGGGCCTTTACTGCGCCGCTCGCCGCCGCCGTCATCGCGCAAGGAAGCTTTGTGGCGACCGGGCGCAACAAGATCGTGCAGCACCTCGAAGGCGGGATCATCGAGGCGATCCACGTCAGCGAAGGCCAGACCGTGCAGGAAGGGGACGAGATGCTCACCCTCGACCAGACGTCAGCGGAAGCCAACGAGCGCGAGCTTTTTCTGCGCGAATTGCGTTTGCAGGCAACCTCGGAGCGGCTGCTCGCCGAATACCGGGAAAGCGCCCAGCTGGTTTTCTCTCCGAACCTGACCGAAGCCGGACAGAGCGACGTCGAGGTCGCCTCCATTCTCGACGGCCAGCAGCTGACATTCGAGATCACCAGGAAATCCCTGATGAACGACATTGCCCTGCTAGAGCGGAACATCGAGGCGCTCAAAATCCGCGAGCGCGGTTACTCGGCGCAGCTTCAGTCGCTGGAACTGCGCAGCGACATCCTGGACGAAGACCTTGATGCGAAATCCGAGCTGCTGGAAAGCGGCCTGATACGGAAAAGTGAGCTGAACGCGCTACGCCGAATGCAGGCCGAGGCAGAAGGCCAGCTTGCCCGGCTGGAGGCCGAAACGGACGAGGTGCGCCAGATGATCCTGAAGCATTCCAGCGAAATCGAGCGCGCCCATTCCGCCTACAGAGAGGCGGCGCTGGACGAACTGGGCCCCATAGCCGCCGAGTACGAGAGCATTCGCGAACAGTCCCGGAAGGCGCGGAATGTGCTGAACAGATCGGTGGTCCGCGCGCCCGTTGCCGGAACGGTCGTGCGCCTGCATTATCACACCCAGAGCGGTGTCATCGAACCGGGCAAGGCGATTGCCGAGATCCTGCCGGCGGACGCGCCACTTATCATCGAAACGCAGATAGCGCGGACCGAAATCGACAGCGTTGTGCTGGGCCAGATGGCGACGGTTCGCCTGACGGCGCTCAACCGTCGCACCACGCCGGTGCTGAATGGCGAGGTGTTCTACATTTCCGCCGACGCGCTGATGGAGGATATCGGCGGCATTCCACAGGAGGTCTACCTGGCCCGGGTCTCCATCGATCCCAGCGAGCTTGAGCTTGTGCCAGGCCTGATCGCGACGCCGGGAATGCCGGTGGAGGTGATGATCCAGACCCAGGAACGCACCTTCGCGGACTATCTGACCAAGCCGATAACCGACAGTTTTTCAAGAGCATTTCGGGAGCAATGAATTTCTCGGGATAAGTGCCGGCAGTATGGCTGGTTTGCCCTGTCGCGAGGTGAGCTACTTATCCGCGGCGGAGAAAGCTGTGTGGCTCGCTCCAGCACCCGACGCTCAGCCGAAACCACGCAGCACGCGGATCTCGTCCGGACTGAGATGGGCCAGGATCGCGCCGATCGCGGCGGGTTCGGGGAAACTGGCGGCTTCCGCATCCGTCTTCCAGGCGTCAGCCTCGGCGAGCTCCGGCTTTTCCGCCAGCCGCTTCGAGGCAAGCGGATAGCGCAGGTCCAGCACGCACCAGTAGGGCAGCTTGTCGACCACCTCGAGCGCACCGGCACGCAGGGCATAGCCCAGCCGGAACGAGTAGGCGTTCACCAGCCGGGTGATCGCACGCGGGTTCGGGTCTAGCAGGATCTCTCCCTGCTCGGGCGCCAGCGTATCGAGCAGCAGGTGCTGCGCCTGTTTCGTCGTTTCGGGCGTCATCAGCTTGCGCAGGGCCGCCCGCCCGGCCGCACGGCGAAGCGGCTCGCGTGTCTGCTGGCCGACAAGCTCGGTGATCGCCTCCAGCCCGGCAGCCTGCTCGACCTTCTGTTCCACCTCGGCGATTTCCGCCTCAGTCGCAGTCTCCTCTGTCATCTGAGGCAGCAGAGATCGCAGAAAGCTGCGCTGGTCGCCGCGTCCCAGATCCGGCACGTTCACCGAAAGCTGGAAGATCTTCTTCACGAAGAGGTAGCCCAGCGGCAACCCAGGTTCGCCAATAGCACCGGAGAATTTGCTGTAGCTCTGATCGTAGGCCGATACGATCCACTGCCGGTCCGCCGCGACGACATAGAGCGCCGGGACGTCGGCATAGACCGTCTGGATCGCCTGCAGCAATTCCACCACGAAGGCGGCGTCACAGCGGTCGAGGTCGTCGATCAGGATCGCCACGGGATTGTGTATCTCGCGGATCATCGCTTCATAACGCCGTTTGAGCGCGGCGGTGGGGTCGATCTCCAGATCCTTGATCGCATTCGCGGTCCTCTCGGACCGCGGCGAGAAGCCGGAGGCGAAGGCGACAATGGCGCCGATGCCGGTGATCAGCCCGGCCACGGTCTTCATCGTTTCGGCGACGCCGCCCTCGGCACCGGCGGCCGCCGACCAGAACAGAACCAGCGTCACCACCGCCAGCCCGCCAACGATCCAGTTGCGCCAGCTGGAATAGGCGCGCCACCACCAGTCGCGGCGTCGGAAGGCGGAACCGCGCGCGCCTATCTGCATTGGCGCCTGCGCGGTGACGGCGGTCATCAGCGCCCACCAGGCGTGGCCGGTTTTCTGGTGCCGCCACGCGTTGAACTCGATGACGACCCAGCCCTTTTCGGTGAAATCGCCGACCCGTCCGGGCGGTGGCGGCAGGGTAACATCCGTTTGCTTCCGCAGACTCTCCTTCAGGAAGTTCAGGATCGAGGATTTGCCCGATCCCCATGCGCCGGCCAGATGCACGATGAACGGATGCGCAGGGTAGGCGGGTGTCTGGCCTTCCGCGCTGGGCGTCACGCAGTCGCGCCACACGCCGATCACCTTCTCTTCGATGGCTTCCGCGATGGCGATGCGGTCAAGCCGGTCGCCCTCGCTGCCTTCGACCGGGCGGTCGAAGCGAAAGTCGGCGTCGGAGATCTTGATTCTAGCAGTGATTTTTGGAAATATGTCATCGAATATTTTTGAAATTTCTTCAAGTTCTTCCCGGTTTAAATCTTTTGGAAGGCTGAAATCTATTTTTGAATTATTGGGGAAGTTCCCATTTAATATTTCATCTCGAACAACAGAGAAAATGACCCGTGCAGAATCAACAAACTTTAAGCCGCCCTGGCCGGTTCCCATAAGTGGAATCCAATATTTCTTTTCGGAATCTCCATAATAATCAATTAAATCCGTATGATCTCCGGAGCGAATTAGTGCACGGAAATTATCCTCAAGATTGGTTTGCGTCGAGCGTTCTTCATTAATTGTGACAATCTCGGCAAAAGCTGTCCCTTGTTTTGACTTGAATGTGTAAAATTTCTCAATCTTTTGCTTTCTTTCTGTAAAGATATCTTCTTCAATCTCCGATTCTACGTAATTTTTCAGCTTTCCGGGGCTTCCGTAACTATCAGTGGAAACAAATACGAAAGAATATGATTGCGGTGTGAACTCGCCAATTCGTAAAGTTCTATCACGTAGTGACGACTCTGAATAAAATGCAGTGTCCATTGTTTTAACTCAATTGATCCGAAGTCTTACTCTACAACCACTGCGCGCATCCCGTCTATCCCCGCAAATCCAGCGCGAAAGCCGGTGGATTCTCGCCTATCGTAAGGGCATAGGGTAGACCGAGCGCGCCGAATTTGGCAAAGGCATCTCTTGCCGGGCAACGACCCGGTGCTGCCTGGTTACCGCCCATGTTTGCTACGCTGCTTCGCGCTGCTGCGCTTGTTGCCGCCTTTGCCGCCGCTGGATGCGCGGAAAAGCGGTATGAGACACCGGAAGTTCCGCCGATGCGCTGGGACCACCGGCCAGAGGCCAAGGAATGGACCCTCTCCACCATGAACGCGCTGGAATCCCATGGCGCCGTTCTGCCCCGACTGACCCCCGCCGACATCGATGACTGGTGCCCGGCTTATCGCGAGGCTCCGCTGAAACAGCGAGAGGCTTTCTGGGTCGCCCTGTTCTCCGCCCTCGCCAAGCACGAGAGCCGCTGGACGCCGGACGCGTCAGGCGGCGGCGGCCGCTGGCTCGGCCTGCTGCAGATCGCTCCCGCCACCGCGCGCGGCGTCGGCTGTCAGGCGCAATCGGCCGCGGCGCTGTTCAACGGCTCTGCCAACCTCGCCTGCGGCGTCCGTCTTGCCGCCTACGAGATGGCGCGGGACAACAAGATCCTCGGCGGCCCCGGTGACTGGGGTGGCGTCGCGCAGCACTGGGCTCCGTTCCAGTCCCCGTCCAAGGTCGCCGACATGCGCGACTGGGTTCGCGCGCAGCCCTACTGCGTCAAGTCCGAGTGACAGATATCGGAAGGCGCCCCGCGCCTTCCGCCGCACAGACCGTCAGCGTCCGCCGCTGACGTCGAGGCCCGCACCGGTCACGTAGCTGGCCTTATCCGATAGCAGCCAGATCACCGCTTCGGCGACTTCCTCTGCCGTGCCGGGCCTGCCGATGGGAACGGTGTGGCCGATTTTCGCCAGCCGGTCGGACATGCCGCCCTTTCCATGGATCGCCGTCTCGATCAGACCGGGACGGATGGCGTTCACCCGGATGCCTTCGGTCGCGACCTCCTGCGCCAGACCCGTGGTCAGCGACTCGATTGCGCCCTTGCTGGCGGCATAGTCGATGAACAATCCCGGAGAGCCGATCCGCGCGGCGACGCTGGAGATGTTCACGATGGCACCACCAGCGCCACCGTGGCGCGTGGACATCCGGCGAACCGCGTTCCGCGCCACAAGAAATGCCCCGGTCACATTGGTCGCGAACATCCGCTGCAGCCGTTCCGGCTCCATCTCGTCAAGCCGCGCCGCCTCCGCCACGATCCCGGCATTGTTGACCAGCGCGTGGAGCCGGGGGAAGGCCGCGTCGAAAGCGGCAAAGATCGCGTCGACCTCTTCCGGGACGGCCACGTCGCCCTGCAGCAGCACGGCCTTGGCCCCCGCAGCCTCGACATCCGCCGCGACCGCCTCGGTGCCCGCACGGTCGCTGCGATAACCGATCCCGACGTCATAGCCGGCCACGGCGCAGGCCCGCGCACAGGCCGCGCCGATGCCGGAACTGGCGCCGGTGATCAGGACCGAAGGCCGCATCAGTCATCCCCCAGAATGCGGCCCACCATTTCCGTGGTGTCGCGCGACAGGGTCGGAACCGCCGCAATCCGCTGCAGCGCCGCGCGCATCAGGGCCTGCCGGTCGGCATCGTACCGCCGCCATGTCTCGAACATGGTGGTCATGCGTGCGGTAGTCTGCGGGTTCAGCGGGTCAAGGCGGATCAGCCAGTCCGCCACCAGATCGTAGGACGCTCCGGACGGATCGTGGAACCCGGCCGAATTCATCGCCAAAGCGCCGATCACCGAGCGGAAGCGGTTCGGATTGCGCCAGTCGAAATCGGGATGCTCGGTCAGCGCCCGCGCGGTCGCTGCGGCGGCCAGTGGTGCTGTGCGGCTGCATTGCAGGGCGAACCACTTGTCGATCACCAGACGGTCGCCCTGCCATTGGCGGTAGAACCGGCCGACCTCTTCCTGCCCGGCACCGATATCCAGCAGGCAGCCGAGCGCGCCGAGCTGTTCGGTCATGTTGTCGGCGGCGCGGAACTGCTTTTCCGCCGCCTTTCCGCCGTCGAGGCGCGACAGCAGGCCCAGTGCCATCAGCCGGAGCGCCCGGCAGCCGGCCGCCTTCGGATCGGGCGAATAGGGGCCGGGGATATTCATCGCCTCGTAGATCTCGGGCAGGATCCGCGACAGATGCTCGGCCAGGGCCTGATACAGCTTTTCACGGGCCGCATGGATCGCCAGCGGGTCCGGCACCGTGCCCGCGTCGAACAGCGTCTGCGCCATGTCGTCATCCGATGGCAGCCGCAGCGCCAGCGCGCGGAAGGCCGGGTCGAGCCCGTCGTCGCGCGCCACCCGTTCCAGCGCATCCAGATAGGCAGGCCCCGGCGCGGCCTTTTCCGTCACCATACGCGCCAGCACGTCTTTCGCCAGCGCGCGGCCGGCTTCCCACTTGTTGAACGGGTCGGTGTCATGCGCCAGCAGGAACGCGCGTTCCTCGGTGTTGCTGTCGCGTTCCAGAATGACGGGCGCAGAGAAATCGCGCAGGATAGACGGCACCGGCTTCGACGCGAGCCCGTCGAAAGAGAAACTCTGCTCCGCCTCGGTCACTTCCAGCATCTGCGTCGGCAGAACTTCGTCGCCGTTCGGGTTCAGCAGGCCAACCGCCACGGGGATCACCTGCGGGCCCTTGTCGGGCTGGCCCGGGGTCGGGGACGTGCGCTGGCTGAAAGTCAGGGTGTAGGTGCCGTCCTCGAACGCGTCCCTGACCGACAGGCGCGGGGTTCCGGCCTGCGTGTACCATTGCTTGAACTGGGTCAGGTCGCGGCCCGTCGCGTCCTCGAAGACCTGCAGCCAGTCCTCGATGGTGGCGGCATCGCCATCGTGGCGGTCGAAATAGAGGTCCAGCGCCTTGGCGTAGCCATCGTCGCCGACCAGCCGCTTCAGCATCCCGATCACCTCAGCGCCCTTCTCGTAGACGGTCGCGGTGTAGAAGTTGTTGATCTCGACGAAAGAGGACGGCCGCACCGGGTGCGCGAGCGGGCCGTTATCCTCGCGGAACTGGCGGCCGCGCAGGGCCAGCACGTCCTCGATCCGCTTCACCGCGTGGGACCGCATGTCGCCCGAGAATTGCTGGTCGCGGAACACGGTCAGCCCTTCCTTGAGGCAGAGCTGGAACCAGTCGCGGCAGGTGATGCGGTTGCCGGTCCAGTTGTGGAAATACTCGTGGGCGATGATTCCCTCGATGTTTTCGTAATCCACATCGGTCGCGGTGTCGGGAGAAGCGAGAACGTACTTGGAGTTGAAAATGTTCAACCCTTTGTTCTCCATTGCCCCCATATTGAAGTCATCGACGGCCACGACGTTGAAAATGTCCAAGTCGTACTCGCGACCGTAAACCTCCTCGTCCCACCGCATCGACCGTTTCAGGGCGTCCAGTGCGTAGTCACATTTCGCCTCGTCGCCCGGACGAACGTAGATGCCCAGCTCCACCTTGGACCCGGATCGGGTGGTGAAGGTATCCTTCACCGCGCGCAGGTCGCCGGCGACGAGGGCGAAGAGATAGGCGGGCTTGGGCCAGGGATCGGACCATTCGGCGAAACCAGGGCCGGAACCGCCGCGGTTCCCGTTCGACAACATCACCGGCTGCTCGGATTCGATGCGCACGTCGAAGGTGGCCATCACGTCCGGCCGGTCCGGGTAGAAGGTGATTTTGCGGAAGCCCTCGGCCTCGCACTGGGTACAGTACATGCCGTTCGACATGTAGAGCCCTTCCAGCGCGGTGTTGGCCTTCGGGTTGATCTCGACCTCGGCCTCCCAGGTGAAGGCGCCCCCGGGCAGGTCGGAGGCGCCGAGCGTCAGCCCTGTCTCCGACACCGCACAATCGCGGGTGATGTCGGTGCCGTCCACGGTGGCGCGGATCAGCTTCAGGTTCTCGCCGTGAAGTTCCAGGTTCTGGCCCGGTGCGGCCTCCGGATTCGGGCGGAACGCGATCTTCGAGATCACGCGTGTCGCCTCCGGATCGAGCCGGAAAATCAGCGAGACGCCGTCGATCAGGAAGGCGGGCGGCGTGTAGTCGGCCAGGAAGACCGGCTGGGGCGACGCGTCTTTCATTCAGGAAATCCCGTTAGGTAACTGAGGAACATTGAGCTTCCGGAGGACGTTAGAACTCTGAAACGCGCTCTTCAATGGCTGCAGACGCAAAGAAAGGAAGCCCAATGTCCGCACCGAAGACAAATATCGAAAAGCAGAAGCGGCGGCATTGGGCGCCGCTGGCCGGAATCGCGCTTGCGCTGATCTTCGCGACACTGCTGACCGCATGGTTCCTCGGGTATCTCGCCGTTCAGGGAGAAGACCGCGGCGACACGGAGTCGAAACTGACGACGACAGAGGAACTTCGTGCTTCGAATTAGCTCACTACTTCGCAGATGGGGCAGCCCGCGCAGACGGTTCAGCCCGCGTAACGCAACAGGCTGTCCAGCGTCTCGCCCCATCCTTCCCGGTGACCGTCGCGCGAGGCAGCGCTGGCAAGGTTTTCCTGCACCAAGGTCAGTTTCGAGCCGCTGCCAAGCAGGCTGATACTGACCGTGACGGTTGTCTCAGCCGCGACCTGTCCCGCTTCATCTTCCCAGCCATGCGTGAAAACCAGGCGGCGCGGTGCCTCGACGGTGACGAATCGTCCGCGCACGGGGTAGCGGGTGCCGTCCTCGCCGACCATGACGGTGCGCCACGACTGGCCCTCGCGGGGGAGGAAGTCGGTTTCCGCAACGGTCATCCCATCCGGCACGAACCAGTGCTGCAGGTGCTCCGGCTCTGTCCAGAATTCCCAAAGCTTTTCGGGCGGGGTGTTTTGCAGCCGCGTGAGCGACAGGACACTGTCCCCCATCGCCGCCTCTGTCAGGCAGTCGAGGGTGGTGTAGCCATGCGGCACGGCGCCGAACTGTTCCACCATCCGCGCTTCTTCGGCGGTGGGCAGGACCATGCGCAGGGAAACCTCGGTGCCGTCCTTGACCTCTTCAAAAGTAACGACGGCGTCAAAGCTGTGGTCGCCCTTGCCGTCATCGTCTAGCAGGTAGTCGATGGCATGTTCCGGCGCGATGCGGGTAAAGCGGTGGCGGTTGGGATAGATGGTGCCGTCCGGCCCGATCATGTGAAAGCGCCAGACGCCGCCCTCGCGGATGTCGATCTCGTGCGTGCGGCAGGTAAACCCGCGCGGCCCCCACCATTGCGGCAGGCGTTTCGGATCTGTCCAGGCGGCCCAGACCGCGCTGCGCGGGGCGGGCATGACGCGGGTGATCGTGAGGGTGCGGTCGGCTTCGGCAGCGTCGGTCATGGATCGGGTCCCGTAATTCAAAGAAATGCGCGCGGTCAGTTGGCGGTCCAGACCGCCTTCGGCTCGGTTCCGTTCAGGAAGGGCAGAACCGTGCCGGGCAGTTCCGGGGCGACGCCCATCTCGTAGTGCGTACGCCCGGGCAGGATGGCGAGGCGGTTCTGCGTGACGCTTTCGCGCTGCCATCCGCCGTCCTTCAGCCCGCCGCCGAGCAGCTGGAAGAAGGCAATCTCATGCTCCGGGCGGAACATGTCGGAGTCGCCGTAAACCAGCATGACCGGCATCGGCAGCGCCTTCGCTTCGTCCGACCAGTCGTAACCGGTCTTCATCAGCGTGCCCATCTCGTCCAGCAGGCGCGGGAAATCCTCGGGCTTTGGCGCGCGGGCCATATAGGTCGCGTGCATCGGCGTGCCCTGCATCGCCCCGGCCATGTCCGCGCCGACCATCGCCTGCATGGCGAGGATGTCGGCATAGCACCCGTCGCGGGAAAACCCGGTCGAAACAAGCGCCATGCGGCGCACCTTGTCGAGGTGCTGCGCGGCGAGCTGAAAGGCGATGCCGCCACCCATCGAGTAGCCAAGGACGTCGACGGTATCATACCCGAGGGCGTCGAGCAGCCCGGCCATGTCGTCGCCCATCGTCTCGTAACCCACGGGCCGCTCGGTCAGCGCCGTGTGCCCGTGGCCATACAGATCCACGAGGATCAGCTGGCGGTCCTCGCCGAGCAGGGCAGTATTCGGCCCGAACATGTCGGCCGCGCCAAGCCCGCCGTGGAGGAGCAGCAGGGGCTCTCCTTCACCAACAATTTCGTAGTAGTAGTCGACGCCGTTGACGGTCTTATAGCCGGTCGTCGGGCTCGCCTGAGCAGCTGCGCGAGTGGCAGCCAGCGCTGTGGCGGCCAGCAGCGCGCCACTGGCGAAATCGCGTCTCGTGAGGGTCATGGCAGCTCCTCCCTTCGGTGTCCAAATCAGTCCATCAGGCTGCGGGCGAATTCCTCGAGCTGCGTGGCAACGGTGCCCCAGCCCTGGGAGAAGCCCATCTCCTCGTGCTTCTCTGCCTGTTCCGGCGTCCGGTGACGGGCCAGCGCGGTGTATTCCGTGCCCTCGGGGTGATCCTTGAAGGTCAGCGTCGCGGTAAAGCCGAGCCCCGGTTCCGCGACCGGCTGGTAATCGGCGAGCAGAAGGTCGGTGAAGACCAGCTTTTCCTCCGGCACGACTTCAAGGAACGATCCGTCGTTGGGATAGGCGTTTCCGTCGACGTTCATCATGGTGAAGAACTGACCGCCGGGCCGGACATCCATCTTCACCTCCGAGATGAAATGCGGCTTCGGGATGAACCACGGCTTCAGAAGCTCCGGGTCGGTCCAGCAGCGCCAGACAAGGGAACGGGGGGCTTTCAGGATGCGATGCAGGACGAGATCGGTTTCGGCAGTCATCTTTTTTCCTCTTTCAAAAGCGTTTCCAAATAGTCTTCCAGGTTGTCGAGGCGCGCCTCCCAGAGGTCGCGCTGTTCTTCCATCCAGTCGCGCACCGGGTTCAGTGCGCCGGGTTTGAGAGCGCAGTACCGCGTGCGTCCGCGTTTCGTGGTCTCTATCAACCCTCCCTCTTCAAGCTTTTTCAGATGCTCCATGAAGGAAGGCAGGGCCATGTCGAAGGGTTCCGCCAGAACGCTTGCCTTTTCGGGTCCGGCGGAAAGCCGCGCGAGAACGGCCCGCCGCGTGGGGTCGGCCAGCGCCTGGAACAGGCGGTCAAGTTTCTGACCGGTCATTCCCTCTGAAGGCGGATATGGGTCGCGAGGTCGGTCACCGTGGTCTCCTTGATCGTGTAGCCGAGGCCGGGCAGGTCGAGCCCGGTCCACACCGCTTCTCCACGGCCCAGAAGAACCGGCGAAATGGCGAAATGCGCCTCGTCGACAAGACCGGCAGACAGGTAGGCGCGCAGCGTCTTCGTGCCGCCGCCAAGGCGGATGTCCTTGCCCTTTGCCGACTCCCGGGCCCTGTCCAGCGCATCGCGGATGCCGTCGGTGACGAAGTGGAAAGTCGTCCCGCCGTGTTCGAGCGCCGGGCGCGGGTGGTGGGTCAGCACGTAGACATCGCAGTGATAGGGCGGCTCGTCGCCCCACCAGCCTTTCCAGTCGGGATCGAACCAGTCGCCGCGTTCATGGGTGAACATGTTCCGGCCCATGATCCACGCGCCGATACTCTCGAACCCGCGTTTGGCGATGCGGTCGTCCTCGCCGGTGGAGCCGCCCTCGTGCCCGAACATCTTGCGGAAGGTGCGGGTGGCAAAGGCCCAGCCGTGCAGGGACATCCCGTTCCGGCCCATCGGGTTGTCCCGGCTTTGCTCAGGTCCGGCGCCGTAGCCGTCGAGCGAGACGGCGAAGCTTTCAATGCGTAGGCGGGTCATGGCAGCGATCCCTTTTACTTAGGTTGATCCCTAAGTAATTGGCGGGACTCGATTCGGCAAGAGATATTTAGGTGATCGCCTAACTATCGGCGGAATCCCTCCCGGAGCGCGAAAACTGCTGTCGCGCCCGGATCGGTTGCCAGCGCCATCGCATCTGCCCTATGCAGGGCAAGGCCGTTTCGAACGGCATTGGGTCCGAACGGAAAAGGGGAGATTGCATGGCGCGTGTGACGAGGGCGAACCTGGATATCGACAGGACGCTGGCGGGGTTCATCGAGGATATCGCCACCGACGGGCTCGATATTCATCCGGTGCAGTTCTGGCAGGATCTGGCGCAGCTGATCGAGGATCTGGGACCGAAGAACGCCGCCCTTCTCGAAAAACGCGCGTCGATGCAGTCGCAGCTGGATGCCTGGTTCGGCGACCGGAAGGGCGCGCCGCAGGACCCGGCAGAGCACGAAGCCTTCCTGCGCGAGATCGGGTACCTCGTGCCCGAGGGCGAGGCGTTTTCCATCGAAACCACGAATATCGACCCCGAGATCGCGACCATCCCCGGTCCGCAGCTGGTGGTGCCGATCACCAACGCCCGCTACGCGCTGAACGCCGCGAACGCGCGCTGGGGCTCGCTCTATGATGCGCTCTACGGCACCGACGCGCTCGGATCGCCACCTCCGGGCGGCGGCTACGACCCCGCACGCGGCGAGCAGGTGATCGCCTGGGCCAAGGCACATCTCGACGCCGTGGCGCCGCTGGCAGGCGGGTCCTGGGCCAGCGTGACCGCGCTGAGGGTCGAAGGTGACAAGCTGCTGGTCGAGAACGACAAGGGCGAGACCGGCCTTGCCGATCCGGTGCAGTTCGCCGGCCATGCGGTTGACCCGCTTCGGGTCCTGCTGCGAGTCAACGGGCTGCATATCGAGATCGTCGTCGACCCCTCCACGCCGGTCGGCGGGCAGGACCCTGCGGGGATATCCGACATCCACCTCGAATCCGCCGTCTCCGCCATCATGGACTGCGAGGATTCCGTCGCCTGCGTCGATGGCGAGGACAAGGCGCTGGCCTATTACAACTGGCTTGGCCTGATGCGCGGCGATCTGACCGAGGAGGTGTCGAAAGGTGGCAAGACCTTCACCCGCGCCCTGAATCCCGACCGCCATTACGTGACGCCGGAAGGCGGCGCGCTGACCCTGAAGGGCCGGGCGCTGATGCTGGTGCGGAATGTCGGCCACCTGATGACCAACCCGGCGATCCTCGATCCGAACGGCAAGGAAGTGCCCGAGGGCATCATGGACGCCGCGATCACCACGCTGATCGCGATGCACGACCTCAACAAGACCAATGGCGAGCGGAACTCGGTGGCCGGGTCCATCTACGTCGTGAAGCCCAAGATGCACGGACCGGAAGAGGTCGCCTTCGCCGACGAGATATTCTCGCGGGTCGAAGAGATGCTGGGCCTGCCGCAATACACGGTGAAGCTGGGGATCATGGACGAGGAACGGCGCACCTCCGTGAACCTCAAGGAATGCATCCGGGCGGCGAAGCACCGGGTGGCCTTCATAAACACCGGCTTCCTCGACCGTACCGGCGACGAGATCCACACCGCGATGGAATACGGCCCGATGATCCGCAAGGGCGAGATGAAGAACGCGCCCTGGATCCTGTCCTACGAGGATCGCAACGTCGATATCGGGCTTGCCTGCGGACTGCAGGGCAAGGCGCAGATCGGCAAGGGGATGTGGGCGATGCCTGACCTGATGGCTGACATGCTGAAAACCAAGATCGGACACCCCAAATCCGGCGCGAACTGCGCCTGGGTGCCGTCGCCCACCGCCGCGACGCTCCACGCCACCCATTACCACCACGTCGACGTCTTCGCGCGTCAGGACGAGATCGCCGCCGGCGGCCCGCACGGGACGCTTTCTGACCTGCTGACAGTGCCGGTGCAGCGGGGCGAGAACCTGTCCGACGCCGACATCGCCGCCGAGATCGAGAACAACGCGCAGGGCATCCTCGGATACGTGGTGCGCTGGGTCGATCAGGGCGTCGGCTGCTCAAAGGTGCCGGATATCAACGATGTCGGCCTGATGGAGGACCGCGCGACCTGCCGGATCTCCAGCCAGGCGCTGGCCAACTGGCTGCATCACGGCGTGGTGACGCGCGCGCAGGTGATGGAGGCGCTGAAGAAAATGGCCAAGGTCGTCGACCGCCAGAACGAGGGCGACCCCGCCTACCGGCCGATGGCGCCGGGCTATGACGGCGTCGCGTTCCAGGCGGCCTGCGACCTTGTGTTCAAGGGCACGGACCAGCCCTCGGGCTATACCGAGCCGGTACTGCACGCGCGGCGGCTGCAGCTGAAGGCGCAGGGGTAAGGGGTTTCTCCGGCGGAGAGGCCGGGGGGACGCTGTCCCCCCAGACCCCCCTGGGATATTTTCAACCAGAAGAAGCAGGGGATCCGGAAAGGTCTCCGCAGGGACAGGAAAGGACGACGATGGCAGACGTGACCCTGCGCAAGGCGCGCACGATCATTCGCAAGACATTGGACAAGGGCCGCGAAATGGAGCTGAAGCCGCTCTCGGTCGTGGTGCTGGACGCTGGCGGCCACGTGCTTGCCTTCGAGCGCGAGGACGGCGCGGCGCCCGGGCGCTTTGCGATCGCCCACGGCAAGGCCTATGGCGCGGTGATGCTGGGCATGGCCGGCAAGGCGCAAATGGCGCGGGCCGAAAGCCAGGCCTATTTCATGGCGGCGGTGAACGGCGTCTACGGCGGCGCGGTGGTGCCGGTGCCGGGCGGCATCCTGCTGCGCGACAAGCGCGGCGCGGTCGTCGGCGCGGTCGGCGTGACCGGCGATACCAGCGACAACGATGCAGAGGCGGGGCTGGCCGGGGTCGCGGCGGCGGGGCTGGACGGCGAGGCATAGGGCGTTTCGCCCCGCAGCTGCCCGTTTCCTGCGCATTCGACAGCCTTCTGCACGGCTGCACAGGCGGCTGTGCAAAGGCGGCCCTGTTCACATCTGTTTGATCCGCTTATATTCTGCATCGAACAGAAAGAGGTTTCGAGCATGGCACGCCCCCTCGTCGGCATCATCGGCAATCAGCACATGATCTCCGATACCTACCGGGTGCATGCGGGCGGGTACCACAACTCCGCCGCGGTATCGAAGGTGGCGGATTGCGTGCCGGTGATCATCCCGACCGATCCGGACCTGATGAACGTCGACGACCTGCTCGACCATTTCGACGGCTTCGTCTTTACCGGCGGCCGCGCCAACGTCCACCCGGTCGAATACGGCCAGGAGGCGACCGAGGCGCACGGCACCTTCGACCGGGAACGCGACCGCATCACGCTGCCGCTGATCCGGGCGCTGACTGAACGCGGCCAGCCTTATATCGGCATCTGCCGCGGGTTTCAGGAGGTGGCGGTGGCCTATGGCTCCACCCTGCACCCGGAAATCCGCGAGCTGCCGGGGCGGTTCAACCACCGCATGCCTAAGGATGGCACGCAGGAAGAGATATTCGAACTGCGCCAATGCGTGACCTTTGCCGAGGGCGGTGTGTTCCACCACCTGATGGGCGACCGCCAGGTGATGACCAACACGCTGCATGGCCAGGGCGTCGACGTGGCCGGCGAGCGGATCGTCGTCGACGGGCTTGCCGATGACGGCACGCCCGAGGCGCTGTATGTCAAGAACGCGCCCGGCTTTACCCTGTCGGTACAGTGGCACCCGGAATTCAATGCCGAGAATGACCCGGTGTCGACCAGGCTGTTCCATGCCTTCGGCGACGCGGTGCGCGACTGGGTCGCGCGCGGCAGCCGTCCGAAGCTGAAGAGCGCTTGAACCGAATTCCCTCCCCGTACGACCCAGAATAGGGTTCGCCCTGCAAGGAACGATACCGGGGAGGGACCCTTGACGCGCTACGATCTCAGGTTTGCCGGGCTGATCGCCCTCGTCACCATCGCCGTCGGCCTGGCGATCGGCTTTGCCGTCGGCTGGATGACGCGGCCGGACGCGCCGGTCGAGGCTGGCGTCCGGTCGGCGGAGTCTGCGACCCATTCCTCCAGCGCAGGCGAGCAGGCGGACGGTATTCCCGGCTATCAGGACGTTTACGTCAACGATTACGCGGACCTTCTGGACCCGGCGGCGGAGGAAGAGATCCGCGGCGAGATGATCGGCCTCTACGACCGGACCGGGGTAGAGATGACGGTGCTGACCATCGACAGCCTTGGCACCTACGGCTGGCAGGGCTCGCTCGAAAGCTTCGCCACGGCGCTGTTCAACGACTGGGGCATCGGCAACGCTGAATCCAATGACGGTGTGCTGGTGCTGGTCTCCGAAGGCGACCGGCGCATGCGGATCGAGATCGGCGCCGGCTATGCGTCGTCCTGGGACGACCGCATGCAGCGGGTGATCGACGACGGGTTCCTGCCGGATTTCCGCGAGGAGAATTATCAGGCGGGGATCCTGAACGGGGTCGAGGAGACGATCTATGAACTGACCGGTCTCTACCCCGGCGAAGAGGACAGCGGCACTCTGGAGCGCGGCTTCAACCGCATCGCCCGGGTGCTGACCGATGTCTGGGTCGGGCTGGTGGCGCTGGCCGCCGGAGCGGCCGGAGCCCTGTTCCTTGCGGTGCGGCGGCACCTCCGCAACCGGCCACGTCGCTGCGCGCAATGCGATACATGGATGCAGCGGGCGGGCGAGCAGGCCGATGACGCGCATCTCGACGGCGGTCAGCAGCTGGAGGAATTCCTGAAATCGGTGGACTACGACGTTTGGTACTGCCCGTCCTGCGGGTCGATGGAGATCAAGCGCTATCCGGCGATCTTCTCCAGCCTCAGTGCCTGTCCGGCCTGCAGCTATCGCACGCTGCGGAGCACGACCGAGATCCTCGAACACGCGACGACCAGCAGCACCGGGCGCAAGCGCGTGACCTATGACTGCGAGAATTGCGGCCACCACGACACCGAGATCCGGACGATCCCGAAGAAATCGGAAAGTTCCTCCGGCTCCAGCCGGTCGTCCTTCGGTGGCGGTTCGTCCTCTGGCGGCGGCGCCAGCGGCAGCTGGTAGTTCAGGTCACGGCGGCGCGGGCGCGGTATTCGGGGCGGTCCCAGAGACCTTTTTCGAGGATCTCCCTCAGGATCACGACCGCCCGGCGGATGTCCTCTGCACCGAGGTAAAGCGGCGTGATGCCGAAGCGCAGGATATCCGGGGCCCGGAAATCGCCGATCACGCCGCGCGCGATCAGCGCCTGCATGATTGCGTAGCCCTCGGGGTGGCGGAACCCGACCTGGCTGCCGCGCAGCGCCGGATCGCGCGGGCTGGCCAGTGTCAGGGCAGGGCAGTTCGCCTCCACCTCGGCGATGAACAGCTCCGACAGCTCGACGGAACGCGCGCGCAGCGCGACCATGTCCACACCGTCCCAGATGTCCAGCGCGGCATCGAGCGCCGCCATCTGCAGCACCGGCGGCGTGCCGATGCGCATCCGCTCGATCCCGGCGCCGGGGCGGTAATCGGGATCGAAGGCAAACGGCGCCTCGTGGCCAAGCCATCCCGAAAGCAGCGGCGCGATCTGCTGATGCTCGGGCGCCACGTAAACGAACGCCGGCGCGCCGGGGCCGCCGTTGAGGTACTTGTATGTGCAGCCGGCGGCGAAATCGGCCCTCGCCGCGGTCACGTCGACGGGCAGCGCGCCGGCGGAATGCGCAAGGTCCCAGAGTGTGAGCGCGTGGACGGCATGCGCCTTGCGGGTCAGCGCGGCCATGTCGTGGCGCCGCCCGGTGCGGTAATCCACCTCCGTCAGCATCAGGACGGCGACGGTCTCGTCGATATGGTCGGCCACGTGTTCCGGCGCGACGGTCCGCAGCTCGTAGCCGGGGCCGAGGGCGGCGAGCAGCCCCTGCGCCACGTAAAGATCGGTCGGGAAATTGCCGTTGTCCGACAGGACCACGCGCCGGCCGGGCCGGAGCGTCAGCGCCGCGTGCAGGGCCTGCACCACCTTGAGCGACAGGGTATCGCCGACCATGACCGTGCCCGGGGCCGCCCCGATCAGCCGCCCGATACGGTCGCCCAGCCGTCTCGGCTGTTCCATCCATCCGGCGCGGTTCCAAGCGGTGATCAGCATCCCGCCCCATTCGTCCTTCACCGCCTGCGCCACCCGGTCGGCGGCGGCGCGGGGCAGGGGGCCCAGCGAGTTGCCGTCGAGGTAGATCACCCCCTCGGGAAGGTCGAACAGCGCGCGCGTGGCGGTGAAATCGGTCATTCCGGCAACTCTATTCCCAGCTCTTTACGCTTCTTCCGCGACAGGCCCTCCGCGACCATGCGGTAGGAGGCGTGGATATGCTCCCGCAATTCGCCATCCGGAAGCCCCGGCGCGGCGTAATGCTGCAGCCATTTCATGCCGCGCGAGGCCAGGTAGGGGGCGGGGCGGATGCCGGGCGCGTCCTTCAGCACTTCAAAGGCGATATCGCCCGCCTTGAAGGTGAAAGCGTCGCGCCCGTCGTTCCAGCCGCAGATCGCAAAGACCTTGCCGCCGACCTTCCAGACATCGGCATTGCCCCATTGTACCACATGATCGGTCGCGGCGAGACCGCCGCAGAACGCGTTGAACTCGTCGCGGGTCACTCAGACCTCGCCGCCTGCAATTGCGATGGCCTGGCCGTTGACGCTGCCAGAGGCCGGGTCGCACAGCCAGACAGCCGCGCCCGCTACCTCCTCCACGCCGATCAGGCGTTTGTGGGGGTTGGCGTTCACCATGATATCCATCGCCTCCGCCTCGGTCACCTTGGCGCGCTTCATGATCGACTGGACGTTGTAGTCGACGATGTCGGTGTCGACATAGCCCGGGCAGAGCGCGTTGAAGGTGATGCCGCGCCCGATGTAATCGGCGCTCAGGCCGCGGATCAGGCCGATCATGCCATGCTTGCTGGCCGTGTAGGCCGGCGCGCCCTTGAGGCCCTTCAGCCCGGCGATGGACGAAACCGCGATGACCCGCCCGTAATCCAGCTGCGACATGGTCTTAAGCGCCTCGCGGATCGTCAGGAAGGCGCCGTCGAGATTGGTGGTCAGGATTTTCCGCCAGAACTCCAGATCGGTCTTCAGGATCGAGCGGCCCTCGGCGACGCCCGCATTGGCGACATGGATGGCGACGGGGCCGTGCGCCTCCACCGCCTGTGCAAAGCCTCCGGTCACGGCGGCTTCGTCGGTCACGTCCATCTCCAGCGCGTGGAGCCGGGGGTTGCCCGCCGCCGCGTCCTGCAGCCGGTCTAGCCTGCGGCCGGTGATCGTCACCTCCGCCCCGGCTTCCGCCAGCGCTGCCGCAATGCCCAGCCCGATGCCGGTCCCGCCGCCGGTGACCAGCGCGTGCCTGCCTGCAAGTTTCATGGGGGTCCTCCTTTGCCGGTCACTCTATCCCCCGCACCCTGCGGCGCAAGAGTGGCTTGGCGGCGGATCGCGGCCCGGCTAGCGTTGCTCCATGAGATGGATCGACATGCCCCCTGTCTGGCTGATCGCCGCGCTGGCCGCCGCCTGGGCGCTGGGCCGCCTCGTGCCGGTCCCGGCCTTCGGCGCATGGGCGGCGATCGCCGGGCCGGTCATCGCGATCCTCGGTGCGGTCCTTCTCTTCGCCGCAGCCTGGCAATTTCGCCGCGCCAAGACCTCGATCATTCCCGGTGACCATCCCAACGCGCTGATTTCCTCCGGCGTTTACCGGTGGTCGCGCAATCCGATCTATCTCGCCGACGCGATGATCCTCGCCGGTGCCATCCTCTACTGGCGGGCGATCCTGCCCCTGATCCTGCTGCCGCTCTTCGTCTGGATCATCCGGACCCGCTTCATCCTGCCCGAGGAAGCACGGGTCGGCGCCGCTTTCCCTCAGGCCTACGCGGCCTACATGGCCCGCACCCGCCGCTGGATCTGAAATCGCCCATGCGAAACTTTCTTCTGCGCCGCCGATGGCTTGTGAACTTACCTTGCGCAAGATATCTCTCGGCAGCGAGCGGTCCGTCAGCCGGCCGGAAATGTCTGCGACAAGGGAGTGACTGGTGAAAATCGGGACACCGAAAGAGATTTACGAGGGCGAGGCGCGCGTTGCGATGACGCCGGAGAGCGCGGCGCAGCTGCAAAAACTGGGCTACGACTGTGCGATCGAGGCCGGGGCGGGAGAGGCCGCCGGGTTCCCGGATGCGGCCTACAAGGCGGCCGGTGTCGAGATCATCAAGAGCGCCGCGGCGCTTTACAAGGCGGTCGACATCGTCGCCAAGGTGCGCCCGCCCAGCGACACCGAGATCAAGCGGCTGAACAAGGGTCAGACGCTGATTTCCTTCTTCTACCCCGGCGCCAACGAGGCGCTGATGGAGCTGGCGAAGACCCGCGGCGCGAACGTGATCGCGATGGACATGGTGCCGCGGATCAGCCGCGCCCAGAAGATGGACGCGCTGTCCTCGATGGCGAACATCGCCGGCTACCGCGCGGTGATCGAGGCGGGCAACAATTTCGGCCGTTTCTTCACCGGGCAGGTGACCGCGGCGGGCAAGGTCCCGCCCGCCAAGGTACTGGTCGTCGGCGCCGGCGTCGCCGGGCTTGCCGCCATCGGCACCGCGACCTCGCTGGGCGCGATCACCTACGCCTTCGACGTGCGCCCCGAAGTGTCCGAGCAGATCGAGTCGATGGGCGCCGAGTTCGTCTTCCTCGATTTCGTGGAATCGTCGCAGGACAGCTCATCGACCGGCGGCTATGCCGCGCCGTCCTCGCCGGAGTTCCGCGAGAAGCAGCTTGAGAAGTTCCGCGAGCTGGCCCCCGACATGGACATCGTCATCACCACGGCGCTGATCCCGAACCGGGACGCGCCGGTGCTGTGGACGAAGGACATGGTCGAGGCGATGAAGCCCGGCTCCGTCATCGTCGACCTTGCCGCCGAGCGCGGCGGCAACTGCGAACTGACCGTGCCCGACCAGAAGATCGTGACCGACAATGGCGTCACGGTCATCGGCTACACCGATTTCCCCAGCCGCATGGCGACGCAGGCCTCGACGCTCTACGCCTCGAACGTCCGCCACATGATGACCGACCTAACGCCCGAGAAGGACGGCCATGTCGTGCACAACATGGAGGACGACGTGATCCGCGGCGCGACCGTCACCCATGACGGCGAGATTACCTTCCCGCCACCGCCGCCCAAGGTCGCGGCGATCGCCGCCGCGCCGAAGAAGGAGCCGGTGAAGGAACTGACCCCTGCCGAGAAGCGAGAGCAGGAGCTTCTGGCCTTCAGGGAAGCGACACGGCGCCAGGTGACCTATCTGGGCATCGGCGCGGTGGTGCTGTTCCTGATCGGCGCCTGGGCACCGGAAAGCTTCATGAGCCATTTCATCGTCTTCGTGCTGGCCTGTTTCATCGGCTTCCAGGTGATCTGGAACGTCAGCCACGCGCTGCACACGCCGCTGATGGCGATCACCAACGCGATCTCGGGCATCATCATCGTCGGTGCCCTGCTGCAGATCGGCGCAGCCAGCTGGCTGGTGGTGCTACTGTCCTTTGTCGCGGTGCTGATCGCCTCGATCAACATCGTCGGCGGCTTCCTGGTCACCCGCCGGATGCTCGCCATGTTCCAGAAGTCGTAAGGGGGTAGGGATCATGTCTGCCGGTATCGTCTCTGCCGCCTATATCGCGGCCTCCGTCCTCTTCATCCTCGCCCTCGGCGGCCTGTCGAACCAGGAAAGCGCCAAGCGCGCGATCTGGTACGGCATCGTCGGCATGTTCCTGGCGGTCGTCGCCACCATCTTCGGCCCCGGCGTGTCGAACCTGTTCCTGATCCTCGTCGCCATCGCCGGCGGCGCGGTGGCCGGCGCCTTCGTGGCGGGCCGGGTGCAGATGACCGAGATGCCACAGCTGGTCGCGGCGCTGCACTCCTTCGTCGGCCTCGCCGCGGTGTTCATCGGCCTCAATGCCGACGTGATGCTTGGCGCTGTCAACGAGCTGAAGGCCGCCGGCACCGCGATGGCCGATGCCGGTCTGACCGGCTTCGGCGAGAAGCTCTGGCACAAGGACGCCGTCGAGGTGGCGATCCTGAAGGTCGAGGTCTTCCTCGGCATCTTCATCGGCGCGGTCACCTTCACCGGCTCTGTCGTGGCCTTCGGCAAGCTCGCCGGCAAGATCGACGGCAAGCCCGAGAAGCTGCCCGGCGGCCATATGCTGAACGCCGGTGCGGCGCTGGCATGCCTGATCCTCGGCCTGATGTATTTCGGCGGCGCCGGGGTCTGGACCATGGTGCTGGTCACCGTGATCGCCGGTTTCATCGGCTGGCACCTGATCATGGGGATCGGCGGCGCGGACATGCCGGTCGTCGTCTCGATGCTGAACAGCTATTCCGGCTGGGCCGCGGCGGCCATCGGCTTCACCCTTGGCAACGACCTGCTGATCGTCACCGGCGCGCTGGTGGGTTCCTCGGGCGCAATCCTCAGCTACATCATGTGCCGCGCCATGAACCGGCATTTCGTCTCGGTGATCCTCGGCGGCTTCGGCGGCACCCAGGGCCCGGCGCAGGAGATCGAGGGCGAGATGATCGCCATCGAGGCCGACGGCGTCGCCAATGCGCTGAACGAGGCCGACAGCGTGATCATCGTGCCCGGCTACGGCATGGCGGTGGCGCAGGCGCAGCAGTCGGTCAGCGAACTGACCCGCAAGCTGCGCGCGGCGGGCAAGGAGGTGCGCTTTGCCATCCACCCGGTCGCCGGGCGCCTGCCGGGGCACATGAACGTGCTGCTGGCCGAGGCCAAGGTGCCCTATGACATCGTGCTGGAGATGGATGAGATCAACGACGACTTTCCGAACACGGACGTGGTCATCGTCATCGGCTCGAATGACATCGTGAACCCGGCGGCGCAGGATGATCCGAACTCGCCCATCGCCGGTATGCCGGTGCTGGAAGTGTGGAAGGCGAAGCAGGTCTTCGTGTCGAAACGCGGCCAGGGCACCGGTTATTCCGGTATCGAGAACCCGCTCTTCTACAAGGAGAACACGCGGATGTTCTACGGCGACGCCAAGGCGTCGATCGACAAGCTGCTGCCGATGATCGACTGAACCGGCGCCGGGCTCCGGCGCGGCTTAACCGGCTGTTCACTCCGACGAGGGTAGACCGGGGCCAAGGCCCGGTATCCCCGGACCCGAAGCATTCCGCCCCGAAATTGGGGCGGGATGCTTCGCCGCGTTCATCCGCTCTGTCCTGTGCTGGGCCGCGATGAAACAGGATGTTTCGTCCTGCTCCGCCATCAAGGAACGCGGGCAGGTCGTCGGCCGGATCACCATGCACCGGTTCACCTTAAGGCGCGGTTAACACGGCAGGAATTCGGAACTCGTTCCCCGCAGACGCTGCCCGGGCGCCCCGCCAAACCCCGCCACGTGTGGCAAAATCCGCCCGTTCCGACTCCGCCGGAAAAATTCGCAGCCACGCCGAAAAAACCCTCTTGCGCGACTCAGGAATTGGCCCCATATGCGCGGCCAAGACGCCAACGCACGCGCCTCTGGCCGGCATCGCATTCGCCCGCGTTTACGTAGCGACGGTAACGTCTCCCTTGGAACTGAGCGGTCATATATGGCCGGGTCTATTGGAGATGACCATGACGATGCTGTTCGACGGCTCCCTGCCGTCCGTACCCGTATCCCTGCCGTCCCGTGTCGAGCGTTTCATCGCTGCGAATGAATTCGACCGCCCCACTCTGGTGCTCGACACCGATGTCGTGGCCGAGCGGTTCCACGCGCTGAAATCCGGCCTGGGCCACGCCCACATCCACTTCGCCGTCAAGGCCAACCCGGCCCGCGAGATCGTCGAGCGCCTCGTGCAGGAAGGCTCGAACTTCGACGCCGCCTCCCGTGGCGAGATCGAGCTCTGCCTGTCGCAGGGCGCCCGCCCCGAGCAGATCTCCTTTGGCAACACCGTCAAGCGCGCCTCCGACATTGCCTTCGCCCACGCCGCCGGCATCCGCCTCTTCGCCGCCGACGCGCATGAGGAGCTGGAGAAGATCGCCGAGTATGCGCCCGGCGCCATGGTCTATATCCGCCTGCTGGTCGACAACCCCGAGGCCGACTGGCCGCTGTCGCGCAAATTCGGCTGCGACCGCGACACCGCTCTGGCGCTGATGGCCTATGCGACGGACCTGGGCCTCGATCCGGTCGGCCTGTCCTTCCACGTCGGCTCGCAGACCCGCCGCGCCACCATGTGGACCGGCGTGCTGGACTACGTTTCGACGATCTGGGCCGATGCGCTGGCCGCCGGCCACGCCCTGTCGCTGATCAACATCGGCGGCGGCTTCCCGGCCTTCTACGGCGAGCCGATCGAGGCGCCCGCCGCCTACGCTGCCGAAGTCCGCATGATGGTCGAGGCCCGCTTCCCCGGCGCCCGCATCATGGCGGAACCCGGCCGCGGCCTTGTCGGCGAATGCGGCGCCATCGCCTGCGAGGTGATGCTGGTCTCGCGCAAGACCGGGGACGACCTGCACCGCTGGGTCTATCTCGACATCGGCAAGTTCTCCGGTCTCGCCGAGACCATCGACGAGGCGATCCGCTACCAGTTCCTGACCCCGCATGACGGCGGCCAGACCGGTCCCTGCATCCTCGCCGGCCCGTCCTGCGACAGCGCGGACGTGCTCTACGAAAAACGCCCGGTGCAGCTTCCGCTGAACCTGAAGGCGGGCGACAAGGTGGTGATCCGCAACACGGGCGCCTACACCTCGTCCTACAGCTCCGTGGGCTTCAACGGCTTCCCGCCGCTCGACGTGCTGGTCATCTGACCGGCCGGGGTGCGGCGCGCCCGGCCATGGGCGGGCAACCGGAGGCCCGAGGCGCGGCGATTGCGGGGGCGATCGCCGGCGTCCGGCCGCCGGGCGGGCGCAAAGCATCTGGACGACGGGCCCTGACCGTCCTGCCGCGAGGAGGCGGCGGGACGGTCCCTTCCCGCGCGAAAGCGCCGCAGAGCGGGCGAAACCCGTTTACAGGCGCGGCAATCCCCGTACCGTGAGGTCCTGACGCAACGGTACTGTCATGAGTTCGATCCAGGATCACGCCCTCCGCTACGAGCTGGCCAACGAGCTGCACGCGCGGCCCTTCCCGCAGCTGAAGGCGCCGGCCCGCGCCGCCTATCTGGCGGTGAAGCAGCCCGAGGACGCGGCCAACCGCGACCGGGGCCAGGACCGTGCCCACCTTGTCGCGCTGCTGGACCGCTTCGGCGCGCAGCATCCGCAGCCCGGCGCCACGCATTACTCCGCGGATCTGGGCCCGTTCCGGCTGAAATGGGAAAGCCATACCGAGTTCGTGACCTATACCGCGATCTCGAACGACCTGCCGGACCGTCCCTTCGATCCGGCGGAGTTCGAGGTCTTTCCCGCCGACTGGCTGGACGCCGCCCCCGGCGCGCGGATCACCTCGGCACTGATCCGGTTCGAGCCGCAGGCGGAAGGCGTCGACCCGACCGAAAAGCTGCTGCGCTGGTTCGTTCCGGAAAGCCTTGCCGTCAGCGAAATCCTCGACGGGGCCGTGATCATCGCCGGGGATTTCCGCATCGATCCGGCAGGGCACATGCGGTTCGCGGTCTTTCCCCGCGCCGATACCGGCCCGTCGCGGCAGGGACGCATCCTGCAGCGCATCTGCGAGATCGAGACCTACAAGACGATGTCGATGCTGGGCTTCGCCCGTGCCCGGCGGCTGTCGCCGGAGCTGGGCGCCACCGACCTGCGGCTCGGCGCGCTGATGGAGGCGATGACGGCGCAGAGTGAACCGGCGGAGGAAACGCTGCGCGGTCTGCTCGGCGTCAATGCCGAGCTGGAGACGCTGCTGTCGCAGTCCACTTACCGCTTCTCGGCCACGCGCGCCTATGCGGCGCTGGTGGACCAGCGGATCGCGGTCCTGCGCGAGGCGCGCTACGAGGGCCGCCAGAGTTTCCAGGAATTCATGGCGCGCCGCTTCGATCCGGCGATGCGCACCGTCGCGGCCACCGAGGCGCGGCTGCAGTCGATGGCGGAGCGCGCGGCGCGCGCCGGAGAGCTGCTGCGCACGCGGGTCGACGTGGAACGCTCGGCGCAGAACCAGAAGCTACTGGAAAGCATGGACCAGCGTGCGCAGATCCAGCTGCGGCTGCAGGAAACGGTCGAGGGGTTGTCGGTCGTCGCGATCAGCTACTACGCGGTCAGCCTCGCCAGCTACCTCGCCTATCCGCTGGCGGAACCGCTGGGGGTGTCCAAGGGCAACCTGACGGCCATGCTGGTGCCGGTCGTCGTGATCGCGGTCTTCCTGATGGTCCGCCGCATCCGCAACCGCCTGCACTGAGGTCGGCCCGGACGCAGCAGCACCTATTCGGCGGGAACCGCCGCCGTTGCGGCCACTCTGCGGGCGTCGACCATGCGGTGGGTCGCAAGCGCGCCCGCCGCGATGGAGGCCAGCGCGAGGATCGCGGCAAGGCCCAGCGTCGGCACGCCGGACAGGCCCGCCCCGACCGAGCAGCCACCTGCCAGAACGCCGCCAAAGCCCATCAGCAGCGCGCCCAGAACGTAGCGGCCGGTCTGCGCCGGGGTCTCGAAGCTCTGCCATCTGAATTCGCGCCGCAGCACGGTCAGGACCAACGCTCCGGCCACGGTGCCGCCCACCAGCCCGACGCCAAAGCTCGCCGGAATCGAGGTGGCGGCGACGGTCCAGAACAGCGTGTCGGCATAGGGCAGGGTAAAGCTCAGCGACTGCATCGCGATGGGGTCGAAATCGTCGTAGAGGACATAGCCGGTCCCGACCCATCCCAGCGGAACCAGCAGGCCGAGTGCGGCAGCAAGCGCCAGCTGCAGGGGCCGCGCGCCGGAGCGCAGGGCGATGGCAAGCGCCGCCACCGCGATCAGCCCGCCCCAGAGCAGCGCGCCGCCAGGCAGCGCGGCCAGCGAGGTGGTCTCGCCCAGCGGCAGCGTCACGCTGCCAAGCCCGGTGCGGACCCCCGACAGAACGCCCTTCAGCGTCGCGTGCGCGCTGATCGCAAAGATCAGCAGCACGGTCAGCGCGCGCAGGTTGCCGCCCGCGACCAGCACCGTCAGGCGCGAGACGCAGCCGCGGGTCAGAACCATGCCGGCGCCAAACGCCAGCCCGCCGATCGCGATCGCCAGAACCGGCAGGTTGGGATCGAGAAACCGATGCTCACCGAACCCGATCCAGCCCATCGCCACCGCGGCCTGCGTCCCGATCACCGCCACGGCCAGCGCTATCGTCCATACGCCCGCGGCACTCCGGCGCTCGCCGGGCTCTCCGACAAGGCTGCGGCGCAGGCAGAACCGGGTAACCTGCGCCAGCGCGCCGAAACCGAGGCCAAGCAGCACCCCAAGCCAGATCGCGGCCTGCGGGGCGGTCAGGGTTTCGAAACCGAGCTCTTCGAACATGGCGGATCTCCTCGCGCGCGGGAACATGTTCCACCTGCGCCGGAAATGCCTGTCATTCAAGCATGCGAATGGCTGAAATCGACGCCGAAACCGGAACGTTTTCCCGATTTCGGCCGAAACCGCGATATCAGGTACGTATTGGCGCGGCTCAGGCAGGCCGGCGTTCCGCACCGGCCCATCCAGCAGGGCTGCCCGTTCTTATTTGACTCAACGTCCCCGGATCCGCGGATCCAGCGCGTCACGCAGCCCGTCGCCGATATAGTTTACCGACAGCACCGTCAGCGAGATCGCCAGCCCCGGCCAGATCACCCGCTCGGGGTAAAGCTGCATCCGGTCGACCGCGTCGAACAGCAGCCGCCCCCAGGTGGGGAAGTCGGGCGGAAACCCGAAGCCGAGGAACGACAGCGCCGACTCGGTGATGATCGCCGTCGCGATCCCGAGCGTCGCCGAAACCATGATCGGCGACAGCACGTTCGGCAAGATATGCCGCGTCACCATCCGCTGCGACGGCGTGCCGATGGACCGCGCCGCCAGCACGAATTCCCGCTCCTTCAGCGCCAGCACGTCGCCGCGCACGATCCGCGCCGTCTGCATCCACGAGGTGATGCCGATCAGCGACACGATCAGGATGAACACCCCGCCCTCGGGCCCGAAGGCGGCCGACAGCATGTCGCGGAACAGCAGCACCGCCACCAGCAGCAGCGGCAGCAGGGGCAGGGCAAGGAACAGGTCGGTGAACCGCATCAGCGGCCCGTCGAGGCGGCGGAAATACCCCGCCAGCACGCCGATCACCGTGCCGATCAGGATCGACAGCGCCATCGCGGTCAGCCCCACCGCGATCGACACCTGGCCCCCGGCCAGCATCCGCGCCAGCGTATCGCGGCCAAGCTGGTCGGTCCCCATCGGGTGCAGCAGGTTCGGTCCCTGGTTCTTTGCACGGATGTCGATATAGGTCGGGTCGATGGTCCAGATATACGGGCCCAGATAGACCGCGGCGACCATCAGGATGAAGAACACGGCGCCGATCACGGCACCCTTGTGGGACTTGAATTGATCCCAGACGTCCCACCACTGGTTGCGCGGCGCGCGGTAGCTTCCGGCCGCGTCCGTGGCCGGAACGGCTCCGGCGCCGGCCGGGTTGCTTGCGGGCTCGGTGGGGCGCTCGGGGTCAGTCATAGCGGATTCTCGGGTCGAGGATGCCGTAGAGCACGTCGGCGATCAGGTTGAACAGAACGATCAGCACGGCGAAGATGAATGTCAGCGTCTGCACCATCGGGATGTCGTTGGCGTAGATCGCGGTGATCAGAAGCTGGCCGATGCCGTTCACCTTGAACACCTGCTCGGTGATGATCGCCCCGCCGAAGATCGAAGGGATCCCCAGCGCGATCACCGTGATCACGGGGATCATCGAGTTGCGAAGCACGTGGATCAGCACGACGGCCTTTTCGGTCATGCCCTTGGCGCGGGCGGTGCGCACGTAGTCCTGGCCGAGGTTGTCGAGCATAGAGGCGCGCATGAAGCGGCTGATCTGGCTGGTGATCTGCAGCGCCAGCACCATCACCGGCATCACCATCTGCTTCAGCTGCACGACGAAACTGTCCCAGTCGGTCACCTTGTGCGTGGTGTCGTAGATCGACGGGAACCAGCCAAGGTGGACCGAGAAGATCACGATCACCAGCACGCCGGAAAAGAACGGCGGCACGGAAAAGCCGACCATCGTCACGAATGTGCCGGCCTGGTCGAACCAGCTGTACTGGCGATAGGCGGAATAGACGCCGATCGGGATCGCGATGATCACGGCGACGACATAGGCAACGCCCACGACCCACAGCGTCTGCGGAATGCGCTGGGCGACGATATCCATGACCGGCGACCGGGTCTGCCAGGAAATCACCCGCTGCTGGCCCTCGGCCAGGGAGGTGCCGAACAGGTTGTCGATCAGGTGCATCGGTTCGACCCAGAAGAACTGCACTAGCCATTTCCAGAACCGGATGTAAACCGGGTCGCCCAGCCCAAGGGCCTCGCGCATCTTCTCCTTGACCTCTGGCGGGACCGTCAGCGGCACCTGCGCCATCGGGTCGCCCGGCGCCAGTTCAAGCAGCAGGAAGATCACCAGCGAGATGAACAGCAGGGTCGGGATCGCCAGCAACAGGCGGCGGATCGTAAAGGTCAGCATCTGGGAGGTATTCTCGGCGAGACGGGCTGGCGAAGCATCTTGTGGGCTCTTGCAGTCAGTACATCAGGCGGGATGCCCGCGGGCGGCGGGCATCCCGGTTGCTTTCAGGACGGGGTCAGCCGTCGATCCGGTACCAGTCCTTGATGTTCCAGATCTCCGAGTCCCAGTCGTTCATCATGATGCCGCCAAGGCTGTTGGCATGGGCGGAGGGGTTGCCGCGCCAGATCAGCGGGATGATCGAATAGCTCTCCATGAGCATGTCGTTCATCTGCTTCACAAGCTCGGCGCGCGCATCGATGCCGGCGGTTTGCGACAGTTCGTCGACCAGCGCGTCATACTCTTCGGTGCAGAAACGCTGGATGTTGGAGCCCTGCCACTGGGTATCCGGCCCCGGAATTTCCGAGCAGCGCCAGTTCGCCATGTACGCCTCCGGGTCAACGCCCGAGAAGTTGTTGGTGTACATTTCAATGTCGGCATAGAACTTCTGGAACGTGTCCGGAGAGCCCGGATCGCCGCCGAAGAAGACCGAGGCGTCGATGTTGCGCAGTTCGGTCTCGATGCCGATCTCTTCCCACCACTGCTTGACCAGCGCCTGGGTGTCCTGACGGACGGCGTTGGTCGAGGTCTGGTAAAGGACAGAGAGCTTCATGCCGTCCTTGTCGCGGACGCCGTCGCCATCGGTGTCGGTCCAGCCGGCTTCTTCCAGAACCGCCTTGGCGCCTTCGATGTCCTGCACCAGGCAGCCGTCATTGGCTGTCGAGGCATAGACCGCGGGGGCGGGCACGACGTTACAGGTCGGCGTACCGCCGGCGCCGTAGCCGACATCGACCAGCAGGGCGCGGTCGATGGCCATGGACATGGCCTTGCCGATCGCCGGATCGGTCAGGAACGGGTGCGGATTGTCCATGGTGGAACGCGCATCGCCCAGAGACGGGTCCGGGTCGGTCTGGTTCAGGTGCAGACGCTCGACCGAAGTCGCGAAGGCCGAAACCACCGTGCCCAGTCCCTTGGACTGCATCTCGTCCAGCAGGACCGGATCCAGCTGCAGGTTCCAGGCATAGTCGAATTCGCCGGTTTCCATCACCGCACGGGCCGCCGCGGCCGCGTCGCCGCCGCCCTTGAACACCACGGTGGCGAAGGCCGGCTTGTCGGCTTCGCGGAAGTTCGGGTTGGCTTCCAGCGTGATCACGTCGTTCGGCTTGAACTCGGTGACGACGAAGGGGCCGGTCCCGATCGGGTTGAAGTTCGCATCGGTGCATTCTGGCGCCTTTGCGCCGAGGCAGTCAGCAAACTGCGCCGCCTGGATGATCGGGCTCTCGGAGCCGACAAAGGCGGTATAGGGGAACGGCTTGGCTTCGTTGAAGCTGACCTTGATGGTCATGTCGTCCACGGCTTCGACCGAGGACACGCCATCGAAATAGGAGCTCTGGGCACAGCCGCCTTCGGGGTGGGTGCAGTATTCCCAGGTGAACACGGCATCGGCCGCGGTCAGCGGGGTGCCGTCAGACCAGACGACGCCGTCCTTCAGCTTCCATGTGATCGACTTCAGATCCTCGGCCACGCCGCCGTTTTCCAGCGTCGGGATTTCGGTTGCCAGCCAGGGCACCATGTTGCCGTCTTGGTCGAAGCGGGCCAGCGGCTCGATGATCATCGAAGCGGACTCGACCTCTTTCGTGCCGCCCGAAAGGAACGGATTCAGAGTGGACGGAGCCTGCCAGTAGATAATGTTGAGCTGGCCGTCTTCGCCACGCTCGGCCATTGCCGCCAAAGGCGTCAGCGCCAATGCTGCCGCTGTGCCCATAAGGGCTTTGGATAAATTCATAGTAACCTCCTTGTTGGGATTTTGTCCCCTGCGAATGACGCGCCTTGACGGCGGTTCGACATTTTCTTTTCCGGCACTTGTGAAGCGCAAGACTTGTTCGGTTTTCGCCATTTGCTCGCCATTCAGGACGACTGCCGCAAGTCTCTTAATAATTCTCCGGGAAATGCAAGCCTGCCGCCGGGAGAGTCGCCAAAAAAATAGGCGGCGCCTGCGAAGAGCGCATATTTGACAAGCGATCGGGTTTGACAATCTTCAGTCGCGGGTCCTAGCTGTGCCGAAGCCGCAAGGAGAATGCGCAATGCTGGACCAGCCACTTGTTTCCGTTGAGAAGTTGCGTGTCGAATTCGAGACCAACGACGGAACGGTTGTGGCAGTCGAGGATGTCAGCTTCGAAGTCGCACCGGGCGAAACTGTCTGCATCGTCGGGGAAAGCGGTTCCGGCAAATCCGTGAGTTCTCTCAGTCTGATGCGTCTCGTCGAATTCAGTGGCGGCGAGATTGTCGGAGGAAAGCTGCGCTTCCAGGTGAAAAAGGACGAGAACCTGGATCTCGCCGCGGCAGACAACGACCTGATGCGTACGATTCGCGGCAACAAGATCGGGATGATCTTTCAAGAGCCGATGACCGCGCTGAACCCGGTTTTCACCATCGGAATGCAGCTCAGCGAGGGCCTGCGCGTTCACAAAGGTTTGAGTAAGAAGGAAGCCGCTGCGCGCGCGGTCGAACTCCTTCGCATGGTGCGCATTCCCGAACCGGAACGCCGCCTGACACAGTACCCGCACGAACTGTCCGGCGGCATGCGCCAGCGCGTCGTCATCGCCATGGCGCTGGCCTGTGAACCCCGCCTCCTGATCGCGGACGAGCCGACCACGGCACTCGACGTGACCATCCAGGCCGAAATCCTCGCGCTCATCAACCGCCTGAAGCGCGAAACCGGCGCCGCCGTCCTGTTCATCACCCACGACATGGCCGTGGTCGCCCAGATCGCCGACCGCGTCGTCGTCATGTTCCGTGGCAACAAGGTTGAGGAAGGTCCGGTAGAACAGATCTTCGCGAACCCGCAGCACGACTATACCAAGCAGCTCCTGGCGGCGGTGCCCAAACTGGGCGAGATGCGGGGCAAGACAGCGCCCGAACCGATGCGCCTGCTGGGCGACGACACCCATGTCGAGGGTCCGGTGCGCCCTGCGTCGGACAAGGTTATCCTCGACGTGAAGCACCTCGTCACCCGCTTCGAGGTCAAGGCCGGAGTCCTGAGACGCACCGTGGCGAACGTCCACGCGGTCGAGGATGTCTCCTTCGCCATCCGCGAAGGCGAAACGCTCAGCCTCGTCGGCGAGTCCGGTTGTGGCAAATCCACCTGTGGACGGTCGATCCTGCGCCTTGTGGAACCCGATGCCGGAGAGGTGATCCTGGACGGCAAGGATGTCATCGCCATGTCCGAACGGACGCTGCGCAACGCACGCCGCGACATGCAGATGATCTTCCAGGATCCGTTTGCCAGCCTGAATCCGCAGATGAAGCTCAACGCACAGGTGGCGGAACCGCTGCGGAACTACTTCAACCTCGGTACGACCGAGATAAACGACCGCGTGGCGCAGCTCTTCGACCGGGTACACTTGCCCCGCAGCTTCATGAATCGCTACCCGCATGAACTGTCGGGCGGCCAGCGGCAGCGCATCGCGATCGCGCGCGCCCTTGCCCTGAACCCCAAGCTGATCATCGCGGACGAGGCGGTATCGGCGCTCGACGTGACGGTTCAGGCGCAGGTGCTGAACCTGATCATGGAACTGCAGGCGGATCTCGGCATATCGATCCTGTTCATCAGCCATGACATGGCGGTGGTGGAACGGGTTAGCCACCGGGTCGGCGTGATGTACCTCGGGCGGATCGTCGAGATCGGTCCCCGCGCGTCGATCTTCGAGAATCCGCAGCACCCCTATACGATCTCGCTTCTGACAGCCGTTCCCGTGGCGGATCCCACGAACCGCAAGTCAGAGGGCGACCTGAACTTCAAGCCCATCGCATCGCCGATCTTCCCCGTCGGGCACGAACCGGAGCCGTCGGTCTATAGCGAAATCGGTCCGGGCCACTATGTTCTGGAAGGATCGCACGGACGCTGACCCGGTCTCCCGCATCCGTTGCCGCTATCCGGCACGGTCCTTGTTGCAGTGGCCGGAATGTCGGAGTTTCGCAGAAACAACCTGAAATCGCAGAGGTATCATGCCTATCAAGAACCGATTTGCCGAACTGTTGCCAGAGATCACCGAATGGCGACGAGACATTCACCGCCACCCGGAGATCCTCTTTGACACGCACCGTACCTCGGCGCTGGTGAAGCAGAAGCTGGAAGAATTTGGTTGCGACGAGGTCGTCGATGCCATCGGCCGCACCGGCGTGGTGGCGGTGATCAGGGGCAAGTCCAACAATTCCGGCCGCACCATCGGCCTGCGCGCCGACATGGACGCGCTGCCGATAGTCGAGGCGACCGGCCTCGAATATGCGTCCGAGACCAACGGCGCGATGCATGCCTGTGGCCATGATGGCCACACCGCGATGCTGCTCGGCGCCGCGAAATACCTCGCCGAGACCCGCAATTTCGACGGCACGGCTGTCATCATCTTCCAGCCCGCCGAAGAAGGCGGCGGCGGCGGCAAGGAGATGTGCGACGACGGCATGATGGACCGCTGGAAGATCGACGAGGTCTACGGCCTGCACAACTGGCCGGGCCAGCCGGTGGGCAGCTTCTCGATCCGGCCCGGCGGCTTCTTCGCCGCCTCCGACCAGTTCGAAATCACAGTCGAGGGCAAGGGCGGCCACGCGGCGAAACCGCACGAAACCATCGACAGCACCGTGGTCGCGTCGCACGTGGTGCTGGCGCTGCAGACCATCGCCAGCCGTAATGTCGATCCGACCAAGCAGGTCGTGGTCTCGGTGACGTCCTTCGAGACCTCGTCGAAGGCGTTCAACGTGATCCCGCAGCGCGTGACCCTGAAGGGCACAGTGCGCACGCTGGCGCCGGAAGTGCGGGAACAGGTCGAAGAGCGGCTGCCGCAGATCGCCGCGGCGACGGCAGAGGTTTTCGGCGCGACCGCAAAGGTGAACTACATGCCCGGCTACCCGGTCATGGTGAATGCCGATACCGAGACCGAATTCGCGGCCGAGGTCGCGCGCAACGTCGCCGGCGATTGCGACGAGGCGCCTCTTGTCATGGGCGGCGAGGATTTCGCCTACATGCTCGAGGAACGGCCCGGCGCCTACATCCTGCTGGGCAACGGCGATACCGCACCGGTGCATCACCCGGAATACAACTTCAATGACGAGGCAATCCCCGCCGGCTGTTCCTGGCTGGCAGGCATGGTCGAAAGCAGGCTGCCCGCCGCCTGATCGCGGCGGCGCGGGTTCAGGCGTCCTTCGGGTTCGGCTTGGCCTTCGGCTTTGCTTTCGCCTTCGGCTTCGCGGCCGCCTCGGCCTTCGCGGGCTTTTTCTTCGCGGGGGCCTTTTTCTTGGCCTTGGTGCCTTCCAGCGCGGTCTGGGCGCGGAACCAGTGTTCCTTGTCCATTCCGTGCGGCTGGCCCTCTTCCAGCCAGATCATGTAGGCGGCAGCGGCGATTTCTTCATCGGTGTCTTTGCGGGGGAGCATGGCGATCCTCACGGCGGTTGAGGCTGTCATGCCGCTATGCGGCATGGGGAAATCGTAAATCCGGCGTGGCCGATCTGGCAAGCGCTCACTGGCGGCGGCGCGGGTTTCGCGCTAACCGGTGCCCATGTCTTTGGCAAATGTCGTCTGCATCAAGTGGGGCACGCTGTTCGGCCCTGAATACGTGAACCGGCTGTACTCCGGCGTGCGCCGCAACCTGTCGCGGGACGTGCGGTTTCTGTGCATGACGGAACATGCCGAGGGTATCCATCCGGATGTCGAGATCCTCGACCTGCCGGCTGAACCGTTTCACGAGGAAATGAACGCGGCGCTCGCCGTGGCCAACCGGCAGGGCGCGATGCGGAAGGTGTCGCTGTTCCGTCCCGGCCTGATCCCGGATCTGGACGGCCCGATCCTCGGCTTCGACCTTGACGTGGTGATTACCGGCCCGCTGGACGAGATCCATGACATGGCGCCCGGAAAGGTCGCGATGCGGCACGACTGGGTAGAGGCGCGGCGCGGCCGCGCCACCGGCCACGGCTCCGTCTTTCGCTACGACCCCGCGCTGCACCCGTGGCTCTACGAGACCCTCGCCGCGTCACCCACCGCCGAGGTCGAAAAGGCGCGCGGCAGTGAACAGCGCTACACCTCGACACTGGCGCAGGAAAAAGGCGCCTTCGCCTACCTGCCGTCCGACCACGTGGTCAGCTTCAAGCACGACTGCCTCGACCTGCCGCCGATGAACTATTTCCGCCCGCCGCGCCTGCCGCTCAACGCCCGCGTCGTCTGCTTCCACGGCCGTCCGAAAATGCCAGAGGCGGTCGCCGGCTACAAAGGCTCATGGCTGCGCCACTCGCTGCCCTGCGGCTGGCTGAAGGATCACTGGATCGACCGCGCCAGGGCGGATCTGGGAGAGGCCTGGGGGTAGGGCGCCCTTAAGCGCTCAGCCCCGCATAGGCGAAGGCCACCAGCATCGCCACGATCAGCGCCGCCTTTGCCAGCTGCACGCCGGGATGGCCGGTCAGCTGCGCCTGGTTCGGGTTCACCGGGTCATACTGCACCGACACCCGCCCGCCGATCCGCCCGGTTTCCTGCGTGCAGGGCAGGGCGGAGCTGAAGCTGTGGCTCACGCCCGCCGCATCGACGAAGCCGATTCGCGGCATCGCAACGCCGGACGGTCCCGGGAAGATATGCACCACGCGCCCCTCGGTGATGCGATTGCGCTTGGACCGGATCCAGTCTTCCAGACGGCGCACCAGCAACACCAGCGCGATGGTCGTGGCAAGGGCGAGGACAACGAATTCAGCAAGATGCGCGGCAGGGCCCAGGCGTGCCACCGCGATGAACGGCGCCGCCATCAATTCCAGCGCCAGGGCCGATATTTCCATCATGCTCAAAGTCCGAGTCTCCGCCTTCAATTTCTGGCGTAGATCTCGTTAAAAAATTGGGCAGATTTTCGGCGTCTCTGAGGTTTCTTCGGTCACCCGCCGGTATGTGACATGTGGCGCGATACCTGACCCTCAACCTGTTGGCGAGAATAGTCAAAATCGTGCCCCTTGGGCTTGCGCCCGATCGCCTTTTCGATGGCCGAGACCAGCGGCGCATCCGTCGCCGGGAAATCCCGCAGCGGCTTGCGCAGGTCGGCCATGTCTTCCTGCCCCAGGCACATGTACAGCTCGCCAGTGCAGGTCAGCCGCACGCGGTTGCACGATTCGCAGAAATTGTGGGTCAGCGGCGTGATGAAACCCAGCTTCTGCCCGGTCTCCTCCAGCCGCACATACCGCGCCGGTCCACCGGTCCGCTCCGTCAGCTCGGTCAGCGTGTACCGCTCCGCCAGCTGCCGCCGCACATCCGTCAGCGGCCAGTATTGCCCGACGCGGTCGGTCTCGCCCATGTCGCCCATCGGCATGACCTCGATGAAGGTCAGGTGCATGTCCTCGCGCGCGCACCAGTCCACCAGGTCGAACAGCTCGTCCTCGTTGAACCCCTTCAGCGCGACAACGTTGATCTTCACCCGCATCCCCGCCGCGCGCGCCGCATCGATGCCCTTCATCACCTGCGGCAGCCGGCCCCAGCGGGTCACGCGCGCGAATTTCGCCTCGTCCAGCGTGTCGAGAGAGATGTTCACCCGCCGCACACCCGCCGCATAAAGGTCCTCGGCGAACCGGAACAGCTGCGACCCGTTCGTCGTCAGCGTCAACTCCTTCAGCGCGCCAGACTCCAGATGCCGCGACATCGCCCGGAAAAAGGTCATGATATCGCGCCGCACCAGGGGCTCGCCGCCGGTGATGCGCAGCTTCTCCACCCCGAGCCCGACAAAGGCCGAACACATCCGGTCCAGCTCTTCCAGCGTCAGCAGCTCCTTTTTCGGCAGGAACGTCATCTGCTCCGCCATGCAGTACACACAGCGGAAATCGCACCGGTCGGTGACGGAAACGCGCAGGTAAGTGATTGCGCGCTCGAAAGGATCGACTAATCGCGGGGTCATGACATGTGAACTTAGGGCGAGCGGGACCTTGCCGCAAGCCACAGCATCGTGTTGTAAGGGGTACCGAAGCAACCTAACGTGCCTGCCATGAAACAAACCACACTCCTAATCGCGGCGCTCGCGCTTGCCGGCTGCGGCGGCGGCGCGAACACCGCCGGGGACACCGGCCTTTTCGGCGGCGGCGCCACCGGCCCCGCAGGCGAGCCGCTCTCCGCGATCGACCCCGCGACCACCAATCTCGAAGCGCCCGAGGAAATCCAGGAAGGCATCATCTCCGATGCCGAACTGTCCGCGGTGACGAACGCGCCGCCACCATCGGCCGATGCGCGCACGGTCGAGGATTACGACACCACCACGCCGGAACAGCGCGAGGCCGCCGCGGCCCCGGCGCCGGTGATAACTTCGCCGCCGGCGACGACGACCACAACGGAAACCACGACCGCGGCGCCCGAAGCGGCGGGCGATGGCCGCCTTGGTACCACGGTCGCCTCGATCGGGTCGCCGGAAGAGCCCGGCTTCTGGATCAAGACGCCGCTCGTGTCGGAAAACGCTTCTGGCCGTCTGTTCTACCCGGCCTCCGGCCGCACCGTGCAGGTTCAGCTGATCCCGTCGGGCGGGGCCAGCGGATCGGGCAGCCAGGTGTCCCTCGCGGCGCTGCGTCTGCTGGACGCGCCGCTCGACGGGCTGCCGGAGCTTGTCGTCTACAGGAACTGATCCCGCCGATCCGCTGCAGCGCAGGCTGCTGCCGCGGATCGGAAACTGGCAGGATATGCGCGCGGGCTTCCGATGGGATGTTCCCGCGCGTTTCAATATCGCGCGGGTGTGCTGCGACGACTGGGCCGCGCGTCCGGCGGATCGCGTCGCCGTCACCCATCTGGGCGAGGATGGCTCGCGGCAGGTCTGGACCTTCGCGCAGCTCAAGGCCGCGTCCGACGCGCTCGCGGCATCGTTCCGGGCGCGGGGCGTGGGCCAGGGTGACCGCGTCGCGGTTCTGCTGGCACAGTCGCCCGAAGTACTGATCAGCCATTTCGCTACATGGAAACTTGGCGCGGTCGCGCTGCCGCTGTTCGTCCTGTTCGGGCCGGATGCGCTGGCCTACCGGCTTCGGGACAGCGGCGCAAAACTGGTGGTCACGGACGCGGCCAATCTCGACAAGGTGATGGACCTGCGCGCCGAGCTGCCGGAACTGGCGGAGATCTATTGCGTCGACGGCGGGCCGGATCCGGTGCGCGACTTGCATGCAGAGATTGCCGCCGCCAACGCCCCCATCACGCCGGTCGACACAGCCGCCGACGATCCGGCGGTTCTGATCTACACCTCCGGCACCACCGGCGATCCCAAGGGCGTGCTACACGCGCATCGATTCCTGCTCGGCCACCTGCCGTCGATGGAGGCGAACCACGAAGGTTTTCCGCAGCTGGGCGATATCGGCTGGACCCCGGCGGACTGGGCCTGGATCGGCGGGCTGATGGATATGGCGATGCCCTGCCTCTATTACGGGCGACCGCAGATCAGCCACCGGATGCGCAAGTTCGACCCGGAGCACGCCTATCGCCTGATCCGGAACGAGCGCCTGACGAACCTGTTCCTGCCGCCCACCGCGCTGAAGCTGATGCGCCAGGCGGATGTGCCGGACGGGCTGAACATCCGCACCATCTCGTCGGGCGGCGAGGCGCTGGGCGCCGACCTCCTCGACTGGGGGCTGGAGGCGCTGGGCGCCCCGATCAACGAGCTTTACGGCCAGACCGAATGCAATCTCGTCATGGCCTCCTGCCACGGGTCGATGCCGGTGAAGCCCGGTTCGATGGGCCAGCCGCTGCCGGGTTTCGACGTGACCCTGCTCGATGGAGAAGGGCGCGAGGTCGAAGGGCCGGGTGAGGGCGAAATCGCCGTCCGCCGCGGCACCCCGGTGATGTTCCTGCGCTACTGGGAAAAGCCCGAGGCGACGGCGGCCAAGTTCTCCGGCGACTGGCTGCGCACTGGGGATCTCGCCCGCCGCGACGACGACGGCTATTACTGGTTCGCCTCCCGCGACGACGACGTGATCACGTCCTCCGGCTACCGCATCGGCCCGTCCGAGATCGAGACCTGCCTGACCGGCCACCCGGACGTGGTCATGGCCGCCGTCATCGGCCTCCCCGATCCTGTGCGGACAGAGGCGGTGACGGCCTATGTCGTCCTGCGCGACGGGGCAGGGTGGTCCGACGCTCTGGGCGAAGCGCTGGTGGCGCGCGTGCGCGAACGGGTCAGCCCCCACGTCGCCCCGCGCCGGATTGAACCCATCGACGCGTTGCCGATGACGGCGACGGGAAAGATCATGCGAAGGGCGCTGAGGGAGAGGGCCTGACGTGCAATTGCCTCGACGGGTTATCGCGGACGGACGATATCCAGATACATCCGGCGGAACACCTCGGCGGTTGGCGCCCAATCGCCGCGCATGGCGAGGCCGCAGGCCGCCCCATAACCATCGTCGGGACGCGGCCTCAGTCTGACAAAAGGCGGCAGTCCGTATCTCATGGCGATGAACCCGGCCCAGATCCGCGCCGTTCGGCCATTGCCATTGGCGAAGGGATGGATCCTGACCCATTCGGCATGCGCCCACGCGCAAAGCTCGATCACGGCGTTCAGTTCATCCTTGTCGCTTGGGCCTTCGCCGGCATGGACAATCCCGTCCAGCGCTTCAACCGCGCCTGTGAGGGTCTCTTCGAACTTCGCCAGTTCTTCCGAAACCTGCGCGGACGGCGTTCCCGGATGCGGACCTATCCGGACCTCGACGCCTTCCAGCCCTTCTTCGCCGCGAAATTTGCCGCTCAACGTCTCGGCCGGAACGACTTTACCGTGCAGATTGCCGGTAAGTCCTTGCATCGACGTGGAATGCCAGTGCCGCGCCAGTTCTGCACTGGGCAGCACGCGGCTTCGGGCTTCATCCCGCGAAAGCCGAAATGCGTTCTTCAGATTTTCGCGCAGCCTGTCGCTGTTCCCGTCCCAGTCAGGCACTCAGCAGACCGCGAAGGAGCCTTGTCGTCTCAAAGCCTTCCTGCGCTTCGATCACGCCTTGCGCGGGATCTTGATCCGTCGACAGCTCGGCTTCGGCGGCTGCTTCGATGGCCTTCTCGAAGTCCGGATCGGCTTCCCGGTACTTCCTCAGGTCCCTGAGGGAGGCTTCCAGTTCTTCCTCGACCAGCAGCGTCTCCTTGGCGACGAATTGCTGCAGAGCCTGAATGGCCAGCTTGTTCATCGTCATGTGACGCAGCTCGCCCAGTTTCGACAGCTGTTCCTTCAGGCTTTGATCGACGCGAAGTGTCATGGGGACCGGCATCGGCCACCTCCAGTCATGGTGACGTCAAAATAGCAATTTGCTATCAAAATTTCAAGATGCTCACGCTGTGATGACCATTTCGCATGTGCTCGAGACGTGGTCAGAGAGCAAGCGTCCCCACACAGACGTTTGCGCTAACATGCCTGGAATCAATGACTTGACCCCCCGTCCCCATGGGGACGCCCCTCAGCGCCGCCCCAGTCCGGCCCTCATGATCGCCATCCGGACCGGCGGCACGTCATGCACCATCCTCAGCCCGAACCGCCGCAGCGCCTGCACCGGCGCCTCCCCCGACCGGCACACCCGGTTGTAAAGGTCGATGGCCCGCGCCCTCAGGGCAATATCCCCCGCCCGGCCGCTCTCATAGGCCCCAAGCTGCGCCTCCCCGCCCAGCCCCGCCGGATCCCCCCGCGCCAGCTCCACCAGCGCCGCGATATCATGGAGCGAGGTGTTCAGCCCCTGCGCCCCGATGGGCGGCAGCACATGCGCCGCCTCCGCCACCAGAGCCACCCTCTCGCCGGTCAGCCGCTCGGCCACCTGGGTCACCACCGGCCACATCCCCAGCCCGCCGACCCGCTCCATCGGCCCAAGCACCCCGCAGGCCCGCTCCGTCATCGCCTCGCCGAAGGCCGCCGGATCCAGCCCCGCCAGCTCCACCGCCCGCGGCCCGTCATTCATCCACACGATCGCCGAAGCCGGCCGACCGTTCACGTCCGGCAGCGGCACGGTCGTGAAGGCGCCACCTTCGTTGTAAACCTCCGTCGAGACCCGCGCATGACCCAGCGCGTGGGTAGCCGTGAACGCCAGCACCTTCTGCCCGTAGCGGCTGATCCGGACGCCGATGCCCGCCGCCTCCCGCAGCGCCGAGTCGCGCCCGTCCGCCGCCACCGCCAGCCGCGCCGCGACCTGCCGGCCCCCGGTCAGGTTCACCCGCACCTCGGCCGTGCGGGTCAGCAGCGACCGGAAGCCGGTGCCCCAGCAAAGCTCTACCTCCGGCATCTTAGCAATCGCCCGCACCATCTCGCGCCGGGTCAGCGCATTCGGCAGGTTCCACCCGAAACTCGCCGCGCCAAGGTCGCCCGGCTCGAACACCCGCGTCTCGCGGATCTCCGGCGGCCAGCCGGCGGTATCAATGATCCGAAGCGCATCGAGCGGCATGGCATGCGGCGCAAGCGTGTCCCAAAGTCCGATCCGCTCCAGCAGATCGCGGGCGGGCTGCAGGAAGGCGGTGGAGCGTAGATCCTCGTCGTGTTCATTCTCCGCGGGAGGCGGCGAGGGGTCAGCCAGCAGCACGGAAAAGCCGGTCTCGCCAAAGGCCGCGGCAGCGGCAAGACCGGCCAGCCCGCCACCAGCCACGAACACATCGACCCGCTCCGGTGTCATGTCAGCATCGCCAGAAAGCCTGGCAGGTCGTCGGTATGGTGATGGATATGCGGCTGCGGATCCGGCTCGGGCGCCACATGTACCGTCCGCATCCCCAGCGCATGCGGCACCGAGAGGTTGCGGATGTCATCCTCGAACATCGCCGCGGTCTTCGGCTCCAGCCTTTCGGCGGCAAAAACGAGATCGAACGCTGCGCGCTCCGGCTTCGGCCGCCAGTTCGCGTGCTCAATCCCGTAGATCGCGTCGAACACGTCCGACAGACCGCGCCGTTCCAGAACCCGCTCGGCATACTCGCCGTCGCCGTTGGTGTAGACGATGCGGCGGCCGGGCAGGGCGCGGATCGACCGCGCCAGCCCCTCGTCCGGTTCCAGCATGTCGAGCGAGATGTCGTGCACCTCGCGCAGATAATCCCAGGGCTCGACCTTGTGATTGGCCATCAGCCCAGCCAGCGTCGTCCCGTGCTCGCGCCAGTAATCGGCGCGCAGGCGGTCCGCTTCGACGTGATCCACCGACAGTTCGCGCATCACCCAGGCGTTCATCTTCTCTTCGATCTGGTCAAACAGGCGCGCCGCAGGCGGGTACAGAGTGTTGTCCAGGTCGAAGACCCAGTGCCGGACATGAGAGAAATGCTGCGCCACCATGTGGCGGTATTTAGGACTGCGCCGGCGCAGCGTCCATCGTGAAAGCTTGATTGTGACGCTTGGGCGCGGCTAATGTATACCACCGTATTCAGAAAGGCCGCGCATGTCGGACCCGAAGTCCACGCAGAAGGACGCCTACGAGATGATACTCGAGGCGATTGATGTCGGAATCTACAAGCCCGGCGACCGACTGGTGGAAAGCGAACTGGCTGAGCGCTTCGGCGTTTCCCGCACCCCGATCCGCGAGGCGCTGCAGCGGCTGGAGACGCAATCGCTGCTGGCGCGCGACGGGCGATCCCTGATCGTGGCGTCGCTGGATCATAACCAGCTGGCGGAGCTTTACGTGGTGCGGACCGAATTGGAAGGTCTGGCGGCACGACTGGCGGCGAAGCATGCCACGCCCGAAGAGGTGCGGGTGCTAAAAGACATGGTCGAGGCGCACGAAAGCATCGTCGACGATCCCGCGGCGCTGTCGCGGGCGAACCGGCGGTTCCACAAGCAGATCCATCTGGCGTCGCACAACCGCTATCTCGTGCAGCAGCTGGACCTCGTGCACCGGACGATGGCGCTTTTGGCGACAACGTCGCTGGCGGTCGAGGGGCGCGGTGAGGGAACGGTGCGCGAGCATCACGCGATCGTCGATGCCATCGAGGCGGGGGACGGAGATGCGGCCTACACCGCGCTGCGCGCACACATCTCCAAGGCGTTTGAGACCCGGCTCAAGCACGACGCTGGCGGAAGCGCCGCGGCCTGACCTGTTCGGAATCCGTCGTGGCTTCCGCGGTTTCGTCATAAAGGCCGTGCGCGGTCTTGTCCCAGAAGAACGGCCGCGTCAGCAGATCGAATAGCCCTTTGTAAGCGGCAAGCGCTGCCAGCGGAAAGTAGAAGTGCAGCGTGATGACCCATGGCAGGAGGTGGCGGTGCTGTCTGCCCCTCACGGCGAATAATCCGACGGCAAGGCTGATCGCCTCCGATGCGATGAAGGTGGCGACCAGTGCCACGGTGCCGGCAGTGCCGATCAGCGGAGCGAATGGGTGCTGGATGCCAAAGGGCATCAGCCAGAACAGCCACAGGAATGGCGCCAGCAGAAACTGCGAGATCGTGCCGAGGAACAGGAGCTGAACGCCGAGGAAGCGCCATGCCCCCAGTTCGCGCCACAGCCGCCAAGGGCGCCGCATGTGCACCGCCCAGGTCATCATGTAGCCCTTGAGCCAGCGTGACCGCTGTCGGATCCAGGGCCACGCCCGGCAGTTCGCCTCTTCGGCGGTTACGGACTCGATGAACTCGGTGCGGTAGCCGTGACGCGCAAGGCGCACGCCCAGATCCGCATCCTCTGTCACATTATGGGCGTCCCAGCCGCCGAGGTTTTCCAGCGCGGTGCGGCGAAAGAACAGCGACGT
This sequence comes from Pseudoruegeria sp. HB172150, assembly GCF_013184805.1. Lineage (GTDB taxonomy): Bacteria > Pseudomonadota > Alphaproteobacteria > Rhodobacterales > Rhodobacteraceae > Psychromarinibacter. Next base: position 155,439 of record NZ_JAATNG010000006.1, read on the forward strand.
GCCTCCCAGCGGGGCCACCAGCCCCAGGCGCGTCATGCCCGGTAAGACCACGCGGAACCAGGCCGCGTACTCGACGGCGAAACATCGCGCCAGCCAGTTCGAGCGGCTGTTGTAGAAATCGAGCACAGCCTGCACGCAGGCCAGGTCCGGTCCACGCTCATGGAACCGTTCGACCACCCGCAGGATCTGGTCGGGGGCTGGCGCATCCTCGGCATCATAGACGCCGATGAGTGAACCTCGGGCGAACTCCAGCGCGTAGTTGAGTGCGCGGGGCTTGGTCTTGAGCCTGCTGGCGGGAACGACGACGGGCCGCATGTGCTGCGGCAGGTCGATTTCCGCCAGTGCGGCGCGGGTGGTTGTGTCGTCCGCCTCGACGATCAGCAGGATGTCGAGCAGTTCGCGCGGGTAGTCCAGCCGTTCCAGCCGTCCGATCAGACGCGCGGCGATCTTGCGTTCCTTGTAAAGCGGAACCAGCAGCGACACGCGGGGCAGGCGGGCGACGATGGGACGTTTGGTCCGCTGGTCCGGTTCGGCCGGGGCACGCAATTGCCGGAGCATCGCCGCGAGTTTCAGCGTGCTGTTCGCCAGAAGCGTGACGATGGCCCAGACGGTGAAAGCGCGCGCCGATTGCAGCGGGTGAAAGATCACTGCCACAGCGAGGACCAGGAACAGCACCAGCGCGAGCGGCGGTAGGCGGTTGAAGCTGAATGCCATGGAGCGGCAACTTTCCAGCTCCGGAACGCGGGTCTCGGCGCGGCGGATCAGCGACTGTGGCTGCAATTTCTGTACGGCGCGGTGGAGCTCGATCTCTCCGGTCACCGCCATCGAAACCGGACCCAGAAGCGACTCAAGCAATGGCAGGTGCCGGTCGAAATCTTCGGGGCGGCCGGAGGCGACGAGGGTTCGGCCGTCCCGTTCGACCCATGGCAGAACGCCGAGTTTCAGGCATTGCTCTGCGCCGACCTTTTCAAACAGGTCGAGGTCGGGTGGCACCGCATCGAAATCCGCAACCTCGCAACCGAACTGCTCGGCCAGGGCATCGAACAGCCGGGGCCGGTCAACCAGCTTCTGCGCGAGGAGGATATCGCCGAGTTTGGTGTCGAAGCGCGCCATGCGTTCCAGAGCGAAGCGGCGGTCGACAGGACTGAGCGCGCCGCGGGAGACGAGGATCTGGCCCAGCGGAACCCTGTTGGGCCGGCTGGAAGGAACGGCGGACAGGCGCTCGGGCCCGTCGGCGGACAGCAGACGCGCGGAAGTCATGATGAAAACCCTCAGGCAAGCAACGCCCAGAGGATTTTCTATCGTTGTTAATTTTGTCTTAAGTTAAGGATAGTTAACGGTTTTCGATGGCCGAAACGAAGCGTTCGAACAGGTAATAGCTGTCCTGCGGTCCCGGGCTCGCCTCTGGGTGGTACTGCACCGAGAAGACCGGGCGTTCCCGATGCCGGATGCCGCAGTTCGACCCGTCGAACAGCGACACATGAGTCTCTGTCACGTCGGACGGCAGCGTCTGGCTGTCGACGGTGAAGCCGTGGTTCATCGAGGTGATCTCGACCTTCCCGGTCTCCAGATCCTTCACCGGATGGTTCGCACCGTGATGGCCGTGGTTCATCTTGATGGTCTGAGCGCCGAGCGCGATGGCGAGCATCTGGTGGCCAAGGCAGATGCCGAAGACCGGCATATCGGACTTGTCCAGGATGTCGCGGATCATCGGCACGGCATATTCGCCGGTCGCTGCCGGGTCGCCGGGGCCGTTCGACAGGAACAGGCCGGCGGGATCGTGGGCCATCACATCCTCGGCCGTTGCGGTGGCGGGCAGAACCGTCACGTCGCAGCCGGCGCTGGCGAGGCAGCGAAGGATGTTGCGTTTTGCGCCGTAGTCGATGGCGACGACCTTGTGGCCGGGCGCGTCGCGCCGGGCGAACCCGTCGGGCCAGGCCCACCGCATTTCATCCCAGCGATAGGATTGCGCGCAGGACACTTCCTTGGCGAGGTCGAGGCCAACCAGCCCCTTGAAGGCCCGGGCGGAGGCGACCAGCGCCTCGATATCGAACTCACCGTCGGGAGAATGAGCCAGCGCAACATGTGGCGCGCCCTGCTGGCGGATCGCGCGGGTCAGGCGGCGTGTGTCGAGGCCGCCGATGCCGATACGGCCGCGTTTTTCCAGCCAGCCGACCAGCGGTTCCGCCGCGCGCCAGTTCGACGGCTCGGTCGGATCCCATTTCACCACCATGCCCTCGGCCACCGGATCGGCAGTTTCGTCGTCCTCGGGGTTCACCCCGACATTGCCGACATGGGGGAAGGTGAAGGTCACGATCTGCCCGGCATAGGACGGATCGGTCATGATTTCCTGATACCCGGTCATTGCAGTGTTGAAGCACAGCTCTGCCGTTGTCTGCCCGGCGGCGCCGAACCCCTTGCCGAAAAACAGGGTTCCGTCGGCCAGCGCAAGGCAGGCGGTCGCGTTATCCGGTCCGCGCGAGAGGGGCATTGGAGGCGACTCCTTGTTCGGGATCGGCGGGAACCTATTCGCAGCGGCGGCGGGTTTCAACCCTCGACGCGATTCGCGTTACCTAGCGTTCTCAATGGGTTAGATCGGCAAGCTTCGGTTGCGCGGATTTTGCACTCGCAGTATGTTACGGATTTGCGAAACCTCAAGGGGAGAGGACCCGCACATATGGACATGCGCACCAGGATCAGCGACGCGCTGAAGGATGCGATGAAATCGAAGGACGCTGCCAGACTGTCGACACTCCGGCTAATCAACGCGGCGATCAAGGACAAGGACATCGCCCTCCGCGGCGAGGGCGAGGGCGCCAATGGCGTGACCGATGCCGAGGTGCTTGGCATTCTCGGCAAGATGGTCAAGCAACGCCACGAAAGCGCCCGCGCCTATGAAGAAGGCGGTCGGCTGGACCTGGCCGAACGCGAACTGGACGAGATCCGCGTCATCGAGGACTTCCTGCCGAAGCAGCTCGACGACAGCGAGATCGAGGATGCCGTCGACAAGGCCATCCGCACGACCGAGGCTTCCTCGATCCGCGATATGGGCCGCGTCATGGGCGCGCTCAAGGCGCAATATACCGGCCGGATGGATTTCGGCCGGGTCGGCCCGATGGTGAAGGAGCGGCTGGCCTAGGCTGACCGTTTCCACAGGAGCCGCCGACGCGGCTCGCACATTGACTCCGCCCCGGCCCTGGGCCGCGGGCGGAGTATTCTTTTGGCGGCGTGACACTGTGAGGCGCTCGGGTCGTGGTTCCACCGGGCCGGGTTCTTCAGCGAGATCGCAGTATTGCACCGCGCAAAACTTGTTCATAGGGAAGGGTTTGCGGCGCAAAAGTCACTTTTGCACATGGTCAGCGCAGGTGCCGTCCGGCTTCTTTCCTGGCAAAGCCTTTCATGTCGCCTCCATGCGCTTCGAGAAACGCCTTCGCACGCTCGGCGTCGTGTTTTGACAGGTCCCGCACCCACCAGGCGACGGCTTTCTGGATGAACCAGTCCTTGTCCGGCACATAGCTTGCTGCCCAGCCGAGCACGCGGTCGCGGATCGCTTCTTCCTCGGGCTTAGGATTGTTCTGCTTGGTCCAGGGCAGGGTCATCACCAGCGCGGCGCGCCTGCTCCACATGTGATCGGAGCGGGTCCAAACCTCGACCTCGTCCAGCCGCGACGGATCGGCGACGAGCCTCTTCTGCCCGGCAATGCTTGCGTGATCCGCGATGGCCCAGGCATCGAATGTCGGAACCCACGAGGCGATCAGCTGCCAGACCGGCTCATCCTCCTTAATCCGCGCCTGTGTCAGCAGCTTGGCCGCAGCCAGGCGTGCCTCGTGAATATTCGTGCGCCAGAGGTCGTCGGCCAACTCTGCCCGTTCGGCAACGGTCATTTCACGCCGCCAGTACTTGACCAGGGTGTCGATGTCCGGATTGGTAACGCCAAGATACGGGCGGTCGGCCTTGTGATAGGCGGCCATGTCGGCAGCTTTTCCGGGCTGGATATAGCCTTCCAGAGCCGCGATCGCCGCCTCTGGCGTCATTCTACGGTGACGGACTTGGCCAGGTTGCGCGGCTGGTCCACATCGGTGCCTTTGGCCACCGCCGCGTGATAGGCCAGAAGCTGCGCGGGAAGGGCGTAGAGGATCGGCTCGAACAGCGTCGCAACCTCGGGCATCACCAGCGTCTGCCACGTGCCCTCGCTGGCCAGTTTCGCGCCGGCAGGGTCCGTGATCAGCAGCACCTTGCCGCCACGGGCCATGACCTCCTGCATGTTCGACACAGTCTTGTCGAAAAGCGCGTCCTGCGGCGCCATCACGATCACCGGCACGGTCTTGTCGACCAGAGCGATGGGGCCGTGCTTCAGCTCTCCCGAGGCATAGCCTTCGGCGTGGATGTAGCTGATTTCCTTCAGTTTCAATGCGCCTTCCATCGCCAGCGGGTACATCTGGCCCCGGCCAAGGAAAAGCACGTCCTGTGCTTCGGCGACGCGGCGCGCGGCGGCGGCAATCTGCTCCGACTGGGTCAGCGCAAGGTTCATGCGGCCCGGAAGACTCTGCAATTCGGCGAGGTTTTCGGCGAGGTCCGCATCGGTGATCCGGCCGCGGTCATGCGCCGCCTTCAGAGCCATCAGCACGAGGACAGTCAGCTGACAGGTAAACGCCTTGGTCGAGGCGACGCCGATTTCCGCGCCCGCCAGGATCGGCAGGTTTACATCGGACTCGCGGGCGATGGAGCTTGTCTCGACATTCGTGACCGCCGCGATCTGCGCCTGCGCGGCGCAGTAGCGCAGGGCGGCGAGCGTGTCGGCGGTTTCGCCCGACTGGCTGACGAAAAGCGCCAGCGTGTTCGGCCCGATTGGCGGTTCGCGGTAGCGGAATTCGCTGGCGATATCGACCTCCACCGGGATCCCGGCGAGCCGTTCGAACCAGTATTTTGCGGTCAGGCAGGCGTAAAAGGCGGTGCCGCAGGCGACCATGGTGATCCGCTCGATCCGTTTGAAATCAAGCGCTTCGGGCAGGTCGATGCGGGAGCCGTCGACATAATGCGCCAGCGCGTCGCCGATCACGGTGGGCTGTTCGGCGATTTCCTTGGCCATGAAATGCTTGTGGCCCGCCTTGTCGATATGGGCGGCGTCGATCTTGACGGTGCGGATGGCGCGGTTGGCGCGGCGGCCTTCCGCGTCGAAGATATCGACGCTGTCGCGGGTCAGGACAGCGCGGTCGCCTTCCTCGAGATAGGTGATCCGGTCGGTCAGCGGCGCAAGCGCAATGGCGTCGGAGCCGACATAGACCTCTCCGTCTCCATGCCCGACGGCCAGCGGAGAGCCCTTGCGCGCGGCGATCAGCAGGTCGGCCTCGCCCTCGAACAGAAAACTTAGCGCGAAAGCGCCTTCGAGCCGGGCGATGGCCTGTTCGGCGGCGTCTCGGGGCGACAGGCCCTGATCTAGGAAGCGGTTGGTCAGCGCGACGATGATCTCGGTATCTGTGTCGGTCTCGAAGATCGCGCCATCGGCGCGCAGTTCTTCGCGCAGTTCGCGGAAATTCTCGATGATGCCGTTGTGCACCACGGCGACGGGGCCGGAGCGGTGAGGGTGCGCGTTGGTGACCGTGGGGGCGCCGTGGGTCGCCCAGCGGGTGTGGCCGATGCCGGCCTTGCCAGTCAGCGGTTCGTGCACCAGCAGGTCCGAGAGGTTGACCAGCTTGCCGACGGCGCGGCGCCGTTCCAGATGCGCCTCGTCGTTTACCGTGGCGATGCCGGCGCTGTCATATCCGCGATATTCCAGCCGTTTCAGCGCTTCGACCATGATCGGAGCGACCTCGTGCTTTCCAAGAACACCTACAATTCCGCACATTTACTTTACTCCTTGCCCCTGTTTTCTTTGTTTTTCTTATACAATTCGAACAGCCTTGACGCGACGCCTATCTTGACGACCTGTTCCGCGCGGCCAAGCGCCAGAGAGTCGGCCGGAACGTCCTTTGTGATCACCGAACCACTGCCAGTCATCGCGCCGTCGCCCACGGTAACCGGCGCCACCAGCATCGTATCCGACCCGATGAAGGCGCGCGCGCCGATTTCGGTGTGAAATTTTTCCACCCCGTTGTAGTTGCAAGTGACTGTTCCGGCACCGATATTCGCGTCCTCTCCGACGGTGGCGTCGCCAATATAGGTCAGGTGATTGACCTTGGCGCCGGGGCCGATCTGGGCGTTCTTGATCTCGACGAAATTCCCGATCCTCGCTCCGCCGTCCAGTTCCGCCCCGGGGCGCAGGCGCGCGTAGGGGCCGACGATGGCGCCGCCGCCGACATGCGCGCCCTCGAGATGCGAGAAGGCGCGGATCCGGGCGCCGGTTTCTATCGTAACGCCGGGGCCGAAGACCACGTTTGGCTCCACGACGACGTCGCGGCCAATGACCGTGTCGTGGGCGAAGAAGACCGTATCCGGCGCGGTCAGTGTCACGCCGTTCTCAAGTGCGGCGGCCCGGGCGCGCGACTGGAATTCCGCTTCCGCCGCGGCCAGTTCCGCGCGGGAGTTGATGCCGAGCGTTTCCGCCTCTGGGCAGGTGACGGCGGTGGCCGTAAGGCCCCGGGCGCGCGCCAGCCCGACGATGTCGGGCAGGTAATACTCGCCGCTGGCATTCTCGTTCGACACGGCGTCGATCAGGTCGAACATCACAGAAGTATCGGCGCAGATAACGCCACTGTTGCAGAGCGTTATCGCGCGTTCTTCGTCTGACGCATCCTTGTATTCGACGATGCGCATCAGTTGCTGGCCGTCCATCACCAGCCGGCCGTAGCGGGCGGGATCTGCGGCCTCGAACCCGAGGACGACCACCGCGTGGCCCGCAGCGCGTGCCGCCTGCATCGCCTCGAGCGTTTCGGGGCGGACAAAGGGTGTGTCACCGTAAAGAACGATGGTGTCGCCCTCGAAGCCGTCGAAGAAGCCCTTGGCCTGTGCCACTGCGTGGGCGGTGCCGAGCTGCTCCTCCTGCACGGCGATCCCTATCTCCGGGTCAACCTCAAGCGCGGCTTTTTCCACCGCGCCGGCACCGTGGCCGATCACCAGAACAGTGCGCTCCGGCGCGAGCGCCGCACCGGATGCCAGCGCATGGGCAAAAAGCGGGGCGCCGCCCAGCTCATGCAGCACCTTCGGAAAATCGGAATTCATCCTGGTACCCTGGCCCGCGGCCAGAACGATCAGTGCTGTTGCCATTCCGCTGCTCTTTGCTGTTATTACGGCGGTTCTAACGGAACCGGTGCGCCTCGCAAGTCCCGTGACTATCAAAACGCGTTTCGCCCGGTTACAGCGAGCGGCAAGTTTACGCCGGGGGACATAGTGCGCACGGTCATCTTCGATCTCGACGGCACGCTGGCCGATACCAGTGGCGACCTTATCGCGGCTGCAAATGCCTGTTTTCAAAGGCTGGGCCACGGCGATCTGTTGGATCCCTTGGCGGATGCATCCACTGCCTTTCGTGGCGGGCGGGCGATGCTTCGGCTGGGGTTCAAGCGGATCGGGATCGAAGACGAGGCATTGGTCGACGCAGAATTTCAGCCGTTCGTCGACTGCTATACGCAGAGCATCGACCGCTACACGACCATCTATCCCGGCGCAATCGACGCGGTCGAGCGGTTGCTGGCGGATGGATATGCGGTCGGCATCTGCACCAACAAGCCGGAGGCACAGGCCGAGATCCTGCTCGACCGGCTTGGTGTGCGGGGGTACTTCGCGTCTCTGATCGCGGCCGACACATTGCCGGTGCGTAAGCCCGATCCGGCACCCTATCGGGCTGCAGTGGAACGCGCCGGCGGCGTTCTGGAACAGTCCTTCCTGCTGGGTGACACCGTTACCGACCGCGACACAGCGCGCGCCTCGGGGGTGCCCTGCGCCCTTGTGACATTTGGTCCCGATGGTAGTACCGTGGCCGAGCTGGAGCCCGATGCTCTACTTGATCATTTTGATCAATTATCAAAGGTGACGCGAGGTTTGATCGGGTGACACCGATTGACGCGAGCGCCTTGGTGAGCATTAGTTCGCGCCATGGATGAACGATTCACCGGCAGCTTTACCCAACAGGAACCTATCCCCGAGGACGGGATCGCGGCGGCCGTCGAGGTCATGCGCCACGGTCGGCTGCATCGCTATAACCTTGCCGAAGGCGAGGACGGCGAAGCTGCGCTGCTGGAAAAGGAATTCGCGGCCTATACCGGCGCGGCCTATTGCCTTGCGGTGACATCCGGCGGCTACGCCATCGCGGCGGCGCTGCGGTCGGTCGGGGTGAAGCCTGGCGACAAGGTTTTATCGAATGCGTTCACCCTGGCTCCGGTGCCAGGAGCCATCGCGAATGTCGGGGCGGAGCCGGTCTTTGTCGAGGTGACGGAAGACCTGGTGCTCGATCTGGATGACCTGCAGGCCAAGATCCTGTCCAGTGGCGCGCGGGTTCTGCTGCTGTCACATATGCGGGGGCATATCTGCGACATGGACCGTCTGATGGGTCTGTGCTGGGACGAGGGCGTCACTGTTGTCGAGGATTGCGCGCACACCATGGGTGCGTCGTGGAACGGCGTTTCCTCGGGCCGTCATGGGGTGGTCGCCTGTTTCTCGACGCAAACCTACAAGCACATGAATTCCGGGGAAGGCGGGCTGCTGATCACCGACGACCGGGAAATCATGGCGCGGGCAGTGATGTTGTCGGGGTCTTACATGCTGTACAACAGGCATCTTGCGGTTCCGGCTGCGACTGCGTTCGAACGTGTCCGATACGAGACCCCGAACATGTCCGGTCGTATGGACAACCTGCGGGCCGCTATTTTGAGGGTGCAATTGCGGCAGCTGTCCGGCCAGTGTGCCCGCTGGAACGAGCGGTACCGTGCGGTTGAGGCGGGGCTGCGCGGCGTTGCCGGGCTCGAAGTCATCGAGCGGCCGGAAAAAGAGGACTTCGTCGGCTCCTCGATCCAGTTCCTCCTGCTCGACTGGCCGCCGGATGATATCAGCACTGTACTGAACCGCTGCCGCGAACGGGGCGTGGAGCTGAAATGGTTCGGCGCGGCGGAGCCGGTTGCCTTCACCTCGCGCTACGACAGCTGGCGCTATGCGCCGACCGAGTCATTGCCGCAGACGGATCGCGTGCTGGCGGGGCTTGTGGACATGCGGATTCCGCTGACCTTCTCTGTCGAGGATTGTGAACTGATCGCCCGCATCATCTCGCAGGAGGTCGGGCGGGTGTTTCAGAACAAGGCGGCGGAGTAGCCTGCGACCGGGCGTAAAACATCGACCGGTTTTGCGTTCTCCTCATTTCACGAATCCGCAAAACCATATCTTTGTCAGCAGCTTGAGCGCCAGTCCGAATTTGCAGACGCAAAAGAAGTATTGGCGTCGATTGACCGCCTCCGGGCGGCCCGATAGCGTTCCCTCGATACCGGGCAAAAGGGAGGAAGCCCCATGTTCACCGCATCCATGCGGTTCGATCTGGGCGAGGACGTCAACGCCCTGCAGGAGGCCGTCCATCGTTGGGCTCAGGACCGGGTAAAACCGCTCGCGGCGGAGATTGACCGGAGCAATCAGTTCCCATCCGAGCTGTGGCGCGAGATGGGGGAGATGGGCCTCCTCGGGATCACCATTGACGAGGAATATGGCGGCGCCGGTATGGGCTACCTGGCCCATGTCATCGCTGTGGAGGAAATCGCGCGTGCTTCGGCCTCTGTTTCGCTCAGCTACGGAGCGCATTCGAATCTATGCGTCAACCAGATCCGGTTGAACGGAACCGAGGCGCAGCGGCAGAAGTATCTGCCGAAACTGGTGTCGGGCGAGCATGTGGGCGCGCTGGCAATGTCGGAGGCGGGGGCAGGGTCGGACGTGGTGTCGATGAAGCTTCGCGCCGAGAAGCGGAACGATCACTACCGGCTGAACGGAAACAAGTACTGGATCACAAACGGGCCGGATGCGGATACGCTGGTGGTTTACGCCAAGACCGACCCGGAGGCGGGCAGCAAGGGGATTACCGCCTTCCTGATCGAAAAGGACATGACCGGGTTCTCGACCTCGGTGCATTTCGACAAGCTGGGGATGCGGGGGTCGAATACTGGCGAGTTGATCTTCGAGGACTGCGAGGTGCCGTTCGAGAACGTTCTGGGTCAGGAGGGGCAGGGCGTTCGGGTGCTGATGTCGGGGCTGGACTATGAACGGGTGGTGCTGTCCGGGATCGGCGCGGGAACGATGGCGGCCTGTCTGGACGAGGTGATGCCGTATCTGGCAGAGCGCAAGCAGTTCGGACAGCCGATCGGGTCGTTCCAGCTGATGCAGGGCAAGATCGCCGACATGTACGCTTCGATGAACTCGGCGCGCGCCTATGCATATGAGGTGGCGAAGGCCTGCGACCGGGGCGAGGTAACGCGGCAGGATGCGGCGGCCTGCGCGCTCTATACCGCGGAGGTGGCGATGAAGGTCGCGCATCAGGCGGTGCAGGCGATGGGCGGGGCGGGGTTCCTGGCCGATGCGCCGGTGGCGCGGATCTTCCGCGATTCGAAGCTGATGGAAATCGGGGCCGGGACGAGTGAGATCCGGCGGATGCTGGTGGGCCGTGAGTTGATGGCGGCGATGGGCTGATCGAAGAATCAAGGGAGATGATCATGCGGAGACTGGTTGCGACGGCTTTTGCCGCGCTGGCGTTGGCGGGGGCGGCTCAAGCGGACGGGATTGAGGGAGAGAGTGCCGAGGCGCTGATTGGCGGCTGGGTCGCCGCGGTCGCGTCGGGGGATGCGGAGATGGTGGCAGGGGTGCTGGCGCCGGAATTCCAGCTTGTCCGGGCCGATGGGACCGGGCACGACGTGGAAAGCTATGTGGCGGGCGGGTTCCCGGTGATCGAGTCGGTGCCGGAGGTCGAGGGGGCGGTGGAGACCGGCGACGGGGCGATCCGGGTGATCCGCTACTCGCTGGTACTGGACGAGGAGGTCGACAGGGCGGCGCTGACCAGAAGGGCGCCGAGGCTGACGGTCTTCCGGCAGATCGATGGGGCCTGGTATGTGACGGCGCATGCGAATTTCGCGGTGCCCGAGAGCTGACGGAACAGGGCGTCCCCATGGGGACGGGGGGTCAAGCCATTGATTTCAGGCGTGTTAGCGCTAACCTAGTGTGGGGACGCATTGCCGGATCACGCGGGAGTTACCATCTATCAGTCATTGAGTAACCGGAGTTCCGATGCGGAGACTTGTCCTTCTGACGGCCTTGTCGCTGCCGGCCCAGGCGCCGGCGCAGGAACTGCCTTTCGACAGGGCGCGCATCGAGTCCTGTCTCGCTGCCTCTGCCACCCAGGACGAGAAACTGGGTTGCATCGGCCTCGGATCCGAAAGCTGCAGGGCCGGCTCGGCAGGCGGAACCACAATCGGAATCGTCGAATGCACCGCGCTGGAGCGTGATTTCTGGGATGCGCGGCTTAACGCGACTTACAGGGCGCTGCGGTCGCACGAACGCGCGCAGGATGCCGAGGTTGCCGGATTGCCCTATGCCCAAAGCCAGGTCGACGCCCTGCAGGAGATGCAACGCGCCTGGATCGGGTTCCGCGATACGACCTGCCGCTATGAAAGCGCGCAGTATGCCGGGACGCTGAGCCGTCCGGTGCACATTCACTGCCTGATGCGGCTGACGGCCGAGTAGGCGCTTTATCTCGAAGACATGCTGGAAAACAGTTGAGGCGAGACGGCAATGAGTGACGCGAAACCCCCGAAAGGCCCGGACAGCATGTCCGAACTGATCCGGAAGGTGATCCGGGACCAGGAAGAGTTCGAGAAGCGGCGCGCCTCGCGGCTGGGCAGCGGGGCAGAGCGTCTGACGGCGCCGTTCGGTGGCCTGATCGCACGGATCATTCCGCCCGCCGTAGTGCGGCACGCGCTGCGGCAGGCAGACATGGCCGCCGGGCTGACGGTTCCGCGCGAAGTGACCGCGCATGACCTGAACGACATCACCGCCTGCGACCGCGTGGCGCTGAGGGTGCAGGCCTGGGCGCAGGGCACGAACGCCGCCACGGGCGGGGCCGCGGGCTGGTTCGGTGCGGCGGGACTCGCCGTGGACGTGCCAGCGACAATCGCATTGGCGGCTCGGAACGTGCGTGCGACGGGCGCAGCCTATGGTTTCGTGAAGGATGACGAAAGCGAGCGGGTGTTCCGGCTGATGGTGCTGGAGGTGGCGACATCCATGGCAAGCGACCGGCGGCAGGAGACGCTGGACAGCCTGAACGGGCTGGCGCGTGAACTGGCACGGCCAGAGGCGCGGATCATCCTGGAGCAGGGCGGGCGCTGGGTGACGGAGAAGGTGGTCGAGCGGATCACGCGGCAGCTTGGCATTTCGCTTGCGTCGCGAAAAGCGGGCCAGATCGTACCGATCGTGGGCGGGGCCGTGGGCGCGACCGTGAATGCGTCATTTCAGGCCGATGTGGCGCGGGCGGCCCGCTATGCCTATCGCCAACGCTGGCTGATCGAACGCAAGGCGCTGCCTGCGCCGGACGCGCCGATGGCGGAAGGCGCCTGAGGCCGAAATCAAACAACCCGCACCTGAAATGCATGGTCGGTGGTCGCTCTGTCTTTACCTGCGGCTCCGGTTTTGGAAGATTGTCTGCAAAAGCGCGCGGTGCGGCAGCCGCCCGCGCAAGAGGCAGTTTGGACCGATCCGGGTGTGACAAATGAGCGACCGACAAGGACCGCCGTCTAACAAGAAGAACTGGGAGCACAGCCGGTACAAGGACTGGCGGCCGGCCCATCACGAGGAAGACGCGCCGAAACGCGGGTTCTTCAGCGGCGGGTCAGGTGACGAGCCCAAGCGGCGCGGGTCGTTCCTGGGCTTCCTGCTGAAGGCCGTGGTCTGGATTGCGCTGCTGTTGCTGATTTTCGGACCAGGCGCGGATTTCGTGAACGGGCTGGCCAAGGCGCCGGAGGAGGGCTGCACGCTGCGCGTGGTGGTCGATGGCGGCACCATCGTATCGAGCTGCAGCCAGCTGCCGGAAAAGATTGCCGGTTTCGAGGCGCCGGCGCTGTTCGAGCCCGGCTGCGTCGACGAGGCGGTAGCGGCGGGCATGGCAAGCCTGGAACTGCGGAAAATCCTTTACGGCGCGGACCTGATCGAGGTGCTGGGGCCGGGCGCGGCCATCGGGCCGGCGCCGGAACCGGTGCCGGTGCCCGACAGTGAACCGGCGGAGGATACGGCCGAGGCGACCGACGGTGCGACCGAGGCGGCGGATGCCGAAGCCACCGAGACACCGGATGCCGAACCGGCCGAGACACCCGCGCCGGCGCAGCGCGCCGTGGTGCCCGACGGCTCCGTCGTGGTGCTGATCGACGGCACCAACCTGGCCGACCTGATGCTGGCGACCGAAACCGTGCAGCTGCCGGGCGGGCCCGGCTGGTGCGCGGCGGAATGATCCGGCTTCATCACTGCCATCAGACCCGGTCGATGCGCAGCCTGTGGCTGCTGCACGAACTTGGCGTCGAATTCGAACTGGTGGTCTATCCGTTCGACCGGACGCTGCGATCCCCGGAGTACCTGACGCTGAACCCGGCGGGGCGCGTGCCCGCGCTGGAAATCCACGGCGAGGTGATCTGGGAAAGCGGCGCCATCGCGCAGTATCTTTGCGAACGTTTTCCCGAGGCGGGGCTGGCGCGGATGCCGGGGGCGGTGGATCGGGCGGACTGGCTGATCTGGATGCATTTCGCCGAGACGGTCAGCCAGCACACTGCGGCGCTGACCCAGCAGCATATCGCGCTTTACGAGGACAGCATGCGCTCGCCCACGGTGATGAAGCTGGAGGCGATGCGTCTGCAGAAATGCTTTGCCGCCGTCGAGAGCCGTCTATCGACCCCGGTGGAGAACCGCGACTACCTGCTGACGGGCGGGTTTTCGGCGGCGGATATCGGGGTGGGGCAGGCCGTGTATATGGGCCGGCATTTCGCGAAACTGGAACCTTTTCCTGCGTTGGCGAAGTGGTACGAGCGGATCACCGAACGCCCCGCTTTCCGCGCGTCGCTGCCGCCGGAGGGGGCGGAGCTTTTGTACCGGCAGGACTTCTACCCGCCCTGGGAAACGTGACGTTTCCGCCGGCGACTCTTTATAGTGTACGGTGAGATACAGGTCGCTGCGGCGGCCCCGACTTTCCGCACTGCCGCATTTTCGGGCATTCACCCTATATTCATTTGTGCCAGCTGACAAAAAGCCCTGTGCAGCGCCGTCGCGACAGGCTCAGTCTCGGTTGACCCTCTCTGGGCCCGGGTTTATGGCTGGGCTCGCACTATGCACAAGCCGCCCAAGTGAAGGAGCCAGTACGTGCAAACCCTCGCCGCCGATTATCTCCCTATCCTGATATTTCTTGGCGTGGCCGTCGGACTCGGCCTGGTCCTCGTGCTTGCCGCCGCGATCCTCGCGGTCAGCAATCCGGACCCCGAGAAGGTGTCGGCCTACGAATGCGGGTTCAACGCCTTCGACGATGCGCGGATGAAGTTCGACGTCCGGTTCTACCTGGTGTCGATCCTGTTCATCATCTTCGACCTCGAAGTGGCGTTCCTGTTCCCCTGGGCGGTGGCGTTCAAGGATGTGGGGACCGTCGGTTTCTGGTCGATGATGATCTTCCTCGGCGTCCTGACCGTGGGCTTCGCGTATGAGTGGAAGAAGGGGGCCCTGGAATGGGAGTGAGCGAAAGCAAATCCGACACCGCGGTGGTGACCGAGGTGCTGGGCGACGGCCAGCAGGACGACCGGGTGAAATCGGCCCCGTCCTCGATGGTTCCGGCGGCGGCCCGCAACACCGAGTTCCAAGGCGAGGATGCGGTGCAGGCGCTGAACAAGGAACTGCAGGACAAGGGGTTCCTCGTGACCTCGACGGCGGATGTCATCAACTGGGCGCGCACCGGGTCGCTGCACTGGATGACGTTCGGGCTGGCCTGCTGCGCGGTCGAGATGATGCATACCTCGATGCCGCATTACGATCTGGAACGCTTCGGGATGGCGCCGCGCGCGTCGCCGCGGCAGTCGGACCTGATGATCGTGGCGGGCACGCTGACCAACAAGATGGCGCCGGCGCTGCGCAAGGTCTACGACCAGATGCCCGAGCCGCGCTACGTGCTGTCGATGGGCTCCTGCGCCAACGGCGGCGGGTATTATCACTACAGCTACAGCGTCGTGCGCGGCTGTGACCGGATCGTGCCGGTCGACGTCTACGTGCCGGGCTGCCCGCCGACGGCGGAGGCGCTGCTGTACGGGCTGCTGGCGCTGCAGCGGAAGATCCGCCGCACCGGCACGATTGTGAGGTAACGCCATGTCGGATGCCCTGAACGAGCTAGGCACGCATATCGAGATGAAGCGCCCCGACTGCGTGGTCGGCTGGGAGGTCGCGTACGGCGAGCTGAACGTGACCGTTGCGCTGAGTTCCCTTGTGACCTTTGTGGAATTCCTGAAGACCGATCAGACCTGCCGGTTTTCGTCGCTGGTGGACATAACCGCGGTGGATTATCCGGAGCGGGAGGCGCGGTTCGACCTCGTCTACCACTTCCTGTCGATGTACCAGAACCAGCGGATCCGGGTGAAATGCGCCGTCCGCGAGGACGAGGTCGCCGCCTCGATCCACGAGGTCTTTCCGGCCGCGAACTGGTTCGAGCGGGAAGTCTACGACATGTATGGCGTCCTGTTCTCGGGCCATCCGGACCTGCGGCGGCTGCTGACGGATTACGGGTTCCGCGGCCATCCGCTGCGCAAGGATTTCCCGACCACCGGCTATGTCGAGGTCCGTTACGACGAGGCCGAGAAGCGGGTGGTCTACGAGCCGGTGAAACTGGTGCAGGAATACCGGCAGTTCGATTTCATGTCTCCCTGGGAAGGGGCGCAGTACATCCTTCCCGGTGACGAGAAGGAGGCGGCGAAATGATGGATGGCGACGTCCGGCACGTTTACGACGACGGCTCTTCCGACACGCTGACCGGCGAACAGAAGATCCGCAACTTCAACATCAACTTCGGCCCGCAACACCCTGCGGCGCACGGTGTTCTGCGGCTGGTGCTGGAGCTGGACGGCGAGATCGTGGAACGCTGCGATCCGCATATCGGCCTGCTCCACCGCGGCACCGAAAAGCTGATGGAAAGCCGCACCTACCTGCAGAACCTGCCGTATCTGGACCGGCTGGATTACGTCGCGCCGATGAATCAGGAACACGCCTGGTGCATGGCGATCGAAAAGCTGACCGGCACCGTGGTGCCGCGCCGCGCCTCGCTGATCCGGGTTCTGTATTCCGAGATCGGCCGCGTCCTGAACCACCTGCTGAACGTGACCACGCAGGCGATGGACGTGGGCGCGCTGACGCCGCCGCTCTGGGGTTTCGAAGAGCGCGAGAAGCTGTGCATGTTCTACGAACGGGCAAGCGGTTCTCGCTTTCACGCGGCGTATTTCCGGCCGGGCGGTGTGCATCAGGACCTGCCGCCGAAGCTGATCGATGATATCGAGGCATGGTGCGACCCGTTCCTGAAGCGGCTCGCCGATATCGACGAACTGCTGACCGAAAACCGGATCTTCAAGCAGCGCAACGCCGATATCGGCATCGTGACCGAACAGGACATTCTCGACTGGGGCTTCTCGGGCGTGATGGTGCGCGGTTCGGGCCTGGCCTGGGACCTGCGGCGGTCGCAGCCCTACGAATGCTATGACGAGATGGAGTTCGGCATTCCGGTCGGCAAGAACGGCGACTGCTATGACCGCTATCTCGTGCGCATGCAGGAGATGCGCGAAAGCGTGAAGATCATGCGCCAATGCCTTACGAAGCTTCGCGAACCCGAGGGACAGGGCGACGTGCTGGCGCGCGGCAAGCTGACCCCGCCGAAACGAGGCGAGATGAAGCGGTCGATGGAAGCGCTGATCCATCACTTCAAGCTTTACACCGAGGGCTTCCACGTGCCCGCGGGCGAGGTCTATGCCGCGGTCGAGGCGCCGAAGGGCGAATTCGGGGTCTACATGGTCTCGGACGGCACCAACCGGCCCTACAAGGCCAAGCTGCGCGCGCCGGGCTACCTGCACCTGCAGGCGATGGACCACGTTTCCAGGGGACACCAGCTTGCCGACATCGCGGCGATCATCGGGACCATGGATATCGTGTTCGGCGAGGTCGACCGGTAATGCTGAGCCTGGGGCTGCTGGTGGTGCTCGGGGGAGCCACCTGGTTGCCTGCCGCCGCCCTGGCCCTGATCGCACCGCCTGCGCGCTATCCGGCGGCGCAGCCGGCGGTTGCGGCAAAGGCTTTTGCCCATTGATGTGATGATGCGGGATACCTGAGTGGCCGAAGGCGCGAACATATCGAATTACCTGCTGGCGGGGGGCACGCTGATCGCGGCGCTCTTTGTCGCCGTGCAGGCGTGGTATGCGCGTGTCGCCTATGTCGAGGCGTCGGAGACCCGGTTCCTGGAGAAGAAGCTGGACATCTGCCTGCAGAACTTCGACGAGGCGGCGCGGCTGGACGTGGCGCTGCGGCTGGCCGTTCCCGGCATGGCGGATCAGGAGGCGTGGCCGCCGAAGATCATCGTCGAGGACGGCGCGCGTCTGGCGGTGCTGCAACGGGATGTCGTGCCGCCGCTGAATGCGCTGGAGGCCGGGCTGACAAAGGCCAGCGTGCTGGGGCAGCTCGACAAGTACCGCGCCTATCTGGCGCAGCGGCTTGAGGGCCTGTCGAAGCGGCTGATGGATATGACCCCCACCGTGGTCGCGGCGGGGAGCGAGGAAACGAAGGGGGCGTTCGCCGCCCTGAGCGATTTTCTGGGTGCGCAGTATTCGGTTTTCACCGGCTGTCGCCTGGTTGCGGAAGGAAAAGCCTGATGTTGCGCCGTTTGTACCACGAACAACCCGAAAGCTTCGCCTTCACCGAGGCCAACAGGGCCTGGGCCGAGGCGCAGATTTCGAAGTACCCCGAGGGGCGTCAGGCCTCTGCGATCATTCCGCTGCTGTGGCGCGCGCAGGAGCAGGAAGGCTGGCTGTCCCGCCCGGCGATCGAGCACGTCGCCGAGATGCTGGACCTCGCCTATATCCGGGCGCTGGAAGTGGCGACCTTCTATTTCATGTTCCAGCTGCAGCCGGTCGGCTCGGTCGCGCATGTGCAGGTCTGCGGCACGACCTCGTGCATGATCTGCGGCGCCGAGGAGCTGATGCAGGTCTGCAAGGACAAGATCTCGAAGCATCCGCACGCGCTGTCCGAGGACGGGCGGTTTTCGTGGGAAGAGGTGGAATGCCTCGGCTCCTGCTCGAACGCGCCGATGGCTCAGATCGGCAAGGATTACTACGAGGATCTGACGGCGGAGCGTTTTGCCGAGATCCTCGACGAATTCGCCGCCGGCAAGGTGCCGGTGCCGGGGCCGCAGAACGGCCGCTATTCGGCAGAGGCGAAAGGCGGGCCGAGCTGCCTGACCGAATATGTCGAGGGGCGGCCGGAGCATAACGCATCGGTCGCGCTGGCGGTGGAACTGGGCGACACGATCAAGCGGATCGACGGAACCGAGGTGCCGCTGACGGCGCCGTGGCGCCGGAACGACACGACCGAGGCGGAGGTCGAAGCCTCTGCCGCTGCGGCGAAGAGCCCGCGCCCGTCCGAGGACAAGCCGGCCGACGAGACCGGGATCGACAAGCGCGAGGCGGCGGAGACGTCGCCCGGCACGGTGAAGGCCGATGCGACGGGCAACAAGCCGAACGCCGAGGTCGCGCCGGGCGAGGGAACGAAGCCCGAAGCCCTAGACGCGCCACGCGACGGCAAGGCGGACGACCTGAAGAAGATCAAGGGCGTCGGGCCGAAGCTGGAGAAGCTGCTGCATTCGCTGGGCTTTTACCATTACGATCAGGTGGCGAACTGGACGGCGGCGGAAGTGGCCTGGGTCGACGAGAACCTCGAGGGGTTCAAGGGCCGGGTCAGCCGCGACGACTGGGTAAGCCAGGCAAGGATCCTCGCCGAGGGCGGGGAGACAGAGTTCTCTAAACGCGCTAAGTATTAATCCCGTAAACGCAACCAGCGCAGACGGGGAGAAACGATATGGCCCAAAGTCAGGACCGGATGGCAACCAACACGATGCTGATCATATCGGCAGTCGTCGGAGTCGTGGTGCTGCTGATATTGTGGCTGTTCGCGAGTTACGGCTTTTTCGGAGCCTTCGTGTTAGGGCTGATCGTCGGGATCGTGGTGTTCCTGATCCTGTATTTCGGGTTCGGCGGATATGTCGGGGCGGAAACGGCGCAGTCGCCGGAGCCGATGCCGGTGGCGTCGCCGGAGCCTTCCGTTCCGCATACCTCGCAGCCGGCCGGTGTGCCGGATCCGGTGCCCGCCGCGCACCCGGAGCCCGCGCCAGAGCCCGAGACCGCCGCCGATGCAGAGCCCGCGCCGGCGCCCGCGACGGATGCGGAGCCGCTGCCCGAGCCGGAACCCGCGCCGGTGGCGGAGCCCGCGCCGGTGGCCGCGGGCGACGAGACCAAGCCCGTGATGCTGCCCGTGGCGCGCGAGGGCGGGCCGGACAACCTGAAGGAAATCAAGGGCGTCGGGCCGAAGCTTGAGATACTGCTGCACCAGATGGGCGTCTATCACTTCGACCAGATCGCGGGCTGGGGCCCGGCGGAGGTCGCGTGGATGGACGCGAACCTGAAGGGCTTCAAGGGCCGGGTCAGCCGCGACGGCTGGGTCGAGCAGGCGGAAATTCTGGCCGCGGGCGGAGATACCGAATTCTCCAGCCGGGTCGACAAGGGAGAGGTCTACTAGGGAACTGCATGGCACTGACCCCGGAAATGTCCAAGGCGCATGCAAGGCAGGCCCGGCTGGTGGCGATCGTCGTCGTCACCACGCTGGTGGTCTGGCTTGTGGCGCAATGGGCGGGGGCGAGGTTCGGGATCGAGGAACGTTACATGTTCCTGATCGACTTCGCGGCCATGGCGGCGTTTCTCTGGTCATTCATCGTCACGTATCAGATCTGGCGGAAACGCCGGAACAATGAAGGGTAGCCGAGCATGCTTGCCGACAAGGACCGCATCTTTACCAACCTTTACGGGATGCACGACCGCACGCTTGCGGGCGCAAAGAAGCGCGGGCACTGGGACGGCACTGCCGACATCATCGCCAGGGGCCGGGACACGATCATCGACCAGATGAAGGCCAGCGGGCTGCGTGGGCGGGGCGGGGCGGGTTTCCCGACGGGGCTGAAGTGGTCCTTCATGCCGAAGGAAAGCGACGGGCGCCCGGCCTACCTTGTGATCAACGCCGACGAATCCGAGCCCGCGACCTGCAAGGACCGCGAGATCATGCGCCACGATCCGCATACGCTGATCGAGGGGGCGCTGATCGCCAGCTTCGCGATGGGGGCGCATGCCTCGTACATCTACATCCGCGGCGAATACATCCGCGAGCGCGAAGCGCTGCAGGCCGCGATCGACGAGGCCTATGACGACGGGCTGCTGGGGGCGAACGCCGCGGGGTCCGGCTGGGATTTCGACCTGTACCTGGCGCACGGCGCGGGCGCCTATATCTGCGGCGAGGAAACCGCGCTGCTGGAAAGCCTGGAGGGCCGCAAGGGCATGCCGCGGATGAAGCCGCCATTCCCGGCGGGCGCGGGCCTTTACGGCTGCCCGACCACGGTGAACAACGTGGAATCCATCGCCGTCGTGCCGACGATCCTGCGACGCGGGCCGGACTGGTTCGCCTCTTTCGGGCGGCCGAACAACGCGGGCACCAAGCTAATGGGGCTGACCGGGCACGTGAACACGCCCTGCGTTTTCGAGGAAAGCATGTCTCTGTCAGTGCGCGAGATCATCGAGAAGCATGGCGGCGGTATCCGCGGCGGCTGGGATAACCTGAAGGCGATCATTCCCGGTGGTGCGTCCTGCCCGGTTCTGCCGAAGGATGCGCTGGAAGATGCGATCTTCGATTTCGACTGGATGCGCGAGAACAAGTCGAGCTTCGGCACCGGCTGCATGATCGTGATGGATCAGAACACCGACGTGATCAAAGCCGTGTGGCGGCTGTCGAAATTCTTCAAGCACGAAAGCTGCGGCCAGTGCACGCCCTGCCGGGAAGGCACCGGCTGGATGATGCGGGTCATGGACCGGCTGGTGACGGGCGATGCCGAGGTCGAAGAGATCGACATGCTGTTCGACGTGACCAAGCAGGTCGAGGGCCATACGATCTGCGCGCTCGGCGACGCGGCGGCCTGGCCGATCCAGGGCCTGATCCGGCATTTCCGCGAGGAAATCGAGGACCGGATCAAGGCCAAGAAGACCGGCCGCGTAACGGCCATCGCGGCGGAGTGAACATGACAGGCATTGCGAAACCGATCCGCCTGGTACTGGCGCTTGCGCTGATCACGGCCACCGCGTCCTGCGGCATATACCGCAACACCGTGGGCAGCCTCGGGGTTGGCACTGCCAGCGCGCGCGGGTCGAACCAGGTCAATATCAACGACATCACCTTCCGTTCGAAACTGTCGATCGACGGCGTGCAGAAGCGAGACCTGACGATCAGTGTCAGCCCTGTCCGGATCGACCCGAACGCGGCGCAGGAGGCCGGGCGGTATCGAGCGACCGTCTACTGCCTCCGCAGCTTCGGCAGTTCCGATACGGACTGGGCCATCGGGCCGGATATTCCGCCAGCGCAGCTGCGGATCGTGGACGACACGATCACGCTGCGAGGCAGCTGCGCGGCACGGTAAGGAGGCGCGAATGGGTCGGCATCTGGCACAGTTCAATTGGGGCGTTCTGCGCGCCGATTGGGACTCGCCCGTTGTCGCGGATTTCGTGAACAACATTGCCAAGGTGAACGCGGTCGCGGAACGGTCGGACGGGTTCATCTGGCGGCTGGGCGATGACGACATGGAAGCGGCTCAGCTGGACCCGGAGGGGCCGCTGGGCGGCAATCCGCGATTTGCGAGCACACTGTCGGTCTGGCGCGACCTTGTCTCGCTGGAACGCTTCGTCTGGCAGTCGGTACACAAGATCTTCTATAACCGCCGCGCCGAATGGTACGCGCCGGGGCAGGGGCTGCGGCTGGTGATGTGGTGGGTGCCGGAAGGCACGCGCCCGACGATCACGGAAGCCGCTGAGCGGGCCGAGCACCTGCGCCAGCATGGCGACAGCGAGCATGCCTTCGGCTGGGACTATGCCCGGAGGGCGGCCGCATGAGCGAGATGCACCTTGCGCAGCTGAATGTCGGCCGACTGGTCGCCCCGCCGGACGATCCGGAGGTGGCCGAGTTCATGGCGGCGCTGGACCGGGTGAACGGTCTGGGCAAGCGCATGCCCGGCTTCGTCTGGATGATGGAGGGCTCGGGCGAGCCCGGAACCGGCAATACAGAGAACCATATCGGCGACGATCCGCAGTTCGTGGCCAACCTCACGGTCTGGACCGACGTTAACAGTCTGGAAACCTTCGTCTGGAACACCGTTCATCGGCAGTTCTACGAGCGCCGTCACGAATGGTTTCAGATGCTTTCGGATCAGCACTTTGTCATGTGGTGGATTCCGGCGGGGCACCGCCCATCGCTGGAAGAAGCGCTGGAAAGACTGGACCATTTGCGTAGCAAGGGGCCATCTGAGCATGCGTTCGGATGGGCCGAGGTCCCGCAGGCTCGGCTCTGGCGGACGCACAATTGTGCGATACAGGCTGCGGAGTGACCCCCATGCTTACCAAGACCATAACCCTGACTGTTACCATGATCGCCGCGACCGCGGCCGCCGCGGCGCAGGACCTGCCGCCGCTGCGGGACAATGACCGCGTGCAGAAGGAATTCCTGTCTGCCGCCGTCGGCGACGAGATCCGCAAGAACTGCCCCACGATGTCCGCCCGGATGTTCCGTGTCTGGACCCGTGCGCGCGAGCTGGAGCAATACGCGATCTCGCTGGGCTACACGAAGGACGACATCGACGCGATGCGCAAGGATCCCGACGCCAAGGAGTGGCTGAAGACGCAGCGCGACAATTACCTTGAGAAGAACGGTGTCGTCAGTGGCGATGCCGAGAGTTACTGCCAGCTTGGCCGCGACGAGATCGAGAGAAACTCTCTGACCGGCTGGCTATTGCGGGCGAACTGAGACAAGAACGGGCCGGGGCAACCCGGCCCAAACCGAGTGGGACGACCAATGAGCGACCTTCGCAAGATCATCATCGACGGCAACGAGATAGAGGTCGATCCGGCGATGACGCTGATCCAGGCCTGCGAGTATGCCGGTATCGAGATCCCGCGCTTCTGCTATCATGAGCGGTTGTCCATCGCGGGCAACTGCCGGATGTGCCTTGTCGAGGTCGTCGGCGGCCCGCCGAAGCCTGCCGCCTCGTGCGCGATGCAGGTGCGCGACCTGCGGCCCGGGCCGGAAGGCCAGCCGCCGGTGGTCAAGACGAACTCGCCGATGGTCAAGAAGGCCCGCGAGGGGGTGATGGAGTTCCTGCTCATCAACCACCCGCTGGACTGCCCGATCTGCGACCAGGGCGGCGAATGCGATCTGCAGGACCAGGCGATGGCCTACGGCGTGGATTTCTCTCGCTACCGCGAGCCGAAGCGCGCCGTAGACGACCTGAACCTCGGCCCGCTTGTCGAGACGCACATGACGCGCTGCATCTCCTGCACCCGCTGCGTCCGGTTCACGACCGAAGTGGCCGGGATCTCGCAGATGGGCCAGACCGGGCGGGGCGAGGATGCGGAGATTACCAGCTATCTGAACGAGACGCTGGATTCGAACCTGCAGGGCAACATCATCGACCTGTGCCCGGTGGGCGCGCTGGTGTCGAAGCCCTATGCGTTCACCGCGCGGCCGTGGGAGCTGACCAAGACCGAGACCATCGACGTGATGGATGCGCTTGGGTCGAACATCCGTGTGGACACCAAGGGCCGCGAAGTGATGCGGATCCTGCCGCGGAACCATGACGGTGTGAACGAGGAATGGATTTCCGATAAGACGCGGTTCGTCTGGGACGGGCTGCGGCGGCAACGACTTGATAAGCCTTACATCCGTGAGAATGGCAAGCTGCGGCCTGCGAGCTGGGGCGAGGCCTTGTCGGCGGCGGCCGGGGCGATGAAGGGCAAGAAGGTTGCCGGGCTGGTGGGCGATCTGGTGCCGGTCGAGGCGGCGTTCGCGCTGAAGGAACTGGTCGAGGGTCTGGGCGGGTCCGTGGAATGCCGGACCGATGGCGCCAAGCTGCCCGCCGGGAACCGGTCGGGCTATGTCGGGACAGCGCGGATCGAGGATATCGACACCGCCAAGACGATCCTGCTGATCGGGACAAACCCGCGCGACGAGGCGCCAGTGCTGAACGCGCGGATCCGCAAGGCGTGGCTGTCCGGCGCGCGTGTCGCCGTGGTCGGCGAGGCGGCGGATCTGACCTATGAGTATACGTATTACGGCAACGACCGGGCGGCGCTGCAGGCGCTGACCGAGAAGGACCACAAGAACGCCAGGGGCAAGGAGACGGTCGTCATCGTCGGGCAGGGCGCGATTGCCGAGGCCGACGGTGCGGCGGTGCTGGGCGCGGTGATGAAGGTGGCCGAGCTGACGGAGTCGAAATTCCTGGTGCTGCACACGGCGGCAGCCCGTGTCGGCGCGATGGATGTGGGTGCCGTGACCGAGGGCGGCATGGACGCCGCGCTGGACGGGGCCGAGGTGGTCTACAACCTCGGCGCCGACGAGGTCGAGATCGGCGACGGGCCGTTCGTGATCTACCAGGGCAGCCACGGCGACCGCGGCGCGCATCGCGCCGACATCATCCTGCCGGGCGCGGCTTACCCCGAGGAGCAGGGGCTGTTCGTCAATACCGAGGGCCGCCCGCAGCTGGCGATCCGCGCAAGTTTCCCGCCGGGAGAGGCCAAGGAGAACTGGGCGATCCTGCGGGCGCTGTCCGCCGAACTGGGCGCGACGCTGCCCTTCGACACGATCCCGCAGCTGCGCCAGAAGCTCGTCGCCGCGGCTCCGGTACTGAAGAAGGTCGGCGCGGTGGCGGAGAACGAGTGGCAGGCGGTGGAGATGGGCAAGCTGGGCGATGCCAGCTTCCGCCCGGCGATCCGCGACCACTACCTGACCAACCCGATCGCGCGTGCCTCGGCCCTGATGGCGGAGCTTAGCGCGAATGCAAGGGCGCGAACCGAAACGGCGGTGGCGGCCGAGTAAGAATGCAAAGCCTGTGCGCGCCGTCCACACTCGGCTGGCTCGCTCTGGGCGGGCTCTGCGCCTGCGCGCCGTCCGATGCAACGGATGGGGCGGCGGAGAGCGGCGCCTTCACCTCCGACTACCGGGGAATCGAAACCCGTCTTCTGGAGGACGATCTCGTCGAATTCCGGGTCGCCATGACCGGCGCGCGGAACCGGGCGGATGTCTCGGCCTATGCCGATTGTGCTGCGGCGCAGTATGCTCTGATCCGGGGCTACGGATTTGCGCGACATGTCCGCACAAATATCGAGGAAGAGGGTGGTCTTTGGCGGGGAGATGCGGTTTACACCATCTCACCGGCTCTGCCGCGGGGACTTGCCACCATCGACGCCGAAGTTGCGGTGGCAAACTGTGCGGAAACGGGAATACCGACGGTGTGAGGACTCATGGCTGACTTCTTTTCAACCGGCCTAGGCATAACGATCATCATCGTGGCACAGGGACTGCTGATGGCGATCTTCCTGCTGCTGACGGCCTATTTCATCCTCTATGCCGACCGGAAGATCTGGGCCGCCGTGCAGATGCGGCGCGGACCCAACGTGGTGGGCGCCTGGGGGCTGCTGCAGAGCGCCGCCGACATGGTGAAACTGGTGCTGAAGGAGATCGTGATCCCCGCCGGCGCCGACCGAACCGTGTTCCTGCTGGCGCCGCTTCTGTCCTTCGCGCTGCCG
Source organism: Pseudoruegeria sp. HB172150 (assembly GCF_013184805.1). Lineage (GTDB taxonomy): Bacteria > Pseudomonadota > Alphaproteobacteria > Rhodobacterales > Rhodobacteraceae > Psychromarinibacter. Next base: position 181,271 of record NZ_JAATNG010000006.1, read on the forward strand.
ATGGCCGCATGGGCGGTGATCCCGCTCAGCGACAACCTGTATCTCGCCAGCATCAACGTGGCCGTTCTCTATGTCCTCGCGATCTCGTCGCTTGAGGTCTACGGCGTGATCATGGGCGGCTGGGCGTCGAACTCGAAATACGCGTTCCTCGGCTCGCTGCGCTCTGCCGCGCAGATGATTTCCTACGAGGTTTCCATCGGTTTCATCATCATCGGCGTGATCATTTCCACCGGTTCGATGAACTTCGGCGACATCGTCGCCGCGCAGGACGGGCGGTTCGGCCTGTTCAGCTGGTACTGGCTGCCGCACCTGCCGATGGTGTTCCTGTTCTTCATCTCTGGCCTGGCCGAGACAAACCGCCCGCCCTTCGACCTTCCGGAAGCGGAATCGGAACTCGTGGCCGGCTATCAGGTGGAATATTCCTCGACCCCGTTCCTGCTGTTCATGGCAGGGGAATACATCGCGATCTTCCTGATCTGCGCGCTGACCACGCTGCTGTTCTTCGGCGGCTGGCTGTCGCCGATCCCGGGCCTGCCGGACGGGATATTCTGGATGTACGGGAAGATGCTGTTCTTCTTCTTCCTCTTCGCGATGGTGAAGGCGATCACCCCGCGCTACCGCTACGACCAGCTGATGCGTCTGGGCTGGAAGGTGTTCCTGCCGATGTCGCTGGCCTGGGTGGTGCTGGTGTCCTTCTTCGCGCAATTCGAGCTGTTCGGCGGCGCCTATGCCCGCTGGGTCGTGGGGGGCTGATCGATGTCCGAAGCGCAAATAGCTAAAATGTTCTTGGCCATGAGCCCAGAGGACCAAGAGATATTCGCCGCGGGCCTCTGTAGTAGCCTTGAAGGCTACTACTTCACCCGCGATGGTTCAGATCAAAACATGGACGAAGAACATGTCCTGGAGGCTTTCACCGCATGGGCTAAGGATGAGCTTCGTAGCGGGGATGCAATATGACCCAGATCGACTGGAACCGCGCCACCAAGTATTTCCTGCTGTCGGACTTCATCGGCGGCCTGAAGCTGGGGATGAAATACTTCTTCGCCCCCAAGCCGACGCTGAACTACCCGCATGAAAAGGGCCCGCTGAGCCCGCGTTTCCGGGGCGAGCATGCGCTGCGCCGCTATCCGAACGGCGAGGAACGCTGCATCGCCTGCAAGCTGTGCGAGGCGATCTGCCCGGCGCAGGCGATCACCATCGACGCGGAACCGCGCGAGGACGGCAGCCGCCGCACCACGCGCTATGACATCGACATGACGAAATGCATCTACTGCGGCTTCTGCCAGGAAGCCTGCCCGGTGGATGCCATCGTCGAGGGCCCCAACTTCGAATTCGCTACCGAGACGCGCGAGGAGCTGTACTACACCAAGGAGAAGCTCCTTGAGAACGGCGAGCGCTGGGAGGCCGAGATCGCCCGCAACCTGGAATTGGACGCGCCGTACCGATGAACGACACCCCGAAGAACCCCTTCGAGGACCTCATGAAGATGGGGCAGGACTGGGCCAAGGCGATGGGTCCGATGATGGAGTCGTTCACCCCCGGCGCCATCGAGGCGATGTGGCCGACGATGCCCAAGGACGTGATGGAAACCTTCTGGGGCCGGACCTGGAATCCGGAGGGGCTGGGCGCCAAGGAAAAGCTGCTGCTGACGCTGCAGGGGCTGACGATCCTGGGCGCGCAGGCCGAGGCGCAGATCCGCCTGACCGTGCGCCACGCGCAGGAGGCCGGGGCCACGGATCAGGAAATTACCGAGACCATCGCGCTGGCCGGCATGTTCGGCGGCGTACCGGCGATGACCAAGGCGATGAACCTCGCCCGCGAGGTCCTGTCGGGCGGCAAGGAGGGCAGTGTATGACGATTGCCGATTTCACCTTCTACGTCTTCTCGATCGTGGTCCTGACCGCCGGTCTGTTCACGGTCGTCAGCCGCAACCCGGTGCACTCGGTCCTCTGGCTGATCCTCGCCTTCCTGTCCGCCGCCGGCCTGTTCGTTCTGCTGGGCGCGGAATTCGTCGCGATGCTGCTGATCATCGTCTATGTCGGCGCGGTCGCGGTGCTGTTCCTGTTCGTCGTCATGATGCTGGACGTCGATTTCGCCGAGCTGAAGGCCGAAATGGCCCGGTACATGCCGCTGGCGCTGCTGATCGGTGTGGTCCTGCTGATGGAGATGGGGCTGGCCTATGGTACATGGGTGACCGCCGAGGGCGTCACCGTGGCCGAGAGCATGGGCGCCATCGCGACGCCGGAGGTGCACAACACCGCCGCGCTGGGGCAGCTGATCTATGACGATTACATCATCCTGTTCCAGCTGGCGGGCCTGATCCTGCTGGTGGCGATGATCGGCGCGATCGTCCTGACCCTGCGCCACCGGACGTGGATCAAGCGGCAGGATATCCTGGCGCAGATGTACCGCGATCCGGCCAAGGCGATGGAAGTCAAGGACGTGAAGCCGGGGCAGGGGCTGTGATCGAGGTCGTCAAGCACCTGTGGCATACGGTCGGCCCTGCGGGCTTCGTCGCGCTCTGGGCGGTGAAGGCTACGGTCGGTGCGGTGGCGCTGCGCATGGTCGCGCCGCGCTGGGCGCGCTGGCGGCGGGTCCGTACCGGAGGCGTGCCGAAGTGAACCAGTTTGCGCCGTTCCTGCCCCTGCTGGGGCTCGTGGCGCTGATCGTCACCGCCATAAGGCGGCGGCGGGAAAAGAAGAAAAGACTAGAGGGACGACATGGTCGGACTTGAACACTACCTGGCGGTTGCCGCGGCACTGTTCGTGATCGGCATCTTCGGCATCTTCCTGAACCGGAAGAACGTCATCATCCTGCTGATGTCGCTGGAACTGATCCTGCTGTCGGTGAACATCAACTTTGTCGCCTTCTCGGCCTTCCTGGGCGACCTGACGGGCCAGATCTTCACGCTGTTCGTGCTGACCGTGGCCGCCGCGGAGGCGGCGATCGGGCTGGCCATCCTCGTCTGTTTCTTCCGCAACCGCGGCACCATCGACGTCGAAGACGTCAACGTGATGAAAGGCTGACCCAATGGAGCCCATCATCCTTTTCGCCCCGCTCGTCGGCGCCGTCATCTGCGGCTTCGGCTGGAAGCTGATCGGCGAATACGCCGCGCAATGGGTCGCGACCTTCCTGCTGTTCCTGGCCTGCATCCTGAGCTGGGCGGTGTTCCTGTCCTTCGACGGCGTGACCCAGCAGATCCCGATCTTCCGCTTCATCGAAAGCGGTTCGCTGGCCACAGAATGGGCGATCCGGCTCGACCGGCTGACCGCGATCATGCTGATCGTCGTCACCACGGTCTCGGCGCTCGTGCACCTGTATTCCTTCGGCTACATGGCGCATGACGACAACTTCAAGGAAGGCGAAAGCTACCGGCCCAGGTTCTTCGCCTACCTGTCTTTCTTCACCTTCGCGATGCTGTCGCTGGTGACCGCCGACAACCTCGTGCAGATGTTCTTCGGCTGGGAGGGCGTGGGCGTCGCCTCGTACCTTCTGATCGGGTTCTACTTCCGGAAACCGAGCGCGGGCGCCGCCGCGATGAAGGCGTTCATCGTCAACCGGGTCGGCGACTTCGGCTTTGCGCTGGGGATCTTCGCGCTGTTCTTCCTGACCGACAGCATCGATCTGGACATCATCTTCGAATCCGCGCCGGAGCTTGCGCAGACCAACCTGAGCTTCCTGTGGCAGGACTGGAACGCGGCGAACCTTGTCGGCGTGCTGCTGTTCATCGGCGCGATGGGCAAGTCGGCGCAGCTTCTGCTGCACACCTGGCTGCCGGACGCGATGGAAGGCCCGACGCCGGTTTCGGCGCTGATCCACGCCGCCACCATGGTGACGGCGGGCGTCTTCCTGGTCTGCCGGATGTCGCCGCTCTACGAATTCGCGCCCGAGGCGAAGAACCTGATCGTCTTCCTTGGCGCCACCACGGCCTTCTTCGCGGCGACCGTGGGTCTGGTGCAGAACGACATCAAGCGCGTCATCGCCTATTCGACCTGTTCGCAGCTGGGCTACATGTTCGTCGCGGCGGGCATGGGCGTCTACTCGGCGGCCATGTACCACCTGTTTACGCACGCCTTCTTCAAGGCGATGCTGTTCCTCGGCGCCGGCTCGGTCATCCACGCGATGCATCACGAGCAGGACATGCGGAACTACGGCGGCCTGCGGAAAAAGGTGCCCTACACATTCTGGGCGATGATGATCGGCACGCTGGCGATCACCGGTGTCGGTATCCCGCTGTCGGGCGAGGTGCTGGGCATCCCGGTCGGTTTCGCCGGCTTCCTGTCGAAGGACTCGATCATCGAAAGCGCCTTCGGCGGCCATACGCCCGTCGGCACCTACGCCTTCTGGATGCTCGTCGTCGCGGCGATGTTCACGAGCTTCTATTCCTGGCGGCTGATGTTCATGACCTTCTACGGCGAGCCGCGCGGCGACCGGCACACGCACGAGCACGCACATGAAAGCCCGAACACCATGCTGATCCCGCTGGGTGCGCTGGCAGTCGGCGCGATCCTGTCGGGCATGGTCTATTACGGCAACTTCTTCGGCGATCATGACAAGGTGAACGAGTTCTACGGCGTCCCGGCGCATCACGAGGCGTCGGCGGAAGGCCACGGCGAGGCAACGGAAGAGGGCCACGACGCAGCCACCGAGGAGACGGCGCAGGAAGAGACGGCCACGGCCGAGGCAACCGCCGAAACGGCCGGCGAGGCCACCGGGGAAGCCGGCCACGCAGAGGACGCAGCGGCGACCAAAAGCGCCGAGGGCCACGAGATGGGCGATGTGCCGGATGGCTGGGATCCCGGCGAGGGCGCGATCTATACCGGCGAGGACAACCACGTGATGGACGACGCGCACCACGCACCGGCCTGGGTGAAGGTGTCGCCCTTCGTCGCGATGCTGATCGGGTTCGTCGTCGCCTGGCTGTTCTACATCCGCGACACCTCTCTGCCGCGCAAGCTGGCCGAGAACCAGCGCCCGCTGTACCTGTTCCTGCTGAACAAGTGGTACTTCGACGAGATCTACGACTTCCTTTTCGTGCGGCCCGCCCGCTGGCTGGGCAACGCGCTGTGGAAGAAGGGCGATCAGGGCACGATAGACGGTTTCCTGAACGGCGTGGCGATGGGGGTCATCCCCTTCTTCACCCGCCTCGCGGGGCGGCTGCAGTCGGGCTACATCTTCACATACGCTTTCACCATGGTGCTGGGGATCGTTGTCCTCCTCACCTGGATGATGCTGCGCTGAGCGGGGGCTGAGTTATGGAAAACATCCTCTCCATGATCACCTTCATCCCCCTTCTCGGGGCGGTGATCCTTGCGCTGTTCCTGCGTGGCGACGACGCGGCGGCCCAGAAGAACGCCAAATGGCTGGCGCTGATCGCGACGACGATCACCTTCGTGATCTCGATCTTCCTGATCGCACAGTTCGACCCCTCGGACACAGGGTTCCAGTTCGTCGAGGAACGGGAATGGCTGGTCGGGCTGACCTACAAGGTCGGGGTCGACGGCATCTCTGTCCTGTTCGTGATGCTGACCACGTTCCTGATGCCGATCACGATCCTCGCCTGCTGGAACGTGACGGTGCGGGTCAAGGAATACATGATCGCGTTCCTCGTGCTGGAAACGCTGATGCTGGGCGTGTTCGTCGCGCTCGACATGATCCTGTTCTACCTGTTCTTCGAGGGCGGGCTGATCCCGATGTTCCTGATCATCGGCATCTGGGGCGGCAAGGACCGGATCTACGCGTCGTTCAAGTTCTTCCTCTACACCTTCTTCGGCTCTGTCCTGATGCTGGTCGCGATCATCGCGATGTACGTGGACGCGGGCACGATGGATATCCCGACGCTGCTGCAGCACAATTTCGGGTCCGAGACGATGTCGGTCATGGGCATCCAGATCATCGGCGGTCTGCAGACGCTGCTGTGGCTGGCCTTTTTCGCGAGCTTCGCGGTGAAGATGCCGATGTGGCCGGTGCATACCTGGCTGCCCGACGCGCACGTGCAGGCGCCCACCGCCGGGTCGGTGGTGCTGGCGGCGATCCTGCTGAAGATGGGCGGCTACGGCTTCCTGCGCTTTTCGCTGCCGATGTTCCCCATCGGGTCCGAGGTGCTGGGGCCGATGGTGCTGTGGCTGTCGGCCATCGCCATCGTCTATACCTCGCTGGTGGCGCTGGCGCAGCAGGACATGAAAAAGCTGATCGCCTATTCGTCGGTCGCGCATATGGGCTATGTCACCGCCGGGATCTTCGCGGTGAACCAGCAGGGCATCGACGGCGCGATCTTCCAGATGCTGAGCCACGGCTTCGTGTCGGGCGCGCTGTTCCTCTGCGTCGGCGTGATCTATGACCGGATGCACACCCGCGACATCGACGCCTATGGCGGCCTCGTCGTGCGGATGCCGGCCTATGCGCTGATCTTCATGCTGTTCACCATGGCCAACGTGGGCCTGCCGGGCACCAGCGGCTTCGTCGGCGAATTCCTGACGCTGATGGGGATGTTCCAGGCCAACACCTGGGTCGCCACGGTGGCGACCACCGGCGTGATCCTGAGCGCCTGCTACGCGCTGTGGCTCTATCGCCGGGTGGTCATGGGCGACCTGATCAAGGAGAGCCTGCGCTCCATCACCGACATGGACAGGCGCGAGAAATTCATCTTTGCGCCGCTGGTGGCGATGACCCTGCTGCTGGGCGTCTACCCGAGCCTTGTCACAGACGTCATCGGCCCCTCGGTCGAGGCGCTGATATCCGATCACGAGACCGCGCTGGCCGACTGGCCGGGCGCCGCGACCGAAGTCGCAGAAAACACGGGGCACTGACATGACATCCGCGGATTTCAACATCATGCTGCCCGAGATCGCGCTGGCGATCTACGCGATGATCGCGCTGCTGGTCGCGGTCTACACCGGCAAGGACAAGACGGCGGGCATGATCCTGTGGATCACCGCCGGGATATTCGTGGTGCTGGCCTTCTGGATCGGCGTGAAGGACGAGGGCGCGCGGGTCGCCATGGACGGCATGTTCCGCGACGACGCATTCTCTCGCTTTTCCAAGGTGCTGATCCTGCTGTCGGCGGCGGCGGTTCTGGTGATGAGCCAGGATTACATGGCGCGCCGGAACCTGCTGCGGTTCGAGTATCCGCTGCTGGTCGCGCTGGCCGTGGTGGGGATGATGGTCATGGTCTCCGCCGGGGACCTGATCGTGCTGTACATGGGGCTGGAGCTGCAGTCGCTGGCGCTTTACGTCGTGGCCTCGCTGCGGCGGGACAGCGTGAAATCGACCGAGGCGGGCCTGAAGTATTTCGTGCTGGGGGCGCTGTCCTCGGGTCTGCTGCTGTACGGCGCCTCGCTGACCTACGGGTTTTCCGGCACCACGCGGTTCGATGGTATCATCGCCGCCGCGACGGACGAGACGCTGCCGATCGGGCTGCTGTTCGGCCTTGTCTTCATGATCGCGGGGCTTGCCTTCAAGGTCTCCGCCGTGCCGTTCCACATGTGGACGCCGGACGTTTACGAGGGCGCGCCGACCCCGATCACTGCCTTCTTCGCCACCGCGCCCAAGATGGCCGCGATGGGCCTGTTCGCGCGACTGGTGCATGACGCCTTCGGGACCGTCACCGGCGACTGGGGGCAGATCCTCGCCTTCCTCGCGGTGGCCTCGATGTTCCTCGGCTCCGTCGCCGCCATCGGGCAACGCGACATCAAGCGGCTGATGGCCTATTCGTCGATCACCCATATGGGTTTCGCCCTGATCGGGCTCGCGTCCGGCACCGCGCTGGGGGTCGAGGCGATGCTGGTCTACATGGCGATCTACGTGACGATGAACGTGGGCACCTTCGCTTTCATCCTGTCGATGAGCCGCGACGGCCGCGTCGTGACCGACATCAACGCGCTGAACGGCTATTCCAAGCGCGAGCCACTGAAGGCGCTGGCGATGCTGGTGCTGATGTTCTCGCTGGCCGGCGTGCCGCCGCTGGTGGGTTTCTTCGGGAAGTTCTATGTGCTGCGCGCGGCGGTGGATGCGGGCATGGCCTGGCTGGCGGTTGCGGGCGTCATCGCCTCGGTCATCGGCGCCTTCTACTACCTGCGGATCGTCTACTACATGTATTTCGGCGAAGAGGGCGAGGCGCTGGACGGCAAGATGCCGGCGGTGCAGTGGGCCCTGCTGATGGTCGCCTCGGCGGTCATGGTGCTGGGCGTCGTGAACCTGTTCGGCATCGAGGGCCCGGCGGCGGCAGCGGCGGCGGCTCTTGTCAACTGATCTGCCGCAGGGCTGGCCGGACGGCTATGCCCAGATCGTTCTGGACGAGACCGACAGCACGCTGGACGAGGCGCGCCGGCGCCTGCCGGAGCTGAGCGGCCCGGCCTGGATCCTTGCGAAGCATCAGACGGCGGCGCGCGGTCGGCGCGGGCGCACATGGCAGCACCCGCCGGGCAACTTCGCCGCGACGCTGGTTCTGCCGCAGGCGGGAGAGCCGGCGCAGGCGGCGCTGCGATCCTTCGTCACCGCTCTGGCCCTGCACGACGCTTTCCTTGCACGCTGCGGCACCAAGGGCGTGTTCCAGCTGAAATGGCCGAACGACGTGCTGCTGAACGGCGGCAAAGTGGCGGGGATCCTGCTGGAGGGGTTGCCGGGCGGCGCGCTGGCCATAGGTATCGGCATCAACCTCGCGCAGGCGCCCGGCGCTGACGCGGTGGAGCAGGGGGCGGTGCCGCCGGTCTCGCTGGCGCAGGAGACGCAGGCGCTGGTAAGCCCCACAAGCTTTCTGGCCACGCTGGCCCCGGCCTATGCGAAGTGGGAGACGCAATTCACCACCTACGGCTTCGCGCCGATCCGGTCGGCCTGGCTGATGCGGGCGGCGCGACTGGGTGACACGATCACGGCCCGCCTGCCGAACGAGGCCGTCACCGGACGGTTCGACACGGTGGACGAGGCGGGATATCTCGTCCTGAACACTGCGCAAGGGTCGCGCGCCATCGCGGCGGCAGAGGTCTTTTTCTAACGGGAGGGCGGAGACATGCTTCTCTGCATCGACTGCGGCAACACCAACACGGTCTTCTCGGTCTGGGACGGGCACGAATTCGTCGCGACCTTCCGCACCGCGACCGAGCACCAGCGGACGGCGGACCAGTACTGGGTCTGGTTCAGCCAGCTGATGGAGCATCGCCACGTCCCGATCGAGATAGGGGGCGTGATCATCTCCTCCACCGTGCCGCGCGTGGTGTTCAACCTGCGCGTCCTCTGCGACCGCTACTTCGATACGCGGCCCTATGTGGTCGGCCGACCCGACTGCCTGCTGCCGGTGCCGCCACGCGTCGACGCGGGCACACAGGTGGGGCCGGATCGGCTGGTGAACACCGCCGGTGCCTTCGACCGGCATGGCGGCGACATTATCGTGGTTGATTTCGGCACCGCGACCACGTTTGACGTGGTGGCCCATGACGGCGCCTATGTCGGCGGCGTCATCGCGCCCGGCGTGAACCTGTCGCTGGAGGCGCTGCACATGGCCGCCGCCGCCCTGCCGCATGTGGACGTGACCAAGCCGCAGAAGGTGATCGGCACCAATACGGTGGCCTGCATGCAGGCCGGCGTGTTCTGGGGCTATGTCGGGCTGGTGCAGGAGATTACCGCCCGGATAAAGGGCGAATATGACCGCCCGATGCGCGTGGTCGGCACCGGCGGGCTCGCGCCCCTGTTCGCTACGGGCGAGGTGCTGTTCGATGACATCGAGGACGATCTGACGATGCACGGGCTGACCGTGATCCACCGTTACAACAAGGAACACGCATGAGCGAGAGCCGCCTGATCTACCTTCCCCTCGGCGGCGCGGGGGAGATCGGCATGAACGCCTATGTCTACAGCGTCGGTCCCGAGGATGACGAGCGGCTGATCGTCGTCGACCTCGGCGTGACCTTCCCGGACATGGACGGCACGCCGGGCGTGGACCTGATCATGGCCGATGTCGCGTGGCTGGCCGAGCGCCGCGACCGGCTGGAGGCGATCTTCATCACCCACGCGCACGAGGACCATATCGGCGCGCTGGCACAGCTGTGGCCGAAACTGCGCGTGCCGGTCTATGCCCGCGCCTTCACCGCCCATCTGGGCCGGATGAAGATGGAAGAGGCGGGGCTGGACCCGGAGGAGATCCGCACCGTTTCAGCATGGCCCGAGACCGTGAAGGCGGGGCCGTTCACGGTGGGCTTTGCGCCGGTGTCGCATTCGATTCCGGAAAGCTCGGGCCTGGTCATCGACACGCCGCACGGCCGGATCGTCCATACCGGCGACTTCAAGCTGGACCTCTCGCCCGGCGTCGGCGAACCCTATGACGAGGCGATGTGGACCGAAATCGCGCGGGACGGCGTGCAGGCGCTGGTCTGCGATTCCACCAACGTGTTCTCGCCGCTGCCGGGACGCTCTGAATCCGAGATCGGGCCCGGGATCGAGGAACTGATCGCCGCGCAGCCGGGCCTTGTCGCCGCGACCACCTTCGCCAGCAACATCGCGCGGCTGAAGACGCTGGCCGAGGCCGGGCAGCGGGCAGGGCGGTCCATCGTGCTGCTGGGCCGCGCGATGCGTCGCATGGTGACGGCGGGGATCGAGACCGGCATCCTCGCGGATTTCCCCAAGGTCGTCAGCCCCGAGGACGCCGCAGACATCCCGCGCGATCACCTGATGCTGCTGACCTCCGGCAGCCAGGGCGAACACCGCGCCGCCACCGCGCAGCTGTCGCGCGGCAAGTATCTGGGGATCGAGCTGAAGGAGGGGGACACGTTCCTGTTCTCGTCCAAGACCATCCCGGGCAACGAGAAAAGCGTGATCCGCATCGTCAACGCCTTCTCCGAGATGGGCGTGGACGTCGTGGATGACTCAGGCGGCGCCTATCACGTGTCGGGCCATGCCAACGGGCCGGACCTTGAACGGTTCCACGGCGTGATCCGTCCGAGGATGCTGATCCCGATGCATGGCGAGCACCGGCACCTGCGCGCGCATGTACGGCTGGGCGAGGCCTCTGGCCTGCCCGGGGTCATCGCGCCCAACGGCACCATGGTGGACCTGACCGGCGACAGGCCGAGGGTGGTCGAACATATCGAGGCGGGGCGGACCTACAAGGACGGCTCGATCCTGATCGGCGCCTTCGACGGGATCGTGCGCGACCGCATCCGCATGGCGCTGAACGGGCATGTCACCGTCACCGCGATCCTCGAGGAGGACGAACCGGTGGGCGATCCGTGGTGCGAGGTCGTGGGCCTGCCGGAAACCGGCGTCACCGGCGCACCGCTGGTCGACGTGATGGAAGAGGACCTGAGCCAGTTCCTGCACCGCGCCGACCGCAAGACGCTGATCAGCGATGACAAGCTGGACGACGCGATGCGGCGGATCGTGCGCAAGACCGCATCCGACGAGATCGGCAAGAAGCCCGAGGTCACGGTGGTCATAAGCCGCTTGTCCTGACCCGCTGAACGCCTATGTGGCGGGGTAGCGGAACAGGAGGATCGCGCGATGATCGAGAAAACCGGATCGGCAAAGTGGTCGGGTGGGCTGAAGGACGGCAAGGGCACCATCTCGACGCAGAGCGGCGTGCTGGACAGCGAGAGCTACAGCTTTGCCCGGCGCTTCGGCGACGAAAGCGGCACCAACCCCGAGGAATTGCTGGCGGCGGCGCATGCGTCGTGCTTTTCGATGGCGCTGTCGAACGTGCTGTCGGACTACGACATGACGGCGGACGAGATCGCGACGACGGCCACCGTTACATTGGATCCGGCGGGGCCGGAGATCACCAAGGTGCATCTCGACCTGACGGCAACGATCCCCGGCGCGGACGAGGCGAAGTTCAAGGAAGCCGCGGACAAGGCCAAGGCCGGATGCCCGGTTTCGAAGCTGTTCAAGGCAGAGATCACGCTGGACGCGAAACTGGCCTGAGCCAGAGCGCGCCCGGTCAGGCGCCGGTCAGGGCCTCGCCCTGGGCGGCGAAGAATGCCTCCAGAATCGGGCGCGCCTCAAAATCCGATCTGAAAGAGACGCCGATCCGGGCGCCCCGGCGCCAGCGGAAAATCACATCCAGCGTGCCGAGGCCCAGAGCCTCGATCCGGGTCAGGCCGGAAGGCGTGAATTCCGGCAGATCCGGCGCCTCGACACAGGCGCCGCCATAGGAGAGGTCGACCAGCCGAGCGGCGTATACGTCGTCTTCGGTGAACACCCGGCAGGGCAGGTTCAGCGACAGACGATCCAGTTCAGGAAAGCCGGTATCACTGGCCATCGGTAAGCGTCCCCGTCTTCTTCAAGTACCGGAATGAATTGCGTCATTCCGGTGAAGATTCCGTAAACGGGGGGTGGCGATGCCTTAGCTCGCCCGGCGCTCTTCAAAGCTCATGGCGATGAACTGCGGCATGTGATCGCCCATGCCGACGACCTTTTCGTCGCGTCCGCGGGACCGGCCACCACCGCCTTGATCCGACTTCGACCTGCCACGGGAGGAAGACGAAGAAGAAGACGAGCGGCTGCGCGACGGTTTCGGGGCGGCGTCTGCCTCTTCCTTTACCGGCTCGGGGGCAGGGGCCGCCTTGACCGGGTTCTCGATCCGCGGGATTTCCTTGTCGATCAGCTTCTCGATCGCGGCGAGGTTCTTTTCGTCGGACGGCGCACAGATCATGACGGCCTTGCCGTCACGCCCGGCACGGCCGGTGCGGCCGATGCGGTGAACGTAATCCTCGGAATGCGAGGGCACGTCGTAGTTGAAGACGTGCGACACGGACGGAATGTCGAGCCCGCGCGCGGCCACGTCGGAGGCGACGAGGAAACGCAGCGACTTGTCGCGGAATGCGTCCAGCGTACGGGTGCGCTGCGACTGGTCCAGATCACCGTGGATCGCTTCGGCATGGAAACCATGCTTTTTCAGCGACTTGGCGACGATATCAACATCGACCTTGCGGTTACAGAAGATGATGGCGTTGGTGCATTTCTCGCCCTCGGCCTCGATCACCGCGCGCAGGACGGCGCGCTTTTCGGTCGCCAGGCGGTCGCGGCGCGACGCCTTGAACATGACGACGCCCTGTTCGATCGTTTCCGATGCGGTAGCCTGACGCGCAACCTCGATCCGCGCGGGGGCGGAGAGGAAGGTGTTGGTGATGCGCTCGATCTCCGGCGCCATGGTGGCCGAGAAAAACAGCGTCTGACGGGTGAACGGCGTCAGCGAGAAGATCCGCTCGATATCCGGGATGAAACCCATGTCGAGCATGCGGTCCGCCTCGTCCACCACCATGATCTCGATGCCGGTCAGCAGAAGCTTGCCACGCTCGAAATGGTCAAGCAGGCGGCCAGGGGTCGCGATCAGCACGTCGACGCCCTTGTCGATCAGCGCATCCTGTTCCTTGAACGAAACGCCGCCGATCAGCAGGGCCTTGGTCAGCTTGACGTGCTTGGAATAGGTGTCGAAGTTTTCCGCCACCTGTGCGGCCAGTTCGCGCGTGGGGCAGAGAACCAGCGAGCGCGGCATCCGGGCGCGGGCGCGGCCACGGGCGAGCTTGCAGATCATAGGCAGCGTGAAGCTGGCGGTCTTGCCGGTGCCGGTCTGTGCGATGCCCAGCACGTCCTTGCCTTCCAGCGCCGGTGGAATGGCGCCTTCCTGGATCGGCGTCGGCTTGACGTAGCCGGCTTCGGTTACGGCACGAAGAACCTTGGGAGACAGTCCCAAATCAGTGAAGTCAGTCATGGAGCCCTTTCGGATAACTTGCGGCTTACAAAACGGCCGCTATACCCGCGCGGCCCGACAGGCCAAATTGCCCGTCTTCCACATGCCCGGTATGTAGGCGATGGCGTCCGCAACGTCAAGTTTTCCCCAAGGACACCGGGGCTTGTCCGCGATCACAGGAAAATCCCGTGAATCCGGAGGTTTGTTGTGTTTTCGGCCGGTAATTGGCCGGGAGAACGCGGTTACTGTGATTGACAGTGACGCTGCGGCCTCCCCAGCTTTATCCACAGTAAATCTATCGTGGTGCCAGCTTGCATTTACCGACAACTGGAACAGCCGGGCCGTCCAACTGGCCCGATTCGGCCACAATACCGGCGTAATTCTCGCGTTTAAGCTGTTTTTACCAACAAATGGAGACCGCTATGGAATTCTCGCCTTACCTGATCCCCGGCGCCGCGACGATGGCGGTTCTGGGTATTGTCTATCTGCTCTTCGTTTTCTGGACGCGCCGGCCCGGCCGGGCGCAGGAACTGGAACGTCGCGCATCCGACACCGAATCCGAGATCAAGGAAGCCTGAGCGCTTCCGACCGGTTGAAAAGGCGCCTGCACCCGGGAAAAACGGTGCGGGCGCCTTTCTGTTTCCCGGTCAGTTCAGCAATTCGCCTTCGGTCATGATCACCGACTGGTAGGTGTCTTCGCTGAGCAGGAAGTTCAGCCGCCCGCGCACGGTGATCTGCGTGCCTTCGGCGATATCGGGCATCGGGCGGCGCATGTGCACCTCCAGCGTCGGACCGTAGCCGTTAGATCCGCAGAACGGGCAATCGGCCGGGTCGGCGACCAGCAGATAGCTGCGGACATAGGCCTGCGCCTCGATCGGGACGTAAAAGCCGGTGACGGTGAAGCCGTCAGCGGCGGCCTTCAACTCTTCCGGAAACGTCTTTTCCACCGCCCAGCGGCCGTTCTTCTCGGTCTCGCGGATCTCGACCGAACCCAGCAGGTCCCAGGGGCCGGCGGCGAGGCTGGCGCAGGGGACCAGACCGAGGATGCTGGCAAAGGCCAGCTGCAAGACTGTCGATTTCGGTATCCTGCTCACGGGGGGCTCCTGCCTTTCCTGCACCTCGATCCGGGCACCGGTCTTGGATGCCGGCCTTACGTTACCGAAGAAATACAGGCCGAGCGGTGCAAGGTCCATCTTGGTGCCCGCGCCACACGGAAATTTGCCGATCGGGGCGGGCGCCTGCCGTCTCGGGATACAGGTAGACCGGGGCCTGCCTGCGCAGGTCCGGCTAGACCATCATTTCCTTGGTCGCCGACAGGGTCAGCTCGGGGTAGTCCCGTTCGATCCGGTCGATGTCCCACTGCAGGCGGGTCATGTAGACGATGTCGCCGTCATGGTCGTGGCTGATGTGCTGCTTGTTGGCGTTCACGAATTTCTCCACCGCCGCCTTTGGCCCCGTGACCCAGCGGGCGGAAGTAAACTGCGACGCCTCGAAGCGGACGGGCAGGCCGTATTCCAGCTCGATTCGGCTGGCCAGCACGTCGAACTGCAGCGCGCCGACCACGCCGACGATGAAGCCCGAGCCGATGTTCGGCTTGAACACCTTGGC
The DNA here is from genome assembly GCF_013184805.1 of Pseudoruegeria sp. HB172150. Taxonomy (GTDB): domain Bacteria; phylum Pseudomonadota; class Alphaproteobacteria; order Rhodobacterales; family Rhodobacteraceae; genus Psychromarinibacter. The sequence continues at coordinate 196,557 of NZ_JAATNG010000006.1, forward strand.
GGCGCCTTCCTCTGCGAACTGCATCAGCGCCTTTTCCAGGTGCTTGGCCTTCATCGGGTCGCCGGCGCGGCAGTTCTGTAGCAGTTCCGGCGCGAAAGAGGGGATCCCGGTGACGCGGATCGTCTCGCCCTCGGTCAGCGTGTCGCCGATGCGCAGCTGGCCGTGGTTCGGGATGCCGATGATGTCGCCGGCCCAGGCTTCCTCGGCCAGTTCGCGGTCGGAGGCGAGAAACAGCACCGGGTTCGAGATCGCCATCGGTTTCTTCGACCGCACATGGGTCAGCTTCATGCCGCGCTGGAAATGCCCCGAGGCGAGGCGGACAAAGGCGACGCGGTCGCGGTGCTTGGGGTCCATGTTGGCCTGCACCTTGAAGACGAAGCCCATCACCTTGGTCTCGTCCGGGCCGATCTGGCGCGGTTCGGCCGATTGCGGCTGCGGGACTGGGCCGAACTTGCCGATGCCGTCCATCAGTTCCTTGACGCCGAAGGAGTTGATCGCCGACCCGAACCAGATCGGCGTCAGCGTGCCGTCAAGGAACGCCTGCGCGTCGAAGGGCGGCAGAAGCTCCTTCGCCATTTCGAGGTCCTCGCGCAGCTTGTCGAGCATGTCGGCGGGGACGTGTTGCGCCAGCTTGGGATCGTCGAGGCCCGAAATCCGGATCGACTCGGCGACCTTGTTGCGGTCCGCCCGGTCCATCAGTTCCAGCCGGTCGTTCAGCACGTCGTAGCAGCCAAGGAAATCGCGGCCGACGCCGATGGGCCACGAGGCCGGGGTCACGTCGATGGCCAGGTTTTCCTGGATCTCGTCGATGATCTCGAACGTGTCGCGGCTTTCCCGGTCCATCTTGTTACAGAAGGTCAGAATCGGCAGGTCGCGCAGGCGGCAGACCTCGAACAGTTTCTGCGTCTGGCTTTCCACGCCCTTGGCGCCGTCGATCACCATGATCGCCGCATCCACGGCGGTCAGCGTGCGATAGGTGTCCTCGGAAAAATCCGAGTGGCCGGGGGTGTCGACGAGGTTGAAGCGATAGTTGCGCTCGCCGCTGGCGAAATCGAATGACATGGCAGAGGCGGACACGGAAATCCCGCGGTCCTTTTCCATCTGCATGAAGTCCGACCGCGTGCGCCGCGCCTCGCCCTTGGCGCGCACCTGTCCGGCCATCTGGATCGCGCCGCCGTACAGCAGGAACTTCTCGGTCAGCGTCGTCTTGCCCGCATCGGGGTGCGAGATGATGGCAAAGGTGCGCCGCCGGGCAATCTCGGCGGGCAGGTCAGGGGCGTTTGAGGCACGGTCCAGCATGCGCGCGATATAACAGTCCGCGGCGAAACGGCAAGATCGCCGCTTACGGCAGGATGATGTCGAAGCGGTGCGGGATCTCGCCGCTGGGGCAGCAGCGCGGGTCGCCGTCGAGCAGTTCGTAGAGCGTCAGGTTGATCGCCGTGCCTTCCTTGTCGACGCTCTTGATAGAGCGGTCGAAGCCGGCGTCGTACCACGGCGTGAACCCGGCATCCGGGCCGTCGAAGAAATAGGTGCGGACATAGACGGCATTGCCGCCCGGAAAGGCATAGGCCGCCTGCACCATCCATTCCAGCGTGCCATCGTTTTCCAGGTCCATCGGCCAGCCGCGCACACTGTCGAAGATTTCGCCGGTCTTCTGCGCCTCGGCGGCGAGCGTGGCATGGATCGGCTCCGGCGTCTCGGTCTGCTCGATAGGTGCGGCGACGGCCTGAAGCGGCAGGCAGAGCAGGGCAGGGAAAACGGCGCGGATCATGGGACCTCCGGATAAGTTGCCGATGTACGGTAGAAATCCGCCGGCGGCGCGTCAAACGCGGAACGCCGGCATGACTTGCGGCGTTTGCCTGTCACCACCGATTGACAGGAGACTCAAATGCCCACACCGCAACTGAAGCACGAAGACCTGTACGAGGAACTGCGCGACAAGGGCATGTCGAAGGAAAAGGCGGCGCGGATTTCCAACGCCAAGGCGAATGACGAGATGCATCCGTCCCGGAAGGGCGGCAAGCAGCCGCCATACGAGGACTGGACCCGCGACGACCTGTACGACCGGGCGAAGGAGATCGGCATCAAGGGCCGGTCCGGCATGACCAAGAAAGAGCTGATCACGGCGCTTCGCGCCCATTGATCAGGCGCGACGATGTTTCCCGCCGGACATCCTTCGCATTGCGCGCGCGGGTGCCGGCGCGGTAAGGGCGTCCAGTTGTTCCACCCTTTCAGGATGAACATCGTCCGCTTCGGCCGGCACGCCATTCCTGAACGACAACCTGGCGAGCCCGGCGAAATGGCCGCTGTCACCGGCCGCATTGATCGCAATCAGCGTGTATTCCGCGCGCGGCTGCAATTGCGCCAGTGGCAGAAGATACGTGGCGGCGATAAGGTGCGTCCCCGGTTCCAGTTCCACGAGGATCAGCAGATCCACCGGCGTTCCGTTGACGGACATGAAAGTGGCGCAGCAATCGAGATGGACCACCGCCCCCCAACGTCCGTCGCGCGAGCGGTTTGCCACGGTGAAATGCGCGGCACCGTCAACACCGTCAAGGGACAGTCGCATGCGACGGGCGGATGCGGAGAGCCGATATACGTCGTCCGGCAGAAGCTCGTCGGCGGGTCCGAGCGGGTCGCCAAGGCTGACGCCACTGCAGACCCGGAAGTCCTGCGCAGAAAAGACCGGCAGGCCCGGCAGGGCATGCCTTTCGGCGAAACCGAGTGCGCTCATAGAAAGACGTCCGTTTCCCCAAACCCAGCCAGAACTGAGGTCGCCCGGCACTGGAACCAGCCCCCGAGGGACCAGGCCGGACGCTCCACGGACATGGAGTAAGTCAGAAGTATCAACGGCCCGTTAATCACTCCACCGCTTTCCTTCCTGAGGGTTAAAATCATTAGGTGCCGCAGGGTTGGCGGTAGGCATTCCGCATTTCTGTCCGGCTTTGGTGCCGATCCGACAACGGTGCCCGTCATCCATAGCGCCGACTCGGCGGCTTTCCCTTGGCGGGCCGGGGTGCTACGTCGGAGACGAACGCAAACCGACATGGGATGGAGGCCGGACGGCGATGGATCTGGGCATCAAGGGCAAGCGGGCGCTGGTCTGCGCATCTTCCAAGGGGCTGGGACTGGGCTGTGCCCGCGCGCTGGCAGAGGCCGGCGTCGATCTGGTGATGAACGCCCGCGGCGCAGAGGCGCTGGAGGCCGCGGCGCAGGCGATCCGCGACGATTACGGTGTCGAGGTGACGGCGGTGGCCGCCGACATCACCACCGAGGAGGGCCGCGCCAGCGTGCTGGAGGCCGCAGGCGACATCGACATCCTCGTGAACAACGCGGGCGGCCCGCCGCCGGGCATGTGGACCGACTGGGACCGCGACGATTTCATCAAGGCGCTCGACGCCAACATGCTGACGCCCATCGCGCTGATCAAGGCGCTGGTCCCGGCAATGATGGAGCGCGGCTGGGGCCGCGTCGTCAACATCACCTCGCAATCGGTCAAGGCGCCGATCCCGGTCCTGGGCCTGTCGAATTCGGCCCGCGCCGGGCTGACCGGCTATGTCGCCGGCACCTCGCGGCAGGTGGCGCCTTCGGGCGTGACGATCAACAACCTGCTGCCCGGTATCCACGCCACCGACCGCGCCGTGGGGCTGGACGGCGGCGTCGCCAAGCAGAAGGGCATCAGCATCGAGGAAGCGCAGGCGGAACGCGCCGCGACGATCCCCGCGCGCCGCTACGGCACGCCCGAGGAATTCGGCGCCGCCTGTGCCTTCCTGTGCTCGATGCATGCCGGGTTCATCGTCGGTCAGAACTGGCTGCTCGACGGCGGCGGGGTCAACGCGACGCTGTAACCGGCCCTCAACGGCTGCGAAACCGGGCTTCACGCTTGCCGTGCGGCCCGTTTTTCCGGACAATTCCCGCGCAACGGTATTTCAGCGGTGGCGAGGGGTGCGATGGCGGACGATCCTCAAAAGGGCAAGGGCGCCGCCGCGCCGGTGCTGCCGTGGCCGACGACTCTGACGCTGGTCGGCGCCGCGATGGTGGTCCTTCTGCCAAGCCTGCTGCTCATCGGTCAGGGCGGTGCGTTCGCCGCGGTCGGCGGTTTCGTCCTGGGCGCCTTCGCGATCATATCCGGCGGCATGGGGATGGCGCTCCGCGCCGGACCGGCGATGCTGGCCGTGATCCTGTGCCTGATCGCCATTCCGGGCTATGCGTTCGCCACGCTGGTCGGGCTGCTGCTGGTGATTGGCACCGGGTTCGAGGCGCACAGATACGGCACCCGCGTCGTCGTCTTCGCCATATTCACCTACCTGACCGTCCGGCTCGGCCTGCTGCAGGACGGCAGCTGGAACCTGGCGCTGACCTATGCCGCCGGGTTCATCGCCGGGGCCGCCGCCACCCACTGGAGGCGGCTCACCGGCATGTTTCCCAAGGTGAAGATCAGCCGCGCCGAGGCTGTCGCCCTTGCCGTGTTCATCGGGATCGGCCTGCTGATCACCGACGCGCTGATGGCGTGGCTGCAGACGCCGCGCAGCTACTGGATCGCGCTGCTGTTCACGATGCGGGGCATCATGCCGCTGCAGGCGCAACGGGCCGCGGTGCTGACCTTCGGCAAGGCGGCCAGCATCGGCGTGGTGATCGCCGTCCTCGCCGAGGTGCTCGGCCTGCCGACAGAGGTCCGCCTGATCCTCGCACTGATATTCGCGACGCTGGGCATCCGCTATGTCGTCCATCCAAGACCCTTCGCGTCGATGCTGTTCTCGGCGGCGGTTCTGCTGTGTTCAACGGCGACCCTGCAGGATGCGATCTACCGGGCGCAGGCGATCGTCATCGTCGTCCTGCTGGTCCTGTTCCTTGTCGCGGCGCTGGACTGGGTCTTTGCCAGGATCGTGGACCGGCTGCCGGACGATGCCGAAGACGGGGCAGGCGCCTGACACGGGCGCGGGGCAGGCCACCGCCTTGCAGCAGCCGGGCTCCGTTGCTATCCCCGGCAATGCCCGACAAATCCCATCGGGATCGAGGATCCGCTTCGTGACCAGTGCCATTCCCCGGCTGGACATCCGCAACCTGACGCGGCGCTTTGCCGGGCGCACGGTGGTGGACAATGTCTCGCTCAGCGTGATGCCGGGGCAGGTGACCTGCCTGCTGGGCCCCTCTGGCTGCGGCAAGTCGACGACGCTGCGCTGCATCGCCGGGGTCGACATGCAGGACGAGGGAGAGATCTGGCTGGACGGCAAGCTGATCTGCGACACCGTCTTTCGTATTCCGCCGGAGCGTCGGTCAATCGGGCTGATGTTCCAGGATTTCGCGCTGTTCCCGCACCTGTCGGTTGCCGAGAACGTGGCCTTCGGCCTGACCGGCGACCGTGCGGAAAAACGCGCGCGGGTCGAGGCGATGCTGGAACGCGTGCACATGACCCACCTGATCGACCGCTACCCGCACGAGTTGTCGGGCGGCGAGCAGCAGCGCGTCGCGCTGGCCCGCGCCATCGCGCCCCGGCCCAAGGTCATGCTGATGGACGAGCCGTTCTCGGGCCTCGACAACCGGCTGCGCGACGGCATCCGCGATGAGACGCTGGAGATCCTGAAGGAAGAGGGCGCCGCCGTCCTGCTGGTCACCCACGAGCCGGAAGAGGCGATGCGCATGGCCGACGAGATCGCGCTGATGCGGCGCGGGCGGATCGTGCAGAAGGGCGCGCCCTATAACGTCTACAACACGCCCGCCGACAAGGAAGCGGCGGCGTTCTTCAGCGACATCAACGTGGTGAAGGGCAGGGTGCAGGGCGCGCTGACCGACACGCCCTTCGGCCAGTTCCTTGCCCCCGGCGTTCCGGACGGGACCGAGGTGGAAATCGTGATCCGCCCGCAGCACCTGAAGATCGACTTCGACCGCAACGGCTCCGGTCCGTTGCCGACCGCGCAGGACGGCACCCCGGCGCGGGGCGTGGTGCAGCGGGCGAGGTTCATGGGGTCGGAGAGCCTTGTGGAGTTCCGGATGGATCACGACGGCTCGGTCATCAAGGCGACGGTGCCGAACGTGTTCCTGCCAAAGCCGGGCATGGCGCTGTGGCTGACGATCCGGCGGGACCGGTGCTTCGTGTTTCCGGCAGCCAGTTCCCGAACCGGGGCGTCCAGTCACGTGACTTAAACGCAAAGAACTAGTCTTTCTGCGTCTGGATTTGATTGACTTTTCCTGCGGTTAACCCTGTCCGGAAATGAATTCACCTCATTGTAAAAATTTAGACTTGGTTTATTTCCAATATTTGATATCGTAAATTTAATATTTGAACTGTTTATTCTTGCTGTGGGGGGGTAATCCATTCAGTGAATTTGTTGGAGGCGTCGGAATGTGACGTCGTTGCGTATCTAATTTAGCCGATGGAGAGAAATATGTTTAAAGGCCAAGGTCATGGCATGATTTTCATGGAGAAACAGCCTGACATGCATGTCACAATGCGAACCTCGCGTTGCAATACTGTTTCGAACGAGGCGACAGCACCGGACCACGAAGCCGTTGAAAGCTCGGTGGAAGACGCAGGCGGCAAGTTTGCTTACATGTTTGAGCACGCAGCAGGCATCAACATCAGCGACAGTTTCGGAGAGGTCTCGCGTAAACTAGATACCCTTGGCTTGTCGACGTTCGAACACCGGACGCTGATGGGGAATCTGTCGGCCATTTTCACGTATTTTGGTCAGTTTATTGACCATGATTGTACCGCCAACACAGATCGGGAGCAGGATTCGCCCAACTTTAATATTGCCAGGGTGCCGCTGACAGCGAATTTGCGTAGTGATGTGTGTGACCGACTGATGAATGTCAGAACTGGTCGGCTGGATCTGGACAGTCTTTATGGTGGCGACCCAGGCGGGACGCTTGAAAGGGCCATGCGTGACGGCAATAACCCAAACAAGATGCGGTTGGGCACCTTGGAGGGCGGTGTTACTGGAAGCCATGATTTCGATCTGCCGCGGATCGGCGATCTGCTTGATGCGGAAGTGTTGGCCGAGGGGGACCTTCCGAACAAATTCTTCCGTACCAACAATAATGGAGGCAGGGTTCCAATCAGGTCTATGGCTTTGATTGGCGATATGCGTAACGACGAGAATTTGTTGGTAGCACAGCTTCAGGTCGCGTTTCTTAGGTTCCATAACGCGGCCGTTAGCGCAGGCAAGGACTTTGATTCGGCCAGACGGTATGTGACGGACGTATATCACTGGCTGATCATAAATAGCTATCTAAAGTCGGTTTGCGATCCGGAAATCGTGGAAGCCGTCATTCAAGAAGGGGCTCCACTTTACAGTAAGATTGAGAAGGCAGACGATGAATTCCCGATGCCTTTGGAATTTTCGGTGGCTGCGTTCCGCTTCGGGCATTCCATGCTTCAGCAGTTCTATGATTACAATTCGGATATGGATGGCGTCCGGCTGTTGCGGTTCTTTGAGCTGACAGGAGCTGGCATGCTCACATGGAATGGTTGTCTGCATGAGCGGCTCCCGAAGCAATGCAAAGCCGACTGGTCTCGTCTAACCAACACGGCGCAGCCGGCGGGTGCGATGGACCAGAGCCTTCCTTCGGACACCTCGATGCTTCCAAATGAGGAACCGGGTATCCAACGGCTTCCTACCCGCAATCTTCGCAGAAGCTACGTATTGAATATTCCCACGGGCCAAGCCGCTGTCGATACGATCAATGTTTCCAATCCTGGAGCTATCCGAAAGTTATCCCCCCAGGAGTTGGGTGAAGGCCGCGTGGGTGAGGCCCTAGAGCAGGTTGGACTGTTGGATGCCACGCCGATGTGGTTGTACATTCTGCGTGAAGCGGAAGTCTTCGCAGACGGAAGACACCTCGGGCCATTGGGCAGTCACATTGTGGCCAACACACTGATCGGTTTGATCTTGCATGACATTACGAGCTATCTCGGAAGAGGTGACGCGGAGTTTGAGCCAGAAACGCCTGATGGTACAGGAAAGATTGGTGGCTTTGAGGACGTTCTAAAGTTGGCGGGAGTTTGGCCATCTAGTTAACCGGCTGTGTACTGCCGATACATTCAACTTTGACCTGAGAAGTTGGACGGTCTTACCTCCCGCGCCCTGAGATCCATCAACGTCTTGCCCTGTTCCTCGACGAATAGGGCAGGCATTACGTCCAGCGTTTCGATCCGGTCGATGCGCAGGACGGCAAAGTCGGCGCCGGTTTCGCACCAGCAAGTGACGGTCCAGACCCGGCCCCAGTAATCGAGTTTCAGCGGGCGGATCACCCGCCGGCCGAAATCTCCGGCGGGGTCGTCATAGTCGATGGCCAGCTTCTGCCGCGCACGGATCGCGGCGCGGATGCGGGGCATGTGGCGAAAGCCCTGTGCCGCATCCGCGAAGGGATAGACGGCAAAGCCCCAGTTCTTCGGCGCCGTGGCGCGATCCTCTGGCAGCACCGCATCGATCTTGTTGGAAAGCGTCTGCGCCGCCGTGCGGAGTTCCTCGTCGCCGCCTGCGGCCACGGCGGCGAGGCCGAGGTGCAGCGCCTCCAGCTCCGCCAGCGACAGGTTCAGGGGCGGCAGGGTCACCGGGTTGGTCATCTTGTAGCCCAGCCCGCGCTCGCCGCGAACGGGCACGCCCGAGGACATCAGCGTCTCCATGTCGCGCCAGATCGTGCGCTCGCTGACGCCGACGCGTTTCGCCAGATCCACAGCCTTGTGGATGCGCCCGTCGCGCAGCGTCTGGATCAGGGTGTAGAGGCGGTCGGTGCGGCGCATGGCGGTCCCCGTTTCGGCGCAGGTGATTCGGCTGATCTGGCATGATCGGCATCCCCTTAACTGACAAAAACCTGACAGGTGGAATTCCGGCAACCCCAAACACCCCCTCGATGGGCAAAATGTGACCCCGAAATCGGGATATGTGGCGCTTTGCGCCTTCCATGGTGCGCCTGAAATCCATAAACACGGACAGTGATCTTGGACCGGGCCGCCGCGCCGCGGCCTGCTGATGGAGACACCCCATGCTGAACAATATCGGCCTTCCCGGCCTGCTTCTGATCGCCGTCGTCGTGCTGGTGCTTTTCGGGCGCGGCAAGATTTCCTCGCTGATGGGCGAGGTTGGCAAGGGCATCACCGCCTTCAAGAAGGGCGTCGATGACGGAAAGAAAGAGGTCGAGGACTCGGCCGCCACCACCGCCCGCGACGTGACCCCGGAAGAGGAAAAGGACAAGGCCTGATCCGCCTCTGTCCCGGACCGCTCCATGTTTGATCTCGGCTGGACCGAATTACTCCTGATCGGCATCGTGTCGCTGATCGTGGTGGGCCCGAAGGACCTGCCGGGCATGTTCCGCACCCTTGGCCGGTTCACCGGCAAGATGCGCAACATGGCCCGCGAGTTCCAGCGCGCCATGAACGACGCCGCCGACGAGGCCGGGGTGGCGGATGTCACCAAGACGCTGAAATCGGCGACCTCGGCGAAATCGCTGGGGCTCGACAAGCTGAACGCCGCGGCCGACAAGTTCGACAAGTGGGAGCCGGGCAAGACCAAGCCGAAGGCCGAACCGGGCCCCGAGACCGCGAAGCTCTCCGCCGAACGGGCCGAAGCGGCAGAGAAGATCCGCGAAAGCGCCGCAAAGCGGGCCACGGAACGGAAGGCGCGCGAAGCCGCCGAGGCGACCGAGGCGGCCCGCGCCGCCAAGGCGGCCTCCGACGCGGTGTCGAAGCCCGAGACGCCTGAAACACCGGCGGCGGCAGAGACGGCGGCAGCGCCGAAACCGGCGCCCAAAGCGGCCGCCAAGCCCAAGGCGCCGGCGAAATCCGGGGCGACCGCGAAACCGGCCACCGCGGCAAAACCGAAATCCACGGCGAAACCGAAGGCAGCGGCAAAGCCCAAGACGGCGTCCAAGCCCGCTGCGAAACCGAAAGCCGCATCCAAACCCAAGACCGCCACCAAACCCAAGACCACAAAACCGACCAAGCCGGCCAAGGCCAGCGGGGATGACGCGAAATGACCGCTGCCGACGATGACGACATCGACGCCTCCTCGGCCCCGCTGATCGAACACCTCGCCGAGCTGCGCACGCGGCTTATCTGGTCCGTGCTCGCCTTCGTCGTCGGAATGGTGATCTGTTTCTCCTTCGGCGGCGCGATCCTCGATTTCCTGCTGGTCCCGATCGAAAAGACGATGCGGGACCTCGGCAACCCGAACCCGGTGATGCAGTACACCGCGCCGCAGGAATACTTCTTCACCCTGATCCGGATCTCGATGGTGGGCGGCCTCGCGCTGTCCTTCCCGGTGATCGCCTACCAGCTCTGGCGCTTCGTCGCGCCGGGCCTCTACCGGTCGGAAAAGAACGCCTTCCTGCCGTTCCTGATCGCCTCGCCGCTGCTGTTCCTGGCCGGCGCGGCCTTTGCCCATTACGTCGTCGTGCCGCTGGCCATGCGCTTCTTCCTGGGCTTCGCGGATCTGCCCTCCTACGTTTCGGCGATGCTGTCCAACATGATGGCCAGCCCCGAGGGCGTGCCCGAGGCCGAAGACACCAGCCGCGGCATCAGCATCGTCTTCAACGGCAAGGTCAACGAGTCCCTCGACATCACCCTCAAGATGATCGTGGCCTTCGGCATCTGCTTTCAGCTGCCGGTCCTTCTGACGCTGATGGGCAAGGCGGGGCTGGCCAGTTCGCGCGGCCTCAAGGCCACCCGGAAATACGCCGTCGTCGGCATCCTGACCGTCGCCGCGCTGGTGACGCCGCCGGACGTGACCACGCAGGTGATCCTGTTCACCGTCGTCTACGCGCTTTACGAGATCTCGATCTTCCTCGTCGCCCGCGTCGAGAAGAAGAAGGACGAGGAAGCGCGCGCCGAAGGCATCATCGGCGAGGATGAAAGCCTGTTCGACGAGCCGGGCGAAGAGGACGAGCTCGAGAACTACTTCGACACGCTCAAGGATGACGAAGAACCCGAGGACTCCGACGACGAGGACCCGAAGGCGTGAGCGACGAGCTGAGGCGCATCGCCGAGGCGCTGGAGCGGATGCGCCCGGCACCGCTGGCGGCCCCCGATTTCTCCGAAGCCGACGCCTTCGTCTGGCACGTGGATCCCGACCGCCTCGTGCCCGTGGGCAGGGTGAACCGGGTCGACCTGCCGCTGCTGATCGGCATCGACCGCGCCCGCGACACGCTGCTGCAGAACACGCTGCAATTCGCGCGCGGGCTGCCCGCGAACAACGCTCTGCTCTGGGGGTCGCGCGGCATGGGCAAGTCCAGCCTCGTGAAGGCCGTCCATGCCGAGGTGCTGGCGCAGGGCAACGCGCTGAAGATCGTGGAACTGCAGCGCGAGGACCTGCCGAGCGTCGGGCGTCTGCTGGCGCTTTTGCGCGATGCCGGCGAACGTTTCGTCCTGTTCTGCGACGACCTCAGCTTTTCCAACGACGACCAGCATTACAAGTCGCTCAAGGCGGTGCTGGACGGCGGGATCGAGGGGCGGCCGGACAACGTGGTGTTCTACGCCACCTCCAACCGCCGCCACCTGATGCCGCGCGACATGATCGAGAACGAACGGTCGACGGCGATCTCTCCGTCCGAGGCGACGGAGGAAAAGGTCTCGCTCTCCGACCGCTTCGGCCTGTGGCTGGGCTTCCATCCCTGTTCGCAGGACGAATACCTCGCGATGGTCCGCGGCTATTGCGACGCCTACGGGGTCGAGATCAGCGACGACGAGATGCGTGCCGAGGCCATCGAATGGCAGGCCACGCGCGGCGCCCGGTCAGGCCGGGTGGCGTGGCAATATTTCACCGATCTTGCCGGCCGGCGGGGCGTGCGGATCTAGGAGCCGCTCACAGGTGGCCACCCATTGCGACGTCTGCCACGAGCCGTTCGTTCAGAGAACCCGCGCGAACAGCGGCGAAGCCGCCGCGCATCGCCGGGCCGCCCCCGGGCCCGGCGATATGGCTGCCACCAGCGCTTAGCTCATGGCGAAGAGGGGCCTGGCCACTATTAAGCGCCATAGCCCAACGGTTGGATCGCCGCGCCGCGGCCCGCCGGTGCGCGGCTCCGCACGCTTGAATCAGGGACGGGACTCCCGTCACAGCAACCCCTCTTGCTGCGCCTGGAACACGGTCCTGACGGACGCGCGAAAGCCAAGGCTGCGGGCCAGCGAACCGTCGACATGCAGATACCATGGGTTTGACAACGGTTCTGAAATCGACTCCATCTCCACCCCGACCAGTGCTGCAAGCTCGTAGACCGAGGTTGGCGCCTCGTCGGCAATATTGACGATGCGCCCGTCGAACACACCGTCCAGCGCCAGCTTGATCCCTGTCGCGATATCCCGATGGTGGATGGTGCTCATTCGCTGTGCCGGATGCCATTGGCCGGCATGTCCGGGAAGGGCTTCAAGGTGACCGTCGCCGTCTCCGTAAACGAAAGGGAACCGCACGATGGACCAGTTCAGCCCGCTATCGCGCAGTTCCGCTTCCGCCGCCACCTTGCTTGCGGGATAGGCATGGTGCGGGTCGACCGGGTCGTCCTCGCGGCCGGGATGGGCATTGTCGGCGTTGTAGACGTTGCTGGTGCTCGACAGGATAAATCTGGCAGCCGGGGCATGTGCCTTCGCCGCCGCGATCAGATTACGGGTCCCCTCGAGATTGCTTTTCCAGATCAGATCGGTGTCCTTGGTGCGGAAGACGGCCGCCAGATGAACGATCGCCGAGATGCCTTGAACCGCGTTCGCAAGCGTCGCGGGATCAAGGATGTCACCCGTCACAGTCTCCGCGTTCTGAGCGGGCTGCTTTCCCGGTCGCAGGAGAATCCGGCAGTCACATCCCGCCTCCAGGAGCCGCGGAACAAGACGCTCGCCCACAAGTCCGGTCGCGCCGGTTACGAGCACGGTCATTCGGGGTCTCCTGTGCGAAGGCGCTCTTGCAGCCGCTCTGTTGCGGCTTGGAGAACACGGATCGTGGTTGCCAGATCGGCATCATCCATGTCGCCGAATGCGGTTTCGTGGATAAACGAAAGATCGGGGAGGTCTTGCCACAGCTTTTGTCCAGACGGCGTCAATGTCAGAAGCCGCTGGCGCTGATCCTTCTCATTCGCTGCCTGGCTGACGAGGTCTTTCCGGACGAGAGTGGCCACGATCCCGCTCAATGTCGCTCTTTCGAGTTCAAGGGCTCGTCCCAGGTCGCGCTGAACGGTCGGGCCGAACGTTGCCAGATGCCAGAGCACATACCATTGGGTCGAACCAAGGTCGTATGGCCGCAAGGTCGCATCCATAAGGGCGCGGCCCGCGAAGTAGCACCGCTTTGCCCACGCGCCGACCGTCGTGTGCTCGGTGTCGTTGCCTTCATGCATAGGCTATATCTCGTCAGTTAGTTCGCTACCATACAATAATTGCAAGGTAGCGAACTAATTGTCAAGACCACGCCGCGATGCCTCGTTCGGATGGCACGTTACGCGACGGTTTCGGCCGCCGTCAGGAGCTGCGGATCTGTGTGCGGCATTTCCCGTTGTTCCGGGGTGGCCGTCTGCGCGAACCCTAAGCCGCCTCCGACGCCATCTTCCCCACACCGCGCAGGTCGACCAGTTCCAGCGCCTCGCGGCGCTTCAGGTAGATGCGGGCGGTGGGCCCATAGGCGGTCTCGACCGGCTTCACGCCCAGATCGGGGACCAGCGCGGTAAGCTGCGCCAGCACCGGGGCCGGGTACATCTTCAGCGACTGCGGGCCGGGGTAGAAGCTTTCGCTGGGTGTGCCGTTGGCAAAGATCACCTGATGCGCGGCGAACATCAGATGATGATAGGTCACCTGCCGCTTGCCATTGGCAACGCGGACCGGGCCGGGGGCCTCGGCCAGATGCTTGGCGCGCACAAGACGTTCGCCGGGCAGGCCGTGGCGCTCGTCCAGAAGCATGCCGTGCTGCGGCGAAACGACGAGCGGGCTGTTATTGTCGAGCACGCCTTCGGGGATCACCACGGGACGGTTCTGCGGTTCGGCCAGCAGGGCCTCTGCATCGAGGTGGCGCTGGCCGGTCCAGATCAGCCGCTGCGGGCCGTGGTCGCGGGTCTCGACCAGGTCGCCCGCGTGCAGGCTCTCCACCGGAACGTCGCCCGTGGGTGTGCGGATCAGGGTACCGGCGGCAAAGCAGGGCACGCCGGCGGCATTCAGGTTCTCGGCGCCGGAAATCTCGTCCGGCGTGACACCCATAAGCGTGATGCTTTCGCCGTTGGGGAAGGTCAGGACGGCATTGCCGGACCCGTCATCGGTGATCGCGATATCCCAGGATTCGATGCTGCCGCCCTCGGCATCGGTCAGGCCCGACAGGTCCAGCTGGTCCGCGAACTGGCCGTCGCCGTCCTCGTCCGAGGTGTCGAAATCGGTGATGACGTCGTTGCCGTCGCCGGCGCCGATGACGAAGGTATCGTTGCCCTCGCCGCCGGTCATCGTGTCGTCGCCTTCACCGCCGGTAATCGTGTCGGCGCCTTCCTCTCCGTCGATCACGTCGTCGCCGAGGCCGCCGTCGATTACGTCCGCGTTCAGCTCGTCGACATCCGGGATCGTGGTGAAATGCACGTCCGAGACATAGATTGCCTGGGTCAGGTTATGACCGTTGGAATAGCTGATCTCGATCCGCGACACCGGCCCCGCGATCTCCACCAGCGCCGAACCGTCGGATTCGTCCGGGTCGTCCAGGCTGCTGCCGGCGGTGATCGTGTTGCCGTCCACCGTGTCGTCGCCGGACGGCGTGATCGTCACCGTAACGGCGTTGCCGTCGGCGTCGTAGGCGTTGATCGTGATGATATCGACGTGGTTGTTGGGGTAGGAGTCGATGTCGTTGATGCGGAACGACACGTCCTGCACCTCGCCGGTGACCGCGGCGCCGGATGCGGCGGAAAACTCGAAATACGCGCTGGAGGTCGCCCCGCCACCGTTCCCGTAGAGGTACAGGTTCGAGTCGTCGTCGAAACCCTCTCCGCTGCCGACATAGACGTCGTCGGAGGTTTCGACGTTGAACGTCGGGTTGTTGTTGCCGTCGTTCGTGAACGACACGCTGACATCGGTATCGCCGGTATTCTGGGTGAAGCCCGAGGCGACGTTGGTGCCGTCCCCGCCCTGCGCGCTCCAGTCGAGGTATTCGTCGTCGCCCGCGGGGGTGCCGCCGGCATTGTCGCCAAAGATCGTGTCGTTGCCGCTGCCGCCTTCCAGCGTGTCCGCGCCGTCGCCGCCGACGATGCTGTCCGCGCCGGAACCACCATCGACGCTGTCGTCGCCCAGCCCGGCCTCGACCGTGTCGTTGCCGCCGCCCGCCTCGATGACGTTGTCGTTGCCGTCGCTGCCGCCGGCGAACCCGTCATCCACCTGGTCGTTTTCCGGATCGCCGGTGTAGGACCCGTCGATGCTGTCATTCCCGGAGGTCCCGGAAATCACCGCGTCCGGCGCCTCGTAATCCTGCGCGCTGAACACCGGATCGTTGGACTGGACGTTGGGGTTCGAGTCGTAATCGTTGACGGTATAGCTGCGGCCCGCGACCAGCGGGATCTCGGACAGCGTGTAATAGCCGCTGGCAGACCCGTTCTCGACCTCGAACTGCACGATCTGGAACGTCTGCCCGGTGACGTTGTCGGTCACCGTCCACGCGATTTCGGCGTCGACGTTGGAATAGGTCGAGACGTCGTTGCCGACCTGAACCCAGGCGGTCGCGCTTTCGCCCCCGCTGTTGTCGTCGTCAAGCGTATAACCCTGGCTGCCGAATTCGTTGTCGGTGATCGTCGCCTTGCCGACGGCGGCGGACGGTCCGGACCATGTAAAGCTGCTGCCGGTCCCCGACGGGATCAGGTATTGCGGGTTATAGTCGTAGAAGCGGACGTTGTAGACGGCCATGCGGTTTCTCTCATCTCGGCGGGGGCCGGCCGTCCTGTCAGTGACGTCCCAGCGCAGACGCGCCGGGCCCGGACCCTCGCCATGGGGTCCGCCCGGTATGCGGGACCGGCGCGGCCCGGCTGAGGCGACAATCGGACGGTTTTGAGATCAGTCACGCGAAACGGGGGGCGTAAGCCCTTGAAATCAGGTCGAACGTGACGGGAGTTTGGCGCGCATTAACCAAGTTTGCCGCAATACACGGCAGACGGGTCCAGCGCGACGGCAGGCTCCCGCGCCGCCCGGAAGGCCGGGCGGCGCGGGAAAGACTCAGTTGACGTAAGGCACCGGATCGACGCTTTCGAAGCCTTCGCGCACCTCGAAATGCAGGAAGGACGGGCTGCTGTCGCGCACCTCGGCGATGGCCTGGCCGCGGGTCACCTTGTCGCCCTTCTTGGCGGCGATGTTCTGGATGTTGGCGTAGACCGTCAGCAGGTTGTCGGCGTGCCGGATTACCAGGATCGGCACCTGGTCGGTGTCGCGGGTGATCGCGGCGACGGTGCCGTCATCGGCGGCGCGCACCTTGGTGCCGGCGGCCGCTCCGATGTCGACGCCGTCATTTTTGCCCTTGTTGAAGGGGCGGATGATGGACCCGGAAACCGGCATCATCAGCCGGCCACCGGATTCGGCGGTGCGCTCCTTGCTGAGATCGGGCGAGGGCGGCGGCGCGGCCGAGGCGACCTCGCTCTCCTCGGGCAGCGGCCGCGAGGCGCTGGGCGGCTCCGGAACGGTGCTGCCCTGGCCGGGGGCCGAGGTGGTGTCCAGTGGCGCCGCGCGTTCCGGCTGGCCGGCCGTCGCGACCGGAACCAGCAGGTACTGGCCTTCGCGGACGGTCATCTGCGAATCCATGCCGTTCCAGTCGGCCAGCGACCGGACCGAGACGTTGTAGAGCCGGGCGATGGAATAGGCGGTCTCGCCGCGCACCACCTTGTGGCGAACCGGCTCCGGTCCGGGCTGCGCCTTGGCGGCGGAGGCCGGGGCGGGTGCCGGGTCGAGCGTCGTGGTCGTCACCGAAGACGGCGGCCGGACGGTGCCGGTACCGGCACGATCCAGCGCACCGCTGGCCAGCGAGTTGATGTCGACAGTGCCGTTTGCCCCGGCTCCGGTTCCGACAGGGCCGGGCAGGGCGATCACCTCGCCCTTGCGCAGCGGCACGGTCGCGCCGATGCCGTTGTGCTTTGCCAGCATGTTCGGATCGACACCAAGCCGCTGCGCGATCGAGGCGATCGTGTCACCCTCCTGCGCCACCGCGACCTGGAAGTTCGGGTAGGTTATCACCCCGCGCGCATCCGGGTTCGGCCGCCTTTCGGTGGCCAGCCGGGTCGCGTCGGTCGTGTCGAACCCGCCGCTCAGATCGCGCATGTCGACGTCGAAGCCGCCGGAGCATGCGCCAAGCGCGAATAGGCTCGCGGAAACAAATAGCACGGATGCCTTGCGTAAGCGGAAATCTGCCATCGCTCGTCCTCTCGGTTCCCCGTTGTTGCCCGGGGTCTTGCCGTCAGTCCTGTCCCAGTCCCTCGATCAGAGGCACAAAACGTACCGGGGCCAATTCGTCATACTCCAGTCCAGACTCGGTTTTTGTCACCTTTATGAGACTCTGGACCGCGTCAGACTGGCCGACCGGCAATACCATAATACCGCCAACACGCAATTGCGCCAATAGCGGACCGGGAGGATCCTCGGCCGCTGCGGTAACGACGATACGGTCAAAGGGCGACTGGTCGGGCAGGCCGAAGCTTCCGTCGCCTGCAATCGTCGTGATGTTGGACAGGCTCAGCCGGTCGAAAAGCGCCCGCGCTTCGGCCACCAGCGTGCGGTGGCGCTCGATGGTATAGACCCGCCGGGCCAGCAGGCTGAGGATCGCCGCCTGGTAGCCCGAGCCGGTTCCGACCTCCAGAACCTTGTCGCGCGGCTGCACGTTCAGCGCCTGCGTCATCAGTCCCACGATGCCCGGCTGGCTGATGGTCTGGCCGCAGGCGATGGGCAGCGGCAGGTCGTCATAGGCGCGTTCCGCGAAATGGCCGCGCACGAACTCGCCGCGGTCGATCTTTTCCATCGCTTCCAACACGCGCTTGTCCGTCACTCCCTTCGAGCGGAGAGCGAAGAGGAACTGCATCGTGCGTTCTGCGTCCATGGTCATGGCTGCCCCCAGCATGCGATTACTCCAGCGCCTCCGTCAGTTCGTCCAGCACGTCATGGGCGGTCAGGTCGCAGCGCATCGGCGTGACCGACACATAGCCTTCCAGGTTGACCTGGTTGTCGGTGCCGGGCGCGGATTCCACGTGCTGCGGCCCGCCCTTGATCCAGACGAATTTCCGGCCCGAGGGCGAGAAATGCGGCTCGGTGCTGAACTTGGTGCCCGGCCGCAGACCCTGCCGTGCGGCGCGCAGCCCCTTGACCCCGGCGGCCGGGACCGGCGGGAAGTTCACGCTGTAGAAGATGCCGTATTCGCCGTTGCCCCACTGGCCGTGGTCAAGGATCCTGCGCACCGTCTGCGCCCCGACGGCGGCGGCGGCCTCGAACGGATCGTCGAGCGCGGCATTGCCGGGGCCGAAATACTGGCTGAGCGCGATCGCCTTCAGCCCCTGCAGCGCGCCTTCCATCGCGCCGCCGATGGTGCCGGAATAGAGCGTGTTCTCGGCGGCGTTGTTGCCGCGGTTCACACCCGACAGCACCAGGTCGGGCGCGTTGCCGCCCAGCACGTCGTGGATGCCGGCCAGCACGCAGTCGGCGGGCGAGCCCTCGGCCGCGAACCGGCGCGGCGCCAGTTCGGCAACCATGGTGGGATGGGTGTAGGAAATCATGTGCCCGACGCCCGACTGCTCGAAGGCGGGGGCGACCGTCCAGACTTCTCCCGCTTCGCCGGCGACGGCCTCTGCGATGGCCTCCAGCACGGTCAGGCCGGGCGCGTTGATGCCGTCGTCATTGGTGATCAGGATGCGCATGGGAGGGCCTTTCGGTGGATACGAACCTGTCTAGAACAGGTGCGGCGCGATTTGAATCCGGTTTTGTCCGGAATGGCGCGCATGTCGCTTGCGAGTCACTGTTTTGGCGGCGGCGGTGATTGGCGGGGCGGGTTCGGATCGCTGTCGCGATCCGACCGGCTGGGGGGCTCTGCCCCCCAGACCCCCCGGGATATTTCCGACCAGAAGAAGGAGCCGGGATTGCGTCCCCACGCCGACGTTTGCGCTAACACGCCTGAAATCAATAACTTGACCCCCCGTCCCCACGGGGACGCCCGTCAGAGCCGGCCCAGATAGACCCTGTATTCGGCCGTCGTGATCTCCGAGGTCAGCTTGGCGATCTCATCGTATTTCAGGGTCGCATAGATATGCTGGAAGCTCTCGCCGAAGATGTCCCGGATGAAGGCCGAGGCGGCGAAGGCATCCACCGCGTGGCGCCAGTCATGCCCCAGCGGCGCCGGTTCCTCCCAGTTCGGATCCTCGATCGGCAGCGGCGGCGGCAGCTTGCGGTCGAGCCCGTAGAGGACGCCTCCCAGGATGGCCGTGATCGCCAGGTAGGGGTTGCAGTCGGCGCCGCCGATCCGGTGCTCCAGCCGGGCGGCGGGGCCTTCGGTATCCGGCAGCCGGATCGCCGCCCCCCGGTGGTCGATCCCCCAGTCCGGCAGGTTCGGAGAGAAGCTGCCCGGCGCGAACCGCCGGAACGAGTTCATGTGCGGTGCCAGCACCGCCTGCGACTCCGCCATGGTCTCCAGCACGCCCGCCACCGCGAAGCCCAGCGTGTCGGCGATCCCGCCGCATCCGTCCCCGCCATGCCGGAAGATGTTCCCGCTCTCGTCGGCGACACTGACATGAACATGCATGCCGTTGCCCGGATGCTCGGCATAGGGCTTGGCCATGAAGGTGGCTTCCATGTCGTGCCGCTGCACCACGCCACGCACCAGCCGCCGGAACAGCACCGCGGTATCCGCCGCCTCCAGCACGTCGTCAGTATGGTGGAAGTTGATCTCGTACTGGCCCGGCCCGTATTCAGCGATCAGGCTGTCGGTGGCGAGGCCCTGGATCGCGCAGGCCTGCTGGATCTCGGTCAGGATCTCCTGCGTCCGGTCGAGGACGTTCAACTCGTAGTTCTGCGCCTCGGGCGCGTGCGGCGGCGGGCAGGGGGCCTCTTCCGGCGTCTCGCGCGGGGTAAGGAGGTAGAACTCCAGTTCGCTTGCGATCACCGGCTTCAGGCCGCGGGCGGCGAAGCGGTCGACCATGGCGGCGAGCTTGCCGCGGGTCGAAAGGTCGGAGATCGTCTCGCCGTCCTCGCCCATCTCGCACTGCACCTGCGCCACATGTCCGTCGGCCCAGGGAACGGGCTTCAGCGTGCCCGGCACGGGCATCATGATCCCGTCCGGGTCGCCTATTGCAAGGCCGAGGCCGGTTTCCGGGATATCCTCGCCCATGATGTTCGGCGCGTAGGTCGAGAGTGGCAGGCGCACGGCGCCGCTGACCAGTTTTTTTGCGTCATTGCCGGGCAGCCACTTGCCACGATGGATGGCGTTTATATCGGGCAACAGCAGCTCGATACGATCTGGCTGGCCATGCTTCGCCTCGTAGGCGGCGAACTCGTCAAGGAAATCGGTCATGCTGCGACCGCCGCCTGTTCCTCGCGCTGGCGGGCGGCGATGGCGCGCTTCGACAGCAGCGACGCAGTGATCACGCCGACGGCCACGATGCCGATCAGGATGGTGGAAAGCGCGTTGATTTCGGGCGAGACGCCGAGGCGGACCGAAGACCAGATTTTCATCGGAAGCGTGGTGGCCGACGGGCCGGAGGTAAACGAGGCGATCACGAGGTCATCGAGTGAAAGAGTGAATGCAAGCAGCCATCCCGATATCACGGCGGGCGCGATGATCGGAAGCGTGACCAAGCGGAACGCTTCAAAGGGTGAACAGCCGAGGTCCAGTGCCGCCTCTTCCAGCGAGGTGTCGAAGGAGACGAGGCGCGAGGAAACGACGACCGACACATAGCACATAGCGAAAGTGGTATGCGCCAGGACGATGGTGAAGATGCCTCGGTCGAGCCCGATACTGATGAACAGCAAAAGCAACGACAGGCCGGTTATGACTTCGGGCATCACGAGAGGGGCGTAGATCATACCCGAGAACAGCGTGCGGCCGGGGAAGCGGCCGGAGCGGACGATGACGTAGGCCGCCATCGTCCCGAGCAGCGTGGCCAGGGTCGAGGAGAACAGCGCCACGCGGAGCGTCACCCAGGCGGCATCCAGGAACGCCTCGTTGCGGAACAGCTCGCCGTACCACTTGGTCGAGAAGCCGGCCCAAACAGTCACCAGCTTCGACTCGTTAAAGCTGTAGATGATGAGGATCAGCATCGGCAGGTAAAGGAAGGCGAAGCCGAGCGTCAGCGAGGTGGCGTTGAACCATGAGAAACGCCTCATTTGCCAGCCTCCCGCTGTTTCTGTTCGTTGCGCTGGAACAGCACGATCGGGATCACCAGGATCAGGAGCAGGATGACCGCCACGGCGGAGGCCACCGGCCAGTCGCGGTTGGAGAAGAATTCCTCCCACAGTACCTTGCCGATCATCAGAGTCTGCGAGCCGCCCAGCAGCGACGGGATCACGAACTCGCCAATGGTCGGGATGAAGACGAGGAAGCAGCCGGCGACAATGCCCGGCAGAGACAGCGGGATTGTCACCAGCCAGAAAGCGGAGAAGCGTGAGCAGCCGAGATCCTCGGCGGCCTCGAGTAGAGAAATGTCCATCTTTTCGAGCGTCGCGTAGATCGGCAGGATCATGAACGGCAGGTAGGTATAGACGATGCCGATATAGACCGCTGCATTCGTGTTCAGGATCGTCAGCGGATCAGAAATGATGCCGAGCGCCAGAAGGACCTGGTTCAGGTAGCCCTCTGAACTGAGGATGCCCATCCAGGAATAGACCCGGATCAGGAAGCTGGTCCAGAACGGCAGGATCACAAGCATCAGCAGCATCGGGCGCCAGCTTTCCTCGGCGCGCGCCATGCCGTAGGCGATAGGATAGCCGACCAGCAGGGTCAGGAAGGTGGCGACCGCGGCGATCTTGAGGCTGGAGAGATAGGCGCGCCAGTAAAGATCGTCGGTGGTCAGGAAGATGTAGTTCTCGAAATCGAGCTGCGAGAAGAAGTCGCGGATGCCTGCCCAGCCCTGCGACAGGTCGAGCTGCGGTGTGTAGGGCGGGATCGACAGAGCGAGATCCGACAGCGAGATCTTGAAGACGATCACGAAGGGGATCAGGAAAAGCGCCAGCAGCCAGATGAACGGAATGCCGATAAGGATCGCGCGGCGCATTCCTATTGCTCCAGCAGGACGGCGCAGCCGACGGTCCAGTTGACCCAGACCTGGTCGTCCCAGGTGAAGACCTGCCGCGTGCTGCGGTCGGTGTTGAAGTTCTGGGCGCGAATGATCTGACCGTTGCCCAATTCGACATGGTAGGTCGACAGGTTGCCGAGATAGCCGATGTCGATGATCTTGCCGGGCAGGACATTGTCGTCCTCGGGCTTCACGTGGCTGATCTCGACCTTTTCAGGCCGGACCGCAACGAAGCAGCTTTGACCGTTAGAGAGCTCCAGCGGCGAGCGGCATTTCAAAGGTGGCTGGCCCTCAGCCCAAGTGAATTCGTAGTAGCCGTCCGCCTTTTTCGCGGTGCCCTGGAAGATCGTCACCTCGCCGATGAAGTCGGCGACGTAGACGGTGTTGGGGTTCTCGTAGATCTGCGGCGGCGTGGCGACCTGCTTGAGCTGACCGTGATCCATGACCGCGACGCGGGAGGCGACGGTCATCGCCTCTTCCTGATCGTGAGTCACGATCACGAAGGTGGTCCCGGTCTTTTCCTGGATATCCATCAGCTCGAACTGGGTTTCCTCGCGCAGCTTCTTGTCGAGGGCGCCGAGCGGTTCGTCGAGCAGGAGGAGT
This sequence comes from Pseudoruegeria sp. HB172150, assembly GCF_013184805.1. GTDB lineage: Bacteria > Pseudomonadota > Alphaproteobacteria > Rhodobacterales > Rhodobacteraceae > Psychromarinibacter. The sequence continues at coordinate 219,345 of NZ_JAATNG010000006.1, forward strand.
TTCGGCGCCTTGGCGAGGGCGCGGGCGAGGGCGACGCGCTGGCGCTGGCCGCCAGAAATCTGGTGCGGCTTGCGGGCGGCGAATTGTTGCAGCTGGACGAGGCGCAGCATTTCCTCGACGCGCGCGTGGATCTCGTCCTTGGGCTTGCCTTCTCGCTTCAGCCCGAAGGCAATGTTGTCGCGCACGGTAAGGTGCGGAAACAGCGCGTAGGACTGGAACATCATGTTGGTGGCGCGCTGGTTGGGCGGGATCGGGGCCTGATCGGTGCCGTCGAGCAGGATCGTGCCTTCGCTGGGAGTCTCGAACCCGGCAAGCATCCGCATCAGGGTGGTCTTGCCGCAGCCGGAGGGACCGAGCAGCGCGAAGAACTCACGTGCGTAGATGTCGAGGGTGACATTGTCGATGGCGGTGAAGTCGCCGAAACGCTTTGTGACCCCCTTGAACTGGATCAGGGGCCTGGCGTTCGGATCGTCCCACGGGGCGAAGACTTCCTGCGGGCTCATTGCGCGGTCCCCCCGATGGTCCGGGGGAACCGTGACTTTGCGGTTTCGGGCACGCGCAAGCTCAGATGCCCGATTTCACTTTGGTCCAGAGACGCGTGACGTCGCGCTGCACCTTCGGCGGGTAGGGGGTGAAGGTGTAGAGGTTTTCGAGCGTGGCCTCGTCCGGGTAGATCGCGGTGTCACCGATCACATCCTCGACAAGGTATTCCTGCGACGCGAGGTTGCCGTTGGCGTAGTAGACATAGTTCGAGGCAGCCGCCATGTTCTCGGCATCCATGATGAAGTTCAGGAAGACATGCGCGGCGTCCGGGTTCGGCGCATCGGCCGGGATTGCCATCTGGTCGAACCACATAAGCGCGCCTTCCTTCGGTGCGTTGTAGACGACCTCCACACCGTTATCGGCTTCGGCGGCGCGGTCGCGGGCCTGAAGGATGTCGCCCGACCACCCGAATGCCACGCAGATGTCGCCGTTAGCGAGCGCGTTGATGTACTCGGACGAGTGGAACTTCTGGATGTAGGGCCGCACGGCCAGCAGAACTTCCTCGGCCTTGGCGATGACCTCGGGGTCTTTGCTGTCCGGATCCTCGCCGATGTATTTCAGTGCGGCCGGGATCACTTCGGTCGGAGCGTCAAGGAAATGCACGCCGCATTCGGCGAGCTTCTCCATGTTCGCCGGATCGAAGATCAGGGCGAGGCTGTCGAGGGGCGCATCCTCACCCAGAGCTTCTGTCACTTCGCCGACATTGGCACCAATGCCGGTGGTGCCCCACATGTAGTTGATCGAGTACTGCTGGCCCGGATCGTAGGTTTCCGTGCGTTCCTTGATCACGTCCCAGAGGTTCTCGGCGTTGGGCAGCTTGTCGTAGTCGAGCGGCTGGAAGGCACCGGCCGCTATCTGGCGCTGCAGGAAAGAGCCGGTGGGCACGACGACGTCATAGCCGGAGCCGCCGGCGAGCATCTTGGTTTCAAGCACCTCATTCGAGTCGAAGACGTCGTAGACCAGGTCGATGCCGGTTTCTTCCTCGAACTTGCTCAGCAGCTCTTCGTCGATGTAGTCGGACCAGTTGTAGACGTGGACCTCTTCTGCGGAAGCGGCGCTTGCCACGAGTGCGGCGGCGGCCAGGGCTGCGGAATTCAGTCTCATTGGATGTTCCCCTGTTGTGTCGGAGAGTCGGCGCTCTCTCGGTTGGGCATTTGAACGAATATATTTATCCCCCGCAACTGGGATTTGTGGACGTAGCGTAGCCGTGACGCCGGGTTCGATTGCCCATTGACCGCGCCGCGCGGGCCCATACCTTGGCCGCCGTTCGAGTTACCCCAGGAGCCGCCATGTCGCAGATCACCAACCACCTGCCCACCGCCGAACTTCAGGTACTGGATGCGGCGCATCACCTGCACCCTTTCACGGATGGCGATGCTCTCAATGCAAAGGGTGTCCGGATCATCACGCGGGCTGACGGCGCGGTGCTTACCGACAGCGAAGGCTTGGAAATGCTGGACGGAATGGCGGGGCTGTGGTGCGTGAACATCGGCTACGGTCGGCCGGAGTTGGCGCAGGTGGCGGCGGATCAGATGCGGCAGCTTCCGTACTACAACACGTTCTTCCAGACGACTCATATTCCGGCCCTCGCATTGGCAGCTCGTATTGCCGAGGTCGCTCCGGAGGGCATGGACCATGTCTTCTATGCAGGCTCCGGTTCGGAAGCGAACGACACAAATATCCGCCTCGTGCGGCATTATTGGGCGTCGCAAGGAAAACCGGACAAACGAATCATCATATCGCGCCGCAATGGTTACCACGGCTCGACCATGGGTTCCGCCAGCCTAGGCGGCATGAGCGGTATGCACGCACAGGGCGGCCTGCCGATCCCGGATATCGAGCACATCGGCCAGCCGTTCTGGTATGGTGAAGGCGGTGACACGGATCCGCAGGACTTCGGCCTTGCCAGGGCGCGGGAACTTGAAGCGAAGATCGCCGAGCTTGGCGAGGACAATGTGGCGGCCTTCATCGCTGAGCCGATCCAGGGCGCGGGCGGCGTTATCATCCCGCCAGAGAGCTACTGGCCCGAGATCCAGCGGATTTGCGATCAACACGAGATTTTGCTGATCGCCGACGAGGTGATCTGCGGGTTCGGGCGCACTGGCGAGTGGTTTGGCTGCCAGGCGCTGAACATCCGTCCGGATATCATGACCATCGCCAAGGGTCTGACCTCTGGATACCAGCCGCTGGGCGGTTCGATTGTCCGCAAGGAAGTTGCCGAGGCGATAAACGCCGCGGGCGAATTCGCACACGGTTACACTTATTCCGGCCACCCGGTCGCTGCCGCTGTGGCTCTGGAGAACCTGCGCATCCTCGAGGAGGACGGGATAATTACCCATGCGCGCGAGGTTGCAGCACCTTATCTGGCCGAGAAGTGGGCAACACTGGCAGACCATCCGATGGTGGACGATGCGCGCACCTTTGGCATGCTTGGTGGCTTGCAGCTGACGCCCGACAAATCCGCCCGCGCTAAATTCAAGGCCGACGTTGGTACCGTGGGTCTGCGGTGTCGCGAAAGGTGCTTCGGCAACGGGCTGGTCATGCGGCATGTCGGAGACCGGATGATCATCTCTCCGCCACTGATCCTTACCCCGGCACAGATCGATACTCTGGTCGAACGCGCCTGGCAGTCGATCGACGAAACATTCCTGGCTGTGAGACGGGACGGTTTGTTCGAAGCGATGTGATTGTCTGGAAACTGGCAATCTGTCGCCGCTTTTTGACCAGATTTCATGGTTACTCGGACAGAAGGCAGACACGTCCGGAGTCCGAAATGCGTTACATCATTCTCTTTGCCCTTCTCGTGACGGCATCCAAGATGCTGCCGATGGTCGAGATGGAAGATGCGTCTGCTGCGGTACCGAAAGCGGCAGTTGCCACCGCGATTGCGCCCGACGGGGATGAGGCCGGGAGTTCGGTGGCGAAAGTAACGGCGCCCAGCGTGCCGGCGCTGGTGGCTGAAGTCGACTTGCCGGCAATCCTGCCTGCAAAGGAAATGCCGATGCCGGACGGGTCCTTCGGTGTTATCAAGTCTGGCATGTCGAGTGTCCTGCCGATTGACGCGCTTTCGGACTTCTTCACGCCGGACGAAGAAGAACACGAGAAAAAGCTCGAACTCGCCTCGCTCGCCGAGCCTGTGGAGAGCGGTTTACCCGAAGCGCGCATCGACGCGCTGATTGATCCGTCCGACCCTTTGTTGAAGGAACTGGTCGACGCGATGGAAGCTGCACCAGAGGTGCCGGCGGCTGTACCGGATCCAATGCCCGAGCCGGATCTGGCTGCGCCCGAGCTGGCCGAGCCGACCGAGACCGGGGAACCGGCAGCGCCGGAGATCGCCGGATCGGATGAGCACGCGGTTCCGCTGGGTCCATTGGGTGAAGTCGTTGGTGCCCTTTCGCTGGAAGTGCCGAATGGAGGCGGTGGTCTGGCGCTGCACTCCGGTACTGACAGCGGGGCATCGTCGCTCGTCATGACGGTCCACGAGCCAGAAGACGCCACCGTTCGGATCGCCTCTGCCGACCCAGCGGCTGCTCTGCCGGTTACCTCTGCTTCGGAAGCCACTTCCGAGACAATTGCGGCGGCGCCGGAGGCTTCGGTATCAATGGATGGCAAGCTCTATGAGGTTTCGACATTCGCCTTAAATCTTAGGTCCGGCCCGTCGCAGCAGCATTCGGTGCTGACCGGCCTTGGTCGCGGCGTCAAAGCCGAGATCATCAGCGAAGGACAGGATGGCTGGGTCGAGATACAGGTACAAGATTCCGGTCGCACCGGTTGGGTGGTTTCCGAGTATCTTTCCGAGGTCGGCGGGCTCTGATCCGATTTATCGTTCGAGACGCGACAATTCGTTGAGCAGGTCGAGCAGCGTCTCGACCTTCTCGCGGCCGAATTCAGCCTCCAGCTCCGTATAGATTCGGTTCGCATCGCTTGAATGCGTCGCGATCAGCGCTTTGCCCTTTTCGGTGATCGAAACCAGCGACTTACGTCCGTCACTCGGATGTGCCCGGCGGGCAGCCATGCCCTTTTCTTCCAGCCCCTGCAGGATACGCGTCAGGCTGGGCATCAGCAGGCAGGCCTCGCGCGCGATTTCCGTGGCGTCTGTCGGCCCGATCTCGTCGAGCACGCGGAGAACGCGCCACTGGGCTTCGGTTACCTCGGCATCGGCGAGAACATGGCGAATCGGCTGCATGACGCGTTCTCGCGCGCGAAGAAGCGCAATGGGGAGCGAGCGGGCCGTCGTCGGCATTCCCATCCGGGACTTTTCACGTGAAGCAATGTTCATTGTACTCATTTAACCTGGGAACGTTTTAACACTCCAAGCCATGCGGTGAAATCTGTCAAGCGAATATGGATTGACTCCGTCAATGGTTTTCTGTCAGATAAGACTGCAATGTAGTTAACAAGTTAACTGTTCAGGGAGGAACAGTGCCGCATATTATCGTCGAGTACTCGGCCAATCTGGAGTCGCAAGCCGATGTTCCGGGGCTTTGCGACCGGCTGCGAATGACTGCGGCCGCACAGGAAATCTTTCCCTTAACCGGTGTCCGGGTACGTGCGATCCGGTGCGACATCTATTCGATTGCCGATGGCGATCCGGAGAACGGCTTTATCGACATTTCCGTTCGCTTGCGGGAGGGGCGTCCGCTTGAGGCACGGAAGGTCGCCGCCGAGGCGATCTTTGAGGCCGCCAAGTCGCATCTGAAAGTGCTGACCGACTCGCGACCCGTGATGCTTTCGCTGGAAATGCGGAACATCGATGCTGACCTGGCACCGAAGCTGAACACCGTCCGCGATTTCATCGAAAGGAAGAAAGATGGCTGAGCTCCAGGACAACCTCGCCAAGCTGGACACCTATGTCACGCGGTTCCGCGAGACAGGTGTCTTGAACCTGATTGGCGGTAAATCGGTGCCGGCCGCGTCTGGTGCGACCTTCGAGAGCGTTTCGCCAGTTGATGATAGCCTGATTTGCCAAGTGTCGAAGGGAAGCGCGGAAGATATCGATGCCGCGGCCAAGGCGGCGAAGACGGCCTTCGCGGAATGGCGTGATTTCCCTCTGGCAGAACGCAAGAAGGTTCTGCACCGGATCGGCGACGGCATCGTTGCGCGCGCCGAGGAAATCGCGTTCTGCGAATGCTGGGATACGGGTCAGGCCCTGCGTTTCATGTCGAAAGCGGCCCTGCGAGGCGCGGAGAATTTCCGGTTCTTCGCTGACCGTGCGCCTTCTGCCCGAGACGGCCAGACGTTGCCGTCGCCGACTCTGCTGAACGTGACGACCCGGTTGCCGATCGGGCCGGTCGGGGTGATTACCCCCTGGAATACGCCGTTTATGCTGTCCACCTGGAAGATCGCGCCTGCATTGGCCGCTGGTTGCACTGTGGTGCATAAGCCGGCCGAGTTCTCGCCGGTCACCGCCCGGATCCTTGCCGAGATTGCCCAAGATGCCGGGCTGCCGGATGGTGTCTGGAACCTGGTGAACGGCTTCGGGGAAGATGCCGGCAAGGCTCTGACCGAGCACCCGGATATCAAGGCCATCGCGTTTGTCGGCGAGTCGAAGACTGGTTCGATGATCATGAAACAGGGTGCGGATACGCTGAAGCGGGTGCATTTCGAGCTCGGCGGCAAGAACCCGGTGGTTGTGTTCGAGGATGCCGACCTTGATCGGGCGCTCGATGCGGCGATTTTCATGATTTATTCGCTGAACGGCGAGCGCTGCACCTCGTCGTCACGGCTGCTGGTGCAGTCTTCCATCGCTAAAGAATTCAAGGAGAAGCTGATCGAGCGGGTGAACCGGATCAGGATCGGCCACCCGCTGGATCCCGCGACAGAAATCGGGCCGTTGATCCACAAGGTTCACCTGGACAAGGTCACGAGCTACTTCGACGTTGCAAAGGCTGACGGTGCAACCATCGCGGCGGGTGGGGAACGGGCGGGCGACACCGGGTGTTACGTGAAGCCGACGCTTTTCACCGATGCGACGCCCGCCATGCGTATTGCACAGGAGGAGATCTTTGGCCCGGTCCTGACAGTGATCGAGTTCGACACCGAGGAACAGGCACTGGAGATCGCCAACGGCGTCGACTACGGACTGACCGGCTATGTCTGGACCAACGACCTGACCCGTGCATTGCGCTTTACCGATAAGCTCGAAGCCGGGATGATCTGGGTGAATTCCGAGAACGTGCGCCATCTGCCCACGCCCTTCGGCGGCGTGAAGGCCAGTGGCATAGGGCGCGACGGCGGCGACTGGAGTTTCGAATTCTACATGGAGCAAAAGCACATCGGCTTTGCGCTGGGTCAGCACAAGATCCCGCGGCTGGGTGCATGATCGGAGATCAGAGAAGCGCGCGAACGGTTTTCTGAGGAGGAAGAAATGGGAGAGATCGTTCTGGCGGCAAAGATGACCCATGTGCCGACGATGATCATGTCGGAGCAGGAGGGTCCGGTCGCGGGTAAGCGACAGACGGCGATCGACGGTCACATGGAGATCGCTCGCCGGGCAAAGGCGTTGGGCGCCGATACGGCTGTGATCTGCGATACGCACTGGGTGGTGAACGCGGGCTATCATGTGAATGCCAACGATCATTTCGAAGGGCTTTTCACCTCGAACGAGTTCCCGCAATTCATCCAGAACCTGCCATATAGATACGAGGGTAACCCGGCTTTGGGCGACGCAATTGCAGAGAAGGCGCAGGCGAAGGATGTCTACACGCTGTCGCATCATCTCGGATCGCTGGAACTTGAATACGGCACTCTGGTTCCGATGCGGTTCATGAGCCGCGAGCACGAGATGAAGGTGGTATCCGTTGCCGCCTGGTGCACGGTTCACAGCTACGAAAGCTCCCGCAAGCTGGGCGAGGCGATCCGCGAGGCAGTGGAGGAGAGCGACTCGAAGGTGCTGCTGGTGGCTTCCGGCTCGCTGTCGCACCGGATCTGGCCGAACGACGAATACGCGGCGAACAACGGCACCTTTACGATCTCGAAGGAGTTCAACCGGCAGGTAGACCTTCACGTGCTGGAACTGTGGAAACGCGGTGAATGGGATACGTTTCTGAAGATGCTGCCTGAATATGCGGATTACTGCTGCGGCGAGGGATCGATGCATGACACGGTGATGCTGCTGGGCGCTCTCGGCTGGGACGGTTACACCGGCAAGGGAGAGGTCGTGACCGAGTACTTCCCGTCATCCGGCACCGGCCAGACCAACGTAATCCTTCCCGTACAATGACCTGTCCCGCAATCTGGGCAATGGAGAGCTGATATGCCGGTACCCGAACCGAACCTGTACCCGCCCTTCAACATCGTGCGCCTGAGCCACGTGGAACTGGTCGTTTCCGACCTGACGAAGTCGCGCGCCTTCTATGTAGACACACTGGGCCTGCAGGTGACCGACGAGGACAGCGAGACGATTTACCTGCGCGCGATGGAGGAGCGGGGGCACCATTGCATCGTGCTGCGGAAGGGCGAGACGCCCTGCGCGCGCGACCTTGGATTCAAGCTGTTCGACGAGGAAAGCCTGGAGAAGGCGGAAGCATTCTTTCGCGGCAAGGACCTGCCGGTGGACTGGGTGGAGCGGCCGTATCAGTCGAAAACCTTCCGGACGCGCGACCCGCATGGCGTGCCATTGGAGTTCTACGTGAAGATGGACCGGCTGCCGCCGATCCATCAGCAGTACAAACTCTATAAGGGCGTGAAACCGCTCAGGATCGACCATTTCAACTGCTTCTCTCCGAATGTCGACGAGAGTGTTGCCTTCTACAATGAACTTGGTTTCCGGGTGACGGAGTATACGGAGGACGAGGAGACTGGGCATCTCTGGGCGGCGTGGTGCCACCGGAAAGGCGGCGTGCACGATATGGCCTTCACCAATGGGCTGGGGCCGCGCCTGCATCACACCGCGTTCTGGGTGCCGACACCGCTGAACATCATTGATCTGCTGGACCTGATGGCGACGACCGGCTGGGTGTCGAACATCGAACGCGGGCCGGGGCGGCACGGGATTTCGAACGCGTTTTTCCTGTATGTGCGGGACCCGGACGGGCACCGTATCGAAATCTACTGCTCGGATTACCAGACCGTTGACCCGGACCTGGAACCGATCAAGTGGGACCTGAAGGATCCGCAGCGGCAGACGCTGTGGGGCGCGCCGGCGCCGCGATCCTGGTTCGAGGAGGGCAGCCTGTTCGAGGGGGCAGAAACTCGGGCGTCGCTGATGAGGGCCCAACCGATCGTTGCGCCTTAAGGGTGCGCCGGAGACTTTCTTGCCTCCGGCGGGGATATTTGTAACCAGAAGAAGCAGGGGATCGGGATGAGATTTGCGACGGTCGAGGCCGGCGGGGAACGGCACTACGGTGGTGTGACGGGTGCGGGGTTTGCGGCGGTGGACGACCTGTTCCCCGACTGGCGGACCTTGCGGGATGTGGTGGAGGCAGGCGGGTTCGAGCGGCTGGCCGAGGAGGCGGAGGCGCGGGGCGAGACGCATGCGCTGAGTGAAGTCACTTTCCTGCCGCCGGTCCCGGACCCGGAGAAGATCATCTGCGTCGGCGTGAACTTTCCCGACCGCAATGCCGAGTACAAGGACGGCCAGGAAGCGCCGCCCAACATGTCGCTGTTTCCGCGCTTTCCGCGTTCCTTCACCGGGCACGGGCAGCCGCTGATCCGGCCGCCCGAAAGCGAGATGCTGGATTACGAGGGCGAGATCGCCATCGTGATCGGCCGTGGCGGACGGCGAATCCCGGAGGCAGAGGCCTGGGACCGTATCGGCGCGGTTACGCTCTGCAATGAGGGAACGATCCGCGACTGGGTGCGGCATGCGAAGTTCAACGTGACGCAGGGCAAGAACTGGGACCGGTCCGGCGCGATGGGTCCCTGGCTGGTACCGTTCACGGGGCGCGGGATGCTGGACGATGTGGAAATCACTACGAAGGTGAACGGCGAGTTGCGCCAGCAGGACCGGACCAGTCGCATGTTGTTCCCGATCCCGCGGCAGATCGCTTACATCTCCACCTTCACCACGCTGGTGCCGGGCGACATCATCGTCACCGGCACGCCCACAGGAGCGGGCGCGCGGTTCGATCCGCCAAAATTCCTCAAGCCGGGGGACGAGATCGAGGTATCGGTCGATGGCATCGGTGCGCTGGTCAACGGGGTGGCGGACGAATGACACCCGGAGAGGTGGCGGCTGCCGGGGCGGCCCTGTTCGAGGCGGAAAACTCGCGGCGCCAGATCGGTTTGCTGACGCTGGTGCATCCGGAGATGGACATGGCGGATGCCTATGCGGTGCAGGCCGATTTCTGCGCGCGGAAAATGGCGGCGGGCGCGAAACCCATCGGCTGGAAGATCGGCCTGACGTCAAAGGCGATGCAGGCGGCGCTGCAGATCGACATTCCCGACAGTGGAATCCTGTTCGACGACATGGTGTTTGAGACCGGAAGCACCGTTCCGGCGGGCCGGTTCATCGAGCCGCGGATTGAGGCGGAGATCGCCTTCGTGATGAAGGCCGATGTGCCCGGTGACGCGACGCGCGCGCAGGTGCTGGCGGCAACGGACTTCGTCGCGCCGAGCCTGGAGATCCTCGACACGCGCATCCGTCGCCGCGATCCGGAGACGGGGCAGGCGCGGAAGATCTGTGACACGATTTCGGACAATGCGGCGAATGCCGGCATCGTACTAGGCGCGGCGCGGCACGATCCCGGTGCGCTGAACCTGCGCTGGGTCGGTGCCATCGTTGCGCGGAACGACGCGGTGGAGGAAACCGGCCTGGGCGCGGGTGTGCTGAGCGATCCAGTCGAGGGAATCGTCTGGTTGGCCCGGCGCCTCGCCGAGTACGGGCAGCGGATCGAGGCCGGGCAAGTGGTGCTGTCCGGCAGTTTCATCCGGCCTATCGAAGCGCCCGCCGGCAGTCGGATCGATGCCGATTTCGGCAGCTTCGGCGGAGTTTCGATCTCTTTCGCCTGACCCGTGGACAGGCACCGCGGCTGCGCCTAGGCTCTTTCCGCAAACCGCGCGGACTGGGGGAGCCATGCCGAGGGTGATCGTCTATTACGCCCATCCGGGGCACCGGCATTCGCAATCCAACGCGGCGATGTGGAAGCGTGCCGGGCAGGTCGAGGGAATCACTCTGGTCGATCTCTACGCGGAGTATCCCCGGTTCCACATCAATATCGCGAAAGAGCAGGACCGGCTGCTTTCGCATGATGTCTATGTCTTCCAGTTCCCGTTGTTCTGGTACTCGACACCGTCGCTGCTGAAGGAATGGCAGGATCTGGTGCTGGAGCATGGTTTTGCCTATGGCAAGGACGGCACGGCACTGGCGGGCAAGGCGATGCAGGTGGCCGTTACGGCAGCGGGGCCCGAGGATGCCTACGCACCGACGGGATACAACCGTTATCCGTTACGCGATTTCCTTCGACCCCTGGAGCAGACGGCGCGGCTTTGCTGTATAACTTTTCTTACGCCTTATGCGCTTCATGGGTCTCTCAAGGCTCACAATAAGGCACATATCGAACATCACATCGCGCAGTATTCCAATCTGCTGGAAGGATTGCGGGACGGACGCGTGCCGTTGAAGGAGGCGGCGCCCGGCACGTTGTTGGCGCCCGATACGCTGGCCGGTATGCAAGGGGTCTGAGTCATGGATTTCCTGTCTCTCGCCTTCCTGTTTCTGATCGCCGGTGTCGTTGCGGTCCCGATCGCAACGCGTTTTGGCCTCGGTTCGGTCCTCGGCTTCCTGATCGCGGGGATCGCGCTGGGCCCGGTGCTGGCGGCGTTCCGGGTCGATGTCGTGTCGTTGCAGCACTTCGCTGAATTCGGCGTGGTGATGATGCTGTTCCTGGTCGGGCTGGAACTGGAGCCAAAGCTGCTTTGGCGGATGAAGACCCGGCTACTGGGCCTTGGCGGTCTTCAGGTCGGTCTGACGGCGCTGGCGGTGATGGCTGCGGGCATCGCGCTGGGGCTTTACTGGACGATTGCTCTGGCTCTGGGGCTGGTCTTTGCGCTCAGTTCCACAGCGATCGTGTTGCAGACCCTGAACGAGAAGGGGCTGATGCGATCGGACGGCGGGCAGGCGGGCTTTTCGGTGCTTCTGTTCCAGGACATCGCAGTGATCCCGATGCTGGCGCTTATCCCGCTGCTCGCGATGCCGGAGCTTATGGACCACGCCACGGCGGTCGCCGTTCCGAATGCGGCGCACGGAGCGGAAGTATCGGTGCCAGTGGAGGACGGACACGGTGTGGAAGCATCTGGCGATCATGCGCCGGAAGGGCCCGGCTGGATCGAGACGATACCCGGCTGGCAGCGCGCCCTGATCACTGTGGCGGCGATTGCGGCGGTGATCCTCGGCGGTTCGATGCTGACGCGTCCGCTGTTCCGCTTCGTCGCGGTGGCGCAGATGCGTGAGCTGTTCACCGCGACGGCGCTGCTGATGGTGGTCGGCATCGCGCTATTGATGAACCATGTCGGCCTGTCGCCGGCGCTCGGGACCTTCCTTGCGGGTGTGGTTCTGGCCAACAGCGAGTACCGGCACGAACTGGAGTCCGATATCGATCCGTTCCGGGGCATGCTCCTTGGCCTGTTCTTCATGACTGTTGGGGCAGGGATCGACTTCCTGCTGCTTTGGGAGGATCTGTGGATGATCGTCAGTCTCACCCTGGGGCTGATGGTCCTTAAGGCAGGGATCCTCTACGGCCTCGGCCTGATATTCCGGGTGCGCGGTGCAGACAGATGGCTGCTTTCGATGGGGCTGGCGCAGGCGGGCGAGTTCGGCTTCGTCCTGCTCAGCTTCACCACCGCCAGCCATGTCATCCCGCAAAGCGTGGCGGATGTAGCGCTGCTGGTGGTCGCGCTGTCAATGCTGCTGACGCCGGCCTTGTTCATCCTTTACGACCGGGTCGTGGCGCCCCGCTTCTCACTCGCTCAGGCGGACGAACCCGACCAGATCGACGAGGAAGCACCGATCATCATCGCCGGTCACGGCAGGTTCGGCGGAATCGTAAACAGGATGCTGCTTGGCGCCGGGTACCGGACCGTTGTGCTGGACCATAATTCGGCGCAACTCCGCATGATGCGAGCCTTCAATTTCAAGGTGTTCTTCGGGGATGCGTCGCGCCCCGACCTGCTGCACGCCGCCGGAATCGAGAACGCCAAGCTGCTGGTCGTGGCCATCGACGACCGGCAACAAACCAACGAGATCGTGCACCACGTGATTCAGAACTACCAGCATGTTCATGTGATTGCCCGTGCCCGGAGCCGTGATCACGTCTACGAGTTATGGGCCGCAGGCTGTCGCGATGTTATCCGCGAGACGTTCGACAGCGGTGTGCGCGCCGGTCGTTCAGCTTTTGAGGCGATGGGCATGCACCCCTTCGAAGCAGAGCGTATGGCGCAGGGATTTGTCGACCACGATCGGCGGGTTATCCGCGAATTGGCGGATCTCTACCGCAATGACATTCCGATACACGAGAACGAACCCTACATCCGCCGGTCGCTGGAACTGCGAGAAGAGACCGACGGAGCGATGCTGAGCGGGCGCGGCGCCTATTCCGTACAGTTCGACAAGGCGTGGTCGCCGCCGGTCGGCCGAGACGAGGGCGAGGAGGCCGACGAACAATGCCGTCGCGATGCCGAGGCGCGCGGTGCCGAGGATGCTTGACAGTCTCCGAGCGGGCGGACAAGCCTCGCCTTCATGTTCGACCTGCGCCCAGTAGGATATGTGATCGGCATGCTCGTCGCGGCCCTTGGTGCGACGATGCTGGTGCCGATGCTGACGGACCTGCTTTATGCCAGCGGGCATTGGCTGATCTTCTTGGAATCGGCGATCCTTACCGTGGTCTCGGGTGTTTCCCTGGCGCTCGCCTGCGCGAACGGAGTGCGTGAACGGCTGTCGCTGCAGCAAACCTTTCTGCTGGCCGTTTCGGTGTGGTTGGTTCTGCCTGTATTCGGTGCGATCCCGTTCATTCTGGGCGAACCCAACGCACGGGTTGTAGACGCTTTTTTCGAGGCGATGTCCGGGCTGACGACGACCGGCTCGACCGTCTTTTCTGGACTCGACGATCTTGCAAAGGGCACGCAACTTTGGCGCTCGATGCTGCAGTGGTTCGGCGGCGTAGGGATCATCGTGGTTGCGATGGTATTCCTACCGGAACTGCGAGTCGGCGGGATGCAGATCTTCCGGTCGGAAGCGTTCGACACGGGGGGCAAAGTGCTGCCTCGCGCGGCCGAGATCGCAAGTCGCATTTCCGTGGTCTACGTGGCGCTGACGATCTCGAACGTGATCGCATATGTAGCGGCCGGGATGGGCGGGTTCGATGCGCTGAATCATGCGCTGACGACCATGTCGACTGGCGGATTTTCGACCTATGACGCCTCTTTCGGGACGTTCCAGGGGCCGGCGGAATATGTCGCGTCGGTCTTCATGATTCTCGCCAGCTTGCCCTTCGTCCGCTATGTGCAGTTGGTAGCGGGGCAGGCAAAACCGATCTGGCGAGACAGCCAGATCCGGATCTATCTTACGATCATCTCGGTACTGGTTCTGGTGATGACCATCTATCGAGTGGTGGCCAACGGAGATCATGCGGAGCATGCGTTTCGGGAAGGTATATTCAATGTCACCTCGATCATATCCGGAACCGGCTATGCCAGTGTGGATTACCAGCTTTGGGGCGCGTTTCCGGTGGTTGCATTCTTTTTCATCGGACTGATCGGGGGCTGCGCCGGATCGACGGCCTGTTCGGTGAAGGTGTTCCGCTACCAGCTGCTGTTTGCCTCGATCAAGGCGCAGATCATGCGGATCCATTCTCCGCACGGTGTGTTCACGCCGCGCTACGAGGGGCGGCCCGTCGGCCAGGATGTGATCAGTTCGGTCGTGGCCTTCTTCGTGTCTTTCGTTGTGCTTATGGGAGTGATCTCGGTGCTGTTGGCGCTGACCGGCGAAGATACGATAACGGCGGTGTCAGGCGCAGCGACAGCGATTGCGAATATCGGGCCGGGTCTGGGGGACAAGATCGGACCGGCGGGGAACTTTCAGGGTCTCACCGACGGGGCGAAATGGGTCCTGTTCTTCGCCATGCTGGTTGGGCGGTTGGAGGTGATGGTGGTGCTTGTGCTGTTCACAGTGAAGTTCTGGCGGGTCTGATCGGGTCAAATCAGCCTGAAGTGCGAGCGAATGCTTGATGATCCGCGCATTGGTGCGAAATCCTGGCAACGCGTTGAGCGACGCGAGTTTCAGTTCGGATCCGGCACGTGGCGTGCGCAGCCCGCTCCCAGGCCTTCGACAATTGCGACACAGCCCGCTGCCGCCACAGCGACGAGAAGCCCATAGTCCTGTGGCAGGCCGAGGAGAATGGCGGCGCTGCCGCCGACGATTCCCCAAATTGCGGGTATCAGCAGGAGCCAGCGTGATGTACGCCATGATCCGAGCAGAAGCAGGCCAATTGTAAAAATTGTGGTTGGGCAGGGCGCGACTCCGAATGCCGGCGCCGCCGGGAAAACATGGCCTAAGGCCTGCCCCAGAAGCGGGTAGATCAGCATCGCATAGAGAGCCAGTCCGAGCCCGGTAAGTGTCCGCATGTCCCAGGTCGGAACGATGCGGATTCGCAGCCCCAACATCGCGAAAGACAACAACAGGAATGCCTGAAGCAAGAAAGCCACGGCAAACAACCACGCCAAGGGGTTAATCCGGGAAAAGAACATCCAGTGGTAACCGACTCCGTTCACGATCCACATCGAAGCAAGAATCAGCAGGATGTAGCGGGTCGAGTAGCGCTTGCGCCGGAATAAGAGAAGAAGTGCCAAAACGCCGAGCGCATATGCAAACCATTGAAATGGCCAGATCGCATTGTTCCAGGCGGCGAAAATCTCAAAAAACTGTTCAGCGGTAAATGGCATGGCAACACTCATGGTATAATGCCGCCATTATGCCAGAAATGGCGACAGTTTACCTACAAGAGTGCCGCTGATGGCCCACGTTTGGCGGTTTGTTGCAGGCCAAACACGGTTCTATCCCGGGTCCTGCTGACGCCAGCCGGCTGCCTTTGCCCGGTTTGATTAGTTTGCGCGTTTAATCCCAGCAGCTGACCAGAACCGTCATCGTCGAGGCAAGCTGCGCCAGATCTTCGCTAGAGAGTGCGCCGGAATTGTCGGAGGCCGAGGCAGTGACACCGCTGTTTGAAAGGAATTCCGCTATGGCGAGGCCGTCGGTGGCAAAGCTGACACCTTCTGGCAGGCGTTTCCCGTCCGGGTTTTCTTCAGGCAACAGCATTCCAAGAACTGCGCCGGTTGTATCGAAGACCGGGCCGCCGGCGTCGCTTGGCGTGGCATTGAGCGCCAGGCGCTTCATTGTCTCCTCACCCTGCAATCCGCGCGCGGCAGCCAGCGTGCCGTAGGTCAGCGTCGGCGAACTCAGAACGCCTTCGTAGCTGTAACCGGAAACCGCGACCTCAGTCTGAAGCCGAGGTGAGTGCCCCTGAAAGCGGGCATATCCCAGCGGCGCGAGGGTCTGGGAAGGGCGCAGCAGGGCGAGCCCCAGGGTGTCATCCCGTGCGGTAACGGCCGCGTCGTACACTTCTTCCAGTGTGATGCGGCCACATCCGTCCACGGCTTCTGTGGTGGTTAGCACGGTACCCGAGCCATCCACGTAAAAGCCCGAGCGGGTACTTTCAGGCGCGCGGATTTCCAGGCCGGCGAAGAGGTCGACCGACTGATCCAGCGCCGCATCGCCAAAGGCATCAGGCAGCACTGCGCCGGAGATCGGAGCAAAGCTGTCGCGCATTGCCTGTAGCGCAACATTGTAGCGGCGATCCTCTCCCGCGGGCCAGATCAAGGTGAATCCCTTGACGGCGCCGCCCGAAAGCACGGCATAGGTGTAGGACCTGATGCGGTCATTCTCGCCGGTCAGCGTGAACGAATTGGCAGAGCGATTGCGATTGCCGTTCAGCGGAACGATTTCAAGCGTCTGCATGATGTCGTAGAGGCCGAGCAGTGTTGCCTCGTCGCCGGTCTGGCTGATCAGCAGAACGGAAACGCCGCTGTTATTGATCGCCTCATAGTGTGCGAAAGGCGGCTCGTAGCGGTCGAACTCGACCATCGCCAATGGCATCGTCATCTGAATGCCAGCCACATCGTCGATGCGCTGCGTCAGGCCCAGGGAGGACAGAACGGAGCGGTATTCGTCAAGAAGCATGCCGCGCTGCACCGTGGTGAGAATTCCGGTGGGATCTAGGCCCTGATCCTCTTGCCAGGCAGCCATGGAAGCGCGGGTTCCAGGTCCGAAGGCGGCGTCGATGGCGCCGTTGTAAAAGCCGAACCATTGCAGGGCGCGCTGAAGTTGCAGCTTGTCTTCGCGCGGCAGGATGGCCTCGCTGCGGGCCGCCTGCTGCGGGGTTTCGGTGTCGGTGACAGTCGGTTCCGAGATCACCGGGATTCCGGGTTGATTGGAGGCGGTCGCCGTCTCACCCTGCAACGAGGGCGCCTCCGGCGCCGTGCCGGCGAGCGCGGAGCCACCGACTGGGTAGAACTGCTGCGTGTAGGCCGAGGCGTCGGTCAGGAAGGCATCGGCAGGGATCAGGCCATCCAGCTTCAGCCGCTGCATCCGGTCAATCGCTTCTTCTTCGGTGAAGGGTCCGATTGCCACGCCATACCAGCCTGAGGCCATTCGGAAACCTTTGACCTGTCTGACAATTCCGGCAATCGCGCGCACACTTTCCTGTGCGGCGTTGAGGTCGGGTCGTGCCTCTACCTGAATGAAAGTAGACTGCGCGGCCGCGATCCCGGCCCAGAGCAATGCGGCGACCGTGAAGAGCGCGGTTGCAACCTGCTTCATGTTAACAATTTCCTCTTAATTCTAACGTGCTTCGGACCGTTCAAGCCTTTCAATGATGGAAAGGCGTTAAGGTCAATATGCGCTTGCGGAGAGTTGATTGACCCGGACCGGGCTGTTGCCTATTGAGAACGCGTTTCTACCGGATCAAGGCAGGTTGGCATGGCCACAGAGACAGCGCCGAAAAGCTTTCAGGAGATCATCCTTCGGCTACAGGCCTATTGGTCCAAGGCGGGCTGCGCGATCCTGCAGCCCTACGACATGGAGGTGGGCGCAGGGACCTTCCACCCGGCGACAACGCTTCGGTCGTTAGGCTCGCGACCCTGGGCGGCCGCCTATGTGCAGCCTTCGCGGCGGCCGACAGACGGCCGGTACGGCGAGAATCCGAACCGCCTGCAGCATTATTACCAGTATCAGGTCATCATCAAACCATCGCCGCCGGACCTGCAGGACCTGTATCTCGGTTCGCTGGAGGCGATCGGCATCGACATGTCCGTGCACGATATCCGGTTCGTCGAGGACGACTGGGAAAGCCCCACACTCGGCGCATGGGGGCTTGGCTGGGAGGTCTGGTGCGACGGGATGGAGGTGTCGCAGTTCACCTATTTCCAGCAGGTGGGCGGTCATGACTGCCATCCGGTGTCGGGCGAGCTGACCTACGGGCTGGAACGGCTGGCGATGTATGTGCTGGGTATCGACCATGTCATGGACATGCCGTTCAACGACCCGCAGACGCCGATCGCTCTCTCCTACGGCGATATCTTCCGACAGACCGAGGAGGAGTACTCGCGCTTCAACTTCGACGTGGCGAATACCGAGGTTCTGCTGAAGCAGTTTGAGGAAGCAGAATCGGAATGCGCGCGCCTGCTTAGCGAACCGGCGGAAGACCCGAAGACCGGCAAGCGGATCGTGCTGGCGCATCCGGCCTACGACTACTGCATCAAGGCCAGCCATATTTTCAACTTGCTGGATGCGCGTGGAGTGATATCCGTCACCGAGCGGCAGGCTTATATCGGGCGTGTGCGGGCACTGGCGAAGCAATGCGCCGACGCCTTCGTGCAGACGACGGCAGGAGGATGGGCCGCGTGACGCTGACCTCCTCGATCCCGGTGTTGCGGTCGGCGGACTATCCCGCGGCCAGGGCGTTCTGGGTCGAGGTCATGGGCTTCGCGGTGGGCGAGGAAGGCGGCGATCCCGTTCGGTTCGGGATCTTTCACAAAGATCAGGCAGTGGTTTTCGTCGATGCCTGGCATGGCGCGGATCAGGTACGTTCGCCGGCCTGGCGGGCGTATTTCCATTGCGACGATGTGGATGCGCTGGCTGGGGCTGTGCGCGGCCGGGGCTATTCTGTGGACGGCCCGCGGGATGCGGTCTACGGGATGCGCGAGGTGAGCTTGCGCGATCCGGACGGAAACCTGCTGTGCTTCGGACAGGAAATCGCGCCTCAGGCCGGTTGAGGCCCTTTCACGATACCTTCTTCCGTCCAGGTCTTGCCGCTGGTGCGGGCGTGGCCGATCATTTCGCGCTGGCGTCGGATCGCTTCGGCGTCCTTGTAGCCGCGCGGGTGGTCGAGATGGACCACCGGAGCGGTGAAACGCAGCCGCCGGCCGGACACGCCGCTGTTGGCCAGCCGGATGCCGAATTCCTTGTCGCCGCCGCCATAGGCCATGGTCTCGTCGAAGCCATTGACTGTCAGGATCGCTTCGCGAAAGGCCGAGGCGTTGGAACCCATCCACGTCTTGCGGATCGGATAGGCCTTGTCGAGTGCGACCTGGAACGGCATCGGCAGCGGCATGGATTTGAGCCACGTTGTAGGACGGTCAAAGGTGCCGTGCCCGCGCAGCCATTCCTGACGGAAAGCAGTGCCGGAAGTCACGTCATCTTCAGTTACTGCTTCGGTGCCGGTTTCTGTCAGTCGGATCAGGCTGCCGCAGCAGAAACGGTCGGGGCGGGCGAGGGTGCAATGACGCTCAACAAAGCCGGGGGACATCAGGCAGTCGCCATCGGTGTAGATCAGGTAATCGGCGTCGGAGCCTTCGGTCGCGCGGTTCAGGATGATGTTTTTCCGGAACCCGTCATCCTCGTGCCAAACATGGCGGATTGTTAGTTCAGGGTGGTCGTCCTGGAAGGACCCGATTACTTCGGCTGTCTCAGGACCCGAGCCATCGTCGGCGATGGCGATAACATCAGGTATCCGGCGCTGTCCCAGAAGCGATAGCAGAGTCAGCCGCAGGAAGCGCGGCGCGTTATAGGTGGAGATGATGATCTCGACGCGCATGGGACGGGTTATCCTGTATCCGCGGCGCGTTCGCAATCCGAACGCGGCTTGCACCCACTCAGGCATCGTTATACCGGGAGGTCCGTTGCGGAGTGGCTGTAATGAACGGAAAGATCGTCGGAGGCTTCATCGTGGTAACCGCGCTGATCGCCGGTGTGGCGATCTACTATCTGCAGGAATACGGCTATTACGTCGAACTGGGTCCCGAGGACGCCGAGATCCAGCTGACTTCGCTGACCTCGCAAGAACCCGAGCCGATCCTGATCGAGGGTTTGGAGGCCATCGATGCAGACAGCTCTCCGCTGCGTTTTCGCGCCTGTTTCCACACCGACCGGACCATCGCCGGGCTCACTGAACAATTCATCATCTACGATGCCGCAGTGCCGCTGAATGCGCCGGGCTGGTTCGACTGTTTCGACGCGGAGGCGATAGGTGAGGCGCTGGAAAACGGAGAGGCGATTGCCTTTCTCGGCGAGAGAAACATTCATGACGGGGTTGACCGCGTCGTTGCCGTCTTCGATGACGGGCGCGCCTATGCCTGGCACCAGCTGAACGAGACCTATCAGGACTGACATGCCCGACCTGCTGATCGAGCTTTTCTCGGAAGAAATCCCCGCCCGGATGCAATCCCGCGCGGCGGAGGATCTGAAGCGCCTTGTCACCGACGGGCTGGTCGAGGCCGGTCTGACCTATGGCCATGCCGGTTCGTTCTCAACGCCGCGGCGGCTGGTTCTGACCGTCGAGGGATTGCTGGGCGAGTCGCCCACCCTGCGCGAGGAGCGCAAGGGGCCGCGCGTTGATGCGCCGGATAAAGCGCTGGAAGGTTTTCTTCGGTCCACCGGGCTGACCAAGGACCAGCTGGACGTTCGGGACGAGAAGAAGGGGCAAGTCTATTTTGCTGTGATCGAGCGGCCGGGGCGTCCGGCGGCAGAGATCGTGGCGGAGGTGCTGGAAGCGGCGATCCGCAACTTCCCGTGGCCGAAGTCGATGCGCTGGGGTGCGGGCAGTCTGCGCTGGGTGCGGCCGCTGCATTCGATCATCTGCCTGCTGACCGACGAGACCGGCGCGAGCGTCGTGCCGATGGAGGTGGACGGGATACGGGCTGGCGATACCACCGAAGGCCACCGCTTCATGGGGAGTGGGCGGTTTTCAGTAACCTCCTTCGAGGATTACGAGGCGAAACTGAAGCGGAGCCACGTGATCCTGCGCGCCGATGAGCGGGTCGATCATATCTGGGTCGACGCCCACAACCGCGCCTTTGCGCAGGGGTTCGACGTCGTAGAAGACAAGGGGCTGCTGAGCGAGGTCGCAGGGCTAGTGGAATGGCCGGTTGTCCTGATGGGCGATATCGGCGCCGATTTTCTGGGGTTGCCGCCGGAGGTGCTGCAGACCTCGATGAAGGAGCACCAGAAGTTCTTTTCGGTGAAGAACCCGAAGACCGGGCGGATCGAGAAATTCGTGACCGTCGCCAATATCGAGACGGCCGACGAGGGCGCGACGATCCTGGCGGGGAATCAGAAAGTGCTGGCGGCGCGCTTGTCGGATGCGAAGTTCTTCTGGGAAAACGACCTGCGCACGGTGGAGCGGCAGGGCATGTCGGGGCTGGCCGCGGGGCTGGCCAACGTGACCTTCCACGCCAAGCTCGGGACGCAGGGCGAGCGGGTGGAGCGGATCGCCGCTTTGGCGCGAGAGATCGCGCCCATGGTCGGCGCGAAGCCCGACCTTGCGGAAGAAGCGGCGCGGATCTGCAAGGCGGACCTGACATCCGAGATGGTCTATGAATTCCCGGAATTGCAGGGGATCATGGGGCGATATTACGCGGCGCATGCCGGGCACGACTCGGGCGTGCCGGAAGCCTGCGAGGAGCATTATTCGCCGCTGGGGCCGTCTGACGCAGTGCCGGAGGCGCCGGTGTCGGTGGCGGTGGCGCTGGCCGACAAGATCGACACGCTGACCGGGTTCTGGGCGATTGACGAGAAGCCGACGGGCTCGAAGGACCCCTATGCGCTGCGGCGGGCGGCGCTTGGGGTTATTCGGTTGGTGTTGGGGAACAACCTTCGGGTTTCTCTTGAAAACCTGCTGACTGAAGCGAGCCAAATACGTATCGAGCACAGATTCAAGAAGCATTTTGAGAGTTTTTGGCCGTCGCTGATGACAAACATTGATCAGGCTCGCCAGACCGTCGAGGAGCATGAGGCGGCGCAAAAGGGTGAGATTTCCAGCCCTGCCTCCTTGTGGGCTATTTGGGAGAAAGTAGAGGCGAGCCAACGTGTTACCGAAGAACACGCGAAGAAGATCGCCGAAGCTTACATTGCACGACCCATGCAGGTGGAATTTCAGAAAGTTTCCAATCTAGCTGCGGACCTGCTTTCCTTCTTCCACGACCGCCTGAAGGTCCACCTCCGTGACGAGGGCATCCGGCACGATGTCATCGATGCCTGTTTGGCGATGCCCGGCAATGACGACCTGACGCTGCTGGTCAAGCGTGCGCGGGCGCTTTCGGACTTCCTGAATACCGACGACGGCGAGAACCTCGTGCTGGGTTTCCGGCGGGCGAACAATATCCTGGCCCAGGCCGAGGAGAAGGACGGGGTCGAATACAGTTTTGGCGCCGATCCGAAATTCGCCGAGGATCCGGCGGAGGTGGCGCTGTTCGAAGCGCTGGACGCCGCGGATCGGACCATCGAGCCTGCGATGAAGGACGAGGATTTCGAGACGGCGATGGGGGCCATGGCGGGGCTGCGCTCTCCGATCGACGTGTTCTTCGAGGCAGTGCAGATCAACACTGACAACGAGATCGTGCGCCGCAACCGTTTGAATCTGTTGAGTCGGATCCGCGCCACATGCCTGGCGGTGGCGGACCTGACCAAGCTGGACGGCTAATCGCCTGACTTCTGGCTGAAACATCCCGGTGGTCGCTTTGGATGCACCATCGGACCTGACATCCAGTGGCGACAGCCTGATCCTTTAGCCGCACTAAGTGCCAGAAATCTTGCGCGAATGCTCACTTTCTGGTCATTTCCTGCTTTAAACTTGCTCGAAATGGCGCGGGATGTATCATGCTGCAACCCAGCGGAGATGCTGCAGTGCAGAAAATCGTCACCCTCAAGCCCTATGTGCACATCACGCCCTCGGCGCCGATCGATGTGCATACACATGGCGGGCGGGCGAAGTGCCTGCAGCGGTTGATCCGGTTGGGTCTGCCGGTACCTGAGACCGTCGCGCTGAGCTTTGAGACAGTGCACCGGATTGCCGGCGGGCAGATGCCAAACGTGGCGGGGATCCTGCACGAATTCGGCGCGGATGCTCTGCTTTCCGTTCGGCCCTCAAGTGAGGATCCGGACTGGGGCGGGCCCGGCGCCATCCTGAATATCGGAATGAACGACACTCGGCATGCCTGCCTGTGCGATACGTTGGGCGAGGCGGCTGCGACCGCGCTATATCTGCGGTTCATCCGGGCCTATGCGATCCATGTGGCGCGGCTAGATCCTGATATGTTCGAGATCGATGGCGTACCGGACGCGAAGGCGCTGAAGCAGGCGCTTCGCGATTATGAGGACGAGACGGACGAGCCCTTTCCGCAGGAACCGGCGCGGCAACTGGAAGAAGTGCTGCGCTCGATGGCGCGAGCGTGGGAGGGCACGACGGCGCGGCTTCTGAGGCAGGCGCGGGGCGCGCCGGCGGATGCCGGTCTGGGGCTGGTTGTGCAGCAGATGGCGCTGGGAGTCGGGCCGGAGGAATCCGGGTCCGGCGTGATGCAGTTTATCGATCCCGCGACCGGGCTGCCGCAGATCACAGGGCGCTACCGCAGCCAGAGCCAGGCGCGCGATGCGCTTCGATCGGGCGAGGGCGCGCTATACCTGACGAAGGACAAGCGAGGAAAATCGCTAGAGGAACTGCTGCCGGATTGTTTCGAGGCGCTGATCCGGCATGGCGCGCTGTGCCGGGAAAAGCTGCGCGAGGAAATGCAGCTGGAATTCACGATTGAGGCCGGCAAGCTGAAGGTGATCGATGCGCTGCGCGTGCAACGGTCGAGCCGGGCGGCAGTGCGGATCGCGGTGTCGCTGGCGGAAGACGGGATCATTCCTGAGAGCGAGGCGATCCTGCGGATTGCGCCACGGGCGTTGACAGAGTTGCTGCACCCGCAGATCAATCCGTCCGCGAAACGCGACGTGGTAGCGCGCGGCATTGCCGCAAGCCCGGGCGCGGCGCGCGGGAAGATCGTGTTCAGCGCGACGGTGGCGCAGGCCAGCGCCTCGCGGGACGAGCCCTGCATCCTGTTGCGGCGCGAGACGACGCCGGAGGATATCCGGGGTATGCATGCGGCAGTCGGAATCCTTACCGAACGTGGCGGAATGACCAGCCACGCGGCGGTGATCGCGCGCGGGCTGGGCCTGCCTTGCGTTGTGGGCGCGTCGGAAGTGTCTATCAGCAGCCGCAAGAAGACACTGACCACGCCGGACGGACGGGTGTTCAAGGAAGGCGACGAGATCACCATCGACGGCGGTACCGGACAGGTACTTGCAGGCTCGGTCGAGATGCTGGAGCCGGCGCTGGACGATGCTTTCCAGAAACTTCTCAGCTGGGCAGATGCGGTGCGCGATATCGGGATCCGGGCCAATGCGGATTCGCCTGCCGAAGCGCGGCTGGCGCGCAGTTTCGAGGCACAGGGGATCGGGCTCTGCCGGACCGAGCATATGTTCTTCGAGGAAGACCGCCTGACGGTGATGCGCGAAATGATCTTCGCCGACGCGCCGGAAGACCGGCAGGCGACGCTGGATCAGCTGTTGCCGATGCAGCGGCGCGATTTCGTCGAGTTGTTCGAGATTATGCAGGGGCTGCCGGTTTGCATCCGTCTCTTCGACCCGCCCCTGCACGAATTCCTCCCCAGCGACCGGGATGCAATGCGCGGTCTCGCGGAGTCGCTGGACCTGCCCATCGCCAAGGTAACCCGGCGTGTCGAGCAACTGAGCGAATTTAACCCGATGCTTGGTATGCGGGGCGTGCGACTTGGGATCACTGTGCCTGAGATCTACGACATGCAGGCGCGTGCAATCTTCGAGGCGACGGTGGAAGCGAGCCGCCGTGGCGATCCGGTGGTTCCAGAGATCATGATCCCGTTGGTATCCGCCAACCGCGAGGTGGAACTGGTCAAGACTCGGATCGATGCCGTTGCGGCGGCGGTGCGCAACGAGAGAGGCGCTGATTTCGACTATCGGCTGGGCGTTATGGCGGAAACGCCGCGGGCCTGCCTACGCGCGGATGAGATTGCGCAGCACTCGGCATTCATGTCCTTCGGGACAAATGATCTGACGCAGATGACCTACGGCCTGTCGCGCGACGATGCGGGACGATTTATGTCGGAATACGTGAACCAGGGGGTATTTCGGGAGGATCCGTTCCACGTGCTTGATACCGAGGGTGTTGGCGAGTTGCTTCAGCTTGGCGCTGGCCGGGCGCGGGCGACCGCGCCGGCGATCGTACTTTCAATTTGCGGCGAGCATGGCGGCAACACAGAGTCGATTTCCTTCTGCCGAGATGCAGGCTTCGACTATGTTTCCTGCTCGCCATTTCGTGTGCCTGTTGTGAGACTTGCGGCAGCACATCTTGCACTCACGCGACCGAAAGCCGGCAAGTGAGATTAACCTGCTAACAGGACCTTCGCGTTAGGCTGCGCAAAAAGTGCAGCCTGAATCGCTTTTGCGTTTGCGTTTTCCCGCCGGTTTTACCCGCCGTGAGCCCCCGGACTCGACTCGCAGCGCTCCGATCGGTTAGGGCCACGCGGTGATTTTGGTTTGAACCGGATAGCCGGGCCAGCCTGGGGGACAGATTGATGGCTTTCATTCGCCTATGGCAGGCGGCAATTATTGTCGTCGCTGTGAGTTTTAGTACCGTCGCTGGAGCCGGCGAGGTGCTGAGCGAATCGAATGATCCGAGCATTCAGATGGATGAACGCTTTGACGACACGCTGGGCCAGATTGTGGCGGGAACGGCGGCAGAAGCAGCGTCGTTGGCGACGGAATACACTATGGCTTGGTTGGACACGATGCCGAGAGCCAACGGCGGCATTCAATGGGCATGCCTCGCGGAAGCATTGTATTTTGAGGCGCGTGGCGAAAGCGTGCGCGGCCAGTTCGCCGTGGGTGAGGTGATCTTGAACCGTGTCGAACGCCGGGAATTTCCCGACACCGTCTGCGGTGTCGTTCACCAGGGAACCGGGCGCCGCAACCAATGCCAGTTCAGCTATTCCTGCGATGGTTTGGCAGAGGTCTTTGCTAACAAGGCTGCCTATGTGAGGGCCGGAAAGGTGGCGCGGGTGCTGATGGACGGAGCAGCCAGAACCTTGACTGGCGGCGCGACCAATTTCCACACCCCCGCAGTCAGCCCGCGCTGGGCGCGCCGTTTCGAGCATACGGCGACCATCGGCCGGCACCTTTTCTACCGGATGCCGTTGAAAATCGCGTCGAACTGAGCCGCGGCGCTTTCGGGTTCGCATCCAGTGCGGCCTGTGTTTAGGTAAGTCTCCTGAGGAACGGGAGGCCTGCCGAGATGAGCAACGAAATTCACGACGCTTTTGCGCATCCAGAGGCGCGGGCGGCGTCCACCGCTGACCCAGGGATGCCCGACCGAATCTCGCTGCGCGACCATATCGTCGAGGCCGAGATCGGCGCGTTCCAGGCCGAGCGTGGCCGGACACAGAGGCTTTGTTTCAACATTGTCGTGGAGCTCACGCCGCCAACCGGGCCGGTCGATGATGATGTTGATCGCATCGTGAGCTATGACAGGGTGACCGAGGCGATCCATGGCGAGCTGGCAGCAGAGCGGCTGAATCTGCTGGAGACGTTGGCGGAGCGGATCGCCGAGCGAGTGCTAAATGAGCCGCGGGTTCGGCGGATTTTCGTTCGGGTCGAAAAGCTCGACCGGGGGCCGGGGGCATTAGGTGTCGAAATTGTACGGTCACGACGTGCCAGTGCACGAGCCGTGCCCGAGGGCGCGGCGGTGCCTCATCCCACCGTCATGTACTTGACAAACCATTTTATCCGCGCGCCGGAATTGCCCAACATCATTGACGATTTCACCACCTCGGGTGAGCCGTTGATCATTTGCGTCGGCTTTCCGGAAGGGCCGCTGCCAGAAGCGGGATCGCGACTTCCGCAGCGGCGGGTCGACCTGCTGGCGATGGAGCAGAATGCTTGGATTCTGGCGAGTCGCGACAGTCGTTGTGTGGTGGTCGGAACACGGACCGAACTCGACTGGGCAATGAAGCACGGGCAAATCTGCGTCTGGGCGCCGTCGAAGATCGTGCTGGATGCGGTGGACGGGCCCCGTGCGGTCGATGGCCCATCGCTGGCCGCCTGGTTCGCGGCGCTGGTGGAGGCGCGTGAACTGGTCGTTTTAGGGACTGCTGCGCCGATTTCTGCCGCCGTTCCTGTGCGCGAGATGCTGACCAGCCGATAGGTCTTGTCCTTTCGGCCGTGCTCTTTCAAATCCTCTGGTCATGAAGACCTACTATCGCCCGATCCCGATGACCGATCCCGCGCGTCCGCGCAAGGCGCTGTCGCTGGCCGGAGGTTGGTGCTGGTTCGACCGGGTTGAGCGGATGACGCGCGACGAGGGCGAAGTGATCCCGGCGGATGATGCGCCGGCGAATGTGCTGGAGCGGCTGACGGCCGCACGCACTCCGCTCGCGGGCATCGGTTGGGAGGCTCCGCGAATGATGGGTATCCTGAACGTGACACCAGACAGTTTCTCCGATGGCGGGAAATTTCTGGACGTAGAAGCGGCGCTGGGTCAGGCGCGACGTTTGCGCGACGAAGGTGCCGACATCATTGATATCGGAGGAGAATCTACGCGGCCCGGTGCGGCGGAAGTGGCGGTTCCAGAAGAGAACTCGCGGACAGAGCCGGTGATCGGCATTCTAGCGAATGAGATCGACATTCCAATCTCCATCGACACGCGCAAGTCCGTGGTGGCCAAGGCCGCGCTGCAGGCCGGGGCAACGCTTCTGAACGACGTGGCGGCCATGGAATACGATCCCTGCATGGCGGCGCTCGCGGCGCAGAGCGGCGCGCCGATCTGCCTGATGCATAATGTGGGCGACCCGGCCACGATGCAAAACGACCCGCACTACGACGACGTGCTTTTCGATGTCTATGACTACCTGGAGGCGCGGGTGGCCGCGGCAGAGGAAGCGGGAATTGCGCGGGGAAAAGTGATCCTAGATCCCGGTATCGGGTTCGGCAAGACACTCGAGCACAACCTGCAGCTATTACGGCATCTGAGCCTATTTCATTCGCTGGGTTGCGTGTTGCTGCTTGGGGCATCGCGCAAGCGGTTCATAGGAACGATCAGCAATGCGCCGGAAGCACAGGACCGGATGCCGGGATCAGTCGCGGTGGCGCTGGCCGGTGCGTTGCAGGGTGTGCAGATTTTCAGAGTTCATGATATGAAGGCGACAAGACAGGCCCTTAGCCTGCAGGCCGCCGTTACAGGCGAGAGGTGGATTGCATGAGTAGGAAGATCTTCGGCACCGACGGGGTGCGCGGGCGGGCGAATACCTATCCGATGACTGTTGACTTGGCGATGCGGCTCGGCGCGGCGGCAGGACGCTATTTCCGTCGCGACGGCGAGAACCGACATCGGGTGGTGATTGGCAAGGACACTCGCCTGTCGGGCTACATGATCGAGAACGCGCTCACAGCGGGCTTAACCTCTACAGGCATGAATGTTTTGCTGCTCGGTCCGGTGCCGACACCGGCGGTGGGCCTGCTGACCCATTCGATGCGGGCGGATGTGGGGATCATGATCTCGGCTTCGCACAACCCGTCGCACGATAACGGGATCAAGCTTTTCGGGCCCGACGGGTACAAGTTGTCGGACGAGGCGGAAGCAGAGATTGAGACGATCCTCGAGGGTGGGATCGACTATGCCCAGCCGCAGAACATCGGCCGCGCGCGGCGGATCGACGACGGGCGTCGCGGTTACATGGAATTCGCCAAGACGACCTTCCCGATGGGGCGCAAGCTGAACGGGCTTAAAGTGGTGATCGACTGTGCCCACGGTGCGGCCTACCGCGCCGCGCCGGAAGTTCTATGGGAGCTCGGCGCCGAGGTCGTGGCAATTGGCACCGCGCCGGACGGGTACAATATCAATGATGGTTGCGGGTCGACCGACACGGCACTAGCGGCAGAAACGATCCGCCGCGAAAAGGCGGATGTGGGCATCTGTCTCGATGGCGACGCGGACCGTGTGATGATACTCGACGAGAATGGCGAGGTGGCCGATGGCGATCAGGTCATGGCCCTGTTCGCGACTCGCTGGGCCGAAGCGCAACGGTTGCGCGGAAATACATTGGTCGCCACGGTGATGTCCAATCTTGGGCTGGAGCGCTACCTGCAGGGCAATCAGATCGCTTTAGAACGGACGCCGGTGGGCGACCGATATGTGGTGGAGAGGATGCGTGCCGGCGGCTGGAATCTGGGTGGCGAGCAATCCGGGCACATCGTGATGACGGATTATGCCACGACCGGCGACGGGCTGATCGCGGGGTTGCAATTTCTGGGTGCGATGGTGGAAACCGGGCAGCGGGCATCGGACCTTTCGGTCAGCTTCGAGAGGGTGCCGCAGTTGCTGAGAAATGTCCGCTATGCCGCAGGGACCGATCCTTTGTCGCTGCCGCCCGTTCGAAAGGCAATCACTGATGGTGAGGCACAGCTGAATGGAGCGGGGCGGCTGCTGATCCGGAAATCCGGAACCGAGCCGTTGATCCGGGTTATGGCCGAGGCCGAGGACGAAGCGCTGATGGCTCGGGTGGTTGACGAAATCGTGGCCGAAGTCGAAGCGGCGGGCATTCCTGCCTAAGGCGTCAGCCGATGAAGCGGTAGATTTCGGTTCTCAACTCGCCTTCCGGAACGCTGCCGGGATCGTCCACGTAGATCTCCCACACGGGCATGGCCGCTTCGATTCCCTCTGTCTGCATGTGGTTCTGCAGAGTCTTATGTGTCTGGTTCAAAGTGGCGTATGGACCGACATGGGTTGCCACCATTGCGTCGCCAGCAGGCAAAGTTCCGGTCTCGATCTCACCTTCCGGCTGATCTGCATCGCCCGGGGCGACAATCACACCTGACCGGAAGCGCAGCTTTTCGCGGGACATTTCGAGATATACCGTAATCGGCGTGCTCCCCGGGGCGATACCCTTGCCGGCGAGATGGTCGAAGACCTTTCTAAAGGCGTCGCCCATGGCTGCGGTGATGGTGGTTCCGTCGAAGTCAGTTTCGCAGTCGACGTAGTAGTAGGGCTGTGCGGGCAGCGTTTCGCGGCGGATGTCCATGGTTGGTCTCTTCGAGGCAATATGTGGCGCGGACATCGTAACATGGCCGAACGTTTCGCAGCACGTATTGGTCGGCCGAAAAACACTCATTTCCGACTGGACGGCACTGTCGTTCGATTCAACGGAGGAGGGGTCTGCGTTGCAATGGTCATAGCGCGCGGCGCGTTAGGCGGGCGGTATTGTCTTCTGCGATCTATTGAATGCCCACCATCGCTTAAAAAGCAGGCTGTTGGCAACGGTTGGTGGCACGTAAGCATCATTTCGGACAGGGAATGCTGCGGTGCAGCATTCGAAGCTGGATCGCGTGCCGATGCTACTCCAGCCTATTGGGAGGGGAGGGCAACTCCGGGTAGTCGAAGGAGCCCCGATATGTGTTTGACCACCGAAGCGCTGTTAACTTTCTTGGCGCTTTTGCCGCAGGAGCGGATTGAAGTGTCGTCAGAACGGATCGTCATTCACGCCGAAGTTCGCGATGCGGTCTGGGAAGCGCGCGGCGAGGACTGGTGCACAAAAGCCCCGAAGATTGATGCGGCATTGCGCCTGAAGGCCGGCGAGAAGGCCTGATGTCTTGGAACTGTAAGGGCCCCGGCTGGTGCCGGGGCCCTTACCGTAGAGCCGATTGGCTTAGTTCTTTTCCTTGTCGACCATCTTGCCAGCCGAGATCCATGGCATCATGCCACGGAGCTTTTCGCCAACCTGTTCGATCTGGTGTTCGTCGTTAATCCGGCGAGTGCCTTTAAAGAACGGCTGGCCCACGGCGTTTTCCTGCATGAAGTCACGTACGAATTTGCCGGTCTGAATGTCCGTCAGGACCTCCTTCATTCGCGCCTTGCTCTCGGCATAGGGAAGGATGCGCGGCCCGGAGACGTATTCGCCGTATTCAGCGGTGTTCGAGATCGAGTAGTTCATGTTGGCGATGCCGCCTTCGTAGATCAGATCCACGATCAGCTTTACCTCGTGTAGGCACTCGAAATAGGCCATCTCGGGGGCGTAGCCCGCCTCGACGAGGGTTTCGAAGCCCATGCGGATAAGTTCGACGAGGCCGCCGCAGAGAACCGTCTGTTCGCCGAAGAGGTCAGTCTCGCATTCCTCGCGGAAATTGGTCTCGATGATGCCCGAGCGGCCGCCGCCGATGGCGGAGCAATAGCTGAGGCCGAGTTCCAGCGCTTTCCCGGAGGCATCGTTGTTGACGGCCACGAGACAGGGCACGCCGCCGCCCTTTGTGTACTCGCCGCGGACGGTGTGGCCGGGGCCTTTGGGGGCCATCATGATGACGTCGATCTCTTTCGGCGCCTCGATCAGGCCGAAATGGATGTTCAGGCCGTGGGCGAAAGCAATCGCGGCGCCGGGCTTGATGTGATCCTTGACGTATTTGTTCCAGGTGTCGGACTGAAGCTCGTCGGGCATGGTGAACATCATCAGGTCGCACCAGGCGGCGGCTTCGGAGATGCCCATGACCTGCAGGCCCTCGCCTTCGGCCTTCTTAGCGGATGCCGAGCCTTCGCGCAGGGCGACGGCCACGTTCTTGGCGCCAGAGTCGCGCAGGTTCAGCGCGTGGGCGTGGCCCTGGGAGCCGTAGCCAAGGATTGCCACCTTCTTGTCCTTGATGAGATTGATGTCGCAGTCACGATCGTAATAGACGCGCATGGTCTGTCCTCCGGTTGTTCCGGGAAGTGTCCTAGATTGGACGGCTCTGGTTTACGAGACTGATTTGGCATGTTTCTCAGCCATTCTTCGTGGTAATCATGCGCGTAGTATCGAATATTCGGAGATTTCATGCTTGATGACATGGATCGGCGATTGTTGAGGCTTTTGCAGGACGATCCGGGTCGTGTCGCACAGGACCTGGCAGAGCACGCCAATCTCTCCGTCCCGCAGGTGCAGCGCCGGCTCGAGAAACTACGCGGTTCGGGCGTGATCCGTGGAACTCGGGCGGTGATCGATTGGCGGGCTTTGGGCTATGAAGTTCAGGTGAGCTTGCGCTTCAACCTCGACAAGACACAACGCTCTGCCTTCGACGAATTCCTCGCTGCTGCGCGCGAGGTCCCCGAGGTGATCGAGATACAGACCTTTCTGGGCAAAGTCGATGTGCGGTTAAACGTAATAGCACGGGACATGCGGCACTATCAGGACATCTATCGTAACCGGATCCTCAGGCTTCCGCATATCGCAGATATCGAGGCGCTGGTGCTTGTGGCGACGGTGAAGGCAGAGGAGTGGCTGCCAATATGAGGACCGCATGACGGAATTGGATGAGATCGACCGTTTGCTGCTGCGTGAAATGTCGGAGGACGCGACGCAGTCGGCCGGACTTTTGGGGCGCAAAATTGGACTGAGCCAACCTGCAACCTGGCGCCGTGTTCAACGGCTCTATGGCTCGGGCGCGCTACGCGGGCGACGGCTGGACCTGGATGCTGAGAAGCTAGGTTTCGGGGTTACGGTTTTTCTGGGTGTGAAGCTGGCCGCAAAGGGCGGTGTCGGGTTGGAAGCGTTCGAGCGAGCGGTGTCAGCCATTCCCGAGGTGCAATTGGTACAGCATGTGCTGGGCCTCTTCGATTACCGCTTACGTGTGGTGGCGCGGGATCTTTCAGATTTCGAGCGCGTGCTTCGCCGGCGGATCATGGCATTGCCAGGCGTCGGGAGCATCGAAGCGAATGTTATGCTGAGCGAAGAACGTCTGCCGGGTCCTCTCTGATGCCTATATTTTGGGACCTCGAACGACATCGGCGGGAAATTGCACAAAGCATACTTCTTGGGAATGCCCATGAAAGCCAGCATTCAAAGGCTTTGGCTGATATCACGCAATTGCTATCAAGAGTTGATTAACAAAACAATTAAAAAATCTATAGTAGAAAATCTGACCTACAGTAAACTGGCTCTATGTCGCCTCAAGGAGTGCTGCTTCTGCAGCTTGAGGCGAGGCGAAGTCACAAGGAATGAGGTTAGTTAAATGCATCGAGTCTCCCCAACAATCGCAACCGCTCTCGCCGTGCCCGCACTGTCCCTGATCTTGGCCCAGCCGGTTTTTTCGCAGGCTGCGATCGTAGGCATCGAGGGACTGGACGACCGGATCGACGACATTCAGGAAGACGTCGACGATGATCTGGCAGATGCCCAGGATTCGGCGCGTTTCGGACCGGCGCAGTTCGATCAGGGCTGGAGCGGCAGTGTTGCACTCGGTTTTTCTGCGAACAGCGGGAACACTGACACGGTCGATCTGAATTTCGCGGGCCGGTTCCACTACGGACAGGGACCCTGGAGCCATACGTTCGGATTTGCGGGCGAATTCTCCGAGGACAACGACGTCCGCAGCGAGGAAGAGGTCTTCGCCACCTATGACGTGAACCGGTCATTGAATGACAGGTTTTACATCTTTGGTCTGGCGTCGGTCCGTTATGATGCCTTCGACAGCAACGAGTGGGACCTGTTTGCTGGCGCTGGACCGGGATACCGGATCATCAACACTTCGGACGCGGCATGGCGGGTGCAGGCCGGGCCTGGCGTTCGGTATGTCGAGGACCAAACCGGCGCTAACACCACCGAGGTCGCCGGTGTTGTGGCGTCCCGTTTCTACTATGCCTTCACCGATTCCGTGTTCCTGACGAATGACACCGATGTGCTGTTTTCGGATGACAGCACCTTGGTGACCAATGATCTCGGCTTGAACTTCAAGGTAACCGACGTGTTCTCCACGCGGGTATCCTACCGGACGGAGTATGACTCCGATCCGCTACCGGGCTACGACAATACCGATAATACTTTGGGTGTCTCGCTGGTCTACGGGTTCTGACGCCCTACTCTATAGACGTAAAAAGGTGCAAAACTGCCGGGGCGATGTTTCGTCCCGGTTTTTTGTTTGGTCCGTTTCAGCTATCTAGTTGCGCATCCTTGGAGGGACGGTGACCGTAAATTCGGTGCCCTTGCCCTTTTCGGTGACATAGCGGATCTCGCCGAGATGATAGTCGACGATTTCCTTGACGATGCTCATGCCGAGGCCCGTACTGCTTTGGGGTCTGGCATAGCCTTCCCTCGCGCGTTTGAAGCGATCGTACAGTACAGGCTGCAGTTCCGCCGGAATGCCCATGCCTTGGTCCCGGACCCAGAAACCGCTTCCGTCCTGTGTCAGGCCCATCACGACAGTACCGCCTTCGGGGGAGGCCTTGATGGCGTTGGACAGCAGGTTGGTTAAAACCTGAAGCAGGCGGCTGGAATCACCCTCCACTGTGAAGTCCACGTGGCTCTTCTCGTCCACGACAATCTCGACAGAGTGCTGAGAGGCATAACCTGCCATGTCGTCTGCTGCACGGTGTAGAAGTGTCAAAAAATCAATAGCTTCAACCTGGAGAGCGAAGCTCGAATCGCTTAGTACCTCCAATTCCAGGATGTCGTCTACCAAGTGCTGCAGCCGCTCGGCATTGCGGTGGGCAATGTCGACGAGTCCGGCGGATTTCTCCGACAAGTCCCTCGTATTCAGAGCAAGGAGTTTCAGTGAGCCCAGGATCGATGTTACCGGCGAGCGCAACTCGTGGCTGACATTAGAGATCAATTCCTTGCGGGTTGTTTCCATCGCGTGGCGCTCCGAGATGTCTCGGACCATAACGACATATCCGTTGAACTCGCTCTCCTCGTTGAAGAGTGGCGTGACTGCTACCTCACCGAGGAATTCCGATCCTTCGCGCCGGCGGAAGGTCAATTCAAGCGCATCGCGCTTGGACGGCGGGTCGTTATAGTACTTGTTGGTCAAGGCGGCGTAGTCACTGACCGAAGGGTACAGGATGGAGGTCTGGCGCCCGATCAGCTCGGCGGAGCTATAACCGAACATCTCCTGTGCAGCAGGATTGGCGAGCCGGATACGGCGCTGTTCGTCACATAGGATGATGGCTTCGGGTACAGTATCGAAGACTGCTGTCAGAAGGGCGGATTGGCGAGCGACGGCGCAATGTTCTTCGCGGCGCTGCCATTCCTGACCAAGCCATCGGGCGAAGAAGCGCACCAGCGCGATCTCACGCGGTTCAAAGGGCTCTCGTTGCTCAGGGTTCGAGAAGTTCACTGTGCCGACACGGACGCCCCCGGCGACCAACGGCACGCCGATATAGCTTTCCAGCCCGAAGCCCCTGTAACAGGGATGCGTCGCAATTCGAGACGCACCGGCGTGATGAAAGTGGGTCACATCGCCGGCTTCGAGCGTGTGGATACAGTAGGTTTCACCGAGAGCGAAATATGTACCGGCTGTAGGTGCCCAGTCAGGACCCTCGCAGTGTAGTACCTCGTAACTTTGATCGCGGATGCGGCTGACGATCCCAAGTGGCATACCAAGGACCCGCGTGCCGAGCTGCAGCAGCTTCTGGATTTTGATTTCGAGCGGCAGGTCTGGCTCTACTGCCAGCATGTAGAGTGTTCTGAGCGCAACCTCGGTCTCAGGCGACGGATCTGCGGCGATAATCTCGGCTTCCCAAGACAGCGTGTTTTGTTCGATCATCCTGGTGACTTTACGGCAATGCCGACTGTTTCCGAGTATCTGCGGTAATTGGTTCGCACTGCGATATGATAGCTTCCCGGGTTAGCGATCTTGATGAAGATCGAGTTCTTATTTTCAATTCTGAGTTGCACGGGTGGAATTGGATTTCCAGACCGACCGTGCGTTTTTGTTTCACTGTTGCACCTAGTTCTGCAGGTTATGGCTATTCCGGCGTTTGGCGGAAGCGCACCGTCGCAATGCCAGCCTCGTTTACGAAGCTGAGTTGGTCGCCGTTGCGTTCATAGCGCGCAGTGTCCGCGATGGCAGCGAGAAAGTCCGTCTCGAGCTTCATCTTGTTGTCCGGGCAGAGCATCATGGTGCCGGCGAGCGGGCTGGCCAGGGCGAAGCCGCCATCTTCAAGCTTGACCGAGCCTATTTGTCGATTGCAGCCGCCGAAGATCGCAATGCTTCCGTCTCCTGCGATGGTCATCGTCGGTGGATCCTCCGCTACCAGCATCCGGCCACCGATCTCGTAGGCGGTCCAGGTTGCACCGGTTATGCCGGAAGGAGGTTCTTCGCTGGCCATGATTTGCATCACGATGTCGACGCTGTCGGGCCCGCCGCGGGTGATCACCGGGATGGCCGTGGTCAAGCGGAACAAGACCTGATCGCCGGAGTGAATCGCCGCAGTCACGGTATAGGTCAAACGCTGGTCGATGAGGCTGCTCTCATACGGCAGATCGACCGTGGCCGGGACGCCCCGGATATGCAGCCTTTGGGATGAGAGCTGGATCGCCGGCGCACCGGCCCGGGACGTGTCGAGCAGGTCGATTTCGAGCACCGCGTCCGGGGGCAGGGCCATGCGCTCCAGGTATCGCGCGGTTACTTCGATGGTGCGGACCTCGGCAGAGGCAGTCAGCGTCGGTAACGTCATAGCCATGACAGACAAGGCAAGGATCTTGCGCATCTTTTTCCTCCGTGATGAGCGATCAGCGTCGGACCTGTGTGTAATGCTAGGCGACCCGGGTGATGCGTACCAGTAGTGGCGCAGCAGTGGCGTGTTACCGCCGACTCCGAAATGGCAATCCGCTGCTGGCATACAGCTTGACCGGTGTAGAATGACGGGTAATGGATGAAATGTGCGGCTTCGGGCCGCGCGTGGTTGGGGCGAAGCGGTGGTTCAGGGTTTTCTCTCGATCCTCTTTGTGACCGGGGCATTTCTGCCCATCGCGATCGCCATCGCATTCAGCCCCTTTACCGTGGTCGCAGTAGTCCTTGTTCAGGGTTCTCCTGAAGGACCGGCTGCCGGCCTGAGCTTTCTGTTCGGTTGGCTCTTTGGGTTGACGACGCTGACATTCCTGATGATCCTGCTTTTGGGTGGCGCTGAAAGCGAGTTCGCCATCTTTGGACCCATGATGCAGCTAGTCATCGGGGTATTGCTGCTCTGGGCGGCGTGGAAGAAATGGCGCGGCCGGCCACGCGGCGCCATCGTACCGGAGCCGCCAGGTTGGCTGAGGTCGCTGACCACCGTAACCCCCGGCCGGGCGATGGTGGTGGGCGCGATGATCGGCGGCGTGAACCCTAAGAATGTGGCACTTGCCATTGCGGGAAGTGCGATCATCGTCGGACATGAACTCTATTCATTGGGCACAGTCGTGGCCGGAGCGGTGTTCGTGGCGCTTAGTACCGTCACCGTCTTCGGCACTGTCATGTATCGTTTGCTGGGCGGAGCGAAGGCGGAAACCTCGCTTGGCGTGGTGAAGGATTTTATGCTGCGCAACAACAACGTGATCCTGATGCTGCTTTTCCTGCTTATCGGTGTGAAGGTTCTGGGTGACGGGCTGTCCGCACTAGCTGCGAGCGAACTCTACTGAGGGTACGGATTCGCTTTGCCCCGGCACACCGTCTGGGGTAGCGAATGGCCAATCTTTAGGGAGACCTGCCATGTCCGCTTTGCTCGATACCGTCGATCCCGATGGTCTGCTGGAGTTCTCGGTTGTCTTTACCGACCGCTCATTGAACCACATGTCCACCGCTTTCCAGAAGGTGATGCGAGACATCTCGTCGATGCTGAAGGTGGTCTATGGGGCCGACTCGGTGGCGCTGGTACCGGGTGGCGGGACCTATGCGATGGAAGCGGTGGCGCGGCAGTTCGCGACCGGCAAGAAGGCGATGGTGATCCGGAACGGCTTCTTTTCCTATCGCTGGAGCCAGATCTTCGAGATGGGGTCGATCCCGGCAGAAGAGACGGTGCTGAAGGCCCGGCGGACGGGGAATGCGGTGGATGCGCCATTCGCGCCGGCACCCATTGAAGAGGTCGAGGCGAAGATAGCCGAGTTGCGCCCGGACGTCGTGTTCGCCCCGCATGTCGAGACGGCGTCGGGGATGATCCTGCCAGACGAGTACATTCGGCGGGTCGCGGCGGCGGTCCACGAGAACGGCGGGCTGTTCGTGCTCGATTGCATTGCATCGGGCTGTGTCTGGGTGGATATGCGGGCGGTCGGCGTGGATGTGCTGATCTCTGCCCCGCAGAAGGGCTGGTCGGCGCAGCCTTGCGCCGGGCTGGTGATGATGAACGAGGATGCAGTGGAGGCGTGCAAGTCCGCGGTATCGACCTCCTTTGCCGCCGATCTCGGCAAGTGGCTGGCGATCATGGAGGCCTATGAGGATGGCGGCCATGCATATCACGCGACGATGCCGACCGATGCGTTGCGGGTGTTCCGGGATACAATGCTGGAGACTAGGGAATATGGCTACGACAAACTGAAAGAAGCGCAGTGGGAACAAGGTCATCGAGTGCGTTCTGCGCTTGAGAAGCGTGGCGTGAAATCAGTGGCGGCTGAGGGGTTCCAGGCGCCCGGTGTGGTCGTCAGTTATACGGGCGATGCGGAGATCGCGACCGGGAAAGCCTTCGCCGCGCTGGGCGTGCAGGTCGCGGCCGGTGTGCCGCTAATGTGCGACGAAGGCCCCGAATACCGTGCGTTCAGGTTGGGCTTGTTCGGGCTCGACAAGCTTGTTGACGTTAACGCCAGCGTGGCACGTCTGGAGGCAACGCTGGACAAGGTGATGTGATCAGTATTTCGCGCCGCAACGCGACTGTCATGTCAGCGCGGCCGCAGGCCGAGGCGGGCGAGTCTGTCAGTCAGGTCGGTGTATAGGCTGATGCGCTCCTCGGGGCTGAGGAAAGCACCGATTTCCACCATCCGGCCCGAACCTTCGAGCGTCAGGTAGTTTTCCACCGGGCCCCCTGATTCATGCAGCTTAACGCGAACCCAATAGGGGTTGGCCTGCCAGCTTTTCTCGGTGCCGCTGGGTTCCCGGCGCACCACCTCGATATGATCCTGGTCGAGCAACAGGTCCTCACGCAAAGAACCGTCACGCCACGAACGCCGGATCAGGTACCATGTAAGCGCCAGGGTGCCCATCAGGAACGGCAGTAGTCCCCAGAGCACGGGCGATCCAAGTACCGCAAAGAGCGGGACCAGCAACAGCAGGAAAGTGATGCTGAAAAAGGTCACGAATCCCTCAGGCGAGAGGGAGCGGTGTGGCCACAGCATCAGATGCCAGCCAATGACGGCATCGTTGGTGCCGGAGGCGGCAACGGTGTCCCATTTGTACGGCATGTGTGACTCAGTTGTCCGACTGAAGCGTCGGATGGGAATCTGCGGCGTTCAGCCAGGCTTGTCCAGAGGCCAGCCGGCAAGGTGGCAAACACTCTGATTGGTGGCTAGATCTGCCTGCAAGCACGGAAACGTTATGCCCCGGAGCCGGGTTCTGGCGTCGTTGCCTTGTCGCAGGCCACATTTGTCTGTGATGGTCGACTTGTGAGGCTTCAGTAACCGAAGAGGATTCACCATGAAGGCAAGGCAAATCGCGTTTATCGCACTGACAGCGGCCGTATATTCGGCAAGTGCCGCTGCCGAGCCTTTGGAACAGAGTTGCCGGATTCTCGACGTGGTTGGCAACAACCGGGCCGGAATGGTCAATGAGCTGGTCGAGGAGATCTCGACGCGCTGGCCTCAGTCAAATCGGGATGGTGCGCAGCAGAATTTCGCGAAGCTTCTGGAAGAGCAGGTGTTTTCGGGGGGAACCGTCTACCAGATCGCGAAACTAGGCGACGACGTCGAGGAGCACCTGATCCTGCTTCGGCTGAAACTGGGGGAGATTGCCGGCATACGCCTGCTTTACGAGTGGAGCCCGGACGGGATGGCTGTGACGAACCTCGAGTTCAAGCGCAAGTTCGTGGAGTATGCTGAACGCCCGTTTCTGCAAGAGCCGGTCGCGCTGGATTGCCCGTGAGATAGGCCCAGAAACTCTACGTTCATGCCAGACTGAAGAAAGAAAAGCCCGGGAAGCGAACCGCATCCCGGGCTTTTTAGTCCTGCCGGATGACAGCAGATTTAGTGGGCGTGGCCCTTATCCCAGTCGCTCTGCTTCGGGAGCGTCTCGAACGTGTGCTCCGGAGGCGGCGAGGGCAGGGTCCATTCCAAGGTGTCCGCGTACTCGTTCCAGTAGTTATTCTGGTTCACCTTGGCGCCACGGGTCAGTGTGTAGAACACGATTCCGATGAAGAACAGGAAGGATGCGAAGGAGATAAAGGCGCCGATCGACGAGATATGGTTCCAGAACGCGAATGCCTCCGGATAGTCGATGTAGCGGCGCGGCATCCCCTGACGTCCGAGGAAGTGCTGCGGGAAAAACGTGATGTTCACGCCGATGAAGAAGGTCCAGAAGTGGATCTTGCCAGCGAGTTCCGGGTACTGACGGCCGGACATTTTACCGATGTAGTAATAGATGCCGGCGAAGATTGCCATTACCGCACCAATCGACATCACGTAGTGGAAGTGCGCCACGACGTAGTAGGTGTCGTGATAGGCGCGGTCGATGGGAGCCTGGCTCAGCACGATGCCGGTCACGCCGCCGAGCGTGAACAGGAAGATGAAGCCAAATGCGAAGAGCATCGGCGTCTTGAACTCGACCGATCCGCCCCACATCGTCGCGATCCACGAGAAGATCTTGATACCAGTCGGTACCGCGATGACCATGGTGGCGAGCATGAAGTAGCTTTGCTGGCTGAGCGTCATGCCGACAGTGTACATGTGGTGCGCCCAGACAACGAAGCCCAGGGCGCCGATGGCGATCATCGCCCAGACCATCGGCAGGTAGCCAAAGACAGGCTTGCGGCTGAACGTGGCAACGACATGGCTGATGATGCCGAATCCGGGAACGATCACGATATACACTTCCGGGTGGCCGAAAAACCACAGGATGTGCTGGTAAAGCACCGGGTCGCCGCCGCCGGCGGCGTCGAAGAAGGTGGTGCCGAAGTTCCGGTCGGTTAGCAGCATGGTAATCGCACCGGCCAGAACGGGCAGGGAAAGCAGGATCAGCCATGCGGTGACGAAGATCGACCATGCGAACAGCGGAACCTTGAACAGCGTCATGCCCGGGGCGCGCATGTTCAGGAAGGTGGTGATCATGTTGATCGCGCCGAGGATCGACGAGGCACCGGAGAGGTGCACGGCGAAGATCGCGAGGTCGGTGGAGAAGCCGCCTTCGGATGTGGAAAGCGGCGGATACAGCACCCAGCCGATGCCCGAACCGGCTTGTCCGTCGCCGCCGGGCGAGAACACTGACGCAATGGCCAGCGAGGTGCCGGCGACGAACAGCCAATACGACAAGTTGTTCATTCGCGGGAATGCCATGTCCGGTGCACCGATCTGCAGCGGCATGAAATAGTTTCCGAAGCCGCCGAACAGGGCCGGGATGACCACGAAGAACATCATCAAGATGCCGTGGCCGGTGATCAGCACGTTCCAGAGATGACCGTTAGGGGTACATTCCGCCGAGGAGGCGATGAAACGCATGCCTTCCTGACACATGAACTGCACACCGGGGTTCATCAGTTCCATCCGCATGTAAACGGTGAAGAGAACCGAGATGAAGCCGAAGGCGGCGGCGGTAAAGAGGTAAAGGATCCCGATGTCTTTGTGGTTCGTGGACATGAACCACCGGACAAAGAAGCTCCGGTTGTCCTCGTGTTCGTGGCCATGGATGGCGGCGTCGGCCATACGTGCCTCCTGCTTTCCCGTTAGACTGTTATCGGACGTAGTCCGAGTCGCCTCGGATCGCCTGATTTGAATGCGTTTTAGTATCCGCGGCGGCGCGGGGCAATCAGTGATCCGCAAGAATGACGATCAGATTGTCGCAGGCGGTGCGGGATTTGACTTGAGTCATGGACGACAGGTTTGGGCGACACGGATGGCGTTGGCGAAAAAAAAGGCGCCCGCGGCCTGTGGCCGGGGCGCCAGTTCAAGGGACAGTTCGGGCGGCCAAAGGGGATGAGGCGCCCGAGGCAGCAGCCGTCTAGCTGGTGATCGTGATAAGGGGAACGATCAGAAACATTCCCAGCCCGACCATCGTCAGGAAGAGCGATTGTACGGACATGAGGTGCACCTCCAGTTAGGCAGCTTCGATGCACAAACGTTGTACTGTGTGTTAAGGTTCCGTGAAAATTCAGGAATTCCCGCCCGTATGGAATTCCTTACCCAACGTCATCTGGATTCGGGAAAATCTGCGGGAATGTCAGCTTCAATGCATTGTCCAGATCCGGCATGGTTACCGGCAGGCCGAGATCGACCAGAGACGAGACACCATGCCCGGTTACGCCGCAGGGTACTATGCCGTCGAAATGGGAAAGGTCAGGTTCGACATTTATCGATATCCCGTGAAAACTGACCCACTTCCGCAGGCGAATGCCAATCGCGGCAACCTTGTCCTCACGTGGGCTGCCGTCGGGTAGCGACGGCTTTTCGGGGCGCGTAACCCAGACGCCGACGCGACCGTCGCGAATTTCGCCCGTCACGTTGAATCGATCCAGAGTGGAAATTACCCATTTTTCAAGATCTTGAACGAATTTTCTCACGTCGTGCCCGCGCCTGCCGACATTCAACATGACGTAGACCACCCGTTGTCCTGGACCGTGGTAGGTGAATTGCCCGCCGCGGCGCGTCTCGAACACGGGAAACCTGTGAGGGTCTTTCAGATCCTCGGCTTTTGCCGAGGTGCCGGCTGTGTAAAGCGGTGGGTGCTCGACCAGCCAAATGGCCTCGTCCGCAGTCCCGGAAGCGATCGCTGCGGCGCGGTCTTCCATCACGGCTACGGCGTGGTCGTAATCCGTCAAGCCGTCGGAGATGATCCAATCCACCATGATAGGGGTTTCAGCCAAATGATGGCCAATGTCCAGCCGGGCCAAATAGCCCACAGACCCGGAAACCCTTTGAACCAAAAAGCGTAGGCAACCGACACACTTGTGATACAGTCGGTGCAGAGCCGATTATTTTCAGCCCTGGAGAGGTCCATGTTTAAGAAGAAACTTGTCGCGCTTACCGCGACTGCTGCTGTGCTTGCTGCCCCTGCCCACCGTGCCGCTGCCGATGTCGGTGACGCGCTTCTGGGTGGGATCGTCGGGGGTGTGGTCACTGGTGTGATCATCAATGAAGCGAACAAGAACAAGCCGCGACCAACGAAGCGGGTTTACGTGACGCCCCGTCCCGACTCGCCGGCTCGCGCCGCAAATCGCGTGACACAAACGTCGCTGAACTACTTCGGGTTCAACGCTGGCGGCGCCGACGGCGTGTTCGGCCCGCAGACCGCTCGGGCCGTGAGCAGCTATCAGGCGTTCTTGCAATTCCCGGTGACCGGTCAGCTGACGCCGTTCCAGCGCGAGGTGCTTGTCGGCGCGTACAACCGTGGGCAAGTCGGCGACTATGCAACGATGCAGTTGGTCTCCACCGATCCGATGGGTGCCCGTGCCTTGCTGATCGCACAGCGAGACATGATGACAGGCAAACCGCCTGCTTCGGGCGGCGGTGCGCCTGTTACAACGATGGCCTCGGCCGAATCCGATGCCCCGCCAGCGGCGGAAGCACCGGCAACGCCGGAAACACCACCGCTTGTCGGTTTGCCGGTGATCCCGGTTCCGACAGGGAACGGCCAGCTGGCCGCGTTCTGCTCCAGCCCGACCGTGACCGGCCCGCGGATAACCCCTGTGTCGATGACGGATCCGAAGCCGGCGCTGGAGCAGGTGTTCTGCGGTGCTCGGGCTGAAGCAATCGATGACTCGACAGGGCTGGCCAACTCCGTTCAGGGCGTGACCCTAGCCGATATCGAAGCGCAGTGCGAACAGCTGGGTCCTGTGATGGCCAGCTATGTAACGTCGCTCTATGGCAAGCCGCGTG
This sequence comes from Pseudoruegeria sp. HB172150, assembly GCF_013184805.1. Classification (GTDB taxonomy): domain Bacteria; phylum Pseudomonadota; class Alphaproteobacteria; order Rhodobacterales; family Rhodobacteraceae; genus Psychromarinibacter. The sequence continues at coordinate 263,001 of NZ_JAATNG010000006.1, forward strand.
CCGACGTGATCGGGGATGTCACAGGCTTCGTTTCGTCGAGCGGTACCGATTCTGCGCAACTGGCCTCTACAGCCAAGATCTGCCTTGGGATAGGGTACCGGAAGGATAACATGAACGTGGCGCTGGGCTCCGGCCTGCTGCTTGTCGCGCTGGGCCAGCCGGCCTATGGCGAGTTGATGGGTCATCACCTGTACCATGGGTTCGGCACTGCGGCGAACCAGGATCGCGCGATGGACTGGCTCATCTGGACTACGGATGAACTCGCCAATGGCGCGACCCCGGTTTTCGGGGATGGCGCTCGCACGGAGCTTGTGGACGAGGCCGTCTATCGCCTGAATGGCGGAGCACCCGCATCTGCCGCGAAATCCACGTCTACCAAGGGCAAACTGCCGGTCGTCCAGACCAACAACTAAGCCTATTTAGTAACAGAAGAACCCGGGCCGCGCGTCGGCCCGGGTTTCTTTTTGCGCATGCGAAAATCGGGCTTCACATCGCCTGTCGGCTCGTTTAAGACCCGCGCACCAATTCAAGTGTGCGGTCGTGGCGGAATTGGTAGACGCGCAGCGTTGAGGTCGCTGTGGGGTAACTCCCGTGGAAGTTCGAGTCTTCTCGACCGCACCAATGTATTAGCTAAGTGTCTAATATATAAAGAATATTTCAAGCGTGGGAAATTTGGCCCCCCTTTTAGCCCCCCTTCCGAAGGGCGATTGTACGGACAGCAATGAGCATCAATGGCTAGTAAGCGAGTCGCCAACGCTCTATCGTTTCTTGGCCTGGGTATTGTCGTAACCTAGGGCATCGCGATGCTCTTCAATCATGGAGAGATCGCGATGAGGATCTTGTCAAAGCACCAGCTGAAGGAGTTGGTCCTGTACTCGCCGCAGCACATCGCACGCCTGGAGAAGGCAGGGAAATTCCCTAGGAGAATTATCCTTGGCCCCAACAGGGTGGGATGGGTCGAAGACGAAGTCCTAGACTGGCTTCAGACGCGGCTGGATAGCAGAGAGACGACCTGACCGACACTCCCTGAGTGGGAGTAAGGGCGGCCCAGCGTGCACAGCTTGGCCGCCCGACAATTCCGGCCCAAAGCCGACCTTGGGGCCGCGAGACAACGCCGCGGCGCAGCTTCACCGAAGCAGTCGTTCGCGCGTCGCGCAGCATTTTCCAAGGGCCAAGGTCCGCTGAGCGGACAAAGTGAATATTGCTTCCGGCTGGCAACACGGGCTAAGAAACGCACATGGTATTTCACACTTCAAACACTCAATTGCCGCAGGGTATTACCATTCGCCTTGCATGCCGACGGGACATCGGACCTGCTCTAGTCAAACTTTTGGACGATTGTTTTTCTGCGACTTTCGATGGCCGCACATTTTATAAGCAACAACCTCATCATCGCCTTCTCGCGTTCGAAAATGATCGCCTCGTTGGACATGTCGGACTCGATTTTCGCGTAATCACCGTGGGGGGCACGCTCTACGAGATCGTGGGTATTATCGATCTGTGTGTTGCTGCGGATCGGCGTGGTCTAAAAATTGGGACCGCCCTCGTTCGGGCGTCTGAAACATTCGATGTCGGGCGTGACTTCTCACTTCTCTTCGCGGATGATCATCGTGTGTATGAGGCTAACGGTTACCAAAGGATTGTACCGGCTCATACGCGTTGGCTTGCAATCGATGAACTACGTAGCCACTCCGTCATAGAGCGTGATCTGCATGATTGTTTTATGGCCAAATCTTTGGGGACGACGCCATGGCCGAGGGGCGAGATTGATCTTCTGGGCTACCTGTTTTAGTTCAACTCACGGCCCACACCAGCCATTCATCGGGGCATTCCGTGCTGCATCGCAGCTACCCCAAAGCGGACTTTAAGATGAATCGAAGGAACGTACACTTTCTGAGAACAATAGGATTGGGTCCCATAATCGTTACAGTGCGCGGTATGGTCCACAAGCCGTCAAGTTCAATAAACGCAAATAGGTTCGAACGCGAACTGGCCCGAACATGCGGCATTCAAAGCTAGCGGTAGTCCGGAAAGTCGCCATCCCGAAGATAGACGAGCATATCCGCATTGCATAGAACCGCGCTGTAGAACACGTGCTCCCACGAATTTCGCGTGGGCACAGCAGCGTTGTCCCGAAAGAAACCTAGGTTGGTCTCGACATCAAGGTCCTCTTCGCGAAGCTTTTGGCAGAGCCGAAGCAGGCGTTGGTGCTGGTTACGAAAAAAACGAGCGTAGCGTTGAACAATGCCGAGTTCCTTAACATGTCGATTTACTAAGGCACGCTGCGGCGCAGGCAATTGAGGCACTGCACCAAATTCAAAGGCCGGAGCGTCAAATGGTGGTTCTATAGTGAGCTGGAGTACCTGGTTGGCGGCAAACACATCGAAATAGGGGTGAATAAAGAACTTGGGATCTGCCGCATCGCCCGTCTTATCCTTTTTGTTCGTTTGGCAGGCGTCGCACATTGGGAAAAGATTGTATGGCGTAACGCAAAAGTGTGGGTAGAGCCCCTTAGGCAAATAGTGATCCAGAGTATTTGGCGCGCCCGCCTCGCCGCAGGCTGGACAGAGCGACAGCTTATGATCCCGCATTGCCGCGAGCATGTTTCCTTGTACGGACCCATCCTTAGGCGACAGGTACAGGTTAAGAAAGCTGTTCTTCTTGTATTCAATGTCAGGCCATGTTGGCACTGCCGATGGCGATCCTTCTGCATCGACATAGGCCTGGACACGATCACGCCATTCTTCAGCGATGCCGGCAAAGAAGCCCGCATTAACGCCAGCTTGCCGCTCTTCAACCACATCGCCTACCATTTCAAGGCTGCAGGCGGCAGGCACCTCAAGCAACATTACCACTGGCCACGCTCCGTCGCCTTTATCTGAACGATGAGTTCCTCATTAATCTGATCGCCGAGTTCGGTGATTAGTGCTTCGGCCGAACCTAGCTCCTCTAGTTGCGCCCTAATCCAATCTTCAAAGGGCTTCGACACCGATTTGTCACCGAAGACATAGGAAGAGATCCGCTGGAAATCTCCGCCAAAGGTTTGAAAAGGCGGGTGCCTAAGGATGATGTCGTCTTCGGTGTTTTCAAACACGTGGACGCAATGAGACGGAACCTCCCGCACAGTTACCACCGAATGGGTCGCGAGCAACGCTTTCGAATTGAAACGCGAAAGGATCATTTTGAGCATCTCGACAAACTGGATCTCGAGAGTTGGATGGAGAAAAAGCTCTGGCTCATCTACCAGGATCAGACTGTTTCGGCGAATTGCACCGAGGATGTTGATTACGATGTAAGCAAAAAGTCGTTGACCTGAACTAAGCTCAATCGGTTGACCATCGAGGAAGAAGGTGACGCCTGATGTCGCTTCGAGCGTTGCGCTCAACCGCTCATTATCGAGCTCCACGACGCGATCGGACGCGATCGGAATATAGCGCCGTCGATCTTCTCCATCGCCGACATCAACGGCAAGTGGATCGATATCTTCGACGTCGTGATAGAAGGACTCCCTTCTTTTGCGCGGGCCAACTTCGACAGCCGCGAAGTCGAATGCCATCGCGGTTCTGAGGACACTTTCCATTGTCGCGACCTTGCGAGACCAGTCTCGGATCGAACGCAAGCGTTGATCGTCGGCGAGGCACTGGACCAGGGACCGCGCTGCATTTCGCTTTGGAAAGTAATGAGACAGCGTGATCCGCCCGAGCTTTTTGGCGTCGCTCGGCTTTGTGCGACCGCGGAGACCGAAGTAACGATAGGACTCCTTGTCCTGGAGTTCGCGGCCTGCGAGATCGACCGGAAAGCGCTCGAAGGGACTGTACGAAACCACAACAAGTTGGCTTAGGTTGGGCTTCTCGACGAAGCCGTGATCGCCTTCCTCTGAAGGCGAAATCCAGTGCTTTACTATTTGATGCAGCAACTGCGATTTGCCATAGCCGTTTGGACCGATCAGGACGTTAATATCGTGAGGGAGCCGCGTCTGTGGCTGGAACTTTAGCTCAAGAGTGCTCTAGTTGCCGACAGCATTTTCGAACCTGAAGCCGAGATTCTGCACTGCGATTGCCTGCTCCTCAAACACCCGCCAGCCATCAATGAATGCTTTCATGCTGGAGCGCTCGCGCTGGAGGGAACTACCAAAGCCTTCGCTGTCCACAAGCGCTTTGGCGTCTGCGTCGTCAACGACATTGACGAGATAGCTTGCGTCCCGGAGCACGGTTGCAACTTCTGTAGCAACCTCCACACCGAGCGCTCCTGCGATCTGCTCATAGAAGGTAATTTCGCCAGGTACGGAGACATAATCAGTGTCGGGGACAGGGAAGACGCCGTCCCAGCCCGCGTCTCGAGCCCTGTCCAAGGCTGAACTGGACGTGCGCTCGTCGGCCACTAGTAGCCGAAGTCCTGGCAGCTCGACTATCTCGCCACCAAGTCTACAAGTGACCGGGAACGTTGTCTTAAAGCCGTAATCGTCCCAGTTATTAGTCAATAGCTCGATGACGTCTCCCGCAATTTGTGGCGGCGGGTTGGTGCGTCGGCTCCGGCGACTAAGATAAACAACCTGCATTTGATTTGCCGAACCGCTATGCGCGGTCTCCCCTCAACGATCCGAACATTTCCGAAATACTCCGGTCATCGTCACGTTCGGCGCGATAGCGCTCCTTCCATTCATCCTGCATATGGTCTGCATATTGATCCTCTTGTTCTTCAAACTCGGCGTTCGCTTCCTCAACGCGCTGGATCATCCGTTGAACGTTGACGCCAAGTTGATCTCGAAACAGTTCTAAGTCTTCGATTAGGTCAGAAAACTGTTCGCGCGACCGACATTCACTCAGATCGTCTGAGAACTGATTTTGCTGATACCGGAGGAAGCTTTCGCGGGCGATGGCCCTCTCACTTCCTGCGTCTTGCCCGTCAACTACACCAAGGAGCTCGCGCAGCTCGTCTGATCGGCAGCCGGTTCTGGCTTCTTCCAAAGCAGCCTTGAGAACCACACCACGCATTTTGCTTAGGCTGTCCTGCGGCAATGATGACGCTGCATCCATTGCACGGATCAACTCTACCGCGTCATTGATTTCTGGTCGCTCGGACTTCCATTCTTCGATCAATCGCGTATAGGCCGGTTCGACCAGTGCACCAATCGCACTAGGATCAATTAGATTAGCCATATTTACAACGGTCGCGAGCCGCCGCTCAAAGCTCGGGCCGGAGTAGGCAACGCCACCGCCCTCCATATTGACCCTACGTCGACGATCGGCCAACCGCGCTATCGTTGGAGCGATCCGGTCCGACTTATCCTTCAGAGCACTCCGAATAGCGGCGCCTTCCTCGGTCTTTGCAAGGCCCCAAATCTGCTCGATCTGCCCGAAACTCGCCGCACCCTGAACCATGTCTACTGCGTTGTCTGGTGTGTCGCGAGCAACAGCGTTTAGCAAATCAAGAACGGATGGATCAATTACTTCAAAGCCATGCGGGCCCCAAGGTTTGATGAAGCTGTTCACAACCTCTCGGATGCCTGTGCGCAGATCGTCCGGCCGTGTTGAAAAGTTGTACCGCGACGCGCGATGGGCGTGGAGCGGCTCGAACGCGTTTTCCAGAGCACGACCGCCGCACTGACCACCAAGTGTGCGTATAGAGAGCAAAACCGAGCGGCCCGCCTCCGAAATCTCCTCATCGTAGGCATGGCGCCAGATCTCCGAGGGGTCACGCAGAAGGTTGTTGACGAACTCGCGATACTTTTCCACTGGCACATGCTTCAGTCGGCGATATGACGACAGCCACTCTATCAGTCGTGGATTGAATTTCTCGTGCTTCACGATCCGCATGTAGAACTCATCTTCCAGCAGTTTGTTCTGGTAGGCGGTCGGCAAGTCACTGAAGTGAAGATGATTGTAGAGGATGCGGGCACGCTGGATCGTTGTATAGCTCGGCATGTTGAGTACGACGCGAAAATCGCGAAGTCCCGCATGACGAAACCGCTCGGACCGACCTAGCGCCTGAGAGAAGACGTGCTCACGAGTCGTTAACACGAGACGTGCGTCTGGTGTCGCCCGGACCATCGCGATGAAGTTCAAGAGCGCTCGGTCATTGGCGTTTTGAGTACGGTCACCTGCGAATGTCGCGCCCATGAAGTCGTCAAAATAGAAAATCTGCCGTATTCCTGGCTGGAACAGTTCTTCGCCTTCCCGAACATCACGCTCGATGAGAACGGCCTGGTAGCCCTGCTCTAGATGGGAGTATAGCAAAAGGTCCGCGAGGGTCGTTTTGCCGACGCCTGGGGGGCCGGCAATGATTGCGACCCGTTCTTCCGCTAGCATCTTAAGTGCTTTAGGATATGCTTCATTCGCGACGTAGCGCCGCGCCAACTGATAGACTTGGCGCGCCTTGAATTCGCTGCGGGTCAACGCCGAGTTGTGAATGACCCGATCAAGGACGGCCCGGCTGGCCAACCAAAGCTTATAGTGTTGCCCCTCGACTTCGGGATGCTGGCCGATCAAGTTGTTTAAATCGTCAGGACCAAAAACGTCGTGAGGCTTTAAGTAGTCCCCGCCGATCACACCCACAATAGCGTCTTTATTGAGTGGAGACAGCGGGACGGAAGTTACCAAGACGTATCGCGAAGGTTTCAATCGGCGGACCTTAATGGCCTCCTTCTTTAGATCGCGCATTAGGCCTTTTAGACCTGTCCTTAAGTAATGCTTTACCTGGACGATCATCTTGGACGGTCCAGAAGCGTAACGAAAATCGATGCCACTGTCCCGGCCAGTCTTGAAGCTTTCAAGATTGATGTCCCAACTTGCTTGGAACAGATCGCGGGTCAAAACCTCAAGATCATGAGGAGACAATTGATGGAAGTCATACTCGGGCATTCTTAGGGCCAAATCATTTTTTAAGGGTTAGGTTTAGACGGCTGCTACCCCCGTATTTCAGTTAGTGTACAATATCTGTCGGTCTCTCAGACGAAGTAACGAAATGAGGTTTCGCCCGGTTCGGCATCTCCAAACTCGTCCAATATACCACCGACACGCCGCGCAAACGACAACGTCACCGGCCATTTTCCTCGAATATCGGCTGTATTCCAATTCATGCGAGTGAGATTTAGGACGTCTTGAGCGGCCTCGGTTTTGCTGCCACCTGATTGCATTCGAACTTCAAATGGTTGCGGAACATGAGGGCCAGGATACGTACCCAACTCTGGCATAAAACCTGATGTGAACAAAAAGGAAGTACCAGAGTTGATAGTGCAAAGTGTCCCAACGTTCGGCGGATAGACCCCCAGCCTCAACAGTCGAAAACTGCTCGGAACGAGGGTAACCAGATCAACGATCGGAATGTCGCTAAGAGCTGCCCTGATACCTGCAAGTTCGGCGGCATCAAAATACGTCGTCTTGTGCATTACAACTCGTACCGGCGGACCACCTGCTCGCGTTGCATACTCCGCGACGATATCTTTCGAAAGATCGTAGGCTTGCTCTTCTGAAAGGTGAACATTGCGGCTCTGATCTGGTGTGGCTGGTACTCCATCGCCCCGGATGGCAAATCCTTCCCCTTCGCTTGAAAAGGCCTGCGCCAAACTTGATTGAACGATGTGGCGCTTAGTTGTTCTCAGGTGATGAAAAGAAATCCCGACAAAGCAGGTCTCAGGCCCTGTTTGAGGCAATCTCCATGGAACACCACCCGCTTTGTAGTAGACACCAACCGAAAAGTTCCACGCTCTTGTCGCAGCATCTTGCCCCCTCGGTGTATCCTCAAGAAGATTCCGAGTGACCATTTGTATTGGCAGCTTGGCTCTGAGTGCACGAGCCTTCAGGGCATGGCGCAAATCTCGCTTCAGGAAGTCCTCTTCCGATTGCTCGACTTCTTCGAACAGATCAAACAGATCTAGCTGGCCTTTGGCGCGAGATTTTCGAATGGCATTCGCTGCCCTCTTTTCCTCGGCCGTCGCACTTCGCTCTACTGCGTGCGACTTCTTCAGAACTTCGTCTGGCATCGCCATTATGACCAAGTCAGGCCGATTAGAGTCGCGAGCGGCAAGGCTGTCCAATGCATCGGCGTAAGCGTTCAGCACCTGTTCAAAACGGCGAAACGGATCACTGATTGCGAGCGCAGTACCGAGTTTGTCGCCTACGCCTCCCTCGTCTAGCCGAATTGTCCAGCTGTCTTGAGTCAATATTGCGCTGTGGAACGTCTCCTCAAAACCGGGAAACATCCGTCTCAGTTGTGTTTCGCCTTCCAAAACTGGGATCGGATTCATGCAGCGCTCCAACCAAGCCCTGGTGAGATCGATCATCCATTGGGGGCCAATTATTCCAACCCCGATCTTCTGCTTCCTTGAAGCCGACCCGAAATGGAGGTCAAACGGCCCCGCCTGTGCCAGACCTACCTTGGGATCCGAAACCGACAGAGCGCCGCCAAACTGAAGGTTTGGGGGCGTCAATTCTTTGACTGACAGCTCAAGCGTCATTGGCCATCTTCCCCACCGTCATCATCATTGGTATCATCTTGGGCGGCATCAACTTCGTCTACGTCTTCGATCGCCGCAAGATCTTCCAACTCTTGATCAGCCTCCAAGACACTCTGCTCCAGTTCGTCCTCAAGCGTTCGACCATCACCAAATGCTGTCGACTTATAAGCAATTCCGGGGAACGCAGTGTTGAGAAGAACTGTCGGCGCATAATCCGAAAGCGTGTTCTTCGTTTCAGGCTTCAATGCAAAAACACCTTCAGCCTCCTCAGACAAACATGCCATCCAGAAGGTCACATCGTGCATCACGCTGGGATTAAAGTCTCGGGCCGCTCTTTTTGTAGACAGAATATTTATTCTATCCCTTCCCAAGTACCGGCGGTTGCCGTCGCGAGTGAAGACATAACCCGGGTTGATAAACAGACCCCAGTCAATCCCAAAAGCCATCAAGGAGTATGTGAAGGCCTTGTGTTCGTAGTAGAGAAGGTCGTCAGAATCTCGCTTTGTACGAGCCTTTACGATGGTTCTCGTGGCGCGCTTCACACGTCCTTGATAGGTGATCTTTCTTTCGGGTTCGTCGTTCTTAGGGAAGTGCGCCCGGCGACGATCCTCGTCTACAACGAGACCGATTGCCCTTAGGTGTTCGTTCAAGAGCTCATGCAGTAGCCTGCGCATGATGTTCAAACCATTTCCCTGCTCAAAGAGCTCTGGGATCGTCAGTTCTTCGATGTCTCCTTCGTCAAATGGCGTTACATAGTCACTTGTGATCCGCTCTAGATCGTAAAAACTAAAGAAGCGCCCATCTTGCACATATCCTGGAGGAACCGGAAGATCTCCGGCGCTTTTTCGAAGCCCAGCTGCTGATCGAGCGGATGTACCGGCGTGCCAAACCTTCTCCGGCAAACCAACAAACTCCGCAAGATTTGTCGTGAACCGTACTGTCTCAGATTGATCAGCTACCGCCGTGCGCGTAATTTCATCTACTGCTTCTGGCCGGGCAAAGATCAGAACCTTAAACGCAGAATTCTGCTCCATCGGGTGGAAATGCACATCACCATTATTGTCAATTGTATACTGAAGCATGTCGGCAAGGCCTGAGCCGCGCCTTTCCATTTCGTTGCTACCGTAAAAGAAACTCGAAATGACGGGGTTCCGGTAGCCTTTCAAAACACCCCGCGAACCTCCGCGCACAAGGCTCTCAATCGACTCTGCGCCCGCCCGTGCCGCGACTTCATCGATGAGACCCCCTGGGCTTATCGTTTCAATCTCAGTCGGCGAAATCCTGATCTCTATTGGCGCTTCAACCGAATAATCCCGATGCACCAGTGCATTCACGATCATTTCGTGAATAGCCAACGGATGGTAAGGGGTTACTTGGTGGGACTTTCCATCTTTCAAAAGAAACGGTGCATTGAGGAGAGCGATCGTCTCCTCAAGTGTGTTGAGCTGGTTCCAAAGGGTACCACCGATCTCCCGCTGAACCGAAAAAATGCCAACCTCGTCGGTATCAATGAGATCGGCATCTTCGCCGAAGGCTCCTCGTAGCCATGATTCCGGACCTTCAATGGTCAGTTTGACCATTGCCTGGGCGAGGCTCTGGTTCGGATTTCGGGCGAACATGACCCAGGCGGCGAGCGTAGGCGACGAAACTTTTGGGTCACTCTCAGTTTGATGGAGCAGTCTTTTGACAACAGCACGTTCTCTGACCCACTCGGAGTCAAATCGCTCAGGGTAAGGTTCGTAGTGCTTGTCGGCGTACTGCCTCAACCGCTGGAAAAGAACCTGCTCATCCAAATCTTCAAACCGTGCGGATTGAAAAGGGCGCATGTCCAAAGGAAGAGAACTCGGGGCGCTGACCGGTCCCAGTTGTTTCAATGGGGTCTGCCGAGCAGCGAGCTGGTCCAGCAAGTCGTTCTTCAACAATTGATCAAAGCCATCAATTGGGACTCGATTGAAGTTTGAACCAATCTTATCGGCAAAAGACTGTACCAGAGGTGACAGGGGCTCGGTTATGCTGCGTTTCATGTCGCACCAGAAAACCCCATTGGTGAACCCATTTGCATAGTCAATTTGGTTCTCGAGCAGGTCTTTCATGACCGATGGCTCCATCCCGCGATACCCGACAACGATCAATGGGTGATCACGCAGTAGGGGCTTGATATGCTCTACGGTCTCTTGGTCTAACTTTAAGACATCTTCAGCCAAGTTTTTGTCGGAATAGTGCTCAACCGATCCATGGATGTGGATTAACTGCGGGTTTGCTGGCGACGTTTTGAATTGGATCCAGTCGGACGCTGTGCGGATTTTGACTAGGTAGGGCGGCACAGCTTCAAGAACGGCCGCACGATCAATACAATGATCAAAATTTGTCGTTAGAACTGTTGCAACCCAACCATTGTACAGTATGCGCGCTAATGCCCTGTAGCCCTGTCCAGGCTTCACGCCCCGACTGATGAGTTGCTCGAAGAACTCTCTTCGATCTTGCGCAATTCCCAACAGGTTGTCGATCGCGACTGGGTACTGATCGGCGAGGCCAACCCCCCGTTTGAACCAAGACTGCTGTTCAAGCCAAGGAATCCAATCAGAGTCGACGACACCAGGGTCCATTGGAGAACGACCGTGCTCCTTGCAGTACGCCCATTTCGCTGCGCGGTTCACCGTTTCACCGGCAGCTGGCACCCCGGATGTGACGGACGCTCCTGCTCCTAGCAGCAAAATCGGTTGGCGATGCTCCGCGAGCAGTGTTTGCAAGCGTCCAACTTCTGCATATCTGATTGACGATAGAACTTTGCTGTCCATCTGCTCGAATCGTGTTGTTTTGATTTTGTTGGCTCATTATGCGGAACAAATTCAGAACATACCAGATGGTTCATACTCGCAAAACATCTAAGCAGAACGTTCTAGTCATCTTCCTTTGAGTCTAGATCTCTTATGCATTCGCGCCATGCAGTCGAAGTTCGGCGCTTTCTTGAGCCGTCGATCAATGTCAGCTTTCGTGATTGGTGCGCTCAACTTATGCCCTTGCCGCGAATGGCTCCTTTCCGCCCTTTCTAGCCGTGTCCGCATAGCGCCCCTAACTGACAGAACAAATCCGAACAGGCACTTCGCGCGCGCGCTGCCAGCGCGACCCGTAGAAGCTCAGTTTGTGTTTCTCAATTTGAGCCATACCGGCCTCCGGGACACCTTGAACCAACACTGCGTTCGCAACGCTGGGTGCCATCGGACCGACCATCTCCAGCAACTTCTCCACATCTCCCGTCCTCGCACACACCCACAACACCAACAGATTGGCTTTCAGCCCGTAGTGCGACTTCCAGATCTGCTGTTCAATCACTTGTCGGTAGAGATCAATCGACGACGCCCAGCTCTTCCTCGCGGCAGGAGAGGTCTTCGGTTCCGTCCCACGATCGACTTCGAGGGCGAATACCCGGTATGTACCGCCGTAGTCGAGCCCAAAAAGCTGATCCGGGATCAGCCGCTGCCGACCTACCAGGATGCTGAGCGACGCACCCTTGATCGCCAGGATTTCGTGTGCCGGGATGTAACGGACGCCATCATTTGCGGCAGCGATGTCGATTGCACTGGTAACCTGCGCGACCGCGAAGCTGTGCCACCAGTGTCCCTGTGGCCGAACGGTTGGCTCATCCAAACCCAGATCGCGTAGATGGTCGCGAGCACGCATTCCGAGATCGTAAATGTACGGATTGAACTCGGCCTTCGCGGTTCGCCGCTGCTGCGGTGGCAACATCAGGTATCCACCAGCCCGCAGCTTCTGCATCTGTCGCAGGGCCGTATCCTTGCAGCGATGGGTATCGCGCGTGAGCTCGTAAAGGTATTGCGACGATTGTGGCCCATGGCGCTCGATGTGTTTCAGCCAACGCAGCTCGCGCTCCGTCGGTACCACGTCCGATTGCGGGGCGATATGATGGAAAGTGGCGCGTCCGAGACTGTCAGTCTGTGTCGACATGCGCACAGACTAATCCGGCTCAAAGCTCCGGCGAAGGCTCGGTTGGATCCGGAAGCGGAATTTCTTCTGTTTCTTCAGGTTTTTCGTTCCCCGGCGGATCGTCCTGAGCCGCAGTGTTCTGCCATGGATCGGCGTAGTTAATTCGGCTGAGCTCGCGGATGGCATCACGTTCTTCCTCGGTGGCCTTCGGCATGTTCTCGAGCACGAAGAACGGAAACGAGATTGGCACTGCTCGGTCGGTGAGGCCTCGAACGAAGGTGGCGAATGTCCCCTTTGGCTGTCGCTGGATCGTGTCGGGATCACAGCTCATCTGACCGGCCAGCGACCGAGCGTCGCGCGCGGAGACGCCGCCAGCGAGCTTGATCGAGGTATTGGCCTCGAAAGCCTCCTGCAGGCCGGAGGAGAGTTGGCCGAGATACTGGTGCGCCATGGTCATGCCGACCCGGTACTTGCGCGCTTGGCTGAGGATGACGCCGATGTTGCGGTCGAAGTAGTCCTGGGCTTCGTCAACATAGACCATGGCCGGAAGCCGATCGCGGTCGGGCAGGGTGGCCCGCTCCTGGGCGGCCTGGGCGATGAGCGCGATAAAGAACCGCCCGAATATCTCCGTCCCTTGTTCTTTCAAAAGCGATTTGGCGGTGTTGATCAGGATCAGCTTGCCGGCTCCGAGTTCGGTGAACATGTCGAAACGCGAGGTCGGGTTCGAGAACATCCGCTCGAAGGTCTGGTTCTCGAGGACACCGTAGAGTCGGCGCAGTACTTGGGTCTTGGTCGGCGCGAACTCCTTGCTGTCGAACTCCGTCTCGAAGAACCGCCGGGCGGTGCCGTCGAGCTTGGCGATGTGCTCCTGGTATTTCTCCGCGCCACCGGGCTCCATCAGTTCACGCAGGGTGTGGATGGTCGCACCTGGGATGTAGAACATGAGGCGGGTGACATAGCGGAAGACGACGCTCTGCTTCGAGGTCATAGCCGCGGCCAGCAGGGAGCCGAGGACGAAGTCGTAGAGTTCGATGATCGAATTGGTGAGGCGCTCGCGCTCAAGGTCGTTGTAATGGGCCAGCCGCTCTTGGCCAACCGAGAACAGGTTGAGTGAGACCGGCCAAGCGATGTCTTCGGGATCGATCAGCACGATCTGTTCCGGGGGCAGGTGCCTGGCGCGCAGGATCGTGTTGATGAGATCTCCCTGGCTGTCGATCACCACCACGGACTTGTCGCGTCGTGAGACTGCTTCGAGATCGCGCGCGATGAAGTACTGCAAGGTCTGGGTCTTGCCGTGGCCACTGCCAGCGATGATATGAGTATGTTCGAAGCGCCGTTCCTCGGGTATCTCGAAGGGCGTCTTCAGCACAAAGAGCGCCTTCAGGTGCGTGCCGCTGAGATAGGTGTCGACGACATCGTCGCCCTTGTACTCGGTCGGAAAGATCGGTTGGGTGCGGTGCGTGCGCCTCAGGTTGGCGTCGAGCTGGTCGCGCAACGCCTTGAAGTGGGCGTAGTCGTTATCCTGGAAGAAGGGGGCGATCACGTCCTGGACGGCCTGGCCGAGTGGATGCAGGAACTGGGTTACCTCGACCAGAACATCGCCGGAGGTTGCGGGAACCGCCCGGGCAATCGGCGTCAGGCTCAGAGAGATCATATCAAGGGCGGTGAGCACCATCACGCGATCGCCGCGGGCCTGACCGGCCCGGGCCATCATGTCCCGGTAGCGAGCGCCCTCGATCGTGTTGCAGAGGGCCGGCGGCGGCGGGATCTCCGGCATCAGGCCTTCTTGTGCGAAGAGCGCCTTGCCAATCGCAAGGAGCTGGATCTGCAGCGCCTCGGGCGTGTCCGGCGGCCAGTGGTGGAGCAACGCCGCGTCGATCTCCGTCTCCAAGAGCTGCACGCTGCCAGAGAGTGCATGATCGTACAGGAGCTCCGTCTCGCGCCTGGCGACGCGCTCGAGCCGCCAAGGGTTTTCTTTCCAGAGGCGATAGCCGACGTAGGCGACAATACCGACGAGCGCGACGTAGCTCACGAGCACCGCGATGATAACGAGGAAGGCGAGGATCGTGAATGTCAGGAACAACCCGAAGAAGTTTTCGCCTGCCGAGCGCGACATCAGAATTCGGTCACGGTGCGTATGCCGGTCTCGATATTGTCGTCGAGCCAGCGCTTCATCTGCTCGAGAACGGCGAGCAGATCCGCTTCGTAGTCTTTGGCGGCAGACGGGTTGGCACAGAGAAACCGGTCGGTGCGGCCGTCCATCAGGTGCTCCACCCGCAGTTCGAACTTCTGATCCCGGTCGTCCACGCGCGCGTTGGCTGGGCGGCGATCGACGAGCTTGAATTTCAGCAATCCCCTCTGTCGGATGACCTGTTTCTCTTCATGGGAAAAGGCCACAGTCAGGTGCACCTCCTCAAAGGTCTTCCGGAACGGAAAACCGCGGTGCACCGTGTGATGGTCGATGGCCACCCGCATCAGTCAGACCGGATCAATGACGCCATTGGGGTGGGTGGGAGGACCAGAGATAATGCCGCTGAAGCGGTATATGTCACGGCAAACAAAGCTCGATACTCGTTCCGGAGTGATCCGCGATGTTCCGCCCCGGCTCCCCATACCGGACCCCCATACGGGTTGGGGGTCTGTATGGGGGTGGTGTTCAGACCGCATTACGAGACGGATCCTTTGCCTGCTGCGCCAGCAACGGATCTTTTCGGTCAATGAATTCGACGGCTTTCTCAGACGTGTCGAACCGTTGACCGTCGTAATAGTAGCCATCGACAGCGCCGTAGACCTGGTGTCCACGGTGTTCGAAACTAACTGGCCGTTCCTTCTCTGCCTCTTCCGTGGACTGCTCGATGGCGGCGGCTGCTTCGCTTTGAGACTCCATTGTGCTTGCCGTGTCGGCATAACTCGGCCCCTCAACAGGCGGATCCGCATCTCTGTCAGTGGATAGAGCTTCTGTAAATCCCGCGGCTGGCGCGCCTTTCTGCAACTTGAAGCCGCGCCGCGAGACTTCGAGCTGATCTCGGGCCACTTGCAGCATCTGCTGGGTGTATTCGGCGGTGTCTACGCCGGCGCGTGCATTCTGAACGATGGCGACCTGCAGCATTCCGAGGAACGCGACTGCGATTCCCGGCAGAGCCGCCGCCATAGCTGCGCCGCTTGGCGCGAATTGTGAGACGGTCGCGGGTCCACTGAGCGTCAATAGGACACCTGCTCCCACCATTAACCAGGCAGCAATTTCAAGAATGTCGAACATCTTGCGCGCAGTTTCATAAGATTTCATATTTCCCCCTCCAAAGTAAATCAGTTGAACATTCGCGCTTTAATAATGAAAATGATAACATAGGTAGTGAAATATTCAGACATGTTTGTTGCTGGAGTGTATTATGCACCCATGTTCCACCCTGAAGCGAATCTGGTACGCATAGGTATGAATTTTTTCGAAATGAAGGAGCATTTGGAAGACATCTGGCCTTTCATGCATGCATGCCGTACTAAGCGGCCTTGATGAAACTCGAAAAACAAGGACAGCAGGATGACTGACGCCCGCTTAGAAGCCGATACCGAACATGACGACACGCTCTCTTTGACGGCAGAGATCGTGGCCGCCTATGTCGGGCGCAACCAGATGGCCGCCGGTGATCTGCCGGCGCTGAACCGTTCGATCCACAAGACACTATCTGGTCTTACCGGGAACGTAGCTGCAGAAGTCGAGAGCGCACGACCAGCTGCCGCGCTTGTCCCGGCAGTCCCGATCGATGCCTCTGTCGGCAAGGATGCGATAGCCTGCCTGGAATGCGGCAAGGACTTCAAAACGCTGAAGCGCCACCTGTCGACCGAACATCAGCTGACCCCGACCGAATACCGCGAACGCTGGCAGCTGTCGAACGACTATCCGGTCCTGGCGCCCTCCTACAGTGCGCGGCGCTCAAAGACCGCCAAGAAGATTGGGTTGGGGCGCAAGGCCAAGGCGGCCTAACCTATTGCTGGCGCCCACCGCGCGGTGATTGTTTTGGCAAAAAAGCTGCAGCACCCGACTGCAGCTTTCCAATATTCAAACATGTCCATCCCAGATCAGCCGGGTATGTCTTCTGGTGCGTCCGGCTCGGTGGCTTCGATACAGCCTGCGTCCCGCGCCAGGGCCAGGGCTTCGAAGCAGACAAGATTGTGGGGTTCCTTACCCCAGATCGGCGGCTTCCCATGTGCGGTGGGTGCGGCATCCGGAAATTGTCGGACGAAGGCGGCGGCCTCTTGATGCGCGTTATTGAACAGGCGCCTGCGCTCAACCACCCGGTGCGGTAACGACAACTCTGTACCAAGATCAACGAAGGCTTTCAGGATCGGGATCTGCCGACCGCGTTTTCGTCCTGCCGCGTCCGGGTTCTCCGAGATCAGAACATTTGGTCGGAATTCCGCGATCCATCCTCGGAGGACCAGTGCCGCGGCATCCGCAGATTTGGATCCTTTCGCAGAAGTGCTCCAGTAAATCAGATCAGGACCTTCCAGGACGATGACACCGAGGCGTCCGGTTCGGGCGGCGACCGACAGCACCCGCGACCTGCTAGCCGCCATCCGTCAGATTGGATTCCTCTGCCAATCGTTCTGCCAGACGCTCCAGTGTCCGGCTCCGAATATGCCCTCTCGGCCAGTCGCGCGGCGCTTCCGGTAATGTCTCGAGATGAACGGCGATGTTGCGGCGGGTTTTCTCGAACGCCTCGGCATAGAGGTCTTCGAAGCTTCGGCCGTATAGAATGGATAAGGCGCAGATCTCTTCAATCGTCGGCGCACGGCGCCCGCGCTCGATCATACTGATCTGGTGAAGCTTGCCACCGATGAGATGGCCACAATCGGCCTGGGTAAGTCCGGATCGCTTCCGGATCAGCCTCAGGTCGGCATTGAATGATTTGAACATAGTGTGTTCGGTTAGTGAATAATGACCCTATGATAGCCGATGCGACGCGGTATGCGTACGACCGTTCATTTGTGAATTCCGAGCACGGGCTGGGGGCGGCAGGTCCTGGACCGTAGCGACGTATTGGAGAGCGAAGGGGCGAGGGCCCGCTTCGCCTATTCCGGCCCGAACCTGCCGCCCCCAGCCCGTGCTCAATCCTGGAGAGGAATAGTTTTGCGCACAATGCGAATACCGGCAAGACCCGGGCATCCGCCGTCAATGCGAATGACGCCCCAAAGAAAATGGTCCGTCCCATTTGGGACGGACCTGGCACGTGGAAACGAGGTTCAATACTCGCTGGCCAACATGATCGTCAGCACACGATGTGTGAGCAGCGGATTGGCGGCATCGAGGGAGTGCCCCTCAAGCTTCAGGTCGAAGTAGTCGATCTTCCAAAACACCTTCTCGCCTTCGACGTCGATAGAACCGAAGTCATGCTCGCCATGGGGATCATTACCCTCAGTGAAAGTGTTGAAATCGATCACCGCTTTGGTGACTGCGGCCAGAAACGGCTCGCCCTTCGCTTTGATCCCGGTGGTCACCATGATGGAGGCATGGTCGGCCTGGCCATGCCGCAACTCGTCATTGAGACGACGGACTCGTTTGGTCCTGAACGTCTCGTCGACCAGCCAGTTAAGATTGCAGCGGCCACAACGCTCGCACACGAAGCTGTCGAAAGTCGGCCCTAAGACCCATCCGCGGCTCCCAAGGCTCCAGATCGCCGAGGCGTCGCGCATAACACGTTGATCACCACAACTGGCGCAAATTGGATAAGCGCCAACCAGATCACATACATCGATATCCCTTGGCATATAGTTCTCCTTCCGCAGGGTAGGGGCCCGAAACCGTTTCGGGCGCACCCTCCGAAAGGAGAGAAAGAGCGGTCTGTGAGTAGCTTGCCATCAGGCGGGATTTCCGGAAACCACCTGTCAGTCAACAATGTTCCGATGAATGTCTAATTCGTGAGTGGATCTAGGGAAGCGTGATGGAAATGCGACCCGGCGTTGAAATGCTTCGATGCCGCTGGCCGCGTCAAGCCTGCGCCCAAACATTGCCGACCGACACTCGCGGCTGAATTCGTCATATGGCATTTGCTCAAACCAATGGCGCACCAAGGCTTGAAGATCAGCGTTCGGAAAAACTTGCCGTCTTTGGTGCGGCAACGCACAATTACGTCGATTTGATCATGGTTAGCTGCTCGATAATGTTGATGGTACTGTAGAATACAGAAAAAGAGTTCTGAAAGTTTTACTGCAGTAATAAAATTATCAGGATATAGCCCCACCAGAAGTCGACCCGGAAATTCTCACGCCTTGGACTCGAGAATATGGCGAACGTTCTAATTTACCTGCTTTCCACGATACCGTTGAGTGGAGACTTGCAAGGTGCCGCCCTTGTGTCACTCTGCGAAATGAGCTCCTTGCCTTTCCTATCACACCGGTATTACTTCCTTGTGTGAAGGTGATTTGAAGCAGTCCGATCTTGAATCGCTATTAGAACTTGGGCAATCTATCAGATTACGAAAAATATCTGGCGAAAATTACAATATTGATACGATAATAATAATCGTTTGTCTATTTGTATTTATTTATCTGAAGTAAAACTTGAAAAGGGATCTGACCT
Organism: Pseudoruegeria sp. HB172150; assembly: GCF_013184805.1. Taxonomy (GTDB): domain Bacteria; phylum Pseudomonadota; class Alphaproteobacteria; order Rhodobacterales; family Rhodobacteraceae; genus Psychromarinibacter. Next base: position 281,978 of record NZ_JAATNG010000006.1, read on the forward strand.
TTTTTTAGCGAGGCGGGCTTTGGAGTGCATGGGGGAGACGGTTGACGAAAGGGCTAGATCGGAGAGGCACTGTAATGCATGACTTAATTCGAACGGAAGATGGCTTCATCAATCTGCCTTACGAATTGATCCCAAATCTCAGGATTGGTTCTTCTGCGAAGATGCCACCAATGGTATTGGACGTGTCCGATATTGGCGCGATAACCGTTTCAAACCATACACGGCGCGATCGGGAGCGTGATGTAGGACCGCCATGGCGTGTAGTTTTTTCGGTGAGCAAGCGTGCTTTCGACATTGGCATGTGCCTGTTGCTCGTTCCAATTTTTTTGATTGTGGCTGTGTTTTTGCTGGCGCTGAACCCGTGGCTTAATGCCGGCCCATTGTTTTTCGTACAAAAACGGATGGGTCGCGACTGCGCCCCGTTTGCTATGTTCAAATTTCGTTCCATGTGCGATGCCGGATCGTTTGAACGGACACCGGAATGTCCCCTGGAGCTTCACCGGATTACCGTGCTGGGTCGTTTCATCCGGGGCACACGGGTCGACGAATTGCCTCAGATCATTAATGTGCTCAAAGGCGAAATGAGCCTGATTGGTCCGCGGCCAGATTTTTACGAGCATGCACTACATTACCTCTGCGAAGTATCTGGATACTGTCGAAGACATCGCGTTCGGCCCGGCATCAGTGGTCTGGCCCAGACCGAAGTCGGCTATGTCACGGGCTCCGAGGCGACCCGGCGCAAGGTGAGCGCCGATCTTTATTACATCTCGCATACGGATTTCAAGATGGAGGCTTGGCTTGTCTGGAGAACGCTGACCGTAATTTTCAGCCGCATGGGCATCTGACGTCGCCTAATGTCACGCAAATTGGACCGATGGACCGATGGGTCGGGCAAAGCCCTTCGTCAGAGTGTTTCGGAACTCGCGATACGTTTTCGTAGCCAAGAATGCGGGTCGGTCTTCTGAGCAAGACAATGTGGCTGCAGTCCCGTTTTGTAATCGGCTTCTCTGAATAAGCCAGTCTCATGGTGCCCTCTCTCGCCGAAAGGATCTGGGCATCTTACAGTGATAGACTTTAGGCCGGGCCCAGTTTGACTACCTATTCACAGTGGAGGAGATCATTGTGGTGATCGACGAAAGGTTTCGAACTGCAGTTTCAGATGCCGGGATACTTAACGATTTTGCTGACGGAAGCGGCTCAACTTGGTCAGATGCAGGCACTCGGTCTTGCGCTGCGTCTGGGGGTGACTTCGCTTAGTGCGAATGCGGTTGACCTGCCACAGGATTTTTCCTCCACTGTCGATTAGAGTCCGACCCAACTTGAGGACGGACAATGAAGCGAACGAGATTCACGGACGAGCAGATTATTGGCATCCTGGCTGAGCATGAGGCTGGGGCGAAGTGCGCCGATCTGTGCCGCAAGCACGGCATGTCGGAAGGCACCTTCTACAACTGGAAGGCCAAGTTTGGCGGCATGACGGTTTCGGAAGCCAAGCGGCTGAGAGCGCTGGAGGATGAGAACGCGAAGCTCAAGAAGCTGCTGGCGGAACAGATGCTCGACATCGCCGCGATGAAGGAGCTGGTTTCAAAAAAGTGGTAACGCCTGCCGTGAAGCGCGAGGTGGTCGCGCATCTGAAGGCTCTTTTCGGGTTTTCGGAACGGCGGGCGTGCCGGATTGCCGGGGCGGATCGCAAGATGATCCGTTATCAGGCGCAGCGGGCGCCAGATACGGACCTGCGCGGCCGGCTGCGGGAGTTGGCCAACGAGCGTCGGCGGTTTGGCTATAGGTGGCTGTTCGTTCTGCTGCGCCGCGAAGGCGAGCCCTCGGGGATCAACCGGATCTATCGGCTCTACCGTGAGGAGGGACTAACGGTGCGCAAACGGAAGGCCCGGCGCAAAGCCGTCGGCACACGAGCGCCGATCCTGGTCGAAGCTCAGGCGAACGCACGGTGGTCTCTGGACTTCGTTCATGACCAGTTTGCGAGCGGGCAGCGTTTCAGAGTGCTGAACGTGGTCGACGACATCACCCGTGAATGCTTGGCGGCTGTCCCGGACACATCGCTCTCCGGGCGACGAGTGGCTCGTGAGCTGACGGCCCTGATCGAGCGTCGAGGGCGACCCGGCATGATCGTCAGCGACAATGGCACGGAGTTGACCTCGAACGCGATCCTGCGCTGGTGCTCCGAGCACCGCATCGAATGGCATTACATCGCCCCGGGCAAACCCATGCAGAATGGTTTCGTGGAAAGCTTCAACGGAAGGATGCGGGACGAACTGCTCAACGAGACCATGTTCCGCAATCTGGCCCATGCTCGGGTCGTGATCGCCGCTTGGGCGACTGACTACAACACCGAACGTCCGCATTCGGCCTTGGACTATCGGACGCCGGCCGATTACGCGCGGACCCTGACCACCGCAATCGCCCGCCCCGCTGCGCAAGATGAAAGCTCCGCGCGTCGGGCGATTGCTCAACCTGCGCCGATCGGCGTGAACACCAACCGGGCTCCGGTCGCGGCTGGATGAAAGACCCGTGGCAGGTCACCTCAAGGTTTGTGTGAGTAGACTTGTTAATTGCATTTTGCAGAAGCTGTGTACTCGGCCTTGTGAGCAAAAAAAATTGGCAATTCGACTGAGTTTGATCCTGAGCTCTTATAGCTTGGCAACCGACTGCAGATTGATAGCACCGAAATCACAAGCTCTTTCGATTGATCGTCGCCGATCCTAGTTTTCCGCTGGCTTTCTACCCAGGCCACTCTTCTTCGCGGCCCTCGATCTCTTGGCGGAATACTTTGGTGCAACCATTGGGTAATCCTTGGAGAGTCCCCACCGCTCCTTGTAGTCTTCGGGGCTCATGTTGTAGGCCGTACGCAAGTGGCGCTTCAGCGTCTTGAACGGTTTGCCATCCTCAAGACAGATGATCAGATCCGGCGTAACTGACGCGTCAATTGGTACAGCAGGCACCGGTCGGGCGGAGGCCCTTTCTCTGGGGTCGTGTGACGCTTTTAGCAAGCTATCCAAGGTCACGTGAACCGAGCGGATCATCCCTGAAAGATCGTCTTTCGCCATCTGATTGTGCGACACATAGGCGGTAACAATCTCGGTCGTCTTCGCGAGAAGATCAAAGACCCGTTCTGGGGCGTCGACTGAATCTTTCATGGGGCAGCTTCCGTGCATTGGGCGTTTGCGATTGCTTACGCAACGCTGTGGTTTTTTACCAGTCCCTTGCCCTTCAATTTGTAGAAACAGTTAGAAATGGTTCAAAAAAAATTTGGAATTGCCGTAGGGTTCGCTCACTGCCAGCTGGAGGATCCCAATTATTTCTCGAAATTAACGCTGAGAAAGTCGGGATTTTCGCAATTATGTTTGTCAGAACCAAGGCAGTCGCGGGGTGGGTTACTAATTACTATTTTTTTGCTGTAACATGTTTGAATTCGATCGACTTAGCTGCATCCTGACCCGAGGACGGAATGTCCATCTGTGGTCGGGCGAGACGATGGAATATCTGTTATAATGTATGTGAGACCGTCTTACCTGCCGCGTGTCTGGCTTGCGCCCCGCGATTTTTGGATTACCGTGTGCAGCCCAGGGTGGAAAAGAGAATGTTGGAAGAAGCACAAGCTCGAGGAGATCGTCGCGAAGCTGCGGCAGGTTGATGTGTTGGTGTCGCAGGGCCAGACAGTGGCTGAGGCAGTGCGCACGATCGGCGTGAAGCAGTTCACCTATTACCGGAGTATGGTGATCTGAAGACCAACCAGGTGAAGCGGCTGAAGGAGCTTGAGAAGGAAAACGAGCGGCCGCGGAAGGCCGTTTCACATCTCACGCTCGAGAAGCTGATCCTGCGGGAGGCCGCCTTGGGAAACTTCTATGCCCCGCCCGCCGCCGTGCTTGTGTCGACCACGTCAGGCGGAAGTTCCGCATCTCTGAGCGTTTCGCGTGTCGCGTTCTTGGCCAGCATCGATCGACCCAGCGGAAGGTGCCGCGTGGTCGTCCTGATGAGGATGCGCTCACTGCGGACATCATCGCTCTCGCCTCTCAGTATGGCCGCTATGGCTACCGGCGCATCGCGGCCCTACTGCGAGATGCCGGTTGGACGGTGAACGTTAAACGGGCCGAGCGGATTTGGCGGCGGGAGGGGCTCAAGGTCCCACAGAGGCAACCGAAGAAAAGCCGGCTCTGGCTGAATGATGGGTCCTGCGGCCGGAGCGGCCGGAGCGGCCGAACCGTATCTGATAATACGACTTCGTCGAGAGCCGGACTCTCGATGGAAGGAAGTTCCGAATGCTCAATCTGATCGAGGAGTTCACGCGTCGGTGCCCGGCGATCCGGATCGACCGCCGTCTACGATCGGTGGACGTCATCGATGTGCTGTCTGGCCAGTTCATCCTGCGGGGTGATCCGGAACACATCAGATCCAACAATGGACCGGAGTTCGTGGCAAAGGTGGTGCGCGAGTGGATCGCCGCTATCGGAGCCAGGCCCGCCTACATTGTACCGGGCAGTCCCTGGGAAAACAGCTACTACGAGAGCTTAAACGGGAATCTGAGAGATGAACTGCTGAACGGCGAGATCTTCTACAGCTTTGCCGAGGCGAAGATCGTCATTGAGCGCTGGCGCTGGCGCCAGCACTACAACACCAAGCGACCGCACTCATCGTTGGGCTATCGGCTACCAGGTCCGGAGGTCATCTCGTGGCTGGCTTACTCAACCGGAAACCCATCGCCGGCCACGCCAGCCGTAGCACCAGGGCCCGTCATGCACTAAGTCTGAAACAGAACCACACGATTGGGCAGGCCACGGTCGTGTTCGCGTGCTGGGATGAATTGGACCGTTTGCATTCGGAAGCCATGGCTGGCTGCGATTGCTGCAACGTGGCGCTGTAACAAGATTTTTTTGTGAGATGGCCGACGCCTTTTGGGCCAATCAGCGGTTCAAATGGCCCCAAAAAAATGGTTTCATGGCGCAGCCAATCGAAAGAATACTCTTAACAACTCGCTTGAGAAGTTGCGTTCGGAATGCTTGGAAGAGAAAGAGAAACCGGTTCTAAGAACGTATTCGGTCAGAAGTCTTTCCGTATTCCGTGGCTATTCAGGAATTCACAGATTAGTATTTTCCCCCATAGTAATATTGGTACTTCGACTTCCGTCGATCGGCTTGGTTAATCACAATACCGGACACATATACGCCGGATGCGAAGAGCGCTTTCTGCGCCGTTAAAACTTCCAAGTGCCTGGTGTGGAGGTGCCTGGCAATCAAAATTGTGTTTCCTGCACATTGCCCGACCACGCAAGGATCAGTAACGGCTAATACGGGTGGGGTATCAAGTATTACTAAGTCGTATACTTTCTCCAATTCGCGAACTAATTTTGAGAACGTTGGCTTAGACAAAAGTTCGGATGGATGCCTCGGCAGAGCTCCCGTCCCTATGAATTCCAACCCCGTTTCTTCCTCCTTGAAGATCGTATCTTCTATTTGCGCTGTTCCCATCAGAATCTCAGTCAGCCCGGGCATGGATATTGACGGAGGAAACTGGTTGCGAAGCCCACCTCGCCGGAGATCGCAGTCCAACAACAATACGCGTGACCCGACTGAGGCGGCAACTAGGGCCAAATTCAACGAGATGAATGATTTTCCGTCGGATGGGGCGCAGGACGTCACCATCAAACTATTGCTTGATGTCGCGGAGAGTGAAAACTGAATTCCGGTACGGAGATTCCGAATAGACTCAATTGCGGAATGAGTCGGATCCGCCAATGCCAGCGCGTTGCTCTGCCGGCCGGGCCTCCACTTGGCCAGATTTTTGACCTTGTCTACAGTTGCAAGCAAGATCGATCCCAACTCCTCTATAGACCTTGCATCCTCGACGCGACGTGCGAATTGGTTCAGCGCGAATACAAGGACGGTCGTAATCAGAAATGCGCCCATACCGCCAATGATGATCGGGCGAGTTCGGTCAGGCCCTGCGACGCTCGCGCTTTCGGCAGGATCGAGCACATGAATGTTCGAGACGGTGCTCGCTTTGAGTGTCTGTAGTTGTTTGATTTGTCCCTGCAATTGCGCATGCAATGTCTTTAGATCTTCTACACGTTTGGTTAGCCTCGTCAGTTCTTGTTCCGCGTTGGGAATGCCGGACAGTTCGCTGCGAATTTCGGCTATTTGCTTTTCTAGCTGCAATTTGCCTGAATCAAGTGCCTTCAGGTCCCGGTGGTCTCCCGACAATGACTTGGCTAGGACCTCCTCTCGAAACTCTAGGTCTCGAAGCGCATTTTCCAGCCGGACGGAACGCTGGATCAGTTCGTGAGTCCCGAGGCTCAAACCCTCTGCTTTTTCCGTTTCCAGGAAGGCGGATAGCGTCATTTCCGCAGTTTTCAGAGATGCACTCACATCCGGAATTTGGTGCTGAATAAAGCTCAATGTCTGATCGATTTCAGCAAATCGGCGCTTAAGATTCTCGGTACGGTAGGATTCTACGATTGCATTAATAATTAATTTGCTCATTTTGCGTGATGTATCGGTATATTTGAAGTCAAACACTTCACTTTGATATCGAATGTCGGCAGAGAAATTACGCGCCAGCCGGCGTGCGGCAACCCAGACTGGTTCTTTTGAGAGAAAAAAAACTCTCCCGATGGGCGCGTTGATTTCTGAAATTGTCAGTTCAACGCCGTTCCGAATCTTGACTGGAGACCCTAGCGTGCCTTCAATGGAATGACCGGCAGGATCATCTACCATGAACGTGTCGGTAGAGAGTATCTCGACCGGGAATACGGTTCCTACAGCGTCTTCGGCAACCTCGAACGATTCGACGGTGATCGCCTCTGCCGGCCTCGCGTACCTGTCTGGAATTCGGCGGTCTACGATAGGAATTGTATAGCGCTGCAGTGCATGGCCGATGATCGGAAGCCTCGCGGGAACGATGCGGATGTTTAGGTCCAGATCCTCTACTACCGGGTCGAGGACCAGCCTCGAGCTGAATATGTGAATCTCAGTGGCAAGCTCACGAGCTACATCGTCGCCAGCCAAGAGACTGCCCACCAATTCTTCCGGAAGATCGATGCGTGGAGCACTTCTGTCCACCTGAACGACGCTGCGAGCCTGGTATAGGGTCGGTCGCAGTTGCCCTACGAAAACTCCAACTGCCGCTCCAGCAATCGCCATGGCCAGTAGCAGCAGCTTTCTGTCGAAAAGTTGTGTGAATAGCTCAAGAATGTTCAACTCGTCGTCGGAATAGCTGGGCATTGCTTTGCTGGGCGCGGGCGAGCCAGACCAATAGTTGCGCGGTTGGTGAGAACCGCTTGGATGTCCGTTGCCTTCTTTGGGAATGTTGATCTCGTTCATTGTTTTTGCCTCGACACGCTGCCATCAGCGCCGACGATGTTTCGTACTATCGGTTGAGGGGGCATGTTCATCCTGGTGATTTTCATTGCGGTGTCAGGATCAAGCCCTATGGACCCCAAGCCGACGGTGTTCTGTCGATGTATGCGGTCCGAAGAGGCTCTCGCCCCCAGTTCCAGCCAAACTTTTTCGGGCTTGGCTTTAGTCTGAACTGATGTGGGCGAATCGTGCGGAGTTCGTATTGGCCGGAGCCTCCGCTTTTCGGCTTAGCTCATGGAACGTTGGCTCGGACAGATCACGCCGCGGCGTAGCCCAAACCAACTCGACCGGGTCCGCAACAAATCGAAACCCATGACCGTAGTATGTACGTATTATTTCCTGCTTTCTCCCGCAGTCCCCAAGTACATTGCGGGCTGACTTTATCCGGCTATTTATTGTTATGTCGGAAACCGTCTTTCCTGCCCAGAGCTTGGCCAAGATTTCGGAGCGATCAACTACCTGATCTCTTTTGGAGGCAAGATACACAATCAGGTCGAAAACTTGAGGCTCCGACTTTTGTCTTCTGCCGGCGCGGGTTATTTCGCGGCAAGGGACATCTATTAAGATGTCCCTAAAAGCAATTGTTTTCAGCTGGGGGGCCATTTTCCTTCCTTCCTTTTTTCGCGCTAGCTCCGTGGGTCAAGGCAATCGCTTACCCGTCGGTGCATGCACTCATTTATGTGGTGACATTACGTCAAGGAAGCGCAGTGAGAATTCAAGATAAAATTTTCGATTATCCTCAAAATAGGTAGTTTTGCCCATCGCTAAATCTGTTCTATTTTTGGATGGTTGTTTGATTTAGAAGGATAAATTTTTTAAAACGGTATAAAATAGTTATAAAAACTGGTGAAAATAATGAGATAAAGAGGTATTTTCATGTATACTGTATCTTTTTGTTGTTATTGAAATTCACGTCTGCCATTGGCTTCGTGAAGTCAAAATGGTGGATTGAAAATGGCCGCAAACCTTACCGTGTCCGACGTCTCTCTGACCGAGGGGCAATCGGGTATTACCGTGTTCACCTTCACGGTCTTCCGGACCTCGACGGCTGCGGCGGACTACAGCTATGCCGTCACCGGCAGCGGGGACAATCCGGTCGATATAGACGATTTCTTCTACGGGGAGTGGCCTTCCGGCACAGTCACCTTCGC
>NZ_JAATNG010000007.1 GCF_013184805.1 Pseudoruegeria sp. HB172150
GGTCGCAGACCTCACAAACGTCCTCGGTATAACCCTCAATAAATGCAGATACACTCAAGGCGCTTACGGATACGAAGACGGATATTACTGAGGAGTGCGATGACGCTGGGCCGAAGCCCGGCTCAGCGGCGCAGGTGCATCTCGGGCGGGACGAATTCGAACTGGTCCTCGACGAAGAAGCGCAACCAGGGGCTGTTCGGCGCGGTTGACACCTCCGGTGCCACCTCGGGCCGATGCGATCCATCGCACGGCGGGGCCTTTACGGCAGGGGAATTCATCCCTTCCGCGACTCTCAGAAGGTGAAAGATCGCATCGCGGGAGCCGTGCAGCTCCGCCGGTACCGCGGGGTAGAGCGCGCCTTTGCGGCCGGGATTCCGGGCGGGATGAGATGACATTCGAGCCAGACTCCGCGATTGGCACTGGAAATTTAACTAATTCAACATGACGCGATAAAGCGCGCGTGATCAACGGTGACCGGCCGTGACCGCGGAGCGGCGGCGGGATTGCGCCGATGCGCCCGTCCCAAGCCCCACCTTCCGGATGGCGCCCTACCGCCACAAGTTACCGCGACGTCAAGAATTGCTTGCTCGATCCGTCCAGCGCGCCTTAGGGTTGTCACCGGCACCTGCCCCGCATTTTAAAGAGACTTTCACATGCCGCATTACCTGATCGCCCACGAAGGGTCCCTCCCGTATATCCGCAGCGTCACCCGCTTCCTCCATGACACGTTGTCGGACCAACTCGGCGACGTCACCTTCGCCACTGCCGCCCGCACCATCGACGAGGTCGCCACCGCAGCCCCCGCCACCGTCTTCATAATCGGCGAGCGCCTTGACCCCTTCACCCGCCGCCCCGGCCACGGCTACGTCTATTTCAACTTCTCCGTCGTCGCCCGCCTGGGCTCCCCCTTCGCCACCTCGCTCAAGGGCCTCAAGCAGATCCGCGGCAAGCAGAAGCTGCTGCGCGCCAAGCTCCCCCTCATCGACGCCGTGCTCGACTATTACCCGGCCCAGACCCCGCGCCTCGCCCGCCAGCTCCCGGTTCCCACCGCCGGCTTCCTCCCCTGCTCCGAACCGCAGCCGCAGCCCCTCACCCGCACATACGACATCGCCTTCGTCGGCGGCCTCAACCCGCGCCGCCAGCAGGTGCTCGACGCCCTCACCGCCCGCGGCATCTCTCTCTCCCCCACCTCCGGCGCCGATCTGGAGACGCTGACCGCGCAGTCCCGCCTCGCCCTCAACGTCCACACCCATCGCACCAACCACCTGGAAATACCGCGCATCATCGGCGCGCTCTCCACCGGGACGCCGGTGATCACCGAGCCCAGCTACGGCCTCAAGCACCTCTTCGACACGCCCGCCGTGATCGAGGCCGATCTGCCCGACATCCCCGCAACCGCCGCCGCCCTCCTCGCCGATCCCGGCCGCCTCGCCGCCCTCTCGGCCGAGGCCGCCGCGCATTTCACCGCCTACCACCGCCGCGCCACCGACAGCCTCTCCGCCGCCCTCGCGCAGCTGCAGCGGGCCAGCGCACCGCAGTACGCGCAGCAAACGCTCGCTTAACCCGGCCCTGCCACCCTCCTGCGCCGCGGCACAGGAGGACCCGATGCGCATTCCCATCCACCAGATCGACGAAACCGCGCTGATCCGCGACCGCACCGCGATCAACGCCGCCACCCAGGACGAGCTGCAGCAATCCATCGCCGCCAACGGCCTGCGCATGCCCATCGAGGTCTTCGCCATCGGCGCCGGGCCCGACCCGCGCTTCGCCCTGATCTCCGGCTACCGCCGCCTGATGGCCGTCCGCGCCCTGCACGAGATCACTGGCGACCCGCGCCATGCCGGGATCGAGGCGCTGATCCGCAAACCCGCCTCGCAGGCAGAGGCCCTCGCGGCCATGGTCGAGGAGAACGAGATCCGCGCGCCCCTTTCCCCTTGGGAACGCGCCCATATCGCCATCGCCACCCGCGACGCCGGCACCTTCGACACGCTCGACACCGCGCTGGCCGCGCTCTACCCGCACGCCCCGCGCCAGAAACGCTTCAAACTGCGCGCGGTGGCCGAGGTCGTCGAGGCCCTCGACGGCACCCTCGCCGAACCCGAAACCCTGACAGAGCGCCGCCTGATCCGCATCGCCAACGCCCTCCGCCTCGGCTGGGGCGAGATCCTCGAGGCCGCGCTCGCCACCGCCGCCTCCAATCCAACCGCGCAATGGCAGGCGATCACCGGCACCCTGCAGGAATGCGAGGGTCTCCTCGCCCGCGGCCAGCCCACCACGCCCAACGAGCCCAGACGCATCTCGCATCCCCGGTCATCCGTGACGATCCGGCGTGAAAGGACCCGCGCCGGCTACCTGCTCCACGTGACGGGACGTGGCGCAAACGACGCTCTGGTGACCGATGTTCTGGAGGAGGTGGAGCGGCTCTTCTCGTAGGGTGGGCAATCTGCCCACCTGTTTTGGAACCCCGGTCGGATGGTGGGCAGATTGCCCACCCTACGCCTCCCCGAAATCACCTTCCACACTGTCCCCGACCCACGCCGCATCCACGCGCCCCGCCCGCACCTCGCGCTGGAACGACGAAAACGGCCAGTCCGCCGCCCGCTGCACCAGCCCGTGCCGCACCGGATTGCTCCAGCAATAGGTGAGGTGCGCAGTGAAATCCCGCTCGTCCCGGATCGTGTGTTCCCAGAATCGCCGCTGCCAGATCCCGCATTCCCGCTTCGCCCGCTTGCTTGCCGACCGAGCACGCGCCTGACCGACCGAGCGCGAGAACCGCGCCTTGATCCTGCGCCACCGTTCCGAATAGGCGCTGTCCCCCTCCGGCAGAGTCCACAGCGCGTGCAGGTGATCCGGCAGCACCACCATCGCCTCGCAGCGGAACGGCGCCTCCGCCACGGTCCGGCGATAGGCCTCCCGCAGCGCCCCGATCTCATCGACCAGCAGCGAGCCGCCCCGCTCCGCCAGATTGACGGTGAAAAAGTAGGTTCCCCCGGCGACCCGGGCACGCCGATACTCCGACATGCCCCCACCGCTCCCACACCACGGTTAACACCACGTGTAGGGTGGGCAATCTGCCCACCAACATCCCCGCCCTCCTACGTAGGGTGGGCAATCTGCCCACCACGACATGGCCAACGAAAACCGTGTGGGTGTGGTGGGCAAATTGCCCACCCTACGGGTTATTGGGCAGTTCCAGCGGCTTCGCCACTTGGCAATTGGGGACAGTTTGCTACCCCTTGCTGGAAAAAGTCAGCTGCGGAAATAAAAACTCAAATTCTGCGGCTCGCTGAAATTCAATCTTAGTCAGGAACTACTTCAACATCGTCTTCGTCTTCGCCTTCGTCTTCGTACAACCCGATTACATCTTCCAAAGCTTCATCAACATCTTCAATCTGATCGATCCCTTGGAAAACAAAAGGAAGCTCACCGCTTCCGTAAAAGCTTGCACCGCCACCAATCAAATCGCCAAACACACTGTAATCGGCTCTATTCTTTGTTTTCAAACGATAATCAAAAGCTCTTTCTGCTTCGTATGATAGAAGCCAGTCATTCCCTAACATAGGGTGATCATCTAATCTTTCATGTATAAGTCTCTTTTGATTTCTTCCTTGCACAAGCCCTTTCGAATGCAAATCCACCGCAAGAAGAGCCGAAAATGGCCCACACCTATTTACAATACTCTTGTATGAATTCTCGTGAAGTTTCCCCTTAATTTCCTTTAAGAGCCAACACGCCCAAACTACCTCGCTATCATTCCCTTGGGGAGCATGATACGCAATCGCGATATTACACACATTTGCCCAGTTGCTGGTTTCAACACCATGGCGTCGGTTATACCAAACGACGACTCTGGAAACATAATCCAAACAATGCGGGAAGTTTACGGCCGCACGTTTCAAGAAATGTTCTAGAACATCCCAGTAGGGCAACCAGAGCTTTCTTTCATCCATTTTCCTGATCGCATACTTTACAATTCCATCATCATTTTCTTCATTTGCAATTCTAATAATTTGATCTAGGTAGGCTGTTAACTCCGTCTTCAAGTGTGACGTTGGCTTTCGGCCAGAAAATCCCTCTATTTCTCTTCTAATCTCAATCGGCCAAAATGGCTCCAAGTCACGTTTAGCTTCAAAAATCGCGGTTTTGGATTCGTTAATATCAAGCTCGTAACGGCGCACAGCATCCCTGTATGAGCTCAAGTACTGCTCTGCGAATTCTAGGCTCGGTGCGCCAATGTAGATGTCGTCCACCAATCTGGCAGCCGTTACGTTGCTTCCAACGTTCTTCAAAAACTCTTCATCAATTGCCGATGAAATCAGTTCGGATATTATTCTTGAAGTATCTGGTCCTACAGGTATCCCCACCGTCTGTTGATCCTGCGCCTGCCTTACAAGATAATCGAGTTTATTTGTGAATGCACCAGATGACTTAATACTTCTGTCGATCTTGCTTGCGCTTTTTCCGTGAACGGCCCAAGGAATTGAGTGCGTGTAGATTGAAGGGAAAAATCTTGATATATCTGTCTTGATTATGTATCTCGCCGTAGAAAGCTTTGATCTTCTGAATCTTGTGAATTCTGCGTGCGATTCTATCTTCAATGCTCGGCCAAATAACTCCTGATAGACAGGAATCGACCGAGAAATATTAGATCTTTTTAGAAATGGGTTTAATTTTGCGCGATACTCACCGAGATAGTTGGCCACATCGATAAAGAACAATGGATTGGGAGTAGAGAATATTCGACGTTGTCCGCCACGTTTTGTCTCGTTGTACCTGGAAAGAGCAAGAGGCTTGTTTCGCTCAATTTGGTCGCTATCCAGCAGGCCATTTCCATAGGCAGTGGAATAGAAATCTCTTACTTTAAATGCTGGAGGCAGGTTCTCAGGATAAAATCCTTTCTCCATTATGGCGCGCTGAAAAGAGGCCTTCGATCCTTTTACGATAGACATTCTGACGACGAGCCTTTTTACTTGTGGACAATGTTATGTGCGCAATTTCGATCCGGCATAGCAAGCGTAGAGTGCGTGTTTTCTTTTCGTTAGCTGCCATAACACACGCAGCCTAGGCATCCATACTCATCACCACCGCGCAAGCTTTCGCCCCTCCAATCTCCCTCCCACCCCTCCCCAAACCACGCTATCCTCCCACCACAAAACCACCCCGATCCCGCCTCCGTCCCCACTCCCGTCCCCACCCTAGGTTAGCGCCAACACGCCTGAAATCAATCACTTGACCCCCCGTCCCCATGGGGACGCCCCGTGGTATACTCCCCCATGCCCGCCCTTTGCCGAGACTGTCTGGAGCGCTTCCCCACCGGCCGCAGGTGCCCCGCCTGCCGGTCCCCCCGCACCCTCGACCACCCCGAGCTCGAGACCCTCTCCATCGCCCATATGGACTGCGACGCCTTCTACGCCTCGGTCGAGAAGCGGGAAGACCCCACCCTCTCCGATAAACCCGTCATCATAGGCGGCGGCCGCCGAGGCGTCGTCTCCACCGCCTGCTACATCGCCCGGATCAAGGGCGTCCGCTCCGCCATGCCCATGTTCCAGGCCCTCAAGCTCTGCCCCGAGGCCGTGGTCCTGAAGCCCCGCATGTCCCTCTATGCCGAGGTCTCGCGGCAGGTCCGCCAGATGATGGAGGACCTCACCCCCGCCATCGAGCCGCTTTCCCTCGACGAGGCCTTCCTCGATCTCACCGGCACCGCCCGCCTCCACGGCGCGCCCCCCGCCGTCCTCCTCGCCCGCCTCGTCAACCGGATGCAGGCCGAGCTCGGCATCACCGGCTCCATCGGCCTCTCCCACAACAAGTTCCTCGCCAAGGTCGCCTCCGACCTCGACAAGCCCCGCGGCTTCTCGATCATCGGCCGCGCCGAGACCGAGGCCTTCCTCGACCCGAAACCCGTCAGCCTCATCTGGGGCATCGGCCCCGCCGCCCGCCAGAGCCTCGAGGCCGCCGGCATCCGCACCTTCGCCGACCTCAAGCGCTGGGACCTCCGCGACCTCCACGCCCGCTTCGGCGCCATGGGCGACCGGCTCTGGCACCTCGCCCGCGGCCAGGACCACCGCCGCGTCACCCGCGACGCGCCGATCAAGTCGATCTCGAACGAGACCACCTTCCACGAGGACACCAACGACCCCGACATCCTCGACGGCCACATCTGGCGGCTGGCGGAAAAGGTCGCCGACCGCGCCAAGGCCAAGAACCAGGCCGGCCGCGTCGTGACCCTCAAGCTCAAGCGCGCCAACCACCGGATCCTGACCCGTCAGTCGCAGCTGACCGATCCCACCCAGATCGCCGACCGCATCTACCGCACCGCGCGGGAGCTTTTCGACATCGTCGGCGACGAGGGCCCCTACCGCCTGCTCGGCGTCGGCCTCAGCCACCTGACCGGATCCGAGGCCGCCGACCGCTCCGGCGACCTCCTTGATCCCGACGCCTCGAAACGGGCCGAGGCAGAACGCGCCACCGACGCGATCCGCGACCGTTTCGGCCCCGACGCTATCGTAAAGGGCCGGTCGCTGCGGTGACCCCCACAATCCCGGCGAAAGATTTCGCTTTACCTCGACCGGACTTGAGGTCGTAAGCCTTCCCTCCCAAGGAAGGAATCGCATGTCCGATTACGTCGCAGATACCGAAGACCCGCAGGACGGTTTCGTCTCCTGGCCGGAATTCCTGGCCCGCACCGACCGTGCCGCGCTGGCGCTGGTCTGCCTTGCTGTCTGGCTGCACGCGGCAGACAGTCTCATCGTGGCGACGATGCTGCCCGCCATCGTCGGCGATATCGGCGGCGCCGAACTGGTGGGCTGGAGCATCGCATTATACGAACTCGGCTCTATCGTGGCTGGCGCGGGCAGCGCGCTGCTGACCATGCGGCGCGGCTTGCGCATGCCGATGAGCCTCGCCGCGGCTCTTTTTGCCGCCGGCTGTGCGATCAGCGCCTTCAGCCCGACGATGCCGGTCCTTCTGGCAGGCCGCTGCCTGCAGGGGTTGGGCGGGGGCGGGCTGGTCTCGATGTGCTTCATCTCCGTCGGCCTGCTCTTCGAACGGCGCGACCGGGCGCGTGCACTGGCCGCCGTATCGCTGCTCTGGGGCGTCTCCGCCTTCCTCGGCCCGCTGATCGGCGGCGTCTTCGTCGATTACCTGAACTGGCGCCTCGGCTTCGGGTTCTTCGCCGCGCAGGCCGTGGCGCCGGCGCTCTGGATTGCCCTGTCGCGCGCGCAGCTTAGCCACCGGGTGCAGGGAGATGCCACGACGTTCCCCGTCACGCGCCTCGCCCTTCTCTGCCTCGGCGTCCTGCTGATCGCGGCGGGAGGGATCGACGTGGCTCCGCTCCGCACCACGCTCCTGGTCCTCGCCGGAATCGTACTGCTGGCCGCCTTCCTATTGCGCGACGCACGCGCCGGGGTTGACCGGCTGCTGCCAAACCACCCGCTCGACCCGCGCACGAGAACCGGCGCGGCGCTGGCGATGCTGCTCTTCATGTCCATCGCCACCATCGCCATCCTCGGTTTCGGACCGATCCTGATGGCGGTCATCCACGGCGTCACGCCGCTGACTGCGGGCTACATTATCGCCTGCTCCTCCATCGGCTGGACCGTGACAGCCATCGTTGTAAGCGGCGCGCCGGAAAGGCTGGACCCGCTGTTCATCGCGCTCGGCATGGGGGCCACCGCGCTCAGCGTTCCGGCCTTCGCATATGCGGTGCCGCACGGGCCGGTCTGGCTGATCGCCGCAGTCGCGGCGGTGGAGGGCGGCGGCTTCGGCCTCGCATGGACCTTCGTGATGCGCCGCGGCACTGTGGGCGCCACCCCGGAAGAGGCACAGCGTTTCGCCGGGGCCATGCCGGTGATCCAGCGGCTGGGCCTGGCGCTCGGTGCCGCCTATGCGGGGATCGTCGCCAATGCCGCCGGGTTCCTGACGATGCAGACACCGGCCGAGGCGGGCGCGGTCGCGCGCGCGATTTTCCTGGCGGGGTTCCCGTTCGCGGCGGCGGGGCTCATTGCGATGATCGGCCTGGTCAGGCGCTAACGGTGTGACGCTATTCCGCGGCCAGCGGCAGTTCCGCCAGACCGATCTCGGCGATCTCCGAAATCACACTACGCATCAGAGAGCGGAATTCGTCGAACCGCGAATTCGGTCGGATCATCCGCTCGTTCATGTAAAGCGAGCGGTCGATCTCTACCTGCACCACGTGCTGGCCGCGCGACGGGCGGCCGTAATGCTGTGCCGTGTAGGCGCCGGCAAAGGGAGAGTTACGCACCACTCGTAGCCCGGCACGGGCAAAGGCGGCCTCGATCCGGTCCACGATCACGCCATCGGCGGCGGCACCGAACCGGTCGCCCAGCACGATCTGCGGATGCGGCGTACCGGCGGTGCCAATGCTGTCGATCGCCTCGTGCGGCATCGAGTGGCAGTCGATCAATATCGCCCGCCCATGGGTCGCGCGGGTCGCGTCCAGCAACGCCTGCAATTGTTCGTGATAGGGCCGCCAGTGATCGCGCAGACGCTCATGCGCCTCTTCATGCGTCAGCTTTCCGCGATAAATCGCGCGGCCATTTGCCACAACGCGGGGAATCACCCCCAGCCCAGAGGTAACGCGCGGATTATGTGCCGACCGGCGCACTCCTTCGATCAGGGCCGGGTCCAGTTCATCGGCGCTGCGATTCAGGTCTATGTAGGCCCTTGGCGCGGTGGCCGTCAGCAGCGGCGCGCCGAAACCGGGGGCGCAGTCAAACAACTTGTCGACATAGTAGTCTTCGGAGGACCGAATCGAACGTTCGTCCAGTACGGATCGGCGCAAAAACGCGGCCGGATAGTCCCGCCCGCTGTGGGGCGAAGCAAAGACCACAGACGTGGTCTGGATGTCAGGCAGCCTTAAGGTAAACGCTGACTTGCTCAATCGGGACTCCTCTTCCCCCCAATATACCCTATTTTTTGGGGGTACCAAAAGCCCTTGAACAGGGCGCGCCGGTCTTTTATACGCTTGCCGGACCGGCGCGGGGGATTCCCGCGTCTTGTTCGTTAGGGACGGGACGCGCGGAGCCTGCGCAAGGACGGGCGGTTAGCTCAGCGGTAGAGCACTACGTTGACATCGTAGGGGTCACTGGTTCGATCCCAGTACCGCCCACCATCCCCGAAAGGGGAAGAATTCACCGCCTCCGCAAGGGGGCAGAACCGAAACACAGGCGCCCATGCGCCGCGCTAGAGGAGAGGACCGATGAAGGTCAGAAACTCGCTCCGCTCGCTGAAGAACCGGCACCGCGACTGCCGGATCGTGCGCCGCAAGGGCCGCGTGTACGTGATCAACAAGACCCAGCGGCGGTTCAAAGCCCGTCAGGGCTGAGACGCGACAAGCGCGATTGCCGCGCGAAAAGGGCCGCCCAACCGGGCGGCCCTTTCCTTTTCGGGAAGTCTCTGGGCTGGCTGAACG
Source organism: Pseudoruegeria sp. HB172150 (assembly GCF_013184805.1). Lineage (GTDB taxonomy): Bacteria > Pseudomonadota > Alphaproteobacteria > Rhodobacterales > Rhodobacteraceae > Psychromarinibacter. The sequence continues at coordinate 9,431 of NZ_JAATNG010000007.1, forward strand.
CCGCGGTCACGTGCTTGTGGACATTGCAGCGCAAGCAAGGCGCTCACCGCCTCAGATCGACGGAAGCCACAGCACCAGCAGCGGGAACATCAAGAGCAGCATCACGTGAACGACGTCGGCCACGACGAAGGGCGCGGTGCCGCGGAAAATCGTCGGCAGCGGCACGTCGCGCGCCACGCCCGCCAGCACGTAGACGTTCATGCCCACCGGCGGCGTGATCAGTGCGATCTCGGTCATGCGCACGACCAGCACCCCGAACAGCACCGCGTCGTAGCCCAGCCCGGTGACCAGCGGAAAGAACAATGGCACCGTCAGTGTCATCATCGCCGAAGCGTCGAGGATCATCCCGAGGAAGAAATAGACCATCAGGATGATCAGCAGCACCGCCAGCGGCGGCAGCGACATCTGCGTGACCCAGCCGACGATGTTGAGCGGAATGGTCGTTACCGTCACGAAGGCATTGAACACCAGCGCGCCGAACAGGATGCCGAAGATCATTCCCGTCGTCCGCAGAGTGTCGAAAACCGCCTCTTTCAGTGAGTCCCAGGTCAGCCGTTTCCGCGCCGCCGCGATCACCAGCGCACCGAAGGCGCCCATCGCGCCGGCCTCGGTCGGGGTGAAAAAGCCCCAGATGATGCCGCCCATGACGAAGCCGAACAGGACGATCACATCCACGGTCTTGCCCAGCCCTTCCAGCCTGTCGCGCCAGCCGAAGCGCGGCCCGGGGGGCCCGGCGGCCGGGTCGAGCCGGCAGCGCAGGGCGATGACGCCCATGTAAAACAGCGCCAGCAGGACGCCCGGCACGATCCCGGCGGCGAACATGTCGCCGATCGAGGTCTCGGTCAGGATGCCGTAGATGATGAACATGCCCGAGGGCGGGATCAGGCTGCCGATGGTGCCGCCCGCCGCCACGGCCCCGGAGGACAGCGACAGCGAATAGCCGTGCTTGCGCATCTCGGGCAGGGCGACCAGGCCCATGGTCGCGGTCGTCGCCAGCGACGAGGCGTTGACCGCAGCGAACCCGGCGGATGCGCCCACGGTTGCCATTGCAAGCCCGCCGCGACGGTGCCCGAGCATCCGGGCGGCGAAATCGTAAAGGTCCTTTCCGATCCCGGAGGCGAACAGCACGTGCGCCATGAACAGGAACAGCGGCACGGTTCCGATGGAATAGTTGGTGGACAGGTCGAAGGCGATGACGCCGACCTTGATGACCGCGGCGTGAAAGCTGATCAGCAGGCCGAAGCCGATGACGCCGACCAGCCCCATGGCAAAGCCGATGGGCATGCCGAAGGCGAGCATGGCGAACATCACCGCGATGCCGGCAAGGCCGGTGGCGACAGGGGTCATTTGCTGCTCTCCCGGCCGGAGGCGAGCTGCACCGCGCGCAGAAGGCAGACGGCGATCATCAGGCAGAGCGCCGCGACCATCAGCCAGCGGAAGGGCGCGACCGGGATATCCAGTAGCGGCGTCACCTCGCCCTGCCGGCCGCGGCGCAGCGCTTCTTCAGTGGCGGCATAGACGACGAACACCCAGAAGATCGTTCCCAGCAGCAGCATCAGGCCGTTCGACCAGCCTGCCGTGCGCGTGGACAGCCGGCTGGTCAGAAGGTCCACGCGGGTATGGGCGCTGTCCCAGGCGGCATAGACCAGCGCGCAGCTGACCGTCGGGATCAGCAGCAGTTCGGCCAGCACGTAGGTACCGGGAAAGGCGATGCCGATGGCGCGGAAGGTGACCGTGACCACCGTCAGGCCCATCAGCGCCAGCAGGGAGAGAACGCCGACCGCCGCCGCCAGCCGCACCAGGACCCTCAGAACCGCTTCGATGCCGCGCATGCCACCCCCTTCAGGACGCAGAGGCGCGGGACGCGCCCCTGCCGGTTTCACTCAGATCCGCTTATTCGCCGTAGGCTTCGCGGATCTTGCCCAGAACCTCGGTGCCGGGCTTGCCCATGTCGTCCAGCGTTTTTGCGACATCGGTAATGGCGGGCGCGAACGCCTCGGAATAATCGGCCACGACGGCCGGATCGACCGAGTTGAACACGACGCCCTTCTCCTCGCCATAGGCACGGCCCGCATCCTCGGCTTCCTGCGCCAGCTCCAGCGTGCGCAGGCTCAGCCACTCGGCATTGTCATCGAAGACCGCCTTTATGTCGTCGGGCAGGCTGGCCCAGACGTCGCCGTTGACCGCCCGCGACGGATAGGCCCCGCGCGAGTGCGGCAGTTCGGAGTAGTACTTGACCACCTCGGCGAAGCTGAGGGATTTCAGCGCCTCGTAGGGTGCGATCACTCCATCGACCACGCCTTTTTCAAGCGACGGGTAGGTTTCCGTCATCGGCATGGTCACGCCCTCGGCTCCGAAGGCGGCCAGCGGGCCGATGAAGTCTACCGCCGAGCGGATGCGCAGCCCTTTCAGATCTTCCAGCGAGTTGACCGGTCCCTCGCGCAGCAGCAGGTGCATCGGCGTGCCGACGTTGTAGCCGACCACGTGAACCCCGTTCAGCTCTTCGCCGAACTGCGGGAACTCACCGACGAGGTCCATGTAGACACCCAGCACCTTTTCCGGGTCGGTGTAGCCGTAGAACATCCCCGGCACGAGCCGGTTCATGTCGTAACCCGACCGCGCGTAGATCGGCGCGATATAGGCGATGTCCGCAACCCCGGCGGAAAGCTCGTCGACCCCTTCCCGCGAGGTGATCAGCGACCCGCCCCAGTAGGGCGTGATGTCGACGCGTCCGCCGGACTGCTCCTCGATACGGGCGATCCATTCGGCATCGGCCGCGCCATAAGGATGCGACTCGGTATAGGGCGAGGCGTAGCTCAGGTTGAAGTCGGCGGCCCAGGCAGGCATCGCCGACAGGCAAAGCGCGAAAAGTGTTGTTGTCCGTAGCATGGGGTCCTCCCTTGGACTGGGTTAACTGGATGCCGGGCTTGGCTGCCCGGTCTGTTGCGCATCGGCGGACCGCGCCAACGCGGAAATCTCGGTATCGCTCAGGCCGATCCGGGCCAGAATTTCGTGGGTATGGGCGCCGGGCATCGCAGCGGGCGCCGGGGCGACGAAATCGCCCAGCCGCACCGGCGGGCCGATCTGGCGCAGCGCGCCTTCGGGCGCGTCGAGACGGATGACCATGCCGCGCGTCTCGAAATGCGGCTCCGCCAGTGCCTCCGCGACGCTGTTGACCGGGGCGAACTGCGTGCCGGCGGCCTCAAGATGCTCCAGCCAGTGCGCGCGCGGCTTGATGGCAAAGACGGCCTGCAGCCCCTCGCGGATCTCGGCCCGCTTGTCCGGATCCATTTGCCAGGCGGCATAGTCCGGCTTGCCCATGGCGGTGCAGAACGCCGCCCAGTAGCGCGGCTCCATATCGGTGGTGCACAGCCATTCGCCGTCGCCGCAGCGCCAGAGCCCCAGATCCGCGCGCCGTGTGCCGCGTGGCGGCGCGTCGTCGGGGTTCTCATAGCGGGCGATCAGGTTGGCCAGCAGGGCCAGCGAACAATCGGCCATCGCGACGTCGACATGTTGTCCCTTGCCGGTTTCGCGCGCCGCCATCACGGCGCAGAGCGTGGCAAAGGCGGCATGGGCGCCTGTCGCCACGTCGGCGGCGGCGAAACCTGGCAGACTGGGGGCATCCGGGTCCTCGCCGGTCCGGCTTAATACACCCGACATGGCCAGCGCGACCGGATCATGCCCGGGCTTGTCGCGGTAAGGGCCGACTTGCCCGCAGAGCGTTAGCGAGGTGTAGACGAGTGTCGGGTTGTCCCACGACAGGGCGGCATGGCCAAGCCCCAGCCCTTCGAGCACGCCGGGTCGATAATCCTCGACCACCACGTCCACGGTCGCCGCGAGGCGCTGAAGTGCGTCCCGCGCCGCCGGGTCGCCTATGTCGAGGCAGATGGACTTTTTCCCGCGCGCCAGCATGTCCCGCGCCCGCTGCCGCGCCTGACCCGCGGCGTCCAGCCTGTCCCAGCCGAAGACCTTCGCCTGCTTGGCCAGTTCGCGCGGGTTTTCCACGCGGATGACCTCTGCCCCCTGATCGGCCAGCAGCCAGGTGCAGTAGGGCCCCGGCAGAAGCCGGGAGAAATCCAGAACGCGCAGGCCGCTCAGCGCACTCATGCCGCACCTCCGGGATGGACGGCGAACAGCGGACCGGGCAGGCCGTCCTCGAACATGCCGCGCGCCTGCATCTGCGGGCTGTCGGGCACCTCGGACAGGCGCATGATCGGCGACAGGCCCCAGCCGTGTTCCAGCGACCACTGCGCCAGTGTCTGGCGGTCGTGCCGGACGAAGAACGCCTCGACCACGCCCTGCCAGCGCTCGATGACCGCCTGATCGGTATCGGCGACAAGGATCGCGTCCCAGTCGATCTCTGCCAGTTCGCCCGCCGCATCCTCTGCCTGCATCACGCGGACCAGCGCGCGCATCATGCCGGGGTTGTCGATAATCGACCATGTCACGTAGCCGTCGGCACAGGGCCAGATCTGCCGCACCCCGGACTTGCCGCGCACCAGCATGTTGCCCTGCCGGTGTCCGATGCGACCGGTATGCTCGTACATCACCGCTTCGCGGTAGTTCGCCAGCGCCGCCGATTGCAAGGCGGACACCGCGATGCGCTGACCGCTGCCCGTCATGCGCCGCGCCCGCAGCCCCATCAGCGCGGCAGTCGCGGTCTGGATGGCGGTCAGTGCATAGGCCTGCTCTCCCGGCAGGCGCAGCGGCGGGCGGTCGGGCGTGCCGATCACCGTCATCAGCCCCGACTGCGCCATCAGCGTCAGGTCCGTCACCGGACGTGTGCCCTGCCCTTCGGGCCAGCCGGTAACCACGACATGGACCAGGCGCGAATAGCCGGCGGCGAGCGCGTCGATCCCCTTGCGCGCGTCGGTCCGCCGGTCGTCCAGCAGCACATCGGCACCGTCCAGAAGTTCGGCGAGGGGAGCAGCGGACCGGGTCATTCCCTTGTGCCAGGCCGCGGCACGCGGGGCCGTCAGCTCCGACGCGCCGGCCAGTACAACCTCAGCTCCCAGCCGCGCGAGCATGCTGCCCGCGAAATCAGCAAGGTGGTCGGCAAGAACGACGACGCGGGATCCAGAGAGCAGGGTCATGCCAGCACCCCCTCTTCGGTCAGCGCGGCGATCTCTGTCTCGGTCAGTCCGACCTCGGCGAAAACCTCGGCATTGTCCGCGCCAAGGCAGGGCGACGGCCCGACCGTTCCCGGCGTGGCCGAGAAGGTGTAGGGCGGCGCAGGCATTTTGGCGGCGCCGATCACCGGGTGATCCACCGTCACGAAATGCCCCGCCGCGTTCAGCGCCGGATGCTCCGACAGTCCCTTGCCATCCAGAACCGCGCCCGCCGGAACTCCTGCCGCCACAAGCGAGGCTTCCAGCGCGTCGCGATCCTGCGCGGTGGTCAGCACAGACAGCGCGGCATCCAGTTCCTCGCCAGCCGTATGGCGCGCGGCTGCATCGGGCCAGCGCCCGCTCAGGTCCCCGGCGCCCAGCACGCCGCACAGCGCCCACCACTGGGCGTCGTCCTCGCAGGCGATGGCGATCCACGCCTCCTCGCCTGCGCAGGGGTATACTCCGTGCGGCGCCATGACGGGGTCGCTGTTGGCCGGCTTCTCCTGCGGCATCTCGGCAAAGAGATCGCCGGCCACATGCACCATCGCTTCGATCTGGCTGACATCGACATGGCAGCCCTCTCCGGTCCGGTCGCGCTGTTCCAGCGCGGACAGGATCGCGACCGTCAGCATCATCGGCGCTACCACGTCGCCATAGGCGAAGGGCGGCATGTGCGGATCCGATCCGGGCCAGCCTGTCATGTCGCAATGGCCCGAATACGCGGCCGCAGAGTTGCCGTAGCCCCGGAACCCCGCCAGCGGCCCGCTGCGGCCCGCGACCGACACGCTGGCAAGAATGATGCCCGGCCTGACCTGCTGCAGCGTCGCCCAGTCCAGCCCGATCCGATCCATGTAGCCGGGGCCGAAATTCTCGACCACGACGTCCGACCAGGCCACCAGCCGCTTGGCAACCTCGACACCGCGCGGATCGCCCAGGTTGATCGTCACGCTTTTCTTCGAGGTATTCGTCTGCGCGAAAAAGACAGAGGCGTCATGATTGCGCCGGTCCCCGCCCGCGAAAGGCGGCGAGCGGCGGCCGAGATCCAGCCGCCTGCGCGACTCGATCTTGACCACGGTCGCGCCGTTATCCGCCAGGTCCTTCGTCGAGCGTGGGCCCGCGCCGACCCAGCTGAAATCGGCGACCTTCAACCCGGTGAGCGCACCCGTCGTCATCCTGTCACCTCGTCCAGCACCGCCGTCACCTGCGCCTTGACCGCGTCGCCATCCCAGTCGCGCGGGTCCACCATGTCCGACACGATCTCGACCACCCGGACCCCCGCCGCCTTCAGCGCCTCGCGCGCGAAATTGCTGCCATAGCCGGAAAACCGGTCGTGTTCGGGCACCAGCATCAGCGCCACTTCGATCCGATAGCGCCGCGCCTGCTCGACCATCCATTCATTGACCCAGGGCGGCTGGTGCAGCTGTTCGTTCATCGCCGACACGCGCGCCGCCAGCGCGCGCAACGGGTCGCCATGATCGGCGCGGATGTATCCGTCGGCGGCAAAGGGCAGGTACATCGACCATGCGAATACCGCCCCGTGGCTTTCCTCGAAGGCGGAATAGAACGACGTGTCGAACCACAGCCCCGCGCCGATCCACATCATGCGGATGCGCTCGTTCTCGCAGGCCGCGTGGCCGTCGCGGACACGGGCCTCCACCTCGTCCCGGAATGCCTCTACATGCGCCAGCGCCCAGTCGGAGCCGCGATGCCATTGCGGGATCATGACGTTGGGCATCTGTTCCGATATCCGCATCGGCGTCTTCGGCGCCTCCGCCATCATCGTCGAGACCTCGTCGAGCATACGCTCCTGCCGGTCGATCCGCTCCATGTAGGCGCCGAAGCCGTCCGCCGGGAAAGCCCGGCCGGTCAGGTCCTCGAGCTGCGCTATCACCTCCTGCATCTCGGCCACCAGCAGGTCCAGCCTGTCGGTGCCGTAGAACGCTTCCCATCCGTCGCGCGCCTGTTCCCACCAGCGCGGTTCCGGGTTCGGCACGCCGGGGGCCGACAGCATGTGCAACGGTGCGCCGCTCAGCTCGGACCAGCGCTGGAAAATACGCGCGTGCTCATCCGAACTGGCGCGCGCGCACAGCAGCGACGGCGGTGGCAGGCCGCCCCAAGGCTGGCGGTCGAAATCGCCTTCGATCTGCGCGATCAGCGGCAGGCTGGAATAACGCGGCAGGTGGCCGTGGAAGCCGAGTTCCTCCATCCGGTCGAAATAGGACGGCGCCAGCTGCTTGGCCGAAATCACGGCGGACCACCACTGGTTGGTGACCATCGGGATGTCCATGAAATGGAACAGCTCGTGCGGTGTGTCGGCGTTGACGAAGGCATAGGCCTCGCCGCCCGAGATTCGCTGCCGCAGCCCGCGCAGCCAGTCGCGCTGATAGTCTGTAGCCCGCTTCGCGCAGATCATGCGAGCGCCTCCTCGATCCGGCGGCGCGCGTTGGCACGCCAGGCTGCGTCGGGGCGGAACGGCCGGAACCCGAGGTCGAGGAACCTGCCGCCATTCGCTTCGACGGCGGTGCGCAGGCCGGGAACCTCCCAGCCGAAGCCATCGTCGTTGGGGTCGACCGACGCGATGACCAGATCTGCCCCCGCCGCCTCCGCGTGCAGGGCAGAGGTGAAGCGGGCCGGCGGCGCCGCGCGGATGTGTAGCGGATCGCAGGACAGACCGCGCAGGATCGCCGTGGGGGTTGTTTCTTCCGACGGCGCAGGCACGCGTCCGTATTCCTGCAGATCGGCCATCACCTGGCCCAGCCCTGCGCAGATCTCGTGCATCACCGGGATGTCGCAGGCCGTGCCGACCAGCACGATGCGGGGGCCTTCGCCTGAATCGGGCAGATCGGCCAGCAGCGCGGCATGCGTGTCCGGCGCCATCCAGCGCCCGGCATTCCGCGCCATGAAAGCGTCGGACCCGTGCTGCGGCAGGCGGGCCAGCGCCGCACGGCGCAGCGCCTCGCGCGCAATAGCGTCCTTGAGCGACTGCGCGTCGGCTTCGCCGCCCAGCACATCGCGCAGACAAACCTGAAGGCGCGCATATTCCGTCAGATTGAACGTCTCGGCGGGCGCGCTGTCAGTGTGCAGCATGTTCCACAGGTACAGCCGCGGGCCTTGACTCCGGACGCGCCCCTGCCGCCGCAGTTCCAGTGCGTACTGGTAAGCCGCCAGTCCGGCGACATCGTCACGGGCAAAGACGATCAGCGCGAAGTCATCGAAGGCCCCCGCCGCGAAACGGTGCAGGAAACGAACCGCGAAGGGATCGAGGAAGTATTCCGCCACCGCGTCCACGGCCGGAACCCGCGGGCCATCCGCCGCGTCGGCCAGTGGTGGCGCCTTGACGTCGGCCAACTGTCCGCCATGCGCCGCGATCAGGACCTCCGGCACACCTGCGCCGAATACGCCGACCAAAGGCGTGCCACCGGCCCGCAAACCATCGGCGCGCTGTTCGAAGGCTACCCGCAGGGCAGGCGCAAGTGGCACGTGATCCTCCCGATCATTTTAGTTCACTCTGGAAACTTTTTTCTGCCCTGTCAATACCGCGCATTTGACAGGGAAGGCGCCCGCGCCGTACCCATGTCCGAGCACCGAGGAGATGACCGCTTGCAAGACCGCGCCACCCCGGAAGACCAGGACCGGATAGAACTGGGCCACCTTTCCCACGACCTGTCCTTCGTCTCGCGGATACTGCGGGCCCACATTGTTGAACGAAACGCGCCGTTCTTTGACGCGCACGGCGTGGCTGGCGGCGAAGTCGCTCTGCTCAACCTGATCGGGCAGAACCCCGGCATCTCGCAAAAAGGGCTGGCCGAGGTTGTGGTCCTGAAGAAATCGGCGATCACGAAACTGGTCAATGAAATGGAGCGCAACGGCCTTATCACACGCCGCAAGGAGGGCGACGACCTGCGCGTGAACGCGCTGCACCTGACCGAGGGCGGGCAGGAAAAGCTGGCCCGCATGCGCGCGGACATGGATGCGCTGCAAAGCGAATTGCTGGCGGTGCTCAGCCCGGCCGAGCGTGGCATGCTGTTCGAACTGATGTGGCGGCTGATCGACGGGCTTGGCGGAATACCGTTGACGGGACACCGTTCCAAATCTTGACCTGATCGTAAAATTGGTTTCCAATAGAAACTAATTGTCGGACCAGAGCAGGAGAGCGCAGCGTGCCCAAACCCCTCGAAGGCGTCAGGGTCGCGGATTTCAGCCACGTGATCGCGGGGCCGCTGGCGACGCAGTTCCTCAACCTACTCGGCGCCGAGGTCATCAAGGTCGAGCCGCCCGCAGGCGACCCAATGCGTTACTATACCCGCGATCCCGCCCGGCGCGGCATGGCCGAACCTTTTGTCGGCGCCAATGCCGGAAAGAAATCCATCATGCTGGACCTCAAAGATCCGGCCGACTGCAAGACAGCGCATGAGCTGATCGCTGGATGCGATATCTTCGTCGAGAACTTCCGCCCCGGCGTCGCGGACCGTCTCGGCCTAGGGGCGAAGGCGTTGACCGCCCTCAATCCCGGTCTGATCTACTGCTCGGTCTCCGGCTTCGGGCAGACTGGCCCGATGCGGGACTTTCCCGCTATTGACCAGGTCATTCAAAGCGTCTCCGGCCTGATGCTCCTCTCAGGTCAGGAGGGCACGCCCGCCGAACGCATCGGCTTTCCCATCGTCGACACCTACAGCGCCCTGCTGACCGCCTTTGCTATCCTCGCCGCGCATACGCAGAAGCTCACAGACCCTCAGCGGCGAGGCCAGGTCATCGACGTGTCGATGATGGATGCGACCCTTGTCATGATGAGCTCGGTCGTCATGCCGTTCCTGCTATCCGGCATCAAACCAAAACGCGCCGGAAACCGGGGCTTTTCGGGCGCACCGACCGCCGACACGTTTCCGACAGCAGATGGCGAGATCACGATCGGCGCGGTTCAGCAGGTTCAGGTGGACCGCCTGTTCCGCGCATTGGGTTGCCCCCAACTACTCGACCAGCCCCGCTATGCGACCCCGGACGCGCGGATCGAGAACGACGGCGCCTTGCGCGAAACGCTCTTGCCCTACTTCGCGCAGCGGACCGCCGCGGAATGGGAAGACCTTCTGGCCGCAGCCGGTGTCCCGGCCGGCAAGGTTCGCGACGTCGAAGAAGCGCTGCAACTCGACCAGATCGCGGACCGCGACCTATTCATCGACCTGCCGAGCGGTGATAAGGCGATGAATGCCGGCTTCCGCTTTGCCCATAACGGCCCGGGTATATCAGACAACGCGCCAGGGCTTGGAGAGCATCGAGATGAAATCCTCCGCTCGCTCGGGCTGGGCTCTGTCGCGGAACGCTGAATCCGCACGGTGACGTACGCCAACGCCGCGCGGCATTTCGGTCCCACCCACGTTTACCGATAAGGTTGCAGCCGCCCGACCGTCAATGCACCTCACCCATACTCCCGCTGGTCGTCGATTACCTTGCCGTCATTCGGCAAGCTGCCCATTGGCACAAGCGCGACCTCGCCCTTTAGCTTCAGAACCTCCGCCACGCTCCCCTCGTAAGCGCCGGCGTCGGAAGCCTCGGTCTCCAGTTGCACCAGCATCACGTCGCGCTCGTCTTTACGTGTCACCGTCACCCGTGCCTTCGTGACCTCGGCATGCCGTGCGACAAGGTCGGCCACCTGCTCGGGCCGCACGAACATGCCCTTGATCTTGGCGGTCTGGTCGGCCCGGCCCATCCAGCCCTTGATTCGCATATTGGTGCGGCCACAGGGACTGGTGCCCGGCATCACTGCCGACAGGTCGCCTGTCGCGAAGCGGATCAGCGGATAGTCGGGGTTCAACGTCGTAACCAGCACTTCGCCTACATCGCCATCCGCAACCGGCGTTCCCGTACCCGGCGTCACGATCTCGACGATGACGCTCTCGTCCACGATCATCCCTTCCATCGCGGCGCTTTCGTAGGCGATCAGCCCGAGGTCGGCGGTCGCGTAGCATTGCAGGCATGCAATGCCGCGATCCGCGTATCCTTGCCGAAGAGACGGAAACAACGCGCCACCGCTTACCGCCGCCCGCGCGATCTTCAACTCCAGCCCGATTTCGTCCGCCTTGTCGATGATGGCCTTCAGGTAATCCGGCGTCCCGGCATAGGCGGTCACGCCGAGGTCATGTGCCGCCCGGGCCTGCAGTTCGGTCTGCCCTGTTCCAGCGGGAAACACCGTCGCGCCCACCGCATGCGCACCGTTCTCGAACATCATGCCCGCCGGAGTCATATGGTAGGAGAAACAGTTCTGCACGATATCCCCTGGCCCGATCCCCGCCGCGTGCAGGAATCGCGCAAAGCGCCACCAGTCCTTTGCCGTGCGCCCCGGCTCGTAGATCGGTCCCGGCGACTGGAACACATGCTCGAACCCCGCGGCCGCCTGCGCCGTGTAGCCTCCGAAGGGTGGCGCCGCCTTCTGCGCCGCGCCCAGCGCCGTCTTGCGCAGGACCGGCAGGGAAGCCAAAGCGCTGCGGCTGTCGACTTCCGCCGCCTCGACTCCTGCAAGCAAGTCCACCATCGCGGGAGCCTTCGACTTGGCTTGGGCGATCTGGCGCGGCAGAGCCTCGGCAATCGCCGCGACACGTTCGTCGGGCGCACGCGTTTCCAGTGCGTCGTAGTAAGACGTCATGGCTTCCTCCCTGCTTCCGCCGCTCCCCGCGGCCACGCGATTCCCGGCGTGTATGTTCTGAAATTCTACGCGGCGGATCGCCCATTCTGCTACCCCCGCCCCGCCTAGTCTGCGATTCGCCTTATGCGGGAATGCTGCACTGCGGCGAAACAGCGCGCGGCATTCTACGCAATTGCCCAGTTCCCGCGCCTTACGTAGCAACCCTTTCCATGGGACGCGCGGAAATGCGCGGGGAGAAGAGGAAGTTCATTGTGATGATTACGCAAGCCGATCCGCAGGCCGTTGAAGGCCTGTCCGCGGGGGAGATCGATCGCCGCATTACTTTTCATCCGGAGACCGAGACGATGGAGGTCGATTTTTCGGGCCTGCATTTCGAAACCTCGGCGCAGGTCAACGCCTTCTACGACCGCATTGAGGACCGCATCGACGACTCGGGCGAAAACCTGTGGTTCTTCCTGGTGATCTATTCCGGCAACCGCATCGATCCTGACGCCTGGTTTGCCCATGCCCGTCGCGGCAAGACACTTAACCTGGCACATTCCATGGGAACCGTCCGCGTCGACGCCTCCGACGAAACACGCCTTCAGATCGAGCGTGCGGCAGGCACCGAGGCATTTGACGCCAACCTTTTTGCCGAGCGTGACAGTGCGATCCGGCGGCTGGCGGAACTGCCTTCCAAACGGCGACAGAAAATCACGCACGAACCGAACCACAGCACCGAGGAAATCGCGCGCCGCGTCCGTTTTCTGGAGGCTGATCAGATCCTGGAAATCGACCTGTCGAAATTCCTGCTGGAACATGACCGGGACGTCGACGATCTCTACGACCACCTCGAAATGCGGATCGAGGCGACCAGCCAGCGCTGGTACTTCCTGATCAACTATAACGATACACGCATCATGCCGGAGGCGTGGATCCAGTTCGCGAGGCGCGGCAAGATTCTGAACCTAGGCGGCTCGCTCGGCACCGTGCGCTACGAGGCTGGCACCGATACAGAGGCCGACATCCGCCTGCGGGCTGAAAGCCAGGGCTTCCGCCCAAACATTCGTAACAGCCGCGATGCGGCTTTGGCACGGATCGAGGAAATCAAGCGCGGAGGTTGACGCTGTCCATTCGTGACATGACCGCGCCTCCTTTCATGGCCAACGGTCGCGCCGCGCCACCAGTTCCGTCACCAAAGCCACCTCAGCTTAGCCAGCGCTTTCTTCGCCGGTAGCTGCGCACGTCACGGAACGACTTCCGCCCTTCCTCCGACATGCCGAGGTAGAATTCCTTGACATCCGGGTTCTCGCGTAGCTCCTCGCCCGGCCCGTCCATCACCACGCGCCCGGATTCCAGGATGTACCCGTAATGCGCAAACCGGAGTGCCACGTTGGTGTTCTGCTCCGCCAGCAGGAACGACACCCCTTCGTTCTCGTTCAGCCCCTTAACGATGCCGAAGATCTCCTCGACCAGTTGCGGCGCCAGCCCCATCGAGGGCTCGTCCAGCAGGATCGTCTCGGGTTTGGACATCAGCGCCCGGCCAATCGCGCACATCTGCTGCTCTCCGCCCGAAGTATAGCCAGCCTGCGACCGCCGCCGCTCTTTCAGCCGCGGGAAGTAGCTGTAAACCATCTCCAGGTCTGCCGAGACGGCCGCCATCCCGTCCTTGCGGGTATAGGCGCCGGTCATCAGGTTTTCCTCGACCGTCAGGTGCTCGAAACAGTGTCGCCCCTCCATCACCTGCACCACTCCGCGCTCGACAAGATCGGACGGTGTCAGGTCCTGTACCCGCTCGCCGCGATACTGGATCGACCCCTTGGTCACCTCGCCACGCTCTGACCGCAGCAGGTTGGAGATAGCCTTCAAAGTCGTCGTTTTCCCCGCGCCGTTGCCTCCCAGAAGCGCCGTGATCCCGCCCTTCGGTACCGACAGGGACACACCCTTCAGTACAAGGATCACGTGGTTGTAGATCACCTCGATATTGTTGACCTCGAGCAGGGCCTCGTCCGTCCGTCCCGCATCCAGCATTGCAGCCTCACCGCCAGAAATCGTATCGCCCGCCCCGAGCTGAGGGCGGGCGAAGGTCGTCACTCGCAGCGCATCTCGACGCTGTTTTCCTCGGCATATGCCATGGAATCCTCAGCGATCAGCGGGTTGATCACGTCCTTGTCCGACTCGATGTAGTCGGTGATCTGAGTCCATTCGCCGGCAGCCGCATCCCATTGCTGCACGATGCCTAGCCCGGACCCGCCATGGTTCTCGCAGGACACATCGAATTCGGGACCGAAGTTCGGAATGCTCAGGCTTTCCATCAGCGCCGCATCGACCACCAGCGCCTCCATCCCGTCCCGCATCATTGACGGGGTGATCTGGGCCGTGCCGTGGATCTCCTGCGCTTTCTTCGCCGCCTCGACGGCCAGCATCGCGGCATAGAGCCCCCGGTTGTACAGGACCGACCCCGCCTGATCGCCGGCGCCCGCAGCCAGACCGGTGTCGTAGACGTGGGTTTTCAGGTCCTCGTAGATCGGGAAATCGTCGCCGGGCAGGTGCATGTTCAACGCCTTGTAGCCGTTGGCGCCGTCGCCCACTGGCAGCACGTCATTCTCCGACCCGGACCACCAGATGCCGATGAAGTTCTCCATCGGGAAGCGGATGTTCGCGGCCTCCTGGATGGCGACCTGGTTCATCACACCCCAGCCCCACATCAGCACGTAGTCCGGCCGTTCGCGGCGGATCTGAAGCCATTGCGATTTCTGTTCCTGCCCCGGATGATCCACTGGCAGCAGGCTCAGTTCATAGCCATGCTTCGCCGCAAGCTCCTCCAGCGTTCGGATCGGCTCCTTGCCGTAGGCCGAGTTGTGATAGACCAGCGCAATCTTCTTGCCTTCGAGGCTGCCGCCATTGATCTCCAGCAGGTGCTTGACCGCGATCGAGGCGCCGTCCCAGTAGTTGGCCGGATAGTTGAAGACCCACTCGAACACCTTGCCATTCGCGGCAGAGGTACGGCCATAACCCATCGAGTGCAGCGGGATCCCGTCGGCCGACATCTTGGGAATTAGCTGATAAGTGATGCCAGTCGACAGCGGCTGGTAAATCAGCGAGCCCTCGCCCTTGGTCGCCTCATAGCACTCGACACCCTTCTCGGTGTTGTACCCAGTCTCGCACTCGATCATTTTGATCATTTCGCCGCCGATACCGCCATCCCGCTGGTTGATCAGCGTGAAATAGTCGGCATAGCCGTCGGCAAACGGGATGCCGTTCGCGGCATAGGGCCCGGTCCGGTAGCTCAGCGACGGGAACACTAGATCCGCCATTGCCGGCGCCGCGGCGACAATGCCCGCCAGCGCCATAGTTGCCAGTTTCAGTCTCATCGGTCGATTTCCTCCCTTGTTGATCTGTCCGATGCCGCCGGTTTCCCCGGCTCTCTCTCCTTCCGTCTCCGGCCCTCCTAGTAGGGGAACGGCCAGAGTCGCAGTTTCTCTTTCGCGATCCTCCACAGCTGTGCCAGCCCGTGCGGCTCCGCGATCAGGAAGATAATGATCAGCGCCCCCACGATCATGAATTCCAAGTGCGCCGCCAGGTCCGTGGGCCAGCCCAGCCCGCCCACCAGCACGTTTTTCAGAAGCACCGGCATCAGCACCAGGAATGCCGCCCCCGCGAATGCGCCGAAGATCGAGCCGAGCCCGCCGATGATGATCATGAACAGCACCAGGAATGACTTGTTGATCCCGAACGCCTCGCCCACCTCGACCGCGCCCAGGTAGACCGCAAAGAACAGCGCACCGGCCACGCCGATGAAGAAAGACGACACCGCGAAGGCAGACAGCTTCGCCGCCAGCGGGTTCACCCCGATGATTTCCGCCGCGATGTCCATGTCGCGGATCGCCATCCACTTCCGCCCGACACTCCCCCGCGTCAGGTTTCGCGCGACCCAGGCCAGCACCACCACGAAGACCAGGCAGAAGAGATAGGCCGCCCAGGGTTCCGTCTCAGGCCCCGTCACCGGATGGCCGAATACCGTCCGCTCCGGCGCCGAGATCTGACCGGAGGCCGAGTAGTTGTAGAACCACGGCACCCGGTTGAAGAGCCAGACGAGGAAGAACTGCGCCGCCAGCGTCGCCACCGCCAGGTAGAACCCTTTGATCCGCAAGGATGGCAGACCGAACAGCAGCCCCACCGCCGCGGTGATGAAACCCGCGATGATTACGTGGAAAAAGATGTTCACTTCCGGGAAGGCGGTCATCAGCTTGTAGCAGCCATAGGCTCCCACCGCCATAAAACCGCCCGTCCCTAGCGACACCTGCCCGCAATAGCCCACAAGGATGTTCAGCCCTATCGCGGCGATGGCATAGATCAGGAACGGCAGAAAGATCGCGTTCGCCCAGTAGTCGTTGATGACGAAGGGAATGACTAGAAACGCCACCGCCAGAACCAGGTAATAGCGCCACCGGTCGAAGGCGATGGGAAACGTCTGCCCGTCCTCGACATAGGATGTCCGGTATTCGCCGGCCTCACGATAAAACATCGGCTTCCTCCCCCGCCCTCTCGGGCCAGTCGTCTCCCTGCGGCCCGACGATGCAGAACCGGTGGCCCGTGGGCGCCTGCATCACGATCCAGCCCTTGATCCGTTCCACTTCCTCCGTGCCCAGCGCCACGAGCCGCGCAAACTCAGCGTCCTTGTTGTCGGTCTCCAGGTCGATATGAACGCGCGGGTCGTGATCCACCTTCTGCAGCAGGAACTTCGGATAGCCCCTGTGCCCGCCCAGAGAGGCGTATTTCCCGTCCCCGTCGAATTCCGGTGCATCTTTCAGTCCCAGCGCCGCCGTCCAGAAGGCGGCGCCTTCGGTCAGGTCGTCCACCCTGCAGTCGATACACAATGCGCCGATCCGCGACCGGTGCGTGCCGCTCGCTCCCGGCCATTCCTTCGGCGTCGCATTCACCGCCTCGTCCCGCTCCCGCACCACGCAGAACCGGTGCCCGGTCGGCGCCTCCAGCACGATCCATGTGCTGATCCGCGCCACAATAGTGGCCCCAAGGCCGACCAGCCGCGCCGCCTCCGCTTCGACGTCTTCGGCGGCAAGGTCGATATGCACCCGGCTCGGATGGTCGACTTTCTGCACCTCGACATTCATCCCGAGCCGCCCGAGCTTGCGATAACTCCCGCGACCGCTGGCGCGCGTCCCCAGCACAGCCGACCAATAGGCCGCCGCCGCGTCGATACCGCCGGTCTCGCAATCGATGATGATCCCGCGAAAACGGCCGCCCTGCGTCATTCAGACCTCGCCCCGCATCAGCCGAAGCCAGCACCAGACACCCAGCAAAAGCCCCATGAAGGCCAGTACCGCCGCGCCCACCATCTGCACTGTGGCCTCCGCCGGCGCCGTCAACGCCAGGAACCCGAACACCCAGAACGCCGACCAGCCCAACACGTTTCCGTTGGCGATCCATTTCAATGCCGTCTTCCGAGACATCTTTCCTCCCGTCTCCTCCACTCTCCGCCCCCGGCTTCTTCTGGCTGAAAATACCCCGCCGGAGGCATGGCCCGCAGGGCCATTCGTTACCTACACCCTTTCGATGATACGCTCCCCGAACAGCCCTTGCGGCCGGAACACCAGGAACAGCAACGCCAGCACATAGGCGAACCAGTTCTCCGTCGCGCCACCGACGAGCGGCCCCACAAGGAACTCGAACAGCTTTTCGCCCACCCCGATGATCAGCCCGCCAACGATGGCGCCGGGGATCGAGGTGAAGCCGCCCAGCATCAGCACCGGCAGCGCCTTGAGCGCGATCAGCGACAGCGAGAACTGCACCCCCGATTTCGCACCCCACATGATCCCGGCGACCAGCGCCACGAAGCCGGCAATGGACCAGACCAGCACCCAGATGAAGTTCAGCGAGATCCCGACCGACAGCGCCGCCTGATGATCGTCCGCCACCGCGCGCAGCGCCCGGCCCTGCTTGGTATATTGCGAGAACACCACCAGCCCCACCACAAGCAGCGCCGCCACCACCGTCGCGACGATATCGAGATTGTCGATGAAGAAGCCGTAGCCGAACGCATTGAAGGTGATCTCGTCGATCCACAGGTTGATCCCCTGCGGCAGGCCGACATCAAGTTTCCGGATATCCGCGCCCCACATCAGGTCGCCGAAGCCTTCGAGGAAATAGGCCAGCCCGATGGTGGCCATGAACAGGATGATCGGCTCCTGGTTCACCAGATGGCGGAAGATGAAATGGTTCACCGCCCAGGCGAGGAATATCATCACTCCCATGGTCAGAACAATTGCCGCCAGCGCCGGCACGGTCCAGCCAAAATGGTGAATGTCCGTGCCGAACATGGCATTGATCAGGTGCGCGAAGGGCACCTGCCCTTCCATCATCCCTACCAACGTCAGCGCCGCGAACAGCGCCATGACACCCTGCGCGTAATTGAAGATGCCGCTGGCCTTGTAGATCAGCACGAAGCCGAGAGCCACGAGCGCATAGAGCACCCCGGCCATCAGCCCGTTCAGCGTCACTTCCATGGCAAAGAGGAATTGCTCGTTCATTCCTGGCCTCCCTTTGCTGGCGGGCACTTGTCGGCGTGATCCGCGGCGGGCCGCGCGGCTATCTGCAGAGGCAGCGCCTCGGCCGGCTCCGCGATCTCGCCGCGCACCACTTCCGGACTGGCCGACACCATCACCGGCTCCGGCCCGCCGCAGACAAGCCGGGTGACAGACCCGTCCGCAACCGGCACTTCAGTTCCGCCCAACGCGTCCATCGCAGCAACGGCGGCCGCGCGTCCGTCGCCCCAGGTCAGCTTGTCCTCTGCGACCGCAATACAGATGCCACCGGCCGATTTGACCGTCATCCGCACACCACTCTCGGCAATTCGCCCTTCTAGGAAGGCATGCGTCCGCGCCGCGGCCATGCACAGGTCCAACGCCTCCGCCACAAGATCCGCCGCCGCACTCTGCCCCGACCCGGCCGTGACCAGTCCCGCCAGAACCAGCGCCTTCGGAGCGTGGACCTGCACGCCTCCAAATCCAACATGGCTACGGGCGGGGCGAACACCGGGGCGAGCGGCCCGCATAGCTACTCCTCGTGCACATCCTGAATAAGGTAGGAGTGCGTCCGGGGCACATAGCGTTTCAGTCATGTGCCACCCCCAGATAGGCGTCGATCACGTCCTGGTTCGCGCGCACTTCGTCGGGTGTCCCGTCGCCGATCTTTTTGCCGTAATCCATGACCACGACCCGGTCGGACAGGTCCATCACCACACCCATATCGTGCTCGATCAGCGCGATTGTGGTGCCGAATTCATCATTCACATCAAGGATGAAGCGGGACATGTCCTCCTTCTCCTCGACGTTCATCCCAGCCATCGGCTCGTCGAGCAGCAGCAGCTTCGGCTCCGCCGCCAGCGCCCGCGCCAGTTCCACCCGCTTCTTCAGCCCGTAGGGCAGCCGCCCCACGGGCGTTTTCCGGATCGCCTGGATCTCGAGAAAATCAATGATCCGCTCGACCTGCGCCCGGTGTTCCACCTCTTCGGCCTCTGCCCGGCCCCACCACACCGCCTGGCTCCAGAGCCCGGTACTCATATGGGTGATCCGTCCGGTCATGACGTTGTCGAGAACCGTCATCCCCTCGAACAGGGCGATGTTCTGGAAGGTCCGTGCGATCCCCTGACGCGCCACCTCGTAGGGCTTCATCGGCCCGCGTTTCGCGCCCCGGAACCAGACCTCCCCTTCCTGCGGCTTGTAGAAGCCCGAGATCACGTTCAGCATAGAGGACTTGCCCGCGCCGTTCGGCCCGATGATCGCCCGGATCTCCCCCTCGCGGATGTCGAAGGAGATGTCCTTGATCGCGACAACTCCGCCGAACCTCAGGGTGATATTCCGCATTTCCATCAGCACGCCGCCGATGGTGCGGCCGTCCGGGGTGGTGTAATTCTCCACGGTATCCTTCACGCTCAAACCTCCCGGCGGGATGGCGGGCGGGGCGATGGCGAAGCCGAGCGTAGACCCGTCATTCCGCCGCCATCCTCGGTTCTCCCTCTCCGACAACCGCCACGTCCCGGATCTTCAGCGTCGCCCTGATTTTCCCCTTGCGGCCGTCCTCGTAAGTCACCTCGGTCTCGGTATAGACCTCCTCCGACCCATCGTAGAGTGCCGTCACGAGATCGGCGAATTTCTCTCCGATAATCGCCCGGCGCACCTTGCGCGTCCTGGTCAGTTCGCCGTCATCCGCGTCCAGTTCCTTGTGCAGGATCAGGAACCTGTGGATCTGGCAGCCCGACAGCATCTCGTCCTCGGCAACCGAACGGTTCACCTCTTCGACGTGATGTTGCACCATCTCATAGACCTTCGGATGCTGAGCCAGTTCCTGGTAGGAGCCATAAGCAATGTTATTGCGCTCCGCCCACGATCCCACCGCCGCGAGGTCGATATTGACGAAGGCGCAGCAGCGGTCGCGCCCGGCGCCGAACACCACTGCTTCCAGGATGTTCGGATAGAACTTCAGCTTGTTCTCAACGTATTTCGGCGCAAACAGGCGCCCGTCGGCCATCTTGCCGACGTCCTTCGCGCGGTCGATGATCCGCAGATGCCCGGTTCCCTCCTCCATGAACCCGGCATCCCCCGTCGCGACCCAGCCTTCTGGATCCTTGGTAGAGGCCGTGCTGTCGGGATTCTTGTAGTATTCCACGAAAGTTCCGGCAGAGCGGTAGAACACTTCTCCGCTGTCGGCGATCTTGATCTCCACACCCGGCGAGGGCACGCCCACCGTGTCCGCCCGTACCTCGTGATCCGGCTGCTGGGTGATGAAGACCGAGGCTTCTGTCTGTCCGTAAAGCTGTTTTAGGTTGATCCCCAGCGAGCGATAGAATTCGAAGATCTCCGGCCCGATCGCCTCGCCCGCCGTATAGCCCACGCGCACCCGGCTCATCCCGGCCCGGCTGCGCAGCGGCCCGATGATCACCACCTTCGCCAGTGCATATTTCAAGCGATCCCAGGCGCTTACCGGACGCCCGTCGAGGATGTCCCAGCCCACCCGTTTGGCCAATGCAAGGCAACGGTGGAACAGCCAGTACTTGAACCGCCCCGCATCCTCCATCCGGATCATCAGGAGCGTCAGGCGTTCCTCGAAATAACGCGGCGGGGCAAAGAAATAGGTCGGTGCAATCTCGTGCAGGTTCTCGTACATCGTCTCCGGGCTTTCCGGACAGTTCACGCAGAACCCGTTCCAGTAGGCCTGGCCGATTGAGAAGATGAAATCGCCGACCCAGGCCATCGGCAGGTAGGCCAGCACCTCGTCGGTCTCGCGCAGGTGGTCGAATTCCGACGATGCCTTCGAGCTTTCGATGATGTTCCGGTTCGACAGCACCACGCCCTTCGGCCGCCCGGTCGTGCCCGACGTATAGAGCATCACACAGGTGTCGTCGTAGCCGATCGCCGCCTCGCGCGCCTGCAGTTCCGCCTCGAACCGCTCATGCGCCGCGCGGCCCTCGGCGGACACATCGTTCAGCGAATGCAGTCGTGTATGGTCGTACTTCCGCAAGCCCCGCGGGTCGAGATAGAGAATATGCTCGATCGAGTGCACCTTCTCCTGCACCTCGATCACCTTGTCGACCTGCTCCTGATCGCCGCAGACGGCAAAGCGCGCGCCGCAATGCTCGAGGACATAGGCCATCTCCTCGGCCACCGCATCCTGGTACAGCGGCACCGGAATGGCGCCGACCTTCTGCGCGGCCACCATCGACCAGTACAGCGCGGGCCTGTTCCGCCCGATGATCGCGACGTAGTCCCCCTTGGCTACGCCCAGCGCCAGGAATCCCAGCGCCATCGACCTGATTTCCTCGGATGTCTCGATCCAGGTCCAGCACTGCCAGATCCCGAATTCCTTTTCCCGGTAGGCCGGCCTCGCCCCCCATTTCCGCGCATTGCGTGTCAGCAATGCCGGAATGGATATCAGCCCGCCTTCGGCGCCTAACCCAGTCAATCGCAATCCTCCCTCGCGCCTTTACGGCGCCCGGCCCGCGTTTCCCGCGATGTCCGGATGACAGGAGCATGACGCATCCGCAGAATATTTCAACAGGCGCGTTGGGGAAGGTTCGTTTCGCCTTGCAGCCCAAGCCGGCATCGCCCATCAACCCTCCCGGCACTATCGGATATAGGCAGGGTAAGATGGGCGAAGTCATCCTGGTCCGCCACGGACAGGCGAATTCCGGTGCGCAGGATGAAGAATCCTACGACCGCCTCTCCGATCTTGGCCGGCAACAGGCGATGTGGCTGGGTGAATGGCTGCGCGCCAACGAGGCGCCGTTCGACAGGGTTGTTACCGGCTCGCTGCTTCGCCACCGCCAGACCGCCGAAGCCATGGGCGACATGGGTGCCGCGTCGCAGATCGACCCGCGTCTGAACGAGATGGATTACTTCAATCTCGGCCATGCGCTGGAGGATCAGCATGGCGTGCCGATGCCGGGCCCGGAGAATTTCGCCGAGCACTCGGTACAGGTCATGGAAGCCTGGCACCGGGCCGAAATCCGCGGCAACGAGGATTTCACTGAGTTCGAGGGCCGCGTCACCGAGATCCTGCGCGAGGCGTCCGAACCTGGCGTCCGCGTCATCTGCATCACCTCCGGCGGCGTCATCGGCATGGCTCTGCGCAGTCTTCTGGGCGTCGACCCCAGGCGGCTCGCGCACCTGTTGATGCCGATCCGCAATTCCTCCCTGCACCGCGTCACCGTGGCTCCGCATGGCACAATCCTGTCCGGCTTCAACGCGACACCGCATCTCGACGCCCCGGACCGCGCCTACGCACGCACCACATTTTGAAGCCCAGTTCATGCCGCAGGCAATGTTGCCCCGCTAGTGATCTTGTCCGGCTTGCAAAATTCCCCACCGATGACACGCTTCACGGCGAATGAATGGTAAGCGAAAGGGACAGGTTTAATGACCATCCACTGGTGCGGCACCGGCCTGTCATCTCTCCCCGGCCTGCGGCGGCTGATCGGCGAGGGTCACGACATCGCCGTCTACAGCCGCACGCTGGGAGAGGTCCAGGCAGCCGTTGGCGACCTGACTGACCGTACCGCAGCCTTCGACATGGACGAACTGGAAGCGACCCTCACGGCAGGCGATGTGGTCGTCTCTATGCTTCCAGCCGACATGCACATGCCGCTTGCCAACCTCGCCGTCGCAAAAGGTACGCATTTTGTCTCGTCGTCCTACATCACGCCCGAGATGCGCGACCTGCAAGACAGCGCGTTAACCGCCGGGGTGGCGCTGGTGAATGAGGTCGGGCTGGATCCCGGCATAGACCACGTCATGGCGCATTGGCTGATGGCCGATTACCGCAGATCGCCGGCCTACAATCCGAAGAACACGCTTAGCTTCCTATCGTTCTGCGGCGGCGTGCCGATGCAGTCCAATGCCTTTCGCTACAAGTTCAGCTGGTCGCCGCTGGGTGTGCTGAAAGCTCTGAAATCGCCGTCGAAATCCATTCGGGACTTCTCAGAGCTGGAGGTACGCTGCCCATGGCATGCGCTCACCACCTACTCCGCACCTCTGCCGCAGCCGGAGACCTTCGAGGTCTATCCGAACCGCGACAGCCTGCCCTTCATGGCGCAATACGGGTTTGAGCCCGGCTGGCCGGTAAAGCAGTTCGTCCGCGGCACCCTGCGGCTGAACGGGTGGGCGGACGCCTGGTCGGAGGTGTTCGACGTGATCGACGCAGCCGAGGGACCGGAGGGCGACGAGCGCCTGCGCGCCCTGTCCGACGAGCTTTGGGCGAAATACGCCTACGAAAAGGACGAGCCCGATCGCGTGGTCCTGTGCGTCGCGTTGCTGGCGGAGGATCACGGTGTTCCGGTCTACCACAAGACCTATGCGCTGGAGGCTTGGGGCGATGCCCGCGGTTCCGCCATGGCGCGGCTGGTTTCCGGGTCCGTGGCGCTGGCGGTCGAAGCCGTGCTGAACCGCGAGATCCCGGTTGGCGTCAGCGCCGCGCCAAGCGACCCGAAACTGGTAGCGTGGTGGATGGAGGCCACCGACTGTCTGGCGCAGCACCTGCAGGTGGTGAACCACCTGCGCTAGGCGTCACGGGTTGCGTGCGGTGAAGACCGCGACGCAGCCCCTAAACCAGACCTCGACGTCTTCGAACCGCGCCTTCAGGTTCCGCTCCAGCGCGGCGGCGGTGTCCTGCTCGTTCGAGAAGATGCCTTTGCGATTGTACACCGCCATCAGTTTCCGGGCGCCGGCATTTACCGGCACGTCGCCCTGCACGATGCTTGCCCCGAACACAGCTGCGCCGGGGTATAGCGCCGCCTTGAGATGATCGAAGGCAACGGATTTCTGATCCATCGTTCCCGGCATGCAGTGCATCAGGTACGTCGCGCCGAGTGAATCGTATCGCTCGTGCGCAAATTCGAAGGGTTCCAGAAGATTCTCGCAATAGGTCTCGACCGTCTCCGCCGTCGCCCGTTCCGTCGCGCGCGCCAGACAGCGCTCGTCGATGTCGATCAGCCCCAGCCGCTGGCCCTGCCGAGGCAGCCGCGCGGTGTAATACCCGGTGCCAACCCCGGCATCGAGGTGATTGAGGCTGGCAAGCTGACGGTAAAGCTCCACCAGTTCCGGTGTCGGACATTTCCACAGGAACCGGTTGGAAAAGTACAGGACCATCGGGTCGTAGACGACCCGCAGGTTCAGGTTGGTGTAGATCGCATGACCCCTCGCCACCGCCTCGGCGGTTGCGTAGGGCCGATTCTGGTCAGGCATCGGAAAATCTCCGAACAAATGACTTGGAGAGCGCCCTTAGATGCCGGGCGCCGTAACGTCAACAAACCCGGCTGAGATCAGAGGAAATCTTCCTCGATCCCGCTCACGTCGACGTCAAGTTTCTCAAGCCCCGACTCGAGATAGTCGGCGAGGTGCGGGATGCCCAGAAGGTAATCCTCGGTCGGCGACGTGCGTTCATTCACGGCCGTTTCAACCGCCTCGTCCCACTCTTCCGCATCGAAGGTCTCGCGCCCGATCCACATGATCGCCACCAGTTCGGCCTGCTCATCCTCGGGCAGCTTGGCGATGAACTCACGCAGTTCCGCCTCGGTCGCGTCACCGCGGCGCGCTTCCAGGATGGTCTCGGCATCGGCCGAGTCACCGGGGCTGTCCCAGCGGCCGACCTTTGCATCGATCTCACGGGCCCGTACGATGACATGCGCCACGCGGCGCGGCGAAATCTGGGGCATGGTCCGATCCTCTCCTTTATGCTTCCCAGCGGTATATGCGGGATCGGACCGGCAATACAACAGGACGGTGACCTTGTGTCACTGCTCTCCCGCAGGATCGATCACGCCCCGGTCGCAGCCGGCGGAGACCGGATCCGCTGCCAGCATCAGCGCCCCGAGATCAGGCGTCTCGGTGATTTCTCCGATCAGCGAGATCCAAAGTTCCACCAGCAGAGTACGTCCACCGTCGCCTGTGCAATGCACCTGCACCCGGTCGCCGGCGCCATCACCGAACTCCTGATCGAACAGCGCGCGTATCTCAAGCGCGTCCACTTCGCCGCCCACATGGCTGGCAAGAAATGCTGCGATGGGGGAGTCGTTTATCCGGTCGACCAGCCGCAGCGTGTCGTCGAAGTATTCATCCGCGCCGCCCTCGGCCTTGTAACAAGTGCCGTGCTTGATCCATTCATGCCGCTCAAGAAAACTTGCCGTGCCCGGCATCACGACGTTCAGCGCCTCGCGCGTATCGGCGTCGATCTCGGGTTCCGGCAACTGATCCCACATGCTGGGCCGGTCGAGGTTCTCGATTGACTGCGGCACGCCGCAGAAAAACTTGCCGTTCGGCTGCGGCCATAGCCCATGCAGCGACAGTTGCGTCTCGGTGATCGGCAGCTGCCCCCCATTCAGCGCCAGGCATTCTTCCTTCGCTGGCCGCGTTTCGCAAAAGGCCGGCTGCCAGCTGAGCGTCAGCAGATTGTCGGTAGATTCCGGCCCGGTCTCCAACGAGATGTCGCCACCGTCGGCCGGCACCGCGCCGCTGCCCGTTCCGCTATCGACCACGTGCACGCCGCACGAGATATGCACCCAGCGATCCTCGGTCACCGGCGCGCCGGGGATGCGCACCTGGTAGAAGTCGCCCCCGGCCTTGTTGATGCCGATTATCTCGTACGCACGCATTTCCTCGGTCTGGATATCGCCCGGATTGGTCATCCGGTTCTTCGACTGGAACGCGTCACAGACCCTTTGGGCGATGAAGAACCCGTCCAGCGGCTCCTGAGCAAAGGCCGGAATGGCGGTAACGATCAACGCTGCGGCTAGGTAAACTCGCATGAATGTCTCCCATAAAATGACGTCGTTTTAATGGAAGATATTCTACCCCGATTCTCGCATCGCGATGATGACAGTTGCGTGCTTCCCGTTCAGGTGGTGCCGCCCACCATCGCACACAGCATCTCGAACATGATCGACACGCCAAGGTAAGCCGTTCCGCCAGACGCATCGAAGGGCGGCGAGACCTCGACAAGATCGGCGCCGACGATATCCACGCCCGCCAGTTCCCGCGCCACCGTCAGCGCCTGGTATGAATTCGGGCCACCGACCTCCGGCGTGCCGGTTCCGGGCGCAAAGGCCGGATCGACAAAGTCGATATCGTAGCTGACATAGGTCGGCTTGCCACCAGCCACTTCGCGCGCCTCTGCCATCACGTCGGGGATGCCACGGTCGAAGAATTCCTCGATCTCGATGATCCGCACCCCGTGCGAGCGGGCGAAATCCTTGTCTTCGCTGTCATAGGCCGTGCCACGGATTCCGATCTGGATTACCCGTTTCGGGTCAAGCAGCCCTTCCTCCAGCGCGCGTCGGAACGGCGTACCATGAGTGTATTTCGTGCCGCCGAAATACCCGTCGAAGAAATCGGTGTGGCTGTCGAAATGGATCATCCCGACCGGCGCGTCTTTCGCCACCGCCCGCAGGATCGGCAGGCTCGACAGGTGATCGCCGCCGGCGGTCAGCGGCCTGATCCCGGCCGCGACCACGGTGTCGTAGAACTTGGTGATCCGCTCCATGCTGTCGAGGATATCCGCCGGGTTCGGCCCGACATCCCCAAGATCGGCGCAGTTCACCGTCTCGAACGGGCGCACGCCGGTGGCGTGGTTCTGCGCCCGGATCATCGTCGACGCATCGCGCAGCTGGCGCGGGCCGTGGCGAGGCCCCGGTCGGTTGGTCGTTCCGCTGTCCCAGGGCACGCCGATCAGCCCCACCTGCACCTCACCGAACCGGTCATGTTCCGGCGGTACATGCGGCAGACGCATGAAAGTCGGCACACCGGCATAACGCGGCAGGTCGAAGCCGGAAACCGGCTTGAAGAAGGGATCGCTCATCGGGAACTCCTGCGGGAAGTGATCGGCGCGAGCCTAGCAAAGCGGCGGGCGCCTGCAAGCTTGCCTTCCGGTCGCTTCTGCGCTTTGGCTCCGGGCAGAAGCGAACAGGAACCGCCCCGATGCAGACCCGCCCCGCCACTGAAGCCGACGCCCATGGCATGAGCCAGGTCCTGCAGGATATCGCCTCCGCCGGGCTGAGGCGTAAGCCGACCGACCCCGACTTTGCCCTGTCGCATTACATCCTCGACCCCGGCCGCATCGAATGCACGGTCGCAGTCGACGATGACGGCACCATCCTCGGCTTCCAGTCGCTGAAGTTGGCCACCGAAGGCAATGCCTATGGCGTGACACCCGGCTGGGGTATCATCGGCACACATGTCAGTCCCCGCGCCGCCCGGCGCGGCGCCGGAACAGCCCTGTTCGCCGCGACGAAGATCGCCGCGAAAGCCGCAGGTATCGAGAACATCGACGCCACCATCGGCGCGACGAACGAGATGGGGCTGGCCTATTACGAGGCGATGGGGTTCCGCACCTATGGCACCGAGGAAGGCACCATCCGCAAACAATTCAATGTTGGCTGAAATACCGCACACGGCCCTGTCGCGTGCCGTCACGAGACCGAGAAACTCGACAAATCCAGATCACCGCTCCACCGCCATGCGCCTAAAAACGGCTGTTCCAGTGTCCGCCGACCGTGCCGCGCCCAAGCCGGATGATGCACGAAGCTACCCGGAGGCTTTTCCGTGTAGGAGGCGCCTTCCAGCACCCACTCAGCCGTGCCAGCCAGAACGAAGTAAGTCTCCTCCCCGGAATGGCTGGACAACGGATAGTCAGTGAAGCTCCGCGACACCAACAAACCCACCCGCACTTCTTTTTCTGCTACATGGCCGTCCGGCCCAACAAGTTCGGCTGTGAAGAGATTGGCCGACACCTCCGGCGCCAGCCCCTCGCCCGCCCAGCTCGTCCAGTCCAGCAAGTTACGCACGCCAAGCACCTGTTCTGCCAGTGGCAACGCGCCCGGAAGCGCAACCGCGGCGTCCAGCACGGTGCCCGGATCGCTATTCGATGCAGCACGTCGATAGCGCCCGGATTGCGCCCGACGCAGGGCAGCCGAAGCCTGCTCGCCGCCGGGCCTGCCTTCCTTGGCAAAAACCTCCGCCAGTCCGCCGAGCAGTTCGTTGAAGTGCATCTCCTCCGATACCGTCACGTTCTCGCCCTCCTGTCTATCAGGACGACCCCTGCGCTGCCCCCGGCGTCCGCAGTTCCAGAACCGACCGCTCGCCCTCCGGCTCCAGTTCCTCGAAGTCGAAATTGTCCAGTTTCGCCGCCCGTTTCCCGGCGCGTTCTGCGGCGATGCCGATCCCCTCGACATCCTCCCGCGCCTGGCGGAAATGATTGTCCAGCTTACCAACGCGCTCCACCACCAGCTCCACATCCCGGTGCAACTGGCGCAGCGTCTTGCGGATCGCGCCCGCCTGTTCCCGCATCCGCGCGTCTTTCAGGATGGCACGCATCGTGTTCAGCGTCGCCATGCATGTGGTGGGCGAGACAATCCAGACCCGGCTATCGAACCCTTCGCGTACCAGATCGGCAAAATTCGCGTGCAATTCGGCATAGACCGCCTCTGACGGCAGGAACATCAGCGCTCCGTCCGCCGTCTCGCCGTCGATGATGTACTTCTCCGAGATCGCCCGGATATGCGTCCGCACTGCCGTACGCATCATTTTGGCCGCCTCGCCTTGTTCGTAAGGCGTCGTGGCCGCGCGAAGTTTCTCGTAGGCCTCCAGGGGGAATTTCGCGTCGATCACGATCGGTCCCGGCGGGTTCGGAAGATGGATCAGACAATCCGCCCGCCGTCCGTTCGACAGCGTCGCCTGCAGCGAATAGCTGTCCGAGGGCAGCGCCTTACCGACGATATCGTTCAGCTGAATCTCTCCGAACGCCCCTCGCGTCTGCTTGTTCGACAGGATGTCCTGCAGCGACAGCACGTCCCCCGATAGCTTGGTGATGTTGTCCTGCGCCTTGTCGATGGCGGCCAGCCGCTCCTGCAGTTCGGTCAGCGATTTCGTCGTCTTCTCGGTGCCGCCGGTCAGAACCTCGTTCATCCGCTCCTGCATCTCGGATAGCGCGCGCGCCGATTTCATCGCGTTGTCGTGCAGCCGGTCGTTCATCTGCTGCTGCACGGCAGCCAGCCGCATTTCCATCGACTGGATTACCTGTGTCTGACCTGTCGCCTGGGCGTCGGACACGTTGCGCAGGCCACCCGTCAACTGCTCCTGCCCGCCCTGCAAGCCCTGCACGGCGCGGCCCAGCTGATCCATCTGGTAGATCAGCGGCTCGGCAAGGTTGGCAGACATCCGCGCGGAGCGCACGGCCATGACCAGCAGGAACAGGATCAGCAGCACGATCACGCCGCCGGCCAGCGCCACGATGACCAGTGGGTCGGCAAAGGAATAGGTCTGTCCGCCGATCTCGATCATTTGCGCCCGAACAGCTTTTCGATATCCGACAGCTTCAGTTCCACATAGGTGGGCCGGCCATGGTTGCACTGGCCCGAATGCGGCGTCGCTTCCATCTCGCGCAGCAACGCGTTCATCTCCTCGCCCGACATGCGCCGGCCGGAACGGACAGAGCCATGGCAGGCCACACGCGACAGGATCGCCTCGATCCGGGCCTGCACCGTCTGGCTCTCGCCCAGGTCGTCCAGCTCATCAAGGATGTCCCGCAGCATCGCCTTGGCATCGACCTGCCCGAGCACGGCAGGCGTTTCGCGCACAGCAACGGCGCCCTGCCCGAAAGGTTCGATCCCAAGGCCTAGCCGCCCCAGATCTTCGGACAACTCCAGCAGCCGTGCGGCATCGCCTTCCGACAGTTCCACGACCTCGGGGATCAGCAGCGCCTGCGCGGCGACGCCATTCTCTGCCATCTGCCGCTTGAGCTTTTCATAGACCAGCCGTTCATGCGCCGCGTGCTGGTCCACGATCACCATCCCATCGGCGGTCTGGGCGACGATGTAGTTCTCGTGCACCTGCCCGCGCGCCGCGCCGAGCGGATAAACCGGCGTCGGCGCCTCTTCCGTCTCCGGCGAAACCTCCTCAACGTCGACACGCGCAAAGACCGGGGCCGTCTCGGCAAAGCCCTGCTGCGGCGCCTGCCAGCCTCGCGCGGTGTTGAGCGCTCTCTGCGATGGCCGTTCCATTTGGTATACACGCGGCACTGACACCGCCGTGCTTTCCGCCCGCATCGCCCCAAGCGTCGCCCCGGCAACCGTGGTCGACGCCCTATGCCCCGCCTCGGCCAGCGCGTGACGCAGCCCCGAGACGATCAGCCCTCGCGCCATCCCCGGCTCGCGGAAACGCACCTCCGCCTTGGCCGGATGCACGTTCACATCCACCAGATGCGGGTCACATTCGATGAATAACACCGCCGCGGGATGCCGGTCGCGCGACAGGAAATCAGAATAGGCCGCGCGCAGTGCGCCCAGCAGCATCTTGTCCCGCACCGGGCGCCCGTTCACGAACAGGTACTGCGCCACAGACGAGCCCCGCGAGTAAGTCGGCAGGGCCGCATATCCCGACAGCGCCAGCCCGTTTCGCTCCGCGTCGATGCGAAGAGCGTTTTCCGCGAAATCAGCCCCCAGAACCCGCGCCAGCCGCCCGTGCAGCGCGTCGAACAGGTCACCGGACTCGGCTTCGGCGCGAAAGGTCACGCGACCCTCGCCGCCGCCCGTCACGTCGCGCAGAACAAAGCCCACATAGGGCTCCGCCATCGCCAGCCGCCGGACGACATCACCAACCGCCTGCACTTCTGCCCGGTCCGAGCGCAGGAACTTCAGCCGCGCGGGCGTGGCGTAGAAAATGTCGCGCAGCTCCACCACGGTGCCCGCGTTCAGCGCCGCCGGTTTCACCGGCCCGAGCTGCCCGCCAGAAACTGAAATCGTGGCCGCCTCCGATCCGGAACGAGAGGTGATCGACAGCCGCCCGACTGCGCCCAGCGACGGTAGGGCCTCTCCCCGGAACCCGAAGGAATGGATGTTCAGCAGGTCCGAACCGTCGATCTTGGATGTCGCATGCCGCGACAGGGCCAGCGGCAGCTCGTCGGCCGGTATCCCGTGCCCGTCATCGCTGACACGGATCAGTGTTTTGCCGCCGTCAGCAATGCAGACCTCGACCCGTGTCGCACCCGCATCCAGCGCGTTTTCCACCAGCTCCTTCACGGCAGAGGCTGGCCGTTCCACGACCTCACCCGCCGCGATCCGGTTGATCGCGCCTTCGTCAAGCTGGCGGATAGGCGTGCGACCCGGGTCTATCTTGGGGTTTGGAACGGACATGCCACTAGGGATAGCATGCCCGGATCCGATTCTGCCACGGCAAATCGCGCAACCAGCCGCCCCTACGGGGTCTCATATGTAAGCGGCACCCGAAGAAAACGACGCACGCAGGCTCAGTTCGTGGTTTCCAGCCCTTCCGGCTGCCCGACCACGACGAACTGCAGGTTCTCCGGCTGGATCAGCCGTTTCGCGACCCGCTTGATATCGTCCAGCGTCACCGCGTTCACCTTGTCGTTCCGCGTCGCAATGTAATCCAGTGGCAAATCGGACAGTTGCATCCCCACAAGGATGCCGGCAATCCGGCCATTGCCATCGAAGCGGAGGGGATAGGCGCCGGTCAGGTAGGTCTTGGCATCTTCCAGTTCGTCAGCGGTCACTCCTTCCTCGGAGATCTTGGTCCATTCCGCCTGGATCACCTCGATTGCATCTGCGATCCGGTCATTGCCCGACCTGACATGCCCCATCAGCAGGTCCGCATAATCCCCGTCGACCAAGTAAGTGTAGATGCCATAGGTCAGCCCACGCTTCTCGCGCACCTCTTCCATCAGGCGCGAGGTGCGTCCGCTGCCGCCAAGAATTTCGTCCAGCACGAAGGCCGCGAAGAAATCAGGGTCATCACGCTCGATACCCGTCTGGCCAAACATCGCAACGGATTGCGGCGTGTCGTAGGGTATGACCGTGATCCCGCCTTCAATGGTCAGATCGGCCATGCCAGGCAACGGTGCGCCTTCGGCCGGCAGATCGCCCAGAAGTTCGTCCAGCAGGAGCCCCAGTTCCTCGGCGGCGATGTCGCCCACTGCGCCGACATAGATGTGATCTAGGGTCAGAACGTTGCGATGTGCCGCGACGATGTCGTCCCGTGTCAGCGCGGTAACGCTCTCCACCGTGCCGCGAAGCGGCGTGGCATAGGGGTGGTCGCCATAGACCATCTTGTTGAACGCGTCGCCTGCGATCTTGTCGGGATCAGTGGCATCCGACCGGATCCCAGACAAGACCTGCTCGCGCACGCGTTCCACCGCATCCTCGTCGAACCGGGGCTCGGTCAGCGCCGCTTTCAGCAGTGCAACCGCCTCGTCGCGGTTCTCGGTCAGGAACTTCGCGCCAATCGACAGCGAGTCGTCGTAGACATCGAAATCGAACCGTGCCGCCAGCGTCTCCTGAGCAGTTGCGAACGCCTGCGCGTTCATGTCTGCGGCACCTTCCTCGATCAGGCCGGTCATCAGGTTGATGGCCCCACGTTTTCCGGGCTCCTCCAGCGACGCGCCGCCCTTGAACCGGATCTCCAGCGCGGTGAACGGGATGGAATGCTCTTCGACCAGCCAGGCGGTGATACCGCCGGGGGAGGTCACTTCCTGGATATCGACGGCGGCGCGGGCGGGGATCGCCGCGAAGAGCGCCAGGAATGTCAGGGCGAACCGGATCATTGGATCACCTCCTCTTCGGTCTGGGGCTGGCGAACCCAACCGGTGACAGCATGGCGTTTGTCAAAGACATTGCGGGCGGCGTCCAGGACATCCTCCTCGGTAACGGCCTGCAGGATATCCGGCCAAGCTTCCACGTCTTCCACTGTCAGCCCGGAAGACAGCGCTCCGCCATAGCGGCGGGCTAGGCTCTGTACCGAGTCCTCGGCATAGATCTGCGAGGCTCGAAGCTGAAATTTCACCCGCTCGAATTGCTCCGCATCAACGCCTTCCTCAAGGAACTCTGCCAGCGCCTTGTCGAGTGCCGCCTCCGCGTCTTCCAGCGACACTCCGGGTACCGGCAGGATACCGATACCGAAGGTCGTATCGTCGTAGTTGACGCCGCTGTAATAGGCCCAGGTGTAAAGCGCCTTCTGATCCTCGAAGACAAGCTTGCGCTGCAGGACCGAAGTAAAGCTGTTGCCGCCAAGGAGCGAGGACAGGATCTCGAGCGCCGCGGCCTCTTCCTGCGCGCCCGGATCGCGTTCGGGTGCCAGGTAGTTTCGGGTCACGTACGCATCTGACACCCGTGGGTCTTCGAAGATCAAGCGTCGTTCGGCAAGTTGCGGTGGCTCCTGAGGACGCATCCGCTCTCCCAGCCCAGGCGTCGGCTCTAATGGCCCGTAATAGGTATCAGCCAGCGCTTTGACCTCCTGAGGATCGACATCGCCCGCCACAATCAGGATCGCGTTGTTTGGCGCGTAGTACTTTTTGTAGAAGGCTTCGGCATCGTCCAGACCGAGCTCTTCCATCTCCTGCCGCCAACCTATGATCGGGATACCATAGGGGTGGTTCATGTACAGCGCCGACATCCATTGTTCGCCATATAGCGAGTTCGGGTCCGAGTCGGTGCGCTGGTTGCGTTCCTCCAGGATCACCTGGCGTTCCGTAGTGATATCGTCTTCGGTCAGCTGCAGGTCGCGCATCCTGTCGGCTTCCATCTTCATGACCAGCTCCAACCGGTCAGCGGCGACGCGCTGGAAATAGGCCGTATGGTCCCAGGAGGTGAAAGCGTTGTCCGACCCGCCGATGCGGGCGACAGTGTTCGAAAGTTCTCCGGAGGCGAGGTCGTCAGTCGCCTTGAACATCAGATGTTCCAGGAAATGCGCAATGCCAGAGACGCCGGGTGGCTCGTCGGCGGCGCCTGCCCTGTACCAGACCATTTGTACGGCAACTGGCGCGCGGTGATCTTCCAACACCACGACATCCATACCGTTGTCGAGAGTGTAGGTCGTGACCTCGGCCGCAGAGGCCGGCATGCCGACGAAACAGACGAGTATCAAAGACAGGAAACGGCGCATTCAGCCCTCTCTTCCAGTTTGGGAAACGGCAGCGCCCAACCTACACACGGACCCGAACCGCGCAAGCAGGGGCAACGGAGATGTGAGCGTATGGTTATTACCAGATCCCTAACGCCGCGCACGGACAGAGAGGGCGACCCCGCCCAGGACCAGCGTCGACGCGCCGATCACCTCCCACTTAAGCACCTCTCCCAGAAAAACTACGCCACCTAAAATGGCGATCACTGGCACGGTCAGCTGTGCGACCGCCGCCTGACTGGCCGGCAGGCGCGGCAGCACGGAATACCACAGCGCGTATCCCATAGCGGATGTCACGATGCCGGAAGTGAGCGCAAGGGCAAGGCCGACGTTGCTCATTTCGACCGTCGAAGCCGGCAATACCAGCGCGGCGGTAACGCAGACTGGCACCGCGAGAGCGAAATTTGCGGCCGTTGCCTTCAGCGGCTCTCCGGACACCCGGCCGATAAGCGAATAAAGTCCCCATCCCACGGCCGCCGCCGCCATCAGGGCACCGTGGCGCCAGGATATCGCTGCGCCACTGCCAGGCCAGAACAGCCAGGCAAGACCGGCCAACGCAACGCAGGCCCCGGCCCAGCGCATCGGCGGCACCCGTTCACCGCCGATAACGGCGCCCACAAACATCGTGATCTGCACGCCACCGAACAGGATCAAAGCACCCACGCCGGTGTCCAGAGACAGATAGGCAAGCGAAAAGGCCAGCATATAGACTGTCAGTGACACCACCCCGACGAGCCGGTACGGGCCGCCCAGCCGCAATCTGCCGCCGCGGGCGAGCACAAGGATCGCCAGGGCCACGGCTCCGGAGGCCACACGCCATACCGCAAACTCGGTGGCGCCGATCTCACCACCCGCCAGCGCCAGGCGGTTCAACACGGAATTTGCCGCGAAGGCGATCATCACCAGCGCTGTCAGCAAGAACAAATGCATAGCCACTCCTTGCATCCGGCCACACTGGACCGCCCCGCGCCCTTCGCGTAGCAGTGATCTGCGGTCCGGCCCAGCCCGGCCAGTCGAGGAGTTCAGAGATTCCGATCCCCGCCTCACCCATGAACACGGCGCCACCCCCGAGCGCACCGGACAACATGCGTGCATTGGCGCTGATGGGGCTGGCCTTTTTCATCTTCTCTGCGGTCGACACACAAGCGAAATTCCTGACAGGCACATTACACCCGATTCAGGTGACATGGGCACGCCAGTTCGGCCTGTTCGTCGCAGTCCTTTACCTGCTCGCCCGGCTCGGTCCCTCGATCCTGAAGACACAGAACCTACCACTGCAACTCGTACGGGGCGCACTCGCCGGTGGTTCTGCTGTTTTGTTCATAACCGGGGTCAGCTTCGTGCCGCTGGCCGATGCCGTTGCCGTCACCTTCGTGGCGCCGTTCATGGTCACCCTGCTCTCCGCTCTCGTGCTGAGAGAGCCGGTCGGCATCCGCCGCTGGACCGCCGTCTTCATCGGTTTCATCGGCACACTGATCGTGATCCGGCCCGGAATGGGTGTCATCCACCCCGCCGTCTTCCTCGTCCTTGCCGCCGCCTTCTTCTTTGCGCTGCGCCAGATCTTGTCGCGCGCCCTCGGCCGTACCGACCGTACGATCACCACCGTCGCCTATACCGCCCTGACAGGCACCGCGCTGCTATCGCTGCCGCTACCGTTCCTGTGGCGCACTCCAACAACCTGGCTGGAGGTCGCGCTGATGGTCGGTATCGCCGTGGCCGCGGGCCTTGGCGAATTCCTTCTCATCAAGGCACTGGAGATCGGTCAGGCCGCCGTCGTCGCGCCGATGCAGTACTCGATGCTGATCTGGGGCACATTTTATGGCTGGCTGGTCTTCGGCCACCTGCCCGACTTCTGGACGCTCGTCGGCGCCGCGATCATCATCGCGACAGGGCTATACACCCTGCAGCGCGAGCGCATCGCTGCGCGCGCATCACGTCAGTAAGGCCGCCTTAACTCAGGGCTCGGCAAAGAAACGCGGCCGGAACATACTTGCGCCCAGCACCCCGGCACCCGCGAAGGTGAGGCCAAGGACAAAGAGCCAGCCGACGAACGGGATCAGGGCCAGCAACCCCGCCAGCAGCGCCCCGACAAAAGCCGCAAGCGCGCGATGGCTGATCCGATAGGGCTCTGGTCGGCCGATTGCCAGCAGAACACCGACGCCCAGCGCATACGCCCCGATGACATAGCCCAAGAACCAGACGATCCCGGCCGCCACCAGCACAGCGGGGGTCAGCAGAATGCCGATCACCGTCAGGATGAACAGGAACGCCCCGCCGATCAGCGCGGACAGGAACAGGAACCCGATCCAGACCGCCCAGAATGGATGCTCCAGCAACCGCCGCCGCAGTTTGGCAAGGTATTCCGGCGCCACCGCTGCGATTACTGCCGCAATCGCGGCGATAAGGATGACGCCGCCGATCCACCCGGCGAGAACCTGCCAGAAGCTGACCGGCGCCACCTCGTCGGCCACGACTTCGGTGAACTCATCCTGCTCGTGGCGCATCACGCGGTCCGCCGGAATCACGCTTTCCGGCACCTCGATACCGCCAAGTTCGTTCTCGTAGAGGGTAAGGGTGCCGTCTATGGCGGCCTCCGGCCCGAATGTGACATCGCCTGCCGAGATCCGCACATCGCCGCTGATCCGGCCTTCGATCCGCACGTCCTCGCCTGCAACAACGACATAGCCGCCCACAGGCCCGGCCAGCGTCACATTGGATCCGCTGGCGCGCAGGTCGCCGCCGACGCTGCCGACAGACACCGAATACCCAGAAGCAGTCACGTCGCCCGCGACGGCCCCTGCAATCTGAACGTTGAACCCGAACGCGTAAACGTCGCCGCCAACCGCGCCGTCGATCCACACCCGACGTCCGGCCATATGCGCCGACCCGTCGATATCGCTCTCGATCCGAACCCGGTCGCCGGCGGCAAAGACGTCATCTGCCCCCGCCACGCTCTGCACCACGCGCCAGCCGGTCCGGTAGAAGTCATTGCCAAAACTGAACCCGACATCGCTGGCCGCCTCGTCCTCCTGCGCCACGGCCAATCCGGCAAGCCACACGAATAAGATCGAAAACAGAAACCGCTTCATCGGGGCCTCCCACCAAAACCGCACCGCAATCCGGCGCTTCAGCCCGAGTTTGCAACGAGCCCGGGCAAATGCAAAGAAGTACTCCCGCTCCACGTTTTATTGACAAACATCACAACAGAGCCCGATGCCACACGTCCATTTTGCCCCGAAAGCCGAACTTGCAACCGATTTGCTGCCGCATGCGATTGATGCCGGTGAGGACGGCTCGCACGACTTGTCACACCTGATCCGGGTCTGGGGGAACGTCCTGACGATACATGCGAACGAGGGCGGCGATATCGAGAGCCTCGCCGCCGCAACGCTGCTACACGACTGCGTCGCGGTGGAGAAGACGTCTCCCCAACGGAGCCAGGCATCGCGCATGGCCGCCGCCAAGGCACAGCAGTTGCTGGCAGCGCTAGATTGGCCCCTCGACCGAATAACCGCCACCTGCCACGCCATCGAAGCCCACAGTTTCTCTGCCGGAATCACACCCGAAACGCTGGAGGCGAAAATCCTGCGCGATGCCGACCGTCTGGACGCGATCGGCCTTATCGGCGTCGCCCGCTGCTTCTACGTGGCGGGCCGCACCGGCGCCGCGCTCTACGACCCCGAAGACCCCGAAGCGCGCAACCGGGACCTCGACGACACCCGCTTCGCACTCGACCACTTCCGCACCAAGCTCCTGACTCTGGCGGACGGCTTCCTGACCGAGACGGGCCGCAACCTCGCCCGGCAGAGGCACCGCGACATCGCGGAATTCCGTGATGCTTTCCTGGCGGAGGTGGCGACAGGACTGGTGATTTGAGCCTGCGGCAATCTCGCTCTGTCGAGCCCGGTTAAACCAGTTGAGAAAAGAAAGGGCGCCCGAAGGCGCCCTTTCCCTGTCTGACTGGCAGAGCAGCTTACATCATGCCGCCCATGCCGCCCATGTCGGGCATGCCGCCACCGGCGGGTGCTTCTTTCTGCGGCTTGTCGGCCACCATCGCTTCGGTGGTGATCAGCAGGCCGGCAACCGAAGCAGCGTCTTCCAGCGCGGTGCGGACGACCTTCGCCGGGTCGATCACGCCGAACTTGAACATGTCGCCATATTCTTCGGTCTGAGCGTTGAAGCCGAACTTCAGGTCGTCGGATTCGCGGATCTTGCCCGCAACCACCGAGCCGTCGACGCCGGAGTTCTCGGCGATCTGGCGCAGCGGAGCTTCCAGCGCGCGGCGCACGATGGCGATACCGGCGTTCTGGTCGCCGTTCTCGCCGGTCAGGCCTTCGAGAACCTTGGCGCCTTGAACCAGGGCGACGCCGCCGCCGACCACGATGCCTTCCTGAACGGCGGCACGAGTGGCGTTCAGCGCGTCGTCGACGCGGTCCTTACGCTCTTTCACTTCGACTTCGGTCATGCCGCCGACGCGGATGACGGCAACGCCGCCGGCCAGCTTGGCAACACGTTCCTGCAGCTTCTCGCGGTCGTAGTCCGAGGTGGTTTCCTCGATCTGCTGGCGGATCTGCGAAACGCGGGCTTCGATTTCTGCCTTGTCGCCAGCACCGTCGACGATGGTCGTTTCGTCCTTGGTGATCGAGACGCGCTTGGCCGAACCCAGCATGTCGATGGTCACGTTCTCGAGCTTCATGCCGAGATCTTCCGAGATCACCTGGCCGCCGGTCAGGATCGCGATGTCCTGCAGCATGGCCTTGCGGCGATCGCCGAAGCCCGGAGCCTTGACGGCAGCGATCTTCAGGCCGCCGCGCAGCTTGTTGACCACGAGGGTGGCCAGCGCTTCGCCTTCGACGTCTTCCGCGATGATCAGCAGCGGCTTCTGCGACTGGATCACGGACTCGAGCAGCGGAACCATCGGCTGCAGCGACGAGAGTTTCTTCTCGTGCAGCAGGATGACAGCGTCTTCCAGCTCGGCGGTCATCTTGTCCGGGTTGGTCACGAAGTAGGGCGACAGGTAGCCGCGGTCGAACTGCATGCCTTCGACGACCTCGGTCTCGGTCTCCAGGCCCTTGTTCTCTTCCACGGTGATGACGCCGTCGTTGCCGACTTTCTGCATCGCGTCGGCGATCTGGCGGCCGATTTCGGTTTCGCCGTTGGCCGAGATGGTGCCGACCTGAGCGACTTCAGCCGAGTCGTTCACTTCGCGGGCAGCGTTCTTGATGTGCTCGACGACTTTGGCGGTGGCCATGTCGATGCCGCGCTTCAGATCCATCGGGTTCATGCCGGCGGCAACCGACTTCATGCCTTCGCGTACGATGGCCTGGGCCAGAACGGTGGCGGTGGTGGTGCCGTCGCCAGCCTCGTCGTTGGTGCGGGAAGCGACTTCCTTCACCATCTGGGCGCCCATGTTCTCGAACTTGTCTTCCAGTTCGATTTCCTTCGCGACGGTCACACCGTCCTTGGTGATGCGCGGAGCGCCGAAGGATTTCTCGATGACCACGTTGCGGCCTTTCGGGCCCAGGGTCACTTTCACCGCATCGGCCAGGATGTTCACACCCTTGAGCATGCGGTTGCGGGCGTCGGTGTCGAACTTGACGTCCTTAGCAGCCATATCTGCTTCTCCTATCGAATTCGTTTAGCCATGAGACGGGCCGGGGCCCGCCGCTCAGCGACAAGCTCAGGCGATGATGCCCAGGATGTCGCTTTCCTTCATGATCAGCAGCTCTTCGCCATCCAGCGAGATCTCTGTACCCGACCATTTGCCGAACAGGATCTTGTCGCCAGCCTTGACGTCCATCGCGATGCGATCGCCTTCGTCGTCCTTGGCGCCGGCGCCCACGGCGACAACTTCGCCTTCGGCCGGTTTTTCCTTCGCGCTGTCGGGGATGATCAGACCGCCTTTGGTCTTCTCGTCGGACTCCACGCGGCGGACCAGCACACGGTCATGCAACGGAGTGAAAGCCATTTCTGAACGCTCCTTGGTTCATTGTTCTCCCAGCGTTAGCACTCACCTCCGTCGAGTGCTAACGAGGCGGATGTAGGGAAAGCCGTTCAGCGAGTCAACAGGTCGTGACCGGGTTTTTCAGCGTTTCGCGGCCGTTTCGAACCGCGCCCACGCGCCGGGACAAAGCGCCTCGATATCTGTCCGGCTCAGGGCCGCACCGTCAGGCGAGAATGCCCGCATTTCCTCGCCGGAGCGGACAAGAACCGCGACGGGTCGTTTCATCGCCGCGAGAACTGCTGCCCTTTGAAACCCTTGAAAGGACACACGCGCCTCGCAAATCGCGGCGACCGCTGCATCGCCGGTTCGTACCAGGGTGTCAAGCCGAACGCTCATCGCCGTGGTCCAAACACCGCCCAACCGAACTTCAGTGCTGGAACCAACAGCCGGAAAGGTATCGCCGCAACTGTCACATCCACGCGCCCTTCCAGGCATGCCCGATCGAACACCGGCTCCACGCTCACATGATTGTCCTGCCCGAACAGCATGCCGGATCCGTATGCGACCGGAGCAACCAGCCCATAGATCTGCCCCGTCTCTGCCGGATCACCCAGCCCGAAACGGCAATCGAGGTCACAACGCTCGATCTTCATCCGACGTAGTAACCCACCCAACAGCCGCGGTGCCGCTCTCAGCACGCGCATGCCGCGATCGGACTTTTTCCCAATGGCGGTTCGCTTCTTCGGTTGCGATTGCGAAAGTGCCTCACTTGAGGCCGAAACCTCGGTTTTAACCCGCTGCCGACGCTGTGCGCTGTTGAAAACCGAGAAATTAGGCAAAGCTCCACCGAACAGGCCAAGTTCCATGCGCGCCCAAAGCTCCGGTTCCGACTGGGCGAGCAGACGCAGGCGGACGGGCAGTGCCAGCACCAAGATCACCGCCAGAACAACCGCCAGCAGGAGCCACAGCAGCCCCTGCAATACGATCATTCGTCCGACTTCTCGCTCGACGACTTATCCATCGCCTTCGACGCGACACCGCCGATCACCTCCGCGAGGTTGCTCACCGCACCCTTCACTGCTTCGACCCGGGCGCCGTCGCCATCGATGATGATCGCACCCAGCGGTTTGATGCCGCCACCGCCCGCCGTGCCTCCGCCGGTACCGGCCTTGGCACCCTCGCCGCCGGTACCACCCCCGGCGCCGAATCCGAACCCGTAGCTGACCAGCGGAATGACCGTCGCTCCGTCTTTCTCGATCGGGGCACCCAGAACGTTCTTGGCGTTGAGTAGGCGTTCCAGTTCTTCCACGGTACCTTTCAGCAGTCGCTCCACGTCTTCCATGTCACCCTCCTCGGTGATGGCATTCGCGCGATGGCAGGACGTTAACCGATTCTCGTGACACCCGCTTTGATCCGCGTCACGCTTGCCCCGGATGCCGCCTTGCACATGCCAGCGGCGCCCTTACCTTGAGGGGAGTCAATAGAGGACCCTCATGCGCCGCCTGCTTGTCTGCCTTCTGATCCTGCTTGCCGGCCCCGCCGCCGCGCAATGCACCGGCACCGACCTCATCGCCGCGATGCCCGAAGACGAACGCCTTGCGATGGAACAGGAAGCGGCGGCGCAGCCTTACTCCGAAGGCATCCTCTGGCGCGCCGCGAAGGACGGCCGCTCCATCCATCTCGTCGGCACGATGCACACCTACGATTCGCGCCACCAGGCCACGCTCGACCGCATCGCGCCCTTTCTTGAAAACGCCAAGACAGTGTTGATGGAGCTGGGCGAAGGCGACGAAGCTCGCCTGCAGCGGATGATCGCAGAAACGCCCGATCTGGCCTTCATCACCGAGGGCCCGACCCTGCCAGAGCTACTGTCCAAGGAAGACTGGGACGCATTGCGAGTAGCCATGTCGGACCGAGGCATCCCCGGCTTCCTCGCCGCGAAGATGAAACCGTGGATGGCGATGGCCAACCTGTCGATCTCGAAATGCATGTTTCAGGATCTGCTCGCCGGCCGCCGCGGGCTGGACGCGCAGCTGATGGAACGCGCCGCGGAACTTGGCCGTCCCGCCGTCGCGCTGGAACCGCTGGACACCGCACTGAAGCTCTTCGGCGCATATTCCGAAGAGGAACAACTCGACCTCCTGCGCCTCGCCCTAGCCCAGCAGGATGCCGAGGATGCCTCATATGACGTAACCGTCGCCGAAGCCTATTTCCGCGAAGATGTCCTGCAGATCTGGCTCTGGTCGCTGAAGCTGATGGAAGAGCTTACGCCCCTGCCGCCGGAGGAAATGGACACCCAGATCGCCCTGTTTGAAGACCTGCTGCTGACCGCCCGCAACCGCGCATGGATCGACGAAATCCTGACAGCCGAAGGCGACACACTGGTCGCCGTTGGCGCAATGCACCTGCCGGGAGATGAAGGCGTGCTGAACCTGCTGGAACAGGAAGGTTTCGAGATCACGCGCCTGCCGCTGACGCAGTAGCCCTCAGGCCGCGCGGACCCGCTTGTCGGGATCACCAACACCCAGAGCATGCCCGTTGAACCGCTGCAGATGCTTGCGCAGCAGCAGCCGGCGCACGCGCTTCTTTATCGCCGGCATATGCCCGCCCGAGATCATGCGCTGCAGAACCGGATCGGCTGCCAGCGCCTCCTCGCCGGTGAACACGGTTTCGGTCCAGACCCCTTCGGCGCGGACCAGATGATGGCGGTCCATCAGCAGGTGAATATAGCTGACCGGCGCATCCACTAGTTCCACGAGCGTCGCGCACCCGATCTCCTCGGCGATATGCCGGGCTCGGACGAGTACCTCGCCCTTGCCATTGGGTCGGCCGTCCCAGGCCAGGAAAGCATGCTGCAGCGACACCTGCATCGGCCGCCGCGGCAGCCCCTCGCCAAACGCGCTCGCCGCGATCGCCACTGGCCGCAGCGTCGCATGCTCTGCAAGAGCCTCTACCGGAACCC
The DNA here is from genome assembly GCF_013184805.1 of Pseudoruegeria sp. HB172150. GTDB lineage: Bacteria > Pseudomonadota > Alphaproteobacteria > Rhodobacterales > Rhodobacteraceae > Psychromarinibacter. Next base: position 52,536 of record NZ_JAATNG010000007.1, read on the forward strand.
GGTTTCGCAACACCGCCCGAAGCGGCTGCGCCCCCGCGTCGTATGTCAGAACCAGATCGCCGGGTTTCAGTGTCTCAACAGCGCGCGGACCCTGCGGCGTGTCGACCATCGTGCCTTCGGTCAGACAGATCGGTGACGGATAGGGATCCGTCGGCATCGGTCCATCGTCTTCTTCGGTGATGACCTGCTCGGTAAGTTCCTCGACCGATATCCCGGAATCCCAGTAGTACTGGAAATTGATCGTCAGACTGGAATCGGCCACTCCCTTGAGGGTTAGCACCCAGATTTTCGGATCGTCGGTCGGTGTAAGGATCACATCGTCCAGTGAAGCGCCGCGGATATATATCTTGTCATCCGCCGGGCTGAATCCGTCCACCGTATCGTTCCCGCTGTCGGCGCCGAAAACGATAGTATCCTGGCCGCCCTCGTAACCGCCCTCAAGGATCAGGTCGTCGCCGGCGCCACCATCGATGTAGTCGGAATCGGAGCCGCCGAACAGCGTATCGTTGCCAGCGCCACCAAAGAGCGAGTCACTCTGCGAGCCGCCTTCCAGGTAATCGTCGCCGTCGCCGCCGGACAGCACGTCGTCTTCGCTGCCGCCCTTGAGTGTGTCGTTCCCGGCACCGCCGGACAGAGTGTCCTTTTGCGATCCGCCATCAAGGCTGTCGTCGCCCTCGCCGCCGAACAGCTGATCCTCGCCGGAATCGCCCGACAGCGTATCGTTGCCGGCGCCGCCGTCGATCGTATCGTCACCGGACTTCCCGGAAATGCTGTCGTCGTCCGACGTACCGGTCAGAGAATCGTCTTTCCAGTCGCCATCTTTCTTGTTCGGCATGTTTGCTCAGCCCTGCGGCGCGGTTGATCTTCGGTTGGTAATTGGATGCGCGGCTCCGTCGCATGATAAGTTAACGCCTGTTTGGGGCGAAATTACAGCAATGCGCTCGCATCTTCGTGATATCGCTGCGCCATTGCGACGCAGCGGTCATCCTGCCGGCAGTTTGCCTGCATATGCGGAGACACCGCGCCGCCCCGCCTCCGTCAGCGCGTAGACGCCGCGCTCGACCCGTTCGAACCACCCATAGTGGTCGTCCGCCATGATTCGCGTTGCGCGGCCGACGCCCGTCGCCTTGGCCACCGCCGCACCCCGGCTTGGCCCTTGATCCGACAGATATCCCGCGATCCGTACGGCGTCCTGCCGGTACGCCGTCACCAGCCCGGCCACCGTTGCGCCGCCCGTCGCCGGATCACCCTGACGCCGCGCGAATTCCCGCAACAATCGCCCTTGTCGAGCCTTCGACTTCCGCGGAGCGTAGGGGCCCGGATCGCACAGCACTTCCACCAGCCCGTCCGACAGCCGCACCTGGATCACGCCCAGCCCCAGCCTCCGGCACAGCTTCACGTTCTCCTTCATTGCCGCCGCATGCGCCCGCCCCGCGCGGCGCGGCACGCATAGATAAACCGCATCCGTCACCGCCAGCCGCGCCACGCCCTGCCGCAGCAGCGCCAGCGAGAACCCGGTTTTCAGCTCGACGATCACCGGCAGGTCACCATCGCGGCAGGCCACGACATCCGCGCCCGCTACCTCGCCCTTCACCTCGTATCCCTGCCCTTCGAGGAACGCCTTCACCGGCGGGTAGAGATCGGTTTCCTTCATCGCACCCATGCGTCACATGAACCCGTCCCGCGCCCCGTGACAAGCCGTCCGCATCCCCCTATAGAGGCCCGCGAAATCCTGCCCTTTTTTCAACGCCAATCCAGACGGACCCGCGATATGACCATCAAAGTTTTCGGCCACAAATCCCCCGACACCGATTCTACAGGCTCACCGCTGATCTGGGCCTGGTACCTGACCGAGCACCGTAACCAGCCCGCCGAGGCGAAACTGCTTGGCGAACCCAACACCGAGGCCGCCTTCGTGCTGGAACGCTGGGGCTTTAAGAAGCCCGAGATCATCTCCGGCGTCGACGCCGGCGAGCAGGTCGTCATCGTCGACACCAACAACCCCGCCGAACTGCCGGACGCGATCAACGACGCCGACATCCTGCAGATCATCGACCACCACAAGCTGACCGGCGGGCTCGAAACCAAGGGGCCGATCGACATCACGATCAAGCCGCTCGCCTGCACCGCGACCATCATGCACAACCTGATGGGCCCGAACGCCGACAAGATGCCCGAGAACATCAAAGGCGCGATGCTGTCCTGCATCCTCTCCGACACGCTGGAATTCCGGTCGCCCACCACCACCGATCAGGACAAGGAACTGGCAGAGGAACTGGCCGCCGATCTCGGCCTGTCGATCCCCGATTACGCCGCCGAAATGTTCGCCGCCAAATCCGACGTTTCCGCCTTCTCCGATGCCGAACTGATCCGCATGGATTCCAAGGAATACGAGGTAGGCGGCAAGAAGTTCCGCGTCTCGGTTCTGGAAACCACCGCCCCGGATATCCCGCTCGACCGCAAGGCCAGCCTGATGGCCTCGATGACCGATGTCGCGAAAGAGGACGGCGTGGATGAGGTCCTGCTGTTTGTCGTCGACATCCTGAAGGAAGAAGCCACGCTGCTGGTCCCGAACGACACGGTCAAGACCGTCGCCGAGAAGAGCTTCGGCGCCTCGGTGTCCGGTGACAGCGTTGTCCTGCCGGGCATCATGTCCCGCAAGAAACAGATCATTCCGGCACTGACGCTGTAATGCTTCCCGGGCGGGGTATCGTACTCCCGCCCGTTCCCCCGGGGACCCGATGACAGACGATCCGTTCCGCCACCATCCGGGTCTCCGCGGCAAGATCACCGACCCGCACAAGTCCTTCTTCCGCACCTTCCAGCCTGCGGATATCGACGCCCACATGGCGGCCCAGGGCATTGGCCCCGACTGGCGCTATACCGACGAGACGCGCGAAGCCTTTCGTAACGCTGCCCTCGAGGGCCGCCGCGATCAGGATCTCTGGGTCTTCGCCTACGGCTCCCTGATGTGGGATCCGGCCCTTGACTTCGAGGAAGTTCGCCGCGCCCGCGTCACTGGCTACGCGCGACGCTTCATCCTGAAGGACGTGATGGGCGGCCGCGGCACAGCCGAGGTGCCCGGCGTCATGGCCGCGCTCGATACCGGCCCGGGCTGCGACGGCCTCGTTTTCCGCATCGCCGCTGCCCGCCTCGAAGAGGAAACCCGAATCCTCTGGAATCGAGAGCGGCTCTCACCCTGCTATCACGAAACCTTCGTCACCGCGGAAACCGACCAGGGCCGGGTCACCGCGCTCGCCTTCACGGCGGATTATTCGGCCAGGATGATCGTTCCGGACCTGCCGCATGACCTGCAGGTGCAATATGCCGCCACCGGCGCGGGCATTCTGGGCACCAGCCTCGAATACCTCGAAAACCTCGCCGAACATTTCGAGATCATGCGCATCGAGGATCACGACCTCACGCATTTCCTCGCCGAGGTCCACGCCTACCGCGCCGCCAATGGAGGCCCGCCGCTCTAGCCGGCACCACTCCTGTTCTGCACCACCATGTCAAAACGGCCAGTTCCAGGATGGCCAGCGCTCGCACCGCCTGCCCGTTGCCGGATCGCTCCAGCGCCCAAGTTTCAGAATGATCATGTGGATGTGGTCGTAATAGGCCATCTCGCGGCACCTCCTTGCGTTTCCGCGAAAGTGCCGCGACGCTCCTGACAGACTGTTGTCAGGGGATGTCGCTATCCTGTCAGCAGCCGCAGGACCCGATCATGCAACGCGTTACCCGCCTATTCGAAGTCATCCAGATTCTCCGTGCCAGCCCGCGTCCGATCCGCGCCGAGGACCTCGCCGATCAGCTCGAGGTATCGACGCGCACGATCTACCGCGACATCGCCTCGCTGCAGGCGATGGGCACGCCGATCGAAGGCGAGGCGGGCATAGGCTACGTCATGCGCCGCGGCTACGACCTGCCGCCCCTGAACTTCGACGAGGAGGAGCTGGAGGCGCTCCGCGTCGGGCTATCGATGCTCGCCCGTTCCGGAGACAGCGGCCTGCAGCGCGCCGCGCAGCGGATCTGCGACAAGGTCGCCGCGCTGAACGAGCCTGCCGACTGGCTGCAGGTCGCACCCTGGGGCGCGGCTCCCGACGACCCGGCGCAGGGATGTACGCGTATCGCCCTCTATAGGCAGGCGGTGCGCCAGGAACGGAAGCTGCGCATCGTCTACCGCGACGGCGACGGAACCGAGACCACGCGCACGATCCGGCCGATCGGTCTGGTCTACAATCTTGAAAGCGTCATGGTCGCCGCATGGTGCGAGCTGCGCGCCGGGTTTCGCCATTTCCGCACCGACCGGGTGTGGGGATGCGACCTGCTGGACGAGTCCTTCACCGGTCAGGGCGATGCGCTACGCGCGGTCTGGCGCGAAACCAACGGCTGGACCCACGTCGCCTAATCGGCTTTCCGCGCGCCCGCCTTCATGCCATAGGACAGGCGACACGCGGACCCAGCCAAGGCCAGCCATGACCCGGATCATCCACCACCTTTCCGAGATCTCCGATCAGTACGATGCCGTCTTCTGCGACGTCTGGGGCTGTCTGCATAACGGCCGCGAACCCTTCGCCGAGGCTGTCGCCGCGCTGCAGGGTTTCCGCGAACGGGGTGGTGCCGTGGTGCTGGTCACCAACGCCCCCCGTGCCTGGGGCGAAGTCGCGAAACAGCTCGACGGCATTGGCGTACCGCGCGACTGCTGGGATGCCATCGCCACCTCGGGCGACAGCGCGCGCGTGGCGATGTTCCAGGGTGCCGTGGGCGAAAAAGTCTGGTTCATGGGCTACGATCGCGACCTGACGATCTTCGAACCGATGAAGATCGTCGAAAATCCAGTGAACGTCCGGCGCGTGCCGCTGGAGGAAGCCGACGGCATCGTCTGCTGCGGCCCCGAAGATCCCTATGCCGACCCCGCCGTCTATCGTTCGGAGTTCCTGTACGCCAAGACCAAGGGCATGAAGCTGCTGTGCTTCAACCCGGACATCATCGTCGACGTGGGCGACAAGCGGCAATGGTGCGCCGGGGCGCTGGCGCAGCTCTATATCGAGATGGGAGGCGTCAGTCTCTATTTCGGCAAGCCGCATCCGCCGATCTATGACCTTGCCCGCCGCCGTCTCACGGCGCTGGACAAGCCGGTGCCCGACAACCGCATCCTCTGCATCGGCGACGGCATCGCCACCGACGTGGCCGGCGCGATGGGAGAGGACCTGGACGTTCTCTTCGTCACCGGGGGAATCGCCGCCGAGGAAACCAAGACCGAGGAACACCCGAATCCCGACGCGCTGATCGATTATCTGCGCGCGCAGGATTATGCGCCGGCATATTCGATTGGCTTTCTTCGTTAACAGCTTAAGGGCAAGAAAGTTTCAAAAGCTGCAGCGTAATTTGACATAAAATTACTTTTGTGATTGAATATTCCGCACTGCCGCGTTAAATGCTGCAGCGCAACAATCACAGGAACCGGGCCTATGCTCGACACCATTCAGCGCGGCACAATCTTTATCGAGGATCTCGAACTCGGCATGAGCCGCCACCTCGACAAGATCGTCACGGATCGCGACATCCAGATGTTCGCCGAAGTCTCGACAGACCGCAACCCGGTACATCTCGATGACGGTTATGCCGCCGACACCATCTTCGGCGGTCGCATCGCCCATGGCATCCTGACCGCCGGACTTATATCTGCCGTGATTGGTGAACAGCTGCCCGGCCACGGCACCGTTTACCTGAAGCAGTCGCTGACGTTCCTTGCCCCGGTCCGCCCCGGCGACACAGTCCGCGCCGAGGTCACAGTTGCCGCCATCGACTCGACTCGTCGCCGGGTTACCCTCGACTGCCGCTGCAGCGTCGGCAAGACCGCCGTGCTCAAAGGCGAGGCGGTTGTGCTCGCACCTAGCAACAAGCTCGACTGACAAAGGTCAAATCCGGTCAACGGCTTGATTGTCTGCGGCTGCTGGGCGATAGCTCGCCAAAGGGCAGCGGCGCTGCCAGTGCGTAACCAGCCAGGCGGGCTACCGTTTTCCGGGGACCGATGCGAACCTTCACCAACTGGACCGGCCTCAAGCCCGGCGACAAGGGCGCCGCAGCCGCGATCGGCAACTTCGACGGCGTGCATATCGGCCACCAGGCGGTGATCGGACTGACCCGCGAGATCGCCGCGAAATCCGGCGCCCCGCTTGGCCTCGTCACCTTCGAGCCGCACCCGCGAGAGGTCTTCGCGCCCGACGCCCCTCCCTTTCGCCTGATGAGCGCCGAGACCAAGGCGAACCGTCTGGCCAAGCTCGGCATCGACCACCTCTATCAGATCGAGTTCGACCGCGGCCTCGCCGGCCTGTCGCCGGAGGAATTCGCCCGCGCCGTCATCGCCGAAGGGCTTGGCCTGTCGCATGTCGTGGTCGGCCACGACTTCTGCTTCGGCAAGGCCCGCGCCGGAAATGCCGATGATCTGGAACGACTTGGCAGGGAACTGGGCTTCGGCGTGACCATCGCCGACCTCGTCGCCACCGGCGACCAGCGCGTCAGCTCCACCAGCATCCGTCAGGCCCTGACCGACGGCCGCCCGCGCGACGCCGCCGCCATGCTGGGCCACTGGCACCGCATCGACGGTCAGGTGATCCACGGCGAAAAGCGCGGCCGCGAACTGGGCTTCCCCACCGCGAACATGTCCATCGACCGCCTGCATCCGCCGAAGTTCGGCGTCTACGCGGTCAAGGCCGACGTGCTGACCGGCCCTCATGCAGGTACCTATGACGGCGCCGCCAGCATCGGCGTCCGCCCCATGTTCGGCGAGAACCGCGCCAATCTCGAAACCTACCTGTTCGACTTCACCGGCGACCTCTATGGCCATCATCTGTCGATCGCTCTGGTCGACTTCCTGCGTCCCGAACTGAAGTTCGACAGCCTGGACGCGCTGATCGCGCAGATGGGCGAGGATTGCGACAGGGCCCGCGCGATACTAGCTGACATCGCATGAAAGACCCGATCAACCGCGATGGCCTGCGCGACCAGTATTGGGAGCGGGTCCCGCTGAAGAACATGACCCCGCGCGAGTGGGAGGCGCTGTGCGACGGCTGCGGCAAGTGCTGCCTCAACAAGCTCGAGGACCCCGACACGCAGGAGATCGCCTTCACCCGCATCGCCTGCCGCCTGCTGGACGACGAGACCTGCCGCTGCGCGCAATACGAGATCCGCAAACAGTTCGTCCCCGACTGCGTCGTCCTGACCCCGCAGAACATCTCCCAGATCGCCTACTGGATGCCCGAAACCTGCGCCTACCGCCTGCTCTACGAGGGCAAGGCGCTGTACGACTGGCACCCGCTGATCTCCGGCACGCCCGAGACCGTGCACGAGGCAGGCGTGTCGGTGAAGGGATGGACAGTACCCGAGTTCGAGGTGCCGGAAGAAGACTGGGAAGACTACATCATCGAAGAGCCGCGCTGACCGCCCTCAAATCGTAAGCAATTTTCGAACGGTGGACCCAAAGCCAAAGCGGCAATGCAACCAGCTTCCGCGTTCAACTCGGCCTCACCGGAAAACCTTTGGCAGATCTCTTCGCATCCAGTTTCCTACCGCGACGCTTTCAAATCCGACCAAAGCTTTTCGTAGGCTGCATGAACCGTCTCTGACACCGGCTTCACGAACTGCACGCGCGCAATCGTCGCCGGATGGTCCACCAGAATTCGGTTGAAGCTCGTCTCCGGCAAGGCGGCGAGAGCCTTTGCGTTGGACGACACCGGCGCGCCTTCGGCATCCCATTTCACATAGAACTCCGGATCGATCATCCAATCGATGAAAGCTGCCGCCGCATCCTTGTGCCTGGAACCTGCCGGAATCGACAGTCCGTCGAGCCAGCCGATAGCGCCCTCCTCGGGCACAATAAAAGTGACAGGCAACCCCAGGGCCTGCGCATGCGCCACCGAGCCGGACCAATAGGTCGCCACGGCGAGTTCGCCGGCAGACATAGCCCGGTTCCACTCGGTTTCGGACGTCCAGAACATCCCGATCTGGGGCAGAAGCTGTTCCAGCTTCGCTTCGACTGACGCAAGATCGGTGATGTGGTTGATGCTCTGCCCGGTCGCCATCGCCGCGAACTGCACCGCTTCAAGGCCATCGTCGCGGATCGAGACCCGGCCCGTCCACTGCGGATCCCAAAGCACCGACAGCGAGCTCGGCAACTCGGTAAAGTCGTCGGTATTGACCGCGATCGAGGTCAGACCCCAGGTCCAGGGCACTCCGTAAAGTTCACCGCCGGGATTCAAATCGCCATTGTTCGCCAGGGACGGATCGATATCCCCGAAATTCGGGATCTTGGTCGTATCGATCCGAGCGATCAGCCCCTCCTCCTTGGCCTCGGCAGTATAGGCGGAGTTGACGAGGACGACGTCGTACGCATCGGGGCTGTTGCGCAGCTTCGCGAGCATCTCCTCCTCAGAGGTAAAATACTCATGGACAACGGTGTTGCCGGTCCTCGCGGTATAGGCCGCAACGGCCCAGTCCAGATCGGTGCCGTAGTCACGCCAGTTCAAAACCCGGATTTCTTCGGCCGATACAGCTTGCGAAATCAAGAGCAGCGGAAGTACCCCAACCAGACTTCTCAAGGGTTTCTCCTTCTTCCCGGGCTTTCCGAACGTTGCCGGCCTCATCCGTGTGCGCCGCGAGGGGGCCCAAGTATTCTGCTACATATCCGCCTCCGCGTCGAAGCTGCCATCTCACTAACGAAAAACACTTAAACACGCCCGTTTTTCCGCCGCATAGATGCGCTTTCGGTCACCAAGGTTCCAGGCGCGTGGAAACGTCGAAAAGGGCGGCCTCCCCTGGGCGCGGCTCCGATTGCTTTCCCGTCTTCAATATGGTCTCTGACCCGCAACAGCCCAAAGAATGCGCGCCTCATGTACTTCTCCTCCGACAACAGTTCGCCCGCCCATCCCAAGGTTCTGGAAGCCATTTCCAAAGCCAACGAGGGCTACATGCCCTCCTACGGCACCGATCCGATCATGGACGAGGTGCGCGCCCGGATCCGCGAAACCTTCGAGGCGCCGGAGGCCGCCGTCTATCTCGTCGCCACCGGCTCGACCGCCAACGCCCTGTCGCTCGCCTGCTTCTGCCCGCCCTGGGCTACGGTCTTCTGCCATCGCAACGCGCATATCGAGGAAGACGAATGCGGCGCGCCGGAATTCTACACCGGCGGCGCCAAGATGACGCTCGTTGAGGGCCCCCACGCCAAGATGACGCCCGCGAACCTGCGCCGCACCATCGAGTTCACCGGCCGCGGCGGTGTTCACAACGTGCAGCGCGGCATGGTCTCGATCACCAACGTGACCGAGGCCGGCACGGTCTATACCACGGCCGAAGTGGCCGAACTGGCTGGTATCGCCAAGGAATACAAGCTACCCGTCCATCTCGACGGAGCCCGCTTCGCCAATGCCCTCGCCACGTCGAATGCATCGCCCGCCGAAATGACCTGGCGCGCCGGCGTCGACGTGCTCAGCTTCGGCGGCACAAAGAACGGGCTGATCGGGGTCGAGGCGGTCGTGATCTTCGACCCCGCCAAAGCCTGGGAATTCGAGCTTCGCCGCAAACGCGGCGGGCACCTGTTCTCCAAGCACCGCTATCTCTCGGCGCAGATGCTCTCCTATCTCGAGGATAACCTCTGGCTGGATCTAGCCCGCGCCTCCAACCGCGCCGCGCAACGCCTGTCCGACGGTATCCTGAAAATCGGCGGCTCGTCCCTGATCCACCCTGCCGATGCAAATATGGTATTCCCGGCCCTCCCCCGCGCCCTGCACCGCAAGGCGATGGAGGGTGGCGCGAAATACTACATCTGGCCCGGCAACCAGTCTCTGGACGGCCCCGCGGACGAAGCCGTCTCTGCCCGCCTCGTCTGCTCGTGGTGCACGACGGACGAGGATGTCGACGGCTTTCTCGGGCTGATCAGCTAGAACCCACCCGAAACGCGAGCCAAATCAGGAAGCTAGGCTACAGCTTGCCCGCCAGGTGCACGTCGAGGTCGTCAAGCCTGTCATGTCCCCAGAACCGCTCGTCCCCGTCGGTTATGTAGAAGGGCGAGCCGAAGACACCGACATTCACCGCTTCTTCCAGGTTCGCGGCATACGTCTCAGCGCCAACCAGCAAACCGCTGTCTGCCAGCGAAGGATCGAACCCGGCACCCTCCAGGCAGCCCTTCACAACCGCATCCTCTGCGATGTCCTTCTCCTCGACCCAGACCGCGCGCAAAAGCGAATGCACCAGCGCACCGACATCGCCGCCACCGGCGGACTGCGCCGCGATCACGGCATAGGAAGACGGCGCCGCATTGGTCGGGAAATGTGCCGGCTGCAGATTGATCGGTAGTCCGGTCTTGACCCCAGCCCGCCGCAATTCCTGCAGGCGATACGCCTTGCGGCTTTCGTGCCGCTGCGGCGGCGGCGTGCCCCCGGTCCGCGAAAAGATCGCGCCGATGTCGAATGGCTTGTAGGTGATCCCTGCGCCGTGCTTATCGGCGATCTCCTCCAGCCGGGTACCGGCGAGGTAGGTAAAGGGCGAAATGGTCGAGAAATAGTAGTTGATATGTGCCAACGGCACGTCCTCCCTGCCCGCGCTATGTTTGCAAGACCGTACCGGGGTGCTAAGCGAAGTCAACGTCACGAATCCGTCACCTGACCCCTTCGGAAAAGCTGCCATGCCCACCATTCACGAACCGAAACTGATGTCCGGCAATGCCAACCTGTCGCTTGCCACGGCAGTCGCGCGGCGGATGTCGATGCATCGCGGAATGAGCGTCGGACTGGTCGATGCCCGGGTTGAACGGTTCAACGACGGCGAGATCTTCGTCGAGGTCTACGAGAACGTCCGTGGCGAGGACATGTTCATCATCCAGCCGACGTCCAACCCGGCGAACGACAACCTGATGGAACTGCTGATCATGGCCGACGCGCTGCGCCGGTCGTCGGCGGCCCGGATCACCGCCGTGATCCCCTATTTCGGCTACGCCCGGCAGGACCGCCGCACCAAGGCTCGCACACCGATCACCGCGAAACTCGTCGCCAACATGATCGTCGGCGCAGGGATCGAGCGGGTCCTGACCATGGACCTGCACGCGGCGCAGATTCAGGGCTTCTTCGACATCCCGGTGGACAACCTATACGCCGCACCGGTCTTCGCGCTGGATATCGAACACACGTTCAAGGGCAAGCTCCAGGACGTCACAGTCGTATCTCCCGATGTCGGCGGCGTGGCGCGCGCCCGCGAACTGGCCAAGCGGATCGGCGTTCAGCTTGCCATCGTCGACAAGCGCCGCGAACGGCCGGGCGAAGTGGCAGAGATGACCGTGATCGGCGACGTGAAGGGCAAGACCTGCATCATCGTCGACGACATCTGCGACACCGCCGGCACGCTCTGCAAGGCCGCTGAGACCCTTCTGGAGGCTGGCGCGTCAGAGGTTCACTCGTACATCACACATGGCGTGCTGTCCGGCCCCGCCATCGACCGCGTGACCAAATCGGTGATGAAAAGCCTCGTGATCACCGACACGATCGAGCCGTCGCAGGCGGTCAAGAACGCCAAGAACATCCGCATCGTCCCGACCGCGCCGATCTTCGCGCAGGCGATCCTGAACATCTGGAACGGCACCAGCGTGTCGTCGCTGTTCGAGACAGAGACGCTGCATCCGATCTACGAGGGAACCTATTCGCGGATCTGACCGCGGCACCCGATCCTTCAGGTACGGCTAGGAGCGGCGACGCGAAATGTGTTTCGCTCCCTTCGGGCCGTCTGCGCCTGAAGCCCCAGCAACACCGCAACGAATAGCGCCAGCAACGCGCCGGCGCCGATCGCGGCCCGCGGAAAATCTCCGGCAAATACCTGATCGAGGCCCAGGAAGAACGGCCAGCTCGTCAGGACTGCGGCCGACACCACCACCGCGGTCCCATAGGGCCTCGGCAAGAGCGTCAGCAGCGCTGGCAGCAGTAATATCTGCGGCAGGAAATAGAAGACCCAGCCCAAGGGTCCGAACAGGGAGCACAGCAACGAGAGCAGAAAGAACCGTGCCACCCGGCGTTTCTCGGGATCGAGAGAGGCGGTGACTTTCAGCATCCAGATTGCGCCCCCCACCATGATCGCCTTGCCGATCAGTCCGATCACGAACGGCGTTTCCGCGATACGCAGGCTTCGCTCGGCCATGTCGATCGGCGGCAGCAGCCCCATCTGCGCCGCGAAGCCATTCAGCAGTACCTCGGCGGAGAACGTCACGCCGGTTACCATCGTTCCCGCAACGGCATCCGAAACGCTTTCCAGGAACGCGTAGTGCATCTCGATACCCGCGACGGCGAGGCTGGTCACGATACAGACCGCCACTGTTGCCGCGAACCAGCCCGTCGCGCGCCAATTCCGCTCCAGCAGGAACAGCAACACAAGCGGCGCCGGGCTCAGCTTCATCGCTACCGCAAGACCAAGCGCCACGCCCGCCGCCGCCGACCGCCCTGCACCGAGCCGTTCGAAAGCCAGCAGCGTCAGAAAAACGACCAGGACATGGGGCTGAAGCTGCATCACCGCCATCTGCACCGCAACGGAGGTGGCGAGGATCGGCGCGCTGACCAGGATCCAGGCCCACAACGGAATGGCCCATCCCCGGGCCATCCGCCAGGCAAGGATCACCGACGCGCCAAGCAGCGAAATCAACAGCAATGCGCCGCCACGAAAGAACGTCTGCGGGGCCACTGCCTCAGCCAGTGGCGCCAGCAGGGCGGACCAAAGCGGCGGGTAGACATACGGCAGGACCAGCTCTTCCTGAAACTCAGGGAAGGTCCGGATTTCGCCGTACCATTGCGGCGGTGTGCCACCAAAGAAACCGTCCGGTGCGGCGTAGACGAGTTCCGTCTGACCGGAAGCAAAGAGATGCCCCGCCATATACAACGCCGACAGATCCGCAGGATGATGCCACCAGACCGATATTGCAGCCAGGTACAGCAACAATGCCAGCAGAACGAAGGACAGTTGCAGCCTGGTCCTGGATTGATGCGAGGTCACGACGGAATCCATCACAGAAACGGTTAACTGTTTCTGAATTTGGATTTTGTTTGAAATTTGACCGATCCAAAGCATTTCCCTGACGTAACGTCAGCGCCCATGCGGGGTCAGTACAAGGCCCAATCGTCCTCGCTCGTCACCTCTCCCACGGCCATCCAGTCCGCCCGGATCCTCGCCACGCGAGAGTCGCCCCAGGTGCGGAACACCAGCACGAAGCTTCCTTTGGTGACCTTTTCGGCTGTCAGATCCGCGCGTGCATTGCTCGAATTATCCATGTCCCACATCGAGATAGAGACATGCACAACGGGTTCCGCCAGAAACGGTTCAGAGAAGGTGACAGTCTTGCGCCGGATTCTCGGACCGGTACCGGACCACATCCGGCCGCCATGCTCGAAATCGGAAAACAGCATCTCGCTGCCACGGTCGACACCGACCATTCCCTTGCGCAACCGTTTCACCAGGCCGTCTCCCCGCACATCCTGAAGGATTTATGCCCAGAAATGGTTAATGCAAAGAAAAAGCCCCGGAAAACCGGGGCTTTTCTGTAACTTGGCGATGCGAAACGCTCAGACCATGTCCTCGGCCAGATGCGCCAGATCGGCGATGGCCTTGGCGGCGGCGTCCTTTTCCTCGTCCTCGGCAGCGGCGTGCGCCGCCTCGGCTTCCTTGCGCAGGTCGTCCAGGAAGTCCTGCGTCACCTCGGCGCGCGGAACTGCGCGTTCGGCAAGAACGGAAATCGACGTCCCGGTGATCTCGGCGAACCCACCGGAAACCACGTAGTCCGTGTTGCCGTCCGGACCCTGGGCTGAAACCAGCCCGGGGCGCAGGGTGGTGATGACGGGCGTGTGGCCCGGCATCGCCGTCATGTCACCCTCGGCACCGGGGATCTTCACCGCGGTGGCCTCGACCGAAGCCAGCATCCGCTCCGGCGAGACGAGGTCGAATTGCATGGTATCGGCCATGAGGTGCCTTCCTTACGCCGCTTCCGCGGCCATACGTTCGGCCTTGGCGATCACTTCGTCGATGTCGCCGACCATGTAGAACGCGCCTTCCGGCAGGTGGTCGAATTCGCCGGCAACGACACGCTTGAACGAGTCGATGGTCTTCTCCAGCGGCACCTGAACGCCGTCGGAACCGGTGAACACCTTCGCCACGTCGAACGGCTGCGAAAGGAAACGCTGGATCTTACGGGCGCGGGCCACGGTCAGCTTGTCCTCTTCCGAAAGTTCGTCCATCCCGAGAATGGCGATGATATCCTGAAGCGACTTGTAGCGCTGCAGGATCCCCTGCACTTCACGCGCGACGTTGTAGTGCTCCTCGCCCACGATCGCCGGGTCGAGGATCCGCGAGGACGAGTCCAGCGGGTCCACGGCCGGGTAGATGCCCAGCTCCGAGATCGCGCGCGACAGAACGGTCGTGGCGTCGAGGTGGGCAAAGGTCGTGGCCGGTGCCGGGTCGGTAAGGTCGTCCGCGGGCACGTACACGGCCTGGATCGAGGTGATCGAACCGGCCTTCGTCGAGGTGATGCGTTCCTGCATCGCGCCCATGTCGGTGGCCAGCGTAGGCTGGTAGCCCACGGCCGAAGGGATACGGCCCAGAAGCGCCGACACCTCGGAACCCGCCTGCGTGAAGCGGAAGATGTTGTCGACGAAGAACAGAACGTCGGTCCCGGACTGGTCGCGGAACTGCTCGGCCAGGGTCAGGCCGGTCAGCGCGACGCGGGCACGGGCTCCCGGAGGCTCGTTCATCTGACCATAGACAAGCGCCACCTGCGACTCCGACAGGTTGTCCGGCTTGATGACGTTGGATTCGATCATCTCGTGGTACAGGTCGTTACCCTCGCGCGTCCGTTCACCCACACCGGCGAAAACCGAGTAGCCGGAGTGCACCTTGGCGATGTTATTGATCAGTTCCATGATCAGAACCGTCTTGCCTACGCCGGCGCCGCCGAACAGGCCGATCTTGCCGCCCTTGGAGTAGGGGGCCAGCAGGTCGACGACCTTGATGCCGGTGACGAGGATCTCGGACTCGGTGGCCTGCTCGTCGAATTCCGGGGCCGGCTGGTGGATCGCACGACGCTCTTCGGCCTCGACCGGCGCACCTTCGTCCACCGGCTCGCCGATCACGTTCAGGATTCGGCCCAGCGTTGCGTTGCCGACCGGCACCATGATCGGGCCGCCGGTGTCGGTCACTACCTGACCGCGCACCAGGCCTTCGGACGCATCCATAGCGATGCAGCGCACGGTGCTTTCACCCAGGTGCTGCGCGACTTCCAGAACCAGGCGGTTGCCGTGGTTGTCGGTTTCCAGCGCGTTCAGGATTTCGGGCAGGTGATCGTCGAACTGCACGTCGACGACGGCGCCGATGACCTGGGTCACTTTGCCTTTCGCGTTTGCCATGTAAGTGTCTCCGGTTAGGTCAGAGCGCCTCGGCGCCCGAGATAATTTCGATAAGCTCGTTGGTGATCACGGCCTGACGCGAGCGGTTGAATTCGATGGTCAACCGGTCGATCATCTCGCCCGCGTTGCGGGTGGCGTTGTCCATCGCGGTCATCCGCGCGCCCTGTTCCGAGGCGCCGTTCTCCAGCAGACCCGCAAAGATCTGCGTGGCGACGGCTTTCGGCAGCAATTCGGCAAGGATGCCTTCCTCGCTGGGCTCGTAATCGTAGTTGCCGGTGGCGGCTTCGCCCGCATCCTCGAAGCTGGCGGGGATCACCTGCAGCTCCGTCGGCTTCTGGCTGATCACCGACTCGAACTTCGAGAAGTAGATCTTGGCCACGTCGAACTCTTCGTTCTCGAAGCGTTCGAGCACCTGCTTGGCGATGTCCTGCGCGTTGGCATAGCCGATGCGCTTCACCTCGCTCAGGTCCACGTGGCCGATGAACAGATCCGCATAGTCCCGCTTCAGCTGCTCGCGGCCCTTCTTGCCGACGGTCAGGATCTTGACGGTCTTCCCGGCGCCCCGCAGCTCGGCGATCTTCGTGCGGACAAGCCGCACGATCGACGAGTTGAAGCCGCCGCACAGGCCCTTCTCGGACGTCATGACGACCAGAAGCTGAACCTTGTCGTCGCCGGTTCCCAGCAGCAGCTTCGGCCCCTGCCCGGATTCCTGCGCCGATGCGGCAAGCCCGCCCAGCACCGCGTTGAAGCGTTCGGCATAGGGGCGCGCGGCCTCCGCGGCCTCCTGCGCCCGGCGCAGCTTGGCCGCGGCCACCATCTGCATGGCCTTGGTGATCTTCCGCGTCGACTTGACGCTGTCGATCCTGTTTTTCAGGTCCTTCAGAGACGGCATTCGCCTTCCCCCTTACGCGAAGTCTTTGGCGAATTCCTCGATCGCGGCTTTCAGCTTGTCAGCCGGTTCGCCCTTGATCTTCGGATCCTCGCTGGAAATCCAGTCGAGGATATCCTTCCGGTTGTTCCGCATATGGTTCAGCAGGCCATCTTCGAACGCCTTCACCCGGTTCAGCGGCAGCTTGTCGAGGTAGCCGTTGGTGCCGGCAAAGATCACGCACACGATCTCCGCGTTGGTCAGCGGCGAATACTGCGGCTGCTTCATCAGCTCGGTCAGGCGCGCGCCCCGGTTCAGCAACTGCTGGGTCGAAGCGTCGAGGTCGGAACCGAACTGCGCGAACGCCGCCATCTCGCGGTACTGCGCCAGCGACAGCTTCACCGGACCGGCGACCGAGGACATAGCCTTGGTCTGGGCCGACGAACCCACCCGCGACACCGACAGACCGGTGTTCACGGCCGGACGGATGCCCTGGAAGAACAGTTCCGTTTCCAGAAAGATCTGGCCGTCGGTGATCGAGATCACGTTGGTCGGAATGAACGCCGACACGTCGCCACCCTGGGTTTCGATGATCGGCAGCGCGGTCAGCGAACCGGCACCGTTATCCTCGTTCAGCTTCGCCGAACGCTCCAGCAGGCGGGAGTGCAGGTAGAACACGTCGCCCGGATAGGCTTCACGCCCCGGCGGACGGCGCAGCAGCAGCGACATCTGGCGATAGGCCACGGCCTGCTTCGACAGGTCGTCGTAGATCATCAGCGCGTGGCGGCCGTTGTCCCGGAAGAACTCGCCCATCGCGGTTGCGGTGTAGGGGGCGAGGTACTGCATCGGCGCAGGGTCGGACGCGGTGGCGGCAACGACGATCGAGTACTCGATCGCGCCGGTTTCCTCCAGGCGCTTCACCAGCTGCGCAACGGTCGAACGCTTCTGGCCCACGGCGACGTAGACGCAGTAAAGCTTCTTCGACTCGTCGTCTCCGGCGGCTTCGTTATAGGATTTCTGGTTCAGGATCGTGTCCAGCGCCACTGCGGTCTTGCCGGTCTGGCGGTCGCCGATGATCAGCTCGCGCTGACCTCGGCCGATCGGGATCATGGCGTCGATGGCCTTCAGGCCGGTCGCCATCGGCTCGTGCACCGATTTGCGCGGGATGATGCCCGGCGCCTTGACGTCGGCCACGCGGCTTTCATCGGTCTTGATCGGGCCCTTGCCGTCGATCGGGTTGCCCAGCGCGTCCACGACGCGGCCCAGCAGCGCATCGCCCACGCCGACCGACACGATGTCGTTGGTCCGCTTGACGGTGTCGCCTTCCTTGATGTCCCGGTCAGAACCGAAGATCACGACGCCGACGTTGTCGCTTTCCAGGTTCAGCGCCATCCCCATGATGCCGCCCGGGAACTCGACCATCTCGCCGGCCTGCACGTTGTCCAGGCCGAACACGCGGGCGATACCGTCCCCGACGGACAGCACGCGGCCCACTTCTGCAACTTCGGCCTCCTGGCCGAAATTCTTGATCTGGTCCTTCAGGATCGCAGAAATCTCTGCAGCTTGGATCGCCATGTTATCCGACCTCTTTCATTGCATTCTGTAGGTTCGCAAGCTTCGACCGGATCGAGGTATCGATCATCTTCGAGCCCACCTTAACGACAAGACCACCGATGAGTCCCTCATCGACGGCCAGATTGATCTTCACATCCTTGCCAACGGTCGCTTTCAGCGACTTGGCGAGCTTGTCCTGCTGGGTCTTCGTCAGTGCCTTTGCAGCCACCACGTCCGCAGTCACCTCGCCCTTGTCCTCGGCGATCATACCGCGCAGGCCGCGCAGCACGAAGGGCAGCACGAACAGGCGCCGCTTCGAGGCCATGAGGCCCAGAACATTGGTGAATGTCGCTGACAGGTTCATTTTCTGCGCGACCGCGGTGATCGCCTTGCCCTGCGCGTCGCGGCTGTAGATCGGGGAACCGATCAGGTTCCGCAGATCCTCGCTCTCGGCCAGAGCCGTTTCCAGTGCGTCGACATCGGATTCGATGGCGGAAAGGGATTTGTCTTCTTTGGCCAGTTCGAAGATGGCCGTGGCATAGCGCGCGGCGATGCCGGTCGAAATCGAAGCTGTCTCGGACACGTCGATCCTTCCGATGTTTTAGCCAAGGTCCCCCCCGCGAACGCCCCGCGGGCCAAGGCAGCCCAAACAGCAAGGCAAAGAGCCCAGCCGCTCAAAATCGGCGTCGGTCTAGCAGAGGCTTTCCGCGCCCGCAACATTCTTAGCCGCAATACGGATTTCCGCCAAACTCAATAAAACAAGGGCGTTGATGCAGTCGGAGCGAAAGCGCCGCACGGGAAACGAAAATAATTAATGAACTGTTGCGGTTGGATTTACCCAAATCGAACGAATCCACCCCGCGATCACCGCCGCGGAAGGGTCAGACAGGGTTCGGATTGGGCTCCGGCTGGGTCAGCCCTTCGAGCACCCGAAGCGGCCGCCGGACCCGTTCCTTCAGCCCGTTCGTCGGCGCCTTCACCTGCCGTGTCGCCTCAACGATTAGCACACCGCCGGCGAACCGCATCGACAGCTTGCGCCCGGTCTTTTCCCAGAAGCCACCGGTTTTCAGCCAGAACCGGCTGTCGAATGGCGGCTGATACAGTGCCGCGGTGTTCCGCGTCGGCTCGAACGCGTGCCGCTCCAGTTGCGTCTCCAGCTGTGTCAGCGAAAACGGCCGCCCGAAACCAAAGGGCGTCTGATCGCGCCGCGCCCACAGTCCGGCGCGGTTCGGAACGATGAACAGCGCCTTGCCCCCCGGCGCCAGCACGCGCCGGCATTCTTCCAGCAGCTTCGTCGGGTTCTCGCTGGTCTCCAGCCCGTGCAGCAGCACCAGCTTGTCCGCCAGCCCGGTCTGCAACGGCCAGAATGTCTCCTCGCACAGAACCGACAGGTTCGGCTGCCCGCTGGGCCAGGGCATCACCCCCTGCTGCCCCGGCATCAGGGCGATCACCCGTTCGGCGTCCGTCAGGTACGGTCGCAGCAGCGGCGCCGCGAATCCGAAACCGACGACCGTCTCGTTCCGCGCCGCCGGCCAGAAACCCAGCATCTCGGCACGGATCGACCGCTGCACCGCGCGTCCCAGCCCGGTCCGGTAGTAGAAGTTCCTCAGATCAAGCACGTCCAGGTGCATTGCGGCCCGCTCTCGGATCGGCAAGGTTGGAACGAAGCATACCTACGCCCGGAGGAAAGACCATGCCCCTCGACATCGTCACCATTCCCTGTCTCAGCGACAACTATGCATACCTCGTCAAGGGACCCGATGGCGTCTGCCTGATCGACGCGCCCGAAGCGGGGCCCATTGTTGACGCGCTGGAAACACGCGGCTGGTCGCTTGGCGCGATCATGATCACGCACCACCACCACGACCATGTCGGCGGCGTGGCGGAGCTTCGGTCGAAATACAACTGCCACGTCATGGGCCCGAAGGCCGAGGAGTCAAAGCTGCCCCCGCTGGACATGGCGCTGGAAGAAGGCATGAACGGCGGCAACGGCGACGCATACACCGTGCCGCTGATGGTTCCCGGACACACGCTGGGCCACATGGCGTTTCACTTCCCCAATGCACAAGCCGTCTTCACCGCCGACAGCCTGATGGCGCTCGGCTGCGGTCGCCTTTTCGAGGGCACACCCGAGATGATGTGGAACAGCCTGTCCAAATTCCTCGAAATGCCCGACGAAACGATGGTTTACTCCGGCCACGAATACACGGCGTCGAATGCGCGCTTTGCCCTGACCATCGAACCGGACAACGAGGCGCTGCAGGCGCGGGCGAAAGAAATCGAGGCCAAACGGGCCAAAGGCGAACCGACGGTGCCCTCGTCGATCGGCGAAGAGAAGGCGACAAATCCCTTCCTCCGGGCGGGCTTGCAGGAAATGAAAGACCGCCTAGATATGTCAGACGCGTCAGACGCCGAGGTCTTCGCCGAAATCCGGCACCGCAAGGATGTGTTCTGACGACGTTGATCCTATGAGCAACACCCGTTGCCGTTCTGCCCAAATTCCGGTCGCTTCACTAAAAATGTGACTGGACCCTTAAAGAAAATCCTTGAAGCGCGGACCCGGACAACCGAACTTTAAAGGTATGAGGTCACGGTGGGGTCGGGGCCCTCGCGCCTGGGCCGCCAAAGCGAAGGAGCACGACAGGTGCCGTCATTTTCGAACACCCTCGAGCAAGCAATTCACTCTGCGCTGGCGCTGGCCAACGCACGCCGGCACGAGCTTGCGACGCTGGAACACCTGCTTCTGGCACTGATCGACGAACCGGACGCGGCCAAGGTGATGCAGGCCTGCTCCGTCGATCTTGAGGCGCTGCGCAAGACACTCGTGGACTTCATCGACGACGATCTTTCGACCCTCGTAACCGATGTCGACGGGTCCGAGGCGGTCCCGACTGCCGCGTTCCAGCGCGTCATCCAGCGCGCCGCGATCCACGTGCAATCCTCCGGCCGCACAGAGGTTACCGGCGCGAACGTCCTCGTCGCGATATTCGCGGAACGGGAATCGAACGCCGCCTACTTCCTGCAGGAACAGGACATGACCCGCTACGACGCGGTGAATTTCATCGCGCACGGCGTGGCCAAGGATCCCTCCTATGGTGAATCCCGCCCCGTGCAGGGCGCCACCGAGCTGGAGGAAGAGGCCCAGACGCAGGAAGAAGAGCAGAAGGGCGAAAGCGCCCTCGCCAAATACTGCGTCGACCTGAACGCCAAATCCCGCAAGGGCGACGTGGACCCGCTGATTGGCCGCGACCTCGAGGTCGAACGCTGCATCCAGGTCCTGTGCCGCCGGCGCAAGAACAACCCGCTGCTCGTGGGCGACCCCGGCGTCGGCAAGACCGCCATCGCCGAGGGGCTCGCGCACAAGATCGTCCAGGGCGAAACCCCGGACGTGCTCAAGGGCGCGACCATCTACTCGCTCGACATGGGCGCGCTGCTGGCCGGCACCCGTTATCGCGGCGACTTCGAGGAACGGCTCAAGGCCGTCGTGTCCGAGCTCGAGGAGCATCCCGACGCAATCCTCTTCATAGACGAGATTCACACGGTGATCGGCGCCGGCGCCACCTCCGGCGGCGCGATGGACGCCTCCAACCTCCTGAAGCCCGCGCTTCAGGGCGGCAAGCTGCGCTGCATGGGTTCCACGACCTACAAGGAATTCCGTCAGCACTTCGAAAAGGACCGCGCGCTCAGCCGCCGGTTCCAGAAGATCGACGTGAACGAGCCGACGGTCGAGGATTCCGTCAAGATCCTGAAGGGCCTGAAGCCCTATTTCGAGAAGCACCACGAGATCAAGTACACCTCCGACGCGATCAAATCGGCGGTCGAACTCTCGGCGCGTTACATCCACGACCGCAAGCTGCCCGACAAGGCCATCGACGTCATCGACGAGGCTGGCGCGGCGCAGCACCTGGTTGCGGACTCGAAACGCCGCAAGACCATCGGTGCCAAGGAGATCGAGGCCGTCGTCGCCAAGATCGCTCGCATCCCGCCCAAGAACGTCTCCAAGGACGATGCAGAGGTGCTGAAGGATCTCGAAGCGACGCTCAAACGCGTGGTCTTCGGTCAGGATGACGCGATCACCGCGCTGTCCTCGGCGATCAAGCTGGCACGTGCCGGCCTGCGCGAACCCGAAAAGCCGATCGGCAACTACCTGTTCGCCGGTCCCACCGGCGTCGGCAAGACCGAGGTCGCGCGTCAGCTGGCCGACACGCTCGGCGTGGAACTCCTGCGTTTCGACATGTCCGAATACATGGAGAAACACGCGGTCTCCCGCCTGATCGGCGCGCCTCCGGGCTATGTCGGCTTCGACCAGGGCGGCATGCTGACCGACGGCGTCGACCAGCACCCGCACTGCGTGCTGCTGCTCGACGAGATCGAAAAGGCGCACCCGGATGTCTACAACATCCTGCTGCAGGTGATGGACCACGGCAAACTGACAGACCACAACGGCCGTCAGGTGGATTTCCGCAACGTGATCCTGATCATGACCACCAACGCGGGCGCCGCGGAGCAGGCCAAGGAAGCCATCGGCTTCGGGCGCGACCGGCGCGAGGGAGAGGACACTGCCGCCATCGAACGGCTGTTCACCCCCGAATTCCGCAACCGGCTGGACGCGGTCATCTCCTTCGGCGCCCTGCCGAAAGAGGTCATCCTGCAGGTGGTCGAGAAGTTCGTGCTGCAGCTCGAAGCACAGCTCATGGATCGCGGCGTGACCATCGAACTTACCAAGCCGGCGGCCGAATGGCTGGCCGACAAGGGGTACGACGACAAGATGGGCGCGCGCCCGCTGGGCCGCGTGATCCAGGAAAACATCAAGAAGCCGCTGGCGGAAGAGCTGCTCTTCGGCAAGCTCGCCAAGGGCGGCATCGTCAAGGTCGGCGTCAAGGACGGCAAGATCGATCTGCGGATCGAAGACGCCAAGCCACCGCGGCTGCAGTCCAAGAAGCCGCCGCTGCTAACAGCGGACTGACGACGGACGCTGGAATAGACGGCCACGCATTACATTGAAATTCCGGGCCACTCGGCCCGGAATTTTCTTTTTACGCCCATAGTCAGTTTGTGCCTGCCCATCCAGCTCAGAGACGCGAACGAAATCGCCAGTTGTCCCCAATACCTTTGACATTGCCGCGCCAAGGCAGACAGCGACCGCGCACCAGGATCGGGGCCCTTCGTCCGATCACTTTTCCAGGCACCGCCAGCGCGCAGAAATCCTGAGGCCTCCCGAATTTCTCCAAGCCGCCTCCAAGCTTACAGCAATCTGCTCGGCTACAGCTGCCGCGGATGACCGCTACCGATCACTGCCGGCGATGTCACCGCCGCGCGAATGCAAGGTACAGGATGTAAGGGAAACAAAATGAGCTTCCAAAAGAAATGGTCCCGAACTGTGATGGCGGCGCTTTCGCTTGTCGTTGCTGCGGCCGGCGCCGCAAATGCTACTAAGTGCGTACGCGAAGATACAATCTCAGTTGATTTTACAGTAAAATATACGGACTCTGACTTGATGTCTGACTATTACAAGAATGGTGGAATTGAAGGTTTAGAAATCAAGAAATTCTATATACTAAATGACTACGATAACCAGGCGCAAATATCTGATATTAAAATACACCTTAAAGACTCAAAAGGAAATACGCTTGCGACGGTACTACGTGGCGAAAACTTGACTTGGTCCCCAGATGGCTCAAACCAGGGAGCCGCGTTCAATGTGCCGTGGGAAGACGATTATGAACTCTGGTTGCTGATAAAATGGAAAGGCGACGAGCACTATAAGCCGTTCAATACCAAGATTGATGATGACAACGTCCCTTTCAAATTCACAGAACACAAGAACGGACTCATAGTTTGGCGGGACACGACCCTGAAACTCGCGCCGCTTTACAGCTGCTACTCCTAGCACTGGCCGGCAGCTATACGACAAACCTCGGAATGACCGGTCGAGACCGCAGATCGAACGCGGCTATCGGCCGGCTGGCCAACAGGGGCTACAATAACAGAGGGGGGGCGCCTCCACCGGGCGCGTGATCGGGGAAGCTAATGAAACCGCTGCGGTAAGCGGTGGACTAATCCGCGACCAAGGGCAACCGACCCAGTTTACGTGACTGCAATTGACCCAACCGACCGGCCACTGTGCCGGTCGGTTTTTTTGGCACATCGCCGCCGGCGCCCGCCCGGCGTTCCGTTGTCGAACCAATCGGCACACGGCGCCACGCGGCTACATGAAAAATCCCAAAGCTCTCCAAGCTTGCCGCCCCAAATTGTGCATAGTGTTTTTTGCTCCCACGGCTGTCGTGTCCCTGACTGGAAGACAGCGTCTAGAGCCGATTACCAAAAAAAAGAAAGATCAAGCGCATGACCTCATTCAAGAAGACCTTAGTCGCTCAAGCTTTGGCACTGTCGTTCCTGGCAGGGCTGGCGGGCAGCGCACAGGCCACATCATGCTACACTCAGTCCGATCTACGGATCAAATTCACACGAAAGTACGAAGACACGGGCCTGAGGGACGATTTTTATAACAGGGGCGGCAGCCGCTCGGTGGAGGTGAAGAAATTCTTCATCCACAATCTGGAAGCCGATCATCAGATCAATGATGTGCAGTTGCTGTTGTATGATCAGGACAAGAACCTTCTCGCACGGATTGCACGTGGGCCGGATATCTCCGACGCCATTACCGGCGCGAACACCGGCGCGATCTTCAACATCCCCTGGGAAGATACCTATCAGCTTTGGGTTGAAGTCCGCTGGAACGGTCACAGCGGTTATGAGAAGTTTCTTTCGAATGTGGACCAGGACTACGCGCCATTCAGGTTCACCGATAACCTGAATGGACTGGGGGTTCACTACAACAGCGATTACCTGCAGGTCTCACCGCTTTACAGCTGCTCCTAGCACTGGCCGGCAGCTATACGACAAACCTCGGAATGACCGGTCGAAACCGCAGATCGAACGCGGCTTTCGACCGGTCTGCCAGACGAACATTGGGTCGGCCAGAGGAGCGCACGAGCCCGGGAACGGGTGACCTCGGGACCAGGTGACTCTGGAAGCCTCTCGCTGCGGCTTCAGCAGCAGACATGTCGCGCCCGGACCAACGCCGGCAGCAAGCAATGTCATCCAGCTCGCGGCCGGCGGGCAGTTTCAAGCCCCCGGAAATTGCCAGGATCACGTATAGAGAATCTCCCAGCTTTCTGCATCCGGACTCCAAGCTTTGCGCGGTCGTTCCAGCTAACCTCGCTGCGGGCTTCCGCAACCTGTCTCTACTGGCGCTGAAACCGTTGCGATCCCCTGAATTTTCGAAAAGGAAACAGAATGCTCACGCGAATGAAGCAGGCAAAAATTGCGGTGGTGGCTATTTCTCTTACCGTTGTAGCGGCAGGATCCGCCCAAGCGACTACTTGCAAAATGCAAGACGACTCTGAAATCAAATTCACGAGGAAATACGAAGATACCGACTTGAAAGCTAATTACTACAGTAATGGTGGCAGTAAAAACGCGGAAATCAAAAAGTTCTATATTTATAATTGGCTCATGCAGGATGTTAACGTGGACGATATCCAATTGCTTCTCAGAGATGAAAAGGGGGATCTTCTCGCGCGCGTTCACCGGGGGCCAAACCTCACCCACACCCTCGGAGGCGCAAATGCGGGTGCCATTTTTGATGTTCCGTGGGAAGACGGTTACGAGCTTTGGGTCGAAGTCCGGTGGAAAGGCGATGTTCACTACAAGCACATGGACACGTCCGTCGACGACGACAACGTGCCATTCAAATTCACCGAAACCAAGAACGGGCTGATCGTCGCACGGAACACGAACCTGGAGGTTGCACCGCTCTACAGCTGCTCCTGACGCTGGTTTACCGACGTTCCGAATGCCTTCGATCAGTCAACGCACCGGCCTGGACAAAGACTGACCGTTAGCTTCCTGCGGATCTACCGCATGCACCGCATACCGGCAGGTATTCGAAGGAAGCCGCTCAATCTTGTCGAGCGGCCTGTCGTTTGCAGGTGCCACATCGGCAAGACAATCCGCGCCGCCAGTCCGGCTACGCGGTGCCGTGCCGAATTTCTCCAGGTATTCTCCCGATTTCCAGCATCCAAACTACAAGCATAGCCCACAGTCTTATGGCATTCGTGCGCGCAAGGGGTCGCTGCACAACCTTGGCAGTTTGAGCCTAATGTAATTGCTTCCCAAGACCAACCGGATCAGTCACATGAACTCGCTCGCCAAATATACAGCTCTCGTGGCGATGGTTATGGGTTTCACACCATCCGCTTCGACCGCAGAAATCAAATACAGCTGCATGTACTTGGACAGCAACGGCCAGATGACCAGGGAGCGGATAAACGGCTCCGTCGAGTACTCGGATACAGGTTTGTTCGAAGACTACGTCAAACGTGGCGGCAGCGAATCCGCGCCTACGAAGACCTTTTTCATCATCAACGGGCAAAACAAGGACATCGGAGACATTCGGCTCCGCCTATACGATGAAGAAAACGAACTTATCCTTGCCGCGCAGAAGACCCAGACTTCCCTGGAAGTGCGCAGTGAGTACAACACCGTAAAACCGACGCCAAGTTCAATGTCCCTTGGTACAAGATCTATCAAATCTACGTTCAGATACGGTGGAGGCAGAACGTACATTAAAAAAGCATGGATAAAGGAGCCATGTTTGACTTTGGTTCCAATAGAAATGGCCTCGTCTCAACCAGAAGCAAAACCCTGGGAACAGAAGCGATACACTACTGGTAGTGTACTCCACTTTCGACGCCGCTTTTAACTGGCAAATCTGAAAACCCGCCGTGGCCGCATCGGCTGACCCTTCCCGCTGATCATTCCGTGTAAAACAAAACAGGAAACATCACATGTCATACCTCAGGAAGTCTCTCAACATTGCGGCGATACAAATACTGACCTCAGTGGCGCTGACAGGCTCGGCGTTCGCATTTACTTGCGAGAAAGATGACGGCACCAAATTAGACATCGGGCAAAAGTATGCGGACATCTCGATGTGGCATGGAAATCAGACAGGAAAAGAAATTTATATCGTAAACGGAGAAGACACTAATCCCATAAACGAAGTTCAACTTTTGATAAACGACAAATCTGGGAACATTGTTGACCGGACAGTTGGCGAACCGGAAATAGACTCTTCCGATCATCTTAAAGCCGTGCTGGTTACGTCTGAGAAAGTCGAAAATGACGACGCTGAAATCGGCGCGCGTTTCACCATGAGCTGGGAGGAAGGCTATTCACTTTATGTAGAGGTGAAATGGAAAGGCGATATACATTACAAGCGGTATAACAAAGACTTGGACAATGGCTACGCACCATTCACGTTTCCGGTCGAAAATGGAAGAGCAGTGAACGGTATGATCGTTACACGGCATAGTTCCGGCCTGGGCGTCGTACCCCTCTATGATTGCGAGTGAAAAGGATAACTACACGTCCTTCTGATCGCCTGCAGCAACGCAGATTGGGTCGCCACACCAGAGGTCCGGTCACGCCACTCATGCAGCCCTACATCGGGAAACGGGCGGATCACCGTAGAAAGCCTGCAACTCGAGGACCTCACCTGCTCTCCAAGGGGCTTTCGAGACTGCCTCAGACAATCCAGCACGAGCTTATCGGCGTACTCCAGGCCCCCCTGATCAATCCCTGGTAAATAGCAACAGGAAACAACAAATGAACTGCCTGAAAAAATCTCTCAACATTGCTGCCCTAAATGCACTGACCTCGGTGGCGCTTACTACCTCCGCATTTGCGTTTACATGTAAAGATGAGGTTGGAAACTCTATCACCGTCGATCCGGTATATGAAGACGTATCCATGTGGCATGCCTCCAAGCCATCAAAGGAAATCTTCATTATTAATGGTGATGTTAAGAGAGACATAAACGAAATTCAGCTTCTGATAAATGACAAAGACGGAAATATTGTTGACCGGACAGTTGGAGAACCGGATATAGAATCGACTGAAACAGCACAATATGTCATGCCGGGAACTGCAATTATTGTGGTTGGTAATTCCGATATTGGCGCGCGATTCAGCATGAGCTGGGAGGATGACTACTCTCTCTATGTAGAAGTAAAGTGGAGAGGCGATGTTCATTACAAGCGGTTTAATAAAGATTTGGACAACGGCTACGCGCCATTCACATTTCCTGTTGAATATGGAAAGGCTGTGAATGGCCTGATCGTTACGCGGCACGGTTCGGGACTAGGTGTCGAACCGCTCTATGAATGTAGATGACAAGGATGACTCCACATCCTTCTGCTCGCCCCCAGGCAAACCACCATTCCATCGCCACAACGAAGGTCCGGTCGTACTCATCCCCCAGCTCAACATGAAGCTAAGGAAAACGGGCGGTCCATCGTAGAAAACCCGAAAAGCCAGGACCTCAACTGCTGGCCAACGGGATCCCGAGGCTGGCCCTGGGCACATCCGATCGCCTGGCAAGGATAGCCGGGGCGTCATCCGGCGCCCCTTCCGCTTCCAAAGGCTCACTTAACCGCAACGATGTCCGCTTCAGAGACGCCGCCAAAGATCGGCTGACGCAGGGCACCCCTGATCAATCCCTGATACAGAACAAAGGAAAAGACACATGATCTCTCACAGGAAGTCACTCGGCATTGCCGCGATACTTGCAATAACCTCAGTGGCGCTGACAGGCTCCGCGTCCGCCTTCACCTGTAAAAATGAGAATGGTGACGCTTTAAGCTTCGGGCAGAAATATGAAGACAATTCCTTGTTGCGTGACTCCGGAGCATCAAAGGAATTTTTCATTGTAAACGGCGAGGCAAAAATAGCCATAAATGAAGTTAAACTCGTAATTCACGAAGAAGACGGAAGCGTCGTTGACAGCACCGTTGGAGAACCGGATATCGATTCCGATGAGGACGTTTATGCCGTCTTCAATGGAGAGGCATATGTATTCGAGAATACTGACATTGGCGCGCGTTTCGGCCTGACTTGGGATGATGATTACCATCTTTATGTCATGGTCAAATGGCGTTATGACGTTCACTCTAAGGGCCTGAACGACGATCTTGATGGCGACTACAATCCATTCACATTTCCAGTCGAAGAGGCAGGAACTGTGAACGGCCTGATCGTTACGCGGCACGGTTCGGGACTAGGTGTCGATCCGCTCTATGACTGCGAGTAACTTGGTTAGCACCATATCCTGCTGATCACCTGCCTTGGCGACAGGGGCGCCGTCCGGCGTCCCTGTCGCCTCCGGGAGTTCACCCGAAGGTAACTCTAGCCGCTTGAATTGATCGCCCGATCCGTTATCGCACCCCAGGTGCACAGCGATCAGATCCACATAGACCACGGGCTCGTCTCCGCCCTGCTGCGGCAGCAGGTACCCGCTCTCGCGGACCGCCCCCTGCGCCGCCTGAACACAGGCGGCACCGAAAACGCCCTGTTCCGCCTTGGCGAAAGCCACGCGGTGCGCCTGCCGATCCGGCCCGGCGCCGCGGACTCCATGGCGCGCGAGATCCGCTGGCTGCCGCATCTTGTGCCCCACCTGCCGCTCGCTTCGCCCGGGCTGGTCCACGCAGGAACCGCGACCGATGCCTACCCATATCCGTGGATCGTCCAGCACTGGCTACCGGGCGACGACGCGGCCACCACACCGCCCGATGACCTGACTGCCGCCGCGGACACGCTCGCCGGTCTCATCCGCGCCCTGCATGCCATCCCGGTCCCTGTTCCCGCCCCCAGCGGCGGCCGCGGCGGCCCGCTTGTTACCCGCGACGAACCCTTCGCCGCCGCCCTCACGCAAAGCACCGGCCTCACGGACACCGAACGCGCCGCCGCCCACTGGCAGGCCGCGCGCGCCGTGCCGGCATGGCAGGGCGCGCCGGTCTGGATACATGGAGACCTGATCCCCGCGAACCTGCTGGTCCGCGACGGCCGTATCGCCGGCCTGCTCGATTTCGGCGCGATGGGGGTCGGCGATCCCGCCTACGACCTGATCCCTGCATGGTTCGTGCTGGATGCCGCTGCGCGCCGGCGTTTCCGTGCCATCACCGAAACCGATGACGCCACCTGGATCCGCGCCCGCGGGCTCGTCGTGTCGCAAAGCATTATCGCCCTGCCTTATTATCTGAATACCAACCCGACGATGGTCGCACTCGCCCGCCGCGGGTTGACCGAGGCGCTGCCCGAACCGGTTTAACCCGGCCTGTTTCTCGCTCGACTTCCGCTCGATGCGCCCGTTCACGCCCCCGCCTGGCTCGGCTCCCGGTCGTCGGCACCCCCCCGCCGCCCCGGATCCGCGCGTTGCCGCTATGCCCACCCACGCGCAGCACCTCCGCGAACACGAACCGGCATCCAGGCTGCGAGCGGACCGTAGAACCCGGACCGATACAGCTCCAGCGCGTCCTTCGAGCCCCGCTGGCTGCGCATCCCCGACCCATCCAGATGATCGGCGGTCGCGCCGGGGAAATACACATAATCTCCCGTATTTCGGCAGGCAATCTGCAAGCTGCAACCGCACCCTTATGGCACACTACCCGCGCAATGCCGCTGCTTACGCCAGGCAGGTGAAGCCCAGAGTAACCGTTCACCAAATCCAATCCGGAGCAGTCTCATGAACCTGTTAGTCAAATCAGCCGCCCTTGCGGGAATGGTGCTGAGCCTCACGTCCACCGCTTCGAGCGCGTACACGAATTATTCCTGTCTGTACAAAGTCGGAAACGGACAAGCGAATGGAACGATCAAATATCAAAGCACGGGCCTTTTCGATGACTATGTCGACCGCGGAGGCAGCGCTTCAACTTCAAAAAAGACGTTCTTCATCGTTAACCACCAAAACAAGGAAGTCGGCAATGTACGGCTTAAGTTATACGACAAAGACAACAAACTGATCGCACAGAAAACTGAAACTTCAATGGAAGCATACAATGAATACAATGACGTAAATACAGGCGCTAAGTTTACTATTCCTTGGGTGAGCACCTATCAACTCTACGTTCAGGTACGGTGGAGGAAAGACGACCATTACAAAAGCATGGATAAGAATGATATGTACGAATTCGGCTCAAACAGCAATGGACTGGTCGTGACCCGCAGCAAAACTCTGGGAACAAAAGAGGTCTACTGCTGGTAGCTCACATCGCGGAACAGCCAGAATAATACCGGCGGGAAAGCTAGTCTGCCAGGACCGGATCGGCTGTCCGGGATGAATCAAACCCAGTCGGCCCCATACTATAATAGGAAACGACTCATGACCTTGCGTAAGAAACTTCTCGCGGCCGCAGTGATAATCCCACCACTTTCAATTGCGCTGACAGGCGCAGCATTCGCAAATGCCACCTTCACCTGTGAAAAGGAGGATGGGACAACTTTTTCGGCCCAGGTAAAATACAGCGACAAATCCCTTAAAGTGGAAAATGCCACCGCAAAAACCTTGTACCTTGTAAACGGCGACGACAATCGGGACATTAACGAGATACAGCTATTACTATGGGACAAAGACGGAAATCTTGTAAGCCGCACCATTGGACAACCTGATATCAGCTCTACAAAGGATATAGTCGCCGCTGCCGGTGGCTCCGGTTTGATTGAAACCACGAACGCCGATATTGCCGCCCAATTTAACATAACCTGGGAAGACGGCTATGAACTGTGGGTTGAGGCCAAGTGGAGACAGGATGTGCATTACAAGCGGCGCAGTGAGTCTCACGACTACGGTTATCTACCATTCGTGTATCCCGTCGAAAGCAATGGAACCGTTAATGGCCTGATACTCTCACGCAATAGCTGGGGTTTGGGTGCTAGGCCGCTCTACAATTGTCACGCGCAATAGCTGGGGTTTGGTTGCTAGGCCGCTCTACAATTGCCATTAGCGGGGCTCGGGCGTGGACTTACCCCTCGCCCGAGTTTCCATCCGCGCTGATACAGCCTATTTCTCTGTCAGCTTCAGCTCGATGCGCCGGTTCGCCGCCCGTGCCTCTGGCGAATTGCCCTCCGCAATCGGCTGCCCGCGATCAGCCCGGGCCAATCACCTATACACTACACAAGGAGACGGCTTTGGGAACGTGCGCCGGATCGGCAAGGACGACGCCAGGCGGCGCGGACAGCATAGAAAAGCGCATTTTCGGCCGGCGCACCAAGCGTCAACATGTCATCTCCCCGATTTCTCCATTCAGTCTCCAAGCATCGCGGACAGGTCTACGGGCATGATCAATGGTGTTGGTGGTCGATATGTCCGGCCCGGGTCGGGACGAACTCAGCCACCAACCCTACCGGATAAAGACCTTTAAGCTTGATAGCCCCAAGCTTTGTCCATGTAGAGATGACCGTCATGAGCGACAACAAAAATCTAAGGAGAACTAGAAGTGAGAAGTCTTTTGGCGCACGTCATCGCAGCGTCGCTGGCAATCGCACCTGCATCTTCTGCCCTGGCCTATTCTTGTACCGGCTTAAACTATAATGGAAATACAGAATATACGGACGACAACCTGCAGACCCAGTTTGATCAGATTGACGCGAGCCACACAAGCTCTCCTAGTTTTTGGGTTCTTAACGACAACTATGTCGCTTTTGGTGGAAAATCGATCAAAGACGTACAGATTCTCCAGTTCTGTGAAAATAACTCGGGAGAGTCATTCATTGTTCGGGAAGTTCTATCGCACAACATAAGTTATTCAAATGCGGCAAGGATCAAACTCAGGTGGAATGACACCTGCAGGCTGCAGGTGGAAGTGAGATGGAAGACGAGTGGGGACTACCATCGGATCCATGACGCTTATGACCCTGGCGAGAATAACGGCGTCGCTGTTTTCATAAAGAATAACGGCGATTTCGGGTACAAGGGCGTGGACGACTGCAGGTAGCGTGCTTCGGTTTGAGGCGGCCGGCTTCGGATTGTACGTCGACAAAGTCACCGTCTTGACGTCTGTGGCCCATACAGGATGCAGACGCGGAAACGTCAACCTTCTCGATATTCCGCCAATGCGTTAGATGCCCATCCTCTCCGTGGAGTCGCCAGAAAGCTCGGGCGGCCCACCTTTGGTATCGCTTTACTTCTCAGTCAGCTTCAGCTCGATGCGCCGGTTCGCGGCCCGAGCCTCGGGAGAGTCGCCCTCTGCAATCGGCTGCCACTCTCCGAACCCGGTGGCCGCCAGCCGGTCGGGCGGGAAATCCAGCTCGTCGATCATGAACCGCACAACCGACAGCGCCCGTGCCTGGCTCAGCTCCCAGTTATCCGCAAACCGTCCGCCGCCCCGGATCGGCGCGTTGTCTGTATGCCCGTCGACCCGCAACACCCAGTCGATGGTATCCGGGATCTCGTCCGCAACCTCGCGCAGGATCTCCACGACCCGAGCGATCTGTTCCTCGCCGCCTTCCGACAGTTCCGCCTGCCCGACCTCGAACAGCACCTCGGACGAGAACACGAACCGGTCGCCCTCGATCCGGACGCCCTCACGCCCCTGCAACAGCGCCACGAGCTGACCGAAGAACTCGGACCGATACAGCTCCAGCTCTTCCTTCTGCTTCTCCAGCTCCTTGCGCAGGGCCTCTTCGGCATCCGCGCGCCGCTTTTCCTCCTGCGCCGCCCGCGCCAGGGCCGCGTTCAGCTGGCTGCCCAGAGACTCGATCCGCACGTCCGAGGCTTCGTCGGCCTCCGCTGCGGCATCGAGAAGCGCCTGCAGCGTTCCCAGCTGACGCCGCAGTTCCTCGACCTGCTGGCGCAGCGCCTCGACCTCGCGCCGTCCGTCTGCAGCCAGCGCCTCGGCATCCTCCAGCTCCGCATTCGCCGTCGCCAGTAATGCCGCCCGCTGCTCCGCCTCAGTCAGCGCCGTCTCCGTGGCCCGTTCCGCCCGCGCCTGCGCCGCAAGCGCCGCCGCAAGCTGGGACCGCAGCTCATCTTCGTCGGTGCCGCTCGACCCACGCAGCGATTCCAGCTCGGTCTGCGCCTCTTCCAGCGCCTCGTCCGATTCCTGCTTCGCCGCCAGCGCCGCCATCAGCCGCTCGGTCAGATCCGCCTCGGCATCCCGCGCCGCAGCCAGCAGCGTCAGCGTCTCCTCGGCTTCCTTGCGCTTCTCCTCCAGCGTCAGCGCCATCGCCGACAGCTCCGCATCCGAATCCTTCAGCCTCTCGCGCAGTGCCTCGGCCGCTGCCGCCTCCGCCAGCCGCGCCTGCTCCTCCTCGTCCAGCGAGGCTTCCATCCCGGCCAGATCCTCACGCAGCTTCGCCGCCGCCGCCGCCTCGGCCAGCCGCGCCTGCTCTTCCTCGCTCAGTTCCGCTTCCGCGCCGTCCAGCCGTTCCTGCAATTCCAGCGCGGCGGCCTCCGCCGCCAGCCGTGCGGCCTCTTCGTTGGACAGCGACGCCTCGGCTTCCTCCATCCGCCGCCGCATGTCCTCCAGCGCCGCCTGCTCCGCCAGCCGCGCCGCATCCGCCTCGCTCATCTGGTTGATCATGCTGTCCAGCGACCGCCGCAATTCCTCCGCCGCCGCATCCTGCGCCAGCCGCTCCGCCTCCGTAGTCGACAGCGAGGTTTCCAGCTGTTCTAGACGCGCCCGCAACGCCTCCGCCGCCGCCTGTTCCGCCAGCTTCGCGGTTTCTTCTTTGGACAGTTCGGTCTGCACCTGATCCAGCCGCGCCTGCAGCACCGCCACCGTCGCCGATTCCGCAAGCTTCGCCTGTTCCTCGGTCGTCAGCTCCGCCTGCAGCTCCGCGACCTGCGCCTGCAGCCCCGCGGCCTCGTCCGCCGCCGTATCCCGCGCCTCGGTCACCTCGGACAGCTGCGCAAGCAAGGCCGTCAGCCGGTCCGACATATCCGCATTCTCGGTCTCGACCCCCTGCAGATCCGCCAGCTGCGCCTCTAGCCGCACCAGCCGTTCCGCCAGCGTCTCGTTCTCCGCCACCGCCGTCGTCCGCGCCTCTTCCTCCTCGGCCAGCCGGTCCCGCAGCTCCGCCAGCAGCGACATCGTGTCGGTCTTTTCCTGCTCCGCGTCGCTCAGGCTCGCGCTCAGCGCCAGGATCCGGTCGCGCAGCGTCGCCGCCTCGTCCTCCGCCGCCTCCAGCGTTGCCTCGCCCTCGTCCAGCGCCGCCTGCAGCGCCGCCAGACGGTCGTTGAGGTTCGCGTTCTCGTCCTGCGCGCCTTCCAGTTTCGCCAGCATCTCGGCCAGCGAGGCATCCCGCTCCTCGACCCGCCCGCGCAGGTCGGAAATCAGGGCCTCCAAAGCCTCCCGCCGCGCCGCCGCCAGCCGCGCCGCCTCCGCCTGCTCGTCGATCTCGTCCCGCGCCTGCGCCAGCGCCAGCTGCAGCGCCTCCTGCTCCGAGATCAGTTCGGCATTCTCGCCCCGAACGGCCTCCAGATCCGCGGTCAGCGCCACACCCTCGGCCCGCGCCTGATCCCGCTCGGCGATCAGCGACGCCACCTGCTCCTCGAAGGATGCGATCCGCGCGGCACGCGCCTCCAACTCGTCGGCCTGCTGCGCCGTCTCCGACTGCAGCGCGGCGATCAGCGAAGCCTGCTGCCGCCCCAGTTCCCGCGCCTCGTCCAGCTCGGATCCAAGCCCGGTAACCTCTTCCTCGAGTTCGAAATTCTTCTGCTGCTCCAGCCCAAGCGCCCGCGACAGGGCATTCAGCTCGTCGGTCAGTTCGTGCAGCTCGTCTTCCTGTCCGGTGATCGTCTCCTGCAGCACGAACTGCACGACCATGAAGATCGTCAGCACGAACATCAGCACCAGCAACAGGCCCGTCATGGCGTCCACGAAGCCGGGCCAGATATTGCCCGACATGCGGTTTACCGATCTCCGGCTAAGGGCCATCTATCAGCGCCTCGCTGCCTCTGCTTCTCGGGTCAGGTCCCGCACCGCCTTGGTCAGCGCCGCAAGATCCGTCCGCAGGTTGCTGGTGGTTTCCTGCCGGCCTGCCGACATCTCCTCCAGTATACGCAGAAGCTGCACGTCGATCGACCGCAACCGCATCCGGCTTTCCGCGTCGACATTGCCACCGCCGGCCTGCGTTGCCTGCCCCTCCAGAACTTCGATCAGGCGCTCCTGCGCATCCGCGATCTGGGCCAGCACCTGCGTGTTGGAATCCTCGCGGTCCATCCGCTGCACCATGCGCTCGATGCTGTCGGACAGGTAGCCAAGCCGCTCGTCCACCATCGAGCGGCTGACATCGGACTGCACGAACATCTCGCGCATGCCCTCCATCTGCCGGTCCATGTGCTCCAGCACCGCGATGACCGCGTCCTGATCGGTGGAACCCTCGCCGTCGCCCGACGAAAAGCCCAGCCGGGTGATCGTCGACAGCCATTCCTCCAGTTCGCGGTAGAACCGGTTCTGCCCGTGCCCGGCGAACAGCTCCAGCAGCCCGACGACCAGCGACCCGGCAAGCCCCAGCAGAGACGAGGAAAACGCCACGCCCATGCCGCCAAGCTGCGCCTCGAGCCCGGACATCAGACGCTCGAAAACCTCGATCCCGGTCTCGCCGCCCTGCGGCGCCAGCGACCGGATGGTTTCCACGACCGCAGGAACCGTCGTCGCCAGACCGTAGAAAGTACCGAGAAGGCCCAGGAAGATCAGAAGGTTGACGACATACCGCGTAATATCCCGGACTTCATCGATACGCGTTGCGACAGAGTCGAGGATCGACCGGGACGACGCCGCGCTGATCTGCATCTGCGAGGCGCGCGATCTCAGCAGAGCGGCGAGAGGCGCCAGCAGCCGCGGCGCATCGCCGGCGCGCACCTCGGGGTCTCCGCCGGCGAACCCGACGATCCAGCGCACCGAGAAGACAAGCTGAATAAGCTGCCAGAAACAGGCAAGGATACCGAAGACGAAGACTGCAAAGATGAAGCCGTTCAACCACGGGTTCGCAAGAAACACCGGTTTGACACTGGGAAACGCAACATATGCGCCAGCAGCGACGAGGCCCAGAACAACCAGCATCAATACGATCTGGCGGATTGGCTGCGAGAAATACGGCTCGGCCTCGCGATCCGATTGGGCCATCAGCGGCTATCCTGGAATAAGCAAATTTGCGCCGAGAATATGGGGGAATGCTGCAAGTGCCAACACCTGCCGTTTTACCCTCGCAATTCGGTCAACTGGCGTACCCTTTCTGCCAGCCAGCGCAGATCGTCGTCCTCAATCCCCAACTCGTCCAGATGGCTCTGCGTGTTGTACAGATATTCGGTGTTCGGCCCGCGCCCGCCCACGGCATGGGCGATGACATCCGCCTGTTTCTCCAGCGGCAGCCCACCGCAATACTGGACATGTTCGGTATCCACGACATAGGCCACCGCCCGAACGTCGCGCCCGTCCGCAAGTTCCAGCGTGACCCAGGTCTCCAGATAGGCGGAAGAGATCAGTTCACGCTCCCGCAGATAGGCGAGCGTCGCCTCCTCCTGCTCCGGCGCCACGGCGAATCCCAGGCCGCGGCAATGTGCGTCCTCATGGGGATCGAGGGCGAGCACCAGACCCGGATTTTCCTCGGTGCCGCGATGATGAATCGACCACATGCAGAAGGTACGGGCATAGCCGGGCAGACTGGCAAGTACCCGTTCTTCATAGGCAAAGCCCGGATTCCACATCAACGAGCCATAGCCGAAAACCCAAAGCATTTCCTGCGCGTTGTGTCTGGTGTCTGTCATCCGGACCCTCTAAACACGCTGCGGGGACAGGGTCAAAGGGGAAGACATGCGATTTCTGATCGCAGCGATTCTGCTCGCCTCCTCACTGTGGGCTGGGTACTGGTGGTTCGGTTCGGGGAAGGAGGAAGACGGCATTCGCGCCTGGTTCGACCGGCACGACTACGCACGCTATGGCGCGGTCAGCATCGCCGGATTCCCGAACCGTTTCGACAGCCACATCACCGAACCGGAAATTACCGGGCCGAATGGCGGGTTTGCCTGGTCGGCGCCGTTCCTTGACCTGCTGCGGATGTCCTACCAACCCGGGCACTACATTCTCGTATTCGCCGACATGCAAAAGCTCACGCTCGGCGGCCAGACCATCGGCATCGAAACGACGGACGCCGACGCCAGCGCGGTATTCAAACGCGATGGCAGCCTGGACCGCTCGTCCTTCGTGCTGCAGGGCGTGGGCCTGATGGGGCCGAACTGGACGGCGAACTGCGAGCTTTTGCATTTCGCCAGCGAAAGCAATGGCGACGGCAGTCACACGATCTGGCTCCAGGCGGCGAACCTGCACCGCACGGATGGGACGGTGCCACCCGTCAACGTCACGATCCGGGCCACCGGCCAGGTCGCGCTGAACGAACGGGGGGAACTGACCGGAGAACTGACCCTGACGGCCCCGGACATGACAGCCGCGCTGCAACTGGCAACGGATTTCGGCTGGCTGCCTGCGTCCACGGCAAACGAACTTGCACTGGCAACCGGGGATCTGGTGCTCAAATTCGAGGCGGGAGAGGTGACCATCGGCAACCGCCCCCTGAACCGCGCGCCGCAATTGCCGCTCTTGTTCGAATAGGCGTTCGCAGCCGGTTCGCTCCATCATCCAGTCCAAAAGAAAAACGCGCCGCTGGATGCGGCGCGTTATCGGGATCGAATGCGGAACTCAGGCTTTCAGCTTGGTCTTCCGCAGATACGGCAGCACCGTCTCGAACTCGCCGAACTTGGTCTTCGCTTCCTCGTCCGACACGGCGGTCGGGATGATCACATCCTGCCCCACGTTCCAGTCGGCGGGCGTGGCCACACCGGCTTTCACGGTGGTCTGCAACGCATCCAGCGCCCGCACCACCTCGGCAAAGTTCCGGCCCACCGTCATCGGATAGGTCATCGACAGCTTCAGCTTCTTGTCCGGCCCGATGATGAAGACCGACCGCACCGTCTGGCTGTCCGCCGGCGTCGGATTGTCGGGCAGGTAATACTCCGCTGGCAGCATGTCGAACGCCTTCGACACCGCCAGATCGGTATCCGCGATGATCGGGAACCCGACACCGGCGCCACCGGCCGTCTCGATATCCTTGATCCAGCCCTTGTGATCCTCGACGCCGTCAACCGACACGCCGATCACCTTGGTGCCACGCTTGGCCCATTCATCGGCCAGCCGCGCCACCGCACCGAACTCGGTGGTGCAGACCGGCGTGTAATCCTTCGGGTGCGAGAACAGGATCGCCCAGCTGTCGCCGATCCAGTCGTGAAACTTGATGGTTCCCTGGCTCGTTTCGGCGGTGAAGTCCGGAACAGTCTCGTTGATACGCAAAGCCATGACATCTCCCTCTTCGTGAACCCCAGACCGGGGTGAATAGCCGCGGCGGGCAAAACTGCCCGCCTCTCCCTAGATGCTGTCGGCACACGGCGGTGACAAGTCGGTCACATGGCCGCAATGCACTCAGCGCAAGCGCTGGCCGTTCGCCGTGACCTGCCCGGTCTCGCCATCCACCACGATCTCCGAGCGGAACTCGTCCTCGCCCACGGACCGCGCGAAACCGCCCAGCATCATCCGGAACCCCATCGCCTGATCCTCCGGCAACAGCCCCATCTCGACCAGCTTGTCGACCAGCGCCATCACGCCCGTCAAAGCCACCTCGACGCTGCCATCCGGCGCCGGCATGCCGTCGAAGGTCTCAAGATCGTCATTGTCGAAGGTGAACGACCCCTGCGCCGACACCTCGGCGCCCAGCGCCTTGAGGAAGACCTGGCGCAGGTCCGCCGTATGCAGTTCCAGCGGCATCTCGTTCGGACCCATCGCTTCCAGCGCGGCGAAGTCCACAAGGTCGACCAGCATCTTCACCCCGGCAGACACATCGATCTCCAGCGCCGCCGGATCACGCGGAAGCTGCTCCTGCGGATCCAGCATCGCCCACAATCCCGGGTCGACCTCCAGCCCGTCGACCATCATCTTCAGCACGCCGTCCTGAACCGCATCCTCCGCCAGCAGCGGCATCGCGAACTCGGCCTCTACATGCTCCATCCCGAACGCGATCGGAAACGGCATCATCATCGGCTGCTCGACCGAAATCGCATAGCTGTCGACGGTGCCGCTGGCGCGCAGCCCGGCGGCATCCAGCGTCAGATCCTGCACAAGCGGCCCGATCTCGAAGACCTGCCGCATGAACACCTCGTCCCCGACCCGTGTCGTCTGGTCAGAGCTTTGACCCGCGCCTTCTGCCTTGAAATTCACCAGCATCCCGGCCCGCAGCGCATCGCCCAGCGCCAGCAGCGACACCCCGTCTGACGGCAGCTCGATCTCACCCTCGGCGGTCATCTCGCCATAGGTCGCAGTCATGTCGGTCGTCACGCTTTCGTCGTCCGGCCCGGAAATGCTGTAGGACACGTCCATGGCGCCTTCGCCGAACGATCCGTTCGTCTCCAGCCGGAACATGTCTCCCTCGATATAGCGATAGGTGCCCACCATATCGGCAATCTCGAAGGTCCCGGACATGTCGAACGTCCCGGCCTCCTCGCTCAGCGCTTCATCCAGCTCGATACCATCGTAGCTGATGACAATCCCGCCGATTTCGTAGTCGTAGGACACGTTCCCGGGCTCGCCCGAGGCGGTGTTGCTGTAGCCGTCCATCACGTAGGACATGCGCAGCGTGCCGCTGCCTTCCCCGGTGATATCGGCCGACATGGCGATTTCCTGCTCCGCCGGTCCGCCCATGCTCACTGTCCCGTCGCCATTGTC
This sequence comes from Pseudoruegeria sp. HB172150, assembly GCF_013184805.1. Classification (GTDB taxonomy): domain Bacteria; phylum Pseudomonadota; class Alphaproteobacteria; order Rhodobacterales; family Rhodobacteraceae; genus Psychromarinibacter. Next base: position 92,993 of record NZ_JAATNG010000007.1, read on the forward strand.
GGTCAGCGTCATGTCCCCGGCCGCAATTTCCGCGCTGCCGGAGCCAAGCGGCAGCTGGAAAACGATCCGCATGTCAGACACTGAAAGGACGTCGCCGTCGCGGGCCACGTCGGCGCTCATCTCGCCACCCAGTGCGGCTGCGGCAGCCTGAAGGTTGCTCCAGACGTCCTCCGGCGTGACATCTGCAAGGGCAGGCAAGGGCGCCAGAAGCGCAAAGGTAGAAACAGAAATCAGGGGGGCACGCATCTATGAGTCTCCTTCAAAGCAAATGTGCCGCCACGATATCGCGGCGGCACGCAAGTTTAGTGACGAACGCTTTACTGCAGGCGCTGGCCGTTGGCAGAAACCGCGCCGGTCGCTCCGTCCACCTCGATCTCGGACACCAGCGTATCGTCGCCGTCACCGGGACGGGCGAACAGGCCCATCATCATCCGGGCGCCCATGGCCTGATCTTCCGGAACCAGACCCATCGACACCAGCTTGTCCAGCAGCGCGTTCGCGCCCACCAGCTGCAGGCTGATCTTCCCGGTCGGGGCCGGCATCCCGTCGAAGGTCTCGAGGTTGTCCATGTCGAAGGTAAACCCGCCCTCGCCGGTCAGCTCGGCGCCGGCCAGCGTCAGCTGCAGCTTGTTGAGGTCCATCGACTCCAGCGAGACGGGCATCTCCTCGTCCTCCATCTCCATCGCCGCTTCCGGATCGAACATGTCGAACAGCGGGCTCGCCTTGCCGGAGATGTCGATGATCAGGGTCGCCGGATCATGCGGCAGCTGACCGCTCGGATCGATGATACCCCAGATCATTTCGCTGACCGAAAGATCGGCCATCGTTATGCCAAAAGCCACGTCCTTGGGTTCTTCGCTTTTGGATACCGGCATCTGCATATTGAAACCGAATTCTCCGGCAGAGAACGCGACTTCCGGCAGCGGAATTTCGGACCCGGACATCGTCATGTCCACCCCGGTGTTCGAGACGTTGTAAAGCAACTCATCCGCGCTCAGCCCGATCTCGATCTGACCGCCCTCGGCGCTACCGGTTACCGACATGCTTTCCTCGTCGTCCTTGAAATCGAACGTATAGTTCGACGGACCGTGGGTGAAAGACGTCGCGCTCGCCATCCCGGCGTTCAGCATCTCCGGCAGCTCTTTGAACCCTCCGCCGAAGAGAGACATCGAGCCTTCGGATTCCGCCGACAGCGCGGTGAGGTTGATCGAACCGTCGATCACGCCGTCACCACCGTCGGGCTCGTCCATGTGGAAGGTGATGTCCATCGCCTCCGCCGCGAAAGTCGACGTCATCGTCGCCGAGTCGTCGCCCGAGGTCACGTAGGTGCCGGACAGGCCGGACACCTTGATCAGCGCGTCCAGGGTGACCTCTTCGCCGTCAACGACAAGCTGGGCCACCGTCATGTCCATCTCGGCGATGTCGTATTCGTAGGTCACCGCATCGGGGGTGCCCGAAGCGACCATGTCCAGCCCGTCGAACGCGAAGTTCATGGTGATCTCGGCTTGCTCGCCGGATTCCGGCTCGACGTCGATCTGCATGTCGTAGGACGGCGAAAAGCCGATCGAAACGGTTCCGTCACCTTGCTCGGTGAAGACGACTTCGGGGATGGTGCCGCTCACCGATACATCGGTGGTCTCCATCGAAACCTGCAGGTCGGTCAGGGTCAGCGTTCCGCCGTCCTCGTCAACCGAACCCGGCGTCAAAGTCTGGCCCATGGCCTCTGCCGCGGACTGCCAGGCTTCCCAAACTTCGGTGCTGGTCACGTCGGCCTGGGCCGCGGTGCCTGCTGCGAATATCATCGCTGCTGCTCCGCTAAGGGGCTTCCAGTGTTTCACGTCAATTTTCCTTCCGGGACAAATAAGAGTGCTTCGCAGCTTCGTTCGGGTTGCGGATCGGGTCAAGCTACGTCTTTGTTAACGGGACGCAATTCCAAACCCTGAAGGGGTTTTAAACCGGGGGCTTTTCATGGACATGACAGGCAAGAACGTACTGATCACCGGCGCCAGCCGCGGCATCGGCGAAGCGGCGGCACGCGAATTTATTCAGGCGGGGGCAAAGGTTGCATTGGCCGCACGCAGCCGTCCCGCGATCACCGCTCTGGCCGGAGAGCTGGGGTCTTCGGCGCTGGCGATCCCCTGCGACGTCAGCCGCTACTGGGAGGTCGAGACAGCCGTGAAGGCAACGCAGGAAGCCTTCGGCAGCCTGGACATCCTGATCAACAATGCCGGCGTGATCGAACCCATTGCGCATGTGGCGGTCTCCGACCCCGAGGGTTGGTCCCACGCCGTCGATATCAACCTCAAGGGCGTCTACAACGGCATGCGCGCCGCCCTTCCGGCAATGCTGGCCGCGGGCGGCGGGACGATCCTGACCGTTTCCTCCGGCGCCGCACACAACCCGATCGAGGCGTGGTCGCACTATTGCGCCTCCAAGGCCGGTGCCGCGATGCTGACCCGCAGCGTCGACCTGGAATACCGTGGCCAGGGTATCCGCGCGATGGGCCTCTCGCCCGGCACCGTCGCCACCCAGATGCAGCGCGAGATCAAGACATCCGGCATCAACCCGGTCAGCCAGCTCGAATGGACCGACCATATCCCCCCCGACTGGCCCGCCAAGGCGCTGCTCTGGATGTCCACCGCCGAGGCCGACGAATATCTCGGAGAGGAGCTGAAGCTGCGCGACGAAACACTGCGGGCCCGCCTCGGCCTCACCGCATGATCGCGCTGGAAAAGGACGGTCCGCTCTGGACCGTCCGCCTCGACCGCCCTGCCAAGGCGAACTCCCTCACCCGCGCCATGCTCGCCGACCTCGTAGCAATCGCCGAACAGGCAGGCGGCGCCGCAAAGGCCCTCATCCTCACCGGCGAGGGCCGCGTCTTCTCCGCCGGCGCCGACCTCGACGAAGCCCGCGCCGGCCTCGCCACCGATCCGGTCTGGGAGCTGCTCTCCGGCACGCTCGCCCGCCTCCCCTGCCTCACCATCGCCGCGCTCAACGGCACCCTCGCCGGTGGCGCCTTCGGCATGGCGCTGGCCTGCGACATCCGCCTCGCCGTCCCCGACGCGAAATTCTTCTACCCCGTCATGAAGCTCGGCTTCCTGCCCCAGCCCTCCGATCCCACGCGCCTCACTGCGCTCATCGGCCCCGCCCGCGCCAAACTGATCCTCATGTCCGGCGTGAAACTCACCGCCCAACAAGCCCTCACCTACGGCCTCATCGACGAGATCACCGACCCGGCAGGCCTCCTCCCCCGCGCCCGCGCCCTCTGCGAGGACGCAAGCGCCGCCGACGCCTCCCACGTCGCGGCGATCAAGCGGATGATCTGACTACCCGATCTTCCGCACCGCATCGCCGACCGCCACGGCCCCGTCCTTCACCACGCGCCCGTAGATCCCCCGCAGCCGCATCGCCTTGCCCGTACCGGTATTCACGAACACGCAGGCATCCCGCCCGTACCGCTCGATAAAGCTCTCGCAGCCGTTATGCGGAACGCCGGTGATCTCCAGCTCCACCGACCCCATCGACAGCCGCGTCCCCGGCGGACAGTTCGCCGGGCTCAGGTCCATGTCGATGAACAGGTTGTCCCCCGCCGGCCCCCAGGCCGCCGTGTCCTCACCCGCGATCGCCGCGATCATCCGCGCCGGCATCATGCAGATCTGCACATCCGGATGCGGCTGCCCGTCCTCGGTCGACAGCCAGCAACCCTTTTCCCAGTGATCGCCATGCATGCCACGCGCCAGGCTCATCTCGGCGCTCTCCGGCATCTCGCGCATCCCGCTCGAGGGCCGCACCACGATCGCCCGGATCACCCCTTCCTTCGGTGCTGCCTCGATCTCCGGCAGTGCCGCCTTCAACTCGTCCATCGTCCGATGCGCCATCCGAACCTCCATCCTGCCGCGCGACAAGCCTTACCGCTTCCGCCGCTTTCCCGGAACCTTCGAATGAAACCCCGGTGGCCGTTTCCCCACCCATGCGATGAACTTCGCCAGCCGCGGATGCGCCCGCAGCGCCTCGACCGTCGCGAATTCCCGCGCCAGCTCCGCCTCGGTCAGGGTCGCATGGATCTCGGCATGGCAGATCGCGTGCAACAGCACCGTCTCGCCGCCCTTGCCGCCCTTCAGTTTCGGTACAAGGTGATGCTGGCTCTGCCGCACCCCCGGCGGGATCGGCCGCCCGCACAAAGGACAGATCGGATCGCTCATCTTGCCTCCCGCGCCCCGGAATGTCACATCCTGCCACCCGACACGCCAGAGGCAAGCCGCCCATGCCAGATCCAGACGCCCTCGTCATAGGCGCCGGCCCCGCCGGCCTCATGGCCGCCGGGGAGCTTTCGGCCGCGGGCCTCTCCACCCTGATCGCCGAGGCGAAACCGTCCCCCGCCCGCAAGTTCCTGATGGCCGGCAAATCCGGCCTGAACCTGACGAAGGACGAGGCACCCGAAACCTTCCTAGCCGCCTATGCCGAAGCAGCTCCCTGGCTGCGCCCCATGCTCGAAGGATTCGGCCCCGGGGACATAAAGGCCTGGGCGCAATCGCTGGGGCAGGATCTCTTCACCGGCAGCACGGGCCGCGTCTTCCCCACCACGATGAAGGCGTCTCCGCTGCTGCGCGCATGGCTCGCACGCCTCAACCAGCAGGGCGCGACCCTGCGGACCCGCTGGCGCTGGACCGGCTGGAACGGCGATACCGTCACCTTCGACACACCGGACGGTGCGCGGGCGGTCACTCCCAAGGTCACCATCCTCGCCACCGGCGGCGCAAGCTGGCCGCGCCTCGGCTCCGACGGCGCATGGGCGCCGATGCTCGCGGAACAGGGCATCCCGCTCGCCCCTTTCCAGCCCGCCAATGCCGGTCTGAAAATCGACTGGTCCGGCCACATGACCCGCCGGTTCGGCACACCGGTAAAGGGTACCCGGCTCACTGCGGGCGAGACGGAAACACGCGGTGAATTCGTGATCTCCGAACGCGGCATTGAAGGCGGCGCCATCTACATGCTGACCCGCGCCCTGCGCGATGGCGCATCGCTCTCCATCGACCTCACCCCCGACCTCACCGAATCCGAAATCGAATCCCGCCTCGCCCGGCCGCGCGGCAAGGACAGCCTGTCGAACCATCTCCGCAAGGCGCTGAAACTCGACCCGGCGAAACGCGCGCTCCTGAACGAATTCGGCCAGCCTCTCCCCGGCGATCCCGCCAGTCTCGCCCGCCTCGTCAAAGCCCTGCCAATCCGCCACGCCGGCCTCCGCCCGATGGCAGAGGCGATATCCACCGCAGGCGGCCTGCCCCGCGCCTCGCTCGACGAAAACTTGATGCTGATCGCCCGCCCCGGCACCTTTGCCTGCGGCGAGATGCTGGACTGGGAGGCGCCGACCGGCGGCTACCTTCTTACCGCATGCCTCGCCACCGGCCGCTGGGCCGGCCGCGCCGCCGCAGGCCGGGTACGCTCCGGCGAAACGGGCTGAGCACATCCCGGTTCAGTGCGACCAGTCGATCAGCGGCCCCGCGGGCACGATCCCCAGCGGGTTCCGTTTCTCGGACGGCGAAAAATATCCTCGCTTGTAGATCTCGAAATCCACCGTCCGCATTACCCCAGGCATCCGGTAGACCCGCCGCGCGTACAGCCACAGACGGGGGTAATCCAAGATCCGCCGGATGTTGCACTTGAAGGCATAGTGATAGGCGACGTCGAACCGCGCCAGCGTCGGGAACAGCCGCAGATCGGCCTCGGTGAACCGCTCCCCGGTCAGGAAATCCGTCGAGCCAAGCTGCGCCTCGATCAGGTCCAGCGTGTCGAAGACCTCGCGCACCGCCTTGTCATAGGCCTCCTGCGTTTCGGCGAAACCGGCGCGGTACACGCCGTTGTTCAGCCCCGGATAGATCAGCCCGTTCCACCGGTCGATCTCGTCTCTCAGGTCCTCCGGATAAAGGTCCGGCCCGCGCCCGAACGCCGAAAGCATCCGCACGATATCGGCAGATTCGTTGCTGACGATCTGTTCCGTTTCCCGGTCCCACAGCACTGGCACCGTCAGCCGGCCGGTATAGCCCGGCTTCTGCCGCGCATAGACCTCGTGCAGGGCGGACACCCCGAGGCAGGGATCCGCGAACGGACCTTCCGCATCGTAGACCCAGCCATCCGCTGTCCGGCGCGGCCGCGCATACGAGACTGTGATCGCGTCCTCCAGCCCAAGGATCGCCCGCGTCAGCAGCGACCGGTGGGCCCAAGGGCAGTTCCACGCGACGTAAAGGTGATAGCGCCCGGGTTCCGGCCGGAACGGACCGTCCGTGGTGATCCAGTCCCGGATTGTCGACGCCTCCCGCTCGAACTCGCCCCGTTCGTTGGTCCCGACACCGGGGTCCTCCGCCCGGTACCTGCCGTCGATCATCACGCCCATGCGCCTGCCCCCTACTGGGCCATCGCCCGCCGGAAGGCCGGACGCGCCCGCAGCCGCTCCAGATAGTCCGCCACGGCGCCCTCACCACGCGGGAACCTCGCCACCACCGCCCAGCTCAGGCAATGCCCGGCGATGATGTCGGCAACGGTCATCGTGTCGCCCATCAGGTACGGCCCGTCGCCCAGCCGCCCCGCCAGCCGCTCAAGGCTGCGCCCGTATTCCCAACGCAGGCTGTCTTTCACCGCCGGAACCCGCCGCACTTCCGGCAGGGCAAAGCTGTGCCGGGCAGAGAACCACAGCAGCGCGTCGAACTCGTCGAGCAGGAAGAACGTGGCTGCATCCTGCCGGGCCCGGTCCACTGTTCCGGCGGGAAAGGTCAGGGCTTCGTTTGAGTCAGCCAGGTAGTGCAGGATCGCGGTGGAATCGGTCAGTGCCGTCCCGTCCGCGACCATCACCGGGATCTTGCCCGAAGGGTTCAGCGACCGGACCTCCGGCGCCTGTGGCGGCACCTCGGTCAGCCGGTATTCCGCGCCGATCTCTTCCAGCATCCAGAGCACGCGCGTCGTGCGGCTGTTCCGGTTTCCGATCACCTCGTACATCGCGGTCTCCCTCCGGATCTGCCGTGTCCCCAATCAGACGTTTGCGCTAACATTCCTGAAATCAATGACTTAACCCCCCGTCCCCATGGGGACGCCTACTTGCGCACCCCCGCCAGCATCGACAGCCGGATCAAAGTTCGCTCCACCAGAGCCATCGCCGGAGCCCTCTGATTGGCCGACCTCAGCTGCAGGTCGAGGTCAGTCAGCATCTGCAGCGCCTCCGCCAGCTTCGCCGCCCCCCACGCCTGCGCCTGCCGCTGCATCCGGTCCCGTCTCGGGCCAAAAACCGGCGGCCTCGCCCGGGCGATCCCCGCCCCCGGTCCTCCCGGATCCGAGGCGGCGGCATAGAGGGTCCTGAAATGCCGGGTCGCCCCGATCGCCAGCCCCACCGGCTGCACCCCCTGCCCCTCCAGCCGCTGCATCAGCGGCCCGATCTCGCGCGTATTCGCCTCGGCCACGGTATTCAGAACGTCGTCCATCGCCGCCTCGGTCGTCGCCGGCGCGCAGGCGGCCACATCCTCGTGCCCCACCGGTTTGGGATCATCCAGCTTGTACAGCGCCAGCTTCTCGATGGTCTGCCGCAGGTCGCCCGGATCCAGCACCCGCGCCAGCGCCACGATATCCGCCATCGCCTCGGGCGCGATGTTCTTCAGACCCGCCTTCCCCAGCTCCGCCTCCAGCTCCTCGCGGGTCGGCGGGTCGTTGTAGATGGCGATGGCGAAGCCGTTCCTCAGGCCCTCGAAGTATTTCCGAAGCGCCGACCGCGCGGCGAGCGAGCCGGCGGTGACGACGAGGTGTGCATCGCCCTCGCGCCAGTCCTCCAGCGCCGCCTCGACGGTCTTGGCCAGCCCGTCGCCGGCATCCTCGACGACCACAGCACGGCGGCCGGGGAAGAAGCCGGTCTCGCGGATCGAGTCGATCAGCAGGGCCGCGTCCTTCCGAAGGTCGGCGGCGGCGAAGCGGGTCAGGCGCATTTCCTCCTCGCCCTGCGGGCCGACGATGGCGGCGGCCAGCTCCTGCCGCTTCAGCGACACGCGCATCGGGTCCTGGCCGTAGATCAGGGTCGCGCAGGCGGAGGGGTCGGGCTTGGCGAAATGGCCGGCGGCGTCGCGGGCGTTGAGTTTCATCCGCGCCAGTCCGGGGCGGTGGCGATCAGCTCGGTCACCAGCTGGTCGGCGAGGATGACCATCAGCCGCTCGGACGCGTCCTCTGTGGCCGAGACGGTGCCGACGATCGAGCCGGTGGCGGAGTAGCCGGTGAAGTTCTCGACCTTGCCGGTCCGGATGATGGCGCCGGTCGCGCGGTCCTTGATGGTGTAGTCGACCCGGCCGAGGACGTTGTATCGAGTGGTGGCGCCGGTGGTGGTCACGCCGAGGCCGGTGCGGGAGGTCTGGATGCGGTATTCGAGGAGGTAGGGGCCCGCCTGGGGCTGGCCGAGGCGGTCCTCGAGATGGGCGACGAAGACAAAGCCGTTCCGGTCGGCGGGGTCGGCGACGAAGATCTGGCCGCGGAGGCCATGGGCCTGGCCGGAGGGGCCATAGACCGGGGTGAAGCCGCAGGCGGCGAGGGCCAGCGAGGCGGTGCCGAGGGCGAGGAAATTCCGGCGGTTTCGGGGGGCGTCCCCATGGGGACGGGGGGTCAAGTTATTGATTTCAGGCATGTTAGCGCAAACGTCGGGTGAGGACGCACCTGTTTTCGCGGGCGTGGCTACGGCACCGAGACCCGCCGCCCGCGCCCGGAACCGCGCAAGAAACCGACCGCGGCCATTGCCGGGCTGCGATACGGGATTTTCGGCACTTTCCCCGGCATGGGGCCGCGAAGAACACCGACCGACACGGCGCGCAAGACTGGGACGCGACGCGCCCCGAAGTCCTGCGATGTCGCGCGTGTCGTTGGTCACCTAGAGAACCACGTTGACGATCCTGCCCGGCACGACGATCAGCTTTTTCGGCGCGCCGCCGTCCAGCGCCTTCACGACAGCATTGTCGGCCAGCACCAGCTTTTCAACCTCTTCCTTGGCGAGATCCTTGGCGACGGTCAGCTCTGACTTTCGCTTGCCGTTGATCTGGATCGGCAGGGTCACCGTGTCCTCGACCAGCATCGACTCGTCCGCCACCGGCCAGGGGGCGCCGGTTACCAGACCTTCGCCGCCCAGCAACCGCCAGCATTCCTCTGACAGGTGCGGGGTCATCGGCGACATCAGCTGCGCCAGGATCCGGGCAGCCTCGCGCTTTGCGTCCGTGCCGGCCTTCGACTTCTGAAGCGTGTTGGTGAAGGCGTAGAGCTTGGCGATGGCGGCGTTGAAGCCAAAGGATTCAATCCCCATCGTCACGTCCTGGATCGCCCGGTGCATGGCGCGGGTCAGCTCTATGTCGGCTTCTTTCGAGCCATCGTCGGAGCTTTCCGCGATCTCGGCGATTATCCGGTGGACGCGGGCCAGATGCTTGTAAGCCGCATCGGCGCCGGCCGCGGTCCATTCCACGTCCCGTTCAGGCGGAGAATCGGACAGGACAAACCAGCGGGCCGTGTCCGCACCGTAGTCGCGGATGATCGTCTCGGGGTCGACGACGTTCTTCTTTGACTTCGACATCTTGGCCGAAGGGATAACCTCGACCGGCTCACCGGTCGCGCCCAGCCGCGCACCCGATTCCGTCCATTCGATGTGTTCGGGCAGGTGATAGACCGGCCGATCCTTTTCATCGCGCGTGACATAGATCTCGTGCGTGACCATGCCCTGCGTAAACAGCGCGTTGAACGGCTCGATCGCCGAGGCCGGCAGATGGCCACAGATATGCATCGCCCGTGCGTAGAAGCGCGAGTAGAGCAGGTGCAGAATCGCATGCTCGATGCCGCCGATATACTGGTCGACATTCATCCAGTAGGCGGCTTCCTCCGGATCGGTCGGCGTTGCCGCGTTCGGCGCAGTGAACCGGGCGAAGTACCACGAGGAATCGACGAAGGTGTCCATCGTGTCGGTCTCGCGCTTGGCCGGCTTGCCGCAGGCGGGGCAAGGCACGTCGCGCCATGTCGGGTGCCGGTCCAGCGGGTTGCCGGGGATGTCGAAGCTGACATCGTAGGGCAGCTCGACCGGCAGGTTTTCCTTCTTCTCGGGCACCACGCCGCAATCGTCGCAATGGACCACCGGAATCGGCGCGCCCCAGAACCGCTGACGGCTTAAGCCCCAGTCGCGCAGGCGGAACTTGGTCACGCCCTGGCCGACACCGTTCGCCTCGCAGAACGCGATGGCCGAATCGATTCCCTCTTCGCCGGTCTGCATCGCGTCGCCGGCGAATCCCTTGACGTAATGCACCTTTTCCGACTTCGGCGGGACATAGGCGTCGCCGCCCGACTCGGGCAGCACATGGCCCTCATCGTCCCTGGGCGCGTAGGTCGAAATCACCGGCAGTTCGTATTTCCGCGCGAAATCGAGGTCGCGCTGGTCATGTGCCGGGCAGCCGAAGATCGCGCCGGTTCCGTAATCCATCAGGATGAAGTTGGCGATGTAGACCGGCAGTTCCCACGACGTATCGAACGGGTGGCGGACCGTCAGGCCGGTGTCGAAACCGAGCTTTTCGGCTCGTTCCAATTCCTCCTCCGACGTCCCCATCTGGCGCGCCTTTGCGTTGAAGGCGGCCACATCGTCGCGCTCGCGCTCCAGCATCTTCGCCAGCGGGTGATCCGGCGAAATGCCAACGAAGCTCGCCCCCATCAGCGTGTCGGGCCGGGTGGTGTAGACCTCGATTCGGTCATGCCCGTGGGGGCCGTCCACCATCGAGAAGGAGAACTGCAGGCCGCGCGACTTGCCGATCCAGTTCCGCTGCATGACCTTGACCTTTTCGGGCCAGTCGTCGAGACCGTCGATGGCCTCCAGCAGTTCTTCGGCGAAGTCAGAGATGTGGAAGAACCACTGGGTCAGTTCGCGCCGTTCCACCGGTGCGCCGGAACGCCAGCCCTTGCCGTCAATCACCTGCTCGTTGGCCAGAACGGTCATGTCGACCGGGTCCCAGTTGACCGTAGCCGCCTTGCGGTAGACCAGCCCTTTTTCCATGAAATCCAGGAACATGGACTGCTGCTGGCCGTAATATTCCGGATCGCAGGTGGCGAATTCGCGGCTCCAGTCGATGGACAGGCCCAGCGGCTTCATCTGCTGCTTCATCGTGGCGATGTTGTCGTAGGTCCAGTCCTTCGGGTGGCCGCCAGAGGCCATCGCGGCATTTTCCGCCGGCATGCCGAACGCGTCCCAGCCCATCGGGTGCAGGACCGAGAACCCGCAGGACGCCTTGTAGCGCGCGATCACGTCGCCCATCGTGTAGTTCCGGACGTGGCCCATGTGGATCCGGCCCGACGGATACGGGAACATCTCGAGCACGTAGTATTTCGGCTTCGACTCGTCTCGCCGGGCGAGGAAGCTGCCGGCCTGTTCCCAGGCTGCCTGCCATTTCGGTTCGATGTCGCTGGCGTCGTAGCGGGACATGGTGCGGGCTCTTTTTCGTCGTCGTGATCACATGAAAACGCCGGGCAAACGGCCCGGCGTTGATACTTTCAACGGATGATGGGGTCTAGAGCCGACTGTCGCGTACCCGGTACTGGCGCGCGCGGGTGAGAATCGCGTCCTCGACCGCCCTCACGGTGGCCGGGCTGACCGGGCCCGCCTGGCTGTTCAGGGCAACCGTCAGCGAGCGGGCGTCAAGCGCCGGGTCCTGGATGTAGACGGTGGCGCGGTAGGCGCGGCCGCCGCCGGGCGGTGTACCGTAACCTGTTACGATAACACCGGAAAACGGATCAGCGGCCTGAATCGGCAGGAACGACAGCACGTCGAGCGTGGCGTTCCAGATGTACTTGTTGACCTCGACGGTGACGTTCGGATCGTCGTTGTTGCCGAACAGGTCCCAGATCGTGCCCTGTTCCTCGGCCTCGCGGCGGTAGATCTCGGGCGGAGTGTTCTCGCGCTGACGCAGCACGGCATCACTGGGCGGACCAGCGCTGTCCGACGGCCCGAAGACCCCGCCGACGTTCGAAGAGCCGCCACAGCTGGCCACACCCAGCCCCAGGGCCAGAATGCCAATAGCTTTCAACGGTTTGGATTGCGTCATACGAAGTTGCCCCGATCCCGCCTTTTCGCCGTAAGTATCGGACACGGCAGAAAGCGACAAGGCATTTTCATTTCAAAGGCTTTTGCCGCGCGAAAAATCACTGTGGCATTGGTGCATCAACTTGCGGCGCTTTGGCCGCGGTGTCCCGGGGAAACATTGCATTCACAGGCGTCAGGAGCGACACACCAGCATACTCAATTCGAATACCGGGTTGAGGTGCACCTTTTAACGAATGAGGGAAAACCAATGAAAAAGGTTCTCTTCGCGACCACCGCCCTCGTGGCCTCTGCCGGTATCGCGTCCGCCCAAGGCGTGTCGCTCTCCGGTTCGGCTGAGATGGGTATCGTCGGCGGCAGCGGCCACGGCGATGAAGTACAGTTCTGGCACGATCTGGACGTTCGTTTCACGCTTTCCGGCGAAACTGACGGCGGCCTGACCTTCGGCGCCACCATCGACCTCGACGAAGTCGGCGACGACACCTGCTCGCTCGGCATCGGCGCCACCGGCTCCGCCGGCTGCGTTGAAGAGCAATCCGTCTTCATCTCCGGCGCCTTCGGCACCGTGACCATCGGTGACACCGACGGTGCGTTCGACTGGGCCCTGGCTGACGCTGCCATCGGCGGCGCCATCGACGACGCTCACACCACCCACGCCGGCTTCAGCGGCACCTCGGGCCTCGACGGCATCTACGACGGTCAGATCGCTCGTTACGACTACAGCTTCGGCGACTTCGCCTTCGCTGCGTCGGTTGAGCTGGACGACACCGGTGTTGGCGACCCGGCCTTCGGCCTGGGCTTCACCTACTCGGCTTCGCTGAGCGGCACCGACCTGGGCTTCGGCCTTGGTTACCAAACCGCTGACACCGGCGCGATGTCCTACGACATCTGGGGTGCCAGCGTTGACGCTTCCTTCGGCGGCGGCTTCCAGGTTGTTCTGGAATACCAAGAGCTGGACGGCTTCGGCGGCAACGACTCGCACGTTGGTGTTGGCCTCGGCTACTCCATGGACGCCATCACTCTGGGCGCCAACTGGGGTCAGTACGACACCACCGCCGGCGACAGCGTCGACGGCTGGGGTGTTGCTGCGAACTACGACCTGGGCGGCGGCGCCGAGGTTCAGTTCGGCTACGGCCAAGACGACACCTACGACTGGTGGTCGCTGGGTATCGCGATGAGCTTCTGATCCAACCCGGATCAATCGCTTACGAAGAGCGGGCCAATCGGCCCGCTCTTTTCTTTTGTAGGGTGAGCTTTGCCTCCCGGGGGTTCGACACGCCCCCGGCTTGGTGATAGGCATTTCCGGCGATTGCCGCCGGAGTCCCGCACAGAATGCCCCCGCTGAACCCTTCCCAGCTTCCACAGATGTTCCAGCAGGGCCGGCGCGCGGAAGCCGCAGGCAACACGGCGCAGGCACGACAGACTTATCAGGCGATCCTTTCCACCAACCCGAACATCGCCGAAGTCCAGTTTCAGCTGGGTAGCCTATTGCTGAAGGCTGGCCGCGCCGCCGAAGCGGCCGATCACCTGGACCGGGCCGCAGACCTGCGCCCCGGCGAGAAGGCGATCTGGCAGGTCTACGGTCAGGCCGTTCAGAAACTCGGGAACCCGGAGCGGGCGTCGCAGTTCCTGGCCAAGGCCAAAAAGGCCCGGATCGACCGTGACCTGCTGATTGCCCTGCAGAAGGCTCTGCGTCCGCAGGCAAAGAAATCCACCACTTCGCTGGGTTCGGCACCGCCGCAAGAAGTTCAACGCGCGATCTCGCTTCTGAACGCCGGCAGGACGGACGAAGCTCTCGCACTGGCGCAACGCCTGTTCAAAGCTCACCCGGACGTGGCCGTGCTCGCGGACATCATCGGCTACCTGCTGTCCATGGCCGGTCAGAACGAGAGCGCAGAGGCCCATTACCGGCGTGCGATGGAGCTGGATCCGAACTACGCCGAGACCCGCGCGAACTACGGCCAGTTCCTCGTCCGCGAGCATCGCTATGACGAGGCGATCCCGGTACTGAAATCCGCCCTCGCCCTGGTGCCAAATCTGCCCAAGGCGCTTGCCGCCCTCGGGACGGCAGCATCACGCACATATCAGTTCAAACTGGTGATAACGGCACTGTCTCGCCTGATCGAACTTGACCCGGACAACGATTCCGCGCGGATCGAACTTGCCGAGGCCTTGCTGAACGAGAAGCAGTACGACCAGACGCTGGACCTGCTGGAGCCACTGATTGACCGCGACTCTCCGGAAGGCTACGCGTTTACGCTTCGTGGCCTCGCCCATGCCGCCAAGGACGACAACGGTGCGGCAATGGCCGCCTTCGACCGAGCCATCGAAATCGATCCGAAGGCAAGTGCCGCCTATGCCGAAAAGGCCCGCCTGCTGCAGTTCCTCGGCAAGTTCGACGAGGCCGATGCCTTCTTTACCAGCACCATCGCACTGAACCCGGAAATCGGCGCGATTTACCGGATGTACGTGGCCACCCACAAATTCGGCCCGGACGACCCGCTGATCCCCCAGATGGAAGCGCAGTTCGAAAAGGCCACCGGGCAGAACCGCGCCAATTTCGGCTTCGCCCTTGCCAAGGCGCTGGAGGACAGCAAGCAGTACGACCGCGTGTTCACCTATCTGCGTCCCGCGAACGAATACTACCGAACCCTACAGCCCTATGACGTGAGCAGCCGCAAGGCGCTGGTCGACCGCTATATCGAGATGTTCCGCGACGTGGACTTCAGCGCAAAGAAGGTTCCGAATGCCAGCGGCTTCGCCCCGATCTTCGTCACCGGCCTGCCCCGGTCCGGCACCACTCTGGTGGAACAGATCATCGCCAGCCACTCCACGGTCGCGGGCGGCGGCGAGTTGGGATATGCGCATGGCCAGTTATCGCGGGCAATCGATGTGGGCGGCGCAAATTCGCGCAGCTTCGACCTGTCAGGCGAAGAGCTTGCGGCACTGGGCCGCGAGGCGGCGGAACAGATGCGCCCCATCGCGCCTGGCAGTGATCACATCACGGACAAGAGCGTGCAGACCTATCTGCTGATCGGGCCGGTCCGGCTGGCACTGCCGAAATCCCGGATCGTCGTCGTTCACCGCGACCCGCGCGATACCGCGCTTTCGATGTACAAGAACCAGTTCATGCCGGGGCGGCACCTGTATACCTACAGCCTCTCGGACCTTGGCCACTACTATCACTACCACCGCGAAATCGTGGATTTCTGGCGCGAGAAACTGCCCGGCTGGTTCTACGAGATCGAGTACGAGGCGCTGCTGGACGATCCCGAGACGCAGGCGCGGGCGTTGATCGATGCCTGTGGCCTTGAATGGGAAGACGCCTGCCTGAAGTTCCACGAGAACAAACGGCGCGTCGACACGTTGAGCATGCACCAGGTACGACAGCCGCTTTACAAGAGCTCGGTGAAATCCTGGGAACGGTACACGTCCGAACTGGGCGAGCTGTTTGATGCACTGGGCCCGGAATGGGCCCCGGAGACGGTCTGATGGGGCTGAGCGACATTGTCGGGCGGGTACACGCCGCCGAGGAAACGGCCGGGCGCGCGGCGGGATCGGTGAAGCTGGTGGCCGTGTCCAAGGTGCAGCCGCTGGAGCGCGTGGAAGCGGTGCTGGAGGAAGGGCACCGTCTGTTCGGCGAGAACAAGGTTCAGGAGGCGTCGGGCAAGTGGCCCGCGTTCCGGGAGAGATTTCCCGGCGTGCGGCTGCATCTGATCGGGCCGCTGCAGACCAACAAGGCGCGGCAGGCGATGGAACTGTTCGACTGCATCGAGACGGTGGACCGGCCGAAACTGGCGCGAACTTTGGCGCGGCTGCGGGACGAGACGGGCGGCTGCCCGGAGCTGTTCGTGCAGGTGAATACCGGCGAGGAGCCGCAGAAGGCGGGGGTGCTGCCGGCGGAGACGGACGAGCTGGTGGCGCTGTGCCGGGAGCTGGAGCTGCCGCTGATCGGGCTGATGTGCATCCCGCCGGTGGAGGAGGAGCCGGCGCTGCATTTCGCCTTGTTGAAGAAGATTGCAGAGCGGAACGGGCTGGGCGAGCTGTCGATGGGAATGAGCGCGGATTTCGAGACGGCGATAGCTCAGGGGGCGACTTATGTCAGGGTCGGGTCGGCGATCTTCGGTGAGCGGGTTTATGGGTGATTTCGGGGCGTCCCCATGGAGACAGTTCGTAACCTTTTGCTATCGTTGCAGAACTTCCCTAACGCGATCTTAACCCCGCGGGGACGATGAGCCGCGTGCCCGGTTCCGTCAGCGCTGCGATGCGCAGCAGGTGGTCGCGGCGGAACGCGATGCAGCCCGCCGTGGGATGCCGCGGTTTCCTCCACTGGTGCAGGAAAATGGCCGAACCTTTCCCCGGAACGGCGTCCGGCCAGTTCCAGTCTGTCAGCAGCACGATGTCATACATCGGGTCGGCGCGGCGCAGCTTTTCGTGGCTGAAGCCGTAGGGCGCGCGGACGTGATGGTTGTAGTCCGGCGCGCCGGGATCGTCGGACCACAGGTCGCGCGGACCGATGGCGCGGGCCCAGGGTGCCGGGGCGAGCATCCGGTCGCCGCGATAGAGGCAGCCGGTGATGCGGTGCACACCGGCGGGCGTGGCGCCGTCGCCCTCGCGCTTTTCCGTGGTCACGCCGCCGCGGCCAATCGCGCAGGGAACCGACCATTGTCCGCAGCGAAGTGCCGTTGCACTAAGCACCAGGCAGGGTTTCGAGCCGAACTTCAAGGACTTGGACAGCCAGTTGGTGACGCTGGGCCACGTGGAATGCTAGGATGATTCCGCGTAATCGTAGTTGTGGGGCTATGAACATGAGCGAGAAAGGCGTGCATTGGAACGCAATTGCGGCCATTGCGGCGATCGTGTCAATCCTCGGTGGAATTGCCTATGGAGTCTCGGAATTCTATTTCGGGGCGCGGGTCGCTTCCCCGGCCGATGTCAGAACCGAGGGTGACAACAGCCCCGCGATTGTTGGGAACACCGGCAATGTCAAAATCGGCAATTAGCGTTCTGCTGTTCGTTCTGCTGCTTCCCGTTTCGGTCTTTGCGCAGAACGTCCAGACCAGCGGCGAGTGCAGTCCGGCGGTCGTGGACAATGCCGGGACGATCAGTGTGAACTGCTACATCGACGACGTGCCGCTGGAATCCGTTGTGCGGCAGGGGTTGGCGCAGGAGCTGTTGGAAGCGCTTGAATCCGGTCTGTCCGCCGAGACGATCCTGCAGGGCTTTGTCCTTGGGAATCCGCGCTCTTTGTCCGGGGTCAGCTTTTTCAGGAATGCCGATCCCAAGCAGCTTGCCGCGTTGCTCAATGCCCTGGCCGATCACGTGAACCTCAACAATCGGATCTATTTCCGGGAGGATTCGTTTACGACCCTGTTCCAGCTTGCCGCATCCTCGACGAACGGACAGAGCACCGTCGAGATGGCCAGATTGGGAATGGCCGTGCATGCCCCGCAGCATATCGACGGCGGGGCGCAGGACCGTTTTCTTCTTCCCGAGCTGTTTCCGGTGCTGGACCTTGTGCGGAACGGTTCGGTTTCGGTCCAGGATGCCGACGCGCTTACCGCTCTCTATGCGCTGTCGTTCCCGGTTCCGGGGTTCGAAGCCGGACGTGAAAACACCGACGGCATGCGGGCGGAGCGGGATTTTATCGAAGCGCTCGATCTGCGCCGGAAACTGGTCTCGAGGGTTCCGGACATGCAGGCGCGCGCGCCCTATGATTTCGGAAACGCTGCCGCAATCTGCGAGCTCGCTTCCCGGTCGGACAATTTCGACTGGTGTGCCCGGCTCCGCTCGGTGTCGACGGTCTACCGGAAAGACAGCATGAATGACGGCATGCATTACCCGCTGAGCATCGCCCTGCTGGGCCTGATGAACATCCGGGACGACAACGCGGTATTTCTTGCGCACCACACCCGCGCCTGGGGCGGCATCGGGATGTTCTTTGTCCCAAGGGTCGGCACGAAGTACCGCCTGGGGATGTGGAACTCGGGGTCTGGCGGCGTGCAATGCTGGAGCGAAACGCTGAACGGATACGACAAAAGCTGCTGGCGCTATTATCTTTACGAAGAAGACATATTCGAACCCGGACGGCTGGCAGGCCCGGATGGGTTTCCGGTCTACATTGCAGGTGAGGAAAAGGTCGATTTCTGAGACCCGGCGCCGGGTTACAGAATATGCCCCGACTTTTTCGCCTTGGTGTCGAGGTACTTTTCGTTCAGCGGATTCAGCCCGACCTTCAGCGGCACCCGCTCTACCACGTCGATGCCATGCGACTGCATCATCGCGACCTTGGCCGGGTTGTTGGTCAGCAGCCGGACGCGGGAAAACCCGAGCCGCGACAGGATCTCGGCGCCGATGCGGAAATCGCGCTCGTCATCCTCGAAGCCGAGGCGGTGGTTTGCCTCGACCGTATCGAAGCCCTGATCCTGCAGCGAATAGGCGCGCATCTTGTTGGCCAGGCCGATGCCGCGGCCTTCCTGATTGAGGTAGAGCAGCACGCCGGCGCCCTCGCGCCCCATATGTTCCAGTGCGGCGCGCAGCTGCGGGCCGCAGTCGCATTTGAGGGAACCGAGCAGGTCGCCGGTGAAACAGGCGGAATGCAACCGCGACAGGACCGGCTCGTCGCGCGGCGGGTGGCCGATCTCTACGGCATAATGCTCTTCGGCCCCATCATCGGGACGGAATACATGCAGGCGGCCGGCCTCCGACACCTGCAGCGGCACTCGGGCGGAGATGATCTCTTCCATCTCGTGCGGGCCTTCCAGGACCGGCGCCGCCTCGGTGACGTCAAGGCGCGTCAGGCTGTGGTCCGAGGCGAAACCGGCGCTGCCCGGAAGGTCAACCAGCAGCGCGGCGGGCAATAGGCGGGCGGATTTCACCAGCCGAATGGCGGCACGGTGCAACGTGGCGGCCCCGCCGCGTTCCGAGATATGCGGGCCCTTCATCGGCATGATCAGGTCGTCGGCCGGGTCGGCCATGGCGGCGACCCAGTCGATGCCCGCATCCGGCGGCACCGCGATGCGGGCGAGGTCGCCGTCATAGGCACGGGCCTTCAGCGTCTCGGCCCGCCGAGCCGTGATGGCGAGCACGGGCCGCCCCAGCCCCCGCATTTCAGAGAGCAGCCCGGCATCGAGCGTTTCCGCCGCCGCCGCCAGAGCCGCGCCGTCGGGACCGGTCAGAACCACCGGCAGCCCCAAGCGCAGGTCGCCACGGGCGCGGGCGACTCGTTCCACGATGGAGGGGGCAAGCGGCATAGAGCGGCCTTCGGATGTTACAGTCCGTCTGAAATATGAAACATTTGCTGCGCTGTCGACACGAGCGCGTGAAAAGCTTGCAGCAAATCTTGCAGCCTCGCGACCGAAAGCTCACCTCCCGGTGAAACACACGGAGGCAGTTTCATGTCCAACCTGAAGAAGATCCTGCTGGTCGACGACGAGGAAGACCTGCGCGAGGCGTTGAGCGAACAGCTTGTCATGACCGAGGAGTTCGACGTCTTCGAAGCCGGCAATGGCCAGGAGGCGATGACCAAGGCCAAGGAAGGTCTGTACGACCTGGTGATCCTGGATGTCGGCCTGCCGGATACGGATGGCCGCGAACTGTGCCGGGTGATGCGCAAGCACGGCGTGAAATGCCCGATCATCATGCTGACCGGTCATGACAGCGACAGCGATACGATCCTGGGCCTGGACGCGGGTGCCAACGACTACGTCACCAAGCCGTTCAAGTTTCCGGTGCTGCTTGCACGTATCCGCGCGCAATTGCGCCAGCACGAACAGTCCGAGGATGCCGTATTTCAGCTAGGGCCGTACACATTCAAGCCGGCGATGAAGATGCTGCTGACCGAAGACGAGCGGAAGATCCGGCTGACGGAAAAAGAGACGAATATCCTGAAATTCCTGTACCGTGCGTCTGAAGGCGTGGTGGCGCGCGACGTGCTTCTGCACGAGGTCTGGGGCTACAATGCCGGCGTAACCACCCACACGCTGGAGACACATATCTACAGACTTCGCCAGAAAATTGAACCGGATCCGTCCAATGCCCGCCTTCTTGTCACCGAATCTGGCGGCTATCGTCTTGTAGCGTAGGGTATTCCAGACTACCTTGATTCTCGCTAGGGTGGCATTGTTCCCCTCATGAGATCAGGTGCAAAGATCCCGCGCATGTCCGGGTTATGACATGCAAACCTCCCTGTTGGACTGAGCCCGGGCCTTGTGCCCGGGTCTTTTTTTGTACGGGGCCCTAGTCGGGTTCCGGCAGGTCCAGCGGCGCGGCGCCGCACAGTTCGGGCACCTTGTCGATGGCGGCCTGCGATCCGGACAGCGAGACCGGGTAGATCTTGGCATCCGGGCCGATCCCGAAGATCAGCATGGCACGGCTGCCGGCGCGCAGGGCGGCGAGCAGAGACGCGTCGCGCGCCGGATCGTAGGGCTTGCCGAAATCGTACATTTCCGTGTGTTCCAGCAGCGGCATGAACATCATGCCCACCGTCTTGCCGTCCACGTGAACGGACAGCGGCGGCGCCTCCTGCGCGATCTCGGGGCCCTGGATGGCGACGCGGAACATCAGCTGTCCCTCGGCCCCCGGCAGGCAGGCAAAGGCGAAGCAGAAGAATTCGCCGGTGTCGGCGTCGTCATAGGGACAGACCGCGGCGCCCGCGCCAAGGTCATGGTCAAAGGTTTCCCATCCCTGCGCGGTGGCGGGCGAGGCGAGCAGCATCGAGAGGACGACTGCGAGGCGCGGCATGACGACCGGTCCGGGATTGCCTGTACGACGTCCGGACAGTTTGACAGCAGGCGGACCGGTCCGGTCAAGCGCGGTCGGCGCCGGGCCGCGCATCCGGCATTTCCGCGCTTCCGCCGGGGCGGGCGGCGTGGTTAGGATCGGGATCGATCGGATCGCGGGGAGCTTGATCGTGCGGATAGTTGTATTGCTGGTACTGGCCCTTGCCGTCGCGGGCTGCGGACAGCGCGTGAAACAGCAGGAAATCGCGCTGCACCCGAACGAGACGATCGCGCTGCGGAACCTGATCAACGAATATGCCGATCACTACCAGGTGCCGCGCCCGCTGGTGCACAAGGTGGTGCAGCGCGAAAGCGGCTATGTCCCGACGGCGCGGAACGGCCCCTATATGGGGCTTATGCAGATCCACCCGGTGACGGCGCGGACGATGGGCTATCGTGGCCAGCCGCAGGGGCTGCTCGATGCCGAGACCAACCTCAGATACGCGGTGAAGTACCTGCGCGGGGCCTGGATGGTTTCTGACGGGAACATGGACCGGGCCGTGGGCTGGTATGCCCGCGGATACTATTACGAGGCAAAGCGGCGCGGGCTTCTGGAAGCGACCGGGCTGCGCGGCTAGGCGGCCTTTGCGCGTTCCGCCTTCTGCTTTCGCTGCGCGCGGATGCGGTCGTCCTTGTAATCGATCGACCTGAGGTCGGGCGCGTAGTCCCGGATGATCCGCTTGACCAGCCGCCGGTTCTTGCGGACAGGCGGCTCGACCATCGCGGTCAGGTGGATCAGCCGGCGGTCGTTGAACGGGTTGATCAGGAAATGCCGGTGCTCGCGGATGTACTGGGCGCTGTTGGCATGCGGGACCCAGAGTTCCGCGTGCAGGATGTCATAGATGCGCGGGATCGTTGCGTCGGGAAGCGCGGCCTTCCAAGTCTCGAACCGGTCCTGCCAGAAGGCATAGTGCGGCCCGGAGCTGTCAGGGAGCACGAACAGCGCCGCCAGTGCATGGGCGGTGTCGTGGGGGTTCGACATGACGGCGCGGCTCCAGCGGATGGCGCGGGTCATCTCGGCCACGTTGCCGCGCAGGATCAGGCGGTTATCGGAGATTTGCTGCATGGCGCGGATGCTCTCGGCATCGGCGCTGCTGGGCTCGCAGCCGCCACGCAGGCGGCGTTGGGCGAGGACGGTATCGAAACGATCGCCGGAGAACGCGGTGCGGAAGGCGGCGTCGTCGCGGCTGATGGTCTGCAGGGGAATACCGGTGACTTCGGCGATTTCCTCGGCAGCGGTCAGATCGAAGGTGTTGGACCAGTTGGTCTGGTAGACGAAATAGTCGCGGATCCGGCCCAGATCGTTGCGCATCGTGGCGAGCAGGAGGCGGCTGTCGGTGCCGCCGGTGACGCCCATGGCGCAGGCATGGCGGCCGGTCAGGGCCAGCATGTTGGATTGCAGCTTTGCCCCGATTTCCCGCGCCAGGTGTTTGTGGTTACGTTCCCCGGGATCGAAGGACGTGTCCGGTCCCGGCCAGTGGCGGTGCTCGGTGAAGTCGGCAAGATCGAGGTAATGGTTCGGCGCTGCGCGGCGCACGCGGGCGTCGGCGGTGTGGCCAAAGAGGTAGCGGGTGCGTCCGGCGGCCACCTCGTCGGCCGGCACCTCGGGGTTGTCGGTCAGGTCATCGGTCAGCGCGAGCAGGGTGGAGGCGGCGGCGCGCCGTTCCTGCGGGTTGTAGACGGGACCGAGCGAGGCGGTCGGGTCCGGATAGATCCGCGCGCCCTTGCCCTGCGCCAGCAGCACGACATAGCGCCCGGCGAGTTCGGCGATCTGCGTCTCTACCTGCGTCAGGCAGTCAGCGTCATTCGGCGAGGCGGGCAGCCTGTAGCGCGCGCCCAGCATCCTGCCTTCGGGAGAGATCGCGTAACCCAGCAGCAGGCCCACGGTCTTGCCGCCGGACAGGATCAGCTTCGTCACCGGAAGGTCCGGGCAATGGCTCAGCCGCCAGCCGCCGAGGACCAGAGAGGTCCAGCCACGCGGACCGGAAACGCCGCGCTCGGTAATCGTGTACTGGTAACGGAACACCTTGCGAAACTGCCACCGATTCTGATGGCACTCGCGTTCTGCGAGCGTCTTGCCTGTCATCGCCCCACCCGATGTGTTCTTGATCCCCGAAGGGTTATCCACAGGCTAGGCCGCATGATGACTCCCTGTCAAAGGCAGGCTGGCCGGAGCTGCGCCGTTTGCGGCTTTTCCACAACGGCGTGGTTGAGGCCGCACGGCAGAGCGCCTAAACCTGCCGGACACCCCCGTCAGGAGACTACCATGCCTTTCACGCTCGCCACATGGAATATCAACTCTGTCCGCCTGCGCGAGCCGCTGGTGCTGAAACTTCTGGCAGAGGAGGCGCCGGACATCCTGTGCCTGCAGGAATGCAAGTCGCCGGTCGAGAAGATCCCGGTCGAAGGGTTCCGGTCGCTGGGCTACCAGCACATGGTCGCGCGCGGACAGAAGGGGTACAACGGCGTCGCGATCCTGTCGAAACTGCCGATCACCGATATCGGCGACAAGGATTTCGCGGGGCTCGGTCATGCGCGGCACCTGGCGGTGACGCTGGAGAACGGGGTGACCATTCAAAACTTCTATGTCCCGGCGGGCGGCGACGTGCCCGACCGCGAGGTGAACGTGAAATTCGGGCAGAAGCTGGATTACCTGACCGAGATGCGCGACTGGTTCCACGCGGAGAAGCCCGAAAAGGCGATCCTCGTCGGCGACCTGAACATCGCGCCGCGCGAGGATGACGTATGGTCGCACAAGCAGCTTCTGAAGATCGTCAGCCACACGCCGATCGAGGTGGAACATCTTGGCGAGACGCAGGACGCGGGCGGCTGGGTCGACATCACGCGCAAGGACATCCCCGAGGGGCTGCTTTACAGCTGGTGGTCCTATCGCGCAAAGGACTGGGACGCCGCCGACAAGGGCCGGCGCCTGGATCACGTGTGGGCCACACCCGACATCGCCAATGCCGGCCATTCCAGCCGCGTCCTGCGCGCCGCGCGCGGCTGGGACAAGCCGTCGGACCACGCGCCGGTCTTCGCCAGCTTCGACCTCTAGGGCCAGAGCCCTTGCAACGGTGGAGCCTATGCTCCATCTAACGCAGCGACACGGATGTTAGACGGACGGGATCCCGAGATGCTGGAACTGGGCCAAACTGCCGACGCTGCCGCGCCGGCCGATCTGATCAAGGACGTGACCGAAGAAAGCTTCGTCGCCGATGTCATGGAGGCGTCGAAAGAGGTTCCGGTCATCGTCGATTTCTGGGCGCCGTGGTGCGGCCCGTGCAAGACGCTGGGCCCGCAGCTGGAGGCCGCGGTGACCGCGGCGCGCGGCAAGGTCCGGATGGCCAAACTCAACGTCGACGAGAACCAGCGGCTCGCCGCGGCGCTGGCGCAGCAGGGGCTGCCGCTGCAATCGATCCCGACGGTCGTCGCGTTTTTCGACGGACGCCCGGTGGACATGTTTCAGGGCGCGATCCCGCAATCGCAGATCAAGGAATTCGTCGACCGCGTTGCGGGGATGGCGGGTGACGGCGGGCTTGGCGAAGCGCTGGAAGCCGCCGAGCAGATGCTGACCGACGGCGCCGCGGTGGATGCCGCGCAGACCTTTGCCGCGATCCTCGGCGAGGAGCCGGAGAACGCCGCCGCCTATGGCGGGATGGTGCGTGCGCATGTGGCGATGGGCGACCTGGAACAGGCCGAGGCGATCCTGAACGGGGCGCCGGCGGCGATCTCTGATGCGCCGGAACTGGAAGCGGCCCACGCCCAGATCGAGCTTGCGAAACAGGCGGCGGGCGCCGGCCCGGTGGACGACCTGCGCGCCGCGGTCGAGGCCGACCCTTCGAACCTGCAGGCGCGGTTCGACCTTGCCCAGGCGCTGCATGCCAAGGGCGACGTGCAGGGCGCCGTCGAAGAGCTGCTGGACCTGTTCCGCCGCGACCGCGAATGGAACGACGGCGCCGCCAAGGCGCAGCTTTTCACCATCTTCGAGGCGCTGAAACCGCAGGACCCGATCGCGCTGAACGGGCGCCGGAAACTGTCCTCGATGATATTTGCCTGAGCGGGGCGGCGGGCTAGGTTAGCGGGCATGTTTTCCGCAGCCGATCTGCCCGACATGATCCCGGTGTTTCCGCTTCCCGGGGCGCTTTTGCTGCCCCGGGCGAAGCTTCCGCTGCATATCTTCGAACCGCGCTACCTGGCGATGCTGGACGACACGCTGAAGACGTCGCACCGGCTGATCGGGATGGTGCAGCCCTACGAGACGCCCGGCACCAGCGAGAGCAAGCTGCACCGGATCGGCTGTGCCGGGCGGCTGACCGCGTTTTCCGAAACCGAGGACGGGCGCTACCTGATCACGCTGACCGGGATCTCGCGCTATCGGCTGCTCAAGGAGGTCGAGGGCTTTACTCCTTACCGCCGCTGCGAGGTCAGCTGGGACGGGTTCGACCGCGACCTGGGTACAACCGAGCACGACCGGGAGTTCGACCGCAAGCCGTTCCTGCGGCTGCTGAACCGGTATTTCGACGAACAGAGCCTGAAGACCGACTGGGACGCGCTGGGCGATGCCGACGACGAGCTGCTGATCAACTCGCTGTCGATGCTGTGCCCGTTCGAGCCGGAGGACAAGCAGGCGCTGCTGGAGGCGCCATCGCTGACGACGCGGCGTGAGACGCTGGTGACGCTGATCGAGTTCGCGCTTCGCGGCGGCAACAGCGAGGAGATCATGCAATGAACGACACGCCCCGCAGTCCCGGTTTTGATCGCAAGATGCTGGAGGCGCTGGTCTGTCCGCAGACGCATGCCGTGCTGAGCTACGACGCCGAGAACCAGGAACTGATCTCCAAGGCGGCGCATCTCGCCTTTCCGATCCGCGGCGGCATCCCCGTGATGCTGATCGACGAGGCGCGGCCGCTGGAATAGCGGTGCCGATCCGGGCCCTTCTTCTGGCCGAAAATATCCCGGGGAGCGCGAGGGGCAGAGCCCCTCGCATCTTCAAGTAAAGGATTGCGCCGCAGGCGCTCCGTCAGATGGGGCGGCCCTGCAGCAGGCGCGGGACGTCGCCGGTCACGCCCGCCGCTTCGCGCATCAGGGTGCGGCGCAGGCCGGGCAGCGCGTTGATCACTCCCAGTCCAAGATCGCGGCCCATCCGCAGCAGGGTGTTGTCGTTGGAAAACAGCCGGTTGACCCCGTCGGTGGCCAGCGCCAGCGCGGCGACGTCGAAGCGGCGCCAGCGTTCGTAGCGGTCCAGCACGTCGAGGCGGCCGATATCCTCGCCACGGCGGGCGGCGGTGACCAGCACCTCGGCCAACGCGCCCACGTCCTTCAGCCCGGCGTTCAGCCCCTGCCCCGCCAGCGGATGCACCCGGTGCGCCGCATCGCCGACCAGAGCCACGCGTGGCGCGGCGAAGCGGTGCGCTATGGACAACGGCACGGGATAGGCGAAGCGTTTGCCCTCCAGCCGGAAGTCGCCGAGGTAGTCGCCGATCCGGGGGCGGAGCATGGCGATATAGGCGTCGTCGTCGAGGGTGGAGATGCGGGCCGCGGCGGCCTCGTCCTCGGTCCAGACGATGGAACTGCGGTTGCCTTTGAGCGGCAGGATGCCCAGCGGGCCGGGCGGCATGAAGAACTGGTGCGCGATGCCGTGATGCGGGCGGTCATGGGCGATGGCGCAGGAGAACGAGGTCTGGCTGTAGGACCAGCCCATGCGGCCGATGCCGGCGCGCTGCGCTGTCGGGGAGGCCATGCCGTCGGCGCCGACGATCATCTTTGCGGTCAGGGTTCGGCCGTCGGACAGGGTGACGGTGGCATTCGCCTCGGTCACCTCGTGTCCAGTGACGTCGGTGCCGGTGATCTGAGTGACGTTCGGCGCGGCGTCGAGCGCCTCCTGCAGAGCGCGGCGCAGGTAGCGGTCTTCGAGCATGTAGCCCAGCGGTGATTCCTCGACCTCGGCGCCGTCGAAGAGCAGCGACAGGGGCGAGGGACCTTCGCCCGCGCGGCCGTCGCTGACCTTGATCTGCAGGATCGGCTGGGCGTTGTCGGCGACCGCGTTCCAGATACCGATGGCGCGCAGCAGGCGGGCGGAGGCATGGGCCAGCGCATAGCCGCGCCCGTCGAATTCGGGATCGGTGCGGATGTCGGGGGCGAGGCGTTCCACAAGCGTCACGTCCAGCCCCGCGCCCGCCAACGCGAGGGCAAGGGCCGATCCGTTGAGGCCGCCGCCGATGATCACCGTGTCCATGGGGCGCAATATGCCCCGCCTGCCGGGATTGTCCATGCGCCGCTCTGCCGCTAGCGTCGCGGACGGAACAGGAGGCGCGCATGTCCGACAAATGGCTCTGGATGACGGCGGCAGATCTCGGACGCGGGATCGGCGCCGGGGAGATCGACCCGGTGGCGCTGACCGAGCGGTACCTGTCGGAGATCGCGTCGCACCCGCACCGGGACCGGATCTATGCGCGGCTGACCGAAGAACGCGCGCTGGCGGAGGCGGACGCGGCGGCCAAGCGGGCGGCGCTTGGGCAGCGGCGGTCGCTGCTGGATGGCGTGCCGGTGTCGTGGAAGGACCTGTTCGACACGGCGGGGGTGGGAACAGAGGCGGGATCTGCCCTGCTGGAGGGCCGGGTGCCGGAGACGGATGCGCGGGTGTTGCGGAATGCGACGGCGGCTGGGCTGGTGTGCCTGGGCAAGACGCACATGTCGGAGCTGGCGTTTTCCGGGCTGGGGCTGAACCCGATCACGGCGACGCCGCCCTGTGTCAACGACGAGAATGCGGTGCCGGGCGGATCCTCTTCCGGCGCGGCGGCGTCGGTGGCGTTCGGGCTGGCGGCGGCGGGGATCGGCTCGGACACCGGGGGATCGGTGCGGGTGCCTTCGGTTTGGAACGATCTTGTCGGGCTGAAAACCACGTCCGGGCGGCTTTCACTGGAAGGCGTCGTGCCGCTTTGTGCCCGGTTCGACACGGTCGGTCCGCTCTGCCGGTCGGTGGAGGATGCGGCGGAATTGCTGGCGGTTCTGGAAGGCGGAAAACCCGCCGATCTGCGCGGAGGGACGCTGGAGGGCACGCGGCTGATGGTGCTGGAAACCGGCGCGATGGAGGATCTGCGCGACCAGCCGGCGGCGGGGTTCGGGCACGCGGTCGAGCGGCTGGAAAGCGCCGGTGCCACCGTCGAGTGGCGCGAAATCCCGCTGATCGCCGAGGCGCTGCAGCTGTCGCCGGTGCTTTACGCGACCGAAGCATACGGCACCTGGAAGGACGTGATCGAGGCCGACCCGGACAAGATGTACCCCGAAATACTTGCCAGATTCCGCGGCGGCGCGGCGTTCAAGGGGACCGATTTCGTGCAGGCCTGGCAGAAGCTGGAGGCTTTCCGCGCCGAATGGGCGGACGCGGTGGCGCAATATGATGCGGTGATCATCCCGACGGCCCCCAACATGCCGCCGAATACGGAGCGGCTGCTGGCGGATCACGATTATTACGTGACCGAGAACCTGATGACCCTGCGCAACACGCGGATCGGCAATCTCATGGGATTGCCGGGGCTTACACTGCCCACAGGCATCCCCTCGACCGGGATCCTGTTCATGACACCGGCAGGAACCGAGGAACGGTTGCTGCGCCTGGGTGCCGCTGCGGAAGTCGCGCTGACCTAAATGCCACAATTCGCGGCCTCAAGGTCCGAAAAACGCGGGGATTTTCTAGACCTCGGCGGCATTGGCCGGTAACCTTGCCGTCAATAACGGGGCGTCAATGACCCCGGACCTTGAGGCAACATAGAACGATGACGTTCCCCGAGCGGTTTTCGAACCTGCCTGAATACGCGTTTCCGCGCCTGCGGACGCTGCTGGACGGCCATGCGCCCGGCGGCGAGCCCGTATTCATGTCTCTGGGGGAACCGAAACACGCCTTTCCCGACTGGGTCGGCCGCGTCGTTGCCGAACATGCCCATGAATTCGGGATCTACCCGCCGAATGACGGCTCTCCCGAGCTTCTGAACGCCATCGCCGGTTGGATCGGCCGCCGCTACGGCGTGCCGGTGGCACTGGACCGTCAGATCATGGCGCTGAACGGCACCCGCGAGGGGCTGTTCAACGCGTGCATGGCGCTTTGCCCCGAGGTGTCGAACGGCAAAACGCCGGCCGTGCTGGTGCCGAACCCGTTTTACCAGGTCTATGCCGTTGCCGCGCTGGCCGTGGGCGCCGACCCGGTCTACGTGCCCGCCACCGCCGAAACCGGGTTCCTGCCCGATTATGCCTCGGTCGGAGAGGACATTCTGGCTCGGACCGAGGTGGTCTATTGCTGTTCGCCCGCGAACCCGCAGGGCGTCGTGGCGTCGCGGGAATACTGGGCGCGGCTGATCGAACTGGCCGAACACTACGATTTCCGGATCTTCGCCGACGAATGCTATTCCGAGCTCTACCGCGACACGCCGCCGGTGGGTGCGATGCAGGTCGCCTACGAGATGGGCGCCTCGCCGGAACGCGTGGTGATCTTTCATTCGCTGTCCAAGCGGTCGTCGCTGCCCGGTTTGCGGTCCGGCTTCGTCGCCGGCGGGCCGGAAAGCCTGGCGCGGATCAAGCGCCTGCGCGCCTATGCCGGCGCGCCTCTGGCGCTGCCGCTGCAGCGCGCGGCGGAACGGCTGTGGGCCGACGAGGAGCATGTCGAGGTCAATCGCGCGCTCTATCAGGACAAGTACAAGCTGGCCGACGAGATCTTTGCCGGCGTGCCGGGCTACATGCCGCCGGAGGCCGGGTTCTTCCTTTGGCTGCCGGTCGAGGACAGCGAGACGGCAACGCTGAAGCTTTGGACCGAGACCGGCGTGCGGGTTCTGCCCGGCGCCTTTCTTGGCCGCGACACCGGGACAGGCAACCCGGGCGCAGGATTTATCAGGGTCGCGATGGTGGCCCCAATTGAAGAAATGCAGCGCGCGCTGATCCAGCTGCGCGACTGCCTATTCGGGTGAGGACGAGCTACGCATGGCATCATATCAGGTCAGACAACGCGAGCGGCTGTTCGACAGCAAGACGCAGGCGGCGCTGGAAAAGCGCAGCAAGGAGCTGCTGGGCGTCGCGCTGATCGTTCTGGGTGTTCTGACGGCGATGATCCTGGGGTCCTACGTGCCCGACGATCCGTCGTGGATGGCCGCAACCGACGAGCCCGCGCAGAACCTGCTGGGGCGCTTCGGCGCCTCCATCGCCTCGCCGCTGTTCATCATCGTGGGCTTTGGCGCATGGGGCTTTGCGCTGGTCTTCCTGGCTTGGGGCGTGCGTTTCGTGACCCATCGCGGGTCTGACCGCGCGCTGCCGCGGGTGATCTTTGCGCCAATCGCGATCGCGCTGGCGTCGGTCTATGCCTCGACCCATGTGCCGACCAGCGAGTGGACGCATTCCTTCGGGCTGGGTGGCCTGTTCGGCGACACGGTTCTGGGCGCGATTCTGGGCGTTGTGCCTGTCTCTGCCACCTTTGGTCTGAAGGTGCTGGCGGTCGCGATGGCGCTGGCCGCGCTGGGAATGGCGCTGTTCGTGCTGGGCTTCACCACGGCGGAACTGCGGGCGATCGGGCGGTTCATGGTGGTCAGCCTTGTCGTGGCCTATGCGAACCTGATGACGTTGCTTGGCGTAGGTGCGCGCGGCGTGGTGCGCGGCGCGTCGGCGGTGAACGCGGCCCGGATGGAGCGGGCGGAACGCCGCCGCCTTGCCGCCGAGCAGGCCGCCGATGAAGAAGCCGCCATGGCCGCGGAAATGGAGATCGCGCCGCGGATGTCGCGTAGCGAGCCGCTGGTCGCGCGGCGGCCGGTCCATGGCCGCGTGCAGGAACCCGAGTTCGAGATCGATCCGGCGCCCGCGCCTGTGCCCGAGGGCAAATCCGGCCTGCGCCTGCGCCTGCCCGGCCTGATGAAGCGCGTGCCGGAACCGGAGCTGATCGAACAGCCGGACGCGATGGACGAGCCCGACTTTGCTGAGACCGACGACCGCATCAAGGCGAAGATCGCCGACGTGATCCGCAACCGTGTGCGGCAGACGCCTGTGATGCAGCTGAACCGTCCGGAGCCGCCGGTAGAACGCCCGCGCGGGCCGAAGCCGATGATGCTGAACAATCCGAACCCGGTCTACGGAAAGGCGCGTGACGCGGCACCGGAGCCGGAAGCGGGCCACGAGATGCCCTATGCGATGCCGCAGGATATCGAGGTCTATGATATCGACGACGACGAGGATTACGCCGCCGAGGCCGAAGCGGCGGAAATCTTCCATCGTGCGGATCCGTATACGCAGGAAGAGCCCGCCCAGCGCGCGGTGGTTCAACACGCGCCGAAGAAACCGGTGCAGCCGTCGCGGCAGGCGCAGGCAGAGGCGCAGCCGCAGCTTCAGTTCGAGGATCGGGGCGTCGCCTACGAACACCCGCCGCTGTCGCTGCTGACCAGCCCGTCCAACATCGAGCGTCATGTGCTGGCCGACGAGGCGCTGGAGCAGAACGCGCGGATGCTGGAAACCGTACTGGACGATTACGGCGTGAAGGGCGAGATCGTGTCGGTCCGCCCCGGCCCGGTCGTCACCATGTACGAGCTGGAACCGGCGCCGGGCCTCAAGGCATCGCGGGTGATCGGCCTGGCCGATGACATCGCGCGGTCGATGTCGGCGCTGTCGGCACGGGTTTCCACGGTGCCGGGCCGCTCGGTGATCGGGATCGAACTGCCGAATGCGAACCGCGAGAAGGTCGTGCTGCGCGAGATCCTGTCGGCGCGCGATTTCGGCGACAGCAACATGCGGCTGCCTCTGGCGCTGGGTAAGGATATCGGCGGCGGCGCGGTCGTCGCGAACCTCGCCAAGATGCCTCACCTGCTGATCGCGGGGACCACCGGTTCCGGTAAGTCGGTGGCGATCAACACGATGATCCTGTCGCTGCTGTACCGGCTGACGCCGGAAGAATGCCGGCTGATCATGATCGACCCGAAGATGCTGGAGCTGTCCGTCTACGACGGCATCCCGCACCTGCTGTCGCCCGTCGTCACCGACCCGAAAAAGGCCGTCGTGGCGCTGAAATGGGTCGTCGGCGAGATGGAAGAACGCTACCGCAAGATGTCCAAAATGGGCGTGCGGAACATCGAGGGCTATAACGGCCGTGTCGAGGACGCGAAGTCGCGCAACGAGATGTTCAGCCGCACGGTGCAGACCGGATTCGACGACGAGACCGGCGATCCGGTCTTCGAGACAGAGGAATTCCTGCCCGAGAAGCTGCCCTATATAGTGGTCATCGTCGACGAGATGGCCGACCTGATGATGGTCGCCGGCAAGGAGATCGAAGCCTGCATCCAGCGTCTGGCACAGATGGCGCGGGCCTCTGGCATCCACCTGATCATGGCGACGCAGCGGCCTTCGGTCGACGTCATCACCGGTACGATCAAGGCGAACTTCCCGACCCGGATCTCTTTCCAGGTGACTTCGAAGGTCGACTCGCGGACGATCCTGGGCGAGCAGGGCGCCGAACAGCTACTGGGCATGGGCGACATGCTGTACATGGCGGGCGGCGCCAAGATCACCCGTGTCCACGGCCCCTTTGTCAGCGACGAGGAAGTCGAGGAGATCGTGAACTACCTCAAGACCTTCGGGCCGCCGGATTATGTCGGCGGCGTCGTGGAAGGACCGGCCGACGATCAGGAAAGCGATATCGACCTGGTGCTGGGCCTTGGCGGCAATACCGATGGCGAGGATGCGCTTTATGATCAGGCCGTGCAGGTGGTGATCAAGGACCGCAAATGCTCGACCTCGTACATCCAGCGCAAGCTGGCCATCGGCTATAACAAGGCCGCGCGGCTGGTGGAGCAGATGGAGGACGAAGGTCTGGTCTCTGCCGCGAACCACGTCGGCAAGCGCGAGATCCTGGTGCCGGAGCAGCAGTAGGGGCTTCGGCAATTCTCTGCAAAGTGATGCGGGGAGAGGTGCAATCCGCGCGATCCGGCGCTACATGCGGATCATGAAATACTTGCGCCTCCTCCTTATGCCGCTGTTGCTTGCCGCCACGCTGCAGCCAGCCGCCGCCGCGGAAAAACTGTCGCTGAACGCGATTTCCCGCTATCTCAACGATCTGACGACGGCGCAGGGCCGGTTTACCCAGATCAACGAAGACGGCACGATTGCGACCGGCAACATCTATATCAACCGTCCCGGCCGGATCCGCTTTGAATACGATCCGCCGGAAAAGACGCTGGTGATGGCCGGCGGCGGGCAGGTGGCGGTGTTCGACGGCAAGTCGAACCTGCCGCCGGAGCAGTACCCGATCAAGCGCACGCCGCTGAACCTGATCCTTGAAAGGAACGTCGATCTGAACCGCCGCAACATGGTGGTCGGCTACGATTTCGACGGTACGGCGACATCTGTCCTGGCCCAGGATCCCGAAAACCCGGAATACGGCAACATCCGCCTGAAATTCACCGGACCGCCGGTCGAGCTGCGGCAGTGGATCGTGACCAGCGGCGACGGCACCCGGACCACCGTGACGCTGAACGATATGAAGACCGGCGGCGGCGTGCCCGCGCGGCTGTTCGCGATCCCTCAGGAACTGGAAGCCCGCGGGTTCTGAACCGGGCCCCGGCCCTATCTGCGGCAGCGGTTGAGCTGAATCTCGTAAACCAGCGCGCGGTCCTGGACCCGGTCCGCGTAGGCCAGCAGCCAGGACTTGCGGTTGTGGCTTCCCCGGGCAAAGCCGGCGCGCCCCTCGTGATAGGCGAGATACTGGTTGCGGGCGTCGAGCTTGGAAATACGCAGGTCGCGCGCGCTTTCGTTCAGATACCAGCCGATGAAATCGGTGGCGTCACGGATATCGTCGCGCTTTGCCCGCCGCTTGCCCGGACCGTTCTGGTATTCCTCCCACGTGGCGTCTAGCGCCTGGGAATAACCGTAGGCCGAGCTTTGCCGTCCCATCGGAATGACGCCCAGCGCGAACTGCAGCGGTGTGCGCGCGTCGCCCTCGAATTTCGATTCGTGGTAGATGATCGACATCTGGACGTGCACGGGCACGCCCCAGCGCCGCTCGGTCCGGTCGAACGCCTTCTTGAAATCCGGACGTTGCCGCAAGATCGAACATGCGTCATCCAGGTGGCGCGGCGGCCGGACGCTCCCGCCGCCGCCGCATGACGCGACGAAAGCCAGGAGTATGAGTACTCGGAGGGCCCTGCTCATCTGCCCCTCTGTTTCTTATTTTATCCACAGGTATATCCGAAACTTACGGGCGTTGAAACGGCAATTCCGACAGCGCAGATAACAAATCCGCGGGCTTGCCGTTTTCCGCCGCGCCGCAGCGACGGGCAGGCTGCCCCGCGGGGCGGCAGGCCGACTGTCGGACACGGCTTCACACACTGTTTCCCCGAATTTCCGGGCAACTGCGTGGACAACACCCGCCGGTTTTGTCTAGGAACAAGGGTAACGGGGGCGAATTACTATGTTTAAGACACGCGCTAAATACGCATTAGGACAGGTTGTCCGTCATAAAAAACACCCTTTTCGCGGTGTTGTTTTTGATGTTGATGCGATGTTTTCCAATACTGAGGAATGGTACCGGGCAATTCCGGAGGACAGCCGTCCCGCGAGGGACCAGCCGTTCTATCATCTTCTGGCTGAAAACGATAACAGCTATTACGTTGCTTATGTTTCGGAACAGAACCTGGTGGCCGATTATTCAGGCGAACCTGTGGATCATCCCGACCTGCCCGACCTGTTCGGGGATTTCGAGGATGGGCACTATCCGCTGCAGGTGCAGCTGAACTGAGCCGCGGTGCGGCTCAGCCTTCCTTGTCGACTGGCAGCCCGGCCTCGCGCCAGGCGCTGAACCCCCCCTGCATCTCGGCGATGTTGTCGGCGCCCATCTGCTGCAGCTGATCGGCTGAAATGGCCGAGCGCCAGGAACTGGCGCAGAACAGCACCAGCGTCCTGTCGGTCGCCAGCGGCGGCTTGTGATAGGGCGAGGCGGGGTCGATCCAGAATTCCAGCATGCCGCGCGGCGCGTGGAAGGCGCCGGGAATGCGACCGTCGCGCTGCAGTTCGCGGATGTCCCGGATGTCGACGAGAAGGATCTCTCCGGCCTCGGCCTGCTGCTGCGCCTCCTCGACCGAGAGGCTGCGGATGCGGTTCTTGGCCTCGGCGACGAGTTCCTTGACGGGGCGAAGCGGCATGGTCTGTCTCCTTCAGTAGCCCAGCGCGCAGCCGTCCTTGCGCGGGTCGGACCCGCCCTCGAGCACGCCGATATCGTGGTGGATGCGGATCGCCTGGGCGCCGCCGATGCCGACGGGCGCGCGGGTGATGTCGTGCCCCTTGTCGGCCAGCGCCTGGCGGACCGCGTCGGTATATCCATCCTCGACCTCCAGCGCGCCGCCGGGGCGGGAGAACAGGCGCGGGCCGTCGATGGCGGCCTGCGGGTCCATCCCGAAATCCACCATGTTCGACAGGAACCGCGCGTGGCCGCAGGACTGGTACTGTCCGCCCATCACGCCGAAGGCGGTATCGAGCCGCCCATCGCGCCGCAGCATTCCGGGAATGATCGTGTGCATCGGGCGTTTGCCGCCCGCCGCCTCGTTCGGATGACCCGCCTCCAGCGTGAACCCGGCGCCGCGGTTCTGTAGCAGGATGCCGTATTTCTCCGACGCGATGCCGGAGCCGAAGCTGTGGAAGATCGAGTAGATCAGCGACACCGCCATGTGGTCACGGTCGATGACCGTGATGTAGATCGTGTCCTTGTGGACCGCTTCCGACAGCGCGGCCGGGTTCGGCGCGGCCTTGCCGGGGTCGATCAGAGCCGCGAGTTTCTTCGCCGTGGCCGGGTCCAGCATATGGGCCAGCCGGGTCATGTGATCGGCATCGGCCATGAAGCGGTTGCGCGCGTCGTAGGCCAGTTTCGACGCCTCGGTCTCGATATGCGCGCGCTGCGCGCCGAATGGGTCGAGGGAGGCGAGGTCGAACTCGGAGAGGATGTTGGCGAGCAGGATGGCAGTGGCGCCCTGACCATTGGGCGGATGCTCCACGAGGTCCGTGCCGCGATAGTCGCCGCTCACCGGATCGCCGTAGTCGCAGGCGGTGGCCGCGAAATCCTCCAGCGTGTGGCAGCCGCCCAGAGCGGTGAGCGCGGCGACCATGTCCTCTGCCACCTCACCTTCGTAGAAACCGGCTCGGCCCCCGACTGCGATCCGGCGCAGCACCTCGGCCTGGCGCGGATGGCGGAACAGGATGCCCGGGCGCGGCGGCTTGCCGTCCTTGCACAGGTAGTATTTCCGGGCTTCGCCCTGCAGGTCGCCTGCGGCTTCGGCCCAGTCCAGCGCCACGCGCGGCGCGACGGGCACGCCGGCCTCGGCATAATGGATCGCCGGGGCCAGTACTTCGTCCAAGCCCTTCAGGCCGAAATCGTCCGACAGGCGGCAGAAGGCGTCGATGGCGCCGGGTATGGTGACGGCCTCGGGCCGGTCCAGCGGGATGGTGGTAAGGCCCGCCTCGCGCATCGCTTCGGCGGACAGTGCGGCGGGTGCGCGGCCCGACCCGTTCAGCGCAACGATCCGCTCGTCCCCGGCTGGCTTGACCAGTGCGAAACAGTCGCCGCCGATGCCGGTCATCTGCGGTTCGCAGATGCCCAGCAGCACCGCGCCCGCAATCGCGGCGTCGACCGCGTTGCCACCCTGTTCGAGTATCGAGACGGCGGCTTTGGCCGCAAGCGGATGCGAGGTGGCGCAAAGGCCGTTCTCGGCGAAGACCGGCGAACGGCCGGGACGTTGGAAAGTGCGCATGGGGCTCCCTGCTGGCTGCGCCGTAAGCTAATGCGCAATCCGGGCGGGGGAAACCGGGTTTCGAGGGCCTGATCTGTCGGAAGGATCGAACCCGACGCCGCGCACTGGGTGGGGGCTATGACGGCGCGGCGCCGGGTGAAGCCATGCAGCTACAGGTTCCTTGTCGCCCGGCAACCGGGCCGGCGTTGGACCGTCGCGGGGTAATTTCAGGGCATCGGGCTGCAAATGGCACGCGGTTGCCGCAAGTGTTAATGCCGCGCTTCCGATCCGCCGCGCGCCGGGCCGGCGCATCAGCCCGGCTCCGCGCGGACATCTCCGGCCGCGCAGCGCCGTGCGGGCCTGTCGTTGCCATCCTCTTCGCGTATCTCGACGCACAGGCAGTTGCAGCCGTCCCGTCGACAGTAATCCAGCCGATGCGTCAGGCTGCGGATCAGGTACCAGCCGAACCCGCCCTCGGGCAGTTCCTCTGTTGTCTCGGGAATTTCCGGCGCCAGCCCGCAGGGCGCTGCGCCGCCGGGCATCGGCCCGCCATTATCGCGCACCAGCAGGATTACGGCTTTGTCCGAAGCATGCGACACAACCTCGATCTCGCCATCGTGCCCGCCGGCAAAGCCGTGTTCCACCACGTTGGTCAGAACCTCCGCCGCCACCAGTTCCGCCCGCATCAGCAGTGGCCCGCTCGCCCCGCCGCCGCGCCAGCCCTCTGTCAGCTGTTCGATTGCGCGCCGCACATCCCGCAACAGCGGCTTCAGCCGCAAGCTCTCCGCCTCCGGCAGGCAACCATTCGCAGGGCAGCCCTCAGGACGCATCCGTCGCAGCGCCGCCACAGGCGCTGGCCACGTCGGCATGGATCGGAAAGACGCTGTCCATCTTGGTCAGGCTGAACACCTTCTCGACAATCGGCGTCAGGCCGGCGAGTTCCAGAAGCCGATCCGGCGCGAGATGCTTCATCGCCGCGACGATGGCGCCAAGGCCGCTGCTGTCCACGAAATCGACCTGGCTGAGGTCGAGCAGCACACGCGGCGGCACCTCGACCGCCATTTCGCGGAACATGTCCTTGAACTCCACGGCCACCGCCGCGTCGATCCGGGGTTCGCATACCCGGATCACCAGTATCTCGCCGATGGCATCCGCCTGCAGGTTCACGGGGCACCTCCTGATTGGCACGCGGTATAGATTAGAGCGCAATTCTTACCATTGCGTATCCGGCGCCCAGTGGCTCTGGACCCTTCTTCTGGCTGGAAATATCCTCGGGGGGCCACCCGCAGGGTGGCGGGGGCAGACAGCCCCCTCTCCGGCCAGCCAAGGAGCGCGGAATGCGGATCGACTATCCGGCGATATCGAAGACCATCGCCTCGCTGACCGAAGGCGAGACCGACGCGGTCGCGCTGATGGCCACTGTGGTCTGCGAGCTGCACCATGCGGATGACCGGTTTGACTGGACCGGGTTTTACCGCGTGACAGAGCCGGGGATGCTGAAGATCGGGCCGTATCAGGGCGGTCACGGCTGCCTTGTGATCCCGTTCGACCGAGGCGTGTGCGGCGCGGCGGCGCGGACCGGCGAGGTGCAGCTGGTGCCCGACGTGGAAGCCTTCCCGGGACATA
The DNA here is from genome assembly GCF_013184805.1 of Pseudoruegeria sp. HB172150. Lineage (GTDB taxonomy): Bacteria > Pseudomonadota > Alphaproteobacteria > Rhodobacterales > Rhodobacteraceae > Psychromarinibacter. The sequence goes on from NZ_JAATNG010000007.1 coordinate 131,215, forward strand.
TCGCCTGCGCCAGTTCCACCAAGTCGGAAATCGTGCTGCCGGTCTGGAACCGCAGCGGCGAGCTGATCGCGGTGCTGGACATCGACAGCGACCGGCCCGACGCCTTCGATGAGACCGACGCGCGCGAACTGGCGACGATCCTTGGTGCGGTCTTCGCCGGCCAGATCGGCTGAGCCCCCGGTTGCCTGCCGCCCGGGTTCCGGCTAGGGCCGGGGCATGGATGCCTACAATCCGCCCGACGTGCCGCTGGAGGTACTGCATGCCGATCACGAGATCCTCGTGGTGGACAAACCGTCGGGCCTGCTTTCGGTACCCGGCAAGGGGGAACACCTGTCCGACTGCCTGCTGACGCGGGTGCAGGCGGCCTTTCCCGAGGCGCTGCTGGTACACCGGCTGGACCGCGACACATCCGGCGTGATGGTCTTTGCCCTGACGCAGCCGGCGCAGCGGCATCTGGGGCTGCAATTCGAGAAGCGGCAGTTGAAAAAGACTTATGTCGCCCGTCTCTGGGGCCGGCTGGAGCCGAAGACCGGCACAGTGGACCTGCCGCTGATCGTGGACTGGCCGAACCGGCCGCTGCAGATGGTGGACCACGAGAACGGGCGCCCGGCGCAGACCGACTGGCGCGTGCTGCGCTACGAGGATCAGACGACGCGGGTGCGGCTGATGCCGCATACCGGGCGCAGCCACCAGCTGCGGGTTCATATGCGCGAACTGGGGCATCCGATCCTTGGGGATCCGTTCTATGCCACCGGGGAGGCGCGGGACTTTCCGCGGCTGATGCTGCATTCGGAGAGCCTGCGGCTGCGGCATCCGGACGGCGGCGCCGGCGTGACGTTCAAGGCGAAGGTGCCGTTTTAGGCGGGACGCGCGTTAGTCAGCGGCCGCGCCTTCGAGGCCCCGACCCCGGGCCCGCAGCCGGCGCCCGGTCCGGTCGCCTGCTTTGTCACACTTCCCCCGCGATCGCGCGGCGCCGTCTTGATAATTTCCCGGTTCTGCCGCTAACCTCAGGCAGTCCCCGCGTTCGGAGAGGTATCTGTGTCCAACGACGACATCGCGAATGCAAACCGCCCCTTGACCCTGCGCGACGTTTCCCTTGCCTCCGGTGTCAGCGAAATGACCGTCAGCCGGGTGCTGCGCAACCGCGGCGATGTGAGCAAGGCGACGCGGGAAAAGGTTCTGCAGGCGGCGCGGGACCTCGGATATGTTCCCAACAAGATCGCCGGCGCGCTGGCCTCGCAGCGGGTGAACCTTGTGGCTGTGATCATCCCATCGCTGCAGAACCTGGTGTTCCCGGAGGTGCTGTCAGGCGTGTCCGAGGTGCTGGACGAAACGCCGCTGCAGCCGGTGGTCGGCGTGACCAACTACAAGCCCGAGCGCGAGGAAAAGGTGCTGTACGAGATGCTCTCGTGGCGGCCCTCCGGCGTGATCCTGGCCGGGCTAGAGCATTCCGATGCCAGCCGCGCGATGCTGATGGCGGCACGGATCCCGATCGTCGAGATCATGGATACCGACGGCGAACCGGTCGACGCGATGGTCGGCATTTCGCACCGCCGTGCGGGCCGTGAGATGGCGAAGGCGATCGTGACGCAGGGCTACAAGAAAATCGGCTTTCTCGGCACCAAGATGCCGCTGGATCACCGCGCGCGGAAACGCTTTGAAGGGTTCACCGAGGCGCTGGCCAAGGAAGGGCTGGAGGTTGCGGACCAGGAATTCTACGAAGGCGGATCGGCTCTGGTGAAGGGGCGCGAGATGACCGAGACCATCCTCACCCGCTCTCCGGATCTTGATTTCCTTTATTACTCCAACGACATGATCGGCGCCGGCGGGCTGATGTACTGCCTCGACAAGGGCATCGACGTGCCCGGGCAGGTCGGGCTTGCCGGTTTCAACGGCGTACGCCTGCTTGACGGGCTGCCGAAGCGGCTGGCCACGATGGATGCCTGCCGCGCCGAGATCGGGCGCGAGGCGGCGCGGATCGTCGCGGAACGCGCCGAGGCAGAGGATGGCGGCGGCGAGCGGATCGTTCTGACGCCGACGCTGCAGCTGGGCGACACGCTGAAGCGATAGCTCAGGCGCGCCGGCTCTGACGTGGTCCGCGCACGGCGGCGGCGCGCTTGTCCAGGTACATTCGGCTGTTGGCGATTCGAATCAGGGACTCAACATCGGTGGTATCCTCGGGCGCCCGTGCAATCCCCAGCGATACACCGACGCATACCGTGATGTCGCCCGAAGCAGCGCTTTGCAACGGGATCGGCGGGCGGATACTGGCGGCGATCCGTTCCGGAACGGCGGGATCGAACGCAGCCGTCCCGGGCTTCAGCCAGACCGCGAATTCATCGCCACCGAGCCGGGCGACGATGTCGGTGTCGCGCACCGCGTCGCACAGCCGCTGCGCGACGACCGCAAGCACCGCATCCCCGGCCGCATGTCCGTGGCGGTCGTTGACCTTCTTGAACCCGTCGAGATCCAGGTAGACCATAACGCCGCGCGGGTCGTGCCCCCGAAGCGCGGCGCCGACCATCCGTTCGAACGCCATGGCGTTGTAAAGCCCGGTCCTGCCGTCGCGATGAGCCGCGTATTCCAACCGCTCCGCCTCGGATTCCAGCCTTAGCCGCTGGTTTTCGCTTATGCGAAGCGATGTCTTCAGGCGCGCAGCTTCCCGCCGGTGCACCAGACGGTCGCCGAGGCTCGCAGTTTCGGGATCTGCCTGCAGGATCAGGTATGAGTCACCATGGCGCAGCCCGGACAGGCGGAACGGCCGCAACGCGCCGCCGACTATCAGCGGGGCCGTCTGCGGGACGGTGCTGCGCAGCGCGCGCTCCATCCTGTGGCGCAGACCGTGGTCGTCGCCGCCCAGCAGGTCAGGCAGACACGCCCCCTCGACACAGCCGTCGGGCAAATGCCGCGGTTCGGCGCTGCGGCTGAGGGCGACGACCGTACCGGCCCGATCCAGGAGGACCGTTGGCAGTGGCATCGCGCCAATCAGCGCCCGCAGCAGTCCGACGTCACGATCACTCAGCGAAGAATTCGTACCCGTCCTGGCATTCATCACGCTTCAACCGCACCTCTACCCGGCAGGCCGGGTGCCCCAACGCAATTGCCTTGTCGATCCGTACCGCCGCATAGCCGGTGGCACGGGCGGCAACGGTCCCGAAGACGGTGGTCGTCATCATGCAAAGCGACGGGCGCCCGCGCACTCTGGTCGCAAACGGGCAGCGCAGGTTGGTCAGGACGATTTCATCCTCGGTCACCGACTCGACACGGAAGTCTCCGCCGATCCGGCGTTTGAGGTCTACGAGGACCTCCGCCACCTGCTCCCCGGTCCAGGCCCGCGTGCCGATGGCATCGGTGTACTGTTCGCTGATGCCCTCGCCGATCTCGGACCCGACCTCGGAAATGAAGGTCGACGCGCCCTTCAATCCGACCGAGTCCTCCAGCCCGCCGGCAAGCGAGCAGAGCGTATCCGCAAAAAACGTTTCCTGCCCCAAAGGCAGATCCAGGGTTTCGACAACTTGCTGATGCATGACGGATCACTCCTTCGCCCCATGGGCGCAGTGTGGGCGAGGAGTCTTTAGATCGCCTTAACGAATCTTGCCAAGTGCCGCTGTGGACAAGCCACGGCCTATTCTGTTTAACGTTTCCACCCTAGGCGCGAGTGGAGCCGTTCATGGCTTTGGTATCCATCGTCATTCCGATGCGGAACGAGGCGGAGAACATCCGCCCGCTGGTGGAGGATATCGTCGATGCCTGCGCGGCGCTGGACAGCTACGAGGTGATTGTGGTCGATGACGGCTCGACCGACGGGACCGTCGCGCGCGCCACCCAACTGGGCACAGAGCACCCGCAGGTGCGACTGGTGCGCCATGCCGCGTCCGGCGGGCAGAGTGCGGCGGTTCACTCCGGTGTGCTGGCCGCGGCCGCGCCCATCGTCTGCACGCTGGACGGCGACGGGCAGAACCCGCCTTCGGAGTTGCCGAAGCTCTGGGGACCGCTGCTTGCCGACACCACCGGGCGGATCGGGCTGGTCGCTGGGCAGCGGGTGAACCGACAGGATACTTGGTCGAAACGGTTCGGCTCTCGCTTTGCCAACGGGCTGCGGGCGTGGATGCTGAAGGACGGCACGCGGGATACCGGCTGCGGGCTGAAGGGGTTCCGGCGCGACGCGTTCCTGCGGCTTCCCTATTTCGATCACATGCACCGCTATCTGCCGGCGCTGTTCAAGCGCGACGGCTGGGAAGTGGTGCTGGTCGACGTCGCCCACAGGGAGCGGCATGCGGGGCGGTCGAATTATTCGAACCTGCAGCGCGCGCTGGTGGGGGTCCACGACCTGTTCGGCGTGGCGTGGCTGATCCGGCGCCGGAAGAAGACCGCGCCAATCGAGGCGGACGAGTGATGATGGAAACGCTTTTCACCTGGCTGCACGTTCACAGCTGGACGGAATTCTGGTGGGTCGTCTTCGGGCTGGCGGGGCAGCTTCTGTTCATGGGGCGGTTCCTGGTGCAGTGGATTGCATCCGAACGGCAGCGCAAGTCGGTGGTGCCGCTGGCCTTCTGGTACTTTTCCATCGGCGGCGGGATCATCCTGTTCCTCTACGCTTGCTACAGGAAGGACCCCGTGTTCATCCTTGGGCAGTCGCTGGGTGTGTTCATTTACGGACGGAATTTGTGGTTGATCTATGCAGAGAAACGTAACGCCGCCTGACACCCGCGACTGGCCGCGCCGGGCGGCCCTGGCGGTTCTGGCAATTACGGCGGTGCGGGTCCTGCTGCTGGCGTTCAACCGGACCGACCTGTTCGTGGACGAGGCGCAGTACTGGCTGTGGGGCGAGGAGCTGGCCTTTGGCTATTATTCCAAGCCGCCGCTGATCGGCTGGGTTCTGGCCTTTTTCACCGCCTTCAGCGACGGGACGTTCTGGGTGAGGTTGCCGGGGCCGCTGTTTCATGGCGCGACGGCAATGATCATCGGCAGCATAGCGCACCGGCTTTATGGCGGGCGCACGGCGTTCTTCGTTGCGGTCAGCTACGTGACGCTGCCGATGGTGGCGCTGGCGAGTTTGCTGATCTCCACCGACACGATCATGTTTCCGTTCCTTGCCGGATCGTTGGCCTGCTATTTGCGGCTGCTGGACAAGAAGGAAACCAGGTTCGCAGTGCTGACAGGGCTGCTGCTGGGGCTGGCGTTCCTGGGCAAATACGCGGCGATTTATTACCCGATCTGCGCGGCGCTGGCGGCACTGGTGTTCCACGAAGCGCGGCCATCGCGGCGGCATATCGGCATCCTTCTGGGCGTCTTCGCCGTGACGATCCTGCCGAACCTGATCTGGAACGTTCTGAACGGGTTCTCGACACTGTCGCATACGCTCGACAACGCCGACTGGGTGCGCGCGCCCGGCTCGCGAGCAGGCCTGCATCCCGGCGCGCTGGCCGAGTTCTTCCTGTCGCAGTTCGCGGTGTTCGGGCCGGTCCTGTTCAGCGCGCTGCTGATCGTTGCGGCCACGGCAAAGCGCCGCTCGCCGGTGGCGCAATTCCTTCTGATCTTTTCGATCCCGATCCTGCTGATCGTCTGCGTGCAGGCGCTCCTGAGCCGCGCCTATGCCAACTGGGCGGCGGCGGCCTACATTGCGGGGCTTCTGGTCGCGGTGCCGTGGCTGATGGGCAGGCACCGGCGGTGGATGATCGCCTCTTTCGCGATCAACGGTTTCTTCTGCGTTGTCCTGCCGCTGCTGACGCTATTCCCGGAACAACTGAAGATCCGGGGGCAGCAGGTGCTGTCGCGCTACACCGGACGGGCGGAGATGAGCGAGACGATCCTGGATATCGCCACGGACCTGCGGGTGGGCGCTATCGTGGCCGAGAACCGGGATGTGCTGGCGGACCTGTTCTATACCGGGCGCGACAGCGGCATCGGGATCTACGCGATCCCGCCGCAGGGACGTGCGCCGCATCACTATGCGCAGAAACACCCCTATGTGCCGGACGGGCGCGACGTGCTGCTGGTGCAGCCGCCGCAGGTCGAGGTGCCCTGTCCTGAAGAGGTCGTAGAGCTGGCCGAGATGGAACCGGAAGACGGCGCCTATCGCGACAAGCCACAGATGCTGTACCTGGTGCCGGGGGTCTGTATTGCCGCGCCTTAGGGCTTTCAGGTATGCGCCCTAGCGGCAGGCGACCATGGTAACTTCGTCTGTCTGCTGCAGGATGCGGCAGAGGCCGTCATTGGAATCCACCAGTTCCGACAGCGTCACTGTATCGAGATGGGAATAGAACGCCTCCAGCGCCTCCATGATGGAGCCGCGCAACCGGCAGGCACCGACCAGCGGGCAGGTGTTCTCGTCCATCTGCATGCATTCGACGACCGGCACATCCGCTTCGAGGTTGCGAAACACATCGCCGACGGAGATCTGGCCTGCCGGACGGCCAAGCCGGATACCGCCGCGCCGTCCGCGAATGGTGTCGAGATATCCCAACTGGCCCAGCCGGTTGACCACGTGGCCCAAGTGGTTCTCCGAGGAATTGCAGCCTTCGGCGATCTGCGACTTGGTGACGTTCCGGTCATTGTTCACCGCGCAGAACATCAATACCCGCATCGCCAGGTTGGTACGCTTCGTGATCCGCATATGACCCGCCTCCACAAACGACGTCTGATCGTGTCTAGCACCAGCCGCGCTTTGGGGAATTGATGTGGGTCAAATGCCGATTTTTTGGACGGCGCCCGGCGAAGCGGCCTGTCAGACGTCGTTCGTGTCCGGATAGGCGCCCGCGACCTGCTGGTCGAAATCCATTACCGACCCGGTGACGACACCGGATTGCGGACCAAGGAAGAACGCCGTCTGCCGCGCCACGTGCTCCGGCTTGACCAGCATGCCGAACGGCATGCTCGCCTCCACATCGGCCAGCCAGCCTTCGGGGCGGTCATGGTATTTCTGCTGGATCACGTCCTCGCCGGGCGTGTCCATCCAGCCGACATTGATCGCGTTCACCCGGATGCGGTGCTTTGACAGGGCGGCGGCGGAGTTCTTGGTAATGTTCAGGAGCGCCGCCTTCGATGCCGAATAGGGCGCGAGGAACGGCAGCCCGCAATGCACCACGATGGACAGGATGTTCACGCAGGTGCCGGGGATCCGCTCGTCGATACAGCGCTGGGCAAAACGCTGCAGCGCAAAGAACGGTCCCTTGGTGTTGGTGTTCAGGATCTGATCCCAAAGCGCCGGCGTGGTGTCGAGAATCGAACCGCGGTCCGTCATCGCGGCGCAGTTCACCAGAGAGGTGACGCCCTCCATATGCTCGCCCGCGCTGTCGACCATGTAGATCGCCGCGTCGGCATCGGACATGTCGACCTGCAGGTAATAGGCCTCGGCCCCGGTCTCGCGCAGCGCGTCGGCAGCCTTGGCGCCTCGGTGCGGGTTGCGGCCGGTCACCACCACCCTGCGGCAACCCTGCGCAACAAGTTCCTGCGCGATGGCAAAGCCCAGCCCCTGCGTGCCGCCCGTGATCAGGGCGCGCGTGCCCGCGTGGAAATCGGTCATGATACGTCCCTCCCTGACGTCATGAAATTGGTGACGCCGTGGCGCGAAACGGTCAAGCGGAACCCGCGAGAGCCTCTGCGATGGCGGTGAACAGCGCGGCGCGGTTGACGGGCTTCAGCAGCACGGGCAGACCGTCCTTCTCTGCCACCGCGTTGCTTTCCTCCGGCAGGTAGCCGGAAATCAGGATCGTCCGCAGCTCCGGCTGCCTCTCGTGCAGTTTCCGCACCAGTTCCGGGCCGCGCATTGCGCCCGGCATCACGACATCGCTCAGAAGCAGATCGAAGGGACCGTCCGCATCGAAGCGGCGCAGCGCCTCGGCGGCATCGGAAACATGGACGATATGGTGCCCTTCGCTGCGCAGCATTGCGACGAGGACGTCGCCGACCTGGGCATCGTCTTCGGCCAACATGATACGCAAAGGGCGCAGCTTCGGCACAGGCGCCTCGGTGCCGTCATCGTCACCATCGGCGGGTGCCACACCCTCGGCGGCGGGAAAGTAGAGGCGGAACTCCGTGCCACGCCCCGGTTCGGATTCCAGTTCCACGCGTCCGCCGAGACTTTTGACAAAGTTCCTGACCTCGGCCAGTCCGAGCCCGTTATTGGTGGCCAACGACTTGGTGCTGAAAAACGGCCGGAACACATCCTCCCTGATGGCGGGGTCGATACCGCGGCCGGTATCAGAGACCGTCAGAACCACGATGCGCCTTGCCGGATTGTCCCCCTTCGCCGGCGTCACGATCGTCCGGGTACCAACGTCGATGCGCCCGCCCTTTGGCATCGCGTCACGCGCATTGATGACGAGGTTCAGCAACGCGTTTCCCGCCAGAGTGCGATCTGCCTCGACCGAAGGCAGATCGGGCGCAAGATCGAAAGTCAGATCGATGTTCGCCGGCAGGCTGCGACGCAGCAGCGGTTGCATGTCCGAAATCGCATGGTTCAGGTCGATGCGCCGCTGACCGTCCGGATCGGCGCGGGCGAAGCCGAGCATGTTGCGCGTCAGGTCGCTGCCGCGGTTCGTGGCTGAAATGGCCTCCTCCACCAGTTTCGCCTGTTCCGCGGTGGGCTGCGTGTCCTGCAGCAGTTCCAGATTGCCAAGGATCACGGCCAGCAGGTTGTTGAAGTCATGCGCAATGCCACCGCTGAGCCGACCAAGGCTTTCCAGACGCTTGGTCTCGGCCTCGCGGGCCTGTCGCTCGCGCTGCTCGGTGATGTCGATGGCGGCATAGAGAACCTTCACCATCCGCCCGCTCTCGTCGAAGACAGGAGTCGCGGTTTCGTGCAGCCAGCGCATGTCGCCCGGTTTCTGCGTCCGATAGACGATGTCGCGCGGCTTGCCCTCCGGCAGCCGGGCGTAGGCTTCCTCCATTGCCTCCCTGTCGTCGGGATAGATGAGGAACCGCCCCTGGTCCGGATCGTTCGCGGTCTTGCGGCAGAATTCCTCGACGGTCAGGCCGAAAGCGGCCGCCATGCGCGGCGAACAGCATTCGCATCGCTGTTCGACGAAGTCCCAGACATAGTACCCGAGCTGCGCAAGGTCGGCGGCCTGTTCGAGGCGCCGATGCTGCAACTGGGCGCGGGTCCTGCTTTCGCGAAGCTCCGCCTCCAGACGCTTCACCTGCGCCTGCAGGTCCGAGGCGCTCGGCATGTGGCCGGCTCCGAAAAGGCCGAAGAAGCCGCGTTTGGCAGGTTTGGTATGGGTCGTGCCCGGTTTGTCGCCCGGCGCGCCAGAGTCACCCAGCCGTTCGTTCCCGTCCGCCTTCTGGCCGGACGGCGTATCCGACCGGGAAAACAAAGTCACATTTACACCCTCCGCGAGCAGCATGGCGCGCGTTTCGAGGCAGTCTGGCGCGCCAAGGCGCGTGAAACAAGGTTTAAGAGGTTAACGCCGGGTACCGCGCAGACCGAGGGTGCCTTTGGCGTCGACCTTGCCGCCGGACAGGACCACCCCGAATTCCGCCTCTGCCTGCGCTTCGGTGTAGTAGCCCAGCGCGACGTCACGGCGCACGGCTTCGGGATCGCGCGTGAAGGGATCGCCATAGCCGCCCCCGCCCGGCGTGCGCACGTGCACGCGGTCGCCGGGGCCGAGCGGGATGCCCTGTTCCTTCGACAGATGCGGCGGAACGTGCGGCGCGCCGTTCTGGTAGACGGTCACCTCGTTCGGTGCGCCGTCGCTGCCGCCCAGCGCGCCCTGCGGACCAAAGCGGCCGTGGTCCATGACGAAGCTCGCCTGCGCCTGCCCGCGTCTGAGTTCGACCATGTAATCGAGGCCGAAACCGCCGCGGTGCTGTCCTGCGCCACCGGAACCTTCGTGCAGGCGGTAGTGGTGATAGAGAACCGGGAAGGCCTGTTCCATGATCTCGACCGGCGGCGCCTTGGAGATGCCGATGGTGGAGCAGCCGTTCGACAGCCCGTCGTGGTCGGCATTGCCGCCATAGCCGCCGCCGGAGAGCTGGTACATCACGAAGCCGCGGTTGCGCGCCGGGTCGTGGCCGCCGAGGGCGAAGTTGCCGGAGGTTCCTGCGGGCGCGGCGGTGATGCGGTCGGGGAGCGCCGGGACGAGGGCGGCGAAGACGGCCTCGGCGATGCGCTGCGAGACCTCAGCCGCGCATCCCGATACGGGCCGGGGGTACTGCGCGTCGAGGAAGGTGTCCTCGATGCCGGTGACGTGCAGCGGCTCGAAGGCGCCGGCGGAGATCGGGACCTCCGGGAAGATATGGCGCATGGCGAGGTAGACCGAGGAGAGTGTCGTTGCGCGGACGGAGTTCATCGGGCCAAGGCAGGGGGCGCTGGAGCCGGTGAAGTCGAAGGTCAGCGCGTCGTTCTTGCGGGTGACGGTCAGGCGGATCGCGAGCGGTTCGTCCACCACGCCGTCACTATCGACCCACGCGGTGCTTTCATAGCGCCCTTCCGGGATCTCCGCGATGAAGGCGCGCATTTGCTGCGCTGCACGGGTGCGGAGTTCGGCGATGGCCTCTGTCACCGTTTCGTCGCCGTAACGGTCCATCAGCGCGTTCAGCCGGTCCTCGCCCACGATCAGCGCGGCGGCCTGCGCCTTGACGTCGCCGATGCGCTGGTCGGCGACGCGGATGTTGGAGCAGATGATCTGGTAGATCTCCCGGTCCAGTTCCCCGCGCTTGAAGAGTTTCACGGGCGGCAGGCGCAGGCCCTCCTGTTCCACGGCGGTGGCGCTGGCGGAAAACCCGCCGGGAACGGCGCCGCCGGTATCGGGCCAGTGGCCGGTGTTGGAGAGCCAGCAGTAGAGCTTGCCGTTCCGGTAGAACGGCCGGGCGAAACGGACGTCCATCAGGTGGGTGCCGCCGAGATAGGGATCGTTGACGATGTAGATGTCGTTGGGGTCTGGGGCCGCGGTGATACCCGCCGCGATGCGCTCGATCAGGGTGCGGGTGCTGTATTGCATGGTGCCGACGAAGACCGGCAGCCCACCCGCCCCCTGCGCGATGAGGGAGCCGTCTTCGGCGGAATAGATGCCGTCTGAGCGGTCGTTGGCCTCGGCGATCACCGGAGAGAAAGCGGCACGGGAGAAGCTCAGGTCCATCTCGTCACAGACCTGCAGCAGCCCCGCCTGGATGACGGAGAGGGTGATGGGATCGAGAGTCATGACGCCGCCCTCTTTGCCCGGTGATAGGTCAGCGCGCGGGTCAGACAGAGAGCGAGCGCGTCGGGGTCGCTGGACTCTGCCAGGATCAGGGCGCGGTTGCCCGAGTAGTCGAAGGCGTCCGGCAGGTCTGTGCGGAAGCTGTCGACGAGGGTGGTCTGGCAGTGGAACAGCACGGCGGGCTGGCCGCCGACGAGGCCGAGGCGGATGGTGCTGCCTGCCTTCGTCTGCTCGGTCAGGTAGGCAGGTTCGCCCCATTTGAGCGTCTCGGTCATGGGACCGGCCTTGGTTTCGTCGGCGAGCTGGAGGATCGTTTCGCGGGCCTGTAGGAGAAGCGCGCGGGGTTCTGGCGGGAAGGCGTCGAAGGCCTTTGCGACAGCTGCGGGCATGGCGGTAGTCATCGGGCGACCTCCACCATCAGGTTGCCCTGCGCGTCGCAGGTGGCCACGTCGCCGGGTTCGATCAGCACGGTCGTGTCCATCTGCTCCACCACGGCGGGGCCGTGCAGGGTGGCGCCCAGCGGCAGGAGTTCGCGGCGGTAGATCGGGGTCTGGTGCAGGCCGGCGTCGAATTGCACCGGGCGGGCGGTGATGCGCGCCTCGGCCATGGTGGCGGCGCGGCCCGCGGGGTCGATGAGGGTGGAGAGGTCGACGGGAGGACGCTCTCCGATGACGGAGGTGTTCACGTTGACGACGGCCGCGCGGATTTCTGCGAGGTCGACGCGGAAGCGGTCGTGGTAGACCTTCTCGAATTCGGCCTGCAGGTCGGCGCGGCTGATGCCCGGGTCGGCGACGGGCACTCGGATCAGGTGAGTCTGGCCGATGAACTGCATATCGACCGAATGAACGCTGCGGATGCTGCGCAGCGAAACGCTCTCTCCATCGATCATGTCGCGGCCCTCGGCGGTCTGCGCGTCGAAAATGCTGCGCAGCATTTCCATGTCGAGATTGTCCAGCGGGGTGCCGATCGTGCGGACGTAATTGTGGCGCAAGTCGGCGACGACGCAGCCGATGGCGTTGGTGATGCCGGGGCGCGGCGGGATCATCACGCGAGGAATCCCAAGCTCTTTCGCGAGTGCTGAAGCATGCAGCGGGCCGGCACCGCCGAAGGCGAACAGGGCGAAATCGCGGGGGTCGGCGCCGAGCGAGACAGAGACCATGCGGATCGCGCCGGCCATGCGGGCGTTGGCGACGCGGATCACGGCTGCGGCGGCATCCTCAGGGCTGAGTCCGAGCGGATCACCAAGTTTCGCCGCGAAAATGCTGCGGACGTCCTGCAGCGAAACGCCGCCTTCGACGTTGATATGTCCCGGGTCGAGGCGGCCGAGGAGGAGGTTCGCGTCGGAGATGGTGGGTTCCGCTCCGCCGCGTCCATAGCAGATCGGGCCGGGGTTCGACCCGGCGCTTTCGGGGCCGACCTGCAGCAGCCCCGCCGCGTTCACCCGCGCGATGGAGCCGCCGCCTGCGCCGACGGTGCGGACATCGACCATCGGCACGTGGATCGGCATGGCGTATTCGATCTCGGTCTCGTTGGAGACCTGCGGCTCGGCATTGCGGATCAATGCCACGTCGGTGGAGGTGCCGCCCATGTCGTAGGTGATCAGGTTCTCGACGCCCGCCGCCCGTCCGGCATAGGCGGCCGCCATGACGCCGGAGGCGGGGCCGGACATGACCGTCTTCGCCGCTTCCTCGGCGACGCGGTCGGCAGAGACCATGCCGCCGTTGCCGTTCATCACAAGCAGTTCGCTGCGGTATCCGCCGCGCTTCAGCTCTGCCTCAAGGTGGCGGATGTAGCGGGCGAGCAGCGGCTGGACCGAGGCGTTGACGGCGGCGGTCACGCCACGCTCGAACTCGCGGCTTTCCGATAGCAGGGCGTGGCCCATGGTGATGTAGTCGTTCGGCCAGATGCTGCGCAGCATTTCCGCGCAGCGAAGCTCGTGCGCGGGGTTGGCGTAGGCGTGCAGGAAGTGGACGACGACCGACTCGCAGCCCATTTCCAGCAGCGCCTTTCCCGCTGTCAGAACGGCGTTTTCGTCCAGCGGGACGACTACTTCGCCGGCCGCGTCCATGCGTTCCGGTACTTCCAGCCGCAGGTCGCGGGGGATGATCGGGCGGAAGTCGCCCTTCATCCCGTAGGCCTGCGGCCGGGTGCGGCGGCCAAGTTCCAACACGTCGCGGAAGCCCTGCGTCGTGATCAGGCCGGTATTGGACAGTTTGCGTTCCAGCACCGCGTTGGTGGTCGTCGTGGTGCCGTGAACGATCAGGTCCAGCGCGGCAAGGTCACTGTCGGCGGCCGCCAGCGCGTTCAGCACGCCGAGGGCCTGATTGTCGGTGGTGGAAGACACCTTGGCGAGGCGGACGGCCCCCGTCGCCTGGTCGATCTGAACCAGGTCGGTGAACGTTCCGCCAACATCGATGCCGACAACCTGCCCGGAGTCTGCGCGCTTCATACCTGCCCACATTCAAAGACCGGGCAATCAAGGACAGCCATGACGGCGGGTGTCAATCCACCGAGACCCGGGCGGCGGCAGTAACGGGCGCACCGTCCACGAAATAGGCGCGGTGGTCGTTGGTGTTGAGCGTGACGCGAAGCTCGTGGTCGCCGGGCGGCAGAGCGCCGACATGCTGTTCGGTTCCATAGACCCGGCCCAGCTTCAGCCCGTCGAGATACAGGTGCCCGTGGCCGATGCCCGGTACGTGCGGGGAATCGGCGGCCTCGGCGGAAAAGGTGAAGTTCTCTGCCTGCAGCATGATCTTCCAGCCGTCGTCCTCCGGCCCGACCAGCATCTCCAGATGCGGTGCGGGCTCGTCCGGCGGAACCGGGTAATAATCGGAATGGTCCATGTCCATTCCGCCCGCGACGCGGGCACGGGTCGAGACGGCGCCGGCCTCGGCAAAGCGCAGGGTGATCGGCACCAGGCGACCTTCCTCGGTCTCGCCCGGCAGGCCCATCAGCATGCCGTGCGCGCCATCCATCGCAAGCGCGGGGGTCGAACCGGCGGGAACCGGCAGTCCTTCGGTAAAGGATGCGCCCGCCATCATCAGCTGGCCCTCGCCGGTCGACACCTCGATCAGCCGGTCCGGCGGGCCGGGGTTGTCGATCTTGACGGTCAGCGCATAGCCGCCGCCCATCGGCACCAGCTGCGCATCGGTCAGGGCGATATCCGTCGCGCGCCCGAAGATCAGGAACAGGGCCGCACCGGCCGCCAGCACGGCGACGGATGCGGCAAGAATCGCAAGGGGTTTCACTTCACCCTCCGCCGCGTACTCTCCCCGCATGAACCCTAGCCGCCGGACGCGATTCCCGAAAGTGTTGTCTGTCTTTCCTGCGCTGGCCGCGGGCCGGGCGGATGCGCATGCCTCGGAACAGAGCCTCGTGCTGCTTTTGCCGACAGATGTTTACACCGGCGCCGGGGTTGCGGCGGTGGCGGCGACGGTGGTGTTGCTGGCGGTGCTTCCGGCCCGTTGGGTGCGGGGAGTGTTTGCCTCGGCGGCCCTGTGGCGGTGGCAGGTCGGCCGGGCGAAGCTGGTCACGAGCTGGCTGTCGTTTCTGTTCCTTGTCGTGCTGATCGTGGCCGGGCTGGAAGGGCCGCGCGATCCGCTGGCGAACCCGCTGCCGCTGGTGATCTGGACGGTGTTCTGGGCGGGGCTGGTGTTCGTTCAGGGACTGGTCGGCGACGTCTGGAGCTGGGTGAATCCGTGGCGCGGGCCGGTAGCGGCGGCGCGGCGGTTCACCGGTCGGCCAGTGCGGTGGCGCTTCGGCGTCTGGCCGGGCGTGGCGACGTTCCTTGCCTTCGCGGGATTCCTGCTGGCTGACCCGGCTCCGTCCGATCCGGACCGGCTGGCCGTGGTTGTGGGGCTATACTGGATTTTCACCTTTGCGATGGCACTGGTCTTCGGCCCGCGCTGGCTGCGGCATGGCGAGGGGCTGACGCTGGCGTTGACGGCCTATGCGCGGGTCGGTCTGTTCGGGCGACGGGGCGGGAAGTTGCGGATTGGCCTGCCCGGCTGGCAGATCGCGACGGGGCGCGCCGCGCCGGGACTGGCGCTGATCTCGGTTCTGCTGCTCGGCACCGGCAGCTTCGATGGCGTCAACGAGACGTTCTGGTGGCTCAACCGGCTGGGCCTGAACCCGTTCGAGTTTCCCGGCCGGTCCGCGGTGGTCCCGCAGACGCTGATCGGGCTGGCGGTGGCGAATGCGCTTCTGCTGGCGGTTCTGACCGTCAGCCTGTGGATTGGCCTGCGTCTGGTCGGTGGCGGCATGGGTCTGCGAGCCGCATTCATCCGCTTCGCGCCGACGCTGCTGCCCATCGCGCTTGGCTATCACCTCGCGCATTACCTCACGAGTTTCCTTGTCGACGGGCAATACTCGCTGGTGGCACTGAGCGATCCGTTCCTCACCGGCGCGGACCTGCTGGGGCTGGGCGAATTCTACGTGACGACCGGCTTCTTCAACACGACCGGCACCGTGCGGACCATCTACCTGACGCAGGCGGGCGCGGTCGTGGCGGGGCATATCCTTGCCGTCCTCCTCGCCCACGCGGTCGCGCTGCGCGCGTTCGGAGACAGCCGGCGCGCAGCGATCAGTCAGATCCCTTTGGCGCTGTTCATGATTGCCTACACTTTGTTCGGACTCTGGCTGCTGTCCTCGCCGCGCTTCTGAGCCGAGGAAAAACCATTGGACAGGCAGCGGGCTGCTTTGCAGAGTTGGGGTCAGAACAGGCGGAGCCGGGGTTTCCGCGATAATCCACGAACCGGGGGGTTCTGATCATGACGAACAAGACCGACACCACACGCCGCGGCGCGCTCAAGACGCTGGCCGCCGGGGGCGCCGCTGCCGCCTCTATGCCGCTTTGGGCGCGCTACACACATGCGCAAAGCGCCGAGCCGATCAAGATCGGCTTTCAGGTACACAAGACCGGCATCGGCGCCGCCTATGGCCGCTGGTACGACCGCACTACGACGGCCGCCGCCGCGCTGATCAACGAGGCCGGCGGTATCAACGGCCGCCCGGTTGAGATCATCGCCGAGGATGACGGCACCGATCCGGCGCGCGGCGCCGAGGTGGTCGCGAAATTCGCCAACCAGCATGGCTGCGACCTGGCCTTCGGTACGCTGTTCAGCCACGTCGTCGTCGGCTCTGCCCCGACGGCCGGAGAGCTGAAGCTGCCCTATTTCGTGGTCTCCGAAGGCCACCACGTCGCTTCGGGCGCGCTGAACCGCTGGACGCTTCAGCCGGGCATCACCGATGTGAAGAGCCAGGTGATGTCGATGGCGCCCTATGTCGTGGGTAATCTCGGCAAGAAGGTCACCATGCTCTTCCCCGACTACGCCTTCGGCCATGACCACCGCGATTTCTTCTCTGCCGCGGTCGAGGCGAATGGCGGCGAGATCGCCGCGCTGATCCCGATCCCGCCGACGGAGACCTCGTTCACCAAGTACTTCCCGAAGATCCCGCGCGATACCGAGGTGCTGTACCACGTGATGGTCGGTCCCGCCGTGCTGACCTTCGTCAAGGAACTGGGCGAATTCTTCGGCCCGTCGGCGCCCGCGATCTTCGGCTTCATCGACTCGTTGGAGGCGGTCGACCTTGCCTCGCCCGGGCTGGAATTCCTGGACGGCACCTATTTCTGGGAAGGCAACCCGCGCTACGCGCAGGCCGACCAGACCGAGTACGACAAGTTCTACCGCGAGAAGGTCGGCGTCGACGCCAACGGCGCCTCGGTCAGCGACCCGACCGACGTGTCGACCTACGCCCACATGTTCGGCTGCTGGGAAACGCTTTACGTGATCAAGGCGGGCATGGAAGCGGCGGGTTATTCCGGGCCGGAAGACCGGCAGGCGCTGGTGGAGGCGGTCGAGGCGATCACCGACATGCCGCAGTCGAACGAGCACCCGCAGGGCGCCAAGCTGTTCAACGGCAAGACGCACCAGGTCTTCGGCCCTCAATACATCAGCCAGGTCGGCGGCGGAAAGCTGAACGTGGTGCACACGACCTCGATCGAGGACACGCTGTATCCGGACGAGGTGGATTACACGACGATGTCGTTCTGAGCCTTCCGACGGGGGCTTTCGCGGTTGATGCGGGAGCCTCCGGCGGGGATATTTCTGGCCAGAAGAAGCAGGGGGCCGGACCACAGGCCCCCGAGGCGCGCGGGGTGGCGCCGTTCCTGTTGAAAGACCTGTCCATGCCGGGAGCCATCCGATGATCACCGCGATTTCGCCTTTCCTCGCGTTCCGCAAAGGCGCGCGCGAGGCGCTGGAATTCTACGTCTCGGCCTTTCCGGACGCCATCGTGCTGCAGGCGGAAATCTACGGGCCGGGTGAGGAAGGGCCGGAGGGCAACCTGCGGCTGGCCGTCCTACAGATCGGGGCGGCGCGGCTGCGGCTGATCGACGGGCACGACGTGCCGCAGTTCGACTTCACCGCCGCGATGTCGGTTTTCGTCGAATGCGATGCGGCGAAGGACGTGGACGGCGCCGCGGAGAAACTGCTGGAGGGCGGCGCGGCGATGATGCCGGTGGACGAATACCCGTTCGCGGAACGTTTCGTCTGGCTGGCGGACAAGTTCGGCGTGAACTGGCAGTTGATCCACAGGCCCAAGCTGGAGACGGCGGCGTGACCGCATTGGGGAGCTAGGCCGTTGGAATTCGGACCCTATTTAATGCTCGCCTCGCTGGAGGGCGCGGTGACGGCGGCGGTGCTGGCGCTGACCGCCGTGGGGCTGAGCCTTGTCTTCGGGATCATGCGGGTGGTCAACGTCGCGCATGGCGAGTTCTTCATGCTGGGCGCGGTGCTGGCCTGGTGGGTGTCGTCCTGGTTTGGCGGCCACGTGGCCATCGGGTTCGTCGCGGCGCTGGTGATCGCGCCCATGCTGGTCGGCGCGGTGGCGGCGCTGGCCGATGTGACGATCCTGAAGCGGATCGACTATGACCCGGAGCGCACCATCGTGGTGACGATCGGGCTTCTCTACGTGATCCAGCAGGTCGTGCTGATGACCTATGGGCCGGAAGCGCGGCCGGTGGAGCCGCCGTTCAACACGCGGCTGGCGTTGCCCTGGTTCGAATGGGGCGAGAACGGGCTGCAGCTGTACTGGCCGTGGGGCCTGTCGACCACGTCCTACAAGCTTTTCGTGATCGCCGCGGCGGCGGTGGTGCTGGAAGCCGTCTGGCTGCTGATGCGGCACACGAAGATGGGGCTGGTGATGCGGGCGACGCAGCTTGACGGCGAGATGGCGCAGGTCTTCGGCATCCCGGTGGAGCGGGTCTATGCCTTTACCTTCGGCCTTGGCGCGGGACTGGCGGCGCTGGGGGCGGTGCTGATCGTGCCGATTCAGCAGGCGCATTACCTGATGGGGGGCGATCCGCTGCTCTTGTCCTTCATCGTGGTGATCATCGGCGGGTTGGGATCGCTGCCGGGAACCGTGGTCGCGGCGCTGCTGATTGGGATGTCGGACGGGATCATTTCGGTGTTCTTCTCGCCGACGCTGGCGAAGATCCTCGCGACGCTGCTTGTCGCGCTGGTGCTGGTGTTCCGGCCGCAGGGGCTGTTCGGGACGCGCACCGCATGACCGAGACGGCGAAGGCGGTGATCCTGCATCTTGGCCTGATCGCGGTGCTCTTCGCGCTGCAGTTCGTGCTGCCGGCCTATCATCACGGCAACATGGCGCGGGTCATGGTGCTGGCCACCTACGCGATGGGGTATAACCTGCTGTTCGGATATACCGGGCTTCTGAGCCTCGGCCATGCGATGTTCTTTGCCGCGGGCATGTACGGCATGGCGCTGACTGTCCGGCATCTCGGCTGGACGCCACCCCCGGCGCTGCTGGCGGGGCTTCTTTCCGGCGCGGTGCTGTCTGCGCTGGTGGGGGCGCTGGCGCTTCGCACGGTGGGCGTGGCCTTCATGATCGTGACGCTGATGTTCTCGCAGGCGGCGTACCTGACGATCCTGTACTTCACCACCTGGACCCGGGGCGAGGAAGGCTTTGTCCTGCAGCAGGTGCAACGCGTGTTCTGGGGTATCGACCCAAGCGACCCGACGACGCGCTATTTCCTCGCGCTGCTGGTCTTCGCTACCTGCCTGATGCTGTCGCTGTGGCTTGTGCGGAGCGGGTTCGGAAAGGTCCTGATCGCGATCCGCGAGAACGAGGACCGGGCGCAGATGCTGGGCTACGACATCTTCGCACACAAGCTGGGGGCGGTGGTGATATCCGGCACGATGTCGGCCACAGCGGGCGCGGTCTATGCGCTGCTGTTCGGCTATGCGGGGGCAAGTTTCGCGGGCGTGCAGTATTCGATCCTGCCGCTGCTCTGGGTGCTGCTGGGCGGTGCTGGCACGCTGATCGGGCCATTCATCGGGGCGCTTTTCACGTTCTACCTGATCGACATAACTAGCGGCTACACGTCGGCCTACATGGCGGTCGTCGGCGCGGTGCTGATCGCGCTGACACTGTTCGCGCGGCAGGGGATTGGCGGGGAGATCCGCGCCCGGGTCTGGCGGGGGCTGCCATGAGCCTGTTGTCGACCTCCGGCCTGTCGAAGGAGTTCGGCGGTCTGCGCGCCGTACATGACGTGTCCTTCGCGCTGGAGGAGGGCGAGGTCCGCGCGCTGATCGGGCCGAATGGCGCGGGGAAGACCACATTTGTCGGCATGCTCTGCGGCCGGATCGAGCCCTCGGCGGGGACGGTGCGGTTCGACGGCACCGATATCTCGCGCCTGCCAGCGCATCGCCGGATCCGGGCCGGGATGGCCTATACGTTCCAGATCACATCGGTCTTTGCGCGGCTGTCCTGCCACGAGAACGTGGCGCTGGCGGTGCGGCGGCGGAAGGGCAACGTAGCCAAGGACGTTCCCGAGGCGCTACGCCGGGTCGGGCTGGCGGACCGCGCCGAACAGCTGGCGGGCGACCTGTCCTATGGTCATCAGCGGCTTCTGGAGATCGCGATGGGTCTGGCGCAGAAGCCGCGTCTGCTGATCCTCGACGAGCCGACGCAGGGGCTGGCGGACAGCGAGATCGAGGATTTCGTCGCGCTGATCCGCGAACTGAAGGCCGAGGCCACGATCCTGCTGATCGAGCACAACATGGCCGTGGTGATGGAGGTCGCAGACGCGATCACCGTGCTGAACTTCGGCGAAGTGCTGGCGGAGGGCGCCCCGGCGGAGATCCGCGCCAACCGCGAGGTGCAGGCCGCCTATCTGGGGACCGGGTGATGCTGGAACTCAAGGGCATCTCCACAGGGTACGGACAGGCGCAGGTGCTGCGCGAGGTGTCGCTGGATGTGCAGGCGGGTGAGATCCACTGCCTGCTGGGCCGAAACGGCGCCGGGAAGACCACGACGATGAAGGCCATTGCCGGGGTGCTGCCGCTCTGGTCCGGCGAGATCGTGCTGGACGGCGAGGGGATCGGCGCGCTTCCGGCGCACAAGGTCGGGCGCACGGGTGTGGGGTACATCCCGCAGGGGCGGCGGCTTTTCGGGGAACTGACGGTGGCGCAGAACCTCGAGATCGGGCTGATGACGCGCCGATCCGGCCCCGCCGTCCGCGAGCGGGTGCTGGACCTGTTTCCCCGCCTGCGCGAACGCCTGACCCAACGGGCGCAGACCCTGTCCGGCGGCGAACAGCAGATGCTGGCGACGGCGCGCGCGCTTTGCGTCGAGCCCAAGGTCTTGCTGCTGGACGAACCCACCGAGGGCCTGCAGCCGTCGATGATCGATGCAATCCGCGAGGTGATCGTGCGCCTCCGTTCCGAGGGTGTCGCCATTCTGCTGGTGGAGCAGCGCGTCGACGCGGTGCTGAACGTCGCCGACCGCGTGACATTTCTGGAGAACGGGCATGCACGCGAAACCTGGGCTGCCGAAGATTTGCGCGGGCAGCATGTCGTGATTGACCGGTACCTCGGGGTCTAGGGCGGCACCATTGACAGTGCTCGGGGCGCGGGCGCAGTCTTTTACCGACGCTTGCCACAGGAGGGGTGCTTGACCGCCTATCACCGACCCATGGAGCTGCAGGAAGCGCTGGATCTTCTGGCGGCGGGCGGGCTGACGGTGGCGGCAGGCTGTACGGACCTTTACCCGGCGACGACGGCCAAGGCGCTGAAGGGCGATATCCTCGACATCACCGCTATTCCTGCCTTGCGTGGGATTTCTCTGGATGCGGGTGTTTGGCGGATCGGCGCGGCAACGACCTGGACGGACCTGCGGCGCGCCGACCTGCCGCCGAGTTTTGCAGGTCTGCAGGCGGCGGCGCGCGAGGTGGGATCGGTGCAGATCCAGAACGCGGGAACCGTGGCGGGCAACCTCTGCACCGCCTCGCCCGCCGCGGATGGCGCGCCCTGCCTTCTGACGCTGGACGCGTCCGTCGAACTGCGCTCCGCCGAAGGTGCGCGGGTGCTGTCGCTACAGGAATTCCTGCTTGGCGCGAGGCGCACCGCGCTGCGGCCGGGAGAGATTGTGACGGCCATCCTGATGCCGGAAGCGTCAGCGTCGGGACAAGGTGACTTCCTGAAGCTCGGCGCGCGGAAGTATCTGGTGATCTCCATCGCCATGGCCGCGGCGCGGGTGGAGATCGAAGACGGGCTGATCCGAAGCGCGGCCATCGCGGTGGGGGCCTGCGCGCCTGTGGCGGTCCGGCTTGCCGCGCTGGAGCAGCGCCTTGCGGGTCACCCGGTCACCGAGGCGGCGGCGATGGTCACCGAGGACATCGTCACGCCCGAGTTGTCGCCCATCGACGACATCCGGGGGGATGCCGCCTACAGGCTGACCGCCGCCACCGAACTCGTCCGGCGACTGCTGCTTCGCTGCGCAGCGAAACCGGCGGAGGCTGCGGCATGAACCGGCCCTTCGGAAAGCTGCAGATGCGCGTCAATGGGGCGGTTACGCCATTTGCCGCCACGCCCGGCCGCCGCCTGTCGGAGGTACTGCGCGAGGATCTGCGGCTGTTCGGAACGAAGATTGGCTGCGACGCCGGCGACTGCGGCGCGTGTACCGTCCTGCTGAACGGCGAGCCGGTCTGCGCCTGCCTTACCCCCGCCATCCGGGCCGACGGGGCAGAGGTCACGACGGTCGAGGGTATGGCCAGCGAACTGCCCCGGCTGCAGCAAAGCTTTCTGCGCCATGGCGCGGCGCAATGCGGCATCTGCACGCCCGGCTTGCTGACCACCGCCGCGGCATTGCTGCGCAGCAATCCGGCGCCGTCGCGTGCCGAGGTCGAGGATGCGCTTGGCGGCGTTCTCTGCCGGTGCACCGGCTATGCCAAGATCGTGGATGCTGTCTGCGATACCGGCGCCGAGCGACCGGCGGCAGCGTGCCCGGTGTCCGGCAAAGCCGTTGGCGCAAGGCTCGAACGGCTGGACGGAGGCCCCAAGGTCACGGGCGAGGAAAGTTATGGTGCCGACCTCGTGCTGCCCGATACGCTGGAAGTGCGCGCGATCCGCTCGCCGCACCACGCGGCGCGGTTCACGCTCGGCGACATCGCTGGGTGGGCGGCGAAGGCGACCGGGAAGGTAGAGGTCTTCACCGCCGCCGATATCCCGGGCGAGAACCTGTTCGGCACGATCCCCGATTTCGTCGACCAGCCCGCCATCGCTGGTGACCGAGTGAGGCAACGCGGCGAAGCGATCGCCATCGTCGTCGGCGAAGCCGCGACACTCGACGGGCTGGACCTTTCTACCTTCCCCGTTGACTGGACCCCGGAAGACTCTGGCATCGACCTCGACCACCTGCCCGAGGCAGATCTGCACCCGACGCGACCCGGCAACCGGATGATCGCCGGTCTTGTCCGCTGCGGCGATGCCGAGGGAGCGCTGGCGCAATCCGCCTTTACCGCGCAAACCACCATCGACACCGCCTATGTCGAGCACGCCTATATCGAGCCCGAGGCCGGTATCGCCTGGCTCGACGGCGACACGCTGGTGATCCGTGCCTGCACCCAGGCGCCGGTGATGGACCGCGACGAAACCGCCAAGGTCCTTGGCCTGCCGCGCGACAGGGTCCGCGTAATTCCGGCGGCGACCGGCGGCGGGTTTGGCGCGAAGCTCGACGTTTCGCTGCAGCCGTTGATCGGCCTCGCTGCGCTTAGGACCGGGCGTCCCTGCCGCATGGTCTACACCCGCTCTGAAAGCATGGCCTCGACGACGAAGCGGCACCCGGCGCGGATGACCGGCCGGATCGGTTGTGACGCCGAGGGCCACGTCACCGCGATGACCTTCGACGGCGATTTCAACACTGGTGCCTATGCCAGCTGGGGTCCGACCGTCGCCGTGCGCGTGCCGGTCCACGCCTCCGGCCCTTACCGCACGCCGAATTACCACGCCGAGGCGCGCGCAATGCACACCAACGGCCCGGCCGCCGGGGCCTTCCGTGGCTTCGGCGTGCCGCAAGCGGCGCTGGTGCAGGAGGCGCTTTATGACGACCTCGCCAAGGCAGCCGGGATCGACCGTCTGGATTTCCGCCTGATCAATGCCCTGCGCGATGGGGACCGTACCGTCTGCGGTCAGAAACCCGGTGGCATCGGTATCGCGGAGTGCCTTGAAGCGTTGAAACCGCATTGGGAACGCGCGTCCGATGAGGTCCGAGTACAGGGCATCGCCGGGAGTATCCGCCGCGGTATCGGCGTTGCCTCCTGCTGGTATGGCTGCGGCAATACCGGGCTGCCGAACCCCTCGACCATCCGCCTTGGCATCACCGCTAGCGGAGCGCTGGTCCTGCATCAGGGCGCAGCGGATATCGGACAGGGGTCGAATACTGTCGTCGCGCAGCTCTGTGCCGACGCGCTCGGCCTGCCGGTCGGGCAGATGACGCTGGTCGATGGCGACACAGCTAAGACGCCCGATTGCGGCAAGACTTCCGCCTCGCGCCAGACCTTCGTGACAGGAAAGGCGGCGATGCTGGCGGGGAAAATGCTGCGCAGCAAGATCCTCGTCATGAGCAACATGGGCGACGATGCGACCCTGTCGCTGGAGGGTGACGCATTGACAGTCACCGACGGCAAGGCGGCCCGCGAAATCCGCCTCGGCGATCTGCCTGCAGATGCGCACGGCTATGTCCTCGCGGCCGAGGAGACCTACGACCCGCCTACCCTGCCGCTCGACGAGAACGGGCAGGGCGAGCCTTATGCCGTCTACGGCTACGGCGCGCAGATCGCAGAGGTCGCGGTGGACATGACGCTGGGCACCGTGAAGGTCCTGCGCATCACCGCCGCCCACGATCTGGGCCGCGTGGTGAACCCGTTGCTGGCCGAGGGACAGGTGGAAGGTGGCGTCGCGCAGGGACTCGGCATGGCGCTTATGGAGGAGTACATCCCCGGCCGGACGGAGAACCTGCACGACTACCTGATCCCGACCTTCGGCGATATGCCCGAGATCCGCTCGATCTTCATCGAGAAGGCTGACCCCGAGGGGCCGATGGGCGCCAAGGGCCTTGGCGAGCATGTCCTTATCCCAACCGCCCCGGCGATCCTCAACGCGATCCGCGACGCGTCCGGCGCGCGCATCACCCGGCTGCCTGCCCTGCCGCATCGGGTGCTGGCCGCGATCAGGTCCGCAGAATGACAACCCGCGCCGATACCTCGACGGGCGACATCCCGGCGGCAAAGACGGAGAAGATCCGCTGCGACGCCTGCCCGGTGATGTGCTACATCGCCGAGGGCCGCGCGGGAGCCTGCGACCGTTATGCCAATATCGACGGGCGGATCACGCGCTGCGACCCGCTGACCGTGATCGACAAGCGCATCGAGGAGGGCGGAGAGATCGTGCCGTTTCTCGGCCGCGACTGGGACGGCAACATCGTTCCCGACGACGATCTTTTCATCACCGCCGTCGGCGCAGGCACGACCTATCCCGATTACAAGCCCGCGCCCTTCATTATCTCGCGCCAGGTCGACGGCGCGGATCTCGTCACCGTCGTGACCGAAGCGATCTTCAGCTACTGTGGCGTCAAGGTGAAGATCGACACAGACCGTCATCTTGGCCACGAGGCCTCTGCCGTGCGTGCGGGCGGCGAGGTGATCGGGCATGTGATGACCTCGGAATACGGCTCGCAGATGCTGTCGCTGGGCGGCGTCGATCATCTGACGGGTGGGTCCAAAGCCGAGGGCCGCGCCACCTGCGACGCGCTGATGAAGCTCTGCAATCGCGAGGCGGTGACGCTGACCATCGACAGCGGCGCCGAGGTGGTGGTGCAGGCGGGTCAGCCGCCCATCGTCGACGGCCGGCGCGAGGAGCGGATGCGTGTCGGCTGCGGGTCCGCCACCATCGGCATGTTTGCCGCGCAGTGGCAGGGGCTGGTGGACGAGGTGGTCGTGGTCGACGATCACATCACCGGGGTGGTCAGCGAGCATCAGGCGGGAAAGGTCATTGGCTGGCCCGACACCGGCATCCGTATCAAGGGGCGCCGGTCGACACCCGGACGCTATTTCCAGGTGGCTGAGCCGGGCCTTGGCTGGGGCGGCACGGATATCGAGGATCCTTTGACCATCCTCGGCCCGTGGCGGCCGGAGAAGGGGGCGCATCCGGGGCTGACCCTGCTGATGGTTTCCACCACCGGTGAGCAGTACGGCTACTATGTTCTGAATGACGACCTGGTGCCGGAACCCGCGCCGCTGCCCGACACGTTGGTCCGCACCGTGGAGCTGATCGCCGAGAACTGCGAACCAGCGCTTTGCACGGTCATGTTCATGGGCGGCGCGGGAGGATCGTTGCGCTCGGGCGTGACAACCAACCCCGTGAAGCTGACCCGCTCGGTGCAGGCGCTGAAGACGCAGGTCACCTGCGGTGGCGCGCCGGTCTATGTCTGGCCGGGGGGCGGCATCACCCTGATGGTCGACGTCACCACGATGCCGACCAATTCCTTCGGCTACGTACCGACGCCTGCTCTAGTGGCGCCGCTGGAATTCACCCTGCGGCGCGAAGACTACCGCGCGCTCGGCGGCCATGACGCGGCGGTGCGCGACGTGGATGATATCCTCGCCACCGGTGGCGAATACGGGGCGGCGGCCCGCGGGATCGCGCCGCGGCGGAAGTAACCGGTGGAACGCGCCAGTGCCGTGCGGCTGCCGGACGGGCGGCTCCATTTGCAGCACGGGCCCATCGACATCATCGCCGGGGCGGAGGGGCCGGGCCGCGAGGCGGCCTATGCGCGTGCTGAGTTTCGGTTCGAAGGGCTGCTCGCCGAACTGGCCGCCGAGCTCCCTGAACTCCGCCGCCCGGTCACCGACGCCCCGAGGCTGTACGGGCCTGTCGCTCAGGCGATGCTTGCCGCTACCGGACCCTTTGCGCCAGTCTTCGTGACTCCGATGGCCGCCGTGGCGGGCGCCGTGGCGGATGAGATCTGCGGTTTGTTGGGCGGCGACGGCGTCGACAAGGCCTACGCCAACAACGGCGGCGACGTCGCGATCCACCTTACGCCGGGCGCCAGCACCAACGCCGCTATCGCCGCGCCGGTCCCGGCGCAGGTGACGATCACCCATGCCGATCCGATCCGTGGCATCGCGACGTCCGGCTGGCGCGGGCGCAGTCATTCGCTGGGAATTGCCGACAGTGTAACGGTGCTAGCGCGGACCGCGGCGATGGCCGACGTTGCGGCGACGCTGATCGCCAATGCGGTGGACCTGCCGGACCATTCCGGAATAACCCGCACACCAGCACGCGACCTGTCCCCCGACAGCGACCTTGGCGACCGCCCGGTCACGACCGGTGTACCGATCCTGTCAAAGGAGGAAGTCCGTGCGGCTCTCAACCGGGGTCTGACAATTGCCGAAGACTACCGCCAGCGTGGTTTGATCGTGGCGGCGTTTCTCGTGCTTCAGGGCGAAACCACGCAGGTCGGACCCTTCGCCCCGGCCCTGACACCGGGCTGAGGCGTCAGCTGCGTGCCTCGTCCATCAGCTCGCGCATCCGCGCGATTGCCGGCTTCAGCCCGAGGAAAATCGCCTCGCCGATCAGGAAATGGCCGATGTTCAGCTCCATCACCTCGGGAAAGGCGGCGACCGGCTGCACCGTGTCATAGGTCAGCCCGTGGCCCGCATGCACCTCGAGCCCCAGCGAATGGGCGAAGCTCGCCATCTCGCGCATCCGCTCCAGCTCGGCGTCGCGCTCTTCTGATTTTCCCTCGGCATGAAAGTCACAATAGGCCCCGGTGTGCAGTTCCACCACCGCCGCACCGATCCGCGCGGCAGCCTCGATCTGGCGCCGATCAGCGGCGATGAAGATCGACACCCGGCACCCGGCATCGGCCAACGGCGCGATGAAATGCGCCAGCTTGTTCTCCTCTCGCGCCACTTCGAGCCCGCCCTCGGTCGTCCGCTCCTCGCGCTTCTCCGGAACGAGGCACACGGCGTGCGGCCGGTGTCGCAGCGCGATTGCCTGCATCTCCTCGGTCGCCGCCATCTCGAAGTTCAGCGGCACCGTCAGCGTTTCCGCAAGCCGCGCGATATCCTCGTCTGAAATATGCCGCCGGTCTTCGCGCAGATGCGCTGTGATACCGTCGGCGCCGGCCTCTTCCGCCAATTGCGCGGCGCGCACCGGGTCCGGATAGGCCGAGCCGCGCGCATTCCGCACGGTGGCGACGTGGTCGATATTCACACCAAGCCGAAGCTTGCCCAAGGGCTGCATGGCGGCCTCCTTACTCGGCGGGAGCGCTGCCCGATTTCGCCGCCCCGGCCCGCGCCATCGCGATCCGGCGTTTCTCGTAGCGTTCCCGCAGCTTCTTCACCCGTCGCGCCTGATAGGCCTTCACGGCGGGAAGCGCCAGTGCGTAGGAGATCGTACCGAAGATGATGCCTGGAATGATCCCGCCGACGATGTATGGCAAGAACACCGTGTACCAGAACCGCTGCAGCCGATCCCAGTGTGCCAAGTCGTCGTTGAAGACGGATTGCAGGTTGTGCCAGATTTCCTGGCTCGCCTGGCTGAAGGCGCCAAAAACACGGTGGATCGGCACCGTGGCATGGTGATCCAGGATCCAGCTTCCGACCTCCAGGCTGATGGCTGCGATGAAAGGAAAAGTCAGCGGGTTGCCGACGAAAGTGGCCATCAGCGCCGCAAGTATGTTGCCCTGCATAATGAAAGCCAGAATTGCCGCCAGCAGGAAATGAAACCCGAAGAAAGGCGTAAAGCAGACAAAGACCCCGGCGGCGATTCCGCGTGCGATGCGGTGCGGCGGGTCGGGCAGGCGGCGCAGACGGTGGACGACATAATAGAATGCGCGGTTCCAGCCGCCCCTCGGCCAGAACCCCTCGGCGATGAACTGCAGCCAGGTGCGAGGCGTCCGCCGTTTAAAGACCACTGACTGTCTGCTGCCTCCTTAGGGCTTGCGTTCCAGATCGCGGTGCCGCTCGATCGCGGCGACATCACTTTCCGCCTCAACCGCCAGCATTACCGCGTGCAGGTGCTCTGCATCCCTCAGGTCGACGTCGATAATGAGGCGAAAGAAGTCCGGTTTCCTGTCGACAAATTGCAGGTTGGAGATATTGGCCTTCTGCTCTCCGATCAATGTGCAAATCCTGCCAAGCACGCCAGAGTCGTTTGCGATCGTGACGTCAAGGCTGACCGTATGCACCGCCGGATGGTTGCCGGAATGCCAGTGCAGGTCGACCCAGCGCTCGGGACTGTCCTGGAATTCCTCAAGCGCCAGGCACTCGATTGCGTGGATGATCACGCCCTTGCCGCGGTAGGAAATGCCGACGATGCGCTCTCCGGGCACCGGCTGACAACAATTCGCGCGCTCGAAATGTTGATCGGGATCCAGGCCGATGACGGCACGGGACACGTCGATTTCGTCCTCGGTCGCATCGCTGATATCCGGATACAGGGTCGCCACGACCTCGCGTGCGGTCAGTTCCGCAGACCCGAGCCGGGCCAGCAGTTCCTCGGACGTCACGAGCCCCATCTGCTTGGCGGCAGTTGACAGCGCCTTGTCGGTGACCCGCTTGCCGACATGCTCAAACGCGACCCGGGCCAGCTCCCAGCCGAGTTTCACGAACCGCTCGCGATCCTCCTCGCGCAGAGAGCGGCGGATCGCCGCCTTAGCCCGGCCGGTCACGACGATGTCGATCCAGGTCGATTGCGGTCGCTGGCCAGCGGCGGTGATGATTTCGCAGGATTGTCCGTTCTTCAGCCGCGTCCACAACGGCACGCGCATTGCATCGACCTTTGCGCCAACACAGCTGTCACCGATCCGGGTGTGGATTGCGTAGGCGAAGTCCAGCGGTGTGGCGCCGCGCGGCAACTTCACCACGTCACCCTTGGGCGTGAAGCAGAACACCTGGTCGGCGTACATCTCCAGCTTCACATGCTCGAGGAACTCGTCATGATCCTCGGCATTCTCGAACTGCTCGGTCAGGCTGGCGATCCACTTGGTAGGATCGACGGCGAAGGGGTTCTCCGACGGCACACCATCACGATAGGACCAGTGCGCGGCAACGCCGGTCTCTGCCACGTCGTGCATCTGGAAAGTGCGGATCTGGATCTCCACCCGCCGTCCGTCACGCCCGGACACCGTGGTATGGATGGAACGATAACCGTTCGTCTTAGGCTGGCTGATATAATCCTTGAAACGTCCCGGCACAGCACGCCAGCGCTGGTGCATCGCGCCCAGCACGCGGTAACAGTCCGCCTCGTCCCTGCACAGGATGCGAAATCCGTAGATGTCCGACAGGCGCGAGAACGACAGGCCCTTTTCCTGCATCTTGCGCCAGATCGAATAGGGACGCTTCGCGCGGCCCTCGACCTCGGCCGCGATGCCGTTCTTCTTCAGTTCCTTGCGGATGTCGGCGGTGATCTTCTTGACGACGTCGCCGGTCTCGCGCTGGAGCCGGACGAAGCGCCGCATGATCGAGTTCCGGCCATCCGGGTTCAGCACCGCGAAGGCCAGATCCTCCAGCTCGTCGCGCATCCACTGCATGCCCATGCGGCCGGCGAGCGGAGCGAAGATGTCCATCGTCTCGCGCGCCTTCTGGGCCTGCTTTTCGGGCCGCATCGCCTTGATGGTTCGCATGTTGTGCAGACGGTCGGCGAGCTTCACGAGAATCACCCGCAGGTCCTTGGACATGGCCATGAACAGCTTGCGGAAGTTCTCTGCCTGTTTCGATTCCGAGGACGATAGCTGCAGATTGGTCAGCTTTGTCACGCCATCGACAAGTTCAGCCACTTCATTGCCGAACCGCTCGGAAATTTCTCCGTAGGTCGACCGAGTATCCTCGATCGTGTCGTGCAGCAGCGCGGTGATGATGGTCGCATCGTCCAGCCGCATCTCTGTCAGGATCGAGGCAACGGCAACCGGATGGGTGAAGTAGGCTTCGCCCGAATGCCGGAACTGCCCGGCATGCATCCGGCCACCATAGTCATAGGCGGCGCGGATCAGATCTTCGTTGGTGCGGGGGTTGTAGGCGCGGACCCTGTCGATCAGGTCATCGACCTCGATCAATCGGTCCAGCGCCATGGAAGCTTCCCCTTACTTCGGCTCCTGCGCTTCCATCAGCGCGCGCAGCAGCTTCTCTTCGGACATGTCGTCGTCGGCGGGCTTGTCCTGTTCGGCCCCCATGAGGAGCGCCATCGCATCCTCTTCGGGCTCGTCGACCTCGATCTGGGTCTGGTTGCTTTCGATCATCCGCTCGCGCAGATCCTCGGCCTGCTGGGTTTCCTCGGCGATCTCACGCAGAGAAACGACAGGGTTCTTATCGTTGTCGCGGTCGACCGTCAGCGACGCACCAGAAGAGATTTCGCGCGCACGATGGGCCGCAAGCATTACCAGCTCAAACCGGTTCGGGACCTTGTCAACGCAATCTTCGACCGTAACGCGGGCCATGTGTACTCCAATCCTAGTCTGGGAGATCTAGAGGCGCCTGAATACGCGTTCTTTCCACGCTTGACAAGGTTATCTGGGGTGTTTCGCCGTGATTTACAGGGGGATTACGGCCTCGACGTCCGCTTTCGGCAGGGCCGCGACCATTTCGCGCACTGTGACCCCAAGCACCGGATGCGGCCAGTCGGGCGCGATATCCAGCATCGGAACCAGCACAAAGGCACGCTCGTGCATCCGCGGGTGCGGCAGGATCAGCTGGTCCGGCGCGGTCTTCGGCTGCTCCACCACCGGCAGATCGTGCCATCTTTCAAAGGTGTTGCGGTCCGGCAGAACCGCGTCGTCCAGCGCCAGAAGATCCAGATCCAGCGTGCGGCTGCCCCAGCGCTGCACGCGGTGCCGGCCGAATTCTGCCTCGATCGCATGTAGCAGCGCCAAGACCTGACCGGGCTGTAGATCACCCTCCAGTTGCACAACGGAATTCACATAGTCGGGGCCCGCCCCGGCCGGAAAGCACGGTGTTTTGAACAGGCGGCTCTTCGCTGTCACCTCGAGTGGCGAATCATGCAGCCGGTCCAGCGCCTTGGTCAGTGTCTCTGCCGGCGTACTGCATGAAAGCTGCAGATTTGCGCCCAGTGCGACGAAGGTTTTTCGCTGCGTCGTGACGAAATTATGACGCATTTCACCTCATAGGTCTCTTGCGAGCAGGGATTTTCAGCCTATTCTACCCGGCAGTTTCGCCACAACGATTGTTAAACACACACTCACGGACGTCATTGGCGAAACTCATTAACCGAAGGGGCAAAATTTATGTTCTACAGAGACGAACGGCTTGCGCTGTTCATCGACGGATCGAACCTTTACGCCGCTGCAAAATCGCTCGGGTTCGATATCGACTATAAACTGCTACGCCAAGAGTTCATGCGACGCGGGAAACTGCTACGTGCATTCTACTACACGGCGCTGCTGGAGAATGACGACTATTCGCCGATTCGTCCTCTCGTCGACTGGCTGCATTATAATGGCTTCTCGATGGTGACGAAACCGGCCAAGGAGTATGTCGACAGCCAGGGTCGGCGCAAGGTCAAGGGAAACATGGATATCGAGCTCACCGTCGATGCCATGGAACTTGCCGCCTATGTCGACCATATCGTGCTGTTCTCCGGCGACGGCGATTTCCGCCCACTGGTCGAGGCATTGCAACGCAAAGGTGTGCGCGTATCCGTCGTTTCGACGATCCGCAGCCAACCGCCGATGATCGCCGACGAACTTCGCCGCCAGGCCGATAACTTCATCGAGTTGGACGAGTTGAAGGAAGTGATCGGACGGCCACCGCGCGAACCGCGCGATGCGTCCGAGCCGGCGCAGCAGGAAACCGTCGAGTAAATCGCGCGACCCTGCAAAATCTCGGGCCTCGCGGGTTTCACCCGCGCGGTTCTTTGGCATGTACGCCGCGGTACTCTGGACCTGATGGCCAAGGCATCCTAGGTCTGGGGCAAAGAACAAGGCGCGCGAATGTCCAAACCCTCCCTCATCCTCTATCTCGCCGCGCCGCGCGGGTTCTGTGCGGGCGTGGACCGGGCGATCAAGATCGTCGAGATGGCGCTGCAGAAATGGGGCGCGCCGGTCTATGTCCGGCACGAGATCGTGCACAATCGCTTCGTCGTCGACGGGCTGCGCGCAAAGGGCGCCGTCTTCGTCGAAGAGCTGGACGAATGCCCGCCGGACCGCCCGGTGATCTTCTCCGCCCACGGCGTGCCCAAGGCCGTCCCGGCTGAGGCAAGGCGGCGCAACATGGTCTATGTCGACGCCACCTGCCCGCTGGTTTCGAAGGTGCATATCGAAGCCGAGCGCCATTTCGCGAACGGCCTGCAGATGGTCATGATCGGCCATGCCGGCCACCCCGAGACGCTTGGCACCATGGGCCAGCTACCCGAGGGCGAAGTGCTGCTGGTCGAAACCGTGGACGACGTGGCCGGCCTGGACCCGCGCGATCCCGAGAAGCTTGCCTTCATCACCCAGACAACCCTGTCGGTCGATGACACCGCGGGCATCGTCGCCGCGCTGAAGGCGCGCTTCCCGCAGATCGTCGGCCCGCACAAGGAAGACATCTGCTACGCGACCACCAACCGGCAGGAAGCGGTGAAGTCGGTCGCTCCCAAGGTCGACGCGATCCTGGTGATCGGCGCGCCGAACTCGTCGAACTCGAAACGGCTGGTGGAGGTCGGTGCGGCCGCGGGCTGTTCCTATTCGCAGCTGGTGCAGCGTGCCACCGACATCGACTGGCGCGCGCTTGAAGGAATTACCTCGGTCGGGATCACCGCGGGTGCCTCGGCGCCGGAGGTGCTGGTGAACGAGGTGATCGACGCGTTCCGCGCCCGCTTCGACGTCACGGTCGAGCCGGTGGAAACCGCCATCGAGCGCGTCGAGTTCAAGGTTCCGCGCGTGTTGCGGGAACCTGCCTGACGGGCTGGCTGCATGGTTGACCATTCCGGCGGCGCGGGCGATTGTCAGCGCCGTTGAAGGAGCCTCCCATGACCGCCGAATTCCTGCTGACCGCGATCGTAGTCTGCCTGATCCCCGGCACCGGCGTGATCTACACGCTCGCCATCGGACTGGGTCAGGGCACGAAAGCTTCTATCTGGGCCGCGCTCGGCTGCGCCTTCGGGATCGTGCCGCATCTGGCGGCGGCGATACTGGGATTGGCGGCGGTTCTGCACGCCTCGGCAGTCCTGTTCACGGTCGTGAAATTCGCCGGTGTCGCCTACCTGCTCTGGCTGGCCCGGCAGGCGCTGCAGGCTGATGGCGCTCTCTCCGTGCAGGCGGAAACCCGGCGAGAAGCTGGACCGCGCATCGCGTGGCGGGGCGTGCTGCTGAATGTCCTGAACCCGAAATTGTCGATCTTCTTCCTGGCGCTGCTGCCGCCGTTCCTGTCGGGCAATCCCGCCACGGCGACGCTGGAGATGGCCGAACTGGGCGCAGTGTTCATGGCCCTGACGTTTGGCATCTTCGTCTGCTACGGCCTTTTCGCCGCCGAGGCGCGGCGCTGGCTGCTGTCCAGCGCACGGGCGATGCGCTGGCTGAACCGCTCTTTCGCCGCGATCTTCGCGCTGCTCGCCGGGCGGCTGGCGCTGGAGCGGGCATGACCGGCGCCGATGCGGAAACTCTGGGCGTCTACGCCCGCGACGCGGCGCGTTATGCCGAGATCGTGGCGGACACCGATAAGGACCCGGTCCTCAAGGCGCTGCTGAATACGCTGCCCGAACAGTCGCGGGTGCTCGACCTCGGCTGCGGCCCTGGCCACCTCGCCGCAAGGCTGCGCGACCTCGGGCACGAGGTGACGGCCACCGACGCCTCTCCCGAAATGGCCGCGCAGGCCAAGGTGCTGTTCGACCTCGACGTCACCGTCGCGACCTTCGACGATCTCGATGAGGTGGACACCTATGACGGTGTACTCGCTTCGTTCAGCCTGCTTCATGCGCCGAAGGACCGGATGCCGGAGCATCTTGCCACAATACGCCGCGCGCTGCGGCCCGACGGCGTTCTGTCCATCGGGTTGAAGATGGGCGAGGGCGCGCATCGCGACACGCTTGGCCGGTTTTACGCCTATTACACCGATGAAGAGATTACCGGGTTGCTGGAAGCTGCCGGGTTTACCGTAATTTCGCGGTCTTTCGGCGAGGGCAAGGGCCTGGACGGCAAGCTGGCGAAATCCATCGTGCTGGGCGCCCGTGCCTGACCTTTTCGCCTATACCGACGGTGCCTGTTCCGGGAATCCCGGGCCGGGGGGCTGGGGCGTGCTGCTGCTTGCGAAGGACGGCGACACCGTCCTGAAGGAACGCGAGCTGAAGGGCGGCGAGGCCGAGACCACCAACAACCGCATGGAGTTGATGGCCGCGATCCGCG
This sequence comes from Pseudoruegeria sp. HB172150, assembly GCF_013184805.1. Classification (GTDB taxonomy): domain Bacteria; phylum Pseudomonadota; class Alphaproteobacteria; order Rhodobacterales; family Rhodobacteraceae; genus Psychromarinibacter. Next base: position 166,053 of record NZ_JAATNG010000007.1, read on the forward strand.
CACTTGAGGCGCTGGGGCGACCAAGCGAGATCACCGTGGTGACGGACAGCGCCTATGTGAAGAACGGTGTGACCGGCTGGATCCATGGCTGGAAGCGGAACGGCTGGAAAACATCCGGCGGCAAACCAGTGAAGAATGTCGAGCTTTGGCAGCGGCTGGACGAGGCGCAGGCGCGGCACCGGGTGACGTGGGAATGGATCAAGGGCCACGCCGGCCATCCTGAGAACGAGAAGGCCGACGAGCTTGCCCGCGCCGGGATGGCGCCGTTCAAGCCGAAGAAAAAGGCAAGCTGAGGCCCGCCAGAACGCTACCGCCGGAAATGCGTCGGCACGATGATTAGCGCGCCGATGGACGAGATGATCGCGTTCAGCCCGTGGCTGCCGAAACTGATCCCGAACATCACGCGCAGGAAATAGAACGCCACCGCGCCGCCAAGGCAGATCAGCACCGACGGGATGTAGCCGTTGCGGGTAAAGCCGGAGCGTTCCGACAGGACACCGACGCAGAACGCGATAAACAGCGTACCGAAGAACGCGAAGAACATGGCCTACTCTCCGCCCATCGATTCGCCCGGCGCAATGTCCCAGCCGCGCAGCACCTCCGCCGTGTCCTGCGCCCCGCGCCCGGCCCGCTGCAGCCGCGTGATCCGCACCGCGCCGGACCCGCAGGCCACCGTCAGCGCATCGTCCAGAACGGTGCCCGGCACGCCCGACATATCGGCAACCCGGGACGACAAAAGCTTCAACCGTTCGCCGCGCAGCATGGTCCAGGCGCCGGGAAAAGGCGAGAGACCGCGGATCAACCGGTCGACCTCTGCCGCCGGCTTCGACCAGTCGATCCGTGCCTCGGCCTTGTCGATCTTTTCGGCATAGGTCACGCCCTCCTCCGGCTGTACCTCCGGCACCAGATCCGGCAACCGCGCCAGAGCTTCGACGATCAGTCGCGCGCCCAGCGCCGACAGCCGGTCGTGCAGCGTCCCGGCCGCCTCCTCCGCCCCGATCCCCAGCGCCTCGCGCAACAGCACCGGCCCGGTATCCAGCCCCGCCTCCATCTGCATGATGCAGACCCCGGTCTCGGCATCCCCCGCCATGATCGCCCGCTGAATTGGCGCCGCGCCGCGCCAGCGCGGCAGCAGCGAGGCATGGATGTTCAGGCAGCCGTGCTTCGGCGCCTCGAGCACCGGTTTCGGCAGGATCAGCCCATAGGCGACGACCACGGCCACATCGGCCTCCAGCTCGGCAAACGCCTGCTGGTCGGCAGCATCGCGCAGCCGCGCCGGATGCCGCACCGGCAGCCCCAACGCCTCCGCCCGCGCCAGCACCGGCGACGGCCGCTCTTTCTTACCCCGGCCCGCCGGGCGCGGCGGCTGACAATAGACGCAGGCAATCTCGTGCCCGGCCTCGACCAAAGCGTCCAGCACCGGCACCGAAAAGTCCGGCGTTCCCATGAAGACGACGCGCATGTTCAGGCTCCCGTTCGCTTCGCCGGTCCGCAGCACGCCCGCACCGTCGGGTGGCCGCCGCAGCAATCCTCGATCAGGTAGCCCATAAGCCCGCCGAGCGCATCAAAATCCACCCGATAGATGATCTGTCGCGACACGCGCTCCGGAACGACCAGCCCCGCCTGCGCCAGCGCGGCAAGATGGAACGACGCCCGCGACGGCGCGGCACCTGCATGCTCTCCGATGGAACCGGCCGGGGCGCCGTCCTCCCCTGCGGTCACGAGGAAGCGTAGCATCCGCAGTCGCGTAGCGTCGGACAGAGCGGACAGTGATTTCAGTGCTTGACTCTCTTCCATGTCTCAATATTTCTTGAATTGTTGAGATATGCAAGGAGAATCGCCGATGACACGTGCCCCCGCCTCCCTGCTGGCCCTTGCCGAAACGCTGGAAAGCGCCGATCCCGCCCTGCCCGTCCGGTTCCACGTGCAGGGCGCGGCGCTTGGCGACGGCTACCACATCACCGAACTGAAACTGGCCGATATCGAAAGCATCGACTGCGGCGGCCGCCGCAACGCCTGGCGCGAGGCGCTGGTGCAGGTGCTCGACGGGCAGGATGGCGAAGCGTTGGTGGCCGGTAAGGTCGCATCGATCCTGCGGAAAGGCCTGGCGGCAATTCCGGGGCTGGCCGACGTGCCGTTTGCCGTCGAATGCGCGCCGGGCAATCTGGGACTGTCCCGGTTCGCGCCGGGCAGGCCGGAAACGGCGGGCGGACAGATCGTGATCCCGCTGGAAAACGAACGCGCCCTCTGCAAACCGGCCATCGAGTCTGGCTGCTGCGCCCCAACGAACGCCTGCTGCGCCTAAGGCTGGGCGCGGCCCGACTATTCCAGTAAAACTTGCGCCCTCAGCGCCGCTTCGCCGCCCTCTTCAGCAGCATCTTCCGTTTCAGCGGGCTGAGATTGTCGAAGTACATCCGCCCGTTCAGATGGTCGATCTGGTGCTGCACCGAGGTCGCCCAAAGCTGCACGAAGTCGCGCTCCTCCACTTCGCCGTGATCGTTCAGGAACCGCACCGTCACCGCCCTCGGACGCTCCAGTCTGGCAGAGACACCGGGCAGGCAGGGGCTCGCCTCCTCGTGCCCGCGCGGTTTGACCGAGGCGTGCAGGATCTCCGGGTTGGCCAGCCGCACCGCCTGACCGCGCTCTTCCGAGGCGTCCACCACAGCCAGCCGCAGCATCACACCGATCTGCGGCGCGGCGAGGCCCACGCCGGGCATCGCCTCCATCGTATCGATCATGTCGTCCCAGATCGCGCGGATCTCGTCGGTGATCTCTTCCACGGGATCCGCAATCGTCTGCAGCCGCTTGTCTGGCCATTGCAGGATGGTCCGGGCGGTCACACGGTGCCCCCGTGCGCCGCAAGCTCCTTCAACTGCGGTTCCAACGCAGCAAGGCGCAGATGCGGAACGCGGTCGGTGATCAGTACGCCATCGAGATGGTCGTATTCATGCTGCGCGCATCTGGCTTCCGGCCCGGTCAGGTGCCGCTCAACGGTCTCGCCATCGAGCGTGCGCCAAAGCAGCCGGATCTCCGCCGGACGCCGCACATCCATCGGCAAGCCGGGGATCGACAAACACCCCTCCTCGCCGGTCGCCCGTTCCTCGGATTCCCAGACAATCTCCGGGTCGATAACCACCACCGGATCGCGTTCCGCTCCGTCCTTCCAGTGGCAGTCCATCACGAACAGACGCAGCCCGACGCCCACCTGCGGCGCGGCCAGCCCGCGCCCGGGCGCGTCGTACATGGTCTCGGCCATGTCCGCCGCCAGCCGGCGGATCTCGTCGGTGATCTCTCCCACCGGGCGGGCCACCTGCTTCAGGCGCTCGTCGCCATAGACCAGGACCGGCAGACGGCTCACAGCCGTGCCCTTTCCCGCTTCAGCTTGACCATCTTGCGGGTGATCATCTGGCGTTTCAGTGGCTTCAGGTAATCGATAAACAGCTTGCCGTTGAGATGGTCGATCTCGTGCTGAACACAGGTCGCCCAGAGCCCATCGAACTGTTCTTCCTGCGGCTTGCCGTCGATATCCAGCCAGGCGACGCTCACCTCGGCAGGACGCTCCACTTCGGCATATTGCTCGGGGATCGACAGGCAGCCTTCCTCGTAGGTGTTCATCTCCTCCGACGTCCAGGTGACCTCGGGATTGATCAGCACCATCGGACGTGGCGCTGCATTCTCTTCTTTGACACAATCCATGACCAGAAGCCGCGTCATCTCGCCCACCTGCGGCGCAGCGAGCCCGATTCCGGGTGCCTCGTACATCGTCTGCAGCATGTCGTCGGCCAGCGCCCGGAGCTCCGGCGTGAACTCGGCGACGGGCGGGCAGACCTTTTTCAGGCGCGGATCTGGGTGGATCAGGATGTCTCTCACGGTCATGGGACGCATTTAGGTCAAGCAGTTGCGAGGCGCAATGTTACTTGCGCCCGCCGGTCAGGGGGATAGCTTGCCCCGGCACTCACTGAACGACAGGACACGACTTATGAACTTCGACGAGATCCGGGACCGGAGCGGTATCGATTCCTCGAAATGGGGACGCATGGAAGAGTTTTCCGGGGTTTCGCCGACGGACGGCATCGCGATGTGGGTCGCGGACATGGATTTCGGCTGCGCCCCGGCGATCCGAGAGGCGGTGCGCCGCGAGGCGGAACACGGGTTTTTCGGCTATTTCGGCGACCCATCTTCGGTCAGCGAGGCGATCTCGGGCTGGATGACCGACCGGCACGGCTGGGCGGTCGACCCGAAATGGATCAGCTACAGCACCGGGGTTGTCGCCGGCTTCGGCCAGGTGCTGGAGGCATACACCGAACGCGGCGACGGTGTAGTCCTGTTCTCGCCGGTCTACCACGCGTTCTTCTACAAGCTGCAGGCGATGGGGCGCGAGATCGTGCAGTCCGAACTCGTCAACAACGACGGCCGCTACGAGATGGACCTCGATGCGCTGGAAGATCTGGTGACCGACCGGGTCAAGGCTGTGGTGCTCTGCTCGCCGCACAATCCCGGCGGCCGGCTGTGGGAGGCGGAAGAAATCTCGGCACTGGCCGATTTCTGCGTCAAGCATGACCTGATCCTGATCTCGGACGAGATCCACATGGACCTCGTCTTTCCCGATTCGAAGCATGTGCCAACTGCCATCGCCGCACCGCGGGCGAAGGACCGGCTGGTGACCCTGACCGCTGCCTCCAAGGGCTTCAATATCGCCGGCGGCGAGACAGGGTTCATCATTGCCGAGGACGAGGAGATCCGGAAACGGCTGGAACCGGTGCAGAAATACATGTCGGGCCCGCCGAACCGCTTTGGCATGATCATGGTCCGCGCGGCACTGACCAGCGGCGGCGACTGGAGTGACGCGGTACGCGCCTATCTCAAGGACAACTTCGACCTCTGGCGCGAGCACATCGAGGGCATACCGGGCGTCCGCGTCATGGACATGAAATCGACCTATCTGACCTGGATCGATTTCTCACGCACCGGGCTGCTGCCCGGGCAGACATCCGACCGGATCCGCAAGGATGCTAAGATTGCGATGAGCCCAGGCGCACAGTTCGGCATGGGCGGCGACCATTTCCACCGCTTCAATATCGCCATGCCGCGCCCGCTGCTTATCGAGGCTATCGAGCGGATGGAACGCGCCTTCGGCGACCTTCAGTAATCAGTCGGGAGACCCCAGAAGCGCGACGGGCGCATTCTCGTCGCGCACGAAGTCCAGCGGCGCCTTGTCGACAGCGGCTGTGTTGCGCTTAAACTCATAGACCATCTCGCCATTCTCTTCGGCGCTGGCAACGATCAGAGCCTGATACAGGTGCTGCCCACCGTTGTAGAGGTCGACAAAGCCGCGCAGATGCGGCGCATCGTGCCTGTCCAGCGCAAAGCCGTCTTCCCAGTAACGCAGCACACGGAACAGTTCATCGCCCACCCGCACGCGCAGGCGGCTCTTTTTCTTGAGGTCCGCCTTGCGGGCAGCCTCCAGCCCTTCGAGGACCTCCTTTGGCAGGTAGTCGGTCATCGTGTACCCCTCCATTGGGGAAATGAATCGCGCCATATTTGGATTCGGTCAAGTTAACTTTCGGTAAACCCGAAACTAGGTGCTATTTCGCAACCGGCCGCAGCACGTGGGGGTGGTGCGGATCGTAGAGCGCACTGTCGCGAAAGTCGCGGCCGCGCGCCAGCGCCGGACCGACGAGGATCAGCGCGGTACGCGTGATCTTCTCTGCCCGCGCTTTTTCCCGCAGGTCCGACAGCGTGCCACGGATCAGGATCTGATCGGGCCAGCCGACGCGATAGGCGATCACCGCCGGGCAATCGGCCCCATAGTAAGGAATGAGCTGTCGCTCGATCTCCCGCAACGCCCGAATGCCAAGGTGGATCGCCAGCGTCGCGCCGGTGCGCGCGAAATTCTCCAGCGTTTCGCCGGCCGGCATCGCGGTGGATTTCATCGACATCCGGGTCAGGACGACCGATTGCGCGATCTCAGGGATCGTCAGTTCCTGCCCCAGCGCCGCGGCAGCAGCGGCATAGGCCGGTACGCCCGGCACGATCTCGTACGCGATGCCGTCCACCTCCAGCCGCCGGATCTGTTCGGCGATGGCGCCGTAGAGCGACGGATCGCCCGAATGTACCCGCGCTACGTCCTGCCCGCGCGCCTGCGCCGCTACGATTTCCGCGTGGGTTTCGTCCAGCGTCATCGGCGCCGTGTCCATCACTCGCGCTCCTTCCGGCGCCCGCGCAACCACATCCGAGGGCACAAGCGAACCGGCGTAGAGGCAGACTGGGCAGCTCTCGATGATCCGCGCCGCTTTCAGCGTCAGCAGTTCCGGGTCCCCGGGGCCCGCGCCGACGAAAAACACCGTCATGAAAGCCACCCGGCTCGGTCGAAACGGGCCGATTGCGGCATATCACCCCGCATCCGACAGATCCCCGTCGATCTTGCGCGCATAACCGCGCGGCGTGTACATCCGCGGCCCCTCACTGGAGGCCCAGAGCCGCGACTGCGATGACCCGACGAGCACCACGGTCAGCATGTCGACCTCGTCTACCTGCAGCTCCTCCAGCCGCCGGTACCGCAGTTCTTCTTCCGGCCGCCCCAGAGAGGACGCCAGCAGTACTGGGCAATCACCGGGCCGATGCCGCAAAAGGATATCCCGCGCCAGCGCCAGCAGATCTCGGCGGCGCTTCGACACAGGGTTGTAGAAGGCGATCACGAAGTCCCCCTCGGCGGCGGCCCGGATCCGCCGCAGGATATCTTCGCGCGGTGTCAGAAGGTCCGACAGTGAGATCGCGCAGAAATCGTGACCCAGCGGCGCGCCCGCCCGAGCCGCCGCTGCCTGCAGCGCCGACACGCCGGGCGCCGAGATCACCTCCACCCGTCGCGCTGCGTCGGACACGCCATGACTCTCGCGGTCCAGCAGTTCGAAGACCAGCGCGCCCATCGCGTAGATCCCGGCATCGCCCGAGCAGATCAGCGACACGTCGCGACCCTCTCCGGCGCGCTCCAGTGCGAAACGGCAGCGGTCTTCCTCACCGCCCAGCGGGAAATCGTGGCGAGGCTTGCCCGCCGCCAGCGGACCCAGAAGGTCGATATAGAGACCGTAGCCGACAAGTTCGTTCGCCTCCGCGATCAACCGCGACGCCTCGGGCGTGCGCCATGTCGCTTGCCCCGGCCCGATGCCGACCAGCGACAGCCGCCCACGCCTGCGCCCGGTGAAGGCCGTGATTGCATTTGGGGCCCGCGCCACCGCGCAGGTGGCATTGGCGCTCTTGCGCTTTTCCATCGCCAGCAACGATTCCGCGCCTGCCGCCGCCAGCGCTGCGCCCTCGGCGACCCCGTGACAGCCGACTTCGGAAAAGACCACCTCGGACGGGTTCGCCAGTCGCGGTGCCTCAGCCTCCAAAGTCTCGGCCTCGAAGAACCGCAATGGCACGTCCAGCCGCGCCGCCAGCGCCAGAATCGCCGGCTCATCGGCCTTCAGGACGATGGTATTGACCGACGCGACGGACTGCTCCGGCACTTCGGCCTCGACCAGCGCAGCGCTTACCAGCCGCCAGAGTTCATCAGGCGGGCAGTTCCGCGCGCAGCCGACGCCCAGCGCATGGTCCTGCCGGTGATAGGTCAGGAACGGCGCCCGCAGGTCGGGCTTGCCGCCCTCCAGCCGGAACAGCACCGCCATCGACGGCCCGCGCATCACCGCGGGAAAAGCGCCTGTCGTCACGTTCGGCGCAGCGACGAGCGGCGTCATCCATTCGAACCCGCCGGCCAGTCCATAGCTGTCCCCGGCCAGCAGCCCAGCCATGACCTCACGCGCGTCCTCCGGGTTCTCCAGCCGGAAGCCTGCTGGCGGCGCATCCAGCGCGACACCCAATGCCACATCCCCTGCCGTGGTGACTGCGGCGGTCCCCGACAGGGCCTCTGCGATCTGTTTCGCGAGCCGGTTCGCGCCGCGATGCCCGCCCAGCAGAGGCACCACCACGGCGCCATCGTCGGACACGGAAATCACCGGCGGCTCGCCCTGCTTGTCGGACAGCAGCGGGGCAACCGCGCGGATCAGGATGCCGCTGGCGCAGACGCCGATCACCGGCGTCCCCGACGCGAACAGGTCCCGCGCATGATCCAGTGCGTTCGGGAAGAACACGTCGGCTTCGTCAACACGCCCCTCGCGCCCGTGCAGGGACGCATCCAGAGCATCCGCTACCTTCCGCGCCACGGGTGCGCCGGAGCGCGACAGCGCCAGAACGACTGGTGTCACAACCACGGGTCCGCACCCTTGGTCAGCAGTATCATCGAGAAATACGGCGCCGCATCCGGCGCTCCGGCCAGCGGGAGCACCCGTTCACCGGCCATCGTCGCGCGCTCCACATAGATCGCCTGCTCCGCCAGTCCCAGCCGGTCCAGCACCGCGCGGATGCGCGGCAGGTGCCGTCCGACTTTCAGGATCGCAAGGCTCTCCGCCCCGGCGATACGCCATTCCAGCTCGTCATCCGGCAGAGGGCCGGGCAGCACCGTCACCCGCTCGTTCCGCGCCGCCAGCGGCATCGCGGCGCGGGCAGCGCAGGCGGTCAGGGACGTCACACCCGGCACGACCTCCACCGCGAATTCGCCTTTAAGCCGCGCGTGCAGATACATGAAGGAGCCGTAGAAGAATGGGTCACCCTCGCACAGGCACACCACGTCGTCGCCTGCCTTCAGCGTCTCGCGGATTTCCGAAGCCGCCGCGTCGTACGCCGCCTGCGCCGGTTCACGCTCCCGCGTCATCGGGATGTCCATCACGATCTCCCGCGCCGTCTCGGGGATCAGGTCGGCGGCAATCGACCGCGCCAGGCTCTCCGACCCTGCCAGCGCCGGATAGGCCACGACCCGCGCGGTCTCAATCAGCCGCGCCGCCTTTCGCGTGATCAGTTCCGGGTCGCCCGGACCCAGACCGACGCCATAAAGTGTGCCGCTCATCGCTTGACGAGGCTCCATTGCGTCACCGGCATCAGCGGCCGCCAGCCGGTCAATCCGCCCACCGGTTCCGCCCGGTGAACCAACAGCTTCACCAACTGCCCGCCATGCTCCTTGTGCAGCGCCAGCAGTTCCGCCTCGGATTCCAACGTCACCGCGTTGGCGACCAGCCGGCCCAGCGGCTTCAGTGCCGCCCAGGCGGCGTTGAAGACCTCGACTGACAGGCCCCCGCCGATGAAGATCGCGTCCGGCGCTTCCAGACCGGTCAGAGCCTCCGGTGCTTCTCCCGCGATGAGCTCCAGCCGGGGGGTGCCCAGCGCCAGCGCGTTGGCGGCGGCCATCTCGCGCCGGTCCGGGCGCGGCTCTATGCCGATGGCGCGGGCGTATCGGGCGGCGCGCATCCACTCGACGGCGATAGAGCCGCAGCCGGTCCCGATATCCCACAGCAGCGCCGCGCGCATCGGCATCAGTTTCGCCAGCGTCGCTGCACGCACCTCCTGCTTGGTCATCGTGCCGTCGTTGCGGAACAGGTCATCCGACAGCCCCGGCACTCGCGGCAGCAGCGCCGCATCCGGCGCGGCAATACACTCGACAGCCAGCGTATTGAAGGCGGGCACCTGCTTGTCCCAGGTTTCCGCGACGCCGTCGAACCGCTGTTCTCTGTCGCCGCCCATTGCAGCGAAGACGGTCATCCGAGATTGTCCGAATCCGCGCTCCGTCAGGAACCGGGCGATCTGCGCCGGCGTCTCCTCGCCCGTGGTCAGGATCAAAAGCCGCGCATCGGGCTGGATGAAAGCGATCATCTGTTCGACCGGGCGGCCATGTACCGTCAGCGTCTCGACATCGGCCAGCGACCAACCCATCCGGGCCGAGGCGAGCTGAAACGCCGACAGCTGCGGGTGAAACACGATCTCCGATGCCGGAATCCCGCGGGTGATCCGCGCTCCGACCGAGAACCACAGCGGATCGCCTGTCACCAGCACAACCGCACGGCGGCCTTGCAGCCCCCGGATCGTCTCGATCATCGCGTCGAAAGGGCTGGGCCAGGCGATGCGCTCGGCGCTGACTGTCTCCGACAGATCATGATGCCGGTCGCCGCCGACGATTACCTCGGCGGCCTCTACCACAGCGCGGGTAGCGGGCGTCAGCCCTGCCAGCCCGTCCTCACCGATGCCAACGACATGCAGCCATGGGGCGCTCATTGCGTTTCCTCCGGTAATCCTGCCGCCAGGGCGTTCACGGCCGCCGACGCCATCGCCGACCCGCCGCGCCGCCCCCGCAGCGTCAGAAACTCCGTGCCGCGCGGATCGCTGGCCAGTTCCGCCTTCGATTCCGCCGCACCGACAAACCCCACGGGAAAAGCCAGGATCGCGGCAGGCTTAGGCCATCCCCGGTCCAGCTTTTCCAGCAAGTGGAACAGGGCTGTCGGCGCATTGCCGATGGCCACCACCGCGCCATCAATCCGGTCATGCCACAGTTCAACCGCAGCGGCGGAGCGCGTCGTCTCCAGCTCCTTCGCCAGCCCCGGCACCAGGTCGTCGTTCAGCGTCACCACGATCTCGTTCCCCGCCAGCCGCCCCGCGATGATCCCCGAGGCGACCATCTGACAATCGCACAGCACCGGCGCGCCGGCCGCCAGCGCGGCGCGGGCGCTGGCGGCGACGCCCGTCGAAAACGCCAGCCGGTCCGCCACTTCCGGCATTCCGCACGCATGCACCACCCGGATCGCCACCTCGGCGAGGTCCGGCGGAAACCGATCCAGCCGCGTCTCGCGCCGGACGGTCGCAAAGCTCTCCGCATAGATCGCGGCGGGGTCTTTCAGATAGGGGCGCACGCAGCCTCCTTCACGGCTGCGGACCGAAGGGCTGTTTCGTGGCCAAGGCCCAATATCCAGGCCTCTTCGGTCTCGATAACACGCCGTTCTTCTTCGGTCAGGTCCGACGACCCGCCGAACAGTGCGGCAAGGCCGCCGGATCTGTCGAGGCGCGAGAAGGCTTCCGCATTGATGCGCACCTGTGCGGAGTCGAGCACCTCGGCGTCCTCCCGCGCCGCATGGGCCTCTTTCTGCAGCAGCGACGGATAGATTTCCGCCAGCACGATCTGGGCATCCGGCACAGCGAGGCCCGAGTCGAATGGCCACACGGCGATGCGGCCCGCCAGTTCGGGATGGTTGCGCAGGGCTGCGAGGGTGGGCAGCCCGAGTATCACCTGAGAACCAACCGAGCCGGTATAGGCAAGTTGCCAGACTGTCTTGGCACCCTTCGCCAGACGATCGGCTATTCGGCGCTCCGGTGGATGGCCATGCCCATGACGCGCCCGTCCGCCGATGGGAATTTCGGGATAGTCCCACGATTGCGGCCGCCCCCAGAACGGGCCGACCCCCGGATAAAGACGGTTAATCTCGGCTGCGACTTCGAAGCGGTTCGACGTGTTGTCGTCGCGGTCCTGAACCCGTCCCGCGATCCAGTCCCAAAGGTCCAGTGCGCCTTTTCCCCCGCTGACCTTCGCAGCAACTCCAGCCGGGTAGCCGAACGGAAAGTCGAAACCAGCCAGCACGCGGCGTCCCGCATCCGCCTCGGCGACGAACAACTCTGTCAGCCGTCCGCGGGCCTCGTGACGGGTACGGCAATAGACCGGCGCCTCCGCCTCGCCGTAACGAACAACCGCAAACCAGATTGCGTCTTTCGTCGGCCTTGCAGGGCTGGGCCGCGAGCGCGCCGACCAGTCGATGACGACATGCGTATCGAACAGCGGTCCGCTCATTTGCGGCGCGCGCTCTCCGGGCCGAGCGGGTGATCCGCATGCGGGTAGGGCGCGTGATGATGATCGTGATGGTGGTGGCCGTGATCGTGGCCATGATCATGGGAATGCCCGTGATCATGATCGTGGTGATGGTGATGATGGTCCGCCATCTCCAGCCGGCATTCCCCGGTACAGAAATCGCCGCACAGCGTACAGTCCGCCACATTCGAACCCGGCGCGGCGGCGCCCTGGCCCTCGACATGGTGATGGTGGCTTTCCTGCACTGCGCCGACTTCGGCCTCGAAGCCAAGCACCTGCGTACGGTACTTGCACATGGCGCAGTTTGGCGGCGGCACTTCCCCGACCTGTTCGGTGACCCGCTCAGCGAAGGTTTCCAGCACCTTGTCATGGTCGTTCAGGTAGCCCGCCTTGACGAACTGGATCTCCGGATGCGCGGCGGCGACCTTATCGGTGAAACCATAGATCCGGTCGATCAGGATGCCGGTGAACAGGAAATAGGGAAACACCACGACACGTTTATAGTCCAGCCGCGTGACATGGCTCAGGCAGGGTTCCACCAGCGGGAAGGTGACGCCGGAATAACCCACCTCGCACCAGCCGAACCCGATCCCCTCCCACAGCATCCGCGCGATCTTGGACACGTTGGCATTGGCGTCGGGGTCCGACGCGCCTCGGCCGATCACCAGGAGGCAGGTTTCGTGCAGCGGCACCTCGCCCTGTTCGGCATTCGCGCGATCCAGCGCCTCCCGGATCCGCGCCCCTGCGGCGGCGATCATCTTCGGATCGACGCCCAGCTCTCGCCCATATGTGATCTCGATCCCGTGCTTCGCCGCGTAGGTGTTGAGTACGGTCGGGATGTCGTTCTTCGCATGCATCGCCGCGAACAGCATCCCTGGCACTGCGAGGATCCGGTCGCAGCCTGCCTCGCGCAGCCGGTCGAGCCCGTCGCGGATCACAGGGTTAGCGAATTCCAGGTAACCGTAATCGGTCAGCCATTCGTCGGGCAGGTAGTCCGGCAACTTCCGTGCCAGCACCGCGAACTCATCTACCGCGGCCTGGCTGCGAGAGCCGTGGCCGCAGATCATTACACCGGTCTTGCCCATGGAGCTCAGGCCTCCTGTGGCTCGTCTCCGGCGGCCTCGGCGTCTTCCTCCGCCGCCTCCTTGGACTTGCGGCTTTTCAGTCCGGCCCAGGCGGCCACGGCAATGGCGGCGCCGATTGCGGCCAGCCCGATCCAGTGATTATGGCCCGCGGCCTCGGCCAGGTGGCCGGGATGCGCAGCGGCGGGGCCGGCGGCGAACAGAGCAACAAGGACTATCGGCTGTTTCATCTGGCTTCCCTTTCCTCTGGCCCGCGCCGGAAAGGAAAAGCGCGCCACACGGCGCGGCGCCCTGACGATGCGGCGCCTGGCCCCCTGTTTGGGTCGGCCCCTGCCGCGCTCCTGTCCGACCCGGGTCTCGGGTTTCGTCCGATCCGGTATAGGCGCCGCCCTACAACGATGCAAAGGGAAAGGCGGCGGCTTTCGGCCCGGAACCGACATCGCCGGTTGTGCGCCAATGCGGGAGGCTCCGTGCCCTGAGATGCATTTTCCTTCGCAGGAAAGAGTCTAGGTCTGGGCACAACACAGTAATTGCAAGGAGATCCCCGATGGGTGAGCTCGTGAACGGCAAATGGCAGGACGCCCCGGTCGCAGGAAAGACCGAAAATGGCCGCTTCGTCCGAAAGGACTCGAAGTTCCGCAACTGGATCACCGCCAACGGCAGCGCCGGTCCAACCGGCGAAGAAGGCTTTCGCGCCGAAGCGGGACGCTATCACCTCTACGTCTCCTTCGCCTGCCCGTGGGCTCACCGGACCCTGATCTTTCGCAAGCTCAAGGGGCTGGAGGACCTGATCACCGTGTCGGTGGTCCATCCCGACATGCTGTCCGACGGCTGGAGTTTCGACACGGATTTCGGTGGTGCGACTGGCGACACGCTCTACGGCCTGCCGTTCCTGCGCGACGTTTACGTCAAGGCCAAGCCCGACGTTTCCGGCAAGGTCACGGTTCCGGTCCTCTGGGACAAGCAGCGTGAGACCATCGTGTCGAACGAATCGTCCGAAATCATCCGCATGTTCAACACAGCCTTCGACGGCATCACCGGCAACACCGCCGATTATTGGCCCGAGGACCTGCACGACGCCATCGAGCCGGTGAACAAGCGCGTCTACGACACGCTGAACAACGGCGTCTACCGGTCAGGCTTCGCAACAAGCCAGTCGGCCTATGACGAGGCGGTGCACGAACTGTTCGACACGCTCGACTGGCTGGAGGAACGGCTGGAAGAAAACCGCTACCTGATGGGCGAACAGGTGACCGAAGCCGACTGGCGGCTGGTGCCGACGCTGTTCCGCTTCGACCCGGTTTACCACACGCATTTCAGGTGCAACCGAGACTACCTGCGCAACTTCCCCAACCTCTGGGGCTATGCGCGCGAACTCTATCAGTGGGAAACGCCGCACGGCCGGGTCGCCGACACCGTGAACTTTGACCACATCGTGCGGCACTACCATTACAGCCACGAGTCTATTAACCCCTACCGGATCATCCCGATCAATCCGGTCCTCGACTGGGAGGAACCTCACGGCCGCGGAGTGTAGCCTGCCGCCGGCGACCCGCTCGTCGCAGTGTCAGGCGTGCTTTACCCGTTCCAGCACGGTGTCCTCCGCTTCGCCGTAATGGTCGACCAGCACCGCCAGATCCTCTGGCGGGATGCTGCTGGGCAGGAAAGCGCAAGCGTTCGGGATGTGCCGAAAGATCGAACCGTCTGAAAAGAAGGACGTTCCGGTCACGAAGATTACCCGTGCCTTGGGCTGGCGATAGCTGGCATAATCGGCAACGGCAAAGGCACTGCCGTTCTCCAGCACCAGGTCCAGTACGATCACCTCTACCAGGTTGTTCTCAAGGGCAGACACCGCCTCGGCCTCGGAATGCGCGGCGAGGACCGCCGCGCCCTGCCGGCGCAAATGCCTGGACCACATGTCGGCCAGTTCGGGTTCGCTCTCGACAATCAGAACTTTCATTCCGTCCTCCGCGAGCAGGATGGCAGCATGGGACGCCACTCGCGTTGCGGGTATACTGTATATAGAGTCCTACCAAAATCCTAACAGGTAGTTAACAAAGCCGTCACTTATTCCTGAAATCGAAAACTTGCCTAAGGCAAACAGATCGGTTTGAAGAGGGGTCGGCAAGGCGGGAACTTCATGACCACCTGGATCACGATCTGCGACAGTTGCAAACGCGACGGCTGGGAAGACAGCGGCGCCGCGGAAACCGACGGCGCCCGGCTGGCGGAGTGCGTCGAACGCCTGGCGCCGAAGGGGGATGTCCGCGTACGGCGGCATACCTGCCTTATGGGCTGCGGAAAGGGCTGCAACGTGGCGATCCAGGCGGAAGGCAAGCTTTGCTACACGCTCGGCGGATTCGAACCCGACGCCGACTCGGCCGAGGCGATCCTCGCATACGCCGCGCTTCATTCGGAAAGCGAGACTGGCCAGGTACCCTACCGACAATGGCCGCAGGGCGTGAAGGGCCATTTCGTCACCCGCCACCCGCCTCTGCCAAAGCCATGAGCCCGCCGCGCGATCACGGTGGCGGCCTAGACGCGGCGATCGCACGGCACGGCGGCACGCGGGCGGAGTGGCTGGATCTCTCGACAGGAATTAACCCGGGGCCCTACCCGGTGCCACAACTTCCCGCGACTGCGTGGACGGCCCTGCCCGACCAGAAGGCGGCGGTAAGGCTGATCGCGGCGGCGCGCCGGTTCTGGAACGTACCCGACGACGCGGCCCTGATCGCCGCGCCCGGCGCGTCCTCGCTGATCGCGCGGATGCCGCAGATGGTGCCGGGGCTGGAGGCCTTCATCCCCGGCCCTACGTACAACGAGCACGCGGCCGCCTTCGGTGATCGCGTGACAGTGGACGAGTCGGCGCCTGTGCATGTCTATGTCCATCCGAACAATCCCGACGGGCATCTGTGGGTCGCAAGTGACATCGGCAACCGCGAACTGACCATCGTGGATGAAAGCTTCTGCGATGTGACGCCGGCGATCAGCCATGTCTCCCGCGCAGGTGAGCGCGTGGCGATCCTGAAGAGCTTCGGCAAGTTCTGGGGGCTGGCGGGCCTGCGGCTTGGCTTCCTGATCTGCGATCCGGCCGTTGCCGCGCGGATGGCCGAGGCACTCGGCCCTTGGCCCGTCTCCGGCCCGGCGCTGGAAATCGGCGCAACGGCGCTGGAAGATATTGCCTGGGCCCAAGAAACCCGCGCCAGACTGACCCACGACGCCACCCGTCTCGACGCGCTGATGACCTGGGGCGGCGCCTCGCCGGTTGGCGGCAGCGCCCTGTTCCGGCTCTATGAGGTGGATGACGCCGCCGGCTGGCAGAACCGGCTGGCGCGGTCGCGCATCTGGACCCGCATCTTCCCCTATTCCAAGCGCTGGCTGCGGCTTGGCCTGCCGCATCCCGACCGCTGGGAGCAGCTCGAAGATTCGCTGGAGGCGCGAACGTGAGCCACGCGGCGATCCTCTGTGGCGCGCTGCTGCTGGACGCGGCGCTGGGAGAGCCCCGTTGGCTCTGGTCCCGCGTCCCACATCCCGCCGTACTGATGGGCCGCGGCATCGGCTTGGCCGACACACGCTGGAACCGCGGCAAGGACCGCCGCGAAAAGGGCATTGCCGTCATCGCCGCAGCCTGCATCGCTGCTGCACTCGTCGGCTGGGCCATCGCCTGTCTTCCCGGCGGCTGGCTGCTGCAACTGTTGATCGCCGCGATCCTGCTGGCCCAGCGCAGCCTTTGCGATCACGTCTCCGCCGTCGCCGACGCACTCAGGCTCTCCACCGGAGAGGGGCGGCGCGCTGTGGCGAAGATCGTCGGTCGCGACACTGCAGCGATGGACGATCCCGCCATCGCCCGTGCCGCCCTCGAAAGTGCGGCCGAGAATCTCTCCGACGGAGTCATCGCCCCTGCTTTCTGGTTCCTGGTCGCCGGGCTGCCGGGGCTGCTGGTCTACAAGATCGTCAACACCGCCGACAGCATGATCGGCTACCGCACCCCGCGCCACGCCGAATTCGGATGGGCAGCCGCCCGGCTCGACGATCTGCTGAACTGGCTGCCCGCGCGCGGCACTGCCCTCCTGATCTGGCTGATCCATGGCCGCCCCGGCCGTTGGCAGGACATCGTCCGCGACGCAGGACTGCACCGTTCCCCCAATGCTGGCTGGCCCGAGGCAGCGATCGCCCGCGCGCTCGACACCGCACTCGCCGGCCCGCGCAGCTATGACGGCACACTGCGCGATTTCCCCTTCGTCCATCCAGCCGGCAACCTTACCCCGGGACCGAACCAGATTGACGCCGCCGTTCGCATACTCTGGCGCACATGGACCGGCACCCTGATTATCGCGGTGGCCATTGCCGTTGTCTGACCCTTTTCGCCCGCTAGATTGCCGCCAAACGAATAAAGAGGTTCGAATGCGTTTTGTGAAAATCGCCGCGCTGTCGGCACTTGGCCTTGTCGCCGGTCCGCTCGCCGCCGAGGAAACCCGCAAACTCTACGTTGAATGCGGAGGCAGCTTTCCCGAATTCGTCGCCCGCATGAAGGCCCAGGCAGAGGCGATGACCTACCCGCCGCAGATCACGCAGCCGTTCTTTGCCGCCGCCGACTATTCGCAGCGCACCATCGATGCTGACCGCCGACAGGGCATCTTCAAGACCGATTTCATCAGCTTCTCGCGCAAGCTGATCGCGCAGTACCGCCTCGATATGGGGCGGCAGAAAGCGCAGCAGCACGACGCAATCTTTTCACGGATCGAAAGCGAACTCGGCGTGCCGCGCGGCATTCTCCTGTCCTTCTGGGCCTTCGAGACCGATTTCGGCGCCTTCACCGGCGACTTCAACACGCTCGACACCCTGATGACCCTGTCGCATGACTGCCGGCGCCCCGACCTGTTCCAGCCGCAGGTCTTCGCCGCGCTGGAACTCTACGCCCGCGGCGACTTTCCGCTGGACACCCAGGGCGCTTGGGCCGGCGAGGTCGGGCAGGTGCAGATGCTTCCAATGGACATCATGCAGCGTGGCTATGACGGCGACGGCGACGGTCATGTCGACCTCGATCATTCGGTCGCCGACGCGCTGTTCTCGGGCGCCAACATGCTGCGCAGCTTTGGCTGGCGCCCGAACGAACCCTGGATGCAGGAAGTGGTGCTACCCGCCGACTTGCCGTGGGAAGCATCCGGCGTGCAGCCGGAAGACTACCGCCCGGTCGACGAATGGGCCGCCTGGGGTGTCACTCCGCGTTCCGGCGGCTGGCAGGGTCCGAACCTCGATGCCGCGCTCATGCTGCCAATGGGCCGCAAGGGGCCCGCCTTCCTGATTTATCCGAACTACCAGTCGCTGTTTCAGTGGAACCAGAGTTTCGTCTACGTCGCGACCGCCGCCTATTTCGCCACCCGGCTTGAGGGCGCCCCGGTCTATGATCCCGGCAACCCGGATCCGCTGCTTTCGGACGGTGAAATGAAGGCGTTGCAGCAGAAACTCTCAGATCTCGGCCATGATGTCGGCAAGATCGACGGAATCCTCGGTTCCGGTACCCGCGCGGCGGTTCAAGCCGAACAACTACGGCTCGGATTGCCTGCCGATGCCTGGCCAACGCGGGAGCTGCTGAACCGGCTCTGATGAACTAAACGTGTCACCGACATGTTAACCTTGAGGAAAATTAAAGTTTTACATACGAGCAAAGTAGAGCTATCTCCACAGGAAGAAGGTTTCTGAAACCTCTTTCTCCAGAATGCCAAACCCGCGGCGCCCATGGCCCGCGGGTTTCTGTTTTCTTATCCGATTTCCGCGAGCGACGGATACCAGTCCGGCCGACGTCCCTGCGGGGTCATGTCAAGGTAATGCCACAACGGATCGACCTCCGGCGCGCTTCGGGGATCCTGGCCCGGGTCCGCTTCGGTCATCTCGCCGGACCAAAAATGGCGCACTGTCTCGCCGTCCATACGGAACACGTTCAGCCCCGGAACATCGGCATCCTCAGGATGCACCCAGTCCCGCGTGTAGTCGCCGGTCAGGTCGGAAAAGACCGGCAGCTGCAACATGCCCAGGTCCGTCTTCGCTGCAACCAGCCTGTCGATCGGCGAGCGCGCCACGAAGGCAATGGCAACGTTCTGCCGGATCGACCCGATCCGCGGCGCTGACGCGGCCATCAGCGAACTGCACATCGGGCAGGGTCGTTCCCGCTGCGGGCCGAACATGTAGCTGTAGACGATCAGCGTGTCGTAAGACCCGAACATGTCGGCCAGCGTTGTCGGCCCATGCTCGCCCTCGAACTCATAGGTTTTGACTTCCGCCCCCGGCGGCAAAGACCGGCGCTGTGCCGCCACAGCTTCAGTCACACGACGCAATTCGTACTCCTTCACTAGCAGCGCCTGCCGGGCCTTTCGGTACTCTTTCGACTCCCCCGGATGCCGGATCGGATTGCGCGCCGCCAGCGCTTCCGCGGGTTCGAGTTTGGGGTGTTCGTTCATTAGGTCTCCTCCCGGATCTGCCTTTAAGTTGATATCAACTTAGATATGCGTTGTCGACGCGTTCGTGTGATCGACCTTCGGACTGGCAAGACAACGCTATTAACCAAAGAATCCCGGACCCCGTTTTCCTGCAGTGAGGTTTTGTGGTACAACTTGGTAATGCGAAATGGTGTTCTTAAGAGACATCACTTCCGTTCACCGCGAAGGATCGCGGCAACCGAATGATCTGCATATTAGGTTAAAGAGGCGTTCGCAGCGGCTCAGGCCACCATCTGCTCAGCCTTTTTGAGGTCGACGGAAACCAGTTGGCTGACACCCTGCTCCTGCATTGTCACCCCGAACAGTCTGTCCATCCGCGCCATCGTCACTGCGTGGTGCGTGATCACGAGGAACCGGGTCGAAGTCCGCCGGGTCATCTCGTCCATCATGTCGCAGAAGCGGGTTACGTTCGCATCGTCCAAGGGCGCATCGACCTCGTCCAGCACACAGATCGGCGCCGGGTTAGCCAGGAACACGCCGAAGATCAGCGCGAGCGCAGTCAGCGTCTGCTCACCGCCCGACAGCAGCGACAGAGTCGACAGCTTCTTGCCGGGCGGCTGGCACATGATCTCCAGCCCGGCTTCCAGCGGATCGTCCGACTCGACCAGCACAAGGTTCGCCTCACCGCCACCGAAGAGATGCGTGAACAGCATCCCGAAATTGCTGTTCACCTGCTCGAAGGCGGTCAGCAGGCGTTCCCGCCCTTCCTTGTTCAGGCTGGCGATACCAGTCCGCAGCTTGGCGATAGCGGCCTCGAGGTCCGCCTTCTCGGTCACCAGCGTGTCGTGCTCCTCCTGCACTTCCTTCGCATCCTCCTCGGCACGCAGGTTCACCGCGCCCAGCGCATCGCGCTGGCGCTTCAGGCGGTTCACCTCGTGCTCGATGGTCTCGGCAGAAGGCATCCGGTCCGCCTCAGCGCCCAGTTGCGCGAGCAGCGCCGATGGGCTCAGTTCCAGCGCTTCCTCGATCCGGTCCGCGGCAGTTTCGACCCCTTCGCGCGCGGCCTCGGCACGGGCCTCGGCGGCGGCACGCGCCTCGCGCGCATTCCCAGCCTCTCGCTCCGCCTCACGTTCGGCAGTCAATGCCTCGCGCGTTGCCGTCTCCCCTGCCGCCAGCGCATCGGCGGCCGCGTTTCGCCGCGCCTCCGCCTCGGATATCGCGTCGGACAGCTTCGCCCGCTCACCCGCCAGTTTTTCCGGCACCGCAGATGCCGTCTTAAGCTCCGCCTCCGACGACGTCTTGCGCTCCACCAGTTCCGCGATCCGCGTATCCGCCGTCTCCAGCCGCTTCTGCCAGCCGGCGATATCCTTCGCCACCGTCCGCAGCCTCGACTCCCGCGCCTCGCCTGCACGCTTCAGTTCGTCATGCGAGGCGCGCTTGGCCATCATGGTCATCCGCGCCGCCTCGACCGTCATCTTGACGTCCTCAACCTGCGCACGGGCCGCGTCGAGGTCACCCAGATCAGCCATCCCCTTCTCGGCATCCTTCAGCGCCAGCCGAGCGCGGCCGGCCTCTTCCTCGTGCCGGGTCACGGCGAGCTGCGCCGATTCCAGCTTGCCTTCGGCGATGTTGCGATCGGCCTCGGCCCGCGACAGCGCGCGGTTCGCGTCCGCCACCTGTCCGTCCGCAGCGCGCCGCGCCTCGCGGGCGGCCCGGTCCGCTTCGGTCAGTTCCTTCAGCCGCTCCTTCAGCATCTCATGCGCACGGCTCGCGCCATCGGCGCGCGCATTGGCCGCCTCAAGAGACTGCTTCAACTCTTCCAGCCGGTTCAGCTGCTGCAAACGGAGCGCGGCAGCTGACGGCGCATCCTCCGCCCCGGCACGGAAACCGTCCCAGCGCCAGAGGTCGCCCTCTGTGCTGACCAGACGCTGGCCCGGCTTCAGTTCGGCCTGCAGGCGCGGTCCATCGGCCGGGTCGACCACGCCAACCTGCCCGACCCGGCGTGCCAAAACGGCCGGCACCGTCACAAAATTCGACAGGGCCTTCACGCCCGTCGGCAACTCCTGCGGCTGCGAGTATCCCGGTAGCAGCGCCCAGCCCGACGTCCCCTCGGCGCCGATCTCGGGCGCGCGCAGGTCGTCGGCCAGCGCCGCGCCGATGGCCTTCTCGTATCCGGGGTTCACCCGCAGCGCGTCCATCACCCCGCCTTCGGAGGTGTCGCGCTGCACCAGCTTGGCCAGCGCCCCCGCCTCGGCGCGCAGAGCGCTGGCCTCGCCCTCGGCTTCCGACCGGCTGGCGCGGGCATCCGCCTCGCGCGACTGCGCGTCGGCACGCGCCTCGTCGGCCTCGGTCAGCGCGGTTTCCGCCGCCTCCGCCGCCTGCGTCGCCGCCTCCAGCGCTGCCCGCGCCGCGGTGAAACTCTCGTCCGACCCGTCCAGCGCCGCCTTCGCGGCACCCACCGCATCGCGCGCCTTGCCGGCCTCGCTTTCGCTGCGCTCCAGCGTCTTGCGGGTGTCGTCCAGCAGCCGACGTGCCGACTGGTGCCGCGCGGCCAAGCGGGCGGTGTCCTCGGTCAACTGACCCAGCGCATCCTCGCGCTCCTGCAGGACCTTGGACGCCTCATGCGCGGCATCCGACGCTTCGGCAAGCGCCGATTCATGCCCCTCACCGGTGGCTGTCAGTTCCGCCTCTTCCTCCTGCAGCAGGGCAATCGACTCGCCCGCGTCGCGGTTCAGAGCCTCCTCGCGGTCGAGGTCGCGAGCCAGCTGTGTGATCCGCGCGGTCAGAGTCTCTATCGCCTTCTGCGCCTGCGTCTCCTGATCGGCCAGCGTATCGCGCTGCACCATCAGGCGCTGCAGGATCGCGGCGGCGATGGCTTCTTCCTCGCGCAGCGGCGGCAATGCGGTCTCCGCCTCCTCCCGCGCCTTCGCGGCGGCCAGGGCGGCACGTTCGGCGGCGGAAGCCGCCTGAATCCGTCCGCGCAAGCCCTCCTCGGCGGACAGCCGAGCCTCGTCAGCCTCGCGCCAGCGGCGATAAAGCAGCATGCCCTCAGCCGTACGCAGGTCGGCCCCGATCTCGCGATACCGCGCCGCCTGCCGCGCCTGCCGGGCCAGCTGTGCCAGTTGACCGGCCAGTTGCTCGACCACGTCATCAACGCGCAGCAAGTTCTGCTCCGCGCCTTTCAGCTTCAGCTCCGCCTCGTGCCGCCGCTGGTACAGGCCAGAGATCCCGGCGGCCTCCTCCAGCACCCGGCGGCGCGATTTCGGTTTGGCGTTGATCAGTTCGGAAATCTGCCCCTGCCGCACAAGCGCCGGCGAATGCGCACCGGTCGAGGCGTCGGCGAACAGCATCTGCACGTCGCGGGCGCGCGTTTCCTTCGAGTTCACCTTATAGGCCGACCCCGCATCGCGGGTGATCCGGCGGGTGATGTCCAGAAGGTCGCTTTCGTTGAACCCCGACGGCGCCAGCCGCTCGCTATTGTCGATCTGCAGCGACACCTCGGCGAAGTTCCGTGCTGGCCGTGTCGCCGCCCCGGCGAAAATCACGTCTTCCATGCCGCCGCCGCGCATCGCAGTCGGGCGGTTCTCGCCCATCACCCAGCGCAATGCCTCAAGCAGGTTCGACTTGCCGCAGCCGTTCGGGCCCACAACGCCAGTCAGCCCGTCCGCGATCACCAGATCGGTCGGGTCGACGAAGCTCTTGAAGCCGTTGAGGCGCAGACGGTTGAAGCGCAAGTATCCTGCCCGCGGTTGATTCCCGTTTCGGGTCATTGTCCGGGCTTGCAGCGGTGAGTCAACGCTGAACCGCTGTATCTGGCGGGAACGCGCTGTTTGTCCACAAGATATTGTCGGCAGCCGAGAGCCGGAAAATAGGCGTTACCCGACCCCGCCAGCGTCATCTTCAGGGCCGGAAGCCTCTCGATTCCCGTCAGAAATCCGCCAGCGTCTCCGGCATCCAATGGGTTTCCTTGCGGCTGGCCTTGAAGAAGCAGTGCCCGTATTTCTCGAGCACACCAAAGTCGATGTCGAAGCCCAGACCGGGCGCCTGGGGCATGTTGAACCAGCCCTTGTCGTGCAGGAACGGCTGCGTGAAGATCTGGTCGCGGGCTTCCGGTATCCAGCCCGGCGGCGCCAGCGGATACTCGAACAGCGCCTCACCGGCAAAGCCGCTCGCGGCGAAGACATGTGCGTTGGCAATGAAACCGAACCCGTTCGACCAGCAATGCGGCGTGAACGTCCGGCCCGTTTCACGGCACAGCTTCGCGACCTGCAGACCCTGCGCGATACCGCCCGCCCACATGGCATCGGGCTGATAGAAATCGTAGCAACCCATCTTCAGCATCCGCGCCAGTTCGCGGTAGCCCATCAGGTGAAGCTCGCCCCCGGCGACGGGAACGCGGGAATATTCCGTCAGCTCGGCGATCTCCTCGTGCCATTCGCCGAACAGTGGCTCCTCCACCCAGGCAAGACCTGCATCCGCCGCCGCATCGACAAAGCGTTTCGCCCGATCCAGCGACCACAGCGGCGCTTCGCCGTTCTGGGTCAGGCGGAAGGCCTGGTTGCAGTCGACGGAGATATTCATCCGCCCCTGCATGTAGGTCGCGGCATCTGTGATGTGGTCGATATCCACGGCCTCGTCGAAGTCGTGGACCCGGATCTTCATCGTCTCGAAGCCTTCGGCTAGCCGCGCTTCGGCCTCGTCGCGCCGGGCCATCGGAACGCGAAGTTCGCCCGCCGACGCGTAAAGTTTCAGGCGGTCGTCGGTGCCGCCGAGATACTTGTAAAGCGGCAGGCCCGCGGCCTTGGCCTTGATGTCCCAGAAGGCGGGTTCCAGCCACCAGTTGTAATTGCCGCCCGCGGCCATGATCAGGATGCGCTCGGCCATCGTATCGATATCCTCGGCATCCTGGCCAAGGAACAGTCCAGCGATGGGGTCGCCCAGCCCGGCACGCTCGCGCCCCGATGCGGGAAAGCCGCTCCATCCTTCGATGCCATCCTCGGTGATGAATCGGACGATGCACATGGACACATGGGTCCGGATTGTTCCGGGGATCCACGACGGCGCATGCGGCGCAGGTAACGGCGTTCTCACCAAGTAAAGCTCGACCCGGTCAAGCAGCTGCATGTTTCGTCCTTTCCAAGAATGTCAAAGCTTCCGAGGCTTTCGGCGCACCGTCTGGTCGCGGAACCATTTCGCGAACGATAGGCAGGCAATGGTCTGGCAGATATATCCGTTTTGCCGGATTCAGTGGACCAATCGTATCGGGAGCGCTGCTGAGTCTTGCCCACCTACACGGCCGTAGGTCGGAAAACGTACCCACCGAAAACCACGACAGTCACTTCAGGCTGTCAGCCGTCTCTTTCAGCAATTCAGCCGATGCGCGCAGCGCCGCATGTTCGCGCTCGTCCAGCTGCGGCATTAGCGTCTCCATCACCCCGGCTCGGCCAACGACACGTGGAAGGCTCAGCGCGACATCCGTCACGCCTTCCACCTCCGGCGTCGATATCGAAACCGACAGGACCGAGCGCTGGTCGTCTCGGATCGCCTGCACGACCCGCGCCAGCCCGGCGCCGATGCCGTACCACGTAGCACCCTTGCCCTCGATAATCCGGTAGGCCGCGCGCCGCACGCCGTCATCTATCCGGGCACGGACCTCCTCGGTGATCGGCGCGCCGATCTGCTCGGCGAAATGGCTGACGGTGACGGCCCCGGCGCGGGCAGGCGACCAGGCCAGCACCTCGGAATCGCCATGCTCACCCAGCACATAAGCATGGACTGATTGCGGCGCGACGCCCAGGTGGCGGCCCAGCAGGCTGCGGAATCGCGCCGTGTCCAGAATGGTGCCGGAACCGATCACCCGTTCGCGCGGCAGCCGCGACGCCCGCATCGCGACATCTGTCATCACGTCGACGGGGTTCGACGCGACCAGCAGGATCGCATCGGGCGCGGCCGACTGCACTCCCGCAATAACGCTGGCAAAGACATCGGCATTGCGAGTCAGCAGGCTCAGTCGGCTCTCGCCCGGCTTCTGCGCCACCCCGGCGGCGAGGATTACGACGTCAGCGCCGCCGAGCGCTTCGTATCCACCGGCCAGCACCCGTGCCGGATGCGCGAAAGGCACCGCGTGGGCAATATCCTCGGCCTGCGCCACTGCCAGAGCCTCGTTCTGGTCGACCAGCACGATTTCGCTGGCACCGCCGCGCAGGGCCAGCGCATAGCCCGCCGCCGACCCGACCATTCCAACACCGACGATCCCGACCTTCATCGTTGCCTCCATGTGCAGCTGTCGCTTCAAGGTTGCACGGAAATGCCCATCGCAACAGACGGAAATTGCCGCGCTGCAGCGTCCGACCCGCATTCCACGGTGACACCCCCGCAATCAGCGGCGCCGCAATCCGCCTTGACCTCGCCACACCCAAAGGCGCACAAAGGCAGGACATGGTGCCCGGAAATGCGCAAAGCGCAAAGGGCTTGATTGGGAATTCGGGCGGGTGACCCAAATCGGGACCCGAAGCCGGAGCCGCCCCCGCGACTGTTAGCGGAGAGCGCCCGCCATACGCCACTGGGGCAGCCCCCGGGAAGGCGGCGGCGCGCCGAGACCCGCGAAGCCAGGAGACCAGCCATGTTCAACGCAACCTGCCGTCGGGGTGACGGGGAAGGAGGAGTTCGAAATGACTACGCAAACGCAGACCGCGCAGGGTCAGGCCGCCAGGGGCTCGGCCGCGGGCGCCGCCATTGCCGCGCTTCTGATCGGCGCCGCGATCATCTTCGTCACCGGCCACGTGCAGGCATCGACGCTGCATGACGCGGCCCATGACGTGCGCCACGCCACCGGCTTTCCCTGCCACTGACCCATGTTCGGCAAGGTTGTCACCAGCGCGTTGTTCGCTGGCTTTGCGGCGGGGCTGATTGCCGCCCTCCTGCAATTGTATTTCGTCCAGCCCGTCCTGCTTCATGCGGAACTCTATGAGGGCGGAGAACTGATCCATTTCGGCGCCGAAAGCGCGGTACCCGCGCATCTGGATGTCGGCGGCATCGACGTCGTGCGCGACGGGCTCAGTGTGCTGTTCACCGTACTGGTCTACACCGGCTATGCTTTCATCATGGTGGGTGCCATGGCACTAGCCTCGGATCGTGGCATCGCCGTCGATGCGCGGCGCGGCATCCTCTGGGGTCTCGCAGGATTCGTCGCCTTCCAATTCGCGCCGGCCTTCAGCCTGCCGCCGGAACTGCCCGGCGTGGCTGCGGCGGACGTGACCCTGCGCCAGATCTGGTGGGCCGCCACCGCGATCTCGACCGCTCTCGCCCTGGCACTTATCGCATTTGGCAAGGGCTGGGCGGCATGGGGCGCGGCGATCGTGCTGCTGCTGGCGCCTCATGTCATCGGCGCTCCACAGCCCGAGGTCTTCACCGGTCCGGTTCCGCCGGAACTTGGCGGCGAATTCGCGGGCCGTGCGCTCGGCGTCGGCATGGCCGCCTGGGTCACGCTGGGCGCTTTCGCCGGCTTCTTCTGGAGCCGTGAACTCGCCGGCGCTCTGCAGACCGCCTGAGCATCCGCCCGCCCGGTCGACCGGGCGGGCGCCTGACCAAGGAACAGAGTATTGCCGAAACACCTGATGATGCTGGTCATCGGCCTTTTCTTCGGCGCCGGCGCAGGCTTTCTGGCGGCGGCTTCCTATGGCGTGACACTGGACGGCCACGACCACGGCGCCCATGATCATGGCAATGCCGCGATGGCATCAATGGCCCATAACCACGATACGCTGCTGCCGGTGCCCGAAGATACCCCGGCGCCGGAAATCGCGCTCGACCTGCAGCCTGAAGGCGACGACGCCTGGAACCTGCATATCCTGACCGAGAATTTCCGTTTCGCGCCTGAACACGTGAATACACCCGCCGTCCCTGGCGAAGGGCATGCCCATGTCTACGTCGACGGCGTGAAGATCGCCCGCGTCTACGGGCCCTGGGTACACCTCGCCAGTCTGCCCGAGGGCGCGTCTGAACTGCGTGTCACACTCAACGCCAACAGCCACGAAACGCTCTCCGTGGGCGACACGCCCATCGACGCCACCGTGACGCTGGAGCGCTAGGGAATGGCCGGAACCCGCGTCACGAGGCAAAAGCGCAGTCGCCCCAGCGGCCGCGCATCCTCGATCCAGCCCTTCGGCGCCGCCGCGTATTCGGCGAGGAACGCACGGATATCAGCCTCGTCTGCAATGCCGACGCCCGAGAACACGTATGTCGCCCGCCCCTCCGCCTGCGCCGCTACCGTCGCCGGATCGGTGCAGACCGACAGGCAATCCGCGCGCGCTATCTCGGCCTCCGGCAGCGCCTCACGCAACACATCCGCCAGCGCGTCGCCGCCGCTGCATCCCGCACATATCGTCAACCTGACCATCTGACCCCCTTACCGGAGCCACCCATGCCCGCCAAGATCCCCGCCACCGTCGTCACCGGCTTTCTCGGCGCCGGCAAGACCACCCTGATCCGGCACATGCTGGCCAATGCAAACGGTCGCCGCATCGCGCTGATCATCAACGAGTTCGGCGATCTCGGCGTCGATGGCAGCATTCTGACCGGCTGCGGTGACGAGACCTGCACCGAGGATGACGTGATGGAGCTGTCGAATGGCTGCATCTGCTGCACCGTCGCCGAGGATTTCGTGCCCACCCTGCAAAAGCTGCTCGACCGCGACACACCGCCAGACCACATCGTCATCGAGACCTCCGGCCTCGCCCTGCCGCAGCCACTCGTCCGCGCTTTCAACTGGCCCGAGATCTCGACCCGCGTCACCGTCGACGGAGTCGTGACCGTGGTCGACGGCAAGGCGGTGACCGAAGGGCGCTTCGCCCATGACGTGGCCGCCGTCGACGCCCAGCGCGCGATGGACGAGAACCTCGACCACGAAACCCCGCTCAGCGAGCTTTTCGAAGACCAGATCGCCTGCGCGGACATGATCGTGGTGAACAAGACAGACCTGTTGGATACCGCCGAAGCAGAAGCGCTGACCGCCCGCCTCACCGGCGAAAGCCGCGACGGAGTACATGTGGTGAAGACTGCGATGGGCGCTCTACCGGTCGACGTGCTGCTCGGACGCGGCCAGGCCGCCGAATCCGACATCGCCGCCCGGCACGAGGTTCATCACCACCATCACCACGATGACGAGGAAGATGACCACGATCACGACCATGAGCACGAGCACGGCCATGACGAATTCGAAAGCTTCGTCGTCTCCCTGCCCGAAATCACAGATCCGCAAGGATTTGCCGAACATGTCGCGGATGTGATCCGCCGCCACGACATCCTGCGGCTGAAGGGTTTCGCCGCCGTCGCCGGCAAGCCGCTTCGGATGACCGTGCAGGCCGTCGGCCCGCGCATCGCCACCTATTTCGACCGGCCTTTCGCCTCGGGCGAGCCTCGCGAAACCCGCCTCGTCGTGATCGGCCAGTCAGGCCTCAACCGCGCCGCGATCGAAGCGGCCCTCACATGAGCCTGACGGTCACACCCGGCGATCCCCGCGACCCGGCGGCCACCGCACTGCTTCAGGCGAGCCACACGCTGATGCAGGAACTCTTCCCGCCGGAGGACAACCACTACCTCTCCATCGACGCGCTCTGCGGCCCCGGCATACGCTTCTTCACCGCCACCCGCGACGGCCGGACCCTCGGCTGCGCCGCCCTCGCGCTCCGCGACGATTACGGCGAGATCAAGTCGATGTTCGTCGCGCCCGAGGCGCGCGGCACCGGCGCCGCCGACGCCCTCATGCAGGCGCTGGAAGCGGAAGCCCGCGCCAACACCCTCCCGCTCCTCCGCCTCGAAACCGGCGACAGCCTCCACGCCGCCCACCGCCTCTACGCCCGCCACGGCTTCACCGAATGCGGCCCGTTCGGCGACTATGCGCCCGGTGGCAGCAGCCTCTTCATGGAAAAACCTCTCGCCTGAGGGCGATCCGCGATGCTTCTTCTGGCCCGAAATATCCCCGCCGGAGGCTCCCGCCCCGACCGCCCGCGCAAGGGCCGGGCCTGATGCACCTCCTCGCCGCCACCCCCGGCGCCGTCGACGACGGCACCGAACCTGTAGATCTAGGCCAGACCCCGGCCGAAATCGTCTTTCTCTCTGCTGCCGACACGGAACTCGCCGCCCTCTCCGAAGCGCGCGCCGAGATGACGGACCCGCCCACGCTCCGCCTCGCCTCGCTCAACCACCTGCGCCATCCGATGTCGGTGGACCTTCATATCGAGCAATGCGCCGCGAGATCGAAGCTCGTCATCGCCCGGGTCCTGGGCGGCACCGGCTACTGGCGCTACGGCGCGGAGCAATACGCCGCCCATCTCCATGCTGCCGGCGTCTCGCTGGCCCTGCTCCCCGGCGACGACAAGCCAGACGCCGACCTCCGCACCCTCTCCACCGTCTCCGATACCGATTACGATGCGCTCTGGTCCTACCTCGTCGAGGGTGGGCCAGAGAACAGCGCCAGCCTGCTGCGCTACGCCCAGTGGATGCTCGCCAGCACCGGTCGGGAACCGCCCCCTGCGAAACCGCTCCTCCGCGCCGGCCTCTACTGGCCCGGCGCAGGTCTGAGCGACCTCGCCACTATCCGCGAGACTTGGACCGACAACGCCCCGACCGTCCCCATCATCTTCTACCGCGCCCTCGTGCAGGGCGCCGGGCTCAACCCGATCAACCGCCTGACCCGCGCCCTGCTGCTCCGCGACCTGAACCCTCTCCCGATCTTCGTCGCCTCACTCAAGGACCCGGTCAGCGCCGCCACCCTCGACACACTTTTCGCCGAAACCGAACCCGAGGCGATCCTCAACTGCACCGCCTTCGCCGTCGGTACGCCCCAGGGAGACGGCGGCGACAATCCCCTCGCCGCTCCCTCCACCAACGGCGCCCCGGTCTTTCAGGTCGTCCTCTCCGCCGGTTCCGAAGTGGCGTGGGAACAGGGCCTCACCGGCCTCTCAGCCCGCGACATCGCGATGAACGTGGCCCTGCCAGAGGTCGACGGACGCATCCTTTCCCGCGCCATCAGCTTTAAGGGCGAAGCCTATTACGATGACGCCACCCAGTGCCCGGTCGCCGCCTACCGCGCCCGCGGCGACCGCGTCGATTTCGTCGCCGACCTAGCCGCCCGCTGGACCCGCCTGCGCCGCACCCCCGCACCCGAGCGCAAGGTCGCGCTCGTCCTCGCCAACTACCCCAACAAGGACGGCCGCCTCGCCAACGGAGTCGGCCTCGACACCCCCGCCGCTACCGTCCATGCCCTCCGCCTGCTCCACGAAAACGGCTACACCATCGAAACCACCCCCGCCGACAGCGACGCCCTGATGCGCCGCCTGATGGCTGGTCCCACCAACTGGCTCACCGACCGCGCCGACAGCGACGGCGGAGAAATGCTCCCCCTCGACACCTATCTCGACCACTACAAGCGCCTCCCCTGGGCGACCCGCGAACAGATCGAAACCCGTTGGGGCAGACCGGAAGAAGATCCCTTCTTCTGGCCCCAAATATCCCCGCCGGAGGCAGCCTCCGCAGGAGGCTTCAAGCTCTCCATCCACCGCTTCGGCAACGCCACCGTCGCGCTGCAGCCCGCCCGCGGCTACAACATCGACCCGACCGACACCTACCATTCCCCCGATCTCGTCCCGCCGCACAACTACCTCGCCTTCTACATCTGGCTGCGCGATCACTGGGGCGCCGACGCCATCGTCCACATGGGCAAGCACGGCAATCTCGAATGGCTCCCCGGCAAGGCGCTGGCCCTTTCCGACAGCTGCCTGCCAGAGGCGGTGCTCGGCCCCGTCCCCCATATCTACCCCTTCATCGTCAATGACCCGGGCGAGGGCACCCAGGCCAA
Source organism: Pseudoruegeria sp. HB172150 (assembly GCF_013184805.1). Lineage (GTDB taxonomy): Bacteria > Pseudomonadota > Alphaproteobacteria > Rhodobacterales > Rhodobacteraceae > Psychromarinibacter. Next base: position 197,145 of record NZ_JAATNG010000007.1, read on the forward strand.
GCGCCGGAGCCAGGCGGTGATCGTCGACCACCTGACCCCGCCGCTCACCCGCGCCGAAACCTACGGGCCGCTGAAGGACCTCGAAGCACTCGTCGACGAGTATTTCGAGGCCGCCGGCGTCGACCCCCGCCGCATCGCTCACCTGCGCCGGGAGATCCTGTCGCTCACCTCTGCCACCGGGCTCGACGCCGATGCAGGACTCACCGGCGAGGACGAGGAAACCGATCTGGCGAAACTCGACGCCTATCTCTGCGAGCTGAAAGAGGCGCAGATCCGCGACGGCCTCCACATCTTCGGCCAGTCCCCCACCGGCGACCTCGCCGCCAACCTCGCCATCGCGCTCGCCCGCACGCCCAGGGGTGACGGAAAAGGCACAGACGCCTCGCTGCTGCGCGCCCTGGCCACCGATCTCGGCTTGACCCTCGACCCGCTCGATTGCGACATGGCCGGCAGCGCGGCGGAAAGGCCCGACGCGCTAAGCCGGCTTTCACCGGACCCGTGGCGCTCCAACGGCGACACGGTGGAGCGCCTGGAACTGCTCGCCCAGGCGCTCCTGCGGGCTCCGCGGGACGGCGCACAGGGCGATACAAACACAGCTCCGCAACCACCCGGCCCGGCGTCCCGCCTGGTCCTCGATGAAATCGAAACCTGCCTCGCCCCCGCCATCGCCGCCTGCGGCCCGGCCGAGAGCGACGGTCTCCTCACCGCCCTCTCCGGCCGGTTCCTCACCCCCGGTCCCTCCGGCGCGCCAACCCGCGGCCGGCCCGACGTGCTGCCCACCGGCCGCAATTTCTTCTCCGTCGACAGCCGCGCCGTCCCCACCCGCACCGCCTGGTCGCTGGGATGGAAATCCGCGAACCTGCTGATCGACAAGCATCTTCAGACCCACGGCGACTGGCCGCGCACCATGCTGCTAACCGCGTGGGGCACCGCCAACATGCGGACCGGCGGCGACGACATCGCTCAGGGCCTCGCGCTGATGGGCGTGAAACCCGAATGGGACGCCGCCAGCCGCCGCGTCACCGGGTTCGAGATCATTCCGCACACCGCCCTCGGCCGCCCCCGCGTCGACGTCACTCTCCGCGTCTCCGGATTCTTCCGCGACGCCTTCCCGCACCAGATCGCCCTTTTCGACAGTGCCGCGCGCGCCGTCATGGCCCTCGACGAACCGGAAGACGAGAACCCGGCCGCCGCCCGCGCCCGATCCGAAGGCGCCGACGGCCAGTACCGCGTCTTCGGCGCCAAGCCCGGCGCCTATGGCGCGGGCCTGCAGGCAATGATCGACGAACGGCTCTGGAACGACACCGCCGACCTCGCCGAGGCTTACCTGACTTGGGGCAGCTATGCCTATGGCAGGGAGGCCGAGGGCGCGCCTGCACGGCAGGCCCTCGAAACCCGGCTCTCCCAGACCGAGGCCATTGTCCAGAATCAGGACAACCGCGAACACGACCTGCTCGACAGCGACGACTACTACCAGTTCGAAGGCGGCGCGGCGGCGGCCGTTCAACACCTGCAGGGCAAACAGCGCCCGGTCTACCACAACGACCATTCCCGCCCCGAACGCCCCGTCATACGCACGTTGGAAGACGAGATCGGCCGCGTCGTCCGGTCCCGCGTGGTGAACCCGAAATGGATCGAAGGCATCAAGCGCCACGGCTACAAGGGCGCCTTCGAAATCGCCGCGACCGTCGACTACCTCTTCGCCTTCGCCGCCACCACCGGCGCCGTCCGCGACCACCATTTCGACCTCGTCCACGCCGCGTATCTCGAGAACCAGGAGACGCGCGACTTCATCGAAACCCACAACGCCCCGGCCTTGCGCGAGATAGCCCAGCGCCTGACAGAGGCCATCGACCGGGGCCTCTGGACCCCGCGCTCGAACTCGGCCAGAAGCCTTCTCGAAAGGCTGACCGCATGACCCTTACGATCCTCGACACGACCCCCGGCATCGGCAACACCCGGGACCGGATCCTCGACCTGCTCGACGAGCATGCCGACGGGCTCGGCCTGCCGTTCAACGAAAGCGAATTCAGTCTGGAGGCGCGCGACGGCGACACCTTCCTCGGCGCGCTGACCGCCAAGATCGTGCACAACTGGGTCTTCCTCGCCCTGCTGGCCGTCAGCCCCGACGCGCGGGGCCAGGGCGTCGGCAGCGCCCTGATGGCGGCGTTGGAAGACACTTCGCGCAGCATGGGCGCTACCGGTATCTGGCTCGACACCTTCTCCTTCCAGGCGCCGGATTTCTACCAGCGTCTCGGCTACAAGGTCTTCGGCGAACTTCCCGATGCCCCTGCTGGTCATTCCCGCTTCTTCCTTCTCAAGCGGCTCGACGGCAAGGACTAAGACCGGTGGTCAGGGCGCGCCGCGACACTGCGCGCCTTAGGTGCAAGGCAACACGATACTACCGCGACGAACAAACACCTGTTCGCCTTTTCGGTTACGGCAGCGCTACGCATTCGAATTCCCGCGTCTCACCGTCCCACGGCAACTGTCCGACGAAACCACATTCCAGTTCAAGACGCTGCGGTCGCGGCACCGGCCGTCTCCCCGCGCCGGGGCAGTCGATCTCCGCGCGGACGACCGTGGAATCGCCTTCAAGCGTGCTGCTGCGCAACCGGCAGCCACTGACCGCCGCGATCGCCTCGGCTGCCAGACGTAGGATCCCGGCGCGATCCGGCGCCGCATCCGCATTCAGCCGAATCGCTTCCGCGGCGAAGGGCGTGTAGCGGACCGAGAACACCGCGTCACCCACGGTCACGTACCGTGCGGGCTGGTTCGCAAAACCGGCGCTGGGGCTGTCGCAGGCCGCCAGCCCGGCAGAGAAAATCGTCCCGGCAGCAAGCGCCAAAACTCTGAAAACCCTGCAATGCATGGCTCCTGCATAGGCGCAAACCGGTTAACAACCGGTGCAAACCCGGCCTGCCTGACAGATTGACGCAGATCAATGTAATCGCCGCCGCAGCTCATATATTCATATTCGGGAATTTGAATATGGAGGGTCAGATGCCCCGTACCGCAACTCGTCCGGCGGATCGCTATTCGCCACTCTACTTCCTCGGCGCGCTGGGTGCCGGGGGCCTTGCCGTCACCTTCTTCATGTACCTGATGTTCTGGGTGCCGCATCCCGGCCGCGCCGTTCCGAACTTCGAGGATATCGCCGCCACATTCACCACCGGCGGCCCTGCCATCCAGACAGCCATCGCCGTCGCCATGGCCGGCATCGCCGTCTTTGTCGTGCTGCACTTCAAGTCGCTGATCTGGAACCTGCGCCAGTACAGCGCCTTCAAGAAAACAGAGGCTTATCAAAAGCTGAAAGCCTCCAACGCCGAAACTCAGCTTCTCGCGATGCCGCTGGCACTGGCGATGGCGATCAACGCCGGTTTCGTCGCCGGGCTGGTCTTCGTTCCGGGGCTCTGGTCCATCGTCGAATTTCTGTTTCCCTTCGCCATGGTCGCCTTCACGGCGGTGGGCATCCTTGCCCTGATCATGATCGGCGACTTCCTTGGCCGGGTGCTGACCAAGGGCGGCGTCTTCGACGTCACCGCCCATAACAGCTTCGCACAACTCCTGCCGGCCTTCGCGCTGACCATGACAGCCGTCGGCTTTGCCGCCCCGGCCGCCATGAGCACTGTGCCGCTGACCCAGGGTATCAGCCTGATCGGCTCCACCTTCTTCGGCATGGCCGGCGTGATCTATGCCGCGGTCGCGGCGATCACCGCGTTCAACTCGATGCTGCACTATGGCACCGCGAAGGAATCCGGCCCCACGCTGATGATCATCGTGCCGCTTTTGACGATCCTCGGCATCCTCGCCATGCGTCAGGGCCACGGGCTGCACGTCTCTTTCGATGCCCACGCCCAGGCCGCCGACACGCTGATGTTCCTGACCCGGATCGTCGCCGTGCAGGTTCTGTTCCTGCTGCTTGGCATGCTGGTTCTGCGCCGGCAGGGCTATTTCCAGAGCTTCGTCTTCGGCTCGGAAAATTCCCCCGGCGCCTATGCGCTGGTCTGCCCCGGCGTCGCGATGAGCGTGATGCTGCACTTCTGGATCAACAAGGGTCTCGTCGCCAACGGTCTGGTCGAGAAATTCTCTACCGGCTACTGGGCGCTGACCGCTCTGGCGATCGCCTTCCAGATCGCGATGATCTGGCTGGTCTTCCATCTGAACCGGCGGCATTTCGGCAAACCCGTCGCCGGCACGGCGGTTCCCGCCGAGTGAACTCGATCCCCCGGTCCGGCAACGGGCCGGGGGATCACAACTGCCCGCGCTTCTCGCGCAGAAAGTCCAGCGAGTCGTCGATCTCCAGCTCGACCCAGATTGGATAGTGATCCGACAGCTGGTTCTCCCGCCAGGTATCGAGATAGTAAGTCCGCAGCTCCCCCTCGTCCCCCGCCAGATCCTTGTCGCCGCCGTAATCCTCCAGCATCTCGGCGCGGTAGGTGGCGACATCCTCCGCGCGATAGACAAATCCGAACGGGTCGAAGACACCGCCACTCTCGGCGCCACCGCTGAGAGCGAACCGAAAGTAATCGTTGGCGCGAAAAAACATGCGATCATAGGTTTCGACCGGCCCGTCTACCGCATCCGCCGGCCGCGCATTCGTCGGCTTCCCAACCAGCCCGCCATTCTCCACATAGCCAGCCGTCTCCAGCGCCGTCACGTTCGCCTGATCCTTGGAGCGGTAGAAATTCATGTCTCCCACCAGCACCAGGTTGTCCGACCAGAGCCCCCGCCGCTTCTTCTCCAAAGCCGCCAACAACAGCCGCACCTCCTCCGACCGCAGCCGCACCGCGTCCCGCGTATCGCTCGGCTCCAGATGCAGGTTGATCATCGCGAACCGCTTCCACGCGGTGACGAACCCGGTCATGAACGGCGCCCGCGCCAGCTGTTCCAGCTCCACGTCCGCCTCACCCGGCACCGCCTCGCGCAATTCCTTCCAAAGCGCGATCTCGCCTGCCAGCCCCGAAAGCTGCACGCGGTTCCTGTTGTAGACATAGGCAGAGCGTTCGTCGTTCCCGGCCACGCCTTCGGTCACGTCATTGACCAGATAGCTCCAGTCCGGCCCCAGCAGCCGCATCACCTGATCGAGCTGCAGCAGCTTCGACTTCACCTCCTGAATGGCGATCAGATCGAACGTCGCAAGGATCTCGGCGATATAGAAATAGGCCTCGTCCAGCCGCTGCTGGCTGGTGCCGAAATTCTTGATGTTCCAGCTCGCGACAAGCAGGTTCGCCTCGGTGCGCCGCGACGGAACCGCCGCCTGCAGCCCGGGCTTCAGCCGCAGCAGGCCGTCGATGCAGCGCTTTCGCGCCTCCACGGTCATGTTCGGGAATACGCGCTCGAAATCGCGCTCCTTGAAATCCGCCTCCGGCCGCAGGTCGTTGTAGAATGGCATACCCCAATCCCTCCCGGTCAATGCGCGTCGATCAATCGACGCCAGCCTAGCACGCCTCGTCGCGCACTGGTCCGGAAATACCCACACAGTCGATATCCCTTGCGCGCGCCCGCAACCGGCTGTCATCTGTCGCGATGCCAGACGATATCCCGTTCCGCGTCACCGACCCCTATGACTGGCCCTCGCTCCTCGCGCTGATCCAGGCGGAATTCGCCTATATGGAGGGCCGGATCGACCCGCCCTCCTCGATGCACCGCCTGACACCCGAAGCCATAGCCGCGCAGGCCGAAACCGGCGAGATCTGGGTGATCGAGCACGGCGGCACCCCCGCCGCCTGCATCTTCCTCACGCCACAGCCGCCCGCGCTCTACCTCGGCAAGCTCGCAGTTTCCTCAAACCATCGCGGCCAGGGCCTTGCCCGCCGCCTGATCGGCACAGCAGAGACCCGCGCCCGCGCCCTTGGCCTCACCGCGCTCAAACTCCAGACCCGCGTCGAGTTGACCGAGAACCACGCCGCCTTCACCGCCCTCGGATTTGCAATCACCGGCACGACGGCGCATGAAGGCTACGACCGGCCGACAAGCCTCACGATGCTGCGCCCAGTGGAGGAACAATGACCGAGGACACAGAGCGCCACGCCGCCAAGATGGCCAAGAAGAAGGCCGCGCGCGACAAGATCATGGCCACCAAGACCGGCGAAAAGGGCCTGATCATCGTCCATTCCGGCAAGGGCAAGGGCAAGTCGACCGCGGGGTTCGGCATGATCTTCCGCTGCATTGCGCACGACATGCAATGCGCCGTTGTCCAGTTCATCAAGGGCGGCATGTCCACAGGCGAACGCGACCTGATCGAAACCCGCTTTTCCAACATCTGCGCCTTCCACACGATGGGCGAGGGCTTCACCTGGGAAACCCAGGACAAGACCCGCGACATCGAAATGGCGCAGGCCGCCTGGGCCAAGGCGAAGGACCTGATCCGCGACCCGGCGAACCGCATGGTCCTGCTCGACGAGATCAACATCGCGCTGCGCTACGACTACATCGACATCGCCGAGGTGGTGGCCTTCCTCGAGACAGAGAAACCCGAGATGACCCATGTCGTCCTTACCGGCCGCAACGCCAAGGAAGAGTTGATCGAGATCGCCGACCTCGTGACCGAGATGGAACTTGTGAAACACCCTTTCCGGTCAGGGGTAAAAGCGCAGCAGGGCGTGGAGTTCTAGGCAGAAGGGGAACACCCCGACCGCAAACGCAGCGTCGGATAGACGCATCAACCGACCACAGCCGTACTCCGCCAACGAGCGGAGAGAAAAAGCTTGGCGCCAAAGGCGCCTCTGCTTAACAACGTCCGAGGCGCGCCTCACCCGCCGGAACGGCCGCCCGACATATCCCAATCGTTTCCGGAGCCGAAAAATGACACCCTCCCGCATCCTGTTTACCCTTGCCGTCATGTTGACCGCGACCGCCGCCGCCGCCCATACCGGCGAAGGCGCCGCGGGCGGTTTCGCCAGCGGCTTCTTTCACCCGATCTTCGGCTGGGACCACGTGATCGCGATGGTGGCGGTGGGGCTCTGGGGCGCGTTCCTCGGCCAGCCCGCGATCTGGATTCTGCCGGTAGTGTTCCCGCTGGTCATGGCCATCGGCGGCGCACTGGGCGTCGCGGGCGTGCCGCTCCCCGCAGTGGAAACCGGCATCGCGCTCTCCGGCATCGTGCTCGGTCTGATGATCGCGCTCGCGGTGCGAGCCCCGCTCTGGGTCGCCGCGGTGATCGTGGGCATCTTCGCGATCTTCCACGGCCATGCCCACGGCACCGAGTTGCCCGAGGCAGCCAACCCCTATGCCTACGCGGTGGGCTTCGTCATCGCCACTGGCCTGCTGCACCTCTGCGGCATCGCGCTCGGCTTCCTGACGCTGCTGCCCTGGGGCAGGAACGCGATCCGCGCCACCGGGGTTGCGATTGCGGCCATCGGCGGCGCCTTCCTCGTCGGGATTGCATGAGGCGCGCCACCACCGCGCTGACCCTCGCCATCGCGCTGCGCCCAGACACGGGCGCGGCGCATGCGTTTCAGGCCGGCAGCGGCCTCTACACGCAGTTCCTCGAGGGGCTGACTGTCACCCTCACCTATCCCGCCATCCTGCTCTGCCTCCTGCCGATGGGCCTTCTCGCCGGCGTCTGGCGCTCCGGCGGACTGCTGAGTGTCTGGCACTGGTTCATCGCCGCCCAGGTCGTCGGGATCTTCCTCGCTCCGCTGGTCCCGCCAGAGATCTATCTCGCCACCCTCTCCCTCGGAATCGTGACGGCGGTGCTGGCCGCGCTCTACCCGCAGCCGCCCCGCACCGTGGTCATCACCCTCGCCGCACTCACCGGTCTCGTCGCCACCTGCGCCGCCTTCGAGGGGCACGCGCTGCTCGAACCGCCCATCGCCGCCCGCGCCGGCGTGATCCTGGGTGCCAATCTCGCCCTCTCCGTGGCCGCCGCCCTGCCAGACTCGACACTCGAGCGCTGGCCCTACCCCTGGCTCCGCATCGGCTGGCGCATCGCCGCCAGCTGGCTCGCCGCCATTACCGTCATGGTCTTCGCCTTCGAACTGAGCCCCTACCTCAATCCCTGATCCCGAGAGTCGGTTTCGGGGTCACGGTTGCGCAGCACCGCCGAAGGCGGCTTGACCTTGACGCCGGAACCGACTCGCACACCCTCGATCATGGCAGCCCCCGGCGGCCTTCCCAGCAGAAAGGGAAACTCCGTCACAAGCATCCGGATGGGTAATTGCGACGCGCCACCACAACCCGCCTCTGCCAAAGCCAAAGCAACGGCGCAGAGACAAACCGCCCCGCGCCGGCGGCGCTACTTAACAGCCGCCGCCCGCACCTCGCTCAGTGTCTGCGTCGCCGTCAGCATCTCCGGGTCCAGCCGCAGCTCAATCACCGCGACTGTCCCCGACGCCCGCGCCGCCTCGAAGGCCGCCGGGAAATCCGCCCCGTCCTCCACCACGGCGCCGAACCCGCCATAGGCCCGCGCCAGGGCCGCATAGTCGGGGCTCAAACACTCCGTCCCCGACACCCGCCCCGGGTAATTCCGTTCCTGGTGCATTCGGATCGTCCCGTAGCGCCCGTTATTCGCCACCACCACGATCGGCGTCGCCCCGAACTGCACGGCGGTCGACATCTCGTTCAGGGTCATCTGGAAACAGCCATCCCCCGCCATGCAGACGACCACCCGTTCCGGGTGCTGCAGAGACGCCGCGATCGCCGCCGGAAACCCGTATCCCATGGAGCCCGACGTCGGCGCCACCTGCGTCCCATACCGCCGGAACCGGTAATATCGCTGCAGGAACACGGCGTAGTTCCCCGCCCCGTTGGTCAAAACGGAATCCTCCGGCAAGGTCTCCGCCAGCCAGCCGACCACCTGCTCCAGCTTCACAGCTCCCGGCGTCTCTGCCGGGTCCAGCCAGCCTTCGTAATCCGCCCGCGCCGCCGCCTGCCACGCCCCCCAGTCCCCGGCTTTCGGAGCCTGCGCCAGCCGCGCCAGCACGTCCGGAGCCCGCGCCGCCACCGCCAGATCACAGCGATACACGGACCCCGGCGTCTCCGGCTCGGGATGCACATGCGCAATCCGCTTGCCCGGCATCGCGGGGTCCAGAGACTCATAGCCTTGAGTCACGCAATCCCCGATCCGCGACCCCAGCACCAGCAGCGCATCCGCCTCGCGCAGCCGCGCAAACAGCTTCGGATTGCCCCCGACCCCCAGGTCGCCGGCATAGCAGGACGACCCGTTGTCGATGTAATCCTGCCGCCGGAACGACACCGCCACCGGCAGCCCCTGCGCCTCGCCGAAGGTGGCAAGGTCCCGCGCCGCTTCGGCGGACCAGCCCGGCCCGCCAGCCACCACCAAGGGCTTCTCCGCCGACCCCAGGAACCCCAGCAAGGCAGACACCTGCCCGTCGCTCACACCCGCCACGGCCGCCGCTGTCGGCGCCAGGTCCGGCGCATCCGACACGTCCGACAGCATGTCCTCCGGCAGGGCCAGTACCACCGGCCCCGGCCGCCCGGACATCGCCACGTGGAACGCCCGGTTCACGTATTCCGGGATCCGGTCCGTCTGCTCGATCTCCGCCACCCACTTGGCCAGCGGCCCGAACATCGCCCGGTAATCCACCTCCTGGAATGCCTCGCGGTCCCGGTGGCCCCGCGCGATCTGCCCGACGAACAGGATCATCGGCGTCGAATCCTGCCGCGCCACATGCACGCCGGCCGAAGCATTCGTCGCCCCCGGCCCCCGCGTCACGAAGGCGATCCCCGGCCGCCCGGTCAGCTTCCCCGTCGCCTCGGCCATCATCGCGGCACCGCCTTCCTGCCGGCACACGACATTCGTGATCCCGCTCTCGTAGAACCCGTCCAGCGCCGCCAGGAAACTCTCGCCGGGCACCGAGAACACCCGCTCCACCCCATGCGCCGCCAGCGCATCCGTCAGTATCTTGCCGCCGTGCCGCATCGCTGCCTCCTGCTCCCGGTCATCGCGCGCCACCATTCCATCCGCCCCGGGGAACGGCAAGCCTTGCCCTTCGCCCGCGCGTCGCTACCCTGAGCCGCGACCCCGGAACGGGCAGGAAACGGAAAGGGACGGACATGGCGGACCACACAATTCTCGGCATCCCCGGCGCGCTGCGGGCGGGCTCCACCAACCGCCAGCTTCTGGCCGAGGCGATCCGCCTCTACGGCCCCGCCGAGGTGACCATCGCCGACCTGCGCCTGCCGCTCTATGACGGCGACCTGGAAACGTCAGAGGGCATCCCCGACGCCGTCACTACGCTCCACGCCCAGATCCGCGACGCCGATGCGGTGATCATCTCCAGCCCGGAATACAACCGCGCCATTACCGGCGTGCTGAAGAACGCCCTCGACTGGGTCAGCCGCGTGAAGGGAGGCCCGTGGGCCGGCAAACCCGTCGCCGTGATGTCCGCCAATGACGGCCGCGCCGGCGGCGAGGTCGGCCAGTACACCGTCCGCCACGCCCTTACTCCGTTCCGCCCCAAATTCATCCTCGGCCCCGTCGTCGCCGTCGCCGACAGCTCCAACGCCTTCGACGAGGACGGCCGGCTGAAGGACGAGCGCTACGTGAAGGCGCTGACCGCTATGATGGAGACGCTGAGGGCGGAGGTGGAGTTGGGGCGTCAGAGTACAAGATGATACAATGTTTGTGCTTGGTCCTATTGCTTGCCAGTGCTTTCCACGGTCGAGTTGTACGTCGGGCTACGTGGAACAATGATGTTAGAGAAGTACGAGACGAGACCACGCTCCTCCGCAAGTACAGCGGGCTCAACTGCCTGGAATTCACCGACCTCATTCTCTTGGCTGTACTCGAAACAAACTTCGTCTGGATCAAAGTTCGTGCCTTCACCGCAGCCACCGGCAGCCTTGCTACGGGCCCGCACCTTAACTTCCACACAATCTTTAAAGAATAGAAGGAGTTTTTGACACCTTGGCATAGCGCGTGAAACTGTATTAATGTGTATCGCATCAATACCGTCTTTGTTCCTTAAGAAAAGCGTAAATATGTCTGATATTTTTTCCCCGGGTTGAAGTATGCAGTTCGGAAAATGAAAGTTTCTATACACGGTTTCGCCTACACCTTGAAATAATCTTGTATGAAGGCTTATCACAGATCCGCCAACCAAATCAAAATCTATTTCTTCCGGCTTTAATCGACCTTGTTCGTTAAGAGAAATTGATTTAACTTCACTTGCGGTCAAAAGTAATGAAATTTCATCTTCGCTTTCGTTTACCGCATCAACTCTAATCGTAATGTAGTCAAAGCTATCGCCTCCCTTTAATATACTGCCGCGATCAATGATATGATTGCTTAAATTTACGTGTCGCTCCTTATCCCTATCCTCGATACCAAAAACTAAAAGAATCCACACCCCGCCAACGATAATTGCAATGGACTGAATGATCTTGCTGCAAGTTTCGACAATGTCTTTGAATTCCATATCTGAAATCCTATATTATCTAATATAATAAAAAACTATAACACACGATCTAAGAGTCGCAAAGCAGGGCTATACGTGTGGCCGCGTCTCCCGACTGCTCTGGTGCAAAGCGGTCTACGCAGCATTCATCATCTTCGGTCGAGATCAGCATTCGTAGGTTAGGTGCTCGCAGCTTTCTTCACTCACACCAACCCGTAGGGTGCGCATTCATGCGCACCGCCCCCTCCCCAATCACACGCACCATCCCCTCCGCACGGCCCAAACCCGACCACGCAACGCCCCGGACCCGCGTACACACCCCCCGTGTACGGCCTGTGTACATCCCGTGTACGCCCGGTGCCCCTTAACGAACGGTTTCCGGCCCGTCCCCCGATCACCCGGCCACTGACACCTCGATCAAATTCCCATCCGGATCCCGAACGTAAAGAGAGGTCAGCGGCCCCGTCGCTCCGGTGCGCGCCACCGGCCCGTCCAAGACCTCCACCGAGTGCCGCCCGAAATGCTCCTGCCACTCCGCCAACGGCACTTCGGTCAGGAAACACAGGTCCGCCGAGCCCGGCACCGGCCGCGCCGCCTTCGGCTCGAATTCCGCCCCCGCCTGATGCAGGTTTATCTTCTGCGATCCAAAGCTCAGCGCCACGCGCGGCGTGCCATCTCCGCCGTGGAAATCCTCCCGCACCATGCCCAGAACTTCGGTATAAAACTCGACCGCCCCGTCGATGCTCTCCACCGTCAGAACCAGATGATCCAGCGCGATCACAGCCATTTGCCCAATCCCTTTCCCGCCGCTACGGTCGCGGCATCATGCACGAAAGCGTCGGCCGCTCCCAAACCCTGACATGCGCGCTGGATCCGGCCCGGGCCGCGGCGCTGCACGCAACGCTCGACCGCCCCGGCCCGCCGCCCGGCGCCGGCGACCCTCTGCCGCCGTTCTGGCACCAGATCTATTTCTGGGAGGCCCGCCGTCCAGCCGACCTTGGCCCCGACGGCCACCCCGCTACCGGCACCGGCCTGATCCCAGATCTCGGCCTGCCGCAGCGGATGTGGGCCGGCGGCCGCCTCGCCTTCCACGCGGCACCCCGCCTCGGCGCCCCCGCCGAAAAGACCACGACTATCGAGAACGTCACCGAGAAATCCGGCCGCACCGGCCGTCTCGGCTTCGTCACGCTGCGCCACGAGATCACCCAGGACGGCCGCCTCTGCGTCACCGAGCACCAGGATCTCGTCTATCGCGAGCCGCCGGAAGACCGCACCCCCGTCGCACCGCCGCAGGCCCCCACCGACGAGCTTCACAGCCAGACGATCACCTTCACCACCACCCTGCTCTTCCGCTACTCGGCCTTGACCTTCAACGGGCACCGCATCCATTACGACCTCGACTACGCCACCGGGACCGAAGGCTACGCCGGCCTCGTCACCCACGGCCCGCTCCTCGCGCAGCTCCTGATCCATTTCGCCGAAAAACACCTCGGACCGCTCGCCGGGTTCACCTTCCGCGGCACCGCCCCCCTGATGCATTTCGAATCCGCCACCCTCTGCCTCGGTCGCGAAAACCGTCTCTGGGTTCGCGCCGCCGATGGCCGCCAATGCATGGAAGCCACCGCCACCCCGGCCTGACAGGCGCGCACCCCCTGCTTCTTCTGGTCAAAAATATCCCCGCCAGAGGCTCCCGCACCCGCCACCAGAACGCCGCCGGGACCTCAGAGATTATCCTCCACCCGGAACCCTTCCGGCACCGCGTCGTGCCCCTCCAGCACCAGATCGGCGATCACCGCGCCCACCTTGGGCGCCATGCCGAAACCGATCTTGAACCCGCCATTCGCAATGAAATGCCCGTCCCGCCCCGGCCAGCCCCCCAGCATCGGCGCCCGGCTCCTGGCCCGTGGCCGCACCCCGGCACAGCGCTGCATCACCTTGGCGCCATAGAGCACCGGGCAGGCCGCCACCGCCCGCTCCACCAGCGCATCCGCCGCCGCATCCACGGCATCCGGTGCATCGAACTCCCGCTCGCTGGTTGACCCAACCGCCACGGTCCCGTCCGCATGCGGCACGATATGCAGCCCGTCCACGAACAGCTGCGCCTTGTCATGGGCGTCGAAGCGCAGCGACACCGCCTGCCCCTTCACCCCGTTGCCGACATCGCGTCCCAGCTCCTCCGACAACGCGATCAACCCCTCATACCCCGTCGCCCAGACAACCGGCCCGTCCCCCGGCGCATCGCCAACCTCCACCGCGCCGCCCAAAGCCTGCACCGCCCCCGCAAGGCTCTCGCAGCAGCGCCGCGGATGCGCCCGAGCCGTCAGCGTGTCCCAGATATACAGCCCCGTCGCGCTCTCCGGCCGCCAGTCGCCGGCGTCCACCGCATCCACGACCGTCCAGTCTGCCGCGTCGCCCCACAGCTCCCGCGCCGTCTCTTCCCGAGCCAGCGCCAGCCCGACGGCGGCCTCATCCGGAATGGGCTGCAGCCGCCCCAGCCGCGCGTAACCCGATTGCACACCCGACAGCGCATCCGCCTCTTTCCAGAAAGCCTCCGCCATCAGCAGGCTCTCCAGCTGGAACGCCTTCTTCGAATTCCAGTTCTCCGGCACATGCGGCGCCAGCGCGCCGACCACCCCGCCCGACGAACCCGCCGCCACGCCGCGCCTGTCCAGCACCCGCACCGTTGCGCCCCGCCGTGCGCAGGCAAATGCCACCGACAGGCCGAAGATCCCCGCCCCCATCACCGTCACGTCGGCCATTGCCATTGTCCGGACCCTTCCGCATTGTCGCCGCCGCAACCTTCTAGGCCATCCGATGCCCGAAACCCAAGTGACAGAATGGAAAGGCGCAGTGCCGGTCTCCACCCGGTTCGACGACCCGTACTATTCACTGGACAACGGGCTGGCCGAAACACGCCATGTCTTCCTCGCCGGGAACGGTCTGCCGGGGCGGTTCACACCGGGCTTCCGCATCGCCGAACTGGGCTTCGGCACCGGGCTCAACATGTTGACCGCTCTGCAGGCATGGCGGCAATCCGGCACCGAAGGACGGCTCCGCTATACCAGTTTCGAGGCTTTCCCCCTCCCCGCCGCCGACCTGACCCGCGCGCTGGAACAGTTCCCCGAGCTCGCGCCCATCGCCACCCCGCTGATCGACGCGTGGACCAGGGGCGACCGCCGCATCACGACGGAACAACTCGACGCCGAAATCATCGAGGGCGATGCCCGAAAGACCCTGTCCAAATGGAATGACAAGGCGAACGCCTGGTTCCTCGACGGCTTCTCTCCCGCCAAGAACCCCGAACTCTGGGAGGCCGATCTGCTGACAGAGGTCGCCCGCCACACCGCCCCCGGCGGCACCGCGGCCACCTATACCGCCGCCGGCTTCGTCCGCCGCAATCTCGAAGCGGCCGGTTTCGCCGTCACCCGCAGCCCCGGCTTCGGCCGCAAGCGCCACATGACCACGGCGGTCCTGACGTGAGACCCGACAATCCCCGCCTCGGCATCGCGCTGATGGTGCTGACCACCTTCATATTCGCCCTGCAGGACGGCATCTCGCGCCACCTCGCCGGCACTTACAACGTGCTGATGGTGGTGATGATCCGCTACTGGTTCTTCGCCGCCTTCGTGATGCTGATCGCCAGCCGGCAGGCGGGCGGCCTGCGCGCCGCCGCGGCAACAACGCAACCGGTGATCCAAGCGTTCCGCGGCGTGCTGCTGGCGGGAGAGGTCTGCGTCATGGTCCTCGCCTTCACGCTTTTGGGCCTCGTCGAAAGCCACGCCGTCTTCGCCGTCTACCCGCTGCTGATCGCAGCGCTCTCCGGCCCGATCCTCGGCGAAAAGGTCGGCTGGCGCCGCTGGGCGGCCATCGGCGCGGGCTTCGTTGGCATGCTCATCATCCTGCAGCCGGGGCTGCACGTCTTCGACCCTGCAGCGCTTGTGGCGCTGACCTCGGCGCTTATGTTCGCGCTCTACGGCCTGCTGACCCGCTTCGTCGCCCGCAAGGACAGCGCCGCGACCTCGTTCTTCTGGACCGGCACCTACGGCGCGGTGGTGATGACCGCCGTCGGCGTCTGGTTCTGGGAACCGATGACCGGGCCGGACTGGATCTGGATGGCCGTGCTCTGCGTCACCGGCGCGGCGGGTCACTACACGCTGATCAAGGTCTACGAGGTTGCAGAGGCCAGCACGGTCCAGCCCTTCGCCTACCTGCAGCTTGTATTCGCGTCCGCCTTCGGGGTCGTGATCTTTGGCGAGGCGATCCGCTGGAACGTGGCCGCCGGCGCCGCGCTGATCGTCGCCGCCGGCCTGTTCGCGCTGTGGCGGGAAAGGGTCCGTTCCCGCCGCGCCTGACGGGTGGCCTCTAGCCGCCCACAATCGCCGCCAGCGGCGCCACCGCCGCCTGCCACGAAGGCCGATCGCCCATCCGCGCCCACCACGCCGCGACATTCGGGAAACCGTCCAGCGAGATCCCGGCGGGCGCCGCATAGACGAAGGTCGAGGCCAGCGTGAAATCGGCAAGGCTCAGATCGCCGACGATCCAGTCCTTCCCCTCCAGCGCCGAGTCGAGCAGCGCCAGCAGGCTGTTCAGCTCCTCCCGGTCGCTCTCGACCGCCGACGGATCGGGATCGCCCATGCCGAACATCGGCTTCATCACCATCTCGAACACGATCTTCTGCGCCACCGGCGACAGGTGCACCGTCTGCCAGTAGGTCCACTGGTCCACCAGCGCGCGCTTCTTGGGATCGTCGGGATAAAGCCCCGCCTCGGGCTTTAGCGCCGAAAGGTAGGACAGGATCGCGCGGCTTTCCCACAGCCGGAAATCGCCATCCTCCAGCACCGGCACCTTGCCCATGGGATGCTTTTCCATGAACTCTGGCGCCTTGTTGGCGCGGCTGCGCAGATCGACCTGCACGACTTCGACCGGCAGGTCCAGCTCGTTGATGACGGCGCGCACGCGCAGCGCGTTCGGCGAAAGATCGGCGTTGTACAGCTTCATGACGGCACCTGCAGTGTAAGGAGGGCGGATGCGGAATCGCTACGCCTCTCCGCACCCGGTCCGCAATGCCTAATCCGCCAGTGTCACCAGCGCATGACGCTTCCGCCCCGCCGACAGCTTCACCGGAGAGGAAAGCGCTGCCGCATCCAGCACCATCCCGGCATCGGTAAGCGGCGCATCGTCCAGACGCGCGCCGTTGTCGGCGATCAGCCGCTTCGCCTCCTTGCCGGACTTCGCCAGCCCGGAGCGCACGATCAGCTGCACGACAGAGATCCCGTCGCCCACCTCCTCTGCCGACAGCGCCAGCGTCGGCAGGTCATCGCCCACGCCGCCTTTCTCGAACACCTCGCGCGCGGTGGCCTCCGCCGCCGCGGCCGCGTCCGGACCATGGTTCAGCGCCGTCACCTCGTTGGCCAGCCGCACTTTGGCCTCGTTGATCTCGGCCCCGCCCAGAGCCCCCAGCCGCTCGCATTCGTCGACCGGCAGGTCGGTAAACATCTTCAGGAACTTGCCGACATCGGCATCGTCCACGTTCCGCCACCACTGCCAGAATTCATAGGACGACATCATGTTTTCGTTCAGCCAGACCGCGCCGTCCACCGACTTGCCCATTTTCTTGCCGTCCGACCGGGTGACCAGCGGCGTGGTCAGGCCGAAGGCCTCCGCCGCCTCGACCCGGCGGATCAGGTCGGTGCCGGATACGATGTTGCCCCACTGATCCGACCCGCCCATCTGCAGCAGGCAGCCATAGCGCCGGTACAGCTCCAGATAGTCGTAGGACTGCAGCAGCATGTAGTTGAACTCGATGAAGCTCAGCGCCTGCTCGCGGTCCAGCCGCGACTTGACCGATTCAAACGACAGCAGGCGGTTCACGGTGAAATGCCGCCCGATATCGCGCAGGAACGGCACATAACGCAGCTCGTCCAGCCATTCCGCGTTGTTGACCAGCGGCGAATCCGTCGGCCCGTCGCCATAGGTGATGTAGCGCGAGAAAACCTTGCGGATGCTGGCGGCGTTCGCGTCGATCTGCTCGACCGACAGCATCTTCCGCATCTCGTCTTTGCCGGACGGATCGCCAACCTTTGTCGTACCGCCGCCCATCAGCGTGATCGGCCGGTGCCCTGTCCGCTGCATCCAGCGCAGCAGCCGGATCTGAACCAGGTTGCCGATATGCAGCGACGATGCGGTCAGGTCGAACCCGATATAACCGGTGACCGTCCCCTTCAGCAGACGTTCGTCCAACTCCTGGAGATTGGTGCAATCGGCCAGGAACCCGCGCGAGCCGATCTCGTGCAAGAAATCCGATTTCGGGTGGTAGGTCATTTTGTTTCGGTCCATCGTGCCACTGGTGCCGCGCCTATGTACGCGCGCGAGGGACGAAGGAAAAGGATGAAGATAACCGGACCGGTCTGGGCCCTGGGAACCATGTCTGGCACCTCGCTGGACGGGGTCGACGCCGCGATGGTGCTGACCGACGGGCACCGGATCCACGACTTCGGCGAAACCGCCTACCGGCCCTATTCCGAGGCCGAGCGCGCGGTGATCCGCGCCGCCCTCGGCCGTTGGCCCGGGGATGACGCGGTCGAGGAAGCAGCCGAGGTGGTAGAGAACGCCCATGCCGAACTCATGGCGCAGTTCCCGGACGCGCAGCTCGCCGGCTTCCACGGCCAGACGCTCGCCCATGACCCCGGCGGGCACGGAACGCATCAGGCCGGCAACGGTGCGCTGCTGGCCGAGGTCCTGAGCATTCCCGTGGTCTGGGATTTCCGCAGCTCAGATGTGCAGCTCGGCGGTGAGGGCGCGCCGCTCGCGCCGTTCTACCACTTTGCCTGCGCCCGCCACATCGGCGCGACCGAGCCGTTGGCCTTCCTCAATCTCGGTGGCGTCGGCAACCTGACCTGGATCGACCCGTCACAGCCCGGCCCGGACACACAGAGCGCTCTCCTCGCCTTCGACACCGGCCCCGCCAACGCACCGCTGAACGATCTGATGCGCATCCGGCTCGGCAAGGATCGTGACGACAGCGGCGCGCTCGCCTCTTCCGGCATCCCGGTGAAGGAAGTCATCAGCCGGTTCCTCGACCATCCCTATTTCCACCGCATCCCGCCGAAATCGCTGGACCGCGACGATTTCCGCAGCCTCTCCGATCAGGTTTCCGGGCTGTCCGACATCGACGCCGCCGCCACGCTCGCCGCCTGCACCGTCGCCGCTGTGATCCGGGGAATGGAGCATTGCCCGTCGCCGCCGGCCCGCCTGCTGGTTACCGGCGGCGGACGCCATAACGCGGCGATGATGAACGGCCTGGCCGATACGCTGCCCTGCCCGGTCGAGCCCGTCGAGGCGGCAGGTCTCGACGGCGACATGCTGGAGGCGCAGGCCTTCGCCCATCTCGCCACCCGAGTTGCCTCCGGTCTGCCGACCACATGCCCCGGCACCACGGGCGTCGCCGCGCCGGTCGGTGGCGGCCGGATCAGTTATCCGCAGGGGATGGCGGCGCTAAGGCAATAGCCTAGCGACCGCCCAGCTCCGCCAGCAGCCGGATCGGCTGCACCTCTCCGGTCAACCGCGCCCGATAGATCGGCAGGCTCTCGGTCACCCGCATCACGTAGGTCTGGGTCTCGTTGAACGGGATATGCTCGATCCAGTCCACCGGGTCGGTGCCGGAATAGCGCGGGTCGCCGAACAGGTTGATCCAGGATCGCGCCCGGCTCGGCCCGGCATTGTACCCAACCGCGACCAGCACGTAGTTCTTGCCGAACTCCTCGATCAGCTCTTCCAGATAGGCGCTGCCCAGCGTCGTGTTGTAGACCGGATCCGTGGTCAGCTTGGCGGGCGTGTAGCTCAGCCCGGCCCGCGCCGACATCTGCTTCGCCGTGCCCGGCATAAGCTGCATCAGCCCGCGCGCACCGACGGGGCTCACCGCGCCGATGTTGAACTCGCTCTCGCGCCGCGCGATCGACAACGCCAGAGCTTCTTCGACATTGATCTTCCCGCCCAGCCCGGCCAGCGGGTAATAGGCACGCGGCGCCACCACGCCCTCGCTCGCCGCCTGCTTCGCGACGCGCACCGCGATATAGGGATCGCCCAGCGACAGCGCGAAGTCGGTCAGCTGCACCAGCTCGTCCTGCGGCGTGATTTCGGCCAGGTGCGACAGGAAACGGATCGTCTCCCACTGCTCCCCCGCGCCGAAGAACAGCCGCGCGGCCTGAAAGACAGAGGATTTAGTGAACCCCGCCTCGCGCCAGTCCGGCGCCGGGTCGCGCCCGGTCAGCGACGGGTCCATCGGCAGGCCCGCCTTTTCCGCCGACAGCAGCCCGTAAAAGCTGGTCTGGTGCGCACCGCCCTTGTGATAGGCTTCCTGCGCAGCTTCGTCATTGCCCAGCGCCGACAGCGCCCGGCCTTCCCAGTAGTAGCCGCGGCCCAGGCTGATCGGGGTAGAGACCGCTTCGGTGAACTTCTTGAAGTGGCTCAGCGCCAGTTCCGCGTCCTTCAGGTAGCGCAGCGCCAGATAACCAGACAGCCATTCCAGGTCGGCATAATCGAACCCGTCCGTCGTCGCCGGCATGAAATGCCTGCTCGCCAGCTGATAGGCCCGCTTCGCATTGCCGCCGCGCATCTCCTGCCGCGCCAGCACCCGCCGCCAGTACGCCCATTCCTCCGGCCGGCCCAGCGCCTCGGCGCTGGTGCTCTGTTCGATCATCAGGTCGCCCGCGGAATCGCGCCGGCCCTTTTCGATCCGCCAGATCGCCCGGTCATAGGCCAGCCCGCCGTCGTTCCGCAGCGAGGCGGGCACCTTCTCGATCAGCGCGTCGACCCCGGCATCCTCGCGCTGCAGCGCGACGCGGGCCTCGGCCAGCGCCTTGTGGCCGGGATCGACCCGCGCCATCGCGCGCAGCGTGCCATTGCGGTCCTTGCGCCATAGCAGCATATCCAGCCGCTCGGCATGGTGGCCCTTCAGGTGACTGCCGAAGGCTGCGACCAGCGCCTCCTCCTCGACAGCGCTCATCTCCAGCTCCAGCCAGGCGCGCAGCGCCTCGGCATTCGCCTTCTCCGCCTGCCCCGACGCCGAATAGGCTTGAGCCAGCCGCAGCGCGCCACGCCCGGTCTGCGGCGGTTCCGGCTCGAAGTAACCGATGACATCCGCCGCCGCGGCGCCGGCCGGGATCTCACCTTCGCCCCTCAGCCGAAGATACTTCAGACCCGGCCAGTCGCCATTTCGCGCCAGGAACGCCCGGTAATCCGCGAAATTGCCCTTACCGGCCCGCAGCCGCTGCCACTCGATGATATCCGCCGTCACCCGGCCGCCTGCCGCCGCGGTACGCGCCGCCAGCTCCCAGTCGCCTCCGGACGCCGCCGCCAGCGCCAGCCGCAACTCCTGCCCGCTCATCAGGTCGGTCGGTCGCGGCGCCGGCAACCTGTTCATCACGGCCACGGCAAGGTCGGAAACCGCGGCTTCTTCCAGTTCCGCAGCCACGCCGCCTTCGGCGTCTACTGTCGCCTCGGCCACGCTTCTCGTCTCCGGCCGCGGCAAGGGCCGCATGTCCGGCTGAGCTACAACCGCCGGCGCGTAGAGCGCCAGCGCAATCACACACACCGCGATTCCGCGCATTCCTGCCTCTGTCCACACTTGACGCATCCCGACCCACAGGGTAGCGGGCGGCGGCCCGGACGAAAACACACAAACTTGGCAACAACGCACCGTTTGGCTAGGGTCCGCCAAATTTCCGCACCGTCACGGTGCCACCCGCGAACAGTAAAAGGAGCGCATCATGATCAAGGGTTCACTTCCTGCCCTGGTGACGCCGTTCAAGAACGGCGAGCTGGATCTCGATACGCTCAAACGCCTGGTGGAGTGGCATATCGAACAGGGCAGCAATGGCCTCGTCCCCGTCGGCACCACCGGCGAAAGCCCGACGCTGACGCACCGGGAACACGAAACGGTGGTGGAAGAGGTGGTCAAGGCTGTCGACGGCCGCATCCCGGTGATTGCCGGTGCGGGCTCGAACAACACCGCCGAGACCATCCGCCTGATGCGCCACGCCGAATCCGTCGGTGCCGATGCCGCGCTCGTCGTCACGCCCTATTACAACAAGCCGACCCAGGCGGGGCTGATCGCGCATTTCACCGCCGCGCATGACTGCTGCGACCTGCCGATCATCATCTACAACATCCCGCCGCGCTCGGTCGTCGACATGACGCCCGAAACGATGGGAGAGCTGGCCAAGCTGCCGCGCATCATCGGCGTCAAGGACGCCACCGGCGACCTCGCCCGCGTCTCGATGCAGCGGATCACCTGCGGCGCCGACTTCATCCAGCTCTCGGGCGAAGACCCGACCGCCCACGGCTTCAACGCCCAGGGCGGCACCGGCTGCATCTCGGTCACCGCCAACGTCGCGCCCAAGCTCTGCTCCGAACTGCAGCAGGCCTGCGCCGCCGGCGACTACGCCACCGCGCTGACCATCCAGGACCGGCTGATGCCGCTTCACAAGGCGATCTTCACCGAGCCCGGCCTCTGCGGTGCCAAGTACGGCATGTCAGTGCTCGGCCTCTGCTCGGACGAGGTTCGCTCGCCCCTGATCACGCTGACCGAGCCGACCAAGGCCAAGGTCCGCGACGCGATGGTCCATGCCGGTCTGATCAACTGAAGCGTTGGCGGGTCAGTCCTTGCTGGCCCGCCGCTTCGCCCGGAACGCCCGGATCTCCAGCTGCAGCGCCCGCACCCGCCGCATCACATCGACGAAGGTCGCCGACAGCAGGCCGACCATGAACAGCCCGTTGATCGCCATCATCCCGGACAGCACGTTCCACTCCTCCGGCAGCACGATGTCGCCGAAGCCGAGCGTCGTGAAGGCGACCATCGAAAAGTAAAGCGCCTCTTCCAGAGTCTCGAAAAGACCCAGGAATTTCAATAGCGTGGCCCAGGCCCAGCAGGCCGCCACCATCAGACTGGTCAGCCACAGGACCGAGGTCGCCACCAGCAGCACCACCCGAACCGTCCGCGGATCGTCGTGCACATGCTGCTCTTCGCGCTCGAAGATCGATTCAACAATCGGAAACGCCGCAAGCCCCAGCAGCGTCGTGAACATCGTCAGGGCGCCGCCTATCAGTATCTGCACGAACATGCAGCGATCATCCCGAAGACGCGCGCGCCGTCAATCCCCGCGCAATCACTGGACTCGAAGCCTGCAAGCCCCTAAATCCACGCCGTTATGGCCAAGAATGACGAAAACAGGAACTACAAGGTCGTCGCCGAGAACCGGCGCGCGCGGTTCGACTATGCCATCGAGGAGGATCTCGAGGTCGGTATCGTGCTGGAAGGGTCCGAGGTGAAGTCGCTGCGCGAGGGTCAGGCCAACATCGCCGAAAGCTACGCGGCGGTGGAGGATGGCGAACTTTGGCTGGTGAACAGCTACATCGCCCCCTACGCGCAGGCCAAGACCTTCGGGCATGACGAACGCCGCCGCCGCAAGCTGCTGGTGAACCGCAAGGAACTCGCCAACCTCTGGTCCGAGACCCAGCGCAAGGGGATGACCCTCGTGCCGCTGGTGCTCTACTTCAACCATCGCGGCATGGCGAAGATGAAGATCGGCATCGCCAAGGGCAAGAAGGTCGCCGACAAGCGCGAGACCTCCGCCAAACGCGACTGGAACCGCCAGAAGGCGCGGCTTCTGAAAGAGCACGGGTAGGGCGATGGCCGTCCGGATCACCGGTTATGGCCCCTCCGTCTACACCTGGATCGCGCGCCTCGCCCTGACCTGGCGCGGCGTGCCATTCGACTACACCGAGGCCGACCCATTCGCAGATCCCCCGCCCGAGATGCTTCTCGCCCTGCATCCCTTCGGCCGCGTCCCCGTGCTGCAGCATGACGGTTTCATCCTCTACGAGACCCGCGCAATCCTGCATTACATCGCCCGCGCCTTCCCCGGCCCGCCGCTGATCCCCGACGATCCTCAAGCTGCGGCCCGCATGGAACAGATCATCGGCATCACCGACGCCTATGCCTACTGGCCGCTGGTCCGGCAGGTCTATTCCCAGGCGGTCTTCGCCCCCGCCCATGGTCGCGAACCGGACCCCGCCATCATCGCTCAGGGTCTCGCCGCAGCCACCCGCGTCCTCTCGGCTCTCGAACCGCTCGCCGACCGCGACGGTCCCAACCTCCTCGGCGCAGATCCCACCCTCGCCGACCTCCACCTCACCCCCATCCTCGACTATTTCGCGCAGGCCGCCGAAGGCGCCAACGCCCTCGCCGCCTGCCCGAACCTCCACCGCTTCCTTGCCCACTGGCACGCGCAGCCGGTCTTCCGGCAAACCCGCCCGCTCCTCCTACCCGGCTAGGCTTGCACCGCCGCCAGCCCGGCTGTAGCAAGACGCCACACCGCCAAGGGGACCGGTATGGCCAAGGACGACCCGAAAACGCTTGTTTCCACCGACTGGCTGGCCGCGCATCTGAACGATCCCGACCTGCGGATCTTCGATGCCTCCTGGTATCTGCCGGATATGGGCCGCGACGGCCGCGCCGAATACGAACGCGGCCACATCCCCGGCGCGCGCTACTTCGACATCGACGATGTTTCCGACGCGCGTTCCACGCTTCCCCACATGGCTCCGCCGCCAGAAAAATTCGTCTCCCGCATGCGTGCGATGGGCGTGGGCGATGGCCATCAGGTGGTAGTCTACGACGGCGCCGGCATGTTTTCCGCCCCGCGCGTCTGGTGGCTCTTCCGCTACATGGGCAAGACAGACATCGCCGTGCTCGACGGCGGCTACGCAAAATGGACGGCAGAGGGCCGCCCGACCGATGATATGCCGCCAATCATGCGCGACCGGCACATCACCGTCTCGGTGCAGAACCACCTGATCCGCGACGTGACCCAGGTCGCCCACGCCTCGAAGCTCCGGGATCACGAGATCCTCGACGCACGCGGCCCGGCCCGATTTCGCGGCGATGCGCCCGAACCGCGCGAGGGCCTGCGTTTGGGTCACATCCCGGGCTCGAAGAACGTTCATTATGCCACGCTTCTGAACGAAGACGGCACGATGAAGGATCCCGACGCCCTGCGGGCCGCCTTCGATGCCGCCGGCGTGGATCTGTCGAAACCCGTGATCAGCTCCTGCGGCTCCGGCGTGACCGCCGCGATCATCGACCTTGCGCTGGAACGCATCGGCCATGACCGGCACTCGGTCTACGATGGCTCCTGGTCGGAATGGGGCATGTATGGCGACCTGAAGGTCGAAACCGGAGGTTAATCGGATGCTGCAAGATCTCACCCCCCAGCCCAAGGACAAGATCCTGATGCTGATGGAGATGTTCAAGGAAGACCCGCGCGAGCAGAAGGTCGACCTTGGCGTCGGGGTCTACAAGAACGCGCAGGGCGTCACGCCGGTCATGCGCGCGATCAAGACCGCCGAGGAACACCTCTGGGAAACCGAGACCACCAAGACCTATACCGGCCTCGCCGGTGATCCTGCCTTTACCGGTGGCATGCGCGACCTTGTGCTGGATGGCGTGGTCCCGGCCGACCGAGTCGCCGCGGCGGCCACGCCCGGCGGCACCGGCGCCGTGCATCAGGCATTCGACCTCGTGCGCATGGCCTCTCCCGAGGCCCGCATCTGGGTGTCGGATCCGACCTGGCCGAACCACCTGTCGATCCTGAAACACCTCGACATCCCGTTCAGCGCCTATCGCTACTTCGACAACGAAACCCGCGCCGTCGACTTCGAGGGCATGCTCGCTGACCTGAAAACCGTGAACGCCGGCGACGTCGTGCTGCTGCACGGCTGCTGCCACAACCCCACCGGCGCGAACCTGACTCTGCCGCAGTGGAAAGAGGTCGCCCAGATCCTGAACGAGCGTGGCGCGATCCCGATGATCGACATCGCCTACCAGGGTTTCGGCGACGGGATCGAAGCGGATGCCGCCGGCACCCGCCACATCGTCTCGACCTGCCCCGAGGCGATGATCGCCGCTTCCTGTTCCAAGAACTTCGGAATCTACCGCGAGCGCACCGGTGTCCTGATGGCGATTCAGCCCGACGCCTCCAAGACCGCCACCGCACAGGGAACGCTTAACCACCTGAACCGGCAGAACTTTTCCTTCCCGCCGGATCATGGTGCGCGGCTGGTCTCGATGATCCTCGCCGATGACGCGCTAAAGGCCGACTGGATGGCGGAACTGGAAGAGATGCGCAAAAGCATGCTCGCCAACCGCGAGGCGCTGGCCGCCGAACTGCGCCGCCTCACCGGCTCCGACCGCTTCGGCTTCATCGCCCAGCACCGCGGCATGTTCAGCCGGATCGGCGCGACGCCGGAACAGGTGGTCGAGATGCGCGAGAAGCACGGCATCTACATGGTCGGCGACAGCCGCATGAACATCGCCGGGCTGAACGATGAAAGCATCAGGGTTCTGGCCAAGGCGATCGCCGACGTCGGCGTCTGACGCCGCCCCGTTACCAGAAAGCTCAAGGCGCCCCTCGGGGCGCCTTTTTCGTTCCGACAGCCCGGTACCGCTGCGGCGCCTGAAGAATTTCATGCCTCCGGCGGGGATATTTCAAACCAGAAGAAGCAGGCGGATCCGCGCATGAAAAAGCCCGGGCGCGAACGCCCGGGCCAGTTTGTCTCGGACTGACAGGAAGGGAAATCAGCCCTTGGAGAATTCCGGGTAACTCTCCATGCCCAGTTCGGCCATGTCGAGACCGGTGATCTCGGCTTCCTCGCTGACGCGGATCCCCATGATGGCCTTCAGGATGAACCAGACCACGGCGGAGACCACGAAGGTGAAGATGCCGACCACGACGATCGAGTAGAGCTGCGTGCCGAAGGACGCGTCGCTGTTGGTGATCGGAACCGCGATGGTGCCCCAGATGCCGGCGCAGAGGTGCACCGGGATGGCGCCCACGACGTCGTCGATCTTCAGCTTGTCCAGCAGCGGCACCACGAAGACCACGATCACGCCGCCGACGGCACCGATCAGCGTGGCCGCGCCCAGCGACGGGGTCAGCGGTTCGGCGGTGATCGACACCAGGCCGGCCAGGGCGCCGTTCAGCACCATGGTCAGGTCCGGCTTCTTGTACATGATCTGGGTCAGGATCAGCGCGGCCAGCGCACCACCCGCGGCAGCGGTGTTGGTGTTGGCGAAGATCCGGCTGATGTCGGCGACGTTGCCTGCGGTGTCCATGTAGAGCTGCGAACCGCCGTTGAAGCCGAACCAGCCCAGCCACAGGATGAACGTGCCCAGCGTGGCCAGCGGCAGGTTGGCGCCCGGCATCACGTTGACCTTGCCGTCCTTGTACTTGCCAAGGCGCGGGCCGAGGATCAGCGCACCGGCCAGAGCGGCCCAGCCACCGACAGAGTGCACGACGGTCGAACCGGCGAAGTCGAGGAAGCCGCCAGCATCAAGGAAACCGCCGCCCCATTTCCAGGACGCCTGGATCGGGTAGATCAGGGCGGTCAGGATGACGCAGAAGATCAGGAACGGCCACAGCTTGATCCGCTCGGCCAGCGTGCCCGACACGATCGAACAGGTCGTCGCGCAGAACATGAGCTGGAAGTAGAAGTCCGAGCCGACAGAGGCATAGGTCAGGTCGGTTTCGGTATCGGCCAGACCCACCGGCTCCAGCGAGGTGATCGCGAAGGCGCCAAGAACGCCGTCGATCGACCAGCCGTCACCCGGGTACATCAGGTTGTAGCCGATCAGGTAGTACATGACCGCCGCGATCGCGAAGAGCGAGACGTTCTTGATCAGCTGCATGGTGGTGTTCTTCTGGCGCACCAGGCCGGCCTCGAGCATGGTAAAGCCCGCGGCCATCCACATCACCAGAAAGCCGGTGACGAGGAACATGAAGGTGGTGAAGATATAGCCGATGTCTTGCATCGGCGGCGTTTCTTCCACTGCCTCGGCAGCTTCTTGCGCCAGCCCCATCACCGGCAACAGCGCGACGGCTGCGGCGACAGGCAGAATGCGGGAGAATTTCATTTCGTTGCGTCCTCTCTTCATCTCTCTGCGCCGCCTTACAGCGCGTCCTCATTCGTCTCGCCCGTGCGCACGCGAACCGCGGACTGCAGGTCGAGGACAAAGATTTTGCCGTCGCCGATCTTGTCGGTCTTTGCCGTGGTCTGGATGGTTTCGACCACCTGGTCGGCCATCGAGGCCGGCACCGCGATTTCCAGCTTCACCTTCGGCACGAAGTTCACCGCATATTCCGCACCGCGATAGATCTCGGTGTGGCCGGACTGCGATCCGAAGCCCTTGATTTCCGTAACCATCATGCCGCGCACGCCGATGGCGGTCAGGGCTTCCCGGACCTCCTCCAGCTTGAACGGCTTGATTGCTGCAATGATGAGTTTCACGTCTTCACCCTTCCGATTGACAGGTCGCCCCTGCGGGATTCCACGCCGCACAGAAAGCGCGCGCTGACCCCGGGTGACAATGATGTGAAGGTCAATTTACGATCTATTAGGACATCGAATTGCACAATTTTTGCACAGTTTGGTGTTTCTGATTAAAAAATGTGCAGGTCAAAAAGATGCCACATTCAAACGGTCCTGTCTCCACATTCGCGCCCGCAGCGTTTATCCTGACCAAAACCAAAGGCATCGAGTAGCAGACCCTTACATGAGCGGGAACGGACCAAAGCGGCCGCCCCTTGTAGCCGATAAACGGCCCAAGGCGTCCGGCAAGCCGAAGACGTCGAAAAAGCCGTCGCCCTCAAAGGCGCGGGGCAAGTCCAGTGGCGGACGCCGGGGCCGGCGTCGCACGGCGCCGCGGCGTCGGCGCGGAATACTGGGATTTTTCGGCGCGATCTTTGCGTTTTTCTTCCGGCTGTTCTTCCGGCTGTTCCTGGCCGGAACCGCCGCGGTGGTGCTGATCCTCGGGATCTCGACCTACTATTTCAATTCCCAGCTTCCGCCGCTCGAGGATCTGCTCGACGGCCGGTCGCGCGGCTCCGTCACCATGCTCGACCGCAATGGCGAGGTCTTTGCCTGGCGCGGCGAGCAGTTCGGCGGCTACATCACCGCCGACACGGTCTCGCCGCATCTGAAGAACGCCGTCGTCGCCACCGAGGACAAACGCTTCTACCGCCATTTCGGGATCAGCCCGCGCGGCATCGCCTCGGCGATGCGGATCAACCTGCGCGAGGGCCGCGGACCGCTTTCGGGCCACGGCGGCTCCACCATCACCCAGCAGGTGGCGAAACTGCTCTGCCTCGGCGTGCCCTACGACAAGGAAGTGTGGAAGACCCAGGCCGATTACGAGGCCGACTGCCGCCGCACCACGGTCTGGCGCAAATTGCAGGAGATGCCGTTCTCCTTCGCGATGGAGACGAAATACACCAAGGACGAAATCCTTTCGATCTATCTCAACCGCGCCTATCTCGGCGCCGGCGCCTATGGCTTCGAGGCCGCCGCCCAACGCTATTTCGGCAAATCCGCCGCCGAGGTGAACGCGCCCGAGGCGGCGATGCTCGCCGGGCTCCTGACCGCACCGTCCTATTACGCTCCGACCGC
Organism: Pseudoruegeria sp. HB172150; assembly: GCF_013184805.1. Lineage (GTDB taxonomy): Bacteria > Pseudomonadota > Alphaproteobacteria > Rhodobacterales > Rhodobacteraceae > Psychromarinibacter. The sequence continues at coordinate 226,010 of NZ_JAATNG010000007.1, forward strand.
CGATCTGGCGCGGGCGCAGAACCGCGCGAACGTGGTGCTGGGCCTGATGCACGAGCAGGGCTATCTCACCGATCAGGAGTTCGCCCATGCCGAAGGCGCGCCGGCCGAGCTGTCGCAGGCCGCAGAGGCCAGCGCCGGAGGCTATTTCGCAGACTGGATCATGGATTCCGGCCCGGGATTCCTGACCCGGGAGACGACCGAGGACGTGATCATCCGCACCACCTTCGACCAGCGCATCCAGGAGGCGGCCGAATCCGGGCTGAACGCCGTTCTCGATGCCAAGCTCAAGGAAGGCTCCAAGGCCCAGGCGGCGGTGGTGATCATGTCCGCCGATGGCGCCGTCCGCGCCATGGTCGGCGGACGTCAGTTCAAGGGCATCGCCGGTCAGTTCAACCGGGCCATCATGGCCAAGCGACAGACCGGTTCGGCCTTCAAGCCCTTCGTCTACGCGACCGCGCTGGAACTCGGCTACCGTTACGACGACACCATTCTCGACGGGCCGTTGACCATCAACGTCCCCGGCTCCGGCCCGTGGTCGCCGCGTAACTACACCCGCGAATTCTATGGCGAGGTGACCCTGACCGAGGCGCTCGCGCGTTCACTCAACACCGCCACAGTGCGCCTGTCCGAGGCCGTTGGCCGCGAGAATGTGCGCCACGTTGCAGAGGATTTCGGCATCGTCTCGGACCTCGCCGTCGGTCCGGCGCTGGCGCTCGGCACTTCCGAGGTCACGCTCCTGGAAATGACAGGCGCCTATGCCGGCATTCTGAACGGCGGCTCCTCTGTGAAACCCTACGGCCTCATCGACCTCCGCCTGATGGGTGACGACGCGCCGCTGATGGACCAGGCCGGCGGCATGGGCGAGCGGGTGATCTCCGAAGACGCAGCGCGCCAGCTCGTCTACATGATGACCAAGGTCATCGAGTACGGCTCCGGCGGGCGCGCGAAACAGCCCGGCCGCGAGGCGGCGGGCAAGACCGGCACCACCCAGGCATCCCGAGATGCCTGGTTCATGGGCTTCACCGCCGATTACGTCGCCGGCGTGTGGATGGGCTATGACGACAACACGCCGCTGGCCGGCGTCACCGGCGGCGGCCTGCCCGCCGAAATCTGGGGCGAGGTGATGACCCGCGTTCACGAGGGCCTGCCGGCCAAGCCGCTGCCAATGATCGACCCGAACACCTTCCCGCCGCGAAATCCGCCGCCCAACACCGTCGACAACGGCTTTGGCAATCGCGGCGGCGGCGGTTTCGGCAGTGGCCCCCTGACCACGCCGGATCGCGGCGGCACCGCCGACCGCATCATCCTCGACGTGCTCGATTCGATCTTCGGCATGCCGAACCGCTAAAGCCTCTGCGCCAAAATGCCGGTTTGGTTTTCCCGCCGCACCGGCTACATGCTCCCCAAGCCGGGCAACAAAGGACCGAACCCATGTGGCAGGATCCCCTCTTCGTCGTCATCGTCATCGCGGTGCTGCTGGTTCTGGTGATCCTGATGGTCGGCATTGGCAGCTTCGCCAAGGGCGGAGCGTTCCACAAGAAACACGCCAACCGCATCATGCGCTACCGCATCGCGGCGCAGGCGGTGGCGGTGCTGCTGGTCCTGCTCTTCGTCGCGGTGCGCCGGATGGGAGGGAACTGATGGTCGTTCTGTCCAAGATATACACCCGCACCGGCGACGGCGGCGACACCGCCCTGGGCGACGGCACCCGCGTGCCCAAGCATTCCGCCCGCGTCGCCGCCTATGGCACCGTGGACGAGTTGAACGCGACGCTGGGCCTCGCCCGGCTTCATGCGGACGGAGACCTCGACGCACAGCTCTCGCGCATCCAGAACGACCTCTTTGACCTCGGCGCCGATCTCTGCCGCCCGGGCATGGAAAAGGATGCCGAGGCGGAATACCCGCCGCTCCGCATCATCGACGCACAGGTCACGCGGCTGGAACAGGAAATCGATGCGATGAACACGCGGCTGGAACCGCTGCGCAGCTTCATCCTGCCAGCAGGCACCGCCCTGTCGGCGCATCTGCACATCTGCCGCACCGTCGCCCGCCGGGCGGAACGCGGCGCCGTGGAACTCGCCGGACTGGAACCGGTGAACCCCGCCGCGGTCAAGTACCTCAACCGCCTGTCGGACTGGTTCTTCGTCGCCGCCCGCATCGCCAACGACGACGGCAAAGCCGACGTGCTTTGGGTTCCAGGCGCGAATCGCTGATCGTCAGATCGGCGGCGAAACCATGGGCTTCGGCGACTGGAAGCGCAAACCGCTGATCCGCAAGTCAGCGGCGAAACCTGGGACCATGGCCCCTTAGCCCGCAACCGGCTCCCACAGCTCGATCGGCGTGCCTTCCGGGTCGTGGATATGGGCGAACCTGCCGATCCCCTCCATCACCGCCTCGTTGGTCACTTCGATCCCCGCGCCGCGCAGCTGCGCCAGCATCGCGTCCATGTCGCGCACCCGGAAATTCAGCATGAACGACTTGTCGGCCGAAAAGTAATCCGTGTCGGCCCTGAACGGGGCGAACACGGTCGGCCCGCCTTCCGCCATCCATGGCAGCGTGCCCGCATCCGTAGGCACCGGCGAAATCCCGAGATGGTCGTGATACCACTTCGCCAGTGCGTCTGGGTCCTTCGCCCGAAAGAAGAACCCGCCAAATCCCTCGATCCTCTGCATCCTGTCCTCCCGTCATGAACTCCAACACGCCGGCGCGTACCCGTGCGCCAGACCACCGCGCCTACGGTACCCGTTCCACCGGAAACCAGATCTCCAGACCGCCTTCGCCTGTTTCCGGGTCGAACTCGCGCCCGTACAGCTCGAACTGCGGTCCCTGACCCAGTGAATAGCCCGATTGCTCGTCGACCCACTCGCTGAAAAACCATGCCCATGTTTCGCCAAGCTCAGAGATATGCCCCCGATGCTCCACCACGGCATAGCGCCCCGGCGGCAGTGTCACCTCTGCCATGCCCTCCGGCAATTCCCAATCCGCGGGCACTTCCGCCCCGGCGAGATAGTGAAACCGCATACCTTCCTCGAACATGTAGCACACGCCGTACCAGTCGGTCGGATACGGCTCGCCGTACATCGCCGGGTCCAGCATCTCCCATTGCGCCGGAATCTCGCGCCGGCTCTCCGCGTCGTATCCCACCGCGCTCCCCGCGATCCGCCGCGGCTCGCGCAGCTCCATGATCCTCGGCTCCGGCCGCATCTCCGTCATTCCGCATGCTCCTGTTCCAGATGGCGAATCGCCGGGCAGCCGCGCCGCCCGGTTAGCGCTCACCTTCTGATCTAGCACCGCGAAACCCGGCGTCCAAACGCCGGAACAGGTCGGATTTGCCCTGTTTCCCGGCTCTAGGACCGGATAACACATGGCGGGAAATCGAAACCGCGCCTGCGGTTAGGGAGGCGCAGATGACATCGAAAGGATCGCCATGAAGGTACTCGTACCGGTCAAGCGTGTGATCGACTACAACGTGAAGGTTCGCGTGAAGGCGGACGGGACGGGGGTTGATCTTGCCAATGTGAAAATGTCGATGAACCCGTTCGACGAGATCGCCGTGGAAGAGGCGATCCGTCTGAAGGAAGCGGGCAAGGCGGAAGAGGTCGTGGCGGTTTCGATCGGCGTCAAGCAGGCGCAGGAAACGCTCAGGACCGCTCTGGCGATGGGCGCCGACCGGGCGATCCTCGTTGTGGCCGCCGACGACGTGCATCAGGACATCGAACCGCTGGCGGTCGCCAAGATCCTGAAGGGCATCATCGACGAGGAACAGCCGGGTCTGGTCCTCGCCGGCAAGCAGGCAATCGACAACGACATGAACGCCACCGGCCAGATGCTCTCGGCGCTCCTTGGCTGGTCTCAGGCCACTTTCGCCTCGAAGGTCGAGATCGAAGGCGACAGCGCCAATGTCACCCGCGAGGTCGACGGCGGTCTGCAGACGATCAAGGTGAAGATGCCTGCCATCGTCACCGTAGACCTGCGCCTGAACGAGCCGCGCTATGCCTCGCTGCCGAACATCATGAAGGCCAAGAAGAAGCCGCTCGATGAAAAGACGCCCGCCGATTACGGCGTCGACGTCGCGCCGCGGCTGGAGATCGTGAAGACAGAGGAACCGGCGGCACGCAAGGCCGGGGTCATGGTCGGCTCGGTCGAAGAGCTGATCGCGAAACTGAAAGACGAAGCGGGGGTTCTCTGATGGCTGTTCTTCTTCTGGGCGAAGTCAACAACGGCGAACTGTCGCTGGACGCCACCGCCAAGGCCGTGACTGCGGCAAAGACTCTGGGCGATGTCACCGTGCTCTGCGCCGGTGCCCATGCCGCCGCCGCAGGTGAAGCCGCCGCCAAGATCGACGGCGTGGCCAAGGTTCTGGTCGCCGAGGATGCCTCGCTGGGCCACCGCCTCGCCGAATCCACCGCCGCGCTGATCGTGTCGCTGGCCGGCGATTACGACCACATCGTCGCGCCCGCCACGACCGATGCGAAGAACGTGATGCCGCGCGTCGCGGCGCTGCTCGACGTGATGATCCTGTCGGATGTCTCCGGCGTGATCGATGCCGACACCTTCGAACGCCCGATCTACGCGGGCAACGCGATCCAGACGGTGAAGTCCTCGGATCCGAAGAAGGTGGTGACGATCCGCACCTCGACCTTCGAGGCGGCGGGCGAACAGGGCGCCGCACCGGTGGAGACGATCTCCGCCGCCGACAACCCGGGCCTCAGTGAATGGGTCGAGGACAAGGTCGCCGAGAGCGACCGCCCCGAGCTGACCTCGGCGGGCATCGTCGTCTCCGGCGGCCGTGGCGTGGGCTCGGAAGAGGACTTCGCACTGATCGAGAAGCTGGCCGACAAGCTCGGCGCCGCCGTCGGCGCGTCGCGGGCGGCGGTCGACTCCGGCTACGCCCCGAACGACTGGCAGGTCGGCCAGACCGGCAAGGTGGTCGCCCCCGAGCTCTACGTCGCCGTCGGCATCTCCGGCGCGATCCAGCACCTCGCGGGGATGAAGGACTCGAAGGTGATCGTCGCGATCAACAAGGACGAGGAAGCGCCGATCTTCCAGGTCGCCGATTACGGCCTCGTCGCAGACCTCTTCACCGCCGTGCCGGAACTCATCGAAAAGCTCTGAGTGGGGCGCGCGGCCCGTAAGGACCGTGTCCAAGGTATGCACTGATCAAGTCCGCCGGTTTCGGCGGACTTTTTCCTGCCCGGCGCCGCGTGCTTTTCAGTGTCCAGCCGCGATGAGCCATCCCTGCCGCCGGTGTCACCCGGATTAGTGGCGTTCCCCGAGGAATTTTCGACCGGGGGAATCAGAGGATCACATATTTCCCAGAATCTGGCCCGAATGCTCAGCCAGATATATGCGCAGCCAGGGTGTGAACCGTTCCGGTTCGGCGGCAATCTCCGCTTCAAGCTCGGGCAGACCAACCCACCGGGTTTCCATCACTTCCTGCGGTTTCGGCACCACCTGAAGGTCCGGCCCGGCGGCGCATAGATAGACCTGCACCACTTCGTCCTCGACCATCCCGTTGCCGACATCGGCGCGATACCGCACCTCGCCCCGGTACTCCGGCCGCAGTCCTGTAATCCCAAGTTCCTGCTCAAGCCGCCGCACCGCGCAATCCGCATCCGCCTCGCCCCAACGCGGATGCGTGCAGCACGTATTCGCCCACAGCCCCGGCGTATGGTACTTCTCCAGGCTCCGCCGCTGAATCAATGTTCTGCCATCCGCCACCACGAAGACCGACACCGCCTTGTGGCGCAGACCCTCGCGGTGCGCCGCCACCTTTTCCGCCGGAACCAGTTCGCCGTTGACCCAGGCCGGGATCATCTCCTGCATGCGCCGGCAGATAGGCCATCCCGCGCGCCCGCGCCAGCCCCGGATAAATCGACGCAGGTACGCCCCATCGGTCGCGGAACCGGTTGCAACCGCAGCCCAAAAAGACAAACTGGCCCCGCGCGCGAGTTGACCATGTTCCGCTCTGCCGGCGCCGGGCGGCCCGATCAGCAACGCCCCCGACCGCGCCCGCAAGAGCCCGATAGCGAAATGCGAGGGGAGCCCATGAAACGCCTAGCCATCACCAGCCTGACCGCCGCCACACTGGCCCTGCCGGCCGCCGCACAGGATCTGTCCGAAGCGGCCGCCTATGCCGCCGACGAATTCCGCCAGTGCGCCACCTGCCACGTGATCGTCGATGACGACGGCAACACGATCGCCGGCAAGCGGTCAAAGACCGGCCCGAACCTTTACTGCGCCTTCGGCCGCGCCGCCGGCACCTACCCGGATTTCCGCTATGGCAAGGATCTCGTCGCCGCGGGCGAGGCCGGGCTGGTCTGGGACGAGGAACACCTGATCTCCTACCTTCAGGACCCGCGTGCCTTCCTGCAGGAATACCTCGACGATTCCGGCGCCCGGTCGAAAATGACCTTCAAGGTCCGCAAGGACGGCGACATGGCACCCGAAGACGTCGCTGCAGCCTTTGCCGCCTATCTCAAGGAAACCTGCCCGACTGCCGCCACCAACTGACGGCGTCTCAGGCCAGGGTCTTCAGCACCGGCGCCAGCGCCTCGGCGATGCGCCGGTGCACCACCGGCCCCAGCATTTCCTCGGCCGCGGCCTGCTCGGCCTCGTGGAACACCATCTCGTCCAGCCCCTGCACCCGCTCGCCCGGATCGGCGACAACCTCGACCACCCGCGCCACGGCGCCCTTCATCTCGTCCAGCATCGCGCGATCCACGAAAAGCGGGTCGGTGGCGTCAGGATCGTGGTCCGCCTCCGCCGCCGGCGCGTGATCCGACAGGTACAGCAGCGCCACCTTCCCCTCGATCTGCGACAGAAGCAGCCGCATCCGCGCGGTCCAGGCTTCCTTCAGCTCCCGTTCCAGCATGTTGAATTTTTCCGGCGAGATCTCCGCCAGGCGATGCAGCAGGTGCCGGGTGAAACTGAACTCGGTGAAATCCACCTCCGGATAGATCTTTTCCAGCAGCGGCGAGGCACGAAGGAACCGGTCGTTGCGCCGCGGATGCACGGCATAGAACCGGTTCGACATGTTATGCGCGCCCATCGCCTGGATCACCGTCACGCGCGCCTTGCTGCAGATATCGGTCAGCGCCTTGTCGTTGGCATAGGCGTCGATCCCCGCGTTGATGCAGCCCAGGTTCACCGAGCGGATTCCGGTCTCCACCTCGACCAGCGCCGGATAGGGCGCGACTATGAACTTTCCATAGGTCTCGGTACCGCCCAGAAAGGCAATGTATTCGCCCTCCAGCCGGCGCCGCGGCCCGCGGAACAGCTGTTTGGAGTTACCGTACCGGCACTGGAAATAGTCCAGTTCCGTCTTTTCCAGAGTCGAGAAATTCATTCCACCCGCTCGCGTATCTGACCACCCGAAGTGCAGATTCGCACAAACACCTTGCCAAGCACCTAAACCCCGCATTTGTCGCGAATTGTCGCCACCATTCGCCCTTGCAACCGCAGCAGGGCGGGGCCTATGGTCGCGCGCGAAAACCGAAGGGGCAGCGCATGGAGATCAAGAGAATCGGCGTCGTCGGCGCAGGCCAGATGGGCAACGGCATCGCCCATGTGATGGCGCTCGCGGGCTACGAGGTGCTCCTCAACGACATCAGCGAAGAAGCTTTGTCCCACGCGCTGGCGCAGGTCACCAAGAACCTCGACCGGCAGGTTTCTCGCGAAAAGATATCCGAAGAAGACAAGAAGGCCAGCCTCGCCCGCATCGGCACCACGCTGACCCTCACCGATCTCGGCAAGACCGATCTGGTGATCGAGGCCGCGACGGAACGCGAGACGGTGAAACAGGCGATCTTCGAGGATCTGGTGCCGCACCTGCAGCCGCACACGATCCTGACCTCGAACACATCCTCGATCTCGATCACCCGGCTCGCCAGCCGCACCGACCGGCCCGAAAAGTTCATGGGCTTCCACTTCATGAACCCGGTCCCGGTGATGCAGCTCGTCGAACTGATCCGCGGCATCGCCACCGACGAACCGACCTACAAGGCCTGTCTCGCCGTCGTCGAATCCATCGGAAAGACCGCCGCCTCGGCCGAGGATTTCCCGGCCTTCATCGTCAACCGCATCCTGATCCCGATGATCAACGAGGCGGTCTATACACTCTACGAGGGCGTCGGTTCGGTGCAGTCCATCGACCAGTCGATGCGGCTGGGCGCCAACCATCCGATGGGTCCGCTGGAACTGGCCGATTTCATCGGGCTCGACACCTGCCTCGCGATCATGAACGTGCTGCATGACGGTCTTGCCGACACCAAGTACCGGCCCTGCCCGCTGCTGGTGAAATATGTCGAGGCCGGCTGGCTCGGCCGCAAGACGCAGCGCGGCTTCTACGATTACCGCGGCGATACCCCCGTCCCGACCCGCTGATCCCGCCAGGACCGATCCGCTTCGGAACCGCCGTCGCCTGAGACCAAGCGGACAGGCGCCGGTGCGGCGATCAAGAAGAGTCGCCGAGGGGCCCCGCCTGCGGGGATGCGGCTATTCTTCTTGAGTGGCGTGCCGGAGGCTGTCAGCACAGGCGAAGGTGATGGCGGAACCGAAGCGCGCATCCGCTTTGGTGAGCCAGAAGCTGAATTTCTGATCTGAACGCCGCCCAGCAGCCCGGCAGAGCCGTCGCCTTTCCGCATGCCGGAACAGGAATGCGCGGCAGCGCCCTGCTGACCTCCGCCAGAGCGTTGTCGATCTAGGCCCGTTCCTTCAGCGATAGCGTGTGCTCGCGCAGCCAGGCCATGTAGGCGCGCGGGTCCTTGATCGGCTCTTCCCAGTCCTCTGGCCGGATCGGCTCGCCGATGACCGGCCGCTGTGGCTTCTTGCAGGCGGCGACGATCTCGTGCAGCAGCAATCCCTGCCGCACCGTCGCCGAAAGCTGGTTGGCGATCTGGTACTTGCGCGAGTTCGAACCCGGGAAGTAGACCGGCAGGATCGTCGCGCCGGAACGGCGGATCATCTTCGCGGTAAAGACGTTCCAGTCTTCCTCGACAACGGGGCCGAACATGGTCTGCGAATGCGCGACGACCCCCGACGGGAACAGCGTGATCGCGCCGCCCTCGGCCAGGTGCTGCATGGCTTCTGCCCGCATCTCGATGCCCTTGCTCTGGGCGTCCTCGTCATGCGGGAACGGCACAGATATCAGGAAGCTCGCGGCCATTTCGTCGATGCCGGTAAGGAAGGCGCGGACCAGTACCTTGTAGTCGGTGCGGGCGCGGCTGATCAGATGCGCCATCACCATCCCGTCGACCAGCCCGTGCGGATGGTTCGCCACCACCACCAGCGGGCCGGTGGCGGGGATCCGCGCGATCTCGTCCGGCGGCGTCTGCAGCTCGATCCGCATCACGTCCAGCGCATCGCCCCAGAAATCCTCGCGGGTATGCGGACCGCGGCGCTGGAACTCGCGCAGCATGCGGATGATCGTGATCTTGCCCGTTACCCATTCGAGCGCCCGGATAGAGAACGCCTTCATCGGGCTGTCGAAAGTGTTGGCGTAGGTCAGGCGGCGGCGGTCGTAGCCCTGGGCACCCGGCGGCTTCGCCGGATCCAGCCCCCGCTTGGCTCCTCCCGCGGCCCGCTCACGCCGCGCGCGCATCAGCGCCTGCCTTTGTGGGGTTGTGTCCGACAAGTCAAACTGTCTCCCCGGGGGTCCGGATTACATCTCTTCGCCGAACCGGTCGGCAACAAGGGCTTCCAGCGCATCAGCGAGCCTTTCGGCGTCCGCCCCGCTGGTCTCGATCTCAATAGAGGTTCCTTTCGAGGCTGCCAACATCAAAAGCCCCATGATGCTGTCGCCTGACGCGCTCATCCCGTCTTTCCAGACGGTTGCGCGGGCGTCATGTTCCTCGACGACTTCCACCAGTTTTGCCGAGGCGCGGGCGTGCAGGCCCTTTTCGTTCACGATCAGCAAGGTTCGTTTCGTCGCAGCGCTCATGAAGGACAGCTATCTCACGCAACATCGTAGCTGTCGATATATTTCCGCCCCGCCTTCAGCGCACCTTCGACGGCCTCGCCGATCTTCAGATGGCGGGATTTCGCCAGCTTGATCAGCATCGGCAGATTCGCACCGTACAGGATTTTCCGGTCTTGCGGTGTGCAGGCGCGCAGGGACAGGTTGCTCGGCGACCCGCCGAACATGTCGGTGACGACGACCACGCCGTCACCACTGTCGACACTGTCGGCGGCGGCGCAGATCTCGGTCTGTTTCAGGCTGCGGTCATGATCGGGCTCGATGGAGATCGCGCGGATTCCGTTCTGCCGCCCCACAACGTGTTCGACGGCACTTAGGTACTCGCGGGCAAGACCGCCATGTGCGACAATAACGATGCCGATCACGTCAAGATAACCCCGTGGAGGGCGGCGGCACGGAATGGGCGCGCCGTTCCAGTTCCCTGTGTCGTTTAGAAACCTGCCACCCCTGCTTTGCAAGGGTCTTGGCGAGCTTTTCGGTCAAAGTGACAGAGCGGTGTTGCCCCCCGGTACACCCGAACGCGATGGTCAGATGCGACTTACCCTCATCGCGATAGGCGGGAAGCAACATTTCAACCAGACCGGTAACGCGGTCGAAGTATTCCTCGAACAGCGGATCGCTCTCAATGTATTCGGCGACCGCGGCGTCGCGCCCGTCCAGCGGTCGCAGGTCGGGCTTCCAGTGCGGGTTTCTCAGGAACCGGCAGTCGAATACGTTGTCGGCCCCTTTCGGCACGCCGCGCTTGTAGGAAAAGCTCTGCACCGAAATCGCCAGCCGCGCGTCCGGGTCCGGATCGAACCAGCGCTGCAGTTCGTCGCGCAGCTCGTGCACGGTCAGCTCCGAGGTGTCGATCAGGAAATCCGCCTGGTTGCGCACCGGCTCCAGCAGCCGCACTTCCCGCTCGATCCCGGCCATCGGGGAATCCGATGGCGCCAGCGGGTGCCGCCGCCGCGTCTCGGAATAGCGCCGCGCCAGCACGTCGGCGCGGCAGTCCAGGAACAGAAGCTCCGCCCGCGGCCCCGGCCCGCTGCCATACTCGCGCACCAGCTCCATCAGCCCGTCGACGCTGAAATCCCGGTTCCGCACGTCAAGCCCCAGCGCCATTGGCCGGCCCACCGGCAGCCCGTCCAGCAGGCGCGGCAACAGCCGCATCGGCATGTTGTCGATGGCCTCGTAACCCAGATCCTCCAGCACGTTGATCGCGGTCGACCGCCCGGCGCCCGAAGGCCCGGTCACCAGCACCAGCCGGTGCGTCTGGGATATGCTCTGGATGTCGTTCATATCGTCGCCGATCCGGCTTTCAGATATACGAATATCGCTGAGGCGAAATGAACGCTCTCCACCTTGTGAAGCAAGGGGATCGTGCATCCCAGAATCCGTGTGTGGCGTTCGGGCGGCAGTCTCTCGGCTTCCGCCACGTCCATGTCGACCACCAGCGCCACCCGCGCCGGCGCCGCCGCCTCGACCGCGAGTATGCCGACACCCCGCGCCTCGATCCGGCCACGGATCGCCGGCGGGCAGGACGCCACCGGCCAGCCCTCGACCAGAGTCAGTTCCGTCTGGTCATCCGCCACCAGCCCCGCGCCCAGCGCGATCAGCTGCAGGGCCAGCGCCGACTTACCGGATCCGGACGCCCCCCGGATCAGCACCGCGCGGCCTTCTATCGCCACCGTGCTTGCATGGATCAGCATGGCGCCGCACTCAGCCGCATCGGGTCAGGCGGCGCGGCTGTCGGCGCGCCGTGCACCGCACTAGACCGGCAGGCCGACCACGAACCGCGCGCCCAGCGGGTCCGAGGTGACATCGGCATCGGTGGGCCGGATGTTCTCTGCCCAGACAACCCCGGAATGCGCCTCGACGATCTGCTTCGAGATCGCCAGGCCGAGGCCGGAGTTGTTGCCGAACTGGCCGGCGGGGCGTTCGGAATAGAACCGGTTGAAGATCTTGGTCAGAGCCGATTCCGGGATACCGGGCCCGGTATCCTCGACCACGATCAGAACCCGGTTGTCGCGGCGCCGCACCCAGACCCGGATCGCGTCGCCCTCGTCGCAAAACGAAATCGCGTTGGAGATCAGGTTGACGAAGACCTGCGCAAGCCGCGCTTCCAGCCCCTGGATCTCGATCGGTTCCGACGGCATGTCGGTGATGAACTCGATGCCCTTCTCGCGCGCCTCGTTGCCCAGATAGTCGGTCAGGTTGCGCAGCATCAGCAGCAGATCGAACTGCTCCTCGTCTTCCTTGACCAGCTCGCTGTCCAGCCGCGAGGCGTTGGAGATGTCGCTGACCAGCCGGTCGAGCCGCCGTACGTCGTGCTCGATCACCTCCAGCAGCCGCTCGCGCTGATCCTCGCGTTTCGCCACGCGAAGCGTCCCGATGGCGGACCGCAGCGATGCCAGCGGGTTCTTGATCTCGTGCGCCACATCCGCCGCGAACTGCTCGTTCGCATCGATACGCTCATACAGCGCGCCGACCATGCCGCGCAGGGCGGCCGAAAGCCGCCCGATCTCGTCCGGGCGTCCGCTCAGATCCGGGATGCGGATCCGCGCCGGGCTGCGTTTCTTCGAATTCCGGTCCTTCCCGATCTCCGCCGCGGCGGCCAGGTCGGACAGCGGGTTGGCGATGGTGGATGCCAGCACAAGGCTGAGGCCGATGGACACGAGAATTGCGATCACGAACATCTGCAGCACCTGTTCGCGTTCGGACCGCACCAGTTCGTCGATCTCGCCCGCGGCGCTGGAAATCGCGACGACACCCACCGTCTCGTCGCCCTGCTTGATCGGCGTCGCGACGGAAAAGATCGTGCCGCCGTCGCGATAGACGTCGCTTTCCACCATGGTCTCGCCGGCGACCGCACCGTCGACCAGATGCTGCAGCGTCTCCTCGATATCGACGTCAGAGATCGACGCATCCTTGCCGTTGATCAGGACAGACAGCGCCTCCCACCCCTTGCTGAGGGAGTCGGTCAGGATGGTAGAACCGTGGTCGGTGTCCATTTCGGGCAGACCGTCGACCGCATCGCGCAACTGCCCGACCGAGCTGCCCAGCAGATCGCCATCGGCATCGAAGACATAAGCCTCGACCCCCGGCGGCAGCCGCAGGCCCTGCAATGTCGCTTCGGCGTCGAAATCCGGCGGTCCTGCAGTGGGTCCGTCTGGCAGGCCATCCTCGAACACGTCGGCAATCAGGTGCGCTTCCGTCACCAGGCCGATCTCGCGCTGCAGAACCAGGTTGTCTCGGACCGGGTTCAGATACAGCACGCCAGCGACAAGCATCAGCATCGCCAGCAGGTTGAACGTGATGATCTTCCGCGCAAGCGGCGACCGGTTCATCGAGATGAACGATCGCCTGTTGCGGCGCTCGCGCACGTCGGCGCTCAGATCGGATTGCGGCTGAACCCAGTCCTCGCCAAGAACCAGATCGTTCAGGTCGTTATCCCGGGCCGGCGTCGAATCCTGCACGTCAAATCCCGACGTGTCGCGCATTATTCTTCGTTATAGCGGTACCCGATCCCATACAGGGTCTCGATTGCCGAGAACTCGTTGTCGACGGTCCGCATCTTCTTGCGCAGGCGCTTGATGTGGCTGTCGATGGTCCGGTCGTCGACATAGACCTGGTCGTCATAGGCTACGTCCATCAGCTGATCGCGCGACTTGACGAAGCCGGGCCGCTGGGCCAGCGCCTGCAGCAGCAGGAACTCGGTAACGGTCAGCGAAACGTCCTGGCCCTTCCAGGTCACCGCGTGGCGCAGCGGATCCATGGTCAGGTTGCCGCGCTGCATGACCTTGTTGGCTTCGGTATCGCCCTTCTCGCCGGTTTCGATCGCTTCCTGCCGGCGCAGCAGCGCGCGGATGCGTTCGACCAGCAGCCGCTGGCTGAATGGCTTCTTGACATAGTCGTCTGCGCCCATGCGCAGACCCAGCACCTCGTCGATCTCGTCGTCTTTCGAGGTCAGGAAGATCACCGGCATCGAAGTCTTCTGCCGGACCCTCTGCAGCAGGTCCATGCCGTCCATACGCGGCATCTTGATATCGAAGACGGCCATGTCGGGCATTCGTTTGTTGAATGCCTCCAATGCGGCCTGTCCGTCGTTATAAGTCTCCACCTCGAAACCTTCGGCCTCGAGAGTCATGGAAACGGACGTCAGGATATTCCTGTCGTCGTCTACCAGTGCAATCCTCGACATGAGAGGTTCCTCTGCTGCTCTAATCTAATTATCTGCCGTTTTCCGCATAGTCCTCAGTCAGTGGTTGCAAATCAACAAATAAGTGCGAATCAGTTGGCAGATAACCATGATCCGACCACGAAAATTCGTAATCAATTGCTAATATGTCTCACTCACCGGCATTGATCCGCCAACGCGACGGATGATTGCGCTAACCCGCGGATGGTTGCGCTAACTGTGCGGATGCGTCCTGTTCACTGTCAAAACAGGCATGTTATAGGCCCTTTGCGGGTCCGGTGGCGGTGCCCGGGAGTGGCGCAATTTGTGCCATCGTTGTCAGCCAATCAGACGCCGCATCACCCGGCGAGGGAGACAAGTGCATGGAAACCGGACGGGTTAATCCCAAGCAACGTTTGCAGGACCAGGGCATAACGGAGCTCGGCCATGTCTATTACAACCTTCTGGAACCGGCCCTGATCGAAGAGGCGCTGAAACGGAAAGAAGGCAAACTCGGCCAGGGCGGCACCCTGCTGGTGGATACCGGCAAGCACACCGGCCGCTCACCCAAGGACAAGTTCGTCGTCCGCACGCCATCGGTCGAAGACACGATCTGGTGGGAAAACAACCTGCCGATGGACCCCGCGGCTTTCGACCAGCTTCACGCCGACATGGTCGCGCACATGAAGGGCCGCGACTATTTCGTGCAGGACCTCTACGGCGGCGCCGACCCGCAATACCGGCTGGACGTCCGCGTCATCAACGAACTTGCCTGGCACAACCTGTTCATCCGGCACATGCTGCGCCGTCCGTCGCGCGATGAGTTGGACGATTACACGCCGGAATTCACCATCATCAACTGCCCCAGCTTCCTGGCGGATCCGGAAAAGCACGGCTGCCGCTCCGAAACCGTCATCGCGCTGAATTTCGAGAAAAAGCTTATCCTCGTCGGCGGCACCGAGTATGCGGGCGAAAACAAGAAGTCCGTCTTCACACTGCTGAACTACATCCTGCCCGACAAGGGCGTGATGCCGATGCACTGCTCCGCCAACCATGCCGAGGGCAACCCGGTCGACACCGCGATCTTCTTCGGCCTGTCCGGCACCGGCAAGACGACGCTCTCCGCCGACCCGCACCGCATCCTGATCGGCGATGACGAGCATGGCTGGTCGCCGCGCGGCACCTTCAACTTCGAGGGCGGCTGCTACGCCAAGACGATCAACCTGTCCGCCGAGGCGGAGCCGGAGATCTACGGCACCACCTCGATGTTCAGCACCGTGATCGAGAACATGGTCTTCGACGACGAGACGCTGGATCTCGACTTCGACGACGACTCGCTGACCGCGAACATGCGCTGCGCCTACCCGCTGCACTACATCTCCAACGCGTCGCACACCTCGCTCGGCGGGCATCCGAAAAGCATCATCATGCTGACCTGCGATGCCTTCGGCGTCCTGCCCCCCATCGCGCGGCTGTCGCCCGCACAGGCGGAATACCACTTCCTCTCCGGCTTCACCTCCAAGGTCGCCGGCACCGAAAAGGGCGTGACAGAGCCCGAACCGACCTTCTCCACCTGCTTCGGCGCCCCGTTCATGCCGCGCCGCCCCGAAGTCTACGGGTCGCTCCTGCGCGAGAAGATTGCCAAGCACGGCGCCACCTGCTGGCTGGTGAACACCGGCTGGACCGGCGGCGCCTACGGCACCGGCTCGCGGATGCCGATCAAGGCCACCCGCGCCCTGCTGACCGCCGCGCTCGACGGCTCGCTCGCCGACTCGCAGTTCCGCAAGGACCTGAACTTCGGCTTCGACGTGCCGGTCTCCGTCCCCGGCGTCGCCGCGATCCTGCTGGACCCGCGCCGCACCTGGGACGACCCCGAGGCCTACGACGCCCAGGCGGAAAAGCTCGCCGGCATGTTCGCCGAGAACTTCGCCCAGTACGAGGCGTATATCCACGAGGACGTGAAGGCCGTCGCGATCGGCTAAGGCCGATCCTGCATCAGCAGGTCCGGATCGCATCCTGATCCGGACCGCGCCTGGCTGTGCCATCCGCCCGAACCGGGCTCCAGGTAGTTAGAACGCTCATGCATGCATGGATATGCTATCCTGCATCATGTGTCGTACGATTGTTCCGGTGTTAGCCATTGCGCTGGGTGTTCTGTCCCTTCCAGTCCAAAGCGGGGCAGAGACCATTGCGTGCACCAGTCTCGCCCTGGACATCCGGCGAACGGAAAGCCGCCCCACACAATACCAGGTATTCTGCGAAGCGACACCGCGGGCCTGCCTTATGCAGGGTCCGGCATCCATCGGGCTCGATCCTGACAGGCTGCAACAGGTGGCTACCGTCAATCGGGCCGTGAACAACGAAATCATTCTGCGGCCGGACATGGAATGTTACGGCCTGGAAGAGATCTGGACCCTGCATAAGGCAGGCGGTTACGGCGACTGCGAAGACATGGCGCTCGAGAAACGGCAGCGGCTTGTCGAAGCGGGGTTTCCATCGGCGGCCCTGACGCTGGCTATCGTGCACCATAGGGAGCAATACTTTGCTCATGCCGTGCTGTTGCTGGAATCCGATCATGGAACTCTGGTCCTCGACAACCTGTCGGACGACATCGCCTGCTGGGACGATGCGCCCTACGAGTTCGAGCGCCGCGAACACCCTGACGGCACCTGGATCCGCTTCGTCCGCCCGAATGTCAGACACTGACTGAGCTCGCAAACACGGCAGGATAGGTGATGTCGGCATTGCCGCTCACAGCTCGACCTCCTGCGGCCTCATCCGGCTGCATTTGATCTGTTTGAGCAGATGCTTCCAGCACAGAGCCACGCATCGACGGGCTGCAGCGCGGCGATGGAGTTGCCGTTTGACGAAAGCTGTTTGGCCGCTATCGGTCTGACTGTACCGATCATCGCCAACGCACTCGCCGCTAAAGACCGTTCAGAATTTCCATCGTGTCTGGCATCCGCTTCAGCGAATTCGCAATGTGTCCGCGCCAGCGTGGGCCCACGTCCATTGCGGTGTCGTAGGCTTGAGACAGGTCATCGGGCCGGTCTTCTGCCATCGCCTCAATCAGAAACGCCGCCTGCTCCCGGTCCTTCGACGCTTTCAGGTTACCGGCGCCGTCACGCCGCCGATCAGCGATGATCAGTTTGTGGATTGCGTACCTCTCCGGGCGCGGTACCTGCACCAGAACACCTGATCGATAGATGGCCGCTGCGTGGATCGGTTCGGCGATCAGGAAATTGAGGTAGTTCAGTGCCTGCGCACTGACGCCGAGTGCGGGCAGGTCGCGGATGGTTTCTTCGCCGAAGGCGGGCGTGAGAAATTCGACCAGCTGGCCACTACCCCCCTGCGCCCAGCGCCACGTCCGGGCCGGATCGATCCCGGGCAATGGGGCGAATTTCAAAGCCGTGAACGTCTCGGCCAGTCCCGTGTCAACCTGATCCGCCAGCGCGACGCTGAGTTTCTCGAACTGGGCGATGTCGATGTCGCCCGTGTTTGCCATTCCGCCCAGGGGCAGACGGATGCCAAGCTCTCCCTCGTACAGGCGAAAGGCATTCGTACCGACGATGGTACCACCCAGCCGAAACGTCCCCGCATCCGCCATGGCTGACAGGATGGAACCGGTCGCCCGATCGGTCGGCGTCATGCCTTCCGCCCGGAGCAGGCGGACCAGCCGCGACCGCTCCGCCCGCCGCTCCTTCGCTGTCTCAA
Source organism: Pseudoruegeria sp. HB172150 (assembly GCF_013184805.1). GTDB lineage: Bacteria > Pseudomonadota > Alphaproteobacteria > Rhodobacterales > Rhodobacteraceae > Psychromarinibacter. The sequence continues at coordinate 243,859 of NZ_JAATNG010000007.1, forward strand.
TAAGTTCCTCGATGCGGCCGATACGCGCGCGCGTTTCATCGCTGTCTTCGCCGATATAGGAAAACCGCATGTCAGATCCGACGCGGCGCGCAGCGTACCAGTAAGCCTTTTCGCCACGCTGCTTCAGGGTTGGTTTACCGGCTACGCCGGACACTGCGTCGTCCTTCAAAAGCCGCACAAGATCGGTATATGCGCTCATCGCTATGCTGCTGAGTGCGGTCATGCCTATCACTTTCTATTTTTGCTTGGCACGAATATGCCTATCAAAAGTTCAAATTGCTAGACATGCTCGATAAAATGGCATCAGAGCAGCAAATGAGCCTTGATCCAGCTTAACACCGCAAAGAACGTTCTGAGCTCTGCGCAAATATCCGTAGCACCCCCAAATCGCCGCCTATCCAACCACACCAAGCACCAAGGGTCGCACTGGCTCAGCCACCGCAGCCCGAACACTCCTGGCTTCGCTCAACAGTTTTACCGCCCACCAACCCACCCCTTCCCGTCACCCGAATCCCCGCCTAAACTCCCCCCATGACCGCCCGCACCCTGCTCGCCGCCCTCCTCCTCACCTTGCCCGGCGCACTCCATGCCGGTGCCGTATCAACCGGTGCTGCGGAACTGGACTACGGCTATTTTTGCGCTCTCCAGCCCGTCGATCAGGGGCCCGCCGCCGACACCATTTCCGGCACCGTAAATTTCGTCGAGGGCCGCCCCGACTTCCTGCGCCGCGGCTCTCTCGTCCCGGCGCAGATGGGGCTTGGCTTCGGCGTCCATGTCCGGCCGCTGCCCGATTACGACGGCCTCGTCACGGTCGAGGTCACCCACCCACCGATGGGTCCGCAGGGCGTCACCCACCAGACCTGGGTCACGGAACTCGACAGCACCGAGCTGGAATATCTCGGCTATTCCTTCGACGAGGATTACGAACTGGTCGAGGGCGTCTGGACCATGAAGGCGCAGTCCGAGGGCCGCACGATCTACGAGGTCGCCTTCACCGTCGTCGATGCCGACGTGCTGCCCCCCGTCACCTGCGAAATGGTGCCGATGTCCTGAGGCGATGGACGCCGACCGGCTTTCCTGCTTACCTCCCCGGCGGGAGGACCTTAACATGATCGAAGAACCGCCACTGCTTACCATCCGGCGCCCCAACCGGCGGCCGACGGCAGAGCAGATCGCCGCCTTTCAGGGCGTGCCCACCAGCTTCGTCGTCGACGCGATGTACGGCGCCGGGGCCTTTCCGGCCACCATCCGCGCCCTTGGCGACGGGCGCGATTACGACTGCCGCGCCGCCGGACCCGCCCTGACGGTCGACACGGGGCCGGGTGACATCTTGGCACTGCTCGCCGCCCTGCCCGAGATCCGCGAGGGCGACGTGGTCGTGTCGTCCTTCGGCGGCTATCAGGGCGTCGCCGCGGCGGGCGACCGGGTGTCGGCGATGATGAAGAACTGCGGCGCGGCCGGCTTCATCACCGACGGGCCGATGCGCGACTATGCGGGGATCGTAGCCGTCGGCCTGCCCGCGTGGTGTTCCGGGCTGACCCCCGGATCGCCCTTCGGCAAGGGACCGGGCCGTGTCGGTTTCCCGGTCACGGTGGCCGGCCAGCCGGTCGAGACCGGAGACATGATCGTCGCCGACCGCGACGGCGTTGTCGTGGTGCCCTTTGCGCGGATCGACGAGGTGATCGCCATGCTGCCGCATGTGACGGAACTGGAGAACACCCTCGACGCCGAGCTGCAGAAGGGCCTGAAGATCCCGCAGGACATCCTCGATCTGGTCGCGTCGGATCAGGTGAGATACGTCTGAGCCGGGCGGGCGTTCCGGCGCCCGTCCTCACCCGACGTTTGCGCTAACACGCCTGGAATCAATCACTTGACCCCCCGTCCCCATGGGGACGCCCCGTTTTAGATCCCGGCCAGACCCCGCCGCACCAGGTTCAGCCCCGCCACCACCAGCACCGCCAGCGTCATCCTCCGGAACCGCTCCTGATCCATCCGGTCATGCGCCAGATACCCGATGACCAGCCCGATCATGCAGGGCACCAGCATCGCCACCGAAAGCGGCAGGGTCTGCCCGTTCAGAACCCCCGACCTCAGGTGCGACAGCAGCAGCACCACCGACCCCGCCCCATAGATCACCCCCTGCACCCGCATCTGCTCCGCCTTCGGCGTCTCCAGCGCCGTCAGGTAGGCCACCGTCGGCGGCCCCCACACGCCCGACAGCCCCCCGATGAACCCCGCCAACGAGGCGATCATCACCTCCGCCCGCCGCCGGTGCTCTGCCCGGATCACCAGCCGCCACCCCAGAAGCTGCGCCAGGGCAAAGGCCGTCACCGGAACCCCGAGGATCAGGTAGAACACCCACCCCGGCATCACCCGGACCAGCTGCGCACTCGTCGCGATGAAGACCAGCGTAATCGCCGTGTAGACCCAGAACCTCCGGACCGACTCCAGCGCCGCCGCCAGCCCGTCCCGCATCGACTGCCAGATATTCGCCACCACCGTCGGCACGATCAGCGCCGCCAGCGCCAGCTCAGGCGGCAGGAAAGAGCCCAGCCCCGAGATCATAATCATCGGCAAGGCAAAGCCCACGGCGCCTTTCACGAACCCCGCCAGCACCCCGACCACCGCCGCAAGTGCCAGAAAAACCGGCCCGATTTCCCCGAAGATTTCCACGCCCTTACCGTCCCCGCCGCCGTTTCACCCGGTCTTATCCGCTAACACTCCGGTGTGCATTCCAAATCAATCGGGACACTTTTGTACATTTTTTATGCATCCCATGAATTATTATTGCGCCACGGCTGCAAACACACTATCCCCGACCGGACCAGTAAGGAGACCCCGCATGCCGCTCGACGGACAGGATACCGACAACAGCACCGCGCATCTGCCGGACCTGCTTGCCCTTACCGGTGCCGCCATCGGACCGGCGGAACGCCTGCTCGACATGGCGCGGACCCGGATTCGCGCCGAAGTGACGGAGGCGGGCAAGGTCTCTGCAAACCAGCTTGAACAGCACCAGACCGCCGCCCACGCGCTGGCCTGGCTGTCGACCTATGTCGAATCCCTTCGCCAGATGCAGCACTGGGCCGAGCAGCTGGAAACCGAGGGCCGCCTTGGCGAGACGGAACGGCTGATCCACCAGATCGCATTCGGCGAATACCTCTGGCAGATCTACGGCGGTATCCCGATGAGCCAGGGCGAGACCGCCCGCCCGCAGGACATGTACCTGACGCAGGAAGACCAGCGCACACTGATGGTGCCCGAGGTCATGACCCTGACTCAGCGCGGTAACACCCAGGCTGCCCGGCTGCGGCTCGTCGAGCTGATGCGGGGCAATCATGGTCATGCCACCGTCGGCGCCACCGGGCTAGATGTCGAACTGGAGATGATCCGCGACCAGTTCCGGCGCTTCGCCGACGAAAAGGTGGTGCCGCACGCCCATGACTGGCACCTGAAGGACGAACTGATCCCGATGGAGATCATCGGCGAACTCGCCGAAATGGGCGTCTTCGGCCTGACGATCCCGGAGAATCTTGGCGGTCTCGGCCTGTCCAAGACCTCGATGGTCGTGGTCTCCGAAGAACTCTCACGCGGGTATATCGGCGTCGGCTCGCTCGGCACCCGGTCCGAGATCGCGGCAGAGTTGATCCTCTGCGGCGGCACCGACGAGCAGAAATCGCACTGGCTGCCGAAGATCGCCAGCGGAGAGATCCTGCCGACTGCCGTGTTCACGGAACCGAATACCGGCTCCGACCTCGGCTCGCTTCGCACCCGCGCCGCCCTTGACGGCGACACCTACGAGATCACCGGCAACAAGACGTGGATCACCCACGCCGCCCGCGCCCATGTAATGACCTTGCTTGCCAGAACCGACCCCGCCTCGACCGACCACCGGGGCCTGTCGATGTTTCTGGCCGAAAAGACGCCCGGCACCTCAGATGATCCCTTCCCGACCCCGGCCATGACCGGGGGTGAGATCGAGGTGCTGGGCTACCGCGGCATGAAGGAATACGAACTGGGGTTCGACGGCTTCCGCGTTCCGGCCGACAACCTGCTCGGCGGCGTGGAAGGGCAGGGCTTCAAACAGCTCATGCAGACTTTCGAATCCGCCCGTATCCAGACCGCTGCCCGCGCCATCGGCGTGGCGCAATCGGCGCTGGAAGAGGGGATGCAATACGCCGAAACCCGGCACCAGTTCGGCAAACCCCTGATCACTTTCCCGCGCGTCGCTTCCAAGCTGGCGATGATGGCCGTCGAGATCATGGTCGCCCGCCAGCTGACCTATCATTCCGCCCGCGAAAAGGACGAGGATCGCCGCTGCGACCTCGAGGCGGGGATGGCAAAACTCCTCGGCGCCCGCGTCGCCTGGGCCGCTGCCGATAACGCGCTGCAGATCCACGGCGGCAACGGTTTCGCGCTGGAATACAAGATCAGCCGCATCCTCTGCGATGCACGGATCCTGAACATTTTCGAGGGCGCCGCCGAAATCCAGGCGCAGGTGATCGCGCGCCGGCTGCTCGGCTAGACATCCGGTTGCACCCGTCCTTTTGCCTCGACACACTGGCGCGGCAGGACGGGGACCGCGCATGACAATAACGCATCTGGACGACGACACGCTGGCCGGGCTGGGCTTGACCACGGAAGAGATCGTCGAGGCAATCGAGGACACGGTTCGCGGCATCGCTGCCGGAACGCTTTCCGCCGCGCCGAAAACCGCGGTGACGGCGACGGATGGCCGCTACATGATGGCGACCCTCGCTGCGTCCGACGATGCCGGGGTGATCGCGGTCAAGGCGGTGCAGGTGAATGATCGCAACAAGGCCAGCGGCCTTCCGGCGATCAACGGCGCGATCATGCTGCTCGACAGCGAGACGGGTGCGCTGGTCGCAACAATGGGATCGAACTGGATCACCGGGGTCCGCACCGCCGGTCTGTCCGCGACCGCGGCCCGCCGTCTCGCCGATCCGAACAGCCGCACGCTTGGACTGATCGGCGCCGGCGTACAGGGCGAAAGCCACCTGCGTGCGTTCAAGGATCTCTACCCGCTGGAACACGTCCGCATCTACAGCCGCAGCCAGCCGGGCATCGACAAGCTCGCCGCCATCGCGCGGGACCTCGGCCTGTCGGCGGAACGCGCGAGTGCGAAGGACACGATTTCCGGCGCAGATATCGTCGTCAGCTCGGTGACGCTGGATCATTCCATCGCGCCATTCCTCGACGCGCGGTGGCTGAAGCCCGGCGGCTTCGCCGCGATCACCGACCTCGGCATTCCTTGGGAGCCGGAAGGTCAGAAAACGTTCGGCCGCCTATATGTCGACGATCTGGCGCAGGAAAAGACGATGCCAAAGCCGCTTGCCCCGGCGGAGCTGATCGACGGCGATCTGATCGACCTCGTCACGAAAGGGGCGGAGCCCGCCGATGGCCCCTCCGCTTTTGTCTTCCGCGGTATCTCTGCCGGTGACCTCGCAGTGGCCGCACTTGCCTGGAAGCGCGCAAAGGGCTGACGGGTCAGACCTATGACAGGAACGCTTTCATCCGGCCCAGGGCCTCGCGGATATTGTCCTGACTGTTGGCGTAGCTCAGCCGCACATATCCTTCGCCCAGCACGCCGAAATCCGGCCCGCCGACAGTAGCGACGCCGGTTTCCTCCAGCAGCGCCAATGCGAGCTTCTTGGCCTTCCACCCTGTCTCCGACACGTTCGGGAAGGCATAGAACGCCCCCTTCGGCGTGATGCAGGAGACGCCCGGCAAATCATTCGCCAGTTCCACGACCAGCTTCCGCCGCGCGTCGAACTCGGCGACCATCTTGCCGACCGCGTCCTGCGGACCGGTCAAAGCCTCCAGCGCGGCGTATTGCGACGGCGTGTTCACACAGGACCAGGCGTTCACAGCCAGCTTGCGTGCCTTGTCGTGAAGCTCCCTGGGCCAGACGGAATAGCCCAGCCGCCAGCCCGTCATCGCATAGGTCTTCGACCAGCCGTTCAGCAGGATCAGCCGGTCGCGGATCTCGGGATAGCCCAGCAGCGTGACGTGTTCTTCCCCGTCATAGAGCATCTGGTCGTAGATTTCGTCGGACATCACTGCGACCTCGGGCCAGTCGGCGAGCCCGGCAACCAGCTTGTCGACCTCAGCCTTGGGCGTCACGCCGCCGCAGGGGTTCGCAGGCGAGTTCACGATGATCAGCCGCGTCCTGTCGGTGATCAGCGACAGCGTCTCTTCGGCCGAGAAGGCAAAGCCGTTCTCCTCGCGGATCGGGATCGGCACTGGCTTGGCGCCGGTGAACTCGATCATCGAGCGGTAGATCGGGAAGCCCGGGTCCGGATACAGGATCTCTGCCCCCGGCTCGCCGAACATCAGGATCGCGGTGAACATCGTCACCTTGCCGCCCGGCACGATCAGCACGAGGCCCGGATCGACTTCCGCCCCGAAGCGCCGGTGCAGGTCGGCCGCCACCGCTTCGCGCAGGGCCGGGATGCCCGTGGCGGGCGTATAGCCATGCTGCCCGTCGCGCAGTGCCTTCACCGCCGCCTCGACGATGTTCTCCGGCGTCGGGAAATCGGGCTGGCCGATGCCGAGGTTGATGACGTCCATTCCGCCCGCGGCCAGCTCGCCCGCACGGGCCAGCACGGCAAAGGCGTTTTCCTCTCCGATCCGGTCGAGCCCGGCGATCGTCTTCATCTCTGCTCCTCCCAGAAATCTGCCCGCCGTTCTTTCCAATCGCGCGGGTATTGGCAAGCCCTAGACCAACCGCGCCTGCAGATCCGCCAGCCGCTGCCGCGCCGGGGGCAGGGGTTTATCGCCCAGCGCCGGCGCCAGCCAATGCTCGAGAAAGTAGCCCGTCGTGCGAAGCCCCTGCGCGATTTCCTGCGGCGGCGCCGGCTGCAGCACCAGCAGACAGCGCGGCAGCGGCAGCAGCCGGTCCTTCCACGCGCCGGCCGCCGCCTCGGTAACCGCGCGGCCGGTCTTGGGCGAGACATAGGCCAGCCCGTCCGTCGCGCCGGTCACGGCGCAGGAAGAGAAATCCAGCCCGAACCCCATCTCGTCCAGAAGCGCCAGTTCCCAATGCAGGTAGGCCAGCGGCCACAGCTCGGACTCGCCGATTAGATCCAGCAGGGCGACAGACCGATGATACAGGGGCTCGTGCGCCTCCCGCTCCGGCAGCGCGAAGGACAAAAGCGCCGTCACCGCGTTCAGCGCCGACAGGCCCAGCCGGTCGCCCATCAGACCCGCCGCGCGGGATCGCAGAGGCTCGACCGTATAGGCCCCCAGATGCGCCTCGAGCCGCGCCTTCCATGTCACGTCAAGCTGCGCACCCGCCTGCAGCACAGGCGCGGTCTTGCGGCTGCCGCCACCGCGGACGACGCCCAGATGCCGGCCGTGACCGGGCGTGAACACCTCGATGATCGCCCCGGATTCACCATGTCGGCGGCTGGACAGCAATATTCCCTGATCGCGCCACTCCATTCCGCCACTATTCACGCAGGGTCATTGGGTTCAAGCACTTGCCACAGCGCATGACCGGTTCAGATTGTCTGCATGCTGCTTGCCTTTCCCGCCCGCCTTCTGGCGGCACTGACGGCTTGCACCGCGCTCGTCGCGCTGGTGCTGAAGTTTGTCGTCACCCTGCGGATCACCGGCGGCAGCGCACCCGAAGCTGCCTGGTACCTCGCCCGCTACTTCACCATCCTTAGCAATGCCATCGTCATTCTCGCCTTCGGCTGGATGACAGTCACCGGCAGGCGCATGCATGACAGCCTGGTCGCCGGGCTTGTGCTGTGGATCGGCGCGGCAGGGCTGGTCTACCGCCTGCTGCTGGCCGACCTGTGGGAGCCGCTGGGCCTGAACTGGTACGCCGACCAGGCCGTGCACGGCATCGTGCCGTTGCTGGTGTTCGTCTGGTGGCTGGCCTTCGGCCGAACCGACCGTCTGGGCTGGGTCGATCCCCTGCTCTGGATGATCTGGCCGGTTCTGTACCTCGCCTACGCGCTGTTGCGCGGGGCCGCCGACGGGATCTACCCCTACCCGTTCCTCGATCCGGGACGCCTGACCTGGCCGCAGCTGACATGGAACGTCTCGCGCCTGATGGAAGGGTTCCTTATCGCCGGTTACGCGCTGCTCGCCCTGTCGCACCTGCGGATCCGGCGCCGGCTGAGGCGGTTCCTGCAGAAAGCGCAAAGGCGCTAACTGTCCAGACCCTCCTCGTCCAGCAGATGCCGGCCCGCGCGGTCCTCCACCTCGATCACCCACAGGTCCGGGTCGAACCCGCGCTGCCGCGCGATTGCCGCGTCCACCTCCGCCTCCGGCCCTTCGGCGAGCACGACCCAGGTCCGCGCGCCGGTCATCAGGTCGACCGAACGCTGGTACAGCACCGCGCTTCCATCGAGCGGGTTCTGCTTGACCAGCACTGCCCCCGCCGTCACGTCGCCCTTCGAAACAACGAAGGCCGGGATCTCCTGCAGCCGCAGCCGCGTCAGGTAGGCCTGCACCCACAGTTCCGCCGTCAGCCGGACCATCGGGTCAGCCGTTGCCGTCCGAGAAGTCGAGCCCCATCGCCGAATACCGTTCCGCCTCGTCCAGCCAGTTCGGCCGCACCTTGACCTGCAGAAACAGGTGTACCGGACGCTCCAGCATCTCACGCAGTTCCTCGCGGGCGGCCTGGCTGACGGCCTTCACGGTTTCGCCGCGCTTGCCCAGCACGATCCCCTTATGCCCGTCGCGCGCGACGTAGATGATCTGGTGGATCACCGCGGACCCGTCGTCCTTTTCCTCCCAGCTCTCGGTCTCGACCGTCAGCTGGTAGGGCAGTTCCTGGTGTAGCCGCAAAGTCAGCTTCTCGCGCGTGACCTCCGCCGCGATCATCCGCATCGGCAGGTCGGCGATCTGGTCTTCGGGATACAGCCACGGCCCTTCCGGCATCCTGTCGGCCAGCCATTTCCGCAGGTCATCGACGCCGCGCCGTTTCTCCGCAGAGATCATGAATGTCTCTACAAAGGGATACCGGTCGTTCATTTCCTTGGTAAGGCCCAGCAGGACCGGCGCCTGCACCCGGTCAATCTTGTTGATCGCAAGCGCCACCGGCGCGCCGCTGCCGCGTTCCTCCAGTCCCTTCAGGATTTCCTCGAGGCCTTCGGTCACGCCGCGATGCGCCTCTATCATCAGCACGATCACGTCTGCATCCGCCGCGCCGGTCCAGGCTGCTGCCACCATCGCCCGGTCCAGCCGCCGCCGCGGGCGGAACAGCCCGGGCGTGTCGACAAAGACGATCTGGCTCTCACCCTCAAGCGCAACGCCCCGGATCCGCGCCCGCGTCGTCTGAACCTTGTGGGTCACGATGGACACCTTGGTCCCCACCATCGCGTTCAGAAGCGTGGACTTGCCCGCATTGGGCTCTCCGATCAGGGCAACGAAACCGGCGCGTGTTGTCATGGAATTCCTGCAGATCTGGATGTTGGCGACATAATCAATCCCGTCACCAAAGACTAGTTCAATGCAGTCCACGAACGGGCCGCACAGGTGGTTAATTTATGCCGATCAGGGCATAACCCTTTTAGGAACGAAACAAATTGACAGTTAGCGAGTTCAGCCGATGGGACTTTTGCGTATGATTTTCCGGGCATTAACGCCCGTGAATCGAATTGGGCCGCCCCCGACTGTTAGAGCCGAAAGGCGACCGCAGATTCGAACAGAGATTGTCTCCCGGACTGTAATCTCGGTCGAAACTCGTCGGCCTGCACCTGTCGAGACGCAACGTAAAATCGTCGGACGCGCCTATGTCATCGATGGCGATACGATCGTCATCCAGAAAGCTCGTATCCGGATCGGCGGAATCGATGCGCCCGAACTGGACCATCCCTACGGACAGAAATCCAAATTCGCGATGGTTAGCCTGTGCAAAGGACAGGTCGTAACCGCCACGGTGAAGGAAACCGATGTCCATGGGCGCGTTGTGGCCACGTGTCATCTCCCGGACGGAAGAGACGTCGCGGCGGAACTCGTCAAGATGGGCCTTGCAATCGACTGGCCAAAATACTCCGGCGGAAAATATAGCCGCTTTGAGCCTGCCGGCATTCGCAAGAGGCTCTGGCGGGCCGATCTGAGGCAACGCGGCCGCATGATTCATTAGCCGCTTAGACGACCACCTTCTCCAGCAGGTCCTGCGCCGCCGCCTGTTCGGCGCGCCGTTTCGACGGGGCCGCGCCGCGGCCGGTCTCTCCACTGTCGAGCCGCACCTCGATGGTGAAGACCGGGGCGTGATCCGGCCCGGTCCGGCCTATTTCGATATAGCTCGGCGGCTTCTGACCCTTGGCCTGCGCCCATTCCTGAAGCGCCGTCTTCGGGTCGCGCGCGTCTTCCTCGACCGCGCCGATCCGGTCGCCCCAGGCATGCAGGATCACGTCCCGCGCGTCCTCGAACCCGGCATCCAGGTAGACCGCGGCAATCACCGCCTCCATCGCATCGCCCAGCAGTGCCAGCTTGCGCCGCCCGCCCGACAGCATCTCGGACCGGCCGAGCCGCAGCACCTCGCCAAGCCGCAACGCCTCGGCCACGTCGGCGCAGGTCTCTTTGCGCACCAGCGCGTTGAACCTCGGCGCCAGCTGTCCCTCGGTCGCGTCACGGTCGGCGGCCAGCAGCGCCTCTGCCATCACCAGCCCCAGCACCCGGTCGCCCAGAAACTCCAGCCGCTGGTTGTCGGGCCGTGTCGCCGAGGACATCGAGGCATGGGTCAGCGCCCGCTGAAGCAGCTCTGGCCGGGCGAACTCATGGCCCAGACGCTTGCAGAATGCGGCCTGATCCGCCGACAGTTTCATTCAACGACCTCGAAATACCTGCCCGGCCGCCATGCCCAGACGGCCAGGGGCGATGTTGAGGCGGTAGAAAAGACCACAAGCCGGACTTTGGCAATGATGTTGCCGACCGGAAGGAAACCGACGCCGTCGGCGCTTGGCGGCAGGCGGCTATCGACTGCATTGTCGCGGTTGTCGCTGATCAGAACCACATGCCCTTCGGGCACTTCAAAGGACGGCGTGTTGTCGAGCGGTCCATTTCGGATATCCAGAACGGCGTGGCTTTCGCCGTCAGGAAGCAGTTCCATCCGCCGGCGCTTGATGCAGTCCGATCCCGGCGCCGGGCCGAAATTCGTACATTGCGGCCACAGGTCCATCGGCCCCTGCTCCTCGAAGATCTCCACGAACGGCTCCAGTTCGACGGAGTCCACAACCGTGCCGTCAATGAAAATGGCGCCGTCACGAAGCTGCACCGTCTCCCCCGGCAACCCGATTACGCGTGAAATGTGGCGGCCCACTCGCTCCGGATGCTGGTACACCACCACGTCGCCCCGCCTCGGCATACCGGGAAAGTGCGTCGCGACGAGGTAGTCACCGATCAGAAGCGTCGGCTTCATGCTGCCAGACGGGATCATCACTGGCTGCCAGAAAATGCGCGACGCGGCGAACAGAACGATGAGTGTCAGCAGCGTAAGGCCGGCAATGGGCCATTCCGCCGGATAGATCTCAAGGTCCGGGTTGTCGCGCGATGGTTTGATGAGCAGGACGGCAAGGACCACCAGACCGACGACCGGAACAAAGACCCAGAAGGCGTTCAGCCCGGACACGCCTATGTCGTGGAAGCGGCGCACGCTGAACCCCGCCAGAGGATAAAGCAGCAGAGCCAGAAGTATCACGAGGGCCACGCGTATTGCCTCGGGCGTGGCTTCTATGGCCGAGATCGCCTGGGCGATCACGCCAGTGGCGAAATAGATCGCCAGAAAGATCCCGAACTCTCTGCGTCCCGTCCGGCCATCCCAGTCAAGCCAGTCGGCCAGTAACCAACCTACTCGATAGCCTTGAAGAACCGGTCCTTCCTCCACGTCCAGAAGAACAGCATCGACCGCCCCGCTGAGGAGAACATGATCCGGTCCGCGCGGCCGATCAGGTTCTCGTAGGGCACCATCCCCACACCCGCCGGCTGCGCCACGCGGCTGTCAGTCGAGTTGTCCCGGTTATCCCCCATGAAGAAGAAATGCCCCTCCGGCACCGTGAAGACGCGGGTGTTGTCCAGACTGTTGGTGCCGATGTTCAGGATCGAGTGCTCGACGCCACCCGGCAAAGTCTCGCGATAGCGGTCCTTGATGCAATCCGCGCCGATGCCCGGGCTGCGGTTCTGACACAGCGGCAGGTTCCGTGCCGGACCCTGTTGTTCATAGGTTTCGATGAACTGGCCGTCAGGCACCTGCGTCGCCTCTTCACCGTTGACGGAAACGACGCCGTTGGTCACCTGCACCTTGTCGCCCGGCAGGCCGATGACCCGCTTGATGAAGTCCGACCCGCTGCTGGGATGACGGAACACGACAACATCGCCGCGCTCCGGTTCGGAGCCCAGGATGCGGCCCGAGAACGGGCACATCGCGAACGGGCAGGAATACTGCGAATAGCCGTACGCCATCTTGTTCACGAACAGGAAGTCACCGATGAGCAGCGTGTCCTTCATGGAACCGGAAGGTATCCAGAAAGGCTGAAAGAATAGTGTCCGGAACACGCCGGCGATCAAAAGCGCGTAGACGATGGTCTTGATCGTCTCGACGATCCCGTCGCCGAACCCGGATTTCTCGGACATGCTCATACCTGCCTCGCGTTGTGTCGCCCGTGTCATGGGCGCGGCGCAGGTAAGTGTCAAGGCAACGGCCGGGCCTCGATGATCACGAAAGCCTGCGCCCAAGGATGATCGTCGGTCAGCGTCACGTGGACGATGGCCTCGTATCCTTCGGGCGTCATGTTGGCCAACCGTTCCGCCGCCCAGCCGGTCAGATGCATCTGCGGCTGGCCGCTCTGCAGGTTGGTGACCGCCATGTCCTTCCAGGAGATCCCCATCCGCAACCCGGTGCCCAGCGCCTTGGAACAGGCTTCCTTGGCGGCCCAGCGTTTGGCATAGGTTCCGGCGACATCTCGGCGCCGCTCGGCCTTCAGCTGCTCGACATCGGTGAAGACACGGTCGCGGAACCGGTCGCCGAAACGTTCCAGCGTCTCCGCGATCCGTTCGATATTGGCAAGGTCTGTGCCGATGCCGAGGATCATAAGGTCTTCATCCGTCTCAGGGAATTTCAAATCGCGGGGCGATCACCCCGGTTGCCTGGTTTATGCTCACAGCCAGGATCGCCGGGTCGAAGCCGGCGGTCGCGGGCGCGAACCGCTGTGCGGGCATACGCAACGTCAGACCCGTCGCCGGCTCGTATGCCGCCGCAATCTGTTGAAAATCAAGCCCCGCGAAACCTATGCCGCCATCGTCCTCCGCCACGATACCGCAAATCCGGTCACCAAGCTCCTGGCGTGGCGGCGTCAGGACCAGCAGATAGAATGCACCCGCGGCCGGTTCGATCGTATCCAACAGCGCCACGCGGATCTCACCGTTGGCATAGCCGCGCGAAAAAGTCTCCCATGGCTCCGCGATGTTCCGCGCGGACGCCTGCCAACCGTCACAATCTATCACCGACTGGGCTGCAGTCGGCAGGGCGCCGAGCAATAGCAAGGCTGCCCCCAAGAAATGCCTCAGCATGAAATACCCTTTCACGACCCCACGGTAACCAGCTTTCGCACGGGTCCGCGCAATTGGCAAACCCGTGGAGTGACTTGTTCGCAAAACCGGTGATATGGGAGTCACAGATAGGGAGGAATTTCATGATTGACCGCTTCGGCATTGCCGTGGTCGGCGCCGGAATGGCCGCATTGCCGCATGCCAGGGCCCTGCGCGACCTGTCGGACAGGATCGACGTCTGCGGCGTCTACACACGCAACCCGGAAACGCGGCAGGCGTTCTCGCGGGAATACGGATTTCCGGTCGCCGACGACCTCGGAACACTTGTGGCCGATCCTGCCGTCGACGCACTGCTTTTGCTGACGCCGCCCGACGCGCGGCTGGACCCGATCCGCAGCTTTGCCGAAGCCGGGAAACACATTCTGAGCGAGAAGCCGCTCGGCCGCACGGCCGAGGAGGCCGCCGCCTGTATCGACATCTGCGATCGTGCCCGCGTCAAGCTCGGCGTCGTGTTCCAGCACCGCTTTCGCGCGGCCTCTGTCAAACTGCGGCAGATGGTGGAAGACGGCGCACTTGGTTCCATAGAACTGGTCCGGGCAGAGGTGCCCTGGTGGCGCGATCAATCCTATTACGATGCGCCCGGCCGCGGAACGCGGGCGCGCGACGGTGGCGGCGTGCTGATCAGCCAGGCGATCCATACGCTCGACCTGATGCTCTCGCTGACCGGTCCCGTTGCCGAGGTACAGGCGCTTGCTGCCACTACCGGCCTGCACAGTCTCGAATGCGAGGATTTCGCCACCGCAGGCTTGCGCTTTGCCAGCGGCGCCGTGGGGTCCGTCATGGCCACCACCGCCGCATATCCCGGCGAACCGGAATCGATCCGCCTGGACGGCACAAAGGGCAGCGTGACCCTGAGATCCGGCATTCTCCGGGTGCATTGGCGTGACGGGACCGAAGAGACGATTGGCGAGGAAGCCACCGGCACGGGCGGCGGCGCCGATCCGATGGCCTTTCCGCATGACTGGCACATGGATTTGATCTCTGCCTTCGCCGATGCAGTGTCGAACGGTCAGGAACCGGTGCCGTCGGGCAGGGACGCCCTGCGCGTACAGCAATTGATAGACGCGATGATCCGCTCCTCCGACGAGGGCCGCGCGATCCGGATGGAGGACTAGATGACAGGACCCGTAATCGGGGTGATCGGAATCGATCACCGCCACAGCTACGACATGCTCGGCAACATGCTGGACATCGGCGCCACCGCGAAAGGCTGGTGGACAGAGGGCGAGCCCGGCACGCTGCCGGGCTTCGTGAAACGGTATCCCGACCTGCCCCGCGTTGGGGACCGGGCCGCGCTGATCGAGGATCCGGAAATCGACTTGATCCTGATCGCCGGCATTCCCGCCGACCGTGCCGAAGTGGCCATCGAGGCGATGCGCGCCGGCAAGGACGTCATGGTCGACAAGCCCGGCTGCACCACTGCGGCGCAGCTGGCCGAGATTCGCAAGGTTCAGGCAGAGACCGGCCGCATCTGGTCAGTCAACTATTCCGAGCATTTTCAGGTCCCTGCCGTCACCCGAGCCGCCGAAATTGTGGCCGAGGGCGCAATCGGCACCGTCATCCAGACAATCGGCATGGGACCGCACCGGCTGAACCGTCCGACACGGCCGGGCTGGTTTTTCGACGAGCAGAGATATGGCGGCATCCTCTGCGATATCGGCAGCCACCAGATCGAGCAGTTCCTGTTCTTCACCGGCAGCGACGAAGCGCAGATCGTCTCTTCCTCCGTCGGGAACTTCGCCAATCCAAAGGACCCCGGTCTGCAGGATTTCGGCGAGATCCTGCTGCGCGGCTCGGGCGGTCAGGGGTATATCCGCTGCGACTGGTACACGCCGGATGCGCTGCCCAACTGGGGCGACGGTCGCCTGACGATCCTCGGGACAGAAGGCTATATCGAGCTGCGAAAGTACGTCGACGTCGCCGGGCGCGACGGGACCAACCACCTGTTCCTCGTGAACGGGACGCGCTGCGAATACATCGACTGCGCGGATGCGGGACTGCCGTACTTCCCCGCTCTCGCCGCCGACATCCGCGACCGCACAGAAACCGCCATGGCGCAGGAACATTGCTTCCGGACGATGGAACTGGCGCTGCAGGCACAATCGTTGGCTGTGCGGCTAGGCAATCTCCACTAGCCGAACTCGATGGATACACGTCTCTGAAAAAGGAAATCGGCCGGCGCCCCCGTGCCGGCCGATCTACCTGCGCCGTCGGGGCTGTCTAGTCCGACATAAGTGCGCGGGCCTCGTAGGCGCGCAAAACCGGTCTGGCCGGCGCGCCGAATGTTTCAGTATCCCTTTCTAAATGCGGGAAGACTCGGAAGAGTTCCGCCCTGGCCGCATTATCCAGTGTCGACAGTCCGTTTGCGCCCGGGTGAAAGCTTTCTGCCTCCAACCCATTGGCGTAGACGATCTCGTGGCTATCGAAGCTGAAGTGGTAATAGGTCACGTCGTCGGTACCATTCTCCACAGTCACACTGTGATCGTTGACCAGCGCCTTTGCCGGAACCAGCAGTTCATCTTCGCCAAACATCGCGTCGCAACGCCAGTTGCCGATCAGAACCCGATGCTGTTGCGAAACTAGCAGGTCGCGCTCCGGCAGGGTTGAACCAAACGCTCTGGCCCTGATCCGGATCGGCCGCAGGTTTGGCTGACGGGCCAGTTCCGACGCGTGCAGAACCCGCCGCGCGATCCAGCGTAGCGGCTGATAGCCGTGGTCCTTGGTCAGAACCATGTCACCGGGCATCAGATCCTCAACCCGTTTGATACCTTCCTGTACGCGGATCCCGGTTCCGGCGGCAAAACAGATAGGCGGTGGCATTTCGTCCGCGAAGTCGATGTTCACATTGGTCCGGTGCCCACCGGCCACATCGAGCTCAAGGCAGATCGTCTTCTCTTCGCCATTGGCGTGAAGATAGGTGACTTCGTATGCGGCCGGGCGGCAGTCGTCCGTTTCCTCCAGACGATAGCTTGCATCCCCGAATGCATCGCCGTTCGCATCTCCACCCTCGCCATGACCGTAAAGGTTCGTCGCAGTGAATGTGGGAGAGATTGCATTGCCCTGCGCGTCCAGCGCGGTGAAACTCAACACATTGGCCAGGTTCAACTGATCCATCGACTGCATGTTTTTCACGTGCAGGCGGAAATTCCCTTCGAAGTCGCTGACATTCACCTCGACCGTGTCGACTTCGCAGCCGCGGCCATCATAGGCGATCGTGACATCCTCACCCGCATCCTGGCCGGTGCCGTCAAGCTGGGTGTAGGTATCCTGTCCGCTATACTTCTGCATCGTGGCGATTGAGTGGTCGTCGAATGCGCCACCCGGATTGTCGATCCGTACCTGATCCCGATCGTCGATGTCCGCCTGGTAAACCCGGGCACCCTCTGTTCCGTTCGCATGACCGGAATCGCTTCCCGGCTTGGAATGACCTGTATTCTTGTCCGAATTCGACACACTCATGATGGCTGCCCTCGCATTGGCACGATCCTATTTCTAGGGAACACCTCAGCCACAACAAAGCCTGGATTTTGACAATTTTTCGTAAATTATGGCGTGTTTGTGTTGAAAATCAGTCAACTACTGCCGACGAATACTCGTTTCGGGTTTCAGCCATACCTTTACCCAACGTCGTTCAAGTTGCCTCGCCTCTCTCAATCAGCGCGAATTGAACGAATTATACAGTGTCCATATTCAATTAACCTTTGACCAGGCTGCCACGTCACGCGAATCGCACCTGCTCCCGGGTTTTCGGAGCGCGAAGTGAATATGGCGGAAACTGGGCACCGACACGCCGGCGTTCCGTCTCCGGACCACTGGGGATCCGCGCCGAAAAGCCTGACGGAAGGTCCGGGTTACGGCAACCGACAGCTGCTGGCCTGCCCGGCTTCGGGCCCGTTTCCGGGGACCAGCCGGCGTACGAATGCGGTCCCTCCAAGGTGTCACGAAAGCTTCATGTGACTTTTACACGTTCAACACACCTGCGTCCGAAGCAGCAGGTGGAACCATTCCAGGGAGTTTCCACATGAAGACCTTATGCATTTCCGCAGCCGCGCTGGCTGCGGCCACAACCGTCAATGCACAAACCATCGTCCAGATGGACAGCGACTGGTACTCGGCTGGCCAGGAATACATCCAGGCTGAACTCGCACGGATGGCGAACACCGCCCAGGCCAAGAACGTGATCCTGATGATCGCAGACGGCAACGGCGTCGGCACCAACTACGCCACCCGCCTGTTCATGGGCCAGCAGGAAGGTGGCCTGGGCGAAGACTACGTTCTGCCCTACGAGCAGCCCGGCTTCTACAGCGCGCTGGTCAAAACCTACAACATCAACGCCCAGACGCCGGACTCGGCACCCACCGCCGGCTCGATGAACACCGGTGTCAAACAGCGCTTCAACCTGATCAACCTCGGCGAAGACGCGATCCACGACGATTGCTCGACCGTCGAAGGTAACGAACTGACCCTGTTCTCGGAACTGATGACCGAGATGGGCAAGTCCGTAGGCATCGTTTCCACTGCCCGTATCACCCACGCCACTCCGGCTGCCGTCTACGCAAAGACCGCGAACCGGAACTGGGAAGACGAAATCCCGGAAGGTTGCACCGCCCAGGCGGACATCGCGACCCAGTTGATCGACGCCATGGAAGCCGGCACTGTCGATTTCGCCATGGGTGGCGGCGGCCGTTACTTCCTGCCCGAAGGCATGGAACTGGGCGGTCTGGGCGGTCATCGTCCTGATGACACCAACCTGATCGAACGCGCCGAAGGACTGGGCGCTGCCTTCGTCACCGATCAGGCCGGCTTTGACGGTCTCGACCTTGCTTCGGATGCCCCGGTCCTCGGTCTCTACGAAAACAGCCACATGCTCTACGAGGCAGACCGCGAGAACGAGCCGTCGCTGGCCGAGATGACCGCTGCAGCCATCGAGTACCTGTCGAAAAACGAGAACGGCTACTACCTCGAGGTCGAAGCCGGGCGTATCGACCACGGCAACCACGCCGGCAACGCCTACCGCACCCTGACCGACGGTGTGGCCTGGGCCGAGGCCGTCGCGCTGGCCGACGAGATGACCGATGACGCGGACACGCTCATCGTCGTGACCGCCGACCACGAGCACGCCATCGCGTTCAACGGCTACTGCGGCCGTGGCTCGCCGATCACCGGCCTCTGCTACGACGTCGCGCAAACCGGCATCGAGCATTCGGGCGAGGCGCTCACCGCCGCCGACGGCAAACCCTACACCGTCATCGGTTACCTGAACGGCGCAGGCTCGCTCCTGACCGAACAGTCGGACGGTTCTTTTGCCGCGCCGGAAGGCCGCGCTGAATTGACCAACGAAGAAGCCATGGACCCGGACTTCCTGCAGCAGGCTATGCTGCCGATGTCGTCGGAAACCCACTCGGGTGAAGACGTCGCTGTCTATGCCAAAGGCCCCTGGGCGCATCTCTTCGACGGGACGATCGAGCAGAACATCATCTTCCACGTGATGATGCACGCCGCGACCGCCGAGTAAGGCGTCCTTTTTTCCTTACTGCGGGAGGGCCCCCTGACGTGGGGCCCTCTTCGAATTAGAATTCGGGCAACCTTCCCGAACCGATTCCGGAGGATCCGATGCTTACCCGCCGCACATTGCTGCTTTCCGCTCTGGCCGCCCCATTCGTATCGCCCGCGTCTGCCGCCAACGACAATACGCTGAAGATGCGCGAGCTCTACGGCATGGGCCACGGCTTTTCCGACCTTGCCTATCAGCTCGATGGAAACCGGATAACTGTCGAAGGCTACATGGCGCCGCCGCTCAAGGCCGACAGCCAGTTTTTCGTGCTCACCCGCATTCCGATGTCCGTCTGCCCGTTCTGCGAGACCGAAGCGGAATGGCCCGATGACATCATGGCCATTTACACCAAGCGGGTGATCGACGTGGTCCCGTTCAATGTGAAGATCAAGACCAGCGGCTTGCTGGAAATGGGCAGCTACAAGGATCCCGACACCGGGTTCCTCAGCCTCATTCGCCTGACCGACGCAACTTACGACCGATGACCCTGCCGCTCAGCGTGGCCGACCTGGCCATCCACAGTCCCGGCGGACCTGCAATCCTGACGTTGGACCGGCTGGAACTGCCTGCGGGGATGCTGCTGGGCGTGCGCGGCCCGTCGGGTGCCGGCAAGTCCACGTTGATCTATGCGTTGGCGGGCCTCTGGGAAAAAGCCAGCGGCCAGGTTCACTGGGGTGATACGGAAATCCTTTCCCTCGGCGATCGCCGGCGCACCGCTTTCCGCGCGCAGAACATGGGGATGATCTTTCAGGACTTCCTGCTGTTCGAGGAACTCACCGCGCAGGGCAATGCCGAGCTCGCGTCGATGTTCCGCCGTCGCGCCGACCGCTCCGACATTTCGCTGCGCGCCGCCGACCGTCTGCGCCACCTCGGTCTGCCCGAAACCGCCCGCTCCGTCGCCAGCTTCTCTGGCGGAGAGCGCCAGCGCGTTGCCGTCGCGCGCGCCCTCGCCCACAACCCGGCGATCCTGCTCGCTGACGAACCCACCGCCAGCCTGCACCGCGAAGCGGCCGACGCCCTGATCGGCGACCTGACCGCGCTCGCCAGAGACGCCGGCACGACCCTGATCGCCGTCAGCCATGACCTGCACCTGCTGGACAGGATGGATCGCGTTCTGACCATCGAGGACGGTCGTGTCACCGAGGACCGGATGGCCGCCTGATGGAGGGTCTCTGGAACAGCCTGCCGGTTCTTGCGCAGGACCTGATCGTCAGCATCGCGCTGATCCTGCCGATCCTCATCGCGGCGGTCCTGCTGATCCGTGGTTATGCCCCCTTCCCGCTCGCCCACGCGATCTTGTGGCGGTTCCGCTGGGCCAACCTGATGTTCATCCTGCTGATTGCCGTCTCGGTCGGCATGGGCATCGGCCTGATCGCGCAGGAACGCGGGTTGCGGCGCGGCATGGCCAATTCCGCCGACAAGTTCGACCTCGTTGTCGCCGCCCCCGGCAGCGAGTTGACGATGATGCTGGCCACCGTATTCCTGCAGCCCTCCGATGTGGGCCTGCTCGACGGTAACGCCTTTAATGAAGTGGCCGGACACGAGAACGTCAGCATCGCCGCCCCCATCGCTTTTGGCGACAGCTTCAACAACGCGCCTGTCGTCGGCACCACCGCCGAATTCGTCACCTACCTTACCGACGGAGAGCTGGACGGCCGGCTCTGGGAAACACATGAAGAGGCCGTCACCGGCGCCGCCGTCGATCTGGCAATCGGCGACAGCTTCACTCCCGCCCACGGCGTCGGCGATGCCGCCGAGGAACACGCCCACGAAGGCGCGGGTTTCACCGTCGTCGGACGCATGCCGCGTACCGGCACCCCCTGGGACCGCGCCATCCTGATCCCTATCGAAGCGGTGTGGGAGGTGCACGGCCTCGCCAACGGCCATGCCCCGGAATCCGGCGAACAGATCGGCCCGCCCTACGATGCCAAGTTCTTTCCAGGCACCCCCGCCATCATTGTCCGGGCCGATGCGCTGTGGGCCAATTACGCGCTCCGCTCCGAATTCACCCGCGACAACCAGATGATGGCTTTCTTCCCCGGCTCAGTGCTGGCCAACCTCTACCGCGTGATGGGCGACGTACGTCAGGCAATGTCGCTGATGTCCGTCGTCACTCAGGTCCTCGTCGCCGCCAGCGTGCTGCTCGGCCTGTTCATTCTCACCCGTCTGTTCCAGCGGCAGGTCGCGATGCTGCGCGCGCTCGGCTCGCCGCGCCGTTTCATCATGGCTGTGATCTGGCTCTACGGCGTGCTGCTGCTTGCGGCCGGCACCGCACTGGGCGTCGCGCTCGGCTTCGCCGCCTCCGCCGTCCTGTCCCGCATCGTGACGCTGCGCACCGACATCCTCGTCGAGGCCAGCCTCGGCTGGTCAGAGATCCATCTCGCCCTCGCCTTCCTGTCGATCACCAGCGTGCTCGCCCTGATCCCGGCCTTCGCGCTGATGCGCCAACCCGTCGTCGCGAACCTGCGCGCCTGAATTTCAGGCAGCCCACAGTCAATCCGCAATCTGTCACCAAACTGTCGCGCAACCCCGTTAGCCCGAGCCGGCATAAAGCAACGAGGGGAGATTCCGACATGCTCTGCAGACTTCTCCTTGCAGCCTCCACGCTGGCCCTTGCCGCCGGCGCCGAGGCGCAAGTCTTCAACCGCATCGCCAGCTACCCGGTATCCGAGAACTCCGGCGCCGACATGGACACCGAAACTTCGCCCGAGATCATCTCGGTGACCGAGGACGGCATGACGCTGGTCTATTCCGACAGCCCGCTGGGCGTGATCGGCATGGTCGACATCACCGACCCCTCCGCGCCCGTGGGCAAGGGCACTGTCGAGATGGACGGCGAACCCACCGCGGTTTCCGTCATCGGCACCATCGCCTTCGCTGGCGTGAACACGTCGGAAAGCTACACCAACCCGTCGGGCAAGATGGTCTCCATCGACACCGCAACCGGCGAGATCACCGGTGAATGCGTCCTGTTCGGCCAGCCGGACTCCACCGCGCCCGCCAAGGACGGTTCCTTCGTCGCCATCGCCATCGAGAACGAGCGCGACGAGGATGCCGGCGACGGCGGTCTGCCGCAGATGCCCGCCGGCGCGCTGCAGATCGTTCCCGTCGCCGACGGCGCCATGGATTGCGACGGCATCATCACCGTCGAGATGACTGGCCTCGCCGACATCGCACCGGAAGACCCGGAGCCGGAATTCGTCGACACCAACAGCCTCGGCCAGATCGCCGTGACGCTGCAGGAAAACAACCACATCGTCATCGTGAACCCGGACGGAACCATCGCCAACGACTTCTCGGCCGGCGCTGTGGACCTCAAGAACATCGACACCAAGGAAGAAGGCGCCCTCGTCTTCACCGACAGCCAGGATGGCCGCCTGCGTGAGCCCGACGCGGTTCAGTGGCTGGACGACGACCGCATTGTCATCGCCAACGAAGGCGACTGGAACGGCGGCTCGCGCGGCTTCACCATCTTCAACAAGGATGGCACCGAGCTTTACGAGAACGGCACCGGCATCGAGTACGAGGCCATCATGGCCGGCCACTACCCGGAAGACCGCTCCGGCAACAAGGGCGTGGAACCGGAAGGCATGGAAGTCGGCTTCTTCGGCGACGACACCTACATCTTCCTCCTGCTGGAACGCGCCAACCTGGTCGGCGTCTACAAGGACACCGGCGGCGACCCGGAATTCGTTCAGCTCCTGCCCTCGGGCATCGGGCCGGAAGGCGCCTACGCGATCCCGTCTCGGAACCTGGTCGTGACCGCCAACGAGGCAGACCTTGGCCCCGACGGCGGCATCCGCGCCCATGTCATGATCTACGAACTGGGCGACGGCCCCGCCGCCTATCCGCAGATCAAATCCACCATGGATGGCGACGTGCCGATCGGCTGGGGCGCCCTGTCGGGCCTTGCCGCCGACGCGACCGAAGACGGCAAGCTCTATGCCATCTCCGACAGCTACTACGGCATGCAGCCGGCGATCTTCACCATCGACGCCACCCAGACCCCCGCGCTGATCACTGACAAGCTGGTCATCACGCGTGAGGGCGTTCCGGCCCAGGGCATCGACCTCGAGGGTGTCTTCGCCAACGAAGACGGCACCTTCTACGTCGCCTCCGAAGGCCGCCTCGACCGTGGCATCCTGCACGCGATCTACCATGTCGCCGACGATGGCGAGATCGAAGAGACGATCCCCTTCCCCAAGGAGATCATGGCGGTCGAACGCCGCTGGGCCGCCGAGGGCGTGACCCGCATCGGCGACACCCTGTGGGTCGCCATCCAGCGCGGCTTTGACGACGATCCGGAGAACCAGGTCAAACTGCTCTCTTACGATCTCGAGTCGAAGGAATGGGGTGGCGTTGCCTACCCGACCGAGCCGGTGGAAAGCGGCTGGGTCGGCCTCAGCGACATCACCTACGCCGGTGGCGACGTGATCTACATCATCGAGCGTGACAACCAGATCGGCGGCAATGCCAAGCTAAAGGCGCTGTACTCGGTGCCGCTCAGCGATCTGGAGCCTGTCGCCCTGACCGAGGAACTGCCGCTGGTCTCCAAGACCCTCGTGCACGACTTCATCCCCGACCTGCAGGCTCTCAATGGCTTCGTGGTCGACAAGATCGAAGGTTTCACCATCGACGTCGAAGGCCACGCATTCGCCGCCACCGATAATGACGGTGTCGACGACAGCTCGGGCGAGACCCTGTTCTTCAAAGTCGACATGGACATGTAAGACGCGCACAGCGCGGACAAAAAAGAACCGCCGCGTGCCCCGGGTACGCGGCGGTTTCTTTTTGTCTGGCCCCAACGCCGCGCTAGTCGGCGAACCCCAGACGGTTCAATGCGGTCCGTGCGATGCTGGAACTGGCGGAGTTCTTGGACAGAACCGCCTCGTTCAGCTGATGCACGATCCTATGCAATTCGCGCTCGTGCAGGCGTTTCTGCACGAACTCATGCAATTCGCTGGCAGACAGGCTGTTGATCCTGCGTGCCAGCCCAATATGGGCGGCAGACGCCCCCTCACTGTCCCATTTCATGAATTTTTTATGACCCGCCGGGACGATTCGGTAAAGCGTTAAGGACTTCTCTGACCGACGGTTTCTGTGGACAAAATACTCAACGACGTGACGTCAGATCGGGAACCTCTTTTGCTTCCGCAGCGTTAGTCCCAAAGCGGATTTCCGCGCATGTTTCCGAACCTGGAGAATGACGATGGCCGAACTCAGTATGTTTGAACTCAGCGGTATCGGAGGGCTGATCCTGCTTGCCCTCGATGTCTATGCACTGGTGAATATCTTCCAGTCGCGTACGTCCACCGGCGGCAAGGTGGCCTGGGTTCTCGGCGTGGTCGTCTTCCCGTTCCTGGGCTTCCTCGTGTGGCTGTTCTTCGGCCCGCGCAAAGCCCAGCAGCATGCCTGACGGTAAGGTCCGCCGCAGCCTGTTACCGCGGCCCGTCATCGCTTCGTGGATCGCCGTCGGCCTTGCGGCCGGCGGTGCTATTCTTTCCGCGACAGAGCCAATTCTGGCGCCGATGGTGCTGGCGCTGGTGACAGGCATCGTGCTGTCGCCGATTGCGGTCTCATGGGAACGCGTCGGCATCCCGCATCGCTTCGGTGCGCTGATCAATCTGGTCTTCGCACTGTTCCTGATAGGCGGCGTGCTGCTGCTCCTGCAGCCGGTTGCCGTGAGGCTTGCGGAACAGGCACCCAAGGTCGCGTCGGATGTCGAGCAATCTCTCCGCGATCTGCGCGCGTCGCTGCGTGGGCTTACCGAGATGTCGAAAGACGTGGCAGAGGCCATCTCGCTTGATGACCCGGCTTCAACTGTTTCCATTGTTCCCGCCGCCGAAGAGTCTGCGCCGGCCGAGTCCGCCCCCGTGCCGTCGGTCGCCGACGCACTCTGGCTGGCACCCTCGATCCTGGCGCGTGTCGCGGTTTTTGCAGGTACGCTGTTCTTCTTCCTCGCCACGCGGGAAGACATCTATCGCTGGCTGTCGCGGCACATTCCCGGCCGTGACGACAGCGAAGATATCGAACGACGGCTGCTAGAGGCGGAATGGCGCGTGTCGCGCTACTTTCTGACAATCGCGATGATCAATGCCGGCCTCGGCGTGGCCGTCTTCATCGTCACCAGTCAACTGGGCGTGCCCGGCGCAGCGGTCTGGGGCCTGCTGGCGTTTCTCGCCAATTTTGTCCTCTACCTTGGCCCGGCCTGCTTTGCCCTGGCGCTGCTCTATGCCGGCATTGCGGCCTTCGACGGTCCGATGACCCTGCTCCCGACAGCTTGCTACCTGGGCATGAACTTCATCGAGGGCCAGTTCGTTACCCCGGCACTGGTCGGCCGGCAGATGCAGATAAATCCGCTGGTTGTCTTCCTGTCGGTGATTTTCGGGATCTGGCTATGGGGACCGATTGGCGGGATCGTGGCGATCCCGATCATGGTCTGGCTTCTGGTCCTGCACGACACGCGGCCGGCGAAAGAAGTCCCACCGACCACAGCCGACAAGGCCTGATCAGATATCTGCCACGCCGGGCAATGTCTTAAGCTCTTCGCGGCTTTGCTCGGCGTGGACAACAAAGCTCTTCAGTTCCACGCCACCTCGCTCCTCGACCTGAAGCCGGTCGAAGCTGACTTTCACGCGGTCGCCACTGACACCCAGCAGGCCGCCGGTCAGCCGCACCACTGCGTCCGTGATCTGCCCGGTATCGGAGACCACCAATTCCGCCACGCTTCCGACCACCTTGTCGCGATTGTCGACGACGACGGCACGCATCAGTGCATCCACATCGACCTCGGTGAAATACAGCCGATCTTCGGGAACGAATACGGCGGACGAACTCGCCGGCACAGTCACCGGCTTGTCGGACGCTTCCATCTGGATGCCGGCAAGCGCCGGTACTGCGATGACGGAAGCCAGGATAAGTGTTCTGGTCAGCATGGGTTTGCCCCTTGTTCCAGCGTAGGATCTTGAAGGGAAAACGCATGCGCGCCGCTAAAGTTTCGGTTCGGGTCAATAACTTTCTGAAAAGCATTAAAATACCGCGCCATTCCGGCGCGGCTTTGTCGATTTCACGTTGCTTGCCGGTTAGTCGTCACCCTTGGGCTTGGTGCGCGACGAAGCGATTCCGGCCCCAAACCCTTGCATGAACGCCGCCAGGATGGTGGTCACGGCGGATGCGGGCGTCGGCGGCGGGGCGGGAGGCGGAGGCGGAGCACGTTTCACCGCAGCCATGGCCAGCAGGATCAGCCCCAGGCCCGCATAAACTGCGGCGACGACCAGCGTGGCCACCAAAGCATCATGCGCCTGTTCCAGCGCGATCCACCCTGCCGCGGTCAGGAAACCCAGCGCAACAAGTAGCAGCAGAACACCAACAAGGCCCAGCGCGGAACGCCGGGCCAGTTCGCGCAACTGGTAGCGCAGTCCATAGAACACGTGGGCCTACTTCCTTCCGAGGATCACACCAACAAGAAAGCCGACACCGGCGGCAATGCCAACAGCCATTGCGGGATTTTCTCGAACGGACGCTTCGGCCTGTTCGTAGGCCTCCAGACCCTTCACTTTCGCCTGACCTACCGCTGCCTCGCCTTGCTCCCGCAGTTGCGCGGCGCGGGTTTTGCCCATCGTCTTCATGGTTTCGGTCAGCGCCGTGATATCGGCCTTCAGCGTGGCGATCTGCGCCTGCAACTCTTCGACATCCTTCGATGTGGACGTTCCGTTGCTTTTCGGTGTGGAGGCGGCGGTTGCCATGTCAAAACTCCTTGCTTCAAACAGTTCTCTGACGCGCGCTCGCGCGCGATTCTTGGAGATTTAACGCAATTATAGGCCAACGGTTCCCGGTTTCGGCAGAAATCTTTTTGGGAACTCTGGCACGAAAACCGGCGTTTCTTCCCCAATACGACGCGTCATGGGACGCGGACGAAGCTCAAATGCAGGAGGTATGAGACATGCTTGGTTGGGCTCTTACTTTTCTGGTCGTCGCGCTGATAGCAGCGTTGTTCGGCTTTGGTGGCGTCGCCTCGGCTTCTGCCGGGATCGCCCAGGTACTGTTCTTCGTCTTCCTGGTCTTGTTCGTGATCGCGCTTATCGCCCGCGCGGTTCAGGGCAAGCCGCCAGTGTAGGACGAGAAAGGCGCGGAGCGGTTCGCCGCTCCGCGCCAACTATTTCCTTGGCACATTCGTGTCTTCGTTTCTGTCGCGCAGAAGAATAAAGCCGACAGCCGCCGAAACGGCTGATCAGCTCACGCTTCCAAAGTCTCCGTACTCGCAAAGAACATCGCCTGGCTTACCGCCGAGCGCACCTGCTCTTCCGAATAGGGCTTGGTGATGACAAAGGCCGGCTCCGGCCGTTCCCCTGTCAGCAGGCGTTCCGGGAAAGCGGTGATGAATATCACGGGAGTTTCGCGGGCACCCTTGAGGATCTCGTTCACCGCATCGATACCGGACGAACCGTCGGCAAGCTGGATATCCGACAGGATCAGGTCCGGTCGTTCCTTCTCTGCCAGCGACACAGCGCCGGAGGCGGTACGGGCAACGCCTGTGATCGCATGACCCATATCGGCAACGATCCCCTGCAGGTCCATCGCAATGATCGCTTCGTCTTCGATCACCAGAACACTGCCTTTCACGCTGTCCTCCATCTCGCGACGCGCGATCGACACCAGTTCTTTCACTTCGTCGATGTCGGTTTGCATGATCTCGGCAATCTCTTCGACCGAGAACTCTTCGACCGTGTGCAGCAAAAGCGCCTCGCGGGTGTTCGCGGTCAGCTTCTCGAGATGGCGTTGAGCCCGCTTCGCGATACCGATGTCTTCGCCACCCTCGACGGGGGCACCGGCACTGCTCCAGATCAGGTGGAAGGCGCGGAACAGCGCCACCTTGTCGGATAATCCCTGATCGAAGACCGACCGGTCGACCAGCAACGCCTCCAGCGTTGCTGCAGCGTAGTTATCCCCTGACGACTGACTCCCCGTAAGCGCGCGCGCATAGCGGCGAAGATAGGGTAGCAGCCCGGCCACTTTCACCGACAGGAAATCACTCTCTTTGTCCATTGGCATGGTCAGTCCCATTTTTTTGCATTTTCATGGAACCAAACGCTCGGCGGCGCGTTCGGTTCCCGACTCTGACGGAAAAAATGCGCGCATGAAAAACGTCGCGCAAGGGTGGGCGTCGTGAATTGGAAGGTAGGATGAATCGAGAACGGGACCAATCGCATCTGGAGCAGCAGATCGATGAGAACCTCCGCAAGGTCTATCAAAGGACCGTGGAAGAGGAGGTTCCCGACCGGCTGTTGAGCTTGCTTAAGCAGCTCAAGGAGCAGGATGCACCAAATGAACGCTGACGCTGCGTCCGGTAAGGACCCGCGCGACGAAGTGGTTGAGCATTTGCCGGCCATGCGCGCGTTCGCAATGAGTTTGACGCGGGAATCCGCAGCAGCCGATGATCTTGTGCAGGACACGATCCTGAAAGCCTGGAAGAATTTCGACAAATTCTCCAAGGGCACAAATCTGCGCGCCTGGCTGTTCACGATCCTTCGCAACACGTTCTATTCGAACCTGCGCAAAAGCCGCCGCGAGGTGCCCGACGTGGACGGCGCGATGGCAGCTACGCTTTCGGAAAAGCCCGCGCATGATGGCAGGCTGGCAATGGCCGATTTCGAAAAGGTGTTCGCCGACCTGCCGGTAGAACAGCGCGAGGCGCTCATCCTGGTCGGCGCGTCGGGCCTCTCCTACGAGGAAGCGGCCGAAACCTGCGGTGTGGCAATCGGGACGATCAAGAGCCGTGTAAACCGCGGTCGTGCGCGGTTGGTGGAATTGCTGAACCTTAACGATGATGAAGCGCTCGAGATGACCGACAGTGCTACCCTCGCGGTTGTGACCAATACCGCTCTGCCGAGGAAGAACATCGCTTGATCGCGAAACTTCGGGAGACGAGCCAGTCGCTGACCTTTCGGATCGCGGCGTTACTGGCGCTTGCGCTGCTGCCGATCGGATTGATCTCGGTGGCAACGACCTTCCAGCTATTGCGTCAGGCTGACCGCAAGGCCGAAACGAACCTCCTCGCTCTGACCTCCGAGGCGGCGGCGCCAGAGGAATCTTTTGTGCGTACCGGCATCGGGGCGGCGACGATGTTCGCCTCGATGATCCCGGGCCTGAAGGACACCGACTGGGATTGCCAGGTCGCGATGCGCAATTTCGTCGAGCAGTCAGAAGCCTACATCTTCGCGGGCTACGTTACCGCGGACGGGACCATCGAATGCGCCTCCGACGGGGAAGGCATGGATGTCTCCAGCCGCGAGATCTACAAGGACATGGTCGCGGATCCACGCATGCGCGTAACCGTAGCGCCAGAGGCTGCCGTCTCCCGGACGTCCGTGGTCCTTATCGGCGTCCCCGTTATCTCGAATGGCGCTTTTGACGGTTACGTCGCCGTCTCGCTGCCGCACGGGGCCCTTTTCCGGCCGCTGGACGAGATCTCCGCCGACCGGCCGCTCAACCTGCTGACCTACAACTCGGATGCCGAGCCTCTGACAGCCAGCGGCGGCCTGGACACTGCGTCGCAATTCCTGCCCGCCAACGTCGCCCTGGAAGATCTCGTCGTCGACGAGGAACTGGCGTTTATCGACTACACGCGGAATGGCGACCTTCGTGTGTTTGCCGTTGTGCCCATCGTCGAAGGACAGGTGTTTGCGCTGGGCAGCTGGGCCCATGAGCGCAATGCGGTGCTTGAGGGCCTCAGTATCACCAGTTCGATGTTTTTCCCGATTGCCATGTGGCTGGTTTGTCTTGGCGTGGCCTTTTTCGCCGTGCAGCGGATGGTGATCCGGCCAACCCGCAACCTGCGCGCGCGAATGCTGCAATTCATGCGCTCGCGCCGGCTTACGGAACCGAAGGACGACCGCGCTGTCCCTCGCGAGCTTCGCGACATGGAAGACACCTGGATGCGGCTGGCCGAGAACGTGCTGCATGACGAGGCGGAGCTGTACGACACCATTCACCAGCGCACCGTGCTGCTGAAGGAAGTGCATCACCGCGTGAAGAACAACCTGCAGCTCATCGTCTCGATCCTGAACATGAAGGTGCGCAATGCAGAACGGGGATCCGAGGTGCGATATGCGCTCGGCGATATCCGTGACCGCGTGATGGGTATCGCCAGGGTTCACCAGAATCTCTACGAAACCTCCACCGCTGAGCGGGTCCATGTCGGTGAGCTTCTGCGCACCATCGTCACACAGATCGTGCAGTCCGGCATTTCTCATCCCGAAGACATCGACTTCACCGAGCATTACGACGATATCGTCGTCTATCCCGACCAGGCGGTTCCGCTGGCGCTGGCTGTGACCGAATTGCTGACCAACGCCTTGAAGCACTTTGGCGACCCGCAGCAAACCCGGCCGAGCCTTTCGGTAAGTCTGAACCGTGATGGCGAGAACCGCGCCAAGCTCGTGGTCTGCAACTCGATCTGCGATCAGCCTACAGAGGGCGAACCGCCCGCCGGCTCCGGGCTTGGCCTCGCGCTGGTGACAGCCTTCAGTCAGCAGATCGAGGGGACCGCGGAAACCGAACAGGACGAGGAACAATTCTGCGTCACGCTGCGTTTCCCAATCGCCGAGTTTGTTGAAAGTGATCTGCCCGCCGAGCTTGCCCTGGCGGAGTAACCCCGCGATGAAAGATATGGCCCAGGCAAAGGCCTCCGCACCGGAGGTGTTGATCACGGCGGAGGAAGCCTACCCCGTTTTCGAACGGCGGGTTCTGGCTGCGCGCGAGCAGATCGTCATGGGCTTCCGCATTTTCGACCCGACTACCCGGCTGCACTCCGAAGAGGCCAAAGCTGTCGGCGACACCTGGGCCGATCTTCTGCTCGACGCGCTGGAACGCGGTGTCCGCATAGAGATCCACCTGTCAGATTTCGATCCAGTCGCGGCAACCGACCTGCATGAGATCTGCTGGCGTTCGGTCCGCGTGCTTTGCGGTGTCCGCGAGATCGCCGGCCCCGCCGGCAAGAACCTGACAGTCCACCCCGAAATCCACCCGGCCAAGACCGGCGCCGTCGCCCGGGTCTTCTTCTGGCCCTTCGTCGCCGCCAAGATGCGCCAGCTCGTGCGCCGGATCGAACAGGACAACCCGGCATCACACCGCCGCCGTGTGCTGAAATACATCCCCGGCTTCGCCTACCTGCACGATCGCTACAAAGGGCGCCCGGTCTTTTCCTTTCCGGCCTCGCATCATCAGAAGCTGGCGAGTTTCGACGACCGTTGGCTCTATATCGGCGGGCTCGACTTGAACGAACGGCGCTGGGATCGCAAGGACCACGACCGCCCCGCACAGGAAACCTGGCACGACGTTCAGGTGCTGGTCGACGATCCCGAGGCCGCCACATCGGCCCGCCGCCACCTCGAATGCTACAACGCCACCGCCGCCGGCCATCACGAGGTGATAGACACACCGGGGATTCTGCGCACCCTGTCCCAGGATCAGAGCCATCGCAGGCCGTGGTCAATGGCGCCCCGCACCATCGTGCATGAACTGGCCGACATCCATCACGAGGGCATCCGCAAGGCGAAACGCCTGATCTATCTCGAAACCCAGTTCTTCCGCGACCGGAAGCTGGCCAGCGCGCTGGCCCGCCGCGCGCGCGAGAACCCCGATCTGCATCTCATCCTGATCCTCCCCGCCGCGCCGGAAACCGTCGCCTTCTTCAAGAACCCGAAACTCGACGGCCGCTACGGCGACTTCCTGCAGTCGCGGTGCCTGCGCAAGATCCGCCGCGCCTTTCATGGTCGCCTGCTGATCGCCAGCCCGGTGCAGCAACGGCGCACCAACGGCGTCGATGTCGATGCCGACCGCGCCAGCCTCGCCGACGCCCCGATCATCTATGTCCATGCCAAGGTCTCGATCTTCGATGACGAGCTCGGCATCATCTCCTCCGCGAACCTCAACGGCCGCTCCCTGCGCTGGGATACCGAGGCTGGCGTCGCATTCCGCGAACCGGAGAATGTCATGCGCCTGCGAGAGCAGGTCATCCGGCACTGGCTGCCCGACGACCCGGAGGCTTTGACGCCCGAGTCCGGCTTTGCCCATTGGCGGAAAATCGTGCGGGAAAACAACACCCTGCCGCCGGAAGACCGCCACGGCTACCTCGTGCCCTACGACCGGAAAGCGGCCGAGGCCACGGCCCTGCCGCTCCCCGGCATGCCCGAGGAAATGGTCTAGCCTGCGTTTCCGACCCGGCGCAGCAAGGTCACGTTGTCCAGTACAGTGGCCGTCTGCCCGTCCGGCCCGTTGGCAATCCGCTCCATCCCACCGACCTGAACGCGTTCCCAGTCGCCCTCATTGACCAGAAGACTCGCCAGCGTCTCTTCCGCCGTCGGGAACTGCGCATCCTCATCCGACCAGGACCACGGCGCCCGCGACCCGTGATCCACGATCAGCAGATGGCCCCCACGTGCCACTGCCTGCGCCGCACGTTGAAAAACCGCCTCACGCGGGTGAGCGGCCAGAAAGCTCGCCGCGATGAGGTCATAGAGCCCTTCCGGAAACGTCTGTGTCAGATCGTGCCGCTCGAACGCGATCCGGTCCGCAACGCCAGCCTTCGCCGCATTCGCGGCGGCATAGTCCAGCGCGGTCTGTGAAATCTCCACCGCGGTCACGGTCCAGCCCTGTCCCGCCAGCCAGACGGCGTCGTCGCCCTTCCCGCACCCCAGTTCCAGCGCCCGGCCCGGAGCGAGCGGTTCGACGAACCGGCGAAGCATCTCTCCGGGCCGTCCGCTCGAGGCCGGAGAACCGGAGCTATAGCGCGCCTCCCAGAAGCCCGCCTGATCTGCCCGCATTTCCTCGATCCAGCTGCCCATCGCGTTTTCTCCAGTTACGTACTTTCACAAGTTACGTGACTGATCCGACGCCGTCAACTCAGGAAACATCTCTTGTTACGTGAAAACCCGGGAGCATTCGCTGCTCGCCGGAACAGCCACCGCACCAGAAGAAAACCGCGCATAAAAAAGGGCCGCGCCTAAGCGCGGCCCAGGTAGTTCTCATGTCAGCCGTTCGGCTTACCCGTTGTATTCCGGGCGCTGCTCCAGCTGCTCTTTGGTGGCCGAGACATGCACTTCGACATTCTCGCTGTCGGCATTCCGGATCACCTGCAGCTCATCAAAGTCGATGGCAATGCGGTGTTCGCCGATGCCCAGGAAACCGCCAACGTCGACGATCGCCTTCTCGATGGTGCCGTCTTCTGCAATGACAAGATCCGACACTTCGCCGACATTCTCTTCTTCCGGACCGTAAACACTGGTGCCCTCGATCATCTCGGCGGTCAGGTCGACCATCTCGACGGTCTCGAAGCCATCACGCTGAACGTCCGGGGCGGTCCAGCCGCTCTCGTCCGACGCCATCTCGGTATCGTCCGCCGGCATCGCTTCAATGCTGTCTTCCGAAGCCATCTCGCTGTCGGTCGACGTCGCATCGGCGGACGGTGTCATCGCCGGTTCATCACCGGCACCGGCGCTTTCCTGCTCGGTCGTTTCCGTCAGGCTGGCGTCGTCAGACTCGGTGCTCATCGGCAGCGCGTCCGACAAATCGAATTCCGGCGCGTCCTCGAACATGGCGCGGCTACCGCTCACGACGATGAAATAGTCGTCTGGGTTGTCGCTTTCGGTAACGAACTTCAGTTCGTCCATGCTCACGGCAATCTGGCGCTCGCCGATCCCGAGGAAACCGCCGATGTCCAGCAGAACCGCACGGACCTCACCGTCTTCGCCCAGCAGGATGTCGTTGATCTCGCCAACGTCTTCCCAGTCCTGGCGCGCCTCGGCGTTCCAGTCGGCATCCGCGTCGACGTCCATTTCGGACACGTAAAGGCGCTTGCCGATCAGGTCGCTGGCATAGTGGTCGCCAGCCTGGCTTTCGACGGCAAAGCTCGAAGAATCGGTCGCGGCAATCGCGGGGCCGGCCATAGCGGCGGCAAGTGCGGTAGTGATAAGCAGCTTACGCATAACAGTCTCCATCATGTTTGCGTTCGGGCGGTCGCGGCGCTGCGCGTCCGCCATTGCATTACCAACGCAGTCATGCCTCCGCTGTTCCCGCACCCAGCGGAAAAATCGCGGCAAGCGGCTGTTTTCAGGTAATAATCTCTTACCGATTCGGAGCGTTTACGGCGTTCGACGCGCCATTCGGCCTTGGAAAAAAGCGGCAGAGGGCACGCCTGCGCGAGAAACGGGACCGGGTCCGGCGTTTCGGTAAAAGGCGTCCCGCCGGACATACAAGGGCGCGCACGGGGCGAACAGACAGCACCTCGCGTGAAGCGCTCGGCTTGCCCGCTTCGCCACCATCGTCCGACGCCGCTAAGCGCCCAGTTCGACGCTCTCCGCCGTCACCCGTGCGCCCTCGGCAATCCGCCGCGGCGCCGCGTTCAGCTGCTCGATCGCAAACCCCGCCGCCGCCTTGTACTTCGCCATGAACGCATCGCGCTCCGCCGCCGGGATCACGTCGTCGATATTCTCGAACTCCCCGCCGCAGCGCTCATCGACCATGTTCAGCAGGCCGAAAGGCCCCGCACCCCGGTTCCGCAGGATCAGTTCCGACACCGGCCCGCACAGGTCCGCATCGAACGCCCGCAAGGCCGCCGCCGTCACACCGTGCTCAAGGAAACAAGTCCCCAGCACCCGCGCGTCGATGATCGCCTGGCTCGCGCCGTTCGACCCCGTCGGATACATCGCATGCGCCGCGTCGCCCATCAGCACCACACCGCCATCCACCCAGGTCTCCACCGGGTCACGGTCGATCATCGGGTTCTGATAGGCCACGTCCGCCCCGCGCAGCAGCGCCGGCACGTCCAGCCAGTCCCATTCCCAGCCGTCGAAATGATGCGCGAAGCTGTCGATCTCCACCTGCCTGAACCAGCCGCTCTGCTGCCAGCCCTCGGCATTGTCCATCGTGACCTCGGCGATCCAGTTGATCATCGCCAGCCCGGTCTCCGGATCGGGATGCGAGATCGGGTAGATCACCATCCGGTGCCGGTGAGTCCCAAGCCCGACAAAGGACGATCCCGTCCGGATCGGCTTGGCCATCGTCGTGCCGCGCCACATCACCGCGCCGCCCCAGTGGATCGGCGGCTGATCCGGGTGCATCTGCGCCCGCACCGCCGAATGGATCCCGTCCGCCCCGATCAGCAGCGTCCCGTCGGCCTCCGACCGGGTACCATCCGCATGCAGCACAAGCGCCGTGACCGACCCGTCCGCATTGTTGAGATACCCGGTCACCTTCTGACCCAGTCGCACAGCTTCCGTTCCGGCGCGCGCCACGAAGGTATCGTACAGCATCATGTGGAACCGCCCGCGATGCACGGCGTATTGCGGCCAGTCATACCCGGCCCCCAGCCCGCGCGGCTCGGAGTAAATGTCGTTTCCGTTCAGCCCGACCAGCGCCCATTCCCGCGCCGGCAGCCCGGTGCGGTCCATCTCCTCCGGCCCGATCCCCAGGTCGTAAAGCTCCCGCACCGCGTTCGGCTGGATGTTGATCCCGACGCCCAGCGGCTTCGGCTCCCGCACCTGCTCGAACACCACACAGGGCACCCCGATCTGCTCCAGCGTCAGGGCCAGCGACAGCCCGGCGATCCCGCCGCCCGCGATCAATACAGTCACACCGATCCCCTCCCGTTGGATTCCCGGTCGGGGCGATATGCCCGACCGGCCCCCGCGATGGCAACCCCGTTGCCAAGGCGATCCCATCTTGCCGCACTCCCGCCGATGCCCGAAGATCGCGCCCATGACCGACGCCCCCGACACCGCGCCCCGCCTGCGCCTGCGCATCGTCTTCGGCAGCGATGCCATGCTCGGCCCCGGCAAGGCCGACTTGCTGGAAGGCATTCGCGAGACCGGCTCCATCGCCGCCGCCGGCCGAGCCATGTCGATGAGCTACAAGCGCGCCTGGAGCCTTGTCGAGGAAATGAACGCCGCCTTCAGTGAGCCCCTGGTCACCAGCACCCGCGGCGGCACCAAGGGCGGGGGCGCCTCCCTGACCGAAACCGGCGAACAGGTCGTCGCCCATTACCGGCGGCTGGAGGAAATCGCGGGCGAGGCCGGCGGCACCGAAATCGAAGCCCTGCGCAGCCTTCTGCGCGACACCGGGAACTAAACCTTGCCGGCGCTGGTGAAAGCGATATGTTCCGTCGAACATATCCCTTGCCAGAAGTCATCCACCATGCTCCGCTCCGCCATCCTCCCCGCCGTCGTCGCAACCCTCCTCCTCACTGGCACCGCCCGCGCCGAACAGGTCACCGTCTTCGCCGCCGCCAGCCTGAGGAACGCCCTCGACGAGGTCGCCACCGCCTTCAACAGCGCCACTGGGGACGAGGCCGTCATCGCCTATGCCGGGTCCTCCGCGCTGGCGCGCCAGATCGAACAGGGCGCCCCCGCCGACATCTTCATCTCCGCCAACACCGACTGGATGGACCACCTCGAAGAAAACAACCTCATCGACCCCGCCACCCGCACCGACCTTCTCGGCAATGCCCTCGTCCTGATCGCTCACGATCCCGACGCCGCCCCGGTCGACCTGACCCCAGATCTCGACCTCCCGACGCTCCTGAACGGCGGCCGTCTCGCCATGGCGCTGGTCGATGCCGTGCCTGCCGGTATCTACGGAAAACAGGCTCTGACCAGCCTCGACCTCTGGGACACCGTCGCCCCGCATGTCGCGCAGGCCGACAACGTCCGCGCCGCCGTCGCCTATGTCGCACTCGGCGAAACCCCCTACGGCATCGTCTACGCAACCGATGCGACAGCCGAGCCCAACGTCACCGTTGTCGGCACCTTCCCCGAAAGCAGCCACGACCCCATCACCTACCCCGCAGCCGCGCTGACCAGCGCGCAAAGCCCCGCCACGCAGCCTTTCCTCGACTTCCTCCACAGCCCCGAAGCCCGCGACGCGTTCACG
Source organism: Pseudoruegeria sp. HB172150 (assembly GCF_013184805.1). Lineage (GTDB taxonomy): Bacteria > Pseudomonadota > Alphaproteobacteria > Rhodobacterales > Rhodobacteraceae > Psychromarinibacter. The sequence continues at coordinate 280,925 of NZ_JAATNG010000007.1, forward strand.
CGGCAGGGCTTCACCGTGCTGGACTGACCGCATGGACTGGCTGGGGCCCGAGGAATGGCAGGCGGTGGCGCTTTCGCTCAAGGTCAGCTTCTGGGCGATGCTGGCCAGCCTGCCCCTCGGCATCCTCGCCGGTTTCGCGCTGGCAAGGTGGACGTTCCCCGGCAAGCAGCTCTTGAACATCCTCGTCCACCTGCCGCTGGTCCTTCCACCCGTCGTCACCGGTTACCTGCTGCTCCTGACCTTCGGCACCACCGGCCCCATCGGCGGCGCGCTGCAGAAGATCGGCATCGTCTTCGCCTTCAACTGGACCGGCGCCGCGCTCGCCGCCGCGATCATGGCTTTCCCGCTGATGGTCCGCGCCATCTGGCTCTCGGTCGAAGCGGTCGATCCCAAGCTTGAACAGGCCTCCGCCACCCTCGGCGCGCCGCGCGCCTGGGTCTTCGCCACAGTCACACTGCCGCTGATCCTGCCCGGCATCCTCGCCGGAGCCGTCCTCGCCTTCGCCAAGGCGATGGGCGAATTCGGCGCGACGATCACCTTCGTCTCCAACATCCCCGGCCAGACCCAGACGCTGCCCTCCGCCATCTACGCCTTCCTGCAGGTTCCGGGTGGCGAGGCATCGGCCCTCCGCCTCGTCGCAGTCTCCATCGTCATCGCAACCGGCGCGCTGTTGCTCTCGGAATGGCTCAGCCGCCGCATCGCGGCCCGGGTGCGCGGCGCATGACGCTATCTGTGTCTCTAACTCAAGCGTTTCCGGGCCTTTCGCTCGATGTCGCCTTCGATGCGCCGCCGGGCCTGACGGTACTCTTCGGCCGCTCCGGCGCCGGTAAGACGACCGTGATCAACGCCGTCGCCGGTCTCCTGCGCCCCGATGCGGGCCGCATCGCGGTGGATGACCGCACCCTCTGCGACACCAGCCGTAACATCTTCCTCCCGCCGCACCGCCGCCGCCTCGGCTACATCTTCCAGGAGGCGCGGCTGTTCCCGCACCTCACCGTCCGCCAGAACCTTGCCTATGGCCGCTGGTTCGCCCCCCGTGACGCGAAAACCGAGGACCTCTCCCGCGTCGTCGACATGCTCGGCATCGGCGACCTGCTGTCCCGCCGCCCCGGCGCCCTCTCTGGCGGCGAGCGCCAGCGCGTCGCGATAGGCCGCGCCCTTCTCGCCGCGCCGCAGCTGATCCTCGCCGACGAACCGCTCGCCTCGCTCGACGAACCCCGCAAGGCCGAAATCCTTCCCTATTTCGAACGATTGCGCGACGAAACCACCATCCCGATCCTCTATGTCAGCCACTCAGCGGCAGAGGTTGCGCGCCTCGCCACCACCGTCGTCGTCCTCGAAAACGGCCGCGTCGCCCGACAGGGCCCGGCGCCCGAGGTCCTCAGCGACCCCGCCGTCACCCCCCTCGGCGTGCGGGAGGCTGGTGCGGTTCTGACAGCCCGCGTCGTCCGGCATCACCCCGACGACCTGACCGAGCTGGAAACCGGCGGCCTGCCCCTGCTCCTGCCCCGGCTGGCACAGGCCGAAGGCACCACCGTCCGCATTCGCATCGCCGCGCAGGACGTGATGCTGGCGACAGAACGGCCGCGGAACATCTCCGCGCTCAACATCCTTCCCGCCACGATCCGCGAAATCCGCCTCGGCGGCGGCCCCGGCGCGCTGGTCCAGCTCGACGCCGGCGGCAACCTCCTGCTGGCCCGCATCACCCGCCGCTCCGCCGACACGCTGGCGCTGCAGCCGGGCCAGCAGGTCTATGCCCTGCTCAAGGCGATGTCCGTGTCCAAGGAAAGCATCGCGGATCCGAAGTAAGGACGCGGCGCGAACCCAAAAAAACGGCAGGACTGCAACGGCCCCGCCGTGAATACCCAAGCGGGATTCAGTCCGCCCCGCGTTCCGGCTACCCTCCGGCTCGAACGCAATTGTCCCGACCGGATTCCCGATGCCGAAACGCTTTCTCTGCCTCGTCCTGTTCCTGCAGGCCATGCTCCTGTGCCTGACCGGCTCCCTCGCCACAGCACAGGACGCCCCGCTCAAGGTCGGCACGTTCGAATGCCCGCCCTTCTCGATCCGGGACGAGGACGGCCAGCACCGTGGGCTCAGCATCTATCTCTGGCAGGAAATCGCGCGCCAGATCGGCGCCAGTTACGAGATCGTCGACATGTCCCTCGGCGAACTCCTCAGCGCCGCCGAGGATGGCACGATCGACGTCGGCGCCTCCTGCGTGTCGATCACCGAACCGCGCGAGGAGGTACTGGATTTCTCGCATGCCTTCTACGAAACGCACCTTGCCATTGCCGTGCGCGAGGCGAGCCTGCTGACCACCGTCGGCAACTTCCTGTCCGACGGCGAAGTCCTATACTGGCTCGGCATCGTCCTGCTGCTCGCCTGCATTGTCGGCGGCGTCTATTACCTGCTGGAACACCGGGACAACCCGACGCTCTACACCCGCGAATCCCGCAGCGGAAAGATGTTCGAGGGCTTTCTTCTGGGCCTCCTGTCGGTCACCAGCGGCCCGCTCGACTATTTCGAGTTCCGCTCGCTGACCGGCCGGGCGATCACTGCCTTCCTGGCAGTCCTGACCACCGTCTTCATCGCCAGCTTCACCGCCATCCTCGCCAGCGCCTTCACCTTCGACCGGCTGCGTTCCGACATCGCCGGGCCGCACGATCTTGCCGACGTCAATGTCGGCGTGAAGGAGACTTCCACCGCCAGCAACTATCTCGACGCGCAACGCATCGGCTACCGGACCTATCCGACAATCCCCGACATGCTCGATGCTCTCTATTCCGGGGAAATCGACGCCGTCGTGACCGACGACCCGGTGCTGCGATACGAGATCCACCGCGGTCAGCAGGCGGGTACATACCGGACCCTTACGGTCTTGCCCCAGCCGTTCGAGCGGCAGAATTACGGGTTCGTGCTACCAGAGGAATCGCCGCTGGGCGAAGCCATCGACCGCGCGCTGCTGTCCGTCCGCAATACAAGTGGCTGGGACGCCGCGCTCGGCCGCTATCTCGGCTCAGCGGAATAGGACAGGACGGAAATGGTGCGACGGTCCGGCACCCCCGGCTATGCCAGCCGCCGCAGCTCCGCGATCATCGCGTCGATATCGCCGCGGTTCTTGTCGAGCAAGGCACCGATCTCCTCGCGCTCGGACAGCAGCATGCTGACGCCCTCCACCGCGAGGTTGAAGAACAGGTCCCGCCCGGTCCGGTCCGATACGTAGAAGGTCACTGCAAAGGGCGCCTTGCCCGCCAGGTTCACCTGGGCATAGACCTCGATCCAGTTCTTCACCGGCTTGGCCCCGGTCACCACGACCTTGCCGCCGATGAATTCCCGGAACCGGCGCCCGTATTTCGCGGTCAGGTAGCGCCCGAACGCGTCAGAAAACGCCGCCTTCTGCGCCGGCGTCGCGCGCCGCGCGTCCGGTCCCATCGCATAGGCCGCGATATAGGGCTGGTCCGCATAGCGGTCGAAAATGCCCTGAAACTGCTGGATCATCGCCGCCTCGGACGATCCGGTCGCAATGATCCGGTTGATATCCGCCACCGCCTTGTCGACCAGCGACTGTGCACTGCCCTGCGTCAGCGCCGGCACCACGGTCGGCAGCAACGATGCCGCCGCCGCTGAAATCAGCAGGAAACGCCGTGAAATCTGGGACATGCTAAAATCCTTCGGTATCCAGCGCGAAGGGATCTTCCTCCTCCGCCTCTACTGTCTGACCTAGTTGGAACCGCCGGTTTTGCAAATACAGCAGGCGGGTCTGCGCATAGCTGTCGGCGCTTCCGTACAGCACGTCATCCACCGAATCCGCGTATTCGCCACGCGCCGACAGGGTCGAAACCGCCTTGGATCCGGCGATGTAATAGGTCTCGGGCGCAGTCACGGCATAGGACAGCGGGTTCAGGAACAGGTCCACCATCCGGCCCGCCGTGTCGCGCGTGGTCGACGGCCCCAGCAGCGGCAGTTCCTGGTAAACCCCTTCCGACGCCCCCCAGACATGCATCGTCTCGCCGAAGTCGCTGTAGCGCGACGGCAGGCCCCACGCGGTGGCCGGGTCGAACAGCCCGGCAATGCCGAAGGTCGAGTTGATCAGCAACCGCATGAAATTGTGCCCGGCATCCTCGACATTCGCCTGCAGCAGGTCGTTCACCACCATGCGCGGCGTGTCCAGATTGCCGGCGACGTTGCCGACGGTTTTCAGAACCATGCCGCCCCCTTCACCGCCCGCGCCGGAAAGCGGCTTCAGAATCGCCGTGTCCAGCTTCTTGTTGAACTCGTGGACGGCACGGTTCTGCTTCTCGTAGGGATCGTTGATCGTCTGGGTGACCTCAGGCGCGGTACATGCAGCCAGAAGCGTCGCGGTCATCAGGCAAAGGGCTAATCGAAGGCTAGATGGGTACATCGTCAACGGCTCTTGGACAAAAACAGGCACAGAAGTGGATGTTGCACAGATAGGCAATGTCGGACATAGGAACAGGTGCTAACGATTCCGCAGTTAATCGATGTGACCATTTCGAAACAGGAATTGGAAGACAAGAGCGAGAGATGAAGAACCGCCCAGCCGATTTAAGCAATGGTTTGCGCGAGTTACGCGAGGCTCGGGCGGAAAGCCGCCCGCTGTTCCTTTTTGTCGCAATCTTTAGCTTTTTCGTGAACCTGCTGATGCTGACCGGGCCACTGTTCATGCTGCAGGTCTATGACCGCGTGCTCGGCAGCCGGTCCGAGGAAACGCTGCTCGCGCTGGCCATCCTCATGGGTTTCCTCTTCGCGATGATGGGCCTGCTGGACTTTGTCCGCGGACGGGTGCTCGCGCGCATCGGCGCCCGGTTCCAGGCGCGCCTCGATCACCGGGTGTTCGCGGCGGTGGTCCGCAAGGCGTCCCTCGACAACAGCCCGCGCACGCCCGCAAACTCGCTGCGCGATCTCGAAGCGGTGCAAAGGCTCCTGTCCTCGCCGGTCTTCGCCGCGCTGTTCGACATTCCCTGGACGCCTGTCTTCCTGTTCGGCATCGCCCTGTTCCACCCCTGGCTGGGCATCCTCGCGGTGGTCGGCGGCGGCATCCTGATCTTCGTCACGATCCTGAACCAGTTCCGCACCTCGACCCCGGTGGCCGAAGCAGCCGGCGCCACGCTGCAGGCGGAACGCATGGCCGAACAGATCCGGGCAGAGGCGGAACTGATCCGCTCGCTCGGCATGACCGGCTCGGCTTTCTCCCGCTGGAACCAGGCGCGCGAAAAGGCGCTGGCACAGAACGTCCTGTCCAGTGACCGCACCGGCAGCTTCTCGACGCTGTCCAAGACGTTCCGGATGTTCCTGCAATCGGCGATGCTCGGCCTCGGCGCCTATCTCGTCCTGCAGCAGGAGGTGACGCCGGGCGCCATGATCGCGGCGTCGATCCTGCTCGGCCGGGCGCTGGCGCCGCTGGATCTCGCGATCGGCCAGTGGCCCTCGATCCAGCGTGCTGCGAAAGGCTGGCGCCACCTTGGCGAGCTGCTGTCCGAGGTCCCGCCGGAACGCGAACGCACCGCCCTGCCCGAACCGAAAGCGCATCTGAAGGCAGAGCAGCTCACGATCATTCCACCGGGCGAGCAGCTGGCCAGCCTGCGCCTGATCAATTTCGAACTGCAGCCGGGCCAGGCCGTCGGCGTGATCGGCCCTTCCGGGTCCGGCAAGTCGACCCTTGCGCGGGCCATCACCGGCGTCTGGCGGCCCGCGGGCGGCAAGATCCGCCTCGATGGCGCGGCGCTCGACAATTACGATCCGGACGTGCTGGGCGACTACATC
>NZ_JAATNG010000008.1 GCF_013184805.1 Pseudoruegeria sp. HB172150
GCGCCGATCGCGATGGAGAACGGCCTTCGCTTCGCCATCCGCGAAGGTGGCCGCACCGTCGGCGCAGGCGTCGTCTCCGAGATCATCGAGTAAGCTTCGACAATAGAGACCTGCAAAGGGCCGCCAAATCGGGCGGCCCTTTCGCGTTCAATGCGCTGTCGATTAACCTGAATCACGGAATGCTGCCTGAAAACCCAGATTTCATCGCGTTCCTTAGTGGGTTCTGTATCAGGTTAGAATCGAAACCCTGTGGGGTTCAAGCCAGCCCGCGTTCGATCAGGCTCCGGGCCATGTCGGTGACGGACTGCGCGCCGGTAATCGGTGCCCGGCAGAGCAGGCGCCGCGCGCGGCTGGCGTCGAGATACGGGTTGTAGCCCAGTTCGTTCATGGTGGCCCGGACATCGCCATCGAACAGCGAGAGGATGCGGAGCAGCCAGTCCGGCGCCTGCCGCGTCGGGATACTTCCCGCACGATCGGGGAAGGCCTGTACAAGCACTTGCGCCGCCTGTTTCAGCAATAACGTATCGAACGCAGTCAGATGTCGTTTGCCCGCCGCCGAAGGATCCTTCATGGCGGCGACATGGATACGGGCGAGGTCGCGGACGTCGATTTGATGGATGTAGAGCTTCGGCAGCATCGGAAAGTCGCCTGTCAGGATCCGCCGGATTACGGCGCCGGAGGTGCCCGGATCGTTGTCCAGTAGTGGGCCGGATATAAAGCCCGGATTGATTACGGCCAACTCGGGACCACCATCGTAGGCCATTTCCCAAGCTTTCCGTTCTGCCAAGACCTTTGAGGTGGCATAGGCGTTCAACCGCCCGTCTTCCGGGTTTGCCCAGTCATCCGGCCCGAGCTGGTCCAGCCTGCTTGCGCCCCGACGTCCAGCAACGATGGCGACCGTCGAGGAGGTGAGGACGATGCGGTCGACCCGCGCATTTCGGGCGGCGGTGAAGGCGCGTTCGGTGCCCGCGACCGCCGGGCCGATGAGTTCCTGCGGATCCTTCGGCATGGTCGTGACGAAGGGCGAGGCGGAGTGGATCACGTAACGCACGCCCTCGGCGGCATTAGCCCAGCCGTCGTCGGCGGTCAGGTCGAGCGTGACGAAGTCCAGCCGCGAGGTGTCGGCGCCAGCGGCTTCCAGCGCCTGGCGCGTCGCATCCGCACGCTGCGGATTGCGTAGGCTTCCGCGGAGGGTGTATCCCGAATTCAGGAGCTCCAGAGCGACGTGGCCACCCAGAAAGCCGGTAATGCCGGTCAGAAGGACTGTGTCAGACATTTCGGTCTCCAGTTGAAGATAAGAACGAACTGAACGATAATCGTTCATATCGTTCATTTGTGTGGAGGTGTCAAGGGTGAGTCCGGCAGCGTCGGCGAAAGCGCGTGAGCGGGTTGAGCGGGTCGTGGCGGCGGCGGAAGCGCTGTTCGTGGCGAACGGACTGCGGGGTACCACGATGGAGGCGATCGCGAAGGCGGCGGGCGTAGCGAAGCCGACGCTCTATTCCTACTATCCCGACAAGGAGGCAGTGTTCGCAGCAGTGATCGCGGCGGTGGTGGAGCGAATGAAGGCGGTGGCGGATGTCGAATTCAACGGCGACGGTCCACCGGACACGCGGATCGCGCGGGGGCTGACGGCGAAGTACGAGGCGGTGCGGGAGCTGCTGCAAGGGTCGCCGCATGCGCTGGAACTGATGGGCAGCAAGCACCATCATGCCAAAGCGGAGTTTGCGGATCTGAACCGGTGGTTGGTGGAGCGGCTGTCGGGGATTCTGGTGGCTGCCGGTTGGAACGATGGCATTGCCACGGAACGCGCGCGGCTGTTGATCGCCTGCGGCGAGGGGATCCATGACCGCGCGATGGACATGGAAGAACTATCGCGCCAGATGGATTTCGTGACGCGGCGGTTGCTGGCCGAAACCTAAACGGAGGGTCCGGAGCGCAGCAATTGTTGCAGCAACTCGGGGCCGTGCAGGAAGGTTTCGAAGGCAGGGCCACTAGCCCAAAGTGCCTGCAACCCGTCGATCAGTAACAGAACGAAGGCCGACGACACGTCGCGCGGCATCAGGTCGACCCCGGCGGCCCGGTCAGGCGGCCGGCTGCGATCAGCGCACCTGGCCGTTCCGGTTCATGCAGAAGCGAAGCGCGCACGCGGACCCGGTGCGACGAGGACAAGATAACATCGTAACGCGGGCTGTTGATGCCGAAGACGCCGCAGGCAACACGCACTGCCCGCAGGTGACCCACCGCGTCCGGGTGATCCGACTGCGGCGCGATGCGGGTCACTGGGCGCCATCCGCCTTTGTGCGTCCAAACGTGATGACCGGGACGCAGCACATCGGCCGGGACAGCGCCGCCATCCGCCTCGACCAACGTTCCGGCGGCAAGGCAAGCCAGTGTCGGTAAGCGCGCGCGGATGGGATCTAGCCGGTCATCCCCGGTCCAATACGGGGTGAGGGTTGTGTCGAATTGAATTTCCTGACGCAGAACGGACATGACGGTCTTACCTTGAACGGGTGCATCGTCGCCGCACCGCGCCGAGAATTGGTGAACGTGGCGGTCCGGCCGACCGTCATCAAAGGTATGTTTAGAAACCCGGACCTGTGCCGCTGCTTAGGGCTTGATTTCGCCCTGCGAAGCCCGTAGCAGGAGGCTCGGCCTAGGGGTGTAGCTCAGTTGGTAGAGCATCGGTCTCCAAAACCGAGGGTCGGGGGTTCGAGCCCCTCCGCCCCTGCCAGGCCAGATCCCAGTATCAGTCATGTACGCAGCGGCGCCGGGCGAGGTCTACCGTTATCTGGTTCTGGCACTAACGGTTCCGCTGCCTATGCTGATGCCGTTGGCGAACACTGCCGTCGAGGTTACTGCTGAAGTTCCGAGGGCCAGGCTGAACGTGCGTTTCGACCTGGGCATCGCGGCGAGCCAGAAGATTGTTTTTTTACTTCGTAGGCTGGCGGCCGGACGACATAGCTCGCCCGGTCCGGCCTGAGCTGACTATTGCGCGGGCTGAAGTAAACGATGACGGTTTTTGTCGAGGCGGCGGCGCATGGCGATGAATTTCAGATCGCGCCTACGAGTTCCACGGGATTGGCCAAATTCTTGGCGAACTCCCGCCCGGTTAGGGCATCTGGATGAAGATGCCATCGACACTGCCGCGCCTCGTGGGCTTTCGGTTCGCCCCGCATGATCGTCGCCTATGTGGTCTGGGCATACCATCGTATCGCTCTGAGCACCGCCGCCGCCGAAGATCTACAGCCCGAGCGGGGGTGTGCTGGTCAGCCGGGAGGCCGTCAGGCAATGGGTGAACCGGCTTGGCCGCCACTCTGCCGATTGCATCAGACACGACAGGCCCCGCGTAGCCGGCATATGACATCTGGATGAGGTGGTCATCCCGATCAGGGCCGGAAACACTGGTTGTGGCGAACGGCGGATGCGCACCAACTTGCTAGTTAAAGGCGCCCCGATTTCATAGGGCGCCGTGTTCGTTTCTAGGCCAGAGCGACAGCCGACTACTTTTTCGCGAGCGCGATAAGCTCCGCCACTGACTTTACGCGCAACTTGGACAGGATTTGCGCGCGGTGATGATCGACCGTTCTGGGGCTGATCCCGAGACGGGCAGCGAGCTCCTTACTGGAGACCTCGGAAGGGTGCTGCACGATGCGCTCCGCAATTTCCCTTTCCCGCGCCGAAAGCAGCCGAAACCGGCTTTCCAGAGACTGATCGGCGCTTTTCTTCGCGACCAGTTCCTTGCAGAGTTCGAAGCAGGCTTCGATCCGCTCAACCAGATCGCGCTGCCGGAACGGTTTCTCAAGAAAGTCGACGGCCCCGGCCTTAATCGCCTGAACGGTGACCGGAATGCCGCCATGGCCGCTGATGAAGATGATCGGCAGCATCAGCCCCTTGGAGGCGACGGCTTCCTGAAGTTCGAGACCGTTCATCCCGGGCATGCCATAGTCGAGGATTAGGCAGCCTGTACGATCGGCCCCCACATCTTCCAGGAAGGAACTGGCAGCGCTGTAGCCCTCGACGTTGTAGCCGCGTTTCTCTAAGCCCCGCATCAAAGACGCGCGGATGTCATCATCGTCATCGACGATGAAAACGGTCAGCGGTTTCTGCAGCGAGATCTGTGTCATGTGCCAGTTTCACCCCGGACGTCGAAATCTGATATAGCGTAGCTGTCTTCAGTCGGCCGGCGGCTTGTCGCTTCGCTCCTTAGTTGAAGGGTCACGGTGAAATGAAATAGCGCGCCGCAGGTATCCGTGGACTCGTTCCAGATCGTTCCGCCATTTGCCTCCACTATGGATTGACAGATCGAAAGACCGAGCCCCATCCCGGCGGATTTCGTCGTCTCGAATTGGTTGAACAGGTTGATCCCACTGTCTATCCCCGGCCCGTTATCCTGTACGCTGACCTTTAGGAGGCCGCCGTCGCGCACCGCAAGCACATGCACGCGACGATCCCGAACGGAACTTGCGGTCAAGGCTTCGAACGCGTTGTGGAACAGGTTCACCAGTACTTGGGCGATCTGCACTCGGTTGGCATAGACGGGCGGCAGGTTCGGTTCCAACCGGGTCTCAACGGTTACTCCGGCCTCGTTCGCCTCGGCCCGGACGAGGTGCAGCGTCTGGTGCAGCAGGTCCTCGAAGGTGAAGACTGACTTTGCGGATCCGTCCTTCTGGATGAAGTCGCGCAACGCGTGAATGATCTCGCCGGCTCGGAGTGATTGCCCCTCGATGGCCGACAGGATTTCGCGCATCTCGGACATGTCGGCATCGTCTTGCGACAGGACCAGCAGCGCAGTGTCGGCGTTCTGGGCAATCGCCGTCAGAGGTTGGTTTAACTCATGCGCAAGACCCTTGGCCATCTGCCCCATGGTATTGCCACGGGCCAGATGCGAGATGTCCTTGTTCAGCTTCTTGATCTGGTCCTCGGTCGCCTTGGCCGACGTGACGTCCTCCATAGTCATGACCGAGTGCAGCAGCGTTCCCTTCTGGTCGCGAATAAGGATCACATTCACAGTCGCCCAGATGACGGTCTTGTCCTTCCGGACGCAGCGCATCAGCCGGTTGACCGAAATGTCGTGCCCATCGGCGCCGTGCCCGAATAGGCGCGGCACGGTCTCTTCCGGATGCGCGATGTCGGCGAAGTGCATTTGCAAGAGCTCCGGTTCGCTGAAACCGGTAATCGCACAGAAGCGCGCATTCACACGGATGATGGCGCCGGTTTCCGGGGAAATCTGCGCCATGCCCTGTGGTGAGAGCCTGAAGGTTTCGCCATATTCCAGCTCAGCCTCACGCCGCGCGACGGCTTCCTTGGCAAGTGCACTGTTAGCGCGCTCAAGCTCCCTGTAGGTCTTCGGCGCCGGAGCATCGGGATCGATCTCGCCCGAGGAGATCTTCGTTGTCCGGATCTCAAAATCTCGGACCGGGCGATAAATGTACCTCGAAACCACAAGCGCGATAAGGCTGGTGCCCAGCGTCACGAGGACGGCGAACCACATGTTCTGCCGTCGGTTCTGTTTGAGAGCGCCGGTGAAGTCGCCTTCCGGCGCATAGACCGCGATAGTCCAGGGCAGCTTCTTGCTGATGACCGGCAGGATCGACGCGACATAGCTCGAGTTGTGATAGGTAAACTGCGACTGCGTTTCCACCTCAACTGGAAACCCACCAGCCAAGGCCAGCGGCCCAAAAGCCGCCCGAGCGATCGGGTCATCGATCTCGCTAATTTCCGAGAACCTCAGGGTGCCATCGCTGGTTAAGATCTTGATCAGTTCCTGATCCGGGTGCGCGACGACATCACCGTTGTGGTTGATGATCAAGGCGCTGCCGTGTTCACCGATACTGAGGCGCGCCAGGAACTCCGAAATGGCACTGATCTCGATATCCACACCGATGACTCCCCGGATAGCGCCGTCCTCCTGCAGCACCGGCGACGCCAAGGTGATACCTGGTTGTTGCGAGGTGAAGAAGATATAGGGATCGGTCCATATAGTCGTGCTTTCCCGGACGGCCTTTTTGTACCAGGGGCGGCTTCGCGGGTCATAGGTGTCCTCGGGATCGAGACCACGCTCGACTTGTGTGAAATCGTCATTGCGCCAGATCAGTTCTGTCCAGCGGCTGCCGCCATCCGCTCGGATGATCTTACTGCGAAATTCGGCGGGGCCATCATGAGCGCGCATGACGTAAACGAAGTCGCCGTCCCGACCACCGTAGTAAAGGCCGGAGAATTGAGGCGTGATCAGCAACTGCTGGAACAGAAGCTTTTCCACGAGTTCCGGGTTGTCGCTGGCTACGACACTGTTCTCTGCAAGGCGTGCCGCCAGTTCTGCCGCGCTTTCAGCGGGTTGAAGAAACCCCTTGGAATGCTCGGCAGTGTTGATCCCTGCTTCGCGAAGCAGGTCTCGCGCATGCTCGATCAGGGTACGTTCCGAAGTGACGTAGGAAGACGTGACGACAAGAAAGATCGCTAGCACCTGGAGGCCGATGAGCCCAACAGCGAGTACCGAACCAAGTGATCTGCTTTTCACGTTTCAATTCCCGAGCATCTCAGGTCGACAGACTCTGTGATTAACGGTCTGCGTTGCCGGACCCCCTGACCAAATCCGCAACCGAAAAAAACCTCTCACGACTCTGCCGAAATAGGTAATTTCCCCTAAGTCAGTAAGCGCCTTAACTGTGAAAATACAGCCAAGTGTGTGAAATTGGCGGCACAGGCAATTTAACACGTTCAATTTATGGACAGGATTACAGCCGCCGAATGCTCGCCGGCTCATCGGCTGACGAACGGAAAGTTGCCATCCCGGGACTAGCTGACATTGCGAGACTGGTCGCTGCGACTGGTTCGTAAGCCACCGACGACTACGGCCGATTTGAAAGGTGCGGGTGCTGACGCCTGAACGGACAACAGGCGTCAGCACCACCAAGACGCGATCGGGGCAATCGCGCGCTCGTCAGGCACTCGGAGAAGACTACAGCGTGCGGTCTATTGAACAGGGGAAAGAAGGGGATGTCCCAAACTCAACCGAATGCAAGAACGCTTCCATGATGAGGCAGAACGCTGCCGGGTTGAATTCGTAACATTGCCTAGACGCTACGACACCACGGCATATGTTAATTGGCTCATTTGAATGAGTTTTTTGCCTCAACTTGCGGGCGATTCACCCCGTTTCCCCGCCTTGAAACAAGTGGCTGAAAGAACGATTGCGGTCGGCTTTGGACTCTTGGCCGGCCTGTTCGAAAGCGCCTACTATGACGTCCATTTCCGCCGTGTCGTATCCGGCAAGGGCGGGTTGGATTTGGTGACCCCGGCAGGATTTGAACCTGCAACCTATCCCTTAGGAGGGGATTGCTCTATCCAATTGAGCCACGGGGCCACGCAGTCCGGCAGCACGATTTCGCCCGCCGACAGGCCTGGTGATATTCGCTTGCGCCCGCACTGTCATCCCGAAACTACGTCTCGCTCAGCGAGCCAACGCGCTGTACCCTGCCAACAGGCCTGATACACTCCGACTATGAATCCATTGCGTAGTATTTTCGGGGGAAGGGTACGCGGCCCCTCCCGGGAACTGTTGTCATTCCCCCCGCCTCTTCCGGACGAAACCTTCTATGCCGTCGGTGATGTGCATGGTCGTTTCGATCTGTTGTGTCGTCTGGTCGAGAAGATCCAGCGGTCTGATCCGTCTGTGCCGATCGTCTGTGTCGGGGATTACATCGACCGGGGCGAGAATTCGCGTGCCGTCCTAACCTTTCTAAAGCTGCTTCCGGAGTACCGCAACGCACCGGTGATCTGCCTGCTGGGAAACCACGAACAGATGTGCCTTTCAATGATCGACGATCCCTCCCGGCATGCCGACCGATGGCTGCACTACGGCGGGCTACAGACAGTAGCGAGTTTCGGCGTTGCCCTTAGCAAAGGCAACCGAGAAACGCGTGCCCGCAAGCTGCGCGACGATCTCGTTCAGGCGATGGGCGATGACATGATCGCTTGGATACGCAGCCTGCCCAGTTACTGGCAGTCGGGGAATATTGTGGTCACACATGCCGGCGCCGACCCACTGGTCCCAATCGCGAACCAGCCGAAGAACAACATGATCTGGGGCCATCCGGAATTCACGACCGCGCGCCGCAACGACGGCATCTGGGTCGTGCATGGGCATACAATCACGGACCGTCCTACCGCCGAATCCGGGCGGATTGCCATCGACACTGGCGCCTATGCCACGGGGCAACTTAGTGCGGCGCGCATTTCCCCCGAAGGTATCGCTTTCGTCACGGCCTGATCCCTTGCAATGGACATCCGCGGCAGTGCCGGTCTACCGTGTACCGACTGGATGACCGTCAGGGAGGAACAGGTGTCGGGCGACAAGGTTATCCTCTGCTTCGGCGACAGCAACACCCATGGAACCGTCGCGATGGACAGCGTAATGGATCGACGGCGGTTTTCGAAGAATCAGCGCTGGCCCAATGTCATGGCCACCGAACTCGACTCAGGCTGGGAGGTCATCGCCGAAGGCCATCCTGGCCGGACCGCCGTTTTTGACGACCCTGTGGAAGGTGCCCACAAGAACGGGCTGACCGTGCTGCCCTCTCTACTCGAAACTCACCGCCCAATTGACCTTGTGATCGTTCTGCTCGGCACCAACGACACGAAGGCCCGGTTTTCCGCCAATGCCTTCGACATCGCCAAGGCGCTGGAGCGGGTAGTCAGGGCGATCAATTCTTCGGATGCCGGCCCCGATTGCCGTGCACCTCGCGTGTTGCTGGCGGCTCCAGTGCCTGTGGTCGAAACCGGACCGATTGCACCCATGTTTGAAGGTGCCGCAGCTAAGGCCCGCGCCCTCGGCCCCCTGCTGGCACAGGCCGCCGCCCGCTGCGGCGCCGGGTTTATCGATCTGGCGTCGGTTGCAGAGGTTGACCCGACCGACGGCGTGCACCTGAGTGCTGGATCACAGGCGGCCATCGGCCGAGCCATGGCGGAGACCGTCCGCGCGATGTTCAGCTAGGAGTTCTGGTATGCTAGGTGAGATAGTCATCCTCGGTGTTTTTGTGGCCGACACCAGCTATCGCGCCGACCGGATGCCAAAGATGGGAGAGACCATCCTAGGCAACAATTTCGCCCTTGGACCGGGCGGCAAGGGATCGAACCAGGCAGTCGCCGCCGCCCGCGCCGGAGGCCGCGTCCAGTTCATGACACGGCTCGGGCAGGATGCATTCGCCGACATCGCGTTGTCGGTCTGGAACGAAGCCGGTATCATCCCCGTCATTGAACAGGATCCGGACAGCTATACAGGCGCCGCCTATATCTTCGTGGAGGAGGCCAGCGGCGATAACGCTATCATCATCTGCCCCGGTGTCGCAGAGACCATCGACCGAGATTTTGTCGAGACGCGAGCGAACTTGATTTCCGGCGCTGACGTCTTCATGACCCAACTGGAACAACCTGTCGACGCAGGTTTCCGTGCCCTTGAAGTCGCACGCGAGGGCGGCACGACAACGATCCTGAACCCGGCCCCGGCTGCGAATCTGCCAGACGGCATGCTCGCGCTCTGCGACTACGTCACGCCCAATGAATCCGAGGCCGAGGCTCTGACCGGCGTTTCCGTCCGAAACCCCGAGGAAGCGCGTGCCGCGGCGGCCAAGCTACTGTCCCTTGGGGCGGGTGCGGCAATCATAACGCTGGGTGAGAACGGTGTTCTCTTCCACGATGGCGAGCGCACGGAACATGTACCGGCCTTTCATGCTGGCAAAGTTGTCGAGACGACGGGGGCTGGTGACGCGTTCAACGGCGCCTTCGCCGCCGCGCTCGTCGAAGGCGTGGAGCCCGTGGAGGCCGTCCGCTTCGGCTGCGCCTGCGCGGCGATTTCGGTAACCAAACCCGGCACCGCACCGTCGATGCCGATGCGCGAGGAAATCGAGGCCTTGCTTAACAGGAGCCCGGCATCGCTCAGTCGGTAAAGGGCACGCCCGCGAAATAGCTTCGCCGCCTTACCGAAATTCGGTTTATTGTCGAACCCTTGGTACGAGAATTGCGTGACTCAGCTCAAGGCAGATACAGGCTTGTCGCCCTTAAACGCCGATTATTTTGTTGTAGGGTCCTGACCCGAAAAACTGATCCGAACTGAGTGCGATTTTTCGGGCACATTTCCGGCAGGAGAGGAGTGCCCAGATGCCGAAGAAACGATTTACCGATGAGCGGATCGCTTTTGCGGCATCGGAATTGTTCGATCGTACCGATAGGGTCTTGTAAGCCTTGTGTGCACCAATGCAGGTCGCCGCGAGACCCAGCGCGGTGACACCACGTTGAAGCAAGACCGACAGCTGCCCGCCCTCATGAACGATCCGTTCAGGCTCGACCTGCCGTGTGTGAAACTGGCCTGCCTCAGCTTCGTGACCAGCGGGGTAGGTGCTGTGGTCGACAGCATTGCCGTTACTGTCGACCACGCACACCGAAATCTCCTTCGGCGCTACAACCAACCCGGCCGTGATCCTCGGGGGAAGGTCACTCGAGGAGAGTACCGGCCCCCGAAGCGTTCTTTCTGGGTAGTTAACTGGTCCTGATGGGTTCATGGGCCGGCTCTCGCGGAGCGCCGGGCCAGAAAATCGGCAATGGCCTCGACCGCCTGCCCCATGTCGGCGGCTGATGCATGTTCGGAGGGATCGTGGCTGACACCTTCGCGGCAGCGGACGAATAGCATCGCGATGGGGCACAGCGCAGCCATGGCGGAAGCGTCATGGGTCGCGCCGGAGGGCAGGACCGGACCGCGGCCACCCGCCTCCCGGACAGAGTCGCATAGTGTTTTGATCATTTCGGGATCACACGGCTCGGCAATTTGGAAGTAAGTGCGTGTCACGTCGATCGGCAGCCCGAGGGTTTCTGCGACCTTCGACACGATCCGGTGGAGCGCGTGGCCGGCGGACTCGCGGACTGTATCGTCGGGAGAGCGGATTTCGGCTGTGAGCCGAACTTCGCGCGGCACGGCGTTCACCACGTTAGGCTCGACATGCAATTCGCCGACGGTGGCGCGGAGGTCCACTGTTTCGCTGGCGAGCCGGTTGAGCGCGGTGACCAGAGTAGCGGCGGCGACCAGCGCATCCTTGCGCCCCTGCATCGGCAGGGTGCCGGCATGGCCGGTGCGGCCGTAAACGGTAACCTGGTGCCGCTCGATTCCGCAGATCGTCGAAACAACGCCAAGCGCCTCGTTCTCCGCTTCAAGAACCGGGCCTTGCTCGATATGGGTCTCTAAAAAACCTATTGCGGTTTCCGGCGCTCGCGCAAGGGTTGGTATATTGTCGGGCTGCAGCCCGAACCTCTCGAGAGCAGTGCGCAACGTCACACCCGTATTGTCCTTCAGATCCAGAACTCTCGCGTCGAAGGTTCCGGCCAGCGCGCGGGGCCCGATGAGCGCGGTGGGAAACCGGATGCCTTCCTCGTCGGCGAATGCAAGTACTTCGACCGCAAAGGGCAGGTGCACGCCGTCCTCGCGCAGCTTTTCCAGGGCCAGGATCGGCAGGGCGACGCCCATAATACCATCGTAAGCTCCACCTTCGCGTACCGAATCCTGATGCGAACCCGTGTAGAGCGTGCCCGTTCCGTCTGGCCCGTCGAGGCGGCCAACAAGCGTGCCGGCGTCGTCGAGCGTAACCGTCAGCCCAACTTGCCGCATCCAGTCCGAGAGATAGTCGATGGCGGCCCGGTGTTCCGCTGTGAATGGACGGCGTGTGACACCGGGGCCCGGCTCGGAGATGGCGGACAGATCCCTTAACCGTTGTTCTGCGAGAGTGCCCCAGTCAGTCAAGGACCCGGCTCCGGTCGTTCATCGTCGGCACCTGCCTTGCCCAGGCATTATACTCGCCGCTTGTCGCGCGGTGGTGCAGATCGCGCAATGCGCCGATGGGATCGTCGGTGTGATGATCGACACGTAAGGTCAATGGCGCACTGTCGGGATGCAGAATCAGCAGAGCCGCGGATAGCAGACCGCGACTGTCGCTGCCGGCGGCCTGCGCCGCGGAAATCGCATCGAGAAGCCGTGCGTCGAGTGGGCCAGAGCCCGTCATCACCTCTGCCATAGCGTCCAAAACCTCGACCCTCGCCAGCATGTTGCCGGAGGCGATTCCGTTCGAGAACTTGCGACTACCCATCTCCGGAGTGTTCTCTTTCCCGGTGAAGGCTGCAGTGCTGCCGGAAAGGTCCATTGCGGCGAGCTGGCGATAGTCGCGGCCGGCATCCGGCTCAACGACATGCGCGACGGCCTTTGACGCATCGGTTCCATGAGCCATGACGCTCAGCACGTCTTCTCCCCAAAAGGTCGAGGGGGCCGCGCCCTGGCTGGCCGACATTCCTGCCCTAAGAGATCCGCGAAGGACCCATCCACCGACGCAGAGCGAGCCGGTGGCGGCGGCTCCCCCGATCGTCCCGTTCTCGGGGTCGCACGCAAGAATCGAAAAGGTCATGGACCGTCTGCCTCCCTAGAAGCGTGTATTTATCATGAAAAATTGACCGATGCAATTTATCATGATAATTTTGCATTACTTGCCAACACGGGAGAGCACGAAGATGCAACTCATGAATTGGACGCGCCGGGGCCTGCTGGTCGCGGCCGGGGCCTTTCTGGCGTTATCGCCACTGGCCCGCACCGCGGAAGCCCAGACGCCACCCGGCGTTCTGATCGTCGGACAGATCGCCGAACCGAAATCGCTGGACCCCGCGGCTGTCACTGCGGTCAACGATTTTCGTATACTTGTGAACCTTTACGAAGGCCTGGTGCAGTACAAGCCGGGTACCCTAGAGGTCGCGCCAGGACTGGCCGAGAGCTGGGAGATCTCCGAGGATGGAACCGAGTACACGTTTCACCTGCGCGAGGGCGTGACCTTTCATGACGGTACCCCGCTCAACGCCGAAGCAGTTAAATTCAACTTCGACCGGATGCTCGATGAGAATCACCCGTTCCATGACACTGGCCCGTTCCCGCTGGCATTCTTCTTCTCGGCTGTGGCTTCGACCGAGGCGGTCGACGAGCTGACTGTGAAATTCACCCTTAACGAGCCATACGCGCCGTTCCTGTCGAACCTCGCCTATCCGACCGGTCTGCTCGTTTCGCCCGACGCCGTAGAAGCCGGCGGAGCCGATTACGGCCGCAACCCGGTGGGCACTGGTCCGTTCAAGTTCGCCGAGTGGCGCTCGAACGAGGCAGTGGTCATCGAGAAGAACCCGGACTACTGGGGTGCGCCTGCCGGCACCGAAGCCGTCGTATTCCGCCCGATCACCGACGCCAACACCCGCGTGGCAGAGATGCTGGCGGGCGGCATCGACATGATGGTCGAGGTTCCGCCGACTTCACTGAGCCAGTTTCAGGGCGACGACTTCACCGTCGTTGAGCAGGCAGGTCCGCACGTCTGGTTCCTGATCCTGAATGCCAAGGAAGGTCCATTTGCCGAGAAGCTGGTGCGCCAGGCGGCAAACTACGCGATCAACAAGGAAGCGATCGTGAACGACGTGCTGGAAGGCACCGCCGACGTGGCCGCTGGCCCAACGCCGCCGGCTTTCGCATGGGCCTATAACGACTCGCTGGAACCGTACGCATACGATCCGGAAAAGGCCAAGGAGCTGCTGGCCGAAGCGGGTGTCGACGACCTTTCTCTGACCTTCTACGTGACTGAAGGCGGTTCGGGCATGCTCGATCCGATCCCGATGGCCACCGCCATGCAGGCGGACCTGAACGCCGTCGGTTTCGACGTGTCGATCGAGACTTACGAGTGGAACACATTCCTGGGCGAAGTGAACCCGGGGCTGGAGGGCAAGGCGGACATGGCCGAGATGGCCTGGATGACCAACGACCCAGACACTCTGCCGTTCCTGGCACTGCGCACCGACGCCTGGCCGGAAGCTGGCGGGTTCAACTCGGGCTACTACTCCAATCCCGAGGTGGACGAACTGCTCGAGAAAGCCCGCGTCTCGACCTCGCAAGACGAGCGCGCGGACTTCTACAAGCAGATGCAGGAGATTGTGCACGAAGATGCCCCGTGGGTCTTCGTCGCGAACTGGAAGCAGAACGCGGTGACGAGCGACCGCGTCGAGAACTTCTCGCTGGAACCGTCGTTCCTGCTGCATCTGTCGGAAGTTGTGAAGAACTGATTTCACGGCGCCGGGGCCGCTTTCCGGATGGCCCCGGCGTTTTTCTATCCATCTCCACCGAAGCGACCTGCCACGGGGAGGCATGAATGGGCAGTTACATCCTCAAACGCCTGATCTCGGCAATTCCGGTGCTGCTAGGCATTACGGTAATTGTCTTCCTGATCATGGCGCTAATCCCCGGCGATCCGGCGACGGCAATTCTCGGCTCCTACGCGACCCCAGAAAATGTTGAAAAGATCAACCGCGATCTCGGTCTCGATAAACCGGCTGTGGTGCGGTACTTCATCTGGCTCGGCAACATGCTGACCGGGGATTTCGGGCGCTCCTTTTCGCTGAACCGCCCTGTGCTGGACGAGATCCTGGAACGCTTTGGGGCCACGCTGATACTTGCCGGCACAAGCTTCGTACTGTGTTCCTTCTTGGGCATTTTGGCCGGCGTCGTCTCGGCGGCACGCCAATATGGCTTCGCCGACAAGGCAATCACCTTCACGGTGCTGATCGGTATCTCGATCCCGTCCTTCTTTCTCGGGATGATGATGATCCTTCTGTTCGCGGTGAACCTGAAATGGCTGCCAGTTTCGGGAATGTACGCAATCTATGGCGGCGGTGACCTGCCCGACCTGCTTAAGCACCTGATCATGCCAGCGTTGGCGCTGGCAGCTGTCGCGACCGGCGTGATCGCGCGGCTGTCGCGGTCGGCGATGCTGGAAGTGCTGCGCCAGGACTTCATCCGCACCGCCCGCGCCAAGGGCGTAAAGGAGCGTCGCGTGATCCGCGGCCACGCGCTACGCGCGGCGATGGTCTCGATCATCCCGGTTCTGGGCATCCAGGCCGGGTTCGTGTTGTCCGGCGCCGTCTACATCGAAATTGTTTTCCAGTGGCCCGGCATTGGCCGGATGCTTGTGAACGCAATCCTGCAACGCGACATCCTGTTGGTGCAGGGCGGCGTCGTGTTCGTCGCGGCTTGCTACGTGCTGTTCAACATCGCGGTCGACGTGGCGCAGAGCATGCTGGACCCGAGGATCAAGACATGAGGCAGTTTCTCAAGCTCCTGTTCCGCAACCAGCTGGCGGCCTTCGGGGCCGTCGTGCTTGGGTTCATCCTCGTTCTGGCTCTTCTGGTGCCGGTCCTGCCGCTGCAAGACCCGGACGTGACGGCTACCGGCGACCGGTTCCTGCGGCCGTTTTCCGAAGGGCACCTGCTCGGTACGGACCACCTTGGGCGGGATCTGCTGTCGCGCCTGCTCTGGGGCACGCGTCTGAGTCTCGCGGTCGGTATCGCAGCAGCGGTGATCGCGGCGACCATAGGGTCGGCGATCGGGATCATCGCCGGGTATTTCGGTGGGCGTACCGACAACCTGATCATGCGCGGGGTCGATATGCTGATGGCATTCCCCTACATCCTGCTGGCGCTGGCCATCGTAGCGGCGCTGGGGCCTGGGTTGATGAACGCGCTGATTGCAGTTGCAGCGGTGAACATCCCGTTCTTCGCGCGGAACATCCGCGGTGTGACCGTCTCGCTCGCTGGGCGCGAGTTCATCGATGCGGCGCGGTTGGCTGGGATGGGGCATGTGCGGATCATCCTGACGGAGATCCTGCCCAACGTTCTGCCGATCATCGTTATCGCCATGTCCACGACCGTCGGCTGGATGATCCTTGAAACTGCGGGCCTGTCCTTCCTCGGTCTCGGATCGCAGCCCCCGCAGGCGGATCTCGGCTCGATGTTGGGCGAAGCGCGGGACGCGATGATCACGGCGCCGCATACCTCCATCGTGCCAGGTGTGATGATCTTCCTGATCGTGATGAGCGTGAACCTACTGGGCGATGGCGTGCGCGATGCGCTGGACCCGCGGCTGAAATCTGGCGCGCTGAGCCGCCCGCAGGCGAAGACGCTGGTGGAGCGGAAGGGCGCTGTGCCACCTGCAACTGACGATCTGCTGTCGATCCAGGATCTGGAGACGCAGTTCCATGTGGGCAAGCGCGTCTACCGAGCCGTGAACAAGGTCAGCCTGTCGGTCAAGCCGGGCGAATGCCTTGGTGTGATCGGGGAAAGTGGCTCCGGCAAGTCGGTGACGGCCCTGTCCGTCATGGGCCTGGTCGCATCGCCGCCGGGCGTTATCGCCGGTGGTGCCGTGCGGCTGGAGGGCGAGGACTTGCTGGACGTCTCCTACGAAAAGCTGCGCCAAAAGCGAGGTGAAAAGGTCGCCTATATCTTCCAGGACCCGCTGGCGACGCTTCATCCGCTGTACCGCGTCGGCGATCAGCTGGCCGAGGCGATCCAGTGCCACCACAAGGTCAGCGACGCCAAAGCTCGCGAACGGGCACTGGAACTGCTGAAGGCGGTGAGGATCCCGAACGCGGAAAGCCGGCTGAAGAACTACCCGCACGAGATGTCGGGCGGTATGCGGCAGCGGGTCGGTATCGCAATGGCGATGGCCAACGATCCTGACGTGATCATCGCCGACGAGCCAACGACCGCGCTGGATGTGACCGTGCAGGCGCAAATCCTTGCGCTGCTCGACGATCTCCGACGCGAGCGTGGGCTGGCGATCATCTTCATCACCCACGATTTTGGCGTGGTCGCGCAGCTCTGCGACCGGGTCGCCGTGATGTATGCGGGCCGGATCGTGGAACAAGGACCAACCAATGCGGTGCTCGATGCCCCGGCACATCCCTACACTAAACGGTTGATAGCCTGTGTGCCGGAACTTGGCGGCGGACGGCGCGAGCTGGCGGCGATCCCCGGCTTGCCGCCCGTGGTCGACAAACTGCCCGAGGGTTGCGCTTTTGCGCCACGTTGCCAGAAGGCCCGCGAAGAATGCCAGAAAGGTGAAATCGGACTTGAGGGAGCAGCGCCCCGCAAGGTGCGTTGTCTGTACCCCGAGGAGGCCGTATGACCGTCGCTTTGAAGATCACCGACCTCGCCAAGACCTTCTCTCTGGGCAAGCCATTGTTCCGGCCCGCGCTTCCGGGTGTGCGGGCGGTGCGACCGATGTCGTTTCAGGTGGAGGAAGGCGAGACGTTAGGAATCGTGGGCGAGTCCGGCTGTGGTAAGTCGACGCTCGCGCGGATGCTCGTCGGGCTGCTGGAACCGAGCGTAGGCAGCATCGAGATCGCCGGCAAGGCGCTGGACAATGCCGACCCGGCCGTTTTTGGCAAACAGATCCAGTACGTGTTTCAGGACCCGATCTCTTCTCTGAACCCGCGCAAAACCATCCGTCAGATCATGGAGACTCCACTGAAGCGCCTCTATGGCATGGACAAGGCGCAGCGACAGGAGCGCATCTCCGAAATCTTCGCCAGCGTTAACCTGCGCGAGGAATTCCTTGATCGCTACCCGCACGAATTTTCAGGCGGGCAGGCGCAACGGATCGGCATCGCCCGCGCGCTGGCCGCGGCGCCGCGGATCATCGTATTGGACGAGCCGGTCTCTGCTCTTGACGTGTCGGTGCAGGCGCAGGTGCTGAACCTGCTGGCCGACCTGCGGACCGAGTTCAATCTGACCTACCTGTTCATCAGCCACGACCTTGCGGTGGTGGAGGCGGTCAGCGATCGCGTTGTCGTGTTGTATTTTGGGTCTGTCGTCGAGATCGGCCAAGCCGAACACATCTTTAACGCGCCGAAACATCCGTATACGAAACTACTCGCCGAAAGCGCGCCCGTGGTGGGTCGGCCGCTGACGGCACCTGAACAGAAAGACAGCGAGCTACCCGATCCGCTCAATCCGCCGCCGGGATGCGCCTTTGCCGGGCGCTGCCCCCGTGCGACAGAACTTTGCCGGACCGATACGCCAGCATTGCGACAGATGGGGGAGGACCAGCTTGCCGCATGCCACCACCCGATTGAGGGCTGAAACACGGCTCAGCCGCCCCGTACAGGTAGCCGAGGCGATCAAGGAATGGGTTGTCGAGCACGGGATGCGCCCGGGTGACAGGCTGCCCGGCGAGGCTGAGCTGATCGAACGGTTCGGTATGGCCAAGGGCACGATCCGCGAAGCGATGCGCATTCTCGAGGCGCAGGGCCTGGTTAAGACGCGCACCGGCCCGGGCGGCGGTACCTTCGTGCACGAAGTCAGCCGGCAAAGGGCGAAGGCACTGCTCGGAAACTACTTTTACTTCAAGAACTTGACGATCGACGACATTTACCGTCTGCGCCGGGCTCTGGAGCCGGAGCTGGTGGCATCGCTTGCCGGCAAGATGTCCGAGGATGTGCTGGCGCAGCTGGAAGCGACGATTGGAGAGTACTCCGAACCGTCGAAGTCGATCGAGGAAGAGCGCGAGCAGCATATCGCCTCGCTGCGGTTCCACGCGATCCTAGCGGAGCAATCGGACAACCCGCTGCTTAGCTTCATAATCGACTTCATGGTGAACTTGCTTTCGGACCTAACCGTTTACCGACGCCTCTATTCGCCGCCGAACGTGGAACTCTGGGCCAAGGGTCGTGATTACCAGCAACGGCTGGTGACCGCGCTGCGTGAGGGCGAGCGTGGCGCGGCGCGGGCGATTATGAAGGCGCATATGGAAACCGCGTGGTCGCTGATGCTCGGCCAGGAGGCCGAGATGGAGCGGCGGTTCATCACCGAATAGCCCAGCGGACGTGAAAGAACCAAATCGAGACGATTCGTGTAGGTTGGACAATTCGGTCGATTGTACGGGGCCAAATACCCCAGTTCAATTTGCACTCTCACAAATTTCGCGGCCGGAATGCGCCAGCGGTCGTCTGATCGTTGATTAATGTCGGACGATTCGCCCCCGTAGCACTCGAAGTTACAGGTTTCCGCCGATCTGCTAAGGGGTGAGAACGTCGTTTTATCCGTTTGATTTCTTTTGCTGCACAAGCAAAGATCCGCATTTGGCTTTGCCGTAATGGTCGGCCAGAAGCGTGTGTCCGTGGGCTCTGAGCGGTCCGTGATGAGGGCGGAGAGTCAATTGTCAGAACCGCCGCGGCGGCGTGTACGGCAGCAACCATCTGCCGCAGGTCGGGCGGATAACCGCCCACTCAATTTACACAAACTTGACATAATCCGCCTAGGACCGCTTTTTGAGGTCATTCGGAACAAGTCGATTTTCCTTTGCGTGGCTGAACAAAGCGGCCGGCGGATGTGGGGACATTTGCCGTGATCGCGCCACAGGGGAAGGACGACGAAGGGACAGAAGGTACGTTGGGGATGACGAGGCTAGGATTCCTGGGATCGTTGGCGATCGCTCTCTCGCTCGCGGTTTCAGCACCGGCAGAAGCTGGATCGGGCCAGGGGCTTTGCAGCCATAAGCTGACGAAAATGATTCCGGGCCGCAAAAACGGCGCCACGGGCGGGAACTCGGTGGTTCAATCGGTAATGAACCTGAGCGGGCACGAGCGCGACAGCGTGCTTGAGCGTGAGTTGCTGGCCGGCAACATGCCGGGTTTCCTGCGCGATCTGGTGCCAGTTACGATCAACGGTGCGGTGAATGGCCATGCGCTGGAAATTACTATTTGCGTGACGCCGGACTATCTGGCTGTCGGTGATGACAGCGACTTTGTTCGCGTGCCGCTGGGCATGGCGGCGGCCGCACGGGTTGCAGATCATCTCGGTTTCATCCTGCCGACCCCGCGCATGGTCGACCTGATCTACGATCAGGCGGAAGTTCAACTGCCGCCCGAGCCGATGGCGCCGGGTGCCGCAATGACGACGACCAGCTATTTCATGCGCCACGACCGTACTGTCGACAACCAGGCGGGCCCCTACGGTCTGCATCCGGTGGCGCTGATCGCCGGGATCAAGAAGGATCTCGTGCTGTCCGAGCGGCTGCGCAAACAGCCGGGCCGCGTGGCCATCTATGGCTGGCACCGGTCGGGTGGTAACCCCATACAGCCGCTGAGCCTCGTGCATGGTGCAGAATATGCCGATTACAGCCACGGTATCAGGCTGGTCAGCCGCATCGCCTTTATCAATGGCCGCCCGGTCGCGCTCGATAAGGTGATGCAGGACGAAGATATCGCCCGGATCGTCACAGGCGAGGAAGGACCGATGCGGAACGTGCGGAACCTGCTGGCGACGCTCTACCGCTGACGACTTATAGAATAAGACGAGGGACAGCATCGCCCGCGCGCCGAATGGCCGCGGGCGATGTGCTTTTCGGGACAATGCTATGCATAGCGTTGTCGCAGAATCCGATTCCGAGATGCGATGCGGCGGCGCCCTTCGTAGAACGAAACGTTTCCGTCGATTTGTCAAAGCAGTTTCTGACTCGCCACGGCAGTTCGGCAACCTGTTAGGTCATTTGACCGTCGAGCAGCAGCGGAAGCCGAGGTGGTAGTTATGGTGGCTGTGCGGCGCCATCACAGGGCCACCATGCCAGAACGGTGCGCGCCATCGGCACCAGTCCTCGTGTGCACGGTAGGAGTCCCAGATGAACCAACTGCCTTTCATCTCGGTTACGCCCAGCTGAGTGCTGCCCCTCGATGACATTTGCGACGGATTCATCGGCAGGTTCATGTGCTCGGCGGCATTGCCGTGCTGGTCGTAGACGCCTAGTCGGCTGACGCAGCCAGGGAAGGAGCCGCTGGGATAGGTGTTGGTGCCACAGGCCCGGAAGTCTCCGCCGTTGCAACCTGGGCTCTTTGTGCTGGCCTGCGCGCAGATCCCGGTACGGAAGTTCGGCCCGTAGGCCCAGCTTTTCGATCCGCCATAGCGGCCGTTATGGATGCTGCGCATCGCGGCGACGGAACCGGCGCCGAAAGGATAGTCGGGTGGCTCCAGCGCTCCGGCACAGGCCCCCTCCCATTCATGCGCATCGCAAAGCCGCTTGCCCATGGCGGAACAGATCTGCGCCGCCTCAATGGCGCGGACCCATGTCACCGGGTAGGTACAGGGAATATTTGGAAACTCGAACATGTCGATGCAGGCGGTGGCGTCCTCCGGCTGCTGCGTGCGTGGATCGTAAAGTGGCGCCATGTACTTGTTGCCGCAGATCTTCTCGAACCTGGGGTTGTTGTATGCTTCCAGACCGCCCGGCACGCGCGCCGCGCATTGCGCGGGCGATAGGGGATGACGCGTTACCGCAGGGTTGCCTTGGCCCATGATGCCGGAGCGGGCGAATATCTCCTTGATGCGGCCGAGCTGGGCGCCGGTCACGCGGTGCACGCGGGCGATCTGCTGGAACATCGCCTCGTTGTTCTGCGCGAGCGACTGGGCCTCCGCCGCCACGGCAAAGGCGGCGAGCCCGACCGAAAGCGCGATTGCCCATATCCGCATGACTTTATTCCTTTCGCATCAGATAGAATACGTCCCGGTTGTCCGGATAACCAACAAAGCGCGGGATGACGCCGGCACTGCCGCTCTTGTCCAGATAGTCCATGCCATTGGCGATGTGGTCGACCTGAATCTTCCCATCTTTC
Organism: Pseudoruegeria sp. HB172150; assembly: GCF_013184805.1. Lineage (GTDB taxonomy): Bacteria > Pseudomonadota > Alphaproteobacteria > Rhodobacterales > Rhodobacteraceae > Psychromarinibacter. The sequence goes on from NZ_JAATNG010000008.1 coordinate 21,498, forward strand.
CAGGTGTAGAGGCCCAGATAGGTGTGTTCCTGCGCGTTCATGTCCAAAAGCATCGCGTAGTCGCAGCCATAGGCCATGAAGGTCCGCGTCATCGCCGAGGGCGTCGCCGTCGAGAAATAGGCATAGACAAGGTACTGGGTTTCGCCGTCCTTGATCATACAGGCCCCGGCGCGCAGCGTTCGCAGGTCGGCATTTGCCGAACCGGACCAGTTGCCGGCCATCCATTGAGTAACGTAGGGCCCAGGTTGGCCGTTCTCGACCAGTGGTGTGCCGTTCTGCCGCGCAAAGCGCAGATTGGGCATCACCTCGTAATCCGACTCTTCCCAGGTCTTCATGTCGATGGAGCCGTCCTGTGCTACCGTGATGGTGGAAAGGCCCGGCCAAAGTTTGGAGAACACCACGCCATGTTCCAGCAGCCCGTAATGGCTGCCATAATTCACGCCGGCCAGCGGGCCTCCTCGGAACGCACCGTGCTGCCGCTTGAAGCCGCCGGTGAAGGTGGCGACCAGGCGATCGGTGTCATAAGAGGCAGCCATGCCCAGCGATACCAGCGGGTCGTCGGTACCGAAGCCATCGGGACCAGGCAGGCCGTACTTGCGCACATAGTGCGGCGGCCGCGGTGACCAGTCGAGCCGTGGGTGTTCGGTGCCACGGGAGTAGGCGAGTTCGAACTTGGACAGATCGAAGGCGATCAGGTAGGCGATCGCACTGCCCTCGACACCGTCGAGCCAGTTGGCGCCGGGCACGCTCATCACCTCATCGGAGACCGAGCGCGGCTGGATTGCGCTGACGAAGACACTCCGATGATCCCTGACCGGATACCAGATGCCCGAGACCATACCGCCTTCCGCATCGTCTAGCTTGAATTCATGATAGGCCGCGACCAGCGGACGCTGACCATCGGGATATCGGACCAGCGCCGAGGGCGGACCGTCAGAGGCAGTGTTGCCGCCGCCTTCGCCAAGCGTACCATCAAGCGCGTACTTGTCCTTGTTCAGCGTCGCCTTGACAAAATCGACCAGCGCGTCGCCGCCCCAGATATGGTCGCGGAGGAACTGCGAGGTCGCTTCGAGGCTGGTGTAATTGCCGCGCGTCGGAACCCGAAGGTAGAGCCGGCTGTCGCAGATCGGCGAATAAGGCAGGTTTGCCTGCGATGCCGCGGTCAGCATTGTCGGCTCGCCCTCCCAGGGTTTGCAGCTATAGCTGCGGCGGCCCTCGGTGATCAGGATCTCGGGGCCGCTCGCGCCGTCTTCCAGAGAGATAGCGCGGGCGTCGGGCGCGGGGTTCTCCAGATGGAAATAGGTGCGCCGGTTGCCCTGGCCGACTCCCAGCAGGAACCAGCTGTTGATGTTGGGGTTCAGCGAGATCAGCTGAACATGCGTCGCGCCATCGGGTAGCACAGCGTTCTGCTCGTGCCGATACATCTGGAGGTCAATGATGTTCTTGGCAACCTCGGCATCGTAGGCAGCGCGCTGCTGGGCTAGCCGGTCCTCAATGGAAAGAGCGGAAGCAGCGGAAGCGGAAAGGGCGACACAGGCAAAAGCAACAAACAGACAGTTCTTCAAATCCAAGGCTCCTCGCATCCGGTGGGCCGGACTGCGCTAATGTGGGGCGGTATCACCGAAGTCATAGAAAACAATGAAGCATCCGTGAAGTCGGGAATGGCTGACCCAAGAAGTTGTTATCCTGCCCCGCGCGATTTCTGCCGCACCCACAGGCACATCTGATCAGGCTGTGCGCTCAAAAAAGACGAACCGCTTGTCCAGCTGGAACTTGACGACATAGCCGATGGTTAGCCCGATCACGGCGCCAAGTTCTCGCATCGCATCGGTGCTCCACACCTGATAGAAGGTGTACTCCATTCCCCAGAAGATCGCCGTGGTGACAAGTCCAGTCATGGTATAGCGCGTAAAGCGCTCGCTGTGCGCGCGAGCGCCTTTCGACGTGTCGAAGAAGATCCAGCGCTTGTCCAACAGGTATTTCGTTACTAGCCCGGCGCCGGTTCCGACGGCGATGGCCAGCAGCACCGCCTGATCGTCAGGCGTGATACCGGGAACCAGCCTCCACCCGTCGGGCAAAACGGCCAACACCGCTCGCTGGGACCCGAGATTGACGATAATGGAGATCACCGCGAAGGCAGAATAACGGAAAATCAGGGTACGAAGAGTCACGAGATCCCACGCCGGTCAGATCATCCGGATTACATCTTTGTCGATCGACAGCATATAACCCTTCCGTGCGATGTTCTTCACCAATAGCTCGCTGACCATCTGATTGCCCAGCGAATCCCGAAGCCGCTTGATTCTGGTCGCTCCCGAGGCCTCGTCGCAATCGGCCGCGTTCTTGCCCGAGATCATCGCCTCTATCTCTGCTCCGGACAGCACGTCCTCGTCCATCCGTGCCTCTGCCAGCACCGCCAGTGTCTCTATCGCCGCGCCGGTCAGCGAGAATTCAAGGTTGTTGTTCAGGTAAACCTTTCGTTCCTCCCGGCTGATGATCAGCGACGAGACCTGAAGTCCGGAGCGTTCGATCTCGCCGATCCGCTTGTTCAACGCAATGATGGTCAGCAGAAACACCAGCGAGGCGATCATCAGCGCAGTGGCAAAAATCAGCAGCACGAAGATGATCATCCGGTAGCTGGCGAGAACCTCGGAAAATGTGCGTCCCGATTCAAGCAGCGCGGTCAAAAGCCCGGTTTCCACTTGCGAGTCGGGCGAGGTCTGCAATTCCAGGAACAGCTGGTCGACGCGGTCAACGAAGGCCGTCGCCGTCGGCAGGTTCAGGAACAGAAGTACGGATGTGATCGCGAGGATCGCGACGATGGCGGTGACGCCAAACGCAACCACCCGACTGCTGGAGCGCCGGGTGGATGCAACGTCATGCCCATTTTCAATCAGGCTCATAGCCGGAAATACTAACCGCCGGGTGTGACCTTGACTATAGCCAAGAGTTGCATCCCTTGATCGGCCAGCGTGCTTTGCACGATCGGCGTCGCGGCGCCCACAGAGCAGGCGTTGTCGGGTACCGACATCCGCTTCTGCACATATTCGGTGCCCTTCCTCGCCTTGTACTCGACGAGACAAGCCGCGGAGGCGTTTGTCGCGAACAGGCCCATGGCGAGGGCAAGTATGGTGACTGCGTGTTTCATATGCCGGACATTGGACTGGGGGCCGGCGTTATTCAATATCCGCAGGGGTTTCCGGGGCGTGTTATCGGATATCAACCTGCCTGGCCCGGACCGTTATCGGATAGCGCGGGGGAGATATTGCTTAACTTCAGCGGATGCAGCGAATTGCGCGTTGTAAGGGTGCCCGGCCGTGAAGCCGGCGTCCGACAATATACAGAAAAAGGACTGTCCCAATGACCAAACGCCTTATTGCGACCGTAGTCGCCGCCGCCGTGGCCATGAGTGCTTTCGCCGCCGCCCCGGCCCGCGCCCTCGACAGTGGCGAGCTTGGCCGCCTGCTTCTTGGCACCGGCGCCGTCATCGTCATCGGCAGCGCAATCGCAAACAACAACAAGAACCACAACAACCGGAACAAGGGGTTGGTGGTGAATCGGAACAAGCCCCACTACACGTACCGGCCCGCGCCCAACCGTGGCCGCAACGCTTTGGTCGTTCCGCAGCAGTGCCTGCGCGGTCACGGCAACAAGCTGTGGGTCGATCAGCACTGCCTGAACCGCTACCGCTACTGATTTCTCATTACGAGCAGTGGCCCGGGCAGCCCCGGGCCATCACGGGAGGGCGGGCGCCATTGCGGGGGTGTCCGCCCTTTCCTTTTGGCTTGTCTCGACCGGTGTCATGCGTTTGTCTGCCGCCCATGCCCCGAGCCGTTCCCGATTTTCTGTATGAAGAAGCCGCTTTCGCCCGCGGCGCGCTCTGGATCATCGGAATCGATGAGGTCGGCCGCGGGCCGCTGGCTGGTCCAGTAACCGCCGCGGCGGTCAGACTGGATCCCGATGCGCTTCCCACCGGACTGAGCGACTCGAAGCAGCTATCGGCGAAGACGCGCGAACGGCTGACTGACGAGATTCATGTTTCGGCCGAGGTCTGCATTGCCCACGCAAGCGTCGAGGAAATCGATGAACTCAATATCTTCCACGCCGCCCATCTGGCGATGTGCCGGGCGGCATCGGGCCTGTCCCGCGTGCCCGAGCATGCGTTGGTCGACGGCAACTTCATCCCCGCCGAACTGACCTGTTCCGCCGAGGCGATCATCAAGGGCGACTGTAAATCGCTGTCGATTTCGGCGGCTTCGATCGTGGCCAAAACGTGCCGCGACAAACTCATGGTGGACTTGGCGCAACAATACCCCGGATACGGCTGGGAAACCAACGCAGGCTACGGGACCAAGGCGCATCTCGCGGCGCTCCGAGATCTGGGGATAACCCCACACCATAGAAAAAGCTTCGCGCCTGTACACAATATCTTGTATCAAGATATTTCTGTAACCGACTGATTCAAAAAAGAATTTGACCGCGAATCGCCTTTGACTCATCTTTCTGCCAACGAACAAGCGGCGCTCGGGACAGGGCGCGGGGACAAGGGCAGCGATGGCGAAGACGGCGAATGGGGCGGATCTGCCGCTCAACGAGATCATTGCGGGTGACTGCATCGAGGTGATGCGGTCCTTGCCCGCGGGCTCAGTCGATCTGATCTTCGCCGACCCGCCCTATAACCTTCAGCTTAAGTCGGATCTGCATCGCCCGGACAATTCGCGCGTCGACGCAGTGGACGACGCATGGGACCAGTTCGCAAGCTTCGCGACATATGACCAGTTCACCCGCGACTGGCTGGCGGCAGCGAAGCGCCTTCTGAGGCCGAACGGCGCGATCTGGGTAATCGGATCATATCACAATGTCTTCCGGCTGGGCGCGGAACTGCAGAACCAGGGCTTCTGGATCCTGAATGATGTGGTCTGGCGCAAGTCGAACCCGATGCCGAACTTCCGTGGCATGCGGCTAACCAACGCGCATGAAACGCTGATCTGGGCGTCGCGGGAAGAAGGGGCGAAATATACCTTTAACTACGAGGCGCTGAAGGCGTTGAACGACGGCGTGCAGATGCGGTCGGACTGGGTGATCCCGCTGTGCACGGGGCATGAGAGATTGAAAGACGACAACGGCGATAAGGCGCATCCGACGCAGAAACCTGAGGCGCTGCTGCACCGGGTGCTGGTCGCAACGACGAAGCCGGGCGATGTCGTACTGGATCCGTTCTTCGGAACCGGAACCACCGGCGCTGTCGCCAAGATGCTGGGCCGGGATTTCATCGGGATCGAGCGCGAGGAAGCCTACCGCAAGGTGGCGTTGAAACGGCTGGACAAGGTGCGCCGCTACGACAAGTCGGCGCTGGAAGTGTCTTCCAGCAAGCGCGCGGAGCCGCGCGTACCCTTCGGTCAGTTGGTCGAACGCGGGATGCTGCGGCCGGGCGAAATACTGGAATCGCAGAACGGCAAGACCGCCAAGGTCCGAGCTGACGGAACGCTGGTTTCCGCTGATGTGACCGGCTCGATCCACCAGGTCGGTGCGGCGCTGGAAGGGGCGCCATCCTGCAACGGCTGGACTTACTGGACCTTCCGCCGCGAGGGGAAACGCATTCCGATCGACGTGCTGCGCCAACAGATCCGGTCAGAGATGCGCTGAGAACTCCGAACTACCGCCGGTGCCTGTGGCCCGTCCACGGCACGAACTGGCCCCGCCGATCTAACTCGGCGGGGCTTTTTTCGCGGCGACGTTACATTGGCTGACCAAGTGTAAGCCAATATTCAGGACAGACGCAAAAGCGTCGGACAGGAGAGTACGCATGAACATGACGATACGGGCGGTGTCATGCCTCTGCCTCGTCTGGGCCGCATTCGGCGCCGGAGCTCAGGGCCGCCGGGATCTGAACGAAACGAGATTCCCGGGAACCGGCGCGGTTCAGATCACTGCAGAGGTCTGGGTGGACAACTGGTTCGCGATTTACATCGATGGCGCGAAATTGATGGAGGATAGCATTCCGTATCAGACCGAGCGTTCGTTCAACGCCGAACGGATCACGTTCAGCACCGATCTTCCGGTGACGATCGCCTTCGAATTGCGGGATTACATGGAGAATAATTCCGGTCTGGAATACATCGGCACGCGCAAGCAGCAGATGGGCGATGGCGGAGCGATCTTCCAGTTCCGTGATCAGACAGGACATTTGCTTGGCGCCAGCGCCGCAGGATGGCGCTGCAAGGTTGTTCAGCACGCGCCGGCAAACCCCAGCTGCGCGAATGAGCGCAATCCGGTCGCCGGTGTAGGTGCCTGCATGGCGGAAGCAGAGGTTTCGCCAGCCAATTGGGCGGCGCCCGGATTTAACGACGCCAGCTGGCAGGACACCCGCGTCTATAGTGCGCGGGAAGTCGGGCCGAAAGACGGCTACGACATGATATCGTGGGACAGGTCGGCGGAATTGATCTGGGGGCCCAGCCTCAAGCAGGACAATATCGTGCTGTGCCGCGGGGTACTGCAGTAACCGTGGTTACTCCGGCAGCGGCGTGCGGCCCTCCTTATATGCCGACCAGTCTTCGATCTCCGGGTAGTGCTGCCGTCGCCATGCCCGCACGCGCGGGTTCATCACACGACGCCAAAGGGGCGGGACCAAAGCGGCCAGCGTCATCAGCGGATAGCCGAAGGGCAATTGCGGCGCTTCGTCCTCTGCATAGGTCTGTAGCAGCGGAAAACGGCGGCTGGGTTTTGTGTGGTGGTCCGAATGGCGCTGCAGGTTGATCAGCAGCCAGTTCGATGCCTTGTGCGCGGCATTCCACGAATGCCGGGGCTGGACGCGCTCGTACTTTCCGGCTCCCAGATGTTTCCGGGTCAGCCCGTAGTGCTCGATATAGTTGGTCAGCTCCAGCTGCCAGACGGCGATGAAGGCTTGGAAAACGAAAAGCGCCAGCCCCTCGAGCCCGCCGATGAGAAACGCCAACAAGAGTGCAGCAGCCTGCAGGATCGCATAGCGCCAGAATGGGTTGCTCCTGTGCCAGACCGGCCGGTCCCTGCGAGCCAGCAGGGCCTTCTCCGCCTCCCAGGCTGAGCCGGGGCATTCGAATAGAACGCGGAAGAAGTAACGGTGGAAACCTTCATTGTATCGCGCGGTCACCGCGTCGCGGGGTGTGCCGACATGGGTGTGGTGGACTAGCAGATGCTCGGTCCGGAAATGGCTGTAAAGCACGGTCGCAAGCAGCAGGTCCGCGAGCTGGCGCTCCAGCCGGTTCTTCTGGTGCATCAGTTCGTGCGCATAGACGATGCCGACCGTACCTGACAGGATACCGACATTGAAGAACAGCAACAGCTTTTCCCACGCCGCCAGGTGACCGGTATGGGTGGCGTACCAGATGGTCAGGTAAATCGCGGCGAACTGCAGCGGAAACCAGATCAGCGTGATCAGGCGGTACCAGAACAGCTGATCGTCATCTGTGTTGGTATTCAGGTTCTCCTCGTTCAGTCCGAGAAGCGCATCGAGCAGGGAATAGAGCCACCAGGTGCCAAGCGGAGGCAGGAGCAGTGTCCAGCCGCCGTAGGTCGCAGAGATCGCCAACAGCGGCAACAGTGCAAGCGACAGCCAGAACGGCAGTGCGTTACGGATGCCTCCTATATTGGGTGCCTGTGCCATGCCGTCTGCGCCTCAGATGGTTTTGGCAGAGTATAGGGCCGGGTGGCGCAGCGGATCAATTCGTCAGAAACGACGCCGCAGCAAGATCATAGGCCTTGCGCATAACAGTTGGCAGGTCGGACGGGCGGAAGCGGTCGCGCGTCATGAATTCCCCGCGCATCGGAATGGCAATCGCTGGTGCGCTGGCCACCCGCAGGGCAAGCCGCAGGTGGAAATGGGTGAAGGTGTGCCGCACCTCCGCTCCCGGATCCCGCCAATCCGCCACAAGCGGTGGCGCCTCCACCGGCGCATCGCCCCAGTCGGAACCGGGCCAGCCGAGCATGCCGCCGAGCAGACCCTTGTCGGGCCGCCGTTCCAATAGCCACGCGCCATCGCTGCGCCGGGCGAGATAGGCAATGCCAAGCCGCGTCGGCTTCGCCTTCTTCGGTGCCTTGCGCGGCAGGTGCGCCTGAACCCCCGCCAACCGCGCCTCGCAGCCGGACATCCAGGGACAGATGCCGCAGGCAGGCGAGGTCGGGGTGCAGATTGTCGCGCCAAGGTCCATGACCGCCTGCGCGTAATCGCCGGGTCGCTCGAACGGCGTTAGCCGCGCGGTAAGCTCGGTGAGTTCCGGCTTTGCCGCTGGCAGCGGCGTCTCGACAAGGAACAGGCGCGACATCACCCGTTCGACGTTGCCGTCGACCACAGGCACCTGTTCGTCGAATGCGATGGCGGCTATAGCGCCCGCCGTGTAGGGGCCGATGCCGGGCAGCGTCAGCAGACCGTCACGCGTCTCCGGGAACCGGCCGCCATAATCCTGCGCCACCACGCGGGCGCATTTCAGCAGGTTGCGTGCGCGTGCGTAGTAGCCCAGCCCTGCCCATTCACCCATCACGTCACCATCGTCGGCTGCGGCGAGGTCCTGCACAGTGGGCCATCGGGTCATAAAGCGGTGGAAATAGTCGCGGACAGCGGCGACCGTGGTCTGCTGCAGCATCACCTCTGACATCCATACCGCGTAAGGGTCAGGGCGGACACCGGCACGGCGTGCGCTTGGGCCGACGCGCCATGGCATCTCTCTCGCATGTCTGTCATACCAGTCCAGAAGTGTCCGGCTCAGCGCCTCGTCACGCAATGTTTATGGCTCCTTTAACGGCTTTGCGCTGGCGCCGGGCATGGCGCGACCGTTAGGATAGCGCCATGACACGAGAGTGCCAGAGATGACAGGCCCGACCCAGAAAGCGCCGCGCCGGTTGCGCGGGTTTGAGCGTGCCTCCGGCCTGCTCTCGACCCGTATTCGCGAAGCAGGCGAAAAGCGCGGCTTTGCCATATCTCGTGTACTGACCCATTGGGGTGAAATCGTGGGAGAAGACACCGCTGCCATCGCGCTCCCTGTTAACGTGAGCTATGCCCGTGGCGGGTTCGGAGCCACGCTGACCGTACTGACCACCGGCGCGAATGCCCCAATGCTAGAGATGCAGAAGGAGCGGATGCGAGAGCGAGTGAATGCCTGCTACGGTTATTCCGCGATCTCCCGCATAAGGATCACTCAGACCGCTCCCACCGGTTTTGCCGAAGGGCAGGCGCAGTTTGCACCCGCGCCGAAGGCAGAGCACGTGTCTGATCCCGAGATCGCGCGCGAGGCGCAGGAAGCGGCAAGACCAGTTGCCGACGAGGGCCTCAGACAGGCCCTTGAAGCGCTGGGTGAAAACGTCCTATCCCGACACCGACAAAGCTGAGGCTGATTGATGAACAAACTTCTTCCCTTCGCCGCCGCCGCGGTGATCGCTGCTGGTGCCGCCTTTTTCTGGCCAGTGTCGAACAGTAGCGAGTTGACTGCTTTTGGTGCTGCCGAAGCACAGGAAGCCGATGCCGAGGTCGATACCTCCATCGTCAAGGAAATGGTGCTGGGTACCGAGGATGCGCCGCTGACCATCGTGGAATATGCTTCGGCCACCTGCCCGCATTGCCGGAACTTCCATCTGGGAACCTTCCGCGAGTTCAAGGAAAACTACGTCGACACGGGCAAGGTACGGTTCGTCTATCGCGAGGTGTACTTCGACCGCTTTGGTCTTTGGGCAGGAATGGTAGCCCGCTGTGGCATGCCGACCGAAGAGGATGCCGATTCCGCCGTTATAGAGGCGTCTAGAAAACGCTATTTCGCGATTATGGACCTGATCTTCGAGAAGCAGCAGGATTGGTTGGAAGGTGATTCCCCAGCGGCGATTGCGCAAAACCTTGCCACGATCGGCAAGTCGGCCGGGCTGTCGGCCGATCAGGTCGATACCTGCATGCAGGATGCCGAAATGGCCAAGGCGCTGGTCGCCGTGTTCGAACAGAACTCGAAGGCCGACGACGTCACCTCGACACCGACCTTTTTTGTCGGAGGCGAGAAGATCACCGGCGCACGGAGCTATGACGAATTCAGCGAGCTGGTCGATGCGCAGCTTGGCGAGGAATGACAGCACCTCTTGCCGGCCTCCGCGTTGTTGAACTGGCACGCATCCTGGCCGGCCCCTGGGCCGGCCAGTGCCTCTCGGACCTGGGCGCTGACGTGATCAAGGTGGAAAGCCCCGCCGGCGACGATACTCGCCAATGGGGACCTCCTTTTGTGGAGCGCGAGGGCGACAGTTCCGCCGCGTATTTCCACGGCTGCAACCGCGGCAAGCGGTCGATCGCGGTCGATTTCCGCACTGAGGTGGGGCAGGAAACGGTGCGCCAGCTTGTCGTTACGGCGGACATCCTGATCGAGAATTTCAAGGTCGGGGGGCTGGACAAATATGGTCTCGATTACGAAAGTCTGCGCGCCGTCAATCCGGGGCTGATCTATTGCTCGATCACCGGCTTCGGCCAGGATGGGCCTTACGCGCATCGGGCAGGCTACGACTACATCATCCAAGGTATGTCCGGGCTAATGTCGATCACCGGAGAGCCGGACGGCCAACCACAAAAAACCGGCGTGGCGATCACTGACGTATTCACCGGGATGTACGCTGCGGTGGCAATTCTGGCGGCGGTCAACCAGCGGCACACGTCCGGCAAGGGCCAGCATATCGACATGGCGCTGCTGGACGTGGCAACCGCAGTGACAGCGAACCAGGCGATGAACTACCTGACCACCGGAACCGCGCCGGTACGGCTGGGGAATACGCACCCGAACCTTGTGCCGTACCAGGTATTCGACTGTGCTGACGGATACATCATCATCGCAACCGGGAACGACCCGCAATTCCGGCGTCTCTGCGATCTGCTGGGTCTGCCGGAACTAAAGGACGACCCAACTTACGCTACCAATGCTGACCGGGTTGCCAATCGCGATCGGCTGGTCGCTCTACTTTCAGCAGAGACACGCAAGCGAAGCAAAGCGGATCTGCTGGACGGCTGCGAGGCAGAAGGCGTGCCTGCAGGGCCGATCAACGACATGGGTGAGGTCTTTGCCGATCCTCAGGTCGCTGCGCGTGGCCTCAGGTTGGAACTGGACGGCGTGCCGTCGGTCAGGCCGCCGTTCCGGTTCTCGGAGGCAGAGCCGAAACTGGACCGGGCCTCACCGAAACTGGATGAACATGGCGACGAGATCCGCGCAGAGCTGAAGCGCGGCTAGTCTGCTGACCTCGGCACTACCCCGTCAAGCAGAGTCTTCATCTTGTCGGGCTCGTTGATCTGCAGACGCACAGGTAGCGTCAGCACCTTCTGACGGAAGCTGGCAGGCAAGCGTACCGCGTCCTTCTCCGTCGTCACCAGTTGCGCACCAAGCATGTACGCCTCGTTCTCCAGCCTGATCATCAGCGACTCGGTCAGCAGCTGATGGTCGCTTAAAGCCTCCGCGCGCTTCAGGCTGGCGCCAAGGCCGCGCAGTGTGGCAAAGAATTTTTCCGGATGGCCGATACCGGCGAAGGCCAGTACGTCCTGTCCCTGCCAGTCCATGCCTGTCTGTATCGGATCGAGTACGGCGGTAAGATGCGGCACGGGGATATCCTCGGCCCAGCAATCCGAAAATCTCTCTTGCGCCGTGGCATCCCCGATCGACAACACCGCGTCGGCGCGTGAAAGTCCTGCATCGACCGGTTCACGAAGGGGGCCCGCCGGGATCACTCGTCCATTGCCGAACCCCGCTCGGGCATCGACAACAACAATGGACAGGTCCTTGGCGACCTGCGGGTTCTGAAACCCGTCATCCATCAGAATGACTTGTGCCCCCGCCGCTTCGGCGGCCTTCGCCCCGGCGGCACGATCCTTCGCAACCCAGACCGATCCGAATGCCGCCAGCAGCAGAGGTTCATCACCGACCTGCTCCGCACTGTGCGCCCGCTCTTCCACACGTACGGGCCCTTCTTCGCTGCCCCCATAGCCACGTGTCACGACGTGCGCCTCATAGCCGCGTGCCTGCAACTCCTGCAACAGGGCAATCACTGTGGGCGTCTTGCCGGTGCCGCCAATGTTCAGGTTGCCGACGCAGATCACTGGAACTGCAGCGCGGTAGCCTTGCTGCATCACCCTGCGCGCCGTTGCGCGCGCATAGAGTGCGCCTAGGGGTGCCAGCGCACGCGCCTTCCAGCCGGGACGGTCCGGTGGCGCCTGCCAGAACGCGGGTGGACGCATCAGGCCGGCTCTCGCTCGTCGAGCTCGGTCAGGACCAGATCCATCGCGCGGTCAGTCACCTCGGCGCCGGAGGTACAGAGCTTCCAAGCCTCGTGCGCCATAAGGGCGGCAATGTCCGGCGACAGCAGGGCCTCAAGTGCCTCGGAAAGCTGGTTGGTGTTCCGTACCATCCGCGTGGCACCGGCCGAGGCGAGCCGGCCATAGGCGCGGCGGTAGTTGCGGACATTCGGTCCGTGGATGATCGCGGATCCGAGCGCGGCGGCCTCGAACGGGTTCACTCCCCCCGACGCTTCCAGCGAACGGCCCAGATAAGATACTGCAGCAAGCCGGTACCAAAGTCCCATTTCGCCCTCGGTATCCGCGATGTAGATCTGCGTGTCCGAGACTGGAAAAGCCCCGGAAGAACGCAAAGATGCAGTGAATCCGTGATCACGGATCGCCTTGGCAAGGTCGGGGCCCGCTTCCGGATCGTCGGGGACGAGGATCAGCAGCAGCTTGTGCGTCCGGCGCAGCACCTGCCGATGCGCGTCCAATATCGGCTCTATTTCGGCATCTGCGGCGTGGCCCGCCAGCCAGACGGGCCGGCCGACAATATCCTTCGCTATATCGTCCCGTTCGGCGGTATTGCAGGGTAGGGCGGCGGTGCCTTCCTCGAGATAGCCTACGATTTCGGTCTTCGCCGGGCCGGCGCCCAGGCGGCGCAGTGCCCCGGCCTTGACCGGGTCGCCTGTGATCACGTGTCGAAAATCGGTGAGCAATGTCGATGATACACCGGGCCAAAAGCGCCAGCCCTGCGTTTCAGTTGGAGCCGTATGGGCGTCGATCAGGTAGAGCGGGACGCCGAACCCGGCTGCCCCAGCGGCCAATGCGGGCCGGACATCGGGTTCTGTCCAGATCGACAGGTCGGGCTTCCAGTGGGTCAGAAAGCTTCGAATCGCGGGCACGTACTCATCGGGCGCGAACTGCGAAATCAGGTGTTCTTCGGAATCGCGCCGCGCCCGGGCGGAAGTGGTGAACAGAAAATTCAGTTCTTCCCGCTCGGCGCGCAAGCGGTTCGCCAGTTCGCGTGCCGCCAGAGCGTGACGATCCTGCCCTGAATGGATCCAGATCAGCGGCCCGTCCGGCCGCTCGATGCCGGCATGGCCTAGGCGTTCGTGCTCCTGCGCCTTCTCATCTTCGGGCGTGTCACCTCGCGCCAGCGCCCGGCGCGTACCACGCTCGGATCGGGCGCGGGTGGCGAGGTAAAGCTTCAGGGGGATCGAATTGGCCATCCGGGTCCTGTCAGCTATCGAGTTCCTCGGTCGAAGAGGCTTCCAGCTCCTCGTCGCGTAATCGGTGCAGGTGGGCAATGAAATAGCGCATGTGCGCATTGTCGACGGTCCGTTGGGCTGCGTCTTTCCATGCGTCATAGGCAGCGGCGTAATTCGGGAAGATTCCAACAATGTCGATGGCGTCGACGTCGCTGAATACGGTTTTGGAGGGATCTACGAGCTCGCCGCCGAAGACGAGGTGCAGTCGTTGGGTCATGGATGCTCCTACAGGTTTGACGCAGGGCGCAAAGTAATGGACCCAGCCAGCGGGGGAAAGGGGAGACGGCAGGGAGTTGACAACGAGCACAATACAATATTACTGATTAGTTATATAGCCATTGGAGACTATATGGGTACCGCTACTCTCGACGCGACTTTCCTAGCCCTTGCCGATCCGACACGGCGCGCAATCCTGGCGCGCCTCGCCGAGGGCGAGGCGACGGTAAACGAACTGGCAAAACCTTTTGAGCTGAGCCAGCCGGCAGTTTCTAAGCACTTGTATGTACTGGAGAAGGCCGGGCTTGTTGAAAGCCGGGTCGACGGGCAGCGGCGGCCGCGGAGCCTGAGGTTGGAGCCAATGCTCGCGGCAGGCGAGTGGATTAGGAGATATCGCGAGGTCTGGGAGATGAATTTCCAAAGGCTTGACGCGGTACTGGAGGAGTTGCAGCGGAATGGAGACGGTGATGCGCGGTGACGAAACGGAAGTGGACCTGCCCGATGAGCGGACAGTCCGGGTGAAACGGGCTTTCGCCGCCCCACCTGACCTCGTTTATAAAGCATTTACAGAACCGGGTCTTCTGAGACGCTGGCTGCTCGGTCCGCCGGGCTGGGAAATGTCGGTCTGCGAGATGGATTTGCGTGTCGGAGGCAAATACCGCTGGCGCTGGCGCAACCAGGAGAACGGTCAGGAATTCGGTTTCTACGGCGAGGTCACCGAACTGGATCCGCCGGGCAATATTTCTCATACCGAGTACTTCGATCCAGGTGACGTCGGCGGTGACATGGGCAAGGGCTCGGCGGTGACGACGAGTTTCGCAGCGGAAGGTGCTGGGACACGGATGACCGTAACAATCGTCTATGACAGCGCCGAAGATCGCGAGGCGGCGATGTCGACCGGCATGACAGACGGTATGGAGATGAGTTACCAGCGGCTGGACGGGATGCTGGCGGAAGGTATCTAGAAAAAGGCCCCGCACCGCCAGGACGGGAAGAGGCGGTGCGGGATGGGCTGCCGAAACAGGAACATAACAAAGCGACAGCCCCATCGGGAGAGACTCCGGCCCTGTCAGTGGGGAAACGACAGGACCGGCCCGAACATTTACATCGCCGGCAAAAGCACGGCGTCGATGACGTGGATAACGCCGTTCGACTGGCGCACGTCGGCGGTGGTGACGGTTGCGGTTGTGCCGTTCTCGTCCGTGAGGGTGATCATGTCGCCGTCCATCTCTGCCTGCAGTGTGCAGCCGCCGACGGTCGACACCGGATGGGTGCCACCATCATCGGCGATCATTCCGGCAATGGCGTCCGACATCGCATTGGCTTCGACAACGTGGCAGGTCAGGATCTTGGTCAACTGATCCTTGTTTTCGGGCATCAGTAGCGAGTCCACGGTGCCTTCGGGAAGCGCCGCAAAGGCTTCGTCGGTCGGCGCGAAGACGGTGTACGGGCCTTCACCGCTCAGCGTGTCGACAAGGTCGGCGGCCTGAACCGCGGCGACCAGCGTCGTATGAATCGGAGAGTTCGAAGCGTTCTCGACGATGGTCATGTCGGCCATCATGTCGGCGCCGCCTACCTGCGGGTTTTCCATCGAATGGCTGGCCGAGAAGGCCATGGAGGAGACCGCGGTAAGGGCGGTAGCGGCGAAAAGGGTCTTGATCGGTTTCATCTTGAAGCTCCCTAACTGTGCTTTCGGGCCGTGAGTGGCCCTGATGCAGGAAGTCACGGATTCAAGTGGTGCGAAGTTTCAGAGCGTTTGATCACGTGTTGTCACGCGGGCGTGAACTCGGTCAGCCCTGTGTCGGAACGGGAGCAATCGCTCCCGTGGCCAGCACTGTGCCAGTCGGCAGGCCCGACGGCGAGCCGCCCGGCGGCTCGTCGGTGATTGCCAGAGTTCCGCCTGGCAGCAAGGATCGGTGGCCCGATGCGACGATCAGATGCGTGGTCGGCTCGTCCTCGGCCAGCACTCCCAAAGAAATCGGGTTGGGCTGACTCTCGGCAATGATCCACAGCTCTAATGAGCGGCCGACCGGCGCGGTCCCGGCCAGCCGGGTCAATTCCAGGTCGCCGGTTTCCCCATTCATCACGGCGTCGATGTGCAGACTGTTATCCTCCGCCACAATCTCGGCGTGATGGGTCGGCTGGGGCAGGGGCGAAGGTGGCTCCAGCGGAACGGCTGCAACGAATATGATGGCAAGCATCAGCCCGACAGCCGCGCCGACAAGAACCGAGAACCAAGGTCGTCCGCCACGCTTGGGCTCGTCAAACAGCCGCGCCTCAACCTTCTTGCGCACGCGGTCGGGCGGCGTCTCCGCTGCCACGCTGTCCGCCAGTGCAACGAATTCCTCGTCCCAGTCCACTACGAGGCGGCGCAAAGCCGGCTCTTCACTCAGCCGCGACTCAAACGCCCGTCGGTCCGCATCCGGCAGCAGGCCGAGGACATACTCACCCGCAATGGCGATATCCTCTTCGCTGAATTCCGGTCCGGTCGTCATCGTGTCAGGCACTCTCGCAGGCTCAGAAGGCTGCGGCGCAGCCATGTTCGCATGGTGTTGAGCGGCACTTTGTAACGAAGCGCCAGCTCTTTGTAACTCTCCCCGTCCAGATAGGCACTTCGCACCGCCCCCGCCCTGTCTGTCTCCAACTCGGCAAGGCAAGCCTCGATCTGCCGTCGTTCCGACGCTGCGAGCGCCTCGCCCTCAGGCGTCGGCCCCGGCGCGGCGATCTCAGGCAAGTCATCGATATCGGCGGATGCGGTCTTGCGGGACCTCAGCTTGTCGATGGCGATATTCCGCGCCATCGTAATCAGCCAAGTCATCGGCGAATAGCCTCCGGCCGTGTAGGCGTCGGCCTTCCGCCATATCCTTACATAGACATCCTGCAACGCCTCTTCAGCTTCTGCCCGGTTCTTCAAAACACGAAGGCAGATGCCGAAAAGTTTCGCGGACGTAACGGAATAAAGTCTGGCAAAGGCCTCGCGATCCCGCAACTTCACCCGTGCAATCAGCTCTTCGATCTCGTCAGGGCTGGACATCGGGACTCGGCAATCCTTGGTTACGGGCACGCACACCGGTTGGAACGGGGTAACCCGCAGCAGACCACGAGCTAGGGTGTCCGGTCAATCCGGCAAGACTTTGCCAGGGTTGAGGATCCCCTTCGGATCGAGCGCCGCCTTGACGGCTCGCATCACGTCCAATGCCACCGGGTTCTTACGCCGCGCCATCGAAGGTTTCTTCGACAACCCTATGCCATGCTCTGCCGAGAAGGAGCCGCGGAACTGCAGCACCAGATCTTCGATCATCTCGGAAATGCAGTCATGGAACGCGGGGTCCTTGCTCGACGGATAGATGCTGAAATGGATGTTGCCGTCTCCGAGATGCGCGACGCACAGGTTCTCGGACATTGGATCGAGTTCGCCGAGCGTCTGCGTGGCGCGCTCCAAGAAAATGCCGACCTTGTCGACGGGCAGCGCCACGTCGCAGTTCACTATGGGCAGGCGGCCCAGTGTAACTTCAGCGGCCTGTTCGCGGCGTTCCCAGATGCTGCGCCGCTGCGCCTCGTTCCGGGCGACTATGGCGTCGAGAATAGCGCCTTCCTCGAGCATCCCCGAGAGGGCTTCCTCCAGGTAGGCCGCAATCGGAACGGTACCGTCGGGCCCTGGCGTCGCGTCGCGTGGGGCGGTCGCACCTACTTCGACCATTATGTTGATCTCGTGTGGGGCGTCGAAGGGTTCACGGGCCGACGGGAACTTTTTCAGGTGCGCCTCAATGTAACGGCGTGGCATGTATTCAAAGGCTTCGACGGCTCCACCGGTCGCTTCCTGCAGACGGTTCAGAAGGACAAGCGCCTGCGACAGGTCCGGCGCCGCGACCATGGCTGTGGCATAGGCGCGCGGCTTCGGCGCAAGCTTCACGACGGCGGCAGTGATGATGCCCAGAGTTCCCTCGGCGCCAATGAACAGGTCCTTTAGGTCGTAGCCGGAGTTGTCCTTGTGGAGTTGGCTCATCAAATCCATCACCCGACCATCCGCCAGCACGACCTCCAATCCCAGGCACAACCCGCGGGTTGAGCCGTAGCGCACCACGTTCGAACCGCCGGCATTAGTGGACAGCACGCCGCCGATCATCGCCGACCCCTTCGCCCCGAACGTGAGCGGAAAGACGAGGCCCTGCACTTCGGCGGCTTCGTGCAACTGCGTCAGCACCACTCCTGCGCCGACGGTGGCGGTGAGCGCGTCCGCCCGGATCTCGCGGATATCGTTCAGCCGCTCAACAGACAGCAAGAACTGCCCGTCGGCGTAGGCTCCGCCATTCAGGCCCGTGCGCCCGGCCGCAGGAACGATAGCGGTGCCAGTTTCATATGCGAGTTTCAGGATTGCGCTGACCTCGGCGGTGCTGCCGGGGCGCAGGACGGCGGCGGGGTTCGACCGATACTTCTTGGTCCAGTCCTCGCAGTAGGGCGCCATGTCGTCGCCGGTTAGCACATGGGCGGCGCCCAGGATCTTCCGGAACCTGTTTTCTAGGTCCATTCCGCCTCCTCCCATTTCGGCCTGAATGTCGTCCCAGATGACCGGTTTTGCCGTTGTGGACAAGGTCCGAGATTGTCGCTCGCAGCAAATCGCGTTTTGCGAAACGGGCCGAAACGGGTACCCTAAAGACAACTTTTAGCTGTTCCCAGATAGAGGATCGAATTCGAGCAGAGTCATCCTGAGATATCAAACTTCAACAGAACCGGTTTCGCCAAAGACCACCGACTCGCAGCAGAATCCGATTCGCGGAATCCCCCCTAGGTAACCAGTTTCGCCATCCGCGTGGCGTCGTTCAGTGAACTACCAGTACCCGCTTTGACATACGGAAAGTGGGGCGATGACAAGCGCATTCGATGAGTAACTCAGGACTAGATGGAGCGAAATATGGTCAGAACACCACTTTTGGCATCGGTTTTCGGCATGGTCTTCGCCAGTGACATTTCGGCCGGAACCATTACCTTTGATGACGCAGAGATTCTGGATTTCGACGATGAGACATTTACAGAGCTCGGCTTCACCTTCGGGAACAGCATAGCCTATTACGAAGGTACGCAGCTGTACCTCCACGATGACAACGGCTTGCTGACGTCGATCTTCACACGCGACGACGGTAGGTTGTTTTCGGTGCGTGCCGGGGAGGTTTCCGGCTACTCACGGTTGTACAAAGGTGTTTCCGGCCCAAATCCCGATGGGTCAGGCGAGCTGGATTACAGCAATGGCGGAAATCCGATGCACCTCGAACTCGAAGAGGACATCTATTACCAGCTGGAAGGTTACCGAAACGGCAGCCTGGTCTCCAGCCTGACATCGCTCATTCCGACGGGGCTGTTCCCATCCTTCCAGCAAACGAAGTGGGGCGGGTCTTTCGCCGACATCGACACATTCGTCATATCGTTGCTGCTTCCGCCGGGGATCACCTCTTATGCTGGCGACTTATACAACTGGCCATGGGACGGAAACGGCTCCCAGTATATCGCAAGCTTGCCCTTCGGCCCGGGTGAATATCTGTGCGAGGAATGGTGCGCGGGCCTGCAATTCGACAGCCTGCGCGTTTCCACGGTCCCGTTACCGGCAACGTTGCCGCTTCTCGGTGCCGGGTTCGTTGCGATGGGCCTGATCGGGCTGCGCCGCCGGAAACGTTCATAACCATCGGCGTGGTGGCAGGATTTTCCTGTCGCCGTCGCCGACCTTCAAGCAATGGGCTCCAGCGGACCGTTACGTGATTGTCATCTCACGTGACGCATTTCGGCCTGCAAAGGGCTGCACCTGCCGCATAGGCTGGGCGCCAGGCACTCCCCGAAGGACACCCGATGACGACCGACCCGCTGCTGCAACCCTACCGCCTGAAACACCTTTCCCTGAAGAACCGGATAATGTCGACCGCGCACGAGCCGGCCTATTCCGAGAGCGGCATGCCGACGGAGCGATACAGGCTCTATCACCGGGAAAAGGCCAGGGGCGGCTGCGCTCTTACGATGACGGCAGGCTCGGCTGTTGTGTCGGCGGACAGTCCCGAGGCGTTCGGGAACCTGCATGCGTATCGCGATGAGATCGTGCCGTGGCTCAAGGCACTGGCGGATGACTGCCACGAGGAAGGCTGTGCAGTGATGATCCAGCTGACCCACCTGGGTTGGCGAACGGGGTGGAACCGGGGTGACTGGCTGCCGGTAGTGGCGCCGTCAGCGGTTCGGGAACCGGCACACCGGGCCTTTCCGAAACCATTGGAAGAGTGGGACATCGCGCGGATCCTGGCGGATTTCGCCGCCGCAGCGCAGCGAATGCAGGCGGCTGGACTCGACGGGATCGAATTTGAAGCCTACGGCCACTTGATCGACGCGTTCTGGTCGCCCTATCAGAACCGCCGCGACGATGACTGGAACGGCTCGCTGGACAACAGGCTGCGGTTCCTGTGGGCGGTGATCGACGCGGTGCGCGCGGCGGTTGGGCCGGACTTCATCGTAGGATTGCGGATGGTAGCGGACGAGCAATTCGACAAGGGATTGTCGCGGGAAGAGGGGATGGAGATCGCTCGGCGGGTGGCGGCATCCGGCAAGTTCGACTTCATCAACCTGATCCGCGGTCGGGTGGCGACCGATGGGGAACTGACGCGTGTGATCCCGGTGCAAGGGATGGCCTCTGCCCCGCATCTGGATTTCGCGGGCGAGGTGCGGGCGGAGACGAAGTTTCCGGTGTTCCACGCGGCAAAGATTTCCGACGTCGCGACTGCACGCCATGCAGTAGCTTCAGGCAAGCTGGACATGGTGGGAATGACCCGCGCTCACATCGCCGATCCGCATATCGGCGCGAAGGTCGCAGCGGGGCATGAGGATCGGATCCGACCATGCGTCGGCGCCACCTATTGTCTCGACCGGATCTATGAGGGCGGCGGTGCGCTGTGCATCCACAACGCTGCGACCGGGCGCGAGGCGACCATGCCGCATGCCATCTCGAAGGCCGGGGCGGCGAAGCGCGCAGTGATCGTCGGCGCTGGCCCGGCGGGACTGGAAGCGGCGCGCGTTGCGGCAGAGCGGGGGCACGATGTGACGCTGCTGGAAGCGTCGGACCGCGCTGGAGGCCAAGTGAACCTGCTGGCCGCCAACCCGCGGCGGAGGGAGATGATCGGGATCGTCGACTGGCGGCTGGCAGAGCTGGACCGCCGCGGTGTGACCATCCGGTACAACCTCTTTGCCGAAGCGTCGGACGTCTTAGCCTTGCGTCCCGAGGTGGTGATCGTCGCCACCGGCGGTCTGCCGCAACCGCCTGAGATGGAAGGCGATGAACTCTGTGTGTCCAGCTGGGACATCCTGTCAGGTGCGGTAAAACCGGCGGCGCGTGTGCTGGTCTACGACGACAACGGTGCGCATCCGGGGATGAGCGCGGCGGAGGTGATCGCTCGGTTGGGATCGGAACTGGAACTGGTCTCGCCCGAACGGTTCTTCGCTCCGGAGGTGGGCGGGTTGAACCACGCGCCCTACGCCACCGCGCTGCAGGAGGCAGGCGCGAGGGTGACGATCAATACCCGGGTGGCCGGCGTGCGGCGTGAGGGCAACGAACTGGTCGCGGTGCTCAGCTCCGATTACGCGCCGGACTATCGCGAGGAGCGCCGTGTCGATCAGGTAGTGGTGGAACACGGGACTGCTGCGCTCGACGAGCTCTATTTCGACCTGAAGGCACGGTCGCGGAACCTTGGTGAGGTCGACTACACCGCGCTCCGCTCAGTAGGTGCGCTGTTCCCGGAACGCAATCCTGCGGGTGAATTCCTGCTCTACCGGATCGGCGACGCCGTTGCGTCGCGCAATATCCACGCGGCAATCTACGACGCCCTGCGTTTCGGAATTCGCTGGTAACGCAGTCTGTCAGACTGCGTGGCTGTGACCGGTCGACGCTGTGTCGTAGGCGTCGAAATAGCGCGCGATCATGCGTGCCAGCGACCGGCCCTCTGGTTGGATCGAGACCCTGCCGCCCGATACGGTCAGCATCCCTGGGAAGGTACGGTCCAGCCCTTCGGCCATGGCAATCGCCGTGGCGGTCGGAGCGCCGGTTTCCTTCGCAGCCTCGGCCAGATCGGCTCGGAAATCGCAAAGCAGCATCTCAATGATGCGCCCACGCAGCAGGTCGTCGCCGCCGAACGCATGGCCGCGTTTGGTCGCAAGAGCGTCATCGCGGATCCGCCGCTGGTAGCCGGATGTGCTGGCGTCATTTTGGGCATAGCCCTGCGCATAGCGTGAGATAGCCGATGCGCCGACACCGATCAGCGTCGTGAAATCATCCTCGGTATAGCCCTGAAAATTCCGCCGCATCGTGCCGTTACGCTGCGCTACCGCCAGGCCGTCCTCGGGCCGAGCGAAATGGTCGATGCCAATCTCCTGAAACCCGTCCCACAGGAATAGCTCGCGCGCGGTGTTGAAAAGCCGCAGCCGTTCCTCCGGCGCGGGCAGGGCATCGGTCGGGATCAGGCCCTGCCGCTTGGCCATCCAAGGCACATGGGCATAACCGAACAGCGCCACGCGGTCGGGACCAAGCGAAAGCAGTTTCTGCACCGACTCAGAGATCTTGTGCTCTGTCTGATAGGGCAGTCCATACAGGATATCGGCGTTTAGACTGGTAATTCCGCGGGCGCGCAGGCCGTCGACGGCGGTTTTGGTCACCTCGTAGCTTTGCGGTCGACCAATCGTCTCCTGAATCGCAGGGTCGAAATCCTGGATACCGATCGAGGCGCGGTTCATGCCGACAGCGGCGAGAGCGTCGAGGCGCGGGGCGTCGATCTCGTTTGGGTCGATCTCGACTGAGAACTGGGCGTTTTCCGCCAGTGGTGCCGCGTCGAATATCGCGTCGGCAAGCTCGGTGATCATTTCCGGCGCCAGCAGTGTCGGCGTGCCGCCACCCCAGTGAAGGTGGCCGATCCGGACACCTGCAGGCAGGAGCATACCGATCTTTGCTAGCTCCAGCTTCAGCGTCTCGATATAGGCAGCTACGGGTGACAGGGTCGATGTGCCCTGTGTGCGGCAGGCGCAGAACCAGCAAAGCCTGCGACAGAACGGCACATGCACGTATAACGATATGAGAGAGCCGGCCTCTACAGATTGTATCCATTTGGCCGTTTCCACTGCTCCAACGCCGCCGGAGAACTGTGGTGCGGTGGGATAGCTCGTGTAACGCGGCACACGCGCGTCAAAGAGGCCCATCTGCTTTAGTTGCGAAATCTGTGCCATGACTTTAGAATTCTCACGGCGCGACAGGAGCCACCTTGATACGGATCAAGCTGGCAGATGAATATCCGAATGGACGATCTTAGACTTCACGATCACAGGAATTGTGCGAGCTGCCCGATCCGGCACCGTGCCGTCTGCTCGAAATGCGAGCCGGACGAGCTGGAGTTGCTCGACTCGATCAAGTACTACCGCAGCTACGATCCGGGCCAGCCTGTGGTCTGGGCCGGCGATCCGCTGGATTTCGTGGCCTCGGTGGTCAGCGGCATCGCCACGCTAAGCCAGACGCTGGAGGACGGTCGAACGCAGATGGTCGGGCTGCTGTTGCCGTCGGATTTTCTTGGACGACCAGGACGCGCCACCGCCCCGTACGACGTGACCGCGAACTCCAAGCTGCTGCTCTGCTGCTTCCGTCGCGGTCCATTCGAGAGGCTGCTACGTGAAACGCCGTCCATCGCGCAGCGCCTGCTGGAGATGACGCTGGACGAACTCGACGCTGCGCGCGACTGGATGCTGATTCTCGGCCGCAAGACCGCGCGCGAGAAGATCGCGAGCCTTCTGACAATCATCGCGCAGCGCGAGGCGTCGCTGCAGAAACTGTCGCCGACGGACGGCTCGGCATTTGACCTGCCGCTTACGCGAGAGGCGATGGCGGATTATCTGGGCCTGACGCTCGAAACGGTAAGCCGGCAGATCTCTGCCCTGAAGCGGGATGGAATCATCCGGCTGGAAGGCAAGCGCCATATCGTGGTGCCGGACTTCGATGCGCTGATCGCTGAAACCGGCGACGATGCGGATGGCGGGCTGCTGGTCTAGCCGTTTTTCCAAAACCGTAAAGACGGAACGCCCGGGGCCAAGGCCCCGGGCGTTATCGTTTCAGTGTGCCATCAGCACCGGTACTTCGGCGATCTCCAACATGTTGCGGGTGGCACCGCCCAAAATCGCCTCGCGGAAGCGGGAGTGCCCGTAGGCGCCCATGACAATCATGTCGGCGCCTGTATCGCCGGCATGCCGGCACAGGATGTCTGAGATCCGCGGCATGGTCTTCGCCAGCACCGAAACCTCCGGCCGAACGCCGTGGCGAGACAGGACTTGGCTCAATTGGCCGCCCGGATCGGAGCGGTCGGGGCTATGCGCTGGAGGATCAATGACCGTGATATTCACCAGATCCGCCTGCTGCAGGAACGGCAGCGCGGCGCGAATGGCGGTCAGCGACTCGGTGCTTTCGTTCCAGGCAACAACCACGTTCGACAGCGACTCGGGCAATGCCTTGTTATTGGGGATCACCAGCACCGGAACGGCGCCATTGAACAGTACCGCCTCCAGGATCGCCTCGTTCTCATGCGCCCGGTCGCCAGCGTATGGCTGCGGCAGGACGGCGAGATCGGCCATCCGTGTGCGGTGCGCGACAAGCGGCGCCATTCCGGCGATTTGAACCGTCGCCCGGAAAATCGCATAGGGCAGATCCTCGCCCGCCATGCGTTCCTTGAGCTTCGCCTCCAGCGCCTCGGCCTCGGCCTGTGCCTGTGCCAGGTTGTCCTGAAGAACGACGGCGCTTGCGCCGGCATAGTAGAAACCTGGCTGGGTGCGGTCGATCCCGAGGCAGAGAATGTCCAGATGCGCCTCTTCCCGCGTCGCGAGCGCGATCGCGGCATCTAGCGCGGACTTGTTCGTTTCTAAATCGTTAACCACCGTGACGATAGTCTTGTAAGCCATGGGTGTGCCTCCGGAATTTTGCGGGACATGCGCCGCGACTGCGCGGTCGTGTCACACAGTGTGTGCCCATGATCGCACGCTTGGCGCAACCCTCATTGATATGGATCAAGGTATGTGTACGGTCGTGGGTGCAGATGCGGGAGCGTCGAATAATGTCCGGCGGCGAGGGTAACCGTAAGCCGGGCGAAGGACAAAGGGACGACATAGATGTGGAATACAGTGAAGCTGGTGGTGTTTGGGCTGGTCGCTCTGGCCGCCGCAATAGCCGCCAACTATGGCCGTGACCTGGCCTATCAGGTCCACGCCCTGATCTTCATGGCCGTCGCCGCCGGGCTTTTCATCTGGAGCCTGCGGCACTGGGACGATCCGCCGGCGGAGATTAATCAGGCAGAGTACATGGACGGCGTGATTCGCGCCGGTGCCATCGCCACCGCCTTCTGGGGAGCGGTCGGGTTTCTGGTCGGTGTGTTTATCGCTTTTCAGCTGGCATTTCCGGTGCTCAACTTCGAATGGGCGCAAGGTTATGCCAACTTCGGCCGGCTGCGGCCATTGCACACCTCAGCGGTGATTTTTGCCTTCGGCGGGAACGCCTTGCTGTGCACATCCTTCTATGTCGTCCAGCGGACCAGCGCCGCGCGCCTATTCGGCGGCAATCTCGCCTGGTTCGTTTTCTGGGGCTACAATCTGTTCATCGTGCTGGCCGCAACGGGGTATCTGCTTGGCGCCACCCAGTCCAAGGAATATGCCGAGCCGGAATGGTACGTCGACTTGTGGCTGACCATCGTCTGGGTCGCCTATCTGGCCGTCTTCCTCGGCACGATTCTGAAGCGGAAAGAGCCGCATATCTATGTGGCTAACTGGTTCTACCTGTCCTTCATCGTAACCATCGCGATGCTGCATATCGTCAACAACATCTCGATCCCGGTCTCGATTTTCGGCTCCAAGTCGGTGCAGGTCTTCGCCGGCGTGCAGGACGCGATGACGCAATGGTGGTACGGTCACAACGCCGTGGGCTTCTTCCTGACCGCGGGCTTCCTCGGCATGATGTATTACTTCGTGCCGAAGCAGGCGGAACGGCCGATCTACAGCTACAAACTGTCTATCGTCCACTTCTGGGCGTTGATCTTCCTGTACATATGGGCCGGCCCGCACCACCTGCATTACACAGCACTGCCCGACTGGGCCTCGACCCTTGGTATGGTGTTCTCGATCGTGCTGTGGATGCCCTCCTGGGGTGGCATGATCAACGGCCTGATGACGCTGTCGGGTGCCTGGGACAAGCTGCGCACCGATCCGATCATCCGCATGATGGTAATCTCCATCGGCTTCTACGGCATGTCGACCTTCGAGGGCCCGATGATGTCGATCCGCGCGGTGAACTCGCTTTCGCACTATACTGACTGGACGATCGGTCACGTGCATTCCGGTGCTCTGGGCTGGAACGGCATGATCACCTTCGGCGCGCTTTACTTCCTGGTACCGCGCCTTTGGAACCGCGAGCGGCTGTACAGTCTCTCGATGGTCAGCTGGCACTTCTGGCTCGCGACCATCGGTATCGTGCTCTACGCCGCGTCGATGTGGGTCACCGGCATCATGGAAGGCCTGATGTGGCGCGAAGTCGACGCGCAGGGCTTCTTGGTGAACTCCTTCGCCGACACAGTCGCGGCGAAGTTCCCGATGTACGTCGTACGCGCCCTTGGCGGGGTCCTGTACCTCACCGGTGCGCTGATCATGTGCTACAACCTCTGGATGACCGTCCGGGCCCAGCCGAAGATTTCGGACGAGCCCGCCATGGTCCCGGCCGAATAAGGAGCGCCGGAGATGGCTGATACAACTGCAAACACTCCCCCAGAAGGCGACAAGCCGAAGAAGAAGGGGCTGCTCGACCGCCACGCGTTCCTGGAAAAGAATGCCACCTTGTTGCTGATCTTCTCCTTCCTAGTGGTCACCATCGGCGGCATCGTCGAGATCGTGCCGCTGTTCTACCTCGAGAACACGATCGAGGACGTGGAAGGCGTGCGGCCCTACTCGCCGCTCGAGCTGGAGGGTCGGAACATCTACATCCGCGAAGGCTGCTATGTCTGCCACTCGCAAATGATCCGGCCCATGCGCGACGAGGTCGAACGTTATGGTCACTTCTCGCTGGCCGCGGAGTCGAAATATGACCACCCGTTCCAGTGGGGATCGAAGCGGACCGGGCCCGACTTGGCGCGTGTCGGCGGCCGGTACTCCGACGCCTGGCACGTCGCGCACCTGACCGACCCGCAGTCTGTGGTGCCGGAGTCGCTGATGCCGAAATACGGCTACCTGCTGAACAACATGCTGGACGGCAAGTACATCGAGGACGTGATGAGCACCAACCGCTTCGTTGGTGTGCCATACACGGACGAGATGCTGGAAAACGCCGCTGCCGACTTCCGGGCGCAGGCCGATCCGGACAGCGACTACGACGACATGCTGGAACGCTATCCGGGGGCGCAGGTCAGGAACTTCGACGACGCGCCCGGCATTTCCGAGATGGATGCGCTGATCGCCTATATGCAGATGCTCGGGACGCTGGTCGATTTCTCGACCTTCACGCCCGACGACAGCCGGTAGGGAGGGGCGGATGGACTATCACATCCTCAGAGAGATCGCCGATAGCTGGGCGCTGCTCGTGCTGTTCCTCTTCTTCATCGGCGTCGTTGCCTGGGCGTTCCGCCCGGGCAGCCGCAAGATCCACGAGGACTCAGCAAGTATTCCGTTCAGGAACGAAGACAAACCCGCCGATGCGCAGGAGGCACGGCAATGAGTGCAGAAGAGAAAAAAGACGAAACCACGGGTGTCGGTACGACAGGTCACGAATGGGACGGCATCGAAGAGTGGAACAATCCGCTGCCAAGATGGTGGGTCTACACATTCTACGCCACGGTCATTTGGGGGATCATCTATACGATCCTGTTCCCGGCCTGGCCGATGGTGACGCGAGCGACCGCAGGGATGCTGGGCTTTTCGACGCGCGGGCAGGTGATGGCCGACATCGCGGCATTCGAAGACAAGCACGCCGGGTTGCGCGAGGAACTGGCAGTGGCCGACCTGAACACGCTGAACGAGAACCCTGATCTGCAAAACTTCGCCGTCCAGATGGGAAGCTCGGTGTTTCGCAACAACTGCTCGCAATGCCACGGTTCCGGCGCTGCCGGCGTGCAGGCCTCCGGCTATCCAAACTTGCTGGACGACGACTGGTTGTGGGGCGGAACGATCGACGACATCGCCTATACTGTCACCAACGGCGTCAGGAACGAACAGTCTCCGGATACCCATTGGTCCGAGATGCCGGCCTTTGGGGCCGATGAGATCCTGTCGGGCGAAGAGATCGCCCAGGTCGTGCAGTACGTACGGCAGATCTCGGGTCAGGAGCATGATGCCGAACTGGCTTCGGCCGGCGCGGTGCTCTTCGCCGACCAATGTTCCTCCTGCCACATGGAGGACGGAACCGGCGATCCAGCCCTTGGCGCGCCGGACCTGACCGATGCGATCTGGCTATATGGCGGCGACGTCGCGACGCTGACCGAGACGGTTACCTATGCCCGTTTCGGCGTGATGCCGGCCTGGTCGGAGGAATTCCGCAAGGGCGCCGGCCTCAGCCAGACCGAGATCAACGCGGTCGCGGCCTACGTCCACCAGTTGGGCGGTGGCGAATGAGCTGAGCCAGAAAACCCGGGGGCTAGCCCCCGGGCCAGGCGTCGGAACCAGGATCCTGTTCGCGCGTTTCTTCCTGGGACCGGCGCCGCCCTAAGACCGGCTGTTAGCGCAGCCGGTCTTTTCCTATTTGCAGAAGGGCGGCAGCGGATCAAGCCGATTGGGAAGCGCCGCCAAATGACGTGGGGCAGCAGAAACAGCATATCTGAAAGAAAAGACCTCCGGCGGTGGCGCCGGCACCGGGGACCGGCAAATGCAGGCGCGTTCTTGGTTCTCGCGCCCGCCAACGGGCAGCAGGCGCGCAGGATACCGCCGGAGGAGTGGTTCGGACCAGGCCGGGTTAGCGCGAATAGCCCGGTCCGACAGGGTCTCTTGGGTTAAGCGAAGCACGCCGGCCGACGGCCAGGGCTTAAAGGTCGCGCGGGTCCGTGGCGGCGGGCCGGCGACGGAACAGGCGGAACCGGCTACGCGACCGATGCCGGGGCGGCGCCGACAAAAGGCGCGGCCGCACCCTGTTGTCACGGAGGTTGGCGAAATGCTGGTCCTCCCAGTAGGGAGACTGGCGCATGCGGGTTGCGATCATGAAAGTACCTGCAAGTGGGTTGATCATCGGTCTGGCTCCTGAAGGGCGTTTGATGCCTGTAATATTGCCTCTTGCGCCCTCCTAAGCGAATCAGGAATTCTGCGAATATGTAAGCAGGAGTTACAGATGTCTTTCCGCAACCTGCCGCCGCTTGCTCAGTTGCGCGCCTTCGCAGCCCTTGCCGAGACCGGTGGTATGTCCTCTGCCGGTGAACTCCTGAACGTCAGCCATGCTGCGATCAGCCAGCAGGTCCGCGCATTGGAAGAACGGCTGGGTGTGAAGCTGATGGAGCGGGAAGGGCGCAGCATCGTTCTCACGCCCGACGGGCGGCGGCTGGGCAAAACCCTCCGCGATGCTTTCGAGTCGGTTACGCGGGAGATAGAGGACATGACTGGCGCCGATGCCGACCGGCCGCTGCAGATCACATGCACACCCAGCTTTGCCGCGCGCTGGCTGATGCCGCGCATGGGTAGCTTTCGCGAAGCTCACCCGGATATCAACCTGATGATCAACCCGACAGCCGACCGCGTGGATCCGGCGCCCGGGGGTCTTGACCTGGCCATCCGCTTCGGACTGGGCGACTGGAAAGGGCTGGATAGCGAAGTGTTCCTGAAAACCAGGTTCGTGATCGCCGCCGCGCGCAGTCTGATCGGTGATCGAGAGATCACCTCGCCCCGCGACCTGCTTGAATACCCCTGGCTACAGGAGATTGGCACCAACGAAGCCAAGGAATGGCTGACTTCGCGCGGCGTGACCGAGGCACGGGTGCGCAGGATGACGGATCTTCCCGGAAACCTGCTGCAGGACGCGCTGCGGGCCGGAGAGGGCGTGGCGGCAACCGCCCGCGCCTTCATCGAGCCAGAAATCGCAGCCGGCGACATCGTCGTTCTGTTCCAGGACGACGGACGCGGCATGGGTTATCATCTGGTGACCCGGCCGGGGCCGAAACGGCCCGTTCTCAAATCCTTCCTTCGCTGGCTGCGCCGCCAGGAACCTGCGCGGCCGGAATGATGCCGGGAAAGCCTTCGACAGCAAGAATTGACCCGAATTAACATCTTGTCCCGAAAGGGTTATCGCATGGGTGCGGCAAAAAGGTGCACGCCACTTACTTGATACAAGTCAAGGACGCTTACAGGCTGTTCCTGCGACAAGCCGTCAAAGCCAGAAAATCGTGTCAGGATTCGCTCGATGAGCAGCACCGATTCCAGCCCCCTCTATGCCGCCCGAGAACCGATCTTCCCCCGCAGGGTGAATGGCAGCTTCCGCACGTTCAAATGGGTGATCATGGCGGTGACGCTGGGCATCTACTACCTGACGCCCTGGATTCGCTGGGACCGTGGCCCGGAATTGCCGGACCAGGCGGTGCTGGTCGATCTCGCCGGACGTCGGTTCTTCTTTTTCTGGATCGAGATCTGGCCGCACGAGTTCTACTTCGTCGCCGGCCTGCTGATCATGGCGGGGCTGGGATTATTCCTGTTCACGTCGGCGCTGGGCCGGGTCTGGTGCGGCTATACCTGCCCACAGACAGTTTGGACTGACCTCTTCATCCTCACCGAGCGCTGGATCGAAGGCGACCGCAACGCGCGGGTGCGGCTGTGGAAACAGAAATGGGACGCCCGCAAGTGGCGGCTCCGGATCAGCAAATGGATTGTCTGGCTGCTGATCGGTCTCGCCACCGGCGGTGCATGGGTGTTCTATTTCACCGACGCGCCCACGCTAGCGGTCGATCTGGTGACGCTGAACGCACATCCGGTCGCCTATACAACGATGGCAATCCTGACCTTCACCACTGTCCTGTTCGGCGGCTTCGCGCGCGAACAAGTTTGCATCTACATGTGCCCTTGGCCAAGGATTCAGGCGGCGATGATGGATGAGGACACAATCACCATCGCCTATCGCGAATGGCGCGGCGAGCCGCGCGGCAAGGGTAAGCGCCGCCGCGAGCTCGCCGAGCAGGCCGAGGCGGTGTCCTACGCGGCAGGCGCAAAGCACGGCGGCACCTCACCCAAGGTCCCGATGCCGGGCATGCCCTCGGGCGTCGGCGGGCCGATCCCGGCCAAGGAGGGCTATGGCGATTGCATCGACTGCAATGCCTGCGTCAATGTCTGCCCGATGGGGATCGACATCCGTGACGGACAGCAGATGGCCTGCATCACCTGCGGCCTCTGCATCGACGCCTGCAACGACGTGATGGATAAGATCGGCAAGCCGCGCGGGCTGATCGGATACATGGCGTTGACCGACGAACTGCGCGAGCGGGAAGGCCAGGAACCGAAGCCCGTCATCAAGCACATCCTGCGACCGCGTACGATCCTCTACACGACGCTTTGGTCGCTGGTGGGCATCGGCCTTGTCGTAGCCCTCTTCATGCGCTCCGATATCGACGTTACAGTCGCCCCTGTGCGCAATCCGCTCTACGTAACCCTCTCAGACGGATCGATCCGCAACGCCTATGACGTGCGGCTGCTGAACAAGCATGGCGAGGAACGGCCGTTCCGCGTCTCGGTCACCGGCGATCCGGCGGTGCGGATCCAGGTCGAAGGGACACCTTACGAGACCGTGA
Source organism: Pseudoruegeria sp. HB172150 (assembly GCF_013184805.1). Classification (GTDB taxonomy): domain Bacteria; phylum Pseudomonadota; class Alphaproteobacteria; order Rhodobacterales; family Rhodobacteraceae; genus Psychromarinibacter. The sequence goes on from NZ_JAATNG010000008.1 coordinate 53,024, forward strand.
CCGTACCCGCCGACGAAACGAGGCTGCAGCGGGTCTACGTGATCGCGCCGCCGGGGTCGGATCCCGCGCAGGGCGGGCTGACGGATATCCGGTTCTGGGTCGAAGACCTGATCAACGGCGACCGGGCCTACAAGGACAGCACTTTCAGCGGAGTGGGGCAATGAGCGCGAAACCTCTTACCGGGCGCAAGGTCTTCCTGATCTTCGCCTCGGCCTTTGGCGTGATCATCGCGGTGAACGTTCTGCTGGCGGTCAAGGCTGTCGGCACATTCCCGGGGCTGGAGGTGAAAAACTCCTACGTCGCCAGCCAGACCTTCGATGCCGAGCGCGCAGCGCAACAGGCGCTGGGGTGGGATGTTACGGCAGAGGTTGTAGACGGGTCACTCGTACTCATCATCCTCGGACAGGACGGTGTATCGGTTCAACCCGCCGTTTTAGAGGCGACGCTGGGCCGCGCAACAGTGCGCGATCAGGACTTCGCACCCGATTTCGCGTATGATGGCCGAGCTTATGTCGCGCCGGTTGATCTCGAACCTGGAAAATGGGACCTGCGGATGACCGCGACTGCGGAGGATGGCACCGCCTTTCGCCAACGAATCGTGATGCACGTGGACTGACTCTATGGCCGCAACCGCACAACCCGCTGCTTGCCCAGCCTGCGCCGTCGCACCGGCGGCGGCGGAGATTGCAGGCCGACAGGGTGCGGTTGGCGGCGAGCAGGTGCTGCTGTCTTTGCCCGAAATCCACTGCGCCGCCTGCATCTCGGGCGTCGAGCGGTCGCTCTCGGCAATGCCTGGGGTCCGGCGGGCGCGGGTAAACCTGACACTGAAACGCGCAACTGTGGATGTCGATCCAGGGATCGACGCGGCGGGGCTGGCACGTGAGCTGAAGGCGCAGGGTTGGGCCGCGCATGAACTTGACACCGCGACACTGGCGGGAACGCAGGGTGACCGTGCCGGTCGCGACCTGCTGATGCGGCTGGGTGTGGCGGGGTTCGCGATGATGAACGTCATGCTGCTGTCCGTCGCTATCTGGAGCGGCGCAGAAGCGGCGACGCGCGACATGTTCCACTGGATTTCCGCCGCGATAGCCTTGCCGGCTATCGCCTTTTCCGCGCAACCGTTCTTCCGGCATGCCTGGACGGCAGTGCGCGCGGGGCGGCTCAACATGGATGTGCCGATCTCGCTGGCGATCCTGCTGGCGGCGGGCTTGAGCATATGGGAAACGGCGCATTCCGGCGCCCATGCCTATTTCGATGCGGCCCTTTCCCTGACCTTTTTCCTGCTGGCGGGGCGATACCTTGATCACCGCACACGATCCGTCGCGCGTTCCGCGGCGCAGGAATTGGCCGCTCTTGAAGTGCCCCGCGCCCTGCGTATCAGCGGCACGGGTGAGGCGATGGTGCCAGTGGCGGAACTGGCCGTCGGTGACGTTGTGCGCGTTCTTCCAGGTCAGCGCGTGCCGGTGGACGGCGTCGTCGAAAGCGGCGCCAGCGAGATCGACCGCTCCCTGCTGACCGGTGAAAGCCTGCCGGTACAGGCGGCCAAAGGTGGTGAAGTTAACGCCGGCGAGGTCAACCTGACCGGTGTCCTGACAGTGCGGGTAACCGCGGCAGCAGTGGACTCTACGTTGCACCGGCTCGCGGATCTGGTCGCGGTCGCGGAATCGACGCGCAACCGCTACACCTCGCTGGCCGACCGCGCGGCGCGGATCTACGCGCCTGCAGTGCACCTGCTGGCGCTGGGCGCCTTCGTGGCGTGGCTGGTCGTGTCGGGCGGCGACGTCCGGCTGTCACTGAACATCGCGGTGGCAGTGCTGATCATTACCTGCCCCTGCGCGCTGGGACTGGCGGTGCCCGCCGTGACCACGGCGGCCAGCGGACGACTGTTCAAACGCGGGCTGCTGATCAAAAGCGCTACCGCGTTGGAGCGTCTGGCAGAGGTCGACACGGTCGTCTTCGACAAGACCGGAACGCTGACGGCGGGAATGCCCGAGTTGGAAAACCTGGATGCCTTCGACGCCGCCGATTTGTCGTTGGCGCTCGCACTCGCAGAAGGCTCGGCGCATCCGCTTTCCGTTTCGCTCGCGAATGCAGCGAAAGCCGCAGGCATCGCACCTGCCAAGGTGGCGCTCCTTCACGAGGTGCCGGGTTATGGCGTAGCGGCCGAATGGCGCGGCCAACGTGTGCGTCTTGGCCGTGCAGCATGGGTCGGGAAAGAACCGGCTGGACAGACGACGACTTATCTTCAGATTGGCGAGCGCGTGCAAATCTTCCGCTTCGCCGACCGCCTGCGCGAGGGCGCGGCAGAGGCGGTCGCCGCGCTTAAGGCGCAAGGCATGGACATGGTCCTGCTCTCCGGAGATGCCGAGGCGCCGGTGGCGGACCTGGCCGGTCGGCTGGGCATAGGCCGGTATGAGTCGGGCATCTTGCCGCATGAAAAAGCCGCACGAGTCGAGGCGCTGGCCGCCGAGGGCCGGCGTGTGCTGATGGTTGGCGACGGGCTGAACGACACCGGTGCAATGGCGGCGGCACATGCCTCGATCTCCCCGGCCTCGGCGCTGGAGGCGACGCGCGTGGTATCGGATATCGTGCTGCTTGGCGGCTCGCTGGCGCCACTTGGCGAGACACTGGAAACCGCACGCTCCGCCACACGCCGCATCCGCGAGAATTTCGGCATCGCCGCGGCCTACAACGCCGTGGCAATCCCGGTCGCCCTGCTCGGCTTTGCCACGCCGCTGGCGGCGGCGCTGGCAATGTCGGCATCATCAATATGCGTGTCGCTGAATGCGCTTAGGCTGCGCTGATGGACGTTCTCGTCTACCTTATCCCGATCTCTCTGATCCTCGGCGGACTGGGCCTTGGCGCTTTCGTCTGGACGCTGAAATCGCGGCAATACGAGGACCCTGAAGGCGACAGCCGCCGCATCCTGTCGGACGAGTACGACGACCATCCCAAGACCGATTGACGACTCGGGCAGGCAAGGTGTCTGATCCGCGCCATGCGGAGCTTTGCCGAGATCTACGATATCGCCGCCGAGCGGAAGGGCGGTCCGGAGGCGCTGGAAAAGCTGCTGGGCAAACCCACGCCAGCGGCCGAACTGGCGCAGATACCCGACGACCGCTGGCTGTCACGCTTCACTGAGATGATCTTCAAGTCCGGCTTCAACTGGAAAGTCGTAGAGGCGAAGTGGCCCGGTTTCGAAGAGGCGTTCCACGGGTTCGACGTGGGCCCCTGCGCGATGATGGACGACGAATGGCTCGACGCGCTGCTGCAGGACACGCGGATTGTGCGGAACGGTGCCAAGATCCAGTCCGTGCGCGACAACGCCGTCATGCTGCAGGATCTCGCGGCGAAATACGGCACTGCGGCGAAGTGCTTCGCCGAGTGGCCACGCGGGGATTTCATCGGGCTGGTGGAACTCCTGAAGACTCGTGGCAGCCGGCTGGGCGGCAATACCGGCGCCTATGCGCTGCGATTCATGGGTGTGGACAGCTTCATCCCGTCCCGCGACGTGACGGCGCGGCTCGTGGCCGAAGGCGTGGTCGACAAGGCGCCAACTTCGAAAGGCGCGATGAAGAAGGTGCAAGCGGCGTTCAACGAATGGTCCGCGGAATCCGGGCGTAGCCTGACGGAGATCAGCCGGGTTTTGGCCATGAGCATCGGGTAGTCAGGACGCCGGGATAACCTCTCGCAATTGAGGGAACTGTCCCAACACGCTCAGGCGGCGAAAACCTCCGTTCCGCCAACCCAGGTCCTTAGCACCTTGCCCTGCATCCGCGCTCCGTCGAATGGTGTGTTCTTCGACTTCGAGCGCAAGGTGAACCGGTCCAGAACAATCGGTGCGTCAGGGTCGAACAGGACAAGGTCCGCCGGCGCACCCTCGGCCAGCCGGCCCGTGGGCAGGCCAAGCCTTTCCGCCGGGTTCAGCGCCATCGCACGGAACAGCTGCGGTAGGCTTAGCTGCCCGGCGTGATACAGCCGCAGCGCTGCGGGCAGGAAGGTCTCTAGCGCGACCGCACCAGAAGCGGCCTCCTCAAAGGGCAGGCGCTTCGATTCTTCGTCCTGCGGCGTGTGCATGGAAGAGATGATGTCGATCAGGCCGGCCCCCACTGCCTCGACCATCGCCAGGCGGTCGTCCTCGTCCCGCAGAGGCGGCTTGATTTTGAAGAAGGTCCGGTAGTCGCCGATGTCGAGCACGTTCAGCGTCAGGTGGTGGATGTTGACCCCAGCGGTAACGTCGAGCCCCGCCTTCTTAGCACGCTCCAGAACCGGCAGCGCAACGGCGGTCGACAGGCTGTCTGCGTGGTACCGTGCGCCTGTCATCTCGACCAAAGTCATATCCCGTTCCAGCCCCAACCGCTCAGCCATCGGTGATACGGCGGGCAGGCCCTTAAGCGAGGCGAATTTGCCCGAAGTGGTTGCGGCGCCGGCGGACAGGATGGGTTCCTGTGGATGTGCCACGACCAGCGCGCCCAGTGATCGGGCATAGGTCAGGCAGCGAGTATAGACCTTGGTATCGGCCACCACGGCGTCGGCATCTGAAAAGGCGACCGCGCCCGCGTCCAGAAGGAACCCGATCTCCACCATCTCGCGCCCCTGCCGGCCCTTGGTCAGGGCCGCCATCGGGTGGATGCGGACCGGCGCAGCCTCGGCGGCGCGGCGGGACACGAATTCAAGCTGTTCCGGGCTGTCGATGGCGGGCAACGTGTCGGGCCGGGTGATCATCGTGGTGACACCGCCCGCTGCGGCGGCCCGTCCGGCAGAGCGGAAACTTTCCTTGTGTCGTTCGCCGGGCTCGCAGACCTTGACGCCCAGATCGACGATACCGGGCGCCAGGCACTTGCCGCTGCAATCGATCACCTGCAATCCGGTGGCCGGTGCCGCCTCCACACCAGTCAGGACCGCCGCGATCCTGCCGCCGGATATCTGCACCGCGCCCGCGACTTCGGTTCCGGCCTCGGGATCGATCAGCCGCGCGTTGGTCAGAAGCATATCGTTCATGTCGCGTCTTTCTTGATCTGCCCGATCTGCGGATCGTCTTTCGCCGCAACCTCGTAGGTCAGGTATTCGCTGCCGATGTCAACGCGGTCTTCACCTACCTGCGGTGTGAACCGTCCACCAGAGATCAAAAACCCCATCCTATACTGCCGTCACCCGAGCCCGCCAAAGGCGTAGGCCAGGACCAACAGCAGGACCGCCGCCGCCAACAGTCCGACCAGCGCCAGCGAGCGCGGCACGCGTGAAGGTGCCAACGGTTCCGGCTCCTGTGGTGACGCGACCGACGGTTCGTCGATGGAGTTGGGAAACGTGATTTCCGGCGGTTCGGCCTGGGCCAGTCGGTACGTGCCGAGGTGTCGCACAGGCCGTTCTGGCGTCAGCCTGGTTTCCTCGCCCCCGAACGCGGCGGAGTGAACCACGATCACGTATCCGTCCTCGTCGTCCAGCATGTTGGCGTCGGGCGCGATGTCGTCGGCAGAAATACCGATCCCCTCGACCAGGTAGCCCGACAGACCGATCCCCTTCAGATCTGAGGCGGGAAAGACCTCGACGTGATCGGTATCGACATGCAGGGTGCCGAGCGCCTGGGCCAGCCGTGTTTGCTGGCCATTCGCGGGCCGGTCGTCGATGAACGCCTCGGCCTTGGCAGCCGGAAGGTCGAGCGCGAAGACCCGGACCTTCTCGAATTCGTTGGCAGGAACATAAAGCGGATTTGTCATGCCGGGTTCCCTCCTGCGGCCCGCACTGCATTCCGGATCTGCCCGGCGGTTGCGTCTCGGTCGGCCTGGTATTTGATCAGGTACTTGTCGCCGGCTGCGGTGATGACCTGCACCGCGCTGGCCATGCGATTGATCTTCACGATCTCCGCCAGCCACGCCACGCGCCCGCCGGGTCCAAGCAGCCTCCGTTCGGACAGATCCCAGCGCACAGCAAGCTCCTCCGATCCTAGGTACCAGCCGCGCAGGGCGATGGCCGCCAGCCCGCCGACCGCACCGGTCCAGACATGCGGGTTGCCGATCAGCCACAGGATCGCCATGCCGGCGGCCATGGCTCCGGCAGAAAGCCAAGCCATGTCGCGCAGGTATGTGCGACGATCGGGACGAAAGGACTGCAGGATCTCCTCGCCGTCCTGAAGCGGCGCTGAAGGCGTGGGGTGTGCCCCGTCAGGCATCTTCCGGCACCTTTCGGGCAGCCTCCAGGTTCTTTGCCAGCAGTTCCATTGCTGCCATACGCACGGCAACGCCCATCTCCACCTGGTCCTGGATCACCGAGCGGTTGATGTCGTCGGCCAGCGTGCCATCGATCTCCACACCGCGGTTCATTGGGCCGGGATGCATGATGATGGCATCGGGTTTGGCATGTGCCAGTTTCTCGGCATCGAGGCCGTAGCGATGGTAATACTCCCGCTCCGACGGAATGAACCCGCCGTCCATCCGTTCCTTCTGAAGTCGCAGCATCATCACCACGTCGACGTCTTTCAGGCCCTCTTCCATGTCTTCGAACACCTCGACGCCGAACGCGCCGATCTCCGCGGGCATTAGCGTCGGCGGCCCGATAAGGCGCACGCGGTTCTCCATCTTGCCAAGCAGCAGGATATTCGAGCGCGCCACGCGGGAATGGGCGATGTCGCCGCAGATCGCGACCGACAACCTGTGCAGCCGGCCCTTGGCATAACGGATGGTCAAGGCATCCAGCAGCGCCTGCGTCGGGTGCTCATGCTTTCCGTCGCCTGCGTTCAGGACGGCACAGTTCACCTTTTCCGCCAGCAGGTTCACCGCGCCGGAATGCGGGTGCCGCACGACCAGCAGATCTGGATGCATCGCATTCAGGGTCAGTGCCGTGTCGATCAGGGTCTCGCCCTTTTTGATCGACGAGGCCTGCATCGCCATATTCATTACATCGGCGCCCAGGCGCTTGCCTGCGATCTCGAAACTCGATTGCGTCCGCGTCGAGTTTTCGAAGAACATGTTGATCTGGGTAAGGCCCTTCAGAACGTCGCCGTGCTTGTTGGCAGACCGGTTCAGGTCGACGTATTTTTCGGAAAGGTCGAGAACGGTGCGGATCTCGTCCGGATGCAGCCCTTCGATCCCGAGTAGATGTTTCTGCCGAAAGGTCATCTCCGCCCCGTCTGCGCCGTTAACCGCTTATAGAAACCAAGGCGCGGCGCAGCAAGCGTTGGCCGTTCAGGCCGCTGTTGGCTGGAAGATCTCCACCGGGTTGCCGGCAGGATCCTCGACCACGGCCTGACGGCCAGCCATACTCTCGGTTATCTCGCCGCAAATGCAGGCGCCAGACAAAATCAGCCTGGATACCAGACCGTCCAAATCATTTGTGCGAAGCTGCAACCTGTTCCATCCGCCGGGCTGAGCAGCCCGCCCCGCCCGGCCGGACGTCCCGAACCCGGGGACGCTCAGCATCAGTCGTATGCCGCCCCGCTTGAGCGAGGCGAAGCCATTGCTCAACTCAAGCTCCTCCTCGAAGTCGAGAAGGTCACGGTAGAAGTCGCAAGCGGCGGTCAGATCATCCACTATGTAGCGGATCGCTTTCACTTTGTTGCTCCGGTCTTTATGTCCGATGGGAACGAAACGGGCCGCCTACACCCAACGTTCCAAGGAAGAAAGTGCCTCGGCAGTATCTTGCGCAGCAGGCGTTTACCTTGCGCGGGACCACGCCTAGCATCGGCGCATGCAGGTGGAATCGCTGGATAGCAACGCGCTTCGCGCGCTTCTGGAGTGGCAGGTGGAACTCGGCGCTACCGAGGCCATCGGCGAGACGCCCGTGAACCGCTACGAGGTCCCCAGGGAAGCGCCCAAACCGAAACCGGCGCAGGTCGCGGAGCCCGTGCCGCATGTCACGGCGGAAGACCCGGTGGCCGCCGCCCGGGCCGCAGCCGTTGCAGCAGGCGACCTCGAGGCGCTGAATGAAGCGATCGCCGCCTACGAGTTCTGCGAGCTGAAACGTGGCGCCCGCACAACTGTCTTCTCCGACGGCAACCCGGCCGCCCGCCTGATGCTAATCGGCGAAGCTCCGGGCCGTGACGAGGATATTCAGGGCAAGCCCTTCGTCGGACGCGCCGGGCAACTGCTGGACCGGATGCTCGACGCGATAGGTCTGTCGCGCACCAGTCCCGACGCCGAAGCCGCCGTCTACATAACCAATATCCTGCCCTGGCGCCCGCCGCAGAACCGCGACCCCACGCCCGAGGAGATCGGGATGATGATGCCCTTCGTGGCCCGCCACGTGGAACTTGTGGACCCGGACGTGCTGGTGCTGATGGGCAACATCTCCTGCCTCGCGATGCTGGGCCGCAAGGGTATCACCCGCCTGCGTGGCAACTGGACAGAGGCGCTGGGCAAGCCGGTTCTGCCGATGTTTCACCCGGCCTACCTGCTGCGGAACCCGCACGCGAAACGCGAAGCGTGGCACGATCTGCTGATGCTGCAGGCGCGGCTGAGACGCAGCGCATGAGGCTGCTCGCCTTCTCCGATGTCCATTGCGACCTCGATGCTTGCGCCGCGCTGGTCGCTGCGGGGGCGGGGGCCGATCTCGTCATCGGCGCCGGCGATTTCGCGCAGCGGCACGAGGGCCTGGAGGAAACGATGGCCGCCCTTTCGCCCCTGGAGGACAAGGCCGTCTACATCCCTGGCAACAATGAGACGGCGGACGCCCTGCGCGCCGCCACATCGGCGATGGTTCTGCACGGCACAGCGGCCGAGGTCGTGGGGCTCCGGATCTTTGGCCTTGGCTGCGCGGTGCCACCGCTGCCGCCCCTGCCTTGGGGGTCCTTCGACATGGAAGAGGCCGAAGCGGCGACCCTTTTGCAGAAGGCCGAGGGTGCGGACATCCTTGTCTCACATTCGCCGCCAAAGGGCATCGCCGACGAAATGCAGGGACGCGGTTCCATCGGGTCCGAAGCTGTGCGCGCGGCGGCGATGGCCTTTCAGCCTCGGCTTCTCGTGTGCGGACACGTGCATGACTGCTGGGGCCAGACCGGCGAAATCGGGCTGACCCACGTCCGCAACCTCGGGCCGACGGTCAACTGGTTCGAGCTTTGATGCGCATTCTCGCCTTCTCGGACCTGCATCTCGGTCGCAGCCGCGCAGCGGCGCTGGTCGAGGCGAGTGCGGAGGCCGATCTGGTGATCGGCGCGGGCGATTTCTGCAACATGCGGCGCGGGCTGGAGGAGGCGATGGCGCTGCTGGGCAGGATCGCGGCGCCGATGGTGGTCGTTCCGGGGAATGCCGAAAGCGCGGAGGAACTTCGCACTGCCGCCCATGAAGGCACACGCGTCCTGCACGGCGACGGTTGCGAGATCGACGGGCTCAAACTCTTCGGCCTCGGCTACGGAGTGCCTGTGACGCCCTTCGGCGACTGGTCTTGCGACCTGAGCGAATTCGACGCGGCGACACTGCTGTCGCGATGTGACGCCGCCGACATTCTGATCACGCATTCGCCGCCCAAGGGCATTGCCGACCAGACTTCGGGCGGGCAATCTGTCGGCTCCACGGCGATCCGGGACGCGATAGAGCGGATGCAGCCGCAGCTTGCCGTCTGCGGCCATATCCATGACAGCTGGGGGCACGAGGGGGCGATCGGAAAGACCCGCGTCGTCAACCTCGGCCCCAGCCCGAACTGGTTCGAGGTGGAAACGTGATCGATCCAATCGTCCTTCTGGCCTTCATCCCAGCCGCACTGGCGCTGAATTTCACACCCGGGGCGGATATGATGTTCTGCCTCGGGCAGGGTCTGCGCCACGGCCCGCGCGCCGCCTGGGCGGCGAGCGCGGGGATCTCAACCGGCTCGATGATCCACGTCACGCTCGCCGGTCTCGGGCTCGGCGCGGTGGTGGCGCATTCACCCTGGCTGTTCGACGTGATCCGCTGGGCCGGTGTCGCCTACCTGTTGTGGCTGGCAGTGCAGGCGCTGCGCGCCGGGCCGATGAAGGCAAAGCCGCAGGGCTCCACCCATGCCTACCGCGAGGGGCTGATGGTCAACCTGACCAATCCCAAGGTGATCCTCTTCGTGCTGGCCTTCATCCCGCAATTCGTCGACCCGGCGCGCGCGGTGCTGCCGCAGTTCCTCGCCTACGGCGCCGTGCTGGCCACCGGCGGCTTTTTCATCAACGGTCTCGTCGGCCTGTTCGCCGGTGGTATCGGCAAGCGCCTCGCCTCCTCCCCCGGCTTCTCGAAGGGGCTTGGCTGGGTCAGCGCCGGCATCTTCTCAGCCCTCGCGGTGCGACTCGCGGTGATGGAGCGTGCGTCATGAGCCGGATCGACGAAAGCAAGGATTTCGTCCCGGTTCGCATCGCCGTGCTGACCGTGTCCGACACACGCTCGCTGGAAGAGGACCGCTCCGGGCAGGTGCTGGTCGACCGCATCGCCGATGCTGGTCACTTGCTCGCTTCCCGTGCCATCCTCCCCGACGAACGCACCCAGATCGCCGATCAGCTGCGCGCATGGTGCGCAGACCCCGACATTGATGCGGTTATCTCAACCGGTGGAACCGGCCTTACCGGGCGCGACGTGACAGTGGAGGCGCATCGCGACGTCTACGAAAAGGAAATCGACGCCTTCGGCACCGTCTTCACCATTGTTTCTATGCAGAAAATCGGTACCAGCGCGGTGCAAAGCCGCGCCACCGGCGGCGTTGCCAACGGGACCTACCTGTTCGCGCTGCCCGGCAGCCCCGGCGCCTGCAAGGACGCATGGGACGAGATCCTCAAAGCACAGTTCGACTATCGCCACCGGCCCTGCAATTTCGTGGAAATCATGCCGCGGCTCGACGAACATTTGCGCCGGAAATAGCGGCGCGGGCCACACTGCCCCGAAACCGTCTCAAAAAATGTGCATAATGTCGCAACGGAAACGGCGCGGGCATTCGTAACACGTATGTGGCTTGGCGCGTTTTCTGCGGCAGGCTATTCAAATGCCTGAAACTTTGAAGGCGATACCACTGCTCATGCGATTTCTGCGCCGATCCCTTGTAGGCCTTTTCCTGATGGCGGTGACGCTCGGCCTTCTGGCCTATGCCGGGCAGACCGTCTGGGGGGCACTGGAATCCGTCTGGAACCAGGAAAGCAACCCGCGCCCCGCGCGCGAACGGGTCTTCGCCGTCAATGTCGTGACGTATGAACCGGTTTCGGTAACGCCAGTCATGACTTCATTCGGAGAGGTGCGCAGCCGTCGAACGCTGGAAGTGCGGGCAACTGCCTCCGGCACCGTCGTCGAACTGGCCGAGGATTTCGAGGATGGCGGCTCTGTCCGGGCGGGCGACCTTCTGCTGCGGGTCGATCCCACCGATGCCGAAGAGGCGCTGGAAGTGGCCCGGACCGACCTTGCCGAGGCAGAGGCCGAACTGCGCGATGCGCGCCGTGCGCTCGAGATAGCGCAGGACGATGTCGCCCAGGCCGAAGCGCAGTCGGAACTGCGCAGCCAGGCGCTGGCCCGCGCCCGCAGCCTCGCCGAACGCGGCGTCGGCACAGAGGCTGCGGTGGAAGAGGCGGCGCTTGCCGAAGCCTCCGCCAAGCAGTCGGTCCTGTCAAAGCGGCAGGCGCTCGCCAATGCCGAGGCACGCGTTGATCAGGCGCAGAACGGAATGGCTCGGCAGAGGATCGCGCTGGCCGAGGCCCAGCGCGCGGTCGAGGATACCGCGATCCGCGCCGCCTTCTCTGGCACGCTCAGCGATGTCACGGTGGTGCAAGGCCGGCTGGTGCAAAACAACGAGCAGGTCGCCAATCTCGTGGACTCCGAATTGCTTGAGGTCGCGTTCCGCGTCTCCACCTCGGAATATGCCCGTCTGCTCGACGAGAACGGCGACCTGATCAAGGCAGAGGTCTTGGTCGCGCTAGACGTGCTGGGCACCGATCTGGAAACCAGTGGCATCATCAGCCGCGAGAGCGCCTCTGTCGGTGACGGCCAGTCCGGCCGCCAGATCTTTGCCCGCATCGAACAGCCGCGCGGCTTCCGTCCCGGCGATTTCGTCAGCGTCCATATCAACGAGCCGGAACTGCGCGGCGTGGCGTTGCTGCCCGCCTCGACGCTGGATGCTGCCGGCAATGTGTTGGTAGTGACCGAAGATGAACGGCTCAAGGCCGTACCGGTGGAATTGCTGCGGCGACAGGGCGACGACGTGATCGTTCGCGCTGCCGGGTTGTCCGGACAGCAGGTGGTTGCCGAACGCTCGCCGCTGCTGGGCGAGGGGATCAAGGTGCGCGCCATCGGTCCCGGCGCCGCCCCGGCGGAGGAACCGGAAGAACCTGCAATGGTCGAACTGACTGAGGAACGCCGCGCGCGCCTCGTCGCCTTTGTCGAGGCGAATACCTTCATGCCGCAGGACGCCAAGGAGCGTGTGCTGGCGCAGCTCGCCCAGCCGATGGTGCCCGTCCAGACCGTCGAGCGCATTGAAGCGCGGATGGGTGGCTGACACGATGCGCGGTGCCTCCGCCTCCGCGTTGAATGTACGCCGCCACGACGGCGCCGGAGGAACCCGGCATGGATGAACGCTTCCCCCGCGTCGGCGGCATCCTGTCCTATTTCACGCGTCACGCCACGGCGGCGAACCTGCTGCTGGTGCTGATGATCGCCGCCGGGCTGTTCGCCTTCCCCCGTATGCGGGCACAGTTCTTCCCCGATATCGTCGTCGACGAGATCGACGTTTCTGTCAGCTGGGACGGCGCCGGGGCCGAAGATGTGGACCGCGCCATCGTACAACTGCTCGAACCGGTCCTGCTGGCCGTCGAGGGTGTGGTGGCGTCCGAATCCGTCAGCCGCGAGGGGCGAGCCTCGATCGAACTGGAGTTCGAGCCGGGCTGGAACATGTCCCGCGCAGCCGATGACGTGGAATCCGCCGTCGACACGGTAAGCAACCTGCCCGAGGATGCCGACGAACCCACGATCCGGTGGGGCGGCTGGCGCGACCGCGTGACAGACGTGGTCATCACCGGTCCCGTGGGCGTCGATCAGCTTGGCCGCTTTGCAGACGAATTCGTCACCAGGCTTTTCGCCGAGGGTGTGACCCGAACCACCATCCGCGGCTTGGCCGATCCCGAGACCGTGGTCGAGGTGCCTTCGATCTCGCTGATCGAACATGATATCACCATGCAGGAGATCGCCGACGCCATCGCGGGCGAGGCAGAGGCCGACCCGGCAGGCGATGTCGACGGCGCCAATGCGCGCGTCCGTACCGGTGTGGCCAAAACCGGCGCCGACCAGATCGCCGCCATTTCGCTGCGCTCAAATTCCGACGGTTCGAAACTGACGATCGGCGATGTTGCCGATGTCATCGTCGGCGGCATCGACCGCGACCGCGCCTATTTCGTCGGCGAACACCCGGCGATCTCGGTCCGTGTCGACCGCTCCGACCGCGGTGACGCGATCAAGATCCAGCGGCAGGTCGAGGATGTCGCCGCCGAGATGGAACTCACCCTGCCCGAGGGCGTTCAGATCGACCTGATCCGCACCCGGGCAGAGGCGATCACCAACCGCCTGAACATATTGCTCGACAACGGCCTGATGGGGCTTGGCCTCGTCCTTGCGCTGCTGTTCCTGTTCCTGAACGCGCGCACCGCCTTCTGGGTCGCCGCAGGAATTCCCGTCGCGATGACCTCTGCCATCGCGCTGATGTATGTCGGGGGGTTCACGCTCAACATGATCTCGCTCTTTGCGCTGATCATCACGCTGGGCATCGTTGTGGACGACGCAATTGTTGTCGCGGAACACGCCGACCATCGTGCCCGCCGCCTGCCCGAAACGCCGGTGCAGGCCGCCGAGAACGCCGCGCGCAAGATGTTCCCCCCGGTCTTCTCCTCGACCGTGACTACTGTGATCGCCTTTTTTGGCCTGACCGTGATCAGCGGCCGCTTCGGAGAGATGATCGCCGACATCCCGTTCACTGTGATCGTGGTGCTTCTGGCGTCGCTGATTGAATGCTTCCTGATCCTGCCGAACCACATGTCGCACTCCATCGGCAACGCGGTGAAGGTTCGCTGGTACGACATGCCGTCGCGTTACGTGAATATCGGATTCCGCTGGTTCCGCGAGACCATATTCCGCAGGCTGATGAAGCTGGTGGTCTGGGCGCGTTACCCTGTGTTGGCCATGGCGCTCCTGCTTCTGGCGCTGCAGATCGGCGCCTTCATCCGCGGCGACCTGCAATGGCGGTTCTTCAACTCGCCGGAACAGGGATCGGTCTCGGGCAATATCGCGATGGCGCCGGGGGCCACACGCTCCGACACGATGGAAATGATGCGCGAACTGCAGCGCGCGACCGATGCCGTCGCCGAACGGCTGGAGGATGAACACGGGCTGAACCCGCTCGACTATGTCATCGCCGAGATCGGCGGCAACACCGGCCGTGCCCTGTCGGGCGTGGAAAACAAGGAGGACTACCAGCTCGGCTCCATCGCCATCGAATTGATCGACGCCGATCTGCGTCCCTATTCCAGCTTCCGCTTCGTCGAACTGCTGCAGGAAGAGGTCCGCCAGCACCCGATGGCAGAGATCGTCAGCTTCCGCGGCTGGCGCGGCGGCCCCGGAGGCGACGCGCTGGACGTGCAGCTTTTCGGCGCGTCCGGCGACATCCTGAAGGAAGCGGCGGAATCGCTGAAGGCGCAGGTCTCGCAGTTCCCCGAGGTCTCTGCGCTGGAGGACTCGCTGTCCTACGACAAAGAGGAACTGGTGCTGCAGCTGACACCGCAGGGCCAGGCGCTGGGCTTTACGATCAGCGACCTCGGCCGCGTACTGCGCCACCGGCTGAACGGGATCGAGGCTGCGACTTATCCCGACGGCCCCCGGACTGGCGCGATCCGGGTCGAGCTTCCGGCCGGCGAACTGACCGCCGACTTCCTCGATCGAACCCGCATGCGCACCTCTTCCGGCGACTATGTCGCGCTGGCCGATATCGTGACCGTCGAACGTGCCGCCGGGTTCTCCACCGTCCGGCGCGAGAACGGGTTGCGGCTGGTCTCGGTCACCGGCGACATTTCCGAAGACGACCCGGCGCGCGCCAACGAGATCATTGATGCGCTCGAGGAGACGATCCTGCCGGGACTGGAATCGACCTTTGGCGTCACCTGGCAGATGTCCGGCCTCGCCGAGCAGGAGAACGAATTCCTGAGCGACGCCAGGAACGGCTTCATCATGTGCCTTCTGGGCATTTACCTCGTGCTGGCCTGGATCTTCGGCTCCTGGACTCGGCCCATCGTGGTAATGGCAATCATTCCCTTCGGCCTCGTCGGCGCCTTCTGGGGTCACATCCACTGGGGTGTGCCGCTGTCGATGTTCTCGGTCGTCGGTCTGATCGGCATGACCGGCATCATCATCAACGACTCCATCGTGCTGGTGACAACGGTCGATGAGTATGCCGAGACGCGCGGCCTGATCCCGGCGATCATCGACGGCGCTGCAGACCGCCTGCGCGCGGTGATGCTGACGACCGCGACCACCGTCCTGGGCCTTGCGCCCCTGCTTTACGAGGGATCGCAGGACGCGCAGTTCCTGAAACCGACGGTGATCACACTGGTCTATGGGCTGGGCTTCGGCATGGTGCTGGTCCTGCTGGTGGTGCCGGCGTTGATGGCGATGCAGCAGGACGTGTCAAAGCAGGTCCGTGCGTTCAAGCGCGCGCTGCGCCCGTCTGGGCAGGGCAGCGGAGTGACCGCCGCCGTCGCCGTCACCGGCCTCGCGCTGCTGGCGCTCTTCGCCGCCACACTTGGCGCGGTCATTGTGACGGGCGCGCTGCCCTCACCGCTGCTGGCGCTATTGCCCGGCGCCTGGGCTACGTCGACCGGAGCGCCGATGCTCACGATCGCGCTGGTGCTGTTCCTGATCGGCACGGCCATCCTTGTTCTTGCTGCCTACCTGATCGCGGCGCTGGCGCTGACTCTCTTCGGCCGCCGCGGCACCGCCGCCTGACCGGCAGGCGCTGGCAGAAATAGCGCCCGCGCAAGTCTCAGTACTGGTCCCGCCGGCGCAGCCAGCCCATGCCCCGGCCCGGCGGCTCGTCCCGCCCCAGCGCGGTCATGTCCAGCAGCCGGTAGGCGCCGTTGATCTCCTCGATCCCGCGGCCGTAGGTGGAATAGGTGTGATACACCGCCTCCCCCTCCTTCGCGAAGAAAGACAGCCCCGGCATCTCGATCTGCGGCGGCGGTGTCATCGAGCCGTAATTGTATTCCGACTCCACCCGCTCCGCTTCCGGAAAGCTGACGCCGAAGTCCCGGCCGAAATCGATTCCATTCGAAGAGACCCAGCGCAGGGTCCAGCCCATCCGGCCCCGGTAAGCGTCGAGCTTTTCGAACGGCGCCGAGGACACCAGCACCAGGGTCGTATCCCGATGCGCCAGGTGGACGTCGATGCCGTTCATGTTGTCCGCCCAGAAGGAGCAGGACTTGCAGCCTTCCTCCCAGTCCGGCGCGAACATGAAGTGGTAGACGGCAAGCTGTGCCCGCCCGTCGAAGAGTTCGCCGAGCGTCTCGCCGCCCCTCTCCGAGGTGAACCTGTACGAAGCATCGATCAGAACCCGCGGCAGCGCGCGCCGCGCCGCCGCCAGTTCGTCATGCGCCCGCATATGGGCCTTCTCGTGGGCGAGAAGGCCGATACGCGCCCGGGTCCAGTCGTCCCGTGACACGGCAGCGGTCATGCCGTCGTCCCCAGCACGTCCGCGAGCGTGCCAAGGATCCCGGTCCACCCTTTTTCGTGCCCGTCGCGCGAGCCCTCCGAGGGGAATTTCTCGTGAAAGAGCGTCACCAGCGTCCCTGCGCCTTCCGGCTCGAAGGTCAGCGTCACCAGGCTGTCCGGCGCCGCATGCGGCGAGTTCCAGGTAAAGATTAGCCGGTTCGGGCGGTCGATTTCGCGATATTCGCCCCAATGCGGGATCTCTCCCATGTCGTTGGTCATCACGATGTCATAGCGGCCGCCGACGCGCGGGTCGTTGGTTGCCGATTTCACGCCGGTTCCCGGACCGGTCAGCATGAAACGCCGGATCATCTCCGGGTCCAGCCAGGCGTCGAACACACGCTCGGGCTTGGCGGGAACGGATTGGGTCACGCGCAGCGAAAGGTCAGTCGTCATCGTCGTTCTCCTCGGAAAAGATCGCGGCCAGGTGTTCCAGCCGCATGTCCCAGCTGCTCCTCAACTCGGCGAACCATGCGTCGATCAGGCGGAGCGGTTCCATTTCCGGCGCGATCAGATGTTCGCGCCATTCGGTCTTGCGGCTGACGAGGCCCGCCTTCTCCAGCGCCTTGATATGCTTGGAGACGGAATTGAGGCTCATGTCGAAACGCCCGGCGAGGTCGGTCACCCGCAGCGGGCCCTCCTGCACCAGGATCGTCAGGATCCTGCGGCGGTTCGGGTCCGATGCTGCTTTCAGCACCTCGGTCAGCCGGTCGCTGTCTTCTCGTTCAACCATATGGATGAATTAAAGCGAGTTGCTCGATCAGTCAACCCGAAAGGTGAATGACTGCTACTTGCCCCCGCCCCGGCGGCCCGGTAGGTCTTGGTCAAAACGGGAGAGACCGCATGTCCAGCCAACCCGAGTTGAATTCCGTAAACGGTGACCCGATCTCGAAATTCTGCTTCGGCACGATGCAGTTCGGCGGCCGTGCCGACGAGGCACAGTCAAAGGAGATGTTCGACGCCTGCCGCAGCGCCGGGATCAATTTCTTCGATACCGCTTACGGTTACACCGACGGGCAGTCGGAAACGCTGCTTGGCAAATTCGCCGCGCCGGAACGGGAGAAGCTGTTCCTGGCGACCAAATGCGCGCATCCTGCCCCCAGCACCGCGGCGAACATCACGGCGCAGTTCGAGGAAAGCCTGAAACGGCTCGACATGGGATATGTCGACCTTCTTTACCTGCATCGCTGGGACGACGACACGCCGGTCGAAGAAACCTTCGAGACGCTGGCCAAACTGGTCGAGGCCGGGCAGGTCCGGCATATCGGGATCTCCAACTTCTCGGCCTGGCAGACGATGAAGGCAGTGCGGGTCGCGCATGATTTCGCGCTGACAATCGATGTGCTGCAGCCGATGTACAACCTCGTGAAGCGGCAGGTGGAGGTGGAGATCCTGCCGATGGCCCTGTCCGAAGGCTTCGCGGTTTGCCCCTATTCGCCGTTGGGCGGCGGGCTGTTGACCGGGAAGTATGCCAAAGGCGGCGAGGGGCGGCTGGTCGACAACGAAATGTACAAGAAACGTTACGCGCAGGACTGGATGCACGAAGCCGCCGTGGAGCTGAGCGAGGTGGCCGAAGATCTGGAAGTGTCGCCGATCACACTGGCCGTCGCCTGGGTGGCACACAATCCGGCGATCACCGCCCCGATCATCAGCGCCCGGACGCTGGAACAACTACAGCCATCGCTGGCAGCGATAACGCACACGCTCGACCAGCGCACCTATGACATGCTGACCTCGCTCACGCCGACCCCGGCACCCGCCACGGACCGGCTGGAGGAGGCATGAACGACTTTCTGATCGTCGGCGGCGGGATCGCCGGCGTCTCTGTCGCGGCGCGGCTGTCGCATCTCGGCACGGTTTGCGTGCTCGAGGCAGAGGAAGGACTGGGCTACCACGCCTCCGGCCGCTCGGCGGCGCTCTACGAGGCGACATACGGCAAGGATTCGGTGGTCGCTCTGAACCTCGCCAGCCGTGACTATCTGACAGATGCGAATGGCGGCGTGCTGTCGCCGCGCGGGATCATGCTGCTCTGTACCAAGGGCGACGAAGCCGCTTTCGCCGCCGACATGAAGACGCTGAAACTGAATCCATTGAACTTCGCCGAAGCGCAGTCGCACATCCCGATCCTGAACCCGGAGACGGTGACGGCGGCAGGTCTCCGCTGGGACACGTGGGACATCGACACCGACCGGCTGATCCAGAACTTCGCGCGGGAGGCGCGCGCCAATGGCAGCGTGAACCTTAAGGCGCGGGTCACGGGGATCTCGCGCCAGGAAGGCGGCTGGGTGGTCGAAACGGCGCAAGGCAGCTTCGAGGGCCGCATTCTGGTGAACGCAGCCGGCGCCTGGGTCGACGAAGTCGCGAGAATGGCAGGCGTCGCGCCGCTGGGCTTCCAGCCCTACCGCCGCTCCATCGCCCGCATCCCGGCGCCGGGCGGTCACGACGTCTCCAAATGGCCGATGATGTTCGGCCCGGGAGAGACATGGTACGCCAAACCGGACGCCGGCAAGCTGCTCGTCTCCCCGGCCGAGGAACATCCGATGGACCCGCACGACGCCTGGGCCGACGACATGGTGCTGGCCGAGGGTCTGGCGCGCTACGAGAACGCGGTTACCGAACCGGTGACCCGGATGGACAGCAACTGGGCCGGCCTGCGCACCTTCGCGCCGGACCGGACATTGGTCATCGGTTTCGCCAGCGACGCGCCGGACTTCTTCTGGCATGCCGGGCAGGGCGGCTACGGTTTCCAGACCTCGCCCGCGGCATCGCGGCTGGCCGCCGACGTGATCGGCGGCACACCCCCGGAATTGGAACCGGCTATCGTCGCGGCGCTCTCCCCATTCCGGTTTGCCGCATGAATGTGCAGTCTGATCGTGCACTGGTTGTGTACGATTGCTGTACGCCCGGCGTACAGTTGCGCCGGAACCACCACGCATAATTCAGCATATCCAGTGGGTTGCCGCATGGCGGCGAATCCGGCAATCCTTGCGCGGATTATTGCCGACCCGGCGCCTGCCAGCCGACCGGGCCAGAACTGGAGAATTTGATGCGCGCGACTGCTGCCACAGCGCTCGCCTTTGCCGCCATGGTATCCGGGATTTCCCCGGGGCATGCCGGCACCGGCGCTTCCACAACTTACCTTAACGTCCGCGCCGCTGCCGGAGGCGGCAATGCAGTTGTTGGCGGACTGGCCCCTGGGGATGTCGTGGAAATCCTGCGCTGCGACGCGGATGGCTGGTGCCTTGTCGCCGGCGCCGGGCAGGAAGGCTGGGTCGCTTCGCGTTACCTGACCGCTGGCCCGGAATATCCGCAGGCCAACCCGGCCTGCAGTTGGAATTTGAACGTCGCGCTGCCCGAGCCGCGCTTCGAGGCGACCTGTCCCCCCGGCGTCGAACCCCCGCCGCCTCCGCCACCGCCCGGCGACATTGCTTGTTTCTTCACCGAGCCGAGCTTTGGCGGTGACCGCACCTGCCTCGATGTCGGCGACTACGCTCGGCTCGACGCTTCCGAACAGGACGTTTTCAGCTCCGTCCAGCTCTCCGGCGAGGCTCGCGTGCGGCTCTGCACAGAGCCCGATCTCGGCGGCATCTGCATGGACTGGCTGGCCAGCGCCACTGAACTGGACCGCCGCCTCGACGACGCGGCGTCCTCGGTAAAGGTCTATGTCGGTTACCTCCCGCCGCCGCCGCCGCCGCCGCCCGTGATCCATTCCGAAGGTACCCTCTCCGTCACCCGGAACGGCCGCGTCAACCTCGACGCCGGAACGGCCAGTGCCGCGGGCGCCGACCTGTGGTGGCGCGCGGTCGATGGCGGCGCGCAGGTTCTGCAAGTGGTCAACGGCGCGCAGCTGTCGCTCGGCGACGGCTCGGACCGAAGCCTGCAGGCCTGCAGCAGCGAATCCTACGATGAAACGCCGTTGCGCTTGTCGGATCTGGAAGGCGGCTCGGTGGTTTGCATAAAAACCAACCTCGGCCGCGTCGGTCGCGTACAGGTAACCGAGACCGGCGGCGGGATCGAGATCGCCTATGTCACATGGGGCGAGGAATAGGGCAGGTGCGCAAGCGGTATTAGGCTTGGGATCGCGTTGCCAGAAGCAACAGCGCGCCCAGCGTGGGCCATGGTATCAGGCCGACTTGTCCAGCGCTTGTCTGAGACCTGCGAGCACAGACTCAGCGGCGGCAATGTCGAGGTGACGCAGGGGGTCGGCAAGACCTTCCGTCCACGGCGCGCGGCGCGCTTCGGCCTGCTGCAGAATGTCCTTTCCGCTTTCGGTCACCACGACCAGCTTCGCGCGTTTGTGGGCGGGGTTATCCTCCAGCCTCACAAAGCCATCGGCGGCAAGTTCGTTGACCAGGCGCTGTACGGACTGACGGGCGAGCCCGAGGCGCCGTGCGATGTCGGACACCGTAGGTGAACGTTTCGCGAAATCCGCCGTGGCGAGGACCTGCCAGCGAGCGCTGGTGAGGCCGATATCGCCAACCAGCGCGTCGCCGGCAGCAGCTAGGCGGCCCGACAGGCGGAGGATCTCGAAAATGACGCGGCCGGTGGCGGCGCCCTTGTGGCTGAGTTGCGTGGTCATGCGGGAAGTCTGCACATTGACAGCAAACTGTCAAACACGATATGACAACACCCTGTCATAATGGAGAGTCGTATGGCTTCGCACTCATTTCGCATCGACAAGTTCACCGTGCCGGAGGCGGCACGCGCGGAATTCCTGGCACGGGTGGCCGAAACCCACGAGGTCCTGCGCGGCTGCCAGGGCTTCGTGCGCGACGTGGTCTACGAGCAATATGCCGGACCCGGAGCGTTCAACCTGATCACCCTGGTGGAATGGGCGGATCAGGCGGCAATCGACGGCGCGGTGAAGCGGGTGAAGGCAGCGCAGGACGCAAGCGGCTTCGATCCGCGCGAGACGATGGCCCGGCTGGGCATAACCGGGGACATCGCGTTCTACAGGGAACTGACCGTCTGAGCAGCCCGTTCAGTCCTGCGGCAGCGCCCGCAGGTAGCCGAGGAGAAGGCGTACGACATTCTCTTCGAACATGGTCTCGGGCATCTCCTTAAGCTCGCCTACCAGGCGGGCTCGCGCCGGCGCCATCAGCGCGATGTGAAAGAAGCTGACCGCAGTATCTATGTCCGCGATCCGAACATCACGCGCCGAAGCAAGCATCGCGGCGAGGCAGCCGCGGATGCGCAGCCGCGCCTGCTCCATCTGTTGATTGCCGCCATAGGTCTCCGCTACCGCGTAAAGGCTGCGGGATTCCTCGGCATTCTCGAACTTGGCGGCGAGGAAAGCGTGAACCAGACCGGTGACCATCTCTTCAAGCGTCTTACCGTGCCAGGTGGCGCAGGCCTCCTCGACCGCGCCCGATATCCGCTTCATGTGCCGCTCCAGCGCCGCCGCCAGCATCGCCTCGCGCTGGGCGTAGTACTGGTACAGCGTTCCCACCGACACACCGGCGCGCTCGGCCACCCGTGTCGTCGTGCAACGGGCGATCCCTTCGCGCGCCAGAACCTGAATCGTGGCGACGTGAATCGCGTCGACGGTCAGGCGTGACCGGTCCTGGACCGGTTGTTTTCTTGGGCGAAGCGGGGATGCGGCGGTGCTCATGGAATGCGAATTCAGAACCTGAAGGTTTCTTCATATATCATCTCCAGACGCAGTCAAGGAGAGTGTCATGACAGAGAACGGACAGATCGCGCTGGTCACCGGCGGCACGCGCGGAATCGGGCGGCAGGTGGTCGCGGACCTTGCGGCAAAGGGTTACACGGTGTTCCTCGGGTGCCGGTCATTGGAGGCCGGAATATCCGCAGCGGCGGAGCTGGCGGACCAGCCGGGCGAGGTCGTGCCCATAGTGATCGACGTGACCGATGACGCGGGCATCGCCGCCGCGGCGGAGACAGTGCGCGAAAAGGCCGGGCGGCTGGACGTGCTGGTGAACAACGCCGGCATCTCCGGCGACTGGCAGAAGCCGGCGGAGGCAACGCGAGACACGATGCGGCAGGTCTACGAGACCAACGTCTACGGGCCCATCGCGGTGACGCGGGCGATGATGCCGCTGCTGCGCGAAAGCGCGTCGAAGACGGTGGTGAACGTGACCAGCGAATTGGGATCGCTGGGCGAGCACTCGAACCCGGACTTCGCCTATGGCTGGGTGGATTCGCTGCCCTATTGCTCGTCCAAGGCAGCGCTGAATGCCTTTACCGTCCTGCTGGCAAAGCAGCTTCGGCAGGAAGGGTTCCGTGTGAACTCGGTCAACCCCGGCTTCACCGCGACGGAGTTCAACGACTATCGCGGCACCCGCAAGGTGGAACAGGCCTCCGCCGTGGTGGTGCATTATGCGACGCTGGGCGAGAGCGGACCGACCGGCGGGTTCTTCACCGATGGCGGCATGCTGCCCTGGTAGCGTGCAGGTACGAAAAAGGGCCCGGCACTGCCGGGCCCTTCCAATTGTCAGTCCGGTGCCGGATCAGCTCGGGATATCGCCCTTCAGCCCTTCGACGTAGAAGTTGAGACCGGCCAGCGTGCCGTCGTCGGCCACTTCGCCTTCGGCGAGCCATGCAGAACCGTCCTGCTTGTTCAGCGGGCCGGTGAATGGGTGATACTCGCCCGACGCGATGGAATCACGCAGCGCCTCGGCCTCGGTCTTGATGTCATCCGGCACAGCCGAAGAGATCTCGCCGATGCCAACCATCCCGGCGCCGATGCCGTCCCAGGTGTTGTCGCTTTCCCAGGTGCCGTCCAGAACCGCCTGCACACGTTCGATGTAATACGGCGCCCAGACGTCGATGATCGACGAGATCCGCGGCATCGGCGCGTATTCCGCCATGTCCGCGGCCTGGCCAAAGGTGTAGACATCGCCCGCCTTCTGCGCGGCGGCCTGCGGCGCGGTAGAGTCGGTGTGCTGCAGCACCACGTCGCAGCCCTGCTCGATCAGCGCCTGAGCTGCGTCGGATTCCTTGGCCGGATCAAACCAGGTGAAGGCCCAGATAACCGCGAATTCCACGTCCGGGTTCACCTGCTTGGCGTGGATGTAGGCAGAGTTGATGCCACGGATGACCTCGGGGATCGGGAAAGAGGCAATGTAGCCGATCTTGTTGGTCTTGGTCATCTTGCCGGCCAGGAAACCCTGCACCGCGCGTCCTTCGTAGAAACGGGCTGAGTAGACGCCGACATTGTCGGCTGTCTTGTAACCGGTGCAATGCTCGAACTTCACATCCGGAAACTTCGCGGCGACGTTGATCGTCGGGTCCATGAAGCCGAAGGATGTGGTAAAGATGATGTCGGCACCGCCCAGCGCCATTTGGGTCATCGCACGTTCGGAGTCGGCGCCTTCCGGCACGCTTTCCTGGATCACCAGTTCGACCTTGTCGCCGAAATGTTCGGCCATCTCCAGCGCCGCCTCGTGATGGTGCTGCGACCAGCCGCCGTCGTTCTTGGGCCCGACATAGATGAAGCCGGCCTTGACGGTTTCCTGTTGCGCCCAGGCAGCGCGGGTCATGCCCAGCGCCGCGGCGGCGGCACCGCCGGCAAGGACTGTTCTGCGTTTCATGGTGTTACTCCCCTGACTTGTGCGGGCCTTTGGCAGCCCGCCGGAAATGCGCCTCTAGCTCGAGGCATGGAAACTGCGCCCCAGCGAGGCCGGCGCGTTCAGTGCCGCGCGGCCTCGTCCCGAGGACATGATGACAAGCACCAGAATGGTTATCAGATACGGTGACATCGACAAGTATTCGACCGGCACCGCCAGCCCGGCAGCCTGCAGGTTCAGTTGCAGAACCGTAACCCCGCCGAAAAGATAGGCGCCGATCAGCACGCGCCACGGTTTCCAGCTGCCGAAGACCACGATTGCCAGCGCGATCCATCCTGCGCCGGCCGTCATACCCTCGGTCCATTGCGGCACACGGACAAGGCTGAGATAGGCGCCGCCCAGCCCGGCACAGGCGCCGCCAAATGCGATGGCCATCAGGCGGACCCAGACAACCTTGTAGCCCAGCGCATGCGCGGCGTCGTGGCTCTCGCCGACCGCGCGAAGGATCAGCCCGGCGCGGGTGTATTTCAGGAAGGCCCAGACGGCAGCGACCAGCAGAAGCGAAAAGTAGACCATCGCATCATGCTGGAACAGAACGCGGCCGATGAAGGGAAGGTCGGCCAGAGGACCAAGGTTGATATCGCCAACCGGCGGTGGCTTGATCCCGACATAGCCCTGGCCCAGCAGGGCCGACAGACCGAGGCCGAACAGCGTCAGCGCAAGGCCGGTCGCCACCTGGTTCGACAGGAAGAACTGAGTCAGAACACCGAACGTCATTGACAGCAGCGCACCACCTGCCGCCGCGCCAACGAAGCCCAATGCAGGAGACCCGGTCTGCACCGCGATGGCAAAGCCACAGATCGCGCCGGTGATCATCATCCCCTCGACGCCGAGGTTCAGCACGCCGGATTTCTCGACGATCAGTTCGCCTATCGCGGCAAGCAGGATCGGCGTCGAGGCGACCATCAGCGAGGCCAGCAGGACAGCGGGATTGATTGCGGAAAGATCCATCAGGCGGCCTCCGTCCGGCGCAGGCGAATGCGATAGTTGGTCAGCACGTCCACCGCCAGCAGGAAGAACAGCAGCATCCCCTGGAACGCCTGGATCGCCGCGGCGGGCAGGCCGAGGTTGGCCTGCGCCGCCTCGCCGCCGATATAGGTGAGCGCCAGCAGCAGGCCGGCAAGCAGGATGCCCACCGGATGCAGCCGCCCGAGGAAGGCGACGATGATCGCGGTGAAGCCGTAGCCCGAGTTGAAGTCGATGGAGATCTGGCCAGCCGGACCGGCGACCTCGAACAGCCCGGCGAGGCCCGCCAGTGCTCCGGAAATACCCATGCAGAAGATGATCAGCAGGTTCGGCCGGACGCCCGCAAAGCGCGCCGCGCGCGGGCTCTCGCCGGTCAGCCGGATCTGGTAGCCCAGCATGTGCCGTTTCAGCAGGACATAGGCGGCAATCACTGCGATGAAGGCGGCGACCACGCCCCAGTGCATCCCCGTTCCTGCGATCAGTTCCGTGTTCGCCGCCGCCGGGTATTGCTGCAAGTTGCGACTTCCAGGAAAGCCGGACCCTTCCGGGTTGCGCAGCGCGCCCAGCGCCATCGACGCCAGGAACTGTTCCGCGACATAGACCAGCAGCAGAGAAACCAGGATCTCGTTGGTGTTGAACCGCGTCTTCAGGATCGCCGGGATCATCGCCCAAAGGAACCCACCCAGCGCCCCGGCAATCACCATCAGCGGAAAGATCAGCCAGCGCGCCTCCATCGGGTAAAAGGCAAGGCCCACCGCGGCGCCAAAGATCGCGCCCATGATGTACTGTCCCTCGGCGCCGATGTTCCAGATCCCGGCGCGAAAGCCGAGCGACAGGCCGATGGCAATCAAGATCAGCGGCCCCGCCTTCACCAGCAGCTGACCGCGATAGTACCAGGCGAACTCGCCGAGCAGCGGATCGTAGAAGATTGTCTTGATCGCAAGGAACGGGTCCTTGCCGAGGAAAGCGAACAGGATGCCGCCCGCGATCATGGTGATCACCACCGCCAGCACCGGGGTCGCATAGCTCCACGCCCGCGACGGCTGCGGCCTTTTCTCCAACCGTATCACCCGCGTCCCCTTCCCCTGTTCTCCCCACCGACCACTAATGGTGCGGCCATCGGATCCACCCGAAACGGCGACCGAGCTGTTGCTCCGGCTTCCGGAATCGACTCAATGAGCCGGGCCCGGTCATGCATCGACATGGGCCACCTCCATGTCATGCGCGCCGCCCATCATCAGGCCGATCTCGTCCACCGTCAGTCCCTTCGCCGGCCGGGTCGGCGACAGCCGCCCCTCGTTCAGCGCGGCGAACCGGTCCGAGATCTCCATCAGCTCGTCGAGATCCTGCGAGATCACGACCAAGGCCGCGCCTTCAGCCGCAAGGTCCAGCAGAGCCTGACGGATCGCCGCCGCCGCGCTGGCGTCGACGCCCCAGGTCGGCTGGTTGACGACAAGACAGATCGGCCGCTGCAGGATCTCCCGGCCGACAACGAACTTCTGCAGGTTGCCGCCCGACAGCGAGCGCGCGGCGTTGGCCGGCCCCGGCGTGCGGACGTCGAAACGCTCGATGATCTTTTCGGCAAAGCTCTTCGCCGCCGGCCATTTCAGGAACCCGTTTGACACCAGCTCCTCTCGGATCGCGCCCGTCAGCAGTGCGTTCTCGGTCAGCGACATGTCCGGAGCGGCAGCGTGGCCAAGCCGTTCCTCCGGTGCCGCCAGCAGCCCCAGACGCCGCCGTGCGTTGGGGCCAAGCTGGCCCACCGGCTGCCCGTTGAGCTTAACCGCTTCCGCCGGTGACAGGGCCTCGCCCGACAGCGCGGCCAGCAATTCGTCCTGCCCGTTCCCCGCGACGCCGCCGATGCCCAGCACTTCGCCGGCATGCACCTGCAGGTCGATCTCCTTCAGCGAGGTCCCGAAAGGGTTCGCCGAGCGGAGCGACAGCGCAGTCAGGTCCAGGACAACGTCGCCCAGGGGCTTCTCCTCGCGCGACGGCGTGTGCAATGTCTGGCCCACCATCATCTCTGCCATCTCGCGGGCCGAGCTTTCCTTTGGATCGCAGGTCCCCACGACCTTGCCCAGCCGCAGGATCGTCGCCCCGTCGCACAGCGTGCGGATCTCTTCCAGCTTGTGCGAGATATAGAGGATAGAGGTGCCTTCGGCCTGCAGCTTCCTCAGCGTCTCGAACAGGATGTCGACCTCCTGCGGCGTCAGGACAGAGGTCGGCTCGTCCATGATCAGAAGCTTCGGGTCCTGCAGCAGGCAGCGGATGATCTCCACCCGCTGGCGTTCGCCCGCCGACAGGTCGCCGACCAGCCGGCCAGGATCGAGCGGCAGTCCATAGGTCTCGCTGACCTCCCGGATCCGCGCCGCCAATTCGCGCTGCTTTGGCGGATCCTCCATGCCCAGCGCGACGTTCTCCGCCACGTTCAGCGCCTCGAAAAGCGAGAAATGCTGGAACACCATCGCCACGCCCGCGGCCCGCGCCGCATGCGGTGTCGCGGGCTCGTAGGGCTGTCCCTTCATCAGCATCCGTCCGGAATCCGGCCGCACCAGCCCATAGATCATCTTCACCAGCGTAGACTTTCCGGCGCCGTTCTCGCCCAGCAGCGCATGCACCTCACCCGGCGCGATGGAGAAGGACACGTCGTCATTCGCCACCACGCCCGGATAGGCCTTGCGCAGCCCCTCTATGCTCAGAAGCGTCTCCGCCATTCTCAGCCCCCCTGTCCCTGCACCGCCGCCTGTTCCCCCGGCTTCGCCAGCATCTCCGCCGCGACACCCAGCGCGATGGCCTGCGGATGCTTGCCCAGCGCCGGGTCGCCAATCGGACAACGGATGCGCGCGATCTGCGCCTCGCTGTGGCCCAGCGCCTTCAGCCGCGACCGGAACCGCGCCCACTTCGTTTTCGACCCGATCAGCCCCGCCTGCCGGAAACCGTGCCCAAGCAGCCGGTGGCACAGCTCAAGGTCCAGCGTGTGGGAATACGTCAGAACCAGATGCTCCGCCTCCACTGGCGCATAACGCACCACGTCCGCCGGGTTCGCCGCGACAAGCTGCGTGATGCCGTCGGGAAGCGTTTCGGGGAACCGGTCGGCGCCGGTATCCACCCAGGTAATCGCGAAGTCCGGAAGTGGCGCCGTGACCGAGACGATGGCGCGCCCCACATGTCCCGCCCCGAAGACCCAGAGCGGGCGCGTCGCCTTCGCGACCGGCTCCAGCAGCCAGCCCGCCTGGAACAGCGTTTCCACCGGCGCCCCCGCGTTCCGCGCCTGTGCCGCCGCGCGCTTCAGCGCCAGCGCCATCTCCGACGCACCCTCAACCCTGCGCAGCACCACCGGCCCGTCCAGCGCCCCGACCCGCGCGGCATCGTAGCATTCGCAGACCAGCACCACCGCCCCGCCGCAGCATTGCGCCAGCGCCGGGCCGAGCGGCTTGCGCATCACCCGGTCACGGCCCTCCAACAGCGCCGCCCGTGCCTCCGCCGCAGCCTCGTACTCCAGCGCGCCGCCGCCGATCGTGCCCGACTGCCCGCCATCCCAGACCAGCATCGCCGTACCCGGCTCACGCGGGGCCGAGCCCTCGACGCCCGCCACCACGACACGCGCCACCGCCCCGTGCGCCGCCACGGCTGACTTGAGAGAGGCGATATCGAAGCTCACGCCGACCGCACCCGCTCGACCGCCGCCAGGATGCGTTCCGGCGTCGCGGGTGCATCCAGTGCCGGGTAAACATCCCCGCAGGCCGCCACAGCGTCCGACAGCGCCATGAACGCCGCGACACCCAGCATGAATGGCGGCTCGCCCACCGCCTTCGACCGATAGATCGTGTCCTCCCGGTTCCGCCCGGCGCTCCACAGATCGACGTTGAACACCGCGGGCCGGTCGGAACAGGCGGGGATCTTGTAGGTCGACGGCGCGTGGGTCGTCAGCCGCCCCTTCGCGTCCCAGACCAGCTCCTCCATCGTAAGCCAGCCCGCGCCCTGCACGTAACCGCCCTCGATCTGGCCGATATCCAGCGCCGGGTTCAGCGACGTGCCCACGTCATGCAGGATATCGCAGCGCAGGATTCGGTTCTCCCCGGTCAGGGTATCGATGACCACCTCCGTCACCGCCGCGCCATGGGCGAAATAGAAGAACGGCCGCCCGGTGCCCTTCACCCGGTCCCAGTTCAGCTTCGGCGTCTTGTAGAACCCCGTGGCCGACAGGCTGACGCGCCCGGCATAGCATTTCGCCGCCGCTTCCCCGAACGAGTACTCTGCGCCAGCCACAGCGACGCGGCCATCGGCGAAACTCACAGCCTCCGGCTCGGACTGATGCTCCGCCGCCAGGAACTCCGCCATCCGACCGCGGATCTCGTCGCAGGCCGCCTTCACTGCCATGCCGTTCAGGTCCGATCCGCTCGACGCGGCCGTCGCCGAGGTATTCGGCACCTTGCCGGTATCTGTCGCGGTGATCTTCACCATCTCCAGCGGCACGCCGAACCGCGCCGCCGCCACCTGCGCCACCTTCTGGAATAGCCCCTGTCCCATCTCGGTGCCGCCGTGGTTCATGTGGATCGAACCGTCCTGGTAGACATGCACCAGCGCGCCGGCCTGGTTCAGGTGGGTCAGCGTAAAGGAAATGCCGAACTTCACCGGGGTCAGCGCGATGCCCTTCTTCAGCACCGGGTTGGCGGCATTCCAAGCCGCCACCTCGGCCCGCCGCGCCGCGTAGCCCGAGCTATCCAGCAACTCTTCCAGCATCTCGTGCAGCACGAAATCCTCGACCGCCATGTGATAGGGCGTCGTCTGAACGCCGGGCGCATCCTCGGCTACCGCGCCACCCGGCGCCTCGTCCACCGCGCCAACCGAGCCGCGCGAGGCCAGATCGCGATGCGACCCGTCGACAGGCTCCGCCAGCTTCTTCTGGTCGGAAATATCCCGGGGGGTCTGGGGGGCTGGCCCCCCAGCGTCTTCCATCCCGCGATAGAAATTGATCCTCCGCACCTCCAGAGAATCCTTGCCCAGCGCGTGGGCGACGTGATCGACCACCCGCTCGATCCCCACCACGCCCTGCGGCCCGCCGAACCCGCGATAGGCGGTGGCGGACTGGGTATGGGTCTTCAGCCGATGCGACTCGATCCGGGCCGCCGGCAGGAAATATGCGTTGTCGGCATGCAGCATCGCGCGGTCGGCCACCGGCAGCGACAGGTCCATCGACCAGCCGCAGCGGCAGTACTGCACGAAATCAACGCCCGACAGACGGCCATCATCGTCGAACCCGACCCTGTAGGTGATCCGGAAGTCATGCCGCTTGCCGGTGATCGTCATGTCGTCGTCGCGATCATAGCGCATCTTGCAGGGCCGCCCGGTCAGCCGCGCCGCGACGGCGCAGGAACAGGCCAGTGCATTGCCCTGGCTTTCCTTGCCGCCGAAACCGCCGCCCATCCGCCGGGTCTCGACCCGCACCGAATGCATCGGCACGCCCAGCGCCTCGGCCACCTTGTGCTGGATTTCGGTCGGATGCTGGGTGGAGGAATGCACCACCATGTCGCCGCCTTCCTGCGGCAGGGCCAGCGCGGCCTGGCCTTCGAGGTAGAAATGCTCCTGCCCGCCCATCTCGATAGCGCCCTCGATCACGTGCGGCGCGGCGGCCAGCGCCGCGGCCACGTCGCCCTTGGACCAGATCACCGGGCCGTTCTCGAACCGGCTGTTGGCGGCCAGCGCATCGTCGATGGTCAACAGAGCAGGCAGTTCCTCGTACTCCACCTTCCCCAGCCGCGCCGCCTTGCGCGCGGCAAGGTGGGTTTCGGCGATGACGAGGAACAGCGGCTGGCCGAGGTAAAAAACCTCGCCCTCCGCCAGCATCGGCTCATCATGGGCCGAGGGTGAAACGTCGTTGGAGGCCGGCAGATCCCCGGCGGTCAGGACCGCGACGACACCCGGCGCGGCGCGCACCGCCGACAGGTCCATCGACACGATATTCCCGCGCGCGATGGTGCTGAGACCGAAAGCCAGCGAGAGCGTCCCGGCGGGAACCGGGATATCGTCGATATACCGGGCGCGGCCGGTGACGTGCAGCGCGGCGGCATCGTGCGGCAGGGCGGTGGCGACGCTCATGGCTGCACCTCCAGCACCCGGGGCAACGCGCCGGTATCCTCAAGGAAATAGCGCATCAGCATGTTGCGCGCGGCCTTCAGCCGGTACTCGGCAGAGGCACGCATGTCCGACAGCGGCGAGAAATCCTGCGCCCAGGCCTCGGCGGCGGCCTCGACCGTGTCCTGCAGCCAGGGCTTGCCGGTGATCGCCGCCTCGACATGGCCCGCGCGCTTCGGCACGCCGGCCATGCCGCCAAAGGCGATCCGCGCATCGGCGACCTTGCCGTCCTCGACGATGATGTTGAAACAGCCGCAGACGGCCGAAATATCCTGGTCGAACCGTTTCGACAGCTTGTAACAGCGCAGGCGGTCGGGCTGGCGCGGGAAGCTGACAGCTTCCACGAATTCGCCTTTCGCGCGGTCCTGCTTGCCGTAGTCGATAAAGAACTCTTCCAAAGGCAGCTCTCGCCGCGCGTCGCCCTTCCGCAGATGCAACGTCGCGCCCAGCGCGATCAGCGCCGGGGGGCTGTCACCGATGGGCGAACCGTTCGCGATATTGCCGCCGATGGTCGCCGCGTTGCGCACCTGGACCGAGCCATAGCGGCGGATCATCTCGGCGAAGCTCGGGTGCAGCCCGGCCATCGCCGTGCCGACATCGGTGACCGGCGTGACCGCACCAATGGTCACGCGGTCGTCGCCGGTACGGATGTATTTCAGGTCCTCGACCCCGCCAAGGAACGCGACCTCCGGCAGGTCCCGCAGCGCCTTGGTCACCCAGAGCCCCACATCGGTCGCACCGCCGACAAGCACCGCGTCGGGATGCTCCGCGTACCACGCCGCCAGCTCGTCCGACGATTTCGGCAGGGCAAAATCGTTCTTCTCACCACCGAGACCGTCGAGCTTCGACAGATCCTCGGTCATCCAGCCCGGCACCGGCTCCGCCGCGGCCGCCTCCGCCGCGCGCACGATCGGCGCGTAGCCGGTGCAGCGGCACAGGTTCCCCGCCAGCACGTCGTCAAAATCGGTGCGCCCGTTCAGGTGCCCGCAGGCCATCGACACGACGAATCCCGGCGTGCAGAAGCCGCATTGCGATCCGTGGTGGTCCACCATCGCCTGCTGCACCGGGTGCAGCTGTCCCTCAGGTCCCGACACACCCTCGACCGTGCGCACCGCCTTGCCGTGAAGCTGCGGCAGGAAGAGGATGCAGGCGTTCACCGATCTCGCGCCCTTCGCGTCGGTCACCATCACCGTGCAGGTGCCGCAGTCGCCCTCGTTGCAGCCTTCCTTGGTGCCGGTCAGCCCGCGACTCTCGCGCAGCCAGTCCAGCAGGGTCGTGGTGGGGGAAATATCGCTCAGAACGATCGGGTCGCCGTTTAGCAGAAACGCGATTTGGCCCATTCAAATTCCGGTGCCGCTGTCTGTTCATGCGGTTGTCCGCTTGCGCCCGGCCCGATGCGGCGGAAAGCCGGGCGCCCCCTGTCGAGAGCCAAGCAAAGCCGGTGTCTGCTCAATTGGCAAGCATTTCGGTCAGTGAAATCCGGCGCATCAACGCGGAAACTGGCAAAAAATGATGCAAGTGGCGCGGAATTGCGCAGGGTTGGGAGCCTGCGGAAAGTGACTGGAACCTGAACCCGGTCTGCGTGATAAGGTGCAGAAGCGGCATGCGCCTCTACCGATAGGTGCATAGCAAATGGGCGGAGTATGCAGATGCGGAGAGCACCGGGAACTTGGGACCTGCCCTGATCGTGATCGCCTGCCTGGCCGGCGTTCCGCTCGTTCTCATGGTGATACGGACCGCCGGCTTCGCTGCGCTGGTGCGCGGGCTGGAAGCGCGCCTAGAGGGTGCTACGCCGCAGGATGTCAGTGCGCGCCTGCCGCAGGAGGTCCGCGATTTCGCCCTGCGCAGCGATGCCACGCCGTCCGACATCGCATCCCGCGTGGAACTGACCCAGGTCGCCGAGCTGCAGCAATCGGCGGACGATCCCTGGCGGCTGCTCGAGGCCCGGCAGACCATCGTGACCGGCACGCCCGGTTTCGTCTGGGAAGCCTGGCGCGACATGGGGCCGCTGCCCAAGCTGCGGGTGGTCGACAGCTTCGTCGGCGGCAAGGGTCGCCTGCGGATCCAGCTTTTCGGCCTGTTCGTGCCCGTCGACGCGACCGGCCCGGATTTCGACCGTGGCGAGGCGCTTCGATACCTCGCCGAACTGCCCTGGACGCCCGACGCGATTCTCGGCAATGCGCAGCTTCGCTGGCGGATGACCGATACCGGATGGGCCGAGGTCTCGCTGGCCGTCTCCGGCAGGCCAGCCACCCTGCAATTCCGCTTCAAGGGCGGCGACATCGTCGAGTTCCGGGCCGAGAACCGGCCCGCGCTGAATGCCGAGGGCAAACTGGAACTGCGCGAATGGCGCGGCTACTTCCGCAACTACCGCATGATCGGCACACGCCGCGTGCCGTCCGAGGGCGAGGTCGGCTATGTCCGCAAAGGCAGTTACCGGCCGTATTTCCAAGGGCGGATCACCGGCTACGACACTGTGCACTAGCTGACACCTTGTTCAGCGGAGCGCCTGCGGCGCATTCTTTCTGGCACTTCGTGCGAATTGGGGGCTCTGCCCCCGTCGCTGCGCGACTCCCCCGGGATATTTTCGACCAGAAGAAGCATCAGGCGATTTTCCGGATTCCGTTCCGCGGGGCAGGCGGCTAGGCTGGCGCCATGACCACCCCCTCCTTCGTTCACCTGCGCCTTCACACTGAGTATTCCCTGCTGGAAGGCGCGGTTCCGGTGAAGAAACTGCCCGGCATGTGCGCCGCCGCCGGAATGCCCGCTGTCGCCGTGACCGACACCAACAACATGTTCTGCGCGCTGGAATTCTCGGTGATGGCCAGTGGGGCGGGGATCCAGCCGATCATCGGCTGCCAGATGGACGTGGATTACGATCCCGCCCAGCCCGGCGACAAGCCGCGGCCACCGGCGCCGGTGGTCCTGCTGGCGCAGAACGAGGCGGGCTACATGAACCTCATGAAGCTCAATTCCTGCGCCTATCTCGATGCGGGCGGCGCGCTGCCGGTGATCACGGTGGAGGAACTGTGCAGTCATGCCGAGGGCGTCATCTGCCTGACCGGCGGGCCGGACGGTCCGCTGGGCCGCCTGATCCGCGACGGGCAGCAGCCGAAACTGGAGATGCTGGCGGACCGGCTGGCGCGGGCGTTTCCCGGACGGCTCTATGTCGAACTGCAGCGGCATCCGGGACCGAACGGAGAGATCGGCGCGCAGGCCCGCACCGTCGAGCGCGGACATGTGGAACTGGCCTATGCCAAAGGCCTGC
Source organism: Pseudoruegeria sp. HB172150 (assembly GCF_013184805.1). Lineage (GTDB taxonomy): Bacteria > Pseudomonadota > Alphaproteobacteria > Rhodobacterales > Rhodobacteraceae > Psychromarinibacter. The sequence continues at coordinate 87,649 of NZ_JAATNG010000008.1, forward strand.
CGCTGGTCGCGACCAACGACGTCTATTTCCCGAAATCGGCCATGTATGAGGCGCATGACGCGCTGATCTGCATTGCCGACGGCGCCTATGTCGACCAGCAGGAGCCGCGCAGGCGGCTGACGGCGCAGCATTACTTCAAGACGCCGCAGGAGATGGCGGCGCTGTTCGCCGACCTGCCGGAGGCGCTGGAAAACACCGTGGAGATCGCGCGGCGCTGCGCCTTCAAGGCGGAAAAGCGCGACCCGATCCTGCCGCGTTTCGCCGATGACGAGGTGGAGGAACTGCGCCGGCAGGCGAACGAGGGTCTGAAGGAACGCCTCGCGGTGATCCCGCATGCGGCGACGCCGGAGGAATACCAGGCCCGGCTCGATTTCGAGCTTGGTATCATCGAGGGCATGGGTTTTCCCGGCTACTTCCTAATCGTGGCCGACTTCATCAAATGGGGGAAGGAGCACGATATCCCGGTGGGACCGGGCCGGGGCTCGGGCGCGGGCTCTCTCGTGGCCTACGCGCTGACCATCACCGACCTCGATCCCCTGCGCTATTCGCTGCTGTTCGAGCGGTTCCTGAACCCGGAACGCGTGTCGATGCCGGACTTCGACATCGACTTCTGCATGGACCGGCGCGAGGAGGTGATCGAATACGTCCAGCGCAAGTACGGGCGCGAGAAGGTGGCGCAGATCATCACCTTCGGCGCGCTCCTGTCCAAGGCCGCGGTGCGCGACGTCGGCCGGGTGCTGCAGATGCCCTACGGCCAGGTCGACAGGCTGTCCAAGATGATCCCCGTCGAGGGCGTGAAACCGGTCTCCATCGACAAGGCGCTGGCCGACGAGCCGCGCCTGCAGGACGAGATCCGCGAGACGGAACAGGACCGGCGCGACGGCAAGGTGAACCCGGCGCGGAGGCTGTTCGACTACGCGCAGAAGATCGAGGGGCTGCTCCGGAACGCCTCGACCCACGCGGCGGGCGTGGTGATCGGCGACCGTCCGCTGGATGAACTGGTGCCGCTCTATCAGGATCCGCGCTCGGACATGCCCGCGACCCAGTTCAACATGAAATGGGTGGAACCGGCGGGTCTGGTGAAGTTCGACTTCCTCGGGCTGAAGACGCTGACCGTGATCCAGAACGCGATGCAGCAGATCCACGGCCAGGGCCGCGATCTGCACATCGCGCCGGACGGCTCGCAGCTATACGAACCGGCTGCGGGCGCCGAGAACCAGATCAACGCGATCCCTCTGGACGACCAGAAGACCTACGACCTTTACGCCAGTGCCAAGACTGTGGCGGTGTTCCAGGTGGAAAGCTCGGGCATGATGGATGCGCTCCGCCGCATGAAGCCCACCTGCATCGAGGATATCGTGGCGCTGGTCGCGCTCTATCGTCCCGGCCCGATGGAGAACATTCCGAAATACTGCGAGGTCAAGAACGGGCTGTCCGAACGCGACCGGCTGCACCCCTCGATCGACCATATCCTGGACGAGACCCAGGGCATCATCGTCTACCAGGAACAGGTGATGCAGATCGCGCAGGAGATGGCGGGCTACACGCTGGGCGGCGCCGACCTGCTGCGCCGCGCGATGGGCAAGAAGATCCAGGAGGCGATGGACGCCGAGCGGCCGAAATTCATCGCCGGCGCCAAGGAGAACGGCGTCGACGACAAGAAGGCGCTCGAAGTCTGGAACCTGCTCGACAAGTTCGCGAACTACGGCTTCAACAAGTCCCACGCCGCCGCCTATGCCGTGGTCAGCTACCAGACCGCCTGGCTGAAGGCGAACCATCCGGTGGAGTTCATGTCGGGCGTCATGAACTGCGACATCCACCTGACCGACAAGCTGGCCGTCTATGCCGAGGAGATCCGCCGCAACCTGAAGATCGGAATCGTGCCGCCCTGCGTGAACCGGTCGCTGGCGACGTTCAGCGTGAAGGACGGCAAGGTCGTCTACGCGCTCGGCGCGCTGAAGAACGTGGGCGTCGAGGCGATGAACCTGATCGTCGAGGCGCGCGGTGAGAAAGCCTTCGTCAACCTCTACGACGTCGCCCGCCGGGTCGACCTGAAGCGGATCGGCAAGCGACCGATGGAAATGCTGGCGCGCGCCGGGGCCTTCGATCAGCTCGACCCGAACCGCCGCCGCGTCTTCGAGTCGCTCGACGCGCTGGTCGCTTATTCCGCAGCGATCCACGAGCAGAAGAACTCGAACCAGGTGTCGCTCTTCGGCGATGCGGGCGAGGACCTGCCCGAACCGCGCCTGTCGCCGGTCGAGGACTGGCTTCCGAACGAGCGGCTGCGCGAGGAGCATACCGCGATCGGCTTCTACCTGTCCGGGCATCCGCTGGACGATTACATGGGGCCTCTGAAGCGGCAGGACGTGAAGACGCTGGCCGAGGTCACGCAGCTGGCCGAACGCGGCGCGCTGGTGGCGAAGATGGCCGGCGCCGTGTCGGGCCGGCAGGAGCGGAAATCGGCGAAGGGCAACCGCTTCGCCTTCGCGCAGCTCTCCGATCCGTCGGGGCTGTACGAGGTGACGATCTTCTCCGACGTGCTGGAGGCATCGCGCGATTACCTCGAGACCGGCCAGAACGTGGTGCTGACGGTCGAGGCGACGATGGAATCGGATCAGCTGAAGCTGTTGGCGCGGGGGATCCAGCCGATCGACGCGGTGGCGGTGGATGCGGCGGGCATGGGCCTGAAGGTGTTCGTCGACCAGCTGGACGCGGTGCAGTCGGTGGCGGCCCTGCTGGAACGCGCCACCGCAGAGGCGAAAAGCCGGGCACGCGGGCCGGTGCAGTTCTGCCTGATGGCGCCGGACCTGCCGGGCGAGGTGGAGATCGACCTCGGCAAGGAGTTCCACATCAACCCGCAGATCAAGGGCGCGCTGAAGTCGCTGGGCGGGGTGGTGACGGTGGAGGACGCCTAGGGCGTTTCGGTTTTTTTGGAGAGCGCCGGGGGCTCTGCCCGTCGTCCATCGTGCTTGCACCGATGGCGCACAACGGACGACCCCCGGGATACTTATAGCCAGAAGAAGCAGGCGGGCCGTTAGTCTTACCAGTGCGGCGGTTTCTGATCGGCCAGCGGGATGGTGTTGGACGCTTCAGCCTCGCGCTCGGCCTCTTTTTCCATCAGCATGCCGAGGCGGCGTTTCAGCAGGGTGATCTCGCGCGCCTGCGACGCGACCTCGTCGGACAGGTCGTCCGCGACCCGCTGCAGATGCGCGAGCTTTTCTTCCAGGGCGGCGACTCGATCCTCGTCCATGGCGCTTCCCTACAACCCGGCGGCACCGCCGTCGAGCCGGGCATTCTTGCCCCCATCCCGGCCTTCGGATAGACCGCGCCGCGAAACGCACACCCAACGGAACCCGACCCATGGCCAAGCAGAAGAAACAGCCGCGCCCCAAGGCAGAGACGCCCAAAGGATTTCGCGACTATTTCGGCCATGAAGTGGCCGAGCGGCAGGAGATGCTGTCGAAGATCGCCGAGGTGTATCAGCGCTACGGCTACGACGCGCTGGAATCCTCCGCCGTCGAGACGGTCGAGGCGCTGGGCAAATTCCTTCCCGATGTCGACCGCCCGAACGAGGGCGTCTTTGCCTGGCAGGAGGACGACGACCAGACCTGGCTGGCGCTGCGCTACGATCTGACTGCACCGCTGGCTCGGGTCTACGCGCAGCACCGGAACGATCTGCCCACGCCTTACCGCCGCTACGCGATGGGGCCGGTCTGGCGCAACGAAAAGCCGGGGCCGGGCCGGTTCCGGCAGTTCTATCAGTGCGATGCCGATACGGTGGGCACCGCCTCTATGGCCGCCGATGCCGAAATCTGCGCGATGCTGGCCGACACGCTGGAAACCGTCGGCATTCCGCGCGGGGACTACATTGTGCGGGTGAACAACCGGAAGGTCCTGAACGGGGTGCTGGAGTCGATGAAGATCGACGAAGCCGGAACCCGCGATGCCGTCCTTCGCACCATCGACAAGTTCGACAAGGTCGGCGAGGCCGGGGTGCGCGAACTGCTGGGCAAGGGGCGGCTTGACGCTTCGGGCGCCTATATCGACGGTGTCGGCCTGTCCGATGCGCAGGCGGAGCCGGTGCTGAAGTTCCTGACCTCGCGTGCAGGGACGGTCGAGGAAACGCTCGCCAATCTGCGCGAGGCGGTGGGAGACAGCAACATGGGCGCAGAGGGCATTGCCGAACTGGTCGAGATCGCCGCGCTTCTCGACGCCCAAGGCTACGGCGAGGACCGCATCACCATCGACCCCTCCGTCGTCCGCGGCCTCGGCTACTATACCGGCCCCGTCTTCGAGGCGGAGCTGACCTTCGAGATCACCGACGAAAAAGGCCGTCCGCGCCAGTTCGGCTCAGTCGCCGGTGGCGGGCGCTATGACGACCTCGTCAAGCGCTTCACCGGGCAGGAGGTTCCGGCCACCGGCATCTCCATCGGTGTCGACCGCCTGCTCGCCGCGCTGCGCGCCAAGGGCCGGATCGGTGGCACGGCGCGGGGGCCGGTTCTTGTCACAGTAATGGACCGCGACCGCATGGCCGACTACCAGACCATGGCGGCGGAACTGCGCAATGCTGGCATCCGGGCAGAGGTCTATCTCGGCAACCCGAAGAATTTCGGCAACCAGCTGAAATACGCGGACCGGCGCGACAGCCCGCTTGCGATCATCGAAGGCGGCGACGAAAAGGACCGCGGCGTCGTCACGGTGAAGGACCTTGTGCTGGGCAAGGCGCTGGCCGAGAACATCCAGTCCAACGAGGAATGGAAGGAACAGCCCGCGCAGGAGGAAATCCAGCGCGGCGATCTGGTCTCCTACGTCGCCAAGAAGCTGGGGCAATGAGCGGCAATCAGGCGCTCGACGCCGAGATCGCGCGCCTGACGGCGGCGTTCCAGGCCGCCGGGGCGCAGCTTGTCGACCTGCCGGTTCTGCAGCCGGCCGAAACCCTGCTGGACCTCTACGGCGAGGATATCCGCGCGCGCGCCTACACAACCCGCGACCCGCTCGCGGGCGAGTTGATGCTGCGCCCGGACTTCACCGTCCCGGTGGTGCAGATGCACATGGCGGGCGGCGCGGACCCGGCGCGCTATGCCTATGCCGGCAAGGTCTTCCGCACCCAGGAACTCGACAGCGACCGTCCGCCGGAACATGACCAGGTGGGCTACGAGCTGTTCGACGGCGCCAACCCGATCTGGGCCGATGCCGAGGTTTTCGCGCTGTTCTCCGACACGCTGTCGGGCCTGCACCTCCGCGCCGCAACCGGCGATATCGGCGTGCTCGTCGCCGCGGTGAAAGGGCTTTCGGCACCCGACAGCCGCAAGGCCGCGCTCCTGCGCCACATCTGGCGGCCCCGCCGGTTCCGCTCGCTGCTCGACCGCTATTCGGGCCGCAGTCAGGTGCCGCAGGCGCGCGCCGCCCTGCTGGCCCGGCAGGCGCTGGGCGAGGATGTGGTGGCTGCTGCCGGCCCGCTGATCGGCCTGCGCAGCGCCGAGGAAATCGCGGAGCGTGTCGCGCTGCTGGCGGCGGACGCAAAGGAACCACCCCTTTCAGCCGCAGAGACCGACCTGCTCGACCAGATCGTCACCCTGCGAGAGACGGCTCCGATGGCGCTGGAACACCTGCGCGACATCGCGGTGGACCTGCCCGCGATCAGCCCCGCCGTCACCCGGCTGGAAAAGCGGCTGAACGCGCTGGCGAAACGTGGGATCGACGTCGCCGCGCTGGATTTCGAGGGCGGCTATGGCCGGACCTCGATGGAATATTACGACGGCTTCGTCTTCGGCTTCTACGCGGCCGGCCGGCCCGACCTGCCCCCTGTTGCCACCGGCGGCCGATACGACGCGCTGACCCGTGCGCTCGGCGGCGGCAAGGCAATCCCCGCGGTCGGCGGCGTGATCCGCCCGTCGCTGGTACTGCAGCTCAGGGGGGCGGTCTGATGGCGCTGAAGCTGGGGCTGCCGTCCAAGGGCCGCCTGATGGAAAAGACTTTCGACTGGTTCGGCGCGCATGGCGTGACGCTGACAAAGACCGGCTCGGACCGCGAGTATTCCGCGCGGGTCGACGGGGTGAAGGGCCTCGAACTGGTACTGCTCTCGGCAGGAGAGATCCCGCGAGAGCTGGAGACCGGGCGCATCCACCTCGGCGTCACCGGCACCGATCTCGTGCGCGAGAAACTGGCCCACTGGGACCAGAGCGTCGAAGAGCTGACGCCGCTGGGGTTCGGCCATGCCGACCTCGTGCTGGCGGTGCCGAAGGCCTGGGTGGATGTCGACAGCCTCGACGACCTCGACGCGGTGGCCGCCGCCTTCCGCAGGCGGCACGGCCACCGGATGCGCATCGCGACCAAGTATCACCGGCTGGTGCGGGACTTCCTGCGCGAGCATGGCGTCGCGGATTACCTGCTGGTGGACAGCCAGGGCGCGACCGAGGGCACGGTGAAGAATCTGACAGCCGAGGCGATCGCCGATATCACCTCTACCGGGGAAACCCTGCGGGCGAACCACCTGAAGATGCTCTCGGATGGCGTGATCCATCAGAGCCAGGCAACGCTGTTCCGGTCCCGCAAAGCGGTGCGGGACGAGGCCGAGATGGCGGCGTACCGGGCATTGTCCGACCGGCTGCGGTTGGGATAGCGCGCTCTCCTGGGGCCGAAGCGCTCAGCGCACCCCGATTTCCGCCAGCGCCGCGCTCAGTTCCGGCGGCAGGCTGTCCTCGCCGGTCTTCCCGCCGCGCAGGTCCGGCGGCGCCTCGTTCGGGGACAGATAGCGCCAGCCCTGAAACGGCCGTTTCGGCGCGGCGGCGGTGCGGTGCAGCTCCGGATCCAGAACGATGGCGCAGCGCCGGATACCGTCCTGCCGCACCACCTCGTCCAGCCGCAGCACCCGCTGGCGGCACTGCACGACGCCCTTGATCACCCAGTAGATACTGCCGCCGTTCAGGATCTCCGCCTCGCGCTTCGGCCACATCCGCGTGACATGCCGCGGCAGCCCGTCCGCCGTCTGCGCCCGCGGCAGGGCCTGCCACTGCGCCAGATCGTCGACAGACTCCGTCCCGACCGACAGCTTGATCAGGTGCGTGAATTTATCCACAGATTCGTCCCCAGTGGCCCCAGATATCGTAGCGCCCTGATGGGCAGCTGCAACTGCTTGTGGAAAACCAGCTGTTGATGGTCTATGTTGGAGCCTCCCGCCGACCGAGTCGAGGAATCACCGAATGACCCGCTTCGCCGCCCCGATCGCCGAGCAGATCTGGGACATGAAATACCGCCTGAAACAGGCAGACGGCACCGCCATCGACCAGACGGTCGAGGATAGCTGGCGCCGGATCGCCCGTGCCACGGCAGCGGTGGAGCAGGACCCGGCCGCGTGGGAGGACAGGTTCTATGCCGCGCTGGAAGATTTCCGCTTCCTCCCCGCGGGCCGCATCACCGCCGGTGCCGGCACCGACCGCTCCGTCACCCTGTTCAACTGCTTCGTCATGGGCACGATCCCGGACACGATGGGCGGCATCTTCGACGCCCTGAAAGAGGCCGCGCTGACCATGCAGCAGGGTGGCGGCATCGGCTATGACTTCTCGACCATCCGGCCCAAGGGCGCCGATGTGAAAGGTGTCGCCGCCGACGCTTCCGGCCCGCTCTCCTTCATGGACGTCTGGGACGCGATGTGCCGCACCATCATGTCCGCCGGATCGCGCCGCGGCGCGATGATGGCGACCATGCGCTGCGACCACCCCGACATCGAACAGTTCATCTCGGCCAAGTCCGACGCCGCGCGCCTGCGCAACTTCAACGTCTCGGTGCTGGTGACCGATGCGTTCATGGAGGCGGTGAAAGCCGACGGCTCGTGGGACCTCAAGTTCGGCGACAAGGTCTATCACACCGTCGAGGCGCGCGATCTGTGGAACCGGATCATGCGCGCCACCTACGACTATGCCGAACCGGGCGTGATCTTCATCGACCGCATCAACCAGCTCAACAACCTGAACTATGTCGAGACCATCGCCGCGACCAATCCCTGCGGCGAACAGCCCCTGCCACCCTACGGCGCATGCCTGCTGGGCTCGATCAACCTTGCCCGGCTGATCGACCGGCCCTTCGAGGACGGCGCGGACATCAACGCGGATGAACTGGACGACCTCGTCGCCACCGCGATCCGGATGATGGATAACGTGGTCGACGCCTCGCGCTTCCCGCTGCCGCAGCAGCGCGACGAGGCGCAGGCCAAGCGCCGCATCGGGCTTGGCGTTACCGGCCTCGCCGACGCACTGCTGATGATGGGCCTCCGCTACGGCTCCGAAGAAGCCGCGCAGCAGACCGAGGACTGGCTGCACCGCATCGCGCGCGCCGCCTATCTCGCCTCCGCGCACCTCGCCGCAGAGAAGGGCGCCTTCCCGCTCTACGACGCCGACAAATACCTCGCCAGCGAGTCGCTGAAACACATGGACGAGGACGTCCGCGCCGCGATCCGCGAGAATGGCATCCGCAACGCGCTGCTTACCTCCATCGCGCCCACCGGCACGATCAGTCTCTACGCGGGCAATGTCTCCTCCGGGATCGAGCCCGTCTTCGCCTATGCCTACACCCGCAAGGTGCTGCAAAAGGATGGCACAAAGACCGAGGAAGAAGTCGTCGACTACGCCGTCCAGATGTGGCGCGACAGGTTCGGCGACGCCGACCTGCCGGACCATTTCGTCAACGCCCAGACGCTGGCGCCGCTGGATCACGTCCGCATGCAGGCCGCCGCGCAGAAATGGGTCGACAGCTCGATCTCCAAGACGATCAACTGCCCCGAGGACATCTCCTTCGAGGCGTTCAAGCACGTCTATATGGAGGCCTACGAAACCGGCTGCAAAGGCTGCACCACCTATCGCCCGAACGAGGTGACGGGGTCCGTGCTGACCGTGTCCGAGACCAAGGACGACGCGCCCGAGGTCATCTCGCTGACCGGTGCCGAACCGCAGACGCCCCATGGCGATGTCGTCTACATCTCCGAACCGCTCGACCGGCCGCAACAGCTCGAGGGCCAGACCTACAAGCTGAAATGGCCGGACAGCGAGCACGCGATCTACGTCACGATCAACGACATCATCCTGAACGGCCACCGCCGCCCCTTCGAGATCTTCATCAACTCGAAGAACATGGAGCATTTCGCCTGGACGGTCGCGCTGACCCGCATGATCTCGGCCGTGTTCCGGCGCGGCGGTGACGTGTCCTTCGTTGTCGAGGAACTGAAGGCCGTCTTCGACCCGCGCGGCGGCGCATGGGTGCAGGGCAAGTACATCCCCTCGATCCTCGCCGCCATCGGCGGCGTCATCGAGCGTCACCTGATCGCCATCGGCTTCCTCGAGGGCGAGGGTCTGGGCCTGAAATCCGACCCGCAGGCGGACGTGGTGAACCTGAACGGCGGCCGCGGCAAATCCTGCTCCTCCTGCGGCTCCTACGACATGCGGATGGTCGAAGGCTGCATGACCTGTATGAACTGCGGCTATTCGAAGTGCGGGTGATGGCAGTTCGGGTGCATTGAGCACACGACTTCGGCTCACCAATTGTGATGCGAATTCCGCTCCCCGAATGATCGGCGACCAATTAACCTGGCCTTTGTACGAGCGGTTACCGGACCGCCGCCGGCGTCCGTAGCTGCATCGCGGAATTCAGTTGCTGCAGGTGCAGCACTGACACATAGTCGTGGGATGGACGAGTTGCTGTCGATCATTGTCGTCGAGCCGGATCGCGACCGCGCAATGCTGATCGTCGACAGCCTGCGGGGGGCAGGCGATTTCGACATCCACGTGATTTCCGAGGTCACCGGTCTTGCGCGCCATATCAAAAGCCACAACCCCGATGTCGTCCTGATCGACATCGAGAACCCGTCCCGCGACATGCTGGAGGAGCTGACGCTTGCCTCCGGTCCGCTGGAACGCCCGGTGGCCATGTTCGTGGACCGCTCCGCCGACGGGCTGACCGACGCGGCCATCGAGGCCGGCGTGTCCGCCTACGTGGTCGACGGGCTGAAACCAGACCGGGTGAAGCCCGTGCTCGACGCCGCCATCGCCCGGTTCCGGATGTTCCAGCGCATGCGCACCGAACTGGCCGAGACCAAGCGCGCGCTGGAAGAACGCAAGGTGATCGACCGCGCCAAGGGCATGCTGATGAAGGCCAAGGGCCTGAACGAGGAAGAGGCCTACGCGCTCCTGCGCAAGACCGCGATGGATCAGGGGCGCAGGGTTGCCGACGTGGCGCAGGCGCTGGTGACGGCGGCGGGGCTTCTGTCGTGACACCGACGCGGTTATCGGTCGGGTTCATCCCGCTTATCGATGCGGTGCCGCTGATCGCGGCGCAGGAGATGGGTTTTGCCGGCGAAGAGGGCATCACCCTCGACCTCGTCGCCGCGCCGTCATGGTCCTCGCTGCGCGACATGCTGGTCTTCGGACGGGTGCAGGCGGCGCATATGCTCGCCCCGGTTCCGGTGGCGGCGGCGCTGGGACTTGGCGGAACCGGTTCCGCGATTTCGGCGGTGTCGGTCCTGTCGGTCAACGGCAACACCATCGGTGTCAGCCGCGAGCTTGCGGCGCGGCTGCGCGGCGCGGGCCACGATTTCGGGTTCCACGATGCCACGGCGGCGGGCAGGGCGCTGATCGCGGCCGCGCCCGCACCGCTACGGATCGGCGTGCCGTTCCCGTTCTCGATGCATGCCGAGCTTCTGTACTACTGGCTGTCCGCACTGGGCCTGCCGGCGCCGCAGGGCGTCGACATCAAGACGGTGCCGCCGCCGCTGATGGCGGATGCCATAGCGGCGGGTGAAATCGACGCGTTCTGCGTCGGCGCTCCATGGGGCTCCATCGCGGTGGAACAGGGCGTGGGGGAGCTGCTGTTGCCGACCTCTGCGATCTGGAGCTTCGCGCCCGAGAAGGTGCTTGCCGTGCGAACCGACTGGGCCACCGCCGAAGAGGCGCTGCTTGGCCGGCTGATCCGCGCGGTCTGGCGCGCCGGGCGCTGGCTGGACGAACCGGGAACCCGCAGCCTTGCCGCCGAGATCCTGTCGCGCCCGGAATACCTCAACGTCGATGCCGAGATACTCGACCGGGGGTTGACCGGGAGCCTCACGATCAGCCCCGCCGGCGACATGCGCGAGGTCCCGGGCTTCATGGAGTTCCACCGGGGCGCCGCCGGGTTCCCGTGGCGCAGCCAGGCGGAATGGATCGCGTTGCAGCTTGCCGCGCGTACCGGGCTCGACCGCACCACCGCCGGGCGGGCAGGACGCACCACGTTCCGGTCCGATATCTACCGGGCGGCGCTGGGCGGCACCAAGGCAGATCTGCCCGGCGCATCCTCGAAACTGGAGGGCGCGCTGGAGGCGGAAACCGCCGTCGCGTCGGAAAGCGGGCGCCTGTTTCTGCGTCCGAACTTGTTCTTCGACCGCCGCATTTTTGATCCCGACGCGCCGGTCTGACCGGAAATTGTGCAGCCGCAGCAGCCAGTCGCGGCCGTTTTCCAAATATGAACGCGAATCGGAGCTTTTTATTGATTCGCGAAACGAATCGCCGCATGAGACAGGTGTCGACAGGCAACGGCGCCGTCGAACGAAATTCTCCCAAAGATCGGGTGTACTGAGCGCAGCTGCTCGACGTCTCGCTATGAACGCGAGGTTCGTCAGCGGCTTTTTTCGTTTGCCCGTCGGGACTTGAAGGACTCACGGGCGCAGACCTTAGGGAAACCGACCCATGAAGAACCTGCTACTTTCGTTCGCCGTTTCGTCCGTTGTGGCGACTGCGGCCTCCGCCCAGATGCTGGAACTGGAAAAGGACGAGCTGACCTTCGGCTTCATCAAGCTGACAGACATGGCGCCACTCGCGGTGGCCTATGAACAGGGCTATTTCCTCGACGAAGGGCTCTTCGTCACGCTGGAAGCCCAAGCCAACTGGAAGGTGCTGCTGGACGGCGTGATCGACGGTCAGCTTGACGGCGCGCATATGCTGGCGGGTCAGCCTCTGGCTGCCACCATCGGCTTCGGCACCGAGGCACATATCATCACCCCCTTCTCGATGGACCTGAACGGCAACGGCATTACCGTGTCGAACGAAATCTGGGAGCAGATGAAACCGAACATCCCGACCAATGCGGATGGCCTGCCGCAGCATCCGATCAGCGCCGCCGCGCTGGCCCCGGTGGTCGAGGACTACAAGTCCCAGGGCAAGCCCTTCAACATGGGCATGGTCTTCCCGGTTTCTACGCACAACTATGAGCTGCGTTACTGGCTGGCCGCCGGCGGGCTGCACCCGGGCTTTTACAGCCCCGAGAACATCACCGGCCAGATCAACGCTGACGTGCTGCTCTCCGTTACCCCGCCGCCGCAGATGCCGGCGACGCTCGAAGCCGGAACGATCTATGGCTACTGCGTCGGCGAGCCGTGGAACCAGCAGGCTGTGTTCAAGGGCATCGGCGTGCCGGTGATCACCGACTACGAGCTGTGGAAGAACAACCCCGAGAAGGTGTTTGGCATTACCGCCGAATTCGCCGAGCAGTATCCGAACACGACGCTGGCCGTAACCAAGGCTCTGATCCGCGCCGCGATCTGGCTGGACGAGAACGACAACGCCAACCGCATGGCCGCCGTCGAGATCCTGTCGCAGCCTGAATACGTGGGCGCCGACGCCGAGGTGATCGCCAACTCCATGACCGGCACCTTCGAATACGAAAAGGGCGACAAGCGCGAGGTTCCGGACTTCAACGTCTTCTTCCGCTACAACGCGACCTATCCCTTCTATTCCGACGCGGTCTGGTACCTGACCCAGATGCGCCGCTGGGGCCAGATCGCCGAGGCGAAGGACGACACCTGGTACGACGAGGTCGCCAGGAATGTTTACCGCCCCGACATCTACCTCGACGCCGCCCGCCTGCTGGTGGACGAGGGTCTGGCCGATGAAGCCGACTTCCCCTGGGACAGCGACGGCTACAAGGAAGCGACCCCGGCCGAGGATATCATCGACGGTATCCCCTATGACGGCCGCTCGCCGAACGCCTATCTCGACAGCCTGCCGATCGGCCTGAAAGGCGAAGAGAAGATCGTCGGCAACGAGGTTCAGGGCTGAGCCCTCGCGGGGCGCTCCCGATCCCGGCGAGCGCCCCGGCACACCGCACATAGCCAACCCGAGACTTCCGAGCTGAGGACCAGCCAATGACCGCCATTGACCCCACCGGGCTGAATGCCGCTGCCGACCGCGAGGCGCGCCGGGCCCGGACATTCACCCGCATCAACAAGGCCGACAAATGGTTCCAGGTCCTCGGGCTTGCCTGGATCACCCCGGTCCTGAAAGCCGCCGCCGGCGACAACCCGAAAGCCCAGATGAAGGAAATCTGGCGCCTGCTGCTGGTGCCGATCCTGTCGATCCTCGCGTTTCTGGTGCTCTGGGGCACGCTTGCCCCGCAGGTCCAGACATCCCTTGGTGCCGTCCCCGGGCCGGCTCAGGTCTGGGAAGAGGCGGTGAACCTGCACCACGATGCGCAGGCCAAGGCCGCCAAGCGCGAGAAATTCGAGGACATGGTCGCGCAGCGAAACGAAAAGCTGATCGCCGCTGGTCGCGCCGACGAGGTCAAGACCGTCGCCTATACCGGGGCGCCGAGCTACTACGAACAGATCTGGACCTCGATCAAGACCGTATTCTTCGGCTTCCTGATCGCCACCGCCGTCGCCGTGCCGCTGGGCATCCTCTCGGGCCTGTCGCCCATCGCGAATTCTGCGCTGAACCCGCTGATCCAGATCTTCAAGCCGGTCTCGCCGCTGGCCTGGCTGCCAATCGTGACGATGGTCGTCTCGGCCCTTTACACCACCGATGACGGCCTCTTCGCGAAATCCTTCCTCGTCTCGGCGATCACCGTGACGCTCTGCTCGCTCTGGCCGACGCTGATCAACACCTCGCTCGGCGTGGCGTCCATCGACAAGGATCTCGTCAACGTCTCCAAGGTCCTGAAGATGGGCACCTGGACCAAGATCACCAAGCTGGTCCTGCCCTCCGCCCTGCCGCTGATCTTCACCGGTCTGCGCCTGTCGCTCGGTGTCGGCTGGATGGTCCTGATCGCCGCGGAAATGCTCGCCCAGAACCCGGGCCTCGGCAAGTTTGTCTGGGACGAGTTCCAGAACGGCAGCTCCAGCTCGCTCGCCAAGATCATGGTCGCCGTCTTCACCATCGGCATCATCGGCTTCCTGCTGGACCGCGTGATGTACGCCCTCCAGTCCCTCTTCACCTTCTCGAACAACCGCTGAGCGGCGCTCAGGCAGCGAAGCGACAGCGCGAAAGGAAATGCAGATGAGCATCCTCAGGTTCGACAACGTCTCGAAGAGCTTCGGCGAAGGCACCTCGCGCGCCGAGGTCCTGAAGAACATCGACCTCGACGTCCGCGAAGGCGAGTTCCTGGTCCTGCTGGGCTTCTCGGGCACCGGCAAGACCACCCTGATCAACCTGATGGCGGGGCTGGAAAAGCCCACCACCGGCAGCGTGACCTTCAAGGGCAAGCCCGTCGACGGCCCGGGCCGCGAGCGTGGCGTGATCTTCCAGAACTACTCGCTGATGCCGTGGCTGACGGTGAACGGCAATGTGGGTCTGGCGGTCGACACGGTCTTTCCCGGACTGTCCAGGGCGGAGCGCGCCGAGAAGGTCGCCCAGTACGTCAGAATGGTCGGCCTGTCCCATGCCACCACCCGCCGCCCTGCGGAACTCTCCGGCGGCATGCGCCAGCGCGTGAACGTCGCGCGGGCGCTGGCGATGAGCCCCGAGATGCTGCTGCTGGACGAGCCGCTTTCCGCGCTGGACGCGCTGACGCGCGCGAACCTCGCCGACGAGATCGAGCATATCTGGGAGCAGGACAAGAAGACCTGCGTCCTGATCACCAACGACGTGGACGAGGCGATTATCCTCGCCGACCGCATCATCGCCCTGAACCCCGACGGAACGCTGGGAGAGACCTTCGAGGTCGACATCCCGCGCCCGCGCGACCGGGGCGAGATGAACCACCACGACGGCTTCAAGACGCTGCGCGCCGACGTCACCACCTACCTGATGGATGTGGGGATCAAGGCGAAGGTCGAAGGCAGCAAGCTCCTGCCCAACGTAACGCCGATCCACGGCCTGCCAAGCGCTGTCGTCAAGGCGACCGAAGGCATGGTCGAGGAACGCTTCCTCGACTTCAGCCAGCTGCACAAGATCTATCCGACACCCAAGGGGCCGCTGACCGTGGTCGAGGACTTCAACCTGAAAATGAACAAGGGAGAGTTCGTCTCGCTGATCGGCCATTCGGGCTGCGGCAAGTCCACGGTCCTGACGATGGCGGCCGGGCTCAACGGCATTTCCAAAGGCGCGATCAAACTGGATGGCCGCCATGTGGAAGGCGCCGACCCCGAACGCGCGGTGGTGTTCCAGTCGCCGTCGCTGTTCCCGTGGCTCACCGCAAAGGAGAACGTCAGTGTCGGCGTCGACCGTGTCTATCCCAAGGCCACCCAGGCCGAGCGCCAGGATGTGGTTGAGTATTACCTTGAGAGGGTCGGTCTCGCTGACTCTATGGATAAGCCCGCCAGCGATCTCTCGAACGGGATGAAACAGCGTGTGGGCATCGCACGCGCCTTCGCCCTGTCGCCCAAGCTTCTGCTGCTCGACGAGCCCTTCGGCATGCTCGACAGTCTGACGCGCTGGGAACTGCAGGAAGTCCTGATGGAAGTCTGGTCGCGCACCAAGGTGACCGCGATCTGCGTCACCCATGACGTGGACGAGGCGATCCTGCTGGCCGATCGGGTGGTCATGATGACCAACGGTCCGCAGGCGACCATCGGCAAGATCGTGAATGTCGACCTGCCGCGCCCGCGCACCCGCAAGGCGCTGCTGGAGCACCCCGATTACTACCTCTACCGCGAGCAGGTCCTGAACTTCCTCGAGGAATACGAGCACGGCGCCAAGGGCAAGTCCGCCGAAACGAAACCGGCGGAACAGTCCGCGAAGAAGAAGGCAGCCTGATCCATGCAGGATACCCAGATTACCCTTGTCCAGCAGAGCTTTGCCAAGGTCGTTCCGATCCGGGACGCCGCGGCGGAGATCTTCTATGCCGATCTCTTCGAAACCGCGCCGGAGGTCCGGCCATACTTCGGCAACGCCGACATGACAAAGCAGGGCGCCAAGCTGATGGCGACGCTCGGCGCCGTGGTGAACGGCCTGCGCAACCTGACCGCCATCGTGCCGGTCGCGCAGCAGCTTGCCATCCGCCACCTCGACTACGGCGTCCAGCCTGAAGACTACGCCAAGGTCGGCGCGTCGCTTCTTCGCACACTCGAAAAGGGGCTGGGAGAGGACTTCACCCCGGCGGTCCGCGACGCATGGACCGCCGCATACGCAACCCTGTCATCGGTGATGATCGAGGCCGCCTACCCGGACTCGTCCGCCGCCGCTCAGTGACAGACAACCGGGTCGCAACGCAGATGACTGGACCCATCGCAGAGGAAGCCGCACCCATGGAAGTGGCAATCGACACCCCCGTTAAGACGTTCATCGAGGTTACCGAGGTCTGGGTGCCCGAAGGCGAAAAGCTCGTCCTGGCCGAAGGCAATTACGGCGCGCTGGATGGCTTCGAGGAAGCCTCGCGCCGCGAAAGCTTTGCCCGGGACGAGGGCCTGCCCGGCAAGGCCTGGGCAGAGGCGCGGCCGGTCGTGCTGAAGCAGTTCGACGGCTCTTATTTCAAACGGACGGAGGCCGCGAAGGCCGCTGGGCTGACCAGCGCGGTCGCCATCCCGGTTTTCGATGGCGACACTCTGAAGGCCGTCCTTGTGGTGCTTTGCGGTGACGACAGCGAACGCACCGGCGCCATTGAGGTCTGGGCAGAGACCGACGGTCTGCTGATGCTGGATGACGGCTATTACGGCGCCGCGAAGCATTTCGAATGGGTGTCGCAGCACACACATTTCCCGGCTGGGCAGGGTCTTCCCGGCGGCGTCTGGTCGTCGAAAACCCCGATCCTGATGCGTGACCTCGGCTCCGGCTACCGGTTCATCCGGGCCGACAGCGCTGGCAAGGCGGGGCTGACGACCGGGCTGGGCCTGCCGGTGCCGGTTCCCGGCAAGCGCGGCTACATCCTGACCCTGCTCTCCGCGCGTGGCACGCCCATCGCGCGCCGGTTCGAGATCTGGGATGCCCGGTCCGCAAAGGTCGGCAAGGCCAACGACGCCATCCTGATCGACGGCATCTGCGCCCGCGAAGGTGCGCTCTGGGACGAGGACAATCCGCGCCGCGTCACCGCCTGGCAGGGTGCCATCGGCCGCGTCCTGGGCACCGGCATTCCGCTGGTCGAGGGCGGCAAGCCCGGACTTGCAGCAGGCTACGACTCGATGGTCGCGCTGCCGATCCACCAGGGTGGCGAGCTGTCGCACATCGTCGCCTGGTATCTCTGAGAGGAGTGGAAGCCATGCAGAAACTCGTCGTCATCGGTGCCGGCATGGCCTCTGGCCGCCTGCTGGAGCACCTGACCGAAACCGACCCCGGCGCCTACGAGGTGACGCTGTTCAACGCCGAGCCTCGGGGCAACTACAACCGTATCATGCTGTCGCCGGTGCTTTCGGGCGAAAAGAGCTACGAGGAAATCGTCACCCACGACGACGACTGGTACGCAGCCCGCAACGTGACCTGCCGTTTCGGCGAAAAGGTCACCGCCGTCGACCGTGCCCGCAAGGTGGTAATCGGCGAAAACGGCGAGGTTCCATACGACAAGCTGGTCTTCGGCACCGGGTCCTCCGCGTTCATCATTCCATGTCCCGGTCATGACCTCCCCGGCGTCGTCGCCTTCCGCGACCTCGAGGACACCGCTGCCATGACCGAGGCGTCCGGCACCCCCGGCGCCCGCGCCGTGGTGATCGGCGGCGGCCTTCTGGGGCTGGAGGCCGCCGCCGCCCTGCGCCTGCGCGGCATGGACGTCACCGTCCTGCACCTCTCGGGCCACCTGATGGAGCGGCAGCTGGACGAGGCCGCCGGGTACCTTCTGCAGAAGGATCTCGAAAAGCGCGGCATCACCGTGATGACCCGCGCCTCCACCAAGGAGATCCGGGGCAACGGCAAGGTCGAAAGCGTCCTGCTGGAGGACGGCACCGTCCTGCCCGCCGATATCGTCGTGATGGCCGTCGGCATCCGTCCGCAGGTGCAGCTGGCAAAGGACGCGGGCCTCGACATGGGCCGCGCCATCAAGGTCGACGCCCGGATGCGTACCAGCGATCCGGATGTCTTCGCCGTCGGCGAATGCGTGGAGTTCGAAGGCAACCTCTTCGGCCTCGTAGCGCCGCTCTACGACCAGGCCAAGGTACTGGCCAGGACATTGCTGGCCGAGGAGGACGCCTTCAAGGTCAAGCAGCTCTCCACCAAGCTCAAGGTCACCGGGTGCGACCTCTTCTCCGCCGGCGATTTCGCGGAAGGAGACGGCCGCGAGGACATCGTTTTCCGCGACCCCGCGCGCGGCATCTACAAGCGCCTCGTCATCGAGAACGACCGGCTGATCGGCGCCGTCATGTACGGCGACACCGCCGACAGCAACTGGTTCTTCGGACTGATCAGGGACGGCGAAGACATCGCCGACATGCGCGAAAGCCTGATCTTCGGCCCCGGCTTTCAGGGAGGTGCCGCCGCGGACCCTCTCTCAGCCGTTGCAGCCTTGCCGCCTGAGGCGGAAATCTGCGGCTGCAACGGCGTCTGCAAGGGCCGGATCACCCAGGCCATCGAGGGTGGCGCCACCGACCTCGGCGCGGTCCGCGCCACCACCAAGGCCAGCGCCTCCTGCGGGACCTGCACCGGCCTGGTGGAACAGCTTCTCGCCGTCACCCTCGGCGACGGCTACGCCACCCCGGCCGCCCAGCCGATGTGCGGCTGCACCGACCTCACGCACGAGGACGTGCGCCGCCTGATCAAGTCGCAGGAGCTGAAATCCCAACCCGCCGTCTGGCAGGAACTGGGCTGGACCACTCCCAACGGCTGCCACGTCTGCCGCCCTGCGGTGAACTTCTACCTGCTCGCCGACTGGCCGCTGGACTATCAGGACGACCCGCAAAGCCGTTTCGTCAACGAACGCAACCACGCCAACATCCAGAAGGACGGCACCTATTCCGTCATGCCCCGCATGTTCGGCGGCATGACCGACGCCAGCGAACTGCGCGCCATCGCCGATGCCGCCGACAAGTACGGCGCCGTCGTCAAGGTGACCGGCGGTCAGCGCATCGACCTCCTGGGCGTGAAGAAGGAAGACCTGCCCGGCATCTGGGAAGACCTGAACAACGCCGGCATGGTCTCGGGCCACGCCTATTCCAAGGGCCTCCGCACGGTGAAGACCTGCGTCGGCTCCGACTGGTGCCGCTTCGGCACGCAGGATTCCACCGGCCTCGGCATTAAACTGGAAAAGCGTCTCTGGGGATCCTGGACGCCGCACAAGGTCAAGCTCGCCGTCTCCGGCTGCCCAAGGAACTGCGCCGAGGCGACCTGCAAGGACATCGGCATCGTCTGCGTCGACAGCGGCTACCAGATCGGCGTCGGCGGCGCGGCCGGGATGGACGTGAAGGAGGTCGAGCGCCTGACCGAGGTCGCGACCGAGGAAGAGGCGATCGACATGACCGTCGCCTTCGTCCAGCTCTACCGTGAGAACGCCAAATACCTCGACCGCCCCTACAAGTGGATCGCCAAGGTCGGCCTCGACTGGGTCAGGGAACAGGTCGTCGACCCCGCCACCCGCGCCGGCCTGATCGAGCGCTTCGATATCTCGCAGACCGTCTACCAGAAAGACCCCTGGGCCGAACACGTCGCGGAACGCCGCGCGCGCTACGCCCCTCTCGCAGATCTCACCCTGGAGGCCGCGGAATGAGCTGGATCGATCTTGGACCCATCGACGAAATCCCCGTGCGCGGCGCGCGGCTGGTGAAGACCCATGTCGGCTGCATCGGCCTGTTCCGGACAGCCGAGGCAGAGGTCTTCGCCGCCGCCAACAAATGCCCCCACAAGGGCGGCCCGCTCAGCGAGGGGATCATTCACGGACAGAAAGTGACCTGCCCGCTGCACAACTGGGTGTTCGACCTGAACACCGGCGAAGCGCAGGGCGCGGATCAAGGCCGCATCGAGACCTACCCGGTGCGGCTGGAAGACGGACGGGTGCTGCTCGACGCGGAAAGCGTGTCGCGGCGGTCGGCAGCGTGACTGCAGGGGCCGCTTTCCAGCCTGCGGCGTCGGTTACGGCGCCCGGTCGCGGCCGAGTAACCAGTATCCGGGAGTACGAGTGATGGACGGTGGAGCACACAACAAACGGTCCGATACGGCGCCGGTGCGCTCCACCTGTCCTTTCTGCGGTGTGGGTTGTGGGATCCTGCTGTCACCGGACGGACAGGGCGGGATCGCTGTAAAGGGCGATCCGGACCACCCGGCCAATCGCGGGCGCCTCTGTTCCAAGGGCCTCGCCGTGGGCGAGACCATCGGTCTCGATGACCGCCTGCTTGCGCCGCGCATCGGTGGCGAAGATACCGACTGGGACACCGCGCTCGATCTCGTCGCGGACCGGTTCCGGGAAACCATCGCACAGCACGGCCCCGACAGCGTGGCCTTCTACGTCTCGGGCCAGATGCTGACCGAGGATTATTATGTCGCCAACAAGCTGATGAAAGGTTTCATCGGCTCGGGCAACATCGACACCAATTCCCGCCTCTGCATGGCCTCGACCGTCGCAGGCCATCGCCGCGCCTTCGGCACCGACACAGTGCCGGGCACTTATGAAGATCTGGAAGAGGCCGACCTGATCGTCCTCGTCGGGTCCAACCTCGCATGGTGCCACCCGGTGCTGTACCAGCGCATCCTCGCGGCTCGCAAGAAACGCGGCACGAAGATCGTCGTCGTCGACCCGCGGCGCACCGCGTCCTGCGACAGCGCCGACATGCATCTGCAGCTCGAACCCGGCAGCGACGTCGCGCTGTTCAACCGCCTGCTCGTGGCGATCTACGAGGGCGGTGCGCTGGACAAGGGCTATCTCGCGCAGGTCGACGGGTTCGACGATGCGCTCCGCGCTGCCTTCAGCGACAGGGCCGACGTCACCGGACTTGACCCCGAGCAGATCGAGGATTTCTGCCGTCTCTGGCTGCGCACCGAGAAGGTGGTGACGATCTTCAGTCAGGGCGTGAACCAGTCCTCCGCGGGGGCGGACAAGGTCAACGCGATCCTGAACTGCCACCTCGCATCCGGCCGCATCGGCAAGCCCGGCATGGGGCCGTTTTCCGTGACCGGCCAGCCCAACGCGATGGGCGGGCGCGAGGTTGGCGGGCTTGCGAACATGCTGGCCTGCCATCTGGACATAGAGAATGCCGACCACCGCCGCGCGGTCCGTGATTTCTGGAATGCGCCCGCGATGGCGACCAGGCCGGGACTGAAGGCGGTCGACCTGTTCCATGCGGTAAAGGACGGACGGATCAAGGCGCTCTGGATCATTCATTCCAATCCCGCCGTCACGCTTCCCGACGCCGACACGATCCGCGACACGATCCGCGACTGCGCCTTTGCCGTCGTCTCCGACATCACGGCCCAGACCGATACCGCCCGCCTTGCCGACGTGCTGCTGCCCGCCACGGCGTGGGGCGAAAAGGATGGCACCGTCACCAATTCGGATCGCACGATCTCGCGCCAGCGTGCCGTTCTTCCGGCGCCCGGCATGGCGCGGCCGGACTGGGACATCATCGCTGACGTCGCTCGCCGCATGGGGTGGCGGCACGATTTCGACTATGCGTCGCCAGTGGAAATCTACCGCGAGTATGCGGGCCTATCGAGCCTCGGGGGGCATTTCGGTCGCGACTTCGACATCTCGGCTCATGCCACGATCCGCGACATCGACTATGCCGTGCTGGATCCGTTCCAGTGGCCGCTGACAAAGGAACGGCAGGGCGGACGTTTCTTTGCAGACGGGCAATTCTTCACTGAAACCGGGCGCGCGCAGATGCTGCCGCTCCGGTTCCGTCCGCCGGAATCGAAGAAAGCGCCGCGCTACCCGTTCCGGCTGAACACCGGTCGCACCCGCGACCAGTGGCACACGATGACGCGCACGGCGAAATCGGCGCGTCTGGCCGCGCATCTGCCGGAACCGTTCTGCGAGATCCATCCCGAGGATGCCGCGCAGCTCGGTGTGTCCGCGGCCGGTCTCGTGGAACTGACCAGCCCGCAGGGCCGTGCCGTGCTGCGCGCCCTGATCACCGACCGCGTCCGCCCCGGCGACCTGTTCGCGCCGATGCACTGGACCGGAGAGACCGCGCCCTCCGCCCGCATCGACGCGCTTGTCGCGCCGGTCACCGACCCCGTCTCCGGCCAGCCGGAAAGCAAGGCCTCCGTCTGCGCCGTAAAACCGTTCGATGCCGCCTGGTACGGCTTCGCCGTCTCCGCCATGCCGATGCACCCGCAATCCACCTACTGGGCCCGCAGCCGCACCCGCACCGGCTGGCGCGCCGAGCTTGCCGGGCTGGACACCCCCGCCGACTGGGAAGCCTACGCCCGTGACCTGTTCCAGCTCCCCGACTCCGCCGTGCAGGCCGTCAACGACCCCCGCCGCGGCCATCACCGCTTCGCCTTCCACGCCGATGACCGCCTTCAGGCCGCGCTGTTCATCGCACCCGAGCCGGTCCTCGCGATGCGCGACTACCTCGCCACGCTGCCCGGCACCGAGGCGCCCGACGCAATCTCGGGCCGCGCCCCCGCCGACCGGCCCGATCCGGGGCCGGTCTTGTGCTCCTGCTTCAACGTCGGCGTGAACACGATCATGACCGCGATCGAGTCGCAGGGCCTCGTCACTGTCGACGCCATCGGCGCCGCGCTTCAGGCCGGCACCAACTGCGGCTCCTGCCGGCCCGAGATCGCGGCCCTGATCGCCCGCGCCGCAACCCCGAGGGCCGCCGAATGACCCTCGCCCCCTACGTCCGCATCCTCGGCCGCGGTCCCGGCCGCTCCCGCTCGCTGACCCGCGACGAGGCGCGCGAGGCGCTGACCGTCATCCTGAAGGGCGACGCCGCGCCCGAAGCCACCGGCGCCCTCCTCATGCTCCTGCGAATGAAGGGGGAGACCCCCGACGAAATCGCGGGCTTCGCCGAGGCCGCCCGCGCAACGCTCCCGCCGCTGCCTCGCCCAGATCTCGACTGGCCCAGCTACGCCGCCGGCCGCACCCGCGGCCTGCCGTGGTTCCTGCTCTCCGCCCGCCTCGTCGCCTCCGCCGGATACAGCGTGCTGCTGCACGGCTGGAACTCGCACCAGCAGGTCCACGCCTCGGTCCGCTCGGCACTCCCCCACGCCGGGATCCCGACCGCCCTCAACACACAGGATGTCGCGCGCCACCTCGCCAACGGCAACATCGCCTACCTCCCGCTCGAAACCCTGTCCCAACCGCTCCTCGACCTCCTGCAACTCCGCGACCACCTCGGCCTCCGCTCCTGCATCAACACCGTGCTCCGCGTGCTAAACCCGGGCGCGGCCAACGCCTCCGTCCAGGGCGTCTTCCACCCGCCCTACCTGACGCTGCAGGCCGACGCGGGCCACCTCCTCGGTCTCCCCTCCCTGACCGTCATCAAAGGCGGCGGCGGTGAGTTCGAACGGAACCCGGCGAAACATGCCTCCGCCTTCGGCCTGCGCAACGGCACGCCGTGGGAAGACAGCTTCGCCGACCTCATCGACGAAACCCGCCGTCTCAACGACGGCGAAACCGACCCCGCGCGCCTGACGGCCCTCTGGTCCGGCGCCCTGACCGACCCCTTCGCCGAAACCGTCGTCACCGGCACCGCCGCGCTCGCCCTCGCGACCCTCGGCGCCGGCAACCCGGACGAACTCGCCACCCACCTCTGGACCAGCCGCAACCGCGCCGCCGCCTGAAGGAGACCGCCGATGCACGCCTTCCCGATGTTCCTCCGCACCTCCGGTCGCACCGTCGTCATCGCCGGCGGTGGCGAGCAGGCCGCGCAGAAGGCGCGGCTGATCCTGAAGACCGATGCGCGCCTGATCCTCGCCGCCCCGCGTCTCGACCCCGAACTCGCGGCACTGGTCGCCGGGGGCCGCGTCGCGCACCTGCCGGGTGATATCGGGGCAGAGGTCTTTGCCACCGCGGCCTTCGCCTTCATCGCAACCGGCGACCCGGCCGAAGACGAACGCCTCCACGCCCTCGCCCAATCCGTCCGCTGCCCCGTCAATGTCGTGGACCGCCCCGACCTCTGCGACCTGACCACGCCCTCCATCGTCGACCGCGATCCGGTGGTCGTCGCCATCGGCACGGAAGGTACCGCACCGGTCCTCGCGCGGCAGATCAAGACGCGAGTCGAGACGATGCTGCCGCCGGGCATCGGCGGGCTAGCCGCTCTGGCAGGAAGGCTTCGCTGCGCGGTCGCGGAACAACTCCCTGCATCCACGCGCCGCGCCTTCTGGGCCTGGGTGTTCAACGGTGCCCCGGCCCGGCATCATGCCGCCGGGGCAGAGCGCGAGGCGGCTCAGCTGATCAAGTCCGCCATCACCGAGGCGCGCGTGCCCGAAGGTGCAGGCGAGGGGCATATCGCGCTGGTCGGCGCCGGGCCCGGCGCGCGCGATCTGCTGACCCTGCGCGCCGTGCAGCGCCTGCAGGAAGCGGACGTGATCTTTTACGACCGGCTCGTCGATCCGGATGTGCTGGAGCTCGCCCGGCGCGATGCCGAACGCGTCTATGTCGGCAAGCAGGTCGGCGCATGCGCCTGGCCGCAGGAACGGATCTGCCGCCTGATCGTCGCCGAAGCGCGGAAAGGCCGCCGCGTCGTGCGGCTGAAATCCGGCGACCCGTCGATCTTCGGCCGCGCGACGGAAGAGCTGGAGGCGGCCCGCTCCGCCGGCATCCCGGTGGAAATTGTCCCCGGCATCACAGCGGCCAGCGCCGCGGCGGCCAGCCTCGGGCGCAGCCTCTCCGAACGGGGAGAGACCGATGCGGTGGTGCTGGTGACCGGCACCTGCCGTCCCGGCGATCCGCCGCCGGACTGGGCGCATCACATGCGCCCCGGAACGACGCTTGCGATCTACATGGGTGTCCGGTCCGCGGCCCGGATATCAGCCGAGCTGCAGGCACGCGGCGCGGCGGCGGGCACACCCGTAGACGCGGCGGTCGAGGTGTCGACAGCTCGGGAACGTGTGATCCGGTGCGACCTGGCCGGGCTGCCGGGTGCTCTGAAGCAGAACGTGGTGACCGGTGCGGCGCTGATCATGGTGCGGCTTCCGAAGAACGGAGCGGGCCAGGCCGAATTGGCCGCCTGATCTGAACGCGGCCGCTTTGTCTGGCGGGTTGTGTACTCACTTTTTTGCTGAAGGAAGTTCCAGCGCCCAATTATTGGCCAGTGCCAGGGTGTCCTCGGGACCGATGGTCGCGCCCCCTGTCGCTCGCTCCGCCGTCACGCTACGGAGGGTGGCCCAGCCCTCCGCCCGGCGATTCCCTCCAGCAGAGCGACTTCCATGCAATTCCCGATCCATATCGCCACGCCCGTTGCCCATCCCGGGCCGCATCCCGACAGCGCCGATGTGGTGGTGATCGGCGCCGGTGTGGCCGGTGTGTCGGCTGCGCTGTTCCTGAACCGGCGCGGGCTGAAGGTGGTGCTGCTCGAAAAGGGCCGGGTCGCGGGCGAGCAATCCTCGCGCAACTGGGGCTGGATCCGGCAGCAGGGGCGCGACCCCGACGAACTGCCGATCATGGTCGAGGCGCGGCGGTTGTGGCTGCAGCTGGCCGAGGAAAGCGGCGAGGACATGGGGCTGGCGCCGGGTGGCGTCACCTATCTCGCGACATCCGACAAGGAGATGGCCCAGTTCGAGGACTGGATCCAGTACGCCCGCGCCAACGATGTCGACAGCCACATGATGACCACCGCCGAGGTGGACGACTTGGTTCCCGGCATGGCGACCCGCTACAAGGGGGCGCTGCGGACACCGTCCGACATGCGGGGCGAGCCATGGCTGGCCGTCCCGGCGCTGGCGCGGCTGGCCGCGCGCGAGGGCGTGACGGTGGTCGAGCACTGCGCGGCGCGGACCCTCGATATCTCGGGCGGCAAGGTCGCTGGCGTGGTGACCGAGCAGGGGCGCATCGCCGCGCCGCAGGTGCTTCTGACCGGCGGGGCGTGGTCCTCGCTGTTCCTGCGGGCGCATGGGGTGGCGATGCCGCAGCTCTCCGTGCGGGCAACCGTGGCCGCGACGGAACAGTTGCCCACCGTGCATGAAGGTGGCGTCGCGGACGACAAGATCGCCTTCCGCCGCCGCAACGACGGCGGCTATTCCATCGCGGCCGGTGGATTCCACGACCTCTATATCGGGCCGGATGCGTTCCGGAACGTGTTCAAATATCTTCATGTCCTGGGTGAACATCCGTTCAGCACCCGGTATCACCTGAAATCGCCTGCCGCCTACCCGGATGCCTGGGGTACGCCGCGGCGCTGGGACGGCGACAGGGAAAGTCCATTCGAGCGGATGCGCATCCTGAACCCGGCGCCCAGCAAGGTTGCGCTGAAGAAGTTCACCGGCGGGTTCTCGCGTCTGTTCCCCGAGTTCGGCGAGATCCGGCTGCGGACCGCCTGGGCCGGGATGATCGACCTGATGCCCGATACGGTTCCGGTCCTCGACCGGGCCGAGGCGCTTCCGGGCCTCTGGATCGGGACTGGTCTGTCGGGCCACGGCTTCGGCATCGGTCCCGGTATCGGCCGGGTACTGGCCGACCTGATCGCGGGCAATGCGCCGGGCCACGACCTGACGCGGTTCCGGCTGGCGCGCTTCAGCGACGGCACGCCGATCCGCCCCGGCCCGGCCCTTTGACGCGCCAGCCTTGCAGGCGTCCCCGACCATAGGTTAGCGCTAACACTCCTGAAATCAATGACTTGACCCCCCGTCCCCATGGGGACGCCCTCCCAGTTGCCCGAATGTGTCCCCCCGGACACGACCGAAGAATGTGCCGTCCCCCACCTATGGCCTGCCCGCTTTTCCCCCTATAACCAGTCCTTGGGGCGACTATTTTCATTTTCGGGGGACCTATGTTCCGAGCCATACTCGTGGCCCTTCTCGCCATTCACCTGCTGCCGCAACCCACCCTTGCCGGCGACCGAGTCTCCATCGGCTGGGGCCGCCTGTTCAACAACGACTTCCTCGGCGACGGCAAGGACCGCTGGCGCTCCGGCTCCTACTCCATCAGCAAGGTCTACGGCCCCGGCTGGACCGGCGAGCTGCCGACCGGCATCGGCCAGATGATCGAGCTTCGTTTCCGCGGCCAGACCATCCAGCCCGCCAACCTGTCCTCGCCCGATCCCGACGACCGCCGTTACGCCGGCACCCTGTCCTTCGGGCTGCATACCCATTTCAGCTATGAAGCCCTCGAAATCAGCCTCGGCGGCGATCTCGTCTTCACCGGCCCGCAGACCGGCGTCGGCCGGTTCCACGACAACGCCCACGAATTCTTCGGCACGACCCGGCTGGAAGTCCTGGACGACCAGATCCCCAACCATCTGTATCCGACCGCCCTGGCGGAAGTCGGGCGCACGTTCGACGTATCGCCGACCGTTACCTTCCGCCCCTTCATCGAAGCCCAAGGCGGCGTCGAAAGCCTGGTGCGCATCGGCGCCGACTGGCATTTCGGCGCCGTTGGCCTGAACGATTTCTACATGCGCGACGTCGCGACCGGCCATCGCTATCGCGCGACGCGAGGGTCCGAGACCGGCTTTGCCGCTGTGCTCGGCGCGGATATTGCCTATGTCGATTACTCCGCGTTCCTGCCCGCCTCTGATGGTTACGAATTGACCGATGCACGTTACCGGCTTCGCGCGGGCGTTCAGTGGCAGGGCAAGCGGGCCGGGATCTTCTATGGCCTGACCTATCTGAGCGAAGAGTTCGAGGCGCAGCCAGAAGGCCAGGTGGTGGGCTCGCTGCGTCTGAACTACAGCTTCTGACTGGATTTCGAACCGCCTCACCGCTTAACAGCCTGTGGATAAGCTGCTAGTCTGCCGCCAATAACAAAAGAAACGGCAGGCGGTGGGCATGAAAACGGGCATTCGCGGTACGTTCGTACTTTCCTGGACTCAGACCGAGTTGGACGGTCTGGCGGCTGCACCGCCGGATGCACTGGCCGTGGGAGCGAGTTGGCTCTGGCATGGTTCGCCGGCGCGGGTGGACGGGCCTGACGACATCCTTGTCCTTGGCCTGGCAGAAGAGACAGAGGAACTACGCCGTCATGCGGGCAAGGCAGTGCGGCGCTTTCTGGGACGCAACATGGAACTGTCCCGAGCGGACAGACCGGCCGCGCCGAAAGAACCGGGGCTGGAACGAAGCTTCTCCGTCACCGATGGGCGGCGGCGCTACACTACCGCGTTGATCGAGC
The DNA here is from genome assembly GCF_013184805.1 of Pseudoruegeria sp. HB172150. GTDB lineage: Bacteria > Pseudomonadota > Alphaproteobacteria > Rhodobacterales > Rhodobacteraceae > Psychromarinibacter. The sequence goes on from NZ_JAATNG010000008.1 coordinate 116,011, forward strand.
GTGACGAGGGGTTGCCACTGTGCCTTTTTCTGGATGACCTGCCGCCGAGCGGACGTGAGTTGTGGGTGACAGATGTTACCGGTGGCGCAAGTACCCCGCACTTTCGTGGCGACCTGTCGCCGTCAGTGATTTGCTTCACTCCCGATACGGTAATCGCCACGCCGGGTGGTCCGCGGCTGGTGGCGGAACTGGCCGAAGGCGACCTCGTGCAGACGAAGGACGACGGTGCGCAGCCTGTGCGCTGGGTTGGCCGTCGGCGCGTGAGTGGCGCGCGGCTGTATACGATGCCGGAGCTGCGACCGGTTCGGATTCGGGCCGGTGCCGTGGGGATGGATGTGCCGGATGCGGATCTGATCGTCTCACCGCAGCACCGGATGCTGATCCGCGGGGCGGTGGCGCGCGACCTGTTCAGTGCCGACGAGGTGCTTGTTGCGGCTAAGGACATGGTCAACGACCATTCGATCCTTGTTGATCGGCAATTGCGCGAGGTGACCTATGTGCACCTGTTGCTCGACCGGCATTCGATCCTGTTCGCGAACGGGCTGGAAACCGAGAGCTTTCATCCGGCGACGATGGATCTGACGGCGATGGATGCACTTCAGCGGGACGAACTGGCGGACCGGGTTCCCGGGGTGGCGACGGACCCCAGCGTTTATGGTGCCTATGCGCGGCGGATGCTGAGCCGGTCCGAGGCGGCGATCCTGGACTACGCGGTTCGCGGTCCCCATTGACTCCCGCAGATCAGGCAGTATAAGCGCCGCTCGTCCCGGCCCGAAGGCCGGGTCATTCATTTGGTGTTGGTGGCCCCCGCGAGGGGATGCCTGTCTCCCGCCGGGGTCCGGAGGATCGTCGATACGGGAAAGGACAACGCCCTTCATAGTCTCCGCCAGGGGACGCTTTGAGAAGGAGATCAGACGGTGACCAAACGCACCTCTGCCAAGTACAAGATCGACCGCCGTATGGGCGAAAACATCTGGGGCCGTCCCAAGTCGCCGGTGAACCGCCGCGAATACGGCCCGGGCCAGCACGGCCAGCGCCGCAAGGGCAAGCTTTCGGATTTCGGCACGCAGCTGCGGGCCAAGCAGAAGCTGAAGGGCTATTACGGCGACCTCACCGAGAAGCAGTTCCGCCGCATCTACGCCGAGGCCGAGCGGGTCAAGGGCGACACCGGTGAGAACCTCATCGGCCTGCTGGAGCGCCGCCTGGATGCGGTGATCTACCGCGCCAAGTTCGTGCCGACCGTTTTCGCCGCCCGTCAGTTCGTGAACCACGGCCATATCCTGGTGAACGGCAAGCGGGTGAACATCCCGTCCTACCGCGTCAAGGAAGGCGACGTGATCGAGGTGCGGGAGAAGTCGAAGCAGCTGGCCATCGTGCTTGAGGCCGTGCAGCTGCCGGAGCGTGACGTGCCGGACTATATCGAGGCCGACCATTCCAAGATGACCGCCACCTTCGTGCGGACCCCGGGGCTGGGCGATGTGCCTTACCCGGTGCTGATGGAACCGAACCTCGTCATCGAATTCTACGCGCAGAACTGATCGGTTCTGGAGCCGGAGATTTGTGGCCGTCCCGGGTGGGGCGGCCCTTTGTTTTTGGGGCGTCCCCATGGGGACGAGGGGCTAAGTCATTGATTTAAAGCATGTTAGCGCAAACGTAGGTCTGCGGACAGGTCACGGGCGGAACGAGGCGCGGTAGTCGCTGGGGCTTTGCCCGGTGAAGTCCCGGAAGGCGGTATTGAACGCCGAGAGCGAGCCGTAGCCGACGGCATAGGCGATCTCGGCGATCTGCGCGTCGGAGCCGGCCAGCGCCTCGATGGCGCGGATCATCCGGAGGCGGCGCAGGGCCATGCGCCAGGGCATGCCGAGTTCCTCGGCGAAGCGGCGGGACAGGGTGCGCGGCGTCAGCGCGACCTCGCGGGCGATTGCATCGAAGGACGGGTCGTCGGCGATCCGCGCCTCTGTCAGTTCCAGGGCGCTGGTCAGGGCGGCCGAGGATGGGGCGGGCATCGCCGTCGGGCTGGGCATTCGCGCCAGCCGCCAGGCGACCGTTGCGAGAGTGGTGAAGATCTGCGCCGCGTAGGGCGGCAGCGCCGCATCCGCATCGTCCCATGCGCGGCATTCGAGGATCAGTTCGCGGGCCAGCGGCGTCATCTCGAAGACCGACAGCGGCGCTGGCGGTGGCTCGGTAAAGCCCGGGTCGAACAGGACGGAACAGGCGGTAAGCGGCTGCGGCAGGGACACGGTGATCGGGTGGTCCGCCGCAATCAGCGCTGCGCGGGCCGGGGGCAACGACCAGCGCTTGCCCTCCGCCTCGAGCCGCATCGCGCCCGCCGAGGCGTAAAGCAGGTAATGCCGGGCGACGCGGAATTCCTGCGGCGGGGCCGGATCGAATTGCTGGGCGAGGCAGTAGGCTTCGGCGGGCATGATATTAGAAGATACGTTCGGTGTGCCAAAGTGAGAAGGGCGGTGCCGGCCCGACGAGACATGCCGCCGGGCGGGCGCGATGGCGCGGATGAGCGCTATTTCACATCCTCGATCAATTCCGCGCTGTAGCGACGTGACGAGGGTGGCTGCGTCATCATCGGGCGCAGCAGTTTGCCGGAGTCGGCGAAGCCGGGCGAGGCGACGTATGCGCCGAAGGCATCGGCGCTGTCCCATTCGTGGACGACACCGACATGGGTTCCGCTGTCCGGGTCGCAATGCGGGCGGAAGGTGCGGCAGCCCGGCATGGCACGGACAGTGGTAGCTTCGCCTTGCAGGGCAGAGAGCGCCGTGTCGCGGTTTTCCGGCGCGACGTGGAAATCGACGAGTGCGATGAACATGGGAAGGGTCCTTTCAGAGAGGTTTGTGGAAGATGAAACCGAGGCTGGTGCGCGACGGCGGGCCAGCCGGAAACCGGTAGAGGGTTTGGAGGATCAGCCCGGCCGAGGCGGCCCAGGCTGTTATGCGGCCCGATGCGTACCAGCGATGGTTCCAGCGCAGCCGGATCAGCCACTGGCACCAGTGCGGGCGGCTGGCGACAAGGTATAGTCGGCCCCCGGGCAGGAGGTGGGCCGCGAGCTGGCGGAACGCTTGGGCAGGGTCCGCGCAGTGTTCGATCAGGTGGCCGGCGAGGAGCGTGTCGAAAGGATGTGCCGGGTTCAGGTGTTCCAGAGGCTGAGCAATTGACTCTGTGGGGCCGGGGAACCGCAACGCGGCGCGGTCCAGCATTTCGTGCGACGGATCGGCAATCGTCAGGCTGCGCGGGACGTGACCGGCGGCGAGGAAGGCCGCCGCCATGTCGCCGCAGCCGCAGCCGATATCGGCGACGTGGCCGGGGTCGGGCGCCGGATGCGCCGCAAAGAATCGCCGGTAGGCCGCCGGATATCCCAGCGCGTGAATGCGGCCCTGCCACCAGGGCGCGGCGGCATCGTATCGGGCGGTGAGGGCGATCTGTTCCATGGCCGGAAATCTGCCTGACCGGGCCGCGTCCGTCCCCCGACGGTCCGCCAAAAACCTGCGACGACAGGACATTCCGAGAGGGCCGCTTTACGTCTGGTCCTCTCGCCCCCGCCCCGCTAAGACGGCCGGAGCCAAGGAGACCTGACCCATGACCGGCATTGTGCCGCAGCCCGGCATTATGGATATCGAGCTTTATGTCGGTGGCGCGTCCTCCATCGCCGGACGCGAAGACATCGTGAAGCTGTCCTCGAACGAAAACCCGTTCGGGCCAAGCCCCGCAGCCATCGAGGCGCTGCGGAAGGCCGCGCACCGCATGCATCGTTATCCTTCGACCGATCACGCAAGCCTGCGGCAGGCCATCGGCGAGGTGCACGGGCTGAGGCCGGACCTGATCGTCTGCGGCGTCGGGTCGGACGAGATCATCTATCTGCTGTGCCAGGCCTATGCCGGGCCGGGGGACGAAGTGCTGTATTCCGAGCACGGTTTCTCGATGTACAAGATTTCCGCGCTGTCCGCGGGCGCGACACCGGTTGTCGCAAAGGAGCGCGAGCGGCGGGTCGACGTGGATGCGCTGCTGGCGGCCTGCACGGAGAAGACGCGGCTGATCTTCATCACGAATCCGGGCAATCCGACCTCGACCTTGTTGAGCAGCGCGGAGCTGAAACGGCTGGCGGAGGGCGTGCCGGACACGGCGCTGCTGGTCCTCGACAGCGCCTATTCGGAATTCGCGGACGGCTATGACGGCGGCGTCTCTGTCGTCGATGCCCATGCGAACGCGGTGATGATGCGTACGTTTTCCAAGGCCTATGGGCTGGGCGGGATGCGGGTCGGCTGGGCCTATGCGCAGCGCGCGGTGATCGACGTGCTGAACCGCGTGCGCGGGCCGTTCAACCTGTCGGTTCCGGCGCTGGAGGCAGCGGAGGCCGCTGTGCACGACCGCGAGTTCGTGGACAAGTACATCGCCGAGAACGCACGCCTGCGGACCTGGCTGCGCGAGGCGCTGGAGTTGCGCGGCGTGCCGTCCGACCCGGCCCATGCGAATTTCATCCTTGCCCGGTTCGCCGACGAGGAAGAAGCCGCCGCCTGCGATGCCTGGCTGAAGGAGGCGGGGATCATCGTGCGGCGCGTGGCCGGCTACGGGTTTCCGGAGTGCCTGCGGATCACCGTGGGAGACGAGGCGTCCTGCCGCCGGGTGGCGCATGCGATCGGCGAGTTCAAGGAAAGCCGGGCATGAGCGCGGTCTATGACCGCGTCGCCCTGATCGGGCTGGGGCTGATCGCGGGCTCGATGGGGCTGGCGATGCGCCAGCACGGGCTGGCCGGAGAGATCGTCGGCACCGCGCGGTCGGCGGAGACGCGGGACGTGGCCGTGGGTCTGGGCCTGTGCGACCGGGTGACGGAGACGGCGGCCGAGGCGGTGAAAGATGCCGATCTGGTCGTGCTGGCGGTGCCGGTGGGCGCGATGGAAGATGTCGCCCGCGAGATCGGCCCGTATCTAAAGCCGGGGGCGACGGTGACCGACGTCGGCTCGGTCAAAAAGCACGTGATCGACGCGGTGTCGCCGTATCTGCCCGAGGGGGTGGATTTCGTGGCCGGGCACCCGCTGGCCGGGACCGAGCATTCGGGGCCGCATGCCGGGTTCGCGACGCTGTTCGTGAACCGCTGGTGCCTGCTGATCCCGACTGAAGGCGCGCGGCCCGAGGCGGTGGCGCGGCTGCGCGCGCTGTGGGAAGGCATGGGCGCGAAGGTCGACGAGATGGACCCGGAGCACCACGATCTGGTGCTTGCGGTGACCAGCCACGCGCCGCACCTGATCGCCTATACGATGGTCGGCGTGGCCGACGATCTGCGGCGGGTGACGGATACCGAGGTGATCAACTATTCGGCCGCGGGGTTCCGGGATTTCACCCGGATCGCGGCGTCGGATCCGACGATGTGGCGCGACGTTTTCCTGACGAACAAGGACGCGACGCTGGAGATTCTGGGGCGTTTCACCGAAGAGTTGTTCGCGCTGCAGCGGGCGATTCGCACGGGTGACGGGCAGCAGCTTTTCGACTACTTTACACGTACCCGCGCGATACGACGCGGGATTATCGAAGCGGGGCAGGACACCGAAGCCCCAGATTTCGGACGAGGGACAACGCGGGAATGAAATTCGGACAGCTGTCGATATTCGTGATTTTCCAGGCACTTGCCGTGCCTGCGATGGCCGAGGCCCCACAGATTTCGATACTGCCGGAGACGCGACCAGGGCCCGAAACGGAGGCCGTTTCGGTTGAGGTGGTCGTCGAGGAACCCGCTGAAACGGTGGATCTGGCGCAGGTGGTTCCGATGCTCCGGCCGGAGGTTCCCGAGTTGGAAGCGCCGGTCGAGGTGACGATGAGCAACAAATCGCCGCTTGCGATCACGGCGCTGGCCGTTTCGATGGTGCCGATGCCTCGTCCGCATCTGGTTCGGCGGGTCGTGACGCGGCCGCCGCAGCAGGCCGCGCCGGAGCCGGAAGCACCTGAGAAGATCGTTCCTGCCTCGGCCAGCGTGCGCCGTGTCGCGCCGCCTCCGGCGGTACCGGCCCCTGCCGAGCGGCCCAAAGGGCTGAAGGCGCTGTTCCGGGCGCCGGACAAGCCGGCGGGCTATCCGAAGAAGGGATCCGTTTGCGGCGATCCGGCTATTCGCGGGCAGGAACTGCCGCCGATCCCGGCGAAGCTGCGCGGCTGCGGGTTGCAGAACCCGGTGCAGATTACCTCTGTCGACGGCATTGCGCTGTCCACGCCGGCAACTGTCAGTTGCCACACCGCCGTCGCGTTGCGCAGTTGGGTGACGCGCACCGTCAAGCCGGCTGTCGGAAACACCGGTGGCGGTCTGACCGGGCTGCGGGTGGCGGCGAGCTATTCCTGCCGGACCCGGAATAACGTGCCGGGGGCCAAGATCTCGGAGCATGGGCGCGGGAACGCGATCGACATCTCGGGCCTGATCCTGAAGGACGGGACCGTGATGAGCATTTTGCGAGGCTGGCGCGACAATGTCGGTGGTCCGATCCTGCGGAAGATCCACGCGCAGGCTTGTGGGACCTTCGGGACAGTCCTTGGCCCGCAATCTGACCGATATCACCAGGATCACCTGCACCTCGACGTGGCAAAGCACGGTTACGGGCCCTACTGCCGGTAACCGCGCCTTTACCGAGTCTGCGTTTTCCCGTCAGGCCGACGGCAGTTTCGGATGCAGTACGACGCGGCTGCCCGTCGGCACACGCTCGTACAGATGCGCGACGTGCGAATTGATCAGCCGCACGCAGCCGTTGGAGATCGACTGCATCACCGTCCAGGGCTCCGGCGTGCCATGGATGCGCAGCGCGGTGTCATAACCGTTCTCGTTGTAGAGATAGAGTGCGCGGGCGCCGAGCGGATTGGTCGGCCCGCCGGGCATGCCGTCTTCGAAACTGGCATATGACGGATTGCGCTCGATCATCGAGGGCGTGGGCTTCCATGTTGGCCATTCGACCTTGCGGCCGACGGTGAACTCGCCCGGTTCGTAGAGGTTGTCCTTTGCGACGCCGACGACATAGCGGATCGCCTTGCCCTTCTCCTGCATCAGGTAGAGGTGATAGGTGTTCGGGTCGACATGCACCTCGCCCGGCGCCCAGTCATTGGACACGCGGATGATGACCGGCATGTGTTCCTGCGGCATCGTGTAGGTGCGCTGCGCGATGGCCGGTGCGGCGGCCATGCCGGTGATCGTGGCGGCGCCTGTGGCAATGAAATGTCGTCTGGTCAGCATGTCGTTCCCTTCCGTTTTTTCCAGTCTGGCGGATCCGGCTTTCCCCGCGCCGGAACCGACCTTCCGACTGTCTGAACGCGGAACGTCGCGATCCGGTTCAATTTTTCCGGTGAAGACTGTGCGAGCTTGTAGCAGAATGATCATTCTGGTATCGTGTGCGACATGCCCAGACCGAAGTCGCATACGCAAGAAGACCTGACCGAACGCGCGCTGAAAACGTTCTGGCGCGCGGGCTACGAGGCGACGTCGATGGACGATCTGGTGACAGCGACGGGCGTCAGCCGGCACGGGATTTATTCCGCTTTCGGCGGCAAGAGAGAGCTCTTTCTGGCCTGCTTCCCGCGCTACCGGGAACTGGTCGTCCGCCCGGCCTTTTCTGCCGTCGAGGAACCGGGTGCGGGGCTGGCAGAGATCGCCGGGTATTTCGAGCACCAGATCTCGGCGGCGGAGGCGCAGGGACTGCCGGGGCCGGGTTGCTTCGTCGCCAACTCGGCGACGGAAGTGGCGCCGCATGACGCGGAGGTACTGGCAGCGGTGGCCGCGCATAACGGACGGCTGCAGCGCGGGTTTGCAGAGGCGCTGCGGACCGCGGGCGAGCCGGAGGGCGAGGTGGAGGCGGTGGCAGCGACCGTCGTGACCTTCGCAACGGGGCTCTGGAGCCTGTCCCGTGTGGTGGAGGATGCAGACGTGCTGCGCCGGTCGGTGGCAACCTTCATGGATATGCTAAAAGGAAGAGTTCGATGAGCCTGCAGGCGACAGATCCGGTACCGGCGGTTTACCGACCGCTATGGCTGGCGATGGCTCTGAACTTCGTCTGGATCAATGTTTCGGAGGTGTTCCGGTATTTCGTCTTCGTCATGCCGATGATGCGGGAGGCGTTTCCTTCGGTGCCGGATGTGGCGCCGATGAGCGTGCCTGTGTTCCTGGTCTGGGGGCTGTGGGATGCGCTGCTGGTGGCGGTAGTGACGTTTCTGATCTGGGTCGTACTCATGCGGTTCGGGACCGGGCTGCGCGTGGCGCTGGCAGCGGCGACTGTGGTCTGGGCGGCGATCTTCGAAATCTTCTGGCTGGCGGCATTCAACATGAACATGGCGACGGTTCAGGTGATGGCGGTGGCGCTGCCGCTCGCCTGGGTGGAACTGGCTGTGGCGGCATTGATCGTGCGGTGGAGTTTGCGGCGGGGAGAGTGACAGAGGGCGAAGCGGCGTCGCCATCGTCTCTCGGACCGATGGCGCGACGATGGCAACCTCTGCCCGGGCCGCTACGCGGCTGTTCCAGGCTGGCGCGCTCTGTTCGGAAATCTGTGCGCTTGCCCCTCAAAATTGGAAACAAACAAAAAGGCCCCGGCATCGCTGCCGGGGCCTTTCCGATACCCGAAGGCAAAGCGGCTTAGTCTGCCGCTTCTTCCTTCTTCTCTTCCTTGAGCTCTTCGCCGGTCGACTGGTCGACCATCTTCATGGCGAGACGGACCTTGCCGCGGTCGTCGAAGCCGAGCAGCTTCACGTAGACTTCCTGGCCTTCCTTCAGAACGTCCGAAGGATGGTTCAGGCGGCGGTTCTCGATCTGGCTGACATGTACCAGGCCGTCGCGCTTGCCGAAGAAGTTCACGAAGGCGCCGAAGTCGACGATCTTCACGACCTTGCCCTTGTAGATCTTGCCTTCCTCGGGCTCCGCCACGATCGAGTAGATCATGTCGTAGGCCTTCTGGATGCTCTCGCCGTTCGGCGAGGCGATCTTGATCACGCCGTCGTCGTTGATGTCGACCTTGGCACCGGAGACTTCCACGATCTCGCGGATCACCTTGCCGCCCGAGCCGATCACTTCGCGGATCTTGTCGGTGGGCACGGTCATGGTCTCGATGCGTGGGGCATGGACGGAGAATTCACCGGCCTCGGTCAGGGCCTTGCCCATTTCGCCGAGGATGTGCATCCGGCCGTCTTTCGCCTGCGCGAGAGCCTGTTTCATGATCTCGGGCGTGATGCCCGCGACCTTGATGTCCATCTGCAGCGAGGTGATGCCGTTCTCGGTACCTGCGACCTTGAAGTCCATGTCGCCGAGGTGATCCTCGTCACCGAGGATGTCGGTGAGAACGGCGTACTGGCCGTCATCCTCGAGGATCAGGCCCATGGCGACGCCGGCAACCGGCGATTTCAGCGGAACGCCCGCGTCCATCATCGACAGCGAGGAGCCGCAGACCGTGGCCATGGAGGACGAGCCGTTGGACTCGGTGATCTCCGACACCAGGCGGATCGTGTAGGGGAAGTCGGTGGCGGCGGGCAGGACAGCCTGCAGCGCGCGCCAGGCGAGCTTGCCGTGGCCGATTTCACGGCGGCCCGGGCTGCCGACACGACCGACTTCACCGACCGAGTAGGGCGGGAAATTGTAGTGCAGCAGGAAGTTCGAGCGGAAGTTGCCGTGCAGGGCGTCGATGATCTGCTCGTCCTCGCCGGTGCCGAGGGTGGTCACGACGAGGCCCTGGGTTTCACCGCGGGTGAACAGGGCGGACCCGTGGGTCCGCGGCAGCAGGCCGGTTTCGCAGACGATCGGGCGGACGGTTTCCTTGTCGCGCCCGTCGATGCGGGCACCGCCCTTGATGATGTCGCCGCGCAGGATCGAGCTTTCCAGCTTCTTGAAGGCGGAGCCGAGGTTGGCGTCTTCCTTCTCTTCGTCGCTGAGCGACGCCAGCACGGCCTCGCGGGCCGCGTCGATGGCGTTGGTGCGTTCCTGCTTGTCGCGGATCGCGAAGGCGGCGCGCATCTGTTCTTCACCGGCGGATTTCACCTTGTCGTACAGCGCCGAGTAGTCGGGCGGCTGGAAGTCGAAGGGTTCCTTGGCAGAGTCCTCGGCAAGCGAGATGATCAGGTCGATCACCGGCTGGATCTGCTCGTGCGCGAAGACAACGGCGCCCAGCATTTCGTCTTCCGACAGCTCGTAGGCTTCGGATTCGACCATCATCACGGCGTCCTTGGTGCCGGCGACGACGAGGTCGAGGCGCTGGTCGGGGTTGTTGCGCAGCTCCTGCATATCCTCGACCTCGGGGTTGAGGATGTATTCGCCGTCCTCGAAACCGACGCGGCAGCCGGCGATCGGGCCCATGAAGGGCGCGCCGGAGATGGTGAGCGCGGCCGAGGCGGCGATCATCGCGACGATGTCGGGGTCGTTGACGAGGTCATGGGACAGAACGGTGCACATGACGAGCACTTCGTTCTTGAAGCCCGGAACGAACAGCGGCCGGATCGGCCGGTCGATCAGGCGGGCGGTCAGGGTTTCCTTTTCGGTCGGCCGCGCCTCGCGCTTGAAGAAGCCGCCCGGAACCTTGCCGGCCGCGTAGTATTTTTCCTGGTAGTGGACGGTGAGCGGGAAGAAATCCTGCCCTTCCTTGGCCTTCTTCGCGAAGGTCACGTTGGCCATGACGGAGGTTTCGCCCAGAGTGGCGATGACCGAGCCGTCGGCCTGGCGGGCAACCTTGCCCGTTTCCAGTGTGAGCGTCTCCTCGCCCCACTGCATGCTTTTCTTCGTAATGTTGAACATATTCGTATCCTGTGAGGGAGCGCTCCCGGGCGTATCCCGGGTCTCCCGATTGATTGGCGGCCCCATGCCGCCGACCCCTTTCATCCTTTTCGCGTGCCGGGGTCCGGTGCACGCCGTCTCAGATTGGGGGGCCTTACACGGGATTGGCCGGTTTTGGAAACGGTTTTTCGTGTGTTTCACTTGTTATCCGCATCGATCCGCAGGCCAAAAGCGCGGTGACCGCGCGTCGCGTCACATTCTCTTCGCAAAAGGTTTGTGTGGGCGATAACCGGGAACCTGACTCTGGGCTGGACCGATACTTCCCGCAGATGAGGATGACATGTCCCGGACCCTGAAGACCCGCGCCGCCGCCGCGCTAAGCCTGTCACTTTTAGCCACCACCGCATTGTCCGCGCCCGAGGGCGTTGGTGCGTTCACCGTGCCGCTGCCCGAAGTGGCCTATCCGCTACCGGTGGTCGACAATTACATGCATCAGACCGGCAAGACCGCCGATGGCGCCGAACTGAACAAGTATGACCGGTCCGAGAACCCGATCATCGCAATCCTGTCCGGGTTCGACGAGATCTGGAACCTGGGCGACGAGGCCTGGCGCAGCGGCGGGGCCAACGGGTCGGGGACCAAGGAATACGGCATGGCGCATATCGTCGACCCCGAGGTCTGGGCGGCGAACATGGCCTATGTGGTGAAGGTCACCAACGAGCGCGACTCGATCCAGGCGCTGCGCGCCTATCTGGACGACCGCCGCCACAAGGGAGTGTCGGTACTGGACGGGTTCGGTCCGCTTCAGGCGCTGTACGTGGCGAATTCGGGGGCCTCGACCTCTATCAATCTGGCCAGCGACCCGATGGAGGTGCTGCCCGGCAAGATCGACGAGGCCGGAAAGGGCCCGGGGCTGGAGACTTCGCCGCTGGGCGATTTCGTGCGGTTCATGGATGCGATGCGCGGGCCGGAGGGAACGACGTCGCCGTCCAAGTATTTCTACTCTTCGCCGCGCCCTTGGCGGATGACCGATACCGGCGAGGTGGTGGTGACCGGTACCGAAACGGTACGCGGAACCGAGATCAACGCATATGAGTCGAATGTCGTGATCGTGCCCGCCCTGCTGAACGCGCGGGAAACGCGGGGGCGGCACAAGGATGCGGGCTATCCGTCCGGGCATACCAATGCCGGGTATATCTCGGCCATCGCCTATGCCTATGCGGCCCCGGAGCGGTTTTCCGAGATGCTGACGCGGGCGTCGGAGCTGGGCGAAAGCCGGATCCTTGCCGGGATGCACTCGCCGCTGGACGTGATCGGTGGCCGGGTGATGGCGACGGCGGTGATGGCGGCTTATCTCAACGACCCGCGTTTTGCCGAGCTGAAGGCCGCAGCCTATGACAACGTGCATGACGTGTTCGAGGCGGGTCTGCCGGAGGGCGAGACGCTGATCGGTTTCGCGCAGTCGGGCGAGAATGACTCCTGGGCGGACGATGGCGCGAACAAGGCGATGTATCGGTTCCGGATGACTTATGGCCTGCCGCAGGATGCCGACAATGCGGGCGCTGAGATGATCGTGCCGAAAGGCGCCGAGGTGCTTCTGGAAACGCGGCTGCCCTATCTGGATACAGAGCAGCGGCGCGTGGTTCTTTTCACCACGGGGATCGACAGCGGTTATCCGGTGCTGGATGCCTCGAACGGCTGGGGACGGATCGACCTGGTCAGTGCTGCCGATGGATATGGCGCGTTTCCGGGCGACGTGATGGTGACGATGGATGCGGCCAAGGGCGGTTTCCATGCGGCCGACAGCTGGGACAACAATATCTCGGGGCCCGGCATGCTGACCAAGGCGGGGTCGGGTTCGCTGACGCTTAGCGGCGAGAACAGATTTGCCGGGGGCGTGATGCTGCAGGAAGGCGAGCTGTTCGCGGCGGTACCTGCGGCCCTGGCGGGCGGCGACCTTACCATCGAGGGCGGCACGCTGAAGGTATCCGCGGAGGGTGTCGATCTGGACGAGCTGAAAATGGTTTCTAGCACGCTGATCGTCGATCTGAGCGGTGCCGAGGAAGGTGCGTTGATCGAGGCGGTGCGCGCCGGGTCGATCGATGGTGCCTTTGACAACGTGACCGATGCCGAGGGCAATGTGCTGAATGCCACGGTGGATGGCGGCGTGGTGTCGGTGACGGTTCCGGCCCAGGCCGGGTGAACCGGTAGCACCCCCCGGAATGACAAAGGGCCGCGAGAGCGGCCCTTTTCGTTGACGAATGCGCGTGACGCTTAGCGGCGAATGCCGAGGCGCTGGATCAGGTCCTGGTAGCGCTTCTCGTCCTTTTGCTTGACGTAGTCGAGCAGCTTCCGGCGCTGGGCGACGAGCTTCAGGAGGCCACGGCGGGAGTGGTTGTCCTTCTTGTGGGTCTTGAAGTGCTCGGTCAGCGTGGAAATGCGGCTGGTCAGGATGGCAACCTGGACTTCCGGCGAACCGGTGTCGCCGTCCTTGGTGCCGTATTCCTTCATCAGCGCGGTTTTTTCTTCCTGCGTGATCGACATCGGGGTCTCCTTTTCAGGTTGATGGCGCAAGCCGGGATGTCGTCCAGCAGGGCCCGTGGAGATGTGCCGCCCCGGACCGTCCGGGGCAGAGCGCGCCGTATAGGCGATTGCAGCGCGGAAGAAAAGCCTGATTCCGCGGGGCGGATTGCAGGGGTTTACCTAAAGACGTACAGGATTTTTCCAGCTTCCGTTCAGAAATCGCTGGTAAGACACCCGGCGGGGGTTTCGAGTAGGGACGATTCAGGGTGCAGTCATGCTGATGGGGCTTCTGCCGCTTGCGGCGGTGCCGCTATTTATGCGGAAGCGGATTGGTGCGGAAACGACGGGCGGGCCGGTTGCAGCCACATGCCCTGACATATCCAGTGCAGAGGTAACGGACGGCACGATGCACCGTTTCCGCGCGGAATCGGGCGAGGCGGAGCTTGCGGGATTCCGGGTCGGCCGGGATAGGGTGACAATCGACCTGTCCACCGCTGACGGCGAGATCGTGTTCGACACAATGGCGGACGACGGGCGCGCGACACTGGCTTTCTCCATGGGCGAGGAGGAGGTGCTGACGCTACATTTCCCGGGGCTGGACGAGGTGCCTGCAGCGGATATCACGCTGATCCTCGCGGATGACACGACGGGCGGCAGCTATCGGCTGTCGCTGACGGATGCGCTGGAGCAGTTCGGCGATCCGGCGGAGGAGCCGGAGGAGTCCACGGCGGACGATCCTGCACCGATCGGGCCGCTGGCGGAGGAGGTGACGGATTTCGCCGCCGGGCGTGACATCCTTTGCCTGACGCTGACAGCGGCGGACCTGGCGAAGGGCCCGCCGTGGGTCGAGGTGGCTGCACTGGCGAATGGGGCGGGTGCAATGGTTCGGGTCAACAACCGGGTGGTCGCGGTTCTGCGCGATGCGCCGTGTGCTACAGCGGCGGATGTGCGGCTCGCCCCGGACGAACCGGTGGCCTAGACCGCCCAGAGCTCCGGCTGGACCGAATAGCCGATGTAGAGCGGGTGCTTCGGCTGCCCTGCCTTGGTCAGCCCGAGGTGATAGAGCGGCAGGTTCGTATCGCGAAGCAGCGCCTCGACCCGGTGGCCGCGATCCAGATGCGCGCCGTGGCTGCCCCAGGCGCAGACGATCTGATCGGCCCAGGGGGCGCTTTCGGCGATGGCCCGATCGTTGGCGGGACCGACGGGATCGGGCGCGGCGCGCATCACCTTGGGGTCGGTGGCGCGGTAGGCGAAGATGTTGGTTACCCGGAACGCGCCGAAGCCCAGCGCGCGGGCGCGGCGTTCGCAGCGTTCGACCGTCGGGTCGTTCTGGATCTCGGTCGCGGTCGAGGGGTTCAGCATCACGAACAGAGCCTTGCGCCCTGCCGGGTCCCATGTGCGGGTCAGCAGGTAGCGGAACTGCTCGCAATCGGAATAGACGGCGGTGGAGGCGGCGTCGCCCTTCTGGTGGTCCCGTGTGATCATGTCCGGGTTCTGGCCGCTGGCGTCGCCGGGCGCAAGGCGGTCACTGGTTGAAGACACGGCTGGGGTGCAGTTCACCGGCGCGGTAGATGCCGACAGCGACGGCGCGGCCTTCGTAGGAGGCCCAGGCCTCGTCGCCATATTCCGCGTCGGAGGTCAGGACCATGCCGGGGTTGCCGTTCCGGAGCTTTGCCGCGCCCTCGGGCGTGCAGCGCAGTTCGGGCAGGTCGGCGAGGCCCTCCTCGAGCGGGCGCAGGTACTGGTCAAGCTCTTCAGATTTCGCGAGTTCGTCCAGCAGGTCGAGCGATACGCCTTCCTCTGCCTCGAACGGGCCGGACCAGACGCGGCGGAGTTCGACGACATGGCCGTGGCAGCCCAGCGCCGCGCCAAGGTCGCGGGCGATGGAGCGGACATAGCCGCCCTTGCCGCAGGTCATTTCCAGCACGGCGTGGTCGGCATCGGGGCGTTCCACCAGTTCCAGTTCTTCGACAAAGAGGGGGCGGGCGGCGAGTTCCATTTCCTCGCCATCGCGGGCGCGCTTGTAGGCACGTTCGCCGTCGATCTTCACGGCGGAGAATTGAGGCGGGACCTGCATGATGTCGCCGGTGAAGGACGGCAGGGCGGCGCGGATCTGGTCATCGGTCGGACGTTCGCCGGATTCCGCGATGA
Organism: Pseudoruegeria sp. HB172150; assembly: GCF_013184805.1. GTDB lineage: Bacteria > Pseudomonadota > Alphaproteobacteria > Rhodobacterales > Rhodobacteraceae > Psychromarinibacter. The sequence continues at coordinate 131,408 of NZ_JAATNG010000008.1, forward strand.
CCTCGCCCTCGGCATCGTCGGTATTGGTCGCCTGGCCGAGGCGGACGGTGAAGCGATAGGCTTTCATCGCGTCGGTGATATAGGGCACGGTCTTTGTCGCTTCGCCCAGAGCTACGGCGAGGACGCCGGTCGCCTCGGGATCCAGCGTGCCGGCATGGCCGGCCTTCTTCGCGTCGAAGGCCCAGCGGACCTTGTTGACAACGGCGGTCGAGGTGATGCCAGCCGGCTTGTCCACCACCAGCCAGCCGGAAATGTCGCGGCCCTTGCGTCTGCGTCCCATGTCGGTCTCCGGAAAATTTAGGCGCGGGGGCTAGCCCGGGCACGGGGTGCCTGTCAACCGGCGGGTTCTACGGTGCCGAGGATAGGACCCATCGGGACGCCCATGTCCCAGCGGTCGAGCTGCGGCGCGTAAAGGCGCGAGACGTCGCCGTCGAGGAACAGCGCGTTCGGCGTGCCGGCCACGTCGCGGAAGAAGCGGGCGAAGTGGTGAAAATTCACCGGCACGTCGGAGATGGCGAGGATCGCCTCGGTCCCGCCGGGGCGAACGCCGACGCCGTTGCGGATGTAGAAGCTGTCGCTGTCGGCGCGGAATTTCGGGTGCAGCTTGCCGTCGATCACCAGCATCGGACCCGATTGCGTGGCGTAGCGGCAGGGTGGCGGGTTGTCGGCGTAGGCGTGGCTTTCGATCACCTGCGCGGTGCCGTCGCCGACACAGAACACGCCGTTCGGGAGCAGGCCGAAATTGCCGGGGCCGTCGGAGGTGACGAGCCGACCTTCCTGCATACCGTTCTCGACATAGAGACCGACAGGGGACCGGTCATGGTGGAACATGCCAGCGTTCATCGCGATGCCGACGTGCTTGCCTTCGCGACCAAGTGCTTCCTCAACGCGGCCGAAGGTGCCGAAGGGAGCGGCGTCGGGGTCGCGGAGCCAGAGGCGCAGTTCCTCTGACGCAAGGTCGACGCGGCACCAGGTGATGGGCGCGCCGTCGAAATCGGTGGTTTCGCAGGTGGCGGCCGCTGCCGGACTCGCGGCGAGCAGCAACAGCGCGATCAGCAAGGCCCGCACGTGTCAGTCCTCGTCGAGATCGCGGCGCACGTCGTCCTGATTCAGCAGGCGGCGTGTTTCGTCCATTCGGTCGAAGCTTTCGTCGATGACGAAGCGCAGCTCCGGCGAGAATTTCAGGGTCAGGCCCTTGTTCACGGCGCGGCGCAGTTCGCTGCGGTTGCGGCGCAGGGCATCGAGCGCCTCGTCGCGGTGACCGCCGCCGAGCGGCATCACATAGGCGGTGGCGACGCGCAGGTCGGGGGAGGTGCGGACCTCTCCCACCGTGATCGACATGCGGTTGAGGTCGGGATCGTGGATCTCGCCCCGGTTCAGCACATCGGAAAGCGTGCGGCGGATCAGTTCGCCCACGCGCAGCTGGCGCTGAGAGGGCTCTCGCCCGTGATCTGTCGCATGTCGTGCCATGGCCGCCGAAATAGGCCTGAAACGGGCGCCATGCAACCGGGGCTTTGCGTTGTGCGTGCCGGTTCTGTATGGCGATGGGGCTTTGGCACAGGAGAAATCGGATGAGCAACACGCCGGGGATCGTTATCACGGGGGCATCGGGCCGGATGGGGCAGATGCTGGCGAAGACGGTTCTGGCCTCGGACGGCGCGCGGCTTGTCGGAGCGGTCGAGCGCGAGGGGCATGACTGGGTCGGTCAGGACCTGGGTACCGCGATGGGCGGCGCGCCCTGCGGCATCACGGTGACGGACGATCCGCTGGAGGCTTTTGCCAAGGCGCAGGGCGTGCTGGATTTCACCGCGCCGGAGGCGAGCGTGCGATTTGCCGGGATCGCGGCGCAGGCGCGGGCGGTGCATGTGATCGGGACGACCGGGTTCGAGGCGACACATCTGGAGAAGATCCGGGCCGCCGCGCGGCATGCGGTGATCGTGCGGGCGGGAAACATGTCGCTGGGCGTGAACCTGCTGACCAAGCTGACGCGGATGGTGGCGGCGGCGCTGGACGAGGATTTCGACATCGAGATCGTCGAGGCGCATCATGGCCGCAAGGTCGATGCGCCGTCGGGGACGGCGCTGATGCTGGGCGAGGCGGCCGCCGAGGGGCGCGGCGTATCGCTTGAGGATGTGGCCGACCGCGGGCGCGACGGGATCACCGGCGCGCGGAAGCGTGGGGATATCGGATTTGCTGCGATCCGGGGCGGGGACATCGTGGGCGAGCACGATGTGATTTTCGCCGGGGCCGGGGAGCGGATCGTGCTGCGGCACGTGGCGAGCGACCGGTCGCTGTTCGCCAAGGGGGCGCTGAAGGCGGTGCTTTGGGGGCAGGACAAGAAGCCAGGCGAATACGACATGCTGGACGTTCTGGGGCTGTCCTGAGCCCGCGTCCTGCGGTTTCCTGACGTATAAGCGCTGGCGCGACCGCATCAGAAGTCGATCGCGAGGCCCTTCTTTTCCCAGTCGCCATAACGCACTGGTTCCGGGCCATCACGGCCGCCGAGTTCGGTGGGCATGTCCAGCGCCTTGGCTTTCCTGCGCCGCTCTTCCGCCTCGGCGAGGGCGCGCTGCGCTTCGGGCGGAAGCTCTGGTTTAGGGTCGTCGGGCATCGCGGGCACTCCTTGCCGGGGCTTGTCCGTTGATATACGGCGCGCGGATGATTGTGCAATGTCAGGGAGCCACGTGATGGCGAAACCGGGACTGGCGCCGCGCCGCTCGGCGCTCTGGCTGATCGGGCGGGTGACGGAGGATGGCAAGCTTCTGTCGGAACTGCTGCCCGGCGCGGTGGAGCGGCTGGCGCCGGAGGACCGGGCGCGGGCGCAGCGGCTGGCGATTGAGACGCTGCGCTGGATGGACCGGGCCGACCGGCTTCTGGGGCCGCATTTGCGGCGGAAGCCGAAGCCCGCGGCGATGAATGCCCTGCGGATGGCCGTGGTGGAGATGGCCGTGGACGGTGCCGCCGCGCATGGCGTGGTTGATGCCGCCGTCAGCCTGATGCGCGCGGACCGCAAGACCGAGGGTATGGCCGGGCTGGTCAATGCCGTTCTGCGCAAGGTGGATGTGGAGAAGTGGGCGTCATTGCCGGTGCCACGGCTGCCGAAATGGCTGCGCGGGCCGCTGATCGACGGCTACGGCAAAGCCGCGGTCGAGGGGTTCGAGGCGGCGCATGCGGCGGGAGCGCCGCTGGACCTGACGCCGAAGGGTGACGATGCGGATGCTCTGGCCACGGCCGTTTGCGGCACCGTGCTGCCGACCGGCAGCGTTCGGGTCGCGGGCCGCGTGCAGGTGACGGCCCTTCCGGGATACGAAAGCGGCGACTGGTGGGTGCAGGACGCGGCAGCGGCGGTGCCTGCGAAGGTGCTGGCGGCGCAATCGGGCGAGCGGGTGCTGGACCTGTGCGCGGCGCCGGGGGGCAAGACGCTGCAGCTTGCGGCGGCGGGCGCGCAGGTGACGGCGCTGGATATTTCCGAAGGACGGATGGCGCGGGTGTCGGAGAACCTTGCGCGCACCGGGCTGAGCGCGGAGGTGGTGGTCGCCGACGCGCTGACATGGGAGGCGCCAGAGCCGTTCGACGCGGTTCTGCTGGACGCGCCCTGTTCGGCGACGGGCACGATCCGGCGGCACCCGGACCTGCCCCATGCCAAGGACGGGTCGGAGTTTCCCGGGCTTTTCGATCTGCAGGCGCGGATGATCGACCGGGCGCTGGCGATGCTGAAGCCGGGCGGGCGGCTGATCTACTGCACCTGTTCGCTGCTGCCCGACGAGGGCGAGGTGCAGGTGGAGGAGGCGCTGGCGCGCCATGACGGGCTGTCGCTCGACCCCGGGGCGCTGGTGCTGCCCGGTATCGAGCCGGGCTGGATCGACGAGATCGGCCTGCGTCTGCGCCCGGATTTCTGGCCGGAGGCGGGCGGCATGGATGGCTTCTTTGTCGCGGCGCTGCGGAAAGCCGCCTGAGCCCTTTTTTGCCGCATGACAGGCCGTGGCCGGCCCCCTATGATCCGGCCAAAGCAATAAGCGGCCGTGTGGGGCGGAGCGGGCCTTGTCGGAAAAAACCAGCCTGTCCGAGCGCTGGGTGCTCTGGATGAACCGGTACGAGGCGCGCCGGGCTGCTTTCGCGCGCCCGGCGGCAGGATTTGTTTCGCAACCCGAACCCCGCTCTATCGGGCGCTATGCGCGGGGCAAGCAGCTTTGCGCCGGCAACTTCCTGATCGCGGGGCGCGTGGCCGAATCGCCGGGCGGGTCGATCTGGGACCTGGGCGAGCACGGCGCGGAATTCGACGACGAGATTCACGGATTTGCCTGGCTCGACGATCTGGCGGCGCTGGGCGATGCGCGGGCGCGGGTTCTTGCGCAGACCTGGACCCGGGAGTGGCTTGAGCGGTACGGGCGCGGCAAGGGTCCGGGCTGGACCCCGGACACAACGGGCCGGCGGCTTATCCGCTGGATCAATCACGCGATCTTTCTGCTGCAGGGCGAGGGGAGCGCGATATCCGACGCGTTCTACCGCTCTCTTGGGCAGCAGACGATCTTTCTCAGCCGCCGCTGGAAGGCGACGCGGCATGGCGTGCCACGGTTCGAGGCGCTGACCGGGCTGGTCTATGCCGGGCTGTCGCTGATCGGGATGGAGCGGCTGGTGGAGCCGGCGGTGAAGGCGCTGGCGAAGGAGTGCAAGGCCAATATCGACCGTGACGGTGGTATCCGGACGCGCAATCCCGAAGAACTGCTGGAGGTGTTCACGCTGCTGACCTGGGCGGCGCATGCGCTGTCGGAGGCGGGGATGCTGCCCTCTGCGGATCATATCGATGCGATCGAGCGGATCGCGCCGACGCTGCGGGCGCTGCGTCATGCCGATGGCGGTCTGGCGAGATTCCATGGCGGCGGTCGTGGCCTGGAAGGGAGGCTAGACGCGGCGCTTGCGGGTTCTGGCGTGCGCGCCGCGCCGCGGCCGGGGCTGGCAATGGGGTTCCTGCGCCTGCAGGCAGCGCGCACGACGCTGATCCTCGATGCGGCGGTGCCGCCGGAGGGTGCGGCCTCGATCCACGCGCATGCCTCGACGCTGGCCTTCGAGCTGACTTCGGGACGGAGACCACTGATCGTGAGCTGCGGTGACGGTCGCCAGTTCGGGCCGGAATGGGCGCGGGCGGGGCGGGCCTCCGCCTCGCATTCCGACCTGTCGATCCAGGGCTATTCCTCGTCGCGTTTCGGGCGGCCCGGCAAATCCGAGGAGCCGGGGCGCGAGCAGCTGACCGACCGGCCGCATTCGGTGAAGCTGCAGATCGGGACCGAAACGACGCGTGCCGGTGTGGTGGCGGGGCATGACGGCTATGTGGCGACGCACGGGCTGACCCATATCCGGCAGCTTGAACTGTCCGACGACGGGCGCGGTGTTGCGGGCGAGGACATGCTCGCCGCCATCGAGGAAGGTCACAAGCGCGCCTTCGACCAGGTGATGAACAAGGTGATGCTGAAGGGCATTCCATTCCAGATCCGGTTCCACCTGCATCCGGACGCCGACGCCGAGGTGGACCTTGGCGGATCGGCGGTGTCGCTGGTGCTGAAAAGCGGCGAGGTCTGGATCTTCCGCCACGACGGGCGGGCCGAAATGACGGTGGAACCCAGCGTTTATCTGGAAAAGGGCCGCCTGAAGCCGCGCGCGACAAAACAGATTGTTCTATCTTCCCGGGCGATACGTTATGCGAGCCGCGTTCGCTGGACGCTCGCCAAGGCGCAGGATACGCCGACGCATCTTCGCGACTTCGAGCGCGACGACAGCGAAATGGTGGAAGAACTCTGAGGAGACCTGCATGACCGACCTTTCTCCCGTGCGCCGCGCGCTGATTTCCGTTTCCGACAAGTCCGGGCTGCTGGAGCTGGCCCAGGGGCTGGCGCGTCATGGGGTCGAGCTTCTGTCGACCGGCGGAACCGCCGGGATGCTGCGCGACGCGGGGCTGACGGTGGTGGACGTGGCCGAGGTCACCGGGTTTCCCGAGATGATGGACGGGCGGGTCAAGACGCTGCATCCGAAGGTGCATGGCGGGCTTCTGGCGCTGCGTGACAAGGATGATCATGTCGCGGCGATGGAGGAGCACGGGATTCCGGCGATCGATCTGCTGGTGTCGAACCTCTATCCGTTCGAGGCGACGCTGGCGAAGACCGACGACTATGACACGCTGGTCGAGAATATCGACATCGGCGGGCCGGCGATGACGCGGGCAGCGGCGAAGAACCATGCGTTCGTGACAGTACTGACCGATCCGGCGGATTACGCGGCGATGCTGGCCGAACTGGACGCGACCGGCGGGCAGACGCGGCTGGCCTTCCGGCAGAAGCTGGCGCAGGCGGCCTTTGCGCGGACGGCGGCTTATGACGCGGCGGTGTCGAACTGGATGGCCGGGGCGGTGGGCGTCGCCGTGCCGCGCAGCCGCGCGTTCGGCGGCACGCTGGCGCAGACGCTGCGCTATGGCGAGAACCCGCATCAGGAGGCGGCGTTCTACCGCGATGGCTCCGGCCGGCCCGGTGTGGCGACGGCGAAGCAGTGGCAGGGCAAGGAGCTGTCCTACAACAACATCAACGACACCGATGCGGCGTTCGAGCTGGTCAGTGAGTTCGCGCCCGAGGACGGGCCGGCCTGCGCGATCATCAAGCACGCGAACCCCTGCGGCGTGGCGCTGGGCGGGACGCTGGTGGAGGCATACCGGAAAGCGTTCGACTGCGACCGGACCTCTGCCTTCGGCGGGATCGTGGCGCTGAACCAGCGGCTCGACAAGGCGACGGCGGAGGAGATCGTGAAGATCTTCACCGAAGTGGTGATCGCGCCCGGTGCGGACGAGGACGCGATCGAGGTCTTCGCGGCGAAAAAGAACCTGCGGCTGCTGACCACCGAGGGGCTGGCCGATCCGCGCGCGGCGATCACCGCGTTCAAGCAGGTCGCCGGCGGGTTCCTGGTGCAGGACAAGGATCACGGCCAGATCGACGCTCATTCCCTGCGGGTGGTGACCGAAGTGGCGCCGACCGAGGCGCAGGTGGCCGACATGCGTTTTGCCTGGAAGGTGGCCAAGCACGTGAAATCGAATGCCATCGTCTACGTTAAGGACGGCGCAACGGTCGGCGTCGGCGCCGGGCAGATGAGCCGGGTCGATTCGGCGCTGATCGCGGCGAAGAAGGCCGAGCGCATGGCCGAGGTGCTGGGGCTGGCCGAGACGCCGACCAAGGGATCGGTCGTGGCATCGGATGCGTTCTTTCCCTTTGCCGACGGGCTGATGGAAGCCGCCGGCGCCGGGGCCGCGGCGGTGATCCAGCCGGGCGGATCGGTGCGAGACGACGAGGTGATCGCGGCGGCGGACGAGGCCGGGCTGGCGATGGTCTTTACCGGGATGCGGCATTTCCGGCACTGAGCGGGTCTGGGGGCTCTGCCCCCGTCGCCTGCGGCGACTCCCCCGGGATATTTCCGACCAGAAGAAGCGGGTGGACCGGGGGATGCGGCAAGGGCCTTTCGCCGTGACCAGGGTCACGGTGGCGGGAAGGCTGGCCGCGCCGAAGGCTGCCGATGCCCGCGGTGACGGGTTTCGTTCCGGCGGATACCGGGCTAGAGCCTGCGGCAACGACAAAGCGAGCGGGGTTGGATGCGCAGTTTCTGGATCACGGCGGCGATCGTCTTCGTTCTCGACCAGGCGACGAAGATGCTGGTGCTGTACGGCCTGCATCTGGACGACCGCCAGGTTGTCGAGGTGTTGCCGCCGCTGCTGACATTCCAGATGGCGTGGAATTACGGGATCAATTTCGGCCTGTTTTCGGGCAGCGGCGCCGTGATGCGCTGGGTCCTGATCGCGGTCGCGCTGGCGATCTCGGCCTGGGTGGTCTGGTGGATGCGGCGCGAAAGCCGGATGGCAGCGCGGATCTCGGGCGGGCTGTTGGTGGGCGGGGCGCTGGGCAACGTGATCGACCGGCTGGTTTATGGAGCGGTGGCGGATTTCCTGAACATGTCCTGCTGCGGCATCGACAACCCGTTCAGCTTTAACGTGGCCGATGTCGCGATTTTCCTTGGCGCGGTTGGGCTTATCCTGTTCACAGCTGAAAAGAAGAAGACCCCGTGACCTTGCGCGCCCGATGCGATACACAAGCCGAAAGACTGGGTTGAGGTGCAGTTGATGCGGGGCATGTCTGGCAAAATCGTGCTGGTTCTGGCGGTGGCGCTGGCCCTGTCGGCCTGCAGCAGCGACAAGTCGCCCAAGCTTCTGAACATCAAGTCCACGACCGACGGTCCGGACGAGTTCGCCATCGTTCCTCCGAAGCCGCTGCAGGCGCCGGAGAGCTTTGCCGCGCTGCCGCCGCCGACGCCGGGCGGGACTAACCGCACCGATGTGTTTCCGGAAGCGGATGCGATCGTGGCGCTGGGCGGACGGCCCGAGGCGCTGCAGGCGATCCCGGCGGCGGATGCCGGGCTGGTCAATGTCGCGCGGCGTTACGGCACCGACCCGGTGATCCGGTCGCGGCTGGCGCAAGAAGACCTGAACTTCCGGCGCCGCAAGGATGGTCGCATCCTTGAGCGGCTGTTCAACGTGAACGTCTATTTCCGCGCTTACGAGCGCCAGTCGCTGGACCAGTACGCCGAGCTTGAGCGGTTCCGCCGGATCGGCGTTCGCACGCCGGCGGCGCCGCCGGCAGGGTACTGACGCGAAGTCACGAAATCCTGCATGGAAGGCCACGAGCGCGCCGGTTAGCCTGAGCGCATGCGCTGGGTGCTTGTCCTGCTATGCCTTGTCGCGCCGCTGCGGGCGGCGGCACAGGAGTGCGTCGTGCTGATCCACGGGCTGGCGCGGAGTGCCAACAGCATGCTGGCCATGCAGGAGGCGCTGGCGGCAAACGGCTATCGCGTGGTCAACCTGGACTATCCGTCGACGGAGAAGCGGGTCGAGGCGCTGGCAGAGTCCGCCGTCGCCCCGGCAGTAGCGGCCTGCGGCGACGCGCGAGTCAATTTTGTCACCCATTCGATGGGGGGCATCCTGCTGCGGCTCTGGCTGGAAGAGAACAGCATCGAGAACATGGGCCGCGCGGTGATGCTGGCGCCGCCGAACCAGGGGTCGGAACTGGTCGATGCGTTCGGGGAACTGCCGCCCTTCGAATGGATCAACGGGCCTGCCGGGCAGGAGCTGGGTACCGATGACGACAGCCTGCCAAACCGGCTGGCGCGGCCGGATTTCGAGCTGGGGATCATCGCGGGGACGCGGTCGCTGAACCCGATCTATTCAAGCGTGATCGAGGGGCGGGACGATGGCAAGGTTTCGGTCGCGTCGACTCGGGTGGCGGGGATGGCCGATCACCTGACGCTGCCGGTGACGCATACCTTCATGATGATGAACCCGCTGGTGATCGCGCAGACCGTCGCGTTTCTGGAGACCGGGGCATTCCGGGCGGAGATGGGCTTTGGAGAAGCGCTGGAGGTGGTCATGGGCAACGGGATGCTGCCCGGGCAGTAGAGCGGGTCGGCGTTGCGCGGGTGGCGGGTGCGGAAGCCTCCGGCGGGGATATTTCAGACCAGAAGAAGGACCGGATCAGGCACTGTGCCCGATGTAGTGGTTCACGTGGCCCATCTTGCGGCCGGGGCGGGATTCCGCCTTGCCGTAGAGGTGGATCGCGGCCCTCGGGTCCTTCGCCAGCTCGGGGATGCGGGCGATGTCGTCACCGATCAGGTTTTCCATGCGGATGTCGGAATGGCGGCTGCCGTCGCCCAGCGGCCAGCCGGCAACGGCGCGGATATGCTGTTCGAACTGGTCGACCATGCAGCCGTTCTGCGTCCAGTGGCCGGAATTGTGGACGCGTGGCGCGATTTCGTTGACCAGCAGGCCGGCGCCGGTGACGAAAAGTTCGACGCCGAGGACGCCGACATAGTCGAGGGCCGTGAGGATCTTTCCGGCGAGCAGGATCGCGTCGGTGCGCTGGGCGACGGTGATCTTTGCCGGGACCTCGGTGGTGTCGAGGATGCCGTCCTTGTGGACGTTTTCGCCGGGATCGAAGGCGGCGACTTCTCCGCTCAGGCCGCGGGCGGCGATGACGCTGATCTCGGCGCCGAAGGTGACGAAGCCTTCGAGGATGGCGGGGGCGTCCTTCATCTCGGCCAGCGCGTGGTTGGCATCGGCGGGTGCGTTGAGTCGCGCCTGGCCCTTGCCGTCATAGCCGAAACGGCGGGTTTTCAGGATCGAGGGCGTGCCGATGGTGCCGATGGCGGCGGCGAGGTCGCCGGCATTGTCGACCGCCGCGAAGGGGGCGGTGGCGAGGCCAAGCTCGTGCAGGAAGGTCTTTTCGGTCAGCCGGTCCTGGCTGACGGCCAGCGCGTTGCGGCCGGGGCGGATGGGCCTGTGTTGTTCCAGGAGGTCGAGGGCGGCGGTGGGGATGTTCTCGAACTCGTAGGTGATGACGTCGACGGAGGCGGCGAAGGCTGCGAGCGCGGCCTCGTCATCGTAGGGCGCGGTTGTGACACGGTGGGCGACATCGGCCGCGGGCGGGTTGGCGCCGGGCTCGTATATGTGCGTTTTCAAGCCGAGGCGTGCGGCGGCGACGGAGAGCATGCGGCCGAGCTGGCCGCCGCCGAGGATGCCGATGGTGGCGCCGGGGGCGAGTGCCTGAGTCATTCGGGGGCGAGCCTTTTGCCGATCGCTGCGAGCGTGTCGAGCAGGGTTTCGTGGGTGCCGGCGGCGCGGAGCGCGTCGGTCATCTGCAGGCTAAGCGTGCCCTCGGTCGCGAGCGCGTCGCGTTCCGCGGCGAGGCGGCCGGCGCCGCCCTTCTGCATCGCGTCGAGGAAACCGCCGAGGAGCTGCGTGGTGTAGAACTCGGCTGCGGCGGGGTCGCCGGTTTCCTGGCCCAGCCAGTGAGACGCGGTGGACATCAGGTCGAGCACGCCGGGAACGAAGGCGCAGATGGCAAAATGGGCGTTCAGCGCGTGTTCGCTGTCGGTCTTCACCACGGGGTTTTCCGGGGCGAAGAGCGTGGCGAGCAGTTTGTCGTTGCCGAAGGCGGCGAGCGGGCAACCGCCGGACTGGAGATAGGCGAGCGGGATCGTCTGCACCATGTCGGTGGCGGGGGCGCAGAGGCGCAGCAGGTCGGCGGTGGAGATACCGGCCATGACCGAGACGATCTGCTGATCTTCGCGGAAAGTGAGCGGTTCCAGCGCTTCCTCGGCATGCTGCGGGCGGGTGCAGAGAAAGATGATCTCTGAGGCGTCGACGACCTCCTGTGCCTCGGCGACGGTGACGCCGAGTTCGGCGTGGAGTTCGGCCGAAATGTGCTCGCTGCGGCGGGTGACGGCGATCTGGTGACCCTTGGCGGCGAGATGCCGGACCATGGGCGCGGCGATGGCGCCGGTCCCGATGAAGCCGATACGGCTCATTATTCGGGGGATTCCGGGATCGAGGCGGAGAGCGCTTCGCGCCAGGCGTCGACGCGGGCGGCAATCTGCGGGTCGGATGTGGCAAGGATCTGTGCAGCCATGAGGCCCGCATTCGCGGCGCCGCCGATGGCCATTGTGGCAACCGGGAAGCCGCGCGGCATCTGGACGATGGAATAGAGCGAGTCCACGCCGGCAAGCGCCTTGGTCTGGACCGGGACGCCGATCACAGGAACGCGCGTCTTCGATGCCATCATGCCGGGGAGATGCGCGGCGCCGCCAGCGCCTGCGATGATCGCCTTGAGCCCGCGCGATGCGGCGGTCTTGCCGTAGTCCCACAGCCGGTCGGGCGTGCGATGGGCCGAGACGATGCGCGCCTCGTAAGGGATTTCCAGCTCGTCGAGGATATCGGCGGCCAGTTTCATGGTGGGCCAGTCGCTTTGACTGCCCATGATGATGCCCACCTGAATATCCATTCGCTGCCTGTCCCCTGTTGCCGGAGCGGGCACTATAACCAGCGGAGAGGCCGATGCAATCGGCGGGCTAACGCGCCGGGCGATGCAGGGCGATGCCGCCCATCACCAGCGCGATCCCGCCGAGATCGGCGGGGCCGGGGATCTGGGCGAGGACGATGACGGCGACCACGGTGGCGGTGGCGGGAAGCATCGCCAGCAGCAGGGCGAAACTGGCACGGGGCAGACGCGCCATGGCGAGCTGGTCGCAGATATAGGGGATCACCGAGGAGCAGATTCCGACGCCGATTCCGGCGGCGACAAGTACTGGGCTTTCCAGGAGCGTGCGGGCTGTGGCGATGCCAAGGGGCAGGAGCGCGAGAGCGGCGACGGCCATGGCGGCGCCGAGGCGTTCGATGCCGCCGGCGGCGCCGGACTGCGCGGCGCGGTGGCCAAGCACGACGTAGAGCGTGAAAAGCGCGGCGTTGAGAGCTGACCAGGCGAGGCCGGGCAGATTGCCGGACCATGCGGGCCCGATCAGCAGGAACACACCCGCGACTGTCAGTGCGAGGGCGGCGAGGTTGCGGCGGGTGCGTAGACCGTAGAGTGCGAGGCCGATGGTGCCGGTGAACTCCATCGCCGCGACGAGGCTCATAGGCAGGCGTTCGAGCGCCAGGTAGAAGCTGGTGTTCATCGCGGCGAGGGTAAGGCCGAGGACGATCAGCAGGCGGCGGGTGGCAATGTCGGCGCGGGCGAAGCTGCGCCGAGGTCGGGTGACGGGGGCGAAGACGGCGGCGGCGGAGGCGACGCGCAGGAAGGCGGTGCCAAGGGGACCGGCGGCGGGAAACAGCAGCACGGCGAAGGACGGGCCGAGATAGTGGAAGACGGCGCTGACGGCGAACCATGCATGCGGCGGAAGTGCATGCACGGACGGGAACTTAATGCGGTTCGTCGGGTTGATCATGAATGGTGAATTTGCAGGCGAACCGGTTTCCTGTATATGGATAAGCGTGGCTCGTTTCGCCGATTGACCTTGGCTTCGAAGGTAAGACTGATGAACAAGTTTATGATTGAAGGTCCAAGAATAGATCACCTGGATCGCGCGATTCTGACGTCGCTTGCGGAGAACGCGCGGGTGCCGACGGCCGAGCTTGCGCGCCGGGTCGGGATGTCACCGCCGAGTGTGGCGGAGCGGGTGCGGCGGCTGGAGGAATCCGGAGCGATTACAGGATATTCTGCGACGCTGGCGCCAGAGGTGCTGGGCTATCCGATTTCAGCATGGTTGCGAATCCGGCCGATGCCCGGAGAGCTGGCACGGGTGACGGAGATTCTTCGCGACACGCCGGAGATCTCTCAATGCGACCGGGTGACCGGCGAAGACTGCTTTCTGGCGCGTGCGCATCTGCAATCGGTTGCCGATCTGGAACGGGTCATCGACAGGTTCATTCCCTATGCGATGACGAATACAGCCATCATACAATCGTCCCCGGTGGAACCGCGGCTGCCGCCGCTGCCGGGGACGGACTAGGCCATTCAGGCGATGATGTCCGGCAGCAGGCGGTCTTCGAGCCTGCTGATCTTGTCCTTCAGACTGAGTTTCTGCCGTTTCAACCGGCTTAACCGCAACTGATCGGCGCGTTGCGTTTCCTGCAGGGCGGCGATGGCGTCGTCGAGGTCGCGGTGTTCGCGGCGGAGCACCTCGAGTTCGACCCTGAGCACATCACTGGTCTCCATCATACCGGAATCATTCATGTGCAGCCCCATGAGTCGTTTCGTAAAGCGGTATGGCAGATTACATCGGAATGGCTGTTTCACCAAATCCCGAAGCAATGCATGCAAGGCTTGCGGGCGGTCGCGGCTGCCCCCATATTCAAGAAGGCTGCCGATACCGGGGCCGAATGCTGTGTCGCTTATGAAGGGCAAGGCTATGACCAAAGTAACATTGGGTTCGCACCCCTTTCTTTTGGGGTTCGAGCAGCTGGAAAGACTGATGGAGCGGACTGCGAAGTCCGAGAGTAATGGGTATCCACCGTTCAACATCGAGCAGACCAGCGAAAATTCCTATCGGATCACTCTCGCCGTCGCGGGATTTGCAGAAGATGACCTGTCATTGACTGTCGAGGACCGGCAGTTGGTGATCCGTGGTCGCCAGAGCGAGGAGGAAGACGGGCGTGTCTTTCTGCATCGTGGAATCGCGGCCCGTCAGTTTCAGCGCAGCTTCGTTCTGGCCGAAGGGGTAGAGGTCAACGGGGCGGAGCTGAAAAATGGTCTTTTGCATATCGATCTGTCGAGGGCCGAGCCGGAAAAAGTAGTGAAGACCATCGCGATCAAGCGAAGCTGAGTTGGGGATGACTCGATGAATACGAAGTACGATTTTGGGCCGGAGACGGAGAATAACATCGTCTATGTCCGTCCCGTTTCCGTAGCTGACCTGCCACAGGAAGTGCGGGAGCAGGCCGGTGGCATGGAAACCCTGTTTGCCGTCCACAATGCGGAGGGAGAGCGGCTGGCACTGGTCCGCGACCGGAAGCTTGCCTTTGTCCTTGCGCGCCAGAACGACCTGGCGCCTGTGAACGTGCACTAGATGCCGCTCGAATTCGACTGGGTGGATGCGTTTTCACCCAGGCCCTTCGGCGGTAACGGGTGCGCGGTTGTGCATGGTGCCGAGGGGTTGAGCGGCGAGACCTGCATGGCATTTGTCCGTGAGACGGGGCTGGTGGAGTGTACCTTCCTTGGCCCGTCGGAGCTTGCAGATATGAAGGTTCGCTATTTCATGGCGGACCAGGAAATACCGTTCGCCGGACATCCGACCCTGGCGACCGTGGCGTCGATGGTCGATCGTGGCCTCGTTGCAGAGAAGGGCATCACGCTGGAGACCGCGGCCGGGCTAATTCCGATAGCGCTGGAATTCAGCGCCAATAGTGGGCCGACAATCACCATGACCCAGAACACGCCGGAATTCGGTGCCGGCGTGCCGCTTGCGCTGGTGGCGGATCTGGGCGGGCTGGAGATCGAGGATATCCTTGGCCTGCCGCGCGTGGTGTCGACCGGGTTGCCGTTCTGCATCGTGGTGCTGAAGGACAAGGATGCGCTGCGTAGAGTGAAGCTGAACCTGCCGCTGGTCGAGAAATTCCGCAAGGAAACCGGGGTGCTGGAACCGTTCTGGGTGACGCTGGGCGGTGCGACGGAGGCGGGCTGTACCTTTTCGCGCCTTGTGCTGGCGCCGCCGCTGCCGCCGGAGGACCCGTTCACCGGCTCGGCGACCGGTGCGATGGCTGCGTATCTCTGGTCCGAAGGGCTGATCGAGGAACCGGTCTTCGTCGCCGAGCAGGGCCACTGGATGGGCCGGCCCGGGCAGGCGCAGGTCGAGGTTCTGGGACCGCGCGACGCGATTACCGGGGTTCGCGTCGGCGGTCAGGCGCATGTCCTGATGCGGGGGTCTCTGAGCCTTTAACGGCCAGAGCTCTCAGCCGGGCGTGAAATAGGACGCCAGGTTCTGCCGGATGCGCGACAGCGGCGTTTCGCCGGACAGGTCGGGCTCGAACCCCTGCCCGGTGATGGCCTGATAGGCGTCGATATAGGTACGCGACGCCGTTTCGATAAGTTCGGCCGGGATCTCGGGGATGGGATCGTTGTACGGGTCGCAGCGGGCATCGACCCAGGCACGGATGACGTCCTTGTCGAGAGACGGCGGGCGCGCGCCACGTTCGAAGGCGTCCTGATACCCGTCGGCCAGCCAGAAGCGGGAACTGTCGGGCGTGTGGATCTCGTCGGCGAGAAGGATTTTTCCGGCGTCATCGGTCCCGAATTCGTACTTTGTGTCGACAAGTATCAGGCCGCGTTTCGCGGCCATTTCCTGCCCGCGCCGGAACAGCGCCAGGGCGGCGGTGGAGACGGTGTTCCACTGATCCTCGGTCAGCAGGCCGCGCGTGACGATTTCATCGGCGGTGAGCGGTTCGTCATGACCGCCGTCGAAGGCCTTGGTTGTCGGGGTGATGATGGCTTCGGACAGTTTCGCGTTATCGCGAAGCCCGTCGTGGAAGCTGTGGCCGTACATCACCCGCTCGCCCTTGCGATATCGCGTCAGGATCGAGGTGCTGGTGGTCCCTGCGAGGTACCCGCGCACGATGATCTCGATGGGCAGAACCTGCAGCTTGCGTCCGATCACGACGTTGGGGTCGGGGTATTCCAGCACGTGGTTCGCGCAGATGTCGGCGGTGTTCTCGAACCAGTATCGCGCCATCTGGGTCAGGACCTGCCCCTTGAACGGGATCGCGGCGAGGATGCGGTCGAAAGCCGAAACCCTGTCGGTGGTGATCAGGATGCGCCGGTTGTCGGGCAGGTCGTAGCAGTCGCGGACCTTGCCGTAATAGGGATTGGGCAGTTCGGGGATGTGGGCGTGCTCGAGGACGCGAAGGGTCGGGGTCATGTGCTGTTGTGCCGGAGAGAAGCTGCGGTTGAGACTGGCTAGCACAGTCATGAACCGATGTCCGCAGGCACCAAGCCGCGGACGGGCTGTTTGCCGCCGCGAAGATCAGGCTTGCTGGCTCGCTGTGAAGACCGCGAGCTGATCCGCGAAGGCACGTTTGAAGGCAGGCCGCGCCTCGCCGCGGGCGACATAGGCGGAGAGGTTGGGATAATCGTTCAGAAAGCCGGAACTGCCCAGCCGGCGCAGGACGCCGATCATGACGAGGTCCCCGACGCTGAAGGCTTCGTCGAGCCAGTCGGCGCCGCCGAGCCGGTCCGAGAGTTCGGTCAGACGCTTGCGGATCCGGCCCTCGAGCATCGGAAGGCGATGTTCGGTCCAGCTTTTGTCGTGTTCGAGGAGCAGGGCGGTTTCGCGCTCGAGGATCGGTGGCTCCACCGTGTTCTGTGCGGCGAACATCCAGGTGATGGCGCGTGCGCGGGCGTTCGGATCCTCCGGCAGGAGGCCGGGGTGATTTTCCGCGATGTGAAAGACGATGGCCGCGGATTCGAAGAGGACGAGATCGCCTTCTTCATAGGTCGGGATCTGGCCGAAAGGATGCAGGGCGATGTGCGCGGATTCCTTCATCTCAGCGAAGGAAACGAGGCGCACCTCGTAGGGCTGGCCAACTTCCTCCAGCGCCCAACGGACGCGCATGTCGCGGGCCTGCCCCGGCCGCGATCCGGTGACGCCTCGAAGGCGGTGATGGTTATGGTCATCCGGAGGCCCCTGCAGAGAAAGTGTTTTCCTGCGAATGTTTTATGCCGCTGGCGACGGCCGTCAAATGCGGAAGGAAGGCCGAGGCGGGTATCAATGAAGAAGGGCGGACCAGACGGCCCGCCCCTGTTCGTTCAGCTCAAGAATAGATCAGGCCGCGATCAGGCCCATCGATTCGAGCTTCAGGATCACCTGATGCGCGCAGTTGTCGACATCGGTGTTCTCTGTGTCGAGGCGCAGTTCCGGTTTTTCCGGCACGTCGTAAGGGTCGGAGATGCCGGTGAACTCCTTGATCTTGCCTTCGCGGGCAAGCTTGTAGAGGCCCTTGCGGTCGCGGCGTTCGCATTCCTCGATCGAGGTTGCGACGTGGATTTCGACGAAGGCACCATGCGCCTCGATATCCTCGCGCACTGCGCGGCGGGTGTTCGCATAGGGCGCGATGGGCGCGCAGATGGCGATGCCGCCGTTCTTGGTGATCTCGGACGCGACGAAGCCGATGCGGCGGATGTTGAGGTCGCGGTGTTCCTTCGAGAAGCCGAGTTCCGACGACAGGTTCTTCCGCACGATATCACCGTCGAGCAGCGTTACCGGACGCCCGCCCATTTCCATCAGCTTTACCATGACGGCGTTGGCGATGGTCGACTTGCCGGACCCGGAGAAGCCGGTGAAGAACACGGTGAAGCCCTGCTGCGAGCGTGGCGGGCGTGTGCGGCGCAGTTCGGTGACAACTTCGGGAAAGGAGAACCATTCCGGGATCTCCAGCCCTTCGGCCAGACGGCGGCGCAGTTCGGTGCCGGAGATGTTCAGGACGGTGACGCCATCCTCGATCTCGTCGGCGGGTTCGTACTGGGCGCGTTCCTGCACATAGACCATGTGCTTGAACGGGACCATCTCGATACCGATCTCCTGCTCGTGCTTCTTGAACAGTTCCTGCGCGTCGTAGGGGCCGTAGAAATCGTCGCCGGCCGAGTTCTTGCCGGGGCCGGCATGGTCACGGCCGACGATGAAGTGGGTGCAGCCGTGATTCTTGCGGATCAGGCCGTGCCAGACAGCCTCGCGCGGGCCGGCCATGCGCATGGCGAGGTTCAGCAGGCTCATCGAGGTGGTGGAGGACGGGTATTTGTCCAGCACAGCCTCGTAGCAGCGGACGCGGGTGAAGTGATCGACGTCGCCGGGTTTGGTCATGCCGACGATGGGGTGGATCAGCAGGTTGGCCTGAGCTTCTTTCGCGGCGCGGAACGTCAGCTCCTGGTGCGCGCGGTGCAGCGGGTTGCGCGTCTGGAACGCGACAACGCGGTGCCAGCCCAGCTTGCGGAAATAGGCACGCAGCTCGTTCGGGGTGTCGCGGCGGGCGCGGAAATCGTAATGCACCGGCTGCTGGATGCCCGTGACCGGGCCGCCGAGATAGACTGAACCGGCAGCGTTGTGCAGGTAATAGACGGCCGGGTGTGCATCGTCATCGGCGCCGAAGACCTTTTCGGCCTCTTTCGGCTTGTCGGGCGTCCACTTGTCGGTGACCGTCATCGTGCCGAGGATCACGCCTTCCTGATCGCGAAGCGCGATGTCCTGGCCCAGCTCGATGGTCTCGGCGAATTTCTCGGACACGTCGAGCGTGATCGGCATCGGCCAGAGCGTGCCGTCGGCAAGGCGCATGTCGTCGACGACGCTGTTGTAGTCTTCTTCGCTGAGGAAGCCCTTGAGCGGGTTGAACCCGCCGTTCATCAGAAGCTCCAGATCGCAGATCTGGCGCGGGGTGAGATCCCAGCTTGTCAGGTCGGCGGCTTCGACCTTGAGCTTCTGGGCGCTGTCATAGGAGACGTACAGCTCCGGAATGGGAGCCAGGTTCTTCAGTTGCATCCTGAGCCTACTCAATAATTGCAGTTCTAAGGGGCGGCGGAAATGCCGGGAGGTCGCGGGCCGTCTAGACCCGGAAGCAGGGGAAAGTCTAGGTGCTGAGCGGAAGATTGCCCGAAAAGGTCCGGCATTGCGGGAAATCCACCTCAATGGGGACTTCTGTTCGGGATTGGTGGGGAATTCCAGAACGTGCGCTATCGGGAAAAAGCCTGTTAGAAGGACAGAATTGAAAGCGCCGACGTCGCGAGGAGTATTGGGATATGAAGGATTTATCGTTCCGGCCGGCTTTGCCCGGCGATGCGGAAGCGCTGGTGGATATCGTGATGATGGCCGGTGAGGGCCTGCCGGACATGGCCTGGGCCGGGATGGCGGAGCCGGGGCAGACGGCGCGTGATGTCGGGCTGCAGCGCGCAGCGCGCGAGTCGGGCAGTTTCAGCTATCGAAATGCCTTGCTGGCAGAACGGGGCGGCCGGGTCCTTGGCGGCATGGTCGGTTACGCGCTGCCGGAGGAGGCGGTGGAGATCGGGCCGGATTTCCCGCCCGAGTTCGTGCCATTGCAGGAGCTGGAGAACCTGGCGCCGAAAACGTGGTACCTGAACATCCTAGGGGTCTATCCGGACCTGCGCGGGCAGGGGATCGGCGGCGCTTTCCTGGAACGTGCCGGCGAGATGGCACGAGAGGACGGGCTGGACGGCGTGTCGATCATCGCTTTCGCGGCGAACGAGGGGGCGGTGCGGCTTTATCGCCGGTCCGGATTCGACGAAAAAGCCCGGCGACCGATGTCGGTGCCGGGCTGGGAATTTGACGGGACCGATGCGATCCTGCTGATCAGGCGCTGATCATTCGGCCGGGGCGCCGACCTCGGCCACCGGTTCCTCGGGCGCGACCTCGACGTCTTCCTGTTCGGCCAGCCAGCGTTCCGCCTCGAGCGCGGCCATGCAGCCCATGCCAGCCGACGTGACGGCCTGCCGGTACTTGTGGTCGGTCAGATCGCCCGCGGCGAAGACGCCGGGGATCGAGGTGGCGGTCGAGTCGGGCTTGGTGACGACGTAGCCGCCCATGTGGGTTTCGAGCTGGTCCTTGACCAGTTCAGACGCGGGTGCGTGGCCAATGGCGACGAAGAAGCCGGCACAAGGAACTTCCTTGATCTCGCCGGTCTGCGTGTTCTTCACGCGCACGCCTTCGACACCGCGCGGGTTGTCGCCGCCGATGACTTCCTCGGGTGTGTGGTTCCACAGAACCTCTACCTTCGGGTTGTTGAATAGGCGGTGCTGCAGGATCTTCTCGGCGCGCAATTCGTCGCGGCGGTGGATCAGCGTGACCTTGGAGGCGAAATTGGTCAGAAACAACGCCTCTTCCACGGCGGTGTTGCCGCCGCCGATTACGACGACTTCCTTGCCGCGATAGAAGAACCCGTCGCAGGTTGCGCAGGCCGAGACGCCGAAGCCCTTGAAGGTTTCCTCGGACGGCAGGCCGAGCCATTTCGCCTGTGCGCCAGTCGCGAGGATGACGGCGTCGGCGCTGTAGACGGTGCCGCTGTCGGATTGCGCGGTGAACGGGCGTTTCGACAGGTCGATGGAGGAGATGTGGTCGGCGATGATCTCTGTTCCGACGGCGCGCGCATGCGCTTCCATGCGGACCATAAGATCGGGCCCTTGAACTTCGGTGTCGCCGGGCCAGTTTTCCACCTCGGTGGTGATGGTGAGCTGGCCACCGGGTTGGATGCCCTGGATCAGCACGGGTTCGAGCATCGCCCGCGATGCGTAGACAGCCGCAGTGTAACCTGCCGGGCCGGACCCGATGATCAGGACCTTCGAATGCTTGGTGTCAGCCATGTCTCATCCCCCTGGCACGAAATCGGATTTGTTTCCGGTCACGATATAGCTATGGGCGGGCGTGATCGAAACCCCTGCGACGACAAGGCCGGGTTTCTGCAGGTGCATTAAGGAAGTTGCGCGTTTTTGAAATAATATTGCGGATGCCACCTGCTTTCGGTACAGATTGAAAAAACGACGCTCAGGATGCTATGCCAGGATCGAAACTAGACCCCATCGACCGCCAGATTCTTGCGGAGCTTCAGAACGATGGCCGGATGACCAATGTCGAGCTGGCCAAGCGGGTGGGTATTTCCGCGCCGCCCTGCCTGCGCCGTGTGCGGACGCTGGAGGAGCAGGGCTATATCCGCGGCTACCATGCGGAGGTGGATGCGCGGCAACTGGGATTCGAGGTGCAGGTCTTTGCCTCGGTCGGATTGCAGAGCCAGGCTGAAGTCGACCTGTCGGCGTTCGAGGCGCGCTGCCGTGAATGGCCGCTGGTCCGCGAATGCCACATGCTGAACGGCGAGGTCGATTTCATCCTGAAATGCGTGGCGCCGGATCTGTCGACGTTCCAGACCTTCCTGACGGAACAGCTGACGGCGGCGGACAACGTGATCTCGGTGAAGACTTCACTGGTGATCCGTGGCGCCAAGGACGAGCCCGGAGTCCCCTTCGACGTGCTCGAAGAACGACTGAACCGGACGGCCTGAGCCCGCGTTCAGCCCAGGTGCACCTGCCCCTCGGGATAACGGACCCGGGGTGTGGTGCGGGTCGCCAGGAAGAACCCCAGTGTCAGCGGACCGACCCGGCCCAGGAACATGATCACGATGATCACGGCCCGCCCGAATTCCGTGAGCTCCCCGGTATAGCCGCGTGACAGGCCAACCGTGCCGAAGGCGGAGGCGACCTCGAAACAGATATCGAGGAAATTGCCGTCATGCGAGGCGGCCATCAGGAAGATGCCCACGAAAATCACGATGCTGCTGATCGCCGTAAGGGCCATGACCTTCAGCACCTGCTCCAGCCCGATGCTGCGCCCGAACAGGTGAAGCTGTGTCTGGCGGCGGAAGAAGGCGATCGTAGCGAGGATTCCGACGGTGATCGTCGTCACCTTGATACCGCCGGCGGTGGAGGTCGAGCCGCCGCCGATCATCATCAGAGAAATGAACATCAGCGCGGTGCTGTCGTGCAGGGCGCCGATATCGGTGGTGTTGAAGCCGGCCGTTCGGGTGGTGACGCCCTGAAACCAACTGACGGTAAGCCGGGCGGCGATGCTGTCGTACTGCGCCAGCGTGCCGGGGTTGTGCCATTCCAGCGCGGCAAAATTGGCGACCGACAGCGGGATCAGGATAGCGGTGCCAGTGATCATGATCTTTGTGTGCAGCGACCACGCGCGCCAGGGGCGGCGCATCAGCAGATCGTCCAGCACGACATAGCCGATGCCGCCGATGATGAAGAGCGCGGGGATCACGATGTTCACCACCGGGTCCGTGGCGAAGGAGACTAGGCCGTCGGGGAAGGTCGAGAATCCGGCGTTGTTGAAGGCGGAGATCGAGTGAAACACGGATTCCCACCAGCCGCGCCAGATGCCGAAGCGAGGGACGAAGCTGATGCAGAGCAGCAGCGCGCCCGCGATTTCGCAGGTCAGCACGACCTTGATGATGGTACGCACCAGTCTCGTGATCCTGTAGACGGAGCTCTGGTTCAGGTCCTCGCGCAGATAGAGCTCTCCAGTAATGCCGATGGGCAGGCCAAGGGCGGCGAGGATGACGACGGCGAAAGTCATCAGGCCGAGGCCGCCAAGCTGGATCAATATCGCGATGACGACCTGCCCGAACACGGTCAGGTCGGAGCCGGTGTCGATGACGACAAGGCCGGTCACGGTGACGGCGGAGGTGGCGGTGAACAGCGCGTCCGACAGGGTGATCGGGACGGTGCGCGAGATCGGCAACATCAGGGCGGCCGTTCCGATCAGGATCAGGGCTCCGTAGAGCAGCGCCAGGATCAGCGGCGGCGGAACCTGCGCGAATTTGCGGATCAGGAAGGGGCGCTTGCGCGGCATCGGGAAGGGGTGCCTAGAGGTCGTCGCCGAACTGGCGCAGCTCGGTCCGTTTGCCGAGCAGGATCAGCTTGTCACCGCCCTTCAGCACGGGTGCGGCGCCATCGCAGACGTGGAACTCGGTCCCGCGCATCAGGCCCAGCAATCGCACGTCGTGGTCGGTGCCAAGACCAAGCGCCTCTATGTCCTGCCCGTCCAGCCGCTCCGGCAGAACGACGTTCACCACGCTGTAGCCATTGCCGAGACTGACATAATCCTGAACTGCCGGGTTGTTCAGCATCTGCGCAGTGTGGCGACCCATTTCCTGTTCCGGCAGGATCACACGGTCGGCGCCGAGCTTGGCGAGGATGCGGTGATGGGTCCGGTTCGTCGCTTTCACCCAAATCGTCGGAATCCCCAGCATCTTGACGTTCATCGTCGTGAGTATGCTGGCCTCGATATCATGGCCTATGGCGATAAGCGCGACATCGTAGCGGTCGATCCCAGCCTCGCGCAGGGCGGCTTCGTCGGTTGTATCGAGGATCGCGGTAGAGGACAGGACCGATGCCATGTTCGCGGCCAGCCGTTCGTCCAGGTCGATGCCGATGACGTGGTTTCCGAAGCGGACAAGCTCTGCCGCGACCGTGCTGCCGAAGGCGCCGAGCCCGATGACAGCGAAGCTTCTGGTTTCCTTGGCCATGCCGGATTACCTCCTCTCGGCCAGATGCGGCGGACGCTGCATCGCGGCATCGCGGGAGTCAAGCATGCTCGTCTGAGCGGTACTTCCCGCCCCCGGGCGGGAAGAAGAAATCAGCCGCCGAAGGCGTCTTCGTATTCTTCCTTGGACAGGCGTGGGGCGACCATCGGACCGAAGTCGTTGACCGAGGTCAGATGCGGGAAGAATGACATGAACAGCCGCATCCCGTCGGCGCCGATGCGGCGCATCAGATCCGTGCCGGGGTGGAAGCTTTCCACTTCGAGGCCGTTGGTCCGGACGATGTGGTGATCGCGGAACGCCAGGTGGTAGGTGCTGACCGGCGAGGCGGGAGCGACGCGGATCACGGACTGGCCGTCCTCGAATGCGGTGATCGGGGTCAGCGCGGCCTCTGCCTGCATGATCTCACGCAGCTTGGTGTGGCGGTGCAGCAGGCGTGCATGCGGCGCCAGCATAAGGTCGGGCATCGGCCGGGCGGGGCCGAAGCTGTCCACCGGAATACGGAACAGGCGCGACGGGGTCTGGCCGGGCTGCTGGTTGGGCAGCAGTGTGATGGTGCCGATCCACAGCAGCGGCTGGTAGCCGCCGTCGCGGGTTTCGACCTTGGTGCCGGGCAGCAGGTCCTCGACGGCGACGGGTCCGTCCTCTGTCGCGATGATTGTGCCGCGGGCGAAGGCGCAGAAGGCCCCCTCGAAAATCGGGTGCGCCGGAGCGCGCTTAATGACTTCGGCCAGGGAATTGTCGGGCAGCAGGGCAAGCGCCTCGAAACGGCGCATCGGGAAGCTGACCTGCGGAGAGACCTTGGGGCGGCGTGCGGTCCAGGGTTGCTGGCCAAGCTGAGCCACAGGACGGGCGATGGCAGGAGGCCCGGGCCGGTGGGGATATGTCATTCCTTCATCCTTCGTTCGTTCCGCATCTGCCTCGGCCCCCACCGAACAAAGCATCCACGAGCGTTGACCCGTGTGCAGATCACGGGCCTGGCAGTCACGGGTTCGCTTGAACCCCTGATATTTTCAAAACCTGAGGTGCCGGCGGACGCGGATGCGCCTTGCGGTCAGCAGTTCAGGCACTCGCCGCGCGCAGAACCGGTTTGGCGTTGCGCTTGGCAATGAAGGCTTCCCGGTTCGCGCCGCGAGCCCATGGCATCTTGAATTCGGCTTTTGCCGCTTCCTTGACGACCGTGGTCATCCAACGTTTCTGACGCGCCATTCCGTTGCTCCTTCTTCCCTTCAGATGATGACGGTTCGTTTCCAAACAAGCCGCAATCACGATTGGATGAGATTACTATCGGCGCCTTTTAGGGCCGTAGAATGACCCGCAAGGGGTTTTTTGCGGCCCCTCCGGGCCCGGAATGTGGCGAAAGCTAACCTGCTCGAACCGGAGGTTGAGTCACAATCTGATAATCGAAATCAACCTGCCGTAGTCTGCTTCGCGGCGATGCTGACTGCGACGGTAGGAGTAAAACCGCGCTTCATCTGAATAAGTGCAGTGACCTGTGCGCTCCGCCTGCCCGACGCCGGCGGCGCGCAACCGGTGCAGGCCGTATCCGGACAGGTCGAACTGGAACCTGTCGCCGGTGCCGGAAACGAAGAATCTGGCATTTTCGGGGTCGGACGTCAGGAAAGTCGCGCGAAACTCCGGACCGACCTCGTAGGCGGCCTGACTGATCGAAGGGCCAATGACGGCAGAGATCGAGTCGCGCGCTGCACCGAGTCGCTCCATGGCGTCGACAGTCGCCTCGAGCACGCCGTCGAGCGCACCGCGCCAGCCGGCATGGGCGGCCCCGACCACGCCCGCCCTTGTGTCGGCGAAAAGCACCGGCTGGCAATCGGCGGCCAGCACCGCGAGGGCAAGTCCCGGTGTCGCGGTGACAAGCCCGTCGGCGCGGGGCCGCTCGGCCGGATTAACGGTCTCGGCCACGACGACATCGGCGGAATGAACCTGGTTCACATTTACCAGAGCCTCGACACCGACTCCCATCGCCGCGGCGGCCCGTGTGCGGTTGATCGCCACCGCCTCTGCCTGATCAGAAGAGCCCTGCCCGCAGTTCAGCCCCGCGAACACGCCGGAAGAGGCGCCACCCTTGCGGGTAAAAAACCCGTGGGTAACGCCGCTCAGCAGGGGCGAGGTCAAAAATTCCAGCGTCATCCTTGCAAACCCGGTGGCGCGGAGGTTTCAGTCGAGTGGAAGGCGATTGTCTTGAACAGGCTCCCCATTTCATCGGGATGGGTCAAGCGGCGATGTGCGGCAATGTGGGCTTCAAGTGCCTTCCCCTGCAGATTGCGGGCGAGAGCCTGCGCACGAGGCGTGATTCCGAGGCGTTCGAGGAAGACGCCCTGTGGTGTCATGGCCGTATGAGCGAGGCCCGTGGCGGCCTTCGCCAGCGCCTCGAAATCGACATGCGCGGTCAGGTCCGCATCGCCAGGGCTTGCCAGCGGATTCTCGCTTTGATGGCCGCGCAACGCCTGCAGCGTGTCGCCCAGCGAACGCCAGTCGCCGTAGTCGATGACCAGAGCCGCCCCGCCGTGACCCGCGACGCGTGACGCGATGGCCTGCATCACCGCGCGGGCCGGGGCGCAGGTTTCGACGAGGTCGCCGGGCCGGGTGTCGCCCAGCCGGTGATCCAGTTCGGCGATCGGGGCTGGAGTGCTGAGTGCAAGGGCGAGCTGGCCGTCGATCAGCGCCACCTGCCGTTCGCGCCAGCCGCCTTCGTCGCGGACGAACTGGCGGATCGGGAGGGCATCGAAGAACTCGTTGGCGATCAGGAACAGCGGTGCGTCCGGCAGGTTGTCGGCACTGCCGCACCAGGTGATTTCATAGGTTTCGAGTGTCTGTTTCTGCCGCTCGCGCAGGGTCGGCGACGCCTCGACAAGATGCACGCGTGCCGCGGCGTGAAAGCCGGGGACGTCACGGGTGGCGCGCAGCAGGTCGGCCATCAGCGTCCCGCGGCCCGGGCCCAGTTCCGCGAGCGTGAATGGCGTCGGCGCTCCCTGGTCCAGCCAGGCCTGTGCCAGGGCCAGGCCGATCAGTTCTCCGAACATCTGGCTGATTTCCGGCGCCGTCGTGAAGTCGCCACCCGCGCCGAAGGGGTCGCGGGTGCTGTAATAGCCGTGTTCCGGGTGCAGCAGGCAATCGGTCATATATTCGGCAATCGTGATCGGGCCGGTGGCGCCGATCCTGCGGATCAGGCTTTCCGCCAGCGGCGTCATGCCCGCCGGCGCGCCCAGATCAGGATTCCGAGGCCGACGAGAATCATCGGGAAGGACAGGAGCTGGCCCATCTTCAGGCCGTACTCGCCCAGATGCACGACATAGCCCAGCGGGTTCTCGGCGGTGATATATTGCTCGTCCGCCTGCCGGAAGAACTCCACGAAGAACCGGGCGATGCCGTAACCGGCGATGAAGGCGCCGGTAAGCGCCCAAGGCGTCTTGAACCAGCCGCGCGCCAGGGCGAGCCAGAGCAGAATCCCACCCAGCACGAGACCTTCGAGTCCCGCCTCGTAGAGCTGGGAAGGATGACGGGCGCAGAGCCTCTCGACACCCGGACAATCCTGCGCTGCGGGCCCGGGAAAGATCACGCCCCAAGGCACTGACGTCGGCAGGCCCCACAGTTCGGCATTGATGAAGTTCGCGATACGGCCAAGCATGATGCCGGGCGGGGTCGCCACGGCCAGCATGTCCGCTACGCTGCCGACAGTCGCACCGATGCGGCGGGAGAACCATGTCATCACTACCGTCACCCCGAGGAATCCCCCGTGGAACGACATGCCGCCGTGCCAGATCATCAGGATTTCCAAGGGGTTCTGTAAGTAGTAGGCCGGCTGGTAGAACAGCACGAAGCCCAGCCGGCCACCGAGAATGATCCCCAGGATCAGCCAGGTCATGAAGTCGTCAAGCTGATCCGGCGTCATCGGCGGCGTTTCGGCACGCCACAGCACCGGACGCTTCAGCATGGCCGCCGCCATCCGCCAGCCGATGAGGATGCCGACGATGTAGGACATCGCGTACCATCGCAGGGCGAATGTGAAATTCCCGATCTCGATCGAGAAGATCTCGGGCGAAATGTCGGGGAAAGGGATCGCGGCTAGCATGGGATCTCCTTGTCCACGCTGCCCGGGCGAAGTCAACCTTGTCCGTGGCGCCGCGACGGCCCATATATGGGGCAAGCGTAACGGAGCAATGGCATGCAGACCCGCAACAAGATTTTCGACGATCTCGGCCAGCTGATGACCAACGCCATGGGTGTGGCGCAGGGCGCGAAGGATGAGGCCGAAACCGCGATGAAGGGCTGGGTCGACCGCTGGATGGCCGACCGCGATTTCGTCACCCGCGAGGAGTTTGACGCGGTCCGCGCGATGGCGCAGAAGGCACGCGAAGAGAACGAGGCGCTTAAGGCCAGGATCGAGGCGCTGGAGTCCTCCAGCAAGGGTTGAACGGCGCGCAGCTCTTCAGATTTGTCTACTCTTCTGCTCCGGCGATCTGGAACCGGTTCGCTTTGGCAGTGTGGCTTGGCTGTCTCGGCAGTAAGTTTGAAAAGCCCCCGCGCGATCTGAACAGCCACTATTTGATGGGCCCGATCTGGCTGGTTCGGATTGACAATCGAGACATTGCTGGGCCCGGTCCAACGGGCTGATGGTTTCAGTGCCTGACGGGACGTCGTCGCGCTCCGCCGACGCACCCATGACCACAACGCGTCCGGTGCCGAATACGGCTAATCCGGTTTCAGGCCCAAACTGCATGATTTCTCCAAGAATACTCCAGTTCGCCTGCACGATCTGGGGACGACATCATGTTAAGACACGCTCCAATTCTGGGCCGGGTCTGCCGGTCAGTGCCGTGTGGAAGTTCACGCAAAACACATTCGTAATTTGCCGCAGGTCGCGCGCCTGAATTCTGTCGCGCGCTGCGAGACGTGAAATGCCAAACGCAGACCGGAAGATCGAACAGAGATGGCGCGACGGAAGGCGAACCTGAACCGATGCAATGGTGCACCCCAACTAAAAAGGCGGGAGCTTTCGGTGACATATGGCGCGCCACGGGTCACGTCAGGACCGCGGGGTCCGGTGAATTGACCCGCAGGCTAGATCATCCGGCCCGACATCATCCGGCCACACCACGACAATGCGGTTTCGGGATTCCGGCCGCCGCCCTGTTCCTGATGCTTGCCTGCCTGGTGGCGGGCTGTGCTGGCAAGGATTCCCACGTTCCGGCGGCGGAGATCCTGGACGAATACCGGAAGCGCAATGCGGCGTTGCCCACCGTGACGCATACGTCGGATGCAAGGTTGCTTTCCGGTGGCTTCTCGCCGGGGATCAAGGGGGAAACCATCGCACTTGACGGTGACAGCTCCGACGGACAGACGGCCTACGAGGTGCGGCTTGCCTCGATGTCAGCGACCGACGCTGTGGAAATGTTGCAGACAATGTTCCAGGCCGAACAGGACGACGGAACATTTTCGGCCGGCGCCAAGTCGGCATCGAATGCGGTGTTCATCAGGGGCGAGGCGCAGCTGGTCGACCAGGCGCTTCGTATCCTGCGGAACTCGGACGATGCGGTGCGGCACGTTTTCATCGAAGCGCTGGTCATCGAGTTCAACAAGGAGCGCGTCAGCGACTTTGGCTCGCAGGTTTCCGGCGGGGCTTCCGGCACCTTTGCCGACATCTTTCTGGACATCGCCTCGCCGGGGAACAACCTGGCATTCTACTACGACAGTCTGATCTCGAATGACGAGACCAGTTTCTCGCTCGCGCTTGATCTGCTTGAGGAATATGCAATCGCCCGCGTTGTCAGCCGCCCCTACCTGGCGACGGTCAGCGGCCGGCAGGCCAAGCTGGAGATTGCCGAAGACCGTTTCGTCTACGGCGAATTCGACGGCGAGACGCTGGTCAACGATGTCAGCAGTGGAGTGACTGTCGAGATCCTGCCCGTTGTCACGAACGGCGGTGACATTCTCGTCGAGTTCACCGTCACCGAGTCACGCTTCCTGTCCGTCGAAGACGACGTTTCCGTCGTTCGCTCGCGTAACGAAGTACAGTCTGCGGCGACGGTGCCCAGCGGTCGCACCATCGCGATCGGCGGTCTGTCTCTGAGTTCGCGCGCCAGCTTTCGTGCAGGCTTGCCCGGCGCGGACCAATTTCCGCCTTTGACAGCGGTGTTGGGTCACAAGGCGACCGCGGCGGAAGATACCGAGATCATGATCCTGATCACGCCCCGAGTCTGGCATCCAGGCATGAACATCCCGGTGCCGAGCGAGAAAGCTATCCGCGAGGCAGCCGCGCTCGACCGCAAAAGCGGCTGAGGTTTCCCGGATCCCGGCCATTGCGGTGCGGAGGGCGCTTTTCGGGAAGGCCGGTTACTTTTTGAGATCTCCGGTCCGTTCAAGTGGCAGCTGGCTGGCGACGCGGGGCAACGGCCGGGATCGCTCCGGCGCGGAAATGAAGGCCGGTCTGCCGAACACATGGCATTTGAAGGGACCGCTATCGGCTGAGACCTGCATTTCATCACTCAGATGACCATGCATCATCACCGTTTCCCTTCAAACGGCGTCTGCTCGTACTGCACGGCCTTGAGCGTGAACGTGAATGTGCTGCCGATCCCGGGTGAGCTCTCTACACGGATGTCACCGCCCTGCGCACGGGCAAGTTCCCGCGAGACGGTGAGGCCGATGCCCGTGCCGCCATGTTTTCGGATATCCGTCGCGTCCAATTGGTGAAACGGGCGAAAGACGCTCGCCAGGTCCTCTGCCCTGATGCCGACGCCGCTATCTGAAACAGCGAATTCGACCGTCTCCCCGACCGGACGGGCGCTTATGCGGACATTGCCTGCATCGGTAAACTTGATCGCATTGCCAACCAGATTCAGCAGTATCTGCCTGGCGTGGGTGAACTCGGCCCAGACGTCTTCCGCTTCGCATTGCACCTCGAAGACCAGGTTCTTGTTTTCGGCCAGCGGCCGCATCTGCTCACTCACGGCATCGAGGAGTTCCCGGACCGTGCATGGTTGCAGGTTGGCTCGGAGCGTTCCGGCATCGATCGCCGCGTAGTCGAGCAGTTCGTCGATCAGGAACATGAGCCGGTCGCAGGAACGGGTCTGAAGTTCGACTTTCGAACTCAAAGTCGAAACCAGTTCGTCAAGCGACCGTTCCATCGCATCGGCGTCCCGGCGCGGGTCCCTGATCTTCTGTGCGAGCGCCCTGACCGGCTGCAGGTGGTCTGCGTTCTGCAGGAAGCGCGCGACGCCGTAGATGACCGTCATTGGTGTGCGCAACTCGTGGCTCAGCGTGCTCAGAAACCCGGTCTTGGCCCGGTTGGCTGCCTCGGCCTGCGCCTTCGCTTCGTTGAGTTCGGTCACATCGATACGCATGCAGACGACGTCGCCGCTTTCTGTGCGGAGGTCGACAGATTTGATAGATCTGCCGGTGGAGAACCTTCGTATATGCCCCTTCGTGTCCTTGCCGAAGGCCGCAAGCTGGTCCTGCACCCACTGCTCTTCTTCCCCTTCGGGCACGTCGACGAGGCGGCACTGCACCCCGGCACGAACGAGATCCTCATATCGTGCTCCCCGGCTGATATGGGACTCTATCGGCTGGTAGATGGTCACATATGCCACGTTGAAAGCGGTGAGACGGCCATCCGGGTCATACATGGCAAAGCCGCTGTCCATCGCCTGGATCGCATTCGCAAACCGCCGTTGCGCCAGGCGGCGGCTCTCTGACGAGTAGATCAGGTAGCCCAGCGTTCCCAGGATCAGAAGGCCGACCAGCCCCATCAGCCCGTAGTCGCGGAGATAGGTGGGCGACACCTTTGGCCAGCCGCCGGCCGTGGTCGCCATCATCACCCAGTCGCCACCCGAGAAATCGAATTCGAGCCGGACGGGATCGCGGTCTGCGATGGCGGGGTCGCCGTAGATGGCGCGGTCCACGGTTCCGTCCGGACCGACAGATGCGACGAACACGTCAAGGGTGTCCGCCGTGTCGTGAAGGCCGATATCCGCGAAGAAGGTTTCGATATCGAGGACCAGAGAGACGATGCCCCAGAGCGCCCCGGCCCCGTCGTTCCCGCTGTTTCGCAGAAACACGGGCTGGCGCATGATGATGCCCAGCCCGCCCTGCACCAGATCGACGGGTCCGGCCACCTGGGCCGATTTGGTTTCGACCGCTTCCATCACTTCCGGCAATTGCGAGGGCGTCGTGTTGTAGTCGAGCCCGATGGCCGCCTCATTGCCCTCACGCGGGTAAATGTACCGGATCACGAGGCCCGGAGCGGCGGCGACGTTCAGGACCGCCTTGTTGCCGCCAAACACCCCGGCCGCTGCCCGCTCGTAGGTAGCCTGATCCATCCCCGGATGGGAGGCGATGGAGAACGCCAGATCCTGGATCTTCAGGGTGCTTTCGACGACTGCCTCTTCGATCTCTTCGCGTATCTCGATCAGTTCGATCGTTGTGTCGAGTTTCAGATCCTGGAGGTAGTTCCGGTAGATCAGCCGCTCGATTTCCATCGACGCCAGGACGAGCATAGCGGTGGCGATCAACAGCGCTATCGCTGTGATGATTTTCGTCGATTTCGGGGAACGGAGGGCGCGCCCCATGGATCCTGCCGGAATCAACCGTTTCATACTCGTAAGCTTCGGCTTCTACTCATTAGCCTCCCCCAGTTGCGAAGGTTTCGCGTTTAAGGCGACGCTGTCAATTGATGCTAGCGCTGGAGCGACGCAGGGCGGGCTGGCCACATCAACATGTATGCAGTCAGGCAACAGCGCGCATGCTGCGGATCCGTTGAAACTTCGCTCTCTATTGCGTCGTCAACGCGACCTTGGTCGCGGACGTAGCCTCTGCCATTTCATGGATGCCAGACAGGGGGGGCTTCAAGCGACGTTTGACTTCGCAAAACGGAATCTTGTTCGCTGAAATTTGGCGTGGCAAGCACTGAAAAAATCTGTGGCGAGCCACAGTTGTGCGTTGACAGAAAAATCTTCAGTGACGCCGGAAGAGGGTCGAAGAGGCCGGAAGAGACCGGAAGGCGCGTGAAAACAGGGCGTTAGACGACGCGTGAGAGTGCTGTGCTCGTTGGCGCCAAAACTTCAGTAAACAGCCGACTTGGCGCGAAATAGCGTGGTTGCGGCCGAGGTGCCGAGGCGGCGAGGCACTGGGCCAGAACGCGAAGAAACCCCTTTTAAACTTGGTTTAAACGGCCCAAGAGGATCCTGTGAGGCCCCAAAATCGACGCATATGCCAAGTCTGAACATGCAACTGGCGTTGCAGGTTTGGTGATGCGGTTGCATGTTCGATGTAACTCACTGAAATGGCGGGAAGATGTGTGTAGCCGGTTGGGGCGATCTGAGCGCTCTAACTTGCAACCGATTTTCGCCGGTTCCAGCCATGCCGGCGTGCCACCCGGTGCTGCGCCCAGAACGGTGATTCGGTAAGAAAAGCTATTCGGATTGATAGCAGGCCACTGCCCATTTCTCGCCGAAGTCCTCCGAGAGATGGAGCATTTCAATATCGTTGTCGCGGATAACTGGATACTCGCGCCAAATGTCTCCTGCTGTACATTGATCCGCCCAAACTGCTGGTACCATTGCCGCTACATTGTGAACGCCTTGCCCGATGGTAGGCACAAAAGGAGTGGATTGGACATGAGCGATACAGCTATCAGCCGACGCGAATTCAACACAGGTGTCACAGCAACCGCGGCGATTGCAGGAACTGCCGGACGCGCGCTGGCGCAGGCGTCGGGCCCTTTCGATCTAGTCATCCTGAACGGCAGGGTCATGGATCCTGAGACCGGGTTCGACGAAGTTGCCCATGTCGGGATCAAGGACGGCCGGATCGCCGCGATCACCACAGATGAGATTACCGGAGAGCGCACGATCGATGCCGCGGACCACGTGGCTGCGCCCGGCTTCATCGACACGCATTTCCATTGGGTCCGCCCCATGGGCCACAAGCTCGCACTCCGGGATGGCCGCACGACGGTGATGGATCTTGAGATGGGCACGCTCGGGACCCTCGTCAACGACTGGTACGCCATGCGGGAAGGGACGACGCAGATCAACTATGGCTGCGCCTCCTCGCATGAGATGGCGCGCGCCTACGTCCTGGACGGGATCACCACCCTCGACTGCCCCGAGGCGCTGAACCACCGCGGGTCGGACAAGACCGGCTGGGCCCTGACCAGGCCCGACATCAATCAGGGCAATGATATCCTGCGGGTCATCGACGAAGGGCTGGCGGCCGGTGCGATCGCAATGGGCTCGACCTTGGGCTACATGCGCGACGGCGCCAGTGCCCGCGAGGTGTTCGAGCTTCAGAAGACAGCCGGAAACTATGGTCGCCCCTCGGCCTTCCACTTCCGCTACACGCCGGGCACCGACACGACGGAATCGAACGGCATCCAGGAGATGCTGGCGAATGCCGCGGCCCTCGGCGCGCCCGCCATCGCCTGCCACTTCAACAACCCCGGATACAATCTCGTGCACGAGTTGCTGACCAGGATGCGTGGGCAGGGAATGAACGTCTGGGGGGAGCTTTACCCTTATGCCGCGGGCTCGACCGCGCTGAACGCCGTATTCCTGGAGCCGGAAGTCTGGGTCGACCAGCTTGGCTATCGCTACGAGGACACGATCCAGGACGTACTGACTGGCGAGTGGTACACTGCGGAAAGCCGGGCCGAGATGATCGCGTCGGAACCCGCCCGTCTTGTCCTTGTCTACAAGATGCCCCCGGAGGCCATCGTCGACTGGCTGAAGATGCCGGATGTGGCGATCGCCTCGGACACCGTGCCGATCCTCGGGGACATTCCCTGGGACACGTCCTACGAGGACCTGCCCAACAGCCACCCGCGCGGCGCCGGCAGCTTCGCGAAGGCCCTGCGGCTGGGGCGCGAGAACGGAATCCCGCTGATGCAATCGGTGGCCCAGACCAGCTGGAACTCGGCCCGCCCGTTCAGCGAGATGGGTCTGAAGTCGATGCAGGAACGCGGCCGGATGCAGGAAGGCATGATCGCCGACATCACGGTTTTCGATCCCGAGACGGTGATGGACAACGCGACCTATGAGCAGGGCACGCTGCCCTCGACTGGGATCCCCTATGTCATCGTGAACGGCACGGTGGTGGTGGACGATTCCGAGGTGCTGAAGGACGTCAATCCGGGCCAGCCGATCCGGTTCGAGCCGCAGGAGAGCCTGTTGGAGCCGCTGGAGGTCAGCACCTGGACGCAGACTTTCTATGCCGTGCCGCAGGACTTCGGTGGTGGCGTGCCCGGTACCCAGCCGCAGTATGACCACCGCATCATCAGGTGCTGCGACTAGGAATGCATTCTGAAATGGGCCGTTCCGGTTGACCGGGGCCGCGTCACTTACGACCGGTAAAGGTGAAGCCCGGGCATATAGTGCAGCGATAGCCAAGACCAGCTCAAAGGGAGACTCCCAGATGAAACCCGACGACTTCGAGAAACTCGTGGAAGAGATATCTGACGCAGGGACAGACGCCGCGCTGCGCGTGGACAGTGACGTGACTGAGCCGGGCGGCATGGATCGACGGACGTTCTTCGCAACAGCCGCCGGGTCCGCCGCCGGGGCCGC
>NZ_JAATNG010000009.1 GCF_013184805.1 Pseudoruegeria sp. HB172150
GGGCGGGCTGCATACCCTGAAAAGCAACGCGGCAGGCCCGGAACCGGACCTGCCGCGCTGAGTTTCTGAGGATCGGGATCAGCTGAAGTAGTAGTCGTGATCCGCCGTCGTGATGACCTCGTCGAAGATGGCAACGTCGGAGATCGTGCCGTCGAAGACCTGATCGTAGCCGGCCTCGCCGCTGTCGCTGGCCCAGCCATTGGCGCCGATCTGCAGGTACTCGTCGTTGTCTTCCCAGGTCATGTCGAAGGCGGATTCTCCGATGACCTCGCCGTCGAGCATGGCCGTGACCTTGCCATCGCCAAAGGTGATCTGCAGGTCATAATCCTTGTTCGCCTCGATGTGTCGGACCTTGAACTCTTCGCTGGTTTCGCCGTCCTGGAAGCGGACAAAGAGGTTGCCGTTCCGGATATAGGCGGTGAAGTGATCGCCGTCGCCATAGGCATCCTTCGAGATGATGCCGTGCTTGCCCGACACCGTATCGGCATTGAAGGTCAGCATGATGGTGGCTTCGGAGAGCTCCAGATCCTTGAAATGCGCCAGTTCGACCACATCCGCGGATCCGGAGAACTCGTGATCGCCCAGCAGGCTGAACACCATCTCTTCGGCCGTTTCCGGCTGCGACACTTCTTCGTCGGTTCCGGTCTCCTCCGGCGTGTCGGTGGCGGTTTCCTCCTCGGTCTCGGAGGGCGTTTCCGTGCCGGTATCGGTTTCCGACCCGGTATCGGTTTCGGTCTCGTCCACTTCCTCCGGCTCGCTCGTCTCGGCGGTCTCTCCGGCGAGCAGCGCCTGCATCTCCTCGTAGGAGACGACGCTGTCGACGAACATGAGGTCCGAGATCGTGCCGTTGAACACCTGCTCGTAGCCACCTTCGCCCGAGTCGCTGCCCCAGCCGTTGGCACCGATCTGCAGGAACTCTGAATTCGAAGCGAAGTCCATGTCGAACGCGGCTTCGCCGACCACCTCGCCATTCAGCATGACGGAGACCGCACCGTCACCGAAGCTGATCTGAAGATCGTAGTCGGTGTTCGCCTGAATACCGCGCACACGGATCTGTTCTTCGGTGCCGTCGCTGTTCTGGAAGCGGACAAAGAGATTGCCGTTCCGGATATAGGCGGAGAAGTGGTCACCGTCGCCATAGGCATCCTTCGAGATGATGCCTTGCTTGCCCGACACCGTATCGGCGTTGAAGGTCAGCGCGATGGTGCCTTCCGACAGCTCGAACTCTTCAGAGTGCTCGAGTTCGATCACGTCCGATGTCGACGCGATATCGTAGGTGCCATTGAGGCTGAACACGACACCTTCCGGATCGACAGAGGCTTCTTCCTCTTCTTCCGTCTCTGTGGGTGTCTCTTCTTCCGGCTCCGTGACCGGAGTCTCTTCTTCCTCCTCCGGCTCGGACGGCGTTTCGGCCTCATCGGGAGCGGAGGCTGTCTCCTCCTCTTCCGGATCGGTCGTGGTCTCTTCCTCGGGCTCGGTTGTGGTGGGTTCTTTCGTCTCGGACCCCGTATCGGTGGTTTCACCGTTCAGCAGTTCCATCAGACGTTCGTAGGCGCCGTAGCTTTCGGCCATGCTGCCTTCGACCGGAACAAGGTCTTCGAGCGTGATGCCGTCGGTAGTGTCGGCATTGGCGAACAGGTCGTCGTAATGGTAGGCGCCGCTTTCATCCGTGAACTGCATCTCCAGATTCTTGCCGTCGAGTTCACCACTCTTCATCGACATGATGTTGTATTCGATGGTCGATCCGGACGGAGCAGTAATACGGGTTACTTCCTGCCTGCCCGTCATCGAATTGATCAACGTGTTGTGCGAGATCGTGATCGTGCTGCCGACGCCATCCACAATGTAGATGCCGTTATTCATATGCGTGTAGATGATATTCTGCTCGATCACTATATCGCTGTGACCGCCTACACCGCCGAAGTAGATGCCCTGCATGTCGGTGCGGTTCTCGAGAAGAAGAACGTTCCCGATAATCTCGATGTTATGCGAGGGTTCGCCCTGAAACTGCATGAAGTCCGCATGGGCATCATCGTACGGGTAGAAATGGGTGGGTCCGATATTGTTCTTGATCAGCCCGTTCTCAACGCCAGCAAATTTAAACGCGTCCGAACCGATATAGTTGACGTTGTTTCCGATGATCTCGAAATCAGATGTGCCAAAGTTCGCAATGCCGTTCATTGCGTGATGGACGTAGTTGTTCTCGATAACGATGTCGTGGCTACCGTCGCGAACCTCGATACCGAAACGCAGTTCATCCATTGCGCCAGCGTCGTCGAGGGGGCCATTTATCTCGGAGTTCACGATCTCGAGATGGTCGGATCCGGAGACCCAGATACCTGCGCGCCCTGAGTCGGAGTCGACGTGAACACCATCAATCCGCAGATAGCTTGAATCAACGACGGTCAGACTATCGAAAACCGCCCCGTTCGCCCCATCGGCCGAAGTGATGGTTACGTAGTCGCTGAAGTTCAGATTCTCCAGGTCGACGTCGCCGTAATTGCCGGATTCCAGCAGTATCGTGTCGCCCGCCTTCGCCGACGACAGCGCCGATTTCAGCTCGGCGCTGTTTGAAACAGTAATGTTTGCCATGTCCGTGACAGCCTTTCATTTCCCGACCGGGGGATCGGGTTAGGTTTTTGCATGAGTGGTTGCATGTTTCCTAATGAATGTCTTACCGCCGAAAGGTGGACGAATAGTTTAGGGCTACGTCCGTTCTTTCCTTCGGTGTCAAAGCTTCCAGCAAGGGCGCGCGCACAATTGGACAGCGGGAATCCAGTCCCCTGATTCCAAATGCCAATATTGGTGCGATCGCCCGTCACTTTTGCCTCGCAGACACTCTGCCCCCTCGTATGAATCGTCGATTAGCAATCGGTCGAAGATGAGACAATGGGACGGTCAAAGTTAGGCGGGTCCCCGCCATTTTAAGGGATTCCATGAGCGATCAGCGGCTTTCGGCCATCCGATCTGTTCACAAATAGCGCAAAATTAAGGCTAGGTGCTGCAGCGCAGAACCCGTCGGATTGTTTCGGTCGGCGGGGCGAAGGACGGGCCGAGTCGGGCTTTGGACGGCGGGCGGAAACTTTTTGCGGAAAAAGAGTCCGTCTGCCCCTTTTGTGGTGTTATGGCGGGGTCGGCAGTGCCCGGAAAGAGCCGGGATCTGGTCCGGCTTTTAACTGGGCAATGGTGGCATCGAACGGTATGTGGGTACTCATTTGCGCGGCATGCGGTCGCCTGTTGCGGTCGCAGTCTTGTGTTGCGCAGAATTCGCGTTGATCGTCCGGCTTCAGGATAACAGGTTAACGGACGTTATTGATTTGACGGAAGAGATTGGCATGGGTGGTTCCCTATGAAGGTAGCAGTTCTGGGTTTGGGCTATGTCGGATTCACGGCGGCCTGCTGTATCGCGAGCGAGGGGCACAGGGTCGTCGGCATCGACGTGAGTTCCCGCAAGGTGCGCCAGGTGATGTCGGGTACGACGCCCATCATCGAGCCCCAGGTCGAGGAGATGCTGAAGGACGCGCTGGCGGCCGGACGCTTCGAGGCGGACACCTCGATCGGCGGTCATCTGGCCGATTGCGACCTGGCGGTGGTCTGCGTCGGCACGCCCTCGGCGGCGGACGGATCGCACAACATGAGCTACATCGCGGACGTGACAAGACAGATCGCCGCCGCGCTCGACGCGCCGCGCGAGAATCCGCTCGTCATCGCCTACAGATCCACCTTTCGTCCGGGCACTGTGGAGGAATTGGTGCTGCCGATTCTCGAAGCGACGTTAGGGAATGACACCGCGAATCGCGTCGAGGTGGTCTACAACCCCGAGTTCCTGCGCGAGGGAACGGCGGTAAAGGACTATTTCCAGCCTCCGAAGATCGTCGTCGGCACGAAGGACGGCAAAGCCAATCCGGTGATGGAGCAGCTGAACGCCAATATCGAGGCGCCGACCTTCAATGTGGGCTACCGCGAGTCGGAGATCACCAAGTTCATCGACAACAGCTGGCACGCCGCCAAGGTCGCCTTCGCCAATGAGATCGGCCGGACGTGCCTGGCACTCGGTGTGTCGGCGCAGCAGGTGCACGAGATCTTCGTGTCGGACACCAAGCTGAACATCTCTGCCTATTACATGCGTCCCGGCGGCGCCTTTGGCGGGTCCTGCCTGCCCAAGGACGTGCGTGCACTGCAGCATATCGCGGCGGATACGGGCACCAACCTGCCGATGATCAACAGCCTCTTGGGGTCGAACGAGGCGCACAAGCACCGACTGTTCGAATATGCGGCCGAGGGTCTGGAGCCCGGCGCGCGCATCCTGATGGCCGGGCTGGCATTCAAGGCCGGGACCGACGACCTGCGTGAAAGCCCGAATGTCGATCTGGCGCGCAAGTTGCTGGCGGCGGGGTTCAACCTGGAGATCTTCGATCCCGGCGTGGATGCGACAAAGCTGGTCGGTGCGAACCTCGGCTATGCCTACAGCCAGTTGCCGGTGCTGGAGCGTCTTCTGGTCGAAAAGGGCCACGCTGAAAGCACCGAATACGCCCGCGTGGTCGCGACCAACGCGACCATCAAGTCGCTGACGCTGCCTGAGGGTGTCGACGTGCGCAACCTCGGGACTCTGCCATGAACGATGCGGCACCCGCTCGTATGCCCCGTCTCGATGCGGTGCGGGAGACGCGGCCGCTGGACGGCCGGCGCATCCTGATCATCGTCGAGAACCTGCCGCTGCCTTTTGACCGGCGGGTCTGGCACGAATGCCGGACGCTGACCGCGGCGGGGGCGCAGGTGGCGGTGATCTGCCCGGTCGGCAAGGGTTACGAGGCCGAGTACGAGGAACTCGACGGTGTCCATATCTACCGCCACAAGCTGCCGCTGGATGCCAGCGGCGCCAGCGGCTACCTGCTGGAATATGGCGCGGCGCTGTACCACGAGATGCGGCTAGCGCTGAAGATTCGCAAGAAGCACGGCTTCGACACGATCCATGCCTGCAACCCGCCCGACCTGATCTTCCTTGTTGCCAAGCCATTCAAGTGGTTCGGGCGGCGGTTCATCTTC
Organism: Pseudoruegeria sp. HB172150; assembly: GCF_013184805.1. Classification (GTDB taxonomy): domain Bacteria; phylum Pseudomonadota; class Alphaproteobacteria; order Rhodobacterales; family Rhodobacteraceae; genus Psychromarinibacter. The sequence goes on from NZ_JAATNG010000009.1 coordinate 5,047, forward strand.
GACCATCACGATATCAATCCCGAGCTATACGAGGCAAAGTTCGGCAAGCGCGGTTTCTTCTGGAAGCTGATGGTTCTGTTCGAGCGCTGGACCTTCCATGCGGCCGACGTTGTGATTTCGACCAACGAGAGCTATGCGGCGATCGCGCGGGACCGCGGCGGTGTCGCACCCGAGGACGTCTTCGTCGTCCGCTCCGGCCCCGACCTGAACCGGCTGGAGGTGATGGAGCCGAACCCGGCGTGGAAGAACGGCCGCGCGCATATGGTCGGCTATGTCGGTGTCATGGGCGATCAGGAGGGGATCGACCTGCTGCTGGAAGCTGCGCGCGAGATGGTTCACGACCGGGGACGCGACGTGCAGTTCGTACTGGTTGGCGGCGGCCCGGCGCTGGACGGTCTGAAGGCGATGGCGGCAAAGCTGGGGCTGGAGGATCACGTCACCTTCACCGGCCGCGCGCCAGACGCGGAGCTGTTCGAGGTACTGTCGAGCGCGGATGTCTGCGTGAACCCGGACCGCGTGAACCCAATGAACGACAAGTCCACGATGAACAAGATCCTAGAGTACATGGCGTTCTCGAAGCCCATCGTGCAGTTCGAGGTGACGGAAGGCCGGTTCTCGGCCGGGCGGTCGTCACTCTATGCCGAGCCGAACAACACCCACGACCTGGCAGACAAGATCCTGTCGCTGCTGGACGACCCCGAGACATCTGCCGAGATGGGTGCCTTTGGTCGGCACCGGGTGGAAGCGGAACTGAACTGGGACCACCAGGTCGACGCGCTGATCGCAGCCTACCAGCGCGCGGCGGAAAAGCGGCACTGATTTACAGCGGAACGTAACGCGGCAGCTTTTCGAGGCTGTCGCGCAGGAACTCCTGCAGACGTTCTTCGGCTTCTGCTTCTGTCTCACCCGCGTCGATGGCAGTGACGTAGCGCACCAGCGCCCCGTCGGTACGGCCCATCACCAGCCCGTCATAGATGACGCCAATCTTGGCGGCGAAGTCGTTGATCTGCCGTTTGCCGCGCTGTTCGAACCAGTAATAGACCAGCTGCTTCGACAGCCCCTTCTGGATCACAGCACGGTGCACCTCGAAGCTGCTATAGTCCGGCAGACCGGTGTCGATCTTCCGAGGCTCCAGGCTGAATATCTCCCATCCGCCCACCGGCAGGCAAATCTCGGGCGAATGGATGCCGTCGCCTTCGGTCTGCTTGTCGTAGTAAGCCACGAACATGTTCACGGGGTTGCCGCCGCCCGGGTTCAGGTAAGTGTTGTTCAGGTAGTCGGACGCGCCCAGCACGTTCTCTACCTGCGGGTCGAGCCGCGCGGAAGAGCCATACCAGTCGCCGATATGGGTGGGGAAGATTGCAAAGCTGTCGCGCGGCATAGGCTCCGGCTCGGCGCCTTCGTGCAGTGCCCAGGCTGTAGAGACCAAGAGTGTCAAGGCCGCGGCGAGGGCCAGCGCCACCGACGGCCGGATGCCGAAGATGCGCAGCAGGATCGGGCCGAAGCCTGTAGTGTCGAGATCGATTGCCTCGGATAGCGGTTTCGGGTTTGGCGTCAGCCGCTGCAACGCGATAGCCATCAGGAACAGGATGCCGACGCAGGTAAGGAAGATCACCCAGCCCTCGAAGAAATGCAGGAAACCTTCGGCCTGCTCGATACCGTAGCGGTCGACCAGCACGCTGATCACGCCGATACGGACCGAGTTCATCAATACCGTCAGCGGCGCCGCCGACAGAAGCAGCACAAGCTTGTGCCACAGCGGGCCACGGTAGAGAATCGCGAAGAGGTAAGAGAAGGAGAGGATTGGGAACAGGTAACGCAGGCCGGAACAGGCCTCTGCCACCTGCAGCTTGTAGACGCCGAGGTCGATCACGTTACCATCCAAAAAGACCGACACGCCGGCCGTCTGCGCAATCCAGACGCCGATCACCGAAGAGATCCATTGCAGTAGGATTGTCAGCTTCCAGTACAGGAAGAGCGGCAATGGCAGCATGAAGACAAGGTGCACCACTGGCAGCATGTGATGCCGGCCGCGGGCCCAGCCGAAGACGGTCAGAACGACGCCACCAATCCACACAATCATACCGTAGGTCACGATGTCGGGGATGCGAGCGAGATTGCCGAGGATAGCCACCATCAGCCCTGCCACGATGACCAGGATGCCCGGCCAACGGTCGTGGACCTGCGGCGCCGGCAGCGGCATTCGCCGCAGCTCGCGCAGGAACAGGTAAAGCGAAATGATCGGGATCAGCGGGCCGTGGCTATACTCGGCTGTGGACCAAGCCTTGCCGAGCGAGACGAAACCGATCCAGAAGATCGGGATCGAGCCAGCGACAAGAAGCAGGAACAGGAGCAGGCCGACGGGATTCAGCGTGACCGAGTTCAAAGACCGGTCGGAACTCCGGACGGAAGCAGAGCTGGACACGCGCTAAAGATCCCCCAAACAAGCAATAATCGAAATGCGGACACCCGATCGGCAGGTTAGCTGAACTGCCGCCTGAACGCGACCCAAATTGCCGTGACGTTGCGCTCTGACAGGCCTTGCAGGGTGCCTGTAGTTGACAATCCTGCGATAACGGAAACGATGTTGCCAGTGACCGCAGCATCGGTGGAATAGACTTTACAGCGTTCGTCGGATTCGCGTTTCTCCGCCCTGAGAGGCGATTTCCAGCACAGCACGGATCGTTAGATTCGGCCTCATAGAATCAGACCCGGAATTTCAGGCGGCATAATTTGGACAACAGGTTACTCGATACCGAAATCATGACGCCTGCCGGTCAGGGCCGGCCGGTTCGCCGCAACAAGCTGGCCACGCTGCGGCGCGAGGTCCCGAATTTTATCGCGAAGAATCGCGGGTTGCTCGGGCAATCCGATTTCTGGAGCATGATGCGTCGCGTCGCCGCCATGCGGATGCAGGCGCAGCCCTCGACAACCGACGCGCCCGTCCGGTTCGTGGCGACGCATCACAAGGTGATGACGACCTACTTCACCGCCGTGCTGAAACCGCTCTCGATCGCGCTGAAACTGCCTTACCAGATCGTCCATTCCGAGCAGCCCGATCCGAAATCGCGGCTGGTGATGTCGATGCACGGCAAGCTGAACCTGCCGGCGCTAGGCAAGTATCGCGGCGTCCATGTGATGCGGGATCCGCGCGACATGATCGTGTCGGGCTATCACTATCACAAGTGGACCCACGAGACCTGGGTACACCGGCCCGACGACGATGGCGTGAGCTATCAGGAAAAGCTTAACCGCGCGGATAAGCGCGACGGGCTGTTCCTGGAGATCGACCACTTCATATTTTTCTACCGGCAGACACTCCTGAACTGGAATCTCGACGATCCGGACATTTATGAGGTCGCCTATGACGATCTTATGGGGCCGGAGCGCGATCGGATCTATTCCGAGATCTTCGCCCATCTCGGCTTCGACGGAGAAGCGCTGGCGCTGTCCACCGACCTGATGCGCCTGTTCGAGGCAGGCAGCCGTTCCGGCAAGGCCAGTGGTGAGGTCACGGCAAAGAGCCACCTGCGCAGCGGCAAGTCAGGTCAGTGGCAGAAGGAACTCGAGGACGACCACGTCGCCTATATCGAGAAGGAACTGGGGCCGGTTCTGCGCAAATTCGGTTATTGAACTCGAACCGTCCCAACCGGAAATCTCAAATCGGCAGCGGCCCAGTCACGTCGCACGGACATCAGCCACGATGCCTCCAAGCGCCGGAAAGGGCCCGGTCGTCGCCGCTCAGCAGCAGGCCGAGCATGCGCCGGCAGCGGTAGAAGCGGATTCGGGTGAGACCAAGGAAGGCAAGCGCCCGCTCGTTCATGCCGCTGAGGCGGTCGGAGCCTGCGATGCGCGGGATTTCGGCCAGCGGCGAGGCGGCCAGTGACAGGGACCGCAGGGTCCAGCGCGCGCGGTCTTTCGTCGAGGTCAGCTCGGCGAAGTCGTGGCCGATATGGCGGTCCCATTTGCGGGTCAGTTCGGAAAAACTCTCGCGCGCCGGGGTGGCAATGCAGATGTCGGGCGCATAGTCGATGCGGATGCCCTGCGCGGTGGCGCGGCGGCCCCAGTCGACATCCTCGGCGATAGAGATGCCGGCGAAATCACCGACCTGAAGGAAGGTGTCTCGGCGGACGGCCATGTTACAGGTCGCGGTGTAGCCGTCGCGTTCGACATACAGCTTCATTCGGTAACCATAGACGCCCTCATAGGCTTCGATGGCCGTCGGGCGCTCCGCGTCGGCGCGGTGGATGCGCACGTCGCCGCCGATTACGTCCGTCTCCGGATGATCGCGGAAATAGCCGTGGATGCCGGCGATCCAACCCGGTGCGGCGATGCAGTCACAGTCAATGAAGGCGAGTAAATCCGCCCGCGCCAGGTGTGCGCCACGGCTGCGGGCCGGGCCGGGACCGGGCGTGAGCTCCTGCTCCAGCCGGACAAAACCGAAGGCGCCGCAGATTGCATCCGGCAGCTGGGCCGAGCCATTGTCGACCACGATCACCTCGAACGGGACGCCATCGCCGCGCTGACCGGCGAGCGACGCCAGGCACCGGTTCAGCGCGTCCGGCGCGTTCAGATGCGGGATGATGACGCTCAGAGCGGGTGCGTCGGGCATAATATGGCCCCTCAGGCTGCCAGACCGGCAGCGGGTAAAAAATAGGCGGTCCGACCTGCCAGTCCGGACGACACGATGCTAGGCGATCACAGGGCGCATGCCAACCGCGGCGCGATGACAAGTTTGTTGATATTCCCGAATCCAATCGCGAGTATGCTTCGCGGTGGCACGGGGGGTGCTCCCCGTTGTTCGGTTTGACAACAATGAAATTTTCTTGGAGCGACCGATGGTTGCAAACGTCTCAGTCATTTTGCCGGTCTATAATCGCGAGGCGAGTCTCGCGGATTCGATGCGCAGTGTGCTCGACCAGTCCTACCGCGACCTGGAGCTGATTGTTGTCGATGACGCATCAACCGTCGATCTCAGGCCGATTGTCGAAGGTATCGGCGATCTGCGGGTGCGGTACATCAAGCTCGAGAAGAATGGCGGCGCCTCCGTCGCCCGGAACGCCGGTCTGGCCGCAGCTACCGGCAAATACATTGCCTTTCAGGACAGCGACGACCTTTGGCTTCCGAACAAGCTGCAGACGCAGGTGGACCTGCTCGAATCGCTGCCCGAGGACGTGGGCGTGGTGGTGCACTCCAAGGTACTCTACGGCAGCGGTCCGGACGGATCTTATGGCGTCGGCAAAGTGTCGATGCGTCCGCCGCCGGCCGACATCATGAAGCCCGGTGAGGACCAGGTTCGAAAATACCTGACCGGCAACCGGATCAGCCTTCAGAACACCCTGTTCAAGCGGGACTGCTACCCCGATCCGGTCTGGTTCGACAGCGTTACCCGCTCGAACGCGGACTGGGCATTCAGCTCTTCGCTGGCCCAGCATACGAAGATCGTCGAATATCCCGACCCGGTGGTGATGGCGTTTTCCTCGCCTGACGGCATCTCGAAGCTGAAGCGCGCCAAGGCGATCGGTCTGATCCGCATCGTGAAGCGGAACCGCGAGGCCTATGCCAAGTACCCCGATGCCTATGGCATGATGATGTGGCGGATCGGGCGTATTCTGGCGCGTCACGGGAAAAAGAAACTGGCTCGGCGGTTCTACCTGGCCGGGCTGCAGAACAATCCGTCCTACCTGTGGAATCTTATCGCCGGGAAACTTTCGAAAGACGGTATGCGGGGCGCCTGAACCGATGACGACCGGCCGGTCAGCCTTGCCATTTCCGGACCTTGGTTCGGACGCGCGACGCGAGCCGGTTGACCGGCCGCCGCGCGCGGGCGCGGGCAGCGGCATTCGACGCGGCGAATTCGGGAGACAGGTCCGGCGCGGGCGCAAGGGGTTTCTTGCTGTCCGGCACGTAGCCGAAGCGCGCGAAATCCGCGGCATAAATTTCGGCGATCAGAGCGATTTCCTCGGTAGTAGGCGTCAGCGGACCGGAGGTAGGTTCCTTCGCCTGCAGCACATGGCCCATGGCGCGCGGTCCCCCCTGGTCGCCGGCAAGCTCGTCGAGATAGGGGATCACTGCGTCAAGCCCGTGTTCCAGGTGGAAAACGGTACAGGGCAGCGTGCCTTCCGGAGGAAGAAATTCGGTCTGCGGGCGGCTGTGGTTGTCGAACCGGTGCGGATCGACAGAGCGCTGCGCCGCCACGTCGCGCAGCCAGTCGGCAAAGCTCATACCCTCGGTAACGGTCCCTTCGACCTCGGACTGAAAGCGATAGGCGCTTACCGCCCGTCCCACTGGATGGCGGACCACCGTGAACACTTCGGAAAAGAAATCCTCTGGGAACATGCGCATGAGCGAGACCCAGTCGATATGCTGCGGGGAGGTGCAGGACCAGCGATCGCTCGGCGGACGCGACAGATGCTGGCGATCCAGAAGGGCCAGCCGACCAAATCTCTCTCGGAGGTAGTTTTCGATCGAGCTGCCCGCGCATTTCGGCACATGGGCGAAGTAGACGAGTTTGGGTCCGATCCGGGAAATGGGCATGGAGTCTGGTTTCGACCAATAGATGCAGATAATCTGAAAATGCGGCGCGCAATCTTCAGGTTAGGTGATATGCATTTTGATCCGGCCGCACAACAGAATCATAGTTTTTGGAGCCTACAGTGAGCGGTAGCGAAGCCTTTGGAGGGGGACGACCTGCGGCCTCGGGATCTCTGGCGCGTTTCAGTCCCGGATCTCAGGTTCGCAAAGAGGGGGAAACCGGTTCAGCGTCGCGCCGGGAAAGAGCTGACAAGCTTCCGTTTCTGGTCACGGTTTATCTGTTCTCTCTGATACTCCCGTTCATCTTTCAGCTCGGGCCGCTGCGTATGTCAGCGTACCGGTTCATACTCATAGTCCTTATTGTCCCATTGCTTGCCATGTGGCTTTCCGGCCGAGCTGGAAGGATCCGTTTCGCGGACATAGCCTTTCTTCTGTCGAGCCTATGGGTGGGGGTGAGCTACACGGTCCTGCATGGGCCAGCAGCGGGCCTCGAACCTGGCGGCATCGCGCTGATCGAGACCATGGGTGCATTTCTGCTTGCGCGAGTCTACGTCCGAAGTTTGGAACATTTCTATAAAGTGATCAAAACCCTCTTTCTGCTGGTTTTGTTCTTGCTTCCGTTTGCAGTCATTGAGACCGTCACCGGTCAGGACATTGCATTGAAGTTATCGAATTCGATTTTTAAGTCGAACTACCCAATCTATATGGATCCCAGATGGGGATTGCGGCGGGTCCAGGCCGTCTTCCAACATCCCATCGCGTTCGGTGTGTTCTGCTCCAGCATCATCGGCTGCACGTTTTATGTTATTGGCTACAAGCGTTCCGCATTCAAAAAGTTGATCTACACGTCGACCGTTGTGTTCACTGCCGGATTGTCTCTTTCGTCCGGTCCGATGACGGCAATGGCAACGCAGCTAGGATTGATCAGCTGGGACCGCATCCTCCGCAAGTTCAAGATGAGGTGGTACTTTTTATCCGGCATGTTCCTTTCGTTTGTTGTATTGATTACAATATTTGCCAACCGCAGCCCTGCTCAGATCCTTATTTCCTTTGTGGCTTTCCGACCCAGCTCCGCGTACAACAGACTAAAAATCTGGGACTGGGGGACTATTAACGTTGCCCGCCACCCGCTGTTTGGAGTTGGCTATAACGAATGGGAGCGCGGCCGGTCGATGCCGGAAAGCATTGACATGTTCTGGTTGCAGCCTGCCATCATTAATGGCTTACCGTGCGCTGTTTTCCTGCATCTGGCGTTTCTGAGCGTTATACTTCTTGTAATATTTAACAAGAGTATGGGCGAAAGGTACGACAGCTACAGAACCGGTTTTTTGATTTCTATGATCGGCCTGTATATTTCCGGGTGGACCGTACACTATTGGAACAACGTTTACGTCCTATTCGTATTTTTGCTCGGATGTGGTTTTTGTTTCGTGGGGAACAAGGCGTCGGAATACAATGATTCCGAGTTGTCCGGGGCCGTGGATACCGGCAATTCGGCACAACCCAAGGACACCGACGTGGCGGGCGGCGAAACTAATGAACCGGTCTCCCCATACTCTCGGCAAAAAGTGCGGCATACCCGTACATGAACAAGCGATGATCCAAGAATTCTGGGGTCGGCAAACTTCGGTGAATGTCCTGCACGTGCCTCCCACCGGAGCGAGGTTCGCCGACCAAAGGGTCTGACGACAGCGTGGTCGAAACTGTGACCGCCCGCCGCAAGGGGGCGTAAGGGATTCGCGGATAGCCCGCTTTCTTCGCCGGAATATGCGGATGTGTGCACTGTTGTTTCCCATCCGGCGAAGCTAAGGTTTGAGCGGTTAGCCGGGCTTAGATTCTGCGCCGTTTTAAGCTATTGAATCGGGCCGTTGGGAATCGCTTGCAATGGTCACAATACGACCCGAATGCGAACGGGGTGTTACCCAGCGACACCGGCCACTGGGTTCATGGAAGGGCTGTCTCGACGAGTTGTCGTCCCGCCGCTACGGTGCAGCCATTACGGGGCCCCGAAGCGCGGATCCGGCGGGCCGGAATTTGAATTGATTGCGCCAGAGCGAATAGAGGAAAAATCATGAGTGACACGACAATCGCCAGCGGTACGGTTCTGGTAACTGGCGGCGGTGGCTATATAGGCACAACGCTGGTGCCGATGCTTCTTGAGCGGGGCTATCATGTTAAAGTGTTGGACCGGTTCTTTTTCGGCCGAGATCTGCTCGCCCCTCATGAGAATCTCGAATGCATTGTCGAGGACAGCCGCAAATTGACGGCCGCGCATTTCGAGGGCGTGGACGCGGTGATCGACCTTGTGGCGCTCTCGAATGACCCCTCCGGCGAGCTTTTCATGGACGCGACTTACGCGATCAACCGCGATAGCCGCATACGCTGTGCACAACTCGCGAAGGAGGCAGGTGCAAAGCGCTACATCCTGCCGTCCTCCTGTTCGATCTACGGCTTCCAGGGCCCTGGCGTAATTGTGGACGAGACCGCGAAGACCAACCCGCTGACAACCTACGCGAAGGCCAACGAGATGGCCGAGAACGGCGTACTGCCGTTGGCCGATGATGATTTCTGCGTCGTGGTGTTGCGCCAGGCGACCGTTTACGGACTAAGCCCACGGATGCGCTACGACCTCGCCATCAACGGCATGTCCGAAGGGGCATGGATGACCGGCAAATTGCCTTTGATGCGCGACGGATCGCAATGGCGACCCATGGTACATGTATCAGACACGGCAGCGGCACAGATCTTCATGCTCACGGCGCCGCACGGTTCGGTCAACGGGCAGATCTTCAACGTCGGCTCAGACGCCAACAATTATCAGCTTGGACCGCTTGCCGAGCGCGTAGCTGCGGCTGTTCCGCGCGATGTGGAGATTGAATGGTACGGCGATCCCGATCACCGTTCCTACCGTGTCAGCTTTGACAAGATAGAAGCACTTGGCTGGAAGGCTGAAAAGATCGCCGAGGATGGCGTGAAGGAAATTTGCGCCGCAATCGAGGCGGGCACCAGTGAAAAGAATACCCGGACCATAACGCTGTCTTGGTATCAGGAACTCGCCAAGTGGCACAGCATCGTCAAGGACGTCGAACTGTATGGCGGGGTGATCGAGCTGTGAAGGTCCTCCTGCTTGGGCCGAATGGCCAGTTGGGCACTGACATCCGCGCCGCGCATATAGCGAACGACGCGCCTTTCGAGCTTATTCCATTAGGGCGTGATGCCTTGGACATCTCCGACACGCAAAGTGTCGGCGACGTGCTGGCAGACGTGGATTTTGACGTACTCGTCAACTGCACCTCTTATCACAAGACCGACGAGGTAGAGGACAATGCCGGGCTAGCCTTTGCCACCAATACCCACGGAGTGGAGACGCTTGCGAAAGCCTGTGCGGCCCAAAAAGCCCGCTTCGTACATATCAGTACGGATTACGTCTTTGGTGGCGATACGGCTCGTACGACCCCATTGACGGAGACGGATTGCATGGCTCCGGTCAATGTCTATGGCGCTTCGAAGGCAATGGGGGAGACGCTGGCGAAGTTGGCCCACGAGGACTGTGTCATCCTGCGTGTGTCCTCGCTGTTCGGCGTCGCCGGCGCTTCGGGCAAAGGCGGCAACTTTGTTGAAACCATGCTTCGGTTCGGCAAGGAGAAGGGTGCACTGAAGGTGGTCGCCGACCAGTTCATGTCGCCCACCGCTACCTCCGATATCGCGGCTGCAATTCTGGCACTTATCGACAAAGGGAGCCCTGCGGGAACGTACCACGTCTCCGGTACCGGGCAGGCAAGCTGGCACGAGTTCGCGTCGGAGATCATTAGCATGGCTGGCGTCAATGCCACGGTCACGCCCTGTACCTCAGAAGAATTCACGACCCGGGCGGCACGCCCCCGCTATTCAGTGCTCGACAACTCAAAGACTGCGGAACTTATCACGCCGATGCCAGACTGGAGAGATGCGTTGCAACGCTATCTCGTTTCCAAGGGCCATCTCAGCTGACGGTACCCATTGCCTCACGAAAGACACGCCGCCGCGGCCAGTTGGCGGCGGTCGACAACGCAATGTCCGTTGCCGCACCGGAGTAGGCCGCGCATCGCGATGGAGTGGACGGGACATGTTCTATGTCCCTTCGAAACCGACAAACGAATAGCCAGTCACACATCTCACGTGTAGCAGCTACGCCAGCAACCAGGACGTAGCCGCTTGCTGCGAGCGGATCAGTCGAAGGGTGATTCTATCTCGGCCAGTTTCGGCTGTACCTTGTCTTTGTCCGACAGGACCGCCCCATTATCAGGCACCGGCCAGTCGATGCCAAGCGCCGGGTCGTTCCAGAGGATGCCAGCGTCGTTTTCCGCCGAATAGAAATTGGTAACCTTGTAGATCACCTCGGTGTCCGGCTGGATGGTGAAGAAACCATGGGCAAAGCCCTTGGGCACCAGGATCTGAGTCCAGTTCTCTGCGGAAATCTCGGCGGCCACGTGCTGGCCGAAAGTGGGCGATGAGCGGCGAATGTCGACAGCCACGTCGATGATTGCGCCGCGGATTACACGAACGAGCTTGTCCTGAGCGAAGGGCGGCGCCTGAAAATGCAGCCCGCGCATGGTTCCTACCTCGGCAGAAAGCGAATGGTTATCCTGCACAAACTCGAGGTCGATCCCGGCCTCCTTCATCGCTTTCGCATTGAAGGTCTCGGAGAAGAAGCCGCGATGATCGCCGAACTTCTTCGGAGTGATCAATTTGACATCTGGAATGGATAGGGAGGTTACGTCGAGTGCCACAATAATCCCCTGAATCTGGGTTGAAATCTGCCGGACGTGCCGGCCCGGAAGCGCGTGGAGTTGGCATTAGCTAGCGGAGGCTGTCAACAAGGCGGTGTCAAGAAGATCGCGGTTTGGCCGGGGTAAAGATCGCAAAACCGCCTCCGCTAAGAAACCGCCGGAGCTTTGCCAGAATATCTGCCGTCGGACACCTGGGACCAGAGAAATTCGCATCTATCGATGATCTGTGTCAGCGGGTACGGAATGAGATCCCTCCGGCGATAACGATGGGCAGTGAATGTCGTTCCCCCATTCTTCCGACGGAATCCCCAGGTGGCCAAGTGCTGACGCAATCATATCTGCATTTTTAAGGGCCTTTCCGGCGCGCGGGTTTACGTTCTCATGAGGCTTGTTTTCAAGTGGCTCGTGGCCAAGAAACTCACAGATCCTGTCCGGAGCACTGGCATCCCGAATGTAGTTGACGAGCAGTAAGTCCTCCGGGCGGTCCCGGAAATGGGTCAGGACATCAATGTGATAGGCATTTCTTTGAATCGTCCACGCTCGGATGGAACTTTCCTTTATCGTCCAGAGAGGGTGACGTTCGCGGTTTGGCGGAAGCCGGCGAATGTGTTCCAGCCGGCTGTCAATCCAAGTGTCGAGTTCGCGCACCTGAAGAATGAACTTTGCATTTAAAAACATTTGGTCAAGTTTTCGAAAATCATCCGGAGTTCCGTCGCAGAAGGCGTCGTATAGGTAGTAGATTCCCGTGTTCGCCGTGTTACGCCACTTCGTACCATGATAAGAACGGTTGCCCAAATCCTGAAAAATACGGTGCAGAGACGTTGTTCCGCTCTTATTCTCCCCAATTGCAAATATCTTTTCGGCCTTTCGCCCAGATATCAATCTAGAAACGACATTATATTTTTTTTTCATCAATTCACTCGCTTGGCGGCCCAAAAATAAAGTTTGCAACCTGGTTCAATATGGCAGCCATTCCCGACAGCTCGTTGTCTGCTTGCCCGAACTCATACACGCCCGATCAGCTCCTTACCAAAATGGTTGGCGCTGCTTCTTTGGCGCGCAATGGGGTATGCTTAATACCGTCCGTATGAACGGCATGGTTCTCGGAGATGAGCTTGGGCATACGGTGCCCGGCGTCAAGCGGTGACGTGGAGATGGGAAGCGCCGTTCTCGATCTTGTGCGGAATGCGGGCCAAACCGTCGAATGATGCTGCCACTGTCGCAGTTACCGAAACGCGCGGCAGGGATGTGCCAGGTGAACGCAATCAGGAAACGCCTTAGGCAATGTGGCCGGCTCTGTGCCTTATAGGTGTCCAACCTGGGCGCGGCTTCGGATTTGCTTCGGCGCAGGCTTGAAAAATCCGCGGACACCAATATCGCTTGGTCCCATGAATTTGGAAACCGAGGAATTATCATGAACGTCTCTGCGCCCTCGCTCAACACGACGTCAGAGAAGAAACGGACGGTGAGCGTTGGCTTGCCAGTCTACAACGGCGCCGAGTTTCTCGGCCAGGCGATCGAGTCGATTCTGGCGCAGGATCTCGGCGACCTCGAACTCATCATATCCGATAACGCTTCGACCGACGAAACGCCCGACATCTGCGCCAACTACGCCGCTGCAGACGAGCGCGTCAGCTATGTTCGGCATACCGAGAATCTCGGCGCCGCCAAGAACTATAACCACGTTTTCCACCTTTCGTCCGCGCCGTATTTCAAATGGGCGGCGCACGACGACCTAATGAAACCGCAATTCCTAACTCGTTGCGTCGAAGCTTTTGAAAGGCAGCAGACTTTGCCCTCGCTGATCTATCCTCGTTCGGAGTTCATAGATTCAGATAACAAGGTCTTGTATCCAGACAGAAATTCCATGCACACGACCTCACCCGCGGCTGCGGTCAGGCTCCACCGGGCTGTGCAAGCGATGGGTCTGGTTACCGCGGTGTTCGGCCTTTTTCACCGGGAAACACTCGCCCGCACGCAACTGATAGGCACATATGTGGCTTCGGATTACGTGCTCTTGCTGGAATGTGCGCTGCTGGGCCCGGTCATTCATCTTGATGGTGAGCCTCTGTTTCAGCGCCGCATCCACGAGAAGATGTCGCGACAGGCAAACCGCAGCGACGAAGAGGTGCTGCGCTGGTTTGATCCGAAAGCAAGCAAGGAAAAGCTATCTTCCCGTCAGCGCCTGCGTCGGGAATTCATCAAGGCGATCTACCGATCCGACAATCTATCTGCCGTGGAAAAACCGGTCTGTGTCGCGACCCTGTTTGGTAGCCAGACATTCCGGAGAGTGCGCGTAACCGGTGGCCGGTGGCGGAGGAAGATTCGCGGCGAATCGGCGTGAGGGCGTAGTTCGGTTTGTGCATGCATTCGTTGCACGTACTGCCGAACCGTTTGGTGCGATGTGAACGATCTGTTTCGCTGCAGCGCATTGATGATCAATCGGTAAACGCCCTGACAAGAATTTGACCGGATTTGGCCATATTCCGGAATGCCACCATTGGCGGCGTTTTTCGGTTGGTTTAGAGTGCTTGGCGTGGGTCAGGCTTGCGACCGTATTTTTAATCTCATTTTGCTTGCGAGGGTGGGTTCTTGAACAACTCTGACGATTTTGCGGCTGGGGAACTCAGTCCGCTTTGGGATGTCGTGGCGCCGACGGGAACGTCTGTCGTGCTTGGCACGAATGCCACGGATGCATACTTGGAGTTGGTCACGCCCGACGGTGATCATGATGTCTGGGACGCCAACAACGGTGTCCGCGCGATGCAGGATGCATCGGACACCGATTTCCAGATCGAAACGAGATTCCTGACCACGCCGACTGAGAAGTTCCAATTGCAGGGCCTTCTCGTTGAGCAGGACGAAGACAACTGGTTGCGGTTCGACACCTACAGCGACGGCAACAACCTTTATGCGTTTGCCGCTATTACCGTCGATGGAGATTCAACCAGCGCATTCAAGGTAGCGATTCCGGAAGGCACCGCTCCATACCTTCGGCTGACCCGCACCGGTGACACTTGGACTTTCGAGTATTCCCAGGATGGCCTGACCTGGACCACCGCTGGAAGCTTCGATCACGCGCTTACCGTCTCACAGACCGGCGTCTTCGCGGGCAACACCGGAAACGCGAGCGGATACACTGCGCAGGTCGATTATTTCGAGAACAGCGCCGATCCGATAGTCGACGAAGACGGTACGATTGTTCCGGTAGACAACGCACCCGACGCGACCGACGATGCAGTTACGACGGAAATCGACACGGCGCTTGTGATAGATCCGGTCACCGACCTGCTCGTCAACGACTCGGATCCTGAGGGTAGCGTTCTCACGTTGACCAGCGTGACACAGCCGACCAACGGTACGCTGACTGCCAATCTCGACGGGACCTATACATATACCCCGAACACCGGCTTCACTGGTTTCGACAGCTTCACTTATTCGATCGAAGACGAAGCAGGCGGTTCGTCGTCAGCAACGGTCACGATCAGTATCCTTGGCCCGCCGATCGAGATCATTTCCGACGATTTCAACACCTTGGAACTCGGGAGCCAGTGGACCTTTTACGGAATCACAGGCAGCGCCACCACCGAGACAGATGGCACGAACTCCTGGCTGGAAATCACGTCACCGCCGGGCGAGGCCGTGGATGCCTATCGCGCACTGACCACACCGCGCGTCCTGCAGAATGTAGAAGATGGCGACTTCCAGGTCGCCATACACTTCCTGAATGAGCCGCAGCAGGCATTTCAGGAACATGGTCTGCTTTTGGTCGAAGATGACGATACATGGTTCCGGTTCGACGTAGCACATACGCGCAAGGGGCTGGTATTGATCGTTGGTCAAGTTGACGGCGACTCGCAGAACTTCCCCTATCGGGCAGACATAGAGTCTGGCGATGCCCAGTACCTGCGCATCACGAGAATCGGTGACAGCTTCGACTTCGAGTACTCGAGCGACGGAGAAACGTGGATCCTTGCGATTTCCATTACCAGCGACATGGTGCCCACGCAGATCGGGCCGTTTGCCGGTAGCGCAGAGAACAAGGGTAACATTCCTGGGTTCGTGTCTCAGTTCGACTGGTTTGAGTCGAGCACTGACCCGATTCTGAACGAAGACGGCGAGGGCACTCCCGTCAACAACCCTCCAAACGCAGAAAACGACAGTCTGGCAACTGGTGAGGGTATCCAACTTGTTATCGACCCGGCGACCGATCTTCTGGGCAACGACAGTGATGCCAACGGCGACACGCTGACATTGATCAGCGTCACCGATCCCTCGCATGGGACACTCACCCTGAATATCGACGGTACATACACCTACTCTCCCACCTCCGGCTATGTCGGTCCGGACAGTTTCACCTACACGGTCAGCGATGGAACGTCGGAGGGCACGGCGACGGTGAACATAGCCGTTGGCGACTTTTCAAATACCGCGCCAGTGGCGAGTGACGACGCTGTCGCAGTCAGCGAGAATGGAAGCGCGACATTTGACGTTCTCGTCAACGATACTGATGTTGACGGCGATACACTGTCTGTTTCCAGCCTCGGCACGGCGTCGAACGGCACAGTTACACTGAACCCTGACGGCACCGTCACGTACACGCCGAATGCCGGTTTCGTCGGAGCAGACAGCTTTACCTATGTCGTTTCCGACGGCAGCGAACAAGATACTGCGACGGTCAACATCACGGTGAACGCGCTGCCAAACACCGCGCCAACCGCTGTGGATGATAGCTTTGACGTTGCCGAGAACGGCAGCGCGACCGTTAACTTGCTGACAAATGACAGCGACGCGGACGGCGATCCGCTGTCCATGCTTAGTGTTGGCGACGCAGCTAACGGTACGGTTACTCTGAATCCGGATGGCACGGTGACGTACGTTCCGAATGCTGGTTTTACCGGAACTGACAGTTTTACGTACACCGTTACGGACGGTGAGGATAACAGCACTGCGACAGCAACTGTAACCGTCGAAGCGGACACGCCTCCGCCGACCGGAAGCAACCTCGTTTCCGATGACTTCTCGGATGGTTCTCTGGGCGGGGCGTGGACGCTGGTGGGACCCACCGGAACATCTGCAGGTCTGGGGACGAACTCGACAGACGCCTATCTCGAATTGATCACGGGCGCTGGCGACAATGATGTGTGGAACACGAACAACAGTTCCCGCGCGATGCAGGCAACCGCGGATACCGATTTCCAGATCGAGACGCGGTTTCTCAGCACTCCAACTGCAAAATATCAGCTTCAGGGTCTGATCGTAGAGCAAGACAGTCAGAACTGGCTGCGCTTTGACACTTATTCCGATGGCAAGAAGCTCTACGCATTCGCGGCGATAACGACCAACGGTGTGTCTGATCGGGTTTTCAAAGTTGCCATCCCCGAAGACGGCGCATCTTACCTGCGGCTTACGCGAAGCGGTGACACCTGGACATTCGAGTATTCGGCAGATGGCTCGAATTGGACTGCGGCCGGCAGCTTCGACTATTCATTGGCGGTGTCGCAGGTAGGGGTCTTTGCAGGTAGCGCAGGGGCAGCACCGGGATTCACCGCAGTGGTCGACTATTTCGAGAATACGGCCGACCCGATCGTCGATGAGGATGGCGTCATTGTACCCGTCGACAACCCTCCGGATGCGGTCGACGATGCTTTGGCGACTGACGAGGATGTCGCGCTTCTGGTCAATCCGGTGAGCGACCTGCTGAACAACGACAGCGATCCAGAAGGTGGCGTCCTCACATTGCTGGAGGTCACACAGCCTTCGCATGGCAGTCTGACCGAAAACGGTGACGGCACATACACATACACGCCGGATGCCGGGTTCTCCGGAACCGACAGCTTCACCTATACGATCAGTGACGGCAACAGCGCGGATACGGCTACAGCAACCATAACCGTAAATGCAGCCGATACCCCGCCTCCGACAGACACCAATCTGACGTCCGATGACTTCTCGGAAGGGACGTTGGATGCGGTTTGGACAGTTGCTGGTCCGGCGACAACATCGGTCAGCCTCGGCACGAACGCGACCGATGGTTACCTGGAACTGGTGACCGCTGGCGGTATCCATGATGTCTGGGACACCAATATGTCTGCCCGGGCGATGCAGGCCACTGACGATACGGATTTCCAGATCGAAACCCGGTTCCTGACAACGCCCACGCAGAAGTACGAACTGCAGGGTCTTATAGTCGAAGAGGACTCTGCCAACTGGCTGCGCTTCGACACCTACTCTGACGGCTCGAAGCTTTTCGCCTTCGCCGCGATTACGGTCGACGGCGTGTCCGAACGTGCCTTCAAGGTGGTGATACCTCAGGACGGCGCCTCGTACCTGCGATTGACCCGCGATGGCGATACTTGGACATTCGAATACTCGGCTGACGGTGAAAACTGGACGTCGGCGGGCAGCTTCGATCACGCGATGACCGTCACGCAAACGGGCGTATTTGCCGGCAACACGGGAAGCACGTCGGGTTACACGGCGCAGGTTGATTACTTTGAGAACACAGCCGAACCGATCGCCAACGAAGATGGCACAATTGTTCCTGTCGAATATCCGCCTGATGCGGTGGATGACGGGCTGGTGACGCCGACGGACACTCCGTTCGTTATCGATCCGGTGACTGACCTTCTGGCGAACGACAGTGACGCGAACGGCGATACTCTGACGATTACCGAAATCACGCAGCCATCCAACGGTACGCTAACCAGCAACGGCGACGGGACGTACACATACGCGCCCAACGCCGGGTTCGAAGGCGCCGACGGATTCACCTACACGATTTCGGATGGCACCAACACCGATACTGCGACTGTATCAATCGCGGTCGGAAACCCGATCGACGTCTGGTACGGGCTGGAGCAAAGCTTCGGCAGCCCCGGCGAAGGCCAGGAATGGATCAACATTCTCGGCAATGTCGCCGGTGACGTGGAAACCCTGACCTACTCGCTCAATGGCGGTCCGGAGCGCACGCTGTCGGTCGGTGCAGATGGCATTCGCCTTGAGTACGAGGGCGATTTCAATATCGATATCTCCTACTCCGAGCTTGATGGATCTTCAGTCGACGACATCGTCACCATTACCGCCACCTACGCCGGCGGCGTGACTGTTACCCGTGATGTAACCATCGACTACGAGTCGGGCAGTTCCTGGGACCCCAACTACAGTATCGACTGGTCAACGGTCACCGACCTTCAGGATGTGGTGCAGGTGGTCGACGGGTTGTGGACCTTCGATGACGACGGCGCGCGTCCGGCAGAACTTGGTTATGACCGGCTGCTGGTCCTGGGCGATCAGACCTGGGACAACTACGAACTGACCATGACCATCACAACTAATGATCTTCAGAACGAAGATCCGATCAACGGTGGCGGGTTCGCTTTCGGGATGCTCTGGGACGGTCACACGGACTCGCGCCACGGGGACATCCAGCCTCTGTCGGGCTGGGAACCGGGTGCGGCCTTCTTTTACCGGGATGGCCGGTTCCGAAGCCACAGCTACGACGAATGGACCGATGTTCTCGCAGTGTCGTCGAAGCTCGATCTAGCCGAAGATGTGACTTTCAACGTGATTGTGCGGGTTGAGCAAACCGGCATCTATGATCGGCTTTACAGCCTCAAGATCTGGGAAGTCGGTACTCCCGAACCCACGGAATGGACACTGCAGGGTCTGGAGACCTTCAGCCTTGATGAAGCACCGGCAACCGGCGGGATTTACCTGAACTCGCATTACTACGACATCACCTTCGGCGATCTCACCGTCACCGAGATTACCGGCAGTGATATCATACAGGGCACCGAAGCGGCTGACTTGCTGAGCGCTGTCGACACCGGAAGCGCCAATCCCGGCGTGGGCGAGATCGATGTCTTCACCGGCAATGGCGGGGCCGATGTCTTCGTGTTCGGCGATGCGGACGGAGTTTACTACGACGATGGAAACGGCGCGACCTCCGGGCTGGAAGACTACGGCTTTGCGTGGGATTTCGATTCGGGTACCGACCAGGTGCAACTACACGGCAGCGCATCGGATTACGTGCTGACCTCGGATGGTGCAGGCTTGGCAACAGGCAGCACCGCAATCTGGCTGATCGGCACAGGAGGCGAAGAAGACGAGTTGATCGGGATTCTGAACGGGGCGCAGGGTCTCGACCTGAACAGCAGCGACTTCGTCTTTGCCGACAACCTGATCTAGCTGGAAGGCACGGGCTGAAAAATGCCACCTGTCGCATCTGCGGCAATAAATTGTGCGAAGGCGGGCGTCTTAAGGCGCCCGCCCCGCCGAAACTCCCCGTACCCCATTCATCAGTTTCAGTCAGAGCTTGCGCGACTCTTCGGATCGGGCTTGAACTCTCGCGGGTCTCCGAAGTCGTGAAACCCTTGCCACAAACGGAGCCATCATGAGCGCAGCGCAGCGCAATACAGCCAGCCGCTATGTTTTGAATGCGACGAGTTCGATCGTCACGATGCTGTTGCGCATGGGGGCACTGGTTTGGGTCAACCAGTTTCTGATCCACCGGATCGCGCCAGAGGAATATGCGCTGGTTCCGGTAGTCGCTTCGCTGCTCGTCATCGCCGAGATCCTGCCTCTGATCTTCATGCGAGGTTTGTCTCGCTTTATGGTCGAAGCGGACGCACGCCAAGATACGGCGGAAATGACGAGAATCGTTTCCTCTATGGTACCTGTGCTGACCGCTGTCGCGATGGTTCTTCTGGTCGGCGGTTTGTTGGCGACCGTCAATATCGACAGCGTCATTAACGTTGCGCCGGAATATCGCTGGCAGGCACAAGCAATGCTCTTGATGCTTGTCGCGGTCCTTTGCCTGCGCGTCGCGCTGACTCCTTTCCGTGTCGGACTTCATGTGCGAATGCGCTTTGTCGAGGAAAACATGATCCTGCTCGCCACCGAGGTGCTGAGAGTGGTGCTTCTGGTTTTCCTGCTGCTTGCGGTCAGCACCCAAGTAATCTGGGTGACCGTGTCCACGTGTGTCGCCAACGTCGTGAACATGCTGATCCTGATCGGCTATACTGTGCGCATCATTCCCGATGCACGCCTGCGACTATCGGCGATCGCGGTCGCAACGGTGAAACGGCTACTCAGCTTCAGCCTCTGGACGCTGTTCCAGGCATTCAACAACCTCGTTCTCCGAGCAGTTCCAGCGCTTTTGCTGAACCGCAATGCAAGCGCTATCGACGTGGCGTCGTTCCACATCGGCAACCTTGCCGACACGCAGATCCGCAGGCTGGCGGTGGCCGCCACAGCGCCGGCCAAACCCGCGCTCACGACGATCTATGCGACGGAGGGCGAGGATTCGCTGCAGAAGTTCTATTATCTCGGCGGACGTTACTACCTGTGGGTGACCCTGTTCCTGCTGCCGCCATTGCTGGTTTTCGCCTATCCGCTGATCGAACTCTATGCTGGTGCCCGGTATCTCAAGGCCGCACCGGTGATGGTCATGCTGCTGGGGGTTTACCCATTCGTCTGGGCCAGCGGCATGTTCTACGAGGTCGCCTATTCGGTCGGTAGGATCCGGTCTTTCAATATTTGCATCATGATCCTCAGTCTGGCCGCGCTGGGGGGCATGTGGTACCTCGTCGTGATTCGCGACCTGGGTGCACTCGGTGCGGCGATGGGGCTGAGCGGTTCGTACGCAATTGTCCATCTGCTGATCATGTGGCCGGCCGGCCTTTGGCTGGTGAAGGGAACGTGGCCGGTCTTCGTCGGCGAAACCCTGGTGCGCGGCATCGCCCCCTTCGTGGCCGCCTGCCTTGCCTGTGCGGCGTTCGGATACGTCTTCCCGATCACCAGCTGGGGCGGGTTTTTCCTGGGCAGCGCGGTCTCGGCTCTGGTTTATCCGGCGGTCTTGATCGGATTGTGCCTTAGCGAAAGCGACAAGGTCCTGATGCAGCGCGCTGTCCACAAGATCCGTGGCCGTTTTTCCGGTAAGAGATCCAAAGGTTGAACGCGGGCTGTAACCGTGCGGGATGGAGCCCGGTCTTTTGACCGCGCCGGGTTACACGCGCGCGGCGATCCCAGCTCCTGCCCCGAGTCGCGCATTGCAAAACGCGCGGAACAGTTCTCGCCTCCGCAGCGAATTGTCGAACAATCGTAATTTTCAACGGAACTCCGATCAAAACCGGTTCAGACACCAGCGCGGTTTGCAAGTGGAAAAATCCCTTATTTACAGAAACTTGAGCACCCTTTATCGGTCAGGTGCGGATTGCAGGCGGTGGCCAGCCATTGACGTGATCCCCGTGACCGGCAATTCTCCATATGCCGCAGAGCGGCAATCTGGAAACCCAGCGAGACGGGCCTGCGGGCTACGTCGTTGTAGCAATGGTATTGTCTTGAAGATCACGGGGTTTGCTTCCAGACCCGCAGGCAGAGGCGGATGCTAAGACAACTGAACAGAGATGGAGCGGTGTTCGGCGTTCGATACGGGACAGGGGCCCATGTTGCGACACCACAAGGTCCTCGATATTGACGCTTGAAGTTATTCATGGTTCCGGCCGACGGGCAATTGTTACAAGAACCCGCTAGGCGAACGAAATTGGAAACGTCCTAGAAGGTATTCACAGGAGACCTCATTGATGAAAGTCGCAATTCTTGCCGGCGGTAAAGGTACGCGCCTGGCCGAGGAAACCTCTGTCCGGCCGAAGCCGATGGTCGAGATCGGCAACCGCCCGATCCTCTGGCACATCATGATGATCTACTCGCACTACGGCTTCGACGATTTCGCTGTCGCGCTGGGGTACAAGGGCGACTACATCAAGCGCTACTTCGTGGAATACGGCACCCTGTCGGGCAACCTGACCGTCGACATGAACAGCAACGACCCGCTGGTGCGCCACGATCAGGATCACGCGCCGTGGAAGGTCGACCTGATCGAAACCGGCGACGAGACACTGACCGGCGGCCGGGTGAAACGCCTGAAGCCCTACATGGGCGACGGCACCTTCATGCTGACATGGGGCGACGGCGTGTCCGACATCGACCTGAAAAAGCTGATCGAGTTCCACAAGTCGCATGGAAAGCTGGCCACGATCACCGCGGTGCGCCCGCCCGCGCGCTATGGCCACATGCGCTTCAACGGCGACCAGGTCGAGGCGTTCGAGGAAAAGCCGCAGACCGCCGAAGGCTGGATCAACGGCGCGTTTTTCGTGCTGGAACCGGAAGTCTTCGACTATATCGAAGGCGACATGGTGATGTTCGAGCATGCGCCGCTGGAAAACCTTGCGCGTGACGGCCAGCTGATGGCTTATCGTCACGAAGGATTCTGGGCGGCAATGGATACGCTGCGCGACAAGCATACACTGCAAAAACTTTGGGATTCCGGGGATCGTCCCTGGGCTGTTTGGGAAAAATGACGATGCGTGTACTCGTGACAGGCCACCGCGGCTATATCGGAACCGTTCTTACCCCGATGCTTCTTGAGGCGGGGCATGACGTCGCCGGCATCGACAGCGATCTGTACGAACGCTGCACCTTCGAGCCGGGCGGCGAAATGCCGGATATCC
The DNA here is from genome assembly GCF_013184805.1 of Pseudoruegeria sp. HB172150. Classification (GTDB taxonomy): domain Bacteria; phylum Pseudomonadota; class Alphaproteobacteria; order Rhodobacterales; family Rhodobacteraceae; genus Psychromarinibacter. Next base: position 27,863 of record NZ_JAATNG010000009.1, read on the forward strand.
CGACGCTTCTGAAGGATGTGCGCGAGGTCACCCCGGCCGACCTTCTGGGCTTCGACGCCGTGCTGCACCTGGCAGCACTATCGAACGACCCGCTGGGCGACTTCCGCCCCGAGACCACCTACGACATCAACTTCGATGGCACCATGAACGTCGCCCGCGCCGCCAAGGCCGCGGGCGTCGAGCGTTTCGTGTTCTCGTCTTCCTGCTCGAACTACGGTGCCTCGGGCCCCGATTTCATCGACGAGACCGGCGCCTTCAACCCGGTGACGCCCTACGGCATCTCCAAGGTGCGGTCGGAACAGGCACTGGCCGAACTGGCCGATGACAGCTTCTGCCCGACCTTCCTGCGCTCGGCCACGGCCTATGGCGTCAGCCCGCGGATCCGCTTCGACCTGGTTCTGAACAACCTGGTCGCCTGGGCCGTCACCACCGGCAACATCCACATGAAGTCGGACGGAACGCCGTGGCGCCCGATCACCCATATCGAGGATATCAGCCGCGCCTTCCTCGCCACGCTCTCGACCCCGGTCGAGACGATCCGGAACGAGGCGTTCAACGTCGGCGTCACCGATCACAACTACCAGATCAAGGAACTGGCAGAGATCGTGGCCTCGGTCGTGCCGGGCTGCGAGGTGACCTTCGCCGACGATGCCGGCCCGGACAAGCGCAGCTACCGTGTGAACTGCGACAAGATCCAGCGCGTCATGCCCCATTTCAAACCGCAATGGGATGCGCGCAAGGGTGCTGAATCGCTCTACAAAGCCTACAAGGCTGTCGACCTGACGCTCGAGGAATTCGAGGGGCCGCGCTATCAGCGGATCGGCCACATCAAGAAACTGATCGCCGACGGCATCATCGACGAGACGCTGAAGCACACGCCGAAGGCGCTGGCCGAACGTGCCGCGGCGCCCGAGGCTGCCATTGCGCCGGGCTTCGAAGCCGATGCCGCCGAAGTCAGCTGCATTTCCTGCGGCCATCACGGGCTGAAGCCGATCCTCGACCTCGGCCTGATGCCGCGCTCGGACGGCCTTCTCGATCCCAGCATCCTCGACCGCCGGGAATCGCTGGTGCCGCTGCGGCTGGGCTATTGCCCGGACTGCACGCTGGTGCAGCTGCTGGAAACCCGCCCGGCAGAAGAGATGTTCGGCGACGACTATCTCTACTTCTCCTCCTTCTCCGAAGATCTGCTGAAGCACAGCCGCGAGAACGCGCTGGAGCTGATCGAGATGCGCGGCCTCGGCGCCGACAGCCTTGTCGCAGAGATCGCCTCGAACGACGGCTACATGCTGCAGAACTTCAAGGAAAAAGGCGTGCCGGTCCTCGGCATCGACCCGGCCCTGCAGCCCGCGACGGCGGCGATGGAGAAGGGGATCGAGACGATCAACGACTTCTTCGGCACCCGCGTCGCCGGCGAACTGGCGGCACAGGGCCGCAAGGCCGACGTGATCATCGCCAACAACGTGGTGGCCCACGTCGCCGACCAGAACGATCTGGTGGCCGGCATGGCGACGCTGCTGGCCGATGACGGCGTCATCTCGGTCGAGTTCCCCTATGTGCGGGACCTCATCGACTTCATCGAGTTCGACACGATCTATCACGAGCACCTGTGCTATTTCTCGGTCGGCTCGGCGAAGACGCTGTTCGCGCGCCACGGGCTGTACCTGAACGACGTGCGCCGCCTGCCGATACACGGCGGCTCGCTGCGGCTCTATTTCGGCAAGACCGACGCGCCGTCCGAGGCGGTGAAACGGATCCTCGCCGAAGAGCATGAGCTTGGCCTCGACCGTTTCGACTATTACGCCAGCTTCGGCCAGCGCGTGCGGACGTTCCGCGACGAGGCGCGCAAGCTGATCGCTGAACTGAAGTCCGAGGGCAAACGCATCGCCGCCTACGGCGCCGCCGCCAAGGGCACGATCATGCTGAACTTCCTGCAGCTCAATTCGCGCGCGATCGAATACGCGGTGGACCGCAACGTCCACAAGCAGGGCAAGTACATGCCCGGCGTCCGCGTCCGCATCGACGATCCGGAAAAGCTGAAATCGGACAAGCCCGATTACGTGATGATCCTGCCGTGGAACTTCCGTGACGAGATCATCCGGCAGCAGCAGGATTTCCTGGCGAAAGGCGGCAAGTTCGTGGTGCCGATCCCGGATCTCGAGATCGTCTCGAACTGATGGCGGAAGAACTGAACAAGTGCCCGGCCTGCGGGTCCGGCGCCGTGGCCGAAATCTATCGGCTCGACGCCATCCCGGTGCAAAGCTGCATCCTGCTCGACAGCGAAGAGGAGGCGCGGAACTTTCCGCGCCGGCCCCTGCTGCTGAAGTTCTGCAATGACTGCGGCTTCGTATTCAACGCGGTGTTCGAGCTGGAACAGGTCGACTACGCCTCGACCACCGAGGAAAGCCAGCACTTCTCGGGCACCTTCAACCGCTTCGCCAAGGAGCTGGCGGCAGAGGTCGCCTCGCTCTACGACCTGAAGGGCAAGAAGACGCTGGAGATCGGCTGTGGCAAGGGCGAGTTCCTGCAGGAACTGGCCGAGCAGACCGGGACGCAGGGTCTGGGTGTCGATCCGGGGTTCATTCCCGAGCGTCTGCCCGGTGCCGACGGGCAGGAGATCCGGTTCCAGCGCGAATATTTCGATCCTGCGACCATCGCCGAGACGCCCGATTTCGTTGTCTGCCGGCACACGCTGGAACATATCCCAGCGGTCGGCCAGTTCATGGACGACATCGCCACCGCCATCGACGGCCGCACCGACGTGGGCATCTTCTTCGAGACGCCGGACGTGCGCCGCGTGCTCGACGAGGGCGCGTTCTGGGACATCTACTACGAGCACTGCTCGTATTTCACGCTGGGAAGCCATGCCCGCCTGTTCCGCCGCGCCGGGATGGACGTGACCAAGCTCTACCTGGCCTATGATGACCAGTACATCATCCAGTATGCCGAGCCGTCCACCGGCCGCCCACCGCTGCCGGAAGAGGACGACCTCGAGGCCGTGCGCGCGCTGGCGGCGGCCTTCCCGGAACAGGTGGCCGAAACCCGCGCCTACTGGACCGATTTCGTCCGCTCCCGCCACGCTGACGGCAAGCGCGTCGCGATCTGGGGCGGCGGCTCCAAGGGCGTGTCGTTCCTGACGACGAACGACCTCGGCGACGAGGTGGCGCAGGTCATCGACATCAACCCGTTCAAGCAGGGCCGCTACCTTCCCGGCACCGGGCATCTCGTGTCCGGCCCGGCCAGCCTGAAGGACGCGCCGCCCGACACGGTGATCGTGATGAACCCGATCTACCTGAAGGAAATCGGCGCCGATCTGGCGGCGATGGGCCTGAACCCCGAACTGGTGGCGGTCTGATGAGCCTTGCAACGGAATGCCCGGTCAGCGGGTCAACAAACCTGAAGCCGGTCTTCACCCTCGGCAACGTGCCGGTGATCTGCAACCAGCTCTGGCCCGATGCCGACGCCGCTCGCGAAGCGCCGGCCGGTGACGTCGATCTGGTGATCTGCCCCGAAACCGCGATGATCTGGAACGCCGCCTTCGAGCCCGAGCGTATGGTCTACGCGCCCGGCTACGAGAACGCGCTGCATTTCTCGCCAAAGTTTCAGGCTTTTGCCGAGGAACTGGCAAAGGGGCTGGTCGACCGCTTCGACCTCAAGGGCAAGCACGTGTTCGAGATCGGCTGCGGCGACGGCCACATGCTGGACCTGATGTCAAAGCACGGCGCGGCCACCGCCACCGGATTCGACCCGTCGATGGAAGGCAAGGAAACGCCATTCACCGCCCGCGACGGGGTAGAGATCGTGCCGGAATACTTCCGCTCCGACCAGCTCGACCGTCCGTTCGACGCGATCCTGTGCCGCCACGTGCTGGAGCATCTCGACGCACCGATGCCGCTGCTGCACGACATCCGCCGTGCAATCGGCGATCGCGACGTGCCGGTCTATTTCGAGGTCCCGAACGCCGGCTGGATGCTGCGCGCCGTGTCGATGTGGGACGTAATCTACGAACATGTCGGCTACTGGACCGCCGCCTCGATGGAGGCCGCGTTCCGCCGCGCCGGGTTCGCGCCCGTGTCGGTCACCGAAGGCTATGACGGCCAATTTCTGATGCTAGAGGCGCGGCCCACCGCGCCCGACCCGTCGTGGCTGTCGCCCGACACCACCAGGGTCATCGCCGACGCAGAAGCATTCGCGACGGCAGCCAACGGCCTGCTCGCCGGCTGGCGCGACCGGCTGTCCAGGCTCGACGGCAAGGCAGTGATCTGGGGCGCCGGCTCGAAGGGCATCACCTTCGCCAACGCCCTCGGCGACGCCGCCGCGCCGCTGGCCGCCCTCGTCGACCTCAACCCGCGCAAACACGGCCTCTACGCCCCCGGCGTGGCCCTGCCGGTCGTGGCGCCGGACGACCTGAAAACGATCCAGCCCGACCTCGTCCTGATCTCCAACGCGCTCTACGAGCAGGAGATCTCCGACCAGGTGCGCGGCATGGGGCTGAACCCGGAATTCGCGGTGGTGGCGGGGTAAATTAGCGCCTGTTCAAATCAGAGTGGATGCAAGTACCCATGGAAACGATCAAGATTGAAAGGTCCCAAGCGTCCTCCGAAGCAGTCGCTGCTCCCACGGTTTCCATTATCATCATCAGCTACAACACGTGGGAGATGACGTTAGAATGTTTGGAGTCCGTCGCTCGCGAAACGACGGTACCCCATGAAGTAATTGTGCTCGACAACGCGTCATCGGACGGATCAGCCAAAGCGATCGCTGAAAAGTTTCCGGACGTCAAACTGATGCCGGAGACAGCCAATCACGGGTTCGCAAAAGGCAATAACGTCGCCATCGAGCATGCCAGGGGAAAGTACGTTCTTCTATTAAATCCGGACACGGTCGTTCTGGATTCAGCGATCGACAAGCTCTTGCAGTTTGCGCAGGACCGCCCTGACGCAAAGATCTGGGGCGGAAGGACGCTATATGGTGACCGAAGCCTGAACCCCACGAATTGCTGGCGGCAAATGTCGCTCTGGAGTCTCACAAGCCAGGTTTTCGGTCTGTCCAGCATGTTCCGGAACAGCGGATTCTTTAATCCGGAAGGGTACGGAGACTGGCAGCGAGATGACGAGCGCGAGGTCGACATCGTCACTGGTTGTCTTCTGCTCATCGAACGCGACTTTTGGCACGAACTCGGCGGCTTCGATCTGACCTACGTCATGTACGGAGAAGAAGCGGATCTTTGCCTTCGTGCGCGCAAGCTGGGCGCAAGGCCCCGAATTACCCCGAACGCGGAAATCGTCCACTATGTCGGGGCGTCGGAGGCGGTCCATGCCCGCAAACTCGTCCGCGTTCTCACTGCGAAAACCACGCTGATCCGCCAGAATTTCCCCGCCTGGAAGCGTCCCTTCGGCCTGACAATGATGCGGCTCTGGCCCTGGAGCCGCATGCGGGCAGCACAGGTGCGAGCGTGGGCTACGCGAAAGACGAAACACCGAGAGAGCGCGGAAAGCTGGGGCGAAGTCTGGGATCGCAGGAGCGAATGGCGCGATGGTTACCCCGAACCGCTTCCGAACAAGGGCCACGGTGTGTGAAGAACCGTAAGGACACCCGCATCTTCGCACGAGCCATCCGCGGGATATGGTCGATCTTCGACCCGAGAGCGCTCGCACATGGGTTCCGGATCCTGCATTATTACAACTACACGCACGTGTCTCAAAAGCGCCGAATGGAAATCGGCGACAAGGTGCGTATCGCTCCGAACGCCTCTTTCGCGAATGGAGACAGGATCAGGATTGGGAACCGGGTGCAGATTGGTGCTCGGTGTACTTTGTGGGCAGGCGATAACTCAGGAAGAATCATCGTCGGCGATGATGTTACGTTCGGCCCGGACTGCTTTTTGACGGCTTCGAATTACGGGCTGGCAGCCGGACAACTGGTAACCGAACAGCCAACTGTAGAGAGCGATGTCAGTATCGGTGAAGGCGCCTGGCTAGGTGCCCGGGTTATCGTCACTGCCGGCGTAACCGTTGGCGCCCATGCAGTTATCGGGGCCGGCTCAGTCGTAACCAAGGACATTCCGGAAGGCGTTATCGCCGCGGGGAACCCAGCCAGAACTATCCGCCCACGCGCGTGATGCGCCCGAAATCCGGTCTCTATCGCAGCTCGCCCCACGCGAGGGCGGCCGAACCCTACTCCCGGAACGTCTTGTCGAAGAACCGCTCGAAAGGTTCCGCCAGATAGGCAAAGGCGGTGCGGTCACGGGTGCGGATGAAGGCCTGTACCGGCATTCCCGGCATCAATTCCTCGTCGGGGCGCAGATCCGCGAAGGCGGAATCGTCGGGGCGGATGTCGATCGCGTAATAGCTGGCGCCGGTATTCTCGTCCGGGATCGCGTCGGCAGAGACGCGCACGATCTTGCCCGAGGCGGGAATACGGCCGTTCTGGTCGAAAGACATGAAGCGCAGCGCCACGTCCTGGCCGACATGCACCTCGGAAATGTCGAGCGACTCGACCTTGGCCGAAACGATCAGCGGCTGGTCCTGCGGGACGATGAACATTACCGGTTCAGCGGGCTGTACCACCGCCCGTTCGGCGAAGATCTGCGATTCGTAGATGATGCCGCCGACCGGCGCGCGCAGATCCATGCGCGACAGCTGATCGACCAGCGTGATGCGCCGCTCGTTCAGCTCGATCTCGGAATATTGCAGCTCGCGCTCGGCGCTGGTGGCTTCCTCGCGCCGGGTCGTCCACAGCTGCAGACGCTCGATCTCGTTGGCGGTGATCTCGCCCTGCATGCCGGCGACCTCGGCCGCCAGCCGGCCGACCTCGCCCTCGATGCCGGCAAGGTCGCTTTCCAGCTCGAACACGGCAGAGGCCGGCGTCAGACCATTCTTCAGCAGCGCGCGTTTGCTCTCCAGCTCGCGCGACACCAGTTCCTGCTGGCGCTTGAGGGCGGCGAGCTGGGCGTTGACCCCCTCGATCCGGCTTTCCAGCTGTTCGTTCTGCTTGTCGAGCAGGCCGCTGCGCTGTTCCAGCGTCTCGCGGCGTGCCTGGAACAGCGTCGTCTCACCGTCGATCAGGCCCTTCACCTCGTCATCGGTCTCGGCCTGCGCCAGCAGTTCCTCGGGGAAGGTGATCTCCTCGGCATCGTTACGCTCCGCGATCAGCCGGGACCGGCGCGCGGCAAGGCTGCGCAACTGGCCCTCGATGATTGCAAGTTCGGATTGCAGGAGGTTTCCATCCAGCCGCAACAGAACGTCGCCAGCCTCGACCCGGTCGCCGTCGCGCACCAGGATTTCCTTCACGACACCGCCATCGGGATGCTGGATCACCTGCCGGTTGCTTTCGACCTGCATCGACCCGGCGGCGATCACCGCGCCCGAAAGGTTGGTCCGCAGGCTCCAGCCGCCAAGCCCGCCGACAAGCGCGATCAGTGCAATGATGCCGACCGTCAGCGGCGCGCGGGCGGTCCAGCGCGGCTGTCTGTTATCGTTGTCGCTCACGTCTGGGCTCCTCCGGGCAGGCTTCGCAGCGTCTTCTGCACGGTATCCGCGTTCTTCAGCATGCGGCGCATCACCACGTCGCGCGGGCCGAACGATGTGACCAGCCCGTTATCCAGCACCAGCAGCAGATCGCATTCGGCAATGGCGTTGGGCCGGTGGGTCATGATGATCACGCCGCGCCCGCGCTCCTTGAAGCTGCGCACCGCCTCGTTCAGCGCGTCCGATCCCTCGGCGTCCAGCGCCGAGTTCGGCTCGTCGAGGATCAGCAGCCGCGGATCGCCGTAAAGCGCCCGGGCCAGCGCGATCCGCTGGCACTGGCCGCCCGACAGCTGCAGGTCGTTGGCCTTCAGCACGGTGTCATAGCCTTCCGGCAGGCGGGTGATGATGTCATGCGCCCGCGCCGCCTTGGCGGCCCGCACCACGGCGGCGGAATCGGGCTTGTCGGCCATGCGCGCGATGTTCTGCGCGATGGTGCCCGAGAACAGACGCACGTTCTGCGGCAGATAGCCGATATGCCGCCCCAGCGCATCGGCGCCGTACTGATCCAGCGTCGGCCCGCCCAGGCGCACCTCGCCCGCAGTCACCGGCCAGTAGCCGAGCAGCACCCGAGCCAGTGTCGATTTGCCAGAGCCCGAGGGGCCGATGACGCCGATGGCCTGCCCCGGCATCAGCTGAAAGTTGACGCCCCGCAGCACCGGCATGCGGCCGCCCGGAGCCAGCACCGACAGGTTCTTGACGGTCAGGTTGGCTTCGGGCACCGGCAGTTCGGTTCGCTGCGGCTCGGGCGGGTGCTTGGCCAGGAAGCCGCCCAGCGATTTCCAGCCCTGCCGCGCCCGCTGCAGCACCGCCCAGCCGCCAAGCGCCTGTTCGATCGGCGCCAGCGCGCGGCCCAGCAGGATCGAGCCGGCGATCATCGCACCGCCCGTCAGTTCGCCCTGCAGCGTGTAGTAGGCGCCAAGCCCCAGAACCGCCGATTGCAGCAGCAGCCGGAATGCCCGCGTGACAGAGGTGAAGCTGCCGGTCCAGTCATTGGCGCCGATGCCGCGCGCCAGCCCGTCGACCCGCTGCCTGCGCCAGCGTTCCGTGACCACCGGGCGCATGCCCTGGGTCAGAACGACCTCTTCGCCCATGCGCACCTCTGCCGCCATGTCATGCGACTGCTGCGCGGCGAAGGCCGCCTGCCGGGTGCGCCGGGCGGTGATCGCGTGGTTCGCCAGCGTCAGCAGGATCAGGATCGCGCCGCCGGTGACCGCCAGCCAGCCGATCATCGGATGGAAAAAGAACATCAGCACCAGGAAAACCGGGGTCCAGGGCAAATCCATGATGGTGATCAGCACCGGCGAGACGAACAGCCTTTGGATCGCATCGAGGTCGCGCAGGGCGCTGGCGGCGTCGTTGCGCTCCTTGGCGCCCTGGCCACCCTGCAGGCTGGCCTCGAACACACGCCTGTCCAGTTTGCTCTGGAACCGTGCGCCGACACGCGCCATCAGCCGGCCGCGCGCGTAGTCGAACAGCGCCATGAGCGCATACAGCCCCGCCACCAGAACCGAAAGCGCGATCAGCGTCTCGACCGATTGCGAGGACAGCACGCGGTCGTAGATCTGAAGCATGTACAGCGGGCCGGTCAGCATCAGCAGGTTGGCAAAGACGCTGAACACGAAGATCCAGCCCAGCAGGCCGACCCCGGGCAGCAGCGCCCGCCACAGCTCGATCTTCCCGATCGGTTGGCCGCTTCGGCTCATGCGCCGTCTGCTCCGTAGCTATGAAAGCGGAACTCGTCGCCATCGGGCTCCCAGCTGCCCGGCGTATCCTTGCCGTCCTTGTCGGCCCGCCGGCCATAGCCCGCGGCCAGGCGCGTCGGCCCGTACTCGGCGCCGTCATCGGCGGGTTTCGACCAGCCTTCCGCATGCGATACGACGCGAAGCCGCTGCAGATATGTATCCACCGCCGCCGGCTTCTGGCCTTTTGCCATCCGGTCGACCGCGGAAAGGGCGGTGGCCACGCCGGCAATTGCGGGGATCGCGCGGTTCACGCCATGGCCGCAGATATCGGCTAGGTGACTAGGGTCGACGCCGGCCCGGAACAGCGCCGCCTGCGCCGGCGCGCCGCCAAGCCCGTCCGGTCCCAGCAGGAAGGGCGCCCAGGTGCCACGATCGAACCGCCAGCCGCCGAACACGCCAACCAGATTGCGGCGGCGGCCCGACAGGGCCATCAGCGGTACGTTCTGCAGCAATACGCCCTGCTCCTCGCCCAGCATGCCCAGGAACCGCTCCACCCGGCGCTGTGCGGCGCGCAGGCCCGGATCGTCCGCGTTTTGCGGCAGGGTCAGCCCGGAATAGCCGAAGGCTGCCTCTTCCCGCTCCCCGTCGCGCAGGATGAAACAGCATTGCTGCGGCAGGTGCATCTCGGTCTCGCGCCGCGGCGATTCCGCCACTTCCCAGCCAAGGGAATCCAGCAATGACGCCATGGCACGAGTCGTGAATGCCGTGCGCGCGCCGTGGCGCGCAAGCGACCGCATAAGCAGACTCCGATTCTCCAGCGCAACAATTTGCCGGGCTTCACGAGAACTGTTTCCGATCAGCGCAGCCGTGGCGCCCCTGTTTGTCATGCCTGTAATCCCCACATTTGCCGGATCTCGGACCGGCTGCCCCCCACGTCTAACACAATGCTACACCGGATTCCTTCGCCAAACCCTACCTCGGCAGAAAAAGGCGAATTTTGCTTGGAACGCCAGTCAAACAAGGGGTTAGACGCATCAGCACGTACTTCGAAACGGCCCGGCAGACAACTTGCGCGGTTTTTTGCCTAAGTATGCATTTGAAGCAAGGAACCTCGCCACTACCATGTCATTACATTAACGTTACCATGGCAAAGCTGATGCGGGGCAGCATCAAACGTGTTAAGCGGACTCATATGATTTTCGGGGCAATCATAATCGGAGTGGGCGTAGGCCTGGTGACCATGACAACATCGCTTGTCATGGGGGCCAGTCTTGGGACCGCCCTTCTGCTCTACTGCGGTGCAGGTGTTGCCGGCACTGTCGGCGCCTGCGTTCTGCGCGCCTATTTCTGCAGTCGCGACGCCAAGCCCAGTCCGCGCCCGGCGTCGCTCCGTTCCGATCTTCTGCCTTAGGCTGCCTTGCGCCGGCGGCGCAGCGCGCCCAATCCCATCAGACCACCCGCAAGCAGCAGGCCTGCCGCAGGCAGCGGCACAGGTGCCGGAGCGGCGGTCACGAGGTTCTGGCTCTCGCCTTCGGTGCTTTGCAGGTAGGACAGGACCCACTTGCTCTTGCCCGTGTAGGAAGCCGCGGCGGCCAGATAGCTCTGCGCCAGGAAGAAGGCGTCGTTGTCCCGGGACGCCCTCGGCGCAGCCACGAAATCGCCAATCATCAGGTTGTAGTTGTCATCGTAGAGAATTTCCCACAACCCGAACTGGAACGCACCGGACGTGTTCTTGTCGTCTTCCAGACCAACGTAGTAGTTGGCGTCGAAATACGCCTGGATCCGCGCCAGAACTGCATCGGACAGGGACCCGTCATACGGCGTATCGGTGACCGTGTAGGGCTGATCCGCGCCGGTTTGTTGCGGTGTCAGAAGGTCTAGGCACCAGGCAACGAATGTGCCGAGCGTGTCATCGTAAAATTCATATGCGCCGCCGGTCTTCAAGCCATCCCTGACATCCGACGCATCGCCGGACAGGTTGTAAACGGTGATGTTCCGCCCACCCGACGCGTATCCGAGATAGTCCAGCGACAGAGATGTCGCCGATGCCGAACCGGCAAGCAGGACCGAAAGGACCGAACCGGCCACGACAGTACGTAACGTATTCTTAAGGAACATTATTCCCCCAAAGTTTCAGACCTACCGCTCGACCGAAACTGAATTCGCCGGCGGCATCATGCACCCAAGCTCTATTTACCATGTCGGCTGGCCGATGCGAGGGAAAACCGGGCAATTTGACCGAATACATCCTGCGCGTGTCGTGCCTTGGAACGTGCAATCGAATGGCAGCGACTCCGAGCCGCACTGTCCTACGGGAACGGCCGGGCGGCACCGCCTTCCGCGTCCCGGAAATCACTTATTTCTTGGTAAATATCCTGACAATTCAATTACCTAAGAAACCACCG